>NZ_FXXL01000007.1 GCF_900184685.1 Butyricimonas sp. Marseille-P3923
GACCGGGTTGGACGCGCCGCTAGTGAACCGGTTATGACGCCAGTCGTACGGCCGGGTAGCCACGCGCGGACGGGATAAGCGCTGAAAGCATCTAAGCGCGAAGCCTGCCTCAAGATGAGATCTCCTTTCAGGGTCGTTGTAGACGACGACGTTGATAGGCCACAGGTGTAAAGCCGGTGACGGCAAAGCCGAGTGGTACTAATCACCCGAGAGTTGACGTTCGGCGGGTTAGATGATACGTTTAACGTTCCGTGCCATTGTCAAGATGACAATGGCAATTGAAAATTGAAAGTCGAGAATTGAAAATGATGAAATGTCACCATTTTTGAAGAACCGACGTTAGATTTTCGATGCGTGTAAAAATGATGAACTTTAAAAGATATTGTCACTGTGGCGGGAGCGCCACGATGGAGTGACGGAAGCTTGGAGATAGTGATGATTGGGAATAATTTTCAATTTTCAATTTTCAACTTTCAATTTTATTAAACGGTGTCTATAGCGACGGTGATCCACCTCTTCCCATCCCGAACAGAGAAGTTAAGCCCGTTAGCGCCGATGGTACTGCCGAGAGGTGGGAGAGTAGGTCGATGCCAGATTTAGAGAAGGGCGATTCAAACGAGTCGCTCTTTTTTTATGGTGTAAATGGTATTCCATTTTCGATTTTTTCAATTTTCAATTGTAAATTCTACATTCTCAATTTATTTTTCTACCTTAGTGCTCTGAATCAATTTATGTGAAAATGGCATTATTCGGTTTATTTAATAAGAACAAGAAAGAGAGCCTTGATAAAGGGTTAGAGAAAACGAAAGAAAGTGTATTCAAGAAGCTATCCAGGGTAATTGTCGGAAAATCAAAGGTTGATGACGAAGTACTGGATAATTTGGAAGAGGTGTTAATTTCCTCTGACGTGGGGGTGGATACTACTCTTCGTGTAATAGAGAGAATAGAAAAAAGAGTACAGCGCGACAAGTATATCGGCACGGATGAGTTGAATCGGGTGTTGAAAGAAGAAATAGTCGATTTATTGAAAGAAAATAATTCGACAGATTATGATTCTTTGAGTTTACCCGAGGGACACGGACCATACGTGATCATGGTAGTTGGTGTGAATGGCGTCGGGAAAACGACGACAATAGGAAAGTTGGCTCATAAGTTTAAAGAAGCCGGAAAATCGGTTGTGTTGGGAGCTGCAGATACTTTTAGAGCCGCGGCGGTCGATCAACTGGTGATTTGGGCGGAACGAGTAGGAGTGCCTATCGTGAAACAGGGAATGGGTGCAGACCCTGCATCTGTGGCATTTGATACGTTAAGTAAGGCCAAGGCAGAGAATGCTGATGTCGTGTTGATTGATACGGCCGGAAGACTCCATAATAAAATTAATTTGATGAACGAATTGACCAAGATCAAGAAAGTGATGCAGAAGGTTATTCCTGATGCACCTCATGAAATATTACTTGTTCTTGATGGTTCTACCGGACAAAATGCCTACGAGCAGGCGAAGCAGTTTACTCTGGCAACGGAGGTGAACGCTTTAGCGATTACCAAATTGGACGGTACTGCAAAAGGTGGAGTGGTGATAGGTATTTCGGATCAATTCAAGATTCCGGTGAAATATATAGGTATTGGAGAAAAGATAGACGATTTGCAGGTGTTCAACCGGGAAGAATTCGTGGATTCTCTATTTAATTGAGTCTGTAAGGTTCATAAAGTTATAACGTCCATAAGTCAATGGACACTGCGGGCGCTTTGTTTACGGCAGCTTATGTTACCGATAAATATTGTCCGAAGGACACTTGTGACTTTACGGACCTTATAGACTTTACGGACTATTTTACTATGAAGAAAAAAATATTATTTATTTGCTTGGGAAATATATGTCGCTCTCCCAGTGCGGAGGCGATTATGAAGCATTACGTGGCGAAACGGGGACAGGAGGATCAATTTTATATTGATTCGGCCGGGATTAGCGGTTATCATTCGGGTGATCCGGCAGATGAACGGATGCAGGCACATGCTATCCGCCGGGGATACGAGTTGACCAGTTTATCCCGAAAGTTTTATCCTGATGCGGATTTTGAGAATTTTGATATGATTATCGGAATGGATGACCAGAACGTGCGGGATTTGCGACGTATGGCAACTACGGAAGAAGAGAGAGGAAAGATTTATAAAATGACGGATTTCTGTCGGCGTTTCTCTTACCGGGATAGTGTACCGGATCCTTATTATGGTGGGGCTGCGGGGTTTGAATTGGTATTGGATTTACTGGAAGATGCCGTGGAGGGATTATTGGAACAGTTGAAAGATTGAAAAGGAGATAAAAGAGGTATTGGGGAATATCAAGATAATTTTTTAAAACGGAATGATGAAGAAAATGAAAATGTTGGTGTTCTTACTTCTCTTCGTACTGCCGGAAATAAGTATGGCACAGCGGGAGAAATATCCTTTAGATTGGTTTTTGCGGGATGTAGAGCAAGACAGTATGTTCGGTACGGGGGTACACCGTATTTACAAAGAGTTGTTATCGGGTAAGAAGCCTGTACCTTTGATTGTCGCGGTGATAGATTCGGGTTTTGACACGACAGCCCAAATGTTGGCTCCCGTGTTATGGCGTAATCCCGGGGAGATTCCCGGAAACGGGAAAGATGACGATCGTAACGGGTACGCGGATGATATCCACGGTTGGAATTTTATGGGTACGCGGGATGGAAAATCCTTATCACGCGGTGTGCCCGAAGAATTGCGGACATATAGCTGGTTGCTGAAGACTTATAGAGGGAATATGAAAAAGATGTCCCCGGAAGAGAGGGATTTATTCGTGACGTTGCATAAAACCTACGGAATCAGAGAGGTCGAGTACGAACGAAAGAGTATCGAGGCTCAAGAGGAGTTGAAGGAGATTAAACAGATAAAGAAACAAGCTTGGTTTAAACAGGCTTATAAGGAGCATTTGGCTAAAAAGGCGGCGGAGCCGGTGTTGACGGAGGAAGAAAGGTTTGAATTGTTTAGAGCCGGAAAGTTACCTCGGACAGAACCGGATACGGTAGAAAAGATTCTTTCTAAAGAGAAACAACTCTTGCATAACATAAAGAATGCCGAGGAGTTATTCACGATAGCTTTTGATATTCGTAAAGAGATCGGGGACGATCCGTATAATATTAATGACCGGAAGTACGGTAATCCTTATTTTCCTCTCGCTTCGAGCAGTAAGCATGGTACTCATGTCGCTTCTACTATCGGTGGGGTAACGGAACCCGAATCGGGAGTGTACGGTATTGCCCAAGGGGTACGGATTATGTTGTTGCAAGTCGTACCGCCGGGAGGCGACGAGGAGGATAAGGATATTGCTTTAGCTATACGGTATGCCGTGGATAACGGGGCTAAGGTGATAAACATGAGTTTCGGGAAATACACGGCTCTCGGTAAAACACAGAAGTGGATAGAAGAGGCTATGGATTATGCCGCCGCCCATGATGTTTTGATTGTTCGTGCTGCCGGGAATAATGGCAGGAATACGGATCAAGTGAATGTTTACCCCTTGCGTCCCTCAAAGCCGGAAACACAGGCTTGTTATATATGTGTCGGTGCGCATGGCTCTAACTTAAGGGCAGAGGATGCAAATAATAAGTTCGTGAGTTTTTCCAATTACGGGAAAAAGACTGTTGATTTGTTCGCACCCGGACATAGTATATATAGTCAAGTTCCTTATGGAAAATATAGTCAAGAGTCGGGAACAAGTATGGCATCCCCGGTATGCGCGGGAGTGGCGGCTCTTATTCGGATGTATTACCCTCGTCTGACCGCGGCACAGGTGAAAGAGGTGCTAATGAAAACGGTGACGCCTAGTGATCAAGTTTGCAAGTTCGGCAAGCAGTCGATAAAATTCAGCGATATGAGTATTAGCGGAGGGATGTTGAACGGGTATAAGGCAATGAAATTGGCAGAAGAGATAAAATAAATAAACCCGCCGGAAGGCGGGTTTATTTATTATTTTAGCAGTGTTGCCAAGCAGTCGTTCACGTTCTTTTCGATACGCGCAAGAACGTTGTTGTTCTCAGCCTTCTCGAATTTTGTTCCGGTGATATGCTCGTACAATTCGATGTAACGTTCGGTAATGTTGTTTACAACCTCGGGTGTCATTTCGGGTACTTGCTGTCCTGCTTTCCCTTGGAAACCGTTATCCATTAACCATTCGCGTACAAATTCTTTGGATAACTGGCGTTGTTTTTCACCTTTGGCAAGGCGTTCCTCGTAGCCGTCAGCATAGAAATAACGGGAAGAGTCGGGCGTATGTATTTCGTCGATCAAGTAAATCTTTCCGTCTTTTTTACCGAATTCGTATTTGGTATCAACCAGTATCAATCCCATTTTCGCAGCAATTTCCGTACCTCTTTGGAATAGGGCAATCGTGTATTTTTCGATGGCCTCGTAGTCTTCTTTACTAACTAAGCCGGAAGCGATGATTTCTTCTTTTGAAATATTCTCGTCGTGTCCTTCCATAGCTTTCGTGGTAGGAGTGACAAGCGGGGTGGGAAACTTCTGGTTCTCTACCATACCCTCGGGTAAAGGCAGCCCGCAAAGCGTTCTGTTTCCTGCTTTGTATTCTCTCCATGCACTTCCTGCCAAATAACCGCGGATAACCATTTCCACCTTGAAAGGTTCACATTTGTGACCGACGGTTACCATCGGATCGGGGGTTGCAATTTTCCAGTTCGGCACGATGTCAGCCGTTGCGTCCAGAAATTTTGCAGCAATTTGATTTAAGATTTGTCCCTTGTAAGGTATTCCTTTCGGGAGTACCACGTCGAAAGCGGAAATTCTGTCGGATACCAGCATAACGAGGTATTCGTCGTTGATGTTATACACGTCGCGTACTTTACCGACGTATTCATCTTTCTGTTTCGGAAATTTGAAATTTGTTTTTACAATCGCTTCCATGTTATTTGCTTTAAGATCCGTTATTTAGTTTTTTCTTCGTTATTATACGCGTTGACAATATCCTTTACCAGCCGATGGCGCACGATATCATTATTATCAAACTCAACGAAGGCGATCCCTCTGATGCCTTGCAGTAATTTAAACGCATGTATGAGTCCCGAATCACCGCGTTTGGGTAAGTCTATCTGGCTCATGTCGCCGGTGATAACAAACTTCGCGTTAATACCCATGCGGGTAAGGAACATTTTCAATTGATTTTTGGTCGTGTTCTGTGCCTCGTCGAGGATGACGAACGCATCGTTCAAGGTGCGTCCTCTCATGTATGCCAACGGGGCGATTTGGATAATTTCCGTTTCCAGATATTCCGTAAGTTTCTTGGGAGGAATCATGTCGGAAAGGGCATCGTACAAGGGTTGCAGGTACGGGTCTACTTTCTCTTTCATGTCACCCGGTAAGAATCCCAGACTTTCCCCCGCTTCCACGGCAGGACGGCTGAGTATGATGCGTTTTACCTCTTTGTTTCGCAGGGCTTTGACCGCTAGGGCTATTGCCGTGTAGGTTTTTCCCGATCCGGCGGGTCCCGTGGCGAAAAGTAAATCATTCATTTTCGCCAGATCGACTAATTTACGTTGGTTGGGGGTTCTGGCCCGTATGGTTTTCCCGTTATTCCCGAAGACGATAATCGACGCCGGGTCTTCGGGATCTTCCACGATATCGTCCTCGAGGATGATCCTTTTGAGGTTTGCTATCGTGAGCATATTGTATTTATTATAATGTTCCAGAAGGGCATTAATTTTGGCAACGAGCACGTCAATATCATTCTCTTCGCCTTGAATTATGATTTCATCTCCGCGGGCGGTGAGCTTCAATTTCGGGAAAAATTCTTTTAACGTGATGAATTTTGCGTTGTTAATGCCGTAAAAGTCAATAGGATCAATGTTTCCAATACTAATTCTTTTCTCTATCATGAAACTTAAAATAAATAGCTTATTTTTGCAGGTGCAAAGTAGGGAAAACTATTGAAAATTGAAAGTTGAGAATTGAAATTTTTTCATTAACGTAGAGTTAGTCATGGAGAAGGATTTTAGCAAGCAAAAAGAGGCTTTCGCCGAGTTACTGGATATCATGTATACCTTGCGGGAGAAATGTCCTTGGGATCATAAACAGACGTTGGAGTCGTTGCGGACGCTGACCGTGGAGGAAGTGTATGAGTTAGGTGACGCGATCGTGAAAGGGGATATGCAGGAGGTGAAAAAGGAGTTGGGGGATTTAATCATGCATATTGCTTTTTATGCTTTGATAGGGGAGGAGAGGGGAGAGTTTGACATAACCGGGGTGTTGGAGGAAATTTGTGAGAAGTTACGTTACCGGCACCCTCATATCTATGGCGAGGTGAAAGTGGAGAACGCGGATGATGTTACCCGCAATTGGGAACAGTTGAAATTGAAAGAAAAAGGACGGCATCATAAGGTGTTGGAAGGAGTACCGGATGCACTTCCGGCATTGGTGAAGGCTTATCGAATACAAGATAAGGTGAGAGGCGTGGGGTTCGATTGGCATCAAAAAGAAGACGTGTGGCTTAAAGTACGGGAGGAACTCGGGGAGTTGGAAGTAGAGGTCGCGAAGGCTGACCAAGAACACATGGAGGAGGAATTCGGGGATTTCTTGTTCGCGATGATTAATGCCGGACGTTTGTACGGGATTAATCCCGAAGATGCTTTGGAAAAAGCGAACCGGAAGTTTATTCGTCGTTTCTCTTACGTGGAAGAACAGGCAAATGCTGCCGGAAAGAAGCTGAATGATATGACATTGGAGGAAATGGACGTGTATTGGAATGAAGCGAAAAGACAAGAAGCGGTTAGAAATTAATTAATTCACGATTTATGAATTACGATTTACGATTAAAAAAAAGCATGGTTCGGTGGGGAGCATTTAATCTGGAATCGGAAATCATGAAATCTTTGAATGAGTATCGGCTTCGTGTGGCTGGAATCTAAAATTTAAAATCTAAAATTAATAAGGTGGATTTAACGGGTAAGTGGAAATACAAGGAGGATTACGGTTACGGTGTGGCCGAGGGAGAATTATTCTTGAAACAGGAAGGAGATGAGCTGTCCGGTAGGATTATTTTTACGGACAAATTGAATGATGATGAAGCGTATATGCTTCAAGAGTTTTTGATCGGGTCGTTGGAGGGGCATAAGGTAAAGCTGGATGCCGAGGAATTTGATATTATTCATTCCGAACACGAGATCGATTACGAGTTGGACAGTTGGTTCGGGGTACTCGTGGATGATGATACAATTGTCGGTCTGAGCAAGGACGGACAGGGTATCGAGGGTAAATTTACGTTCGCGCGAGAGAAGAATTAGATGTTAAAAAAACAATAAATTGGAAAAGCTGACAAAAGTCAGCTTTTTTTTTTGTTCGATATTCTATATTGCAGAAGAATCTAATAACCTAACTAATAATATACTTATGTCGAAAATTAATTCGCATCCAATTCTGGATGTACCGAAGCGGGATAAAGTGGTTTTCACTTTTAACGGAAAAAAAATAGAGGGAGAAAGTGGTTATACTATCGCGGCTGCGTTGCATCAAGCGGGTTATCCCGTGCATAGCCATAGCATTGACGGGCGCGGACGTTCGTTAGCTTGTGGTATCGGTAAATGCGGTGCTTGTGAAATGCTGGTAGACGGCAAGGTGCGGCGTATTTGCGTGACGAAGGTGGATGGGGTGAAAGAGGTGAGGGAGCTTGCACAGGGGGAAATGCCCGAACGTTGTGACGCGCACGGGCAGGATACCCGGAAAATACTTCGCACCACGGTCGTTATCGTTGGTGCCGGTCCGGCGGGCTTAGCCGTGCGGGAAGAGTTCAATAAATACGGTGTGGATAACATCGTGATCGATAATAACGACAAGATCGGGGGACAGTTTAATATGCAGACGCACCAGTTTTTCTTTTTCGAGAAAGAGAAGCGGTTTGGCGGCATGCGCGGTTTCGATATAGCCAAAACTTTGGCGGGGGAGAGTATGGAGGGTATATATTTGAATTCCACGGTATGGGATGTGCTGGAGGGAAAGCGGATTGCCGTGAAGAATCTGGACACGGATACCGTCTTTTTCGTGGATGCCGACTATCTGGTGGTTGCCACGGGTGCGGTTCCGTTTATGCCCGCTTTCGAGAATGACGACCTTCCGGGTGTGTACACGGCAGCGGTGGTTCAGAAAATGATGAACAATGAATTGACGTTGTTGGGTAAGAACGTGTTGACCGTGGGAGCCGGTAATATCGGGTATCTGACTTCTTACCAGTTGATGCAGGCGGGTGCCCACGTGAAGGCGATCATTGAGGCGATGCCGAAAGAGGGTGGATTCCCCGTGCAGGCGAACCGGGTACGTCGTTTGGCTATCCCGATCATGACTTCGCACATGTTGTTGAAGGCTATTCCGAATGAAGATCATACCGGAATCAAGGGTGCGGTTATTGCCGAGTGCGAGAATTTTAAAGCGGTACCGGGTACGGAAAAGATACTGGAAGGTATTGATGTGATTAATATATGCACGGGATTGATTCCTGACAATCAATTGTTGACGAAAGGGCGTGCCGTGTTTGGCGAACGTTGTTACGCGGCGGGGGATGCCGTGCGTATCGGCGAGGGAACGAGTGCCGTGTTACGCGGGAAACAGGCTGCCGCGGAGATCATGTTGGATATGGGTACCCGGGTGAGTTATGATGATTATTTGGTCTTGTCCAAAGAATATATCGACTCGCAACAACATCCGGTCCGGATACTGGAGGCTCCCCGTCTGCCGGACGCGGAGCGTATGAAGAAGAGAGGTTTCGTGCAAATGGATTGCCTGTACGGTTTTGCTTGTAATCCTTGTTCATTCGCGTGTCCGCACGGGGCAATCACGAAGAGTTCTACTTCAACGGTTCCGCACGTGGATTACGATAAGTGTATCGGTTGTATGGAATGTGTTTACCAGTGTCCGGGTTTGGCCATATTCGGTTACGACTTGCGGAAAGACAGTTTGTTCCTGCCGATCGAGTACGAGGTAAAAGAAAAAGAAACGGTTTATCTCGTGAACAATTACGGGGAGAAGTTGGGAGAAGGTATCGTCGAGAAAGTGTTGCATAAACCGAACAAGACGAATATCGCGCGGGTGAAAGCGTTGGATATTCACGGTGAAGAGCTGGTGAAAGTAAGAGGTTTCGTGGTGAAAGAGAATTACCCGGAATGTCTGGAATTGGAGCCTTTGCTGAAAGACGAGAAGGGTGCTACTTTTATTTGCCATTGTGACGATGTGATGTTGGACGACGTAATGCAGATCGTGGGCGATCGTACCTTTATTTCTATCGACGAGATCAAGCACACGACTCGTTTGGGGATGGGACCGTGCCGCGGCAAACGTTGTATCCCTCGTTTGAAAACGGCTTTGAGGGCAAAAGGAATCGAAGTCGTGGGAGATGCCACACCGAGAGCCCCGTTGTCGAATCAATTGAACCTTGGTGAATTATACCCGCCGAAGCGAGGGGAAGAATACCGGGTTGCCAATCGTTCCGATTTCAAGAAAGTTGAAGTGGGTGCTTTGATTGCCGGAGGGGGGATCGCGGGTAGCGCTTTGTTCCGTTATATGGCAGAGGCGGGGGTGAATCCCGTGCTCGTGAACGCGGACAGGGGGTCCTCGTGGAGAAACATCGGCGGAGGCCGGACGGCATTCTCGTTGCCGGAGCTGGCAGAAATTGCAGAGCATAATCACGCGATATTTAAGGAGTTGCAAGGACTTTCCAATATTGACTACAAGACAACACGATATATTAATCTGGCACATGACGAGGCTACCTTCAACGCTTTGGATGCCAGCCGTGCTTGGTCGGATGCCTATATGGTCGAACCGAAGAATTTCCAGAAAGAAATTTCTCCTTATTTTGACACGAAATCCAAACGTTATCTCGGGGCTTTGATCACGAATGATTGTTGGCAGGCGACGCCGGGTAAGGTGGTCGATTTGATTCGCAACATGGGTATCCACGCCGGAGGTCGTGTAGCGGAGGATTGCAAGGTGCTCGAAGTGATGAAAGAGGGATCGACATACTGTATTCTGGTGCTGACGCATGATAAGAAATACGTGGAATTTCGCACGGATGTATTCGTGAACGCCTTGGGTGCGGGAGCGGGGAAGATATGCGAGGGATTGGGTATGCACGCCGGATTGTATCCCGTGCGCCACCAAGCGTTTATTACCCGCCGTCTGCCGATGTTGGGCAAGAACGGCGATAGTTTGGATATGTTGATTGACCGTCAGGAGTACAAGGGATTCTCTGCCGTGTACGGGCAACAATTGGTACACACGGGACAAATTATCGGATGTGCTTCCCCGCGGGTGGATGCCTTGCGGACGGACAAGAATCTGATCTTAAACACGAAGGAGTTTATAGAGATTATCAGTGAGTTCTTCGTGGACTGGATGCCTAAGTTGGCGGGTGTGAGTATACAAGCCACGTGGTCCGGTTATTACACGGAACCCCGTTATATCATTGATCCCGAATTGGGATTGTTCGTTGGAATGAGAGGACATGGGTTCATGCTGTCGCAATATCTTGCCAAGATGTATGTCGATAAGTTAATGGGACGCCCGGTACCGGAATATTTTGACAAGTTGAAACTGAATGGTCCGGGATTATCGGAGAAAGCATTTAAATAAGGATGAGGGTGACACCACCTCCTCTATAAACAGAGGAGGTGCTGGAATACAGTCTAAAACGCTAGAAAAGTAACTTGCAACTTGCCGCAGGCAAATGCAACCTGCAACTTTGCTGAAGGCAAATTTCATGGTCTGGTATGTGTCAAGTAGTTGGATAGCTTTGTTTGGTAGTCGGCACAGGCGGACGTGTAGTTGTTGCAACTTTCCGTGTACAGTGTTTCTGCGGTTAGTAAGTCACTTAACGAGGATGCTCCGGCATTGAAATGTTGTTTGTTCAATCGCAGGTTCTCGGTCGAGGATGCGATGGATTTGCGTGCCAGTTCGATTTGTGCGTAGGCTTCCGTGAGTTCGCTCCACAATTGTTCGATCTCTACGGCGAGTAATTCTTCTGCGTTTTTACGATCATTCTCTGCCTGTTCTTTTTTTATGCGGGCTTTTTTTATCACGTGCGAGCCGCCCCACCATGAAGAGATCGGGACGGATACGCTGGCGAAAGCGAGTTCCGTGTTCACGTCTTTTTTCATGATGTTGTAATAGATGTGTCCCACGCCGACGCCTACCTTCGGAAGATGTTTGCTTCGTTCCATCCGGACTTGATACCCTTGGGCATCCACGTTCTTCTGTGCCAACAGGTATTCGATCCTTTGTTGTACGGCATCTTGGGGGGTGATATAATAATTAAGGGGTGATTCAGGTTGGGTAAATTCACTCGTGGCGATATCAAATGACGTGAAATCAGCCCCGATATATTGTGCCAATACCATTTTGGTGACACGCAGCCCATTTTCAACTTTTAGGCGTTGGCTGGCTATTTCCTGTTGCCGGAGTTCAACCCGTAACAAATCATTACGGGTAGTGAGTCCGGTTTTTACGGCCAATTCTACTTGACGGTAAATCTCCGCCAGCAATTTGTCTACCACGTCAAGCGTGGAATGATGATTGTTTAACGTGGCAATCAGCCAGTAGTATTCGGTGGTTTTTTGTTTCACTTCATTTTCGGTCAAGCGATGTTGCAAAACACGGACTTCTTCGCCCAGTTTTGCCAGCTTGTTGCCGTTGATGATCTGTAATCCGGCAAAAACGGGTTGTACGGCAGTGGCTGTCGCGAATGCCCCTTTTTTTATGAAAGACAGGGGAATTTCCGCCAGACCGAACAGATCGAGATCGGCTTGTAATAATTTCTCGCTGCCTTGAAATACCATACCCGAGGCCGATACTTGCGGGAAGTAAAAGGTGAAAGCCTCTTTACGGGTTTGGCGAGCCATTTCAACTTCCAACAAGCTGTTCTTGATGCTATTGTTCTTTTCTAGGGCTGCCGCCAGACATTCTTCCAGCGTATACACCTGTCCACGTGTGATGAAAGGCAGGAATACTATACAAAACAGGAAAAGGTAAATATGTTTCATGATTTCAATCGTTTATCGTTTTTTGAATAGAGTTTCCAATATACCACGGGGAGAATCGTGATTACCAGCAGCAGCGAACCGATACCCCCGGCAAAGATCGTGACACCGACAGGCGTCCAGAACGTACTGTTGCTGAAGATCATCGGGATAACTCCCACGGCTGTCGTTGCCGTTGTCAAGAAAATGGGAACCATACGGCGTTTGCCCGCGTCGTAAGCGGCTTCCCGTGCTGTTTCCCGGTGATTTACGCGGCGGTCGTCCGCGTGCTGGTACATGAGTATGACATTTCGCACGATCATTCCCAGCAGGGTGATGAAACCGAACACGGAAGTGATACTAATCGTCTTCCCGGCAATCCATAGTCCTATCATGGCGCCGAACAGGCATAACGACATGGCGAGCATGGCAACGGCGGTAATCCCGAATTTCCTGAAGCTGGTTAGAATAAAGAAGAATATAATGACCATCGCTATCCCCAGACCGGACATGATGGGCGGGAGTGTTTCCATGTCGTATTCGTATTCCCCGCCAACTTCCGGGGACAGGCCTGCCGGGAATTGCCCCTGCAATTCCCCGTCAATCATCTTGTTTATTTTGGACAGGGTCTCCAGTGTGTTTTCTCCCCTGCGTAAATCGGCTATCACGGAAAGACAGCGCATCCCGTTGCGGTGGACGATTTTACTCTCGTGCCACGCGGGTTTTACATCTGCGATTTGCCGCACGGGAACGGAGGTTGGGGAGGTCGTTGCCGGGAGATAAAGATCCTTGATGTTTTGTGCCGTCAAGCTGTCTTTGCGGGCATTTTTCATGATGACCGGGAGGGCGTAATCTCCTTCCCAAACGGAACCGACTGGAATTCCGGTGGTTGCTATCGACAAGTTGAGAGCCATCGCGGTACGGGTAAGCCCGAGTTGTGATGCGGCAACCGGATCGAGTGTGATTTCCATTACCGGACGGGGTACGTCGTAGTTCGTGTAGATGCGAGCCAATTCCGGCATGAGGCGCATGCGGGACATCAACAGGTCGGCAGCACGATGCAGAGAGTCGATATTTTCCCCTTGGAACCGGAATTCCAGTTCCGGAACCAGTTGGAAATCCAGTTGTTTGAATTTCACGTGGGCATCGGGGAATAGATCGGCATACCGGTTCGTGTATTTATCCAAAATATCTTCGGTATCTTCAATGGAAGTCGTGTTCACGATGAATTGAGCGTAGTTTTTTGCCGGCATCTGCGGCGCATATGACGTTTGGAAACGCGGGGAGGAGCAACCGATAAAAGAGGTGATGGAAGTAACCCGCCCGTCTTCTTTCAATAGAGCGTAGACCGAGTCTGCCACCTGTTCCGTGCGGGACAAAGGAGTACCTTCAGCCAGATAGATCTCCACGGCAAACTGATCCCGATCGGCAACGGGAAACATACGATATTGCAGTAGGGGAACGATCATTATTGCAACAAGGACAGAGGCGATTCCCGAACCGATAGTCAACCACGGGTGACGGAATGTCCATCCCAGAATACGTTCATAAAGTCTCTGTACATGATCCGTGAGTCTTTTCTTGTCGGTTTTGATGTATCTTTTCCGGATAATCCACGTGTTTAATAACGGAATGATCGTCACGGCAAGCACGAGTGAAACCATAAGATTAATCGTGATTGTCCAAGGGAAATAGGTGACAAAGTCCCCTATCTGACCGGTCAGCGTGAATAGTATGGGGAAGAATATAGCACAGATACATGCCGTGGCTAACAGCATCGGCAGGAAATACCGGTTGGCACTCGTGATAGCGGCGTACCAGCGTGAATATCCTTTATTGAGGTAGTCCAGATAACCGTCGATGATGACAATGGAGTCGTCAACAATCATTCCCAGCACCACGATAAGTGCGGCGAGAGTCACCGTGTTGAGTGGTATGCCGCACAAATACATGATTCCCACGGAAATAAAAGTTGCAAAGGGTATTGTAATTGCGGCGACGAGCGCGGAACGGAATGGAAATAGAATCATCATCACGAGAATAATGATAATCATGGCAATGATCAACTCGTGCAGGAACGAGGAGACGGAGTCCCCGACCACTTTTGCCTGATCGGCGATACGGCTGATGGACACGTCGGCGGGCAGCACGTGTTCCCGGTAATCATCAAGTACTTTGTCCACGTTTCTGCCGTATTCCACGATATCATACCCGCTGCGCATTTCGAGGGATAGAATGACACAGGGATGTCCGTTGTTTTTGATGTAACTTTCCGACATATCGTATTCCCGCGTGACACGGGCAATATCTTTTATCCGTACCACGTTGTTGCGCAGGTCAGAATAGATAATCTGGTTTGCTGTCTCTTCTTCGCTACACAAGGCGGGAGAGATGTGCAAAGGTATATTTATTTCCTCGTTTTCAACAGAACCGCCGCTTGTCGTGAAGCCTTGCGAAAACAGGATGCCCGATAATAACTTTTCGTTGATACCGTACACTGCCATACGTTCCTGATCCGTGTAAATGGTGATCTGTTCTTTTATGGCACCGTATGAACGGATATTTGAAACGGATTCTACCTGCCGTAGCCGGTCACCCAGTTCGTCTGTATAGATTTGTAATTCTCGGTAAGAGCGTTTGTCGGATTCGACAGCGATCAGCAGGGCGGAAGTATCCCCGAAATCGTCGTTGGCAATGACAGCCACTACTCCCGAGGGCAATTGCGACTTGAACAGGGAGAGTCCGTGTTTGATTTTAGACCAGACTTCGTCTTTGTTATTCACGTTGTCGTTCAGTTCTACCATGATGTAGCACATCCCGTGTTGGGACGTGGAGATCGTTTTAGCCCGTTTTACTTCTTTGTAAGTGAATAGAAAACGTTCCAGCGGTTTGGTCAATTGTTCTTCCACCTCATTGACGGATGCACCCGGGTATACCCCGACCACGACGCCCTGCCGGACGGTAAATTCCGGAAATTCCTGTTTAGGCATCCGGTTGATCCCGAGGATTCCGAAAATAAACATGAGGATAACGATCAGCATGGAGATCCGGTAATTCACCATGGTCCAATGAACAAAATTAAATTTCTTTTTCATTAGAATATGATTTTATTGCCTTCACTTATTTTTTGATATCCCTCGGTAATCACGCGTTCTCCCGGTGTCAGCCCTTTGGTGATCGCTATACGGTTGCCCGCGGTTGCCGCGGTTGTCACCGGTGCGCGGAAGGCAGTGCTGTCGGCTGCGACTTTCCACACGAACAGTTGTCCTCGGGCATCCCGTTGCACGGCTGTCAACGGGAGTGTTATTCGGGTATCGCTACCCGGCGTCACGGTGACGGAGCATACCATGCCCGGTAATAGTTCTTTGTCCGGATTCGCGAGTACGACACGGGCATCATAGGTGCGTGTCACGGGATTAGCCACGACTCCTTTTTCCAAGTTGCCGCCCTCGTATATCCGGTTATTTAATGCTGCCACCCGTATACAGGAATGGCAGGCGGGAGTCAAGTTCGATATTTCCATTTCGGATACGGTAAATTTGGCTTTCACTTGGTTGATTTGCACCAGCGTCAAGACAGGTTGTCCGGGGATTGCGGTTTCTCCCGCTGATAAGTTTTTTTTCCCGACTACCCCGTCAAAAGGTGCGTAAATCATGCAATCGTCATAGTTCTTGCGGGCGATGTTGTACGTCGATCGAGCCTGTTGTAGTTTGGTGTTTATCTCTACCATCTTTATTTCTGGAAGGCTCTCCCCGTCGTACATTTGTTTTAAACGGGAATGCGCGTCTTTGGCTTGCTCCAGCGTGGCGGAAGCTGCATCCAGAAGATCGCGGGCGGAAGCGTCGTCCAGTTGTGCCAGAAGTTGCCCTTTGCGCACGGGTTCTCCTTCCCGTACATGTATCTTTTCTATTTTTCCGGCTATCCCGAAACTGATAGCGGCACCGGCTTCCTCTTCTATCACGCCCACGTAAGAGCGTTGCACGATATTTTCGGAACGGGTAACGATTTCTGTCGTTACTTTTTTAGGGGTTACACTTGTAGGGGCTTTTCGTGTTGAACAGCCCGTGAAAACGATGATAATGACAAGCAGGTAGCATCGTGAGGTTCGTCTGATGAGTTGTTTCATGATTTTTTCGTTTAATTTCCGGTACAAAAATCTTCTTTTACTTTCGCATTATAAAGGTCGTTTTTATGTCTTGATTGGTCTATTTGTCTTTTTGTCAGTGCGAATGCGTCAAAACGCTTTTCGCCCTTTTAGTCAAAAGTTTATAAAGTCTATAAAGTCTATAAAGTTCATAAGGTTTATGGACCCTAGCGGGCGCTTTGTCCACGGCAGCATGGCTGCCGGTAAACCTTGTCCGAAGGACGCCCGTTACTTTATGAACTTTATAAACTTTAGGAGCTGAAAGCTCAACTTTATGAACCGGGCAAAAAGCGTTTTGATGCGTTTGCCGTGGTATTTTTGTCGGGTTTGTTCCGGTTCTTTGAATAAATCTGTTATTTTTGTCAGAAAAAGAATTGAATGATGGAACAAGAGCGTTTTGGCAGTTTCTCTTTGGAGAAATTGTTCGCGATGAATGATTTGAGTCAAGTGGGAGCCGTGTATAACCGGGAGTGTTTTATTATTTCCTGCGACCCGGGGAAGGAAATCGAGCTGTTCAAATACCCGTGTAAAATCAATGCCTTTATTCTGGTCATTTGTTCGGAGGGGGAAATATCATTGACGTGTAATTTGAATTCCTGCGAGATCAAAAAGAATACCTTGTTCTTCTGTCATTCCGGCGCTATCATTCAATTGAAATCATATACAGCCTGCCAGTTGCAAGTTATTATTCTCGAGGAGGAGTTCTTGAAAAACCTGAACATCGACGTGAAACGGATTCTTCCATACTACCCGTACATGCAGGAAATGGTTTTAATAGATCTACCTCAAGACGAAAGTACGTTTATAAAAGATTTGCTGGATAAGGCTGCCTTGGAGATCGTTCATTCATCCGCCAAGCCTTATTATCACGATATGGTGAAGGCACTTATTCATTCGCTCGCCTATAAAATATTGAATATCTTTATAGATTTTTTCTTGGCTCAATTGTCCGCCAACCGGATGAGTCTGAATCACGGGGAGGAATATTTCAAGATGTTTATCTCTTTGCTTATGCAGCATTACAAGTCCGAGCGTTCCGTCGGTTTCTACGCCTCCAAATTGAACTTGACCCCCAAGTACTTGACGACGTTGATCAAGAAAGTCAGCGGTCGTTCGGCTGCTGACTGGATTGACGAGTACGTGGTGTTGGAGGCTAAGGCTTTGCTTAAATATTCGGATATGAGCGTCCAACAGATCGCTTATTACTTGAACTTTTCGGATCAATCGTTTTTCGGGAAGTATTTTAAAAAGCAGGCGGGAGTGTCGCCGACCGTGTATAAAATGCAGAAATAATATTTATTTAGCGATATTCTCCTTATCTTTGCAGCAAAATTACAGAATATGATAAAGTTAGGAGAATATAATATATTGCGAGTCGTGAAGACGGTTGATTTCGGGGTGTATCTGGATGGTGGAGATTACTGGGGCGAGATTTTATTACCGAAAGAAACAGCCCCCGCCGAGTGCAAGGAGGGGGACGAGTTGAAGGTATTTATTTACTTTGATTCGGAAGATCGGGTGATTGCCACGATGACGGAGCCTAAAGCCGTCGTGGGGGATTTTGCCTTGATGAAAGTCGTGGGGACCAGCCGTGTGGGTGCTTTTCTCGACTGGGGATTACGCAAGGATTTATTGGTGCCGTTCCGTGAACAACGGGAAGAAATGCAAATGGGAAGAGAGTATCTGGTCTACGTGTACGTGGATAAGACGACGGATCGTATCGTGGCTTCGACACGATTGAACCGGTTTCTGGATAAAACTCCGGCAGATTATAAACCCGGCGAGGAAGTGCAGTTGATCATTGCCCGCCGAACGGATTTAGGATATAACGTGATCGTGAACGGAAGCCATGAAGCTGTTATTTACCGGAACGAGATATTCCAACCCTTGTCTATCGGACAACACGTGACGGGATATATCAAGCAAGTTCGGGAAGACGGTAAGATCGACTGTATATTGCAGAAAAATGACGGGCACGAGCAGGTCGATCGTTTGTCAGCGATAATCTTGAAGAAACTGGAAGAGAATGGCGGAGTACTTCAAGTGTCCGATAAAAGCGATCCGGCGGAGATTTATCAACTTTTCGGTTGTAGCAAGAAAAATTACAAGAAAGCCGTCGGGGGATTGTTCAAGCAACATAAAGTGATGATCGGGGAGAAGGAACTGAAACTAAAATAATTTATGAATTACGATTTATGATTTACGATTAAAAGTGTTTTTTGTGGAATCTAAAATCATGTTTAAGGTTCGGGCGTATATTACAAGTTTTCGGTTGAGAACATTGCCGCTATCCTTGTCCGGCGTGCTGTTGGGATCGTTGTTGGCGGCGAGTGACGGGTACTTTAAGACAAGTACTTTCGCGTGGGTGATGTTGACTGCTACCGCTTTGCAAATACTGTCAAATTTAGCAAATGAAGTCGGGGACTTGAGCAAGGGGACGGATAACGAGCATCGTCTGGGGCCTATCCGAAGTGCGCAAAGCGGAGCTTTAAGCGGGAGAGAGATGATTCGGGCAATGATTGTTGTCGGGGGAATAGCCGTGATTACCGGGAGTTTATTGATTCACGAGGCATTTCGGGATTTACTGAATTGGAAGAGTATCAGTTTGTTTGTCGCCGGAGGTGCTTCTATCGTGGCGGCAATTAAATATACCGTTGGAGATAACGCGTACGGTTACAGGGGACTAGGTGATCTTTTCGTGTTTATCTTTTTCGGGTTGGTCAGCGTGATGGGAAGTTATTTTGCCATGGCGGGAGTCTTACCATGGATATACGTGTTTCCCGCTTCGGCTATCGGTTTACTATCTGCCGGAGTGTTGAATATGAATAATATCCGGGATATCGAGAATGATTCAGCTTGTGGAAAACGTACTTTACCCGTGATACTTGGAGTGAAAAGAGCTAAAATGTATCACTACGTCTTGATTCTTGCAGCTGTAGCCTGTCTGTTTATTTACACGTTCCTGCATCCTGCCGGGTGGACGGCATACCTTTTTGTTATAGCCTTGCCCTTGTTAGGTATTCATTTGAAAAATGTGTACAGGGGGGAGGGGCGTGAGTTGGATTCACAGTTGAAATTTCTTTCTATTACCACTTTATTACTTACCTTGTTATTGGGATTCGGACAGATTATTGGCAAATAATAAAGAAAAAAGCTAACCAATTCGGTTAGCTTTTTTCTTAGAACGGCAGATCGTCCGCTTCCGGCATGGGAGGGATGTCCTCTACCCGGTATTCGGGAACCGGAGCTCCTGCTGCTGCTTGTTCCTGTATTTTTTCTATTCTCCAACCTTCGAGGTTTGTGAAATAGGAAACTTGTCCGTTGTTTTCCCATTTTCTACCGCGCAGGTTGAAATACACTTTAATATTTTCTTCCAACTGGATGTTTTCCAGTAAATCGCATCTGTCTTGGATTAGTTGAACTTTCACGAAGTCGTTCCATTGCGGATTTTTCTCGTTTTCAACTTCTATCACGAATTCTCTCTTCTGGAAACGATCGCTGATCTTTTGGGTGGCTTCTTTGTAAATTAGTTTACCGGTAACTTCGTAATTCATTTTTATTTTGATTAAGAACAAGCCCAAGAAACCTTGGGCTTGTTAGCTGTTTATATATCAAATAGATAAATTATTTTTGTGCGTTCGGGTCTACGATCTCAAGTAGTTCAACCTCGAAAATCAACGTTTCATTCGGTCCGATACCGCTTCTGGTGCCTTGAGGTCCGTAAGCCAAGTTTGACGGGATGTAAAGTGTCCATTTTGATCCCACGGGCATCAATTGTAATGCTTCCGTCCAACCTTTGATCACGCGGTTCAAGGGGAATTCAGCGGGTTCGCCTCTGTCATACGAGGAATCGAATTGGGTTCCGTCAAGTAAGGTTCCTTTATAATGTACTTTCACCACGCTGGTATCAGCAGGCATGGGTCCTGTACCTTCTTTCTCGATCTTGTATTGCAAACCGCTTTCGGTAGTTTTTACACCACTTTTTTTAGCGTTTTCTTCCAAGAATTTTTCTCCCTCTTTCAATGTTTTTTCCGCTTTAGCCATCATCGCTTTTTGAGCGTATTTATTCAAGAACATGCGGATTTCCATGTCATTGGGAATATCTTTCTTTTGAAGAGCGGCATTCATCCCGGCAATAACGGCATTCATATCCAAATCTTCCATACCGCTTTGTGTCATATTTTTCCCGTAGAAGCATCCCATGTAGAAACTAGCCGTGTCTTTTTCGGTTTTCATGGAAACACTGGTTTGGGTATTGGAATTGCAGCAGCTGGATAAGCCTAAAGTGGCTATTGCCAAAGTAAAAAATAAATTTTTTGCGTTCATAGTTTTTCGTGAATTAAATTATACTATATCTAATAATTCTATATCAAAAATCAACGTTTCGTTCGGTCCGATAGCCTGTCCGGCTCCATGAGCACCGTAAGCCAAATCGGAGGGAATGAATAATTGCCATTTTGAACCCACGGGCATCAGTTGCAATGCCTCTACCCAACCGGGAATCACCCCGTTCACGGGAAATTCGGCAGGCTCTCCGCGGCGATATGAAGAGTCGAACACGGCACCGTTAATCAGGCGTCCCTCGTAATGACATTTCACGGTATCGCTTGCTTTCGGGGTAGCTCCTTTACCCTCGGAGATTACCTTGTATTGTAACCCGCTAGGCAGGGTGATTACACCACTTTGTCCTTTATTGTCGTTCAAGAATTTTTCTCCGGCTTCTTTAGCGGCTTTACCTCTGTCGTCTTGTAACTTGGTAAAGAATTCTTGTAAGATGTTATTTGCTTCTTCCGGTTTGATTTCCGGCATTTGACCGGCGTAAACTGTTTTCAGCGCGTCGAGAAGGGCTTCCGGATTGATGGTGTTGACTCCTGATGAAAGGAGGTTGCTAGCGAAACTTAGTCCTAAACAGTAACTCACTTTGTCTAACTCTTCAGTATATTTCATTGAAAGGTTTAATTAATAAATAAATATTTTGTTCATTAAGATGCAAATGTAAGAACATTGAGCGAAATCTCAAATCATACCGTCATTTAATTTTATTTGCCTGTCCGACATGGTCGCGAGTTCCGTGTCATGCGTGACGATGACGAAGGTTTGCCCGAGTTCTTCACGCAGGGTAAAAAAGAGTTGGTGCAACTCGCTTTTCGTGCGGGTATCGAGATTACCCGAGGGTTCGTCGGCAAGTATCACGCGGGGATGGTTGACGAGGGCACGTGCCACGGACACCCGTTGTTGTTCCCCGCCGGACAGTTGATTGGGCTTGTGTGCCGTACGGTCACCCAGTCCAAGCATTTTCAGTAATTCCAGTGCTTGTTTCTCGGCTTCCTTTTTGCCTGTTCCCTTTATCCATGCCGGGATACATACATTTTCAAGAGCGGTGAATTCCGGTAATAAATGGTGAAATTGGAACACGAACCCGATGTTACTGTTGCGGAACACGGATAGTTTGTTCGGGGCGAGGCGAGCCACGTTGACGGAATCGTAAAGGATTTCTCCCTCGTCCGGGCTGTCAAGTGTACCTAGAATATGCAACAATGTACTTTTACCGGCACCGCTTGCCCCGACAATCGTGACAATCTCTTTTTCTTTTATCGAGAGATTGATACCTTTCAGTACTTTTAGTTCCCCGTAACTTTTGACTATATTTTTAATCTCTATCATGTTTCCATTTTAATTTTTGATTTATGATTTCAGATTACATGATTCCTTCCCGCCAATCAACGTTTTTTTAATCGCGAATCGTGAATCGTAAGTCATAAATTTTGCGGGTAAAGATAGTGATTAAAATAAAGTGTGCGTATATTAGCCGTCTAAAATAAATGACGTATGGAGTATTACATGGATCCGATAGCTTTCGTGACCCGGAAGAGTGGTTTCGAGAGTAGATTTGTAAGAAATTTGTTAGGATTATTGGACGAAGGAGCCACGATTCCTTTTATATCCCGGTACCGGAAAGAGATGACCGGAAGTATGGATGAGGTACAGGTCGGACAGGTGCGGGAGATGTACGAGCAGTTCAAAGAACTGGAAAAACGGAAGAAAACGGTACTGGAGAGTATCGAACAACAAGATAAATTAATCCCGGAACTGAAAGGGCAAATCGAGAATTGTACTGAACTTCGGGTATTGGAAGATATTTATTTGCCTTATAAGCCGAAAAAGCAGACCCGCGCGTCGAAGGCGAAAGCGAAGGGCTTGGAGCCGTTGGCGGATATTTTGACACGTCAGGAACACGGGGACGTGTGGACAAAAGCAGCCCGTTTCGTGAAAGGCGACGTGGCGAGCGAGGAGGATGCTTTACAAGGGGCAAGAGATATTATTGCCGAACGGGTGAGCGAGAACGAGCGTGCCCGTAACACGATTCGCCGTTTTTTTGACCGGGTTGCGGTCGTGGAAGCGAAAGTGGTGAAGGGCAAAGAGGTGGAGGGCGAGAAGTTTGCCGATTATTTTGATTATTCCGAACCGTTGCGGCGTGTACCCTCGCATCGTATGCTGGCAATACGCCGGGGTGAGGCGGAAGGAGTGTTAAAGGTAAGCGTCGGGATTCCGGAAGACGAGGCCTTGGAGTCGTTGGAGCGGATTTTCGTGAAAGCCCGTAATGATAGTGCCGGACAAGTGGCTATGGCAGTGAAAGACGGTTACAAGCGTTTATTGCTGTCGGCGATAGAAACGGAATATTTGCAGTCGGGTAAACAAAAGGCGGACGAGGAGGCTATAAAAGTGTTTGCCGAGAATCTGCGGCAATTGCTTTTAGCTCCGCCGTTGGGCAACAAACGGGTGTTGGGTATTGATCCCGGGTTCCGCACGGGATGCAAGGTGGTCTGTTTGGATGAAACAGGTAATCTGGTGCATAACGAAACGATATTCCCGCATCCGCCCCAGAACGAGGTGAAACAAGCCGCCAACAAGATCTCGAATCTGGTGAATTCTTACCGGATAGAGGCTATCGCGATCGGGAACGGAACGGCGGGACGGGAAACGGAGCGTTTCATACAAAATCTGCGTTATGATCGGGAGATACAAGTCTTCGTGGTCAGCGAGAGCGGGGCGTCTATTTATTCCGCCTCGAAGATTGCCCGGGATGAATTTCCGCAATATGACGTGACGGTACGGGGTGCCGTGTCTATCGGGCGTCGGTTAATGGACCCGCTTGCCGAGTTGGTAAAGATCGACCCCAAGTCTATCGGGGTGGGACAATACCAGCATGATGTCGATCAGACGAAATTGAAGGGGAGTCTTGACCGGGTGGTGGAGTCCTGCGTGAACCGTGTCGGGGTAAATGTCAATACGGCAAGCAAATATTTGTTGACGTACGTTTCGGGCTTGGGACCGACGTTGGCCGAAAACGTGGTTGCTTATATCAAGGAAAACGGTGCGTTCAAGAGTCGTAACGAGTTGAAGAAGGTGAAGCGAATGGGGGAGAAGGCTTTCGAGCAATGTGCCGGGTTCTTGCGGATAGAGGGAGCGGCGAACCCGTTGGATAACTCGTCCGTGCATCCGGAGTCCTATGCCGTGGTGGAACGTATGGCGAAAGATTTAGGGTTACCGTTGACCTCGTTGATCGGTAACGAGGAGGCTTGCAATAAAATAGACTTGTCCCGTTACGTGGACGACAGGATCGGGTTGCCTACCTTGAAGGATATCATAGATGAATTGAAAAAGCCGGGGCGTGACCCTCGTTCCGTGGCGAAAGTATTCAGCTTTGCCGAGAATATTCACACGATTGATGATTTGGAATTGGGAATGGTGGTTCCGGGTATCGTGACCAACCTGACGAATTTCGGGGCATTCGTGGATATAGGCGTGAAGCAGGACGGGTTGGTGCATATCTCGGAGATCGCGGATAAATATATTTCTAACCCGGCGGATGTGCTCTCGTTGAATCAGCACGTGACGGTGAAAATTACGCAAGTGGATAAAGCCCGGAAACGGATAGGTTTGTCAATGAAGCAATGCCCGCGTGATTAACCGTGCTGCACGGGGATGAGCAAGGGAATATCATCCCCTGTGCTAACTTTAAACTATGTTATGGGGTGAAAATACATTATCTTTTACCCGCCGAATCACCTGGGTAAAGGGTTGTTGACATGTACCCGGGGTACTTAATTCCTGTTAAAACGTGGGCTAAGTGTGGGCGAACAGTAGGCGAATATCAGGCGATGCCGCCTAAAACCCGCCTAAAACTCACTCAAAGCTCGTGTATGGGGGTAGATTTGGGGTACCGAACTTTTTTCTTTTCCTTTCGTTTCAATGCTATATAGATTTAAGATAAAGCATTATGGAAAAGAATGAAAATAAGAAAGGTGCTTCCGGGAAAGAAGAGGTAGATGTAAAAAGACATTTGACCCCGGAGGATGATGAGAAATTACAGGAAGCGTATGTCGACGCTTTGGGTGAGATATTGGAAAACGATGATGACGACGCACGGGATAATCTGGCAAATTACATGGACGAAATCCAGGAGGAATCCGAAGCGTTGGGAACGGAGCCGGAGGATGATTTGGAGAAGAAAAAGAAATAAGAATTACGGGTGTTATACTCTCGGTAATGATCGGGAGGATGCTTTTTTTTAAGTTTCCCTTCAAAAAGATAGAATTATGTATTATTTTTGTACGGACTGATTCGGAATAAGTTGTTGGTATGTGTAATGTTGACGGTGAATTTATTCGGCAAATTAATGTGAAGCAAGTTTCGGCTTACCGGGAGTTGTTTAAACGATTCTACAGCTACATGGTGTTGTACGCGATGCGTCGAGTACAACAGAGGGAGGTTGCTGAAGATATCGTGCAGGAGGTTTTTATCGCTATATGGGAGGGGAGTAAGGTGTTTAATTCCTATCGTGGATTTCGGGCGTATTTGTATGATTTAGTAAATAACAAGTGTTTGGATTATTTGAAACACAAAGCAGTGGAGGAGCGGTATGTTGTTTACATGATGGAGAATCAACAAGAGGGGGAAGATGGTGAGTTTGGCTTGATGAGGGAGGAAATTTACCGGGAGTTGTATATTGCTGTTAGTGAGTTGCCTGAACGTTGTCGGGAGGTGTTCGAGTTGCATTTAAAAGGCAAAAAGAATGACGAGATTGCTGAGTTGTTGTCATTGTCTGTTCAAACCGTGAAAGCGCATAAAAGAAATGCGGTATGTTTTTTGAAGGAGCGTTTAGGGAATGTGTTTTTCTGGGTTCTGTTATTTAAGTTGATTTAATTTTTTTGTTTTTTTTCTTGCTTGAAATCAATTGGTTGATGTTTTTCCGGTAAAAAAGTGATTTTTCTTTTACCTCTTTTGGGTACTCTTGTCGTATAGGGAGTAAAAAAAAGATGTATAATGAATGTGTATAATGAAAATATTGTTCGATTGATCCGTCTTTACTTGGCAGGTTCGATTTCGGATGAGGAGAAGGCCGTGTTGGAATCGTGGGTGGAGGAACGGGAAGAAAATCGGTGTTTTTTCAAGGAGATGTTGCGGGATAATCGTTTTGCTTCGGAATTTCCGGAATTTCGTGATATTGATATGGAAAAAGGGTGGAGTTGTTTCTTGAATCGGACTCAAGCGAGAAAACCTAAGTTGTTTACACGTGTATTGAAGTACGTGGCGGCGGTAGTTATACCGGTTGCGATCGGTTTGGCGGTTTGGCTGGCGGGTAAAGATGTTACTTTGGATCCACAGCAGATTGGCGGGGTGATTTATCCCGGGATGAATAAGGCGACGTTGATTCTTTCCGATGGAGTGAAAGTGTCTTTGGGCAAGCTCGAAGAAAGTGAGATAAGGTTGGAAGAGGGGAGAAGGGTACGCAGGACGGATGGTGGTTTGGTGTACGAGGACGGCGGGAACGGGAAAAAAATTGAGTTGAAGTATAATACCTTGCAAATTCCCAAGGGCGGGGAGTTTCATTTAACTTTATCCGACGGGACCCGGGTTACGTTAAATTCAGCCACGGATTTGAGATACCCGGTGATATTTGACGAGAATGAACGTCGGGTTTTTCTTTCCGGGGAGGCTTATTTTGAGGTGGCAACGGATTCTACCCGCCCGTTTTACGTGATGACGGACGAGGTGCAGGTGCAAGTGTACGGGACTTCGTTTAACGTGAATACACGGCGACCGGAAGGGATTCAAACGGTTTTGGAAAGTGGAAAAGTCGGGATAAAGGCTATCCGTTCCGGGAATGAATGTGTTTTGAAGCCGGGAGAGCTTGCTTGTTTTGATCCGAAAGACGGTTCGATGGCGATTCGACAGGTGGATCCCCGGCAGTATTTGGCTTGGGTGAAAGGTGTTTTTGCTTTCGAGGATGAAACTTTGGAGAATATCATGACTACTCTTTCTTTGTGGTATGACGTGGAAGTATTCTATCAGACGGAATCCGTGAAGCAATTGCATTTTTCCGGGTATTTGGGAAGGTATAAAGAGATACAAAATATTTTTGATGTTATAACCGAGGCTACTGGTGTGTTGTTCTCGGTGAAGGGGCGTACAATAGTGATTTCACGATAATAGAAAACGGAAGGCGTTGGAAGCACCTCCCGTGTGTTTTAATCATCATTGAGCTTTATTGGCGTGAAGCTTATTGATAATTGTTAATTATTCAACTACAAATGTATGCAAAAAAATGGAAATTGTCCGCCATTCTTACGGGGATGTGGACACAAATTTTGGAAAATTATGAGAGTGTTTCTCGTTTTAATGATTGGATTTACATTTTCTCTTTCGGCAAGTAGTTTTGCCCAACAGGAGAGAGTGAGTTTGGACATGAAAAATGTAACGGTGAAAATGTTGTTTGATGAGATTCAACGACAGACGGATTTACATTTTCTCTTTAACACGGAGCAGACAAACCAATTGGGGAAGTTATCAATCAAGGTGGAGAGTGAAACCGTGGAGAATGTGTTGAAGCGAATTTTTGAAGGGACGGATTTGGTCTACAATTTCAGGGGGAATATTATCGTGGTGAAGCGTGAGGTGAAAGTCGCGGATGATGAACAAAAGAAAAGTATCCGTATCGTGGGTAGGGTAACGGACGAGAAGAAACTTCCTCTTCCGGGTGTGACGGTGCTGGTGAAGGGTTTGACGCTCGGAACGGTGACGAACGTGGAGGGACGGTATGTCTTGAATTTGCCGGCGATGGAAAAGTTTACCTTGTTGTTTTCTTTCGTGGGAATGGAGAATCGTGAAGTCGCTTACACGGGTAAGGATACGATTAACGTGGTGATGAAGGAATCGGAGGTAACCTTGGATGAGGTGGTTGTCGTGAGTACGGGGTATCAGACGATTGACAAGCGGAAACTGACAAGTGCCGTGACTTCGATCAAGGCGGAGGATATTATCGTGCCGGGATTGAATAGTATCGACCAGATGTTGGAAGGGCATGTGCCGGGAATGATTTTTATGCAGAATTCGGGACAAGTGGGTGCTGTTCCACGTTTGAGAATCCGGGGGACTTCTACTATTTTAGGGAATCAGGAACCTGTTTGGGTGGTAGACGGAATTATTCAACAGGATCCGGTGGATATTGATCCCTCGCAGCTTAATGATTTGGATTTCGTGAATTTGTTGGGTAATGCGATTTCCGGATTGAACCCGGAGGATATTGAGCAGATAGATGTTTTGAAAGATGCTTCGGCTACCGCTATTTACGGTGCTCGTGCGGCAAACGGTGTTATCGTGATCACGACTAAAAAGGGTAAGGAGGGTCCCCCGACGATTAATTATTCGGTAGCGGGAACTTTTACGCGTCGTCCGCATTACGGGGATAAAAGTGTGAATATGATGAATTCGAAGGAGAGAATCGCTTTGTCGAGGGAATTGGTAGAGAAAGGAATTGTATATAACACGGTTGACTCGTGGGTCGGATACGAGGGGGCTTTACGTGATTATTGGAATGACAAGATTGATTTCAATCAGTTCCAAAAAGAGGTAGGCAGATACGAGTCGATGAACACGGATTGGTTGGATTTGCTGTTGCAGAATTCTTGGTCTCATAGGCATACTTTGGGTATTTCCGGGGGATCGTCTTCGTTAAAATATTACGCTTCTTTGGGATATAATGATAGCCAAGGAACGACGAAAGGGGAAGGAATGAAGAATTACACGACAAGTGTGAATCTGACGGCTAATTTGAATAACGTGACTTTGCGTTTTGGTATGAATGGAAATGTGTC
The DNA here is from genome assembly GCF_900184685.1 of Butyricimonas sp. Marseille-P3923. Lineage (GTDB taxonomy): Bacteria > Bacteroidota > Bacteroidia > Bacteroidales > Marinifilaceae > Butyricimonas > Butyricimonas muris. The sequence continues at coordinate 28,332 of NZ_FXXL01000007.1, forward strand.
CGATCGCTCTTATACTCCTTCCGAGGTAAATGTGTTGGGATATGCATATAACACGAGCCGGGCTCTTCCCGCTTTTAATGAAGATGGAAGTTTGTGGTTTTATAAACGTAGAGGTTATTCTAATGATTGGTGTCCATATAGTATTATTAATGAGATGAATAATAGCTCTTATGATGTGGATTCCAAGAGTATGAGTGTGAACGCTACTGTTGATTGGCGTATGATTGAGCCTTTGAAATTAGGTTTGACATTCTCGTATTCCACTTCTTCGACGGATGTGGATACTTGGTATGGTCAGGAGTCTTTTTACGTGAGAAAGTTAAGACAGACGGATAGTTTACTTAAAGATCCCGATAAAGACGAGGATCAGGTGAACGAGTGTCCGGTGGGAGGAGAGTTGAAGAAAGAAAATTCCGACAGTGAGTCTTGGACTTTGCGTGCCCAGTTGGATTTCAATAAGTATTTGGATACAGAGAGGAATCATCAGATTGTGGCTACAGTCGGTGCGGAGGCTTCTTCCAGTCATTACACGAGTGCGCGTAAAACGTATAGGGGATATACTCCGGAGCGAGGTCTGTTGGTAGCGGAGATAGATTTGGCTTATTATCAAGCGTTCCGTAGATGGAGTCAAACGAGTGAGGCTAGAGGTGTGTTTTCTGATTCCAAAACGAATTTGGTTTCCGGTTACGCATCATTGTCATACGATTACAAAGGGCTGTATATGTTTAACGCGAATATGCGTTTTGATACGTCTAATAAATTCGGTACGAAGGCGAATGATAAAATTACTCCTATATGGTCTGTATCCGGACGTTGGAATATTAAGAATGATTTGTTCGAGGATGTAAATTGGTTGGGAAGTTTATCTTTACGTGCTTCTTTTGGTTATCAAGGAAATATGTTAGAGTCCGAAAGTTCGAAGTTGGTTATACGCAAGGGAGATATGAATTCTACTTTGGGTGAATACGCTTCTTTTGTTGAGACGTTCCCGAATCCCTCGTTGAAATGGGAAAAAACGGCTTCTACCAATGTGCAGTTGGATTTTGATTTATTTAAAGGAAGATTATCTGCCAGTGTAAGTTATTATTATAAGAAGACGAATGACACATTCTTGACGAAAACAATTTCACGTGTTAACGGGCGAGAAGATTACGTGCTGAACAAGGGAACCTTGGAAAATAAGGGATTCGAGTTCTCGTTGAGAGTTATTCCCGTGAACACGCTTTCCGCGGAGAATCCTAATGGTTTCCGGTGGATTTTTGATCCTCAGTTGGGGCAGGTATTGAATCAGTTGACGAAAGGACGGAAGGTGAAAGATAAATCCATGCATGACCGGTATACTTATGAAGATTACTTGAACGGTAGTGCCCAAATCGTGGGACGTCCCTTGAATACTTTCTATTCGTACAAGTTTAAAGGGTTGGATCCGACTGACGGGTGTCCGATGTTTTATGATGTAGACCAGTATGATTATGACGAGGAGGGAAATGTTGTGTTGGATAGGGGGGCTTTGTACGATGCAATGGATCGTGATGATGTGTTTACCACCGTGTTAGAACATTCCGGTACTCGTGTGCCCGTTATTCAGGGTGGATTGACCAATAGTTTTACTTATCGTCGATTTACTTTATCGTTTAATCTGGCTTATAGTTTGGGTTCTAAAGTTCGTTTGTTAAAGATGTACCCGGATTTGGAAACTACTTACGGAACGATAGCTCCCCAGCCAACAGCGAACGCGAGGAAAGAGTTTATAAATCGTTGGAGATATCCCGGTGATGAACGCAAAACGACGATTCCGGGTATCGTTTCCGGTGCAAGGTTTGGACAGACGATGGGAATGTGGTGCGTGGAAAAACCTTATAATTTCGGGAAGAACCTGTGGAATATGTGGGATAATTCCAATATTCGGGTGGTTAGCGGTGATTATCTCAAGTTGCAATCTTTGTCATTACGTTATAATGTACCGGAGGCTTTCGCGAGGAAAATGTATATGAAGTCGGCGTATATCGGTTTCTCTTGCACGAACTTATTTATGATTTGTGACAAGAAGTTAAAGGGACAGGATCCAGCTGTTCAATCGGGTTCTGCCCCGTCGATTAATATGTCGCTTTGTCCGACTTTTTCAATGAATTTAAATGTAACGTTTTAAATTGTAGCGTATGAAAAAGATAATAAATATATTTGGTATTCTGTGGAGTGTACTGTTAGTGGCTTGTGGGGATTTTTTAGAAGAGTATCCTAGAGATTTGCAATATGTAAATTCAATTTCGGATTTAAGCGAGTTGCTGGTAGGAGATGGTTACATGATCTCTCGAGAAACAGGTCAATACGAAGATGAAGGTGAAACAACGATAGCTTCGTGGATTCACTTGATGGATGATGATGTGCAGTTATCATCTAGACCAAGTTATTTGGGAAGTATGGGGAATGCGCTTTATCTGGGGTATTACGAGTGGTTGAAGTTACCGAGTACGAGTGAAAATGGAACTGTTGAGAATGACGAAGTGTGGAGTGGGTTGTACGAGCATATAGCTTCTTTGAACGTGATATTGGATGAGGTGGAAGCCTTTCAGGATGCCGGTGCGGACTACCATCGGGTTAAGGGGGAAGCCTTGTTTTTGAGAGCTACTTACTATTTCTGGTTGGTGAATTTGTATGCCAAACCTTATGTGGCGGGGAGTGCCGCCACGGATTTGGGTGTTCCTATTAAAGTGAGCGCAGAGGTGGAAGACAAAGATTTTGTCCGTGATCCGGTGGCAGAGGTTTATGGTTTGATGGTGGAGGATTTATCAGAGGCTATCTCGAATTTAAAAGGTGTCGTGCAACCTTCGGTTTATCGGGCTAATGAATCGGCGGCTAGAGCTTTGTTGAGCAGGGTGTATCTTTACATGGGAGAATGGGAAAAGTGTGATAAACAATGCGATACCATTATGCAGGCAGCTTATCGTTTACAGGACTTGAATGTATTGGCATCGGGTTCCAGCATGCTTTCTTCCAAATCTCCGGAGACGATTTTTTCCATGGGAGAATATCGTTTAAATGCTATGGTGGGATGGAATTCGAAGCCGACGTATGCGATGTCTGCCGATTTGGAAGATGCTTTTTCTAATCAAGCAAATGATTTGCGTTATCAATTTGGGATTGAGATTAATTCCTACGGGAATTACCCTTTGAAATTTAAAAAATGGTCGGATGGAGGAGTGTCTGATTGTAACTTGGTGCGGTACGCGGAGGTTTGTTTGAATAAGGCTGAGGCGTTAGCGATGTTGGATGATGATAAGGGTGCGAGAGAGGTTATGCATTCTTTTCTAGCAACTCGTTATCGCACTGGTGGTGTGCCGGATATTGCAACAAAAACGGGGAAAGATTTGGTGAATTTCATCCGGAATGAGCGTCGTTTGGAATTGTGTTTCGAGGGACATCGTTGGTTCGATTTGCGTCGTTATTCAGTGAGTCCCAAATACCCGGAAACAAAGCCGATAAGACATGAGGTACGCGTTAAGGATTCTGGTATAGCGTATGGATATTATGAACTGGAAGCCTATCCTAACGGTGGGTGGGTTTTGCCAATCCCTACGTATGAATTACAGTTTACGGATGGTAATATGGTAAATAATGAAAGACCTGCTCCCGTGTATGTGGAATATGAATAGTAATCGAAAAAGTGATTGATGATGAAAAATTTAATTGGAATATTATTGTTGTCATTGTTTGCTTTGGCAAGTTGTCATGATGATGAAAATAGTACGTTATCTCCGTCAAACGTGGATGTGGATTGGTACGTGATAAAGGATAATCCCAATGATGAATTGGATCATTTGATTTATGAAATTTATAGTAAATACCAAATGCCTGTTTATTATAATGACACGATCGGAAAGGAGTATAGAGGCTTGGATGCGAACGGGGATTCGATTATTTATTATAAGACCATGATGTTAGGTTACTCTATAGAGGAAGATGTGACCAGTTTGAAATACACTCTTTCGAAACAGCGTCAAGATATACTGGAGGGTGTGAAGTTTTTGGAAGAGTATGTTATTCCTTTCCAGCAAGCAGGTATGAAACCTAGATGCTTTTTGCTTGTGGAAGACATGATACTTAGTGATGAGCCGGTAGATCTTTATTATGGAATGTCGGGAGCGGCAATCTCTCGTATCGCGGAATTAAAGGATATGACACGGGAAGATAAAGAAGCTTTTGGTTTGAGAGTTCGGGGGTCTGAATGGGCGCATGCTTTAGTGAATAGTTATCCGGAGCAGTTGGAAGATTTTTATAGGCTTTCGGATAATTTTAATTTGAATGGAGAGTTAAAAGCTATGCACCGTCAAGATATTCGAAATTCTTTATGGGGTGCGACATTTGCTTGGAAATCTAAAGAAGAATATGGTTTTTTAAGTTCTACTCCTTCTTCATATTGGGGGGAAGCTTATGTCTGCCCGACAGAATCTGCGGATGTACTTGATTTTGTTATGGAGGTGTTGAAAGATGATGAGGTAAACTTTCAAAAGACTCATGCCGAGCATTCAATCATATTGAGTAAATATGAGTATATGAAAAAGTTGGTCGCTTCGGTTAAAGAGGATTTGGCTGCGAGAAAGTGAATAAAAAAATGAAAGTACTTGTTTTATTCGTGTTATTGACCGGAATGATGGGGTGTTCCTCTCAAGAAGGAAAATCGTTCCGGTTAAAAGTAAATGTTACTGACGTGGATACGGGACAGGTTACTCTGGCTGTTACCGGGGAGAACTCGAGAGTGCTGTATTCGGGAAAATTGGTAGACGGGCAATATGCTTTTGAAGGGATTCTTCAGGAGCCCGGGTTATATCGTTTGAAAATCAACGAACGGCAAGCAGATCTGTTTTTAGATGGGAATGAGATGAGTATAACCGTTTCTTCGCAGCAGGGAATTCGTGGTGATAGTTTAAGAGGCTCGAGAGCCAACGAGGTAAGAAAAGCGTGTTTGGCGACATTTAATGACCTTTACGATAAGGTGGTAGAAGAGAATGCCTCCGGGTTAAGTATTTTTCAGGCTTCCACGAGGAACGATCAGGTGTTGCTCGATAGTTTGATGTCTGAGAGGTTGTGGTTTGATGATTTACGTTTTTCTATTGCTCGTGATTTGGTGAAAAAGTATTCCGATAACGTGTATGCCGCTTATTTAGCCAGCGAAGAAATGAAGTCGCATTACGAGTGGGGAAAAGAGATGTATGATTTGCTGTCGCCGGAAATACAGCAGTTGAGTATCGGGAAAACTTTAAAAGACAAGTTGGAAAGAGTTTCCGTGAGTGCTATCGGTCAAGATTTCCCGGATTATCTTTTGGAGAATGAAGCGGGTGATACAATTCGACTGGATTCTTTGAAAGGATACATTACGGTTATTGATTGTTGGGCATCGTGGTGTGGACCTTGCCGGAGTGAGATGAAAAGTTTGCGGCGATTGTATAAAGATTTCGCTCATATGGGGTTGCGTGTCGTGAGTATTTCCATGGATGATTCCAGAGAGAAATGGTTGAAAGCCTGTCAGGAAGAACAGCTCCCGTGGAAGAGTTACCGGAATCCGCGTGGCTATAAAAAAGATGGTATCCGTACAGATTTGGGAATTGAGGGGATACCTTATTTAGTGGTTCTGGACAGAGAGGGTAAGTTTGCGGCTAAAGAATTGCATCGAAACGTGTTGCGTAAGAAAGTGCAAGAGTTGTTGAATGCTGAATCTGAATAGAAGCGATGATTGTTTATAGCGTCTTGAAATATGGAAGTTTGTATTTTATGTAATCATAATGTTTAATTTTAAATTATTAAAAATGAGAAAATTGTCTTCATTTTTATTGTTGTTGGCTTTGCTTGTGCTTGCAACCGGAGAGAGTTATGCAGGGGAATTGTTCAAAAAGAAGAAGAAAAAAGCGTCAACCGAAGAGGTGAAAGAGCCTGTTAAGAGGAAAAGTAAGTACGAAAAGTTGATGGAAAGTCCGGGAATCGTTACCGCGAAAGGTGATTTCTTGACCATTCATAAAATAGATCAGAAGATTTATTTGGAATACCCGTTGAAGTACATGGGGCGTGATATATTAGTAGGAGGAACATTGTCTGCCACCTCTGAACCATTGTTGCTTAACGTGGGGTATAAATACAATGAGCCTGTTCTTTATCGCGTGGTGAAGAAAGATTCGTCTATCGTGTTCAACAAGCCTAATTTGGCTGCCACGATGGGAGAGGATAAAGAGTGGGTGAAGAAAGCCATGGAGAAAAGTTATATCGATATTCCGGCAAAATCGTTCTCCGTTCACTCGTATAATGCGGATAGTTCTGCCGTGGTGATTGAAGTGACTTCATTTATAAAAGATAGTAAGGAGCTTGCCCCGAAAGTTAGTGGCGGATTGCTCACTTCTTCTCCGGTTTCAAGTAAATTTACTTTTGAAGGCGTGAAAGCGTTTGAAGATAACGCATCGTTGGAAGTGGCTCAACCCGTGGAGGCTCAATATATGACGTTGTTCGGGGCTATACCTTTAGGACAAGTGTCGACTCGTTCCGTGATTACTTTTCTTTTGTTGCCGGATTCTAAAATGAGACCTCGTGTACAGGATTCCCGAGTCGGAATTTTTTACTCGTTGAACTCGGCGAGTGCGAGAATGCAGTTCCCTATCCGGAAGATATCCCAAGAAAAGGACGGTTTCGATACTTATGTTTTGGCTAATCGTTGGAGGGTAGAACCGAAAGACATGGAAGCGTGGAAGCGCGGAGAGCTTGTAGAACCCGTGAAACCGATCGTGTGGTACGTGGATGACGCATTCCCGGACGAGTGGAGAGGTCCGATTAAAGCGGCTGTTTTGAATTGGAATAAAGCTTTCGAGAAGATCGGCTTCAAGAACGTGATGGTGGCAAAGGATTTCCCGAAGGATGACCCGAATTTTGATCCCGATAACTTGAAATATTCTTGTATCCGTTATTGCCCCAACGCGGAGGCAAATGCCATGGGACCCTCTTGGGTGGACCCGACTACCGGGGAGATTATTAACGCTTCGGTGATTGTTTACAATAATGTTGTTCAGTTGATTAATAACTGGCGTTTCGTTCAGACGGCGCAAGTAGATCCTCGTGTGCGTGCCGTTAAGATGCCGAAAGATGTTTTTGATGAATCGCTCACGTATGTTATCACGCATGAGATAGGTCATACCTTGGGTATGTTGCATAACATGTCTGCTTCGGCTTCCGTTCCGGTGGATTCGTTGCGTTCCGCCTCTTTCACTCAAAAATACGGGACAACTCCTTCTATCATGGACTACGCTCGTTTCAATTATGTAGCGCAACCGGGAGATAAAGGGGTGAAATTGACACCTCCCGATCTTGGCGTGTATGATTATTACGTGATTAAATGGTTGTATTCTCCTGTGCCGGAAGCCAAGGATATGTGGGAGGAATCTAAAATCGCCGAGAAATGGATTGATGAGAAAGCCGGAGACCCTTGCTATCGTTACGGGCGTCAACAATTGGTTTTCCGTATAGACCCGAGCGCGTTGGAGGAAGATTTAGGTGATGATCCCGTAAAGGCAGGAACCTACGGGATAAAGAACTTGAAGTATATCTTGAACCACTTGAACGAGTGGATTTCAGATGACCCGGATTTCTCTCACCGGATGCAACTTTATTCTGGAATTCAAGAGCAATACACGCGTTACTTGTTGAACGCGTTGTATCAGGTTGGAGGTGTTTACTTGTCGCAAGTGAAAGACGGAACAGCCGGTGAAGCCGTGAAATCGGTAGCACGTGCGAAACAAAAAGAAGCGTTGGCATGGGTGTTGAAAGAGTTGAGAAATAGCTCGTGGATCGATCGTCCGGAATTGATTAATAAAACAAAGTTAGCCGTGTACCCGTCTGCAAAGATCATTGCTGCCGTGAGCAAGGTGATTGAAAGCAAAAGGGCGATGGTTCTTCTCTCTTCTCATGTTTCACAAGATAAGAATCTTTACACGATTGGCGATTATTACGATGATTTGTATGCCGGTGTTTTCGCTCCGACTATACAAGGAAAGAAATTGAATCAAGAGGAAAAATTGTTGCAGAAGAATATTTTTAATAGAATGGGTGTTACCTGCACTGACTATATTAAGAATACGCGGGCAATTAAAAGTTTAAATCCTTCTTTAGAGGAGATTATGGCATACAATTTATTCTCCAAAAGTTTCATGGATGAGATGTATCGTCATTTACAGGAAATGGAACAAGAGAGTGGAGTGGGAACTGTAGCTAGGAAATTGTTACCTGTTCAGTTCGGGCAGGCTGCCAGTCCTTTCCAGGAAGAGGTGGAAATAGGTATGATTGATGAAACTTTCGGTTACAATCAAGCGATGTTGAAGCGGGTAGTTACTTTATTGAAGAGTAAAGTGGGGGCTGCTAATCGCGATGATAGAGTACACTATGAAAGTTTGATATCTATGGCGGAGGCTGTTAAGCAAGTTAGTAAATAGTTTTAATCATGGAAACAAAAAGGCTGTTCAAAATAAAATGAACAGCCTTTTTTAGCTATTGGGAAAACATTTACGATTCAATTTCGCTCAATTCCAGCCAGCGCATTTCTTTTTCGTCAAGAATATCAATAATTTCGGCGATGCGTTGGGAGGATTTGACCAGTTCATCCGCACCTAGCGTACCGGAATTTAAAGCATCTTCCAGTTTGGATTTCTCGGCGTTCAGGTTTTCCATATCGGTTTCCAGTTGTTGCATTTCTTGCCTTTCCTTGAAGGTCAGTTTACGTACTTTTTCTTTCTCCCGGACGGGCTTGGGGGCGGCGGGGATTTTCTTTTCGGCTTGTTTGCGAAGGAGTTCTTCTTTTTTGTTTTTATATTGGGTATAATTCCCGGGGAAGTCTTTCACGACACCGTCACCCTCGAAAGCGAATACTCGGTCAACCACTTTGTCGGTAAAGAATCGGTCGTGCGACACGATGATCAGGCAGCCTTGGAATGATTGCAAATATTCTTCCAACACGTTCAAGGTCATGATGTCGAGGTCGTTGGTAGGCTCGTCCAGAATCAAGAAGTTCGGGTTACTCATAAGCACGGTCAAAAGGTATAACCGCCTGCGTTCACCCCCGCTGAGCTTGGCAACGAGTGAATATTGCAGTTTGTCCGGGAATAGGAAATATTCGAGGAATTGGGAGGCTGACATGATGCGTCCGTTGCCGAGGTCAATTTTCTCGGATATGTTTTTGACGATGTCAATAGGGCGATCGTCTTCTTTGAAGGTAATACCCGCTTGTTTGTAATACCCGTAGACCACGGTTTCCCCGATCTCGATGGTTCCGCTGTCCGGTTCTATCTGGCGGGTTATGATGTCGAGGAACGTGGATTTCCCGACGCCGTTTCTACCGATAATACCGATTTTTTCGCCCCGCACGAATTTGTACGTGAAATCTTTCAGTACGCTCAGGTTCCCGTAGCTTTTATTGACGTGTTCCAGTTCCAGAATTTTCTTGCCTAGCCGTTGCCCCTTGATGTCCAGTTCCAATTGTTGTTCGGAGATGTTCTGCGAGGCGACTTCTTTGATTTTATAGAAATTGTCGATTCTGTATTTTGCCTTGTGGCTTCTTGCTTGCGGCATACGGCGCATCCATTCCTGTTCGGTGCGCAGAAGGTTCTTGGCTTTGTCGATTGATGCATTGCGGGCTTCAATGCGTTCTTCTCTTTTTTCGAGGTAGTACGAGTAGTTGCCGTCATACGAGAAGATACCGAAATCATCAATCTCGACAATTTTGTCACACACTCTATCCAGAAAATAACGGTCGTGCGTTACCATGAGAAGGGTGGCTTTGGTCTTATCCAGATAGTCTTCCAACCATTCAGTCATCTCCACGTCCAGATGGTTGGTAGGCTCGTCCAGAATCAAGAAGTCCGGGTTGCTTATCAGTACTTTTGCCAGACCGACTCTTTTCTTTTGTCCGCCGGAAAGTTCCTTGATGCGTTGGGTGTATTTGTCAACTTTTAATTCCGATAATATTTGTTTGATCTGGGAGTCATAATCCCATGCCTGTAAAGCATCCATTTGTGGAATTAATTCTTCCAGTGTTGACGTGTCGTTATCTTTTACAGCTTGTTCGTATGCTTTGATCAGTTTTAGCGTGGGATTTTCCGTGTTGAAAACTTCCTCGAAAACATAATTCTCGGGATTTAATTCGGGATCTTGCTCCAAGAATCCGAGTGAAACATCATTTCTAAAAATAACCGTACCCGTGTCCGGGGTTTCCTGACCGAAGATGATGCGTAACAAGGTGGATTTACCCATACCGTTTTTAGCGATTAGGGCAACTTTTTGATTTTGGGCAATACTAAACGTTATATTTTCAAATAATAGATGTTCTCCGAAACGTTTACTCAGACTATCAACTTGTAAAAAACTAACCATGAATTAATTTTAGATTTAATGATTTTAGATTTAAGATTGAAAATGAGATTGTCATTTGTATTCCCCTAGGAGAAAGGCTTTGCGCTTGGGGTCTTCAAAGCGTTCGATGGCGTAGCGCAACATGGTGCGGGGCATCCTCTTGTAGCGGGGGATAAGGTAATCCGTCAATAGTTGTTCGTTTTCCTTGCCTGTTTCCCGTAATATCCACCCGACCGCCTTGTGAATGAGATCGTGAGAATGGTGTTGGAGAATGTCGGCGATAGCCAGTGCGTCTTTGAATTCACCGTGTTTCACGAAGTGCATGCATGATATCATGGCAATGCGTTGTTTCCAGAGGTGGTCGGTGTGCGCCCAATCGTACAGGAGCTGTTTGTCTTTGTTGTGCAGCCAGTGTCCCAATATTTTGTAACAACTCAAATCAACGAGGTCCCAGTTGTTGATGGCATCGATTTGGCTTAAATAGAAGTCGACGCACGCTTTTCTGGATGCATCGTCTTTATGTTTCGCGTAATAATAAGTCAATATCAGGAGAGCTGCCAAACGATACTCGTGCACGGGGGAGGCCAGTAGTTCCCGGAGTGTATCGTGATCGGTATCCATGTATTTTTTCGCCACGATGCGGACGTTGGGCACAACAACCCCGATAAATTGATCGCCTTCCCCGTATTGCCCTTTTCCCGTTTTGAAGAAACGAGGCAGGAAAGCTGCTTTCTCTTTATCCCGGTATTTATTTATTTCATTTATAATTTCTTCCGTGGTATTTCTCATTTTCCCTCTTCGTCTTTAATTCTCGGGGTAAAGGTAATTAATGTTAGTAAAAAAGCGCCCGTTGTTATTAAAAAAATGACGAAAAAAGGGGTGTGTATTCTTTTTAATTGTATTTTTACCACATAATCGTAAAAAGTGAATTTTATGTCCAAAATAATAGCTATCGCGAATCAAAAAGGAGGGGTGGGAAAGACAACGACGTCTGTGAATCTGGCAGCTAGTTTGGCTGTCTTGGAGCAGAAAGTTTTGTTGGTAGATGCAGACCCTCAAGGAAACGCGACAACGGGTGTTGGGTATGATTTGAAAGAACTGAAGGCGACCATTTACGAGTGTCTGGTTGACGGGTTGGACCCGAAGGAAGCCGTTCTAAAAACAGATATCGAGAATTTATTTTTATTACCGTCAAATATTGATTTGGTCGGAGCCGAGTTGGAGATGCTGAATTTTGACGAGAAAGAGAGCGTTATGGCGAAGATGCTTGCCGGGATAAAAGAGCAGTATGATTATATATTAATAGACTGTTCTCCTTCCTTGGGGTTGTTGACTGTCAATTCTTTAGCGGCGGCTAATTCCGTGATGATTCCGGTGCAATGTCAATATTTCGCGTTGGAAGGGTTGGGTAAATTGTTGAACACGATCAAGATTATCCAGAAACGTTTGAACACGGCTTTGGAAATCGAGGGATTCGTGCTGACCATGTATGACGGTCGCGTGCGCTTGTCCAATCAAGTGGTGGCAGAGGTAAGAAAGCATTTTGAAGATATGGTGTTCGAGACCTTGATTCAACAGAACGTGAAGCTTGCCGAGGCCCCGAGTTACGGGCAGCCTGTTATTCTGTACGATGCAGAATGCCGCGGGTCGGTAAATTACCTGAGTTTGGCAAACGAGTTACTGGAAAAGAATAAAAAAAACTAAGAGATTGATGATTTATGATTTGCGATTTATGATTGAAAATGCGAGCTAATGAATGAATCATAAATCATAAATCTAAAATTATAAAGGTTATGGCGAAAAAGAGTGCATTAGGTAAGGGATTGGGTGCGTTGTTGCAGGATGCTGCCGAGGAGTCTAAGCCGAGGGGCGGTTCTTCTGCTTTACAGGAAGAGTTGAGACTGTGTGATATCCGTCCGAACCCGAACCAGCCGAGAACTATTTTTGATGAAGAGGCTTTACAGGAGCTTGCCGCTTCTATAAAGGCTATCGGCATCGTGCAACCGATCACCGTGAGAGAGGTCGAGGAAGGGAAATATGAAATTGTTGCCGGAGAACGTCGTTTCCGGGCTTCCAAATTAGCGGGGTTGGAAACTATCCCCGCGTATATCCGGAAAGTGGAGGAAGAGTCGATGTTGGAATTGGCGTTGATAGAGAATATCCAACGCGAGGACTTGAACGCTATCGAGATCGCTATTTCATACCAGCGTTTGATTGACGAGTGCAATTTGACTCAGGACGCTTTGAGCGAGCGCGTGGGTAAAAAGAGAACCACGATTTCCAATTACTTGCGTTTGTTGAGACTTCCTGCCCCGATACAGTTAGCTATTAAAGATCGGAAGATCAGCATGGGACATGCCCGAGCCATTATTAATATCGAGGACCCGGAAACGCAAAATATGATTTTCGAGCAAATCCTGAAATATGATTTTTCTGTCCGGAAGGTGGAAGAGATTGTGCGGGAACTGATGCAACCGGAGGAAGCGAAAGAGAAAAAGGTTGAACGGAAGCGTGAACCGATAGGCGACTATATGGCGTTGCAATCCCATTTGGCACGTTATTTTGACACGAAAGTGGATTTGAAACGTAATGAGAAAGGGCGGGGAAAAATAGTTATATCTTTTAAGTCCGACAGCGAACTGGAACGTATCGTGGAGTTACTGGATAAGATGGATAAGAAATAGAATTTGTAGTGAGAAGGATTTTAAAGAACATAGTTTTGATCATCCCGGTTTTGCTGATTGGTACGGGAATAAAAGCGTCGGAGTATTATCGCGTGGAGTTGCCTGCTACTTCGCGAGATACGATTATTCAGACGGATTCTTTATCATTCGAGGGAACGGAGATTTTAAAATCCTCGTTGAAGGAAGATAAGAAGCCACATTCTCCCAAGAAGGCAACCATTATGGCAATGATACTCCCGGGTTCGGCTCAGGTGTATAACGGTCAGTGGTGGAAAGTGCCAATCTTGTACGGGGGGATTGGGGCTACTGTTTACGGTTTGTCGTGGAACATGAAGTATTTTAAAAAGTACCGGAATGCTTTCGTGGACTACACGGATTACTTGAATGCTTTGGAGAAAGATCCTGAAACACCCTATCCGGCGAACGCCAGTTGGGATAAATTAATGAGGCCCGGTAGCACGGCAGAGGCATTTAATTCCAGTCAGCGGAAGCGTTTGCAGGAACAATTGAAAACGAAGAAAGATAATTATAAACGAAATCGGGATTTGCTATATATCGTTTCGGGAGGTATATATTTGATTCAGATTATTGATGCGACGGTATTCGCGCATTTCTATGATTTCGAGGTAAATGATGATATATCTTTTAATGTCCGACCTTCTACCGGATTCTCGCCTGTCAGCGGGGGTACCGTGGGATTAACACTAACATTTAATTTTTAAAGGAAAAAACATGCGTTGTTTATTTTTGTGGGTATGTGCTATTTTATGTTGTAACACGGTATTTGGTGAAAGTGATCGCGATTCATTGAAAGTGCGTCTTGAACCGCCGTCACGATTGAAATTATCGGCTCCTGTTCTACTCGTGGATTCTATCCCGGGAGCGTTTATCGAACGATTGGATGATTTGTATGGTAAATGGTATGTGACGCGGTTGGAGGAAGGTAATTACGTGGATTCCGTTTACCTTATGGGGTACGAGAGCGGTCCGGCTGTTCCCGATTCGGTTTACTTGAACCGGTTGGATGCTTTGAATTCCGCGATTAAGTTGTCATATAATGATATCGTGCGTAATTATATAGAACTTTATACCGTGAGGCGTAGGGCTCAAGTGGGTGCCATGCTAGGTTTGAGTTCTTATTATTTTCCTATTTTCGAGGAAGTTTTGGATCGGGAGGGGTTACCTCAAGAATTGAAATATTTGCCCGTGATAGAGAGTGCCTTGAACCCGAGGGCTTTTTCAAGGGCAGGGGCTTGCGGACTATGGCAATTCATGTACGGGACTGGAAAGATGTACAAGTTGGAAATCAATTCTTTTATTGACGAGCGTCGTGACCCGGTGAAGTCGACCGAGGCGGCTGTTTGTTTTTTGAAAGATTTGTACAAGATATACGAGGACTGGATTCTGGTAATTGCTGCTTACAATTGCGGACCGGGCAACGTGAATAAGGCTATCCGTCGTTCCGGTAGCAAGAAGAATTACTGGGATATTTATTTTCACTTGCCTAGGGAAACTCGCGGATACGTGCCGGCTTTTATAGCGGCGATGTACACGTTTAATTATCACGAGGAGCATAATATATTCCCTCTGGAGAACGAGTTGCCGACCATGTGTGACACGATAATGATTTCTGACGCCTTGCATTTTGAGCAAATGGCAAAGTTGATGGATGTTTCCGTGGAGCAGATTCGGGATTTGAATCCACAATACCGTTCGGATATTGTACCTGCCGGATTCGGGAAAAGTTATAGTTTGCGGATGCCTTATAATCACGTGGCGAATTTTATCGACAAACAGGATACGATTTTTGCTTATAACCGTAATTCTTATTTTAATGACAGTGACCGTACTGCCGACCCGAAGAGCCGTTTCAAGAAATACGCTCACGCTCATGCAGCCCCGAGTAATAAAGCCAAACTGATATACACGGTGAAAAGCGGGGATGTTATCGGGAAGATAGCCGAGAGATTCAACGTGAGGTTGTCTGATTTGAAGTATTGGAACGGGATGACAAAAGACCGTATTAATATAGGACAAAAATTGACGGTTTACGTGCCTAAAGATAAAGTGGCACATTATCAGTCAAAGGTTAATACCCGGTACGCGGGGGTTGCCGCCAACTCGGAAGTGGAAACCCAATCGTTGGCTGAAGGTGAGTTCTTTTATTACACGATTCGACGGGGAGATAATTTGTGGAGTATAGCTAAAAAATACCCGGGTGTTTCCAACCGGGATATCATGAAATGGAACGGGCTTTCCGAGAAGATGGTGAAGAACTTGAAACCGGGACAGAAATTAAAGATAAAGATATAATCGGACGAAAGTCTATAAAGTTGTGCTTGATGACTTACATATAAAACGAATCTCCAAGGGCGATCGTGTGGCATTTGGAGAGCTTCACGAGGGATTATATCAGCGGATGTTTTATTACGTGTACAAGATGTTGCACGATAAAGAACAGTCCGAAGATATCATTCAGGAGGCTTTTGTTTTGTATTGGAATAACCGGAATAACTTTTATAATTTGTTAGCGGTAAAGACCTATTTATACACGGTTATCAAAAACAAAATATTGGCGTTTCTGCGCGATACAACCAATCGGAAACGTATTCTTGAAAGTATCGAATGGGAGGAGAGCGTTACCGGGGATTATGTTTTAATTACTGCCGAAATCTGTGGACAGGTGCAACAAGCCGTTCGTGAACTTCCCGCTCAAACACGACGGGTTATCGAGTTAAGTATGCAGGATATGACTGTCGAAAAAATAGCCGAAGAGATGTGTGTTTCTCCTAATACGGTGAAGACTTTGAAAAAGGTTGGATACCAGACGTTGAGAGAGAGGTTGAAACATTTGAGGGCGTTGTTGCTTTTCTTGTCCGTGGGGTGATTTTGTAAAAAAAACAAAAAAATGCATTTCTATTCACCCGCTTTTCCGAGTTACGCAATTATAGGGTGTAGTTTACGGAAAAATGATATACTATGAGTGATATAGAAAAAGAAATAGGTATTGCGAATGTCGTGGTGAAGAAGCTGTTGGGAGGCGGGATGTTGGACGAGGAAGAGGGAAGGCGGTTGCGGGAGTGGTTGGAGGAATCCGAGGAACACGAGGAATTGTTCAGACAAGTGTCGGGCGGGAAGAAGAACGAGGAATTTCAGGATATCGTGCGTTTGTCTGACCGGAAAGAACAGTGGCGGCGTTTGGAGCGGCTTACGAGGGAGAGAAAATCTATCGGGAGGAGGACTTGGTTGGCATATGCAGCGGGAATGGTCTTGTTACTGGGGCTTGGTTGGTGGTTCGGGTTGCAACGGGCGGGCAAGGACGAAACAGTTGTACGGATGGCGGTCATAGAGCCGGGAAAGACACAGGCATTGTTGATTCTGAACGATGGGCAGAAGATTGCCTTGCGAGATAGGGATACTTCGGTTGCCACATCTGGTACGAGTATTAATATCCGGACGGGACAAGTGGCGTACGAGATGAAGAAAGAGATGCAGGATACTGTCATGGAGTACAACACGATAGTGGTGCCTCGCGGAGGTATTTATTCGTTGGTGTTGAGTGACGGGACGGAAGTATTTTTGAACTCCGATTCGGAGTTACGTTATCCAGTGAAATTTACAGGGAAAAATCGGGTGGTCGATTTGAAAGGAGAGGCTTTTTTTGAAGTGACTCCCGACTCGTTGCACCCGTTTGTCGTGCAGGCGGGAGAGATGCGGACCCGTGTTCTTGGGACTTCGTTTAATATCATGGCTTATACCGATGAGCCTACAATACAGACTACTTTGTTTACCGGGCGGGTAGAGGTGTCCGTGGAACAAACTTCATTGAAGGAAGTATTGGCACCGGGGATGCAAGCTAATTGGGAAGTGGGGGCTGATGATATTTCGGTGAAAAAGGTAAGCATGGATATACAATCGCTTTGGCGGGATGGCATTATCATGTTGGATGATGATGATTTGGAGAGTGTGATGCGTATGTTGGCACGTTGGTACAACGTGACTTACGAGTGGCGGGGCGACCGGAACGTGAAACATACCTTTACCGGGAAAATTAATCGTAACGAGGATTTGGGAAGCGTGTTAAGTACATTGACATTGTTGGGAGGTCCCCGTTTCGAGATTAAAGAAACGACAGTGTATATATACTAAAAAATAACCGGTGGCATGTGGAAGATGCCCCGGTCATTCAACCTCTTGGAAAACCAAGAAATTATTAATTTAATGTTTTACAAATCTATGCAAAAAAATCGTGAAATGAAACATCCGAAGATGTTTTCTGCTTCGTGTAGGCGATTATCTGTGATAGGAATCAGTCTTCTGGTCTGGATGATGCTTACTTCGCCCTTGGTATTCGGGCAGCAGAATGGTAAATTAATCTCGTTGAAATTGGACAAGGTAACTGTTCTTGATGCGATTAAGGAAATCAATCGTTTGAGTGGAAATTCGGTCAGTTACAAGCGGGAAGAACTTGAAAAGGAAGTTCGACAAGTGTCCTTGGAGCTAAAGGACGTTCAGATTATTAAAGCCGTGGAAGCCGTGTTGCAAGGAACTCGTTTGGTTGCTATTGCACAAGGGGAAATAATTTTAATTGTTCCGCGGAAGGATGATGTGGGATTGAAATCATTGCGAGTGAAGGGATTCGTGTATGAGCAGAACAAAGACGTGTTACCGGGTGTGACGGTGAAAGTGGCAGGGATTCCCTTGGGTACTTCGACGAATACGATGGGGTGGTTCGCTATTGATCTGCCGATACAGGAAGGCAAGCTGGAATTTTCTTTCGTGGGATACAAAAAGAAAGTAGTGAATTTTACAGCAACGACGGATACCTTACGGGTAGTGATGGAGGAAGATTTTCAACAGGTGGATGAAGTGGTTGTAACAGGTATATTCAACAAACCCAAAGAGAGTTTCACGGGAGCGGTGACGGCAATCACGAAGGAGGATTTGAAAACAAATTTTTCTCGAAATTTGATTCAAACGTTGGCGAATATTGATGCCAGTTTGTTGATCGTTCAGAACAATAATATGGGGTCAGACCCGAACACGTTACCTGAAATACAGTTGCGGGGAGCATCTACTATGCTTGATCTTTCGGATTTGGAATCTCAGACCCGGCATCCGGAATATAATCAACCGTTGTTTATTATGGATGGGTTTGAGGTGGATCTAGAACGTGTAATGGACTTGAATCAGAATGATATCGAGAATATTACAATTTTGAAGGATGCAAGCGCCACTTCCTTGTATGGTTCCCGGGGAGCTAACGGGGTGATTGTCATCACGACAACCCTGGCAACTGCGGGGGCTCTTACCGTGTCGTATGAGGGACGATTGAATTTGCAAATCCCGGATCTCAGTACTTACGATAACTTGATGACTGCTTCCGAGAAATTTGAGATGGAAAAGATATATGGGGTATGGGATAACTTGGAATCTTACTTGCCAAACGGGCAAACATACCAAGAGGCATACGACGAGATTGAAGCTGCTATAGCTGCCGGCCGGAATTACGATTGGTTGAAAGTGCCTACTCGCACGGGGGTGGGACAATATCATTCTTTGCGTTTTATGGGAAATCAAGAAAACTGGAATTACATGTTGAGTTTGTCGTATGAGGATGTAAAAGGGGTAATGAAAGAATCGGAACGTAAGAATTTTAACGGAACGATGCAATTGGGGTACCGTAAAGATAAATGGAATATACGCCAAAGTCTTAGTGTCGGTTTTAATAGAAATCAAGATTCTCCTTACGGAAAGTTTAGTAATTATGTACAAATGAATAGATACTGGGAACCGTATGACGAGAGCGGGAAACCGGTGGACTATTTCTATCATCCGTCTTCTTCTTACGGGCCTATCGATAATCCATTGTATGATCATGCGGTGGGGGTATGGAATAAAACGAAATACATGAATTTGCGCAGCAATACGGCGATTGATTTTACGATTAATCAAAATTTGAAGGCACAGGCGACATTCGGCTTGAATTTTAAAAATACAAGATATGACGGTTTTACGCCACCGGAACATAAGAATTTTGAATACGTGACAGAGGTTGAACGGAAAGGGTCTTACGGGAGACGTGAGGGGGAAGAAACCATGTGGCAAATGCGTTTAATGTTGAATTATAATAACATTTTTTCGGAGAAACATATGGTAACCTTGGGAATTAACGGGGAATTGAGTGAGACGATTTCCGATGACGTTAATTGGGTTGCCACCGGATTCATATCTTCTAATGTCAGTCATCCCGGAATGTCGATGTCTTACCCGAGTTCGGGAGGGACAAACGGTAGTGAAAGTACTGTACGTCGGGCTTCCTTGATTGCTACGGCTAACTATTATTATGACCAACGTTATTTCGTGGATTTTTCTATCAATTATAATGGAGGTTCTTCTTATGGCAAGAATAGTCGTTTCCAATATTTCTATTCCGTGGGAGCGGGATGGATGGTGAATAATGAAATGTTCGTGAAAGAGCATTTGCCGTTTATCAACGAGATGCGTTTCCGTTACTCTTTTGGGGTTACGGGGAATATGTTTGCAAGCCCGGAGGTATCCATGGAGGTATTCAAAAGAAATTCGTCCAATGTTTATTTGGGGGGAATCGCTTGGACGTTAGGGCAGTTTGCCAATCCGGATTTGGAGCAGCAGAATACTTACCAGCATAATGTTGGTTTGGACTTGAAGTTATTTAACAGTCGTGTAACCGGTTCGTTGAATTATTATAATTATTTGACCAATAATACATTGACGGAGATGGGACTACCGATATCACATGGTTTTGAACGTATCATGGGGAATGTCGGAAAAATACGGAATGAAGGATGGGATGGAAACGTGGATGTGCTGCTATACCGGAATACTGAAAAAAAAGTTAGCTGGAGATTATTTACCTCTTTCTCCAAGCGGAAAAATACTGTAGTGAAATTGTCTGAAGGATATAAGAAACGGATAGAGGGCTATAATAAAGGAATGAGTAATAGTACGGATATTTTGAAATACCGGGAAGGTTATTCTTTGGATGCTATTTACGGATTGCGGACGGTAGGTGTTGATCCGACTTCGGGGCAGCGTGTGTTTTTAAAGGCGGATGGGGTTACTACCACCTTGGAACAGGATTCTGATGATTTGGTTTATTTGGGAAATCTTCAACCTAAATTGAACGGAACTTTCGGTACCTCATTCTACTATGGAGGGTTTAGCATGACAATTGGTTTTGGTATGAAATGGGGAGGGAAAGCAGTAAATTTCACGGAATTAGCGAAAGGTGAGAATGCGACTACGACGTTTAATATGGATCGTCGGATGATGAAACACAGTTGGCAACAGGTGGGCGATCAAGCGCGTTATAAAAATAAGCACGGTGATTATGCCGGATTAAGTACGTTCACGTGTGATGCTTTCGTATGTAAAGATAATGTGTTCAGTTGTAACAATATCAATCTTTCCTATTCTTTCTCGCAAAATTGGTTCAAGAGAGCTACTGGATTGGAAAGTTTATCTATTTCGGCTTCTTTATCGGATATTTTTTATTTTTCCACGATCGAGCGAGAGAGAGGAACGGCTTATCCGTTCTCGGTTAATCCGAATTTCTCGATTTCATGTACATTTTAAAATTCAAACTTATGATGAAAAAAGTTATATACACGGTAGGGTTGAGTATGATGCTGTGTGCTTGTACCGATTGGTTGACCGTGCAGCCGGAAGCATCGATGACTACAGAGACGTTGTTCCAAACGGATAACGGCGTGAAATACGGGTTGAACGGAGCATACATGCTCGCACAATATGTTTATGGACCTTCGGGATCTTTGGGGGGAACAAGTATCGTGGAAAATATGGCTAATACTTATCTTTATACGATAAATTCGGACGGGGAGAAATGGGCAAATCATATTTATGAGGATACAGATTCTCAAAAGGACGTTAATGCAAGTACTTTTTTACAATCTTATAACATTATTGCTAATTTGAATTCCTTGCTTAATGAAATGGTTGCTCATCAAGGTAAGATTACGCCCGAGTGTTATGCTATTGTACGGGGGGAAGCTTTTGCTTTGCGTGCTTGTTGTCATTTCGATTTGCTGCGAGTGTATGGACCCGTGCCTTCTAAAGTGGATGCGGGAAAGAGGTATTTACCCTACGTGCGGGTGAATGATCCGGAGAATTACGAGTATCATACTTTTGACCAATTTATAGAATATGTGCAGGCAGATTTAGATAGTGCAGAGTTTTTGCTGGGGAAATACGATCCGGTGTTAACTACTAATATTTCTTATACAGAATCGACTTCGTACGAGTGGTCCTATCGTAAGAGTCGTATAAATTACTATGGCGTGTTGGGATTGCAGGCTCGCGTGGCTTTATGGAACGGAGAAGAAGAGAAAGCCGTGCGTTACGCAAGGTTGGTGAAGGATGCTAAGGATTCGGAAGAGTCGTGGGCACAATTACAATTCAAATTAACTACTCCGGATGATGATGTGAATAGTTTTTACACGACTGATTTGTCGCATTATTCGGAGCATATCTGCGGGGTGAAGTGTGATCAATTCGATTTTAGTACTTCATTATGGGCTCCAAGAAGATTAGCTGCAACTAATGACGTGAGTTATAGAGAACTGTTGTATGGTGAAAATTATGCAGATGATTTGCGTTACCAGCATTTTTGGAAAACGGGAAGCGGAACATGGTATGCCCCAGATGGAAGTATACTGGAACAATATAAGGTGATTTCTATTACTATTAATAAATTCAGCCAATTTTTAGCGAATTCCACGAACAATTGCAAGGATAATTTTCCGATTATGCGTTTACCTGAAATCTATTTCATTATGATGGAGTGTGGGCCTTTGGATGAGGCGAATGTTCTGTACGAGGAATATTGTTCTGCACGTAATATAGAGTATGTCCCTTTAACCGATGCGGATCGCCAAGAGCGTGTTATGTTAGAGAGTATCAGGGAATACGTGGCTGAAGGACAAAATTTCTTTACGTATAAACGGAATAACGTGAGACGTATGTTTGGGGCAACGTCGGATTGTTCGGAGGATCAATATATCGTGCCGATTCCGGAAGCTGAAAGTTTGAATGTAAAATAATGAAGTTATGAAAAAGATATTAATGATGATATGGGGTGCCTGTTTATGGGGTGCCTGTGAAAAAGCGGAAGTTCCTTCCACGTATAACGGACCTGATGGCATTCATTTTTATTATGATCAAGCAGGACCTTTCGATGCGGATCCTTATCCGAATTCTGATAAAACAGGGTATTTATCCCTTTCTCAAGAGACGGATACTCTTTGGTACAAGATTGACGTCATGGGAAATGTGAGTGGAAAAGAACGGAAATTTGCCCTAAAACAAAGTGTCTTGTCTTCGATAGATAGTTCTTCTTATTACACGGGGATAGCGACGGTAGCTGTTCCGGGTGTGAATTATGTAGCTTTTGATGATCCCCGGATGGAGGAATATTACGTGATACCGCCTCATACTTCAAGTATATTGGTGCCGGTGATACTATTGCGTGATCCGGATGTTGATTTCGGATCTTCTTGGTCCAAAACATTTTGCTTGCATTTTGAGATCGTGCCGAATGATGAAGTGAAGATTTTGGATTCGAGATTTTATAGAGGAAAGGCTAAGTTTACTCAATGGAGTTGGTGACGGGAGGGTGTGTTTTAACACACCCTCTGGTTCATAAAGTCCATAAAGTTGAGCCTTTGGTTCTTAAAGTTTATAAGGTCAATTGATAGAATATTAAGTATTTACAAAAAACAGAAGACCTTTTGACCTTACGGACGTTATGGACTTTACAGACCGGAGGTGCGTTTTGCCACACCTCTTTATCACCAGAGAAATAAATCAGGTATTTTAAATTGTTAAATATATTGGCGGGTGTAATCTCGCTTGATATTAATTTGTATTTAGTTATGAAAAAGATAGTATTGTTGTTTGTAGCCGTGTGTCTTATGTTGTCTTTGTCGGCTCAGACAAATTTTCAGAATTTGGTATTAGACAAAGCTTTGGATAAAGCTAAAGGAGAGGGGAAGATGGTGTTCGTGGATTGTTACACTTCTTGGTGTGGTCCTTGTAAGATGATGGCGGAGGAAATATTACCCTTGAAGGAAGTGGGCGAGTACATGAACGAAAAGTTCGTGTGCGTGAAATATGATATGGAGAAAGGGGAAGGCCCGGAAATCGCAAAAAAATATGGAGTGAGTTCTTACCCGACATTTTTGTTATTGAACACGGACGGGAGTTTGAAAGATCGGGTCGTGGGTGCCTCTTTTGCTGGCGAGGAGTTCGTTTATAAAATGAAGTTAGCCATAGGGGATATTTCAACGGTACGGATGGATTCTTTGTATGCTGCCGGAAATCGGATGAGTAGGTTTATCCTCTCGTATTTGAAAGCGTTGCAAGCAACCCAACAGTATGATAAGGCACGAGTGATTTCAACAGAGTTGATCAAATCGTTGAATGATAAACAGAAGGCGTATGCCACCTATTGGTTCCTTTACGAGGACATCAATATTTCGCCGTTAGGTTCCGAGAACGTGGATTATCTCTTGGAGCACGCCGCTAATTTTCGAGAAGGTGTGGGAAAAGAGATCGTGAACGTGAAGCTCGCTTCTCTTTTTGAGGTACAATTGGAGGATATGCTTAGAGGAAGAAACAAGCGGGTCACCTTGTATGACGTGGAAACAATCGAAAAACGATTACGAGCATGTCAAATGACGGACAGGAAAGATTTAGTCGATTACATTGTTTTGGTGAAAGCGATGTTGACCAAGAATGCTGATGAAGCCTTTGCCGTGTGCACGAGATTATTTCCCGAGATGGCGGAGGATAAGTTGAGTTATCTCTATTTTAACCCGATATTGACTTTGAAAGGAAAATGGAGCGAGGAACAAAAAGCGGAATTGATTAAAATGTCAATGGTATTGTCTAAAAAAGTGAAAAATCCAGTGTTAAGTGATGGTTTTGTCAATTTTGCGAACTCAATAATTCCCAATCTCTAAAATGAAGAAACTGATATGAGAAGATTATTCTTGATAATTTGTCTTTTGTTACCTCTTTTGGGTAGGGCAGATGAGGAATCGAAAGTGAAAACATTGAAAAAAGGGGATAGCTGTCCGAGGTTCGTTTTTAAAGATACGAAAGGACATGAGATGTCGTTGGAACAATTCAAGGGAAAATACGTGGTGCTTGACATCTGGGCATCGTGGTGTCACCCGTGCAAGCGAGAATTTCCGAGTTTGAAGAAGTTGGAAGAAAAATACAAGGGTAAAAATATTGTATTCGTGGGACTCTCTTGTGATCAATCGGAATGGAGATGGAAGAATGAACTTGGTTTCCAGCGGGATATGGTGATGTATCAATGGTGGATTATGCGTGATGATTTTACGCGAGCGTTTCAAATTGCGGCGATCCCCCGTTTGATATTGCTGGATAAAAAAGGTCGTGTATTGCATTTGGCTTTACCGAAACCTTCAGATGAGAAGTTCGAGAAAATTTTGAATGAATTAAAAGAATTGTAATATGGTAGTTTTTCGTTACGTGAAACTATGGGTGCTATTATACGTGTTGACGTGGGGATGTGGTTCATCATCCCGGGATGGTGAATTTACGTTGACCGTGACGATGGCGAAGGTGGAACCTCAGAGTAAAATCTTCTTGTTCTACAAGGATGTCAGTGATAATTTGCGGATGGATTCGGCTATTTATGTGAATGGACGATTTACGTTAAAGGGAGTAACACCTCTTCCCCAAAGGGCTTTGATGCGTTTGTCACGAGGGAATCAAGGTGCCCCCGTTTTTTTTGAAGATGCTGTTTATTTCACGGATGATGCGATTTTCTTGTTCCTCGAAGAAGGGGAGATTAAGGTATCGGTCCATGATGTATTGCGGGGGGCAAAGTTGGAAGGAACTCCTTTAAATAAAGATTTTCAGGTTTACACGGATAGCGTGCGTTTTTACAGGGATTGGTTGGACGGGTATCGGGAAAGGTTCGGAAAGGCCTATCGAGAGAGGAACAACGAGTCATTGGATAGCTTGAGTAAAGAGAATGCTGTTATGCGGGCGAAAAAGGTGAAAGCGGAAAGGAGGTATTTTGATACTCATCTTGGTTCTATCGTTGCTTTGGATTGGTTGGCGAGGACGTATAATATAGCTCGCGAGAAGTCAAAGATTGTCCCGTTATTCGAGAAGCTGGAGGAGCAAGTGAAGAGTTCTTTGCCGGGACAAAAGTACAAGGCATTGTTGGACTCGGTACCATCTGTTGAATTGGGGAATATGGCACCGGACTTTGTGGTGGAAAATTCAAAAGGAGAGAGAATAACGTTGAGTTCTTACCGGGGAAAATATGTGTTATTGGATTTTTGGGCATCGTGGTGTGGGCCTTGTCGGGCAGAAAACGTGAATGTATTGAAGGTGTATGATCGTTTCAAGGAGAAGGGATTCACGGTAGTAGGGTATTCTTTGGATTTTTCTCGAAAGTCATGGTTAAATGCCGTGGAGAAAGACTCGTTGCCTTGGGAGCAGTTATCTGGTTTGGGTGATACAGAAATAGATGTGTCCAAATTGTACGGGGTAAGTGCTGTACCAAGTAATTTTCTAATAGATCCGGTTGGTAAAATTATAGCGATAGATTTGAGAGGTGAGGAGTTGGTAAAAAAGTTGGAGCAACTATTTTCTAATTGAAAGTGTAATTATGGAATTATATTGTAAGTTATCAAGTATTGTATTGAGTTGTATTCTAGTTGGAAGTATAAAATGCTTCGCCCAAAAAGGAGGTGATGTCGTTTATCGTGACTATACTTGTCAGGAAGCAGCTTTGCTTGATTCATTGAAGCAGGAAAGAGTGTTACCTTTATTCAAAGGAATGAGGGCGTTACGGCAACAAGCACAGGGGGTGAAGGAGAATACTCCGGTGAATATCATACCCCGGCGTGCGGGAAAATGGGTGATGACACCTGAGAATATAATCAAGGAAAGGAGGGCGAGTGTCTTGACTGTGAATAAATACCGGCGGAAAACGACTCGTCCGGAGAGCGTTATTGGGTGGGCAACAGCCGTCGTGTTGACAGCGGACGGTGTTTGCGTGACTAACTTTCACGTGTTTTGGGAATTACTCGATCCGGCAGCGAAATTGAACCCGGCGGATAGCGTGATATTCGTGGCGACAGAGGACGGTCGGGCTTACCCAATCACGGAAATTCTCAGTTTTAACAAGGCGGCGGATATGGCTTTCTTCAAAATTGATACCCGGGGGGATGTGCTTACCTCGATGCCCTTGGGCGATGATCTTCCGGCGGGGGCGAACGTACATTTGTTGAGTAACCCGGAAGGTTACCCGTACGTGTACACGCACGGTAGGGTGTCACGGACAATCACGTTGAACCCAGGTGACATCTTTTCCCGCAGGATGGAAATGACGGCTGATTTCGCGAAAGGTTCAAGTGGCGGTCCGATCATGGATGACCGGGGAAATATGGTGTCGATGGTGTCGTGTATCCGTGCGATATACTTTTCCAATCAACCGCCTTATCATTTGCAAATGAACGTAAAGTTAACCGTTCCAGTGAGTGCGTTCAAGCGATTGTTGGTCAACGGGAATTAATGCATCGTGCTCGTGCATAAACTTTAAGCAGGAGATTATCCGTGCATGGGGTGGTTTCTCGTTTTTTGATAAATGAAACCTGCCGGGAGGCTTGTTTCTCGGGACATAATATTTAATTATTATGACTCAAGAACAGAATAATATAGAGATAGAAAATGACCTTCCGGCAGGTACAGCCGTCGTGGTAAGTGATCGTTATCGTAGAGATCGATTTTTCGTGTGGTACAATGACGCGTACCGGATTGTTTTGTGTTCCAATATCGCTTGGTTGCAAGCGGATCGTGATTATTGTTACATTCATTTCAAGGACGGTGCTAAAATAATCGTAGTTCACCCGTTGAAAGAGGTGTTGGAGGTGCTTCCTTTTGAAGATTTTGCCCGTGTTCACCGGAGTTATGCCGTTTGTTTGGACCTAGTGGACCGATTGGTCGGGAATACGATTTACATCGGCAAACAAGATTTCCCGGTGAGCCCCGCTTACAGGGAAGATTTACACTCCCGTTTCCGCTTTTTAGGAAAAGTGAAAGGATTGCATAAATCTAAACTCGTGAAAAATAATAAATAAACATGTATAACCTGTCCCGAGAGGCAACCTCCCGGGCAGGTTTAATATTATATATCGGTTGTTTTCACGTTTAATATTGACGATTTCATCTTTTTTCAATGGATTCTTTGGAATGCAATAGTCTGTTTCCGTCATTTGAATGCAATGCGGCTTGGCATCGATGTGCTTCGTACTACTTTTGCCGATGAAAAGAGGGAGAAGAGCTAGCGAGGATAAGGGAGAAATTAATGAATCTACTTCCCGATATTGCGTTCTTCAGCGTTGAATTCCACGCCCACTTTTACGGTTTTTCGACTATCGGCGGAGTAGGGGATGAGGTATACCCGGTCGTCTGTGAGCGATGAGGCGGTTATCTCGATGCCGTCCAGTTCCCGCAAGTCGAAATCCGTCTGCTGCAGCATGCGTGCCAGAAACGTCGGCGTACCCGTGGCGAACCAGTAGTTCTGGAAGTCCATCACGCTCAACAGGCTGAACGGGTTGAAGACATCTGGCACGTTGCCACTGCTGAAATGATAGCCGTCGTAACGGCGTGCCAATTCCCCGACCATTTCTTTGGGAGTACCCCCGTAGTATTCCACCAGTTGATCGATTTCCGGTGCGAAATTCTCCTCTATCTCGGCAAGTGTCAACCCGCAGAGCGTGGCATAAGGTCGCATGAGGCTGATATCTGCAAGTTGGTTGAGATTGCAGAATATCCCCATCTGCGCGAACTTCGTCACTCCCGTGATAAAGATAAAACGCAACCACGGGTCGGCAGTTTTCAATACCGAGTAAAAGGCATAAATTTAGAATTTTGTTGATGGTTTGATTTTTACAGAAACAGTGTTCCTTAGATTGTGTGTTAATTATTTTAGAGCTTTGATGTAGAGAAGAGGAAGAATACGGGAAGAGAAGAGGGAGAGAACGGGCTACAACACCAGTAATACTCCCGAATGACACCCGATTAACACCAGACACGTCCATTGCGGTAGAAGTTCTGGTGCAATCGAGTGGGGGACCGTAAGCACCATTTCTTCCTCTTTTTTTCTTTTGTTTTTCGTGAATGGTTGTTATCCTCGTTTTGAATATTTGAATTTGATTAAAATTTAGCTAAATAGTTGATGATTGGTTGTTTTTTTTTGTATACCTTTGTGCAAAATTTTAGGGGATACTACATTAAAAACACAATGAATATAGGTGTATGTGAAAAATCGAAAATGCTTGTAATTGCCGCTGGGGTGGTAATTTTACTGGCGATGACAGGTTGTGAGAAAAAGGAAGTTTATGATCCGGACGAGCCTGATTATGACAATGTATTTGATTTCTCTACGCGGGTATCTTACACGTTAAATGTGAAGTACGATGTGCCGGAGAATTATAACGTTTATTTTGAAGTTTACACACGGGACCCGGAGCAGTTGGATGCTGACGGACAGGTGGTAAAGAGAGATATCGAACCTGTAGACGTTGGATTCACGGATGAAAATGGTAGATATAGCCATAAAATTGCGGTTCCTGCTACGGCAAAATACTTGTATATTTACAGTCCTTATGCGGGAGTTCCCCGTGTATTGGTTGCTGAGATTACGAATGGAGTGTTATCTGAAGCAAGGTATCCCGATGAAGTGTCTGGTGCTAGATCTTTAATTGCCCGTGCGGGAGATGAAGGTTATAAAGATGCGGTTTACAATAAGACCGGTGGGTTAGAACGTTTAGGGTATTGGAAAAATACGAAAGGGACGTACCTGTTGAATGGTGAAACCTATGATCTTTACGGGCGTCCGGATTATTTGAATAGCGAAAAAGGTGTTACGATTTCAAGCGATATTTTGAAAGTGATTAATAGAGCCGTGCCTGAAGGTGGAGGTGTTAAGCCTGATTTAATCAAGAATGGGGACATTCATGTGACTGAAAAGGCGCATATAGATCTTTGTTTGGTGGATGAAAATACGTCTGCAAACAGTACTTTAGCTTATTATTGTTACGAGACGGCAAATCCTCCTAAGAAAGTTGCGGATATAAAGGATATTGTAATTGCATTCCCCAATTCAAAAGTTCTGAAAAATCATGGTCATTATCCCAAAGGAAATAATGGAGCATTGGAAAGAGGTGAGGGAATTCGGTTGCATTATTGGAAAGACGGAAAAGATTTAGGAGATGAGTTCCCCGAGAATACTTCTATTGGTTGGGTTATATACAATAATGGCTACGAGTCAGGAATAAATGAAAAGGGGGGAATCAATGTGTCAAAAAAACATTTTTATTCCACAAAAGTACTAAATAGCGATAAGAAAGAGCATGTAGCCTTATTTAAAAGTGGTGATAATGTATTGTTTGGTTTTGAAGATTGGACGAATGATTACGATTATAATGATGTCGTATTTTACGTGAAATCGGATCCAATAGAGGCGATCACCCCGGATATTCCCGAGGTGAAGCCAGAAGAGCCGGATGATAATGACATTGCTGCTAGTGTGACCTACCGTGGAATATTATCTTTTGAGGATGTTTGGCCTTATCAAGGTGATTTTGACATGAATGATGTCGTGGTGAAATATGTTTCATCTGTGGGTTATAATCAAAAAAATGAAGTGGTTGAGACGAAAGATGTTTATACCATATTGTGGTCGGGTGCGGCTTATGATAATAGTTTTGCTTATCAATTGGATGTAAGGCGTAGTGAGGTTGAGGTGACTATTTTATCTTCTTTGGGTGGAAATGGAGGTGCTTATGTCGATCCCGAGTTGGATAAGGCTACGATTCGTTTGGCTAATAAGGTGTCGGGATATGCAAATAATCTGGAGAAGGAAACATTTACTGTTGTGACCAAGTACACGGGGCGTAAAATATCTAAAGAAGATTTCATTTTGCCTCCTTATAATCCTTTTATCACAACGACTAGGGAAGATATAGAGGTGCACCTGACTAATATGCGTCCTACTGAAAAATTGAATACAGAAAATTTAGGATATGGGCATGACAGATCGGAACCGGATGCAAATCTTTATTATATTACTTACGATAAGAACGGGCAACAAATGCCGTTTGCTATAAATCTCGTTTTTGAAAATGATGAGGATATGGATTCTTTTGTGATTCCTGAAGAATCAGCCTTGATAAATATCAAGTATCCCGGTTTCTTGAATTGGGTAAAAACCAACGGTAAAGAAAATTCTGATTGGTATTTGAATCCGAAAGAATAAATGAACCCTAAAAGTTTTTTGTCTAACTTTTAGGGTTCACTTCAAAGTGACACACTCTCTTTTTATCTTACCTGCGTTGCAAGAGAACGATATTTTCCACGTGATGTGTGTGAGGAAACATATCGACGGCTTGCACGGCCATGACCCTGTAATCGCTATCCATGAGGTTCAAGTCACGGGCTTGCGTGGCGGAATTGCAACTCACGTACACGATGCGTTCCGGTGCGGCTTTTAGTATCGTGTCCACGACATCCTTGTGCATTCCGGCACGGGGAGGGTCGGTGATGATGACATCCGGGCGACCGTGACGGGCGATAAATTCTTCATTAAGCACGTCTTTCATGTCGCCGGCGTAGAAGGATGTATTATCAATACCGTTGAGGGCTGAGTTTATTTTCGCATCCTCGATGGCTTCCGGTACGTATTCGATACCGATAACTTTTTGTGCATCGCGGGCAATAAAATTGGCGATGGTTCCCGTACCCGTGTACAAGTCGTAAACGATTTCCTTTCCGGTAAGTCCGGCAAGTTCTCTCGTTTTCGCGTATAGGTTATAGGCCTGTTCCGAGTTGGTTTGGTAGAAAGACTTAGGACCTATCTTGAATTTCAAGTCTTCCATTTGTTCGAAGATATGATCTTGCCCATGGAAACACACGACTTCCTGATCCGTGATCGTGTCATTCATCTTTTCGTTGATGACGTACATCAACGAGGTGATTTCCGGGAATTGTTCCTCGAGAGCATGGAGCAGGGCTTCTCTTGTTTCCCGGTCTTCTCTGCCGAAAGTAACGATAACCATCACTTCTCCCGTGGAAGAGGTGCGGATAATCAATGTGCGCAGGAATCCCGCTTGTTCCCGGATGTCGTAGAAGTTCAGACTCCGTGCGAGGGCGTATTCCCGGATAAAGTTGCGGATAGCGTTTGAAGGTTCCGCTTGCAAGTAACATTTATCAATGTCTATGACTTTATCAAAGAGTCCCGGAACGTGGAAACCGACTGCCGGAGTACGGTTCAAGTCATTCCCCTCTGCTATTTCCTCACGGGTGAGGAAGCGTTTGTTGCAGAACGTGAATTCCAGTTTATTCCGGTAATAGGTTGTTTGGGGCGAACCGATGATCGGGGCGATGTTTCGCAATTTTACTTTACCGATTCTTTCCAAGTTGTCGATAACTTCCTGCTGTTTGAACTCGGTTTGCAGTTGGTATGGCAGGTTTTGCCATTTACAACCGCCGCACACGCCGAAGTGGGCACAAAAGGGTTCTGTCCGGATATCGGAATATTTCCGGAAGTTGACGATAAAGCCTTCCATGAAACTTTTACGTTTCCGGGTGACTTGCACGTCCACGATATCGCCGGGAACGGTGTTCGGTACGAACAGTACTTTTTCATCCACGTAAGCTATGGATTTTCCTTCTGCTGCTATTTTTTTTATTTCAACGTTTTCTAGTAAGGGCTTTTTACCGCGAGACATAAATTGATTTTAGATTTATGATTTTAGATTTACGATTTGGTCAATTTCTTGATTTATGATTTTGGATTTATGATTCTTTTTTGAACGTGAATGTTTTTGTTTAATCATAAATCGTAATTCATAAATCTGAAATTGTTGCTAGTTTTTCTTTTAGGATTTTGACGCCTTCGGAGGCTCCTTTCTCGATGAATTCGATTTTGCTGGTTCTGACGCTTTCGGGGACTTTCGGATCGATCAATAAGATACGGCATCCGGCGGGCGCGTAATGCAACAGGCTTGCTGCGGGGTACACGGCTAGGGAAGTCCCTATGATGACCAGAATGTCAGCTTGACGGACGAGGTCGATGGCAGGTTCTATGTTGGGAACTGCCTCCCCGAACCAAACAATGTGGGGACGGAGGATAGAACCGTCGTCGGCTTTCGTGCCGAATTTCAATTCCCAACCGTCAAGGTCATAAATCAGGTTGGGATTCCGGCTGCTTCTTACTTTCTTGAGTTCACCATGCAAGTGTAATACTTTGGTACTCCCGGCTCTTTCGTGCAAGTCGTCAATGTTTTGCGTTATGATTTGTACGTCATAGTCTTTTTCCAGATCGGCAAGCCCGTAATGTCCGTTATTCGGTTGCGCCTCGTAGAGTTGCTTCCGGCGTTCGTTATAGAAACGGTTTACTAA
Organism: Butyricimonas sp. Marseille-P3923; assembly: GCF_900184685.1. Taxonomy (GTDB): domain Bacteria; phylum Bacteroidota; class Bacteroidia; order Bacteroidales; family Marinifilaceae; genus Butyricimonas; species Butyricimonas muris. Next base: position 60,905 of record NZ_FXXL01000007.1, read on the forward strand.
TTCCGGATCACGTTCCCATGCTTCAGGGGTACATACATCCATAACATTGTATTCTTCCCATAACCCGTCACTGTCCCTAAAAGTACGGATTCCGCTTTCGGCACTCATGCCTGCCCCGGTTAAAATGACTAACTTCTTCATAATCAAATAGGATTTTATTTCTAAAATGCGTCAGCAAGTTAGCTAAAAAATCTTACCGATGAAAGATGTTCCGTTATGATATTTCAAAACTTTGCCCTATTTTTGCGGGATTGAAAATGGTTTTTGCATTATTATGAGTTATGGAATAGCGGATTTAAGTATTACCCCCATGCGAAGGGAACGGTCGGAGCGAAGCGAGATGGTTTCCCAGATGCTGTTCGGTGAGGTATACGAGGTGTTGGAAACAGACGAGAAGTGGCTCTACATCCGCTTGTTGCATGACAATTGTGAAGGTTGGGTGGAGAAAAAGGTATTCAGGGAAGTGGACGAGGCTTACGTGCAAAACTATAGGGCTTCCGACCAGCTGATTATGGGGGAGGTTTTCAATTTGGTCATGAAGAAAGGAGATTGGGAAAACCGTCTGATTGTAGCCGGAAGCGTACTTCCTTTTTACGATGCTTACACGAAAAGAATGTTTTTGGGGGATGAGGAGTATGTTGTGCTTGGGGGGCCGCGTGAAGTGGGCATCGAGAGTGTGCGGGATTTATTGATACAATATGCTTTGATGTATTTTAACGCGCCTTACCTTTGGGGGGGGCGGACTCCAAAGGGAATTGACTGTTCCGGTTTCGTGCAAATGGTGTATCGGCTTGCCGGAATCACTATTCCCCGGGAAGCGGAAAAACAGGTAAACGAGGGACAGACTTTATCTTTTCTGGAAGAAGCTCAACCCGGTGATCTGGCATTCTTCGGGGATACTTCCGGTTGTATTACACATGTCGGTATTCTATGGGAACAAGGAAGAATCATCCATGCTTCGGGACGGGTACGAATAGATAAAATTGATCACCATGGTATCTTTAACGAGGATATAAAAAGATACACGCATACATTGAAAGTGGTAAAGGAATTTATAAAGTAATAGACGCCCTTAGGGCGTCTATTACTTTATAAATTCTTTCTTAGTTCTCCAAGAAAAATTTCAAGTCATCGTCTGCCGTGGTTATACCGGCGATGCCGAATTTGTCGATCAGAACCTTTGCCACGTTCGGGGAAAGGAATCCCGGGAGAGTCGGTCCGAGGTGGATATTCTTCACGCCAAGATAAAGTAGCGCCAGAAGTACGATAACAGCTTTTTGCTCGTACCACGCGATGTTGTAAACGATAGGAAGCTGGTTAACGTCTTCCACGCCGAATATTTCTTTCAATTTGAGTGCGATAACGGCGAGCGAGTAACTGTCGTTACATTGTCCGGCGTCCAATACACGGGGTATCCCGTTGATATCTCCAAGGGGAAGTTTGTTATAACGGTACTTGGCACACCCGGCGGTAAGGATTACTGTATCTTTCGGGAGTTTTTGTGCGAACTCGGTATAGTATTCACGCCCCTTCATTCTACCGTCACATCCTGCCATAACAAAGAATTTGCGGATAGCACCTGATTTTACGGCTTCTACAACCTTGTCAGCTAAAGCGAATACTTGGTTGTGGGCGAATCCGCCAATGATGCTGCCATTTTCGATTTCTTCCGGTGGCGGGCATTTCTTCGCGTGCTCTATGATCTCGCTGAAATCCTTGGGTTGTCCCGGTTTTCTCTCGATGTGTTTGAAGCCGGGGAATCCGGCTGAGCCGGTCGTGTATACCCGATCCTTGTAGTTGGCATCCGGATGCGGGGGAACGATACAGTTCGTGGTGAAAAGCATCGGACCGTTGAAGTGTTGGAATTCATATACCTGACGCCACCACGAGTTACCATAGTTCCCGGCGAAATGTTTGTATTTCTTGAAGGCGGGATAATAGTGGGCGGGAAGCATCTCGCTGTGCGTGTACACGTCAACTCCTGTGCCTTCGGTTTGTTCCAGCAATTCGTATAAATCCCTCAAGTCATGTCCGCTAATCAATATGCCCGGGTTCTTTCTGACACCGATGTCCACTTTCGTGATTTCCGGGTTCCCGTACGTGTCCGTGTTTGCTTTGTCAAGTAATGCCATGGCGTCCACCCCGTTTTTACCGCATTCCAGAACCATCTGCACGAGTTGGTCTGCGGAGAGCGGAATGGTCGTGGCAACCAATCCCCGGTCTATAAATTCGTATATGCCGGGATTCTCGTGACCGAGATTGTGAGCGTGCTCCGTGTAAGCTGCCATGCCTTTCATGCCGTAGGTAAGCAATTCGCGTAAAGAACGGATGTCTTCGTTTTCAGTGGATAATACCCCGACGTTTCCGGCTTTTGCTTCCATTTCTTCCGGCGTGGAGGCTGTCCAGTGTGCACCTTCAAAAGTGATGTTTTCGATTTTTCCGCCTTTTGCGAGGAAGGTTTGTTTCAATTGCTCCCGCAATTCGAGTGCCGCTTTGATCTTGTCGATGAAACGTTGCTTGTCGAAATTGGCGTTCGTGATTGTCATGAAAAGACCATCGAGCATGAAACGGTCGGCAGTGTGGTCCACGGCGTTTAAAGCTCGTAATTGTACCCGGTAATGGGCGATTCCTTTCAGTACAAATAACAGTAAATCCTGTAAATTAGCCACGTCGGGAGTTTTTCCGCATACGCCGCGTACGGTGCATCCCGTACCTTTCGCGGTTTCTTGGCATTGATAACAAAACATTTTTTCCATAGTCTAGTGTGTTAAATGAATATTATTTTTCTCTTGTTTATCGCGAATGTAAGGGTGCGAGGAAACAATAATTGTAATATAAATTACAAACCGAGTTTAAATTTCAATAATTTGTACGGTGAATTCGTGTAAAGGTTAAAAAAGAGGACGGGTAAAAATGGAATGCTGGGGATAAAGTACTACATTCGCGAGAGTATCAAAAGTTTACAGGTATGGCATTAGTTCGTTTTTTTGATTGTCCGCTATGTGTCGGTATCCCGGAGAATGAACGGGAACGCTTTTTAGAGGGGTTTGATTACACGGTCAAAAATTACGGTCGGGACGAGGTCGTGTTCCGGCAGGGGGAAGCTTGCCGTTTTCTGTATATTCTGTTGGAAGGGGAAGTAAAGGCGGAGATGACCGACGATTCGGGAGCTATGTTGCGTATTGAAACGATACGGGCGCCGCGGGCTCTTGCTCCCGCGTTCCTTTTCGCCGGAGACAACCATTTCCCGGTGACGGCAACGGTGGCGGAAGCAACCGAGGTTTTTATCGCCACGAAAGAATCGGTATTCCGACAGTTGGCGCGTTACGAAGTCTTCATGCGGAACTTTCTTTCCGTCAACTCCAACCGGACAACATTCTTGACGGGACGATTGCAATTCCTTTCTTTCAAAACGATTCGGGGAAAATTAATCCATTACATACTGGAGCTGGCTTCTGCCGGGAACGAGAACGTCGTGTTGGATAAATCGCAACAAGAACTGGCAGAGTATTTCGGGGTTACCCGTCCCGCGTTGGCAAAGGTATTGTACGAGTTGGCGGACGAGGGATTAATTGTCGTGAATCGCCGGGAGATAGCCATTCTCGACCGACAAGCTTTGCGCCGGGCAATGATGTAATAATTTCAGCAGTTTAATAATAACATTTTTATTCTTTATTTCGTTAAAAAACGGTGTAGGCGGACAGTATGATTCATCTGTTTGCTGACGATTTGATTAACTGTAAATAAAGTAATATGAGCTTGAAAGAACAATACTGGAGATATTCCCTCGTGATCATTATTCTGTTGTTGGGGACGATTATATTTTTTGAGGCGTTACCGTTTATCAGCGGTATACTGGGAGCGATGACTATTTATATCTTGTTACGCGGTCAGATGTTATACCTAACACTAAAAAAACGTATGCGTCGGAGTTGGATGGCGGTGCTCTTGCTTATGGAAACCATTCTTTGCTTCCTCGTGCCATTGTCTCTGGTGGTTTGGGTATTCGTGAACAAGTTGCAGGCAATCAATCTTGATCCCCATAGCCTGATTGCGCCTGTCGAACACGTGGCGGATCTTATCGAACAACGTGTCGGGTATGACGTGATGAGTAAGGAAAACGTGGATTCTTTACTTTCGATGTTGCCCAAGATAGGGCAAATGTTAATGGGGAGTATCAGTAGTTTCGCCATTAACGTGGTTGTGCTTCTTTTCGTGCTTTATTTTATGCTGATCGGGGGAACCCGAATGGAAGAGTACGTGAGTGATATTCTGCCTTTTAATAAACGGAATAAACGGAATATTCTGCACGAGTTCAACATGATCGTGAAGTCCAATGCCATCGGTATCCCGTTGTTGGCATTGATACAAGGGATAGTTGCGATGATCGGGTATTTTATTTTCGGGGTGCCGAACCCTTTTCTTTGGGGATTCCTTTCTTGTTTTGCCACGATTATCCCGATCGTGGGGACGGCATTAATATGGATACCGCTGGCTCTGTTTCTCGGGTTGTCGGGACACTGGGGAGCCGCTATCGGTTTGACAATTTACGCGGTTGTCGTGATTGCCAACGTGGATAATCTCGTGCGTTTTATGCTGCAAAAGAAAATGGCGGACACGCATCCTTTGATCACGATCTTCGGTGTGATTATCGGGCTTTCGTTATTCGGTTTTATGGGTGTGATTTTCGGTCCCCTCTTGTTAGCTATTTTCGCTTTCTGCGTGAATATATTTAAAGAAGAGTATTTGGGTGGTGATTCACGTTATATTCATAAAATCAAGGAATAGAATTTGTTTTATTCAAATATTGTATTATCTTTGATACGATTTAGAGTTTTGAATCATTATTGTTTCAGTCCTTCTTTTTATTATTATAAAGTAGCGCTCACCTTTAATTGTCCTCTTTCTCTAATCCGTGGTTTTAGACCAAGTACAAATAAAAATCTGTACTTGATGAAGGTAATGTATTTTAATATATAAAATTCAAGAAATGAAAAGTGATAACGTGCGTCCCGAGAAATATCAATCTATGCAGTCAGTAGATAACGTACTTAAAGAGTACAAGAAAAAAGTCGGAGAGGTAGTTCACGTGACAATCAGTGCACGAACAACCTTTGAATTTCCTGCCGATATGCCTCAAGAAGAAAGAGATATTCGTATAGAGAATTATAAAAAAAGACATCCGTGAATATTATATTTCAGGAGGCATTACACTATCCTGAATTCGGTTTAAACCTTGGTTTAAATAAATGCTCAAAACTTCATGAAAACCGTTTAAAAGCAAAAAGCACTTACTTTTGTAAGTGCTTTAAAATGAGAGCGGAAAACGGGACTCAAACCCGCGACCCCCAGCTTGGAAGGCTAGTGCTCTATCGACTGAGCTATTTCCGCGAATGTGGGGAGAGCAGGATTCGAACCTACGAAGACGATGTCAGCTGAGTTACAGTCAGCCCCAGTTGGCCACTTTGGTATCTCCCCTTTGTTCAAAGAACATTTGTTTCGGCTGCAAATATACAGCTTTTTGGTTTTGACGCAATAGTTAGAGTTATTTTTTTTGTAGTTTTTAGCGATAAATCTTGGGGTTAGAATGAAAACTTTAGGCGGGCGAAACCGAACCACGCTCTCACGTCGATGGGGATGGTGTCGCCTACTGTGGTGAAATACTGTGAGATAATGGAGAAATCGAGGTTGTTCCACAGGGAATAATCCATGATAAATCCAGCAAAACAAGTTTCCAGTCCGGACATGTACATCCCCGACAGGGATAGTGACAATCGGTCGGTCGGGGGATAGAAGACCATCGCGACGGCGTTCCAATCGTTCATGGCGGTCATGATGTTTGCCGACGAGGGATTGAGTACAAACTCGAGGATATTCTTCAACGAGAAAATACTCTCTTTATTATTGTACATCACTTCTCCCTGCAACATGATTTTATTGGAAAACAGGTAATCGGCACCGAAGGAAGCCTCGATGATACCGCTCGATTTACCGAAGTTGTCCAGTGGTTGGCGATAAGCGAATTCCCCGCGCAGGTTCACGCCTCTGATATCTCCGGGCGATAAGCGAATTCCCCGCGCAGGTTCACGCCTCTGATATCTCCGGTCATGGCCCCGCCGATGACAAAGTCGTCTTCCGATTGAATCCCTGCCATGACTTGGAAGTCGAAGTTTTTGATCGTACCGTGGTGTAAAAAGGCGGCGGTAACCTTTTTCGAGTTGTCGAGAGAAACAACGACTTCGCTGAAAGAAGTTTCGTCGTGATAATATGTTCCCCGGAACGCGTCGCAACCGGGACGCTCGATGTAGTCGAAGTCGAAGAACGAGTAACTGTTGAAGAGGTCATTCGCGTTCCACACGAAAGTTTGTCCCCAGTTTACCCGTTGCCTGCCCAGTTTCAGGCACCATCTCCCTTTCTCAAAAGTGAAATAGAGGCGGTCGCAGGTCAGGTTCAACAGGGCATTCTTTTCGTCCATGATGTTCCACGATAAATCCATGTAGCCATTGTCCGTTTCCATTCTTTTGGCGTACCCGGGAATGTCGAGAAAGTCGCCGCTAAACAATCGGTTTCGTATTCCTGCGTCGATTCTCCAACATTCCCCGGGTTGCCAACCGAATGTCAGGCGGTTGTGCACGATGTTTTGCCAGTACCATGAATCGTCCAGATTCTCGGTGAACATGGAAAACATTTCGTTCACGTAGCCCGAGAATTCGGGTTTTTGAACCTCTTGCGAGAAGAGGTTCTTTGACAAAATGATAACACAAAAAAGAACAATATATTTTTTCATTTCACGATGTCGTTTATGATTTTACCGTCTTCAAGGGTAATGATTCGCCTTGCTTTTGCCATGATTCGAGGGTCATGCGTGGAGAACACGAACGTGATATTCTCTTTCTCGTTCAGCTTTTCCATCATGTCCAGAAGATTCTCCGCGGATTTACTATCCAAGTTTGCTGTCGGTTCGTCGGCGAGGATGAATTTGGGTTTTGATGCCAGCGCGCGGGCTACTGCCACGCGTTGCTGTTGTCCCCCGGAAAGCTTGGAGGGGCGGCTGTTGACGCGATCTCCCAAACCGACGGATTCCAGCAATTCTTGGGCACGCTCGTCCCGTTCGCTTTTTTTGCGTCCTTGCAATTCCATGACGAACGCGACGTTTTCCTTGGCGCTCAACACGGGGATAAGATTGAAAGACTGGAATACAAATCCGATATTATGTAAACGGAAATCGACCATTTCTTTGGGTTTCAATAGCGAGATATCCTGCCCGTCGATATATAAGTTGCCGGAGGTCGGCGTGTCCAGTCCCCCGATTAGGTTCAACAAGGTGGTCTTCCCGGAACCCGAAGGTCCCACGATGGCCGTGAATTCTCCCTCGGAGATACTGATATTGACATCATCGACAGCGTGTACTTCAGACATTTCGTCTTTGTAAGTCTTGTATAAGTTTTTAGTTTCTATAATTGGCATGACACATTAATTTTAGATTTTAAATTTTAGATTTTAGATTTCTCCCCACTTGCCAACGCTTCATTCTACATTCTTAATTTCTATTACCGTCTTTCAAGCTCTCTTTAACTCTTTGTAGCTTCCCATGAATTGATCTTCAGCGCTTTTCGGGCGGGGTAGATCGCTGACACGATGCCCGTGATAACCACGAGTATAACGATTTCCATGAAGGCTTTAGGGAATAAGAACGGGTAGACGACCGAACTGAACCCGAATCGTTCGTAATTCGCGTTGAGCATGAACCCGAGATCTATGCCATGTTGCCCCGTGTACCCGATTACCCAGAGTGCCAGCAGGATACCGGCGGCACTCCCCACGACGGTGAGGCATAGTGTCTCGAACATCACCATTTTGAATATGTTTCGTTTGTTCATCCCGATGCAGGCGAGTACACCCAGTTCTTTCGTCCGTTCCAGTACTGCCATGAGCATCGTGTTCACGATACCGAACGAGAGGGCTATCAGGAATATCGACAGAATGATCACGTTGATCAGGTCTGTCCACGCGTACATCAGCCCGAGGGCGGGTTGGAGTTTGTTCCATCCTTGCACGTCCATGTTCGGGAGCGCGGCAGTCACGGCTTCCGTGACCTTTTTCCCCTCGTCAACACTGGCGGCGAGTATCGCGACCTCGTGGGCGGCGCCTTCCGGCAGACCGGTGTAGGGGAGGATGTCGCTTTTCCTGACAAAGATCGTGGACTCGTCGAACATGCTGTTATTTGTTTTGAATATTCCGCCCACGCGGAACGCCATGCTTTGCATATCACCGTTCACGTCTTGAATGGAAAGTACTACTTTTGACCGCAAGCGCGCTTTCAGTTTCTTGGCTACCCGTTGGCTGATGACGACAGGTAATTTGCCGCTTTCCAGAAATGTCCCCAGCGAATCGGGGATATACTGGTGGAGCGTGGTGGTTGCTTTCTCTTCCGCCGGGTCGATAGCGTGCACGAAAGCCCCCACGGTATTCGAGGCGGAGGCAAGCACCCCGTACAGTTTCAAGCGATACGTGACGCTTTCCAATCCCGTCACGGAATCTATTATCGGTTTCACCCTATCCCGCGTGAAGTACGAGTTGATGTCGTAATTGTAGCTAAATTCCGGCGTGTGTATCTGCGTGTGCGATAGTTGATTGCATATTTCTGTCTCGATTGTTGCCCGTCCCCAACCCGTGACGAATGCTATGGTGAAGGTTCCCGCGAACAACCCGATAGCTATCGCGCTAAGGATAAGTATACTGCGGAATTTATTGCGCCAGATGTTTTTCCATGACAGGCGCACGAGCATTAAAGTTATTTTCATGGGCGTATGGCTTTATTGACTTTTAAACGGAGTATTTTACTGATGGGGTAAATGCTTGTCAGGCACGTGATAAACAAGATCACTAAGGCTTGGTTCACGTAAATATACGTGCTTGTCGCCGTGGGTATCACGGGCTCCATGCCGTAACCGAGGGCGATTTCCGCCAGTTCTCCCGTGAGCTGTATCGGGTAATAGCTGAAATAATACGTGATAGGAATGCTCACCGCGATAGCCAGACATGCACCCAGCAGCGTCATGAAAAACAGTTCAAGGCATACCACGTTTGACAGGATTTGCCGTTTCATTCCCAGTGCCACGACCACCCCGAACTCGTGCCGGCGTTCGTTCGTCATCATGATCACCGTCCCGAGGATGCCGAAGCCCACGATTACGTATAGGATAAACATGATGATTTTCGAGAATACTTTGTTTGCTCTCGACTGTGTCAGCAGGCTCTCCATTGATTCCTGCCAGCGCATCACGTCGTACGGTGCGCCTGCCACCCGCTCCTGCACGGCGGCAAAGGCTTCCTCTTGGTTCTCGTCCTCGTCAATGGATATGAGCATCCCGCTGTACCCGTCCGGCATATTGATGTACGCGTGGGCGGCGGGTAATGTCATGTAGAGGAATCCTTTGTCCATTTCCGGGATGATGATCGACACGATCCCGCGTACCGGGAACAACCCGATAGCGTTCGTCCCGTGGTATCCCTGTCCCATGAGGGCTACCGTGTCGCCGACTTCCACTTGCAGGTATTCGCTCAACCCCTTGCCGAGCAGTATCCCGTCGTCGTCTTGCCGGAGGTATTTCCCTCGTGTCACTCGTTGTGACAACGATGATTTGAGTTCTTCCTGCGCGGGATCGATGCCCACGATACCGACGCCTTTCGTGGTTTTGTCCGAGGAAATCATGGCGAACGTTTCTACCCGGGGCGATACGTTCGTGATGTGGGGGAGGGTGCGGAGTTGTTCGATCATGGCGGCATCCATGGTCATGTAATTGTCGATACTCTTCTCTTCCCAGTATCCCTGCCGGTGAATTTCGATGTGTCCGACTTGCGTGCGCAACAAGTTATCCATTAACTTGTTCCAGCTGCCATCGGACAAGGATATTGTCAAAATGCTGAATAACACGGCAGAAAACACGGATGCCACCGTGATTCCCGTTCTGCGGGAATTACGCCATATATTTCGCCAAGCGAGTTTTATCATGTTACCGGAGTTTTTTCATGTTTTGTTGGGAAAAGAAACTATCACTCATGGGCTTGTCGAACTCGTTCTTGTGTACGGTCAGAACGGTCTTCTGGTTCGGCTTGTCAGCCGGGATGACTTCCAGTCGGGTGGGAATTTTCCGTCCCTGTATTTCTTTGATGTCATGACCGTTGTACGTGTTGATCAGCACGCCGTCCTCGTCGTAAAATTCGGATTTGACCTCGATAAAGTCTTTCTTGGTAATCCACACCACGATTTTGCCCCACACCACGGCGGCGTCTTCCTTGGGAACCAGCGTCAGTTTGTAGCACTCGTGTCCTCTCACTTCTTCCGTTCCGTTCAGCTCGTGCGTGTAGTCTTCTATCTTGGACGAGTGTTTCGTCATATCGTCGTTCGTGAAATCGCTTCCCATCCACGATTGTCCCATAACGGACGAGGACATTTTTACCATCCGGTCGATGCTCGGCATCCAGTTCCACAAGTCTTTTTCTCTTTTCAAGAACGCTTGTCCTTTGTCCTTCGCTGGTGAGGTGATGAGGATGAGTGAATATTTCTCTCCTTTCGTCCAGTTTTTTATACCGACTTCCCTTGTCCACGTCGGGCGTACGATTGTCATGGTGACTTCCGAGTAAAGAGTTTCTCCTTGTTTGTTACTCGTCACTTTCTCCATGATTTCCTTTGCGGTGAGTTCTTGCGCATGCAGGCTTCCGCCGAATAGCAACACGCAACAGGTAATGATTAATCTTCTAGTCATCTTGCTGTTATTAGTTTAGTTATATTTCGTCTTTCTCGTCTATAACGAACGAGGTCTTAAAATAGGGTACTTCATTTGCGTTATTTTTTGAAGTCTTATTTACGACAGGAAAAATTAGAAAACGGGTGACAAGATTTAATTGAAAATTGAAAATTGAAAATTGAAAAGACTATCTTCTCCGTCTCGTGGACCTCAACGCAATTTATGGTGCGTGTAGTATGACGCGGTAAGCGTTTGGAATAAAATGAGTCCCAGAATGACCAGTCCCAATCCCATGAGATAGGCCGTCGTGTAGTTCGAGGCTTTGGCGATATACCCGCCGAGGAATACACCCGCGCCTAAACCGATATCCCAGCACGTGAGGTAAGTCGAGTTCGCGGTGCCTCGCTGATTATGCCTCGCGAGGTTGATAAACATGGCTTGGAATGCCGGACAGACGAAACCGTACGACATTCCGATCAAGAATGCCGACAGGTAAAAGAAGTGTATCGTTTTAAGGAATATAAAGCACGAGAATCCCGTGAGCATGAACAAGATGCCCAGCAGAATCGTTCGCGTCAAGTGTCCCCGGTTCATCTGACCGGCGGACAGTAATCGGGAAGTGATAAGCCGGAATGCCATTAGCATAAAGAAAAACCCGGTACCCGATTTAATGTGTACCTCTTGTTCGCCGTAGATAGCGACGTAGGTAGACATGATGCCGTAGATGAAAGACAGGAGAGCGATATTTATTCCCGCGGGAATGCCTTTCAGAAGGAAGAAACGGTCTAGCGAGATCGGTTCCCCCGCGGATGTGATTTTCTCCGGGGCCTTGATGAGGGAGACACAGATTAGCCCGAAAGTTCCGGTCAACAGGGAACACAGGAATATATAGTCGTAATTCCCGTAATTGTCATGCAGGAAAAGGGATAGGGTGGGACTCAGTGCCATCGCGATATTCGTGGACAGCCCGTAGTACCCGATTCCCACGTTACGCCGGGATGAAGGCATCACGTCGATCGCCATGGTCGAGTTCGACACCGTGACCATGCCGAACGAGAACCCGTGGACGGCACGCAATATAGCGAAAAGCAGGAGTGTCCCCGCGACGACGTACCCGGTGAAGAAGCCCACGAAGACGAAATAGCAGGTGACGAGCAACGGTTTCCGGGAGAAGTAATCCACGAGGAAGCCGGAAAACGGACGCGTGAGTAGTGCTGTCAACGTGTAGGAAGCGAGAATCGTACCGATCAACGCGCTGTCCGCATTAAACTTTTCGATCAAATAGAAAGGAAGTACAGGCAGTAGCAGGTAGAACGCGAAAAAAATCGAGAAATTCCCGAGGAACGCTAAAATGAAATTGGAAGTCCATAGCTTCTCCCGTGTTTGTGTCGTGTACATACTTGCTGTTTTATTTTGTCCTTGGGTCCTGTGGTGGGCGGAGGGCATTGTTCGAGGGACAAAGATAATGTATTTTGGCGAAAAAGAACTTTAATCTCGTGATGGAAGCGGGAGAATTAATTTTAGATTTAACAATTGTAGATTGCTTCCCACCTACCAACGCTTCTTTCATTTTTTATATCTTTTCCCTGTGTATCCCTAGGGATATTCTAAGGTATCTCTGGTTGTAATTTACTAATTATTTTATTATTATCCTACTATTATTCTATTAAAATAGTATAGTAATAAGATAACAATAGAATGACAATAGAATAACAAGGTATGTATCCGCTGTGAATCAATAGGATATATATGGGGGAAACCTATTGTATGCGAACTTTTTTATAGTCGCCTTTGGCGAGTTGCAAGTTACAGGTTGCATTTGCCTTCGGCAAGTTACAGGTTACTTTTCCTGCGTTGGAGATAGTATTTCAGCTCCTCCTCTGTTTATAGAGGAGGTGGCGGCGTAGCCGACGGAGGAGTTTATTAATTAAGTGATTGAGTGATTTTAGATTGAATGATTTCTCTCCACTTGCCAACGCTTCGTTAATCACTAAATCGACAATTATTGAATCACTAAATCCAAGAACTCCCTCCCGGCTTCGCCGTACTCCCTCTATAAACAGAGGGAGAGCTAAGTTACAGTCCCAAACGCCAGTAACACAGCTTGTGATTCGCCGTAGGCGAATGTAACCTGCAACTTTTCAAGTCGCCTTTGGCGACTTGAAAATCTACTTTTTGTACCCGATAGGTTGGGTGTAGATCACGAAGTTGTTCTTGGGTAAACCGATCACTTTTGCTAGAGCCTCTCTGTTGACGGAACCGATTGTCACGGTTGCCATGTCCTTGGCGGCACAAACGAGGTACACGTTTTGAGCCATGTACCCGGCGTGGTGGTTGGAGTACAGTAGCTTTTGCTCCGGATCGGAGATACGTCCCTCTTTGTCGTGGTTGGCTACATAGATGAAACACACGGGAGCTATCGTCATGAAAGGTTGCGGGCCGCATTCTTTCCGGTAGTCGCCTTTCTTCACGAGTTCCAGTTCGTGTTTTTCGGCGTTGTAGCGGTAGATGCCATCGGCTGTCGCCACGTAGAGTACCATTTCCTGCCAGTTCGTGGCGGTCGGAACGGTACGTTTGCCGCTCTCCGAGCGGTTAAGGCCGTTCGCTGCCCACACGAGGTCGGAAAGGTCTTGCGGGGATAGTTTTTTCGTGTCGAAATCACGGGATGTTTGCCGTTCGTTCAGGCATTCGGCGAGTGATTTTCCCCCGGTTTTCTGCGGTGCGGGTAACTTGATGTTTTGAGCGTTCATGGCGCTTCCCATGAATGTAAGCACTAGCATTGTAATAATTGTTTTCATTAGTTTACTACGTTAGTTGGTGTACCGTTAAAGAAATTCAGGATGTTATCGACAGCTTCCTGCCCGGTGGCTATACGCGTGTCGATAGTGCCTGTCGCATTGTGCGGGGCGAGGATCACGTTATCCAGTCCGTAGAGCATTTCCGTCACGTGTGGTTCGTCTTCGAAAACGTCGAGGGCTGCCCCGGCTATCGTTTTGTTTTGTAAGCAGGTTGCCAGCTCTTTCTCGTTAATGACGGCTCCGCGGGCGGTGTTCACGAGGATAGCGGTCGGCTTCATCAGTTCTATTTCCCGCTTGCCGATCATGTGGCGGGTTTCGTCCGTCAATGGGGTATGGATAGAAACGAAGTCCGATCTTTTCAGCAGAGTGTCGAGATCGACTCTCTCGTATCCTTCTACCGTGCTCCGGCGGTTGTAATAAATCACGTTCATGTGGAACGCTTCTGCCAGTCGTGCCACGGTCTTGCCGATATTTCCCATGCCGATGATCCCGAGGGTGCGTCCTTCCAGCGTGAAGCCTAGGTTTTTCATCACGCCCCACATGCTCTCTTTCTCTACCCGTATGCGGCGGTCGCATTCCGTGATACGGCGGGCGGCGCTCAGCATGAGCCCCATTGCCATTTCCGCGGTCGGGAAACAAACGGCTTTCGGGGTATTGCATACCGCTATTCCTTTCGAGCGGGCAAATTTGGTGTCAATGTTGTTGTAGCCCACGCCGAAATTACTGATCAGTTTCAGGTTTTTGCCTGCCTCGATAACGCTGTTGTCAATAGGGCGGGTGAATATCCCGAGAATGACATCGTGATCGGGTACCAGTTTGATTAATTCTTCGGTGGTGAAATACTCGCCGTCGGGCATAGTTACGGTATGCTCTTTTCCGAGTTTTGCGAATGACTCGCGGGGAATGTTGTAAGTAACAAGAACTTTCATATTTTTGATTTTAAATTTTAGATTTTAAATTTTAAATTGAAGGATTTATAATTTTAGATTTTAGATTAAACTCCTCCGTCCGCTTCGCGTCCAAGTGAGCCCGGAAGCCGGTCTCGAACCGGCTCACGCTCGGCAATCAGGAAGCAAGCTTCCCTATTGCCCTCGCTTACTCGCCGGTTTCCTCTATAAACAGAGGAGGAGCTGGAATATTCTTCGGGAATTTTTTCATTTTCAACTTTCAATTTTCAATTTTCCATTGTTCAGGCTCATCCTCGCGTCAGCAGGTGCGTCCAATCCGATGAATCGCGAAGCGAGGTATTTGTAGTACCCGGTGACGGCGACCATGCCGGCGTTGTCGAGCGAGAAGCCGAGGCGGGGGATAAATACGTCCCAGCCCGCGCGGGTTCCCTCGTCGTACACGGCTTTTTGCAACCCGGAGTTTGCCGACACACCGCCACCGATGGCGATTTGTTTTATTCCGGTTTGTTTGGCGGCCTTTTTAAGTTTGGCCATGAGTATATCGACGATCGTTTTCTGTAAAGAGGCACAAAGGTCGTTCAGGTTATGTTGGATGAAGTCCGGATCGTTTTTGAGTTCGTCTCGGATGAAGTACAGGAACGAGGTTTTCAACCCGCTGAAGCTGTAATCCAGTCCCGGGATATTGGGTTTGTTGAACGTGAAACGGTCTGGGTTCCCTTCTTTCGCCAGACGGTCGATCACGGGTCCCCCGGGATAGGACAATCCCATGACTTTGGCGCATTTGTCGTAGGCTTCGCCGGCGGCGTCGTCGATTGTTTGCCCGATGACTTCCATGTCCAGATAGTCGCGAACCACGATGATCTGGGAATTACCGCCCGACACGAGTAGCGTCAGGAACGGGAATTTCGGGTGGCGAGCTTCCACTCCCGGTTCTTTGATGAAATTGGCGAGGATGTGTGCCTGCAAGTGGTTGACCTCGATCATGGGAATTTGTTTCGCGATAGCGAATCCCTTGGCGAAGGAAGTTCCCACAAGGAGAGAGCCCAGCAGTCCCGGTCCGCGGGTGAAAGCGACGGCATTGATTTCGTCTGCATTGACGCCTGCGACTTTTAAGGCCTGCGCCACGACCGGGATAATATTTTGTTGATGCGCTCTCGATGCCAGTTCGGGAACGACTCCCCCGTAAGCCTCGTGTACTTTTTGACTGGCAATGACATTAGAGAGTACCACCCCGTCTTTTAGTATCGCGGCCGAGGTATCGTCGCAAGATGATTCAATTCCTAGAATAACAACGCCCATGGTATATTTTAGATTTAATGATTTTAGATTTTAGATTGTCAGCCGCACGGGCTTTGGGGTTTATAAAGTTTATAAGGTTTATAAAGTTCATAAAGTAAATGGACCCCTGCGGGGCGCTTTGTCCACGGTAGCGTAAGCTACCGTTAAACACAGTCCGAAGGACTCCCGTAACTTTATAAACCTTATAAACTTTATGAACTTTATAAACTCTTTCCATTTTCAATTGAATTTATTCCTGCAATATTACTAAATTTGCAAGCAAACTAAATGGTGAAAGTATAAAAAAAATAATCTCCATATTGTCCCGGTGTGTAATGGTGCTTGTGCTTTTGGCATTTGCGGCCTATTTTGCCTTGATGACTCCGTACGTTCAGACGAAGTTGGTGGATTATTTTACCCGTATTTTGGAGGATCGGACGGGAACGACGATCACGATCGGGAGGGTGGAATTTCGCCCGATAGAATCATTGATACTGAGTGATGTGTTCGTGAAAGACTGCCGTCAGGATACGCTGATGTTTTGCGAGCGGCTCGTGATGCGGGTGGATTCGGTGAGTTTCGTGAAACGGAAATTCACGATCACGGAGGCGACTTTCGACAATGCCGTGTTTAACTTGTGGATTGAGCGCAAGAAAGACGGGGGGGAGAGCGTCACGAACGTTGAGGAGTTAATCAATTCCCTTTCCGCCTCGATGACGGACACGGTGCCCGCCTCTCCTTTGGGGTGGAAAGTGAACCTGACCCGAATATCGTTGTTCAACAGTCGTTTCCGGTATATAGAGAACGATTATGAACCCGTGGACTACGGGATTAACTGGACGGATGTCGATTGCCGGGATTTAAACGTGATGATTTCCAGAATCAGGTTCTCGAAGGAGGGACGTTACGAGGCCACGGTTACCGGGTTGAGTTTCAGGGAGAAATCCGGATTCGAGGTGATTAACATGGGGGGAAGGGTTGTTGCGACGAATAATAACCTGTTGGTCACGAATACCTTGATTCAGACCGAACGGAGTGAGGCTCATCTGGATACGTTGGAGTATAATTGGGTTCCGGATCAGGAGTACTGGCGTAATTTTACCACGAAGATGCAACAACGATATGTGTTCACCTCTTCAAGGGTACATTTCGATGATATAGCTTATTTTAACGGCAAGTTGCTGGGAATGAATAATGTGTTGTACGGGAGCGGCGTGGTTTTCAACACGATAAGTAATTTGCAGGGCGAGAATCTGGAAGTGTATCTGGGAGAGAAAAGTGTGTTCCACGGTTCATTTGTTTCCAAGGGGTTGCCCCGTTTTTTTGATACGGACTTCACTATCGAATTTACCGATACGCGGATTTCGCCGCCCGAACTGGAAGCTATTTATATGCCGTGGCTGGAAAGCCGTTACGTGAAGATACCGGAAATGCTGCACAAGTATGATTATTTCACTTTTGACGGTACTTTCAAGGGGAAGATCGAGGATTTTGTCGTGGACGCGAAAAGCGTTACCCCGGGAATGGAAGGTTCTCTCGTGTTCAACTATGTTTTGGATAGTGCGGGAGATTATCGTTACGGGGGACGGGCTAACCTGTTCCGGGTGAATTTCGGTTTTCTGACGGGGCAGTCTTTCTTGAAGAACGGTTCGCTGTTCGCGAACTTTAACGGGGTACTGGGTGACTCCACCTCTCGTTTCGGGATGTCGAGTGCGTTAGGATACCTCGACGTGTACGACGGTCGGCTACGGGGGGTACGCCTCTCGGTGGGGACGGAAAACGATCGCCTGTATTTGCTGTCGTCCGTGAAGAACGATAGTTTGCAAGCTGATTTCGAATTGAATTATGTCATGGGGGATTCTCTTCAAATCGCGGACGCGCGGGGGTACGTGAATGTCCGGCAATGGGATTCATGGGGACCGTCCGTTTGCGGGGAAAAGGAATCGTTTGAATTTGATTTCTCGGGGAACCTGAAAATGCAAGAGGACAACAATTGGTTCGAGGCAATCATACCCCGTTTGAAATACGAGAACACGAGGGGGGTGTTCACGACGGATTCGGTGAGATTGACGAATACCGTGCTGGGAGAATATAGTTACTCGAACCTGCAATCGGAAGTGGGGGATGTCACCATGGAGGGATTTTTCCATTCGCTGGAATTGTCGGATTTGTGGAATAGTTTTGTCATGACCTATTTGCCCGCTTACCGCTACGCGGTGGATAAACCATTGCCGGAAGGAACCAATCTGATTGCCGAAGTGCGGTTGAAGAATGTCAATCCTTTGCTGCGGGTCGCTTACCCGCAATTGAAACTTTCGAGCGGTGTCAATTTATCGTGTGAATACAATTATGCCGACCGGCGGACGAATCTGTTACTGGAAGCGGATACGATCTCTTTCGGGGATCTGAAGACGCGGGACGCGAGGGTGAAAGTAGCGGGCAACGGTACCAACTTGATCTGTACCTGTGCTGCCGACGAGTTGAAATACTTGAATTTCGGGAAACTGTATAACGTGCGCAACACGATGAACGTGTACACGAACAATGTCACGAACCGTCTGACGTGGAGTAACTGGGAGAAAGAGACGTATTGCGGCTCGCTGGTCGCCAATCTCCGGTTGTTGAATTACAGGGGCAGGCACATGACACAGGTGCTTATCCAGCCCAGCACGATCGTGATGGCGGATAGCGTGTGGCAGGTGGGACGTTCCATGATATTGAAAGAGGGAGATGATATTTTCGTGAATAATTTCAAGATCAGCCGGGGAGAGCAAAGTTTTTCCCTGCGGGGACGGGTGAGCGGGAACAAGCGGGATACCCTCTCCATGGCGTTCCATAATTTCAATCTGGCGGAGTTCAATAATATTCTTTTTGACAATAAAGTGAAGCTTTTCGGGTTGGTAAACGGGAAAGCCACGATACAGGACGCGTACAACGACCGTCTTATTTACGCGAATATGGAGATCGACCGCTGGGGGCTTAACCGGGATACTTTGGGGACGTTGAACCTGATGTCCCAGTGGGATGCGGCGAACAGTGCCTTGCAGGTCAGCGTGATCAACCAGATGAAGAACGATGAGGCGCCGTTCAGCGTGTTCGGTTATTATAAACCGTCCACGGACAGCCTGAACATGAATCTCGTGCTTTCGGGAATAGACGTGAATTACCTGACCCGTTATTTCCCGGATATGTTGAAAAGCGGGGAGGGTACATTGTCCGGCGAGTTGGAAATGAAAGGGACGAGCCGGACGGCGGCGATCAACGGTTTTCTGGCCATGGACTCGGTGGCTTTGACCTTGAGTATGCTGAACACGCCGTTTATGATTCATGACCGTATCCCGGTGAAGGATAATCGGATCATGCTTGATGATTTCAAAATATACGATGCCAAGGGGCGGGCGTCCGTCTGTTCCGGGTTCTACGATTTGCAACAGAACAAGTATGATGTAAACTTGAAGTTTAATAATTTCCGCGTGTTGAACACGAAGCAATCCCAAGGCGAGACGTTTTACGGGCAGTTGTATATCACGGGACAAACCCGGATGAATAATCTGTCGGGTAATTCCGCACTGTCTGTCAATTTGAAGCCGGAACCCCATTCCGTGCTGTATATACCCTTGACTTCCGCCTTGACGGAGGAGGACGGCAGTATCCTGCGGTTTATAAATAACCGTCAACCCGGCGAACAGTCCGCGATGCTCGAGGAACGGTCTTCCCTGATATCCGATTTCGACTTGAATGCGAATATCGAGGTGAACGACAATCTGGAGGTGCAGATCATATTCGACCCCACGATCGGGGATATACTGAAAACCGTGGGAAGCGGTAATCTGCGTTTTACCTTGGGTAAGGACAACGAGTTGGACCTGTTCGGGGAGTACAAGATCGCGAAAGGAGATTATCTTTTCACGTTGAGTAACTTGATAAACAAGAAGTTCGTGTTGACTCCCGGCGGAAGTATCAAATGGAACGGTTCGCCTTACGACGCCACGATTGACGTGAACGCGATTTATAACCTGCGTACTTCTCTGAGTGATTTGTTGGCGGGGACGAACACGACAATGGACAAGAACACGAAAGTTCCCGTGGAATGCGTGTTGAAACTGGGGGACAATCTGATGAACCCGAACGTGCAATTCGGGATTAATTTTCCCTCCCTCGACGTGCAGATGCGGAGTTTGATGCAGAGTCTTTTCTCCAGTCAGGACGAGGTAAACAAACAAATGTTCTCGCTTTTGTTGCTGAACAAGTTCTACACGCCCGATTATTTGGATAAGGACGCGGAGCAGGAGGAACGCAACACGGGCTACCAGATGGGGGTAACGACGGCGAGCGAGTTGCTGTCGAATCAAGTGTCCCGTTGGTTGTCGCAGATCAGCAATAATTTGGATATCGGTTTCTCGTACCGCCCGGGTGACCAAGTGACGACGAACGAGTTCGAGTTGGCATTGTCTACCCAGATATGGAACAACCGCGTGACCATTTCCGCCAACGGCAACATGGTGGAAGGGTCGAAAACGAACTCGAATACCTCTATCACGGGTGACTTTGACGTGGACGTGAAGCTGAACCAGCAGGGAACGTTGAAGCTGAAGGCTTATTCCCACACGAACGAAAAGATCACGTATAACGCCACGGAGACCGTGCAGGGTGTCGGTGTTTCCTATCAGGAAGCCTTTGATACCTTCCGGGAACTCTTCCGCAAGTACACGGCTATTTTTAAACGGAAAAAGAAGTCTTCGCAATCATCTGATAATAAGCAGTAATTGTAATTTTCAACTTTCAATTTTCAATTTTCAATTGTTTGTCATTGTTTTTTTGGTTTTTTTTCGTGAAATTGGGCTCGTTACGTGAAAACGTCGAACCTAACTAAAATGATATTATGAAAAAAATGACCGAACAAGAGTACATGGATCGTGAGGCGAAATATGGCGCCCACAATTATCACCCGCTACCCGTGGTGTTGGAAAAAGGAGAAGGAATCTACGTGTGGGATGTCAACGGGAAACGTTATTTTGATTTCCTTTCGGCTTATTCTGCCGTGAATCAAGGACATAGCCACCCGAAGATTGTCGAGGCTATGACCGAGCAGGCGAAAACGCTGGCGCTGACTTCCCGTGCCTTTTACAACAACGTGTTGGGAGAGTGGGAAGAATACATCACCAAGTATTTCGGGTACGACAAGGTGCTGCCGATGAATAGCGGTGCAGAGGCGGACGAGACAGCCCTGAAACTTTGTCGCCGTTGGGGATATGACGTGAAAGGTATTCCTGCCGATCAGGCAAAGATTATCGTGTGCGAGAACAATTTCCACGGTCGTACGATTACTATCGTGACGCTCTCCAACGATCCCTCTTCGTATGCCGGATTCGGACCGTTTACACCCGGATTCGTGCGTATTCCTTACGATGACATTCCCGCGTTGGAAGAGGCTTTAAAAGACCCGAACGTGGCGGGATTCCTGTTGGAGCCTATTCAGGGAGAAGCCGGGGTTTACGTGCCGCACGAGGGCTATTTGAAGAAAGCTTATGATTTGTGTAAGGCACACAACGTGTTGTTTATGGCCGATGAGGTACAGACCGGTATTGCCCGCACGGGTAAGATGCTGGCGTGCGATCACGAGGGGGTACGTCCCGACGTGTTGATCCTCGGTAAAGCTATTTCCGGCGGTTTGATGCCCGTTTCCTGCGTGTTGGCGGACGACGAGATCATGATGACGATCAAACCGGGAGAACACGGTTCCACTTATGGCGGTAATCCGATCGCTTGTCGGGTATCCATGGCCGCGTTGCAAGTGATTAAAGACGAGAAACTTGCCGAGAATGCCGAGAGATTGGGTAAGATATTCCGTGAACGCGTGGGAC
Source organism: Butyricimonas sp. Marseille-P3923 (assembly GCF_900184685.1). Lineage (GTDB taxonomy): Bacteria > Bacteroidota > Bacteroidia > Bacteroidales > Marinifilaceae > Butyricimonas > Butyricimonas muris. The sequence goes on from NZ_FXXL01000007.1 coordinate 82,504, forward strand.
AGATCAAATCGGATATGATCGGACTCGTGCGCGGTAAAGGTTTGTTGAACGCCGTCGTGGTTACCCCGAAGAATGGCAAGACCGCTTGGGATGTTTGTTTGAAACTCCGTGACAACGGCTTGTTGGCAAAACCGACACACGATCATATCATCCGTTTCGCCCCGCCTCTGGTTATCAACGAGGAACAGTTGCTGGAAGCAATCGGAGTTATCGAGAAGACGTTGAAGGAATTTGAGTAGTTTGCGATAAACTGAATATTAGAGGGGAGGTAGCTAACAAGTTTATTGATAGCTACCTCTTTTTTTATTCCGGCATATTTTCTTGTCGGAATCTAAAATAAATCGGTAGTAGTTGAATTTTTTTCTTTTTTTTGTCATACTCTTTGTAAGTTCATGTATTATACAATTGAAAATTTCATTCATAAAAACCGGATGTGCGATGAAATGGTATAGTGGTAATAACATGAAATAAGTATGAAGCGGGATTTATATAAGGTCATAGAACTGTTTAAGAAGTCTTTTGGGAATGCCCTTTCCGATGATGAACGACAAGAAATGGATGTTTTGTTGCAGGATAATTCTTTACGGAAAGCGTACGAAGAGTTGTTTGACGAGGCTTTTGTAACCGGGAAGTTTAAGGAGTTCGAGAGTTACGAGTATAAGCCAGCTTTCGAGGCATTAAAGAAACAGGTGTACCGGGGGCGTTTCCGGCGTTGGATGGCATGGGGGGCATCCGTGGCGGCAGTGTTGGTCTTGGGGGTCATGATCATGGAGAACTTCAATCTTTCAACTGGGGAGCTGGTTGTTGTCAACCGAGAAATTGTTCCGCCGGGAGAAACTGCGGCAGTATTGAAACTGGCAGACGGACGGATGGTGAGGATTGGGAAAGAACCTGTCGCAATCATGGAAGATGACGGGAATGTGGTAAAGTACGAGGATGGGCAACTTTCCTATACTTCCGTGAATCCGATGAAAAAAGAGCTCTACAATGAATTGAAAGTGCCTATCGGGGGAGAGTGCTACGTGGTGTTGAACGACGGGACTGAAGTGTGGTTGAATGCGGGGTCTGAATTAAAGTACCCGGTTGCCTTCACGGGAAAGGAACGGAAGGTGGAGTTAAGCGGGGAGGGATTCTTTAAGGTGAAGAAAGATACCTTGCCTTTTATCGTGGGTGTGGAAACGGGAGATATTACGGTGCTCGGTACGTCTTTCGGTGTTACCGCTTACCGGGGAGAGGTCGGGTACACGACGTTGGTTTCCGGCAAGGTAAGTTTCACGTCGAAGAATAAGGAAAGCGTGATATTATCCCCGGGAGAGCAGGCTGTCGTCCTTTTGTCCGGAGAGGTTGAGGTACGTGCCGTTGACGTGGAGGAGTTCGTGGGATGGAAAGATGGAAAGTTTGTCTTCAAGAATAAATCTTTGGGGAATATCATGCACGTTCTGGAACGCTGGTACGGGATAAAGGCGGTATTTAAAGATGAGGAAGTGAAGGAATTGGAGTACACGGGAAGCCTTGAACGGTACGATAATATCAACACGTTCCTGCGGTTGTTGGAGAAGTTAAACGATGTACATTATGAAATAAGGGAAGATGTGATTATTTTATATAAATAAAAAAAGAGGGATAGGTCGCAAATTTCTCAGGTTTTAAACCTATTCCCCTTTAAGTCCATGTTTTAAATAAACAATACAAAAGTATGAAAAAAAATCGAGTAATCAAGTTTCTTGACCTAATGGGTAGGTACAGGAACAATTCAAGGATTATGAAGTGCTGTGTCGTCTTTGTTTTCTTGCTCACGCTGAATTTGGGCGTGTATGCCCAGACAAATCCGGTGACGCTGGATTTGAAGGGCGTGAACCTTGACGAGTTCGTTCAAGCGGTGAAGAAACAGACAAACATCAACTTCATGTACAACTCGTCGTTGGTTGCCGCCGCGGGAGAAATCACGATTAAGGTGGAAAAGATGGAGTTGAAGAGTGTGTTGGACACCGTGTTGAAAAAAGCCAATCTCGTGTACGAGTTCGAGAATAACACGGTACTGATCCGTCCCGGCAAGGGACAAGCGGTCGTGAAGCAGCAAAGTGTGTTGAAGGGAATCGTTAAAGATGAACAAGGTGTGCCATTACCGGGTGTCACTGTTTTAGTGCGCCAGAAGACGGAGAATACCACGGGGATGTCGGTCGTCATGGGGACCGCTACCGATATGGACGGGAAATACTCGATCATGGTGCCGGAGGGCGAGAATGTCTTCGTGATCTTTTCTTTTGTTGGAATGGTTTTGCGGGAGATCAAGTACACGGGACAAAAGACACTTGATGTCGTGATGAAGGAGGACGTGAAGGCGGTGGAAGAGGTGGTGGTGACGGGATACGGCAACGTGTCGAAAGGTAATTACACGGGAGCCTCCACGACGGTAAAAGCAGAGGATGTCTTGATGGCGGGAGTTTCTTCTATTGACCAGATGCTGCAGGGAGTTGTGCCCGGTATGCTGGTGTGGAATACTACGGGACAGGTGGGGGCAACCTCGAAGATCCGGGTACGGGGGACTTCCACGTTGCTCGGGAGTCAGGAACCTGTGTGGGTGGTCGACGGGGTGATCCAGCAAGACCCGCAGCCTTTTAACTCGGAGGACAACACGAAGTTTTCCGTGGACGCGGATGACATCAAGCAATTGGCGGGTAATGCCATCTCGTGGTTGAACCCGAATGATATAGAAACAATCACGGTGTTGAAAGACGCTTCTGCCACGGCTATTTACGGTTCCAAGGCGGCGAACGGGGTGATCGTGATTACCACGAAGAAAGCGAGGGCGGGAAGGATAAACGTGAATTATAGCGGCAATCTCTCGATCGGGCAAAGACCTCGCTACGGGTTGTACGATTTGATGAATTCCCGGGAGATGATGCAGTTCTCGAAGGAGATATATGATGAACGGCGGGTATATCCTTCCACGGTTTTGCCTGTCGGTTACGCCGGTTTGCTCCAGAAATGGCTGAACAAGGAGATCACGGAGGAGGCGATGGAGCAGGAGTACGCGAGGATGGCTAAACAGAACACAGATTGGTTTAAACTGTTGTTCCGCAATTCGTTCAATCACTCGCATAACGTGAGTATCAGCGGTGGTTCGGAGAAAATACAGAACCGGACTTCTTTCGGGTACACGGAAGAAAAAGGGGAAGCGAAAGGGAATAATATGACGACGTTCACGGCGACATCCAACACGACCGTGAATTTCGGGGAGCGTTTGATGATCAATATGTTGTTGAAAGGAACGGTACGGGACGTGCGGGGTTTTGCTTACGGGGTGGATCCTTTCTCTTACGCGTACAACACGACGAGGGTAATCCCGGCGTATAACGAGGACGGTTCTTATTATTACCACGAGAAAGAGGGAGCACGGAATGAAGGGGCTATGCATATGAGTGGCAAGTATAATTATAATATCCTGAACGAGTTGGAAAACACGGGAAGCAAGAATAGCACGAGGACATGGGGTACGACGATAGATTTGAAATGGCGGATACTGCCGGGATTGGAATACCAGGGACTGGTTTCTTACACGTCTTCTTCTGCCGATTCCAAGAAGTACGCGGATGAACGTTCGTTCTATATCACGCAGATCCGAGGGTACGAGTTCGGTTCGATTGCCATGACGGATGATATGGCAAAACAGACCCCTCTGCCTAATGGCGGTATTCTGGAAACAGACCTGACGAACAATACTTCTATCATGATCCGGAATAGTCTGGTGTATGACTGTTTGTTCGGGGTAAAGCACCGGATGACGTTGCAAGTGGGTATCGAGACCAATGCTCTCACGACCAAGGGAAACACGCAAAAGCGTTACGGTTATTTGCCGAATCGGGGTGAGACATTTACTACTCCTCCTTCCTTTTTTGAAAGTAGCGAGGGTGAACGTTTGGATAACAGTGTTTACGTGAATGGGGAAACACGGGTGATTAACCGGGTGGATAATAAACTCAGCGAATATATGTTGGCGGCTTATACTTACCAGGAACGTTACGTGATGAATTTTAGCGCTCGCTTGGATGCTTCCAACCGTTTCGCTCAGGATAAGAATAAACGCTTTGAACCGACGTGGTCGATCGGGGCGAAATGGCGGCTCGGGCAGGAGAGTTTCCTGTTGGGACAACTTTGGATCGATAATCTGGATTTGTACGGTTCTTATGGCTATCAGGGAAATGCTGTTTCTTCGGTTTCGCCTTACCTGACAGCAAGGGACGGGGGAATTGACGGGGCGTACAAGGATTATGTCTTGATCGTGAGCTCGTTGCCCTACCCGAATTTGGGATGGGAGAAGACGAAAACTTATAATATCGGGATTGATGGTTCCTTGTTTGAGGGGAGGTTGAATTTTACGGCTAATTATTTTGAAAAGGTGAGCGACGTGCTTGCAGCCCGTGGGGTGGCTGTCGAGAATGGAACATCGAGTGGAGTTGTTTCCGGTACTTCGATGAAGAATTACGGGTATGATTTCGTGATTGATGTGGTTCCTGTCCGGACGGAGAATTTCACGTGGCAGCTTTCGGTTAATACCTCCGTGACACGCAATAAGGTGGACAAGAATGACCGTTGGAATTCTGTTGATAGTTACTTGGATGGTTCCGCCGTGATGGAAGAGCGTCCTTTTTCCATGTTCTATTCTTTCGAGTTTGATAAATTGAACCCGGAGAACGGGTTGCCGGTGTTTAAAAATATGGACGTGGAGAACGGTTTTGACCCGACTGCCTATTTGGTGAAGTCCGGGAAACTTGTGCCGGATTTCTCGGGAGGTTTCAATATGCTGTTCAAGTATAAACGGCTTTCGTTGTACGCTTTGTTTGCCGTGCAATGGGGCGGGCATGATCGTTTGCCGGAGCTGTACACGGCTTCTTTTTCAGATGGTTCGGGATTGCCTAAGCCGGAACAAAATGTGTCAAGGAAATTACTCGGTCGCTGGAAGAAACCGGGTGATGATGCTTACACGAGCATCCCTTCCCTCCCGGGTGCGGGCAAAGAGCAGATATTGTTGCCGGCGGTAGAGCGGGGCGGTTATGGTAACAAGAATTTGTACGAGATGTATAATATGTCTGATGTATGGGTCGCTAACACGGATTTTATTCGTTGCCGTTCACTCTCGCTGTCTTACGAGATGAACCCTGAATGGTTAAAACGGGCTTACATCCAGCGGATGCAGGTAAAAGCGAGTATGACGAACCCGTTTATGTGGGTTTCGGACAAGAAATGGGACGGTCTGGATCCGGAAACACGGAACTGGCCGGCGCGGCGCGTGACCTCGTTGTCATTGCAAGTGGTATTTTAGTGGATTGAATAATGGAAAACGATAAGCTCATGAAAAGATTTAAGTTTATAAAGGAGATAGCATGGATGGGCGTGTTCTTGTTGGCGGCGTGTTCTGATTTTCTAGAGGAAAAGTCACAGGACGAGGTAATCGTGACGACTGTGTCTGATTTTAGCCAGTTATTGCTGGGTTCCGGGTACGTGGATGTTGCTTATGATGCGCTTTATTATTTTGATGATGATTTGGAACTGGACCCGTCTTATTATTGGGGCGACGAAGAGAATATTTTTGCGACACAGTTTTTCGGTCATTACACGTGGCAGCCGAGTATGTGGGGTGGAGAGTCTTACGCGGTAGACGCGTACACGCTGACTTACAAAAAGATTGTGGGTGTGAATGCAACCCTAGATGGGATTGACGGGGCGATAGGTTCCCCGGAAGAGAAGGAACAGGTAAAAGCGGAGGCTTATGCGTTACGCGGGTACTACTATTTTATGCTGGTGAATTTGTACAGCGAGCCTTATAATTACAATAAAAATGCTCTTGGGGTACCGTTGAAGCTGACTGCCGATCTGACGGAAAACGGGATAGACCGGGGTACGGTGGAGGACGTGTACCGGCAGATCGTCGAAGATTTGAAGGCATCTATCGAATTGTTCGAGAAATACCCGAAGAAGAGAGGAAGTTTCCGGATCAATATTTCCGCGGCACAGGTGCTGCTGTCCCGGGTGTTCCTGTATATGGAGGAGTGGCAGGAGGCGATAGATGCAGCCACGGCGGCGATAAAGACCGGAGCGGGATTGACGGATTACACGAGAGTGGAGATGTATTCCGAGTTCGAGATGGCAAGTTACAAGCATACCGAGGTGGAGTGGGTGTATAATGCTTGGATAGAGATTCCCTATGGATATGTTCCGTCCGAGGATTTGATGTCGAAGTTCACGGGTGAGGACAGGCGTCTGGATTTATGGTTCCCGTGGGGGATGTGCACGAAGAAAACGGTTATGGACTGGGGAGCCCCGGTGAACACGATCCGGCTTTCGGAGGCTTACTTGAACCGGGCGGAGGCCTATGCGCAGCAGAAAGAGCAAACGGATGCCTTGTCGGATTTGAATACATTGCGTCGTTACCGGATAGAGGGATACGAGGATGCGTCTATCACGGATGAGGCTGTCCTATTGGATGAAATCCGTCTGGAACGTCGCCGGGAACTCTGTTTTGACGAGCTGCGTTGGTTTGATTTGCGCCGCTACGGGATGCCTTCCATATCGCATAAATACAAAGTGACAGAATACGACCCGTGGGTTGTCTACACGTTGGAGGAGAGGGATCCGCTTTACACGATACCGATTCCCAATACGGCAATAAGTAATAATGTCCTGTTGAAACAGAACCCGTCGGCTTATGTCCCGGCAAGGAAAGGTGTCATAGAGTAAAACTGATAATTGAAAATATTATGAAAGCGATAAGATTGTATTTGATATTATGGAGTGTCCTTTTAACGGGTGCTTGTGCCGAGGATAAGCAACTTGGGGACGTCGAACCTTTGGAGCAGGGTTACGTGTTGCCGCAAGGCAAATCCCCGGCGGATGACCGCATCGTGAGTTTATTTGACAAGTACGGGACTTATTTCTTGTACGAGTACACGGAGGCTGATTTCAGTTGGCGGCAGGGGGGCGGCAGTTTGATTTACTCTTACACGGCTCCCGACCCGCTATACGCGGGGAATATGCTGGATTTGCTGGATGAAATCTGGTTCAGGTTTTACCCGGAGGAATTTCATAAAAAGTATATGCCCCGGAAGGTCTTTCTGGCAGGAACGCTGGAGGGTGGCAGTGGCACTATTTACGCTCGTGTAGCCCAGGGGCAGATTGCGGTCGGTTGCTGTTCGGGCGTGTTGGTCGATATGCCGGGGGAAATGAAGCAGGCTTTTAAATCCGAGCTTCAAAGAGTATTGTTGAGAGATTGGATTACCCGAGAAATAATCACGATACCGGACGAGTTTTACGCGGTAAGTGATTATTCTTACGAGGCGGACACTGATAACCCTGATTCTCCCGATTATGCCCGTGCCAGAGGTTTTGTTGCGATGAGTAACGGTACCGAGTGGTGCCGGCGGGTGGATTGGCAGACAGGTATGTTGGATAAGAGTGAAGACTTGAGATATTTTATCGATAGCATGGTCAGCCGAACCGCGGAGGAGTGGGCGTCGGATTTGGAATACCCGCTGGTGCAACAGAAATACGATATTTTGCGGGAATATATTTTGGAAAATTACAAAATTGATTTACGAGAGATCGGAAATAAAACAATTCAAAATAAAAAGGATTAACGATTGCCAATTAAAGGAATCATAGAATCACGGAATAAACGTCGCCTTGTGCGGCAATAATCATTGTTTAATTTAAAAATGTTTGAAATGAAAAGATTGTATGTGATGCTACTTTTAGTAGCACTGGGATTCCCTTGTCTTGCCGCGGATGGAACGGGCAACAGGAAAAAGAACAAGAAAGCGGAAAGTCCGCAACCTTTAAGTAAATATGCGGAATTTCTCAAGGAACCTGGAAGAGTGGAAGTGAAGGGCGGTCTGATGACCATCCATAGAGTGGGAGAAAAGATTTATTTCGAGTATCCTTTGAAGCACTTGGGGCGGGAAGTTCTGTTGGGCGGAACGATCTCGGCTTCTTCAGACGCAATGGCTGTGAACGTGGGGTATAAATACCTCAATCCCTTGCATTTGAAAATTGAGTTGCAGGATTCTTCCGTGTTGTTCAATATCCCGAACCGGGCAGTTACGTTAGGGACTGACGAGCCTTGGGCGAAGAAAGCCTTGGAACAGAATTATATGTCGGATTTTTACAAGCGTTTCCCCGTGAAGACTTATAATGACGATAGCACGGCTATCGTGTTCGAGGTGACGGATTTGTTGTATAATAATCCGGAGCTCTCTCCGCAAGGAGGAGGGCTATTGGGAAATTTTTCTTTAGTAGAGAACGAGAAAGAGAACGAGAAGCCTTATTTCGGGAAAATAAAAGTTTTTGATGATAATGTTTCCGTGGAGATAAATCAACGGGTTTCGTTGGAATTAGGTCTAGGAATGTATATGGCACAGCTTGGAAAGATTTCCGTGCGTTCCAATATTTCGATGCTTCTGCTGCCGGAGGATAAGATGAAACCAAGGATACAGGATTCCCGAGTCGGCGTGTTCCCAACTATGAATGATAAATACGGGGAGATTGCTCTTTCAAAATTCGAGTTGTCGCAGAAAGAGGATGGATTGCGCCCTTATTATCTTGCCAACCGCTGGCGTTTGGAGCCCAAGAACATGGAAGCATGGAAACGGGGGGAGTTGGTAGAACCCGTGAAGCCAATCGTGTGGTACGTGGACGATGCTTTTCCAGAAGAGTGGAAAGCTCCCATAAAGGTTGGTATCTTGACTTGGAACAAGGCTTTCGAAAAGATCGGGTTCAAGAATGCGGTGCAGGTACGGGATTTCCCGGTAGCCGATACGACTTTTGACCCGGATAACTTGAAGTATTCCTGCGTGCGTTACTCTCCTACGGCGGTAGCGAACGCTATGGGCCCCTCTTGGGTGGATCCTATAACCGGAGAGATTATCAATGCTTCTGTGATTATTTACAATGATATCGTCAAGTTGATTAATAACTGGCGTTTCGTGCAGACCGCGCAAGTCGATCCCCGGGTAAGGACAAAGAAGATGCCGAAAGAGATCTTTGATGAATCGATGACTTACGTTGTGGCGCACGAGATCGGGCACACGCTGGGGTTGATGCACAATATGGCCGGTTCTGCCGCTATCCCGGTCGATTCGTTGCGTTCTGCTTCCTTTACCCAAAAATACGGGACAACGGCTTCTATCATGGATTACGCCCGTTACAATTACGTGGCGCAACCGGGTGACCGGGGTGTGAAGTTGACACCTCCCGAGTTGGGTGTGTATGACGAGTATGTTATCAAGTGGCTCTATACCCCGATTCCCGATGCAAAAGATAAGTGGGAAGAGGCGGCAATCGCCGAGCGGTGGATAGACGAGAAGGCGGGCGATCCTCTTTACCGTTACGGTCGCCAGCAGATTATAATTCGGTGCGACCCTTCATCCCTTGAGGAAGATTTGGGGGATGACCCTTTAAAAGCCAGTGAATACGGTATTAAGAATTTGAAATATATTTTGGCACATCTCGACGAGTGGATCACGGATGACCCGGATTTCAGGTACCGGAAAGAGATTTACGGGAATATAGTTATGCAATATATGCGTTACTTGACGAACGTGGCTTACCAAATTGGCGGGATTCAATTGACACAGGTGAAAGATGGTACGAAGGGGGAGGCTGTTAAACCGGTAGACCGAGAGGTGCAAAAGAAAGCTGTAGCTTGGGTAATCGGGCAATTGCGTGATTGTGGTTGGATTAACGCTCCCGAATTGACTGGCAAGTTCGGTTTACACGAGAATATTTCAAGCGAGTTTTGTGGACATTTTATGACATTATTACAAAGGACTTACACATCGAATGTGATACGGTCGTCACATATCGCTGGGGACCAGAAGGCTTACTCGCTTCGGGAATATTATGATGATTTGTACACGGGAATATTTGCTTCTACTCGGCTGGGAAAAAAGTTGTCGGAAGAGGAGCAAATTATGCAAAAGTGGACGGTCATGCATGTGAATATGTTTTATCGTGTCGTACGTAACAATATGGTGGGTGTCACTTCGGTACAAAGCGACCCGTGCTTCGCCAAGATGTTGTACCCCTCGTTAGAAGAGATTCGTGCCTATGGAATAGGTGATATAAGAATGAGTGATATGGTTTATAACAAGTTGAAAGAGATAGAAAATCGTGAAGGTAAAGGAACCGTGGCTTGCTCAATACTAAAGAATCGTTTTGGAGAAAATGAATTTCCTTTCCAAGGTGATATAAATTCGATGTTTCTGGCAAATATGCAAAACGAGATCGTTCCTATGTTAAAAAAAATCTATGCTTTGGTAAAGAGTAAGATTGCAACAGCTGATCCTGCGGACAGGGGACTTTACGAGTATATACTGACTAGTTTGGATACGAGTTATTCATTTAGCAAATAGTAGAAGTTTAGAGTTCAAAATTTAAAGTTTGATGTTGAAACTTCCCCTTCCAACTCTCTGTACAGAAGGGGAAGTTTTTTGGAATCATGCCCAGTTTTCACCGGGGTGATTCCGATGTATTCCCATGATATTCCCGTAGAGTTCCCGGTGAAGTTAGGGAACAAAGTCCTTTTAAACTCGTTTTAAAGTCCTTTCAAAGACCTTCGGGAACGAGGGGGAAAAGAGAGTGATACGAGAGAGCAAGGAAAGTGTAGTTTTATTTGTTGCTTTTTGTAGCTAAATTTCATTAGTTCAATTATTTAATGTCAAGAAAGATTGCGCAAATCTTTCTTAAATGAAAGAGCCGTGTTTATTGGTTTATATTTGTGGAGATCATAATGGAAGATATTGATTTTATCCATATCTTTGTTACGAGCTTTAAAATCTATTTATGTCGTTTGATTTTGATTCTTTACTGGAAGGTATTAATAAAAAGAATATACGGGCATGGGAAGAATTGTATGAGAAGTATTATTCAGTTCTCTGTTCGTATGTGAACGGTATTATACGGGATAAAGATCAGGCGCAGGATATCGTGCAGGAGGTGTTGGTGGCTGTTTGGAAATCTTCTAGGCACTTTCCGGATATGAAAGAGTTGACCTCTTACTTTTACCGGGCGTGTTACAATAATGCGTTGATTTATCTGAGAAATCTACAAATCCGCAAGGGGATAGAACAGAAAATCATACAGGAAACAGAAGAAGAGTTTTCTGACGAGATGTTTGCCGTTACCGTGAGGGACGAGTTATTACGTCAGCTTTACAATTATATGAAAGAGTTGCCCGAGGGAGCTAGGGAGATTATGGAGTTGAGTATTCAAGGGTTTACCGGTCCGGAGATCGCTATAAAGCTGGGCATAACAATCCACACGGTGAAAACGCAAAAGAGCCGTAGTTTTAAATTCTTGCGTGAAAAACTGAAAGATTCCGTGTTGTTGTTCCTGCTCTGAATGATTTAAAAGAAACTGATCAACAGCATCACGTTCAATGCCGTGACGATTCCCCCGATGACATACAGCAGCCATTTCGTGTAAGCGGAGTTTTTGTATTTTCCCATGACCTTGGAGGACGAGGTAAGGTGTACCTGCGTGAAGATCGTGATCGGGAGTTGTACGCTAAGAGCCATTTGCGAGTAAATCAGTCCTTGGAACGGGTTGGATATTAGCATGATTAGTGCAAAGGCGAGAATAAGGGAAGACAGTACGCCGATTTTGGAGTGACTGTCTTTAATATCATAAGGCTCCTTGTATATGCCGGCGAAGATAGATCCTGCCGCCATACCGGAAGTGATGGTCGAGGAAATTCCGGCAAACAGAAGTGCCACGGCAAAGATCACGGCGGCGTTATTACCCAACAGCGGCGTGAGTAGCGAGTTGGCTTGCTCTAACTCCGTGACGGGTGTTCCGCTACGGAAAAACGTGGCGGCGGCAAGCAGTATCATGGCGCTGTTGATTGCCCAACCGATGACCATGGAGAGTATCGTGTCGGCATACTCGTAACGCAGTTGTTTCTTGATGATTTTATCGTCCTGTATGTTCCATTGTCGGCTCTGGATAATTTCCGAGTGCAGGAAGAGATTGTGAGGCATAACCACGGCACCGAGCACGCTCATGATCACGACCATGGAGCCTTCGGGGAAAGCGGGCGTTACCCACGCGGGAAGTGCCTCGTTCCAGTCAATGTCTACCAGTGAAAGTTCGTATATGAATGACAAGCCTATGATTGACACGAAAGCGATGATCCATTTCTCGATCACCCGGTAAGTATTCGTGAAAAGCATAATTACCACGAACACCAATACGAGTAAGGAGCCGGCACGTACGGGAATATCGAACAGCATTTGCAAGGCAATGGCACCGCCCAGAATCTCGGCGAGCGAGGTGGATATGGAGGCGAGTATGGCGGAATAGAGAATGCCTTTGGCATAGCGGGGCTTCAAGTGTTCGCTGGCGGCTTCCGAAAGGCACAATCCGGAGGCAATCCCGAGGTGCGCCACGTTGTGTTGCAGGACGATAAGCATGACTGTCGAGAGTGTAACCATCCACAATAAGGCATAACCGAATTCAGCTCCCGCGGCAAGATTGGACGCCCAGTTACCGGGATCGATAAATCCCACGGTGACGAGTAGCCCCGGTCCGATATACTTGAATATTTCCAGTCCCCCCAGTTTCGGGGTATGTTTTGCCGTGTTGAGTAATTCCTTGAAATGCTTTAACATGCCGATTGAGTTAAAAACTAAAAGCTAAAAACTAAAAGTTAAGAGCTGATAGTGTAAATTTATTTCTATTTTTGAAACTTCAAAAGTACGAATAACGATGAATAATTGTTCCGTGAACATGAACTTTTAGTTTTTAACTTTTAACTTTTAGCTTTATGCTTGTACCGGTTCTTCTTGTAGTTGCTTCGCTCGCGGTGCTTTATTTCGGGGCGGACTTTTTGGTGAAAGGGAGTTCTTCGCTTGCCGTTCGTTTGGGAATTTCACCGCTGGTGGTGGGATTGACTGTCGTGGCGTTCGGGACGAGTGCCCCGGAGTTACTCGTGAGCGTGCAGTCCGCGTTGGACGGTACGCCGGGGATTGCCGTGGGGAACGTCATGGGATCGAATATTTTCAATATATGCGTGATACTCGGTATTTCGGCGATGATTTATCCCTTGCGGGTAAATCCCCGGTTGATCCGGTTCGATATGCCGGTGATGTTATTGGCGACGGTTCTGTTCGTTGTCATTTTCCGTAACGGGGTATTTGCCCGATGGGCGGGAATATTGTTTTTTGCCGGGATTTGCGCGTATATGGTGTATTGTATTTACAAGGCGAAACGGGGTGAAGTGGCTGAAACCGATGAAGAGATTCGACCGACAAAGAGTTGGGTGTTGGATATCGTGTTTATGGTCGCGGGGTTGGGATTGCTTGTCTGGGGATCGGGATTACTCGTGGATAATGTCGTGGTTATCGCGAAAACCTTGGGTTGGAGTGAGGCGGTCATCGGGTTGACGATCGTGGCGGCAGGCACGAGTATGCCGGAGTTGGCAACTTCCGTGGTGGCAGCTGTCAAGGGGCGGACGGATATAGCTATCGGCAACGTGGTCGGTTCGAATATTTTCAATTTACTGGCGGTACTTGGATTGACTGCAACTATCGCTCCCGTGGAAACGAACCAGATCAATTGGCTGGACATGGGGGTTATGGTGGGTTCTTCCTTACTCCTTTTGCCTTTTATGCGCACGGGTTTCCGTATCGGACGGGGGGAGGGAATCGTGTTGTTTGCCATTTATGCGGCATATACGCTTTACTTGCTCGTGTAATCAGATACTATAACCGGGGTAATCATTTTTCACATCCTTTTCACTCTCCAGTCAAAGACCATTCATTTACGTTCGTGAACGTCTTTGAAACGTCTTTGTATCGAAGGTGAAACGTCTTTGTTCCCTTATTACTCCCTTATCTCAACGGGAGTTCTTCGGGTGTTTCCCGGCTATCAGGTATTGACTAACTCCTGACCAAGTCCTGACTAACTCCTGTGTATACAGGACTTGGTCAGGACTTAGTCAGGAGCTGGTCTGGAGTTCCCACGGGGGAACCACGGGTACGTGTATTGTATTACCCTGAAAAAAGTTTACTGTAAACCAGAGTAAACCAATGTCAGAATTAGCAAAAATTATCAAACATCGTCATTTCCCCGTTCGGGTAAAATTGTCAGCAGTTCGTGATCGTTTGATCGAGGAACTAGATTACGCGGAGGTTTTAAGCAAGTATGATGTCAGTTCTTCTACCTTCCATGGATGGTTGACTAAATATAAACCCCGAGTGATGTCGGAAGCAAGTTATAAACGCTTATCTTTACCAGTGCATGCTCCTAAAACTTTATTATCAATGACAGACAAGGAAGTTCAAGAACTGGAACACTTACGCGAGGAGTTAGAGAAACAAAAGGTACTTGTAGAAGCTTACGAGCTGATGCTTGAGTTAGCTAAAGAGCGTCTTCACGTGGATGTAAAAAAAAACTACGAGGAGATGTTATTAGCGGGATTAGTGACCGCCAAAAAGCTCGGGAGGGCAAAGCGATGACAGCATACCTGTGCAACTCGCTAGGTTACAGCAAGCAGGCTTATTACAAGAGCCTTCGCTCGAGTAACGACGAGGAAGAACGTGAACGTTACGTTCTTTCCATTGTTGAAGAGATCCGTCGTGATTTGCCTCGTTTGGGGGTTCTGAAGTTGTGGCGGATGCTAACGGGTAACGGTTTGATGGTTGGTCGTGATTGGCTTTCCCGTTTGCTTCACCGGCATGACTTGATGGTAAAAATGAAGAAGTATCGCGTCATTACCACGGATTCCCGCGCGTGGCGTCACCAGTACCCGAACCTGGTGAAAGGCACTCGAGTCGAGCGCTCTAACCAAGTATGGGTTAGCGATATCACTTACCTGTCGACGGGCAAAGGTTTTGTTTACCTTTCCCTGGTGACGGACGCTTACTCGAGGCGGATCATGGGCTGGGATGTACACCCGACTCTGGATTCGTCTGGTCCGGTGAAAGCCTTGTACCATGCCCTAGAGACCGGAGAACACGGCTCTTTCAAGGACTTGATCCATCATTCTGACAGGGGCGGTCAATATTGTTCGGCCTTGTACACGGGGATATTGAAATTGCACGGGATACGTGTCAGCGTGACCCAGGACGGCTCTCCATACGATAACGCTATCGCCGAGAGGGTGAACGGGATTTTAAAGAGAGAATGGTTGAACGATATCCCGTTGAAGGATATTCATGACGCCAGGAAACACGTCAAGAGGGTGATTGAAATATACAACAAGAAAAGACCACACCTGGCCGTTTGTTGTCAAGTGCCGGAGCAAGCCTACAAGGACAAAATGAAAAAATTTGCCAGGGTAATGTTTTGAGCCGGGCGATTTTTCCTTCTCCCGGGGAATTCCCCGGGAGAAGGAAAAGAAAGTAAACCTTTGATAGGAAGTATCATTTATTTAAAGTAAACTTGTAACAGTAGATTACAACAATACTACATTTTTTAATTTATTGAATATCAAATCGAGTAAACCAATTTCAGGAAACTACATATCTTGAAGTGACGGTAAATAAATCCGGATATAGGACAAAAAAGGAAACTTTGTTTGGAGAGTATGAGTTATTTTTCTTAAATTTGGTTTCGAAATTTGAGCGTGTGTTTATGGCGGATATTTTATTGTTAACCGAGTGTTTGAAAGAGGGATCATGCAGAATGAGCAAAAAATATTATTAGAACATTTAGCCAAGGAAGATGACATGGCTTATACGATATTGTACGAGCAGTTTTATGTTCCGATGGTGCTTTTTGCCGGGAAGTATATTCGGGACGAGGAGGCGGCAAAGGATGTGGTTCAAGAGTTTTTTATTTCGATGCTGGGGCAGAAGAAGCGTTTCGAGAACATGATTGCGTTGAAAGTCTATCTTTATAATTCGGTGAAAAACAGGTGTTTCAATTATCTCCGGCACGAACGGGTGAGGGAGGAATACGAGGCGATGGTTACACGGGAATTTGACGATGTGGATCTTTTTTGGGACAGGGTGATGGAGGAAGACGTGTACGCACGGGTGATGCACGTGGTAGAGGAGTTGCCGCAACAATACAGGAACGTGATGACGCTTTCACTGGAAGGGTACAAGATATCGGAAGTGGCGGAGCGGATGGGAATAGCGCTCGATACGGCGAAAGAGTACAAGAAGGAGGGAAAGAAACGGCTGGGAGCCCGTTTGCAGGCGTTGGGAATGGGTATGTTCGTGTATGTTTTTCTTTGATTTCTAATAAGTTTGTAAATTTCTTTTATTTTTTTTGATTTTCATCCCCCCGTTTTATTTCCTGAGGTGTTTCTTCTATAGAAACGTAATTATAGAAATATGAACAGGGCAGATGAAGTTTTTCGCGTGTCGGAGATGATTTCCCGGTGTATACTGGGGGAGTTGACCGATGCGGAGAAGTTATGGTTGGAAAAGTGGGTAGAGGTATCTCCGGAGAATAAGGAGTTGTTTGACAGGCTTGTCGGGGAGAAGATGCTCTCGGAGAAAGTGCGGGCATACGGGCGGATTAACCGGAAAGAGCCTCTGGAAGAGTTGTTAAATCGGAAAAAACAGTTGGAGCAATCCGTTCGACGGCGTCGGGTAACACGTGTTGTCGGTTATGCCGCCGCTATATTATTCCCATTGGCAGTTGTTTTTTATTTCTACATCCGTCCGGGGCGAGGCGTACTGCCGGCAGAACCGCGGTTAGAGGCTCGGGTGGAACTTCCCGCGGGCGAGAGTAAGGCGATTCTTCAACTGGCTGACGGCAAGGTCGTGGAATTGACGCCGGAGTCCTCCCGGCATATTGCCCGGGGTGACAGGGTGACGATAAAGCAGGACTCCGGTATTATCAAGTATAAAGTGGATGGTAGCACGATGAGGCAGAAAGAACGGTTCAACACGATCACGGTTCCGAGAGGCGCCGAGTTTTCGTTGGAATTGAGTGACGGAACACGGGTGTGGTTGAACGCGGAGAGTCGTTTGCGCTTCCCGGAGGAGTTCGTCGGGAAGCACCGGAAAGTGTATCTTGAGGGAGAGGCTTACTTTGACGTGAGCTGCGATCCGGAGAAACGCTTCGAGGTACAAACGGAGAGTGCGGAAATACGGGTTTACGGTACTGAATTTAATGTTCTGGCGTACAAGGACGAGCGGGAGATCACGACAACACTTGTGAAGGGAGCCGTGGGGATAAAAGTGAAAGGAACGAAGGAACGGGTTCGCTTGGAACCCGGTGAACAGGCTTGTCTGGTCGGGAATAAAATAACAAAACGGGAAGTGGACACGGAAATCTACACGGCATGGATGAAGGGGCGGTTGGTGTTCAAGAGCGTGCGACTGGAGGATATGTTGCGACGCTTGGCACGTTGGTATAACGTGGATATCGTGTTCAGCGAGGAGTCGTTGAAGGATGTCACGTTCACGGGTGAGGTGAAGAAGTACGAGGATTTCACGGAGATTCTGGAGGTAATCGAATCTACCCGGACCGCTCACTTTCAAGTGAAGAACAGGACTGTAATTGTATTAAAATAAATAGAAAAGAAGCAAACTGCGCGGGCACGCGGTTTGCTTCAAGAGTAAGTTAATCAGCAATAATAACTTAAACGAAACAAAGGTATGAAAAAAAATGGAGAATATGACCCTCCTAAAAACGGGTCATTAAAAAAAATGTGCAGAATTATGAAAGTAACAATGCTACTCCTCTTGTTCACGGTGTACCAGTCTTTCGGATCGGTACACGCGCAACAGGTCAAGCTGGATATTAGCTTGGATAACGGGAGTTTCGCACAATTCATGGAGCAGGTGAAGCGCCAGTCGGATTTTACCTTTTTCTTTAACGATGGCATGATCATGGGGGTGAAGAATATTACCCTGCACGTGAAGCAGTCGGCTATTGAAACGGTGTTGGAGGCTTGCCTGAAGGGTACGGGGATTTCGTTCCGGATCAAGGACAACACGATTATCCTGTTTGGTGCGGACGAGAAGGTAAAGAAAGAGATCACGGTGAAAGGGAAGGTCGTGGACGAGGAAGGCGAGCCTTTGCCGGGAGCGACGGTAAAGGTGAAAGAGAACGGTACCGACGGGCAGGGTGTTGTGCGGGGAACGGTGACGGACGCGGACGGGAAGTTTACGGTGAAGGTAACCGATCCGAAAACCATGCTGGAATTTTCTTTCGTGGGTTACGTGATGCGGTTGATAGCGGCTTCCGACACGACGGCGTTGAAACGGGTGGTGTTGAAAGAGGAATTGAAGAGCATCGAGGAGGTGGTTGTGACGGGATACCAGAGAATCGACCGCAAGTTGTTCACGGGAGCGGCAGCCATCGTGAAGGCGGAAGATGTAATGGTGGAAGGATCGAATGATATCAGCCGTATGCTGCAAGGAAAAGCTGCCGGGGTGCAGATACAGAATGTTTCGGGTACTTTCGGGGCATCCCCGAAGTTGAGGGTACGCGGTGCTTCTTCTATCAACGGTAACCAGAAACCGTTGTGGGTGATAGACGGTCTGGTGCTGGAGGACGTGGTGGAGCTTTCTGCCGACGATTTATCCTCGGGCGACTCGGAGACCCTGATCAGTTCAGCCATAGCGGGTTTGAATGCCGACGATATCGAGAGTTTCCAGATATTGAAGGATGCTTCGGCGACAGCGTTGTACGGGGCGCGGGCGATGAACGGCGTGGTGGTGATCACGACGAAAAGAGGGAAGAAGGGAACGATGAAGGTGAATTATAGTGGGGAGTTCACGATACGGATGAAGCCGGATTACGAGCAATATAATTTGATGAACTCGCAGGAGCAGATGATGGTGTACAAGGAGATGGAGGAGAAAGGGTGGTTGAATTATGCGGACGTGTCCCGGAAGAAAAATGGCGGTGTTTACAAGAAGATGGCGGATATGGTTTCCATGTACGATGAAACGAGCGGGAAGTTCGGCTTGAAGAATACACGACAAGCGAAGAACGCTTTCCTGCAAAAGTATGAAATGGCGAACACGGACTGGTTTGATGTTCTTTTCCGTAATTCTTTGCAACAGGTGCATTCCGTGAGTTTGTCTTCCGGTACGGATAAATCCCGTTTCTACGCTTCCATGAGTTATTTCAACGATGCCGGTTGGTCGGTAGCGGATAAGGTGGAACGGTACACGGCGAATATGAATGCTTCTTTTGATATAAAGAAATGGTTGACCGTGAATCTGTTGACGAATGGTTCACTGCGTATGCAGGATGC
Organism: Butyricimonas sp. Marseille-P3923; assembly: GCF_900184685.1. Taxonomy (GTDB): domain Bacteria; phylum Bacteroidota; class Bacteroidia; order Bacteroidales; family Marinifilaceae; genus Butyricimonas; species Butyricimonas muris. The sequence goes on from NZ_FXXL01000007.1 coordinate 101,723, forward strand.
ACCGGGTACGAACAGCCGTAGAACGAATGCCGTTAGCGGGGAGGTGGAACGTGATTTCGATATCAATCCTTTCAGTTACGCGTTGAACACGAGCCGGACGCTGCGGGCTTATGACGATGACGGTAATTACGAGTATTACACGATGAATTATGCCCCGTTCAGTATTCTGCACGAGTTGGAAACGAACAAGTTGAAGATCGATATGTTAGATACGAAATTCCAGACGGAATTGGAATTCCGACCGTTGAAAGGGTTGGACGTGAAAGTGCTGGGGGCTGTTCGTTACGTGAAGACGACACGGGAACACCGGGTGTATGATAATTCCAACGCGGCGGAGGCTTACCGGGCGGCAGGCGATGCCACGATTCGGGACGGGAACAAACTTTTGTACGAGGACCCGGATATGCCGGGATATCCTGCCAAGGTGGTGATGCCCAAGGGGGGACTTTATAACCGGAGTGAAAATTCGATGCTGAATTATTACCAACGGATAATGGTGAATTATAACACTTCTTTTAATGAAGGAATACACACGTTGAACGTGATGGGAGGGGAGGAATTGCGTTACACGAACCGCACGAAATCCAGTAATCAGGGATTCGGTTACCAGTGGGATCGCGGGGGTGTACCTTTTCTTGACCCCGATTTGTTGAAGCAACAGATTGAAGCCGGAATGTCTTATTACGGCATGGAAGAGGAGTTCGACCGTTTCGTGGCGTTTTTTGCCACGGCGGGGTATAGTTACAAGGGAACTTATGTTTTCAATGCCACGGGGCGTTATGACGGTTCCAATCGTTTGGGAAAATCTCCTTCCGCCCGTTGGTTGCCGACGTGGAATGTCAGCGGGGCATGGCATATATCGAACGAGGCGTTCATGGAGCCGCTGGAGAAGATTTCCCGCTTGACCTTGCGTGCCACTTACGGGTTGACGGCAAGCATGGGACCGTCGAGTAATTCGCGGGTGGTGTTGTACAACGATGTAACACAACGTCCGACGCAGCAGGAAAAAGAGAACAGTATTTATATCGGAGCCTTGGAAAACAAGGATCTGACATGGGAAAAGCAGTACGAGACGAACGTGGGGATGGATTTGGGTGTATTCGATAACCGGATTAGCTTGAGTGCCGATTTCTACTGGAGAAAAGGATTCGATCTAATCGGTAAAGTACGAGTTTCCGGTATCGGCGGACAGCAGTCGAAGAGCGCTAACTATGCGGATATGAGGTCTCACGGGGTTGAATTTACATTGAACACGAAGAATGTGGTATATTCTTCTTTTAGTTGGACGACGAACTGGACGTTCTCTTATAACAAGAACAAGATCACGAATCTGGAGTCCCGTCCCCGCGTGATGGATCTGGTAAAGGCGGAGGGAGCTCCCCGGCAGGGATATCCGGTGAGGGCTATTTTCTCTGTTCCTTTCCTCGGGTTGACGAGTGAAGGTATTCCCACTGTGATGGATTCCGACGGTAATTCCTGTATAGGTGATATTAATTTTCAAGAAACAAATAAGTTGGACTTCTTGAAATACGAGGGACCGGTAGACCCGAAGATCTCTGGTGGTTTTGAAAACACGTTCAAGTACGGGAATTTCTCTTTTGCCGTTTTCTTGAATTATCAGTTTGGGAACAAGGTGCGGTTACACGATTATTTCAAGAGCGAGTATAATGATTTGTCGGCTATGCCGAAAGATTTTCTCGACCGGTGGATGATTCCGGGCGACGAGAATATTACATCGGTACCCGCTATTCTTTCCGTTCGCCAGAATGAGCGGAAGAACAGTGAGTACAAGGAAGTTTATAATGCTTATAATTATTCCACGGAACGAATTGCCGACGGCTCTTTTATCCGGTTGAAGGATATCAGCCTGACGTATAAGTTCGATGATAAATGGGTGAGAAATATCGGGTTGAGTTCGATGTCGTTGAAGTGTATCATGTCTAACGTGGCGTTGTTGTACAGTGACAAGAAATTGCACGGGCAGGATCCGGAGTTCTTCCGTTCGGGCGGTGTGGCGCTGCCTGTCCCTCGACAAGTGACGTTCTCCCTGAGAGTGGGATTTTGATGAAAAGATTGGTAAATCGTTAAAATAGATAAGATGAAAGCATATAAAATATTAACGGTCGGGATGTTAGCCTTGTCAGCAACGGCGTGTAATTCGTTTCTGGATGTGACCCCGGATAACCGTACTGAATTGGACAGTCCCGAGGCTATGAAGGAGTTGCTGGTGTCGGCGTACCCGAGGGCGCATTATTATCACATATGTGAAGTGATGAGTGACAATGTAGCGGAACGTCTTGTAACCGGAACGCATAGCCGTGCCACGTTGAATAGGCAGATGTACATGTGGGAGGACGGCACAGGGACGGGAACGGATAATCCCATTTACGTGTGGACAAATTATTACGAGTCTATAGCGGCAGCCAATATCGTGCTGGAAGCGTTGGAACATGAAGAGGATACAAAGGAGTACGCTGCCATCAGGGGTGAAGCGTTGGTGTGCAGGGCGTTCTGCCATTTTCTTTTGGTGAACCTTTTGCGGAGCACTATGATCCGGATAAGGCGGAACAGATGTTAGGAATCCCGTATTGCGTGAAACCGGAAACGGAGGCGATCGTGCATTATAAACGGAATAGCTTGAAAGAGGTGTACGATCGGATCGAAGAGGATTTGCAAACGGGTTTGCCTTTGTTGCAGGATCAATCGTACGAGGTGCCGAAGTATCATTTCACGAAGGCGGCGGCTCACGCTTTTGCGGCTCGTTTTTACCAGTATAAGGCGGAATGGGATAGTGTTATCGTGCATACGACAGCTGCCTTGGGGAGCAGCCCGAAAAGCAAGTTACGCGATTTGAGGAATCCTGCTCAAGCGAACGGGCGATGGGGGGACAAGGATGCGTATGCCTCGAAATACTTTAAAGTAGACCAACCGTCGCCATTCCTAATGATATCTGCCAAAAGTTGGTGGGCGAGGGATGCACAGTCTTTTAGTTTGCATTATGGTATGAAGAAGAATGAACATGCTTCTTTGTTCATGGATAAAAACGTGACAGGTAGTCCGGTGACCGGGACATATGCTACATTTTTTGTAATCTCGACTAATTCAGCTGGTTGTGCTCGTATGTATAAGTTTGATGAGTTGTTTATTCGAACGACAATCGGTGCTAGTACAGGGGTTGGATATGCGGTTTCCACTCTTTTATCGAGTGAAGAGGCTTTGTTGAACCGTGCAGAAGCGTATATCATGAAGAATCAGTTTGATCTGGCCTTGGAGGATATCAACTTGTATCTTGGAGAACGGGTTCGGGTGAACAATGATGATGCGCATGCCGATTTTACCCCTTACAAGGTGGACTTGGCTAAAATCAAGGCTTTCTACGACGGTCAGGAAGCGTATCCCGATCTGCAGCCTTTTTATTCCGGTACGATATCCGAAAACCAGATGTCCATGTTGAAGTGTGTGGTCGATTGGAGAAGGAAAGAATTTATGCAGGAAGGTTTGCGCTGGTTCGATATCAAGCGTTTCCATTTGCCCGTGGTTCACACGTTCGAGGTTTCCGGCGAACCGGCAATCACGCTCACGGGAGATGATTTACGACGAGCCATACAGATTCCGTCCGAGGCGCAGGCTTTCGGGGTAGAGGCTAATCCCCGGTAGTGTATTAATTTAAAAACAGTAGATTATGAAAAAGTATATATTTAGCTTGTTGTTATCCGTGTTGCTGGCTTTTGCGACGGCGTGTTCCGATGATGATCTGGGACCCTCTATTTTTGATACTTCCGGTGATGAGTTGACAGAGTTGGACCTTTGGTTGCAGGAGAAATTTGTGGATCCTTATAACATAGAGGTGATTTACAAGTGGAAGGATGTCGAGACCAGTATGGGGTATAATCTTACTCCGCCCAAGGAGGAGAACGCGAAAGGATTGGCAAATGTGTTGCTGAATATCTGGTGTGAACCTTACATGGAGGTCGGCGGAGCAACCTTTTTCAAGAGCGTATCGCCGAAACAATTGTTGTTTATCGGTTCTTCGCGCTACACGAGTAGCGGAACGGTGACCAAGGGTACTGCCGAGGGAGGACGTAAAATCGTGATTTTTGAAGTAGACCAGTACGACCGGACGAATGCGACTCGTCTGAAACGGTACATGAAGACCGTACACCACGAGTTTGCCCATATTGCGGCACAGACGATCGAGTACCCGAAAGAGTTTGAAACGATCACGCCCAATTACGTGGAAGAGTGGGATAAAATTAAAGATCAGGATGCTTATGACCAAGGATTTCTTTCCGGTTATGCGATGAGTGAACCGGGAGAGGATTTTGCGGAGATTGTAGGGTTTATGCTTTCCAACAGCGCGGAGGATTGGGAGGCCATGTTGGATTTGCCTTCCTCGCAGGAGGCGAAGGATAAGTTGAAACAGAAGGTGGAAATGGTGGTCGTGTATTACCGGGATAACTGGAATGTTGATTTATACGCTTTACAGGCGAGATGCGAGCAGGCATTGAATGACGTGGTGAATGGTGTAACTGTTAATCCTTGATGAGTATGAAAAAAATGATATATCTATGTATGATTGCCGGTATGTTGCTGGCGACAGCTTGTTCGGATGATGACGAGTACGTGTTTTCCGAGTTGCCGAGCGAGCGGATAGAGGCTTTTCGGACAGAATGTGAAACAGCCTTGAAGGGGGCTGCCGACGGGTGGAAGTTTGTTTATTATCCCCAGAAAGGGAGTTATGGCGGTTTTACTTTCCTGTTCCGGTTCAAGGAGAAAAACCGGGTGGAAATGACGAGTGATTTCGAGACGGAGGTGGGGGATTATTCTTACAATCTTAATCTCTCGGAGGGGCTGGTGCTGACGTTCGACTCGTACAGTCCGATACACCGTTTGGCGAACCCGGGGTATGCGTCTCCCGTCCGGGACGGTAATAAAGGGTTCGGTCTGGAAGGAGATTTCGAGTTTATCGTGAAAGACGTGGGGGACGGTGTGATTGAATTGATTGGGAAAAAGACACGGGTGGAGTTGAACATGGAGAAAGCCACTGCCGCAGATTGGAGTACCGTGGAGAAGTTGGCGGAAATGGCCGGGTATTTCGTGTTGGGAAATGCCGGATTGGGTATGATGGTAAACGGTGAACTGGTTGTTGGCGGACACGTGGAACTGGATGATATATTCCATATTTGCACGATGGCTTACAAAGACGTGGAGGGGAATACCGTCACGGTGTCTGTCCCGTATATCATCACGGCGGAGGGATGCCGCTTCGATAATGACGTGGAAGTTGCCGGGGTGAAATTCAACGGGTTGGAAATTGATTTGAGCAATGGCGTTACCAATCGGGAGTTCGTGTCTAACGATGCCGACGGGGCGATTCGTTTCTTTATCATGGATCTTTCTCCTCTGAACTTGACTCCCGGACAGGTGCCGACATTTGTCCCTAACAAGTATATCGCTTCTGTCGATATGTTGAAGAATAATAACGAGTATATTATCACGGACATGAGCGATGGCTTGAAAGCGGAATGGGAGGCTTTGAAAGAAGAATATCCGAATTTCGTTAAATTTACGCTGGAGATGGATCGTAAATCCGGTTACGAGGGATCATTCCGGGTGACGGCTGTTAATAGCGCGGACGGAAAGGAGAAGAGCCATAATTACGATTTCGGTACATTTACTTTATTGAATAATGCGATAAACCAAGTGCGGTTCGATAACAGTAAGAAGAGTCATTCCACGTCTTCCGGTTTCACGGATAAAGATTTGTATGACAAGGATAAAAACGAGCACGTGGGAGTTATTTATGATGCATTTTTTAGTAGTAAAGGTTTCACGGTTATCCGGGATACGGAAGAGGTGTTCTGGATTAGAAGTATTGCAGACCCGAACAAATGGATGAAATTGGAAGCCGATTAGTTTTTTTGTATATCTTACCGGGAATTAGGGTACGGAGGATTCCCGGTAGTTTTTTAAGTTTGAATTATGAAATGGTTTAGAGGATATATATTCTTTTTATTTTTCCTGTTATGTAGCGGGTTGTGTATTGCCCAAGATAAAGAAAAGCAGCAGGATGGGTTGTCGGTTGACGGACCTTACGTGATGTATGATTCTACCGGGGGAGTACGTGTGGTGCGGGTAGACGAACGGGGAGTTTTGCGGGATACGGTGTACGCCGACCTGCCTGCGGGGTTTACCCTTGAAGTGGTGTCCGAGAGAGGCGGGCATCGTTTTCGGGTACCGCTTCATCTGATAGAACGCCCGGCATGGAAGACTGGACAGAAGGAGAAAACGTTGATTATTTCGGATCCTCACGGTGATCTCGAAAGTTTTATTTCCGTGTTACGTAACAATGGCGTGATCGGGAAAGATTATAATTGGAAATTCGGGAAAAATCAGGTTATCATCATTGGTGATGTGTTTGACCGGGGAAAAGACGTGTTGCCTATCTTCTGGCTGATCTATAAACTGGAACAGGAAGCACGTGAAGCCGGAGGGGTGATGACTTTCATGTTGGGGAATCACGAAGAAATGGTGTTGCGCAATAATCTGAAATATACCCGTGGTAAATACAAGAATCTGGCGGATTCTCTTGGCATGAAGTATGCTGATTTATGGCACGGGAATAGCGAGTTGGGGCGTTGGTTGCGTTCCCGCAACTTGATGCAGATCGTGGGCAATAATCTTTTCGTGCATGCCGGGTTAAGCAAGGAGTTTACCGGTATGGGGAATAGCGTGACGGAGGTAAACGAGGAGATGGGGCGTTCTGTTTTCTTCGACAAGGAGAAGCGGAAGGTTTTGTCTGCACTATCCGATTCTATTTATTGTGACCGGGGGCCCTTCTGGTTCCGGGGCATGGTGAAAGACGACGAAAAATACCGCCCGTCCACGTCCGCCGATGTTGATCGGATTTTATCTCGATATGGTGTAGGGCGTGTATTCGTGGGACACACGATATTTGACGACGTGACTTCTTTCTTTGACGGGAGGGTCGTTGCCGTGAACGTGAATAACCAAAAGAACCGTGAAGCGGGTAAAGGAAGGGGGATTTTGATGCAAGGTGATAAGTTGTACGTGGTGTACGACAAAGGCAAACCTCGTGAATTTAAATAAAAATGTTAAGGCTGCCTGTGCATGGGCAGCCTTAATATTTTTATTGATACAAGAAACGTTTTATGCTTTTCTTGGGGGTTTTTTCGAACTCCTCGTTGTATATTTTCACGTTGGTGATTTGGCTGTATGCCGGGAGTGTTTCGTTTACTTGCTTTTTATTCTCTTCCATGATGGCGGCAATCATCTCGTCCGAATTTTTGTGATCGGCGTTGATTGCCTCGAAATCCGGGTAGATTAAGGCGGTCAGTTTTCCGTCTTTTTCCACGACGATGGATTCGCAGACGTAGGGCAGGTTGTTCAATTGGTCTTCGATCTCTTCCGGGTAGATATTCTGTCCGCTGGGACCTAGAATCATGTTCTTGGAACGTCCTTTGATGAAGAGGTTGCCTTCTTCGTCAATTAACCCGAGGTCACCTGTGCGCAGCCATCCGTCGGGAGTGAACGCAGCGTGTGTTGCCGATTCGTTTTTGTAATACCCGAGCATCACGTTGTCCCCCTTGGCAAGAATCTCACCGACGATATGGGCGGGATCGGGAGAATCAATTTTCAATTCCATGCGGGGTACAGCCCGTCCGCAGGAGCCTTTTTTGAAGGTTTCCCATCCCGCGTAGGAGAGGATGGGGCCACATTCTGTCATCCCGTAGCCCACGGTGTAGGGAAAATTGATGGAACGAAGGAATTCTTCCACTTCTTTGTTGAGTGCGGCACCCCCGATGATCAATTCCTTGAAGTTGCCCCCGAATGCATCGATCACCTTTTGACGGATGGAGTTTTTTACTTTCTTGTCAAGTAGCGGCAGGTTCAGCATAAGTTTGATTAGCGGCTTTTCCAAAGAAGGTAATACTTTCTTCCGGATGATTTTTTCTATAATCAGGGGAACTGAAATAATCAGGTTCGGGCGGATTGTCGAGAACGCATCCGCTATGATCTTGGGGGAAGGGGTACGTGTTAGGAAAAACACGTGTGCCCCGCTGGCAAACTCGTATATAAACTCGAAAGCTAGCCCGTACATGTGAGCCATGGGCAACATGGAGATCACTTGTTCTCCGGGCATTTTCCCGAATACGCCGAACGCGAACGCCAAGTTCGACCATAAACTGCGGTAGGGGAGCATAACTCCTTTCGAGAAACTGGTTGTTCCCGACGTGTAGTTGATGATCGCCAGTTCTTCCGGCTTGTCATACGTGTACGAAACGTCTTCCGGTCGGAACCGATCGGGATATTTCTTCCCGAACAGTTCGTTCAATCGTTCCCGCGCGTGCGTCAATGTATGGCTGCGTGATACGATTGTCGAATAATCCTCTATGGCAAGGATCCCTTCCAGCGCTTCCATGGACGCCTCGTTCAGACCTTCCCACACGACACTGCCCACGAAAAGCAAACGAGCTTCCGAGTGGTTGACGATGTTGTGGATATTATCCGGTTTAAATTCGTTAAGGATAGGAATGGCAACCGCCCCGTATGTAAGCGTGGCGAGGAATGCGATTCCCCAGTTCGTGGAGTTTCTACCGCACAGTGCGATTTTATCTCCTTTCTTGATGCCCGCGTGTTCGAACAAGATATGTAACTTCTCGATCTTACGGGCAACGTCTTTGTAGTTGCAATTTACTCCTTGGTAGTCCGTCAGTGCCGGACGTTCCCAGTTTTCCTTGATACTACTTTCAATATAATAGATAAAACTTTCTTCCATCTCTCAGGTAACTTTCAAACAAATAGCAAAGGTACGAATAAGTTTGTAAAGTCCAAAGGTCTATAAAGTCCATAAGGTCACGGGCGTCCTTCGGACAGTGTTTATCGGCAGCAAACGCTGCCGTAGACAAAGCGCCCCGCAGGGGTTCATGGACTTTACAGACCTTATGGACCTTATAGCCCCATCGCTTTTTTCTTGTCTTCAGGTATCGGGGTTAATTTGCCGCTGTAAGAGATGGATGCCCGGTTGTTGCTGGTCACGTTGACCGTGCATTTCCCGTTGCCGTATACCTCGATGTAGAAATTGAAGACATCGTTATTATTGCGGACATTGAACTTGTACTCGATATAGTTCTTTTTCCGCTTGTTGATTACTTTGAATGACTCGTCTTTTATTTCGGCTTTCTCAAATTCCACGCCACCGCCTTCACCGTAAGGTACCGAATATGCCCGTCCGAAGAACGGCAGGCGTCCCGTGGCCACCGTGTCGAGCATAAATATTTGCCCTTGGTTGGTTGCCAGAGAAACATAGCCGTCACCACCGATACGTTTTTGCCCGTATTTGGAGTTAATGGTTATGCTACCGCTGCCACTAGGGTAGGCTGCGTCTACTTCGATGTAGAACATCCGGCTTTTCATCAGTTTCTCGATCTTGTTCAACGCGGCCGTGTCCGCTTTTTGTTTTTTCTCTGCTACCGCGAAAAGGCAGGAGAATAAAAGTATTCCTATTGGAATGATTCTTTTCAATGTTTTCATGGTGTTACTTGTTTTGCCGAAGGCAAAGTTACATTCGCCTTCGGCGAGTTTCAGGTTTCATACGCCTTCGGCTAGTTGCATTTGCCTGTGGCAAGTTTATATTTACTTTTGCTAAGTTACGAAATATATTTGGTTTTTGCAAATGATGTTTTTGCCTTCGGCAAAACCGTTATTGATATAAAAATCTCTTTATACTTCGTTTCGGGGTTTTCTCGAACTCTTCCTCGTGGATTTGTATGCGGGCAAGCTGACTGTATGCAGGGAGTTGCTGGTTGATAGTCTTGCGTGTCTCGTTGATAATCTTGTTAAGGGCTTCTTTTGTGACTTTGTTCTGTTTCATCGCTTCCGCATCGGGATAGACGAGGGCGACGAGTTTGCCTTCCCGTTCAATGACGAGTGATTCCGCCACGTAGGGTTGTGCGTTCAAGATGTCTTCAATTTCTTCCGGGTAGATATTCTGCCCGCTGGGACCGAGGATAAGGCTTTTGCTACGTCCTTTGATATAGAGATAACCGTCCGCATCCAATACCCCCAGATCTCCGGTATGAAGCCAGCCGTCCGGGGCGAGTACGGCTTCTGTCGCTTCGGGATTGTTATAGTAACCGTCCATGACGTTTGCTCCTTTCGTGAATATCTCACCCACTTTATTAAAAGGATCATCAGAGTCAATTTTGATCTCCATCCGGTCGACGGCTTTGCCGCAAGAGGTGGGACGGAAGGTTTGCCAATGGTCGAAAGCAATTGCCGGACCACATTCCGTCATGCCGTATCCCACGGTGTAAGGGAATTTCACGGAATGGAGGAAGGCTTCCACTTCTTTATTCAATGCCGCACCGCCGACGGCGAGCAGTTTGAAACGTCCGCCGAAAGCGTCAAGTATCTGTTGTTTGATCTTGTGACGGATTTTACCGCCGATCACGGGTATTTTCAGCATCAATTTGATGTGGAAGCGTTCCAACTGGGGTAATACCCGACTCTTGATGATTTTCTCGATGATCAGCGGTACTGCCACGATGAGGTGCGGACGGATGTCGGCAAAGACTTCACCCAGAATCTTCGGGGAGGGCATTTTCTGTAAGAAATAGATATGTATGCCGCTGGCGAACGGGTAAATAAACTCGAAAGCAAGCCCGTACATGTGTGCCATGGTAAGGATGGACACGAGTTTCTCGCCGGGTGTGTATCCCATCTGGTCGAGGGCGTAGCGAAGATTCGACCACATACTGCGATAAGGTAGCATCACGCCTTTGGGGGAACTGGTTGTCCCCGAGGTATAGTTAATCATTGCCAGTTCCCCGGGACGTTCCACCCGGTAGTGTATGTCTTTTAATTGAAGACCTTCCGGGTGCTTTAACTTGAACAGTTCTTCCAAGATAAGAGCCGTTTCCCGCAAAGAGGCATTCTCCGAGGAGATAACGGAATAGTCCGCCATGGCGATTATTCCCGTGAGATTAGGCATTTGCTCGTGGTCGATGTTGTCCCACACGGATTTACCCACAAAGAGCAGGCGAGCCTCGGAGTGATTAATGATATGGTGTATGGTGTCCGGTCGGAATTCGTTCAATATGGGCACGGCTACGGCACCGTAAGTCAGCGTGGCAAGAAAGGTTATTCCCCAGTTTGAAGTATTGCGGCTGCACAAGGCGATTTTGTCACCCGGACGGATGCCGCTTCTCTCGAACAAGATATGCAATTTTTCGATCCAACGAGCCACGTCTTTATAGTTATGTTCCGCACCTTGATAATCCGTGAGAGAGGGGAGGTGCCAGTGTTCTTTTATGCTGTGTTCTATTAGTTTTAAGAAACTTTGTTCCATGACAAATCTAATTAATCGGTTAAGAATGTTATCCTTGGTTATACTGAAAATAGCACGGAAAAGTTCGAGGAGGTGATAAAGATTGCCTTTGGCAAGTTGCAGGTTACAGGTTGAATTTGCCTTCGGCAAGTTGCAAGTTGCTTTTCTAGCGTTAGGGACTGTATTTTCAATTGTTATTCGTATTTTTGGAACGTGTTCCATGGAAAATAAATTTTGGTAGAACGAAGAAGTTATGGTATTAAGACAGAAGAACGGTAAAGAAAAAGGAGAAGTGAAGATAGCCCCGCCTATGGTGCAGAGCGCAAGGGAGAGTGGGGAGATGTTGGGCGAGTTATTGGCGGAAGAAGAGGTTTGTGACCGGATATTCAGGAAAGAAATTGTAGAGGGGGCGAACGCGGGAGATTTGGAAATAAATCACTGTGTGTTTAACGGGGTGACGTTCAGTGGTTGCCAGTTCCGGGGGGCGCAGGTGAGTGACGTGCGTTTCGAGAATTGTGATTTGTCGAATGTCTCTTTTTTCGAGAGTTCCTTTTATCGGGTGGAATTTGTTGCTTGCAAATTATTGGGGACGAATTTTGGGGAGTGCAGTCTAAATCACGTGCTTTTGCATCATTGTAATGCCCGGTACGTGAATTTTTCCATGGGGAAGATGAAGCAGGTGTTATTCGCCCATAGTGATATGCAGAGCGGCAGTTTCGAGCGTTGTTCTTTTTCCCCGGCGAATTTTGACACGTGCAACTTGACCGAGGCGGAGTTTTCCCGTGCCACGTTGCGGGGGATGGATTTTCGTTCTTCACAGTTGGCGGGAATCCGATTGAACCCGGAGGATTTGCGGGGAGTCGTTGTTACTTCATTGCAGGCGTTGGATTTGTCCCGTTTGTTAGGGCTTGTCGTGAAGGACGAGTAGAATCAATAAATAACAAGGGGTGTTAAATGTGGCGCGAGGCTGAAACCTTCGGGCTTTCATCACGTAATTATTAGCGACCGTCGGAAAGAACGACGATTTATTTTTCGTTATAAAATAAACTAAACTAATTAAATTATGAAGACAGAAAATCCTATCACACCGGTTTTTGGGACGGATGAAGAGGCACGAGTAGCGCCTAAGTACGAGATGCCTGAGGGAATGATGCCGGGCGAAGTGGCTTATCAAATGGTTCATGACGAGGCCATGCTTGACGGGAATTCACGTTTGAATTTGGCGACATTTGTAACCACTTGGATGGATGATTACGCCCGTAGAGTGATGACCGAGAACATGGATAAAAACATGATCGATAAGACGGAATACCCGCAGACCGCTGAAATCGAGCGTCGTTGCGTGAATATCCTTGCTAAATTATGGAACTCCCCGGAGAAACCGTATTGCACGGGTACGAGTACCGTCGGTTCTTCCGAGGCTTGTATGTTGGGTGGAATCTCCGCATTGAAACGTTGGCAAAAAAGACGTCGGGCAAAAGGGCTTCCCACCGATAAACCGAATTTCATTATTTCAACTTGTATGCAGGTGGTATGGGAGAAATTCGCTATTTATTGGGACGTGGAGATGCGTATGGTGCCCGTGACGATGGATAAGATCACGCTTGACCCGCAGGATGTGGTGAAGATGTGTGACGAGAACACGATCTGTGTCGTGCCTATTCAAGGTGTAACGATTACCGGTTTGAATGATAACGTGAAAGAGATCAATGATGCGTTGGATAAATTGAATGCCGAGAAGGGTTGGGAAATTTGTATCCACGTGGATGCTGCCACGGGAGGTTTCATTCACCCGTTCATCGATCCCGACACGTTGTGGGATTTCCGTCTGAAATGGGTACTTTCTATCAGTACTTCCGGTCACAAATTCGGTATGGTGTATCCCGGTGTGGGCTGGGTGGTATGGAAAGACAAGCAATATTTGCCCGAGGAGATGAACTTTGCAGTGAATTATCTTGGTGCCAATATCCCGAGTATTTCTATCAACTTCTCTCGTCCGGGTAATCAAGTATTGGCTCAATACTATCAATTCCTGCGTTTGGGTAAGGAGGGATACAAGAAAGTTCAACAGAACTGTATCAACGTGTGCTTGTACTTGAAAAAACAATTGCAAGACATGGGTATATTCGAGTTCTTCAGTAACGATATGCCGAACCCGTTGTTTATCTGGAAATTGAAAGAAGACAAGAAACGGAACTGGACGCTTTACGATTTATCCGACGCCCTGCATGTGGAAGGATGGCAAGTGCCTGCTTACACGATGCCGAAAGCGATGGAAGACGTGATTATCATGCGTGTTGTTGTTCGTCAAGGTACAGGTATTGACCTCGCCGATTTGTTGATGGAAGACATCAAACGTTGCGTGAAACAACTCGATACGTTGAAAGAACCGACTAATAGTGCTATCATGTGGAGCAAGAAAGAACCGCAGAAACCAAGAGTATTCAACCACTCTCGTTAATCGGGGCATTTCGATGATACTAAAAAAGGGGACTTGTTACAAGTCCCTTTTTTTAGTATGTAGCGTGTAATATAAAATAACACTGTTAATTTAAATAAATCAATAGTTGGATGCTTTTTTTTATATACTTTTGATAAACAGTTCATGTGAAGTTTTTTAATGCGTTTGTTATAATGGAAGATCATTATTCCGAAAAAGAGGGAAATGTGTTTTTATCACAAGTTTGCGATCAGATGATCGCTAATGATTTTATTTTTAGTGCCTTATCTGTAGGCAGTATTATTTTTAATCATGACGGTATCATCAGGCAGATGAACACCCGTGCTTTGGAGGATTTAAATTGGAAGAGGGAAGAGTTTATCGGTAAGAATCTTTTTGAAATACTGGGAGTGTTCTATGAGGTGCGGAATGTTTTGCCCGAGATAATTAATCAATTGAATCAAGGAACGAAGTTTATAGAACTTGTTCCTAATGCCTATATTCGTGTTTTAAACGGGTGTGATAAGTTCTATATAAATGGGCAATTTCTCGGGTTAAGGGAGAATGGATATTTGTCAAAGATTATTTTTCTTTTCCGGAATTACGAGCGTGAATTGACGCAAGAATACCTGTTGAATCTTGCTTTGGCGAAAACGAAGATATTTCCTTGGTTCTTCGATTTGGAACGGAATAAAATGAATATAGATCCCCGTTGGTTCGTGCACTTGGGGTATCCCGCGAGCGATTATCTATCCTCGGCGGAGTTTTCGGATATGGTGCATCCCGATGATCGGGAAACGTTGCTTGGAGCTTTAGCGGGGCAAGTAGCGGGTAGCTTGAACAAGAAGCCGTATACCTATCGATTGCATCGTGCGGATGGCACGTGGGAATGGTTCGAGGCACAGTCAGTTTACTTGGGAGAAGTGAACGGGATGCCTTACCGTATCGTGGGTGTGTGCCAAAGTATACACGATCACAAGATGATAGAGAATAACCTGATGGATGCGCGGGATAAGGCATTGGTGAGCGATAAGTTGAAGAGTGCTTTCCTCGCGAACATGAGTCACGAGATACGTACCCCGTTGAACGCTATCGTCGGTTTTTCCAATTTGTTGACCGATTCTGATGCAGAACTTGATGCGGAGGAGAAGAAGGAGTATGCCAAATTAATCAATACCAATAGCGAGCAGTTGTTATTGCTGATTTCGGATATTCTCGACCTGTCGAAGATCGAGGCGAATACGATGGAATTTCATTACTCGGAACAGTCATTGAATGATTTGTTCACGGATATATATCACGCACAAGTGTTGAATATGCCCCCGAACGTGGAGCTTAGGATGGATGTACCGGAGAATAGTTTCTATCTGAGAACCGACCCGATGAGATTGAAACAAGTGATAAACAATTTAATTAATAACGCAATCAAGTTTACTGTCGAAGGTTATATCAGTTTCGGTTATCGCGTGGCGAAAAACGGGAAAGAAGTTTGCCTGTACGTTCAAGACACGGGACCGGGAATTCCGGAAGAATCCCGTAATAAAATATTTGAACGTTTCTATAAAGCGGATTCGTTCAAAGGCGGAGTCGGACTGGGGTTATCTATCAGCCAGACGATCATGAGGTACTTTGGTGGCAATATCGAATTGAATTTCGATCTGGGACAAGGAACTTGTTTCGTGGCACGGCATCCGTTGTCATGTTGTGCATGATGTGTTTTGTCCGGTTTATTGATTCCCGTTTTTTCCTTGTCTTTTGTTCTGGAACTTGGTTGTCACGTAGGCAGTGAATATGGGGAAAAAGATCATTCCGGCGGCGGCGAGGACGACGGCGAGGACTTGCCCTAGTTTCGTGACGCCGAAGATGTTGGAACCCACAGTCGTTACGTTCATGAGTGCCCAATCGAATGCGTCCCAGTAGGTCTTCACGGGTGGATTGACGTCATGTTCCATGTAGTAGAAGATGATGCTGCAAAAGTATATTGTCGTGAATAAAATGGTCAGATAAGTGATAAGCAGATTCGTGATTTTGCTGCGGGTCATCCAACTGACGATAAGGGATACACCGTATATGCCCCGGGCAAGCGGGATAAGCCTCAAGGCGATCCATGCCGAGTGGGATATATGCGTCGATAAACCGTACACGATATTCAAATAAGGAATGGACACGAGCAAGAAAAGGAAATTATCCCGGAAGAAACGAGCCGTCCAACCGTTCGTGTGCCACCTCACGAAGAAATCGGCGAGGAACAGGGAACATACCCACAGGTGGAATTTTAGTATGAATGTTTCACTTAGCGCGTTATTGCCTTTTAATAATTCAATAGATGCCACCACGATGATAGCCATACTACCTATTAAAACAAGAGCATTGAGGATTTTTTCCAGAACTTTACTTCTTTCCATGATAAATGAATTTATAAGTTTGCCCGCGGCAAATTATAAGTTGTTTTTCACTTGAACATTTAAACTTGCTGAAAGCAAATGCAACTTGTAACTTGCCGTAGGCAAATTCAACTTGAAACTTAGAAATTGCCGCGGGCAATTTCTATTTTATTTCCAAATAGTCACCGCCGAATACGTTGATATTCAACTTTTGTGCGATATATTTGATAGCGGCTTGTGCTTTCACGGAGTTACCGGCTTCATCCAATGGAGGAGCGAAAGCGGCGATGCCGAAGGTACCCGGAACGACTCCAAGGACTCCACCGCCGACACCCGATTTAGCGGGGACACCACTCGTATACAGCCAATCGCCCGTGTGCTCGTAGAATCCGACGGTGGCGATTAGAGAGGTGATTTTCGGGGCTAAAGAGGCATCGAATACCTGTTGTTTTGTTACCGGGTTCAGTCCCCCGTTAGCGATGGTACAGGCAGCGATAGACAATTGTTTTGCCGTTACTCCCATGGAACATTGACGGGTGTACAAGTCGAGAGCCATATTCGGCTCATCGTATATCCGGTTGAAATTCTTCAGCAACCACGCGATAGAACGGTTATTGAAATTGGTTTCCGATTCGGACTTGTATAGTTCGTCCAGTAGTTGCAAGTCACTACCGCTCAATTCTTTCATGTTATCCGTGATGGCTTTCCATTTGGCGTCGCTATTACCGATAGGTTTCACCATACTGTCGGCGGAGATAGCCCCGGCATTTACCAACGGGGTACTCGGGTGATCGTTTTCGAGTAATATGGCCATGATGGAATTGAAAGGTAATCCCGTGGCGTCAGCCCCGATCTGGTCGAGAACGGCTTGAGCCCCGTATTGACGTAGCACGAGTATTGCCGTGTAGACCTTGGACACGGATTCTATACCGAAAACGTAGTCCGTGTCGCCAACCGTGATTACTTCTCCCGAGGGAAGACAGACGGAAATACCGAATAGGTTGGAATCAATCTTGTCTAGAAAGGGTATGTAATTCGCATTTTTTCCTCCCTTCAAATCTTTCACTTGCGCGTGTGCCTCTTGAACTAAGTTCTTGAGGTCATTCATTGTAATTGTCTTTTTCATACCTGTAATTTATTATAGTTTATAAGGTTTGTAAAGTGGTTGGTAAGATAGTATTCTATCTCTTCCTCTATAAACAGAGGAGGAGCTGGAATACTACTTTATGGACCTTATAGACTATTTTGTTGTGTTTGTTGTTTGAGTTGTGGTTCCGGTCGTGGTTTGAGCCGTGGTTGCGGCTTGTACCGGTTGTTCTTCCCAGTGGAAAGGAGCGATCTGGGCGTTCGGGTCTTTCCATGATGGTTTACGTAGACTGTAGATGATAAACGGGGTGGCTACTACCACGATACAACCGATGATCAATACGGAGAACCAAACCGTGTTACTACCCACGTTGATCTGGGAAGGCGGGATAAAGCTCAACACGAATGCCAGCAAAGCACCGCAGAAACCGAGTCCGCCGATGATCCAAATGCCTACGTTGCTCTTTCTACCGATAGCGAAGGGACGCTCGGCTTTTTTCATCTTGTAGCGAAGTACGATAGCCCCGGAGAACATCAACAGGTACATGATGAGGTACAATAGTACGGTCAACTGTGACAGAATTTGGTAGAATGATTGCACGGAAGGCATAACCACGAACAAGAGAGCCAGAATAGTAACGACAGCCCCCTGTATGAAAAGAATGTTCTTTTGTACGCCAATTTTATTGGTTCTTTGGAAGAACGGTGGCAGATACCCGGCTTTACCCACGGTGAAGATACCTTTGGACGGACCGGCAACCCATGTCAATACTCCTGCCAGCACACCGAACATCAAAGCGATGGCGATAACGGGAGAAGCCCAACTGATGTGCAGGTATTTCAGATAACCGTCAAACCCGACAAGCAAACTCTGCGTCAAATTGATGTCTTTTGCCGGAATGATCAAACCCAAGGCGAAAGTACCGAGCACGAAGATAATAACGGTGATACCCGCGCCGATGAAGATGGCTTTCGGGTAATTCTTGGAGGCGGGTGCTTTCACGTCCATGACGTGGATACCCATCATCTCCATACCTGCGTAGAACAGGAAGATTCCCGATGCCAGTACGAGGTTGTCGAAATTGGTCAGGTCAGGGAAGAAACCTTGGCTCATGTCCATGTTGTTGTGTCCGCCCGTGGAGATGTAGATGATTCCGAAGATAATCAGTAACCCTGCCGGGATAATGGTTCCGACCATGGCACCGATTTTGGAAACTTTACCAACCCAGCCCAAACCTTTCAGGGAGATAAACGTGGCAATCCAGTAGATAGCCAACACGGTTATCAACGTGAAGAGCTTGTTTGAAGCAAGCAGAGCATCCTCTGACGTGTCCAGACCGATGTAAGCGATAGACACGGCACCGAAAGTCAGCACGGTAGGATACCATATCGTACTCTCGATCCATTGTAGGAATATGGCGAGGAATCCTACTCTTTTCCCGTAAGCTTCTCCGACCCAACGGAAAACTCCACCCTCTTTTTGGGAGAACATGGCGGCAAGTTCTGCCGCTACCAGTGCTGTTGGAACTAAGAATACGATGGCCGCGAACAAGTAGTAGAACGCGGAACTCAATCCGTAGACGGCTTCTGCCGGAAGTCCACGGAGACTCACTACCGCCGCGACGTTCATGATCGCCAAGGTCATTACGCCGAGTTTCATCGCGGTACTTTTCGTGTTTGAATTTGTTGTCATCTTAAATTAATTTAGTTTAGAATGTTATATTTAATATGATGGTTAGTTCATTTTGCTCTCTTGCATGGGATAAATACGGGAGTAGGGAAATGAAGGTTGTTCTACTCACAATATTTAACTTTGAGTTTGCATACCGAGGGCGGCACTGTTTCTTCTGAAATAAGCGTACACGGTAAAGGCTCCACCCAGTATCATGCTTAGCAGGAACGGGAAGTAGGAGGCGTCCGTGGAGAAGAGGTCTTGCAGCCATTGGGTGATGAACGGATAGGTGATAATCGCGACGTAATTCATTGACATAACGAGTGCAAGGGCAAATGTCGCGTGTGATTCCACCGTGCTTGAGGAAGTTTTGTCGTATATGATCGGTTGCATGGCTCCGTAACCTAACCCGATGAGTATAATGCCTATCGTCAGTATAACGGGACCTGCTTTCAGTATGAATAAAATAAAACCGACGGCAATAGCGCAAAGGGCGATAAAGTTCGTGTATGTTTTCAAAACTGAAATAATGTTGTTGATAAAAAATCCCGGTATTGTCATGGCGAGGAAGAACACGGAAATAAGCGTACCGGCAATGTCCGGATCCTTGTAGTGTTTCATTGTTTCCATGTAAATGGAGAGATTGAACGGTACGGTTAAAACCAAAAAGGTGATGAAATAATAAAGAAGCATCAAAGAAACAGGCCAATTGTGTTTCGTGCTTGACGCGGATGGGGTAGTGGAGGCGGTCGTCGTTTTGGGTGCAACAGTATGTGGTGTGGAGTCCAGTTTAAAGGCGAATAACAGAGAAATCCCCGACAGGCAATATACCAGAAAGGCGTAATGCCAGTTGATATCGGCAAGGACTCCGGCGAGGAATGTCGCCAACACGAGCGTTAAGTTCGTGATTGATGAGGCAATACCCAATTGCCGGGTACGATAGCGTTTGGAAAAGTTATCCGCGATAAGTCCCGTGGAAAAAGGAATGATCATTCCGGCACCAATTCCCAACAATGCGCTGATAACAAGTAATAGCGCGAGAGAATTGCTGAAAGGGTACACGACACTACACCCGAAGAAGATAGCTAATCCGATAATGAGAATCCGTTTCTTGTTCACGTGCAGGGAAAGTCGTCCCGCCAGCAGGATAAAGGGTACAATAATAAACGAGGGAAGGGATTCCAGCATTTGTAATTCCAAATCGCTTGCTCCTTTGAAAATATGTTCGAGATCGCCCAAGATAGGGGATATGGCTAATCCCGGCAGGGAAGTAACCATGGAAATAGAATAAATGGCAAGAAGCGCAGTCAGCGTGATCGTACCATGACCTGTTTGTATCTTCATTTTGGTATCGTTTAGTTCTAGTCCCTATACGGGAGAGAGAAGGAAAAGATTATTAATTTTAGATTTTAAATATTAGATTTCTCCCCGCTTACCCCGTTTCTTTGGGCTAATCATAAATCGAGAAATCGTCAATTCTCGGGTTTGCGGCATCGAATGACGACCGCCTTTTCATTATTCAATGTCGTGGCTAGTAGGAAAATATCTCCACCTTCTTTCATCTTGCTTCGGGAACGGATTTCGTTTGCCGATATTTTGAAATTCCGGGTAGTGATGTTTGCTTTCGGGATTGTTTTGGCTATCTGTTTCAGCCATTTGCTGGAGAAGTCGAAGACCTCTTCCACTTGAAATATTCTACCGGGGAAATTACCGATTAACGTATCCCCGGTATATAAATGGCTGTGCCGATGTAATTTCTTTAGCCCGTAACGATTTGCCGGAATCTTGAACGCACCGCTTTTTAATATGGAACTATTGGGTTCATAAAGGTATTGCCCCACCGTATCCGTCATGTCTGGTTGCGCTTCTCTCTCGTCTTCCGGCGTGAAAGTGAATCTCTGCACGATTCGTGAAGCGGGAAAGTTGACGGCGTGTATCGTTAACGCGTGTTGCCCCGGCGTCGTGTCCAGTACAAACAAAAGCTCCTTGCACTCGTTTTTCACCGACAACACGTGTACCTCGGTCGTTTCCGGCAGGAGGCGCAGGACAGCCGTGATATCGGCCATGGGAGATATTTTCACGATCAAGCGGCTACCGCGGGAGAGTATGTTCTCTTTTATTTCCAGTACGTTAGGTTCGTAATCGGCAAGAGCAAAGATACGCTTGTTATCATGAGTCCGGCGGGAGGGGTCTATGTAATACGTGTCCGCCGCGAGAGTCCCCGCTACTTGTGTGCCATTCCCGTGTATTACTTCTATGTTATTCGCTCCCAGTATGCTGAAATTATAACGTGCAGCTTCACAATACGAGGGATTCTGTTCCACGTAGATTACTCTACCCGTCGAACGGGAAAAGAAATAAGAATCGACACCCATTCCCCCCGTGAGGTCACAGAGCGTGTTGCCCGATATCAAGCATGCCTTGTAGCCGGCAGTAAGTTCCGACGAACATTGTTCCGTTGCTAATGCCGAGGGGTAAAATATACCGGGATGAGCGAACCACGAGGGAAGCTTGTCTTTGATTCTTGCGCGGGCATGGATTTGTTCGACAGCTATATCCACCCGATTATCCGGGTAGTTCTTTCTTTGAAATTGCAATCGAGCGGGCTCATCATCGAGATGTTCCCTGACAAAGTCAAGTATTTCGGAAGACAATAGCATCGTGTCGGACATTGTTTTTTACTCGTGCAAAAATAGGGAAATTAATCCGGTAAAAACAACGCTTGTTCATCAATTTCTTTGGATTCCACTGTCGGATTATAGGGTAAGCTGAACCAGAAACGTGATCCCTTGCCCACGGTTGATTCCACCCCGATTTCTCCGCCCAACTTCTCGATAATGCTTTTGCAGATAGGCAGCCCCAACCCCGTGCCTCGTATAAACGAGTTGAGTTTCACGAAACGTTCGAACACGTGCCCGATATTTTCTTCCGGGATGCCGATTCCCGTGTCCTGCACGTGGAATTCGATGCGTTCGCCCGTGACATGATATCCGAGGCGGATGCTTCCCTTTTCCGTGAATTTGAGTGCGTTATTGATAAAGTTGGATAAGATTTGAGCGATCCGGTTTCTGTCACTATAAATAAAACATCGGGGAATATGCTCCTCAAACGAGAGTGTCACGTCCTCTGTCGTTAATTTCATCGTGTGCAGGCAAACGACTTCCTTGCACAGGTTATTGACATCAAAAACAGCGAGAGAAATATCAAATGTCCCGGCTTCGATCTTCGAGAGATCCAATATATCGGAAATCAATTGCAGGAGCAGTTCGTTATTTTTCTGGATAACGGAAAGATATTGTTCCCGTTCTTCTATACTTTCCGTTTCAGCGACGAGAGCCGAGAACCCCACGATGGCATTCAACGGGGTACGTATTTCATGACTCATGTTAGCGAGAAATGCGGACTTCAATCGGTCGGATTCTTCCGCCCGTAACTTGGCTTTCAGAAGGTTCTGTTCCGTTTCTTTCGATTCGGTAATATCTATATTCAACCCGATCACTTCGATTATCTCGTTTTGCGGGTTGTATTCCTTGACTTTAAAACGGATGCGTAACCAGCGCCATTCTTGCCCGACCCGCACTCTCACCTCGTCAGCAAATTCCCTGCTTTTCCCTTCCAGTACTTGTTGATGAAACCCCTGCAATTTCACGATATCCTCGGGGCACACGAACTCGTGGACATCCTCGATATCCTGAACATGACGGGGTTGCTGATTGAGGTTGTAAAACCAAACATCCGACCCGAAGAATGTCTTTTGTAACGGGTTCCACCTGCATATACCCACTTTGGAAAATTCAGCGATATTGTTGAATAAGGTTTCAAATTCTTCGATCTTCCGGTAGTTCTCGAACGCTTCCGTGTTGTCAATCACGATAAGCAAGTAATTCTCGACGTTGTGGTTCGTGTCATAAAGGCAGGTACCTTTCACGCTCAAGTGCTTGCTTCCCGTGTATTTCGTGCTGTAATATACCTTGTCGATCTTCGAGAATTTGTATATAAGCGGAAACATGATCTCTTTCCCTTGTCGTAGTTCTTCCAGTTTATCTGCCGGAAGATTGGGGTTTTTGAACAAGTTCACCCCGAGCACGTCTTCTTTCCGGTTGAAACCGAACATCTCGGACTCAATGTCGTTCAAGTCGAGCAGATCGCCGTTCTTGTCATATATTTCGATACCCACGGGGATGTTTTTATATATATTGCGCAGGGCTTCCTCGCTGTGCCGGAGTGCTTTGATCGCTTTTTGTTGCTCCGTGATATCCGTGAATAAGGCCACAACCTCGTTTTCTCCCGGCGAATAAAGAGTCAGGCGGTATTGTAAACCTGTTTTTTCCATGAATCGGGTGCTTTCCGTTGCTTGCTTTTGCAAAACGATATTATGCAGACGGAGCAAGCTCTCTGGATCTTCTATTCCGAAATCTTTGGCATTTTTACCGTCGAAATAATTCGGGGGTGTTCCCGATATTCTGTTGAAAGCGGGATTGGAGTCAAGGTATTTAAAATCGCACGGTTGTCCGTTCTCGTCATAAATCAGTTGCAAATGGAGATAACCGATAGGTATGTGATCGTACAGTTTTTGTAAATATTGTTGTTGTTCCCGTGCTTCTCTCTCCGAGGTACGTAATTCTATACAAATATTAATGATATTCGATATGGCGAAAAACCATTCTTTATCGATGTGAGTCCACAGGCGGGGACGATTGACGATGTCGATGCCCATGTATCCCCATATCCCGTCGCTGGAGGCGAGGGGAATGACCAACAGGGAGGCAATATTCTGACGTGCCAGTACTTGTCTGTCCGTTTCCGCCTCGGGGGGCAACTCGTCGAGATGATTGATGATAATCGGGATATTATTGAGTATCTGTTTGCTCCACCACCCGATATGATTGGAATCCATGTCTTGCAATGTATCTATTTCCGGTTGAACGCCGGGTTTTGTCGCCTCGTATATACAACTTTGCGTGTCCTTTTTTTTATCGTACTTGAAAATATAGGTTCTATCCCCATCAAATTGTTTAAGAACCTCTTTCAACGTGTCGGTAATCACTTGGTCGGAATCCGGGTTTTTAAGAAATTTGGATAAGGATTGTGACAGGGAATACTGGCGTAACATCAGTTCTTTCAACTGGTTCTCCTCTCTTGCTTTTGATATGAGAATATTCTCTTCTTCCTCCAGAATCTTGGAATAACCGATAGCCGTGATCGTTCCGTCCTCTTCAATGACTCTATTCCCGATTTTGGAATGTATCCACATTTCCCCGAATCTTGTCATAATAGGGAATATTTCATCGTAGAAATTCTGGTTTCTCAAGTGCGGGAGGTTTGCGCTCACCCGTTGACGGTATTTCTCGTTAATCAAGTTCAGAACTTGATTTGTTGTTAGCGTATTCCCTTTAAGCCCCAGTATATCCACCACGTAATCCGAGCATTGGATTTCATGCGTTTCGAAATTCACTTTCCACCACCCGAGCTTGGCTGTTTTTTGCAGTTCTTGGAGTATAAGTTCCTTCTCTCGCAAACTCTCTAATTCACTATTCGAGATAGTGGTATTATCTGTTTTTGACATAATCACGTCTTTTGGAAATGGGATCTATTCTATTTTGCCAATCTATTTCCCGACAAAAGTAAATAATTAATCTCAAAATACCACTATTTAGTTGTGAAAAGGATTTTGTTAATCTTCTGCGTTTTGCCCTGTCCCGCGGACGAATCAAATATGATGATATTTACAGAGAAAACAAAAAAACTTTCGCCAGTCTGTGAAGGGAAAAGATTTTTCCCTACTTTTATCGCACTTTCTGCGTGTATGGCGTGGATGAGTGCGTGAAGTTGTTATTAATTATTTAATACCTTATAAGTCATGAAACAAACCTTGACATTTAATCTTTCCACGATAACATCAACGGAAAGTAAAATCAACGTCGATGCCTTCGACGAAAGCTTGGAAGCCTTCGAGAACGGAGATTACCTGAAAGCTTTCCATACCTTGCTCGATTACGTGAACCCGGACTTGCGGGAGAAATACGGTAATTCGGCAGGAACAGAGTTTAACGTTCCGCACGGTTCGATCGTGGTATCGATAAAGATCGAGGACGGGCAAGTACACGTTACAGCGCCGTTCCTTGCATTGCCGGACAAAAGCAGGGTACCTCTATTGCGTCAGGTAGCAGGCTTGAATTTTAATGACATGGATCTGGCACAGATCGAGTTGCGGGATGAAAAACTGTTCTTCAAATACAGTTGCCCGCTCGCGTTGGCACAGCCTTACAAGATGTATTACGTGTTGGAAGAGATATGCCGCACGGGAGATAAATACGACGACGAGTTCGAAACGAAGTTCGGGGCAGTACGTATTTATGAACCCAAGGTAACGCCTTTCGACGCGGAAACGCTTGATAACGTGTACGAGGTCATTCAGTTGAGTTGTCGGGAATGTATGGACGCGGTGAAAGGCTTCGAGGCCGACCGTAAATACGGTTTCGCGTGGAACGTGCTCGACACTACCCTGTTGAAAATCCTTTACTACGCTCACCCGCAAGGACAGTTACTCAATGACTTGAATAAAGCGGTTAGGGAAATGGACCGGGAGGACATCCCGCTGCCGGAAGTGGTGAATTACGGTAAGTCCGTGGTTGCCCGTGTCCAAGCAATGACGAAAGAAGAATTGGCGGAAGACTTGTATTTCGTGGAAACTTTTATCTCCCCGAAACGTCGTTCCAATCTAAAGAATATACAGGAGAATTTCGAGGGAACATACGACCGCGCCACCCAAGCGTTCGAGGCGAGGGATTACCAGACGTGTTGTTTGATGATCGTGTACAAGTTCTACGAGATGTATTTCTACAATGACGTGCAGGACGACGTGAATACTGTTGTAACGAGAGCGTTGACAAAGACTTCGGCCATGCCGTGGGATGAGGCGGCGCAGATTCTTCACGAGGCAATGGATAACATCATGGAAGGAGAACTCGACACGGATGATGATGACGAGGACGTGGACTTCGGAACGATGGTGAACAACGCTTTCGCTAACGTGGATATGAATCAGGTAGCCCAGAATATGCAACAGGCAATGCAACAAGCCATGCAGGGCGGTATGCAGGAATATCTCGCCAACGTGCAGACTTTGCAGATGCAGATGATGCAAGGGCAGATCAGCATGGAGGAATACACGCGTAGAGTACAGGAACTGGCTGCCGGGTTGGGAAACAATCAATAACAAGGATGAAATTTTGACATTATGGAACAGAATATATTTAAAGCCGTCTATAAAGTAAACCATGCCGGCGGATCAGGCAGTTGTTTCTACCTGAAAAACTATGATTTATTTGTAACAAATTATCATGTCGTGGAAGGGTTCCGTGAAGTGGCTCTGCAAGACAACGACAAAAACAGATTTTACGCCCGTGTGGTATTGGTCAATCCCGCGCGCGATATCGCTTTGCTGAAAGCGGACGGTGATTTCTCCGCGCTTCCCGAGATCGCGTTATCCGCCCTCGACGAAGTTTCTATCGGGCAGAGAATCAACGTGGCTGGATATCCTTTCGGTATGCCTTTCACGGTTACCGAGGGTACTGTATCTTCGCCCCGTCAGTTGATGAACGACAGTTACTATATCCAGACCGACGCGGCGGTGAATCCCGGTAACAGCGGGGGACCGATGTTCAACGACAGCAACGAGCTGGTGGCTATCACGGTAAGTAAACTCAATAATGCCGATAACATGGGATTCGGTATCCCGGTTGCCTCTTTGCGCGAGTTGCTCGAGCAGATTGCCGACCTCGATACCTCGATATTTAACGTGCAGTGTAACAGTTGCGACGAGTTCATATCCGAGGAGGAAGAATATTGCCCCTCTTGCGGTGACAAATTGCCGGAAAACGTGTTCAAGGAAAGAACGTTGACCGACCTTGCCGTGTTCTGCGAGGAAGCCATCGAGGCGATGGGCATCAATCCCGTGCTTGCCCGCGTGGGATACGAGAGTTGGGTATTCCATAAAGGAAGTTCCGAGATCCGTATGTTTGTTTACAATCGCCAATACCTGTTCTGCACTTCACCGCTCAACGTGTTGCCGAAAAAGAATCTCGAACCCGTGCTTTCGTACTTGCTCAACGCGGACGTGCGTCCCTATCAATTCGGTTTGGACGGCAATCAGATTTACATTTCCTATCGGGTACATATCTCGGATGTGTTCTCCGAATACGGCGAGGAAGTTCAGAAGAACTTGACAAATATGGCCTTCAAAGCCGACGAATTGGATAATTACCTCGCCGACACCTTCGGTTGCGAATTTTCCGAATACGCGAAGAAGGACGCTATTTAGGGGGGCGCTTTCGGCAAGTTACAAGTTGCTTCTCTGGCGTTTAAGACTGTATTCCAGCTCCTCCTCTGTTTATAGAGGAGGTGGCTGCGAAGCAGACGGAGGAGTTTATTAATTTTAGATTTAGAGATTTTAGATTGAATGATTCCAGCCGCACAAGCAACGTTTTATTAAATCACCTGATCAAAAAACTTCCTCCCCAACTTTGCCGTGTTATTTTGAAAAGAAATGAGGCGGTGGCACAGGTACCAATTTTGTGTTGGGATGAATATCAATTGGAGGTGTTGTGAGTGCCGCCCGCCTCTGGTGGTTGCAAACTTTATTGCTCTCTAAGTTTAATGATAAACACTATTCTCTTGTTTCTATTTTTAGTTGTGTGATAAAAGTATAACCGAATACCCGATCTTCAAAATATAATCAACGAACAGGCTGATTTTATCGACGAATGGACGAATTTTGTCTTTACTATCCGGTAAATATAGCGTATATTTACCGGGTAATTAAACTCGAAAACATGTAATATGATTATGCAAGATATAGTAAACGAACGCTGTGGTTGGTGCGGAACCGATGAGTTGTACGTGAAATACCATGACGAGGAATGGGGAAGGTTGGTAACCGATGATAAGAAGCTATTCGAGTTTCTTGTACTGGAGAGTGCCCAAGCCGGATTGAGTTGGATAACCATTCTTCGGAAGCGGGAAGGATACCGTGAGGCTTTTTGTGATTTCGATGCCGGGCGGGTGGCACGAATGACTGATGAAGATGTCGAGCGGTTGATGCAGTTTGACGGCATCGTGAAAAACCGCCTGAAAATCAAATCGACAATCACCAACGCGAGATTGTTCCTTGCGTTGCAAAAGGAGTTCGGGAGTTTCTACGACTATACGCTCTCTTTCTTTCCCGACAGAAAACCGATTATCAACACCGTTCGGTCATTGAGTGATATCCCGGCGTCTTCTCCCGTGTCCGATGCGATGAGCAAGGATATGAAAAAGCGCGGCTTCAAATTCTTCGGAACGACGATTTGTTACGCCCACTTGCAGGCTTCGGGGTTTATCAACGACCACCTGACGGATTGCATTTGCCGGAAAAGATAATGTATGAATTAGAAAGGGTTCAAATCCCTTTAAATGCAAAAAGAGAGTCAGTTCTCGTGTACTAACTCTCTTTCAGTGACTTGCTTTCGCGGAGAGGGAGGGATTCGAACCCCCGGTACCTCGCGGTACAACGGTTTTCAAGACCGCCGCAATCGACCACTCTGCCACCTCTCCAAATGCGGATGCAAATATAAAGACTTTATCGGGCTTTCAAAATTATTTTCGTGTTTTTTTATTCAGCGCGTATTTCAAGTAAAAGTAACCGCATACTCCCGCGAATAAAGAGGCACCGATGATCCCGATTTTGGCTTGATTGAGCAACATGGCTCCTTCCTCGCCCATGCCGGAATACGAGAGGTTGGCGATAAACAGTGAAACCGTGAAGCCGATACCCCCGAGCAGGGAGATGCCGAAGAGCGTGCGTGTGTTCATTTTGTCGGGCATCGTGAGCCATCCCGCCTTGATGCTGAGGTAGGTGAACGAGAAGATGCCGACCAGTTTGCCGACGACGAGCGATATGAAGATCGTTATCGACACGCCTTGCAGCGAGGCGAGCGTGAAGCCCTCGAACGAGATGCTGGCATTGGCGAAAGCGAAAAGCGGCATCACGATGTAGTTGACGAGGAAGCGCAAGTCGTCATCCATGGCTTGTAGCGGGCTGACCACTTTGTCGGACGCCGACTCGATGCTTTTCAGTATGGATAATTCCGAGTTGCTGAGAATGATTTCGTTCGAGTCTTCGGGGAGGCGTTTGAGGCTTTCCCGGATGTTGTTGACGTATTTGTATATATGCAATTTCGGGCGGGCGGGCACGGTGAACGCCACGATAACCCCCGCGATGGTGGGGTGTATCCCCGCGTTAATGAACAGGCACCAGACGACGATACCGAAAAAGATAAAAAACAACTTGTTGTGTATGCCTTGCCGTCCCCCGATGTAAAGGAGTGCCACCACCGCGGCGGCGGCGATAATGTAGTTCATCACGAGATGGGAGCTGTAGAACAGGGCAATGATGATGATGCCCCCGATATCGTCCACCACGGCGAAAGCGGTTAGGAATATCTTGAGGCTGAGGGGGACTTTCTTACCCAACAGGGAAAGCACCCCGAGCGAGAACGCGATGTCGGTCGCCATAGGTATGGCGGCTCCCCGCATGGCAAGACCGGGTTGCCCGATGAGGCAGAACAGGAGGACGGGCATAATCATACCCCCGCAGGCCGCTACCACCGGGAGCAGGGCTTTGCGCGGGGTGGAAAGTTCGCCGACGAGCAGTTCCCGTTTGATTTCCAGTCCCACGGAGAAAAAGAAAATAGCCATGAGAGCATCGTTGATGAAGTCGAGTAACGTCATCGGGTTGCCGTCATGGCGGTCAAAGAGGTTGAAATTCCCGATAGTGAGGGAAATGTTTTTCGACAAGAGAGAGGTGTAGTGCTCTTGCAGGGGGGAGTTGGCGATAAGCATTGCCGCCACTGCCACGAATAGAAGAATAATACCCCCGTTAATCTTGGTTTGTATCAGTCTTCTAATGGAAAACTTGAAAGTTTCTTTGACCATTTTACATGCGGTTTATGAAATTTAACTCGTCGCGAATTTAATAAATAAAATTTAGAATTTAGAATTATTACGCTTTCACGTACCTGCTGTCCGAGAATGTCGTCCAGTCCGGCGAGCGGAAAAAGAGGTAGAGGTGGAGCGTCTCCGTCGGCGGGTAGCCGAGGTCGGGCAGTTGGATTTGGGCGAAACGTTCGCCGCGGGTGACATCCGTCACGACGAGCAACGGCATGTCGGGGTGCGATTCGTAGAAATACCCCATCATCAGCAGGTCGTCCGGGTTTGACAAGCCGTATTCCCTGTCGGGATGTTCCCACATGGGAAAGAGCAACAGGTCTTCGCGGTTTACCCATGTTTCCCGCGGGGGCACGAGTTTGCCCTTGCAGAAAAAGAAATCGGGGAAGTAGTCCACGCCTAGCAATTTCGCGTCAAGCACGGGGTAGTTAATCATCTTGAAGATATCGAGGCGGTTTTTGCGGAATAGCTTCGCGTAAGCGTCCCACGCTATGCACAGTATACCGTTGGTTCTGAAAAAGTTAATCGCGCAATCTGTCGCGACTTCGAGGGCTTCCCTCGATTCGATTTGTTTTTCCGTCGGCGGTTTTTTCGTTTTTTCCCGGGTACTTGGCATGGCGCATAGTTTCCCGTTGCGGTAGTAGAACGTGATTCCGTTTACCCGATACTTGCGCGGTCGTTCGTTTGATTCGTCTTCTATTTTCATGGTAGCCGATTTTAAGGTGTAACATATCCTCCCACGTTCCTCGACGACTTAAAATTAGTAAAAAATATTTACTTTATCAAGTATTTATCTGAATTTGTAGATAAGTTGCAGATAAGTTACAGGTAAGTTGCAGATAAGTAAGCGTGGAGGGAGGGAGGGGATTTATGATTTATGATTTCTTGATTTATGATTGAAGGATTACCAATCTAAAATCCTTCAATCTAAAATCATAAATCATAAATCTAAAATCAAGAAGTCCCCGAATAGAAAAGGCCAACCGCGGCTCTTCTCGGGTACGTTTCTTCCAGTTCGTGCTGGTGATAGAGGTATCCGGCGTCATCGTAGTATTTGGCATCCCGGGGGCATTTCTTGATGCAGGCACCGCATTTGATACAGATACCCGTGATTTCTTTCACGTTGTCGGGGTTAATCGAGCCCATGGGGCAGACTTTGGCGCATAGTCCGCAGTCATTGCAGCGGTCGTTGGTAAGGGGTTTCACCTTGCGTATGTCTATGGGGTTGCCGTGACGGTCACGGGGCGTGTAATACCCGCGATAGGGGTAAGGGGTACCGGGTACTTCCACGAGGGGCGGTTCCGCGGGGAGCGTGTTGCACGCGGCGGCAACGTCAAGCGCGAAGGCGGCGGCGGTGTCGAGGTCGCGCGTGTCGGGACGGTCTTTCGCGAGAACGCGGGAGAACGAGTGTTCCCCGACGAAAGTGGCGGCAGCGACGGGGTGGAGTCCGCCGCGGGCGAGGATGTCCCGAAGTTCGACGAGGGCATCGTCGTAATTCCGGTTTCCGAACACGGTGACGGGTACCGCCAAAGCCCCGTTGCCCGCGATGGTGGCGAGGTAGGGGAGTAGTACGTTGGGTACTCGTCCGGCATAGACGGGGGTACCGAAAACGACGAGTTCGTCGTCGGCGAAGACCAACGGGGCGGTTCTCGCCTCGGGCAAGGTGAAATCATACTCGCCGCGAGTGGCGTTCAACGCCCGCGCGATGTGCTTTGCCACGGTGGCGACCACTTTCCGCGTGGTTCCCGTCGGGCTGAAGTAGACCGCCCGCACTCGTTTTATCGTTCTCATTTCTTGTAGTATTCTTTGAACCATCGCGCGAAGCGGGCGATACCCGTTTCCAGCGAGGTGTAGGGCGTGTAATCGTAGTCTTCTCGCAACCGGGTGGTGTCCGCCCATGTCCGGTAGACGTCACCCGCCTGCATCCCCACGAATTCTTTGCGGGCAACGCGTCCCATGTGTTTTTCCAGCAGGTGGACGAAATCCATGAGTTGCACGGGGGAGCCGTGCCCTATGTTATATATGGTAGCGGGTACGCCGGGTACATCTTCCCGAATTACGCCGGGAGTGGTGACGATTTTCTCGATTCCCGTGACGATATCGTCGATATAGGTGAAGTCGCGCGACAGGTCGCCGTTGTTAAAGACGCGTATGGTTTCGTCGTTCCGTATGGCGTTGGCGAAGAGCATGGGTGCCATGTCCGGGCGACCGAACGGCCCGTATACCGTGAAGAAGCGTAGCCCGATGGTTTGCAGCTTGTAGAGATGGGCGTAGGTGAACGCCATCAGTTCGTTGCCCTTCTTCGTGGCGGCGTAGATGCTGATAGGGTGGTCTACGTTGTCCGTTTCCTTGAAAGGCACGGATGGGTTGTTCCCGTACACGGACGATGACGAGGCGTATATGAATTTCTTGCAGTTCGCTTTTTTGCTCGCTTCCAGCAGGTTGAGGAAGCCTACCACGTTACTCTGCACGTAACTCTCCGGGTTCGTCAGGCTGTAGCGCACGCCTGCCTGTGCCGCGAGGTTCACCACGGCGTCGAAGCGGCGGGTTTCCATCAGCCGGTTCACGGCTTCCGCGTCGCAGAGGTCTATCTGGCAAAAGGTGTAAGCGGGGTATCGCGCGGACACGATTTCTTTTTTCGGTTCGGGATGGTCTATCCCGCACTCGTGCAGGCGATCGAGTTTGAGCGATACGTCGTAATAATGGTTGATAGAGTCGATACCGTACACGGTATGTCCCGATGCCAGTAGTTTCCGCACTAGGTAGAAACCGATGAAACCCGCTGTTCCCGTTACTAGGATATTCATGTTGCTTGTCGTTTTAGTTTATTGTTCCGTTCATGTTGTCGTTCGCGTTTATCGTGCCTAACTTGACGGGCACGATGCGGTTGGCCAGTGTCCGGTCGTAAGGCAGTTCCACCCGGATATAGTTATCCGTGAATCCGCATATAGACCCGTCCGTTTCGCTGTCCTCGAACAGCACGGGGCGCGTTTCGTTCTCGTGTGCCGTGTAGAACGAGCGCAGTTTCTGTTCGGATATGTCGAGCAGGACGTTTACCCGGCGGTGTTTTTCCGATTGCGACACGATATACGGGATTTCGAGTGCTTTGGTTCCGGCGCGTTCCGAGTAAGGGAACACGTGCAGTTGCGACACGTCGAGTCCCGCGATAAATTCCCGCGCGTCCTCGAATGCCTCGGGCGTTTCTCCCCGCGCTCCCGCTATCACGTCCACGCCGATGAAGGCGTCGGGGCGAAGGGTCTTGATTTCCCGTACCTTGGCGGCGAATAGTTCCCGGTCGTAGCGGCGCTTCATGAGGTGCAACACTTCGTTGCTGCCCGATTGCAGCGGCACGTGGAAGTGCGGCATAAAACGGTGCGACGATGCCACGAAGCGGATGATTTCGTCCGTCAACAGGTTCGGCTCGATGGACGATACCCGGAAACGCTCGACTTCTTCCACCTCGTCCAAGGCTTGCAGGAGCTGGAAGAAGGTTTCGCCCGTGCCCCGCCCGAAGTCGCCCGTGTTCACGCCCGTGAGGATGATTTCCCGTATGCCTCGCGCGGCGGCATCCCGTGCGGCATCGAGTACGGCGTGGATGGTGGCGCTGCGGCTTCGCCCGCGAGCGAAAGGAATGGTGCAATAGGTGCAGAAATAGTCGCAACCGTCTTGTATCTTGAGGAAGCTGCGGGTGCGGTCGCCATAGGAGTAAGCGAGGTCGAAGTTGCCCACTTTAAAGATGTCGCACGAGTGCGGTTCTTGTTTTTCCTGTTCTTCGAGGTGGGCGAGGTAATGTGCCACGTTGAATTTGTCCCGCGCGCCGAGCACGAGGTTCACTCCCTCGATAGCCATGATTTCCTGTGCCCGCAACTGCGCGTAGCATCCTACCACGACGATGTAGGCGCCGGGGTTCCGGTGCACGATTTTCCGTATCAGTTGCCGTCCCTTTTTCTCCGCTATGTCGGTGACGCTGCACGTGTTGATGACGAAGATGTCCGCTCCCTCTTTTTCTCCCGCGGTCACCGCTCCCGCCTGTTCGAGGCTGTGCTTGATCGTGGAGGTTTCCGAGAAATTCAGTTTGCATCCTAAAGTGACGTACGCCACTCTCTTCCCTGCTATATTCATGCGTGATTGTTTTTTACATCTTAGGGGGGCAAAGATAGAAAAAAGTTTATAAGGTTCATAAGGTTTATAAGGTTCATAAAGTGACGGGTGTCCTTCGGACTGTGTTTACCGGCAGCAATGCTGCCGTGGATAAAGCGCCCGCGAGGGTCAATCAACTTTATAAACTTTATAAACCTTATAAACCTTATGAACTTTTTTTGTAACTTGCCGCGTCAATAATATATTGGAAGAGATGAGATATTACGTTATAGCCGGGGAGGCATCGGGTGATTTGCACGCCTCGAATTTGATCAAGGGATTAAGACACCATGACTCTGCCGCCGAGGTGCGCGGGTGGGGTGGGGATTTGATGCGTGCCGCCGGGTGTGACATCGTGCGTCATTACAAGGATACCGCTATCATGGGGTTTCTTACCGTGTTGAAGAATCTCGACAAGATTAAGGCGAATATCGACGAGTGCCGCCGGGATATTCTCGCGTGGCGACCGGATGTTGTGATTCTCGTCGATTACGGTGGCTTTAACTTGCGCGTGGCGAAGTTTATCAAGGAGGCGGGTATCCCTGTCTATTATTATATATCGCCGAAGATATGGGCGTGGAACACGGGACGGGTGAAGAAGATCAAGCGACTGGTCGATCGGATGTTCGTGATTTTCCCTTTCGAGGTGGATTTCTACGCCCGGTACGGTTACCCGGTTTATTACGCGGGCAACCCGCTGGTGGATGCTATCCACGATCGGGATCACAAGCATGAATCATTCGAGGAGTTTACCCGCGTGAACGGGTTGTCGGGCAAGCCGATTATCGCTCTCGTGGCGGGTAGCCGCACGCAGGAGTTGAAGCACGTGCTGCCGAAGATGTTGCTGATGATGCCTCATTTCCCCGACCACGAGTTCGTGATCGCGGGGGCGCCCTCGATGATGGATGCCGATTACGCTCCTTATATTCAAGGGAAGAACGTGCGGATTGTTTACGGGCAGACTTATCGCCTCGTGAAGCAAGCCCGTGCCGCGCTGGTCACGTCCGGCACGGCGACGCTGGAAACCGCTATCCTCGGAACCCCGCAAGTGGTTTGTTATAGCGGGGAAGGCGGTGCTCTCAGTTATTTCCTGTTCAAGACTTTCGTGAAAGTGAAATATATCTCTCTCGTGAATCTGATCGCGGGGAGGGAGGTGGTGCCCGAGTTGCTTATGCAAAAGCTGAACGAACGCAATATCCTGCGGGAGCTTTCCGCTATCCTGCCCGACGGGGAAAACCGCGAGCGGATGTTGTCCGGTTATCGTGAAGTGAACGGACGGTTGGGAGAACCCGGTGCGTCGGAGCGGTTCGCGGAGATGATGATAAAGGAGATTGCTAATTTTAGATTTTAGATTTTAGATTGAGTGATTGAAAAGATTCCCGAAGCAACTTGCTGAAGGCAAATGCAACCTTTAATTCGCTGAAAGCGAATTAAAGATAACCTCCCGTTTCCGGCCCCATGTTAAAAAGCAGGTCTATGATACTGAGATTGGGGGTAAATGGGAAACGCTCGGCAAAGGTCTGGTGGTATGGTTTGGGCGTGAAAGGGCGTTCTGCGCGGCGGCGGGACGGTTTTGGGTGGATGACGTCACGGAGGTCGTCGTGGTTCGCGGTGATGGGGTAATAATCTTCCGTGAACGTGAGGGGGCGGTTAAGACCGATGTTTTCCATGAGCTCGCGTAATATTTTCGTGTTGAGGTCGAGGAGGTATTTTTCTTTTCGCTCGAAGAAGGGAAGAAGGTTGTCAATATAATAGTCGTAATAAGGCGAATTCTTGTAGGCGGATTCGATGCCCTTGAAGTGGAGTTTCTGCCAGTTGGTGGAATAGTCAACGAGTACGTCTTTCGTGAGAATCTTGAGGGAAGCCCCTTTCACGACAGGAACGGAGAGGGTCATGACGCCGTTGGCGGTCATGATGTCGCAACGGTTACGATAACTTTGTTTCCCGTAACTCTCGTGTTGTTCGACGAGTATTTCCGAACAGTTCTTGATCTCCGAGAAGTATTGAATCGGGGGAAAATAGGCGGTGTTGACGAGTATATTCATATATTTTTGTTCATTTACGATTTATGATTTCTTGATTTATGATTGAAAAATCAAACGTGTCGGCTTTGTGGCTTTTTTAGCGTGGCAAAGATAAGAATTTTTCATTTGAACGGAAATCTGTAATATTTTCTCTTTTTTGACAAATATATACCTAAAAAGTATGGAATGTGGTTCAATTGTTGTATATTGTAAGGCGAAAAGAATATTGTCCCGGTTCGGTGGGGGACTTCACGGGTTGGCAAGAAAGGAGGATAATTTTTTACCCGTGAATAGAACAAAAGCCATGATTCCACGTAAATTAATGGTAACCGTTTTCTAACCGGATTGTAACATTAAAGCGGTTGATTTGAAAAGTAATTGATTAAAAAAAGATATATGATGCTAAAACTCGTGGAACAAGATAAATTATTACGGCCGTACGAGGGGATTATCGAGCGGAGGCACCGTCAGGTGCTGGATATGGAGCGGGAATTCACGTACAGGACTACACGGTTGGCTGATTCGTGTAACTCTTATTTATATTACGGGTTACACCGGACGGCGAACGAATGGGTGTTCCGGGAATGGGCACCGAACGCCACGGCGATTTATTTCCTCGGGGAGTTTAATGATTGGCGGAAGCATCCCGATTACGCGCTAACCAAAGCGGGCAGCGGGAATTGGGAAATTCGTCTGCCGGCGGATGTGTTGGCTCACGAGATGCTGTATCGCCTGTTGGTGGAATGGGACGGCGGGAGCGGCGAACGTCTGCCTTCGCACGTCAGACGGGTGGTACAGGACGAATACACGAAAGTGTACAGCGCGCAGGTATGGGAGCCGCTGCATCCCTATTTGATGCATAACGAGCGACCGCCCCGCGCGGAGAATCCCTTGATTTACGAGGCGCATATCGGTATGGCGACGGAGCACCGGAGGGTGGCGACATTCACGGAATTTCGTTTGTTCGTGTTGCCCCGGATCGTGGACTTGGGGTACAACACGATACAATTGATGGCGATACAGGAACACCCGTATTACGGTTCGTTCGGTTATCAAGTGGCTAATTTCTTCGCCGTGAGTTCCCGTTTCGGGACTCCGGAAGAGTTGAGAGCCTTGATTGACGCGGCACACGGTATGGGGGTTCGGGTGATCATGGATATCGTGCATTCTCACGCGGTGAACAACGAGGAGGAGGGGTTAAGTCGTTTTGACGGCACGACAGACCAGTATTTCTATCCCGGTGCGCGGGGACACCACCCGTTGTGGGATTCGCGTTGTTTTGATTACGGGAAGCATGAAGTGTTGAATTTCCTGTTGTCGAACTGTAAATACTGGTTGGAGGAGTTTCATTTTGACGGTTTTCGTTTTGACGGGATCACGAGTATGCTCTACTGGGATCACGGTATCGAACGGAGTTTCACGGAATACTCGATGTATTACGACGGGAACGAGGACGAGAACGCGATTACTTATCTGGCTTTGGCAAACCGGGTGATTCATCAAGTATTGCCCGATGCAATTTCCATAGCCGAAGACGTGAGTGGTATGCCCGGCGTGGCTTCCCCGATAGAGGACGGGGGGATGGGCTTCGATTACCGGATGAACATGGGTACGCCGGATTACTGGATTAAATTGCTGAAAGAGAAACGGGACGAGGAGTGGCACGTGGGCGATCTGTTCTACGAGTTGACGAACAAGCGGGATGAGGAACACACGATTAGTTACGCCGAGAGTCACGATCAAGCGTTGGTGGGTGACAAGACGATCTTTTTCCGGCTGGTGGATAAGGCCGTTTACACTTCGATGAGTGTGTTTGACTCGAATGTCATTGTAGACCGGGGCATGGCGCTTCACAAGATGATCCGATTGGTGACGATAGGCACGGCGGCAGACGGTTATCTGAATTTCATG
Source organism: Butyricimonas sp. Marseille-P3923 (assembly GCF_900184685.1). Lineage (GTDB taxonomy): Bacteria > Bacteroidota > Bacteroidia > Bacteroidales > Marinifilaceae > Butyricimonas > Butyricimonas muris. Next base: position 139,716 of record NZ_FXXL01000007.1, read on the forward strand.
GGTAACGAGTGGGGACATCCGGAATGGATAGATTTCCCGCGGGAAGGCAACGGTTGGAGCTACGAGCACGCCCGGAGGTTGTGGAGTCTGGTTGACGACGAGAACCTGCGTTTCCGTTTCCTCAACGTTTTCGATAAAGCCATGTTGCAGGCTGTAACGGATAACCGCGTGTTCGATTGGCGTCCGGAACCGCTGGTTCGGGATAACGAGCGGCAGATATTGATCTTTACGCGGGGGGACGTGATGTTCGTGTTTAACTTCAACCCGGAGAAGTCTTTCCCGGATTACAAGTTTGACGCACCTTCCGGTAAGTTTACCTATATTCTGGACACGGATGACAAGGCATTTGACGGGGCGGGACGAATAAACCACGGGACGGAACATTTCACCCGTTACGTGTCGCCCGGTCGGGGACAGTTAAGTTTATATATACCCGCGAGAACGGGGATGATCTTACGACGATCATAGAATAATTTATGATTTATGATTGACGATTTACGATTAATGAAATCTGCAATTATAAATCTAAAATCATTAAATCTAAAATTGAAACATGAGTTATTTGAATTTCAACAAAGAAGAATTGGTTAACTTGGAATATTCCTTAAAAAGAGAGGTGCTTTCGACCAATAGGGCCGGGGGATATTTTTCGACGACCATAGTCTGTTATAACACGAGGAAGTATCACGGGTTACTGGTTGTGCCGATCAAGGAGTTCGGCGGGGAGAACCACGTGTTGTTGTCCTCGTTGGACGAAACGATAGTTCAGCACGGCAAGGAATTTAACTTGGGTATACACAAATACCCCGGGATATACGAGCCTCGCGGGCATAAATATATCGTGGATCTGGAATATGATCCGCTGTTTACATTGACGTATCGGGTAGGAGGCGTCGTATTAAAAAAAGAAATCTTGATGGTGCACAATGAGGCACAGTTATTGATACGTTATACACTGGAAGACGCTCATTCGGAAACGTTTCTGCGTTTGAAGCCGTTTCTTGCCTATCGCAACGCGCACGCGTTGAGCCGGGCGAATATGATGGCAAACACGAAGTACGAGACGGTTGAAAACGGTATCCGTTCGAAGCTCTACGTCGGGTTTCCGGCGTTGAATATGCAGTTGAGCAAGGCGAACGAGTTCGTGGCGGTACCCGACTGGTATTATAATATAGAATACTTGGAGGAGAAGGCACGCGGGTATGATTACAAGGAAGATTTGTTCGTGCCGGGATACTTGGAGGTGCCGATCAAGAAAGGAGAGAGTATCATTTTCTCCGCTTCGACGGAGGAAGTAAAAACCGGCGGTTTGAAACGTAAGTTCCAACAATTGGAAGAAAAACGGAAACACCGTGACGATTGCGAGAGTTGTTTGACCTATTCCGCTTCGCAGTTTATCGTGCATGACGGTAAAGACACGGAGGTGGTGGCGGGTTACCCGTGGTTCGGGCGATGGGGACGTGACACGTTTATTGCCTTGCCCGGTTTGACGTTGGCTGCCTGCGGCAACTTGAAGGAGTGTAAAGAAGTGCTCGACACGATGTCGCGGCAGTTACACAACGGCTTGTTCCCGAATATCGGTAAGGGGGATAAAGCGGCATATAACTCGATAGATGCCCCGATGTGGTACTTCTGGGCGGTGCAACAGTATGACGAGGCTCTGAACGAACCGGGAGTGATATGGAAGACCTACGGGAGCAAGATGAAAGCGATTCTGACGGCGTTCCGGGACGGTATTAACCCCGGGTTGCATATGGACGGTAACGGTCTGATTTGGGCGTCGCAGCCCGGCAAAGCGTTGACGTGGATGGACGCCGTGGTAAAAGGTGTGCCCGTGACAGCCAGAGCCGGGTATGCCGTTGAGATCAACGCGTTATGGTACAATGCCGTTTGCTACTCGTTAAAGTTGGCAGAAGAGGCAAAAGACAAGAAATTTGTTGAAGAATGGAAAGATATGCCGGAGTTGATACGGAAGTCGTTCGTGGAAACTTTCTGGAACGAGGAAAAGGGGTATCTGGCGGATTACGCGGACGAGCGGGGACAGAACCTGTGGGTAAGACCCAATCAGGTATTCGCTTGTTCTTTAGCTTATTCCCCGATTACCGACGATATGAAAGAAAGCGTGTTGAGGGTGATTACCAAAGAATTGTTGACCCCCAAGGGACTCCGTACCTTATCACCCGAGAACCCGAATTATCACGGGCATTACGAGGGCGACCAGAATCACCGGGACGAAGCGTATCATCAAGGTACGGTATGGCCTTGGCTGATTGGGGCGTATATAGAAGCGAATCTGAAGTTGTACGGGAAACAGTTTTTACCCGAGGCGAAGGAGTTGTTGGATGGATTCGAGGATGATATGACGCTTTACGGGGTATGTTCGATTGCCGAAGTGTATGACGGTGATCCTCCACATCACCCGAACGGAAGCATATCTCAGGCTTGGAGTGTGGGAGAAGTCTTGAGAAGCATGGAATTAATTAGAAAATATGAATAAATCATTCATGTTGCCACACATATAAATTATATAATATGAAAGTATTGATGTTTGGGTGGGAGTTTCCACCACATATTGCAGGGGGCTTGGGAACGGCCAGTTACGGCTTGACGAAGGGATTGGCTAAACATGGAGTCAAAATCATGTTCGTTATGCCTAAGGCCGGGGGTGATGAAGACCAAAGTGTTGCAAAGATCATTAATGCGAGTGATGTAGAAATGATGAGCGAGTATTCTACATTGGACGAATACTGGCAGAACGTGAACTTTATGGAGATCGGTTCCAATCTGGTGCCTTATCTCGATCCGGAAACTTTCGAGAGAACGGTGACAGAAGCGGTGAAGACCGGGGAGCACGGGGAACATATCACTTTCCGTAACAAGTTTCAGTTCTCCGGTAAATACGGGGCGAATCTGATGGAGGAGGTTGCACGCTACGCCATGGTGGCTGGGACGATAGCGGCGCAGCAGGATTTTGATATTATACACGCGCACGACTGGCTGACGTATGCTGCCGGGATAGTGGCAAAGAAGGTTTCGGGCAAACCGCTGGTGATTCACGTGCACGCCACGGAGTATGATCGGAGCGGGGAGCATGTGAACCAACAGGTGTATGATATCGAACGGCGGGGAATGGAGGTCGCCGACCGGGTGATTACCGTGAGTAACTTGACGCGTAATATCGTGATCAATCGTTACGGTATTGATCCCGACAAGGTGGTGACCGTTCATAACGCCGTGGATTTTCAAACACGCGAGGACATGGAAGTTGAACGGGGCGTGAAAGAGAAGGTGGTTACGTTTTTGGGACGGATCACTTTCCAGAAAGGTCCCGAGTATTTTATAGAAGCAGCGTACAAAGTCTTGAAACGTTATCCTAACGTGCGTTTCGTTATGGCGGGAAGCGGTGACCTGTTCAACCGGTCTATCCGTCGGGTGGCACAGTTGAAGATAGCGACAAAGTTCCATTTCACCGGATTCTTGCGGGGGGACGACGTGCAGAAGATGTTCTCGTACAGCGACGTGTACGTGATGCCTTCTGTTTCCGAACCTTTCGGTATCTCTCCGCTGGAGGCAATGAGGGCGGGTGTACCCACTATCATTTCCAAACAATCCGGGGTGGCAGAGGTTTTGAAGCATTCTATTAAAGTTGATTATTGGGATGTGGACGCATTGGCGGACGCCATGTATGCTTTACTGTCTTACCCTGCACTGGGTAAAATGGCGGGTGAACAAGGATTGGAGGAAGTCAATCAGTTGAAATGGGAAAATGCCGCTTTAAAAGTAAAAGAGGTGTACGAAAACGTGTTAGGAATTTAAATTAAGTAATAAAAATAGACGGTTGAAAAGGAAGAAAAGGGAGAAGTCATTTTCAATTTTCAATTTTCAATTCTCAATTAAAAATGTATGGTTATGAGAAAGACATTGTGTTTCTATTTTCAGATACATCAACCGGTGAGACTGAGAAGGTATCGCTTTTTTGATATAGGCAAACGTCATGATTATTTTGACGAGTACGTGAATCGCTCGACAATCCGGCGGGTGGCGGAGAAATGCTATTTGCCGATGAACAGGTTAATCATGGATATAATTAAGCATTACGGGGAGAATTTCAAGGTGAGTTTTTCCATTTCCGGGTCGGCATTGGAACAGTTTGCCCTGCATACCCCGGAGGTGATCGAGAGTTTCCAAGAGTTGGCGAAGACCGGGTGCGTGGAGTTTCTGGCGGAAACTTATCCCCATTCGCTGGCATCCCTCTCGTCTACCGATGAATTCGAGTTGCAGGTGAAGCGGCACGTGGAGAGAATGGAGGAGTTGTTCGGTCAGAAACCGGTGACGCTGCGCAATTCTTCGTTGATATATTCCGATCTGATCGGGGAGCGGGTGGCCGCGATGGGATTTGAAGCGATGCTGACGGACGGGGCGAAGCATGTGTTGGGATGGAAGAGTCCGAATTTCCTGTACACGAACGCGGCGAACCCGAAACTGAAGTTGTTGTTGAAGAATTCCCGGTTGAGCGATGATCTTTCCATGCGTTTTGGCGAGCGGGGTTGGAACGAGTGGCCGATCACGGCGGATAAATACGCCCGTTGGTTGAACGAGAGTGCGGCGGAGAGCGAGATAGTGAATCTGTTTATGAATTACGAAACGTTCGGCGAGAACCAATCCGCAGAAACGGGTATTTTCGAGTTTATGCGATCGTTGCCGGAATATATATTCTCCATGACGGATTTCGAGTTTTTGACGCCGAAAGAGGTGGTGAAGAAGCATCAACCCGTGGCACCCTTGCACGTGCCATACCCGATTTCATGGTCGGATGAAGAAAAAGATATTACAGGATGGTTAGGGAACGAACTGCAAACGGAGGCATTCGAGGAGTTGTTCAAGATACAACCTCGGGTGAGGGCGTTGAACGATCAGGCTCTGGATAAGGATTACTGGCGTTTGCAATCGAGCGACCATTTCTATTATATGAGGACAAAACTATTCTCGGATAATGATTTCCACCGTTACGTTTCTCCTTACGAAACTCCTTACGAGGCATTTATTAATTACATGAATGTGTTAAGTGATGTTATCTTGAGGGTGGAGGATATGGAAAAAAAGCGTATACTTGTAGATGAAAAGGACACCGATAAAGAGGAAAGCCCCGTGAAATCAAAGAAAACGACGAGGACGCCTCAAAAAAAGAGTGCGGAAAGTTCTGCGAAGACATCAAAAAAGGTGGACGACAAGGAGAAAAAAGTTAAGTCAAAACATTAAAAAGTATGAACAATTTGGAATTGAAAAATCCCGCCTATTTGTTCGAGGTAAGCTGGGAAGTGTGTAATAAGGTTGGAGGTATACACACGGTGATCTCAACGAAGGTGTTGAGTATGGCCGGGGAATTCAAGAACAACCATATATTGATCGGACCCGACGTGTGGCGGTATGATGTACCGAACCCCGAGTTCACGGAAGATCCCCACTTGTTTAAATCGTGGCGTTTGAAAGCCGCGCAGGAGGGGGTGCGTATAAAAGTGGGACGTTGGAATATCGCGGGTAACCCGGCGGTAATACTCGTGGATTTCACCTCGTTTATCCCGCAGAAAGATCAGATACTGACCTCTTTCTGGGATAAGTTTCAAGTGGATTCGCTCACGGGACAGTGGGACTACATCGAACCCGTGTTGTTCGGGTTCACGGCGGGAAAAGTGATAGAGAGTTTCGTGCGTTACCATGTGTCCGCGCGTCAGCAGGTGATAGCGCAATTCCACGAGTGGATGACCGGAAGCGGGTTGCTTTACTTGCGGGACGTGATGCCACAGATTGGGTGCGTGTTCACTACTCATGCCACGGTACTCGGACGTAGTATCGCCGGGAACGGGTTGCCGTTATACGATCCGATGAAGGATTATGACCCCGCGGAAACGGCAAGGCGTTTTGGTGTGACTGCCAAACAGTCGTTGGAAAGCAAGTCGGCGGAATGGGCGGATGCCTTCACGACGGTGAGTGATATCACGGCGTTGGAGTGTGCGCATTTCTTGGGCAAGAACGTGGATACGGTTACCCCGAACGGGTTCGAGAATAGTTTTACGCCGGACGAGGCGAATTACCCGAGGAAACGTCAGGAAGGGCGTGATAGGTTGTTGAAAGTTGCTCAGGCACAGTTAGGCAGAGCTGTGGCGGAAGACGCGTTGATAGTGGGTATCAGCGGGCGTTACGAGTTCAAGAACAAAGGACTGGACGTGTTTGTCGAGGCGTTGGGACGTTTGAACCGGAACGCGGAAAACAAACGGGATATCCTTGCTTTCATTCTTGTTCCGGCAGGCTTCAAGGGCGTGAACCGGGAATTGGTAAATAATCTGGAACGTCCGTATCAAGCGGTGGAAACCGTGTTGCCCTATATGACACACGAATTGTCCGACCCGCAGAACGATCCCGTGTTGCGGAAACTGGGCGAGGAACAGTTGTTGAACCGGGCGGAGGACAAAGTGAAAGTATTTTTCTGTCCGAGTTACCTGAACGGGAATGACGGGGTATTCAATATGCCTTATTATGACCTGCTCGTGGGTATGGATTTGACAGTGTTTCCCTCGTACTATGAACCGTGGGGATACACGCCGCTGGAAAGTCTGGCGTTCAAGGTGCCGACTATCACGACGACTTTGGCGGGATTCGGGTTGTGGGTGGAATCCCATTACAAGAAAGCGCATCCCGGTATCGAGGTGATTCGTCGGGATGACCGGAATAACGAGGAAGTGGTACGGAAGATAGCCGACAAGATAAAGGAGGTTGCCGCCATGAACAAGCGGGATTTCCAAGCTATATGCAAGAATGCGAAAGAAGTGTCCAAGATTGCCTTGTGGGAGAATCTGGTGTCCTATTACAACGATGCCTACCGCGTGGCTGTCGGCAAGGTGAACGAGCGTATCGCCGAACTTCCGGTCGTGGAGGAGGAGCAATGGTCGTTTATCGAGAAGAAGAGCGCTTCTGCCACGCCGAACTGGATTTCGGTTATCATTCATCGTTCCATCCCGGAACGGTTGAGGGCGTTGGAGGAGTTGACGAATAATCTCTGGTGGTGTTGGAACGAGGAGGCTATTGATTTGTTCAAGAGCATCGACTCGTTGCAATGGATGCTGACCCGCCATAATCCCATCGCCTTGTTGGACAAGATTTCTTTGAATCGCTACAAGGAGTTGGAGAATGACGAGGAGTTCGTGGCACGTTTAGAGGCCGTGTACAATAAGTTCTCGAAGTACATGGAGGAAAAAAAGCAGATGAGTGAGCCTTCCATCGCTTACTTCAGCATGGAGTACGGGTTACATTCGTCATTGAAGATATATTCCGGTGGTTTGGGTGTCCTTGCCGGGGACTACATGAAAGAGGCAAGTGACAAGAAAACCAAGATAACGGGAGTAGGTTTGTTGTATCGTTACGGTTACTTTACCCAGAAATTCTCGGCTGCCGGTAATCAGGAAGCGGAGTATGAGGCGCAGGATTTCACGAAGATTCCGGTAGTCCCGGCGCGTGACGCTAATGGTAATTGGTTGACTATCAGTTTAACCTTCCCCGGACGGGATGTGTATGCCCGTATCTGGAAAGTGAACGTGGGACGGGTGGAACTCTATTTGTTGGATACTGATTACGAGGATAATCAAGAAGCAGACCGTAGTATCACGCACTTCCTGTATGGCGGGGATTGGGAAAACCGTTTGAAGCAGGAGATATTGTTGGGTATCGGTGGAATCCGTGCTTTGCGCAAGCTGGGCATCGAGGCGGATGTTTATCATTGTAACGAGGGACATGCCGCGTTTACCGGTCTGGAACGCTTGCGGGAATACGTGGCGGACGGTCAGCTTTCATTCGCGGAAGCGATGGAAGTGGTTCGTGCTTCTTCGTTGTTCACGACTCATACCCCGGTTCCTGCCGGACATGATTCGTTCTCGGAAGGTATGTTGAAGACTTATTTCTGGTTCGTGCCTGATCGGTTGAAGATCACGTGGGAACAGATGTTGGCTTTGGGACGGGTAAACGCGAACGACCCGAACGAGAAGTTCTCCATGAGCTTCCTCGCGGCGAACCTGTCGCAGGAGGTGAACGGTGTCAGCTGGCTGCACGGCAAGGTGAGCCGGGATATATTCAAGGACTTGTGGCCGGGTTACATGCCGGAAGAGTTACATATCAGTTACGTGACTAACGGGGTGCACTACCCGACGTGGGCGGCTCCCGAGTGGAAAAAGATACAGGGAGGCGTGTTTGGTGAGAAGTTCAAGACGCATCATTACGATAAGGCTTGTTTCGAGGGTATTTATCAAGTGCCCGATTCAATCATCAGCGAAACGCGCAACATCTTGCGTTCCCGGTTGATCCGTCATATCAAGCATCGTTTGGCGGACGAGCAGGTCACGGCATATTTTACCCCGAAACAGATCGTGGATATTCAGGACACGTTGCGGGATGATATACTGACGATTGGTTTTGCCCGTCGTTTCGCGACGTACAAGCGGGCACACCTGTTGTTCCGCAACCTCGATCGTTTGAACGAGATCGTGAATAACCCGAATCGTCCCGTGCAGTTTATTTTCGCGGGGAAAGCACATCCGGCGGATCAAGCGGGACAGGATTTGATTAAACGTATCGTGGAAGTGTCGAAATACCCGCAGTTCTTGGGTAAGATATTGTTCCTGCCGAATTACGATATGGACTTGGCACGTCTGATGGTGCAAGGGGTGGATGTTTGGATGAACACGCCCACGCGGCCGCAGGAGGCTTCCGGTACGAGTGGCGAGAAAGCCGCCATGAACGGGGTGATGCATTTCAGCGTCCTCGACGGATGGTGGGTGGAAGGTTACCAGAAAGATGCCGGTTGGGCTTTGCCGATGGAACGGGCATACGAGAATCAGGAATTTCAGAATGAACTGGATTCCGAGATGATATACAATATTATCGAGTCGGAGATCGCCCCCGCTTTCTACGATAAGGCGGCTGACGGGATCTCCGCTTCGTGGGCAGGGTTTATCAAGAACACGATCGCCAAGGTGGCAGCAAACTTCACGTCTAACCGGATGTTGTCGGATTACGAGGATAAATTCTATCTTCCGATGTCCCGCCGTTATCACCGTTTGAGCGAGAATAACTATGCTTTGGCGAATCAGATCGCGGAGTGGAAGAAAAAGGTAAGCCGCGAATGGGATTCCGTGCAGGTAGACGGTTTGATATTACCGGATAAATCCAAGCAGATTATTTCTCTCGGGAAATCCTATCAGGCAAAAGTTACTCTCGATCTCGGGGAATTATCTCTTGACGACGTGGGTATCGAGTTGGTTGCCATGATGAAGAAAGACGAGCGGCTCGAGGTTTGCTTCACGCAGGAGTTCGTTCCCGTTTCTTTCGAGAATGGTAAGGGACTTTACTCGATCGAGGTAACTCCCGATGATCCCGGGCAGTTCATGCTGGGCTTGCGGATATTCCCGAAGAATATCTTGTTACCGCACAGGCAGGATTTTGCTTTGGTGAAGTGGGTTTAGAGGAAGGTACCTGGGGATTCCACCCCTTTACTACTTCATTACTACTCCATCATTACCCTCGGCGTGGAGTGGTGATGGGGTTATGATGTTTTTTTTAATTGGATTTGATGAATCGAAAACGAGGGAGTGTCGCGACACTCCCTCGTTCATGCGTTGTGAAGAAAAGTTTTAAACGATTTATCGTTTACGATTATATAGCATTATGTCGTAATCTTCTTCTCCTGGATTTCTATGCTTTAATTCATTGATTTTGCTTCCATACGCGTTAACTTTCACTTGATAACGTTTTATCAGACCGAATAAGATACTTTTCATTTTCGTGTCATATCGGGGGCTTAATACAACATCATAGTCTTTCCCGTCCAAAGCTTTGTACAAGGCTGCCGAGCGAACTTTTAAAGTTCTACCTTTGAACACGGAGGCACTTCCTTCTTGTGATGTTTCTGTGTACTTTTTGTCACCCCATACTCTGAACCAAAGGACATACCAAGCTTGTGCTTCTCCTGTGATTTTTTGTGCGTTGTTCAAGTCCAAAGATGCGCTGATGGGGTTGATTAAAACGTCCGTGTTTGCGTTTCTCGCCACGTTGGTGGTTCTGCTAAGTGTTGAACAGCTACTCGTGAAGAGCGCAAAACCGATAATTGAAAGTAAAATTAATTTTTTCATACTGTTATGATATTTGTTTGACAATTAAGTTTCCGCAAAGATATTTGCAAGGTGGTATATCAATCAAGTTCATAATGGTTCATGATAGTAAAAAATTTGGTGTGGATTTTTTTGTCTTTAAAAACGGGAATCGTTTGAATTATAGTTGATTATATGATGGTGTTGAGTTTTTTTATATATAACTAGTATTGTTGTGTATAAAATTATTTAATTTTTACTTATTATTTGTTGGAATATTAAAAAATAGCGTGTATATTTGCACCAGAAAAACTTGATGCGGTGAGCACAAGTTGTCAGTTAATTGTATCGGGAAAGTGGATTGGCTAGAAGATAAATTTTTTGGGGTGTTAATTTACTAAGTTGTTTAAATTTACGGTTTGTTTTTAATTTTGTATAGTCGTTTGAGACGTTTAATTTTAGGGTGTAATAAATTTTGAATTTGCAAGAGTCGTGAAATTTCCCAGTGAAAGTGGGTGTTGGAAGAGGGGCTAAAGATAATAATTTATTTAAATATTTTTTGTTATGGGAAAGATTTACCCAGACCTCGCTGGAGGTTACAAAGGTTCCATAGGTGGAACGACTTATTATTTTTGGAAGGGTGATAATATTGCCCGTAAAAAAGGAATTCCCGGTAAAAAATCAAAATCGGAAAAGGTTGTCGAGCAGCGTATGAAGTTTACGGAATTGAGTCTTTTGGCACTTGCCATGTGCCATGTTAGTGAAGTGGGGTTCCCGCAACGTGATAGAAAATGGACGCCATCGAACGCGTTTTTCTCGTGTAACAAGGATGTTTGTTCGGTTGAAGACGGGGTGGTCGTGGTGGATTACGAGCGTTTGAAGTGCTCGAAAGGGAGGTTGATGCTTCCCGAGGTGACTGCCACGTTGGATGTGGAGACCGGTAAGGTCATGTTCTCGCAAACGGAGATGGAGGTGGACTCGGATTGTTACCTGGATGACCGGGTGTATGGCGTGTTGCTGGAGAAGGAGCAGAAGTTGTGTCGTTTGGTTGCACTTCGCGATAGAGGGGAGAGCGGCTCCACGTCGGCGAGTATCCCGCGAACGTGGAAGGTGGAGAGTGTTGAAGCCTACGCTTTCGCGGTGAGAGCGGATGGCAAGATGGCATCCAATACCTTGCACGTGAATTTAGGGAGCGGGGATTGAATTTAAATGAAATAGGGGGAGGCAACCCACCGCAGGTTTCCTCCCGCTTTATTTTTGAGGTTTATGAAGATGGAAGATTTAATGAATAATATCTTGCGTGGCAAGAGAGGTAATTTGATTATCTACAAAAGAGGTGAAACGTGGTGCGCACGGCGGGTGGCTATTCCCGGGAAGAAAAGGGCGTGGGAGGTGAACGGGCATAGCATGAAGAAGCAGGGGGCGATCACGAGGTTTACTGCGGTGCAGGCTTTTTACAAGGCGTACGGTCTGTCCGTGTCGCCGGTTATTTGGAGGTTAGCGGGGAGAGAGGAGGGGATGCTCCCGCACAATCTGTTTTTAAAGGAGAATTACGCGTGTTTTGACACGATGGGGATGTTGGTGGATTTCGAAGGGTTGCGTTTCTCAACGGGGAAGTTGTTGTTGCCGCGAAATATAAAAATAGACCGAGACGGGGAGTGGTTTCGGGTAACGTGGGAAGATGAGCGGGATTGGGATAAAGCGGCGGGTAGTGATCGATTACGAGTTGGCGTGATATATGATGATAAACCATTGTCCCCTCGCGTGGCGCTGGAGGTGAGTGGAGCGAGAGGGAACAAGGAAGGGGTATTCCGCTTGAACGAGAGTGTGGGGCGAAGTGCTCACGTGTACGTGTTTTTCGAGCGAGCGGACGGGGAAGGTTTTTCTAGATGTAGGTATTTTCGTGTCAAGTGAGGTTTTGCCTTTCACGAGTTATGATACAGGGCTATTTCGCCCTGTATTTGTTCTCACGCAGGATAGCGAGTATCTTTTCTTTCAGCTCCCCTTGGATGATGATTTCCCCGTCCTTCACCGATCCGCCCACGCCGCATTTATTCTTCAGCAATTTGGCAAGTTCCTTCAAGTCGTCCTCTGTCCCCACGAAGCCCTGCACGAGCGTCACCGTCTTTCCCTTGCGTTGCTTCGAGTCGAGCGTCACCCGCAGGTTCTGCTTCTCCGGGGCAAGCGTTTCCGTCTCGTTCTCCTCGTCATACTCGTACCGGAAGTCCGGGTTCGTGGAGTACACCACGTTCACGCGTCCTTTCTTGTCGTTCTTGTTGCTCATGTTCTTGTTATTATGTCTTATTCTTGGAGTAAATCTTCAATAGCTTTAATGAAGGCAATCGCTTTTGGTAGTAATTCATTTATTTCTTCTTCGTCTGAATAAGCAAAGTCATCATAGTCACTACTGTGCCTACGTTCAAAAAGTACAGAAAACGAACGCCCCAGCTCTCTTGGTAAACGTCCGGTCGCTACGAAGTGCATGCCGAGCATTTGTTTGACTCCGGCATGTGTTCCCGGGTTTATACCGTATTTAATTAGTAAGGCAACTGTTGCGTAATAACATGCATAATAAAGGCGGTTAACAGCTGTATTATAATAACCTTGGGTTTTCAAATAAGGAATTTCCGCTAATGCTTCTTTGGCACGTTGAAGACGATAAGCAACTAGTGCTTCTGTATTTTCTTGGCTTAATTGTTCTTTCATAACACGATACCTTCGTTTGTGACATTTATATAAAAAGGAGTTTTGAAAGGACGATTTTCCCAAAACTTCTTTAATAAGACGCGGGCACTTATTTGCACACCGGTTTCCAGTTCTATGTCGTACAAGGGAGAAATGATGCGTTCTTCCTCTTGGATTGTCAGTTTATCACCGTCAACGAGAATTAACAGATCAATATCACTATCCGGACGGGCATCCCCGCGAGCTTCACTGCCGTACAAAATGGTTTTGGCCGTGGGAACAACTTGTGACAAGGCTTCGCGTATGCGCTTTATTATATGCGGACGTTTCATCGTTAAACACTTTATTTACGGCAAAGTTAGCCAATATATCCGAAAAAATCAAATCAACCTGCAACTTGCCGAAGGCAACTCCGGGTAAATAATTCTAAAATGAATTGGTTGTTTTTTTAACCGTGTTCGTTATCTTTGCGGCTTGAAGTCGAAAACGATAGCGGGGCAGAAATAAATTCAATGGACTAACAGATGGATTATGAACAAAATTGTAAGTAAAACTTATTTTTCAGAGAAGGTTGTAAAGCTGGAAGTGGAGGCTCCCTTGATTGCCAAATCCCGGAAGCCGGGTAATTTCGTGATCGTGCGTGTCGGGGAAAAAGGGGAACGTATGCCGTTGACGATTGCCGATGCGGACGTGGCGCGAGGAACGATCACGCTGGTGGTACAGGTGATGGGAGTTTCTTCCCGGAAATTATGCGCGTTGGAGGTTGGCGAATACGTGACGGATTTGGTGGGACCTCTCGGCAAACCGACTCATATCGAAAAAGTAGGTACCGTGTTGGCTTGTGGCGGTGGCGTCGGGGGAGCTCCCCTGTTGCCTATCGTGAAAGCGTTCAAGGAAGCGGGCAACCGGGTGATCTCCGTGATTGCCGGGCGCACGAAAGACTTGGTGATACTGGAGGACGAGATACGGGCTTCTTCCGACGAGGTGATTGTCATGACGGATGACGGCAGTTACGGGAAAAAGGGATTAATCACCGAGGGTATGGAGGAAGTGATCGCCCGCGAGAAAGTGGATTTCGCGGTGACCATCGGTCCGGCTATCATGATGAAATTCTGCGAGAAAGTAACCCGGAAACACGACATACCGACGGTAGCGAGTTTGAACGCCATCATGGTCGACGGTACCGGGATGTGCGGTGCCTGCCGCGTGACGGTGGGCGGGAAGACCCGTTTTACCTGCGTGGACGGTCCGGAGTTCGACGCGCACCAGATAGACTTTGACGAGATTCTTGCCCGTCTGGGTGGTTTCAAGGATGATGAAGCCGTTAAATTACAACATGAAGCGGAAGTAAAACACGAGAATATAGAGGTGAAGAGTGGCGTGAGCGACCGTAACGAGGCGTGGCGTCAGGAACTTCGCCAGCGAGTGGCGGGAAAAGAACGTACCGCGATCGAGCGGGTGGTGATGCCCGAGACACCTGCCGCCGAGCGTATCAAGAGCCAGCGCATCGAGGTAAACTTGGGGCTGACGGCGGATATGGCCGTGCGGGAGGCAACGCGTTGTATGGACTGCGTGACGCCGACGTGCATGGAAGGTTGTCCCGTGAGTATCGACATCCCCGGTTTCATCAAGAACATCGAGCGGGGTGAGTTCTTGCAGGCGGCTGCCGTGTTGAAGCGCACGAGTGCCCTCCCGGCAGTGTGCGGACGGGTATGCCCGCAGGAGAAACAATGCGAGTCCAAGTGTTTCTATTTACAGAAATTGAAAAAGCCGTCGGTGGCTATCGGTTATCTGGAGCGTTTCGCCTCGGATTACGAGCGGGAATCCGGACATATATCCGTGCCCGAGGTTGCCCCGGCTAACGGTATAAAAGTAGCGGTGATCGGTTCCGGTCCTTCCGGGCTGTCTTGTGCCGGGGATCTGGCAAAGAGAGGGTATGACGTTACCGTGTTCGAGGCGTTGCACGAGATTGGCGGCGTGTTGAAATACGGTATCCCGGAATTTCGTTTGCCCAATAGCGTGGTGGACGTGGAGATAGAGAACCTGAAGAAAATGGGCGTGAAATTCGTCACGAACTTTATCGTGGGAATGACCGACAGCGTGGCTGATTTGAAAGCGGAAGGGTTCGAGGCGTTCTACGTGGCTTCGGGAGCGGGGCTTCCCCGTTTCATGAATATTCCCGGGGAGAACTATAACGGTATCCTTTCCTCCAACGAGTACCTGACGCGGGTAAACCTGATGGGTGCCGACAGCGAGGATTCCGATACCCCGGTATATCACGGTCGTAACGTGGTGGTCGTGGGTGGCGGTAACACGGCGATGGACTCCGTGCGCACGGCGAAACGGCTGGGTGCCGAACGCGCGATGATTGTCTACCGTCGGAGCGAGGAGGAAATGCCTGCCCGTTTGGAAGAAGTGAAACACGCCAAGGAAGAAGGATGCGAGTTTATCACGTTGACGAATCCCGTGGAGTATATCGCTGACGAACGGGGACGCGTGAAACAAGTACGGGTGCAGAAGATGGAATTGGGAGAACCCGATGCCAGCGGACGTCGCAGCCCGGTACCGGTGGAAGGTTCCGAGTACACGATTGATGCCGACGTGGTGGTGGTGGCAGTGGGCGTGTCGCCCAACCCGATTATCCCGAATTCTGTTGCCGGACTGGAAGTTTCCCGCAAGGGCACAATCGTGGTCAACGACGAAACGATGCAATCCAACCTGTCCGACCTCTTCGCCGGGGGTGACATCGTGCGGGGTGGTGCTACCGTGATTCTTGCCATGGGTGACGGTCGTCGTGCTGCGCGACATATTGACGAGATGTTCAAAGCCAGATAGACTTTATAATATTGTTATGTGTTGGGGCTGTTCCGAGAGGGATGGCCCCTTTTTATTTATGATTTATGATTTATGATTTGCGATTTATGATTTATGATTTATGATTTATGATTTGCGATTTATGATTAGGGAATTTTTAATCGTAAATCGTAAATCTAAAATCGTAAATCATAAATCAACCGTCACTTCCAAGTGTTGGCTATCGGAAAATTCCGTTCTCTCGGCATTGCAGAAGAAGGGGTACAGGTGTATGGTAGAGCCGAGGCGGAGTTTCGGGGCGAGTTCGAGTTCGAGGGAGCCAGATTTTCTGGTGGCGTCGGGTGCGACAAGGAGGATGGGGCGACCGGGTTTTTTCTCGCCGATGATGCCGACGAGCAGAAGGTCGTTAGGGGCGCAGTGCGGGGTGTGCCGGTGGTCATTCCACGAGATGGTGATAATCCTCCCCTCGGTGGTGGCGGTGAGATCCCACGGTAGCAGGCGGGGACCGATGCTGAAGCGGAAGAGGTGGAAGCACGCGACCACTTTTCCCACCACTTTGTCATAGTTGATATGATAGAAAAAATTGTCACCCGTTTGTCCCTCTTTGCCGTACATAAGCACGGCGTGAAGCCACGCCGGGTAGCCCTCCATGGAGATGCGAAACTTGGCGTATAGCTTTCTCACTCCCGTGAAAGTGTTGTTCGTTATCGCCACCTTGGGATGGATCTGGCTTTTCTTTTTTGTCCGGTTTTTGGATACCCGGATAATCCATTTATTCATTCGCTTGAAAGCGGTTGTCGTGCGCAAATATACTCTATTCACTCCCGGCAGGAGGTCAAGGAAAGAGGATTGGTTTTTCTTTGTTCCCATGATTTCTTTATTTTATCACTTGGCGATAACACGAAAATATGAATTATTTGCGAGAAATGAAAATAAATGTTTGTATTTTTTTATTTTAACGCACGAATAGTCGCGTTATTTTTCGTGTATAGACATGATTCGGCAAATTCAATCTATCATTAGACGGACTTTTTTTTGCTTTTTATTATTCCAATGTTGATTTGCTGTTAATTTCCAATATCGCATTACTTGTCGAGAATGTTAAATAACGTGTAGTGAATATAATGTGATTGTTATTCTATTGTTATATGCCTTATATTTAGCTTGTGTTTGCAGGCTACTAGCAAGGAAGTAGCAGGCTTTATGCAGGCTAAATGGTAGCCTAGCCCTTTGGTAGCGCGGTTTTCCGGGGGGTAAAAATGGAAAAAAGATGCAATGGGCAAATTTACAGGTATTTATGGTTGTATTTGATTTTATACAACGTTGGATTAAAATTTTAGAAGTAAAATAAAAATAGTTTAAAAATAAGTCGTTTTTTTCTTGTTTTTTAGTTTTGAATGTCATAATATTGCATCACGGTATCGTTTGAAAAAAGAAGGAAGACCCCAACGAGGCACCCCGGGGAACGGGTGTGACCGGTAGATTGCAACTCGCCGAAGGCGAAAAAAAAATTACTAAATAAAACAACGTGAATTATGGCAAAAGGTAAATCAACCCTGTTTTGGGAATTGCGCCAGAGTATCGGTCAACACCGTTTCACCACGGGTTGGGACGGCGAGATAATCTCGGCGATGAAAGGTAAAAAGAACCCTGTTTACTCCAGCAAGGAGAAGCAGGAGGCACGGGACTTGCGTATAGCGGGTTACGGCGGTTGCGGGAAACTGACCCGCCCGCTGTTGGAAACGTTGCGGGTGAGCTTTCGTGAGCGCAAGAAGAAAGAGTCACCGATGAACGCTTTCATGCAGGCGAACGTGAAGACGCTCTGCACGGCGTCCCGCGACGCGGTGACGAAGAAAATCGTGCTGGAGTACGATTTCGGCGGGATGCAGGTGAGTGACGGCTCTCTGGACACGGTGAACGTGACGGCGACAGTGGACATGGAAACGAGCAAGGTGGCTTTCGTGCAGGTGGACGAGGTGATTCCCGGCGGGTTGGCACGGGCGAACGACCGGGTGTACGCCTGTATGTTCACGGCGGGTGCGGAGGACCACAAGTCGATGCGCAGCCTGCGAGTGGATTTGCGTGACCGCGGCGAGGCGGGCTCTACGTCGGCACTAATTCCGGCGGGTTGGAACAAGGCGGCACTGTTTATCTACGCTTTTGCGGTGTCCGCCGATGGCAAGTACTCGTCGCCATCCACGCGGCTGTACCCGCCTCCCACGGCGGAGGAACTCACGCTCGCCGAGGCGGTGGAGGCGTACGAGGCGGCACAGTTACGGCTTGCCGTCCGCGAGGTGACCGCCACGCCCGAGGAGCGTGAGGCTATCACGCGGGCGAAAGCGGGCGTGAAGGAAGCGACCGCCGCTGCCGAGAAGGAAGCGGTGAAGGCGAAAAAGTCACCTTTCGAGATAAAACTGGCGGGATTGGAGGCGGCAACTAGACAATTGAAAATTGAAAGTTGAAAATTGAAAATGATTTGTTCGCCGCAAACGGCGAGTTACAGGTTACTTTTCTAGCGTTAGGGACTGTATTCCAGCTCTCCCTCTGTTTATAGAGGGAGTACCCCGAAGGGGGAGGGAGTTTATTAATTGTAGATTTAGAGATTTAAGATTTTAAATTAAACTCCTCCGTCCGCTTCGCGTCCACCTCCTCTGTTTATAGAGGAGGTGTTACAGTCTTGAACGCTAGAAATGAAACCTGCAACTCGCCGAAAGCAAGTCATTTTCAATTTTCAACTTTCAATTTTCAATTGTTTCCCATCCTCCACCGAGTGCCGAGTACAGGCTGACCACGGAGAGGAGTTCGTCGCGGACGGCGTTGTTGAGGCTGATTTGGGCGTCGAAGTATCCGCGCTGGGCGTCGAGGACGTCGAGGTAGCTGATGACCCCGTTGATGTATTGCAGGGTGGCGAGCTCCATGTACGAGCGGGCGGCTTGTTCGAGCCGGGAGCGCGATTCGCGGATTTCGCGTATCTTGTAGAAGGTGGTGAGGGCGTTGTCGACTTCCTTGAATGCCGTGAGGACGGTTTGCTGGTAGTTGTACGTTTCAGCTTCCAGCGCGGCACGGGATGCCTTGAGTTTTGCCCGGTTGTTCCCGGCGTTGAGCAGGGGCGCGAGGAGTTTGCCGCCGACGTAAAAGTAAGGGGCGGAAAGAAAGTCGCTTAATTCACCTGCCTCGCGTCCGTAGCGGGCGGTGAGCGTCAGTTGCGGGAACATGCTGGTGTAGGCGATACCGACCTTCGCGTTTGCCGCTTTCAGCTTGTATTCCGCCTGCCGCAGGTCGGGGCGGCGTTCGAGCAGGGTGGAGGGCAATCCCACGGGCAATTCGCGGGTCAGGGTTTGTTCGTCAATGTTTTTGCCGCGGGGGATGCGACCGGGGTAGTGTCCCGTGAGCAGGGAGATGTCGTTTTCTTTCAGGCGTATTTTTCGCTCGAGGTCGGGTATGAGGGTGCGGGTCTTGGCAAGCTCCACTTCCGCTTGGCGGTAAGCCGTTTCGGAAGTCAGTCCGCCCTCGAAGCGCAATTTGGCGAGGCGCACGCTTTCGACGCGGGCGTCGTAGGTCTGCCGCACGATGCTCAGTTCCATGTCCAGTGCCTGTAACTCGAAATAGGCTTGTGCCACTCGCGCCACGAGTGTCATTTGCATGGCTCGTTGTCCTTCCACGGTCTGGAGGTAGGCGGCGAGGCTGGCTTGTGAACCCCAGCGGAGTTTGCCCCAAAGGTCGAGTTCCCACGATATGGTGGCTTCCGCGTTGAAAGCGTTGCCGGGGGAACGGTCGTATTCCCGTTCCGCCAGTCCGTCGGCACTGAGTTGCGGGAATAGTTTGGATTTTTCCACGCGGTGGGCGAAGCTGCTCTCTTTTACCCGTGCCGCCGCTGCCAGTAAATCCTTGTTGTACGAGAGCGTGGTGCGTATCAGGCCTTGCAGCACGGTATCCGTGTATATTTCCGGCCATTGGATGTCGGCGACGGTCCGCGTACCGGTGGCGGGCGTGTCGGCAATCTGTTCCGGCAGGTTGAGTTCCGGTCGGGTGTATTCTTTGCCCAGCTTGCAGGAGGAGAAAAAGGTGGCTCCGGCAAGGAAGAAGAGGGTTATGGTTGTATTTCGTTTCATGGTGGTGTTTTTTTAGTTTATAAGGTTTATAAAGTTCATAAAGTTTATAAAGTGACGGGTGTCCTTCGGACAGTGTTTAACGGCAGCTTTTGCTGCCGTGGACAAAGCGCCCCGCAGGGGTCCATAGAACTTTATGAACCTTATGAACTTTATGAACTTTATAAACTCTCATCGTTTTTTCATTTTATGAACAACTTTTTCTATTTGCACGAAGAAGAACGGCACGAGGACGATACCCACGGTAATGGCGACGAGCATACCGAAGAAGATTCCGGTACCGATGGAGTGGCGGCTGGCTGAGCCGGGGCCGCTGGCGAGCACCATGGGGAGCATGCCCAGCACGAACGCGAGGGATGTCATCAATATGGGACGGAAGCGGGCACGCGCGGCGGTGAGCGCGGCGGTGACGGCACCGACTCCTTTGTCTACCTCTACTTTGGCAAATTCGACGATTAGGATGGCGTTTTTGGCGGCAAGACCGATTAGGGTAACCAACCCGATTTGGAAGTAGACGTCGTTTTCCAACCCGAATACCCACACGCCGAGGTATGCGCCCAAGGCGGCTATCGGCAGGGAGAGCAGCACGGCGACAGGCACCAGCCAACTCTCGTAGAGGGCGGCAAGGAAGAGGAACACGAAGATGAACACGAGTGCCATGACCATTCCGGTTTGTCCTTCTGCTTTTTTCTCTTGGAAGGAGAGACCGCTCCATTCGAGCCCGATGTTGTCGGGGAGGTGCCGGCGGGCAATCCGTTCTATCGCCCGCATGGCGTCACCGGAGCTGTACCCGGGGGCTGCCTCGCCGTTCACGATGGCGTTCGTGAACATGTTGAAACGGCGGATGGAGCCGGGACCCGTGGTGTATTGCGGGGCGCCGAGCGCGGTGAGGGGAACCATGTCGCCCGCGGAGGTCTTGACGAAGAACATGTTCAGGTTTTCCTTGTGCATCCGGTAGGGCGCCTCGGCTTGTAGGTACACTTTGTATACCCGGTTGAACATGTTGAAGTCGTTGACGTATACCGAACCCGTGTACGCTTTCATGGTCGAGAATATATCCGCCAGCGGGATGCCTAGCAGTTGGGCTTTGTCGCGGTCGACGTCGAAGTATAATTGCGGGATTTCCGCTTGCAGGGAGGAGGATACCCCGGCGAGAGCCTTGTCCTGTGCGGCGTATTTGAGCAAGGTATCGACGGCGTCAACGAGGTTCTCGAAGGTGGCGCCGTTGCGGGCTTCCACTTGCAACTCGAATCCGCCGGACGCTCCCAAGCCGGGAATGATGGGCGGCGTGGAAAGGAATACCTGTGCTTCCGGGTATTTGAAGAATTCGGCGCGGATGTCGTCCATGACCTCTTTGAGGGACATATCGCCTTTCTTGCGTTCTTCCCACGGCTTGAGGATGACGGTCAGTTCTGTGCGCGATTGTGCCGTACCGACGCGGGGGCTACTTCCCGTCACGTTCTGCACGTGGGCGACGGCGGGATGCTGCTTGATATATTCTATGGCCCGGTCGGTCACCTTACGCGTGCGTTCGAGCGTGGCGCCTTCCGGTAGTGCCAGTTCCACTTTGAAGTACCCTTGGTCTTCCTCGGGCAGGAAGCTGCCGGGAATGACCCGGTTGAGGACGAAGATGAAGACGATGGCGATGCCGAACCCGGCGACGATGCGGCGGGGGTGGGCGAGTGCCCGTTGCAGGATATGGATGTATTTGTGGTTACCGCGTGCCAGCCAATCGTTGATTTTGCGGAACACGTAGCCTTTTTTGCCCGTGGAGGGGCGCAACAGCAGGGCGCACATGGCGGGGCTGAGCGTCAATGCCACGACCAGTGATATGAGCACGGACACGACAATGGTGATGGCAAACTGGCGGTAGAGCATCCCCGTGATGCCGGGCAGGAAGCTCACGGGCACGAACACGGCACCCAGCACGAGCGAGGTGGCAACGAGCGCTCCCGTCAGTTCTTTCATGGCTTTGCCCGTTGCCTCGCGGGGGGAGAGTCCTTCTTCTTCCATGATACGCTCGACTCCCTCGACGACGACGATGGCGTCATCGACGACGATACCGATGGCGAGTACCAGCCCGAGTAGCGTGAGCATGTTGATGGAGAACCCGAACGCGAGCATGAACCCGAAGGTGCCGACCAGCGACACGGGAACCGCCACGAGCGGGATAAGGGATGCCCGCCAGCTTTGCAGCGAGAGGAAGACGACGAGGATGACGAGGAATAGTGCCTCGAACAGGGTTTTGTACACCTCGTGGATGGATTCGGCGATGTAGGTGGTGACGTCGAACGGTATGTTGTATTCCAAGCCCTCGGGGAAGTCGCGGCTGATTTCTTCCATGGCTTTTTTGACGTTGTCGGCGACTTCCATGGCGTTGGCTCCGGGGAGCATGAAGATGCCGAGGATGGCGGCGTTCTCGCCGTTGAGCCCGCTCTCCGTGTTGTAGGAACTCGCTTCCAGCGATACCCGGGCGATGTCCCGCAGGCGGATGATGGAGCCGTCGGGGTTTGCCCGCACGACGATGTCTTCGAATTCTTCGACGGAGGACAGACGCCCCGGGGCGGTAATCGGGATGGTGATATCGACGCCCGTCATGGGTTGTTGTCCCAGCACGCCCGCAGCCGACTCGCGGTTCTGGTCTTTGAGCACGTTTTGCAGGTCTTTGATGGTGAGCCCGAAGTTCGCCATGCGGTCGGGGAGTATCCATATCTGCATGGCGTAGTAACGGCTGCCGATGTTGGATACCCTTCCCACACCGGGGATACGTTTCAGCACGTCGAGCACGTTCATGGTGGCGAAGTTACTGAGGTATATCTCGTCGAAGCGGGGGTCTTCGGAGGTGAGCGCAAGTGTCATTAACTGGCTGGCGGATTGTTTTTCCACCTTGATGCCGTTCTGCACGACTTCGGCGGGGAGGCGCGATTCTGCCAGTTTTACCCGGTTTTGCACGTCCACTGCCGCCAGTTCGGCGTCGGTGGAGATGTCGAAAGTGATGGTGATGGACAAGCCTCCCGAGTTGGAACTGCTCGATTCCATGTATAGCATGCCCGGCGTGCCGTTTAATTCCTGCTCGATGGGTGTCGCCACGGCTTGTGACACGGTGACGGCGCTTGCCCCGGGGTAAGATGCCGAGATTTTAACCACGGGCGGGGTGATTTGCGGGTATTGGTCGACGGGCAGCTGAAACAAGCCGATAACGCCGACGATGACAATCAGTATGGAAAGTACCGCCGAGAAGATGGGGCGGTCGATAAAGAAGCCCGGTTTCATGGTTGTACCTCCTCTTCTTCTTTAATAGCGGCGTTGACCGGGTTCACGAGTGCTCCCGGGGTGAGCTTGTGGTATCCTTCCACCACGACCAGTTCGTCGGGTCCCAGTCCGCGTTCCACGACGGTGGTGTTGTTCACCTCGGGACCTATCTCGATAAAGCGCTTTTCTGCCGTGCTATCCTTGCGCACGACGTAGATGTAGGCGCCGCCTTTCTCTATGATGACCGCTTTGGTGGGTACGACGATGGCGTTCTCCCGCACGTCGAGCAATAGTTTCACTTTCGTGAATTGCCCCGGCAATAGCCTGCGTTCGGGGTTGGGTAATGCGGCACGCACGCCGAAAGTTCCCGTTTTCGGGTTTACCTGCGGGTCGGCGAAGTCGACGATACCCGTCAGCGGGTAGACCGAGTTGTCGGCAAGGGTGATGGTCACGCTGGGTTGCCATGATCGGTTGACGTCTTTCTCCCCGAGGGTGACGTTGCGTTTTTGCCCTTTCAGGTAGTCGAGAGCCGGAAGGCTGAAGTCCACGAGCACCTCGTCGCTCTCCACGACAGTTGCCAGTTGGGATTTTCCCCCGGGACCGACAAGTGAACCGATGTCGGCGTAACGCTCGCTGATATACCCGTCGATGGGGGAGCGGACGGTGGTGTAGTCCAGTTCCAATTCCGCCTGTTTGAGGTCGGCCTCGCTCATGGCGACGTTTGCCTTGGCACTCTCGAGGGCGGCGACGGCGTTGTCCAAATCCAACTGGCTGGCGGCTTTCTGTTCGTACAACGGGCGTAACCGTTCCTCGTCACGTTCCGACTTTGCCGCCTGCGCCCGGTCTTTTGCCAGTTGCGCCTTTGCCTTGTCGACGCGTGCCCGGTACAAGTCGCTGTTTATCTTGAACAGGGGTTGTCCCCGCTTCACGCGTTTCCCTTCCTCGAAAAGCATCGCTTCGAGGTAACCTTCCACGCGCGCCCGGATTTCCACCGCGCTTTTGGCGCGGATTTGCCCCACGTATTCACCGTAAATTTCTACATTGTCTGTTCCCGCTTTCTCTACCGTCACTATTTGCCGCACGGGTTCCTGCTTGTCTTTGCACGCCCCGAACGCGACTGTTATCGCGAGAATTGTTACTGCATGTCTTACCTTCATGTTCCTTATGTTTTTCATTTTAGCTTTTTCTATTGAAAATTGTGTGCTAGTTTGTACGTTAAAATGTGAAAATAGGTTATTTTGCTGATAGACAATAAGTATTTTTCTTTTTTCCCTTATCATGCCCCGAAAACGTAAATGGGGATATCGTGGAATTTTGCCACGGGGTGGGGAATATTCTTATCACAAGTGGAGGTGTGTTTTAACACACCTCCAGTTTATAAAGTCAATTAATCATAAATCGTAAATCATGAATCATAAATTAGTAACTCCCGAAGCTGAATGTCCCGATGCTTTCGTACACGATGCTGAGGATACCCATGCAAAGGATACCGGCGCTACAAGCGAGTAGGCTGACGCGGGTGTATCCGTCGGAGCGGAATGATTCGATGGGCATCTCGCTTTTGTTGATGAACATGGCTTTTATCACGCGGAGATAGTAATAAAGCGAGATGACCGTGTTTATCAACGCGACAAATACCAACACGTAATATCCCTGTTCGGCGGCGGCAGCGAAGATGAAGAATTTGCTGAAGAACCCGGCGAACGGGGGGATACCTGCCAGCGAGAAGAGGGCAAGCATCATCACGAAACTGAGGCGGGGATTGGTGGAATAAAGCCCGTTGTAGTCGTCTATGGTGAGTTTGCCGGAGCGATGTTCCACGATAGCGATTACGCCGAACGCGGCGAGGTTGGAAAGCATGTATACCAGCACGTAGTACACCAATCCCGTCATACCCATTGCCGTGCCGCTGATGATGCCCAGCATGATGTATCCGGCTTGCGATATGGAGGAGTAGGCGAAGAAACGTTTCAGATTCTGCTGCCGTAGCGCGAAGAAGTTTGCCAACGTGATGGAAGCGATGATAATCC
Source organism: Butyricimonas sp. Marseille-P3923 (assembly GCF_900184685.1). GTDB lineage: Bacteria > Bacteroidota > Bacteroidia > Bacteroidales > Marinifilaceae > Butyricimonas > Butyricimonas muris. The sequence goes on from NZ_FXXL01000007.1 coordinate 164,739, forward strand.
AGTAGAGGATGCTTTGCCATTCATGCACGAGCGGGGCGAATACCTTGTACAGGATTGCCATAAGCACGAAGGCTGACGAACCTTTGGATATCACGGAGAGATAGGCGGTGACGCTCGTCGGGGCTCCCTCGTAAACGTCGGGCGTCCACTGGTGGAAGGGTACAAGCGAGAGTTTGAAACCGAGTCCCACGAAGAAGAACACGAACGCCATGAGCTGGATGAGGCTACCGTTGAGTCCGGCGGGGATGTCCTCGAAATAGAGGGTTCCCGTGGTTCCGTATATCAGGGATATACCGTAGAGCGACAGTCCGGAAGCGAACACGGCGGTAAGAATGTATTTTGCGCCTGCCTCGGCGGATTTTTGCTTGTACTTGTCGAACGCGGCGAGGCAAGCCATGGGGATGGATGCCGTTTCCAGTCCGATGAAGAACATCAGGAAGTTGCCGGCGGAGATCATGAAATACATACCCAGTAAGGTCGCGAGGGTAATCATGTAAAATTCACCCCGGCGGATGATGGTGCGTTCGTTGGCGAGCCAGTTGTTCGCCTGCATGAAGACAATCAACGTTCCGATGTTGAGGATGGTCTTCATGACGCTACCCATGGGCAGGTTGTGATACATCCCCCCGAAAGCACTGATTTCGACGTTGGGCGAGAGGTTCAGCAGGGTATGGATTCCCACGAGTATGCAAGCGATAGGCTGAAAGTATTTCAGGCTTTTCGGGGAACCGAATATATCGTAAACGAGGAGTATAACGATTACCGCGATGAGTGATACTTCCTCTTTCATTAGTAAGAAATTAGCGTAAACCATGTTGAATTGAGTTTATAAAGTTCATAAGGTTCATAAGGTTTATAAAGTTCGTGAGGTTCATGAAGTATTATATTTTCGGTAACTTTATGAACCTTATAAACCATATTAAATTTTAATATAACATCGTGATTACCGATTGTAATGATTCGCTGATCATGTCGGACAACCACAGGGGAGCCAGACCGATACCCGCGATGGCGATGATGAGCACGATGGTGGAAAAGCGCTCGTACCAGACGGCATCGGTGAGGGCGAGGTGGTGGTCGTTGACTACTTTCCCGTAAAGCAGTTTGCCGACAACCCGCAGGATGTACACCGCCGTGATGACGATGGACGTGCAGGCGATGATCGTGAATACCCGGTGGAACGTGTCCGTGTTCTGGAACGCGCCGACGAATACGGTCATTTCCGCCACGAATCCGCTTAATCCCGGTAACCCGAGGGAAGCCAGACCGGCGATCACGTAACAGACACCGAGGAACGGCATGATACGCATCAATCCGCCCATCTCCCGGATGTCACGCGTATGGGTACGTCCGTAGATCATACCGATAAGCGCGAAGAAGAGGGCTGTCATCAAACCGTGAGAGAGCATTTGCAGGACGGCTCCCGTCATGGCAGTCCGGTTCAGCATCAGTATGGCGAACAACACCAGTCCGCAGTGGCTCACCGAGGAGTAGGCGTTGATATATTTCAAGTCGGTTTGCACGATGGCGGAATAAGCCCCGTAGACCACGCTGATACCCGTGAGGATGATAAATATCCACGAGAGTTCTTTGGCGGCTTCCGGCATCAAGTAGATAGCAACCCGGAAACACCCGTATCCACCGAGTTTCATCAATACTCCGGCGTGGAGCATGGAAACGGCAGTGGGAGCGGAGGCGTGACCGTCGGGTGACCACGTGTGGAACGGGAACAAGGCTCCCAGTACGCCGAATCCCACGAATACAAGCGGGAAGAACCAGCGTTGCAACGCTACCGGCATGGCGTGGTTTTGTGCTATCTCGAGCAGGTTCATGGACGGCATGCCCGATGCGGCGGAGTGGAAGTATATTCCCAGTATTCCCACGAGCAACAGGGCGGAACCACCCATAAGCATGAGGGTTAATTTCATCGCGGCGTATTCTTTTTTACCGCTGCCCCATACCCCGATCAACAGGTACATGGGAATCAACGCTACCTCGTAGAACATGAACATGGTAAAGAGGTCTATCGAGATAAAGAACCCGAATACCCCGACGGACAGGAGATAAAACCAGAGGAAGTATTCCTTTTGCAGAAATTCCATTTTCCACGAGGCGAATGTTCCGGTGAACACGATAATGGCAGAGAGTAGCAACATGGCTACCGATATGCCGTCCACCCCGACAGAATAATGAATATTTAACGGGGCATACCACACCGTGTCGGCGGTGAATAACATCTCGGCCGTGTTGCCGGCTCCTCGTTCTCCCAGATAAGCGAACACCAATCCCACGGCGAGAACCAACAACAGCGAGGCTCCCGTGGCAACCGCTACACGAATCTGTTGCAGGTTCTTCGAGAAGAAAAGCCCGCACATCGTGAGGATTGGTATTAGAACGAATAAGGATAAGAAGTTCATATTTATTAATTTTAGATTTCTTGATTTTAGATTTTAGATTTCTCCCCACTTGCTAACGCTTCTTTCATTTTCAATTTTCAATTCTCCATTTTCAATTAAATCAATACCAGTATTAATATGAATACCGTACCGAGCAGGATCACGTAAGCGTATTGCTGTACCTGACCGGATTGTAAGCCGCGGATATTGTAAGATACCCATTGTGACATGGCGGCGAGCCCGTTGAGGGCGCCGTCTATGACATGGCGGTCGAACCAAGCGAGGGGACGGGAAATACAGTTGAAGATGACGCGCTTCGTGATGAAGAGGTACAATTCATCCATGTAGAACCGTCGGTATGCCGCGCGGTGCAGTCCGCCAAACGTCGTCGCCAGACGAGCGGGTATCGGGTTGGGTTTCCGGTAGAAGAACGTTGCCAGTGCGATGGAGAGGCATGCCACGACGATACTGGTGATTGCTACCGTCCAGTCGAGGTGGATGATGTATTCCTGACCGTTGCTGCTGATGAACTTACCGAAAGGTATAAATCCGACAAAAAGGGTAACCGCGGCAAGGAACACGAGCGGTAGTGTCATGGACTTCGGAGCCTCGTGCGGGGTATGTTCGTGCGTGCTTTCTTTGCCCCAGAATATATTGTAATACAACCGGAACATGTAGAAAGCGGTGAGGGCGGCGATGAAGCTCATCACGACTCCCATGACCGGACTGAACATGAACGCGGCAGCGAGTATCTCGTCTTTACTGAAAAAGCCCGAGAACGGCGGAATACCCGATATGGCAAGACATGCCACGAGGAACGTGATGTGCGTCACGGGCAAGTACTTGCGCAGACCGCCCATGTGGCTCATCTCGTTGCTGTGCACGGCATGGATGATAGCACCCGCGCCGAGGAACAGGAGCGCCTTGAACATGGCGTGCGTGAACAGGTGGAACATGGAAGCCATGTATCCCAACCCGGCGTGGCCGTCCATGCCGGAAACCCCGAGGGCAACCATCATGAAACCGATTTGTGATATCGTGGAGAAGGCGAGTACCCGCTTGATGTCTGTCTGCACGCAGGCAACGACGGCGGCATAGAGCGAGGTGACAGCCCCGACCACGGCTATGAGCACGAGTACATCCGGTGCTTCAAAGAAATAGACCGGGAATAGACGCGCCACGAGGAATACCCCGGCAACCACCATGGTGGCGGCGTGTATCAACGCGGACACGGGCGTCGGACCTTCCATGGCGTCCGGCAGCCAGATATGTAACGGGAACATGGCGGATTTTCCGGCACCACCCATGAATATCAGTACCATCGCCCAACTCATGACGGAGCAACCCATGAAGGTGGTTCCGGCAGCCCCGGCGAAGATGGAGGTATCGCCGGAGGTGAGTATCTCGAACGAGAATGTTTTCGTGTAGAAGGATAATAACAGTATCCCGATAAGAAAGCCGAGGTCGGCGAACCGGGTGACGATAAAGGCTTTTTTGGAAGCCGCCACTGCCTCGGGTTTCGTGTAGTAGAACCCGATCAGCAGGTAGGAAGATACTCCCACCAGTTCCCAGAAGATATACATCTGGAAAATATTCGTGGCAACGACCAATCCCAGCATGGAGAAACTGAAAAGAGAGAGGAACGCGTAGTAACGTTGGAAACCTCTTTCCCCGTGCATGTAGCCCAAGCTGTATATATGTACCATGAGCGACACGGTGGTGATGACAACAAGCATCATGACCGAGATCGGATCGAGCAGAATACCGAGGTCTATGTGCAGGTATTGCGTGAAACGCAGCCATTCGAAATTAAACGGAATGACGGGAGCATGTATCCCGTCTACCCGCGGCATCGTGAAGTATTGCCACGCCGTGGTATAAGCCAGCAGGGCAGCCACGGCTATCGATAACGTCCCGATGTATCCGGCAACCGCGGACTTTAACCTCGTCCCCAGTAGCCCTAACGCTAGAAACGTTAGTAACGGTAGTATTAATATGAGTGCTGTATATTCCATGTTTTAATTTTAGATTTCTTGATTTATGATTTTAGATTGTTATTCGTAAATCGTAATTCATAAATTAATATTAGTGTTTCATCTCACTCAAATTCTTTACCTGTATATTCCGGATGTTCCGGTATATATTGATAATGATAGCTATTGCCACTGCCGTTTCGCAGGCGGATACCCCGATGGCGAACAGCGTGAAGAAAAAGCCTTCCATCTGATCGGGAAAGAGATAGCGGTTGAACACGGCGAAGTTAATATCTACCGAGTTTAGTATCAGCTCGATGGAGATCAATACTGCCAGTAGGTTTCTCCGGGTGATAAAACCGTAGATTCCCGCGAAAAGCATGATCGTGCTGATCACCAAGTAATATTCCATGTGTAGTTCCATATTCTAATTTTAGATTTCTTGATTTATGATTTTAGATTCTTGATTATAATTCGTAAATCGTATATCGTAAATCATAAATTTGTTTATCGTTTTCGTGCTATCATGATTCCACCGATGATACATGTCAGCAAAAGGATACTGATGGCCTCGAAGGGGAGGAGGTATTGGTATTTCTCCGTACCCATGAGGGCGTTTCCTATGACCTTCATGTTGATCTCGCCTCCCGTGAAACGGGACGGACCGAACGAGTGGGTCAACGTGATGTAGACGCATATAACAGCACCTGCCAGAGCCGTGAGCAGCCCGGCAAACATCTTGCTGTTTTTCAGTTTAGTGACCTTCGTCTTATCGACTGTTGTCAGCAATATCGAGAAGACGTACAAAATAATGATACCCCCGGCGTAGATCGTTAGTTGGACCGCACCGAGAAAGGAGTATTCCAGCTGGAAATATATACCGGCAGTGGCGAAAAGCACAAAAAGCAGGTATGTCGCCGATCTCAGGATCCGGTTGGTCGTCACGGTCAAGATTGAAAAGACAACGATAATCGATGCCAAGATGAAAAAGACCGTTTCTTGTAATTCTGCTGTACTCATGTATTAATTTTAGATTTATGATTTTAGATTTATGATTTCCTCCCGCTTGCTATCACTTTTTTCATTTTCAATTTTCAATTCTCCATTTTCAATTGAATTGTCGTGAAGCATTTTTACCAGCTTATCTCTTGTGAATACCGCGTGTTCGAACGTGGGTACGAAGTGAATGGCGCCTTGCGGGCACATTTTCACACAGAGTTGGCAGAACATACAGCTACCCAGATCGTAGCGATATTTTACCAATACTTTTTTCTTTTTCCCAGCCTCGTCCGTGACGGATTCGGAAGTAATCTTGATCGTGCCGTTCGGGCAATTCATCTCGCAAATACCGCAAGCGATGCACTTGTGGTTACCGTGTTCGTCATGTGGCATCACCAGTTCACCGCGGAAACGGTCGAACATCTTCAATGTCGCCCGGTTCTCCGGGTACTGTTCGGTCGTCTTCTTGGTGAAAAACTCTCGGAGCGTTGCTTTCATTCCCGTCAGTAACGAGAACAAACCCTTGAAGAACGTGCTAAAATATCTTGCTATACTATTCATGTCTTTTCTTTAAAAATGTAGTTTGAATACCACCACGATGACCATAAGGAACAGGTTGAGCAGGTTGAGCGGCAGCAGATAGCGCCATTCCAACCGGAGCAACTGGTCGATGCGCAATCGCGGGAATGTCCATTTGAACCACATGATAATGAATATAATTACACCTGTTTTACCGAAGAACCAAACGATGGACGGAATGTAGTCCATGATTCGGTTGAAACTTTCCCAACCGGGCACGTGCAACGGCATCCAACCACCCAGAAACAACGTGGTTGCCACGGAAGCTACCACGAACATATTCAAGTACTCGGCAAGGTAAAAGAAGCCGAAGTGCATACCCGAATATTCGGTATGATACCCTGCCGTCAATTCGGAATCAGCTTCCGGTAAGTCGAAGGGACCCCGGTTCGTTTCGGCTGTTCCGGCAATCAGGTAAACGATAAACGCGATACATGCCGGGATATGTCCCTTGAAGAGCAGCCAGCCGTCAGCCTGTCCTTCCACTATGGTGGAGAGTTGCATACTTCCGGTAAAGACAACTACCGTGAGGATCGACAACCCGATTGACAATTCGTAGCTGATCATCTGCGCGCCGCTTCGCATGGCTCCGATCAACGAGTATTTGTTGTTACTGGCCCATCCGGCAAGCAGGATTCCCACGATACCGATGGATGAAACGGCGATCAGGAAGAATATTCCCACGTTGAAGTCTATCACGTGCAGTCCCTTGGCAAACGGGATACACCCGAAAGCAAGTACCGACGCGACGATCACCACGAAAGGAGCGAGGTTGAAAAGGAAGCGGTCGATATGGTTGATTTCTATCAATTCCTTGGTCAGCATCTTGATCATATCGGCGACACTCTGTATCGTCCCGTAAGGTCCTACGCGGTTCGGTCCGATACGGCATTGAAAAAAGGCACAAACTTTACGTTCCACGTAAATCAGTACCAATGCGATAAGGGCATACCCCAGCAACAGGCACAACCCGATGAGTATACACTCTACCAGTGTCGCCGCCGCTTGAGGAAGGTAACTTCTCAGAAGTTCATCTACCCAGTGTGTTATTGTTGCAAAGTCAAACATGTACTAATTTTAGATTTAATGATTTTAGATTTTAGATTCCCACCGCACAGCCCACGTTCTTTCTAATCCTAAAATCTTTTTTCATTTTCAATTTTCAATTCTCAATTTTCAATTGTTTGCTATCTGTCCAAGTCCGGTACCACGTAGTCCAGAGTTCCGCCGATGGCGATCAAGTCGGCAATCTTGTTGCCTTTTGTCAATTGATCGACGATGGACACGAGGGGCAGACAGGGGGAGCGGAATTTCATCCGGTAGGGATATTTGTCACCCCGACTCTCGATGTATACTCCGAATTCGCCCCGGCTTGCTTCGACGCTCTTGAAATAGCGACCTTCCGGCAGTTTGATCAGCGGTTTGGTCTTCACGGCGTAGTCGCCCTCCGGGATGTTATCCACGAGTTGCTCAAGGATATGCAGGGATTCCATGATTTCCTCGATGCGCACGATATAACGGGAGAATGAATCTCCCTCGTGGTGGATGATCTCCTTGAAATCTACCTTGTCGTATACCCCGTAAGGCGTGTGCTTGCGGACATCGCATGACCACCCGGCGGCACGTCCGGTCGGTCCGGTAGCCCCGTAAGCGATGGCGTTTTCCCGGGTAAGGATACCCACGCCTTTCAGACGTTGTTGGGCGATCACGTTGCCCGTGAATACCTCGTGGTATTCCTTGATCATCGGGGGAAGGTACTTGATAAATTCTTTCACGCGACGTATCAAGTTCGGGTGAATATCCGCCATCACTCCGCCGATCACGTTGTAATTCTGTATCAAGCGTCCCCCGGTGGTTTCCTCCATGATGTCGAGAACCTTTTCGCGGTCACGGAAACCGTAGAAGAAAGCGGTCAACGCACCCATGTCCATACAGAGGGTAGACCAGAACAACAAGTGGGAAGAAAGACGGTTCAACTCGTCCATGATCGTGCGGATATATTTCACCCGCTCGGGTATCTCCAGTCCCATGGCTTCCTCGATACACATGCATAGCGCGTGGCGGTTCTGGTGTGCCGCGAGGTAATCCAGCCGGTCGGTCAACGCCAGCGTTTGCGGGTAAGTCAGGCTCTCGCACAACTTCTCGATGCCCCGGTGGATATAACCGCAGTTCACGTCCACTTTTTTCACGATCTCGCCTTCCAGCGATACGCGGAAACGGAGAACCCCGTGTGTGGCGGGATGCTGCGGTCCGATGTTCACCACGTACTCGTCTTCCTCGAAAAGAATATTTTCCTTTTCGCTCACTTCGCCCCCGTGCGAGTCTGCCTCGAACGTGGGCATAGTGTCAAATGTTTCCTCGCTATACAACCGTACCGGGTTTATTTCCGGGTTGGCGTCGTAGTCTTTGCGCAAGGGATAGCCCATCCAGTCGTTACGCAGGAACAAACGCCGCATATCGGGATGGTTGATAAACCGGATACCGAGGAAGTCATACACTTCCCGTTCGTTCAAGTTTGCCGTTTCCCAGATATCCGCCACCGTGGGTAATTCCGGGTTTTCCCGGTCGGTAGTGAATGTTTTCAAGAAAATCTTGTGCTCGTGTTTCGTGGATTGCAATAAGCTGGTCACGCCTAGCGAATCGCCCCAGTCTACCCCCGTCATGCAGATCATGAAATCGAAAGCCAGCCCCTCGTCGTTCTTTAAACGTAGGGCTACTTCGCGGTAACGTGCCGCTTCTACCGTCAGGGTAGGAATGGCACCTTCCTCGATGATTGCTTCCGGGTATATATTTTTAATCAAATCAATCATAAATCAAGAAATCATAAATCGTAAGTTACTCCATCTCTTTCTTTTCCTTCCTGTTCTTTCCGCCCAAGAATTTCTCTACTTTTACTTTCCGTTGCAGTTGTATCATCCCGTACAGCAGTGCCTCCGGTCGGGGAGGGCATCCGGGGATGTACACGTCCACCGGGAGTATGGTATCCACGCCTTGCACCACGTGATAGGAATTGCGGAACGGACCGCCCGACACGGCACAGCCGCCCACGGCAATCACGTATTTCGGTTCTGCCATCTGGTCATAGAGGCGTTTCAACACGGGAGCCATCTTATGCACGATCGTTCCGGCAACCATGATAAAGTCGGCTTGCCGGGGACTGGCGCGCGTTACTTCAAACCCGAAGCGGGAGAAATCGTAACGTGCCGCACCCACTGCCATAAATTCGATACCGCAGCAGCTTGTCGCGAATGTAAGCGGCCATAGGGAATTCGAGCGTCCCCAGTTAATAACTTCGTCGAGGCATCCCACCACCACGTTGGTGCCGGACGCGCGCAATTGTTCAAGATACTCGTTATCGTTGAACTCTTCATATTTCATGGATTTGATTTTTACTTCCATTCCAAAGCTCCTTTCTTCCACGCGTAAGCCAATCCCAAGATCAGGACCAGCATGAAAAACAATACATTCAGCAACCCGTCGATACCCGCGTCCTGTACGGTGACTGCCCACGGGTAGAGGAACACGGTTTCCACGTCGAACATCAGGAACAGGATGGCAAACAGGTAGTATCCCGCCTTGAATTGCATCCACGACTTCCCTCGCGTAGGCACGCCGCACTCGTAGGCTTCTCCCTTCTGCTTGTTGTAGGAGCGGGGGGATATGAGCCGGGCAATACCCAAGGCGGCAACTACCAGCACGATAGCCGTGATTAATACGACCACAAATAATGTAAGATTCATAATATTAAAAAATTACAGATTACAAGTTATGGGTTACAAGTCGAAAAGTTACAAGCAATACCGCGAGTTGCAAACTTGTAACTTGCAGCCCGCGGAGCCGGAGGCTCCACTTGTAACTTGGTTAGCGTCAGCTAAACAATAATCTTTCTTAGGGCAAAGACGTAATATTTGGTTTTACCTAAAGTCGAATAGGGATGAAAATACCAGTTCCGCTTGGAATGTCCGGAATCGGTGATATGATCTTTATTAAATCTCTGTATGAAAAACAACACGAGATAGGTTTTCGTGTCCGGCGTGAAATGTGTACTTCCAAGAATGATTTCACACTCTTCCGTGAGAAACGCGATGAATGAAACGGGCGATGAGGTATTGTATATCTCATGCCTGCATGAGCCTCCCGCGCGGATCTCCTGTAAAGGCAATTCCTGCCCCGAAGCCGGTGTAACACTCAGTCCGGCAAACGTTAATAACAGGATTAATATACTACTCTTCAACACATTCTGCATACTATTTCTTAACTTAAGGCACGCGAATATAAGCTAATTTTAAATCAAGGTTGAATATCGCGTGATAAAGAATGTTAATCTTTCATTCTTCGACGAAACCTTTCAAATGTAAAAGATAGTTGTCGGGAACGGTGTTGCATGTCAACTCCACGCTTTTGTTGAACTGTCCGAGCGAGTTCGGGGTGAACGACACGGTTAGCGAGTCCGTTTGTCCCGGCGCTACCGGGCGTTTGTTCCATTTTACTTCGGCACACCCGCACGATGAAACGGCGTTCTTTATAATCAACGGATGTTCCCCCGTGTTACGAAACCGTACCACGGCACGTTTTATTTCCGCGTAAGGAAATGTCCCGAAATCCACGCTGTCTTTCAAGAATACCACGGTAGTTTTGGGTACATTCTTCCCGGCAAGCGATTCGCTGTTTCTCTGCCGGAGATAAATTCCTCCGGCGATCAGGATACCTGTTACGAGTGTAATAACTATACCTTTCTTTTTCATGGAAGTTTATTTTGCCTTCGGCAAGTTGCAGGTTGCATTTGCCTTCGGCAGGTTACAAGTTGTTTTTCTAGCGTTCATGACTGTATTCCAGCTCTCCCTCTGTTTATAGAGGGAGTCCCCCGAAGGGGGGAGGGAGTTTGATCTAAAATTCAAGACTTCTCCTCCCCGGTAAAGATAATGAATGTTTATAAACTTTCACGTTCCCTCGTGTTGTAATTCCCTCGTTTTTTACTAATTTTGTGTCCACAAACAATCAATATATATGAGTGATACAATCCATCATGAATGCGGCATCGCGCTGATTCGCTTATTGAAGCCGTTGGATTATTACCAGAAGAAATACGGCTCTTATCTTTACGGTTTAAATCGGTTATACATTTTAATGGAGAAACAACGCAACCGCGGACAAGACGGCGCGGGAGTTGTTGGGGTGAAGCTCGACATGGAGCCGGGCTACAAGTACATGGACCGCGCCCGGTCGTGTGACGCTAACCCCATACAAGAGGTGTTTGACAAGATACACGCTAATTTTCCTCCCGACCTCACGAGTGAAAAAGACGCGGATTGGGCGAAACAGAACTTGCCTTTCGTGTCGGAAGTTTACCTCGGGCACTTGCGTTATGCCACTTTCGGGAAGAATAATATAGACTACGTCCACCCGCTGAAACGGGCGAGCAACTGGCGGAGCCACAATCTGGCTCTGGCGGCAAACTTCAACTTGACGAACGTTGACGAGTTGTTCGACAGCCTGATCCGGGCGGGACAACACCCGCGGAACTATTCCGACACGGTGACTTTGCTCGAGAAGGTGGGCTATTTCCTCGACGACGAGATACAGGACCTTTACCATTATTTCAAGGAAAAAGGGTTTTCCAAGCAGGAGATTACCCCGTTGATCGAGCAGGCAATCGACCTGCCCGGCGTGTTGGCACGGAGCAGTGCCGATTGGGACGGGGGATATGCCGTGGCGGGCGTACTCGGTCATGGCGATGCTTTCGTGGCTCGTGACCCGTGGGGGATTCGTCCGGCGTATTATTACAAGGACGACGAGGTGGTGGTGGTCGCCTCGGAAGGTTCGGTGATACAGACAGCCTTCCAAGGGATGAACATGAACATACAGGAGATCAAACCGGGATATGCTTTGATTATCAAGAAAGACGGTACTGTTACCGAAGAACTCGTGCGCGAGCCGAAAAAGCGGAGCAGCTGTTCTTTCGAACGTATCTACTTCTCCCGCGGGAATGACAGGAATATCTATCAAGAGCGTAAGAAATTGGGAGAGTTGTTGACGCCGCAATTGATTCGTGCGGTGGATGGTGAGCTCGATAACACGGTGTTTTCTTTTATCCCCAACACGGCGGAAACATCTTTCTACGGCATGGTGAAGGGGATACAGCAATACATGGTGGAGGAGAAAAAGCGTCAGATACGCGAGGGCAAGGCCTCGTGGTGCGAGGAGACGCTGGATGCCATCATTTGCCGGGAACCCCGTATTGAAAAGATCGTGATTAAGGATGCCAAGCTGCGTACCTTTATCACTTCCGATTCCGGGCGCGACGGTCTGGTAGGACACGTTTATGATGTTACCTACGGGGCGGTCAGTGAAAACGACAATCTCGTGGTGATTGACGATTCCATCGTGCGCGGAACCACGCTCCGGCGGAGTATCCTGCGTATCCTCGATCAACTGGGACCTCGGCGCATCGTGGTGGTTTCTTCCGCCCCGCAAATCCGTTATCCCGACTGCTACGGTATCGACATGACGCGCATGAACGAGTTTATAGCTTTCAATGCCGCTATCGAGCTTATCCGCGAGCGGGGTATGGAGAATCTGATCGACGAAGTGTACAAGGATTGTAAGGCGCAGCAAGGATTACCGAAGGAAGAGATAGTGAACCACGTGAAACGAATATACGCGCCCTTTACCGACGAGGAAATTTCCGACAAGATCGCACAAATGGTACGTGACGAACGCTTGCACGCCGAGGTGAAAGTGGTATTCCAGACCGTCGAGAACCTGCACCTCGCTTGTCCCAACGACACGGGCGACTGGTATTTCACGGGCAATTACCCCACTCCCGGCGGAAACAAAGTGGTCAATACCGCCTTTATTAACTGGGTGGAGGGACGTGACGAGAGATCTTATTAATTTTAGATTTTAGATTTTAAATTTTAGATTGAATGATCTGGCTAATTTTAGATTGAAAAGTTTCCCGAAGCAAGGTGGTATTATCTTTGGGAAAAGAACTGGCTTCTCTTTGCGGCAGATGGACGATAGGAGATATTTGATTCCTTACCCGGCGGACGGGCGAGTTGGTAAAATCGGCATTGAGTTTAGTGCCGCGGAGCGAGGCTTATTTGATTGTAATGGCCTTCTTTTCAGTCATGTCGGCACCGCGGGAAATTGCAATAGGCATTTTTGGACCGGGTATTAAAGGGCTGTATTCCAAGACGTGACGTACACGGGTACGTTGGTCGTTCGTGAAGCGGTTTTTCTCGCTGAAGTCATAATCCATGATATTGGTGGACGTGAAAGGAGCCCCGTTACGATCGGTGCGTTGAATGGCTTGCGACCATGGTGTATTTTGATTCCATTTATCCATGTATTCTTGGCGGTTATAATCGGGGGTGTCGTCGCAGTAGTCCGATTCCACTGCCTCACCGATGGAGAAAACGTGGTATAAACCAAGATAGTGTCCCAGTTCGTGGGTAAGTGTGGTCGCCATGATGTCTTGAGAGCTATTAGGAGCATAAACTAGGAGTTTATTTATATAACGGTTGTTTAATGCCACTCCATATACTTGTTTCGTGGGAAGTTTAGTGTAATAGCTATCCGAGGGGGTGAGTCCGGCTAAGGAGTGGGAGCTGGGCGTGAACGGTAGAAAGCTGATCCCCGTTGTACTTCCGTCTGATTCGGAGAACTCGAAAAGAAATACATTGATATAATTATTCGGGTCCCACATGAGATGGATGTCCCCGTATTGGTTTTCAAGGAATTTTTCGCATTCCATGGTGTAATTCGTGTAGCGTTGTATGCGGTGGATTCCGGCTTCGTCAAGTGGATTACCGTCCGGATTACGGGTGGCAAGTTCGAACGTGAGGTTCATGTCACCGCCTTGTCCGTCATAATTCCGGTAGTAACTGTTTGCCGCATCGAGGAGTTCTTCTATCCTGTTTGCCGGGATATTTTGGGACGGGTTCCCGGGATTTAAATAGAGGACGTGGAAGATAACCGGGAGACGGAAATGGTATTCGCCGTCCCGTTTTGCCTGACGGATGGTTATATCTGTTTTGCTTCCGCTTTTATTAGCGAGGGAGAGGGTGACGGAACGTTGATCGGGTGCGATATTGGGAGTAATGGTGATGATCAGTGAGTCACCGGAATCCCCGTTGAGTTGTCGGGTGGAGCACCAGCGCTCGGCACCTGATACCGTCCAATCCGAATTGCTGTTTACCCCGATACGGAGAACGTGTTCGTTATTATCCAGATTGTAAGTGTTGTCGGAAGATAATTCAAGACTATCGTTATCATCTTTCGAGCAAGCGGCGAGGACGACGAGAAAGAGTGTCCAGTATATTAGTTTTTTCATATTATCTTTTCATGTAACGATCCATTTCCCGTTTGGCGTCTTTTTGTTTGAGGGTTTCCCGTTTGTCGTATTCTTTCTTTCCGCGGGCGAGGGCGACGCGTAGTTTGGCGATGCCTTTCTCGTTGAGGAAGAGGCGGAAGGGGACGATGGTGAGTCCCGATTCTTTGGTCTTGCGTTCGAGTTTCACGAGTTCCTTGTGCTGCAACAGAAGTTTGCGGTCACGGCGCTCGATGTGGTTGTAGTAGGTGCCTAGTTTGTATTCGGCGACGTACATGCCCTTAACCCACAATTCCCCGTTGTGGAAGTAGCAATAGGCGTCGACGAGGCTGGCTTTGCCGGCACGGATAGATTTGATTTCCGTTCCCGTCAGCACGATGCCGGCGGTGTATTCCTCCAGAAATTCGTAGTCGAAGGAGGCTCTTTTGTTTTTTATATTGATGTCGTTCTGCATACTTTTATATATTAAGCGTGATGGTGGGAACACGGAATATGATTACCAGTAACCGTTGTATGATCATCGGCGAAACGATGAGCAACAGTCCCACGATGACAAGGGTACTTTTGCGAAGTTGTACGTTGAGTCCGCCCATTTGGTTTATGCCGACGTATAACGTGCGGAGGCAAAGCAGGCTAAGCAAGCCGGTCAGCTGTCCGAGAAAACCTTCGGGCATTCCTTGCGAGAGGCAATGAAAAACGATGAAGATACCCGAACAGTAGACTGAAAGACGAATGGCTACCTCGTTGGCTTCCGTGATTTTGTCCGTGAGATACTCGCGGCTTACCCGATACGTGGCGTAAGCACCTCCAACGGAGGCGACCAAAGTAATGGCAGCTATGGCGAAAGCGTAGAAAGGCGGGGTGTGCAGCAGTTGCAGGAGGAACGTGCAGACGGAACCCGCTACTGCCAAGGGGATAAGGTAACCCCGGAAAACATCCGTGCCATTCATGTTTTCCCGTTTCACCGCCCGCCACTCCGTTTCCGGGTGGAACAGCATTTCCCGTGTTCTGGCGTATATACCTCTGATATCCGATCTTTTTATCATATCGCGAAAGTACGAATTAATTTTAGATTTTAGATTCTATCGATTCGGTGATTTAGTGATTTCGGATTCAGTGATTGGGAATTAATAAATCGTGATAATATTGTAACATATTTTTCTTTAATTTCGTTAGTGTTAAACGTGAGTAAGTTTAGCGGAAAGCGATTGCGGCGGGAGATAATGACGAATTTTAATCTTTAAAATGATGTATATGGAAACGTTGTACGCGGCATTACCGATTATTATTTTGATTATTCTGATGGGAGTGATGAAAGTTTCCGGTGATAAAAGTAGTGTGATAACGCTGTTTATCACGGCATTTTTGGCATTGTTCGCTTTTAATTTATCGGTGCCGGACACGATTAATTCTTTTCTTTACGGGATGCTGAAAGCGTTGATTCCTATTTTGTTTATTATACTGATGGCGATATACAGTTATAACGTGCTGTTGCAAACGAAGAAGATAGAGGTGTTGAAGCAACAGTTTTCTGCTATATCGGTGGACAAAAGCGTGCAGGTGTTGCTGATCACGTGGGGGTTCGGGGGATTGCTGGAAGGTATGGCGGGTTTCGGGACGGCGGTGGCTATCCCGGCGGCGATATTGATCAGCCTCGGGTTCAAGCCGATGTTCTCGGCGGTGGTCAGTTTGATAGCCAACAGTGTTCCGACGGCATTCGGGGCGGTGGGAGTTCCGGTAATCGTGCTGGCACAGGAAACGGGGTTGCCCGTTATCCCGTTGAGTACGGCGGTGGTATTGCAGTTGTCGGTGTTGATGTTGCTGGTGCCTTTCGTGATCACGTTTTTAGCCGATCCCCGGTTGAAGGCATTGCCGAAAAACCTGTTATTGAGTTTGTCGGTGGGAGTGGTGTCGCTGGTGGCGCAGTATCTTGCCGCTCACTATATCGGGGCGGAAACTCCCGCTATTATCGGTAGTGTTGCCGCCATTATCGTGATTGTTCTGCTTGGAAAATTGATTGACAGGGGGAAAGAGAAACCCGCGGGGATGAGTTATTCCGGCGGAGAGATTGCACGGGCATGGATGGTGTACGTGTTGATCATGGCACTTGTACTGGTCACGAGCCCGCTGTTTCCCGTTATCCGGGAGGCATTGCAGTCTGTATTGGTTTCCACGGTGCATATCACGATACGCGGAGAGGTGAAAGTGTACACGATACAGTGGTTGATACAAGGTGGTGTGTTGCTTTTTATCGGTTCCTTTGTCGGCGGGTTGATTCAGGGCGGAAAGGCGGGAGCTTTGCTCGTGCTGTTGTGGCGGTCGGTTGTGCAGTTACGCAAGACGATCGTGACGGTAATCTGTCTGGTGGGATTCTCTTCCATCATGGAAACGTCGGGGATGATCAACCAGTTGGCGGTGGCTCTTGCTGCCGCGACGGGTGCGCTCTACCCGTTGTTTGCACCCATGATCGGGGCATTGGGAACCTTCTTGACGGGTAGTGATACATCGGCAAACATCCTGTTCGGTAAATTGCAGGCCGGGGTTGCCGCGCACACGGGAGTCGATCCCACGTGGTTGTCGGCGGCGAACACGGCGGGAGCCACGGGAGGAAAGATTATTTCCCCGCAAAGTATCGCTATCGCCACGTCCGCTTGCGACCAGCAGGGACAGGAGGGAAGCATATTGAAAGCGGCCATTCCTTACGCGCTGGCTTATGTTATTATTGCCGGGGTGGTAGTGTATCTTTTTGCATGATGGGAAAGCCGGCAAGTTGTAACTTGCCGAAGGCAAATGAAACTTGTAACTAATATTATATATTATGAAGATTGGATTATTTATTCCCTGTTACATCAACGCGATCTATCCTGGTGTGGGGGTAGCGTCGTATAAATTATTGAAGTCGCTGGGGTTGGATGTTGATTACCCGTTGGATCAGACGTGCTGCGGGCAACCCATGGCGAATGGCGGATTCCAGAAGGATTCCGCAAAGTTGGCGGGGCGAATGGAACAGTTGTTCGAGAAGTATGATTACGTGGTGGGTCCCTCGGCAAGTTGCGTGGTTTTCGTGAAAGAGCATTACCCGACACTGTTGCACAAGGAGGAACACGCTTGTATCAGCAGTAGGATATACGAGATATGCGAGTTCCTGCACGACGTGGTGAAAGTGGATAAGCTGGATACCCGTTTCCCGCACAAGGTGAGTATTCATAACAGTTGTCACGGGGAGAGGTTGCTGCATCTTTCGTCACCGAGCGAGTTGGTGATACCCCGCTACTCGAAGCTGAGGGATTTGTTGTCACTGGTAAAGGACGTGGAGGTGTTCGAGCCGAAACGTGTGGATGAATGTTGCGGTTTCGGGGGAATGTTTGCCGTGGAAGAAGCGGCTACTTCCGTTTGCATGGGACAGGACAAGGTACGTGATCATATATCCACCGGGGCGGAATACATCACGGGTGCCGACAGTTCGTGCCTGATGCACATGGAGGGGATTATCCGCCGGGAGAAGTTGTCGATAAAGACGATACACGTGGTGGAGATTTTGGGTAACGGTTTGTAAAGTTTATAAAGTTCATAAGGTTTATAAAGTCTGTTGCCCCCTGCGGGGCGCTTTGCTCACGGCAGCTTGTGCTGCCGATAAACTTAGTCCGAAGGACACCCGTAACCTTATGAACTTTACGAACCTTATAAACTTTATAAACTAATTTGTAAATAACGTAAATCTAAATATTATGAGTTCACACGCTAAAGCAGCCAAGAAGTTTATCGCGGACAAGGAGAGGACGGCATGGCACGATCAGGCGCTCTACTTCGTGCGGGAGAAAAGGGACAAAATGGCGAACGATGTACCCGAATGGGAGGCGTTGCGGGAAATGGCGAGTCAGATGAAACGCCACACGATCAGTAATCTGGGGTATTATCTCGATATGTTCGAGAGAAACGCCACTGCGAACGGTATACACGTGCATTGGGCGAAGGATGCCGAAGAGCACAACCGTATCGTGTACGGGATTATTCAGAAACACGGGGGAAAGAATCTGGTGAAGAGTAAGTCCATGTTATCGGAAGAATGTGGATTGACGCCTTACTTGAAGGCTCGGGGAGTGGATGCCGTGGAGTCGGATTTGGGCGAACGGATCATGCAGTTGATGGGAACGCCGCCCAGTCATATCGTGCTGCCCGCCATTCACGTGAAGCGGGAGGAAGTGGGGAAGGTGTTCGAGAAAGAGTTGCACACGGAACCGGGGAACAGTGATCCGACTTACCTGACGCATGCCGCACGTGCCGCCTTGCGGGAGAAATTCCTGCACGCGGATATCGCCATGACGGGAGTTAATTTTGCCGTGGCTTCATCGGGGGCTTTCGTGGTATGCACGAACGAGGGGAATGCCGACATGGGCACTTCGTTCCCGAAGGTACATATCGCTATCATGGGGTTGGAGAAGGTGATCCCGGATTACAAGGCGTTGGCGCTGTATACCCGTTTGTTGGCCCGCTCCGCCACGGGGCAGCCATCGACGACATACACCTCGCATTACAAGAAGCCCGTTGAGGGACAGGAGATGCATATCGTGATCGTGGATAACGGGCGTACCGATATACTGGCTTGCACGGAACACGTGAATATGCTGAAATGTATCCGTTGCGGGTCGTGTATCAATACTTGTCCGGTATACCGCCGCACGGGCGGTTATTCTTACTCTTATTTTATTCCCGGTCCTATCGGGATTAATTTAGGAATGTTGAAGTCGCCGGAGAAGTACTCGGGTAACGTGTCGGCATGTTCACTTTGTTATTCCTGCTCGAACGTGTGTCCCGTGAAGATAGATCTGGCGGAACAAATCTACAAGTGGCGTCAGAATCTGGCACCGTTGCATCTTGCCGCCGCGTCGAAAAAGTTTATGGAGAAAGGCATGAAATTCGTGATGGAGCGTCCCGGTCTTTTCTATCCGGCAATAAAAGCAGGACGGATAGCCGAAAAGATGCCTCGTTTCGTGCTGTACAACAACCTCGACGCGTGGGGTATCGGACGGGAATTACCACAATTCACGAAAGAGACGTTTAACGAGATGTGGAAGAAAGGGAAGATTAAATGATTGACGATTTATGATTGATGATTTCAGATTTCTCTTCATTTGCTGGGGAACGGTAAAGTCGGTGGAAGGGGGCTTAAAATCTAAAATCTTCAATCTAAAATCATAAATATATAAGTTATGGGTAGTAAAGATGAAATATTTGCAAGGATAAAAGCTCACGGGATTGACCGCGTGGAACGTCCGGAGATGACGTTTACGCCGTTGGTTTATCCTGATCCGCTGGTGCAATTTGAAAAGATATTGAAAGCGGTGGGTGCGAATTACGTGTTGCTTGATAAGGGGCAGGACGTGAACGAGGTAATCCGGAAGGCTTATCCGGATGCCAAGTCGATAGCTTCGAATTTGCCGGAGATTACTTGTGCGACGGTGAATCCGGATATGTTGGATGATCCGAGAGAGTTGAACGGTACGGATGTAGGGGTTGTGCGAGGAGAGTTCGGGGTGTTGGAAAACGGGATGGTGTGGATAAAGCGACAGACTCGTTACAAGGCATTGCTTTTTATCGCGGAGGCGTTGGTGGTGATACTGGATCGCACTCGTCTCGTGAATAATATGCATGAGGCGTATACCCAACCGGATTTCGATGATTACGAATACGGTAGTTTTATCGCCGGACCTTCAAAGACTGCCGATATCGAGCAAGCGCTGGTTATCGGGGCTCACGGGGCAAGAGGGGTGACGGTGATTCTGGAGTAAAGGTTTATAAACCGTCCTCTCCCTTATCGGCTGCCTTCGAGAAAAAGCGATAGGCGGCGAAAGATACTATCAAGGGGAAAAGGTAAATAATTCCCGGGGAGAAAAGGGCAAAATACCAAGGAGCTCCCCATTCCGGGGTATCCGCGAACTGGAGGGCTTTGTAGCCGACGTGGACGATACCGACGCATAGGAATAGAATAGCGGCTATGCCGAATAACTTTCTGTTTTTGAGTGCTTTCGTTTTTTCCATAAATTTGTTATTTGCCTTTGACAAGTTACAAGTTGCATTCGCTTTCCGAGAGTTACAAGTTCATGATTAACCTGCAACTTGCCGGAGGTAAATGCAACTTGCAACCTGTAACTATTTATTATATAAATGTTTAATGCCAACCCGGTGTCCCGCTACGGCGAAGTAGAGAATAAACAGGTAGCACGGTAATACCATCCAGTAAGCGCCTTGGAAGCCCATGCAGGTGGTGAGTGAGCCGTATAGCATCGGAAGCAAGGCTCCCCCGGCGATAGCCATGATAAGCAGAGCCGATCCGGTTTTCGTGTGACGTCCCAAGCCGAAGATGGCGAGCGGGAAGATTGCCGGCCACATCAGCGAGTTAGCAAGGCTTAACAAGGTCAAACACCAGATAGACACGTTAGCCGGAAGAACGGCGGTGCATATCCCGAGGATGACGC
The DNA here is from genome assembly GCF_900184685.1 of Butyricimonas sp. Marseille-P3923. Lineage (GTDB taxonomy): Bacteria > Bacteroidota > Bacteroidia > Bacteroidales > Marinifilaceae > Butyricimonas > Butyricimonas muris. The sequence goes on from NZ_FXXL01000007.1 coordinate 185,494, forward strand.
CGAGGACGGCACAGTAAGCTAAAGCCCGTTCTTGGGTGATGTATTTCGGGATGGCGATGATGCCGATAATGTAACCGACGATCATGGCAATCATGCCGAAGGTCGGGAATACCCGGGCGGCTTCCATGTTCATGTTTAATGATTTGGCGTACCCGATGACCGTGTCGATGGCGATAACCTCGACTCCCACGTAAAGGAACAAGGTGACGATACCGATCCACAAGTGCGGGAAACTGAATATACTTGATTTACCCCCGTGTTGGATACTGCCTTCTTCTTCTTCCGGGTCTTCGATCTGGGGAAGCGGAGAGAAACGCACGAACAGCGCTAGCACGACGAGCGACACCATAATCACGACGTAGGGTATGATGGATTTCGATGCCAGAAGGTCGAGTTCTGCCGCTTTTTGGATAGGATCCATAGTCTTTAAACTTGCTTCCAGTGCATCGATGTTTTTCAACATGATAGACCCGAGGATAAGCGGGCTGATGGCTCCTGCCACCTTGTTGCAAATACCCATGATGCTCACCCGTTGGGCGGCACTTTCCGGGGCTCCCAATTCAATCACGTAGGGGTTGGATGCGGTTTGCAGCACGGACAATCCCGTACCCATGATAAAAAGTCCCAGCAGGAACAGACCGTAGGTGCGAGTCATCGCCGCGGGTATAAACAGTAATGCCCCGACTGCCATCACGAGCAACCCGAGCATCATGCCGTTTTTGTAGCCTGTCTTGCGCAATACCCATGACGAGGGTAGTGCCATGACAAAGTAGGCAATGTAGAAAGCGAAGGTCACGAGGTAGCTTTGCCACTCGTGTTGCAGTTCGCAAGCGATTTTAAGATAAGGGATTAGGGTAGCGTTCAACCACGTGACGAACCCGAAGATAAAGAAGAGAATTCCAATAATGATAATCCCCATGCTGTAAGAATTTTTCTTTTGTTCCATCATCATCTAATTAATAATATACATAAACACGTAAACACATAAGAGTCCTACAAAGTTATTAATTTTTGATAATGATGGATGAAATTGTAGAAAATTATTGCCCGGAGAGGGGAGAATAATAAAACGAGGCTGCCGAAACAACCTCGTTTACAATCTAATAAAGAAAATAGAGATGTTAGTTAGTGTGTTTTTGCTAATTCCGCTTCCAGTTCGTCACTGCTGTGCCCCGAGAAAATGATTTTCCCGTCGGGGTCGATAAACAAGAAGGTCGGTATAGACTTGAGATTATAGTATTTGCCGACTTCTTTGCTCAAAGCACGGGTAGCGAGGAACTGGGACCAAGGCAACTTTTCTTCTCCCATGGCCTTTTGCCACTCTTTTTCCTCTTTGTCCAGTGATACGCTGATAAAATGGACCTTTTCCCCGTGCAGCTTGTACATCTCCCGTAAGTGAGGGAAACTTGCCCGGCACGGTCCGCACCACGATGCCCAGAAGTCGATCAACGTGTATTGTCCCGCCTTCAATTGGGCGAGGAGAGATAGCGTGTCGCCTTTCGGGGTTATCACTTTTCCTTCCTGTAACGGTTTGCCTTGGGCGAATGCGCTCGCTTCTTTCAGGTATTGGCGGAAATTTTTAAGCCCCGGGCAAGTATCCCGGTAGGAAGCGAAGAGTTGTTCCAGTTCATCGAGATAACGTTGGTCGTAGGTAAAAGGTTCTTTTTTCAATTCCTCGACTAACACCAGATTCACGGCGAGGTTCGAGTGACCCGCTATAAATTCCCAGGTTTGCCGAGCCAGTTCTGCTTGTGCCGCTACCATTCTTTTGGCGTCTTCCGGTTGTTTGTTCTTTTGGAATCTAAACGTTCGGAGAAGATGGCGGGTCGGGATAGTTTGTTGCTGGTAGGCATAATAAATATCTTGTGCCGGGGAACCCGTTAGCGTGTAGTTTTTCTCTTTACGAATATCGTATTTCCAGAAAGAGTGAGGCAGACTGTCCACGTGAGGTGTGGTAAATGTCAATTCCCCGTTCTCCACGAAGAAATTGATATCCGCGTAAATAATTTTGTTTTCTTCTTTTATGTTTTTTCGGTCACAGATGTCTTGGTTATTCAAGCGTAGTTCGCAGAGAGTGGGTTGTTCCAGTTTTCCCCGGAATTCGAATCGCTCGTTGACGATAAATCCCTTAAGACGTTCTTTGTTTTCCCCGGGGATAGCTAATTCTATTTCCGTGCTGTCCATTGCCCCGGGAATGGTACCGCGAAGCACGAAATGATCCATGGGTTTCATGTCACAGGCGCTTATGGCGCTTGCCAGTAATAAGAATGATAGGTATCTTTTTTTCATGTGCATCTTATTTTTTATCAGATTGTTTTTCCTTGTTCAAACGTTTTTTGTATCCGTCTAATATCCATTTCGTGTAGCGTTTATCGTCGTCGTCGGGTAAATTGGGAAGTACTTTTTCCCCTAGGGCGATAAGGCGAGCGTAATCTTCTTTTTCCAACCTATCCCCGAAGCACGACAATATGATGTCATAAGTACTGAGATCGTTGCTTGATAAGTTTTCAGCCTTTTTTTCCATGTGGGCGATAACTTGTTGCGTGAGTTTTTTGCCGAGTTTCCCGTAGTTAGCGGGATAAGGTTCTTGGGTTTTCCACAAGATGGCACGGAATCCGAAAGCGTACATTTTCAATTCTTCGGCATTCACGTGTGGTATTTTTGCTTTCACGATGGCGGCAACCTTTTCGATATCTCGTTGGCTGACAGGTTCTGCCAAGGCTAACATTTTTTCCAGACTTTCTTGTCCCTTGATACGGAAGCCGTTGATTTGTGCTTTCACTTTCTCCACGGGGGCGGCGTCTTCTTTGGCGTACCCGGCGATGTAATCCTGTAATATCTTAGCATGGTGATAGAACAAGAATTTCTCCACGATTTCTTCGCCCGTGTTCTTTCGGATGGCATCGAGGTTCGCCAGCAGGAAGTCGAACATGGGAGAACCGATCACGCAACTTTCGTCCTCGTAAATTGACCAGTATGCTTTCTCGGTCTTTTCCTTGTCCGTGAGGCGTTGCAATAACTCCTTGTACACCTTAGCGGCTTTCTTGTCACTGGCAGCATCCGATAAGGCATTTTTATATGCCAAAAGTTCGGCATTGCTCATCTTGCCTTTCTCGTATTCTTGCTGCATGTACAGTAGCGAGGTCTTCTCGTTCAAGCCTTTTTCCACTCTATCGATAAAAGTTTCCAGCTTGTCGCCCCCGACCAATTTGTGTTGTATCGTGCCGTCGGGACGGATGATAACGAAAGTGGGGTAGGCGTGCACGTCGAATTTTTTAGCCAGTTCCACGCCTTCACCTTTCTCCATGTCGTATTTCACGCACACGAAACGGGGATTGAAGTAATCTCCCGCCTCTTTTCGCGGGAACACGTTATTCGCCATGTTCTTGCACGGTCCGCACCACTCGGTGTAGCAGTCCATGAACACGAGTTTGTTCTCTTTTTTCGCTGCCTCTAGGGCTTCAGTGAATGTTAAATCACGGAAGTTCACGCCTTCCTGCGCGAACACCGTGATTTGTACAAACAAGATAGCGATAAACAAATAGATTTTTTTCATACAGGTAATTTTTACAATACGAATTTATTATTGATTATTTTCCACTAATTGGCGTACGGTTAATTGCAGGGCGTCCGCGTCGTGACTACTGAACACGACCCTTCCTGCCGGGTCAAGAAGCACGAGCCGGGGTATGCTGGTGACATTGTAGTTCGTGAATATGTCATTGTAGCTTTTTTCACCCGAGTAAGTCAATTGCGTCCACGGCATATTCTCCTCTTTTAAAGCCTCTTCCCAATCAGCTTTTTTCTCGTCCATCGAGATACTGATCACGTTCAATTGTTCCCGATTGTATTGGTCATATAGCTTTTTCACGGATGGTATAGCTGCCCGGCATGGACCACACCACGATGCCCAAAAGTCAATCAGCGTGTAACTCCCCGGTCGCACGTGATTGGACAATTGTTCCTTTTCGCCTTTCGTGTTTTCCATTTCCAAGTCGGCGTAGCGTATTCCCTTGTATCGTTTCATTGCCAGTTCCATTTTTTCCCGGAACCGAGGTCTGCGTATTGAGTCCTCAACTTGTTCCGCCACACGGGCGAGTTCTTCCAGTTCTTCCCGGGTGCGGGTGAAGTCCTTTTCTATCATTTTCTCTGCGATATAGAATGACACGGGAGAAGTCGGGTGCTGACGGATGAAATTCATTCGGGCGTTATCTACGATGTTTTCTTTCTCTATTTTTTGCGGGTAAAATTCAGCGTAGATTTTGTCATATAACTCTTTCGGGTACTCGTACTTGTGGTAAAAGTTTAACTTGGAAAGTGTGTCGTCGGCTTGAAAGGCGTCCAACTCTAACGGTAGTAACTCTTCCCTGTAACTATTGAATTCCTTTAGCAGTGCGCTGCCTGTCACTGCGCCGACACGCTCGCTTGCGAAAGGCATAAGCGTACTTACATAACCGATACTGTCGAAATGGGGAACATCAAGTGTCAAGCATGAGTTATCAAGGAAAATCCAAGTTTTTCGATTTTTTATGTCACGTTTCTCGGTCACGAGCGGGCGGTTTGAGACTGTTAATTCACAAAAAGTAGGTGAAGCAACTTGCCCGTGTAGTTCGAAACGTCCGTTGCGAACGGTGTCTGTTGCCAACAGTATGGCATTTTTCCCTTCAATATTTCTGAGCGTGACGGTCATTCCGTCCTTTAGCCCGGGAAAGTTACCCCGGATGGAATATTTCTCTTCATGAGAAGTGCAAGCGGCACTCAATAAAAGTGCCCCGATAAAAGCGTATAAAAATTTCATTGCGAGTGTTTTTGAATTTATATCATTATGAAATCAAACGAGTTTATTCACGTTTGATTTCATTTGATTCCTAGTAGCGGTTTAGTCTTGTGCATCTCGCACGTAACGTACACTCATGTATTTCGAGAAATTGCCTTCGTAATTCGTGTCATAGCTTTTTGTAGCATTTCGCTCGATTTGTGAGGTGGTACAAGATACTTTTCGGAAATACACGGTCGGGGCAAGAGTCATGTCATTTTCGGATACCGCTTCCGTGGCAGTCCAAAAATAACCGTGTTCTCTCAAGTGTCGGTGACGTACATCTGCGGGACGACCGTACACTAAAGCGAATCCACCCAATCGTAGCAACATCCCGCTACCTGTCGCGTCTTGTTGGAGCAATGCGCCTTCAACGCTTCCGCGCATTCCGGTTGCTTCTGCCTCTGATTCGGACATACCCATGGCTTGTTCCAGTTTTTTCCAATCGTCATCGGTAGGTAGACGCCAGCCTTCGGGGAGTAATTCTGCATTCTTCAACGCTTCTTCGTAAGTGTACATGTTGCCGTAATTATCCCAATCCATGGCGGCCTGTTCTCTATCGGTATCGACTACATACACGAGGTCTCCCCAATCGTCAACTCTTTTTTGTTCGTAATAGCGTTCTCCGGCCTTGAAATTGCTGGTCATCCAATCCAGTCCCGCGTAACGAACCCACCCGTATTCGTTACCTTCATTGTCTTTAACGGTTCCTTCCGCTTCCGGTTTTATCTCGGGCAGGCGATTATTGTCATCGTCGTTACATCCGATACATACCGAGAGTATCACGACTAATATATATCCAAATATCTTTTTCATATGCTGTTTATTTATTTAAAAAACAAATCCCATGTCACTAATTATTTTTTTAATTAAGCTGTATTTCGTGCGAACGATAGGATAGTCTTTATACTCCTCCATAAATTCTTCCTCCGGAGTATTGAAAATAGCTTTAACGTAAGTATCTCTATCGTCTGAGGCGTAGCTGGGAAACCATCCTCTCGTGCTGACTGAAATGAATCCACACTCGTTGGCAATTTGTTTACAGTATGCGTAATATTCATTGTAAGCTTGTACAGCCTCGTTTTGAAGGTATTCTTCTTCATTTATTTCTCCTGCTTCGTAAGCATCCTTTGCATCATCATAATCATCTTTATAATTGTCATAAAAATCATCATAATAATCATAGAAATCCTCGTAGAAATCAACGTAATCATACCAATAGTATTCATCGCTGAATGCGTTGAATTCATCAAAAATAGCTTTGTCTAACTTTTCCATTTTATTCGTGACGATGGATTGGAAGATTGTCGTGCAATAATTACTGTACGCTTGTTCATCCTCCGTACCGAGAACCGGTTTCATATTCAGAGCCAGACAACGTTCACCCTCGTAATAATCAATAGTTCTCCATTTTTTCCCGTACCAATCGGAGAGATTATCCACTAACAGGAATGAATAGGGGCGTACCGATTTGCCCAAGTGCGGAAGTATGTAATCTTCAACAAACTTGATGGCTTCCTCTTTTGTCGTTTGTGTATTTATATACTCGAATTGGAAGTCTTTTCCATCATCACTTCTAAGAGAGTAACCTAAATCTATTGTTTCCGTGTACCAGTAAGGCGTGCCGTCCGCGTAAGTGCCCCGTTGTTCGTGGCGAAGAGTATCATTGAAAAGCACGTGAACCCCGTGGTCTTCATAGAATTTGCGTCTTATCACCGATTCCGGGTCTGTCGCGTTTTCCGACACGGAGAAATAATCATCGCGTTCGCCAGTCGGCTCTAGTGAATCTTCCTTGCTGCATGCTCCTAAAAGCAAACTAAAGATAATAAGGTAAAATATTTTGTCCATCTTATATTCCATTAATAGTTAATAGTTTCGTATGGTTCTCGGTCCGGGCGTTCGTTTTTGCCCAGCGTGTTCTGGAATTCGATTACTTCTCGTGGAAGAGCCAACGTGTAAGCCTTGTCGTCTTTCTCCAGTCGATAGTAACGAGCTTGGGAAATCACTTGGGAGTATGTATCCGGGTCCATTTTGAAATCATAATAGACGTGCGTGTACTCTTTGGACCAACGATATTTGTCGCATACCGTGTAGCGGCGTAAGTCATACCAGCGATGACCTTCCAGGCAAAGTTCGCGTTGGCGTTCCAGTCGTATGGAATCGACAAGCGCGTTTCCCGTGGCGTTAAGGGCGGGAAGAGTTTTGTATCGTTTACCACGTAATAATTGGAGTTTCTCGCGTGCGATATCCTCGTCATTGTCCAATGCGGCGGCTTCTGCCAGATTTAAATATGCCTCGGTTGTGCGGAACAAGTAGTTATCCGAGATAGGACATTTGGATGCCGCATGTTCTTTCATGTCCCACCGTACTTTCTGGAAGATGAAATAATCTCCCTCTTTTTTGATGTAGTGTTTCTTTCTCAAATCATTGTCATTAAAAGCGTTGCACAACTCCTCCGAGATGTAGAACGGGCGCTCGTTGTCGTAATGCCGGCGACCTTCGTATCCCATGATGCCGGTTGATAATTGGTGTCCTCCCATGGAAAACAGGATTTCGGGCAACGAGGCATTCAGGAAATTGCCATTTTCGTCGGCAAAACCGTTCAAATCGGTTAGGGCATCGTTGCGGTCAAGCACAAGTTGGGCGTATTTCCGGGTATTCGGGTAGTCCTGCATGTAAAGATAAACCCGGCTCATCAGCAAATAGGTAGCCGTTAAATCGGCATGATAAATGGATACTCGTTCCGTTTGTTTCAAGCAGGCTTCTGCTTTTTCCAAATCATCGATGATTTGAGCGTACACCTCGGATAACGTCCCCAAGTGATAATCCTTATCTTCAATATAAGAGGTTAATTTTAACGGGATACCCGGGGTTGAAGCCGCTTTGGATGGTTCGTAAGGAGCGGCGTAGAGATTGGCAAGGGTGAAATAATACAAGGCGCGTAGGAAATACGCTTCGCCTTCGATTCTGATTTTGTCGAGTTCTTCACTTTTATTGCGTGCGGTTACACCATTCAGTTCGTCCAGTATCATGTTGGTCGTGTTGATGTATTTGTAGCTCTTTTCCCAACATTCGTCTTCTGAGCTGATACTTGTTCCCTTGGGATTCATGCCCACTTGGCGTTGCCAAGTGAAATAGCCGAACAATGCCTCCGGGTCAGCAACCTCCAAACGGTTCTCGTTGATAGGTCCTTGTTGCAGTTCGTCCGACATGAAATGGATGAATAGGTTGTAAGGTTGTAGGGCGGAAGAATTATATTCTTCGTAAAATCCCACGGGAAGATAGGCATCTCCCAATAGCAATTCGTTCAAATCGTCGACGGTTTCAACCTTTGCCAAATCTTGAGAATACTCTTCAAGAAAGCTAGAACAAGCCGTTAGGGTGAATAGGAGGAATACTATAAATATATTTTTCATAGCAGGTTGTTTTAAAATGAAACGTTCAAACTAAACGAATAAGTAGGGCGGTCGGACAAGGACACTTCCGTGAATCCTTGTGTAGGGGTTTGCCCTTTTAACTTTTTGGAGCAAATCGTGAATAAATTGGTGCCTGATAACGAAATGGCAAGTCTGCTTAATCTTAATTTGGGCAGAATGCGTTCGCCAAACTCGTACGTGAAACTCAAATTGGAGCATTTCAAGTAGTTACCGCTAACGACACGTGCATCCGAATAGTCGTACATATCCCATAAGTTGTCGGCAAATGTTTGAATATTATAGAAGTTGACACCTGACCAATGTTCGTTGTAATCGAAGAAATATCCACTGTTGTAGGAGATAATAGCCGGGATATTCGTGTGTTTCTCATCCCCCGGATTTTTCCAACGGTTCAATAATTCGCGATGAAGATTACTTTCCGGTGCTATTTTAAGACGCTCGTTATAGCGGAATGTTCTGAATAGCCGGACTTTTGACCCCAAGCTGTAGGCAAACATCCCGTTCATGCGCAAGTTCTTGTAGCGTAAAGTCGTGCTTAGGCTTCCGGACATATACGGTTCGCGGCGTCCGGAAGCAGTTAATACTTTTTTGAAAGTATCGTATTTGCTTAATCCGTCCAATTCGTGTTGACGGTCTTCGTAGTCATCGAATATCGGACCGCCGTTGACGGGACTTAACCCGATAAATCGGTACGAGTAGAAAGTATTTACGGCTTTGTTTTTCACGACCACGGTCCCGTCGAGGAAATCTTCGTAATCGTAGGTTTGTGAATCCGGGTCGCTTTTCACTTTGTTGAAATCTTTCGAGAACGAGGTCGACAGCAACCAGTTCCAAGTTTTACTCTTGATAGGGTTGAAGGTAACATCGATGCCGTATCCTTTATTTTCAATGTCGCCACCGTTGATGCTATAAGAATCCAATCCGTTTATGGTAGCGATTTTCTTGGTCATGAAGGCATCTTTTGTCCGTTTGTAGTAATATTCCGCCTCGATTTGGATGCGGTTGTCCAGAGCGGCAACCGTAAGACCGAGATTGAGCGATTGCGTTTTTTCCCATTTGAGGTTCGGGTTAGGCACTTGGTTCACCGATGCGGTCATCTCCTTGTAATAAGGGTCGAAAGGATTTTTTTGCATCAATAGCACCGGTGAAACATCCGAAAGCATATTCCCTTGGTACCCGTACGACATTTTAAAACTCAGGTAGTTGAGCCACACCCGTTTGAAGAAATCGTGTTCCGTGAGATTGTAATTCCCGGATGCCGACCAGATGGGAAGGAATTTGTCATTACTCTTGTCCCCGAATCGGTTTGACCCGTCGGTACGTCCGTTCACGTTTAGGGTAAAATAATTCCGGTAACTGTAAGAAATACTCAAATAGCCCGAAACAATGTTGGACAGGTCATCTTTAATCGAGGGAGTATTATTGGCAGCCCAAGCCGCATAGGCAGGGTAATCTTCTGCGTTGATGTTGTTCACGAACATTTTTCCCCGTTCGGGATAGTATCCTCTGTGAACAGACGAGAAACCGTTATAACGCGTGGAACTCATCTCGAAACCGCCGCTGGCATTGATGTTATGTTGTTCGTCTGCTCCCCAGTATTTATTGGCATTCACCTGCAAACGTGCCGTGTAAGAGTTTTGCCGGGTTTCGTTGTGCTTTAATTCACCCCCGAAAGGAAGTGTACCTTCGCTCCATGGAGTTTCCCCGTAATTAGCTCTACGAATAGTGGCGACATGCCATGTGTGTTCGCCCCAGTAGCCTTCTATTTCCGTGTTGGAATTCGTGTAAGAGAGAATGGCTTGTGCGTTCAGCCAGTCTGTAAAACGGAATTGCAGGTTTGTGTTGACCGTGATTCCAGAGGCGTTTTGTTTGGAGTAACTGTTTTCGAGTTCGTTCAATATATTGTAATTCCAATATGAGTTACTTGTGCTTTCATATTTTTCGTAGTACGCGTATTCTCCCTCCTCGTCATAGGCGGGGATAGCACGACTGGAATTGTAAGCGTAATCCAGCGGGGCAATTTCATCCTGATTATATTTTTTCTTGCTGATATTCCCTTGTAACTGAACGGAAGCGGTGAACCATTGACTGAATGTGGTTTCAAGATTCAGGGATGCCGTGTAACGTTGGTTATAATTTCCCTTGATGACGTCATTGTCACGGGTGAACCCGATGGACGAGTAATAACGGGTTTTCTCCGAACCGCCCGACATGCTTAACGTGTGTTGGTGCGAGAACGTATCTTCGGTCAACAGGTCGAACCAATCCGTGTTCACCGTTTCCAAGCGTGCCACTTTTTCGGCAAATTGTTTGTCCGTAATTTTTCCTTGATAGAGTTCTGATAATAATCCCTCGTATCCGACCATGTTAGCGTTATAATCGTATTGATAATGTTGCTCGTGAAGTTCCCGCGACACTTGGATTCTTTCCCGGGAGTTCATCAAGTCTATTTTGCGGTCGGAATAACGCGGACGCTGACGGAAGGTAGCTGTCATGTTATAGTTGATAACCGGTTTCCCGATATGACCTTTTTTAGTCGTAACCACGATGACTCCATTGGCAGCTTTTGCCCCGTACAAGGCGGTTGCCGCCGCGTCTTTCAATATATCCAAACGCTCGATGTCCTGCGGGTTTAGTCCCGCGATGGCATTACCGATGCGGTTGATATAGTCCGGGTCATTCAATTCTTCTGCTTGGATTGGCACGGGGTCTTGCACGATGATTCCGTCCACTACCCATAATGGTTCACGATTACCCACCAAAGTCGATGTACCACGGATACGAATTTTTGGAACGACACCCACTTCACCCGAGTTGGTCATCAAAATCATTCCCGGTACCCGACCTTCCAGCATTTGGTCAATGGATGTTGCGGAAGCAATCATGATATTGTCAACGTTTAATGTTTTGACGGCACTCGTGTTTTTTCTCCGGTCCACTCGTTGGTAACCCGTCACCACTACTTCCTCCATCTCTTGCGTGTCTTCTTCCAGTACCACCTTTAACAACTCTTCCCCCTTGTACCGAATCGTTTGCGTCTTCATCCCGATGAAGGACACGAGCAACTCGATATTGTTCGTGTCCTTCGGTTGCACGAGCTCGAACCGTCCCTCGGCGTTGGTCGACACCCCGAGTGTTGTCCCTTTTATCATAACCGTCACGCCCGGTAGCGGTTCTTTATTCTTATCCGTGACGATACCTTTGATTTTTCGTATCTCTTCTTGCTTTTGGATGATAGCCTTGCGGAGCACGATAACGTTCTCGTGAATACTGTATTCCAACCCGCTACCTTTCAGGCATACGTCCAGAATAGACCGTATATCGGCGTCCTTCATGTGAACGGATAGGTTCCCGAGGTGACCGACTTCTTCCACGTTGTAAACAAACGTGTATTCACTCTGTTGTTTAATCGTTTGCATCACGTCACGGATACTCCCGTTCTCGACCTCTACCGTCAGGAGAGCCTCTTGCGCGAGGACTCCCGCCGATAGATTCATGCAAAACAACAACATTAACAATGCGTTTAGCTTCATAATTAGCAACAATTTTTTTAATTTTTCATGCACGGGGGCATGAATAAAACAATCATTTTTCATACTTTTGTTTTATAGGTTTATAATTACACTCGCTTTGACGGGGGAGTGTATATCATTAAATTTGTGGCAGGTCGTGTTGGTAGCATGACCTGTTTTCTTTTATCTACTTGATGTATATGGTATTGCCCTCCTTCCTGCATTTGACCACCCGGGTTTCCTCTATAAAGTTGAGTACCTTGTCTATATCATCATAGCGGGATACTTCAAGCGTGAACCGGCGTTGTTTGGCATTTTCATTTTCAAAGACCACTCGGAACTCGTACCAGCGGGCGAGAGTTTCCATGATTGAGGCAAGGGGTTCTTCGTCGAAGTAGAACATATCCCGTACCCATGCCGTGACTACTCGCGTGTCTACTTCTTTCACCTCTATTCGCGGGTTATCCCGGCTGGTGATGGCTTGTTGTCCCGGACTGATGACCTGAGTAGTAACCTCGTTGCTTACTTCAACCTTACCGTTGACGAGGGTTGTGGCTACTTCTTTTTCCGAGTCATACGCGTTCACGTTGAATGTCGTGCCCAACACGGCAATCTCAGTTCCTGCCGCGTGAACGATAAATTGTTTGGATGTATCGCGGGTTACTTCAAGATAGGCTTCCCCGCTTAACCACACTTCCCGGGTATCCCCGTTGAACGCTACCGGGTATTTCAAGGTACTTTCCGAGTTAAGTTTCACGACCGTGTTGTCCGCGAGTTTCACGGTGTATTCCCCGTATTTGGGTACAATGATTTTGTGGTAAACGGGAATTTCTTGGAGTGATTCCTGCTCGACTGTCGTGTAATCAATTTCTTTTTGATTCATCTCGAGAGGGATACTTGCAGTTTGTTTGATAGCGGCATGTTCTTCCCGGTCGAGGGTGATGGTGTTGCCATTCTCGAGCACGAGTTGCACCGAGTTCAGCGGGCGTGGCGTCATTATTTCATCGGCTTTATCCCGCGAATAGAAATGCAGAATACCCGTCGTGAGTAATACTGCCGCGCAGCAGGCGACAGCCGTGTAACTTACCCGGCGCCACGTGGTGTATCTTTTCGGGCGTACCCGGTATCTTCGGGTGAAGTCCTGCCACGCTTTCTCGGTGGTTGGCATCCCGTTGTTCCGGGAAGTTCCCGCGTGCAACAGTTTTTCGTAAAGTTGACGGTTTTCCTCGCTTTGTGCCGCCCACGCCGCCAGCCGCCGTTCTTCATCCTCCGGTAGAACCCCCAGTTTGTGCAGGGCAACCAGACGTGCGACTTCGATTCTTTTTATAATTTGTTTTTCCATATTCATTCGTTCTTCTCTTTGAATACGGATGAGGTCGAAAAGCGGGTGAGTCGATTTCTAGATTTTTAATAAATATTTCGCGAAGAATAATATAACGTATTCTTTACCAATGATTTCTCGTAGCTTTGAATACATCTCTTTTTTTAGCGATTTGACCGAATTGATAGAAATACCCAACGTGTCGGCTATTTCTTGGTTCCCCAATCCGTCGAGTGCAAGACGGGCTATTTCAAGACTGCGACCGGTCAATTGTGCAACGGCGGCTTGAACGAAACGTATCATTTCTTGGTTCGTGATTTCATCCAGAAAGAAATCATCGGAGTATAATTTCTCTTTCAATTCATCGACGTCTTCCGTGTTGAATTTTTCGTGCCTCAAGACGTCCATGCAGAGATTCTTGGCCGTGATATAAAGAAAGGCTATGGCATTTTGACGGGAATAAGCATCATCAAGCCGCTCGTACAGTTTGAAGAAGGTTTCTTGTGTCACGTCCATGGATTGTTCCCGGTCTTTCAAATAGGTATGACAAAATCCCACCACTGCTTGAAAGTGACTCATGTACAATTCTTTGAACGTGTCTATGCTTTTAATGCCGTTTTCCATGCCTCGTGAGTTGAAAGTACAAATATAATGTTAATATTTTAAAAGTCGAAATATTACAATTTCCCCATTATACTCTTGACCAATAAATACACTCTTGTCCCAATACTTTGAGGCCATCTATCCGTTGGCGATACATCCAATTTTTCGGCTCTTTCTATTGCGATATCAATATACGGTAGGAGTGCCATAGCGTCATAATCAGACTCGTGATAATGTCCTGTCAAGTCTTTCACGCGCTTCTTCAGCCATGTATCTTGACTGTTTATTTTTTTGTTCACGGATAACTTGTCCAATTGTCCCTTGCTATATAAAGCAATATCTTCCACGTGGAGAAGTAACCATAGTTCAAAACATGGGTTGCTCACGCAGAATCGCAAGTTGCTGTTTTGCGCGCAATGTTGTGCCACAGATGAAAGCATTTTGTCCTTCCATTTGTCTTTATCCACGACAATCCACAATTGGTCATCATCTTCTATGTTATATTCAGCCATAAATCTGCGAATCTGTTCGTAAACATTTTCGGGACTCGAATTATTGGAATCCCGGTGCAAAACTTCCACGTGCACGTCTGAGGCGCACAATGAGATTTTCATTGACTCGAAATAAATGTTCTCGGTATTTCTACCTTCAGCTGCGATAACAACCAATCTCGCGGATTTTATCCCTTCCCGTCGTTCAAAGTCTTTTCGTTTTCTCATCGCTTTTTACCATTTTAAACTTTTGATGGGAGCAAAGAATGGAATTGCGCCGTATCTTCCTTGTAGATAGCCTTTACGTATGTCTTCCCTCGGTTTATATTCTGCAAGGGAAGTAAGATGTGATGCACCTTCATGACCTTTTTCTATAAACCACACTTCATCTGCACGAATTAAATCTAAATTCAATAAGTTAGATTCATGGGTAGAAAAAATCAATTGGGTGTCCCGTTCATCGGAAAGATGGTTGAAATAATATTCCAATAACTTTTGCGAAAGCATCGGGTGCATGCTACGGTCTATTTCATCGACTAGATAAACCGATTCATTCAATCGAAGGTCAATCAACATAGGTATGAAATCCAATAAGCGGATGGAACCGTCGGATTCTTCGCTCATCTCAAACGGAACTTCATCATTGTCGGACGTTTTATGGATCGCAGTTTGTTTATATGTAGTTGTTATTCCCTCCGAATCTGTTTCAAAGAAATAAATTGTCGAGTCGGAGGATGATGCTATGACATAATTCTTGTTCGGTTCAGCATCGGACAAAAGGTTATTTATCAGGTCTTTGGGCAAATCTACATCTTCTTTACTCACCTTGATACGGCGTATATCCGCGATGCCCGTGTTGAAATACTCTAACAAGGACTTCGTCGCTGCCGCGAAATCCTTGTCTTTTTCTACGCGAATAGATATACCGTTATAGCGTGAATTTGGGAAGATAATCTTTAAATTTTCTTTCATCCAACGATACACATCATTGACGAGAGGCAATCCTTTCCCGTTTCGTTTGATATATTCGGCGAGAAAACTATCTGTTACAGGCGTACTCTGGCTTATAAATTTCAATAATTGTTGAGTTTCCGCGTTACCGTTGACTGGACCAAACGTGAATTCATTACCCTCTGCTGTAACTTTACGTGTATAAATTTCTCTATCCGTGCGGCTATTAATTTCATAGAGCCATTCTTCCGTGATACCTTTGATTGTAAATTCTACTCCATACGCGAAGAATTTCTTTCCTGCTTTAAATTCCAGTTCGATTTTTGAGGGTAGATTATTCGGTTTGGTCAATTTGAATGGTTCAATATATTTCTTGGGTATACTTGACAAAGCAATTTTTTGTATCATGGAAACGGCCTTGATGATGTTGCTTTTACCGGAAGCGTTAGCACCATAAATAATGCCGGTCTTCAAAACAGAAATACCATCACGTTTTTCCGCTCGGCTAACCTGTTCCCCATGTATTGTACTTTTCCCTGCAACAAAACTAATTTCAGTTTCTTCCTTGAAAGAATATAAATTCTTTATTGTTACTCGTAATATCATAGTTTTGACGAATTATATCAATTTATCATGCAAATATAGCAAAAAGGACAATGTGTTTGGGAATATATTGTCAAATTCTTACAAAATTTTTGTTGGTAAATTACGGTGGGCTATTATTGTGTTGTTTTCTTGCGGGAACTTGCATGGTTTGGCGTTTTTTAGGCATTTTGTTGATGTGGGGTGAATGACATAGAAAAATGACAAGAAAGGCGTAAAATAAAGTAAATAACAGTTATAATATATCTATATTATTTATAGTTGCTTTATAGCATCTCCTATTCAAATCCTATTCAACTCCTATTCAACCTCTATTAAAATAGAAAAATAATAGGATTTAATTAGGAAATGAAAAGGTTATTTTACAAATTAAATAAGAAGGAAATAAATAGTATATTTAATTTTTATATAGGAATACATGCTGTTTTTCTTGTTTACCAATTCTCGATAACCGCAATCGGGTCATCACTGTTTCTTTCAGAAATTATCACTACTTTTGCATATGTCATCAATAATTTATTGCTAGTTTCTGGAACCATTCTTTAAAGAAGAAAAATAGACCAATGAAAGAAGAAAATAAAATTATACTTTATCAAGACGATAACGAAATAACTCGTGTATCTGTGCGTTTTGCCGATGAAGATGTATGGCTGACACAAAATCAGTTGGCTGAGATTTATAGTACAACTCAACAGAATATTAGCCAGCATGTAGATAATATCTATAAGGATGGGGAGTTGGGGGTGGAGGCAACTCACAAGAAATTCTTGTTAGTTCGCCAAGAAGGTAAGCGTCAAGTCAAAAGAGATATAGATCATTATAATTTGGATATGGTAATTGCTCTAGGTTATCGTGTTCAGTCGCAAGTTGCGACTCGCTTCCGTCGTTGGGCAACGCAGCGACTTCACGAATATATCCAAAAGGGCTTTGCAATGGATGATGAACGATTGAAGCAAGGTGGCAATCTATTGCCCATAAAAGAAAAATACTTGTCGGCAAAGGTAACATATCACATAAACAGGCTATAGAAAAGGCAGAAAAAGAGTTCGAGATATATCGTAAACGAGAAATGGAATTGCTTGAAAGTGATTTTGATAGAGAGATAAAGAGGTTGAAAGATAAAAATTGATTTTTTTCGCGAGTTCTTTGTATCTTCGCACGTTGAATAGATTTGAATGAAAATGGAAAAGAAAGGTTTGATAGTTGCCGTGGACGGGCATTCTTCGACGGGAAAAAGTACTGTTTCCAAGATTTTGGCGGCACGTTTAGGATATACTTATATAGATACGGGTGCGATGTACAGGATCGTGACCTTGAGAGCGATGCGGGACGGGTTGATTCGTGATGGCAAGGTGGACGACGAGGGGTTGAAACGAGTACTTCCGTCGATTGTTTTCGGTTTCAAGTACAATGACGAGAAGAAACGTTACGAGTCGTACATGAACGGGGAGTACGTGGAGAAGGCTATCCGGGGACTGGATGTGTCGGATAACGTGAGTCTGGTTGCTTCGTTGCCTTACGTGCGGGAGTTGCTGGTGGAGAAACAGCGGGAAATGGCGAGTGCCGGTGGCGTGATCATGGACGGTCGGGACATCGGTAGCGTGGTGTTTCCGAACGCGGAAGTGAAATTCTTTATGACAGCGAGTCCGGAGGTACGGGCGCGACGTAGGTACGAGGAGTTGAAGGGAAAAGGGGAGCAGGTGACGTACGAGGAAGTGGAAGCGAACGTGCGCAAGCGGGATTATATCGACGAGCACCGGGAAACAGCCCCGTTGGTACGGGTGCCGGATGCCGTGTTGATTGATAATAGCGATATGACGGTGGAGGAGGAAGTAGAAGAAATGATAAAGCTCATTCGTTCACGATATGAAAGTAGAGATTGACGAGAATTCCGGTTTCTGTTTCGGCGTGGTGAACGCTATCGCCAAGGCCGAGGAGGAGTTGCAGCAGGGGGAACTTTATTGCATCGGGGATATCGTTCACAACAATCTGGAGGTGGATCGCTTGAAAGGATTGGGGTTGCGGACAATAGACCACGAGGCGTTTGCCGACTTGCGGGATTGCCGGGTATTGTTTCGGGCGCATGGCGAGCCGCCTAGTTCCTACGCTTTGGCGGAAAAAAATAATATTGAAGTGATAGACGCTTCGTGCCCCGTGGTATTAAATTTGCAGCAGAAAATCAGAGCGGCATACGAACGGGTGAAAGCGAACGGTGGACAGATCGTGATATACGGGAAGCGGGGGCATGCCGAGGTGAACGGGTTGGTAGCGCAGACGAATGGGGAAGCGTTGGTCGTGGAGCGGGAGGAAGATTTGAATGAGATAGATTTTTCACGATTGGTTATCCTGTTCTCGCAGACGACGAAAAGCCTTGACGGGTTCAAGCGGATCGAGGAGTTGGTGAGAGCGTGTGCCCGCGGCGGCGTGGAGGTGAATGACACGATTTGCCGCAAGGTGGCAAACCGAATCCCGCAGTTGAGGGAGTTCGCGGTGCGACACGACGTGGTACTGTTCGTGAGCGGGGAGAAGAGTTCTAACGGCAAACAGTTGTTTGCCGTGTGTCGGGAAGCGAATCCGAGAACCTATTTCGTGCAAGGTGTAGCTGATTTGAGCGATGAGATGTTCGAGGGGGCGGAAAGCGTGGGAATCAGTGGAGCAACATCGACACCGAGATGGGTGATGGAAGAGATAAAGAATGCGGTGATTTAAGATTTATGATTTATGATTTATGATTTTGGATTGAAGTAGAGCAAGTAAGAATATAAATTGATTGGTTGTAATTGGCATTTTCAATTTTCAACTTTCAATTTTCAATTGAATGATTATGGGAAAGATTAAAAGAATAGGTGTTTTGACCTCCGGGGGGGATGCTCCGGGGATGAATGCCGCTATTCGGGCGGTGGTGAGAGCGGCGATTTTTAATGGCTGTGAGGCATACGGGATTTATGACGGTTACGAGGGGTTGATCGAGGGAAACATGAAAAGACTGGAATCTCATGACGTGAGTAATATCATACAACGCGGGGGAACGATCTTGAAGACGGCCCGAAGTGCAGAATTCCGTACGGTGGAAGGACGTGCAAAGGCTTACGAGCAGATGAAACAGAACGGGTTGGACGCGTTGGTGGTGATTGGTGGAGATGGTACGTTCTCCGGCGCCCGCTTGTTGTGTCAAGAGCATAACGTGCCTGTCGTGGGGGTTCCCGGTACGATAGACAACGACCTGTACGGTACGGATTACACGATCGGCTACGATACGGCGGTGAATACAGTGGTGGATGCTGTCGATAAAATACGCGACACGGCGAGTTCCCACAACCGCTTGTTCTTTATCGAGGTGATGGGACGAGATGCCGGGTTTATTGCCTTGCGTTCGGCTGTTGCCACGGGTGCGGAAGCGGTGCTGGTGCCGGAGATTGAAACGGACGTGAATGATTTGGACAAGTTTTTGGAACATGATTATAAACCTCATAAGTCGAGTGGTATCGTGATCGTGGCAGAGGGTGACAAGTCGGGAGGAGCCTACACGATCGCGGATAAGATATCCAAGAAGCACCCGGAGTATGACGTGCGGGTGACCGTGTTGGGGCATATTCAACGAGGTGGTTCTCCTTCGGCATTCGACCGCGTGATGGCAAGCACGTTGGGCGTGGCGGCGGTAGATGCTTTGCTGGACGACCAGACCAGTATCATGGTGGGTATCATGAACAAGGACACCGTGCATGTGCCGTTCAACAAGGCGATTAAAAATTCCAAACCGTTGAATCATAATTTGCTGGGGTTGACGGAAATCTTATCAATTTAGTGATTTATGATTTTAGATTTAAGATTAAACTCCTCCGTCAGCTACGCTGCCACCTCCTCTATAAACAGAGGAGGAGTTGGTGATTTAAATCATAAATCGTAAATCATAAATCGTAAATCATAAATTATTTTGTTGTTCGCTGACGTCATCATCCCTTTGGGAGTGGAGAATTTTTTTACTTATTCGGTACCGACGGAATACGAGGGAACGGTAGCGGTAGGGGGGCTTGTTGTCGTTTCGTTCGTGAAGAATAAGCGTTACACGGGGGTTGTTTACGCGTTGCATTCCAACCCGCCCGTGGGATTCGAGACACGTCCGATAGAGCGGGTGATCGAGGAGGGATTCGCTCTTTCCGCTTCTCATTTGAAGTTTTTGTTGTGGTTGAGCGAATATTATATGGCTCCGCCGGGAGAGGTGACACGGGCGGCGTTGCCTGTCGCCATGCGTTTGGAGAGTTACACGAGTCTTTGTCTTGCCGCGGATTGGCAGGAAGATGGAACGGGAGGGGTAGAATTGAGTCCGATGGAACGGGAGGTGATCGGGGTATTCCGACAGAACGGGGAAATTTGCATGGCGGAGGTGGAAAAGTTATTGCGACGGAAAGACGTGTACGTGGCGGTGCGTTCGTTGTTGGAGCAAGGGATTATTCAAGTGAAAGAGTCCGTGGATGATTTGTTCAAACCTAAATTGGAACGGTTGGTGTGTTGGGCGAGAGCGTTTTCGGGGGAAGAGTTGGGGGAGATCATGGATTCGTTGAAACGGGCGAAGGCGCAACAGAAGATGTTGTGTGACTGGATTATGTATTGCGACGAGCATCACACGGATTCGTTGCCTAAGGCGGAGTTTACCGGCGTGATCGGTAATTCGACGGCGGCGTTGAAGGGATTGTGCGAGAGGGGGGTGTTGGAAGTCGCGACAATAGAGGTAAGCCGTTTGGATAGCACGGGGGAGGAGGTGCAGGAGATGCATGCCTTGTCGGGAGAGCAGGAACGGGCATTGGAACAAGTGCGGGGGCATTTCAAGGAGAGGGACTGCGTGTTGTTGCAAGGGGTGACTTCCTCGGGAAAGACGGAGGTGTATATACATTTAATAGAGGAAACGATTCGGCAGGGGAAGCAAGTGTTGTATCTTTTGCCGGAGATTGCTTTGACGGTACAGATCGTGAAACGGTTGAGGCGGGTGTTCGGCGACCGGGTGGGGGTATACCATTCGGGAATGACGGACAGTGCCCGTGCCGAGATGTGGCGCAGGCAGAACGGGGAGAATCCTTATCCCGTGGTACTCGGGGTACGTTCTTCTATTTTCCTGCCTTACCGGAATTTGGGATTGGTTATTATCGACGAGGAGCACGAGGCTTCTTACAAGCAGAAAGAACCCGCTCCCCGTTATCATGGCAGGGACGCGGCTATCATGCTCGGCAAGATGAACGGGGCGAAGATATTGCTGGGTTCTGCCACGCCTTCGTTCGAGAGTTACCAGAATGCTATGAGCGGTAAATACGGTTTCGTGGAGTTGACCACCCGTTTCGGGGAGGTTATGATGCCTGAATTGATGTTCGTGGACGTGAAAGAATATCGCCGGAAGAAAATGATGAAAGGGAGTTTTACTCCCGTGTTGTACGAGGAGATGAAGCGGGTGCTGGAGAGGGGTATGCAGGTAATTCTGTTCCAGAATAGGCGGGGGTATTCCACTTTTTTGCAGTGTAACCATTGCGGGGCTATTTTAAAATGCAAGCATTGTGATGTAAGCATGACTTATTATCGTTTCCGGAATACGCTGAATTGCCATTATTGCGGGAGCTTGCGTCCGGTGCCGACTGTTTGCGAGGAGTGCGGTCAGGGACATTACGTGAATCGCACGCCGGGGACGGAGCGAATCGAGGAGGAGGTGAAACAGTATTTCCCGGAGGCACGCGTGGCACGCATGGATTTGGAGGTGATGAGCAACAAGGTGAAATTTCGTGCTTTGATTGAAGAGTTCGAGGCGGGGAATCTGGATATATTAATCGGGACGCAAATGGTTTCGAAGGGATTGGATTTCGAGCGGGTGAAATTGGTGGGAGTTATGGATGCCGACAGTTTGGTCAGTTTTCCCGATTTCCGAGCCGAGGAACGGGCTTACGATATGTTGATGCAGGTAAGTGGTCGTAGCGGTCGGAAAGGGGAACAGGGGAAAGTGGTTATTCAAGTTGCCGACCGGGAGAACCGGGTGTACCGGTTGGTGGAAAAAGGGAGTTTCCACGGGTTCTATTCTTTCTTGTCACGGGAACGGGAGATGTTTCATTATCCGCCCTTTTCCCGGTTAATCCAGATAGAATTAAGGCACGTGAACGAGTATTCTTTGCGTAATGCCGCGAATGAATTAGCCCGAAAGTTACGGGAACGATTGGAACGTCGGGTATGTGGTCCGGCGGAGCCGGAAGTGGCAAGGGTGCGGAAAATGTACCGTATACAAGTGCTGATCAAGGCGGAGCAGGGGCTTTCGTTGTCGAAATTGAAGACTTTTATCCGGCAGAAGTGTGACGAGTTATTGAAAGGGGAGTCCGGCAAGGGATTGAAAGTTTATTTTGACGTGGATCCATTATAATCTGAAGGCAAATAGGCAGATTTCTACTTATTGTTAAGTGAACGGAAGGGAGAATTGAGCTGATTTTTGAAGTTTGATTGTTAATTAATGTGCTAGTAGAACAAGTCAAATGTTAAAAATATAATCGTATATCGGTAATAATCCGTAATTTAAGACGAGATTAGAAATTATTTGGGAAAACCTTAAAATTTGCATTAACATTATTTAGTATCCTTGATTTTAACATTTGCCGGAATAATACCTATTTTTGGAAAAACAGAAACGAGGGAAGAGAAGTAAAAAAAACTCTTTTCCGTGAAGTTTGAAACCGAGGTGATAATTTTGACGTTAAAATGTAGTATTAATAAATCAAATATAAAAATCAATGATATGAATACGGTTGATATCAAAGCATTGAACGAGCGCATACAACAAGAGAGTTCTTTTGTCGATATGATTACGATGGAGATGAACAAGGTGATTGTAGGACAGAAGCATCTTGTGGAGGGACTTATGATCGGTATGCTTTCTAACGGGCATATTTTGTTGGAAGGTGTTCCGGGGTTGGCGAAAACCTTGGCGATTAATACCCTTGCCAATATTATTAACGCTAAATTCAGTCGAATCCAGTTTACCCCGGATTTGTTGCCTGCCGACGTGGTGGGTACGATGATTTACTCCCAGAAGAAAGAGGAGTTCGTGGTGAAGAAAGGTCCGATTTTCGCTAACTTTATTCTGGCGGATGAGATTAACCGTGCCCCGGCAAAAGTGCAATCCGCTTTGTTGGAAGCGATGCAGGAGCGTCAGGTGACGATAGGCGATATGACTTATAAACTGGATGAGCCTTTCTTGGTAATGGCAACACAGAACCCGATAGAGCAAGAGGGTACTTATCCGCTGCCGGAAGCTCAAGTTGACCGTTTCATGTTGAAAGTGGTGATCGACTACCCGAAGAAAGACGAAGAGAAACTGATCGTTCGGCAGAATCTGGAAAAGACGTTCCCGGTAGCCAATACCATTTTGCAACCGGAGGATATTTTGCGTGCCCGTGAGGTCGTGAAAGAAGTTTATCTGGACGAGAAGATCGAGAAATATATCGTGGATATCGTGTTCGCTACCCGTTACCCGCAAGAACACGGTTTGGAGAAATTTGTTTCCATGATCGCTTACGGTGCTTCACCTCGTGCAAGTATCAGTTTGGCGAAAGCGGCTCAAGCTTACGCGTTTATCAAACGCCGCGGGTACGTGATTCCGGAGGATGTTCGTGCCGTTTGTCACGACGTGTTGCGCCACCGTATCGGGTTGAGTTACGAGGCAGAAGCCAACAGCCTGACCAGCGAGGACATTATCAGCGAGATTTTGAACACGGTTGAAGTACCTTAGAAATTGAAAATTGAAAATTGAAAATTGAAAATTGAAAATGACATGTTTTCAATCTGAGATTTTCAATTTGATGGCGAGAGAGTTTAGAATTGAGTTAGAATTTAGAGTGAAAAAGCGTTAGTCTTGTGCGGTTGGAATCTAAAATCTAAAATCTATAAATCTAAAATTATTAAGGTGGAGACTTCAGATTTATTAAAACGTGTTAGGCAGATCGAGATAAAGACGCGGGGGTTGTCAAGCAATATCTTTGCCGGCGAGTACCACACGGCTTTCAAGGGACGGGGTATGACCTTCAGCGAGGTGCGGGCGTACCAGTACGGGGATGATATCCGCAGTATAGACTGGAACGTGACCGCCCGTTACAATCATCCTTACGTGAAGATATTCGAGGAGGAGCGCGAATTGACGGTGATGTTGCTGATTGACGTGAGTGCCTCGCGTAATTTCGGAACGGTTTCGAAATTGAAGAAGAACCAGATCACGGAGATCGCTGCCGTGTTGGCATTCTCGGCTATCCAGAATAACGATAAGATCGGGGTAATCTTTTTCTCGGATCAGATAGAGAAGTTTATCCCGCCCAAAAAAGGGCGTACGCATATCCTGCATATTATCCGCGAACTGGTGGATTTCTACCCGGAACGCAAGCAGACCAATATCGCGATGGCTTTGCAATACTTGACGAACGCAATCAAAAAGCGTTGTACTTGTTTTCTGATTTCCGATTTTATGGATGAACATGATTTTGAACATCCTTTGATTATCGCGAACAAAAAGCATGATGTCGTGGCTTTGCAATTGTATGATCGTCGGGAAAAGGTGTTGCCGCCGGTGGGGTTAATGTACTTGACGGATGCCGAAACGGGAGAGAGCGTGTGGGTGGATACTTCCGACAAGAAGGTTCGTGACCAATTTGAGGCGTACGCTTTGGAACGGGATAAAGAACTGGACAGGATATTCAAACATTCCGGGGTGGATATGGCATCTATCAGTGCGGATGAAGATTACGTGAGATCATTGATAGCATTGTTCAAGAGAAGAGGGGCTGGGTATTAATTGAAACTGAAAATGGAGAATTGAAAATGAAAAATAGGGTTGTTCTATTCGTAATATTGCTACTGTACGGTATCGGGGGATTGAAAGCTCAAAGCCGGGAATACGCGGCGGAGCTTGATACCAATTATATCATGATCGGTGACCAGATCAATTTCAGAATGAAGGTAAAGGCTGAACCGGGATTGAAGATCGTGTTTCCTCAATTGAAAGATACTCTGGCAAAAGGTGTGGAAATTATTTCCGGACCTGTTCGGGATTCTATCAAAGAGAAAGACGGACGGATACTCGTGCAGGAAAGTTACGTGATCACGTCTTTCGATTCGGGAGTGTTCATGATTCCGCCTATGCCTATCGAGATACAGCAGGAAAGTTATAACAACACGCTACGAACCGACCCGTTGGAGTTGATAGTGAATACTTTCGTGGTCGATCCGCAGAAAGGGAATTTCGACATCGTGATGCCTTTGGCTGCCCCGTGGACGTTCGCGGAGATACTGCCTTATTTATTATGGACTCTATTGGGTGTCGTGGTAATCCTGTTGGTAATTTGGATTATCAAGGTGCGGAAATCACGCAAGTCTCTCTTCGGGCACGAGAAACCGGCTATACCGCCTTACGTGCTTGCCATGAAGGCTTTGGAAGAGATCAAGAAGGAGAAGTTATGGCAAAGTGGTAAGACAAAAGAATATTACACGCAGTTGACTGATACGATTCGGAACTATTTGGACGGTGAGTTGGGTATTTCGGCGATGGAGCAAACTTCTTTCGAGACTTTACAGGCTTTGGAGAAGTGCGAAAAGGTGAATGCCAAACAGCGGGATAAGTTGGCGGATATGTTCGAAACTGCCGATTACGTGAAGTTTGCCAAGGCGGAACCGTTACAGGACGAGAACGTGCGTAACTTGGATATCGCTTATGATTTCGTGCAGGAAACGAATGACACGATCCGGGAAGAGAAAGAAAAAGAACGTCTGGAACGGGAGTTGAAAGAGCAACAGGAGAGAGAGGCGGCGGAAAAAGCAGCGGCGGAAGCGGCAAAGAGTGAAGAGGAGAAAAAGAATTAATTTACGATTTATGATTTTTGATTTATGATTCTCAGAATCTAAAATCAAGAAATCTAAAATTTAAAATAGAAAATATGTTTGGATATGAATTTGCAAACCCCGAATACTTTTGGTTATTGTTGGTACTGGTGCCAATGATTATCTGGTATATTTTTAAGGAGAAGCAGTCGCATGCCGATATGAAATTTTCTTCTATTCGGGTGTTCAAGCTGATGAAACGGGGAAACCGGATTTGGTTGCGTCACCTGTTGTTTGTGGCTCGGGTGTTCGCTATCGTTTTTCTGGTATTTGCTTTAGCCAGACCACAGTCCAGTTCGAGTTGGCAAACGTATAATAGTGAAGGTATAGATATCATGTTGGCATTGGATATTTCCGGTAGTATGTTGGCTCGGGACTTTACTCCCGACCGATTGGAAGCCGCGAAAGAAGTTGCCACGAAGTTCATACTGGAACGTCCCCAAGACCGGATCGGGTTGGTGGTATTCAGTGGAGAGAGTTTCACGCAGAGTCCCTTGACGACGGATCAGGCGGTGTTGGTTAACGTGATGAAAGATATTGAAAGCGGGATGATCGAGGACGGAACGGCTATCGGTCTGGGATTGGCAAATGCCGTGAATCGTTTGAAAGACAGCAAAGCGAAATCCAAGGTGGTTATTCTTTTGACCGACGGTATCAATAATCGGGGGGCTATTGCACCGATGACGGCGGCGGAATTGGCGAAGACCTTTGGTATCCGGGTGTACACGATAGGTGTCGGTTCGCTGGGAGAGGCTCCTTATCCCGTGCAAACTCCTTTCGGCGTGCAGTTACAACGGATGCCGGTGGAGATTGACGAAGATATTTTGACTCAGATAGCCGATATGACTGGAGGTAAGTATTTCCGTGCCACGGATAACAAGAAACTGGAGCAGATATATAAGGAAATAGATCAATTGGAGAAAAGCAAAGTGGAGGTGAAGCATTTCAGCCGCAAGAACGAACACTTCTTCTATTTTGCCTTGATTGGAGCTTTATTGCTGATACTGGAAGCGTTAGGCAGATACACGTTATTGAGGAAAATTCCTTGATTTTAAATTTTAGATTTTAGATTTTAAATT
The DNA here is from genome assembly GCF_900184685.1 of Butyricimonas sp. Marseille-P3923. Classification (GTDB taxonomy): domain Bacteria; phylum Bacteroidota; class Bacteroidia; order Bacteroidales; family Marinifilaceae; genus Butyricimonas; species Butyricimonas muris. Next base: position 212,195 of record NZ_FXXL01000007.1, read on the forward strand.
TGGAAATGCAGGTTTAATCTAAGGTCTGAAAGTGAAAATGAAAATATAGAGATTGGAGAGGGACATGGAAAGTCATCAATCTAAAATCTAAAATTATTAAATCTAAAATTGAAAGGGTTATGTTTAGGTTTGCACATCCTGATTTATTATACTTACTGTTAGTAATTCCTTTGCTGATCGTGTTTTACGTGGTGGCTAGGATACGCAAGAAAAAGGCGATAGCGGAATTTGGGAATCCGGAATTGTTGGCAACGTTGATGCCTCTGCAATCGCCCAAGCGGGCGACGTGGAAATTCGTGATGGTATTGTTCGCGTTGTTCTTTGTTATTCTTGGAGTTGCCGCACCCCAATTCGGTTCCAAGTTACAACAAGTAAAGAAAGAAGGTGTCGAATTGATTATCGCGTTGGATGTGTCCAATTCCATGCTGGCACAGGATATAAAGCCCAGCCGGTTGGATGCGGCTAAACAGGCTATTTCCCGTATGGTGGAGAAATTGAGCGACGATAAGGTCGGGTTGATCGTGTTCGCCGGGGATGCATACGTGCAACTGCCGATCACGACGGATTATTCTTCTGCTAAATTATTCTTGTCGGGTATCAATACGGACATCGTTCCGATTCAAGGAACGGCGATCGGGACAGCGATAGATCTGGCAGCCAAGTCATTTACCCCGGACACGGAAGCGTCGAAAGCCATTATCGTGATCACGGACGGGGAGAATCACGAGGATGATGCTGTTGCGGCGGCAAAGGCGGCCCGGGAGAAAGGGATTTACGTCCACACGATCGGGATGGGATTGGCGCAAGGTGCTCCGGTTCCCGAAAAGGGTAACCCCGGTCAGTACATGAGAGACGGGAGCGGCAATCCGGTGATCTCCAAGTTGGATGAAGATATGTTGAAAGCGATTGCCAAAGCGGGAGAAGGTATTTTCGTCCGTGCAAGTAATTCTAACGTGGGATTGAACACGTTGCTGGACGAGATAAACCGGATGGATAAGACTTTGCTGGAAGAACGGGTTTTTGCAGATTACGCCGATAAGTACCAGTATTTTTTGATTATGGCTTTGATTTTCGTGTTATTGGATTTCATGATATTGGGACGCAAGAACAAAAACTTCTTGAAAATTAATATCTTCGGTACGGAAGAAAAGCGTGTTGAAAGTAAACATTAAAATGAGCGTGTTATGATGAAAGTTTTAATGACAATGATATTCGCGGTGCTGGTAAGTTTGCCGGTATGGGCGCAACAGGAACGGAAATTTATTCGCGGAGGAAATGATTTGTTTAAAGATCAGGATTTCGAGAAAGCGGAGGTGGAATATCGTAAGGCGTTGGACATGGAGGTGAAGTCTTACGAGGGAGCCTTTAATCTGGGAGATGCTTTGTACAAGCAAAAGAAATATGACGAAGCCTTGCAGCAATTCCAATCTTTGGCTCAAAACGAAAAGAACAAGGAAAAACTGGGCGAGTTGTACCACAATATCGGGAATACCCTTTTGTCCATGAATAAGTTGGACGAAAGTATTGAGGCTTACAAGCAATCGCTGAGGAATCGTCCTAATTCTCAAGAAACCAAATATAATCTGGAATTTGCCCGCAAGATGAAGCAGGAACAAGAAAACCAAGACCAGAACAAGGATCAAAACAAGGATCAGAATAAAGACCAGAACCAAGACCAAAATAAGGATCAGAATCAAGATCAACAAAACAAGGATCAACAGGATCAAAATAAAGATCAACAGGATAAAGATCAAAACAAAGATCAGCAAGACCAGAATAAGGATCAACAAAATAAAGACCAGCAAAACAAAGATCAGCAGGATAAGAAGGAGCAGCAACAACAGCAGCAGCAACCTAAAATATCCAAAGAGGATGCCGAGCGTTTGCTGGAGGCTTTAGGGGAAGACGAGAAGAAGACGCAGGAAAAAGTACAAAAAGATAAAGCTCAGGCACAGAAAGCGAAAAAGATGAAGATTGAAAAGAATTGGTAACTTCGCAGTACGTGTCAAAGGGTATAACAGAATAAAAAGAATAAACAAAGATGAGGTCATTAATTATAGCATTATTGTTATGTGTTATAGGGGGGACAAAGGTATTTGCCCAAAAGACGACATTCGAGGTTTCGGCACCTTCCGTGGTGGAAGTCGGGGAGCAATTCAGACTTTCCTACACGTTGAACAAGCAAGGTGAGAATTTGCAGGTTCCGACGTTAAAAGGATTCGATCTGCTGGCAGGTCCCTCGTTAAGTACTTCGATGAGTTTCTCCAATATAAACGGTAAAATGGAGCAAAGCTCACAGTTTACTTACACGTACGTGTTGGAGGCACGAGAGGAGGGTGAATACACGATAGAGCCCGCGACAATCACCATTGACGGGAAGGAACATAAATCAGAGGCTATAAAAATTAAGGTGATCAAAGGCTCCGGGAACACTCAAGGAAACACGAATGGCGGAAACCGGGGAACCACTCAACAGCGGGAAGAGCGGGGGAGTGCTTCAATAAAGAAAGATGATTTGTTTTTGAAGGTAGAGGTATCCCGTAAGTCTTTGTACGTGGGCGAGAGCTTGGAATTGACATTGAAAGTGTATTCCCGTGTGAATCTGGCGGATTTGCAATGGAAGAAGATTCCTGCTTTTGACGGATTCATGACCGAGGAGAAAAAGATACAACAGATCAGGTTGAACCGGGAAGAGTATAATGGTAAGATTTACGATCAGGCGGGAGTATTGCAGCAATTGATTCTGTTCCCGCAACACGCCGGAACTTTGACGATCGACCCGTATGAGATTGTTTGTTTGATTCGGCAGCGTACCACGGGGCGCTCCGGTAGTATATTTGACGATTTCTTCGGGGGATACCGGGATGTGCGGGTACTCTGCGAGAGTGAGCCGGTAAATATTACCGTGAAGAGTCTGCCGGAAACCGGGAAGCCTCTGGGCTTTAGCGGTATGGTCGGGACTCTTTCCATGAACACGTCTATATCTGCCGATACATTGCGGGCAAATGATGCGTTGACTTATAAAGTGGTTTTGCGGGGGAACGGGAATATGAAATTATTGAACGCGCCCAAGATTAATTTCCCGCACGACTTTGACGTGTATGATCCGAAGATCACGAAAGATGTTACCGGGACTTCCGGGACGGTTACTTACGAGTACATCGTGATACCCCGTTACGCGGGTGAATACAAGATTCCTGCCGTGCAATATTCTTATTTCGATCCGAAGTCGAGTACCTACAAGATGTTGAAAGGGGATGAATACACGATTCGTGTGGCGAAAGGGAATGAGGCAAGTTCCAACGCGGGAGAAGCGGCATTACAGTCGTTCAAAAAAGAAGATGTACGCGTGTTGGGACAGGATATCCGTTATATTAAGTCCGGTAAGAGTGACTTGCGTCCGAAAGGGATACAGTATTTCGCGACGATGTCCTATTGGTTGAGTTTTATCATACCTTTCGTGTTGTTTGTGATCGGAATGATACTGAACCGTCGCCGGATTAAAGCGAATGCCGATTTGGTACGCGTGAAGAGTAAGACGGCAAACAAAATGGCTCAGAAGCGTTTGAGAGCTGCCGCGGTTGCCATGAGAGCGGGTAATTCCGAACTCTTCTATCAAGAAGTTTTGAACGCGATGTGGGGATACGTCAGCTATAAATTGAATATAGCGGCTTCCGAATTGAACCGGGATAATATTAACGATCATTTGACTCGTCGAGGGGCGGATGCGGCTTTGATACAAGGATTTATAGATGTACTTGATCATTGTGAATATGCCCGTTACGCTCCCGGGGCGAACCAAGGGGAGGAAATGGATAAGGTATACAAGGATAGTATATCCATTATCACGAAGTTGGATAAAGCGATTTAGGCAATTGAAAATGTACAATTGAAAATTGAAAATGATGAAGAAGGTATATATAATTTTGGTTTTGCTGTTATCCGGTATTGTTGCGTTTGCCACTGATACCAAGGCTTTGGAAGACGAGGCGACAAAGATGTATCAAGAAGGGAATTACCAGAAAGCGATAGATTTGTATAACGAGATTCTGGCTGATGACATGGAGTCGGCTTCCGTGTATTATAACTTGGGAAACTGTTATTACAAGTTGGGGGAGATCGCTCTGTCCATTTTGAATTACGAACGGGCTTTATTGCTCAACCCCGGGGATAAAGACGCCAAGTATAATCTAAAACTGGCACAACAGGCCACGGTGGATAATATCAAGGTTCTGCCGGAATTGTTTCTTGTACGTTGGTATAATGCGTTCGTGACCGCTTTCACGGCTGATCTGTGGGCTTATATTTCCGTGGCTCTTTTTATCGGTTTTCTGATCATGGCGGCATTGTTCTTCTACGCGACATCCGTCTCTTTAAAGAAGAGTTGGTTTACCGTGGGAGTGATCCTGCTGCTCATGTCGATCATGACGATATTTTTTGCCTCGAAACAATATCATCGTATGACCAACAGGGATAGCGGTATAATCATGACTCCCAGCGTGGTGGTTCGCGGTGCTCCCGACAGTAGCGGAACGGAATTGTTTGTCGTCCACGAGGGATTGAAAGTACAGGTTCTCGGTTCTTTGGGCGAATGGTACAACGTGCGTCTGGCCGACGGAAACGAGGGATGGGTTACTAAAGCCGATTTGGAAAAGATATAGAGATAACTACTCGTAGAAAATGATTTCAGCAAAAGGATTGTTCATTTATTTTGAACAATCCTTTTGTTTTTTAGCTGACGAGCCAAGATTTGAATTCGGAAGCTTTGTTTTTGCTGATATATATGCGTTCGGGGACTTCCGTGTCGAGGGTAACGAGTAGACGGTTGTCGAACCAGATGGTGATGTTCGTGACGCTGTCTTTTGCCACGATGAATTGTTTATTTGCCCGGGTGAAATGTGCCGGGTCGAGAGTGGTGATGATCTGTTCCAGTGTTTTGGAATAAGGGTATTTGTTTCCGTCTTTCAAGTAGATGCAGGTGTTTTTGTCTGTCGTGTAGAAGCAGGCGACGTCACGCAGGTTGACGGGGAGTAGCTTGTCCTTGTGTGGAATTAATAATCGATCTTGGTATTTCGGGGATACAGTGAGTTGGGTTAGTTGTGCGAGGTATTGCACGATGTCTTGGCGGGTGAGTTTACTGTATTTGTCAAGAGCATGGCGGATGTCTTCGACTTTTACCGGTTTCAACAGGTAGTCGATGCTGTTTACGCGGAAAGCCTCGATGGCGTATTGGTCGTAGGCAGTGGTGAAAACAATCGGGGTTTCCACGGTGATTTTGTCGAAGATGGCGAATGCAGAGCCGTCGGAGAGGTGGATGTCCATGAAGATCAGGTCGGGTGACGGGTTGGATTGCAGCCAGTGGACGGTTTGCGTGACACTTTCCGTATTACCGGCGATCCGGATACCGGGGTTTACACTCGTGATGATGTCGGCGAGGTTCTCGTAAGCGGCGGTTTCGTCTTCTACAATCAATACTCTCATAGCAATGTCATTTTAATGGGAGGCAGACACGGAATGTTTCGCTGTCCTGTTCTACCCGGATATGTTGATTCATTAATAATTCAAAGCGTTTTCTAAGATTATTGAGTCCCGTTCCGTTCGTGTCGGGCGGGGTTAATTTCGGGTACACGGGATTGGTGATAACCAGTTCCCCGTTTTCGGTAAGACGGATGGAGATCGTCATTTTGTACTCGCTGTCGATGCGGTTGTGTACGATGACGTTTTCCACTATCGGGAGCAGGGAGAGTACCGGTAGTACCAGCGTGTCTTTCTGTCGTTCATCCACGTCGATGGAGAATACCAGTTTGTTGGCGAAACGTACCTCCATGACATACCGGAAGGATTGTATGAATTCGAGTTCCTCACGCAGGGAAACGAGTCCCTTGTGATCGCTTTGCAGGATATAGCGGAAGATGTCCGACAATTGATTGACGTAGGTCAATGTTTTTTCATCATCTTTTTTGCGGATGAGGGAGGATATGCCGTTCAACGAGTTGAAGAAGAAGTGCGGGTTGATCTGGTTCGCGAGGGCGTCACAGCGGCTTTGCAGGTTCTCGAAGCGCAAGCGCTCGATTTCGTTCTCTTTTTCACGCTGTTTAGAGTAGAGCATGGAGATATATCCGACCACGGTACACAGGACACAGGTCACGGAGAACTGGGAGATCAGCGTGCTGCCCCGGAAGTCCGTGCGGATGCCGAAACGGGATACCGTGTACGAGATTCCCAGAAAGACGAGGTAAACAGCCAGCGTGACGAGAAAGGTACGTCCCAAACGCTGACGGAATGCTGCCGTGGGTAACGTTCGTAGGTTGTAGCGTATCAACCAAGCTATCAACCCCCAGAAGAATAATAAACGGTAAATAAAGTAGGTGAAATACAGCGGGTAACTCTCTGCCGGCATCATGTTGATTTCCCACGGAAGGCAGGAGAGGTTGGGATATATGATGAAAATCGCACAGATCAGACTGATTAGCGGCAGTTTTCGGGATATGTAGAGGTCAAAAGCATCCATAGTCATATTTTTTGTCGTTACAAAGAAAAAGAAAATAATTGAACCTTGCTCTTTCGGGAGAAGTAAAACGAAAAAAGAGGGAGGGAAAGCGAAAAAGGTTCGCCTGCAACTTGCAACTCGCCGCAGGCGAACTAATTGTTGTTTCTGAAATATTCGATCATTTCGCTCGTGAGGCTGATGTCCGATTCGTTGGCGGGGATTTCCCGGCGGGGGAACCATTCAGCGACGGCGAGTTCGTCTTTGTCTAGGGTGATGTGGTCATTTCCCTCGACTTCTGCGAAGAAGCCCATGAGTAGGGTGTCGGAGAATGCCCAAGGTTGACTTTTGTAGTATTTGAGGTTTTTGACGTGCAGTCCGACTTCTTCCATGACTTCCCGGCGTACGGTTTCTTCCACGGATTCGCCTATTTCGGTGAATCCGGCGAGGAGGGCGTATCTCGTGTATTCGCGGTTGGCGTATTTGGATAACAGTATTTTGTCGCCGTTTGTGACGGCAACGATCACGGCGGGCATGATCTTGGGGTATTCCATGTTCCCGCATTTTTCACAATGCATCATGCGTTCTTTGTCGTGGCGCATTTTTCACAATGCATCAGCGTTCTTTGTCGTGGGCAGACATTTTTGCCCCGCAATGACTGCAAAAACGATGGTTGTCGTACCACTTGTGCAAGCTGTAAGCGGTGATTCCGGCGAAAGCGGAATGACGGGGAAAGGCTTTTCTGAACACGGAGATATCGACTAAACGGAACTCGCCTTGTTCCTCGGCAGGTCGGTCTATCCAATAGAATCGGTCATCATCTATGGAGAACAGGTAGGTGGCGGATTGGAAAAGTGTGTCCGTGTCACCTCTCAACTCGCTGAAGCGGGGGAAACGTATGGCACCGTTTTGCTCGTGCAGGAGAACTGTACGGTTATTGAAACAGAGGGCGAAGTCTGTTGTTTCGGGTTTGCGATTGGAATAGGCGTTTGAGAATGTATGTGGTGCGATGTCCTGTATCATGGTGTTATACGCTGAGTTTTGAATAACTATTTATAGGGGACAAAGGTAGGATAAAAAGAGAGGATGTCAAAAGTACAACAGACTTTTGACATCCTCTCTTTTTATGCGATTTTAAACTACTTTACAATATCGTAGTCGATGCCTTCGACGTAGTAAATGACGTAGGCGTCTTTGTTGTTTTTCTTCATCCATTCGCGCATTTTGAGGATGCTGTTTTTCTCTGAATCGCAGTGAGCCTCGTCTTTTTCACCTTTGGCTTCTTCTTCTTTCAGTTCTTTTTCCCATTTGTCGATGTATTCTTTCGAGAAGCGTTGTTCTTTAAGAACACCGGTTACTGCGATCTCGGAATTGACTAATTCCCGGTTGAAGGATTTGATGTTGCCACCGACTTCTACGCGGATCGTGGTTTCGTCCGTGGGGTCGGAGATGAAGCAACGGCGTCTGGAGTGGGAGCAGGTGTGCTTCACGGGGCCTTGGAAGACAATGGTGTCATTGACACGTTGGTCAGCCACGGCGAGGAGATCATTGACTTTTAATGCTTTCTCGGTAATGTTCGTGGTTTGCTTTTGTGCATCGGCTTGGGTGTTCTTGGGTTTGCTTTTGCATGAAACGATAGAACAAGCGGCGATGCCAGTAGCGATGATTATAAGTGTTGATTTCTTCATGATGATATAATTTAGTTTTTAATTTTTGCTATAAGGCAAACGGTGATAAAACCCGCTACGCCCGTGAACAGGGAGATGACGGCTGCCGTGTATTTCGCGTAAGGTTTTTGACGGCGGTAGAGGGCGAGTGTTATGATTGCCAGCAAAGCGCCGAGTCCTAGGGCTGTGAAATGGTAAGCCGATACGCGGGGATAGATGTAGCTGTTGGAGCTGTCGCCGAACCCCACGGTAAAGGGAAAGAGGTAAGGAGATACCTTGTCCCACGTCGAGGGAGTGGCGGGGCGATAGAGGTCTGCCACTTGCTTCATCGTGCCGTTTTCCAAGGCATAGGTGTATTCGCCCGAGGGTGATTCCTTGACAACTGTCCAATAGAACATATTTGCCATGACGGATATGCGGTCGATGTCCGGGTTGATGCCTTCCAGTACCTTCACGAGGCGGTAACCGTCGGTGGAGAGATAATAGAGGGTGCCGTCCGTGTCGTACAGGAAGCCGTAGAGGCTCCGGTTTTCCATTTCCTTGGGGAACATGGCGAGCGTTTTGATGCTTGTTCCGACTTTCGTGTCCTTGACGAAAGGTTTGCCGTTTGTCATCTTCACGTGGAAGAGGTTATTGCGGTTGTCGAGTACGAAATAACCTTCGTCGTATGATTTCATACAGGAGGGGATGCCCGCCACCCATTGTGCGGGTGCAGAGAATCCGGCTGCATCGAGGGCTTGCTGGAAGCGGGCGGATTTCTCTTCGTTCACCCGGTTCGTTTCCATGTCGATAAATTCGATACGCTCTTTCAGACGGAACATGTCGTTGGGGTTTTCGAGGTCTACTTTCCCGGAACATGACTCGAACATGGGGTATAGTTCGATCACGGGTGTGTTTTTGTCCTTGGGCTTGTACCAGAAGAAAAAGTTATTGCGCGCGATCGCCTGTAAATCCACGGGAACCCCTTGAATGGAGTCGGGCAAGGCGTTTTCCATTGCCAATTGCCGGTAATAGAACATGGGGAGTACCCGGTTGAATTCAGCGTCCGTGTACGAGTTGCCGTCGAGGTCCTTGCCCATGAGGCATTCGTCAGCGGGATCGATGTAACAGAATTGGTTAATCATGGAGCTGTAATACGTGAACGGGTAACGGACAGAGGAGTCCGTGGTGAGTTGCACGAGTGACGGGATGATCCATGATAAAAGGAATATGGAAAGCCCGATATATAGTATCTTTATTTTCATGTTTTCTTGATGTTTGATCGTTATTGCATACCCTGTTTGAATCGGCGGATGGATATCTTCGGAAACAGGAACAGGATTATGATTGCCCCGCACAGGTAGGGAAGCATGGGGGTGAACGCTCCCGGTACGCCTTCCGTGATGAAGAGCGAGAGGAGGAGCAGGGCGATAATCGCATTGCAGATGCGCTGTAACCACGTGGGTTCGAGTATAATCCAAGCGGTGAGCAGGTAGGCTGCCAGACCTGCCAGCATGTGCGGGAGTGTGGTAGAGAACCATGCCCCGATGACTTCACGGGGGAAGTTGAGGGATAGTCCCCAGAAAAAACAACCGTAGCAGACGGCGAAGGCGAGGAGTAACGCTGTAAACCCGTACGCCAGCATCAAGAAGATGATACGGTTTTCGCCCAAGGGGAGATGCAAGGTCAGTTTGAAGCGTTTCTTTACCATTTCCGGTATGAATTGCGCTATGCCGAGGATGATGCCCGCCAGCAGGGGAAACATTTTCAATTGATCGAGAAGTACAACGTTCTTCTGGATAAATACTTCCCAGAGGTGGGGTATACCCACGTTGCGGGAGGCGCTGGATATACGCAGGGCGATGTATGCCATGCCCAACGCGAATACCGCGAAGATGAGCAGGAGTATCCAGCGGGTTTTGATCCACTCTTTAAAAAGTAGTGCTTTATTCATGATCTTGATGTCGTTTTAGTGATTAATATTTCCCGGTCAACCCGATGAACGCGTCTTCTAGGGTTAGTTCTTCCATCTGCAAGCCGGGGAGTTCCGTTCCTCGCGGGACGAGTATTTCTCGGACTTTGTCGGCGGGTTCGAAAGAATAAGTTGTCCATAAGCCGTTGACTTTCTCCGTGTTCCACAGGGCGTCGTGTTTCGCGGGGGATTGCCCGTCGGGAAGCGAGAAACGGAAACGGTGGAAGTTATCCATGATTTCGCGTGTCGGTTTGTGTATCAACAAGCGTCCGTAGTCGAGGATGATACAGTCGTCGATCAGGAGTTCCATGTCTTGAATGATATGCGACGTGAGGAAGATGGTCTTGTCGCCTTTTGCGGCGAAGTCTTTGAGGTATTCGACAAAGAGGCGGCGATAACCGGGATCGAGTCCCATGGAGAAGTCATCGAGGATGAGCAGTTTCGGGTCTTGGGCGAAAAGAAGTCCCAGTGCCACTTGCGAACGCTGACCGCATGACATGTGGTTGATCTTCTGGTGAGGAACCACGTTCAGTTTCTCCATGAGTTCGTAGAATGCCTCTTTTTTCCAGTTGGGAAAGAAGGCGCTGTAATATTTTTCAATCTGTTCTATCGTGAAATAAGAATGTTGGACGTGTCCTTCCAGCAATAACCCGATTTTAGCTTTAGTGGCGGGAGTGAGGTGGTTCATGTTTTCCCCGAGGAGAAAACACTCTCCCGACCGGGGTTGTAGGTAACCGTTGAGGATGTTGATGATCGTGGTTTTCCCGGTACCGTTTTTCCCGAGTAATCCCAACACCTTTCCTTTCTCGACGTCGAAACTCAAGTTCTCGTAAATGAGTTTCTCGCCGTAGTAGTGGGTGATGTTTTTACATTCAATGACTTTTTCCATGTAGTTGTTGTTGTTTAAAACGTGAAGCCGCAATGTGCCTGTAAGGTTTCCCGTTGAAGGTCGCCCTTGAAGGCATCATGCCGCCAGTTGATTTTGATAAAAATGCCTTTGTCCCTGCGGGAAAGCGTGTAATCCCAGCGAAGTGAAATATCGGAAGCCCAGCTGTCGGTTGAGAGGTTTGCGTATACCGTGTTTACCGGTTCCAGCAGGCGTCGCGTGGTTTCGTCTATATCTGTTAATTGTAATTCCGCGTCCGTGTTGTAGCGGTATTCACCTTCCGCATCGAGGCGGAAAGTGGATTTCTTTATGCTTTTAGCGAGTGATACATTCATTCGTCCGGTCAGGTCGTTCAGTTTCATGAGTCGGGCAGGGTCGAGGTAAGTCATCTTGAACGTGTTCATCTCTGCTTGCGGCAGAATGTTCCACGAGAATTGCTTTTCCCTGTATTCTCTGCCGTACAGGAAAGAGAGTGAGAGGTTGTTTCTCTTGACGGATAATTGTTCCGTGCTGCCGATTTGCGGGTAAACACCCGTGGTGGGGTCGCCGAAAAGGTTCTCCGTGCCCTTGCGGTTCCGGTAGCTGCCGTTGAGTTTTAGTCCCCATTGTTCGCGAGGGGTACGTGTCATGTACGCTACCTCAGCTTTTATTTCGTCTTGGTTCAGTTCGTTCAGAGGCAGGTTGTTGAGGGTGGAGATGATTTTCTCGAAAGTGAATCGCTCGTATTCGACAGCCGCGGAAAGTCCTTTTTTAGCGCAGGGAAAGAGTTCGACGCTTGCCCCGTACCGGTGCCCGTTATAGTAAATACTGGAGTTTTTACCGTAGAATCGGCGGGAGTCCGTTCCCAGTCCAAAGAGATGGTATTCGGTAAGTGTACCGAGTTCATTGTAGTATTTAACGTCGTTTGTCTGCTTGTATTTGCCCGCGTGGATGGCAAGACCGACGTCATAACGCCGTGTTATTCTCGCGGAGATGCCCACTGAGCCTTTGAGGTCGGAAACCACGTTTTTAGGACGGGGATCCCGATTACGATACTCGATGAGTGCCCTGTAATTGGCGAATATACCCCACGTGAAGCGTTTGCCCGCTTGCGCGTACCCTCCGGCGAAGTAGTATTCTTCGGTTTTCAGGTTACCGCCCAGCGTGTCCGCCATGACGTAAGGATAGACGGTTAAAAAATCAGAGGTCTCGTTCCATTGCACGTTGTTCCGTTTCCCGTTTTTGTAATATGCATTGCCCCAAGTTTTGCTATTTGCCCGTAATGAAATATATGACGATACGTTAAAATTAAAATTCTGAGTCTTTGAACCTAACTGGGGCAGGAGTGCCTTGTCGGCACTCGTTTGCTCCCAGCCAATTTGTAATTCGGTCAATGAAAAAGAATGAGCGTAATATTGTAATGCCGGGTTGCGGTACGCTTGTGACACGAAGTTTTCTCCCGGGGAGAAAAATACCCGCGTGCGGGTGTTTACCGAAAGGGTATCCTGTGCCCGACTACTTGAGAATAAAACGGTTAAACTGAAAATCAGAATGAATAAAGACCTCATGATTTACTTGTTTAATAATAGTTATTTAGCTAATGAAGGAACGGCATCCGCCTCGAAGTCTAAGGTCGAATTGTTCGTGTCTTGTAATTTCTCTATCCCGTTGACGGTGGTCGGCAGCACTTTCCGGCGTACGCTTTTGTTGTAACGGTTCTGGTCTTTGTCAATTTCACCGCAGTGAGTCCAGCCCATGTCCAAGGAAGGAGAGGTTACGATCCATTGGAATTCGGCAGGGATGGTCATGTTCACGGCATCGATGATGTACTCGTTCGGCACTTGGAGGCAATCTCCATCCATGGGTATCACGTGTTCGCCAAAGACGAAGGTGTACTCGTAATGATACATATTGACAGAATCAAGTACGTACTCCTCTATATTCGGGATACGGGCGAGGGCCATACTTTTAGATCCCCGGTTGTGGAAAAGGAATCTATCGTAGGGTGTCTTGATATTCGTTACAGCGGGGTTGTCAATATCGTTTGTTTCGTCATAGAATATCTCGAAGTCCGCCTTACTCAAGTCGAACGACAGCGAGTTCGCTTCGCGATGGTCGATGCCGTTGTCGGCGATGATGATCGATTCGCCGGGTTGCACGGGATACACCGTGCCGTCGCCGGGGATGGTGATAATAGCACTTACCGCCATGGCTTTGCTCATGATGTCCGGGGTGTAGTCTTGTTTGGTAACCGTCAGGAATTCTGACACCAATACGGAAAGTCCGTCAGCGTAAAGGACCGTGTCGGAGTTGTTGTAGATTTTGATAAACTTATCCCCGTCATATTGTTTGCCTTCAGGAGTGGTTGTTCCGGTAAAAAATATTTCGGCAATCACGAAATCCGATAATTCTTGAGATAAGAACAAGGTCAACGAGGATGAGGCAGTTTCTCCGGTGATGTTCACGGATTCTTTGTAACCTTTGATTTTGGTATTCATTTCTTGTTCTTCGAAAGAGTATTTCACGTTACCTTCAATCGTGATATGATATATTCCTTCGGTTAATTCGACTTCAAGCTGATTACCGGAGAAAGCGTTACTCGTGGTCGTTCTTCCCGTGTTGATGTTCTTGAAGCTGGCCGTCAGGTTGCTAACCGACGGATCGGTTAGGTCTTTCGGGTTTTCTGTCGTAAGGGTAAAGGCCGTTGTCCGGATCGAATTGTTATCATCGTTACAGGATGATAAGCTGAAGATGCTTGTTACAATTAAGCTGAAAATAATAAAATACTGTTTCATTTTATGGTGTTATTTAATGGTTATAGATTCAAGTTCAGTTCCATGCCGAAATAGGGCGTCACGTAATGTCTGACGGATAAATTGTTTTCCTTGTAATCCGGGTTATAATCAAGTATGTTATTCACGAACAATGACAAGTTTATTTTATCCCGCATAAATTTTTTGGTTGCTTTAAAATGTACGCTAATGGAAATGGGGTCTGTCCTTTTTATGAATAGTTCTTTATTATACTGTTTCACGAGGAACTGGAGCACGGGATCAGAGAGATTATCTGCCGTGAAATCGTGTTCTATCCCGTCTATACCCACGTATTTTAATGGCGTTCCGCTTTTCCATTTGCTTTGCTGGCTGGAAATCCACAAGCACTGCACGAATGTTGCAAAGCTAAGTCCCAAGGGACGGATATACGTGTCGAACGCGAAGTTCGTGTTGAATTGCTGTTTGATGTACCCGTCATCATCCGGGTACAAGGCGACGTATTTGATTTGTGCCCCGTTTATGAGCGTACTTTCATTCCGGTAGACGGGATGACTGTTGTGATAGGTCGATTTGAACCATGCCCCGTTTATCGTGATCTTGGTGCGAATGCTTTCGATGCGTTTGGATGTGTACTGGTACTCAATTCCTTCCTTGATGATCATGCTGCCGTTGGTGGTTTGACCGAACGTGTAAATCACGGTGTCTGTGCTGTAAGGGAGCGTGTTGATATCCGGGGGTGTTTGTATGGAACCGGGATCAAGCGCGGAAGCATCGTATTTTTTGTAATCGAAAGTACGCCAGAAGGAAGAAGTACGGAAACCGGATGTCATTTTTTCTCTGAAGTAGGTCATGGAGAAGTTGTTTTGACTGTAATCGAAGTCAAATCGAACTTCCCATTTGCGATTGCGCGCAGGTTCTAGTTTAAAATTGGTGACGTCTACTTTATAAGTCATCATGTTCAATCGGCGGTACTTTTCATTCGTGTGGTAGTAATTCAATTGCGTGAGATCCACGTATCGGGTATCCGGGTAGAGTTGTGTCATGACGGGCATTTTCGTGTTCCAACCGATACCCCCGGCAAGTTGGATATTCAGGATTCTGTTGAACAAGTAGGTGGTCGGGAATTTCCATAATAAATTTACCCGCGGGTCGAAATAAGTTTTACCGTTAATCTTGTATTCTTTATCAATGTTCAATGGGATAAGGGTACGGACACCTCCTGCCGCTTGGAAATTGTGTGTACCCACGGGTACGGTTATCCTGTCTTCGATGAAGAATGCCAGCGTGTGTTCTGCCGGGATGTCGTCATACGGGCGGGGACGTGCTTTCATCGAGGGGTAGAGAGGACGGGTCAAGTCATATACCTGTCCTTTCCCCAAGTTTTTATTCATCCTCCATTCGGCACCTATTTTCATCGCGTTTTCTACTCCCGATATGTTGAATCCCAGTTCTCCCATCGCTTTGCTATAAGCGTTCAACGGTTGACCGTCTACTTTCAGGTGTGCCGTGTAGCGGTAGGGAAGAAATATTCCGTCGTGTTCCCCTTCTTCCGTGTTGTCGGGAATAGGGGTGTCCTTGTCAAGGGAAATGTATTTCGTACGTTTGATTTGGTCTTTCGAGTAATCTATTGCCGCGGATAGCGAGAGGCTTTTTAGCAATCGGTTATTCGTGAAATTCCAGTATAGAGAATTGGCTAGAGCCACGCGGTTGTAAGTCGATTTGTATTTATCTATTTTTTTGTACGAGAGTTCCGGATCGTTCTTGGCATTATCGAACGAACTTCCGTAGTCCGCGTTCAGGTTCCACGTCAATATATTCCAAGTACGCCCGATGCGTACGGAGCCCGTGAGGCGCTTGAATGTTTCGAGATTATTGCGGGGATCTATTTTAGAGTCCATATAGTCGATTCCGAAATTGATAGTCCAGCCGTTTCGGGTTGCCAGTCCTTTTCCGGCGTAGACGAGTTTGCTCCCGGCATCAGCTTTTAGGCGTATTTCCCACGGGTGGACTCCCGCTTTACGGGTGATTTTTACCAGTCCGCTCGTGAGTTCCCCGTATTCCACGGAAGGGATACCGCGGATGACTTCTACCGACTGTATGAAATCGGTTGACAGTGTTCTCGTATCGACACCTTTCCCGATACTGTTGCGATTGTAGTCGTACTCGCCTTGATAGCTTCCCGGTATTTGCTGCATATTCGCGTCCGTGCTTAACGGAATACCGTCAATCAGAAAAGAAACCCCGAGTGAAGTTACGTCGTAATCGGAACTGGATACCCCTACTTCACGCAATCGTATTTTGTTTACACTCCCGAGGGACGGATCTTTGGTCATCCCTCCCGGCAACAGAGAGAGAATATCCGTGAAACTTGACGGTTGCAGCAGATTCATGGCTTCCCGGTTTATTTTGGAAGAGGAGGTTAAACCTCGTGATTCGGATGCCGTGACAATGATGTCTTGTAACGTGATCGTGTCGATTTGCATGTGAAAAGACAAAGTTGTGTCCCGATGAATTGAGATTGTCCGGTGAAGGGGAAGATACCCGATAAACGACAGGCTCAAGGTGTATGTTCCCGGTTTGATGTTTCTGAAACTGAAACGTCCGTTTTTGTCGCTGACCGTGTTTAATTGTATCGTGTCGTTTTTTAGAGATACGGTGGTAAATTCCAATACTTCTTTTGATTCTTTGTCTTGTACGGTACCTTGTAAATGACACGTGTTTTTTTGCCCGAAACCGGGTAGGGTGAAAAGGATAAATGAAAATAGAATAAATAGCCTACATAATCTGTTATTTTTTATCCATGTACATTTAATAATAATCATATCTTTATTACAATTTGTTACTTGCGTATTATTGGTTGCCACGGTTGATTCCCTGTGAATATTTTTACGTCACAAAATTACGGCATCACAAAATACGAATCCATCACCATAAATGAGGATATTTAAAAAACGGCATCCCTATTTGTGGTGGTGTGTCTTTATGGCTTGTAACAGACTTGTTGTAAGATAATTGTACGAGTGTTGTAATGAATTGGCGTAGCGATTAATAGCTAATAGAGGTGAGTTTCATTTATTGATGTAGCGGCAGATTGGGAATTACCTATTCTGCCGCTACATCTTACCGTATAGAAAACGTTTGATTATTTCTTTTGCAGGTTATCGGCTTTTTCTTTTAAACGGGCAGCTCTTTCGGCACTTCCGGGGTGAGAAGAAAACATCTTTTGAATGAGATTCGCCTTCTCACCGCCGGCTGCTGAAAGTTCAACCAGCTTATTTAAAGCTTTTGACATGGCATACGGGTCGACATTTTGCCGGATACAGAAATCAAAAGCGTAATCATCCGCGGCATTTTCTTGTTTTTGGGAGAATTGGGCACCCATGAATGCTTCGGCCAAATCGCCTAGTTGGGAGTCTGTTAATTTGGATACATTCTCGTTCAAGGCTCCTGCGGCGTTTTTAGCGGCAGAACGAAGATAAGCGTTTTTCATGGCGTTTTTGGAGTCGTGGTGAACCACGTGCCCGATCTCGTGTCCGATAACGGCAAGTACTTCGTCATCCGTCATGAGTTCCATTAATCCGGCGCATACCCGGATACTACCGTCCCCGCAAGCGAACGCATTGACATCCACGACTTCATATACGCCGAAGTTCAACTTTAAACCTTCTATTTCCGGAAAGTTTGCCGTGATCTTGGCTAATCGTTTACCTAATTCACTATCCGGTGCGGCTAGTTTATTGTGAGTATCCATCCATTGCATGTACTCTTTGCTCATGCTTGCTATATCCTCATCGGAAAGAGTGATTGCTCCTGCCGCGTCCTTTCCGGCTTGAATGGCTTTCTTCGTGTCAATCTTCATTTTACCGATTTTGATTTGCGCCTGCAATGTCGTCACTCCGGCGACTAAAAAGATAAGTATAAATAAATTCTTCATTTTTAATTGTTTATGTTATTATGTATGTTTTGTTACGTATCTCTATTTTGGTGGGCAAAAATATATATTTCCCGTAGATAAGGCAATAGTTGCAGATTATTTGAAAAATATTTTCCCCCGTATGATTCGTGTAAAAGAAATTATATTACCTTTGCATCGCTCAAGAAAAAGGACTCGTAGCTTAATGGATAGAGCACTTGGTTACGGCCCAAGAGGTTGTGGGTTCGACTCCCGCCGAGTTCACGAAACCGTCTGAATATCAATATTCAGACGGTTTTTCTTTTCGTGGTAGAATCTTTGATAAAGACACTTCCCGTTTGCAGGATAACCGAGAGTATGATGATGCTGAGTCCGATATAAAAAGAGATGTTCAGTTCTTTCGCCTCGTTGAAGAGTAACATGGCCAGTAAGATGCTGTACACGGGTTCCAAATTGTAGCTTAGGTTGACGGTGAATGCCGAGATTGTTTTTAGTACTTGAATCTGGAGGATATACAACCCGATCGTACAGATTGACGCCAATAACAGCAGGTTGATGAAATCCGATAAATCGGGGAGTATCGTTGGCACGGGAAAGTAGTTCAAGTAAAGAGGTAATAAACAGGAGAGTCCGATAAATCCGCCTGCCATTTCATATAATAGCAACGTGCTTGTCGCATGATTGCTACCGATTTTTTTATTCGTGATCGTGAAAAGGGCGGCGAGGGCGGAAGATATGGCACCCAGACAGATCCCTAGACGATAGCGGGTGTCGAAATGGAAGATCAAAATAATGCCGAACAACGTCAACAGGCTGAATAGTATCTCTCTGATAGATATTCTACGCCGATAGATCAGGGGTTCCAAAAATGCCGTGAAGAATCCAGTCAGCGAGAAACATACCACCCCGATCGATACATTGGATGCCTTGATACTTCCGTAGAAGAAAACCCAATGAAACCCAAGGAGTAATCCGACACCACCTATTTTGAGTGTATCCCCGAAAGCGATCTTGTGTAATTCTTTCTTGAAATACAATATGATCGAGAATAAAAGAGTGGCGAACATCATGCGATACCAAACCAGCAATCCTTCGTTCAGCGTTATCAGTTTCCCGAATATTCCCGTTGCCCCGGCAAGAATGATAGATACGTGTAGTTTGATAAAGGCTTCTTTCATTTTATGTTATTTGTATGATTTTCATCCGGAGCGAAATTATAATTTAATCTCTAAAAGAAGGATGAATCACGGTAAATAATTATACATTTGGAAGATGTAATCCATAATACGATGAATGCCATGACGACTTCTTACACGGAAGATATTTTGAAAGACGGATTTGAACAACGGAGTATTTCGTTGCGGGATGATTACGAGGGAAAGGCTGTGAGCGTTTTGGTACGTCGTTTGGCAATAATGAACAAGGGACAGGCGGTACTCTACATTCATGGTTTTAATGATTACTTTTTCCAAAAAGAGATGGCATTCCGGTTTAATGAACGGGGGATTCATTTCTATGCTTTGGATTTGAGAAAATACGGTCGTTCGTGGCTGCCTCACCAGAAATTCAATGATATCCGGGATTTGAGAACCTATTTTGAAGAGATAGAGGAGGCGTTGAGGATTATCCGCGAGGAGGGGATCCGGAAAACCGTGTTAATGGGACATTCCACGGGTGGGTTGATCATCACGCTCTTTGCCAAGGAAAAGCGGGACAATCCGCTTTTTGACGCTCTCGTGCTGAATAGCCCGTTTTTCGAATTTAACCAGAGTCGGGTGGTGCGAAAGTTATTGCCGTTGGTCGCTTGGGTGGGTAAATATATGCCGGAAATAAAGGTCGTGGGCGGATTCACGGAGGAGTACGGGAAGTACCTTCATCAGGCGTGTCTGGGGGAGTGGGATTATGATTTGACATGGAAACCGCATGTTGCACCCCGTGTTAATTTGGGATGGGTGCGGGCGATATATAAAGCGCAACGGGAGTTGATGAAGCCGTTTTCAGTAAATGCTCCCTTTTTAATACTATATTCTGAAAAGTCGGTTACGGATATTAAAGACAAGGAACAGATTCAGACCCGCGATTCTATTCTGAACGTGGAGGATATCAAACGGATTGCCCGAAATATCCGGGGCGATGTCGATATTGTCGCTATTCCCGGCGGTTTGCACGATTTGGTGCTTTCCGGGAAAGAGGTACGGGAAAACGTGTACCGGGAAATCTTTCGTTGGTGGGAGATTTTAGGGTAATTATTCGTAAGGTTGGGGTCCACGCGTGGTTAATGGAGTATTTGGGTCATCATCGAAAGGAAGCGTGGACCCCGAGAGGCTCTTTTGAACCCCGTTCCGTTAGTCCGCGTTCGGAACGAGGTGTCCTCTTGCCTACGATTGGAGATCTTCGTGTACACATTGAGGTGAACAATTTGAATAGTTTGTATCGTTTACGTTGGTAAAAGTACTCCAAGGGTGTAAAGCACGGGGACTTATTGTCCCCGTGTTAAACAAATTTGAAAAAAAGAATGAACCGAATACAGTAATAATATATTTAAATTCGTGATGGTCATTCGTGTTTCGAGGGTTAGCTTTCATGGCAAAGGTTTTTATTTAATATTTATCTTTTTTGAACTGATGTAAAGTTATGAAAGATTGTTTTGTTTTTGTAGACGTAAATCAAGTACTCGCGGGAGCGTTTTTACGTGAACAGTAGAAGTTCTTTTTCTCGCTTGAATGATTGACAGAAGGAAAGGACATCCCTGTCAGATTTTCATTTTTAAGAAGCGGGTGAATGGGGCTAATGTTGGATGTTTATTTCAAGAGGAAAAAACAGGGTACTGTGTCGAAATTAGTCATAATATCGTTATTTTGTTTCAGAGGTTTCGCTTGAAAATCCTCTACTTTTGTAGAGGGTTGTTAAATAAATTATCGCACATGAACATGAAAGAAGTTACACTGTATGATGGTTTCCTCTCGGAATTGCGAAAGAGAATTCCGAGAGGAGCCGAGCTGACAAACACCTTGGTAGATATGCTGTATATCGAACGCGAGGCTGTATATCGAAGGTTGCGGGGCGAAGTTCCTTTTACTTTTATCGAGGTAATGACTGTTTCGAAAGAACTGGGTATCTCGCTCGATAATCTGGCACAGGCGGATACCGGGAAGAGCAGACCTTTTCAATTGAAATTGGTGGAGTACGCGAATCCGTTAGAGTCGGATTATAAGATGATGAGAGAGTTTATCAATTTGCTTGCCATGGTAAAGGACGGGGAGGATTGGGAAGCCGGACAGTCGACCAATATTCTGCCGAGGTCTTTTTGTTATTACTATTCCAACATTACACGCTTTTATCTTTTCAAGTGGTTGTACCAGTATAGCCATGTCGATTCATTAAAGCATTACAGTGAAGTGAAAATCACGCCACAGTTGGCAAGTATGCAACAGGAGTACTTGCGGGTTACCCGACAGCTTAAATCAAGTTATTTTATTTTTGATCATCTTGTGTTCCATTACCTCGTAACGGATATCAAGTTTTTCGCCAGTATCAATTTGATTACCCCGGAAGATGTTGTTGCTTTGAAGGAGGATTTGATGCATTTGTTGGATGATATGGAGCATTTCGCTGCGAAGGGACGTTTTACGGATACGGGGAACGAGATGCTTATTTATCTGTCCAATATTAATCTCGACACGAATTATTGTTATTTCGGTTCTCGTGATTTTCATCTGAGCATGTTGAAGGCTTTTACCTTGAATATGGTCACTTCACGGGATTCGTATACTTACGAGCGATTGCGTTGTTGGTTGCAGTCGTTGAAACGTTCTTCCACGCTGATAACCGTTAGCGGAGAGAAACAACGGGTGATGTTTTTCGAAGAACAACGGAGGTTGGTGGGAAGCCTTTGATGGTTTATGATTTCCGATTAGGTGAGTATCAACCCACCTAATCGGAAATTGCATTATTTATTTGAATAGTTTGTCTAATCCTTTCAGGATATTGTTTTTGAGTTCTTTGCCGGCTTCTTTTTGAATGGATTTCAACGCCTTGCTCAAGTCTGGTGTCACCGTGGGTTTGGATAAGGTTCCGCCTATCTTCACGTCCACGTCGAGAGATTTGATATTGTCGGCGCCGGGAATGGCTTTGAGTACGTTGTCAATGTCTTTCCCGAAATATTTGCGGGCGATGTTCATTGACATCACGTAATCCATTTTGCCGTCAACCGTTTGTGTTCCTTGGAACGTGGTCGGGTTACCCGCTATATTTGTCGTGAAAGGTTCAACCGTGATGTTTCCGTTGTTGATCTTGAAATCAACTTTCAAGTTCGCTATACTGAGGCGGCTTAATTCGTCGTTTTTCAGCAAGCTGGCGAGTTGCAGCATGGCTGGGTTATCCTTGATCAAGAATCCGGTTGTGGACAAACTGCCGCCACCGTTTGCCGTGGTCATGATCGGGCTCATTTCTTTGTCCAGTTCCGAACTGAATTTCATGGCTGCCGAGATTTTACCGCTACAATTCATGGCGATCGGGATACTTTCTTTGACAAACGAGAAAGCGTGGTAAGCGGAATTAATATCAATATCCGATATCCGCAGGTTGAGATCAACGGATGGTTTCGCTGGATTCGCGGTGTTGTACGAACCGTTCATGATCAGATTGCCTTCCAGCATATCCATGCTCAAGTTCTTTAGCGTGGCGATACCGCCGTTTGTTTCGATGCTTCCCTTGATGGTTTTGATAACCAGACTGTCGTACAGGACTTGTTTGATGTTCGTGTTGAAAGCCAATTGGATATTCTTGGGAATGGCGATACCTTCCGGGGCTTCGGCACCAGAAGATTGAA
Organism: Butyricimonas sp. Marseille-P3923; assembly: GCF_900184685.1. GTDB lineage: Bacteria > Bacteroidota > Bacteroidia > Bacteroidales > Marinifilaceae > Butyricimonas > Butyricimonas muris. Next base: position 234,683 of record NZ_FXXL01000007.1, read on the forward strand.
CTACCGTCGTGTCTTTTACCGGGGCGGCTTCGGCATCAGATGTCGAACCGGATGTCGTGCTTGTCATAAATTCATTCACGTTGATCGTGTTGGATGTCAGCGTGAAGTTACCTTTTAATGTCTGGTCTTTAAACACGTAGGGCAGATAGTTTGCCACGTATCCTTGTAACCCGAAATCCGAAGATTTGATTTTGACCAGTAGATTCTGCAAGTTAAGACGTGCGGGTGTGATCGTTATTTCTCCCGACGGGACAGAGATGCCTTCCGGGAAATCCGCGCTCTTGAACAGTACGTTTTTCAACGCTATTTTACCGTTAGCGGTAAATTTCTCGTATTGTTCTTTTTCTATATACTGGTATTTCCCGTCGAAAGAAAGGTCGGTCGTCAATATTCCGCTAAGAGTGATGTCTTTAAGAGGAAGTGCTTTTTTCAAGCTCTCGAAGTTGATAACTCCTTTCATGCCACCTTTGAATGTCGGATCGTCCAAGTTGGAAACCAATACATTCATGTTAAACGGGTTGTTGGCAACGGTGAACGTGAGCGTACTTAGGTTTGCCACGGTCTGTGCTACCGTCCCGCCCGGGTTGGTCACGTTCAGTTTCAGGTTTATTTTTTCTACCGATTCCGGTAATTCCGGGTATTTTAGGCTCGCGTTCAAGATATTGAAATGCAGGTTGATAGCCGGAAGATGATTCTCGTAATATTCTCCTTTGGCTTCCATGCTCAGTTGGAATTCACCGGAAGTTTTTACTCCCTCGAGTTCTTTTTGGAAATCTTTAGGTATTAAAGCGAGTAAACTTTCGAATTTCGTGTCGGGAGCGTTCAGTTTCAAGTCCATGGAGTATTTTTCGTTTTCCATGATACCGAAGCTGCCGATCAGGTCAAGTTTTAAATCGTTGAGCGCCATGTCATTCTTCTGAATGTTGAATTGCATCTCTTTTAGATTCGCGGCGATGTCCGCCTGCCAGTTGAAATCCGTGTTGTTTACCCACACGCTGTTGCCTTGACGTAAAGAAATGTTTTTTAGGGAAAGCAGCACGTTGAGAATGGTGTTCGTTTCCGAGAAGTTCCCTTTCAGGTTCAAATTCACCGCGTCCACGTGAGCGAACGTTGAGGCTTGATAATCTTTATAATCCAATACTAGATTTCTGACCTCGATATTGTTGAAAGCGATAGCGGTTTCAGAGTCGGAAGCCGGTTCTTCTTCTGTCGCTTCCGGTTCTCGCGTTTTTACGTCTGTTGTGTCGGAAGGTACCATGATATCCCAATTGGCTTTTCCTTCGGCATTAACTTTTGGACTGAAGAAGCAGTCTTTGAGCAAAACGTTATTAATAATAATTTCATTCCCTGAAATAAGGGACTTTAAATTCACCGATGCCTCGAAATACGGGATGTTGATCAACGTATCGCGGGTGTTATTTTCTTCCTTGGAAATCATCACGTCGTCTAAAGTAACGCTAAGATTCGGGAAATTCTTGAACATACTCAAGCCAACGTCGCCGATGGCCAGTTCCGCTTGAATATATTTAGAGGATTTTTCCTCGATCAATCGAAGTATGTCGCTTTTGAAAAAGACGGGGATAACCATAAGAGCGACAATAATCAGCACGATGATAATTGCTAATGTGATAAATACTTTTTTCATGTCTTATATATATTTACGTGTGTGTTATTGCAAAGGCAAATTCAAGCCATTGTTACAAAGTTATACAAATTATTTGAAGTAAGGTTTTATTTTTTGCAGTTTATATAACGGTAAAATTTTTTCCGAGTTTAAAATCGAGAAGTTGATTTTACCGAATTTCCGTTTGGCATTGAAAATGAGTTGCACGTCTTCGTAGGCGAGGTAGGGATGTTTCAGTACGGTTTTGAAGTCCATTGTGTCAAGGTTTCTTTGCTTGATCAGGTCTGGGTTTGCCGTAAAGCGGGAGAGGAGGGTATCTATATCAAGGTATTGGAATTTGATTTCTTTGAGTTGAGTGACGGAACGGAAGCCCCCGAGTTGTTCCCGGTAGCGAATGATTTTTGCGGCATAGTAGGGACCGATTCCCTTTATTTTTACCAGCACGGAACTGTCCGCTGTGTTTAATTCAATCGGGGAGGGGAGATGTTTTTGGGCGGACGGGATGGAGGCTGTTGTTGTGTCGGGTGTTTCCGGACTCGCGAGCAGGAATAACCCGCACTCCGGTTTTCGGCTTGCTTGGGGCAGGACGAAAAGGGCAAGTATCATGATACCTAAGAATATAATTCCTCTTTTTTCCGATCTCCTTAAGGGCATAGTTTGTTGTTCTTTATAATGATACGATTGCTTCTGATATCATTAAACGTTCTGTGTATTTGTTTGAAATCCGGTGTCGATTGCAAGGCACTTCTCGGGCTTAACTTGTTTTTTCCCGTGATTATGGCTATCGCTTTTGCCAACAAGGGTTCATTTTCCGCACCTAGTGTCGAGGCCGGGGGTAAGAGTTGGTCTTCCACTTCATAGTTGGGTTCTAATCCTTTCACTGCGTCCGAGGGATACCCGTCGACATTCGTGTATCTTGAAACGATTGGTGCCATTAGCCAATTCGAGAGTTCTTCATCTGCCACAATTTTGCCGTTAGTGTCTTCTTTCGTGGGTTGCATTAATGCCATTGTGGTAAACTTGCCATATGTTTTTTGTCCGATTCGGATGACTTTCATAAACGGTTCCAGACAGATTGCTGTGTATTCGGATGCCGAGATAGTTTCTCTGGTAGTGAGTATATAAACTCGTTTGTTGGGTAAATTCAAATTACAATCTACTTTTTTGAAATAACGGTGGAGTTGTGTATCGAATCGGGAATCACTTTCAAAGGCTTTTTGACATTCGGAGTTCCATTTTTCATATGATAAAAGTTCTCCTTCAATCGCTTTATCCGGCGGAGCGATAGCACTGCACATCAGGGCAGATGCTGCATCGTCACCCCCGTGGTTATACCGGAGGTCAAGAACGAGATCCGTGATTCCTTCTGTTTTGAAGTAATTAAAAGCGTCTTCCAGACTATTGTTAAAAGAAGAGGCGAAGTCCGTGTACATGAGGTAGCCGATCTTGTGGTTTCCTTTTTCGATAACCTTGCGAATGAGTACAGGATCTGTTTCCATTTTTTTTGAAGTTAGCGTAACGGGTGGGGTACCTTCATCAGTTAGTTCATTGCCGTTTATGATTTTACCCTTGGTGAGTTGAATTGTTCCGTTTTGAGTTAGTTTGTCAATATTATCTTTGGTGATATACGTGTAATTGATTTTGAGTATGATATCGCCTCTTTTTAATTTTCCGTCGGCAGGTGAATTGGGATACACGTATTTGACAATGGCTACGTAATTGTCTTTGCCAACACCATAGTAAGCTAAGTCATAACCGAATGTTTCCCCCGTGTTGGTAAGGGATTCCATGAGCCCTTGCGCGTCGTCCGTGATAATGGAGGCAGAGTCTTTCGATGACAGTAATTTCTCGAAATATTCAATCGGATCTTTTTCTTTTTGAGGATCAATGGCAGGCATTTCTTTGTTCCAAAGGTAAAACATCGACATGTTGTCGTGAATGAATTGATTAGCCCGTAGAGTTAGTTCTTCTTCTTTCGTGAGTTTGTCATTATCATCATCATCTTGACAAGCGATAAATACTGATAATAACACGAATAAATACGTGATTTTTCTTACGCCGTTCATATAGGTATAGTTTTAAGTTATGAGTTTTTAAATTTCGTGAAAATTAACGAGACTTCCAAGGATAAATTATAAAATAAAATTATTTCCGCTCTAAATAAATTAAAATGAATCCTTTACCTCTGTTTAGATAAAAAACTGAGAAAATAATGGAAAATAAATTTGTGAGAAAACTAAAAAGGTATACCTTTGCATCCGCAATTGAGAAATACAATTGAAGGATTCAATAGCTCAGCTGGTAGAGCACAACACTTTTAATGTTGGGGTCCTGGGTTCGAGTCCCAGTTGGATCACGGAAGGCTTTCTAAAACAATCGTTTAGAGAGCCTTTTTTTATATTTGGTATCACAATGGTAACACGAGAATACTTTGGCTCGATCGAACGGATAGGATAGTGTCCCCAAAAGTGTGTATTGCCCTTCTTTTAGGATGCTTATCGATAATCCAATCCTTTCTTTATTGTTTGTCTATCTCTTCTCTCCACCTTATTGGCTTCATGATTACAGTAGAGTCACAGCATGGTCGTAAAAGTATGTACCAGTAGGCATCTTGCTACGATGTTGCTGTGTTCTTAGTCGGGAGAAAGGGGGGACTAAGGGTCGGGAAGGGGATTCTTTGATATTGTATATAAAAAAAATGAGGGTGCCAACTTGTCAGAAGAAACACCCCCAAGGTTCCCGTTATTGCGAGATAAAGGTTGGTTGAAAGGTACATCACTGCGGCTTTCCCTTTAAATCACGGTTTTAAACAGTCCCGTTAAATGCTTTTAGAAGAAAATTTATTTTCGATGTGTGGTATTTAACGAAAACTGCGCTACAAAGATATATTTTATTTCGTAAACGAAGACATATTCGTAAGGGAAATTTTATTTAAACGTTCTTTTCTTTAGAGCATGAAACAGCGTAGGGATGATATATTGTTGAAGGAGATAGCCCGAAGGGTTAAGAAACTGAGGGAGATGCATGGTATCTCTCAGGCAGACTTTTTAATTGCGACAGATATTAATATCGGGCGGATAGAACTTGCAAAATTTAATATTACCGTGTCTACCTTAAAAGCGATTTGTGATTATTTTGAAATTTCAGTGAGCGATTTCTTGAAGGATATTCCAATATCCGAATTTTCAAACGAATAGATGTTTTTAGGTTCAGGTGATCGAGTTAGGTGACTATCTATAATGGTATATCCTAGCGTGATTCCAAGGTAATCCTACCTCAACTTACTTCCAAACCGGATTGAACTCCGTTATTTCGCCTTTTGTTAATAGTGCTGTAAGGGTTTTAGAAGGAGCTTGTAACCCCGTAGAGGTAGGAGTATGGTGGGATTACCTTGGGAATCTAGGGGGATCGAATAAAATATTTGTCGATATGCTTGTATGTTTCCGATAAGTAACATACTTTTGTTTCCGAATGGTAACATATTGATGTATGAAAGAAAAAAATAGTTTTGGAGAGAGGGATCGGGAGGCGACGGAACGACGTTTGCTTGATACGATTGAAAAGATGGTTATCGAGAACGGGTTCGAGAAGATAGGCGTTAATGCCGTTGCCGCTCAATCCGGTGTTTCCAAGATATTGATATATCGTTATTTCGGTTCGGTGGACGGACTTATGGCTGCCTATATACGGCAGCATGATTTTTGGATAAATTTTCCTGTCGAGGTTCTTGACCGGGAGCAATTGCCGGGATTCTTGAAAAAAATGTTCCGGGGACAAATCGAACAATTGCGGAGTAATCCCACGTTGAAGAGGCTTTACCGTTGGGAACTCTCTTCGGGTAATGATATGATCGTGAAGTTGAGGGAACAGCGGGAAAAGATCGGGGTGAACTTGATAGAGAAGGTGTGTGAACTGACCGATTACCCGCGTAAGGAAATAGAGGTGATGGCGTCGATGCTGACGGCTTCCATTACTTACTTGGTGATGTTGGAGGAGTTCTGCCCGGTGTTTAACGGGATTGCCATTAATCAGGATTCCGGTTGGGAGCAAATCGGTCAAGGAATAGATGCACTCGTGGATAAGTATTTTGAAAATGGTGGTGATGAACGCTGATTTTCTGAGCATGATTGAATATGCTTCCAAGGCTCCGTCGGGACATAATACACAGCCTTGGAGGTTTGCGCTCGCGGGTGACGGAATGGTTATTTTGCCGAAGTTTGAAGTTGCCCTGCCTGTGGTCGATGCTGATAACAGGGAATTGTTTATCAGTTTGGGATGCGCGTTGGAAAATCTGCTAATCTCTGCCCGTCATTTCGGTTACAAGGCTTGTGTCGTCGGATGTAACCCGGAAGGAATAGAAATCCGGTGCGTGAAGGATGAAGATGTCGCCAAGGATTATTTATTCTATCAGATAGAGAAACGGCAAACGAATCGGAGTATTTATGACGGCAGAAAGTTGTCGGGAGAGGTGCTTGGATTGTTTGAATCGCTTCCCGTGGAGGATAATATCCGGTTGTATTCGACGCCTGTCGGTTCTGCATTTGCCGATAGCTTGACAGGGTATATTATTAAAGGTAATGAGGTACAGATGAATGACAAGGCGTTTAAAAGAGAGTTGCTTTCTTGGATGCGTTTTAACGCGAAACAGATTAACGGGACTAACGACGGATTGAGTTACAAGGTCTTCGGTAATCCGCCTCTGCCAAGGATGATGGCGAAGCCGATAGTCCGTTGTTTTTTGAAGGCGGCGGTGCAGAATAAGACAGACGGGGAGAAAATAAAATCGTCCTCTCATTTGATTCTGTTTACTACCCGGAGCAACACGTTCATGGAGTGGATAGGTTTGGGACGAACGTTACAGCGTTTTTTGCTGAAAACGACAGAAGCGGGTGTCGCTTGTGCGTATCTGAACCAGCCGTGTGAAGTGTATGCTTTAGCCGCGGAAATGCGGGATTTGCTTCCGATAAACAGGGAGTATCCGACGCTGATTCTCAGGATAGGGTACGCGAAGCCCGTGCCTTATTCTCCGCGCAAGAACGTGGGGGAGTTGTTGGTATGTCACGGCTGAATTTAAAGAGAGGTTTTATCATGACGGGATATCCTTGAAGGTGGGAATAGAGTTTTGAGTTGTGAATTTAACCGGAATGTCATAAAGATACACGGAATAAATGTTATTTTTGTGTAGGCTAACTAGAATGCGATCATATGAATAAAACGGTTTATTTTTTGGGTTCGGGGTTTTCGAAAGAGGCAGGTGGTCTGGTTCAGAGTGAGATCATTGATACTATTCTCGACGAGAATTTTACGCGGGATGATGAACGGTTGATTCGGGCGAGAGATAGTTTTATCGGTTTTTTGAAGGAGGAGTTACATATTTACAAGGATCATTATTGTAAGGTGCAACTGGAGGACGTGTTCACGCCTATCGACCGCTGTATCTGGGACGGACTTTCTATCGGGCGTTACAGTTCCCGGGCGCTTGTGGAGTTGCGGGAGGAGTTTAACGCGCTGATGGGTGCCGCGGTAAATTATAGTTTCAAGAAAAACGAAGCGTGCAGTGATTATGTCGACGAGTTTGCGGAGTATATCAACGGGATTGCCCGACGTCGCATGGAGGACGGGGAAGACCGGGTGTCGGTGATTACCACGAATTGGGACGTGTTGTTCGATCATGCTTTGAAGCGGGCGATCGAGAATACGCGCCCGGAGAAGTTGAGCGTGGTGGATTACTGTTGTTACGTGAGTTCGTGGGACGCGAACGACGACACGATTAAACCGGGATTGCTTGCCGTGGGATACGGCGGGTATAATATCAAGTTATTGAAGTTGCATGGTTCTATGAATTGGTTCCAATGTCCTTTGTGCCAGCGTATGTACGTGCGTTTCGGGGAGGAGATTGCTATTATGAAGGCGGCGTATTGCCGGCATTGCCGGAAGAATTACGGGATGCCGGATATCAGTTCGATTAAATTGCAGAGTAATCTTTTGTTGCCGACCTATTTGAAGAATTTGAGTAATATACAAATCAAGCTGGTATGGCAGAATGCGGCGATAGAACTGTCGGAGGCGAAGCGTATCGTGTTTATCGGCTACTCGTTGCCTTCTGCCGATTTCGAGATCCGGCAGTTGTTAGCCCGGATGATTCGCCCGGATGCTGAAATTCAAGTGGTGCTTTATCCCCATAGTTCCAGCGTGGAGGCGGAAGCCGAACGGTACAAGAATTTTTTCGGCAGCCGCGTGACGGAGCGGGATATATTTCGGTTGACGGTGCCGGAATACGTGGAGAATTTAAAATCTTAAATCTAAAATAAAAAGTGGTATTTATACCCTATCGCGGGTGTTCGGAATGCTTTACTTTTGTACTGAAGAAATGTACAATTCAAGGAGTGAAGATATGACACGTTATCATTTAGAATCATCGTGCTGTGGAACATCTTTCGAGGACGGGCAATGGGAGTTGGACTGCCCCCATAAAGATGGTGCGGCGTTGATTTTTGCTAATTACGCGAATCGTCAATTTGAAGTGAGAAATGATTTGCCCGGTATATACAAGTATGCTAATTGGTTACCGATTTGCCGGACGCTGGAAGGTTCGGGTGCGCCCGTGACTTACAAGAGCGAGGGGCTGGCGGAATATTTGGGATTGTCGAATTTGTACATCACGTTCAACGGTTATTGGCCGGAGCGGGGTGCTTTGATGAAGACGGGTTCGTTTAAGGAATGCGAGGCGTATGCCGTGTGTGCCCGTATTAACAGGAACAGCGATAAGATCATGGTAGTTGCTTCTGCCGGAAACACGGCGAGGGCTTTCGGTAGAGTATGCTCTGAGAATGGGATTCCGTTGTTGTTGTGTATACCGGAAGATAATTTAAATGCAATCTGGGCTGATGAGCCTTGGAATGATTGCGTGAAGTTGGTTTGCGCGGGAGCCGGGTGTGATTATTTTGATGCGATACATCTTTCCAATATTATTTGTGAGATGGAGTATTTTTTTCCGGAGGGAGGAGCCAAGAACGTGGCCCGTCGTGACGGGATGGGAACGACGGTGTTGTCGGCTGTGCAGGAGATTGGTCGTATCCCGGATTACTATTTCCAAGCCGTGGGAAGCGGAACGGGTGCTATTGCCGCGTGGGAAGCTAACAAGCGTTTTATCGCAGACGGACGCTACGGCTCGAATTTGATGAAATTAATTGTTTCTCAGAATATTCCTTTCACGTTGATATATGATTCGTGGAAAGCAAATTCCAGAGCATTGGTGGAACTGGACGAGAATACGGCGCGCGAGGAAGTGAAGGAGATGTGTGCCAAGGTGTTGTCAAACCGTAAACCGCCTTATTCTTTGACCGGAGGACTTTACGATGCGTTGAAAGCGACGGGGGGGGACGTGATGTTGGCAACGAACGAGGAAGCCATGAAGGCGCAGGAGTTGTTCGAGAAACTGGAAGGTATTGATATAGAACCTGCCGCCGGGGTAGCTACGGCTACTTTGATGCAAGCGGTAAAGGAACAGCGGGTTGAGGAAGATGCCGTGATTATGCTGAATATCACGGGTGGTGGTATCGGGCGTTACAGGAAGGAATTCAAGCCCGTGCAACAGAAGCCCCATTTGGTATTCCCCGTGAATCCCGACCCGGAAATGGTAAAGAAACAAGTTCGGGAGTTGATCGGACGGTAGGGGTTAGAACCTTATAAACTAAAAGGCTTGTGTTAAACAAGCCTTTTTTGTATCTTTGGGGTTTGAATGTGAGATTATGAATGTATTCAAGGAACATAAGGTTATGGACTTATTCCGGCGGTATCGGCAAGAGTTTGCCCGCCGTACGGATTGTTTATTGGATTTGGATTATCATTATATGGTATTGCGCCGGGATTACGGGAACCGTTTTATTATCACGGAGTTTTTACAAAAATCCTTGTCTATCCTTGTCGTTTCGCTCAATCGTTTTGTAAAGGATGCGTGTACGATTTCGGCTTCGGCTCTTACGTTTTATTCCGTGTTGGCATTTATACCTTTGATGGCGTTGGCGTTCGCTATCGCAACCGGTTTCGGGGCGAATAAATCGCTTGAAGATGAGTTTTTGAAACGTTTGGGGGATAATCAGGAGTTCGCGCAACAGTTGTTGGGATACGTGAACGGGGCTATACAGAACGCGAAAGGCGGAGTGGTGACCGGTGTGGGAATTGTCATTTTGCTTTGGGCGGTTATCCGGGTGCTGAATAGTACGGAGTTGACAATGAACCGGATCTGGGGAGTACGTAAGGGACGCAATTTAAGGCGGATGTTCACGGATTATTTCTCGATTATTTTTATTGCTCCTATTCTGATGATCTTGATCAGTAGTGTGAATGTTTTCCTGACCTCTTCTTATTGGCAGGATAATTTTCCTTTGATCAGTTCCGTGTTGACAATGTTTATCAAGTTGTTGCCTTATCTGTTGGTGTGGATGTTGTTTATTTTCCTGTATATGTTTATGCCGGCTACCCCGGTCAAGTTCAAGCATGCTTTTGTGGCGGCGATGATTGCGGGGACAGTGTATCAAGTGATACAATGGTTTTATATCCGTTTCCAGATAGGGGTGAGTTCTTATAACGCGATTTATGGTAGTTTGGCAGCGTTGCCGTTGTTGTTGGTGTGGTTGCAGTTAAGTTGGAGTGTCGTGTTGTGGGGGACGGAGTTGTGCTATATTTTTCGCAATCGCCATTTCATGTACAGGAATGAGTTGCTGGGTGACGAGGCGTGGATGGAAACGCTGGAATGTGCTTTAAAAATCATGAAGTACGTGGCACGGGTGTATATTAACGGTGACGGCGGTCCCAGTCTGGGGATGATTAACAAGGAATTGAAAATTAACACGGGAAAGTTGCGTCTGGTGCTTCAAGAATTGGTGGATTTGCATTTGTTGGTGGAGGCGAAAGAAGAGGAAGATTATTTTTATTACCCGGCTTTTGACCTGCACTCGATGTCTGTCGGGGATATCATTATTCGTTTTTCGCGTGTCCACGAGAGTAGGAACGAGGCATGGAAAAAACAATTTTCGGAAGCTATTCAAAAGGGATTTGCCGGGGATTCTCTGGTGTGAAAATAAAATAGTTGTAACATGCAGATTTGTAGGGACAATCTATGATTCTTGATAAAAAAGACGGGCGGAACGTAGCATTTTTTTGCATATTCCGTAAAACTTTCATATATTGTCGAACAAATAGAATGAAGTATGAGGAAAAGAATCGATTTAGAGTACATTTTCTCATCATCGGTAAGTATATTGTTCTCTCGTCTAAGTACCGCACCGGGGTTAGCGGAGTGGTTTTCCGATGATGTGAAACATGCCGGAAATATCTTCACATTCGTGTGGGATGGTGTTGATGAGCAAGCCGAGCTTGTGGATATGAAGAAGAATTCATTCGTGCGTTTCAAGTGGCTGGACGCGGACGATGAAGAGGAGTTTTTCGAATTTTCTCTGCACGTGGAACCTTTAACGGAAGAGGTTGCTCTGATTATCACGGACTTTGTAGATGATGACGAGGAAGCGGACGAAATCGAGTTGTGGAATAAACAAGTCGAGATGCTTCATCGGACGGTGGGGGGATGACGTGCTTCGCACATCGGGTTGAAAGTTTATAAGGTTTATAAAGTTCATAGACCCTGCGGGTGCTTTGTTTATGACAGTAAAGCTGTCAATTGAATTATTGACCTTATAAACTTTACGAACTTTATAAACCTTATAAACTTTTTCCTATCTTTGTAAATTCATTCGTGAAGAGTTAGATATAAAAATAGAAAAAATAATATAAGGTGCTAAAGATGAAGAAACTACACCTGTATATGCTGAAAAGCTTTGTAGGTCCTTTCGTGGCGACGTTTTTTATTAGTATGTTCGTCTTGATTATGCAATTTTTGTGGCGATACATTGACGATCTCGTGGGGAAAGGATTGGATGGTGACGTGATTATACATTTGTTGTCTTATGTGGCTTTGACCTTGGTTCCGATGGGATTGCCTCTGGCGGTGCTTTTGGCCTCTATCATGACTTTCGGGAGTCTGGGAGAGAATTACGAGTTGACGGCATTGAAGGCGGCGGGTATTTCTTTATACCGGATCATGCAACCGTTGATTTTTTTAATTATCCTGTTCACGATTGCGGCTTTCTTCTTTTCCAATAACGTACTTCCTTACGCGAATTTGAAAGCCAGTACCTTGCTTTATGATATCAAGAAACAGAAACCGGAATTGTCGTTGAAGGAAGGGGTGTTTATTAATGATATCGAGGGGTATAGTATTAAGGTGGATAAGATAGACAAGAAGACGGGGATGATGTATGACATGCTGATTTACAGTCACCCGAAAAACACCAGAAGGGGAAACTTTGAAACGACGATAGCCGATTCCGGGATAATGGAAGCCGATAAGTCCGGACTGTTTATGGAAGTGCAGTTGTATAACGGTTTTACTTACACGGATGAGGGCGGAAAGTCGGGGAATAAGGATACATATCCTTTCCGGAGGGTGAAATTCGATAAACAGTTTTTCGTGATCCCGTTGGCTGATAATCAATTGCAACGTTCGGATGATGATTTGTTCAAGGATAGTTACGGGATGTTGAATATTGTTCAGTTGGAGAATGCCGTTGATTCTTTGCAGAAACGATTGAGCGGACAGAAAAAAGGAACAATCAAAGGTATGTTGAGTGATAATTATCTGATAAAGAAAGAACGGAATCCACAACGGGATAGTGTGTTCGTGGAGGAAACGAGAGGGGAAGTGAGGGATTTGGATAGTTTGTATCAGAATTTTGACATACAGGAGCAGAAGAGTGCCGTGGATGCAGCTTTGAAGTTTGCCAAGAGTGCGCAGGAAAAGCATAGATGGGATTTGCAGGTAAATTCTAGGGATGAGGCGAGTATCCGCAGGTACAATATCGAGTGGCACCGGAAGTTCACGCTTTCGTTCGCTTGTTTTATCTTCTTCTTTATCGGTGCGCCTTTGGGAGGTATTATCCGAAAAGGAGGTTTGGGGGCACCCGTGGTTGTGTCGATATTCTTGTTTATCATGTATTACATTATATGGATGATGGGAGAGCGTGCGGCACGCGAGGGAGCATTGGAGCCGTGGCAGGGAATGTGGATTTCTTCCGTGATTCTTTTGCCGTTGGGGGCTATATTGACCTACACGGCGATGACCGATTCGGCTATAATGAGCAGTGAGTCTTACATGAATTTTATCAAGAAGATTGTCGGATTCTTTAAAAAAAAGAAAAAGGATGCGTAAATTGAGAATCGTGTACATGGGAACGCCGGATTTTGCGGTGTATCCTTTGCAGAAGTTATTGGAGGCAGGACAAAATATCGTGGCTGTCGTGACGAATCCGGATAAGCCTGCGGGGAGAGGGCAAAAGTTGCAGGAGTCCGCGGTGAAGAAATTTGCCGTGGAGCGGGGATTGCCCGTGTTGCAACCGGAACGTTTCCGTGACGAGCGATTTCTGGCGGAGTTAAAAGCATTTGAAGCGGATTTGCAGTTGGTGGTGGCGTTCAAGATGTTGCCGGAAGTGGTTTGGAATATGCCGCCCTTGGGTACGGTTAATTTACATGCTTCTTTGTTACCTGATTACCGTGGGGCTGCACCGATCAATTGGGCGGTGATAAACGGGGAGAAATATAGCGGGGTGACTACTTTTCTTTTGAAACACGAGATAGATACGGGAAATCTGATTTTTCAACAGCGGGTGGATATCAGCGATACCATGACTGCCGGAGAGTTGCATGATCAATTGATGACTGTCGGGGCGGATTTGTTGGTAAAGACCGTGGAGGCTATGGCAGAGGGGGAGTATCCTTTGCAGGATCAGATTGGGTTGTTGTCGGGACGTGAGCCGAAACATGCTCCCAAGATTTTTAAGGAGGATATGAAGATAGATTGGCAGCGGGAGCTGGATACGATATATAACCATATCCGCGGGTTGTCGCCGTTCCCGACCGCGTGGACGGAATTGAAACACAAGACTACGGGAGAATGTATCTCGTTGAAGATATTTGTAGCCGAACGGATTCCGGAAAAGCATGGTAAGGAAGTTGTATTGGTGTCTGACGGGAAAAAGAGTTTGGATATCCTCGTGAACGGGGGAATTATCCGGGTGAAAGAATTGCAGTTATCCGGTAAGAAGCGGATGGGAACGGAAGAGTTTTTGCGAGGCTTCCATATCGGAGAGTATACCTTGTAATATAATCGCGTATGCATATCGGGCGGGATAAGATGCGAAGACCGATGCTCCGAAGGTGCATCGGGGGGAGCGTGTTACTCGCTTTTGTCTTGGGATGGTGGTATTTCTTGCCCGCCCCTTTATTTCGGGTTCCTTATTCAACCGTGATTCTTGACCGTGAGGGTGAGATCATGGGAATGACTGTTGCCGGGGACGGGCAGTTTCGGGTATCCGGTCGGGGGCGTCTGTCGGGAAAGTACGTGGCAGCCTTACTTTGTTTTGAGGATAAACGATTTTTTACGCACGAGGGGGTTGACCCTTTGGCGGTGGCACGTGCCTTATGGCTGAACGTGCGAAGCGGTTCGGTGGTAAGCGGGGGGAGTACTTTGACGATGCAGGTGGTACGCCTTTCCAGAGAGAACCCGCCTAGAACGATTCCGGAGAAGATTCTGGAAATGTTCCTCGCGCTTCGGTTGGAACAAAGTTACAATAAATGGGAGATTTTGAATATGTACGCCGATTATGCCCCTTTCGGGGGGAATATCGTGGGGATACAGACGGCGGCACTCAAGTATTTCAATCGTCAACCGGATGAATTGAGTTGGGCGGAAGCGGCTCTTTTGGCGGTATTGCCGAATGCTCCCGCGTTAATGTATCCGGGGAAGAATATGCCGGAACTGAAGGCGAAAAGGGATAAGTTATTGCGGGAGCTTCACGAAACGGGGTATTTCGGTGAAGATGATCTGACGGTTGCCATAGCGGAACCTTTGCCCGACCAGGTGTACAGCCCGGAGTGTATAACCCCGCATTTGTTGGCGAAGGCTTACGGGCAAAGGAGAGGACAGATCAGTTCTACTTTTATAGACTCGCGATTGCAGGCTAGGGTGAACGAGATCGTGGCGAGGCATATAGAGGTATTGAGGCATAATCATATTTATAACGCTGCCGTGTTGGTGGCACATATCCCGACCGGGGAAGTGCGGGCATACGTGGGGAATAGTCCGAAAGTGAGGGAAAACGGGGGCAATCAAGTGGATATTATTACTTCTAACCGAAGTTCCGGTAGTATTTTGAAACCGGCGTTGTATGCTTTGATGCAGCAATCCGGTTACATCCTGCCGGGGACAATCGTGTCGGATGTGCCTTCCCGTTTTGGGAGTTATACCCCCTCTAATTTTAATAAAGATTTTCAAGGGATTGTACCCGCGGGGAAAGCATTGTCCATGTCTTTGAATATTCCGTTCGTTCGTTTGCTGCGGGAGTACGGGGTGGAGCATTTTTATGATGATTTGAAAAAGATGGGAATAACCACCTTGGATCGTAAGGCCGAGAATTACGGGTTGAGCCTTATTTTGGGCGGGGCGGAATGTAAGTTGTGGGATTTGTGTAATATGTACGGGGGGATGGCTTCTATTCTGAGGCATTATTCGGAATGTGACGGGGCTGGTTTTGACCACGAATTTAGGCGTTTGCGGGTATGGGGGGACGAGGTGACAGATAGTACGGTTATTAGGCAAAATGTGGTAACGGCTTCGGCGGTTTGGCTTACTCTCAAGGCGTTACAGGACGTGGAACGACCGGATTTAGAGTCGGGGTGGAAGAATTTTGCATCTTCAATGAATTTGTCTTGGAAGACGGGAACGAGTTTCGGTTTTCGGGATGCTTGGGCGGTCGGGGTGAACCCGGAGTACGTGGTCGGGGTGTGGGTTGGTAACGCGGACGGCGAAGGGCGTCCCGGACTGATCGGGGTGAGAGCTGCCGCACCGATATTGTTTGAAGTGGCATCCCTGTTGCGAACGGATGAACGTTTTTATATGCCGAGGGAAGAAATGGTGGAAATGACCGTGTGCCGGAAGAGTGGCTATCGGGCTTCCGATATCTGCCCGGAAACGGATACCGTGTGGATAGCCCGTGCGGGAGAGAAGACAGCCGTTTGTCCTTATCATCGTTTGGTAAATTTGGATTTGGCGGGGAAGTATCGCGTCGATTCGGAATGCGAGTCCGTCAATCGGATGAAGATAGAGCCTTGGTTCGTGTTATCGCCCGTGCAGGAGTGGTATTATGCCCGCACGCATGCGGATTACAAGAAATTGCCGCCTTATCGTGCGGATTGCCAACGGGGACAGGATGACGTGATGGAAATGATTTATCCTCAACGGGGATTAAGAGTGTTTATTCCTAAAGATTTAGGGGGTATCGTGAGAGGGGTTGTATTTGAAATGGCTCACCGGGAGCCGTCGACAGTGGTTTATTGGCATATTGACAATCAATTTTTGGGAACAACCCGTTATCATCACCAATTAGAGGTGAATGTTGCGCCGGGACGGCATGTTCTGCATTTAGTGGATGCCAAGGGGAATACGCTACGACAGAGTTTTGTGGTGGTGGATGGAGAAAAGTAAGGTTTGTAAAGTTCATAAAGTTTATAAGGTTCATAAAGTTACGGGTGTCCTTTGGACAGCATTCATTGACAGCTTTGCTGTCATCAACAAAGCGCCCGCAGGGTCAATGAACCTTATGAACTTTATAAACCTTATGAACTTTTGACTCCATTATTGTCTATTCACATCTCTGGAACTTGCTTGGGCGGTAGGCATGATTTGGATGTCGTTCAGGCAAATATGCGCGGGACGGGTGACGGCAAAGACGATGGTGTCGGCGATGTCTTCTCCCGTGAGCGGGATGATCCCTTTGTAAACATTATCGGCAGCTTGTTGGTCACCCTTGTAACGAACAACGGAGAATTCGGTTTCTACCATGCCGGGGGCGATGTTGGTTACTTTGATGTTGTGTTTCAGCATGTCAATCCGCATGGCTTTGGAAAGGGCGTCTACGGCGTGTTTGGTGGCGCAATAAACGTTTCCGCCGGGATATACTTCTTTACCGGCGACAGAGGCTATATTTACAATGTGTCCTTTATTATTTTTAATCATCAAGGGGGCGACTTTGCGCGTGATGTAGAGTAAGCCTTTCACGTTCGTGTCGATCATGCGTTCCCAATCATCCAGAATACCGTCTTGAATAGGAGAAGTACCCACGGCAAGTCCGGCATTGTTCAAGAGTACATCTATATTTTTCCACGTATCCGGCAGACCGGAAATGGCATCGTGAACTTCTTGTTGATTGCGGACGTCAAATTGAAGTGCCAGTACACGGGTTCCTTTAGCTTTTAATTCGTTTTCAAAAGCGGTTAAACGGTCACCCCGACGTCCGGTGATGATGATGTCATACCCGATTTCAGCTAATTTAATGGCTGTTGCTTTTCCGATACCGGAAGTTGCTCCTGTGATTAATGCTATCTTGCTCATAAGTACATTTATTTAAAAATCTGTTGTGCGAAGGTAGGTGTTAATTGATGAATTTGGAAATTTGGAAATGTGAAAAATGGGTAGGGCTTGAAATTTTTCTTACTTTTGGATTTTGTAACTTACAACTTGTAACCTGTAACTTGTAACCTGCAACGTGGCGAAGCCACATAAGACTATGTATAAAGAGATAGAATTAAGAATAACACCGGAAGAGGCGCATGATAAAGAAATCGTCGATGATTTGTTAGCGAAAAGATTGCACGTGGATAGCGAGAGAATCAAACATATAGAGATTCTTCGTAAGTCTATTGATGCACGGCAACGTCAAGTTGTGATACAGTTGAAAGTGGGAGTGCATATAGACCGGATAGAACAGAAAGAGAGGGAATTTGTTCCGTTGTACAAAGATGTATCACAAGCGGAAACGGTGGTAGTCGTGGGGGCAGGTCCGGCGGGATTGTTCGCGGCGTTGAGGCTGATCGAGCGGGGGAAACGACCGATTGTGCTGGAGAGAGGTAAACGTGTGGAAGATCGGAAGTTGGATTTGAACAGTCTGTATAAAACCGGGCTTGCCGATGAGGATTCGAATTACGGTTTCGGCGAAGGCGGAGCCGGGACTTTTTCGGACGGGAAATTGTTTACACGTTCCAAAAAGCGGGGAAATGTAAATCGTATTCTGGAAATTCTGGTATATCATGGGGCTTCCGAGAGTATATTGATAGACGCGCACCCGCACATCGGTACGGACAAGTTGCCGCGGGTGATTGTCAATATCCGTAAAACGATAGAGCAATACGGGGGAGAAGTACGGTTTAACAGCCGGGTGACGGATATTATTATAGAGGAAAATCGGGTGAGGGGTGTTGTCGTTGGTAATCAGGAGATTAGGGTGGAGCATGTGATTTTGGCGACGGGACATTCTGCCCGTGACGTGTATCGGATGCTGCATGCCCGTGACGTGTTGATGCAGCCGAAAGAGTTTGCAGTAGGATTACGGCTGGAACACCCGCAGGCTTTGATTGACCGGATTCAATATCATAATCCGCGAGGGAGAGGGGATTTCTTGCCTGCCGCGGAGTATAGTTTCGTGACAAACGTGGACGGTCGGGGTGTTTATTCCTTTTGTATGTGTCCGGGAGGTGTGGTTGTACCCGCTTGCACGGGACCCGGTCAACAGGTGGTAAATGGTATGTCGGCTTCGAGACGGAACACGGCATGGGCAAATTCTGCCATGGTGACCTCTATCGGGGAGGCGGAATTGGTCGGGATGAATTATAACGGTTTGTTTGCCGGAATGGAGTTCCAAGAGGATTTGGAACGAATGGCATGGGAAGAAGGCGGACGAAATTTATACGCTCCGGCACAACGATTGACTCATTTTCTACGGGGGCATTTGAGCGAGAATTTGCCGAAGACATCTTATAAACCGGGAGTACGTGCCACGTTGTTCGGGGAGTGGTTGCCGGAAGTGGTGTACCGTCGACTTTGTACGGGATTGGAGCAATTCGGGAAGAAGGCGAGAGGTTTTATCACGGAAGAGGCTGTTCTGTTAGGCGTGGAGAGTCGGACGTCTTCACCTTTAAGGATTCCGCGGGAGGCGGAAGGTATGGAGCATCCCCAAATAAAGGGATTGTATCCGTGTGGTGAGGGAGCGGGATATGCCGGAGGGATTGTTTCCGCCGCGATGGACGGGGAAGGGTGTGCCGAGGTCATTTGTTAAAAGAAAAGGGTGATTTTGCGACTTAGCGGCTGTACGAGTATTAATTTGATTTGTTTTTTTCGTAAAAAATTTGCTTTAATCGAGAAAATACCTACATTTGTCGACATATAAGAAAATTTATTAGTTCTAATCCTAAAACTATTGATTATGAATAAGGCTCAATTAATTGACGCAATTGCTGAAAAAGCTGGTTTGACTAAAGCAGATTCTAAAAAAGCATTAGAGGCTTTTGTTGCTACTGTTGGTGAATCTTTGAAAAGTGGGGATAAAGTAGCATTAGTAGGTTTCGGTTCTTTCTCTATCTCTGAGAGAAGTGCAAGAAGCGGAAGAAACCCACAAACGGGAAAGACTATCCAGATACCGGCAAAGAAAGTGGTGAAATTTAGACCTGGTGCTGAATTGGAAGGCCAACTATAATTACCATTTTGAAGATAAAAAGAGGGTGTTGAAAGACACCCTTTTTTTGTGTTTGTAAAGTTTATGAAGTTCTTAAGGTTCATAAAGTTCGTATTATTCATGAAATTTTGTACTTTTACCTTATAAACTTTATGAACTTTGTAACTTTATAAACTGTTTATATGCATTCGATTAGAGAACAAGTAGAGTATTTGAGCGAGTTCGTGACGGACTATAAAAATGATTTATTTACAAGATTGGTGAACGAGCGGACGAGTTATGTCACGATGGTGCTGGAGGATTTATACCAAGAACACAATTGCAGTGCAGTCTTGCGTTCTTGTGATTGTTTCGGGATTCAGAACGTGCATATTATCGAGGGGGAGAACAGTTTTCACGATAATTCGGAAATCTCTATGGGAGCTTCCGATTGGTTGACGATACATCGGCACAGGCAGAAAGAGAATAACACGATAGAGGCAATCGAAACGCTGCGTGCGCAAGGGTATCGGATTATTGCAACGACTCCGCACGAGCGGGATACATACATAGATCAGTTGGATTTGCAAGCGGGGAAAATGGCTTTTTTCATGGGAACGGAGTTGACCGGATTGTCGGACGAGGTATTGGCGAGAGCGGATGAATTTGTGAAAGTGCCCATGTACGGTTTCACGGAAAGTTATAATGTAAGTGTATGCGCGGCTTTATTGATGTATAGTGTCGTGCAACGGTTGCGACAGACGGATATCGACTGGCATCTGTCGGAAGAGGAGCGGGAACGGGTGTTGTTCACTTGGTATAAACGCTCCGTTAAAGCATCAAAACAGATATTAGAACGGTTTAATCAGAATCAGTAAGTTATGTACTATTTGAAATGTAAACATTGCAATCATCTTAACGAGGTGAAATCGGAATACATGGTGGTTTGCGGCTTGTGTAACCGGAAACTGGAGGATAACTTTAAAGATTGGAAAGTCCGTCACCCGGAAAAAACGTTTGAGGATTTTCAACGGGAGGTATGTTTGACGGAAGAGCAGGTGAAGAAAGGCGATTTGTCAAAACCCGCGGGAAAGAAAAACAAGAAGGGGATTATAGCCGGGGCAATAGGGGCTTTGCTGATGGTGTTGTTTATCGGTTTGCTGGTAGGTGAGTTTACCAAAACATATAAGGCACAATTCGGGGGTTCGGATGTTCCGGTGTTGGAACAACAATGGTACACGGGAAGTTATGCCGGTGGGGTTTCACTGACAACCCCGAAAGCAATGAAATCAGCCGGTGCAATGCTCCGTAACCGGTTGCCGGAGGAAATACAAGCCTTAATCAAAGAGATGGATGTGTATTCGTATTCGGGTTACGGGGTGGATTTAACGTTCATGTTTTCGGAATATGTCCCGGAAGTCGGAAAAGCTGATTTGGAAGGAGCGGCCGAGGGGGCTTTGAATGATGCAAAGAATCAGCGCGGAGTATTTGATTTTAAGAATGATAAGGCGTATGCACAGATGGGGGACATGATTGGTATTGTCATGCAGGGAACATTCGTGAAAGGGGGTACGGAATATGAATTTAATATCACGATTTATGCCGACGGACTGAAACTTTACCAGTTGGTTTCAAGTAATAAAAAAGGTGACGATATTGCCCGGGGTGTTGTCCGGCGAATATATGATTCGTTTAAAGTTGCCGGGCATGAAGAATCTAAAACAGAGTAGAAATGGATGAGAAGAAGTATTTTTTGGAGCAATTTGATGATATAAAGATATTGCGTTATGATGTTCCCGTGTTCGACAGTTTGACGTTGAAGGAGAAATTGTTTGTTTATTACTTGAGTCGTGCGGCATTGGCGGGAAGGGACATCCTCTGGGACCAGAATAACAGGTATAATCTTCGCTTGCGGAAGGTGTTGGAAAAAATCCTGCGGGATTATAAAGGAGATCTGGAAGCACAGGAATTTCAGCATTTTCTGGTGTATGCCAAGAAAGTGTTTTTTGCTAACGGGATTCATCATCATTATTCGATGGAGAAATTTATCCCGGAGTTTACCCCGGAATACTTTAAATCGCTTCTGTTGGCGGTTGGAGAAGAGGAAATGTACGGGGAATTGGAGAGAGTGATTTTTGATCCGGACTATATGGCTAAACGGGTGGTGCTTGACGATGGAAAAGATCTCGTGCAGGCTTCCGCGAATAATTATTACGAGGGAGTGACGCAAAAGGAGGTAGAGGAATTTTATCGGGAGAAAAAGAAACAGAATGAATTGATTTCTTGGGGATTAAATTCCACGCTTGTGCGTGACGAACAGGGGCGGTTACGGGAAGAGGTGTGGTATGTCGGGGGAAAGTATAGTAAAGAACTTACCCGTGTTGTGGAAAACTTGGAGAAAGCGGCTGAATACGCTTGTAACGAGCATCAGAAGGAAATTATAGATTTGTTGGTACAATATTATCGGACGGGCGACCTTGCACTTTTTGACCGGTATTCGATCGAGTGGGTGAAAGAAAGTGCTGCCCCCGTTGATTTTATAAACGGTTTTATCGAGGTGTACGGTGATCCTCTGGCGTACAAGGCAAGTTGGGAGTCTGTGGTACAGATTATGGATGAAGAGGCTTGCAAACGCACTCGTAAGTTGGCGGATAATGCCTTGTGGTTCGAACGGAATGCCCCGATAGACGAACGTTTTAAAAAGAGCGAGGTCGTGGGGATTATTGCCCGTGTGGTACAGGCTGCCATGTTGGGCGGGGATTGTCATCCGGCAACTCCTATCGGGATCAATCTCCCGAATGCCGAGTGGATACGGGAGCGCTACGGGAGTAAATCCGTGACTTTGGATAATATCACGTACGCGTACAATCAAACCTCGTTGACTTCCGGCGTGCTGGACGAGTTCGCCTATTCGGAAGAGGAGAAGGAGTTGGTGCGGAAATACGGTTATCTGGGTGGAAACGTGCACACGGATTTGCATGAATGCTTGGGACATGGTTCCGGCAAAATGTTGCCCGGGGTGGGACAAGAGGCTTTGAAGAATTATTATTCCACGATAGAGGAAACGAGGGCTGATTTGTTCGCGCTCTATTATGTCATGGACCCGAAGTTGGTCGAACTGGGGGTTATCCCGTCTTTGGATGTGGCTAAAAGCGAGTATTGCAATTATATACGCAATGGCTTGATGGTGCAACTTACACGAGTGAAGTTAGGAAATAATCTGGAAGAGTCGCACATGCGCAACCGTCAATTGATAGCGTCTTGGGTGTATGAAAAAGGGAAAGCGTCAAACGTGATTGAACGGGTGGTACGTGACGGTAAGACTTATTTCACCATTCGGGATTATGATGCGTTACGTCAACTATTCGGTAAGTTACTGGCAGAGATTCAGCGGGTGAAGTCGGAAGGGGATTTCGAGGGAGCCCGGAATTTGATCGAGGGGTATGGTGTGCGGATTGATCCCGTTTTGCATCAAGAAGTTTTGGAACGTTACCGAAAGTTGAATGTTGCCCCGTATGCCGGTTTCGTGAATCCTGAATATAAATTAGTAGAAAAAGAAGGAAACATCACGGATGTGGAAATAACGTATCCGACGGATTTCTTGGCACAGATGTTGGAATACGGGAATATGTGATTATAAAGAATGTATATGATACCAATAATACTTGCTAATATTACTTTACCGTTGACCGATCCGGTATTAAAGTTTTTGTTGATTCTGATTATTATATTGGCAGCCCCGTTGTTGCTGAATAAATTGAGGATTCCCCATTTGTTGGGATTGATTATCGCGGGAGCCGTGATTGGTCCTAACGGGTTCAATCTGGTATTGAGAGATAGTAGTATCATTCTTTCCGGGACTGCTGGATTGCTGTATATTATGTTTCTGGCGGGACTGGAGATTGATTTGGGCGATTTCAAGAAGAACAAATGGAAGAGTCTGACTTTCGGTATGTACACCTTTTTAATTCCCATGGCATTGGGGACATTGGTGGGACTTTACGTGTTGAATTTTTCGATGTTGACATCCGTTTTGCTGGCGAGTATGTTTGCGTCGCACACGTTGATCGCTTACCCGATTATCAGCAAATTAGGTATCACGAAAGATAAGTCCGTGGGGATTACCGTGGGGGGAACCATGATCACGGATACCTTGTCGCTGTTGGTGTTGACGGTTATTGTCGAGATGGCGGTGGGGGATATGGATGATTGGTTCTGGTATCGGCTGGGGGCGGCAATTATTATTTTCTTCGCTTTCGTGATGATCGTGTTTCCTTTGGTCGGACGTTGGTTTTTCAAACGATGTGACGATAATATTTCACAGTATATATTTGTGTTGGTTATGGTATTCCTCGGTGCTTATCTGGCGGAGCTGGCAGGACTGGAATCCATTATCGGGGCGTTCCTTGCCGGAATGGCTCTCAATCGGTTGATACCCTCGACTTCTCCTTTG
Source organism: Butyricimonas sp. Marseille-P3923 (assembly GCF_900184685.1). Classification (GTDB taxonomy): domain Bacteria; phylum Bacteroidota; class Bacteroidia; order Bacteroidales; family Marinifilaceae; genus Butyricimonas; species Butyricimonas muris. The sequence goes on from NZ_FXXL01000007.1 coordinate 258,357, forward strand.
ATGAACCGGGTGGAGTTCGTCGGGAATGCTATTTTTATTCCTTTTTTCCTGTTGGGGGTGGGGATGTTGATTGATTACCGGGCTTTCTTCACGAATATAGAAACAATAAAGGTTGGAGTCGTTATGATTGTGGTTGCCACGGTTGCTAAATACGCGGCTGCATGGTTGACACAAAAGACTTTTCGCTTGTCACTGGATCAACGCCGGGTGATTTTCGGGTTGAGTAATGCGCAGGCAGCGGCAACTTTGGCTGCCGTTATGGTGGGATATAACGTGATCTTGGGAGAAACACCCGCGGGAGAGCCGATTCGGCTGTTGAACGAAAGCGTGTTGAACGGTACGATTCTGATGATTTTGGTTACTTGTACGATGGCTTCTTTTGCCGCACAAAAGGGGGCGCACAATATAGCGATGGCAGAGGAACCGGAGGACAACGGGGAGATGGAGGAACATAAAGAGCGTATTTTGATACCTGTGTCATACGAAAGAAATGTGACGGAACTGGTAAATTTGAGTACGGCGATTAAATCGAAAAAGAATAAGGACGGGTTATTTGCTTTGAACGTCATTAATAATAAAGTGTCGGATGAGGCTGCTTTCAAACAGGCAAAGAAAGTGCTGAATATGGCAGTGACGACGGCATCCGCGACGGACAACAGGTTAAATGATTTGTTACGCTACGATTTGAATGTGGTAAACGCTATTATCAGCGTGATAAAGGAACAAGGGATCACGGATCTCGTGTTGGGATTGCACCAAGGAAAAAGAGCGACTTCTTCATTTTTGGGTAATATGACCGAGGGAATATTAGGGCAGAGTAACGTGAATACTTTGGTGTATCGTCCGATGCAGCCTATTGCCACGGTGAAACGGCATTTGATTGTTGTCCCGGAACAGGCGGAGAAAGAGGTCGGTTTTTCCATGTGGGTAAACAAGGTCTGGAATATTATTCAGAACACGGGAGGTAAGGCTATATTTTACGGGACGGAAACGACTTTGGGATATTTGAAGGATATCTATAAAAAGCGTCCGATTGAAGCGGAATTTACCGTTTTCGACGATTGGGACGATTTCTTGATTATTTTCCGTGAAACGAGAGAGAATGATATGTTGTGGGTGATCATGAGCCGGAGAGATCGGATTTCTTACCACGCGAGTATGAATCGTATCCCGAATTACTTGAGCAAGTATTTCCAGATGAACGGCTTTGTGCTGGTGTACCCCATTCAGGCGGGAGAAACGGATAACAGGTATCTTGTTTAGTGCTATTTACAAGATAAATAGAAATGGGGGTGACTTTCTAAATGATAGTCACCCCTTCGTTGTGTTTATGTTTAGGTGAATTAATTGTATTGCATCATGGCCGACGTGTGTTTGTAGATAATATCGACAACTTCGCCATATCCTTCAAATTCCTTGTATATAGTCGGGTTGCCCTCTGATATAATGGAATTTCTGGAAGCATCGACAAAATGAACTTTCCCGTTTGCGGTTCCGATAGCAATTCCGGTATAACCGAACATCGTGTATCCTTCATTGAAACTTAAAGCCGTGATCGTGGCTCCCGCGTTGAAGAATACGGTTGTTTTGTTCGTGTTCACTTGATAACAATAGAGTATATCGTTATTTATGCCCCCTGTGAAGAACAGATAATCACCGGAGCGGTGGCATAAGAATTTTGTTTTAGAGGTGATCTGATCTCCTTTAGGTAATTCTTTCAATATGTCACTAACGGGGTTAATTTGTAATTTCCCGATAGATGAAGACGGCATGTAGCAAGATTGTATCCAGTGTTTCCCGTTTGCATCTTTTAAGATGAAGTAAAAATAGGAGTCGTTCCAACTGGTCATCAAGTCGTCTTTACAAGGACAGGCGTATACCAGATTGTAATCACCCAGATTGTCCAGTGGTACATAATTTTCCGGCCATTCCCCCGTACTTGAGGATACGACAGCCATTCCCGCACGGTTGTTTCCTGCCATGGAAACCAGAATGAAACGTTTGTGTTCCGGTGTGGCGTCATACGCTAAAATCGTGTTTGTCATCGAGGAATTTGCCGGTTGTGCCAATAGTGTGATATTGCCACCGCTGACACCGTTATCCACGTCTATATTCATAGGTATATTGCTATAAGCATTGGATTGAAAAGCATTCGAAACGGTAATCATGCGATTGTACAGGCTCCCGTCGCTGTTTAACAACAGGTTTATTCTCTCGTTGTAGCAAACATCCACGGGTTCGAATATCTCGGGAACTTTTTCATTTACAAATTCATGTTCTGTCAGTATAACTTTCTTTAGGGTTACTCCATCCAGTTCTAAAGGACCTTGTCCACCGCGTTGAATAACGAGAACCTGATCATCCGCACTGTAACTTGAAGAGAAATGTTGAATTAATCTCACCGGGTTGCTTCCCAGGTCTTCTCCCTCGTGGAATTGTTTGTACAATTCTTTTTCGTTCCAGTATTCAAATCCATCCGGTGTTTCACCGTTACCGGGTACTTTTATGAATCCAAGACGGGACGTTCCGCTACTTTCTTTATAAAGTACCATGAATCCGGTTTTATAACGAGTTTCCACGCGGAGGATAAACATTCCGCTGTTTTTATAGGAAATATTTGTCCTCTCGTCTGTCAGGTATAATGACACGTAAAAGTCTTTGATCTCCGGGAAAACATATTTCAACACCTTGTCATGTGAAATGGTGTCCTTGTCAACGAGCCAGGTGTAAGTGAAGTGGGCTTCATCTTCCGGATTCTTCCAAGTAATTTTGGGTTCGAGAACAAATTCCGTTCCCTCGATACAGGAGGAGCCGGAGTTTGAGCTTCCCGGTAATTCTATTGTCACTAAATCTTGAGGCAAATAATTGTAATTCCCGTCGTCGTCCACGCATGCGCTTAATCCGCAGATGAACCATGCCAAAAATAATATCATTAATTTTCTCATAATATTCTTTCTTTTCATGTGATGATTAATAACCTAACACGGGGATATCTGTGGACATATCGTCTAATCCCAATTCTTCGTCCGGATAAGGCGTTCCGGCATAACGTAACCGTAATAATTCCCGTTTGAATTGCAAGGCAAGGGCTCTACGTTCGTCATAGTTTTTGTTTTCCCAGTCACCGGTTCCCGTGACATCAATTAATTTCTGGAATTTAGGTATGGAATATTTTCCCAAGAAAACGTCTTCCACGTCACTGTCCCACCATGCCGGACGGGATATCTCCGTGCTGAACCATATAATTTGTCGGGAATACAGGCTCTGTCCGCTAAGTATTTCCGTACCGTCAGCGATATCGACAACCAGCCGTACTTTTTGATTCAAGCCTTCCCGTTTTAACGTGATGTAAAGCGTGTCCATTGTTTGTCCGGCCTTAAACAAAGCTTTGTCTGGCAGTGCGAATTGAGAGGATGAAGCCGTCGTGTATTGGCTGTTTGCTTTTAATACTATTTCTTTTGCCTCGGTTAAGGGCATACCCACGAGTTTTACGGGTAGTGGTATCTCTATTTGTTGTGCCGAACCGTAGAAGAAGAACGATATCTCCATCGAGTCCGTGTAATCATTCACGAATTGCACGTAATGTTGTGAGTCATATAAAGGGATATTTTCTTTACTGCAAGCGTTCAATAATCCTGCTAATAAACCGAATAGTAATATTTTTTTCATAGTTGTTCTCCTTTATCGTTTAGAATACATCTTCTTTTTCCGGGATGGGAAGTACAAATTTGTTTCCCACGTTTACGGTTTCTCCGCCATTCTCGATGGCTATGTTCAAGCGTTTGTAAAAGAAAAACAGTTGACCTTCCGTCAAATATTCCTTTTTCATTTCCAGCGTTAATTCCTTCTGGTAACGATTCATGTCAACTGTCCGGTTGTCAGCTTGGTATGCGTCCCTGACTTTTTGCAAGTATATTTGGGCGTTCGTCGCATCGCTGGTATTATAGCGACATTCGCTGATGATATAATACATTTCAGATAGACGCAATACCGGAATCAGGTTAAAATTCGGTGTGACATCGGGAACTTCCGTGTCGAAAGATTGCCACTTTAATAAGTTATACAATCCTGTTTCATAATTATATTCACCCAGATTCTTTCTCGAATCGTCCCCGTCTTCCGTGAAGAAGTCCGTCCATGCCTTTAGTGCGAAACGTGTGTTGTTCGTGGTTTTAAATTCGTCGTATAAGTCCGTTAATTTGTCATCATACAAGGCAAACATAATTTCCGATTTATACTTGGTATGCAATCCTTTACCGGAAGTTAATTCACTTGTTGAGGCAAAACGTAACGCATCTTCACCACCTTCTGATGCTACAAAATGTTCCAGAACGAAACGAGCTTCTTTTTCGGCATTCGTTTCATCTCCGGCATACATGTATACCCGGGCGAGCAAACCGTGAATGGCTATGTAATTTAGTCGGATACCGCGGGAATTGAAGAAACGACCTAAATTTATACTTTGCGGGGTGTATCTCCATGTAGCGGAATACAAACCGGTTTCTGTTACATGGGTAGAATCAAAGTGGGCTACCAGATCTTTGGCTTTCGACAAATCACCGATCACGAGTTGCAAGAAATCGGATGTTTTTTGTTTCGGTTCATATTTTGACGGGTAAGTCGTGAAATAAGGTAAATACGTACCGGTTGCATTCACTTTTGGGGACGGGGCAAATAAACGTAATAAATCGAAGTGAATGAATGCGCGCAAGGCAAGGGCTTCTCCCTCGATTAAGTCTTTTTCTACTTTTCCCAACGGGAAGAATGTTCCGTCCTTTTTTTGAATCTCTTCAATTAATTTGTTACAGTTCGCGATGGTATTATACATCTGTATCCATAGATTGTCAATCATTTTTTTGGTATCTGCCAGATCGTAGTTGTAAGTTGCGACTTCCGGGTAAGCTTTATTCAACCTGTCGGCATTGTAATCCTGTGCGAGTACGCTTATCAATCCCCACGATAGTTCCCGCCCGTATAGACCTTGTTGAGAAAGTTCCTGATATATTCCGTTCAATGCATTACGAAAGCCTGAATAATCATCAAATAATTTCTCGTCCGTTACCTGATTTTCAGGAGAAACGTCTAACCAGTTTCCACAACCGTTCAAGGTAAACAAAGTGATGGTTGCCAGAATGATATAGTATTTTATTTTGTTCATAGCATCATGATTTAGAAAGTTGCATTTAAAGAGAAATTAAATGTACGGCTGAAAGGGTAGGATAGTCCTCTTTCTTGTTTCACATTCGAGATGTGAGCGACATCACCCATTTGGAATTGCAGGCGGAGCATACTCAAACCGAAACGATGGATTAATTCACGATTAAAATCATAACTTAAACTCAATGAGGTGAAATCTATCGCGTTGTAGTCTTGTACGAATCTGGACGTCGGGCGTGTAGTTTCGCTTCTATCCTTGATGTCTTTTAGTGTGGTACGTTGTCCGGCTGATTCCCAGCGTTGTGTCAGTACGCGTTTATCCGCATTCTGGTAACGCAGGTCAACGCACTCCACTTTTTCCACGAGAGTCGTGTTGTATACTTGTGCGCCGAATTCATACATAAAGGAAGCGAACAACGAGAAATTCCTGTAACGCAGGTTTACCCCGAAACTACCTTGTGCATCCGGTTCCTTGTCTCCGAGAATCTGTTGTTGGGAGGAAACATAATCGTAAGAAATTGTTCCGTCCCGGTTTACAAATATCTCTTTTCCGTCGCTGGGGTTGATACCCAAGGATTTCATACCCCAAATAGCTGTTAATGAACCGCCTTCCTCGTATTTTATAAGCGGTTTGGCATAGGTTAAGTTCTTTTTATCATTTTCAAATTTGGCGAATTCCTCGTCAACACGGGTGTTGTATGCCTTTAACGACTCGGAGATTTTCATGATCCGGTTCTTGTTATGTGCCATGTTCCCGTACAGGATAACATCCCAGTTTTGCGTTTTGTACACGTTGGCACGCAGGATTATTTCATATCCCCGGTTTCGTACTTCTCCAAGATTATCCTTGTAAGACTCGAATCCCGTGGATACCGGAATAGTCACGTCCGTGATCAAATCTTTAGTCAATTTGTTATACCAATCGGCTTCCAATGTGATGTTGTCGTTAAATAATCCCAGAACCAGACGGAGGTTTAATTCGTTTGTCTTTTCCCATGTTAATTTATCATTACCCATGTAGAATAGCGTCAGTCCGTTGCCCGTGCCGTAATACTTGTCAGAGATTTTATACGTGTGTTTTGCGGCGTAAGCGGGGAAGTTTACTTTACCGGTTTGTCCGTAAGTACCGGTTAATCTTAGCTGGCTGATTTTATCCAATTTCTGCATAAAATCGTATTTATGGAAATTGACTCCCGCACCGATAGCGTAGAATGAAGCTGTTTTGTTATCTACCCCGAATTCGGAAGAACCGTCCATGCGGTAGGAGGCATCTAGTAGATAAATATCTTGAAAAGAATAATTTAAAGCGGCGTACACGCTGGATAGACGGGTGTGATTATCGGAGAACGTGGGAGCATCCGATTTTTCAGCGTACATGGGGGAACTTAGCTCTCCGGAAGGGAACCCGCGGAAAGTGGTGCTCTCGTAGCTGTATTTGTTCTCGTTTAATTCGACTCCGACCGAGAAGTTGATGTTGTGATTGCCTAACGTCTTCACGTAATTGGCGAATGCTTTGAAGTTCCAGTTTATTGTTTCGGAATCGCTCTTGTCTAATGTCCCTTTTTGTACGTTTAAGTCCTCGGTACTATTCTTGAACGTGGCAGATTCCGGATCGACGAAAACGGAAGACCACTCGTTTGTTTTCGTGATTGAGAATTGGGCTTTCATTTGGAATCCGTCCATGATATACCAGTTCACACCCAGATTATCCGTCAGTGAACTGTAATTATTGTGACTGAAATTCTTCATTAGTTTTGCCTCGTAATAAGGATTTAAACGGGTATCGTTAATATGCCATTTCAAGTCGTTCACGTAGTTTCCGTCAATATCTTTGTAAGACACGTAAGGTAGGCGGCGGGTATATTCGCTGAAATCCCCGTAAGGTGAGTTTGTACCTTTGGTAACATCATAACTGACTTCGTTGCGCAATTGTAAGTTCTTTACCCGGTAATCCAGCATAAAAGAAGAGCCGATACGAGTTCTCCCGGACTCTTTCATTACTCCGTTTTGTACGTCATAACGCATGGTGATGCCGAATCGAAAATCGTTGGAACCACCCTCGACAAACAGGCTGTGTTTGTGATTAAAGGGATTTCTCAAGGGCAAGGAAATCCAATCGGTGTTCACGCCTGCCATGATGTTGTTTCTTTTCTCGATATATTCTTGTTGCAGGCTTTGGTATTCTACGGGAGCTTCAGAGTCAAAGAAGCCTGCCAAGCGTTCAGCCTCCAACTTCTCACTTGCGTTCATCAAGTTGTAGTCAGAGATATCCGGTACAGTTAATTCTCCCATGAAGTCGTAGGAAACACGGAGTTTGCCGGGTTGTGGAGCCACGGTTTCAATCACAATCACACCGTTGGCGGCACGGGAACCATACAAGGCCGTTGCGGCAGCATCTTTCAGAATCGTGATGTTCGCTATCCGGTTCGGGTCGAAATCGTACACTTTATCTATTTTTACCTCATACCCGTCCATGATAAACAGGGGGGAGTTGGGGTTGTTCTGTAAGGCCGTTTTGGATACGGAATTTTTGTCGAGTTCCATAACGCCCACGCCGGAACGTCCGCGGATGTAAAATTCGGGAACAGTATTCGGGTCGGACCCCATGTCGTTATTTTTCATGATGCGCAAAGAGGGATCGAAAACTTGTAATGCCGATATGACATTTCGTGAAGCAACCTTTAACAATTCTTTTTTCTCTACCCGGATGGCTGATCCCGTGAAGCTGGATTTTTTTACGTTAGCGTAACCGGTAACCACGACATCTTCCAGACTTTCTTTTTTCTCCCGGAGAATGATCTTGATCTCTTTCTGGTTTGATAGCTCGATTTCTTGTGTTTCAAAACCAAGAAAACTAACCACCAGTGTGATGTTCTTGATATTCGGAAGTGTCAGTTTGAATTTGCCGTCTTTATCCGTGGCGGAACCTACTTGTGTTCCCTTTATCATGATCGTTGTTCCGGGTAAAGGGGAGTTGTTCTCGTCAAGTACGACACCGCTGATTTCTTTATTCTGTGGTGTATTATCATTTTCTTCCTTTAATTTTATAACGACCGTATCGTCGATAATCTGATACGTGAAATCTGTATTTTCAAGGCAGAGGGTTAAAACTTGCGTGAAAGGTTTCTTTTCTGCTTTCACGGTGACGAGCGGAGCTTTATTAACTATTTCCAAGTTATACAGGAATTCGTAACCTGTTTTGTTTTTTAGTTCTTTGAGGACATTTGCCAAAGTTTCATTTTTGAAATCGACACTGATGATTTTGTCCTGAATTTGAGTTCCGTTCCCTGCAAACGAGGGGGAGACAAAACATAGGGTAAATGTAATTAACAGATACCGTTTTAGTAGGTTATTGATATTTTTTTTCATAAGTTGTGTTATGGTTTATGTTAATTATCTTAAGTATTAATTACCATAAAAGTCATGCTCAATAAACGAACGTTTATTAATCGTAAAAAAGGAGAGAAAAAAACTTTTTTATAGGGATTGCAGTAAAATGCTAATTACTTGATATATAGATGATAGTTTGTTATTTGTGCGGCGTTTTGAAACGTGCGTTTAAACAAGTAATAAACGTTGGATTAATGACATAAATTCTCGTTTTAGATAGTGATACTTCATTGTATAATTCTCCCGTTTACCGATACTTTTCAGTTCAGTATTAAGTTTTTTAATGATTCGTTTATCGTGTCATTTCAGATTGATATCAAGATACAGAAATGACATTTACATCCTCTATTCCTTTAGTTTAACAATTATATTATTCTTTTCCAGTTCAAACCTCACGTGTGTCGTTAATTCTATAATATTACAAATTTCTTTGATGCTGCTGTATTTAGGTACGCTTCCCTCGAAATGATATTGTTTTGCCGCTTCATCCTTGAATGTTACTTGTACATCGTACCATCTGGATAATTTTTTCATGATGTTTTCCAGACATTCGCTGTCAAAGTAGAAACGGTCGTTCATCCACGTGGTGTAATAGTGCGGGTCTACTTTCTTTATGGATATTTTCCCGTCTTTCAGAACTGCCTGCTCGCCCGGGATTAATATTTGGCGTTTGTCCCCGTGTAATATTTCGATTTTTCCTTTTGCCAGTGTCGTGTGAGAATAATTGTCATCATTGTAGTCCATCACGTTAAAAGCTGTTCCCAGTACTTTGACGGAGTAATCTTTTGTTGTCACGATAAACGGTTTTTCTTTATTCTCGGTCACGATAAAGAAAGCCTCGCCTTCCAAGTGTACTTCCCGAACGGAATCTGAAAAGATAACGGGATACTTCAATGAGGAAGAGGAGTTTAGCCATACTTGGGTTCCGTCGCAGAGAGTGATGTTATATTCTCCTTTAAGAGGAACTACAAGTGTGTTATAGATTTCTATCGTGTTACTTGTTGTTTGCGGGGTATAGACAATTCCTTCGTCTTTCGCGGATAGTATCCGGGTTCCGTTGATCTCTGTCAACGAGAGTGTATCCTCGGAAAGGACGAGTGAACTACCATCTGATGTATATAGAATAGCTTTTTTATCACCCGGTAATATTTTTGCCAAAGTTTGTTCTGTCCGCGGGGGAGTGTGATGAGGATTATCCAGCAAGAGATAAAGTCCGCATGCTAAAACAGGTAACATGAATATGGCAGCATATTTTACTATTCGTATTTTATACTTTCGGCGGATGGCAATTTGAAGTTTATCCTTCATCTGCGTCCAATATCCGGGATGTTGTAGTTTTTTCATTTCAACCCAATCCCGGATGATTTGTTCGTCTATATTTTCTTGCTCGTTTGGCATGGTTCTGTGATATTGTTTATAATAATAACAAATATGACGCAGAATCTACCTAGTCATTTTTCCAACTTTTTTTTCACTTTCTCTTGAATTTAACATTTCGAAGAAGGAAAAGTAATACTAAAAGGTGTTTTCGTAAATGTTTAAAGGCGGTTGTCATGTGCGCCTTCACGGTGTGATAAGAGATTTCCAACTGTGTGGCGACATCTTCATAGCGTTGACCTTGTAAATATACCCGCTTGAATATCTCTTTGCATTTGGCAGGTAAAGATTCAATGGCAGTATCCAGTCGTTCCAGTTGTTGCATGTGGGCGATTTCTTCCTGTACATCTTTATCCGGGATAAATTCTTGAGCGGGAGAGAGGGGAACCATTCTCTTTTTCGAGAAGTTTATGTAATTTAAAGAAGCGTTTTTCACACAAGTAAATAAAAATGAAGGAGTCGCGAACTTCAGGCGTTTACTTTCGAACAAGTGCAGGAATACATCTTGAACAATGTCTTCCGCCGGTTCTTGTGCTCCGATCAGCTTTCTGGAATAAAGAACCAGATGACTAAAATAACGATTGAAAAGTTGTTCCAGTAATATGACTTGATCCTTTTCCATTTGTTTTTTATGTGATATATTCCTGACAAAATTATAATTTCTTCTTTAATGAACAATAAATTTCATTTACTATATATTGGCGATCTTGTGTGAAATACGAAGGATAATTCGATTTACAGGGATATAATCCCCATTTATGGGGATGGGTGCCCGTGCTTTTACCCGATTTTGAGGATGTTATTGCTTCGGATACTTTTGTACTTTTGATGTCGTGAAATATTATAAATAATTCTATAAACTGATGAATAAACTTGGTGGAGAGTCGAATATTTCCAATATTTGTGATAAAAATACTACTATGAATTCACGTTTATTTTCTGCTGATATGAAACTGGCAGATGTTATTCATGCCGATTATTCGCTCTTGTTGCTTTTGCATCGTTTCGGGTTGAATCTGGGATTCGGGGACAAGACCGTAAAGGAGTGTTGTGAGGCGAATCATGTATCTTGCCCTCTGTTTCTGATGATCTGTAACGTGTACAGCAATGAAGCGTATTTGCCCACGGATAAGGAAATCGAGCGTATCGGGCCGGATGTAGACCAGTTGATTGCTTACTTGAAAAATTCTCATGATTATTATCTCAATAGCCGGATGTTCGTGATAGAGGAACAGTTGAAGGAGATTTCCGAGAATTGCGAGGAACATCATAAAAAGATACTTCATCTTTTTTTCAACGAGTATAAGAATGAGGTTATCCGACATTTCGCCTACGAGGAGGACACGGTTTTCCCCTATATTTCCGGTATCGTGCACGGGAGTCGTTCGGGAAATTACGAGATCGAGGAATTCAAGGAGAATCACAGTAATATAGATGATAAACTGAATGACTTGAAAAATATTATAATGAAGTATTTACAAGGAGATGCGCTGTCGGAAATGCGTATCCGGGTGCTGTTCGGTATATTTTCATTAGAAGAGGATTTAAGCAAACATTCTTTAATCGAGGATAAAATTCTAATCCCGTTAGTCAAGAAATTAGAACAACAGTATGGCAAGCAATAATAAATGTTATCGGATTGTTATTATTGAGCCGTCAATGATCATATCGACCGGTTTGCGGAAGTTAATAGAGATTAGGCATGATTTTGAGGTTGTTGCCTCACTTGCCGATTGCTATCATTGTGTGGAGAAGATAAATCATCTCGAACCGGATATTATTATTATTAATCCTTCGACCGTGGAGCCGAAAAGGCGACAACACTTGGAAGAGTTGTTCGAGGGAATGAGAAATGCGGCTTTAGTAGCTTTGGTATATCAATATATAGAACCGGAAGTGTTGAAACAATATCACACGGTGATCGACATCTCGGATGATTCGGAGAAGATAGCACAAAAGTTGTTGCAATCGCTGGATGCGCTGAATGCTCCGTCTGACGCGGCAGATAAAAATGAACTTTCCGAGCGGGAGAAAGAAATATTGGTGTCATTGGCAAAAGGGAAAATCAATAAGGAGATTGCCGACCAGCATCATATATCCGTGCACACGGTCATCACGCACCGGAAAAATATCATCCGGAAAACCGGGATTAAGTCCGTATCGGGACTTACGGTGTATGCTATTTTGAATAATCTCATCGATATTAATGAGGTGGAATGATTTTTTGTCGAAAATATACCTAATGTAGGGGATTGTGGGGAAAGAGTAAAATCGAGATCTTTGTAATGTTAATAATATGATTTTTCTTTTCAACGTAAGCCATTGAAAAAATTTTGCCAAAAAGCTCTCGTCGTACAGACGGGAGCTTTTTAATTTTCCCGCATCAACCGTGCGCCCCTGTAAGCGATGGCGTATAGGATGAACGTTAGGGCGATGAGCGTGGCGATAAACCATTGCCAGCCGAAGTTGTCGAGGACGACGCCGGTGGCTGATCCCCATACGCTGGAACCCATGTAATAGAAGAGAAGGTATATGGATATGGTGACAGAGCGTTTTTGTAGATTGTAGTCGCTCACGACACGGTTACAGATGACATGCACCACGAAGAAATTGAACGTGAAAATGGCTAGCCCCAGAGTGACGATCCAGAAATTGTTCACGTACAACAACAGGAGTGCCGCCACGGACGATAATACGATGGTTTTCTGTATCTTGAAATGGTTGTATCGTGCGGTGAGTTTTGCGGTAGCGATAGAACCGAATACCCCGAAAATGTACATGAAGTAAATGTAGTGAATCAAGTAATCCGGAAAATTGAAAGGCTCTTTCACGAGGTAGAAACCTAGATAATTGTACAGGCTCACGAATATTCCCAGCATAAGTGAGCCAATCAGATAGAACGGGAGTAATTTGGCTGAAGTGAGCAAATGCAAATTGGAAATGATGAGTGATTTGAAGTTCTCTTTCTTCGGCTTGAAATTAATGGAACGAGGACTGAAAATCAAGAATAAGATCGCGAAGACGGCACATAACACTCCGATAGAAGCGGATGCTGTCCGCCACGAGAATTCCGTGCTGAGATATGAGGAAATCACGCGTCCGCCCATTCCCCCGAGTGCGTTTCCGGCGATGTATAACCCGGTGATTTTACCTTTGTTCTTGGGTAATACTTCTTCCGATATGTATGCCAGTGATACGGATGTCGCTCCCGATAGCAAAAAGCCTTTTAAGGCACTGAGCGCCACGAGCAAGAAAAAGGAATTTGAATACGAACAGATTACCGAGGCGACAGAAGAGGACAATAGTGCCGCACTGATTAAATTTTTTCTTGGGATACTGTCCGCCACGAACATGGCGGTAAATAGTCCGATGACCATACCTAAGGTTGAAAACGAAATAGCCAGACTGCTATAACTTGCCGATAGGTTGAACTCGTGTGCAAGATCGGGCAATAACGGTTGAAAATAATACAACTGTGCAAAACAAGAGAATCCCGACAAGAAGACACATATCGAGATGATATTGTCTTTAGTGCTTTTCCCGGATGTGCTTATTTCTTGACAATTATCCATTTCATAGTCCTTAAATTCCGGTGCAAAAGTAAGCAATCCGCGAACAGATTGTCCTGTTATTTTGTTTTTTTTCGATAGAAACCTTCTGCTCCTGTTTTTCGTTAGAAGGGATAGTAGGAACATAATGTTAAACAGATAAATAGGAAAGATTATGAGAGGAAAGATTTTGATGGTAACCCTATGGATTGCCTCGTTATTTGTTTTTGCCGCTTGTCATGATGACGATGATGATGATAAGAATTACAAGCCGGGAAAGAGTGTCGTGGAAGCTTTTACGGCGAAGTTCCCGAACGCGACAGCCGTGACATGGGAGAAAAACGGTGTGTATGAGAAAGCTGAATTCCGTGAGGCGGGGCAGGAATGTGAGGCTTGGTTCGGTAAAGACGGCGAATGGGTGATGACGGAGAAAGATATGCTGTACGCTAATCTGCCGGAAAAGGTAAAAACCGGATTTACCGGAAGTATATACGGCTCTTGGAAAGTTGAGGATGTGGAGTACGTGGATCGGGTGAATACATCTCCCGTGTATCGTCTGGAGATAGAAAATGCTAATCAAGAGATGTATCTTTATTTTGATGAAGAGGGTGAATTGATAAAACAAGCGGAGGAAAATGCGGTAGATTTACCGGCAACAGTTAGCAGTTTTATCACGCAAAATTATCCGAAAGCATTGGTTGTCCATGATGAACGTTGGCAAGACGGAATCTTGGAAGTGGATATCCTTGATGAAAATCAAGTAAAAGAAGTTCTGTTCGCTCACGATAATAGCTGGATCAAAACTTCATGGCCTGTACTGGAGGCAAATGTGCCGCAAGTGGTATTGGATGTGCTGAAAGGTGAAGCGTATAATACTTTTTCGATAGACAATATACACTTTATCCAGTATGCTTCCGGTGATAACGTGTATCATTTCCTGCTAAAAAAAGAACATTCAATGGATATATCCGTGGAGATTTATCCCGATGGTAGTATTCGATTAGATTAAGATATTTGTTTTCTAGTGAACTGTTTTAGATTGATAAAGAGTATCCAAAAATAACTTTTCGGATACTCTTTTCATTAAATGCTATTCCACGTATAACACCAATCCTTTCAAATACTCCCCTTCCGGGTGATAAATGCTGATCGGGTGATCGGCTGGTTGTGTCAATTGATGTAATATTTTGACTTTGCGTCCGGTGTTTGCCGCTGCGGTGAACACGGTTTGGCGGAACAGGTCTTTCGTCATCACTTGAGAACAAGAGAAGGTGAAGATGATACCACCCGGTTTTACGACTTCGATACCTTTGCGGTTGAGTTTTTTGTAACCCTGTATGGCATTGTCAAGTACGTTTTGGTGTTTGGCGAATGCCGGGGGGTCAAGGATAATGAGGTCGTATTTGTCGTGGGATTGATTCAAAAATTTGAAAGCGTCTTCCACGAATGCCTCGTGGCGGGAATCACCGGGAAAGTTCAGTTCCACGTTTTGGTTGGTCAGTTCAATAGCTCTTGCCGAGGCGTCAACCGAATGCACGAGTTTTGCTCCGCCTCGCATGGCGTAGAAAGAGAAGCCACCCGTGTAACAGAACATGTTGAGTACGTTTTTTCCTTGAGAGTATTGTTCCAAAAGGCTTCGGTTTTCCCGTTGGTCAATAAAGAAACCCGTTTTTTGGCCTTCGAGCCAGTCCACGTTGAATTTCAGTCCGTTTTCGGTGGCGATAAAGTTATCGGTGTGCCCGTACAAGTAGCCGTTTTCCGGGTTCAGTCCTGCTTTGTAGGGGAGAGTTCCTTCCGATTTGTCGTATATGGCGGTGATTTTGTCGCCAATGACTTCGAGAAGGGCTTTCGTGATCTCTTCTCTTGCCTTGTACATGCCCACGGTGTGGAATTGTACCACGGCTACCCCGGCATAATAGTCCACGATAAGCCCGGAAAGATCATCTCCTTCACCATGTACCAAACGAAAAACGTTATTATTCGATGCCGTTGCCAGACCGATGGCAACGCGGGTGTGGTATGCTTGACGGATGCGTTCTACCCAAAAAGGATAATCAATCGTTTCTTCTTTGAAACTGAGCACACGCACGGCAATACTCCCGATCTGGTAGTGCCCGACGGCAAGAAATTCATTGTCGTGGTTATATACTTTCACGACATCTCCCTCTTGGATGTCATTGTCTTTTTTGGCGATGGCACCCGAGAATACCCACGGGTGAAGTCTGTACAAGGATCTCTCTTTACCGGCTTTTAGTACTATTTTGCTCATAATATATTATGTCGCCGTGCGACGTTACAGGTTACAAGTTGGCAGGTTACAAGTTTATACCGTGAACTTGCCGTTGCAAAAGTAGATAAAAAAGCGGTAAAAAAATACCGGGAACGTTTTTTCGACAGTTCCCGGCTCTAATTTTTTTCTACACGTTCAGGAGTTCCTTGGCCTTGTCCAGAATGGTAGTGTCATCTAAGACTACAATTCCCCCGTCCGGTCCTTGCTCCACGTGAATTCCGGCACTAGAACCTCCGTTGTCATAATTATCGGCTCCGAAGTAGTTACGCACTGTGTCAGTACTGATGCCCAAATCGTCTGCAATAGTTTGCATACTTCCGTGGGGTAACATGTCTTTGATCTTCCTTAACTCGTTAAAAGTAATAGTATAAGTCATAGCGTAGTAATTTTAGAGGTTTTACCTGCAATAAATTTAGAACATTATTTTGAAAAAAACAAATATAGGATTGATTATGGCGTTTTTTGTAACGGGTATGTCTTGTTGTATCGTTTTGAATATGAGTGTGATATTTTTGATATTTAGATGCAATTTATTTTATAAATAAATTTATTTCTGCCGAGTGCCTACTTTTTTGTACCTTCGCGGATAAATAGACTTAAAACATGATACCTATGGGATTTCAGGATTTGAATATAAATAAGCAGATTTTAATGGCGTTGGAAGAGGCTGGTTTCGAGAACCCGACCCCTATTCAGGAAGAGGTTTTTTCTGTCAGTCGTTCCGGGAAAGACCTTATCGGTATAGCACAGACGGGTACGGGAAAGACGCTGGCTTATCTGATCCCGATGTTGATGAAGTTGCATTACGCGCAAGGGTTGGTGCCGAGAGCGTTGGTGGTTGTGCCTACGCGGGAGTTGGTCGTGCAGGTGTGCGAGAGTGTTGAATTGCTGACGGAATATATGGATATCCGTTGCGTGGGCGTGTATGGCGGTACGAATATAAGGACTCAACAAGATAAGGTGTTCGAGGGGGTAGATTTATTGGTCGCCACACCCGGTCGTTTTATGGATATATATTATAATGGTATCATCCGGACGAAAATGATTAAAACGGTCGTGGTGGATGAGGCCGACCGGTTAATGGATTTGGGGTTCTTGCCGCAATTAAAGGGTATATTCGAAGTATTACCGGAGAAGCATCAAACGATGTTGTTTTCGGCTACATTCTCGGAAGCGGTAGAAAGTCTATCCCGTGATTTCTTGAAAGAACCGGTGCGGGTGGAAGTTGCACGTCAAGCAACCCCGGTGGAACACGTGGAGCAATTCCGTTATGACGTGCCGAATATCACGACGAAAATCAATTTGTTGAAAGTATTGCTCGCGGATAAGGAGAGATACAAGAAAGTGATGATATTTACGGAGACAAAGAAGAATGCCGACCGGATCGTGGAACGCTTGGCGGATCATTGGAAAGGAGAGTTGAGCGTGATACACTCGAACAAGGCACAGAATACCCGGTTGAACGCTTTACGTGCTTTTAAAGAAGGGGAAACTCGTATCCTCGTGGCTTCAGACGTGGCGGCACGCGGTATTGACGTGCAGGATGTGACTCATGTAATAAACTTTGATATTCCTTCTTTGGCGGAGGAATACGTGCATCGTATCGGGCGTACGGCTCGTGCGGGAAAAGAGGGAGTGGCAATCAGTTTCGTGTCCGAGATAGAGGAAGACCGCTTCACGGATATCGAGCGGTTGATTAATCAAAGCGTGGAGGTGTTGGATTTGCCGGAGAAGTTGGAAATATCCCAGTTGTTGCTGGAAGAGGAACAGGTGCAAACAAGTAATATCGTTTACCAGCAGGGACGACAACAAGGGGGAGGTGCTTTCCACCAGAAGAAAGCCAAAAATAGTTACACGGCGGAAGATAATCGACGAAACGTGATGCGGAAGCGAAACGCGAAGAAAAAAAAGAAATAATAAAAAAGACCAAGATTTCCTTGGTCTTTTTTATTATTTTTCCCAAATTTGCTTCGATGAAAGATAAGTGCGTCATATTAGTAAGTAAACTTTTCTTAAATATTAAGAAGCGCGACACCTTTGTTGATTAGAGGTGGTGGTCTTTCGTATCCTCACATTTATTATTTCCTTATTTAACATGATGACCTTTTAAGGTTGTTTGATTGGAAAATCATATTATAATTATTTATATCATTAACTATTTAAAGTTTAAAGATTATGGAATTACCTTTTGCAGAATCTTGGAAGATTAAGATGGTTGAACCCATCCGTAAAAGTACTCGTGAAGAGAGAGAACAATGGATTAAAGAGGCTCACTACAACGTGTTTCAATTACGTTCGGAGCAAGTGTATATAGACTTGATTACGGACTCCGGAACCGGTTCCATGAGTGACCGCCAATGGGCAGGAATGATGTTGGGTGATGAAAGTTATGCCGGGGCATCTTCTTTCTTCAAGTTGAAGGATATGATTACCCGTTTGACCGGATTCGATTATATTATCCCGACTCACCAAGGACGCGCTGCCGAGAACGTGCTTTTCTCTTATTTAGTAAAAGAAGGCGATATCGTTCCCGGTAACTCTCACTTCGATACCACGAAGGGGCACATCGAGGGACGTAAGGCTATCGCTTGGGACGTGACTATCGACGAGGCAAAAGATACCCAATTGGAGATTCCGTTTAAAGGAAACTTGGATCCGGTGAAATTGGAGAAAGTGTTGGCAGAACATGCTGACAAGATTCCGTTTATTATCGTGACGGTTACGAACAACACGGCAGGAGGACAGCCTGTTTCCATGAAAAATATCAAGGAAGTGCGTGCTATCGCCGATAAATATGGCAAACGCGTGTTGTTCGATTCGGCTCGTTTCGCTGAGAACGCTTATTTTATCAAGACTCGTGAAGAGGGTTATCAAAATAAGACGATCAAAGAGATCGTGAAAGAGATGTTCGATAACGCTGACGGTATGACCATGAGCGCGAAGAAAGATGCTATCGTGAACATGGGAGGTTTCATCGCTACCCGCCACCAAGACTGGTTCGAGGGAGCTAAGGGCTTCTGCGTGCAGTTCGAGGGGTACTTGACTTATGGTGGTATGAACGGTCGCGATATGAACGCTCTGGCTATCGGTTTGGATGAAAATACAGAGTTCGATAATCTTGAAACCCGTATCAAACAAGTGGAATACTTGGCAAAACGTCTGGATGAATTTGGTATTCCTTATCAACGTCCCGCCGGAGGTCACGCTTTGTTTATCGATGCCCCGAAAGTATTGACTCATGTACCGAAAGAAGAATTCCCGGCTCAGACGTTGACGGTAGAATTGTACTTGGAGGCCGGTATTCGCGGTTGCGAAATCGGTTATATCTTGGCTGACCGTGATCCGGTAACTCGTGAAAACCGTTTCGGTGGTTTGGATCTTTTGCGTCTGGCTATCCCGAGAAGAGTGTACACGAACAATCACATGGACGTGATAGCCGTTGCCTTGAAAAATGTATTTGATCGTCGTGAGCAGATTACTCGTGGTTTCCAAATTACTTGGGAAGCACCGTTAATGCGTCACTTTACTGTTCAATTAGAGCGTGCTAAATAATAAAAAGGGGCGAAAGCCCCTTTTTGTTTATAAGGTTTGTAAAGTTATTCCTTCGGAATTTAAAGTTCATAAAGTTAGCTTGTTGAAGCTTTGGGTGTTTACTTGTACTTTATGAACTTTATAACTTTATGGACCTTATAAACTTTTCAAACATGCCAATGCGGCGTCATAGTTAGGTTCGTGTGTGATTTCCGGTACGAGTTCTTCATAAACGATTTTCCCGTTTTCGTCAATAACGACAACCGAGCGAGCCAATAGACCTGCTAATGGGCCGTCAATCATTTCCACCCCGTATTTCTCCCCGAATTTATGATCCCTGAATGCAGATAGAGGGATTACTTTATCAATTCCTTCCGTCGTGCAGAAACGTGCGTGAGCGAAAGGGAGGTCTTTTGATATAGCAAGTACCACCGTATTTTTCATCTCTGCGGCTAATTTATTGAAAGTGCGTACGGATGTAGCGCATACGCTTGTATCAAGACTCGGGAAAATATTCAGGACAACACGTGTTCCTTTTTGGTCGGCTAATGTCAATTCGGACAAATCCGTTTTTACTAACGAGAAATCCGGAGCCGCGGAACCTACTGAAGGTAAGTTACCTTTCGTGTTTATACTGTTACCAGCAAGTGTTACTTTTGCCATAGTGTTTAAAATTTAAATGTTTGACTTAATATGTATCTTCAAATGTATAATTTTAATTCTTGTTTCGCAAAAAGAAATTTTACAATTTATTCTACGGGTTATTCCTTAAAAAAGTTTGCGAAAAGAGATGAAGAATGAAAATATATTTCTCTATAGGAACTTGACCTAAAAATAGAGTAAAGAGTTACGTTTTTAAATATGTTCTTAATAAAAAAACAACTTACTAGAAATAAGTAAGTTGTTTTAAATGTGGTGATCCGGTTGGGATTCGAACCCAAGACCTACGGCTTAGAAGGCCGTTGCTCTATCCAACTGAGCTACCGAACCGGGTGTCATTTTTTTGACGGTGCAAATATAGTGCTTTCCGTTATAAATGCAAACTTTGAGGGATACTTTTTATTATATTATTTGTAGAAATTTCAGAAGGAAATAGATATTGTCTGGTAATTGGGGTGGTTTGTCTCGTAAATCAGTGGTTTTGTCTTATTATTTGAAATGGTATTAAGATAGGGGATATTTTTGTTTTATAATTAAATAATGGAGGTATGAACAGAATAGAATTGATGGAAAAAGTATCCCAAGTGTCGGGATTTGGTATTTCGGATTGTGATAACGTGCTGTCTGCGTTGGAAAAGGTTTTGGAAGCGGAGTTAAAAGTAGCGGGAAGGAAAAGATGTATATTTGATACGGTTTATGGTTTTATGACGTTTTTGAAGAAGATTCGGGAGAAATAAGAGGCTGTTCGGCAGCCTCTTAATTTGGGTAGAGTCCGGTAAGCGGTTTTTAATTTCCTTTATAAACAGGGAGGAGGGTTAATACTTCCTTTGTTATTCATTGTCCAGTAGGATTAATTCATACTTTTGGCTGCCCATGCCTAATTTCTCGGCGTGGACAAGCGTGTGTATGCCGTGGCGGGATTCCATCCGTTCGATCAAGTGGATACGTCCGTGATCGGGTGAAGAGTACACTTGATCGACACACGCTTTGTCCAAAGCCATGGGGTCGAGGGAGGCGAGGATGCCGATGTCGCCCATTTTTGGATCTTCGGGGGCAGAGGCACAGTCACAGTCGACCGATAGGTTATTGGCTACGCTGATGTATAGAATCTTTTCGCCACAATGGTCGGCGATGGCTTTGGCGGCTTCAGCCATGGATTCCAAGAAATCGTCTTGTTCGGGCAGGTTGCTCCACGGGTCGTCTTTTGTCTTTCCGGCACTATGAATCCATGCTTTTCCTGCCGAGGAAGCGATGCCGATTGACATATTTTTGATTGCGCCACCGAAGCCACCCATCGCGTGTCCCTTGAAGTGCGAAAGGATAATCGTGAAGTCGTAATTCAGGAAGTGCGAACCCACGAAGTCTTCTTTCAGGTGCTTGCCACCCTTGATCGGGAGTGCTGTTTCTCCCTCTGCGTCCATGATATCGATTTCGGCGATGGCTGTGAAACCGTGGTCTTTGGCTGCTTGCAGGTGGGCGGTCGTGTTTGCCCGTCCGCCGCCGTAAGCGGTGTTACACTCGACAATGGTACCGTTTACTTTTTTCACGAGCTCGCCGATAAGTGCGGGTTTCAAGTAATTGTTGCCGCCCGGTTCTCCGGTAGAAATCTTAACGGCTACTTTTCCCGTGGCTTCCCGCCCAAGTGCTTCGTATATGCGGAGAAGGCTTTCCGGGCTGATTTCTTTGACCATGTAAACTTTGGGAAGGCTTTTTTTGCTTTCCTCTTTCGAGGGTGAATTGTAGCTGGATGCTGTAAGTGGTGACACGAGTGTCATAATTAAAATAGGTAACAGATTCGTTTTCATATATAAACTTTTTAACGTGTATGTTTAACAATTAAAATGCTGATTTCATACAGTAGCCACATGGGAAGCGATACCATTAACAGGGTGAAGACGTCCGACGTGGGAGTGATGATAGCGGCGAGCACGAGGATTACGACTATCGCGTGACGGTGATAACGGCGCATGAAAGCGGCAGAGAGCAACCCGAATTTAGCTAGCAGCCAGCATAGGATAGGTATCTCGAAGACGATGCCCATCATCAGGTTCATCATCATGAGGGTATCCATGTACGATTGCAGGGAAATCATGTTTTCCACCTCGCCACTCACTTGATATGTACCGAGAAAGCGGAATGTCAGTGGAAATATCAGGAAATAGCTTAGTGCGACACCCAGCATGAACATCACGTAGCTACTCCCGACTACCCGTGCGGCGTATTTTTTCTCTTGGCTGTACAGGGCTGGAGAGATGAACCGGAACAAGGTGTAGATGATATAGGGTGAAGCGATGAGGATGCCCGCGTATATGGCTGCCCGCATATGTATCACGAATTGCTCTGCCAGTCCGGTGTTGATTAATTTGACGGAAAAGGCTTCCGGGGCGACACCCGGCAGTGACAGCCGTTCGCTTACAAAGGCGAATGCTTTGTAAATGATGAAGCTGTCGCTTTTGGGAGCCAGAATGATAGCGAACGTTTCGTCCTTGAACAGAAACGCCGCTATCCCGAATATCACGACGACTGCGCCTATTCGTATCAAGCAGCCGCGCAGTTCGTCGAGATGCTCCCAAAAGGTCTGTTCCTTTATGTTGTCCGTCGCGTTCATTTCTCTTCGGTTGTGTCTTTTTCTATTTTGGTTTCAATACCGTTCATTCCGTCCTTGAAACTGCGGACACCTTTACCGATGCCCTTCATTAATTCGGGTATTTTCTTTCCGCCGAAAAGTAACAGTACGATAAGCGCTATAAACAATATTTCCGGTGTCCCGATAAGGAATAAAATCATGGATGTCATAAGCTGGAATTTTTATTTGTTAATAATGTATTTAATAAACGAGTATCCCCCGAAGATTTGCAGGGCTATTCCCGGCAATCCGATACGGAAGTCCTGCACGGCACGGGTGAAGTCGCCAATCATAGCCCATTCCCCGAGTATGCCTGCGATTTGGTAAGATAATACAACCGTAAGGAGAAGTGGGATGGAAACACGTTTGAACCGTTGGGCGGCGTACCCTGCGGCTATAGCCAGTAGCACGGATTTCAACAGAATCGCCGGTAAGGCAGCCGCTTGCGGCATACCGAACAGCAGGGAGTTGAGCACAGGCGAGAATACCGCCGTGAGCAGTCCTACTTTCCAACCGTATTTATAAGCACCGATAAGGGTAAAGAAATATATCGGCAGCCACGTGGTCCCGCCTTGCGGCACGAGATGGCATAATTGTGGCAGCATCATGTTGCCGACGATGAAAAGCGATACTGCAAGATAGGTTTTCGCTTCTTTGTAGTCTAAGGTGTACAATTGAATAACTGTTGTTTTCATATTTTTTCGTTTTAGAAGTGTAAATTTATTCCCCCCATGAATGTAGCTTTGGGCATGGGGAAGCCGTCGTTTATTTCATACCGTTGTGCCAGAAGGTTTTCTCCCCGCACGAAGGCATGGGCGAAGGGACTCAGGCGATAACTGGCTCTCGCGTTCCACTGCACGAAATTCTCTTTCTTCTCCACCGGGTCAACCGTGGTGTAAAGTCCTGCCACGTATTGTACGCCTGTCGATGCACTCCACCGTCCCCTCGTGAAGTCAGCCCCGATGAATAGCTTATGTTCCGGTGCCGCCACTATCGGGTGTACCATGCGTAGCCAGCTGTAATTGGCGGTGATATTCCATTCCGGGTGGATACGGTAAGCCACGTTGGCTTCCGCTCCCCAGTTTTCTATTTTCCCGGTATTGATGTTCATTCGGCGTCCGTCTACCATTTGCGGGCTGATGATATTTTCCCCGTTGATATAGAAAAGATTTATCCCGTAATGAAGCTTGTTGTTCAGCAGGCGTTGCGTGTAAGATAGCTCGTGGTTCCACAGCCGTTCCGGCAATAAATCCGGGTTGGCGACACGGAACATGTACAACTCTTTTATCGTCGGGTTGCGGAAGCCTTTGCTTACCATCGCTTTCAGGCTACTGTTGTTGGGCAGGTATGCCGACAATCCGGCTTGTGGTATCCATTCCGTACCCGTTACCGAGTGATGGTCTACGCGTATTCCTACATCTACGGTGAGCCATTCTGTCAATGCTTGCCGGAAATCCGCATATCCGGCTACCTCGTTTTCCGATTTGTCGGATATCTCCTCCTCGTGCCCGTCCGTGACGAAACGATTCCAAGCTTCACCGCCGAAGTGTTGGAAGTCCACGCCTAGGGTTATCCGGTTGCCCTTGAACAGGGTTGCACTTTGGTAAAGGGATACGCCCAGCATGATGTCTTTCGAGTGGAAGCGGTATGCCAGCGGTTCTTTTCCCTTGGAATAGCCGTCGTTAATCTCGTGGCGTCCCCAGTTGTAAAAGAAACTCAACGCGCCGGATGTCTTCTCGTGACGGTTGGTTAGGGCGAACGAGGTCATGCCTCTGGTGATGCGGGAATCGTTGTCCAAGAGGGGGGCGTTGACCGTACCGGGGTTCGAGGCGTTGAAGTGTGTGATGTTCACGTCGCCGTACATGCTCCACGTGTTGTTCAACTCGTATCCCAGTTTGGTGTACCCGCCGTATTGTTCGAATTCCATGTCCTCGCGGTGACCGTCGGTGCGGTTGTATGAACCTGTCACGATGCTGCTGAATCTGCCTCGTTTCACGCTGTTCGCGGCTTCGGTCACGAGGGTATTGTACGAGCCGTAACTCAGGCGGGCGCTTGTCTTCACCGCGTCATCCCGTTGTTGGCGGGTAATGATGTTGATTACACCGCCCATGGCGTTCGACCCGTAGAGCACGGATGCCGGACCCCGTACAACTTCCACGCGTTCTGCTAGCATGGATTGGTAGGCGTCGGCGATGGGGTGTCCCATGAGTCCCATGTATTGCGGGTGACCGTCAATGAGCACGAGCAACCCGGTGGTGGAGTTTCCCCCGACACCTCGTAAGTTCATGCCCCCTGCAGCCCCTGTCGATACGCCGTATCCCAAGATACCCCTGCTGGTGATGAACAGTCCCGGGATTTGTTCCGTCAAGATAGGGAGTAACGAGGGTTCAAGGCGTTTTTCTATTGTTTCCCGGTTCACGACGGAGACGGTCATGGGAAGCTGACGTGCATCCGTTTCGTTGCGTGTCCCGGTGACCACCACCTCGTTAATAGTGTAGTTACGGGCGACTTCGGTCGTGTCCTTTCGTGATTGTGCCTGTAAACCCGTGCCAAGGAGCATACATGTAAACAAGGCGCATGCCAATTTTTTGGTCATTCTTATTTTTGATATGAAGTTTTGTATCACGGGGAAGATGTCCCGTGCCGATTTAATATCGAGGCAGGCGGATTCCAACGGGCACCAGCCTGTTTTGGTGCGATTCTTTATGAGAGGGACGCATCTGGTGAAGCGTACCTCTATGTTGGCTTCACGTAACAGCGCGAGGGCGGGTTCGCTAATCGTGTCCGTGTAGACGCTTTCCACGCCGCCCAACACCATGAGCGCCGCTGCCGCTTTGCCAATCACTTTGTCCGCTACCCGCGCTCCTTTCATGAACGAGGGCTCTTGTTCCAGCAGGTCGTACAGGTCTGCAACGCCGCGTTGGCTGAAAGTACGGGTTTCCGTTCCTTTAGCGATAACGCAGGAGTACCCGCCGTCGTGCAATAAGTCGATGAGGGGGGAGCCTTCGGCTAGTTGCGGGTTACGCGCATCAGCATGTTGTAGTTCTGTTATGCTTTCTGTCATGATGTGATTCTTTTGTTTTGACGCGAAGTTAGGTTATCCGGTTTACTTTGTTGTGACATGAATTACAGTTGTTGTTACCATTTTTACAGGTTAATTGATTTTTCAATTTTCAATTGTTCCACGAACCTGTCGATGCGGTGCAGTTCGCTGGGAATGTCGATGTTCTGCGGGCAGTGGTGCACGCATTGGTTGCAACCGATACAATGGCTTGCCTGCCGTAGTTTCGGGACGCTACGGTCGTAACCGACGAGGAATGCACGTCGTGCTTTACGGTAATTTTCATCCTGTTTTCCGGCGGGTATATTCCCTTGATTCACGCATTTGTTGTAATGAATAAGGATGGAAGGGATGTCGATGCCGTACGGGCAGGGCATACAATATTTGCAGTCGTTGCAGGGAATCGTGGGGTATTTCAGCATCAGTTGAGCAGTCTCTTCCAAAAACACTTTTTCATCATCGGTCAAGGGCTCCAGCGGGGAATAAGTAGCAAGGTTCTCTTGCAGGTGTTCCATGTAAGTCATGCCGCTTAATACGGTTAATACTCCTTCCGGCGAGCCCGCGAAGCGGAACGCCCACGATGCCACGCTATCCGTCGGGCGACGTTGTTTCAGCCTGCTGACGATATGATTGGGCACGTTTGCCAGACGTCCGCCCAGCAGGGGTTCCATGATGACGGTGGGAATACCTCGTTTGGAGAGTTCCCCGTACAGGTATTCGGCATCGGTGTTGCGAGTGTTTACCTCCTTGGCGTGTTTCCAGTCCACGTAATTGAGTTGGATTTGCACGAACTCCCATTTGATTTCGTCGTGTCGTGATAGCAGGTAGTCGAAAATTTCGATATCACCGTGATAGGAGAAACCGAGATTACGGATGCGTCCCGCTTCACGTTCCGCGACCAGAAAGTCGAGCATGCCGTTGTCAAGATAACGTCCTTTCAGGGCTTCCATTCCCCCCATGCCGATGCCGTGGAGCAGCATGTAATCGAGGTAATCCGTTTGCAATTCTTTAAGCGAGTTGCGGTATATGGCGAGGGATGATTCCCGGTTCCACGTGTCGGGCGAGAAGTTCGACAATTTGGTGGCAATAAAATACTTGTCCCGCGGGTGGCGGCTGAGGGCTATGCCCATGGCGTGTTCCGAGAGTCCCCGGCAATAGGCGGGCGACGTGTCGAAGTAGTTCACCCCGTGGGCGATGGCGTAGTCCACTTGCCGGTTTACCATTTCTTGGTCGATTTCGTCTTGGCTATCTCTCGCGCTGGAGTTGGCGATGGTCGGCAGACGCATGCAACCGTACCCGAGCAGCGAAACTTTGTCGCCCGTTGTCGGGTTGACGCGATAGGTCATTTCACCCGTTTGTTGGTTTGCCATGTTGCCGTTGGCGGAGTTATTCCGCGGACGGCAACCGTGTAACGCGGCTGTCGTGACCACCGTTCCCGCGCCTAGTACTTTCAAAAATTCCCGTCGGTTTATCTCTTTTTTATTCTTGTTGTCCATATCTTTTCCTCTTTTAAACGTTAAACGGTTTTATGCATCTCGTGTCCTTCCACGTAAATGGCGCTGAAGGGACGTGCCGGGCACAGGTTTTCACAGGCACCGCAGCCGATACAGCGTTCGGTGTTTACCACGGGTATCCGGGGAGAGTCCGTCATGTCCGGGTTCGATGCCACCATTTCGATAGCTCCCGCGGGGCAGTGGCGGGAACAGTTGCCGCACTCCACGCCGTCGGTCAGCGGCACGCAATTTTCTTTTACCCACACGGCATGACCGATTTGGATAGAGGATTTGTCTGCTGCCGTGATGGGGAGGATGGCTCCTGCCGGGCATACTTCGGAACAACGGTTACATTCCGGTCGGCAATACCCCCGTTCGTAGGACATTTCCGGTTGCATCAGCGTGAGCAGGTTGCCCGACGGGCGCAACACTCCATTGGGACAAGCCGTCACGCATAGTTGGCAGGCAGTGCAATGCCGGCTCATGTTACGAGCCCCGAGAGAGCCGGGAGGCGTGAGTGGCGTGTTGCGATGAGGGATTTTCTTGTCCTCGATAACAGCAAGTCCGCCGTCCACTTTCTTCTCCTGTGCTTTTAGCACGGTGGTGCTTGCTAGTAGCGTGGCGACGGACAGGAAGTCGCGGCGTGTTTTGTTTACCGCGGATGTTTCACCCGCTTGCGACGGTTGCGCATGGCGGCGTTCGTAACGGATAGCGCCATGTTTGCAGGTAGCGACGCAATCCATGCATGCCACGCAACGGCTATAATCCACGCGGTGTTCCTTGTGGTTGATACAGGCTGCCTTGCATTGGCGGGCGCATAGGCTGCACCCGTTGCACTTGTCGGCATCAATCGTTACCCGGAAGAGCGAGTAACGGGAGAGGAATCCCAGCACGGTGCCCACGGGACAGACGGTGTTGCAGTACGTGCGCCCGTTGCGCCATGCCAGTATGGCGATTACCGCGAAAGTCACGACGGCGATGATGAAGGTCGGCAGACTCTTCAGCCACACGTCCGTCTCGTAGAAAGCGTAGCTGTCCGCCCGTTGTGCCATGTAAGCGAGTAGGTTGTTACCCCATTGCCATACCGGGGCGAAGAGGTTGGCGGCGATACGCCCGTAAGAGCTGTAAGGCGCGAGCAGGGCGACCACGGAACCTATCCCGGCGACGAGCGCGATAATGAAGACTCCAAGCATGCCGTACCGCAACCACGACAGAGCGGGGGAGTAGGAGTAGGGTAGTTTCTTCCGCCGTTTCCCGAACCATGCCACCACGTCTTGAAATACACCCAAGGGGCAGAGCACGGAGCAATACACTCGTCCGAACAACAGGGTGAGGAGGACGAGGAATACGACAACTCCCGCGTTTAGTGCCAGAACGGCGGGGAGGAATTGGATTTTTGCCAGCCAGCCGAACCACCCGTGCAACGTTCCCGTGAAATCGAGGAAGAGGAGGGTGATGAGCACGAGGCAAATCATAGCAAGTGTCAATCTGAGTTTTCGTAGCATCACGTCTTTGTTTTTGAGTTTACACGGCAAAGATATCCGGGTAATACTCTGATTAATACACTTGTTGCTTTAAAGCGAAAAAATGTAAACTAATGACGAAAATAAATCAATTCCACTAAAACGGAGTCGTGAGAAAATATGACTCTGTTTTCTCTAGAGTTTCATGTAAGATAAGTTAATTTGTGTTTATATATAATGTATTATACTTATAGTTGATTTGTAGCATCTCCTATTCAATTCCCATTCAACTCCTATTTAAAGCCTATTATAATAGAAAAATAATAGAATTTAAATTGTATTTGAATAAAATTTAATAATTCAGAAATACATGTTATTATCATTTATATTAAGAATAATATTATGGAGCGTTTTAGAATTTTTTCTCGAAAACGGGAGGAAACCTGAAAATATTTTGACATGTCGGGGGGAAGGGGGCATAAATCGTGGAATGTCAGTTGTTTGATGTCGGTAGGAAAAATAAATTGATTTTGTAGAGTAATAATTCATTTTACTTTGTAATTTTGTAGACTGATGTTCAAAGAAAATCACAAGTAAATAGAAAGTTATTATTCATGGAGAATTATATTGTTTCGGCGCGTAAATATAGACCTGCAAGTTTCGATACAGTGATAGGGCAACACTCGATTACATCCACGTTGAGAAACGCTATCCTCAATAAACAATTGGCACAGGCTTATTTGTTTTGCGGACCGCGTGGTGTTGGGAAAACGACGTGTGCCCGTATTTTTGCCAAGACGATTAATTGCATGAATTTGCAACCCAACGCGGAACCCTGCAACGAATGCGAGTCCTGCCGGGCGTTTAACAGCGGGCGTTCGTTGAACATACATGAACTGGATGCCGCCTCGAACAATAGCGTGGATGATATCCGCGGATTGGTAGACCAAGTACGGATATTGCCGCAGGTGGGGCGTTACAGCGTGTATATTATCGACGAGGTGCATATGTTGAGTGCCTCGGCTTTCAATGCGTTTCTGAAGACATTGGAAGAACCGCCCGCCCATGCCATATTTATTCTGGCGACGACGGAAAAGCACAAGATTCTGCCGACCATATTGTCGCGTTGCCAGATATATGACTTCAACCGGATTAAGGTGCCCGACACGATCGAGCATTTGAAGCGTATTGCGGCAAAGGAGGGAATACAGGCAGAGGAGGAGGCTTTGAACGTGATCGCCCAAAAGGCTGACGGGGCGATGCGTGACGCTCTTTCTATCTTTGATCAGGTTGTCAGTTTCTGCGGTAAGAATTTGACTTACGATAAAGTGATCGAGAATCTGAACGTGTTGGATTACGATTACTATTTCAGGTTAACCGATTTGTTCTATGCCGGGAAGGTGGCCGAAACGTTCTTGCTTTTCAACGAGATTATGGAAAAGGGGTTCGATGCTGGAAACTTGATATCGGGGCTCGGTCGACATTTCCGAGATTTGTTAGTGGCGAAAGAGTCGATAACAGTGCAGTTGTTGGAAGTGAGCGCTTCTATCAAGGAGCGTTACCTGCAACAGGCGCAGGCGGTAACGCCCGATTTCATCTTCGACGCCTTGAAAGTCATCGAGCAATGCGAGATGCAGTATAAAATTCGCATGGAGAAACGCTTGTGTGTGGAACTCACTCTGATTAAATTGTGCCAGATTAATGAGCTAAAAAAAAAAGCCTTAGTATAGAGGAGTTTGCCGGGTTATTAAAGATCGAAGGATTTAGCGGTAAATTCCAGCAAGCGAACGGGGACAGTGTAAGTGTGACGCCACCCGCGGAGGAGAAGCGTGTCAGCGTTGTAACTCCGAAAACAGGCGGAAAGCCCGAGAATATACATTCTTTCAATTTGAAAAAGGCATTGGAAGAAACGAAGGAGAAACACAACGAGCCGCGGGAGAGACAGAGTGTAAAAACTGATGATAACCGGGTGAAGGCTCAAAGTGAATTCTCTCTTGCCGACGTGTCGGGTGCGTTGGAAACATTCCTCGCTACCTTGGGTGAGGAGGATAAGGCGGCGAAGATCGCCCTTTTGTCCCACGCGCCTAAAGTGGAGGGATTTGTCATTACGATTGAAGTGGATAATGATTTCCTGTTGACCAGAGTCATGGATTTACATCCGGCATTACTTTCTTTCTTGATGAAGAAACTGAATAACGGGTATATCACGCTGAACGTGCAAATCTACGTGGAAAAAAATAACGGGGAGGAAAAGAAGCGTCTGTTTACCTCTAAAGATAAGTTTGAACATTTCGTGACTATTAATCCCGCTGTCGGTGAATTGAAAGCCCTTTTCGGGTTGGAAATAGAGTGATTCTGTGATTAGAGAATGACAGGAACTGAAAGCATTAAATCACAGAATAAGCGTCAGCTTGTGTGGAGGAATTTAGATTGTTTCCCCGTCTGCCAAATGGATTAATTTATCCCTTTCGCCCACGATCCACACGACATCCCCTGCCTCGAAAATGGTGTCCGGGGTGGGATTCATGGTGGACGTGCCGTTGCGCTCGATACCGATGACCAGACAGGCGGCTTTATCCCGGATGCCGGATTCCCGGATGGAATGCCCTACCAGCGGGGTGTTTTCTTCGATCATGAATTGTTCCAGACTGACTTCGGGCGGGCGTTGCTGTTCCAGTTCCTGTTTTCTTTTTTCCACCCGGTCTTCCACGAACTTACGGAATACTTCGATCTCTTTATCTGTCGCTGCCACGATGATATGGTCAAACGGGTACAAACGTTCCTCGCCGCCGGGGATATTGATGCGTTCCTCGCCGCGGATGATAGTTACCACGCTTACCCCGCAGGATTGGCGGAAATTCAATTCTTTTAATGTTTTCCCCACGCTGGGAGAGGATTGTGACACCTCGAAATCTGCCAAATGAAGATCCCGGTTGAGCAAATGTTGCACGAAACGTTGTTTGATAGGTGATTTGCGTTCTTGCTCCTGTTGGCGTGCCGTGAAATTACGCAGGAAACGCCTTTCCAGCAGGATAGAATACTTCTTCAGTCGTTTGGAATAAATGAAAAACAGGATAATGGCACTCGCGATCAGCAATAAAAGTCCTGCCGCCACGTTCACGAGGCTGGAAATCACGAACATGACAATTCCGATACACAAGGCTATACGCAGCACGATGAGCGACACGAGCGGTCCCCGGTTGTATTTACTGTCGTTCCAGAGGTGTTGAAACTCTTCCGAGTGATTTTTCTTCATCATCATGGCACGGAGAAACGGGGAAATCAGCAACAATATGGCAATAGCGCTGACTATTCCGCCTTGTATCCCCGGTAATTCCTGTCGGATAATCGGCGTGAGGTATTGCAGGAAAAGGACGATCGTGAAGATAGAGAGTATAGTGTAGGTAATCACGATACGTAATAAGGCCTTCAGTAGCCGGGTCCACATCCCTTTATGGTGTATCGTGTTTGTTCCCGTGCTGTACCTGTCAAGGAAGCGAATCCATGCTTGGGGCAGATGATTATTCACGAACCGGTAAGCCGGTTCCGATAGCCGGATCATGTAGGGGGTAAAGAACGTAGTAATGACCGATACGGTAACAACGATAGGATAGAGAAATTCGTCCGTCACGTGCAGCGACATTCCCAGCGACGCGATGATAAACGCGAATTCGCCGATTTGCGCGAGCGAAAAACCGGACTGGATGGCTATTTTCAAGTTCTGACCGGAAAGTAGTATTCCGAAAGCGGAAAAGGTAATTTGTCCCACCATGACCACGACGGTGATCAACAAGATCGGGAACCAGTACTCGATCAGCATGGCGGGATCGATCATCATGCCGACGGAAACAAAGAATATTGCCCCGAAAAGGTCTTTTACCGGCTTGATCAAGTGTTCGATATTCTCCGCCTCTACGGTTTCAGCCAGAATCGAACCCATGACGAATGCCCCCAATGCCGCAGAGAAACCCGCCTTAACTGCCAATAAAACCATGCCGAGGCATAAACCTAGCGACACGACGAGCAGTGTTTCGGCATTCAACCACTGTTTCGCTTTTTTGAGAAAAGTGGGTATCAGGAAAATACCCGTGATCGACCAAAAAACAAGGAAAGCGACAAGTTTCAGTATGCTGTTTGCCATTTCCATTCCCTCGAAATGCTTGCTTACCGCCAAGGTGGACAACAATACCATCAAGACAACGGCGAAAAGGTCTTCCACGACGAGGATACCGAAGACTACCCCCGCGAAACGTTGCCCTCGTAATCCCATGTCCTCGAAAGCCTTGAAAATAATCGTCGTGGACGACATGGACAGCATACCCCCGAGGAAGAGGCTGTTCATGTGCCCCCAGCCGAGTGCCAGTCCGGCAGAGTATCCCAACATCATCATAGCTCCCACGATCGTGAGGGCGCTAATCATGGCGGTACCGCCGACATTCATCAGCTTTTTGAAACTGAAATCGAGTCCCAAGGCGAACAGGAGGAAAATAACCCCGATATCGGCCCATATTTGGATATTTGCCGAGTCTGTGACCATGGGGCCGCCGAACGTGTAAGGTCCCGCGATGATGCCTGCCATGATATATCCTAACACGACCGGCTGTTTTAGCCATTTAAAAATAATGGTTATCAGTCCTGCAGAAAAAAGAATGACCGCCAGATCCGAAATTAAAACAGGAATGCCCGACATATAGCTGTTTATTATTATCGACGACAAAGTTAATGCTTTTATGGATTGGATATACGGGATGACGGCATGTTTTTGTATATTTTCTATTTCGAGGATAAAGCTTACGGTTCGAAAATATTATCTTTGCCCCGTTATGATTAAAAATAACCATGTAAAAAAAGAAGGAGTTACGGGTGCCGTCGTGACGATGCTGGTCACGGGAGCGTTGCTCTCGCTCGTGCAGGTAATGGTGCGACCGCCGCTATTGCTGGCGGAACGCCTGTTGCCCGGCGGTGGTTGGTTGCAGGTCGTGTTGGCGGCACTGTTCGGCGGGTGGCTTTATTTAAAGATGTTCGACAGGGCGAAGCGTGCCGTTTGGCGGCGGCGGATATGGTTATTGTTTTCCGTGGTATTTTTCTTTCAACTGGCACTGGGTATTTTTGCGGATACCGTTTTCCTCATGTCCGGCAAGTTACACTTCCCGATACCGGGATTGATTCCGGTCGGGGTATTCTACCGGGGAGAAATGTCCTTTATGCCCTTCTTGTTCTTGATCACGATATTGCTTTCCGGGGGGGCGTGGTGCAGTCAGTTGTGTTACTTCGGGGCGTGGGACAGTCTGGCGGCGGGGAAGAACGGCAAGCGGCAGGGGATAAAGCCGGGCACAAGAGCCGGCATCCGTTGGACGGTACTTGCGGTGTTTATCCTTGTGGCTTTGGGATTGAGATTATTTCATGTTCCCGTGATTTATGCCTCGCTAATAGCTGCCTTTGCGGGAGTGGCAGGCGTCGGGATAATCGTGCTTGTATCCCGGGGACGGAAAATAGCTGCGCATTGTTCAACCTATTGTCCGGCGGGTACCTTGGTGTCTTATTTGAAGTATATATCCCCGTGGCGTTTCCGGGTAAACGACCGTTGCACGCGTTGCATGGCTTGTTCGCGGGTATGCCGCTATGATGCTTTGCCCCGGGAGAGCATCCTCAAGGGGCGTCCGGCGGTGAATTGCACGTTGTGCGGCGATTGCCTCGCCGTGTGCCGCCACGGTGCTTTGGAATATCGTTTTTGGGGACTTTCGCCTCTTGCCGCAGAACGTTTATGGCTAGGTACGACGCTGGTCTTTTTCACTTGTTTTCTTTCGATCGCCCGGGTGTAAACGTTCGCGGAAAATGTAATATTTTTGTAATAATTTAACACTGTAATACGCGGGAGGATTGTACATTTGCGTACTAATCAATAATGAAATGAAAATAGACCGATTTCTTCAATTATTTGTCGTAAAGGAAAAAAAGTTTTATCCTTTATATATCGAGCAAGCCGTTAATATCGAGGCTGCCGCGAAACTTCTGGTTGAACTTTTGCAAGAGCGGAAACCTGAAAATCAAAAGACTTTGTACAAGAAGGTCAAAGATTACGAGCATAGTGGTGATCAGATCACGGCACGGCTCTACGAGGAATTGAACAAGACATTCGTGACCCCTTTCGACCGGGAGGATATCAACCGTCTGGGAAGCAGCATGGATACTTTGTTGGATTTTATCCATGACGCGGCAAAAAGGGTATTGATGTATCGGCCGAAAAACGTCAACCAGTTGATGGTTGCCAT
Organism: Butyricimonas sp. Marseille-P3923; assembly: GCF_900184685.1. Classification (GTDB taxonomy): domain Bacteria; phylum Bacteroidota; class Bacteroidia; order Bacteroidales; family Marinifilaceae; genus Butyricimonas; species Butyricimonas muris. The sequence goes on from NZ_FXXL01000007.1 coordinate 293,225, forward strand.
GGCGCAATGTATCGTCGAGGATGCCCGGATTCTGGGGCAGATCATGGACGAGTTGGATCAACTCCAGAAAAGACCGCAGGAGATTAACGAGAAATGTGTCCGGATCAAGCAGATAGAGCATGACGTGGATAACCTGTATGAAGAATTCATGAGCGACGTGTTTGCCAACGAGAAAGACGCGATAGAGTTGGTTAAATTGAAAAATATAGGACAGGTACTGGAAGATGCTACCGACCGGGCAAAGGACGTGAGTGACATCGTGAGGGGTATTATCATCAAATTTGCCTGATCGTTATGCTGACAATAGTTCTTTTAGCCATCGTGATCGCTCTCTTGTTCGACTTCCTGAACGGGATGAACGATGCGGCAAATTCGATAGCGACGATCGTCGCCACTCGTGTATTCTCTCCCACTATGGCAGTGCTTTGGGCGGCGTTCTGGAATTTCGCCGCTATTTTTATCTTCGGCGTGAGCGTGGCGCATACGATGGGAGAGGGGATTGTGGAAGCCTCCCGGATTAATGAATACCTGATTTTCGCCGCTTTGATCGGCTCGGTCATCTGGGTATGGTTGTGTACTCATTTCGGGATGCCTATCAGCGTGTCCCATGCCTTGATCGGCGGGTTGATCGGTCCCGTGTGGTTCACCTTCGGGAGCGATGCTCTCGTGGCTTCCGGGATTATCAAGATTGCAGTGTTCATCGTGCTTTCCCCGCTTATCGGTATGATACTCGGTTTTTTCACGATGTGCCTGACGATGTTGATATTCAGACGCAAACACCCGTTGAAAGTCGAGGGCTTGTTCAAAGGATTGCAATTATTTTCTTCCGCTATATTCAGTTTGGGACATGGCGCGAACGATGCCCAGAAAACGATGGGTATCATCGCTATTTTGCTTTATAGCGTGGCAGGTAGCAACACTTTCGTGAGTGAATACCTGTACGAGAACACGGGATCGTTCCACGTGCCCGTATGGTTGATCGTCACTTGCTACTCGGTGATCGCCTTGGGTACCATCGTCGGGGGAAAGAAAGTGATCAAGACCTTGGGCGACGGGTTGGCACGGTTGAAACCCGTCCAAGGATTCTGTGCCGAAACATCCGGTGCGTTGACGTTGATGGGAACGGCAGTTCTGGGTATTCCCGTGAGTACCACGCATACCATCACCGGTGCCATCATCGGCGTCGGCATCACGAAAGGTGTGGCATCCGTCCGTTGGGCAACGGCGACGAATATCGTGGCGGCATGGGTATTGACTATCCCCGCAACCATCGTGATGTCCGGACTCGTGTACTGGATCATGGGGTTGTTCATGACGATGCCGGGCAATTGAAATTGACTTTTAACACCTTTATTCTTGAAGTCCCCACACTTGGGGACTTCAAGAATGAGGGATTCGGCAATCACCGGGTCAATTCGTTTTCAATCTCTCGATCAATTGCGGCATCATCGTCCAGATCGTGTTTTCAGTCTGGGCAGTGTAGAAATTACCATCGATCTCGAATTTCTCGTCGGTAGCGATGCCTTTTTGTATGGCGGCTTTTGCCAGCGGATGGACTGCCACTTTCTTGCCGGTGCTGATACCCGTGGCATCAAACATCATGGCTGCGGCACAGTGACCGATAATAATTTTCCCCTTGTCGCCGAAAGCCTTGATGACGGCGAGCATATCCTGATTGTAAGGTTTCCCGGCATTCTCGCCGAACTTGGGCATGGCGTCGCCACAACCGAACACGAGTGCGTCGTATTCATCCTCGTGTCCCTTGAGGTGAGCGATCACGTCGTCGGCAAACAGGGTGATACCGGAGTTTGTTTTGATCTCTTTCGTGTCGGCAACCGCGAATACTTTATAAGGTATCCCGTTCTCGAAAAACGCTTCCAAGTACTGGAATAAACCGAACCCGTTGACCGGGTTTACTGCCAAAACTGCAACTTTCTTTGCCATAATGTATTTTTTTAGCGTGAAACAATAGTTCTATTAAGTAAGTTTATTACTTTTGTATAGCAAAAGTATGCTATCTAATTCGTAAAAACAAGAACGTACTTGGAGATAAGATAGTTACACGGATGTTAGTAATGTTGATACTAAACGGGATATATTGATAAAAAAATGAAAAATTTTCACGCTAACGGGAAATGTCCTATACGTGACGTGTTGAGTCGTCTGGGGGACAAATGGTCGATGCTGGTGCTGGTGACGCTGGAAGCGAACGGAACAATGCGTTTTCGGGATATTCACAACGCTATTGCGGATATCTCGCAGCGAATGCTGACGGTGACCCTGCGTATCCTCGAGGCGGACGGGTTAGTGTCGCGCAAGGTGTACGCCGAAGTACCCCCGCGGGTAGAGTATCAACTGACGAGAACGGGCGAAAGCTTGATGCCCCATATCCGGACGCTTGTCGATTGGGCGATGCAGCACATGCCGGAGATCGTGGAAAGCAGGGAAGGACACTGACGCATTAGCGTCTTCAAGCGGATACAGAGTGTCAACTCGGAGAACACGCGTGTGAACGGTAATGCCGGGAATGCGTGTGTTCTGTTTTTTTTTGCAATTTGGTTGCAAGATTATCTCTGTACCTTTACCGGCAATAAAACGAAAGGTTATGAAACAATACGTGAAAGAGATCGTGTCATTTATCCTGTTGGTTAGCGGGATCGGGATGACATGGGGAAACGCGGCGTGGTTCGGGGAGGGACACGTGAGGGCGATGTGGTATGCGGTGGCGTTTCTTCCGGTAGGTTTGCCCGTGTTGCGGGAAGCTGTTGGCTGCCTGTGGGAACGGGAGTATTTTAACGAGTTTATGTTGATGAGCGTGGCGGCACTCGGGGCTTTTTATATCGGGGAATACCCGGAGGGAGTGGCGGTGATGCTGTTCTATTCCGTCGGGGAGAAGTTTCAAGACGCGGCGGTGGAACGTGCCCGTTCCCGCGTGAAGGCGTTGCTTGACGTGCGTCCGGAAGTGGCGGCGGTGGTTCGCGGGGGCAGTGTCGTGGCGGAAGTCCCGGCAAACGTGCAGGTCGGCGAGACGGTGGAGGTGAAGGCGGGTGAACGGGTGCCGCTCGATGGCGTGATGCTGGGCGAAACGGCGGCATTCAACACGTCGGCGTTGACAGGCGAGAGTTTGCCCCGGGATATCCGGCAAGGTGAATCCGTGTTGGCGGGGATGATCGCCATGGATCGGGTGGTACGGGTGCGGGTGATGCGACCTTATGACCGGAGCGAGCTGGCGCACGTGCTGGAAATGGTGCAGAACGCCACGGAACGGAAAGCACCGACGGAGTTGTTTATCCGTCGTTTCGCCCGGTTTTACACGCCCGTGGTGACGGGGTTGGCGGTATTGATCGTGTTGTTGCCCTTTATCTATTCGCTGGCGCAGCCGGGATTTGCTTATGTCTTTGACGATTGGCTGTATCGTGCCCTCGTGTTTCTGGTGATCTCTTGCCCGTGTGCCCTCGTGGTGAGTATCCCGCTGGGGTATTTCGGGGGAATTGGGGCGGCATCCCGTCACGGGATCCTGTTCAAAGGGGGAAACTATCTCGATGCGATCACGCGGGTAAACACGGTCGTGTTTGACAAAACGGGTACACTCACGCGGGGTGAGTTCGAGGTACGGGAGGCACACGCCGGGAACGGTTTCGAGGCGGACACGATGCTGGCAATCGTGGCGGCGGCAGAGGGAAATAGCACGCACCCCGTGGCGAAAGCGGTCGTACGGTACGTCCGGTTTCGGGGAATCGAGCCGCTGGCGGTGACGGATGCGAAAGAATTACCCGGTCACGGGTTGAGTGTCCGTGTCGACGGGCGGGAAGTGTTGGTCGGGAACACGCGGTTGCTGGATGCGAACGGGGTGACGTATCCTGCGGGTTTGGCGAGCGTGCCGGAAACGGTAGTCGTTTGCGCGGTGGACGGCGTGTATGCGGGCTATCTCCTGTTGGCGGACGCACCGAAGGAAGATGCGGCGGATGCGATCGCGGCATTAAAAAGTTTAAATATTAATAATATTGAGTTATTATCGGGAGATAAACAGGCAATTGTTACTAAATTAGCGAAAAGTTTGGGTATCGACAGAGCTTACGGCGATTTACTCCCGGCAGATAAAGTGGCTCGGTTGGAAGAGTTGAAAGCCGAGCCGGGCAGGAAAGTGGCTTTCGCAGGTGACGGGATCAACGATGCCCCGGTACTTGCCCTCGCTGACGTGGGGATTGCCATGGGCGGACTCGGGAGCGATGCCGCGATAGAGATTGCCGACGTGGTGATACAGACCGATCAGCCGGGCAAGATTGCAACCGCCGTCAAGATCGGAAAAGCTACCCGCCGCGTGGTGTGGCAGAATATTGCGTTGGCATTCGGCGTGAAGCTGGTAGTACTGGTGCTTGGGGCATTCGGGGTCGCTACCATGTGGGAGGCCGTCTTTGCCGATGTCGGGGTTGCCCTGTTGGCGATTCTCAATGCGATAAGGATACAGGTAAAATAAAGGATTATGGAAGAAACGGTATATTTGGATAAACTGGAAAGGCGGGGAATTAAACCCACCGCCATGCGGCTGCTGATATTAAAAGGTATGTTACGGTTTACGCGGGCGTTCAGCCTGCTTGATCTGGAGAACGAGCTGGACACGGTAGATAAGTCCACGATATTCCGGACGATCAATCTTTTTCTGGATCATCACTTGATTCATTGTATCGACGACGGTTCCGGTTCATTGAAGTATTCCGTGTGCAGCAATGAATGTACCTGTTCTATCGACGACCTGCACGCCCATTTCTATTGCCGGAATTGTCACAAGACCTATTGCCTGCGAAAAATACACGTGCCGACAGTCGATTTACCGATGAACTTCACCCTCGAAAGCATCAATTACGTGCTAAAAGGCTTGTGTGAAGATTGTGCCTTGAAAAAATGAGATATATCTATGAACAGTAAGAACCTGCAACCTGCGACTTGCCCGAGGCAAACGATCGAAAATTTAGCTTTCCGTAACCTGCGGCGAGCCAAGGAAATTATTGCGGATACCGGCATCGAGGCTATTTGGCGGTCGGTGGGAGTGGAACCCCGGTTGGTAGGATCGGTAAAAACGGGTTTATTGGTGAAGCATCTGGATATCGACTTTCACGTCTATTCCAATCCCGTCGTGATTGCCGACAGTTTTGCCGCCATGGCGAAGCTGGCAGAGCATCCGGCTATCCGGCGGGTGGAATGTATCAATTCATTGGATACCGACGAGCACTGTATCGAGTGGCACGCTTATTACCTCGACCGGGAGGGTGACGAGTGGCAGATTGACATGATTCATATATTGGGTGGTTCCCGTTATGACGGTTTTTTCGAGCGGATGGCGGAGCGAATCACTCAAGTACTGACACCGGAAACGCGAGAAGCTATATTGAGGCTGAAACACGAAACTCCCGATGACGAAAAAATCATGGGCGTGGAGTATTATCAGGCAGTCCTTCGGGACGGCGTCCGCACGTACACCGATTTCATGAACTGGCGTAAACGGCATCCAGTCACGGGAGTGGTGGAGTGGATTCCGTGAGCCGGACCAACTGTGCCCTGATGCGACTGAGGGATTGAGCCGTGACACCAAGGTACGACGCTATATGCTTCAAGGGAACGGACTGTATGATTTCCGGTTGTTTTTGCAGGAGCATCACGTAGCGTTCGAAAGCGGTGCGGTTATACGAGTCCAGCCAAGAGATTTCGATTTCCAGCATGAAGTTTTCAAGAATCCTTCGCCCGAGATTTGCCAACTGCACGGAGGAACGGTACAATTGTTCCAGTTTCTCTTTGGTCAGGCAATAAGCCTCGCTGTCCGTCACGGCTTCCAAGGTCAGACGGGAAGGGATGTTTGCCACGTATCCCCACGTGGAGAAAGCGATTTCGCCTTCGCCGGCGAACCACAGAGTGGCTTCCGAACCGTCCTTGAACGTGTAAGCACGCCACACGCCGCGGGTGATGATATAAAGGTTGCTGTTCGATTCCCCCTCGTGGACAATGATATCCTTGTGGGAGAACGTTTGTTCCTCCGCATTCTCCAAGAGTGTCCGTATTTCATGCTCGGTGGCGGACAAACGACTCGTTATTATCTGCAAAGTGGTATCTTTCATCTTTTAAAGTGCTGGCGTAAATAGTACGATATGATAATGGCAAAGGTAATCAATTCCGTGAACGGTACCGCTAGCCATATCCCTTTTATTCCCCAGAGGAGCGGGAGGCTGACAAAGCACACGGTGATGATAACAATACCCCGGAGAACGGTAAAGAACGTCGCTTGCTTGAATTTCTCGATGCTCTGGAAATACCCGATACACACGATGTTAAGCGCGAAGAACAGGAAGCCGAGCGCGAAGTAGGGGATGCCCTGTATGGCAATTTCCCGCGCGTTACCCGTGCTGCCGAGGAAGAGGGACACCACCGCGGGGCATAGCACGATGGTCACGAGACAAGCCAGAGCCCCGCAAATGATAGCGAATTTCAACGAGAGCCGGAATGCCTGCTTCACCCGTATCCATTGTCCCGCACCGTAGTTGTAACTGATGATCGGCTGGGTGGATTGCGCGATGGCGTTGTTTACCATGAAAACAATCGGGAACCAGTAGCAGGCAACGCTATACGCCGCCACGCCGTCCTCTCCGAGATAATGGATGAAAACGTAGTTGCCGACGAGCATCATGCAGGCAATGGCGGCCTCGTTGAGGAATGCCGAGAAACCCAGTTTTATCATGTACCCGATATTTCTTATCGTCAAGCGTATGCTTTTGAGGGAAAATTTCGGGCGGTAAAGATACAATACCTTGTTATATTTAAGCAGGTAAACCAGTATCATGATACTCCCGACCACGACCGAGATTACCGAAGCGATGGCGGCTCCCGCCAAACCGAGCTGCAACGGGAACACGAGGACGTAGTCCAGCACTAGATTTATCGCCGCGGGAACGGCACTACACATCATGGCGAACGTCGGGGAACCGTCCAGACGAATGACAAACAATCCCACGCTCAATAGCATATTGCAGGCAAGGAAAGGCACGATCCAATTCATGTATTCCAACACGAGAGGCAACAAGAGGTCGGAACTGCCGAGCAGGTAAGCCATGTCCGTTCTGAATAGCATGACCAAGGCGCACAGCAGAACCGTGATACTTAACGATACGGTAATTGCCTGCGTGATATTTATACTGGCAACTTTCACCTTGTTGTGTGCCAAGTGGATGGATGCGACGATAGAAGCTCCGACGCCGAACATAAGACCGATACCCGCCGACAACATGAAGAACGGGGCAACGATGTTTACCGCCGCGAGTGCGTCGCTCCCCACGCCGCGTCCCACAAATATCCCGTCGATAATCGTGATAGTGGCCGAAAGAACCATCCCCAACAAGGTGGGAATAAACATCTTGCGAAACAACTTGGGAATATTCATCGTCCCGAAATCAATACTGTCCTGCATCATAATCTTTTCGTTTTTTATTTCCGGCTGCAAAGGTACGGCTATGATCTTTGGGAAAAGTTACCTTTATGGTAAAAAAGCGGGGAAAATATATTTAGTTCATAAAGTTTATAAAGTTCATAAGGTTTATAAAGTTCGTAGACCCCCGCGGGGTGCTTTGTTTGCGGCAACTCAAACTGCCGATTAGCATTGTCCGAAGGACATCCGTTACTTTATAAACCTTATGAACTTTATAAACTCAATGAAAAGTCCGCCTTTAGTTTGGCGATAACTTCTTTCACGCTGCTGATCTTATTCGCCAAGTAGGCGTTCTGACCGGCGAAAGCGTATCCTTCCTTTAGGTTTCCGATTGCAGCATTGTAAAGCGCCTTGATAATGCAGTAAGGGCTTTTGGTGTAGTCGCAAGTTTTGATGCAATGGAAAGGACAGGATTTAGGTTTCTTTTTACCCTCGGCAATGTCCCGGATAAACTCCCCGTCGAAAGCACGACCGGGCATTCCTACCGGACTTTGAATGATGCGAACGTCTTTTTTATCCGAGTGAATGTACACTTCTTTAAATTCCGTGGAGGCATCGCACTCTTCCGTGGGTACGAAGATGGAACCCATTTGTGCTGCCGAGGCGCCGAGTTTCAAGAACCGGGCAATGTCTTTTCCGGTGGATATACCCCCGGCGGCAATAACCGGAATGTTTTTCTGTTCGGCGTAACTTTTCGCTATTTCCACTACTTCCGGGATCAAATGTTCGAGAGAGTAATTTTCATCCTCGATTTGTTCCTTTTTGAAACCCAAGTGTCCGCCGGCTTTCGGACCTTCCACCACGAGTGCATCGGGAAGATAGTTGTAATTCGTCAACCATTTTTCGCAAATCAGCTTTGCTGCCCGTGCCGAGGATACGATGGGTACCAGCATGGTTTTGCTGTCCTTTGTCAAGAATGACGGGAGATTCAACGGAAGCCCCGCCCCGGCAAAGATAACGTCGGCTTTCTCCGCGATAGCCGTCCGCACCATATCCGAAAAGTTGGAAAGGGCTACCATGATATTCACGCCGATAACACCGTATGTTTTTTCACGGGCTTTCCGAAGTTCCTCGCTAAGCCCGTAAATGCATTTTTCCAGATAATTCCCTTTGAATTGAGGGTAAAGGAGTCCTAATCCCGCTGCCGAGATAACTCCGACTCCGCCTTCGTTAGCCACGGCGGAAGCCAGTTTGTTCAATGATACACCGACACCCATACCGCCCTGTATAATAGGCAGCTTGATCTCGTATTTACCAATAAAAAATGATTTCATTTTTACAACATCGTTGATATTTAACATGTGCCCTTTTCAGTCCGCACGACAGTTTTTTGGGGCTATTACTAACAAAACAAGGAAAGTTATACTGGTCTGATTCAACGATGAAAAAAGAGCGGATGTCACCAGTCCGACAAAAATACATACGATAACGATCAGAATAAACTTACACTGTTCACGGTGTAAAGGTAATAATAAATTTATGAAATATACTAGCTTTAGGCTAAATAAGTTGATGAGGGTACACGGGAAAACGGTATAAATTCACTACATTTGGACTTTATAACATGGATAGTAGATCGATACAATTGCAACCGGTTGATTGATAATATCTAATTTGAAGCGAGATGCACATGAATACTGATTTTGTAAACTTAACAACAGAGAACCTGACCAACGAGCATTTATGCTGCATCATCCGCAGTAAAAAGCCCCATCAGGGTATTGACGCCAAACGACAATGGCTCTCGGACAGGCTGAGTGAAGGTCATGTCTTTAGAAAATTGAACGCGAAGGCTACGGTTTTTATTGAATACGCTCCTCTTGAAACTGCTTGGGTTCCCGTGATTGGAAACAATTATTATTACGTCTATTGCTTGTGGGTTCTTGGTAGTGATAAGGGAAAAGGGTATGGAAAATTACTGATGGAGTATTGTTTGGCTGATGCCAAAGAGAAAGGTAAATCTGGCATTTGTATGCTCGGGGCAAAGAAGCAAAAATCTTGGCTTTCCGACCAATCATTTGCGAAGAAATTCGGCTTCGAGATTGTTGATGCTACCGATGATGGATATGAATTGCTTGCACTTTCTTTTGACGGAACAATACCGGCGTTCGCGCCAAATGCCAAAAAGCAGAAGATTGAAAGCAACGTGCTGACAATTTATTACGATATGCAATGTCCCTATATCTATCAAAAAATCGAGCTCATAAAACAATATTGTGAAACGAACAACGTTCCCGTGTCTTTAATTCAAGTGGATACGTTGCAAAAAGCAAAGGAATTACCTTGCGTTTTCAATAACTGGGGAGTGTTTTATAAAGGAAATTTCGAGACAGTGAATTTACTGGATGTCAGCTATTTGGAGAGAATTCTCAAAAAATGAAATTATCATTTTAGCTTTTCCTCGTTGATAATCGTCATGTAGTTAAAAGCAAAAAGTCTGTAAATTATATGATTTACAGACTTTTGCGGTCTGGACGGGACTCGAACCCGCGACCCCATGCGTGACAGGCATGTATTCTAACCAGCTGAACTACCAGACCAAGTAGTTTTTTCTTCAATAATGAAAGGCGGTTCGGACGGGACTCGAACCCGCGACCCCATGCGTGACAGGCATGTATTCTAACCAGCTGAACTACCGAACCTTTTTTTGCATCAAACAACCGCTGTTGTTCTCAATTGCGGTGCAAAGATAGGTAGTTTTTCTTATTCTGCAACATTTTGATGCCGAAAAATAGAAAAAAAATGCGATTTCACTAAAGTTTGAGCGTTTCGGAACGCTTATGGATAAAGGAATACAGGATATTCTTGTTGAGAATGAAATGGTTAAATGTAAAAGTGATAAATCAGCTCTAAAATTTCAGTTTCAGTGATTGGAGTTTAAATTTTTCCTTATATTTGTGCCTCATAATAATTGTCAAATTTAAATTAACTTATAAGATAATGAACGTACCTGCAGAATTAAAGTACACTAAAGAACACGAATGGATTCGTGTTGAAGGTGAAGAAGCATATGTTGGTATTACTGACTATGCACAAAGTCAATTAGGTGATATCGTGTTTGTTGAGGTTGAAACAGAAGGTGATGAGCTGGAAGCTGGTGATACTTTCGGAACTATCGAGGCTGTAAAGACCGTATCAGACTTGTATTTGCCTGTTTCCGGAGAAGTTTTAGAATTTAACTCAGAACTGGAAGACCAACCTGATTTGGTAAATAAAGACCCGTATGGAAAGGGTTGGATTATCAAAATAAAGATTAGTGACGAAGCACAATTAGACGGTTTGTTGAGCGCTGACGCTTATAAGGCATCTATCTAATTTTTTTGATAAGACAAGGACTGTATGCGTTATCTCTTTTGGGGTAATGGATACAGTCTTTTTTTATTTCGTGATTTGATGATTTATGATTTTAACGGTTGAAGGTTGAGTTGGTAATGTGTGACATTTTCAATTTTCAATTTTCAATTTTCAATTGCTTGTTATGACTTTAATAAAATCTATATCCGGTATTCGCGGCACGGTTGGGGGACAACCGGGAGATAATCTCACTCCGTTGGATATCGTGAAATTTGTTTCTGCGTATGCCACTTGGCTAAAAATCGGTGCCGGGAAAGAGAAGGCGAAGATAGTGTTGGGACGCGATGCCCGTATTTCCGGTGATATGTACGCTAAACTCGTGGAAGCCACTTTGTGCGGCTTGGGGCATGACGTGGTGAATATCGGGTTGGCGACCACGCCGACAACGGAAATTGCCGTGACGGCTGAAGGGGCAGACGGGGGAATTATCTTGACCGCGAGCCATAACCCGAGACAATGGAATGCTTTGAAATTGTTGAATAACCGGGGTGAATTTTTGTCTGCCGAGGATGGGGCACAAATTCTTCAGATGGCAGAAAAAGAGTCGTTCGAGTATGCCGAGGTGGATGATTTGGGAACGGTTACTTGTAAAGATTACACGGACTACCATATCCGGCATGTGCTGGATTTGAAATTAGTAAATCCGGAAGCTATTGCCAAAGCTAACTTGAAAGTGGTGGTAGATGCCGTGAATTCGGTCGGGGGAACGGTGATTCCCGCTTTGTTACGTGCCTTGGGCGTGAAAGAAGTGGTGGAATTGAATTGTGAACCTACCGGGCATTTCAGTCATAACCCGGAACCGATACCGGAGAATCTGACCCAGATATCGGAAAAGATCAAAGAATGTGGTGCAGACCTTGGAATCGTGGTAGACCCGGATGTGGATCGTCTCGCGTTGGTTTGCGAGAACGGGGAGATGTTCGTGGAGGAGTACACGCTGGTTGCTGTTGCCGATTACGTGTTGAAGCATACCCCCGGAAACACGGTATCCAATCTCTCTTCCTCCCGTGCGTTGCGTGACGTGACGCTGGCTCACGGGCAGAGTTACAGTGCCGCTGCCGTTGGAGAAGTGAACGTGGTCGCCAAAATGAAAGAAACACATACCGTGATCGGTGGTGAGGGTAACGGAGGAGTCATTTACCCGGAAAGTCATTACGGACGTGATGCCTTGGTGGGTGTTGGTCTGTTCCTTTCTCATTTCGTGGCGGAGGGAAAGACAATGACAGCATTGAAGGCTACCTACCCCCAATATTTTATCTCCAAGAATAAATTGACTCTTTCTCCCGACATGAATGTCGATAAGATTCTGGAAGGGTTGAAGCAAAAATACGCTTCGGAAGAGATTACCGATATTGATGGCGTGAAAATCGATTTCAAAGACGGGTGGGTACACTTGCGGAAGTCTAATACGGAACCGATTATCCGTATTTATTCCGAGTCAAAAGACGAAGCTGCCGCCAATCAATTGGCAGAAGAAGTGATAAAGGTTGCACAGAGTTTGTGCTAAACAACAAAGGGGAGTTCGATGACTCCCCTTTGTATATTTATTCTGTTCCGCCTACACAATGTAAATCAATACCATATTCGGCAAAAGTTTTAATAAGGTAGTCGCATTTCTTTTGGATTGGCGGGTTATTCACGTAAATTGGGTTAGCGTGTAATTCGCTTTTGGTTTGAGAGAAGATGAATTCAATAAACGAGAATAAATCATGTACTTTATCTGTCGGAGCACTCCAGTAATATGGTTCCCAAAAATACCAATACGTACCGTATTCCAAAAATCCTAATTTGTACATATCTTCTTCTTTATACCATTTGTTATCGGAAGAATACGCATTGGTTACTCCTTTTTGGGCAGCGCTTTCTTCAACCAAGGAATAGGACGCACAAGTATTTATAATGTTGCCGTAGTCTATTTTAGACATAATGTCATTAAAGGGTTGCATTAAGAATAAAATGAACGTGCGATTGATCGCTATTTTCAATCTTTCCCGATATTTGGGTTTACTGATTCTTTGTCCGAATTGTTTATCCACGAGTGGCAAAGTAATATGGTCAATTCCTCGTACCATAATTCCCCGTTGAAAATAATAGCTACCATAGCTGATAGTATCCCATAAAGGTACATAGTTGCCTTTCGTGTATAATTTCCCTGCCATCAGGATTTTAGAGGGGAACAATTCTTTTTTTACTTTATCCGGGTACAAATCAAAAAAGTCTTCTTTCAAAAATTGTACTGCTGCTGCAATCCCTTCTTCATCCGCCTCGGCTTTTATATCATAGTCTGCATTTTTTATAATTTGATAATTCAGGTCCGGATTTGTAAATTTGTATAATACAGATGTCCCGTATTTAGCATACCATTCCACTATTTGATTATCAAAATCATGGTCTCCTTGCGGGATGTCGAATCGGGTTTCTTTTTTGTCGGGGATCACCAGATTATCTTCATCACTGCAAGAATCAAGAGTAAAAAGGAATATAGCCCCTAATATCAGTATGTATGCATTTATTTTTTTCATGATATTTCGTTTTAATTTAGTGCAGGATTACTTTCTTTGTGAGTTTTCATAATAGGTAATACCCATCTGGGGGTAGCCGTACCGATTTCAACCGTGTATTCGTCTCCGCTGTTTGCGGATTCATCGACATAATGCGAGAAAGATTTCATTCCATAGCGGCGTATGTCAAACCAGCGCATACCTTCGAAACAGAATTCTCGACGGCGTTCTTCTTGGCATTTTTCAATCAATTTGTCTGCATTATTGTCGACCGTGCTGCTTGTCCATACTTGAGAGGTGTAATTCTTGATACGTTTCTCTCTGATGGTGTTCAAGTCGGAAATGGCTTTTTCCATGTATTCGTGTTGTCCGGCTTTAGCCATGTGTGCGTATGCCTCTGCCCTGTTAAGATATGCTTCGCTAAGGCGTAAACAAGCACCGAATTTCAGTTCTCCGGCAAATTTAGAGGATGCTTTTCTATTGGCATCTTTGTCGTACGGGGTCAAGTATGCTTTCAGTCGTTGGTCATCGTCTGCGTAACAATTCAGTAATTCATCGGATGCCATGAAACAAGTCGATCCATAGAGGGATTCAACTGCGTAATGCTCGGCACTATTCGCGTAAAAGAACATGATTTCCGAAGTGTTCAAGGTAAAAGGATAAGGAAAATTTCCATTGTTGATAGCTTCCGGATAATCGGTAGTCGTTATATCAAGCAATAAAAGATTATTGCCGGGAGTGGAGAATACGGCGGTAGCGTGTTCCGCGGCTTTTTCCCAGTTTGCCATGAAAAGATAGTAGCGACTTGCCAACAGGTGTGCCGTGCTGATACCAATACGGAATTTGGAACCTTTAGTAGCGGTTTCTGTCAATAGGCTGATTCCTTTCTCCACGTCCGAGATGATATGATTGTATACCTCTGCCACGGTACTACGGGGGACAGAGTTTTGGTCGATAATACTTGTTAATTTTAGCGGTACTCCTGCTGATTTACCTTCGGGTGCGTTGGGTGCATTGTAAGGGTAGGCGTATAGGTTCACGAGATTAAAGTAGTAGAAGGAACGCAGCACGCGAGCCTCTCCTTCGACTCTTTTTTTCATATTGCTTTCGCCGTCGACATCACCGATCATGTCCAGCACGACATTACATCCCGCGATCATTTTGTAAAAGCGTTCGTACGAGTCTACGTCGACAGATTTCGTACCATTCGTCGGATTCGGCAGATTCTGGTAATCCTCGAACATCGTTTCGTTATTTGCTGAAGAGCGACCTCCCCAGAGATACAAGGGGCTATACTTGGTTACAGTGGATATTTGGTTGTTGCTTGTGATGTATTGAGTCGCATCATCGGCTAAAATATCCAGATAAGGCATTAGTTGGCGATCGTAACGCGGGTATCCCTCGTAAGCTAGTAATTGATCCAGATCTTCAATGGTTGACGGGATTACTTCATCTTGGGAGGCCTCCTTGAGAAAGTCGTTACAAGAGCACAATCCGATGACAGACAGGAATAATATGCTTTTCTTTATCATTTTTTTCATAATCTCTCTATATTAATATGATTAAAAACCAAGGCTTACACTTAACGAGAATTTGCGTTGGCGGTCAACGACCGGGATAATGCTGGTAGCGCTCGTGCTAAGGGTTTCCGGGTCTTGTTTGCCGAGTCCTTTACTTTTAATCACGAAAGGATCGGTTACTGTCAATGCAAAGGTGAGGTTCGTGAGTTTTATTTTATCCAGTTGTTTTCTGGGTAAAGCGTATGCCAGACAAATACTGTTACATCTGATGTGATCGGCTTTTACTACCCGGAAATCGGATAGGTTATACATCTGGTAACGATATACTTGACCTGAATTGCTTAATGTCAGTGAGTTATCTGGCAAATATTTGCTCAAATCCTCGTCTTGCGTGAGAAGCGCCGGTATATCCGTGTATTTTTCGTCACCCGGTTGCCTCCAACGTTTATTTAGTTTCGTGCTGGCATTTTTCTCTGGGTTCGGGATACTTAATTGCCCGTTCGTGCCACTTGTCGTTTGGCTTTTCATGAATGGGTTCAAGCGTTTGTGATGTCCCAACTGGAAATTGAAAGAGGCAGATAATGAAAGCTGTTTGTACCGGAATAGGGTAGATAGTCCGCCGCTGAATATCGGGTCTTTTACTCCGCTGTAAATCATATAATCCAATAAAGTTCCGCTCTCGACCTTTGTCGTGGTACCGGGAGTCTGGTCTATGACGGCGAATTTCGGGGCTCCCTTGTCGGATAACCCGATATACGGGAATGACCAGAAACTGTTCAATGCAAACCCGTCAATAATGACGCTTCCTTCCGTGATTTTTTCGAGTGTGGCATTGTCCACGTTGTCTTTTACTTTGTTGCGGTTGAAGCCGGAAGTGGCACTGATGCTCCATCTGATATCTTTTGTTTTTACGGGGATAACGGTTAAAGATATGTCATATCCCTTGTTGACCAATGTCCCGTTGTTCACAGCCATATTACTTGTTCCGTTTTCGATAGGGATGTTCACGTACGTGATCGCGTCTTTTGTTTTTTTGTAATAATAGTCGATACTTCCGTATATCCGGTCATCCAGTATAGATAATTCGATACCGCCATTGAAACTTCGGGTTTCTTCCCATTTCAAGTCTTTATTGGGTAAGTTCTTGATGGATAAATATTGCTCTCCGGTTAATATATCCGGTGCGATGTTGAAATTGGCGATCAGGTAAGGACTGATATCCGGAGCTTTTCCTTGTGTACCGTAGGAAGCCTTCAGCGTGAGGTTGGATAACCACCCGAAACGACGCATGAAATTTTCTTCGCTGACGTTCCATCTGATTCCGGCAGACAATACCGGGTTGAAACGATTGTTGGTGTTTTGCCCGAATTTATTGGAAGCATCTTGACGGAAACTGAAAGATAGCGTGTATTTCGTGGCGTAGGAGTATCCCACGGTGGCATAGTATGACATATAGTTTTCTATCTTGTCCGTCAGTTTCATGGAATGACGTTCCGCGTATGTTGGTACATTTACGGTTTCACTGTATTTTGAATCGGGATAAATGGACAAAACGTAATCCTTGTTTGCTTGCTGGCTGTAATTGTAATCCACGCTTTTACCTCTATTGGGCATGTACCCGTATTCAGTTCCTTCCTGTCCGATATAGCTGTTGCCTCTGATCTCGTGTCCCAAGGCGATATTGATTGCGTGGTTCCCTTCCTTATCAATAGCTTTCCCGTAGTTGAGCTGGTTGCGGACAGTGTAACTCTGTTGAGTTATGGAATTGTAATTCAAGATACCGCCGTAGGGGAGTACAGATGCAAGAGTGAGCCATGAATCGCTTTCTCCGGTGACAAGTTCCCCGTAGTTGGCTCCCCGAATTTTAGAAACGGCATAGGAATGGTCATCCGCCCACGCGTTGGCTTCGGAACTGTTTCTTGTAAATGCACCGGTCAGCTCGTGTCTTAATTCCGGAAGAATATTCCAAATGATGTTTCCCGTGATTTGGAATTTTGTGTTTTTGTTCTCGTTCCCGGTATGCTTCAATTCATTCAGGAAATTGTATTGGATATCTCTATTAATTGCTGTAATGTCAGAAAGATAGAATTGAGCTTTTGACTCGTTTATCGTGTACCATTCATCGGAAGCGATTGTTCTGCTGGTATTCAACGCATAATCTTCCGGGTTGACTCCCGTGTAGAAAGCGTTCGTTTCGGATTGACTGGCGGAGAATTGAAATTTTGTACGCAGATTACTACGTAGTTTGGCATCCACGCTGAAATTGACGGTTTTGTTACTTTGGTCGTTGCCTTTGTAACTGCTCAACGATTTATTGAACCCCACGGAACCGTAGAAATTGATTTTGTCATTTCCACCGCTTAGGCTTAACGAGTAATTTTGGCTGACGGCATTACGAGCGAGTAGTTTGAACCAATCCGTGTTTTGTTTTTCAAGACGGGTAACTTTTTCATTAAAATCCTCCATGGAGATTTCCTTGTTGATAAGTTGCAGGTAAGCACCCTCGTATCCGACATTTTGTGGAAATTTGGTGAACGGGACTCCCGATTCGACGATCTCTTTAGACAAGGCTACTCTGTCGGCAGAGTTCATCCGGTCGGTTTGGCCGTACGTTCTTCTTGGGGTGACGGAAATATCCGACCGGAAATTTACATTTATTTTTCCATTCGTGTTGGAACCTCTTTTGGTTGTGATTACGATAACGCCGTTAGCGGCTTTTACTCCATAAATGGCAGTGGCCGAGGCATCTTTCAAGAAAGTGATACTTTCGATGTCATCCGGGTTAAGACCGGAAATACTACTCGCGGAGATACTTGCCATAGAACTGCTCAAGTCGCCCGAACTAAGGATGTCATTCAATTGTGCTCCGGCAAAAGGAAGAGGATCTTCTTGAATGATGCCGTCAATTACCCATACGGGAGAAGCGTTTCCGATTACGGTAGAAGTTCCCCGCACTCTTACTTGAGGTGCGGTACCGATAAGACCGGAAGGGATCGTGATACTGACTCCCGGGATCATGCCTTGGAGCGCCGCGTCTACCCGGTTGATACCGGCAATGCGGATATCATCGCCTTTCACGGTGTAAGTGGAACCCACGACTTCATGGCGTTTCAGTGTCTGGTAACCCGTGACTACCACTTCCTCTATGGCTTGGGAGTCTTCTTTGAGAGTAATTTTGTAGGGAACTTGTTTTTGATTGACTATCACTTCTTGGGTTTTCATTCCCACGAACGAGAAAACAAGCGTTGTTCCCTCCGGGACGGAAATCGTGAATTTTCCATCTTTATCGGAAAGTACTCCGACTCCTTTTTGTCCTTTTACGGTAATAGTGACAGACGGTAAAGTGACACTGGCTTCATCATAAATGGTTCCGGTCACTTTGACCGTGTTGTTTTGGGCGTGTACGATCCCCGATAGTGTAAACAACAGGATAAATAATATCCGGGTTACAAGTTGTTTTATATATATCGATTTCATTTGAATTTTCATTTATATTAATAAAGGTATTGCGGTGCAGCCTTGATATTTAAGGTAATGTATCCTTTTTTACCGGGCACGATTTCTTTCACTTGGTAAACGGCAACTTTGTGTTCCTTTTCCGTCGTGTTTGACGGCCAATTCAAGTATCTGTACATGGACATAATATAAATACCTTCCCAAGTGGGATGATTGGTTGCATTGCTACTTGTTGGATTACCGTAACTCGACAGATCCGTGGTGTATTGATATTCATCGATATATTTCGGTGAGGCATTGATTATATGTTGTGCGAATGTTATTCCGTTGATTTGTTCCAACGCCGGAATTTTATAAGAGGCCATCGCTTCAAATGTGTTCGTGAGATTTAGCCAACTTGCTGTGTAACTTTGTACACCTGCTAGGGGGTACAAGTGTTGTTCTTGATAAGAGCTGGTTACTTCATCCTCTTCACCATAGAAATAACATACATCGATGTGCAAAAGTTCTTCTAGGTTCATTTGGCGTACTTGTTCCAATGTAAATACTTCACCTGTGCTGATGTTTAGGAAATTACCGTATTGAGTATTTCCTTGTGCGCCTAAAGTTACCGTGTAAGATTTTAACTCGTCCGCGATCAGAATTGTTATTGTTTTATTAATCAACTGTTTCGGTTGATTGTTGTCTTTGCAAACTACTTGAAAATTATACGATTGATAATGCGATCCTCTTTCCGGCAGATAGTCGTTGGCACAGAACGAGTAAGTGTATCGGTTTTTGTTTTGTAGTTCGGTCGAGTCCATCGTCAATGGAAAATCGGGTAAATACACTCCGGCATTGTCCTTGATATATAATTCTTGAATGATGCCTTGGTTCGCGATAAATTCCACGTCAACCGTGATTTCCTCGCCGGGTGCGACGATAATGGAATCTCTTTCGATGCCGTTTAATTTCACGACCAACCCCGGACGAGGAGGCAACTCGTGGAGTTCTTTTACGCATCCTTGACAGAGTGTCAGCAGGAGGCTAATGATTAACAGATAGTTTCTTGTTCTCATAAAATTGGTTTTAAGGTTTAATAAATGATCTGATAATTTGTCTGTCATTAATTTGATTTTAGGTTTATATTCTTGGTTTAAAAAATAAATTCTGCACTGATGGAATAATTCCGTTGTCGCTTCATCGTCGGGGAATATGATTCGGCATTCATGTTCATGACTTCCGGATCTTGTCCTCGTAATCGATGATTCTTGATAATAAACGGGTTAGTTACCGTTATGCCGAGGTTGATATCTGCCACCCGGGTAATGCTTGTTTGATAATTCAGTGACATCCGATTGCACCGTAAGTGACTGGCGGAGA
The DNA here is from genome assembly GCF_900184685.1 of Butyricimonas sp. Marseille-P3923. GTDB lineage: Bacteria > Bacteroidota > Bacteroidia > Bacteroidales > Marinifilaceae > Butyricimonas > Butyricimonas muris. The sequence continues at coordinate 312,889 of NZ_FXXL01000007.1, forward strand.
CAACACGTGCCGTGCTCCGGTTGTACAATGAATAACGGTACACGGCGTTGTAATCCCCCAAACTCAACGAGTTATCCGGGAGATAAGCGGATATATCTTCATCGGTTATTTGCAATGCCGGGATATTCGTGAATTTCTCGTCTCCCGGTTGTTGCCAGCGGTTCAACAATTCGGTGGAAGCGTTTTGTGCGGCATTCGGGATGGCAAGCATCCCGCTGGCGTTACTCGTCATGAACGGGTTGAGTCTTTTGTAGTGCCCTAGTTGGTAATTGAACATGGCATTCAGCGAGAACCGCTTCCATCGAATAGTCGTGTTCAGTCCCCCGGACACGCGGGGTTCGCTGTCCCCGCTGTAAACAAGATAATCCAGTAGGGAACCGGACACTTTTTGCATTTCTCCACTGATCTGGTCTATGACCGAGAACAGGGGAGCCCCGTTCTTGGGGGATAACCCGATGAACGGGACAGACCAAAATCCGGATACGGGGAAGCCGTCCAAGGCGGCATTGCCATTCGTGAAACGTTCAAGCATTGGTTCGTCGGTATAACTTTTTTTCAAAATGTCTTTCATGTAAGCCATCGTGAATGCAATATTCCAAGTCCAGTCACGAGTGGATACCGGGGTGGCTTTTATTTGTAATTCGTACCCTTCGCTGGCGATAGCCCCGCTATTGATGTACATTTTGCGGGAACCGTTCTCGATGGGAATCTCTTTCTCGACCACGATATCTTCGGTTTCTTTTTTGTAATAATCAAATGATATATCCAGTGTATTTTGGAGTAGAGACAAATCCAATCCCAAATTCCATGATATAGTTTTTTCCCATTTCAGATCGGGATTGGGCAATTGTTCCAATTGCAAGTAGTTTTCGTTCGTGATCGGATCGCTCGGGACATGACTGACTAATGCTTGCGGCGAAACGTTGGTAACGACGTTTCCCTGTCTGCCGTGGGAGGCTCGTAGGGTTGTTTCATTGATCCACGATTTTGACGGGAACCATTTTTCCCGGTGGATATCCCAACGGACTCCGGCAGACCACACGGGATAAAAACGATTGTTCGTGCGTTCCCCGAATCGATTGGAAGCGTCATTCCGGACGTTGATGCAGAGGGTGTAACGGCTGTCGTAAGTGTAGCCGATTGTCCCGTACAGGGAGAACGTGTTCTCCACCCTGTCGATTAGAGTCAGGTCGTGGTCGTCCGGCAAGGTATTGTACGATTCTGCAAGTTCAGTGCCGGGGAAATAATCTTGTACCGATCGGAATCTTTCCGCCGCGGAGGTGTAGTCGTGCGTGAACGTCTTGTTTTTGCCCCGCTCGTATCCCCATTCGATACCTTGTTTCCCCGTGTATTTGTTTTCGCGTATTTCGACGCCGACGGTTGCTGTCAGAGAATGGTATACCGCTTCTCCCCACGTTTGCCGGAAATCCAATTGTCCTTTCAGCGTATAAGATTGGCGGGTATTTTTCATGTAATCGAGTACACCGCCCGAGGGAAGCGGACTGATATATGGTATCAGATCATCCACTTCACCGGAACTTGTAGTCCCGTAATCGGCACCTCGTAAAAGAGCCGCGTTCCATGAGCGAGCGTCAGCCCACAACTCGCTGTCATTCGAGCCTTGAGACCATGCAGGGGTAACCGTCAGATTCAAATAGGGCAGAGGCTTCCACGTGAGATGGGCACCCAGATTTAATTCCGAGGTTTTGTTGTCATTGCCCGTGTATTCCAGTTCATGCAACAGGTTGAAATGAACGTCATTTCTGGTATATTGTAACACGCCATTTTTTCGGTATGATAATAACACCGCTTTTCCGTTCGAGTAAAATTGCTCTTTAGCGATCGCGCGACTCGTGGTTAAGGCGTATTGTTCGGGATTGATTCCCGTGTAGTAACCGGATGTCGTGATATGGTAACCGGAAATATGGAGCGCTAATTTTATTTTGGGGGATGAATTGAACTTGAAGTTCAACATTCCGGTGTAAGTGTTCCTGTCATTCCCGATATAGGAACTGTTTTCTTTACGATACCCGAAAGAGGCGTAATAAGCCATTCCGTCTTTCCCGGAACTGAAATTCAAATGATAGTTTTGGCTAATCGCCGTGCGTCCCAATGCTTTGAACCAATTAGTGTTCATTTTTTCAAGCCGGGTTACCTCTTCGTTAAATTCGGCATAGGAAATGTCTTTGTTGATCATTCTCAGGTATGCCGCTTCGTAACCGATCTCCCGGGGAAAAGCCGGCAAAGAGATACCTGTCTCGATGATTTCTTTCGATAGCTGTACGCGTTGGGCGGAGTTCATAACCCCGGTATTCCTGTATGTCGGGATGGGACTGAACGTGATATCGCCACGGAATCTCACGGTAGGCCGTTGCTCGTCACCCTGTTTCGTGACGATGACAATCACCCCGTTCGATGCCCGGATTCCGTAGATTGCCGTGGCGGACACATCCTTCAACAAGGTGATACTGGCAATATCGTCAACATTGATACCCGAAAGATTGTTTCCCATGATACTGGAGCGGGCTGAGTTTGTCAAGTCGTTGTTATTCAATAAGTCATATAACGAGTTGCGATCGAACGGCCAGATATTCTCCCGGATGATACCGTCTATCACGATCAAGGGTTCCGGGTTCCCGACAATAGTGGAAGTGCCCCGGACTTTCATGCGTCCCGTGGCTCCTATATTCCCGGAAGGAATCATCACTTCCAACCCGTTTATGGCTCCTTGGAACGCTGCCTCAAGTGACGTACTTCCCGGCGTGCGTATGTCTTTGCCTTTTACCGTGGAGGTCGCCCCCGTCATTTCATTCTTGGCGATCATCTGGTACCCGTTGACAATCACGTCCTTTACCTGCGACACGTCGTTCAAAAGAGTGATCCGGTAATCGGATTCGGGGGAAACGGGCGTGTAGTTCGTTTTCTTCCCCACGTGACTTGCGATCAGAATTGCCCCCGTGCCTTCCGGGATACGGAGGATGAAACATCCGCTTTTGTCGGCGACGGTGCCCCGTGTACTGCCTTTCACCAGAATCGTGGCGGAGGCAAGCGGGAATCCGTCTTCGTCCCGAACGATCCCGGTGATTGTACGCATGGAGGGGACTGGCTTTTCCTGCCGTTTCGTGATAATAATGGTTTGGTTGTAAACACGGAAAGTCAGAAAAGTCCCTTGCAGGCAATGCTCCAGAACTGCCTGTAATTCCATGTTATCAAGATTCACGGACTTTAGGGTTTGTATTTCTCTCACGTCTTCCATTTTGTACACCATATCGTGTTTTGTCTTTTTCTTTATCTTTTTTAGTATTTCTTCCAGTGTGGCATTCTTCACATGGATGCTGATTTTTTGAGCCCACGCTTCCCCGGAAGTCCCCAACAGGACTAACAAAAACGTCAGTAGCATAATTTTTTTCACACCCATTACTTTTATTCGTTAGGAAAACATTAATTTATTTCATAGCTTTGTAATGGTTTTAAGGGTTAATTTATTGGTCAATAATTTAATCTGTTAAGTCGGGAGATGTGTCACCATTTCCCGATTTTATTTATATACTCGGATTTCATTGCCTTCTTTTTTGAACTTTACTCCCGTCGCGAGGTGGAGTATTTTCAATATCTCGTTATATCCTTTATCTCTTTGTATGGATATAAAGCATTTGATATCTTTTAATTCCGGGTTATCGAAAACAACATCCAGTGCGAAACTTCTTCCGATGATGGTCATGATCCTTCCTAACTCGACATCCTCGAAAGCAAATTCGCCTCTCGTCCATGCTATCCGCTCTGCCGTATCCACCGAATCCACTTTCAAGATGTTTTCCTGTACATGGAAACAGGCTTGTAGCCCCGGTGTCAGTACGGTTGTTTGACCAAGCGTATCCGAAGGCGTATGGCAGGTAACGGCAACTTTCCCGGTAAGGAGGGTGGTTGTTGCCGTCGGATCGCCGGGATATGCAGTCATGTTGAACGTGGTTCCTAATACTTTCACGTTCATGACATTACTTTTGACAATGAACGGGACACCGGAATGTGTTACCTCGAAGTAGGCTTCGCCGGAAAGTTCTACTACGCGGGATGCGTTGTCAAAAGTAGAAGGAAAAACAAGTGTGCTTCCCGCGTTCAGGTATACGTTTGTTCCGTCGCTTAATTGCAGCGAATATTCTGTTCCTTCCGGTACAATCAACTTGTTGGGAGAAGTAGAAGGGGAATCTTGTGCTTTTTGATAGGAAACTTTTCCCGCGTCGGAATTGATAATCCTTGTGCCGTTGTAATCCAGTTGCACTTGTCGACTCAAATCAACTTGACGTCCGTCGTCCAAGATGAGGTAGGCACTTTTTGCCATGAGTTCGGTCTTGCCCGTTGATGACCTTGTGCTTTGGTAAAGATAATAACCGATTCCGAATATCAGGAAACAAGCAACAGCGGCAACGTACTTGTAGAGCACGGGGAAGCGCCGTGCCGGACGGGTAGCGGAAATGAATTTCCGCAGAGCCTTTTCCGTGTCGAAGCTGGCGTGTAGCTTTATATTTTCGTGTAGCTGTTCGGGGATACCTACTTCCTCGTGCAGGTAGGGACTGTCGGGTGCCACCTGTTCCCAATTGCCTTTTGTCAAGGCTTCCTCGACTTGACGGGCTATCTCTTGGGCTTCTTTTATTTTATCTTCGACCTTTTTCATGTCTGTATTTTTATGAATAAAACAACTGACATAAGGAAAGTGTCTAAAAGGAATGGTGTTTTTTTGTGATTTTTAAATTTGCGTATAGGAATAACTGTACATTATTATAGGTAATCCCCGCTAGAACTTACCCGTGACGGGGATATTATTTACCATTTTTTTATAGTTCAGTGGGAGATACTTCTATCATACTTCTATCATACTTCCATGAAACTCCTATAACAATAAAAAATATTGTATTTTGTTTGTAATTGGATTGTTGTTCTTTTAAATTATTCCCCATGTAGGTGTCTTGTCGCGGTAAAATAAAGGTAGTATATTCACGGGAATACTTCAGTTTTACATGTGAAAGTCCAAGCGGAGTGTTTGTTTTTTTGAGAGAGAACAAGTGGTTGTCAGGGATTAGTGTGTCTGTTGCATAAAGAGGATGAACAGGGCGTATAATTCGGGCGACACTATTTTTTTCAAAAGGGCGATACCCCGTTGTTTTTGGGATCTCACGGTGCTGGATGAGGCTCCTGTCAAAGTAGAAATTTCCGTGCTGTTGTATCCTTGCATCACGAGTTCCATGATTTTGGCGCATTCCGCGGGGAGTTGACGGATATAGTCGGACAGGAGGCTGATGATTTCCGTTTCTACGATGGTGTTCCACGTGTTCTCTTCCGTTTCTTTCGGTTTTTGGGTTTGTGCGTGTTCAAGCACTATATTGTGATGTTTGATGTAATTTAAACAACTGTTGCGGGCGGAGAGATAGAGGTATGATTTCAGCGCCAAGTAGTTTTCAAAATGATTATTTTTTTCCCATAAACGTACAAATATGTCTTGGGCTATGTCTTCGGCAACGTCCATGTCTTTCAATATTTTGCCGGCGTAATAGGCAATATCTTGAAAGTATTCCCGGAACAAGAGTTGAAATGCCTCGTGGTTTCGTGCATTCAGTCTGTTCAAAAATGTTATATCTGTTTCGGATGATTTCATACCGATGCAAACTTATGGATTTTTGTGCTATTTTGTATCAATTGGTGGGAAAAACTTTTAGACACTTTCACGGGGTGAGTTGTTTTTAGGATGTGACAGATAAATCAACCTTAAAACCAAATTTTGATGAAGTACTTGTTATTTTGTTGCCTGTTTATCGGGCTTTTTTCCACGGGGCAGGGGCAACCGGCACGTGTGAAACTGGACGTGAAAAGTGATTGTATCGTGAATCACGAGGAAAAGCGTTATGAATTAAAGGCGGGGGATACATGGGATGTCGTGCTGGAGGGGATGCCGTGTTACGGGGAGGTGTTTCGGGTGAATTTCCACGATTATTATTTTTTTCTTTGCCCGGGGGAGTGCTTGGAAATTGTTTTAAAAGAGAACAAACGAGTGGAAGTGAAAGATGACGGGAGTTTGTGTGCCGAACGGAATTTGTTCCTTCACGAGATGGCGGGTTTCCAGCAAGAGTTTTATTATGCCAAGGCGGTGCCGGAATTGGTATCTGAGAGTGTACGAGATCTGACGCTGGATGGCGTGTGTGATACATTGCACGCTCGTTTGGAACGTTATCTAGGGATGCACCCGGGGGAGGCGAAAGATTTCGGGAAAGTTATTCGCACGGAATTGAAGTATTACCGGATGTATGAAGCTTGTGGAGCGCGTGGAGGGAGGAGAACGTTTTATGAATTTCCGGGGGAGGTGTTGCAACAGTTGGCGGAAGTGATTCCGGATTCCAAGGATAAGCGGGTGATCTGCTCTCCGACTTACTGGAAGGTGTTGAAGGTTTATACCGATTATTTAAGGGTGGAGGATCCTCGCCGATTGTTGGGACCCGGGCGGCAGATGTACGAGAATGAGGTACGGCTGGCGAAGTATTATGCCGCGAAAGAGATAAGGGAGCGGCTCGTGTACGAGAATTTTCTTGATGTTTTGTACTGGGTGAAACCGTATGAACGAGAGAGCGTGGAGAAATGTATCCGGCGTTTGCCTTCCCGTTACGCGGAGTTTATCCGGAAGAATTTGGACAAGCAGGATGTTTCCCGGGCGAAGCGAAAATGGGTAATGCCGGGATGTGTCGTGGAGTTGTCGGGGGAGGACGTGAACGGGGAGGAGGTGAGATTGTCTTCTTTCCGGGGTTTTTGGATATTTTTGGATGTATGGGCAACATGGTGTGGGCCGTGTAATAGCGAGATACCCTATTTGAAGAAGATGGAGGAAAAGTTGCGGGGAAAGAACATCGTGTTTGTGTCTTTGTCGGTAGATAAGACGGCTGATCGGGAGAAGTGGAAGAATTTGCTCCGGGAGAAGAAAATGGAGGGCGTGCAGTTGCGTTGGAACGGGCGTGCCAAAGGGGTACACGAGATGTTGGGTATAACGGGAATACCGCACTTCGCGATCGTTGACCCGGAAGGGGTGTTGAGATGGAATAATTTGCCTTTCGTGTCGAGCGGTTTGATTTACCGGATATTACGCGAGGTGGGAGATAAATGATTTTTTAATTTTAAATGAACAGGATGAAAAGTATTATATTATTCATTGGATGTTACGTGTGGTTACTGGTGGGGTGTTCCGCCCCGTCTTATCGTTTAACGGTTTCGATTTACGGGAATGGTAGCGTGCCGGGGGATACGGTTTATTTGTTCGGGTTTGACGGGCAAAGTTATGAAAGGCGGGATTCTGCCGTGTTGGATGAACGGCAGCAAGTTGTTTTCACGGGAGAGTTTTTGGCGCCTGTTTGCGTGGCGATAGGCGTGAAGGGGAAAGGTGCATCAACTGATTTTATATTAGACACGACGGAAATGTACGCTTATAATGTTTTATTGCACGGGAAACCTGATTTTTTTAATTCAAGCGGTTATCGGTTTACACGACGGGATATGGTCGTGGATGGGGGACGGGAGTCTGATATTTTGAGTGCTTATCGTGCAATGGAACGTATGTTTCTTGCCCGGAATGCTTTTTACCGGGAAGTTTCCGTGAAGAACGAGATGTTTTTGGATATGATCGAGGAGAACCCGGATTCATGGGCACTAGTGATGATATTGCACGATATCAAGGAGCGTTTCTCGTTGGAAATGTTAGGAAAAGCTTTAGAGATGTTTACCGGAGAAGACATACGGGAAGATGTTTTTTATAAAAGGATAGCGACTTACCGGGAAAGAGAGTTGAAAACGGTGATCGGTGCCGTGATACCTGATTTTGTTTTGCCCGGGGAGGATGGCGAGAAAGTTTCTATCGCGGATTACCGGGGAAAATACGTGTTGATAGACTTCTGGGCATCATGGTGCGGGCCCTGCATGGGCGAGTTGCCTAACGTGCGGAAGGCTTACGAACTTTTACATGACAAGGGACTGGAAGTGGTAACCATTTCTACCGACCAGAAAGAGGGTGCGTGGAAAGAGGCGTTGCGGAAAAAACAAATGGATGTTTTCATGAATTTGCATGACACGGAAGATGTGTTGAGCCAATTTTTTAACCGGACGGCTATACCGTTTATTTTGTTGCTTGATCCGGAAGGACGGATCATTGCCAAAGAGTTGAGAGGGGAAGATATTTATAATGTTCCCCGGAAAGCGATGAGTACTAATCTATAAACAAGTGAATGATGGAAAAGATAAAATATTGTATTTTGTGCGGAATCATGTTGGTCGTGATGGTGGTTCGCGGGCAACGCGTAGAGATTCTCTATCAAGGGGATGAGCCGTTGTGGATTTCTGAACAATATCAGTTCGTGTGGGATAAAATGGTGCCTTTGTCTTTCGAGAACGGGCGGGCGGTTTATGATGTCCGTTATGCACCCAAGGTATTGAGGTTGGCGACCGAGTCCGGGTTTTCTTCCGTGTTCTTTGTCGGAGAAAAGGAGCGGGTGACGGTTGCCGTGGAAACAGTGGAACCATTGAAAGTGGAGATACGAGGGGATGTGGCAGGTGTGCTTTATTACGAGATCAACACGATAACGGAACAATACACGAGAGAGAAACTTGCTTTGGCAGAAAAGTATATGAATGGGTGGTTGGCGAAAGACCAGAATACGCTGGATAGTATTGAAGATATGCTTCAGGAATTAAGACGTCAACGTGACGGGGAGTATGGCGAGGTGATTCAACGGGCTTTCGGGAAAGGACGGTTGTGGGATATATTAGTGGTAGCGAATATGCCCTTGAGTTTGAAGCACAAGGTGGTTCAAGAATTGGGGGAGAAAGGATACAAGATTCCGGGACGGGTTACAAGTCAATTGGATTTGTACACGAAAATTTATACACCCGAATATGTTTATTGTAATTTGTACTATCCTTATGCGTGGGGCGGGGAATTGAATACTTTGGCTTTGGAAGATGAGAGGGGGAGTGAGTTGGTACGGAAGGTGAGAATGTTGATGCAACAAGAATATTATAATACGGTGTGTAATCGGATTGAGGAACCGACTACTTTGGAAGATTTAAGAAGTGCGTCCGGATTGATGGATTTGAATGATTATGTAGGAGTACACATGGAGTTGCCCGTTCGGGTGAAACGGGATACCTTGTTGGATAAGTTGACCGGGCGCATGGAAAAGATGTATCGTACCCGGTTGACGGGTATGATGCACGAGTTCGTGTCTAAAACGCCCGAGGGAAAGACCGTTCGTTTGTCAGATTACCGGGGTAAGTATGTTTTGCTTGATTTTTGGGCGTCGTGGTGCTCTCCCTGCCGGGGATTGACTCCGAAAATGAAGATGTTACACGAGAAATATCATGTGACGGGGAAGTTTGATATTATCGGTATATCCAAGGACGAGGATCGCGGCAAGTGGCTTAAGGCTTTGGAAGAAGAAAATGTGTCGTGGGATAATATCCGGATGAAAGAATGCGTGGTGGAAAATCCCGTGCAATTCGAGTCCGTTACCGGGATTCCCCGTTTGGTACTGGTTGGTCCCGACGGTACCGTGATATTGGATATCAGCGGGGGTGATCATTGGGATCAGCTCGTCGGGACTTTAAAAAAATTGTTGGATACTACTCCACGTACAACACCAAACCTTTCAAATACTCCCCTTCCGGGTGATAAATAGCAATGCGGGTGTGGTATGGATTATCAATGCTTAAAAAAGATATCCGAGAAGTGTGGATGTAATCGATGGAATATAAAACGATTAAATAAAGAGAAGTAGTCGGAAGATTTTTCTTCCGACTACTTTTTTGTCCCACTCTATTTTTATGCCTGATTATCGTAAAAAAGATATTATATTCCTCCGATGCAATGTAAATCTATACTGTATTGGGTATCATTCTATTTGCACTAAAATAGATAATAATGGTTTTAAAGATAAATTTGATTCTATAAGGTTTTTGTATATATTTGTCCCGGATGTATCTGTTTACATGGTATTTCATGCGACGTGTACGAATTTAAATATCAGAAAGAATGGAAGGTAAATTTACGGACGAGATTTTTTTTCAGAAACTGCAAGAAGGTGATCCGGGAAAATTGAAAGAATTTTTCAATGATTCTTTTGCCTTGTTTGTTGCTTTTGCCCGTAATTATTTGGGACAGGACGATACGTGTGAGGATGTTGTACAAGATACATTTGTAGCCTTTTGGGAGCAACGTGCTTCATTCAAGAATATTTATTACGTGAAGGCTTTCTTTTACAAGACGATACGTCATAAATGCTTGAATTACATCAGACACCAAAAGATTACTTCACGACACGCGAGCGAGGAGCAACAGATGCAGAATGATCTTGCCGATAAATCTTATTTTATCGATACGATCATCCAAGAAGAGGCTTCCCGTATGATTTATGAAGAGATTTTAAAATTGTCAAACATGGGACGTCAAGTAATGTTACTGGCGTTGGACGGTTACTCGAATGACGAGATTGCCGAGAAATTGGGTATTTCCGTGAATACGGTAAGAACTCATAAAGCCCGGACGTATCAATATCTTCGGGAAAGATTAGGTGAATTGAGAATTTTGCTTTTAATCCTGTTTCCGTATTAAAAATTAATTTTACCGGGAGGGAATAGATCGGATGACGAGTGTTAAAAGCAGCAGTTATTAGGGCTGAGTGTGTATTTTATTTATTTTTTTTAATCATGCTGTAAAATTTTATTTAATTGAATTACAGTGTGTTGTTCCTGTATTTGTATCTATGTGTACAAATAAATTCTAATTTTTTTGAAATAGGTGTCGTCTTACTTTTCGACTTGGGTGTTGTAACCGTCGAAAAGGAACAATAAAAAAACAGACAGATGAAAAAGATCGTAGAAGCAATCAAGATTGGCGAGAGTGTGGGAAAGAAAGTGTTGGGTAGAGCCACGGAGGAGGATAACCGGGCGATAGCCGGTTGGGAAGGAGCTGAGGAGAAGAAAGATGAATTGTTTCAAAAGATTTCCAATCCCGATTTTATCCAAGAGAAAGCGTTATTCTACAAGAATTTTGATGTGACGAAAGCGTGGAAAGAAGCCAAAGTGAGAGAACAGGCTTCCACGGGACGCCGTGTCGGAAGACGGAGATTTGTTTGGAGTGCGGCAGCAGCTGTTGCGGTTATATTCTTGAGTGTTACTATGTATTGGATGTTACGCGACGTGAGGGGGGATGAGGAGAAGGACGTGCACCAAACGATAGCCAAAATCGTGCCGGGACGGGGTGTTCCCGTGTTGTACTTGGAAGATAATACCTCGATAGAGTTGAATGCAAGGGTACAATTTATAGAAGAAAAAGAAGGGATTGAGGTTGGTGTGAAAACTCTCATTTATTCCAAACAACAAGCGAAAGTACAGGAAAAGTATAATAAATTGGTTGTACCTAAGGGTGCGGAGTACCATCTGGTGTTGGCGGACGGTAGTGAAATTTGGTTGAATTCGGAGTCCACGTTACGGTATTTCGTGAATGATGTTGATGCGGAGCGTGTTGTTTACCTTCAAGGAGAAGCGTATTTTAAAATTGCAAAAAATGAGAAAAGACCTTTCAAAGTGATTTCCGGAGATCACGTGGTAAAGGTTTTAGGAACAGAGTTTAATATAAATGCCTATGTCGGGGAATCTCTTGTTTACACTACTTTATTAGAAGGATGTGTAGATGTGGGTGTTGTGAATCACCCCGATATTCATCAAGTTTTATCAGAACGAGGCAGACAGAGTGCCTATAACCCGACTAATAAAGGGATCTCGATTCGTCGGGTGGATCCTCGCGTTTACACGGCGTGGAAAGAGGGGTATTTTGTCTTTAATTATTCCACTTTGCGCGAAGTGATACATCAATTATCTCGTTGGTACAACTTTGATTACGAGGCAGATAATTCGATTCTGGATCATTACCATTTCTCTGGTGAGTTCAAGCGTTTTGATAATCTGGACAGTGTGTTGGAAGTTATCCGTTCCACGGGTATCCCTTTCAGCTTGGATTATCGGGACGGTAAAATTATCATCAGGAGGAATAATGTCTAAACATTATTATCTAATTCATTTAAACAGTAACTTATGATTAAACTTTTGCGTGTGAAGGAAAGGAAGTATCCGGGAATTTTTCGTTCGAATGCTTCTGTTCGGGGTCTGTTGCTCGGAATGATTCTTTTAGGGAGCACCGCTGTTACAATGGCTCAAGTGGATTCGGGGGAGAAGGTGCAGAATTCACGGGAAAAGGGGAAGACGTGGAGTGCGGGAGATTATTTTAGCGGTGAGCAATTAAGACGATTTCATCCGACAGACCTGTTAAAGGCTCTTCAGGTGATGGAACCATCTCTGAGGGTGGCAGGTGACGCTGAATTATATGGTTCTGATCCGAATTATGTACCCAAAACGATTGATATACGGGGAAAGAAATCCATACTCGGCTCCGACATGGAGGAGAATGTTTTACCGTTGATTATGGTTGACGGTTACGAAATCTCGATCGATCGATTGGCTGATTTTGATATACATCGGGTAAAAAGCGTGAGTGTGATAAAAGATGCCGCGGCTATGGCGGTTTACGGCATACGGGGAGGAAATGGCGTGATCGTGATCACGACTAATGAAACCCGTCCCGGTACGTTGCGGGTACGTTATCATTTTGACGGGGGAGTGGATATGGCTGACTTGAGTAGTTACGATCTGATGAATGCCAAGCAAAAGTTGGCATTAGAGAAGGAGATGGGATTGTATGACGGGAACGAGGAGTTGTACCGGACACGTTTGAAAAACGGTAACACGAATTGGTTGAAGGTACCGCTTCAGAAGCCTTTCCGCCACAAACACCGTCTGGAAGTGGAGGGTGGTGATAATTCCATGCTTTATCAAGTGTATTTATTGGCAACCCCCGGAAACAAGGGAATCATGAAAGGTTCCAAACGGGATATGTATGCCGTGGGTACCCGTTTGAATTATTCCCACCGAGGGATATCCGTGTCGGATGAGTTGAGAGTGGATGTGATTTATAGTAAAGATTCTCCTTACGGGATTTTTATGAATTATATGGCTATCAACCCGTATTACCGGAAGTATTCTGAGGATGGAGTTGCGGAGGCCGAGTTGGGTAGCGGGACGTTTAATCCTCAGCCTTCTCCGTTTTACGAGACGACGCTGTCCGGTTTTTCCAAGAACAGGACTACACGGGTGATTAATAACTTGCAAGCGGCGTGGCAGATCACGGAGGAATTGACTTTGTCGGGACATTTTGCTTTCTCGAAGGATTTTAACAAGCAAGATCAATTTGTTTCCCCGAAGTCATACCGGTTTATGGGCTTGCCGATCGAGGATTCCGAGTTTGCCGGGGAATATGCCGTGCGTCGGAACAACACGACGGTTTACGAGGAGAAACTGATGCTGAATTACCGGAATGAATTCGGGCATCACCGTTTGAATACCTTGTTGGGGATTCACTCGTATGCCTCTAAAGTGTATAGCGATAATTATACCGGTGTCGGGCTTGCCAGCGATCACATGAATTACATTTCTTTTGCCCAGAAATACGCTTTTGACAGAAAACCGGGGGGAAGGGAATTTCGTGACCGTTTGTTCGGTGGCTATGCCGTGATCAGTTACGATTATGCCGATCGTTATATGGCGGATGCCGTGTTGCGGGTGGAAAAATCGTCCCGTTTGGCGCCCAAAAAACAAGTGGCGACTTCTTGGGGGATTAACGGGCGTTGGAATATTCACCGGGAAGAGATGTTCGCGGGATGTGAATTATTGAATCGTCTGACTCTTCAGGCGGGAGTGGGGGTAGTACCCGGATACCAGTTTGACTATAATCAAGTGAATCCGGTGTATGCTTATGATATCGACAATCCTTATTTGAACGGGATCAAAAATTCGTTGGGGTTGGTAACTCTATCACAGATTAATAACTATAATCCTCGCTTGAAGTGGAGAAGCGACCGTAATTTTTATGTCGGGGTACAGCTGTCCATGTGGGAAAGGATTGATATTCAAGCCCGTTATTATAATACTTTGAGCAAAGATCTGGTGGTATTGAAAAAGAGCGATGTCGTGACCGGGTTTGACGAGAAATGGGTAAATGACGGTGAGATACGGAATTCCGGGTTGGAGTTTTCTTTGAATGCCGGGATATGGAAGGACGAAGAGGGACTTTCTTTGAACCTGCTCGTGAACGGGATCATGAACAAGAATGAATTGGTGACGGTTCCCGATTATTACCGGGAGAAATACAATCAAGCGTACGCGGAAACGGGACGGCAGTTGACGGAGGGTAAAGCGGTGAATGCTATTTATGCCGTGAAATCAGACGGGGTGGATCCGGCTACCGGGAAAGAGATTTATGTCGGTACGAACGGGAAGACCGGCGTGTGGAATGTCGATGATATTACCTGTCAAGGGGATCCTACGCCCAAGCTTGCGGGTAGTTTCGGGTTATCCGGGAATTACGGGAATTGGGATTTTAATTGTATGTTCCGCTATTCGCTGGGCGGAAAGGTGTATAACCAAGAAGCGGCCGAGTTCGTGGATATGGCGGATTTGTACGCCAATGGTCCCGTGCAGATGCGCAACAAATGGCAAAAAGCCGGACAGAATACAAAATGGCAAGGATTTGAGAACACTTTAACATTGCCGACTTCCCGTTTCGTGGAAACCCGGAACGTGTTGTCTCTTTCTTCTTTGCACGTGGGATACCGTTTTGATACGGCTTTGGCGGAAAAGATGTACATGAAGAGTTTACGACTGGGGGTAAGTTGCAATGATTTGTTTTACTCTTCGTCCGCGAAGATGGAACGGGGATTGATTTATCCTTTCGCCCGCGGTTTTACTTTCTCTCTTCAAGCCACTTTTTAAATGAGAATGATTATGAAGAAATATTATATTGTAGTATTGTTGCTTCTTCTGTTTAGTGCTTGCAACGATTGGTTTGATGTTGCGCCTAAGGAGGATTATATTGATGAAGAGGCATTGTTCAGTAGCGAATCCGCTTTTCGGAATGCCATGAACGGAATATATACCGAAATCCGCGATAGGGATTTGTATGGAGCTAATCTGACGTTGGGCGGAGTGGAGTTTCTGGGACAGACGTTTGTCCCGGACGAGGCATTAAAACCGATCTCCGATTTCAATTATGAATCTTCATTGGTTCGGGGAATGGCTTCGGGTATTTGGGTGAAGATGTATCATGCCATTTACTCCTGTAATAATCTGACCCGGCTGTTGCAAAAGAAAAAAGAAGTGGTCTTTGTCGAGGGGTCGCGGGAGATGATGCTCGCCGAGTTGAAAGCGTTGCGCGCTACTTTGCATTATGAGTTGGTGCGTCTTTTCCATCCTTCGGTAACCGCCGATGCTAATTTTAAAGGTGTGGTGTGGATGGAAGGTACGAAGGCAGAGCCTTTATCGTTGACGAATCTGGAACTTGTGACAAAGATTGTGCAGGAATTCACCGCGGCAATCGATGAACTGAAGAAATACGATCCGATTTCCACGGGCGAAAGCTATAACACGGATGCTTTGTTCGGCACGAAGCCGGCAGACCGGGTTTGGAAAATGAATTATTACGCCGCTCTCGGTATGAAAGCACGGGTTTCCCTCGTGTTGGGAACAAGTGCCGGATACACGGATGCACGGAGTTGTGCGGATGCGATAATCGACGACGGGTATTTTGCCTTTGCCACGACGGCGGGAACTGATTTGGGTTTCTCGGTAGAGCATCTCTGGGGATTAGCTCCCGCGGATAAAGACTTTAGCGTGCTTTCAAACGAATTGTTTGCCGAACGGGGCATCCCGTTGTCCGACGTAGTGGATGCGGCGTCATGGAAAGCAAGCGCGGCGGACGATTTGCGTTTCAAATGGTTCAAGACGGATCTGGTTAGTATGCTTCCTAAATTCGATTCCACGAGTTTGGTGAAAGACAGTGAAACGTCGCCCCGTATCCCGATGATCAAACTAGGCGAGGCATATCTTATTGCGGCCGAAGCGGCGTTACAACAGAGTGATTTGGCAGGGGCATACGGTTACTTGAGTACATTTATCAATAAACGTTTTTCCAGAACGACATTGACAGAGCATTCAACCCCGGAGGAATTCCGGGCGGAGATTCGTACCCAGTATGTTCGCGAGTTTTTGGGTGAAGGACAGTTATTCTATAACTACAAGAGGTGGAACCTTTCTTCCATACCGTCTTATACCGGGGGAAGCACGGATATGACGGCTGCCAAGTACACGTGGCCTATTCCCGTGAATTGAATCGGAATATGGAACTATATAAAAGGAACAGAATTATGAAGGAGAAATTATGTAATATATTTGAAGCCGGAAATTCCAAGATGAATATTCGGAAATTCTTCTTGAAAAGTTTCCTGTTTTTATTTCTGCAAAGCTTCCTCGTGATGGCGGGTTACGCGCAGAAAGAAATGGTGAGCTTGGATGTAAAAGACGTGAAATTAGAAACGGTATTCCAGTCTATCCAAGAACAGACAGGATACAAGATATTCTATAATAACGAACTGGTGAACGCGACTCAACTGGTGACAATTCAAGTGACGAATGTCCCGTTGGATACGGCGTTGCGTAAATTATTGACGCCTCTGAATCTGACTTACAAAACGGTAGACAAAACGATCGTCATTTCCAAGGAAGCCCCGGTTAAAACGGGTGTGAAGACCGTGGAGTTGTTCGAGATTACCGGAACAGTCCGGGATCAACAGGGCGAAATATTACCCGGTGTGACAGTGGTTTATAAAGAAACTCCCACTCAAGGAACTTCTGCCGATGCCGAAGGAAAGTACCGCATACGGGTGCCATCCTTGGAAGGGGAGATCGTGTTCTCGTTTATCGGAATGGAAACCCAGACTATTGCTATCAAAGGACGTCGTGTTATTGACGTGAAGATGGTATATAAAGTAGAACAGATTGAAGATGTGATCGTTACAGGATACGGTACGAAAGCGAAAAATAGTTTCACTGGTACGGCTATTCAAGTGAAAGGGGAGGACTTGCGTAACGTGAACCCGACAAATCTTTTTGATGCGTTGAAGGTGTTCGATCCCTCGTTCTCGATCGTGGACGACGAGGGGCTGTTCGGTTCCGACCCGAACCGGGTACCGGATAAGATCGAGATTCGCGGACAGAGTAGTATGCCGGATATCTCGCAAGGGAATTTGCAGACGTACACTTCATTGCCGATTTTTATCATGGATGGTTTCCAGATTTCGGTGCAACAGGTTTTTGATCTCGATATGAACCGGATACAGTCCGTGACCATATTGAAGGATGCGGCGGCGGCTTCCATTTACGGTTCGAGGGCTGCGAATGGGGTTATCGTGATAGAAACCAAGGTGCCGGAGGGTGGTAAATTACGTTTCTCGTACTCTTTTAACGGGAGTATCCAAGTACCGGATTTGTCTTCTTACAACTTGATGGACGCTTCGGAATTATTGGAATATTACGAGAGATCCAATTTATTCACGAACGGGAATAAAGGGGATAACACGGCAACCAATATTTACGAGGATTTGTTGGGTGGAAACCCGGGACGCCAGAATCTCTATATGTTATTGAAACAGGAGGTGGCGAATGGGGTGGATTCTTATTGGCTGTCACAGCCGCTACAAACGGCGATTCAGCATACTCACACGATCATGTTGGAAGGCGGTACCCGTTTCGGGGAAAAAGAGCGTCGTAATATCCGTTATCAGGTAAATCTGACGGCAGCTCCCAGTCAAGGCGTGATGAAAGGTTCCGACCGTAATCGTTACGGGGCGGGTTTGAAGTTGCTGTACAATGACAACCGTTTGCAGGTAACCAGTGATTTGCAATTTGCACTGGTGGACAACACGGATTCTCCTTACGGGAGTTTCTCCACGTATGCCAATTTGTTGCCTTTCTACCGGATGAAAGACGAGAACGGGAAATATTTGCCGATGCTTTCTTATAGTAATATACCTATTTACGAGGGTTTCCCCAGACCGGATTTCACGGGTAATACATTCTCGGAACAGTTGAACCCGATCTATGAGGCGAAATACCTGAGTAGTTTTAGTAAAGGAGAAACCACGAATCTGACATTTAACTTGGGATTTAACTGGGAAGCGTGGGAAGGATTGCGTGTGCAGGGATCTTTCTCTGTGAATAATGTACAGGATAAATCTGAAGTCTATCGTTCGCCGTTATCGGCTGATTTCTTTGACTATACATCGGTTACGGATGGCGAATCGACCAGTGAAGGGTATATATTGAAGAATATCTATAAACGGGGAACTTATAATATGACCAATAGTTCGCAGTTTGATTATTACGGGCGCTTGACCGTGGCTTACACGAAGTCTTTCGGAAGACATTTGTTGCAAGGAATTATTGGCGGGGAGTTGAAGGAAACCAATTCGGAGAGTGACGGTTACACTTCTGTCGGGTTCTTGGATGATGCTTTGGGATATCCCTCGTATGCCGTGCAGTTTGACCCTTATAAGGGACCTTCCGGAAATCGTTCTACCACTCGTTCTGCCGGGGTTTTCGGTAATTTCAACTACTCTTGGGACAATCGTTATCTTGTGGATATAACGGGACGTCTGGACGGTTCTTCCAATTTTGCCAGCAATCAGCGCTCGGCTCCGTTCTGGTCTGTCGGGGTACGGTGGAATATTTATAACGAGAGTTTTATGCGGTCACACGGTATTTTCGAGAATCTGGCGATTCGGGCAAATATCGGAACGGTGGGAAATTCTAATTTCCAATTAAGTCAGATCATGACTCTTTATAACTATATGAAGATGTACGACGGTGTGATGGGTGCGGAGATCATGTCCATCGCCAACCGTAAATTGAAATGGCAGACCACGACAAACCGTAATATCGGGTTGGAATTCAGTATGCTGAAAGGGTTGATGAATTTTGATTTTAACTTCTATTCCAACACGACCAACAACAACCTGACGGATATAGCTATCTTGCCTTCAACGGGTTTCACGACTTATAAAGCCAACATGGGTAAGGTGCGCAACCAAGGATTAGAGTTTGCGTTGAGTGTAACTCCCGTGCGGACGAAGGACTGGCGTGTGAACGTGTTCGTGAACGGGGCTCGCAACAAGAATAAGTTGTTGAGTATTTCCGATGCGTTGAAGGATTATAACGAAACGGTAAAGGAGAACCAAACCACGGGTACGGGAAAGACGAAGTTGGAGCGGGTTTTCATGTTTGAAGAGGGTAAATCACTGAATTCTATTTATGCCGTGCGTTCGGCAGGTATTGATCCGGGTACGGGACAAGAGGTGTTCATGACCGTGGACGGGGAACGGACTTTCACGTGGAATTCGGCAGATCAAGTGGTCGTGGGAAACACGGAACCGGATTTGAAAGGATTTTTCGGTGTGAATATCGATTACAAGCGGTGGAGTTTGGGTATGAATCTTCAATACTCGTTCGGTGCCGACAAGTATAACAAGACTTTATACGAGAAGATCGAGGGAGGTGATTTCTCCCAGAATATGGATCGCCGGGCTTTGAAAGGACGTTGGACGCAACCGGGAGATATTGCCCGATACAAGGGATACAGTAATCTGGCACAGTTGAAGCCGACTTCCCGTTTCGTGCAGAAAGATAATTTCTTGTCGATGACTTCTTTGAGATTGACTTACACGTTGAATGATCGGGATATTGATTTTCTGGGATTGTCTTTATTGAAAGTCAGTTTATCGACGAACGATTTGTTCTACGTGTCGACGATCAAACAGGAGAGAGGATTGAATTATCCTTTTGCCCGCACGTTCTATCTTTCTATTCAAGCTAACTTCTAAAAGGTAGAGATTATGAAAAAGATTAATATACTTGTATTTGTATTGGTTGGTCACTTGTTATGCAGTTCTTGCGGTGATTGGTTGGAAGTGTTGCCACAGTCGCAGATCACGTCGGAGAAAGTGTTTGATAACGAGGACGGTTATTATTCCGCCCTGTCCGGGGTGTACTTGAAGATGGCGGATAAGGATGCTTACGGGAATTCGATGACCGTGTGCCAGTTGGAAATCATGGGACAGACGATGAGTATGGCGCAGGCATCCTTGATAGAACCTTATTATGACCAAGGTGATTTTAACGGTTTCGCTACCTATTACTATCCCTTGCAGACCCGCTTCGGGAATATTGAAAATACGCTCACGGCGATTTGGAAAATGACGTACAATGCCATTGCCAATGACAACCTGTTGTTGGAGAATCTGGAAACGCAGGACGCGGGTTTGTTCGAACCGGGAGCGAAAGAAGTGTTGCTCGGCGAGGCTCTCGCTTTGAGAGCGTATATGCATTTCGATATGTTACGGATTTTCCAACCGCCTTACACGACGGAGGAGGGAAAGACACAGAAGCGAATACCCTATAAGGAAACTTACGGGATGGATTTTACTCCTTCTTCTAATTCCGACACGATATTGAATCGTATACTTGTTGATCTGAAACGGGCGGAGATGATGATGAAGGATAATGATCCTATCTCTTCCGGCAAGACTTATCGGGCTACTTATTTGAGCGGCGACCGGAAGTTGAAGATGAATTATTACGCCGTGAGAGCTTTGCAGGCAAGAGTGTACTTGTGGAGAGGGGATTACCGGGAGGCTTATGATGCGGCAATGGACGTGATCGGGGCGGCGGACGGATTGGGAGTACGTTTCCTGACGATGGATGATTTGAGCACGAAGGACTCGCAGAACGATTACGTGAACCGGAGTTGCCCCATGGAGTATATCTTCGGGTTGCAGGTGGATGAAATCGGTGATTATATCGATTATTATTTCCGTACCAGTTTCTCGTATTTCGAGCGTTTCCGGTTGCAGTCGAGCCGTTATCCTAAATTTTATTCATCGACGGGAGATATTCGTATGCTGGCGTGGAAAAAAGGGTCAGGTTCCAATATGTATCTGGCGAAATACGGACGTGCCACTTTGGAGAAAGACCTCGCTTTGTACCCTCGTCCGGTGGTTTCGATGTTGAAACTGGGTGAGATGTACCTGATTGCTTCCGAGGCTGCGGCTCATGCGGTATCCACGGGAGAGGCGCTCCGCTTGTTGACCGTGTTGCAGTCTTCCCGTTTGGGGGGCGTGTTCACGGGAACCGAAAAGGAGGCGATTCTTGCCGAAATACTGAAAGAGTACCGGCGTGAAATGATCGGTGACGGTCAGGTATTTTACGCCTATAAACGCCGGAATGCACCGGAGATAGAAAAGGGATACTTAGCTTCCGGTGTGATTACCATGAATGTTGAAAAGTACACCCCGGATATTCCGTCCTCGGAATATGACGGCGGACGTGTTTATTGATCGGGTAATAAATAAATCGTAATACAATGAATATGAGAAAGAGATTTATATTAGCGATTATTTGTTTTGGGACATTGTGGGCTTGCCAGCGGGAAGAGATTATGAAAGTGGATGAAGAGGTGGCCAGTCTGAATTTCCCGAAAACGAAATACCTTTCCGAGTACAAGAACGATAGTTTGCAGTTTTTGGCCTTGTTCAATAGCGGCGTGGAAGAAGCCGTACTGTATATTCCGGTTCGTTTGTCGGGAAAGATTGCAGATACAGACCGGAAATACAAATTGCGTATTATTCCGGAGGAGTCGTTCGGGGTGACGGAAGGAAAACATTTCACGCTGGAAACGGAACAGGTATTCCGGGCGGGACGATATATTGATTCTACCGTTTTGAAGATTGATGCGAAGGAGGTGATGAAAGATAAAGTGGACGGACGGTTATACATTGAATTGGTGCCGAACGAGAATTTTGAGAAAGGGATTGATTTCTATCAATACATGATCGTGCGGATTTCCGGGGCGGGGTTGACTTCACAACCTACATTCTGGAACAAGAACAGCTTGGGTAATTACGGTGGTACTTATTCGGCAATCAAGGCGGAAAAGTTTATCGAATTGAATAATATCCCGGCTGCCGATTGGCTGGCGCCTAACAAATCTGTCCTGTTTGCTTATGCCAAGAAAACATACGAGTGGTTTGAAGCCAATCCGACGTATGATAATGGCGAGCGTGTAGTATTTAAGGGTGTTGTTGAATTTTAAAAGGAACGACCTATGAAAAAGATAAATAGATTTATACATGTACTTCTGGTTGCCGTGGTCGGATTCGTGGGGTGTTACGAGGACAAGGGAAGTTACGATTACACGAGTTGGACGGATTTTATCTCCATCACGGGGATTGAAATTCCGGGTAGTTCCTACGGGCGGGTGACGCTCTCGGAAGGTGAAGTGTTGCGCATCAACCCGATCGTGGAATACAAGGCGGGCGTGAAACCGGAGGATTTTGAATTCCATTGGGTGATGGGGGGCGATACGATAGCTTCTACTTTAAATCTGGCATGGACGATCACCCCGACGAACGTGGAGTTATTGAGCGGGGAAGCCTATTTCTGGCTTGCCATCGGTAATAAAAATACCGGGGAAACATGGAAATGTTACGCGACTTCCAATGACGGCTATTATATGGTGAAAGTGAAGATTACGCCGACGGCAATGCCGTTAATTGGTGTGATGGTTTACGAGAAAGCGGACGGGACGCTGGAATGGGGTTCCATACAAGGCTCCAATCCTGCACAACCACAGAATTTCACCACGATATTGACGGATATGTACAATCGCTACAATCCTAGCCGGACGATACAGGGACCGTTCGTGGGGGCAACACTGGACGTGAGTCAGTTATCCGTTTACACGAATGCAGCCCCGGATTACGGGGTGATGATCCAGACGACCAATACCGGGGGATTTCCGTTCGGGAATTACATGGGGACAATTCAAGATCAAACATTTACAAGTGTGCCGACTGCCGCGATCAATGCGAAGCATGGGTATTACAATAGTATGCAGGAGATATTGATCGGGAATGAGTTGTTCATGTTGCCGATGACCAGTTCTTACCCGTATCAGCTACTCGATCCGAATTCCACGGGGAATGAATCGGGGGTGGCACAGGTGATCGGTGCGTTACCCTATACGCGTAACGCTCATGTGACTTTGCAACGAATGACGAATGGCGACGTGTATTATTACAATTACAGTGAAGCCAGAGGCTATATGCGACAAGCGGTGAGCGACGGAAACGGCGGCACGCTGAACGTGGACGAGATTGTCGGGTTGTTCCGTGAACCGACAGCGATTAATGCTTCCGAACAGAATTTGCGGTTCTTTGTTATCGGACGGAAAGGGGCGATCTACACGATGTATATCTATTCGTTTGTGCAATATACTGCGACTCCGCATGTGATAGAGTTCAAACAGGCAAAAGACGTGACCGCTTGGGCGGGAGGTATGAATAAGGATGCCATCTGGTTTACTTCCGTGGTTCCGGTGGGTTGGAATTATGCCTATATCGCGAAAGGTAAGGATTTGTGGCGGTTTAGTTATGAAGGATTGGAAACCCCGACGGTGGTCAAGAGTTTCGCGGATGATATCGTGGAGGTGGTTCCGGTGCCTAAGGCTTCATTGATCGGTGGTGACGAGGAGTTGTACACGGCTGTATTTACTTACAACACGGGTGCGAAAACCAGTTCCATGTATACCGTGAATATCCGGACAGAGGATGTGGCGGAGTATTCTTCCTGCGTGGGGGCTGTGCCCGGTAAAGTGTTGATGTATATACCGTATTTTAGTAATTAAAATAATTTATGGAGGATGTGTCAAAAACTTATCACTATATCAAAAACTCCCTCCCGGCTTCGCCGTACTCCCTCTATAAACAGAGGGAGAGCTGAGTTACTCACTGTCTTCGGTAAGAATCACCAGCTCCTCCTCTGTTTATAGAGGAGGTGGCGGCGAAGCTGACGGAGGAGTTCTTGACACATCCTTTCTTTTAACTTTCCTCGCACGAGGAAACAGGGTAACGTATGTGTGTAATTAATGTGTATTTAATGTAAATTATTTATGGAAGAGAATGTAATCGAGTGTAAGAATCTGACTCATTACTATGGAACCCGTCTGATCTACGAGAATCTGAATTTCTCCGTGAAGAAGGGGCATATAATGGGACTATTGGGAAAGAATGGTTGTGGCAAAACAACCACGATCAACATTTTGAACGGTTTTCTGCAACCTCGTTCCGGGGAATGTCTGATCTATGGCGAGAGTACCCGGAACTTGAGCCCGGACACGAAACGGCGGTTGGGATATTTGATAGAAGGACATATACAATATTCTTTTATGAATATCTACCAGATCGAGAAGTTTTATTCCGGTTTCTATGAAAACTGGAACCGGGAAGCGTATTTCGAACTGATGAATCGGATGAAGATATTGCCGACACAAAAAGTGTCCAGTATGTCATGCGGGCAGCGGGCGCAGGTGGCGTTGGGATTGATATTGGCACAAGATCCCGACCTGTTGATTCTGGACGACTTCTCGCTGGGACTGGATCCCGGTTATCGTCGTCTGTTCGTGGATCATATGCGGGAGTATGCCAAGGCGGGAAACAAAACGGTGTTTCTGACTTCTCATATCATACAGGATATGGAGCGTCTGATTGATGACGTGCTGATCATGGATTACAACCGGGTATTGTTGCGGGGATCCGCCACCGAGTTTATGGAGAAGTTCCATCAATTCACGTTTGATCTGGACAGGGATGATCTGGATTTCAAAACGGAAGCGATGATCGTGGAGGCTGATCGTATTAAAAATCACTATGAAATTTATACCTATGCTTCGAGGGATGAAGTGGAAGCGATGTTACAGGCAAAAGGACTGGTGTATCGTGATTTTACACCTGTGAAGATGACATTGGAAGATGCATTTATAGGTTTAACCGGAAAATACTAGAAATATGATATTACATCTTTTTTATAAAGAATGGTTGAAAACGCGGTGGTGTTTGTTTTTCATCGTGTTGTTGGGGTTGGCGATTGTCACGTATATATTCCTTGACGTGGATAATAACGTGCGGATGAAAGGTTCGTTCAATTACTTGATGAACGTGTTTTACGGGATTCCACAGGCGAATTATTATAATTCGCTGATAAAATATGTACCCCTGTTGATGGGCGTGTGTATCGGGTTGTCGCAATACGTGCCGGAAGTCATCGACAAGCGTATCAAATTGACGCTTCATTTACCGATGCACAATACAGTAGCCCTTTACATGATGCTCTGTTTCGGATTCCTTTTATTGATGACGGCATACGTGCTCGTGTTCGGAACTTTCTTTTACTTGAATAACCAGTATTTTCCTTTTGAGGAAAGTTGGGCGGTATTGACTTCCTTGATGCCTTGGTTGTTGGGTGGTGTCGCCGTTTATTTTATGATTGCCATGATCTCCATGGAGCCGAATTTGTTTTACCAGTTTTTGTACGGCATCGTGGCTTTTTTCCTCGTGAAACAATTTTATATCGGGGTGGAACATGCGGATACGCGTCATATTATTCCGGCTTTGGCTATTATGGCATTTGTGCCTTGTACGGCGCTTTTATATACATCATATCGGTTTATTAAAGGGGAGAGATAATTATGACAGCAAAGGTAGTACGAATAATAATGGTATTGTTGACCGTGTTTATCGGTTCAATCGTGATACCGGATTTTTACAGAACCTCTTTCAAACGGAACGTGAAGTACGTGAGTTTGAATTATAGCGAGGTGACAAAACAGTTTGTGATTTGGGGATTGAAAAAAGACAGGTTGCTCGATACATTGGGAAACGAATATTCCCGTCAGGAATATGAACGGATGGTACCTTTTTCCAGTATGGCGCAATTAATGAAACGGGGTGAATTTCCCGACACGGTGGACGGCGTTCCCGTGACTCCGCAACTGGTGGCGGCAAACAGCTATCGCCATATCGTGAATTTAACGGAACGGGGACGCTATTATGCCATGACGCCGTTGGTACACGGGGGAACCGATAGGGTGGGTTATATCTACACGAATGACATGATGCGGGTGAACCGGAACGGTATCGAGTTTTATAACTGCGAAACCAATCGGGTTGACGAGGAAAAAAGTGCCTTGTTTGACAAAGAGTTACGCGGATTTGGTTATTGTCCCCCGGCAAAGAAGTTGTACGGGCAGTCCAGTACGGGACGTAACCGGGATGACGGATTGTTCTTTGTAGATAGCAAAGACCAGTTGTTTCAAGTACGTTACCGGGCATACAAGCCGGTGTGTCGCAAGATTGATTTGCCCGACGGGATTAAATTGCGACGGGTAGAGTGCGAACCCGATCACCCGGAAGTGGTGGCTTATCTTTTCGGTGACAACAACGGGGTGTATATATTGACGGTAGATGATCGTGTGCTTAAATTGGAACTGGATGATTTTGATTACGATTCATTCAAAGTATTCGACGTGATGGGCAACCTCTTTTATCACATGGTTTCCATACAGAAGGACGGTTTTGAGAAGTTATATATTTTTGATCGGGACTATAAGTTAGTGGACAAATACGGTATCCATTCCGATGTGTACGAGAAATCGGGAGCCGGGATGGCGGAAGGGTTCCTGTTCCCCTTTGTGACCACAACTTTCTCGTACGTCAATGGTTACTATATCAGTACCGAGGGGCAACCGTTCGTCAAGTTTATATGGTTAAACCTCGTTTTGGCGGGAGTACTTTTATGGATGAAACGCCGGAAAGGACTGGACGTGAAAAACGTGTTCAACGTGATTGACGTGTTGCTCGTGGCGGTATTCGGAATCTTCGGGTTTGTTGGTGTGTTGATATATCCGATTCGGAAATAATAAAAATGAAAACTCATGGAAGAAAATATAATTGAATGTAAAAATCTGACTCACTATTACGGGAAACGGTTGATTTACGAGAATCTGAATTTTTCAGTCAAAAAAGGTCATATCATGGGACTGTTGGGGAAAAATGGTTGCGGGAAAACAACCACGATCAATATTCTGAACGGTTTCCTTCAGCCTCGTTCCGGGGAATGTTTGATTTACGGGGAGTCAACCCGGAATTTAAGCCCGGAAACCAAACGACGTCTGGGGTACCTCATCGAGGGACATATCCAGTATTCGTTTATGAATATCTACCAGATAGAGAAATTTTACTCGGGATTTTATAAAAACTGGAATCGGGATGCTTATTTCGAATTGATGAGCCGGATGAAGATATTGCCGACGCAAAAAGTGTCCAGTATGTCATGTGGACAGCGGGCTCAGGTGGCATTGGGATTGATTCTGGCACAAGATCCTGATCTCTTGATTCTGGATGACTTTTCGCTGGGATTGGACCCCGGTTATCGTCGTCTGTTCGTGGATCACATGCGGGAATACGCGAAGGCGGGTAACAAAACGGTATTCCTGACTTCTCATATCATTCAAGACATGGAACGCTTGATTGACGATGTCTTGATTATGGACTACAACCGAGTTTTGTTGAGAGGTTCTGCGTCCGAATTTATGGAGAAATTTCATCAGTTTACCTTTGATCTGGAAAGAGATGACATAAACCTTAAAGAAGAAGCGTTGACGGTGGAGGCAGACCGGATAAAGAATCATTATGAACTTTATACCTATGCATCGGCAGAAGAAGTGCAAGCGATGTTGACGGGCAAAGGGTTGGCGTTTTCCGGTTTCGAACAGGTAAACATGACGTTGGAAGATGCATTTATTGGTTTAACGGGTAAATATTAAGATTATGACATTACATCTTTTTTATAAAGAATGGTTGAAAACAAAATGGTTCGTGCTGGCGTCCCTCGTGCTGGGAATCGGTACAATCCTCTATGCTTTCATCGGTTTGAACAGTAATATTATCAACGCGGAAGGCGGTTCGCAATACGTGTTCGAGTGGTTTACCCGAGGGGGCAGACCACATTACGGTATATTTCGGAATATACCGTTTATTATCGCTTTGTTGGTAGGGGTTTCCCAGTATCTGCCGGAAGTGTTGCAAAAACGGATCAAATTGACTTTGCACTTGCCGCTGAACGAGATCGTGATGCTCTACACGATGGTTTTATACGGTTTTCTCGTGATTCTCGGGTTAATGGTGATCTTTATGGCTGTATTTTTCCTGATTGATCTTTACTTTTTCCCGGGAGAGATGCACCTGATGGCGATAAAAGCCTTTATTCCTTGGATTCTGGGAGGTTTTGCCACCTACTTTTTCGTGGCGATGATTGCCATGGAACCGAGTTGGAAATTCCGTTTCCTGTACGCTGTTGTGGTGTACTATTTATTGGATATATTCTTGTTGGGCGGTGATATGTCCGATCTGTATCCGTTACTGACCGTGATCCTCGTTATCGCGAGCCTTGGAATGATATATACTGCAAACCGTTTTAAAATAGGAGAGAATTGAGTATGATACCTAAAATGATAAGATTGGCTCTGGTCATGTTAGCCGTGTTGGTCATGGCTCTTGAGTTCCCGAAGATATACAAGAAAACATTTGAACAACGGGAGAGGCGCACGCAACTCGCGTTCAGCGAAACATTGAATGATTTCGTGTGGTTGAAATACGAGTACGACACGGTACAATTGCGCCAGATACAGGTAGGGTATGACCGCACGGGCAACACGTATAATACGGAGGCTCTGATGGATGTTTTCCCGATGCGGAATTGCCGGCAATTGATGTACGAGAACCGTTTTCCCGACACGATCCGCGGGCAACACGTTACCTTGCAGATGATTCAGGATGCGGCACGTTTCCCTTTGTTTTTGGGAACAGGGCCGGGAAGAAAAAGTTTGTTATGGATGTTCGAGTCACATACCGATCGGGTAAAGATGGAACTTCCTCAAGATATGTTCCGGCTGACGGAAAACGGGATTGAATTTATAGAAACCGCGCTCAACCGGGTAAAGAGTGTGAACCGGGAGAAAAGCGACCGTTTCACGGAAGCGATGAAAAAGGAGGGAATGCTTTTCCCGATAAAGAACATCTACGGGATGCCTTCTACTTCTAAATCCAAAGATGACGGGTATTTTATGATAGACAGCAAGGATAAATTCTATCATTTGAAAATGGTTGACGGGGCTCCCGTTTGCCATAATATACCGTTGCCTGCCGGGATGAAAGTGGACGGAATGAATTGCCTCGTGGATACCGTGAACTACGGGTACGTGTATGATCAGGATTTGAATATCTACCTGTTACGAATAAAAGATTACAGTTTCTTCCAGCTTCCGATATACGATTATAAAGAGTACGGCAGTCTGGTCACGATGAGCGAGGATCTTTTCTTCTACACGTATCAATTGTACGGGACAGACCGGGCAAAGATATATGTTATGGATAAAGAGCATAATTTGTTGGCGTCGGAATTGCAGGTATATCCGTTGTACGAGAACTCTAGGGAAGGACAGCGGGAAAATTATCTTTTCCCTTTTAAGGCCCGGTTTACCCGAAGCGCTCCCAAGGAATTGAAGATCGAGTCTTACGATATGCATCGGTTTATGTACCTCAATATCGCCTTGGCTGTTTGTCTTTTGTTCATCAAGTTGTATCATCGACGGAATTTCCGTGACGTATTCAATTACTTGGATCTTGCGGTGGTTCTCGTGTGCGGTATTTACGGCTTTTTGGCTGTTTTGATATTTCCCAATAGAAAATAGAAATGATGATAAGAAGACTATTATGGATAACGTGGTTACTGGCACTGTCAGTAACCCTTTACGCGCAGAAAACATTTGAACTGAAAACAGGGGATATCCTGTTCCAGACGAATAAGGCGCAGACCTCTTTCGTGAAAGCGATCGAGAACGTGACGACAAGTGCGGATGATTTGAATTTTTCCCACGTGGGAGTCGTCGTGATAGAAGAGGGTGAGATTTTCGTGCTGGAAGCCACGATGCCCGTGGTGTGTAAAACACCCTTGGAAAAGTATCTCAAACAAGCCAAGTTGGTAAACGGCAAACCGTTGGTGGTCGTCGGACGTTTGAAACCCCGTTTCCGGAAGTCTATCCCGAAGGCGATCGAAATAATGAAATCCCTTTTGGGAAAACCTTACGATTATGTCTTTTTGCCGGATAACGATGATTATTATTGTAGTGAGATTATCTATCTGGCATTTCTCCGACGTAACGGAAAGCCTATTTTCAAGGCGTCGCCTATGTCTTTCAAGGACAAGAGAACCGGGGAAACCAATCCGTTGTGGGTAAAACATTTTGAACGGCATAAAACGCCGATTCCCGAGGGGGTGCCGGGAACAAGTCCGGGTGAGATGTCCCGTTCCAAGGCGATCAAGCTCGTGCATCACTTCTTTTAATCTCGAATTGCCGGAGGAAGTGTTTGTTGGGAATATTTTATTGATATTAGTACCGTAATCCGGATTATTTTTTTGTCTATTCAGATGTTAAGATGCTGAATGATTGCATGAAAAAATATTTCACGGTTGCGGTACACAATATCGTTAAACTATGTATGTTTGTATTGTTTTAAATACAAAAACAAACCATGATAAAGGAGAGATTCTGAGCGAATCTGGCAATTATGAAAACAAGTATAAGCGATTTACCCCGATCGGAGAGTCAGGGAAATGAGTTCTTAATGTTACGGAAGAAAGCGCATGAAGTGAGGATAGAAGGGGACGGATTTGTCGTGCGCGAATGGCGGTTCTCGGATTGCGATTCATTAGCCGAGAATGCCAACAATGAAAAGATCTGGAATAACGTGATGGATCACTTTCCGCATCCGTACACGAAACAAGATGCTTTTGATTATATCAGTATGGTTCATGTTTTACCCGCCCCACCGACACGGTTTGCCATTGAGGTAGACGGAAAGGCGGTAGGAAGTATCGGGTTCGGCTCCGAGGGCGATATTGAACGTGTGACCGCCGAGATCGGTTATTGGCTGGGCGAGCCTTACTGGGGAAAAGGTATCATGCACAAGGTTGTGGCTGCCGTTACCCGATACGCCTTTGAAACTTTTGGTTATCAGAAACTATACGCCCTCGTGTTCGATTACAACCCCAGTTCCATGCGGGTATTGGAAAAAGCAGGCTACAAACTGGAAGCCGTCCTGCACAAAGCTGCTGTTAAAAACGGCAAGGTGATCGATTTCTACTATTACAGTGTTATGAGAGAAGATTGATATAGGTCTGTAAAGTCCATAAAGTCCGTAAGGTCCATAAGGTCACGGGTGTCCTGCGGACAAAGTTTATTGATAGCTTATGCTATCATGATTAAACATCCTACGTACCTTATAGACTTTACAGACCTTATGAACTAAGCGAAGCTTACTATAGCCCTTCTTTTGCTCTTTTGCGCTTGTCGAGTGCTATACCTACGATTCTGCTTCGAAGACAGTAGTTCTTTAAGGTGGGGAATGTCTTTTGATTCGTCAATTTGAAAAAAAGTAGACTAGATATAATGCATTATTGTAATATATTTATTTAATTTGTGAAATTAACGGTGTATGTATGAAAAGGGCAGAGGAAATATTAGCGGCGTTGAAAAACGGCGAAGAAAAAGCATTCAAGACTTTTTTCTCGGAATATCATGACGTGTTGGTCTTGTATGCCACGAATATTCTAAAAGATGTCGATGCGGCAGAGGATGTCGTGCAGGACTGTTTCATGAATGTTTGGGAAAACTCTCTTTATGACAACCTTTCTAACGGTTTGGATAAATACATGTTCCATTTGGTCAAGAATGCTGCCTTGAACGAGCTGCGGGGCAGCAAACGCAGAGAAGCTCGTCATGAAAAAATGATGGCAGAAATGCCTGTGGTGGAAATGATGAAAGAAGACGAGCAGACTGAAATAGATATTTTATACACCACGATTAATCAACTTCCCCCGGAACGCCGTCGTATTTTTATGATGGTGTGTGCCGAAGGAAAAAAATATCAGGAAGTTGCCGACCAACTACAAATCAGCATTAATACCGTCCGCACTCAATTGATGCGTTCTTTAAAATTTCTACGTGAAAAATTGAAAGAGCAAATGTTTTCAATATTACTGTTTTGTTGGAAGAAAGTGAAGATTAGGTTTTAGTAGAGTCTTTTAAAATATG
Source organism: Butyricimonas sp. Marseille-P3923 (assembly GCF_900184685.1). GTDB lineage: Bacteria > Bacteroidota > Bacteroidia > Bacteroidales > Marinifilaceae > Butyricimonas > Butyricimonas muris. The sequence continues at coordinate 344,900 of NZ_FXXL01000007.1, forward strand.
TCTGTATGGATATATTTGTAAGATACTTTCCGTATCTTTGTTTCATAATGAGATAATAAATGAGAAAGGAGACTATGATATGACAGCGAGGATTTATCCTATTGGTATTCAAAATTTCGAAAAACTTCGGGGTGACGGTTATGTCTACGTGGACAAGACGTCACAAATGTACCAAATGGTGAAAACCGGCAGTTATTATTTTCTCAGTCGTCCGCGTCGTTTTGGTAAGAGTTTATTATTATCTACTTTAAAGGCTTATTTCGAAGGAAAGAAGGAACTTTTTGCAGGGTTGGCTGTTGAGCGGTTGGAGAAGGAGTGGAACCGGTATCCTATTCTATATTTAGATCTTAATATAGAGAGGTATGATACACCCGGGAGTTTGGATAATATATTGAATGATACGTTGAAACAATGGGAAAGTATTTATGGTAGCCGTCCCTCTGAAACCTCTTTTTCTTTACGTTTTGCCGGTGTTATTCGCCGGGCTCACGAGCAGACTGGGCAACGTGTTGTTATTCTTGTCGATGAGTATGACAAGCCTATGCTACAGGCTATTGGTGATGAAGAATTGCAAAAAGAATTTCGTTCGACGTTAAAACCTTTCTATGGAGCGCTCAAGACAATGGATGGCAGTATTAAGTTTGCCATGTTGACTGGTGTGACTAAGTTTGGGAAAGTCAGTGTATTCAGTGCTCTGAATAACTTGAAAGATATTTCTATGGACGGGCGTTACATTGATATTTGTGGTATTAACGAACAGGAATTGTATAGCTATTTTGAAGATGATATTCGTCTTTTAGCCGCTGCACAAAATATGACCTATGATGAGGCGTGTGCCGAGTTAAAGGAATGTTATGACGGGTATCATTTTGAAGAAAATACTCCCGGTATCTATAATCCTTTTAGTTTGCTTAATACGCTAGATAAACGGAAATTCGGTAGTTATTGGTTTGAAACGGGTACTCCTTCTTATCTTGTGGAATTGCTTCGTAAGCATCACTATGACCTTTATCGTATGGCCCACGAGGAAACGAATGCTGATGTGTTGAATAGTGTAGACTCAACTTCTACGAACCCGATTCCGGTTATATACCAGAGTGGATATTTGACAATTAAAGGATATGACCGTCGTTTTGGTGTTTACCGTTTAGGTTTTCCTAATCGAGAAGTGGAAGAGGGTTTTGTAAGTTATTTAATGCCTTTCTATACTGATGTAGATAAGGTTGAATCGCCTTTTGAAATTCAACGATTCGTGCGTGAAGTGGAACATGGTGATATTGATGCCTTTTTCCGGCGTTTGCAAAGTTTTTTCGCGGATATTCCTTATGAATTGACTCAAAAACGAGAGATTGAACGCCATTACCAGAACGTGTTGTTTATCGTTTTTAAGCTTGTAGGCTTTTATGTCAAAGCAGAGTATCATACAAGTGAAGGGCGAGTGGATCTAGAGCTTCAAACAGACCGTTTTATCTATATAATGGAATTTAAACTTGACGGTACGGCAGAAGAGGCTCTTCAGCAGATTCGTGATAAACATTATGCAGCTCCTTTTCTCGCTGATCGGCGAAAACTTTTCCGGGTAGGGGTTAATTTCAGTGACCAAACTCGCAATATCGAGCGTTGGCTTGTTGAATAGGGAAAGTTATCTGTTTTCAGAACGAGGGGTTGCTTTGCGATATTTGGCGTGAAAGAAATTTATGTTTGACATTGTTCTTCTATATCTAATAAATCATTAAACACGTTGTTTGTTTCTGCTAATAGATTATTTAAAAAATTATTATCAGAAGGAAGTCCTCTTACAAATTCTAGTTTAGAAGCAATACCATTATCTTTAATCTCATATATATTTAAATCTGAAGATTTGACATAGGAAGTTTCGGGAATGATTTTAGATAGTTGCTTCTTGATATTTTCATTACCTTGAGAAAGTTCAAATATTTGATTTGCTTTAATAGCCAATGTTAAATAGTTAATAAGGTAAGGACTATGTTTTGGCACATAATTTTAAAATGCTTGATTTTCGAACAAAATTAGGAAAAATATTTGACTCTATTTGCTACAAGAATGGATTTCAAGACTTTTTTCTCGGAATATCATGACGTGTTGGTTTTGTGTGCCACGAATATTCTAAAAGATTTCTTACGAAAGCACTTTTTCAAAAAAAATGAATATTCCTGTCACATGATTTGAGGGGTGGTGGTGTTATAGTAGAAAATAGTGATTATGGAAGATGAGATTTTTAAAATTATTGCGGCGGAGATGGCGGGAGAGAAGGTGACAGAAGAGGAGAGAGGAAAGGTGGAGAGGTGGCGGGTAGAGAAGGAGGAGAACGAGAGGGTGTATAGGATGGTGGTGGGAGAATTGGGAGAGGTGGTGAGGTTGGTGAAGGCGAAGGGAGGATTGGATGAGAAAGGGGCGTATGTGAGGTTGGAAGAGGAGATGCGGAGGAGAATAGTAGAAAGGAGTGGGAAAAGAGAAAGTGGAAGAGGGAAAGCGAGAAGGATGGCGTGGTGGAGATACGGGGCGAGTGTGGCTGGGGTGTTGTTGATGTTGGGAGTCGGGATGATGATGTGGATGAAGTCAGGAGGAGATGGAGAAAAGGTGACGGAGGAGCGGATTGTGCCGGGAAGTGGGCAGGTGATGTTGACATTAGGGCGGGGTGAGGTGGTGCCGTTGAAACGGGACACGAATGAGCTGATCGTGGCGGATACGGCATTACGGATTATGAATGAACGGAATACGCTGGTGTACACGAAGGTTGAAAGCAAGGGGAAAGCGGAGGATGTGGTGCACAACACGTTGACGGTTCCGGTAAGTGGGGAATATTGTCTTGTTTTGGCTGACGGGACAAAGGTGTTTTTGAATTCCGGTTCAGAGATTCGTTATCCGGCGATGTTTAGAGGAAAGCGACGGGAGGTTTTTCTGAAAGGCGAAGCGTGGTTTGAAGTGGCGAAAGACAGTACACGGGGATTTTGGGTACACGCGGGAGAAATGAATGTAAAAGTGTTGGGAACTTCTTTTAACGTGAAAGCCTACGAGAAATTGGGAACTGTGGCAACGACTCTTGTTGAAGGGTGCGTGGAGATTGTATGTGAAGGGAAAAACTTTCGAATTGTGCCGGGAGAGCAGTTCGTGTATGATAAAGATAGTAGGGAGTCGGACGTGAGGGAAGTGGATACTGAATTATATACTTCATGGAAAGATGGGTATTATAAGTTCCGGCAGGCGGCTTTGGAAGAGATTATGACGACACTTTCGGTGTGGTACGGGTTGAACGTGTTTTATCAGAATGAGGATGCGAAGCACATAGAGTTCACTGGAAAAGTGAAACGGTACGAGGATGTCCGGAACTTGTTGAATAAGTTCGAGCAAACGGAAAATGTGGTGTTTGATATAAAAGGAAACAACGTTGTTATTAGAGTAAAATAAAAAAAGCTGTTCGCATGGACGTGGAACAGCTTTTAGTTAAAGCATGAAGGCGAGAATGTGGTTATTTAGCCAACATGCAAAGTAGAATTTTCAAAACATAAAGGTATGAAAAAAAATCGAATCGGAGCAAGATCCGGAGGAAGGATTTTTGTCCGAAAATGGATGATGATGATGAAGTTTGTATTTATTTTCCTGATTTGTAGCTTGGTACAGGTACAGGCTGCGGTGTATTCACAGCAATCAAAAGTTTCTGTGGAATTAAAAAATGTGACGCTGGAAAAAGTTTTTCAGGAGTTGGAACGGCAAACGGGTTATAGTTTTCTCTATAATCATCGGGTAATAGAAGTGCGAGGAAAGGTGAGTGTTCAAGTGGTTGATAAAGAGTTGGGAGTTGTTCTCGACGATTTATTGACCAAATTAGGATTGGGATTTACTTTTGACGATAATCTGGTGATTATAAAGGAACAACCTCGGATATGGGGGCAAGATTCCGTACGAAAAAGTTTGCGGATCGTGGGAAAAGTAGTTGACGAGAAAAAGCTACCGATGCCGGGGGTAACCGTAAAAGTTGTTGGACTCCCCGTGGGTACGGCAACGAACGAGAAAGGGCGATTTGCGATAGAATTGCCTTTGGTAAAAGGAACACTGGAATTTTCTTTTGTCGGTTTTAAAAAGAAAATAATAGAGTTTTCGGAGAAGACGGCTAAAGACACGCTTCGGATCGTTATGGAAGAAGATGTCCAAGCGTTGGACGAAACGGTTGTGGTGGCGTATGGGACAACAACAAGACGCGAAGCTACGGGGGCTATTTCGGTGGTGAAGGCGGATGAATTGAAAGGAATTCCTTCCACGAGTATTGCCGGATTGCTACAAGGACGGGTTGCCGGATTGGATATAACCCAGATGTCCGGTTCTCCCGGTGGTGGGGGTACGGCAATCGTCATTCGGGGATACAATTCTTTTGATATTTCTCAGCAAAATCGTTTTTCCGATCCGCTTTGGGTCGTTGACGGTGTACCTTTGAATGCTTTTGATTCTCCTGTGACGGGAACGAATCTTTTATCAGATATCAATCCGGATATGATTGAATCCATACAAGTATTGAAAGATGCTTCAGCTGCTTCTCTTTACGGCTCTCGAGCGGCGAACGGGGTGATTATCGTGACAACAAAAAAAGGTCGGAAGAATATGAAAGCGACTTTTTCGGCTAATGTGTCGTATTCTTGGAGTTGGGTACCGGAATTGCCAACGATTACGGTGGGTAAAGGGGAACGGAATACTCGTTTATTGGCTCTTGCAAATACTAAAACAGCTTATTATGATCCATTAACACAGATGTATAAGTACCCGATTTCCAACGAGGAGGTGTTTGAGAAGAAAGAGGGAAGTTTCGATTATTTTTTTTCTGCGTTCTCGGGTGGTCCGGCAGCATTGATTTATCAAGATAGTTTAAATTCTTTTTATAATAACCAGACAAATTTCTTTCCTACTTATTTCCGTACGGGTAGGGTGTTGAATGCGAATATGCAGACCTATGGTGGTGGAGAAAATATGAATTATGGTATTGGTTTGGGATTTTATGATGAATCGGGCGTATTCGTGGGTACGGGATTTCAACGGGTGGATTTGAATGCAACCTTGAATGTGACTCCAGTGAATCGCTTGAACGTGGATTTACGAATGAACGCTTCACTTTTAACTCGGGATAGGGGGGAGAAAACTGATGAATTAGGGTGGGCGGCTCCCTCTATAGAAGTCGTGCCGGGTGATCCCTATTGGTTGAGTTCTCTTTATCCGGGAGAGGGGTCTGAATCGTGGCAAGCCACGTTGGATGCATTGCGCGGAACCAAAGAAAAGAATCGGGCTGTACGTTTGCGAAGTAATTTTAAAATTGGTTATGATGTGATTCCCGGATTAAATGTTTCGGTTTCTTTGGCTGCAGATTATTCTATTCATCGGCGGAATTATTTCCAACCTTCTTATTTGGATAATGATGGATTTTCTAAATCTATCGGGGAAACGAGTATTAACCTAATGGTGTTGAACGAGAACCTAGTTTCCTATCAAAAGATTTTTAAAGAGGAGCATTCTTTAAGTTTGATGGCTGGTTTTTCTTATGAATATGATCAAATGGAATACAACGGGGGAAGTGCGGAAAATTCTCCAAGTGATAAGATTTATTATGCCCCCTCGGGGATGCCGGATATCGGTTATATTGATCAATGGGGGCAACAGGTACCTGTGGCTTTCCAACATTATCGTTCAGATATGGTAGAGAAAAAGTTGATGTCCTATTTTGGGCGTCTGGAATACAATTACAAAAAGAAGTATCTTTTCTCTGTCAGCTATCGCCGAGATGGAAGTTCTGTTTTCGGTAAAGATTGCCGATGGGGAGCATTCCCTTCCGTGGCGGCAGGATGGACGTTTTCAGAGGAAAATTTTATAAAAGGTAACTTCGGGTGGCTTTCTTTTGGAAAATTACGTGCTAGTTGGGGTAAGTCCGGAAAACAATTTGAGGATGCTTATTTAGCTTTAGGTTTGATGACATCAGGAATGCATTCGGAATATGGAAATTCCATATTGTTACCTAACGAGGGTGGGGGATTATTTAATAATGATCTTTCTTGGGAAGAGACAGACCAATATGATTTCGGTTTGGATTTGGACTTGTTTAATCATCGTTTTGGGGTTATTTTGGATTATTATTATCGTTACACGGATAAGTTATTGTTCCCCATGCCTCTTGTTGGAGATTATAATGGTTATGTTACTCAGTGGCGAAATGCCGGAGCTATTTCAAATGAAGGATTAGAACTTTTAATAAAGTATGAAATTTTATGCAATTCTGATTTTTACTGGAAAATATCCATTAATGGAGCGAAAAATTGGAATCGGGTAGAGAAATCTGAAACAGGTAAGGATTTAAATACCGGACTTGTTATAGGAAAACCGTTGAATCGTATTCAAGGTTTTTTGACACAAGGATTTATTAATCAACAAGGGGATGTGGCAGCCACATTTTCAAGTGGGGGAGAAAATTGTTATTTGTATCCGAATACAGGAAAATCAACTTTTTACACACTTGGAGATTACAAGTTTATAGACGTAAATGGAGATGGGGAAATTGATTATGATGATTATGTGAGTTTAGGAAGTGCCTTACCTATAGTCAACGGGGGCATTGTGAATGAGTTCCAATGGAAAAATTTTGATTTGAATCTTGTAATGCACTATTCTGTCGGGCGACACATGGTGAATCAATTAGATATGAATTCTCTGGCATTTATAACAAGACCGGATCATATGTATTATGCTCATCCTTTGTTATTGGATATTAAAAAGGTTTCTTTTTGGAAAGAGACAGGCGATAATGATGCAAAATATCCTTTGTTTCAAATGGCAGGGAAGTATCAGTATGGTAGTTCTTCTGTTTTAGATCGTCAGGTAGAGAATGTGAATTATTTAAAATTCAAGACTTTGACTATCGGTTATAATTTGCGGGGAAAGTTCGTGGAACGTTGGGGTATTTCACAATTAAGGATGTTTGTCACGGGAGAGAATCTTTGGACATGGACGAATTATTCCGGAATAGATCCAGAAACTGTAAGTATCCAGACGGGGATAGATTCCGGATTAAATTATCCTCTTGCTCGAAGATTCACGTTAGGTTTAACTGTAAAATTTTAAGGAGGAATGATAATGAAAATAGTAATATTGTTACTGGTTTTAGGTTTGTGTATGATTAGTTGTGACGATCAATTAGATGTCTTGCCGGAAAACTCATTAACATTAAATAATGCTTTGACAACTCCACAAGATTTTGAATCAGCCATTAGTGGCGTAGAACAAAAATTGAGGTATACGTTTATAGAAAATTCTCCAATGACGCAAGAACTAAAAGGTTTTTACGTGGATGAGATTGCTGATTGGGTTGCAGGATGGAGTACAAATGAATATACTTCAGAAGAAATTGTGGCAAGTAATATGAACAATTGGCATGGCTATTATTCCGGGATTGCTGCGGCTAATGCAATTTTGAATCGGGTGGATGATGTATCTTTTTCTCAAGAACGAAGGAATATCTACAAAGGGCAAGCGTTGTTTTTTAAAGCGGTGTTTTATTTACGTTTAGTGCAACGTTGGGGGAATTGTATCTTAGTAAAAGATGATGTGATTTATAAACCGACGGCAAAGTCCCCTTGGGAAGAGGTAACGGATTATGCTATTGAGTTGTCTGGGGAAGCGGTAGATTTACTTCCAGAATTTGATAAAATGACCAATTGGAAAGGGGAAAACTATGCAAACAAGGCTACGCCCGGTAAAGGAGCGGCTAATGCATTGTTAGCGTATCTTTGTGCTTGGAAGGCTGGCTGCAAGTATTTTGCATCGAATCAAAATTATGATGAGAAGTTATTGTGGGAACAAGTGGAAAAAGCTTGTACAAGTATTATTGGTTCTGGCACTTATTCTTTGGAACCGAATCCAGAAGCTGTTTGTACAAGTGGTTTGATAGAAAATAGTCAGGAAAGTATATATGAAACTATAAATAGAGGGTATGAATATGAACTGAGTGATTTTGAAAGTATGGCTTTAGTGAATCTTCTTGCTTTTTATGGAGCTCATTATGTGGGATATCCCTTTAATCCTTTTGCAAATGAGGAAACAATAAAAAACAGTGATTATAAAATTAAAGTGGCAACCGTCAATAGGTGGTTCACAAATGGAGATTTACGTAAGGAGGCATATTTTTATAAAGTAGATGAATTGGCGGAAAAGGCCGGAGGTAATGCGCATGTATATAAATATAGAGGAATTACATACATGAAAGAGAGTGGAGCTATGTGTGGATTAACTCAAAATAGAGTTTGGTGGAGATTGGCTGACATTTATCTTTTAAGGGCAGAAAGTCGGGTAAGATTAGGTGATATGGATGGGGCTATTGCCGATTTGAATGAGATTCGGGAACGTGCCGGGGCGAAATGTTACGAAAGTTCGGAAGATAGCGGCGATTTGCGTTATACGATATTTTTGGAAAGACAGAAAGAGTTATTGCTGGAGGGACATCGTTATTTTGACGTGATTCGTAATGGGTATGTGAATACAGAATTAAAAGGAAATTTTGGAACGCTTAGCGTACAAGATATAAAGGATGGAGCATTGTTTATGTGTATAGGAAACATGGCTTTCACGAATAATCCGTTGATGCGACAGAATGCTTATTGGTTTAGAAGAATGTAGAAGTTATTTAGAATTTAAATCTATGGTTTGATATGAAAATGTTACGATATGTATTGTTGAATATTTGTGTATTATTATTTCTTGTCGGGTGTGACACAAAGCAGGAGGTGATATACACTGGTGTTTCTAGTCCTTATTTTGAAGGGACTGTATTGGATTATTTGAGAGCGGACAAAAAGAATTGGAGTTTGACTGTAGAGATGATTGAACGAGCCGGATTGGTTGATTTGTTCGAGGGGAATGATGAGAATGTGCCGGAGATCACGTTTTGGGCCCCGTCTTCTTATTCTATATTACGATTTTTGTTAAAATCACAACAAGATGCTATCCCGGAGGCTACTTATAGGAGTGTTGGAGAGATTCCTGTTGACCTTTGTAGGAGTTATATTTTAAGATGTGTGGTGAAAGGTAAGTTCTTGAAAGATAGTATCGGTTTCAGGAACGAGATGTATCGAATCTCAGATGAAGAACAGAATGGTGGAAGGGAGTTTGTTACTTTGGATGGGAATCGACTCCGTGCATGTCGCGAGAAATCTGATTGGGCCGGGGTTCCAGATGTAGGACCGGTGTCGTTACAATTATGGTCTATCACGAGGAGTACATTTGTAGAGGTTGCCTCACCGGATATTCAACCTACGAATGGGGTGGTACATGCCTTGGGATATGGTTTTGAGTTTGGTAAAATCTAAAGGAAAGAGTTATGAAAAGAATGAAATTAGGAATGTTGGTGTTATTGGTTTATCTGTTGCTGGAGGGATGTCAAGATGTGGAGATCGGTTTCTTGGTTACGGAATATGCCAGTTATAGTTTGGATTCCATGGTAATTCGGAAAGAGTTAGATGCAACAGAACCTTATTGGGGACTGAATCCTGAATATGAAGAATACTTGAATAAGGGGTGGACTCCGGAATTGATTAAAACGATTTTTCCCAATTTGAAACCTATGATTTTACTAGGTGCGGGAGTAGATTATTACCGAGTACTAAATAAGCAGCCTTGGACGGGTAGTGCTATTGAAGGGATTGAAGGATCTACTCCTATTTGGGTGAGAGTGAAGGAGGTTAAGAGTACAAATGGTAATACTGTGCCATTGATGGAATGTATATCGGTACGGGGCAATGGAATAATAGAGGTCCCATTGAAAAATGATATTCCTGTAGGACGTTATCTTGTTTCTTTGACTTTTTGGAACGAAGGATGGTCAAAAGATGTGGATGATTGTTTCACGATTATCGTGAAGTAACGTTGAGTGTTAAGTTTATGGTGTAAAGTTTTTTGGGACGGGCTGGTGTTTTGTTGTCAGTCCGTCCTTTAAATTAAAGTAGAAAAGTATGAGTTTTAATTTGAATTATCTGGCAGATTACGAGTTTGCCATTTTTGATGTTGTGGTACAATTACCCGTAAATTCGAAAGAATCGTTACGGTTTAATCAAGAGAAAAGTTGCAGAATGTATATGAGGCGTATGCTGGAACGGGAAAGTTTGCTGTTTTATAAAATAGGAGCCCGGATTGAGGAAAGTGACTGCCCGGAGGAAGCGAAAGAGGAGATTCGTAATCATTTGGAATTATTGGAGGAGTTGTTCGTGACGGATGTAAGTAAACCGAGGGAGAGAATTGTTTTCTTACGAGGGGACAAACTTACGGAATGGACGGATTTGAGTGTAGAGGAGCAATTACGGGTTTGGCGGTTTGTGATAGTCCAATATAATTCAGTACGAAGGTTGAGGGAGCATTTTGGACGGGAGAGATATCTGGTGCCGGGGTATTACCGTTGGACGGAGAGTCCGTCTTGTTTGTTGGAAATGGGGAATATTCTATGGGAAACGAAAATTGTGGTGGCGAATGGTGGTGTGAACACGAAAAAGGCCTTTCTGAATTATTTGTGTTTGTTTTATGATGTATCATTTCCCTCGAATTACAATCGGGAGTTGTATCGGATGGAGAATCGGGAGAATCCCCACAAGTTTTGGTCGGAGACTTCAGACAAGTATCTTCAGTGGATTCAACAGCGTTTGGGAGAAAGTGAGGAAGAATAGTACAAGTGTTGTGATTGAAAAAATGTTAAATGTGACTCGGAATGCTGACTAACAAGTCAGCATTTTTATTTTTTTTGTTTGTGTAAAGGTTGTTTGAAAATCTTTTTACTCTTGTATAGAATAACGTGATGTACCTATTGGAAACCGCAATGGGTAAGGGATTCATTGCCTTGTTCGTAATAAAAAAACAATCAGAAAAGGAATTGTTGAATTATTTCTATTAAAAAAATAATAATTGCCGTGGGGGAGTATGATGTTTTCGGGTTGATATGGTTGTAATATTGTATCAAACCAAAATATTGATTATCATGGGTGTATTTTCAAATGTATTTCAAGAAATCGGAGATGTAATTAACGGTTTATCGGTGTCTGCAAAAGAAAAACAACAGATTCAGGCAGATATTATAGCCTTGTTATATCGCCACGAGAGTGAATTGACACGAGGCAGGCTGGAAGTCGTCGATCGGGAGGCGCAAGGAAATTGGTTGCAAAGGTCGTGGCGTCCGATCGTGATGCTTGTGTTTACCTTGGTTATTTTATTAGGAGTTTTTAATCCTTCTCCGCTTTTGTCCGAAACATCCCGTTTTTGGGACTTACTTGAAATCGGGTTGGGAGGATACGTGATCGGAAGGAGTGGGGAGAAGATTACAGGGAATTTATTCAGGAGAAAAATAAAATGATCTGATTCATTTTATTTTTATGATTTACAATTAAATAATTATTTATGTTGAGTATTGTATCGGATGTTTTGTGCGGAGAAGAAGTAAAGTATTTTTCGTGCGGTAAGTGTAAGACCCGGATGAAAGTGGTGGACACGATTGTGTTGCACGGAACCGGGGGAGCAAGTGCGATGTCGTCTGTGGTACATTTGTGTAATCCGGGGACGAAGGTGGCGGCACATACGGTTGTTGGACGGGATGGTGATTATTATCAGATGGTACCTTACGTGATTAAGGCATGGCACGCGGGAGTGAGCATGCATCAGGGAAGAGCGAATGTAAATGACTTTTCTATCGGGGTGGAGATGGATAACGGGGGACAGTTGAAACGGAAAGGAAACCGTTTCTTCTCGTCGTTCGGGCGGGAGTATATGCCTGACGAGGTGTACACGGGAATAGAGAACGGACGGGCGGTGTATTGGCATGCTTACACGGCGGAGCAAGTGGAGGCGGTTATTCGGTTATGTCGATTATTGCGGGTACATTACGGGATCAAGTATCTCGTGCGTCATTCGGATATTACTTCCCGAAAAGTGGATCCGGGACCGGCGTTTCCGTTTGAAGAGGTGAAGAAAAGAGCGGGTTTTGTATATTGAAGGAGGAAGTATGGCAACTAGAAAGTCTTTATTTGATTGTTTCTCGGGAAAGTTGGGAAACGTGGTGTTGTACACGAGATTCGGGAAAGGATTCGTGCGAATGTGTCCGACTCGGGTGAATAATCCTCGAACAGAGTTACAAATGTTTTACAGGGCACGTTTACGGAGGGTGAACACGTTTTACAGTGCGGTGAGGCAGACTCCTTTGGCTGAGATATGGAGGATTGCTGCACGGGAGGTGAACACGGGTGCAAACGTGTTGTTCAATAAAATGAATATCCGGGCTTTTAACGGGGAGAAAGGTATTTTCTACGACAGATTGCATTTCACGGCAGGAAGTTTGCCGCTGGCGGAGGAAATGAGGGTGAGGCGTTTGTCGGAACGAGAGGTGTTGTTGACATGGAAGAATATCGCTGTTTTGAATAAGGATCGGAAATGGGATCGGTTGTTGGTAATAGTTATGATGGAAAACGATTTGTTTGACGTGATATTGCCAAAGGTGCCGGGGAGTATGCGTTGGGATGAGGAAGCCGTGGTGTGTTTGCCGGAGGGGACGAAAGAGGTAAAGTATCTGTATTGTGCTTTTGTTGCCGGTAATTGGGACAAGTGTTCGGATAATCAGTTTTTAGAGATACCCGATTCGGCAGAGAGTGTCCGATAGGGAGGTTTAATGTTTCATTTAAAAAAGTAGAATTATGGTTTTATTCAGGTCATTGTTTTTTGGAGAAGTGAGGAAGTCGATTGGTAATGTGACGACTTATTCGGGAGCAAAAGGGTATAGCGTGGGCAGAACCCGGCGCATGAAGATACGCAATCCCAAAACCCCGGGACAGTTGCGACAACGGGCAAAAATGAAGGAACTGTTGCGTCTTTCTCTTTATTTTGCTCCCGCCGCGGAACTTGGTTTTCCGGGACGTACAGCCGGAACTTCCTGTTATAACGCATTTGTGAAAGAGAACATGGGGGCGATCACTGCCACGGAGTCGGAGAGTGGGGAGGTCGTGGCTACGGTGAATTACGATCAAGTGGTTTGTGCGTCCGGTTACTTGACCTCGCTGGCGAATGTGGAGGTAACTGTGGATACGGCTGCTAAAAAAGTAAACGTGACACAGGAAGCTCAAACATATTGGTCGGCAGTGGCGAACCCGAACGATGTTTTGTACGTGGCGATGTATGAAAAAGAGAAACAGGAGATGGTTGTTACGGGCTGCCGCAACCGGAAGGAATCGGGTTCAACCAGTATCGCATTAGGAAAGAATTGGGCGGTAGAGAATCTGGTGATTTATGCTTTCATGTTGTCGAAAGACAAGCGGAAAGCATCCCGAAGTATTGTACTTCAACCGACTTCAAATGAATAAGTATGGAAGGAGTCGGTCATTTTGTCGTCGGATTGTTCTCCACGTACTGTATTAACGTTTCGTTTGTCCGCATGGGGTGTGTTTCGGTAACCGATGCAATGCTTTCACATGTGGTGAGTATTGTCGGGGGTGTGTTAAGTGCCGTGGTGGTCGCGTGGTTGAGAGATCGGTGGGGAAGGAAGAAAAGTTTGTGACGTGATGCCACGGTACTTTAGACTACTGTTATCGTGGTGGCGAGAAGTTAAGAGGGTGTCTCAAAAAAACATGAGATGCCCTCAGCTGAATTACTACTGTCTTCGGGAAACTTCAATTCTAAACTCTAAATTCTAAATTTATTTTTATCTTTGTATGATAAACAACGGAAAAGCAGTTATGGATAATATGTCACGCAAACTTCCCATCGGGATACAGACTTTTGAAAAACTTCGAGAAGGCAACCATGTTTACGTGGATAAAACGGCCTTTATTTGGAAGATCGCTTCCACGGAAACCCCTTATTTCCTAAGTCGTCCTCGCCGTTTCGGCAAAAGCCTGTTATTGTCGACTTTTGAGGCTTATTTCGAGGGGAAGAAGGAGTTGTTCGAGGGACTTGCGATTGCCGGGTTGGAGAAGGAATGGAACGAGTACCCGGTGTTGCATCTGGATTTGAACGCGGAGAAGTATGATTCTCCCCGGAAATTGAATGATATATTGAGCAATAACTTGACGCGATGGGAGGCTGAATACGGCAAGGGAGAGGACGAACCGACTCTTTCGCTTCGTTTCTCGGGCGTGATTCGCCGGGCGAGTGAACGGGCGGGACGTGGCGTGGTGGTACTGGTGGACGAGTACGACAAGCCCCTGCTGCAAACCTTGGGTAACGACGCTTTGCTGGAAGATTACCGCCAGACGTTGAAGGCATTCTACGGGGTACTGAAGAGTTCAGACCGTTATTTGCGTTTCGTGTTCCTGACGGGCGTGACGAAGTTCGCGCAAGTGAGCGTGTTCAGTGACTTGAATCAATTGAACGACATCAGTATGAAACCGCAGTACGCCACGATTTGCGGCATCACGCGGCAGGAACTGGAAGCGACGTTTGCGCCGGAGCTGGAGCGGTTGGCGGAGGCGAACAGGTTGACGCGTGAGGATGCCTTGGACAAGATGGAAGCGTTGTATGACGGTTATCATTTTTGCGAGTTCTCGGAAGGGGTGTTCAACCCTTTCAGCGTATTGAACGTGTTCGACGGTTACAAGTTCAGCAATTACTGGTTCCAGACGGGTACGCCGACCTTCCTCGTCGAGTTGCTTAAGAAAAGCGATTACGACCTGCGGGTATTGCTCGACGGTCTTGAAGCACCATCTTCCTCGTTCGCCGAGTACCGGGTGGATGCCAATAACCCGATCCCGCTGATTTACCAGAGCGGGTACTTGACGATAAAGGGTTACGACGCGGAATTCGGGAATTATCTGCTGGAGTTTCCCAATGATGAGGTGCGGTACGGGTTTATGAATTTCCTCGTTCCTTTTTACACCTCGGTTCCCGACGAGGATAAGGGATTCTATATCGGTAAGTTCGTGCAGGAGCTTCGTGTGGGAAAGGTGGATGATTTCATGTCACGTTTGCAAGCCTTCTTCGCGGATTTCCCGTATGAACTCAATACCAAGACGGAGCGACACTACCAAGTAGTGTTCTACCTCGTGTTCAAGTTAATGGGGCAGTTCACGGACGCGGAGGTGAAGAGTGCCGTGGGACGGGCGGATGCCGTGGTGAAGACGCCGAAGTACATTTACGTTTTCGAGTTCAAGTTGAACGGGACAGCCGAGGAGGCTTTACAGCAAATTGACGACAAGAAATACTTGCTCCCTTACCAAGCGGACGGGCGTGAGCTGGTAAAAGTCGGCGTGGAGTTTAGCGCCGCGGAACGGAATATCGGGAAGTGGATTTATTAATTTTAGATTTATGATTTTAGATTGAGGACAACCCCTCCGGCTCCCCCCCTTACACGGTGGAAGAGACGTGATGCAGGAGTTGTTTTTCATTGAAGAAGTACATGGAT
Organism: Butyricimonas sp. Marseille-P3923; assembly: GCF_900184685.1. Lineage (GTDB taxonomy): Bacteria > Bacteroidota > Bacteroidia > Bacteroidales > Marinifilaceae > Butyricimonas > Butyricimonas muris. Next base: position 360,312 of record NZ_FXXL01000007.1, read on the forward strand.
AAAAAGATGCTTTTGTGGTAATAATCATTGAAGCCAAATAAACTTTAAAATGATATGATATGACGTTAAGTATAGACCAAAGCAGTTGCATAAAATGCGGAAAGTGCGTGAAGGTTTGTCCGGCGGCGATTTTTACACAGGTAAAGGTGGGGGAAGTCGTGGGGATCGAGCACGAGGAGATGTGTATCGGGTGTGGGCATTGTGCTGCGGCGTGTCCGACGGGTGCGGTGAAGCATAGTGATTTCCCAGCGGAGAAAGTACACCCGATTGATTACACGCTGTTGCCGACCCCTGAGCAGATGATGCTTTTGTGCAAGGCACGGCGTTCGAACCGGACGATGACAAAGCAACCTGTTCCGGCGGAGATGTTGGATATGATCGTGGAGGCGGCACATCGGGCTCCCACAGCGACGAACGCGCAGAGCGTGTCGTTCACGTTGGTTACAGATCCGAAACGGGTGCGTGAAGTAAGCGAGTATACGCTTGGTATTTTTGGCGGGGTGTTGAAGAAATTGAAGAATCCGATATTGAAACCTCTGTTGAAACCTTTGTTGAAAGGGGTTTACAGGTATGTGCCTGTTTTTGAACGTTTGCTCCGGGAAGATCGAGCCGGGAATGACCCGATACTGCGTCATGCCACGGCTTTGCTTTTCATTCATACACCTGAGTCGAATCGTTTCGGGTGTGAAGATTGTAATCTGGCTTATCAGAATGCCTCGTTGATGGCGGAGAGCCTTGGCATCAGTCAAGTGTATATGGGATTCGTGATGTCTGCCGTCAAGCAGGACAACAAGAGAGGGTTGGCGAAATCGTTGGGGATAGACGGACATATCCATGCTATCATGGCACTGGGGATGCCTGCTTTCCGTTATCCGAATTACATTGACCGTAAAGATATAAAAGTGACGAAATTGGAATAACTTGTCTTCGCCGATTGACGTATATCGGATATGAATTAACGAAAACAATAAAGCTATGGACAAGTTCAACGAATTGATTAATGGTGACAAACCGGTATTGGTAGACTTTTTCGCTACTTGGTGCGGACCTTGCAAGATGATGCACCCGATACTTGAAGAGGTAAAGAAACGGTTGGGGGATAAGGTGGTTATTCTGAAGGTGGATGTGGATGTCCCGGCTAATCGTCAGCCGGTGTACCAATATCATATTCAGTCGGTACCGACACTCATGTTGTTTAAAGGAGGACGTATGTTGTGGAATAATAGCGGTGTGGTACAGGCCGCACAGTTACAGCAAATTATAGAACAGTATATGTGACATTTAAAATAAATTGTATGAAGTATGTGATAGTCGGTGGTGTGGCGGGAGGAGCTTCTACGGCAGCCCGTTTGCGTAGACTGGATGAAAATGCTGAAATAATCCTTTTCGAGAGAGGTGAGTATATCTCTTACGCGAATTGCGGATTACCTTATTATATTGGAGATGTGATTTATGAGCGACAAAAATTATTCGTGCAGACGCCGGAGAGTTTTGCCGCTCGTTTTAATATAGAAGCTCGGATACGTTCTGAAGTGGAGGGAATAGAACCGGGGAAAAAGGTGGTAACGGTGTGCGACTTGAATTCGGGAAAACGTTACGAGGAGTCGTATGACAAGTTGATTCTATCGCCGGGTGCGGAGCCTGTGCGTCCCCCGTTACCGGGAATCGATGGCGACGGGATATTCACCTTGCGTAATGTAAGCGATACGGATCGGGTGAAAGAGTACGTGGAGGAGCGTGACGTGAAGCGGGTAGTGATTGTTGGTGCCGGTTTTATCGGTTTGGAGATGGCGGAGAATCTGCACGAGTACGGAATTGACGTGTCGATCGTGGAAATGGCCGATCAGGTGATGACTCCCGTGGATTACGAGATGGCGGCGATTGTACACCAGCATCTTAAAGCAAAGGGCGTGGGACTTTACCTACAAGAGGCAGTGACAGCCTTTCGGCAGACAGGGGAAGGTATGGAAGTCGTGCTGCGAAGCGGGTTGATATTGCAAACAGACATGGTACTGCTCTCTATCGGGGTTCGTCCGGATGCCCGTTTGGCAAAAGCTGCCGGGTTGGAGATCGGGGAAACGGGAGGAATCAAGGTGAACGAGTATTTGCAGACTTCCGATCCGGATATTTACGCGGTGGGTGATGCCATAGAGTTTCCCAATCCCGTGAGCGGTCGTCCGGCTCTGGCATTTTTGGCGGGTCCCGCTAATAAACAGGGACGAATTTGCGCGGATAACGCAGTTTACGGTAACCGGAGAAAATATAAAGGCTCGATCAACACGGCTATCGCGAAGGTATTCGACTTGACGGTAGGGGCAGCGGGTTTGTCGGCGAAGATGCTCGAACGGTTGCAGATCCCTTACAGGGAAGCTATTATTCACGGGGCTTCGCACGCGGGGTATTACCCGGGGGCAATCATGATGGATATCAAGATTAATTTTTCCCCGACAGACGGGAAATTGCTGGGAGCGCAAGTGGTCGCCGCGGACGGGGCGGACAAGCGATTGGAAATGATGTCGGCAGTGATACGGGAAGGTGGTTCCGTGTACGATCTGATGGAATTGGAACAGGCATACGCACCCCCTTATTCTTCGGCAAAAGATCCGGTGAACATGGCGGGGTTCGTGGCAGATAATATGTTGAGCGGAAAGGTGAAGATGATTAGCTGGCGCGAGTTTCAAGCGATGGATACCGAAAGCACGCTCGTGGTCGATGTCCGTGTGCCGGGAGAATTCGCGGAAGGTAGTATAGAAGGTGCCGTGAATATTCCTTTGGACGGATCGCGTGCCGAGTATCGGAATTTACCGAAAGATAAAACGATCGTGGTCTTTTGTGCTATCGGTTTACGGGGATACATTGCTGCGCGGGTATTGATGCAATTGGGATACAACGTGCTGAACTTGAACGGGGGATACCGTACTTATGCTGCGGTTACGGCAGGAAAAGGTAATCCGGTTAATCTTTTTAGCGTACCGTGTTCGGGACCTGTAAACAAAAAATGAACGACTCTCCGGGATATTGAAACAATTGAATGTCTTCATTCGCTATAAAAGGAAACTAAACTAACGAATGAAGGCATGAAGCAATTTGCATTATTAATTTTGGCGGTCATCATGGGTATGGCAATTAGTTGCTGTAGTGATGACGATGACAAGGAAACGGTTATTCCGGCAGGGAATAAAAGTATTGATTTAACCGTTACGAGTAGAGTCGGGACGGTCATCAACGATGATCTTACCAATTACGTGGAATCGTTGAATTTGTTGACTTTTCGGAAAAATCGTCAGGGTACATACGTGTTATACCAGAGTTCCGTATTGACGAAGGCAGAATTGAAAGCGCTTGAAGCTGGCGACGGAGCTGTCGCACCCGGATTCACGGCGAAGAAGAATGTGACGATAGGTAAGTTGCCCGTGGGGACTTATCAAGTGGTGGGATTGGCGAATGTTTTGAGTGAAACCGGGGAAGCGTTGCCGAACGCCTCGTTGAGCGGTGTGACGATAGGTAATACGATGGAGGAAGTGATTGCCTCCGTGTCAGACGGAACCGAGGCTCCCCGTTTTTTCTGGGGAATAACAGATCCCGTAACTTTGGGAGAGCAGATGACGGCAACGCCGACATTGACGTTGAATAGAAAAGTATCCATGTTTGTACTTACCTTGAAAGATGTACCCGAAGTCGTGTCGAAAATAACTTTGGAAACACAGAATACTTACGGGGCTTTTGATATGAGCGGACAATTTCAAGCGACTCCCGTGATCGATGTGAGCGAGAGTTCTTCTTATAATTTCTCGAGTGTTCAAGATAGCGTGATCGTGGCTTCTATCTCTCTTCCCACGGCATCTTCGGTTACCCGTTCCACGTTTTCGGTGACGTTCACTTTGGATAACGGGCAAGAGATAACGTCGACTCTCCCGCAATATACATTGCAAGAAAATACAATTCTTCGGTTGACGGCAACGGTGAACACGGAGAAACCGGGTGAGCAATGGAAGATTGATCTGACTTTTGATTTGATGGTAAACGTGGAATGGAACGTGGATCAGGAACCGTCGATTGTGATTTAGTTCATAACGTTAAAAAGAAATCGTCGGGTGACGAATGGCAATGAAAAGAATAGGGATATACGGGATTGTTATAATATTCGGGTTATTAGGTTGCGAGAAGGAATCGGATTGGGAAGGAGGAACCAGTAACACGGAAGGATTGAAGAGAGTGAGTATACAGATGGCGATAGAGGAGGGAGCGTCTTTTGAAAAGTATATTCATTCTCTTGCCGTATTCGCTTTTCAAGAGACGGACGATTCTTTTGTTTATTATAAAAAGGTGGCGGATTTGACGGCGGGGGATATCCATAACTTGGAATCGGGTATGGCATCGGTTGCAAATTCCAAAATGTTGAAAATGACTCTGCCGGCAGGACTGTATCGATTTTATTATCTGGCTAATGACCTGTCGAACGAGTATGTGGAACCACCCTGGGGAGGAAGCGTGGAGCAGGGGTATTTGCCATTTCCCCCGGTAGGGGTGGAACAGGCTTATTTCATGGGAGAAGTGGAGATGAAACCGGGTGCTGACGAGAGTACACCTCTTTTTGTCGTGTTAAGTCGGGTGGTAAGCCGTTTGACCGTGGTGATAACGGGTATTCCCGACCAAGTCGATTCGGTACGCTATCGGGTGGAGGGAATAAGTTCCCGCGTGTTGTTGACAGAAGCAACAGCCGGCGATACGACTTCCTACACGGGGATATATTCGAGAGATATTCCCGCGTCTGCCGATACGGTGATTTCTCGTTTACTGTTATTTCCCGGCTCCGGTGCAAAGATCGGGTTTCAGTTTTTTGCCGGAACCGGGGTGGTTAAAGAAAAAACAATACCCGTTTCCGGTCTTGTTCCGAATAATGATGTTTTTATTTCCGGTCGCTGGGAGGAAACGGGAACTACCAGACTTTTCCGGATTTTCTCCACCCCTTTTTATAATAGTTTTCACTCAGGTGACTAACGATGACTCCTTTCGAGGTGCTGGCATGGACAAAATAGCCGTTCTTGAGGAATATACCGACGTGTGTTAATCCTCGCCTTTTCTTTTTGGAGAAGTTGAAGAACACGAGGTCACCGGATTTTACCCTTCGTTTCCCGATGCGTTGACAATCTTTGCTATACATGTTTGCGACCGTACGTTGCAATGATTTATGATAGACATTCTTGTACACCGCTCCCACGAAGCCCGAACAATCAGCTCCCGTGCGAGTGGTTCCCCCGTAACGGTAGGGGGCGCCCAGCCAAAGACTTACTTCTTCAAACAGGGGCAGGTTGTCCCGTTTGCTCACGGTGAAGCCCAATTTACGTGATAATTGCTCTGTTTTACTTTTTTGGACGGCGAGTTGCCGCGATGAACTACAAGAGGATAGTGCCAATGCCAAAAAAAGGATGCTCCAATATAGAATCTTTTTCATTTGATTTACAACGTTTATATGCTTATTTGCCCTGCTTATTTGACAAAGATAATTAAATAGTCCGAGGTTTTTGTTATTTTCGCGTGGGTAGAGTTGTTAAAAATAGTCCTATTCATTTGAAACTTGTTATAGGCAATTAACGTTGAATCCGAGTAGTAAGATGAATTATTTGGCACATATATTTCTTTCAGGAGATAACCGGAAGATACAAATTGGAAATTTTGTCGGGGATGCGGTGAAAGGGCATGCCTATAAAAAGTTTTCCCCCGATTTCCGGAAAGGAATATTGCTGCACAGGGCGATAGATGATTACACGGATCACCACCCGTTAGTGCATGAAGCTATCGAACTGTCAAGAGGAGAATTTGGCAGATACGCCGGGGTGATGACGGATATTTTTTTTGATTATTTCCTTGCAACGGGTTTCAGACACTACACGGGAAAATCTTTGCGACGGTTTGCTTTCGGGTTTTACGCTTCGTTGATTGTGAATTACCGTTATTTACCGGAGCGTTTCAAAGGATTCCTGTGGCATTTTATTCTCACCAACCGTTTGGTGAAGTATGCTTCATTAGCGGGAATCCGGCGTTCTTTGGAGATTATGGTCGAGTATAAAAATCTGGGAGTAGACCCGGATAAAGCCATTGGATTTCTCGCGGCGAACCGGGTACAGTTGCAGGGTATATTCGAACGATTTTTTCCCGATTTACAGGAAATGAGTCGAGAGAAGTTGAATGAAAATTTAATTATTAACTAGATAAATAAAAAAAGAGTATGGAAGAATTATTTACAAATCCGTCTAATGTTTCTATGGATGCGTTTTTGAGCAGGATGGTAGATTTGGGGATTACCGTTGGCTCTAAAATTTTATTTGCTGTTATTGTTCTGATCGTGGGGCGTTGGATCGTGCGGCGATTGAACAAGTTGGTGAACAAGATTCTGACCAAACGGGAAGTGGATGCTTCATTGACTACCTTTGTAAGGAGTTTGGTGAGTATCACGTTGAATTTGTTATTGGTTATCGTGATTATTGGAATACTTGGAATTGAAACCAGTTCGTTTATCGCCCTCTTCGCTTCTGCCGGTGTTGCTGTCGGTATGGCGTTGAGCGGTACACTTCAGAACTTTGCCGGGGGAGTGATGATTTTGTTGTTTAAACCTTTCAAGGTGGGCGATTTTATTGAAACACAAGGACAAAGCGGTACGGTGAGAGAGATACAGATCTTTAATACGATACTTACCACGGCTGATAATAAGGTGATCATTATCCCGAATGGCGGTTTGTCAACCGGCTTGATGAAGAATTATTCCAAGGAACCGACTCGTCGGGTGGATTGGGAGTTCGGTATCGCTTACGGGGATGATTACACGAAAGCGAGAGAGGTATTAGCTCGTTTATTAGATGCTGATTCCCGTGTGTTGAAAGAGCCGCCTTATTTTATAGCCTTGACTTCATTAGGTGCGAGTTCCGTGAATATCGTGGTTCGTGCTTGGGTAAATTCCGCCGACTACTGGGGTGTTTATTTCGATATGAACGAAAAAGTGTACAAGACTTTCGCGCAGGAGAATCTGAATATTCCTTTCCCGCAAATGGATATACATTTGCATCAATAGGTTTAATAAGGTTGGTAAAGTTCATAAGGTAAGATTCTGTTTGAAGGATTACCTTATGAACTTTTTTATTATCTTTCGCCCTCGAAATCTTGGAAGTCTTCCGGAACTTTATAAACCTTATAACATTATACACTTTATGAACTCATTAGTTTGGTTGGATTTGAATTCGTCATACGCTCATTCTTCTTTGGCTCTTCCGGCGATTCACGCGCAAGTGAAAGGAGATGAAGGGGATGTCACGTGGAGTAAGGTTTCGGCGACGATTAATTCAAACGTGGGGAGTGTGGTCGCGGAGATCGTGGAGAAGAAACCGGATATATTGGCTGCCACGGCATGGTTGTTTACTCATGAGGTGTTATTGAAGATAACTTCGCGGGTGAAAGCTCTGCTGCCGGAATGTACGATTATATTCGGCGGGCCGGAGATGTTGGGTGATAACGGGGAGTATTTACGAAGATACCGTTTCGTGAGTTGCGTGTTCCGCGGGGAAGGGGAGATCGGTTTTCACGAGTGGTTGAGGGTATATGATCGTTCGGAGGATTGGTATTCGGTGACGGGACTTTGCTGGTTGGATGCCGAAGGAGTGTATCATGACGGCGGATTAGCGAGGGTGATGGAGTTTGAGCAGTTACAAGTACCGGAAACCAGTCGGTTCTTTGATTGGTCAAAGCCTTTCGTGCAGTTGGAAACGACACGGGGGTGCTTTAATACTTGCGCGTTTTGCGTGAGTGGTGCGGAGAAACCTGTGCGGGTGCTTTCCGTGGAGCGAATACGGGAGAGATTAACTGTTATCCGGGAGCATGGCATCCGGGATATACGTTTGCTCGACCGCACGTTTAACGGGAGCTCGGAACGGGCTATTCGTTTATTGCAACTGTTCCGGGAGTTTGCCCCCGCGATGCATTTTCATCTGGAGATACACCCCGCTTTGCTTTCCGATGAGGTGAAGGTGTTGTTGCGGGAGTTACCGACGGGTTTATTGCATTTGGAAGCGGGGATACAAAGTCTGCGGGAAGAAGTACTGCAAGCCTGTCGTCGAATCGGTAATTTACAGGCGGCTTTGGATGGTTTGCGTTATTTGGCGGGGTTGCCTAATCTTGTCGTGCATGCCGACTTGATAGCGGGATTGCCTTTATATACCTTGGAACAGATGGTTGCTGACGTTCGGGGGCTGGCTTCATTCGGCACGGGTGAAATTCAATTGGAGTTGTTGAAATTGTTACCCGGCACGGTGATGCGGGAGGAGGCAGAGAGCTTGGGAATAATATATTCTCCGGATGTACCTTACGAGGTGTTGTGTACCCGGGAGATGAGCGTGGAGGATTTACGGCAAGCCCGGTTATTGTCCCGCTTGATAGACGGATTTTATAACGCCGCGGCATGGCAGGAAGTGGTGCGCCGCTTGATAGTTCATGATGAACATTTCTTGCCGGATTTCTTGTCGTGGTTGGAGAGGTTGGAACTACTGGAACAACCGTTGAGTCTGGAAAAACGGGGAGTCCTGTTATATGAATTTTGTGAAGATCGTTATCCGGCATTTTTAACGGATATTTCCGTGGCGTGGATCGTGGCGGGTATTCCTTTTGCCAAAGAACCGGGCAAACGGTTGAAACCTTGGAATAGTGAAATTCCGGGAGGCATCACGGTTGTAACGGGTGAATACACGGAAGTGATGAGGGTATATTATTTCATGGATGGGGTAAAGGAGTACTGGTTCGGTTTTGACCGGGGAAAGTCAGCATCGAAGCCTCTCTTTGTCGCTTGTCGGGGAATAGGTTGAATTACAAGGTGATCCAGTTGCTTATGATTTCCTTTCCATGAGAAGTGATGATGGATTCCGGGTGATATTGGACTCCGTGGAGCGGGAGGCTTTCGTGATAAAAAGACATGATATTGCCCTCTTCGTCAACGGCGCTTATTTTCAAGCATGGAGGAAGCGTTCGCGGGTCAACAATCCAAGAGTGGTAACGTCCTACCTGCACGGGGGTGGTGATTTCATGATAAAGCGTGTCCGCGGAGTCGGTAATAAAAAGAGGACTCGCGTGCCCGTGTTTGGGATGATCCAATTGTTGTAAGCGAGCCCCGAAACGTTCGGCTATTGCCTGATGTCCAAGACATACGCCAAGTATGGAGTGTGTATGTTTGCACCGGTCTATGAGAGGGAGCAGGTTGCCTGCTTCTGTCGGGATGCCGGGACCGGGCGAGAGCAGAAGTTTGTCGTAGCGGTCAAGAGCGGAAAAGTCTATGTTATCATTGTAGACAATATCGAATTGGCAATTTTCACATTCCCGTAAAATCTGAACGAGATTGTAGACAAAAGAATCGTGATTGTCAATGACTAGAATGCGTTTCATGAAGGCAATTTGTTTTTTTACTTTGCAAACTTTATAAACTCTTTCGGTTGCAAAAGTAGGAATTCGGAGCTAAATAAACTACCTTTGACCTGACAGTTTTTCGGGAGAAGCGCGTGATTCCCGGGGTTGCAATGAATTTGCAACTTGTAGTCTGTTGGTTATAAGTGTATGTTATGGCAAAAAGAAAAAATTGGTTCTCCCTGTTCTTCACGAATTATTTAGGAGTATTGAATGATAATTTCCTGAAGACATTAGCGTGCTTTATTTGTATCGCTTGGGTGGGTAAAGAGAACGAGTCAATGGTCGTCACGTTGGCATCGGCTGCATTGGTAATTCCCTATTTATTGTTTTCCCCGTTGGCGGGACGTTTGGCGAAGATATACAAGAAACGGAAAATCGTGGTATGGGCAAAGTTCGCGGAGATGTTGATCATGCTCGTGGCCGCGGCAGGGTTTCTGGCGCACTCGACATCGCTCGTGTTGGGTTCTATCCTTCTCATGGGATTGCAAAGTGCTTTATTTTCGCCCTCTAAATACGGATTGATACGAGATATCGGGGGTGAAGAGGGTATTTCTTTCGGTTCGGGTGCAATGGAAATGTTTGCTTTCGTGGGGATTCTGACCGGAACGCTGATGGCTGCTTTCCTATCGGAAAGCGCGGGTATTCCGGTGTTGTGTGCGATCCTTTTCGGGATGGCGTTATTCGGTTGGTTGTCGAGTCTGACGATTCGTGCGAACGAGAGCGAACCGTTGAAAGAGAGTCACGAGACGTTGAATCCCTTGAAGTTCGTGAAAGATATGTTCTTGCGTGCGAAAGCTTTTAAAGGATTGAACCTTATCGTGGTAGGACTTGCCACATTTTGGTTTATCGGTTCCATGATACAGATGGTGCTTATCGTGTATTGCCGTTCCGATTTAGGGATGAGTGATTCGGAAACGGGTATCGTGATGTCGTTGGCGGCTATCGGTATCGGGGCGGGATGTTATCTGGCGGGAGTGTTATCCCGTCATGATGTCGAATTAGGGTTGGTGCCGTGCGGGGGGATTACCACGGGACTGATGTTGTTGGCAATTTTTATTTTTGACGCGGGGGGGGTGTTCTTTGCCGTACTGGTATTCTTCGCGGCGTTTTTCAGCGGGATGTTCAAGGTTCCGTTGGATGCTTGGATTCAGGCAAACGTGAAAGGACGGGAGTTGGGGGATATGTTGGCTTATTCTAACTTGATCACATTCTTGTTTATGCTTTTTGCTTCGGGATGTTTCGGGGCGATAAATATGTTTTTTGATTCCAGAATTGTGTTTATTTTTCTTGCGGTACTGACATTCGCGATAACTTTCATCCTGTTTGTCAGGGTGGTTGAAGTCCGGGAACGGTTCCGTAAGTTGAGGATAGTAAAGTTTTTTTATGGTAGCAAGGTATAAAAGAGTATTGGCAGCTTTTTACCGGGGCGTGTTGAGTTCCCGTTACCGGGTACATTTGAAAGGAGCGAAATTGTTGACGGAGTCGAAGACAACATTGTTTCTGCCGAATCATCAGGCTTCGGTCGATCCGCAGATCGTGTGTTCTCAATTATTGCGTTACACGGATGTATCCCCGTTAGTGACAGAAGGGTATTTTAAGATTCCCGTTGTGGCACAGATACTTCATTTGATGGGAGCCGTGCGGGTTCCCGATCTTGAAAAAAGCCGTCGGGGCGTGGAAGTCGTGGCAGGATTGAACAAGGTCGTGGTGGACGCTTTGGCAGCAGGCAGAAACGTGTTGATTTATCCGGCAGGACAGTTGACCAACGGCGGGCTGGAGCATGTCGGCAACAAACAGGGTGCGTGGCAAGTGTGCCGCCAGTTGCCGAACGGAACGCGAGTGGTCGGTATGCGGATTCAAGGATTGTGGGGGAGTATGTGGTCTAGGGCCAAGACGGGGAAATCTCCTAATTTCTTGTGGACTTATATGAAAGCTATCTTTTACGTATTGGCGAATTTCATTTTTTTCGTACCTCGTCGGGATGTGACAATTACCTTTGAAGATATCACGGGGGACGCCGTACGTTATGCGGAAGAAGGAAGACTGCCTTTTAACCGCTATCTAGAGAGTTTTTATAACGCGGAAGGAGAGGAGAAGCCGCTTTATTTGAAGCACCTCTTTTATAATTGAAAATGGAGAATTGAAAATTGAAAATGAACTCTTTCGTCGGTAAGCGGGGCGGAAATCATAAATCTAAAATCATAAATCTAAAATAGGATGACCGCGAATGAAATAAGAGAGCGAATGAATCTGTCGGGAGGTCGGCGGGAACCATTCTTGTTCGGGGTGGATTTCGAGTTGACAAAAGGCTTTTTTATACCTTCTCCTTTGCAACAGCAGGACATTCTTTTTGAAGTAGGAGGTGTGACCAATGTACCGGAAAGCAAAAATGTTCCGACAGGAGGATTATTCGAGCGACATCCGGTTTCCCGTGAGGAATACGAGAGGAAGTTTAATGTCGTGAGGCAAGGATTGATGAGAGGGGATTCGTTTTTACTAAATTTGACTGTCGCGACCGCTCTTGAAACGGATTGGACTTTGGAGGGGATATTTTATCGGGCACGTTCCCCGTATCGTTTGTTGGTGCCGGGTGAATTTGTCTGCTTCTCTCCCGAGATTTTCGTGCGAATCAAGGACGGGGTGATTTCATCTTTTCCGATGAAAGGAACCATTGATGCCCGTGTGCCGGATGCCGAGCGGGTGATTCTTGAAGATTACAAGGAGCGTGCCGAGCATTATACCATCGTGGATTTAATCCGTAATGATTTGAATCGGGTTGCCGAGCGGGTGCGGGTTCCTCGTTTCCGTTATATCGATCGTTTGGGTACAAGTAACGGGGAAATACTTCAAGTGAGTTCCGAAGTGGCGGGAGATCTGACTGGAGATTGTTTCTCCCGTTTAGGAGATATCGTGTTCGGGCTATTGCCTGCCGGTTCCATTTCCGGGGCGCCGAAACCCTCGACTCTGAATATTATCGCCCGTGCGGAAAAGGAACCCAGAGGTTATTACACGGGTGTATTCGGTTATTTTGACGGCGAAGGATTCGATTCGGCGGTAATGATCCGGTTTATCGAGCAACGGGACGGAAAGTTCTATTTCCGTAGTGGCGGGGGAATCACGATCAATAGTGACCGGGAAGCGGAATATAAAGAAGTGTTGGAAAAGGTGTATCTGCCGTTTTGTGATAATTAAATATATACGGTATGGAAAGTAGTTTCGTGGAAACAATCAGAGTGAATAACGGGCAATTTTGCCATTTGGCTTATCACGAATACAGGGCTAGGGCTACTTCCCTTGCTGTGTTCGGTTGTCCCTTGGAATGGGATGTTGCCGGAATGGTTGTACCTGATGAGGCACGCCAAGGGGTGGTGAAGTGTCGTGTCGTGTACGATACGGTAATAAGGGACGTGACTTTCTCTCCCTATACTTTTCGGCGTATCGGTTCTTTACGGTTGATTGAAGATAACGCGATAGACTACCGTTTCAAATCAACCGATCGTGTCGCGCTTGAACATGTATTTGCGCGACGGGACGGGTGTGACGATGTACTTGTCGTGCGGCAAGGGATGATTACCGACACTTCTTTCTCTAATATCGTGCTGGAAGATGCCACGGGGTTGTACACGCCCGATACGTTTTTACTCAACGGTACCCGGCGTCAGCGATTACTTGACGAGGGTGTCGTGCGGGAGCGTGCTGTTCCGTTGAGTGAACTTTGTCGTTATGACCGATTATACTTGATTAATGCCATGATCGGACTTGAAGACAACATATCACTTCCGTTGAGTGCGGTGAGATTCTGATATTATTCTGCCGTTGTCCGGTAATACACCCGTTTGCTGGTTTTGAATATCAATTCCATTTTATCGTAATTGACGAAGGCCTCGCTACGGAAATTCGTGAGCGGGTTGCTGGCAAACTGGATGTAATCTTCTTTTAACAAATACCATGTCCCGTTGGCTTCTCTTGTGGTATTGGCTGCGATATCGAGAATGCTGAATCTATAAGTATAGTCGGGATAAAGCGTGAACGTGAATCTCTCGGACGGTTTGATATTATTGGGAATATAGGTGATATAACTTCCGGTTAAAAGACGTGATGCCTGACATTTTGTTTCCGGGTTAAGACTGATGGCACGCGTGATAACGAGCTGCTGTCCGGGAATTTGTTCAACCTCATCGTTGGGGGTAATATAACCATAAAATTGAGCGTATACCGGAGTCCCCTCGGGTAGATGTAATGCCTTGTATTCTTTCTCAACCTTGTAGGCCACCTCACCGAAGGTAATCGAAAGCGATTTCCCCGTGGCACAATCTTTTAGTGTTGCTTCTTTGCCTGTAAGCACGTATTCTCCGGCAAAATAGTAATCGGCCGCGGAGGTCGGCATGGCACTTAACACGGTATCCACGGATGTTGCAGGTTGCCGTGCTTCTTTTGTTTTTGTTTTATTTTTGCATCCGCAAAGGACGATGATGATAGATACGAATAATAATGCGTGTGTTTTCATTGCTTTTTTGTTTTAGAAGTAAAACGGGGAAAAAGCTTGAAAGGTTCACGTATTTAGAATTTAGATAGGGTATTTAGACCAATTTCATTTTTTCCAATAATATTGAAGCATTCATATTTTGACTGATACCGGGTTTCAACTTGTAGTCGTACACGATGTCATCATCGGTATGAGTGATCTCGAAACAACGATTGAAATAGTGCTCCGGTTGAGTATCCGCAAGCGCACCGAGTTCCAGATCATGCGTGGCAACGAGTCCGGCAATGGGAAGTGTCAGTAGTTTTTGCAGGAAACGACGGGAACCGTTGAGTTTGTCGCGGGAGTTCGTTCCTTTCAGTATCTCGTCGAGAATGATAAATGTTTTTTCTTCCCGCTCTGCCATGGTAACCAGCTTTTGCAGGCGAAGCAGTTCGGCATGAAAATAAGAGGTGCCCTTGGCAAGATCATCAACCGTGCGCATGCTGGTAAATATCGCCATCGGTTGAAACTCGAACGAGGAGGCACGTACCACCGCACCACAGCAAGCCAGCACTAGATTAACCCCGACTGCACGCAGGAATGTACTTTTACCTGCCATATTAGCCCCCGTGATGATATAGAACTCGTGAAGACGGTCAATCCCGAAATCATTTGTCACGCAACCTTCGGCGGATAGCAGGGGATGCCCGATAGCCGCACCTCGCAGGATCACGTCCGTGTTCAGCGCGGGAGTGACAAAATCCGGGTGGTTGTACTTGTAATTGGCGAGGCTGACAAGAGCGTCAAGTTCTCCCGTGGCGTTTACCCATGCCGGGATGGCTTCGGCGTATTCCCGTTTCCATGCCACGAGTCGTTTGAGTAAATGCAATTCCCGTAATAGTAGCCCGTTCAGTAATATGGCGACCAATACGTTAGTACGCTGGTCAAAACCTTCTTGAATCTTGCGCAGGGAACGGAGTGCCGTGTCCGCGTTCGAGGAGATGGAGAACAATTGCTCTCGAACGGATAGCAGTTGGCTGCTATGGCACGGGAAGTCGGCAAAATGATGAATTAATTCGTGCAAGTTGCTGAACGAACGTGTAAATTCATCTAACCGCAGGTGCGCCCGAAGCGTGCGGCTCGCCGGGACATAGCAAAGAATGAGCGAGAAGCAGGAAAGCGTGAACGGGAGATTCCAAGCTATCACGGAAAAGATATTCAATATCCATGCGGAAATGGTGATTACCGGGAGAATATACAGAAACGGTGTGATCCAACGGGGCAATGATTCCCGCTCTTGTTGCCATTTTTCGATTTGTTGTATGGCGAGAGGGGATACCCGTTGACTGTTTCCCGTGGCACGGAATGCGTGACACCAGTCCGGGTTGCCGCTTAACTCGCTTGCCGCTTGTTGCCGTGCGGTGATTTCTTTTGCTGACTTCAAGGGATTGAGCAACCATTGGCGCATCTTTTCCCTCCCGTGAGGAGTCACCGTCCGATTGACCGCTTGAAAAAGCGAGCTGTCACCGAAAAGATCGAGATCATGCGCGTAAGGATGCGTCTGATCTTTATATTCGTTTCCCGCGGGGAGGTGTTGCAGATTTCCCGCCAGATATTCCAACTCCACTTCCGAACATTTTTTCAATTCACTCAGGAATGCGATCTTCTTCAATAATTTGGTTTCAAAAATGTTTATAACTATAAACAAGGCAATCGCTACAAAGAAAGCGCAAAGGTAAACGACAGCACTCGTGTTCGCAAACGTGTATATAAAAAAGACGGCCGAGAGGAATAGGATGATTTTTACTAGCGTGATCCCGTTCCGTTTCTGTTTGTGATTCTTCAACAGTGCGGTTACTTCTTCTAATTTGCCGTGATAGTATTGTTCAGGTTGTTGCATGACTCGTGTGCTGTTTTTCGCGAATATACGGCTAAACATGGAATTTTCATTGTTTTTTATGGTGAATCTATAGAGAACCCACTGTAAACCTACCCAAGTAATACCGTAATCCTACCTCATCTTCAGTTATGCTCCGTTTATCCTCTGAACTTCCTGTTATCTCCAATATAGAAATGCTGGAGTTAAAGCAGAGTAGCATCGGCACTATGTACTTATTACCCTAGGTCTTGGGTAGGTTTACAGTGGGTTCTCTATAGGAGTTTGTAGAGTAAAGAAGTGTATTTGGAGTATGTTAAATTTCAATTTTTCACAAGAATAGTGGTTAAGTATCTTTTGTATTTGATTACTCCATGTTTATGTCTGAATTCTAGTTTCTGGTTGACAAATTGGTTGACAAAACGGTCAAAAACACCTAAAAATAACCAAAAAGAAAAAGAGAGTCACTTTTGTAACTCTCTCTGATTCAGTGGTGCCACCAGGAATCGAACCGGGGACACAAGGATTTTCAGTCCTTTGCTCTACCAACTGAGCTATGGCACCATTTTGGAATTGCGAGTGCAAATATAGAGGTTTTATTTGAACTTGCAAGGCGTGGGATGCAAAAAGTGGAAAAATATTATTTCTGTACTTGTCGCAAACGGATGCAGAGGTATATCATCCACACGAAAATGACCATGGAGGCGTAAGGTACTGCCGGAATGAAAAGGAACCAGAGCAGGAAGCCGATGATTAGGACGTAGAGATATACGAAGATGTATTTGTTGATAATCCACGGTAATTTCTCTTTGCCGATAAAAAAGGCGGCGATGAGGTTGAGTGGATTAGCCCAAAGAGCGTTGAAGTTGGGGTACATCGTGGGATGTTTGGTGAAAAAGCAAAGGAAGACGATAAGGCAACCGATGATACCCGTGATGATAAAAAACGGGATGGCAATGGCTTTCAACAAGCGTCTGCTTCTGTATTTTTGCAGGAGCAGGATAAGTGCTAACGTGCAAACGGCAAAGACAAAAAACGGGGAAATGTACCACGGGTTATTGGGAGTCTGGTCTGGGGCTTGGTAAATCACTTTAATCGGTTCAACCAGAGGCTTGCCGTTGAAATAGGCAGAGTCCAGTCGATACATGAGGTAATCGGGCAGGAACATCTGTTCCCGGGTGGTCACGATAGAGGTTGCAGGGGAACCTAGAATGGTATGGATACCCCATTGCGTCCACTGGGAGCGGCAGAGATATTCGTCCAACATGTTCCAGAAACTCTTGGTGGAAGGTTCTGCTATCCACGTGATACTGTTGTCGGTGCTTTTCTCGACAATATCCCTCGCTCTGGTTGTACAGTTGTCGTAAAGGAAGTTATAGAGATAAGTCCGGTTTTGTGGCTGATAATTTTCCACGAGTAGATCCATGAGTCGTTGTTTCTGAATGGAGTCCAGATTCAAGATTTGCGAGTACACGCTACGTTCCTCGTAAACATAAGAGGCCATGAAGCGGTCGAAATCCGAACAGGACAATTGATAGGGAAGTAATCCTCGGGCGAACTTGAAATAGAAACCTTGCGTGTTGAAATCAAACGTGCCATAGTTGAATACGATATCCAAATTATTTGCCTTGTCAGTGACACGGATGCCCGTGTGCCCGAAAAGAGAGTAGAGTTCATTTCCCGGTGCGCACGTGAGGATGCTGATCGTGGCATCTTTCGTTAGTTTGATTGCCGATGTGTTTCGGGCAAACATACATAGAAAAAGGATGAATAATATGAATATTTTTGTTTTCATGCTTCGGGTGTTAGTTGTGTTTTACATGGCGGATACTCGATATCGCAGAGGAACAGTGCGTTTCCGGGGACTGAAGTGCCCGCGTTGCAGCGGTTTTTGCTTTCGATGATTTGTTGGAATTGTTTCAAGTCGATCCGTTTCTGACCGATGTCTAGCAGGGTTCCCACGATAGCCCGTACCATGTTTCGCAGGAAACGGTCTGCTTTTATCGTGAAGATAAGTTGTTCGTCGGTTTCTTCCCATCCGGCTTGCATAATTCGGCAAATATTGGTTTTCACGTCCGTGTGGAGTTTCGAGAAACTGGTGAAGTCCTCGTAACGTGTAAGTAACTCGCATGCTTGATTCATTAACCGGATATCGGGTAACGGGTGAGGTGTGTAAGCAAACGGGTAGATGAACGGGTTCTTTGTTTTATTGATGTAATATTTGTATGTCCGCGAGAGCGCAGAGAACCGGGCATGAGCGTCCGAAAGAACGGGATAGATCTCTTTTATGGAGATGTGTTTCCCTAGGAAACGGTTAAGCTTATCGGTCAGGATTTTCGTGTCCGCTACGGGAGTGACGCTGTCGAAATGGGCGACAAAAAAGGATGCATGCACACCCGTGTCGGTACGTCCGGCGCCGGTTACGTTGATGTCTTGCTTTAGCAACAGGGACAAGGCTTTGTTTATCTCTTCCTGCACGGAAGGAGCGTTAGGCTGGATTTGCCAACCGTTATAACCACTTCCGTTGTAAGCTAGTTCTATAAAATACCTGTGCATATTTTTCCTTTTGAAAGTCCAAAATTAACACAATTCGGGGAGACTTGCAACCGTCGGTGTAAAGTCTTAAAATTTTAAGATGTTTATCCCGACATTATGGATTTTACGTTATATTTGTAAGTCCATAGTTTCACGGACATCGATAAACGTTGAAATGAGATGAATAGTATAGCTGAAAATTTGAAACGTATAGCCGATAGTTTGCCGGAAGGGGTAAAGCTGGTGGCTGTGTCAAAAACGAAGCCGGTAGAGGCGATAGAAGAGGCGTATAATGCCGGACAACGGGTGTTCGGGGAGAACCGGGCACAGGAGTTGGCGGAGAAGTACGAGGTGCTCCCGAAAGATATAGAATGGCATCTGATAGGACATTTACAAACCAACAAGGTGAAATACGTGGCTGGATTCGTGGCAATGATTCACGGCGTGGAAAGCTTGAAGTTGCTGGAGACGATAGACAAGGAAGCAAAAAAACACAACCGGGTGATCCCTTGTTTGTTACAATTCCATGTGGCAAAGGAGGAAACGAAGTTCGGGTTGAACATGGAAGAAGCCCGGGAGTTATTGGAAAGCGAGAGTTACGCGAACATGAAGAACGTGCGGATTGAGGGTGTGATGGGAATGGCGACTTTCACGGACGATCTGGTGCAGGTTCAGGAGGAATTTCGGCATTTAAAAAGGATATTCAATGAGTTGAAGCAACAGTATTTTGCGGATAAATCGGAATTTAAAGAGTTATCTATGGGTATGTCCGGGGATTACAAGATTGCTGTTGAAGAAGGAAGCACGATGGTGAGGGTAGGAAGTTCGATATTCGGGGCAAGGCAATACAAAGCAATTGAAAATTGAAAATGCAGAATTGAAAATGAAATGAGAGAATAACAACTTGCAACTTACCGAAGGCAAATGTAACTTGCAACTTGTAATTCGCCGAAGGCGAACAAAAATCATAAATCATAAATTTAAAATTAATTATGGCAGAATTGAAGACGAAGTACATGGGACTGGAATTACGGAGTCCGATTATCGCGGCGAGTTGCGGGTTGACTTCCGATGTTGAGAAGATGGTGGAAATGGAAGAAGCGGGCGTTGGGGCAGTCGTGTTGAAATCTATTTTCGAGGAACAGATAAACCAAGAAACGAGCGGTGTGTTTAATGCCGGATATGGGATGAGTGATGGTTACCCGGAAGCGGAGGATTACATCAAGGCTTATATCCGTTCCAACACGATACAGAAATATGTAGAATTGGTGCGCAACGCCAAAAGTCGTTTATCGATTCCCGTTATTGCCAGCGTGAATTGTTTCAGTGGTGGTGAATGGGTTAGTTTTGCCCGTCAATTGCAGGATGCCGGGGCTGATGCTTTGGAATTGAATGTTTTTATTTTGCCTGTGAACGAGTTTACAGAGAGTGCGGAGGTGGAGAATGTATATTATGAGATCATGAAATCGATTAAAGAACAGGTAAAGATACCCGTTGCCATCAAGATAAGTCATTATTTCACGAATTTATCGGCTTTCGTGGATAAGATGAAAGCTTACGGGGCGAATGCCACGACAATATTCAACCGTTTTTACGAACCGGATATTAATATTAATAGCTTGACAATAGGAGCGGCTTCCGTGTTCAGTACGGCGACGGAGTTGAGAACGACGTTGCGGTGGACGGGGATTCTGGCGGGTAAGGACAAGAATCTGGAGATTTCTGCTTCGACGGGAGTGCATAGCGGTGAGGCGGTCGTGAAACTGCTGTTGGCGGGAGCTACCACCGTGCAATTGTGCTCCGTGCTTTACGAGAAGGGGATAAGCGTGATCGGTGAGATGAATACTTTTATCAAGACGTGGATGGAGTCCAAAGCTTTCGAGAGTATTGATGACTTTCGGGGCATGCTGTCTTACTCTTCCATCGATAATCCCGATTTATACGAGCGAGCACAGTTTATGAAATACTTTAGTAATAAATCCAATTAAATTAATGAAAAACCTATTTATCTTGTTGTTGTGTTGCGTGTGCGTGGCATGCGCGAAATATCCGGGAGTACCGGAAAAATACCATGCGTTACTGGACAAAGCTTTGGACAAAGCGGGTGCTAATCAAACCGAGCTCGTGAAAGCTCTGAAGACTGCCGCACCCGAGATGAAAGAAGGGGTTGCTTTCCTTATTGCTTATATGCCGGAGCGTGATTTGACTTCCATGACAGGCGACGATTTGTTGTCGAACGTTCAATTGGCTTACGAGGCTCGAAATCGTTTTGCTTGGGCGAAGAGCGTGCCGGATTCAATTTTCTTGAATGACGTGTTGCCGTACGCTTCCTTGAACGAAACTCGCGAGAATTGGCGTGCCGATTTTTACAGGCGATTCGCCCCGTACGTGGAGAATTGTAAAACGTTGGACGAGGCGATTGCTGCCGTGAACAGGAATATCCGGGATGAGGTAAAGGTGGATTACAACACCGGCCGTGAAAAACCGGACCAGAGTCCGTTCGAGTCCATGCGCCAGAATATGGCTTCTTGTAGCGGGTTGTCTATTTTGTTGACGGATGCTTTCCGTTCTGTCGGGATTCCGTCGCGCATTGCCGGTACTGCCAACTGGCATGACAATCGCGGAAACCATAACTGGTGTGAGGTGTGGTTGGACGGGAAATGGTACTTCACGGAGTATTATCCCAACAAGTTGGATCGTTCATGGTTCCTTGCCGATGCCGGGAAAGCGGACCCGAATGACCGTATGCACGCTATCTGGGCTTCCTCTTTCAAACCGACCGGGGAGAGTTTCCCGCTCGTGTGGGATTTCAACATCA
The DNA here is from genome assembly GCF_900184685.1 of Butyricimonas sp. Marseille-P3923. Classification (GTDB taxonomy): domain Bacteria; phylum Bacteroidota; class Bacteroidia; order Bacteroidales; family Marinifilaceae; genus Butyricimonas; species Butyricimonas muris. The sequence goes on from NZ_FXXL01000007.1 coordinate 381,450, forward strand.
AGTATGTACCTGCGTTAAACGTGACTCAACGCTACCTTGATATTTACAAGCAAGTGTATAACGAGCAACTGGAAGGCGGAAATTACGTGAAGATGAAAGTGATGATGTACAAAGACAAGCGTAATACGCGCAAGTCGGACGACCGGGTTGCAGCCAACGTGGACATTTTCTGCGGTAAAGACCAGATCGGTGGCGGACGTACAGCCGGCCCCAGACAGGATATGAATGACGTGTTGGAGTTTGTCGTGGAAAAGAATAAAGAATACACCTTGTATTATTTCAATAAAGACGGGAAGTGGGTCGGAGAGAACGTGAAAGTGAAAGAAAAACCGGTAGAGGTGAAACTGCATCTGTAAAGAATGAAATATTCTAAATAGAAAATCCCGGAAGCGTAAACTTCCGGGATTTTTCTTGAATTATTATTTGTGTTACAATAATTGCCTTTTTTAATAAAATATCCCTATATTTGAGCGATAGGTGGTAAAGCTTTGTGCGTCGATGTTTTATTAAAATTCAAGCTATGAATCTACATGACATTTTACATGTTGCCTTGTACGAGGCGAAGCAACAGCGTAGGCAATGGGAATTTCGTTTATTTGTTTTTATTGCGGTGATTGGTATAACGTTGTACCAGTTCTTTTTGCAAGGGCAGGGCTACTGCTCGAACTGGAAGATGGTGGCTTTGCCTTGTTCCGTACCGCTGGTGAATGCTTACTTGTATAGTGTTGTGCAATCGCTGTTCGTGATTCTGATGGTTACCGATTTTCCTCGCCGGGAAAAGTTGGGCGGGGCGCTTGACCCTATTCATGCCCGCCCGATGGAGAACGGGGAATACACGTGGGGAAGGGTGTTGGGTAATATGATACTTTTCGGTGCGGTGAACCTGCTCGTGATGTTGTGCTGCGTCTTTTTCGTGAACTTGAATAGTATGGCGCCTCTCGGTATCCAATATTATATATTCTATTTCGTCACCTTGAACATCCCGTCGCTGGTCTTCGTGATGGGGTTGAGCTTGTGGTTGTCACGGGTGTTCAGGTGGCGTTACCTGACTATGGTGCTTTTGTTCTTGTGGTGTGTGGTATCTGTTATCTGGTTGCCTTATCGGTTGCATGGGATACTGGATTTCTTGGGTACGGGAGTACCTAACTTGTTCTCGGGCGTGACGGGACACGTGGGATTGTGGTATTACCTGTTGCATCGGCTGGGTTTCCTATTGCTGGGACTGGGACTTTTGGCTTATAGCGTGTGGGGCGTGGAACGCCTGCCAAGTACCTTGAAGCAAGTGAGGCGTTACTCGCTCGGGGGCGTGACGCTTGTCGTGTCGGGGCTTCTTTGCGGGGTGGTGATGGCGGTAAGTTATATACCTGCCCGGAGTGCCCGTGAAAGTTACCGGGAGAGTTTCCGGAAACATTGGATCGGCATGCCTTGTCATGTCAGCAGCCACGATATTACGCTGAGGCAGGAAGGTGAGAATCTTGATGTGCGTAGTGATCTGGTGGTATGCAACCTGAATGGCAAGGAGGTGAAACAGCCACTTCTCTTCCTGAACCCGGGATTGCGTGTGACTGCGTTGGAGGAAAGCGGGCGGGCGTTGCCTTTCACTCGGGACGGGCAGGTACTTGTTATCGATCGTTCCTTGGCAAGTGGCGATACCTTGCGTTTGCGGGTGTCATATTCCGGTAGGAGCGATGAACGATTTACCGATTTGCATATACCGGATGATAGTTACGAGGATAGTTTCCGGTTTGACAATTTCTTTCCCACGGGACGGCGGAGCGCTTTCGTGTCGGATGATTATCTTCTGGTGACCTCCGCTTGCGGGTGGTATCCGACGGCATTGCCTCCCGTGAACCCGGTATACCCGGTATGCAGCGGCAAGGATATGACCCGTTTTCGCTTGACCGTGGCTCATCCCCGGCAGCGGGAGTTGTTTTCCCAGGGGATCGCTTCCACCGGGGCGGATTCTTCTTATTTCCGTCCTTCCCACGTCCTGTCCGGGATTTCGCTTTGCGGGGGACAATTTGAAACGGTGGAATTGGATATTGACAGTATGAAATTTGTCGTGTCGTCTTTCGGGATTCCGGCTCCCTTGTCGGAGCATTTCGAGGCTCTCGACTTGAATGGAATCAAAGGGTACTTTGAGTACTTTTTTAAACCCGTGATGAAATTCGCCGATTTGAGTTGGTACGAGAAGGAGCAACCTTGTTATCGCTTGATAGAAACCCCACTTCCTTTTCGAACCGAGTTTAACGAGGGGCGATTGATTAGCGGGCAAATGGAGCCGGGTGTGGTATTTTTGCCGGAAAAGGAATTCGATATGAAACTTATGACGGTGTTGAATATGCCCATCGAGGAAACGGAACCGGATCTGGCATTTCTCGGTGAAGGTGTGGCGCTTCCTGAGCGAACGCCTTGGGCGGCTGGACACATGAATATGTTATTCGGTAGCTCGGATAATCTATTTGACAATCATGAATGTAGCCATCCGATACTGCAGTTGGGTTTTGATCGGGAACGAACCGGGTTCAATCTTTGGAATATACATACGTTGTTCGCATCCCCTCGTTTGTCTGTTTATTCCGAGAAATATCCTTATGTTGGCGTGTTGATCGACAAGTTATATTCCGAGCGCAAATTTATACTCGGGCACGTGGGGATGTACGTTCCGCTGGAAGATGCCCGAAAAATCAATGCGTACGCACGGGAGCACAGTCTGGAAGAAGCCTTCCTCGAGCGGGGATTTCCGCGGGTATTGCTGGCTGGGATGATGCTGTCGAACGTTCGGGATCTCGTGAATTATCTCGGGTTGGAGGTTTCCGTGGATTCCCTTTTCAGAGCTTTGGATGACATTTATCATACCCGTTCCGGGGTGATTCATTTTGACGAATTATCGCGGGTATTGGGCGAGCGGGTTGGAGGTGATCTGGAACGGGTGTTCGAGAAATGGATCGGGGTTCGGCATGACCAATATTTTAAAGTAGCCGATATGAACAGTTATTTTTACCCGGATGATAAAGTGTATGGGCCGGGATGGATAGAGATTGAGGCGAAGGTCATGAATTGCGGAAAAGAAGGAGGCTTCGTGTACATGGATATGAGCGAGAAAGGGGAGAAAAAATATTATAGTTGTTACGTGGAGCCGGGAAAGGCGAAGGCTTTTTATATGGCACGGCGGGTGGAAAGGGCGTATGATTTGTACGGGAATTTCAACTCGGGAATGTCAATCAATCGACCTGTCGACTTCGAGTTCGTGCACGAGGAAAGAAGTAAACCCGCGGGGTTGGCGGAAACCCCGGGAAGATGGGTAGATACGGATATTGCGGCATTCCTGCCTGACCCGAATGTGACCGTGGTGGACGACACGGACGAGGGGTTCTCGTTTGACGACCGGGCTAACCAGACGATCTTGCAAAAATGGTTCGGGGTTAGCCGGGAAGAAGTTTTCGGTCTTGTCGGGCGGCAAGAACTGCGCTATTGGACTCCCGTGATCAGGAACAATTACGAGGGGGATTCCCTTCGGCGGGCGTATTTCAAGAGCTTCGGCAAGGGCGATTGTTCTGCAACGTGGACTGCCCGCTTGAAAGAAAAAGGGAAATACCGGGTGATGGTTAAGACCAACTTGGAAAAAATAAGTTATGGAGAAATGGGCTTGGATTACTCCGATTTCACTTTAGCTTACACGATAAAACACGGGGATCAAGAGGAAAAGATCGACTTTAACATGGGTGAAGGGGTAGAAAACAGAACGATTGACGACTGGATGGTTCTCGGGGAATTCGATTTTCCGGCGGGAGAGGTCAGCGTGATTCTTTCGGATAAAGACGAGCGGGGACGAAAAGATATCGTGATTATGGCGGATGCCGTGAAGTGGGTGAGAATGTAGGAAGTTTGTAAAGTACATGAAGTCTATAAGGTCAATAGACCTGCGGTGCTTTGTCCACGGCTGCTCGGGTTGCCGTTAAACTCTGTCCAAAGGACACCCGTGTTTTATGGACTAATAAAAGGGACGAGAGTCCCTTTTATTAATTTTTCGGTGTCGTGGATATTACTTCCAGACTATTGGCGTTTATCGTGACATAAACTTCTTTGTTGCCTTGTTCTACCTCGAAGATGTAGACATTCGTTCCGTCGGCTCTTTCTTCATAATCGATGTCGTCGATGCGATAATTGGCGTATGCCGAGGTTTTCAGAACGTTCATCACGTTGGTGGGGACTTCACTTTGGCGAACTTCCCATGTCGTGACCACCCACTCGTTCTTGTGGTTGAATACCACGTCTTTTTTGAGACGGTTGTCGATGATTTCTATTTTCAACAGTCCTTTTTCCTGATCAATTTCCACGATGTTTGCTTGCGGGTATTTTTGTTTGATGAATTGCAGGACGGTTTGGGGCATCGTTTCCGGGAAATAGCCTTTGTTTTCTTTGTCCATTACCGTTTTCACGAGAGTACCGTTTTCAAGGTAATGTAGGTCTACTTCCTGTTCGCCGAGTTCCACCTCGATGATGTAAAGGGTTTCCATACCGTCTCTCTCGAGTTTATCCACGTCTTCCACTTTCCATTTGGCATATTCCCCGGTTTCAAAACTGTTACGGATAACGGCGGGCAGAGAGCGGAAGGATACGTCGCTTTCCGTCATCACCCATTTGCCGTTGTTGTCGAACCAAGCTTCTGCTTCCGTGAATCCGATGCGGAATTCGGCGACTTGATACGTGTTCTTCACTTCCCATTCCACTTGTTTGGCTTTCGGGTACTTGGCCTTAAACGCGTTCACGATGTTCTTGGCGGGGACGTAGCCGTCGCTTTTGCAACTGCTGAAAGCGAACATGGAGGAGAGCATGATTATTGCAGCGATAAATGTTGTTTTCATAATTTCATGTTAGTTTTTGTTTTACAATATAGCTTTTCACTCCTTTTACGTGTGATTACTTCACGATGTTTCCTTCCATGTCCACGGTTACGTAAATATCTCGGTCATTTTCTTTCTCCAATTCGAATACATACACATCGCCATTAGGTCTTTCCTCGTATTCGATGTCGTCGATTTTGTAGCCTTTATGATTTTGACTAATAGCGTTATTAATAGTGGTCATCACTTCTGTTGGAACTTCCGACTGTCTTACGTCCCATGAGGTGTACAACCATTCGTTTTGGGCGTTGAAGTGTACTTCTTTGGACTTACCCTCGTGGCGGATATCAATTTCAGTGATACCTTTCTCAACGTCTATATCCAATATCACGGCTCCCGGATAGCGGTTGTCGATAGCTGTCTTTAACGCTTCGGGGACAGTTGTCGGGTGGTGTTCATTATTGTTGTCCATGTCTTCCACGGCCTTGAGGAGCGTGCCGTCTGCCGCGTAGTACAGGTCAAATTCCTGTTTCCCTTGTTCTACCTCGATCACGTACACGGGTTCCATCTCCACTCGTTCGAGCATATCCACGTCGTCAATTTTCCAATCCTTGTACTCGCTTGCTTGAAATGCTGACTGTACTTCTGCCGGGAGATCGGTGTAGCGGATGTCGCTTTCGGTCATTACCCATTCTCCTTGCGCGTTGATCCAAGCCTCTCTTTCGATACCCTCGAGATAGAAGTCTGCCACGTAATGGTCATATTTCTTTTCCCACTCCACGCGTTGGGCGTTCGGGTACTTGGTGATAAATGCTTCCTGTATCTTCCCGTCCGGGGTGTAGTTGTCGTCGTTATCATCACAGCTCGTGAAAGCGAAACCTGATAATAAAAGTGCGGTAAAAAGAAAATTCTTTGTTCTCATAGCTTTTTATTTTTAATGTTCATGTATTAATTCAATTTCTGAGAACAAAGTAAAGGGGCAATTTGGGAAAGATTTGGGAAAAAAGAGAGGAATTGAAAAATTTTAGATTTTTACCGTGAAATGATGCATCCCGTCGTACGAGTAGGTGATACGGATACCATAAAGATTCGCGATGCTTTGCACGATGGCAAGTCCCAGCCCTGTGGAGTCCGGTTTCTTGTTGTCGGCTTGATAGAAGCGGGTGAAAAGGCGGGAATTATCCAAAGGTTTTCCTTCGCCACTGTTGGAAATGGTGATTTGATAAGGAAGTATGCTGACCATAATTTCGCCGTTTACCGGAGTGTGTATCATGGCATTTTTGAGCAGGTTTGTCACGAGGGTATTGGCTAAAGATTCGTTCGCGCGAATCTTGCAGATGCCCGTTTCCTCGAGGTGTACCCGGAGTTTCTTGTGTTCGTATATTTCTTGAAAATCCTCGATAAGTTCCCGAATGATCGGGTTGAGTTCTACCTCTTTCTCGTTGTGGAATTGCCCGTTTTCAATGCGGGAAAGGAACAACAGGGATTTGTTGAGTTTAATGATGCGTTCCACGTTGCGGTGAATATCGGCAATTTCTTGCAATTGTTCCTCGGTACAGTCCGGTCTTTCGGCGAAGAGTTCGAGTTTGTTGCGGCATATTGCCAACGGGGTTTGCAACTCGTGGGAGGCGTTCCCGATGAATTGCTTCTGTTGGGAATACATTTCTTCGCTCCGTAGAGTCATTTTGCGTATCGTGTCGTTTAACTGTTTGAATTCTTTGATTTTCGTGGGATTGTCCAACGGGGGATTCTTTTCCCCGAGAGTAAATGTATTGAGCCAGCGAAGCAGCTTGTAGAAAGGCGACAGGCTCCGGCGAAACACGAGCTCGGATACGAGTATAATACACACGAGAAGGGTGAAATAGAGAATGATAATCCATTGCAGGATGGCCTCGATCATGTCGTCCTGTTCCAGCGTGGAGATCATGACAGTCAACTCGTAGAATCTCTTGTCCTGTCCCCGGAATGCGGTTTTTAGTACCCGCACGGGGTCGAATTCCAGTTCTGTCTCGTAGAAGCGGGTGGAGTCGAAATAGCGTTCCCGGTAATGGATGGCTTCTTCCTCGGGTATTTCCTTGAGCATGTATTGGCTCATCAGATCGTTATGATTGTCAATGGCGGATGTATCCGTGAGTACCTGACGGATGATAAGGTTTTTATAGTTTTCAAGACTATCGTCCGTTTCATCAAGAATCTCATCGAGTATGTTAAAATAGAAAAGACAAGCCCATGTCGTGAGGATGATGATCAACACGACAGAGAGTTTGCTTATGGTATAGTGGATGAGTTTCATGCTTCCGGGGTGGTTATCAGTTTATAGCCGAAGCCGTAAACGGCTTTGATTTCCGGAATAGCTTCGGCTTGTTTCATTTTCTTGCGTAGATTTTTTACTTGGGAGTAAATAAAATCCAGACTGTCTGCCTGATCGATGTTGTCGCCCCAAACGGATTCCGCGAGAGTGGTTTTATTGATCAGGCGGTCGGGATTAGCGACAAAATAATACAAAAGGTCAAATTCTTTACGGTTCAATTTCAGTTCATTACCATCAATAAAGACGGTGTGATTGTCGGGGTAGACAATTAGATTGCCGATCTCTATTTTGATATCCCCGTCGTTTTGTTTTCTCCGGATGACGGACTTTACCCTGGCGTGGAGTTCCGCCAGATGGAAAGGTTTTGCCAGATAATCGTCTGCGCCGAGGTCTAGCCCTGTCACCTTATCTTCAATGGAGTCTTTCGCGGAAACAATGATAACGCTTTCGCGTTTGCGTAGTTTTTTCAGTTCCTCGAGGATCGACAGTCCGTTGCCACCGGGAAGCATGATGTCCAGCAGGATGCAATCATAGTCGTAATCATTGATTTTCTGCAATGCCGTGGCGTAGTCCGTGGCGGTTTCCACGATAAAACGTTCTTTTTCGAGTGATTGTGTCATCACTTCCCGTAATCCTTTTTCATCTTCGACAATCAGTATCTTCATGGCTTTCCGGTTTTAGTCTACACAAAAATAGAAAAATATTCTGGAAAGAATTAGGAATAAAAGATCAGTAAACTAGTGTTAAAGTTTTTTGGCCCGAATGCGAGTGAAAAAAGTTCAATCTTTACTGTTATTTTATTTTGATGTGTTTGATCTGTTCCGATGCTTCTTTATTTCGAGATAAGAATTATTTTCTTTGTTTTTAGCCGTGTGGGAAACCGGAACAATGTTGTTTTTTATTCGTTTATTTGATACTGATAGGAATTTATATACTTTTGTATCGAATAGAGTGTTTGATATTATAGATTTAGAGGATGAGGATTGTTTCAGAGGAGATGTTGGGGCCTTTTAAAAAAGGGGATGGGAGTGCGTTTCGTTATTATTACGAGATGTATTATGATTCATTGTGTTTGTTCGGGATGCGTATGTTGAAGGAGGAAGAGGTCGCTTTAGATATAGCGCAGGATGTTTTTGTCAATTTATGGAAGGCAAGAGAGGGGATCGAGTCCGAGTTGCATTTGAAAATGTACGTGTATCAATCCATGCGTCATCGTTGCTTGAATTACATCCGAGTGAAAAGATTGGAGGCGAATTATCGGGATGAGTATATGATGTTAACTTCCGAGGGGGAGTTTGTCAATGCTGTTGTTGAAGAGGAAGTGTATCGTTTGGTCATGCAAGAGATCGATGCTTTGCCACATGAGCAGCGCCGGGTGTTGTTAATGCACCTCGAGGGGAAAAATAATATTGAAATAGCGGAGATTATGAAAGTTACCGTGAATACCGTAAAGACTCATAAGGCTCGTGCCCGTCAACAATTGAGAATAAAATTGAATGATCTTTTTATTATTTCTGTTATTCTAGGAATTTGATTTTCAACTTGTTTTAATTGAATTGCAATTCTTTTTTCAAAAAAGATTATATCCCTTGTCATCCTCATGGGGGAATTCTTTGTATTTAGAGTAGTTATGTGATGAAATTAGCCGTAACTGTTTTATAATGGAAAAGAATTTAGGCATAGAGGATAGAATCAGGTTGGCAAAGGCTTATTTAGACGGGACGTTAACACCATCCGGGGACAAGGATTTTTCACGTTGGTTGGAGGAGTCGGCTTCTAATAAAGAGTTGTTGCGCAGGTTGCAGGATGATCGGTTACTATTGAGTAGATTGCATTTCCGGGAGAAGAATGATAAAGAGAAGGGGTGGCAGAACGTGCAAAGGAAAATTCATGGAGGACGGAGGCGTTTTTGGTACGCGATGCGTTACGCGGCAGTTTTGACCGTTATCGCATGTGCGGGAGGGATGTTGTATTTGTTGCGGGAAGGGAATACGAGTAAAATTGAATTGTCCCACGAGGGTTCCGTTGTCGTGAAAGGAGGGAGCAAGGCTTACCTGGAGTTGGCGAATGGCGAGTGTTTCGTGTTGGATAGTTCAAGCACGATAAGCGCAAATGCGGGGGGGACTCGTATTCGCTCCGGGGATAAAGGAGTTGTGGTGGTGGAGAAACAGGAGTTGGAAAATGTAAAAGAAGAGGTCGAGTATAACCGGATTGTGATTCCGAGGGGAGGTGAATACAAGTTGGTTTTGGCTGATGGAACCGGGGTCTGGATCAATTCTTCCTCGAATCTGGAGTTTCCTTCCTGTTTCACGGGGGAGGAACGGCGGGTGAGGTTGACCGGGGAGGCGTATTTTGAAGTGGCGGGAGACACGGTGCGACCTTTTGTCGTGGAAGTCGGGGATAAGGAGGTTGAAGTGTTGGGTACGAGTTTTAATATAAACGATTATAACGGGAAGTTCGCCGCCACTTTGGTAACGGGGAAGGTGGGGGTGCATGTCGGTAAACAGAAGTATATTCTTGAACCTTCCATGCAGATCCGGGTAGAGAATGGCAACGTCTCCATGTCGAACGTGGATACGAGGGAATTTGTGGCTTGGAAGGACGGGTGGTTTGTTTTTAAAAGGCGGCAATTGCGGGATGTTTTGGATATATTGTCCCGTTGGTACGATGTTGCCGTGTTTTACCGGAATCCTGGTTTGCAGGATTTGCATTTCACGGGTACGATAAAACGGCATAGCGATATTGCCGATGTGTTGAAGTTTTTGGAGAAAACGGATATGGTGAAATTTACATTGGAAGGAAAGACGTTAATCGTGTCGAAATAGGATGAAATAAAAAGCTGTTGAAAAGGACCAATTTTTCAACAGCTTGGACAAACAATAAGTGTTTAATTTTTTAGCGAAACAAATTTATGAGAAAAAATCGACAAATGCGATTTATCAGGAATCGTATTTTAAAAAAAGTGGTGAACATTATGAAATTGACATCTTTTTTGCTGATTGCCAGCTTTATGCAAGTGTCTGCAACTGTATGCGCGCAGGACAAGAGGGTTTCCATTCAAGTGAAAAACTCTCTGGTGGAACGGGTATTTCTATTGATAGAGCAACAGTCGGATTACGTGTTTGTTTATAATCACGAGCAGTTGGCGAAAGTGGGGAAAGTTACTGTTGATGTTGTTGACAAGAGTGTGTCCGAGGTGTTGGATGATTGCTTGAAAGGTTCGGGATTGTATTACGAATTGGTGGATAACACGATTGTTATCCGGGTACGACAACAACAAGTGAAGAAACCCGTTCCTGTGCGGGGGAAGGTGACGGACACGGATTCTATGCCCCTGCCGGGTGTGACCGTGAGATTGAAGGGTGCGACGGTCGGGACAGTGACGGACGCACAAGGTAATTTCTCTTTGCCGCTCCCGGAATCGAACTCGCGGGTAACGCTTGTTTTTACCTTTATCGGGATGAAGCAACTAGAGAAGGAATTCCGTCCGGGAGAATCTATTCACGTGGTCATGGAAGAGGATACCGAGATGTTGGACGAGGTTGTATCTTACGGGTATTATCAAGTGGACAAGCGTCACATGACGAGTTCTGTGACATCGTTGAAAGCGGAGGATATTCTGTTGCCCGGGGTGAGCACTATTGACCAAATGCTGGAGGGACACGTGCCGGGAATGATTTTCATGAAGAATTCCGGGCAGGTGGGGGTCGCACCGAAGTTGAAGATACGGGGAACGACCACTATTCTGGGTTCTACCGCCCCGGTATGGGTGTTGGACGGGGTTATTTTGACAGATCCGGTAAACGTGGATCCGGCTTCTATCAATGATTTGGATTTCGTGAATTTGTTGGGTAACGCTATTTCCGGGTTAAACCCGGATGATATTGACCGGATCGACGTGTTGAAAGATGCTTCCGCTACCGCTATTTACGGTCCGAAGGCTTCGAACGGGGTTATCGTGATTACCACGAAGCGAGGCAAGGTCGGAAAGCCCTCGGTGTCTTATTCTGTGTCGGGTACTTATCGCCGTCGCCCCCGTTACACGGATCGTTCGGTGAACGTGATGAATTCACAGGAACGTATCGCTTATTCCCGGGAGTTGATAGGCGCGCAGTTGGCGGTGCCGGACTTGAAGAGTTGGGTCGGGTACGAGTCGGCTTACTACGATTATTGTAATAAGGTGATCACGCACGGTGAGTTCGTGGACCGGGTGTGCGGGATGGAAACCGCAAACACGGATTGGTTGGATATTTTGATGCAGGACACGTATTCACACAATCATTCGTTGAGTATTTCGGGAGGTACGGAGAATATACGTTATTACGCTTCCCTGGGGTATTTGGATGAATTGGGGAATATCAGGAACGAGGAGAATAAGCGCTACTCGGGTATGGTAAATTTGAATCTGGATTATGACCGTTTCACGATGCGTTTCGGGTTGAAGGCGAATTCGCAGAAAAAGGAGTACACGCCGAAAGACGTGGCGGTGACCGACTACGCGTACAATACTTCACGAAGTGTGGCGGCTTACACGGAAGAGGGTGATTTGTGGTATTACCAAAGATTGAACAGTACTGCCAACACGATGGAGGAGCACTCGTTCAATATCATAAACGAGTGTAAGAATTCGTATGATGATATCAGCACGAATCAGGTCGGGTTGAATCTTGCTTTAGGGTATAGGATTATTCCTTCCCTGAAAGCCGAACTTGTTTTCGCTTACAACGTGTCGAACACGGACGAGAAGATTTTTTTCGGGGAGGATACCTGGTATATTTCTAATTTTAGAAAGAAAATTGCGGCGACGGGGGAGATCCCTCTTTATTCGGAATGCCCGGCGGGAGGTGAATTGCAATTGAGTAACACGAAAAACGAGTTCTACAACGTGCGCGCTTCGCTGAATTTCAACCGGATGTTGGACAAGGAGCAGTTTCACCAGTTGTCCGCGAGCGTTATCGGGGAGTTGAGTTCGTCCAAATACACGGGGTTCCGGATTACCCGGCGAGGCTATTTGCCGGAACGGGGGATGATATTTGACGGCGTGGATATCAGTGGCACGAATTACCCGAATTACAGGGATTGGTTACAATCCGAGAGCGCACTCGGCCGTTTGTCGCATAACTTGACGAATCTGGTCGGCTTGATCGGGAGCGTGACGTACGCTTACCGGAATAGTTATATCCTTAACGCTAACATGAGAATAGACGCTTCCAATAAATTCGGGGACGCGAGTAACGATCGCTTGTTGCCTATCTGGTCTGTTTCGGGGCGTTGGAATATGCATGAAAACGTGTTGCGCAACACGAGTTGGTTGGATATGCTCGCATTGAAGATGTCTTTCGGGTACCAGGGAAATATGTCCGCACAGGATTCTCCTCGTTTGATCATTCAAAGGCAGGGGACGAATAATCTTTTCAAGGAGTTCTATTCTTTGGTTGATAGGTACCCAAACCCGAATTTGAAGTGGGAAAAGACTTCGACGTATAATGTCGATCTGGAGTTCGCGATGTTCAAGAATAAGGTGAGGGGTTCGATCGGTTACTATTACCGCAACACGACGGACGCTTTTCTGGCGAAGAAGGTTTCAACGGTGAACGGGATAGATAATTACACGGTGAATGCCGGTCGGTTGCGTAACCAAGGTTTTGAGCTTTCGCTCAACTTTACGCCGATTAACACGATGAGCGCGAGTGGCGAGCGAAAAGGTTTCGTGTGGCGTTTCGACCCGAATTTTGGTTCCGTATTCAATCAGCTGGTGGATAAGATCAAACCGAAGGATAAGGTGTTGCAGGACGAGATAACGTACGCTGACTACGTGAACGGGACGGTACAGGTTGCGGGGCGTCCTTTGAACACGTTTTACTCGTACAAGTTTAAAGGTTTGAATCCGCGGGACGGTTCGGCGATGTTTTATGATACCGACCGGTTCGTGAAGCAGGGAGAAGAGGAGATCGATATGAAAGAGGTGTATGCGGAAATGGATAAAGAAGAGGTGTTCACGACCGTGATGAAGCGTTCCGGTTGCCGGGAGCCTTTCCTGCAAGGCGGACTTTCAAACTATTTGGGCTGGAGGAATTTCGGGCTTTCTTTTAACTTGAGTTACAGTTTCGGTTCTAAAATACGTTTGTTCAGGATGTACTCTTCATCGGGGAATATTGTAGGTCCGGAACGGAATCTGCGCCGGGAGTTCACGAAACGTTGGCAGCGCCCGGGTGACGAGGCTCACACGAGCGTGCCCGCCATATTGCCGAACAGCGAGTGGAGCAAGACACAAGACCCGTGGTGGAGTAACGAACCGTACAAGTTCGCCCAAACGATCTGGGATATGTATGATAATTCCGATTTGCGGGTGGTTTCGGGAAATTACGTGAAGTTACAAAGTGCTTCTTTCCGGTACGTGGTTCCGGACGCCTTTTGCAAGAAGTTGCGTTTGAAATCGGCTTACGTGAGTATCAGCGGAACGGATTTGTTCACGATCTGCAGCCGTAAGCTGAAAGGGCAGGACCCGTCGCAGTCCGGGACCTCGGAATTAATTAATATTTCGGTACGACCGACTTATTCGTTGCAGTTAAATGTTACATTTTAAGTAAATTAAGATGTTATGAAAAGATTATTTGGTTATATTATAGGGGGCTTGCTTTTGACCTCGTGCGGGGATTTTTTACAGGAGTATTCACAAGACTTGACGTATGCCAATTCGTGTGCCGATCTGGACGAGATATTGATCGGGAACGGGTATATGAGGCAGGCAAAGAATTTGAGTAGTTTTTATTATACCGAGGAAAACGGGTATTACCCTTATCTTCATTTGATGGATGATGACACGGAGGAGTGTATTACCGGGCAGGTGTATTTGACAAGTTCTGCTTCAACTCCGGTGTTTTACATGCGCGGTTTTTACACTTGGGCTAAAAACCCTTTCAGGGATAACAATGCTTCGGCGATGACGGATGTGGATTGGAAAAGGATATATCGCCATATCGGTTATTTGAACGTGGTTATTTCTTACGTGAAGGAATTTGAGTCCGACCCGGAAGAGACGCGCCGCAGGGTTAAAGGCGAGGCGCAATTCCTGCGTGCCGGGTATTATTTTATGCTCGTGAACCTTTACGCTAATCCTTATTCCAAGGAAACGGCAGATGAAGACCCGGGAGTGCCTTTGAACCTCACGGAGTATATCGAGGCAAAGTATTTCGGGCGCGAGTCTGTGGCTGCCGTTTATAAGCAGATTGTGGCCGATTTGAAAGATGCCATCGAGAATTTGTCCGGGATAACGCAACCCACGATTTATCGCGCGGATGAAGTGGCAGCCCGGGCGTTGTTGAGCAGGGTGTATTTGTACATGGGCGAGTGGCAACTGGCGATAAACGAGTGTAGCAAAATCATGGAATCGGGATGCGTGTTGCGGGATCTGAATGGTTTTGATGCCGGGAACGGGATAGCCGGTGGCAGTACCCGCGATTATTTTAATACATCCGATTCGCCGGAAGTTTTCTTCACGCAAGGGTCCCCGACGGTCGGTTTGTTGCTGGAGAATTACGAGTACCAAAAAACGCGTTATCGTGTTTCCGACGAGTTGGCCGGTTTGTATAAAAAATATGAATCGCGGGGAATAGAGGATTTGCGTAAAAAATGCTTTTTGGAAGTGTCCAAAATGCCCGGGGAGGGTACTCACTATTACATGAGGAAGAGTCCGGAGAAGGAACCCGGTTATTATCCAAAACCTGATCCCACGGTTTTCGATTCGTTTATTCTTCGCGCGGGAGAAGTTTACCTGAATATGGCGGAAGCCCAGGCTATGCTTGATCAACCGGAAGCGGCGAACACGATGAAAGCGCTTATGGAAAAGCGGTACGCGGATGGCAAGTGCCCGTCTGTCGACGGGTTGACGGGACAGGAATTGGTAACGTTTATTCGGGAGGAACGTCGTAAGGAATTGTGTTTCGAGGGGCATCGCTGGTTTGACCTGCGTCGTTATGCCGTGTCTCCGAAATACCCGGAAAAGAAGTCGATATCACATAATATTTACCGGTCGGCAACTAGTTATAATGGAAAAGCGGAGTTGGACAGAGTTTACGTGTTGAAACCTTACGGTGAGGACCCGGCTTGGGTGTTGCCTATTCCTCAGGAGGAGCTTGTGTTTAATAATGGCGTGATGAAAGATAATCCGGAAAGGATAGATCGCGACTGATTTTTTAGTGAAATACTTTAATAATGAAGATATGTTAAAGAGTTATTTATTGTATGGCGTTTTTTTTATCTCTCTTTTCGGGGCGTGTAGCACGGGGGACGATGATGATGTGTTTGCCGCAGAAAATATGATCGATTGGTTCGCGGTGCAGGATAAACCGGGTGATGTGCATCAATTGATATATGATATATATAAAAATGATCACTTGACGGTATTTATCAATGATACGATTTACTGCGGGGACGGGGGCGTGGATTATTTCGGGAATCCCGTGGCAGATCTGGTACTTTTTGACCCAGGGTATTATGTTTTTAGCACGGATGTGTTCGTGTCTATAAAATTGTCTGCCGATTCGGCGGCAATGTTGAAAGCGTTGCGGGTGATTCGGGAAAAGGTCGTTCCCTATTTGCCCGAGAGCGGGCTGTATAGGCCTTCGTCTGTATTTTTGGTAGATTCTTTGTATAAAGGGTATAATGAGATGGGATCTATGCTGTGGGGGGAAGTGGAAATATATCCCGGAAGTTTGAAGGGAGTTACGGTCGGGAAACTGTACGAGATACCGGGTATGAACGATGATGAGTTGGCAGTATGGGCGGGGCGTATATTGGCAGCTAAAAGTTCGGTTTGGATACAGGCAAATTGCGGGAAGGAACTTGAGGATTTCGAGAAGATCACGAATGAAGATAAGTTTTTTGGTTCCTATTACGACCAGAACGTGGGTACTTCTCCTTGGGATGCTCCGGAAAAGCAAGGTTTTTTCCGTTGGCAGGTGAAATTATGGGATAATAAAGGGTATAGATCCCCGAAACTTGAAGAGGATATTGCGGAGTATATTGCTTATGTCTATGCTTACCGGGGAATAGAGGCTGAATTGAAGGAGAGATATGAGAATTACACGAAAGTAACACGTAAGTTCGATATAATGAAGGCTTTGGTCGAGCAATTCGAAGCAAGTCAAAGTGTTCGGTAGAATGTTTATTTTAGAATAGAGGTATGACTATGAAAAGAATGATTTTCATCGTGGTTTTTATCATGCCTGTTGTTTTTGCTTTCGGTCAGGGTGTGAATTTTCAAGAGTTGAATTTTCAACAGGCCTTGACCAAAGCGAAAGCGGAAAACAAGTATGTTTTTGTTGATTGTTACACGACGTGGTGCGGACCGTGTAAACAGATGAGGGAACATGTACTTACCCGGGCGAGTGCGGGGGAGTATTTTAACCCGAAGTTTGTATGTGTCGAGTACGATATGGAACGGGAAGGGAAGGAGTTGGGGAAGCTGTTTGGGGTTCGGGTGTTTCCCACGTATCTGATTATTCACCCGGATGGAACGCTTTATCATAAGCTTGTGGGGAGTAGTCTTTCCGCGGATGATTTTGTAGCCAAAGTGAAGAAAGGCATGGAGAAAGAGAATTCTTTCAGTTACTTGGAGAAGTTGCACGTGTCCGGCAGAATGAATAACAAAGAGTTACGGAAATACTATTTTTTGTTGAAAGAGACAGCCGAGGGGGAACGTGCGGCGGAGGTACTGCGGGAACTTTGGACCCGTTTGACTGATGGGGATAAAGTTCAAGCCGAGTATTGGTTTTTGTTCGAGAACCGGGAATATAAAGATGAAGGTTTTGAGTTCGTGATGGCGAATCTGGATACCCTGAGAAAGAACGTGGGGGCGTGGAAAGTGGATATGTTTCTAAACCAGTGTTATTCGGGAGTGATCAACAAATATATGGATGAGCTTGAAAAAGGGGAATGGTCGGACAAGGAAGCAGCCGAGAAGGAGATGAGCGATTCGCGTGAGTTATTGGCAACGATTGATATGAAGAGCAAGGCGATGTTGTTGGAACAAATATCTTTCGTGGAAGCCTGTTTACGAGATGACGCGCGGGGGGAGCTGGCAGCTTTGGAAGAGATGGTCGTTTCGCGGAGGGGGAACACGATGATTCTGCCTAAAATCTTGCGGATCATTCGGAAGCAAGGAAATAAAGTGCTTGCATCCGGGGTGATTGCCATGAAAGACAAAATACTGGACACGTTTTCGATGGAGAGTGATAAAAAGAAGTACGGAGAGATTATCGACGGGTTAGGCGAGGGGCTTGACTGAAATGGATTTTATAAACTTAAATAAAGTATGTATGAAAAATTGTATTGTATTGTTTGTAATTGCATTGTTTGTATTTTCTTTGAGTGAAAGCTCGTACGGGAATACAAAATCAAAGAAAAAGAAAAAAAAGGGTCAAGTAGAAGTCGTGGAGAAGAAACCGGCACCCAAGCCGTTGAGCAAGTACGAGAAGTTATTCAACAAGAGCGGGCATGTTGCCACGGAAAATGGATTTATGACGTTGCACAAGGTGGGTAATAAGCTTTATTTCGAGTTGCCTTTGAAGTACATGGGAAGAGAGATGTTGCTGGCTTCCGTGGCGTCGGAGTCCAGTAATGATATTTTCTGTAAGATGGGATTCAAGGAAAACGATCCGATGCATATCAAGTTCACTTTGGAGGACAGCAGCGTGTGTATGAGGCGAGTGAACGCTGCCGCGGAATTCAGGATGAACGAGGCTCGCGAGGATATTATCCGAAGCCGGAGTTTCATAGATCCGTTGATTAATACTTATAAGGTAGAGGCTTACAATAAAGATAGTTCTGCCGTCGTGTTTGATATGACGGCGTTGTTTACCGGCGGGGAGATGTCGCCGGTCTCGAGAGGAGGAGGGGTGGTTACCATAACAGCTTCCCCGAAAACCAATGGCGTGAAGTTGGATGAGATCAAGGCTTTCGAGGATAACGTGGTTGTTAAGACGTGGTACGCGTATGGCGTTTCGTTGAATATGATGGGAATGATCACCTTGATGACGAATGAGCCCCTGACAATTAAAGCTACTCGTTCCTTGTTGCTATTGCCGGAGCGTAAAATGCGCCCGCGTTATTCTGATTCGAGAGTGGGGATTTTTTTGACGGAAAAAGATTTGATCTCGAATGATGATGACCGGATACGGAAAATTTCTTTCGCTCATCGTTGGCGCCTAGAACCCTCGGATGTCGGGGCGTATGAACGCGGCGAGTTGGTGGAGCCGGTAAAACCTATTGTTTGGTACGTGGATGATGCTTTTCCGGAGTCTTGGATCCAACCTATTAAAGAAGGGGTATTGCGTTGGAACAAGGCTTTCGAGAAAATTGGTTTCAAGAACGTGATGCAGGTACGCGATTTCCCGAAAGATGATCCTGATTTTGATCCGGATAACCTGAAATATTCTTGTATTCGCTATATTCCCAGTACCACGGCAAATGCCATGGGACCTTCTTGGGTTGACCCGACAACCGGCGAAATTGTTAATGCTTCCGTGATTATCTATAACGATTTGATTCGTTTGATCAATCAATGGCGTTTCACGCAGACGGCTCAGTTGGACCCGAGAGTGCGGACGAAAAAAATGCCGGATGACGTGGTACACGAGTCACTTGCTTATGCCACGGCACACGAGATCGGGCATACGTTGGGGCTGATGCATAATATGTCGGCATCTTCGGTTTATCCGGTAGATTCCTTGCGTTCCGCGTCATTTACAAGTAAGTACGGTACAACTCCTTCTATCATGGATTATGCCCGCTATAATTATGTGGCTCAACCGACGGATAAAGGTGTTAACGTGTCACCACCCGAGTTGGGTATATACGACGAGTATGCCATTAAATGGTTGTATACTTGTTTTCCGAAAGCGAAGGACGAGAAAGAGGAAGCGGTGATTTTGGAAAATTGGGTGGACGAGAAAGCGGGTGATCCCATGTATCGTTACGGGAAACAACAGGTTGCAGCCCGCTTTGACCCGACGGCATTGGAAGAAGATTTGGGTGATGATGCCATGAAAGCCAGTGATTACGGGATAAGAAACTTGAAATATATATTGGCACACGTGAATGAATGGATTACGGATGACCCGGATGGTTCGCATAGAAAATTGGTGTATAATTTTATGGCTAATCAATACGTGCGTTACTTGCAAAACGTGATCTATAACGTGGGAGGTATTTATCTGACAGAGGTAAAAGACGGAACCCCGGGGAAACGTTTTGAGCCCGTGCCGGAGAAAACTCAGCGAACCGCGTTAAAATGGGTTTTGAAACAAGTAAAGTCTTGTGATTGGCTGGATAATAAAGACGTTACGGGAAAAATCGGTTTGGACGTGGCTATTTCTACCCGTGTTCAGGCTCTAGGTGCAAAAATGTTGTTTGATATCCGTAAAAACGTGATGTTGTCTTCTCATATCGCCAAGAATCCATACACGTTAAGCGAGTATTTTGATGATTTGTACAATGGCGTGTGGGAAAGTGCCATTAAGGGAAGAAAAGTGACGGCGGGCGATCGGGCTTTGCAAAAAATGATGCTTGCTTCCATATCCACTTCATTAGCTGATAAAAATCAGCAGAAGCTCACGTTGGGAATAACTTCGGGCGAATCGTTTTTACCGTCTGTTGATGAAATCTACTTGTATGGGTTGGACGAAAGCGGAGTGGTTGAACAATATATTGATGAATTGCGCTTGATAGAGGCTGAACTGGGACACGGGGCGGTTGCCAAGAAATTGGGACTCGATCAATTCGGTTCCGGTTATGGCTGGCAGAAGAGCGTGGAAATGGGAACGATTGATGAAACAAGTTCCAGTTTGTACGCGATAGCGATAAAATTAGAAAAGTTATTGGCTCAAGCGGTAGGCTCCGCTCCGGATCGGAATTCTAGGGAGCATTATCAAATGATGTTATTCGAGTTGAAACGAGTGATGAAAGCGATAATGTAGTAGAATTTACTGTTTTTTGAAAAAATCCCGGGGAATGATTTGAATTCTTCGGGATTTTTCATGAATATTTCAATTAACAAGCATTATATTTGTGCATGATTGTTAAAATATAGTATATGAAAAATGTATTGTGGTTTGTTTTGATATTTGCCCTGTTCGGGTGTACGGGGAAGAGAGGGAAGTTCGAGGGCGTCTTCGAGGGGGAGCCTCGTGTGAATCCGCCTTACGTGGTGGGGAATTATCCCGGTACGGAGTTTATTTTCGCTATTCCGACTTCGGGTGAGCGTCCCATGACTTGGACGGCGGAAGGGTTACCGGGGGGATTGACCTTGAATGGCGAGACGGGAATTATACGGGGTATCGTGGAGAATGCCGGGGAGTATAAGGTGAAGATTACGGCTACTAATAAGCTGGGAAGCAGGGTGAGCGAGTTGAAAATACAGATTGGCAAGGAGTTGGCGCTGACGCCGGTGATGGGGTGGAATAGTTGGAATACTTTCGGACAAGATTTGACGGAAGCCTTGGTTATCGAAACGGCAGAGGCGATGATCGCGAACGGAATGCGTGATTTAGGATATAATTACATTAATATTGACGATTTGTGGCAGTTGAAAGAGAGAGGGGCGGACGGGCATATTGTCATTGACTCGACGAAGTTTCCAAGAGGAATAAAATATGTTGCCGATTACCTGCACGAGAGAGGATTCCGTTTAGGTATCTATTCGGACGCCTCGAAATATACTTGTGCGGGCGTGTGCGGAAGTTACGGCTTCGAGGAAATAGATGCCCGTGATTTCGCCGAGTGGGGAGTGGATTTGTTGAAATATGATTATTGTGGTGCTCCGGCATCACGGGATACGGCGATTGCACGTTATCGGAAGATGGGAGAGGCTCTGCGGTCTACCGATCGTTCGATTATTTACAGTGTTTGCGAGTGGGGACGTCGTGAACCGTGGGAGTGGGCGAGAGAAGTCGGCGGGCATTATTGGCGTACAACGGAGGATATTCGTGACGCTTGGGATTTGAGAGAATCGGGAACAGGATTATACGGCATACTGGATATTATTGACAAGAACGCTAAATTGGCCGATTACGCTTTCCCGGGGGCATGGAATGACCCGGATATGTTGGTTGTCGGAATTTGCGGGAAGAGTTCGAGTATTAACTCCGGCGACGTGCAATATGGTTGTAACTTAAAAGAGTATCGTACACACATGAGTATGTGGTGTATGATGGCTGCCCCTCTGTTATGCGGGAACGATGTTCGGAATATGCCCGACTCTGTTTTAAGAATATTGACAAATCCGGAGATTATCGCGATTAATCAAGATGTGCTAGGACTGCAAGGGAGAATGATGAAGAAAGAGGGAAATTGCGAGATATGGATGAAACCGCTGGATGGCGGGCGTGTCGCTTTAGCCGTGATGAATCGGGGGGATGAACCGGAAGAGGTCGTGGTACCATTGGATTTATTGGGATTCGGGAAAGCGTTCGTGCGAGATGTCTGGTTACATCAGAACGTGGGAGAATTTGAGCAATTGAAACTCAATTTAGAACCGCACGTGACAGCCGTATTTAAGCTGGAATAGAAATAAAAAAGCCTCGTGAAAAACGAGGCTTTTTTTATATTATTTCAACCATTTGTCCAACCAAGCGGCGAAAGTTCGTTGCCATAAAATACCGTTCTGGCATCCGAGTACCCAGTGACATTCCTCCGGGAAATATAAATATTGTGCCGGAATGCCACGCATACGTGCGGCATTGAAAGCTCCCATACCTTGCGATGCGTCGATGCGGAAGTCTTTTTGACCGTGGATCACCAGAATCGGGGTGTCCCATTCTCCGACAAATTTGTGCGGGGAATTTTCGAAAGTACGTTGAGCCACCTTGTTTTTCTTGTCCCAAGGCGCACCGCCCATGTCCCATTGTGCGAACCACATCTCTTCGGTGTTGAAATATTGCATTTCCATGTTGAAGATACCGCAATGGGCGATAAACGCTTTGAAACGTTTGTCGTGATGTCCGGCAAGGTAGAACACGGAGTACCCTCCATAAGAGGCTCCCACGCATCCCAAACGATTCTCGTCAATATAAGGTTCTTTCTTCATCTCGTCGATGGCAGAAAGATAATCCTTGATGTTTTGTCCGGAATAGTCCCCGCTGATCTGTTCGTTCCATTCCTGACCGAATCCCGGTAAACCGCGGCGGTTAGGAGCAACGATGATATAGCCGTTGGCTGCCATCATCTGGAAGTTCCAGCGAAAACTCCAGAACTGGCTGACGGTACTTTGCGGTCCGCCCTCGCAATAAAGGATTGCCGGGTATTTCTTGTTCGGGTCGAAATGGGGAGGATAGATAATCCATGTCAACATCTTTTTGTTGTCGGTAGTTTTTATCCAACGGGATTCCACCTTACCCATGGTCAGTTGATCCAGTATCTTTTTGTTCACGAACGAGAGTTCCGTGTCCTTTCCGGTTTTCGGGTCTACTTTGTAGATTTCTGCCGGCTTGCTCATGGATACTTTGGTAGCGATCAGGTAATCGTTTACCGGGATAACGGAAGTATAGTTGTGTACGCCCTCGGTTAATTTGGTGATAACCCCGTCGTTCAACGTCAACTTGTAAATCTCGTCGGTGGCGTGGTGATCGGAAATAAAATAGAGCGTGTTATTGTCAGCCCAAGTAAGACCACCCACGTTTTGGTCGAAGTCTTTCGTGTACTCCTTTTTCTCGCCTGTTTTCAGATTCATCACGAAAAGGCGGATTTTATCAGCCTCGTATCCATCACGTTCCATACTTTCCCATGCCATGAATTCCCCGTTGGGAGAGATCACTTGATTTTGGTCGTACCCCATCATACCTTTCGTGAGATTCTCGGTTTTCCCGGATTTCACGTTATAAAGGTATAAGTCCGTGTTTGTAGAGAAAGCGTAATCGATACCCTCTTTTTTGCGTGCCATGTAGATAACGCCTTGACCGTCTTTTGTCCATGTCAGTTGCTCGGTGCCACCCCAAGGACGAACGGGAGATTCCCATTTCTCGCCTTCCATGATGTCTTTACCGGAGGTAATCATTTGTCCCGCGATATAGTCGGCGACAAACGGGTGGGTGTACGCTTCCACCCAATCATTCCAGTGACGATAGAACTGGTCGTTGATCAAGCGGGCATTCGCTTTCGGGAGGTCCGGGTGCAAGTCGTGTACATCTTTTTCCAGTTTCACATCTTTCAAGAAGAGAAGTTTGGATTTGTCCGGGGAGAAAATATATCCCCCGATACCACCTTCCACGTTGGTCAATTGTTTGAGATTACTGCCGTCCGGGTTCATTTCCCATAATTGGACGGAACCCGATTTGCTGCACATGAAGGCAATTTTACCGTCGGGAGTCCATGTTGTCCCGAATTCCTTGTAATCCGTGTCGGTTAATTGTTTGGATGTTCCGTCAGCAAGATTCATCAGGTAGACATCACTGTACGAGCGGTCTTCTTCTTTGTTGAAGTAAGTCACCTCGTACACGAGTGATTTCTGGTCGGGGGATACACTTATTCCGCCGAGTCTGCCAAATGACCATAACACTTCGGGAGTCATCACGTCGGATGCTAATTTCATATCCGGTGTTTTATAACTTGTTTTTACTGCCTCTTTCTGGCTATCGCACGACACAACGGATAGCAGGATAAGTGCAGAAAATAAACGATTTTTCATTGTATATTTCAGCTGTTTTATAGGGTTTGTAAAGTTTATAAGGTTTATAAAGTTCTTAAAGTGACGGGTGTCCTTCGGACAGTATTTAACGGTAGCTTTAGCTACCGTGGAAAAGCATCCTGTGGGGAAAAACAATTACTTTATAAACTTTATGAACCTTATGAACTTTATAACTTATTTCGTTGCCGGTTGCACACCACTCTTTATTGCTTCCACGATCTTTTGCGTGAGTTCTTCTGCCAATTCCGGGTTGTCCATGACAAGTTGTTTCACGGTTTCCCGTCCTTGTCCCAGTTTGCTTTCCCCGTAAGAGAACCAACTTCCGCTTTTTTTGATCACGTTGTATTCAACACCCATGTCAACGATTTCACCGGAACGGGAGATACCTTCCCCGTACATGATATCGAATTCCGCTTTTTTGAATGGAGGAGCTACCTTGTTTTTCACTACTTTCACGCGGGTGTGGTTACCGTAAATTTCCTCCCCGTCCTTGATCTGACCGATACGGCGGATATCCAGACGCACGGAAGCGTAGAATTTCAGTGCGTTACCACCGGTTGTCGTTTCGGGATTACCGAACATAACACCGATTTTATCACGTAATTGGTTGATAAAGATACAACAAGTATTTGTTTTGCTAATTGTTCCCGTTAATTTACGTAGGGCTTGGGACATCAGACGGGCTTGTAATCCCATCACGCTGTCACCCATTTCTCCCTCGATTTCAGCTTTCGGGGTAAGGGCGGCAACAGAGTCAATCACGATGATATCGATAGCAGCCGAACGAATCAATTGTTCCGCTATTTCAAGGGCTTGTTCCCCGTTGTCGGGTTGTGAAATAAATAAATTATCCACGTCAACGCCCAGTTTCTCCGCGTATACCCGGTCGAAAGCGTGCTCCGCGTCGATAATAGCGGCGATACCACCCATTTTCTGTGCTTCAGCGATAGCGTGAATAGCGAGTGTTGTTTTACCTGAAGATTCGGGGCCATAGATTTCTACGACGCGTCCCTTGGGATAACCGCCTACGCCCAGAGCTCTGTCCAGTCCGATAGAACCCGAGGGGATAGCCATAACATCTTCTACGACATTATCCCCAAGTTTCATGACGCTTCCCTTCCCGAAATTCTTCTCGATCTTGTCGAGCGTGAGTTGAAGTGCTTTTAACTTGTCTTGGTTGGTTTCTGCATTTGCCATACTTGATTTATTTATGATTTTAGATTTATGATTTTTGTTCACCTTCGGCGAGTTACAAGTTGTTGTTCTCGCATTTCATTTTCAATTTTCAATTCTCAATTTTCAATTGCTCTTGGATTTGCTTCGCGTGCTCCTTCGTGTTCACTTTCGTGATGATTTTTTGAATAATACCGTTTCCGTCAATGATAAACGTGGTGCGTAATACGCCCATGTAAGTTCTGCCGTACATTTTCTTTTCTGCCCATACGCCGTAAGCTTCCAGTATCTTTTTGTCCGTGTCGGCGATAAGGTTGAACGACAAGTTGTATTTCGCTATAAATTTCTGATGAGAACTTGCCGAATCGGGGCTAACTCCTACAACCTCAAAGCCATTATTCGTGAGGGAGGAATACCCGTCGTTCAAGCTGCAAGCCTCTGCCGTGCATCCTGAAGTGTTATCTTTCGGGTAGAAATAAAGTATTAATTTTTTCCCCTTGAAATCATCCAAGGTAATTTTTTTGCCGTCTTGATTTATGCCCTCGAAATAAGGGGCTTTTTCTCCTTCTTTCAGTGTTATCATAGTTGCTTAGTTTTTTCTCGTACTTCCATACAAAAGTAGGAATATTTTGGAGAAATAAGGTAGTGTTTTGGGAATATTTGTACATTTGCGGGAGTCTAAAAAAACATTTATGGAATTCATTGAATCATATAACTTGACTGGATTAATTATCGGGATTTGTACCTTCCTGATTATCGGGTTATTTCATCCCGTGGTAGTAAAAGCGGAGTATTACTGGGGTACAAAATGTTGGTGGATATTCCTTGTATTGGGAATCGCCGGAACGCTTGCTGCCCTGTGGGTTACCAACGTGTTGTGGTCATCTTTGCTGGGTGTATTTGCCTTCTCGTCTTTTTGGACGATTAAGGAAGTTTTCGAGCAGGAAGAAAGGGTAAAGAAAGGATGGTTTCCCGCGAATCCCAAAAAAAAGAGAAATTAATTTACGATTAAAAGCCTTGGGTTGTGGGTGGAAATCTAAAATCTAAAATCATAAATCTAAAATCAATACATGTTAGAGCTTATAGAACAGATGAACCGGGAACGCCGGGGGACATTGATGGAAAGTTTGGGAATTGAGTTTATCGGGGTGGGAGAGAATTGGTTGGAAGCAAAGATGCCGATTGATGAACGCACGATGCGTCCGGGACAATTGTTGCACGGTGGAGCGATTATGGCATTGGTGGAAACCGTGGGAAGTGGATTAACCTATATCGGGGAAAATTTGGAAGAAAATCACGTGTTCGGAATCGAGATTAATGGCAATCATATCCGTAAAGCCCAAGGGAGTTATGTTATCGGGCGAGCTGAATTTATCCATAAGGGACAACGAACCCACGTGGTTGCCGTGAACGTGACGGATGAATTCGGGAACTTGGCTTCCGTGTGCCGTATCACGAACGTGGTATTGCCGAAGTCGTCAGATCACAAATAAAAAGTTATAATTTTTGCCGAAAAAACAAAAAATCGGAAGTTTGCCGGATGATGAGGAAAAAAATTGACATGGCACGAAAACCAAAAGAGTTTCATTGTTTGGGCTCTTCTGGTTTTCATGTTTACAAAATACCCTATTTATGTAGTTTAAAGTTTCTCTACTTCTAAAATCGATAGCCCTGTACTTTGAGCGATTATTTCAATATTCAAACCTGCTTTTTTCAAGTTTGATGCTATTTCCTTAGCTTTTTGTAACTCACCTTCCGCACGTCCTTCCATACGTCCTTCCGCGCGTCCTTCCGCACGTTCGGTAAAAATATTATCCCGCAAAATAACCACATTATCCAAATGCCGATAATATGCGTCTAACTCTTCTTTAGTCATTCTATCAAGCTTCAGACGTTCACGAACTTCGTTCAAACCGGGTGCTGTAGCAGATTCCGGAATGTTACCCGTGTTCAAATAATAAATCCATTCTTCCAACGGACTTTTCGCTATTTGATTGAAATCATTCACTCTCAAGATGTAATACTCGGGGTAAAGTTGGCTAACTGTATCCACCTTGAATGTTTGTCGCTGAAAAGGTGTTAATTCAAGCACTTCACCGGTGTGAATACCGTGAAATTCCGTTTTACCATGATAAACGATATCTTTCCCGTGTCCCAGGGAGAAATAGACTATATTCACGCTATACACTTTGCGTACCTTGTCATATCCCTCTCCCCGGTTGATATATTCGGTAACTAACTTTGACGTCCCGAACAACATACGTTGGAAGTAAGCGTACTCATTATTATTTTGTACCTCTATCAAGATAAGTTGGCCTTTGGAATCTTCAGCCAACATATCCACCCGATTATATTTATCATATTCGTCTTCCTGATTACTCTCGCTCTCCAATAATTTCTGGATAGTAATACGCTCACCCAACAACACGGTCAACAATCCTTCCAACACGGCAAAATTAGCTTTATTACGCAGCAAGCGCTTCATGGCCCAATCAAAACGGATATATCGGTTTCCTGTTTCCATATGCATTCTTTATTAGTTCTACCAACAAATATAAGTATAATTACTTTACAAACAAAAAATCACGCTTGTGCGGGGATTCTATCAATTTGTATACACTTTATTTAGAAAATATCGGATAGACAAGATTACCATGTGAAAAAATCGATTCTATAATTTCGATGAAGAGAGCAAGAATTTGAACGAGGTGTGTTCTCGTGGTATATTATAGGTAAACCTAGGCAAGTTGGTAACATAACAGCTATATACCAAGCTGTTTGCAGGGTGTTGGTTGGGTGATACTTCTATCATACTCCTATCATACCCCCATGAAACACCTATTAGGATAAAAAAATGTCGTGGCATAATTGTTTTTTGGTATAAGATTGTGTATATAAAACACCACGGAAATAGATTTGAATATTCCGATAAAGATAGTTCTTCTATAGTTATCAGATATTTAATGGTTGGTTTATTCCGATTTTTATAGAGGATAGTTTATATTATTTTTTAGATATAGAAAAGACCAAGTTGAAAAGTTTATGTGCTGTCAGAAAAGTTATGCTCTCTTCTTGCTTTTATTTTATAAAATTATCTTGGAAAGATAACCTTTTGAGTAAAAGTATTTAAGCGAGATTTGTCGTCAGATTCAGTTACCGAGAATTCCTCGGTAACTGAATTTTCGTCCAGTTCGTTTTCTTTGAATATATTCTTAAGATGCAGCGATATGTTGTCCGTTGAACAATCTTAAAGTTCCAGCCGTTTTATTGTTTCTTCGAGTTTGAACATTTCGTCACGCAGGCGGGCGGCTTCGAGGAAGTCCATTTCTTTGGCGGCTTTTTGCATGGCGGCTTTTGTTTTTTGCAACATCTTTTCCAGTTCGGGTTTGCTCATGTAAGCGGTAACCGGATCGGCGGCCATGTTGATATGCTCTTCTTCCACGTAAGCACGGGAAGTTTCTTTTAGCACGGATTCGGTTGTTTTGTGAATTTGGGTGGGGATGATGCCGTGTTCACGGTTGTATTCCATTTGTTTTTCCCGACGATAATTGGTTTCGTCTATGGTTGCCTGCATGGAACGGGTAATCGTGTCGGCGTACATGATGACTTTTCCGTTCAAGTTACGGGCTGCACGTCCGGAGGTTTGTATGAGTGAGCGCGTGGAGCGTAGGAATCCTTCTTTGTCGGCGTCGAGAATGGCGACAAGAGAAACTTCCGGCATATCCAATCCTTCACGGAGCAGGTTTACCCCGACAATGACATCAATAATTCCCTTGCGCAGGTTCTCGATGATTTGCACTCGTTCCAGCGTGTCCACGTCGGAGTGGATGTACTGGCATTTGATGCGAATACGGTCTAAATATTTACTCAGTTCCTCTGCCATGCGTTTGGTCAACGTGGTAACGAGAACTCTCTCTTTTATTTCTATTCGTTGCTGTATTTCGTTGACAAGATGATCTATCTGGTTTTTGCTGGGTACGACTTCGATTTCCGGATCGAGGATACCCGTGGGGCGGATAATTTGTTCGACCACGACGCCTTCGCATTTCTCGAGTTCGTAATCGGCAGGGGTAGCGCTGACGTATATCGTTTGTCCCGTGTTTGCCTCGAATTCCTCGAAAGTAAGCGGACGGTTGTCAAAAGCGGCGGGAAGCCGGAAGCCGTATTCCACGAGCGATTGTTTGCGGGAGCGGTCGCCCCCGTACATGGCTCTCACCTGTGGTAGCGTCACGTGCGATTCATCGACAACCAACAGGAAATCTTGCGGGAAGTAATCCAGTAAGCAGAATGGACGTACACCTGCGGCACGACCGTCCAGATAACGGGAATAGTTTTCGATTCCGGAACAGTATCCCAGTTCCCGAATCATTTCCAGATCGTAATTTACCCGTTCTTCCAGACGTTTGGCCTCCATGTGTTTCCCGACAGAATTAAGAAAATCGACTTGTATAGTGAGGTCGTGTCCTATGTCGTGGATGGCTTTTGCCAACGTGGCTTTGTCCGTGACGAATAAGTTTGCCGGGTAGATGTTCAATGTTTCCATTTCATCCATGGTCTTTCCGGTCTGTGGGCTGAAAGAAGTGATCCGGTCGATTTCATCATCCCAGAATTCTATCCGGTAAGCCATGCCCTCGAAAGTTTCGATGGAGGGGAATATATCCACGGTTTCACCTTTTGCCCGGAAACTTCCCCGTTTGAACTCGAGTTCGTTGTTCACGTAAAGGGCGTCTACCAGACGTCGTAATAATTGATTGCGGGCGATTTTCAGTCCCCGGCGCAGGAAGATGATATTTGCCCCGAAAGCTGTCGGGTCTGCCATACCGTACAGGCAGGAAACAGATGAAACTACGACCACATCCCGTCGTCCGGAGAGGAGGGAAGCGGTTGCCCGTAGGCGTAGTTTATCGATCTCGTCGTTAATAGCGAGGTCTTTTTCTATATAAGTGTTTGTTGTCGGAAGATAGGCTTCCGGCTGATAATAATCGTAATAGGAAACAAAATATTCGACCGCATTTTCCGGAAAGAACGCTTTGAACTCCGAGTACAACTGTGCGGCTAATGTTTTGTTATGACTTAAAATAAGGGTAGGGCGTTGTACCTTTTCTATGACGTTCGCGATCGTGAATGTTTTCCCCGAACCCGTGACCCCCAGCAACACTTGTCCCGGGGTACCTTCTTCAAGTCCCTGTGTCAGTTGTTTTATTGCTTCCGGTTGGTCGCCGGTGGGTTGAAATTCTGAGGTAAGCTTAAACATACAATTGAAAATTGAGAATTGAAAATTGAAAATGTGAATTGAAGTGTTTGAAAGATTATTTCATTTTCAATTCTGCATTTTCAATTTTCAATTATTAAAGTTTGCTCATAAATTTCTCCGGGTTGATGATGAAACGGTCGTGGACGGCTGTTCCGATAGGGGCGGTTTTGTCCCACGCTTCGATTTCAAAGCGAATACGGCGACCGTCGACTTCGGTAATGGTGGCTTTGCAGCCTACTTTTTTGCCCACGGCGGTAGCTTTCACGTGTTTGGTGTTGATTTCAATACCCACGGTATCGCTGTCAGCGTCGAGCATTCCTTCGAGGCATTTAATTGCCGTGTTTTCCATCAATCCGACCATTGCCGGGGTTGCAAATACTTCCAATTTCCCCGAACCGTAAACAGCCGCGGTATCTTTATGCTGAACTGTTATTTCCTGCGTGAACGAGTGTCCTATTTTTATTTCCATGGTGATGTAAAATTTATAGGACAAAGTTACCAAAATATATCGTATGCGATGCTTTTTTGTCGCCTACTTATTTCAATAATTTCCTATTTCCGTCATTTTCCAGTATTTGTATTTTTTTATTTTTAGCTAAAATACAGGCGGATAGCCACGACTACCAGTATCACGAGCAGGAAATAGCGAATGTATTTCGCACCCCATTTCACGCTGAAGCGTACGCCGAGCCACGCGCCGAGCATATTGCCGCAGGCAAGGATAAGACCTACTTTGAAGTTGACCAGATCGTTGTATATGAAGATTGCTAGAGCGATAATCGTGTAAAAGAGAACGATAAACAGTTTTATGGCATTAGCTTTCAACAGGTCGTAACCGCACCCCAGCACCAGTCCGGCAAGCAGAAAGAAACCGATACCGATTTGGATGAAGCCGCCGTAAATACCGATAAAAAAGAAGATCAGGTTTCGCAGCCACGGTTGTTTCATTTTTGCTTTATCCGCGTTGGCTTTTACCCAAGCGTCGGGATTGAGAAGCAGCATGAAGAACATGATAATCAACAGTCCGGCAATGACTTTTTTGAAGACGTCCTCGTTAATATCTACCGCTATCAAAGCCCCCACGATACTTCCGAGGGCAACGGGGAGCAGAAGTTTGTAATCGGTTTTGAAATCAAGTATTTTCTTTTGTTTGAAACTTCCGACGGAAACCACGTTTTGTAACAAAATGGCAATCCGGTTTGTCGCGTTGGCTACATTTGCCGGAAGACCGATAAAGATCAGGAAGGGCACCACCAACATGGAACCACCTCCGCCCACTGTATTGATAAACCCGGCTGCCATGCCGAGCAATATGGTGATGAGTGCTTCTGTTATTGTCATGGTGCGAAATTACATACTAATTTTAGATTTACAATTGTTAGGAGTATTTTCTCGGGTACCGGAAAAATATGGCTAAAAGGGCGGCTATTCCCATGAGGTACGGGTAATAAAGATATTGCATGATAGCGAGTGGGGTAACAGCTGCTAATCCGGCAGCCATGAGTAGTTGTGCCCCGTAGGGAATGATTCCCTGTACAAAACAGGAGAACGTGTCCAATAAACTGGCCGATTTCCGGGGATCTACGCCAAAACTGGCGGCAATATCCTTGGCAATGGGACCTGCCATGATAAGCGCTATCGTGTTGTTTGCCGTGCAGAGGTTAGCGAAGCTCACGAGCGCGGCAATACTCAATTCTGCTCCTTTTTTCGAGTTCACGCGGGTGGTCAGTTTCTGTATGATGTAGGCGATTCCCCCGTTATAGCGGATCATTTCCAGCATCCCCCCGGCAAGCAGCGTGATGATGATGAGTTCCCCCATGCCGGATATCCCTGTTCCCATGGCCGCGATCCAATCCCAGAATCGGATACTTCCGGCAAGGATGCCGACTATGCCCGAGCATAAAATGCCAAGTAACAATACCAACATGACGTTCATTCCGGATAAAGCGGTCGCGAGAACCAGAATGTAGGGGATTATTTTCAACCATTCGATTTCATGGATCACGGGATGCGTGGTTATTTCCGTTCCTTGAAACAGGTAGACAAGAGCGACGAGTGCGGCTACGGGAATGACGAGCAGACTGTTTACCTTGAATTTGTCTTTCATGTTGCATCCTTGTGTGCGGGTTGCCACGATGGTCGTGTCAGAGATAAAAGAAAGGTTATCCCCGAACATGGCGCCGCCAACCACGATTGCCACCATGTAGGGCAATGCTATGTCTGTTTGCGCGGCAATACCCGCGGCGACGGGAGTGAGGGCGACAATCGTGCCGACAGAGGTTCCCATCGATAGCGAGATAAAGCAGGCTGCAATGAACATTCCCACGAGCAGCAAGTTATCCGGGAGAACGGCTAAAGCAAGATTTACCGTGGTATCGACGGCTCCAACCGCTTTGGCGGTCTGGGCGAAAGCTCCGGCAAGAATGAAAATCCACACCATAAGCATGATGTTGCTGTTTGCCGCTCCTCTACAAAATAAATCTACTCGTTTGTGTAACTTGCCTCCCGAAGATATTGCCACGGCAACCACGGATGATACGAGAAACGCTACCGTGATGGGCATCTTGTAGAAGTCTCCGATGATAATTGAAGCTACCAAGTAGATTAGTAGAAAGACAATCAGTGGTATCAGTGCGAAAAAGCGTGGTTTCGGTTCTTGGTTCATCTTTTTGATTTTTTCAAAATACTTGTTTCACTATCTCTTGTATGTTTTCCGATTTTCCCATGGTATAATAGTGGACAGCGGGAACGCCATGCGCGATCAGATCCTTGCTTTGTGTCACGCACCACTCGATACCGACTTGGTTGATTTCCTTGTTGTTTTTACAGGAGCGGATTTCTTTCACCAACTCTTGGGGAATATCAATGCTGAATGTACGGGGCAGCATCTCCAAATGTTTGAGCGTGGAGATCGGTTTTAATCCCGGAACAATCGGAACCGTGATTCCTTGCGCCCGGCATTTTTCCACGAACCGGAAGAATTTAGAGTTGTCGAAAAACATTTGAGTCACGATATAATTTGCCCCGGCATCTACTTTTCGTTTCAGGTTTTCGATATCACAGGCTTGGTTCGGCGCCTCGTAATGTTTTTCCGGGTAACCAGCCACGCCGATACAGAAATTCGTGGGAACGGAATCCGTCAAAGTATCATCAAGATATTGCCCGTGATTCATGCGGTATATCTGTTCGACTAACTCGCAACTGTATTTGTGTCCGTCTTCTTCGGGTGAGAAAAAACGCTGTCCCGGTATGGGATCTCCCCGGAGAGCCATTATGTTCTCGATGTCGAGAAAGTTCAGATCAATCAATTCGTTTTCGATTTTGTGGCGGGTAGCCCCACCGCACACGATATGCGGAACCATATCCACGTTGTATCTTCTCATGATGGCGGCTGCCAGAGCTACCGTACCCGGACGCTTCGTGACGGTAACTTTTTTAATTGTTCCGTCTGGTAATTCCCTGTATTCCAATTCATCTCGGTGGAACGTGATATTGATAAACGGGGGAGCGAGAGCGATAAGCGGCTCAATTGCCTCGTATATCTTGTTAATATCTCCCCCTTTCAGCGGTGGCACCAGCTCGAAAGAGAATACCGCTTTATCTGATTTGTTTAAGATGTCAATAACTTTCATGATTTTAGATTTTAGATTTTAGATTTTAGATTCCCTGCGCTTGAACCAACGCTTCAACTACCCCCTCTTTAGCTTTTATCTTATTTCAGCGTTTACACGCTGAAATATTTTGCTTCCGGGTGTGAGATCAGCATTCCGCAGAGGCTGGTTGAGGGATAGATTGAATATCCTTCTGTCAGTTGTACCCCGATTTGGGCGGGTGCATCTAATGCTTCGAAAGCGATCTTTTTTAACGCGTGATCCGGGCAAGAGGGGTAACCGAAAGCGGGACGGATGACACGCGTACCCTCGTTTATCTGCTCCTGCATCCATTCCGCGCAGGCTTCCGTCAGTCGGGCGCACAGGCTTTCCCGTAGAAGGTGCTCGAAATCACGACAGTCGTTACACTTGTGCTTGTCGGATACTTTCAGGCAGAACAAACCGACACTTTCCGTCCCTTTCTCTTTGGGGATCACGAAGTCTGCCAAAGAGATACATTCTTGCAGGTCTGCCTGTTGCCGGGGCATCGGGAAGCGGAATTTGCCATCCAGCACGATTTCGTCGTTTTCCGAACAGGCATCGAAAAAGCGCACGATGATGGAAGCGTCAAATTCGTTGCCGGCAATGACTTTCCCCAACATATCCAGTGCTGCCTGATAAGTGCGGTCAGCCTCGTCATTCGTGTAAACGATCTCCGGGTATTTTCCTTTGAATCCCCAGAAATGGAAGAACGGGGTCCAGTCAATTCTTTCCACGAGGTCTTCGATATTAAGGTGTTTTACCAGTAAATTGTGTTCCCCGAATGTTGTCGGTTGAACGTTATCCCAATTAAAGCGTGGCGCTCTTCGGCGGGCTTCTTCAAGCGATATGTGTTTTTGTTGACGGTGGTAATAATGCGTCCGGATTTCTTCCTGCTCCCGTTTGAGTTCACGGGTATAATTTTCCCGGTCGTTCAGCAAACGTTTTATGATTCCCACGGTACGTGAAGCATCCCCCCCGGGTACAACACAATGATCATATTTGGGTGCCAGTTTCACAGCCGTGTGCACGGATGAGGTGGTTGCACCTCCCACGATTAGCGGTACTTGCAGTTGTTCTTTCTGTAACAGTTCGCATAGATTTTCCATTTCCCCCAGTGAGGGAGTGATCAATCCGCTAACCCCGACAATATCCGCCTCGTGTTCTTTAATAGCCTCGATAATCCTTTGGTTGTCTACCATGACACCAAGGTCGATCACTTCCAGATTATTACACGTTAATACAATGTTTACAATGTTTTTGCCGATGTCATGCACGTCGCCTTTTACCGTGGCAAGAATTACTCTGGGCAATCGTTTCACGTTTTGTGCCGCCGCGTTATGGCGTTCTATTTCGGATTGCAGGATATTCACCGCTTCTTTCATCACTTTTGCCGATTTCACCACTTGCGGGAGGAACATTTTGCCGTCCCCGAAAAATTCGCCTACGCGCTCCATGCCTTTCATGAGCGGTCCTTCGATAATTTCTACCGGATTGGAATACTGGGCGAGGGCCTCTTCTATGTCCGCGGGAAGATAGTCCGTGATGCCTTTCACGAGTGCGTGTCCCAAGCGCTCTTCCAGCGGGCGGGTGCGCCATTCCTCGTTTTGTACGTTTTTGTTTTCGCCCTTTACTTCTTTATATTTCTCGGCTAGGGCGATTAATGTTTCCGTGGCCTCCGGAGTGCGGTTTAAGACAACATCTTCCACTGCTTTCAGAAGTTCCGGGTTGATTTCGTCATACACTTGCAACATGGCGGGATTGACGATAGCCATATCCAGTCCCGCCCGTATCGCGTGGTACAGGAAAACGGAATGCATGGCTTCCCGCACGGTATTGTTACCGCGGAACGAGAAAGAGAGGTTGGATACTCCGCCCGATGTGCGGCAGCCTTTCAGGTTCTGTTTTATCCAGCGCACGGCTTCGATGAAGTCCACTGCATAATTGTTATGTTCGTCGATACCCGTGCCGATAGCGAGGATATTCACGTCAAAGACAATATTTTCGGGGGTAAATCCGGCGCGGGTAGTCAGTAATCGGTAAGCGCGTTGGCAGATGTCTATTTTCCGTTGGAAAGTGGTTGCTTGTCCTTCCTCGTCAAAAGCCATAACCACGACTGCTGCCCCGAGGCGTTGTATCTCTTTCGCCTTGTGCAGAAATTCTTCTTCCCCTTCTTTCAAGCTGATGGAGTTCACGATACATTTCCCTTGCGAATTTTTCAATCCTGCAAGAATGGTTTCCCATTTCGACGAATCGATCATCAAGGGTGCCTTGGCTATATCCGGTTCGTTGCTGATTATACGAATGAAGCGTTCCATTTCCGCCGTGCCGTCCAGCATGGCATCGTCCATGTTGATGTCTATGATGGACGCTCCCGCCTCGATTTGTTTGCGGGCGATGATAGCGGCTTCCGTGTAATTCTTTTCCCGTATCAGACGGGCGAATTTGGCGGAACCTGCTACGTTGGTGCGTTCCCCGATATTGATAAAATTGCTTTGCTCTTTATCAACAATTACAGTTTCCAGTCCGCTCACTTTCAACCGGTGTTCCGAAACCGGGATTTCACGGGGAGGGATGTTTTTCAACACTTCGGCGATAGCCCGAATGTGTTCGGGTGTCGTTCCGCAACATCCGCCCGCGATGTTGATTAACCCTTCTTTTGCCATATTTTGCAGGCATTGTGCCGTGAATTCGGGAGATTCGTCGTATTCACCTATTTCGTTGGGAAGCCCGGCATTCGGGTAGATGCTGATCGCGCAAGGTATATGTGGCGCCAGTTCCCGGATGAATTGGTGTAATTCTTTTGCCCCGAACGAGCAGTTTAACCCGAAACTCACGATGGGGTAGTGGGACAAACTGGTGAACAGTGCATCCAGTGATTGCCCTGTCAGCGTACGACCGCTTTTGTCGTTGATCGTTGCCGAGAGCATCACGGGGAGTTGTGTCCCGCGTTCCTCCTGTACTTTGGCGATAGCATACAAGGCTGCCTTGGCATTCAGGCCGTCATAAATGGTTTCCACGAGCAAGAGATCTACGCCTCCCTCGATTAGTGCGGTAACTTGGGTAGTGTAAGCCGCGACTAATGTGTCGAAGTCCACGATACGGTAGGCGGGCTGTTCCGGATCGGGGGCAAGCGTGAGAGATTTGTCCGTGGGACCGATACTTCCTGCCACGAGTATTTCGCGTTCTCGGCAGGCGGTAGCCGCTTCTTTGGCGATTCGTGCCCCTTCCCGGTTTATTCGGGTAATCCATTCCGTGCACCCGTATTCGGCTTGGGATACGGCATTGGCGTTGAATGTGTTTGTTTCTATAATATCGGCACCCGCTTCAATATAACTTTGATGCACTCGGCGAATCACGTCGGGACGGGTGATATTCAACACGTCGTTGTTGCCTTTCAAAGGGATAGGGTGCCCCGCGAATTCTTCTCCCCGGAAATCGGCTTCTGTTAATCCGAATTTTTGTAAGGCTGTCCCCGTGGCTCCGTCGAGGATGAGGATGCGTTTGTTGTCGCCTGCGGCGAGTTGCAGGTTGCAGGTTGCATTTGCCTTTGGCAAGTTACAGGTTACAGGAACTCCCGTGTCGGTGTTGTTTGGTTGTATGTCTTTGTATGTTTTCATTTCTAAATTTCTTCATTTCCAAATCTTCAAATCAAATATCCCGTGAATACCGATTTTATCGTCTTTGATACAAATAGCTCCTAGGATTTCGTCTTTTTTTCCTATCTCTTCCATGCAGGGGGCAATGTCCTCCACGGTCTGTATCCGGTTGGCGAAGGCAGTGGCGTATGTATCGGCCAAAGCACAGTCTTTGCAGATAATCATTACCGCGTCCGCTTTCCCGAAACTGAGCGATGGACCTACGGTGCCCGATGAGGTGCATATTCCCAGCGGGGCATATCCGGCGTTGATCGTGAAACCGACTTTCTCGGACAGGGGAGATTGCCCGGCGAACACGGCGATATCCATGTCTGTCCGGATGTCGGCGTATATATCTCCGCCGTTTTCCACGATAATCTCTTGTACCCCGAACTTTTCTTTGACTTCTATGCCTATTTCGCGGGCGACAGCTCCGGCAACGGCACTCATGGGACCGATGCCCGAACGGACAGCCACTTCCGCCATCTCACGGAAGATAACCGGTGCTGTCGGTTGTGCCTCGTGTGGTACCAATGCTTTCAAGTAGTCCGGATCTTGGGCTATGTAAGCGTCCATTTTCTCCCGTAACGCCCGTACACGGGTTTCCGTGAAGACGGGAATCTCCGGGTGAAACGAGACTTTGTCAATCCCTATCCACAAATCGGTTTCCTTGAAAGCGACCGTGAAAGAATGCCAGCGCTCTTCCTGTAAATGTTCCCTGTATGTACGATCTTTGTATTCCATTTGAGTTCGTAAAGTTTA
The DNA here is from genome assembly GCF_900184685.1 of Butyricimonas sp. Marseille-P3923. GTDB lineage: Bacteria > Bacteroidota > Bacteroidia > Bacteroidales > Marinifilaceae > Butyricimonas > Butyricimonas muris. Next base: position 419,745 of record NZ_FXXL01000007.1, read on the forward strand.
TAAGGTTTGTAAAGTTTATAAAGTGTCTAGTGTTATTATTTTTGCTTTCATAAGGTCTGCTAACTTTATAAACCTTATGAACTTTATAAACTTTATAAACTAATTCAGCGAATCGCTGAATTCAATCTTGAAAAGTTTCAGCGGGCAGGCTTTCAGACATAGCTTGCAGGCGATACACTTTTCCGGGTTGAATTGCAGTTTCCAGTCCGGAGCCTCAATAGTCAAGGCGTGGGAGAAACAGGCGGATGCGCAGTTGCCGCAATTGATGCAACGGGTTTCGTCATACGAGATTTTGCTGGAAACGGGACTCACGGTGACTCCGTTGTCGTTCAGAAATGCGATAGCTTGTTCTATACGCAATTCGTCGGCATCCATTTCAATGAGTAAAGAGCCGGTTCTTCCGGGTTGTATTTCTCCTTTCAGTATATTTATTTTTATATCATAAATACGAATCAATTCGTATGTCAAAGGTCTGTCTGTTGCGTCGACCGGGAAGGTCAATATTACTTTTTTATTCATAACCGGAATAATTTTAGATTTTAAATTTTAGATTTTAGATTGAACTCCCTCCCTCCTTCGGGGTATTGAGCCCGGAAACCGGTCTCGAACTGGCTCTCGTTCGACAGACAACGAGCAAGCTCTCAGTCTGTTCTCTCTTACTCGCCAGTTTTCCTCTATAAACAGAGGGAGAGCTGAATTACTCACCGTCTTTGGCTAGTGTCACCAGCTCCTCCTCTGTTTATAGAGAGGTGGCTGCGAAGCAGACGGAGGAGTTCATTTTCAATTTTCAACTTTCAATTTTCAATTGTTTCAGTGCGGTTCCTGTCGGCATCGGTCGAACGGGTTCCGAGAGCAGGAAATCACCTTTTTGAATCCATGATTTCAGTATATCGGCGATTTGTCGGGCTTTTGCCAGACTGGCCACGGGGGTGGTTCTGATCTTGTGTCCGTTTACTTCTATTTCACCCGATTGGAGGGCGGCATAGTTTGTTTTTCCTAGAATCTTGTTTCCGTCCCCGTAATCCACGACGGTTGTTTCAATCTGTTCGTTACGAATGGATACCCTGCGCGCGAGGTCTTCATCCAGAATAGGGATGGGGATACCGATCCCGACAAACAGGCTTACCCCGTATTTCTCGTAGTACACGCCTCGCAGGAAGTCGGTACTCATGTTCTTCAAATCGCCGATTACCGCTATCGTGCGGGCGTTACTGGTCGGGATGCCGTATTCGTTGACTTCTTTGGTGGAGTGGAATTGTGTCCCGTTCCATGTGACGTACCCTTCCGTGCCGCAGAGGAAAATGCGGGTTCCCAATCCTATCGTGCGACATTCCGGATCATTCAACAGGGGAGAGAGTTCACCTGCCGTGCTGTACGAGGCGTTGCGCAATTTTGGAAGTAGGGTTCCCATGTAAGTGTATTTGATTTTGTCCGTGGAGTTTGTTGCCACGTTGTAGTTCTGGTACGCGTTTCTCGGGTTGTACAGGATTGCTTCGTTGATCGAGTCTTTCGTGATACGGGTTTTAATATGTTTGCAGGGATAGCAGTCTGTTCCTTTTCCCCAAGCCTCCAAGGCGATTTCTTTTCCTGCCACGAGATCTTCGATAACGTGCGCTCCCCCGTATGCCGGGTTCTCCGGGTTGCAGTCCGTGGCACCCACGTAGGTGTCCACGGCGGCGAGTCCGCCACTGACACGTATCCCATTCAATTCGATTTTTTCCATGCGAATCGGGGGATTGGCATGACCGAAATTCAAGAATGCGCCCGATGAACACATTGCCCCGAAAGTGGCGGTTGTTACCACATCTACTTTTTCGGCGATCTCTTTCGGCGAGAGTGTTTTTGCCAATTCGGAAACTTCTTCGGCGGTCAGAACCACTGCCGTTCCCTTTTTTATCTTGTCGTTTATTTCCGCGTATGTTTTTGCCATGATATTGTCCAATTTCTTGATAAATAAATGTTTGAATAATGATTTTTTCAAGATAATTGCCTTGCAACTATCTGATTATTAGATTGTAGATGTTGTTTGTGTCATAAAAGTCATGACACAACGATCAATCATAAATCTAAAATCAAAAAATCTAAAATGAATAAGTTCCGGGGTAAAAAAGATATTAGCGCATGCAGCGCATACATATGGACATGGCAATAGAGAGGATGAAAAGATTTCTACAATTGGCGGTGCAATAACTGCTGTTCTGGTTTGTTGTTTCTTTTTTCATTTTTCTTCAGCTTAAATTATAACTCCTGGTTCTCAGGTCAGGTTTTGGCACCTTGCAAATCTTTTGCAGGTTGTCGGAGCTTCAATGAGCCTGTTCTCTCGACTCCTCTTTATAATTCAAACAATCCTCGCAGATTGAATTGATCGGGACAAAGAAAAAAAGAATAAATGAAGAATGCAAATATTTTTCATCTTTTTTGCGATCGGGGATTCTAATTTACTGCTATAACTCTTCATTACACGTGAATAACCCCTGTTCAACCCTTGGCCTCTATCAAAAAGATTGCAATTTCATATCATTAACAGAGCATGAACGCTGGTTTACGTTCATGCTTCGAAGATGCTACGTTCATGCTTCGAACTTGGTAGCGGGAAACCATAGCCTAAGTATAGTCCGGGGGATGCCGGGTGTGAGTGAAGGGATGAAAATGCAATGTTTCGTTTATCGCAATTTAACATTTTGTGAATTGCGAGAAATGAAACACAAACTGATATTATTACGATAAATGTGATAATTTTAAATATAAGATTTATAACGACAAATTTTCATGTATTTATATTTTGTGTTAATCAAAAATTAATTACTTTTGTGTATCAGTGAATAAAAATTAATTGATATTATTGTAAAATTAGAGAAGTGTCGCGTGTGAAAGGGAGAACAGGAGCGATTCGTGTGAGTTTTTGCGGATAGTTAATATGGATATTTACACTGTCAATGTGTTGCGAGTATGAAGAAATGTGTGTTTGTTTTTTTGATCATGATTTTAGTGGTTTATGGTTATGCACAGACGGTAACATCGACGAAGACGCTTACCGATTCGCTTCGTGTGCAGTTCGAGAAAGATGCCAAGCAAATCACGTCTGATTTTGAGGCGTATAGTAAACAGGCTCGTGAAGAGTACGCGAAATACGAGGCACAAGCAAAAGCGGATTATTTTCGTTATGTCCGTTCTATCAAAAAGGTATGGGGGGAAGATAGTGTTATTGACAACACCCGGACGGAATGGGTGGAATACAGTGATGATTATCATAGCCGTTCCATTGTCGATTTTGACAAAGGGGAGATTTTCGTGGAGATAACGCTTGACGATATCGGCGTTACGGATTCTACCGAGATAAACGCACGTTTGGCGGAAGCCATAGAACGGATGTTGAACAGCAGGGGTTCGACCTGTCCTTACCAATCTTCTGTTGACGCATCGGAAGCCTTAACGCAAAAACCTATCCTTGACGGGCTTGTTGATTTCTCCAAGTATAAATTCGATACGTCGTCAGCCTCAACGGACAGGAAACTGACATCCGCCCGTCCTGTCCCCCCGGTGCCGACCGTGAAGGGGAAAAATCTGACGGTTGATCGGAAGCAGGATTCGCTGACACGAACTGTCGGCACGGGGAAAACGATGGCACAGCGTGCTTTGGAGAAAGACGATAAAAGAAATGGTAATCCTCTCGCTAGTAAACAGGAAGAGGCTCGTGAGCGTGCCGAACAAAAAAAGCAGGAATGGTCGGGTAAAGGGGAAACGGCATCTATCGCGAAAGCTATCGCGGCGCAAAGTAAAAAAACGGTCAAGGTAACGGGAATGAACAAGGAAGCACGTCAAGTGGTGCAGGTGCAAATGAGCCTTGTTGCCGATAATCTCTCGAAAAACGCAGCTCTTTATAAAGACCTTGTAGCGGAATTTTCGCGCGTCTACCAGATTGAGGCGTCACTTATTTATGCCGTGATGGAGCAGGAATCCTGTTTCAATCCCGAGGCAACGAGTTGGGTTCCGGCTTACGGGTTGATGCAGCTTGTCCCGACGTCGGGAGGTTTTGACGCGTTTCGCTACGTGTACAAGCGCGAGTGGATTCCCACGCGGAGTTATCTTTTCAACCCGCGTAATAATATCGAATTGGGTACCGCTTATTTGCGTGTTCTGTCGAACCAGTTCGCGTCGGTTGCCAATTCCGATTGCCGCAAGTTGTGCGTGATTGCCGGGTATAATACCGGGGCGGGAAACGTGAGCAGGGCTTTCACGGGAGCGACGAATCTGAATAAAGCTATCCCGTTGATAAACGAATGCAATTATGAACAATTATACAGTCATCTCACGACTCGTCTGAGCACGAGTGAAGCCCGGAATTATGTTTCGGGGGTGACGAAACGACAGAAAAAGTATCTCAAATAAAAAATGAAATAACGATGTATTGCCCTGAATGCGGAAATAAAATAGAAGACGGGAACGTGCTTTTTTGTTCGGAATGCGGAACAAAATTGGAGAGGGACGTTCACACGATGAACAAGGATTCCATGGGTTCGTCCTCGTCTAAAGAAGCGGGTATTCATGGATTGCTTTTCACGAATCTGAATTTGCTGGCAGAAAAACTGGATGTTGACGAGCAAAGTTTAACAGCCGTGTTTGACAAATTTATCGTGGAGAAAAGGAAGTGTGGCGTTTCGTACAAACTTGTCGATGCCGGTAATTATTCTTACGGGAAGAGCGGTTTTTTCGGGAAGACCAGAACGGTCAGTTTAAATGCCGACAGTTCGTTGTGGGATTATATGGACATACTGATGGACGTTCATCAACGGGAGAAAGCGGCGGGAAAGGAAGAATCACAATACCTGTTTATTATAGGAGGAAGCGATATTATTCCCATGCCGTGCGTCCGTCATTATATCCCGGATGATAGTAATGATGACAGTATCGATACGGATATACTTTACGCTTATCCCTACGGCAAGGAGATGCTTGCTTTACTTGAAAGTCAGGAGATATTCAAGTACGAACAGCTTTTTTTCGTGGGACGGTTGCCTTTCGGGGAGGATGCGTCGAGTGAAGATTTACTCGATTACCTGAAGCGGGATATCGAAAATTCTCACGGTATTCCGATGACCGCGGCTTACGGGCAATGCGATCCTAACTGGAAGAATGTGTCCGTCCGTGTGGCGGGTGATCTTTTGAGTGGTAATTATTTGCGTAATTTCGACGGTCGTTTGCCGGCTGATTGTTATTATAACCGGCTTATTCTTTCTCCCATGGTTATGGAGGAGAATGTCAGCCAAGTTTTCCACGCGGGAGCTTCTTTGTATTATTATAACCTTCATGGAGGGGAAGGGGTGGAGTCACGCGGTTATTTCGGAGCCATGCTTCATAAAAGCGGGGAGGGAGCTTATCCGGTCATCGAGCCGGAACACATGATGACTTGTCTGGCTCCTAATATCGTTATCAGCGAGGCTTGTTACGGGGGACGTTTTATCGGGCTGGATAGGTATCACAGTATGTTATTGGCCTCGCTTTCCGCGAACACGTTGGCTTTCGTGGGTTCGTCGCGGGTGGCTTGGGGTTCCGTGGATTCTTTGAACGCGACTCCTTCCACGGTTGCTTTGTGCGAGGCGGATATCATCGCCAGTTGCTTCATGAATGCCGTTTTGCAAGGATATACCGTGGCGCAGGCGTTGTTTATCGCGCGTAGTGCTTTGTTACAGGGAACCGAGCTGGGCAGTTTATACTCGGCTTTGACGATCGTGGAATTTAATCTTTTCGGTGACCCGACTCTCTCGATGAATTTTTACAAGGGGGGAAAGTCGGAGGGCGAAAGGCTTGGAAAGAAGGCTCTGGTTCCTGAAGACGCTAAAATCGGGTGTACTGTCGAGAGAATTAAATCGGGGAACAGGAGCGGTTCCATTCTGGAACAGGTGCGTGGTGCCGTTGATGCTAATATTCTCCAAATTCACACGATGATAAATCAATACCTGTACGCGAATTATGGCGTGGCACCGCGTGAGGTTGACGGGATTTTTAAAGTGCGATATAAAGACGGGCGGGAAGAATTACAGTTTAATTATGACATGGAGGCTCAAAAGGGAAAAATACCTGCCCGTTATGTCATAACGACCACTGTCGGCGGGGAAATCAAGCGTGTTTACACGGCAAAATGAAATATTTAAAATAAGATTGTAAAACGAAATATTATGAATTGTCCTAAATGTAATACAGTCCTTCGTGCAGGTGCAAAGTTTTGCACTTCTTGCGGACAGAAAATAGAGGCCTCGATGGAATGTCCTCAATGTAGTGCTCCCTTGAAACCGGGGACCAAGTTTTGTACCCAATGCGGCCATCGAATGGTTTCGGCGGAAAAAGCACCGGCTTCACCGCAACCGGAAGCGTCCGACTTGAATACGGTGAAGGGGCGTATTTATTGGAATATACAACCGGGGCAAGTTGCCCGGGTGATCAGTGAGGCGGAATTTGACTCTTATAATAAGATTCAAGGCATTATCATACCGGAAGGAACAACAGCATATATCCGGGCTAACGGGCGCACTATCGCTTCTATCAGCGGCGGTACTTATGATTTTACGGGTTCATCGGAACAAGCGATTAATAATGCGGGAAGAAATTTGCGGAAAGGATGGGAATTTATTGTCAATTTATTTAAAAGCCGCAAGCGGGAGGAGGGAGATAAGACCGGGGAGGAACTTTACCGGCAACAGCAGAATGTGATTCAGGAAAACGCGAAGCGGGGAGCGGCTTTTTCAATTATCATTTTGTTGGACAAAGCGTTTCCGCTTCTCATCGGTTCCAAACAGCAGCAGATTGACGGGTACAAGGATTTTACCCCGATGAATATTCAGACCCGGTATCTCGATATGGAATTGGGCGTGAATGCCTATTTCAAGATTTCAGACCCGGAACGGTTTATCATTCACTATTTGACGGAGCGGCAGGTGCTGAACACGGCGTTTATCGTGGACGAGATAACCGATACCGTTCGTACGGTACTCCAAGATGCGTTGTATGACGTGGAACTCTCTTCCAATCGTATCCCGAAGGAACTTCACTCGATGTTAAAAGACAAGATTAACGCGGTTGCCGCCGAGGCGTTCTTCGGTGTGTCGGTCGTGCGTATCGTGGAGATTTCGGCGGCGAACGAGGATTTGGATCGTTTCAGGGCGTTGAGTCGTGAATTGTATCTTTCAGAGAAAGAGTTGGATTACCTGCGTCGTTCCAATGAATTCAAGAATAGATTGTCCGATACCGTGAACGCGCAACGGTTGCATGAAGCCTCGTCCGATTTGGATTTGGACAAGCAATTGGAAGTGATCAATCATGACCGGTTGTTGCACGAGGATGAAGTGGAAAAATTCAAATATTTCCTGAAAAACGAGCGTATCGTGCGTGAGGCGCAGAATGATGACGAGCGTAACGCGGCTTTAGCGGAATTGGCCAAGACGGGCTTGATCCGTGAAGATGAAGTGTATGCGCTTCAGGATCAGTTGCAAACGAACAGCTACCAGCGGGGGATGGCATTCCAGATGATGCAACTTCGTGACGGTATCGAGTTCGAGCGTGTTCGTCTGGAAGGTGAAGCTGACAAGGCGGCAGTGATTATCAAGAAGGAACTCGAGTTGACCGGTTTACGTGACGATTATGACGACAGCCGTTTCTATAAAGAAGTTGAAAAACAGCGTACGCTTGCCGAAACTAATTTGGATTTGGAACAGCGTAGCCGTGATATGGACTATCAGGATGTCAAGCGTATGCACGATATGGAACGGGAGGATGACGATACCCAATTCCAACAGTTCATGGCGATGCAAAAGGGGGAGGAAGAAGGAAAAGAAAATCAGCGCCGGCATGAGGCGGAACTGGAACAAACGCGTTTGAAGAGTGCCGAGGAGTTGGAACGTCTGAAGTGGGAGAACTCCAAGGAACTTTCTGACGAGAAGGTGTGGGCGTTAAGCGGTGGCGATGCTGCCGTGGCGTATGCCGAGAACAGGTATAGCGCGGATGCCGAGCGGGAAGCGAGCGAACGTCTGGAAGCCCAACGGCGCGAGTTGGATGCGCGCCTGGAAGCGGAACGCGCGTCCCGTGATGCCGAACACCGGGATAATCAGAGTCAGATGTTCGGGATGATGCGCGACATGATGGCTATGACCGGGGGTATTCAAGCCCAGAAAGCGGAGGATCGGGATAGTCGGACACGGGAAAAGATGGAGGAAAAAGACCGTCAGTTGCGTGAACGCGATGAGCGTATTCTGCGGCAGGAGGGACGGATGGATACGGCTTACGACCGTGCGTTGGATTATAGCACCCGCGGTAACGCACCCGCTCAACCGAGGCAGAACGCGGAGTTGGAGCAGGTAGCACGGCAAGCGGGAGCGAAAACAGTTGCTTTTGTCGTGTGTCCGGAATGCGGGAAGCAGTTGGAGGCCGGAATCAAGTTTTGCGAGGATTGCGGAGCCGAGGTTTAACAAAAGAATTTCTCATTTCAAAGAGTTAAGGATATGACAATAATTCATGGAATCATAGAGTGTCGTTTGCAGCATATCGGGTCGAAGTCGGAAGGCGTGAGAGCGGTTCTGAAAGGAGATGACGGCAGGACGTATAAACTCTATCGGGTTGGCATCTTACCTGCCGGGGATCCTTTTTTTATCCCTTATGACGGGATGCGGGTCGGGATTTCCGGAAACGCGGAGGAAGCGACAGGGAGTTTTTGTGTAACATCTATTCTATTGGATGACGGAACGGAAGTTTTTTCGCAACCGGTAGAACCTCCCGTTGCCGACGAGTCTGTTTAGTCCTATGTGCTGTACGAGTTTAAAGAAAAAAAATGAATTAAAAATACGAGATTATGAACAAAAAGAGATATTGTCCGGAATGTGGTCAGGCTATGGAAACGGATGAACGTTTTTGTCAGGATTGCGGGGCAGAGGTACCGTGTGATCCGGATAAAGACTGTGCCGCGGCGGAGGCGGTTTTGAACGAGGTCAAGCCTTCGGACACGGAGGGATCTATCATCGGCGCGGGGGCGCGGGCAAACGTTACCGGGGGCATCAATAAAACTTCAACTACACATACTAATGTCAATACCTCTCATGTGGATAATTCCGCTACCGTCCATAATAACACGACGATAGTGATGGGAAAGGGGGAGATTGAATATTGTGAGGTATGCGGGAATCCTTTCGGGGAGAAACACGCTCGTTGTCCGAAATGCGGCAAACAGATATGTTTTGACTGTAAGGTGAAGAACAAGAATCGTTGCGTGGAGTGCGAGAAAAAGTCCGTGAACGAATACAGTGTCGCTTTTCAGCAATTGCTCTTGACGACGAACGGGAATATTGGTATTGCCGGACGGCAGATGATGAATCAGAAGGCGAGAGAGTTGGACGTGGAGGACTCGAAAGAGGCTATCGAGGAGGAGATGAATGAATTGTACAAACCGGTGGATAAGGCTGTACAACCCTTGGTTGGGGGTGCTGCAACATTCACGGGACAATCCGTTCAGCAAGCGGAAATAGCCGGAAAAGGCGTGGGAGCTTTAACCGGGGACAAACCTCTTCAGCCTCGTTCGACAAGCAAAGGGAAAAACAAGTGGCTTCCTGCGGTTGTTATCGTGTTTGTCGTGATTGGCGTTTTTTTCGTTTTTGGCAAGAAAGATAATTCTTCCAAAGAAACGGCTTCTGTTCCCCCGACGGAACAAAAACAGACGGTTTCTAAACAAGCGGCTCCGGCTGCGGAACAGAAAGCCGCACCACAGGTCACAACTCCGGCGAAAACGGAAAAAACGGCGGTAAAGGCTGAACAACCCGTGGTGGCGAAGAAAGATGCTGATTATGATGCGGGAATGGCGGCTTATGATAAGAAGGAGGGGATTGAAGCCATTCGCCTTTTCAAGAAATCCGGCAGTGCGACGTCTTATTATATGCTGGGTAGGATTTATGAAAGCGGCTGCGGTAAAGTGGCTGCCAACGCAATGATGGCACGGCAGAATTTTAAGAAAGCTGCCGATATGGGAAATGAAGACGCGAAAGCGAAATTGAAATGAAAATAAAAAAACATATTAATAGAATTTACTAATGACTAAAATTGGCGCTATGTTAAAAATTGTTTTGAGTGTTGCCTTGTTCTGTGTTGTAGCAATTGCAGTTCAAGCTCAGGAAGTTAAGAAACCGCGTTTGTACGTGGAGTATTTCACGGAAGCGAATGGAGTATCGAAAGCGGACGGCGATAAAGTTCGTCAGGCGGTGATTGATGCCCTCAGCAAGACAAAGCGTTTCGAGTTGGTAGACCGGGATGTTGAAAGCTCTCTTAAAAAGGAAGAGGAACGCCGTTCCGACGAGAAAGCGATGGGAGATGAAAAAGCCCGTACACAAACCATGTCTGCCGCCGCCCATGATTATATCTTGAGCGGGAATGTATTGGGTTGTTCCGTGAAATCCGAACAAAAAGACGGCAAGACGATGTACACCTGTGTTTTGAATTATTCTGTCACGTTGACGGAAGTTACCACGTCAACGACTGTTGCAACCAAAGCGTTCGATCATTCACCTTCGGGGATAGGCGGTACCGTGGGTAAACTTTTGGATATGTCGGATTCGAAAGAAAAGGCAATTGCCGGTGCCGTTAATATGATTTCCAGTGATATTCAGGATTTCCTGATCAAGGAATTTCCGTTGGAAGGTACAGTTATCCCTTTGGACTATGAGGTGAAGAAGGACAAAATGGTAAAGTGTTACATTGATTTGGGGGCTGAACACGGGGTTAAGAAAGGAGATTATTTTTCCGTTTTGTCGCCCAGCGTAAGAGCCGGTCGCACGACTTACAGCGAAGTGGGGCGGTTAAGAGTGGAAGAAGTGGTAGACGGAACCATGTCGCAGTGTAAGGTGGTGCAAGGGGACAAGCGAGTGTTTGCCGCGATGGAAAGTTTTCAAGCACTGGATGAAGCGGCACAGAAGAAACAAGCTCTAAAGATTAAATCGACGGTGGCGCCTTTATTATCATTTTAATAGTCAGCTATGAAAAAAATAATTAGCCTATTTTGTGTACTATTATTCGGGGGTGTAATTTCAGTAAAGGCTCAGGATTATCTTCAGATTGTTTCTTTGGAATCGGATAACGGGACACAAGCTGTTTTTTCTTCTGCGGGGGCGGCTGAGAATAAAAAAGGGATTGAAACAGACGCTATAAAATCACTTATCTATACCTTGTTTTTTCAAGGTGTAGAAGGTGTTAATGACGGGAAACCTTTGGTTAGCAAGCCTAACGAGGCCTATACCAATTCGTTTTTTAATAATCAGGCGCGCTACGCTTCTTATGTGGTGCGTACCGAAGAGGCTGTCAAGGCCGCGAAGATTGGCGGACGTTACCAAGGGACGACGCGTGTCACGTTGCGCCTTCGCCAATTGATAAACGACGTGAGGAAGAACACGGGTTATGACCAGATGGTGGCGGAAACTCCTAAACCCCGCCTGCCTAAACCCACAATCATTGTTGTTCCTTACAAGAAGGAAGGCGAAAGTTTTCAAAGCATACTGGAGAATGACTATGATCTTCGTGTTGCCGTGGCTGCCGTGCAGAAAGGGTTTGAAGATTGTGATATTAAAACGAGGGATTTGCAGGGGACTATCGACGCGATGAAACGGCGTATGCAATACGAGGACAATGCCGGTGCGGCGGATTCCAATGATAAGCAGCTTTTGCTGTCGTCGGGTGCGGATGTGTATGTCACCGTGGATATGAAAAAGGATGTCACGGAACAGGATGCCCGCGTATCATTGATAATGAAGGCTTACGAAACGGCAAGCGGAACTATCTGGGCATCGGAAGATGGGTGGACGAATCGTTTCCGTACCAGAGCCACGGATGTTTTGTGTTCTCATGCCGTTAAGGACAATCTTCCGAAGTTCTTGGAACAGATTGTTAAGAATTATTCTCAGCCGGCACGTGTCGTTTTGCAAATATCCATTAGCGGAAGTTCTATAAGTTCCTTGAACGATGCTTCCTGCTCTAATGGAGAGCGGATTTTGGATTTTATCCAGAATTGGTTGGATCGTAACGCTTTTGAAGGGGATTATCATATGCAGGGTATTATGGGAGAGTCGGCTATATTTGATTATGTCATGATTCCTATGCAAGACGAGAACGGTTACAAAATGACCGCGGACAAATTCGCCGGTCAACTGGGACGGCAACTCAAAGAACAGGGTGTTTCCGCCTCTTATCGTATCGAGGGCGGCACGATTTTGCTGATGCTGGATTTGTAGAGAGTAATAACAGTTAAAAGAAAAGGATTATGCGAAAGATTATTTTAAGCTTGTTGCTTTCCGTGTACGGTGTTTTTCAAGCCGGAGCGCAGGAACCCGAATGGGTAAACAAGCGTCCGACTTCGCCGGATATGTATATCGGCATAGGCATGGCATCGCTGACAGAAACCGACTACATGAAAAAGGCCACTCAAAATGCTCTGTTGGACATTGTTTCACAGATAGCGATAAAACTTGAAAATAATTCTTTTTTACATCGGGTGGATGTAGACGGGAAGTCGCGCGAGATGTTCGAGGACAAGATTCACGGTTCGCTGGTGGCTTGGATAGAAGGGCAGGAGTTGAAGGATACCTACCAATCCGGACAAAAATACTACGTGTATTATGTTCTGGATAAAAACGTGTATGCCCGGAAGGCGGAGGAACGCAGGCAGCAGGCGATAAAAACGGGTATGGATTACCTGCAAAAGGGACGTGCCGCGGAAGAAGCCATGAATCTCACGCAAGCCGTCCAGCTTTACGGTAAAGGACTTGAAGCCGCGGAACCGTGGGTGTTTATGGATTTGACGACGGACGAGGGGGGAAGGTCTGTAAATGTTCCCGTTGAACTTTACAATGCCTACATGAATGTATTCAGCGGTATGGCTATTACCACGAATGTCGTTCAAGTGGAAGGGGAGGCTTTCAAGGCGGTTGCTGAGCCTATTGCCGGGTGTCTTTCAAAGAATGGCGTTGTTGTTCCCAATGTGAAGTTGAAAGCGTCGTTCGTGTCCGGTAGCGGTGCCGTGTCGCCTGCCATACAGACGGATCACACGGGGACGGCTGAATTTTACGTGACGAATATCACGTCTAAAGAAGATGTGCAGGAGTTACGCGTTTCTATTGACGAGTCGTTCACGGACGCTCTTCCTGAAGCGTATCGTCGGCTGTTACAAAATCAAACGTGGTCGGCTGCCAAGGTTTCTATTCTGTTGAAAAGTGCCCCGATCACGGCTTACTTGTATGTCAACGATAATGACTTGGAAGGATGTGAACGCCATATCAGCAGTTTATTGACCAACAATTATTTCACGCTGTCGGAAGACCCGGATGCTCCACAATATTTTGTCGATTTGTCAACAAAAATGGAGATGGGGGAAACGGTTACCGGTGGTATTTATGATTTGAACGCGTGTTATTGTACACTCGTTCTCAAGATTTATAATAACAAGAATCAGCAGATGTTACTAAACTATTCGGTGAATCGCGTGAAAGTTCTGGTACCTATCAGTAAGTCTGCGGAAGAAACTATTTCAATGTGTGTGCGGGAAGTTATGAAACGTGTCAACCGTGAATTACCGGACCGGATTAAAAAATTAAAAATCAATTAAAATGTAAGATTATGAAACATTATGCCTTGTGGGTAATATTTTTAGTTCTGTTTTTCTCGTTAGTCGGTTGCGGCTCATCGAAGAAAGTACAGGAAACATCTCCCGTATCCACTTTTATCATGCCCGGTTCCGAATATGTCAGCGGCAACGGTGTGCTTCGCGGATGGGGTTCCGGGAAGTCCGACAGCGAGGCTTCTGCCCGGAAGAAAGCACAGATGATGGCTTCCGCTGAATTGGCCGCCATGTTGTCTAAAACCGTGGAGGCTACCGTTGAAGAATACACCACGGTGCTGTCCGAGGGGTTGTCGTCCGCGTCCAAATCTTTGCTTCAGGACAAGACGAAAGTAACGGTGAAAAAGACTTTGGTGGGGGCTACTATTGTATTCGACCGTTGGACACAGGATGAGCAAACCGGACAATACACGAATTATATTGTTCTGGAACTGAAAGGAGCTGAATATTTGGATGCTCTTTACAAGGAATTAGGCAAAAATAACGAGGATTCTATTGATAAAGAATTGTTGCAACGCCTTTTCTTGAAGTCTATTGACGCAAACGCGAAAAAGTAAAATATTTCCCCTGCCCGGAGAAAAGAAGGGCAGGGGGACTATAATTGGTTTACGAGTCTACCGTGGAGATTACTTCGTTGATACGCAAACAGAATAACTATAGTATTAGCAACTGAAGCGTAAGTTCGAGAACAAGCAAAGTGCCTCTCGATCGGAAATCTGGTCGTTGGAATTGGATTACAAGATAGCCAGCTCGGTGAATAACGGGATTATCAAGTTTGTCGTGTTCCTGACGGAGCATAACAACACCCGTTTACGTTCCGGGCTGAAAGTGGATGTACATGTTACCCACGCCATGAAAGACGACGTGTTACGGATCCCGACGGGAGCTTATTACATGGGTAAAGGCGATTACGATATGTGGGTAGTGAACGGCGACCGTGCCGAGAAGCGAAAAGTAGTGTTGGGAGAGAGCGGTTTTGAGCACGTGGAGGTTGTGCGGGGACTGACTTCGGGAGAGAAGGTGATATTGTCGGATATGGGAAGATACCGGGATAAGGAGGGGTTGTATATAAAATGAAGGAGTGTTTTTACACTCCTTCATTTTATATACAGTTTATTAAATAATCTTGAATCCAAGAGTCAAGTTCCATGATTTCGGGGCTTTGATGCCGTCACCGAATTTCTTTAAACCGAATTCGTAGTCGATATCGAAAGTAACTTTCCATACATCTACACCGGCGCCGACTTTACCGTTCCACATCATCTTGTCGGTGTCAAACATATCTTTTTTAAGTTTTTTTGTTGTGAAAGAGGCTACCGGGCCAACGAATCCGCGAAGTTTGAAGATCGGGAGTTCCAGTATATGGTAACCGACCATAACCGGAATGTCAATAGAGCTGTATTTGAATTTCCCGATATTTCCGGCGGTAACTTTACTTTCCTTGTGAGCGAAGTTTAAAGCCGGTTCCAGATAAATACTTCCGAAATTGATTCTGGCAAAGGCACCGATCATGTATCCGCCGTGAGAATCTACTTTCAAGTGTTTTGCCTTGATTTTCGTGTCGTTCCAACCGCCGTGGATACCCAGACTGATAGGGAGGGATTGAGCCATGGTAGTTAAACCGATAAGGCTGAAGAACGCTAAAATTACAATCTTTTTCATACTGTTCTTTTTTGTGTGATTAAATAAATTGTTGCTATTTATATTCTATCCGTTTAAATTCCGAGAGGATGATGCCAGTGGCAACGCCCACGTTCAGGGATTCCGTCGAATAGGGGCTGTGTGCAAAGCTGGGGATTGTTATTTTTCGGGTAACAAACCTTTCTATTTCGGGACTGATACCGTTCCCCTCGTTTCCCATGACGATAAATCCTTTCGTTCGAAGTTCAGTCCGGTAGATGTTTTCTCCTTCCAGAAACGCCCCGTAACAGGGGAAATCCTGATCCACGAATCGCGGGATAAATTCAACAAGATCCAAGTAGAACACGTTCACCCTGAAAATTGCACCCATACTCGCTTGAACGGATTTCGGGTTAAAAATGTTCGCGCAATCGTGGTCACAAAACACGTGCCTAACTCCAAACCAATCACTCAAGCGAAGAATCGTGCCGAGATTACCGGGATCTTGAATACCGTTGAGCACGATGCTAAGCTCATTTTTTATTTCTTCCGGCGAGTGTTCTTTGACCGGAATCTGTGCCAAAGCTATTACTTCGGGGAGGGACTTGAAGTTGGAAACTCGTCCCATTTCAATTTCGTTGACTTCTATCGTGTTGTATGACTGTGCTTTTTGCCTGTTGCGTTCAATCCACGAGGGGCGGGCGATCAAGGTGTCAACCTTCATGTCGGAAAGGAATAATTCCTGAACGAGTTTTTCACCCTCTATTTTGAACAAATTATATTTTTCCCTGAATTTCTTTTTTTCAAGGTTTTGGATTATATTTGTTAAGTGTTTACTAAGCATACTTTTCAAGTTTGCTGATTAGAATTAAAACACAAACATAGTATTTTTTTGAGATTTTTGAGCATGCGTGGAGCGTACAAGATAAGTTTTATTCTTTTTATATTCTACTTCCTGTATTCGTGTTCCCCGACGAAGTATGTCGGGAAGGATGAGTATTTGTTGGATCACGTGAAGGTGAAAGTGGATGATTACAAGCTGAATAGGAGTGATGTGAGGCGGAGTATACGACAAAAACCGAACACCCGGATTCTGGGTACCGTGCGGTTCCATTTGGGGCTTTATAATTTAAGCGGACGGAACGAAAAAAAGAAATTTAATCAATGGTTGCGTCGTATCGGGGAGGCTCCCGTGATTTACGATCCCTTTTTAACGAAACGGAGTGTCGAGCAAATAGAATTATTCCTTCACAATAAAGGATTCTATCAAGCGGAAGTGCATGATACGGTGTATTACAAGAAGAAAAGGGCGAACGTGGAGTATAAGGTGAAAGTCGGTCCCGTGACCTCGATCGAGAGTATAAAATTTGATGCCCCCGAAGGACGGCCGGAAAATCGGATAGCGGAAGAAAGCGGCTTAATGGCGAATTACCGGAGAGACACGGTGAACACGCTGTTGGAGAAAAATGCACCTTTGGATTTGGACGTGCTGGATGACGAGCGGGAAAGGATCACGAAAGCGCTTCGGGAAAAGGGGTACTTCAACTTCTCGAAGAATTTTATTCGTTTTATGGCAGACACGTCGACCGTGAAAAAAGAGAATATGGCCAAAGTCTTCGTGCGTATTGTCGAGAATGCCGTGGACAGTAATGCCTACAAGCGTTATTTCGTGCGGAATATCAGCGTCAACTTTGACTATGATCCTCTCGTGAGCGCGGAACAGGTTGCCGCGACCTATAATTCATTGGTGTATAACGGGTACACGATATTGTACAAGGATAAGTTGAAGATCAAGCCGAAGATGATTATCGAGACGATACAGTTGCAGCGAATGGAATTGTACGACGCGCAACGGGTGATTGATACTTACGTGCGTTTACAGGCGTTGAATCTTTTCAAGCTGGTGAATATCGACTTCAAAGAGGTGGAATCCGACGGGGAGGTGAAAGCGTTGGATTGCACGATACAGTTGTCCCCCGTGAAAAGACAGTCATATAACGTGTTCTTGGAAGGAACTCATAATTCGGGTAACTTGGGAGTCGGGGGAAACTTCACGTATAACCACCGTAACGTGTTTCGGGCGGGCGAGAATATCTCTGCCAGCGTGTGGGGAAGCCTGCGTAAGGAGCAAGTGAACGGGGAGGGAAAATTATTTAATACCACGGAGATCGGGGCGGAATTGAAACTCGTGACGCCGCAGTTCTGGATGCCTTTCTTGCGGATGAAAGATTTCCGTCGGAATTATGCCCCGAAGACGTCGATATCTTTCTCTTACAGTTATGAATACACGCCTTATTATACCCGTTCGATTGCCAACGCCCGGTTCGGTTACTTGTGGCGGAAAGCGGATAAGAAATGGCGGTATAATTTTGATTTGATCGATTTGAATTACGTGTTGATGAAGGATGTCGACAAGAGTTTTATTGACGGGCTGAAAAATGAGTATATCAAGAATGCCTACACGGACCACATGATTCTTTCGGCCGTGTTCTCTGCGACCTTTACCGATCAGCTTCTGAACGCGAAAGCAATGAATTATAATTATTTCCGGGTGAACGTGGAAACTTCCGGTAACGTGTTGAACGCGATAGATCGCCTTTCCGGCGGCAAGAAGACAGGTGAGAGTCTGGACGAGAAATATTATAAGTTGTTGGGTGTACGGTACGCGCAATTTGTCAAATCGGATGCCGAATACCGTTACAATTGGTATATCAACCGGGCGAACTCCCTCGTCGGGCGTTTCTTTGTCGGTTGCGGTTACCCGTACGGGAACATGAAAGTGTTGCCTTTCGAGGAGGCCTTTTACGGGGGAGGGGCTAACGATATGCGGGCTTGGCAGGCTCGGACACTGGGACCGGGGTCATATCTGGCAACGGAAAAGTACCCGAATAGCGTGGGGGATTTCAAGTTGGCAGCCAATATCGAGTATCGTTTCAAATTACTTTGGCTACTGGAGGGTGCTTTGTTCCTCGATGCCGGAAACGTGTGGAATATCAACCCGAAAGAAACCCGTCACGGTGCAAAATTGAATTACAATTTCTTCAACCAGATAGCGATAGGTACGGGAGCCGGATTACGATTGAACGCTAATTTCTTCCTTCTGCGTTTCGACTTGGGTATAAAACTGAAAGATCCCGCGCTCCCCGCCGGACAGCGTTTCGTGTTGTTTAACTCGGGCGGAGGTTTCCGTCGTTCGGTATTTAATGTGGCAATCGGGTATCCGTTCTAGCAGGGTAAAAGCGTTTTAACGTATTTGCCCTGTGGCGTTTGGTAAATTTGTAAATTATACCGATATTTGACAGATAACTTTTATCTTTTAGTTTTTAACTTTTAATTTAATATATCTCTTGGTGACACAGATCGTTGTATATTTATCGTTGTTGTTGCAGATCGTGGCGATGGGATTTGCAATCAGCTTATTTAAGCGGACAAAATTCAATGCGGCGTGGATATTGATTTCCACGGGCTTTTTTCTCATGGCGATTTACCGGGCGATAGAGTTGGTTCCGTCCATGCACCGGGGAGAATCGGAAGAGTTATACCAGACGAAAGTATGGCTGTCGTTCGTGATTTCCTTGGCATTTGCCATCGGGGCGTTTTATATACGGAAAGTATTTCAATTCCTGCGGCGTTTGGACGGGATACGGAGTGAAACGGAGAAAAGGGTTTTGTCGGCAGTGATCCGCACGGAGGAACAGGAAAGGCAACGATTTGCCAAAGAATTGCATGACGGTCTGGGACCGTTGCTGAGCGTGATAAAAATGCTGCTTTCCGGTTTTGACCAAAGTAATACCCCGGAGGTAAACGAGAAAATCAAGGTGAACCTGAAACAGGCAGTAGACGAGGCCATCGTGGGAGTCCGGGAGATATCCGCGAATATCAGTCCGCACATATTGAACAATTTCGGGCTAAAGGATGCCGTGGGGTCATTTATCAAGAAATTGCGTCCGGCCGAAGGTATCGAGATAACTTTTGAAACAAATGTAGAAAATCGCCGTTTCGCTTATAATGTCGAGGTTATCATGTATCGTGTGGTTTGCGAATTGCTCAATAACACGTTGCGCCATGCCGAAGCGAGTAAAATCAGTATTGACCTGCAATTACAAAATGATATCCTATACCTCGAATACGAGGATAACGGCATGGGATTTGACGTGAAACTGGCGGAAAGTGACGGGGGAATGGGATTGAGTAATATGCAATATCGTCTGAACTCCGGTAACGGGGATATCAAGATATTGAGCGAGCGGGGAAAGGGAATGATTGCCCGGGCTTTTATAAAATGTAAGTAGTTGTTTAAATATGGATAAATTGAGAATATATCTGGTCGACGACCACAAGTTATTTCGCGAGGGATTGAAGCTGTTGCTCTCGACGCAGGATTTCGTGCGACATATCTACGAGGCTTCGAACGGTCGGGAGTTTATCGAGAATCTCTCGTTCGTGGATTGTGACGTGGTACTCATGGATATCGAGATGCCGGGAATGAACGGGATCGAGGCGACGATCGAGGCGATGAAGATGAAGCCCGGCTTGAAAATTATCGTGCTTTCCATGTACGGGGACGAGCAATATTATTACAAAATGATCGATGCGGGAGCGAAAGGATTTTTGTTGAAAAATTCCGGTATTGATAAAGTGGTAACGGCGATTCAAAAGGTGGCGGAAGGGGAGAGTTTCTTCTCGGAAGAGTTGTTGGTGAATATCTTGAATAATATGCGGGATAATAAAAATGACGTGCCGGAAGTGGTGGATAATGACATTTCGGAACGGGAATTGGAAATATTGTACCACGTTTGTCGCGGGCTTTCCAACCAAGAGATTGCCGACGAGTTGTTTATCAGTAAACGGACGGTGGATAAACACCGTGCCAATTTGCTAAGCAAGACGGGATGCCGCAATACTGCCGCGTTAGTTATGTACGCCATAAAGAACAACATAATAGAGATCTGAAAGCTAAAAGATAAATCATTAAATTTAAAATTAGTTGATGAATGGAATGATTTTCGCCGCCGGATTAGGCACACGGCTAAGACCGTTGACGGATGATCGCCCGAAGGCTTTGGTGGAATTGAACGGGAAAGCCTTGTTGGAACGGGTGATCGGGAGAATGAAAGAAGTGAAGGTCGAGCGTTTGGTGATAAACATTCATCATTTTGCCGATCAGATAAAGATCTTTCTACGCGAGCATGAGAATTTCGGAATGGATATCGTTCTATCCGAAGAGCGGGAAAAATTGCTCGATACGGGGGGAGGAGTTCTGAAAGCCCGTGATTTATTCCTTCCTGACACTCCGGTGCTGATACACAACGTGGACATATTAACCGATCTGGATTTGAATGCTTTGATTCGGCAGCACGAGGAACACGACGCGTATGCCACGTTAGTGGTGAAGCCTTGTCTGGCAGATCGGGTGTTAAAGTTTAATGGCGGTATATTGAAAGGTTGGGAGAACAAGCGGACTGGAGAACAGAAAATCGTGGACGACGGTTTTTACAGGGCGAAAGAATACAACTATTGCGGGATACAGGTGCTTAGTTCCGAATATTTACATAACATGATCCATGGGGATGTTTTCTCTATCATCGACGAACATCTGGCACAAGCAAAGAATCATCCTATCGAACTTTTTCAACATGACGGACTTGCCTTTGACCTCGGAACTCCGGAGGCGATAAAAGAGGCAAACGGGATGATTTACGATTTATGATTTACGATTTCGGATTGAAAAAAAGATATAGCCTCGTGTGGTTGAAATCTAAAATCATTTAAATGCTTCTGCTTCCCGGTATCAGTTTGATGTGATTCGTGTCCTCGAAGAATTTGAAATACATGTATAGCTTGTAATTAAAATCGAAGCCGTAGTTTTTATTCATACTATAATCGATATAACTGTTTATCCTCGGATCGCCCATGGCATAGCGCCTGTTCCATTCGATGGAGTATTGCAGATTCATGCTTTGATAATATTCGTTGCTGTGTTGGTTCGCGACGGATTGGTGAGTTGCCAGCCAATAGTCAAACCCGGAATCGAAAACGATTAATTCATATTGCGCGGAGTCTTTGATAGCGCAACGTCCCTTCTTGTTTTGGGTAATGTCTTTCTGTGAGGCACACGAGCAAAAGAAGGCAAGCACGAGAAGAAATCCGAATGTTCTCATAATCATTGTTTTTATGTATTTATAAGTGCAGTCCAAGTTACGAAAAAAAACGGAGAAAAACAAAAATCATGACATGATCCATGTATCGCCCTCTCGTCCATAAGGTCTGAATGTCCATAATGTCATAAGGTCAAATCTATCGGAATGTTTTGTTTATGATACTGTATATCATTATGTTATTGCGCCGTGAACTTTATGGACTTTAGGATCCGGAGGCTCGACTTTATAGACATTACAGACAGGAGGTGTGTTTGACACACCTCCTTTTTTTATTTCACGGCTATCGTTTCGATCTCCACCATAGCGCCCATGGGAAGTGCTTTCACGGCGAACGCGGCACGTGCCGGGCAGTCACTCTTGTAGAATTGCGCGTATACTTCGTTCATTTCAGCGAAATAAGACATATCACCGAGTAAACAAGTTGATTTAACCACGTTGTCGAAAGTGTATCCGGCTTCTTCGAGGATATAACCGATGTTCTTCAAACATTGTTCGGTTTGCTCTTTCACGCCACCTTCCGCGAATTTACCGGTGTTCACGTCAATAGGAAGTTGTCCGCTGATATAGAGCGTTCCATTGGCTTCAATAGCTTGACTGTAAGGCCCGATTGCTTTCGGTGCTTTCGGTGAATTGATAACTTTTTTCATAATGACTTTTATTTTATTGATTTAAAAATATAATTCTATTTCCTCGACGCGAATATAACGAAAATCACCTTGTTATTTTTCTACCACGTGTAAAAATAAAAAACTGAAAGCCGGAAAAATATATCCCCGGCTTTCAGTTTTTAACTATTAACTTTTCTCGTTAATAGTTGTTCTTCTTTTCTTCAAAGTATGCTTGCGGATGAGCACATGCCGGGCATGCTTTCGGGGCGGTCTTGCCTTTATGCACGTAACCGCAGTTACGGCATTGCCACAGGATTTCTTCATCTCTCTCGAATACTTTTCCTTCTTCAACGCGAGCGAGTAAAGTTCTGTAACGAGCCTCGTGTTCAGCCTCTACTTTCGCGATATTGCGGAATACGGCAGCGATAGCGGTAAATCCTTCTTCTTCGGCTACTTTAGCAAATTCAGGGTAAAGGTCTGCCCATTCTTCGTTTTCACCTTCGGCGGCAGCTTTCAGGTTTTCAGCGGTAGTTCCGATAATTCCCGCGGGGTAAGACGCCGTGATTTCAACCATTCCGCCTTCCAAGAACTTGAAGAATCTCTTGGCGTGTTCTTTTTCTTGTTCCGCGGTTTCCATGAATACTCCGGCGATTTGCTCGAAGCCTTCTTTTTTAGCCACGCTTGCAAAGAATGTGTAACGACTTCTGGCTTGTGATTCACCAGCAAATGATTTCAATAAGTTCTGTTCTGTTTTTGTTCCTTTAATACTCATAGTCTTATATATTAGCTGTTGTTGTATTTTCGCATTACAATATTACTACAATTTGAGGAAGCAAACAAATATTTATTTTTTATATAGTTATAGAAATTAACGATGAGTTTATAAACCCAAGTAATCCGCCGTTTCCACCATCATTGCCTCAAAATCGTGTGCCACACCTTTCACGATGACTCTTTTCCAGTTGAAAATCATCGAGTTGGTTTGGCTGATTTGTTGGCTTTCGCTGTAATAGTGTTCCCCGCGGGCGTAACGGTATAGACCTTGCGCGTCGGCTTCCGGCGTGTGGCGTAAAGAACTGTCGTTCGGGTCGGTATCTTGATCCCCTAATGCCACGATCAAGTTGGAGCCGAATAAATGTGTTAGGGTAGACAGATCGGAGAAACCGGAGTTTTTCAACCCGTAAGGGTACTCTATTCTCGTGTCGGGCACCGTGTACCAGCCGGAATTTGCCGCT
Organism: Butyricimonas sp. Marseille-P3923; assembly: GCF_900184685.1. GTDB lineage: Bacteria > Bacteroidota > Bacteroidia > Bacteroidales > Marinifilaceae > Butyricimonas > Butyricimonas muris. The sequence goes on from NZ_FXXL01000007.1 coordinate 443,005, forward strand.
ATGGCTTTGTTCAGGTGCGTGTTTTGTTTGAAAGTGACGAAACGATGCACGAATTGAGCTCCCGCGGAATGACCGAACATGTTGTATTGCACGGATTGATTGCCCGTTTCTGATTTCACGTGATCGAAAATGGCTTCAATCACCGAGTATGACCATTGTTCTTCCGGAAGTGCCTTGTTGTTCTTGAACATATTTCCCTCTATGTATTCGCTCGTGGAATAATGATTCTGGGGAAATTCCAAGGCAATGGCAATTACTTTCCGGTCTTTGAAATGTTTCACCCAAGCATCCAGATAGTCATTGGCATTTCTGGACGTCCCCGGCAAAATAAACACGATCGGCATTGCCTTGATATCGCCTTCCGGGATGTAGAAATGTAAATTTATCGGTTTGTCCTTCAACGGTTCGTAGCCCGTGTAGGTCACGATTCCCCGTCCTGTCCCCAGTTGATTCAGAATGGGATCATCCACGTCGCTTTTCCATTCACAGCTCGTGAGTGTAAAGCCGAAAAGCAACAGTAATATAGATATTCTTAAATTCATAAAGCGTTTCTGATTATTATTTGTGATTTAGAAGATGATTTGTAACGATAATTCTGCGCTTAATTTCTCGTTTGAAGTTTTCAGGTTCGGGTTTTTCCAGTAACTGAAAGAGCCTTGACACATCAAGCGGTTGTCAATGAAATATTTGGCAACACTCACGGCGTATTCATCGGTTTCAAGTAATACGGATTTAGCGGTTTCCTTAAATTCCGGTTTTACTTTGCTGTAACGGGCGTCGAATGCCCAGCCGTTTTTCAAGATATAACCCACTTGTACGTTGTACCCGTTTCCGATGCTCAAGTAGTTGGCAATCTCTTCCGGCTGGAGGGGAAGATCACCCGTTGATTTGGTGTAAATACCTTTCAAGTCGGTAGCCGAGGAGTTCACGTATTCGGCCATCACGCTCAGGCCTTGCCATTTAAATAACAAGTCGGCTGCAATCTTGCGGAGTGCCGGGAATCGTGTATCCCCGTCCTTGTCGTAGAGGATAAAATCACCATGGCCTTCACCCGCGCTGTTGCTTGCCCCGTCATTGTAGCTCATGGCTCCACCGATCAATAATTTCGGGGTGGCTTCCCGCGCGAAGTCTGCACCCACGCCGTCGTTGCCCGGTTTGAATTCACCGAGGGGAAGTACGTCCAGACGTCCCCCGTATTTTAAACCGCCCATGTCCGCGTCAACAGAACTGGAGCCGAACGAGTTTCTCCCGTCGCCTGTGGTGATGGCGATAGAGGGTTTCAAGCCTACATTCCCGATATGGAATCTGCTTTCGAAGAAAAGTCCGAGTTCACGTCCCGTACCCGAAAAATATTGACTCACGATGCTCCGTTCCGCCATGCTCAATCCTTTCTCGTGCATCATCATCTCCCGGTTGTTGGTGAATGTCTGTTTCTGTCCGGCGGTAATCGTGAGGTAGTCTTTATAATTGTAGGCTGCCCACGCGTCCATCAACGGGTTGGAATCCGCGAAATTGACTTCCAGCATAAAGGTGAACTTGTTGTATAAAGCGCCTCCTTTAAACCCGAAGAAAGCGTTCTTCACGCCGAAAACCGATTCGTCCTCGCCGTCTTTCTGGTTGCGGTAAGCCCCGTAAACTTGAATAAATCCGTTCAAGTTGAAGTGGTACTCGCCATTGTTTAAATTGATATCCAATCCTTTGCCCAATTCAAATTTGGCCGTGTTTTTATTATCTTGTGCAACAACTGCGGTTGCTGATAATAATGTTATGATAGCTATAAATAATGTTTTCATATTGCTGTAATTCCCTTATTTTTCACTGTTCATTTTCCGGTAGACCGGTAATTCCTCTCCTTGTTTTGTTTCGTAAACCCGGTAATTGATAAAACCGTTCGGTGCTTCCGGTTCGAGTACCGATGCCGCCACGTTACCGTTCTTCTGATTCATGGGAATCACGAACGATCCGATGGGGAAGGTCACGGTTTTGGCGGCGACACTTGTTTTCACTTTCACGGGATAGAATTTCTCGAATAACGAGTATTCCGCTTTGTGCGACTCTACCGTGTATGCTTCCACCTCGACGGTTGCCGGGGCGGTTAGGGTTTCGACCGTTACCCCCAGTTGTTTCAGTTTTTGAGTGATCTCCGGGTGGGAAGCGGTAATATAATAGGCTTCCGGGCGTTTCCGGGTGAGGGTAGGGGTGGACTCCAACGACAGGTTGGCGTTTACTTCCAGTTCCACGATTTCATTCGTGTTCATGCTGATGAACGGAAGCACGTAATTATCTACCGTTTTGGCTTTACTGGTGACCACGATATCGTTTTTAGAGCGGGCAGCCTCCGCCGTGATATTCATTACCTCGTCGAAGTTGTCATATGCCGTTTTCAAGTACGATTCGGCTAGCGTGAAAGCGGTGTTGATTCTGCGTTTCAAGGATGTCTTACCGATTTTCACGCCCCGTAATTCCATTAATATAGCCACGGAATTACCCAGAGAGAAAGCGTTGGCTGTTGAACGAGGATTGATACCGCCCACGTTGAATACCACTTCCCCGAATTTCTTCGAGGTCGTGAAATAGTCGTGATGGCGAAGTCCCTTGGCGTCAAGTGCTTCACGAGCGTTTCCGACGAATTTGCCCGCCGTGAGGTTGCGCAACTCTTCGGGCACGTTGAGGTTGCCCGTGTAGAGGAACATGGCGTCGAACGAGTTGGTGATGTTATCCGTGCTGATTAGCGTGTAGTCGGCACGTAGAGGTTGGAACTCGTGGAAGTCGATCACGACTTGCGGGTTGTAGTTGTTGTAAAATGCCCGTAGAACCACGGCTTCCGGTGTAGCGAGTTTGCTTTGATCCCGGTTCAGGTCCAGCGTGTTGGCGGTTACCCGTTCCAGATGACTGCCCCCGTCGATATTGACCATGGGGATGATCGTGATTTCCAGACGTTGCAACAGGTATGCCAGTTCCGGATCGTTCAACAGGCGTTCCATCGTGTAGAGCATGCTCTCCGTGCTGCCCGGTTCATCGCCGTGTACCCGTCCGAGGAATAATACTCTCATCTTGGTATTTTTGGTCTTCCCGGAAATGGTGACGGCGGGGATCTCTTTACCTTTCTGTGTTTTCCCGATAAAATTCAGCGTCGCTTTGTCGGGATGTCGCGTAACGAGTTGACGGATGTATGTCATCATTTCGTTGTATGTCGTGAATTTCCGTCCTTTCTGGAACCACGGTGTCTGAATATCCATCTCGGGGTCAGGGAAGAATTTTTTGGCAACCTTGGCAGGTTGTTGTGCCCAAAGTGAACCGACCTGCACGAGAATCAATAATGTCAATAAGTATCTTATCATCGTATTCATCTTTTGCTGTTATTAGAATGAGAACTGGATCATAGCTTGAAAGAGCGTTTCGTTGCCCTTGGTCACGACACTGTTCACGTTTTTACTACCCGGTTCGGCATCCACGAATACGACGGAAGCCTGTACTTTCACGGCGTATGATTTCGTCAGGTATTTGCCGAGTCCGATTTCGTAAAAGTTGTTCCGGTTGAAGTATAGTTCGTTATGCAGGAACGAATCTTTTGCCGGATCGAAATGCGTGTACCGGGCATCGATCGACAGGCGGCAGGGGAACATATACCCGGCTTGGATATTGTACCCGGAACCCAGCATCATGCGTCCCTTCACGTATTTTTCCATATCTCCGCTGAAGTCGGTCGAGGTTGTCCCGTCGTTTCTCACCCGTTGCGTGATTTCACTTGGCACGTGCGCCCATGTTTTCACGAACTCGCCCAGCATGGAGAATCCCATGTATTTGAAATGGAAGTCTGCCACGAATTTGATGTAATCCGGTAATGCTTCTTTGTTCTCGTCGTTCAAGTAGAGGATAGAACCGCTTTCCCGACCTCTCCGGTCACTGATGCCGACATTGTAACTGAATGCCGTACCGATGGAAAGTTTCGGGACTACTTCTCTTACCATGTCCCCGCCACGGCTCTCCCCGTAAGCCCGGAATAGCCCGAAAGGCAGGTAATTGACACGAGCCCCGTATTTGAATCCCCCGTGACGGCGGGTAAAGGTGGCGCTACCATCGCCGTCCGTGATGGCAATCGAGGGACGGATGTAACCCGTGTGTCCGACACGGAAAGAACCGTCCACGAAAATACCCACTTCCCGGATGGAACCGAAATAAGAGGATAGTTTACTGCGGTCGACCAATTGTAGCGTGTTTGAAGTCATTCCCAATTCCCGGTTATCCGTCGGGGTGGACTTTTGTCCGAAAGTCAAGGTTAGTCCTTTCACGGGTTTGTAAGAAATAAAGGCATCCAGTAGCATCCCGCTTAATTCGCCGTCGCCGCCATTGGCTTGAGCGAAGTCTGTCTGTAAACGGTAGCCGATTTTACCACCCCAAGCGTCACCGGATAAGCGAAGACGTAAACGTCGCATCCGGAAACGGGAATAGAATTTATCGTCACCCTCGTATTTGCGGGTTTCAAAGGAAGTTTGAATAAATCCCCGCAGGTTGATGTTGTACCCCCCGTCCGGTGCGGAGAACGTGATTCCGTCACCCGGACGGTATTTATTCACGATGATTTTAGCTGCATCGGAATCTGCCGTTACGGCTTCCGAGTCGTCGTCTTCCGTTTCGTTCTCTTGGGAGAGAGCGGGAAAACAGAACCCCAGCATAAACAGCATAAATATGAACTTATATTTTTTCATCTTTTCGTTTCAAGTTAAAGCGTTTCGAAATTCCCAACCTTTACCAACTGTCCCCGGCGCATCCATTCCACACCACCCGCGATCACGCCTTGCAGGTTCAGTTCGTTGTCGAATAAACAGAAATCGGCGTCACAATCCGGGGCTACGCGTCCCTTCGTGCGCAAGGTCATGTTCTTTGCCGGATTGGTCGTTACCGGGCGGAGAGCCTCTTCTAACGGTAGTCCACCTTCTTTCACCAGTTTCTGCACTTGTTGCAGGTTCAAGTGCAAGGGGGCTTTGTAGAACACGAGTTCGCCCGTTTCCGGATCTTTCTTGCTCATTCCCGCGTTGCCGTCGCTGCTGAAAGTCATGCGGTCGATAGGTACTCCTTTTTCCAGACCGTGCAACAGAATCTTGTAGGGTTCATCGTATTTGGTGCCTCCCGTGGTGATATCAATCATTCCTCCCAGAAGGGCAAACTTGACGGCTTCCTCGAATAAGGCTGCCGTTCTGCCCACGTGAGTGGGAGAGATGTGTTTTACCAGCGTGGGATATTCCCGTGCGATTTCCAACAGGAGTTGCATACGGGAAGGTAACGCTCCCAAGTGGATATGTAAAACTCCTCCCTTGCCGGAAGTCAGACCACCTGTGTGTACTTGATTGATCAGGCGCAGTAGCTCCTCCTTGGTCGGGAATGAACACCGTTCATCGCTAATGGCTACCTTGCAACCGATGATTTTGTCAATAAACAACATATCCTCTGCCACGCTGTTCATGATCGTTTTCGGGGGTACGGCGAAATAACTCGTGAGCATATATGCCCCGATACCGTACTGTTCCAGTGACTTGCATTTGGCGTAGAGAGTGGTCAATTCTTTCGTGATACCGTCGGTACCCAGCAGACCTACTACCGTGGTGGTTCCACAGCGAATCAGTTCGCTCGGTTGTACTTCGGGGGTGATGGAGAAATAACCGCTTTTGCCGCCTGCACCGATAATATGCATGTGTTGATCGATAAAACCGGGGGTCACGATCATGCCCCCGGCATCGATCTTCGAGTGGCTAACACTCGTCAACTCGATCTTCTCATCCACCATGATTATTTTCCCGTTACACACGAGAAGATCTTTTATCCCCAGTTTTTCCGGGGCGTATATATTCGCGTTTCTTATAATTGTAATATTCATACCTTATCCGATTAAGAAGTGATATGCCAGCATGACTATCATGGTAACCGATAGCGGAATCAGGTTCCGGCGTGCAAGGTCGAAGGACGATACCCCGGCGATTTCCGATATGGCGATGATAACCCCGGCGATTGGTGATGCCGCGCGCCCCATGCTGGAGGCAAGCTGCATCGGTAATATCATGTTCACCCCATCCAATCCTACTTTGGTTGCGATGGAAGGAACTAGCGGTCCGAACGAGAAAAATGATGCGTTACCGCTGCCCATCAACATGGAAGCCGCGAAGATGAGCAGTGTCATCAATATGGCTATGGCTGCCCCGGAGAACCCGATGTGCTGCGAGAGCATCACCAGCGAATCGATAAAGCCGAGGCTGATCAATCCTCTGGAGAAGACTTCGGCGGCCACGATCAACGTGATCACGCTGGCGAAGACTTTTCCCATGCCGTCCCAGAACGTTTTGATGGAAGCGAATACATTCTTGAGGTTCTTTTGCCGGATCAGCTCGAAGATGATAGCGATAAAGAATGACATGAACATCGCTGTCGTCGTGTCGAGTTCTACCGAGAAGTTGAACAATTGAATGTATTTCGAGAACACGATCAACAGGATCAACGGCAATACCGGAAGAATGGCGTAAATCAGAGGTACATCTACCTTGAAATCTTCCCGTTTGGGTTCTTCGGGTTGTTTGTGCAACGCGTCTTTCCTGTCGTAATACCGGTTACTGAAGTAATACACTACCATGAGCAGTATCGTCATAGGGATGGTCAGCGGCATCTGGTGTTCGATGAAGTACATCACATTATTCATCCCCACGAGTTCCGATGCTCTGGCTGTATTTGCCGAGGCGGGCCCCATGTCGAATACCGTGCATGCCGAGATTACCGATACGGCAGACAGTTTGCTGACACCCAGACTCACGAGAACCGGGTAGATGGAAGCTACTAGCAGTAGTCCCAGCCCCGTCGCCGAGGGAGTGCAGATAAACAGCAGTTGCCCGATAGGTATCACCAGTGATGCGGCGAGATAGGGGTACTTCCGGAAAATAGACAGCGGCTGCATGGAAACGTACACGAGGGCATCGCTTGCCTTGATGTGCTTCATGTAAGCCACGAATCCTCCGATGGTCATAATCATCAATCCCACTCCCGCACCTTTCTCGCTGAAAATCTCCTGTATCACTTTGAAGAGATCGAACTCTTTCAGTCCGGTAGCGTTCTTCAGTTCGGGAATATCGAACCCCAGCAGCAATGCTAAGGTCAACATCGCCAAACCGCTGAAAAGCAGTACCGCCTGCGCGTGATATTTCTTGAACAGCCAGTAGGCAGTCAGGGCAATGAATTGAATTGAAATAAGTGCTCCTATGTAAATCATGGTGTTATTTTTTGATACTGTCGATGACCGTGTTCTTATTGCCTTCGGCTGCAACATTGTCGTAAACTTCAGAGGAAACGACAAAGGGAACTCCCGGGTTTTTACTTAAGTCAATGACAGTCAATTTCGTGTTTTTACTTAAATCCAAGTCATTCAATAAATGACCGCTTAATAAAATGGTGGTTAATGCTGTGTTCTGTGTTAAGTCGAGATTGGAAAGTTTGCTGTTTTCCGGGGCATCTTTACTTGAACTAGCCCCGTAACGCAGGTATTCTAACTTCGTATTTTTGGTTAAATCCAAACTGCCGATCCAGTTAGCGTTCAAATCCAGATAAGTGAGGTTCACGAGTTTTGTGATATCTAAAGAGGTAACTTGATTGGAAACCAGTTTCAACGAGGTGATTCCCGTGAAATATTCGATACCGCTCAAGTCGGTTAATTTGGTTTCTGCCGTTTCAAGTCCGGCCTCCGTGAGTTCAGTAATAGCGCTTTTGCTTTTGGTCAGATCCAGTTCTCCCGTGTAGGCGGCGGCTTTTGTCTTGTCAATTTTATACGTTCCGTTTTCTTCTGCCACGATACCCTGATCTTTTAAACGGTAGTGCAAAAATTCGCCGAAGGCTTTATCCGGAATCGTGTAGTAATCCCCTTCTCCCGGGATTTCCGGTTCTTTGCTCGGCTGTAATCCGGTCGCCGTATTCAATCTGTCGTACACTTCTTGCGGTATGTACAAAGTATTGCTGTTACCTTTAAAGTTTACTCCCCGTAGTTTCGTGTTCTGTGACAGGTCGATATTTTCCAACTCGTGATTTGTCATGGATATCGTGTCTAATTCCACGTTGTGAGTAAGATCAATCTCGATAAGTTTGCTGTTTTCCGGGGCAGATGCGCTGCTACTGGCGTTATATAAAAGTGTTTTTAATTTCGTGTTTTGCGACAAATCCAACGAACCTATCCAGTTGTTGTTCAAATTCAATAAGGTTAGATTCACAGACTTGCTCAAATTGATGGATGTCAACTCGTTTGACGTGAGGATTAATGACGTGGCTCCCGGAAAATACTGGATGCCGTCCAAGTCTTTGATTTTCTCTTTAGCTGTCGTCAGTCCGGCTGTTTCCAGTTTCGTCATGGAACTGTTACTCTTGTTGAGGTTGATCTCTCCCGTGTAGCCTTGGGATTCAACCGTGTCGATCACGTAGGAGATAACGGCGTTCCCGCTCTCGTTGGATACTTGGGAATAAACTCCGCCAACCTTCAGGTATTTTAGATATTCCCCGAAAGCATTGTCTTTGATGGCATAAAGATTCGTCCCGTCACCGGGACCTGTTTCTGTTAATGACACGTCATCCGTCGTGCACGCTTGAAAGGCGAACAACATCGAAATAAGTGCAATGAATAAATTCTTTGTTTTCATGGTGGATTAAAATTTATAATTAAAGATTTTGCTTCATTTTACTGCAACAAATTTATCTTGGAGGGATAAACAGAACAGTAAATAATCCACTAACGAAACCATTAATTACTACTTTTCTCTGATTAATTATGCTGTTTTCGAGGCAAAAATACGTTTTCTCCACAAAATTCGGAGAATGCCCGGACGAAATTAAGAATTTAATAGTAGCTTTGAAATTCATAAACGATTTATGATTTGTCATGAGAAATTTTTATTGGATTTTTATATTGTCTTTGGGGGTTTGTGCCTGTTCCGGGAAGAAAGTTCCGGAAGGGTTTATTTACCCCTTGGGCGATCTGTTGTTCAATAAAGAGAATATTGCTTTAGGTACGACTTATGTCGGGCGGGAGTACACGGATACCGTCATGGTATATAATCCCAAGAGTAAGGCTGTTCGATTGGAAGGCTTTAATAATTTCCCTGAGTTGACTTGTCGGAAAATAGGAGGGAGCGTTCAAGACTGGCGTTTGGGAGGATATGATATTGCTTCCGGTGAGATAGATACTTTGATTATCACTTTCCGACCGGAAAATGAAATGTTGTTGGGTGAATATTATAATGTTCTCCGTTTTTTGGTTGATGGAGAAGTGGATTATTCTTTCGGCGTTGTTGCCGAAGCTGAAGTAAAGGAGAATTTTAACGAGTGGAGCGAGGAAGAAAAAGCCAAAGCTCCCCGAATAGAGGTTGATTCTTTGGAATATGATTTCGGAACGCTAAAGGAAGGTGAAGAAAAATCGATCATCATCCCTATTCGTAACACAGGCAGCGGTAGCCTTCTGCTCCGCAAAATCGAAACCACCTGCGGTTGTACCGCCGTCGTCCCCGGGCAACGCGTCATTCTCCCCGGCAAATCCACTCAACTTGACGTCGTTTTCCACTCCGCCGGAAGAATCGGCAAACAACGCAAACAAATTACGCTCTACTGCAACGATCCCCGCCGCCCCATCCTCCAATTCATAATCAAAGGTGAAGTGCGCAGGGCAAACGTGTCAAAACGCTTTTCGCCCTTTTAGTTAAAAGTTTATAAAGTCTATAAAGTTCATAAGGTTTATGGACCCTAGCGGGCGCTTTGTCCACGGCAGCATGGCTGCCGGTAAACTTTGTCCGAAGGACGCCCGTTACTTTATGAACTTTATAAACTTTAGGAGCTGAAAGCTCAACTTTATGAACCGGGCGAAAAGCGTTTTGATGCGTTTGCCCTAGTGAAGCGCGGGAGTGAGTTGGATTGTTAAATTATTTTTCGTATCTTTGCAGAACAAACAATCGAGTTCATATTGTATCTTTTAGAGCTGTGCTTTGCTCTGTCGTATTCAGGCAGGTCTTTTCATCGTCAAAATTGACTTCAAAATCAACTTATTTGTTTTAAATTTTTAATTAGACAGAGCTAGCTGTAAAGTAGCAGATATTTTATGACATTTAGAGAATTGAATATTTCGGAGCCGATATTGAAGGCTTTGGTAAATAAGAAATATGAAACGCCGACTCCCATTCAGGAACAGGCGATACCGGTCGCATTGGAGGGGCGTGATTTATTAGGTTTGGCACAAACGGGAACGGGTAAAACCGCAGCGTTCGCTATTCCCATTATTCAACAGCTTGATCAACAGATGCCCAAGAACCGGAAACGGGAGATTCAGGCATTAATCCTTACCCCGACACGAGAATTGGCAATCCAGATAGATGAGTGTTTTCGTGATTATGCCAAATACACGAGTGTACGCCACACGGTAATATTCGGGGGAGTAAATCAACGATCACAAGTAGAACAACTTCAATCCGGGGTGGATGTTCTGGTGGCAACGCCGGGGCGTTTGCTGGATTTGATTAATCAAAAATACATTTCCCTTAGCCATATCCGTCACTTCGTCTTGGATGAAGTAGACCGGATGCTCGATATGGGTTTTGTACACGATATAAAACGATTGTTGCCTATGCTACCGAAACAAAAGCAGTGTCTTTTCTTTTCGGCAACCATGCCCGTGACAATTGCTAACCTATCCAAATCAATTCTGTACAAACCTGTTAGAATAGAGGTGGCACCCGTGTCGTCGGTCGTCGATACTATCCACCAGAGATTGTATTTCGTGGAAAAATCTCAAAAGAGCAAATTGCTTGTCGAGATTCTGGCAAAGGAAAAGAAAAAGACGGTTTTGGTCTTTTCAAGAACCAAACACGGGGCGGATAGAATTGCCCGGGTGCTGAACAAGCAGGGCATAGGCTGTGAGGCTATTCATGGTGATAAGACTCAAAACGCCAGGCAGCGTGCACTCTCGAATTTTAAATCGGGTAAAACTCGCGTGATTATTGCCACGGACATTGCCGCGAGGGGAATAGATATTGCCAATCTGGAGATTGTGATTAACTACGATTTGCCTGATATGGCGGAAACTTACGTGCACCGGATCGGACGTACCGGGCGTGCCGGGAATAGCGGGACTGCTCTGACGTTCTGTTCACAGGAAGAAAGTATCATGCTTAAAAATATACAGAAACTGACAGGAAAAGAATTGAATGCGGTATCTGTCTCCGCGTAAATATAACTATAATAATTTATAAATGCCTATGGCGATATCGTTTAGTAAAAGAGAATTAGAAAAGAAGAAACAGAGTAAGAAACTGGAAAAACAGAAACGCAAAGAGGAGCGTAAAGCAAATGCCGGTAACGGATCTTTTGAGGATATGATCGCTTATGTCGATGAAAATGGTCTTATTACCGATACCCCTCCTGATATGAATAACAAACAGGAGATTAATATAGAAGACATTGCTGTCTCTACATTAAAGAAAGAGGAAACCGAAGAAACCGTGTTGAGAGGTCGGGTGGAATATTTTAACGAGGACAGGGGATTCGGTTTTATCAAGGATGTCAATAGTACGGAAAAATATTTTTTCTATATTACCAGCGTCCAAAACCCTATTGTTGAAGGAAATATGGTTACTTTTGAGTTGGAACGCGGTCGTAAAGGCATGAATGCCGTGAGAATCGCTCTTGCAAGTTAAAGGATAACCCATTATCAATAATTAAATACCTAAATGATGAACATCTATGTATCCAATTTAAGCTATAGCACGACGAGTGAAAGCTTACAAGAATTATTTTCAGCGTATGGTAGTGTAACTTCTGCCTACATTATTACAGACCGCGAAACTAAAAGGTCACGTGGTTTCGGGTTTGTTGAAATGGCGAATGAGCCGGAGGCTCAAGAGGCTATTGCTAAATTGAATGAAACGGAATTTGAAGGAAAGACAATTAGCGTAACCGTTGCACGTCCCCGTGTTGAAAGAAGCGGCGGGAACAATCGGAGATATTAAAAAAACAAGAAAGGGGTAAAAGTCATTTTAGCTTCTTCTCGGCTACGCCGTACCCCCTCTATAAACAGAGGGGGAGCTTGGTTACTCGCCGTTTTTGGAAAGATTCACCAGCTCCTCTTCTGTTTATAGAGGAGGTGGCTGCGAAGCAGACGTAGGAGTTTTTGAAGAAAAGGGGTTTTTACCGCTTTCTTGTTTTTAATTCATATCCTCTTTTCCCATCTTCAGGAAACGCCATACCTCTCAGGAATCCAACCATTCGGTTGCCGGGGTGTAAGTGTAATGTTCCAGTTTTTCCAGCAACAAGTTGACTTTGTCTATCAATGTTCTGCTGTTTTTCAACAATAGACTCATGTTTTCGTCTGTCATACTTTTTTCTTTCATATCTTTTGTTTTTTAATTTGTACATACAATATTACTGCTTAAATAAAAAAAGTTAATAGAGTATTTCGAGTGAAATCTCCGGTAAAATTGTCGTTTATTTATATCTTTGTTTTTGCTAAAATAAAGGAACGATATGGAGTTACGGACTGCAAATGTTACGAGGTATATCATGCCCTTGCGTGAAGGCGGCTCTTTGCCGGCATTGGCGGAAGCGGATGATGAATTCAAATACGTGGTGAAATTCCGGGGTGCAGGTCACGGGGCAAAAGCTTTGATCGCTGAACTGATCGGGGGAGAGGTGGCTCGTGCTTTGGGATTACGGGTGCCCGAGATCGTATTTCTTCAACTGGACGAAGCATTCGGGCAGGCGGAAGGCGACGAGGAGATACAGGATTTGCTGAAAGCGAGCCGGGGATTAAACTTGGGGCTTCATTTCTTGTCGGGGGCATTAGGGTTCGATCCCACGGTGAATATAATTGATCCCGAATTGGCATCGAAAATTGTTTGGTTGGATGCCTTGCTCACGAATATCGACCGCACGATACGAAATACCAATTTGTTGATGTGGCACAAGGAACTTTGGTTGATAGACCACGGTTCATCACTTTATTTTCATTACTCGTGGGTGAATTGGGAAAAACACGTCTTGAGTCCTTTCGGGCAGGTAAAAGATCATGTCTTGTTGCCTCGGGCGAGCCGGTTGGTGGAAGTGGATGCCGGACTGAAAGCCTTGCTCACGCCGGAAAAAGTACGGGAGATTGTTCATTTGATTCCCGACGAATGGTTAAATTGGGAAGATTTCGGCGTATTGCCTTCGGAGGTTAAAGATACTTACGTGCGTTTCCTTGTGGAGCGGGTAGCAAATTCGGAAATATTTATAAAAGAAGCTCAACATGCTAGAGAAATACTTGTATGAATATGCGGTCATCCGGGTTGTGCCCCGGGTGGAACGGGAAGAATTTGTGAACGTGGGAATCATTTTGTTTTCCAAACGGAAAAAATACCTCAAGGCAAAATATATCCTGCACGAGGATAAATTGAGAACGCTTTTTCCGGAGGCGGAGGTTGAGGTGATAGAAAATAATCTGCGTGTTTTCGATCGTATCTGTTCCGGAGCGAAAGAGGGCGGTCCTATTGCCGAATTTGAAATTCCGGAACGTTTCCGTTGGCTTACCGCCGTCCGGAGTACTTCAATACAGACCTCCCGTCCTCATCCCGGTTTCTCTGCCGACCTTGACGTGACGTTCGAGAAACTGTTTCGGGAATTAGTGTTGTGATTTTTGTTATAAAAATGCAAACAAATTTGTTTGCATTTTCGTATCTTTGTAAAAAGAATTATGGTGCATAAAATTGACATATTAAAAGGAATTCATCCGGGAAAGATCATTAGCCGAGATTTAAAAAAGAAAAATCTCAGCCAGCGTTCTTTCGCTGCTTCTATTGGTGTTCATAGTCAAACTCTTAATGCTATAATTAACGGGCGGCGGCAACTGACAATTGAATTATCTCTTAAGATAGAACAGGCATTGGGATACGAAGATGGATTCTTATATGCTCTTCAGGCGTATTATTTAGTAATAGAATTTAAGAATAAGGAATTAAGTCGGTCTGTATCTGGAATTCCCAATATCCGAAAGTCTTTGTTTTGGGACGTAGATTTTGATTCGATAGACTGGGGTAAATACAAAAAAGCCGTAATACAAAGGGTTTTAGAACGAGGAAATAAAGCAGAGAAGAAAGAAATAGCACGTTTCTATAATATAGACGTTACTGAACTTGAAAGTTACAAATCGAACAATTATTATCGGATTACTAAAACGAAACATTCTAATGACAGTATTACATTATGAAACGGTAAAACCATATTTGAAGGAAATTCTTGATATGCTGATGGCGGAAGAATTGTTTAACCCGTTTCGTTTAGTTGGTGGAACTAATCTCAGTTTGCGATTTGGTCATCGTATTTCAGAAGATATTGATTTATTCACAGATGTAGAATACGGTAGTCTAAATTACCGGAATTTTGAATCTTATCTTCGTGCTAGATTTCCATATTATGAATCCACGGATACAACTTCGGTAGTGGGAAATGGCAGATCATATTATATAGGGTTGTCTGCTGATAATTATATAAAACTTGATCTGATGTACACGGATTCTTTTATAAATGAGATTGAAATCATTGACAATATACGTATGGCTAGCCTAAGCGATATTATTGCGATGAAAATGAATGTGGTGTCTCGCGGTGGACGAAAAAAGGATTTCTGGGATTTACATCTTTTGCTTGCTAGATTTCCACTATCTGAAATGTTTGCTTTTCATGAGAAAAGGCATCCGTGGGAACATGAGCCCAAAGAGTTGTTACGATTGTTCACTGATTTTAGTGTTGCGGATGAATTTCCTGATCCTATATGTTTGCTTGGTAAAAATTGGGATGATATAAAACTTGACCTAATTGAGATTGCTGATGAATATGTGGAAAAATAAGGTTCTCATGTATTCTTTAATGGTTTTGATTTTAGTATAAACTTGTCATTGTTTTGCAAATCCACTTTTAACAAGTGGATTTGCAAGAAATGCAGATTGTTTAATACGTGTTCTTCGTTAAAATTTCTTCGCTTCCAATGTTGCCTCGATGTTCGTTTTGCTGAAAAATACTTTGCCTCCTAAACGCCGGAAGGGGAGGATATTTTTGTTGCAATAAACTTGTAATGTTCGGGGGCATATTTTCAGAATGCGACAGACATCGTTGCCGTCCAGCCATTCTGTAGTCGGTGCTATCGTTTGTTGGTCCACTCGGTTGAGCAATATTTCCACTTGGTTCAATAACGTGTGGTTACATTCCAGTAACACGTGGAGTTGATACTCGATGTCAATATATTTTTCCATAATATTGTAGATTTGTGGTTAGTGAAAAGGAAGGGAAGTTATTTTTTTCTCTGTTCTCGTTGCTCCGCGTAATCGAGGTACTGCTCCCGCAGTTTGTCCACGTATTTAAGCGGGTTGTAACGCCCGAGAGATTGGTGTATCCTATCTTCGAAATTATTGGCGCATTTCCGGTTCATCATGGCCGAGAAGTATCCCGCGAAAGCCTTTTTCGTGACACCGGGAGTGATGCCTTTCACCGCACCGGAATGCCATAGGAAATTGATTAATTCGTTCAAGTCTATTTCGGTACCTTCAAGCATGAAATCGGATGGACGGAAAGAGGTCGTGCCGAGCAGGCTGGCTTTAGTTCTTTCGAAAGACTCTCGTTGCAAGGTGAGAAACCGGTCAAGATATTTCCGGTGGTCATTTGACAAATCCTGTAAAGACACGAGCTCGTTTCCTTTGGTGATTAATAAATTCAAGTCTATTTCGACTTTATAGGCTTAACATTCCTTGTCAAACGCCGGGAAAACAAGGATTATTTTTGTGAAGGGGTAGAGGAGGGCATTAGTGAAAGTGCCCTCCTGACACACAACGATGGTTTATTTAACGATGATGGTGAAACAATCATTTACGTCTTTCGAGTACCCCTCGTTCGAGAAATTTAAGGAGATCACGTAACGTCCGACGGGAATATCATG
This sequence comes from Butyricimonas sp. Marseille-P3923, assembly GCF_900184685.1. GTDB lineage: Bacteria > Bacteroidota > Bacteroidia > Bacteroidales > Marinifilaceae > Butyricimonas > Butyricimonas muris. Next base: position 458,972 of record NZ_FXXL01000007.1, read on the forward strand.
TTCAATAGGAACCTCGAATATTCCATTACCTCTAACAGTTAGGCAATCCGCTAATTTATTAGCATCGCCATTCGTTGTTTTGATTTCTTTCACGGTAACATAAATCTGTTGAGTTCCTTGAATGCCTTCGATAGGTACGCTTACCCATGGTTGTTTCCACTTTAACCGATAATAATCTTCTCCTTCTCCTCCCATACCTTCATAAGTAGGTTCGATTCCCCATTCGAGAATTTCTTCAGGTGGTATCCCCATGTTGATTAAATCGTAATATTCCGGGTTCGACCAAATACCCCAACTTGGAGGTGTAATATCTAAATCTTTTTTTACAATCATTGAATCGGTTTCATAACTGGCATTTTCTGTCAATAAATAGCCTATGGTTACATCTTGACACCCGACTCCAAGCCAAGTAACCATGGCAATAATCGTCAATATAATTATATTCTTCATAGTTTTAATTTTTTAATACCTCCATTATATTCTTCCCAAATCGTAATTATAATTCAATGCATGAACTACTCCATTCAGAGGTTGAATGTCTGGGGTGGCGAGAGGAACCATTGTTGCTTTTGTAAAAGAATAAATGTACATGGTCTCGGGACCTAAATCAGGAACTCCGCCATAAGCCGATTTATCTCGATAAATTCGTAAATGACTGCCGCCTAAAGTTTCAACATCCGTTCCTCCGTCTTGTAATTCGTCGTCAATCATATAGTCTACATTACGGTATGCAAAGTCGGCTTTCAAGTATTTTTTGTTCAACACGTGGCATAGCACGATTGCTTTACAATCCTTTATACTCATCTCGTCCACTGATTCCATACCGTTATTCCATAAATGTCGTAATATAGTGTAACTCGGGGGAGCAAAGAAAGTAATCTCTTTGTAATTCGAGTCTTTTCCCTCGAACATATCGGTTAATCCTGCCCGTTCTATCAATTTTACGGTTAATTCCCAGTTATATGTATCTTTTCGTAAATACTCCATGATAGAACAATCATGATAAGGGCTGGAAACCCCGCTGTCATACCAATCTTGTGCGGTACAAGAAGACAGGAAGATTGCGGCACTAATACAAACAAATATATTATATATTTTTTTCATAAAATTCAATTTAATAGATTTACGTTGTTCCATTTACATTCTTCGTTGCCAATATATATTTTGCCTTAACAAGGGGTTATCCCAAAAATTTGAACTTTGAAGGGCACCAAAGAATACACCGTCAATAATATCTTGGGCGCTTACGTTACGAAAACCGCCATATAATTCCGTTTTGTAGTATTCATTGCGTAACACGTCAAACCAACGTCCACCCTCTATCAGGAATTCTTTTTCCCGTTCTTTGAATATTGTATAACGCAAGTTACCGCCATACTCGGATGCATCATATAATTTTGCTTTTGCACGAGTCCGGATCGTGTTCAGGTCGTCTATCGCACCTTGCAGGTAACTGCCACCTAATCTAGCCCGGCATTCAGCTCTCAATAGAATAATATCGGCTAATCGCCACCAGATTTTATTAGCGTCGAAATTGATAAATTCTCCGCCGCCCGCACCTCCGTCCGTGGAAACATAGGCTTTACGGTGTTTGTAAGGGTAAGCGTATCCGCCTGTTATATCAATATCCACGGAATCACGCATATATTCATACCGATAAAACCAAGCATCTCGTCTTAAATCGTCTTTGGAGAACATTTTTTCAACGGTTTCATTCGTGATTCGGAATCTCATGTATTGTATATTAGCCATTGTTGCCCCCGTAACCACCGGATAGCCTTGATAAAATACTGCCATATCGGTTGAAGCTAGACGTTGATCCCATTTTGTCTGAGCCAATTCATCCCAATAATTTCGGAAAATACTCTCGAAAACACTCTCCTTTGAACCACCCATGAAGGTTGTTTCACACATGTCTTCCGGGGCATCCGCTAGTTTATAAATATCTTCCCGCTTGATGATGTCCGTGCAAGCTTGTTCCGCTATTTTCCACAGTTCCTGTTCATCATAATTTCGGTCTTCCGGTTTTGCCATGTATTTACAACCAGCTTTCCACGCGCACAAATGGGCTAACAAGGCATTTGCCGCACCTTTGCATGGACGGGCACGATGAGTTACAGCATTGCCGTTTGCGTCCGTTAATTTGTCCCATTCGGGGAGAAGTTGTACCGCTTCTTTAGCTAATTCAATGGCGTAATCTATTACTTTTATCCAAGAGGTTTGCCCTTGTGGGGTGGTTTCCACTTCGTCACGAATCAAGACGCAATCTCCGCATAGACGAACGATATGCAAGTAAGCAAATGCTTTAAAGAAGTAGATTTGTCCCCTGTAAAAATCGCGTCTCTCTTTTGGCATGTCAATTTTATCAATATAAGGTAATGGTACATTAGCGTATGAGATTACACGATAAAACCAATCCCAATCTACAATATACATAAAGGGTTCATGTTCTTGTAATAGTGACGATGAACCTTCTTCAATGTAATCCGAATATTCTCCATTGGGGGCAAGGTCTTGACCAACGCATTCATTGCGTACAGAGGCTTCCGCACCCATTACGCCAATCTCTAGTTCTCGTTCTGTTTCAAAAACATTCATGAATGTGACAGAGTTTTCCGGGCTCATGTCCAAGGAATCCACGCAAGCCGTGCAATTCAATAAAAATGTGAAGAGGAATAAATAATATATGTGTTTCATGGTTTAGAATTTTATCGTTAAACCTAAAGTAAACTTGCGAGCCAATGGATAGGGTAATGCTCCATTGTTTCCATCTATTCCGGAGCGAATATCCACCGTTTCCGGTTCTATACCGGAATAGTTTGTCCACGTGAACAAGTTTTCTCCACTGGCAAAGAAACGTAATTCTGAAAGCCCACAACGTTTGATCCAATTTTGGGGGAGCGAATAGCCTAAAGTTACGGTCTTTAGCTTTAACCAGTTTACTTTTTCTACGTCATCCTTAACGCTACCCCAGTTGTGGTCAGCATTTCCTTGCCACATGGGGAAATCTGATTTATCTCCGTTTTTTTCCCAGAAAGTTACTTTATTTAAATTCATTGCGATAGCGGGGTATTCACCGGGCATGCCCAAACATCTTTTAGATATATAATTTATCATATGTCGTCCTAATTGATAGGATATCAGCATATTCAAATCAAAATTTTTCCAACGTACTTCATTCACAATTCCTCCGCTTATCTCGGGTAAGGCACTGCCACAATATACTCGGTCTTCAAAACCGATTTGTCCGTCACCGTTCACATCAATGAACTTGTAATCCCCGGGTTTGAAATAAGTACTATTACCTTCATCTCCTCCTAGATAATGACTTACACCAACAGAATTATAGAACACGGGCATTTCATCTTGTGAATTTATATAGCCGTCTGTTTTAGGTAAATAAATTCCGTTTAAAGCTTTTCCTATAATTCGTTCGGCTCCGTCATCTTTTCCGTTCGTGGATTTTTTGAAGCGATTCCAGTTTTTGGCAGCGTTGATAGAAATTTTCCAATACAGCTCGGGACGTCGGAATATCTCGTAACGAACCATTAGTTCTATACCTTCGTTTGAAATTGTTTTTGCATTTTGCCATTGGGAATCATATCGTTGATAAGAGCCTGTGGGTAAATTGATTCTATCAAGTAATTTGTCTGTAAGCCGATAATAATAATCAACCGTAAATCCTAAGCGATAGTCAAAAAAATCCAAGTCAGTCCCAAAATCATATTGGTCGGTTTCTTCCCAACTTAATTTATCATTATATAGTCCTCCAAACCATTGGGGACGAATCATTCCGTTACCCATGTAAGGAATATCCGTGACAAAGATTCCTAATGCTAAATAGTTTTGTGCGAAATGCATACCAGAACGTCCCCAACTTGCACGTATTTTACCGAAAGAGAACCATGCTAAGTGTTCTTTTATCCAGTTTTCTTCAGAAAAATTCCATCCTGCTGCGATAGAGGGGAAAGTTCCCCAACGGTTGTTTTTTCCAAATGTGGAACTTCCGTCCCTGCGAATGCTAAATGAAAGTAGATATTTATCTCGAAAACCGTATTCCAAACGGGCAAAATAAGAGAGTAAACATTTTTCTTGCATGTCGGATTGATAATTTTTGAAAGCGATTGGACGAGATTCGCCACCTCCCCAATCTTCATACCCGATATCCGGCATTCCATCCGGGGCATAATATATTTTATCACTTGGTGAATTTTGGGCGTATCCTCCGTTGTATTCCTCTTGATCATACTGGTAAGAGAAACCGGCTACAAAGTCAACATGATGGTCTTCATGAATTACTTTTTTGTATGTCAATAAATTTTCATTTAGAACCATGAGATTTATCCCCGTTTCCCCGATGCTTTTAGAATAACCGGAATAGCTTAAATTTGCCGGTTGGAAATAGTTTCGACGGTCAATGACATAATCAGCAGCCAAGGAAGAAGAAATATTCAATCCCTCTATGATTTCGTAACCTAATTTCATGTTCGTTCTTAAGCGTACGGAACGATTGTTTTCTTTTGTACCTTTGTATGCGTTTAGGGCTTGCTCCCACACGATGGAACCTTCTCCTGGCAATAAGGATGATAATTGATAGGGTTCTCCCGGGACTGTTTCTATTGGGACTGCATTTCCCGAATAAGCTAAATTTTCAGAAGCATTTGAACTTGCCCGTTTTTTTCGTGTGATAGAAGCGTTAAAACGTAAATCTACAGTCAATTTTTTTACCGGATTCACATTTAAATTGGCATTTAGATCAATTCTCCGGTATCCTGTGCCCTTATAAATACCTGTTTCATCGTATAAACCTAATCCGATGGCGTAAGTTGTTCTCGTTGTACCTCCATACGTTTGAATGTTTGCATTTGTAATTTTACCTGTTTCAAAATACATTTTGAAAAAATTCGTGGAATTGTTGTAAAAAGGATTTAAACTATCTTGAAACATCGTGCCATTTCCTGTTCCCCAATATTCCGTGTTTGGAATCCAATTTTTGTCTAATGTGGCTCCTTGTGTATTGTGTTCGTATTGTTCCTTTAAAGAAGTCGGGTATTTCCAGCGATTGGTTTCTTTATCTAAATATGCGCGATAATACTTTCTATTGGCAGCCAAACGAAAGGCTCGTTCTGCTCGTCCTGACGTTAAATCGGGATAACGTGGTAGAATGCTCCATGATTGAGAAAAATTGACAGAAAATGTAGCATCTTGATCTTTCAATCCTTTTTTCGTGGTAACAATAATTACTCCGTTTGCTGCACGTGAGCCATAAATTGCCGCAGAGGAAGCATCTTTTAATACTTGAATTGATTCGATCATATCCGGGTTTAAATCAGCCAATAAGTTTGCTCCCGTGATAGGTGAAGTAAAAGAGTTTAACGGCATCCCGTCCACCACCCACAAAGGATTGGAAAAACGACGTTTTTGTTCGACATCTAATGAGTTGTAACCCCGAATTGTGACTGCAATATCGCCTCCTCCCGGTGCTCCGGAGATATTGGTTATATCCATACCGGCTACCCGTCCTTGTAATAGGTTAGCAATACTTGATGTCGGAATTCCTTTTATTTCATCAGCCTTTATCGTTGACACTGCGCCTGTCATTTTTCTTTTCGTGGTATTTCCATAGGCAACAACGACAGTTTCGTCCAACATTTGTATGTCTTCCTCTAGGGTGATGCGGAGGGTATCTGTTTTTTCCGTGAAGTTGATGACTTGTGTTTTGAAACCCACGAAAGAAAATTCTAAAGAGCCTTTGGTTGTTGGAAGTTGTAAAGAAAACCAACCTTTATTGTTTGTTGCTGTGCCAATGCTCGTGTTAGCTAGTTTTATAGTTACTCCCGGCATCGGTTCTTTTTTCTTGTCATAAACCCAACCTTTTAACGTGATAGATTTTTTTTCGTCCTGTGTATTGGCTTTGAGTTTGATAACAATAGCGTTATTTAGAACGACGTATTCCAAGTTCGTGTTCTCCAAGCATTTTTGTAGAATCTTTTCTATGTCTACATTGGTTTCATTAAGCGTGATGCCTTTCACGGGTGCAATGTCCGTATCATTGTACATGAAGGTGAAGTGGCTTTGTTGCTTCAACTCCCAGATTACCTCTTCCAAGGTGGCATTTTGTTTCTTGATCGTGACGGTTTGCGCGTTCGCTCCGGCAAAGGTTTGTATCACGAAACACGTGAGTAATAGTAATGTCAATTTCATACATCTAATCATTTTTCGCATATTTCCCCCGGAGGGAAAAACGCTTTTCCATCTTTTTTTCATAACTTTGTTCAGTTAATTAATGATTAATTAATACCTAGGATCGGGAAATGTTGGAGCAGGCCCCGATCCTTTTCTTATTATCGGGTTTGAACGGTAATCGTGTTTGCCTTCCGGACGGCAAGTACTTTCCCGCTCTCGTTGATAATTTCCAGTAAGTTGTCGATTTCTTCGTATTTATCCAGATTTGCCGAAATTTTTATCTCTTTCGCTTCCGGGTTGGTGTAGAAGATTGTCATCCCGTACCAACGAGCCACCTCGTTCATCACGTCTTCCAAACGTTGGTTGCGGAAGACAAACATCCCTTTCACCCATCCCGTGTATAAGTCCGTGTCCACTTTTTGGACGGAAGTTTCTCCGGTTATCCTATCCAGACGGAATTGCTCCGAGGGTTTCAACAACACTTTCGATTTGTCGGTGTAAGCCCAAACGGAACCTTCCACCAGCGTGGTATGCACGATGTCTTCGGTGGGATAAGATTTTACATTGAAACACGTTCCCGTCACTTGTACTTTCATGCCCTTCGTGTTTACTATGAAAGGCCATCCTTCGGCATGCACGACTTGGAAGAATCCTTCTCCTTCGAGAAACACCTCTCGCGGTTTCCCTTCCTCGAATTGTTCGGGAAAGCGTAATTTCGATTCGCAGTTCAACCATATTCGCGTCCCGTCGGTAAGTGTCACTCCATAGTCTGTTCCTGCCGGGATTTGTATCGTGTGGTAGGAAGGAAGTATTATCTGTGAATCCCGAACCTGTTGATGTTGTGAACCTGCCGGGCTATTGGTTTGATAGGCAAGTAAATTCGAGGTGTCGTTCACGATCTGTGTACCTTGAGGTGTTTCCAAGTGAATCTCCGTTTGAGTCAGATCGTAGACTTGTCCCGATGCGGTTGTCAATATGGCACCTTGTTTGCCCTTGTGTACTTCTTTTGCCACTTGAATCGTTTTCTGTTTTGTAAAATGCTGTTTTAGCATCAATCCTCCCGCCACGCTCAGCAACACGCCCGTGCATGCAACCACGGATAGCCACGCTCTCCTTCCAACCCGGTGTTGCCGTATCGTTCGACTCCTTTGTGAAGTCATATTCTTTTCTTGTACCTTTTGCCGGAACTTCTTCCACTCCTCGCTCACCACGATCTGCCGCCCGTACTCCTCGCGTAAAAACGCCTCTCGATTCAAGATTACCTCCTCGAACAATTCTTTGTTCTCTTTGATAAGTAGCCACTCTATAAACTTTTCGTCCAACAACTTCTCCGGCTCCCTCAAATGAGAAAGAATAAATTCTATTCTATCGTATTTTTCGTCCATTTTCAGCTTTTTTCTTCTTGTTTTCTTATATCACAGATTCATCTCGAAAATGGGTGAGAAAAAAATGAACTTTTTTTAATTTTTTTTCGTCGAACTTATCCCCGGGAATTTGAAACATGACCTAATACTTTTATTTACACCAATCTAACGCAATAAAAAAAGAGGGCGTATTTCCCGTTTGCTTTCCCGTTCGCCCTCTTAACAAATTCGAATTGTCGCACAAATGTAATAAATTATTTCAATATTAGAATAAAATGCGTGATTTTGAAATGTTTTTTTGGTGGGAATATGATTTTGAATTGAAATTTCGGGATGTGAATTTTTCTGATAGTTGTAGACTCGTTAATGGATTAGGAAGATTTGGCTATTTCCTTTATTATTCGATTAAAATCATTTTTCGTGGAAAAATGTGGTGTTTATATTTTTTTGTATATATTTGTAAAACAGTGATGATGTATTAAGGTATGTTTATTTTATTTCAAAAGTAGCATGAATAGAGAGGATTATTTATCTCAGATGAAGGCACTTGAGGATATTATTATTGATGCTCGTTCGCAACAAGATACTTTGAGGCAGCAGTATATAGATGCCAATAAGAAGTTTGATGTAAATGAGAGGATCAGGATAATTACTCCCGGTTTTAGAAGAGTTACTCCGGATGAACAAGGAAGAACGCGTATTCCCGAAGATGTGAGGTATGCTTATGTAGAAGGATACACGATAGACAGTCAGGGGAAAATAACGTATTTACTGGCGAAGGAGACAACGACTCATCGGAAAGCGGTAGCAAAGACTTCTTACACGGAGTTTGATATTCTTGAAAAGATAGATCCGGAAGCACTTCCGGTTTTGTAAAAGAGGGGAATATCCCGGTGCATAAAAAAAAGAGCGATAAGTGAAAAACTTACCGCTCCCGGTATGTTATGCGGTTAATGTCCGCTTCGTTGGCGTTTCTTTTCCATTGCGATACTGATTATGAATGGGATGGAGAAGAATACCACGGTTCCTATGACGACAAGTCCGGTATACATTGCCGGGCTGCCGACAGGCAGTTGGGATGGTGGGAAGAAGGTGACAGCGAAGGAGAATAGTACTGCAAGAAAGCCTATGCCCGCTATAAGCCACATTCCCAGATTTCCTCCCGGTACCCGGTAACTACGGGGAAGGTCGGGTTGCGTGTACCTCAGCTTAATGCCGGAGGCGTACATCATCATGTACATAAGTAAGTACAATCCGATCGTGAGGGCGCTCAACAGGAAGAATGCAACGCTGACGTCGTCCATGATCATGTAAAGTGAAGATAGAACGGAAACGATACATCCTTGTATGATAAGGATGTTAATTTGTATCCCGTTTTTATTGGTTTTCTTCAGTAAATCGGGAAGTTGTCCGTCTTTTGCTGTCCAGAGTAGACCGCGGCTGGGGCCGGATATCCATGACATAACTCCGGCGAGAGCCCCGAAAGCGACAAGGAGTCCCATCACGTTGGATAGCCAGCCGACATGGTAATGGTCGAACAATTGTTGGAAGGTGGTAAATAATCCCGATTGAAGGTTTATCTGGTCATAAGGGGTGACGATTGCCACTGCCAAAGCTCCTAGGGTAAACAATGCGAAAGAGATCAATGCCGCGAGGAACATGGCGGCCGGGAATTGTTTTTGAGGGTTTTGTAATTCTTGGGCGTGTACGGCGTGTACTTCAACTCCGGCAAAAAGAAGTAATATTCCTGCAAGGAAAGCGATATCGCTCATTCCCGTGATGTGAGGGAACAGACGGGGATGCACGTGATGTGCGGCGTCTATATTTACAACTTCCGAAACGGTGGCCGGCACGTGTTCCAGAGCTATCGGGTTTTTATCAACCATCCAGATGATAGCCATAACGATGACGACGATTCCGGGTAATACCGTTCCGATCAAGAAGCCTTGGCTGGTGAGCTTGGATACGGTGGAAGTCCCCTTGAGGGTTACCCACGTGGCAAACCAGTACATGATGATAGAGAATAATCCGACAAACATTCCGTTCTGTGCCAGATCGGGTTTGCCTATCATGTACGCGATGGATGCGGCGGCAAAACCGAGGACGGTAGGATACCAAACCACGTTCTGTATCCATTGCAGGAAGATAGCGGCAAATCCCATCCGTTGGTTGAAAGCTTCTTTTACCCACGTGTAGACGCCTCCTCCTTTGGAGGCGAAAGCACTACCTAATTCCGCTCCAACAAGGGCGGCGGGAATAAGAAACAGGAAGGTGGCAAAGAATATATAGAAGAACATGGTAAGTTCTTCTTGTGCCATCATTGGTAAACCTCGCAGGCTGATTACCGCGGCGGCGGTCATTAGCGCGAGTTGAGTTGTAGTGATGTTCTTAGTTGGTTTAGTCATAACGAAAAATTTAAAATGAGATATGTTTTCCTCCGTTTTTATTTAATATTTTTCGTTGTAACGTGGAGAGAAGAAGATTTGTTATGTAAATTTCTAATAATTTGATTATCGTTGATAGCCCTCCGGTGTGCTATCGTTGTGCAAAGAGTCTTCGTGAACGAGAAGAAGTAATAGCAGAGAAGAGGGAAACTCGTCACGTAATATATTTAATCCGGTGGTTACGTGTGTTTTAACGGTGTTGACCGAGATGTTAAGTTCTTCCGCTATTTCTTTATATTTTTTGCATTCTATAAAGCATAATTTCATCACCTGCGAGCAACGTTCCGGAAGTTGGTCTATTCGTTTTATGATACGGTTGATGAGTTCATCCCGATCGGAAGGCTCGGATAGGGTATATACCGGTTCCTCGACAAGTGCCTGTTGTGCGTGGGCGTCCTCTACTTTCCGGTGTGCCAAGTAATTGATTGCCCTGTTGCGGGTAAGGCTGAACAGGTAAGGCAGGATAGGACGGGAAAAGTCTATTTCTTCCCGGTGACTCCACAAGCTGAGAAATACGTCATGAACGATATCTTTCGAGGCGTCCGGATCGTTCACGAAAGTAGTAGCGTGGGTACATAGCGTTGCAAAGTGCTGTTTGAAGATATCTTCAAACCCGGTACACATCGATTCTTTGTTTTTCACGCGTTCCATAATCCAACTTTGATTGTTGCAAAGGTAGGAAAATTTATTAATTTTGGCATTCAAATTTCAATATATGGAATGGTTGAATAGTTTATTTGTAGAACACTCTGTTATTCAGGCGGTAATCGTGATATCGCTGGTTTCGGCAGTGGGATTGGCTTTAGGGAAAATCAGTATCTGGGGAGTATCGTTAGGGGTGACGTTCGTGTTCTTTGCCGGTATTATGGCAGGCCATTTCGGTCTCACGATTGATCCGCAGATGTTGAATTACGCCGAGAGTTTCGGGTTGATTATTTTCGTGTACGCTCTCGGTTTGCAGGTGGGACCCGGTTTTTTCTCGTCATTGGGAAAGGGCGGTTTGAAGTTGAATATACTGGCAATGGTCGTGGTGGCTCTCGGGGTAATGCTGACTTTGGGTTTTCATTGGACGACGGGGGTATCTTTGCCGGACATGGTAGGTATTCTCAGCGGTGCGGTGACAAATACCCCGGCGTTGGGTGCGGCGCAACAGACGTTGAAGCAGATGGGAGATCCGACGATGACTCCTTCCGATATAGCGTTGGGATGTGCGGTGGCTTATCCGTTGGGGGTAGTCGGGGTGATTCTTGCAGTGATTTTCGTGCGTAAACTTTTTGCCTCGAATATCTTTTTCAAGAAATCGAATGATGATAAGCATAAGAAGACGATTGTTGTGGGGTTGAACGTGAGCAATCCCGGCGTGGAGGGCAAGACAATTAAAGATATAGCGCGAATGGCGTCGAAGAGATTCGTGATTTCCCGTTTGTGGCGTGACGGGAAGGTAGTCATTCCGGCTTCCGACACGGTAGTGCAGCTTGGCGATCGTTTGCTGGTTATTATCACGGAAAGTGATGTTGACGCTTTGTCGGGAATGATTGGTGAGCGGGACACGACGGATTGGAATCAGGAGGATATCGACTGGAATGCCGTGGATAACCAACTCGTGTCGCATCGTATCGTGATTACACGTCCCGATATTAACGGGAAGCGGTTGGGGACATTGCGCCTACGGAACGAGTTCGGGATTAACGTGACTCGTATTTACCGAGCGGGAATCGTGCTTTTGCCGACACCTGAGCTTGTCTTGCAGTTGGGCGACCGTTTGAACGTGGTTGGCGAGGAGGCTGCTATTGCCCGGGTGGGGGAAGCTGTCGGTGATGCCGTGAAAGATCTTGACGAACCTAATCTCGTGGCGGTGTTTATCGGTATGGTATTCGGTTTGTTGCTCGGTTCAATACCTTTGGCTATTCCCGGTATCAGTTTTCCGGTGAAATTGGGATTGGCGGGAGGTCCGATTATAATGGGTATTCTGGTCGGTGCTTTCGGTCCTCGGATACATATGATTACTTACACGACGATTAGCGCGAACTTGATGTTGCGGGCTTTGGGACTTTCGATGTATCTCGCTTGTCTTGGGCTGGATGCCGGTACGCATTTCTTCGAAACGGTTTTCCGTCCGGAAGGAGCGTTGTGGGTGGCTCTCGGTTTTGCTATCACGGTGGTTCCTGTCGTGCTTGTGGCGGCTGTGGCAATCAAGTGGATGAAGATTGATTTCGGTTCGGTGGCGGGAATGTTGTGCGGGAGTATGTCTAACCCGATGGCGTTGAATTATGTCAACACGACCGTGGATAATGATTCTCCTTCCGTGGCATACGCGACAGTTTACCCGTTGACGATGTTCGTACGGGTAATTCTGGCGCAGGTGATTTTGATGTTGTTTCTTTGAGTGTAGGCTTGTGAACTTTTATTTTCAGAGGCAGAAGTCGCTTTTTTCCCATTCAATGGAGCATCCTGTGATAGGGACGGTGCCTTTGTCGGTGATATCGAGCAGTTCATCTTCCATTTCATAGTAGGCGAAACCGGCTCCTATGACGAGCTTTTTGTAGATTTCGTTTATGTCGATAGCTTTCGGCACGAGTTTTCCTTGCCTTATGGATACGGGGGTGAGTTTTTGTCCTTTTACCCCGATTTTTATTCTTCCGCCGATAAACAGGATATGCCAACCGTCCACCACGGGCAGGTCTCGCGTGGGATATAGCACGTGTTCTCCTTTTGTGCTGGTAAAGGTGATTTTTGCCGGACGTATTTCACGATTTTTCCCGAATATTTTACTGGCGAGAGTACCCTGTCTGGTCATTTCGTCTATGGTATATTTAAATTCATCAATGAGGTCGGGCATGAGTATGTAAAGTTCTTTCTGCGGGTCTTCGTCCCATTCATCGAGTTTCATTTCCAATATTAGAGCAAGAGCCATGAGAGCCTCTGGTGCCACGTGGAGGGTAATATCTTTTCTTTTCATAGCTGTATGTTTTATATTTTCCTTCTTGATTAGCTGTATTTATAGCCGGGAAGTAAGTTACGCGAATATTTTATAAAAAACAACGAATTGTTTCATTTTTCTCCTTGTGGACGGTAGGTAGACACGGGAACAGGCACAGATTTTATGGAGATCCTATAATAATGTCAAAAAAAAGTTTACCCTTGGTATGGAATTTGGTGATCTAATACTTTATATGCCTGTCATTTGAAACATAGAAGTACTTGTATTCGTAAACATATAAATGATAATTTACAATGTCAGGTAATGATAGTCATATCTTGTAAACTTTATAAACAGATTAGACATGGAAAAGAAATTTCGATTCAAGACAAACCTAAAATGTAATGGTTGCGTATCAAAAGTTACCCCGTACTTGAATAGCACGAGGGACGTTACGGATTGGACTGTTGATTTGAAACATCCCGATAAAGTACTGACAGTGACGTTACAAACGGGCGATACCCGTTCCGTGCACAAGGCATTCGAGGGTGCGGGGTATAAAATTGAAGAAATACATTAGAAGTTATGTTGATTATTTTATCACCGGCAAAGGCCATGGATATGTCTGCGGTAGAGAAAGATGTTCCGGGGTCTACACCCGAGTATGCGACCGAGGCGGAGTATCTCGCGGAACAGATGCGTCGTTTTTCGGCATCCGATTTAGAGAAAATGTTGAAGATCAGTGATAAGTTGGCTCAGGAGAATTACGAACGTTATCAAAAGTTCGGTAGTTTGTCGAATCCTCGCAAACAGGCGTTGCTGGCATATAACGGGAGTGTGTTCAAAGCTATTGATCCTGCTTCATTCGCGGTAGACGATCTGAAATATGCCCAGAATCATCTCCGTATTATTTCAACGCTCTATGGGTTGGTACGACCGCTTGATCTGATACAGGCGTACCGTATCGCTTTCGCGGTAAAATTGAACGGGACAAACGGGGGTGATCTTTACGATTATTGGACGCCCAAGTTGACAACCCCGTTGCTGGATGCCGTACGTTCTGCCGGTGGTATTATGGTAAACCTCGCCAGTCTTGATATACAAGGGGCGTTACAAATGGACGTGATCCGGGAAAAGGTGAAGGTGATCACACCGGAGTTTCAAGAGTGGCGTGACGGGAAATACGAGACAATTCGTACTTATGCCAAGGTAGCACGAGGTATTATGACTCGTCACATTCTGCTCAACCGTATCGAGGACCCCGAGGAGTTGAAGTCTTTTCGTTGGGACGGTTTCACGTTTAACCCGGAACTATCGAATGAAGAACATTATTTTTTCACGCGGGTGAAGAAATAATGTGATGATTTCTTGAAACAAAACCTTATTTTTTTACGATATATCTATCATGTTATAAATCTTATAAGTCATGAAAGAGCGTAAAATAGAACCGGGGACACCCCTGAACGATCATAAGTATTTTATCGTGGTGGATCGCAAAGGACCTTATATGGTCTACGGGCGTCCACCCATGAAACAACAGTTTATCGTGCAAAATGAGGAAGGTACTTCGTGGTCGTATCGCGACGGTATCGAGTTCGATTTGGAAGATGACCCCGTGGCGCTTTGTCGTTGCGGTGCATCAAAGAATCACCCCTTTTGTGACGGTAGCCATTTGACCACCAATTGGGATCCCTCGCTGACTGCCGATAATATACCTTTACTCGATAACGCCGACGTGTTCGACGGTCCGGAATTGGAATTGACGGATAACGAGAAATATTGTGCTTTTGCCCGTTTTTGTGATGCTTACGGTAAGGTGTGGAATCTTGTCGAGGAATCCGACGATAAGGAAGCACGTGAACTTACCGTGCGCGAGGCGAATTATTGTCCTGCCGGAAGACTGAAGGCGTGGGACAAGGAGAAAGGTGAGTTTATCGAGAACAGGCTGACTCCCTCGCTCGTGTTACTTGAAGATCCTCAGGAACGTTGCAGTGGTCCGCTGTTCGTGAGAGGGGGGATTCCTATTGACGACACGGAGGGGGTAAAATACGAACTTCGCAATCGGGTTACTCTTTGTCGTTGCGGTGCCTCGTCCAACAAGCCATTCTGCGACGGTACGCATGCCAGTATCCGTTTCCGTGACGGATTGCCGGGACCGCACGGGGAAGCTAAACGATAAATAGGTTCATAAAGTTCATAAGGTTTGTAAAGTTTATAAAGTAACGGGTGCTTCTCGGACTGTGTCTATTACTTTATAAACCTTATGAACTTTATAAACTTTATAAACTTTTTATTAGTTTTGCCGGAAACTAATAAAAGGTTATTGTATGGATACATTTCATATATTTTTATTCGTGATGACCGGAATTGCGGTTATCGTTTTCGTGGCACTTTATTTCGTGAAGGCGGGATACGGTATGTTTTTTGATGCGAAGTGGGGACGTCCGCTGAATAATCGGTTGGGGTGGGTGCTCATGGAGAGTCCCGTTTTCGTGGCGATGTTGCTTTACTGGTATTTTTCCGATCGTCGTTTTGATATTGTTCCGTTTTTATTCTTTCTTTTTTTCGAGATACATTATTTCCAGCGTTCGTTCATTTTCCCGTTTCTGCTGAAGGGTAAGGGACGTATGCCGTTGGGTATCGTGCTTATGGGAATCACGTTCAACGTGCTTAATGCATGTATGCAAGGGGGATGGATATTTTATTTCTCTCCCGCGGATATGTACACGACGGCGTGGCTGACCACCCCGCAATTTATCATCGGTACGGTTGTATTTTTCGGGGGGATGTTTATCAATCTTCATTCCGATTATATTATCCGGCATTTGCGTCGTCCCGGTGACACGGCTCATTATCTGCCTCGAGGCGGTATGTTCCGTTACGTGACTTCCGCGAATTATTTCGGTGAAATCGTGGAGTGGACAGGTTTTGCCATACTCACGTGGTCTCTTTCCGGCACGGTATTTGTCGTTTGGACATTCGCAAACCTTGTGCCGCGAGCGAACACTATTTATCATCGTTATCTTGACGAATTCGGTGATGAGGTGCGCGCGATGCGTTTGAAGCGGGTGATACCGTTTATATATTAGTTTTCAAAGATAAAAAGGTTAACATGAAAGAAGACACCACTAACAGCAACAACTTGCAACTCGCTAACGGCGGATGTAACCCGCAACCTGCGACTGCCGAAGGCAGCAAACTGTTCACGCCTTATAATATCGGTCCTTTGACATTGCGCAACCGGACGATTCGGGCGGCTGCTTTCGAGGGAATGTGCCCGGGGAATGCCCCGTCGGATATGTTGCATGATTATCACGTGGCGGTAGCCCGCGGGGGAATCGGTATGACCACCTTGGCATACGCGGCAGTGACGAGGAGCGGATTGTCGTTTCCTCACCAACTATGGTTGCGGCGGGAGATCATTCCCGGTTTACGGCGTATAACCGATGATATCCACGCCGAGGGAGCCGCGGCATCTATTCAAGTGGGGCATTGCGGGAATATGTCCCATCGCTCGATATGTGGTTGTATGCCTCTCTCTGCGTCCAGCGGTTTCAATATTTATTCGCCCACGCTCGTGCGGGGAATGAAACGGGACGAGATCGTCGATATGGCACGGGAGTATGGCAACTCCGTGCGTCTTGCCCGAGAGGCGGGATTCGATGCCGTGGAGATTCATGCCGGGCATGGTTATTTGATTAGTCAGTTTCTTTCGCCTTATACCAATCATCGTCGCGACGAGTATGGTGGTTCGCTCCAGAACAGGATGCGTTTTATGCGTATCGTGATGGACGAGGTGATGGAGGCGGCGGGCGATGATATGGCTATCCTCGTGAAAGTGAATACACGCGATGGTTTTCGCGGTGGCATGGAAGTACCGGAGTGTATCGAGGTCGCGAAAGCTTTGGAAAAATCAGGAGCACACGCTCTTATTCTTAGTGGCGGGTTTGTCAGTCGGGCTCCGATGTACGTGATGCGCGGGGCTATGCCGATACGTTCTATGACACATTATATGCATCAGGCGTGGTTACGCTGGGGGGTACGTTTGGCAGGACGTTTTATGATTCCGACGGAGCCTTTCAAAGAAGCTTATTTTTATGATGACGCGATAAAATTCCGTGAGGCGTTGCATTTGCCTCTCGTCTTTGTCGGTGGTCTGATAGCCCGTGACACGATAGATCGGGTGCTGGATTCGGGATTCGAGTTTGTTTCTATGGCAAGAGCCTTACTTAACGAACCGGATTTCGTGAACCGTATGGCACGAGAAGAGAACGCCCGAAATACTTGTGAGCATGTCAATTATTGTATTGCCCGAATGTACTCGCGTGAGATGGCGTGCCATCATCACTTGAAGGATTTGCCGAAATCGCTGGTAAAGGAACTGGAACGATTAAATGATTTATGATTTATGATTTATGATTTATGATTGCCGATTGGGTGATTAAGTGGTTAATGATTAGATATTTATAGATTAAGTGATTAAGTGATTAAGTGATTATCGGAATGAAAAGTAACTTGCAACTCGCCGAAGGCGAATGTAACTTGCAACCTGCAACTTGCCGAAGGCAAACAAAGAAGGCGAACCTCACGGCTGTTGTAACCGGAGCGAGTTCCGGTATCGGACGGGAATATGCCCGGCTGTTGTGCGAGAAGGGATACGAGGTGGTGATGGTGAGCAACGAGGATATCCCGCTACGGAAAGCGGCGGAAGAGTTCGCCGCGAAATACGGAACCCGGACTTATCCCGTGTGCATGAATCTGGCTGTACCCGATGCGGCGGTGCGGTTGCACGAATTTTGTCGAGAACGGGGGTTCACGGTTGATATACTGGTGAATAACGCGGGTGTATTCTATTTCGAGCAGGTTGTGGATGTTCCCGTTGATCGGGTGGAGTTGATGCTGACGCTTCACGTGACTACACCGACAATGCTATGCCGTCTTTTCGGTGAAGACATGAAATCCCGCCGTCGCGGCTATATCTTGAATATGTCGTCCGCCTCGGCGTGGTTACCTTACCCGTCAATTTCGCTTTACGCGTCCACGAAAGTTTTTCTTAGAAATTTCTCCCGCGCGTTCCGGTTGGAAATGCTTGACCACGGGGTAAGTGTCACTGCGGTGTGTCCGGGTGCGGTAGCGACAGACTTGTACAATTTACCGCGACATTTGCAAAGACTCGCCTTGCGCCTTGGGGTGATGATGACTCCCCGTTCGTTGGCTCGCCGCGGGTTACGGGCTATGTTCCGTCGTCGGGCAAGAGTAATCCCGGGGATATTCAATTATTTCATGCTCGGGACATTGAAACTCGTGCCATTAGGGGTGATCAGGTGGGCGATTCGAGAGGTAGATAGAAGGATAAAAGGAAAGAAAAATGAAACAAGGTTGGGTAATAGTCACGGGTGCTAACGGCGGCATGGGACGGGCAATTGCGATGGCGGTAGCCCGGGTGGGAATGCCCGT
The DNA here is from genome assembly GCF_900184685.1 of Butyricimonas sp. Marseille-P3923. Taxonomy (GTDB): domain Bacteria; phylum Bacteroidota; class Bacteroidia; order Bacteroidales; family Marinifilaceae; genus Butyricimonas; species Butyricimonas muris. The sequence goes on from NZ_FXXL01000007.1 coordinate 477,343, forward strand.
GGTGATGGCTTGTCGCGATATAGCGAAAGCGATACCGGTGCGCGAGGATATTGTACGGGAGAGTGGTAATTCAAACGTGGAATTATATCGTCTTGATCTCGCTTCGTTCGCGTCCATTCAAATGTTTTCCGAGGAAATGACAAGAAAGGATATTGCCGTGCTGGTGAATAACGCGGGAACGATGCCCGGCGAATTTTCTCTGACGGAAGACGGGCTGGAAATGACCGTCGGTGTGAATTATGCGGGGACGTGGTTGCTGACCAATTCGTTACTCCCGTTCATGGGACACGGCATCGAATCGCGTGTTATCAACACGACCTCGATCACCACTTGCATGGGACACGTGGGAGAGCGTTTCCTTGTTCCCGATCCGGAACGTTTCCGGCGTTTCCGGGCGTATCCGGATTCTAAACTTGCCGTGCTCATGTTCACGGCGGAACTTGCCCGGCGGTTACGCGGGCGCACGATTACTGCCAACGCGGTCGATCCCGGTGTAGTCGATACGGGCATGATCACGATGGGACGTTGGTATGACCCGTTGACCGATCTTCTGTTCCGTCCCTTTATCAAATCTCCCGTGCGGGGAGCATCCTCTGCCATTATGCTCGCTACTACCGACCGCTACGCCCACGTGACGGGTAGTCTTTTCCGTGGCGGTCATCCCGTCAAACTACCTGCCGAGGCTCGTGACCTTCCGGCTTGTCGGGCTTTGTGGGAAGAAACACTTCACTTCGTGCAGGGAAAGTTGCGTCGCCCGTGGGATGAATTTAGTTGATCGTGTGATTACAGAATCGACTTCGGGGCGTGTATTTTGAAAAATAACTTGTAACTTGCGGACTTGAAACTTGTAATTATATATAAGGTATGGAATTGAAAGAAAGATATGACCGCGTGTTGGCATGGTTCCGGGAAGAGATGCCCGTTGCCGACACGGAGTTGCGTTATAATGACCCTTTCCAGTTGCTGGTTGCGGTCATCCTGTCGGCACAGTGTACTGACAAGCGGGTAAATATGGTGACTCCGGCATTATTCGAGCGATTCCCGACAGCCGAGGCGATGGCGGGCGCCACGATAGAAGAGATTTTCGAGTTGATACGGTCGATATCGTACCCGAATAATAAGTCCAAACATTTGTCGGCAATGGCGAAGAAATTGATGAACGAGTTCAACGGGGAAGTGCCGTCTGATTTCGAGTTACTGCAAACCTTGCCCGGTGTGGGACGAAAGACTGCGAACGTTATGGAAGCGGTGGCTTTCGGGCGTCCGGCAATGCCCGTGGACACGCACGTGTTTCGTGTGGCCGATCGTATCGGGTTGGTGACAGGGGCACGTACTCCACTGGAAACAGAGAAACAACTCGTGGCCAATATCCCGGCGGAATGGTTGTCGAGAGCACACCATTGGTTGATTTTGCATGGACGGTACGTGTGTACGGCACGAAGCCCGAAATGCGGGGAATGCGGGATAAAGAACTGGTGTAGAAAGCAAAATGGAGAATAACACTCCATTTTAAATTACAAGAACAGTCTGCACCATTCGTCAAAGCGGGCGGCGGAATCCGCCCCGTGAAACAACATTTCGGCACGGATTTTACTGATTTTCTTTTCGCGGGTGAGGTTGCTTTTCGAGTAGAACTTGTCGGCGAAAGCGATGAGTTTCTCTTCCAGCGTGACGGGTTGCATGTCGCGAAGGGGAAGCGGGAGATGTTTTTCCTGTATCATTTCGATCGTGAGCCCTGTGCCCGTGTGACGTTCGCACACGAGGGCGTGGCGAGGCAGTCCTTCTTTCCGGAGTAAATCGGCACCGAGATAGCCGTGGCAAATGTAAGGATATTCGCCGAAACACCCGATGTCGGGAGCGTTGGTGAGGAATATCCCGATATCGTGCAACATGGCGGCTTCTTTGATAAAGGAGATATCGAGATCCATTTCCGCGTGGCGCATAGCGATGGCGAGTGCTTTGTCCCGCACGAGTTGGCTGTGTATCAATAGACTTTGTCCCGCGAGGGAGTCAAGCGTGTAGTATTTGCGTATAATATCTAACGGTTGTATCATTTGTTCGTTTTTTAAGCCCACAAATATAAGGTTTAGTTTATAAAGTAGCGATACCCGCAAGTATGCTTTGAAATCATTTACGAATAAAAGTTCTTTTAGGTTATGAAATAGTCATTGAACTTTTATAAATTTGTATGATTTTAAGCGGGGAGAAAGGTAGTGGGGTGTGGAATGTCGAATTTCTAAGTGAACAGGATATGATCAGAATAAATGTTACTTTATCGGTCGGCGCCGGGGTACGCGCCGAAGTTGCGGCTTTGTTGAGCGAAATGGCAGACCTCTCGCGAGGAGAGCGGGGATGTATCGGTTACGAGATACTGGAAAATTGTCGGCTGGAAGACACGATGATGATCATAGAAACGTGGGAGAACGAGGCGGTGCTGGCGACTCATAAGGAAAGCGGACATTTCACGCGCATTATTCCCCGTGTACGGGAATTGGCGACGGAGATGAAAAGCCAGAAATTCACGACGATGGCTTCCGCGGACGAGGCGATTACAGGTCGTCGCACGGTGCGGGAATACACGGGGGAGAAGATTTGCACGGGAGTGATCGAGCGTGTGGTGCGTGCCGGAATGTATGCACCCTCGGTGAAAGATCGTCGCCCGTGGGAGTTCTTCGTGATGGAGGATGCGAAACATCTGCACGAGTTGGCGGAGATTTTGCCGGGGAGCGAGGCGTTGCGGACAGCCCCGATGGTTATACTCGTGTGTTGTAATACCCGGCTGGCAGGTCTGGAGGGTGGTAATTGGCCGCAGGAATTGGGAGCCTGCGTGCAGAATATGTTGCTGCAAGCCTATGCCGAAGGATTGGGAACGGCATGGATCGGGGTGTACCCGAAAATGCATTTCGTGCACGAGGTGAAAAAAGCATTGCACTTGTCGTCGGAATTCGTGCCGTTCGCCGTGGTCGCGATCGGGAAAACGGCGAGGGAAACGGATACTGTGACGGAACGGTATGACCCGTTGAAAGTGCATTTTATAAGTCGTTAAAATTAGTCTTGAAAAATAAAGAAAAAGGCAAACTTTTTGTAGTTCTATTCGTTGAAGTAAATATATAAATTAAAAATTAGACGAATATGAAAAACGAAACTTCAAATTTACTGCTGGGTCTGGGTATAGGCGCGGTAGTTGGAGTAGCTGTCGGGTATTTAATGGTTGCCGACAACCGCAAGAAATTAGCCGAAGAGTTTGATCACGCTGTTGCCAAAGTAAAGGACGAGGTGAAAGGCGTATACGCTAAAGCAAAATCAAAAGCCGAGGAAGCACGCGAACATGTTTCCGAGAATGTACATGATGTAGCGGAAAAAGTAGCGGGAAAGACTGAACACGAGGGGAGAGCGGCTGCTGAAACCAAGTAACGGCTTATGGAGAATTTCGCCGAAAAGACTTTCTCCGGGTTGAAAAATGACATTTCAACCTACGTGGAGACGAGACTTGAGCTAATGAAATTGAACACGTACGAGAGGGTAGCCAAGACAATGGCGGTCTTCTCGTACGGTATTGTTTTGGTATTGCTCGCCTTTTTCGCTATTCTTTTCCTGTTTCTCGCCCTTGGTTTTTTCCTCGGCGAGATATTGAACAGCGTGGCACTGGGGTTTTTGTTGGTAGTGGGGATGTACCTGTTGTTGTTCGGGCTGATTCTGTTGTTCCGGGAGAAGATTAGCGCGAGGGTGACAAACGAGATTATAACCGCGATGATGAGTAAAGATGAAAAAGAGGACGAAGAAACCACCGACCCCGCTGGAGATATTACGGGCGGAACAGAAACGGGTGCGTGAGAGTTGCCGTTTGCAGGAGGAAAAACTGAACGAGGATTTCCGTTTTATCCATCGCCATTCTGGGAAATTGTTGTTTTCCGGTATCTCGTCGTTGTTTTTTTCCGGCAGGAGGGACGATACCCCGAAGGAAGAAAAGGAGGTGCGCGATACCCCGATGCTGGGTGCCATGTTAAAAGATTTTTCGCCTGTTTTGATAGAGGCGGCTATACCCATTGTATTACGCTGGGGTGTGGGGCGGATCGGTAGACTATTCAAGGGAAAAAAATAAGGGTTTGTAAGGTTCATAGAGTTTATAAGGTTTATAAAGTAATAGATATCCGCGGGATGCTTTATATGCGGCGTCTCCTTGAGAATCCTCTACTTTATAAACCTTTAGGACAAATGCGTCAAAATTGAATAGAGAGAAAAATTATCCCCTTTTTCTCTCTTGTTTAGTGTGAGATAAGTTAAATAGTAATTATATATGATATATATACTTTATAGTTTCTTTATAACAACTCCCATTCAACTCCTATTCATCTCCTATTATAAAGGTAGAATAATAGAAAATAAATTGAAATTGAATAAAGTTTGATAATACGAAAATACATGGTATAATTATTATTCATTATAGAAAAATAACTGAATACACCAGAATCTTATCTTGAAAAAGGAAGGAAAATAGTAAAAATTATTTTGATACGGTTGCCCTAGATAAACCTTATAAACTTTATAAACTATTTGCTATCTTCGCGCTCTCTGTTCTTATCTGATGGTGATCGAGGGGGAGTGAACGAGGCTGTAATACTAAAGAAAGGAGGATCATTTTATGTCTGCTGCGGACGCATCGCATTTATTGGAAACAAAACCCGTCGGGAAGTTATTGCTTCAGTACTCGATACCCGCTATCATCGGGATGACGGTTACATCGTTGTATAATATTATTGATAGTGTTTTTATCGGTCATGGCGTGGGACCGCTTGCCATTTCGGGATTGGCGATTACTTTCCCGTTGATGAACCTGATTATTGCTTTTTGTACACTGATTGGTGTTGGGGGAGCCACGATTAGTTCCATATACATGGGACAGAGAGATATGGAAAAGACCTCGTCGGTGTTGGGGAACGTGTTTTTGCTGTGCGTTATTCTCGGATTCTGTTTCGGGGGGATTGCCTCGTTATTACTGGAGCCCACGTTGCGGTTCTTCGGGGCAAGCGAGGCCACGATGTCTTACGCCAGAGATTTTATGGAGGTGATACTATTGGGAAATCCTATCGCTTTCACTTTTATCGGGTTGAACAACCTGATGCGCGCGACGGGATACCCGAAGAAAGCCATGTTGTCATCGCTGTTGACGGTTTTCGTGAATATTATATTAGCCCCGATATTTATTTTCCATTTCGGGTGGGGAATCCGGGGGGCAGCGTTCGCTACCGTGATCGCGCAGACGAGCGGGTTGGTGTGGATTCTGGCACATTTTATAAACAAGAATAGTTCGGTACATTTCAAGGCCGGAATATTCCGGTTAAAAGGCCGGATAATCAAAAGTATTCTTTCTATAGGGATGTCGCCTTTCTTGATGAACGTGTGCGCCAGTACGGTGGTGATTATCTTGAATAATAGTTTCATGCGCTACGGTGGAGATTTGGCAATCGGGGCTTATGGCATCGTGAACCGGGTGTTGACGTTGTTTATCATGATCGAGATCGGGCTCACGCAGGGAATGCAGCCGGTAGTCGGGTATAATTACGGGGCGTTATTGTTTGACCGGGTACGACGTGTGTTGCGTTATGCCATGATCACGGGAATCTCGATCACGACGTTCGGGTTTATCACGAGCCAATTATTCCCGGACTTTATCGTGGGTATGTTCACGGATAATCATGAGTTGACGGAGCTTGCAAAGTTCGGGTTACGGATAACTTGTTTGTTATTTCCGCTGGTCGGGTGTCAGATTATTATTACCAATTTTTTCCAGTCTATCGGGAAAGCGAAAGTTTCTATATTTCTGTCGTTGTCGCGCCAGTTGATATTCTTGATACCGTTCCTGCTGATTTTACCCCGTTTCTGGGGTATCACGGGCGTGTGGGCCAGTTTGCCCATGGCGGATTTTATTTCTTTCGTGATGGCAGTCGTTACCTTATTTTATTTTAATAAAAAGGGACTACTTTTCAAGATGAACAAACAGATATGAGGAAAAGTGTGGTAAATACTTTTTATACATGTGGAAATATTTCCCATGAAATAAGAAACGGGCTCAATTTCTTGAACCCGTTTTTTACTTAAAGAATGTCTAATCTTCCAGCGTGACTGCTCCCGAGAGAGCTACCGCTTCTTTATTACGGAAAATCATAATAGGTGAAACTGCTTCGTAAGCAGACATTATATACTCGAATAGTTGAGCTGTGGCTAATTTCCCGCGCTCGGCCAGTGAGAGTTTCAATTTCATACCCGTGTTCGCGTCCTCGCTTTTCTGTAACTCAGACAGACCGAGGAACTGTTTGGTTTCCAACAAATATTGCACCCGGTGCAATTCTTCCGGCTCGAAAAATAATTCATAATTTTTCTCTTCCCGATTTCTACTGAATAAAGTTGTTTTCATTTTTGTGTGTATTGTGTGTGTATATATATAACGCTTTACGCGTTGCTCCGTTTTATAACTTGGGTAACACTTAGCAAATGTATCCTATGTATTCACGATACAAGATACGTGCCAAATATGTACTGGTTTTTCAAATGATTAGAAGGCAGAGCTCATGGAAATATCGCTTGGGTTGCGATATGAACACGTCACGTGTTCCCTTGTTGTCTGTCTTCGGGTTGAGAATTGGACATTCGTATTCGTCAGCGGTGATTCCGTCAAGCATGACTCGAACCCGACAAGGCAATTCCGATCTCCTCATGCTGACGAGCGTGTTCTGGAGTACCGGCATATCGTTGGGGTTCATGATATCAAAGGCTTCCGCCTTGGTGATAGAGTCATGTATTTCTGATATCTGACAAACGATGGCACCGCGTTGAGATTCAGTCATAACCAGTCCCATGGCAACATTCGTGAGTTGTGTTACCACCAAGATCAGAAGGCTATGTAATACGAATCTTATCATACTTAGTGTTTTGTTTCAAATATAGCGAATCGATTCAATAAATGCAACGTTTTCCGTGCTTTTTTTCTGCTATATACGTGAAAATAGGTATATTTACCACCTGAAAGTTCGTATTTTTCTTTATTGGGAAAGAAAATTAACATTTTAGTAATATTTCATTGACTTGGAGTAGGGGTTTTATTAAACAAATGATATGAATATGGAGATACGAGACGAGAGAGAACGTTTTTTATTGAGAGAATGGACGCTTGCCGATGTCGATTCTTTGGCTGAAAATATCAGTAATATTAATATATGGAATAACGTACGGGACGGTTTGCCTTATCCTTACACGAGGGAGGATGCCGGGACGTATATCCGTGTAACGATGGATAAACCGTACGTGCAGGATTTCGCTATCGTGGCGGATGGGAAAGCGGTGGGAGGAATCGGTTTCATTCCCCTGTGTGACGTCGAACGATATAGCGCGGAACTGGGGTATTGGTTGAGTGAAGATTATTGGAATAAAGGAATCATGAGCGAGGCAATACGCCGGGTGGTGGATTATGTATTCCGGGAAACGGATATCATTCGTTTGTTTGCCACCGTTTACGAGTATAATCCGGCGTCCATGAAAGTACTGGAAAAGGCCGGGTTCACGAAACAGGCAATACTGCGCAAAGCTGCCGTGAAGAACGGTAAAGTGATTGATATGCATTATTTTGATTTGGTGAAAGACTAAGGGATGGGTAAAAGAATCTTGATCACGGGTGCGGCGGGTAATTTGGGTAGTTTGCTTGCTTGTCGTTTGAAAGAAGAGGACGTATGCCTGCATCTTCTGACACATCGTAAAGATGTACCTTCCGAGTTGAAAGAAAAAGAAAACATTACCGTATTCAAGGCTGATTTAGGAGAGCCGGGTACGTTGCCCGAGGCTTTGCAGGGAGTGGATGTGGTAGTACATTTCGCGGGAGTGCTTTTCAGGCATAACCCGGAGAAGTTTTTGTCAACCACGAATACCCGTTATTTCAATAATTTGTTGGATGTTGCGGTGGTACAAGGTGTGAAGCGGGTAATCTTAATCAGCTTTCCACACGTGGAGGGTGAAACGACTCCCGAACATCCGGCTGCGGGACGATTGGACGGGACTCCCGTGTCGGTTCACGCTATCACGAGGCTGGAAGAAGAAAAGTTACTGTTCGATTACGGTCGGAAGAATGGGATTGAGGCTGTTTCTTTATGCGTGGGCATGGTATACGGTCGGGGTATTCTGATGGTGGACGCCGCCCGTTGGTTTTCCCGGTACGCGTTACTGGGGGTATGGCAAAAGCCCACGTGGATACATCTGATTTCTACCGAAGATTTTCTTGAAGCAACACGGGCAGCTTGCATGAAGGAGGGTATTGAAGGAATATATCATATCGGTGACGATGGGGTACAGACTTTACAGGAGTTTTTGGATGAAGCCGCGAAACATTGGCACACGGTAAAACCGTGGCGAATGCCTTTATGGATGATAAACACGGCAGCCCGCTTTTTTGAACTTTGTTCCCGTCTGTTCGGGGTTAGAAGTCCGTTGACGGTTGATTTTATCAGAATAGGGCAGGTATCCTATTACGGGGATACCTCCCGGATGAAAGAGGAGTTGTTACCCCGGTTGAAGTATCGGGATTTTAGAGAAGGTATAGGGACATTGTAATATAATAAGGTAGTATGAGGAATCGGATAGTTTTATTTGTTTTTGTCAGTATGATATTGGGGGCGTGCGCTACACCCCATTATATACACTTGTACGAGTCGCCGAAGTCATTGGACTTCAGCGAGGGGAAATGGTTGGTCACGAATTTGGACTCGAAGATACCGTACATGTACAGGGAGAGTTTGAATCGGGATTTATTGGCGTGTTTACAGAAATTAGGCGGAGATTCCGTGTATAGTATCGAGAATGTGAGATTCAAGTACATAAACCCGAGCAAGCTGACGTTCGAGTTGAATCCTCAAGTGCTGAAGATATTCAAGGAATCGACGGATTTCGATTACGTGGTGACGGCTACGGCACGAAAGGTTCGGGACGAGGTTCCTGATCTGGTGTATCCCGGGAACTCGGTCTATTACCAGAAAAGCGAATCGGAGGTAAGCATCGCCGTGTATGATGTCGCTGACGGGGCTAGAATCTATTATCAACAGGTAATTGCTTCCGTTACCTTGGATCAAGGGGATGAAGAGGTCGTGTTTGCCCGTTCCGCCGGAACGTTGTTGCGTAATGCCATGAAAAAGGCTTTAAAGGATCTGAAAAAGAATGCACGGGTTATCCGTAAAAAAAACAATCACGCGACTCGTTGAGAATCGCGTGACTGTTTTTATACGGGTACGATGATTACCAAGCAAACATAGGTCTGTCGTTCATCATCGCGTTTACTTCTTTCTTCACTTGAGCGATAACAGCGGCATCGTCGATGTTACTCAATACTCTGTCGATCATATCCACTACGATAGGCATATGCTCCTCTTTCAAACCACGGGTAGTGATAGCCGGGGTACCCACGCGTAAACCTGACGTGGAGAACGGGGTACGGGTATCGAACGGAACCATGTTCTTGTTGATCGTGATGTCTGCCAATACCAACGTATTTTCAGCTTTCTTACCGGTTAATTCCGGGAATTTGGTTCTCAAGTCAATCAACATAGAGTGATTGTCAGTTCCGCCGGAAACAACTTTATAACCTTTTTCCACGAATGCTTTCGCCATAGCCTTGGCGTTAGCCAGCATTTGTTTAGCGTATTCGGTATAGCTGTCAGATAATGCCTCCCCGAAAGCAACGGCTTTGGCAGCGATCACGTGTTCAAGCGGTCCGCCCTGTTGTCCCGGGAACACGGCAAAGTTGATCACTTGTGACATCATTTTGATTTCTCCCTTCGGAGTCTTCAATCCCCAAGGATTCGGGAAGTCTTTCGGGAGAAGAATCATACCACCGCGCGGTCCGCGAAGCGTTTTGTGAGTGGTAGTTGTCACGATATGGCAATATTCCATCGGGTTGTTCAATAAACCTTTGGCAATCAATCCGGCAGGGTGTGACATATCGCACATTAACAAAGCACCTACTTTGTCAGCGATTTCACGCATACGTTTGTAATCCCAGTCACGAGAATAAGCGGATGCCCCGGATACGATCATTTTGGGTTTGTGCTCGATAGCCAATTTCTCCATTTCGTCGTAATCTACCATTCCGGTTTCTTCTTTCACGTGGTAAGCTACCGGGTGGTAGTTGATACCGGAAAGATTAACGGGTGATCCGTGTGAAAGGTGTCCGCCATGAGCCAAGTCAAGTCCCAAGAAGGTATCGCCCGGTTTCATGCAAGCGAAGAACACGGCAGCATTAGCTTGTGCCCCGGAGTGTGGTTGCACGTTAGCGAATTCGGCACCGAATAATTTGCAGGCACGGTCGATAGCCAATTGTTCCGTTTGGTCAACGATTTGGCAACCGCCATAGTAACGAGCTCCGGGATATCCCTCTGCATACTTGTTCGTCAAGCAAGAACCCATGGCTTGCATAACTTGTTCACTCACGAAGTTCTCGGAAGCGATCAATTCCAGTCCTTCTTTCTGGCGATGGCATTCCTTGTCAATCAGGTCGAAAATTTGAGTATCTCTTTCCATTATTTAGATTTTTAATAATATAGACGTTTATAAAATCTTGCCCAAAATTATACTAATTCGTTCGTCTAAGCAAAGTATTTCCCGACTTTTTTTCGTCCTCCCGCTTTTTAATTTTCAAAATTTTATTTATGTTTGTTGTTGTATAAAAAAATGACTTGCTATGGAAAATCCTTTTGAAACAGAAAAACCGGTAAGACCGACCTTTCTGACAGTACTTTGTATTTTAACTTTTATTGGTAGTGGTTGGGGAACGGTATCCAACTTATTCAGTTTGGTTGCGTTTTCTCCCGAAGCGATAGTGGCGCAGATCCAACAGATAACAACAATGACAGGTACAGAAGGAGCTCCTTCGTGGATGTCTTCTTTCATGGGATCTTCCATTGAAATGTTGCAGACCACGATTAAACACGCGATTCCGATTTATTCATTATTGACCTTGTTCGCTTTAATGAGTTTGAGCGGGGCTATTTTGATGTTTAACTTGAAAAGAACCGGATTCTATTTGTATGCTTTCGCTCAAATAGCGCAATTGTTTGTATTGCCTATGTATTCCGGCTGGAATATGGTAGTTATGGCTTCAATGATCGTATCCGGCTTTTTCGCTTTATTATTTATAATCCTGTACGGGGTGAATTTGAGCAAAATGAGAAATTAGTGATTGTTTATAGTCGCCTTCGGCGAATTGCAGGTTGCTTTTCTTGTGTTTAAGACTGTATTTTAACTCATCCTCTGTTTATAGAGGAGGTGGCTGCGAAGCAGACGGAGGAGTTTCTTTAGAAATGGAGTTTTGGCACACGTGCTCTTTCTTTCTTTTCCCCGTGTTTGTCGGCTCTTATCTTCTGACTACCTATTGACTAAGTCCTGACCAAGTCCTGTATAGACAGGAGTTAGTCAGGACTTACTCAGAACCTAGTCAGGACTTGGTCGCCATGATATACGGAGAAGAGCGGGTGTATTACCCTGTATTACCCTGAAAAAAGTTTACTGTAAACCATAGTAAACCAATGTCAGAATTAGCAAAAATTATCAAACATCGTCATTTCCCCGTTCGGGTAAAATTGTCGGCAGTTCGTGATCGTTTGATCGAGGAACTAGATTACGCGGAGGTTTTAAGCAAGTATGATGTCAGTTCTTCTACCTTCCATGGATGGTTGACTAAATATAAACCCCGAGTGCTGTCGGAAGCAAGTTATAAACGCTTATCTTTACCAGTGCATGATCCTAAAACTTTATTATCAATGACAGACAAGGAAGTTCAAGAACTGGAACACTTACGCGAGGAGTTAGAGAAACAAAAGGTACTTGTAGAAGCTTACGAGCTGATGCTTGAGTTAGCTAAAGACCGTCTTCACGTGGATGTAAAAAAAAACCACGAGGAGATGTTATTAGCGGGATTAGTGACCGCCAAAAAGCTCGGGAGGGCAAAGCGATGACAGCATACCTGTGCAACTCGCTAGGTTACAGCAAGCAGGCTTATTACAAGAGCCTTCGCTCGAGTAACGACGAGGAAGAACGTGAACGTTACGTTCTTTCCATTGTTGAAGAGATCCGTCGTGATTTGCCTCGTTTGGGGGTTCTGAAGTTGTGGCGGATGCTAACGGGTAACGGTTTGATGGTTGGTCGTGATTGGCTTTCCCGTTTGCTTCACCGGCATGACTTGATGGTAAAAATGAAGAAGTATCGCGTCATTACCACGGATTCCCGCGCGTGGCGTCACCAGTACCCGAACCTGGTGAAAGGCTCTCGAGTCGAGCGCTCTAACCAAGTATGGGTTAGCGATATCACTTACCTGTCGACGGGCAAAGGTTTTGTTTACCTTTCCCTGGTGACGGACGCTTACTCGAGGCGGATCATGGGCTGGGATGTACACCCGACTCTGGATTCGTCTGGTCCGGTCAAAGCCTTGTACCATGCCCTAGAGACCGGAGAACACGGCTCTTTCAAGGACTTGATCCATCATTCTGACAGGGGCGGTCAATATTGTTCGGCCTTGTACACGGGGATATTGAAATTGCACGGGATACGTGTCAGCGTGACCCAGGACGGCTCTCCATACGATAACGCTATCGCCGAGAGGGTGAACGGGATTTTAAAGAGAGAATGGTTGAACGATATCCCGTTGAAGGATATTCATGACGCCAGGAAACACGTCAAGAGGGTGATTGAAATATACAACAAGAAAAGACCACACCTGGCCGTTTGTTGTCAAGTGCCGGAGCAAGCCTACAAGGACAAAATGAAAAAATTTGCCAGGGTAATGTTTTGAGCCGGGCGATTTTTCCTTCTCCCGGGGAATTCCCCGGGAGAAGGAAAAGAAAGTAAACCTTTGATAGGAAGTATCATTTATTTAAAGTAAACTTGTAACAGTAGATTACAACAATACTACATTTTTTAATTTATTGAATATCAAATCGAGTAAACCAATTTCAGGAAACTACAGGGAGATAAGCGTGGGAGAGGGGAAAAGAAAAACAGACCGGAATGTAAAGAGTCCGGTCTGTTTTTCTTTTTATGATTGAAGGAATTTGGTTTATCCTCCGAAGTTGTCGTACATCACGTTTTCATCGGGTACACCCAAATCGTACAACATTTTGGTTACGGCTGCGATCATCATCGGGGGGCCGCAGAGATAATACTCGATGTCTTCCGGGTTCTCGTGGTTTTTCAAGTAGGTTTCATAGATTACCTGATGCACGAATCCCGGCGTGTAAGCTACTCCGGCTGCATCAGCCACGGGGTCCGGTTTATCCAGAGCCAGCGTCCAATGGAAGTTAGGGTTCTCTGCTTGAATCTTGTTGAATTCATCCACGTAGGGAGCCTCTTGCAGGGCACGAGCACCGTAGAAGAAACTTACTTTACGATCCGTGTGCATCGTGTGGAACAAGTTGAAGATATGCGAACGCATCGGAGCCATACCGGCACCACCACCGATGAACATCATCTCGTTGTTGGTATCTCTCAGGAAGAATTCCCCGTAAGGGCCGGAAATGTTTACTTTATCTCCCGGTTTACGCGTGAAGATAAAAGAAGAACAGATACCGGGGTTCACGTTGGCAAATCCACCTATAGCTTTATCAAACGGGGGAGTCGCAATACGGATATTCAACATGATAATGTTGCCTTCTGCCGGAGAGTTAGCCATGGAATACGCGCGGTAAGTCGGTTCCGGGTTATGCATTTTCAGATCGAACATCTTCATACGTTCCCAGTCAGCCTTGTATTTCTCGTCAATATCCATGTCTTTGAAATCCACGTCAAGGGCGGGTACGTCAATTTGTATATATCCACCCGATTTGAATTTCAAGTTTTCGCCTTCCGGTAATTTTACCACAAATTCTTTCAAGAATGTGGAAATATTTCTATTGGAAACCACTTCACATTCCCATTTCTTGATACCGAGTACTTCTTCCGGAACGCTCATCTCGATGTTTTCCTTCACTTTTACCTGACAAGCCAGACGCCAGTTATCGTGCTGTTGTTTGTACGAGAAGAACCCTGTTTCGGTCGGGAGTATAGACCCCGCGCCTGATTCTACCTGACAACGGCACATACCGCAAGAACCTTTTCCACCACAAGCGGAGGGAAGGAATATCTTGTTGTTCCCGAGTGTGGCAAGAAGCGTGGAGCCGGGCTCGGTAACTAATTCTTTTTCGCCTTGGTTGATGCTGACTTTCACTTCTCCCTTGGGGGTAAGTTTAGCTTTCGCGAACAAAAGCATACCCACGAGAAGCAGTGTCACGATGAGAAACACCACGATCCCCGACAGGACAATTGTTGTATTTATTGCTAATAAAATCATCTTATTTTGTATTTATGATTTACGATTTACGATTCTTGATTTGCTGAGATGAAATAATCTGAAATCAAAAATCATAAATCAAAAATTATCTTACAGGTTAATACCCAAGAAACTCATGAATGAAATAGCCATCAATCCGGTCACGATAAAGGTAATACCGATACCTCTAAGCGGGGCGGGGATGTTGGAATATTTCAGTTTCTCGCGTATGGCGGCGATACCCACGATAGCGAGCAACCAACCGATACCTGAACCTAAACCGAATGCCGTGGCCTCACCGATATTCGCGTATCCTCTCTCTTGCATGAACAAGGAAGCACCCATGATGGCACAGTTCACCGCGATCAACGGGAGGAAGATACCCAATTGGTTGTAAAGCGCGGGAGTGAATTTCTCCACGACCATTTCAACCAATTGCACGATAGCGGCGATGACCGCGATAAACATGATGAAACTCAAGAAGCTCAAGTCTATGTTAGCGGCAGCTTGTTCTCCCAATAACCACGCTAAAGCTCCTTTTTGTAACACGAAATTATCGAGCAGGTAATTTACCGGAACGGTAATCAATAGCACGAATACAACGGCAATACCCAATCCGAACGATGTTTTCACGGTCTTCGATACGGCAAGGTATGAACACATACCCAAGAAGTAGGCGAAGATCATGTTATCGATAAATACAGACCGGACAAATATATTTAATAGATTTTCCATATTCTATTTTTCTTTTTAGTTCACTATTTCTGTTCTATCAACTCTTTGTTCCTTGAGCGTTGAACCCAAATGATCAATCCTACGAGCATCAAAGCCATCGGGGGGAGGATCATCAACCCGTTGTTCTGGTATCCCCAATCGTAGAATATCTGGGGGATAACTTTAAAACCGAACAGAGTTCCGGAACCCAGTAATTCACGGAAGAAGCCCACGATCACAAGTACCAGACCGTATCCCAAACCGTTGCCGATACCGTCAAGCAGAGAGGGCCACGGTTTGTTTGCTAACGCGAAAGCCTCGATACGTCCCATGATAATACAGTTCGTGATGATCAAGCCGACGAATACGGATAGTTGTTTACTAACCTCGTAAGCGAACGCTTTTAAAACTTGGTCTACCATAATTACCAAAGCGGCAACTACCACCAATTGCACGATAATACGAATACGTGTCGGTATGGTGTTCCGTAGCAACGAAAGGATCACGTTAGCGAATGCCGTTACTGCCGTTACCGAAAGAGCCATCACGATGGCGGGTTCCAATTTTGCCGTCACGGCGAGAGCAGAACATATACCCAACACTTGCACGAGTACCGGGTTATCCTTGTTCAACGGACCGAGTAATAATCCCCGGTTCTTGGCTGAAAATAATGTTTCTTTATCGCTCATTACTGTATTTGTTTTAAGAATTGTTCGTAACATTTTAGATAATCGGCAATCATCGTTTCAACGGCTTTCGACGTGATTGTTCCTCCCGAAATACCGTCTACTTCGTGGGCTCCGGTAGCGTTTCCGCCTTTTTTCACGGTAATTGCTTTTAGGGTTGAGTTGTCGAAGATCGTCTTGCTCTTGAATTGCTCTTTAAAGAACGGTTGGGTAATTTCGGCTCCTAACCCGGGAGTTTCTCCCTTGTGGTCGAACAGCACGCCGTAAACCGTGTTCTTGTCTTCGTTCAAGGAGAGATATCCCCATACCGGCCCCCAAAGTCCTGCCCCGTAAACCGGAAGTATGTATTTGATAGCTCCGTCAACGTCAGCGACAAATACCGGGAATTTGATATCTGCCAATGCTTTATCGTCTTTTATTACTTCGGCAATCATGCGTCCGTCTTTCAACGCTTTTTGCAGTTCCGGACTATTCTTGATGGCTTTCTGAAGTTTTTTTCCTTCCACGGGAATATCAACTTCAAAAGCATTTCCCTCGATGGCCTCTCCCTTGTAATTCAGAATGAATTGTCTTTTGATAATTTTGTCGAACAACTCTTTTGAAGTTTCCGGGGTTGAATTGACATTCACCGAGCTCAGTATATTCTGTCTTTTCTCGTTCTCTATATTCTCATCTTGCAGTGGTTTTAGTGAAAGAGATACCACGGCCAATATAGCCGCCACCACGACAACCAAAACGATGGAATAGATAAAGGTATATGTATTTCCTTGTTTGTTCATCTCTTTAAAGATTTAGTGATTTACGATTTATGATTTATGAATGTTTTGTAATCTGAAATCATGAAATCTTAAATCTGAAATTGTTTGGCTCTTTTAAGTCTGCGTTTGATGTTTCCTTGAACTACGAACCAGTCGATAAGCGGGGCAAAGGTGTTCATCAACAGGATAGCGAGCATCATACCTTCCGGGTAACCGGGGTTCAGCGTACGAATCAGGATGGCCATCACACCGAGGATAAACCCGTATATCCATTTTCCTTTTTCAGTTTGAGCGGAAGTCACGGGGTCGGTTGCCATGAACACGGCTCCGAACGCGAATCCACCCATGATGAGGTGTGCGATCGGGGTGATTGCGGCGTACGGGTTCGTTTCCGGTAACGTGTAGTTTAATAACAACGCCATGCAGTATCCCCCGATAAAAGTGGAAAGCATAATCTTCCAGCTGCCGATACCTGTCGCGATCAATAAGATTGCTCCCAGTAAAATACAGAATGTGGAGGTTTCACCGATAGAACCGGGAATCAATCCCCAGAACATGGATGCCATGTCATAGGTCGCCGGTAAGCCTTGAGAGGCTTCAGCCAGCGGGGTAGCTTGTGAGAATCCGTCGGGCATTCCGGCAATCCAAACCTTGTCCCCCGAAATCATGGAAGGGTAGGAGAAGAAGAAGAATGCACGGGCCAATAAAGCGGGATTCCAGATATTCATACCGGTACCACCGAAAATCTCTTTACCGATAATCACGGCGAAGGCGGTAGATACTCCCACCATCCAGAGGGGTGCGTTGACCGGCATTACCATCGGGATCAATAATCCCGACACGAGGAATCCCTCGTTGATCTCGTGTCCTCTGATTTGTGCGGCGGTAAATTCTATCGCCAGTCCTACCACGTAGGAAACGATGATCATGGGCAATACTTTCCATAACCCGTAGAAGAACATTTCGAAAAGTCCAGATTCTACTCCCAAGGCTTTGAAGTGTTGGTACCCCACGTTGTAAATACCGAACAACAAGGCGGGAACCAGTGCCAGTACCACGATGATCATGGTTCTTTTCAAATCGATACCGTCCCTGATGTTACACCCTGAACTTGTCGTGCGATTAGGCACGAAAAGGAAAGACTCGAAACCGGTGAAAACGGAATGAAGCTTTTCCAGCTTGCCTCCCTTTTCGAATTTTGGTTTCTGCTTGTCTAAATATTTGCGTAAGAAATTCATCTTTATAATTTATGATTTGTGATTTATGATTTACGATTTATTGTCGCCAAGCGAATCTTAAATCGTCCATCTGCAATCGTCAATTAATTCAGTTCTCTAATCATTAACTCTATACCTTTTTCCAGAATCTCTTGAACGGGAGTCTTGGAGGTACAAACGAATTCACACAAAGCCATGTCTTCCGGTGCAATCTCGTACATGCCGAGTTGTTCCATCTTATCAAGGTCTTCGGCCAAAACTGCTTTCAGCAAGTACACGGGCAGAATGTCCATGGGAAGGACTTTCTCGTATTGTCCGGTAACCACGAAAGCCCGTTCTTCCCCGTTATAGTTCGCGTTCAGCGAATACTTCTTGTTCGGGCACAAGAATGACGGGAAGGTTTTGGAGAGCGAGAATTTGTTGAAGCCCGGCATAGCCCAGCCCAAAAATTCATAATTATCGCCTTCCGGGATAACCGTTACCATATTATTATAGTACCCGAGATAATTGTCCTCGTCGGTTTTATAACCCGTGAGCACGTTTCCGGATATAATACGTTGGTGTACTTGATTTTTCAAATTGCCTTTCACGAGGCACTTAATTTGGGCTCCCATGATCGTCTTGTAGTAAGCGGGTTTCTCCACCTCTGAACCGGCAATGGCGATCACTTTGCGGGCATTGAATTTACCGGTAGTGAATACCCGTCCGATGATGGCAAGATCCATGGCGTTTACCACCCACACGATATCCCCTTTGTTGATCGGGTTCAAATGGTGAATTTGTATCCCTACATTACCTGCCGGGTGCGGTCCGGAGAAATAATTCACGTCCACGTTTTTCAGTTTCGTGAAAATAGAGGTGGAAGGAGTCCCTTCTCTCAAATTGAGATTCACGTTTTTCTCGCACAATTTCTTTAAGCAATCGATTCCGGCTTGAAGCGCGGGAAGCTCATCCGCGAGGGTTACGTCATAATCCGGTGCAAGCGGTGCGGAATCAAATCCCGATACGAATATCGCTTTCGGCATATCTTCCGGGTTAGCGATGATGTCGTACGGGCGTTGTTTGATCATAGGCCAAACACCACTGTCGAGCAACTTTTCGATGATTTCTTTTCTGGAAAGTTGGTTCGCGTCGGCTCTCCCGAAATCCCGGTATTGGATTTGATCATCCGCTTTGACGACAACTTCCAGTAGTTTTCTTCTTTCACCTCTGTTGACGGCTTCGATAGTACCGCTGACGGGTGCCGTGAATTTGACTTCGGGTCGGTATTTATTAATAAACAATACATCGCCCGCCTTCACTTGGTCGCCTACCTTTACTGCAAGTTTAGGAGTAAGTAACCGGAAATCTGTCGGTTTTACTGCATAGAGATTGCATTTCTCCACGTTTTTTACCACGTTTTCCGCTTCTCCTTTCAACTTGATATCAAGGCCTTTTTTCAGTTTTATCACCTTGGACATTGTTTTATTATATTTTTGATATGTAGATAATTATTTCTCTTCCACGCATAAAAATGGTGTTTTAAAAATACGTGCAAATATATAATCAATTATTGAATTTATTCAGTAATTCAAAGGTTAATTCTTGCAATAGAATGCTTTTTTTAGCTTTGAGTATCGGATTGGTATATTCCTATTTGGCATAGTATTTGTTGAGATTAGTGTGAAAATGATTAATATGATATTATCCAAAATAGTGATCGAGTTATGAAAGGTATGATAGTTTGTTGCTTTATAACAGTTCTGGCGATTTCGTGTAAATCCGCTAAGGAAAGCGTTTCTCTGACCGGAGTGAAGTGGGTGGCGGAAAGCTTGAACGGAAAAGAAATTAAATTCAAGGAGGCGCAGAGCGAGGTATTCTTTACTCTTGACGCCACCGATAAAAAGGTTTCCGGGAAAGCGGGTTGCAATCGTTTTTTCGGGACTTACGATTTGAACGAGTCGGAATTGGCGTTTAGCGGGATGGGGGCGACGAAGATGGCCTGCCCGGATATGGATATCGAGGCTTCGTTCTTCAAGGTGTTGGAAGATACAAAGAGTTTCGTGATCAAAAACGACAAGCTGACTCTGAAAGATGCCAACAACGTGATAGCGGTATTTAAGGCCTTGGATGAAAAGGCAGACAAGAAGAAAAAAATAGTTTATAGTTTGATTTTTCGTGATAGAAAAGGGGCTTGTCGGTAACGATAAGTCCCTTTTAAATGTATCAAAACATCTATTGAAATATATCATCGGGCGGGGGAGGGTGTTTAAAACAGGATTTTGTAACTCAAATTCGGCAATATATCGCTTACTCTTTTTTTCTCTATCATATTCTTCGGTTCGTTATACTGGAGCCCGTGTTGTCCCGTGTACCCGGTTAAATTCAATAACTGAAGGCCGATTTCATGGGACACGTGTTTTTTATTTAACTTGTAACTAATCCCTAAATCTACGGTAAAGGCGGGGGCGAATTGCCGGCTGAATGCTCGTGTTTCGTCATAAGTGATATCTTTTTCGGCTAAAGATTTCGTTTCGTCAACCGGGGTGTAACGGTCGCCGGCTTGATAAGACATACGAAAGTTCAAGTTAAATATATTTTCTTGTTTTTGCCCAACCATCCATTCTTTACCTCCCAGAGCATTAAATATATATCCCCGGTCAAGTCGTGTATTCCGCCACACGTGATCCCCGCCGAGATATTCCGATTTAAAGACAGACCCTGTGAACAGGTAATAGTAGCCTTTATTCAGGTAACGTTCCAACGTGATATCCACCCCGTAATTATGTCCTTTACCCTTGTTCACGAGCTGCCTGTCCATGTAATAGGAATCGTGATTGATGATCGAAAAGGATGTTTCCGGCTCAACCGGCACGTCGAATAACGCTTGGTAGTAAGGTTCTATTTTCAAGTGAATATTTTCAGATATTCCCCAATCGTAAGTCAACACGAAATGATGAGCCTTGGCGAAATCCAATTCCTTATTTACTTTATCATCTCCCGTTTGTGGTGTCTGTACAAAATAGTAATCCAGTTTTTCACGACGGGAATGTAACCCGTAAGCGACTGATAATGCCTGTTTCGAGTTGAAATCCCATTTAAAAGCGAGGCGGGGTTCTATCGTCCATTTCGAACTTAACGTGAACATTTGTGCGTTTATGCCCACGTTGGTTGTCAGCTTATCCGTGAGTTTGAGAATGGAATTACTGTATACCGATATTACCATAGCTTCGCCTTTGCCTTTCACGATTCTTTCCATGGGTTTGTTTAACCCGAAATTGGGGGATAAATTGAAATTCAAGTCGTATAATAGTCCGGTAACGGTAATACCGGTGCGGTTCGTGTGTCCGGAACTATATTTCTTATTGAAGTAAGAATTAAAGACGATATCCAGATTCGCGCTTTTCATGTTTACAACAGGGAAATAAGTTAAGGCATCCCGGGAGGTCAGTTGTTTTACCCGCGGATGGTTGTCCGAGTAAGTAGCGGCTAACGAAGTCTTGAAGTAAGCATCGTTACCCGGGGCATACCTGTGTGTAATTCCCCCGGCTCCTTTTGTCATTGTCATCTTTATTTTTTGCCTGTCGTCGTATGTTTCCCATTTGGAGCGGTTTTCCTCCGCGTCGACTTTATTCATGTCAAGCAGACCGATGCCCCAAACGGAAAATGTACCAACCCCGCGTGTCGGGAAATTCAGTTTGAAGGTCAAATCTTGAAAATTGATACCCGTGTTAGCTGCAAGTCCTCCCATCAACGCGGTTGAAAAGAAACGGTAATTAAAGATATAAGAACTTCCTGATTTCTTGTTTATCGGACCTTCGGAAGCGATATCCAGTCCTAAGAATCCGATTTGAACGGCATGTTCGTGTTGCTCGTTATTCCCGTTCTTGACGGACATATCGAAGACGCCGGAAAGTGCGTTGTTGTATTCTGCGGGGAAAGCCCCGTTGAAGAAATCGGAATTGCCCATGACTTGACTGCTCAATCCCGAAAACAGACCTCCCCCGATGCCTGCCATGTCTGCGAAGTGTGTCGGGTTCGGGATTTCCACTCCTTCCAGTTTCCATTGCAGAAACTGAGGTGAATTGCCCCGGATGGCGATAGCGTTGCTTCCGGGAGCGCGGGCTACTCCGGCAAATGATGTTGCCAGACGGGCAGGATCGTCCAGTCCGCCCGCGTAACGATTGGCTTCCTCCACGCTGATCATGCGTCCCCCGGCGAGAGCCATGGGATTCAACGTGTGTTCCTTGTTTATGCTGGCTCTTACCACGACTTCTTCCAAATCTTGCGTGTTTTCCGACAGAAAAATCTCACGATACACTTCCTTCGCGGAAGTCAGTAATATTTCTTTTATCATGACAGGCTCGTAGCCTAGACAAGAAACTTGAATATCATATCTGCCGACGGGTATATTCTTGAAACGAAAATTCCCGAGACTGTCCGTTGTCGTCCCTACCGGTGGATTGACATGGCATAATATCACGTTCGCGTTCGGAACGGGCGCTCCCGATGCTGCGTCTTTAACCACGCCTTTTATCGTCTGTCCGGGGATATCTTTCCGGGGGACGGGAGAAAGAGGGACGATAATGATATGCCATCCTTTTATTTTGTACGTGAGTCCCGTGTTTTTTAGAATTTGTTCAAGTACTTTTTGAATTCCCGTGTTTTTTATATCAACCGTGATTTTCTTCCGGTCGTCCAGTTTGGCTTGACTATAAGCAACCGTGTATTTGCTTTGGGCTTCAATTTGTTCGAAGGTTTGTTTTATCGAGATGTTCTGTCCCGTGATGGTGATTCGGGTGTCTTGAGCGTACGATATAATTGAGATGAACAAGATGGAGAATAAACCGATTATTTTGAACGAGAGCATATTATTTTTTTATTAGTGTGACTTTATTGTTTTGTATCGTGTACCGGAAATCGCCTGTGACGTCCTGTAATATATCTAAAATCTCCGTGAGGCTTTCGTGGTGAACGAACTTCACCGTGTACGAGGCATTGGGGAAATCTTGTTTGTCATATTCGATGGATACGTCAAATCGGCGTTGCAGCGCACTAGTGATATCATTGAACGTGGTGTTCCGGAATATCAATAACCCGTCTTTCCAACCTGTGTTTTTTTCCGTGGCAATATTGACCTGCACGGATCGGTCTATTTTGCTATAAATGATTTGTTGATTGGGGCGAAGAATATACCCGCTGTCGTTTTCCTCTTGTTTTATTTTCACTTGTATGCTTCCGCTGTCGAGTGTCGCTATAGCTCTGTCGTTTCTTGGATAAGCGGAAATATTAAACTTCGTTCCGAGTACTTTCACGAGTAACGAACCGGTTTGCACGATAAATGGTTTCGTGGGGTTTTTGGTGACGGAAAAATATGCTTCCCCGTCCAGCGTGACCATGCGTGTTGTATCTTTGAACTTGGAAGGATAAGTGATTCTACTTCCCGAGTTGAGCAGAATCGTCGTTCCGTCCGGTAGGGTACATTCCCTTTGTTCGTTGTTGGAAGTGAAGACGGTGATCATTTTTACCTCTTGAGTCATGTAGAGGTAACCGCCCAACAGCAGAAGTGCCGGAACTATGACAGCGGCATATTTCATCCATGCACGTGTGGTTATTGGACGTCTTTTTTTATTTTCAATGCGTTGAATCGCGGCGTTTACCCGAGCGAGAGACTGGTACGTGCCGGCGTCCGCAGTCGCCGACAATTTGTCCCAAATTGTTCGTAAAGCCTGATCTTTCTCGGCAGCCCGGCGGTCGTCGATGATCCATTTTTGTATTTTTATTTCTGTCGCGGGGAGATACGAGTCGCTAAAGAACTGATCGAGTACCCGATAGATATAATTCTTTTTCATAGGTGTATTATTATATCATTAAAAACCGATAGAAATGCGTCCGGAGGTTTCCACTTTCCATTTCTGTGATTTATTGTCAAATTGATATTCTGCCCCGACACTTATGTCCGTGTCCTTTTTCACGTTAATGGATAGGGATGCCCCTGTGCCCGTGTGAGGAAACAGCGAATTGTAAACAGAGTGTAGGGAAGGAGCCCTCGCGAAAATGTACTGTCCCCGGATATTTAACCGGATGCGGTTTGCCGGAGTGTATTGTATCTTCCCGTTTACCCCCGTGATATTCTGCCAAAACAAGGATGCTGAATAATAAAATTGTTTGCTGAATAATCCTCCCGTTTCTATAAACAGTTTTTGTGTCGGTTGCCAGCGTATAGCCCCGTGTATAGAAATATACTTGCCCATTCCGGGGTAGAACATCTGTTTCCTGTTTCCCGCGAAAGATAATTGCCTGTAAACGGGATTCTGTTGGGAACGGTAGACGTCTGTCCGTGTCGGTGTGCTTCTTGTCATGGCGGGATAAGAGTAGAGAAAAGGAAGTGGCTTCCGGTATGAATATTCCGGTTTAATACTTGATGGGCGTGTCGATCCTAACTTTGTCGGGGTGTTTATTTTTTCTTTTTTTTCCACCGTTTGGGTGAATCCCGGGGAGGCAGATGCAAGAATCATAATTATTGATATTGCTATTCGTGCTTTCATAACATTTTTCTTTTGTTGTTGTTTACATGATTAATACAACCAAGTAGTGTATCGCTCCCGACCGGAAATGTATTTTTCTTGCTAAAGAAAGAATATCAAGAAGCTTGATATAACTTGCCGGATTTCCTGTAAAGCCAGACTTAGTTGGTTCTCAACCGTTTTCTTTGAAATATTCAGTTCTTGTGCGATCTCGTTATTGGAAAGCCTGTTGTCCCGGCTCATTTGATAAATTCTTTTTCTTTGAACAGGCATTTTGCAAATCGTCATTTCTATCAAAAGCTGAATTTCTTTCGCGAATAGGATTTCATCCGAACTGTCTGTTACGGGATTGAAATTGCTGAAGCTGTCTATAAACGTGTCTTCAATCAGCTTGTGTTTCAGAAAATTCAAAGCTGAATTTCTTGCCATCGTGTAAAGATATGGACCGAGAGGTTTCTCCGGATTTAAGGTTGTCCGGTTCACCCACAACTTAATAAATACGTCTTGCGCTAAATCTTCCGCGTCTGCTTCCGATCTGATAATGCCGCGAATGAATGATTTGACTTTTGGGAAACATGTAATAAACACATTTTCAAAAGCTTCATGATTACCATGATGGAGCGATTCAACTTCTGTTTCCTTCATTATAATATTTATTCCATAGTCATTTATTATAAATACAACCAAGTCGCACGATACTCCCGACTTTGAGGACGTAAATGTAATACCCGCGGGATAGGAAAATGGGAAAAATAGAGAATTTAATTTTTTAAGTTTATTTGTTACAAATAATTATTGAAGAAAAGACCGTTTTCAAAAAAACAGTTATCTTTACCTCGAAATTATAAGTATCCACATTTTGAGAACAATTCTTAGATTTATACTGGTTTAATATTTAGCCCTGTAAACCGCGGGCTAATAATTCTTTCGTTCGAGTAATTCTACTTGAAAAGGTTTTCTATTTCATTTTTATTCATGGCATTGCTCTTTTGAAGGGCATGGGACGCGTGTTGTAGCGCGATGTCGTGAATCATAACAAGACTTTCAAAGAATATTAGGTACAGTATAGAGCATGAGAACAGAGTATACATGGGAAATAAAGATTAAAAACACTCCCGCTTTAGAAAGAAAATGTAACCGATGTAATTGTAATAAATTTTATTGCAGCAACAAATTCAGAATGAACGCGCAAAAAAAGAACATTGATGTATGGCTGATTTACAGGTGTATGGAATGTGACAGTACATATAATTTGACGATATTGTCACGTACAAAACCCGAACTGATAAGAAAAGATTTGTTCACCAAGTTTTCGGACAATGATGAAGATATAGCTTGGGAATATGCTTTCTCGCTCGAAACGGCACGGAAAAACAATGTAAAATTTGATTACAATAGTGTTGAATACGAGATAGAGCATGATAATATTTCGATAAATGATATACTGAACGCGGGAGATGAATCGGTAGTATTCAAGATTCAAACCGGTTTTGAATTTGAACTTAAATTATCCTCCGTTATTCGCTATTGTTTAGGTGTATCTGCAAGTCAATTAAATCAAATGATTGAAGTTGATGCTGTTTTTACCCCCGAAGGCTATCCGATAAAGAAGCATAAAGTCAAGAATGGAGATATTGTATTGATAAACAAAGAGAAGTTACAAGGTATCAAATCTTTGGGTAGCGTTTGATTTTTAGGAATTTCTATTTCGAGATTACCGGAAAAGTCCTTCTTGAACGGGGCGAAAAATCTCTTGTCCGCTGTAGCTTGCACGAGGTTCTTCGCTTTGTTCGAGAGGGGCTTTTCCGGTGATGTCAGATAACTTCAGCTACCACGAATGTACTTCCCCCGATATAGATCATGTCATCGGGAGTGGCAGCGGCTTTCGCTGCCGCGTATGCTTCCGCGACGGTCGGGTACGTTTTACCGTGTAAATGGTGGGCTGCCGCTTTTCCCGCCAATACATGCTCATCCATTGCCCGGGGGATAGACGCTTTACAGAAATAGTAGATCGCGTCTTTCGGTAAGATATGCAATACGCTATCCACGTCTTTGTCGTTCACCATGCCCATGACGAAATGGAGGCGTTCGTACTTGCACGTTTCCAGTTGAGCCGCGATTTCCGTCAACCCGTCGATATTGTGTCCCGTGTCGCAAACCGTGTAAGGGGCACGGGATAATTCCTGCCAACGCCCGAGTAATCCCGTGTAGCGAATCGTGTTCGCTATACCGTCATGTATATGTTGATCCGAAATGTTTATCCCTTGCGCCCGTAGACTCAATACCGTTTCCAAAACCGCGGGGATGTTTTTGCGTTGGTACAATCCTTTCAGATCCGGATGCAGGTTGTCGAACGTGATGCCTTGCTTGTTTTTTAGATTGTAAGTGTTACCCGGGGTACGCTCCGCGTTCCAGTTGTCGGAAGCAAATTCAAGTGTCGTACCGCACTCTTTGGCTCTCCCGATAAACACGAAATCGGTATCGGCATCCCTCGTGCCGACGATTGCCGGAACGTTTGGCTTGATGATTCCCGCTTTCTCGCGGGCGATCTTTTCCAGCGTATCTCCCAGAAGTGCCATGTGGTCGAATGAAATATTCGTGATCACGGAAGCCAGAGGCGTGATGATATTCGTGGAATCGAGCCGTCCGCCCAACCCGACCTCTATCACGGCGATGTCTACTTGTTGATCGGCGAAATACTTGAATGCCATGGCTACCGTCATTTCGAAAAATGAAGGTTTGATACCCGTGAAAAGAGTTTTGTTCTCTTCCACGAAGTCAATCACGTATTGTTCCGGCATCATTTCCCCGTTAATCTTGATTCGTTCGCGGAAGTCCTTCAAGTGAGGGGAGGTGTATAGCCCGGTCTTGTATCCCGCTGTTTGTAAAATAGAAGCGAGCATGTGTGACACGGAACCTTTCCCGTTAGTCCCGCCCACGTGTATCGTTTTGAACCGGTGATGCGGTGCACCGAAATGCTCGTCCAGTTTTAACGTGTTATCCAGATTGGCTTTGTACGCGGCTTTTCCCTCGCGTTGATACATGGGAAGTTGGGCGAACAGCCATTCTAAAGTTTCATTGTAATTCATATATCCTCTGTATTAAAACAAGTTCTCGTTATTGAACGGGCAAAAGTAGTAAAAATATGATGAGGGTATCATCTTGCAAAACGATTTGTTGTTTCTCGTCTAATTGGTGGACATCGTGCGGGTATCACTCTTTTTAGATGTTTCTTGGTAAATATGTGTTGTTTTATAATATTTGTTTTTAAATAGTTACATGGTTTGGTTGAAGTATTTTGATTTATTTTTACTAACTTTCAGTCCTGAAAATATCGTGTTGATAGTAGTATGATTTATTAAGAGAAAGAATATATGGGAAAAGAAGTACAGACCATCTTGAATCTTTTGAGTGAAGGTATCGTTGTGGAAGGTGATATCCGGACGACGAAAGATATACGGATTGACGGCACGCTCGTTGGTACGGTGCAGACCAATGGTCGTTTGGTTTTGGGTCCTGCCTCCAAAGTGACCGGAGGGGTAAATTCCCCGAGTATAGATATTTACGGGCAAGTTGAAGGGGACATCGTTTCGACAGGCTCTATCGTGTTGAGAAAAGACTCGAAAATCAAGGGAACGATAACCACACGCACGATGATTGTTGAGGCGGGAGCGACTTTTAACGGGGAGAGCAAAATGGTTGTCGACAAGGGGAAGAGCGAGTTGCCAAGTGGAGGAGAAAAATAAATAATGCAGATTATTTACATCGTTTTCGATGAAAAGATATAAATTTGCAGCGAAATTATTGACGATATATGGCTAACGATAGTAAAATAGTTCCGGTTCCGGTACTCAGGCGGATGCCTGCTTATCTTTCATTCGTGAAAACCTTGCAGAAGCAGGGAGAGAAGTACGTGTCATCGACAAGAATAGCCGAATACATGGAAATTGATGCCACGCAAGTGACGAAAGATCTATCACATACCGGGATATCCGGTAAGACTCGGGTGGGGTACGAGGTGGACAATTTCGTGGAAATCCTTGATGATTTTCTCGGGTTCAATAAGATGAATAACGCTTTTCTCGTGGGAGCCGGTTCGTTAGGAGGAGCCTTGTTGCAAGATAAGGGATTGAGAAACTTCGGTCTGAATATCCAAAAGGCTTTCGACGTGGATAAATCGAAAATCGGCACTAAAATCAATGACGTGGAGATATTTCATATCGATCAGTTCCGCGGTATGCCCACCGAATGTAACGTGGCCATCGGAATCATCACGGTTCCGGCAGATTGCGCGCAAGCGGTAGCCGATTTAATGGTGGCATGGGGAATCAAAGCCATTTGGAATTTTACCCCCGCGCGCATTAAAGTACCTTCGCATATAGCTGTCCAGAATAGTACTATTTACACGAATCTGGCGATTCTATTTAATAAATTGCACGGGCAGGAATAGGTTCAATCTCTTCGGGTTAGGTGTGTCACAAGGGTTTTGCCGGGGATAATCTCTACCGGTGGATGTTGTTTGCTGTTTGTTTGGGGGGTAAAAGAATGGGAAGACATGTTTTTCAAGTGTGTTAAATAAGCGTATTTTTTGCAAAAACGTGGGCTAAGAGTGGGCGATAAGTAGGCGAAGTGTAGGCGATGCCGCCTAACAGTCAGGCAACAGTCGCCTAATAGCCGTCCTATGGTATAGGTTTACGGGCTGTCGTGGGTTGTTTAAATATTGGAACGTGCAGAACGGGCTAACTCGTCAAGTGTTTGATAAAATTTCGGATTCACGCCTGAACCGATGTAAATTATTTTTTTGTCCGGGGAGATTATGACTTGGGACGGGTAGGCGAGAATCCCGTAATCTCGTGTGATTGTCATTTCTGGGGAACAAAATAGATTTTTCCATGGTAAATCGTTTTTCTTGATGGCTTGT
Organism: Butyricimonas sp. Marseille-P3923; assembly: GCF_900184685.1. GTDB lineage: Bacteria > Bacteroidota > Bacteroidia > Bacteroidales > Marinifilaceae > Butyricimonas > Butyricimonas muris. Next base: position 506,480 of record NZ_FXXL01000007.1, read on the forward strand.
AGCCATTTTTCTCTCGTGTCGTTGCAGCATACTCCCACGAATTCAAATAAAGTGTGATATTTCCTGTAATAATTCTTTAAATGTGGAAATTCGGCGATGCAATAGCCGCACCAACTTCCCCAAAAATCAAGTATAATGTATTTGTCCTTGAAGGAAGATAACGAGATTTGATTCCCGTTTGTATCGGGGAGAAGGAAATCCGGGGCGATGCTCCCTGTCGTAAGTTCTTTATGTCGTTGTTGGGTCTGTATTTGCTGTGTCGAGAATGACACGATATGATTAAGTCGATTTTTTAATTTTCCGTCGCGGATTTTCGGGTTCAAGCTGTTGTATAAAGGTGGTACACTATCCGTGTCCATGCTGCTAAGGTAAATGGCGGAAGCCTCCCTGTCGGGGTGTTGTTTTATGTAGTTATATTTAAGTGCTTGTATTTCGTTCCCGATTTTCTTGTAGCGATTGTATATTTTATTTTTCTCTGTTTGTGGGGCATCTTCCTTGAAAAGCGAGTCTAAAACCATATCACATTTCGTGTTTTCAACAAGCAGGTGAATGTATGTTTTTTTGTACTCGGCTAATTGTGAATTTAGTTCTGAACCGGATATGGAATAAGATAAATAATCGGGAAAAAATTCACCTGAAATATTTATTTGTTCGTTCGGTGTGATATAGAGATCTATTGTTTTGGATGAAGCCCAATAGGTGTTGCCATCCGGGTAAAGAACTTGTCCCTTGCCGGGAATAAGCTGAATCATCTGTAAGTCGTTAAGGGGTAAGTCGATCGTGAATTTCCCGTTTTTGGCAACAGTCTTAAAACTTGGTAATTCGGTATCTCCCCGGTAACGATTGATCGAATCCGGGTGCAGGCTCGTGTGTATTCCGTAAATCGTATCATTACCGATTCCCTTGATATACCCGGTAATGGTATGTTTTTGTTCGCATGATATCATTGAAATACATAGAAATGCCGCGAGTATGGTGTAGATTGTTTTCATTCTTCTTGATTTTTTGTAACAGGTTAAAAGTATGCTTTTTTGTTGGGTTTTCCAATAAAATGTGAATTCTTGTACCCTGTTTTTTCGCATTGTTCGTTCATTTATTAATAAAATATTTGTTAAATAACAAGAGAGGAGGTGATAAAAATACGTATCAAGTGAAACTTATTCATGAAAACCTTTTCATAGAAAGTAAAATTGGAGGTTATTGCACGATGTTAAATTGCTGCTCATAGGAAAATAAGCAGTAAAAAACTAAAAGTTATGAAAAAAAAATCGATTTATTATGTAATGGGATTATTGCTCATGATGAATTTGTGGGCATGTAATCAAGAAGAATTTTTGGAAAATGAAATTGTTGATCAAGGGCAAAACACAGATTTATTGGCACGTGGATTCTATGCAGACTTGTACACGATTGCAGAGGGATGGGATATGAGTGCTGATTATTATTTGAGAGCTATTGTTAACGAAATGTTTCAAGGAGAGTATATGATGTATTATCAAGTACTTCTGCGACTTGATGAAACTTTTAGTGAAAAAATATCTTATATATTTATTGATGATCATTTGTTTTCTTTAGGAGCGTATGATCCTATAAGAAATGACATGTTTTTTAGAAGTGTGTATGATATTTATGAAGCTTTTCCCGAGGAGTATATACACTTTTTGCAGGATTTGTGTTATGGGATAAGTCTTTTTGGCTTCTACGTTAATGATGCAATTTTACTTGAATTTGAGGCTAAAGTATTGAGGGATATATGTGATGGAGAGAGGTATTGTGACCTATATACAGGAATGGGAAAATATCATCCTGGTTCTTATATAAGGTGGATAAATGAAATCAGAGATTTGATGGCTGGGATGCCTTTTGAATTAATAGAGGAAGGGTATGACGGTATATCCTATTATGATTTTTTGGAAGATTATGCTGCGTATATTGGTAACACTGTTCCAGGTGGAAGGGATGTTCCTCAATTACTTCAATTTGCATTTAGTGGTGAATGGAGGAATTAACATCGATTAGAATGATGATTTTTTATAGTTTATTTTATATATCACTTTAAATCATTTTATGTTATGAAGATTTTTTTGTTTTTAGGTGTCGTTTTTTGTTTGTTTTTTGCACAGAAAGGTGTGAGTCAAAGTCGGACGATTGGGAGTGTGTTGGATACATTGTCAAGGGATAGTGCAATTGTGAAATTAGTGAACGAATCTTACCGGGTGATGGAGGGGCGAGATTGTTTGATGAATGTTAAAAATAAGTTCGATTTTGCTGGTGTGATGGATTGTAGGAAAGGGAAAAGGATAACCTTTATGGAAAGAGGGACGATTGATGAAAAAGTTTTCAAGAAAGTTTTTTCAAAAGAGCGTATGGCTGAGTTGAGGGGACAGAGTTTCACGATAGCTTGTATTATCGATTCGACGGGATGCGTGCACGAGATTATTCGTTTTCTGTTGGCTTCTGCCCCGGGATTGACTTTCGAGGAGATAGAACAAGTGGAAAAAGAGATGCAAGGGTTTAAGATTAAGCTATTGGGCGTGGGAACCCCGCGTGTGCCACCTTACGATTTGTTCGGGTATCGTTGTGATTTCAAGAGGCTTTATGAGAACTACGAGGTTAATCAGGCAAGAGAGTTGAAGGATCCTGTTGAGTTGTGGGAAGAGATAAATAGGATAAACGAGCAGAAAAATCTAGAAAAGTCACGAAGGGATAGGCGAGGAAGTGTTGGGTTGTAAACCTGATAATATCTGCTTCGAAAAGATGTTGGCAAGTGCTTGCCTGTTGTGTTCTTGCTCTCCACGTGATTCGGTCACGTGGAGAGGTGTACTTTTTTTTATTCGAATACGAAATATAGATATGATTCTTGTAAGTTTGTATTATCTTTGTTTGAGTAATAAACAATATAAAGCCCATGGGAAGCGAAGGTTTACAAGAACGGTATATCAATCCTTACACGGATTTCGGGTTCAAAAAATTGTTCGGTACGGACATGAACAAAGATTTGTTGATCAGTTTCCTGAATGCTTTGTTGCACGGGGAACAGATGGTGAAGGATGTTACTTATCTGAATACGGAACACCTCGGTACTCAAGAGATTGACCGGCGTGCCGTGTTCGACGTGTATTGCGAGAATGAACAGGGCGAGAAATTTCTCGTGGAAATGCAAAAGGGAGAGCAGCAGTTTTTCAAAGATAGAAGTTTGTTTTATTCAACTTTTCCCATTCGGGAACAGGCGGTAAAAGGGAAAAACTGGGATTACGAGTTAAAAGCGGTTTACACCATTGGAATCCTTAATTTTACTTTCGACGAGAAGGACGGTTATTACCATCATGAAGTAAAATTACTGGATACCCGCACGAAAGAAGTATTCTATGACAAGCTTACTTTCATTTACTTGGAAATGCCTAAGTTCAACAAGACCGAGTCGGAGCTGGAAACGATGTTTGACAAGTGGATGTTTGTTTTGCGGAATCTTTCCGGACTCATGGAGCGTCCGGCGGCATTGCAGGAACGTGTTTTCGAACGTCTTTTCAAAGCGGCGGAAATTGCCGGGTTTTCCCAACAGGAACTATTTGAATACGAGGATAGTTTAAAAGTTTTTAGGGACTGGTATAGCGTGATGAAAACGGCTGTAAAAAAGGGTAGGGCAGAAGGAATAGAAGAGAGTAAAATGGAAATAGCCCGAAACCTGAAAGCCTTGGGAGTTCCGATTGAGGTTATCGTTAAAAGTACGAACTTGTCGATGGAAGAGATTGAGAAGTTGTAAGAGTTTTGTATTTTTCTTAAATGTAGTCGATTAAATCTGATCGAATCTATTACTCGTGTGTTGTTTTTCCGATGTTTTTTCGTACTTTTGCAACTTGTAAATTACAATTAGTAATAACTAAAAGAAAGCAGAATGGTAAAGATTAAATTTCCCGATGGGAATGTAAAAGAGTTCGAGTCCGGGGTTACCGGCATGGACATAGCTAAGTCGATTAGCCATAAGCTGGCTAAGGAAGTGTTGTCGATATCCGTCAATGGAGTCACGTGGGACTTGACGCGGGGGATAACGACAGACGCCGAGATTAAGCTGTATACATGGGACGACGAAGAGGGACGCCATGCTTTCTGGCACTCGTCTGCACACCTTATGGCAGAAGCTTTGCAGGCTCTTTACCCGAATATCAAGTTCGGTATAGGACCGGCTATCGAGAATGGTTTCTACTATGACGTGGATCCCGGAGAAGGTGTTGCCATCCAAGAGAAAGATTTAGTGGAGATTGAAAAGAAGATGCTGGAGTTGGCAAGGAAAAACGAGGAGTATTGCAGGATAGACGTTAGCAAGCAAGAGGCGTTGAATCATTTTTCATCCCTCGACGAAACATATAAAGTTGAGTTAATCAATGATTTGGAAGACGGTACGATCACGTATTACCGTCAGGGGGATTTCACGGACTTGTGTCGCGGACCGCACTTGCCCGATACATCCTATATCAAAGCGATCAAGTTGACATCCGTTGCCGGGGCATACTGGAGAGGGGACGAGCACAATAAGATGCTGACCCGTATCTACGGTATCACTTTCCCGAAGCAGAAGATGTTGGACGAGTGGATCGTGTTGATGGAGGAGGCGAAGAAGCGTGACCACCGCAAGATAGGCAAGGAGATGGAATTGTTCATGTTCTCGCAAGCCGTGGGTTCGGGATTACCCATGTGGTTGCCGAAAGGCGCTATGTTGCGCGACCGTTTGGAGGCTTTCTTGAGAAAGGTACAGAAGAAATACGGTTACGAGCAGGTAATTACCCCGCATATCGGTAACGTGAACTTGTACAAGACTTCCGGGCATTTCCAGAAGTACGGGAAGGATAGTTTCCAAGTGATCACCACGCCGCAAGAAGGCGAGGAGTTCATGTTGAAACCGATGAACTGCCCGCATCATTGCGAGATATACAAGTTTAAGCCCCGCTCGTACAAGGATCTTCCGGTGCGTTTTGCCGAGTTCGGTACGGTGTATCGTTACGAGCAGAGTGGTGAATTGCACGGGTTGACAAGGGTACGCGGTTTTACTCAAGATGACGCTCACTTGTTCTGTACGCCCGATCAATTGAAGGAGGAGTTCAAGAAAGTGATTGATATTATATTCACGATTTTCAAAGCGTTGGATTTCGAGAATTTCACGGCGCAGGTATCGTTGAGAGACCCGAATAACAAGGAGAAATATATCGGTTCGGACGAGAACTGGGAGAAGGCGGAAACTGCCATCATCGAGGCTGCTGCCGAGAAAGGTCTGACAACTACCGTGGAATTGGGTGAAGCCGCGTTCTACGGTCCGAAGTTGGACTTCATGGTGAAAGACGCTATCGGTCGGAAATGGCAATTGGGTACGATTCAAGTGGATTACAACCTGCCGGAACGTTTCGATTTGGAATACACGGGTGCCGATAACCAGAAGCATCGTCCGGTGATGATCCACCGCGCGCCGTTCGGAAGTATGGAGCGTTTCGTGGCGGTTTTGATCGAGCACACGGGTGGTAAATTCCCCTTGTGGTTGACCCCGGATCAGGTTGTAGTGCTTCCGATTAGCGAAAAATATAACGATTACGCGGAAAAAGTTGTAAATTTCTTAAATAATTCCGACATTCGCACCGTTTTAGACGACCGTAACGAGAAGATAGGTCGGAAGATACGTGATAACGAGTTGAAAAAGATTCCTTACATGTTGATTGTCGGGGAGCAGGAAATGAACGAAAATAAAGTTTCCGTGCGCCGTCAGGGTGAAGGTGACAAGGGATCGATGTCGACGGAAGAGTTTGCAGAGATGATAAATAAAGAGGTAGAGATGCAGTTGAACGCTATCTACAATGAAAATAAATAATAAAAGGAGGATTAATTATAGCAAGGACAATGGAATTTAGGGGCAGAGGTCAAAGTGACAAGCCACAGCACAGAATTAACGAGCAGATAAGAGCCGCTTCTGTGAGAGTCGTTGGTGAAAACGTGGAACCGGGGGTTTATCCCGTGAAAGAGGCTTTAGCGATGGCTGAAGCTGCCGGAGCGGATCTGGTAGAAATATCTCCCAATGCCGATCCACCCGTGTGCAGGATTATTGATTATAGTAAGTTTCTGTACCAGTTGAAGAAAAAGCAGAAAGAGATTAAAGCCAAGAGCGTGAAAGTGGTCGTGAAGGAGATTCGTTTCGGACCCCAGACAGATGATCATGATTTCAATTTCAAGTTGAAACACGCGATTGAGTTCTTGAAAGAGGGTGCTAAGGTGAAAGCCTACGTTTTTTTCAAGGGACGCTCTATCTTGTTTAAGGATCAAGGGGCTACATTGTTGGAACGCTTTGTCGATGCTTTGGAAGATTACGGTAAATTGGAATCCGCTCCCATGTTGGAGGGGAAGAAGATGATTGTGATGATTACTCCTAAAAAATAGTTTAGAATTTGGGTTTTAGAATTTAGAATGAAATCTAAAATTTAAAATCTAAAATTTGAATTGAAAGGATTTTTATAATTACATATTCTGAAACACAATTAAATTTAGAACAAATGCCAAAGATGAAGAGTGTAAGTAGCGCGAAGAAAAGATTCGTTCTGACCGCTACCGGGAAGATTAAAAGAAAACATGCTTTCAAAAGTCATATTTTGACGAAAAAAGCAACGAAGAGAAAAAGAAATTTGACTCATAGTGCTATTGTTGATTCTACTAACATGGCTACTGTGAGAAAGATGCTTTGTATCTAATCTAAGAAATTAAATTAAAAGTAATTAACCGGAATGTTATGCCTGACAAGTTTCTGAAAAGAACGCTAACATTCAAAAAAAACAAGAATTATGCCAAGAGCTAAAAATGCCGTTGCTTCGAGAGCACGTAGAAAAAAGGTTTTAAAACAGACCAGAGGTAACTTTGGTGCAAGAAAAAATGTCTGGACGGTTGCTAAAAACACGTATGAAAAAGGTTTGACGTACGCGTACCGTGACAGAAAGAAGAAAAAATCAGAATTTAGAGCACTGTGGATTCAGAGAATTAATGCCGCGGTTAGAATGGAAGGTTTAACTTACTCCAAATTTATGGGCTTGGTTCATAAGGCTGAAGTAAACATGAACCGTAAAGTTCTTGCTGATCTGGCTATGAATCAACCGGAAGCTTTCAAAGCTGTAGTGGCGAAAGTGAAAGAGTTAGCTTAGTAATTATAAAATATCGGAAAAAGGCTGCCCTCGGGTAGCCTTTTTTTTTAATTAAAATGTTACCTTTGCGTGTCAGTGGTATATTTTATTTATTTAGAATAATGAAGATTGCATTACTAGGATACGGGAGAATGGGAAAAGCTATCGAACGATTGGCTCGGGAACGTGGGCACGAGATTGTTTTAATCGTGGATGAAACAAATCGGGCTTCGTGCACGGACGAGCAGTTGAAGCAAGCGGACGTGGCGATAGAGTTTACAACTCCGGCTGTTGCCGTGGATGATTACGGCTGGTGTTTTCGCAACGGGGTTCCCGTGGTATCCGGTACAACCGGGTGGCTGGAGAGATGGAGCGAAGTGACGGAATTATGCAACGAGACGGGGGGGGCGTTCTTTTACGCGTCGAATTACAGTATAGGGGTGAATATATTCTTTCACTTGAACCGATGGTTGGCTAAGACCATGGCGGGGTTTGATAATTATAAGGTATTCGTGGAGGAAACACACCATGTACATAAACTGGATGCACCCAGTGGTACGGCAATTACTTTGGCTGAAGGAATTTTAGAGGAACACCCGAAATATTCTTCTTGGAAACTGGATGAAGGAGAGGTGAAAGCCGGCGAGTTGCCGATCAAGGCAAAGCGTGAAGGAGAAGTGCCCGGTATTCATGCCGTGACGTATAAATCGGAAGTGGACGAGATTCAGATATATCATTCCGCCTTTTCCCGTGACGGCTTCGCTCAAGGTGCCGTGATGGCTGCCGAATTTCTTGCCGGGAAGAAGGGGGTTTACGGGATGGATGATCTTTTGGAGTTGAAAGTTAAAAACTAAAAGTTTAGAATTAAGAACGAAGATATGAGAAATGTATTGACAAATAAATGGTTTAAGTTCGGGATAGTTCTTTTTATATACTTGTTGTGGACGTTGTGGGTACAGAGTTGGTGGTTGCTGATCGGGGTACCTGTATTGTTTGATATCTATATCTCGAAGAAAGTACATTGGGCATTCTGGAAGAAAAAGAACGTGGAGAAGCAAACGAAAGCCGTCGAGTGGATTGATGCTTTGATATTTGCCGTTATTGCCGCCACGCTGATCAGAATGTTTTTTTTCGAGGCGTACACGATCCCGACGTCTTCCATGGAGAAAACCATGCTCGTGGGGGATTATTTGTTCGTGAGTAAGGTCGCTTACGGACCGAAGTTGCCGAACACCCCTTTATCAGTACCTTTTACACATCATACCTTACCTTTCACGCAATCCACGAAAGCGTATTCCGAGGCAATACAGTGGCCTTACAAGCGCATCGGCGGGTTGGGCAAGGTGAAACGGAATGATATTGTCGTGTTTAATTTCCCAGCGGGGGATACGGTTGTCGTGGGGAACGAGAATCCGGACTATTATTCGAGGTTGCGGAGTGCAACACAGAAAGCGATTTACGATACGAAGATGGAGAAAGGGATAGATGTTTCTTATGAATTTGCATTACCTATTGTGCGTAAGGATATGTGGGCAAAGTATGACATCATCGCCCGCCCGGTGGATAAACGGGAAAACTATATCAAGAGATGCGTGGGGATGCCGGGAGATGTGTTGGAGATGAAAGATGCCGTGTTATACGTGAACGGGCAAAAGGAAGAGAATTACGCTACCATGCAGTTGAATTATTATATTAAGGTGACTTCCCCGTTTAATCAATTGAAGTTGCAGGAGATGGGGATTGCTTTGGATGACATTCAATATTACAATAATAATTATAAGTTGCCTTTAACACCGGAGATGTTGGAGAAGATCAAGGCGATGCCTAACGTGGTTTCTGTCACTCGAGAGACGGAGCGGGGAGAGGTGTTCCCGTATAGTGAGGCTTACCCGTGGACGAGAGATGATTTCGGTCCGCTGCCGATTCCGAAGAAGGGGGAAACGATTGATCTGACTATCGAGAATTTACCTTTGTACGAGCGTATTATCGGGGCTTACGAGGAGAATAAGCTGGAAGTGAAGGATTCCGTTATCTATATAAACGGGAATCCGGCGGATAAATATACCTTCAAAATGGATTACTATTGGATGATGGGTGATAATCGTCATAATTCGGCGGACTCCCGTTACTGGGGATTCGTGCCCGAAGATCATATCGTGGGTAAGGCTTATTTCATCTGGCTTTCCTTGGATAAGGATAAATCTTTCTTGGGTAAGATACGATGGAACAGGATGTTCCGGTTTATACATTAAAAAAAAGCGGCTTAGCCGCTTTTTTTGTTAATTAATTTATTAACTTGTCAGTGTTTTGAAATACTACAATTATGGCAAAGAGTAAAACTAAAAAGACATTTGTATTAGATACGAACGTTATCCTTCATGATTATAGATCGATTTACAATTTCGAGGATAATGATATCGTTATCCCAATAACGGTACTTGAAGAGTTGGATAAATTCAAACGGGGAAATGACCAGATTAATTACCACGCGCGGGAGTTTGCGCGGGAATTGGATCAGATTTCGGGGGAGGATTTCTTTGTTAAAGGAGCTTCTTTGGGTAAAGGCAAAGGAAATCTTTTTATCCAGACGGGAGTGCCGTTTAACGAGAAGATAAACGAGTCGTTCAGTGAGGATATTCCGGATCACAGGATATTGGCTATTGCCGCTTATATTACAGAGAAGAGGAAGGGTGAAAAGGTTGTTTTGGTGTCGAAAGATATGAATTTGAGGATGAAAGCGAGGTCTCTGGATATTTTGGCAGAGGACTATAAGACGGATCAAGTGAAGAATTTGGAAGTGTCGTTGAGCAAGTGCGTGATCACGAAAGAGGATTTCTCGCAAGACTTGATCGCCAAACTTTACGAGAGCGGGGAAGCCGGGGTTCCGGTGGAAACGTTCTTCCCGAAAGAGGATATTAAAGGAAATAATTATTACATATTAAAGAACGGCAGTAATTCCGTTCTGGCCTGTTATGATCCTACGCGGAGAGTTGTGCGGAAAGTGGAGAAGTTGAATACTTTCGGTATCTATCCGAAGAACTCGGAGCAGGCATTCGCGTTGGATGCATTGATGAACCCGAATATATCCCTTGTTGCCTTGAGTGGTAAGGCGGGAACGGGTAAGACATTGTTGGCGTTAGCGGCGGCATTGCAACAAAATAAGGCTTTCGAGCAGATTTATCTGGCTCGTCCTATCGTGGCATTATCCAATAGGGATTTAGGGTATTTACCGGGTGACGTGAACGAGAAAGTAGGTCCTTATATGCAGCCTCTATTCGATAATCTGGCGGTTATCAAGCATCGTTATAATATGCATAGTCAGGAGAACCGCTTGATTGATGATATGTTGAAAGACGAACGTTTGGTTATTTCCGCGTTGGCATACATCCGCGGACGGAGCTTGTCAAACGTGTTCTTTATCGTTGACGAAGCCCAGAACCTTACCCCGCATGAGGTGAAGACGATTATCACACGTGCCGGAGAAGGGGTGAAGATGGTGTTCACGGGAGATATTGATCAGATCGATTCTCCTTATCTGGATCGTCAGTCTAACGGTTTGTCACATCTGTTCGACCGGATGCAGGGACAAGAGATTTTCGCCCACGTGCATCTGGAGAAAGGGGAACGGAGTTACCTTGCAGAGGTGGCTAGTAACTTGTTGTAATAGTCGAATTAGTAGTTTATAAGGTTTATAAAGTTCATAAAGTTTATAAGGTTCATAGCCCCCTGCGGGGCGCTTTGTCCACGACAGCTTTAGCTGTCGATAAATATAGTCCGAAGGACACCCGTCACTTTATAAACCTTATAAACTTTATGAACTTTATAGACTCATTTTATGAATATATTGGGATTTCTGGGTGCGGCAATTCTGTTGACATTGATGCCGGGACCCGATATTTTGTTCGTGATAACACAAAGTATTATCCGGGGAAAAAAGGCGGGAATCATTTTTGCTTGCGGGTTGTGTACCGGGTTGATCGTTCACACGGCGGCAGTGAGTTTGGGACTTTCCTTGATTCTGTACAAATCTCCGGTAGCCTTTGCCGTGCTGAAGTATCTAGGGGCGGGGTATTTAATCTATTTGGGTATCAAGTCTTTTATTCATCGTAATGAGAACTCGATGGAGTTGCCTGCTGCCGGGGGTGCGGAATACAAGCTATACCGCAAGGGTATTCTGATGAATGTCTTGAACCCCAAGGTTCTCGTGTTTTTTATAGCGTTTTTTCCCGGATTCGTCAATCCGGCAACGGAGAATCCGGCAGGTGAATTTCTGTTGCTGGGCGTGCTTTTTATGGCACAGGCTATCGTTATATTCTCGCTGGTTGCTTTGTTGGCAGACCGGTTATCCCGTCGTTTGATGCAAAACAACCGTTTCTCGTTGATTATGCATATCATCGAGTCGTTGGTGTATTTCGCTATCGGTATCAGTTTGATCTTCGTGACCGTGGGCTCAGAACTTCCTCAAGCGTAATATGCGGGGGATATATGTTGAAATATGACGCGCTTTTTTCGTATCGTAGACGTCGGCTATTTTAATTAAAATAGCTGTTTCTTCCACACCGCCGAATCCCGGGTTTATCGCCGTACCGAATGATTTCATCGAGGGCGACAGGCTCATGTAGGCATTCACGAGAGGGGGTATGTTTTCCCCTTGTTCACGCACGTAACGGGAAAGTATCTTGTAATCTTCCTCGTAACTGTTCCCGCAGAGGATGCTGCCGAGTTTTCTATCGTCGATATGTATTTCCAAAGGAACGATAGGTTCAACCAATCCTTCGTTGTCTTTAAAATACTTGCGCATGAAGAAAAGTATCATGTCGCGGGCTTTTATGTTGAAGCTGGTGTACATGGTGACTTTACCGAAGAAGTATTCCATCTCCGGGTTCTCCACGGTAAGGGCTCCCAATCCGTCCCATAGATTATCCAAGGCAAAAAGGGATTTCCGTCCCATTTTGGTGGATTGATACAAAGGTTGAACGAAAGAGCGTCCGAGTTCAATCATCTTGGTGAGGTACTCCTTTTTGAATCGCTCTGAAAAACGGAATAACTCCGTGGTCGCGAGATTGGGCTCTCCCTCCGCGTTCAGAGAGAGGTTGTCACAAAGGATATAACGGTAGCCACCCAGTATTTCCTGCTCTTTCGGGTCCCACACGATAAGTTGCTGATAGGGTACCTGTTCATCCACGTCGAACGGGTCTATATCTACTTCTTTTCCTGTCCCGCCCCCCGCTGTCCTGAAAGTCAATTCACGTAACCGTCCGACCTCTCTCATGAGGTTGGGACTGTTGAAGGCATTGAACGAGTATATTTCATTATTGCCTTTATTGGTTTTCCGGATAAATCTTTCTTCCGTTAATTCAGCTAGCAATTTTGCTTTATCGACAGGATAAATAACTGGTTGCATAATTTTGAATCTATAAACTATATACGTTTTTTTTCACTTCTGCTGCCCACTCTTTGGGAGTCTTACTTTTATCGAACGTTTCCCACGGGATGGGTTTACCTATACTTAATGTAAAAGTAGAACCTTTTTTATTGAATGTTTCCTTGGGGAGGCACATCATTTCGAGGTTTACTTTCAAGCCTATTTTTTTTCTGAAGTTAGCGAGGTTGTAGAAGAACTTGGAGTTCTCGCCTTTCACGTGTATCGGGACAATATCGCGTTGGTATTTCACGGCTTTCACGATAAAGCTCTTTTGCCACTCGGGATCAATGATTACCCCCTTGGTCTTACGGCTGACCATCCCTGCCGGGAAGGTGATTATTTGCGCGTCGGAAGCGAAAGCGTTTTCGAGATCAGCAGCGGCTTCTTTTGCCAGAGCCCCGTGCTTGTTGACGGGCAGGAAGATGTTGTTCAAGTTCTTCAAGTTCATCAACAAGTCGTTTACCGGGAATTTTAACGGACTGTATTTTCTACCTAAATAAGAGATCAGTATAATTCCGTCCGGACCGCCGAGAACGTGGTTGGCGGCGAATATGTATCGTCCGTTGGGAGCGGGAAGGTTTTCTTCTCCCTCGATTTTAAAGGATAAGTCAAGGTATTCCATGACTCCGTCAGCGAAATCGAGTCCCTTGCGGTCCCCGTATTTCGAGATAAAATCGTTGATTTGGTCCTGGCAAATTAATCTTTTTAAGAATGAATAAACGAATTTAGGAATCCAGCGTGCTAATTTTGGATTTTTGCTCTTAAAAAGTTGTTCAATGTATATCGGTTTAACAGTTTCTTCCATAATTATTGTGAATTGCTCTCTCTTACTTCAAAAGTTTTGACAAAGATAAAAAACCTTATTCAATAAAATTCGTTATAGAGGATATGAATTGAAAAATATGAACATTTTTAATGAATGGAATAAGTTGAACGCAAAAAAAGAGAACTATGAAAAAATTATCTTTGATAAGTAGTGGAGTTATTTTGATGCTTTCTTTCTTGATGGTGGGGTGTAATACCATGAAGAAGTTAGAGAGAGAAGCCATCGAAACGGCAGTAGTGGGGAAGGTCTCACCTCAGCAGTTGACAGCGGTGGATGGAACGGTGAATTTTAATTATAATATTGCTTTCGCTCCCAAGCAGTTTTATAAGAAGTTAATTTTGAAAGTGACTCCCAAGATGCAATATCCCGGTGGAGAAGAGGCTATGGCACCACTTTATTTCCAAGGAGAGAAAGTGAAAGGGACGGATTATCCCGTGGTAGAGTACAAGGGTAATACGATGGCAACTTATAATTTGTCTTTCCCGTACCGTGACGGTATGCAGAAAGGCGTGCTAATCGCTGATATCGAGGCAATTATGAAGAACAAGAGCGTTACTTTGACTCCTGCTATATTGAACACGAACGGGGTGAAAGAGTGGAAAACTTACGCTTATTCCTTACCTAATAATCCTAACGCGATACCGTTGTTTACCGAAACATTCGTGAAAGATGTTCCCGCCACGGGCGTAGGTGTGGTCAGCGGTTATGTATTGTTCCCGTTATCTCAATCCGTGATCACGGACGCGCAAAAGAAATCAACCGTGATGACGCAGGCCGCCAAGGTTATGAAAGAAGTGTTGGCTAATAAGGATGCCAAGATCACGGAGATGGTCATGTATGTTTCCAGTTCTCCTGAAGGACCGGAGAGATTGAACAAGAATCTGACGACGAACCGTTTCAAGGCTGCCAAGTCTTTCTTCGAGAAAGACCTTGCTCTGGCAAATACTCCGGTGGCAAAGGATTCCAAACTTATCGTGTCTAATTTGGTAGACGAGAACTGGGATGGTTTGTATCTGTTGTTGGATGACTCTAATATACGGAATAAAGCCGCGATCGTGAAAGATTTGAAGGCTGCCCCGAGTTTGGCAAAACGTGCAGCTATTCTTGATTCATATATCAAATCGGTTCCGGAGTTGAAAGATGTTGTTCTTCCTGTTCTTCGTCGTGCTGACTTCTTTATATTCTACACGATGCCTGCTGTTATACAGGTAGAGAATCAGGCAACTGCTTATTATGTACCTCAATTACAGGAAAATTCAGTGTTGTCTGCACAGACTGACGTGAGTTTATTGAATGATTTGGCCGCTATGGCTATCCGGAACAAGGATTACCGGAAAGCCAAGAAGTTGTTGGAGTCGGCTGCCGTGATGAAAGAGCAACCGGAAGTGTTCAATAATTTGGGTATCGTGTACCAAAACGAGGGAAATAATGCGCAAGCCCAAAATATGTATTCCAAAGCATCTATCAAGAAAGAGGCCAAGTACAATTTAGGTATGTTGTTATTGCAGCAAGGCGAGTATAACAAGGCTATTCCCTACTTGAAGGCAATGCCTGATGTAAATCTTGCTTACGCGCAATTGATGGCTAATGACAATCGTGCCGCTTTACAGACTTTTAAGAGTTTGAACTTGACGACAGGAGATGAATATTATTTGATGGCTGTAGCTGCTGCCAGATTGAAAGATACGCGGACCATGGCTGACGCTTTGCAGAAAGCTATACAGCTTGACCCGCGAATGAAAGAAAAAGCTCAGATGGATAGAGAATTTTATCCTTATGCGCAAGAAACGATTTATTTGAATATTGTTGATTAAAATTGTTTGACTTTGCATTGTTGAATAGGGTTATGGCGAAGGCGATAACCCTATTTGCTATTGTATAAAAGCCAACCTGCAACTTGCAGAGCCGTAGGGCTCAACTTGTAACCTGCAACTTTGTAAAGCAATTTATCGCTTTACAAAACCTTATCCGGATTCTGTTTGATGAAATCTCCCCAGTCTTTGCATTTGGAACTGCCTGTTGTCGGGAGGTTGCCTTGTATATGGTGGCAATAAGCGATGGCGATGGCGTCCGTTTCGTCCAGTGTCGAAATGGTGTCGGGCATAACCATAAACTTGCCTAACAGGATGGCGATCTGTTCTTTTGATGCCTCTCCTGTACCCGTGATGCTCATCTTGATTTTTTTTGGAGCGTACTCGAAGATAGGTATGTTGCGTTGCAGTGCGGCAGCTATGGCCACGCCTTGCGCGCGTCCCAACTTGAGCATGGATTGGATGTTTTTCCCGTAAAACTGTGATTCAATGGCTAATTCGTCCGGGTGATAGGAGTCGATGACTTGCAGGGTTCTTTGGAATACCCGTTGTAACTTCAGGTATGGATCACCCAGTTTCTTCATGTCCACGACTCCGGACACGACAAGTTCGGGTCTGCTGTTCTTTCCGGTAGTGCGGAGAATCGCGTATCCCATGAAATTAGTTCCGGGATCGATGCCCATGATTAGTTTTTCCATATCCTTTAGATTTCTATACTTCTTCCAGCGTGGTGCTGAAATGAAGCATTTTTTCTCCAAACATTTCAGTCAATACACCCAGTAATTTTTCTTTGTATAGTTCCATGAAAACAGCGTAATCGTCTGCAACGGAGAAAACGAGTTGCAGGGAGAATGATTTCCCATCCTCTTCATTTACCAGTATTCTGGTGAACAGAACGTCACAGCATACTCCTTTGGTTTTGACGAAAGGAATATAAAATTCGTGGATGGCTTTTCTGAATGCACCCTCTATTTCTTCTTCGACGTGGAATGTTGTGTTGTAGATAAAACGCATAGGTATCGAGGTGAAATTTAGGACGTGACCGCTACGGTCACGTCCTAAATTGATTATTATCTGATATAGTCCGTACCCATGAATCCGCGTAAAACGTCGGGTACACGGATGCCTTCCGGTGTTTGGTTATTTTCCAGCAAGGAAGCCACGATTCTCGGCAGAGCCAGCGCACTGCCGTTAAGCGTGTGAGCCATGATGGTTTTCTTCTCTCCTTTGTCCCGGAAACGCAGTTTCAAGCGATTCGCTTGGTATTCCTCGAAATTGGAAACGGAACTGACTTCCAACCAACGATTCTGGGCTTTGGAATATACCTCGAAATCGTAAGTTAGGGCAGACGTGAAACTCAGGTCACCACCGCACAACCGAACGATACGGTAAGGTAGTTCCAGTTTTTGCAACAAGCCTTCCACGTGTTTTACCATACCGTCCAGAGCCTCGTAAGACGCTTCCGGGCGAGTGATTTGCACGATTTCCACTTTATCGAACTGGTGCAGACGATTCAATCCGCGCACGTCCTTACCGTATGAACCCGCTTCCCGGCGGAAACAAGCCGAATAGGCAGTGTTTTTTACCGGCAACTGGTCTGCGTCAAGAATAACATCCCGGTAAAGGTTCGTTACCGGAACTTCTGCCGTCGGGATAAGGTAAAGTTTATCCTCGTTCACGTAATACATTTGTCCGTCCTTATCGGGTAATTGTCCGGTTCCGAAGCCGGAATCTTCATTCACCACGAGGGGCGGTTGTACTTCCTCGAACCCGGCTTTGATGTTTTCCTCCAGAAAGAAATAGATTAAGGCTCTTTGCAAACGGGCTCCCAATCCTTTGTACACGGGGAATCCGGCTCCGGTGATTTTTACACCTACCTCGAAATCGATTAATTGATATTTCTTTGCCAGCTCCCAGTGGGGGAGTTGTCCTTCCTCGTGGGCGGGCACGTTGTCGCATACTTTCACGATCACGTTGTCGGCATCGCTTTTGCCGGGAGGTACGGAGTCGTGGGGAAGGTTCGGCAGGCGCACGATGAGCGTGTTCAACTCGTTCAGCGTTTCGTTGTGCTTGGTTGTCAACGCGGCGATTTCCTCTTTCAAACGGGTGGTGTTTGCACGGGCAGTTTCCGCTTCCTCTTTTTTTCCTTCTTTCATCAACGAGCCGATTTGTTTCGAGATGCTATTCATTTCGGCTTGTTTATCGTCTGATTCTTTTTGAAGGTTTTTTCTCTCGTTGTCAAGAGAGATGATTTTTTCTACTAATTCCTTGGCATCAAAGTTTTTGACGGCTAATTTACGAATCACCGTTTCTTTGTTTTCCTGAATAAATTTAAGGTTTAGCATCCCGTCTTAATTTTAGGTTTTAGATTTTAGATTACGGGAACAAAAGGCTTTTGAGGATACCGTTGTTCCGGGGTGTAAAAATAAAAAAACTCCTGTACTTTACCAAGGACAGGAGTTCGAAATATGTTCATTTTTCTGTTTACTCGGCAATAGCTTCAACAGAAACGTACGATTTGTTGTCTTGTTTCTTTTTGAAAACAACTTTTCCGTCGATCAATGCGAACAAGGTATGATCTCTACCTAATCCCACGTTCAATCCGGGGTTGTGTACAGTTCCTCTTTGACGAACAATAATACTACCAGCCTTGGCGAATTGTCCGCCGAAAATCTTTACTCCTAATCGTTTGCTTTCTGATTCACGACCGTTCTTAGAGCTACCGACTCCTTTCTTGTGTGCCATATCGTCTTATAATTTTAGAAGTTACAAAATAAATTAAGCGTTGATCGTTTCGATCTGAATTTGAGTCATACATTGACGATGACCGTTCTTTTTGCAGTATCCTTTTCTTCTCTTTTTCTTGAAGATGATTACTTTGTCAGCTTTCAAGTGAGATAATACTTTTGCCGTAACTTTGGCTCCTTCTACAATTGGAGTACCGATTTTGATATCTCCTTCGTTGTCCACTAAAAATACTTTGTCAAATTCTACTTGAGAACCTTCTTCTGCAGCCAGTCTGTGAACATAGACTTTACGGTCTTTTTCAACTTTGAATTGTTGTCCTGCGATTTCTACAATTGCGTACATTGTTCTAATTCATTTTTAAGTTAATACCATGGGGTGGGCATTTCTCCACTTGGTGTACCCCTGAGGTTAAATTTTCGCTCGGCAAAAGTAGTAATTGTTTTTGAAACGGCAAAGATTTCACTGAATAAAACGGTGTTGTTTTTAATAGAAATTCTTTGGATTCGTATTTTTAAGTGGATATTGAATAATTAAAGGTAAAATGTCGTGAATGGTAGTGAGATATTATTGCTAATATCATGAAGCGGGTCGAAATCAAGAATGGTAATTCAAGAAAATAATGATATTATGATTAGTTTTGTGTGTTTGCTTGAATTTTATCAAAATACGAAGAAGTATTTAGTATATTGCCGATATATGGAAAATTATTCTTTTAAATTTGATGATTTTCAAAATAGCTAAAAATATACTATATTGCCTAATGAACTATTTTTTAATCTTTTTAAAAATAGGGTAAATTCTTTGATATATGAATTTATTTTAATATTTTTGTAATACTAATTATTTACTAATTTAAAATACAAATAACATGAAAAAGAGAATTGTTTTTGTCATCATATTATTTTTAGGATTGACGGGATTCAGTGGAGAAGATCAAATTGTGGAGCAATATAGTATAAATTCTCAAGAAGGAGTAGCATTTGTTGGTGAGGCACCTAAAATACTCAAGCATCTCCAAGATGTAATTGTTGTTAAAGGGGATGTTGCTGTTTTTAAGGCTACAGTTTCGACAGCCGTCAGTTCAGTTACGTGGTTTAAGAATGGTGTTGAAATTTCAATGGGAGTTTGGTGTTATTCTACTTTTAAAGATTATACTGCAACACTCGTAATAGAAGAGGTATATCCAGAAGATGATGGAAACTATAGCGTACAATTCAAAAACGCTTATGGATATGTTACATCAACGGCGAAACTAACTGTTAAATTGCCGTGATAAAAGAATAATCCCACTCAGTTTATCAACAAGAATTTATATATGAGTATTATGTGCGGTAATCATATCTTTATTGAAACTTTATACGGGTTCAAACGTGTCCGACGGAATATTATTTTTTTGATGTTTGCTATTCTTGGGATGGTGGGAATTGTTCTTTACATGTTCACGTCGTTATCTGCTTTATTCCATGTTGAAAGTCTCGATCAACTTTTAAAGCAACCTCCAATGGAATGGGTATCCCAGGCGTTACCTTCGTCTATGCCTTTCCGGAGTGCTTACTTGTTCAATATATTGCAACTTTTTTTTGTGACAATACTCGTTATTAATGACACGAGATTATCCCATATGGATACCATAGATGCTTTGAATGTTCACCCGCAGGGGAATTCAGAAAGTTCGATAGGGAATGTCGTGGGAAAATTCCTTGCCTTTTCGATAGTCAACGTGTTGAGCTTCGTCTTTTGTGGTTTGCTGAATCTTCTTTTTTATTCCAATGTGTTTAACATCAGGTATTACTTCTTTTATTGGTTGACGTTGAACCTCCCGACTTTGGTCTTTTGTTTGGGGCTCTCGACTCTCGTAGTAAGACTAACGAAAAATCAGGGTTTGAGTGTAATCCTTTTGACAGCTATTCTTGGCGTGTTGACCCTTCCCGGTTCTGTGTGGTTAAACGGTTTATTTGACCCGTTGGCAACGAGGATTCCCAACATGTTTTCCGATTTCACTGGACACGTGAATCTCACGAGTTATTTGTTACAACGGGGCTTTATCTTGTTTTTAGGTATCATTTTTGCAGTTTTTGCCGTGTTTTTTTATCCTCGGATTCCTAATGACATGCGAATGGTATCTCGGTTAGCGTGGGTAGCACTATTCCCGTTGTTTTTTGCTGTAGGTTTTGCGGTTTTTCATGGTTTTCAATCCAGTAACGACAAACGGGAAGCGTTCTGGGAAGTTTATTCGAGATATTACCAGAAAAAGGTATTAAAAATAGTGGATAACAAACTTCATTTGAAAGAAACGGAAAACGGGGGAATTGCCGTGACCAGCCGAATGACTGTAGAAAACAAGGATGACGAGGAACTTCCCTTGATTCTTTACCTGAATCCCGGACTTGTGATCTCCTCGGTTACCGTAGACGGGGAAAATATCAAGTACCAGCGTGAACTGCAAGTGCTTCTTGCGGACTGGAAGGTATCTCCCGGCGAGACAAAAGAAGTGATCGTGAAATACGAGGGGAAAATCGACAATAGTTTTTGTTTTCTCGATACCCCGGAAGAGAAGTATGCTTCCCCGGCAGTGAACACGATTGATATTTACCATTTCGGTTATAGTCCCGCATTTTGCGAGAAAGGGTACAAATTACTCACGCCGGAATGTGCTTGGTACCCGGTCAGTGTGCCTCCCTACGATGCATCCGGTTTCAGACGAGCCATGTTTACCCGTTACAAGCTGGAAGTGGGACATAATCCGAATCTGGTGGCAATATGCCAGGGAGAGGCGAATCGGGAAACGCTCGGGAAGACGACGTTCACGTTCGAGCATGACATGAAGGGAATCAGCCTTTGCGTCGGTAACTACAAGAAACGGGAGATCGTGGTCGGTAGTGATGAGAAAAAATGGGAATGGGACGAATCAATTACTGACTTTAAAAGGCCGAAACCAGCAAAGGATGAAAACCCGACGAGAGTGGAACTGTTTTACTTGCCCGGACACGAGTATATGCTCGACATTTACAATAATATTCCCAAGGAGGAGTGGTCGGACATAATCGAAAGTGCTAAAGTTTCAATAGGATTTTATGGTAATAATAACAATTATGCCGTAAAACGCATGATGAATAAAATTGCCGTTGATCCCACACTACAATATCCTTACAGTTGGATCACCATAGTGGAAGTGCCGTGTGCTTTTCATGTGTTCACGGGGAAGGCCTTGCAGGAGGGAGAAAGGGTGCAAGGGGGAATGATATTTCTTCCGGAAAAGAAATACTCGGTGGATATGTCTTTCTTTTCTGACAACAAGAAATTGAAAACTCAATTACGATCGTACGAAGAACCAGAAACTCAATTATGGTTTGATAATGAATTTCAACTGTTTGAGCGGGGAAGTTATGGTCTGGAATCAAGCGGTATGGGTAACACGAGTTTCGTTTACTCTGATGAGTGCCCCTTGATTAATGATGTCTTGTTCTTGACTTTTTATCCCGAATTAATTTGGAAACATGGGACGAATGAGGCGAAGGTCGAATATTATATCGTTGATTACTTGAAAGACCATAGTCTGGAAGAGGCATTAAACGATCCATTGTTATCTCAGGAACTGCTTGATAAGATCATTCGTAAAAAATGTGCGGAATTAAACGCCTTGCTGGCGATCCAAATTGGAAAAAAAGAATTTAACAAGGCTTATCACGATTTTCTCAAACAACACCTTTTCGAGGAAGCAATCTTTGAGGATTTCTCGCAAGAAATCTTTGCCCGTTTTAACGTTAGGCTCGACTCCATTGTTGTGAACTGGTTTAGAAGTAACGAGTTACCTCTTTTCGAGATAGACGGGCGTACCATTTCTGTAAGAGGTGAGAGAGGTTGTAGTACATTCGATTTCAAGGTATTTAACCGGGGTAAAGTTCCGGGTATCATCAAGATAAATGGTGACCATCCGGGATGGATCATTCCTGCTGGAGAGGGACGAGCGATAAAGATGCGAGTATCAAATGTTATTAATTTTAATGTCAATACATTGCTATCTTTGAATGTTCCGGGATATGTAGAATTATCGAACGAGAGAAGAGATGTTTATACTGATACAACCACGTGGTATTTACCCCTCGATTCAACCTCGTTTTTAACGGGGAACGAAAATGAGGTTGTCGTGGATGACTCTGACCCTGGATTCACGATCCTTGAAACTAGAAAGTTTAATATAGCTTCTTTCTTCGGGCAAGTTGAAACACGCGCCAAATATTACGCATTTGCCCCTGCTGAGCACTGGGGTTTTACGATCAATAAAGAGGGGTATGGTTTTCCCGTGAAAGGAGCGTATTTTAAATTCGGGGGTAAGGGTAATCAAAAAGTACAGTGGGAAGCCGATTTACCCGAGGGAGCATACGAGGTATTTTGTTATCAACCTTTTGAAAGAAACAGAATCAGTGATTTCTTAAGGGAGTACTATTATACCGTATTTGACGGGAAGGAAGAACACGAGGTTGTGCTTTCTATGAGTAAGGATGATGGGGGATGGTTGTCCTTGGGTGTTTTTGATTTCCACGGGAAGGGAAGGGTGACATTGAGTGACAGGGATCGTAAACGTAATTCCGCTGACAAAGATAGTGATCCGCAAGTTGTCGTTGCTGATGCCATAAAGTGGGTTAAAGTTCAGAAATAATAGTCTGTATTATCGTTGGAAAAGTTTATATTATACTTCGCTTCACGTTATTCAAGTGAAGCGAAGTTGTTGTTAATTAATTATTCGAGACTGAAAATATGGCACGAGTGTGTAGGATAGAGAATCGTGTTCTTGTTCGATATTATTTGTAATAAAAAACATTGTGTCCTATTTTAGTTAGGTGTTATTCCCGGAAAAGTACTAACTTTGGCAAGATTTTAGGAAATAGTAAAAGTTATGAAATATATCGCACGTCTGATACTGAAAATGTTCGGTTGGAAACTCAAGGGAAGTTTGCCCGTGGATAAAAAAGCGGTGGTGATTTCCGTGCCGCATACTTCTATTATGGATTTTATATGGGGGAAGCTCACGTTCATGAGTTATGGGATTCCTACTTATATATTAATGAAGAAGGAATTTTTCTTTTTTCCCTTGGGGGCTATCCTGAGAGCCTTGAACGTGATTCCCGTTGACCGGGGAAATAAAGAAAATCATCTTGTAGAGCGGATGGTGGAGGAATTTAATAAACGGGACGTGATGTACCTGACGATTACCCCGGAAGGAAGTCGCAAAAAGCGAAAGAAATGGAAGAAAGGATTTCTGGTAATCGCGAAAGAGGCGGGTGTTCCCGTGTACCTGGGCAGAATCGATTATAAAGATAAATATTGCACGTGGGGACCTCGGTTTATCCCCTCGGGGGATCCGGATGCCGACTTGAAATACATCATGTCGACTTACAAGGACGCTAATCCCCGTCATCCGGAAAACTTTTCGGCAGGAGATTAAATTAAAATAAAAGGATTATGAAGGTAGCAATCGTACAGGCACGTTTGGAATGGGAAAATGTTCCCTTGAATTTGAAACTCTTCAACAAACGTATGAGTGACATAAACGGGGTGGATATTATCGTGCTGCCGGAGATGTTTTCTTCCGGTTTCACGATGACGGGTAAAGATCAGGTGGCTCCTTTCCACGAGGCGGTATACCGGTGTATGCAGGATTGGGCGGACGAGAAAGACGCTTTGGTCATGGGATCGACCATTTATTTTGAAGACGGACATTATTTCAATCGTTTGCTGGCGGCATTTCCGGGGGGGAAAGTGTTGCATTACGATAAAAGGCACCGTTTCACGATGGGGCATGAAGACGAGCATTTTACCGCCGGGCACGAGTTGCCGGTGTTTGAATACAAGGGCATGAAGATTGCGCCTTTCATTTGTTACGACCTGCGATTCCCCGTGTGGAGCCGTAATACTTCCGGGTATGACTTGGCTGTTTACGTGGCTAACTGGCCGGAGGCAAGGAGGGAGCCTTGGCAGATATTGTTGAAGGCGAGGGCCGTCGAGAACCAGTGCTACGTGGTGGGCGTGAATTGCGTGGGGGAGGACGGAAACGGTCTGCAATATTCCGGCGATTCTATGGTGATATCTCCCCGGGGAGAGGTGCTGGTGGCTTGTGAGCCTTATGCCGACGAAGTACAGGTGGCAGATGTCGATTTGGGTGCTTTGGAAGGGTTCCGTGCAAAATTTCCCGTTTTGGAAGATAGAGATGAATTTACAATTGATGAATAAATAATAACAGCAGAAGAAAGGATGAAAAAAACATTGTTGACGATAATCGGATTAAGTATGATGTTCGGTTTGAATGCACAGGAGAAGGTTTTGACCATGGAAGAGGCTGTCGTGGGGTACCATTTGTATCCGCGGGCAAAGTATATCCAATGGCAGGGGGATAAGAATCAGTTTACTTATCTCGACCGTGAAGGACTCATGGGGGAGTCGGCGGATAAAGGTGAGAAAACCGTTTTGTTGACTGTGCCGGAGTTAAACAAAATTATCGGGGCTGATTTGAAAGGCTTCCCTAATTTTTCTTGGTTGGACGGAAATACGCTGGTAGTTGCCCGTCAAGGGAAAATTTACCATATCGACGTGGAGAAAAAACAGTTGAAACAAACTTTTTCTTTCCCGAAAGGGGCGGCTAATCAGACCTACTCGAAGGCAGGTAACATGTATGCTTACACGGTAGACAACAATTTGTATTACATGGATGAACGGGGAAACAGTTACGCCGTGACTTCCGATGAGAACAAGAATATCGAGAACGGTCAGGTGGTTAGTCGCAACGAGTTCGGTATCACGGGCGGTATATTTTGGTCGCCTGACGGTAAGAAACTTGGGTTTTACCGTAAGGACGAGAGCGAAGTGACGAATTTTCCCTTGTTGGACATCAATAGCCGTACCGGAGATCTGAAAGAAATCAAATACCCGATGGCGGGAATGAAGTCCGAGTTGGTGACGATGGGGGTTTATGACATCGCTTCCGGTACTACTGTCTTTCTGGACGTGAATGATTTCGGGCGGGAACAGTATCTCACGGGCGTGACGTGGGCGCCGGAATCCGACATCGTGTATATTCAGGTGTTGAACCGGGGACAGGATCACATGCGTTTGAACAAATACGATGCTTCTACCGGGAAACAGATTGCCACGTTGTTCGAGGAAAAATCCGATACTTACGTGGAGCCTCAAAACGGGCTGGTTTTCATGAAGAATAACCCGAAACAGTTCCTTTACGAGACGAATAACCGGGACGGTTATTTCAATCTTTACTTGTATGACGTGAACGGCAAGCTGATCAAACGTCTGACGGATGTCGATGCCGACGTGGCTTACGCGGGTATGGATCGTGCCGGGAAGTACGTGTATTACCTTTCTTCGGAAGTGTCCCCGGTGGAAAAACAACTTTTCCGGGTAGACGTGAAGAGTGGCAAGAAAACCCGTCTGACTCCCGAGGAAGGTTGGCACACGATCACGATGAGCGGGGATTGCAGTTATTTTATCGATAGTTACAGTAGTGTAAAGACCCCTCGCAACGTTGATTTGGCTACCAATAGCGGTAAAGTGGTACGCCGTGTTCAAGAGGTGGAGAACCCGAACAAGGATTACAACTGGGGTGAAGTTACTTTGGGCTCTATAAAGGCTGACGACGGTAGTGATTTATACTATCGGTTGATTAAGCCTATGAATTTCGACCCGAACAAGAAATACCCGGTAATTCATTACGTGTATGGCGGACCGCATGCTCAAATGGTGACCAATATCTGGAATGCCAATATCCGCATGTGGGAAATGTATATGGCTCAACACGGTTACGTGGTATTTATTATTGATAATCATGGTACTCCGAACCGGGGAAAGGCTTTCGAGGAGGTGATTCATCGCCAATGCGGTCAGGTGGAAATGAAAGATCAGGTGAAAGGTATCGAGTGGCTGAAGTCATTCCCTTGGGTGGATGCAGATCGTATTGGTGTTCACGGTTGGAGTTACGGCGGGTTTATGACGATTTCGTTGATTACCAATTACCCCGATATTTATAAAGTGGGTGTTGCCGGAGGTCCCGTGATTGACTGGAAATGGTACGAGGCTATGTATGGAGAGCGTTATATGGACTCCCCGCAGGAGAATCCCGAGGGGTACGCCAAAGTGAGTTTGATCGCCAAGGCCAAAGACTTGAAAGGCAAATTGTTGATTTGTCAAGGTGCAGTAGATCCTGTCGTGGTATGGCAACATAGCTTGAGTTTTATCCGGGAATGTATCAAAAATAACGTGCAAGTGGATTACTTCCCTTATCCTTGTGCCGAGCACAATGTTATGGGACGTGACCGTATTCATCTGATGCAGAAAGTGACGGATTATTTTGAAGATTACTTGAAATAATTGAACAATAAAATAAATCAGCCAACTAATTCTAGTTGGCTGATTTATTTTATGTCGAAAGTTTTTATAACTTTTCAATCTCTTCTCGCGATAAGCGGGTTCCTTTAATTATAACCTCTGTTGGAACTTCCAAGGCTTTTAAGTTTTGGCTATTTCTATTTGTTTTTTCTTTTCACCTTCCTCAAATCCTTTAATATGCCCTTTCTTTTCTGCCGTTTTAACCACATTGTACCAATCTCGGAAAACTTTCAGGCTATCCTCGTATTCAAATAGTTCTTGCTTGGAGAACCCGGCAATTTCTGCCGCTTTGAAAAAACGTTCGAAAACTCATTCCTGTATCATGTCTGTGCCGAACAATTTCTTGAAACCGAAGTCGGTGTAAGGATTGATATATCGTTCTTGTAAATCTTCACTTCCCATGTTTTTTGTTTATTGTTATAACAAAGATAATATAAACTTACAAGAAATCAAAGTTCAACAGGAATCAAGTATGTGAAGTTGGAGGCTGTTCCTTTTAAGCGTTGAATTTACGATACGATTCCTGTTACAGTATCTTTTCGTACAAGTGGAATTTGTGCAGTCCGTACTCTCCAAGTCCCAGATCGACCGTAGCCACGTGTTTGAATCCAAATTTCTCGTACAGTTTGATGGCGGGAATATTGTTCACGTAAACGTCCAGACGAATCGCAGTCATACCTTGCTCTTTTCCTGATTCACACGCGAAGGAGATTAATTTTTTCCCGATGCCGGCTTTCAGAAAGTCCGGGTGAACGACAAGCGTGTGAATCACGAATATTTTACTGTAATCCGAATCAATACCCCACGGTGCAATTTTGTACGCTTCTTCCGGGTGATGATTCAGTATTATGGAACCGATAATCTGCCCGTCGCGTCTTGCCACGTACAGGTTACCTTCTTTGACACCCTTTTCCGCGTTTTCCCGGACGGGGTACACTCCTTTGATCCATCCCGGGTGGTTAATATCGGATGCAAGGAAATCATTCAAGTCATTATATAATTGTTCCAGCTCGTTGATGTCTGCGAATTGTCCCTTTTCAATAATTACTTCTGTCATGGCAGGTGATGAATAACCGGACAAATATAAGGGAGCTTTTCTGCTTTGCCAAAAAAGTTTTTCGGAAAAGGTAGATATTTGTATCTTTGTACGGGATTTGGATTCGCCGTCATTGGCATTTTCAATTTTCAACTTTCAACTTTCAATTTTCAATTGTTATGCGCATTGATATATTAAGTGTTGTACCAGAGTTACTGGAGAGTCCTTTGAATCATTCGATTATCAAACGGGCGAAAGAAAAAGGGATCGTGGAGATTTATATCCATAATATACGGGATTGGTCGAAGGATAAGCACCGGAAGGTGGATGACTATTCTTTCGGCGGGGATGCCGGACTGGTGATGGCGGTACAGCCGATTTTTGATTGTATCAATGAATTGACTTCTCGGCGACATTACGACGAGATTATCTACACCGCCCCGGATGCCCCTACATTCAACCAGAAGATGGCGAATGAATTGTCGTTGAAGGAGAATATTATGATTCTTTGCGGGCATTATAAAGGGATTGACCACCGGATTCGGGAGCATTTGATTACCCGGGAGATTTCCGTGGGTGATTACGTGCTGACGGGAGGGGAGTTGCCCGCCTGTATCATGACGGACGCCATCGTGCGTTTGTTGCCGGGTGCCATGGGGGACGAAACATCCGCTTTGACCGATTCGTTTCAGGACAACCTGCTTGCCCCGCCCGTGTACACGCGTCCCGCGGAGTTCAACGGTTGGCGGGTGCCGGATGTGCTGTTATCAGGCAATCACGCCCTGATTGACGAGTGGCAGGAACAACAAGCCTTGGAACGTACAAGACGGTTACGCCCGGATTTGTTGGGGGAATCTGCCGGGTAGACGCTGAATGCGCTTTGCCTTCTGGTCGGGCTACCGATGCTCTCGACTAAATACATAGCAACAACGTAGTAACAACGGAGCATAAATATAAACGAGTGTTTATGCTCCGTTGTTATTGTATGCATATTATCTTTTTATTCGAGGTCAACGATAGCGTGGTCTTTTTTACATGGAAATGAACGTACGAGGTTCTTTCCCGTGGATTTGCTTAAATGCTCTACTTGTATTATATTTGAGGGAGTAAACTGTGAGGTGTTTAGTTTTGGATATCGAGTAAGGCTCGGTGATGTGTGTAGACGAGCGTGAGGGGAGAAAAAGAGGGAGAAAAGTGAAACTTTTGGAAGGGTATCGGTATAAAACTAACTATAGGGGGATGGATTGGAGTTAATTCCGACAGGGGACTTCGTTGTGCTTGTAGCGCGATGCGGTTAAGTGTCGGGAGGTTGGACGTTTAATGTAGAAAGGAGATAATATGGCTTCTATAAAAATAAGATTTAGAGAGTCAACGGTAGAGGGTAAGATGGGGTCTTGTTTTATACAAATCATACATCGGCGTAAGATCGGGGTTTTAGCCACGGGGATAAAATTACACGCGTGGGAATGGGATAAGGCAAGTAATGATATTCGCTGGACGGGCGGTGAGCCCAGACGGCAGGTAATCGTGCAGGCGGCACGGGAAAGGCTTAGGCTGGTGGTGAATGAATTGCGGGATATTATCGGCTGGTGGGAAGTCAATAAAGAGGAGTACACGGTGCGGATGATTGTCAATGAATACAACAGGCGATTGACGAAAGGCACGTTGTTTTCTTTTATGGGTGGGTGTATTGAAGAATTGAAAGGCGTGGGTAGGGAGAGAACTTCCGGTACGTATTGCAGCACGTTGAAGAGTTTTAAGGACTTCCGGCAGGGACAGGATATTCGTTTGAATGAGATTAGTGCTTCTCTGGTCAAGCAGTTCGAGAATTACTTGAAATCAAAAGGAGTGTGCTTGAACACGATCTCTTTTTATATGCGGATATTACGCGCGGTCTACAATAAAGCGGTGGGCAACGGGTTGATTCGGGAGGATCATTTTCCTTTTCGGAAGGTATTCACGGGAGTGGAACGAACGGTTAAACGGGCTATCACGAGGGAAACGGTTTCACGGTTGCTGGAGTTGGATTTGAGGCGAAAACCCAACTTGGATTTTGCCCGTGATCTGTTTCTGTTCAGTATGTTTACCCGGGGGATGGCTTTCGTGGATGTGGCTCATTTGCTCAAGACGGATATTGTCGGGGACGAGATCGTGTACAAGAGAAAGAAGACCGGTCAGCGGATACGGGTAAAACTTCTTCCTTATGTTTTGGATATCATCCATAAACATCGAATAGCGGATGAGAATATACCTTTTTTATTTCCGTTATGTTATTGCCCGTGGACTCGGAAAGAACTTTCTTATGCAAGTGCCCTGCGCAAATATAATAAGGCGTTGGAAGAACTTTCTAAGATATTGGAACTGGAAAAACCGCTTAGTTCATACGTGGCACGCCACACTTGGGCTACCCAAGCCAAAAGAAAAGGAGTGGCACTGGCTGTCATCAGCGAAGCGATGGGGCATACCTCTGAAAATACGACCCGGATCTATTTGGCTTCATTTAACGAGGATGTCGTGGATAAGGCGAATGAAACGGTTGTGCTTGATTTCTTCACGTGAAAGGTTGTTACAGACGCTGCGTTACTTGTGGAGTAAAAACTGGAATGTTTGGGTTACTAATTCAGCGTTTTGATAGTGCTACGTTCTTGATTTTATTAGCAACTTTGCTAGTGGTTTAAACTTTACTGCCGTAAATTTTACAATGGTAATTTTTACGGCGGTAAGATCTAATGTACCAGCCTTAGAAAGTAGACACATTTACTAATTCGTTATTAAAAACTTCAGAACAGATTATCTGTGAGGTGATTGGTTCTGTGAAAGGATGGCGGGGATTGGCGTTGGTATTATTCAGTACCCTTTCGGGTGTTTTATTATCCTTCTCACTCAATATAATACCCGAAAAGGTGCTATTAAAAAAAATAATCACTATATTTGTACCCGAAAAGGTATTGAATATGGAGAATCTACCATTAAACGAATATGTGAAGTCGAAGCGCAAAGCGCTTGGATTTTCGCGCGAAGAGTTTGCACGGAAAGCAGGCGTTGGCTTGCGTTTCTTGCGCGAATTGGAACAGGGTAAGGAAACCCTGAAAATGGACAAGGTAAATCAAGTATTAAAATTGTTCGGGATGCAATTGGGTGTTGTTCCAATGGACAGAAATAATCTGATAGAACAATGAAACAAGCTAAAATATTTATGTATGACCATACGGCAGGTACGCTCACCGAAGATGAAAACGGATATACTTTTGTGTATGACACAGGCTATTTGGCAAATAAACAAGCCGAACCGGTAAGCCTCACATTACCTCTAACGGATAAACCATTTGTTAGTAATGTGTTGCATCCTTTCTTCGATGGGCTTATTCCCGAAGGCTGGCTGCTGGATATTGCCCAAAAGAACTGGAAAATCAACAACCGTGACCGCATGTCTTTGTTGCTTGCCTGCTGTAAAGACTGCATAGGAGCGGTCAGTGTTCAACCTATTCAAGAATGATAATCATGGAAAGATGCTTATACTGTTATCAACTTTTGGAACAAGGGCAGGTTGATTTTCATCCGCGATGTTCCAAGAAGATCTTCGGAACCACCGTTCCGCCTGTGCTTCCCTATACAAAAGCCGATATTGAATCGCTGGCTTTGGAAGTAGTACGTTCACAGGTTACAATCACAGGTGTTCAGCCAAAATTATCGGTTGACTTGGAAAAGACTAATGGAGCCGAAAAACGTTTCACGATAGTCGGTTTGTGGGGTGGATATATCTTGAAACCACAAACGGAACAATATCCATCGCTTCCCGAAAACGAAGATTTAACCATGCATCTGGCAGAACTCGCTCGGATAAAAACGGTTCCTCACTCCCTGATACGATTTCAGGATGGTTCATTGGCATACATCACCAAGCGGATAGATCGTGGCAAGAAAGGCGGTAAAATTCCGATGGAAGATATGTGCCAACTAACTGAGAAACTGACCGAGCAAAAATACAAAGGTTCTCATGAGCAAATTGCTAAAAAGATAGTGGAGTTCTCGGCTTATCCGGTGTTGGATTTAATCAACTATTTCGAAGTACTGTTATTCTGTTACCTGACTGGAAATGCAGATATGCACCTGAAGAACTTTTCTCTTTACAAAAAAGTGGGTGAATGTGTTTTGGCTCCGGCTTATGACCTCTTATCTACTAAATTGGTTATTCCACAAGACAACGAAGAACTGGCATTGACGTTGAACGGTAAAAAGCGAAAGTTGAAAAAAGCCGATTTTGATAGCCTCTTAAAAACGATGAAAGTCGATGATAAAGCAATCGAAAATGTGTACGACAAATTCAGGAAGGTACTACCAGAATGGTTTGTATTTATAGATTCTTCGTTTCTGCCAGATGAGATGAAGGGAAAGTATAAAGCATTGATACAGGAAAGGTGGAGTATTTTGAGTTGAATTTGGAGCGCCATTTTCTTTATCTCATTAATTCGACAACATCTTCTGGCAATATGGAATTTCCAACATCATCTTTCGGAGCCTTTTTAAGGAACAACACCGGAACAATAGTATAGTTCTTGGCAAACGGTAGCAGATTGGCTTTACGGAGAAGTTCGGCAGTAAGCTGTTTGTCATTCTCTTGATTTGTCCATTTACATTCGCCAACCAGCAGATACTTTTTATCAAGCGATTCTGCCATCACATCGAACTCTACCTGTTCTGGCTTCTTATCCTCATTAAGAACAGAACCCCACCAGCGTTTTGCCTTGCCATAAACTATACTATTGACAAGATTTCCTGTTACTGCATCTCGGCATAGTTTTTCCCATTGCAGACTTACATATTCCGAGAAATGAGAGTTCAAAACCTGTTCTATGGGCAAGCGACGATCAAGTTCGATAAACGAACGATTAGGAACGACAAACTGATAGTAGAATGCCATAAACGGATCTGCTATCTTATAGAGACTCTTTTTCGCATTCTTTTCATCAATCCCAAACGGAACATCTTTTTCCAAGAATCCGAGATCGACAAGTTTCTTCAATGGACGCGACAGATTGGTTGCCGGTTCATTGCATCGTGCAGCAATCTCGGAAAGCCGGTTTGCACCAGTCCCGATATAAGACATTATCGTCGAAGTCTTGACAATATCCTTAACATCATCCTGAAACAGTTTTATAGGTTCCTCGTAAAGAGTACCATTTACAGAAAGGATATTGTGCCATAGGGCATCATCAAGCGAACTTCTGTTTTCCCTCAATTCCCAATAGCGCGGCACACCTCCCCATACAGCATATTCTTCAATGGCATTCATCGCATCAAGATTTAATGCCTCCTGAATATACGGTAAACGTATCGGTGCAAGTCTCATTATCTCAACGGCACGGCCATAAAGAGGTGCAGTAGAATCAAGAAACAATCCATACATCATATTTTGTGATGAACCACAAAGTACAAGGTTGTACTTCAGTTGCTTTTCATCAATAAGTTTCTGCAACACAGACGGCAGTTCAGGAGATTGCTCCACAAGATACGGAAATTCATCCAAACATAAAGTAAAACGCTTGTCTGTCCGATAATTGACCGCACGAAACATAGACTCCCAATCCGGATATGTCAACTTATCGAAATCCGGAAATACTTGTGCTAACACTTTTGCAAGTAATGTCCTCTGATGTTGGTCTTCTGAACGGTCGGCAAGGAAATAAACATCTGTGTCCAACAACACCCTTTTGATAAGCGTTGACTTACCCAAGCGTCTGCGACCGTACATCACGACTAACGAGGACTTCTCTCTCGCAAGAGCATCCTTTAGACGTGCTGTTTCATCTATTCTATCAACGAATTTCATATACTCTATTTATTATGCAATGCAAACATAATGTTTTTATAGCATAATACAAAATTTGAAATCATATTTTTTATCCTCACAGAAGCATTTATAACTTACGTGCAGAAGAACATGCGCTCTATCCCTTTTTTGAAACTCGTTTCCTTGTCTTCAAACTCAAATCCTGTAAATCCTTCCCTATTTTATTTTCTTTGGCCAGCCACAAAATATCACCGTCAAGTTGTAAAGCATACAGCACACGTGGGTAAATTCCGATTGCTACTGTTGGCGCCTTTCTCTATTCGGGACACAGTCAATGGAGAACAAGTAGCACGTTCTGCCACCTGATGAGCTACGCTCAGATTCCGACGTAGGCGAGCCAGCTTAATCTGCTCTCCCACGACCTGTATCTTCTGCTCTAATTTTCGGGGTAATTTAGTCCCCATTGTATTCTTTGCCATATTCAATGCCATCATATGATATATAAAGATCTTATCTTTGTGAACCGGGGATTACAAAGGCTAAAAGAGCGATTTTCCTCTTTTTCCCTCCGTTTGAGAACAAACAAAGTTAAAAACGTTAAATCTTCAATTTTCGGCGAAAAAACAAGTAAATTTTTGAGGTGTCTATCTTTTAAGCCATAAACTGTTGATAATCAAATGGCATAATATGCTGCATCGTGACATATATAATGTTCTCTCCTTACGCTGCAATCCTGTCATAGCCGATATGTTTACCCAACTTGACTGCATGGAGAAACGTGGTTCCGGTTTGCGCAAGATGCGTGAATTGACAGAGAAATTCCCCAACTTCTTACTCGGTAAAGAACCACATTATAAGACGGAAGCATCTTCTTTCTTCAGGACTTTCTATAATCTGAACTGGAACGAGAATAGTAGAATACCAGTGGAAGAAGTGGCCGACAAAGTACTATTTACTTTAATGGACGTATATATGAATACGGAGGTAAAGTAAAGGTGGAGATTATAAGTTATGGGACTGAAAATTTTGCCTTCTGGTCTAGCGATAGTATAGGATGAAATGAGTTTGCGTGTTGTATATAGTTGTGTTTTGGGATTGTTTTTGTTCCGTCTCTACCTAAAAGACGGAATAAGTCTAAACATATTATATTTTCCTCAATTGTATGTTATATTTTCAACAAATTATTCTATTTGTGGATGAAAATGTAACAAACGCATTGCGAAGTTAGGAAAATATTTGTTCAAAAGAAATTTATTTATCTATAAATTTTAAAATTTAACATTGTAAATCTGCTTAATGATTGAAAGCGAGGATTATGCGTGATTTCTAATATTGTGCTATATAGCTGAATTTAAGTTGATATTGTGATTTAAGCAAGATGTTTAGCAATTGTTTTACTATTGTTCGTTTGAGGCATGTTTATTTAAATGTTGAATTAATATACTTATAATCAATCAAATATAGTATTAAGATACATACTTTAGTTCCGCACAAATATCCGATATTAAAATTGTTGTTTATCATTTGTTTGTCATTTTTGAAATAGTGTATTTGTTGTTGTATTTATTTTATTTATAATCAGTTATTTATGATTTGTATTTAGACTTATTCTGTCTTTTAGGTAGAGATAGAATATTACTAAATATATACTAATTAGAATTTGTAGTTCATTAATTTAAGTAAATGACGGTTGTATGATTAAAAACAAGAGAAATCAAGAAGGTTATCGTAATCTACTAAAATTTCACGGGAATGTTTTTGTGAAATTGTGGGTATCGGTGCCAAGTCCTTATGCTTGAGTTTTTTTATGGCGGACTTTATGATTTTAAGCGAGTAAACGAAAAGCCGAATGTGTTTCCAACAAAAAAATTAAAGGATTTACAGGGTTAAATGTTAAAGTGATTTTATGAAAAAATTATTGTTTATTATTTTCTGTTTGTGCCTGTCGACATGGGGTGTGCAAGCACAAACACGGGTAGTCAAGGGAACGGTGATCTCTAAAACGGATAAGGCTCCTATTCCCGGGGCTACTGTTTATAATCAAAATACCAAGGGTGGTGTAGCCACGGATATCGATGGAAAATTCTCATTGAAGGTGAATGCAGGTGATACATTGATGATTTCATTTATCGGTTTTAAAACGCAACATATCAAAATTGTTAACCAGAAGGAATTGAATGTAACTCTGGAAGAAGAAAGTGTACAAATTGATGATGTGGTGGTAATTGGTTATGGTAGTCGTAACGTGAAAACTCTTACCGGGGCGATAAACACGGTGAGTGCCAAAAAACTGGAGATGCTTCCAGTGCCGAATTTCGATCAGGCTATGCAGGGACAGGCTCCCGGTATGTTGGTCATGTCGTCTTCCGGGGCACCCGGTGCCGCGGCGGATGTTTCCGTCCGAGGGATAAATTCAATTACCGCGGGTACGACGCCTTTATATATCATGGACGGGGTCGTGGTTGCTGCCGGCGATTTCCAGTCTTTGAATACTGCTGATATCGAGTCTGTGACCGTGTTGAAAGATGCCGCCTCTACTTCTATTTACGGGGCTCGTGCCAGTAACGGGGTAATTTTGATTACCACGAAAAGAGGTACGTACGGTCAACAAGGTCGGGTTAATCTTCGGGTGCAGCACGGTTGGTCTACTATCGCGAATAAAAAAGACGATATGATGAATACCAGCCAGCGTCTGGATTACGAGGAGATGATCGGTATGCATGCCGGAGACCCGAATTACGACCGGGCGGATTACGAGGGTATCGATGTGGATTGGCAGGATGTGATTTATAATGATCATGCCCCGACAACTTCTTATGATTTGTCTATTAGCGGGGGCTCACAGACGATCGCTTATTATATGTCGGCGAACTATATGACACAGGAAGGTATTGCCCCCATGTCCGATTTTACCCGCTATAATTTCCGTCTGAACTGGGAAGGAAAAGTGAAACCGTGGTTAAAAGCCGGAGGGAGTTTGACTTTAGGGCACGAGAAGAATGATGCCACGCAAACCGGTAGGGATTTGATCGCGAATCCGGCAAATACCGCTTTGTTGATGTTACCTTACTGGAATCCTTATAAAGAAGACGGTTCGATCACTGTTCCGGGAGATGGGTCTTGGAAAGGTGAGGGATACAATCCGCTGGAGGCTTATGCGAAAAATAGATTTTTCCGGGAACGGACAAAGGGCGTGGGATCTTTGTTCCTCGAAGTAAACCCGATAGAAGGTTTAACAGTGAAATCGATATTGGGATTGGACGGGGGTGTCGCTCATGATATTCATTTGGGACAGCCTTCTTTTTCTTGGAATAACGGGGATGGAAGCCGTGCCGACCAATATTTGCGTAATTACACGTTGACGATGACAAACACGTTGAATTATAAATTCTCCTTGGCGCACGAGTTACATAATTTCGATATATTGTTGGGGCAGGAAGCCATACAAAATGAGACGGATAATTTGAGTGGTAGTGTGACAGGGTTGAGTGACGATCGTTTGGTACAACTAAGCTCCGGGATAACTCCGGCATCCGTGGGTGGAGGTAAGAATGAATCTTCTTTTTTGTCTTTCTTCGGGCGTCTTTCGTACAGTTTGGATGATAAATATTTTTTGGATTTGAGTTTGCGCACGGACGGTTCTTCCCGTTTCGGAGCTGATAACAGGTATGCCACGTTCTGGTCAGCCGGAGCCATGTGGCGTATCGTTGATGAGGCGTTTATGGAAAAAATTCCTTTTATCTCGAACCTTCAGTTGTCTGTCAGCGCGGGGACTTCCGGTAACTCCTCCATCGGGGATTACGACCATTTGGCTTTGATTGTGGGTGGAGCTTCCTATAATGGTATTTCTGCTTGGGTTCCGACCGGGTTGGGAAACGAATCTTTGACATGGGAAAAATTATTTGATGTCAACGTGGGATTGAAGATTGGTTTGTGGAATCGGTTGAACATGAGTATAGAATACTATAATAAAAAGACAACGGCGATGTTGATGAGTGTCCCGATTTCATTGACAAACGGTTTTTCTTCTTGGATGGATAATGTCGGAAAAATGCGTAATCAAGGTGTTGATTTCCAGTTGGATGCTACTGTGTTGAAGTACGGGGATTTCATGTGGAATTTCACGGGGAATTTCTCGTATAACCAGAACAAAATATTGGAATTATATAACGGACAAGATTATTATGCTCTTGGAAATGCCGGTTCGTTTTTGAAGGTAGGAGATTCTTACGGTTCGATTCAAGCCGTGCGTTATGCCGGGGTGAATCCGGCAAACGGGGATGCCATGTGGTATGATAAAGATGGTAAGTTGGTTAATAAATTCTCCACGGAGGATAAAGTATCCTTGGGAAAATCATATATCGCCCCTTGGTATGGCGGATTTACCAATAACTTTTCTTACAAGGGAATTCAGTTATCCGTATTCTTCACGTGGGTTGCCGATCGTTATATGTTGAATTCGACACGTTATTTCACGGAAAATAACGGACGTTCCCCGCAATATAACCAATCGACAAAGATGTTCGAGGCGTGGCAAAAACCTGGAGATATAACCGAAATTCCCCGTTACGGGATTGTAATGGAAACCGATGACCATTTGATCGAGGATGCCTCTTTTTTACGATTGAAGAATCTTTCGTTAGCGTATAGCTTACCGTCTTCCGTGTTAAAATATACAAAGGTGGTGGAAGCCGTTAAGATTTTTGTGCAGGCACAAAATTTATTAACGTTTACCAAATGGAG
This sequence comes from Butyricimonas sp. Marseille-P3923, assembly GCF_900184685.1. Taxonomy (GTDB): domain Bacteria; phylum Bacteroidota; class Bacteroidia; order Bacteroidales; family Marinifilaceae; genus Butyricimonas; species Butyricimonas muris. Next base: position 544,402 of record NZ_FXXL01000007.1, read on the forward strand.
TGGTTTTGATCCCGAAGATACTTCTTATCAATCGGTCGGTGCTTATCCGACAACGAAGCAATTTACATTCGGTATAGATTTAACTTTTTAAGTACGAGAAATATATGAAAAAGATATTAATATATGCAATGGGATGTCTTTTACTCATGGGCATGAGTTCCTGTAAAGATTTTCTGGAAAAGTATCCCTATGATTCAATACCGGAAGATGATACATTTAATACCGCGGATGAGTTTCGTGAACATTGGTTCGGTGTGTATTCTTCTTTAAAGGGAGCTGGTGGTTTCACGGAAGCATGTCGGGTTTACGGGGATATACAATGTGATTTATTTCAATCCGTGCAATCAAACCAAGGGTTATTGTCTTCTGTCTATAACTGGAATTTTAATGCATCGGACCCGAACACGAATTCTATTTACGGGGCGATGTGGATGACAATCGGTCGCGTGAATCGGATTCTGGACAATTACCCGAAGATCAAGGCAAATGCCACGGATGAAGATATCGAGTGGATGGAAACTTACTTGGGTGATCTTTATTTTATTCGTGCCTATTGTTATTCCGAACTGGTGAAATATTATTGTGAGGCTTATGATCCTGCACGTGCCGGAGAACAATTGGGAATGTCTATCGTGAAAACTTTGGATCACGAGCGTAATTTGCCCCGGGCTTCCTTGAAGGATACTTATGATTTTATGCTTGAAGATTTGGAAGAAGCCGGAAAGCGCATCGTACGTGCCGTTGATCTTAATACAGTAGCTTATGAACAGAATTGTGTCGCATCAACACAAGCCGTGTTGGCTTTGAAAGCTCGTTTGTACTTGTATATGCAAGATTACCCGAAAGCGTCTGAAACAGCTTTGAAATGTTGGGACGCTTGCTTGGCAGGACAGTTGTTTTTGGCAAATACGGCAGAGTATTATGATCTATTACTGGAGGATGGAATTACTACCGAGGTGATAATGAGGTTGGCGATGACGCCGGTAGACGTACAAGGGAGTATCGGAAGTTATTTTTGTATGGAAAGTGCCGGGAAGGTCCGTCCCGAATACATTCCTTCTGTGGCTTTCCTTGATATGTTTGAGGCAAACGACATACGCAGTAATATGTTTACAAGAACCCGTTTAGGTTATCAACACGGTTTGGAATGGGAAATTTGCACGAAGAGCGGCCATAGTACGGAATTGGATAAATCATCTTATAACCCGGCTTACCAGTCGATGCCGGCTTTATTTCGTATGTCGGAATTGGCTTTGATTATAGCCGAAGCTAACGCGGCCAATCCCAATGGAGATATGAGTTTAGCCAATGATTACATGAATCAATTGAAAAAAGCTCGTATTGAAAAATGGGACAGTAAAAAGTATAATGCAGTCGATATGTTGAGAGTGGTAAAAGACGAGCGGGCGAAGGAGTTGTGTCTGGAAGGCTTCCGGTTAGCTGATTTGAAACGTTGGCATATGGGGATTTTGCGGAAACCTCAACCTTACACGAATGCCCCGTTCAATGCCTTGGAGATAAAGGCAGACGATCCTCGTTTCACTTGGCCGATCCCGCAACACGAGATGGATGTGAATGACAAAATGGAAGGAAATGCCAGTAATTAATAACGAAAAGTTGATATAAACATGAGAGTTATTTACAAGTTAAAATGGATGGTTTGTATGCTGTTGTTGCTGACGGCGTGCGAGGAAAAGGAGTATCTATATGATGATCCTACTGATATCGTGATGTTTAACGAGACTTACGCTCTTTTTCCCGTGGTGGATGGGCAGGAGAATAAGTTTCAAGTCATGCTTTCTTCTCCTATTATCAGTCCGGTGGATCGGGAATATATTATTGGGATACAGCAATCTGGTACCGAGGAGGAAGCGAAATTGGATCAAGATTATAAATTGGAGAGTACCCGTGTCGTGATCCCTGCCGGAGAACGGGTAGGAACGTTTTCTATTGTGGCTATTGACGGGCGTATCCCCGCGAATGTGGATTTATTCGCGAATTTTATGATCGTTTCAGCACCGGAAGGGGCGGAAATAGCCTCCTTTAATAATGTGTTCACGTTGTACTTCTCCCGGGTTTGCCAATTTAATTTTGAAGATATGCTGGGGGACTTTGTGATTAAGAAAACAGCTATATTTAGTTCTGATGAACCTATCGAGGTGGAGGTGATTAGAGGAGAAAAAGAGAACGAGTTGATTTTGCTGCAGCCTTACGGGCAGGGGATTGACATCACGCTTACCGTGGTCCCTAATACTGATGGAACTTACCGTATTAATTTGCCGGAACAACATATTGCCACGGGAATCTTAAATCAGCAAACCGATCCGGTGGAAATGTGGGGACGTGGAACCGGTACATGGGATACTTGTAGTAAGGTAATGAAAATTACAATCACCCCTTATTTGCCGGGAGGAGGCGAATGGGCTTCTGTTGTTGAGAAAATAGAAAAGGTTATTTCGGATTAATATGAGAGAGATGAAAAAGTTATTATTCATTATTTTGTGTATCTGTAATTTGATATACGCTTGTTCCAGTGATGATGAAGATGTCAATTCTGAGCCTGAGCCGGGTAGACAAGGAACTTTTTCTTTGTTGTTAAAGGAGAAAGTGGTATCCGGTTACGCGACTCCTTATGCCGCGAAAGTGTGGTGGAAAACTTTAGCTTCAGCCGATATACATTTTGTAACCGGGGGACAGGAGACCGAGCAAAAAGGGCGACGACTCTCTTTTTCCGGAGATGATATTGTCTCGGATACATTGGAATTGGGAGCGGGGAGTTACACGATCGCTAAATTAGTCTTGTACAATAAGTACGAGGAACCGGTGATCGAGTTCAAACCGACTGCCGATTATTCTTTCGTGTTGAAAGAAGGCGATTATGTCCAAAAAACTTATAAAATTCCCAACGAGGGGATTTATTCGATCACGAAAGACAGTTTGGCTCTGGCTGCTTTGATGCGGGTGAATTTTGGCTCGGATGTATCGAAATGGCCGATTGATTTGACGAAGGCTCCCGGTGAATGGAAATTCGTGGAGTATAATAAGACAACGAAGAGAATTGTCAAGTTATTCTTTAACACGAATGAAAAAACGGTTGCTGATTATATGACATATGCTAATAGAGGCTTATGGGAGGATGAGCCCGGTTCGGAAGATTTACCTACATCCGAGGGAAACTGGGGGGATACCGGATTGAAAATTAAAGTGTTGCCGGAGGAACTCACGTTGATGGATGCCTTGCAGGATATGGATTTCTGCGGGAATGAACTGGAAGAAATTCCTGTTTTTCTGAAATCCATGAAGAGCGTGTATGGTATTCGTTTCGCCGATAATAAACTCACTTCGTTACCTAAGGAGATGTTCGAGATGCTTCGGTTGCATTCGTTGGATATCAGTGGAAATCCGATAAAAGAACTGCCTCGATTGGATAAAGTTTCTAACCTTGTATTTCTGTATGCGTGTCATTGTCAATTGACTTCGTTGGGGAGCGAGTTGGCGCAGTATTCGAACTTGACACAATTGACTTTGATCGGGAATAAAATTTCTTCCGTGGGAAATCTGGCAACTTTATTACCCAACTTGAGGACATTGGATATTCGTGATAACCAATTGGAAAGTATTACGAGGGAGATGATCCCGGAAAGTCTTGTCGGTTTGTTCGCGGATAATAATCTCATTGCTTCTTTACCTGCTTGGAGTGCTTCTTCTTTGTTGGATTTAGGACTTTCTCAAAATAAGTTGACAAGTATTCCTGCCGAATTTTTGCAGCTTCCGAAATTGGAGTATTTGGATTTATCCGGTAATTCGATATTACAATTGCCGGGAACGATCGGGGAATGTAAATCCTTGCTTATTCTGGATTTGAGTGAATGTTCTTCTTTGGCCACTTTGCCTGAAGAGATAGAACAATGTGAGAAGTTAAGAGCGCTCTATTTGGTGAACAATCATGGTTTGATTTGGTCGCTTCCGGAGAAAATGAAAGCCCGTTACGGAAAATGCCAGCTTCACCAGAAAGATGAAAACGGCGAATGGGTATGGCGAATGGGACCAACCGGTTTGTTCGTGGATATCCGCGGGTGTTCACAAGTACTGGGTGTACCCGAGCCGGTACAGTGTAATTAATGATTAAAATACAATGATTATGAAAAAATGGATGGTATTATTAGTATGCTTCATTTGTTCGTGGGCCTGTGATGATAAAGAATCGAACGACAAGATTCAGACATCGTCGGATGTGGCGAATTTCGAACAGGAAGGAGGAGAAATTAGTATTCTGATTCAAGCAACCGCGGATTGGAGCGTGGAAGTGGATAATGACTGGTGTTTTGTACAGCCGGATAAAGAGAATGGAGCTTTTTTCGTGATAGCCTCTGAAAACGAGAACCCGACTCCGCGTATGACTGTTTTGAGACTTATCGCGGGAAATTGCGTGAAAGAAATAGATGTTGTTCAAGAGGGAAGTGATGAAATTAATTTCTTTTTGTCTGAAAATGAGGCAAGCGTGTACGACCTGAATGATAATTACGCGGTGGTTGTCCATTCAGACGTCCCTTGGACAGCAAATAACGCCGGTAATTGGTTTGTGACGGAACCGGTAAGCGGGGAAGCCGGGGTAACGTTGGTTAAGATCCGTTTCTCACAAAACACCTTGAATGCGGAACGTCAAGGAAAAATCACTTTCGAGTCAAAGAACGGGGATGTACAGGAGTTTCGTTTTAAGCAAGAGGCGGCTTTACTGGATAGCCGTCGGCAGGATAGTCTGGCCTTGGTTGCATTTTACAATGCCATTCACGGTGATGAGCTTAAGGCCGAGGGAAAATTGGAGAATTGGAAGGAAGGGAATCTGGAGACTTGGCAAGGAGTGGTTCTGGAAGATAACAGGGTTTTCAATCTCGTGCTTACCATGCCTATTGCCCAAGGGTATATTCCGACGGATTTTAAATATTTGTCCCACTTGAAATATTTGAATTTATCCGGGACGAGTATCGGGGGAACAATCCCGAAAGAGTTGGCGCGTTGCGTGAATCTTCAAACTTGTGTTTTGGGTGAGAATATCTATTCTTCCACTCAAAGCGATTTGTCGGGAGATTTGCCTAATAGCATATGTGCTTTACAGAAGTTGGAACATTTTACTTGCAGCAGCACTCATGTTGGAGGTATTTTACCGGAATTGTATGGGAATTTATCAAGTCTGATTTCATTGAATTTATCTAAAAATGCAATCACGGGACCTCTTCCCGTTGCCTGGAAATATTTAATACAGGTTGCTTACGTGGAACTTGGAGCCAACGCGTTGGCGGGTGAGTTCCCGCAAGAGTGGAGTGTCTGGAAGAATATCACGACATTCGATGTATCCAATAACGTGGGTTTATACGGGGTATTGCCGCCGGAAATCGTGGCGGTAACCACATCGTATGGTGGAAGTGTTAATATACGTGGAACTAATATTGTAAATGAATAAAGTGAGGTTTGTTATGAAAAGAATAGGTTTAAAAAAATGGTTTGTTTTTGCGGCTGTATTGCTGACGGGAATGTACTTTGTCGCGTGCTCGGATGATAAAGATGATGGTGGCGGGGAGGTGAATCCCTTGGAAGAGATATTTGATGTTGATAAGTCTGAATTGCTTTACGGGATGAATGAAGAGACAATTTCGATGGAATTGACATCCAATGTTTCGTGGACGGTTGTTTCCACCGCTAACTGGTGCGAGCCATCCGTGATGGCGGGAAACGGGAATGCCGAGATAAATGTTACCGTGACGGAAAATGATAACGTGAGTGAACGTCGTTGCCAGTTGATTTTGAAGGGGGGAAAGAAAAAATTGGTGTTGGATGTGGTACAGTTGGGCGATGAAGTGCGGACGATTGTTTATATCGGTGGAGTGGAAATTGAAGATGGTGACGATGCTAATACCGCTCAGGTGGATTTCGAGTCGAAACAATACTTGGTGAATATTGTATCTAACACGGAATGTAATATTTCTTTCCAGGGAAACGGTTGGCTACAGTATCGGGAAAGCGCCCAGACGGGATATTCGGCTCCCCAGATTCATTATTTGTATGACATTTTTTCGGGTGATAATCCATCAAGAACACCCAGAGATGCTTCCATGACTATTGCCCGAAAAATGGGTGATTATACCCGTACGATCACGATACGTCAAAGAGCGTTCACAGATTTTTTGCGGGTATTCAGCGATACGGTAATGGTTGGTTCGCATTTTAATGTCATGGAGTTGGAGGCGAGAACTTCGGTGCATTGGGATTATGAACTTCAAGGTGACCATTCTTGGTTGTCTAATTGGAGGGAGAGAAGAAATCCGGTTGCCACTTATGAGTTGGGAACGCGAAGCCGTTTGCTGGCGGATGTTGAAACGAATCATGATGCACGTCCTCGTGAGTGTGATGTTATTTTTAAATATATAGTTGAAGGGGAGCAGGTTACGCAGAAGGTTAAATTAATCCAATTAGGGTATGACGGTTTGAAATCAGATAGTTTGGCATTGATGGATATTGCTAAAATGAATGCAAACGAACTTTCCGGATTGAATGTGGCTTGGGCGATAGGTTACCCGATCACTTCGTGGGGTAATATTACAATCGGGGTTGACAACGGGGAAAAGAGAATCGTGGCGCTACAACTTGCTAATACATGGTTGTGTTTTGAATTGACGGCTTCTATTGCAAATTTAACGGGTTTGAAAAGTTTGAATCTTGCCAAGAATTATTTGGACGGGGTGTTACCCGAAGAGATGGGAAGGCTTGTTAATCTGGAGGACTTGGATATTTCCGAGAATTATTGCGATGTCGCGGATGAGACACCGTCTTATCGGGTATCGGGAATAGAAGAGATCCCGGAAAAAGTCTTCGAGGGATGTACAAATTTGCAAAATTTGAATCTTAGTATGAATCGTTTACGAATGATTCCTAATTCTATCGGTAATCTGGTGAATTTGCAGTCTTTGAATATCGCTGGAGAGAATGAACTTGAAAGTATTCCAGATAATGATGTTTTCCGTGCGTTGAAACAACTTAAAGATCTCCGATTATCGGATTGGAAGATATGGCAGGGTGAATTTTTCGACTTTATCTTTGATTTACCTGAATTACAGAATATTACTATTTTTAGGATGACTTTTAAGAAAAATCAGCAACTTGGAGATCATTTTGATAAATTACCCAATCTGACATCTTTTACTTGTCAACAAACGAACTTGGGAGGTAATATTCCTGCTTCAATATTGAATTGTAAAGATTTGAATTCTTTGTTGTTGGGAGGCAGTGAATTTTCCGGAGCATTATTACCCGGATTGCCTGATCTGGAGAAATTAAAGGTAATCGATCTTTCTGAAAATCTGTTTACGGGAGAGATTCCGGATTCTTATGCTGAATTCGGGTTAAACTTGGGAAACAAATCCCCGAGAGGAAATTACACGAATCTTTTCTTGTTCGGCAATCAATTGGAAGGCTCTATTCCCGAGGCTATGCTGACTTGTCAGATGTGGTCGGATAAAGTTCTATGTTGGGAGCCCTTGAAATTTATTTGTCCGCAGCAAAAAGGATTCGGTTTTGATAATTGTAAATAATTTTTATGGAGTCGTGTTTGAAATTAGAATATTATGAATAAGAAGCTAAGTAGAAATGTTTGGTGGATGTTGTTGACTCTGCTCGTGGGATGTAGTGACGATAAAAAGGGGGAGATGGTTTTGCCCGAGTCGAATTTGACAATCAACCCGGAAACTGAGCTTGTATTCCAACAAGCGGGAGCGAGTATGCCGTTGAGTATTAGTACAAACCGGAATTGGACGGTGATGAAAGGTGAAGGTAGTTGGTATCGGGTTGAAGGAGACGAGAGTGGAGAACCCGGGGAGTCTTCGGTGAATGTAGTGGCGACTGAAAACGGGGGGATAGAAAAGCGGGAGTCAAAGATTGCCATACAAGCCGGAACTGAAAAGAAGGAATTGAATGTAATCCAGTTCGGATCGGAACCTGATTTGGTATTGACGGAAAAAGAAATTAACGTAGAGTATCAAGGAGGAATACGGGAATTTGTCGTGAATAGCAATACTGGTGTCGAGTTATCAGCGGTGGACGATTGGCTTCGGCTTCCCGAGAAAACATACGTTATGGATAACACGGTTAGTAATGTATTCACTGTTTATTGTATGCCGAATGACAATGAAAAACGTACAGGTAAACTTATCGTGAAAGCCGGTTCGAAAGAGGATTATATTTCTTTTGTACAAGAGGGATGGAAAGCCGAGATAATACTGGAACGAGAAGAGGTCGTGGTCGGGGGAATGAAGAAACTGTGTGAAGTTATGTTGACTGCTTCCGGAGACTGGACAATCGAATACGAGGGTGGAAATCGACCGGGGTGGATTACGGATGCCCCTCAAGGAGGAAAGAAGGGGGCCTTTGTGTTATCTTTTGAACTCGATCAAAATTTGGAGGCGATACAAAGAACTTGTCAGGTTCTTATTCGTTGCGGGAGTTTGACGAAACCGTTGACTATTGTTCAATTACCTGTTTTAAAACGAGAGCGGGACAGCTTGGTGTTACAGGCAATTTATCGTGCTGCCAATTCTCACGGAAATGATACATGGAATTTTGATAGTGCTATTTCAAAATGGAACGGAGTAAAATTGCAGGACAATCGGGTGGTTGGTTTGCATTTGCATGAATGGACGTTTTATAATATTCCGGTGGAATTAGGAGAACTTGACGGGTTGACGGAGATGACATTCTCTTATTGTCTGTTTAATGATCCTAAATTACCGGATGAAGTCGGAAACTGGAGTAAACTGGATAATTTTTCGTGTATCGGGACTCAGAGTGTTATTTTCCCGGAAACGGTGAAAGAATGGAGTAGTTTGGGAACATTGTTTATGTCCGGAGATTATTTCCAAGGAATGACGTTGGAGGGGGCGGTCTTGCCGGATGCTTTATGTGGGATATCGACGTTGCATACGGTATCTTTTTATCATTCGGATTTGAAAGAACTGCCGGAGGCATTAGCTCAGTCCAATGTGGAAATCCTCGTGGTAGAAACAGGACAATTAACCCAAATTCCTGACTTCTTAGGAAAAATGACAAAATTATTTTCTTTGCTTATTCGGAATTGTCCGGTGGGTACTCCCGTTCCGGTAAAAGTCTTCGACGCTCCTGTGTTGAGAAGTTGTAATCTAAGCCATGACGGGCTTACCGGTACAATCCCGGAGGAAGTTTATTCGTCTTCAAGTTTGTACGAGTTGAATTTGGCCGCTAATAATTTGACCGGAGATCTTTCTGAAGCACTTGTTGATTCCGGTATTCAGATGTTTGATGTGGTGCAGAATAGATTAGGCGGTATTGGTAAGAAATTGAGCGAGCGTATCAAGCTCGATCCGAGATTTATTGATACTCGGGCTTGGAATGGAAGCGCTCAAATTTGTAAACAACAAGAAAATTACGGTTGGAGTAATTGTGAAAATTAAAATGAAAAGTTATGAACAGAAAATTGTTTCTTAAAAACGGTGGCTTGTTGGTAGCTATCCTAATCATGTTCTTTGCAGGATGTAAAGATGATGAAAATGAAGTAGAACCGATTTTAGGTTTAGGTGAGAGTTCTTATCAGTTTACGAATAGTGGAGGGGAATACGCTTTGGCTATTTTTGCCAATGTGAATTGGACGTTGACAAAAGAAGGTGACTGGTTTACTCTTGATGCTATGTCCGGGAGTGGCAATCGTGTGGTAAAAGTGGAGGCAAAAGCGAATGAAGGGGGAACAAGAGAGGGGACGATCACGGTGGTTGCCGACGGGATGGAATCCCAAAAGATCACGATATCCCAAGGTGCCGTGGAAGACGCGGTATTACGGGAGTTGGGTAAGGATGCTTACGAGCTCAAGCCTGAAGGCGGAATCATGAAATTATCCGTGGAAACAACCGTGGATTACACGTTGGAGATGTCGGATTGGGTTGAGGCTGCCGGTACTTACGCGTTGACGAAATCGGAGATTACTTTGCATATAGAACCTAATTTATGGGGAGAAAAAAGATCTTGTAAAGTAGTATTGAGAGCGAAGGAAACCGGAGAGGCTGTAAAAACTATTTCATTGGTGCAGGGGTCTATGGCATGGGATTTACCCGAGGATGTGGAGTTAAATAAATTCGGAGAGGAACGAACGATTGCCGTGGGTGTCCCGGAAGGTTGGACGTGGAGTATAAAGGATTTGTTTAAAGGAGCCGAGGATGAGAAATGGTGTCATTTCACAGTGACTGACGACGGATTGAAGATTGTTGCCGATAGAAATATTTCTATGGAGGAACGAGAAGTTTCCGTGTTGGTAACCTTGGACAAGACGGGGATGTCTAAAATGCTCACGTTCAAACAAGCGGCAAGACAAGCGATTGCTATAGAAAGCGACGGATGGAATACATCGGGAGATGTTCCCGTTTGTTCGATAGATTGTATTGCTTTTGATCAGATGATCGAGATTCTTTCGGATGAGCTGGATGGTTGGGAGTATACTGTGACCGGCAAACCGGATGATTGGACGGTTACCTCGTCAACGGAAGGCATTCGTGTCGTAGGCACAGACCGTGTCGAAAGTGGTAGTGAAGTGATTCAAATGGAGATTAACGTCATGATGAAAGACAAGAGCAGTTCGTTAAAATTGCTCCTGAAACAAAAGCCTTATCACGCGCCGACGTTGTTGGTGTTGAATTATTTAGGAGGAGTAGAGAGTCCGGAAGTTATTGTTGCCCCGGAAGGGGGAACACAAACCCGTTACGTGAAATTTGACTTAGGGGATCGTATCGAGTTGGTTTGTGAGTCGGAAATGGAAGCATGGACACATATATCTATGATAAACGAGCGTAGTATTTCAATACAAACGGATGCTTTGGAGGAAGGTGCGGAGTCAAGGAAAGGGGTTGTAACCGTGAATCTGATGAGAGGGGATAAAGTGGTAGCAACAACGGAGATGACGGTAAAACAGGGTGCAGAAGAACCTTATATAAGATTGATGGATACGGAGGAGAGTTTGAAATACAGGGATGGTGACAAATACAATATACCTTTTCAGAATCTTTCTTTTAATATCAAGGTAGAAGCGAATGTGGATTGGGAAATTACAAATACCGGGGAGAAGAACACGCAGTATACTTGTGAGAAAATTGACAATAGTACAATTAAAGTATCATTGACTACTTCGAGGGGACCGACCATGCCGGATCTAGTTTTTGATGTTCACACCAAAGGACAGACAAATTCCGATCCTTTGAATAAGAAGATTATTATTAAGGGACGAAATTAATTCGTGTTACACATTGAGGCTGTTCAAAGTCCTTTTGGACAGCCTCATCTGACTTTACAGGTATGAGATATTTATTAGTATGGATTATCATTTTACTTTCGGGTATTCCCTTTTCTTGCAGGACGGATACGAAAATAAAGAACAGGGTAGAATTCCCTTATGAGTTTTCCGGAATTAAATTCAGTAAAAATGAAATTTCTTTCGGTAAAGTTTTTATGGGAGAGGTCGTTTGTGATACGTTGTTTTTGTATAATCCGTTGGCAAGTAAGGTGGCATGTCGTTTTCGTGTGTTAGAAAATTTTGTTCAGGTTGTTCCGGAAAAAGAAGTTATTTTTCCCGGGGATACGATTCGGGTATTTGTGAGATTTTTCACGGAGCGTAGGAAAGAATACGGGAATTATCGCGAGTATATCAGTTTGCTTCCGGGTTCGGCAGAGCAAAGATGGAGTCCGCCGTTGTTGCTGACGGCAGAGGTGGTTGAAAATTTTATGAATTTGACAAAGGAGGAAAAACAACAGGCACCGAAAGCTGTTTTTGACGTGCAGATGTATGATTTCGGGAATATTCGGGAAGGAGACGAGGTTTCTCATGTTTTTTGCCTGAAAAATGAAGGACATAGTAATTTGCTTATCCGCAGGATAGAGACTGGCTGCGGTTGCACGGCGGTAGTGCCGGATTCGCGGGTGGTTCCGGTAGGAGATTCTTGTAACATACAAGTGATTTTTCGGACGAAAGGACGAGAGGGAAAACAATTCAAGACGATCCAGCTCACGACGAATGATTATCGAAAACCTAACATGATATTGAAAATTCGAGCAAACGTAATTCAAGATAAAAAATGAAAGAGTATTTTATTTGGTGTGTTTTATTTGTCTTTTTAGCCGGGTGCAGCGATAGCGACAAGCCGACTCCCGAACCGTTGCCGATTCCCCCTGAAAAAGAGGAACCGGATACGAAGGTTTTGTTGCGGGAAAAGGATAGTCTGGCGTTGGTAAATCTTTGGAATACTTCCGTGTGGGAGAAAGATAAACCTGATTGGGATTTTTCTGCCGGGATGATGACTTGGATAGGTGTAACGGTAGAAAACGGGCGTGTGGTCGGATTGGATTTTAGCTGGGGACAATTAACGGAATTAAGCGACGGCATAGGACGTTTTTCTGTTTTGCGGGATTTGGATATCAGTGGAAATGAAGCCTTGACCGTATTGACGGATAGTATTTGGACATTAAGCGGATTGAGTCGGTTGGATATTTCGTCAACGGGATTGGAAACGATTTCCGGACAAGTTGCGTCTTGCCGTTCGTTGGCTTTTTTGAAAATGGAAGAGTGGAAAGGGAAAGAATTCCCGGAAAGTGTACTGGCATGTGATTTTATCGATTCATTAATAGTTTCTCCGCTGACAGGTTGGGATGGGGTTATGATTCCGGACAATATCGGAAATATGACGGGATTGAAATATTTGTCATTATCCAATATGACGGCGGCGGATTTTGTTTTTCCCGCTTCCTTGGGTGAATTGTCACAATTGAAAAATTTGATTCTGGAGAATATTGGTGTTGAGCTATTACCGGAATGTATCGGAGAATTGAAGAATCTTGAAGAGTTACAATTGATGTTTTTGAATGTTCCGGAAATTCCGGAATGGATAGATGGTTTGAACCGTTTGAAAAGATTGTCATGTGTGGCTTGCGGATTGGAAGAATTTCCCGCGGCGGAGCGATTGGTAAATCTGGAAGAATTGGATTTGTCCGGTAATTACATACCCGAATTGCCGCCAGAAATAGGGCAATTGACGAGGTTGACCCGTTTGTCTTTGGAAGCCAGTGGGGTGGCAAGTATTTCCGATGAGATCGGAAATTTGATCTCTTTACGGGAGTTGAATCTATCAGCCAATTATTTAACGGGCTTGCCTGAGACGATGGAAGCGTTGATTGCATTGGAATTATTGGATCTGACAGACAATTTTGATTTGAATTGGGAAATTCCCGCGAGTATGAAGGCACGGGTGAACACGGGTGATTTAATTATAAAAACGGGGGAAGCGGAGGAAGATCCCGGTATAAAATAGAGGAATGATGAAAAAAAGAATAATGTTTGTCATGATGGTGATGCTGTGTCTGCCGTTTTTTTGCTCGGCAGACAAGTATTTACCGAAAGTGTATGTCGAAACTCTGAAAGGGGAACGGATGGATATCCGGGAAGTTTTAAAAGATTCGGTTCCCGTGATTATTACTTTTTGGTCAACCACGTGCAAACCCTGCATGCAGGAACTGGATGCGCTCACGGAGGTGTATGAACAATGGGAACAGGAGTTCGGGGTAAAAGTTGTAGCTGTTTCCGTGGACGACAGCCGGATGGCTTCTAGGGTGAAGGCGATAGTCGCGGGCAGGGGGTGGCCGTTTTTAATCGTTTTGGATAAAAACCAGGATTTGAAACGGGGAATGAATGTAAATTCTATTCCTCATCTTTTCTTGGTGAACGATGAGGGAGAGATCGTATACACGCATACGGGCTATACTCCGGGGAGCGAACTGGAAGTATATGAAAAGCTGAAAGAAATTTTCCGTCCGAAACCGCGGTTGTATCAAGGCAAAGAGAAGGAAACCCAAGAAAAAAAGGTGAAATGAGATTAATTTGTTTTTTTATTATAATCGTGTTGATCACGTGGGGGCATATGGCTTTCGGACAAGAAAACACGAGAAATAGTTCTCTTTCAGGAAGTTTTGAGACAAATACGATTTACTATATGAAAGATAGTAAGATCGGTGCCGATGCTCCGTTTGACCGGTTCGGCTCGAATAATTACCTGAAGTTTGACTACCGGATCGGGAAGTTTTCCGCCGGACTGATGTACGAGGCTTATCTTCCCGTGTTACAGGGATATCCCGGAGAGTTGAAGGAGTCGGATATCGTGTTTAAATACGCTTCTTTTGAAGACAAGGGATTGAGCGTGTTAGCCGGAGATTTCTACGAGCAGTTCGGGAGTGGATTGGTGTTTCGGGCATACGAGGACCGGACACTGGGACTGAATACTTCGGTGGAGGGTATCCGGCTGGAATACCGTTATGGAAATATCTTGACATTAAAGGGTATATACGGGCGTCCGAGGAAGTATATGAAAAGAGCCGAATGCGAGTTGAGAGGGGCAGACGTGACGGCTGATTTGTCAGCGGCATTGGGTTGGGAAAATTCTTTCCTGACTTTTGGCGGAAGTTACGTGAGCCGTTACGAACGTTACACGGGAACGGACGAGACGATGGACCCGAGTGTGGATGCTTATTCTTTACGTTTGGGATTGGGTAGGGGCGGTTGGTCGTTTCAAGGTGAATTAGTAAAGAAGACATCGGATGCGGCTGAATATACCGATTGGACAAAACGGCGCGGGAGTGCCGTTTTGCTGGAGCTCGGTTACACGGGAACGAACGTGGGGGTGCTTTTAACCGGACGTCGTCTGGAATACATGGATTTTCGTTCCGGGCGGGAATCGCAGGGGATTGGAGAAGGAATAAATTATATTCCCGCGTTAACCCGGCAATACACTTATTCTCTGGCGAACCTGAATCCTTACGCGGCACGGATGAACGGAGAGATCGGCGGTCAGGCGGATTTGTATTATCTGTTCCCGAAGGGAACGGTTTTAGGAGGAAAACGCGGGATGAAAGTTGCTTTGAATTTTTCCACCTATTATGACTTGAAACCTAAAAGTGACGGTAAAGGCTACGAGGCATTGGATTTCGGGGATGAGTTGTTATTCCGGGATTTAAGCGTAGATGTTACTAAAGAATGGAGCAAAAGTTTTAAAGCGTTGTTCATGTACTCGTTCCAGACTTTTAATCCTTTAATTACGGGGCACGCGAGTGACGGGTGGGATACTCATGTTATCGTGGGGGATTTTACCTATAAGTTAAATCCTCGTAATTCTTTTCGTCTGGAGTTGCAATACTTATGGATGAAGGCTGATAAGAAAGAGTGGATAGCCGGAATGCTGGAATACAATTTAGCCCCGGCATGGAGTTTTTTTGTATCGGATATGTATAATTACGGGGACACGGATTTACATTATTACACGGGAGGAATCAGTTTTGCCAAGTCGAGAAGCCGGGTAGCTTTGAATTTCGGACGGAACCGGGCGGGTTATAATTGTTCCGGAGGAATATGTCGGGCTACTCCTGCCTACACGGGTTTTAATTTATCATTGACAACCTCATTTTAAAATGTATTTTTATGAAAAAGTATTTGTATAGTTTTGTTTGGAATGTTTTTTTCTTTTTGTTAATGGCTTGTGGCGGAGGAAGCGACGATTCGAGCAAGAATGAAACGGGACTGGTTTTAACAGCCGATAAAACGGAACTTTTAGCAAACGGGGAGGATCGGTTGGTGCTTTCTGTACATAAAGACGGTAAGGATGTTACTTCCGGAAGCTCATTTTCTGTGAGTGCCGGTACGGATGGATTGAAAGACAATGTATTTGTTGCAAGAAAAAAAGGAAAGTATGTCTTTCAAGCCCGGTATGAAGGAGAAATGTCAAATTCTCTTTCTGTCGAGGCAGGTGTAGAAAATGTGTTCCGGAAAAATTTGCTTTTTCAGATGATGACCAGTGTTACATGCATTGTATGTCCTGATACTGAAAAACAACTGGAATCTATTTCCGAGGCTAATCCGGGAAAGGTATTTATTATTGAATATCACGGGAATTTGGATGCACCGGATCCGTTTGCCACGAAGGAATCGTTGGCAGCCCTTGAATATCTCTGGGATGAAATCGGGACAACCCGCGGGTTTGGAGGTGCATATTACGATTACGTGGGACGGCTTTCGGCTACCAATCAAAAACAAGTTGTTCGGGAGCGTTTATCCGTGAAAGGTAATCAAGGAATCGCTTTGGAAACTTCAATAGCGGGAGATATAATCCGTGTGACCGCTAAGGTAAAAACTTTGATAGAATTTAAAGACGAATACCGGTTGGCGGTAGCTATAACCGAGAACGAGTGCCGCGGAGGTGGATACGGACCTTATGATTACGTGTTCAGGAAATATTTGTCGGATATAAAAGGAGATAAGATTTCCGATATGGTCGGTACCGGTGAGTGTAGCAAAAATTTCGAGGGTACTTTGTCGCCCGATTATGACAAGGAGCACTTGTTCGTGATCGTTTATCTGATAAGAGTTAAAGAGGACGGAACAAAAGAAGTTGTAAACTGTTCCGGGGTGAAAGCAGGTGAAAACCTGGATTACGTGATGGCAGGTTATGAAGCCGGACAAGAAGAATAATATTTAAATAAAAATGAATATGAATAAGTTAATTTTAATTGTTGTGTTGATGCCTCTATTTTTTGTTGCTTGCGGAGGTGGTGATAGTGATAAAGGAGGCGAAGAACCTGACGGCTCCGGGTTAAAATTCAGCGTGGATAGGAATAGTATTTATAAATCGGGTTTTGATAAAGCCACTTTTACCGTGAAATATGACGGGATAGATGTAACAAAAGAGAGTCGTATTTACGAGAGGGTAACCGGTGCGTTCTTAAAGGAAAATGTATTCACGACGACAAAAGGGGGTACTTTCGTGTTCACGGCAGAATACAAGGGAGAGGTTTCTAAAGAGATTGAAGTGACAACGATGGAAGAGGAATATTTTCAACCGAATTTGTTTATGATGCATTTCACAAGTACAGATTGTCCCAATTGTCCCCGCATGGTGGATTACATTAAAACGGCAAAAGAAATTCTCCCGGGCAGAATCGTGAAAATTTCAGTGCATGGTCCTTTAAATGAAGATGACCCGATGCAGATCGGGGCATATTGGAATCCTTTACTGAAAGAATACGGTATTCCCGGTATTCCTTATGTAATATTAAATGGGAAGCGTTCATGGAATACGGCAGAAGGAACGGATGATTTCGATGAATTTTTGCCGGAAAAGACGACGACGGGAATAGCTATTGAGTCAAAAATAGAAGGAGAAAAAGCAACTATTGTATTGAAAGTGAAAACGATGCTCGCTTTTAATAGCCCTTGTCGGGTATCCGTGGTTCTGGTAGAAAATGATTTGATTTATCCCCAAAAGGATGGTAATTTGACCAAACCCACTTATGTTCACGATGAAGTCGTTCGACGTTATTTGACGGATGCATTGGGAGATAAAGAAGCGGATATTACCGTGGGACAAGAGTTCTCGAAAGAGTACACGTATGATATATCTCCTTTATTAGTAAAAGATAATCTGAAGGTCGTTGTTTACGTGATGGACGGAAGAACCGGATATTTGTTGAATTGCCGAGAAGTTAAGTTGGGCAAAAGTGTAGATTATCAATCGATGGAATAACACGAGAGTTATGTATAAACTAGTGTTGATTATAGTTGTAGTGTGTATCGTGTCACGGGAGACCGTGGCACAGGAACGGGCGGTAGTTTCTACCGCCGTTCCGTTTTTGGGAATTACTCCGGATGCCCGGGGAGGAGGAATGGGAGAAGTGGGTGCTGCCACGAGTCCGGATGTTTATTCGATGTATTATAACGCGGCTAAATACGTGTTCGCGAATCATAAGACGGGAGTTGCTTTCGGGTATTTGCCTTGGATGAGGCATTTGATTAGCGGACAAAATCTCTATACGTTGAACGCTTATTCTCTCGTGGGGGGGCGGCAGGCAATAGCGTTGGGGGTGAGGTTGTTCCAAGGGAAGAGTTTTTCATTGGACGAGGAGAAGTTTTCCCCGTCGGATTATGCCATAGATATGGCATATAGCCGTCGTTTCGGTTCTTCTTTTTCGGCGGCTTTGACTCTGCGGTACGTGCATACCCGTTTAGGAAAATTGAAGACGGGGGAGAGTTTGGAATTTGATCCGTCGGGTGCGATGGCTTTTGATGTTTCGTGTTATTACAAACGGCCTTTCGCGTGGGGGAAACGGGGTATTATTTGGGGAACGGGTTTGAATCTGTCGAACTTGGGAACGAAAATAGCTTCTTTCACGGAAAAGAAGGAAGGTTTTTTGCCGGCCTACTTGCGTCTGGGGACTTCTTTGGAGATGGAAATAGCAGATAAACATTCGCTGTTGTTGGCGTTGGATCTCGGGAAATTATTGGTAAAGGAATATGATCCAGAGGCAGGAGATGAAGGGGTATTAAAGAATGTGTTTGGTTCTTTCGGAAATAGCGATTTTTTGAAAAGCGTGGTTTGGCAGTTAGGGGTAGAGTATAACTGGCAGAAGGTACTTTTTGCCAGAGCCGGTTATTTTCACGAAAGCGAGGATTACGGGGATCGACGTTATTTCACGTTAGGAACGGGTGGTCATTATGCCGGATGGATGTTGGATTTCTCTTACCTTATAGCGACGGGGGACAATGATGTCCCCTACAAAGGGACTTTCCGTTTGTCTTTGGGATATCATTTTTAATGGAGTAGTTTATAAATCACGAATAAATCGGGATATGGGAAAGAATAGTAGTATACTGGCGGCTTGTTTGTTTATGTTGTTTCTGAGTGTGGGATGCGAGGAACGTATGGACGGGCTGAAAGAGAACGGAGAATTGACAGTGCAAGTGACGCCTGTTTCGGGAAAGATATTTATCCGATTGGAACGTAACGCGTTAGATTGTTACACGAGCGGAACCGGATTGGCTCGCGTAACGGAACATTTCGGAAAAGTAACGGTAAGCCGTTTGTTTCCTTCATCAGTGGAGAACAAGGAACGGCATCGGAAAGCGGGATTGGATTTGTGGTACAAGGTGGAATTTGATCCTTCGGTAAACACGGAAGAGGTCCAACGTTTTTATCAGGGACAATCGGGAGTGGAACGGGTAGTATGTGACGAGGAGATAAGTTTTCAATTGCCCCAAGCTGTGGTTTGCAATAATTTAAGCCGGAGTTCCGGGATAAGCCTGCCTTTTAATGATCCTTATCTGGACAGGCAATGGCATTATGATGAGGTGGGTATGGAGAATATTCACGAGAATGCCACTATAGGGGTATTTAAGGGATGGAAGGTGACCGGGGGAGATCGTCGGGTAGTCGTGGCTGTTTTGGATTGCGGGGTGGATTATCTTCATGAAGATTTGAAAAATAATATGTGGATTAACGAGAAGGAATTGAACGGAACTTCCGGTGTGGATGATGATGGCAATGGGTATGTCGATGATATTTACGGTTATAATTTTGCATATGGGACGGGGAGTTTGAACCCGCATGATCATGGGACTCACGTGGCAGGGACGATTGCGGCGGAAAATAATAACGGGACCGGGGTTTGTGGTATTGCCGGGGGAACGGGACATCAGGATGGAGTACGTATTATGAGTTGCCAAATTGGCACGACAATGGGGAGTATTACTCAAAATTTTGAGGCATTGTCGAAAGCGTTCGTGTATGCGGCAGATAACGGGGCTTTGATTTGTCAATGTAGTTGGGCTTTCGCTTATTCTAACGAGTTGTTGCATACCGGAGTCGACTATTTCGTGAAGAATGCCGGAAGTCAGCCGGGGAGTTTAATGAAAGGGGGCGTGGTGATCGTGGCGGCAGGGAATGACGGTACTCATGGAATGCGTTATCCGGCTTCTTATGAATCGTGTATTAGCGTGGCGGCTGTTAATACAGAAGCGAAAAGGCCTTCTTATTCGAATTTTGATGAAACGGTGGATATATCGGCACCGGGGGGTGTAAAGAATCCGGAAGAATTCGGGATATTCAGTACTCTGGCAAATAATCAATACGGCTATATGAACGGGACCTCGATGGCTTGCCCCCACGTGAGCGGTATTGCAGCCCTGATTATTTCGGCTTATGGCGGGGGAGGATTTACGACAGAAAAGTTAAAACAGATTTTACTGGAAAGTTGTATAAGTTTGAATGAAACGGAGCCTAGTTATGCACCGCTAATGGGTAAAGGGATAGCCCGGGTGGATCGGGCTTTGTGGAAGGATGACGGAGTTGCACCGGAGGCGGTGAATGATTTATGTTTCAAACAAGAAAACGAGAATTATTTTTTGGTTTGGAGTA
This sequence comes from Butyricimonas sp. Marseille-P3923, assembly GCF_900184685.1. Lineage (GTDB taxonomy): Bacteria > Bacteroidota > Bacteroidia > Bacteroidales > Marinifilaceae > Butyricimonas > Butyricimonas muris. The sequence goes on from NZ_FXXL01000007.1 coordinate 564,690, forward strand.
ACGCATCCGATCCGAATGACGGTTCTCCCCGGAAAAGCATTTTATACCGGAGTTCCCAACCTCTGACAGCCGCAAATCTAAATCAGGCGGAAATGCAGGAAGTGGATTTGAGAGGGAAAGATGCGGGGGATGAAATTACCGTGGCACTTCCAAAACCCGCGGATAGAAATACGGTTGACTATTACGCTTTGACAAATGCGGATACATGGGGGAATATTTCCGGTTTATCGAACGTGGTGGAAATTCGTTGGGTTCAGATATTACCGGAGGAGAAGCCGGAGCCGGAACATCCCGATAGTCCCGAAAAGGGTGTGATTGTTTTTCCGAATCCGACAACCGGCATATTAAACGTGAAATGGGGATGCATACAAGGTGCGAAGAGTGTAAACGTGTATGATTTAATGGCTCGGCGCGTATACACGAAGATATTGAGTAGTAGTGAATCTGCCGGAGAAGAAACAGTGGATATATCCCGTTTGCCTGCCGGACGCTACGTGTTGAAATTTAGTAGTGATGATGGGGTGCAGGCAATAAACGTGGTCAAAATTTAAGCATTGTCTGGAAACGTTTGAACAAGTTTTTTTTCATAGTTTGTTTGTCGGGGAGGATAACCCGTGGGTTGTTCTCCCCCTTTTTTGTAGGCAATTTTATGAGAAATAAAGGATTTTAGGAAGTGATTGAGATGTGTCGTAAAGTATTCTCGTTAGATGAATGGGAATACGTAGAGTTAAATATTTTATTATCAATAGTTAAAATTTATTTTATGAAAAAGGACGAGATTGAAAAAAGAGAACAATTATCCAAGGAATTGGAAATGAGTTTTGACGAGACATTAGAGTTGTTTAGCGAGGAAACATTGGGGACGATGATGATGACAGAGGTGATGGGTGGGGTTGCTACCACTGGTTTCCATATTATTAACTGTAATGTTAATAGGATTTTTTGTAGAAATACAAATTGTCCTTGTATGAATTATTCCAATTGTGACGAGTGTGAAACAAAGAATTATTGCTATTAGTAGTTGATTGCAATTCTTCCCCTCCTTATGTCGGGAGGGGAAGTTATTGAGAGAGCTGCTCTCCTAAAATAAAGATGGGTGGAGGTTTAGTCTATTAATTAATTATTTGTATAATGAAAAGTAAGATCATTTTATTATTATTTTCCTTTACTTTTAGTACTGTTCTTGACGCTCAATATCAAGTGACCGGGGAAATTTATTCTCCTGAGATGACTCCTTTAGCAAACGTGAATGTGATATTGTTGCGTCAGGATTCTACTGCTATTGTCGGGTGTGTTTCTGATAGTATCGGACGTTTCGTGCTGAATGTTGAGAAAACAGATGGTTATTTGCTATCTTTTTCTTGTTTAGGCTATCGAACCCGTGTACTTGTTTTACCTCAAAGAGATAGTGATTTTAATGTCGGGCGGGTTGTATTGGATACATTTGCCCATCAATTGCATGAAGTCGAAGTGTTAAGCAAATCAAGCGTACGGGATAAAGACCGGAGAATTTATTATCCCACTTGGGAGCAACTGAAATATTCCACAAATGGATTGACTTTGTTGCAACAATTGAGCGTTCCTTTTCTAACCGTTAGTTTGGTTGAAAATACCGTGGAAAGTGTGAATGGTGCTGTGGGATTGGCAATAAACGGTAAATTAGTGGAGATGTCCGAGGTTCTGGCTTTGAGACCGGAAGAGATTTTGAGGGTGGAGTGTATTGATTATCCCGGAATTCGTTACGGGGACGTGGCTATGGCTATTAATTATGTTATAAAGATAAAAGAGTCCGGGGGACTGGTAGGTGTGGAACTTATAGATTATCCAAGTGGATTTCATGGTTCAAATGATCTTTTTTTTAAGATGAATCATGGTCGTTCGGAGTTCGTCTTACATTATAATAATCGTTTTCAAGATCGTGAATTAGCTGGTGAAAACCGGAGTGTTTATCGTTTCCCTGATCGAGTTATCGAGCGTGTGGGGAAAAGCAAGGAGTATCCCTGGAAAATGAATCGTAATCAGATAAAACTAAATTATAATAACCGGGTACAGGATAAATATTATTTTAATAGCACGTTGAGTGGGGAAATTAAGAGCAATCCGGGATGTACAAGTATTTACAATTATGAAATAAAAGGAGAGAGTGCTCCCTTGAGGCTTAGGGATTCTTCCGGTCAGAAGTTGAAGTCTTCCTCGTTGGATTTGTATCTGGAAAGACAATTTAAAGGTAACCAAACATTCGTGTTCAATCTGGTAGGTTCATATCACGATTCTCGGGTTGAAAACACGATGAGATATGAGCAAAACGATCAGTTATTAGATGATTTGAATTCTTCCCGCAAGGGGGATAAATATTCGTTAATAGGGATGGTGTATTACGAGAGGCGAGGGACAAAGACCTTGTCGACATTAGCATTGAAACACGGGTGGTTTAATGTGAATAGTAATTACATGTTTATGCATCAAAAAAGTTGTTTAAGCCAACATATAACGGCGGGATGTTTGTCTACTATGACGAATTTGAATTCATGGGTGTTTTTTGTACAAGGGGAACTTTATCGTATACAAAGCAGTGAAATCGGGTTGTCAAAAACAAAATGGGAGTATATGCTTCACGGGGAATTGGCTTATCATTTTTCGGACCATGAAGGAATCGTATATGCCCTTGAAACAGAATCTATCGTTCCCACGTTGAGTCAAATGGATAAATCAGAATATGCCATTGATGACCGGATTGTGACTAAAGGAAATTTTCATTTGAAATCAGCCCAGAAAGTCAAACATCGATTAGGTGGACAATTTGATTACGGAACATTCAACTTTCAAGTACAAGCGGAGTATATTAATATATGGGATCAAATAAGTTATGTGATTGATAGAGAAACTAATCGATTCGTTTATAAATGGGATAATCAAGGAGATTGGCGAGATATTCGTTTGACGTATTGGATGCGTTGGAAGATTACCAATTGGTTGTTAGTTAATGGTTCGTTTACCTATCATGATATTGTCAGTAAGGGGGAGGAGTATAGACACAAAGATTCTTTTTTCGATTATTCTTTTGAGATGTACTGTACATATAAGAGTTGGATGCTTTCTTTTTCATTAATAGAGCAGGGTAATGAACTGAATGGGGAAACTCGTAGTTATGCTAAAAAAGATGATTTTCTTTCGATTAGATATAAATTCGGAAATTTGAATATAGGAGCAGCTGTATATGGTTTTTTAGGTTTGGATCGTAGAATAGGTCGACAAAAAGTATGTAACGAGTGGATTTCTTCAGATCGGTGGAATATAGGTGTTCGTAATCAATTTGCATTGACGCTGTCTTATTACTTTCCTTGGGGAAAGCAGAAAGAAGGCTATAACCAAAGGGTGAAAAACGAGGATACGGATAGAGGAATAGATGTTTTAAAATAGTGAGATCGGGGATTCGTTTTAACAGAATTTCAAACAGAGTATTCTTGTTAGATGAATGGGAATACACAGAGTTAAATGTTTTATTATCAACGATTAAAATTTATTCTATGAAAAAGAACGAGATTGAAAAAAGAGAACAATTATCCAAGGAATTGGAAATGAGTTTTGACGAGACATTAGAGTTGTTTAGTGAGGAAACATTGGGAACGATGATGATGACAGAGGTGATGGGTGGGGTTGCTACTACTGGTTTCCATATTATTAATTGTAATGTTAATAGATTTTTTTGTAGAAATACAAATTGTCCTTGTACGACACTGAATCAAGACAAATGTGATTGTGGAACAAAGCAGAATTGTAATAATTATTAGTTAGGCTTCCATTCCTGAATAAGGAGTGGAAGCCTCTTTGAGATTAACTCTTTCTGTAAAGATGAGTAGGTAGAAGTGTAGTTTATTTATTGTTTTATTATTTATACAATGAAGGTTAAGATTATTTTATTGTTATTCTTTTATTTTGGTTTTAGTATTATTCTTAACGCTCAATATCAAGTGACCGGAGAAGTTTATTCTTCCGGGATGAATCCTTTGGCAAATGTGAACGTGATATTGTTACGACAGGATTCTACTGTTATTTCCGGTTGTGTTTCAGATCGTATCGGGCATTTCAAATTGAATGTCGCAAAAACAGATGGGTATTTGTTATCTTTTTCCTGTTTAGGTTATCGAACCCGTATACTTGTTTTACCTCCAAAAGAAAGTGATTTCAATGTCGGACGAATAGTGTTGGATACGCTTGAACATCAATTGGATGAAGTCGAGGTGTTAAGCCAATCAAGCGTACGGGATAAAGACCGGAGAATTTATTATCCAACACGAGAGCAATTAAAGTATTCCACAAATGGATTGACTTTGTTGCAACAATTGAGCGTTCCTTTTCTAACTGTTAGTTTGGTTGAAAATACCGTGGGAAGTATGAATGGCGCCGTGGGATTGGCAATAAACGGTAAATTGGTGGAAGTGTCCGAGGTACTGGCTTTAAGACCGGAAGAGATTCTGCGGGTAGAATGTATTGATTATCCCGGAATTCGTTACGGGGAGGTGGTTATGGCTATTAATTATGTTATAAAGGTAAAAGAGTCGGGAGGACTGGCAGGAGTGGGGTATACGAATTTTATGGGAGGATATACTCGTCATGCAAACTTCTTTTTGAAGAAAAATCATGGGCGGTCGGAGTTCGGTTTATATTATAACAATCATTTTGTCGATCGTGAATTCGTTGAAGAAAACCGGAGTATTTATCGTTTCCCGGAACAAGTTATCGAGCGTGTGGGAAAAAGCGAGGATAATCCTTGGAAAATGAATATTAACGAGATAAAACTAAGTTTCAATAACCGGGAACAAGACAAATATTATTTTAGCAGCACATTGAAAGGGGAAATCAGGAATGATCCGGGACGTACAAGTATATACAATTATGAAGTAAAAGGAGAGAATGTTCCCTTGAGGCTCAGGGATTCTTCCGGTCAGAAGTTGAAGTCTTCCTCGTTAGATTTGTATCTGGAAAGACAATTTAAAGGTAACTCAACACTTGTGTTCGATCTAGTAGGTTCGTATCATGATACCCGGGTTGAAAACACGATGATATACGCGCAAAATGGTCAACTATTAGATAATTTGAATTCTTCCCGTGAAGGGGATAAATACTCGTTGATGGGGATAGTATATTACGAGAGGCGAGGAACACAGACCTTGTTGACTTTAGCATTGAAACACGCGTGGTTTGACGTAAATAATGATTACGTGTTTATGAATCAAAAAAGTCGTTTAAGCCAACATATAACGGCGGGATGTTTGTCTACGATGACGAATTTGAATTCGTGGACGTTTTTTGCACAAGGGGAACTTTATCGTATACAAAACGGTGAAACCGGATTGTCAAAAACGGAATGGGAGTATATGCTTCACGGGGAATTAGCTTATCATTTTTCGGATCATGAAGGAGTGATGTATGGCATTGAAACAGAGTCTATTGTTCCCACGTTGAGTCAGATGGATGAATCAGAATATGCCATTGATGACCGAATTGTAACCCAAGGAAATTTTCATTTGAAATCAGCCCAGAAAGTCAGACATCTATTAAGTGGACAATTTGATTACGGGGCATTAAATCTTCAGGTACAAACTGAATATATTAATATACGAAATTATATAAGTTATGTAACTGATAGAGAAACGAATCGATTCATTTATAGATGGGATAATCAAGGGGATTGGCGAGATATTAGCTTAACGTATTGGATGCACTGGAAGATTGCTAATTGGTTATTAGTTAATGGTTCGTTTGCCTATCATGATGTTGTCAGTAAAGGAGAAAAATATAAACATCAAACTTCTTTCTTCGATTATTCTTTTGATATATATGGTATGTACAAAAATTGGATGCTTTCTTTTTCCATGGGAGAGGAGGGCAATGGAATGAACGGAGAAACTCGTAGTTATGGTAGGAAAACAGATCTTATTTGGTTGACATACAAATTTCAAAATTTGGATTTAGGTGTCGGAATGTGTGGTTTTTTAGGTCAAGATTACAAAGTAAATCAGCAGAAGGTATGTAACGAGTGGATTTCTTCGAGTCGTTGGAGTATAAGTACTCGTAACATATTTGCATTGAAATTGTCTTATTACTTTTCTTGGGGAAAGCAGAAAGAAGGTTATGAGCAACGGGTGAAAAACGAGGATTCGGATAGAGGAATAAATACTTTAAAATGATTTGGTAATGAATAAATTGAGCAAATACAATTATTTTATCCCGGAAGGAAACCGGGTGATTTATTTTAACGGAATATCCAATGAGGTATTCTCTTTAAGTCAGCAGGAGCATGAGAAAATGCAGTCTTTGCTGAAAGAGCCGGATGAGTTTGAACGGAAATATCCTTCGGTGTTTGCTCGTTTTTTGAATTGGGGATTTATTGTGCCGGAAGACAAGGATGAGGTGAAATACTTGTTGTTACGGAATAAGGAAGCGGTATTCTCTGATAAGAATTATATGTTAGTGATTAACCCGACACTGGAGTGTAATTTCGGTTGTTGGTATTGTTACGAGGAACATCCCCAAGGACGGATGAGCGGGGAGGTGATGGAGAGGATATTGAAGCATATAAAATACATGGTGGAGCAAGAGCGGATTACAGCGTTGAGTTTGTCGTGGTTCGGGGGTGAACCGTTACTCTATTTTGATGAAATTGTTTACCCGATTTCCCTTCACGGGAAAAAGATATGCGAGGAAGCGGGTATCCCGTTTTTTAATTCAATAACGACCAACGCATCTTTGATCACCCCGGATATGGCAGAGAAAATGGGAGAGATCAATTTATTCGATTTTCAAATCACTTTTGACGGAGACAAAAAGAGGCATGATAAGATTAGAAATGAACACGGAAAGCCCTCTTTTGAACGGATTATTAAAAATATCAACGTGTTGCTTGCTCGGTTTGAGAACGTGAATATCACCGTAAGAATTAATTACGACAATCGGACATTGGAAATATGTGATTTACGGGAGATTTTCGAACGGATTAACACTAAATACCGGAAGCGAGTTCATATTGATTTTCAAAGAGTGTGGCAAACCTCACCTCAACAAGAAGGGGAAAACGCACAGTTGAAGTTCTGGTTTGATATGTGTTGCGATTTGGGGTATAACCAGCAAGGGATACTTCCCGCATTTTCTATCGGATTGACACATAAATGTTACACGGATCGGTTGTACCATTGCGAACTGAATTATGACGGGAAGGTGTATCGGTGTACAGCCCGGGGATATGACGATAAATACGTGATGGGAGAGTTGACGGAAGAAGGGATTATTCGTTGGGATGTAGATAAAATGTCCAGTCGTTACGGGCGGGCAACGTTTGAAAATGAAACCTGCTTGGCTTGTCGGTATCTGCCTTTATGCATGGGACCTTGTTCCCAAAAGATGGAGGAGAACAATTGGAGTGATAGCCGGGGCGTGTGTTACTTGAATTTCGTGGAGGCGGCTCCCGAGCAGGTGATCGTGGGTTATTATCGCAATAAAATGAAATATCTTACCGAGAAAAACGTGCAAACTCTCGATAAGTCAGAAAAATGAATATATGAAAAGGTATCCTTTTTCCCGGCAAATGGATTTGATGGACTGCGGACCTGCCTGCTTGAAAATGGTGGGTGCTTATTACGGTCGTTATCTTGACTTTTCGGAAGTCCGGGATTTGTGTTACGCGAACAAGACGGGAGTTTCGTTGTTGGGGATATATTCGGCGGCACGAGAATTTGGGTTTCGAAGCAGCGCCGTGAAAACGAGTTTTGAAAATCTGATGGCAGGAGGAATATTTCCCTGTATTGTATTCTGGAAACAGAGGCATTTTGTCGTGGTGTATAGAGTCAAGGCGAGGAAAACGAAGAAAGGATGGAAAGGATATGTTGTTGTCGGAGACCCAGCATTCGGGATTATTCGTTACACGATCGGCGAGTTCAGGGAGGGATGGGAAACGGAAGAGGAAAACGGGGAAAAGGGGATTGCTTTATTACTGGTTCCGACTGCCGGATGGCAGGATTCGTCCGCCGCTAACAGGGAAAAGGGGTTTGGGATGTTTTATTTCCGTAAATATGTCCGACCTCATACCAAATTATTGGCAAAGGTGATCGCTGGTATGGGGGTGGGACTGGTGATACAGTTGATATTTCCTTTTATCACGCAGGCTGTGGTCGACGTGGGGATCGGGAATCGGGATCTGAATTTTGTTATGTTGCTATTGTTGGCACAGCTGATGTTGTCGTTGAGTATGCTGGCGGTGGATTTTATCCGGAATCGTATTTTGTTACGCGTGACAACACGTGTAAACATTGATTTGGTGGCGGATTTTATCACGAAGATGTTGAGATTGCCGATTCGTTTTTTTGATTCCAAGAATACGGGTGATATCTTGCAACGGATGGACGATCATCAACGGATACAATCTTTTTTTACCGTGTCAACGGTGGAGATGTTGTTTTCTTTTTTGGGTTTTCTGGTGTTTTCTTCCGTTTTGGGCTATTATAATTTATATATTCTGTTGTTTTTCTTGCTCGGACACGCTGTTTACGTGGGGTGGGTGTTATTGTTCTTGCGTAAGAGGCGGGAACTGGATTTCAGACGGTTTGACGAGGCGGCAAAGAATCAGTCTAACGTGATACAAATCATCGAGGGGGCAGAGGCGATCAAGTTAAATGGTTGCGAGGGGAAAATGCGACAGAGATGGGAGGATATTCAAGCGGAATTATTCCGTATCAGTATAAAGGGGCTTTCTTTGGAACAGGTGCAGAATGCCGGGGCGTTTTTTATTTCAAACGCGGTGAATATTTGCCTGTTCGTGTACGCAGCCCAATTAGTGATTACCGATAATATCACGTTGGGGATGATGATGTCGTTGACTTATATCATCGGGCAGTTGAAAGCACCCGTTCAGAATTTTATCGGGGAAATCCACGGGTATCAAGACGCCCGGTTGAGCATGGAACGCCTACGGGAGGTGCATTTGAGGAAAGATGAAGACGAACTGAACGAAGGGAAACAGACGGTTTTACCGTTGGCGGATAAAAATATCCGGATTGAGAATTTGTCCTTTAGTTATTTGGGACCGGATGCCGTGCCGATATTGCGCGATTTGAATCTGTGTTTCGAGTACAATAAGACAACTGCTATTGTCGGGGAGAGCGGGAGCGGAAAAACGACATTGGTAAAATTGTTATTGGGATATTATCGACCGCAACAAGGAAGAATCAAAGTAGGGGAAACGGATTTAGAGGATATAAACTCGTACGAGTGGAGGAAACGTTGTGCTGCCGTGATGCAGGAGGGATTCCTTTTTTCTGATACAATAGCCCAGAATATCGGGATTAAGGATGAGGAAATAGACGAAGAGAGATTGCGTGATGCCGGGAGATTGGCGGATATAGACGAGTTTATCGAACGGTTGCCCCAAAAGTATAGCATGCGGATAGGAAAAGAAGGGAACGGTTTGAGCCAAGGGCAGAAGCAGCGCATATTGATAGCACGTGCGGTCTACCGGGATCCGGAATTCCTTTTTTTTGATGAGGCAACGAACGCACTGGATACTTCGACGGAAAAGCGGGTACAGGAGAAGTTGAACCGGTTCTTTAAAGGACGCACGGTAGTCGTGGTGGCGCATCGTTTAAGCACGGTTAAGAAGGCGGATAAGATTGTTGTTTTGAGAAACGGGGCGGTGGCGGAGGAGGGGAAACACGAGGAATTGGTTGCCCGAAAGGGATATTATTATGAATTGGTGAGGAACCAGATTGAATTGGGATGATTACAACTTGATGAAGGAAAATTAAGGTAGGGGATATTCGGTTTCTTGAAAATATTCTTTTAGCCTGTCGGGGAGGGCGTTTCATAAGACATAAAAATAAGAAGTCTTATGAATAAAATAGATAATAGTATAGATCATCATGATCCCTTTGGATTTTTCGTGCGTCAAGGGGATTTTCAGCGAAAATGTTATTACTCGGAGATACTGTGGGTGGAGGCTGACCGATGTTATAGTGATATTTACCGGAAGGGAAAATCCCGGATTTCCGTGGTGCACCCGATGGCGTCGGTAGAACAGATGTTGCCGAAAGAGTGGTTTATGCGGATACACCGCAGTTATATCGTGAATCTTCGTTTTGTAGACGGTTTTGTCGGAAACTCGGTATGTATCGGGGAGAAGATGTTACCGATCAGTGCGCCATACAAGGAGAATTTGTATGCTTATTTTCATTTTTTGGATTCATTGAGAAGGAAAAAATGTGGGAATAAGTCGTGATTATTTGAACAAATAAATAAACCTGTCTTGTGGGATGCCTTGCCGACAGGTGAGGCATGGGGATGCAATTTCGGATAATCGGGATAATAGTTGGCGAAGCCGGGGTAATAAAGTTGGTAAAGGGTGGGTGCGTGGTGTATCTTTGGGATATAATTAAAAAATATAGAGTATGGGAGTATTGCAAAACGTGATTCGGGAACTGGGGAATATCGTGAATCGCCTGTCGGTTTCCTCGAAAGAAAAACAGAAGATACAAGAGGAGATTCAATCTCTGGTGTATCGTTACAAAAGTGAGCTGGTGCGTGAACAGTCGGCGGCGGTGGGTGACGAGATGCGGGGAAATTGGTTACAACGGTCGTGGCGCCCGATCGTGATGCTGGTGCTCACGTTGTTGGTAGTGCTGGGAGTATTCACGGGATCGCCCATGTTGTCCGACAGTTCCCGCTTTTGGGATTTACTGGAGATCGGGGTAGGCGGGTACGTGATCGGGAGAAGCGGGGAACAGATTACCGGTAGCCTGTTGTCCCGGAAACGGAAATGAAATGCCGGGCGGGAGTTGTTGTTTTATCTAAAATTTTATCTGTTATGGAAATTATTGACAATTTGTTGTTCGGGGATAACGTGAAGTATTTACGGTGTTCAAAATGTAACGTGAAGTTATCACGTGTAGACACGATCGTGCTACATGGTACGGGTGGTGCTGATGCTGTTTCATCTGTTCTTTACCTGTGCAGACCGGACACGGGAGTATCGGCTCACGCAGTGATCGGTCGGGACGGGGAGATATTCCAGTTACTGCCTTTTGACTTGAAAGCGTGGCACGCGGGGAAGAGCTACCATGCCGGAAGAGTGAACTTGAATGATTGTTCGATCGGCATAGAGTTGGATAACGCCGGGGAGTTGCAACGGGTGGGCGACAGGTATTACTCGTATTTCGGGCGGGAATATTCTCCCGAGCAGGTGTACACGACCGAGATAGAAGGGAGAGCGAGGTACTGGCATCTGTTTACCGAGGGGCAGTTTAAAATTCTGGAAGAGGTTTGTCGCTTGCTAAAAGAGAGGTATAGGATTAAATATCTCGTGAGGCATTCGGATATCACTTCACGAAAGGTAGACCCGGGACCGGCTTTCCCTTTTGGCGAGTTGAAAAAGAAATTAGGTTTTACATATTAAAAAGGAGGTAGTTATGGCTCGTTATCAGTCAAAAGGATTCAATCGTTTCTCGGGACGGGTGGGGAACGTTATTTATTACAAGATGAGAGGGGAGTTTTACGCGAGAGCCTCCCCAGCAGAAGTAAAAGATTGTCGCTCGGAATTGCAATTATACTACCGGGAAAGAATGCGGGGAACTGCCACCTTTTACGGGGTTGTCCGACAGACATTGCTGGCTCTCGTGTGGCAGGCAGTAGGGCAGAGAAAGAACCGATCGGCGTATAATCTTTTCGTGCAGGCTAATATCCGGGCGTTTAACGGGACTGCATTGCTGTATGATCTGGTACGTTTCAGCTTGGGAAGTTTGGGTTTGCCCCATGATTTACAAGCGTGCCGGGAGGGTGATAAGGTTCGGTTGACGTGGAGGAATGAGAAGATGTTGAGCGATGAGCGGCTGGCAGACGAATTGTGGTGCGTGGTGATGACGGAGGACAAGGATTTTCGGATTATCGAACCGGGAGAAACCGGGGCGACCCGGGAGAATGAAATTGCCGAAGTAGAACTCACGACCGAGGAGAGGGGGAAGGTGCATTTTTATTGTTTCTTCGGGTCAGCGGGGAGAGATGATTTCTCGGAGAATTTACATTTCGTGTTATGAATATATGTTTTATTTTAAAATTTGAGATTATGGCATTATTTAAATCATTTTTGTTGGGAGACGTGAGAAAATCAGTGGCTAACGTGACGATGTATGCCGGGGCGAACGGGTACAGTATCGCGCGAGGCAAGAGAAACACGGTGCGCAACCCGCGGACGCCCGCGCAATTGACGCAACGGGCGAAGTTGAAGGCACTGGAAGAGGTTTCCCGGTATTTTGCCCCGGCGGCAGCCCTTGGTTTCCCGGGACGCAAGGGAGGAAGCACGTTCTATAACGCGTTCGTGTCATCGAACATGGCGGCAGTAACCGTGGACGAGAATTACGAGCCCACGATTGATTTCGAAAAACTCAAGTGTGCCGCCGGTTCTTTGCAAAACGGTAAAGTGACTATCACGGTGGACGAGGAGAACGGCAAGGTGATGGTTTCACAGGAGGCTCAAACTCGGTGGAACACGGTAGCTAACCCGACGGACGTGTTGCACGTGGTGATTTACGAGAAGACCAAGAAGGAGATGATCGTGGAACCTTGCAGGAACCGCAAGGAAGCAGGCTCAACATCGATCGCGCTGGACGAGGGATGGAGTAAAGAGAATCTCGTGTTTTACGCTTTCATGTTGTCGAAGGACAAGCGAAAGGCGTCGAATAGCGTGACGGTTCGACCGGAATAGAGTTTTTTCCCGCGAGTCGAGAGGCTCGCGGGAATTTACGATTTATGATTCTGGGATTCTAAGATTTTGATATTTCGTTATTTTTCAGTGCATTTTGTTTGTCGGGGTTAATATTTATTTGTACTTTTGCGCCCGTATTAGAAAAATATAATGTCTAATTTATTAGAGGACAAGCATTTATTATTATGACTGAAGAACAAAAAGAAATGCAAGTGGAACTTGCACAAGAAGAAACCAAGAAAGCTGCTCCGGTAGCAACTACAAGTGCCGAGGCTGATGACAATTTCGATTGGGAAGCCTACGCGAATGATGATGTAATCCCCGCGTCTGAAAAAGAAGAATTAGTGAACAGGTATGCTGAAACTCTTTCATCAGTAGTTGAGAAAGAAGTTGTTGAAGGTACTGTTATCTCAATGAACAAGAGAGAAGTCGTTGTAAACATCGGTTACAAGTCAGACGGTATCATTTCATTGAATGAATTCCGTTACGATCCGGAATTGAAAGTGGGGGATAAAGTAGAAGTTTACGTTGAGACTCAAGAAGACAAAAAAGGTCAGTTGACTCTTTCTCACAAGAAAGCAAGAGCTTTGCGTAGCTGGGATCGTGTTAATGCTGCGTTGGAAAACGACGAGATTATCAAAGGATTTGTTAAATGTCGCACGAAGGGCGGTATGATCGTTGATGTATTCGGTATCGAGGCATTCTTACCGGGTTCTCAGATCGATGTTAAGCCGATTCGTGACTATGATATTTATGTTGGGAAAACGATGGAATTCAAGGTGGTTAAAATCAACCAAGAGTTCAAAAACGTTGTTGTATCTCACAAGGCTCTTATCGAGGCTGAGTTGGAACAACAGAAGAAAGACATCATCTCCAAACTTGAAAAAGGACAGGTACTTGAAGGTACCGTTAAGAATATCACTTCTTACGGGGTATTCATCGACTTGGGTGGCGTAGACGGATTGATCCACATTACCGACCTTTCTTGGGGTCGCGTAAATCATCCGAACGAGATCGTGGAATTAGACCAGAAGTTGAACGTTGTTATTCTTGACTTCGATGACGAGAAGAAACGTATCGCTCTCGGTTTGAAACAATTGACTCCGCACCCGTGGGATGCTTTGAGCGCAGACTTGAAGGTTGGCGATCGCGTGAAAGGTAAAGTAGTTGTTATGGCTGATTATGGTGCTTTCGTTGAGATTGCCCCGGGCGTTGAAGGTTTAATTCACGTTTCAGAGATGTCATGGTCACAACATTTGCGTTCCGCTCAAGATTTCATGAAAGTAGGAGATGAGGTAGAGGCTGTAGTTCTTACCTTGGATCGTGACGAGAGAAAGATGTCTTTGGGTATCAAGCAATTGAAAAACGACCCGTGGCAAAATATCGAAGAGAAGTATGCTGTTGGCACGAAACATAAAGCTATCGTGCGTAACTTCACGAACTTCGGAGTATTCGTTGAGATCGAGGAAGGTGTTGACGGTTTGATCCACATCTCTGATTTGTCTTGGACGAAGAAAGTGAAACACCCGGCTGAGTTTACCCAGATTGGAGCCGATATCGATGTAGTTGTTCTTGAAATTGACAAGGATAACAGAAGATTGAGCTTAGGTCACAAGCAATTGGAAGAGAATCCTTGGGATGTATTCGAAACCATCTTCACGGTTGATTCTATCCACGAAGGTACGATTACCGAAATCTTCGATAAGGGTGCCGTTATCGCGTTGCCTTATGGCGTAGAAGGATTCGCAACTCCTCGCCACTTGGTAAAAGAAGACGGTTCTCAGGCTAAGGTTGACGAGAAATTGCCGTTCAAGGTGATCGAATTCAACAAGGGTGCCAAGAGAATCATTCTTTCTCACTCTCGTATTTTCGAAGACGAGCAGAAAGCTACCGATAACGCGAAGAAGAAAGATGAGGCTAGCGCAACTAAAAAAGCAGTGAAGAAAGTGAAAGAGAAACTGGAGAAAACCACTTTGGGTGACATCACCGAGTTGGCTGCTTTGAAAGACCAAATGGAAGCTAGAGAAGAAGAAGAAAAGAATAATAACTAGTGAAGTTTGAGCTAACTATATTAGGGTGCGGTTCTGCCGTACCCACGCTTCAACGAAATGCTGCCGCTCAAGTGCTTAATGTACTTGAGCGGTACTTTCTTATTGACTGCGGAGAGGGAACCCAGCAGCAATTGCGGCGTTTTAAGGTGCCGTATAACAAGATCAATCATATTTTTATTTCCCATTTGCACGGGGATCACTTTTTCGGTCTGATCGGTTTGTTGTCCAGTCTTTCTTTGCAGGACAGGAAAGCCGAATTGCACGTTTACTCGGACAAGCGTTTGCAAGAGATTATCGAGTTTCAGTTGAAAGTGATGAATACCCGTTTGAATTTTCCCTTGATTTTTCATCATTTGGAACGGGAACCCGCTTTGATTTATGAAGACAAAGCGTTGACCGTGCGTACTTTTCCTTTGAAGCATCGTTATGATGCTCCCGTGACAGGTTTTTTGTTTACCGAGAAAGAACGGGAAAGAACGATTCGCCGGGATATGACGGATGCTTTCCAAGTGCCGGTGGCTTTCATGCACCGGCTGAAAAAGGGCGAGGATTTCGTGACTCCCGATGGAGAGGTAATCGCTAATTGCCGCTTGACGATGGCTCCGCCTGCCGTCCGATCTTACGCTTACATGACTGACACGTTGTTCCGGGAGTGTTTTGCCGAACACGTGAAAGGTGTGGATTTACTTTATCATGAATCCACTTACGGGAACGAGTTTGAAGATTTAGCTAAAGAAACATTCCACAGTACCGCGGGGCAAGCGGCGCGAATGGCTCTACTTGCCGAAGCAAAGCACCTCCTGCTGGGACATTTTTCATCCCGTTATCCCGATCCTACCCCTTTGTTGAAACAAGCCCGGGAGATTTTCCCGAACACGGATTTGTGTTATGACGGGGCTGTATTCGAGTTACCCGTGGCGAAACGAGGGTAAGGCTGGAAATGTTTTTCATGATAATTGATTTGTTCGGTTTGGATTTTGATGTTATTTCGTATATTTGTCCTAATGGTGTGAAATTTGGGCAGCATGATAGATGAAGAGTTGATTTTATCCGGAGTGAATCGTAAAAATGAAAAGGCTTGGGCAAGTCTTTATGAGCATTTTTATGCGGCATTGTGTGTGTACGTGAACCGGATATTGAAGGGATCGGAGAGTACAGAAGATTTAGTACAAGAAGTTTTTATCGCCATTTGGAGTTCGGATAAGAAATTCGAATCTTTGCAGGATTTGACCCGTTATTTGTACAGGGCATGTTATAATAACGCATTGGTGTTTGTACGGAATAATCAGATTCATGATACGATTTTGAATTCGATAGGAGCAACGGAAGAGTCGACCGTTGATGATGTATATGCTTTGACTGTTCGGGAAGAGGTTACAAGGCAATTATATATGTATATCGAACAGTTGCCGCCGGAACAGAAAAAAGTGATTCTAATGAGTATCGAGGGATATTCGTGGGATGAGATCGCGGAAAAATTAGGGATAAGTGTAAATACCGTGAAAACGCATAAAAGTCGTGGTTTCAAGTCGTTGCGTTCAAAACTTCAAGATTCTGTCTGTCTTTTTTTAATTTAATTGGAAAAAAATGGCTGGTCATGTCATCTGAAATCGAGAGTTATGTATTATAGAGATACATAACGAGATGATAACAGATGATGATGAAGAAAAATATATATGATGATGCTTCTTTGATTAGAAAATCTTTGCTGGAAGATTTGGAAGAAGGAGAGCAAAAGGAGTTGGGACAATTGCTGGATAATCCGGAAATGCAAGAGGTGTACGGGCAATTAAGTGATCCCGTGTATCTGAAAAAGCAGTTTGTCGAATACGAGAATTATTCCGGTAAGAAAGGGTATACTGTTTTTAAAGAGAAGATAAATCGAGCCAGAAGAGTCAGAATGATCCGTTGGGGAGCGGCTGTCGCTGCCGTGTGGGTGATTGCTTTAGGTATCATGTTGTGGATGACATCGGGTGAGAAGAATGGTGACGAGAAAGGATTGCCTGTTGCTTCGAATATTATCCCGGCCGGAGAGAAACGGGCTAGATTGACGTTGGCAGACGGGAGTGCCGTAATGATAGCGGAAACAAGTACACGGGTGTTGAAAGAAAAAGGAGCCCGTATTGAATACAAGAACGGGGAGATTTTTTATAATACAGAAATAAAAACCACGGAGATCGTTTATAACGAGTTAGAGGTTCCAAGGGGCGGAGAGTGTATTATTACGTTGGATGACGGAACAAAGGTATGGGTTAACGCGGAAACCAAGCTTAAATATCCGGTGTCTTTTGCTGGCGAACAACGGGAGGTTATCTTGGAAGGGGAAGCTTTTTTTGAAGTAGCGAAAGACAAGAAACCTTTTATCGTGAAGACTTCTTTTGGGGACGTGAGGGTTTTAGGTACCGCATTCGGGATAAATGCCTATGTCGACCAGCCGGAAGGTTATACCACGTTGGTAAGAGGAAAGGTAAGTGTGACGGCAGGAGCAGGTGAACCGTTGGTTATTCAGCCCGGGGAGCAGGTGGTATCGTCTAAGGACGGGAAAACGCGGAAACAGGAGGTGAACGTGGACGAATTCGTAGGGTGGAAAGACGGGATATACGTGTTCCGGGATAAAAAACTGGTTGATATTATGAATACCTTGGAGAGATGGTATAATATATCCGTTCTTTTTGAAGATAAAAGTCTGAAAAGCCTGTTATTTACAGGTAATTTGAAACGTTATGATGATATTAATGTATTTTTCGACGCTTTATCCCGCACGGGGGATTTGAAGTATCGGGTGGAAAGAAATCACGTGATTTTATATAAATAAACTAAAACGAGATAACGGACGACAAATTTCTCAGGTTCGCAGCCCATTATCTCATCTTAACAAGTAATTTACAAATATATGAAAAAAAATCAATGTTTGAAGTGGAAATGGCTTTTTAAATGGAGAAGCTTTTTTCACGTGCTGGGTTTAACAATGGTACTGTCATTGGGAAGTTTCTCGGGATATGGGGCGAGAAACGTACAAGACACTATTTCCTTGGATTTGAAAAAGGTAAAATTGGAGAAATTCGTGGAGGTGATGAAAGAGAAGACCGGGTTGAATTTCTTGTATAATTCCTCTCTGTTTAAGGGTATGGAGCCGATTTCTGTCGTTGCTAAAGGAGAACCGTGGGAAACGGTGTTGCGGGGGGTGTTAGATAAAGTCGGTTTCATGTATGACGTGAAAGATGAAATTGTTGTTATCAAGCGAGTGCCAACGGAGGATAAAAATGGACAAGAGAAACGTTCCAGAATGATCAAAGGAAGGGTTACTGATGCAAATAAAGAGCCGCTCCCGGGAGTAACGGTGTTATTCAAGGGAACAACGGTCGGGACAGCAACAAACACGAATGGGGAATTTTCGTTGAATGTTGTAGAGGGAATTGATACGTTAGTAGTTACTTTCGTGGGGATGAAAACTCAGTATCTGCGTTTAGTGGAGGGAAAAACGGAATACCGAATTCAAATGCAGGAAGACGTCGAGACATTGGAAGATGTTGTGGTAACGGGATACGGTAACGTGTCAAAGGGGAATTACACGGGTGCGTCTACCAACGTGAAAGTTGCCGAGGTGATGATGGCCGGAGTTTCTTCTATTGACCAGATGTTGCAAGGTGTTGTACCCGGAATGTTGGTAAGGAATACAAGCGGACAGGTCGGGGCGACGTCTAAAATCCGAGTACGGGGTACTTCCACGTTGTTGGGGAGTCAAGAACCGGTCTGGGTGGTCGACGGGGTAGTACAACGGGATCCTCAGCCTTTCAATTCGGATGATAACACGAAGTTCACGATGGATGCCGATGACATCAGGCAATTGGCGGGGAACGCAATTTCTTGGTTGAATCCGTATGATATAGAGACGATCACGGTGCTGAAGGATGCTTCCGCTACTGCAATTTACGGTTCAAAGGCGGCGAATGGCGTGATAGTGATCACGACAAAGAAAGCGAAGCAAGGGCAACTTGCCGTGAATTATAACGGTAGTTTTTCTATCGGGCAACGTCCTCGTTACGGGTTGTATGACCGGATGAATTCAGCCGAGCATATGCAATTTTCGAAAGATATATATGGTGAACATCGTAAGTATACTTCCCGAATTTTGCCTATCGGTTACGCCGGGTTGGTACAGAAATTGACAAATAAGGAAATTACGGTGGAGGAGATGGATAAGGAATACCAGAAAATGGCACGCCAAAATACGGATTGGTTTAAGTTGTTATTCCGGAATTCATTTAATCATTCTCATGCAATCAGTATTAGCGGAGGATCTGAAAAATTGATGAATAGGACTTCTTTTAGTTTCACGGAAGAAAAAGGAGAGGCAAAAGGGAATGAGGTTACTTCGTTTACCGCCACTTCAAACACGACGGCTGTTTTCGGGGAGAGTCTGATTGCTAATTTGTTGTTGAAAGGAACGATCCGGGAGGTCGACGGTTTTGCTTACGGGGTAGATCCTTTTAATTATGCCTACAATACGACCCGGGTTATTCCGGCATACAACGAGGATGGTTCATTATATTATCACGGAAAAAGAGGGACCGCTAGTTATGCAATGCCGAATAAAGATGTATATGATTATAATATTCTGAATGAGTTGGATAACACGGGGAGTTCAAACAGCACGAGAACTTGGGGAACAACGATCGATTTGAAGTGGAAACTTTTGCCCGGGTTGGAATATCAAGGATTGTTTTCCTATACTTCATCTTCTGCTAATTCAAAGAAGTATGCCAGTGAGCGTTCGTTTTATATCACACAGATGCGCGGCTACGAATTCGGGACAGTTCAAGCGAATAGCACGGAAATGAAATCGTCTCCACTGCCTTTTGGCGGGTTGCTGGAAATGGATTTGGTAAACACGACGACGATTACCGTTCGGAATAGTTTGGTGTATGACCGTTTATTTCAGGATAAACATCGGTTGACCTTACAACTTGGGATAGAAACGAATTCTGTAAAAACAAAAGGTGAAACAACGAAACGTTATGGTTATTTGCCGGAACGGGGAGAGACTTTTGCCGTGCCTCCCGCCACTTATTTAAACGGAAACCGCACAATGGATAACATGACGATTGCAACAGGAAGTGCTTCTGTAATCAATCGGCTCGAGAACGAGTTGAGCGAGTATGCTTCAGCTATTTACACGTATGATAATCGTTACGTGGTGAATCTGAATGCCCGTTTGGATGCATCGAACCGATTTTCCCAAGATAAAAATAAACGGGTGGAACCTACATGGTCTGCTGGGGTGAAATGGCGAGTGAAACAAGAGGTGTTCGCAAGTGATTGGTGGTGGTTGAATAATTTGGATTTATACGGTTCATACGGTTATCAAGGTAACGCGGTACCTTCGGTATCTCCTTATTTGATTGCCTCGACCGGGACACTGAATCATTTGTATCAATCGTATATTATGGAAGTGAAATCGTTGCCCTATCCGGAGCTTGGATGGGAAAAGACGAAAACGTACAATTTCGGAGTGGATGCTTCCTTGTTGAAAGGACGATTGAATTTCACGTTCAATTATTTTGATAAAAAGAGTTATGTACTCGCTTCGCGTAATGTTCCTTACGAGAATGGAATGGGAAATAGCGTGGTGTCCGGTTCTAATATGAAGAATTATGGGTATGATTTCGTGATTGAGGTTGTTCCCGTGCAAACGAAGGATTTTAGTTGGCATCTTTCATTGAATACTTCGGTTACCCGTAATAAAGTGGAAAAGAATCAGCGAGTGAATCAATTGAGTGATTATCTCAACGGGACAAGTATTGTGAACGGTAGACCGTTTTCGACGTTTTATTCTTATGAATTTGATAAATTGGATTCCGAGGATGGTCGACCGCTGTTCAAAAATATGGATATCGAGGGTGCTGACAGTGCTTTGGATTTTTTAGTCGAATCCGGGAAGTTTACGCCGGACTTTTCCGGTGGACTGAATACCATGTTCAAGTACAAAAGTTGGTCACTGTACGCTTTGTTCGCGGTACAATGGGGAGGGCATGGACGTTTGCCCGAGTTATATCCGGGAGCCTCTGTTCAGGTGAATGGTCTTCCGATGCCGGAACAGAATGTTTCCCGGAAATTGATAAATCGTTGGAAAACACAAGGAGACGAGGCACGGACGAGTATACCTTCCTTGCCGGGGCTTGGAAATGAGAAAATAGATATACCTGTAACTACAGAGTCAACGAGTACCTTGGAGAATCTTTATCATTTGTATAATTTATCGGATCAACTGGTGGCGAACACGGATTTTATCCGTTGTCGTTCGCTCTCGTTGGCCTACGAGTTGAATCCCCAGTGGTTGAAACGGTTATATATCCAACGTATGCAGGTAAAAGCGAGTATGACGAATCCGTTTATATGGGTTTTCGACAAGAAATGGGACGGGTTGGACCCGGAAACAGGGAATTGGCCGGCTCGTCGGATTACCTCTTTGTCTATACAAATAGCATTTTAGTAGTTGGAAATTTAAAATGATAGGACATGAAGATATTTAGAATATTACAGATAATGAGTTTAATCGGGGTGTTGATCCCGATGGGGTGTTCCGATTTTTTGGAAAAGAAATCTCAAGACGAGGTGATCGTGACAACGGTATCGGATTTTGATGAATTTCTATTGGGCTCCGGGTATGTTACTTATGTACAGTATGCAAATCTTTATTTTTTGGATGATGATATTGAATATTATGAATCAGAGTATTATGATGAGTTGTCCGATGTGATGGCTTCTTATGGTTTTCAATCTTGGCAACCGGATATGTGGGAGAGTGAAGAAGTTATTCGGACTAATTGGGAAACTTACACTAGTACATATTCTCGTATCATGGGTGTTAATGCTGTTTTGGATGGAATTGACAAAGCAAGAGGGGAGATCGAGGCTCGTGATCAGGTGAAAGCGGAGGCTTTGGCTTTGCGGGGGTACTATTATTTTATGTTGGTGAATACCTTTGGTGAACCTTATAATTATAATAAAAAAGCATTGGGAGTTCCTCTTAAGCTTTCCGCTGATATAGAGGAGAATGGGATGCCCCGAAATACAGTAGAAGAGGTTTACATGCAGATCGTAGAAGATTTAAGAGAATCGTCAGCTTTGTTTGAAAAATACCCGAAACGAAGGGGAAATTACCGTATTAATTTACCGACGGTTAATATCTTGTTATCCCGGGTATATTTACATATGGAACGATGGGATAGCGTGATCGTGGCAGCGAATAAAGCTATTCAATATTCCGAAGGCTTGACCGACTACACGAAATTTAGCGGGAGTAACTTTTTCATGTGTTCTTACGATCATTCGGAAGTAGAATGGATTTATGGTGTCGGAGTGAATATCCAGTTTTTTGGTCCCTCGGCTGATCTTCTTTCAAGGTATGATAAAAATGATTGTCGACCCGGGATGTGGTTTGATATGGGCGAATATTCGACCAATCGTTTATTAAAAAAGGATTATGATTGGATGAGTGGATCCGCTACTCCCGTGAATACGGTTCGGATTTCCGAAGCTTATTTGAATCGTGCGGAAGCTTACGTGCAAAAGGGGATGACGGGTGAGGCTTTGGCGGATTTGAACGAGGTGCGCTGTAACCGGATTACGGGATACACGAATATAGAGAATGTCCCGGCAAATTTGTTGGAGGAAGTACGTTTGGAACGACGTTTGGAATTGTGTTTTGACGAGCAACGGTGGTTTGATTTACGTCGTTATGGGATGCCTTCTATTACACATAGATATCGTTATCGAAAAAGCGATCCGTGGGTAATATACACGTTGCGTGAGAAAGACCCGTTGTACACGCTTCCTCTACCCAATGAGGCAATACGAAATAACGTTAGACTGGAGCAAAATGCTTCGGCTTACGAACCCAAGAGATCGGGGGTTGAAGAATGACAAGATTAAAAAAATGATGTAGTATGAAAAAGATATATTGGTTGATGTTTGTGGCACTGGGAATGTTGGCTTGTGCCGAGGATAGCAAGTTGGGGGAAATACCTTCGTTGACACAGGAATATACTTTACCGCAAGGAAATTCTCCCGCGGATGACCGTATCGTGGATTTGCATGATAAATACGGGACGTTTGTTTTGTACGAGTATATAGAAGCGGATTTGAAATGGTTGCAGGTGGACGTGAATAATACTTGGGGCGATTACGAGTATACTCAGCCGAATCCGCTATACGCGGGAAATGTTTTGGATCTATTGGGAGAATGTTGGTTTAGATTTTATCCGGCAGAATTTCATGAGAAATTTATGCCTTACAAGATATTTCTGACCTCAACCTTGAAATATGTGTCTTTCACGGGAGCTGAAACGATGATGAATAGCCGTGTTGTTCAGACTCAAATGGTCGTCAGTCATTGTTCGGAGGAGGTGAAGAATATGACTCAAGCGGATAAGGTTGCTTTTAAAAATGATTTACAATCCAAACTTTGGGGAAGTTGGCTTTCAAAATTTGATATTCCCGGGGAGTTTTATGGTGTAAGTAATTATTACGGTAAGGCTAGTTCTGATCCAACGAATTGGAATTATGCCCGAGAGAGAGGTTTTGTTGCTGATAGCAAAGGTACGGAATGGAGTACGCAAGACCCATGGCCTTCTTCAACTCTAAGTGAAAGTGCCGATCTGGATGCTTTTTTAAGTGGAATGCGCAACCGGACTTCGGAGGAGTGGGCTGAAGATTTGACGTATCCTCTGGTAAAAAAGAAATATGATATTCTGAGGAATTATTTTTTAGAGAAGTTCAATTTTGATATACAAAGGATAGGGGATGCAAATGCGGTAACCGAATAGTAATGTGTTTCTATGATATATTGGAAATAAATCATTGTATGTTTAAATCTTAAATTTTAGGAAATGAGAAAATTTTATGTGCTATTGCTAATACTAGCAATAATGGCTCCTTGTATGCTTACATTTGGGGCAGATAGAAAGAGGAAAAAAGACAAAACAGAACAAAAAAGTGAAGAGGTAGTTAAAAAGAAAAGTAAGTATGATGAGTTGTTAAAAAAGCTTAATGTGGTGACTGCTAAAGGCGATTTTGTAACCGTACATAAGATTGGAGGTAAGATTTATTTCGAATATCCGTTAAAATACATGGGACGGGATGTATTGTTGGGAGGTACAGTATCGGCAACTTCCGAACCGATGTTCGTGAATTTGGGATTCAAGTATCAGAACCCGATGTTGCTGGAAGTCGTGATACAGGACTCTACTGTTTTCTTTAATAAGAAGAATGTTGCTTATTCACGAGGCACGGATGAGGCTTGGGCTCGTAAAGCTGTGGAAAGAAATTTCATCCCGCGTTTATACAAGCGTTTCCCTGTTGCGGCTTATAATATCGATAGCACGGCGGTGGTAATTGACGTGACGGAACTTTTAAATAATAACCCGGAACTTTCTCCTGAAGGATATACCGGTATGTTTAAAAATACCCTTATGAAAGAATCCTCGTTCTTCGGGAAAGTAAAAGCTTTCGAGGATAATGTTTCCGTGGAGATAAACCAAGAGGTGCAGATCGGTATGGAGTTCGCTATTTTTAAAGCGTCTTTGGGAAAAGTTTCAACCCGTTCGGTTATCTCAATGCTTTTATTACCGGAAAAGAAAATGAATCCTCGTGTTCAAGATTCTCGTGTAGGAATATTTCCGACTTATAACGGTAGTCACGAAAACGGGACTCTTCCCTTTCGAGAAATTTCGCAGACAGAGGATGGATTACGTTTATATAATCTAGCTAATCGTTGGCGTTTAGAACCGAAAGACATCAAGGCGTGGGAGCGTGGTGAGTTGGTGGAACCCGTGAAGCCGATCGTGTGGTACGTGGATGACGCTTTTCCCGATGAGTGGAGAGAACCGATCAAAGCGGGTGTTTTGATCTGGAATCAAGCTTTCGAGAAGATCGGTTTCAAGAATGCGATTCAAGTTCGTGATTTCCCCGTGAATGACCCGAGTTTTGATCCGGATAACCTGAAATATTCTTGCTTGCGTTATTTGCCTACTCCGGACGCTAATGCTATGGGGCCTTCTTGGGTGGATCCGACAACCGGAGAGATTGTTAACGCTTCGGTTATCGTCTATAATAATATTATACAGTTGATTAATAATTGGCGTTTCGTGCAGACCGCACAGGTAGATTCCAGAGTTCGGGCGAAAAAGATGCCGAAGGATGTTATGGACGAATCGATAGCTTACGTGATCGCCCACGAGATCGGGCACACGTTAGGATTGATGCACAATATGGCAGGGTCGGCAGCTATACCGGTGGATTCTTTACGTTCGGCAAGTTTCACTCGTGAATACGGGACGACGGCTTCCATTATGGACTACGCTCGTTTTAATTACGTGGCGCAACCCGGTGACAAAGGGGTGAAATTGACACCCCCGGGGCTGGGCGTGTATGACGAGTATGTTATCAAGTGGTTGTATAGTCCGATTCCTCAAGCCAAGGATATGTGGGAAGAAGCCGCTATCGCTGAAAAATGGATTGACGAGAAAGCGGGAGATCCTTACTATCGTTATGGACGGCAACAGATAAGTAATCGTTACGACCCCAGTGCTTTTGAGGAGGATTTGGGTGACGATCCCGTAAAGGCAGGAACGTACGGTATCAAGAATTTAAAGTATATTCTTGAAAATATGAATGAATGGATCAAGGACGACGAGGATTTGAGATATCGTTCCGGGATTTATTTGCAGATTCAGCAACAATATTTCCGTTATTTGATGAACGTATTGTATCAGGTAGGAGGTATATACCTGACACAAGTGAAAGACGGGACGGACGGGGAGCCGGTAAGGGCATTGGAACGCAAAAAACAAAAAGAATCATTAGCTTGGGTAATAAACGAGTTACTTCACAGTGAATGGATTAATGCCCCGCAATTATCCGATAAATTTGATTTGGATATAAGTGCATCAGCTAATATAATTAATCGGGTTTCATATTCCTTTTTGTCGACATTGGCAACGAATGTAACCCTCTCTTCGCACGTTTCAAAAGAAAAAGTGCCTTACTCGGTTCGGGAATATTACGATGATTTATACTTGAAGATATTTGCTCCTACAATACAAGGGCGGAAATTAACAACAACCGAAAAAGCTTTACAGAATGCATTTCTGCTTTCCGGATTTAGTGCTGGTGGTGGAGGGTGTATGGCTGCTTTGACGAACGATTTGCGTTTCGTCCCGTCGGAAATGTCGCCATTACCTTCTTTGGATGAGATACGAGCTTATGGTTTGGATGAATCCGGAGTATCAAAAATATGGTATGAACAGTTGCAGCAAATTGAAGCACGTTACGGGAAAGGTTCCGTGGCATGTGCCTTGTTTGATAATAATTTTGGACGTTATGTATCACCGTTTCAAAATACGGTTTTCGTGGACGCTATCAGTGAACTCGGGTACTATAATATCGTGATGCTACGAAAAGTGCGTGATTTGGTAAAAGGAAAAGTTGCCACGGCTCACCGTGATGATAAGGCGTATTACGAGGGATTATTGATTAAATTGAATAAGTTTTTCAAATAGATATAAAATGTTTTTGTGTTTGAAAGGTCGTGTCTGTCTGGCACGACCTTTGTCTATCGACTATATGGTAACGAGGGGTGTTGTATTGTGAAAATGAATTCAGATTTGAGATAAATAAATTGCTCCCGGTTTTGATTTAATACTGATATTGATAATACCATTTTTGTTTTCGGGTATTCTATACGTGTGGAAAAAAGTGTGATAATTTTTTACTCAAAACAATATTGTATGGAAAAATCAATCGTAAAAGTAGAACATCTGTCCCATCGATACAGTGTTCAATGGGCTATCCGGGATATTAATTTCGAGATAACGGAAAATGGAATTTATGGTTTGCTCGGTTCTAACGGGGCGGGGAAATCAACCACGATGAATATCATGTGCGGGGTGTTGAAGCAGACAGAGGGGGACGTTTACATCAAGGGCGTGAGCATGCGTGACAATCCGGTAGAAGCAAAAAAGCATATCGGTTTCCTGCCGCAGAAGCCCCCGTTGTATGGTGATTTGACGGTGGAGGAGTTTCTGGCGTTCACGGCGAATATCCGTCGTATTCCGGAAGACGAAGTCGCGGGAGCGGTAAAAAGTGTAATGGAACGTTGTGGGGTAGGCCATTTCCGGAAGCGGTTGATTCGTAACTTGTCGGGTGGTTACCAGCAGCGGGTGGGTATTGCGCAGGCGATTATTCACAATCCGGCATTCGTGGTGCTGGACGAGCCGACGAACGGTTTGGACCCGAATCAGATCATTGAGATACGCCACTTGATAAAAGAGATCGGTGAGGATAGAACGGTGATTCTATCGACGCATATTCTGTCGGAGGTACAGGCGACGTGTGATTATATACGGATGATCGAGGAAGGACAGGTAGTCTTTTCCGGCACGGTGGAGGAGTTTGACAATTATATTGTTCCCAGCACGATATTCGTGACTTTGGCGTCAATGCCTTCGGCGGAGGAACTAAAGGTATTGCCCGGGGTGGTGGATGCCGAGAACACGGGTGGCATGAATTACCGGGTAAATTTCTCGGACTCCCGCGAGGCGATCACCAAGATCGTGGAAACAAGCGTGGCTCGCAACTGGCAATTGCTGGAGATTCGTGCCGAGAAGAGTTCTATGGATAACGTGTTCGCCGAGTTGTCCGCCAAGAGTAAGAAACATTAAAATCGAGAATTTATGAAGATGGCATTTAAAATAGCAAAGATGGAATTGCAATCTTTGTTCTTCTCGCCCGTGGCGTGGTTGTTGCTGGTCGTGTTCTCTTATCAGGTCGGAATGACTATTTCTGATTCGTTGGAGGGAATCGTGGTACGCCAAGCGATGGGATACGAGATGTGGAGAGTGACGGGCAGCGTGTTCGCGGGATTAATGGAGTCGATACAAGGCTCTCTTTATTTGTATATTCCCTTGTTGACGATGAATATGATCAGTCGCGACTTGAACGGGGGGACGATAAAGTTGTTGCAGTCGGCACCTTTACGCAATATTCAGGTGGTAGCCGGTAAATACTTGGCTTTGATGGTATTCGGGCTGGCGATGATGGGCGTGATATTGTTTTACGTGATATTCGGTTTGTTCACGATCGAGAATATAGATATTCCTTACGTGTTGACGGGTATTCTGGGACTTTACCTTTTGTTGTGCGCTTATGCCGCTATCGGGTTGTTTGTTTCCAGTCTGACTTCTTATCAAGTGGTGGCGGTGTTCGGTACTTTGATGATTCTCATCCTGTTCAATTACGTGGGCGACGTGGGGCAGAACTACGAGTTCGTGCGGGATATCACTTATTGGCTTTCAATCCGGGGCAGGGTGTTCGAGTTTATTTACGGGTTAATATGCAGCGAAGACGTGCTTTATTTCCTGATCGTGATCGCTATATTCTTGACATGGACAACGCTCCGGTTGATTAACCGGGTGCAGAAGCGGGGATGGACAGTCCGCTGGGGTGCCTACCTTGGTGTATTCGTGTTGGCGATGGGATTGGGGTATCTGAGTTCCCGCCCGATGCTGATGTCGTATTACGATGCCACGAGAACGAAGGGAAATACGCTGAGCGAGGGAAGCCAGAATATCGTGAAGTTACTTGACGGAAAGGTGAAGATCACGACTTACACGAATGTGCTTGACAAGGAGTTTTGGAGCACGCTGCCCGATCATATTAATCATGACATGGGCAATTTCCGTGATTACGTGCGTTTTAAACCGGATATGAAGTTGCGTTACGTTTATTTCTATGACAACGCGGGTAACGAGGAACTGGACGAGCAATATCCCGACTTGAACGACAGAGAACGGGCAGAACGGATATGTGATAATTACGGGATTCCTTTCTCTATTTTCCTGTCGCCGGAGGAGATGAAGAAAATAGAGGATTTGAGCGCGGAGGGCAACAAGACAATACGCGTAATCGAACGGGAGAACGGGCAAAAGTCTTATTTACGTTTCTATTATCACGGGGGATGGAAAGAGTCCCCGATGGAAGGCGAGATTTCCGCCGCATTCAAACGTCTGGTGATGGACGTACCGACGATAGGCTTCCTTACCGGGCATGGTGAACGCGATATCAACCGGGAAGCCGACCGGGAATATAAGCGTATTTCCAGTGACAGGAATATTCGAAGCTCTATGGTGAATCAGGGGTTCGATATAGAGGAAGTGCGAGCGGATCAGGCTATCCCGGACAGTATCAATATACTGGTGATTTCCGAGTTAAGGTCGCCTTTGAGCGAGCGAGAGAAAGTGCATCTGGACGCCTTCGTTGACCGGGGCGGCAATCTCTTTATACTCGGCGGACCGGGAAGACAGGAACTGATGAACCCGCTTGTCGAGCGGTTCGGTGTCCGCTTTATGCCGGGGCAGCTGGTGCAACCGACAAAAGATCTTCAAGCTGACCTGATACAGGCTTTACCGACGAAAGAAGGAATAAAATTATGGCCGGGGTTGGATATAATTCGGATATACGAGGGCTGCGTTGCTATGCCGGGCTGCGTCGGTTTGGAATACACTCCCGTCGAGGGGGTGACGATCACGCCGTTGTTTACCACCGACACGACGGGATGCTGGAATAGGACACGGGGCGCGGACTTCACGCGTGATTCGATTGTTTATGAACCGGAAGCGAGTGACCGTGCCGGAGTTTTCGCCACGGTAATAGCTTTGAGCCGCGACGTGAACGGCAAGCAACAACGTGTAGTTATCTCCGGCAACACGGATTGCTTGAGTAACGGGGAATTTGCCACGGGCAGGCGGGAAGTTCGCAATTTTAATTACGAGTTGGCTCGTTCCGGTTTCTACTGGTTGTCACACGAGGAATTGCCCGTGAATACTTCCCGCGCGGAGCCGATAGACAGGAAATTGAATATTAGCGAGTCTGCCATGGAGGTATGGAAGATCGTGTTCATGGTAGTTATTCCCGTTATACTCGCGTTTGCCGGAATCTTGATATGGCTTCGGCGCCGGGGACGTTGATACTTAAAATTTAGATTATGAGAATGATATATAAAATAGCGAAAACCGAGTTACAGATGTTGTTTTACTCGCCTATAGCTTGGTTAGTGTTGATCATATTTACTTTTCAATGTGGTTTGATTTTCACGGGTTCCGTCACGATGATCGAGAAACAGCAAGCGATGGGGTACGATCCCATGTTTATCAGTTCCAGTATTTTCGGTCGCCTTTTCTACGAGGTGCAGAACTATCTTTTCTTGTACATCCCTTTACTGACGATGGGATTGGTAAGCAAAGATCTTGCCGGGGGAACGATGAAACTTTTGTACTCGTCGCCGATGACGAACGCGCAGATTATCTTGGGTAAATACTTGTCCATGGTGATTTTCGCGCTCGTGTTGGTATCTATTTTTATCGTGTACGTGATATTCAGTCTGTTCGCGGTAGAGAACTTTGATGTATTGCAGATTCTTACCGGGATACTCGGTCTTTTCCTTTTGATATGTACTTATGCAGCCGTCGGGTTGTTTTTCTCGACGCTGACTTCTTACCAGATTATCGCGGCAGTGGCGACTTTAGTATTCTTGACTTTCTTGAACTTCATAGACCGTATCTGGCAGGATATTGATTTCGTTCGCGACGTCACTTTTTGGTTGTCACTTCCGCGGCATGCCGGAACGTTTATAGGCGGGATGATTTGCAGCGAGGAGATTGCTTATTTCATCATGTTCCCCGCCATGTGCGTGTGGTTCTCTATCGTGCGCCTGTCTTCCCGCGTGCAGAAGAGTTCATGGGTGCGGAATTTCGCGAAATACGCGGGTGTTTTCCTTATCATGGCGATGGTGGCTTACGTGAGTTCCCGTCCCGCCTTGATGGGGTATATCGACACGACACGGGAGAATAGTTTAACGTTGACGCCTAACAGTCAGGAAATTGTGAAGAAGCTGAAGGGCGGACTCACGATCACCACGTACAGTAATTTGCTGGATGAGGACTTCATGAAGGCACTCCCTCGTTACCAGAATAATGACGCGTACCAATTTCGTGAATACCTGCGGTTCAAGCCGGAGATCAAGATGAAATACGTGTATTATTACGATTCGGTTCAGAACACGAAACAGAGAGGTTTTTTGTCTGAATTGCCGATGGAGAGAAGGGCAAAACAGATTGCCGCGTCGTTCAAGATCAAGTTGTCGAGATACTTGACCCCGGAGCAGATCAAGCAGGTGATTGACCTGTCGCCGGAGGACAACCGGTTCGTGCGGCAGGTGGAACGGGAAAGCGGGGAGAAGATGTTCCTGCGGCAGTTCGACGATATGATGAGAGATCCGTCGGAGGCGGAGATTTCCGCCGCGTTCAAACGTATGGTGATGGAGTTGCCTACCGTGGGTTTTCTCACCGGACACGGCGAGAGAAGTATCAGCCGCTACCGGGATCGGGATTATGCCAGCTTTGCTCAAAACAAGCGTTTCCGCTATGCCTTGCTGAATCAAGGTTTTGATGTTCAAGAAGTAACATTGGACGGGAATATTCCCGAGCGGATCAATATTCTGGTGATAGCCGACATGCAACAACCTTTGAGCGAGCCGGAAATGGAACGTCTACAACAATATATCGACCGGGGAGGCAATTTGTTTATCGCGGGAGAGGCGGGCGGACAAGCACGGATGAATCCTCTGGTGCGGCAGTTTGGTGTGGAGTTCACGGATGGAGTACTCGTGAAACCGACAGAGGATTATCAGCCCGATCTAGTGCTGGCATGGCCGACAGAGGAGGCACGGGAATTATCGTATTTCTTCGGGACGATGATCGAGTGGCGCATGTGTGCCATGATGCCGGGTGTTACCGGGTTGAGATACACGGTAGATAAGGGGTTTAAAGTTACGCCGATGTTATTGACGGATTCCACGGGAGTGTGGAATGAACTGGAAACCGTGAATTTCATTGATGATACGGTGCGTTATAATCTGGCTGCAGGGGAGAAGGAACAACAATACACGACGCTTTTGGGATTATCCCGTCCGCTGGGAGTGCGCGAACAGAAGATCGTGATTCTCGGTGACGCCGATTGTATCGGCAACGCGGAATTATTCAAGCCCCGCGAGGGAATGGAGAACGGCAATTTCTATATCATTCTCGGTTCCTTCCAGTGGCTGTCCGACGGTGAAGCCCCGGTAGACGTGCGTCGCCCGAAAGCGATAGATAATAAACTGTTCCTCGGTAAAACCGGGGTGAAAGTGACGGAGATCGCGTTCAAGTGGATTGTACCTGCCGGGTTATTGCTATTGGCTATTTTCGTGTGGATCAGGAGAAGAGGGAGGTGATTTCATCTTCCAATAATAGAACGATTAGACTATTCCACGGGCTCGTCAGGGGAACCCTTGTATTGTTAACGAGTGTTTAACGTGTCGTGAACCGGTGGTGTACCGGTATATACCGTTTACCACCGGTACACCACCGGAACACCACCAGTACACGATACTGGAACACCCCTTGTGTTCCTCTGTTAATATGTTGATGTACAGTGGTTTAGTTGTGTTGATTAATTAACATTTATTAACAACTACAAGGTCGCTTACCCGTGTTCCGCCCCTTTTCCACTCCTTTGATGCCTGATGGTGTAGCTATTTTTAACGCTATATGTTGTAATAATTGTGATATTATGTGATATAATTATAAAAGCATTTATAAATCATACATCCCCGGGTCGGGTTCATTTTTCTTTTGAATGGTGAACGTGAGATACGTGTTGTTCATGATATCGATGGCGAGTAGTTTGCCGGAAAGGACACCGGGTTTTTCCAGAATGACTTTTATTACTTCGTTGGCTTGGAGAGAACCGATGATGCCGGGAAGGGCGCCGATCACCCCTAGGGGTTGCGAGAAGTCCTTCACGGCATCATGGTACTCGAACAGATCCCGGTAAGTCGGACCGTCGTGATAATTAAAAACAGAGAGTTGTCCCTCGAACTCGCGAATGCTACCGTAAACGAACGGTTTATGCAGTTGCACGCAGGCGTCGTTTATGACGTAGCGGGCGTAAAGATTATCGGTGGCATCGACCACGACATCGTAACCGGTGATGATTTCGAGCGCGTTATCGGGAGTTAATCGGGTGATATATGGTGTAATCCTGCAAAAAGGATTTAATTGAATTAATTTAGCGGCTGCAACGGTTGCCTTGGCTGTCCCCACGTGTGTCGTGTCGTATAATATCTGTCGTTGCAGGTTGGATTCCGATACCGTATCGTCGTCCATGATTCCGATGTGCCCGATGCCGGCGGCGGCAAGGTAGTATAACACGGGAGAACCGAGTCCCCCGGCACCGACTACCAGTACACGGGAATCTTTAATTTTTTCTTGTCCTTGAATTCCAATGTCTTGAAGAATTATATGTCGGTTATAACGTTCCGTTTCTCTAGAGGTTAATGACATATTCTATCGCTTTAATTCTAAATTTGTTCTATTTGTCTTTTAATTATTTCTCTCGTTAATGTGTTGCTTCACGAAACGATTGACGGTACAGATGGAGACCTTGTATTTTTTGGCTATTTTCTTGTAAGGGACGCTGTTATCCATGAGTTCAATGATTTTATCCTTGTTCTGGATTAACACGTTTAACTGCGGGCAACTCCCGTACGGGCGTCCCAGTTTAACGCCTTCCGCTTTCCTGACTGCCAAAGCTTCTCTCGTGCGGATGGAGATCAGATTACGCTCGATTTCAGCCACAAGCCCAAAGGCAAACCCCAAGATTTTGCTATTCAAGTTATTCTCGAAAGTGTATCCCTCTTTCGTGCTGTGAAGAACAATTTTGCGCTGGATGCAGGTATTGATGATATTCATGATATCGATCAATGTCCTGCTCAAGCGCGATACTTCCGTGACGATAAGGCAATCACCCTCTTGCAAAGATTCAAGAAGATCACCGAGTTTCCGGTCACTACTGCTAACTTTACCACTGACTACGTCGTGGTACCATTTATCAATATCAAGACCTCGGCTGGATGCAAATTTCTTAATCTCCTCCTCCTGATTTTCCAGGTGTTGTTTGTTAGTACTGACTCGTAAATACGCAACTACCATAATTGATTTAGTTTTTGACGTTTAAAAAGACAAACGTAACAAAAGGAGGAGAATAAACGTGATACTATAAATGTTAAAATTAGTTATGAAATTCAAGAGAGTGTCCCGCTCTCGACTACATCCATGCATCCCAATCTTTCCACACCGGTTCATAGCCTTGTGCCTTAATGGCTTCCACCATTTCTTGCGGGCTACGGTCATCGTTAATGGCAAATTGCTCCAGTTCCTTGTGGGGAACGACATACCCGCCGGGTTCCGTGCTTGATCCCGCGCTCATCGAGGTTGCCCCCAAGTGCATCACGTGATCTCTGAATTTCCGGCTTTCCCGCGTGGAGATGGAGATTTCTGCCTGTTGATCTAGCAAGCGGTACGCGCAGATCAGTTGCACCATTTGGCGATCGTTGATCGGGTCTTTCGGCATAAAAGCTCCCGCGTGCGGGCGCAAACGGGGCAGGGAGATCGAGAACTTGGATTTCCAGTAGTTCTTTTCCAAGTATTTTAGATGCAAGGCGGTGAAGAAGGCATCCGTGCGCCAGTCTTCCAACCCGAGTAACGCCCCGATTCCCATTTTTTGTACACCTGCCGAGCAAGCTCGATCGGGAGTTTCCAAACGGTAACGATAGTTTGCTTTTCTTCCTTTCGGGTGGTAAAGCGGGTATTGTTTCTCGTTATACGTTTCTTGATACACGCAGACAAAGCTAAGTCCGGCTTCATGCAGGCGGGCGTAGTCTGCCGTGTCGAGAGGTTGTACTTCTATGGCTATTTGTGAGAATTTGTCGCGTACGGTACGGATTACTTCCTCGTAATAATCCACGGTCGTAACGGCGGGTGCTTCTCCCGATACGAGTAATAAATGCTTGAAACCCCAATCGGCGATAACGTCTATTTCAGCCTTAACCTCGTCCAAGGTAAGCATTTTGCGATGAATTTCATTATCATGGTTAAATCCGCAATACACGCAAAAGTTCGTGCAATAATTGGAAACGTAAAGGGGAATGTATAATTGGATGGTATTCCCGAACCTTTCTAGTGTAAGGCGTTGCGCTTCGATAGCCATATCTTCCAATAAAGGAGTGGCGGAGGGTGCAATGAGTGCCATAAAATCGTCTAACGTGCGATGCGGGTTGTTTATGGCGGCAATCGCGTCGTTTTTCGACTTATCCATGATGCTTTGTTTTACATCATCCCAGTCGTAAGTTTTAATTGTATCGTAGAATGTATTCATTTTTTTTATGTTCGCCTTTGGCGAGTTACAGGTTAAATTTGCTTTTGGCAAGTTGCATTTGTCTTCGACAAGTTACATTCGCCTTTGGCGAGTTACATTTACCTTTGGTAAGTTACAAGTTGTAATTGATGTCACTGGCAAAGTGAATTTGCAACTTGCTGAAAGCAAATGCAACCTGTAACCTGCAACTTGCTGAAGGCAATTATAACCCGCCACAGGCGGTTTAGTCCAAGAATGCCGTTAGTGGAGAACTGGCTTGGGCGTGGCGGTATTGCTTGGCTAATTTTGCCTCGAATGCCATGCGTCCGGCTTCAACAGCCAGTTTGAAAGCTCGTCCCATTTCTACCGGGTTGGGGGATACGGCAATAGCGGTGTTCACCAACACGGCAGAGGCTCCCATTTCCATGGCAGCGGCAGCGTGTGAAGGAGCCCCGATTCCCGCATCCACGATAACGGGTACCCGGCTTTGCTCGATAATGATTTCAAGCAGATCACGGGTAACCAAACCTTTGTTTGTCCCGATAGGAGCTCCCAAGGGCATTACCGTTGCGGCTCCGGCGTTCTCCAAATGCTTGCATAACACGGGATCGGCTTGAATGTAGGGTAGAACGATGAATCCTAATTTAGCCAATTCTTCCGTGGCTTTCAAGGTTTCAATCGGGTCGGGGAGAAGGTATTTCGGATCGGGATGTATTTCCAGTTTCAACCAATTGGTACCGAGAGCTTCTCTTGCCAGCTGTGCGGCGAACACTGCCTCTTTGGCGGTGTGCACACCGGATGTGTTGGGCAATAACGTGATATGGGGTGCTTTAAGGTGGGCGAGTATATCGTCTTCTTTGCTTTCCATGTCTACTCGTTTCAGTGCGACTGTCACGAGTTGCGATTCGGACGCCAGTATGGCATCTTCCATGATCTGATTTGACGCGAATTTACCGGTTCCGGTGAACAGGCGTGAAGTGAATACCTTGTCTGCAATCTTTAATGGTTCCATATTAATTTTAGATTTCTTGATTTTATGATTTAAGATTTATGATTTCAACTGCACTTGTCGCCATTTTTTTTTATCGTAAATCGTAATTCATAAATCGTCAATTAATTCGTTTTCAATTGTAACAAAACTTCTTTTGTCTTTTCCGTGATATCGTCGCTGTCTTTCAGTAAAGAGGAGAGGGCGATACCTGTTACTCCCGTGTCTAAAATCGGACGGATATCTGTTTCCCGGATGCCGCCGATAGCGTGTATCGGGAGATGAATACTTGCTTCCCGGCATTTATCCGTGATTTGTTGATAACCTTCCAACCCCAGTATCGGGCTCAGACGCTTTTTCGTGGAAGTAAACCGGAACGGTCCCAGACCGATATAGTCTACTTGTTGACGATAGCGCTCTGCCACGTCATCAAACGTGTTGCATGTTCCCCCGATAATCTTTGAATAACCTAGTATTTTACGGGCTTCCAGTGGGTTCATATCTTCCTTACCGAGGTGTACCCCGTCCGCATCCAGTTCGATGGCGATATCCACGTGATCATTGATCAGGAATAAAGCATTGTAACGTCGGCAAATTTCTTTCACGGCGTTCCCGGTTCGGATAAATTCCTCTCTCGACACTTCTTTCATCCGCAATTGTATCCAACGGCAACCGCCTTTGCACACGGCTTCCACTTGTTCGGGAATAGGCGTTCCCTCCTTGTGATCCGTGATGTACTGCAACGGAATTTCGTGCAGGTTCGCTGTAGCAGTTGCGTGTATCCGGCTGTGTATACCCAAATTCGTGTCATTTCCCCGAATAAAATCGGATACATAGCGTTGTCCCAGACGACAGGCTTCAGGTAAAGAATACCCGAGAGTCAAGTAGGAGGTAACGGTGGAGGAAAGGACACAACCCGTGCCGTGTTTGCCGTGCTTTCCCCGTGCGACGGAGAAAGTATATATCTCTTCTCCCGTGATCAGACGATCGGACGCCAACGCTTCCGTGTTGTGTCCGCCTTTCCAGAGAATATTGGTATGCAATTGTTTGGCAATTCTTTGCAATCCTTCTGCTTCCAAGTTATTGCCGAAAAGAATCTCCAGTTCGTTTCTATTCGGGGTAAGTAAATATATCTTGCCGAGGATATTTTGTATCGTTTCCATGTTTTCCCCGTTATGAAATTGGAATCCGGCACTTGCTTTCAGAATCGGGTCCCAGATGATTTTCACTTTTGGCAAAGCGGTCGTGAGGTAATCCACTACTTGTGCCAAAGAATCAAAGTTTTCGATCAACCCGATTTTGACGTATCCCGGGGTAAATTCACGGAACAATACTTCACACTGGCGGATAATCTCCCCCGGGGACATCCATTTTGTCCCAAGGTACTCGTTCTGATTTTGGAACGTGATCGCGCTTGCAACTCCTAATCCATATACCCGGCAACATTCAAAGGTCTTGATGTCGGCAGTTACTCCCGCACCGGAACTCTGGTCGAATCCGGCGATGCTTAACGTTTCGTCGGGAAAGATTTTCAGAAAGCGGGAGAGAGCTTCCGAAGGGGTATCCCAAAGGTATCCCAACAGAGCGACTCCCCGGAATCCTAATTTCCGGCAAGCGGTTACATTATCCGCGCTAATTCCTCCCAAGGCAATCACGGGGGTAGAGGTCTTTTTTAATCCTTCCTTCAGCATGTCAGGTGTAAACATGGATTTGTACCCCTGTTTGGAAATACTGTCAAACACGGGGCTTAAAAACACGTAATCGGGAGTGAATGGCAATGTCGCGATCTCTTCAAAGGAGTGGCACGATACGCTGACATGCGCGTACCATTTCCTGTCCCCGAAATGCTCCGCTTGCTTTGACTTGAGATGAATCCCTCTCAGTCCGTATGCTTCTACCAGATCAAAATGATCGTGTACAACGATGCGTTCCCGGAAACAAGGTTCTATCTTCTGGATAAATCGCTCGTAAACAACCCGTTCTGCATCCGGCTTTCGTAAATGCAACAGGTGCAAACCGTTCTTGAAGAGGCTATTCACGATAACTTCTTCATCCGGAATCCGGTAAGGGGGGGTAATGACGACTATCATGTAGTTAGTTCATAAAGTTTATAAGGTTCATAAAGTTTATAAGGTTTTGGATGTCCTTCGGACAAAGTTTTCCGACTGTTTAATAAGTCTTAGAGTATTCCCCGTGAAGGGAATAACTTTATGAACTTTACAAACCTTATAAACTTTATAAACTCATTTATTCTTTCATTTTCTTTCTCAATTTCTCGCTTGCACGCATGGAACAGAAGTGTTCACCGCACATGGAACAGAAATGTGCTTCCTTGTGTCCTTCGGCGGGTAAGGTTTCGTCGTGGAAACGGAGAGCTTTTTCAGAATCCAGTGCAAGGTGGAACTGGTCTTTCCAGCGGAATTCGAAACGGGCTTTACTCATGGCATAATCACGATAATAGGCAGCCGGATGTCCCTTTGCCAGATCGGCGGCATGGGCGGCGAGTTTAAAGGTGATCACTCCTTCTTTCACGTCGTCCCGGTTGGGGAGTCCTAAATGTTCTTTCTGCGTGACATAGCATAACATAGAGGTACCGTACCAGCCGATCATGGCTCCGCCAATGGCAGAGGTGATATGGTCGTAGCCGGGAGCGATATCCGTAACAAGCGGTCCGAGCGTGTAGAACGGCGCTTCATTACAATATTCAAGTTCGAGATCCATGTTTTCCCTGATTTTCTGCATCGGCACGTGACCGGGACCCTCGATAATAACCTGCACGTCGTGTTTCCATGCAATCTGAGCGAGTTCGCCCAAGGTTTTCAATTCGGATATCTGTGCCTCGTCGTTCGAATCGGCGATACATCCCGGGCGTAACCCGTCACCGATAGATACCCCGACATCGTATTTTGCCAGTATTTCGCAAATATCTTCAAAGTGATCGTACAAGAAACTCTCCTGCCTGTGCGTGGTACACCAGTGTGCCATGATAGCCCCTCCGCGGGACACGATACCCGTGAGGCGTTTCAGCGTCAAGGGTACATGATGCCAGCGCAATCCGGCATGAATGGTAAAATAGTCAACGCCCTGTTCTGCCTGCTCGATTAGCGTGTCGCGGTAGATTTCCCATGTCAGGTCTTCTACTTTGCCCCGTACTTTTTCCAATGCTTGGTACAAAGGTACTGTTCCCACGGGCACGGGGGAATTGCGGATGATCCATTCCCGCGTTTCGTGAATATTCTTTCCGGTAGAAAGATCCATGATCGTGTCGGCTCCCCAGCGGAAAGCCCACGCGGCTTTTTCCACTTCTTCTGATATGGAAGAGGTAATCGGGGAATTACCGATATTGGCATTGATCTTCACGAGGAAATTACGTCCGATGATCATAGGTTCGCTCTCCGGGTGATTGATGTTTGCCGGGATAATGGCACGTCCGGCAGCCACTTCTTGGCGCACGAATTCGGGCGTGATATATTCCGGGAAGTTAGCACCTAAAGGTTCCCCCTTTTCCTTTTTATAGTTTTCCCTAATTTTATCGACCAGTTGATTCTCGCGGATAGCAATAAACTCCATTTCCGGGGTGATGATACCCTGTCTAGCGTAATACATTTGTGATACGCGATGCCCCGGTTTTGCCACTCTGGGAGTCGTGTTCACGTGCTCGAAACGAAGAGCATCCAGCGATTTGTCATTCTGGCGCATCCGTCCGTACTCGGAACTTAAACCGTCTAATTTTATGGTATCATTCCGGTCGGCAATCCATTGTTCCCTGATTTTGGGCAATCCCTTGTGCAGATCCACTTTATAGTCCGGATCGGTATAAGGACCCGATGTGTCGTAAACAACAACGGGTTCGTTTTCAACTTTTTTCCCGTCAATATCAATCGTCGGGGAGAGGGCGATACGACGCATCGGTACTTTGATATCGAACATCTCGCCTTTCACGTAAATTTTCTCGGAACCCGGTAGCGGGCCGCTTGAGATTTTAAATTGTTCCATGTTTATATTTTAGATTTATGATTTCAGATTTATAATTTCAGATTTATAATTTACGATTTAATGATATTTGGAATCTAAAATCGTAAATCATAAATCTAAAATCAAATCATCCTCCCTGTACCGCCTTAATGATAATGATTTTGTTTCCGTCCTGTAAAACGGTTTTATTCCAATCCGGGCGGGGAATAACGGAGAAATCCACGGCAATGGCGATGTTTTCCGTTTTGATGTCGTTGGCTTCCAATACTTCGGGAAGTGTAGCCCCGGCGGGGCATTCAAATACTTTGTCGTTTATAAATATCTGCATCGTTTTAATTTTTAAATTTAGAATGAAAGAATTGAATTAAACTTTAATTCCCGAAATGGGTTGTCATTTTCAATTTTTCATTTTCAATTTTCCATTTCTTCAGGGGATTCTATAAAACGGCATTCAACTTGTATTATAACTCTTTCCCTACGCCGGCATTACCCGGATCAGGTTCATGGGTATAATCTCAGCCCGTTGTTTTCATCTGCTAATGGTCTTAGTCAGACAGAAGTGTCGGGAAATTTCCCTTGCTTCTTAGGCACCCCTTCAGAATATTTCACGACAAAGCTACAATAATATTTTAATACGCGGAATATTTTGGAAAGAAAATAAACGTTTCTTTACAGGATGGCTAGTTGAAGACCGTTGAAATCAATCAATTGTACCTGTTTACCCTCCATGGCAATCATTCCCTCCTTGATCATTTTGTTGATTTCTTTAGAGAGGGCGGGACGAGTGACGCACAGGTATTCGGCGAGTTGCATGATATTATGTTCGATCAGGACTTTATTATTATCATCTTTGGCGTGTTCAAAGAGATAGGTGATAAAACGTCCCCGCACGCTTTTCTGGGAGAGAGCCCGAAGACGGGAAACGGTACAACGGTTGCAATTACCCGTTATCTGGAGAAATTTCTTCAAGATGCTCGGTTCTTTGCTGATTAATTCAAACAGCGAGGCTTTGGTAACCGTGAAATAAATACCTTCTTCCACGACCGTGAAGGTGGCGGGCAACAGGCTGTCGGCACTGAATAAATGTGGTGTGGCAAACGCACGGGGAGCAATGATATTCTCGATCATTACTTCATTACCCAAAGCGTCGAATATGTCTACCCGCAAACGCCCTTTCAGCAGTACCATAAGGTTCTTGCAGATCGTGTTCTGTTTGGCAATCTGTTCGTTTTTGCTGATATTGTAAACGGAATAATCCAATTGTTCCAGTAATGAATCTTTTATGTGAGAAGGCAAATCCCGGAAGAGAGGGATTTGGAATAATAATTCTTCGTGTTCCTTTGTGAAAGTGATTAAATTCATTGCCATTGAATTACTGGTTTACCGTGCAAATATAAATAAAAGTTTGTCTTCGGCAAGTTACAAGTTGCCGAAGGCAAACTCCCCGTGAGTGAACTAATCCAAATTGTACGTGTGAACGCTCACCCCTTGTGCGGATGGAAGGTAATTGATGCCGTACCAGCACATTTGCAAAAGAACGAACGAAACGAGTAATATACTCAATGCCATTCTGTGTTTCCGGTTCCGGTGGAGTCTGAAGTGGATATATACCAGATAGGACACCCATGTCGTGGCTGCCCATGTTTCTTTCGGGTCCCAGCTCCAGTAGTGTCCCCATGCTTCTTTTGCCCACACCGCCCCGAATAACATTCCCAAGGTCATAAAAGAAAGTCCCACGTAAACCAAATTGTCACAGAGATCCATTTCCTGTTGTGTGGCTTTTTTCTCTTTCTTGAACCATAACAAGTAAATTGCCATGATCGCGGCAGCACCCAGCATGGCATAGGCGAACATATAAACGATCACGTGAGGGGCAAACCACGGGCTCTGCAAGGCGGGCATTAACGTCTTGTTATGTATTTCCGGTTTGAATATATTGATACAGATGAACACGATGGACAGGACGGTACTGAAAGTGAGTATCCATTTATATTTCCAACGGGCATACGTGATGATTCCCGCCAAGGGCAAAAAGAACGAATACCACAGGCGGGTTTCCCCCATGGTACGCATGGGCGGACGTTCCAGTGAAATCCACATGCTTACGATAAAAGCGAAGAACACCAGCAATCCCGTGATTGTACACCCGAATGTCAATCCCGGGTGCCTGCCTTTCCATGCACTTATCGCTCCCGCTCCCCAGAAGCATAAAGCTATAACGGCAAATATTGGAAATTGATCCCACGTCATACGTTTTCCTCCTTTCTTTTTCCGGCTATCGTGAACATGCACACGGCTCCCGCTATCATCATCCATATACCCGTGTAAACCAAGGGTAACCACGGGTCTTTGACTATTTCCAAAATACTGATTTCACTCCATTTGCCCTTACTCTCGTCGTAGCTTAGCTGGTATATCTTCCAACCTTCTATTTGATAGGGCTTGTTTACCTCGATCGTTGCCGAGTCTTTACGTCCGCTCTGCGTGTACACGGTCACTCGCGAAGCGAAACGACGGGGTTCCCGGTCGGGCATCACCAGACTCATTTTTTCGTTCAGGCGTATGGCTTTGTAAGGGAACAGGAAGCTGCCGCAACTCACCCAACCTTCCTGCCGTTCTCCGGTTTGCCGATTCTCTGTTTTCGCGTACAAGGCGTAGGCGGCTCCCATGGAATGAAATTCCACGTACTTTACCGTGTCTTCCGTGGCGACTCTTGCCGCCGAGGGCAAACGTTGTTCAATGGTGATATGCCAATCCTCTAAATCTCCCGATAAAACAGAATCTTCCACGAGTATATTTTCGGCTTTTCTTTCGGGGATCACCTTACCCGTTTCATTATCGATGAGCATCAGTTTCGGGGGATACTCGTCAATCGTGAAATCGTGAAGTTCTATGGCAAGCGGTAATTCCACCAGTTTCTGGTCTTCATCGAAAGCCCGCCATTCGGCTTTGCCGATGCTGGTTTGCATTTTCAACCGCTGCATATCGGCACTTCCAAGGATGGCTCCCGTGAGAGCTAGAAAGAGTCCCATATGATTAAGTATAAACGGAATATCTCTTGGCTTGAAATGCCGGATACGACGCAATGTTACCATACCCAACAGCGTGATGAACCATACCAGTAACAAGGAAAATGACCACGCCGACAGCATTTGATGAAAACCGAGCCAACCGGCAATTCCCGTGACGTGTACTTTCTCGTTGACCTGCAACGTGAGCCCCATGATAACAGTGATGATCACGACGGCTATCATGGAAGTCACTGCCGCTTGATAACCGCTCATCCACCGGAAAAGATATACTTTCCGGGACAAAAGAGAAGCCGCGATAATTAAAACGAGATAGAACAATCCAAGAATTAAATTCACCGGATAGGCTAAAAGATCCAAATGTACTTTACCTAAAACAATTTGCAGGAGAGTTCCCACGAGGAACAATCCCCCGCAAATCGCGAATCCTTCTTTATATCCCCAAGGTTTCTGCCACATACATATTTTACATGCTTACTCTCCAGTTTTCCTTCGCTTTCGCGAGCCACTGGGGGACAATCGTGTTCATGAACTTTTCTTTCGCTTCTTTTTCTTTCTTGATATCTAACCCGATATATGCCTGTGCTTTTTCTTTTGTAGAGATATCCGGCATGGGAACATTTTCCAAATGACCGTTCTTGGCCAATACTTTAGAGATAGCCAACCGGGCTTGCATCGCTTTGTCAACTCCATTACCCAGTATACGTTGTATTTCTTGCGGCGCATGGAACGAACCGCCATGAGAGGCTACACCGAAATCCCATCTCCATTGAGCCTGACGCAATAATTTCAGACTTTCTTTCATTTGTTCATCGGTAGCGCCGTTGTCCCAAGCGTATTTTGCCTCGATGTGTGCTTTTGCCAGTTCCTGTTCCAGACGGTTACGGGTTTCATTGGCTTTGCGTTGGCGTTCGTACACGTTATTACGCAGGGTTTCCTCGCTTTCGCGGTGACAAACCTGACACGTGCGGTCTATCATTGCCAATGGGCTTTGGATATGGTGGTCGCTGAATTTCATGCCGCCTTCACTCTTGTACGGCATATGGCAATCGGCGCAAGATACTCCCCGTTGCCCGTGAATACCCATTTGGGCGATCTCGTAATCCGGGTGCTGTG
Organism: Butyricimonas sp. Marseille-P3923; assembly: GCF_900184685.1. GTDB lineage: Bacteria > Bacteroidota > Bacteroidia > Bacteroidales > Marinifilaceae > Butyricimonas > Butyricimonas muris. Next base: position 608,886 of record NZ_FXXL01000007.1, read on the forward strand.
CTTTCAGGATCGGGGTTTTACTGAGCGCGTGTATGTAATCATAGAATTCCGCTTCGTCATAGTAAGTTTCCATGTCTTCTACCGTGAAACCTTTATCCCACGGGAAAGTCAGGTATTTGCCGTCGCCTTTGAAATAATATTCCACGTGGCATTGTGCGCATACCAGAGAACGCATTTCCTGTGGGGTGGCTTTATCAATATCTTTGCCTTGGCGGGCAAATGCTTCCCGCAGAGCCGGACGACTGATATGCAGGTTCATGTTTTCCGGTTCGTGGCAATCGGCACACCCGATCGGGTTCACGATCTCGCTTCCCATGGCAGCCCATTTATTGCTGTAAAAGTTTTCAACTCCGATAGCCTCCATCATGCGGGGCACGTCCGGACTCTTGCATGTCCAGCAGGTAGCGGGTTGCGGTCCTTCCTCGGCAGTCATGGGGCTGCCCACGCGGAGGGTATGACGCATATCGTCGATAGCGTGCATGTGTCCCCGGGGAGTGGAATAATCTTTGGAGAACGCGTATCCCGCCCAGAGTATCACCATTTCGGGACGTTGTTCCAATACATCCACTGCCTCGTTCCCGTTAAATTCGCTCTTGAAATCCGTCTTGATTGTTTCCGTCCACGTGTTGTATTCACGGGGATAGTTTTCCCCGAAAATCTCGTTACGTGCTTCAATACCTTTTATCTCGACTTTCTTGTTATTGAAAACGCTCACGATTTCAGCCTGACGATCCATAAGTGCTGAAACGAGCAATCCCAATACGAAAACGACAACCATTGTTCCCCCGAACAACAGCCATCCTTGCCATGATTTTAGTTTCTTTTCCATATATAATTAGTTTGTTATTGTTTCATTAATTTCTTTAGCCAAGCCGGGGCAGGGGATTCCGGGTAAGGAACCAGAGCCGCCGGGGTAGAGGAAAGACTGTTTTTCCCGCCGTGAGGAACATCCCGGTGACAGTCCCAGCACGCTTTGCCTTCACCGACTTGTGCCATCATGTAGTCAATGCGCCCTGTCTTCACGAACTCCGTGTTTAATTGCGTGTGACAACGGATGCAATTGTTCATGATCACTTTTGAACTCTCCGGAATGGCTTGCAATACTTGCGGTTCACCTTTCGCCAGATAGACCGCCACGTGGCGCATCCCGTCCATTCCTTTGAATACCCATTTCTTCACGAAGTTGTCATGTGGTACGTGACAATCGTTACAGGTAGCGTCGCGGCTGTGCGAACTATGGAACCACGTGGCGTAATAGGGTGCCATGATATGACAATTCACGCAGGCTGACGGATCGTCACCCAGATAGGTGTGTGCCCGCAGCACGTAAAGGAATAGCATACCGCTTCCGCTGATCACTCCCAGTAAAACGATAGATACTATCTTCCACCTGCGGGAAGGTAATACTCGATTAATTATGGCTTTCAGTTTCATCTGCTATATGGTATAATTTTAGACAAAAATACGGAATTAATTAATACGTGTGTGTAATCAAAATTACACTTTGATAAATTTCTTGTGAAGAGTCGCCTTCGGCGAGTTGCAAGTTGCTTCACTAGCGTTTATGACAGTATTCCAACTCCTCCTCTGTTTATAGAGGAGGTGGCTGCGAAGCAGACGGAGGAGTTTGTTGATTAGGAGATTCAATGATTTTAGATTGAATGATTCCAGCCGCACTAGCAACGCTTCGTAAATCACGGAATCGACAATCATTGAATCACTGAATCAAAAAACTCCCTCCCCCCTTCGGGGTACTCCCTCTATAAACAGAGGGAGAGCTAAGATACAGTCTTGCACGCTAGAGAAGCAACCTGTAACCTGCAACTCGCCGAAGGCGAACAATGTTCACTCCAGTAACAGCTCCGTGTTCCATCGGTGTTTCTTCATGTCCACGCACCCGTTTTTCTTGAAGGTTACGCCTTCTTCAATCAACAATTCCTTTTGTTCCGGCCAGTTCGGGGCTATTCCCCCTTTGTGATTTACAACCCGGTGGCAGGGAAGATGCAGGTCAGCCGGGGCGTTGAACATGGCTTGCCCGACCATTCGGGAGTATTGAGGTCTGCCCGCTAAACGGGCGACACCGCCGTAGGTAAGCACTTTTCCAAAAGGGATTTGTTTCACGATTTCGTAAACTTCCGGGAAGAATTCTTCGCGTGTACTCTTGTCAGGCATATTATTCAATTCATGTTCACGGGGTGAAGATAGTAAATATATTCAATACTAGCCAATTAATGGGGCTTCTCGAATATTATTTAACGAACGTTTATTGATACTGCAAATATAAGATTTCTATTTAAAAAAACAAACAGTCATCAAAAGTATTTAATTACTTCATTTCCAAAACATAGAATGATACATGCGGAATCAAAGTACTGTCCGGTTATCATGGATAAAAGCTATCGCATAAAACCTTCTTTTTTTAGTATTTATTTGAATTGGTGTTTTACTGGCGAGAGGGAGTAAGATGGATGTATTTGCACTATAAATAAGCGTGTTATTTTAAATGAAATGTGTATGATTATATTAAAAGTGTTTAGATCAAAGAATAAGCTGGTTTACTTCAGTTTGGCCAAGAAGTACAATACCACCCCGTGGTACGTGTATAAATTGGCACATGGTAAACGAGTTCGAATTACCGGAGTTACGCATGAAATATTAAACGAGCTGAGAGACCTGAATATTATCGAGAATATCCGGGTATGAGAGCTGGTTGCACGGGGCTGGCTATATTCTCATTAAGCCAGCCCTTTTTTACTGTCTCATCAATTTACGGGTAAGTACCTCCGGATCATGGATGTATTCGGGCAGGTACTCTACTTTGTTCGCCCTTGACGGGCAAATATCTATACCGCCCCGGCGGGTGTAAATACACGTTATCGAGAGTATTTCCGGGTTGAATTTATCCCATAAGCGTTTGTACGTCATTTCGCAGATTTCCTCGTGGAAATGGTTCTCGTTCCGCAGGGAAACGATGTATTTTAGCAGGGAAGCGTTGTTCGGCAGGCGGGAACCTTTCATTCGAATATAGATGCTTCCCCAATCCGGTTGCTTCGTGATCTTGCAATTACTGCGCAATAAATGGCTGCAAACCTTTATTTCACCTTCACCGGGCGTGTTTTCTTCCAGAAGAGCCGGGGTTTCGTCGTATTCCGTGAATGACAGGTCTTCTGTGTTTTTATCGTTTTCCAGCAGGGCATAGCCGTTGAAATCGAAAAACAATTCTTCCGGTTCCTGTTGGAAGAAAGAAATATCTACCCGTGTATCCAGAATTTGCTCCAAGTCGGATTTCACGATTCGGGTAAACAAGTCAATCCCTTCCGCCACGTTTTCCCCGAGGCGGGTCATGTTGAGCGAATTGAGGTAAAGTTTTAAGGACTTGCTCTCCACTATATTCGGGCTGCCCGCCGAATACACGATCTTTAGCACCCCGCACACGGGAAGTCCTTTTTGGGTTAAGAATCCTGCCTCGTAAGCATGCCATGTGTCATATCCCCGGAAAAGTTCTTCCGGGAGATGAATATCGTATATCACCCGGTTCAGACTACGGGGAACCGGAACGAGAATCAACGGGCAATAATCCGTGGGGTAGGCAACTTGCTGCCCGAGTACCTTGGCTTCTATTCCCATGACTAAAAGTTTTGCATGTTATACAATTTCGTGTATATACCGTTCTGTGCCAATAATTCCTCGTGGCGTCCCTGCTCGACGATTTCTCCTTCGTGGAACACGCAGATCAGGTCTGCATTCCGGATCGTCGACAGGCGGTGGGCCACGACAATGGATGTACGATTCTTCATCAGGTTATCCAATGCTTCCTGCACGAGTTTTTCCGATTCGGTATCCAGAGCCGAGGTTGCCTCGTCAAGAATCATGATCGGGGGATTCTTCAGTACGGCACGCGCAATGCTTAAACGCTGCCGTTGTCCGCCGCTTAATTTCCCGCCGCGGTCACCGATATTAGTCTGGTAACCTTTTTCCGTCTGCATGATGAAGTCGTGGGCGTTGGCAATCTTGGCGGCTCTTTCCACTTCTTCCGGAGTGGCGGTTTCCACGCCGAACGCGATGTTGTTGAATATCGTGTCGTTGAACAGGATCGGGTCTTGGTTCACGTTCCCCATCAATGCCCGCAGGTTTTGAGTAGAGGTATCTTTGATATTTATACCGTCAATCGTTATTTCTCCTTTCACGACATCGTAGAAGCGGGGGAGAAGATCGACAAACGTGCTCTTGCCCGAACCGGATTGCCCCACGAGTGCGATAGTCTTGCCTTTCGGGATGGTTAAGGTCACGTCTTTCAGTACCAGATGATCCTGACGGTAAGCAAAGTTCACGTGTTTGTATTCAATCTGCCGGTTAAAATCTTTCAGCGGCTTCGGGTTCTCCGGCTCTTTTATCGTGGATTCGGCGTTAAGTATCTGGTCGATACGATCCATGGCTGCCTGTCCTTTCTGTATACTGTACAATGCCGTGGAGAATTGTTTTGCCGGGTTGATGATAGAGTAGAATAGCGCGATGTACGCGATAAAATCCTGAGCCTCCATGATCGGGGAATCTCTCAAGATAAGGTACCCCCCGAACCAAACCACGATAACCACGACGATCGTTCCGAGAAATTCACTCATCGGGTGAGCGAGTGAACGCCGACGCATCAATTTGTTCATGATCCGGCGGTAGTCCTCGTTCAAGTTGGAGAACGACCGATCTACCTTTTTCTCCGCGTTAAAAGCCTTGATAATACGTAAACCGGAGAGTGTTTCCTCGATATTGGACAGGATTTCTCCCATTTTATCCTGTCCCTCTTTCGATCTCTTCTTCAGTGATTTACCTACTTTCCCGATCAGGAGTCCCATGACAGGCAACAATACCAGTACGAATAAGGTCAATTGCCAACTCATGAAAATCATCGTGCTCAAGTAAATCAATATCAATATAGGGTTCTGGAAAAACATTTCCAGCGAGTTCATGATCGAATTTTCCACTTCCTGCACGTCACCCGTCATGCGCGAAATGATATCCCCTTTGCGTTCTTCCGAGAAGAAGGGGAGCGGGAGCGATAAAATCTTCCGGTAAATCATGCGGCGAATATCCCGGACAACCCCGTTCCTGATAAAGATAATCTCGTAAGAAGCCATGTAAGAAAACCCGGTTTTGAAGAGAGCCGCCAACGCGAAGAAGCCTCCCGCGACCAGTAACGTGGTGACTGGTCCGATCGTATCCCGTCCTAACGTGACGTAGTAGTACAGGATATTTTTCAGCGTGGTCATATTCATCGCGAATTCAGGCAATTCCTTCACGTCGGATTCCGTCCGGAAAAGGATGCCCAAAACGGGTATCAATATCACGAATGACATCGAACCGAATATGGCGTGCAATATATTATATAGTATATTCTTGGTTAACCTTGCCTTGTAAGGAGGAATAAATCTTTTCAGTATCTGGATAAAATCGCGCATGTATTCCGTTTATAATCTCCCCGTGTAGTTGGAGGGAGTGATTTGTTTTAATGCTTTCTTCAACTCGGGGGACACGTCCAATGTATCGATAAATTCGGCAATGGATTGTTGTGTCACTTTACTGTTGGTGCGGGTGAGTGCTTTCAACGCCTCGTACGGGTTCGGGTAAGCCTCTCGCCGCAGGATGGTCTGGATGGCTTCCGCCACGACAGCCCAGTTTTCCTCCAAGTCTGCCTCTATCGCCGGTTTGTTGATAATCAATTTATTCAATCCTTTCAGTGTTGATTTGAACGCGATTACCGTGTGAGCCAAAGGCACCCCGATATTACGCAACACGGTAGAGTCCGTCAAATCTCTTTGCAGGCGGGATATCGGCAATTTATTGCTCAGGTGATCCAGTATAGCGTTTGCCATACCGAGATTGCCTTCCGAGTTCTCGAAATCGATCGGGTTCACCTTGTGGGGCATGGCGGACGAACCGACTTCCCCCGCTTTGATTTTCTGTTTGAAATAAGTCATGGAGATATACGTCCAGAAATCACGATCCAAATCAACCACTATCGTGTTGATACGGCGCAGGTTGTCGAACACGGCGGCAAAGTTGTCGTAGTTCGAGATTTGCGTGGTGTATTGTTCCCGCTCTATTTTCAGCTTTCGCGTCAGGAAGTTATTGGCAAACTCCGTCCAGTCGATCTCCGGGTAAGCCACGGTATGGGCGTTAAAGTTTCCGGTAGCCCCGCCGAATTTCCCGGAGCAGGCTACTTTCTTCAACAATTCCAGTTGTTTGCTCAGGCGATACACGAATACCTTTATCTCTTTCCCCAAGCGGGTGGGTGATGCCGGTTGCCCGTGAGTCTTTGCCAGCATGGGCACGTCTTTCCATTCTTCGGCAAGTTCTTCCAGTTTCGCTATCAGTTCGTCGATGAGCGGGTAATACACGTCATGGATAGCATCCCGGAAAGAGCAGGGCACAGAGGTATTGTTTATATCCTGTGAGGTCAGTCCGAAATGGATAAATTCTTTGTACTCGTGCAGGTTCAATTGATCGAATTTCTCTTTGATGAAGTATTCCACGGCTTTCACGTCGTGGTTCGTGACTTTCTCGATGTCCTTCACCTTTTGTGCGTCTTCCACGGAGAAATCGAGGTAAATATCTTTCAAGCTATCGAACAGCGCGTGATCGAATCCTTTTAATTGCGGCAATGGAAGTTCGCAGAGAGCGATAAAATATTCAACTTCAACCATCACCCTGTAACGAATCAAGGCACTCTCGGAAAAGTAGTTCGCCAACCCTTCGACTTTATCTCTGTATCTGCCGTCGATAGGGGAAATTGCTGTTAATGCTTGCATAATATACTTTAATTTTTAATTGTTTCTCTCGCGAAAGTACAAAAAAGTTCGTAAAGTTTATAAGGTTCATAAGGTTTATAAGGTTCATTGATTCCTGTGGGGCGCTTTGTCTTCGGCAGCTGCCGTTAAACACTGTCCGAAGGACACCCCTCACCTTATGAACTTTATGAACCTTATAAACTTTATAAACGAATAAGCCTAAGGCTTATTCCACCCTTAGGAAAAATCAAAAAAATCCCTTAAATTTACACGAATTTTAAAGGTAATCGGAACATGAACTTCTTCCAAGGATTTTCTAAAGGAATAAAGGCATACCGTGAAGCCGTGAAACTATTGTTTTCCGGGCGTTTCTGTTATTTCCTTTTATTTCCGGTCGTGATAATTATCGTGCTGTTCGCGGCGGGGAATTACGCTGTTTCCTGTATCGGGGGCGGACTTTCCGAGACGGTGGAACAGCAGGTTATGGATTGGGTTTCCGGCATTTCGTGGTTGAGTTGGGTTTCCGGTACGGTAGGTTTTATCGTGCGGTTGCTCGTGCGTGCCGTGTACTACATCCTGTTTATTTCTTTCGGGGGGTACGTGGTGATGGTCGTGATGTCGCCCGTCTACTCGTGGCTTTCCGAGCGCACGGAAGCGCGTCTTTCCGGGCGGGAATACCCGTTCAGTTTCGGGCAGTTGATGTGGGAAATCGGGCGGGGCATCGTGATCTCCTTGCGTTGTATGATATTTCAATTTATATTGACCGTTCTCTTGTTTTTCCTCTCTTTTATCCCGCTGGTCGGGTTGGTCACCCCGGTGCTGACGTTCGGGGTAAGTGCCTACTTCTACGGTTTCGCCTTCATGGATTACGCCGTGGAGAGGAAGCGTTTCCGGGTGCGGGAGAGTGTCCGCTATATGCGGCGCAATTCGGGAATGGTCGTCGCGATAGGGGCGGTATTTACCTTATCGTTGATGCTCCCGTTTATACGGGTAGTGGCGTGTAGTTTTGTATCTTTATTATCGGTAATCGCCGGGACGGTTGTCGTGAATGAAACATTAAATAAAAAGGTCGAGAAATGAAAAGATTGTTGCTTTGCATCGGTTTGTTGTTTTGTCTTCTCTCCGCGAGCGCGACGGGGGATAAGGCTATCGTGTACAAGGTGGATATAAAAGACGAAATCGGTCCGGGCATCTGGCGGCTGGTCAAGAAATCGTTCGACCGTGCCACGGAGGAGCGTGCCGATTACGTGTTGATTCACATGAATACCTACGGGGGAATGGTGGTGTACGCCGATTCCCTGCGCAGCCTGATCCTGAATTACCCGAAACCCGTGTGGGTATTTATTGATAATAACGCGGCTTCTGCCGGGGCTTTGATTTCCATCGCCTGTGACAAGATATACATGCGGGAGGGGGCGAATATCGGTGCGGCTACTGTGGTCAACCAGACGGGAGAGGCTATGCCGGACAAGTACCAGTCGTACATGCGTTCCATGATCCGCGCCACGGCACAGGCGCACGGCAAAGATACGGTGACGGAGAACGGCAAGACGGTTGTCCGCTGGCATCGCGACCCGCGCATTGCCGAGGCGATGGTGGACGAGCGTGTGGCGGTGGAAGGTGTTTCGGACAGCGGCAAGATATTGACTTTCACGCCACACGAGGCGATGCAGCACGGGTATTGTGAAGGAATCGCCGAGAGCGTGCCGGAAGTGATACGGGAAGCGGGCGTCACGGATTACGAGTTGCGGGAATATCGCCCCACGACGATGGATCGGTTGATCGGTTTCCTGATCAGCCCGATTATACAGGGACTCCTGATCATGGTTATCATCGGCGGCATTTACTTTGAATTGCAGACTCCCGGGGTAGGTTTCCCGCTGGTTGCCGCCGTCACGGCATGTTTGCTTTACTTCGCGCCGTTGTACTTGGAAGGGTTTGCCAATTACGTGGAAATCATCTTGTTCGTCGTGGGACTTGTCTTGCTCTTGCTGGAAATATTTGTCATACCGGGATTCGGCGTGGCGGGAATACTCGGCATTCTTTGCATCGTGGGTTCCTTGGCGTTATCCGGCATTGACAACTTTACCTTTGAATTTCTGCCCGATTTCGCGGGGGCAATCATCCGTTCACTGTTCTTCGTTATCAGTTGTTCTCTGATTTCCGTCGTCGGCAGTATTTGGTTAAGCCGCAAGTTATTCGGTTCCAGTCGGTTGAACTTTGCCCTTCACGCGGAACAGCGGGTAGAGGAGGGATTCGTGGGCGTGGATATGACCGTGAAGGAAGAAGTCGGGAAAGAGGGCGTAACATTCACGGACTTGCGCCCGGCGGGTAAGGTGGAAATCGGTAACGACATTTATGATGCCGTTTCCAACACGGGAGTGTTTATACAAAAAGGGGAGAAAGTAAAGATCATAAAGTATCAGGCGGGACAGGTTTACGTGGAAAAGCTCGTGCCATGAATCCAATCAGATGCTTGAAGAAAGTCGTTTACGTCGTTCTGGCGTTTATGATAGGGTGGTACGCGTATCCCTTGTTCAAGGATGCCGGTGCGGCAAAAACTTTTAATCGAGCCGCACGCTATTACAATAAAGGGAAATATGCCGATGCTGAGAAGTATTTCCTGATTGCGGCGAAGGACAGCATTCCGGAGGCGTATGTCAACTTGGGCATGATGTACTTCCGCGGCACGGGAGTGGAAAAGGATTACAAGAAAGCGGAATCTTGGTTGCGTTTGGCTGCCGAACACGGGTTTGCCGAAGCCCAATTCTGTCTGGGCGTGATATATCTCAAAGACGAAAGCAAATGTAGCATGCCGAAAGCCTTGCGTTGGTTTCTTGCCGCAGCGGTAAAGGGTGTACGGGAAGCCTCTAACAATCTGGGGGTGATGTACGAATACGGTTTGGGCGTACAGCGTGATACCGTGCTTGCCCGGATGTGGTACGACGTGTCGAACGAGTAATTCAATGATTTCTTGATTTATGATTGTTTTGGGAATCACTCAATCATAAATCAAGAAATCGTAAATCATAAATCAAATAAATTCCAACAACACCGCACCGCACGAGTACCCGCCGCCGAAAACGGTCAGTCCCACGAGGTCGCCTCGCTCCACCCGGTCGAGGTTTTGCGAGAGGGCGATGCCGCAACTGGGACAACCCGTGTTGCCCACTTCCCCGATGTTCGACAGGATACGATCTTCCGGGAAGTCGATTTGCCGGGCGATCGTTGCCATGATTCGTTTGTTTGCCTGATGGGGGGCGATATATTTCAGGTCTGCCAATGTCTTGTCGTTGCTTTCCGTCACTACTTGCAAACCCTCGATCATGTAGTGGCAGGCATTGATAAACACGTCGCGTCCCTCCGGCATGCCGATGCCCCCGTGGCGCGGGCGCAGGTACACGGCGGTGTCCGCCTTGCCGATATGTCCCAGTCCCCGCGTGAAGATATCTAGTATCTTCGCCGCTTTTTCACCTTCCGGCGAAGTGGATATAGCGATGGCAATAGCACCGTCACCCCACAGGTGACCGCTCTGGGGACAACTCTCGTTGCTGTATTCCGTGTTATGCTCGGAGGCGACCACGATAGCTTTCGTCGCCTTGCCCATGGCGAAATACCCTTGCACGATCTCGATGGCGTTGATGAATGACGAACAAGCCGAGGAAACACTCAGGCATTTTGCCGCCCGCGTCGTGTACGCCCGCTGGATGGCGTGAGCCGCCGTGGCAACGGTGTCATGCGGGGAATACGTGGCAGCCACCACCAGATCGGTGTCCTCGATGGCGAAAGGCAGCTTGTCTTTCAGCCTTGCCACGGCTTCGAGAGCCATGGTATTCGTGTTTTCGCCTTCTCCCGCTTTGCTTCTGGTTTTGATTCCCGTTCTGCTGAATATCCATTCATCGTCCAGACCGTTCACGTCCTTGAAATAGGAATTGGGAACTCTCGCTTCCGGTATGTAATGTGCTATGGCGTTGATATATAGATCCATTTTTATAATGTATTGTGATTACTTTTTGATAATCCCGTGAAATAATATATTAATATACTCGTTGATAATCTGAGGGTTTGGTCGATGATCATATTCCCGGATAAAACCAAATTCAAGGCTTTTAAAAACGGATTGCAGCGAGTTTGCCAGACGTCTGGGTTGTTTGATCGAGAATATCCCTTTATCCGCCCCGTCCTTTAAGATGGCGTACAAAAGTTCAATCTCCTGTTTGTCTATATTCTTTCTCAAGATATCGATTTTACTGTTATTGTGTAAAAAAGTTTCCTTGATCGGCAGGCTTCCACCCATGAGTTCCGCGATTAAATTGAACCGTTCCTTTATATATAACTTCAACCGTTTGTCGGCGGGCAAGGCCGTGCGTACTGCCTGTTCCAGTTTTTGGTTTATCAATACTATTCTTTGATCCACGATGTGATTAAAAATCTCTTCCTTGCTGTTAAAATGCGTGTACAAGGTACGCCTGCTAATCTTGGCGGCGTTGGCGATATCTTTCATCGTGGTCCCGTAGAAACTCATCTCGATGAACAATTTTTGTGCCACGCTGAGTATTTTATCTTTCGTTATTCGTAGGCTTGTTCTCATTTTAATTTCACAAATTGGAAAAAGTGTGCAATTATAATCAATAATTCGGGATATGCAAAATTGAGGGAAAACAAGTTTTCCCGGTTTATAAGGTTCATAAGGTTTATAAAGTTCATAAAGTGACGGGTGTCCTTCGGACAAGATTAAAACGGCAGCTCATGCTGCCGTTAGTATAGCGCCCTGTGGGGGGCAATAACTTTATAAACCTTATAAACTTTATGAACTTTATAACTTCCAAAGTGTTAAATTATATTTTTACCCGAAGATATGACAAATGTCATGTTTTCATCCCCCGCCGGGGGGTATATTCGCGCCCGAAATTAAAATCAAAATCAATGGTAAATATATTATTAAAAGAAAAGCCGTTTACCCGCGAGTGGTTCAAGACATACGCCTTGTTGGTCGGCGGGGCTTTCGTGTTAGCGCTGGGGTATAGTTGTTTCATGGCACCGTACAAGATTGTTCCGGGAGGAATATACGGTATCACGATCGTGTTGCAGCACATGTGGGGATTTCCGATAGGTATGGCAGCACTCTGCTTCAATTTGCCGTTGAGTTTAATCGGTTTACGGGTATTGGGTTCCGATTTCGGGGTGAAGACATTTATTTGCTTCATTCTGGTTGCCGTGTTCTCCGACAGTCTTCCCGCCTTGTTGCTGACTTTGATGGGTGAACCTATCCCGGTGAGCGGCACGTTGGACCCGTTCAAATTGGGTGATGAAGTGTTGCTTGCTTGTATCTTCGGTGGGGTGGTCATGGGTATCGGCGTGGGCATGATACTGAAAACCCGCGCGTCCAGCGGCGGTACCGACGTGCTGTCGAATATCCTGCACAAGTGGACGCATCGCCCGCTGGGGCAGTTGCAGATGTCCGTCGATTCCTGCATCGTGGTTTTTGGTTTCCTCATGTTTCAGGATTGGAAAGTGCCGATGTATTCTTGGTTGTCCATATTCCTGATGGGAAAGACGATCGATATGATTCTGCAAGGCTTAGACAACGAGAAGAGTTTCTTTATAATCTCCGATAAAGTGGAGGAAATCCGCACCTATATATTGAACGACCTGCACCGCGGCGGTTCAATCGTGCCGCTTCAAGGGATGTACAATCGTGCCGAGAAGGAGATGATCATGACCATGATAAACCGTCGTCAGATGGCTGTTTTACAACAAGCTATCTATAAGATTGACCCGAATGCTTTCGTGACAATCTTTGATGCACATCAGATACTGGGTGAGGGGTTCAAGAGGTTGGATTCATAGAACTATACCTTGTCAGTTGATCAATCTTTTCGCTATAATTGGTACCTCCATTCCCGCCATCATGAACGTATCATGAACCAATCATGAACGTAAATTTGCGTTTATGATACGTTCATGAAATGTAAATGCTTGATACGTGTGAGTGGGTAACGGGGAGGTGATGGTTGTTCAATGGCTTGCAAGAAGTTGATATCGCTTTTTTAATCTTGTAACTTATAAATTGCTATAGGAAAATATTTTTATTAACTTGCGGCGTTTTTAACATGAACGTGAAAGATGATGAATAAACGTGACGTCGGTTACCGGGCTAAATTACGCTTTTCCCGTTGGAACAGGAAAGGGTATGCCATTTTCGCCTCGCTGGGGCGGGAGGTGTGCATCGGGCGGTTGGCGATACATATTTGTGAAATGGCGTTGCGGAAATCATCGAGAAAAGGCGTGATCGTGAATCTCGCGGAGGCGTTCGAACGAATGGTGACGACATTCGAGGAATATGCGGAAAAGGTGACGCGGGCGTGTTGCCCGGTGGTTCCCGCGCGTGTCGATGCTATTAATACCGGGAGTTACGGGAATTATGATACGAGAATGAAGGTACGTCCGGCTGTAAAGGTGGACGTACCTTTTTTATTGAAAACAAATTAATTTATGATTTATGAATTACGATTCGCGATTAGAAAAGCGTTAGCAGACGGGAGGGAATCATAAATCATAAATCCAAAATCTTAAATAGATCGGATGATAGAGAAATTGAAACAGAAGGTCTTCGAGGGAGGACAGATCACGAGGGAGGAAGCGCTGGCACTGGCTGCCGCGGGGGATAAGGCGGCGTTGTATGCTGCCGCGGGGGAGATACGCGATCGGTTTGCCGGGCGTTATTTCGACACTTGTTCCATCGTGAACGCGCGGTCGGGACGGTGCTCGGAAAATTGCAAGTGGTGCGCGCAGTCGGCAGTTTTCAAAACACACGTGCAGGAGTACGAGCTGATTGACGAGGAGAGTTGCGTGGAGTTGGCTCGATTGAACGCGAAATACAAGGTGAACAAGTTTTCGTTTGTCACGAGCGGGCGTGCGCTGTCGGACAAGAATATCGACCGCCTGTGCGGGTACGCCGAGAGGATAAAACGAGAGATGAATATCAACCTGTGTGCCTCGATGGGGTTGTTGAGCAAAGAACAGTTACGCCGACTGAAAGAGTCCGGTATAACCCGCTACCATTGTAATCTGGAATCGTCGCCGAGGTTTTTCGCCACGTTGTGCTCGTCACACACGCTAGAGGAGAAGATACAAACGATTCGTGCCGCGCAGGAGGTGGGGATGGAGGTTTGTTCGGGCGGGATTATCGGCATGGGCGAAACGATGGAAGATCGCGTGGAACTTGCCTTGACGGTGCGAGAATTGGGCGTGAAGTCAATACCGATGAACGTGTTGAATCCCATACCGGGTACCCCGCTGGAGGGTATGCCGCCGCTCGCGGACGACGAGGTACTGACCACCGTTGCGGTGTTCCGCTTTATCAACCCGGACGCTTTCCTGCGCTTCGCGGGGGGACGCGTGCTGATCGCCCATATCGAGGAAAAAGCCATAAAAGCGGGTATCAACTCCGCCATTCTCGGCGATATGTTGACCACCGTAGGCTCGAAGGTGATGGAGGACATGGAGAAGGTGCAAAGACTAGGGTTTACAATTGAAAATGAATGAATGCAAGAGTTTATAAGGTTCATAAGGTTTATAAAGTTATAGACCGTCGTGGGGCGCTTTGTTCACGGCAGCTTGAGTTGCCGATAAGCCTTGTCCGAAGGACACCCGTCACTTTATGAACCTTATGAACTTTATAAACCTTATAAACTTTTAGTTATAATGAATACGGCAGAATTATTGAAGTTTGACAGGGAGCACGTGTGGCACCCGTACACGTCGACGATAGATCCGCTCCCGGTGTACCCGGTGAAAAGGGCGGAGGGTGTTTATATCGAACTGGAGGACGGTACGCGGCTGATTGACGGTATGTCGTCATGGTGGTGCGCGGTGCACGGGTACAATCACCCGGCGTTGAACGCGGCGGTCGAGGAACAGTTGAAGAGCATGTCACACGTCATGTTCGGCGGGTTGACGCACCGTCCGGCGGTGGAACTGGCGGAAAAGCTGCTGGAAATGGCCCCGCGGGGGATGGATAAGGTGTTTTACAGCGATTCCGGTTCGGTTGCCGTGGAGGTTGCCATGAAAATGGCTCTGCAATACTGGTACGCTGCCGGGAGAGAGGAGAAACGCTATTTCCTGACGATCATGAAAGGGTACCACGGCGACACGTGGAATGCCATGTCGGTATGCGATCCCGTGACGGGGATGCACGGTATTTTCCGGGGGACGCTGCCGATGCAGTATTTCGTGCATCGACCGGAAGTGCGTTACGGGGAAGTGTGCCTGCCGGAACATATCGAGGAGTTGAAGCAATGCCTGCGCAATAATCACAACCGTATCGCTGCCGTGATACTGGAGCCGATCGTGCAAGGTGCCGGGGGGATGTGGTTCTACTCGGCGGACTACCTGCGGCAGGTGCGGGAGTTGTGTGACGATTACGGCGTGTTGCTCGTGTGCGACGAGATCGCTACCGGGTTCGGTCGCACGGGGAAGATGTGGGGGGTGGATCACGCGGGAATCGTGCCGGATATCATGTGTGTCGGCAAGGCACTCACGGGCGGGTACATGAGTTTTGCCGCCACGATGGCAACGGAGAAGGTGGCAACGTGGATATGCACGGGAAACCCGGGTGTCTTCATGCATGGTCCCACGTTCATGGGTAACCCGATGGCGTGTGCCGTGGCGAATGCCTCGCTGGACTTGATACGGGGGTATGACCTTACCGAAATGATCGGGCGGATAGAGAGCCAGTTGCGGGTGGATTTGCTACCCGCGCTCGAGTATCCCAACGTGGCGGACGTGCGCGTGTTGGGGGCTATCGGCGTGGTGGAGATGAAAGATGCCGTGAACATGGGTGTTCTGCAAGCGGCTTTCGTCAGAGAGGGGGTATGGATACGTCCTTTCGGGCGGCTCGTGTACGTTATGCCGCCGTATATTATTCGGGCGGAGGAACTGAGGCGGTTGACGTCGGCGTTGTTGCGGGTGATCAAGTATTTCAGGTGAGGCGGCAGTTTAATTCGCCTTCGGCGAGTTGCATTTGCCCGCGGGCAAGTTGCAGGTTACATTCGCCTGCGGCGAGTTGAAGGGGATTACCGGTGTTAGAGTTGAATGATGAAAGAATATAATAAGGTGAAGTTATTGGAAGCGGAAGCAACTTGCAACCTGCAACTTGCCGAAGGCAAATTTAACCTGTAACTTCGCCAAAGGCGAAAAACAATGAATAAGGAAAGGTATATTAATAAACTGGAGAAAATCAAGGAATTCGGGAATTACCGGATGTTGCGGGACGTGCAGCACAACGGTTTTCTGATTCATTATAACGGGCGGGAGATGCTGAATCTCTCGTCGAACGATTATCTGGGATTGTCTTCCAACCCGGTTTTATACGAGGATTTCAGGAAAGAAACCGACGTGAAACTGTTGAGTTTCAGTGCCGTGTCGTCCAGACTACTGTCCGGGAACCACGAGTATTACGGGTTGCTGGAGGACGATTTACGGGATTTGTACGGCAAGGAGGCGGCTTTGGTGCTGAACTCCGGGTATCACGCGAATATCGGTATTTTGCCGTCATTGGCGGGGAAGCGGGATTTGATCGTGGCGGACAAGCTGGTGCACGCGAGTATCATCGACGGTCTGCGGTTGAGTGATGCGCAGATGTTGCGTTACCGTCATCTGGATTACGACCACCTGCGGGAACTTCTGTTCAATCACCGGGAGGAGTACGAGAACGTGTTTATCGTGACGGAATCGATATTCAGCATGGACGGTGACACGGCGGATTTGCAGGAGTTGTGCGACTTGAAGAAGGAGTATGACGCGTTCCTGTACGTTGACGAGGCGCATGCCGTGGGGGTGCGGGGTACGAACGGGTTGGGATGTAGCGAAGAGCAGGGATGTATTGACGATATCGACTTTATCGTGGGCACTTTCGGCAAGGCGTTTGCCTCGTACGGGGCTTTCGTGGTGTGTGACGAGTTGTTCAAGGATTACCTTGTCAACACGCAGCGGAGTCTGATTTTCACGACAGCATTGCCCCCGGTGGTGGTGGCGTGGACGCGGTTCGTGCTGAACCGGATGCCGGACTTTTTCCCGTATCGGCTGAAACTGACGGAGATTGCCGAACAATTGCGGACAACATTGTCCGAACGGGGATTCGAGACACGGGGCGATTCGCATATCGTGCCTTTCCTATGCGGGAGCAACGAGAATAGCGTTTACATGTCCGAACTGTTTCAAGATAACGGCTTTTTCGTGTTGCCCGTGAGGTACCCGACCGTGCCGAAAAACGAGGCTCGTATCCGCTTCTCGCTGAATGCGGCGATACCGGAGGAGGATTACGAGTGTTTGAGGGAGTTCGTGGAAGTAAGTTTATGAAGTTTGTAAAGTTCATAAAGTTTATAAAGTTCATAAGGTTTATAGACCCCTGCGGGGCGCTTTGTCCACGGCAGCTTGAGCTGCCGATAAACGCTGTCCGAAGGACACCCGGCACTTTATGAACTTTATAAACCTTATAAACTTTATGAACTAAAAAAAGTGCGAAGCTCGGTGGGTGGGAAAACAACTTGTAACTTGTAACCTGCCAACCTGTAACTTCGCCGAAGGCGAAAAACTATGCGAAGACAGTGGATAACCAAAAAAGGGGGGCGGTGCTTGACTTTGTTCTTTTGCGGATGGGGGATGGACGAACGTGCCGTGCAACATCTGACGGGAACGGGGGACGTGCTCGCGTTCTATGATTACCGGGATATAGCGGGGGAAGAAGCTCCCGTGACGGACGGGTACGATGAAATTCGTGCGGTGGCGTGGTCTATGGGCGTGTGGGCGGCGGCGGTGTTGCTGGAGCGGTGGAAGTTGCCCGTGACAAGACGGGTGGCGATCAACGGCACGGAGCGTCCCGTGGACGAGCGTTACGGGATTCTCCCGAAGCTTTACCTGTTGACGGAGCGGGGCATGGACGAGCGGGGACGGGACAAGTTCTTTGCCCGGATGCTGGCGGGACGGGAAGAGATGGCGAGATTCGGGGCAAATAAGCCTCTCCGGGAGTTGCACGAGCAGGTGGAGGAGTTGCGGGCTATCCGGGAGCAAGCGATGCTGATACGGCCGGAAACGCGGTGGGACAAGGCGTACGTGTCCGCGGGCGACGTGATCTTTCCGCCGGAAAGCCAGCGGAACTGGTGGGACGGACGATGCGAAACGGTGAGCATAGAGGGAGGACATTACCCGTTTTACGTGTTGGATAATTGGGATGAGATATGATGGAAAGGGGGTTAAAAGTTTATAAGGTTTATAAGGTTCATAAAGTGACGGGTGTCCTTCGGACAATGTTTATCGGCAGCTCAAGCTGCCGTGGACAAAGCGCCCCGCAGGGGTCTATAAACCTTATGAACTTTATAAACTTTATAAACCTTATAAACTTTATGAATTTCATGAAATTTGAACATGATGGAAATAAATAAAGAAAAAGTGCGGAAACATTTCCGGCGCAGTATGGGAAGTTATGACGAGAACGCGCGGGTACAGCGGGCAGTGGTCGGACGGCTGTGTCCTATGGCTGTGGCAGCGGTGGAACGGATGCCCCGGAAGATACTGGAAGTGGGATGCGGGACGGGATTGTTGACCGTTTTGTTGAGGCAGGCTTTTCCGGGGAGCGAGTTGCACGTGAACGATCTCGTGGAGGATTTGTGCCGCGGGACGGCTGTCGCTAACGGGATTCCGGAGGGATGTTGCATACCGGGTGATATCGAGCGGGCGGAACTACCCGGCGGGTATGACCTTATTGTTTCGGCTTCCACGTTCCAGTGGTTCACCGACCCGGAGGCTACTTTTTGCGAGTTGGCGGAGAATCTGAATGATGGCGGTTGCATGATATTCAGTTCGTTCGGTAAGCATAACTTGCGCGAGATACGGCAAACCACGGGCGGCGGTTTGGCATACCGCACGAAGGAGGAGTTGCGGGATTTGTTGAGTCCCTGTTTCACGGTGGAACGGATGGAGGAAGAGTTTCATGTTCTTGAATTTGATAATCCCCTGTCGGTTTTGCAGCATCTGAAACGAACGGGCGTGAACGTTTCTTCCGACCGTTCCGTGTGGACGAAAGGACGGGTGAATGCCTTTATCGACGAGTATAATACCCGCTTCACGGTGGAAGGAAAGGTGATATTGACTTATCACCCGCTTTACTTCGTGTGCAGGAGGAAACAATTGAAAATTGAAAGTTGAAAATTGAAAATGAAAAATGAACTCCTCCGTCTGCTTCGAAGCCGGGAGGGAGTTCAATCTAAAATCATAAATCATAAATCATAAATGGGAACAGTTTATTTTGTCAGTGGAATAGATACGGATGCCGGGAAGTCGGTGGTGACCGGGTTGTTGGCTCGTTCTTTGAGAAGGAAAGGGGTAAACGTGATTACCCAGAAGTTTATTCAGACGGGATGCCGGGGGATATCGGAAGATATTCTGAAACATCGCGAGATTATGGGGATGGAGCCGCAACCCGCGGACGAGGACGGTACGACTTGTCCCTACGTGATGACCTATCCCGCCTCGCCGCATTTGGCAGCCGAGATTGATCGAGTGACACTCGACATGGGGCGCATTGCCGGGGTAACCGGGAAGTTGCGGGCTATGTACGACACGGTATTGCTGGAAGGAGCCGGGGGACTGTACGTGCCGGTGACGAGGGAGTATTTCACGATAGACTACGTGTGTGAACAAAAGCTTCCGTTGATTTTGGTAACATCCTCTAAACTAGGAAGTATTAACCACACGTTGATGAGCCTTGAGTTGTGCCGTGCGCGGGGAATTGAGTTGGCTTGTCTGGTGTATAACCGTTTCCCGAACGACAGCAAGTGGATCACGAATGATTCGATCACGATATTCCGGCAATACTTGAAAGAACATTTCCCGACGACGGCATTGATCGAGGTGCCCGTGGTACACGGGACGGATTACCCGGACGTGGACGTTAGCGCCTTGGAGGGACGGAAATGAGGAAACTGGAATTGTTATCCCCGGCAAAGAATGTCGAGGTGGCGATAGCCGCTATCAACAACGGGGCGGATGCCGTGTACATCGGCGGACCCGCTTTCGGGGCGCGTCAGGCGGTAGGCAACACGGTGGAAGAGATCGCGCGGGTGGCGGAGTACGCTCACCGCTTTTATTGCAGGGTGTTCGTGACTTTGAACACGATACTTTATGATGATGAACTGGCGGAGGTGGAACGGTTGATTCATGCGCTGTATCGGGTTGGCGCGGATGCTATTATCGTGCAAGACCCGGCTATATTGAAACTGGATATACCGCCTATTGCCCTGCATGCCAGTACGCAGATGCATAATTACGATCTGGAACGCGTGAAGTTTCTCGATAGGTTGGGATTTCAGCGTATCGTGTTGGCGAGGGAATTATCCCTAGAGCAATTGCGGGCAATCCGGCGGGAGGTGAAAGCGGAGTTGGAGTATTTCGTGCATGGGGCTTTGTGTGTCAGTTTAAGCGGGCAGTGTTATATCTCTCATTATCTGACAGGAAGGTCTGCCAACAGGGGCGAGTGCGCGCAGGCTTGCCGGATGCGGTGGACGGTGGCGGATAGTGACGGGCAGGTGCTGGTGAAGGACAAACACGTGCTTTCACTTAAAGATTTAAATTTATCCGCTTACTTGCGTGATTTGGTGGATATTGGAATTGATTCGTTCAAGATAGAGGGGCGGTTGAAAGAAGCGGATTACGTGGCGAACGTCACGAGGTATTATTCTGCCCGGTTGGACGGGATTATCGCTGGAAGCGAGGGATTGTCCCGCGTGGGAAACGGGCACGTGAACGCGGGATTCGATGCCGATCCGGAACGAAGTTTCAACCGGGGGTACACGGATTATTTTATTGCCGGGCGGAAACAGGGCATCGTGAACATGGATACCCCGAAGTCCACGGGGAAGAAAGTGGCGGTGGTGAAACAGGCGAAAGGAAATTTGTTGGTCGTGGAGGCGCTGGAAACGATACATAATGCCGACGGCTTGTGCTATTTTGACGGGCAAGAGTTGCGGGGGATCAAGGTGAACACGGCGGAAGGCAATCGACTGACGTGCAACGAGCGGGTGACCGTGATGCCGGGGACGGTGTTGTACCGGAATTACGATCACGAGTTTGTAAGTCGTTTGTCCAAAGCGGTTTCAGTGCGTAAGATTCAAGTAAGAATTGACGTGTACACGGAGGAGGATCATCTCGTGCTGGTTGCCGAGGACGAAGCAGGCGTGGCGGTGACACTGCGTAGTGACGAGGTGTTCGAGAGGGCGACAAACGCGGCTCAGGCGGAACGAATTGTCGGGCAGTTGGGCAAAAGCGGTAATACGCGCTATGATTGTTGCCCGGTAGAGTATCATGGTGATACGGTACTTTTTATCCCGTCGGCGGTGGTGAACGGTTACCGGGGGCGGTTGCTGGACTTGTTGACCGAGGAACGGGAGAAGCAACGGGAACGTTGGGTACAGGCGCCGTTGAACCGGGATGCGGTGTACGCGGGAGAGGCGGATTGGCGGTTGAACGTGGTGAACAGGTTGTCGGGGACATTCTACCGCGAACACGGGACGGCAGAGCCGGAAGCGGGTTTCGAGGTCGCCCGGAACCGTTCGGGACGTGCCGTGATGACCACGCGCTATTGCCTGTTGTTTGAACTGGGAATGTGCCGCAAGTCGGGCAAGGATAAGGCGTTGAAGTATCCCCTTTACCTTTCCAATAACTTGGGCAGATTCCGGCTTGAGTTCGATTGCGAACGTTGCTTTATGAAGGTGGTTTCGCCGTGAGGGGTTAGTGGACTAATTTCAGTCCCACGACACCCGCCAGTATGAGCGTGACGAATAATAGGCGAAGGACGCTTGCCGAGTCGTGAAAGAATAATATCCCTAGCAAGACGGTTCCCACGGCACCGATACCCGTCCATACCACGTACGCGGTGCCTATCGGGATGCTTTTTTGGGCAAGGTACAGGAGATAGCCGCTGCATCCCATGGAAACGATGGAAAGTGCGATGAAAAGGTAAAAGTGTTTCTCGTGAACACCCGCTAATTTGAACCCGAGAGGCCAGCCTATTTCCAGTAGTCCGGCACAAACCAATAAAATCCAAGGCATAGTTGTTTTCGTTAATGTTACAGGGCAAAGGTAGGGCGTCGACGCGGGGAATTACTTGATATTTATCAATTAATCGACACGGGCTTGCGATTCAATTGTAAAAGTATAATTTTGTGGAAAACTTGAAACAGATATGAGCGTGATGGCAGGAATGGAGAACTTTCTCCCGGGGAACGTGGGGAAACGGTTGGCATCTCTCGTGACGGCGGTGCGTTACCCGAGGGGACACGTGTTGTTCAGTCGGGATAAGCCGGAGAGGAATATCTATATCATCGGGCAAGGGATCGCACGGGCGTACACGGAGGGCGACGGGAAGGACGTGACTATCTGGTTCGGGCTGGAAGGGGACGTTATTATCTCTGCCCGCGGGTATGTGTACGGGGAAAAGGGATACGAAACGATGGAGTTGTTGGAGGATGCAGTTTTGTACCGGATTGAATGGCAGGGACTTTTCGAACTTTATCATCACGATATAGAGGTGTGTAACTGGGCACGGCAGTTGCTGGAACGGGAGTTCGTGAAGACGGAACAACGGCTGATATCGCATTTGTCCGAAACGGCTTCGGAACGATACCTGCGCTTGACACGGGAGAAACCGGGGATTGTCCGACGGGTGCAGTTGCAGTATATCGCTTCTTATCTTGGGATTACTTCCGAGCATTTGAGTCGAATTAGGGGGAAGAAAAAGTGACGGGCGGGTTAAAAGTTATTTTAAACTCCCTCTATAAACAGAGGGAGAGCTGAGTTACTTACTGTCTTTGGTAAGATTCACTAGCTCCTCCTCTGTTTATAGAGGAAACCATCGATTAAGCGAGGGCAGAAAGAGAGCTTGCTCTCGGTTTGCCGAGCGGGAGCTGGTTCGAGACCGGCTTCCGGGCTCACTTGGATGCGAAGCAGACGGAGGAGTTTTTAGAAGAAAAAGACTTTCGATACGCCCTCATTATTTGCATTATTAATAGATTTTGATTATCTTGCAGAGTTTTATATAGGGTATAATTTGTTATGAGATTAAAGAGTCGATATTTTATTCAATATATTTTGTGTGTCGCTTTCTTTTTCATGGTGTCTTGTGAGAAGGATGAGAATGAACCGGAGAAGGTGAGGACGTTGATGGTGTATCTAGCTGGAAATAATAATCTTTCCGGTCATTTGAAAAATAATATCAAGGATATGGCGAGCGCGTGGAAAAAGAGTTATAACGGGGATATCGTGATCTTTTTTGACGGCAACGGGAGCGCCCCCCAGTTGTTGACGTTTAAAGTCAAAGACGGGGTGGTGGAACAGGAAGTGCTTAAAACGTATGACGAGTTAAATTCCGCTTCCCCGGAAACGCTGAAGCAGGTAGTAAAAGATATGCAGGCGTTATATCCTTCTGATTCTTACGGGATGATTTTCGGATCGCACGCCACGGGTTGGATACCGTCTTCTTTGTTGGGACGAGCGGAGAGGTCTTTGTATCAAATAGAGAATCCTCTCACGAGAAGTTTTGCCACTGACGGGGCTTCAACTATGGATATCCGTGATATGGCAGCGGCAATCCCGGATGGAATGGATTTTATCGTGTTTGACGCTTGTCTGATGTCGTCTATTGAAACTCTATACGAGTTTCGGAATAAAGCCAAGTATGTCATCGCCTCCCCGGCAGAAACACCTGCTCCCGGTTTTCCTTATGCCAAGATGATGCCTTATTTTTGGAGGGAAGGTGATCGGTTGGAGAGTGATTTGGAAGAGGTGTGCAAGATATTTTACGAGTATTATAATACTTACAATTCGTCTGACCGTTTCGGTACGATAGCTTTAATCAACATGTCGGAGTTGGATAATTTATATGATTTGACTTGTCAAGTGTTGGAAGGAAAAGCACCGGAGGCAGCCCAAATGGGCAAGGAGGACGTGTATAATTACCCGAAAGTGGAATATGATAAATATGACCGCTTTTTTGATTTAAGGGAATATATCAGGTATATGACGGTGAATGACGCAGCTCTCCGTGCGGCTTACGAGGATTTGTTGGGAAAGGTGGTTTTGTATAAAGCGGTGACTGATCCTTTTTATCGAACGACAATCCCGGTAGAGAAGTTCAGTGGTATTAGTACTTATATTCCCCGAAGTGAATGGTATGGCGAAACGAACGCTTACTGGAAGTTCCCGTGGGCGGGAGTTTACGGTAAGGATGCTACGGAATAGAATACCCGGGCTCCGGTTTCGATGAGTTCGTCCGGGAAATCGTAGTGCGGGGAGTGAAGCGGGGGACAGTTTTCGCCGGCTCCCAAACCGAACATGGCTCCTTTGTATTGTTGGGTGAATAGCCCGAAGTCTTCGCCCCAGCTAAAGGGGTTTTCCACTTTCACGTAATTGAAACATTCGCGAAGGGCGGCACTTTTGATTGTTGCCACTGCCTGCTTGTCGTTTTCGTTGGCGGAGAAAGGTTCAAGCCACGTGATTTCGTGTTGCAGACCGGGAGTGTTTTCACAGTCGGCAATAACCAAATGTTTTAGTTTTTCCGTGTATTCGTTTAACCGACGGTCGGTTTTGGCACGGAGTGTAGCTCGGATAACGCTGTTCCCGGCGGATACACCGTATGCTTCTTCACCGACATGTATTTCCACGATCGTGGCGAGGAAATAGTCGTCGGATTGTATGTTCGTGTTATTCCAGCGTTGCAGTTCCTCGACGATGTGGAGGGTGGCGGGAATCGGGCTGATGCCATTCCGGGGTTCGGCGGCGTGGGAGGTCTTTCCGGTGAGAGCAATGGAAACACTGACGACGGCGCAGGTGAAACTGCCTTCTTTGCAGAGTACGGCAGAGGTCGGTGCTCCCGGTATGTTGTGGAGGGCGAATACCCGGTCGATGGCATAGTAATCAAGTATTTTCGTGTCGAGTACGGCCTTGGAACCGCTACCGTTTTCTTCGGCGGGTTGGAAGAGCAGTAGTATGCGGCCTTGTTGCAGGGGATGGTCGTGCAACATTTGCGCAAAACGCAAGAGGATTGTCGTGTGTCCGTCGTGTCCGCATTTGTGGGCTACGCCGAGGTTTTGGGAATGGTACGGGAGTTCGTCAGGTTCCTGTACCGCCACGGCGTCCATGTCCGCACGGAAAAGGAGCGTCTGACCGTTTTCGGAGAAGAAATATTCCGCCAGTAGCCCGTGTCCGCCAACGTGGCGGATGATCTTGGTCGGGGCGAAAGGTTGTAGTTGTTCCTCGATGAAACGGGCGGTGTTGCTCTCCCGTCCGGACAGTTCCGGGTGTTGGTGGAGATGGTGGCGTATGTTGTAAAACGTGTTTTCCTGCATGACTTGTTTTTTTGATTGGACAAAGGTAAGGGTTAAAGTTTAAATTTGAACCCCGAACAGTTACCAATTGAGTTCTTTTAGAGAGGTTGTTTTGATGAATTATCGTTTTGTATTTGTTCTGTAACCGTTTCGAAACGGTTGAACAACGGTTAAACACTGAATGAACAACGAGGCGACGGGATGACGTGGATAGAAATCTGCCTGAAACGCAGTTGGTATCGAAAAATTATTACCTTTACGACGAATTATAAAACAGAATAGCGATGAAGTTGAATAAAACTCAGGGTGATTTTCTGCGGGGGGTGATAGAGCGTTGGGAAGCGGAAGGAACAATCACGACAGATACTGCTAATCGGTTGAAAACAAGTTACACGGTGCGTCCGTTCGAGTGGAAAGAGTTGGCAAAGTACTCGTTTTGGATAGCGGTTGTATGTGGCGTTATTGCCGTGGGATCGGTGCTTGCCGATCATTTTATCATGAATTTTCTGGAAAAGCTGTTCCTTTCTTCTTACGGGTTGGCGAGCGGGGTGTTTGCCGTGCTTGCGGCGTTGACGTATTACTGGGGGTGGAAGAGGCGGCAGCGGTTGCCATACAAGATATTCAGCAATGAAACGATTCTTTTTATCGGCGTGGTGTTTACAGCCGTGTCGATAGGGTATTTGGGAGCCGCTGTTGATAACGGGAGCGGGCATTTTTCGTTGTTATTGTTGCTGGCGGCGTTGGTCTACGGGTTTCTGGGACTCCGGTTCTCGTCTTCCATGGTATGGGTGTTTGCCTTGCTTTCACTGGGAGGCTGGTTTGGTGCGGAAACAGGTTACCTGACGGATTGGGGACATTACTTTTTGGGGATGAATTATCCTACCCGTTTTGCGGCTTTCGGGGCGGCAATCCTGTTGTGCCGTTTCGCGGTGCGGGGGAAACGCTGGTTTACCGATGTAGACCACGCGACTTACGTGGTAGGGATGCTTTACTTGTTTATTTCCCTGTGGTTGCTGTCCATATTCGGGGATACGCGTAGTTTTGCCCGTTGGTATAGCACGCGGCAGATTGAGCTTTGGTACTGGAACGGTTTGACGTTGGCAGCTTCGGCGATTGCGGCGTATATCGGTCTTAGACGGGACGATGCGGTGGCACGGGGATTCGGGATATCTTTCTTTCTTCTGGGGATATACACGTTGTATTTCACGTTGTTGTGGGACGTGATGCACGTGGCATTATTCTTTTTTGTTCTGGCAGTATCTTTCTGGCTGTTGGGACGTAAAGCCGAGAAAATATGGAGTCTTGAGTTTTTCGCCCGGGATGCCCGTAAAGTAAAAGAAGACATGAATTGAAAGAAGTATGGATACACTCGTAAGCTTGGGATACTGGGGACTTTTTATCGGCTCGTTTCTTGCCTCGACGGTTATACCGATGAGCGCGGACGTGTTGCTGGTAGGCGTGTTGGCGTTGGGAGGAAACGTGTGGTGGTGTCTGGCGATTGCCACGGTGGGCAATTGGTTGGGCGGGCTTACCTCGTACTGGATTGGCTGGCTGGGGCGTTGGGATTGGATGGAACGGTGGTTCAAGGTGAAGCGCAAGCAGTTGGAAAAGCAAAAAGGATATATCGACCGCTACGGCGTGTGGCTGGCGTTGTTCACTTGGTTGCCTCTGGTGGGAGATTTGTTCGCTATCGCTCTGGGGTTTTATCGTATCCGTCCGAAAATGTCCGCTTTCTATATGCTGGTGGGACGGTTTGCCCGGTTCGTGGTGTGGGTGCTTCTTTACTTGAAATACGCTGATCGCTTTGTCGAGTGGATTAGTAAAAATTAGCACAAGGCAACAGGAAGTTAAGTTTTCCGGGTGGAATGTGTCTTACTTTTTTAAATGATTGTCTTATTATTTTATGTGATTTGTCTTACTTTGTTTGAAAATAATCTGTTTTCAAAAAAAGATACATCAAGTGTATTTGATTCTTCCGGTGTATTTGTTTACTAATATATAGCTACTTGTTATGTGTTGTTTTGATTATTTTGTCCGAATAATTTTATTCGGACAAAAACGAGCGCAATCTGCTTTTCTGTGAAATTGTATTCCCGTAATTTTACAAATGTGAATAAACAACATAACAAATCTAAAATTGAAGTACTATGAAAAATCAAATGAAAAAAGTTATTTTATTACTGGTAATGATGGTGTCTGTTTTATGCGTGAACGCGCAAAAGAAAGGCGATATGGCGGCAGGTGCGCATTTCGTTTACGGAACCAGCAGTGATATAAGTAATTTCGGGCTGGGGTTGAAATTCCAGTGGAATGTCACGGATGTTATCCGGTTGGAACCCAGTTTTAATTTTTTCTTCCCGAAAGACGAAGGTTTGGGTTTTAAGTATAACATGACCGATTTCAACGCGAACGTGCATTATCTTTTCCCGTTGAAGAACGAGAAGTTTCTGTTTTATCCTTTGGCAGGGTTGAGTTACATGAACGTGAGCGTGAAAGTACTCGGAGTGAAGGCGTCGGATGGTAAATTCGGTTTTAACATCGGTGGTGGCGGCGAGTACCGCTTGTCGGATGTACTTTCTTTGAACTTGGAAATCAAGTACCAGATTATTGCGGACTTTAACCGCCCGGTATTCGGGTTGGGTGTGAAGTATAGATTCTAATGACTACTAACAGAATGATTATGAAACGCGTACTTTTTTGTTTACTGGCGATTTTTGTCATGGGCTCCTTCGGGAGTCTCATGACAGGATGTAGCGATGATGATGAGAAACCGGGGATACTGGAAGAAAAGTATTTCATGGTACTCGATGCTACTTATGTACGGGGTGGTTTCCCGGCGGCAACGTCGGAACTTTCCGTGGGACAGGTGAATATCAACAAGAATGTTTTGGCAGGCGGTTCTTCCGTGGTAACGATCAATTCGGAAGAGGAGGTTTCGGAAATTTATGTGGCGGTGTCCGGCGAGACAGAGGGGTATTATCGTTTTGATCCGACGATATCTCGCGCGGGGACTAACATGTATAACGTGATTCTGCTTGTGAGCCAGAATCTGGAGGGTGATTTTACGATACGGATTGCCACAAAAACAGTAAATGGAGAGATCACGAAGGAGTTCACGAAAAACGTGAAATATATAGCCGCAGGGACGGGAGCGTTGCAGGTGAGTCTTTCTTTTGACAACGAGAAGGATGTTGATTTGTATTTGGTAAAACCGGATGGCGCGGTGATTTATTACGGTAACCGGGATAATTATCGGGAGAGTGACGATGAAACCGAAGGGACAGAAGAGGTGATTTACGGGTTAGACGTGGATTCGAATGCCGGATGTGGTATTGACGGGATTAATAACGAGAATATTTTTTACCCGGACGGATACGTGCAATCGGGTAAATACGAGGTGTGGGTGAATATGTACCAGAATTGCGACAAGTCAATAGCCACGAATTGGGTGGTGACGGCTATTTATAAGGGTGCATTGCTGTCGCCGACATGGGGACAAAATCCTGTCACGGGTGTATTCCCTGTGAATACGCCGAGCAATAGTATCGGTTCTGACTTGAACGATTTGTCTGTAAAGGTTATGGAATTTTCGATTTCCGATGGTTTGCGGGCTGTAATGAGTTTGAACGGAAAGAAACTGAAACCGTTACCCGAATCGGCGAAGTTGAAATTGCAGCAAGCTAAACAAAGATAACAAAGGAGGGCGTAATGAAAAGACTATTGATACTAACCCTATTCGCGCTTCTTTTCTTTGGATTCGTTTCATGCGGGGGAAGCGCCACGAACAAGTCTTTGAAAGCGATTGACGAGATAACGACGAAGGCGGAAAAAGAGAAAGACAAGTTGACCGACGAGGATTGGAAGAAGTTGGGGAAGGAGATGGAAACTCATCTTGAAACGTTGAACAAGGCGATTGATGATGACGAGTTGGGCATGATGGATAGGTTGAAGTGCGTGGGGATCGTGGCACGGTGGACGAAAATTGCGGTGGAGAAGGGATTGGAGAAGGTGGAGAAAGAAACAGGTATGTCTGCCGAGGAGTTGGGAAAAGAATTGGAAAAAGCCGCTTCCGAACTGGAGAAGGCAACAGGGGAGATGAATGACTAATGTTTAAAATTTGAAATTATGAATCTGATAGACAGGGCTAAGAATATCTTGTTTTCCCCGAAGACGGAATGGGAGAAGATTCAAGGAGAAACGATGCCTCATGTTAAAATGTTGACTACTTATTTGTTGTGGTTGGCGCTGATACCTGCGGTTGCCGCTTTTATCGGCTGGGGGGTGATCGGGCATAAGGTGTTGTTCGTGCGGGTGGCAGGTTTCGGGTTGGGCATCCGCTATGCCTTGATGCAGTTTGTTTCGGTGATCGGGGGGGCATACCTGACGGCGTTGGCGTTCTATCTGGTGGCTCCTCATTTCGGTGCGAAGAAGGATTTTGATAAGGCTTTCCAGCTGGCTGCATATTGTTACACGGCGGTTTGCGCGGGTGGTGTTTTCTATATAATGTGGAGTTTGAGTTTTCTTGCGGGGATTGCCGGGCTTTACGGTTTGTATATCCTTTGGTTGGGTGTGAAACCTATGCTAGAGGTACCCGAAGAAAAAGTGACGAACTATTTTATAGTGGCTCTTTTGTGTATGGTGGTGATCTCCATTGTACTGGGGGCTATATTGGGTGCGGTGACAGGTGTGGGAGCGACGCTAGTGTAACTGGTTAAGAAAAGAAGGTGTGTCACGGTTTCGCGACACGTGGCACAGGCTTCTTTCATGAGGTATCTAGTAAAAATATGAACGATGAAGAATTATTCTGAACAAGAGGAGTATTCCGGGGTACCTAAAGGTTGTTGGGGACGTGTATTACGTTACTTGATGATTCCGTTTAAGGTTTTTAGAAAAAGGAGGGATGGTACGGGACAGGGAGAGAAGCAATCCTGTCGGGGGGAGGCGGATAAGTGTGTAAATACTCGTTCATCTTTAAGCCGGACGGATATGGAAGGGTATTGCGAGAAAGTGGTGGCTTATTTGCAAGAGAGTGAGATATACAAGGAACCGGATATTTCGGTGGCATACGTGGCGAAGGCTACCGGTATTTCAAGTATAATCATATCTCAATCGATAAACACACTTTTAGGGAAGAATTTTTTTAATTTGATAAACGGAATGAGGGTGGAAGAGATCAAACGGATGTTGCTGGACGGGTGTCAGAATAAATATTCCATCGAACAGATAGCCCGCATGTGCGGTTTTCGTTCCCGATCTTCTTTCTATCTTGCTTTTAATAAGATAGAGGGGGTGACACCCACGGAATGGTTGAAGAAAAACAAAAAATAAATCTAAATGAAGTGATGAGAAAGATATGGATATTCCTCACGTGTTTTATGTTGGCGGTGAATCTCGCTTACGGTCAGTCGTGGGGTGAAAAGATAATAAAAAAGGCTGGTAAGCGGGCAGAAGAGAGAGCGAAGCAGAAAGTGGAGGACAAGGTGAACAAGAAAGTGGACAAGACCGTGGATGACGCTTTTGATGAGGCGGGGAATGCCGTGAAAGGAAATAAAGATAAAAAAGACAAAACGGAGAAGAAGGAAGAGGTGAAGGTAAAACCCGTCGCAACAAAAGCGGAGAGTGGTCAGCGAATGAAGCAAGGTCCGCGGGGACCGGTAAAAAGGACGGAGGTAGGTAAAATATTGCCTTCCGAAAGTATCGACGTTGCGGAAAGTAGTGGTGGTGTCTTATCGGGGGGAGGGGAAATTTCGATTGCCGTGTATAACGTTGCCAATAGGTCGTTCTATATTTACAAAGACGGTAAGCGAACAGGGCCTTACACGAAGTCCGAGATGAAGGCTCAATTGCCTGCCGATAGAGTCAAGTACGTGAATGCCAACGTGACGAGGAAGGTTCGGGCTTCCCAAAAGCCGTTGCAGGACGGTTATGTTGTCGAGGAAGGCAAGAAATACGGCCCGCTCGAGGGAGAGCTCTATTATCTTTACGAGAACGAGGATAAAAGTGCTTTTATCGCTGTGGTGTATAACATGAATGCCCCGTTGGCGTTTGTTACCCCGTTAGCCGGGGTGGTGAAGACCGACAAGTATATGCAATATGACTTGGAAGTGCTCACGAACGAGAGTGGCAAAGTCCTTTTATTGAGTATACCGCTTACAAGCACGAATCCGCAAAAACAGATGGAGAAGCAGATGGAATATAATCAAATACAGATGGAGAAGATGAAACCTATCATTGATTTGACGAAGAAGATGCAGGGCGCCAGCAAGGAAGAACAGATGAAAGTGCTTGCGGATATAAAACGAAAGAAAGAAGAACTCGAAAAGGAACTCAAGGAGATCGCTCCCGATCAGCTTGTTTTCGAGAAATATATCTATACTCTTGATGGTAGAGGGTACGGGCCTTACGCGAAGGATGCCATGATATGTTTTTCCCGCTCCGGGGGAGAGCATTGGGCCGCGATGTTTAACGGCACGTTGCGAATAGACGGGGTGGAGATGCAAGTGCCGGGAGAAATTTACCCGACGAGTGATATACTTTGGATTTCCCCGGACGGGCAGCGGTTTGCCTTGAAAGAATATGATAAGATCGCCTTTTCCGACGGGAAGGAGTATCCCTACCCGATGCACGTGACGTACGAGAACGGTGAATTGATCTGGTTATGCATGGAAAACAAGGAAAGTATAGTAAGGTATTCTTTGGACTTTTAACGGGATACGGAGTCGCTATCCTGCTATCTTTCGCGTGTGATTGCCGAAGTCGAAGGGAAGGGAATGAAGAACGCTACGATGAGCTGTTTCGGGCGGAGTATTCGGACGCATTGACTTTTCTTGACTGTAACCTTTGGATAGCGGACTCCGCCACCCGTTGGGGTGTCGATCCGGATGTGGTTCGTGCCACGGTGTTTCCCGAATTGTTGCGTTACTCTGCGCTTCAAGACCAGATAGAGATCTCTTGTCTGAAAACGCTTTACGTGCAGTTCGGGGAGAAGTATGCTAATTTCTCGATCGGGCGTTTCCAGATAAAGCCTTCTTTCGCCGAGAAGCTGGAACGATTGTGGATGCATGACACCGTGAAACGCAGTCCGGATGTTCGTTTTGACACGACGACTTCTGCGCGTGCCCGCAAGGAACGTATCAACCGGTTGGAAACCTTGGAAGGTCAGGTTAGGTACATCTGTTTGTTCATGCGCTTGTTGCCTGAACTGCATCCGGGGATAGACCGTTTGGACGCCGAGGCACGATTACGGTTTTATGCTACGGCATACAACTATTCTTTCACGGCAGAATATGATGCCATACAGGTGGAAGCGTATAGAAAGCGTTTCTTTATATCTATGTTTGCTTATCCCGGAATGAAGTATTATAATTATTCGGATATTGTTCTTTTTTATTATTCGAATTTGAATAACCATGTTCCATAGGAATTTTTGAAAAAAATTGTATATTAGCAAAATTAGTGTATGGATTGGATGACAAATGAAGATTTATTGATTATAATTGTGAATTCCGGCTGTATCACCTTGTTGGTGGTTATGGCTATCGTGTTGGGCGCCGCTATTCGAATGAAAAGCGGCGGGGGGTTCGCGGTGCTGATCGTGGCGACGACAGTTCCGGTCTATATTTATAATTTGTCCCGTTCCGTGGAGTTTTACGGTGTAGCGGAGATAGCCGTTTATCCCGCTTGTTTCATGAATGTCTTGTTGTTGCCCGTGTTGTGGTTGTTCGTCCGGGGGCAATTGGATAAGACATTCAAGTTTACCGCCGGATATTGGTGGCATTTTATTCCGGCTTGTATTTCTTTATTGGATATGTTGAGCTATTACCTGCCGATGTCGAGAGAGGAATTTATCGAGGATATGCTCGAACAGGCTAACGGTGTGGAGAATTTCGTGGCTCTAGTGAATGACTTTATCGTATTATTTCAGCTTGTGTTTTATTTCATTCTTATTTTCCGATTCCTGCGTCGGATAAAGCAGGCGTTGCAGGATAATTATTCCGATAGTGATTACTTGACGATCGGGTGGCTTCCCCGTACGGTAACTTTATTCGGGATTTTGTTCGTTATCGTGTTCGTTACTTATCTGATTTCGCCTCGGACTGATGTATGGCTGATCCCGATACTGAATGTCATAGCGATGAGTTATTTGACGTATAATTATATCGTTTATCCGGTTGCGGGGTATATCTGTCGTCTGGATTCTTCTGTTTCGGAGGTGAAAAGGGCTTCTAAAACATTGTGGCAAACCGTTGATTTGGATATCGGTCAAATGAAATTGAATTGCGCTCGGGTAATTGATATATTGAATTCTACCCATATTTACAGGAATCCCGATCTCTCGCTGGATATGTTGTCGAGAGAGACGGGGATAGGGAAAGGTGCTATTTCCCGTTCGATAAACGGTTATTTGCAGAAGAACTTCTTTGAATTGATTAACGAGATGCGGGTACGAGAGGCAAAGCGAATGCTATTGCTATTGAAGTCGAACAATTACACGATAGACAGTATCTACCGGGAATGCGGTTTTCATTCCCGGTCTACCTTTTTCCTCGCGTTCAAGAAAGTGGAGGGTACATCTCCAGCCCGTTGGTTGAATGAAAAAGAAAAATATTGAGTTGGTTTTACCAGCTACCACTGGAACCGCCGCCACCGAATGAACCACCGCCAAATCCCCCGAACGAGCCGCCGCCACTGCTAAAGCCGCCGAAGCCACCACTGCTGCTACCGCCGCCAAAACCGCCCATGGGGAAGATAAAGAAGCCTCCGCCGGAGGAACGTCCCGGTGAATATCCGCCGCCACCTCGCCGCCGGAAAATGAAGGACAGTAATACCGCTAAAATGATAAAGCCGATGACAAAATCAATCCACCCGCCACTCTCGCTTTTCTTCTGGTATTCGTCCGCCGTGTATTCTCCTTTCGAGAGATCCATGATCACGTCGAGAGCCTTGTTTACACCCCTGTAATATTCTCCTTGCTGAAAAGAGGGGATGATTTCGTTACGTATGATACGGGATGCGATGACGTCAGGAATGACTCCTTCTAACCCGTAACCGACGGAGATGGCTACTTCGCCTCGTTCTCTGCCGCTCTTGGGTTTTATCAGGAGCACGATACCGTTGTCCTTGCCTTTTTGTCCCACGCCCCATTGTTCTCCCAAGCGGGCGGCGTAATCGTTGATATCATAACCGTTTAGCGTGGGAACGGTGACTACCGCTATCTGCGTGGATGTGCTGTCGTTGAAATTCCTTAGCTTTCTTTCCAGTGTATTTTGTTCCTGTTTGCTGAATAGTCCGGTGAAATCGTTCACGATACGCCGGGGTTTCATGGGGTCGGGAATGTTCTGTGCCCCGGTGATATAGCTTATGCCCGCGATAAGGGTAAGTAATATGAATAGTCTTTTTATCATTGTTGTTCTAGTTACTGAATGAAATATCATCGGGAAGTTCGTTCACGTCATCCTCTTGGTAGGGGAAATACGCTTTTAATTGTTCCCCGGCAGTAATCACAGCTTCGCAAATACCTTCGGTGATCGCTCCCTGTTTGAATTTCTCGACCATGTTTGTTTTGATCGAGTCCCAGAATCCGGTGGGTACTTTGGAATTAATCCCGGCATCGCCGAGAATGGCTAATTTGTGATCGAGTAGAGCAACGTAAATCAATACCCCGTTGCGAAGTGCCGTTTTGTGCATCTTCAATTCGGCGAACACGTCCGCCGCCCGGTCGAGTACTTCTATCTTGCTGCGATTCTCGATATGCACCCGGATTTCTCCGGAAGTATCTTTCTCCGCCTTTTGTATGGCAGCTACCATGGCTTCTTTTTGTTCTTTGGTGAATGCTTTCTCGGGAGACATGAGTTGATTTTAAATTTTAGATTTTAGATTTTGGATTCCAACTGCACGGGATTTCGCTTTTTTAGAATTTTACTTCCGGTGCTTTTTCCGCCCCGGCGGTAGCCTCGAAGTAAGGTTTCACGGTGAAGCCGAACATGTTGGCGAGGATGTTTTTCGGGAATGAACGGATGTAAGCGTTATAGCTTTTCACGTCCTCGTTGAATTTCCGTCTTTCCACGGCAATACGGTTCTCGGTACCTTCCAGTTGAGCTTGCAAATCCCGGAAGTTTTCGTTTGCCTTGAGGTTGGGGTATTGTTCCGATATAGCCATCAAGCGGGAGAGGGCAGAGGAGAGTTCGCCCTGCATGCTGTTGAATTGTCGGATGGTCTTCTCGTCAAGCTGATCAAAATTGATTCTCATTTGGGTTGCTTTTGCGCGGGCTTCCACAACTTGAGTCAGCGTGTTTTGCTCGTGTTCGGCGTATCCTTTCACCGTGTTCACGAGGTTAGGGATTAAGTCTAAACGGCGTTGGTATTGGTTTTCCACGTTCGACCATTGTGATGATACTCCCTCGCTACGAGTTACCATTTGATTGTAACTTCCTTTAAACCACATGAAAATACCAATCAGGATAATGACAATTATTCCGATTACAATATAACTCTTCTTCATTTTTTTGCTTTTATTTTAGTAATACAATTAATGTGACAAATATAATATTTTTCAATTTCTTCTATCAGAAACCATGCCGTTTTAGCAGGGCTTCAAGTTCTTTTCCGGTAATATTTTCCTTTTCGGCTTTGTCGTAGATATAGAGAAGATTGATAACTCCTTCCTCGACGTTTAGAATAATAGTATAAGTAATTACCCGTGCCCCGTGGCTTTTTCCTTTCCCTTTCGAACGAATAGCCATACGAACTTTGCGCAGACCTTTTCCTAAATCTATGCCGGAGTCCGGGTGCTCAAGTAATTCTTGCTGTAAGGCAATAAGATCGTTTCTTAAAGAATGGTATCGTTTACTTAATCGTTTGAACTCTCGATCGAAATCTTCAAATGTTCGGATTTTATAATTCATCGAGAAGTTCATTTATGTCCCTGAATCTACTCTTTTTGCCTTCACGTTCTTCTTTGAGGGCGATCAAACCTCTCTCTATTCCCGCTAAAATCTCTTCTTTACCGATAGTTTCTTTCTCGACCGCTTTCTTTTGGCGGCGGATATATTTCACCAAACGTTTGAGTGCTATCATATCGTTAAGTTGTTTGATATCATCTATTAACTCCTGTTTCAAGATATTCATTTCCCCGTAAGCGATAGCGGGTTCGCTGACTTCATTTTCCGCCGGAGGGGGCATTTTGTATGTTTTCTTTTTTGCCATAGTAATGATCCTCGTGGTCTTAATAATCACAAAGATACGAAATATATCCGAAAAGTGTTATGCTTTTTCCCGTATTACCCGGTCATAGATGTAAAGTAACACGGTTGTGCCTAATCCTATGGCTAGAATTACCATCCAAATATTAGAGGGAGAGTATTGTTGCCAAAGGAGATCGGTCAATTCCTTGTGTCCCATGTGGAGTTGTTGCGCCACGTTGTCAAAATAGGCGTTACTGGATAACCTTTCGGGGATAGCCAAGCCTTTGGCTTCGGCGAATTGGCGGGTGATAACCACTTTGTCGGACATATTCTGGTACACCATACCGGAGATAATCCCCGCGAAAACACTACCGATAAACACGGGAATAAAGGAGTATCCCATGTAAAGGGCTTTCTTGTCATGCGGGGCGATACGTCCGATGTATTCCGTGATCTTGGGTGAGCCTGCCATTTCTCCCAGCGAGAAGACGAGTATCGCCACGAGCGTGAAGAGTACGTTTTGGGAAAACAATGTTAATGCCATACCTATGGAACACACAAGAAAGCCTGACATCATTGATTTCAACGGTTTCATGCGCATCACGATGCTTGATACTGCGATTTGGAAAATGATGATATACAAGGCATCGAAGTTTGTCACGAATTCGGCGTCCAATACTCCCGGTGCGGGACTGTAATTATTACTGATAAATGGAATATACTCGTGGAAAAAGTTGTAAAGCACGCTGGTATCCACCCACTGAGAGATAAACACGGGCAGCGTGAAGAATAACTGGTAATACATAGTCCAAAAACCTGCCACGATAAGCAGGAACACGAGAAATTTGACATCCCGTACGATGCTGAACATATTACGGAATATATCCCCGAAAGTCTTTGCCAGCGAGGTTTGTTCCACTTTTCCACGGTGAGGTTCCTTGTAAAAGAACAGCAGGATGAAATTCAACGCGATCATCCCTGCCGAAACGTAGAACACGAGATGCGATGATCCTTTAAATAGTAATGTTACCATAGGACCGAAGAAAGCACCGATGTTCACCATCATGTAGTAAACGCCGAATCCTATTGATGCCGTTTCATCAGTGGTTGTTTTGGCTATGGTTGCCGATATTACCGGTTTGAATAATGCGGCACCCACGGCAAGATAAAGATACATGAGAAATACTCCCGTGAATGTTGAGAACAAGGGTAAGAGGATAAATGCCGAGGTGTAAATCACGAAAGCGAGTGCCAGTATTTTTTTGTACCCGTAACGGTCGGCAATTGCCCCGGTCAACACGGGTAGGAAGTAGAGTATTCCAGTGCCCACGCCCATGAGGATACCTTTCTGGCTCTGCGTGAATTCCAGACCGCCCGCGTCGGAGGAACTGGTGAGGTAATTGGCAAATAGCATGAAAAATCCATACCATGCCCAACGTTCGAATAACTCAATAGTGTTTGCCACCCAGAAGGTGCGGGGAAATTTACTGAAAAAACTCATTATTTTAGGTTTTGCCTTCGGCAAGTTACAAGTTGCATTGCCTTCGGCAGTTACAGGTTACAAATTCGAAGAGATTGTCTAAACCTGTAACTGTGAAAGCAATGTAACTCGCCGTAGGCGAATTATTTAACCAAATTCATCGTATCTGTCGCGATAACTAATTCTTCATCGGTAGTGATGCTCATCACGATCACTTTAGAGTCAGACATGGATAACATTTTGTCTTTTCCGCGAGTGCCTTTGTTGGCAGCCGTGTCGAAATGAATACCCATGTATTCCATGTTACGGCATACTTGTTCGCGTACCTCATCGTCGTTCTCTCCGATGCCACCCGTGAATACGATCAAGTCTACGCCGTTCAGTACGGCCGCATAACTACCCACGTATTTTTTCACGTCGTAAGAAAGGATGTCAAGAGCCAAACGGGCTTTCTCGTTACCTTCGCTTGCGGCAGTTTGCAGGTCACGACAGTCTGAAGATACCTCGGACACTCCTTGTAATCCGGATTTTTTGTTTACCAAGTCGTTTGCTTGAGCTGTGGTTAGTCCTTCTTTGTCGCAGATATACAACAATGCACCGAGGTCGAGATCACCCGTACGGGTACCCATGATCACCCCCGCGTTGGGAGTGAAGCCCATAGAGGTGTCGACGGATTTACCTTTGTTGATAGCGGTAATGGATGAGCCGTTACCGAGGTGGCAGGTGATAATCTTTTTCTCTTCGATGTTCCAGCCTAGAATGTTGCATGCCTTTTGAGCCACGAATTTGTGAGATGTCCCGTGGAAGCCGTAACGACGTACCCGGTATTGCTCGTAATATTTGTAGGGCAGACCGTAAATGAATGCCTCTTTCGGTAGTGTCTGGTGGAACGAGGTATCGAATACGGCTACTTGCGGAACGCCCGGCAGTAGTTTTTCCATTGTCTCGATTCCGGTCAGGTTTGCCGGGTTATGCAACGGAGCCAACTCGCAGCAAGCGGCGATTTTATCTTTAGCATCTTTGTCCACGATAACGCTTTTGGCAAAGAATTCCCCCCCGTGTGCCACGCGGTGTCCCACGGCATTAATATCGGTCAGAGCCTTGATCACCCCGTGTTTCGGGTCAACAAGTGCTTTCAGAATCAAGTCAATACCGACGGTGTGATCCTTGATTGGTTCTTCCACCACGTATTTATCTTTTCCTTCCGGTTTGTGTGTGAAGCTTCCTACCGGTAGACCGATTTTTTCTACCAATCCTTTTGCCAGTAACGTTGGCTCTCCTTCCATGTCTAACAACTGGTATTTTATGGAGGAACTACCGCAGTTTAATACTAATATGTTCATTATATTTGATTTTATAAAGTTTTTAAAGTCCGTGAAATATTTAGTTCGTAAAGTTTATAAGGTTTATAAAGTTCATAAAGTAAACTTGCTTTATGAACCTTATGAACTTTATAATTTTATAAACTGATTTATTTTGCTGCAGCTTGATTTACCGTGATAGCCACTAGGTTTACGATATCACTAACCGAACAACCTCTTGACAGGTCGTTGATTGGGGCTGCCATACCTTGTAGCACGGGTCCAACAGCTTCGATGCCCGCGATGCGTTGCACGAGTTTATAGCTGATGTTACCTACTTCGAGGCTGGGGAAGATAAGCACGTTGGCTTTTCCGGCCACGGGACTGCCCGGGGCTTTGCTTGCACCCACGGAAGCTACCAGTGCGGCGTCTGCCTGCATTTCGCCGTCGATCATTACGTCGGGAGCCATTGCTTTTGCCAGTTCGGTTGCTTTTACTACTTTATCTACCAGTTCGTTCTTTGCCGATCCTTTGGTGGAGAAGCTCAACATGGCCACTCTCGGCTCGATTTTAGCGATAGCTCTTGCGG
The DNA here is from genome assembly GCF_900184685.1 of Butyricimonas sp. Marseille-P3923. Classification (GTDB taxonomy): domain Bacteria; phylum Bacteroidota; class Bacteroidia; order Bacteroidales; family Marinifilaceae; genus Butyricimonas; species Butyricimonas muris. The sequence goes on from NZ_FXXL01000007.1 coordinate 648,601, forward strand.
TTCCGGCAGTAGCCACGGCTATTTGAGCCAATTCTTCAGCGGTGGGGTTAGGCAACACGGCACAGTCGGCGCACACGATTAACCCGTTTTCCCCGTATTCCGGTTTGTTGGTCAACAGGAGGAAAGCCCCTGATACGACAGACATTCCCGGTAGCGTCTTCACGATTTGTAACGCCGGGCGCAATACGTCTCCGGTAGCGTTCTTCGCTCCGGCGACTTCACCGTCCGCATCACCGCTTTTGATCATCAAAGTTGTCAGATAAAGCGGATCAACAACAAGTTTCAATGCTTGTTCCTTTGTCATCCCTTTACTCTTGCGGAGTTCAACCAACAAGTCGGCATAAGCCTCTTTTTTTTCGTGGTTCTCGGGATCGATGATTGTTGCTTTACCGATATTTTTTAACTCGAATTTCTCCGCCAAAGCCTTAATTTCCTCCGGTTTCCCGATTAGGATAATTTGTGCGATACCTTCACCCAAAAGGATATCGGCAGCTTGTAACGTACGTTCTTCGGTTCCTTCCGGAAGTACAATTCTTTTATTGTACTTCTTGGCGTTTTCTTTGATTTGTTCAAGGAGATTCATTGTCTTTATCTGTTTTGTAATTGTTATTCGCAATCGTTGCCGCAAAAGTATGAATAATTCATCAAATTACACGTGTTTTGCTATTTATTGTTTGCAATTTTCAATGAATTTGCAAGATTGAGATTACAAAATTAATGAACTCACTTTAAAGCGTACTCGCAATACTCCTTCGTTGAAATCGTGTGATATTATACGGAATGTACCGATTTCCGCTGTGTTCGTCACGTGTTCGCCGATACAGGCACATTGATCGTAATCACCGATACGGATAACGCGTACTGTATCTACGCTTGGGTCGGGCAGGCGTTCGATGCTGATACTTGAAGGTACTTTGTCTTTCGGGTAGAAAATTTCTTCCACGTTGATGTTCTGTTGAATAATGTCGTTCACCGCTTGTTCTACCGTGGCTATATCCTCGGGAGTGGGAGAGGTGGTGAAATAATAGTCACACTTGGACTTCTTTTTCTCGATATGCGCCGAGAAAGCCCGTTCGCAATGGAAGTATTTTACCATTTGCGAGTTTAGTATGTGTTCCGCCGTGTGCATGGCAGGCGAGGAGTATACCTTGTTCGGTTCGTTGATGTTCATGTTTTTAATATTGCAAATTTTGTAGTTTGTGATGTTCCATCGCGAATATAATTAAATAATTTACGATACGCGAATTATTTGATTACAAGTTAATAGGTCACAAGTCGGTAAAAAAATAACTGTTTCTTTTGGATTTATCAAAAAGATACTTACCTTTACAGCGAGAATCAAATGTTACAACCGTTCACGGTAAAAATACATAATGAATACCGGGGATAAGCGCGAGACACACTTAGGAAGTTTTACTTTCATAACATGATCGAATCGATACGCCTTAGACCTTATATCGGCCCTTGATATACTTCCAAACCCTCCACTCGCCATTCCCCGGTTTCTTTTTTTTAGTCTAAATCACATGTTATAATAGAATTTATTGCCTATCTTTGCACCTTGAGCGGGTAAAAATACCCGTGGGGAAGAATCGCCTTTTGGGTGTGTCCCCTTTAATTTAGGTTTAAATAAAACTGTAATTATGAAGTTATTAGAAGGAAAAACAGCCATTGTAACCGGGGCATCAAGAGGTATCGGTAAAGCTGTGGCAATGGAGTTTGCCAGACAAGGCGCTAATATTGCTTTTACCGACTTAAGGTATGACGAAATCGCACAAGAGACAGAGAAAGAGATTGCTGCCTTGGGCGTGAAAGCGAAAATGTACGCTTCCAACGCTGCCGATTTTGCTGCTACAAGTGCTACCGTGGACGAGATTGTTAAAGAATTCGGACGAATTGACATACTTGTAAATAATGCCGGAATCACGAAAGATACTTTGTTAATGCGCATGAGCGAAGAACAATGGGATGCCGTGATTAACGTGAACCTCAAATCCGTGTTCAATTTCACGAAAGCTGTTTCTGCCGTCATGTTACGCCAGAAATCGGGTTCTATTATCAGCATGAGTTCCGTGGTGGGAGTAAGCGGTAACGCCGGGCAGGCTAACTATGCCGCTTCCAAAGCAGGTATCATCGGCTTTACCAAGAGCGTGGCGAAAGAATTAGGTTCTCGCAACATCCGTGCTAACGCCGTGGCTCCGGGATTTATCATCACGGACATGACCGCTCAATTGTCCGAGGACGTGCGGAAAGAATGGGCTGCTAAAATTCCATTGAAAAGAGGCGGAACGCCGGAAGATATCGCTAAAGTATGCGTGTTCCTCGCTTCCGATTTGTCCTCTTACGTGACAGGACAGACCATCCACGTTTGCGGTGGAATGAATATGTAGACATCGCCGAAGGCGAGTTACAAGTTGCAGGTTATCAGGTTACAAGTTGTACCTGTAACCTGCAACTTGTATCACTCCACGTACATGTACCAACTACTGGAAAAATCAACTTGATTTTCCCCAGCGAAAAAGATATACACGTGGATTATGTGGTATATTAGAACTCGGACAGAATTCGAAGGTGATTCTATAGTGATACAGTTGTGTGTACTGATTATGTCGGATTCCGTACGGGACATCGGTTACCTGAAGGTGTGTTTATGTCTTAAATAGATGTGTTTGTGAAAACACGTGTGCTCTTTATGAAATATGGTTGGAAAAGGGTAAAGCGGAAAGTATCTTTGTATTGAAAAATAAGAAATGGGACGGGAACGTCCCATTTCTCACCTTGTGTGATTGTTATTGTGCTTTTTTCATGTGGATGGAGAGGTTCGGGGCGGTTTTGATTTTTACTTTTTTCATACCGGGAGCGGTAACAGTAAGTTTATCGTTTTTCCCGGTGACAAGTAAAAATTTACCGTCCTTGTCTGTATTTGTTTGAACTCCTTGAGTCGAAACAGTTGCTCCTGCAATCGGGTTACCGTCTTGGTCAAGAATTGTACCTGATGCTTCTATTACGGAGGGACTGGTTACAACTTTAACCTCAGACATTCTGAGACGAAAATGAGGACGTTCGTCTTGCTTTGTAACGCTAAAATAACTTTCTCCCTGTAACTGAATCTCTCTTCCGTTTGGTTGAATTTCTTGAGAAACAAGATCCGTTTGTGCTGATAGTTTCACCTTTGTTCCGTCTGCAAGAGTAATTATTGAGTCTTGAGCAGATAAAACACGTATCGGGGAAAATGTGATAAAATCTTTCACCAACTCGACGTTGACAACCCCGTGCCTACCTTTCTCGCCATAAACGGAAGTGGCAGCTTTATCTTTGAGAATGGTTATTGATTTGACTATTTGGGGAGGAAGCGAGCGGAATGCTTTCTGATCTACTTCTTGTCCCTCTACAATAAATAAAGGTGTGTCAAGGGATTCGTCACTGATACGGCTTGATATGATGTACGTTCCCCCGTCGATAATGGTATCCCTAATTAACATGTGTGAAGAGCGGGAGAGGGTATCCTTGCGAATTGTGAGTGTAACCAAGGAGTCGTTGGTGGAGGTAGTGGTAATGTAAACCACACCATCTTTTGCAGAGGTCTTCACGGTCGTCTTGGTTGTCAGAGTGTCTTGTTCCGGAATGGGATTATTTGCCGTTTTTGTTTCCAGAATTGAAGTAAAATCATTAACTTTGATTGCTGAAATCTCGTTTAGTTCGCCGGAGATTTCGGGACGGGCGAAAGCGGTTAAGGCGATTACCGCCAACGGAAGTACATACAGGTACTTTGCACGAGCCCACGGACTGGATTTTTCTTTTAACATCATAGTGATTCGTTTTTTAAGTTTACTGTGATTAAAGCTGTTGGCCATAGAGTAGAGCCTTGTGCCGACAGCTTTTTTTATTAATAATAATTGATATTGTTTTGCGTTGATGCCTTGGCGGATAACCGAGTCGTCAGCCTCGTATTCGTGAATGGTCTGCAATTCCTGTTTAAGCAGCCAAGAGGCGGGGTTGAACCATTGGAAACAGATACAAAGGTCTGAAATCAACAAGTCAACGGAATGGCGGTTACGTATATGTGCCATCTCGTGAGCGAGGATTTCCTTGCTATTCTCTGTCTGATCTTTTTCCGAGATCACGATGTATTTCATCCAGCTGAAGGGGGCGATATCTTTGTCGTGTACAATCAATATAGTCCCTTTTTCCAACTTTTCTTTCCGTCCGCGGCGTACCAGACAGAGCATGTGTGCGAGCGAGTATGCGGTACGTCCGAAAAAGAAAAGAATCCCGAGAAAGTAAACCAGCAGAGCGAGCAATATCCACACGGGGATGGATGGTGTTACCATAGCGACCGACGTGGTCTGTATGACATCGTCAACCTGCATGATGTATTGCTCGAAGTTTACAAGAGTTTGCTGAATCTCGGTATTATCGTGAATGGTTATTTCACAGAAGGGGATAACAAGAGATAATACCAGTATGCCGCATAGAGCGAGCCGGTTGAAACGGTGAAATGTTTCTTTGCTGAGCAGCAACCTGTAAAACAGATAAAATGCTGCCAGACAAACGGATGCTTTCAGTATGTAGACGAAAAAAGTTCCCATAAGTTATTCGTTTTGGTGTGCTTTTTCTACTTCGGCTATAAGTTGTTTCAGTTCTTCCAGAGAGATGTCTTCTTCTTGTACCAGTGAAGAAACAGCATTGAGGTACGAGTTGTTGAAATACTTGTTGATCACGTTCTTTAAAGTACCTTTTCTAAATTCTTCTTCACTGATGACGGCATGGTATTGATAGGTGTTACCAAAAGCCTCGTGCCCGAGAAATCCTTTTTCTTCCAGACCCCGCACGATGGTGGAGAGGGTATTGAAATGCGGTTTGGGATCTTCGTAATAGGCGAGTAATTGTCTCACGAATAGAGAACCTTCCTTCCAGAAAAATCCCATGATTTCTTCTTCTTTTGCTGTTAGTCCTTTCATAGTTTTTATCTTTTACGCAAAGTAACTAAAAGTTTTAGTTATTCAACTAATTCTCATAGTTAATAATTTGCTAATATTCTATAAAATAATACATATAACTGATAATTAACAAGTAAGTGTGTATGCCCGTGTACGAGCATGCGGCTTCTTCGGACTTTATGGATTGATTTTATTGGAATGCTTGTAAAAATGTTTATATTTGTCTAGTTGTGCGTGCGTGAGGATATTAAGGAATGTATGTAGTGTAATTTAAAATTATTGTCATGGAAGAATGGTGGAATGCTTTAGGTTTATTTATGCAGTCGGTGTGGTGTATCACGTTGTTTGCTAGTTTGGTATTTGTTATACAGACCATAATGACTTTCGTTGGAATGGATGCCGACGGGGGGATGGATGTTGATTTGGATGTCGATTCGTCGGGTGACGGGGACGGACCTTTTCAATTATTCACGTTCCGTAATTTTATTAATTTCCTGTTGGGATTCGGTTGGTCGATAATTTCTTTTCAAGGGGCGATAGAGAATCAGTTTTTGTTGATTCTTCTGGCTGCCGTGATCGGGGTATTGCTGGTTATGGCCGTGATGGCTATTTTCCGGTTTATGAGCAAGATGGAGCAGAGTGGAACGATTCAGATGGCAAATGCTGTCGGGTGCAAGGGAAACGTGTATTTAAAGATTCCGGCAGATAAGCGGGGAGAAGGCAAAGTGCAAATCTCCGTTCAAGGGGCTATCCGGGAATTTGATGCTATTACTTTGGGTGAGGAGTTGGAAACGGGAGCCCCGATTAAAGTGGTGGAGGTGGTGAATGACAGCACCTTGTTGGTGGAGCGTTTTTAAAGAATACTATTTAATTATTTAACAGCTATAATATGGAATCTATGGAAGGTAGTTTGTATTTGATCGTCGCGATAGCGGCGGTCTTGTTCGTGACGTTTGCGGCAATATTGTCCCGTTACAAACGTTGTCCGTCGGACAAGGTATTGGTCGTGTACGGTAAGACCGGGAAAAACGCGGCGGGAGGTGTGAGTTCGGCCCGTTGTATTCATGGTGGTGCGGCATTTATATGGCCGGTGTTCCAGAGTTACGCTTTTCTGGACTTGACGCCTATTTCTATCGAGTGCAATTTGACAAACGCGTTGAGTAAACAAAATATCCGTGTGGATGTACCGTGTCGGTTCACCGTGGGTATTTCTACCGAATCGGACAGTATGACGAACGCTGCCGAACGTTTGCTGGGGCAACGGTTGGAGAATATTCAGGATTTGGCGAAAGATATTCTTTTCGGTCAATTGCGTCTGGTGATTGCCACCATGGATATCGAGGAAATCAATTCCGACCGGGACAAGTTTCTGGCTAACGTGAGTGCCAACGTCGAGGCGGAGTTGCGTAAGATCGGTTTGAAACTGATAAACGTGAACGTGACGGATATTCGCGACGAATCGGGTTATATCGAGGCTCTCGGAAAAGAAGCGGCGGCGAAGGCTATCAATGATGCCAAGAAGAGCGTGGCGGAGCAGAACCGTTTCGGTGAGATCGGTAAAGCCGAGGCAGACCGGGATAAAGATATACGTATCGCGGAAACCGTGCGGGATACCCGTATCCGGACGGCGGAAGCTAACGCCACTGCCGTGGATGGAGAGAATAATGCCAAGATTTTGATAGCGGATTCGGATGCTATCCGCCGGGAACGGGAGGCAGAGGCTGCCCGTAAGGCGATTGCCGCCGAGAAAGTGCAAGCCGCTAGAGCTTTGGAAGAGGCTTACATGGCTGAGAAGGAAGCCGAGATAGCCCGCGCCGAAAGGGAGAAAGCTACACAAGCCGCCAATATCGTGGTTCCCGCGCAGATTGACAAGGAGAAAGCGATTATCGACGCCGAGGCAGAAGCCGAACGTTTGCGCAGGTTGGCAAAAGGGGAGGCTGACGCAATCTTTGCCAAGATGGACGCCGAGGCACGGGGTATATACGAGGTATTGACCAAGCAAGCCGAGGGATACGCCCGGATCGTGAAAGCCGCTGCCGGCGATCCGGACAAGGCGGTGATGATGTTGATTACCGATAAGTTGCCGGAACTCGTGAAAACGCAGGTGGAAGCGGTTAAGAATATCAAGATTGACAAGGTTACCGTTTGGGACGGGAATAATGCCGGAAACGGTAATACTTCCACCGCTAATTTTATCTCCGGAATGATGAAATCCGTGCCCCCGTTAAACGATTTATTTAACATGGCGGGATTGAATTTACCCACTTATTTGAAAGGGACTCCGACGGAAGACGTGAAAGTTGAAGAGAAGCCACTGGAAGATGTTTCAAGTGAAAGCTAACTTTTAGCTTCGTTTTTCGTTAACTAATATTATCTTTGTGGTATACTTTAAAGAGGTATATCACAAAGATAATGTACTTTTAAATAAAATAGATTATGCGTTGGATAATTGACGGCGTGGACGACTTGAAGAGAGTGGCAAAGGAATTTCTGGAATTTACCGGGAAAGACACGATATATGCATTATACGGTCCCATGGGAGTGGGAAAAACGACTTTCGTGAAGGCTGTTGCCGAGCAGCTTGGGATAGAGGATGATGTAAATTCACCCACTTTTGCTATCGTGAACGAATATCTGACGGCACGGGGGGATTCGGTTTTCCATTTTGACTTCTATCGTGTGAAGAACGTGGAGGAGGCGATGGATTTCGGGTACGAGGAGTATTTTTATAGCGGGAACCGTTGTTTTATCGAGTGGCCGGAGATGATTGAATCGTTATTGCCGGAGAACACGTTAATTTGCCGTTTTACCGAACTGGAAGACGGGCGGAGAGAATTGACGATAGATTAAAATTATAAATACTAAATCAGAATCGCATGGATAATTCGGGTAAAATGTTAGGCGCACAGATAAACAGGGAATGGTTTTTGTACCAAGAGAAGGAAGTCTTCGGGGAACGCCGTCATAAGCGAATGACTATCGGGTTGCCGGATGAAACGGGGCGTCGGGAGAACCGGGTTTGCCTGACACCCGAAGCCGTGGGAGTCTTGGTAGACTTTGGGCATTCTATTCTTGTCCAGCGGGGTGCGGGGGAGCAGGCGCATTATCATGATAGGGACTATGCGGATGCCGGGGCGCAAATGGTGGATACCCGCGAGGAGGTTTACACGTCTGATGTTATTTTGAAACCGACACCCGTGATGCAAGAGGATGTGGAGGTGATGCGTGACCGTCAGGTGATTCTGTCCCCGATAGAACTGTTCGAGTTACGGAAAGAAGCTATCGTGGAGATGATGCAGAAGAAAGTTACCGCTATCGGTTTTGATATATTGAAAGGGGAGAACGGGACTTATCCGGTGGTGGAGATGATGAGCGAGATTTCGGGAAACTCGGCGATCATGATTGCCAGCGAGTACCTAAGTAATTCCCGCGAGGGGAAAGGTATCCTGTTGGGAGGGATTACCGGGGTGACGCCTGCCGAGGTGGTTATTCTCGGAGCCGGAACTCTTGGCGAGTACGCTGCCCGGACGGCTTTGGCTCTGGGGGCGGAGGTGAAAGTGTTCGATCATTCTCTGGATAGGTTGCGACGTCTGAATCATTGCTTGGGACAACGGGTGTACACGTCCGTGTTCCATAAACCGGTGTTGGAACGGGCATTATTGTCTGCCGACGTGCTGATCGGGGCTTTGCGTTTCTTTGACGATGATTTGGGAATCACGGTTTCCGAGGAACAGGTAAAGTTGATGAAACAGGGGGCAGTGATCGTGGATATGTCCATCGAACATGGCGGATGTATAGAAACTTCCGGTCCCACGACTCACGATAATCCCACGTACATGTACAACGGCGTGATTCATTATTGTGTGCCGAACGTGCCTTCACGGGTTGCTCGGACGGCATCTATCGCTTACAGTAACTTGTTTATCCCGCTATTCGAGAAGATTGCCCGCGGTGGGGGATTCAATCCCGCTATCAAGAGTGATGCCGGGTTACGACACGGGGTATATATATATAACGGTGTACTGACCAAAAAGATTATTGCCGATAAATACGGTTTGGTTTCCAGAGATATAGATCTGTTGCTGGCGGCATTTTAGAGTGATTCTTTTAAAATGCTGTCAATTACTTGGGTTAAATCACTGTTTTTCTTGATCTTGATACCTCGTATTCCGGCAGCTTCCGCGGCTTCGATATCCCGTCCGCCATCGCCGATCAACAGGGAAGCGGATTTGTCGATATCAAATTCCCGTATGGCTTGCTCGATCATGCCGGGGGCGGGTTTTCGGCAGGAGCAGGGAGCCACGCTGTCATGGTGAGGGCAATAGTATATTTTGTCGATACGTGCCCCGTGCTTTTCAAGTTCCGTGCGCATGTAGGCGTGTACCGCCTCGACATCTTCAATGGTATATTCTCCTTTGGCCACGCCGCCTTGATTGGTTACCACGATAACCAGATAACCCGCTTCGTTCAATCGGCGGATGCCGTCGATAACACCGGGGTTGAAAACGAAATCTTCTTTTTTATAAATATAGTAGTGACCTTCATCGGAGTTTATCGTACCGTCCCGGTCTAGGAATATGGCTCGTGATTTATGTTCGCCTTTGGCAGGTTGCAGGACTGTAATCTTTTCCATTCTCAATGCATTATTTTGAATATCAATTCTCTCAATAGTTGACCGTCGGAGATGTTGACGTTGCCGACACCTTTAGATTTGAGGTCATATTCTCTTAGCCATGATATGATGTTGGCACATTTCATGGCGTTGTATCTTTTAGCGCCTTCCGTGTAATCTTTCATGAAGTAGGGGTTTATTCCCAGTATCTTTGCCATTTCCTGCGGGCTTGGGGTACTTTTCTTCTGGTAATGGTACGTGAGCAGGTTCAGAAAATAGCGGAACAGCATGGTGATCGTGAGAACCAAGGGATTGTTCTTGGGGTTTGCCTCGAAGTAGTTCACGATACGGTTGGCTTTCAGGTGATCCATGGCAACGATAGCCGCGGTGAGTTCGAACGTGTTGAACTCTTTGCTGATACCCGTGTGTTCTTCGACAAGGTTTTCCTTGATCTCTCCGCCGCCGGGAAGTAGCAGCATGAGTTTATCCAGTTCATTCGCTACTTTGCTAAGGTCATTGCCCAGACTATCCGCCAATATATTCGCGGCTTTCGGGGAGATCATGCATTTCTTCTCTTTGCAATATGACACGATCCAGTCGGGAATCTTGTTGTCGTAAAGTTTTGCCGAGTCAAAATAGACACAGTTGGGAGAAGAAGCCAATTTCTTGAACACCCCTTTGCGTTTGTCCGGCTTTTTGTTTTTATATAAAAATACCAGTATCGTGGTCGGTTGGAAATGGTCGACATAAGGAAGCAGATTCTCGAAATCCCGGATATTCTGGGCTTCCTTTACGATAACGACTTGTCTTTGTGCCATCATCGGGAAACGTCGGGCGGTATCGGTCACGGTGGTCATGGATACGTCATTCCCGTATAAAATAGTTTGGTTGAACGCCTTTTCATCTTCCGTGAGCGCACTCTTCTCTATTTTATTCGCTATTTCATCCAAGAAATAGGGCTCTTCGCCTGATAAAAAGTAAATTGGGAAATATTTCCCTTTCTTTATATCCGCAATAATCTCTTCGTATTTCATAAAGGCAAAGATACTATTTTAGTTTATAAAGTTTGTAAGGTTTATAAAGTTTATAAGGTTCATGTACTCTTGCGAGGCACTTTGTCCACGGTAGCATAGCTGCCGATAAATCTTGTCCGAAAGCCTCCCGTGACCTTATAGACTTTACAAACTTTATAAACCTTATGAACTTTATAAACTTTACAAACCCTTTTCTATCTGCCGTACCACCTCCTCTATCTCCTTGTCCCTTCCTTCCGGTTCGTAATCGGCTTTGAGGTTATTGCCGAAGAGGAGGGCGAGAGATTGCCAGAAATAGGCGTTCACGCTTCCCTTATATTCCTTGATATGATGAAACGAAGAGTTATTTGTTTCCCGGTAGATTAGACGCACGAGTATTTTTCCTTGCGTGACGGTCAGGCTCATGAGAGGTTTTTTGAATGTCTTCATGAGTTGTTTGTATTCTTCTTTGATAATTCGTTCTTTTTCCCGTTTCGAGTGCGCTTGCGCGAGCAGTGCTTCAATCTCGTTAATCTTTGCGGCGGCTATTTTCGCGTAAGGGAGAGCCTTGCGGACGTTGTGTACCAGTCGATGATTGCGTTTTTGCTGGCGGGCGTATTTGCGTGCGTTGATCCTTTCCGCGAACACATTGACCTCATCCAGAGTGACATGGGGCAACGTATCCCTGCCGATAACGATGGAGGGTACGATACTTTGTGCCTTCGCGAAGGTGTTAATAAATAAAGATAGGAGTAATATGATGAATGTTTTGTACATTTTTTTATCTTTGCATTAACGCTTTATTGATACAAATTTAGTGATATATTTGACTTGTAAAAACGAAAACCAGTGGAAAAGGAATTTCAGGATCTGTTTCAGATACGTCATAATAATGACCGTGTTGAAGTTGGGAAGGTATTGATTGCCGAACCTTTTCTGGAGGGGAAGTATTTTAACCGTTCCGTGGTCTATATAGTGGAGCATGATGATTCGGGAAGCGTGGGGTTTGTTTTGAACAAGCCGTTACCTTACACGGCGTCCGAATTGGTGAAGGAATTGGATGGGGTGTATTTCCCGGTGTATATCGGGGGACCGGTAGAACGTAACCAATTGTATTACATTCACCGGAGAAACGATATCCCCGATTCGGTACGGATAGCGGACGGGATATACTGGGGCGGAGATTTTAAGGCAGTGACGGAGATGTTACAAGCCGGAAAGATATTGCAAGAGGAAATTCGTTTCTTTGCCGGTTATAGCGGCTGGACGGAAACGCAATTGGACAATGAACTGAAAGAAAACTCGTGGATGGTGGGTACGATTTCCGCGGACGTGTTGTTTACCGTTCCGAATAGCGGACTATGGGAACAGGTCATGAGTTCTTTGGGTGGCAAGCACAAATTGTGGGCGAATTTCCCGGAAGACCCGATTCTTAACTAATTGAAAATGGAGAATTGAAAATTGAAAATAAAAAAGGTTTGATGGTTAGATTTTTCGAGAGGGAGAGCACGAGCGGGGGAATCATAAATCTAAAATCATAAATCATAAATATAAAAAGGCAGTTCGTTCTATCGCTGTCCCGCGAGGGAGAGAGGAAAGTCCGGGCAACGCAGGGCATCGTGCTTCCTAACGGGAAGGTATTCGAAAGGATACAGTAGTGTAACAGAAAACAACCGTTCCGTTCGCGGAACAAGGGTGAAAAGGTGGGGTAAGAGCCCACCGGTATCCCGGGCGACCGGGGTAGCCGTACGCCTCACGAGTTGCAAGACCATGTATACCGGCAATTAAGGTTTGCCCGATCGATGCCGGGGGGTAGGTCGCTAGAGCCGCGAAGTGATTCGCGGAGTAGATAAATGATAGAAACCGAAAGGTACAGAACCCGGCTTATAGAACTGCCTTTTTTTATTTAAAACTTATTAAGTTACGATTTATGAATTACGATTTACGATTAAAAGAGCATAGGCATTTCGGTTAAATCATAAGTCATAAATCAAGAAATCATAAATCAAGAAATTAAAATAGAGGACGTGAAATCAATCAGAGAAATATTTAGAATAGGGTATGGACCTTCATCCAGCCATACAATGGGACCGGGACGTGCGGCACTTTTCTTCAAGGAGAGAAATCCCGATGCGGAGCGTTATCGGGTGACTTTATTCGGCAGCTTGGCTCTCACGGGCGTGGGGCATGGTACGGACGTGGCAATCCAGAAAATGATAGATCGTCCCGACGACACGGAAATCGTGTGGGAATCCGACAAATCTTTGCCGCATCACCCGAACGGGATGCTGTTCGAGGCGTTGAACAACGGGGAGGTTGCGGATCGTTGGGAGGTATATAGTGTCGGGGGCGGAGCCTTATGGGATGAACAGGGGACTTTCAACTCGGACGACATATACCCGGACACGAAGATGACCGATATCTTGGATTGGTGCAAGTCCGAGGGGCGTTCTTTCGTGGAATACGTGGAATTGCACGAGGGACAGGAAATATTCGATTACCTCGAGGAAGTGTGGCGGGTAATGGTGGACAGTATCCACAACGGGTTGGAGAACGAGGGCGTGTTGCCCGGCAATTTGCGGTTAGCCCGCAAGGCTTGCTCGTATCACGTGCGGGCTCAACAATCCGCGGGAACCTTGCGCCACATGGGAATGGTGTTTGCTGCGGCTTTGGCAGTGGCGGAGGAGAACGCTGCCGGGGGCAAGATCGTGACGGCTCCCACTTGTGGTTCCGCGGGAGTGGTTCCTTCCGTGCTGTATTTCTTGAAACATGACCAGAACATAAGTGACAAACGAATCATAAAAGGATTGGCGACAGCCGGGTTGATCGGTAACATCGTGAAGACCAACGGTTCTATTTCCGGTGCGGAAGTAGGGTGTCAAGGCGAACTGGGAACGGCTTGCGCGATGGCGGCAGGTGCCGCCGCCCAGATTCTCGGCGGTTCCCCGATGCAGATAGAGTACGCGGCTGAAATGGGATTCGAGCATAACTTGGGATTGACCTGTGACCCGGTAGGCGGTTACGTGCAAATCCCTTGTATCGAGCGTAACGCGTTCATTTCCCAGAAAGCGCGGGAGTGTGCCATTTACTCGTTGTTCTCCGACGGGCGGCACAAAGTGTCGTTTGACGACGTTGTCGAAACGATGATGCAAACGGGCTGCGACATGCAGGCAAAATACAGGGAAACAAGCCTTGGAGGATTGGCACGTATATACAGGGCGCCGTTGAAGAAGTGATTTCGCGGGGGAAACCATGCCGGGTTTAAACTCGTAGATCAAGAATCTAAAATGATACAGGTTTTATGGATAGAATCAGATTAAAAGTTTTCGGGCTGTCATACCAGAGTATGTCGACCACGGGGGCATATGCGTTAGTACTCGCGGAAGAACACGACGCCTTCCGTATTCCCATTATTATCGGGATAGCGGAGGCGCAGTCGATCGCCATACAGTTGGAACACCTCGATTCGCAACGCCCCCTCACGCATGATCTGGTAAAGAATCTGGCGGATAGTCTGGGAGCTACCTTGGAAGAAGTTTCTATTTATCACTGGGAAGCGGGTATCTTTTATTCGGAATTGCGTTTCCGTCGCGGGGAGGAGATACTGAAGATAGATTCGAGGACTTCGGATGCCGTGGCCCTTGCGTTGCGCTACAATTGCCCGATTTACATCACGAGGGAGGTGATTATCCAAACGGCAATACCTATAGCCGACACGAGTATTATAAAAGAACACTTGGAAAAAGTACAGGCGGAGATAGCAAAAGTGAAAGAATCGGAATTAACGGAGGAAGATTTGCAACGTTTGTTGGAAGAAGCCGTAAAGAATGAAGATTACGAGAATGCGTCCCGGTACAGGGATTTGTTGAAATCTCGAAAAGGCGAATAATAAAATACAGAAACAATGAATCGCGTTAAACTTGACTACTCGAAAGTATTGCCGTTCGTGGGAGAGAAAGAGATCTCTGCGCGAAGGGAAAAAGCATCACAGGCATTGAAAGGCTTGGAAAACGGAACGTGTAAAGGAAGTGAATTTCTTGGATGGCTGGATCTTCCGGCACGGATCACGAGTGAAGAACTGGATCGGATAGAGGCGTGTGCTGCGCGACTGAGGGCGGAAACGGACGTGGTGGTCATTGTCGGCATCGGCGGCTCGTACTTGGGTGCCAAGGCGGTGATCGAGTCGATGGCGGGCAGCTTCGACGCCTTCTCCGGTACAAAGGTCGTTTTTGCCGGGCATAACGTCAGCGAGGATTACTTGTACGAGTTGCAGGAGTTTTTGAAAGACAAGAAATTCGGGATATGCGTCATATCCAAATCGGGAACCACCACCGAGCCGGCAGTTGCTTTCCGTTTGTTGAAAGAACAATTAATCGGGCAGGAAGGGGTGCAGGTTTCCCGTCAGCGTATCGTGGCGATCACGGACGAGCGGAAAGGGGCTTTGCGCGCTCTGGCGGACAAGGAAGGATACCAAACGTTTGTTATCCCGGATAATGTCGGGGGACGTTACTCCGTGCTGACTCCCGTGGGATTACTGCCTGTTGCCATTGCCGGGCATGATATCCGGGCGTTGGTGAAAGGTGCCGCCGACATGAGAACGTACGGCAAAGAGAACGGGGCTGAACTGTCCGCCACCTATGCCGCCGTGCGCAATGCTTTGTACGAGAAAGGGTACACGATTGAGATCACTGTCAACTTCAACCCGAAACTGCATTACGTGGCGGAATGGTGGAAACAGTTGTACGGGGAAAGCGAGGGAAAAGAACACAAAGGCATATTCCCCGCTAGCGTGGATTTCACGACAGACCTGCATTCCATGGGACAATATATTCAAGAAGGACGCCGGGATTTGTTTGAAACGGTGCTCTCTGTCGAGAAGACGAAACACCAGTTGCTGGTGCCTTGTGACGCCCACGATTTGGATAAATTGAACTATCTGGCGGGCAAACGCATCGACGAAGTGAACAAGATGGCGGAACTGGGAACCCAACTGGCTCACGTGGACGGGGGCGTGCCTAATATCCGTGTCGTGATACCCGAATTGACGGAATATTACTTGGGACAACTGTTCTACTTCTACGAGCTGGCTTGCGGCATATCCGGCGGCATCCTCGGCGTGAACACCTTCGACCAGCCGGGCGTGGAAGCGTACAAAAATAATATGTTCATGCTTCTGGGAAAACCGGGGTACGGGAAGTAATCACCTTCGGCGAGTTGAGGAACTACCACCCCTAGCCCCTCCTTACACCGAAGGGGCTAGGGGTGGTAGTTCCTCATTTTCAATTTTCCATTTTCAACTTTCAATTATTTTGTAACTTTTCACTATACTTGTTCGTCATATCGATAAACAAGATTCTGTATGTTAAAAAAGTTACTGATAGCGTGCGTCGTTTTTTGTACCGGGGTGGCGGAAACCCGGGCACAGGCGAAGGATTACCGGATTCACGGGGAGATATATACCGTGATGAACACGACGGTAAGCGGTTATATTTACTGGGGAAGGAATTTATACTGGACGGATATATTCTCTGCGTCCAAGCCGGAAAATCCTTATACCCGTTACGTGAACGAGGTTGTACCTGTCGCCCACCAGTTTGCCTGTCGCTTCGGGAACATCAAGCGGATTCGCGTGATCGGGGATAACCGGATCGAATTGGAGATACGCGACGGGCATATCATCGAACTGGAGGATTGGTTGCCATCCGGCAACAGGGGCAGCTTGAGGATAGAGGCGGACAAGGAAACCGCTATCGCGTGGGATCTTATCAGCGAGATCGTTTTTAGCGCGGCCCCCGACACGGCGAGGGAACCCGCCGATACGCCTATCACGGGTACGGTGGAAACACCTCACGGGCGGTACACGGGCATCGTGCAATGGGACAGGGACGAAAATTCGTTGTCCCACGTGTTGGACGGGCGTTCGGGAACGAGCGGTATCACTATCGCTTTCAAGAATATACGAAGCATCGCGTCGTCGGGAAATTCATGTCAGGTGGTGTTGAACAGCGGACGGGAGTTCGTCCTGTGGGGCGAGAATGACGTGGACGAGAGAAACCGGGGAATCGTGGTGAATATGCCGTCCGTGGGGCAGGTCGTCGTGGGATGGGCGGATTTCAAGACGTTCAAAAGCATCCCGTTGAATCAGGTAAACCTGCTGAAGTATAGCGATTTCATGTTGCCCCGGCGGATACGGGGCACGGTGGAGCTGAAACGGGACGAGGTACTGGAAGGCGTGCTGGCGTACGATCTGGACGAGGCGATGGATTTCGAGCTGTTGGACGGGCGGAACGGTAACGTGGCGTATCGTATTCCTTTCCGGAATATCCGGGTTATAGAGCCGAAGAATCACAAGTACACGTGGCTGCAACTCGGCAACGGCGGCGAGCTGGTGTTGGGTGAAGAGCGCGACGTGACCTTTGACAACGACGGCATACTCGTGTTCGACGCGAAAGGCGCGGCGAGGTACGTCCGTTGGCGCGACGTGAAGCGGGTTTCCTTGCCGGCAAAAGAGGAGGGGAATGAATAGGGTGGAATATAACCGGGCGGTGGATGCGTTCTCCGATGACGTGTATCGTTTTATACACAAGATGTGCAGGTCGAGGGAAATGGCGGAAGACATCGTGCAGGACAGTTACCTGAAACTGTGGGAGGAGGTCGCCCGCGTCGATTACGGGAAAGCCAAGGCTTTCCTCTTCAGCACGTCCTATCACCGGATGATCGATATCCTGCGGCGCGAGAACAAGTTCGGGGACATCGAGTCCGTCGGCGACCGGGTGGAGGATACGTCGCCCGCCTACACGGGATTGCGGGAGGTGCTGGAATCGGCTTTGGCGAAATTGCCGCCGGTACAGAAAACCGTCGTTCTGCTGCGGGATTACGAGGCGTATTCCTATCAAGAGATAGCGGAGATCACGGGACTGAACGAATCGCAAGTGAAAGTGTACATCTTTCGGGCGAGGGCATTTATGAAGGAGTTTATCCGTCGACCGGACGTGGTCGTTTAAGCGGGAGAAGATATGATAACGAGAGAGAATTACGAGATTTATTTCATGGATTACCTCGACGGTGTGCTGCCGGGGGAGTGCCGCGAGGAGTTGCGGGCGTTTCTGCTGGCGAATCCCGATCTGGAGGAGTTGTTGGACGGGATGGACGGCGTGCGCCTGCAACCGGAACGGGATGTGTTCGGGAAAAAGGAAGAATTGAAGCGGCACGCGTCCGCGAGGGAACTGGCCTACTATGCCATAGCCGAGGCGGAAGGCGTGATAACAGAGGAAGAGCGGCAATGGGTACGCGATAACGCGGGGGAGGATGAATTCGGGAGGGAAGTGGCGGCGTACCGTGCGACACGGGTGCAACCTGACCGCGGGCAGGTGTTCGGGAGGAAAGACGCGACGCGTCGTTACCCGGCGGTGATCGTCTGGATGAAGCGTTACGCGGGAGTCGCCGCGGTTGCCATTTTTGCAGTGGTACTTGTTTTGTATATCACGAGGGAGCGGGAATTTTCCCCGGACAGCCTGCCGCAGCTTACGGCGCGAACCGAACCGGTTTCCTTGCCGGAACTCCCTGCGCGGGTGACGGAACCGGAGAAGATGGAACCCCGGCAAGAGGATAAGCCGCGAGTTGATATCGTTCCCGTCACGACACCCGCCGTGCCGACGGAACGGGTGGAACCCGTCAACTTGATCGAGAGCGCGAAAAACATCGTCGTTCACGCCGAGATACTGCCGCCGCGACCGAATGAAATGCTGGTTTCCCCCTACGAGGGCGTGCGGGTAAGGCTGGAAGTGAAGGAACAGCGTCCCCGCCCGCTCCGCGTCATCGCTCCCGATCTCGAGAGTTCGGACAATATTCTCAGCTCGATCGTCAACGCGGGAAGAAACGTGGTGAGCCGATTCAGGAACAGGGAGGAAAAAGATGAAGATCGCCTGTAACAATCGGGGGTGTTCAACCGTCATGTGATAAAAGAAAATAATCTAAAGAAAAAGAATATGAAAAAGGTGGTTGTATATGTAATGTTTATGGTGTGCGTGCTGCCCGTGTCGGCACGGAGAGATACTGTCGTTATCCGCGACAACTGGCGCGTGGACACGATCCGGCAGAAAAGCGAAAAGGTCGATACCGTCGTCCGGGAATCGGAAATGATTATCTGGGACAACACGGTGAGAGAGTCGGGGAGAAGACCGAGGCGCTATTCCGAGGTTCCCTTGAAAACGGTAAGGGAGGAGAACCGGCGTGCTCTACGGCACCTCTTCCGGGGACACTGGAGCGGTTTCTATTTCGGGTTCGTGAATTTCGCCAACACGGACTATTCCAAGTACGGGGGGGACGATTTCATGGAATTGGACTGGGGAAATTCTTTCGCCATGCAGTTCAATCTCTTCTCCCACGGCATGGGGGTGAACGAGCGGCGGACTCTCGGCGTGGTGACGGGAATCGGGTTCGAGTATCAACGGCTTTGTTTCGACCGGAATATCACGATACGTAAAGACGAACACGGTATGTTGCGCCCCCTTCCCTTGGACGAACTGGGAATCGGCAACACAAAAAGAAGCACTTTCAAGACGCTCTACATGACGATACCGCTTCTCGTGGAATGGCAATTCCCCGCGTCCGTGCACCGGAGAGCTTACCTGTCTACCGGGGTTGTCGGTGGCGTGCGGCTTCACTCGAAGACGAAAATCGTGTACAAGGACGAGAACGGCGACAAGCACCGGAAGAAAAACTCGGACAGCTACGGCATGATTCCCTTGAAGGCCGATTGGACGGTACGTGCCGGGTATCGCGGCGTGTGCCTCTGGGGAAATTACACGTTGACCAACATGTTTAAAAAGAGCAAATCCCCTGAATTGCACCCGTACACGATCGGGGTAGGGTTCACGTTTTAATTTATGATTTATGATTTACGATTTATGATTGAAGGATTGCCGAAGCGAAGTAGTACTCCAATCATAAATCAAGAAATCGTGAATCATAAATCGTGAATCACGGGATCACCGGTTCGATAACTTCCGCTTTCACGTACCTGCTATCGGAGTACGCGCTCCAGTCGGGCGACGTGAAGAACGGGTAGAGATGCACGGTTTCCGTTTCCGGGTGGGCGGAGTCGGGGAGGGCGATTCGCGCGAAACACTCGCCGCGGGTGAAGGATGTCATGATGAATTGCGGCGAATCGGGGCGCGAGTCATAGAAAAATCCCAGTGCCAGAGAGTCATTCGGGTTCGCTCGCCCGTACTCGCGGGCGGGTGCGTTCCAGTAGAGAAAAAACGTCCACCCCTCGCGGTTCACCCGCGTATCCCTCGGTGGCACGAGATCGCCCTTGCAGAAGTGGAAATCGGGAAAGTAATCCACGCCCTGCAACTTCAAGTCGAGCACGGGATAATTGAGCTTCCTGAAAATATCCAAGTAGGTTAGGCTGAAACACTCCCCGTACATGTTCCACGCGAAGTAGAGCACCGGGGAGAGCCGGAAAAAGTTGACAGGAAACGTTCCCGTTATCTCCATGGCGTCCCTCGCCACTTGTTGTTTCTCCGTGGCGGGTCGCTCCACTTTCTCCCGCTTGGCTGGCATGGCGCATAGTTTATCGTTCCGGTAATAATATCTTATCCCGTTCAGGATAAAACTCTTGCGCGTCGGGTCGGATTGATTTTTTCTTCCCATGGCTATCGAATTAAACGGTTACACTAATCCCCTCTTTATCTCGTACCATGTAAAAATAAACAATTATTTTGAATTAACAAAGTACTTATCAGAAAATGTTATCAACTTGTTAATAAGTTCTGCATGAGTTCTGCATAAGTAAGCCACGCGGGATACGACCGGTTTTAGGCTGTATATTGTTGTACACGTGTTGTTTACATGGTGTTTTACATAGTCGTGTGAAAGAGTGGTATTAAGAATTAAAAAATATTAATATTTAACATCAAATTCCATTGGAAATGAAAATAATAGTTCTAACTTGTGATTGGAAAAGAACATAAATCTTCCCTGTAAATCGCGGAAAGATGCGCGTGCACTTCCTGTCCTGCCGGACGGTTAGTGCCGGACTTTTATTAACTGTTTAAAATTAAAAACTATGAGAAAGAGAATTGTAGGATGCTCAAGCGTGCGAGGCACGTTGCTTGACCAAGTACATTACCCCCACCCGTTTGAACCGGGTGTGACCGTGGTGCGCCTCTTGTCGAACAAGAAAGTGAAGCTGAACGAAACCGTGGCGAAGAACGATGCCGCCTTCGGCGGGTTGGGCAGGGAAGGCGGTTACCTGTTGCCGGGGGCGAAAGTGGGTTTCCCGTACACCGGGCGGGAGGCTTCCGGGCATTCCCGTTTCGTGGGCGTGAACGCCGTGACGGGCGTGTCAACGGCGGTAAAGATAGACCCGGAAACCCCGTACGATCCCGAGCAGAGCGTGTCGAAACAATACACTTACCTGATCGATTACCCGAACCTGATTCTTGCCGCGGGCAAAGTGCCGCCGATTGCCGTGACCGTGACGCTCGACAGGGAAGCGCGTAAAATTTCCTGCGTGCAGGCAGCGGACACGACGTTGGGAACAAACCGTAACCCGGACGACGTGGGGTATTGCGTGTTATACGACCCGACGAGCAAAACGTGCATCGTGCAGCGATTGCGCGCGCGGTCGGAGGAAGGATCGACCTCGACGGCGATTCCCGCGAACGTCAATCTCGACACGCTTTTCGCTTACGTTTTCACCGCTCGCGCCAACGGGAAACCGACGTCCGATTCCGAGTGCAAGCTGCAAGGTGATTCCAACCTCGTGGCAATCAATCGTATCGCTAAAGATATGAAGTTGAAGTTCCCGCTTGCCGGGGCGATTGATAAACTGAATGCCGCCGTCGACATGGAACTGGCAAGACGGGCAACCGAACGCGAGCGACTCCGGGAGGCGGAGGAAGAAAAACGAGAAGAGGAGAAAGCGAGAAGGATAGCGAGCGGGGAGAACGCGGCGGTTGCCGCGGAGGAAAGGGACGCACTTCTTGATAGTATCCTCGATGACGTGTCCGGTGTCGCGGACGCCCCCGACGAACACGCCCGGCAATTCGACGAGAGAATGCAGGTACTCGCCGACACGATCTTCACCTTGAAGAAAAAGCACGAGAGCGGTTGAAATGTAACTTTTCAAACATGATAAAGGTATGCCCCGGCATACCTTTATTTCGTTTGGAAAACCTCCGTTGCCCGGTGGAATATCCCGTGCAGGTAGGCGATGGTCATTCCGTAGTTGCTGACGGGGATGCCGGCTTCGATGGCGGGTTGGAGGCGGTTTTTAAGTTGTTTGCCCGTGATCATGCAACCGCCGCACTGGATGACCATGGCGTAGTCGGTGATGGGGCGGGTGATGGCGTCCAGTCCCGCGATGAAATCGAATTGAAAGTTTTTGCCCGTGTAATCCTGTAACCAACGGGGGATTTTGTGCCGTCCGATGTCCTCGCATGACACGTGGTGGGAGCAGGATTCGAGCATGAGCACGCGATCGCCCTCTTGCAGTCGTTCTATCCGGGGAGTACCTTTCATGTAAGCGTCGAAGTTCCCCTTGTGGCGTGCCAGCACGATGCTGAAACTTGTCAGCGGTATTTCGGGCGGAACGAGTGCCGCTACTTTTTTAAATACTTGACTGTCCGTGATTGCGAGGCGGGGACGTATCCCGGTATTCGCGAGGAAACGGGTGATCTCTTCCGGTTGCAGGACGATGGCGGTGGCGTGGTTGTCGAGTATGTCGCGGAGCATTTGTACTTGTGGAAGGATCATGCGTCCGGCGGGAGCCTCGGAGTCTATCGGGGTGACGAGCAACACGATGTCACCCGGGGCAATCAAGTCGCCGACGAGCGATCGCGGGCTGTCGTTTTCCGCGTGCCACACGCTTTTCAAGGCATCCAGAACGGGAGTGGTATCCGTGTCGCGTGTCGAGAAGTCGATGACCGGACAACTGTATTCCCGCGCGAGGCGTTCCTTCAATGCCGGCGAGAGGGGAGCTTCGTCCTTTTTGTTGTGAATGATAAGGAAGGGGAGTTCCTGTTTCTTGAAACGCCCGGCGAGTTGCCGCTCGTGTTCCCCGAATTGATTGCCCGCGATGACAAGGATGGCGATGTCGGCTTGCGAGATGGCGTCACGTGTTTTCGCGACGCGTGCTTCACCCAGTGCGCCGGAATCGTCAACGCCTGCCGTGTCGATAAATATGACCGACGCGAAGCCGGGAATCTCGTAGCTTCTTTTCACGAGGTCGGTAGTCGTTCCGGCAACGTCCGAAACGATAGCGATATTCTGGCCTGTCAAGGTGTTGATCAAGGAACTTTTTCCACTGTTGCGGCGACCTAACAGGATGATGTGTAGTTTGTTGTCTTTGCCCATGGGGGAGAGTTTATAAGGTTTATAAAGTTTGTAAGGTTTATAAGGTTCATAAAGTTCATAAAGTAACGGGAGTTCTTCGGACAGTGTTTATCGGCAGCTCAAGCTGCCGTGGACAAAGCGCCCCGCAGGGGTCTATAAACCTTATAAACTTTATGAACTGTTTTATCTGTACATTTTCACGTCTTCCCGGGTGATGGTATTTCCGCCGAGAATGACCAACCGTTCCACGACGTTGCGTAGTTCACGAATATTACCCGTCCATTCGCACTCCTTGAGGGCGTCGATAGCGTCCGCGTCGATGCTTTTCGGGGCGATGCCCATTTCGGTGCAGATGTCTGTCAGGAAATGGGGAACCAGTATTTCGATATCTTCCAACCGTTGATTTAATGGCGGGACGTCGATGATGATGACGCTTAGGCGGTGGTAGAGGTCTTCCCGGAAATTACCCCGCTTGATTTCTTCTTTCAGGTTTTTGTTCGTGGCTGCGATTACGCGTACGTCAACGTTGATGTCCGCATCACCGCCCACGCGGGTTATTTTCTGCTCCTGCAAGGCGCGTAACACTTTTGCTTGTGCGCTGAGGCTCATGTCGCCGATCTCGTCCAGAAAGAGGGTGCCGCCGGTGGCTAACTCGAACTTTCCTTTCTTTTGCTTGATGGCGGAGGTGAAAGAACCTTTCTCGTGCCCGAACAATTCGCTCTCGATCAGTTCGGAGGGAATAGCGGCACAGTTTACTTCCACGAAAGTGCTTTCTTTCCGGTGACTGAGCTCGTGCAACTGGTGGGCTACCAGTTCTTTGCCGCAGCCGTTAGGTCCCGTGACGAGCACACGGGCATCGGAGGCTGCCACTTTCTCGATTATGGAGCGCACGCGGTTGAGTGCGTCGGATTGACCGATCATCTCGTATCGCTTGCTGACTTTGTTTTTCAGCGTTTTGGTTTCGTGTATCAGCAAGTGTTTGTCTGTCGCATTCTTTATGGTGATCAACAACCGGTTCAAGTCCAGTGGTTTCTCGATAAAGTCGTAGGCTCCTTTCTTGATGGCCTCGATTGCCGTGTCTATCGTTCCGTGTCCCGATATCATGATAACCGGGGTGTCGGCGGAAAACTCTTTGATACGTTCCAGTACTTCGATGCCCTCCATTTTGGGCATTTTTATATCGCAAAATACAATATCCGGTTTCTCCGATTTCACTGCCACGAGTCCTTCCATGCCGTTCTCGGCAAGCACGATTTCGTGTCCCTCGTACTGGAGAATATCTTTCATGGAATTGCGGATACTCCTCTCGTCGTCAATCACAAGTATTTTTGTCATAGTACATCTTTTTTGTCTCACGGCAAATTTAGTATTTATTTTTGGATATGGGAAGGGGTGAGACAAAAGTTGCAGGTTACATTCGCCTTCGGCGAGTTGCAGGTTACAACCAAAATAAAGTTTTACCCGCGGCGAAACTTTATTTTGATTATTCCCGGGAAATAAGTATTTTTGAGTGATTTTATAACTTGCCGAAGGTAAATGCAACTTGCAACTCGCCGCACGGCGGCGAATGTAACTTGCAACTTTTGCCGAAGGCAAAACTTAATAAACTATGAAGCGGTCTTTGGTTTTTCTTCTTGTATTGTTTCTTGTATTGGATGTTCAGGCGCAGCGCAAAAAGGTGGGGTTGGTGTTAAGTGGCGGCGGGGCGAAAGGAGTGGCGCATATCGGTGTGTTGAAGGTGCTGGAAGAGGCGGGTATCCCGATAGATTATATCGCGGGCACGAGTATGGGGGCTCTCGTGGGGGCTTTGTACTCGATCGGTTATGACGCGCGCACGATGGATAGTCTGGTGAGGGCGCAGGACTGGATGTTTTTGTTGAGTGATAAAGTGTATCGTTATAACCTGCCTTTCTCGGAGAAAGAGGAAACGGAGAAATATCTTGTTTCCGTGCCGATTAAGAACAATCGCGAGCTGAAGATCCCGTCGGGGTTTATCAGCGGACAGAATATATTCAACCTGTTTTCCGATTTGACGATAGGGTATCACGATTCGCTTGATTTCCACCGGTTGCCGATCCCGTTCGCTTGCGTGGCAAGTAATCTGGTGGACGGCAAGGAGGTGGTGCAGGATCGCGGGACTTTGCCGCTTGCCATGCGCGCGAGTATGGCTATCCCGGGGGTGTTCGCCCCGGTGAGAAGGGACGGGATGGTGCTGGTAGACGGGGGAATATCGAATAATTTCCCGGTGGATATAGCGAAAGAAATGGGTGCTGATATTATCATCGGGGTGGACGTGCAGGCGGAATTGAAAGACGCTTCCGGTCTGGAGTCGGTGACGGGAATTATCGACCAGATGACCTCGTTTCTGGGAATCCAGAAGTACGAGGAAAACAAGAAGATGGTAAACGTGTATATCAAACCGGACGTGTACCCGTACTCTGCCGCCAGTTTCTCGACCCGGGCAGTCGATACCTTGATTATGCGGGGGGAAGAAGTTGCCCGTGCCCAATGGGACGAGTTGATGAAGCTGAAACGCGAACTGGGAATACCGGAGAGTAAGAATGCCGCGGATACGGAGGATAAAGTGGTGCTTCTGAACGATACGCTCACGATAGATGAAGTACACTTGACGGGGATTGATGCGCGGGACGAGAAATGGTTGAGAAAGAAGATACGGATCAAGAATTATAGCCGCATCACGTTAAATGACCTGCATCACGCGATAGCCGAGTTGTACGGTATCGGGGCTTTCTCCAGCGTGAGCTACAAGTTGAGCGGGGGACCGGTGTATGACTTGGAACTGATTCTGAAACAGAAGCCCATGAGTTCGTTGAATCTCGGGTTCCGTTTCGACTCGGAGGAGATGGCGGCGATATTGTTGAACACGACGATATCGCACAAGGAGTTGCGGGGGTCCCGCCTTTCGCTGACCGGGCGATTGAGTATGAATCCTTACGTGAAGTTGAATTATTCCCTCGGGAATACTTTCCTGCGGAGGTTCGAGCTGGGGTACACGTTCAAGTATAATAATCTGGATATTTACCACAAGGGGAAAAAGCAGGATAATATAGAGTACGCTTACCACAAGGTGGAGTTGGGCGGTTCGGATATTTATTTCCGGAATTTCAAGATGCAGATCGGGGCGCGTTACGAGTATTTCAATTACGAGTCGTTCCTGTTCTCGGATCGGGATCATAATATTAGGGTAAAACCGGAAGGGTTTTTCAGCTACTACGGGTTGGCGCATCTGGAAACATTCGACAAGCGTTATTACCCCACGAGAGGGATCTCGTTGAAAGTCGATTATTCGCTTTACACGGATAATTTCCTGACGTACAATGACGGTGCGCCGTTCTCGGCGATAGGTTTGGATTTCGAGAGCGTGTTGTCCATTACCCGGCGCGTGAAGTTTATTCCCTCGATATACGGTCGGGTATTGATCGGGAATAATATCCCTTATCCTTACTTGAATTGCATGGGAGGTGACGTTGCCGGACGGTATGTCGACCAGCAGTTGCCGTTCCTCGGTATCCAGCATCTGGAGATATTCGACAATTCGCTGGTGGTGGCTAAAATCATGTTGCGCTATAATCTCGGGCGGAATCATTATATATCTTTGTCCGGGAATTACGCCAAGCAGGATGCCAATTTCTTTGACGTGTTCGGGGGCGATGATATTATTGGCGGGGGTGTGGGATACTCGTACGATAGTTTCGTGGGACCGATTGACGTCACTTTCTCGCTGTCGGATTGGTCGAAGAAACTAGGGTTCTACTTTAATTTGGGATATTACTTTTAAGGTTTTATGAAGAGATTGGGGATTATTATTTGCGTGTTAATAGCATGCGCGGGATGTCAACGGAACATGTACCGGTTTACCGAGGGAACGGTGTACGGTACTACCTATCATATATCTTACAAGAGTGACAAGGATTACGCGGCGGAGATACGCCGGGAGATGGAGCGCGTGAACGAATCGCTTTCCATGTTTAACAAGAAATCGACGATAGCCCGCCTGAACCGGGGGGTGACAGACCGGACGGATTCGCTGTTCGTGAGATTGTTCACGAAGGCGGCAGAGATACACGCGAAGACAGGGGGTGCGTTCGATATCACCGTGGCACCGCTGGTGAACGCGTGGGGATTCGGTTACAAGAACGAGCGGTTGCCGTCGGCGGAGAAAGTGGACTCGTTGCTGCAATACGTGGGGATGGAGAAGTTGAAAATAGAGGACGGCCGGCTTGTCAAGGCGGTCGAGGGCATCCAGATGGATGCCAGTTCGATAGCCAAAGGGTTGGGCGTGGATCTGGTAGCGGAATTTCTCGAGGGGCAGGGTGTACGGGATTACATGGTGGAGATTGGCGGGGAAGTTCGGGTGAAGGGACAAAGTAATAAATCCCGCCCGTGGCATATCGGTATCGACAAACCGATAGATGACGAGGCGGCTTCTCGCAGGGAGTTGCAATTCGTGCTGGAAATGGGAGAGGGTGCGTTGGCGACATCGGGTAATTATCGCAGGTTTTACGTCGTGGACGGGAAAAAATATTCCCACACGATAAACCCCAAGACGGGTTTTCCTGTCCAACAGGATATACTGGGGGCTTCCGTGTACGCTCCCACGTGTATGGAAGCGGATGCTTACGCCACGGCTTTTATGGTGCTGGGTATGGAGAAAGCGAAGGAAATAGTGGAGGCCAATCCTAGCGTGGAGGCTTGTTTTATATATCAAAATGAACAGGGAGAGCGTGAAGCGTGGGTGTCTGAAAAGTTGAAAACATTGATATTGAAAGATTAGTTCTGTCAGGTGAAAGTAATGATTCGTTTATTGATATTGGTTCTAGCATGGGTTTTACTCGTGGAAAGTCGCGCCGGAGCGAGACCTTTATCAGGAAACGCATGCTTGTCGCTATCGCGGGACACGGTGAAACAAAACAGTAAAATCTTCCTGCCCGACAGTCTGATTCAAGACACACTCCGGTACGAGTATTCCAAGATTAAAAAGGTGGCTTACCGTCGTAAATGGACGAAGGAGCTTTACAAGATGATATTCGTTAATCCCCGGAAATATAATATCGATATTGTTGAAACGGAGAATAGTGAAGACCGTTATAAGCCGTACCGGGGAAAAATGATCCGGGAGATTCGTGTCAAGGTGTTGCCTCCTTTCGGGACGAGTGTCAATGACACGATTAATTACGGGCAGGATAGCTTGCAGTGGATTCTTGCCCTCGCCAATTCCATTCATCAGAAGTCCGCCGAGCGGGTGATTAAAAAGCAAATGACGGTGAAACCGGGGATGTATATCGATCCCTTCGAGTTGGTTCAGAACGAGCAATTGCTGAAGGAAATGTCCAATGTCGACGATGCCTTGATAGGGATCGAGCGAGTGGTGGGCGATACGACGATGGTCGATCTGGTGGTGGTGTGCAAGGACGAGTTCTCGTGGACGGGAGAAGTGTGGAGTAATTTCTTGAATTCCGTGGACATGGGTATCGAAACCAAGAACTTGTTCAAGTTGGGGCATATGGTACATTACGAGGCCAGTTACCGTGGGCGTAAAGACCAGAAGTGGGGAAATCTGATCGAGTACAAGGCGGCGAATGTCGTGGGAACGCACATGGATTTCTACGGGATGTACGAGAATACCTTTAATCAAGAAGTCTTGCGCGTGCAAATGGATAAACGATTCCTGACATACAAGACGAAATGGGCGGGGGGAGCCGCTTTTAGCCGGGTGTATTCGTCCAAAACGTTGGTGGACAGGGATATTGCGAAGCCGATAGAGTCGTTTAATTATCAGTTATGGGATTTTTGGGGAGGGACATCTTTTTACTTGAACGAGAAATTCAGCTATAACCGGATATTTTACCTGACGGGACGTTACACGGGTACCAACTTCGTGGATCGTCCGCTGGTGACGAGTGATTCGAATCATTTTTATTACGACCGCAACCGGATCATGGGGGCTTTGACATTCACGAAAATAAAGTATTTTAAAGCGAATTTGATCTATGATTTCGGGCGCACGGAGGATATCCCTTCCGGTTTGTCCGGCACGTTGCTTTTCGGTTACGAGAAAAGTGATTTCACGGAGTACGGTTATCTCGGCACGGAATGGCATTACTCGTGGTTTGACAAATACAAGGATAACTTTTACTCGTGGTACGCGGCATTGGGTTCTTTCTGGAACGGCTACACGGCGGAAAGCGGCGTGTTTAAGGCCGGTGCGCAGTTTATCAGCCCGCTGTACGAGTTGTCCCGGTATCGGTTACGTTTTTACAGTAACATGGATTACGTGCTGGGATTCAAGCGGAATCCCGACGATTATATCTATTTCGAAGATGCGAATATACGGGGTTTCGATACCGATACGATACGGGGTAAACAACGTCTTTCCGGTTCCGTGTCGACAACACTTTTCCTGCCGTATATCAAGCGGGGATTCCGGGCATCCGTGACTACTTTCGTGGATTGGGGGGTACTTGCCAGAGAGGATAAATCGATATTTAAAAGTCAGTCGTACTGGGGGATAGGGTTCAGTCTGAATTTGCGTAATGATAATTTGATTCTAAAGAATTTAAGCATACGTTTTGCTTTTTACCCGAAGGTTCCGCCTGACGCCCACTTGATCGAGGTGGATGCCTCGAGCCGACGGAAAACAGGGTTTTATGATTACCGAGTCTATAAACCGGACGCGATTAAATACGAGTAGATCAACGGTATTTCGATACACTTTTTAACTAGATTCGTTTTAAATAGGCTTCCGAAATTCCCCGAGAAGTTGTATCTTTGCGATAAATTAATTTGGAGAGGATGAAGAAGGTTTTTTTGTTTTCTATTTTTTTACTTTGCGGCTTATTTTTTTCTCAAATACTCCCGTCCGCCATGGGAGAAATGTACGGGAGTTTTTATAGTGTATGTAAATGGCTGATGTTTATCTGCCTCGCGTTTATCATGATAAACGTCGGACGGGAGTTCGAGTTGGATAAGACGAAATGGAGATCTTATACCACCGATTATTTTATCGCCATGGCGACTGCCGCCGTACCTTGGTTACTGATCGCTTTCTATTATATTTTCTTTTTGGACACGGGGCTTTCGTGGCAGAATAACTTGCTGATCAGCCGGTTTGCCGCCCCGACGTCAGCAGGGATATTGTTCACGATGCTGGCTGCCGCCGGACTGAAACGGGAGTGGATTTACAAGAAGACACAGGTACTTGCCATATTTGACGATTTGGATACGATTCTTTTGATGATTCCTTTGCAGATATTAATGATTGGTTTCAAGTGGCAGTTGTTCGTGATTATACTGGTCGTTTGCGTGCTTCTGATCTTCGGATGGAAGCGTTTGAGTTCGCTGAATCTGCCACAGTCGTGGAGGGCTATTTTGCTTTATTCCGTGTGTATCGTGGCAGCGTTCGAGAGCGTGTACCTGATCACGAAATCGCTCATGGGACAGGACGGGGCAATTCATATCGAGGTGTTGTTGCCCGCTTTCGTGCTGGGGATGGTGATGAAGACGGTTCACAAGCATTCGCGCGAGGAAGAGAGGGCGTCCAGCTTTATTTCCTACTTGTTTATGTTCCTCGTGGGATTGAGTACGCCGATTTTTATCGGTCTGGAAACCGGAGGCGACAGTATGCCCGGGTGGGGGGTGCTTATCTTTCACGTGATTGTAGTGACGGTGCTTTCTAATCTGGGAAAGATGTTCCCGCTGTTTTTCTATCGTGACCGGAAGATACAGGAACGGTTGGCTCTGTCAATCGGTATGTTTACCCGCGGTGAAGTGGGAGCGGGGATTATCGTGATTGCCATGGGTTACCAGTTGGGCGGTCCGGCATTGATTATCTCTATCCTTAGTCTGGTGCTGAATCTCGTGTTGACCGGATTCTTCGTGGTTGCCGTGAAACGTATCTCGCAGAGCGTGTATGGGGTTAAAGAATAGTTTTTGGATTTATGATTTTAGATTTCTTGATTGAAGATTTAGGAATTTAATGATTTGAACGGAAATCAATTAATAACTTATTTGTTATCAATTAGGTTAGAGTGTCAATCGTAAATCAAGAAATCATAAATCAATCAGTTGTTCTTTATTTTCTTGATTAAGGCGTACATTCTCCACCACAAGTAGGCGATAAGTAACACGGATATCGTGTAGATGATTCGGTTGTCGATGTCTATAAACCGTTTGAACATCAACGGTACCGCTCTTACTGTGTTCCACGGGTTTATTCCTTGCCACGAGAAGCGTACTTCGGTTGGGGACGCGATGATGGAAATGATACTGAATGCCGCAACAAGAGCGACGAGCGATATGATTAGAGAGGTTTTGTCTATATTTTTCATTTGCATTTATTTTTTATCTTTTTTCTTGAACAGGTCGCCGATTTTCTTGAAGAAACCTTTCTTTTTCGGTTGCTCCGTTTCGGGGGCGACTTCTTCGTGGTGTTTCACTTTTTCAAGCTTCCGGTTAGTCAATCTATCCAGTATATTTATATTTTCTTTAAAGGTGGGGACTTCCAGTTCTTTTTGAGTACTCATAGGCGGTACGGGGAACGAGAGATTCTCCCAATAGCTGTACGTGCTGCTCTTCAAACAATCCTGCATGAACAAACCGAAGATGGGGAGTGCCATGTTCGCACCTTGTCCCAAAGAGGTAGATTTAAAATGGATGCGGGAGTTGTTAGCCCCGACGCGTATCCCCACGACGATGCGGGGGGTGTAACCGATAAACCAGCCGTCGGCTTGATTCTGGGTGGTTCCGGTCTTTCCGGCGATAGCCATATTCAACCCGTAATTATTGATAAGGCGCTTGCCGGTTCCTTCTTGAATGACAGCCGTGAGCATGGATGACATCAAGTGAGCTTCTTCGGAGGGTAAAACCCGTTCTTTGCGGGGAGGTTCCGCCTCGTATATAATCCGTCCTTCCCGGTCTTTGATCGAAACCAAATAGTAAGGTTCCGTGAGAACTCCGTTGTTTGCATAACATAAATAGGGGAGAACCATTTCTTTTAACGGAATGTTCGCCGCACCCAAGGCTATGGAAGGAACAGCGGGCAGGTCGCTTTGTATTCCCAGACGGCGGGCATGTGCTATCGTGGTATCTATTCCCGTCTGGAGAAGTACTTCCACGGCTATCGTGTTGATAGATTGACTTAATGCCCCTTTCAGCGTGTAGAATCCCCCGTATCGGTTGTTCGAGTTCCGGGGAGTCCAGTTGTCATATTCTGGGTAGCTTTTTTGTTCATCCTTGTAATAGGCATCCACTCGGGCTCCATGCTCAACGGCGGCACTGTAAACGACAGGTTTAAAGACTGAACCCACTTGACGTGGCGCCAGTACTTGATCGTACTGGAAATACTTGAAGTCCAATCCGCCAATCCATACTTTTACTTTTCCGGTATGCGGCTCTATGGCGATCATGCCGGGGTGAAGTATTTTCAAGTAGTGCTTAATGGAGTCGATCGGGGACATCTGCATTTCCACCTCTCCTTGATAGGCGCTGTAAATAGTCATGCATTTCTTCTCATTTAGAGCGGCAAGAATGGCTTTTTCGCCCAATCCCTGTTGTTTCAGTGATTTGTAAGCCGTGCTTTCCCGGATGGCTTTATCGAGGATATCGGGTTCTTTATACCACGGGTCTTGTTTGTCCCAATGCGTGTAGAAAGAGTTTTGCAAAGATTTCATGTGGGTGTGCATGGCGTCTTCCGCGTAACGCTGCATCTCGGCATCGAGTGTCGAGGTGAGAATCAGACCGTCCTTGTATAAATCGTAATTCGTGCTGTTTGCCTCGTTGTATTTGGCAATCAGCTTCATGGCATCCTGCCTGATTTGTTCACGCAGGTAGGGGGCTAATCCCGAATAATGATTCAAGGGTTTGTAACGGAGTTCCAGCTTCTCCTTTTTCAGTTGCTCGGCCTCGGCTTCCGTGAGGTAATCGTATTTCTCCATTTGGGCAATCACCGTGTTGCGCCGCTGTAACATACGGTCGGGATGTATGCGGGGATTGTAGTAGGAGGGGCCTTTTAATAAACCTATCAACGTGGCGGCTTCCGGAATTGTGAGTTGTGTTGCCGTCGTGGAGAAGTATTTTTGCGCGGCACTCTCGATGCCGAATGTTCCTTCCCCGAAGGATACGGTGTTCAAATATAAAGTGAGTATCTCGTCTTTCGAGTACAGTTTTTCCAACCGGTGGGCGGTGATGATTTCTTTGATTTTGATGACCGGAAGCATCAGACTGCTCCGGTATTCGCGGGGGAAAAGGTTCTTTGCCAACTGTTGGCTGATCGTGCTACCGCCACCGGAACTCCTGTCACCGAGTAACAGTGTCTTGAAGAGAACGCGGAGCATGCTGATTTTGTCAAATCCCTTGTGTTCATAAAAGCGGACATCTTCGGTTGCAATCAGGGCATTAACTGCATTGCGGGAAATTTCGCCGAACGGGACATTCGTGCGGTTCTCCACGTAATATTTCCCAAGCAGTTCGCCGTCCGAACTGTACAGGGAGGAAGCCTCGAAATTCCGTATCTCCCTTAAATCCTGATAATCCGGGATTTTACCCCACATGCCGTAATAAACACAACACACGAACAGACCGACCAGAAAAACACATAGTAAAGCGGTTAAAAGCAAGGTTTTGACGACTCGCTTTAAGAAGCTCTTTTTCTGTTTCTTGGGTTTCCTTTTCTGTACTTTTTTTCTTTTCTCCATCACGTGTTTATTTGCGGTGTAAAAGTAGAAATATATTTTTATTTTACGGATGAAAAATTATTTCGATATTTCCTTTTTTCATAGGGATTTAAATATACCTTTGTGGCACAGTTTACAAAAACGAAATAAATAACAAATTAACTACGTAAAAAGAAACAAAAGTATATTGTCATGCTGAATATCGCATTGTTTGGCCCTCCGGGAGCCGGAAAAGGAACTCAGGCAAAGAAGATTGTCGAGAAGTACAATTTGGCTCATCTGTCCACGGGGGACATGATTCGTAAAGAAATTGCCGAAGGTTCGGATTTCGGTAAAATGGCCGCCGGAATAATTAATAAAGGCGAGTTATTATCCGACGAGTTCGTGGTAGCGTTAATCGTGAATAGTATAGAACATCATAAGGATGTAAACGGATTTTTGTTCGACGGTTTCCCAAGAACTGTCAGACAAGCCGAGATTCTTGACGAAATGCTTGCAAAAACGGGACATCCGTTGAGTGCTTTAATTAGTATTGATGTTCCTCACGATGAGTTAATGCGCCGTATGTTAGAGCGTGCGAAGATAGAGGGACGTTCCGATGATAATGAAGAGGTTATCGAGAATCGTTTTCGGGAATACAAGGCGAAGACTTTGCCGGTTGCCGACCACTACAAGAACCAGAAAAAGCATCATACAGTAAATGGCTTTGCCACGGTAGAAGAGGTTTTCCAATCCATTGCGGGTATTTTGGAAGGGGTAAAGTAAAGCAAGTAAAGTATAATAAAAAAGCGATTGAAACTCTATGTTTCAATCGCTTTTTTATTGTATCCCGGGTTCTTGCGGCTTATAATGCCACTGTAAGATAAGGAATAATAGTCCGGGAATAAAAATAATGACAGCCGTGGCTTGCAATGCCACGGAAAGGGAATATAGATCATGTAGCCATCCCACGAGCGGAGCCATGGCTGCAAACATTAAACGGATAACGAAATTCCGGATAGAAAGAACCGTTGCCCGCATTTCGGAGAACGTGATCTGGTTGATATATCCTTTTAGAATGGGGGTGGCAAATCCTCTCACGATATAGAAAAAGAAGAGGAATACCAATCCCGTGTAAGATATGTTGAACGATACCGCCACGTATCCCCCTATGATAAAGAACAGGATAAATGCGTACATCCTGTTGCTTCCCAGTTTTTGGTCCAGTCGGTCGGAGTAGAGTGCCGATATACCCACGGTCAGGTTCAATATCGTCCAGATGATGCCGAACCAAGAGGTCGGAGTATCCAGTTCTATCAGCAGGGGTTGGACAAACCACGCCATGGTCAGCGTGGCAGCCCCGATGACACCGGAAAACATGATATTATAACATAGTTCTTTGTTGGTGAAGAGGGAATATTTGATGATTTTCACGATATTGGCAAACGAGTTTTCTATTCTTGTCTTTGCCGCGTGTTCCGTGAGCATAAAGGCTGCCGGAATACCGATAAAGGCAATCCCGCTTTGCACGTAGAAAGGAAGACGTAGGGAATAGGTCGCCAACAACCCGCTGAAAATACCGGCAAAGGCTTCCGAGAAATTACCGATCATGGTTACACGTCCCTCGTATTTCAAGTAACTTTCTTCTTTACGGTAATGAATCATCGTGTCGTAAAGCAGTGCCGAATCGGCGCCCGATACCAGACTCTGACCGAAACCGAGCAGGATTTCCGATATGAAGAACGCGACAAACGTGTCCGCAAGGGAGTAGTTGGTAAACCCGAAGAAGCAAAGGATACATCCGGCAATCAAGCAATTCCTTCTTCCCCAGACATCGGCAAGGTATCCCGTGGGGATCTCCAAGGATACCATGGCAATGGAATAGACGCTTTTCAAAATGAAAATATCAGCCAAATCAAGCCCGCATTCCTTGTAAAACAAGACAATGATAGGCATCACCAAGGTAAACCATTTGGAAACCTTGATCAGGTAAAGGGCGATGATATTTTTTCTAAACGACACGCTATTCATTTTTTATTTCAAGAGGCAAAAGTAACGAATTGAAACTTGAAAATGGAGAATTAAAATGAAATTTAATGATATTGACCGGAAACGTTAGCATCAAGCGACTGGTAAATTTAGAAATTAATATCAAAAAGCTGGTTTTTGTTTCTGTTTTATTCAAAAAGCGTTATTTTTGCTTCCAAATTAAAAACATAAATCACTAATTAGTAAAAATAAGTTTGTCATGGCAATACAAAAAATCGATGACATTTACGAGGCATTAAAAGCTAACTCAAAAAAGAAACGTCTGGTTGTGGCGTACGCGAATGACAGCCATTCTATCGAGGCTGTAAATAAGGCGGTTGAATTAGGTATCGTGGAAGCTACATTGTGCGGCGACGAGAATGAAATCAAGAAGGTATGCGCGGAACACGGTTTCGATATTTCTCGTTTCAAGATTGTGCATGAGCCTGTTGATACGAAAGCTGCTGCTAAAGCAGTACAAATGGTACGTGAGAAAGAGGCTGATTTTATCATGAAAGGATTGGTCAGCACGGACAAATATATGCGTGCGATTTTGAATAAAGATTGTGGTTTATTACCCCCGAAAGCAACGTTGTCACACGTGGTAGTAATGGAATGTCCGAATTATCACAAATTGTTGGTATTCGGTGATGCTGCAATTATTCCCGCTCCCGATTTTTCACAGAAGATGGCTATCGTGAAATACGTTTCTCAAATTGCTAATGCTCTTGGTGTGCAACGTCCGAAAGTAGCTATGATCTCCGCTACGGAACAAGTATTACCTAAAGTGGAATCTACTACTGATGCTGCAATTCTGGCTAAAATGGGAGAAAGAGGTCAATTGGGCAATATTGATATCGACGGTCCGTTGGCATTGGATGTGGCTATTGACAAAGAGGCTGCCGAGATCAAGAAGATTAATTCTCCGGTTGCCGGTGATGCCGACTGTCTGGTATTCCCGAATATCGAGGCCGGTAATGTATTCTACAAGACCAATACCAAGCTGGCAAACGCTCGTCAAGGCGCTATTCTTGTTGGAGCTACCGCTCCGAGTGTATTGTCTTCCAGAGGTGACAGCGTGGATGCCAAGTTAAATTCAATAGCGTTGGCTGCTCTTTTCGCTAAATAATTTAAAACTAAAGAGTTCATAAGGTTTGTAAAGTTCATAAAGTTTATAAAGTATATTGACCCCGCAGGCACTTTGCTCACGGCAGCAATACTGCCGATAAACATTGTCCAAAGGACTCCCGTAACTTTATAAACCTTATGAACTTTATAAACTTATATCATGGAAGAACAAAAACACGTGATTTTTATCAAGAATATGGTTTGTAACCGTTGTATTTTGGTTATAAAACAGATTCTTAAAGATTTGCAGTTTACCCCGCTACAAGTGGATTTGGGCACGGCTGTCGTGAAAGAGGAATTGACATCGGATGATCGGGAAGTGATTAGGAAGGCGCTTGAAGAGTATGGATTTGAATTGATAGACGATAAACGGCAACGTATCATCGAGCAGATACGGACTTCTATTATTCAGTTGGTGCATTATGAAGGTAATCTCTCCAAGTTGAAGTTGTCGGAGTATTTGA
Source organism: Butyricimonas sp. Marseille-P3923 (assembly GCF_900184685.1). Classification (GTDB taxonomy): domain Bacteria; phylum Bacteroidota; class Bacteroidia; order Bacteroidales; family Marinifilaceae; genus Butyricimonas; species Butyricimonas muris. The sequence continues at coordinate 685,798 of NZ_FXXL01000007.1, forward strand.
AAGAGAAATGCCATTATGACTACAGTTTTCTAAGTAAGCTGTTCACCGAAATGAACGGAATCAGCATAGAGAAATATTATATCGCTCAAAAGGTGGAACGGATCAAAGAATTACTGTTTTATGATGAACTCTCGATCAGTGAGATTGCCGATAAACTTCAATATTCGAGCGTGGCACACTTGAGCACTCAATTCCGCAACGTGACCGGAATGTCACCGAGCGAATTTAAACGTTTGAAGGAACATGGACGGGAACCTTTGGATAAAGTGTAAATTATATCCATAATTTTGTAACAATCCGGGGGATGATATGGTTTACCTTTGTATAAAGAAAAAAGGTAAAGCGTATGAAAACTAAAAAAATATTTCCGGTAGTAGGGATGAGTTGTGCATCTTGTGCGGCTCGGGTGGATAAAGTCTTGAACGCACAGCCCGGAGTGTATGAAGCGAATATAAACTATGCGACAGCTAGTGCGCAAGTGGTTTACAATCCCGATGAATGTTCCGTTTCATCTTTGAAAAACGCGGTACAAAACGCGGGATACGATTTGTTGGTATCTGAAAATCAATCTACCGACGAAGAGGTCGGGCAAGCACGCGAGAAAAAGTATCGGCAGTTGAAAATCCAAACGTGGAGTGCCGTGGTCTTGTCCGTTCCTATCATGTTAATCAGTATGTTCTTTATTGATTATCCTTACATGAAATATGTCTTGTGGATACTTTCTACGGTTGCCGTTTTAGGTTTGGGACGCAGGTTCTATATCAACGCGTGGAAGCAATTGCGTCATGGAACTTCAAATATGGATACTCTGGTTGCCATCAGCACGGGGATTGCCTATTTGTTTAGTGTCTTTAATCTGTTGTTTCCCGATTTCTGGCTGTCGAGAGGGGTAACACCTCACCTTTATTTCGAGGCGGCGAGTGTTATCATTGCTTTTATATTATTGGGGCGTTTACTGGAAGAGCGAGCGAAACAGAATACGTCGACGGCCATTAAGAAGTTGATGGGTTTACAACCGAAGACAATAACCATTGTCACGGAATCGGGAGAAAAAACAGTACCGATTGAGGAAGCACGCGTGGGTGATACCATTGCGGTAAAACCCGGTGAACGTATAGCCGTGGACGGGACTGTCCTTAGCGGAGAGTCATTCGTAGATGAAAGTATGCTTAGCGGTGAGCCTGTTCCTGTACGCAAGCGGTCGGGAGAGAAGGTGTATGCCGGAACGATTAACCAGAAAGGTGCTTTTCATTTCACCACGGACAAGACGGGTTCCGATACTATGTTGGCACAAATTATCCGTATGGTGCAGGATGCACAGGGGAGTAAAGCACCCGTGCAGAAAATGGTCGATAAGATAGCGGGTATTTTTGTTCCCGTCATTATCGGTATCGCTGTACTGTCATTCGCCGCATGGTGGATATTTGCCCCGGCGGGCGGTTTTACTCACGGCTTACTGGCTATGGTTACCATACTGATTATTGCTTGTCCGTGCGCCTTGGGATTAGCTACCCCGACGGCACTTATCGTGGGAATAGGCAAGGGGGCGGAGCATGGTATTTTGATAAAGGATGCCACGAGTTTGGAGGTCGCCCGGAAAGTAGACACGATCGTGCTGGATAAAACGGGAACGATCACGGAAGGGCATCCTGTCGTAGTGAACGCTCAATGGAAGGAGGGAGCGGAAGACTCTCGCGAGGTACTGTATAGTCTGGAACGATTGTCAGAACACCCGCTAGCGGAAGCGATAGTCAATGAACTGGGGGGTGAAGTATCTGTTCCGGTCACGGGATTTGAAAGTATTCCGGGCAGAGGAATAAAAGGGCAATGGAATGATGAAACTTATTATGTCGGGACTCCCGAATTACTCCGGGATAACGGTGTGTCTGTCGATAAAGAGTTGGAACAAAAAGCGGAAAGCTGGCTTAAAGATGCTCAAACAGTCATTTGGTTCGGCAATTCAACCGAGGCCCTTGCCGTGATGGGGATAACAGACAAGATAAAAGATACATCATTACAAGCTATTTCCCAATTACATAAGATGGGGTTGACGGTCTATATGTTGACAGGAGATAATGCCGCGACAGCCAAAGAAATAGCACGGAAGACCGGTATCAAGCATTATAAATCGGGTATATTGCCACAAGAGAAAGCTATTTTCGTTAAACAGTTGCAACAAGAAGGTCGGAAAGTCGCTATGGTCGGGGACGGTATCAATGATAGTGCGGCATTGGCACAAGCGGATTTAAGTATTGCCATGGGAAAAGGCAGTGATATTGCCATGGAAACAGCCATGGTCACGATCCTTTCCTCCGATTTGATGAAGATCCCGGAAACCATCCGTTTGTCGCGATTGACCGTGAAGACCATCCGCGAGAACTTGTTTTGGGCGTTTATCTATAACTTGATAGGTGTCCCCATCGCGGCAGGTATTCTCTATCCGATAAACGGTTTCCTGCTTAACCCGATGATCGGGGGGGCGGCAATGGCATTCAGCAGCGTGAGCGTCGTGAGTAACAGTCTGCGTTTGAAACGGAAAAAAATAGGTATAACCGCGAATCGAAATAATAACAATGAATATATAAATGAAGTAGGACACGTAAAAGAAAAAGGTATGGAAAAGAAATTTAAGGTGGAGGGGATGATGTGCAATCATTGTCGTACTCATGTAGAAAATGCCCTTAATAGCATTGACGGAGTGAAAGCCGTCGTAACTCTGGAGCCGCCGGTAGCTACCGTTGAATTTACGAAAGGTGAACTATCGTTGAATGAATTGCAACAAGTTGTTACAAGCAAGGCTGGGGAGTACAAAATGTCTGAAATCTGAAAGGGAGCGTTTCACAACGCTCCCCTTCTCTGAATTATTTAAAAACAACTAAGAACACAGGCTACTCTTCAGTAATCACAATTTTTATGATTTTGTCCCCTTGGCGGATAGCATCAATCACTTCCAAACCTTCGTATACTTGACCGAAGCAAGTATGTCTTCTATCCAGATGGGCGGTATTTCTACGGTTGTGGCAGATAAAGAATTGCGAACCTCCGGTATCCCGCCCCGCGTGAGCCATGGATAAAACTCCGCGGTCGTGATATTGGTTTTCCCCGGTTAATTCACACTTGATCGTGTATCCCGGACCACCGGTTCCGTCCCCTTTGGGGCAACCTCCCTGTATCACGAAATCCGGAATCACCCGATGAAAGGTCAAGCCGTCGTAAAAACCTTCTTTGGCTAGTTTTACAAAATTGGCAACCGTGTTAGGCGCATCTTTTTCATAAAAAAGGACTTTCATGACACCTTTTTCAGTTTCTATTTCTGCTCTATACATTATGAATTTGCTTTAGAATTTTCATAAGCAAATGTAGGTCATAAAATGAATGGAAGCAAGGCGTCTAATGTTATTTAACGCATTTTATATAGTCGCCCGCGGCGAGTTGCAAGTTACAGGTTGCATTTGCCTTCGGCAAGTTGCAGGTTTACTGGTGTTAAGGATGGAGAAGTTCGTTGATTAGGTGATTGCAGATTTCGTGATTCTCTTGTGCGATGGTAAGCGGGTAAAATTGTTGAATCCGTTTTTCGGATTCAACACAGTTCTTGTTTTAATACATCGGGTAATTCAAGACCTCGTTTTTCGAGGCTGATAAACCAGTCTGACAGTTCTTCCGGCTGAATGGAATACAATACTTCACGGAATTGGTCTATTTGTTCATCGCTGTATCGGTCAGAGGGGATACCCCGGTATTGATCCAGTTCCTCATCATCAAAGTATTCTATTTTTTCATCCACTCTCTTTAGTCCTTTCTCGCAGATAGCGTGAGCGCCGCAACAGTCGGCGGGAGGGACAACAACCGGAGTGTCATCCGGCTTTTGTTTTGATTTGAAAAGGTATGTAAAAAGGGCAACTATTACTAGAAGCCCTACTATGCTGATGATAATATAAATCATTTCAATTACTTGGAAAGTTCTTTCTTCAACAGATTTACCTGATTCGTCAGTTTCTCCACTTCCTGAGTTTTCTTGGCTAATGTACTTTTAGCATCTGCCAATTGTTTTTTCACCCCGGCAATCTCTTTTTCCAATCGGGCAATTTCACTGTCCTTGAACTTGATATTTGCCTTGAGTGTTTCTACTTCATTTTTTAGTTTCCGGTTATCCCAATCCGCGTTGGTCTTGTACTCGGTCAATTGTTTTTGAAGTAAGTCACGTTCTTCAGTCGCTCTTTTCAACTGGAGTTGTAAACCGTTCAATTGTCCTTCATTATCCTTTACTTTTGACTTTACCTGTTCGGAAACATCTTTCAATTCGGACTTTAAAGCGGACTCTTTACTTTGCAATGTCCGTAATTGGGTGTACAGATCATCAATCTGTTTATCTTTGGCCGCGTTGTTCGCTGTCAGTTGGTAGCGGACGGCATTAAAATCATCCTTGAGTTTTTGCATTTCGGTTTCCAGAGTCTTCTTGTCGTTAGCAAGTGTTGCCACTTCCCGGTCTACGCTTCTCTTTGCTCTGGCTAATTCCTCGTATTTCTTTTTTGAAACGCAAGAGGAGAAAAGTAACGTGAATATTAAAATACCTGATATATAAAATAATCCTTTTCTCATATTGAAATGTTTAAATTGAACTTTATTCTTGTTGTGTGACAAAAGTAGTAAAATATTTGGGTATAACAAAGAACAATAGGGGCGGTAGAATCTTAATTTAATGTTAATGCTTCAAGACGTGATACGGAATTCGTGTGTCAAATACATATTTATTTATATATTTGCGTTGGAAAATTAATACAGAATATACTATGAATAAGAAAATCCTCTCGTTACTCGTTTTGTTTTTTGGAGTATTATTTGTCGCTCAAGCTCAGAATGACGGAAAGATACGAGTGAAGGGCGTTGTGTTGGATGAAGTTACGCGTCAACCGATTGAATTTGCCAATATCGGGATTCTAGGTACGGTTGCGGGTGTTGCCACGGATATGGACGGTCGGTTCGAATTGGTAGTTTCCGAAAGATTGGCTACTTATATGATGAGAGTTTCCGCGGTGGGGTATGCTTCTGACGAGATGAAGTTGTACGAGGCAAGGGATAAAGGAGAGGTGCAGATATTTTTGAAACCGATGACCTACGGGATTCACGAGGTGGATGTAACGGCAGAATCGTTGGTCTTGAAAAGATTGTTACAGAACGTGGTGAATAATATCGGTCGGAATTATATTCCGCGTCCTTATAACTACGAGGGATATTTTGAATATGGCGTCCGGATTAATGACGGGGAGAAAAAGTCGAAAGAGGCAATCGTGGATATTTATGACAGCGAAGGTTACAGGCGTTCGAATGTCGAGGATGCGTTCAAGGCTTTGAATTATAACTTCTCGCAGGTGCGCCGCAGCGAGGAAATGACTTCCGCCACGGACGGGTTGATCTTCTTTGATGACATTATCACGGCGGATATCGTTCGTAATACCCGTAATATTTTGGATCTGGAGAATTACAGGGACTTTAAATTGAAAAGTAAAGGTAAATTCTTGTACGAGGGTGATTCCGTGCAAATTGTCACTTACGAGTGTCTGAAACCTTCCTTGTCGAATTCCGGTACGACCTTCGTTACAAAATACAGCGGAGAGATATACGTGGAATTGAAGAATTACGCCGTTATTAAAAACGTTATGCGCATCACTTCTTCCGCGTTCAATCTTTTGGGAAGAAATTTGATTCTGGCAGGTAACAGTCCTCGTCACGAAGTAATGGCTACGATTACGACCAATTACAAGAAAGTGAGTTCTTATTACTTTTTGAGTGGAGTGAGTATGGTGTATACTTATCTGGACGGTTCCGATCGAGTGAAAGGAGAGATGCAATACCAAACGACAAAAGTTAGCGTGAACAATACCACTCCTATTGCCGGACGGGTATATTTTGAAGAGGTTCCGACAGACAGGAATTTCTGGGATCGTTACACGATATATTTGGAAGAAGAAGAATAAAAGTCCCCCGAAAAGGGACTTTTTATTTTAGATTTAATGATTTAAGATTGAGTCCGTTCGGACTTAAATATTGTAATCTCTTGTAATTTACTTGTTTCGTTATATCGTCATGAAGGTACTTTATAAACAGAGCTTATGAAAGAACAAATTTGGAATAATATCGAACGAATGAGAGCGGAGGCTCCATTGGTACATAATATCACGAATGCCGTGGTAATGAATAATACGGCTAATGCGCTGTTGGCGGCAGGTGCTTCACCTATTATGGCACATGCGTCGGAAGAAATTGATGAAATGGTTGCGCTATGTGGGGCTACCGTGATTAATATCGGGACATTGGATCGTTTTACCGTGGAATCTATGAAAGCAGCTATCCGGAAAGCGAATGAAATCGGGCATCCGGTAGTACTCGATCCCGTGGGTGCGGGAGCCACGAGTTTTAGGAAGAAGGTTCTCCAAGATATATTAAACGCCGGTACTCCCCGGTATATACGTGGGAATGCCTCGGAAATCATGACAATGGCAGGGTTATCCACGAAATCTAAAGGCGTGGATAGTACCGAGTCTTCTCTGAATAGTCTGGAAGCTGCCCGCGAATTGAGTTCCCGTGTAGGGTGTATTGTCTGCGTGAGTGGGGAAACGGATCTCGTTGTGCAAGGCGAGAGAGTGATTTATTTGCATAATGGCTCCCCGATGATGGAGAGGGTGACCGGACTGGGGTGTACGGCTTCCGCTATCTTGGGTGCATTTGCTGCTGTCGCGAAAGATGAGTTTATGGCTGCCGTGAGTGCTACTTCTTTTATGGGTATATGCGGGGAGATCGCGGTCGGAATGGCACAAGGTCCCGGAACCCTGCAATTGTATTTGTATGACGTGATGTATAATCTGACACGCGAGCAGTTCATACAACGCGTGCAAATTTCCGAATGATATGAATGCCCCGCTTTATTTAGTGACCGACGAAGGTTTGCTGCATGGTAAAGATCTTTACAGCACGGTTGAAGCTGCCGTGAAAGGAGGCGTGACCATGGTACAATTACGGGAAAAAGAATCCTCTACCCGGGATTTTATTGAACGGGCGATTCGGCTGAAAGTATTGTTGACACCTTATCATGTACCTTTGATTATTAACGATCGGGTAGACGTGGCACTGGCTGCCGATGCCGATGGGGTGCATATCGGACAGAGTGATATGCCCTATTCGCAGGTGAAACGGCTACTGCCGGAAGGAAAAATAATCGGGTTATCCGTGGAAACGCGAGAACAGGTAATTGAAGCCAACGAGTGGGATGTAACTTATATCGCGGCAAGTCCTGTCTTTTCCACGACAACGAAAATAAATACAATTGTCGAGTGGGGATTGGACGGGTTGCAATGGATTCGTTCCGTGTCTCGTCATCCGTTAGTGGCTATCGGTGGCATTCATCCCGACAATGTAGCCTCAATCTTTCGGGCGGGAGCGGATAGCGTGGCTGTGATTTCCGCGATTATCGGAGCCGATGATCCGGGAAAAGCCGCACGAGAATTGATTCGTCTTATACCCTAAAGAAAGATATAACCTTTTACTACTGAAATCCTATCGTAATCCTACCCAAGAACTAGGGAAGACGTACCGCACTGGCGATGTACGAACCGTTTTGCCTCGGTATTCTATAGGATTAGAATACCCCCAAAGAATGCAAAAGTATAACCAAGATAAACAAGGGCGCCACGTATTTCAGCACGAAAACCAGAGGTTTTATCAACCATAACTTCAATTGCCCGTCATTCGTCAACTCGGCAATCAACAAACGGCGATCGAATCGCCACCCCACGTAGATGGATATGAGTATGCCGCCGACGGGGAGCAGGATATTGGAACTGATAAAATCAAATATCCCGAATATGGAGCGGCTCCCTATCTGTATGTCTTTTAAAGGACCGAACGATAGAGTACACAAGATGCCGAAAACAGTCACGATAACGGTTGAAATAATGGTTGCCTTACGCCTGCTGATGTGTTTCTCTTCCACGAAAAAAGCGACAATCACTTCGAGCAATGATATCGAGGACGTCAATGCAGCCATTGTCAGCAGCACGAAGAATAAAATAGCCCACAATTGCCCGAATGCCATACTCTGGAACACTTGGGGCAAGGTGAGGAACACGAGTCCCGGGCCGGAATTGGGTGCGATATTAAAGGCGAATACAGCAGGAAATATGGCAACGCCTGCCAGCACGGCGATTAGGGTATCGGCACAGATAACCTGTAACGATATCGAGGTTAGATTTTCACTTTTCTTGATGTATGAAGCGTAAGTCAGTAGGACACCCATGCCGATTGACAAGGAGAAAAACGCTTGTCCCAGTGCAGAGAGTACCCCTTGAGAGGTGAGTTCCGAGAACTTGGGTAAAAACAGGAATTTTATTCCTTCCATGGCACCGTCCAGCGTGCATGCCCGGATACCTAAAATCACGATTAGTATGAAGAGTAAGGGCATCATGAGTTTCGTGTATCTTTCGATACCCTTTTTTACCCCTGCCAACACGATAAATCCGGTAAGTACCATGAATATAATTTGCCAGAATACCGGCTTGTACGGGTTGGAAATAAAGTCGTCGAACAAGTTATTCAAATCAATATCAGCGCTTGAATGGAACGAGAAAGAGAGGGATTTAACCACGTATTCCAACGTCCACCCGGCAACTGTGCCATAAAAAGAAAGGATCATCGTGGCGGCCAATAACACGAGGATTCCAAAATAACGCCAAGGTGTTTTCGGTTCCAACCGATCAAATGTCCCGAAAGCATTCCGACCGGAATATCTACCGAGTGCGAACTCCGAAAGCATGACCGGGAGTCCGATAGCAACGGTAAAAAATATGTACACGAGCAAAAAAGCCCCGCCACCGTTATTCCCGGCCTCATAGGGAAACTTCCATATATTACCTAATCCGACTGCCGAACCGGCTAGTGCGGCAATAGCCCCGAATTTGGAACCAAAACTATCTCTGGTGTTGTGCATGGTTAAATTATTTTGAGTTAACAAATATTACGAGTTTCCGGAGTGTAAGTTAGCATTTTGTATAGAAAAAAACTATCTTCGCGTCAAAATAAAATAAGCGATTCACATGCAAGAGAAGATTTTAATACTTGATTTCGGTTCTCAATACACGCAATTGATCGCGAGACGCGTGCGAGAATTGAATGTCTATTGCGAGATTTATCCTTTTAACCATTATCCGGCACTCGATGCTTCCGTGAAGGGAGTTATTCTTTCGGGAAGTCCTTTCTCCGTGCGTGACGAGAAGGCTCCGCGACCGGATTTGTCTTCCATCAAGGGGAAACTGCCGTTGCTGGGAGTGTGTTACGGGGCTCAATATCTGGCTCATTATTTCGGTGGGGAAGTACAAGCCTCCAACAAAAGAGAGTACGGTCGGGCAAATTTGTCTTACGTGGATAACGGTTGCCCGCTTTTCAAACATATCAGCCAACATTCACAGGTATGGATGTCGCACGGGGATACGATCGAGGTATTGCCGTCACATTACACGGTAGTGGCAAGCACGACTGACGTGGAGAATGCAGCGTACCGGATAGAAGGTGAGGAAACGTATGGTATTCAGTTCCACCCGGAGGTGTATCACAGTACGGAAGGAACCGCGTTGCTGAAGAATTTCGTGGTTGATATCTGCGGTTGTAAACAAGACTGGACTCCGGATTCTTTTATCGAAACCACGGTAGCCGAATTGAAAGCAAAAATAGGCGAAGACCGGGTAATATTGGGTTTGTCGGGGGGAGTAGATTCCACTGTGGCAGCCATGTTATTACACCGGGCTATCGGTAAAAATCTTGTCTGCATATTTGTTGACAACGGATTGTTGCGGAAAAACGAGTTCTCGTCCGTGCTTGAAAATTACAAGGAATTAGGATTGAACGTTATTGGTGTGAATGCCGGTGATCTTTTCCTGTCCCGTCTGGCGGGAGTCGAGGAGCCTGAAACGAAACGCAAGATTATTGGAGCCACTTTCGTGGACGTGTTTGACGAGGAGTCGCACAAGGTAGAAGATGCCAAATGGTTGGGACAAGGTACAATTTACCCGGACGTGATTGAATCATCGTCGGTGAATGGTCCGTCACAGACCATTAAATCTCATCATAACGTGGGAGGATTACCTGATTACATGAAACTTAAAGTGGTAGAACCCTTGCGTTTATTGTTTAAAGATGAAGTTCGCCGCGTGGGTAAAAGCCTCGGTTTAGCGGATAAATTTTTGAAACGCCATCCTTTCCCCGGTCCGGGACTTGCTATTCGTATTCTGGGTGAGATCACGAGAGAGAAAGTGACATTGTTGCAAGAAGCCGACCATATCTACATATCCATGCTTGAGGAAGCGGGATTATATGATAAAGTATGGCAAGCGGGTACGATTCTGTTACCGATCAAGAGTGTCGGGGTGATGGGGGACGAACGTACTTACGAGAGCGTGGTTGCCTTGCGTGCCGTGGAATCGACGGACGGAATGACTGCCGATTGGTGTCATTTGCCTTACGAGTTCTTGGCAAAGGTTTCCAACCGAATCATAAATAACGTGCGGGGTATCAACCGGGTTGTTTATGACATTAGTTCAAAACCACCAGCCACCATCGAGTGGGAATAATATACAAGCGCCTTTCGGGGCGCTTTTTTTATGCTTAGTTTAGTGATGTTTATATGTAATCCTAGGGTTATTTCACTGTAATACTACCTCTCGATTGTTACAGCAAACTTTTACATCCCTCGCATCACCCTTGGTGAATGGTGGTGTAAGGGACATAGGAGTAGCTTGTAAGAGAGTAGAAGTAGTATTACTGTGAGATAACCATGGAAATAGGGTAAAATTGTAAAAAAAAACATGATGTAAAATATTGCAAATAAGCGAATTGTAAAATATTTTTGAAAAAAGGTCATATTTCATATTACACCAAACGGGTAGGGTTCCGTTTTAGGAGAAACAAGCAAAGAATATGACACAAAAAACACGAGAGTATATAGTTCAATTGATCGCCCGCTACGTGCAAGGCAACTTAAATAAGCGGGAAATGGAGGATTTGGATGCGTGGCGTATGGAATCTTCCAAGAACGAGGAGATTTTTCAACGGATGATTTCCCGTCGACATTTCGAGGAGAGCCTGACGGCTCATGAAATGACGGGAGAGGAGATGGATGCCGAGTGGAAACAAATTTACACGAGAACGATAGGGAGCCGTCGAATCGGGTTAAGAAGAGTTTTGCAATACGCTGCGATAGCCGTTATGTTATTGTCTGTCGGTGGAGTGCTATACTTTAGTAACGAGAAATATATTCCGGAAAAAGAGGTCGTGGTAGCCAAAAGGAATGCAATCCAAGAATTGGAGTCTAGGGCTATTTTGGTTTTGTCCGACGGGAGGAAGTTCGATTTAAAGAACGAGGAGGATTTGGAGGCATTGACCAATCATAGGGTTACTTTATCTGCCGATAGTGAGATGTTGACTTATTCATCGGGAAACGTGGATACGATAGTCGAATATCATACGTTGCGGATTCCCCGGGGAGGCGAATACGTGTTGGTTTTGTCCGATGGTTCGACAGTATATCTGAATGCCGAATCGGAATTATCTTATCCGGCGCATTTTACGGGGCAAGAGAGAAGAGTTCGTTTGAAAGGAGAGGCTTATTTTGAAGTACAAAAAGATGCGACCAAACCCTTTATCGTGGATGTCGATCCCCTGCGGGTTCAAGTTATGGGTACAGAATTTGGGGTAAGGGCTTACAGTGATGAAGAATGTATCAAAACGACTTTAAAACAAGGGAAAGTGAGCGTGGAATCAGAGGAGCGCAGTGTTATCCTGACTCCGGACTTGCAGGCTACGTTCAATAGATCGGATGGACGGCTGGATGCGAAAGAGGTTAATGTCAATTTATATATCGGTTGGAAAGACGGACGTCTGATTTTTGACAATTGCCCGTTGGAACGGGTTCTGAAAGATTTGGGACGGTGGTACGCTTTTAACGTGGTTTTCGAACGGGAAGAGTCGCGTGTGCTACCCTTCTCTTTGAATATCAAAAAACACGAGGTATTCGCAGAGGTGCTTGATTTGCTGGAAGAAACAGGATGCGTGAAATTTGAAATAGAGGATAATACCGTGATTGTAAAATAAAAAGTAGCGCTGGTAACGCTACTTAAAAACTACCTCTGATGCGAACAGGGGCAGAATGATTATTAAATTCAAATACAAATCTATGAAGAAAAATTTTAATGTTGTGAGGAAAAGGTGGTTTTTATTCCTGCTTTTCCTTGTTTTCACGACTCAATTAAGCCAACGAGCTTATTGTCAGGAGGTAAAAATGACCTTTAGTCTGAAAAATGCTACTTTAAAAGAGGTCATCAACGAGATTAAACGAATTTCGACGTATGATTTCGTTTATAGCGATTCCTACTTATCCGCTTTTAAGCAGAGGGATGTTTCGTACAAGGATGCGACGATTGATGCAGTTCTCTCTGATTGTTTGAAGGGTACAGGATTGATTTATGCTATTAACGGGCAGACTATTGTCATTCGGCGAGAAGAGACAAAGGCGGAACAGACGAAAGTGGTTGCGGGAAGAGTTTCAGACATGAACGGAAGTCCCTTACCCGGGGTTACGATTTTAATCAAGGGGTTGACCGTCGGTACTGTTTCAGATGTGAATGGTAATTACAAACTTGGTGTCCCGACAACCGGGGAGGTTATATTGATGTTTTCTTTTATCGGTATGAAAACTCAATATATTACCGTGAAAGAGAAACTGAACATCAATGTTAAGATGGAGGAAGATGTCGCCGAGATGGATGAAGTGGTAATCACGGGTTATCAAACGATTGACAAGAAGCATTTGACAAGTGCGATTACTACCGTGAACGCGGCAGACGTGTTGGTGCCGGGTATGACGAGTATTGATCAAGCGTTGGAAGGGAGAATACCGGAGTTATTGTTGATGACTAACTCGGGAGAGGTTGGGGCAACTCCGCGTATTCGCGTAAGAGGAACCTCCACGTTGTTGGGTAACCGGGAACCCCTGTGGGTTTTGGACGGTTTTATTTTGGATGATCCGGTAGACGTGAGTAATGACGATTTGAACAATCCTGATTATATTAATATTATCGGGAATGCTATCGCCGGAATTAATCCTCAGGATATTGAGCGTATTGACGTGTTGAAAGACGCTTCCGCAACAGCTCTTTACGGTACCCGTGCGGCGAATGGTGTGATTGTGGTAACAACAAAGAAGGGAAGAATCGGACCTGCACGTGTTTCTTATAATCATTCGTCAAAATACACACGCCGTCCCCGTTATTCAGACCGTAATATCAATTTGATGAATTCACAGCAACGTGTGCAGTTCGGAAAGGATTTGACGGAATTGCATTATCCGTTCCCAAGTAATATGCCGATGGTGGGGTATGAAGGTGCCGCATATCGTCTTTACACGGGACAAACGAATTACGACGAGTTTTTAGATGAAGTGAAGAGATATGAAACAGTGAATACCGACTGGTTCGATATTTTGACACAAGATACTTATTCTCATGATCATACTTTAAGTGTTTCGGGGGGGGCTGAGAGTGTACGTTACTATGCTTCCCTAGGGTATAATTACGAGGATGGAGTATCTAAAACGACATACACGGAAAGATACACGGCGAGAATAAATATGGATATGACTTTTTCAGAGAAAGTAAAAGCTAGTTTTTCTTTAGACGGGAACGTGCAAAAGAAGAATCATTTGATGCCGGAAATTGACGCAATGGACTACGCTTATAATACAACACGAGCCTTGCCTTGCTATAACCCAGATGGTACTTTGTATTATTACGAGAAATCGGCTTACAATGGGATGAATAGGTGGGCCAGTCTGTTTAGGTATAATATTTTGAATGAGATTGACAATAGTTCAAATTCCTATGATGGTAATACGCTAGGTGCTCGCTTGAATTTGAAATATTCACCGTGGAGGGAGTTGGATGTTACAATAGCTGGAAATTATAATCGAAGTAGTACTTTGCAAGAACAGTGGTGGGGGGAAAAGTCACATTACGCGGCTCGTTGGAAAAATGCCGAATACGAGGAAGTTCCTATGCCGGGAGATGACGGGGAGTGTTATTTGCCTTACGGTGGTATCTTGAAAACCACCAACACGATAAACGAAAGTTATGTATTCCGTGTACAATACGATTTTCGTAAACCGTTCGGTAGTGATGATCAACACATGATTATGTCCACTGGAGGGTTCGAGATGAATGGCTCGACTTCACGGAGTATCAGTGATGAAAACCGGGGATATGTAAAAGATCGGGGAATGCAATTTATTGATGAGGTTGATCTTACCTTGTATACTCGCTATGCCAAATGGTTGAACGAAAATCACAGAACACTGAAACATGGAATCTCGCATCAAGTATCTGGATATTTGACTTTAAGTTATAGTTACGGTAATCATTTCACGCTGTATGCTAATGCGCGTTGTGATTTTTCTAATAAATTCGGTAGTCAAAGTAATGATAAATTCTTGCCTATTTGGGCAATTTCCGGAAGTTGGAACTTAAAAGAAAATATTTTAAGAAACTGGAATTTTGTAAATGAAGCAAGATTTAGGACTTCATACGGTTATCAGGGTAATATGTTGGATGATCAAAGTCCGAACTTGACGATTAAACAAGGAACGATAGACCCGATGTATAATGAAAATGTATCGGTTATCGCCCGTTACCCGAACCCGAATCTGAAGTGGGAGGAGACTCACTCTTTCGACCTCGGGTTGGATTTGTCATTTTTTAAATCTCGCGTGAATATAGAAGGTTCTCTTTATTTTAAAAAGACAGAAGATTGTTTCACTTCGGTAAGAGTATCAACAGTTAATGGACTTTCCAATTACACGATGAATAGCGGTGATTTAAAAAATGACGGTTATTCGATCGCTTTGCAAGTGAAACCTATAAAAACAAAAGATTTCCAGTGGTTGTTTTCTACTCAATATTCCGGAAATATGAATAAGGTGGAATCGGAAACAGTTGAGGTTTATACTATAGACGATTATTTGAATGGAACAGCAATTATTAACGGTACGGCGATAGGTTCTTTCTATTCGTATAAATTTTTAGGATTGAGTCCTGAAAATGGAACTCCGGTATTTGATGATTATGCTGATCGTCAACACCTTTTGAAATATAAATCGTTGGAAGAAACCGTTTTGATGATCATGGAAAAGAGTGGGCAGCGAGAACCGAAGTTCAGTGGAAATTTTGCCAATACTTTCACCTATAAGAATTTCACGTTGACGATGAATATGGCTTACGGGTTAGGTTCAAAGGTGCGTTTATTTGCTCTTTACGAACCTATTGTATCCGGGGTGAGTGCGGAAGCTAATGTTAGAAAGGAGTTTTTAAATCGTTGGCAAGTTCCCGGTGACGAAATGAAAACAAATATTCCCGCTATATTGAGTCCGGCGGATGCTGATTACATGCACTATTATGCTCATTTTTCAAGTAGCCTGAATAATGCAACGCATATTCAGAAATTTGCCCGTAGCACGTGGGATATGTACGATAAATCCAACCTTCGGGTTGTAAGCGGTAATTATCTTAGATGTAATTCGATGTCTTTGCGCTACACGTTCGGTAAGGATATTTTGTCGTACACTCCTTTTGAGGCAATCCAAGTGAGTTTGAACGCGATGAACTTGTTTACCCTGTCGGCGAAAGAATTGAAAGGTCAAGATCCCTCGCAATCGGGATTTGCGAAACCGAATCTGTCTGTTCGACCGTCGTATACATTTCAATTTAATGTAACTTTTTAAATAGAAATTAAGATGAAATATTTTATATATAGTATTATCGTGGTGCTGTTTGCCGGATGTTCTGATTTTTTGGAAGATTATTCGCAAGATTTGGTTATACCCAAAACAGTGTCCGATTTAAACGAGGTAATTTTAGGAAGCGGATACTTACCAAGTAGCGAGGTGAAGGATTTAGCCCGAGGTACTGTCGGATGGTGGTTACATATTTTAGATGATGACGTTAATACTGTGATAATGCACACGGCTAACACGAGTAATGAATACATGTATTTGAATACTACTTATTACGGTTACTATACTTGGCAATACGAGGTGGGAAGAGATTATGACCAAAAAAATTTATCCGGAGATAATGCCTTGTGGGATGAGTTATATAGTCGCATAAATACCACTAATATTATCTTGAACGAGTTGAAAAACGTGAGTCAGGCTTTACCACAAGAAAAATTGGATGCATTGACACTTCAAGGCGAATGTTTGTTTTTGCGTGCCCAATTCTATCTGGTACTGGTGAATGTGTATGCTAATGCCTATGCTCCGGAAACTGCGGCATCTACCTTAGGAGTTCCCTTGAAGTTGACGCATTACGTGGAACATGATAAAGATAAAAACACGCAATTCGAAAGAGCGTCCGTCGCTGAGGTTTATGCGCAGATCGTGGATGACTTGAAGGTATCCGTGAAGTGTTTTCAACAAAGTCCCCAGACTCGTTCTTTTTATCGGGCTTCTGAGGCAGCCGCACGTTTGTTGTTAAGTCGGGTGTACTTGTATATGCAAGATTGGAAAAATGCACGAGTAGCCGCCGAGGATTTTTTGAAGTTAAGACGTGACTTGTATAATTTTAATTCACTCACGGACCCGGAAGCGGTCGCAATATCTGAAAATAGTGTTGAAGTTTTATTTTCACAAGGCTCTTTGAGTTTACAGAATGATATTACGGGATTAGGGGGAAATTTTTGCGTGACTAAAGATTTGTACCGTTTATACGAGGAGGCTGATTGTCGACGTGATTTATATTTTTCTAATGCTTCGGAGATAGATAGTATAGGGTTGGGAAGAAAATACAAAAGAGGTGTTTATCGCTCGAATGTTTCTGATTTTTGGTTGTTAAGAACAGCGGAGGGGTATTTGAATATGGCAGAAGCGTGTGCCATGTCTGATGATCCCGGTACGGCTTCCGAATACTTGAATCGTTTGAGGAGAAATAGGATAGCTGAATACAGGGATATTGAATATTCTGCAGCAGATATAACGGAAGCCGTGAGAGAGGAAAGAAGAAAGGAGTTGTGTTTCGAGGGGCACCGTTGGTTTGATTTACGCCGATATGCCGTATGCCGTAAAGCTCCTTTTAAAAAGGTCATAGAACATATGTTTTCTGTTTATGATTGGGATAATAGACGTGAGTTTAAACATGGGGAAGTTTATTCTCTGCAAGAAAACGATTTGGCATACACGTTTGCTATTCCAAAGTCCGTGTTGGAATTTGATACCGGTATGCAGGATAATCCAAGGGAGCAAAGGGGATATTCTCATTTAATCTATAGGTCTGCTGGTGGAGCCGGTGATGAAAAATAAAATGAATAAAATAATTAACCACACGAGTATGAAGACAATATTGTACATTGTATTGATTATTTTTATGTTCGGTTGCTCGAAAGAAGGTGCTTTAACACAGAAAATCGAGTACGAGAATTTTTACGTGATTGAAGACGACCCGTCAGATCCCGTGAAACATCGGGTATACGAGATTTACAAGAAGTATAATGTTCCGGTTTACTTTAACGATACGATCAAGAAATCTTTCCTGAAGGAAGATATAAATGGAAATCCTATCTATCGATATGAAACCTTGGATTTGGCATGGAATTTTTCTTCTTATTCTCAATTTGCATATCGGTATGAATACCTTGTAGAACCGGAAGAACAATTAAAGGCTTTAAATATTATTGAGAATTATTTGGCCCTTGTTAATAAAGCACTTTACCCGTATAATTTTTTTGTAGTGAAATCTGTTAGAGCACAAGATAACTATGATAATATTCAAGTTTTGGATGAAGGTGCGTATCAAATTTATTTACGAACACTTTTGATGACAGGTGATTGGAAAAGTGACGGGGTGATACGTGATTTGCCCACGGAGATGATGAAGGAAATGGTGAAGAGTAAAATATTGAATTACACGACGTTATTGGCACAATTTTACAGTTTTTCCAAGCCGGAATGGTTTGATACTAGTTTTTCTTCTTTAGATCCCGATTATTATGAATACTTGGTGTTTCCTAATGATTTTGGGTTTACCGGTAGCTGGACTTATATTCCGGGACAATCTTCTTTTGGGCCTCAGTGTTTTGATGATAATTGGGGGACTGCTCAATGGTTTACCCCTGAAGGTTTGGAAAACTTTCGAAAGTGTGTTCGGGAAAAGATAGGAACATGGGGGTTTGTTTCTTGCGGGTTAGCTAATACTTGGACACCGCGAAAGAAAGAGGACGATTTAGTCGGGTATATCACGGAAATGTTGAGGTGGTCACCGGAAGAATTTGAAGAAAAATGGGGAGACTCTCCCTTGGTAATGCAGAAATATAATATTCTGTATGAAATTGTTGTCAATGAATTGGGTGTTGAATTATAAAGTAAACAGAAGATGAAAAAGATAATGATAATACTGTTGAGCGTGATTGTTTATTATGCATGTAATAATGATGATGATCACGTGGTAAAGCCGGAGGTTGCTTTTTCCGAATTCACGGACCCACGTGATATGAAAGTGTATAAATGCGTGACCATTGGCGAACAGACATGGATGGCAGAGAATTTGAAATATCGTTTGCCATTGGGAAGTATAGATGGGTGTTACACGTTTAAAGAAGGAGCTGTAAGGGAATATGATGCAAAGGTTAGTGTAGAACTTTTTACAGATTCTATGAATGCTGCCATGGAACGGGGAGAGTTATCCGAGCGATATAATGATAATTTTTCCGTAGGTGATTTATTAAAGGCGTATGTGGTGAATTATCAAATGCCTGTTTCTCAAGCAATAAGTATGGTAGAGAGAACGTGTGAAGTTACTTGTCCTAATGGAGTGAAGGCTATTAAAAGGATGTATAATAATCTTTTGCCGTTTGCTCTTGCAGAGCTTGTAGAAAATAATTTAAAGGATACGGAAGCTAAGAATGGGAATTATTCATCGGTAAACGGTTTTCTTTATTCTTATGACGGGGCAGTGAAAGCTATGCCCGAGGGATGGCGATTGCCCACGGATGAGGATTGGAAAAAGTTAGAAGAGAATTTAGGAATGTCGCTTTCGGAACTTGATAAATTGGATGTTTGGAGAGGTGGAGAAGAGGGACGCCTGTTGAAAGCCGGAAAAGATGGATGCGGTTTTGATGCTTTATTTAGCGGAGCTCGGGTTTTCGGTACTTTTATGTATGGAACAAATTTCATTAATAAGGGAAGTCGGGCTTATTTCTGGTCGTCTTCAAAGGTTGTGGAGAATGATACGATTAATCACGGGATTATCCGGTTGCTTTCCATGGAAAATGATCAAATTATGCGTGGAACTTCCGATTTGACAGCAGCTTATAGTGTACGTTGTATTAAAGAATAATTAAAGTAAATTATGATGAAAAAGATTGTATTGTTTGTAAGTATGTTATTTATTGCTTTGGGCGTTTCTGCCCAAAGCATGTACGGGGATGAAGTGAAAGCAGATGTAAGGATGAAGTACGTTTATTCTTTTGAAGAGGCTTTGAAAAGGGCTAAAGAAGAGAAAAAACCAATCTTCTTTAATTGTTTTGCCGATTGGGCAGTACCTTGCCATGCCATGAATAAATTGGTGTTTAGTGATCAAAAGTTTGCCGATTGGATGGATAAGCATTTCGTGAATTTCTTTATTGACGTGACCACGAAAGAGGGAAAGCCTTTCGCAAAAAAATATGACGTGAAGTTTCAAGCCCATTATCTGGTATTGGATAGTAACGGTGAAATTCTTTACCGGATTGTCGGTGGTGTAAAATTACCTGAATTCCAGCAGTTATTGGCTCAAGCGTTGAACCCGAAAACGACTTTGCCGGAGATGAATAGAAGGTATGAAAGTGGTGAACGGGGAGTGAAGTTTTTAAGGGATTACGCCAAAATATTGGATGTAGCGGATGAAAGAGAAAAAGCGAAACTGGTAACAGATGAATTTTTCACGAAATTGAAGAAATCCGAATGGTGTAAAGCTGAGAATTGGGATTTATACTGTAAAAAAGTACGTGGCTTGGATGATGACATGTTCCGTTTCATGGTGGAGCACAAGAAAGATTTCGTGAAGCAGAATGGTTTGATGTCAGTGAATAAGTTAATAGAGAAGGGGTATATGGGAGAATTATATCCTTATACAACCGGAGAGAAGATTTACAATAGCGAGAAGTTATTAGATCTTTATATCTCTATGCAAAATAATGGTTTACCGGATACAAGCACGGTTTATACAGTGTACGATATCGTTAAAGCGCACACGGATCGGGACCTGAATAAGATTTTGAATATTTTAAAACATAAATCTAGCGGTTTACATCCACAACTTGTTGTAAATGTTGATTTAGGTTTAGTGAATTTACCAGATTTGTCCACAGCCGAGGAGGCGCTTGTTATCGCTTATTTGAAGGAAAAAATGGACAAAATGAAGGGGACGGCTCGAGATTATTATCAAGGAGCTTTGAATAAACTCGTGAACAAGGAGGGAATGAAGTTCGAGAATTTGTCATTCGCTGAAGTACTGAAAAAGGCAAAGCAGGAGAATAAGCTTGTGTTCTTGGATTGTTACACGACTTGGTGCGGTCCTTGCAAGAAAATGAGTAATCAAGTTTTCCCGCTTAAGGCTGTTGGGGATTTCATGAATGCACGTTTCGTGAACGTGAAAATTGATATGGAAACAGAGGAAGGGAGAGAGTTGGGCAAGAGATATGGGGTTAAATCGTTCCCGACGATGTTTTTATTGAATGCGGAAGGAGAGGTGCTTTTTCAAATCGTAGGAGCTCAATCTCCGGATGTTTTCGTGGAAAAAGTGAAACAAGGTTTGAAGCAGAGCGAGTGATTAAGTTGGTGCCTGAATGTGTTGTGTTTTAATTCATTCTCCTCATGTATTCTTGCTGAATCTTGAGGAGAATTTTTTATTAAATTAATATTGTAATGTATCTTGATTGGCTTATTAGCGAAATTCAAATATATAGTAATATGGATAATATGTGTTTTAATCTTTCACGCATATAATGATTGGCATTGTTCTTGTGCTTCTTTATGGTGTTTATCGAGATATCTAACAGTTGGGAGATCTGTTCATGGGATTTGCCGTTGAGGCTTAATAGATAAACTTCCTTGCAAGCGGGGGGAAGTTCGTTGAATACAGTTCGCAAAGCTTGAAATATTTCTGTTTCAAGTATATTGTCCAGAAAGGAATCTTCTTCATTTTCTGCTATGACGTGTTTCGTGTAATTTTGGGCTGCCTCGTGATGACGAATGAGGTCAATACAAGCATTTTGAACTACCCTATATAAAAATGCTTTGATAGTATTTTCATCTTGGAATTGAGATTTTTTTTCCCATAGCCGAACAAACGCGTCTTGTACGATATCTGCAACAGTCATTTTATCGTCAATGTATTTAGCGGCAAAATAACGCAATTGAACAACATATTTTTCATACAGGTAACGGAAAGATTTTTCTTGATCTTTTCCTAAAAGATTTATAATCAAATTATCTTGCATAATAATAGTGACGTTCACATATGGTTAATAGATTCTTTAGGTAAATGTATTATTTGTTGTATATTAGATATTTAATTGTTGTTTTATGTAATCATAAAAGGAACGTTTGATAATATTCAAAATTTAGGATTCTGAATATGTCCTTTTAAAGATTCATTTTTTTCATTTCATATTGAAAATGAAAAAATTAAACAGATGAAAAAAATCTTCGAGATTCCCAATAATTAGCCTATATTTGTAATATAATAAAACGTTGGTTTATTTAAATTCAAATGGACTATTTAATCCTCAAAATTCCATGTTTGGAATTGTCATTCACTTGATTTAGGGATAATTCAGTTGCAGAATAATCAGTGTTTGTATTTTTATCTTTGAGATTACACGTTATAAATGTAGTTTTTTCCTATTTTTGCGAGAATTCGAAAATTAGATAGAATGTACGAAGAAATCATCGAGAAGATAAAAGAAAGACTGGCAGTCAAAAATTTGAATGTTGTTATTATACCTCATATTTCCCCTGACGGGGATGCGGCGGGATCGTGTTCAGCCTTGTGGCAAGTGTTGGATAAAGTCGGGATCAACGCGCAATTGATGACGTGTGATTATATACCGGATTATTTGAAGTGGTTGAAACGTATACCGGATGCCATTTCTTTCCAGAATAGACAGAAGGAGTGTAAACAGTGGTTGAGAAAAGCGGATGTATTGTTTATGCTGGATCATAATACCATAGCGAGAGAAGGGGATTTGGAGCCTTTCGTGAGGGAATTCAAGGGGGAAACGATCATGATAGATCATCATCCCGATCCGGACGAGGTGACTTATCGGATTTCCGATACCAGTGTTTCTTCCACGTGCGAATTGTTGTATAACGTGATTTCCGGGATATGGGGAAAAGAGATCATTGATACGGATATAGCCAATGCCATATATGCCGGGATTTCAACGGATACGGGCGGTTTGAGTCATAATTCTTCTCATCCGGAAACCTACCGGGTAATTGCCGATTTATTAGCCTTGGGGCTGGACAAGGATTACGTGCATGAGCAACTTTACCAGCGTAACACGCTCTCTCGATTGAGATTGACGGGAAATTGTCTTTTGAATAAACTCACGATAGATGAACATTTCCCGGTTGCCGTTATTCCGATTACTTTGCAGGAATTGGATGTCTATAATTACAAGGACGGGGATTTGGAAGGTCTGGTGAATATCCCGCTGTCAATAGAAGAGATATTGGTTTCCGTGCAGATCACGGAACGTAAGGATAAAGTGAAATTGTCATTCCGTTCAAAAGGAAATATACCCGTGAATTTGTGGGCGAAGGAATATTTTAACGGGGGAGGACACTTGAATGCCGCGGGGGGACAAATGCCGTTACCGTTAAACGATGTAGTACAGAAAGTACGGGAAACATCAGAATGGTTCTTCAAACAATTGAAAATTGAAAATTGAAAGTGGAGAATTATTTCTTTATGGGAGATATAATGAAAATATTCCATTGAAGTTAAAATGTTTAATCTTGCAGGATAGAGGATCATTTTCAATTTTCAATTCTGCATTTTCAATTAATAGTTATGCCTTTTTTGAGATTTCATGCCATAGAAAAAGAGAAATTGGCTCGGGTAGGCGAGCGGTTGATTTCCGAAATTGTAAGTACCTTGGGATGTCCCCGGGAAACGGTTGTATTGGAGGTGGTGCATTCCTCTTTTGTGTCCGGGGATGAGCATTTGCAGGCGTATCCGTTCGTGAAGATCGAGTATTTCGAACGCCCGAAAGAACAACAGGATGCTTTAGCTAAGATCGTCTACCAGAGTTTACAAGAAGCCGGATATCCGGAGAGTGATGTCTATTTTTCTTTCTTGTCACCGGAGCGATATTACGAGAACGGGGAGGTTATCAAGTAATTTTCGAGAGAAATAATCTTGCTTGAAGTATTTATTTTCGGAAAAAATAATTAAGTTTGTGCATAGTATAAAATGCAACGACTATGACCGAACTAAGTGAACTGGTAGCCCTTTTGAGCAAGGCGGAAAGAGGTTACACGAAAATGCTGAATCGTAGTTTTCAAAATGCCGGTTATGATATCAGCCGGGAGCAATACGAGCTTTTGCAGGTGTTGTGGGCAAAAGATAACGTGAACCAACAAACCATTTCCAAACAACTTCAAAAGGACAAATATAATGTCACTAAATTGTTGAACACCTTACAGAAAAGAGGATACGTTCAACGAAAAATGTGCAAAGAGGACAAGCGGAATAATTTTATCGTTCTGACGGAAAAAGGAATTGATTCCCGTCACGCGTTGGAGCGGATAGAAGAGCAGGTACACACGGACATGAGTTTCACCCTGTCTTCGCAAGAGTTGAAGTCTGCCATTTGGGTGTTGAAGAAACTGAATGTATAATATATTTATGATTTATGAATTACGATTTACGATTAAAAGAAATTACAAATCCAAATTCATAAATCTAAAATCTAAAATCTAAAATTACTATGGGTGTTTTTCAAGGATTAAAACCGGAAGCTGTTTGGGGATATTTTGAAGAAATTTGTCAAGTTCCCCGCCCTTCTAAAAAAGAAGAAAAGATTATTGCTTACATGTTGGATTGGGCAAGCAAGCATGGTTTAGAGGCAAAAAGAGATGATGCCGGAAACGTGTTGATCAAGAAGCCGGCAACAAAAGGACGGGAGAATGCCCCGACCGTGATATTGCAAGCACATATGGATATGGTATGCGAGAAAAATTCCGATACGATACATGATTTCGACAAAGATCCTATATTACCTTACGTGGATGGGGAGTGGGTACGCGCTAAAGGAACTACTTTGGGTGCGGACGACGGAATCGGTATGGCGGCGCAAATGGCCGTGTTGACCTCTACGGATATTGCTCATGGTCCTATCGAATGTTTGTTTACCGTGGATGAGGAAACCGGATTGACAGGTGCATTTGCTTTGCAACCGGGGTTCCTGAGTGGTAATATCCTTTTAAATCTTGATTCGGAAGATGAAGGAGAGATGTTCATCGGTTGTGCGGGAGGTATCGATACCGTTATTAATATGGGATACGAAACGGAAAAGACTCCGGCAAATTCTTTCGCCGTGAAAATACAGGTAAAAGGATTACAAGGAGGTCACTCCGGTGACGATATTAATAAAGGTAGAGGAAATGCCATTAAAATACTGAATCGGTTCGTGTGGGATCTGAACCGGAAGTATGGAGTACGGGTTTCTGTTCTCGAGGGAGGGAATTTGCGTAACGCTATCGCTCGCGAGGCTTCTGCCGTGATCACCTTTGAAGATCAATATCGTGAAAACGTGAGAGCGGATTTTAATGTTTACGCGGCGGAAATGGAAAACGTGTGGAAGATTACCGAGCCGGGTTTACAGTTGGCATTGGAATCTGATGATGTTCCTGCGGAAGTGCTGACAGCAAAAAGCACTAACGCATTGCTTAATTCATTGTATGCATGTCCGCACGGGGTTTTCTCCATGAGTTATCGTATGCCGGGATTGGTGGAAACATCCACGAATCTGGCAGCAGTCCGGTTTAATGAACCGAACAACATTTTAATCACGACTTCCCAGCGCAGTGATGTAAATTCGGAGAAATTCAATATCGCAAATATGGTTGAGTCCGTATTCACGCTGGCAGGAGCCAAGGTCGAACATGGAGAAGGTTATCCCGGTTGGGCTCCGAATCCGGATTCTCCCGTGGTAAAAGTGGCAGTGGAGTCATACAAACGTTTGTTCGGCAAAGCACCTATCGTGCGTTCTATCCATGCCGGGTTGGAGTGTGGTTTGTTCCTCGAGAAATACCCGAACATGGACATGGTTTCTTTCGGACCGACTTTACGGGGCGTACACTCGCCGGACGAAAAGATAAATATCAAGACTGTGGAAATGTGGTGGCAGCATTTGGTTGATATTTTGGAAAAACTTTAATAACGCTCTAATTTACGATTTATGATTTCAGATTTACGATATAGTTCCGGAATCATAAATCGTAATTCGCAAATCAGAAATTAATATATGGATCAATCTAAGAAACTAGCCAAATACGATCGTTTGTACGAACAAATCAAGCAGTACATTCAGTCGACGGAAGATGTCTGGGCTCGACTGGCGACCATGGAAGCGGTGTTGCATCACAAGATGCAATCTTTTTTTTGGACGGGAGTGTACGTGTTGATAGATGGAGAATTGATCGTGCGTTCATACCAAGGTCCTGTGGCTTGTCAGAAATTGCGTAACGGGGGTGTTTGTTGGGCGGCTATTAATTCGGGAGAAACCGTTATCGTGGATAATGTGGAAGAGTTTCCCGGACATATCGCGTGTAATGCGGCTTCAAAAAGTGAAATTGTAATCCCGCTAAGAGATCAAAAAGGGGTTATTTTCGGTTGTTTAGACGTGGATAGCGATCATTTATCGGCATTTGACAAGGAAGACGAGATTGGGTTGAAGAAAATTTTGTCACTTCTTTATCAGTCAGATAGCGTAAAATGAACTCATAAATGTGAAAAATAAGTTAAGAGGCTTTTGATTTTTCTTAAGAGTGTGTTATCTTAGGGGCATGAATAATGAAATTTATCACGTAAAATACAAAACTCAGAGGATTATGAAAAAACTACTTTTATTTGTTCTAGTAAGCTTTTTTGTGGGAACACTTGCAGCACAAACGACGGAAGAAGAAGCAGGTAAATTAAAGAACGCGGGAAATGCCGCATGGAAAGCAAAAAATTACAAGGAAGCATTTACCAATTGGGAGAATTATTTAAAAGCAATAGATTTTAAAGATGACGCCAGTGTTTACAACGTGGCTGTTTGTGCTAATAAACTGAAAGATTACGCGGCTGCCGAGAAGTATTTCACGATGTCTATCGCGAATAAATACAAATTAAAAGATTCCTATGCCGGCAAAGCAGATGCCGAGAAGAACTTGAAGAAAACAGACCAGATGATTAAAACACTGGAAGAAGGAATCAAGGCGACTCCGGGACAGAATTCCGCTTTGATGAGAACATATGCCGTGTATTTCTTGAAAGAAGGGCAGAAATTCCAAAAGGCGAATAATATTGCCAAGGCTGCCGAGAATTACCAGAAAATAGCCAACATGAGTGACAAAGGTTTTAAAGCTCAAGGATTGGTTAGTTTAGGTACTTTGTATTTTAATAACGGTGCCGCTATTCTTCAAGAAGCCACTCCTTTCGCTAACAAGGAAAATGATAAATACGAGGCAGGAAAAGCAAAAGCAATGGCAGAGTTTAAAAAAGCTCAAGGGTTCTTGGTTGAAGCCATGAGTGCTGACCCGAAGAACGTGGAAGCTCCTGAGGTTCTAAAGGAAGTAAAGGACGCCATGACAAAATTGACAACTCCTCAAAGTTAAAGATAGTCTTGCTAAAGAGGAAGAGGGCTAAGATTTACTTAGCCTTCTTTTTTTTATGCCGTTTTTTTTTGTAATTTTGAACAAATTGGTGAGGAATTTTAAAATTCAATGATATGAAAACAGATTCTTTTAGCGGTAAGTTACCATGGGAGGGACGACCGCCTATTTTCGAGCATGTAAAAGCCCATTTGAAAGACAAGAATGAGAAGGATAGATATTTACCGGATGTTAGCGAGAATAACCTACATTGGAAGGATTATACCCCGGGGTATAATGATTACTCGTTGATAGATAGAGAAGACCCTAAGATAAACTCAAAGTTTATTAACCGGTTGATTTATTTATTCGATAATTATTCAAAACATGCGCATCTTGAAGATAAGGTCAAGTTCTATAATATGGTGAAAGATCATCACATCATAGGGTACATGGATGAGTTTTTTGAAAAATTGTCTGATAGAAAGATAAGGATTGAATATAATGCTATAGAATTAATTTACTGGATGGTTCGAAAAGCACCGGACCAGGAAGTGGTGAAGCTGGGTATTCTTTTTGTGGGTATGCTTCGTAATAAGAAAGATTTGAATTTACTGACCACGCTCAGCCAGCATGAAGAATTCACATTCTATGTCGGGATAGCACTGTTTAATATGACACCTGAATGGGAGGTTATTCTTATCAAACTGATAGAACCGTTAAGTGGTTACGGGAAATTACTATGCTTGCGATATTTACTTTCGAATTCGGAACAAGAAGACACGATAGAATGGTGTATCAGATATGGATATCAAAGACTGGAAATGACCGAGTTGGGTGTGATGGACTGTATGCAATATTGCAATGTCCCGGATTATCTGCAAAAGGAAAAATGGGACGAGCCATTGACGAGGGGCGTCCAAGTGATGCTTTTGTTTTCTTTACAATATATTGAATACGAACCGGTGTTTGACAGGATAGGGAAGATACTCTATTTGTATTTGCGCCAAACATGTGGGAAAAGGAGAGGGATCATACAATATTTCATACTATTATGGGCAGACAATTTTTTAAAATCTTTCAAAGAGAATGAAGAGGTTGTAGAAATAGCCGATATTACAGAAGAAGAATTCGCTGATATATGGATAGAAGTACTCCAAGAAAAGAAAAAGTCTTGGTATGCTGAATTTCATATGTGCTGGGACCTTGATCGGGACAAGCTGTGTAAACACGCTAACAAAGCATTTAGTGAATTACTGATGAAACGATTCGATCAGTGGTAATATTGGGATATTACTTCTGCCGCCTTAGGATACCCGAGGCGTTTCGAGATTTCGAGATCTTCGAGGGCTTCTTTGTAATTATCAACGACCAGCTTGGATATAGCCCGGTTGTAATAGGCTTTCGCGTTCGAGGGGTCTATTTGTATGGAGCGGGTGTAACTTTCGATAGCGTTGCTTAATTGTCCTTTTTGGTGGAAGATAACCCCCCGGTTAAAGAACAAGGCGCTTGATTTTAAACCTAACGAGATCGCTTTCTCGTAATCTGCCAATGCGCCGTCCAAATCCTTCATCCCGTAACGCACGATTCCCCGGTAAT
This sequence comes from Butyricimonas sp. Marseille-P3923, assembly GCF_900184685.1. GTDB lineage: Bacteria > Bacteroidota > Bacteroidia > Bacteroidales > Marinifilaceae > Butyricimonas > Butyricimonas muris. The sequence goes on from NZ_FXXL01000007.1 coordinate 714,323, forward strand.
GATAGGCTTCCAGTAAATCGGGTTGCAGATTAATGGCATGGCTGTAATCTTGTATCGCTAAAGTGGGTTCACCCAAATTCTCGTGAATAATTCCCCGGTTGTAATATGCCATAGCATGGTTGGGCACGTTGGCAATCACGTAATTCATGTCTTTAAGCGCTTCTTGGGGTTGCTTCAGGTTTGCCAATGCAATAGCCCGGTTATAGTAAGCCGAAAAGAGATTCGGATCCAATGCGATGGCGTTATTGAATTCCTGTAAGGCCTTTCCGGGTTGTTCCCGGGTAATGTAATCCATACCCCGTCGGTTACTCTTCACCGCTTGATGATGTGAGCACGAGGTGAGTATGAAAAATAACATTATCCAGATATAGTGGCGCATATTTGTTTTTATAATTACGTGATTCAAAGTTAATGATTAATCGTGAAATAATAAATAATTATCTATTTTTATTTGAATATAACCGTTTTACGATATCATTTCTTTTCAGTTTCGTCAAGATACCGATAATTTCATCCTTGAATTCCCTTTTATACCAGAAGAAGAAGATATTCTGACGTTTTTTCTCTGTTTCTGTCTTGGCAGACTGAATCTTACGCGAGGAGTAGGGGTGAAGTCCGGAATAATACATATCCGTGGCTAATGTCATGGGCGTGGGTGTAAAATCCTGCACCTGTTCCAAACGGAAATCCAGTTCTTTTGTCTGGATGGCCAATTCTGCCATATCCACGAGACTGCATCCCGGGTGAGAAGATATAAAATAAGGTATGATTTGTTGCTTTAAATGCTCTTTTTTATTGATCGCGTTGAAGCGGGCTGTCAATTCATGAAATAATTTGAACGAGGGCTTGCGCATTAGATGCAGCACGTTGTCAGAACTATGTTCCGGTGCGACTTTAAAGCGCCCGGAAACATGGTGTTTAATGACCGTTTCGAGGTATTCCCGGTTTGTCGAGTCTACTTCTCTGTTACCCGTGCGGTGCATAACCAGATCATAGCGGATGCCCGAACCTATAAAACAGTGTTTCACTCGCGGTTCTTGCCGCACCTTATTATATAACTGTAACAGGTGCGAATGGTCGGTATTCAGATTTTTACACACGGTAGGGTGCAGACAGGAGGGACGTTTGCACAGTCCGCAAATGTTCAAGTCTTTGCCTCGCATCGCGTACATATTGGCAGAGGGTCCCCCCAAGTCGGATATGGTTCCCTTGAAATCCGGCATCTCGCACACGTGCTGTACTTCACGCAAGACGGATTGTTCGGAACGGGAAGCAATAAATTTTCCCTGATGAGCCGAGATCGTGCAAAAGGCACATCCCCCGAAACATCCGCGATGCAGGGTGATGGAATGTCGGATCATGTTGTATGCCGGTATTTCCTTGTCCTTGTATTTCGGGTGAGGCAATCGGGTGAACGGGAGATCGTAAACGGCATCTATCTCGTCCGTGGTCATGGGAGGATAGGGCGGGTTCACGATGATAAGTTTGTCCTCAATCGGTTGTATCAATTTGGCGGCGTGAATACTATTGGATTCTTCTTCGATATACCGGAAATTCGTGGCGTATTTCTTTTTATCCGTCAAGCATTCCTCGTGTGACGCTAAAGTAATGGTTTGCCATCTTTTATTCGTGGCGTATTTTTCTTCCTTATCCCGTAGCACGCAGGTTTGTGGGATATTTGTCAGACTGTGGAAAGGAATCCCTCTCCGTAACATTTGACAAAGCTCGGTAAGCGGTTTTTCTCCCATGCCATACACGAGCATATCTGCCTGACTTTCAAAAAGGATAGAGGGTTTAAGTGTATCTTTCCAATAATCGTAATGCGTGAAGCGACGCAATGATGCTTCAATTCCCCCGATAATGACGGGAGTATCCGGGAATAACTCTTTTAATATACGGGTATAAACGATGGTGGGCATATCGGGACGTGCCCCGCTACGATTACCGGGCGTGTAGGCGTCATCCGAACGGCGACGCTTGGCTGCCGTGTAATGATTGACCATGGAATCCATGCATCCCGGACTAATACCGAAAAACAAATTGGGTTTCCCTAATTTCTTGAAATCCCGTAAATCGTCTTGCCAGTTGGGTTGGGGAACGATAGCCACTTTCAAACCCAATGATTCCAACAGGCGTCCGATAACTGCTGCCCCAAAAGAGGGATGATCCACGTAAGCATCTCCGGAAAAGAGAATTACATCGATACTATTCCAACCCCGCTGTTCAACTTCTTTTTTGGTTGTCGGTAACCATTGCTGTATGTTGTAGTTCATAAGGTTCATAAAGTTTGTAAAGTTCATAAAGTTATTTCTTCACGAACTTTAGTCATTTGCTTGAAATTCGTTGCAAAGATACGGAAAGTCTCTGTAATAATTATATTTCGTTTGTTTCTTCTTGGTTGTCAAAATAAAAAATATCCGAAATCGTTTCTCCCTTCTTCAAGAGATGAGCCTGCCATCCGTTTGCCTTGGCTTGTTCTATATTGGCTTGATTATCATCAATGAATAATATTTCGCGAGGGGCTATTGCAAGTTCTTTCGTGATCCGCTCGTATGCTTTTGGATCGGGTTTCCGTAAATGTAATTCATCTGAATAGAAGTATTTGTCGAACAGGTCTTCAAAATCATACCCGAATTGCTCCCGGAACATGGCTTTATATGTTTTCCGGTGAGGATAGTTGGTATTACTGAAAATACAGGTTGTATAACGCTTTCTTATTGTTTTAATCAACTCTATTCTTTCTTTATTGTAGGGCTGAAGCATATTGTTCCAAGCCTTCCAAATATCCTCGTCCGATACGTTTTTTGATGCCGGAAAATTCACGTGAAATTCATCAATGAATTCGGCAGGAGTTATTAACCCGAGTTCGAGATCACGGAAAAACGACCCGTTCTCGGCTATAATGTCATTATAAGCGAGTCCGTCGATATTGAGTTCTTCAAAAGATTTAACTGTTTTATTAACATCGACATCCATAATGACACCACCGAAATCAAAGATAACAACATTACACGTGTCAGCAAATTTTCTTATTTCTTTCATACTCGTTACTTTTTATAGTTTATAAAAGCAAAAATAGGAACGAGAAACCGGAAAAAATTTGTGATAGATTAAAATCGTACCTTTATTCTCCTCGTATTCTACTTAGAGTGGGTAATGTAATACCGAGATAGGAGGAAATATAACCTAAATTAACCCTGTTGCACAAGCCGGGAAGATCCCGGAGTAGTTTTTCATACCGTTCTTTAGCGGGGAGTGTAAGCCTTTCGATACGCAAATCTTGTAATAGCAGAAATGCATCTTGATGAGAAACGCGAGCCCAATTAGCTAATTCGACATTGGTTCGGAACAACTCATTAAGTGTATCTATCGGAATGGAATATGCTATTGTTTCTTCAAGAGTCTGCACATACTCGAAACCAACCTTGTTCTTTAGAAAGTCCAACGATCCGTAAGTCCAGTCCCCCTCTTTGGAAAACCACGTGGTTATTTCTTTACCGTCAGACAGGATATAAGACCTCGTGAGCCCCGATTCTATAAAAAACACTTTCCGGTCGGGCTTGTCTGCCTTTATAATATGGGATTTACGGGGAAATAAGTGTTTTTCAAAACGGGAAGTCAATGCCTCTATCGTTTCATGGGATACAGGATACTTTTTTATAATGGATTCTATTATATTCTTCATGTCAGTTAGCTTTAAATTAGCTGGTGAATTTAACAAAGATACGGAAAGTCAATTAAAATACAGAATTAGAAATTGAAAATGAAAAATATTACCTTTGTCGGCAAATTTTGAAAGCAGAATGAAGAAAGTAAATATTATAAGTCTTGGGTGTTCCAAGAATCTCGTGGATACGGAGTTGTTGATGAAGCAATTGGAGAAAGTAGGGTATAGTGTTGAAGTTGATGTTGAGAATTCCAAGGCTAAGATTGTTGTAATCAATACTTGCGGGTTTATCGGGGACGCGAAAGAAGAATCGGTGAACACGATACTGGAACAGGTGGAGTTGAAGAAAGAGGGAAAGGTGGACAAGATATTTGTTATGGGATGTTTGTCCCAACGTTACGAGCCGGAATTACAGAAAGAGATCCCGGAAGTGGATGCTTATTTCGGGAAATTTGACTGGAAGGGTATTTTAGCGGAGCTTGGGAAAGAGTACGATGAAAAGCTTCGGAATGAACGCCATTTGACGACACCGCCGCATTACGCCTATTTAAAGATATCGGAAGGATGCAACCGTAAATGCTCTTATTGTGCCATTCCGATCATGACGGGAGAATACAAATCCCGTCCTTTCGAGGAAATCGTTGATGAAGCGGAGCGTTTGGCTAAACAAGGGGTAAAGGAACTATTGGTGTTGGCACAGGATATTACTTATTACGGGATTGATAAGTACGGGAAAAATCGACTTGCCGAGTTGGTGGAGCGAATTGCAGATATCAAGGGAATCAAGTGGATAAAATTGCATTACGCTTATCCGGCGGGGTTCCCGATGGAGTTGCTGCCCGTGATGCGGGAGCGCGAAAATGTATGCAAATATCTGGATATTGCTTTGCAGCATTGTAGTGATCACATGCTGAAACAGATGCGAAGAGGGGTAACAAAACAACAGACCATAGACCTCATCAATAAAATTCGAGAAGAAGTACCCGGAATAGCCTTGCGAACCACTTTAATGGTGGGACACCCGGGAGAAACGGAAGAGGACTACCGGGAATTGATTGATTTCGTGGAAATGATGAAATTCGAACGTCTGGGGGTATTCCCGTACTCGCACGAGGATGATACTTATTGCGACAAGAATTATAAAGATGATGTTGCTGAAGAAATAAAAAATAAGCGGGCGGAAGAATTAATGGAAAGACAGTTGGAAGTGGCGGCGGCGTTGAATCAAAGTTGGATCGGGAAGAAACTTACCGTATTGATAGATAGGACGGAAGGCGAGTTTTTCGTGGGACGCACGCAATACGATTCGCCGGAAGTGGATCAGGAAGTATTTGTAACAACCGACCGTCCTTTACAAGTCGGAGAGTTCTATGAAGTGGAAATCACGAGCGCGGAACCGTTCGAACTATACGGCGTAATCTAAAAATTTTATAAAAAATATAGAAACGGAGAATAATTTTTCGTTTTTATTCGTACTTTTACTCATCGAGGTTCATTGAAATTTTGATGAGTATTTTTTTGTATGACTTTTTACTAACTACAAATATAAATACCATGTTGAATAATCTATTTTGGATAGTACCGGCATGTGCCGTTATCGCACTTCTGTTCGCGAGGATTTTCTTTAAAGGGATGATGAAAGAGTCGGAAGGAACCGACACGATGAAACGTATTGCCGGACATGTCCGCAGGGGAGCTATGGCTTATTTGCGACAACAATACCGGATCGTGGGTATGGTGTTCCTCGTGTTGTGTATTCTGTTTGCTTGGATGGCGTACGGTCCCGGGCTGCAAAACCCGTGGGTATGGTTTGCTTTTCTTACCGGAGGTTTCTTTTCCGGTCTGGCAGGCTATATCGGGATGAAAACCGCAACTTATGCTTCGGCGAGGACGGCAAATGCCGCACGCAGAAGTTTGAACGATGGATTGAAAGTCGCTTTTCGTTCGGGTGCGGTAATGGGATTAGTAGTGGTCGGCTTGGCTCTGCTTGATATTTCGTTATGGTGGTTATTGCTCGATTATTTCGTGGAAGAGGCTACATCCACGGAGAAAGCGATAGTGATCACGACAACCATGTTGACCTTTGGTATGGGGGCATCGACGCAGGCGCTGTTTGCCAGAGTGGGGGGAGGTATCTTCACGAAAGCGGCCGACGTGGGTGCTGATCTCGTGGGTAAGGTTGAAGCGGGTATTCCGGAAGATGATCCTCGTAATCCCGCGACCATCGCAGATAACGTGGGGGATAACGTGGGGGACGTTGCTGGTATGGGGGCAGACCTTTACGAATCGTATTGCGGTTCTATTCTTGCCACGGCTGCTTTAGGTGCCGCGGCGTTCCGACTGGAAGCGGATATGCAATTTAACGCCATACTGGCCCCGATGCTGATTGCCGCTTTTGGAGTTATCTTATCGTTGCTGGGTATATTTATGGTAAAAACAAAAGAGGGTGCTTCTCAACAACAATTACTGAGAGCGCTTGACCGGGGGATAAATGTAAGTTCAATTCTTATCGTGGGCGCCAGTTTCTTGGTGATCTATTTATTGGGATTGAGTTATTGGATTTGCGGATCCGTGATTGTCGGGTTGATAACGGGAATCATTATCGGTAAAGGAACAGAATATTATACTTCACATGCCTATAAACCGACGCAGGATATTGCCAAGAGTTCGGAAACCGGACCCGCAACCGTGATTATTAAAGGTATCGGTACGGGTATGATTTCGACGGCTATCCCGGTTTTCACGATCGTGGTGGGTATTGTACTTTCATTTTTGTTCGCGTCACAATTCGACTTCTCCAACATGTCCATGGGATTGTACGGAGTGGGTATTGCCGCTGTCGGAATGCTTTCTACCTTGGGTATCACGTTGGCAACGGATGCTTACGGACCGATAGCCGATAACGCGGGGGGGAATGCCGAAATGAGTCATTTGGGCGAGGAAGTTCGTCATCGTACGGATGCATTGGATGCTTTAGGCAATACAACCGCGGCGACAGGCAAAGGATTTGCTATCGGTTCCGCGGCTTTGACCGGATTAGCATTGATTGCCTCTTATATCGAGGAAATAAAAATTGGATTGTTACGTATGGGAGAGGAGATTCTGACAGTCGGGGAAAACACGGTAAGAACGGCTGATGCAACGTTACAGGATTTTATGATTCATTATGATGTTACTTTAATGAACCCGAACGTGTTGGCAGGTATTTTTATCGGTTCCATGATGGCATTTGTATTCTGTGGACTGACGATGAATGCCGTCGGACGGGCTGCACAAAAAATGGTAAACGAAGTACGTCGCCAATTCCGTGAAATCAAGGGTATCATGACCGGAGAAGCAGAACCGGATTACGCTAAATGCGTGGAGATTTCGACTAAAGGCGCCCAACACGAGATGATCTTCCCGTCATTGCTGGCTATCATTATTCCCGTGGCTATGGGACTTATCTTCGGTGTTGCTGGTGTAATCGGTTTGTTGGCCGGGGGCTTGGGAAGCGGATTCGTGCTCGCTATCTTTATGGCAAACTCCGGTGGTGCATGGGATAACGCTAAAAAGTATATTGAAGAAGGCAATCTAGGGGGTAAAGGTTCCGATAACCACAAGGCTACCGTGATCGGAGATACCGTGGGTGATCCGTTTAAGGATACTTCCGGACCGAGTTTGAATATTTTGATAAAATTGATGAGTATGGTCGCTATTGTTATGGCAGGAGTGACTTGTGCATATAGCCTTCTCTAAGTTCCGACTATCTATCCAAGTAGTTGGTGTTTGCCCAAGTATACGTGATGAATATACTTGGGCAATTTTTATGTCCGTTTACTTCAGATAAAAGATAAACCATGAAAGGCTTAACTTTTTTGAAAAATAATCGTATCTTGTAAAAAAATAAAAGAAAGAGATATGAGTACATTAAAAGAAGCTTTAGCACATAGAAGAAGTTATTACGCTATTACAAATAAATCATTAATTACTGATAGCGAGATAGAAGATATTGTAAAGTTTGCCGTGAAGAATATCCCTTCCGCGTTTAACTCCCAAACAACACGAGTTGTTTTGTTATTAGGAGAACAGCACCTGAAATTATGGAATATCGTGAAAGATACATTGCGTAAAATCGTTTCAGAAGAAGCATTTAAGGCAACCGAGAAGAAAGTCGATACATCATTTGCCGCGGGATATGGTTCCGTGCTCTTTTTTGAAGACCGTACCGTGGTCGAGGGATTACAAAAAGCATTCCCAACCTATCATGAAAAATTCCCTATATGGTCGCAACATACTTCTGCCATGCATCAGTTAGCTATTTGGACAATGTTGGAGGATGCCGGCTTCGGTGCTTCGTTGCAACATTACAATCCTTTAATTGATGAAGCCGTTATCGCGGAATGGGGACTACCCGAGAATTGGGAATTAGTTGCACAGATGCCTTTCGGTATTCCGTTGCAAGAACCCGGGAAAAAAGAGTTTAATCCGTTGGAAGAAAGGGTTCGTATCTTTAAATAACAAATTTCAGAATCTATACAAAGTACCCCGGTTTGGTATACAAACCGGGGTACTTTGTATATTCTTCCGGAAAGACTTCTGTCTTGTATCTATTTTTGAAGCATAATTAATTAAAACCGATTATGGAAAAGATAGAAGTTATTACACGAGTTTCAAAATTAGTCATACTCTTTTTATTCGCGGTAACACCGGTGATGCTCAACGGGCAAGACAATCGAAAAGTCTTGACGCGGTCGATACGGGGAACCGTGGTAGACGTAGCTTCGGGTTATCCGATTGCTTACGCTTCGGTTGCTCTGCTAGGAAGACCGGGAACGGGAGCGATCACGGATAGTTCGGGACATTTTATTATAAAAAATGTACCTGTCGGGCGTCACGATATACAGGCATCGTTCGTGGGATATGAATCCGCTATTTTTAAAGAAATACTTGTCACTTCCTCTAAAGAAGTGTTTCTGAACATTCCGTTGAAAGAGGCTATACGGGAACTGGACGAAGTCACGGTGCGTCCGAGTCTGAATAAAGAGCAACCGTTAAATAAAATGGCAACGACGGGAGCGAGGATGCTGAGCGTGGAAGAGGCAAGCCGATACGCAGGGGGAATGGATGATCCAGCGCGTCTGGTCAGTTCTTTTGCCGGGGTATCACCTGCCATGTCAACGAACGGGATTTCTATTCACGGGAATGCTCCTCACTTGTTGCAATGGAGATTGGAGGACGTGGAGATACCGAACCCGAATCATTTTGCCGATTTATCAATTCTCGGGGGAGGTATTCTTTCGGGGTTAAGCAGTCACGTGTTGGGAAATTCGGATTTCTTTTCCGGGGCTTTTCCCGCCGAATTTAGTAATGCCGTGTCCGGTGTTTTCGACATGAAATTGAGAAACGGGAATAACCGTCGAGTGGAGAACACGATACAAATCGGATTGCTCGGTATGGACTTTGCCTCGGAAGGCCCGTTGACGAAGAAACATAATTCCTCTTATATATTCAATTACCGCTATTCCACGACGGGGATACTCGAGAAAGCGGGTATTGTTGACTTCGGGGGTATACTGGATTATCAGGGCTTGAATTTCAAATTTAACATTCCCAAGCGGAAAGCGGGAACCTTTTCCGTCTGGGGAACCGGACTGATCGATAAATCCGAAAGTGAATTCGAGAAGAACCCCGAAGAATGGGAATATCTCGGCGAACAGATGGAGAGCGAAACAAGTCAGTACATGGTGGCGGGAGGCATCTCTCACAGCTATTTCTTCAACGATAACACGCGATTGAAAACCATTGTTGCCGCTACTTATTTCAGGCATAAAGGATTTGTTGACTTCTATGATTTCGATTTGAACAAGTACCCGAATCTGGATTTGGTACGTAATAACACGAACTTGATTTTCTCCGCCATATTGAACCGGAAATTCAGTGCAAAATTTACCAACAAAACGGGTTTTACTTTCACGAAGATGTACTACGACATGGAAATGAACCTGTCCCCGTACACGATGCAACCATTGGAATTGATATCCAAGGGTGACGGCAACACGAATCTGATCTCCGGGTACACGAGTTCATCCATCGGACTGAGCGACCGGGTAACCCTAAGCGTGGGACTTAACGCACAGGTACTCACGCTAAATAATCATTGGACGGTAGAGCCTCGTGCCGGAATAAAATGGCAGGCTACCCCGAAAGCCTCGTTTGCCTTGGCTTACGGGCTTCATAGCCGGATGGAAAAAATGGATGTTTATTTCGTGCGTACCCGAAGCACGGGTACGGAACCCGTGAACAAGGATTTGGATTTTTCGAAGGCGCATCACGTGATGCTTTCGTATGGTTGCAGGTTATCCGATAACTTGAATTTAAGGATTGAACCTTACTTCCAACATCTATTTGATATTCCCGTGATTGCCGATAGTTCCTATTCCGTGCTGAACCGTGTGGACTTCTACGTGGAGGAAGCCTTGAAGAACAAGGGAAAGGGACGTAACTTCGGGGTAGACGTAACCTTGGAAAGATACTTGAATGACGGTGTTTACTACATGATATCCGGTTCGCTTTTCAGTTCCAAATACAAGGGAGGGGACGGCAAATGGCGGAACACGAAATATAACCGGCAATTTATTATCAATTGTCTGGGCGGCAAAGAGTGGATGTTAGGACAAGACAAGCAGAATATACTGGGAATCAATCTGAAAATGACCATGCAGGGAGGGGATCGTTATAGTCCGGTTGACAGGGTGGCAACGCTTGACGCTCCCGATAAAGTGGTACAACATGATGAAACGAAAGCATTCACGAAACAATTCTCGCCGATGTTTATCGTCAATTACACGATCAGTTACAAGATAAACAAGAAAAAAGTTTCTCATGAATTTGCCTTGAAAGGCTTGAATGCAACGGGTTGTAAAGAATATTACGGTCACGAGTATAACTTTAATACGGGAGAGATCAAGCCGTTGAGAAGTGCAACCGCTTTGCCGAACATAAGTTATAAGTTGGAATTTTAAAAATTTATAGAGATAAGGTATTACATTTGTACGCGTGGAAATAAACAAATATCAAATCATGAATTTGAACACGAAAGGGCAGAAGCTGCTGCATCATATCTTGATAAACCCGAAGGCTAAGGTTTGGCGGCACGCTCTCCTGATTGTGGCTATCGCTTCGGTTTCTTTCAACCAGACGTATATAGTTTTTCAACACGGGATTCCCGTGTTGAAAAACTATACCTGATAGCCTTGTTTGCAGCCTTATCGTATCTGGTCGTTGTCTATTACAATATTTACGTGCTGATTCCCAAGTATCTGATAAAAAAGAAATACACGTTGTACGGTATAGGAGTTGCTATCTCGGTGATATTGCTTCTGTGCGGGCAGAACTTGATCGAGGATATTACCCGTTCATACTTGGGAGAAGCGGGAATGAACTATCTCAGTCCGGTATCCTTGATAAACAATATATCTTCTTTTACCACCATCTCTCTCTGTTTGGTGGGTGGATCTATTACCGTGCTGCTGAAATATTGGATGCTGGAAAACCAACACGTGAGCCGGTTGGAGAAGATGCATATTCAATCGGAAGTGGAGCAATTGAAAGAACAGGTGAACCCGCAATTATTGTTCAACATTCTGGATAAAACCGGACGTTTGGCAAACACGGAGCCGGAGGAATCTTCCCGTATGCTATTCAAATTGAGTCAACTCCTAAGATACCAGTTGTATGATTGTAGCCGCGGCACGGTATTGCTGGATGCTGAAATTCGTTTTCTAGGCAATTACCTGTCACTGGAGCAAATATATTCACGGCAATTCGAATACCGGATTTCATCGGAAGGAGAGGTCAGGCGGGTGTTTATCCCACCTTTATTATTTATCCCTTTCGTGCAGTGGTGCGTGATGCAAATATACAAAGAGAACCAACAGGGAGTGCTTCACTTGGATTTTAAAGCGGATAAGAAACAGGTTGAATTTGTTTGCGAACACGATCGCAAAACAATTCCCGGGGAAGGCGATCTTTCAAGAATAAAACAACGCTTGGCTTTCTTGTACAAAACCGATTATTCGTTAGCCCTCGCTGAAAATTCCATTCATTTAACGTTAAAACAGCCGGAATCATGATAAAAGACATAGACCGAAGTATACCTGATTTCCTGTCATCCCCCAAGTTCCGGGTACACAGGCATCTGTTATTGCAGTTGACACTTATCTGCATATCGTCGAGTGTTTTTGCCGACCTGTCGGGAGAGGTACTTGCCACGCGGGAACGGCTCTACTGTTTTATCGGGTTCTATCTCGTGCTTAATTTGGACGTGTATTGCAATCTTTATCTCCTTGCACCCCGTTTCCTTATGAGAGATCGTATTTCCAGCTATATATTATCCGTTGTCGGTATGATACTGTTTGCTATCCTGATTATATCCGTTTTGCAATCCAGTTTTTATAATCTCTATCAAACAGATCCCGTGTATAACCGGTATATCGTGTTGAATCTTGTTTCTTCAATGATATCAATCGGGCTGCTTACATTCGGTTCGTCAACCTTGCTACTTATAAAATACTGGATAGAATATAATCAGAGAGTGGATGAATTGGCTTCTTCCACTTTGCAGTCGGAACTGAAATTTCTGAAGAAACAAATCAACCCTCATTTCTTGTTCAATATGCTGAATAATGCCAACGTGCTGCTCCGCAAGAACCCGAAAGAGGCTTCCCGCGTACTGTTTCGTTTGAAAGACTTGCTGCGTTACCAGATAAATGACAGTACCAAAGAGAAAGTATCATTGAACTCGGAGATTCAATTCTTGAGTGATTTCCTGAATTTGGAGAAAGTGCGGCGGGATAATTTCGAATACCTGATTATGAAAGAGGGAAAAATGGAGCAGTTTTGGCTACCGCCATTGTTGTTTATCCCTTTCGTGGAAAATGCCGTGAAGCATAATCCGGACACGGAAAACAAGTCGTTCGTCTACCTTTCTTTTGAAGTGACGGACGAGCGTTTGATATTCCGCTGCCAAAATTCAAAGCCTGCAATAGCACCGGAACGCGCTGAAGTGGGAGGGTTGGGATTGAAAAATATAAAACGTCGGTTGGAATTGTTATTCCCGGGTAACCATTCTTTGGAAATTCAAGAAGACGAAAAAACATACACTGTAAATTTACACCTGATATTATGAATTGTATTATTGTAGATGATGAACCGTTGGCAAGAGAAGCCATAGAATTATTGACAGGGGAGAACACGCGATTGAAATTGACGGGGACATTTAATAATGCATTGTCCGCTTCCCGGTTTATGGAGGACAACCCCGTTGATCTGGTATTTCTGGATATCCAAATGCCGGGCATCACGGGGATTGAATTTGCCCGGGCGATTCCCCGGAGGACTCTGGTCATTTTCACGACCGCGTACACGGAGTATGCCTTGGACAGCTACGAGGTGGATGCTATTGATTATCTGGTGAAACCCGTGGAGGCAGAACGTTTCCAAAAAGCCGTGGAAAAAGCGATGATATACCATGCACTCTTGTTGCAGGAAGAAAAAGAGAATATCGAACCGGTAGATAATGAATTTTTCTTCGTGAAGTCCGATCGCCGTTATTTCAAAGTGAATTTCAAAGATATACTTTTTATCGAGGGACTGAAAGATTACGTGATTATCCAACTGGCAGACCAGCGTATTATTACCCGGATGAACTTGAAAACGACATATGAACTCCTGCCTAAAAAAGACTTCCTACGGGTAAATAAATCATATATCGTGAACACGAATCATATTGACTCTTTCGACAATAACGACATCTTTATCGGGAATTACGAAATAGCGATAGGCAACACGTACCGGGATTCATTTTTCGATACGTTTATGAAGAGGGGATAAATTCAAGGTAAAAAACGTTTTCACGCGTTTGTCCTAGAGTAATCCCGGTAATATCGTGATGCAAACGGGTAATACTTGAGTTGTAATGTGGTTGCACGTTTGTTGTAGATACAGTGTAGAAACGCTTCGGGGTATATCTGCAACGGATGAACAATGGTAGAACATCGAATGAAGGAGCCTACTTGGGGAGAAAGGTAACCTTTACGCATGAGATTTTCAGACTATCGTACATATACGATATTTATTGATTTTATTTGGAGTTTTCATGTATTGTTCGTAGATTTACGAATAACAAACAATCTAAAGAATGGAAGATAAGAAATACTCTGACGAACAAATACAGGTAGCCCGTTTTGCCAAGGCAATGGGGCATCCGGCAAGAATGGCGATTCTTGATTTCCTTGCAGGACAGGAGAATTGCTATTTTGGAGATATTCACGAGGAATTACCTATCGCGAAAGCGACTGTTTCTCAGCACTTGAAAGAACTGAAAAAAGCAGGTTTAATACAAGGAGAAATTGAAACTCCCAAGGTGAAGTATTGTATCAACCGGGAGAATTGGGCTTTAGCAAGTAGATTATTCGCGAATTTCTTTTGCGAGTGTAATCGGGTGCGGCTTTAGTGGCCGTTGTCGGCGTACTTGTCGAAGTGCTGGTTATGCTTGCTTTGGTACGAATGGCAAACTGAACTAAAAAGTGGTTCCCTGCGCTAGGGAGTAACACGATCAAGATATGAACAAGAGAGGAGTATCATTAGTTTACCCGCGCGCAAGCGGCGGGCTATGGCTTGTCCCGACTATCTTTAGAGTAGAAACACTGTTGAAACATACCATGAAGGCAAATCAGCGAAGATGCTTCGTTCATGCTTCGTTCATGCTACGTCTATGGTGTAGAGAAAGTATAGAGTAAAGGCAGAGCAATGTATGCCAAGTTCACATTAAATGAATCAATAATGAAATCACGTATTCAAAGTTATATATATATTATCAGCGTTCTCGTGTTATTGGGAAGTTTATTTCTTCTAAGGGGAAATATTAGTCGTTTTCTATCGGGGATACAAACGAAAAATAGTACGGATATAAAACATGAAGCGATAGCCGATACAATCATCAAACGATACAATTACAACCGGAATGACAGTGATTATCAAGTCACTTTTTTAGAATTCGGGGCAACTACCTGTCATTCTTGCAAACTAATAGAGAAAGTCATGGAGGAAGTGCGAGAACGCTATTCGAGCAAAGTAAATACCGTGTTTATTAACGTGACTCTTCCCGCAAATAAAGATATCGTGAAATATTTTGGAATCGTAACTATTCCGGCTCAAATATTACTTGACAAAAATGGGAAAGAATATTATCGTCATGAAGGCTATATCTCGGCAGATGATTTGAGTAAACAATTTTTCATTCGGGAATAACGGACAATATCCTCGTCCCTTATTTCTTACCGAATACTTTGGGATTCTTTGGGTATTTCCCTGATAAGAGCATATAAAGATAGCTAGTTCATAACGAACTAGCTATCTTTATATGTATATTTACTTGAATCAAATCTTAGAGTTCACTATATTCAGAAAATCGGTTTTCATTTTGATTAACGGATACCAATCAAAAGAGAATTAGTAAAAAAGTCCGCAACAAAATAATTGGAATATTTACTAACAACATCTTTTGGAATTAATACAGACGAAACGTATTTTCGCAAGTGGAACAAGAAATAGTGTATCACCCAAGTATACACTTAAATAAGATTGTACAATGAATTCAAAGAACAAAATGAATACTGATTACAAGGTTGGCGATTTAATTTATGATGCAAATATTTATGATGGATTAAATACCTTTTTATTCGATTTGCAATTTTACAAAAAGTGGCTGCCGAAAAATAAGGATGCTAAAATACTTGAACTTTGTTGTGGTACAGGCAGGCTTACGCTTCCATTAGCAAAGGATGGATACAATATTTGTGGCGTGGATTACACTTCATCAATGCTTGAACAAGCAAAGGTGAAAGCTTCGGAAGCAGGATTAGAGATTAATTTCATTGAGGCCGATATTAGAACATTAAGCTTGCAGGAAAAATTCGACCTCATTTTTATTCCATTTAATTCAATCCATCATTTGTATAAGAATGAAGATTTGTTTAAGGCGTTTAATGTCGTTAAGAATCACCTTAAAGACGGAGGTCTATTTCTGTTAGATTGCTTTAACCCCAATATTCAGTATATAGTTGAAAGTGAAAAAGAACAGAAGAAAATTGCTGCATATACAACTGACGATGGGAGAGATGTATTGATAAAGCAGACAATGCGATACGAAACAGCAACCCAAATTAATCGCATAGAATGGCATTATTATATCAATGGCGAGTTTAATTCTGTTCAAAATTTGGATATGAGAATGTTTTTCCCTCAAGAATTGGATGCATATCTGGAATGGGCTGGATTTTATGTTATTCATAAGTTTGGCAGTTTTGAAGAAGAAATATTTAACGATAATTCAGAAAAACAGATATACGTTTTAGCAATGAAAACAAAAATATAGTAGCATGGTAGCTATAGACCCTAAAAGCATTGCCCTACAATTCAACGAATGCATTACAAATGCAGACCTGAATGGCTTGTCGAATTTAATGACAGAAGATCATATATTTATTGATACTGCAAATAATCGAATTAAAGGAAAGGATAATAATATAGTTCAGGCATGGCAGCCATTCTTCAATCGCTATCCTGGATACCAGAATATATTTGAAAATATTGTAGTAAGAGGTTCTACTGTTATTATGCAAGGTTATTCGATTTGTTCTGATGAGATACTTAATAATATTCATGCGATTTGGATTGCAGAAATTATAAAAAATAAGGTTGGGGCATGGCATATATATTCTGACACAAAGGCAAATAGAGAACTATTTGACCTATAATCCTTTATTTATCTGAACACAAAGGTATATTCCAAGAATAAAACGTCAAGGCTGAAATGAATTTTACCAGAAATTTTCTATTCTCATATCTTTCCGGTAAAAGCCTTGCCTTATGGTTACTAACTCGTTATCTCTGAATCTCAAAAACTCCGCTAAAAGTTTATTCTTCAATCGGTTAAATCAATCCTATGAAAATCTAAAATAAAAACAGCTATCTCCACGTGAGATAGCTGTTTTGTATGTAATAAATTCGATTGAAATCAAATCTTGGAGTTCACGATATTCAGAATATCAGTTTCCATTTGTTTTGCCAGTTCGACCACTCTTTCACCTCTGGAAATGATGTCGTTAGCATATTCTTTATCATCCAATCCGGCAGCGTTGATCTTCACGTTGAGGAAAGCGCCGATTACCCCGGAGCGGGCAGCCAAAGCTCCAACTCCGGCATCTGTTACTGAATTAGGGTTACCGATTTCAGCCATAGCTTTCACGACTTCCATGCACTCGAAGCAAAGCATCATCGTCTTGAAAGGAACTTCAGTAGCGAATTTGGTTGCGTCTTGGATAGCTTGATGGCGAGCGGCTTTTTCTTCCTCCGATTTCTTGGGTAACCCGAAGGCATCCATGATACGGTTGAAAGCGTTGGTATCCTCGTCAACCATTTTGATTAACTCAACTTGATAAGCCTTTCCTCTTTCTGCCCAATTGCTGAATTCTTCCCAACGTTCATCCCAACCGCGTTTGTGAGAGGAGAGGTTAGCCACCATGGTAGCCAATGAAGAAGCCAGAGCACCCATGTAAGCGGAAATAGAACCACCACCGGGAGCGGGAGATTCGGAAGCCGTTTCGTCAGCAAATTCACGAAGGTTCATATCAATCAGGAATTTCTTTCCTTGATTCATCTCGTCTTCCAGAATATATTCGATAATTTTCTTTCTCGGTTCGAAAGGATAAAGTTCATCCAAACCCAAAGACTTCACGGCAATCTTGATTAACTCCTTGTCGGAAACTCCGGTAGAGCGTTGTTGTTTGCGCAGGAAATAACGTCCGGCATCCAACATGGCTTTCAACGGAATTACACCTACCAACTCGGAACCCGTTACACGAATACCGCGATCTTGTGCTTTCCGGCATACTTCGTCAAATGCCTCGTGCACGGAAGTCACGGAAATATCGGTCAGGTTCATGGAAATTTGGGCGATACCGTATTCCTCGATAAACCAGCCGATGGCTTTCACGGATTTCAATGTTCCGGGAATCATCACGTTTTTACCTTTCTCGTCTTTCACGATTTTCCCGGTGATAGGGTTGCCTTCTCTCTTGGCACGTCCGCGTTCGCGCACGTCAAAAGCGATAGCGTTGGCACGACGGGTAGAAGTCGTGTTCAGGTTCACGTTGTAAGCAACTAGGAAATTACGTGCTCCCACGGCTGTTGCCCCAGTTTTTGCCGTCCATTCGTTCAATTCGCGGGGACCAAAATCAGGATGCCATTGCTCGCTGCTCAAACGTTCGCCCAAAGCCTCGTATTCCCCGGCACGGCAAGTAGCCAGATTTCTTCTTTCCGGGGTAAAAGCGGCGTTCTCGTAGCAATATACCGGAATATTCAATTCTTCCCCGATACGTTTTGCCAAAGCGCGAGCGTATTCCACGGTTTCTTCCATGGTAATATTGGACACGGGCACTAAAGGACACACGTCAGTAGCCCCGAAACGAGGATGCGCTCCTTTATGTTTTTTCATATCAATCAGTTCAGAGGCTTTCTTTACTGCGCGGAAAGCGGCTTCGCAAACTTCTTCCGGCGTACCTACC
The DNA here is from genome assembly GCF_900184685.1 of Butyricimonas sp. Marseille-P3923. GTDB lineage: Bacteria > Bacteroidota > Bacteroidia > Bacteroidales > Marinifilaceae > Butyricimonas > Butyricimonas muris. The sequence continues at coordinate 732,599 of NZ_FXXL01000007.1, forward strand.
ATGGTCACTACCGTGCGATTGGTTGCCTTACCGGGGTCCACGTCAATCAGACTAACACCTTCAACAGCCTTGATCTCTGCCGTAATCTGGTCAATAATGTGCATATCGTTCCCTTCACTGAAATTCGGAACGCATTCTATTAACTTTTTCATATCCTTGTTTAAATTGAAAATTACTATTTATAAAATATTCAGAATCACCTAATCACAAAATCGGAAATCATATAATCGACTACGGGTAACGTATCCTGTACGCTTTCCGAATCCATACTTTCTTGTAGTGTGAATACGGCATAACGCATCAGATTTGTTCCCCGTTCAAGAACACGGCTTCCACCAAGTCGCTTCCGTAAGCGTAGGGGAGATACTCGATTCCCGTGATCGGGGCAGTGATATAGAAATTGGCTTTTTTACCCACGGCGATACTGCCGAGTTCGTCTTCAACTCCCATGGCATAAGCCGAATTTATGGTTGTAGCGTTTATCACCTCTTCGGGAAGCATCTTGTAGTTGACACACCCGAGTGACATCACGAATTTCATGTTTCCGGAAGGAGAGGAGCCCGGGTTAAAATCAGAAGCCAAGGCTACCGGCAACCCCGCGTTTATCATCGCCCGAACGGGAGAGTAGGGCATATTCAAAAAGAACGCGGCACCCGGTAACACGGTCGGCATGGTTTCACTTCCTTTCAGTGCGGCTATTTCCTCTTCACCCACGTATTCGAGGTGATCGACTGAAAGGGCGTTATATTTTACCCCGACTTGGATACCACCCGAGTAGTCCAGTTCGTTGGCGTGTATCTTCGCCCGCATTCCGTACTTCATTCCGGCATTCAACATTCTGTCCGTGTCTTCCACGGTAAAGAATCCTTTGTCACAGAACACATCGATATAATCGGCCAAATCTTCTGCCGCCACTGCCGGAATCATTTCGTTAATAATCAAATCCACGTATTCGGTCTGTCGTCCTTTGTATTCCAACGGTACGGCATGAGCCCCCAAGAACGTGGATTTTATAGTTAAAGGAGTTTCTTCTTTCAGGCGTTTAATCACTCTCAACATCTTGAGTTCACTCTCTGTATCCAACCCGTAACCACTCTTGATTTCCACGGCTCCGGTTCCCAATGAAGCGATTTCTTGCAAACGGGCGTAAGCGGAATCAAATAATTCCTGCTCGGAAGCCTTGCGGATACGCTCGGCAGAATTTAATATACCACCGCCTCTTTTAGCGATTTCCTCGTAAGAGAGTCCTTTGATTTTGTCTATATATTCGATCTCGCGACTTCCCGCGTACACGAGATGCGTGTGTGAATCGCAATAAGCGGGCAACACAAGACGACCGGTCGCATCAACTTCCTGTACCGTGTCGGTATTCTCGTAAATAGCGTCTTGATTCAATTCGCTCATTTTCCCGAAAGCCTCGATACGATCATCATCGATTAGAAGGTAGGCATCATCAATTATGCCTAATTTCGCCATATCGGCACCCGCAACCCATTTACGCGGTTCTTCCTCAACCTGAACGAGTTGCTTTATGTTGATAATTAATGTTTTCATCCTTTTCGTGTTTATATCATTTGGGAACGAAAGTATTAAAAACCTTGAATATCCGCAAGGTTTTTACCTGAATACTTGCAATCTGTTCGCGTCTAATCTTAAGAAGATGAAAATAAGTATGGTAAATGCCCATAAGGAGGAGCCCCCGTAACTGAAAAACGGGAGCGGAATCCCGATCACGGGTACAAGACCTATCGTCATTCCGATATTCACCGCAACATGGAAGAATAGGATAGAAGCTACCCCATACCCGTATACGCGCGAAAAAGCGGAACGCTGCCGTTCTGCCAACTTTATCATTCGCAAAATGAACGCCATTAATAATAAAATCACGACGGAACTACCAAGGAATCCCCATTCCTCACCCACGGTACAGAAAATAAAGTCAGTACTTTGCTCCGGTACGAAATTGAATTTCGTCTGTGTTCCCTGCAAAAAACCTTTCCCGAAAAACCCGCCGGAGCCGATGGCTATTTTAGACTGAATCACGTTATAGCCCGAACCTTTGGGATCAACCTTTATACCCAGAAGTTCGTTTATACGATCTTGCTGGTGAGGTTGAAGATGGTCAAAAGCATAATCAACGGAAAGCGCGGCTCCCACGCATAGCCAAGATACAAGAAGCAACGCGATCATGTATTTCATCTTCCGCTGGTAAATCGGGAACAAGGCCGCGATTGTCGTTACAATGTACACGCTCAATAACATATAATAGAACGGGATAGACAGGTGGAACACCCAATCAACCAGAACGAATAACCCGAAACCACCCGCGATAAAAGCTACAATCTGTAATAATTCCCGCATATTATGCCTGTAATAATAGAAGGCTATCAACGTCCCGATAATGATAATTATCAAAACCGCGAAAGGAGAATAAAGCAAGGAGATGATAAATATAACGGGTACGATAAAGCAGAGCAACAGTATTGAGCCATGCAACCCTTCCCGGAACAGCACGAGAATAAAACTACTGTACACGAGTGCCGAACCCGTATCGTTCTGCAAAATAATCAATCCTGCCGGAATGGCAAGTATGACACCGATCGTGAGCAGGCTGGAAAAACGCATCATCTTGAAATTGTGACGACTCATAACATAAGCGATAGCCAGATTGGTGGCGAACTTGGCAAACTCTGCCGGTTGTATTCGTATATCCTTGATTTCAAACCATGAACGGGCTCCTTTTGCTTCCGTACCGAACAAAAGCACGGCGACCAACAGGAACACCATAAACCCGTATATCACGAGCGAGAAACTCGTGAAAAATTTACTGTCTGTCAATAGCACGAGGAAAGCCAACACGAAAGAAGCCCCGATCCATAGCAATTGCTTGCCGTACCTTTGGGTTATATCGAAAATACTACTATGTTCTTCGTCATAAACAGCCGCATATATATTCAGCCAACCGATGAAGACGAGCAAGATGTACAGCAAAATAGACACCCAGTCAATATTCGCCAATAATTTATTAGACCTGCTATTCATCACTTTTCTCGTTGCTTTTAATGGTTAGGTTTTTGATAAGATTTCCCTCGAACATCTCTTTTTCCAGTGGTTTCTTCTTGTCCGATATCTTGCCTTTCAAGTATTTTTCTATCAATAAGCCGGCAATCGGGGCGGCATAGCGCGAACCCCACACGCCATTTTCGACATACACGATTAACGCTATTTTGGGGTTCTCTACCGGGGCAAAAGCGATAAACACGGAATGGTCGTCACCTTCCGGGTTTTGTACCGTTCCCGTTTTCCCGGCTATCGTGACGGAATCCACTTGCGCCCGTCGTCCCGTGCCTTTAGTGATAACCATTTTCATTCCCTCGATAATGGGCTCGAAATGCTTTCGGTCTATCGGGATTTCGTGTTTTTCGATACGTCTGGCAACGTCATCCGTGGGACGCACGACATGGGGAGTCATGTAATATCCTCGGTTCGCCAGTATAGTTGCAAGGTTTGCCATTTGTATCGGAGTGATTAATAACTCACCTTGACCGATAGAAAGGGAGATAATGTATGACGGGAACCATTTTTGGGTTTTCAGCACTTTGTCATAGTAACCCTGCGTGGGAATGGAACCGGATACTTCATTGGTGAAGTCGGGACATAGCTTACTCCCGAACCCGAAGGAAGTCACGTATTTTCGCCATTCATTGTAAGCGTTACGCACGTTCCCGTACTCCGGTAATTCCAGTATCTGTTTGAAAACGGTCACGTAATAAGGATTGCACGAGTTCTCTATCGATTGCACCAGATCGACGGGAGAGCTGTGGTTATGGCATTTCATAAACCGCCCGCCGACAATAGGAGCTCCGCCGTGGCATGAAACCCGCGTATTCGTCGTGATCGCCTTTGTTTGCAACCCGATAAGAGCTTGCACGGTTTTAAAAATAGAGCCGGGGGGATACTGCGCCATGGTCGTTCTGTCAAAGAGAGGTCTTAGCGGGTCTTGAATTAACTTCGAGTAATTGTTTCCCCGGTCTAGCCCGACCATTAATTGCGGATCATACCCCGGACTGGACATTTTTACCAGTATCTCGCCCGTGCGGGGTTCTATTGCCACGATACCGCCTTTTTTGTTTTGCATTAATTGATAAGCGTATTCTTGCAGGTCGATATCTAACGTGGTATGTAAATCTTCTCCCACGACAGCCTCGTGGTCGTATTCCCCGTCCGCGAAGGAACCTTTCACCCGGTTAAAACGGTCGACTAATAAAATCTTTTTCCCTTTGGTTCCTCTCAAATGTTTTTCATATGTATATTCCAACCCGTTTGCGCCGACATAGTCACCGCGAGAATAAGAAGTATCTTTACCGATTTGTTCTTTTGTAACCTCGCTGATGTACCCGAACACGTCAGCCGAGTGATTCACGTTATATTTGCGTAACGTTCTGGTCTGAATATAGAAACCCGGGTAACGGTATAGCTTTTCTTGAAGTACGGCATATTTAGGCCCCGTGATCTGAGAGATCAGGGGAGATGCTTTCCATGTTGAATAATCCTTACATTCTTGAATCTTTCGTTCTAAATATTCTCTGGATATACCTAAAATCGAAATCAGTTCCAATGTATCAAACTGTTTTACCTGCCGGGGAATAATCATCAAATCATAGGCGGCTTGGTTATCCACCAAAAGTTTACCGTTACGGTCATAAATCAACCCGCGCGCGGGATATTGAGTTTCCGTACGCTGCGAATTGTTGTCCGCCATGACTTTATAGGTGTCATCTATCACTTGATAAGAAAACAAGCGAAACATATATATGGCGCATACCGCTATGATAATACCTGATATGATCCCTTTCCTGTATCCGAATTTATTCATATCAAAAGTCTGTTACTAAGTCAATTGAAACACACTATTCTCTATTGCTGTACTTTCTTGATTCCTATAAAATAGTAAAGCAGGATAAACAGCATGGAGATAAAGGTACTCAAAATAATCCGTATAAGCGTGATCGTGATGTCGTTAAACGTGAACGCTTCCGCGAAAATCAGGACTATATTGAAAAACAACGTGGATAAAAAAGAATATTTGAAAAACCACCTGAAGTCATCCAACCGTAGCGTCCCGTGGGCTTCATCCAATTCTTCCCGCGTGGAAGTCAGCAATAACAGCCGGGGGCGGAGATAGGCCAGAAAGGTGGAAGCCGCCGCGTGAATACCAACAGTGTTATCTGCCAAGTCCATCAAAAAGCCCAAAAGGAACCCGAACAAAAGTAACGGTATACCTTTCACCTTGTAGGGCAGGATGAAAATGGCCAGAATATATATATTGATATAGAAATAGGAGCCAATATGGATATTATCCACGATCACGATCTGGAGAATGGCTAAAATCACGAAATGGATAAGATAATTTACATTACTCATGATAGTTTATGGCTTCTAACAGGTTTTGCTCGTTCTTCTTTTTGTTCTCGATCACGTACACGTGATTCAATCGCTTGAAATCAACCGCTAATCTGACTTTTATCTTCAAGAAATTAGCCGTTTCACGATCTACCGCTTCCACGTATCCCACGATAATACCTTCCGGAAAAATCTTGGAAAGTCCGGAGGTCACGATCGTGTCACCCTCTACAACATCAACATGATAGGGGATATCTTTCAAGTAAGAATAGCGATAATTGTCACCGTCCCATTGTAAAGAACCGTAATAATTATTCTTCTTTATCTTGGCTGAGATTCTGGTATCGATGTTAATCAAGGGAATAACGATAGAGTAGTTGTCACTCAAGTCTTGAATCAGACCTACAATTCCTTCCGGGGAGGCCACGCCCATCTCTTTCTCGATGAAGTTTTTACGCCCCCGGTCAATCGTGATGTAATTCTTCACCCGGTTGAAAGTCGCGTTCACAACCCTAGCCCCCGTGTAATCATAAACGGGTATACTATCCTGTACAACTATTCCCCTGACAACCGTATCCCTCAATACCTCGAATCCTTCCAGACGTTTCTTTAATTGAATGTTCTCGTCTGCAAGAACTTCATTAATCTCCTTTAACCGGAAATAATCTTTCACGTCAGTAGTCACCGACGAGATATTCCCGAATAGAGTAGAGGCGTGTTGAGAGAAAATTGCTCTCTGATACTCGTTATGACGAATAATCAGAGAGAAACTTACGATTTCCAGAAGTATAAAAATTATAGTAAAATGGTACTTTAATATAAGTTTTATAATCTCTTTCACATCACTATCTTATAAGGAATGAGAACCTATCTACATTCTTTAGCGCGATACCCGTACCTCGTGCCACGGCGCGAAGCGGATCCTCGGCAATATGGAACGGAATATTCAACTTGTCGGTCAAACGTTTGTCGAGCCCGCGAAGCAACGCTCCACCACCGGCGAGATAAATACCCTTGTTCACGATATCGGCATACAATTCCGGTGGCGTCTGTTCCAACGCCGCGAGAATAGCAATCTCGATCTTGGAAATGGATTTCTCGATACAGTGTGCTATTTCTTGATAAGACACGGGCACTTCAACCGGGAGCGAGGTCATTTGATTAGGACCTTGTACCACGAAATCGGCCGGCGGTTCGTCCAACTCGGAAAGCGCGGAGCCTACATGAATCTTGATTTCCTCGGCAGTACGCTCACCGATTTTGATATTGTGCTGATGCCTCATGTACTCTTGAATATCATCCGTCAAGTCATCACCGGCAATACGGATAGATTTGTTGGTCACGATACCCCCTAAAGAAATCACCGCGATCTCGGTGGTACCACCACCTATATCCACGATCATGTTTCCTTCCGGGGCTTCAACATCCAACCCTATACCCAAGGCGGCAGCCATCGGCTCGTAAATCATGTACACGTCACGTCCCCCGGCATGCTCGGCAGAGTCGCGAACGGCACGTAATTCCACTTCGGTACTTCCCGAAGGGATACATACCACGATACGCAGGGACGGGGAGAAGAACTTGCTTTTCCCGTTCGCCATTTTAATCATTCCCCGAATCATCTGTTCAGCGGCGTTAAAATCTGCAATCACACCATCGCGAAGAGGGCGAATGGTCTTGATATACTCGTGTGTCTTACCCTGCATCTGGCGTGCTCTCTCGCCGATAGCAATCACTTTTTCCGTCTTTTTGTCGATAGCCACGATGGAAGGCTCGTTTACAACCATCTTATCATTCATGATAATGATAGTGTTTGCCGTTCCCAAGTCTATCGCTATATCTTGTGTTAAAAAAGAAAACAAACCCATAATTCTATTAATGTTTGAAGTGTCTCATTCCTGTAAAAATCATCGCAATATCATACTTGTTTGCCGCGTCAATCGAATCTTGGTCATGGATAGACCCGCCCGGTTGAATAATAGCCGTGATACCGGCCTTGTGAGCGGCTTCCACGCAATCGGCAAACGGGAAGAAGGCATCGGATGCCATCACGCTACCCGGAATACGTTCGCCGCCTTGACGGATTGCATTCTCCAAAGCCCATATCCGGCTGACTTGTCCCGGACCGACCCCTGTCGTGCATTTATCTTTCGCGATAGCGATAGCGTTGGATTTCGTGTGTTTTACCACTTTCCACGCGAATAGCATATCTTCCAGTTCTTTTTCTGTCGGACGACGATTGGTCACGTATTGTAATTCACCGCCCAGAAGTTGCAAATCCATGTCTTGAATCAACAATCCCCCGAGCACGGTTTTCGCTTTCGAACACGTATAATCTCTCTTGGTAATATCGGATAATTGTAATAATCTTAAATTCTTTTTCTTCGCGAATATAGCACGTGCTTCTTCCGAGAAGGAGGGTGCTACAACGACCTCAAGGAAAACGGGTGCCATAACTTCTGCCGTGGCCTTGTCTATTTCCCGGTTCGCGGCAACAATACCGCCGTAAATAGATACCGGATCCGCATCATACGCTTTTTTGAATGCCTCTGCTAATGTAGCGGCACTTCCGACCCCGCAGGGATTGGCATGTTTGGCTGCCACGATTGTCGGTTCGTCGAATTCTTTCAATGCTTCCAGCGCACCGTCGGTATCACCTATATTATTATAGGATAATTCTTTTCCTTGCAATTGAACGGCTCCCGGTAAAGTTCCCTCTGTTTCCTGCACTTGCGTGTAGAAAGTGGCAGCTTGATGGGGATTTTCCCCGTAACGAAGATCCTGTTTCTTTTCGTAAGTCAGAGTCAGTGTCTTCGGAGATTGGATATTCAATCTCTTTGAAAAATAGTTGGCTATTAGAGCATCATAATGAGATGTGTGAATAAACACTTTCGCTGCTAATAATTCCTTGGTTTCGACAGAAGTATCCCCGTTTGCTTGAATTTCTTCTATCACCTTACTATAATCTTCCGGATCGGTAATTACCGTCACGAAAGGATAATTCTTTGCGGCTGCCCGAATCATCGTCGGTCCGCCGATATCAATATTTTCAATAATTTCCTCGTGTGAAACTCCTGCTTTTAAAATGGTTTCCTTGAACGGATATAGATTACAAACGACCATATCAATAGGTTCAATCCCCAATTCGGTCATTTGCTGTTTATGCTTCTCGTTGTCCCTGATCGCTAAAATTCCTCCTTCTACATTCGGGTGAAGAGTTTTTACTCTACCGTCAAAACACTCTGGGAATCGGGTTATGTCGGAAATATCTTTCACGTTAATTCCTTCTTCCTTTAGCTTCTTGGATGTGCCTCCGGTAGAAATGATTTCCCAACCCATAGAATTTAGCGATTTAGCAAAATCAACAATCCCACTTTTGTCAAATACACTGATTAATGCTCTTTTCGTTCTCATCCGGATATTTTATTTTTTTGTATGAACGTAATATTACTTTGCCGACAAAGGTAAAAAAAAGAATAGTATTTCTTTAAATAAAAAATGGTTTCGTGTAATATTTTTCTCAATATCGTTTCCATGTGTTTGAAAAATACGTATATTTGATAAAATTTTAGGTTTCACGAAAGGCTTTTAAAGCCATTTATATACTGATATTATGAGTGATAGCGCACTTGATTTGATTGTTTACTTGGCGTTGACCTTAGGGGCTGGAGCCGTGGGTTTAATAAAGTCCTCCAGAGAAAAGAAAGCCAAAAATGCACGTCCGGTTGTACAGCAGCCGGAAGAATTTTTTGATGAATCGGATGATGATATGGTAGTCATAACGCAGCAACCGGAAATTTTTAAACCCCAAGAAATATTTCAACCTGTATGGCAAGACGAGGAACTTTCCGAAAAACTGGAAAAAGAAAAAGAGGAAAGTATCACGGGTTTCGGGAGAACGGATGAAGAACGCTATGCCATGTTGGAAAGAATGCAACAAGAAGCCCGAAAAGTTCGAGGGAAACGAATCACGACTTTATTTAAAGAGGAAGAAGAGGAACCGTCTAACGAGCAACAAACGAAAATCCAAAATAAGCATTTCGAACTGGATATCCGTCAAGCCATCATCGCTAGTGAAATCTTGAATCGGAAATATTAGAAATTAATTCCGATACCGGTAGAGAAAGTGAAAGAATAAGGCTTGAAGTCAATATCACTATTCTTACTAAGCGATTGTAGATAATATTTGAATCCCGGCTCCAATTTAAGGCGAATGGATTTAGATAATGGGTATTCAATACCGAAACCGACATTCGTGCTGATATTAAACGTCCGGATATTTTCAGCTTCTCCCATTAATTCTTTTTTACCGCTATAATTCACGTAAGTATGATTACGCACGAGGAAACTTGCACCAAGACCACCCAATATACTGAAACGAATCTTGTTATCGTTCAAATGGAAACGGAATGCTAACGGGATCTCGATGGCATCAAATTGCTGCTCGATACTTCCTTCTTCATCTTGTTCTCCTTTTAAGGACAAATAATTCTCTGAATTGGAAACTGTCGCTTTTGCTTGATTCTTCACGTTACCAAGTGGAGTATAGGCATGTGTATTAGCAGTATAACTTACCATATCACCGCGAGGCACGAAAACCTGTGCATCTGATGTCTTTTGTCCCATTCTGGAATATCCCAATCCGGTTTCAATAGATATACGTTTGCTAGGTTTCACCGCAAAGGTCAACCCTCCACCTAAATTGAATATACCACTCATCGAACTGTTATCAAATTGAGCGGAACGAGCAGCTTGATTATTTACATGGTAATTTCCCGATGAATACCCGGGGGAGATATAACCTCCAACCATAAATATTTTCTCTTCCTTGGAAAGTTTTTTCTCTTTAGGAGTACTTGCAACAGGTGCTCGACCATCCAACAAAGCCATATACTCCTTTTGATTTTGCAGGGCATTCCCGTTTACCAACGGGATAAATTCCGCACGAACACTTGTTTTTTTCAATTCACTCTCGGGCTGCTCCACTTCCAGACCGCTTGAAGATTGAATCGCGAGTTGCACGGGAGTGATTGTCCCCGAATCCATACCGGACTGTCTTGTTTCCCGTTTACGGGTAACTGCCGGAATTGAATGAGGAGTTGAAGTAAATGCTAGTATTCGGTTTTCATCCTGAGAGTTATCAATTGGTTGTATAGCAGCAATAGGAGTGGGAGAGTAGAGAGTGTCTTGTTGATTGGGAATAACAAAAGTAATGCACAGCAGTAAAATAACAGCAGCCGCAATTCCGCTATATGTATATATGCGTTTCAAGCGTCGTTGCTTCATCACGAAGTGGGAATCAATCCTTTCCCATATTCGTGCCGGAGGCTCGACGGAAACCTGTTCCATGGCATTTTTAAACAATTTCTCTAAATTCTCACTCATCTCTCAAATATGCATTTATCTTCTTTTTCAAAATATCTTTTGCCCGTGCCAGATTGGATTTTGACGTACCGTCAGAAATACCCAACATCGCGGCGATTTCCTTATGTTGCATGTTCTCCATGACATACAAGTTGAACACCAACCGATACTTTTCCGGTAATTGATTGACAAACTCGAACAACACGTCCGACGGAATGCTCAAATTATCATCAATATCGTCTTCATCCATTACTTCCGGGACTTCTTCGACAACTTGCAGAGAACGGTTTTTCCTGTATTTTTCCAACGCGGTATTAATAAATATACGTTTCATCCATCCCTCAAAGGAGCCTTTGCCCGTGTATTGCCTGATAGACTCCAGTATCTTTATAAAACCATCCTGTAAGTTATCTTCAGCCTCTTCGCGTGATTTGGAGTATTGAATGCATATAGCAAACATTTTAGCAGAGAACATATTATATAGTTGTTCTCCCGCTTTTCTGTCTCCTTTCTTGCATCGCTCTACTATTTTGTCCAAATTACACATTGATAACTTATTTCTTAGATGCGGTTTTGCGCAAATGGTTGCGTTCGTTACGCGAAAAAATAAAAAAAATTCATTACCAACTAAAAAGCTGCCGTTTTTTTTGCATCCTATCGTTTTTTTGCGAATATTCGCAGTGTAATTTCAAAAATCAAATGCAATTACGAATATTTTAAACTATAAAAAACAGCTAAAATGAAAACATTTTTAAATTTGAAACAATGCTTAATTTTATTCGCAGCGGTGTTCTCCTTGACATCCTGCTTGAAGAGTGACGATCCGGATTTTCAGATTGCAGCTACCGGATATATTAATCAAACGGTAACAGAAGAAGGTGAGGGAGAAGATGCTACAACAACCAATAGATTTAGTCCGGTTATTATCGTGTATGGAAATGGTTATATCAAATCATGTACCGCATCAGGTTCAAGTAGTGGAATTATGATTCCAACGAAACTTGATGATTACGGGGCAAATTGGCAAATAACCAGCTCCAGTTCGCAGTCTTCTTCAGAACTACCTAAAGAAACATATTCAATTTCTGCGACTAATACTGATGGTGATCCTGCAACTTTCTCTTTATCTTTTAGTTCGATCACTAAATCCATGAAGGGGAAATTAAAAGGAGATATTGTTTATGATAGCCAAACAAAAAAACTCACATTTAACTTTGATAAAGTTGAGAATGCAACAGAATATTTATTAATTGCTAGAACATCCGGAAGTGCATCTCTTTACCAAAGTGCCGTTATTGAAAGTTATACGGCAGAGGGTGAGAAATCTTTGGAAGAAGCAACTTTTGCAAAAAAATTGGCAGCGGGAAATACTTATACATTAACAATTGTTGCTATTACCGGAACATCAAGTAATGGTAATTTTGGGGTTGTTCAGGAAGGCAAATCAACTTCTTATTCAAAAGCAGAATAAAATAACTTGTCAATAATAAAAAAAAACGCCTTATATTCAAGGCGTTTTTTTTGGAGGTTATATTTTCTGAGTTTTGCTTCTTAACCATTTCTTTTCTTCATCTATCAAATAAGGCGAAACCTCTTTATAAACCCGCTCATTATATTCATTTAGCCATTCGATTTCCTCTTTAGTTAACAATTCAACTAAAAGGGCGGATGTATCAAAATAGCAGAGTGTGATGGTTTCAAACTGATAAAATTCGCCAAATTCGTTCTCCGCTTTAGGTTGACAAACAATCAAATTCTCGTGGCGGATACCATGTAAACCTTCTCGATATAAACCCGGTTCATTGGAAGTAACCATTCCGGGAAGTATTTCTTGATTTTTAAGATCAGGGCGTATGGATTGCGGTCCCTCGTGAACATTTAGGAAATACCCGACACCGTGTCCGGTTCCATGCCCGAAATTCCTTAAATTCATATATAAAGGCAACCTTGCAACTATGTCAATATTACATCCTTTTGAGCCTTTAGGGAAATATAGCCGACTAAGGTCAATCATTCCTTTCAAAACCAAGGTGTAATCTTCTTTCTCCAAACGAGTTAATTCACCTAACGGCATCGTTCTTGTAACATCCGTTGTACCGTGTATATATTGTGCCCCCGAATCCACCAGATATAAACCTTTCGGCTGTAATTCGGACTGTTGTTCCGGTGTAGCGGAATAATGCGGTAGAGCGGCGTTTTTTCCATACGCTGAAATACATCCGAAACTATCCGACATATAGCCCTCGTTCTCTGCCCTGAATTTACCTAATTGCTCCGCGGCTTCAAGTTCCGTAATCGTTCTCTTCGTCAAATTCTTTTCCAACCAGTAGAAGAATTTTGTCAATGCCACACCGTCTTTTTTACAAGCCAACCGGAAGCCTTCCAGTTCTGTTTCGTTTTTCACTGATTTCATTAACGGTACAGGTGATTCCACTTCCTTCGTTTCGAACCGTTTTGCTAAATGATAGTACACGGCATAATTACAAGTATTCGTGTCTACCAAATACTTCTTCTCTTTGTCCTGTTCATCCAGAAATAAGAATAAATGGTGATAATCATGCAATTCAATACCATCTGCCTGTAACTGTTGTTGAACTTCCGGGGTTACTTTATCCAATTTAATAAATAAATGGGCTTTTTCCTTCTCCACTATGGCATAGGCTATCGCCAGAGGATTGTAAGATATATCATTACAACGAATATTGTACATCCAAGCGATTTCGTCCAAACAGCTAAACAACATGACATCACTGCCTTGAGCCGAAATAAATTGTCGTACACGTGCAACGCGTTCACTTGCCGATTCTCCGACATATTTCAAATCCAATCGCATTAATTCTCCCATAGGGAAAGCAGGACGGTCTAACCACATTTCTCCAAGTAAATCAATCTGTTCTTGTACAGTGATATTCTTGGGGGACAACACGTTCTTTAGATTGCGCACATCGCTAACAGACATACAAAATCCATCTATACCTACTTTAGAGTCAGCTTCCAACACTTCGGACAACCATTGCGGGTAATCCACGGCACCCGGTATCCGAAGTTTATGCAATGCGATACCAGAACCCGCTAATTCCTGTTCTGCTTGAATAAAATATCTGGTATCTGTCCACAATCCGGCATCGTCGTTTGTTACCACTACGGTTCCGAACGAGCCGGTAAAACCGGATATCCATTTTCTTTGTTGCCAAGGAGCGGGAAGATATTCACTATTGTGAGGATCTGTACCGGATATAATATAAGCGGAAATATTCTCACGTCGCATAATCCTTCTTAATTCTGTAAGTTTCTCTTGTATCGTCATGACTTGATTTTTTATTTTTTCAAATGTAAAGATTTTAAAGCAGATAACAAAGCACACGAATGTTACATTTGTAAATAAAATATTATTGATACTTGTGATTACATTTGTAATGTCATCAAGTTCTAGGAAAAAACAGAATTTAATCATGTCAGAAAGATAGGAGATATGATCCATAAAGGCGAAATGATGTATTAACATCTATATACAATTGAATTTAATATACTGAAAACCAATATGTATATTCATCTATTCTATTGTGATGATTCAAGTGAAAACCTTTATTTTCTCTATCCCGATCCTTAAGTTCTTGTGAATAAATGTAAACAATATAAGTTATACATCTATTTACCAATATGTTATACTGTTTTTACGAAGTTTTACTCGAATATAAAAACAAGACATCTACTGTTGTTAAATAGTTGAATATTAATGATATATCAATTATTTGAAGTAGCGTTAAATCTGTAATGTTATAAATACAATCGAACTAATTGTTTATTAGAGTAATATAAATATAATCCAGTTATTACATTCTTACTCCTCATTCTATGTAATACATTTGTAAATACGCTCCATTACAAATGTAATTTTGAAAACTCAACAAGAAGCATTACATTTGTAATGTAGAATTTTACAAAAGGAGGGAGTTATGCAAGAACGATTAAATCAAATTATAGAGCAAAGAGGATTAACCGCAACTAAATTTGCCGCTCTGATTGGAGTGAATGCCTCCACGATCTCTCATATTCTAGCCGGAAGAAATAAACCGGGATTTGATATTATCAATAATATTGCAAAAACTTTTCCGGATATAGATTTAGGTTGGTTGATAACCGGGAATGGCTCCATGTATACTTCCTCCTCTAAAAAAGAGAATAATCATTTTTCCGAGGAACCTACCTTATTTGATTTGGATGAGCCTAAAAAACAAACAGACACCCCGATTCAAGAAAAAGAAAAGAAAACAGAAATAGAAATTATCGGTAAAGCGATTGCCAAATCTCCGACAAAGAAAATTAAACGGATTGTTCTCTTTTTTGAAGACGGGAGTTTTGAAGATTACGAGAAATAAAGACTTCTCTTACATCTAAGCGTTACAGAAATCAACTTAGATGTAAGAGAGTCAAGTTAAATTAAACCGATAATATCTCTCAAGCATTTGAAACCGTTCTGGTCGAGGTATTCATTAATCCCATCAATCACTTTGATTGTCACAGTCGGGTCAATAAAATTCGCCGTTCCGATTTGTATTGCGGATGCTCCGGCAAGTAGAAATTCGATGGCATCGGTTGCACTACAAATTCCACCTAAACCTATCACCGGAATTTTAACAGCTTTGGCAACTTGCCATACCATCCGGAGTGCCACGGGTTTCACGCATGGTCCGCTTAATCCCCCGGTTATCGTACTCAAAACCGGTTTTCTCGTTTTGGCATTTATTGCCATCCCCATAAGCGTGTTGATCAAAGAAACGGAATCCGCTCCGGCACTCTCCGCCGCGAGGGCAATTTCTTGAATACTGGTCACGTTGGGTGACAATTTCACCATCAAGTGTTTTTTATAAACCTTACGAACTTCCTTCACCACTTCGGATGCAGATGCACACGAGGTACCGAAAGCCATTCCGCCTTCTTTCACGTTCGGGCAAGAGATATTCAATTCTATCCCGGGAATATTTTCCAATTCATTGATTTTCTCTGCCGTTGCCACGTAATCGCTGACAGTAGAGCCGGAAACGTTAACAAGAATATTACTCTTGATATCTTTGATAGTCGGGTAAATATGTTCTATAAAATAATCGACACCTTTGTTTTGCAATCCCACGGCATTTAACATTCCGGAAGGAGTTTCCGCCATACGGGGATAAGGATTTCCTTCACGATGCTTGAGAGTTGTACCCTTCACGATAAATCCTCCCAAACGTTCAAGATCAATAAAATCTTGAAATTCTGTTCCGTAGCCGAAAGTCCCGGATGCCGTAAGCACGGGATTCTTTAAAGATAAACCGTTGATATTGATGCTTAAATCTGCCATTTCAAGTCTTTTATATTAAAAATAGGACCTTCCGTACACACGCATTTGTTGCCTTCTTTCGTGTCTGTCACACAACATAAACAAGCCCCGATGCCACATGCCATCGTGTTTTCCAAAGACACCTCACACTCTATATTTTTGGAATTAGCATAAGCGGCAACTGCTTTCATCATCACTTCGGGACCACAACAAAAGATACTGTCAAATGTTTCATTCAATATTGAATGTTGTGTCACGTATCCTTTTTCCCCGAAAGAACCATCCTCGGTCGTGTAATAAACCGTGGCGTATTTTTCAAATTCCTCCTTACGAAGAATATCTTTACTAGTGCGAGTCCCGATTAAAACTACCGGAGATAATCCCCGGGCTTTCATTTCCCGAGAAAGATGTAACATAGGAGCTACTCCACAACCGCCACCAATTAATAATGGTCTACCAGAAGAAGGTATAGTGAAGCTATTACCCAAAGGCAGTATAACATTCAACTTCTCTCCGGGTTGCAATTCTCCCATGGTTGAAGTGCCGCATCCCACGATCTTGATGAAAAGATAAAGTAATCCCTGCTCTTTATCTACATCATGTACGGATATCGGTCTTCTTAAAAAGGTTGACGGAGAATGGTCTACCCGGACATTGACAAATTGTCCCGGTTTTATCTCCGGGAGTTCCGGTGAATGTAATACCAATAAGATGGTATCATCGTTCAACCTTTGGTTTTCTTTGACCGTGAAATCTATAATCTTTTTCATTTACTCAATATTTCCCAGTAATTTTCATTTATAATCATTTCTCTTATAATTTCTCTGCTAAATATTTACCCGTGTACGAATTTTGGCATTTCACCAATTCTTCGGGAGTCCCCTCGAACACGAGGTATCCGCCTTCACTTCCTCCCTCGGGACCAAGGTCAATAATGTTGTCAGCGCATTTGATCACGTCCATGTTATGCTCGATAATCAGTACCGTGTGCCCCCTGTCTATCAAGGCATTCAACGAGTCCATCAGTTTGTGGATATCATGAAAGTGTAGACCTGTCGTGGGTTCGTCAAACACGAAAAGGGTAGGATCAGCATTCTCTTGGCTCAAATGATAAGCTAATTTTACCCGCTGACTTTCTCCACCACTTAATGTACTGGAAGCTTGTCCTAACTTGATATACCCAAGCCCGACATCGACTAATTTTTGCAGTTTCGCCACGATACTCCGTTCGCTATGGCTTGTCCCGGAAGAGAAAAACTCGACAGCTTGGTTTACCGTCATTTCCAATATATCGTAGATGTTCTTGTCTTTGTACTTGATTTCCAACACTTCATCCTTGAAACGCTTCCCTTTGCAATGCTCGCATTCAAGGTAAACGTCCGCCATGAATTGCATTTCAACTTTAATAATACCTTCTCCTTGACACTCTTCACATCGTCCTCCCGGTACGTTAAAAGAAAAGTGTGCCGGTTTGAAACCGTTTAATTTTGAAAGTTTCTCGTCCGCGTATATTTTCCGGATATCATCCCATGCTTTCAAGTAAGTCACCGGATTGGAACGAGAGGATTTACCAATCGGATTTTGATCTATAAATTCAACCCCGCGTATCATATCAATATCACCGGATAATTTATTAAAACTCCCGGTACGATCGGAATAATCACCGTAGTATTTTTTCAGGGCGGGAACGAGGATCGTTTTAATCAATGTACTTTTCCCGGAACCACTTACTCCGGTTACCGCGGTCATCACGCCCAAAGGAATCGTGACATCAATATTCTTCAAGTTGTTTTCTGTTGCCCCAGTAAGTACAATTTTGCGCTCCGATTTCTTTCTGACGGCAGGCACAGGAATCGTTT
This sequence comes from Butyricimonas sp. Marseille-P3923, assembly GCF_900184685.1. GTDB lineage: Bacteria > Bacteroidota > Bacteroidia > Bacteroidales > Marinifilaceae > Butyricimonas > Butyricimonas muris. The sequence goes on from NZ_FXXL01000007.1 coordinate 750,545, forward strand.
TTTCCCCGTAAATATAGTCTGACGTTAATGTATTCGCTTTTTTTAGTTCCTTCAACGAACCTTGGAAAATAATTTCACCGCCTAAACGTCCGGCCAATGGTCCTACGTCAATAATTTCATCGGCAGATTTTATAATATCTTCATCATGCTCCACGACAACGACCGTGTTTCCCAAGTCCCGAAGACGATGCAACACGTTGATCAAGCGATCCGTGTCGCGAGAGTGAAGTCCGATACTCGGTTCGTCCAAAATATACAAAGAACCGACCAAGGCCGACCCTAGAGAGGTTGCCAAGTTAATCCGTTGTGACTCACCACCGGACAGAGAAGAAGATAACCTATTAAGAGTCAAGTATCCCAATCCGACATCCAGTAAGAAATTAATCCGGTTATGAATATCCGGAAGCACACGAGCGGCAATAACTTGATCGTGTTCGGAAAGTACCAACGTGTCAAAGAATGTTTTCAATTCCGTGATAGGCATATCTACAAGTTCCGTTATAGCCCTACCGTTTATTTTCACGTAAGTGGCTTCTTTTTTTAATCGGGTTCCATGACATACCGGGCATTTTGTTTTACCGGTATAACGTGCAATCATCACGCGGTTCTGTATTTTGAACTTTTTGGATTCAAGATACTCGAAGAACGCGTATATACCACTCTCGTTATTCCAAAGGGTATCTTTTTCTTTTTCCGTCAATTCATAATAGGGGGTATGCACGGGAAAATTTACCTTGTGCGCATTTTTGATGAAATAGTGTTTCCACTCGCTCATTTTTTCTCCCCGCCAACACATGACGGCATCATCATAAACACTTAAAGATTTATTAGGTACCACAAGATCTTCGTCAATTCCCAGAATCTTCCCGTATCCCTCGCATCTGGGACAAGCCCCGATAGGAGAATTGAAACTGAACGTGTTTATTGTCGGGATTTGGAACGTGATTCCGTCGGCTTCAAACTTATTCGAAAAAGACTTTATCTTTCCGTCTATTTCCACGTAACAAGTTCCGTTACCCTCGTATAAAGCGGTTTCTATCGAGTCTTTGATTCTTGAAACGGTATCTTTCTCGTGGTTTATCCGAAGTCTGTCTATTACTAGAAAAATCTCTTTGTCAGGAGTAAGTGATTCATTTTTATCAATCAAATCGGAAATACGGATAAATTCGTCCCCGTATTTAATTCTCGAAAATCCTTGACTGACCAAGAGAGGAAGTCCATCGTCCGTCATGTCTTTGGATTTTGCCATAATGATAACGGTTTGTTCCATTTCTTGCTCCAGTATATACTGGCTTATATCATCCACGCTATGACGTTTTACTTCTTCACCGGAAACAGGTGAAAAGGTTTTCCCCATTCTGGCATACAGAAGTTTAATATAGTCATAAAGTTCCGTGGATGTTCCCACCGTTGAACGCGGGTTCGATGTGTTTACTTTCTGCTCGATGGCAACGGCAGGGGGGATACCTTTAATGTAATCGCATTCCGGTTTATTCAATCTTCCAAGAAATTGGCGCGCATACGAAGAAAGACTTTCCACGTAACGCCGCTGTCCTTCGGCATATAACGTATCAAAAGCCAATGATGATTTACCGCTACCGGAAACCCCGGTAATAACCACCAACTGGTTTAATTTAATGTCAAGATCTATATTTTTCAGGTTATGCACCCGTATTCCTTTCAACTCTATTCTCTGCTTACTCATATCAGTCCTTCCAAAATATCTACAAAGATACGACTTTTCTCACAAAAAAAGCACCCTTTGAGGGGTGCTTTTAGCGTTTGGAATATGTTTGGAAATGCGTTTAAGTCTTGTTAATGACTTGTTTTAATTTATTCGGAAACTACTTCGAACTCTACATCAACTTTTACTTCTCTATGAAGTTTGATAAGGGCGGTATAAGTTCCTATTTCTTTTACGTCTTTCAGTACGATTTTCTTACGGTCGATATCGAATCCTTTCTCTTTCAGACTTTCAGAAATCATGATACTGTTTACAGAACCGAAAATCTTACCGGTAGAGCTGGTTTTAGCACCGATGGTAAGTTTTACTTCTGCTAATTGTGCTGCTAATTCTTCTGCTTCAGCTTTTAATTTAGCTTCTTTGTGAGCTCTTTGTCTCAAGTTTTCCGCTACAACTTTTCTTGCTGAAGGGGTTGCTAAAATAGCATAACCTTGAGGGATAAGATAGTTACGACCGTAACCTTGCTTAACATCAACGATGTCATCCTTATGTCCCAAGTTTGCTATATCTGTCAATAAAATTATCTCCATTTGTGTCCTCCTTCCTTAAAATTATTTCATCAAGTCGGTTAAGTAGGGCAACAAAGCAAGATGTCTTGCTCTCTTCACTGCGGTTGCTACTTTCTTTTGGTACTTTACAGAAGTTCCGGTAATTCTTCTGGGAAGAATCTTGCCTTGTTCGTTCAAGAATTTCTTTAAAAATTCCGGATCCTTGTAGTCGATAAATTTGATTTTTGCTTTTTTGAATCGACAGTACTTTTTCTTTTTGATTTCAACCGTTGGGGGGGTTAAATATCTAATTTCACTTTCGTTCTGTGCCATGGCTTATTTCTCCTCTTGTTTTACTTGATTTTTTGCTCTTCTTTTCAATGCATACTCGTAAGCATACTTGTCTAATCTGAACGTCAAGAAACGAATCACTTTTTCGTCTCGTCTGTAAGAAGTCTCCAGTTTATCAACTAAAGTTCCTTCTCCTTCGAATTGAAACAAGTGATAAAAACCTGTCGTCTTCTTTTGGATTGGATAAGCCAGCTTGCGTAGACCCCAAGCCTCCTCGTGCTCGATATTACCTCCATTTTCGGTAATAACAGCCTTGAATTTTTCTACCGCTTCCTTTACCTGTATTTCAGATAAAACGGGAGTTGTGATGAAAACGGTTTCGTAATGATTCAACATAACTGATTGTTTATTAATACATTAATCTAATAAAAATTATTTTATCGCCCGCAAAGTTAGCACTTTTGTTTGGATTTACAAAGAAATCCTCAATTTTAGATTTTCTTTCTACTTCCATATCTTGCGTTTATTCAACTCTCGATGGTACTCCCGGGCATAGGCATTGTGTTGCCGAAGTGTACGGGAGAAATTATGGTAACCGGAAAAATCACTTTTCGCGCAAAAGAATAAATAATCGTGTTTCTGGTAATTCAGAACACTATCTATAACTTTTATTGAAGCCATACGAATAGGACCAGGGGGCAGTCCGGCATACATATAAGTATTATAAGGAGAATCTATTTGCATATGACGGTCCAGAATACGGCTGATCGTGAAATCACCGAGCACGAATTTCAACGTGGGACAAGCATCTAATTTTATTCCTTTGTTTAATCTGTTCATGTAAACTCCGGCGATGACAGGGTATTCTTCTGCCTTTACAGTCTCTTCTTCTATAATTGAAGCTAACGTGATCACCTCTTCGGGACTTAATCCTATTTCTCTGGCTTTTGCCATACGGTTTTCATTCCAGAAGCGGGCATATTCTTTTTTCATCCGTTTTAGCAAATCTATGGCCGAGATATTCCAATAAATCTCGTACGTATTTGGAATAAACATCGCCAAAATGGTATTCGAATTGAACCCTAATTCCGCGAGAACGTCCGAATCTGTCAGTAAAGCCATTAATTCATCTTTGGAAACAGCCAATTCTTCTTGAGCTTCATCGGCAAACTCTTCAATAGTCCGCATATTATTAAAGGTAAAATGAACCGGAACTTGATTTCCCGCCCGAAACATATTAACCAGTTCGTTGTTGTTCATTCCATCACGGATTTTATATTTTCCGGATTTTACAGAAGAAGAAAACTTCTTCAGTTTCGCCACGCTACTGAGGGTGTTGGGATTCTTGATGTATCCCCGGCTTCGCAGTATTTTAAACACTTGAGCGACAGAATTACTATCCCGGATATAAAGAATTCCATCATCTGTCACGACAGTATTAGGGGAGAACACGTAATAATAACCGATTCCACCCATGACAGCCACTAACGCCATGATTATTATAACAAATACAAGAATTCTTTTTACTATCTTACTCATAATTAGTTTTCTTCCCTGAAATATAATTTATAGTAATTCATATCACGGGCGGAATCATATCCTTTTTCAATATATTTCTTTTGCCCGTGTATATACACGTGAAAATTCTTATCCAATTTCAATATATGCTTGAAGAATCTCTTTTCATCTTTAACCGCGCTGTTGGAAACATCGAACTGGTCTTTTAAAGACAATTCGTTCTTTTCCTCGTAATAATTTTTGAAATCTTCGAAAGCATTGATTATCTGTGGATCATTGACAACTTCATCCTTGAAAAGGTTCTCGTTAAACACGTCTGCCTTTTTAAAATAATCTATCGAACGATTCAACATATCAATCTGGTCTGCTTTCGGGATATCATTTTCTTGATTATAAACCTCTTGCACGAAATCTTTGCAAAGTTTCAAGTAGTTGGATGTCTGGAAATAGTTATCATCACATTGTTCCAACCCCAAGAAATCAGTCGTCCAATAAACAGCTTCCGAGGAGTTCGTTTTATCGAGAATGCTTACCCGATAACCGTTTTCCCCGTCAACATTGAATACCAGACAGGCTTTATCCAATTTCTTGATATTAATACCTCGCTCACTTTCAAGCTGGTAACTATTCTCGTTAAGAATAATTTTCAAGAAAGTATCTTTTGTTTCGGACTTGAAGATACCAACGGCATCACAAGGACCTTCTTCCAGCACACAGTTTTTGAAATGTACCATATAGAGTTCTCCCGCCTTGATATTCGGATGATTGGATTGGTCAAACAAATGTTGCGCGATATTCACGGAAGCCTCGTACAAGTTGGATTCATCTTCAAAAACAGAACTTACGGTGCTATATACCAGATTATTATACAAGTCGTCCTCCACGGGAGCGAAATGATAATAAGCGTCTTTCTTGAAAGGGGAGAGGAAATAACTTTTCAATAGGCCGTGTACATCCGCGTCATCCGGCAGAAAACATGACTCGGAAAGGCGTATCTGACCATCCTCGTATTTATTTCCGATATCGTGAATCACGATATTATTTATCTCGCAAGTATCAAAGTTCATCATAATGCTAAAATCTAAAATGTACTCCTAAATTCAATGTTTCTTTAAACTGTATTTTTTTCGAATCGTTTTGATTATACACCGCGTTGGCGTATATCGAAGTCTGCATGAAATAATTTATCTTGAATTTCAATGTCAGACGCCAGTCAACCGTCAGTTTTTCCGGTTGCTCGTAATAACTTGAGAATAACATCAAGTGATTGTCTATGTCAAGAAAATTAAAGAGAGAATGTTTGTTCTTCAATTCTATCTTGGCACCGGCATCACTTTTATATCTTTTCCCTGCCTCAATACCATACCGGGTTACATCCACTTTATTTGTATCCCGTACGTATACCCATTGTCCGGCAATAGGAGAGAGGTACAATGAAATATTATCCTTGGGCTTAAAGTCCAAACCCAAAGATAACGTAAAATTACAAGGTGACAAAAAATTGGCAATCACGGTTTCCCTATCCGAAGTATTGTAAGAATTAAACAGAACGGTATTCAAATCAAACTGCGTGGCATAATTCCAATGCCTGAAAGCTTTTACACCGACTTTTGATTGTATCTCTAATTTATCTTCATTTTTACTCAATTCCTCGCTTCCGCTTTTCAGCGCCCCCAAACGATAACGGAATGAATTTTCCCATGTCGTGGTTTTCTTTTTATAATTAATAAAATACTTTAAATCAGAGAGAATAGATAGAGAACTTTCACCGCCACTTGCCCAATTGTCACTAATAAAACCTTGTCCGAAAGATAACGAAACATCAGAATAATAAGTCCAATGCCGTCTTTTGAGTGTCCCGATTTTCATCTCAGCAAGAACAAAATAGATCGAATCGGATGCCATGAGCAACGGTTCCTCGTGCGGTTCATGCAATATGGCGAATTTCTTGGTTTGATAAACATCTCCATCCAAAAAGAACTTCATTTGTTTACCATCGGGTAGGATTTTTATCCAACCGCTAATCGTATCTCCACGGAAATTTTCTGTCATTAAACGATGATACTCCGTACGTCCCGTGTTCAACCAAATATTTTTAGAACACTTGGATACTCCCAGCACGGAAACCAGAACAGAATCACGACTTTTCTCTTTCATCCATTGATAGTTTTCATCTTGTTCCATGAATGCTACAAGCGCTTCTAGATTTGGGTTTAGAAATATATCATACCGGGCAGAGTCCAGCAAACGTAATGAATCCAAGTCCGGATGTTGTTTGTAAAAATCAACACTATCTTTCGATATGCGTTCCTGTATTCTTTTGATAGCTTCTTCCTTTGCCTGTACTGTTTTGAAATAACTCCTCACGTAATCGAGCATATATTTAATATGTTCGTTTTCAGCGTAATCTCTCAACGTACTAATTGCCCGGTTAAGTTCATAGTACTTTAATCGCTCCTTCTTTAGATTCTCCAGGGCGTATCGAGTTGCTGGATTACTTATATGAGTGTTTTTCAATTGTTTATACGCATATCTTATCTGAGGTCTTGTATGATAAAGAGAGTCAGCTCGAGTATGTTTGACCGGTAAAATACACGAGGGACGTACCGTTATAACCCGAGAGTCCATCTTTTGTTGTGCAAAAAGCGTATTCTGGGATAGGGCAAAAATAATAATTATAACAACAACAAACCTCATGAGATAAACTAACTTGTCATTTGAATGGAGAATTCGGCTCTTTTGCCATATGGCTATAAGCAAGTTTATCTAGCAAGCTAGGGAACCATTTACTCAAGAACACGGATATTTTTCCTTCAACCAACGTCATAATAATTTCACGTTTTCGCTTAACAACCCCATTTACAATGATTTGAGCGCATCTTTCTGCACTCATCATTTTATTTTCGGCTCTTGGACTGTCACCTTGTTGACTACCGTCAGCAACTAAAGCGGTTTTACGAATATTGGATGCCGTAAATCCCGGGGCGGCAACAAGTACGTGCAAACCTTTTTTCAAGTTCTCGACACGTAACGTGTTCAAGAATCCGCGAACAGCAAATTTACTAGCTGAATATCCGGTTCTTCCCGGTAAACCGAGGAAGCCTGCCACGGAGATAATACCGACCAAACTACCTTTTGCCTGTAATAAATAAGGTAATGCATATTTCGTACAATACACGGTTCCCCAAAAATTGACATCCATTAAGCGACGTATAACATCTATTTCCAAATCTTCAAATAGAGCGCGCATGGAAATTCCCGCGTTATTCACAAGGACATCAATTCTGCCAAAACGCTCGTGAGTTTTCTCTATCAGATTTTTACAATCCGTTTCACGGGTGACGTCCGTCTGTACGGAAAGTATTTCCGTTCCACTGGCTTTCAAGTCATCCTCAATTTTTTTCAATTCGTCTATATTTCTGGCACCCATGGAAATTTTGGCTCCGCGTCTGGCAAATTCATAAACCAACGCTTTACCAATACCGGAAGATGCACCTGTAATAATCACCACTTTGTTTTGCATGAATCTTGTTTCTTAGATATTTAGAATTTCCTCGTTTTAACTTACAAATATAATAACAAGTTTAAAAGAATAAACAATCTCTATAAGAAAAAAGATTGTTATACAAATGTTTTATAATTCATATTATGATAAGTTGAATATATAAAAAAGAAAAGGGAAAAACATCCCTTTTCTTTTAAATAAATGTATTACAGGTTATTAATCTTAGACATTGTATCATTGTACTTGCTTTCATATTGCTTTTTACTAGCTTGCAAACGATAATACAATTCTTTCAAAGTAACCAAAGTATTTTTGTCGTTCGGTTGTAATTCTAAAGCTCTTTCAAAATAAGGAACCACAGCCTCGTATTGGTCCATAATCTTGGCAAGTTCTGCGTTATATTCCTTAACATCAACGATATCCATAACAATCTTGTGCGCTTCAATTACGCGGTTCAACTGGATATTTCCCAAGTTATACTGTGCAAAGAAATCATCCGGTTTCAATTCCAACGTCTTGATATACATTTGTTCTGCTTTATCAGGTTGGTTTATTTTCTCGTATAATTGACCTTTGGCACGGTAATAATCAGGTTTATTCGGCTCCAGTCTGATTGCTGCATCCAAAAATTCTTCAGCTTTCGCTGGGGTATCTCCCATCAGATAATAATTGATAAGCTCTATCAACATGTATTCGTCATTCGGGAATAATTTGTGTCCCTCTTGCAAATACTTAACTGCTTCTTCTTGAATTGCTTTAGCGGTAATTGAATCCCCGGCTTCTTTGGCTTCGCGGCTTCTGCCTAAATAGATACTGGCTAACATGGCATAAATTCTGTTTGCCTCGTAACCCAATTCCATAGACTTTTTGTAATACTCGATAGCTTCATCCACGTTACCGGCTTTATGAGCGGCAACACCCGCGTTATAGATTACGGCAGTATCCACTTTTTGGGTTCCATAAGGAGAAACATTGAGGTCCAAAGTCTTTTTGAAATTATCGAAGGCTGCTTGGAAATAACTTTTAGCCGCTTCAGCTCCTTGTGCATCTTCCACTTTGGTACCTTCGTTATAACATATGATACCTTGATTAGTGAAATCAATAACAAGATTGGCGAATTGAGCCTTCAAGTCTTTTTCAAATTTTTTCTTATCATCCAATTGTATTACCTTTTGGAAAGATTCCCAAACAATCGGAAGCGGGTCTTTAGATAATTTCTTGAAATTTTCATCTTGACTCTCGAAGATACCTTGATAAATCTGTCCTCTCACGAAGTGTGCTTTCGGGTTATTTACACATTTCTCATGTCCGATAGCTTCATCAATTAACTCTTTTGCTTTATCTAGCTTTCCCTGCGTGTAAAAGCTAACAGCAGATGTCACTTTTCCCATTTGCGCGAAAGACACGTTCACGCAAAGCAGAAGGGCAATGATAAAAGTTAGTTTTCTCATACGTTTAAAATTTGTGTTCCAATTAGATATCATTTGTAAATAATTATTCCTCGTTATTTTCTCCGGCTTCCTCTACATTCGTACTCTCCTGCCCTTCTTCCTGTCCCTCTTCTTCTTTTGAAGCTGAAACCTTCGCGACGGCGGCTATAGCGTCATCGTTCCGCAAATTAATCAATCTCACTCCTTGAGTGTTACGTCCCATTACTCGCAACGTACTCACGTCAAGTCGGATAGTCAAGCCGGATTTATTAATAATCATCAAGTTATCTTCATCCGTAACATCCAATAGCGCGATTAATTCTCCCGTTTTATCTGTCATGTTAATGGTTTTCACTCCCTTGCCACCACGATTCGTGATTCGATAGTCTTCTATGCTAGAGCGTTTTCCATATCCGTTTTCAGAAACAACCAACACGTCTGCTTTGTTCGGTTCAACACAAATCATGCCAACTACTTCATCTTTTTCACTATCCAGGGTGATACCTCTAACACCGGATGCCGTTCTACCCATGGGACGCACTTTTGCTTCCGGGAAACGAATCGCTTTACCGGATTTCACGGCTATCATGATATCATTTTCGCCGTTAGTCAATTTGGCATCTAATAGTTGGTCCCCGTCTTTAATCGTGATTGCGTTCACACCGTTTGCTCTCGGACGAGAATAGGCTTCCAACGTGGTTTTCTTGACAATACCCTGCTTGGAGCATAACACGATGTAATTGCTGTTAATATAATCGCTTTCTTTTAAATCCAGCGTGTTGATATATGCTTTTACTTTATCGTCCGGCTCTATATTCAACAGGTTCTGTATTGCCCGACCTTTCGATTGTTTCGAGCCTTCCGGGATTTCCCAAACTTTCAGCCAGAAACACTTTCCTTTTTCGGTAAAGAACAACATGGTATTATGCATTGTCGCCATAATCATGTGTTCGAGGAAATCCTCGTCACGAGTCGCGGAGCCTTTGGACCCTACCCCTCCTCTATTTTGTACCTTGTACTCGGAAAGCGGGGTACGCTTGATATATCCCATATGAGAAATCGTGATGACCACTGCTTCATCTGCATAGAAATCTTCGGGGTTAAACTCCTCGGAAGCGTACACGATATCGGTTCTACGCTCGTCATTATACTGAGCCTTTACTTGTAAAAGTTCATCTTTAATGATTTGCATTCTCAGTTCCACGCTAGCCAAAATTTCCTTCAAGTGCTCGATTAACTTGAGTAAATCATTATATTCCGCTCTCAGTTTGTCTTGCTCAAGCCCCGTTAATTGGCGCAATCTCATTTCCACTATGGCCCGTGCCTGAATTTCCGTTAAAGAGAAAGTTTCCATTAAAGTATTTCTCGCTTCATCCGGTGTTTTGGATGCGCGAATAATACGAATAACTTCATCTATATGGTCACTGGCTATAATTAATCCTTCCAGAATATGAGCCCGGTCTTCCGCTTGTTTCAATTCAAATTGCGTACGGCGAATTACCACTTCATGGCGATGCTCCACGAACAAACGTATCAAATCTTTCAAGTTCAATAGCCGAGGGCGTCCTCCAACCAAAGCAATATTATTTACCCCGAAAGAAGTTTGAAGAGCTGTATGTTTTAACAAGGTGTTCAATACCACGTTGGCTATCGCGTCTTTTTTCAGGTCAATCACGATACGCATACCACTCCGGTCAGATTCGTCGTTGATATTCGAAATACCGTCAATCTTCTTTTCATTTACCAAATCGGCAATACGGGAAATCAATTCGGCTTTATTCACCATGTAAGGGATTTCATGCACGATGATTTTTTCCCGTCCGTGGGGAGTCGTTTCTATGGATGTTTTAGAGCGCACAATAATACGTCCTCTTCCCGTGTGGTAGGACTCCCGCACCCCATTGTACCCGTAAATTGTTCCACCCGTGGGGAAATCCGGGGCTTTGATTATCCGTATCAGGTCATCAATTTCGATATCGTTATCATCTATATAAGCACAAATAGCGTCTACCGTGTCACCCACGTTATGAGGTGCCATATTCGTTGCCATACCCACCGCGATACCGGAAGCTCCGTTCACTAATAATAAAGGTATCTTGGTCGGCATAACACTCGGTTCTTTCAACGATTCGTCAAAGTTCGGTATCATGTTTACCGTATCCTTATCCAAATCAGCCAGAATATCTTCAGAAATCTTCATTAAGCGAGCCTCCGTGTAACGCATGGCAGCAGGACTATCCCCGTCCACAGACCCGAAGTTACCTTGCCCGTCCACCAACGGGTAACGCAAAGACCATCTTTGAGCCATACGCACCATTGCCATGTACACCGAGCTATCCCCGTGAGGATGATACTTTCCGAGTACCTCTCCCACGATTCTCGCTGACTTTTTGAATGGCTTACCGGATGTTACACCTAATTCGCTCATTCCAAACAATACCCTTCTCTGTACCGGTTTCAAACCGTCCCTAACATCAGGCAATGCACGCGACACGATCACCGACATTGAATAGTCAATGTACGAAGATTTCATCTCCTCCTCGATGTTGATCTTAATAATTTTTTCTCCGACGTTTTCCATTTATAATATTAAATTACTCTTTTAATTCATTATTCCCAAAATCCCACAAATGTAATAAAAACGATGAATTAAAGGAAATTTTTTCCCCGCAATATTCACAATTCAAAAACTAACATATCGTGTGCCAGCTTCACGTTATCCGGTAATTCACCCGAAACGTCACCGTGTAACCCCATTTGATGCCCGATATGCGTGATGTATGCCTGCTTCACGTTCAGTCGTTTCACCACCTCCAAAGCCTGTCCCAAGGTAAAATGCGATAGATGCGGCTCTTTCCGCAGGGCGTTGATTACAAGATATTCTACCCCTTCCAGTTTCTTCATACTTTCCTCCGGGATATAATTGGCATCGGTAACATACGCGAAGTTAGCGATACGAAACGCCGTGACCGGCAGTTTGTAATGCATGACCGTGATCGGAATAACCTCGATATCGTCAATCAGAAAAGGTTCCTCGTCCACCACGTGTATATTCATTTCCGGGACTCCCGGGTACTTGAATTTAGCGAAAGCGTAATCGTAATCTTTACGAACAGCTTTCATGGTCAAATAATTACAATAGACGTCAACCCCACCTTGTTTCACCCAGTTAAATGCCCGTATATCATCCAATCCCCCGATATGATCCTTGTGTTCATGTGTCAGCAGTAATGCCCTCACGTCCTTCACTTGCGCTTGCAGCATTTGGGTCCGGAAATCGGGTCCGGCATCAATGATTAATTTCTTGTCCTCTATATCAATCATTACGGAACTCCGCAATCGTTTATCGTGTTCGTCGGTCGAGCGACAAACATCACATTCGCAAGCGATAACAGGCACGCCCTGCGAAGTTCCACTTCCTAGTATCGTAACTTTCATCCGTTCACAACTATTTATCGCGAAATTAATAAGATTCGGAATAATCCCGTATATTTGCCGCAAACATTTTATTTATGGGAAAATTATATTTGCTTCCTAATTTGCTAGGGGAAACAACAGTCGAGGGGGTTATTCCCCGTGATGTGATCGACACGATCAAAAGTATCCGGATTTTTGCCACGGAAAATGTCAAAAACACCCGTCGATACTTGAAAAAAATAGACAAAACAATTCACATCGATGAACTGACTTTTCTGGATCTGAACGAACATTCGGACATCAAGGATATTGAGGCGTATATACCTTATTTGAAAGACAACGACGTGGGTATTATATCAGAGGCCGGATGTCCCGGTATCGCTGATCCGGGGGCAGAACTGGTAGCGCTGGCACATCGCCACAACTATCAAGTGGTGCCGCTTGTCGGTCCCTCCTCCATCCTGCTCGCGCTTATTGCTTCCGGGTGCAACGGTCAGAATTTTTCTTTCAACGGCTATCTTCCCGTCAATCGTTCGGAACGAGTAAAAAGTCTGAAAACTTACGAGAAGCAATCCGCGGCAGAAAACCGTACCCAGATATTTATTGAAACACCCTATCGCAACCTGCAACTATTCGAGGATATCGTGTCTTCTCTCTCTCCCGTGACACGCCTCACAGTAGCTTGTGATATCACGACAAAAAACGAGTATATAAAAACAATGCAAATCAAGGACTGGAAACATGTTAAACCGGACATCAACAAGCGTCCGACTATCTTTATCCTGTACGCCAGACCATTCTAATTATTCAAATTACGATGAAGACTTATAAAAGAGTTTTATCCATAGCCGGTTCGGATAGCGGAGGCGGAGCCGGAATTCAAGCCGACTTGAAAGCGATCTCCGCTTGTGGTTGTTTTGCCATGACTGCCATAACTGCCGTAACCGCTCAAAATACCGTGGGAGTGAAAGCCATAGAGCCTCTCCCCGTTCATGTTATTGAAGCACAGATACGGGCTTGTCTGGATGATATCGGTGCTGATGCCGTGAAAATCGGTATGTTACATTCTGTTGATGTCATTCGCGCGATAGTAAAAGTATTGCAGGATTATCCTGTAAAACATATCGTGGTTGATCCGGTTATGGTAGCAACTTCCGGTGATCTTCTCGTTCAGCGAGAGGCCATCGCGGTGCTTCAACAGGAACTTTTCCCGCTTGCCTCCGTGATTACCCCGAACACGTTCGAGATTGAAATACTGTCCGGAATGAAGATTAACACGCAGGAAGACCTGTACGCTTCCATCCCTAAAATGAAGAATATCGGAGCCAGCAATATTCTCTTGAAAGCAGGACATCTGGAATGCGAGGAAATAACCGATGTGCTGGTTGATTACAAGAACGATCGGGAATACCGGTACACCATGAAAAAAATCAATACGGTGAACACGCATGGTACGGGATGTTCACTATCATCCGCCGTTGCCGCGTATCTCGCTCACGATTACTCCATGGAAGAGGCCGTGCAAGCTGCTATTAATTACTTGCATGGGGCAATAGAAGCTGCCGCGAATTACCGGATCGGGCATGGACACGGGGCTGTTCATCATTTTTACAAGTGGTGGGAATGAAATCGAGGGGCCGCAATTGCAGCCCCTCGAAATATATAGTGTGGTTGTCAATGTGTTTTAAACCAACGGAATACATTACGTACTGTTTTATCCAGCACGAGCGGGTCATCAAAATATTGGGCATGAGTCACAGAACCTTCCCAAATCGCTAACTTCTCTTCCGCTCGAATCGTGTCATACACGCGTTGAGCCGCTTGATATTCTTTCTCGTTTTCACCGCCATGAATAACAATGGTAGGTATTTTTACTTTGGAAGCCTCTTTCCGCTTGTAACAACCGGACACGAGGGCTATCGCTTTTAATCGTTTATCCGCTTCCGTACCTGCCAACACCTCGTTGGTACCGTTACAAATACCGATAGCGTATAATTTATCCGGATCAACCTCGTCCTTTAAACTCAAGTAATCAATAGCGGCTCTCACGTTTTGAGTTTCTTCCAACCCCAATACAACGTAACCGTAATTTGCCAGTCTAGTGGCATATTGTAATGATACCGGGGTATTTGACGTATTTTTGGGTCCTAAAACAATGATTGCCGGTTTTCTCCCTTTTTCTTGTGGGTTACACAACCATCCTTTGCTGTCTATGCCTTTATCTGTTAAAGTGACGTCTTCGCATCTATAAGTTCTCATACAATTTCCATGTTAAGTGAATTTGCTCTTTAATACGGAGAGTGAATAAGCAAAGTTACACTAGCAAAGTATAAAAAAACAAAAATCTATTCGAGTTACCAAATAGATTTTTGTTATGAATTACAAATCAACAAATTAAAAGTTTTATAAAACAACTTGTAACTCGTGAACCTGTAACCTGCAACATCAAGGCTTTGCCTTGATTATTTAAAATACCGGTTGTAAAGTCCTTCAAACCCTTTCCCGTGGCGTGCCTCGTCTTTGCACATCTCGTGAACAGTATCGTGGATTGCGTCCAAATCCAACTTTTTAGCTAAAGTAGCGATCCGTTTTTTATCCTCGCAGGCTCCTGCCTCTGCTTCCATACGTTTTTTCAAGTTCGTTTTGGTATCCCACACGCATTCTCCCAGCAACTCGGCAAATTTGGCAGCATGTTCCGCTTCTTCCCACGCGTAACGTTTGAATGCTTCAGCGATCTCCGGGTAACCTTCACGATCTGCTTGACGACTCATTGCCAAGTACATCCCGACTTCAGAACATTCCCCGTTAAAATGAGCTCTTAATCCTTCCAAAACTTCCGGGTCAACGCCTTTGGCAACGCCTAAACGATGCTCGTCAACAAAAGTCAACGCTCCCTCGGTTTCTACCAATTCTTTAAATTTGCTCTTCGGTTGTTTACATTGAGGACAAAATTCTGGAGCTTCATCTCCCTCGTGAACATAGCCACATACTGTACAAATAAATTTTTTCATAACGCACTTTGTTTTAATTATTAATTATATGATTTTTCCTTTTTCTTCCGCGCATTTTTTGCAATACCCTTTATAATAAAGGTGTGTTTCCGTGATGAGCAATTCTCCTACCCCGTCCAACACGATTGCTTCTCGGTTCTCGATCGGGATGTCGTACACGCACCCGCATCCTAAACACATGAAATGAGCATGATCGCTCGTGTCTACGTCAAACCGAACATTCTTTTCATCAATCACGAGAGCTTTTATCGCACCTTGCTCCATGAACAACCGCATAGTATTGTACACGGTCGTTTTCGACAAAGTAGGCATCGTCGGGTACAAAGCCCCGTATATCTCGTCAGCCGTGGGATGCACCCTATTCTTCATGAGATATTCCATGATAGCCATTCGTTGTACGGACGGTTTAATATCATATTGTAGCATGTACTCTCTCGTATCTTGAATTGTACTCATTGCTAATTTGTAATTGTTACAAAATTATATCGAGTGCAAATATCGTTATCTTTTTTATAATCGCAACATCTTCTTGTTGATTTTACTATAATTTAGAACCATTCCAATTTTAACGTTTCACGCTTCTGTTCAACAGAGATAAATAAGTATATTGCTTACCAATGGATTATCCAACTTTAATCTAGGGTTATCCCCGGGTAATAAAACCTCACACCCTTTACGAAACACTTATACCCCGCTTACAACATCACTAAACGGGATACTTGTAAGAGGGTTAAAACTGATTTGTAAGTAAGTTGAGCAAAGATAACCCCGAAATAACCCTTGATTAACACTAGAAACAATACTTATTACGAATACATTGAAATATTCAACTTTTTGTATTACACTTGAAATATTTTTATAGATTTGCATCATGTTTTTCATAGGACCATCGGTTAATATATTTGTCTACTTGCTTGTTTCGGCTTTTTTCGTGGTATGTTTCTACCCGAAAGAACAAACAAAGCTCCCGGAAGCGCTTCCGGGGAATACGGTTCATTTTTATAATTTAACCGGTAATCACGTACTCCATTATGAGGAAGTACATGAAAAACAAACAAAAACTGAAGTCAAGAAAATATTTATCCCGCGTATTGATAGTCCGGAGCGACTATATTATACTCCCCCCGCGGAATCCAAGGCTCCGTGTCTAACCTTGAAAACGTTAAGGGCACCCCCGACGTGTCTGTATTTTATAGTGTCCGTTATGTATTTAACTTAGGACAAATGATTGACACATCAAACAATTTAATCATTGATAAAAATATGCGAAAATTATATAGCTCTTTGCTATTTATGACAATTTGCGGTTCTTTATCAGCCCAACGTTCACAGGTAATGCAGTCGGATGATACCACTTTTAGCGCTATCAAACAATTGCAGGAAGTGACTATCACCGCCGAGAAAAGAGAATTGTCTATCAGCGAAATTCCTGTCGC
The DNA here is from genome assembly GCF_900184685.1 of Butyricimonas sp. Marseille-P3923. Lineage (GTDB taxonomy): Bacteria > Bacteroidota > Bacteroidia > Bacteroidales > Marinifilaceae > Butyricimonas > Butyricimonas muris. The sequence goes on from NZ_FXXL01000007.1 coordinate 767,385, forward strand.
ACTTAGTGTTATTTCGGGAAAAAATCTGCTGAATGAAAATACACCAGATTTGCGTAATCTGTCGGGTATGATTCCCAATTTTTACATGCAGGAAGGTGGGTTAAAACTCTCCACCCCGCTTTACGTGCGCGGAATAGGAACCGTTTCGGGAACGCCGCCCGTGGGCTTATACGTGGATGGAGTTCCGGTCTTTGACAAGAACGCCTTTATTTTCGATCTATATGATATTAAACAGATCGAGGTACTGAGAGGTCCGCAAACCACTCTGTACGGGAGAAATAGTATTATCGGGTTGATAAATATCAGAACCAATCCCCCCGCCTCGAAACTTACCCTACAGGCAAAAGCCGGGGTTTCGAGTTATAACTCCCAGAACTACATGGTAACGGCAAATCTGCCCGTCCGGAATGTAGTATACAATAAATTGTCTTTTTCTTACAACCGAACAGACGGGTATTTCAAGAACGATTTCACGGGAGGAAAAACCAATAAATCCGATTCTTACAACTTGCGCTATCAAGGACAATTATACACGAATGATACTTGGCAAGTGGCTTTAGGCATAAATTATAATCATAGTTTTGATGACGGATACGCCTATCATGCTATTGATTCACTGAAAGTACATCGCTACCGGGTGAATTATGATGCCGATGCTTCTTACAAACGGGACTTGGCTTCCGCCCACGTGAACGCACGGAAAACTTTTGACCGAACGACATTAAGCTGGATTACCTCCTATTCATGGACAAAAGACAAGCAGGAATTGGATGCCGATTTTACATTTCATGACGTGTTCCGAAACGGGAAAAAATCAAAGCAGAACTTGGTTACACAAGAGATCAATTACCAGTCCACCGAGAGTGAAAAATTGGATTGGACTGTCGGGACATTCGGTTTCTACAAAGATTTGACGAACGATTATCTGGCTACTTTCGGGACTGAACGCCATTTATTGCTCCCCTTGGATTTGGATAAGACGTTGTATTACAATAACACGAGTACGTGGGGTATCGCAGGTTACGGGCAAGTCACTCTAAAAAATCTGCTTCCCGGTGTATTTGTCACCGTGGGATTACGATATGATTACGAGAAGGCATCACTCGATTACAAGGATAGCTTGTTATTCCACAAGGCAAACAGCTTTTCTGGGTTCCATGATTGGGAGGAAGATAACTCGTACAGCGCTTGGCTGCCGAAATTCTCCGTGTTGAAAAAGTGGAACGGGCAACTATCGGCTTATGCCAGCATAGCCAAGGGATACAAAGCGGGAGGCTATAATATCATAGCGAATGATATGACCTCGCAGGTCGTAAAATTGGAGTATGATAAGGAAACCCTTTGGAATTACGAGATCGGGACAAAGTATTTCAGCCAAAACGGACGTTTCAACGTGAATGCCGCTATTTTTTATATTGATTGGAAAGATCAGCAAATCTTCGTGATGGAGATGATGGGACCGATCATAAAGAACGCCGGAGATGCACGTAGTTTCGGTGCGGAAATGGATCTGACATGGGAATGCATGCCTCACCTCACCTATTTTCTTTCATCAGGGTACAGTAATTCCGAGTACTATCACCATTTGACTAAAGCATACGAGGGTAATAAAATCGTGATGGCTCCGGAATTTACGTTGAACACGGGATTCTCTTACCAAAAGAAAGTGAAAACACCTTTATTTCAGTCTTTCATGGCAACGACTTCCGTGACAGGTTTTGGCAAACAATATTTCGACGAAGCAAATACCTTGAAACAAAATCCTTATTTCTTGTGGAATATGAATTTTGGCGTTTCAGGGAAATACATAGACTTTCACGTGTGGGGGAAAAATATCTTGAATAAAGCCTTTTTCTGCTACATGTTCAACAGTCCGGTAGGCAAAAACTTACCCGAATACCTGAATTCCGGTCAATCCGGAGCTCCATCACGATTCGGGGCATCGATAACCATTAAAATTTAAATGACAAATCTTTTAATTAATCTAGTATGAAAAACAAATTAATGTATTTAGTAGCTGTGTTATTTGCAGCATTCGTGTGCTTCTCGTGTAGCGATGATGACAAAAATGATGGTGATGAAGAACTCACTGGAGTTTGGAATTATGGTTCAAAAGGTGATGTATATTTAGAATTAGAATATGCGGAAAATAAAATTGATATAAGCGATTTCCTTAGTATACTACCTGCTGAAATAAAAGCTGCAATTGCTGTTTTATATCCGGATGGAAAAATTCCAGTAGCTGATGTAAAAAAACTTTTAGCACCTTATGCTAAGCAACAAATGCAAGAGTATTTCAGAGGGATCAATTTTTTATCTGATAGTGAATTAGAAATCCTAATCACTAAAGACAAGAAAGATCAAAAGATTAAAACCACTTACGAGATACAGGGAACTGTACTTAAAATCAGCACTCAAAGTGAGGATTTCAAAACGATAACCAATAATATGATTCCCGAAGCAGTAGCGTCTATTGATTTGAATTATTTCTTCAAAGATGGAAAATTAACTCTTTATGTGAATACAACATATGCAAAAACTATTATTAGTATGATTCCCCGTATACTAGTAGCAGCAGAAGTTATTCCCGAAGAAGTTTTACCCGGTGTTACAACTGCAGTACAGAACATTTCCAACAAAATCACTAAATTAGAATTTGGTCCCGTCCTTGTTCGCTAATTCATACTTTTCCCCGGCCACTAACATGCCGGGGAAAATTTTAAAATTCCAAACGCTTCATAGCATTTTTATATATTCCTAAGCATTTCTCCTAAATTATTTGTTTTTAAGTATTTTCGTCGGATACCCCTCTATATTATTGGTTTCTTTCCATTTTTATCTTCATATTCTCTAAAAATATCTTCCGATTAATGAAACTTTTTTTATAACTTATCGTTTCTATCCATTAGAATTACTAAATTTAAAGACAGTTTAATTTAAAACATAAGGATATGAAACCAGAAGAATTTAAAGATTTAGACGTGTTGATATCATCTGATATGATCAACAAAAGAGGTGCAGACAATAAATTTCAATTACCTGCTCTCCCCTACAAGGAAAATGCATTAGAACCCTATATTAGCGAGAGAACGATTCAATACCACTATGGTAAACACCTTGCTACCTATATCACGAACATGAACAACCTGATTGCCGGAACCGAGTTTGAAAAAATGTGTCTGGAAGGTATCGTGATCAAATCAGAGGGCGGAATATTCAATAATGCCGCACAAACTTACAACCATATTTTCTATTTCGAAACATTCCAACCGCATAATGCGGCAAAGGTTGCTCCTACCGGAAAAATAAAAGAATTGATAGATAAATCGTTCGGGAACTTTGATGCTTTCAAAGAAGCGTTTGCCAAAGCAGCCACTACCTTATTTGGTTCGGGTTGGGGCTGGTTGGTTGTAGACAAAGACGGGAAATTGGAAATCATGCAAACAAGCAACGCCGATACCCCATTGAAACATGGCAAGAAACCGATATTAACCATCGATGTTTGGGAGCACGCTTATTATCTGGACACTCAGAACGCTCGCCCGAAATACATCGAGAACTATTGGAATATTATCAATTGGGACGTTGTAAACAAACGACTGGCATAAAAGATAATCTATACTACACTTTTAACCTAGTCATGAGCGGAAGAAAAATTCTTCCGCTCATGACTTTTATAGCCTCTCCGGAATCTCTTTCGATAACTATTTTTCTATAATCTCCATCATTCTTTTTATAAAACCCATTACTTAACAAAGCCTTTATCGAGAACGTGTTTTCTTCAGAAGGGTCTGCCGATATTTCACGCCCACCAATTTCAATGATTTTTTCTTCCAACTTCTGAATAACTATTTTGCCGATACCTTTATTCAGGTACTCTTCTTCACCAATCAAATAACCAATTTCATAAGTGTGGTTCTCTTCGACAACGTCTCTATACAAGCTCTCAAAATCATGGCCTTCTTCCTCTAAATCTTTCAGAAAGAAACAATCAGCATAAAGGCAATACCCTATTTTCCTATCTTTATAGTGAATAATAAAATGTTTTATAAAATCATACTTACCATTTCTATTATTTACTTCATCCAACCAAGCCTCTCTTTGTTCTTCTCCATTCGGGCACAACCATTTGTAGATATATTCCTTGTTCAGCCAACTATTAAACAAGGGTATATCTTCATTAAACAGAGGTTGTAATATGATTTCGTTTTTATATATCATAAACTAAAGATCTTTTTCAGTACAACTCTTGTCTGCCAATAAACACAAAGGAATTATTGATTAGTACCATAAGACGATATTTATACTCAATATGCGAAGATAATTATTGTCTTATAATAATTATAGCCGATTACATAAAACTATAAAGTCCGTAAAATCAAAATATACTGATTTTACAGACTTTATAAGCAAGTATATTGCAAACCTCTACCGAATGATCTCCATCTCCTCGATCAGATGTTTTGCCCCGGCGTACTTGTCAATGATGAAAAGCACGAAGCGAATGTCAACCGCAATATTCCGACAGATTTCCGGACTGTATTGCATATCCGACATCACACCTTCCCATGCACGGTCAAAATTCAAACCGATTAGGTTACCCTCGGCATCCAATACCGGGCTACCGGAGTTACCGCCCGTCGTATGATTGGTAGCAATGAAACAAACCGGTACTTCCCCGTCTTGCGTGTACGGACCGAAATCCCGATTCTTGTAAAGATCCCGTAATTTTTGAGGTACATCATAATCGTAGATATTCGGGTTATCCTTTTCCATAATCCCTTTCAACGTGGTATACGGCGTGTAATAGACGGCATCCAAAGCCTTGTAACCGGACACTTTACCGTAAGCAATTCGTAACGTGGAATTAGCATCCGGATAGAACACTTTATCGGGTTGCATCTCCATCAAACCGGCCATCCACAACCGATTCAGAGTAACCAACTCCCGTTCTATACGACTTAACTCGGGATTGATTTTTTCGGAACGTAAGTTTTGAATTCCTTCCATCATTTGGTAAATCGGATCCTTCTCGAGCTTTTTAACCGTTTTGGCGTTCAATTTATCCACGAAGGCCAACAAGCGCTCTTCATGAGTAAAAATGGATTTTTTGAAAACATCTGCCGCATGGCGTTCGTAATTATTTCCTTTGATATCACGAATCACTCCCGGAATCCATTGCTCTCCTAAATCCTTGTTATTATACAATTTAAGCATTTCAACCAGAATACGTTCATCCGTGGCAGGATCATAATCTTTATAAAAGGACGTCACATAATCTTTTATCGTTTGCTTGAACTTATCCTTGTCCTCAGCTTTGTCAAAATACTCCAAAGCTCCCTTTATATTCCGGGCCAGACCTATCACTTCAGCACCGTTTAATCCGGCTTCCATCGCGTAAGCCGCGGCAAGAATATATTCCTCGCGGGCTGCATATAATTCTTTATAACGATCGGTCAAACCGATATACTGAGATTTCCCGTTCGCTTGTGCCCATTGATTGAAATTCTGTTCCAGAACACGTTTATTATCCGCCGTGTTGAAACGATCTAATCCCTTAATCTCCCCTTGCCATTTCTTCCATGCGTTAGCCACGTTGGCAGCTTTAGCGGCATATTTAATACGTAATAACTCGTCAGACTCCATAGCTGCATTGATCACGTCCAGTTTTGCCGTCCGAATCTTGATCTTGTGCGGGTCTTCCACGTTCGCTATCTGGTCGATAGCATAAGAAGTCAAGTACTCGTTCGTTGTTCCGGGATAACCGAATACCATAGTAAAATCACCTTCTTTCACACCCCGTGCAGAAACTTTGAAAAATTTAGCCGGTTTGTAAGGAACATTATTCGGTGAAACCGCTGCCGGTTCATTATCCGGTCCTGCATAAATACGGAGAACGGAAAAATCACCCGTGTGACGAGGCCATGTCCAATTATCCGTGTCCCCGCCGAATTTGCCGATAGCCGAGTTAGGAGCACCTACTAAACGTACATCCCGGAAGATTTTGAAAATAGACATGAAATATTGATTCCCGTTGAAATAAGGTTTGATATTTGCTTGTAAATTTGTGCCTTTAACAGCTTCGGCTTCCAACTTACGGCTAATCTCTTTTACCTTCTCTGCCCGTTCTTGTTCAGACATATTATCGTTCAATGCGGCATTGATTTTATCCGTCACGTCTTCCATTCGCACAAGGATTGAAGCCGTGGTGCCGGGATTCATCAACTCTTCTTGTAACGACTTTGCCCAAAAACCGTCACGCAAGTAATTATGTTCCAAACTCGAATGAGCTTGTATCATTCCGAAAGCACAATGATGATTGGTTATCATTAATCCTTGGTCACTCACGATTTCCGCAGTACAGAAATGCTGAAAAGGCGACCCCTCTCTTCCCAATCCAACCACGGCATCTTTCAACGAAGCCTGATTGATATCGTAAATATCTTCAGCAGTTAGTTTAAAACCGGTCTTTTGCATGTCTTCAATGTTGTATTTTTTCAACAACATCGGGATCCACATCCCTTCATCAGCAAAACCCGGTAAGGCAATCAGAATGAAAGCCAAGAAGCATAATGTAATTTTTCTCATTTACTGGTATTTTAAATAGTTATATATATTTAGAATTGTAACATTCGCAACGTTTCATACAACTTCTGCACCGGAAGTCCCATGACATTGTAAAACGATCCCTCGATACGTTCGATACCGATGTAACCAATCCATTCCTGTATACCATAAGCTCCCGCTTTGTCAAAAGGTTTATATGTATCCACGTAATATTCTATTTCTTCGATAGATAGCGCTTTGAAAAATACATTTGTAAAAGACGAGAAAGACAATTGTTCGGTACATGTCGTGACGGAAACCCCGGTCACCACCAAATGACGGGCACCGGACAATTCCTGCAACATACGTATGGCATCTTCCCGACCGGTAGGTTTACCCAGTATTTTATCATGAATACAAACTACAGTATCGGCAGTAACCAACACTTCATCGGGTTTTAATTCATCTCGAAAAGCCTCGGCTTTCACCCCTGACAAGTATTCAGGAACTTTCTCCAAAGCCAACCCGTCCGGATATTTTTCTTCTACATCTTTTAATCTAACCTCGAAAGTAAACCCCGCGTCTTTCATTAATTGTTGTCTTCGGGGAGACGCGGAAGCTAATACAAGTTTATAATTCTTTATAGAGTGCATTTCTGTCATAAATTATTTAAGCGTTGTATGAACAAACAGACTCAGTAACATGCATAAAACCATAAGTGTCCGAATCAATCGTAACTGAACTTTCATACATCCCTTGCGGCGGATAACCAGCGCGTACCCGATATAAGGTAAAATTAGAAATATTACCATATATATTCCGGCAAGCACACTTTCCGAGAATTTCCACAAGAAAAACGCAATCAAGGAAGAAATTACCAGTATCGTCAATCCTGTCAATAAAGTTCGCGTGGCAGAAATTCCCCATTTCACGGGTATTGTAGTGATTCCTTCTGCCCGATCGCCATTCACGCTGTAAATATCCTTGTTGATCTCGTATATCAACATGTTAAAGAACAAAAGATACGAGAAACAAAGTGTCCAATAGAATACCGAAGCAAATCCGACATGGGTTTTCACGACAACATCCGAGTACACGTCACTCAACAGCGGTATTTCAAACGTGATAACCGTCAAAGGAATCAATCCCGCCAAAAAGGCAACGCATAAATTACCCCATATAAAATACTTTTTGAAGCGGGAAGAATAAAACCATAGAATAAGGGAAATAATCAAAAATAGAAATACGATTTCACTGTGCTGAATACTTTGCGCGAGATAAAACGCTATCCCCACGGCAACCACGTTCAACAAGGTATGAAGCGTGATAGCAGTGCGACGACTGATTGTTTTCCCCACAATCACATGCCTGCTACCCGAAATCCGGTCAGCCTTGGTATCAAAATAGTCGTTTATCACGTAAGCAGCCGATACCAGACAACACACGGCAATCACCAGAAGCGAAAAATCACGTTCCGGCATTTGTAACGAGAAGCCTTCCTTGTTCAAGACAGGCAGAACAACCAGATAACGCGTGGTATACATCGTGAATGCCGTGAAAGCAATTGTTCTTAATCGTATTAATTTGAAAATTTCCAACATACGTCAGTTATTTGTCATTACATGCATTTCACGTGACACTGGGTATCCATCCATTCCCCTTTGGCTTTCAGTACTTGGGCTACAACATCACGCACGCATCCCAATCCACCCGGGGTATCTGATATATAGCGTGAAATCGATTTGATTTCCTCGCAAGCATCTGCCGGACATACAGGCATTCCCACTATCGTCATCACGTTGTAGTCTGGTATATCATCCCCCATATACATCACGTTTTCAGGATTCAAATTATATTTTTCGAGAAACTCGTTCAACGCTTCCACCTTGTTTGCCACCCCTAAATAGACTTCCGTAACGCCCAACTTGTTAAAACGTTCCTTTACCCCGGGAGCATAACCACCGGAAATAATACACACGGGATATCCTTTTTTCACGCAATACATCATGGCATAACCGTCTTTCGTGCAAGATGTCCGTACCAAATCTCCCTCCGGGGTTATGTTCATCTCGTGACGAGAGAAAACACCATCCACGTCAAACGCGAAAGCTTCCACTTTTTTCAATTCTTCTTTGAACAGTTTCATGTTATATCATTTTAATTTTATCTACCATAATGTCGGCATATCCACGCTTTCCGCGGGAGATGCTTTCGAATCATCCGTTCCCTCTTTCACTTGCGCCTCTTTGATTCCGTCCGACAATAACGTGTATATCTTCAATAAATCTTTATTATTCTTCAACATGCTCTTGTGCATATTCATAATTCCCTCGTCTCCCCGTCTTGCAGGTCCGGTTTGTGCTTCTTCCGGCGTCAACAACATCACTTTGTGCGCAGTTTCGAATATCAACGGACGCAACATCGCGAATGACAATCCATGTTCTTCCAGCAATTTTCCCGCCACACTATACAAATAATTCGGGAAATTGCAGGCAAAAACGGCAGCGAGGTGTAATTCTTTGCGCTGCATAGAATTTATCGCGTATATTTTACCGGATAACTTCTCTGCCAACATCTTGATTTTTCCTAAAACATTCGGCGAACTCCCCTCGATACACAAAGGAATCTCATCAAAATCCAAATCCCTTTTTTTCGAAAAAGTCTGAACCGGATACAGTACACCATAATTCTTTGAGTAAGGCTTGAGTATATCCATCGGCAAACTTCCGGAAGTATGTAGTAACAACGCTTCTTCTTTAATTCTAATTGTCTTTAACAAAGACGCTAACGAATCATCACTTACACAAAATATATAAATATCTCCATCGGGATAAATCTCGCTCATTTCTGCCGTGTAGGCTATTCCCGTTTTCATTCCCAGCAGGCGGGCGGATTCAAGCGTGCGGCTGTATATCTGACATAAATTCTCCCCTGCTTTTAATAAGGCTGCCGCTAAATGATGTGCCACGTTTCCCGCTCCAATCAATATGATTCTCTCTTGTTCCATAACTAATAAGCAATATTTTTAGGTGGTAAAACCCCACTTTTCAACGCTTCCAGCAAGCGTTCGCATGCTTTGCATATATCCTCGTAAAAAATCTCTGATATCAACACCAATTTCCCGTTGGTCATTTGCAAATGCTTATACCCGTTGGTATTTTCCGATTGATTCAATAGAATCAAATCCCCACCGGGAATAAACGTGTGAGTCATTTGGTTGCGTAGTTTATCATACAGGAAAGAATTGTCATTCAATTGGCGGTAACGTCCCCCGAACAATTTCTTCACGGCAAGAGAAAAACGTTTGGCCGATTGTCCCTTGGCCTTCATAGGTTTGTTATCCAAGAAACTCCCCAATACCTCAATAGCCTGTCCCATGATGACAAACTGCATGTATGACAGCCCGACACCTTGTAATTTAGCAATTTCTTTTTCAACCACTTCACGCAAAAAATGCTCGCTTCTTTCTATTTGTTCTTCTGCTTCCATATCATAGTCAAAAGTAACGCGAATAATCGAAAGTTACAAATATGATTTTTATAAACATTTCTGTCTATATAATCGTTTTAAACCATAAATTTGCACCGCGATAACTAAGGAGATAAATTATGATGCTATTTAACAACCAACCGATAGATAATAAAGAATATTCCGAAGATATTTTAAATCACGGATTAAGTATATATGAAGTCTGCCGAGTTTTTAGAGGCAATGTCATTTTTATGAATGACAACTTGTTAAGGTTGGATAATTCAATTAAAAAATCAGGTCTGGATATAGACTTGACAACCTTGCGCGTGGAAGAAAAACTGAAGCGTTTGATTGAACTCGAACATATCAAGGAAGGTAATATAAAATATGTACTACACGTTTCCCCCACGGGAATTGACGAGTATGTTTACCAGATAAAACACTCCTACCCGAGAGAAGAAGACTATCAGCACGGAGTTGACACGGTAACTTGCCGTGCCATGCGGGAAAACGCCGAGGTCAAATACATTAATTCCGGTTTGCGGGAAATGACAAATAAAATCATCGGCGAACAAGGCGTACACGAGGTATTACTCATTGACAACGAGAATTTTATCACGGAAGGCTCTCGCTCCAACGTATTTTTTATCAAAGACAATACCTTGTTCACGGCACCACTCCCTCATGTATTACCCGGAACAAGTCGCAAGCGGGTACTGATCATCTGTCAGGGAAATAACATCCGGGTTGAAGAAAAACGAGTGGCTTACAAAGACTTATCCACTTATGAAGCAGCCTTCATCACGGGTACTTCTCCATTGGTATTGCCCATATTGCATATAGACAATATTACCTTTGATCCTCACCATCCTCTGCTTGTCCGAGTTATGGAATATTACTTCGATTTGTTAAATAAGAATTTTTAGAACTGTTTTACACGAATTTGTTTTGATAGGAAATACATTTTTCTTAATATTGCAAGCGTAACATCCTTTTGTCATAGAATGTTACGCTTTGATTTTTTAATAGCATATAATGAAATACACGATACTACTGATATTAATTTTTGTTGTACTTATTACTATCCCTTGGAAATCTCACCCCGAAAAGATCCAAGTTGAAGAAATTCCCCCTCAGGATACGTTAGCCATAGCCATACATGATTTATTCACCAATGAATATTCCGATCTTGACGAAACCAAACGTTTAGATAATACCATCGAACGATTTATGCGTCAATGGGAAATAAAAGGTGCATCGTTGGCGATTATGAAAGACGGGAAATTAATTTACAGTAAAGGATACGGGTATGCGGATGAAGAAAACGGAATAAAAACAGACGTGAATCATATCTTCCGTATTGCTTCGGTTTCCAAATTAATCACCGCGGCAGGCATCATGAAGTTAGTCGAAAATGGCAAACTATCTTTGGATGACAAGGTTTTCGGAGAGGACGGGATATTGAACGACACGACGCTATATTACCCGATCAAGGATAAAAGAGCCAAAAACATTACCGTTGAAAATTTGCTCCGGCATCAAGGTGGTTTCACCGCACGTTACGGAGATCCGATGTTCAATCCCGTGGATATCGCGAAGAAAATGGATGTTCCCGCACCTGCCGACCTCAACACGGTTATCAAGTTCGTATTATCAAGACGTTTGGGTTTTACTCCCGGCACAAGTACCAATTATTCCAATGTGGGGTATGGTATCCTGACCAAGATCATCGAGCAAGTTGCCGGGGAAGATTACGAACGCTTCATTCAGGATAATATCTTAATCCCCGCAGGATGTTATGATATGCATCTGGCACATAATCTTTATGAAGAACGTTATTTGAACGAGGTACGTTACTACGAACAGGCGGATGCCGATCTAATCCGTGCCTGTGATGGTAGAGATACCTTACTCCCTCGCAGTAACGGCGGAAATAACATAGAAGCTCTTTCCGGAGCCGGTGGTTGGGTAGCCTCTCCTACTGAATTATTATGTTTCTTGGCCGCGATAGACGGGGACGATTCCTATCCGGATGTATTAAGTCAGAACAGCATCAACACCATGGTTAGTTGCCCGGGTTTCTCTTTGCCTATCGGTTGGATGAAAACAAATGGTCGCGGAGATTGGTTACGTTCCGGTACATTGGCTGGCACCAGTGCAATGCTCAAGCGTCAACATGATGGTTTTTGTTGGGCTTTCGTGACAAACACAAGTAATTGGACCGGACCTCATTTCCCGCAGAAAATAGAAAGCATGGTATACCAAGCAATGAACCGGGTAAAAGAATGGCCGGACAGAAATTTGTTCGATCCTGCCTATTGCAAAAACTTCCATGACAAGAAAAAACTGTTGGCAGACGATAGAAGCACAAAATTCGGACCTCCCTTGCCCGATAATATTTAAGCGATGAACTTTTTGAACGGACGTCATATTCTGATCGCTCCCAATGCTTTCAAAGGGAGTATAAATGCTTTTGATTTTTGTAAAGTCGTGGCGGCGGAATTTGAAGAATGTGGCTTGTCTACCGTGTCGCTCCCGCTGGGTGATGGCGGCGATGGAACTGCCGAAATAATTGCATGGTATTTAGACGCGATTCCCGTTAAAACGCTGACAAAAGATGCATTGGGAAGAGAGCATACCGCATCCTATTTTATGCATGAAAATACCGCTATCATAGAACTTGCGGCTGCCTGCGGTCTGAAACACTTGAAACGGGAAGAATATGACATTTTAAACGCAACTACAACCGGATTCGGAATATTAATAAACCATGCAATAGCACACGGGGCAAAGGAATTAATTCTTTGTGTCGGGGGAAGCGCCAGTGTTGATGGCGGTACCGGGGCTCTTTTGGAAATGGGTTTGACAATTGTAGACGAGGATAGTAAAAACAATAACCATATTACAGATATTAAGGATATTGACATAGAATACTTACAGCAAAAATTTAAAGATATCCGTATAACTATTCTTTGCGATGTTGACAATCCGCTTTGCGGGCCGAAAGGAGCCGCATCCGTGTTTGGTCCACAGAAAGGTGCCTCTCCCGAACAAGTTATCATGCTGGATAAACAATTGCGTTATTTTGCCGATTTACTACACGCTAAAACAGGCAAAGAAGTGTATAACTTGAAACATGGCGGTGCGGCGGGAGGCATCACGGCAGCCATGTATGCCTTGTTGAATGCCCGTCTTGTATCCGGCTCATCATATTGCCTTTCTCTCGCCCGTTTCCGGGAACATCTATCCGGAGCGGTTGTCGTCATCACGGGGGAAGGTAAAATTGATCTACAATCGCTTTATGGCAAGATACCCGGTACGGTAGCTTCCTTGTGCAGAGAGCGAAATATACCGGTTTACGCTATTGTAGGACTCGCTGAAAAACAGGCAATTCCCTATTTCGACAAAGTGTTCACCTTGGTCACTTATGCCCGTTCCGTACACGACTCCATCACGAATACCTCCCATTACTTGAAACTGGCGGTACAAGCGATGATTGATACTTTATATTTATCGGCTTATTCGGATTGATTCTCTATTACAAATAAATTATCACTTTTTCTTTGAGTTTTGCTTACAATTTATAAATTTTGCAGCCTCAAAACGTGCGAAAAAGAATAATTATTAATATAAATATAACAGTTAGAACTATGTCATTTAAAATTCTCGCGATTAACCCGGGTTCAACATCCACGAAAATCGCTATATTCGAGGACGAAAACGAGAAGTTTGTAAAAAACATTAAGCATTCAGCAGAAGAGATTGCCCAATTCGACAACGTGGCTTCTCAATTCCAATTTAGAAAAGATATCATTCTCTCCGAATTAAAAAACGCCGGATTTGATATTAACGAAATTCAAGCCATTGTTGGAAGAGGTGGTTTAGTTAAACCTATCGAATCTGGTGTATATGAGGTAAATGAAGCATTAATTCATGACTTGAATAATCCCCCTCTTGGTGAACATGCTTCCAATTTAGGCGGTTTAATCGCAAACGATATCGCTAAATCGCTTAAAAACGGAGCGAAAGCATATATCGCAGACCCAGTTGTTGTTGACGAATTGCAAGATGTGGCACGCATCAGTGGTCATCCGGCATTCAAGAGAGTTTCAATCTTCCATGCATTGAACCAAAAAGCAATCGCTCGTACCTATGCCAAAGAAATTGGCAAAAAATACGAGGACACGAATTTAATCGTGGCTCACTTGGGTGGTGGTGTTTCCGTTGGAGCACACCTGCAAGGACGTGTTGTCGACGTGAATAACGCATTGGACGGGGACGGTCCGTTCTCACCGGAACGTTCAGGTTCTCTCCCGACCGGGCAACTCGTGAAACTTTGTTTCAGCGGTACCAAAACGGAAGCCGAAATCAAGAAAATGATTAAAGGCGAAGGCGGCTTGGTGGCTCACTTGGGCACAAATGATGCTTATGAGGTAGAAATGAAAGCCAAAGAAGACCCGAAATACAAATTAATTCAAGATGCCATGTCCTATCAGGTTGGTAAGGCAATCGGTGCGATGGCTGCCGTGTTGAAAGGTAAAGTGGATGGAATCCTGTTGACCGGGGGAATCGCTTACAATCCTTTCCTCGTGGATTACGTGAAAGAAATGGTGGGTTTCATCGCTCCCGTGAAAGCTTACGGCGGAGAGGATGAAATGAGAGCTCTGGCGATGAACGGCTTAATGGTTCTTCGAGGTGAACTTACCGGAAAGACTTACAAGTAAATAAATAATTTAGGATTAGATAGTTTGAAAGTCCGCTGGAAATAATCCGGCGGACTTTTATTTTCATCACTCGTTAGCTCCAAAAACAAGGCTGTAAAGCTTTAATTAATACAAATTATTTGTAGTTTTGCAAAAACCAAAACTCGAAGTAAAAAATGAAGAAGTCTACTTATTCACTTAACATGTTAAGTCTGTTACTTGTATTTGTCATATCCGGAAATAGTATGGCGCAAGAAACATCCTTAAAGAAACAAGATTTAAAAACAAAGGCAAAAGTAACCTCATTCTTCTCCGCTTACCTGTCCGGTAAAAAGAAAGTATGTGAAGATAAAGCCACCCTCAAATTGTCGGACGTGAAGAAAATGCAGAATATTGTATGGGAGGCTTGGAAAGATGCCAATAATAACTTCACGGAAGAGAAATTAATCGACCTCGAAAAATTGGATAACACGAAATCCGGGAAATGGACTCTCCCGGCAGAACTTGAACCCAACGCTATTATGCCTTATTACTGGGGATTTAAAGGTGAAACAATCCCTGAAAACGGATACCCGTTATACTTGTACACGCATGGATCGGGACACAAGGATGCCGAGTGGAAAACGGGAATCAGTATATGTAAGAATTTTGATGACGCTCCCTCTGTTTACTTTATTCCCCAAATACCAAACATGGGAGATTATTACCGTTGGTGGCAAAAAGCCAAGCAATACGCATGGGAAAAGATGCTTCGTCTGGCCTTTGTTACCGGCAAAATAAATCCCAATAAGGTCTACTTTTTCGGAATTTCCGAAGGTGGATACGGTAGTCAGCGTCTTGCTTCATTCTATGCCGACTATTTAGCCGGAGCGGGTCCCATGGCAGGTGGTGAACCACTGAAAAACGCACCTGTCGAGAACTGCAGGAATATTGCTTTTTCTTTACGCACAGGAGCCTTGGACAGGGGATTTTACCGGAATAAACTCACCCAATACACAAAGGACGAATTTGATAGATTAGAAAAATTATACCCGGGAAGTTTTATTCACTATATCGAACTCATCCCCGGTATGGGACACGGCATAGATTACAAACCCACTACACCTTGGTTGAAGCAATATACCCGTAATCCTTATCCAAAATTCGTGAGTTGGGAGAATTTCGAAATGGACGGATTGTACCGTGACGGATTCTACAATTTAGCCGTGAAAGAACGCTCAAATGATGATACCAAATCCAGAACCTATTACGAATTAAATATCATGGACAACCATATCGCCCTCAAAGCAGATGTGGTAACTTACAAAGCCACGGAAATAGACCCGAACTGGGGAATTGAACTCAAATGCGAGAAGAATTACCAACCCGCTACCAAAGGAAAAGTAATCATTTACCTGTGTGAAGAATTGGTAAACTTGGACAAAGAAATAACCCTAACTGTCAATGGTAAAGAGGTTTTCAAAGGAAAAGTTAAACCGGAACTCAAACACATCGTGAATAGTTGTGCAACATTCTTTGATCCCGCGAGACTTTATCCTGCGGCCATTGAAGTAGACATCGCAAATCTATAGAGACCACCATATTAAAGAAAAAGACGGTGTAAAAGAGAGACCATCCAACTCTTTTACACCGTCTTTTTATATAAAATATTGAAGGCAATTCTTCACCATTAACGCTATTCCAATCTTTATCGCGTTCTCATCCGGTGACATTTTCGGGTTATGCAACGGGGGCATATTCTCTTGCTCCGGCGGACGAACTCCCAATACCCAAAAAGCCCCGGGAATCTTTTCCAAATAAATAGCAAAATCCTCCCCTAAAGTGAGATGATTCATCGAAATCACGCGGTCTTCTCCCAAAAGTTCTGTCGCATTATTAGTCACGAATTTTGTCAGTTGCTCGTCATTCACAAGTACGGGCAACCCGTTCCAAGTTTTATCCATGGTAAAAGTACATCCATACAACTTACAAATCTCTTTGGACTTTTGTTCTATCAACTCGAATAGCCGGTAACGCAATGTATTATCATGTGTCCTGACCGTTCCCAAAACTTCCACTTTATCGGGAATTACATTATTGCATGTTCCCCCGTGCACGGAAGTAATCGAAATCACGGCTGGAATCAAGGGATCACGGAATTTAGTGACTAAAGTCTGGTAGAATTGAATCAAACAAGCAGTTGCCAGAATCGGATCTGAGCCCATGTGAGGCATTGCCGCGTGAGTTCCTTTCCCTTCGACGGAAAAGATTATATTATCGGAAGAAGCAAAAAATGCCCCCGAACGGATTCCGATTGTTCCGGTCGGCAAATTAGGAAAAACATGCTGCCCGAATATAGCTTGCGGCACAGGGGCTTTCAATAACTCCGGCAACAAAAGACGGGCCCCACCCGGTCTTTTCTCTTCACTGGGTTGGAATATGACCTTTACCATCCCGTTCAACTCCTGTTCCCGTGATTTTAAAACAACAGCAGCCCCCAATACCATAGCCATGTGCATATCATGCCCGCAAGCGTGCATCATTCCCGGATTCAGAGAACAAAACGGCAATCCGGTTTCTTCTGTTACCTTCAAAGCATCCATATCCGCACGAATAGCCACACACTTCTCCCCTTGCCCGATCATCGCGATAACACCGGTCCCGACGGTACGGTATACAATTCCGTATTTATCCAATACTTTTGTAATATAACGCTGTGTTTCCACCTCCTGCATGGCAAATTCCGGATGCTGGTGAAAATGACGCCTGAATTCCACGGCTAACGGAAAAATATCTTCTACACTCATATTTAATCCTGTTGAAATACAACTACTCTTTTATATGTATCAAAGCATTCGCCAATATAGCGGTAAGACCTCCCGTGGTAATTCCCGATGAAAAAATATTCTTTATCGTATCCGGGCAATAAGCCAGTATCTCCGGGATCAATTCAACACTTAACCCGAGTGAAAAACTTAAAGCTATCACGAGAGTCGCTTTCCGGTTAATATTCTGGGAAGCAATAATCCGGATTCCAGCTGCTGCCACCGTCCCGAACATCAACAAAGTAGCACCACCGAGCACGGGTTCCGGCATCAACGAAAAGACCAGCCCCACGGCAGGGAAAAGACCTAAAATGACCAGAAAAGCAGCAATATAATATCCCACGTATCGACTGGCAACACCTGTCAATTGAATCATCCCGTTATTCTGGGCGAAAACGGAATTCGGGAAAGAATTGAAAACCCCGGCCAAAAAAGAATTAAAACCATCCGCCAAAATACCTCCCGAGGCACGCTTGATAAACTTCTCTCCTTCCACCGGCTCACCGGAAATCATGGAATTTGCCGTAATATCCCCGTAAGCCTCAATCGCCGTGATCATATAAATCAAACCGATAGCTATAAAAGACGACCAGTCAAAAGCCAATCCGTATTTGAACGGTACCGGAATATTCACACCGGAATAGCTCTGTACCGAGGAAAAATCAATCATTCCCATGAAATAAGCGATAACATACCCGACAACCAACCCGATCACGATAGAACTCATCCGGAGATATTTGTTCGTGCTCCGGTTAAAAAAGATAATCAGCACCAACACCAATGCAGCCAATCCGAGATACTCGAAACTACCGAACGTGCCGTTAGCTTTCGCCCCTACACCACCTCCGCAAGCTGTTATCCCGACTTTCACGAGGCTCATTCCGATCAAAGTGACCACTATCCCGGATACCAACGGAGTGATAATTCTTTTAGCGTATTTAAGTATGCGGCTAATCAGCATTTCCACCACGGAACCTGCCATACACACCCCGAAAATCAAAGGCAGTCCCCCCAGTAATCCCGTTGATATAATAGGTCCGATAAACGAAAAACTGGTTCCTTGAATACACAATAACCCGGTACCGATAGGCCCGACTCGTTTACACTGAATAAACGTAGAAATCCCGGATGCGAAAAGAGCCATCGAAACAAGAAAACCTGTCGTTTCCAAATCAAGATTCAAAGCTCCCGCGATAATCAACGGCGGAGTAATAATAGCGACAAAAATAGCCAACAAATGCTGTAACGCGGCAAAGAACGCTTCTTTAAAAGGTGGCCGATCTTCAATTCCGTATATAATGGCAGAACTCACTTGTTTATTCGTGCTCATAATTTATACGGTTACCTGATTTTAATTTGACAATTATCCAGACTGTCTATAATAGCCAACGATTCGATATGCACGCCTCTCTCCCGCAACGTGTCACCCCCGTGTTGGAATGCCTTTTCTATAATAAATCCCATACCCGCGAGTTGAGCACCCGCTTGTTCGATCAAATCAATGATACCGTTCGCTGCATTCCCGTTCGCCAGAAAATCATCAATAAAAAGAACCCTATCTCCTTCTTTCAAAAAATCCCGACTGATACAAACATTATATTCCCGGTCTTTCGTGAAAGACCGAATCGTCGTGGAAATCATATTTTCCATCGTTTTAGGTTGCTTCTTCTTCGCGAAGACTACCGGTAACTCCAAAAGATACCCCACCATGATAGCCGGGGCAATACCACTCGCTTCAATCGTCATCACCTTGTTGAAATCCTTATTGGCAAAACGCCGTACAAATTCAACCCCGATAGACTTCATCAGGATCGGATCCATTTGATGATTAATAAAACTATCCACTTTCAGAATGCCGCCTTCAAAGCATTTACCGTCTTGTAGTATTCTCTTTTTAAGTAATTCCATATACCGAATGATTATTGCACGTTTACACTGTCTAAAGGGCAAAAGTACAAAATTTTCTTGGCTTACCTTATAATACTTTCCAAATCTACAATCACAATCCGGTTATTCTGCGCATCAAAAAGTTTATCCCCTATCCGCACCGATTCTTTTCCCACTCTCAGATGTGCTACGAGCTCTCCACCGGGATTTACGACCATAGTTTCGTCCTCGTTCGCTAAAAAATGATATCCCCGGTAAGCCATATAACTTACCCAATACTGTCCCGGTTGCAGCCATACATAAGACGCCATATCCCCGTTCACGCACAATATCGCCTGCTGATTCGTGAATACATAAGTTTTCGTGGAATCACATTCGTATAAACTCTTGTACAAAGAATGCTCGTCCATCACGAAAACATTCTCGCTTACCAGATACTTCATGGCATCTTTCTCTTGATCGTATATAAATTTAAGAGGAGAAATACCCCGTATACTATCTATCGGGAATTTAAGCATATACTTTTCAAACAAGGTGTATAACGTGTCGCCTCGCAATTGCACGTAATTAATTTTGCCCAACTCCTTGGGATAGGCCGAAAAAGAATTTTGAAATCCCGTTTCTTTGTTGAACGAAGCGATAAAAGTCTGTCCCCATGCGGGATAAAGAGTACCCACTTTACCATACCCTAAACTGACCATATATAACAAATTGTCCTTAGTGAACAGCAAAGACTGAGCGGCGATTTTGCGGGGCACTCCCTGCAGCCACAATACTTTCCCGTTTCTATCCAAACAGAATACCCGATCACATGAGGCCACGTAAATCTTATCATCTTCCATGTAAATATTCGATACCAGACTCTGCATTAACTCTTCTTTCCCCCGCTCGAACGGCAGATCTTTCAAAAACAGCTCATGCCGCCAGACCTTCCCGCTTTTCACGTTGAGCCCGTACAACGCGTCGGAAACCACAAACACAAGGGAATCATCCTTCCCGTTCATCTCCGTCCAACCGTATTTAGTATATAAATGGTTTTCCCATAAAACTTCACCGGTCTTCACGTCAACACCCTGCAACTTCGGGCGAGGTGACGATGATGTCAATTTGTACCCCATCGCTATTCCCCATTTTTCACTCGCGTGCGAAAAGTGATTTTTATGCTGCCACAAAATCTTTCCCGTATTACGGTCATAACAGGCAGTGTTATTTCCGGCTTCCAACAACAATATACTTCCGATAGGATTCAGCCGCTCGTATTCATTATTTATTTTCTCGCGCCATAACACTTTTTCATTCTCCGCGTCCACGGTTAACAACACCCCCGCGTTCAAAGGATTTCCTGATCGGGATAACCTTTCCAATTGCACGAATAAAGAAAGATTTATCGTATCCGGATACATGTAAGGTATATTCCCGTCAAAAACAATTTCCCGTCCCGAGATATTTATTTGACGTTCATAATCCCTACCCACGATACGGTTGGCTATTTCTTCATCGTCAACTTTACGGCGGGCTTGTGCGTCCGCCTCGGGAACAACCATCACGCATACCAAAATCAATATAGAAAAACGTATAAAATGTAATGTTGTAACCATAAGTGCGGACTTTTAAATCTATTCCTACAAATATAGAATATTTCTTTAAAGAAAAAAGAAGGTTCATAAAGTCAAGGAATATATCCCTACAACTTTACGAACCTTATAAACCTTATTATGAACTTTATAAACTCAGCCTAAAGTCCTTTTTGTTTCTCAACCCACAACCGTGCATTCACGAATGCCTCTATCCACGGGCTCACTTCGTCATTTTCACGTCCCTCTGCATAATAGGCCCAGTTCCACGGGTGTATAGAACGTTCCAAATGAGGCATTATCGCCAGATGGCGACCGTCCTTACTACATATTGCTGCGGTGGCAAACGGCGAGCCGTTCGGGTTGGCGGGGTATGTATCATGCGAGTAACGTACCGGGATATTGTACTCTTCCTGACCGTAAGGCAGGTAGAATTTCCCTTCCCCGTGAGCAATCCAGATTCCCAATCGTGTTCCGGCCATAGTCTTCAACATCACGGAATTGTTTTCCTCGATATCGACACTCAGGAAAGCCGACTCCAACTTGTGGGAATCATTATGCAACATCTTCGCTTTCTCCTTGTGTTCCGGGTAAATCAAATCCAACTCCACCATCAACTGGCAACCGTTGCAAACTCCCAAGCTCAAAGTATCTTCACGTTTGTAGAAATTTTCCAAAGCGATACGAGCCTTCTCGTTATACTTGAAAGCTCCTGCCCAACCTTTAGCTGAACCGAGTACGTCCGAATTGGAGAATCCGCCCACGAACACGATAAAATTCACGTCTTCGAGAGTTTCCCTACCGGTAACCAAATCGGTCATATGCACGTCCTTCACGTCAAATCCAGCGAGATGCATTGCCCAAGCCGTTTCGCGCTCGCATTGGCATCCTTTCTCCCGGATAATAGCCGCCTTGATACCCGACGATTTCGTGCGGTTGCGATCTAACCCGAATTGTGCCAGTTTTCCCGTGAACGATGGGGCAAACTTGTATTTTAACTCGTGATGTTTGTAATTCTTGTATCTTTCAAGAGCTAATTCATTACCGCTCTGACGACGATCCAGCAAATAAGACGTCTTGAACCAAAGATCCCGCAAAGACGGAATATCGAGATTCAACACGGTAGCGTCCTTCTTGATATTCAACTTCCCGGCTTTACCCGTACGTCCCAAGAAGTTATAAGCGACCCCGGCTTCATCCAAGATAGCGGCAACCTTCTTGCAATCCTTGATTTGTACCAACACGCCCGGGTTTTCGGCAAACAATATCTTCACGATATCCTTCTCTGCTAAATAAGAGAAATCAATATCCAGTCCCAAACGATTGTCTGCAAAACACATCTCAAGCAACGCGGTAATCATACCTCCTGCCGAGATATCGTGTCCGGCAAGAATATACCCCTCGTCCACCAAACGCTGAACGGCAGTGAAAGCAGCGGCGAAATAATCCGCATCCTTCACGTCCGGGGTTTCTCGTCCCACCTTGTTCAATATCTGGGCAAAACTGGAACCTCCCAATTTCAACTTATCGAAAGAGAAATCAATATAAACGATTTCTGTATCCTTGTCCGCCTTCAATACCGGAGAAACGATTTTCTTCACGTCGATAACCTCTCCCACGGTGGAAACGATCAACGTACCCGGTGCGTATACTTTATCCTTGCCGTATTTCTGCGTCATGGAAAGGGAATCCTTTCCCGTCGGGATATTGATACCCAACTCTATCGCGAAATCACTGGCAGCCTGTACCGCTTTATACAAACGGGCATCCTCTCCGGCGTTCTTGCAAGGCCACATCCAGTTTGCCGACAGGGAAACACCCCGCAGTCCCTCTTCGACCGGAGCCCAGACTAAATTAGTCAAAGCCTCGGCAATAGCCAACCGGGAACCATTGGCAGGATCAGCCAACGCGGCAACCGGGGCATGCCCGATAGAAGTCGCGATACCTCTCTCCCCGTGATAATCCAATACCACGGCACCCAAATCGTTTAACGGCAATTGCAACGGTCCGGCACACTGCTGATGAGCCACCCGACCGGATACGGAACGGTCGACCTTGTTCGTCAACCAATCCTTACAAGCCACCGCTTCGATTTGTAATACCTGCTCGATATACTCTTCAACTTTATCGGCACTATATTCTATTTCTGCAAAGTGTTCTTTTTTACTCTTGTCCTCCATGATCGTCTTCGGCGGATTCCCGAACATATCGGTCATCTCCAAGTCGATTGGCTTTTCCCCGGTCTTCCCGTCCTCGAACACGAAACGGTGATCTCCGGTCGTTTCCCCTATCACGTACATCGGTGCGCGTTCGCGGTCAGCCACCCGTTGCAATGTTGCCACGTCCCCGGATTTAATCACAAGTCCCATGCGCTCCTGCGATTCGTTACCCACGATCTCCTTGTCGGAAAGTGTCGGATCACCCACGGGCAACTTATCCAGATGAATCAAACCTCCCGTTTCTTCCACCAATTCGGACAAGCAATTCAAATGCCCGCCTGCCCCGTGGTCATGAATAGACACGATCGGGTTATTCTCGCTTTCCGCCATAGAACGGAGCGCGTTACATACCCGGCGTTGCATTTCCGGGTTGGAACGTTGCACGGCATTCAACTCGATAGCGTTGGCATACACACCCGTGTCAACCGATGAAACGGCACCGCCGCCCATGCCGATACGATAGTTGTCGCCACCCAACAACACAACTTCCTCACCTACCTCTGGGGTATGTTTCGTTGCTTGGTCTTTATTACCGAACCCGATACCCCCGGCTTGCATGATCACCTTGTCGTAACCATACGTTTTCTCGTGTTCCTCGTGCTCGAAAGTCAGCACGGAACCCACGATTAGCGGTTGACCGAATTTATTGCCGAAATCCGAAGCCCCGTTCGAAGCTTTGATTAATATATCTTCCGGAGTCTGGTACAACCACTTCCGGGGATCAATAGCCTGTTCCCACGGGCGGTCTGCGTCCAAGCGAGGGTAGGAAGTCATGTAAACAGCCGTACCCGCTAACGGAAGAGAAGCCTGTCCCCCGGCAATACGGTCGCGGATTTCACCGCCCGTACCGGTTGCAGCTCCATTGAAAGGCTCTACCGTTGTCGGGAAATTGTGCGTTTCCGCTTTCAACGAAATCACCGTGTTAATATCCCTCTGCGTGTAGAAATCTGGTTTATCCTGTGATACCGGGGCAAATTGCACGCTGGCAGGTCCCTCGATAAAAGCACAGTTATCCTTGTAAGCCGATACAATACGATTAGGATTCGTCTTGGAAGTCTTCTTAATCATGGCAAACAAGCTTTCCTCCTGTTCTTCCCCGTCAATAATAAACCTTCCGTTAAAAATCTTGTGCCGGCAATGCTCCGAATTCACTTGCGAGAATCCGAACACTTCCGAATCCGTCAAACGACGGTTCAACTTCTTGCTCAAACTCTCCAAATAAGAAATCTCATCCTCGTTCAAAGCCAACCCTTCCTGTTGATTGTAAACCCGTATATCCTCGATATACACGATCGGGTCCGGCTTCTTGTCAATCGTGAATATATCTTGATTTAACCCCTTGTAGAATGCTTGAAGCATCGGGTCAAAAGTTGCTTTCTCATCTTCAACGCGAGTAAATTCCTCGATCCTCAATATCCCGGCAATCCCCATGTTCTGGGTAATCTCCACGGCATTCGTGCTCCACGGGGTAATCATTTCCCGGCGAGGCCCCACGAAAAAGCTATCCAGAACATCCTCCCGCACTCTCTTCGCACCACTGAACAACCATTCTAATTTACTTACGTCTAAAGGATTTTCCGTATCTTTATAGTGTACGGCATACACTGTTGCATCTTTTTGATAGAATACTATAGCCATGCGTTTTATTTGTTTATTTTCAACTACACGTGTTCGCACCGCGAATATAATAAAAAATTCCCCGCCAGCCTCTCAACTCGCGGGGAAAAAACCGGACAATTCGCATGAAACCGCTTTTTGCCCGGTCCATAAAGTCGAGCCTTCGGCTCTTAAGGTTCATAAAGTCCATAAGGTCACGGGCGTCCCCTTCGGACTGTGTTCATCGGCAGCTTTGCTGCCGTAAGCTAAGCGCCCGCAGGGTCTATGGACTTTACGGACCTTATGAACTTTATAAACCTTTGACTAATAGGGCAAAAAACACTACTCCAGTTGAACCGTCACGCTATTCGACGCCTTTCGTTTGTCCTTCGACAACATGAAAGCGTAAAACACGAGATTCTCTTTACTCCATCCCTCGTCCATCGCGATCGATGTTGAACCCGCTTCCTTACGATTCCTGCAAGCTTCCACGATCATCTCCTTTTTGGTCTTCTCGTAAACCACCACGTGCAACACGTCCGTCGGGTTAGCTACCGTGTTCCACCGAGTTTGAGCCTCCTGTGAAACCATCACCTTACCGTTCTCCTCGTCCACCGTGATAGTCACTTTACCGTTTTGCAAAGAACCAGCGGCACACTTGAGTTTTTCGAAATCAATCGTGGGCTCGTAATTCTCGTCCACCGTCACTGCCGCCATGTTCGATGACACGAACGCGTTATAGAACGTACTTCCACCCTTACGTCCCGGGAAACCAAGGGCCGCCGCCGGGGCAAAATACCGGGAAACCTCTTCCAGTGCCTTCAACTTCGCCCGTTGCGTCAATTGCGCGGGCGTCCGCGGGTTGCGCACCGTGTTCCTCTTGCCTCGCGCGATACTGTACCCGTTCGCCCCAGCGTACATCGTCACGTTAGCCACTGATTTTCTCACGTCTCCCAACAAAAATGATTTAAATAATGCCATAATCTCAAATTTTAAAATAAAACATATATTCATAACACGAAATGTAAATTCTCCGAGAAATCATCTCTCCCCGCTGACCCGAAGAAACAATAAAAATGTACCTTCCCTCTTTCCTCGCTCGTGAGCTCTATCTCCACGAGTTCATCCCCTCGAATTGCCCCGGTTTCTCCCGGTCCGATAATCCGGAAATTCTTGTCCTCCGTCATCACCACGCACCACAATTCGTCCGCCAGCCGTTCATCGCTCAACATATCTTCATTCCTCCATGTCAAACGAACCTTATCACCTTCCCGGCACGCTTGTAAATCATGGGGCAAACCCAAGCCTCCCGAGCTGAAACGCACCAAATCATACAACAATGCAGTCCCGTTAAACGCCCGGATATTGGCCTGCACGAAAAGATTATATGCCGAACGCTTCTTTCTCCGCCCCACAGCCTGCCACACGAGAGCCAGCAATGTCTGGCGGACAACCCCGTAAAACGTGACCGTTCCCCGCATTCTCTCCCTGTAATACAATTGCAACTCCGAACGACAATCCTTCACCTGTCCCGGGGATGTTCTCATGTAAAGATTATCCCCTACCTGATAATAAATCACCCTCCCTATCTGCCCCGAAAAACGATTAAACACACTTGAATAACAACGAGCCATAACAACCTCCTTTTCTAATTAATTAAACTTTAATCTCTTCTTCAACTCCTCGAAGGGAAATGCCGGTCCCGGGTCTACCTTTCGTGAAGTGATATCCGAATGCCTCACGAGATATTTGATCTTGTACCTTTCTTTCAGCAAGCGGCAAACCTCTTCCAGAATTTTAAACTGCCCCTCGGTAAACAGATGCCAGTACCTCGCTCTCCCTTCTATCTCGGTCGTGTACACCTGTTCGGGAGAATATTCCCGTCCGAAATACGAGTAATACCTGTCGCCTACCCGTTGCAACTCTCCGGCGTTATCCAACTCTATGCCTATCGAACAATCATTCAAGTTCACCCTTCCGGCATGGTAACTCTTCCCCGCGTGCCACGCTTTCACGTCAAAAGGCAACAACTGGAATATCTCCCCGTCCCGACCGATCACCACGTGAGCCGATACTCCCGTGTCCGGTCTGCTCAAGTAAAGGGCAGACGAAACAGCGCTTGCACCTCCCGTCCCGTGCAGCACGATAGTATCCGAGTGCGATAACCTCACGTTACATTTCGAACACTGTAAATACTTCACGTTATCCCCGAACAACAAATTGTCAATAATTTCCATAACACTTCAAATTTAAAATGAAACACATGCCTTATTTCTGTCTTCGGGACAACAGGTTACCGGTAATCGTTTCCCCGCTTCTACCAATCACGTACCCGCCTATCCCGATTTCCAGCAAATCCCAAAAACGGGAAGTGTCGGACAACATTGACGACTCCGTGAATACTCCCAGTACAACCAATAACGTGAGCACCAACATCACCATCGGGCGCCACGACCGTTGCAACCAATTTCCCCGCATCTCATCACCCACTGCCGCCGACTGTTCACGCACCAGCTCACTCTTGTAACGATACACCAGAGATTGAATCTCCTCCTGTATCTTCTGTTTTTCTCTCGAGGACACCGACAATCGATTCACGATATCCCCAATCTCTCTAATCACGTTTTGTAATACTCCCATAATCTTTTGTAATTTTTAATTGTATTCCAAAAGTACATCCCAAACCGCCCTTTACCAAACGAAATTATCTGAATGCCCCGATTTATTATCTGAATGCCCGGAAAAATTATCTAAACGAAACTTATTCTACCTTTATCTATACAAGGTCATCTCACAAGCACGATTAATAATTAACGATTTTATCTTCTATGCACTTTTATCCTCTTCCCCCTTTTTCTCTGACCTAAAATTCCAAAACACGAAACACCCGAATACCTCCTCCCGGTAACGGGAACTCATCGGTATCAAAATATCATCAATGTAGATTGTGTTATTGACAAACCCCTCAATCTCCCAAAGATTCACGATATAACTCCGGTGAACCCGCCGAAACATATTCCTCGGCAACAACAGTTCGGTCGCCACAAGAGGATTGGTGACGAAAAGCGTGGACCGATCCCGAAAATAAATACGACTATAACATCCCGAAGCTTCCACGTACAGAATTTCCGAGTAAAAATATCTTACTGTGCGTTCACCTTTACGTATAAAAAAACGGTCTCCCACGAGACGTTGCGATTGATCATTCAATTCTTTCATAAATCTGTAGTTTTATATTTCGTGAAATGACCTTTTCATATCTACAAACACCTTGTCGAAACTCTAAAAAACAAAAAAGGGTACGACGAAAGTGATTTATGCTTTCGCCATACCCTTGGCAGGTAATACGATATATTATTCCCTTACTAATTACAAGTTATTTATCGCTGTTATCTTCTTCACGTCCTTTACTTCTATCTGCTGCTCCTTCATTTTTATCTTCCTCCGTGAAAACCTTCAATTTTTTCCTCCAGTAATCCCGCATCGAGCCGATCTGTTCACATGAAATCTTCCCCGCATTTTCGTCTAATTTCACCCCATCCTCGCCACAAGAAAACGAGTTTGAAATTTTCTGGATCTCATACCGATACACCCCACTAGGAATCACGTGTTCCGAATCTCGTTCCACGTACAAGGTCAAACTGTCATAATCATCCCACTCTCGCTTAAGGCAAACCACGTTATCCGCTAACGAACACAAGGGATCTGTCAACGAAGCATTCTTATCACAAAGCAACATCGTTTCCAAATTATATTCCCGGCACAATGACACAAATGCCGTGAGGAAAAGACTCTCCTTCCTCAAGAAAGGAAAACTGTAATCGATCTTCTGCAAATCATCAACAATCACGCGAGAAATTTTTTGTCCATCCGAGAACGGCAATTCCACTTGCTCCTTGATCACGGCAAAAAGCTCATCTGCCGAAATACATCCCGTCCGAACCCCGAAAAAATGAATATAATCGTAACACGAACGACACTTTCTCAACTTGCAGGATAGATTACAAATTGCACACCCTCTATTCTCGTACTTGCTCTCATCTTCGAAACAAGGCACAACATTCTCCTTGTCCCTGAAACCGGGACAAATAATCTGACGTCTCATGTCCGCCTCCTCCTTGTCGAAAAGAATAACCAACGAGTGCTTCTTTTGACAGGACGCATTAAAAATACCGGCATTAACGATAAAACGCTTGAAACTGTTCGGGTTTCCCACCAAAGCGGTAATCTCCTTTCGGGCAAGTTGATTGTTTTTTTCACCTGCCTTCCCCTTTTGTCCCAGGATTATCCTCTTCAATATATCCATCCCAATTTCTTCGGTATGCTTCCTATTTTCCACTTGCCGATGATACATCTCTTTCAGGAACTCATCCTCTTTTACCCGTTGTTTCTCCTGATAGGTCTTATAAGAATAATCCGGTTTCGAGGAAGTGATTTTCTCGGCACGCATGTACTCCGAGTACGAATCGTGCAGGATACTCTCGTGCGTGTTCAACAAAATATGCGCCAGGTAATGGCGGCGTTGCAGTAAACGATGTATACTTGGGAACACTTCCAAACCGGCATCTCGCAATTTGTACTGGTGCCAACCGTAGGAAACTGACTGGAACACGCACTTCGAAATTTGCAACTCGTGATACGTGTAAGCGTTCTCCGGCTCCTCCTTTCGCCGCATATCGATAATGATATCCGCGTTACATTTCACGTTCTTTCCCCTCTCGTCAAAAACTAAAATCGATACCCGTGCCGTTTCCCGCAAAGATCTTTCCAGGTGGGATAACGGCAACCTCGCCAGATCCTCCGATGATAATTCAGCGAAACCGTCCACGACTAGGCACGGCCGAGATTTATTCGCCCGTTCGCGGGCGATATCGTCCACGATCAGGTCAAATATCTGCAACACCGTGCGGGAATAATAATAATCCCAGTCTCCTCCATCCGAGGACTCGTGATGATTAAAATCGACATTAAAAAAATCATCCCTCATCTCCTTCGGTAAAGCCCCCAAAGCCCCCTTGTTATCCCGGCAATAATCCGCCAACCGATCGCTAAAACGATAGAACAACATGTTGTCATTAGCATCCCCTTTATCCAAACGTTTGAAATGCAAAGCGTTCGTGCGAGTATTATAGTAGATCGTCCGATCGCACAAGTACCGGTCTATACACTCCTTGTAATCGGCAGGAAGGCTTAGTCCATTTACATCGTTGCCGTACTCTCGCAAAGAGAGAGTTTGTAAATCGAACAAACTCTTCCCCAACAAATCGTTATGCCACTGGCTCCCTCTCCCGCTTGCATTCTCCCTTATAATCGTGTTCACTTGCTTGGAGATCAATAAATCAAGAAGCATATTCTCCAATCGAGCCGTGTCCTTGTTCAACGAGTAAAACAAGGGGGAGGCATCCGTGCAATCCCCGATAGAATAAAGATCTCGTGTCAACCCGTGCATCATTTGCATCGCCAGTTGTATTTTGTTAATTCCCCGGGGACCCCGGATCATGATAATGATCCCGTCATTAGCACGCGACGACCGCCCCTCCTCCCTCGCTTGTCTGTTATCGTGAAACGGTTGCAGGTGTATACCCCCGTAAAAAAGCTCGTTCAACCCCTTGATTCCCGTGGACAACTTCTGTACTATCTCTTTTTTATCCATAAAACGCCCTTATTTAAATCCATTCTTGACTAAATCGGAAACCGTTTCACCGAGCCAACGGTACAACTCCACGTACCCGTCCTTGTGAAACAACGGCACCACCCCGTTCTCGAGATGAAAGGTATCCTTGATATTCTTTAACGTCTCGTACGTCCTCGCGTGGGAATCATCTCCCCGCGCATTTCCCGCGTGCAAATAATAAATCTTATCCTCGTTACCGCAACGGCTGGCATAATGAAGCATCCGTTGTACTGTCATGTCCGACAACGACATTCCCGCCAGCAAACAGGTGTAATGACTGAAAAAATGCAACTGGGTAGCGGTTTGCCAGGAATACACTTCCCGGGAATTCTCGTAAAACTCCTCCATCGACAACACGATCTCGTTACCCGCGGAAGGGATCACTTGCGACGGTGACGGGACAAAACCGTGAACGTGATACACGAACAAGTCGTTAGACCCGAGCTCCCGGTCATACAGTGAGCCGGAAATATCGTGCACGCGAAAATTCTCGCGACGATTCAGCCAATCCAGTTCCGCTCCCGAAAAATAATCCTCCCGTTCTTCGTACAGTATCTTTATCGCCTCGGTCAGGAAATTATCGTAATTATATGTCACCACGCCCTCAATCGACGGGCACAGCAAGATCACTCGTGCCAACTGGTACAACGTGTGAAACGGGTATTCATTATCCCCGTCATTCTTTTCCCGAGAAAAACTGTAATTATCCCGGAATACCCTCGCCAACAAATCCTTGTTGCACTGCCCGTAAAAGAAATCCTGTATTGCGGACGTGTAACTGTTTCCCAGCACTTTTTTTACTATAGATGCCTGAACAATAAGCGGGAACTCCCGGTTAATAAACTCATGAAGTTCAAACTGTTCCTGAAGATTTCCTTTACCTGTCATGGAAAAATTCATAGCACCCTTCAGCTTGTCAAGTACCTCG
This sequence comes from Butyricimonas sp. Marseille-P3923, assembly GCF_900184685.1. Taxonomy (GTDB): domain Bacteria; phylum Bacteroidota; class Bacteroidia; order Bacteroidales; family Marinifilaceae; genus Butyricimonas; species Butyricimonas muris. Next base: position 798,787 of record NZ_FXXL01000007.1, read on the forward strand.
TTATCAAGACTGCGTTCTATAGACAAGTAACGTATTGCCTTGTCAAACAAGTAACGCAACAAATCTTCCCAGAGCAAATGTTTCCCTTTCGTAGCATTTATTCCCGCTCCCACGAACAACACCATCCGTTTTTTCCTTCTAAAATCTTCCTGAAGTTGATAAAAATAACGATTGAACTTCATTGTTATATTTTCAGCCACTTAATCTAAAATCATAAATCAAGAATCACCCCAATCACTCGTTTTATATCTTCATCCGTCAACATTGGTCCCGAGGGCAAACACAACCCAATCTTGAACAACCTCTCACTTGTCCCGTTCCCGTAAAAAGGCGCATCCTTGAACACCGGCTGCAAATGCATAGGCTTCCACAATGGGCGGCTCTCGATATTATCCGCATCCAAAGCCAACCTCACGTCCTCCCTCGTGAAACCAGCATCTTCCGGGTCCACCGTAATACACGTCAACCAGTAATTCGAGTTAAAATCTCCCCCCGTCGGCTGGCACATCACATTCACTCCCTTCACTCCGGCCAATAACTTCACGTACAAATCGTGAATCTCCCGTCTCCGGGCAACGTGTTCATCCAGCACGAACATCTGTCCTCGCCCGATTCCAGCGCAAATATTACTCATCCGGTAATTATAACCGATCTTCTCGTGCTGGTAATGCGGGGCCTGCTCCCTCGCCTGCGTGGCGTAAAACAACGCCCGCTTGGCCCGTTCCTCGTTCGGACAAACTAACGCCCCGCCACCGGAGGTCGTGATAATCTTGTTCCCGTTAAACGACAACGCCGCGTATTCCCCAAACGTCCCACACTTCCTCCCCTTGTACTCGGAACCCAACGCCTCCGCCGAATCCTCCAGCACGGGAATGTTATAACGACCGGCGATCTCTAAAATCTCGTCCAACTTCCCCGGCATCCCGTACAAGTGTACCGGAATAATCGCTTTCGGTAATCGTCCAGTCTTTAGCTGTCTATCCTTTATCGCTTCCTCCAGCAACACCGGATCCATGTTCCAAGTATCCACTTCACTATCCACGAACACCGGAGTTGCCCCTTGATAAGCGATCGGGTTCGCCGATGCCGAGAACGTGAAACTCTGGCAAATTACTTCATCCCCCTCCTTGACACCTAAAAGTAACAACCCCAAATGCAATGCCGCCGTTCCGGCACTTAAAGCCACCACCTGCTTCCCCTCGTCTTCAACTTTCAACTTTCCATTTTCAATTAAAAAATCCTTCAAGGATTTTTCAAAAGCATTCACGTTCGGTCCCAGCGGAACAACCCAATTCGTATCAAACGCTTCCTGTATAAACTCCTGCTCCCTTCCTCCCATGTGGGCGAGAGAAAGCCAAATTTTAGGCCTCATAAACATCGTATTTTATTGCTATTTAATATCTCAGCTATCCAATATATCTTTCGCATGTACTATCAACCCGTGTCCCGGACAAATCAAAGTATCTGGCAAGAACAAAGCTTTTAGTTTCATCAAACTTTTTTCATTATCCTCCTTATTACCTCCCCGCAATTTTGTTACAGTCTTTATTCCTGGTATATAAGAATCTCCCGTAAAGAAGTAATCTCCAACTTTATAACACAAGCATCCTTTATCATGACCTGGTGTTGAAACAACATTCATAAAAAGATTTTCTTGAAGCTTTACATCATATCCATCTTCAAGAATTTTCACATTTCCCCCTCCAAAAACGAACGGATTTTCGTGATAAAATGAAAAATTTAATTTAGCAGAAAAAAGTCCTTCTTTTCCATATTCCGAAACATAAATTACACAATCAGGAAATTCATTTACCAACTCGTTTAATCCATAAATATGATCAAAATGAGAATGGGTTATAAAACATCCCTTCACGTCGTTTTTAGAAGTCAATAACTTTTTTACTTTACAAATATCCCCAACATCTACCAACCAAACCCATTGACTTTTTGTCTCTAAAAGTACATACGTGTTAGACATAAATACATCATTTTCCAACCTATATACTTCAAGTTTCCCCATTCTCAATAATAATTTAAAGTTTAACTTCTATAAACTTCTTTCCATTAGAGAAAGTTAATTCAAGAAATTCAAGATATCTCTTACCGTTTCAAACTCCCGAATTTGTTCTCCCGTCAATTTTTTGTCAAACTCGTCATCGCAAAGAACAATAAGAGACAATTTCGCCATCGAATCATACTCAACAATATCCTTAAGCACAGAATCTTCTGTTAAATAATTTTCATCTAACTCGAAAATTTCTTCGAGCATTCTCATTTTTTCTTGATTTGTCATATTCTTCTATTTTAATTAAGACGTTAATTTTCCTCCATCCACGTTTATACATGATCCTGTAATCATTCTTGACAGATCACTTAACAAAAACGCAATTGAATTTGCAATATCACTAGGCTCGCAAGCCCCTAGATATTGTCTTGATTTTATTGCTTTGGTTTCCTCCGATTCTATGCCCATTTGCTCGAAATTAGCTGCCATTAAGGTATTAGTCACCCCGGGGGCAACCGTGTTTACCCTAATATTTTTAGGGGCCAATTCCTTTGCCAGACATCTCACAGCAGCATTCATCGCCCCTTTCGATGCACAATAAGCCGTCTTGGTCGAATTTCCTAAAAAAGCTCCAAGTGCTGAAATCCCAACAACATTCATCCCCGCAGGGTTAAAATTTCCCTTGATTGACAAACATCTAACGACTTCCACAAACGAGAAATAGTTGATATTCATCACCCAAAGCATGAAATCATATTTCGACATCTTTAAGGGGCGTACGGTACCTACACCTACGCAATGCACAAATCCATCCACTGGACCGTGTTCCATTATAATTTCCCTCACGATAGGCTCAATCCCTTCTACGTTAGAAAAATCACAAACGTAACCGGCATGCTTGTCTCCAGATAATAATTCTTTAGTTCTCGTTATATTTTTCTCATCAATATCCATGAGGATAATTTTAGCACCCCAGCTATCAAGTAGTTTTGTCGTTTCTGCACCAATACCTCCTATTCCAGAAACGATAAAGGTCTTACCCGTAAAATCTATTATATTCATAATGTATAGCCTCCATCTATTACTATTGAAGTCCCCGTTATCGTTCTAGTTGCATCACTTAAAAGAAAAGTAACGACATTTGCGATCTCCTCGGCTTTCGATATTCCCAAAACCTGTTTTTGGCTGGTAAATTCTTCATTTAAAATATTAATATTTTGAATATGTTCCTTCTCAAAATCAACATCAACACCACCCTTTTGTACAGAATTCACCCGAACTCTTTTATCAGCTAACTCGACAGCCAAACATCTGATGGCTGCATCAAGAGCCGCTTTTGCAGCACAAAATACCATTTTAGCCTTCATCGCTCGGATACTACTTATCGAAGACATAGCTACCACGCTTGCCCCTTCTTTCAATCCTTTGGCTTTATTGATCGAACGCATTACCTCAATAAACACATTAAAATTATCATTCAAAATCTCGTTTACGTAATTTGGTTTCACGAATAGAAGTGGTCGAAAATCACTATGAACAAAACAGAATACCATCCCATCGAAAATTCTATTGTTCTTCACGATCTCCTTTATATCAGTCTCGATCTTTGATGTATCATGCTCATCATAACATATCACATTCGCTCCTAAGTTAGAAATCTGGCGAATAATTGCCTTATCTATATCGGAAACACCTCCTATTACTAGAATTTGTTTCCCCGTTAAATCCATCGGGTTAATCATTCTATTTTTGGAGTCTTTGTATCAAATCCCAAATTGTTTGAATAGAATTAAAATTCTCAGGATCAAGCTCGCTAATACGAATCTGAACTCCAAAAACGTCATCAATTTCTGAAATAATTGATACAACATCAAAAGAATCAAGCAAACCGTCCTCTACAAGAGCAATTTCATTTTCAAAATCTATATCAGGACGAATTCCTTTTAAAAGTTCTAATAATTTTTCCATACTCTATTTATTAATTTTCAATAGTGATATCGTTGACTTATTGATATATTTAAAACCTTTTTTCTGATACATATTTATAGCTGGCATATTTTGTCGCTGCACCCAAAACATGTACCGACTTTTTTCTGAGCTCATATTTCTAGTAACATAAAAATCTACTAACGCCTGTCCCACATGCCGCCCTCGAGCATATTCATCAACCGCCACATGAGAAATCCAAGCCACATTATTCTTGAGCGTTTGGTGAAGTGCTCCAATGAGTTGATTATCTAGTGTTGCCACAACAATATCCCCGTTATCTTGTAATGTTTCATACTTAGATTCTAAGATAAAATCACCACTGAAAGGATCAAAACTATTATTAAACAACTCACAAGCGTATTTAATCTCTTCCATTGTGGTTGCAATCTTTACAGATATACTATCATAATCCCTCGCTATAGTTAAATTTTTATAGACTCCAGAATACTGATCACGGATCAAATTCTTAGAAAAACCACACTTCAAAAAAAAATCGACCTCAACCTCAGGATAAAAATCGTCTCCTCTATAAAGAATTTCCGTTACTAAATTTTCTTTATCAAAAAACATCAATTCACTCAGGTCATTCAAATAGTAATACAAACGAAAACATTTCGGTTTCTGAATAATAAAAAACAAATTATATCCTGTGCTAAACACATTTAAACTGCCATTACTAATAAGATCACGGACCTCTTCCCGTAGCATATAATTATTGGAATAACTACTCCGAAAGTTGTATTTTTTCACAATCTCGTCATAATGCTTGAGAGAAATTATTTTATTTGGATCCATACATCTTTTTAAGTTCGATTTTATCAATCTTGCCATTCATGTTATAAGGCATCGTTTTTAAATGATAGATAATATTCGGAAACATATACTTGGGAAGTTTTACCTTTAAATAATTGATGATATCTACTTCTTTCCCGTCTGATGTTGTATAATAAAGCACTATCTTCTCCCCAGCCTGATCGTAAATACAAGCCGCATTAGTGACCTTTGGAATAGAATTTATTGTAACCTCTATTTCTCCCATTTCGATACGGTTACCCATGTGTTTTATTTGAAAATCTTTCCGGGATATAAATTCAATTTCTCCCATTTCATTATATTTGACAATATCTCCTGTCCGGTAAATCTTATCATCATACAAATCATGAAGGGGATTTTGAACAAACACTTCTCGAGTTTTCTCCTTGTTATTGTAATATCCGAGAGCCAATCCGGTTCCCCTCACGCAAAGTTCCCCCGATTCTCCTTCCTTCACGAGTTGATTAGACTCATTTAAAACTAAGACAGCCTTATTTCTACAACTGTTGCCTATAGGAATATACTCGTCATCTCGAAATTCCCGCTTCACCTCATAATAAGTACAATCCACAGTCACTTCCGTTGGACCATATAAATTATAAAACTTTGCTCCCGATAATTTCTTTATCCAAACATTCAATTGTTTGGCAGGCATGGCTTCCCCCGCAAAAGTTACTCTTTTGATATATCGAGGCTCATTATCATCAAGAATATTACTGTTACCTACCAAGATTATTGCTGATGTCGCCCAAAGAATAGAAGTTATTTTCCTGTCATTCAAGAATTGGATCAAAAGTTTCGGAAACGTAAAATACTTTTTGCCAATAATATTTAGTGTTACACCTGCTTTCAAGCAAATACAAATATCTTTCACGGAACCATCAAAATAAAACGGAGTTTGATTTCCAAGAGAATCAGTCTCGTCAAAACCGAATGTCTCGACTAACCATTCCGACAAATCTATCATTCCTCGGTGACTAACCAATACCCCTTTCGGTATACCTGTTGATCCACTGGTAAAAATAGCATAAACCGGATCAAGGTCAATCATTTCAGAACGGATTTCATACAATTTCTCATGGTTTACTTCATGAGAAATAACCTCTTCATAATGCAAACAAACTCCTTTAAAATTTATCATATCCAGAATCTTGGAATCAGATTCGGTCACCGTTATTGCCGCAATCGGATCAAGTACATCATGAATAAGCTTCACCCTTTGTTCCGGCATTCTACAATCAATCGGCACGTAAAAGTTACCACTTTCGACAACTCCGGTAAAACCGACCAATCCCTCTATCCTTCTATCTACAAACACTAAAACGGGTTTATGAATTACCCCTCCCGTCACCTCAGCAATAGCAGAACCAATCCTTTCAGAATAATCCAACCATTGTGTAAAAGTCAGTAAATTCTTGTCATCCGCAATTGCCGTTTTATCCGGCCAATGAGTTGTAGCCTCTTCTAAATATGTCAAAATATTGGTTATCATTACTTTTTCTCGTAAAGTTGATTAGGATTAATTATTAAACCTTCCTCGTAAATTTCATCATCTTCATAAATTGGTAAAATATCATCCGTGTTAATCTCGAAAGACGTTGCTCCAAGTGAAATACCGATACCGAAACCGCAAGTCATCACTTTCAAAACTTTATGTTCCTCGCAATGTCCATATCGGTCACAAAGTGATATAATAGCAGATGCACCGGAAGTATTCCCGTAACGATCAAGCGTTATTGGCATTTTATCAAAATCTATTTTGGTCTTCTTGGCAATCTGCTTCAATATATAAAGATTAGCTTGGTGAAAAGCAAAACAATCATAATCGGCAGGAACAGTTCCTGTTTGCACCAAAAAATCCTTAATAAGCCGCGGTACATCAAAAATTGTGAATGTAAAAACTGATGTTCCTTGAATAAAGGAATTCATCAAAGTTCTCTCATTTCCATCTTCACACATTATGACCCCCTCATTCGCATGAAGATTTCTATAACCTCCTCCCGGAACAATCATATATTTAAAACCGGAACCATCACTCCTTACCAATGCTTTAATTTCATCACATTCATTTTCTGTTTTCTCTAAAAGCATCACAGCTCCGGCCTCCCCAAAAAGCATAGCAGAACTTCTATCTTTAGAATACACGGACTTGCCAGCAGTATCACCCACGAAAAGAAGTGCTTTTTTGATATTCCCCGTACTCATAATAGAAGCCACGGTCTGCATACCTACTACTAACGAGGAACATCCTAAACTAATATCATAACAAACAGCCTCTTTCGGTACACCTAATCTATGTTGAAGCACAAAAGCCGTGGAAGGTCTACGATAATCTGGACTATGGGAAGAAAAAATCAAAGCCCCAATCTCTTCTGGATTCACGCCTTTTTTTGCGAGCAGTTCACGGGCTGCTCTAAAACCAAGATCACTACAAGTTTGGTATTCCGTGGTTCTATGGGACGCTCTAACTCCGGTCATTTCCATGAACTTTTCTACTTCCTCATCACCAAAAAGAGTTTTATATGATTCGGTTTTTACTTCATTGACAGGCACAGCACAAGCAATCCCCGCCACTTTAATATTTTTAAATTGGAAAAACGCCATACATCGAAATTTTATAGATCAACTTTTTTAGCAGGATTCCCCAACACTTTGTATCCAGCCTTAACATTCGTCATTACCATACTCCCCATACAAATATATGCATCATCACCAACCTTTTTGGAAGGTGCTATTACAGCACTTGTGCTCACGAATACTCGTTTACCTAACCTCACATGACCATTCACCGCACAATTTCCACAAAGCGTAGAAAAATCACCTATCTCCGCATCATGACCTACCCCACAACCAAGAACGGTTACAAAATCACCCATTCTCACATTAGGTGAAATCTTTGCACGAGGTGTTACCACAAGTCCTTCTCCTATTTCACAAAATTCCCCTATTAACGAGGTCGGGTGCACCACTCTTGCAAATCGGGCTCCCTTGGCTTTTAATTCTGTGGCGATTCTCTCTTTCACTTTTGGAGAAGCTATAGCGAATACAAATTCTTCATTTTCGGAAGGCTCCCAATCACTAATTGTTCCTAAAATCTTTTTGTCACAAGCATATCCATCCAGTGCATTTAAATTATCGTCAAGAAAACCCTTTATATGCCACGTTTCTTCAACTTTATTAATATCCTTGATCCACTGTAACACCTCTCTTCCAAAGCCATTAGCTCCAAGTATTATAATATCTTTCATCTGCATTCATTAATTATTTCCTGTAAACGTGGGCATCGTTGCCGATTGTCCCGATATATTATTAATATCTACTCTGCAAATCACTTTTTTTAGGGTGATAAAAACAACTTTGATGTCAGTCCACAACGTGCAATGGTCCACGTACCAAACATCTAATTCAAATTTTTCAGTCCAACTTATCGTATTTCTCCCGTGTACCTGAGCCCATCCGGTAATTCCGGGTCTTATTTCATGCCTACGGGCTTGTTCTTTACTATACAAGGGTAAATATTGAACCAATAATGGCCTCGGCCCAATCAGAGCCATATCTCCTTTTAACACGTTAAGCAACTGGGGTAATTCATCCAACGAGGAGGATCTGATAAACCTCCCGACCCGTGTTAAACGTTTTGCATCCGGTAATAAACATCCTTGTTCATCCTTCTCATCTGTCATTGATTTAAATTTAATCACTTTAAAGATTTTCCCGTCTTTTCCTGGACGCTCCTGAGTGAAAAATGCCCCCGCACCTTTATTAGCAAAGTGAAGCCAGATAGTAAGAATAGCTAAGAACCACCAAATACAAATCAACACGATCAACACAATTGTGAAATCAATCACTCTTTTAAAAAAAAATTTATACATTCGGATCAAGTTTTATACAACTCATTCATTCCCGCCCAAATAATCTCGCTTTTAAAATTTTGTCCCCATATTGGTCCATTAGCTGCAAATCTTTCCCGCAATTCCCTATCATCTTTCATTTTAATCATTGCATCATAAAGAGCCAAACTATTTTTAGGTTCAACATTAACACCGTTAAAACCGTCACATACAGCATCACAAACACCAGTACCCTTAGAGCCAATAACAGGAAGTCCCATATCAGCAGCTTGTACAACCACATTACCAAAACCTTCCCACCAAGCAGGAAGAACAAACACATCCATTGCCGTAAGATGTAAAGGAACATCGTCCGTTCTGCCTGGTATTATTATCCCCTCATGTGCCAACATTTTGTCATAAAGAGTTTTATCCGTAATTTGAGAAAATTCCCAAGGCCCGACAATCAACAATCTACAATTTTTATCTTGTTCATAAACTTTGCCAAAAGCCTCATAGAGTTCTCGAATTCCTTTTCGATCAACAATACGTCCCAAAAAACCATAAACAAACCGTCCCTCCAAACCTAATTTTTTACGAAGTATTTCTGTATCTCTTGATTCTACATTTTTCCTGTTAAAATAATTTGGATCAATCCCATTACTACTACCTTTATGGATAACCACACATTTTTTCTCCTTAAAGACACCATCTTTCACTCCTAGAGTTTTCACAGACGGGCTGATACAAATAATTTTTTGAGCACAAAATCCCGCTAGCCATTCGCAAAATTTAAGAATATATTTCAACGAACCTCTTTCATGTTCATAACGAAACCCTCTACAAGTATATATTCTATTAGGAACCCGACACCACCATGCCGCCATCATTCCCAACATTCCCATTTTAGGCGTCCCAACATTAACAATATCTGGTTTTTCCTTTTTAAAAATTTTGATAAGAGCTAATAACGTTTTAATATCGTCTTTCAAGGAAATGTTTCGCATAATACTAACATTCAAACATTTACACTCTTCACGACGGCAATAATTCAAAGATCTTTCATCATGTTGAGTCAATAGATATGTATCGTATCCCTGCTCCTTGAAATATTTAAGTTGTCCCTTAAGCAATCCGACACTTCCGGGAATAGTTATTCCCACGATAAGTTTCTTATTACTCATTATCTACCTATTGCAAAATATTTAAAACCTAATTCCGTTATTTCACCGATATCATAAATATTTCTTCCATCAAAAACAACGGCTTGATTCATCGATTTTCTTATAACTCCCCAACTCGGGAGACGGAACTGTTTCCACTCAGTGAGCAACACCAAAGCATCCGCATTAAGCACGGCATCATACATATCATTGGCATATTCTACCAAATCTCCTACACGACGTTGACACTCCTTCATTGCAACCGGATCAAACACTTTTACTTTACATCCTGCTTTGGTCAATAAATCAATCATGATCAACGCCGTGGCTTCACGCATATCGTCAGTTTCTGGTTTAAAAGCCAATCCCCATAAAGCTATTGTTTTACCTTGCAAATCCCCATTATAATAACATTTCAATTTTTCAAATAAAATACGCTTTTGTTGTTCATTTACTTCTTCCACAGCTTTCAGAACACGCATATCATAGCCTTCTTTTTCTGCCGTCTTTATCAAAGCTTTCACATCTTTGGGGAAACAAGAGCCACCATAACCGCAGCCGGAATATAAAAATTTACTACCAATACGGCCATCCGCCCCTATTCCTTTACGCACCATATTCACATCTGCACCAACCAACTCACACAAATTTGCAATGTCATTCATAAAACTGATACGAGTTGCCAACATGGAGTTTGCCGCATACTTGATCATTTCGGCTGAAGGTATATCTGTAAATATGACCCTAAAATTATTCAACAGGAAAGGACGATACAACTTTGTCATCAATTCCTTTGCCTTTTCACTTTCAACCCCAACCACAACACGATCAGGAGACATAAAATCTTTTATCGCAGCTCCTTCTTTCAGAAATTCCGGATTACTTGCCACATCAAATGGAATATCCACTCCACGTTTACACAACTCTTCCTGAATTGTAGCTTTAACTTTCTTCGCGGTACCAACAGGAACCGTCGATTTTGTTACTAAAATCGTATATTTATTTATATTTTGCCCGAACTCTTGAGCAACAGCCAAAACATATTGTAAATCAGCACTTCCGTCTTCATCCGGCGGAGTACCCACCGCACTAAATACAATATCAACATCACTCAAACAAGCCTTCAAATTTGTTGCAAATTTAAGACGCCCTTCCCGACAATTACGAAGTACCATCTCTTCTAACCCGGGCTCATAAATAGGGATCTGACCATTTAACAACGAATTGATTTTCTTTTCATTGATATCAACACAAGTAACATTAATCCCCATTTCCGCAAAGCAAGTGCCTGAAACTAATCCTACATAGCCTGTGCCTACAATTGCTATATTCATATCTTATAAATTTAAACGTATTTTCGTCAAACTATTCTAACTTTTCTCTAGACCAACTAATTCCCGTCTTAACTATTTTAGCCGGTACCCCAGCAATAACGATATGTTCATCCAAAAACTTTTTTGTAACAACCGCATGAGCTCCCACGACACAATCATTTGCAATATTTACATCCTTTTCGATATCAACGCCCGTTCCTATCCAAACATGATCCCCAATAGCGACACTAGCAGCCCTGTTTATTCTATTCCCATTATTAATATCAATGATTGAATGAAAATCTGTTGTTGATAATGACACTCTTCTTCCTAACATACAATCTTTACCAATTGTAATCTCAGTATCACTTTCCTCTAAAAATAAAGAAGCACTTCCTACAGTTGTTTGACATCCTAACCGACATTTACAATTATTCCCCTTTATTGAAATGTATCCTTTTTCATAAAACAATACCCTTTCATCTAAAAAAAGCTCATTATCATTCCCGTATATTTCAACTACTAAATTACGAAAACGACATCTGTGACCAATTCTGATTTTATTATTATCTCCTTTTACAAGAATTAAACTCTTACGAAATAGAACTCCAGAATTTATTTCAAGAACATTTCTTGCGCCTCTTATCTTCCTTTTTAATCCTAATAACCTATACATCTTAGTAATAATAGGATAAATTGAAGAATTAAGCATTTTTATTTTTAATGACTTCCTTTTCATTTCTCTATTCTTGATTTTATCAATTCAGCAGGATGCCCACCAATGTTTGCAACACCAACTCTCATTTTTTCGATACTCTCCCGACAAGTAGAAATGTTGAACTTGGAAAAAACTGAAAACAACAATACCACATGATACCAAAAATTCTTTCATTATTCAAATTTTAAATAATTCTTTACTGCATCTATTTGCTTATCATTCCCTCCTACCAATACATTTTGCTGAACGAGTTTCACTCGCTGCGTCTTTCCTACACTGATTTCATCTTTATTATAAAAATTGTTGGTTATCACTTTTATTTCCTTTTTACGAGCTTGAAAATTTAACCACACATCATCAGCAAAAAAACAGATATCTTTAAATACTTCTTTATTAAATGTATCTTGTGGCATTATCCCCACCGGAATTAACGTTCCAGCCCCGGAAGTAAAGAACAAATCACTTGAATTTCCTCTCCATTTATTGAAATTATGATACCATCGTTTATAAGAATTAAGCTTCCCGCAAGTATATGTCATTTTATGTACTCGTGTTGCACAAATACACTCCGGATTCTTTTTGGCCATTTTCACTAGATTTTCAAGTAAACGATCCGGATAATAAAGGTCATCATCCAATAGAACAACATCTGCATCCAAGTTCTCTTGAAGTACATAAAAATATTTCTTATGAGAACGCAAATCTTCATCACACCAACGAATCGTCAATCCTCTTTTTTGCAATTCATGTATAGATTCCGGTAATTTGTGGTCGGGAAATTGAGGAGTAGCTAACCAAAGTATCACCTCATCCGCTTTATAACTCTGTCGAAAAATAGTTTCTATACTTTTCCAAATCTCATCTATCCGAGCAGGAAAGGACGTCAATGAACATACCAATTTTCTATCTCTTACTTCATCCTTATTTATCCCAAAATCAACCGGATGCTTAACACAATGAATAGGAAAACTTTTTTCCAGTCTTTTTTTCACTAATCTTGCTACCATTCGATTAATCGCTTTGCCGATAATTCCCAAAGCATGATCATCCGGTAAGGCAAAATAGAATTTATACCAACGATTCATTACAATTTACTTTCCAATATAAATTTTAAAAACATATCCCCAACCTTATCCTTGTTCAAATGCTCTCTAATAACATAAGCATTTTGAGCATATTTATTTCTCAATTCCTCATCTTCCATCAAAATAACAATCTCCCGAGCAAGAGCCTCTATATCCCCATCCGGAAGCACCACACCACTAACTCTATTTTCTATTATATCAGAGGCGGCAATACTGTCAAAAGATATACACGACAATGGCGAAGCCATTGCTTCACAAAGAGCATTAGGGAAACCCTCGCAACGGGAAGGAATAACAAAAATTTTACTCTCTGCCAATAACCGATCAACATCTTTCCTCAACCCTAAAAAAACAACTCGATCTGCTATTGATAAATCTGCAGCTAAAATTTTCAAACGTTCTCTTTCCGGTCCATCTCCCACCAACACCAAACTCCATTCTTTATGTCCTTCAATTTTTGCAAACGCTTGTAACAAACGATCAAATCCCTTTTCAAAAGAAAGTCGTCCAACACCTATAACCCAATTTTTCTTCTCCACAGCATACACCCCTATATCACGTAACGAATTAGGTATAATCACCATATTCAGATGATCACCAAAAACCTTCTTCTTGTATTCTGCTGCTTGACATGTTTGAGCTATAACACCCGTTGCTCTAGGATAAGTCAAACGTTTAAATAGTCTTTTAAACAGACTTAATCGTTGTTTAGGACTAATTCGATCCGAAATATAAATGGGATTATTCAATCCCCAATTTGCCAATAAAGCTACAGGATTAATAATATCTCCGAATGATAAAATTGTATCAGGACAATACTTTTTCAATTGTTTACGAACAAAAGCTATCGTATTCCAATAACTAAATAATTTACGAACAAATGAAGTTGTATGTAAAAAATTTGGTTCTTCAAATATCACTTCCGGGTCCAATTCATAAAAATGTTGTCCTTTCCGACAAGCGATATAAATCACTTTATGTCCTTTCTTCACAAAATGAGACGATAAAATAGATAATGCACGCTCAATTCCTCCGCTTTGCAAAGATGGGGCCACGATACAAATAGTTTTTTGCTTTTCCATTACAATTTTGATGCAATCAAATCACCTAATTGATCACTTGTCAAGAATTCAACATCAGGCCATTTTTGAATAATCTTCTTTAACAACTCCTTCAATAAACCAAGATTTTTATCCCGATGTCTTTCATCCAATGTCCCAATGAAATTAACCCGATGACTACTTATTATAGCTGGCTTATGACACTGAAATGCAATATTTATTCGGTTTAAACACTCCCCGACATAATCTACCGAACCTCCTTTATATGGTTCAAAAAAAGCATTACGAACTATATAATATTGTCCGAATCTATTTTTCTCCCCCACATAGTGATAACAACTCTTAAATTTCAATGGCTCCTCTTGTACCGGAATTTGCTGAAAAGCAAGACCTTGTAAATATTTCAAGCCGTTATATGCCAATATGGATTCTATCTCTTTACGCCAAGTATAACAAGGAGCTATAAAAGATTTTGATTTATATCCATATAACTTCTCGAACAATCGAGTTCCTTCTTCTATGCTTCTCCCTTCTTCTTTCAATGAGTCTTTTCCAACATTCCCCAAAGCATCCATATACCGTACTTTTAGTTTCGGTGTTACTTTATCAGATAATCCGAAATGTTGCTGATTAAAAGACAACATCGTCACATCATCTTTTTGTTGCAAAGCTTTCATCCAGCGAATAACATTCAAATGCTCTCTTCCATGAAATTGAGGATGCCATACCTTTGAGTTTATTCCCTGTTTTAACATCCCAAAACTATTCTCACACCCTTTATATTTTTTGAATGTATTCGTCACTTCCTCGTAATAATATTCCGTAAAACCACTATTTTTTATGCGCTCAAAATCAGGATTAGCCACAACACTATTAGCCGTCACAACGGCAGGCTTTCCATTTTTATCCCGTACAGAAAGTAACACGTCAAATAATGCGGATAAATCTTCACTCCTTTCCAAAGAATCATACATCGAAAAAGGACAACGATCAACATGAAAACCATCATCTAAAAGTTTTTTATATATTTCTTTAGATGGCATACGGATGCTACCCCAATCATCACTTTCAATGATAACAATTTTTCGTCTAGTCCTCCACCCCAATAATTGAATCAGATAATGTATTATTTGTTGTTTTACTGACATTTCCTTACAATTTCAACATTTTACCCCACTTCAAATCCCATTCTTCGGGTTCGATAACATCATTTCCTCCTCCATCATGCAACGTTATCTCTCCAAAATAAGGCTTCCCATCCACATCATAAAAATCTACACGTACATATCTAAAATTTTGAGCAACTCCTTCCGCAATCTCGATCATCCTAGAAAGAGATTGAGGGAACTCTATTTCTTCCCCTCGTAATTCTGCCACATTTACATTTTTACCATCCCAAGCAAACATCAATGGCTCCCACTTAGGACTATACATAAGTCGATGCTTACACCCTAGCTTCTGACGTTGTGCCGCAACATAGATAAATTGAACTTTACCATTGATACAATGTAATTTATAATCGTTTGGAATTTCGCCTTTAGAAGTAAGTAATAGTTTTTCTACAATAATTCTACGCTGTATATTCTTATATTGCCATTCTTTATCAAACCAATAATAATTAACATCTAACCATTTACGGCACATTAATTGTATCTTTCTCCAATCCTTCACATCACGTTTATCTTTCACTATATAATACTGCCCCGAAGCATGATTGGATTTGATTATAAAGGGAATATCCGGCATATTTTCAAAACAAATATCCTTACAATTATCTGTTGAAAAAAGTATGGGGACAATACAATCTTGACCGAATTTTTCCCCAATATATCGAGGGGCTAAATATTTGTCTGCACACAACGTATTAAAATCACGTCTATCATGCAATTTTAGCCATTGAATTTTCTCACACAATGTTTGCGGATTATTCAAATCTAACTTATATCCATGCGATTTATAAAAATTTCTTTTTACATAAAACTCATCCGACCATAAATGATATTTAAAAAAACGATAAATCTTCTTTAATTTCATCGAACAAAAACAAACAATATTCGAATCTCGCTGCATATCATCCAATCTTTTATAAATAAATATCAAATTACAATTATCTACTCCCAGAAATTATATATCCTAATTGCTCGCTATTTACGAACTCAACATCCGGCCAATGTTTCAATATTTCTTGCAACAAATATTTTAACTTTTTCAAACTTTTATCTCTGTTTTCCGGAAATATACCACCTATAAAATTCACCCGATGAGAATTTATTGCAGCAGGTTTTCCCCAACGAAAAGCAATTTTTATCTCAGTCAAACACAGATCCACCCAATCAAAACTTTGATTCCGGGAAGGCTCAAATGTACAATTACGACGCCAATAAAGTTGTCCCCAAGGATTACGATACCCCCAAAAATGATTTTGAAGTTTCAAACGACCACCACCTTGTGGTAAAAATTGCTGACCACACTGCAAAAAATCTACTCCTTGTTTCGCAAGTTCTTCACTCAATTCATTTCCGCAAATTCCACAACAAGGAACAAATGAAACGGACTGAAAACCAAACAACTTTTCAAACTGTTGTAATCCATCTTGCACAATAACATTCAACTCTCTTTGATGCTCTTCACTATCATAATCAAAAGCGGCAAAATAATTTAAAGGATAAACTTTCATCGAATTTTTCATTTCAGAACTTATCACAGCTCTTTTCTCGAAAGCCATTTGTTCTTTCTCTATTGAAACATTAATTGCCTTCATCCATCTTCTCACGTTTATATGTTCTCGACCATGAAATTGTGGATAAAAAATTCGATTTTCTATTCCTTCTCTCCATAAAGACATCATATTATCTTGATAAGAATAACGCTTATAAGTGTCACTTATCAATTCATAGTGATAAACTTGTCTATCTGATGCCTCTATTTTATCAAAATCCGGATTTGCCACAACAGTACAGGGAGTGATTACAGCCGAATGCCCATTACGATCTTTCACGGAAGATAATACATCAAATAATGCCGTAAAATCTTCTGCACTTTCCAAAGAATCATATTTGTCAAAATATGAATTATCAACTTCCAATCCTTCCTTTAACAAGCACTCATATACCTTTCGAGAGGGCATCCGGATACTCCCCCAGTCATCACTCTCTATAACAACAAGCTTTCTCTTGGAACTCCACCCTCTAGCATTCACATAATTTTTAGCTAACTTCCGCTTTAGTGTCAGCATAATTCACTTACATTAATAAATCAATATATTTTATAATAGGATAATTATCATTCATGAAGAAAACGGTAAAAAAATTTCCACACAACAAATTAAATATTCCGATAGCATAAAATCCTTCTCTTATTTGAAACAAAATAACATACAATAAAAAAGGAATACTATACTTTATCCAATACCTCGTTCTACTATTTATAATCTGATCCGATAATAACAGACAAAACAATGCATATAAACAAAAATTTCCTAGATCTAAAAAACGAACACCCCAAGGAGCCATATTAATAATTAAACACAAAGAAGCTAACAGAAGTGACACTACAAAAAAACGCCTTAAAAAAGCAGAACTTTCAATCCGTTGTTTTCCTTTTATATAAAACAGTAAAACAAAAAAAACATTCAATCCCATTGTTACATATTTACCAGAATCAGCAAACCAATTACGAGATGCTTTATATTCAAATGTCAAATAACCAATCGTATTTTCAGCATAATTTTCTGGCAATATTTTTGCTAGAAACCTTTCCAAGATAGTAAGATCAAAATTGTTAAGTAAATTTATCCCCAAGAATAATATAAGATAAGGTAAAATTTTGCGAGATGGCAAAAACAAACCTAAAAAGGCGACAAATATAGGATACAAAAAAGTATAATGAATTAAAAAACTGCAAAAACAATATATCAAATAATACCATTTTCGACAA
Organism: Butyricimonas sp. Marseille-P3923; assembly: GCF_900184685.1. Classification (GTDB taxonomy): domain Bacteria; phylum Bacteroidota; class Bacteroidia; order Bacteroidales; family Marinifilaceae; genus Butyricimonas; species Butyricimonas muris. The sequence goes on from NZ_FXXL01000007.1 coordinate 816,700, forward strand.
TAGATATAAGATAATACTCCATATAAAAAAATATATAACGCCGTCCACCAACGTACTCCGTTTATTTTCCAAATCGGAGCTATTAATATTAAAAATACAATTAGAATTTTCACGTAAAAATCATTCGTTTTACAGAGTCTTATAATTAACCAAGCTACCTTAGCATAAAAAAAACCCATCACAGTCGCCACAACACAAAAAAATATTTGAGGATTTCCTGTAAAACGAGATACAACATATAGTAAAAATGAAGCATAATAATCAAAACGCTCTCCTCTAAGAGCTAAATAATCACTCAAAGAAATATGAGGCATATCATAAGCCTGCATCAAATAAAGAGCATAACGTTCAGAGTCGGCACCATCTCCTAATAAACCACCTCCTTCTGAGAAATAAATAAATGCTAAACCAAAATAAATACAGAAAAGAAAGAACAATTTTTCTGATTTGTCCCAATTCAAATGTTTTATAGAATACACTACCCCTCCCAATGGATATAACAATGTTAATAAAACACTCGCAATATATCGTTTTGTCAAAATCTCAGACATTACCTTTGAATTAACTGCTTTAATGAGTTTAGATAACTTATTCTCAAAATGATTCCACTTCCTACAAGTAAAACATAGAACAAAATTCCAGATATTATCAATCGCAAAAATGTTGTGGATATATTATCATAAAATCTACTACACCAAAAAACAAAGATAATTACAACAAAAACGTGTAGTACAATTCTCAAAAGGCCTACTATAGCAGATTTTGAAATAATAATCACCCTTTCTTTATAACGTAAATAGATATATGGACAAATGTTACGTAAAAATACTTGCATCATCACAAAAACAAAGGCAATCATTACAGGAGAACTTACATTTAAATAAAATAGCAAAGCATTTATGAACAGTAATAACAAAGTACATATAAAATCAAATATGAACAATACCTTTGTTTTACCTATACCAACTAACATCACTTGTAATGGTATTATTTCACTCAAGTTATAAATTAAATTAATTTGAAAAAATACATAAGAAGTTGTATATTGTTCACCATATAACAATAACATGATCTCTTTAGAAAAAGAAAAACAAAATATACATAGAGGTATAATAATCAATCCCATTTCATAAATCGCTTTGTTAAAAAACACAACACTTTCATCCAAACAATTTTCATTTTTGCTTTTAGAAAACAAGGGGATCAACATCTTCCGTACAGGAGTAACTATAATACCAATAAAAGGCAATGGTAAAAATCCATTAGCAAATTCAGCAAAAGCTTCTGTTCCAAAATTTCTACTAATCAAAACCTGATTAATCGAATTATAAAAAAGTAATATACAACTAGAACCCAATATCGGCAAAGAATAGCTTAATACTTTTTTCATAATTCTCGGCACTTTAATTAATTCATTCACATTACAATAAGGCCGATTCTTTAAATATAAGGCGACAAAAAATGCAATCACGGCTGCAAATCCCCAACCTACAATAGCAACTTCATAGGAATTTCGATATAAAAGTACAGGTAGTACGATACAAACAAGCATTAAAATCCTTGTAATCGTATTATATATTGCTACATATTTTGTATTTTTATTAACAATATAAATTCCTTCCAATCCCAATGTAGGCAACGTGAAAAAGGGGAAAGGTGAAAACAATTTCAATCCTTTTGCTAACTCCGGGTTATTTAAAAATTGAGCTATAGGTTCTGCAGAAAAAAATAGTGTTATAGATAATAATCCTCCGGAAAAAAAAAGAATTTGATTAATTCTTTTTACGATATACTTACCCTCTGCTAAAGAATACCTAGGCAAAAAATAAGAAAATACACTTGGAAGACCTGCCTCAAATATAACTAACAATGTACTATAAACGAACATAATCTGTTTATAAGTTCCGTATTCTACCTTATCAAAAAATCGGGACAAAATGGCAGCACTTACAAGCGAAACAAATATACTTGAGATAGAACTAATACCTAACCAAAAGGCTTGATGTATATTACTCTTATTGTTTATCATAAAACATTAAAAATGACATTAATCCTACCCAATTAAAAACTTACCCACTTTTGTCATTAGGAGTAGTTTACTACATAAAAAAGATAGAGATATTGAAATAACAGCAATGACCCATGGAAGAAAATATGTACTACAATACAAGTATAATGGCGTATGATATAATATCAACATGATAATTATTTGTTGAAAAATATAAGCACCATAACATTCATCGTTTAATTTGTTTACAAATTTAATTGGAGTATAATTTCTCGAAATTTTTAACGCTACTCCAAGCAAAGCAATTCCCGCCAAAAAAGAGGAAAAAGTTCCAATCAAAGGTATCGATACAATTCTGTTTACATCAAAAAGATAAACAATAAATACACAAAACCATAAAAATAAAAGTAGTAATGAATACTTTTCAATAATATTAGTTTTTCCATAAAGAAGATATCCTAAAATGATAAAAGGAAGGTAATGAAACACAACATTCAAAAATGTAATGTCTAATACTCGAACAACCACCAATAGAGCCAAACTACAAATAAAACTAGTTATCGGCAATCTATCTATCATTGGTTGGAATATTTTTAGCAAACAAAAGTTAGCGAATATCACCGGCAAAAACCACAAGTGACCAGTCCCTTTCAATAAATTTGCAATGACTGTTTTTACATCAACTAACAATTCTGGCTGTAAAATCACAATGTATAAAATACTAAAAATAAAACATGGAAAATAGATTCGTTTAAACTTCATAAAAATAAAATTCCATGTAGAAGACGCTAAATATTTATCTTTTTTATATGCGAATAAATAACCCGAAACCATCACAAATGCTCCTAAATGAATAAAGAATGGATTCAAAAACTGATAAAAATAAACAGACTCTATTCCAATAGTATTTTCCCATGCGCCACTATAAATAGCAAAGCAATGGCCAATTATAACACCAACTATTAATACTGGACGCAGAAAAATGATTTCATTTAATTGCTTAGATTTAAATATCATATAATATTATTAAAAAAAACATACTCTATTGGAAGTTTAAATAGAAGCAAGAACCTAGGCTATAATAATCTACAATGACTCTGTGAATTTACATTCAAAAATTATAATCTACTATCAATAATATCTTTTTCCAAAACTCCTTTCACATCAAAAACCACATGTTGCTCTTTCAATAAAGATAGAACATCCATCCCCTCGAATAGGGAATGAGCGACAGCCATAATGACCGCATCATATTTTTCAATGTGCAATTTATTCTCTATATCAACACCATATTCATGTCGCACAATCTCCAGATTTGCCCACGGATCAAAAACCGTAATATCAAGATTATACTCCTTCAATGCCTTGTATATATCAATTACTTTGGTATTCCGAACATCCGGACAATTTTCCTTGAACGTGAATCCCATGATCAAAACCTTAGAACTCAATACTTGAATGCCTTTCTTTAACATTAACTTAATTACCTCATTCGCCACGTGTTCCCCCATCCCGTCGTTCATCCGACGTCCGGCCAAAATAATCTCGGGATTATACCCGTGCCGTTGGGCACATTGAGCCAGGTAATAAGGATCCACACCTATACAATGTCCTCCGACTAATCCCGGTTTGAAGGGTAAAAAGTTCCACTTCGTGGAGGCAGCTTCAAGTACATCCTGCGTGTCAATTCCAAGTTTATTAAAGATCTTAGATAATTCGTTCACGAAAGCGATATTGATATCCCGTTGCGAGTTCTCGATCACCTTGGCAGCTTCCGCCACCTTGATACTCGGGGCAAGGTGTGTCCCTGCCAAAATAACGGAAGCATAAATCTCGTTTACTTTTTGGCCAATCTCGGGAGTCGAGCCGGAGGTTACTTTCTTGATTTTCTCCACCGTGTGCAATTTATCTCCTGGGTTGATTCGTTCCGGGGAATAACCGGCAAAAAAGTCTTCGTTGAATTTCAACCCCGACACTTTTTCCACCACGGGTATGCACTCCTCTTCCGTTACCCCGGGATAAACCGTTGACTCGTAAACAACGATATCTCCCTTGGAAATGACCTTCCCCACCGTGGTACTCGCCCCATACAAGGGTGTTAAATCCGGATTATTATTTTTATCCACGGGTGTCGGCACCGCCACCACGTAAAAATTGCAATCCCGAATATCCTCGATACTTGATGTGCAAACGAAACCGTTAGCGATTGCCGATTGCAACAATTCGTCACTCACTTCCAGGGTTGCGTCATGTCCCGCCATCAAGGCATCCACCCGCCTTTGGTTCATGTCAAAGCCTATCGTTTTATATCTTGTTGAAAACAACCGGGCAAGGGGTAAGCCCACGTATCCCAGTCCGATCACGCAAATTCTGACGTCTTGCATAGTAATTCGTTTTATTATAGATTATTCCAGTACCATTTCACCGCTTCCTGCAACCCTTGCCTCATGCTGTATTGCGGGGTGTATCCCAATAACGATTTCGCTTTGTCAATGCTTGCCAAAGAATGAGGGATATCTCCCACCCGGTTCGGCCCGTGTAATACCTTGATGTTTCTTATTTCTCCGTCAAATTCTCCCAAGAATTCTTTCAAGTAACCCACCAGCTGGTTCAACGTCGTCCGCTCCCCAAACGCCGTGTTGTAAATTTGATTCACCGCATCCGCATTTGCCGTGGTCAAGGCCAGTTCATTCATCTGTATCACGTTATCAATATACGTGAAATCCCTGCTGTACTCCCCGTCCCCGTTGATCACCGGGCTTTCGTGTCGCATCAACTGCTTCACGAACAAGGGAATTACTGCCGCATAAGCCCCGAAAGGATCTTGTCTTCTCCCAAACACGTTAAAATAACGCAATCCAATATATTCCATACCATATGTCCGAGCGAAAACGTCAGCGTAAAGCTCGTTCACGTATTTCGTTATAGCATAAGGAGAAAGTGGTCTACCTATTACATTTTCTACTTTGGGTAAAGATTGACTATCCCCGTAAGTGGAAGAGCTCGCTGCAAAAACGAAACGTTTCACCCCGGCATCCCGGGAAGCAACCAGCATGTTCAAGAAACCGCTTATATTAACTTCATTACTTGTAATCGGATCTTTAATACTGCGAGGAACAGACCCCAATGCAGCTTCATGCAAAACATACTCCATTCCCTCCACCGCTTTTTGACAATCCTCCATTTGACGAATATCTCCCACGATCAACTTGAACATCATCGGGTAACGTTCTGTTAAAGGAAGTATATTTTCAATTTTTCCCGTCGCAAAATTATCCAGGCAACGAACTTCATGGCCTGCTTGTAACAAATACTCACAAAGATTAGAACCGATAAACCCAGCTCCTCCAGTAACTAATATTTTCATTTTTTATCTATGAATTTGATATATATTTTCTGATCACCTCCACGTGTCTCATCCCGTGTACATCCCCCGCATAATAATCGATCAATCCCGCCGCGTGCAATTTCTCCGCTCCCTGTTGAGCTTTCTTGCCGTAATACCCGGCAAACGAGAGGATATTTACCTGCAAATGGCAATTCCTGTTTTTTAATTCTTTTCCGTGGCGAACAATGTCATCCGCCAAAAAGGCGTAACGTTCCGGGTGAGCCAACACGACCTCGTACCCCTTAGTCTGTAACTCGAACACCACCCGATCAAAAAAAGGCGATGGGGATAAAAAGTTGTGTTCCACCAGTACCCGATTTTCGTCCCCGGACAAGATCTCTCCCCGTTCAATCAAACCCAACATGTACTCGCCCACGCAATACTCGGCTCCCAGGTCCAACTCTATCCCGATCCCTTCCTTTCGCAAACCAGCTCGAAGATTTTCCAACAGGGGATAAAGATTCTCACGTCCATTCATCAAGGAGGGAAAATAAACATGGGAAGTACTCGTCACCCGTTTCACCCCCAGCCCGGCTAATCCCTTCAACACGACAAGTGCCTCATCATAAGTCCTAACCCCGTCATCCACACCCGGAAGGATGTGCGAATGAATGTCGCGCGTGTAATCAAAACGCACTTTATCCCGCTTTCGATACCACCACATGCTCACTCTCTATCCCCTGTTTTGCTTGTTATAATAACCTCCATAACCGTATCCGTACTTGTAATAATGGATTCTCCGGGATACCCCGTTGACCACAATACCGCAATTCTTCACGTGATGCTCACTCTCCAAGGCTCGCAAGGAAGATAACATACCTCGCGGCAACACGTTCAAGCGAGTCACGCAGATACAAGCATCTGCCTGTTTTATCATCGTCAGAGCGTCTGCCAGAAGCCCTACTGGAGGTGTATCCAAAACAACACAGTCGTACTGTTTTCTTAGCTCCGCCAACAATTTTACAAACCTCTCGCCGGAAAGTAAAGCAATCGGGTTAGGAGGAACATCTCCACCGAACAGGACATCCAAATGATCGCCGAGAGAATGTACCAAAGTTTTCCACTCCGGTTCCATCCCCGCCAGATAAGCGGATATACCACGGGAATAATTCTTGTGGAGGTACGAGTGCAATTGCGGGTTACGCAAGTCACACCCGACCAGTAACGTCTTTTTACCTGCCTTGGCATAAGCTTGTGCCAAATGCGCGGCAACCAAGGTCTTTCCTTCACCCGGTACCCCGGAAGTCACCAAAAGCACCGAACCGGCTTTCTCGCCTAACATATAATTTAACTTTTCACGCACGACCTGCATAGACTCCGACACGGAAAAATTCTCTCGTAACAAAGTCGTTTCCTCCTTGGTTAACTCGGGAATATCTCCCAGCACGGGAAACGGGAGAGCCCTTTTCACCTCCTCGACGGAACGAACTTTATCGTTCAACGTTTCCAAGAGGAATATACCCCCTGCCGGGAGCCCGATACCGAACATCAATCCCACGAGCATGATCAAGGCTTTTTTAGGTTCCACTGGAGAATTGCCCGCCGACGGGTCCTCTATAATCTTCGCCGTCGCCACGTAAATCAATTTTGCGATCTCCGCCTCCTCCCGCTTCTGCATCAAGAAAAGGAAAAGGTTCTCTTTCAGTTCCTGTTGACGGGCGATAGCCCGGTATTGCTTCTCTTGCGTGGGAACGGAGGTCAACATCTCGTTCACGGACACGTTTTCCTTTTCCACGCTCTTTAACTTAATCAACAAGCTGCTTTCCACGTTAGCGATCGTCTCCTGTATGTTCTTTTTCAACTCCCGCAACTGCGTGTTCAATCCCGTCACGATAGGGTTACTCTCGCTGGCACTTTGCAGTAACTTACCCCGCCGTAATACCATCTCGTTATAACGGGCGATACCGGAATTTAAACCCTCGTCCGAGAGTCCCAGGTTTTCCGGCAACAAGGCGAATTCGTCCGCCCGTTTCTGCGTGATCGCGGCACGGATACTCCGTAATACATCCAACTCGGTCTGTAATTTCAACAATTCGGCTTCTGCCTGTTTCTTGCGTTCCATCACGAAAGCGGCATCAGAGGTAATATCCGTTAAACGGTTGGTCTTCTTGAAATCCTCCGCGCTACGCTCGATCGAGCCTAATTCTTTGTTAATCACGTCCAGACGCTCGTTAATGAACTCGACCGTGGCTTCCGAAACGATCCTTTTATTATCAATCCCGTTCTGGTTATAACGCTTGACCAAAGCGTTAATAACGGCAATACCCCTGTCCGGGACGGCATCCTTTAAAGACACCAGCACGGAATTTGTATTCTTTACCAGAATCTGCACGTTCAGATTTTTTGAAAAACGATCTGTTGTTTCCCGGTAAGTGGACAAGTCCACCCGGATTTTCTCCCGGGAGAAAACTTTCCCGTTCTGTTCTATCGATATATGATAATCCCCCATGGGAACGCTTTCCGAGTAATGCCCGCTCCAGATTTTTTTCCCGTCAAGATCCAGCAGTATCACCAAATTTGTCGTGTCCAGCATGACATGAAAAGAAGTATCCCTGATCCCATCGGGATTATCCACTAACACTTTTACCGGCGAAGAGTCATAAAGTTCCCTGTCCCGCAAGAAACCTTCACGAACGTAACGGATATTCAAATCCAGTTCTTCTACCACTTCCCGCATCAGGTTCTTGGATTGCAATTCCACGATCTCGTTTTCCACGAACATGTCTGCGGCACCAAGTCCCAGTTCTTTCATCATCAGGTTCGTCCCCAACTCTCCTTTTTTGGAGTCACTGATCATCACTTTTCCCGTCACGTTATAAACGGGAACCCGGCTCTGGCAAACCAGAAAAGCGATTACCAGGCACAAGGGTATCGAGATGGCAAACCAACGCCAACGAGAAATGAATTTCTCCGTTAGGATTTTTATATCCATACCCTCGGGAGCACTCCCGTTTTCTTTGTTCAAATCGTTCAATTCCATGTTATTCCTGTTCTATATTAGCGTATCGCGATGGCCAAGATAGCTACCAACGTGGAGATACTCGACAAAACGTAAGGCAGGAACGCCCCGGCATTTCCCCCGATAATCCGGGCTCTATTGGGCTCCACGTAAACCACATCATTCTGTTGCAAGTAGAAAAAAGGCGAATGGATGATGTTCTCGGAGGTGAGATCCATTTGCGCGAAGACCTTCTCGTCCCCGTCTTCCCGCATCACCAGCACGTTTTTACGCTTCCCGTTAATCTGTAAATCGCCCGCCATGCCTAACGCGTCAAATATGGAAATCCGCTCGCTATTCACCTTGTAGCTACCGGGAGTCTTCACCTCACCCAGTACCGTTACCTTAAAATTCAAGTATTGTATCGTCACGATCGGGTTCTTCAAGTAACCGCTCAGTTTCTCTTTCAACTCGGCGGCAAGCTCGGTGCGGGACAACCCCTCGACCTTGATCTTACCCAGCACCGGGAAATCGATCGTCCCGTCCGTGTCCACCAGGTACCCGTAAAGTTGGTCTGTATTTGCTCTGGTATTACTCTGCCCCAAGCCGATCATCGGCGTGTTAAAAGGAAGTGCCGCCTCTATATCGTCGCAAGAAACCACGATCGACAACAAGTCATCCACGTGGATTACCGTCCGGTACTGTAACTCCGCTTTCACTCTCGAGTTAATCTTCGCGTCCTGCAAGTACACCACGTCCCTGGGAGAAGCGCAAGCCCCCAACAGACAAAACAGCATACCGGTAAAAAACATCCTTATAGTTTCCATCATTACCTGTAAATTATTAAAATCATCGGCGAAAAGAAGCGTGACAAAGGCTCGCCCGAAAATTCACGTACTTCTTCTTTTCGCACAAATGATTATATAGTATGAATTGAGTTTTTTATTTTATATAATCACAGAAAAGAAGCGTCCCCTCCGGTATTAATAGTTTGATCCGGCTATGAGGTACCGTCAAGGGAACGCTGTTTACCGGGAGTCGCGTAACCCGGTAGTGAGATTTTTAGTGTGAATTAGAGATATGAAATATTTTTTCCATCTCCCGCTTTGCCAGTATCTTGAATATATCCCCAAGCAAACCAATATCACCCTCGCTTTCAGCGTGATGCAACTGCTTGATTTTTTCGTCTTCAAGTTGTTTCACGCGAACGTCCAAACGAACCCGTTCCTCGCCCAGTCGTTCCCGTTCACCTTCGGGTAACTCCATCGTGCCAACCACATCGCTGTACAGGCAAATGCTATCCCACCACGGCAACAACACGTCACTGCTACTGCCCCGGGTATATCCCAACGCCTCTGTCACCAACCGTCCGGCAAGTTCTCCACACTCATCATCTCCGGCGAAATAGTAACAATTGCACAACAAACGGCAAATATTCGGCGTACGACAAGGCAACGAGATCTTGCCGTTCCCCCGTGCCGAAAGAATCCGGTACGCCGCATCCAAACCGTTTTTCAAGTAACTCAAGTCCGAGTACACCTGATAGACATCCATCTTGTCCGCCGCGTAACCGGCGCGGGTATCAACAGAAACATCCCCGTTCAACTGCCCCGGGTACAAGTGAACGATCGATTTCGCTCGCTCGTGAATATCACCAGGGGTGCCGAAATCATTCTCCAACCACGGGTATACCCGTACCATAGAGTACACCGTCAGGTAACCGTGTAACAAACCCGACAATCGCGCCGGGGGATACGACCGGAGATCAAGCATGCCCAATCGCTTGTACAAATCGTGAAATAAACCTTTTTCCATCTCTATTTCTTGATTTACGATTTTAGATTTATGATTTTAATTGTACTTCTTGACTCTTTATTTAATCGTAAATCGTAATTCATAAATCTTAAATTAATTGTTTCTCTCTATCTTTTCCAGAAAAGAACCCGGGATATAAGACGTAGCTATTGATGCCACCCCCTCCAGGCGGATCACCACCCGCTTGTGACCTCGCAAACGCACCAATTCCCCCTCCAATCCTAGTAACGGTCCTTTGATCACTCGGACCCTATCTCCCCGCTTGAGGTCTTTGTTCAATATCTCAATGCCGGCAGGCGAAAAATCCAACAGGAACATGAAGTCCTCCATTTGCTTGTCAGGAACGATCAAGGAACGACGCCCTTCTATATCTTTCAAGTAAACGATATTCAATGAATGTTCATTAATCAAGGAGAAACTCGTCACCTTGTCCGTACGGATAAAAATCATACCGTGAATCAAAAGTACCCGAATGGTCCTCCGCCCAAGCGGTGTATCCCGTACTTGCTCCTCACGCGGGAGAAAGTTTTCGATCCCCAGTTCGTCCAGTTTTTTCTTAATAAATAATTCCTGGTTTACTCGCGTGTAAGCGACATACCAGTGTATTTTCTTTTCCCTAATCATGTTATTGCTAATTCACCTTCCTTACAAATATCGCCCCGACACATTGACATTTTTCCGAAAGGAAGCACCCGGATGCGCTTCGCGCACTAACCCTATTACCGGTCCTGATTTATTGCCATGTGTTTCACGCACCCCACTTAAACAGTGCTATGTATTATAGACGCACGAAAGCTGTTTCACTAAACAATATTTTATATCAAAAAACCATCGATTAATAATACGACCAAAAAGAACGCTTGCGAATAATCGCCAAAAAACTAAATATCTAGTTGCGAGAATAAAAAAACCAATCAAAAAAGTTTGCGGAAAATAAAAATGATGTATATTTGCACTGCATTAAACGATCATTTATTAATTCATAAATCAATTAATGAAATAACAAATTATCAAATAGATACAACGACTTCTTGTAAACATTTGAATGATCATTGCACAATCATTGCCTAACCACAAAAATCCTGCATATACACATCATAAATATAGCATAAACGCAAATTTACGTCTATGCTACGTTCATGATTCGTTCATGATTCGAACTTGAGGTTAGGTATCGATAGACTTAGTATGGCGAAAAGATATACTACGAGTCCTTCATCTTCTGCAAATACCCCTCCGAGAATATCCGGCGGCTCCATACGGTCTGCATGATTCCCCGTAAAGCCAGATAAACAAGAAACGAAAGCCATAACATGTGATTGTTCGTGGCCCCGGAACAGGTATAATATATAAGGAAGAAAGCCCCGGCAGCAACCAACATCGCCCACAACATGTATCGGGTAGCCGTGGCTCCTATCAAAATACCGTCCCATAGAAAAGCGGCAAATCCTGCCAAGGGAATTGCCAGAACCCAGTAAAAATAATGGCTTGCCGTTTGAATCACTTCCCCGTCATTCGTGAGCAAAGCAAGAAAACCTTCTCCCCCGACTACGTATAAAATGGTAAATACCAAGGATAATCCCACGCCCCAGCCGAATAAAGCCCGTACAGCCTGTCGCAATCGGCGAAGATCACAAGCCCCCACGTAACGTCCGGCAAGAGCCTCTCCCGCGTAAGCAAAGCCATCCATGATATAGGAGAATAAGGTAAACAACTGCATTAACAAAGTATTGACAGCCAGAATCACATCCCCCTGTCTTGCTCCCGTGGAAGTGAAAAATGTAGTTACCCCGATCAGGCACAAGGTACGCAAGAAAATATCCCGGTTCACGGCAAAGAATCTGCGCATGGCAAACAACTGAAGACTCCCCTTGAATTTGATAAGAGGTCGTAACTCCTTAAAATTAAACCACCAAAGTCCGGCAGCCATAAATACCCCGCTGTACTGGGCTATCACTGTTCCCAACGCCACCCCCTCGACTTTCATCCCGAACACGAAAACCAGACACGCGCTGCACAAGATATTGATCACGTTCATCACGATAGCGATATACATCGGGTAGCGGGAATTTTGCATCCCGATAAACCACCCCGTGAATCCGTATTGTGCCAGCACGGCAGGTGCCCCCCAAATGCATATCCGAAAATAAGTAACGGCGTATCGTTCTACTTCCGCACTCGTGTCCAATAACCTGAAAGCCAAGCGTTCTATGGGATATTGAAGAATCAGCATCAGCACGGCGGAAATCAGTCCCACGCTCACCGCCTGCACGAGAACCCGCGTTTCCGCGTCTTGGTCTTTTCGCCCGTATGCCTGTGAGGTCAGTCCACTGGTTCCCATCCGCAGAAAACCGAAATTCCAGTACAAAATATTAAACAATAATCCCCCCACCGCGATAGCACCGATAAAGGCGGTAGCCCCCAAATGCCCCACGATCGTCACGTCCACCAATCCCAACAAAGGAACGGTGATATTTGACACGATAGAAGGAATAGCAAGACGAAGTATTCTACGATTCATTGCTTGTACCCGATTGTCTGCCGTTCCGAAATCATACTATCCAACATTTGCGGGGTGAACATCTCCACGTCCTGCTTTACAATTGAATAAGTATGCTCCGTACCATTAATCTTTCCATTCTTTGCCAAACGTTGTATCCGGTTACGAATCATCATTTCCGCGACCAGTTTTATCAAACGGGCACTCGCGTGACTTCGTTTCTTGTTGTTCACGATATAGGAAATAAACTGAGCCATATGCTGTTGTGCCGTCCGGGTCATACGGGTATTGTCCGTCGCCAGATCCCGTTTGAGTATTTCCATTAACTCCTCCTCCGTGTAGTCCTCGAAAACAAGAATATTAATCATATCGGAAACCTTCTCCACCTCGTCGTTAATAATCTGACGGGGCGGGTCCTGTTTGGCGTAAATCACGTTATAAGCCCCCGGTTGAGTCGCCAACTGGTTCACGAGTATAGCCCTTACCCGATCCCGGAAACCGGAGATTTCATTCAGGCTACTGGAATCTTCGTCGAAGAAGAACAGTCCCCCTTTGGATTGCAACAAGGCAACACCGATACTCTGCACGGCATCCTCCTCCGTCAACCCGATCAAACGTTCCACCTTAAAGCTGGTCACCTCGCTCTTGTCTATAATTCCCATGGCCTTATAAATACGGGCGATAATACGTGCAACCGTACCCTTTCCCATACCGGAATTACCGGTAAAACACCATTGCAGGGACAGACGGGTATTTAGCTTGATCCCTTGTTGATTGTAATGACGAGCCAGATCCACGAAATCATGAATTTGTTTTTTAAGCTTCTCTTGTCCTATCATGTGATCCAAATCCTTCAAGGCCGCGGTGATTGACTTCTCGTCAAAAGTATCCTTGTAGGAATTGGGAAGCTCGGAAGTTGCAGTGGGTATATCCGCTGCCATCAACGTCGTGATCTCTTTCCGGGTAAGTTCCCTCTCTTTTCTAATCTTCATGGTGCGGGCAGACAGGTTGTGAATGGCTTTATCCACCATCTTATCGACAAATAGAGCATTCCCGAAATATTTATCATGTTCTTTGCATACCTGTGTGACCAAAGCATGGAATGCCTCTTTCGCCTTCGGGTGCAAAGTGTAATTCTTCTCGGTTATCTTCTGGACGGCTATTTCCAGCAACTCTTCCGGCGTGTAATCGGCAAAATGGAAGTGATACGGGAAAAGCGTCTTCACTCTCGGGTTCCCGGCAAGCGCCTTGTCCATTTCATCCGGATCGCCACTCAATATCACGATGGTATCCCCGTTATCCGCGGGCGACAATTGCCCGAAAATAACGCTTAATGCCGAAGCTCCTGCGCTGTCTTGGAATAATGTATGAGCGTCTTCCAAGAAAAGGATACCACCCCTCGCCTGTTCAAACACGTACATGGCAATCTGTTGAGGCGGAATAGAACCGTCGCCGATAAGTTCCCCCCTGCTCCTGACCGTTACCATGGACGTTTGCAATATCCCCGCGGACTCGAATATCTCCCCGAGCATACGTGCCACGGTAGTTTTTCCCGTTCCCCGGTTCCCGGTAAACAACATGTGCAGAGGCGGAATCACATCGGCATAACCGTGTTTCTGTCTTTCCCGGATAAAATAAATATAATTGATATAGCTGATCAAGCTGTTTTTCAATTCCTTCGAGCCGATCATCTCGTTAAACGCGTCTACCGATTTATTCGGATCGGGCTGCTCGAGGGTTTCGATATCCTCTACCTTGAGCAACATCATATCCTCTTTCGAGCGAGTACCCTTGTGATTCGACATCAAGCGCTTTGCCATCCGGTTCGCGGCATCGTTCAATCGTTCCTCTATAAACCTGCCGTTATCGAATCCCGAATCTTTCACGGCACAACAATCCTTCAGCATATTAAAGAATTTGTTCTCCGCCTCCGGCGTAAACTTGAATTGCCTTTTCTCCAGCATCTGGCGGGTAATCTCCATCAATTCATCCGCCGAATAATCGTCAAAGATAAACTGGTAAGGGAAACATTTCTTCATACCCGGGATTCCATCGGAAATAGCCTGCAAAGGCATCCCGTCACCCGCCATGACCACCACCAGAGGCGGTTGTTCCTGTTCCAGTATTCCCAACAACACGGTAAAAATACGCATCGCCGGATCGTTCGGGTCATTCGTCGGGTACAATTCGTCAGCATCCTCTATGTAAAGGATTCCACCCGTACTCTTCGCGATGGCTTCCCGAATTAATTGTTCTTCCACCGCCATCCCCGGACGGGAAAAATCTTCCCGTTTATATTGATGTATTTTCCCGTTCGCCAAAACACCCGAATGGTAGAGAATCTCTCCCACGATCCCGGCAACCGTGTGTTTACCGGTTCCCGGGTTACCCATAAAGATCATGTTCATCAGAGGAAGTTTATCACTGAAGCCGTTCTCCTGCCGCATCTTCACGAACTCCGCCAACTCGTAAACACGGGTAATTTCTTCTTTTACCTTACGTAACCCGACCAGTTGGTACAAACGGGACAATGCCTCCTCCTTATCTTGGGGTGTTGACGACATACCCGCCGCCTCGTGCACCTGACCGTTCACCGCGGCTATTTCGTCGGCGAAATTATAGGGCACATCCTGTTCTCCGATGGCAAACTCCAGTTGAATCACGGGTTGATCGAAGCACGATACTTCTACCCAGTATTCTCCTTCCTCCCAGAAATTCTCCAGCCCGGCTCCCAGATCCAAGGCGAAACAAAGCAAACGCTTTCCCTCCCGGTTCGGGATATAGTAATTTCCTTTAGCTACCCGATTCGCTTTCAACATCCCGCTCGAGTCAAAAATATTTATCATGAATTCATACGTCCATTCGTCGGACAAGAAATTCTCCGCCACGAGATAGAAACGCACGTCTGTCAACCCTTCCCCGGCAAAAGCCCGAAATGAATGAGGTCGTTGTACATCGGGAGCCTCCTCCACGCATTTATCCAAACCGATATCCAATAATTGGAAATAATCACGATACAGATCGTGCGATTCCAACAGATGTATTTCATCGGACAAGCCCGCCTGCCCGTTGATAATCATTTGCACCCGGTAAACACCCTCTTTAAGAGTAAAACCGGTGAAGTCTTCAGTAGAGAAATCGGTCGAAAACCGGAAAACAGGTTCCACCTCCGGAATGGTAACCTTTCCCCCCTTTTGCGCCACGAGCACAGGTTGCTCCCCGTTCATATACACGAGAGCGGCAACAATCTCCGCATCCCATGCCTTTTCATCAAATTGTTTATTTATTATTTCCGTATCCACGTACAACCTCTCCACCTCGTTCAACCGGAAAACCGTGCGATAACGCTTGTTCCCGGCGAAATCAATGCTCCCGCTACAACTCGTGCGAATACTTTTGAATTTAAAATTTATATCTGTAGCAGCTTGATCTCTCGACACTTTTGTGCTTTTTGCTTTCCCTGCCATAATCGTTTATTTACATTTTTATTACTCTGTCATCCCCTCCGCTTCTCTTCGCTTCCAAAATTAGCTTTATTTTTGACAAAAGACTATTTTTGCATCGTTTTATTTAAAATCAAAAAGTATGCTAAAACATATCGTCATGTGGAAACTCAAGGAGTTTGCCGAAGGAAAAACAAAAGTGGAAAACGCAATCATCATGAAAGAAAGTCTGGAAAGACTCGTAGGCATCGTTCCGGAAATCAAATCGCTGCAAGTCGGTATCAACGAGAAAAATTCCGATATGGCATACGATGCCGTTCTTATCTCGACCTTTGAAGATGCTGATGCACTCGCCCGCTACAAAGTCCACCCGGAACACGTGAAAGTAAGCGATTATTGTAAAAAGATCCGTGAAAGCCGGGTTTTCGTGGATTTTACCGATTAAATTACACTCTGCCTCAAGAACCTGCTCAGACGTTCCTGATAGGAACGTCTATACATCCGCTTGATTTTATCGTCCAAAAACGAATGGTCTATCAACTTATCAACCAGTGGATTGTTATCCGAGAACATCTTGATAATTGCATCCCGTTTTTTAGGTAATACACCTGTCCGGTTGGCAAATGTGATAAAATCTTCTTTGCACGGGTGACCGCTATTGTGGTAAACCTCAGAATGTTCACTTTCCGGCATCAGACCACCTTGCAGTGCAAAATCCTCGTCCCGCACGTGAATGGATGTATTCATCAAGTCATAAGCGGGAGATAATAGGTAGTCACCGTTAGCAGATTGTTGCAATGAAAAGTTTTTCAAATGAGCATCGCCATTGGCAAACAGATAGTTAAATATAAGGAGCGTAAATAACTTGCTCATTTCCACCTGCCACGCCGACACGTTGGCTTTCAATAGTGTAGCTACATCCTCGTAGCTTCCCGTGTATTTGTAATCCTTGCCATGAGTGAAAGTTGTTTTTTGTGCCAATGATGAAAAATCTTCCTGCTTGATTTTATTACCATTAATATCAAAGTCAAAACGCTTGGTAATATATGCCGCATCCCCGTTTGCAAAAAAGAGTAGTCCGTTTTCGGCAACATTTATCTTGTAGACTTGCTTGGCTATTTGCATGGTCAAGTGTTCATTGGCAGGAATAAAGTTACGAAAACGCAAATACTTGTAGTTCGGCATAGGCTTAATTATATATCGCCCCTGCTGTCCGGTCGGGGTAAGTATAATTTTCCCATTCTCCACAATAGCCGAAAGTTTCTCTTGCACTCCCGATACGGATATTTGATTAATGCTTTCGGCAACATCCAAGCAATCCGCATCATAATTGAAATCCAGCACGGGTGAAACCTTTTTCCCGTTAAATAGATTTTTCCGACAAGCAGGGCTATACGTGTCGAACCCCGGAATCAAATTGCCGGGACAAACTTCAATATTTATCATATCTTTTTTACCGTTATGGCCCCTATCGTGTCAGTGTGAGCCGTTGCTAATAATAACCCGAAAGCATCGTTCTCGTCAATTTTCAGAGTCTGACATTGGATGGCTTTATTTGTCCCCTCCGAAAGCATATTATAAAAGAACGGAAAAAGTTCTTTCGACAAAAATTCACGTTGGCTTTTCGGAAATGACAGACTGATTGCTGTTTGCTCCTTGTCAAGCAAGAACGCATCATCATAACGAAAAATATATACTCCATGCTCTGTTTCTGTCAACGTTCCGGCCAACACACCATTAGCGTAAACTTCCGCTTGTCTCATTTAATTACCTCCTTCACTTTCAGTAATAATTCCAACCCCAGTGTATCCGCGATTTTAGTCAGCGTACGAACAGAAGGATTGCCTTTGCCTGTCTCTATACTTTTGATTATCCGCAGGCTTACTCCGGAATAATCTGCCAAATCTTGCTGAGTCAATCCCAACAAAGCCCGACGTTCTTTTATAATTGAATAAAAAATCATAGGTGCATTATTTTGCCTTTTACCAACAAAAATAATATTTTTATTTGACAAAACAAACGAATAGTGCATTATATTTCACCTGAACACGCTCCTGCACCCCGAAACAGAATAAAAAAAAAGAGAGATTCAAACTAATTTCGAATCTCTCTTTTCGGGGGAGCGAAAAACGGGGCTCGAACCCGCGACCCCGACCTTGGGAAGGTCGTGCTCTACCAACTGAGCTACTTTCGCATGAAAGTGAGCGAAAAACGGGACTCGAACCCGCGACCCTAACCTTGGCAAGGTTATGCTCTACCAACTGAGCTATTTTCGCATTCAAACTAACTTCAGAACTCTCGTGAGGTGTTCCTCGATTGCGATACAAAAGTAATACCTTTTTTCTAAAAGCAAAAAAAAATGACCGATTTTTTTTAGAGAAATCGGTCAAAACTCCACGTACTAATTATCTACTTAACCTGAATCGTTCTGCTTATTTTACTCTTCTCCTCGTTCTTCGGCATTGTAATTTCCAGAATACCATCCTTGTACGAAGCTTCAGCCTTCCCCACGTTATACTTGTCTTCGGGCAGCTCTACCGTACGATGAAAAGAAACGGAAGAAAATTCTTTTCTCAGAAATTTTTGATCTTTATCCTTCTCCTCTTTCTCCTCCCTCTTCTCGCACGAAATCGTCAAATAACCGTCCTTGTACTCCAACTTAATGTCATCCTTGTTCATTCCCGGAACTTGAAGATCCAATGTCAAAGTTTTCTCGTTCTCCTTCACGTTAAGAGCCGGTAACCTCCTCTGCTCTGTCGTCTCCCCGTAAGGCCATATAAAATCATCCAGTAAAGATGAATAGAAAGGCCTTAAATCATTGTTTCTTTTTACGATACTCATAAATAATTCTCCTGTTATTTAGTTTAGAAATTATATGCCATTATACGTCTTCCCCGAGCATCCGGTTTCAAAAAGAATACGTAATAATCCGTCCGGTGACTTGTTTTCTGCCGTATATTTCGTAATTTCGACTCGTCAAAAAAGTTATGAACCGTAAAATTGAATATTGATATCATTTTCAATCTTCAGTTTTCAATTTTTCAATTAAATTATGGCAATTATTAGAGAACTAAACGGACACACCCCGAAATTCGGGAAAAATTGTTTCTTGGCAGAAAATGCCGCCATTATCGGTGAAGTAGAAATGGGCGACGATTGCAGTGTATGGTACGGTGCTGTTTTAAGAGGCGATGTACACTATATAAAAATAGGAAATAACGTCAATATTCAGGATAACGCGACAATACACGCTACTTACCAGAAATCCCCGACCAATATAGGGAATAACGTATCTATCGCCCATAACGCGGTTGTACACGGGTGCACGATCCACGATAACGTACTTATCGGAATGGGCGCCATCGTGCTGGACAACGCTATTATCGAAAGCAACTCAATCGTGGCAGCCGGAAGCGTGGTTACCAAAGGAACTGTAGTTGAATCCGGATGGGTATACGCGGGTGCTCCTGCCAAAAAACTCAAACAAATGGGACCGGAATTATTACATAATGAAGTGGAGCGCATTGTCAACTCCTACGCTATGTATGCCAGCTGGTACAAATAATAATTGAAAATGGAGAATTGAAAATGAAAGATTCTCCATTCTAAATTTTAAATTCTAAATTTCAAAAAATGAGCGTTATTGTTTCTCCCTCGTTATTATCTGCAGATTTTCTGCATCTTTCCAAAGATATTGAAATGGTAAATCAAAGTGAAGCCGATTGGTTTCATCTGGATATCATGGACGGCGTTTTCGTACCGAACATCTCGTACGGTCTTCCGGTAGTGGCTCAAATCAAGAAAGCAGCCCAAAAACCTCTGGATGTACATTTGATGATCGTGCAACCCGAAAGATACGTGGAAGCATTCCAGAAAGCCGGAGCCGATATTTTAACCGTGCATTATGAAGCCTGTACCCACCTCCACCGGACAATTCAACAGATAAAAGCACAGGGAATGAAAGCAGGAGTTTCCCTTAATCCCCACACTCCCGTTATGCTTCTGGAGGATGTCATCCGGGATATCGACGTGGTATTACTCATGAGCGTAAACCCCGGTTTCGGTGGCCAGAGTTTTATCGAGGAAACCATCAATAAAGTCATTAAATTAAAGAAATTAATCCGGGAAACAGGTGCGAAAACTTTAATCGAAATTGATGGCGGTGTAAACTTCGAAACCGGACAACGTCTGGTAGATGCAGGCGCGGATGCTTTGGTTGCGGGAAGTTTCGTTTTCAACTCCCCCGATCCGATGGCAAATATCAAAGGACTGAAAGAATTAACGATTTCTTGATTGCAGATTTTAGATTACAAAATGCATCATAAATCGTAAATCATAAATCTAAAATTACAACGTGGAAGCAATCATAAAACTTGAAAACGCGGTCATCCGCCAACAACAAAATACCATATTGAAAGAAGTCTCGTTAGAGATTGCCGAAGGGGAATTCGTGTATCTGGTAGGTAGAGTAGGTAGTGGAAAAACGTCCTTACTAAAAACTCTGTATGCCGAACTCCCCTTGAAATACGGTAATGGTGAAATAGCGGGCTACAAATTGAATAAATTAAAAAAGTCACAGGTTGCTTATTTGCGCCGCAAATGCGGTATCGTATTTCAGGACTTCAAGTTACTGACCGACAGGAATGTTTACGCCAATTTGGAGTTTGTTCTAAAAGCCACGGGATGGAAAGATAGGAAAGCGATTCGCGAAAGAATTAATGAAGTGTTGGAAAAAGTCGGTTTGCCCGACAAACGGGATAAATTCCCTCACCAATTGTCCGGCGGGGAACAACAACGCGTAGTTCTTGCCCGGGCATTACTTAACGCCCCCCCCATCATTCTAGCCGACGAGCCGACAGGTAATATTGATCCGGAAACAGCCTATCAATTGGTAGAACTCTTGAAAGACATCTGTGATAGCGGAAAAACGGTAATCATCGCCACGCATCAATACGATTTAATCCATCACTTCCCCGGACGAGTCTTCCGGTGTGAAAACGGAACATTGCACGAAGATTTTTCTTTTGCCCTTCCCCCTGTCATAATACCGGAAACAGAAGCAGAAACAGAAATCCTTACCGAAATCGAAGAAACGGAAACAGAAATGGAGATAAAAGTAGAAGTAAGTATTGATGCCGAGGTTATAAACGAACCGGAAAAGACCCCCGAAAAGGACAAGAAAAAAGATGATGATAACGATTCGGATATCGTTGGGTTTGAATTAATTTAATCTGTTAAATATGAATTTTATTAAACTTATTCTGATTTGGACAAGTTTGCTGTTATTTTCAAACTTGTCCGCGCAGGAACATCCTCTATGGATGCGTTACCCGTCCATAGCGCCCGACGGAAAGACAATCGCTTTCTGCTACAAAGGAGATATTTTCCTTGTAGACGCTGCCGGAGGTAAAGCAACACAGTTGACAACCCATCCCGGCTATGATTACCATCCGATATGGTCGCCGGATAGCAAAACTATCGCGTTCACATCCGGACGTGACGGGGGGATGGATCTTTACACGGTACCGGTAAATGGCGGAACCCCTACCCGTCTGACGACGTTTTCCGGCAGTGCTACCCCGGAATGCTTTACGAATGACGGGAAAAATATTCTTTTCCGCGGCTCCCTTTTACCGGATCAAAAATACGGGCAATTCCCATCGGGAGGACAAGTATATTCAGTACCCGTGACCGGAGGTCGTCCGAAACAGGTATTGACTTTTGAAGCCTACGATATCTGTTTCTCGAAAGATGGTAATAAAATGTACTACCATGACTTGAAAGGATACGAGGACGAATGGAGAAAGCACCATACTTCTTCCGTGTGCCGCGACATTTGGGAGTATGATTTGAAAAACGGAGAATTTAAAAACCTGACAAACAAACAGGTAGAAGACCGTAATCCCGTGTTGGCGACAAACGATAACACGCTGTATTTCCTAAGTGAACGTTACGGTAGTTTCAACGTGTGCAAAATGTCTTTAGACAACCCGCGAACGATTGAACAAGTAACGAAATTCACCAAACACCCGGTTCGTTTCCTTACCCGCTCGAATGAAGATGTATTGTGTTTCTTCTTTGACGGGGAAATCTATACCATGGCTCCCGGCAAACAACCCAAAAAAGTGAACATCAATATAGTGATGGACGACCCCGTCCCGGCTGTCAGTAAAATGAGTTGGTCCAACGGAGCGAGAGAAGTTGCCGTATCCCCGAACGGGAAAGAATTTGCCGTTGTCATCCGCGGTGATATTTTTGTTGCCAACGCTGAATTCGGTACCACCAAACGCGTCACGAACACTGCCGCCCAAGAGCGCAACGTGAACTTCTCGCCGGACGGACGTTCCCTCGTGTACGCGTCCGAACGTGACGGACAATGGAATCTCTACATTTCCCGTATCAAAAACGCTGATGACCAATCTTTTGTTTACGCTCGTGAAATTGAAGAAGAACAACTCACGAAAGGCGGACAGGCTTGTTTTCAGCCTCAATTCTCCCCGGACGGGAAAGAAGTTGCCTATCTCGAAAACAGAACCGAAATCAAGGTACTTGATTTAAAAAGTAAAAAATCGAGAACCGTTTTACCGGCTAAATACAATTATTCTTACGCCGACGGGGATCAATCCTTTGAATGGTCACCGGACGGACGTTGGATTCTGGCACAATTCTTCGAGGAAGGCGGTTGGCAACACCCGGACATCGCCCTCGTGAAAGCGGATGGCAAAGGAGAAATACACAATCTGACGAATAGTGGTTACACCGATGCCAATCCCCGTTGGGTGATGGGTGGCAAAGCTATTATCTGGTACACGGACCGCCAAGGTTTACGCAGCCACGGCAGCTGGGGAGCACAAGGTGATATCTACGGACTTTTCTTGGATACCGATGCTTATGACCATTTCATCATGAGCAAGGAAGAACGGGCATTGGCTCAAGAACTGAAAGCCCAACAAGCTAAAAAAGAAAAGACCGATACCTTGAAGAAAAACGATAAACAAGGCAAAGACACGAAGAAAAGCAAAGAATCCCCCGCCCTTCTTGAACTGAATTTCAACTTGCAAAACTTGGAAGACCGGATGATTCGTATGACAATTCACTCCTCCAACTTAGGGGATGCCATATTATCCAATGACGGAAACAAGCTGTATTATCTGGCTGCATTTGAAGGTGGTCACGATTTATGGGTGCACGATTTCGAGAATAACACGACCCGCATCTTATCAAAAACGGGACGCCGCGGAGCGTTAGAACTGTCGAAAGACGGGCGTACCCTTTATTTATTATCCGGCGGACAGATTTTCACGGTAAATCAAAGCAACGGGCAACTGAAACAATTGAATTACAAGGCTGATTTCGAGTGGAAACCGACAGAAGAACGTGCAAGTCTGTATAATCACGTGTGGCAGCAAGTGACAGATAAATTCTATGATAAAGACTTCAAAGGAGTTGATTGGCCATTTTATAAAAAAGCCTACGAACGTTTTCTGCCGCATATCAACAATGATTATGATTTTGCCGAACTTTTGGGTGAGATGCTGGGAGAATTGAACGCCTCGCACACGGGTGCCCGGTATTACGCCCGCTCAAATCGTGCGGCTACGGCTAACTTCGGTGTATTCTTCGACCAGCAGTTCAACGGTGACGGTTTAAAAATCAGCGAAATTATTGAACGGGGACCGCTGGATTTATCCGGGGACAAGATTACGGCTGGCATGATCATCCGGAAGATTGACAATCAGGATATCAAGAAGGGTGAAGATTACTTCGCTTTACTGGAAGGCAAAGCAGGAAAACGCACGATGCTAACTATCTACGACCCGATAAAGAAAAAAGAGTGGGAAGAATACGTGAAACCTATTTCCGCCGGCATGTTGAATCAATTATTATATCAACGGTGGGTGAAACAACGCCAACACATGGTAGACAGCCTGTCAAACGGGCAAATCGGTTACATTCACGTTGCCTCTATGGATAGTCGCAGTTTCCGGAAAACATATTCTGAATTATTAGGTCGCTACCGGAACCGGAAAGCGGTTATCATCGACACCCGGTATAACGGGGGCGGCTGGTTGCACGAGGATTTGCTGCATCTGTTAAGTGGTAAACAATATGCGGAATTTGTTCCCCGCGGACAATTTATCGGTATCGATCCGTTCGCGCAATGGACAAAACCTTCAGCCGTGCTGATTAGCGAAAGCAATTACAGTAACGCACATGGATTCCCATGGGCTTACAAAGAACTGGGATTGGGTAAACTGATCGGTATGCCTGTCCCGGGAACAATGACTGCCGTGTGGTGGGAAACCATGATCAATAATGTCACATTCGGTATTCCACAGGTGGGTATGAAAGATAACCAAGGTCGCATTCTCGAAAACATGCAACTGGAACCGGACATTAAAGTGTCTAATGATCCTGCAAGTGCAATGCAAGGACGTGATTTACAAGTTGAAGCTGCCGTGAAAGATTTGTTGAAGCAAATTAAATGACATGCTTATAAATAAAAAAAGTGGCGGGGAATCTTCTCCGCCACTCTTTTTATAAGGGTATTACTACTTTTTAGAAATCAACAACCAAGCATCTGCGAATTCCGGGTATTGCTCACGAATCCGCAACAATTCAGCCCGAGCGGGAGCCTCCTCGTCAAATCCGGCGATACTCACCCGACTCATTCCGGCTTCGTTCCGCATAATGATACTGGTATATCCCATTCCGTTCAGTTTATTCCGCAAATTGATAGCGTTATTTTGATCTCCAAAACTTCCCACTATCACGTTATAACGTTTCAAAACATCCCCGTGCGTCATGGTTACCTTCTCCTCTTTCGAAACAACCGGTTTCGTGTTCTCTTTCTTGGTGGTCGTAGTTTGGGTTGTGGCTTGCACATCCTCTTTCACAACAACATTTTCAGTTTCCTCCTCCTCGAAAGGTGGTGCGTACACACGTTTGTTCGTACCGCAACTGACAGTTATAAATGCCAGTAATATTACAGATACAATAATTTTCATTTTTCCCAATTTTAAATGTTATCCAATTTTTTCTGTCTTTGAAAAAACAAAATTAATGATAATAACAACACTCCGATACATTTTTGAAATATTTTTCTATTCTCCGCCCTCAAACCTTCATGAGTATCGCTAATCAAATAAAGTATAATTTCTTTATACCCAAAAGTTTCAAAAAACCAACGATTAATAACACTACAAATATAAAAGATATCTGGAAACTTTTACTTAAAATTATTTTTTATCTAATATTTTTATTCACAAGCAAGAACGCCTAAATATCTTAATGATTTTGTTATCATAAAAGAATCAAGAAGATAGGTGTTATTAATCGTTGGTTTAAAGATACGGCATTTGTATGAGAGAGGAGTTCAATATCAACACTTTAGATCTAAATAATGATAAAGTATTTCATTATTTATACACCAAATATGCCACTACTTTGCGCTATTTTGCTGCAAAATACATCGAAGATGATACGATTATTGAAGACGTAATTCAAGATGCCTTTCTCAATCTCTGGGAAAAACGCCAAGAATTCAAAACAGAAAATACCATAAAAGCATACCTGTACAAAATCGTGCGTAGTTTCTCGGTTGACACCATACGCCGCAGAAATATAGCCAACAGGTATGCAGAACGTATCATCCGTGAAGAAGAAGATTACGATTTCTTTCTAGAGAATATTATAGAATCCGAAGTTTTCCAGATGATTCAAACGGCATTCAATCAACTCTCCCCTGCTTGTCGTGAAGTCTATCAATTAAGCCTTCAAGGAAAATCACACGAGGAAATCTCCCATTTACTCAATATCTCCACCAACACGATAAAAAAACACAAAAACAACGCCAACCATTACATGCGAGAACAACTGAAGCACATATTATCTATATTATTATACATTTGAATTTCACGAATGCATGCAAAACATTTTTATCTTTATAAAAACACGAAAAAATGAATAACCAATTTCTCTGAATTTATTTCATTTTAGGGAGAGCCATTAATTATAAAAAATTGATATTCATAATTTTCGTGTTTTCATTATTCATTTTATTATATCTGTTTCACCAACATTTCAATCTCCTCCAAACTCGGGTTCTTTTCCAGCACCGCCCCATCCGGTGAAATCAAATACAATGTCGGGATAAATTCCACCTTATAATCGTCGCTCGTGTCGCTACCATTAATCTCTTTGTCAACGAGCAACTGCCGCCACAAGGGTTTATCCTCCTCAATGGCTTTCAGCCACTGGTCTTTCTTTTTATCACAAGAAATCCCGACCACTTCCACACCTAACTCTTGTAATCGAGGGTACTCCTTTTTCAACACTTTGGCTTTTGCCCGGCAGGGGGCACACCAAGAAGCCCAAAAGTCCACCAACAGGTATTTTCCCTTGTAGTCCGATAAAGCCACGATATTTCCTTTCACGTCCGGCAATTTAAAATCCGGGGCTTGCCCTGTCAATTGTTTACTTTCCAACTCCTTGTATTTTTTCATGATTTCTTCCTTATCCTCGGATTCAGGCACCGTCCCCATCACCTCGACAACTCGTTTAAACACTTTAAACTCCTGTTCAATCTTCCACATATTCTCCCGCACCAGCATCACGGCGATATTCGTTCCCTCGAACTCCTTAACAGCGTCTACAAACAAATCGTTTCCTTTCCGCCACAACAACTCGTTCTCTCTCATCACCAATTGCGTATCCTCTTCATTCTTAGCATCCCGATATTTTTGCTGCAAGAGTTGTATCTCCAGCATATTACTATCCAACTTTAATAAATGTTCAGACAGACGGGACTGTCCCGTTCTTGGATTCTTTGAAAATATATTTCATGTTCTCCCCGCTGTTCCCAATAATATTCCCCGTTTTCGGGATAAAAAGGAATAGCTTGTCCCCGCTCTCCTATTTTCAGATACAATACCTGATCCGTATCCTCGCCTTCGATTTTGAAGCTCCGGTCTTCCGTCACTACACGACGGGCTAACGTGTCCGCTCCACGCCCGTCACGGGTGAGAAGCAACACCTCTTTCCCGATACTTGCTTCGGGCAACTTTCCACTCAATGTATAATTCGGGGAAGTACAAGCTACCCCCAACATGCTCAACAAGCCAAAACATATAATTCTCATGGCACAATTATTAGAAATTAAAGGGGATATCACACGTTCCCATGAATATCCCCCACCAACATAGTTACTTACGAATTTATTTTATCAAAAAGATCTCGGAAAATAGTTTAAAGTTTTATCGGACATTTTAGGAGAAACATATTGCATTTTCACTACCTTTCCATCCCCTTCAAAAACGTACTTCGGTTTCCCGTAGGCTTTTCCACCCAACACCTCGTAAAGATATACTTTATATTTGCCGGTTTTATGAGTAGCTATTACCAAATAATCAAAATTATGCTCTTTATCGTCCGTCCACGTCCAATAACGATTACTTACATAAGTGATTTCTTCCCCTATCGCGAAATCCTGCAGTTGTAGTTCTTCTTCCGTGTTTAACTCTGTATCATACATGTATAACTTATTGCTATTAACAAAATAGATAACCTTCGCCGTTAATTCATTGGAAGCATACAACGTGGCAGTATTCAACTTGGAGTCCGAAGCTATTTCCGTTACTTTTTTAATCGGATTATAGGTGGTGGGATTATCGTCATAATCCAACGCCATACTATACAAATAATGTTTCCCGGCAACATCCGCATCTTCAAAGAGAGCGAACCCGGCATCGACATTCCCTACATAATTCCGGACAAAAGCTTTTAATTTATGCTTGATCCCGTTAGGAACATACTTTGCTTCCTCTTCGCTATCTTTTGGTTTATTCGCTAAAGCTTTCAAACCACCATTATAATCCAAGCAAAGAAATCTGTCTTTCAACTCATCAAAATAGAAATAATAGGCTCCCGTAGACACACTGCCATTCTTATTCGGTTTCGAGTCTTCTTCATCCACCATAGCCGGAAACCCAAATTTCCCTGTACCTAATAATTGCTGGGTAGCTAGCTGTGCCGAGAAATAGGCACCTTGATCAGATATATACCCGACGCCATTCACATTCCGCCACACGTAATAGGGTTTTTCTTCCGGGACCTCTCCATTATGAAACATCGTGTTATGCGTGTAAATCGTACTCATATCCTCTATATTCATTATCCGTACATCATTATCCGTACAAATCGTCAAAGCTTTGGTAATAACATATTCTCCGGTTGACTCGTCAAGAAAGCAATACACCGGATCAATGCCCAAACTAACCGGACTTGCAGGGAGAGCTTCCCCATCCTTTTTCTGTAAGATGTCGGTAATTTTACTATTGTCCCACGTGTGTAAATCAATGTCCGTCGAATTACCCATATCTTTAAGTAAATAAAAACCTTCCGAGAACGTGGTAATTACCGACAACGACATCACGTGATAGACATCCACCCCATTTCCCTTATTCGTGATCCGAAGAGTCAAGTCATAATAACCTTGCTTCAGGTTTACCGGAAAATCCAACACGCGTTCATAACCAATCGTATCCAACTTGAGCTCTATTATATCCGATGTTGTACCAGAACCTTTCGTCAGATTCAATGTCCACAAATACTCGAACTCATCACCGGCACGGTCAGAAGTAACGGTAGGTTCTATATGCAACACATCTTGAAAAGCAATCTTGGAATAGCTCTCTTCCAAACCGGTCGTCGTAACCTCACTAATTTCGACATAATCGTAATTCCCTTTATCCTCGTAACATGATGAAGCAAATACGACAAGTACCCAAAGGGTTAATATATAGCTGATTTTCTTTTTCATAACCGTATTCATTTTATTACATTTCATATCGAGAGAATCTAACTAACGTTCCTTCCGTTTCTCCGGGTTTCGGGGCTTCACGCAACGGCCCCAAGCCATCCTCTGCCCGACGGGCATTCTCCTCCGCCAACTTTCTGGTAAAGAAATAGTACCAATAATCAGTCAACCCCATATCCACCTTACTGGGATCCCCTACCAGCGAGTAAAAGAAATCGTCGTTCACCTTGATTCCCCTGTCGGCAGTGGCATCAATCATGAACTGATGTTTCACTTTTCCATATTTCCCGGCAAAGTAATAAGTTGCATAAAAATTCCAATATTGAGGTTGAGTCAATAAATCCGTGATGGTAATCACCTTCTCTTGCAATGTTGGATATCCCGGTTCAAAATTCTCATTACTACCAATTTTGATTCTCAACGTCACCTCTTTATCTTTCAAGGAAGGATCGCGTTTCAGAATAACCGGAACACGAGCTTCGTTCTTCCCGGCAGGAATCACGTAAAGCCCTTCCACTAGTGAATTATCAAACGCTATGTAATGCACATCCGCTTCGGCTTGATTTTCCCCCGTGCTCACTTGTTCCAAAACGAATTTACGCTCCTGATCCGCGATGTAGCCCATCGTCGTCACTTCCAGCCACACGGTATCAAACACTTTTGTTTCCGGGTCGTAAACAAAAGTACGGGGAATCAATGTATCCGATTTCGTGTTTGCCGCGTACACGAAATTCAGTCGATTCGTGCTCTCCTTGTACACATCCACCTCGTCCTCGCAAGCGAACAAGACGAAGACAGGCAATAACAACATGGTATATTTCATCAATTTTTTCATAACTCTCTATTTTTGATTAGCATTATATTCCGTGGTAGGAAGAGGCGCAACATAATCCTGTTCCCCGACTTCCCGATCGGTTTTCCACAACATATTCTTTGTTCCCAGACGTTTGTAAGTATAAAACATTTGTCCTTCGGCGAAAAACTCCCGGCGATACTCGCGAACAATCTCTATCATCACCTGTTCCTCTGTCAACGGGTTAGCCGCTACGCCTCTCGCCCTCATGTACTCGGTGTAAAGGAGATTCGCATCGGATAAAGAAGTTGCTGATTCTATGGCGATCAAATACATTTCCGACAAGCGAATCAAAGGAATAACTTGCTTTTGAGAAGCCAGCTCCCCGATATCCGTGTTATCGTCAATCGTCGGTTGATTGTACTTCCGGGGAGTCGGTTTTATATTTCCTTGATTATCAGGAATCGTATTCCAAACTTCAGTTCTATTATTAATAGAAGTCGATTGACCGGCAAAAATATCTTGCGTGAACTGCTTGTCCGTCACATATAACCTTGAAGGATTGAAATCGCGAAATAATTCTGTAACATTCTCTTCCAACTCGTAATTACTCAAAGCAAGAATACATTCGGAAGGCAATGCGTAATTTTTCTTATTGATATCCGCGGTACCCGCTAACGTCAACACCTTATTGCCCTTCTTATCCACTGCATTAATCACTTCCATGGCAGCCGCATAAGCCTTCCCCTTATCCCCCGTGTACATGTACAATCTCGCCTTCATCGCTTTCATGGCATAATAATTAAAACGGAAACGCCTGTATCCTAAAAAGTCATCATCTAAAGTCACGTCATACTCTTTCGTGTTGGAAAAATTATCCAACTCCTCGTAAGTGTATTCAAACAACGGATCCCTATCCTTGAACAAAGCTTCCGCCGCATCTATATCCTGAACGATAAGATTCACGAAATCCGAAAACGCGTAATACGGAATCGCTTCCGTCGAAACGGTTTTAGCGTAAGGTAAAGAAACCTGTTTCGTCGCGTTTTGAGGTATTTGTCCGAACAAACGCAAAATCTCCATGTGGCAAAAAGCCCGTATAGCCAACGCTTCCCCTTCCACCAAAGCACGTACATCCTCGTTCACGATAACCTCTTTCTTCTCCGGTATATTTTTCAATATAATATTTGCCTGCGCTATAATATTATACAATTCCCCGTAAACAGCCGAGAAAAAATTTTTCGGGTAGTCTTCCTCGTAATTGAAATCCTTAAGTTTTCTTTCATTCCTGTAATTACTTTCACTCCATGTCCAATGCTGAGCCATAAACTCAATATCAGTCACCGTCAATCGTTTCCCGTACAAGTTCACGGAGTTCATCTTAATGTAACAAGCCGTCAGGGCATTCTTAAAACCGTTGGGGGAATCAAACATCTCTTCCTCGTCCCTCTCCATTTCCGGTTTCACATCCAGCCAATCATTGCACGAGGACAACGACCAAGCCAGAAAGAGCGTTACGTATATCAATATATTTCTCATGATAATAAAACTTTAAATTAGAACATTAATGAAAGAGTCAGCGCCACCCGTCTCGCGAACGGATAAGAAGTACCCCGTTCCCGTTTGATGGAAGATATGTAAAATATATCCGACATATTGGCACCGATATTTATAGTTTCAATACTCCATTTTTTTAGCAAATAATCCGAATGCCAACGATACTGCACGCTCGCACTCTGGAATTGGAACACTTTATCGTCCATCACGAATCTGGACGACGATCTGGTCTTGGATGAGCCGTATCCTTTAAACTCCTTGATATCACCGGCTTTTTGCCATCTGTTCTTGTAAACCCTCTTGTCCACGTTATTTCTATCTATCGTGGCATCGGTTACTTCCACCTTGCTCAACAAAGTTTCATTATACTGTTGCCCACCCCATTGAAAAGCGAAAGAAAGGTTTACAGACAAATCTTTCCAAGAGAATAAAGAACTCAGGTTCCCGCGATACTTCGGCTCACTAACCCCGAAATAACGTTTATCGGAAGGATTCCATTTCCCCGTGATGTTTCCGTTTTTATCCAGAAATATCTCAGCTCCCGTGCTCGGGTCAATCCCCAAAGAAGGTACAGCCCAAATCGAATTTTTGGAATATCCCTCGTACAACAACTGATTCACATCCGTATCCTGTGCCTTGTAAAGCTCCGTTTGCTGTTTTATCGCGGCGGACAGTTTCGTGATTTCATCTTTATTATACGCTAATTTCGTTGTCACCGACCATATGATCTCCCGTTGGGTGTTCCTCATCAAATAACCGCTCAACATCACCTCGTAACCGACATTCTTCACCTCGCCCACGTTATCCACGTATGAACTGAACCCGTTCGCCAGAGGTAAATCCATCTGTGAAAGCAAGTTTGACGTCTTCTTGTTATACATGTCAAACGAAGCGGAAACCCTGTTATCGAAAAGCCCCACTTCAACACCCCCATTGATTTGCTTCGTTACCTGCCATTTCAATTTTTCGTTACCAAGTCCCATCAATTCCGCACCATTCCAAATAATATACCTTTTCCCGGTATAGTAATTAAACGTGGACAACGCCTGATAAGACGAGAATTGTTGAGAACCGGTTTCCCCGTACGAGCCGCGCACCCTAAGGGTATTCACCACCCGATGATCCCGAAGGAATGATTCGTTATGCACGTTCCACCCGATTCCGGCACTCCAGAAAGGAGCAAACTTATTTTTAGTACCAAACAAAGAAGAACCGTCCACACGATAAGAGAAATCGGCAAAATAACGATTGTCATAAATATAATTCACGTTCCCGGTAAAACCAACACGCCGGGAAAGTTCTTCCGTTCCCTTCGGCACCCCATTCTTTTCATATTGTAGCGCGTTAGACAAGAAATCAAGTTTTTCATCAGAGAACCCTTCCACGGTAAACTTGTAGAAATGATTTTTCCGCTGTGAAATAGAATAGTCAAATCCGGCGTACACTTGATGCTTTTCCGCGAAAACCTTAGAATAACTAAGCGTCGCGTTTCCATCTATATTTATATCCTCCCCGGTCCCGTAAACATATTCACCTTTCCGGAAATAGCTGTCACTACCGTTATACGTGTCAAAGCTAGTATGGTCAGCCGGAAGATAATAGTCCGAAGTATTCGTTTGCTTTTGTAATCCCAGTTGAGCCCTTAATTTTAACGCGTCGGCAATATTCCATTCGATCGAGAAATTATTCGTGATCGTGGTATACTTCTTCTCGTCAATGGTATTCAAATTAGCGTTATACAACGGATTAGGTATATTAAACCCTTTCTCTTTATATCTTTTAATGTATTGCCCGTTTTCATCTTTCGTCCTGTAATAAGGATTCATGTTCACGTAATTGTAAAACGTTCCGTATTTACTTTCCACCCCTTTATTGATATCAACAATGGTCTGATTCTTGAAAATAACATTTTTCAAGGTATAAGAAAGCGTCACGCTACCGCTGAAAGTGTTTCTTTCGGAAGCCTTCATCGCTCCTTGAATCGTGTTATAGGATAAATTAGCCCCCCAGCGGAAAGCATCACCACCTCCTTCAAGCCGTAAATTATATTTTTGACCGATTCCGGTTCTCACGGGTTCGCTCAACCAATAAGTATCCACGCCGCGTAACACATCCGAGTATAGCGTGTTGTACAACTCTTTCAGCTTCCTGTCACGCGTAACATCCTTCTCGTCGTCATACAATCCCACGATTCGTTCCAGTTCCAATTTATCCCGGGCATTCAGCATATCATAAGAAGACAAATCCGGTATCTCGATATTAATCCCCCCTTGGGCATAAATTTTTAATTTTCCCCCTTGAGGAGCTTTTGTCGTTACCACGATGACACCGTTTGCCCCTCTGGAGCCGTAAATCGCCGTGGCTGAGGCATCCTTCAGAATATTAATACTTTCTATTTCCTCGTCGTTGAAATCCATTAATTTCTCCAATGATATCTCGAAGCCATCCATTATAACTAAGGGGGCGTTCAACTGCTTGGATGCTTGTTGATTCAATTCCTTCACGCTCATCGGCAAAGACGAATTCCCCCGGATATTGATTTCAGGTACCACGTTCGGGTTACTTCCCAACGCGTTATTCATCACCACGTTAATCGACGGGTCTATATTCCTTAACGTAGCGAGAAGATTCTGTCCCTTGTACATCTTCAATTCCTTGGCAGACACGGACGTCACGGCACCCGTGTAACTTTCCTTCGCCTTCGTGAAGATTCCCGTAACCACCACGTCATCCAAAGTTTCGGAATCCTCTTCCATTTTCACGTCAATCTTTGTCTTGTCGGCGACAGCAATCTCCCGTGTCTTCATACCCACGAACGAGAATGACAACACTTGCTCTCCCTCCGCCGGAACATTCAATTTATAATTCCCGTCCGCATCTGTTGCCGTTCCCAGAGCCGTTCCTTTAATCATGATCGTCACGCCGGGCAAAACCTCTCCTCTCTCATCCGTAACCTTTCCCGTGACGGTCTTCATTTTTTGATTCACTTCCTTGGGACTCTCTTTCCTGATAATGATCGTTTTCCCGTTAATCTCGTAAGTCAGTCCCGTGCCTCTCAAACAATCGGTCAGCACGGCATCAATAGCGGCATCTTTATAAGATACATCACGCCTTTTAAAAGCTTCCAGATTCACGTCCCGGTACACAAAATCATAGTCGGAAAGTTTCCTGATTTCATTAATAATCTCTTTAAGTGTTGCGTTTTTCAGACTGAAAGTCAAACTTTTGTCCTGCGAATACGCGTTCAGACTAATTTGAGTGGTAAACACCAAGAAAAGGAGGAATAAAAACCGCCTCTTCCCTGCGACATTAAAAATTTTCTTCATAACTTTGTATTTAGAATTCAACAATTCCTCACGCTCTGTCAGCAGCAGAGTGTGAACGTAAAAAGTAGCGTTAGCAGCGCTGCTTTTTTTATTTTACAAGCACCGTTTTTCCTTTTATTTCAAACTTTACATCCCCCGTTTTCTCTATCAACTCCAAAACCCGAGTAAACACCTCGTGTTTTTTCATGTTCACCGAGAATTGGTATGAACGTGCTTCCTCCCGACTATAAAAGACATCAAACGCGTACCATCTCCCCAAATCATTCAGAATCTTCTCTAGCGGGCAATTATCATACATCAATCGTCCGTCTTTCCACGCCAGATACAGATCAATATCTACATCCTCCACCGATAGCACGGACTTCGACTTATCAAACCGGGCTTGTTCATTCGGGACTAGATTCACCTTATGTTCCCCGGCACTCACGAGTACCTTGCCACTTTCCAGCGTGGTTTGTATCTCTTTTTCATCCTCGTATGCCCTTACCCCGAAAGTAGTTCCCAACACGAGTACCTCCATTTGTTGTGCCTCCACGATAAATGGCTTTTTCTCATCTCTCTTTACTTGGAAATAAGCCTCTCCCGCCAACAATACCTTACGTTTATCTCCCTTGAAATTTACCGGATAAGTCAACCGGGAATCTGCGTTCAGGTACACGACCGTGCTATCCGACAACGTAAGTACATACTCTCCCCCTCTCGGAATCACCAAAGTATGATAAATCTCCGCGGTATCCCGTTCTAAAACATTCCCGTAAGTCAACGATTCATCGCTCACCGACAAAGATTCATTGGTCTTGACCAATTCATGGCGTGAATTTTCGTTTTCCAAATCTACCTTGCTGCCATCCGGCAATATCAGAATAGCCCGGGAACCCGGTTGTGTAAAGTCATTATTCGCCAATGTAACCTCGTTCCCCGAACCGGACTTATCCCCCGCGTAATATAAAGCAAGCCCTCCGACCGACAACAGCAATATAATGGCACATGCCACCCTGTAAAACCACTTCACCCGTTTTACAGGTTCCATCCCACGCCGTTTCTTCATTTCTTCTTGTAAAATCTGCCAATCACGTGCATTCTCTTCTTCCGTCTTCACGAAACGGGATAAACTCTTCTCGATATGTTCCCCCGACAACATACGTTGAAAAAGAGCCTCGCGCCGGGAGGATTCCGCCCTCCATTCGGTCAATTCTTTTTCCTGTATCTCATCCGCTAATCCTCGGATGTGCAGGAATATTAATCGTGCAATATGTTCTTCTCTCTTCAGCATATTATTTTCGCTTTTATAACTAAAGCGATTTCATACGCGTTTGGTGTAATAAAAAAAGTGACTTTTTTCAAAGTTTTTTTATTAACCACAAATTATCAAGTGTTTATAAATCCCACTACTATCCTATTCCTACCTTCACGGGTGAGTTTTGCCAGACTTTTGGGCGACTATTAGGCGGCTTCGCCTACTTATAGCCCACACTTAGCCCACTCATCGCCCACGTTTTAACGAAGTATAAGTAAATTTAACCTCCATAATCCCCTTTTCTCCTGTACCTTTAAACAATCAATCGACAGTGAACACGGGAGCATAGGGATGTGTCCGTTGATAATCAAGGGATATTATCGCCCATGTATCCTATTTTGATGATTCACGCGATGAAAATCATAAATCTGGAATCATAAATCTAATATTTAAAATCTATTCCATACTTTTGCACGAACGAGTTCAAAATAACCAAATACGATAAAATGAGAAAATTAATCTTTTTGTTCATGATAGTCTGCTCGTTCCGTTTGCAGGCGCAGACTATCGGGGAATGGCTGGCTCTCCCGCCCGTTCCCGTGGAGATGCCTGCATTCGGGAGCGTGAAGAACGTGGAAGGCAAAACATTCACGTCGTCAAAATTATTGACATCATCCGTGTTTAATATCGAGAATTTCACGCCGGAAGCCGATTCCCGGGAATTGCAATTCCACTCGTTGGTATGGCAAGAAGCCGTGGTGAACGAAGGCGTGGTAACTTCCGGGTACACGGGCAATACCCCGGCAATCGTCGTAAGTGCTGTTTATGCCGCCAACACGCAATGGATGAGCGGGAAACTGGAATTCAATTTTCACGGGGATGCCGAAGTGTATGTCGACGGGGTGAAAAAAATCACTTACACGGGACACAACGGCACGGAAGCCGCGAAACGGGATTGTTCCCTTGAATGGGTTCCGGGCAAGCACGTCATCATCGTGAAAAGCCTCGCTACCGGCAATAACGATAAACTCTTCTCTGCCAGCTACACCGCCGACGCCGCTTTCTCGGAAGCCCCGGTTCATTTTACCCTCTCCCCGAAAAGAGGTAAAAATATCTTGGACGTGCTGAACGGGAAACGGGTAGAGAGAATTCAAATTTCTCCCAGCGGGAAATATCTCCTGATGTCGGAAAACGATATCATCAACGGTAAAAACAGTCGCATGACGAACGTGTACCGCCTTGCCGACAAGGAAGTCGTGTACTCGTTCTACGGGAATGACGCGTCCTCGCTGACTTGGATTCCCGGACAGGACAAACTCTCGTTCCTGTTGAAAGAAGGAAACGGTAATTCCCTCTATACCTACGATATCGAATCCCGTGAACAAAAACGCCTGTTCAAGGCGGACCGGAATATCAGTTCCTACAACTGGTCGCCCGACCGTAGCTATCTGGTATATTACAAAACCGAAAACTACACGGAAAAAGAGTGGGAATTGCGTAAATTAGACGGTATCGAGGATAGACAGGCATACTACCGTAACCGTTACTTCCTGTGCAAATATGACCTCGGTACGGGCATACACACCCGTATGACTTGGGGTAACCAAACGACCTCTATGATGGATATCAGCCACAACGGGGATTATATCCTGATTGGCACGAGCAGACCGGATTACAACGAGTATCCCTACCGGAAACAATCCGTGTACATGCTGAATGCCCGCACTTTCGAGGTGGACACGCTTTGGGAAAACCGTTTGCAAGATATACAATGTTCATTCTCGCCGGACGATTCCCGATTGTTAATCAGTGGTTCTGCCGACGCTTTCGGCAAACTCGGCGTGAATATCGCCAAAGGACAAATGGTCAACGGGTACGATACCCAATTGTTCATTTACGACTTGAAGACCAAAGAGGTAACCCCTATCACGAGAGATTTCAACCCGAACGTGACGAATTACGTTTGGCACAAGGACGGTAATATTTACATCGTTGCCGAGGACACGGACTACGTCCACCTGTTCCGCCACGGGCAAGACGGCAAGATAACGAAAATAAATTGCCCGGGTGACCTCGTGCAAAGAATCAGTCTGGCAGAAGACGGCAATACCGGGGTATATACCGCTTCCGACGAGAGTTACCCGACACGGGTTTACACGCTGAACCTGACAGACCTGAAAGCACGGGAATGGGCTAACCCGCAAGGCGAGCAATACAAGAATATTGAATTCGGGCAAGTGAAAGACTGGGATTACGTCTACAAGAAAGGTACCACCATCGACGGTCGTTACTACCTGCCCGCCGATTTTGACCCGAACAAGAAATACCCGATGATTGTATATTATTACGGTGGTACATCCCCCGTGGAAAGAACTTTCGGCGGAAGATGGCCTTTCAACCTGTACGCAGCGAATGGCTATGTTGTTTACGTGATGCAACCCTCTGGTAGTACCGGATTCGGGCAAGAATTTTCCGCACGCCACCAGAACAACTGGGGTAAAATCACCGCCGACGAAATCATCGCCTGCACCAAAGCTTTCATGAAAGCACATCCTTTCGTGGACTCCAAGCGGGTGGGATGCATGGGTGCTTCCTACGGTGGTTTCACGACCATGTATTTGCAGACCCGCACGGATATCTTCGCCTGTGCCATCTCTCACGCCGGCATTTCATCCGTGTCAAGTTACTGGGGGGAAGGATACTGGGGATACAGTTACAGCACAAATGCATCGGGACATTCCTTCCCGTGGAACCGCAAGGATATCTACGTGGACCAAAGCCCCTTGTTCAATGCGGACAAAGTAAATACCCCTATCCTGTTATTACACGGTACTGCCGACGTGAATGTACCCACGGGCGAAAGTATCCAGTTCTACACGGCATTGAAACTCTTGGGCAAAGATGCCGAGTTGGTGCTAATCAAAAACGCCGACCATGCCGTGGTTGACTACAACCAACGCATCATCTGGGGTAACACTATCATGGCGTATTTCGCCAAATACCTGAAAGGCGAACCCGCGTGGTGGGAAAACATGTACAAGGACAAGAATTTATAAATTCCGTGATTCGGTGATTGTCGATTTGGCAATCACCGAATCTTTCTATTAAATAATGAATAAAATGGGATTAGAAATAGAACGCAAGTTTCTGGTAAAAGGAGATTACAAGACCGACGCGTCAAAATCTTCCCGAATCACGCAAGGGTATCTCTCCTCGGTTCCGGAGCGTACCGTACGTGTGAGGCTCAAGGGGGATAAAGGATACCTTACCGTCAAAGGCGCCGGAAATGAATCCGGAGCCAGCCGATACGAGTGGGAAAAGGAAATCCCCGCG
Organism: Butyricimonas sp. Marseille-P3923; assembly: GCF_900184685.1. GTDB lineage: Bacteria > Bacteroidota > Bacteroidia > Bacteroidales > Marinifilaceae > Butyricimonas > Butyricimonas muris. Next base: position 855,855 of record NZ_FXXL01000007.1, read on the forward strand.
GAAGAAGCAAAAGAATTATTGCAACTTTGTGAACCGGGAATCATCGACAAAACCCGCTATCTCGTTCCCCACGGGAATCATCTTTTCGAAGTCGATGAATTTCACGGGGCAAATGCCGGATTGGTACTCGCGGAAATTGAACTGGCAAACGAAAGCGAGCATTTCGAACACCCCGCATGGTTAGGCGAAGAAGTTACCGGCGACGAAAGATATTACAATGCCATGTTGAGTAAAAATCCTTACACGAAGTGGAATACGTTAGGTTCATAAAGTTTATAAGGTTCATAAGGTTCATAAAGTTATAAGAATTACGGGTGATTTTATCGGCAAAAAAAGCTGCCGTAGACAAAGCGCCCTGCGGGGGTCTATAAACCTTTTAAACCTTACAAACCTTATGAACTTTATGAACTATAAGACTTTGAATTCCCAAGTGAAAAACATACCTTTGCCGAAAATTAAAAATTATCATCAAAAAAATACAGGCATGGAGAAAATCCTTAATCGAGCAGCGGACAATATCCGCGTTCTTTCAGCTTCTATGGTTGAAAAAGCTAAATCGGGTCACCCGGGCGGAGCCATGGGTGGTGCTGATTACATTAACGTGTTGTATTCTCAATTCTTAAACTTCGACCCGGATGATATGACATGGGCAAACCGTGACAGGTTCTTCCTTGACCCGGGACATATGTCGCCAATGTTGTATTCCATGTTAAGCTTGATTGGCACGTACAGCATGGAAGATTTGAAAAACTTCCGTCAATGGGGCAGCGTGACTCCCGGTCACCCGGAAGTGGACCACAAACGAGGCGTGGAGAATACTTCCGGACCTCTCGGTCAAGGTCATGCCATGGCTGTAGGTGCCGCTATTGCAGAGCGTTTTCTGGTTGCCCGTTTCGGGGAATGGATGGCTCACAAGACTTACGCGTTTATCTCCGACGGGGGTATCCAAGAAGAGATATCTCAAGGTGCCGGACGTATTGCCGGAACGCTGGGATTGTCCAACTTAATCATGTTCTACGACGCCAACGAGGTACAATTATCCACCCGCGTGAACGAAGTGACTTGCGAGGATACTGCCGCCAAATACAAGGCTTGGGGCTGGAACGTGCTCACGATTAACGGGAACAACGCTGGGGAAATTATAGCCGCACTGAAAGCCGCTAATGAAGAAAAAGAGCGTCCCACGCTGATTATCGGTAAAACCTTGATGGGTAAAGGTGCCATGGGACCCAATGGGGAAGATTTCTCCGATAAAGTATCCACTCACGGGCAACCTTTAACGGGTGCGGGAGCTTCTATCGAAAAGACAATCGAGAACTTGGGCGGTGATCCTCAAAATCCATTCGTGATATTCCCGGAAGTAGCCGAGTTCTACGCTAAAGTACTTGACGAGAAACGGGCTTACGCGAAAGCAAAGAAAGCAGAACAAGCAGCATGGGAAAAAGCAAACCCGGAACTGGCAACTAAATTGCATAAATTCTTATCCGGTGCGGCTCCCGAGATTGATTACAAAGCTATTCAACACAAACCCAATATCGCCACTCGTGCCGCATCAGCAGATGTACTGGTAGCATTGGCTCAACAGGTGGAAAACATGATTGTATCATCCGCAGACTTGAGCAACTCGGACAAGACGGACGGGTTTATCAAGGGTGGTGCACGTGACCTCGTGAAAGGCGATTTCAGCGGAGCCTTCTTACAAGCGGGTGTTGCCGAGTTGACGATGGCTGTTATTTGCAACGGTATCGCTCTCCACGGCGGGATACACGTGGCTTGCGGAACTTTCTTCGTGTTCTCCGATTACATGAAACCGGCTGTACGTCTTGCCGCATTAATGGAATTACCGGTAAAATACGTATGGTCGCACGATGCCTTCCGCGTGGGAGAAGACGGACCGACACATCAACCGATAGAGCATGAAGCACAATTGCGCTTGATGGAGAAAATGGATAACCATTCCGGTAAAATGAGTTTACTGGCATTACGTCCGGCTGACGCTGCCGAAACCTCTGTTGCATGGAAAATGGCCATGGAAAACACCTCCACTCCTACCGCGTTGATTCTTTCCCGTCAGAATATTACCGATCTCCCGGGGAAAGACCGTTACGATGAGGCTTTACAAGCCGAGAAAGGTGCTTACGTGGTATGTGCGACTGCCGAGAACCCCGACGTGGTACTAATCGCTTCCGGTTCTGAAGTTTCTACTTTGGTTGAGGGTGCAAAACTACTCCAAGAGCGCAAGGGTATCACTTCACGTGTCGTATCCGTGATTTCGGAAGGATTGTTCCGTCATCAGGATAAATCATACCAAGAACAAGTAATCCCCGCTGACAAACCTAAATTCGGCTTGACAGCAGGATTATCCGTTACACTGGAAGGATTGGTCGGTTGCAACGGTCGTATCCACGGTGTAAATCACTTCGGGTATTCCGCACCCGCGAAAGTACTCGACGAGAAATTCGGGTTCACGGGAGAATACGTGTTCAACGAGATTTGCGAAATGTTGGGCAAATAACCCACAATCCTCTCAATATCAAAAGGAATAGTTTGAACTATTCCTTTTTTTATACCTCATTCCTTCCTTTTAATTTTATTTATTCTAAAAAAAAGCAGAAACACTTGCATGTCTAATAAAAACATACTATCTTTGCACACGCAAAACGGTAATAGTTTTGACTAACATTGCGGGATGGAGCAGTTGGTAGCTCGTTGGGCTCATAACCCAAAGGTCGTCTGTTCGAGTCAGGCTCCCGCTACAAAATAAAGGATCGAGAAATCGATCCTTTTTCTTTTATTCCTAATTCATTTTCCTTACTTTTACAAGATAACCTATAATGTATACTTATGAGAGTTTTGTCCGCTTTTATAGTAGCTATTGTTATCTGTAATGGATGCCGGGATATTCCATCTCAAAAACAGATTTATCAAATTAATACTTCCCACGTATCAATCAAGATAGACACATTAGAATTAGATATAAAAGGTCGCATAGAGTCTATTGTTAAATATGCTGGAAATTATTATTTTCTATCTGCAAAATACAATTACAGAGCAAATGATGAACCCTACATTGTTATAACAGATTCAAATTTTAATATTATTCATCAATCAATAGCTCCCGAACATTTCACTCATAACGTCAAGTTACACGTACAAAATGACAGCATTATAGCCATAAATGAATTCTATAAAACAATGTTATTATTTAACCAGAATAATTTTAAATGGGAGTTAGTAAAACCATTTACATTCCCAATCTATGAAGATAAAGATTATCGGGTTACGACGAGTGTTAGTGGAGAATTCGGTGGTACTGTATTTTTTCGAGATAAAGCCACAGGATTGAGATATGAAGGCTGGACAAATTATACCACAATCGTCAACAAAATGAATGGCAAATATTACATAACTTATTTCATGCCACATGGCAATGGTGCCTCCGCTGTTATTGAAATACCGAATCCCCGAAAAATGTTATTATCTGATACAAATAGGAATGAACAAAGCTATAATATGAATGAAACGAACTCCCGACAAGGGATGAACACATTATTCTATTGGGATAATCCAGTACCTGTCGCTTCTTTCATCCATAAAAACAAACTCCTCCATATGTGCTTTTATCAAAACAGTACCTGCTTTACCGAATTTAGAGATAATAAACTCCATAAAATTCTCGCTCTTGGGATTCATATTTATCCGGAGCTTCAGCAACAAATAGCAAATAAATATCAACTATATCGTTTTTTTACGGTAAATTCGTTTGAATTATTCGGTTCTGATTATGAACACAATACCACCAATACCGAAGAACAATATGGTTTTATAGAAGTCGTTCCTAATGAAATCTACATACACTTTATAAAAACAAATTAATCCTCTTCTTGAAATAAAAATACATTAATCCTCATCAACTTAATTTATTATTCGCTTGATACTTTTATCTGATAAATTAAAAATATAGGCTCTCGCATCCTGAACAAACAAAATAGATTTCTCATCCCGCAACCAAATTTTCGGGGCTCCAAAAACGTCATATTCTTTTGTTTCCTTGGATTTATGATCGACTAAATAAGACTTCTTCAATAAAGTATATAAATACTTATCTTTAGATGGAGCCCATACACATCCCGATATGTAATCTGCATCTTTTACAATAGTTTCACTAACTTGAGTAACTATATTATAAAGCACCAGCTCTATCTTAACGACATCATCATCCACGAAAGTTCCATGCGTATATATGAACTCTTCCGAGGACGGAGCCCAAGCAAGCACATTCGTATTTTTCACAGGCAGTTTTGATTTGATAATTTTATTGTCTTTCAAGGATACTAAAACCGTTTTCCCCAATGGCATCTCCTTGTACGTCAAATATTCTCCATTGGGAGATATAGAACTTAGAATACAATTAATATTACCTTTCGAAACTTTCATTTCTTTCTCGGCATTCATTTTTTTTCTAAACACAGCCGGTTGACTACCTCTACGTGATGAAATATAATACACCTCGTCATTCACCCCCGAATACTTCAACCAATACTCATGAGAAGCCGATGAACCGTTTGTCTTTAATGTATTTGTTAAAATATCCAATATATACTGCTGTACCAAGCCGTTATGTTTTGATAAAAATAAAATCCGATGATCATCTAGCCAATTCAACGATTTTTTATATTGTGCATCAAAATCCAAATTCGCCGAATGTGTTAATTGAATTAAAGTATCCCGCTGTAAACTATAAAGAAAAATATCTTGTTGCATTCCCATATAACATATAAAAGCTATCATTTTACCATCGGGAGATACTTTACAATCCCCAACTTTTGTTATTTGGGCACTTACATGAATACACACTAAAAGAAAAACGAAGACAAGTACTCTTTTCATAATCCGACTATTAATTCATACTATTTCATTTTCATTTGATTATTAATGTAATAGCTACAAATACTCTTTTAAACACCGTTTTACATCACCCTAACTAATATCATCTATAATTGTCCCTATAAATCACCTGTTTTATCCGTTCGATAAATTCCTGCAAACGCTCTGTCCGGTGATTCCCCATAATCCATAAATTACCGGCATCACGCTCATCCCGGTATGACGGCTGTATATAAGATTTATCCAGTATCTCGTAACCATTTCGCTCGTAATATTTCACCCGACGGGTGGTCATTTCATCCATGGTGGGTTCCACTTCAAGCAAACGTAAACCGCTCAAATGTTCCGCAATATAATCCAGCACCTGCTGTCCGACTTTCAGGTTACGCATTTGGCTAAACACGGCAAGATGCTCCATGTAATAAAAATCATGCAAGTCCCAATAAATAAACAATCCTGCCAGCGTATCGTCACACTCTATCGCGTTGAAATGCATCTCCGGTTTTTCAAGAATCAAGCATTGCAATTGCTTGATATCCCTTCTTTCATTTTCCGGGAAAGCCTCCTCGTAAAGCGGTATCAATCTTTGTAACCGGATATCCCCGGGTTCTGTTATTCTTATCAAGTTCATCATCACGTTTCCATATAAAATATTTACAAATATAATAATTCTCTATCAAGTTTAAATTTCCCGAACCCGATTTTATGTTATCACGTATCATCAATGTGTAAAAATATTTAACTGCCCTCTTCTGCAGGCCTTTTTCGCAAAAAGAGCAAAAAATAATTTTTTATCACATCAATTTGGTACGGCGTTTGCCTATTTAGCGCAAAATATATACAAGATTGAACACAATTAAATAAAGACAGTATATGAAAATGCAAAAGTCAATGATTACTTTATCTCAACGATTCTTTGGAATCGCATTGGGGATAACCCTTTTTGCTTGTGGAGGTCAACAGCAAGGTCAACAAGCCGGAGCACCGGAATACGCCGTAATGACCATTGAAACAAGCGTGTCTAAGTTGAACAACGCTTATCCGGCAACAATCAAAGGACGTCAAGACGTGGAAATTCGTCCGAACGTGAGTGGATTCATCACGAAATTATGCGTGGATGAAGGAGCGGTAGTGAAAAAAGGGCAAACCCTGTTTGTCATTGACCCCGTTCAATACGAAGAAGCTGTCAATGTAGCTCGTGCGGCAGTGAACGTAGCCAAGGCAAACGTGGCAACCGCGGAATTAACAGCGAAAAACAAAGAGAAACTGGCAGAGAAAAATATTATCAGTTTGTACGAACTGCAAATGGCGAACAACACGCTCGCCTCACAAAAAGCTGCCCTAGCCCAAACGGAAGCTCAATTAATCAACGCGGAGAAAAACCTCTCTTACACGAACGTGACGAGTCCTTCTAACGGGGTTGTCGGGAAAATACCTTTCCGCGTGGGAAGTCTTGTAAGCCCGAGTTCTGTTACAGCCTTGACAACGGTTTCCGACAACTCGGAAATGTATGTCTACTTCTCCATGAATGAAAAAGATATCCTCAAATTGACGCGTGAAAGCAACGGGGCTACTCAAGGTGCCTTGAATCAAATGCCGGCAGTGGAACTTCAATTGGTCGACGGTTCTATTTACAATGAAAAAGGTAAAATCGAAACTTTAAGCGGAGTTATCGACCAGACAACCGGAGCAGCCAGCGTGCGAGCTACTTTCCCGAACCCGAACGGCATATTGCGTAGCGGAGGGTCTGGAGTAATTTTGTTACCCGAAGAAGATGACAAGGCCATTATTATTCCCCAAAAAGCAACCATGGAAATACAAGACAAGAAATTCGTGTTCGTGGTAAACGACAGTTCTATCGTGAAAATGACAGAGATAAAAATCCTTCCCGTGAACGACGGAAAAACTTACGTGGTAACCTCGGGGCTTAACACGGGAGACCGTATCGTGGTAGAAGGAGTCGGAACAACCGTGAGAGACGGAATGACCGTAAAACCCATTACCGTGGCAGAGGCCACCGCTAAACGTCAGCAGGTTATCGCCCAACAAGGCTCCAAGCACTAGAACCACGCACTAAAATGAATGAGAAATTATGAAATTAGATAGATTTATAAAACGTCCCGTACTCTCTACGGTTATATCCATTATCATCGTGATCTTGGGTATACTGGGGTTGGTATCCATTCCCGTAACCCAATACCCGGATATCGCTCCCCCCACGATACACGTGAGCACTACTTACACGGGCGCAAATGCCCAAACGGTACTGAACAGTGTCATAGCCCCGTTGGAAGAACAAATCAACGGTGTAGAAAACATGATGTACATGACATCCACCGCCACCAACACCGGAGAAGCTACTATTGACGTGTATTTCAAACAAGGTACGGACTCCGATATGGCGGCAGTGAACGTGCAGAACCGCGTAGCGAAAGCACAGGGATTCCTGCCTGCCGAAGTTACTCAAGTCGGAGTTATCACGAGCAAGCGGCAAACGAGTATGTTGCTGGGATTTACTGTCTTTAGCTCGGATGATAAATTCGATGAAACCTTTCTACAAAACTACGTGAAGATTAATCTAATCCCCCAGATTCAACGTGTACCCGGTGTGGGTGACGCCATGGTGCTGGGAGCCGATTACTCCATGCGTATCTGGTTGAAGCCGGACGTGATGGCTCAATACAAACTGATGCCTTCGGATGTAACCGCCGTTCTGGCAGAACAGAACATCGAAGCAGCCCCGGGGCAGTTCGGAGAAAATGGAGATCAATCTTTTCAATATATCATGAAATACAAAGGTCGTCTACAAACGACCGAAGAATTTGAAGATATCGTAATTCGTGCCACGTCCGACGGAGAAATCCTTCGACTGAAAGATATAGCCCGCATCGAACTGGGAGGTTTGAGTTATGGTTTTGCCACCCGTTCAAACGGGCACCCGGGAGTAACGGGTATGATTTTCCAAACTGCAGGTTCAAACGCCACGGAAATTATCAATAATATCGAGGCCTTACTGAAAGATGCCTCCAAGGATTTTCCCCCGGGTGTGGAATACAGTATTCTGTTGAACGCAAATGATTTCCTGTTTGCCTCCATCCACGAAGTGCTGAAAACCTTGATCGAAGCATTCATCTTGGTATTCCTCGTTGTATTCATCTTCTTGCAGGACTTCCGTTCCACGTTAATCCCTGCCATAGCGATACCCGTGGCGTTAATCGGTACGTTCTTCGTGTTACAATTAATCGGGTTCAGTATGAACTTGCTGACTCTTTGCGCGCTCGTGTTGGCCATCGCCATAGTCGTCGATGATGCTATCGTCGTCGTTGAAGCGGTACATGCCAAGCTCGACCAAGGGTATAAATCATCTCTTAAAGCTTCTATCGATGCCATGAGTGAAATCTCCGGTGCTATCGTATCCATTACCCTCGTGATGATGGCCGTGTTTATCCCGGTGAGTTTCATGACAGGTACTTCCGGAACTTTTTATCGTCAGTTCGGTCTGACCATGGCTGTTGCTATCGGTTTGTCGGCAATCAACGCACTGACATTGAGTCCTGCCTTGTGTGCCATATTTCTGAAACCGCATGATAAAAATAAACAAGGGCATAAAAAAGGATTGATCAATCGTTTCCATGCGGCATTCAATACCGCTTACGACGTAACTCTCGAGAAATACAAAAAAGGTGTCAATTTCTTTATCAACCACAAGGTTATCAGCTTTATAAGTGTTGCCGTAAGTATTGTTATATTGATTCTCTTGATGAGGTCTACCCCATCAGGTTTAGTACCTAACGAAGATACCGGAACCTTCTTTGCTATTGTAGACCTCCCTCCTGCCACTTCTTTGGAAAGAACACGGGCAGCACTGGCTCAAGTGGACAGTTTGATTGCAAGCAACCCGGCTGTCGACGGACGCACGGAAGTTGCCGGTTATAGTTTCATTGCCGGGCAAGGTAGTTCCTACGGAACATTTATATGCCGGTTGAAACCTTGGGACGAGCGCGGTAAAGGCGAAGATATTAATAGTATTATCGGACAACTCTACATGCAAACGCAAGGTTTGATAAAGGATGCACGGGTACTTCTATTCGCACCTCCCATGATTCCGGGTTACAGTATCACGAACGGTTTCGAGTTCAACCTGCAGGATAAAACCGGAGGTAGTCTGGACGACTTTTATAGTGTAGCACAAAACTTCCTCGAAAAATTGAATGAACGTCCGGAAATAGCCACCGCACGTACCTCTTTCAACCCGAACTATCCCCAGTATATGGTAGACATCGACGTAGCCAAATGTAAAGAAGCGGGACTAACCCCGAATATGTTACTAACCACGTTACAAGGATACTACGGTGGTATGTACGCCTCCAACTTCAACCGTTTCGGTAAACTATACCGGGTAATGATACAGGCTGATGCCAATTTTAGGGTCAATCCCGAAACACTTAACCAAATCATGGTCAGAAACGGAAACGAAATGGCTCCTATCACACAGTTTATTACCTTACGGAAAATATACGGCCCGGACAACATCAAGCGTTTCAACATGTTTACCGCCATGAGCGTGAACGGCTCTCCTGCCGACGGATACAGTTCCGGACAAGCCATTCAAGCTATACAGGAAGTAGCCGCAGAAACCTTACCCACGGGATACGGTTTCGAGTATTCCGGTATGACACGTGAAGAACAAAGTTCCAGTGAAGGTACGACAGCCATGATCTTCCTGCTCTGTCTGGTATTCGTTTACCTGTTATTGAGTGCACAATATGAAAGTTACATATTACCTTGGGTAGTTATCCTGTCCATACCGTTCGGGTTGATGGGTAGCTTTATATTCGCTAAATTCATGGGTGTCGAAAACAATATCTATTTGCAGATATCATTGATCATGTTGATCGGGTTGTTGGCAAAGAACGCCATTTTGATTACCGAGTTCGCCTTGGAACGCCGGCAATCCGGCATGAGTATCGTCTCCGCTGCCGTGTTGGGTGCTTCTGCCCGTCTTCGACCGATTTTGATGACCTCATTGGCTTTGGTTATCGGATTGTTGCCGTTGATGTTTGCCAGTGGCGTGGGAGCCAACGGTAACAGTACCTTAGGTACGGGAGCCATCGGTGGTATGTTTATCGGTATGATTTGTCAGATATTCGTGGTACCGGCATTATTCGTGGCATTCCAATACTTGCAGGAAAAGATCAAACCGATCGAATGGCATGACATGGATAACTCCGAACTGGAATCTGAAATTGAACAATACACAAAATAAAGAATAATGAAAAGAGTTACAATATACACCCTCAGTCTAGGGGCCTTGCTAAGTAGCTGTAACATCTACAAGCAATACAATCGCCCTGAAGTAGATGTTCAAGGCTTGTATCGTGATCCCGTTTCCGTGACGGACACCTTGACTACAGACACGACAAACATGGGTAATCTACCGTGGGAAGAAGTGTTCACGGACCCTCAATTACAACAATTGATCCGGTTAGGTCTGGAACAAAACAGCGATCTCCAGACAGCCGTGCTGAAAGTGAAAGAAGCAGAGGCAGGCTTAATGTCCTCCCGTCTGGCATACTTACCTTCCTTGGGATTATCTCCCCAAGGAACGGTGAGCAGTTTTGATAAAGCGAAAGCCTCACAAACCTATACCCTACCGGTAGTTTCCAGTTGGGAAATAGACCTGTTCGGAAGATTATTAAATGCCAAACGAGGTGCTAAAGTCACGTTACTACAAAGTGAAGCGTATAAACAAGCGGTTCAGACACAAGTTATTTCCGCTATCGCTAATGCTTATTACACGTTGTTGATGCTGGATAAACAACTGGCTATCACAGAAGAAACCGCGTTACTCTGGCAAAAAAGCGTGGAAACCATGAAAGCCATGAAAGAAGCCGGCATGGTAAACGAAGCCGCGATAGCACAAAGCGAAGCAAACAGTTACATGATTGCCGCTTCTATCCCCGATTTAAAGCAAAGCATCCGGGAAACGGAAAACTCGTTGTCCCTCCTGTTGAAACAAGCCCCTCAAAGAATAGAAAGAGGCAAGTTGGAAGACCAAAATCTGCCTACCTTGCTGAACGCGGGCGTTCCGGTTCAATTATTATCAAACCGCCCGGACGTGAAAGCGGCGGAAATGGCTCTCGCTTCCACTTTCTATAACACGAATCAAGCTCGGGCGTCTTTCTACCCGCAATTAACGATCAACGGAACTCTGGGGTGGACAAACAATTCCGGAATGGGCATCGTTAATCCCGGTAAGATGATCGCCACGGCAGTGGGGTCCCTCGCGCAACCGATTTTTAATAAAGGAGCCCTCACCGCACGGTTGAGGATTGCCAAAGCACAGCAGGAAGAGGCCATGATCAATTTCGAACAAAGTCTGTTGAACGCCGGAAGCGAAGTTAGTAACGCCCTCACTCAATACCAGACGGCACAGGACAAAATCATCCAACGGGAAAAACAAATATTTTCTTTGGAAAAATCTGTCGATTACACGCAAGAATTACTAACTTTAGGGACGTCCACTTACTTGGAAGTATTAACAGCTCAACAATCCCTGCTAAGCGCTCAACTATCGGGAATATCCGATGAATTCCAGCGCATGCAGGCTGTCGTGAATTTGTACCACGCGTTAGGTGGCGGACGAACAGAATAAACCTCAAAAACATACAGATATGATTAGTCCATTAGCTTATGTTGATCCAAACGCGAAAATAGGAAAGAACGTGACCGTTCATCCTTTCGCCTACATTGATAATAATGTAGAGATCGGTGACAATTGCACGATTATGCCTTATGCCAGCGTGCTAAGCGGCACCCGCATGGGTGAAAACAACACGATTTATCATGGAGCCATTATCGGTGCCACTCCACAGGATTTCAAATTCAAGGGTGATGACACGATCCTGCGAATCGGTAACAACAATACCATCCGTGAAAAAGTTATCATCAACCGGGGAACGAACACCACGGATTGCACCATCATTGGAGATGGCAATTTCCTTCTGGAAGGTGTCCATCTGGCACATGACACTCATCTGGGAAATACCTGTGTTATCGGCAACGGGGCAAAAACCGCCGGGAACTGTGTCATTGAAGATTGTGTCATTCTCGGTAGCGGCGTGATCGTGAAACACGGATGCCGTGTCGGGACATGGGCTTTCATCAAAGACGGTTGTCGGGCAAATAAAGATGTGCCCCCTTATATCGTGGCAGCACATAACCCGATCAGCTATTACGGGATAAATGCGACCATCCTGCGTAAAGAGGATGCGTTGAACGAAAATATCATCGACGACATCGCGAAAGCGTATCGCCAGATATACCAATGTAGTACCAGCCTTGAAAACGCGTTGATAAGAATCAAGGAAACCATATCCATTGGTCCGGAAATTCAGAAAATCATTGATTTTCTGGAAAGTTCCACGAAAGGAATCATTGGAGTCTCGATGTAACTACATAGAAGCAAAATACAGTTCCGAGAATCTCCTCCTCTACAGGGGGAGATTTTTTATTGAATACAATAAAAAAAGAGATTGAACTTTCAATCTCTTTTCCTTGTAGCGGGAGCCTGACTCGAACAGACGACCTTTGGGTTATGAGCCCAACGAGCTACCAACTGCTCCATCCCGCAATGTTCATCAAAACATTTCCTGTTTTGCGAGTGCAAAGATAGTGTTTCTTATATTCACTTCCAAATAATGAAACAACAAATATCCCCCTTTTCCTCTAAAACGTCACAAAAAAGTAATAAAATTCCTTTGCTATTCTAAAATAAAATCTCAATTTTGCATAAGGAAATTATCAATATTGCATATTTAAAAGGACACTTATTTATGAAAAAAAGTTTCAAATTGCTGAAAGCAGCTTGTGTGGTGGGCTTGCTGACAGTTTTAGGGGTCACGAACGGGTACGCTCAAGGGCTTCGTACTTCCTATTTTATGGACAACGTTCCGGCGAGATTAAAAATGAATCCGGCTTTACAACCCGCCAGAGGATATTTCAATATTCCGGCCATTGGAGCGTTAGGGTTATCCATTTCTTCCAACAAACTATCTATCGATGATTTCGTGGATATCATCGAAAACAAAAACGGCTTCCTCGAAAGTGACAAGTTCATGAATCGTTTGGATAGCAAAAACACGATGAACATTGATTTCACGACCGATATCCTTTCTTTCGGTTTTTATAGTGGTAAAGGATTTTGGACTGTCAATCTGGGAGCGAGAGCGATTGTCAGTGCTTCTATCCCGAAAACGATGTTCGAATTTGCCCGTTACGCGGAAATAGATTTAGGACAAGAATACGATATCAGGAACATGGAACTCCATGCCGATGTCTTCTCTGAAATCGGCTTGGGATATTCCCGTCCGGTGACAGACAAACTGAATATCGGGGGACGCTTCAAAGTATTAGTAGGTGTAGGTAACCTTGATGCCAAAATAGACAAAATCTACGTGAATGCAGGTTCCGACATGCAAAAATGGGAAGTTACCACGAAAGGAAAATTGGAAGCATCCATGAAAGGCTTGAAACTTGAGTATGATTCAGAACACGAGTATATCAATGATATTGATATCGATTCACCGGGAATTTCCGGTTTCGGATTCGGCATTGACTTGGGTGCAAGCTACAAAATATTAAACAACCTGACCGTTTCAGCCGCTATTTTGGATTTAGGTTTTATCAATTGGTCTAAGTCACATACCACGATAGCCACGACCGAAGGTTCACATACTTATGGAGAAATCATAGGTTCCATTAACCCGGACGATTATGATCCGAACGACTGGGAAAATATCAATCCCGATGATTACGAAAACTACATTAGTAACACGGACATCTTCGACCTTGATTTGATCCAATTCCAAGAAGGTGAAGCCAAAAGCCGTAAAACGACACTTCGTTCTACCTTAAACATCGGTGCAGAGATCACGTTACTGAACAACAAACTCGGTTTCGGTGTCCTCTCCTCCACTCAATTCACCCTTCCGAGTTCTTATTCTGAATTAACAGTTTCGGCGAACTATCGTCCGAGAAACTGGTTCGGAGCCACGTTGAGTTATTCATTCCTGCATAGTGAATTCAAAACCGTGGGTATCGGTCTGAAATTAGGTCCCATCTTCATCGGTTCCGACTATTTAATGACGAAGGCCCCGGGCGATGCAAACCGTGCAAACGCTTATATCGGATGCAGCATCCCTCTCGGTAAAAAAAGACTTGATTATAGAAGATAAAAGAAAAAAGGCTAAAAAACACGAGTGGTCGGAAAAAATTCCGACCACTTTTTTATTCAAAGTTTTAAAGAAATTCAATCAAAAAGCTGCAACTGAACAGGTGTACTCTCGGTATACACGGGCACGATTTTGTCCAACGTGACATACCAGATATATCCCGACACGTCGGTATATCCCATTTGGCGTAATGTCTTACAGTAAAAACCAACTTGACGGAGATAGAATTTCTCCTCTTTCCGCCCGAACTTGTAATCCACGACAACGGCTTTCCTGCCGTCTGTCATTACCCGGTCTGGACGAGCTTTTCCAGTCCCTTTAAAAAGAATATCCCGTTCGTTGATAATCTTGTACTTACCGTCAAACCATTCCGAAGGGACGTTGTTTTTCAAGAAACCGACCACCTGCTCCCGGTACACCGCCCGTTCATCGTTATTTATCAATCCTGCACGGTACATATCACCGACAGCCCGATCAATATCATTCACGGTTTCGATACGCCGGAAAATCTCGTGCAACATCTTCCCCTCGTCTACTGCTGAAGTTTTTATATTTTCAGGATCGGTATAGTCCTCGTACTTGTAGCGCACGCTTACCCGACCATTCAAATTATATATCGGGTATTCCGACAAACTCAATGTATTATCGTCATTCACTTTCCCCGAAACAGGAATCACTTCTTGCCGCCCGATGCGCAAACACAAATTCTCACCGTCCCATTCCGGCAGGGCAAGTTGTTCCAACACTTGATAAAGAAATGCCCCGATATCCGAAGGTTTACCCTCTTTACTGATCTTTGGCGCGTAAGGCAACACGTACAATTCCCTCTCCGCCCGTGTCAGAGCCACGTAAAGCAAATTCAAGTTATCGACGTATGCTTTCATGTGCTCTTCCATGTAATCCTCCCTAAAATGACTGTCCGCCAACTTGGGAGAGTAATTTAACGGGGCATATTCCAAATCCCGGAATCCCTCCTCCCGGTTGCGACACCATATCCGTCGCCCGTGGCGGGTATCATCGAGATCCCACGCGCAGAAGGGAATAATAACCAACTTAAATTCCAACCCCTTGGATTTATGTATCGTGAGTATTCGCACGGCATCCGTTTCCTCGGAAGTGGATAACACCTTTTTATCTTTCTCTTTCTCCCACCATTCAAGGAACACCGGCAAACTATTCGTGTTATTCCGTTCATATTCAAACAGGATATCTTGAAAAGCGATCAGATAAGGCAGCTCTTCCGTACGGTTCTTCAACCCGAAAGCCTCGATAATCTCTTCCGTGATCTCGAACAGGGAACCCGAAACCAATCGTTCCGGTTCACGCAGAAACGGTATATCAAGCGTGTCGAGAAAACTCTCCGCCTGTCCGCCCGCCTTGAAAAGTTCGTCGTCTTCCGCCGTGTTCTCCCCTTTCACGAATGTACGGTAATTGTAAAGCAACACGGTACGGTTTACAGCATCATACGGCTCCACCATATAACGCAGCACGTTGATAATCAACTCCACGTAAGGCGACGATGACACGTACAACGAATCGTTGGAAATAAAAGTCACGGGAAAAGGTATTCCCTCCCGTTTATTATATTCTATCAGGTAATCGGCGGCAAAAGCCCCCTCCTTGCCGTTACGGACCAAGATAACACAATCTTTCAGGTGACCGCCGCGACGCACGGTATCATTGACAATAGCCACGACCTCTTCCATAATAGCTGTATCACTTCCCTCCTCCTGCTTCTCTTCGCCGAAACGAATTTCCACGTACCCGTTACCGGGACGGCTAACCAACTGTTCCGGTTTATTATATGCCTCCGCGATCGAGCGGGAATAAACATTATCCTCCCCGCATTCCGCGTCATACAACTCCTTCAATTGCCCCGCCGCCTGCACGAAAAAACGATTGTTAAACTCCACGATCTCCCGGCTACTTCGCCAATTATGCCCCAACACGATATTATCAGTCCCGAAAGCCGTAAAATCACGTTCCACGCCCTCCGCCAACAAGCGCCAATCCCCATTGCGCCAACGGTAGATACTCTGTTTCACGTCGCCCACAAGCATCGCCCGTCCGCCCTCGGCAAGCGTGTTTACGATCAGCGGACGGAAATTCGCCCACTGCATAGTGGAAGTATCTTGAAACTCGTCAATCATCACGTGCTTGTAGAAGTTTCCCGTCTTCTCGAACAGGAAAGAAGTATCGTTACCCGCGATCAGAGTATTGAGTAAACGGGTTGTGTCGCTCAACAACATAAGCCCTTTCTCGTCACAATAATCCCGGACTTCCCCGTATAAATCATTCAATATTCCCAATTGATAAAGGTTACCCGACAACAAGCGAGCCGACACGTAATCCCGGAGATGCTCGTCATAAAACTCCACGCTCTCCCGCAACCACGTGTTCAACGTCGTGTAAGCATCCTCCACGCGGGCACGACTGGCGGCATCCATGCTTTTGGTCACCCATTCGTCAAGATTATCAACTGCTTTACGGATAGTAGCCGTGATGCCATCCAGATTTTTATCCTTCAATTTATAAAAGTGAGTGACCGCCGAACGTTTGCCTCCCTTGAAATCCTCGACGTGCAGTCCCTGCTCTTCCATAAACACGCACCCTATTCGCCCGTATTCTTGCAAACGTTTCTCGAACCCGGTAATAATACCTTGCAGGAAACGCTTGTATATTTTCAAGAAATCCCGGTCACTAAAACGCTCTTGTACATCCTTATCGAAAAGCATATAACTCTCGCCGAAAAGTTCTTTTCCCAACTCGGCAATTTTTGACTTCACGCTCCACGAACGGGCATCCTCCACGCTATCATTCATCAATTCGGTAATCCACGCCCCCAACTCCCTGTCCTTGTTCATACGCTGCATCACTTGATCGACAGCACGCTGCAAAACGTAATCACTGTCCAACTCCACGTTATAACCGGGGAATATACCGAGTTCCCGGGTAAAAGCCTTGATCACACGCTGGAAAAAACGATCGATCGTCGTTACCGCGAGTCGCCCGTAATCATGCAGGATCAGCGTGCGCAACACTTCCGCGCGGGCTTTCACCTGTTCATCCGACAACCGCAACGATCGCTTCAAATCCTCCCGGTAATCGCTCTTCTGCCCTTCCGCCAACTTATTCAACTCTCTCACGATACGGGATTTCATCTCTTCCGTTGCCTTATTCGTGAACGTAACCGCCAGAACGTTTTTGTACTCCAACGGGGAGTTAAAAACGATCTTGAAGTATTCCATCGTCAAAGCAAAAGTCTTTCCCGCACCCGCGGAAGCCCGATAAACTTGCAACATACAATTGAAAATTGAAAATTGAAAATTGAAAATGAAAGGTATTCCTATATTTTCAACTTCAATTTATGATACAAAATTGAAAATGGAAAACTGTAAAATAATAGTCCTCACGTCCGGGAATATATCATTTTCAATTTTCCATTTTCAACTTTCAATTAATTAGAGTCTTGACGTCAATATCGCCCTCACGTTATCCACGTTCACGTCGTCAATGCCGCCCAAGGCAAACATCCCCCGGTCACGGAAACGTTTCTCGATACGGTCGATAGTGTCTATTCCCACGCCGTAATCGGATAAACGGGTTTTCACTCCCAATTCATTGAAAAATTGTTCCGTGCGAGCGATAGCTTGATCACAGGCATCGGGTTGAGTTGGGTCAATATTCCACACCCGTGAGGCATATTGCAACAGTTTTTCCCGACGTTTCATCTTCGTGGCGCTCATTACTCCCGGCAAAACGATTGCCAGAGTAATCCCGTGATCCAACCCGTTGAACGCAGTCAGTTCATGACCTATATGGTGAGTAGACCAATCTTCGGTTACACCGCAAGCGATCAACCCGTTTAGCCCCATAGTGGCAGCCCACATGAAATTTGCCCGATCGTCATAATTCGGCGTTTCATCCTGAATCAAACGAGGTCCGATCTCGATCAAGGTCTTCAGAATAGATTCGGAGAAACGGTCTTGTATCTCGGCATGTTCCGTGAAAGTATAGTACTGTTCCATCACGTGCACGAAAGTATCCACGATACCATTAGCCACTTGACGCATCGGCAGTGAATACGTCACCGTCGGATCAAGCACGGAGAACTTCGGGAACACGTGTTGTGAACGAAACGCCAGCTTTTCTTTCGTGGATTCGCGGGTAATCACGCCCCCGCAATTCATTTCCGACCCCGTGGCGGGTAACGTCAACACGGTCCCGATAGGAAGTGCCGCGTTGATCTTTGCTCCCTTGGCAACAATATCCCACGGTTCGTTGCCCTCGAAGCATATCGCGGCAGCAATGAATTTCGTCCCGTCGATCACGGAACCACCACCCACCGGAAGCAGAAAGCCCACGTTCTCCCGTTTTGCCAACTCCACGGCACGCATCAGCGTCTCGTAATGCGGGTTCGGTTCTATCCCGGGGAATTCCACGATATCAAATCCTTGCAGGGCATCCATAACCTGAGCGTATACCCCGTTTTTCTTGATACTCCCACCGCCGTAGGTCATCATGATCTTCATTCCACGGGGAATCCATTTCCCGATTTCAGCAATCTTTCCTTTCCCGAAAAGTATTTTTACCGGATTGTAATAATTGAAATTTTCCATGCTTTAAATTCGTTTATATCTGTTCCATTATTTTAGTTTCATCTTTTATCCGCTTGTCGAGAGTTGCGATATAATCCATGATATACACGGACAATTTATTATCAACGTTAGCTTTCTGCAGCGTCTTTGCTGCAGCTTCCAACAAGGCCTTTGCCCCGGAAAAATTCCCGTCTTTCTCGTAAAGCCAAGCAAGATTGACCGCGGCTTGTGCCGCCACGTTCGGTTTCAACGCCAACGCCGCCTCCCATATCCGGCGTGCCTCCGGTATGTTCTCTTCTTGGAATAACTGATACCCCAAACTTAACAAACGATTGCCCGTGTATATCCGGCGTTTCTCCGGTGTCCACATCGGAGTCAGTCGCTCGGCATAACTCCATCCCTTGTCATAGAAGAAGTTACAAATCGTGGCGTAATCATCCTCTCCCTCGTACACGCTATGCTTCACTTCCATTTTCTTGCTATTCATCGAATCCACCACTTGTCCGTTAGCATCATACAAACGAACGAGTATATTATCATCCAATAGCAAACGACTTGAAAAATCAAGATTAAATTTACAATATTCCACGGCAAGCACGTGCGTCAACCGGGAATTTTTCCCCAACGCCCGAATTTCTTCCGGGGTTACAGGCTCCGGTTCGAAACCATCAGGCACGTATAACGGCGTCAACCCTAACCCTCTTACCAGCAACACGGGACGCAACCCGTTACGCAACCCGTCCCGAAGCCCGTCATAGAAGCAATTCACCAGATTATCCCGCCTCAACCGCAAGGAAGTATATAATTGCTGTGCTGAGAGAGAATCCGACACGTGAACGATCTTCCGGTCTATAAACATTACCTGTGCATCACCACTCCCCAGATTAATTCCCCCCGGTTTCAACACATCAATATCCAATACTTTGTAGCTGCCACACGACACGAGACAACCCAATAACAGACACGCCCCTATTGTTCGCCAAGCGGTCCTTAAACTATATCTTACACTATTTCCCATGAGGTTATTCCTTTAATTCAATATTCAAACTTGCAAAAACCAGACCATAATTCGTCATTGACATCCGAAGATGGTGGTATTACGATGTTTTAAAATTAGACATATTCCGGAAAATAACCAAGACTAGCGTGACAAAGTTTTATTTTTCACTGTATTTAACGAAAACACGGGTAAGCGTATAAACAATTCTCGATTTAATTCACTATGTTTGTTGTTATTAAACAATAAATTAAATACAGACCAACCATGAGATACCTGAACCCCAAGGCAGACCTGACATTGTGGAGAACTCTGATAAGGTTATTGATGGCTTACAATTGATTTTCGTGGAATTGCCAAAATTCACACCGCACATAGGGTACGAGAAATTCTGGGATATTATCAGCGTCGAAAAAACACTCTATTACAGTGCAGAACAACGAGGATTAGCGAAAGGAATTGAAAAAGGATTAGCAGAGGGAGAAAAGAAAAAACAACGAGAAATCGCCGAGAATATGAAATCTTTTGGCATAGCACCGGATATTATTGTTCAAACGACCGGACTCTCTCTCGAAGAAATAAATCTATTATAATCCCTTCCATATTAAGGTTGGACAGATTACATACCCGAAGTCGGTATTTGCTGTTATCCTCCAAAGTCAGTCTTTTCGCGCAAATATACGTGAAAGAGCATGGAGGTTCCATGATTGATGCTATACGAAAATTCTATCATTCCAAAACCTACAAGAAACTGGAAAATGAAAGTACTAAGTTGTGACATTACAGTCCCGTGGCTTTGTACGAGGAATTCATGGAGGAAATTTCTTGAAATAATCATAACAAACTATGCTTTGAAAAGAGTATTCTCCGTGTTTCATGGCACTTACCTATTGACCAAGTATTGACTAAGTCCTGACCAAGTCCTGTCTATACAGGAGTTAGTCAGGACTTGGTCAGAACCTAGTCAGGAGTTGGTCGCCATAATATACGGAGAGAATAGTATGTATTACCCTGAAAAAAGTTTACTGTAAACCATAGTAAACCAATGTCAGAATTAGCAAAAATTATCAAACATCGTCATTTCCCCGTTCGGGTAAAATTGTCGGCAGTTCGTGATCGTTTGATCGAGGAACTAGATTACGCGGAGGTTTTAAGCAAGTATGATGTCAGTTCTTCTACCTTCCATGGATGGTTGACTAAATATAAACCCCGAGTGATGTCGGAAGCAAGTTATAAACGCTTATCTTTACCAGTGCATGATCCTAAAACTTTATTATCAATGACAGACAAGGAAGTTCAAGAACTGGAACACTTACGCGAGGAGTTAGAGAAACAAAAGGTACTTGTAGAAGCTTACGAGCTGATGCTTGAGTTAGCTAAAGACCGTCTTCACGTGGATGTAAAAAAAAACTACGAGGAGATGTTATTAGCGGGATTAGTGACCGCCAAAAAGCTCGGGAGGGCAAAGCGATGACAGCATACCTGTGCAACTCGCTAGGTTACAGCAAGCAGGCTTATTACAAGAGCCTTCGCTCGAGTAACGACGAGGAAGAACGTGAACGTTACGTTCTTTCCATTGTTGAAGAGATCCGTCGTGATTTGCCTCGTTTGGGGGTTCTGAAGTTGTGGCGGATGCTAACGGGTAACGGTTTGATGGTTGGTCGTGATTGGCTTTCCCGTTTGCTTCACCGGCATGACTTGATGGTAAAAATGAAGAAGTATCGCGTCATTACCACGGATTCCCGCGCGTGGCGTCACCAGTACCCGAACCTGGTGAAAGGCTCTCGAGTCGAGCGCTCTAACCAAGTATGGGTTAGCGATATCACTTACCTGTCGACGGGCAAAGGTTTTGTTTACCTTTCCCTGGTGACGGACGCTTACTCGAGGCGGATCATGGGCTGGGATGTACACCCGACTCTGGATTCGTCTGGTCCGGTCAAAGCCTTGTACCATGCCCTAGAGACCGGAGAACACGGCTCTTTCAAGGACTTGATCCATCATTCTGACAGGGGCGGTCAATATTGTTCGGCCTTGTACACGGGGATATTGAAATTGCACGGGATACGTGTCAGCGTCACCCAGGACGGCTCTCCATACGATAACGCTATCGCCGAGAGGGTGAACGGGATTTTAAAGAGAGAATGGTTGAACGATATCCCGTTGAAGGATATTCATGACGCCAGGAAACACGTCAAGAGGGTGATTGAAATATACAACAAGAAAAGACCACACCTGGCCGTTTGTTGTCAAGTGCCGGAGCAAGCCTACAAGGACAAAATGAAAAAATTTGCCAGGGTAATGTTTTGAGCCGGGCGATTTTTCCTTCTCCCGGGGAATTCCCCGGGAGAAGGAAAAGAAAGTAAACCTTTGATAGGAAGTATCATTTATTTAAAGTAAACTTGTAACAGTAGATTACAACAATACTACATTTTTTAATTTATTGAATATCAAATCGAGTAAACCAATTTCAGGAAACTACAGTATAAATATTTTATTTTCCCCGTTATCATGAAAATATAGCTTCAATTCTTTTATGTATTAAAGTTTTTGATTATCAACGAAATTAAATTTTCAATTCCTCGGTGAGGGATGATGAATCCAATAATATTATTCACTCGGGAGCAAAGTTAAGGCCTCTTTTTTCAAAAATTCTATTTTATCTTCTAAAGAATCCATGTTATCCAATTTTTTCTCGACCAACTTAGTTTTTGCTTTCCGAAACTTTCTCATATTTTGCTGAATAATTTGAAGCATTCCTTAATACAACAATACATTAATCATTTAAACCGAATAAATTTGTAATAGCTATCCAAAAAACACCTAAAGCAACAACAAGCATAATCCATTGAACTACCGGACCGTCAAAAAAATGCATATTATTTACAAATCCATAATATGTATCATTGATTCGTACCAACATATTGTGATTGTTAATGATAAAATTGGACTCTTTTTTAAATAACAGACTTTGAAAAACCTCTGAATCCGATATATGGTTTCTTCCCGCATATTTAAGCATTAATTGTTCTAATACAGATACATGTTTATTCAGTACTATATTCCAACTCCCAAAATGCAATAACAACCACCCAATTAAAGTATAGATTACACTTTGAATAGCACGTGTGACAAAGGATGAATTATCTTTCTCTTCTATTTTCTTTGAATTTTCCAGTTCTTTTTTTCCATCTACCCACTCACCACAATATCGGCATTTTTTCGCAGATATCTGTATCTCTTCCCCACAAAAGGGGCAATTCTTTTTTTCCATTATTTACAACTAATTAATTCTGGTTTTCTAACCACTTGATCACAGTGTCTGTATCTCGAAAATTCGCATCAAAATAGTCTGCAAGATCAAAAGTTACGACAGGATCGTTCGTTTCTCCGACTTGTGATTGTGGATAAATGTACATACTCGTTTCCGTTCTCTGGCACAAATAGCAATTGGCAAATTTTCCCCTATTGATAGTACCCCAGAAAATCCCCTCGAACAAAGTGAATTTCTTTGTGTTAACATTAACTTTTCCATAGACGCAAAAATCCTCACTTCCACATGTCACTAAAGGAGCATAATAGAAATACACCACATCGGGTAAACAACTAGGGTATATAGAGGTAATATTTCCATAAGCTTCTTTATCTGTCATATGTGTCAAATCATAAAAATCTTTAGATCGGCAAACCTCTTCGGATGATAGTACCGGATGTATTTTTGTTCCCGGTCCGCTGCGCTTGGCTATCGTCAAGTCACCGACCCAACCTTTTCCTACAGCAAATGAATCTTCTTCTACATCGGAAACAACGGCAACAAAACTTGAATAATCACTCGTAGGTCGCCAGCTTTCTCCAACACATAAATAGTAAGTTGTTTTTGCAGAAGTAGAAAAACTGGGAAGCCAATTATATCTAACCATACCTGTTTTAGGTTCTAATGTACAACTTAGAACTAATAACATTACTGTACTGATACAGATAATCGAATCAAGTAATGTCCATTTGACACGTTTTTTGGAAGGTACACCCTTCTTACACAATAATGCAATCAACCAAATATCTCCTATACAATAAGGAATAAGCAGAACAAGTACCCACCAACCACTCTTCTTCGCATTATGTAGCCGACGAACCGTGATACTGAGACTTGGCAACAATAAAGCTAATATAATCAACACGCTGACTACTATTACTGCTATTGATTCCAAAAACATAATATTGACAGAGATCAATATCAAAATAATAATAGTATAACAAAGGGTGAATCCCCAATACTCTCGCCTGCTTGATTCCCCTTTGAAATCGGCATAACGACGAAGTAAATTATTCATAAAATATATCTTAAAAAAACCGTTTGCTTTTTCCGGTTCCCCCTTCTCTACTGTAATAGGATCATTAATAATTTTTGTATGTTCATAAGAGGTATTACCGCTAGAGATTGTTTTGCCTTGACGGACAGGTTCTTCACAAAAAGGACAAATATTGGTATCCGCTTCTATTTCCTCCATACAAAAAGGGCAAATTTGCTTATGAGTTTCCGCCTTTTCTTCGGCGGGGAATTCATCCAGCCATTCTTTACAATATTTACATTTTTTTGCCACGGCGAGGATCTCCTCGCCGCAATATGGGCATTTCTTCATATCATTCATGGTTATTTGATTTTAAATTATTCCACGTGATCGGATATATATTTTTCATAAGATTTCTCGATTGGCGAACACGACCAAATAAAATTGCCCGTATCTAAATATTCAAATTCAAACAAAAATTCGATATTGCTGTGCTGTTCTCTGAATTTCCAACATTCATAATCGTCACGTGTCGAAGATTTCGTATAATCGGACAAAGAAATACGAAGCGCCTTGTAATGTTTTAGAATTTCCTCGGCATTCTTTTGGAAACGTGACCGATCGTTTTTAGACACACGCTCCAAGACTTGCTGATACGTCAAATCACCGTTTATATATAATTCATTAAACTCTGTTTCCAGCTCACCAAACCATTCTTCTAACGAATTGGAAGAAAATACAGCACCTACCAAAAACAGAGGATTTTGAGCCAATTCAATGATGTAATCAGCTCCCGCAATGTGAAATTTCACAGCATCTTGAATTTCTTTTTCATAATCCTCCGGCGATAACGAACATGAATAAATACACATCACCAAAGCAATAGATGCCCAATAATAAACTTGTTTCATAGATTTTTTAGTTTTTCCGATACATCAATACTATTACTTACACAAACGAATAGCCTCTTGTTTAAAAAATGTTATAATCTCTTGTGAATCTGTTTTGGTTTTTAGAGCCTTCTCCACATTCTTCGTTTTTTTACCGACTAATTGTAACATTATGTTTTGAACGTCAATAACATCTTTCATACCTAAAGTGTCACGATTGTTCATCTTTTTTAGCACAATTTTATATGCATCAACTATGGCTGGCTTTTTATTAGTACTTGAACCAAATTTACCAAAAAGTTCTTGACTCACAGCCTTTCCCGCGGAATAGTATTTATTCGTGATTGTTTTGTCATTATCTCTAATTACTTTATTTAATTCCATTATTCTCTGTTCTTTAGCCTTGACTTCTTTTCGGCGTTCAGCTTCAGCTTCCCTTCTTATTTTAGCCTCAGTTTCTCTTTGCTTTATTTCGGCTTCACGTTTTTCTTTCGCAAGTTGCTCCGCTTCAAGGCGTCTAGCTTTATACCAATCAAGGTCTTTCTTTATATCCGCAAAACCATTAACTAGAGGTATAAATTCGTTTATTTTAGGGCTATATATACCGTTAAATACTTCGATAACACTTTTCCCACCAGATATGTAAGGAAATAATCTTGAATTAATATCATCGGAAAGAGTTGTTTTTTGAACACGTTTATAATGTTCTTCTTTAATAATGACTGTCGAATCAATCGTGTTCAAGTTTTTTTTAAGATCCGTTACCTTATCAATAGGCATTTCAAACAATACAATTTTTTCTCCGGACGACAAATCGGTTTCTATTACTTTAATTAAAAAACCTTCGTAGTATTCTCTCACTTGTATTAGAGGTATATTCTTTTTCCTTTCGATTCTCCAAGTCCCATGAGCCCAACCAGAATCATTAAATGCACCTTTCAAGGTTCCCCCGCTAAAAGGAATCTCAATTGTAACCTCACCCACATAATGATTATTTTTCATCGTACCCGTGGCTTTCACATATATAGAAGTAATAACATCATATAGGATTCCGCTATATGGACCATTTAATTTGTCATCTTTGTAGTTTACCGTAAACTTATCTAATTCCTTGCCGTCAAAATTGTATTCAGTCATTACCCAAGTTCCTTCTTTTTTACCATTCCTATATTGTCCTAGAACAGTGTATTTAAAATTATAATAATATACAAATTCAAACTTACCATGTTTAACTCGAGTCCCATCATCTAACTCATAATAAGAATAAGTTCCTTCTCCTACAGGCGAGGCTTGAGCTAATTTCCCAAGGATGTCTTTCGGTGTTTTCATTTTACCCGAATATGTTTTCACATTGCTTTGTCCATACACCAAGCAACTTAACAGTAATAAAAATGTAGTTAATGTATAATTTTTCATTATTATTGGTATTTAATATGTAATATATAATTCTTTCATGGTTATTCTGTTGGTTCCGTTTCTGTATTTATTGTTTCATTGTAACGGTGCGCTTTATAGAAAACATTCCCAATAAAGAGAATCGTGACAATAGAAAAGAATACATCGACTTCTGAAATGCCGAAATCTTCCGTATTCTCACCTAACGATAATGACACAATAACTAGAGGGAACAAGAAAACCGCAATAAGATTACTGATGAAAAGATAGATTCCTAGGGCTTTTATACCTCCGGCAACATCATACTTGAATTTCATTAATTGCCAACCCGCAATAAACTCACAAATCAGTAATCCAATTGTTCCCATGAATAAGAGTACATTCAAAATATTTATATCATCTTGCGAGGAACTTCCTGCTGTTAATATAGTTAATATGGCTATTAACCAATAAGACCAAGGAAGTGCTTTCAATACTGCTATTTTTTGTTCAAAATTACACATGTATTGCTCTAATCTGGAAAATCCCCATCCAATCACGCAAAACGACAAACCCAATATAACATCTAGCCCACCATAGTCTAACCAACCATGAGATTTATTTCCTATTACTTTAAAAAAACAAAACATTAGGAACAATCCCCATCCCCAATGATAATAACTACCTTTGGGAAGTTGTAACACACGATTGCGGGGAGGTTCGAATTTTGACAATGCATCTGATTTTTCAGAAGAAGTATCCGCTTTTTCCTGTAAGTCGGTCAACCATTCCCGACAAAAGCGACACTTAGAAGCACCTGCATTGATTATTTTACCACAGTAAGGACATTTTTTAGTTACCATAGTTGTAATTAGTTATTTAAATATTCTCAAATAATATAGTTATACAATATTGATATAGTTTATCTATTTACTCAATTACCAACTATTCGTTGTAAAATATAGTTCGAGGATATTCATTATTGTTGTAACAACGTGCTTTATAAAAAACATTCATAATAAAATGACTCGTACCAATAGAAAGAAATATATAGCTACACAATACAATTTTATCAAAACCGGTAATATCTTCATTGACAAGATGTAGTACTAGTAATAGAAGTAATACTATAAAGGAGATAGAATTACTTATAAAAAGAAAGTTCCCTAAAGCTTTTATACCTCCAGCAATGTCGTATTTGAATTTTATTAATTGCCAACTGACAATAAAACCACAAACAATGCTTCCAATTCCTGATATGATAACAAGTACATCTGTGGCTGTGATACCATCTTGCAAAATTTTTCCATCTGTTATAAATATTAACGTACCCAACAACCAATAAAACCAAGGAAATGCTTTCAACGCTCCAATCTTTCGCTGAAAATTATACATATACTTGTCCAACAAAGCAAATCTCCATCCTACCATAAAAAGTAACAAAGCAGAAGTAACTTCCAGTCCACCTTTAATCCTAGTTACTACTAAGGCGATCAGAAATATCAGTAATAATACCCATCCCCAATCATAATAAACCCTTGGAAGTTGTAAAACGTGATCTTGACTAGATTCAGATTCCGGTGAGCCTGTCAACCTTCCCTTACAAAAGTGACACACGGAAGTTCTAGCATCACCAATCTTACCACAGTAAGGACATTTTCTAGTTGCCATAATTGCGATTTTTACATACCAACGTTCCCTGTGGTAAATTTATAATAAAAGAGAAGCGTGGGAACTTTCAGTTTATTTGTTTTGAGGTATCGCCAAACACCTTTGCAGAAATAAACAGCTACCCCACGCTAAACCAAATATAGAGTAGATTTCTATATGGCAAGCATGAACGTTTGTACTGTTTACCCTTCTGCTTCGTAAATTGGCGATTTTCAAAACAAGGATAAAACTAAACGCTTCAAATATTTCACATTTTCATTACCCGGGTATTATCCCGAATAATTATACAAATGTAATCAATTTTCAGATTCCATCAAACGCTCATTGGGGTAGCCGTGTAACAAAAGTAGTAATTTATTGCAAAACCGCTGTCCTAGATGAACTTTCCGGTACTGTTTATAACGTTTCTAAGTGGAAGGACATAAAGAGAGCGTGAAACTGCTGACTCTTCCTACATTGCAAGGCTCTGGTAAACCTCTCACTACGAAAGCGAAAACAGTCCACGCCCAAACGGGGGTGGAACGTGATTCGGCTTATTATTCGTAGTAATTGAAAATGTACCAGATTTTGCAATGTAAAATAATATCCTGTTCGTTCTACTATATTTTCAAATTCAAATGTCTGTTTCTTCCTTCTTGACGTTTTGGTTTGACTTATTTATTAACGACACAATATTAGGAAAAATCCGGGATATTCCCAAATCAATCACGCGTATAATTCCCCGGAAAAACTCTTTACCACGATACGGACTTCGATGCACGTAATCAAATACTTCGACCTACTAGAAGGGAAATTGGAAAATTTATTTTTAAAATAATACCAGATTTTCTTTGCTATGTGATTATTTTTATTGATCTTTGTCACGTTGAAAAATACTCCATCAACATTGACTCATATTATTGAGTCAATTTATAAAAGTATTTTACTTTACGAAAGTAAATTACTTTTGGGCTATCTACTATTGAAGACTGTAGCTTCTTGCTACGTGGCATTAAAAGGTTTTTACTTCGTGTCGTTTACCCCGTCTTCAAAATTACTCAAAGGGCGTAGGCTATTTTGCCTGTGAGTGGTCTGTACGTCTAAAAAATAATTAGCAGGTTATTATAAACTTAAATTTTTTGTTGATTATGGCAAAAATTTACGTTGATATGCTCGGTGCCATTATTGGCTCAGTGGGCAAAGTATCGTATTATATGCGATACAGCGATAATATCGCGCGCAGAAAAGGTGCGGAGAGGAAAAGTTCCGATTCTCCTGCCGCCGTTGAACAACGGAAAAGGTTCGGAATGTTAGTAGAATTAACAAAAAATCTGCAACCGGCAATCGTTATCGGTTTTCCGCAGCGCAAAAGGGGACTTTTAGCGAGAAATGCATTCCATCACCTGAACAAGGACATTTGTACGGTGGAAGGCGATATAGTCACGGTTGACTACGAACACCTGCTCTGCGCGAATGGACAACTCGTGGTTCCGGATGTGACAGTTAGCTATCAAGCCGCAAATAGCAAACTTGCCTTCGTGCAAACAGCCATGGAGGAAGAGGTGAATTGCAACGCAGATGACCTCGTGTATGGCGTGTTACTGGAGAAAGAAAAAGGCTTTTGCCGATTGGTGCAGCTTCGCGTTCGAGGTGAAGGAGGTTCCACTTCTGCAGCGTTACCGCAAGGGTGGAAGAAAGAAAACCTGATCGTGTACACGTTCGCGCTGAGTGCAAACAAAAAGAAAGCTTCCAAGTCACAGTTTTTAGAATTGGAGGAAGAAGCATGACGAATGTTGAAAAGGGAGTTCCGGAAACGGGACTCCCCTTCTCGTTCACGAATGCACTCCGGCAATCGGACGAGGATACGGTTATGGCTGACTACAAACGCCTGCTTCGCACGAATGGAACATTAGCAATTCCGAATGTGACGCTTAGCTACAACAGCATGACAAACAAGCTTGTTTTCACGCAAACAGGAATGGAAGACGAGGAAAATGCTTACGCGGATGACTTGGTGTACGGCGTGTTGTTGGAAAAAGAATCAGGTGATTGGCAATTAATACAGCTTCGTAACCGGAAGGAATACGGTTCCGTGTTCATGACACTGCAATATGGGGTGAAGCGAGAAGACTTAGTCGTGTACACGTTCGCGACGAAGGCGGATAAAACGGAAGTTTCTCAAGCACAGTACTTGGAACCGGAGGAGGAAACATGAAGACAACTAACAAAATCAAGTATCTTATTATGAAAATATTCGATTTTTTTAACGGCAAAATCCGTGGCAGAAGAGGCAACATGATTTATTACACGTGGAATGGCGAAACGCACGTCAAACGATATGCCATTCCCGGGAAAAAAAGGAAATGGGAAGTGGAAGGGCACACGCCCAAGCAACAGGAGATAATCACCCGTTTCAAGGCAGTACAACTGTTTTACAAGGAATACATGAAACAGGTATCCCCTACCGTGTGGCGTACTGCCGCCAAGGCACAAGGGAAAATAGCCCCCAATTTGTTCAACTCGACCAATTTCCGTTGTTTTGACGGAACAGGCGAAATCACGGACTTCGAGGGATTCGTGTTCACCGTGGGGAAACTGGCATTGCCCCGTGATTTACAAATAAAGCGGGAAGGCAATCGTTTCCTCGTGACATGGGAAGAAGAAAGAGAGTGGAAAACCGCGGCGGCAACGGACAAAATGCAAGTTGGCGTCTTGTACGACAACTTGACACGCTCACCCCGATTAGCCCCGGAAGTGAATGGCTGCCGGGGAGATTTGCAAGGGGAATTCACTCTTGACGAATCTATCGGCTGCACGGCACACGTGTATATCTTTTTTGCCGGGGAAAATCAACTTGATTTTTCCGGTAGTTGGTACACGCACGTGGAGTAATTCGGTGATTTTACCACACTCGTTTACATTATAAGTAAAGTCGCTGAATATCAGCGACTTTATCCTAGTTAGCTATATTCTTGTAAATTTATCGACTTAAATTGAGCTGACTTTATCAAATTTTACTTGCATTTGAGCCGAAAAGGTTATCAATACTGATAACAGAACTATAATTAAGCACAAAAGCAATGAATGATATGTTCGTTCTTGAAAACGTTCCCTGATGACAATCACAAGATAATTAGCTTACTAACAAATTGCTCAATCAGAAAGTTTGCAAACTTTTCCCTCTCCCCATCGCTTTCAGCACATTCTTTCGAACAGTTCGCATAGATGGTAATGTATCAACTTCCATTATCGTAAGTGCCATTTTTAATTCTCGCATCAATTCAGGAATTGAAAGACATAATTCATAAGCCAATTTCATACAAAGCGATCTTACCCCCGGTAATTCCTGACACGACATCATTTTTTCCAAACAGAAATCAAGAAAATCCACCCTTGGCGGATTTGTTAGTGGCATCTGATAGAGCAAACAAAGAATTACCCTCCGTTTTCCCCCATGTTTACAAGCTAATACTTCATCTATCAATTCATCCTGTTTCCCGTACAACCACTTTCTGTTTTCCGGTGAAAAATGAGTAAAAACCCACGCCGCGTGATAACCGATAACCCCATCATCACCGATAATTAAATCATACAATTTCTGCTTTTGACTGTCATCACTCTCGACAAGAAAAAGTATCTCACGAATATCATCCATTCCGATACGCCGAGATAGTTTAGTTTTGAAATCCATTTGAATACCCCTCATTCGGCCTCTTCTTCCAATGCCTCAATCAAAAAACTAACAGGACGAAAACCGTCATTGCACGATATCATGGCTGATTTCTCATTTTTCATCCACCCGTTATAAAAATTACCTCCGCCATGCGCTAAAGTCATTACAAAAGAAGACATGCTCTCCCAAGCACTATCGCACATACCTTCGGGCTTCTTCCAACCATTAGCTATGAAAATTTGTCCTTCTTTCATATCACAAGCATGTTCCATAGGATTCTCATACTTTGCCATCAAATCTTGATAGCAAGCTATTCTCATAACGGTAATTTTACACTTTTTCATAACTGTAATATTTATGGTGATCGTTAATAATATGGATTTATTTCCCGATGCAGCATATTATGCCAGTTGATTATCAGTGGTTTACGACTTAAAAGATAGACTGCTCGAAAATTTACTTGTTTTTTCGTCAAAAATCGAAGATTTAACGTTTTTAACCTTAGTTTGTCTTCAAACGAAGGGAAAAAGATAAAAAGCGCTCACTTTTGCTCTTAAATCTCCGTTTCGCAAAGATAAGGCATATCGGGGATAATTTCGCCGATTCGGGCTACAAAATGGAATACAGATTCACGGGTGTTTTAGCTTGTTATTGCAACCAAAAGAAAAAGTCGGCAAGTATCGTTCGACTTTGGCGCAGCCATCTCTTTTCTACCCCTTTTTTAGCTTTATTTTAATGCACGTATACATGAATACGGAAATAAAGTAAAGTTGCTTTTCATTTGAATGACCAAACTAATCTTAAATATATGTTGTAGGGTGTGTTTGTATTTATACTACGAATAATATACTGTTTGTTATGTGGGCATACTGGCGTTTACAAACAATATGATAGCGTTTACATTTTTCCAAAGCAAAATCACCTTGTTTTACGCCCTTTTCCAAAATACTTGTCGGAAGCTGATGTAGCTTTTGTAAAATTAACATTGGATTCGCTCGAAAAAATGTTGTGCAATTGAGGTGATTCGTTGGGAAAAGTGTAATAAATCCGATTTATTCGCTTTAAAAAGTGTAGAATCGCTTAAATACCATGTCTCCCAATCTTGCATTTTTTACCTGCAATATATCATTAAATAAATAAAAAGTAGTATCTTTGTATATTATATAATGAGTTGATATGGCAAAGAATACAATGGGAACCAAGTTGCCCCGAAAATTGGAGCAAAAGATGTCGGTTGTGGGAGAGCAGATTAAACTGGCTCGCTTGCGCAGGAATCTGAGTGTGGCTCAGATTGCGGAACGCGCTACTTGCTCTCCGTTGACCGTGTCTCGAATAGAGAAAGGCATACCAACAGTAGCAATCGGAATTTACTTGCGAGTGTTGTATGCTTTGCAGCTTGACGATGATATTCTGTGGCTGGCCAAAGAAGACAAGTTGGGAAAAGCTTTGCAAGATTTGAGTTTGAAAACAAGGAAAAGAGCTTCAAAAAAGGAATAGAGTGCATGTTCTCCTATACAAAAGTGACAATTTGTTCTGTTGGAATAAAAAAAACATGGCTCAAAATTTTGTGTTATGTTTCAAAAACATTATGTTTGCATCACATAATAAATAAGACATATGAAATTCGTTGATAGAATAGATGAAGCAGCACGTTTGAAGGACGCTCTTGCAAGAGAGAAGTCCTCGTTAGTCGTGATGTACGGTCGCAGACGGTTAGGTAAGTCAACGCTTATCAAAAGGGTGTTGTCGGACACGGATGTTTATTTCCTTGCCGATCGTTCTGAAGACCAACACCAGAGGATATTGCTTGCAAAAGTGATTGCACAAGTGTTTCCGGATTTCGACAAATTGACATATCCAGATTGGGAATCTATATTTCGTGCGGTCAATTATCGGACAAACAAACGTTTTACTCTATGTTTGGATGAATTTCCGTATCTTGTAGAGCAATCACCAGAGCTGCCGTCTGTATTGCAGAAACTTGTTGATGAAAAGCAGTTGAAGTATAACCTGGTGCTTTGCGGTTCATCACAAAATATGATGTATGGGTTGTTCCTTGATTCTACTGCACCTCTATATGGGCGTGCTGATGAAATAATGAGGCTTGCACCGATACGTTTACCGTATATTCAAGAGGCTTTGCATCTTAATGCGATGAATGCCATTGAAGAGTATGCCGTATGGGGCGGTGCACCGCGTTATTGGGAATTGAGGGAAAACAGAAGTTCGCTTGATGATGCCCTGTGGCGCAATATCCTTTCTGTAAATGGAACTCTTTATGAGGAGCCTATAAAACTATTTCAGGATGATGTCAAGGATATTGTCAAGACTTCAACGATCATGTCTTATATCGGGACTGGTGCAAACCGGCTTTCTGAGATTGCAGCACGATGCAATGAGCCGGCAACCAATCTCTCGCGTCCGTTGAAGAAACTTATCGATCTCGGATTCTTGGAAAAAGATGTTCCGTTCGGTATTGATGAAAAGAATGCGAAAAAGAGCCTCTACAAGATAGCCGATCCATTTATGGCATTCTACTATCAGTTTGTTGTTCCTAACCGTTCGTTCATTGAACTTGGTCGTCGCTTACCCATAGAACAGGCTTTGACTGCCCATTTCTCTGAGTATGTGAGTATGCAGTGGGAAAAAGTGTGTCGGGATGCCGTTACAGGAAATCTTGTCAAGGGTGTAGTTTATGGCAAAGCAAAACGGTGGTGGGGTTCTGTTCTCAATGAGGATAAGAAGCCAGAACAGGTCGAATTCGATATTGTGGCCGAATCGCTTGACAAAAAGTATCTGCTGGTTGGTGAATGCAAGTGGACAACCCAAGAGAACGGCAAACAACTGACAGCTGAACTTCTCCGCAAAGCCAATTTGTTACCATTTGCCAAAAATTACACGATTATTCCGGTCCTATTTCTGAAAAACGTCCCGAAAGATGATGTCGGGAATGCGATGTTACCGGAAAATATCGTTGAGTTGATGAAATAGAATTGATTAAATTATATAACTATGAGTGGTGGATATTTTAATCGGCATATGATTGCCTTCGGAGAGATAGCTAATTCTATTGAGCGTGATATTGCAAGAGCTTTACGACCTAAGCCTGAGAAAATTTGTGAAGATTATTGGACTATTTACGAGAAGGATAGCCTTAGCTCATACCATAGCTATAAGGACTACATGAGTTTTGCCAGTTATGAAGATGCGGAATCTTTTCTTTTGTTAGATAAAACTATAGTCAAGGCAGAACAAAAATATGCTGACCGACGATTCTTTGATGATGGGGTAATTTTCCAATCGAAAAAGCGAAATATGCCCGACACTCCTGACTGTGAACAAATTCCAGTATTATACTCAATTCACCATTGTTATTATGACCGCTATCCCGATGAAGCGGATGTGTTGGAACTGTCCGATGAGATAATAAATGTTATGAAGGAGGCTTATCGGCAAATTCGTATAGCAGAAATATATGCAACTCGTGTAGATTGGATGATGAGTGGAGATGATAGCGAAGAGAGCTTCCGTGAACGAATTAAAGAAGATTTGGCGGAGCTTGAAAGGGAATATGCGTCAAAAGACTGGACTTTTCTATATGATGAATAAAAGTAACAATCTGTCATAAAATAAAGAAGAAGATGTGTTTTTGCATATCATATGATAGATTGAGTATGATAAAGAAAGCTACCATATCAACCAGTTGGTTGATATGGTAGAATGGTTAACCGTTTCGTTTTGGTGAATTTAGGATGTATAGATTAATTCAGACAGTGAACTATCCGAAAATTTGGGATGGTTCAATCAGAATCTTTGGAATAATCTGACCATTGCGGTAATTATCTATGCACTATATTAATATCTCCGATGCTTTGAATAAAAATCAATCGCTTGTTCATTAATCGCTTTGTAATTTTCATAGCGACCGCCAAACATTCCCTGCTTTATAGGAGGCCATTCATTTTTGAGTGAATCAGCACTTTTCCAAAATATAGTATATGGTTCTTTCCCCATGCCTCTCAATTCATATTCTTTTTCACTTCGCACAAACTGTCCTAATGGGACATCGAACTCTCTAAGAATAGAACATTTGTTGTAGCCGTATATTAAAGATTTCATACGTTCCCAGATATAAAAGGTGTTTTCATACTCCGAATTGACAACAAAAAAATCCTCAAATAAAGGACGCAATTCATTGAGTAAAAAGAGACTGATAGGATAATAATAACGTTGTCCTATTAATTCATTCCATGTTTCATAATTCCAATGAGTGCTACCCAACAAGGTTAACAATGGCTCTCTATATGAAACTGTCATAAAATTAGGAGCTGGGACGGATAGTTTCAAAATACTATCAAGTTCTCTGAATTTACTGTATTTAATACAGGCAATACCGATGGCATTTAATAATAGCATTGGAGCTATTGAGTGTATATACTGAGTCCCTTCTATGAAGCTTTCGCCGTTTTTGAAAGGCTTGATACACAATTTTACCAATAATTCACCAAAAGGCTTAATGTGATACCATTTACCCCACCTGATTGCCAAAATTGCGATTTCTATCAAAGGAGTAATTGCGTTTTTGTGATGTTCCAAATAATTTGAGAAAGATTCCTGTGTTAGGGCAAAGTTGTATTGAGCATGGGCATTTATCATGTCATAGGCGTTATTGCCTAATCGTTCCACTAAATCCATATACTCAATATCGTACTGACTTAATGATAGATATTTTTTGCATTTTGCAATCATTATGTCATGTCCCATATTCTTACTGATATGGTTCTCATTTAAAGCAGAAATTTGCTCCAATAATTCTGAAAATAGTTCATCAGCGCCATTTATAGGTAATAGTTCACCGTGTCTTAGTCGTGTTAATTCCTGCAATACTTCTTTGGCTGAACCAACAGTTGCGAAAAACGAATTATATCTTGGTGTTATTACTTCAGATATAATTTTAATAAGTCCTTTATCCCATTCTCCGGACCATCCGCAAGTTATAAGTCCATAATCTTCAAAAATTCGTTCAAGGTATCGTCTCATTATTGGAGGATAATCATCCAATTCCTCTGTCGTGTTCCTAAATTGGCAATCAATATAATCACCATTGATTTTAATAATTGTCGGAATTTGACAATGAGTAAGTGGTGTAGCTTGTAATATGGCGGCTTCATGAGAAACCACTTGAGGTGTTATTCCTTCTGCTTCAAATGCCTGTTCTAGCAATCTGTCAAAATTAGTCGTCAAAATAACGCGGATATAACCGGCTTTTGCCAATTTGGCAATTGCTTTATGGGCTTTTGTTGGTTGTTTCCAGCCCAATTCTTTTTCTTCTTCAGTGGGCTCAAAAAACTGTTTCATTAACTGCACTCGTTCAGTGGGGGTTTTTACCAACTCTTCCAACAGGAATGAATACGAGGTTTCTTTCTCATATCTATCTTTAAACCATCGGTGCGGATTATCCTTTATAATATCTTTTTTTGAAGCTGCTAGCTGTTCTATTAAAGCTGTTTCAACTTCCCATCCTGTTGGTATATGTGCAGAGCGTGATATTCCTGAACCAAGCAAAAGAGCATAAGCACCTTTGTTGGAATACATGGAAAAGGCTAATGTTGTCAGTTTTTCTATTGCCATAATTTTCTTGAATAAATGATATACGCAAAGTTAGACAATTTTATCGAGTTTGAGTGAATGATGGTTATAAATATTGATGTAATTCGCAATTTCAATGGAAAATTATATAATTTGAATGATGCTTGAATGAAATAAATTCATTACTTTTGCATGGTAAGGTAAATAATAGAATCCAAAATGGAAGCAACGAAGGATATAAATCGAATCAAAGTTGTTCTTGTTGAAAAGAAGCGGACCAATAAATGGCTGGCAGAACAATTAGGGAAAGACCCGGCAACGGTTTCCAAATGGTGCACAAACACTTCACAACCGGGATTGGAAACATTGTTGCAGATTGCTAATGTCCTTGATGTAGATGTGAAAGATTTGCTGCATTCTACAAAGGAAGATACTATGTATTTTAAAGTTCCGACAAATTTTACTATATAACAGATTCAGTACTATGCCTAAGAATAAAAATGCGGAATATAGGTTTATGGTTTTAGACCGATGCTTTAGCGATTATCACCATAAATATAATATTGAAGACTTGCTGGAAAAAGTCAACGATAAACTTTATGATGCTAATGGTTGTAAGTCCATGATTTTGGAACGTCAGCTGCGTGGTGATTTTAGTGCTATTCGCAAAATGCTTCCAGATGGAGTTTACCTTGATGCTATTCCGTATGATGGTAAGAAATGCTACTATCGTTATTCAGAACCAGATTTTTCTATTTACAAAAATGAACTTTCTGTTTCAGAGGTACAGAATCTTCGCTCTACCATAGAAATGTTAGGAAAATACAGGGGTTTGCCTTCAAACGGATGGCTGGAAGAAGTCATCTCTAATCTTGAAATCAGATTTGGTGTCAAAAACAACGCTGAAAATCTTGTTTCATTTGGACAAAATGAACAATTAAAAGGATTAGAATATCTTTCTGACATTATTGATGCTACAATCAACCACCAACCGTTGGAAATTGAATATATATCTGTCAATGGAAACTATCATCAGCACACATTGCATCCCTATTTCGTAAAGCAGTACAATGGTAGATGGTATCTGTTTGGTTTAGATGAAAAGGAAGAACGAATTAAAAATCTAGCTTTCGACAGAATCAAAAGTCTTGCATTAAGTACGTATATATTTCGTAAAAATGAAATTGTTGATTTCAATTCCTATTTTGATAATGTGGTTGGGGTCACAGTGCCATATGATGCAAAATTAGAAGAATTTCAATTAAAATTCTCTCCGCATCGTTTTAAATATGTAACCTCCAAGCCGATTCATAAATCGCAAAAAACGGTAAGCGAAAAAGACTGTGTCATTTCTCTTACCCTATATCACACTTTGGAATTAGAACAGCAGATTTTTTCATTCGGACCAGATGTTGAAGTCCTATCTCCAGCCTGGTTTAGGGATGAATTTGGCAAAAAAATCTATGATTGTATGAAAAAATATTCATCTATGCAGAATCACTGCACAGATAAAGGCGAACTTGGTAGCCGTAATCAAGCAATAGACGTTAAACTTTAATTTAGCTAGACATAATGCAGTGCGTTAATATGAACAATAATATACAGCAACAAACAACGATTAATATTCAAGAGAAAGCAAACCTTATCTGGGCTATAGCAGATAAGTTAGTAGGTGTTTATAAGCCTCACGAGTACGGTAATGTCATTCTTCCAATGTGCGTTATCAAACGCTTTGAAGACACTCTTGCTCCTACCAAGCAGGCTGTCCTTGATACAAATGCCAAGCTTGACAAAGATGGTATTGTGGTGAAAAAGGGTTTTTTGGAGACAACTGCCGGCCAGCAATTCTATAACCTTTCTCCGTTCACATTTCAAAGCCTGCTGAACGATCCTGAGAATATCAAAGAGAACTTTGAATCATATCTCAATCATTTCTCTGAAAATGTAATTGACATCATACATCGTATGGACTTCGACCGTGAACTCCAAAAGATGGCTGATAACAATGTGCTGTACCTTGTCATTAAAGAGTTCTGTACCGCCAAAGCCTATCTTGGAGCCGATGTGGTGACCAGTGTGGATATGGGTTACATCTTCGAAGAGCTTGTGCGCAAATTCTCTGAAAGCTATGACGAACAGGCAGGAGCACACTTTACCGCCCGCGACATTATCTACCTCATGGCAGAACTGCTTGTCGGCAACGATGAACAGAAGTTGGAGCGTGAAGGTATTACTGCCTCTATCTATGATATGGCGATGGGTACAAGCCAGATGCTGGGTTGCCTTACCGAACGTTTTCTGAAGATTGACCCGGAAGCGGAGATTACAAGCTACGGGCAGGAGTTGAACAACCAAACCTTTGCCATTGCCAAAGCCGATACGCTTATCAAGGGTGGCAATGCCGACAATATGCGTCAGGGAGATACCCTTGGGGACGACAAGTTCTCCGGTTATAAGTTTGACTATATCATTTCAAATCCACCTTTTGGTATAGAATGGAAAACCTCGAAGAAGGCTGTAGAGGATGAATATACATTGGGTGAAGCAGGTAGATTTGCACCCGGACTTCCTGCCATTGGCGATGGCCAGATGCTGTTCTTGCTAAATGGCATAGCCAAACTGAAAGAAGATGAGGGTAGAATGGCAATCATTCAGAACGGCAGCAGTCTTTTCAAAGGGGATGCTGGTAGCGGCGAGAGTGAGATCCGGGGCTATCTCTTGGAAAACGACTGGCTGGAGGCCATTGTACAGTTGCCTAATGACCTCTTTTACAATACAGGTATTGCTACATATATTTGGCTTATCACCAAGAACAAAAGTGAAGAACGTCAAGGTAAAGTCCAGCTTATAGATGCAAGCCAATGTTATGACAAACGCCGGAAGAGTCTGGGAAATAAGCGTGTGGAGATAAGTGACAGCTGCCGAGAACTTATCATGGAGGCATACAAGGACTTTACAGATTGGGAATACATAAGTGAAGATGGAACTTTGAAGGTTGAGAGCAAGATCTTGGACAACGGGTATTTTAAATACTCCAAATTGACCGTTGAACGTCCTTTGCTTGACGAAGAGACAGGAGAACCCATCTTGAAGAAAGGCAAACCGCAGCCGGATTCCAAGAAACGTGATACGGAGATTGTCCCTTGGACCGAGGATATTGAGGAATACATGCAGAAGAATGTTCTTCCCTATGCCCCGGATGCCTGGATTGACGCAAAGAAGACCAAGATTGGTTATGAGATTCCCTTCACACGTGAGTTTTACAAATATGTAGCTCCACGCAAGAGCGAAGAGATTTTTGCACATCTGAAGGAGTTGGAACAAAAGGAAGCTGAATTGATGGCTAAAATTTTGGGATAGCTATGGCAAAGACTTACGATACATACAAAGATAGTGGAGTCGCTTGGATTGGAGAGATACCGGAGGGGTGGGGAATATTCATGCTCTCGACATATTTCTTTGAACATAAGAATAAAAATGCAGGCAATAAGGAAAATAACCTTTTGTCATTAAGTTATGGTGCAATAATAGATAAGGATATCAATACCAAAGAAGGACTTCTGCCCGAATCTTTTGAAGGATATAATATAATTCAAAAAGATGATATAGTATTTCGTTTGACTGACTTACAGAATGATAAAAGAAGCCTTAGAACTGCTATATGTAAACAGAGAGGAATAATAACTTCTGCATACACTACGATAAGAAGTAGAGGAAAAGTTTTTTCTGTGTTTTATAATTATTTCTTTCGAGCCTGTGATGAGTGCAAAGTTTTATACGGAATTGGTTCAGGTGTTAGGCAAAGTATGAATTTTGGTGATTTGGCAAAGCTGCAAGTTTGTGTTCCTCCTCTTCCTGAGCAAAAATCTATCGCCTCTTTTCTCGACAAAAAATGTGAGGAGATTGACTTTTTGATTGCTTTGCAGGAAGAAATGATTGGGGAATTGCAGGCTTACAAACAGTCTGTAATTACTGAGGCTGTCACCAAAGGACTTGACCCTAATGCAAAGATGAAAGACAGTGGTGTGGAATGGATTGGGGCAGTGCCGGAGGGGTGGAAGATAAAACCACTAAAATCGCTTTACTATACGGAAAAGGGATTGAATATCACAAAAGAAAACTTAGTGGAGAGTGGAATTCCTGTGCTAAGTTATGGGCAAATACATAGTAAAGAAAACCTAGGAACTCAAATCAATGATGTCCTTTTAAAATATGTTCCAGACACATATCTTAATTCAGACCCAAAATGTTTGGTACAGAAAGGTTGTTTCCTCTTTGCAGACACTTCTGAAGATTATGAAGGATGTGGCAATGCTATATATGTTGATAGAGATATAACATTGTTTGCTGGTTATCATACAATTATTGCTCGTCCGATTATTGCTGGCGATTATAAATATCTCGCTTACCAGTTTTTAACTGATATATGGAGACAACAGATTCGTTCACATGTCTCCGGAATTAAAGTATTTAGCGTTAATCAAAAACTTATAAAATCCACATCAGTTATACTACCAACAAGAGACGAGCAAACTGCCATTGTCACATACCTCGACACCAAGACCGCCCAAATAGACTCCTTGATTGCCATTAAGCGGGAGAAGATACAGGAGTTGAAGGACTACAAAAAGAGTATCATCTACGAGTATGTAACCGGCAAGAAAAAAGTTTAAGTAATGAATGCAGACAATAAAACCATCTTGCTGCAACTACTCAAGCAGCACAAAGAACTGGGAATATCAAATCAGATAGATTACGAAAAATTCTATCTCTACTCCATTATTACCCATTCTACAGCTATTGAAGGCAGTACGGTGACAGAAGTGGAAGCCCAGCTCCTATTTGACGAGGGCATTACCGCAAAAGGTAAACCCATGGTTGAGCAGTTGATGAACCTTGACCTGAAAAATGCATACGAATATGGTCGGGAATGGATAAAGCGTCACGAAAACATCACGGTGGATTCTCTAATCACGCTTGCCTCTAAAGTTATGGCAAGAACAGGGGCTGAATATAATTCTTTGGGCGGTAATTTTGACGCTTCAAAAGGAGAATTGCGCAAACTGAATGTTACTGCCGGAGCAGGTGGACGCTCTTATATGAACTGGATGAAAGTGCCTCAGAAACTGAAAGCATTTTGCAATGAACTTAATGCCCGCCGTAAAGCACTTGATACTGGTGATATTGCTGCTATATACGAACTGAGTTTTTGGGCACATTATGAACTTGTCACCATTCATCCATGGGCAGATGGCAACGGCAGAACCAGCCGCCTGCTGATGAACCTTTTACAAATGGAATATGACGTGCTGCCCACAAAGGTACTCAAAGAAGATAAGGGGGAATATATACAAGTCCTGATCGATACAAGAGAAAATGAGGATATAGAAATATTCCTTAATTGCATGACCGAGTTGCATTGCACTCATTTGAAGCATGACATCGAACAGTATGTTAAGTCGGTAGAGGTGGTCGATAAAACAGACTTGACTAAGAAAATGGTTGATAAATGGTCGATAAAGCTATCCATTGCTGAGAAATTGGTCGATATTTTATTATTTATGGTCGATAAAGACGAAATAAAGACCGAAACTATTGTCAGTGTTTTCGGCTTCACCGAAACAACAGCCAAACGTTATCTGCGTCAATTGACTGAATTCGGATATTTGGAAGCCCACGGAGGCAATAAAAACAGAACTTACTCTAAAAAAGATTAATTGTATTATGGCACATACAGGTTTATACGAGAAGAACTTTGAAGCGGATATTGAACAATACCTGCTCACGGAAGGTGGATATATCAAAGGAAATCAAGCCACATATGACAAGGAAAAAGCCATTGACCTTGATACCTTGATTCGCTTTATCAAAGATTCCCAGCCGAAAGTTTGGGAAAAGTTTGAACGTAAATATGGTAATGGTGCAAAGGCACAATTGTATAAAACTATACAAGGTGACATCCTGAAGTATGGGTTGATACATACGTTGCGCAATGGAGTGAACGACTTCGGCATTCCATTGAAACTCTGCTTCTTCGCTCCCACATCAACGCTTAATCCCGAACTGATCGAGAAGTACAATAAAAACATATTGGAGTGTACCCGCCAATTCGTGTACAGTAAGGATGTGAAGAACTCCATCGACATGGTGCTCTCTCTCAATGGTATTCCTATTGTGGCCATAGAATTGAAAAACCAGTTTACCAATCAAGACTTAAGTGACTCCATCGAGCAATGGAAGACAAATAGAAATCCGAAAGAACTGTTGTTCCACTTTGACAATCGTATTCTGGCTTATTTCGGCTGCGACCTGTATGAGGCTGCAATGGCAACCGAGTTGAAGGGTGAAAAAACATTCTTCATGCCTTTCAACCAAGGCAGCAATGGTGCCGGTAACGTGGGGGGTGCGGGCAATCCACAACATGATGATGACGAATATGTGACATCCTATCTATGGAAAGATGTATTGCGCCGCGATGTATTGTTGGCAATCCTCCAACGTTACATCATGCGTCAGGAAGAGGAAAAGATTGCCATTATCAAAGACAAGCACGGCAAGGAAAAAGAGGTGACAGACAAAAGCGTAAAGATTATTTTCCCTCGTTATCACCAACTGGATGTAGTGGAAAAACTTATTGCGGATACTGAGCATGAGGGGGCTGGCTGCAATTACTTGATTCAGCACTCAGCCGGATCAGGCAAATCAAATTCCATTGCTTGGTTGACCTACCGGCTTTCTTCTCTGCACGACAAAGACAACAATCACATTTTTAAAGGTGTGTTTGTAGTAACAGACCGACGAGTGTTGAACAAACAACTTCAAGACACGATTCTCGGTTTTGAACATGTCGAGGGTACAGTAACAACTATCACGGAAAAAGATGCAAATGCTAGTGAAAAGTTGCGTGATGCCATCAATTCAGAGAAAACAGGTATTGTCATTACTACGTTGCAACGCTTCCCTCAAATCTATGAGCAAATTACCTCGCATAGCGGTAATCGCTATGCCGTTGTGGTGGATGAAGCTCATTCAAGTCAAAGCGGTAAGAGTGCGGAAAAGCTGAAAGCAGCCTTGGCAGATACAGACGAGGCTCTGAGGGAACTTGCTGAATGGGAAGACAAGAGCGTAGAAGAATTGGAGAAAGAACAAGACAGACTGATGCTCGATCTGCTAAGTCAAGGCCATCATAATAACCTTTCTTTTTATGCTTTTACCGCCACTCCAAAACCCAAAACGCTTCAGACCTTCGGCATATTAGTGGAGAAAGGCGAAACCCCTGATAAGGATAAATATAAGGCATATCACAACTACTCCATGTTACAGGCTATTGAAGAAGGGTTTATCAAGGATGTGCTGAAAAACTATACTACGTATCAAATTTCATACGAGATAGCACGCCAATCAGAGGACAACCCCGATTATGAAGAGACGCCTGCAACGATAGCATTGAAAGCGTTTCATGATAATCATAAGGATACTATCAATAAGAAAACTGCTATTATTGTTGAGAAGTTCCGTGAAGTAACACTTCAAAACATGGCAGGAAGAGCCAAGGCGATGGTCGTTACATCCAGCCGTGCCCACGCAGT
This sequence comes from Butyricimonas sp. Marseille-P3923, assembly GCF_900184685.1. Classification (GTDB taxonomy): domain Bacteria; phylum Bacteroidota; class Bacteroidia; order Bacteroidales; family Marinifilaceae; genus Butyricimonas; species Butyricimonas muris. The sequence goes on from NZ_FXXL01000007.1 coordinate 900,621, forward strand.
CCGATACTTCTTTGCTGTTAAGGAGTATTGCAAGCAACATAAAATTACCGACATAACCCCGATGGTGGCTTTTTCTGGCAAGGTGGAATATAACGGTGTGGAATACACTGAGCCAAAACTCAATATAAGGGGCGATAATAAGAGTATCTCTGAAGATAAACTTCCGCTTTACTTTGCCAGTGACTTCTACAACATGCTGATTGTTGCGGATAAATATCAAACCGGATTTGACGAGCCGATGCTTCACACCATGTTCGTTGACAAGAAACTGAAAAATGTAAAAGCGGTGCAGACATTATCTCGTCTGAACCGCGCCAATCCATTGAAAGAAGATACATACGTGTTTGACTTCGTAAATAGCTCCGAAGAGATCAAAACTGCATTTGAGCCATTCTTTAAAGGTACAGAGTTAATCAACCCTGTCAATGTGAACTATGTATATCAATTCCACAAGGACATTGAGCTATACCATCTTTGGACTACTGAAAACGAAGAAAAATTCTATGACCTGTTTGTTGCCACACAGGACAAGAAGAACAAGTCAAAACTGGGTGCATTATCCAATGAGCTAAAGCCAATTGTAGATAGATTCGAGGAACTAGATGAAGACACGCGTTTCACCGTACGGGGCAAGATTAAAAATTTCATTCGTTTCTACGCTTATATGGCGCAGATAGCCCGCACCTTTGATCGTTCGTTGATGAAGTCCTACATATTTGCCGATTACCTCTATCGTGTATTACCCAGAAATCCACGCGAAAGAGTTGATTTGGACAAGAAAGTACGTCTTGTCAACAATACTATCAAGGCAAAAGAAATGACACATATAACCCTTGATGGTGACAAGCCGGAGATAAAGGGAGAGAATCCTGGAGCATCTCATAAACCGGAAGATACTCGTGATTTGCTGGATAACATTATTGCCAAGGTGAATATTATGTTCCGTGGTGAATTCTCAGAAGCAGACCAGGTAATGGTGGAAGGTATCTTTGACCTGATACAGAAATCTGCAACGAAAAAAATGCAGAAACAAGCTATAGGTAACGATGAGAATCAATTTGTAGAGAGCATCTTCCCGGATATTTTCAGTAAAGCAGCTCAGCAGTGCTATACGACACAGACCGATGCTTACCGTAAATTGTTTGAAAATCAGGAGTTCTATCAGACTCTGATGCAGCAGATGGGACATGCCATATATGAACGTTATCGCGAACAAGAGGAAAAAGCCTATACCATAGCGAATCTGCAAAGTAAAATGATTCCTTTAATCCGGGAGGAATTTGTTGGAATGGCAGGAACCAGCAGAACAGTTGAAGAGGCATTCATTTGGATGATAAAGGTGATTAAAGTATTCAGCATTAGCAAATATAATGGTTTGGCTGATACAATACTCAATGCTATGTTCAAACTTTATTGTAGTCCGAATACCCTTACTTTGGCAGAGAAACGCATTTATCTTAAGACCCTTGTAACAGGGTATGAATCATACTTAAAAAAGCTTCATTTCCTTATCAAAGACAAAGAGGTTACTGATAAAAATGGTGAAGTTGAATATGCGGCTCTGAGTAATGCTTTGTATTGTATGCAATTAAACAAACTGCAATATAGTGACAAACCTATTGACCAGAAGTTTGCACAGTATATTGATATTCTTGTAAACTTACGAAACGAAGAAAACCACCAAGCTAAGAGTCTTGAAGCAAAAGAGGTTCAATTAGGGATTCACGTTGTGACCACTATGTTTATGTATGTGACATTTAAAAACATAACAGAGCTCGAAATGGTAGAAGATAAGTTTAATATCAAACATATTGATAAGCAGCCTAAAACATATACCATAATGGAAGAAGAGGCTGATAGTCGTATGGTAGCAGAGAGGGCTTCTGAGTATTCTTCAAAAGGAAGCAATTAGATGCGATTTTTCAACTTTAAATTTGTTATGCAAAAAGGCTACATAGATGCGTATTAATTTTGTGGCTATAAATCAAGTTTAACCATTAAAAGTGTAATTATGGCTGATTATACAAGTCTTATTAATCGTATCGAAAGTAGATACAATCCGGATTCTCTTAGAGAAGTCCGACTGAATTCCATTTCTTCCCTTTCTGGCATAGACAAGGATATTGCAAAATATGTAAAGCTTGCCATGAATGAAGTTGACCCTATATATACGAACAAGACTTTAGAAGCAGGTGAAAATGCAAAATCGCATTTGCAAAGAGAACTACAGCAAAGTGTTGATTTTCGCTACCAGGGTTCTGTAATGACTAGAACTCATATTCGTGGTGTTAGTGATATTGACTTGCTTACAATTACCTGTAAATTTCAAGATACAGATTACAGCAAAGCTAAAGCATTTGTTGAAAATCATCCCTACTCGTATGATGCTGAAACGATGCGAATAAAAAATTGGGTCAACAGTTTTAATCGATATACTGGAGATGCAAATTATGATTTAAGACAACTTCGTTTGGAAGACGAAAGAATTTTGCAATCTCATTATGTAATATGCGATATTACGAAACCAAAATCCATACGTATAACGAACCAAAACCTACATCGTGATGTTGACGTTGTTGTTGCTTCATGGCATGATTCTTTTGGATACATTAGTGGAAATGGCGATGTATATAGAGGCATTTATATTTACGATAAACAAAAGAATGATCGTCTTGGACCAGACTATCCCTTCCTCAGTATAGATAGAATCAACACGAGAAGTTCATACACCGAAGGACGACTCAAAAAGATGATTCGATTCCTTAAAAATGTAAAAGCGGATGCATCAGTAAATATAGACCTAACCAGTTTTGATATAAATGCAATCTGCTATGATATTAATATTGAAGAATATCGCAATTCTTACTACCTAGACTTGGTCCGGGTTTTATGGCTCAAGCTTTACCACTTATGTCAAAACGAGTCGGAAGCAAATGGATTAAAATCTGTAGACGGAACCGAATATATATTTAGAAATAATCCATCTAAGCTTGAAAACTTGAAACGATTGCATAACGAAGTGTGGAACATATATAAAGAAATACAATAAATGAAACCAAGGATATTTATAGGATCATCTACTGAAGGATTAGCTGTTGTTCAAAGAATTAAAACATTCTTTGAGCCAGACTATGATTGTTATATTTGGAATGACGGCATATTTCAATTTAATGAAAGCTTTTTGGAAACCTTACTTAAGTCTGCAAGTTTGTTTGATTTTGGTTTTATGGTATTTGCCGCTGACGATATTAGTAGAATCCGAAATCAAGAATATAATACAGCAAGAGATAATGTGCTTTTTGAATACGGACTCTTTTTGGGAAGAGTTGGAGTTGACAGAGCCTATATCATTAAAGAAGATGCGGTTAAAATACCATCTGATATATTAGGCGTTACATTATTATCTTACGCGACAACTTATAACCAAGATGGGATCAAAATACCTAATCAGGACTTTGAAATGCAACTGTCAAATCTTAAAAAGAAAATTGATGAAAAAGTTGCTTTAGGACATCTAGGGCTTTTGCCTTCTACTGTTATCGCAATTTCTTATTTTGAAAATTTTATCAAATTATTGGCAGATGAGATAATTAGGCAAGGTGATAAAATTCAAATTGGGGATAAAATATACAAATCTGCGAAGATTAGAATTGTTATCCCAAGGACTCTTGATGCTGATATGAAAAGGCAAGCAACAATATATTTCCGCAAAATACATTTTGAATCTTGTCCAATCACAACTGTTCACCGTAGTTATCCGATTTATGTCGAATCTACCTCTGAAGGTAATGTTAAGGACGAAGCAATTATTGCAGACATGCCAACTATCCTGAGTGGTATTGACAAGGCAATTGACATGTATTTCAGAGTAGGCCACATTGGTAAAACACAAGAACAACAACTCACAGAAGAAAGAGAACTGAATAACTTCACACGTGTTTTGAGTCTGCTAATTTCACAAGAAGCTTTTTGCAGAGAAATTGTTGAAATTGTAGATGATGATAACCAACCGATATAGTCATCGTAACATTTTTTATGGCAAAGAATATAGAGATACGGAATAGTACAGCAGAATTTCTTATCTTCATGCTTGAAGGCAAGGGGGATGGGATTCAAGTGATGTATAAGAATGAAACCATTTGGGCAACCCAAAAGGCGATGGCACAGCTTTTTGATGTAGGAGTAGCTGCAATCAGCAAGCATCTTAAAAATATTTTTGAGAGTGGTGAGTTGGACGAACATTCAGTTATTTCCAAAATGGAAACAACTGCTTCAGATGGCAAAAATTATAACACAACCTTCTATAATCTCGATGCCATTATCAGTGTCGGATATAGAGTCAATTCTGTTCGTGCCACTCAGTTCCGGCAGTGGTGTACATTTGTACTCCGGCAGTTTGCCATCCGTGGATATGTGCTTGATCGGAAGCGAATGGAGAACGGCTCTTTCATCGGTGAGGACTACTTTGAACATTTGCTTGCCGAAATAAGGGAGATAAGGCTGAGTGAGCGTCGTTTTTATCAGAAACTGACCGATATTTATGCTACGGCAATAGACTACAACAAGGATGCTCCGATAACTCGTCTGTTTTTCAAGAAAGTACAGAACAAAATGCATTATGCTATACACGGACATACTGCTGCGGAGCTGATTGTAGAACGAGCCAATGCAGATAAAGAGCACATGGGATTGACAACTTGGGAAAAGGCTCCGAATGGGAAAATTGTCAAAACAGATGTGTCTGTTGCAAAAAACTATTTACGAGAAAACGAATTGGAAGAAATGGGCAGAATAGTCAATGCGTCCCTTGATATGGCAGAAAATATGGCTAAACGTCACATTCCAATGACAATGGAGGATTGGGCAAAGCGTATTGACAAATTCATTGATGTGGCAGAACTTCCGATATTACAGGATAACGGAAATGTGTCTGCCGAATTTGCCAAAGAGTTTGCGGAAACAGAGTTTGAAAAGTATAGGATTATTCAAGACAGACTGTTCCAATCCGATTTTGACCGATTCGGTGATGGCAATCTACTCCCTTTGGATATAGAATGATATGGAGGTGAAAAGCGACGAGTTTCAATCCTGATTTTCAGGTTTAAGGCTCGTTGCTTTGTAGTTATCTGCTATTGGGACTTGTTCAATACTTTCAAAAGAAGTATCATTGTGGTAATTCCGCCTGCGGCAAGCAGAATAGTCCATAAAACAGCCTTCCAAATCAATGCCGAGTGCAAAATCTCCACATTGGCTATTATGATACTGGAGAAAAAAGAAAACAGTACGACCAGTATGATAATCAAGATGTAAAATGTCATATGTGGTATGAAAATATGGTTGTCAATCTTGCGGATTTTTCGCTCGGTTTCATCCCATTTGTCTTGAATTTGGCAAAGGGACTTATCAAGTACAGATTGCCCGAATTTTTCGGCTTGCTCCTGCGTATCTTGGGCGATAGCCAATTTATATTCCCTAAGAAATTCAAGTAAATTTTCCAGATTTATACTCATCTTATGCACATTGTCATTCAGGTTGGCAAGTTCTTTGGCGTTCACGTCAAGTAGCCGTTTCACTTCCTCCAGATATTCATTCTTTGGAGTGGCTTTTATGGATTCCGCTTCATCCATTTCTGCGGAAAAATCGAATTTCTTTTTCATGCTTGACTTCATAGGCTTATCGTTTCAATCCTGTTTTCGGCTTCTTTCCTAACGAACGACTGGCAATCCGGGCGCATCTGCGCGCCCATTGCAAATTGTTTTCGTCCTTGTCTCTCCACGGAAGGTCACTTTGCGAACCTCCGCCACCGCCTCCTGTTGCAACGTTGGGCGTTTCGAACAGTCCGACAAAAATAGCCACAGCCATATCGGTAAGCTCCTGACAGTTGGAAACGAACCTGTAATCAAACTCGTCATTGAAGCAGCCGAACACTTTTTCCGGAATATATAATCGGTGTTCCTTACCTTCATGGTTAAGAGTATATGGAACTGTATCAGAACGATAAGTATTATATCTGGTGGCATTGGATGCCGATGGCTTTTCAATATGTTTCGGCTGTATATCTTCAGGTTTACTGTTCAATGTGGTAACACCTGACTTATAATGCAACTTATTCCATGTCGTAGGAAGTTTCGAAATCATCAGATTCCTGCCGACTCCCAATTCGGAAGCCTTGTATTTGGTGTTCCCATGCACGAGTGCATAACCACGGAGAATACCTTGCTTGTCTTCTCGTTCATGTATGGCATAGCCTTTCCGTATAAGAGCATTTTTGTATGCTTCCCATGACCATGATTGCATTGATTTCAGAGTATCCATGCAGTCACGATTCACTTGGTGAATATTGGAATTTCTGATTTGTGCCGCAGTCGTCCAGCCTCGTTTCTTTGCCACCCGTTCGGCGGCACGTTGCGCACGAAGATGAATGTTATGGTCGTTGTTGATATTGCCATCTTCATCCAAACGACAGACCGCAGCATGTAGGTGGGGAACTTCGCCTTTGGATTCCGTATGAAGCCAAACCGAGTATTTGCTGTTAGTCAAATTGGTCGGACAGGAACGGACTTTTCCGTCCTTGCCGGTAATCACTTGTTTGTCGAATTCCTCAGCGAAATCCTGCCAGAGTTTTTGCCAGTCCTCTATGTCAAAGAATTGGGTATGTTCAGGCGAAGGACTCAGCTCGATTCTGATTACGGAATTCTTTATCGGTCGATGTTGGGATAAGGTCAACTGCATGGAGTTCCATATTCCCATTGCGTCCGGTTCAGAGTGCAACAGATTATCCAATACCCGATAGATTTTCTCCGGATGTTTCTTGTTCTGTGATTCGCCGGTAATGTAACGGATGGCGTTTATGCCGTGCGATATGGCTTTCGCTTTTGCAATCATTCTTCTTCATGTTTAGCGTTAGACGGAATTTTGTTATGCTCTTTTACCGCATTCAGGAACTGGCAGACGCTTTCGGCTACATTGCCAAGTTCCTTGAGCCAACCGACCATGAACGGAATCTGATTGAACATTGCCACGCGCTGCTTTGTGGACATTCCATGCAGTGCGGAGGTGTATTTAACAAGGTCTGACCGACAATCGTCCAAATTTTGCAACAGTGCCGCTTCTTCTTTTGTAAGCCTTGCTTTGGGCTTGAAGTTATACGCACACGATAATATATAATCGCTTACGGTCATACCGCATTGTGCTGCCAGTGATTTTATATGCTCTTTCTGACGGGGAGTGACTTTCGCACCGATGAAGACGCATCTTGTTTCGTTAGAGGAACCAAATGAATTTTCAGTATTTTCTTTCATATTAATTGTTCTATAATGGTAAATAGGTGCGAGCTTGCGAGTACCGCACCGGCGAAGGAACTGAGCAGGCAAGAGCGCCAATGTACAACCGGAACGCAGTGAGGTTATACCTTGGCATATCTTGCAACAGTTACCTGTTGATACTTCCTGGCAAGCCATATCGGATGTGGATATGGAATCGGCATTCGGATAGTAAGATATATCTCTAAAAGAGGGGGAGTATGACTATCTCACATTATGTTATCTTGCCTACTTTGCTTTATTCCTATATATACGCCCCGACAATAAAGTAAAGTTGAACTCAGTAATGGCATTCGGGATTGATTTTATATTCTTTCCCCTCTTTTATCACCATCCGCTTGTTATTGAGAAAGGTGGCTACCTTGACCGCCTTGTTGTGACCGAGTTTTACACCTTGCAATCCGTACTTCTCTTTCAACCGTTCCAAATAATCACCATAATTACCGATAGTGCCATTCGCAAAAGTGGCATCCAATGCTGCGCGATGTACATTCTCCGGAATTTCTTTGTACGGATCAAACGGTTCTTTGGTCGGGCGTCCGATTTTCTTTTCTCTGGGCAGGTAAGGTTCTACCAGTTCGGGTAGCCCCTCTTCGTTTATGTGGAAAGCGAACGGTTCAAACTCACGGTCGCGGATATGCATGGCTTCGACTACGCTTATGGTCTTATCCTCTTTATCCACTTCGACTTGCATGATGGTTTCCGCCTTATTATTGAGTTCAGTGCCGATGTGACCACGGGCATGTTCATCATTCTTGTTCTGATGCAGGACAGTATGGATGTGTATCTGCTTGTCATCCGTCCACTGCATGAATTTAGATATAATGTCAGTGGATTCACTGGGTGAGTTGATATCATACAGGAAATCACGGATGCCATCTATAACCACCAATCCTAAATTGGGAATTGTGCCGATAGCTTGTTCAACTATAGCTAATCGCATATCGGGAGAATATTTGCGCAAAGCCAGCATAACCAGATTGTCTGGCTCTTTGTTTTCCGGTAAATCCGCCAAACGTAAAATGCGTTTTAATACGTTCTGACAATGATACCGTCCTTGTTCCGTGTCAACGTATAACACCTTCCGTTTATCTTTTGGGAATGTAGACCGATAATGAAGAACAGTGTCATTACTCAATGCCGATGCGACAATGGCTGAGACATTGAACGTTTTCTTGCTTTTAGCCTTACCTATGGAAGCACTGAAATTGCCTAATGTGCCTATAACTGCATCGTCCACCATCAACACCACAGGCGACTGTTCGTATGCACTTGTCACGTTCACTATTGACTCCTCTATGTAAACTGCCAACTCCTCACGTGAAAGAGTCGTATTATCCGCCTTCTCCATCGTTACCAGTTTTTAAGGTTCGGCTTACGGCGATGGGAAGCTAACATAGACTCATTCTCTTCCTCGAAATTTTGCGGAGCCGGATTCTTTCGGGAGGATTCCAGCCATTTATCTAATTCGTCCCGATAGATGTAGAGATGCTTCCCTTGTTTGATAACTGGAATATCATCCTTTTTTACCTTATAATAGAAGGTCGATAACGGCATTTTGAGATAGGCGCAAGCCTCTTGCACTGTCATGGGCACGTGCGTGTTCTCTTTGACTTCGTGTTGCTTGGAAAGTTTTTCCGTCAGCATATTTTCCATGCTTGCAATCCGGTTGCACAGTTCGCCTACCACTGCCGGCAGGTCATTGAATGTCAGTTCTTCTTGTTTCATATTAAAAGTGTTTTAATCGTTTAACATGCTGCGAACCAACTCAATGAAACCTTGCAGAACAATACAGACCGGATTAATTATTTCATCTGCATACGTTTTTTATTTTGAGTTACTATTATCTGTTTATAAATGGAAGCGATAATCGCCTTTATCGGGTACGTCAATTGGAATCTGACTTGAAACATTATCGCGCAAATTAAGTTTTAGATATTCAATGGTTGCATTTGTGAGTTCATGAGGGAATGAAGCTTTTATAAAAGTTGCTCTTTGAAGTAGGGATATCCCCAAACGTTCACCGATGTTCCATGCCAAATGGCGTAGTCCTGGAGATTTCAACGGATTATCTATATTGGAGCGAATAGGTTTGTATAAGTCATATCTACCACAAGCCATATATTTTATATTGGAAATGAGGGTTGCAATAGCTTCTTTAGACAGATAGGGAGCGGTTTTAATAGTTACATATTCACGAATAGCACTCATGACTTCTACTTGTCTTTCTGCTTCTTTCTTTTTGATGTTCTCCAGCAGTGTATCATAACTATCTATAACTGATTTATTGGACTGTTCAATGGTTTGAGTTTCATTTGCACAACCGTCTTTTATCTCGAAATCAGAGTCAAAAACAAGCGGAGATTGCCAACCAAAAGAAAAATCGATTGGATTCTTCGTCAGCCATCTATGGAAAAATCGTTGCAGCAGACCGCATGTTGGAACTGTTACCCCTATTCCAAGTATTATGGGTATCATTACTTTCATTGTGTTGATCTCGTGATAAATATAAAGATAAGTACTTATTGTTGCGTAGGTGATTACCGACAGCGCAAGAACAAAACTTATCCTTTGAGTACGAATTTGAGTCCTATTTGTCATATACTGTAAATGTTTGGAATGATTATGCCACAAAGTTATGTACCGTATTCCAGATACTTATAATTGGTGATGACAAATCGCCCAATATTGGTAAAAAATAACGGGTATAGTATGATTTCGGGCTAAAAATCATACTATACCCGTACAAATGGAGGCTAAAATCGTTATCAATCTTTCCTTGTCAGGGTGATTTTCTTGCTGGCTTCCCGTTTGTTGGCATCCACCACCTTGATATACCTTTGCGTGGTCGTAATACTCTTGTGAGCCATAATGCTTTGTATGGTGCGGATGTCCGTTCCTGCCGCAGCTTGCAGTGTGGCGAATGTTCTCCGATACGAGTGGAAAGTTATGTTTTTAGTAATTCCGGCAGAGCGAATCCATTCTTTCATGGGTGCTTGTGTCCAACTGCGCATAAGCCCCTTGAATACCAAACCTTTCTTCTCGGAACTGTAACCAATCAATCCCAATGCTTCTTCACTGATGGGAATGATGTCTTCCGCTTTGTTCTTTTGCGTAATTATATGTACGCATTTTCCTCCGGCTGAGTAGTCTACAATATCTTCCCAACATAAGGCAAGAATATCACTGATACGTAAACTGGTCATGCACGAAAACAGCGATGCTATTTTCAAGATAGGTTTCTTGCACGGTGTTTCAGCCAGTTTATACAGTTCTTCTACAGACAGATACTCTTTAACCACATCTTCCGTTTCAATCTTATCCAAAAAATCATTGACATTGGTCTTTATCATTCCATTACGGTAGAGAATTTTCAGGAATCCCCTGAAAGTAGACCAATATCCTGATGCGGAGTTCCGTGTGATGGGTCCATTGCGTCTCAGCTTCTTGGCACTCAGCAAGTATTCACGAAACTTGTTGCATAGGTCGATGTCAATTTCCTCAAAGGTACATTTGCCATGTACGAAGTTTCTGAAATGGAGATAGACGAACTCCCATTTCTGGTCATGCTTACGGAGTTGTTTGCGATAATACTCCAAGAAATCGGCTTTGAGTTTGTACCTGTCGAAGAAATCATACCGTTCATTCACCACAGATTCAAACCTGCGGCAACGGATGGCTTCGGCTTTCTCGGTCATTACCTCGTTGAAGTTCTGTTCACGCTTGTTTCTCGGATTGGCATAGACGTAAATACCAAGCGACTCATGGCGGATAACTTTCATTGTCTCTTTGTCTCGATAACCCGGATAATAATCCAAGTAGAAAGACAGCATCCTGTTCTTTAAAGGACGTGTCCTTAACGTTACGGTTTTACACTCATGCATAATACATATTTTTATGGTTGTTATTAACTTGTCGGCAAATCTCTGTAATGTAACCATGCAGAAATCCTTCATCAGGGATTAATTTTGGAATAATTTACGGAAGTCTATGATTGGTTACTTACGCACACCCATTACCTTGTCAAACTCCACTTTCAGGAACCTGACGAATCGTCCGTTCTTCTCACGATTAATCTGATGGAATTGCAGAATACCGTAAACCGAATCACGGGATAGATTGAATTTCTCCATTGCCTCCTTGACGGTGTAGTATTCGGCCTTACTCTCCTGTTCGGAATTCTTCGAGAGGTCGAAGTGGAGCTTGGAGTAGAATATCTGCCCATGCTCTTTCTTGGATGGGATGTTGTTTCGATACACTTGCGAACGGATGGCGACACGTGTCATTCCGTACTTCTCCTGAATCTCTTCGGGCGTGTACCATTCGGTCAGGTCGGAATCTACCTCGTATTTGGCAAAGGCTGCATCAATATGTTTCTTGCTATAATAGTTGAACTGGCGGATGCGGATTTTGGGGATATTGTTCTCTCTTGTATATGCCCAAATCCATTTTTGCGATACTTTGTACTTTTCGGAAATTTGCTCGGCAGTATAGTACTCAGTTATATCAAGATCGTCTTTTACTCTTCTTCGTTCATAGGGGCGCGTTTTGAGCATCAGTTCAATATCGGCTCTGCGAATGATTGACATCCTTGCACTGATTCTTGAAGCTCTTAACTTATCTTCTTTGACGAGTTTATAAATGTATTGGCGAGAAACGCCCATCAACTGTGCGGCTTGTGCAAAAGTAAAGTAGTCTTGATGGTCAAGTTTACTTTTGACTTCTATCAAATCCTGTAACTCACGAAGTTCGAGTCTTCGTTCTCTCATACGATGTTTATAGCCTTGACTGGCACATTGGTGGCTACAATAATTAGTGGTAGTTTTCTTCGCAATGAATGGCTTACCACACCATTGGCAAATTCTTTTTACTTCCATGTTGTTTTCTCCATATTTTTAGTGAAACCATATAGTTTTAATTTCGCTTTTTGTCTACCTATGTAAACCATTGTCAACACATGTTGTCGACTACCTCAGTGTGACATCTGGGACAAACCCCAATTTGTTTCGCGGTAGAAATATGTAGGAAAAATATGGATAAAAACCGTTACTTCCAAATACGGATTGGAAAGTGTTAAAATAGAAAAGTCGCTGATATAAAGCGACTTTATTCTAAATGGTTATAGTTGGTTACGGCTGTTTACAAGCCATCACTTGCCGATGCAGAAGTTCTTGAATATATTCCCCAGCACTTCATCCGTTGTAATTTGTCCGGTGATTTCGCCGAGGTAATGGAGGCATTCGCGGATGTCTTGGGAGATAAATTCACCGCTAAGGTGAGAGTCCAGACCGGAAATGACACGTTCAATAGCGGAGCGGGCGCGGGATAGGGCTTCGTAGTGGCGGGCGTTACTGACGATAACGTCGCCGGAGGAAAGGGCGTTGATGTTGACGGTAGCAACAAGCTGTTCCACTAGGTCGGGGATGTTGTACCCTGTCTTCGCGGAGATGGGCAGAATGGGTTCGCCGGAAGAGAGGGCGGCAATTTCAGCCACGAGGGAATCCGAGGTTTGGAAACAGTCGATTTTGTTGAGAAGGATCAGCAGGCGGGCATCGGTAGCCAGACGTTCTTTGACACGGGTATAATACGGGACAAAGTTCGAGATATCTTTGGTCGTATCGACAAGAAGTAGCACTACGCGGGCTTGTTCTATTTTGGAGAAAGTGCGCTCGATTCCCATGGATTCCACTTTATCGTCGGTATGGCGGATACCCGCGGTGTCGATAAAACGGAAGGTGATACCTTGCAGGTTGATCGTGTCCTCGATGACGTCACGGGTGGTTCCTTCGATATCGGAAACAATAGCCCGGTCTTCCCGAAGAAGGGCATTCAGCAAGGTACTTTTCCCCACGTTCGTGTTCCCGACGATAGCGACCGGAATACCATTCTTGAGCACGTTACCCAAAGAAAAGGAATCACACAAGCGGGAAATCAAGGTATCGATACCCACCGCAATGGAACGTAGTTCGGAGCGGTCGGCAAACTCGACATCCTCTTCCGAGAAATCGAGTTCCAATTCAAGCAATGAAGTAACACGCAAAAGTTCCATACGCAATTTCATCAATTCGTCGGAAAAGCCACCCCGCATCTGGTTTAGCGCCATTTTATGGGCGGCTGACGAGGACGAGGCAATCAGGTCTGCCACGGCTTCCGCTTGTGACAGATCCATTTTACCATTCAAGAATGCCCGTTGCGTAAATTCCCCGGGAGTGGCCAAACGGGCTCCGGAAGTAATCAGTAACTGCAACAGACGCTGTTGGATATAGACGGAACCATGACAGGATATCTCGATAGAATCTTCACCCGTGAAGGAGTGCGGGGCACGGAAAACGGTAACCAGAACTTCGTCGATCATCTCCTCTCCCTCCATGATTTTGCCGAAATGCACGGTATTCGGGCGTGCTGCCGCCAGTCTTTTCCCTGATGGCGAAACAAACAGCCGCTCACAGAGTTCAATACTACCTTTACCCGAAAGCCGGATCACGGCTAATGCTCCCATGCCGGGGGCGGTTGCTATTGCACATATCACGGATTGATCTATCATAAACGTACCTTTTTCGCGAAGGTAAACTTTTAATCCGGAACAAACAAAACCAATCTTTCCTCGTTACAAGAAAGGATTCCCTCGGGAAAAGAACTAATTAGCGTATGTTAGTGGTGTCGTTATCCAGTCCAAATGTTGCCACGGGTGAATCTTCTGCATGATATCGAAGCTCGATTGCAGGAATTGCCGCACGGCATCAAAGGGATCATCGTAGGCCAAAGCATCTTCCAGTGTCAAGAAAAATTCTTTCTTACCGGGTTTGAAGATTGCCATAGCAGGACGAATCAAATGATCGTTACCTCTCAAATCACTGATAAACGGGTAAGGCAAGCCGTAAAAAGCGGGACGGGGATAATTCGGATCACCCGGCCAGAAGCCGCACTCGAAATAACGTTCGTCGAAAGCATGATCGGAAATGGGTTTGTTCATACCGAAAGGAGCCGATTCGCCACTGTACACGATACCAGTGAGATCCATCGTACCGAAATAGTACGCCGGACCGTCCACTTTCCCCCGGAAACGGGACTGGAAGCCCCGTAATGCCTCGTGAGCGAAAAGGTGGTTCTGATGCCACAAATGTACCGCTTCCCTGTCGTAATGGTGGTGTTTCGTGTCCTTGTCGAAATCTACCGGATCGTAAAATTCCTGCGCCCTCACGTTGATCGTTGTCGGGGAACCAATCTCTTCCAGTGATTTCATAAACTGCTTATAAAATTCAGCCACGGAAAGCCCGTCGTGTAAATCAAAATGCACCGTTTTCCCGTTCCCGTTGCGGAAAATAATCATGTGTTTCATGAAGTCAGCCTGTATCTCAAAAGGAGAATCGTCCCCGGGGATAATTCCCGTGGAAAGTCCTTCTACCGAGAGATACAAACGCACGTGTGCCCATTCCGGACGTTGATGGCAGCGCACGAGTTTCACTTTACCCAACATTTGCAAGTACATGTGTACCGTGTCGGCTGTCTGTTGCCAATCCGTGTAATTCAAAAATTTCTTATCCATAATCTTCTATTTTATCTTAAAGCCACAGGTCATAAATTGTATTATTTCCCTCCCTGTTCTTGTTCCTTTAACGGGGATACCTTAAAATGGTTTTACTTTTCTGCTGTTTGGTTACCTTCACGAGTACTATGCAAACAAAGTATAATTTTAAGCAAACCTAATTCACTTAATTTCCGTTATACACCAAAAACGATAAAAGATGGGTGTAATGAAAAACAAAAAACTCTTACTGATAATATGGATACTGTTTAGTGCGGTTTCACTTCCCGCACAAGAAAAAGAAAGGGAACTCCCGAAATTCAAATTAGGCGGGGCTTTACGCTTTAACTACAATTTCTGTGACTGGAAAGCAGGACATCGTGACCGGGGCGGGGATTTCGGGTTTGACGTGTTATACCTCAAATTGACGGGTTCTTACCGCGATATTATTTTGAGTGCCGACTATCGCTTTTACAGCAAGGATTTCGGTGGTCCCATGCTGAAATACGGGTGGATCGGTTACCGGTTTAACGCAAATAACCAGATACAAGTCGGTCTGACAGGCGTACCTTTCGGGATACAACCCGTAGCCTCTCATAACTTCTTTTTGCAAATAGCCTATTATGTCGGTCTGGAAGATGATTCGGACATGGGTATCAAATATCTCCACGCCGGCGAGCGTTGGGAGCTCGCTTTTGCCTTTTTCAAGAATGCCGATGAATTGCTTTTCGGCTCGGACAACGAAACTTCGGACGACCGTTACGGTTATGACGTGGCAGGACGCAACAAGGAGATAAACCAGTTTAACGGGCAGGCATTCTATAAATTCGGGAAAAACTCCCGGCAACGACTGGGAGCGTCGGCAGAGTTCGGTCAACTCTACAACCTCGACAGACGGAAGAACGGCACGCACTACGCTCTCGCTTTGCATTACGAACTGCTATGGCAACAGGTAAGCCTGAAAGCGCAAGTAACGACCTACGCCATGCACCCTAAAAACGCCGCGGACGATGACGATGAGGTCATATCCATGACCGCCTATGGGGCACCCTACCTCGTTGCCGCGAAAGCGAACATCTACATGTTGAGTGCCGGATATACTTTCCCCGTAAACCGCAAGTTTCTAAAGAAAATACAAATATACAACGACTTCGGGTGCCTGCAAAAACAAAACAACGATTTCAAGGACAGTTTCCAGAATGTCACCGGGGGAATGTTGGACTGTAATCCTGTCATCATATACGTTGATTACGCCATGGGCAAGAATCACGGGTGGCTGGGACCCGATTGGAACGGTTTCGGTGCCGGAGGTGAAAGTAACTCGTGGCATGCACGTTTCAACGTGAACGTGGGTTACTATTTTTAATAACAAAAACAAAACAGGATGATAAAAGAGATTTACACGTTATACGTCGAGCGCTGGCGTTTTTTCTTGAGCCTCACGGGAGAACACCTCCAGATATCACTGGTATCCATCGTGGTTGCCGCCATTATCGGGTTGGGGTTGGGTATATTGATCAGCCTTTACCGGAAAAGCTCGTCCACGATACTGGGACTCACGAATTTTATTTACACGATACCGTCGATAGCCCTGTTCGGGTTTCTGATCCCGTTCTCGGGCATCGGCAACATGACAGCCATTATCGCTCTCTCGATATACGCCCTCCTACCCATGGTACGTAACACTTACACGGGCATCACGGGTATTGACCGGGAGATCATCGAGGCGGCACGGGGCATGGGAAGTACCACGTTCCAGATACTTTACAAGATACAGGTACCGTTGGCATTCCCCGTGATTTTGTCGGGGATACGCAACATGGTCGTCATGACGATTGCCCTCACGGGTATTGCCGCTTTTATCGGGGCGGGCGGATTGGGCGTTGCCATCTACCGGGGTATCACCACGAACAATTCCGCCATGACCATTGCCGGAAGTTTGCTCATCGCCCTGCTTGCCCTGTTGGCGGACTGGGGCGTGGGACGCTATGAAAAATACATAAAAAGAAAACGTAAACTAATATGAAAAGATACATGAAATATTATTCACTCGCGGTGATTATCGGGCTCGTGTTACCGTGGGGATGCGGGCAGAAAAAAGATACCATTCATATCGCCACGAAGCCCATGACCGAGCAATTCATTCTCGGGGAAATGCTCTCGCTGCTGATCGAAGAAAATTCCGACCTTCACGTGAAGATTACCAAAGGCGTGGGTGGCGGCACGAGCAACATTCACCCGGCGATGGTCAAGGGAGATTTCGACCTTTACCCGGAATACACGGGTACGGGATGGCTCGTGATTCTGAAAAAAGACACCCTGCTGCCACCGGACGAGCTATACGCCGAGCTGCAAAAAGAATACTCGCGGGAGTACGGGTTGAAATGGGTGGCTCCCTACGGCTTCAACAACGCTTATAGTCTGGCTGTCAGCAATGACGCGGCGGAGAAATATCACTTGAAAACCTTCTCCGATCTGGCACGTTATCCCGACCGGTTTATTTTCGGCGCGGAGTACGACTTTTACGAGATCAACGACGGTTACGCCGACCTCTGCGCTTATTATGACATAAAGTTCAAAAAGAATCTGGATATGGATATCGGGTTGAAATACGAGGCTATCAAGTCGGGCAACATCGATGTCATGAACATATTCACCACCGACGGTCAATTGAGTGGAGCCAACCTAACCGTGCTGGATGATGACAAACATTTCTTCCCCTCCTATTATTGCGCCACGGTGGTACGGGAAGAAACCCTGAAAGAACATCCCGAACTGGAAGGTATTTTAGAAAAAATGAAAGGTATACTGACCGATTCTGAAATGGCGGGTATGAACCACGAGGTGGACGTGAAACATCGTTCCGAACGGGAAGTTGCCGCCGAATTTCTGCAAAAGAAAGGTCTGCTAAAACAAGATAACCATGGGAAATGATATAGCTATTCGTTTTGAACACGTCACGAAGTCATACGGGGAACGGGAGATTCTGAATGACTTTAACATGGAAATCCGACGAGGTGAATTTCTGACCATTATCGGGAGCTCCGGTTCGGGGAAAACCACGGTTCTGAAACTAATCAACGGGTTGATATCTCCCACTTTCGGGATTATTTACGTGGACGGAAAGGATATCTCGAAAGAAGACCAGACTCTATTACGCCGCAACATCGGTTACGTGATACAGGGCATCGGACTGTTTCCCCACATGACTGTCCGTAAGAATATTGCCTATGTCCCCGGTCTGTTAAATCACCGGGACAAGGAAAAAACACGCCGTGCCGTGGAACGATTGATTGATGTCGTGGGACTTGAACAGGAAATGCTCGACCGATACCCATCGGAACTCTCCGGCGGGCAACGCCAACGGGTGGGCATAGCCCGTGCCCTTGCCGCCAACCCGGACATATTGCTCATGGATGAACCGTTCGGTGCCGTCGATGAAATCACGCGCAAAATGCTTCAGAACGAGATACTTCGAATACACGAGCAACTGGGAGTTACTATCGTGTTCATCACTCACGATATAAAAGAAGCGTTAAAACTCGGCACACGGGTTATGGTTATGAACAAGGGACACGTCGAACAATTCGACACGCCCGACAATATTCGAAACCACCCGGCAACGCCTTTCGTGCAAGAACTGGTACAAGGCTGACGATTATTCGTCAGTCTTATTTCCTGTATCACTATTTTTCCGGATATATATCCGTAGAGCCAGATACGCGTTCCAACCCAAGATAATAAACCCGACGAATAGTGCCATATAAATCACGGTAATAAATATTCCGATTAAACCTCCTAGCATCATATTCATATATTTTATTCAACATCAAATCATTATATCTTAACAAAGTTAAGAAATTTAATCCTATCCCTCCTCCCGGTCATTATTATTTTTTCAAACAACAAGAAATAATTACATTTGCACGAAACCTAGGTGCTATGAAAAATTACAACCAATGTGAATGTGGACTTGTATATAACGAGTTTTCCATTATATTGATCCAGACCTTTACCTCTCCCGGGATCGAAATTCCCGATTCGGAGAAGCCTGAAGTCAAGTCTTTTATTAAAAAGGACAACGAGGGAAACTTTGACAATCAACTATTTACCAATACCTGCCCGCGCCACCCGTGGGACGAGGGTACACCCCACGATCGAATGCGCACGGGTCCCAAGATCGAACGCTATCGCTTGAAAGGTTTTGATATCTGTATCGATATCGGGGGATTGACACCCGCACGCTTGTGGGGACACGTGCATGTGCGGGCTACCGTCTTTTTCAACAAAACGGTAGAGATATCCTATCGCATTATCGTGACGAAAACGGGAAGAATCAACGGTTCCAAATTCTGTCAAACGGATGTTCCTTTCAACACCGATCAATTGATCGCCGTGGCAGGTATCGTGCAGCACGTGGAACACTGGGTGTACAACAAGAAATTGAAAGGACAGGAAATAGACGGTTCCTTGAAGATAGTCACCATCAGCGATCTACATCTGGACGAACGGTCAAACTTCCACCCGACAACCGTGAGGACAAAGGGAATTACCTTCGAGGAAGTGCAACGACGTTACCGCTATTTCTTTGACAGGCAACCGTGTAAAGACCACGACAAACCTAAGGAAGAGAAAGAATTCGAATACGGTGATCATAATTACATATTCCTCGACATCTGGGAATCCATTGGTCACTCCGGTCGTATCCGTTTCGACAGGATGCGAGAGGATCAGGTCATCGAACACATCGAACAATGTCACAAAGCGGAACTCGTGGGTTTAATGACGCTCTACCCGGAAGAATGGCCGTATCGCATGGACTCCAGTTACGAAGACGTGTGCGGCAAGAATATTGCCATTGACACGGACGATCTCGTGCTCGCGAACGAAACCATGAGCCTCGTGGTCGGCACGTACGGCAACCGGGGCAAAGAGGCTCCCACCGACTGGAAAAAGCATCTCGCCCGCCGGGACCGTTATCACGTCAGTTGGCCGGAATACCTCGTGTTGGTCGAAATCCTGCTGGCAAAGAAACACACGATCAATTACGTCCTCAACAAATACATCTTCAACTCCCGTCAAGCCATCAGGGAAAACAGTAGGACGGACTCCAAAGACGGACAACAGGGCTTCACCATTATCAATGACAAGATTCTGGACATGATCGAGCAAAACGCCCGCTTGAGTATCAGCCTGTCGGATATCATCCTGCAACTTGATTCGGTGCGTTACCTTCGCTACATGTCGCACAAGCACATGTACCATGAAACCAGTCGTCGATTGCGTATCGAGGATGACGAACGCCAATTAAAGGAAATTACCGAGCGGGTAGACAAATCCCTCACGAACGCCAACAATATCGCCGACCTCAAAGAAGCGAACAGCACGAAGAACATCCTTCTCTTTATCTCCATCGCCTCGCTTTTCGGCGTGTTGCTGGAAGGGAACGGGGAAGCACCCGTGTTCTCGATGATATCCAAGGAGTTCGGCGTATTTACCGCCGTGCTTCTCGTGATAATCACGTCTATCGGAATCTATTTCAGTATGAAAGTATTGCTCCGGGTAATTATCCATTATTTAAGAAAGAAACGTATAAGTAAGAAATCAAGAAACTAAACACATCGTATATGATAAAAACGTACTCCACAGATTACAGGACACGCCTTTGCGAATTTTTTTCCCGTGTTATCGAGAATCACAAGGCTTATATCTCGCATGGTGAGTTACAAATGGGCGTCGCGCTCGACAGCAACGAGTTGGCACCGGATTACAAGGAAATGTGGCTAAAATACCTCGACCGCCAAGTCGCGGATCCCGCCAACACGTTATTACTCTACTTGGAAGATGAAGATATTATCGGTTTTGTCCTCTTCGGTATCACGGACGACGGCGCATTTCCTTACGGTGTGATTTTCGACCTCAGTGTCGATCCCGCGTACAGGGGAAAACGTATCGGTCAACAACTCCTGCAAGAAGCGACGGAGAACTTTAAAGCGAAAGGCATACGGGATTGCTATCTCGAATCGGGAGTGAATAACCACTCCGCCCACCGCTTTTTCGAGCATCACGGGTTTAAACAAGTTTCCGATATCTTCCGGTTGAAGTTGTAAAATTAAACAAGCGGCTCCTTCCCGAAGTAGAAATCCCACAAGCTTTCCATGCGTTTCCCGATATGGTATGCCAGCAAGGGGGGAACAGCGTTCCCGATGATTTTATACGCCGAAGAGGGGGATAATTTGTATTTACCCCCTCCCCCGTTAGGCACGACGAACTCGTAATCAGGGGGAAAGGTCTGTATCAACGCGCACTCGCGGGGAGTCAATCGACGCTCTTTCAAACCCGCCATCAACTCAGAATCAATGACTCCGCCATGCTCTTTCGAGAGCCGGCGGTATTCTATATTTCCATGATGCTCGGAACGGATCGTCGGGGCGATACTCGCGAGATCGACCTCTATCTGTCCTTGACAATGCCTGCCCAAGAATTTTGCCTTGGAGTAGTACATTTGCGACGGATCCGCGCTCGCTTCCGGTTCTTCCAACCCGGCAAATACATTTGCGAGAGTCTGCGGGGGCATCAGCCCCTCTCCCGCGGCACGATAACCGTGACTCGGCAAAGGGTAAGGACAGTATTCTGCCGGAATCACTTCTCCCGACAAAATCTCCCGTGCCTCCGGAGTCAATGCCGATTTACGGATACCGATAAAAATCACGCGTTCGCGGGATTGCGGCACCCCGTAATCGGCGGCATGCAACACCCTCGGTTCCAACACCAGATACCCGTCACCATCCGCCCGCGCGAAATCGCGTTGAATAATCTCTTTCGCGTTCGCGAGGTTTACCAGTCCTTTCACGTTCTCGGCTATAAATATTTTGGGCTTCGTGATCTCGATCACTTCTTTCATCCACATGTACAACTTTCCCCGGGTTTCTTCCGAAGCGATCTCCCCGTTGATAACCTCTCCCCTGTGGTCTTTATGGGAATTGAATCCACCTCGTTTCCCCGCCAGACTGAAATCCTGACAAGGGAATCCTCCCGTGACGACATCCACCTTTTCGGGAAATACCTTTTCCCCTGCGCGGTGGCGTTTCACGAGGTCTACAACACTCTCTTGGCGGTACACTTCCGCGGAATAACCGTATTTGGCAAAATGACGTGTCCACGCCGTCCGGGCTTCCTTCAGTATATCATTGGCGAAAACAATCCGGAAACGGGTTGATTGTAACTTTACCCACCCGTTCCGTCCGTTCTTTTCTATAAAGTCGGGATTTATTTTTTGATTAATACTATCTCTATGAACTGAAAATCCGCCTTCCAGTCCCAAATCCATTCCCCCGCATCCAGAAAACAGCGATAATACCCGAATCATTTTAGAAGTCATCAATTGTTATTTTATTCATTTTCCGTCCCTACAAAAATAACAATAATCATCGGGTTATCGACACTCTTGTGAAAAATTAAGTACCATGTCTACCGGATCGTGTACCGGTTGTTCCTTGTTCCCCGTCACAAACCGAGTATTCTCACGGTAGTGAAGGACTCGTACGCCAGATGATCAAAATAATGAATGATCTCTGCTATCCCTATCCAAGTGTATACGACGATGCTCGTGATTACAACTAGTAGAAGGGCTACGATTACCATTTGATTCCATTTAGCTTTCATTCCGTCTTCATTTTAAAGTTACTAACTCAAACCAAACTCTCTTCCCTCATCTCTATCATCGTTCACTGTAAATATATAACATTATTTTTTATTTTCCAAACGAATCGTTAGAAAAATCTTAAATTTAACACTTTGTTTGCCGCGGCTCTTCAAAGGTCGAGTTCTCTCCCGCGATGCATAAGGCGATCACGAAGATATTTGATGCTTTTGTTCTTTTGGACTTTCACCGTGTTTACGCTGATACCTAGTTTCTCGGCAATCTCTTTACCGGAAAAACCGCTTATACTCAACTTGATAATCTGTTTTCTCATTCGGGGTAAATCACCGATATGCATGTAGAGCAGGCGTACTATTTCTTCCTGTACCGTATCCAGAAGGAAATCCGCGGCAAAATCCTCCTCTTCTTTTTCTTTGTCAATCTTATCCAGTATGGCGGCTCTTTTCTTCTTGTTGCGGATGTATAACAATGAATTGTGATACAGAGATTTGTACAGGTATCCCATTAGTTCTTTCGAGGAAGCGAATTGCACATTGGAATGCCAGAGATTCACTAACAGATCCTGCACGATATCTTTCGCACAATCCATATCCTTGACGATCGATTCGACGTAAACGCACATCGCAGCATAGCAAGAATTGTAAAGTTGTTCCCAACATCTTTCGTCCTTGCCGTTTATCCCCGGTAAAATAGATTCAAGGTTTACCATCTTTATTCTTGTTAAACTTCTCAGTTTTTCATAAAGTGTAAACAATCAATTGAAGACATAATGACAGTACCGGGGAACTGTCCGGTTGCAAAGCGCCGTACTTATTCCCTGCAAAATCTACCGGATAAATGCCGACAGATATTTTGATTCAGACTCTAATTTTTCCCTTGTCCCGTACTACTCGTTTGTCACAATTTGTTTGTTTATTACAGTTAGCTTCACTTACAATGCCACATCTCACGCTCATCCGTACTATAAATACATGAAACGAGGTTTGGTATTACTCTAAAAGCTGAATTTTTTCAATTTACATGATTTATGACAGAAAAGTTTTCCAGAACAAGCCTGTATTTCAGCACCTCCTCTGTTTATAGAGGAGGTGCTGGCAAAGCCGATGAAGAAATTTATTGAATCGGCAATCACTAACTCACAGAACTATTAAATTGCATTATGAGCGGATCCGTTATAACGAAGATCCACGATTTTGCCAAAACTGGCAGTTGATTGCCATTTGGGAGTTATTCCCGTCGCGAAATGAGAATTATTCACGTTAAACATATAAATCTCCCCTGTTTCCAAAGCGACAGTCAAATCCATCCCGTTGCTACTTGAACCGCTGCCCGAATCCGTCGAGGTTATCTTCACGATTTTCTTCCCCCCGAAATCAAACAATTTCATCGGATCGGTTCCTCCCGTCCCCCTGAATATATACCCCCACAATTCACCGTTATTCGCCCCGCTACTGAAGAAAAAGAACCCCAAATCCCCGTGAGGACCGACAAAATACTCGCTGTCGCTGTTGATCCTGTTCTGGAAACCGACAGGAAATGCCCTCTCTATCTTCGGGTACGCTCTCAATTCCCAAGTTTCGTCGTCCATACCCAACCTGAACGTGTGGATACAATACAACCCCTCCGTGTCACTTCCGCTCCTGTTATCCTTGTAAAACATAAACATATCCGAACTCGTGGACGTACCCCATTCCGTCTGGAAACTTCCCACGTACGAGCCGGCGTAAAGAATATCCACGTCTTTCAAATTCTCCATGGCGAGCGTGACACCCTCGGCAGGTTCCGTCTGCACGATACTGATAGCGTTGGCATCCCCCCAGTTCCCGGTATATTCCAGCGAATTGTCATTCGCGATATACAAAAGACGGTGATGTAAACCGTCAATAGCGAAAGTACCCGTGATACCCATATCCTGATACGACATACGCACCAGACGATCTATCTTCATTCCTCCCTCTATCGTTACCGGGATATCGATATATTTACCGGCAAACCAAACATCCAGATGTTCCACCGCTTTCAGGTACAAATCCCCGTTCGTCGCCAATAAAACATGGCATTTAGAATTCGCCACGGCATCCTTGAAAGTCACGTTCGGCAGCACCCCGTTTATAAAATCGTCTTTCAAGTCCAAAGTCTTCTTGTAATCCCGATTACTCACGTACACCGGACCCACTCCCCCGTTCTGGAGAATCAATATCATCCCGGGCGAGGAAGAACTGCCGCTCTGCAACCAGTGGTTCATCACCTTCACGGGCGAACCGCCTAATTCCTCCCCGGCATTCTGGCTCGTGTAATAATCCTTCAATTCCCGGAAACGGTACACGTAACTACCGTCTTCCCAGTTACTCATGTTCTCCAGAATGGAGAGGCAAGCCTTCCCGTCTATTTCCGACAATACCATCCACGACTCCGACATCGAATCGTTGTCCGTCGGCCACATGCTGAATCCCCGGTCGGCAAGCTGGTAACCCGTAATCGTGTCCGTAATAAACAAGTACACCGTCATGAAACCACCCATATCCGTTTTCCATTCCAGCTCTCTACCAAACCCAAGCGATTTCACCTCCTTCGTCACCCCATTCTCCACTATCCATTCAAACGTCAATGACAACGCCGTGGAATCCCCCGCGTATTCCAGTACCGGGGAAGCCTTAATCACATCCCCCACCGTCAATGCGTAAAAGCTACCCAATTCATCCTCGTTCGTGATGTATTCCACCACGGACACCGTCGGCATTTCCGAGTAGTCGTAATTCCCCTTATCCTCGAAACACCCGCAAAGAAGAATCGCCACAAACACACCCCATATATAATTCTGTATCTTCATAACATTATTCAATTAATTATCCAACAATGGGAACTGTCATTTCCACGTCACCGTCCATCACCGGAGTTCCGGCATTTTTCATCTCTACCAGATGATACTTCAACCTTAACGAGTAATACCTCAACTCCGTCGGTCCCATGCCACTCATGTCACTGATGCCGGTAACCTCTATAAACTTGGCATATTTAGCGTCACTGTACTCTCCCAAGTAATACCTCACGATATCGCTCGTCCACCACGAGGGAGCTATCGCCATGGAAGTAAATATCATTCGCTGGCTTCTGGCATTGCCCGCCGGTCCCAAGGCAAAATCTCTCGTCGGCGTCAACTTCAACACCACCCGAACCATCTCGTTTTCCAGCTTCGCCGTTTTAATCAACTTCACCACGAGCGTATCCTTCTCTTTGCCGGCTTCCCACGTCTGTTCCGGTTCATAATCGAAATCGGCACCCTTCACTGCCGTTGTCAAACTCTCGTCAACATCCACGCGATAAGTCATATTTTCCCCCGCGGGTATCCCGGCAAACGCCAGTTCCAACTTGACCTCGTGAGTATCCTCGCCCGGGTAAAAGAAAAACGATTCGGTAATACTGTCCGCGGTTATCCCCCTCGTGAAATACAAGAATCTATCTGAATCGTAAGTCGTGAATTTATCCTCGGAACAAGCCCAAAGAAAAGCCGCGAACACCGGTATAAAAATTACATATCTCATTTCTACCTATTTAAAATTAACAGACTTAAAAAGCACTCTCCTCGCTCTTCGGCACAGGCAAATAATTATTATTCCTGAAGTCAATATTCTGGTTACCGTCAAACACCGGAAGATTCAGGCGCTTGAACATGTAGAACGATTGCCCTTCCGCGATAAACTCTTTCCGGGCATCCGTCAGCATCGCTTGCACGTATCCCGCTTCCGTCGTGATAGTGTTCAAATCGTCGGTAGCGATATCACCGCGCGCGCTTCTCACCGTCCGCAGCAATTCCACCGCCTCGTCCACCCTCCCCACGGAAGCCAGATATTCACCTTTCATGTAATACAATTCACTCTTCCGGATCACGGGCAAATAAGCCACGTCCGAATTTGTCCTCCGGTTCTTCGCCGAAGCGTAATTCGTGCCTACCCTTATCAACAACTTCTCGAACCGACCGTCAATCTGGTTCCGGTCAGGAAACACTTGCGTTATATTCCTCAGGTAAAGAGGGCGTTCCGTCGTCAAATAAGGCGCGTAATATTCCCCCACCTGTTTGTTATAGAGATTAAACATCACGTCGCCCAGCAACCGGCACTCCCCCTGCTCCAACCAGTCCATCATATCAAATCCCCACTGTTCCCAAGATCCCCCCATCTTCAACGTGTTCTCGATCACGTCATACGCCTTCTTCTTCTCGCCCATGTAAGCGTACACCCGCGCCAAAAGCGCGTTCACCGACACCATATTCATGCGGGAACGCTGGTGCCCGAAAAACTCCGCGTACTCGCTCTCTTCATCCCAACCGCTCCAGAACCCGGACATAACCCTCCACATCCAGATCACATCCCCGCCCAGATTCTCGTAGTAAGTAACCACGGAATCCCATTGTACCATAAGCGAATGTGCTTCCAGTAAATCGCGTTCCACGTTCTCCAGCACCTGCTTCACCGTCATCTTGTTATTAATCACCGACTCCGAATCCTTCACGTAAGGAATCCACGTCCCGTTCTCGTTTTGAGCGGGAGAGGGGGCGAACAGGCGGAGCAGGTCGAAATGGATGAAAGCACGCATCGCCAAAGCCTCCCCGTGTATTTTACACTTCTCCCCTTCCCCGTTCTCGAATATACTGTTCGGGGCTTTCTCCACGTGCTCGATAATATTATTGCAATCCGCGACCACTTTATACATACTCGACCAAATCCGGTCTGTCAAAGAAAGCACATCGCTGGTTTCATACAAGCGGTCGTTCACGTTCTGGTAAACCTGATCCATATTCTGCTTGACGTAATATTGTCCCAACACGTCCACCAGCCCCCACGTCAACTCCTTCCCGTACAGGCTCTCGCCGGACAGACTTTTATAAATACCGTTTACCTGCATCCTGTACCCGTTCCCGGTAGAATACAAATCATCACTGCTGATTTGAGTTTCTGGGCTTACCTCGAACCAATCGTTACAGCCGGTCATCGAGAAAGCCACCAGCAAACCCATGATATATCTTATTGTCTTCATATCTTTAACTTTATCGCGTTCTAGAATCTAACATTCACGGAGAAATTCACCGAATTAGCGTACGGGTAGCTCAAACCGCGTTCCGCCTTTACCGTCGAAAGCCTCCACAAGTCATTCGTACCCACCTCCACGCGGATATTCTCGATACCGAATCTCTTCAGCTTCTCGCTCCCGATCTCGTACCCGATATTCATCGAGTTCCATTCCAAAATATTCTCGCGTTGCATGAAACGGGAAGTCGGCTGGGTGGTCTGTCTTTCATCCTTTATATCCTTGTACATCACCACGTCCCCGAACTTCTGCCAACGTTGTGCCATGGCGCGGCGGTCGACGTTAAACGTCTGAATCTGCGCGTTCTCCACCTTCTCTATCAGGGTTTCGTTATAAAAGTCACCCCCGAACTTGTACGTGAAACTCGTGCCGAACGTGAAATTCTTCCATCTCAAATTCACCCCGAAAGCACCCGTTCCCCACGGCAATTCATCCCCGATATTCCGCATCTCCGTCGCCCGCCACTCGTAGCCCACCGTCCCGTCGCGGTACACGTACAACTCCTGCCCGTTTGCCGGGTCGATACCCAAAGACTTCAACCCGTACTTGGCCGAAAGCGATTCTCCTTCCTCGTATTTCGTCATCACCCGGTTCAAATTCGGGTTATCATCATTCCAGATACTCTCTATCGTCTGGTTATAATACTCGTTCACGGCATCATTATAAGCCTTTTGCGAATCGGAAATCTTCTTTATCACGTTCTTGTTATGCGCCATGTTCGCGTAAACCGCCACGTACCAGTCCGAAGTCCGCAGCAACTGGGCCCTCAGGTGCAACTCGAACCCCTTGTTATCCACCTTACCGACATTCGTCAAATAAGTCGTGAACCCCGTGGAACTCGGCAACGACGCATCGTTAATCAAACCGTTCGTCACCTCGTTATACCACGTGAATTCCAAATAAAACAAATCATTCAACACCCCCAGCTCGAACCCCATGTCAAGTTTATTCGTCTTCTCCCATTTCAAATCCCGGTTACCCCGCGTGGACATCAAACTTGTAGCCGGACCGGACACGTACCACTCGTCGGTATCGATCACGTGAGTCGGAACCGCCGCGTAAGGCGCGAAATTCACGTTACCCGTCTGCCCGAAAGAACCGCGTACCTTCAAGTGGTTGATAAAACCGAACCGCTCCATGAAAGGATACTTGTGCACGTTCAACCCCACGCCGGCGGACAGGAAAGGCGCGTACCTCTTGTCCGAACCGAATTCCGACGAACCGTCAAAACGTACCGTGGCATCCGCCAGATAAATATCCCGGTAAGAATAATTCAACCTGAAATACACCCCGAACAAGCGCGTTTGAGTCTCGCTGAAACCCGGTTTGTTCGGCATATCGCGAGCGAACTCCGGCGAAGAAAACTCCGCCGACTGGAATCCCTTGTAAGTACCCGAGCTCGAGTTATTCTTGCTCGTCCTCACCTCCGCGCCGCCGGATAAATTTATATTATGGTTCAGGATAGATTCATTATAAGAGATCGTGAACTTCCCTTCCCACGACGTGGATTCCCTGTCCGACTTCGTCAGGCTCCCCACGTAACTCCTGTCATCCCCGTACTGCAAATTATTATGTACTGACAACGGGTCAATAAACTTTTCTCTCTTGTTCACCGATTGCGTGACACTCGCCTCGGCACGAACCCATAACGTGGGCTTTATATACCAGTTGACACTCAGGTTATCGGTTATCGTGTTCGTTTTCCCCTTGTCGTAACTCCCCAGCTCCGCCTCGTACAACGGGTTGATAGGCTCGAAATCCAACACGCGCGACCAATTCAAGCGGCGTAACATCTTACCGTTCTCGTCCTTGTATTTCTCGTAAGGCAACAACTTCGTGTAAGTCGAAAAATCACCGTAGGGAGATTCTTTCTCCTTCGTCACGCCATACGTGATCTGGTTCGTCACCTGCACCTTCGGCGTCGTGTAAAGCATGGAGAACCCCACGTCGATACGGTCGCGGTACGACCCCTTCATCACCCCGTTCTCGTTATTGTAACTCAAGTCGATGCCGTAACGGAACTCTTCGTTTCCTCCCTCCACGTACAAACTGTGCTTGTGATTAAACTCCGAGCGCAACGGTTTGCTCAACCAGTAAGTATCCACCCCCTCTATAACATTTTTCAACTTGGCTTGATACTCTTCTATCGTGAACAACCCCACCCACAACTCTTTATCCGAGATATCATACATCCCCGTCGCCACCTCCGCCGCCAGCTTCTCCTTCGCGTTCATCAGGTTATAGTCATACAGGTTCGGCATCGTCACCGTCCCCACCATATTATACGTCACCCGTACCTCGCCCGACCGCGGTGCCACCGTCGTGATCACCACCACGCCGTTCGACGCCCGCGAACCGTACAACGCCGTTGCCGCCGCGTCCTTCAATATCGTGACACTCTCGATGCGGTTAGGATCCATATCGTACACCTTCTGGATCGTCGTCTCGAAATTATCGAGAATAAAAATCGGCAAGTTGGGATTATTCTCCAACGCTGATTTTGACAGCGAATTCCGGTCTAAATCCTTCACCCCGATACTCGACTGCCCGCGAATCTGCATCTCCGGCAGCGCGTTCGGGTCGGAACCCCATCGGTTGTTGGTCTTGATACGGAACGAGGGATCGAAAACCTCCAGCGCCTTAATCACGTTCGTCTTCGACACGTTCAACAACTCCTCCCGCTTCACGGTCACGAAATTACCCGTGAAACTCGTCTTTCTCACGTTCCCGTATCCCGTCACGACCACCTCTTCCACTTCCCTCGTGTCCGGTTTCATGCGTACCACCGTCTCTTTGCTAAAATCAGCGACCGCCACCTCTTGACTCTCGTAACCGACAAAACTCACCACCAGATAAATGGTATCCATTTTAGGCAAATTGAAAGCGAAAATACCTTGGTTACTCGTGCTTCCCCCGATCGTCGTTCCTTTCACCAGCACGGTCGCTCCCGGCAATATGTCCCCCCTCTCGTCCAGCACCTTGCCGCGTACCGATACCGGTTCTAGCGTCCGCTGCCGCTTCTGTATCACGATCATGTTCTGGTAGAAACTGAACGTGTACTCCGTCCCCTCCAGACAAGCCCGCAGCACGTCCGACAACGGCACCGACTTGAAGCTGTGCGTCACCGCGGGAATCCGCTTCATCTCCTCGTTATTGTACAGGGGTTCGTACTTCGTGTGACGCTTGATGTAATCCAGCACCCCCGTGAAAGGAGTCTCTTTAAACTCCACGGTCAACCTCGGTTCGTCCGCCGATTGGGCGCGACAAATCCCGGTGTTAAAAGATTGAAGAAAGAGAACCAACATCAACACGATGCCCGTCTTCCTCTTCATCATCAATAGATTAGACTTCTTCTTTTTCATGTAGATTAGTTTTAGATTTCATAAAAGATGAAAACCCGCGCTCGCTCTCGTGTCCCATCACCTCGCTCGCGCGGGCTCCACCATCGTTTGTATGTCTGATTTGTAGAATAAGCATAGCATGCCCCCTTGGCCATTCATCGAATGCCATAACCTCTAACTTGCCGCCCCGCGGCAAATGCAACCTGTAACTTGTAACCCGCCGCTCACGGCGTATGTAACTTGCCGCTCGCGGCAACAACGATCACCCCGTCACTCAACGTGAATCGCATATCCGTCGTCGTGCTCAGCCACTCGAGAAACATCTCCAACGGGACATCGTACATCATCATCCCCGTGAAACGCCGTTCCCTCATGGCGGGTGTCTCGTAAAGCACCCGCACGTCGTACCATCGACACAATTTCCTCATCACCGCATCCAACCTCTCCGCGTCGAAATTAATCTTTTTATCCACCCACGCCACGACAGCCTCCGCGTCCACCTCGCTCACCCGCGTATCGTGATCCGGCGTGATGGACACTTGCTCTCCCGGCTTCAATATCACCGTCCTGTCGCCCGACGACGCCCTGACCTTCCCTTCAAGCAGCGTCACCAGCGACACCGGTTCCTCGTCGTAACTCATCACGTTGAACACCGTCCCCAGCACGTCCACCTGAAAATCCTTGCCCGAAACCACGAAAGACCTCCCGCCGTCCCTAGCCACCTCGAACTTCGCCTCGCCCTCCACGTACACCTCCCGCGTCGAATCCGGGAACACGACCGGGTACTTCAGCATGGACATGGCGTTCACCACCACGCGCGAACCGTCGGAAAGAATCACGGACTGCATCTCCCCCCGCGGCACGATCAACGTGTGGTAGACCACCGTGTCCGTCAAAAGCTCTTTTTTCAACCGCGTGTAGTCCAGCGTCGGCACACCCGCCGACCGCGAAACCCCGATCGAATCCAGACGCGAGATAGGGATAATCTCCGTCTTCTTCGACAACGTGATTACTTGATTATCGGACAGCACCAGACGCACACTGTTACGGTCGGCGCCTTGCCGCTCCACCGCACTCTCCGCCATGAACCCGGGTGCCGCCTCTTCACGCGCCTCCCGCGACCACCACCATCCCGCGGCAACGCAAATAGCCGCGCAAGCCGCACTTGCGATCACCCGCCGCCACCACGTGTTCACGTGTCGCGACTTCTCCCTTCTCCTGACCTGTTTCAGGAAAAACGAGAAATCCGCCGCGGAATTATATTTCCCGTATTCCTTGAACCTCGCCATTATAAAACGGTCACTCTCCAGATTTCTTTTCAACCGCGCCCATCTCGGCTCCGCCAACAACGCCCCCAGCTCCTCCTCTTCCGCCCGATTTAGAGTCCCGTTCCAAGATTTAAGAAATAAATCCAATACTATATATATTCTATCTTTATCCATAACACCATAAGAATACCCGAACTATTCTTTGGTATTACTTTTTCATGAAAAAAATTGAAAGTTGAAAATTGAAAATTGAAAATGTAAAAAACTATCCCTTCAAATTTCCTTTCACGTGGGGAGAGAAACGCTCCGGCGAGTCGTTTCCCCCCTTCCGCGCAAGACAAGAACTAAGGGGAGGTAGTCCTTTCATTTTCAATTTTCAATTTTCAACTTTCAATTATTCAAACTTCCCCGTCCATCCCGTCCGCCACCCGGAAATAGAGCGAACGCGAGAAATCCGTGCCGTTCCGCCGCACGAAAAACGGGTAAACGTGCAACACGTCCCCCTCCGGCGCGTCATGCCGCGGCAGAGTCAGCGTTACCTTCCCGTCCTCCCGCCTCGCTCCCGTGTCCTCCAGGAACTGCGGGCAATCGGGATGCGCGGCGTGAAAGTACCCGACCATCAGCCTATCCCTCCCCCCCGAGCGCAATTGCCTCGCGGTACTCGTCCACTCCAGCGTCACGGTCCATCCCTCCCGCTTCACGAGCGTGTACGTCGAATTGGCAAGCCACCCGATGCTGAACACGAACGCCGGGAAATTAATCACCCCGCTGCCGTCGCAATACGGGCCATTAATCATGTGGCACAGGTTCCATCCCGTGACCGTCAAATCTCGCGCGAAATCGTTCCACATGTTCCAATCCTCCAGCACCCGGTACGCAGTACTCTCCACCAGTGTCGCCGCACTGAACCAATCCGAGTTGTCCCGTTGCGCATCCGTGCGCTTGGCGAGAGCCTTGTCCCGCGCCTCCGTCGTCGCGGGAGTGCGCTTGCTGTCGCACGTGCATTCCTTACCTTTCCTGTAATACTTTGTTTTACCCCCGGAACGTTGACGTCCGCTGTCCTTACCTTTTGATTTCAAATTCGCCATATTAACCTCCTTTTTACCGTTAATACTCCCCCGACGCACCTTCATTCCACCTTAACTGTAAATTTAATAAATATTCCTCAAATTACCCATACCACAGCTACCTTTATACCATGCTAACAAGGGTAACTTATGGAAGAGTTATGGAACACTTATGGATATTAAACTGAAGGAAGAGTTACGCCATCCCCCGCCATCACGGGCGTTTCACGCCATATTGCCACCCCGCGGGGAAGGTAAACCCGGAACGCCGAGAGTATATGTTAATTTATTCTAAAAATATTTATAATTTTTCTTGGATATAAAAAAATATGATTCTACCTTTGTTAAGAGCTTTCCACGAAGAGTATGGAAAGGCGTTTGAGTTACAAATTAAATACATTACAAAAATGGCTAGACAAAAATCACCCGAGTACACCCTGGTAACGGGAAGAATCGGGAACAAAATCTACTCCGCCATCGGTAAAGGTTGGACAGGTGTCCGCATGGAAAACACCACGCAAGCCCCCTTGCAGGAAGACCAGAAAAAAAACGCGTCGGGATTCTCGGAATTGAATCGCCACGTGAAATTCCTCAACCTCGCCTTGCGCCAAAGTTTCCCGCCGGACAGCAAGGGCGTCAAGTGGGCGAACCGCTTCACGAGCGTGAACAAAAAGAACGCGGAAGTGATCACCACCACCAAGATCGACCCCGACACCCCCGTTGACCCGAAGAAAAAGTCGAACGAGGAATTTGCCAGCCAAATCGACTGGTCGAAAATCATCATGGCACAGGGGCCCCTGTGGAAACCCGTCGTGACCGTCAACGCCTCCCCCGTCAACGCCCAACAGATACTCGAATTCAAGCGCGAGCAACTTACCCTGAAGGGAGCGTCCGCCAGGGAAATCGACGCCGTTAAAGTCGCCGCTAACGCTACCGGCTACAAGCTACAATTCGAGCAAACGCCCAACGCTATCGAGGGAGCTTACGCCTACAACAACGACCTCGTACGCGCTATCGTCTACAACCCCGAGAACGGGTTCTGCCTGCAAAAAGAACTGCGCCTCAGGGGTGAAGGCGGTGCCACCTCCGAACTCATCCCCGCCGGCGACGGCATCGAGCTCGCGGACTACCAAGTCTACGTCTACGCTAAAACCGCCAACGGGAAACGTACCTCCAACTCCATCTACCTCACGGTGACAATTGAAAGTTGAAAATTGAAAATTGAAAATGCCAAAAACTACCCCTCCAAATTTCTTTCCGCGTGGGGGGAGAAACGATCCGACAAGTCGTTTCCCCCTTCCGCGCGAGATTTAGAAACAAGGGGAGGTAGTCCTTTCACTTTCAATTTTCAACTTTCAATTTTCAATTGTATCTTTGTCTTATGGAAAAAATAAACTTGAACAAAATATACAAGCGGAAAAAGAGCGACCGTGACATCTTTCAAGAGCTCATGCCTTTCAAGGTAAAGGAAATCCTGCTCATCGCCAACTACTACGACTCGTATACCATCGAGCGCGAGGGACAATTCTCCGACAAGATATTCGGCGAATACCTGCAACTGAACCTCTACACCGCCCCCCGTTTCACCTCCGTGGCGAACGAGGAAGCGGCACTGCGCGCGTTGGCGAACAAGCATTTCGAGCTCATCATCATCATGGCGGGAATCGACAAGACGACACCCGTCGCCACGAGCCGCTCCATCAAACGCCTGTATCCCGACATCCACCAGTTGATGCTCGTGAACAACAATGCCGACCTCGCCCACTTCCGGCGCGTGGAAGCGGAAACACGGGAATCCATCGAACGCGTGTTCGTGTGGAACGGGTCGACGAAAGTATTTCTCGCCATGGCGAAATACCTTGAAGACAAAATCAACCTCGACGTCGACACCCGCCTCGCCGACACGCGGGTGATTCTCGTGGTCGAGGACTCCATCAAATACTACTCGCGCTACCTGCCGCTGCTCTACACCGAGGTCATGACACAAACACAGGCGATTATCAACGAGGAACCCTCGAACGACGAGATGGGCGTGATACTCAAGATGAGGGTACGCCCGAAAGTGATACTCGTCAGCACGTTCGAGGAAGCCGTCGACATCATAGACCGGTACCGGGACAACATCATCGGCGTTATCTCCGACGTCCGTTACCCCCGCGGCGGCGTGGAGGACGAGAACGCGGGCATCGAACTGATCCGCCACGTGCGCGCGTTCGATACCCACGTTCCCTGCCTGCTGCAAAGCCACGAACCCGAAAACCTACGCCGGGCCCAAGAAACAAAAGCCAATTTCATAGTCAAAAACTCCCCGACCCTTTCGAGGGATATCCGCAACTTCATTAAAGGGGAACTTGGGTTCGGCGATTTTATTTTCCGCGACGCCAACGGTCTGCCCATAGACCGGGCGACGAGCGTCGAGGAATTCCGGCGCAAACTGATGACCGTGCCGGACGAGTCGCTGGAATACCACGCCAAGCGCAACGGCATCTCCACGTGGCTCATGGCACGGGCGGAAATCAACCTCGCCAAAAAACTGCGCCGTTACAGTTTCAGCTATTTCAAAAACGCGGAGGAAACGCGCCGCTTCATCGCCAACGTCTTCGAAGCGTCGGAACTGAAAAAATTGCGGGGACGCATCATCAACTTCAACCCGTTGCTGGTAGACTCCAACCGCTACATTACCCGCCTCGGCAAAGGCTCGCTCGGCGGCAAGGGACGCGGGCTGGCGTTCCTCTCCAACTTCATCGAGAACGTGTACCTTAAAAAACTCATTCCCGACCTGCAAGTGATGATACCCAAAACGGCGGTGATCGGCGTCGATGAATTTGACAACTTTATCGAGGAGAACGACCTTTACGACGTCCTCTACGCCGACAAGCAATACGACCACATCATCGACGCCTTCCGGACGGCACGATTGCCGGAGAAACTGCGGGCAAAACTGCGGGAATACCTCCGCGTGATGACCAAACCGCTGGCGGTACGCTCCTCCGGGTTGTTCGAGGACTCGCTCAACCAACCCTTTGCCGGCGTGTACTCCACCTACCTCCTGCCCAACAATCACCCGGACTTCGAGCGACGGGCGCGGGACGCGGAAGACGCTATCAAGCTGGTGTACGCCTCCATCTTCTCGCCCGAGTCGCGGGCGTACTTCAACGCCATCGACTACATGATCGAGGAAGAGAAAATGGCGGTAATCCTGCAGGAAGTGGTCGGCAACGAGCATAACGGGCGCTATTACCCGGAAATCAGCGGCGTGGCACAGTCGTACAACTTCTATCCCTTCTCCTACATCAAGCCGGAAGACGGGTTCGCCGTTACCGCCGTCGGGTTGGGTGCCTACGTGGTGGGCGGCGAGAAAACCCACCGCTTCAGCCCCGCGTACCCGAAACTGCAACTCGCCTCCATACAAGACAAAATAAAGGCATCGCAACGCTATTTCTACGCCATCGACCTCGAACGGCGGGAATACGACCTGTACCGCGACGGGGAAAACGCCGCCATAAAAGCGTATGACATGCCGGAGGCGGAACGGGACGGGACTCTGGAATACACGGCGTCTGTCTACGACTTCATGAACGACCGAATCACGTACGACTTCTCCACGAGAGGTCCCCGTGTCGTCGACTTCTCGAAGATACTGCAATACGACTATTTCCCGCTGGCACCCGCGCTGCAAATCCTGCTCGACATCTTCTCGCAGGCGATGGGTTCGCCCGTGGAAATCGAATTTTGCGTCAACTTCGAGGGCGGGAAACCCGTGTTCTACCTCTTGCAAATCAAACCGCTGATTAAAAACGAGTATAATATCGACATAGAAAACGACGCCATCGACGCCGAACACGTCCTGCTGCGTGCCGACAAGGGCATGGGCAACGGGAAGTTGCAATATATACGGGACGTGGTGTACGTCGACCCGGAGAAATTCGACCGCCTGCGGACGGAAGAGATCGCCGAGGAAATCAAACGCCATAACGCCGACATCGCCCGCGAAGGCGAGAAATACCTGCTTATCGGTCCCGGTCGCTGGGGCACGCGCGACCCGCTGACGGGCATCCCCGTGCAGTGGTCGGATATCGCCAACGCCAAAGTCATCGTCGAACAGGGACTCCCCGACTTCCCGCTCGACGCGTCGCTCGGCTCCCACTTCTTCCACAACGTCACCTCGATGAACGTGGGCTACTTCGCCATCCCCTTCCAAGACGCGAACGCCTTCATCAACTTCGACGTGCTGGCACAACAGGAAGTGGTCGAAGAATTTAAATACTCCCGCCACGTCCGCTTCAAAGCCCCCCTCACCGTGTGGATGGACGGGAAGAAACAGACGTCGGTGGTGACGTATTAGTTTATAAAGTTTGTAAAGTTCATAAGGTTTATAAGGTTCATAAAGTAACGGGTGTCCTTCGGACGATATTATCGGCAGCTCAAGCTGCCGTGAACAAAGCGCCCCGCAGGGGTCCAAGAACTTTATGAACTTTATAAACCTTATAAACTTTATAAACTTATTTCCTATCTTTGCCCCCGTGCAAAACCAACTAAAACATATTAACATGACTATTAAAGAGTACATCGATGCCGGATTACAGCATCTACACGTCTATTCGGAAGGATTCTCAGACCTGCTTTACTTTCTCGCGCTGGTTATTATCATGGGTATCATCACGTGGATTGTCCATATACTTACCCGGCAATGGCTGGCGCGTATCGTGATGAAACTGACCAAACGGACATCGACCAACTGGGACGACCTGATGTTCGACCAACGATTCTTCAACCGCTTGGGGCTGCTAATCTCCCCGATCGTTACCCTAGTCGTTTTCAGGGCGTACGACTGGACGGGAATCAATATATTGATGATTTGTATCAATATCTGGATTACCATCTCTTTCCTGCTCATTATATCGAGCGTACTGGACGGTATCAACCGCATATACGAGAGTTACCCCGTGGCGAAAAACAGACCGATTAAGGTATTTATCCAAGTCATCAAGATATTCTTCTACTGTGCCACCACGATTATTATCATCAGTATCCTGCTCGACAAGAATCCCGCGACACTGCTCGCCGGACTCGGTGCCTTGTCCGCCGTGCTGATGTTGGTATTCAAGGATGCCATCCTCGGGTTCGTGGCGGGAATACAATTGATTTCCAACCGCATGGTGAATATCGGCGACTGGATAGTGATGCCCGGCAGCAACGCCGACGGTGACGTGATAGAGATTAACCTCACCACCGTGAAAGTGCAGAACTGGGACAAAACCATCTCCACCATACCGACTTACAAACTGGTGTCCGAATCGTTCACCAACTGGCGGGGAATGCAGGAAGCCGGGGGACGACGCATCAAACGTTCGGTAAACATCGACATCTACTCCGTGCATTACCTCTCGGACGAAGATTTGGAGAACTTGAAACAATCGTCCCTGCTGAAAAACTATATCGAGAATAAACAACGAGAAATCAACGAATACAACGCCCGAGTGGTTAACCCGCTGGATAAACGCCGCCTGACAAACCTCGGCACCTTCCGCGAATACATGGAAGCGTGGCTCACCGCCAACCCCGATATCAACCTGAACATGACACACATGGTTCGCCAATTGCAACCCACGGCGACAGGTATCCCCTTGGAAATCTACTGCTTCACGGCAAGCACGCAATGGCTCGTCTACGAGAGAGCGCAAGCCGACGTGTTCGACCACCTGTTCGCCATCCTCCCGCTGTTCAAACTGAAAGTATTCCAATACCCGACAAACATGGAATGGATGGAAGGGGCGTAAAGGTTTATAAAGTTTATAAAGTTCATAAGGTTCATAAAGTTCATAAAGTAACGGGTGTCCTTCGGACAATATTATCGGCAGCTCAAGCTGCCGTGAACAAAGCGCCCCGCAGGGGTCCTAGAAACTTTATGAACCTTATAAACTTTATAAACCTTACAAACTCAATAGCAATCCCAATTATACAACACCCCGCTGAAATCCCTTTTCGCCAAATCATCCGGGCGGATAAAGAAGTTGCACACGCCATTGTCGCCCCACGCGATGCCGTTGTCACTGTCTGAATCCAGTTGGAAAAGCAGGACGGTATGCTCTTGGATACGCTCGTCATACTCTCTAGGGTCGAGCTGCGTGAAAGAAGGATAGCCGCCGACACGGTGTCCCCCCGCCTCCAGTTGGGCGTACACCTCGTCGAAAACCGACTCGTCCACCCGGTCTAAAGTAGGCACGGTAGCGTCCGGGTGAGTTTGATTGTAGACCTCCAATAACAATTTCTCGAAACGGAAATCCCATGAAGTCATAGCCATAGACGCTTTCCGGAAGTTCAACTTTCTCTCTCCCGACAACGGGAAAGCATCCTCCATACCGGTCGTCGGCACCTCGGCGAGCAAACGGGAAGTATCCTCCGTCACCCGCTCGTGATAAATCACCCGAAAGCCCTTCTGGTCTGTCCGGTTCTCGAAGTTCAACCCGAGGGAATCCTCCCCGCTGATATAGAACTGCAATATTCCCTCCCGCGGGAACCCCTCCAACGCGGGCATCTCGGCAAAGTTCAACTGCCCGAGGAAATGCAACGGCTTCTTCTCCCGTTCGGCAGGTTCGGCAACCTCCGTTAGCGTCGTGTCCCCCGCGATAATCTCCGGGTTCTCCACCCGCAGTTGTCCGGTACCCCCCAGAAGAACATCCGAGGGAGCCGTTTGCGGCTGTGGCGCGACGCTTCCCTCCGCCTGTACCGTGTAATCCGTTTCGTCACACGGGTACACGAACCCCTCCGGCATATAAGGAATACCCCCTATCTTACTGTTCCACGGCATGGTCTGCTCGTCCGCAGGAACAAGCTCCGCGTAGTCCATTGTCGTCCTCTCGCGAATAATCTTCAACATCCTATCCGCCGAACTCTCTTTCTTCTCCCCGCCATTACCGCCACCACCGAATATTTTACCTAAAAATCCCATAGTATATTGTTATTTAGTTTGCAAATTGTCATTCGCGAGTTACAGGTCGCACGTGACAAATATAGTAAAAGTTTGCAAATTACCATTTGCGAACTTTTACCTCCACACGTTCACGTGTTCGATATCATCGGATAATTTGGTAGCCAGAGAATTCACCCGACAATGAAGCAGAAACTTACGCCCCTCCAGCGTGCGGGTAAACACCAGACGACATGCCCCGACTTCCTCCTCCCAATGCCGCCGCAGGCACTCGGCGGAGGCTTTCCTCTTCCCCAAAAGCTCGGGGACGGCATGGTAATCCTCCTGCTTCAAGCGACTCCATAGCCTGCTCTCCCGCACGATCACGTAACGGGGATTATCCACGGGTGAGATAATTTCCTTCAAGGCATTGATAAATACCGATTTCTCGTAATTGGAACCGCCTTTCAGGTGACAGTACACGGCACCGGAATCATCGCCGTACGCCTCCACGCTCACCTCCCCCGGTGGCGAAAGTATCACCTTCTCGTCTTGCAAAGTCCATAGCAAAGCGCACCCTATCTTCCGTATATCCTTCGAGATATCGCGATATTTCAAGTAAAGACGCAATGCCTTCACCGCCGGGGGTAATATAACACAAAAACCGACCGCCAAAAAGACTAAAAGCACGGTAAACAACATGCGCGAGGAATGTATTCGCGAACTCATCCGGGCAAAATCATAGAACATGACGTTAAGAACCGAGGACACGATGAAACCGAGTTCGACGAACAAGTACTTGAGCGTTTTCTGCAAATACAACCGTTTCACCTCCTGAAACTTCTCCTTCTCGGGATACGGTACTTTGATCTCTTCCACGAGATGCACGCCCTGCCTCACCGCCGCATCCCAACGCCCCCGCAACCGCTCCCTGCCGCCCGCTTCTTCAAAAGTACGTTGATTCCTCCGTTCAATGATTTCCCTATCGCACAAGGTCGCGGGAATATCGAGGCGCTTCACGCCATTCTCGATCTTCTCGCCCTCCCGGTCGGATATCCCGAGGAAGCCCTTGAACCTGCGTCGCAACAGCTCCACATCGTCACCCCCCGTGGGCGAAGTTGGGTCCGCACACACCAGATGCCATATATTCCCCGTCTTGGCGGCATTTCCCTTTTCTACCCGGATTGCCCGCCCGCGCATCTGGTTCGACAGCACGAACGAACCGACAAAACTCGCCAGTATCAACGTGTTGATGCAAGGTGCATCCCACCCCTCTCCCAGCAACGACTTTGTACCGATCAGAATCTCGATAGCCCCCCGCTCGAACATACAGGTGACAACGCGGGTTATCTCGTCCTTTATCATCCCGGTTAAAGCGACTTCGGCGTAAGAATCATCATAAGGCAGGGGTTTCACGGACGCCTTTCCCAACCTCATCTCGCGCATCACCTCGTCCAGTACCCCCAACGCCGCGCGGGGTACGACCACGATCGAACCCGTCAGCACCCCGACACGATTTCCACCGGTACCCGACCGCCGCAACTTCTCGAACACGGGGAACACCCCCATTTTATCCAAAGGCAGGTCGTTCGCGGGTGATGCCACTTTCCATTCCTTCCGTATGTAATCCGTCAATATCACCATCCGCAAACGGTCGCCCAACTGCCGGGACTCGAAAGAAACGATGTCGGCGATACTGTTCAACTTGCTTATACTCGCCGTCAGCATCCTCGTTAACCGACCGTTATACCGGAAACTGATCTGTTTCTTCTCCGTGACACCATTCCGCACCAACTTGTTTTCCAGAGATACCTGATGCTCCTCACGACCGATAAAAGTATCCCCTCCTCCCTGCAAATAAAACTCCAGCAATACCTCCATCCACGCGTAATCCAACGCGGGCACCCGTATGTTTTCCTGTCCCAGCACTTGCAGGTGGACAGGCGGAATCTCTTTCCCCGCGTGATGCAGGAATATCAACATGGCGGAATAGAAAGACATATGGTCGAATATCCACTCCAAGTACCCCGCAGGATCCACCCACGCGGGGTGATTCGCGAACGCCTCGATCAACACCGGGTCTTTCTGTAACTCCCGGAAGAGCGTATCGACATCCCGCCGGAAT
Source organism: Butyricimonas sp. Marseille-P3923 (assembly GCF_900184685.1). GTDB lineage: Bacteria > Bacteroidota > Bacteroidia > Bacteroidales > Marinifilaceae > Butyricimonas > Butyricimonas muris. The sequence continues at coordinate 942,927 of NZ_FXXL01000007.1, forward strand.
GCGTTGATGCGATCGTATTCCTCTGGCGAAGGCAAAGAATAATACACGTAATCCTGATGCGGACATAAATCTCCCTCGCGTATCAACTCGGGCACGGTAATCTCCGTGTCTACCGTTCCGTTCAATTCAAGGTAACGCTGCCACTCGGCAAACGTCACGTCGTAAGGCGGGGTTGCCGTCAGCCCGACAATCACGGGCGACAAGTGACTCTTCAGACGCTCAAGAGTATACCACCACTCGTTTTTCAGGTGATGAGCCTCATCCAGTATGACCGTCTTTACCCCCAACCGCTTTAACTCCCGTGTGATATTCGTCTTCGAGGCGGGTGCATCCCCGTTCTTCTCTTCATCCGGCAGGTTATTATACGCGGCATGCACCCCTTGGTACGTGCAGACCGTCACGAAAGCAGGCTTCCGTATATTACTTGATATCCATTCCGGCTTTCGATCGGTCTGTAAAAACAGCTCCCGGAAACGATCTATCCACTGCTCCCGTATCGCCAGCGAGGGCGCCAGTATCAACGTCGGACGATTAAGCCTCAGCATAACCTCCAACCCCAATACCGTCTTTCCCGAACCGGGAGGAGCCACCACGTGGAGCGAACCGTTGGACAAATAAGCCTCCAGTTCACCCAATACCCGCGCCTGATACTTCCGCCACTCGTATTTGAATTTTATCCCCGCAGGGAATTCCGTCATTATTTCCATGCACCACAAACGTTAGTCACGGCAAATATACAATAATCAGGGAGGTATCCGCGGGAATTTCATAAAATATCTTTCCTGTTACCGTGATTTATACTATCTTTGTCATAGTCCGACACAATGAAATAAACAAGCCATGAAAAAACTATATCCTATCGGTATTCAGAATTTCGAGAGTCTACGCAATGATGATTATCTTTATATTGATAAAACAGCATTGGTTTATGAACTGGTATCGTCCGGACGTTATTATTTCCTAAGCCGCCCTCGCCGTTTTGGTAAGAGTCTGTTGATTTCAACACTGGAAGCATATTTCCAAGGGAGAAAAGAGCTTTTCACTGGGCTTGCCATGGAAAAACTGGAAAAGGAATGGAAAAGATATCCTATCCTGCACTTGGATTTGAATGCGCAAAAGTACGACAAACCCGATAGTCTGGATAACATATTAAACGACAGGTTAGCCGAATGGGAAGAATTGTACGGGAGCAGACCAACGGAGGTCAGTCCCTCGCTGCGTTTTAAAGGTATTATTCGCAGGGCTCGTGAAAAAGAGGGACAGGATGTAGTTATCCTGATTGACGAATACGACAAACCTATGCTGCAAGCGATTGGCAACGAGGAATTGCAGAATGCGTACCGTAACACGATGAAAGCCTTTTACGGTGTACTTAAAAGCATGGACGGGTATATCAAGTTTGCCTTACTGACAGGAGTGACGAAATTCGGCAAAGTGAGCGTGTTCAGTGACTTGAATAATCTCGAAGATATATCTATGGACAGGAAATACGTGAGCTTGTGCGGAATCACGGACAACGAACTGCATACCGGTTTCGAGGAAGACTTGCACGAGTTGGCAGCCACGCAAGGCATGAGCTACGAGGAAACCTGCAAAGAGATGAAGGAACGTTACGACGGTTATCATTTCACGGCAAACTCGGAAGGTATCTATAACCCGTTCAGCCTGCTGAATACATTCAAAAAGATGCAATTCGGCAACTATTGGTTCGAAACGGGAACTCCCACGTATCTGGTGGAACTACTGAAACAGAATCGTTATAATCTGGAAAAGATAGAAAACGTGGAAACCAGTGCCGACGTGCTGAACAGTATTTACAACGACGGGAGTGCTATCCCGGTGATATACCAGAGCGGTTACTTAACCATCAAAGGATACGACAAGGTGTTCGGGCTCTACTCGTTAGGATTTCCCAACCGAGAGGTAGAAGAGGGGTTCATTCAATTCCTGCTTCCTTTCTACGCTAACACGAACGCGGTAGATTCACCTTTTGCCATCCGACAGTTTGTCGGCGAGATTTGCACGGGTAATTACGACGCGTTCTTCCGACGCTTGCAAAGTTTCTTTGCCGACACACCTTATGAATTGGCGAAAGATGTTGAATTACACTACCAAAACATACTTTTCATTGTCTTCAAATTGATAGGTTTCTATGTCAAAGCGGAATATCATACCGGTGAAGGACGTATCGAGCTGGTTTTGCAGACAGACAAATATATCTACGTGATGGAATTTAAACTGGAAGGATCGGCGGAAGAGGCATTAAAGCAAATCAATGAAAAGCACTACGCCCTACCCTTTGAGGCTGATTCCCGCGAGTTATTTAAAATAGGAATCAACTTCTCCAAAAAGACGAGAAATATTGAAAAGTGGTTGGTAGAATAGGAACCTATTCTACCGTATTTTCCGCTTGAGGTAGACCATGTCGACACATTGCCTGCCGTCCTCGATGATTGGTTCGGGGTAATTGTCCGTGAAGAAATTCTTTACCACGTGGTCGCATTCAAAACCGTATTGCTCGTAATACACCGTGCCGTAATCGCTGGTACCTACCCATAAATAATCGAAACGGTCTTTGTAGTGTTCAGCCAGCGCGGCCAGTATGTACCTACCGAAATACTGCCTCTGGTAGTCGGGATCGACGGCGAGGTTCTTTATTTCGCCCGCGGCATCCACTACCGCCTCACCGATTACCCGTCCGTCCCGTTCGAGAATGAACATCTCGCCGTCGGGCAGGTAACGATCGACCATTTCCTCCGAGGGATCGGCAAGCAAGAGCAAGGAAAGATAGGCTTTCTTGTCACCCGTCACTTTTACCAATCGTTGGCGGGGATTCTTCAAGCGCATGTGCAAGAGCGGATAAGGAAAGCCGAACCCGTCGAGGGCGCTACGGCTTTGCACCTCGAAACCCAGTTTCAGGTAAAAACCGAGGGCTTGCTCGTTCTGCTCGTTGACGGTAAGCGTTTCGGCGTGGTATTCGTCTACCGCCCTCTGTACCAGTTTTCGCCCGATACCCTTTCCCCGGTAATCGGGATGCACGAACAGCATATCTATATACGTGGAATCCAAACCGAGGAACGCCACCACCTCGTCCCCCTCGTGATGCAACAAAAGGGGTAGATTGTCGCAATTCTGCCGCACGTAAGGACGGTAGAAGACGATATCGCTTTCCTTCACGAAATGGTGGGTTGCCCGTACCGCGGCCTCCCATATCTCCGCGCAACGCTCGATGAGCTCTATACTTTTCTTACCTTTAATCATCATGTGTTTTTTGATAACCATATACTTATATCTTGTTTCGCTAAAGCGGTCGCCATTAAATCCGGGAATTTATCCGGCGTACAGGCAAAAGCGGGAACTCCCAATTCGGCTAGGAATTGGGCATTTTCTTTATCGTAGAAAGGCGCCCCGTCGTCGTTCAATGCCAGCAAAACGATGAGTTGTACCCCGCTCTGCACGAGGGAAATCATCTTCTCGCGCATCTCTTTCTCGTTCCCGCCCTCGTAAAGGTCGGTAACCAAGACCAGCACCGTGTCGGACGGACGGGTAATAACCGTTTGACAGTACCCCAAAGCACGGTCGATATCCGTACCCCCGCCCAATTGTACACCGAACAACAAATCCACGGGGTCTTGCAAGTCATCGGTCAGATCGACCACGGACGTGTCAAAGACAACCATGCGGGTTTGCACCGCGGGAATGGAAGCCAGCACGGAACCGAATATCCCCGAATAAACGACCGAGGCACCCATGGAGCCACTCTGGTCGAGGCAAAGCACGATGTCTTTCAGCGCCCGCCGTTTCCGCCCGTAGCCGATACGCACCTCCGGGATAATCGTCTTGTACTCCGGTTGGTAGTTGCGCAGGTTCTTTTCTATCGTGGTTTTCCAGTCTATTTCGTTATAGCGGGGATTGCGACGCCTGCTGGAACGATTCAGCGCCCCCGTTACCGCTTGCTGCATCGGCGCGGAGAGTTTCTTCATCAACTCGTCGACGACCTTACGCACCACGTCACGGGCTATCGCCTTGTTCTTCTCGGGGATTACCCGACTCAGGGACATAAGCGTCGCCACCAGATGCACGTCCGGCACAATGGACTGGAGCATCTCTTTCTCGGTAAGTAAAGAGGTGAGGTTTAACCGCTTGATAGCGTCTTTCTGTATCACCTGTACTACCGATTGCGGGAAGAATTCCCGGATATCACCCAACCAACGACTCACTTTAGGGGCAGAACCCCCCAGCCCCCCCCGCCGATCACTATCGTACAAGGCGTGCAAAGCATCGTCCACGCGGGACTCTTCGGGACTTAACGAGATTCCCGTGCCGTCCGCCGCATCACCCCCGAGTATCAACCGCCATCTTTTTAAAAGGGTTTCTTCCATAATATTTACTTTAATAATTGAAAATACAGGTTACTTTATTCCCATTAGCTGCCACACCACAGGAATTACCTTTCTCGCGTCTTCCGCGTTAAAAGCTTCGTCCTGCATGTTTACACGCTTCACGCCGGAAGTTCCTTTGGCCTTCTCCCCCAGTTTCCGGCGTTCCGGTACGCTATACTCGCTGAACGTCCTCCGCAATATGGGCAACAATTCCATGAAGGTTTCGTCACCAAGGGAAGCCAGCCAACCATTCACGAGATCCCACAATTGCTCGTCCAATAAAAGGATAGTTCCCGATGATTTCAGGAATCCCTCGAACCAGAAAGCCGTTTCGGAAGCGGCATTCCCGCGGGAAGTATAGTATTGCAAGGTCTGTGCCGTTTCCTCGTATCCCAACACGTTTTTATCACGCAACAAACGGGTGGTATAACCGGATAACAAGGGATGACTGCTACGTGCCTCCCGAACCTTTTGCACGAGTTCCATCCACATAGACGTTAATTCCTGTTGGTTTGCCGTGGCAACGGCATAATCCACGGCGACAAACTTATCCATAAGGTCGGACGCCGCATCCTCGTCTATATTGGCACACGCCAGTACTCCTCCCGCCAATACTCTGGCCATCATGGCGTAGAGCATATCGTTCACCTTACCGTAATCCAGATTCCGCACGCTACCGTAACGCACCACCGTGACCATGCCGGGAATGGCTTTCATCATCTCGACGACATCCGTCACGGAAGCCGCCAGCACGTCCAGACGTTGCGTCATTTCCTCCACCAAATCGGGCAGGTCGGCGGGAATAACCCGTTGCAAGAGGTCTACCAACTCGGAAATGGAAGAGATGTCTTTCGACAAGTGCACGTTATACGACACCACCGCTTCCGCCAGTGTATTCCCCCAAACGGCCTTCTCGATAATAGCCAATGTCTGTTCCGGTTCGTAATAAACAGACCAAGACTCTTTAAAAGTCCCTTTCCCGTCGGTCGCTATCGGTCGGGCCAAACGTATTCCCAACAAGTTCAAACGGTGGAAAACGATACTCCGTTCCAAATCGTTCGGCTTGCGCAAATCCAAGTTGTACTCCTTAATTTCCGTGCTTAAAGGTAAACGTAAACGCTTCAACAATTTCTCCACGTCCACGAGTAGAGGCACTTTAGGAACATCGTCGGGTACATTTCCCATGCGATTGCTGATTACCAAAGCCTCCCGGATGATTTGCAGGACGATGGGATCGCCAAAACCCATTACCGTGGTAACGGCATCGTTGTACTCCTCCAACGACGGACGGGATAAACCGCGTAAAGCCGCCATGACTTGCGCCAAACGTACCGTTTCAATCACGTGGGCGACGGAAATATCCATTCCCCTCGAACGAAACAAGGATGCCACTTTACTCATCCAGCGGGTTCCGTCGTCATCGGGGTAATCCCACACGTGGTCGTACCAACCGGGAGAAACAATCCCCGCACCGTAACCGCTACGGTAAGACAAGCGATCGTATGTCCACGGGATCCACGTGCATTCGACTTTTACCTTGGGCAAACCTTTCAGTATCTCGTTATCCTCTTTCTGCTTCGGCATATTCTCCAACCCGGGCACGTGCCACGCTCCACAGATGACAGCTACGCGCTTGTATCCCTCCTTCTGTACCGCCCGAATCATCTTCCGCATCCATGCCTCCCGCAACGACGTTTCCCGGTCTATTTTCGGGAAAGCCTCCCGCAAGGCGGTCACCGCCTCTTTGACGGCAAGGAAGATTTCTTCATTGTTCCGACGGTTCTCGAAATTCACTTCCCACCACAATTCCGGATCATCGTACCCTGCCGCTTTTGCCAAAGCCTCGAAAGGATCGACATGTATCATTTCTTCGGGGGCTAAAGGTAACGAGTCCCCCGTGTTATCCGTTTCCCCCTGTCCTTCGCTCGCTTCTCGAGATTCAACCCGCTCTTCCCGTTCTTTCCATAACGCTAAATGATGTATCAAAGGCAAGTCGAAAAACCGAAGAGGTATTTCCCTCTTCATGGCAAACCGCATCGTCTGCCACTCCGGGGAAAACTCGGCAAAAGGATAGAAAACCGCACGCTTCGGTTCGTCGGGCTGGTAAGCCAACAAAGCCACGGGTGGTTGCATCTGCTCGCGGAGTACCCCCGGAAGCAAAGCCTCCGCCTCGGGCGGTCCCTCCAGTAATATCATATCCGGTTCCAATTCTTCCAGATACGCCCTCACGTTTTTGGCAGAACCGGGACCATGATGCCGTATACCTAAAAAATGTATTCCATCAACCATTGTATAAACTAAAAGATAATTACAGCATTTCGCGAGAAGCACGGTAGATGTCTTTCCATCCGTCGCGTCCCTTCACTACTGTTTCCAAGTACTCCTGCCATATCACCTTGTCCTGAACCGGGTCTTTCACGACAGCACCGATAATACCGGACACGAGATCGATAGCATTCAAGCGACCGTCACCGAAATAACCGGACATAGCCAACCCATTGTTCACCACGGATATAGCCTCGGCAGTACTTAACGTACCACTCGGTGTCTTCAATTTTGTTTTACCGTCCTCGGTAGCCCCGCCCCGCAATTCGCGGAAAATGGTTACCACCCGGCGAATCTCTTCCAATGCAGGTTTCTCGGCAGGTATATCCATCACGCCGGAGAAGCTCTCTACCCGACGACGGACAATATCGATCTCCTCGTCAATCGTGTCGGGCAAAGGAAGAATTACCGTGTTAAAACGACGCTTCAAGGCACTCGACAATTCATTCACTCCCTTGTCACGGTTGTTGGCAGTAGCGATCACGTTGAACCCCCGTATAGCTTGAATCTCTCTGTCCAGTTCAGGAATAGGCATAGCCTTTTCCGAGAGAATCGTGATTAACGTGTCCTGCACGTCCGATCCCACGCGGGTCAATTCCTCGATACGAGCCAGTTTCCCGTCTTTCATCGCCCGCATCACGGGAGTTTGCACCAAAGCCCCTTCGCTGGGACCTTCCGCCAGTAACTTGGCATAATTCCAACCGTAGCGAATGGCTTCTTCTCCCGTCCCGGCGGTACCCTGCACTATCAGCGTCGAATCACCCGATACGGCTGCCGCCAAATGCTCGCTCACCCAACTCTTTGCCGTTCCGGGCAGACCGTACAACAGCAAAGCCCTGTCCGTAACCAGTGTTGCCACGGCTATCTCTATCAACCGCCGATTTCCAATATATTTAGGACTCACTTCAAACCCGTTTTTCAATGTACCTCCCATAAGATAGGTCACAACGGATTGCGGAGATAGTTGCCAGTTCTCCGGAACCTTATTTGTTTCATTCTTCTTTAACTCGTGTAGTTCTTCCTCGAACTGCTGTTCCGCGTGTCGTCTTAATAATAAACCCATATTTCAAGTTATAAAAAAGTTAATATCAAAAAACGTCAGCCCCGTGCGGCTGGAATCTTAAATCAACAATCACTATATCATTTAATTAATCAGGCTTTCTTCTATATCCTTCTTGATTTGCAGTAGTTGCTGCATACGAACGGTAAATTCCCAATGGCTGTTGCTATTCTCTTTCGTTGCGCCCAGTTCCCCGATATAGCCTAACAATGAAGCGGGTATACGCAGAGCCAGTTGCTCGCAAGTCGGACGGTCGTAATAGCAATATGTCATAGAATAGAGTATTCTCAATACCCCTCGGGAAAACTTCACTCCCCACTCCTCGTCCGTATCGTCCAACCATTGCGTCACGTAAAAGTTCTGCTGTACTTTTCCCTCCAGATTTAATTCTTCCCGTTGCTCGACAGGCAAAAGAGGTACCAATGATGTCAACTCCGGGGATTGCAATACCCGTTCTCCTTTCAACCAATAGTAAGCCCATTGTCGGTCATGGAAGGTAAAAATAGCGTTCTCCAAACAAATATACTTGGAGAAAGGCGGGGACTTACGCAACCGCTGTGCCGCGGTTTCAGCGTCACATTCCAACAGTTCGCACCAAAAGGAGAGAGGCACATTTTCAGCCATTTGCCTTAATATGTAATCACTGTCGCTCTCGCCCTTGTTACTACTAAGTTCGCTGATACCCGCTTTTTTCAACTCCTCGGAATACGCAATCGGCTCTACAGCCCAGCCGAGCAAACGACGGTAACGCAAATGCTGCTTCAATGTCCGGGAATACAACTCCACTATATTGGAATCGGGTATTTGCCGCAACAAATCTAAGGCACAGTCCTTTACCGTGCTACTACGATCTCCGGCACGTACGCTTTCCAGAAATTCTTCATCCGATTTAGACAAACCGATTTCCAAACAAGCCAATAATTCCGCGCGATGTTGTGCCGACTCGTTCTTCCATTCCGCCCGCAATAATTCAAGACCTTGGGCGGGATTGTCCTTCCTCACGCGGGACAAAATCAGCTTCCGGTCAGCATGAGTCGCCGTTTCCCAATCTTCATTTCCTTCCTCCTGCAAAGGCGGATAGTTCATCAACGGCAATAACCACCGTCCCCGGTTACCAATCAGGGAAGGCAAGAATTGTTTCTCGCGCTTTGCCGTCTGGCTACCGGGCAAGAATACCCTTCCCAATACCCCCGGCAAATACTCCGCCGGAATCAGATAACCGTGCTTTGCTGCCGTCTTGTACCATAACAGTAGCATGTAGGAGTATTTCTCCCCCAATAACATTCCTAAAAGAGCCGCCGCTTTCTTCCCGGCGTATGGCATTGTTTCCGGCTCCGCTTCCGTGACCGGAACCGACTCCTTAAACTTCAAGGGTTCCAAACCGGAACGATAATAAGCAAACAAAACGGCAGCCGTCTTGTAAAAAACTTCTTCCCCGTCCGCAGCACTCTCTTTTACCTTCAACAAAGTATCGCTCAAATCTTCCGGCAATTCCCCCTCCGTCAACTCCCGGTTTGCCGTACCCAATAGGGCAGTATTTATTATATTATCCGTTATACTCATTATTCAACGTGTAATATTTATCATCTATCCATAACGATAACACTCTCCACCTACGCTCCCCCGCCATGAAGAAACCCGTGAATTCACGACCTCCCGTCACGGCAAGACCTTTCAAGCGTCCGGCTTCTCCCACGCTCAAGGCGAACAAACGGGCGTCGCTATCCTGCAACCAAAGTTGTCCCTCGTGTATCACGAAGCGTACCCCGTTCACGATCATCGGCACCTCGTAAGTAAAAGGGTTTACCGTCAGCACTTCCCGGAATCTCCGCGTAGCTTCCGTCAAGTTCATATACCCCGCGTTCCCGTCTGTAAGGCAGAATACCCCCCCACTTCCCCGTTGTTCACGTACCAGCACCCGGGTAGGATTCATTCCCCGGTAAAAGGTTACATCGGCACGAACTACCGTACCGGGTAATAATGCCACCTCCGGCAACGAGCCCGCCATGATGAACTGTAAAAGCAGCGCATATCTTTTACTCTGTCGTCCGTACAACCAATTATACTCTACCGTCAGGCGGTCTTGCTCTAGCGACTCGGTACCCACGACATACCAATCATCCGTTACCGTTTCCCCCTTTGCCAGCACCTCCTCTTTAGCCTGCGGGTATCCCACGAGAGTACGAATCTCGTCCTTCCAATCATCGGGCAATTCGTCCAAATGCTTGTAACTCTCCGCCACAAGGTATGCCTTGCTTAATAGAGCGGTCAATTCGTATTTCCAATCCTCCCCGAAATAATTGATTTCCTGCAACTGCCGCATCATCCCCGCCAATCCCGGAGCCTGCGAATCGACCATGCGCTTCGCTATCCCCTCGAACAGCGCCTGCGCACGTTCCGGCACGTTCAACAAACCGTTCCGCACCAAATCCTTTAGCCAACCCTGCAAATCCTCGACACCTCCCAGTACTTTCCGATGCCTCGCTTCCTGACGCTTTGCCTGTGCCGCCGCATCCACCGGTTTATCGCTCTTCTCTTTTTTCTCCGCCACCTTGTTCTCCCGTTTATTCAACCACTCCGCCACCCACGCGGGTTCCTCTCCGGTCGAAAACAAGTTTGGCTGTGAGGCATACAGAAACAGTAATCCCAAACTATGTTTACAAGGAAATTTATGACTTGGGCAAGAACATTTGAAAGCTATATTCTGCAAATCCACCTGTGTCTGGTAAGGATTCGCCCCGCTTCCCTGACAATGTCCCCACAACGCCCGTTCACTAGCCCCCCGCAACACCCACTTCGCCGCCGAAGCCAAACCCTTCCCGGCTTTCACGGATGCCGCATCAGGAGCTAACTTAATAATCTGCTCTTCTGATAATTGCATGTATCCACATTTTCAATATTCAATGTTGACAAATTTAACGTTAAATACGAAAAATGAAACAGCTTTCAAAAGATAATTCCGAAAATATCCGTATATCCCCCGTAAAGACGTGAGGCTCACAGTTCCTTCTTCATTCGGCAAATACTGATTTCAATTCTTCCACTTCATGAATATCCTCCACTTTCTGACGAACAGAACCATCCGGGAGCACGATGATAAAAGTCGGGAAAACATCTACACCAAACTGTTTAACCAATTTAAGCCCCTCTTCTTTTTCTACATCATATTTCAAACAAAGGAAATTTCGGTTCAACAAGTCACTGATATTTTCTTGTTCAAGTATTGATTCTATCAGTTTCCCTTTCAAATTGTCGTTATTCATAAAACCGTAAATGAACAGTTTACGACCTTGGCGTCCCGCTTTCGTTAAAGCTTCCTCGTAACTCAGATTCTGAAAATAAACACCCACGCTTGCCGCTATTTTTAGTGACTCGAAATAATTCGCCACGTAATCAGTACTGTTTCCGGCGGCAATATTCATGTATTTATCCTCCAAGCGAATAAGTCGATTCAAATCTTCTTTCGTTGCTTTCCCCCGGATAGCATTAATCGCATTCATGGTTGCCCACAGTTCCCCGTTTTCATTTGTTTCGACTTCCCCCGCCAGAGCAATCACTTTTTCAACATCACGCTCTGCACTAGCCAGCATCAATTCCAGATTACGGGTTAAAAGTGCCTTATCCGGCAAATCAAGTGGAGTCAATTCGCCTTGCATTTGTTTCAGTAATTCCACGGAATCCATCGAAAAACGCAATTGCTTGGTAAACGTATTAACCAAATATTGATCCACTTTTTCTTTACCAATATTCTTATAAAAAACGAAAATGTGGTCTAAAACAAGCTGACAATCCGCGGTACCGTATGCACTCTTCTCTAGAATCGGCCAATACTCTTTTTTCATTTTATCTTTCCGGGTCAACATGGCATTCAATCTCTCTCCGACCTCTGCACTTTTCTCTTTTTCGAAAGCCTCGTTCAATGCTATTTGATAAAGCATCAATTGGTGTTTATTCATTTTCCCTTGCTCGTGCAATTTTTCCAAGTAATCAAGAGAAGTCTTCGGGTTCAATCCCCGTTCTACCCTTGCTATAATTTTATCAAGATCTCCGCCACCGACAATTTTATGTTGTACGGTACCGTCGGGACGAATAATGAAAAATGTCGGAAAAGCTTTTATATGGAATTTCTTGGATAACTCTTTCCCCTCTCCTTTTTCCATGTCAAATTTCACTGAAACAAATTTCGGGTTAAAGAAATTTCCGGCTTTCTCCCGCGGAAAAACATTATCCGTCATGTATTTGCAAGGACCACACCAGCTCGTGTAACAATCCATGAATACAAGTTTATTCTCCGCTTTGGCCTTAGCTAAAGCTTCCTCAAATGTGAGATGCTCGAAATTTACTCCTCCTTGACTGAATGCCGAAAAGCATTGTGACAGAAGGGTTACAATTAAAAATATACTTTTCATATCTAAATATAAATCACAGATAAAACTAAAGGTACTCGGCTATCTCTACCCGAGTACCCTTTTTTAGCTACACAATAAAATAACTCCCTCTAACTAAAACAAGAAATTCGAAGAACTTTCAGCCACATAATTTATACAAGCCACACGACCGTTCCCCTCAAATGTAGGCTTGCTCAACGGCTTCAGATTATCGGCATCAAATTCATGTAGCCACACCTTATATTTTCCATCCACGTAAGTAGCGATAGCAAGATAGTCTATCTCGGAACCATAATAATTTGACATGAAATTTGGATAAGCCACATGCTGCATACAAGTTACTTTTTCACCTTCCGGAAGGTCCAAAATAGGTTCTTCATGCTGTGAATCTATAATATACTTGTACAATTTCTGATCTTTTACAAAATAAATAACTCCGTAATTTGCATTTACAGTTCTCGTTTCTGCTGTTACTATACCAAGTGTCAATGGAATAGTATCAATTTCTACAATCGGATTATCAGTTCTATAGTTAAGACTCATTTTAACCAACATACAAATATCTGGCATAGTATGTTTTTCCATTAAAGCATAAGCAAAAAAACTATTTGATTGTATTCTATGACTAACAGCACTTCCCCATAACATATGAGCATTCATATTATTACAACTTGCCGGTGCAGTCGAGGATTCAACATAACGATTGACATTATAATCAACATATACAAATGATTTACTCAAATCATCAAAATAGGTTGGCCCTAGCAAACCTTTCATTCCCTTAGAAAGGCTATAATTCCCGTATAGACGATAGAATAATGCCGCATTTCGTGTCGACATACGATAAACCATATTATCATTCACCAGATTTACACTAACTTCATCGTTCTGAATACAAATATCCTGAAAATTCTTTACCTCAGGAGATTCAAAAAACAGAGATTCAAAAGGAAGTCTAATATTTCCACTACTAACTTCCATTACAGCTACCTCTTCTTTAGCGACCGGTATCAATACATCAATACAATTATATCCCCCTCCGGTAGCCTGATCCGAGTATTGGGACGAAAAAATACTTCTTACGGCTTCCCCCTTCAACTTCTTTCCATCATTATAAAAAGCAATCCAGTTATCAATACGTCCTCCGTCATAAATAAAATCATAATCCGTGTACTTCTCGGTAGTACCCTCATCTTTCAACAAATACCACCCGATAGAATTAATAGTTACAACATCCAACGTACTTCTGTACATCGTTGTCACCCCCGTTTTCTTATCTTTCACGTTGAATACCAAGTAATAAGAACCCGGTTTTTCCATTATTTCATAACGAAGGTCTTTTGACTGTCCTATCGTGTCCGGCCGGTAAATGATTCCGTCTTTTCGGACGGAAGTCCAAAGTTCCCAAACATATTCCACGTCCGCATCCGTTGTCACGGTTGGCGTAATAGATAAAATATCCTGATGTGATACTCTCGTGTATTTTTCATCGATACCCTCGATAGTCACACGATCCAATTCCATATAATCATATTTGTTATCATCCTCAAAACAAGCCACGCAAAATAGGCTCATGAAGAATAACCAGACAATATTATTTATATTTTTCATCATCATCTTGCTTATTTAAACGTTATCAATTTACTTGACAAATCACCCTCGACCTCTCTCATGGGTGCCGCTCCACTAGCGATATTCACGGGATCGCTATTATATTTATCCAATGCTGTTTTAAACATCACTTGATAGAAAGTCGTGGCTCCATTAACCCCGTTCACTTTAGTATTCCACCATTCATCATCTATCCTCTCTTCTGTCACTTCAATCATGAACTCATGTTTTCTGGTACTGTAATCACCGAAAGCCCAAAAACCACCGGCATAAGGATTGGTTCCCCAAAAATTCGGTTTTATTAATTTGTCCGCACAAGTAAAAGCATATTCCACATCTTCCTTCACCCCTCCGATTTTAAACTCATCGTTCTCACACAATTGCACCGTCAAATAATATTCGTTTTCTTTCAACGACGGATCTCTCAAAAAAATAACAGGAATAAGGGCACTCACCTTATTAGCGGGAATCACCATCAATCTCTTGGCCTCTTCGCTATCAAAAGCTACAAAATGTTTACCCGCAATAGCATTGTAAGGATTTTCCGTAACAACAGAATCCACTTTCATCCCATTTTCCACGGTATACTCTATGTCATATACCGTAACTTGCTTAAAAGTCACTGCACGATCGTAATCTCTCGGACCTCCCATGGTTTCCACGTACACGTAAAGAGTATCCCTCGTCACGTCGTCCGTATCGTAATAAAACGTCGTCGAGGAAGCCCTCGTGTACCCTCCCAAATAAACTCTGGACTCATCACTATAAAGTTTCAAATCCGCCTCACTACAACCGCTCATAGATAAAAGTAACAGCGTCAATATATATATACTTCTCATATCCATCAAATTACTTATTGTTATACACTATTTCTCTTTCGGGCAGAGGAGCCACGTAAACCTCAGGTTTCAGCGTGACGTAATCAAGAGATTGAGTTGCCCCTGTCCTTTTATAAAAGAAAAACATTTGCCCCTCGGCATAAAATTCTTTATTAAACTCCTTCTTCAATTTGTTCACCCGGTCAGATGCCAAATCAACACCACTACTCACTCCTCTTGCGGACGCATACTCTTTATACAAGCTATTTGCTTCCGCCACCGAAGAAGTTGTTTCCATCACGATAAAATACATCTCCGTCAAACGAATCAGAGGTATCTCGTATTTCGCATCCCGATCCGGTTGATAATATTTTTTGCAGATATAGATATCCGATCCGCTTTTCGTTGTTTTCACCCATTGTTTGTTATAGCGGACATCCACTGCACTCTCGTTTGTCGGGAACACGTAATACGTGAATTTCCACCCCATGTATTTCCCATTCCCGGTCAAATCAAAAACATCAGTTGCCTTTGTATCAAGATTATACACGCTCAATCCCACGATATCTTCCGAGGTACAGGCCAAATCTCCCGATTCCATTGTTACCCCGTCCGCCAGAGTCCACATCTTTTTACCGGCAGCATCCTTTGCCCCAATTACCTTATTCGCGTAAAGAGCTGCATTTGTCATATCCTGAGTCCAGAAATACAACCTGGCTTTCAAAGCCAATATCGCATAATAGTTCATACGCACATGGCGGTCAGTCCAATAATCATCCTCCACGTCACATGTTGTTTCATCCTTCAATTCGTCTACCGAGTATTTCAATATCGGATCTACCTTGCCTAGTAAATCTTCCGCTTCGTTCAAATCTTCAAACAATAATTGCACGAATTGCCCGTAAGTAGAATAATCATGTATTTCATTAGTTACGGTCTTCACGTAAGGCAATATCTTATTTCCTGAAATCTCGCCCGCAGGCATAGGACCGAAAAGACGCAACACATCCAAATGACAAAATGCACGTATCGCCAGAGCCTCTCCCCTGATCAACTCGTAATTCCCTTTCGTGAAAATATCTTTCTTCCCGTCTATCACCTCAAGAATACTATTCACGTCAACTATCGCTTGGTAATATGTTTTAAAAATATTCGTGAATCTGTCTTTCACCGAACTATTCGTATAACTATATTGCTGGATATAATAATCCGTGTACCCGGCTGTAGTTTCCCAATGTTGCCCCAAGTACTCGATAGCCCCCCACATCATTTCACCACCATAAAGATTATCATTTTTCAAGCGAATATAAGCTCCGGTAAGCACATCCCGGAATCCCTTCTGAGTCTCCAACAAGACATCTTTTTTAATCTGCGTACGGGGATTCACGTCTAACCAATCATTACAACCGGAAAAAACAATTCCCGCAAATACTATTGCTATTATAAATATCTTTTTCATAATCACCTTTTTTAAAACATAACGGACAATGACATGATATACTGTCGGGAAAAAGGATAAGAAAGCCCTCTTTCCTGTTTGATCGTTGACAGATAAAACAACTCTCCGGTTCCCACCGTCGCGTTAATTACCGATACTCCCAAATGACGCATCCACGCCCAATCTCTTAATTCATAAGTCAGATTCATATTCTGGCACCAGAAAGACGTTTCATCCTGAACAAAACGGGAAGAATAATAAGATGGTCTTGTCACGTTCACACCCTTGAAGAATGTTTTATCTCCCGGATTTTGCCAACGGTCTTTAAACACTCGGTCATCCACGTTATATCGCTTGTCCGCATTCTCCACCCGGTCGATCAGAGTCTGGTTATACTGTTGCCCTCCCCACCGGAAACCGAAAGACATATTCAGTGAAAGATCCTTGTAGCGTACCATCGTGCTCAAGTTTCCTCTATATTTCGGTTGGGCGACACCACATTTCACCCGATCATCCGCACTCCATAGTTTAGTCACCTCCCCGTTCTTTTTCAGATAAATCTCTTCTCCCGAACTCGGATCTATCCCCAAAGAAGGAACAGCATAGATCGCATTTTGCGAATCACCTTCCCGCAATATCCGATTGGGATTGGAGCCGCTTGTCCGGGCTAATTTCTCATTCGCAGCCTTCATCGCTTCCGACAACTTCGTGATCTTATCTTTGTTGTGAGCGATATTACCCGTGACAGACCACATCAACCTCTTCTCCGTATCTCGTAACAACCACACGCTCGCTTTCAATTCAAATCCCGAATTCTCGACAGACCCGATATTCTCGGTATAACTGTCGAAACCATTCGAATAAGGTAATTCCAAAGAGGATAACAGGCTTGAAGTCTTCTCTAAATAAACATCCAAATCAAGACTCACACGACTGTTCAGAAACTCTCCTTCAAACCCCACGTTATATTTGTCCACGGTTTGCCATTCCAGATTCTTGTTTCCCAATGCCATCTGGTAAGCTCCCATCCATATATTGTAACGATCCCCCACGTAGTAGGAATAAGTTTCCATCGCTTGGTAAGAACTGAACTGTTGACTTCCGGAAACTCCATAAGAAGCTCTCAATTTTAATCTGTTGATATAAATATTATTTCGGAAAAACTCTTCATTGTGCACGTTCCATCCCAATCCCACGGAATAGAAAGGTGCAAAACGTTTTGACGAGCCGAATTGAGAAGAACCATCCGTCCGGATATTGAAATCCATAAAATAACGATTATCGTAAGAATAATTCACGTTTCCCACTAAACCGACTCTTCTGGATTTAGATTCGGAACCTGAAGGTTTAGCCTCTTTCTCGTATTGAAGCCCCATGGACAAAAAGTCGATAGACTCGTCCGCAAACCCTTCCACTTTAAAAGTATATGAACGTCCCGTCGACTCGCTCATTTCAGCATTCACTCCGGCATAAACCAAATGTTTCCCGCCAAACAACTTCCTGTAATTTGCCGTGAAACTGGCCTCGTACCTGTAATCCTTTCCTGTACCATACTGGTAACTTCCTTTCCGTGCAACATCTTCCCCGGTATAAGAAACGAAACTGGAATGTGTCGACGGTCTAAATACATCCGACTCGTTCATTTGTCCGGAAATACCGACACGCCCCCTAAATGTTAATTCCGGAATCGGAGTCCATTCTATCGAGAAATTATTCGTGATATTCGTGTAATTGCTCTTATCATATGTCTTCAATGTCGCATCATACAATGGATTAGGTACCCCCTTCTCGCTATCGACACCTGACGAATTAGCCCAATATCCCCAATTATAAGGGGCAAAATATCGCCGCACATTTCCTTCTTCATCATAAGGCTCCCTATACGGATTCAATTTCACGTAATCGGAAAACGCCCCATAAGGCGATTCACTCGCTTTATTCAAACCGATTGACAAGCGATTGCTGAATATCAAATGTTGATGTTTATATGACAAATTGATCTCTCCGTTAAAATTCTCCCGCTTGGAATCTTTCATTACCCCTTCGGTCAAATTATACTGTAAGGAGAGCGAATACCTGAAACTGGCATCTCCGCCTTCTACTCTTAAGTTATGACGATGTCCCACGCCCGTGCGTAAAGGTATCGACAGCCAATCCGTGTCTACCCCTTTTTCCACTTGAGCGAGTACGGCATTATGATATTCCTGAAATCTGATCTCCCAATCCGGTCCCAAAGTCGTGGTATGATAATATCCGGACATCTCCTCCAAACGCAACTTATCCCGTGAATTCAACACGTGATAATCACTCAGGTCTGGTGTTTCGATATTCATCTCCCCCTTGTAATAAAATCTCAATTTACCGGGTTCCGGCTCTCTTGTGGTAATCACGATGACACCATTCGCTCCGCGTGAGCCGTAAAGCGCAGTGGCCGAACCGTCCTTCAGAATCGTGATGGAAGCAACCTCGTTATCGTCCAAATCCATCATCCGTTGCAACGTGGTTTCAAACCCATCCAGAATAATCAACGGCGTGTTCAGATCCGCGCTCGTGTTATCCTGCAACTCTCCCACGTTCGGCAAACTGGCGGCACCCCGGATCTGTACTTCCGGCAATCGGTTTGGGTTAGAACCCAAGTCATTATTCGCTATCAGGTTAAATGCCGGATCAATATTTGCCAATGAAGCAATCAGGTTACGCCCCTTGAAGTTTTTCAACTCCTGAGCCGTCACCACCCGCACGGCACCCGTATAACTCTCCCTGTTTTTCTTGAAAATACCGGTGACTACCACATCCTGCAAGGTTTCTGCCTGCTCCTGCAAGATCACGTTAATCGTGTCCAGTCCCGTGTATTTCACCTCTTGAGTTTCCATTCCGATAAACGAAAATATTAAAGCCATATTCTCCATCACGGGTAATGTCAATGCATACCTACCGTCTACGTCAGTGGCAGTTCCAATCGGAACTCCTTTCACGACCACGGTCACACCGGACAATGGGATCTTGTGTTGATCCGTAACCAGCCCCGTGATACGGACATTTTTCTGTCTTGTATCTTCCATTTTTTTATCCGTGATCACAATCTGTTCACCCACGACTTGAAACGTGTAGGCAGAATTTTCAAATACCCGTTTCAACACGTTTTCAACGGTTTCATCCGTCACGGAAACGGTAACCTTCCCGATATTCTTCTCTTGAGTATCATTATAGAAGAATTTGTAAGAAGTCTGTTTTTTTATCTCGTTAAACAGCACGGAAAGTGACACCCCTTTCAAATTCAAGGTCACCTTTCGAGGTTGTCCCGCATCGGCAGCCCGAACCGGACTGCAACAAATACCCCCCCATATCAACGTCAGTAAAACCACTCTTTTGAGAAATAATACTGACAACGATAAAAAATGTTGTTTTTTTTTCATAGATTTGTCATGTAAGTTTTAAATGATTATATAAAGCTTAATTTAAAAGGAGTATCCCAAGTGTTGGTCGCACGGATCTCCTTTTTTATTTTTGTAAAATAATACTGTCTTCATTCATTCTGTATTGAATACCCAGATTCACACATATCGTTTCAATAGCCGTTTGAACATCCTCTCGGTCAAATTCTCCGCTAAAAAGCTGAGTGAATGATTTTCCTGTCTCATTAATAATAGCCACACCGTACCAACGCTCCAATTTCCAAACGACATCATCAAACCGCTCGTTATTTATCACGAGTACTCCATCTTTCCATCTTACCATATTAGCAGCATCCACCTTTTTTACTTCCACGTCCCCGCTCTTCGTGTTAAACACGATTTGCTCATCGGGCTTCATAACGACAGAATATTTCCCCGCCAGAACCCTCACTTTTCCTTCCACCAAAGTAGCACTGGCCTCATCCCGATCCCCGTACAGGTTCACTTCAAAAGAAGTTCCCAGTACTTCAGTCACCAACTCCCTCCCCGAAACAACAAATGGACAAGCTGTATCCCGTGTCACTTCAAAATACACGTTTCCCCGTACCTCCACTTCCCGTCTCTCTTTACCGAAACGTATCGGGTAACGCAACGAACTCTCCGAGTTTATCCAAACCTTTGTCCCGTCCGACAACCGAAGAGAGAAACGCTCTCCCGCGGGGACAATAATTTCATTGTATGCCAATTCAAAATCCCCAGCCCCCGCCAATGAATCATTCAGTTCATAAGCAATCTCCCGGTTGTTGATCTTACTTATCTTGATATCATCTTCCATTCCGTCGGACAAAGCCAAAGAATCGGAAAGAACATTTACTTTCCTGCCATCGGAAAGAGTCAACAATATTCCTTTACTATAAATAATTTCCTTCCCCTCGGAGACAATTTGTTTTTCCGGTTCATACAAATGCAGCAAAGCAAAAACACCAATCATCACCACGGCTACAGCCGAGATCATTCTCCATACACGCTTCATGCTATGTTTCGGACTTAAAGACCGATGCATAAACCGTCGATAGTCTTCCAGTCCCGCCTCAACCATTTCCCGGTCTGCATGTCTTCCAGAGGAAAGATTCCACACTTTTCTAAACTTCTCGAAATAAAGTCGATTCCGCTCATCCTTCATCCATTCTGAAAAATATACAATTTCCTCTTGTTCTGCCTGATGCGACAAAACACGAATCAGTAATTCATCTATATTGAAAGTCTCTGTTTCCATCTTTCCTGCCTTTTATACACTAAAGACAGACAAAACATGTTTTACCCCCAATGAGAAACCGAAAAAAATAAAATAATTTGCAGCAACCAATCCAATTCCTCACGCAACTTACTCAAAGCTATCGTCATATGCCGTTCTACCGTTTTCTCGGAAATATTCAATTTTTCAGCAATCTCCCTATTTTTCAACCCCTCTACCTTACTTAAAACAAATACCTCTCTACACTTTTCCGGCAACAAAGCTATTGCCTCGTCCAACGCTTTGGCTACATCAGCCTGCCACAATTCCATTTCAGCCTCCGGCGATTGAATAACATTAGAAAAATAAAGGTCTGCCAATTGTTCCCGCTCATACTTTTGAATATTCTTTTTATGAGCCAGAGTATTCAAACATGCGTGATAAACCGATTTAAAAAGATATGCTTTTACAGAAAGAGAAATATTCAGTACTTCACGCCCTTCCCATATTTTATAATACATTTGTTGGACAACATCCCGGGCGGTTTCCAAATCATTTAATAAACGGTCGGCATAATTCAACAAAGAATCATAGTATGTGGTATAGATATACTCGAAAGCTGATATCTTGCCACATTTCAATACTTCTAATAATTCTTTATCATCTGAATAATCCACGAGCATCAACATTAATAACCATGCAAATATAATGCTACTAATCTAATTTACACGTCTATCGTTCGACAAATATAACAATCAAACTCTAAAAAAACTTTTCAGTCCACTCTATACTCCAATATTACCCTTAAACCATTTTCTAACTAAACTAATATTCATAAAATATATCTCTCCAAATTTTATTAGCTCTACCTAAACAATTTATTAGCCTGACCTAAATAAAAAGCTTATCACCCAAACCCAACCTTTATCGGGGGAACGGATGGAATTTCTTTTGAAGAATTTCTCTCTTCCGCCCCGTCCGAATTGTTCAATGTCTGAAATATATTTACCTTTGTCGTGTAAATTGACAAGAGAAGAAAATCATGAAGAAAGCGCTTGTTTTATTATCCGGGGGACTGGATTCGTCGACGGCCTTGTATGTCGCGAAAGAGCAGGGATTTGATGAATTGTATGCCATTACTTTCGAGTACGGGCAAAAACATGACAAGGAGATTGAAGCCTCCAAAGCCGTGGCGAAAGCGGCAGGGGTAAAAGAACATAAATTCGTGCAATTGATGCTGAACCAGTGGGACGGTTGTTCCCTCACGGACGAGAAAATGGATATCGGCGACGGGAATATCAACCGTACAACCATTCCCGATACCTACGTCCCGGCACGTAACATGGTATTTCTTTCCGTGGCGGCATCTTACGCCGATGCCTTGGATATTGCCGATATCTTTATCGGCGTCAGCGAGGTGGACTACTCCGGGTACGTGGATTGTCGGGAAGAATTCATCCGTTCCATGGAACAGACCATCAATCTGGGAACTGTTCTCGGGGCAGAGAAAAAACAAAAAATCACCCTCCACGCGCCTTTCATGCACATGACCAAAGCCGATGAGGTTCGCTGGGGCACCCGTCTTGGTGTAGACTACGGTCTTACATGGACTTGTTACCGGGGCGGCGAAAAACCATGCGGCAAATGCGACAGTTGCCTCCTCCGCACCAAAGCATTCGAGGAAGCAGGGATAAAAGACCCACTTACAATTGAAAATTGAAAATGAAAAATTGAAAATAAGAGGAGGTGCCCGAAGGGCGGAGGAGTTCAATCTAAAATCTAAAATCATTAAATCTAAAATCATTACATGCTTATCAGGAAGTTATTCAAATTCGAGGGAGCGCACATTGTTCGGAACTGTTCATCACATCGGTGTCGGGAGAATATTCACGGGCATTCGTATATCGTGGAAGTATTTATCACGTCCGATAAGTTGGACAGAGGCTACATGGTAATGGACTTCGTGCTACTCGACAAGGTAAAAGAACTCGTGGACAGCTTCGACCATACCTATTCACTGTGGCGAGAAGAATCCGAAGAACTGAAATCATTCGTGTACAAATACAACCGCCGGGTAGCGGAAATTCCCGTTTCGCCGTCAGCCGAAGGGTACGCTTTGCTTTTATTCTATTTGATAGACAAGATTCTCCAGAACACGGCACACGAGAATGGCGAGGGCAACGTGCAACTCACTTCCGTTCGGGTACATGAAACGGCAACCGGATACGCCGAAGCATTCCGCGAGGACATGAAATTAGTCGATTTTGACATTCACGACATACGCTTCTCCGAGGCTATTCAGGAAGAGTGGAAAAATGATGCATGGTGGAAACAATTGATAAAATGAACCTGCATCTAGCCAAAGACGGAATATTCCCCATCACGAGGGATAAAGAAGGTAAATTATTGAAAGAATTGCCTGCTTCGGGATTGCTTGTACCCGGAACCATTCAAGGCGAGGGGAAATTAAACGGCATACCCTCTCTTTTCGTACGCTTGGCAGGTTGCAATCTTCATTGCACGTGGCGCACACCCGCGGGTGGCACGTGTGAATGTGACACGGCTTACGCAGCGTATCGTGTCGAGAACGGATTCACTTTAGCGATAGAAGAAGCCGTACGCATCATTGGTTATAACTGGGGAAACATCGACCATATCGTCATCACGGGCGGCGAACCGTTCCTGCAAGCGGAAGCTGTCGGAGAGTTATGCCGTCAACTAAAGTCCGTGACTCCATTCCATATTACCGTGGAAACGAACGCTACGATTTTTGACGAAGCCTGTGCCCGTGAACTCGATTTCTTTAGCATGTCACCCAAATTATCCGGCTCTGTCCCTCCTCCCCCTCA
This sequence comes from Butyricimonas sp. Marseille-P3923, assembly GCF_900184685.1. Classification (GTDB taxonomy): domain Bacteria; phylum Bacteroidota; class Bacteroidia; order Bacteroidales; family Marinifilaceae; genus Butyricimonas; species Butyricimonas muris. The sequence goes on from NZ_FXXL01000007.1 coordinate 966,427, forward strand.
CGCCGAACGACATAACACGATACGCCTAAACCCGGAAGCGATACAATCTTTTATCACGCACGCCCGAAAACACGGGAAAGACTTCCAACTTAAATTCGTTTACTCCAACGAGTCCGACATCACGGAAATCAAACAATTGCTTGCTCGGCTAAAAGACTGGAAAAAAGAAGACATACTGCTTATGCCCATGGGTGCCACCCCCGAAGAACTACAACTAACCATCCCAAAAACATTGGAACATTGCATCCGGAATGGGTGGCGTTACTGCGACCGATTACATCTCTCTCTTTTCGGAAACAAACAAGGAGTTTGAAAATAACCATTTCCTATGGAGAACCCACTGTAATCCTACCCAAGTAATACCGTAATCATACCCCTCCTTCGTTCTTCCTCCGTTTATCCTGTGGAGTTCCTATTATCTCCATTATAGAATCACTGGACTTAGAGCAGACCAGCACCGTCCCTATGTACTTATTACCCTAGGTCTTCGATAGGATTACATAGGATTCTCTATAGGAACACGTCTTGTAATCATAAATATCCGAATACAAGACACCCTTGAAAAAGACTATTTTAAATGCTTTTTCAAGGGTGTGATAGTAGATTTATACTATTTTATTGTGCAAATCTTTCGTATTCTTCCTCATCCATTAAAGTTCCTAACTGATCTCTCTTCAATTCACATTTATAAACCCATACTTGATCTGGTGCCATTTGTGAAGGATTTTCAATCTGAAGATTTATACCTATTACTTTACCATCACATGGAGCCCGAAGCTCATGTTTTCCAGACGTACCCTCTATTTCTGCCAATAAATCTCCTTTCACAAAAGTATCATCCACTATTTTTACAGGAGATATAAAAATAACACTATTACCAATAGCGCCTATTATCATGTATGAAGTACCTACCTGTATATGGTTATTTCCATTTTTCAACCAATGATGATCCTTCGTATAACAATTTCCACCTTTGGAAAGCTGATTATAATAAGGCTGATCCACTGCTTGTACTGGGAGCGCAGGAACATCTCTTCTATTGGTGTCAATTTCGTTGCTTCCAGTAGAAACAAAAATAGTCAGAATCAATATCTGAACAAGCAATAACATTCTTTTCATGCACCTATTTTTTAATTAATATTAATACACAACATTTACACGTGCGTAGCAAAGTTAAGAATTGTATTTAATATCCAATGGCTATCACCCGAATATTTTTTCTACACTCGTTTTTTATAAATCACACGCAACGGTTTATCTGCTATGTTGGGATAAGTTTTAACCAAATTATAATCTTTAGCATCGTAAATGTAAAGACTCCCTTTTAAAGCGTAGGCCGAGTTTTCCTCGTACAAACCCACGTACAACAAATTTTCATCAGCACTCATCGATAAAGCAGTTATTTCCATTCCATCCGGCAGGGTAACAATAGGTTCGGTCGGCAATTCCTTTGTCACATTCCAACAATACACGGCATTATCATAAGTATAAAATATACAACTCAAAGCACTGCATCCCACGCAAATAGATTCCCGATCTATCTTAATCGCTTCGAGAGACGGATAGAACTTTACAGTACTTAAGGAACTGAATGTAGCATTTGTCAATGCCAGATAGACCTGTGTCGGCATTGTTTTCATGGTATTCACCATGTACAATTTAGAACCGACAAAACAAACAGCATGAACATCAAAAGCTATGAATCTCTCACCGGATTCATTAAACCCGCCACTTCGAGGGGAATACAAAACAGACTTCTCGTAATCGATAAACACGGGCTTCTCTCCCATACAAAAAGCATCCGCCTCCACGTCTTCAAAATAACGGGTTAGTATCAGTTCATCCACCACATAATCATACACGTAAGCACTCTTGTCATCCGAGTATATATACATATTATTTTGTGCCGATATCCCTGCAAAACCACGCAAAGAACAAGTCGGATAAGTTCCCCGGAAAGAAGTCATGCCATTCACATCAAAGGTACGAACATCCATATTATAAATCCGTGCCGTATTACCGGAAGAAACCAACAATCTTTCATTCACTTGTACCATGTCGGTTACATCCTCCATTTCTATCCCGGGATTGATGGTTTCCATGATATCCGTTCGGAAGAACGGTTCCACTCCGGCATCAATTTCCTCTTTCGTGAGCGTTTTCATAAAAGATAACCGTCCTTTTCCCGCTTCATCACGACTTAAAACGGTTATTCCTTCCGAGAACTCTGTATCAATATGTAAAACGAAATATTTAAAACGAATAGACTCCCCGTTCTCGACTTTCAAACTCAACCCGAATGTTCCCAATTCCCGAAAGGTATAACGAAGTTGCGGATCGTGCGAGATAACACGCAAAGAATCCCGAATCGGGTATTCCGCTATTTCATTCCCGTTCATTTTCAAATTACCATATCCCCACTCGTAAGACAAGGGCAACTCTTCGCCGGATTGTTCCACGTTCAAATGGTCGAGAATAAACTCTTCACCAAAGTAAGCAACCAATGTATCATGTTCCGCGGTTATTGTGATTTCCGACAATTCCTTATCCCCGACGGAAGTATGATCATGCAGACAACCATATATCCCGAACTGTAACAAAAGCCAGATACCTATACAAATTCTCGTTTTCATAAACACTTTTCCTCCTTGTAAACTCATTTCCTAACGAATAAAACGATCGGGATTAACCATGTCAAAACCGTCATACGTGTTTTCCGGATCACTGTAAAATTCGTAAGCAGGTTTAAACACGTACTTGATCCACACGATATTATTCGGTTGCTGAAAAAATCCGGCAGGTGCTTTCTCCAAGTATCTCCCGTATTCTTTCACGGTTTCGGCATAAAACACGGGTTTCAACTCTTCCAATTCCCAGTAATATTCCAGCATTTTCCGGTAAAGTTTATAATTACCATTAGCGTACACCCCCAAATACCCACTTGCCCACCATCCCGGAGCAACCAAAACCCCATCCACCACAGACAACCGATAACATTCATTCTCCATCGGCACGAAATTCTCGTCCTCCCGCAATCTCATATAAATCATCACAGGATGTTTCTGTATATCTTCCGTCCGTTTCAAACGGAGCGACAACATTCCCTTCACCTCTCCTTCGGGAAACACAATCTTCCCCATCTCATAATGCTTTCCCGCCTCCGCCGTGGTAGAGTCTGCAACAACTTCCACCTCACACTCTATCTCTTTCTCTATCGGCATCCCGATGAATTTCACCGGAATATCATAACGGTATTCCGACTCTTCCAGTGCCGCAAAACTAAATTCTATCGTATCCGGAACGACTTTCGACGCGTATCTATTGACATCCTTGTAAAAATAGATACTTCTTTTCTGTTCCGGATTATAGATTATGGTCTTATCACTACAAGCCCATCCACAAACCAGCATTGACAATATCAACCAGATTACACGTTTATCTTTCATCATCATTGACTTTTGAAATTATTCGTCACGGTATTCAAATTCATCAACAGGTATCGGCAAAGTATATATTTTATCACTTCCCGCGATGACCGAATTTCTTTCATGCACGAAAATATCCTTGTTCCTCCGTTTCAAGCAATACCACCATATCCCCTCCCCGTAAAATTCCTTACGCCATTCGTCCATAATATCATCTATCGTTATATCCCGAACAAAATCACGGTCGGCAAACTTCACCAATCCCCGGGCTGCCACCACGGAATCCAAATAAACCCTTGCTTCTTCGGTTTCCCCTTCCGCCAACAAAGCCTCCGCCATAATATAATACATCTCCGGAATCCGAATCATGCTGAATCCCAAATATCCGCCACCCGTGTATGGAGAAGCATCATTGTTTTCATCCATAATCTTGACACAAACTCCCTTCACTCCTCCTTCAAATTCTTTCGTCACAAACCATTTTTTAAGACGCGGATCATCCTCTTCATAAATATTTGCCCAACTTGACGGAAGTTTTAGCACGTTACTTTTCATTTGATTATCATACAGGTATGCACTGATATTCGTCGTGTAAAGTCCCCAAATAGTTTCCGACAAAGAAACCCGCCTTGCCATAAAAGTTCCTAGCGTACTTTTAATGGCAAAAGTGAATTTACCGGATTGAATCACTTTATCGGCATACTTCTTCGCATTCTCCAAATCCCCCTTCATCCAATATACCCGTGCCAACATGGCTTGAGCCGCATAATAATTAAAATGCAATTCTCTAGCTCCCGTAAAACCGGACTCACTTCCTTTCCGTACGGTAGGCATCAAAGATTTATCTTCAACTAAACAAGCCTCAGCTTCCTTCAAATCAGCAATAATTTTATCATAAACCTCTTCAACAGAAGAGAAAGGTGTGACTTTAAAAGTATATTTTGTTACGTAAGGAATTGCTTCTTTTTTTGCATTTTCATCTGTTGAATTTAAATGGACTGCAAACAAGCGTAATATATCAAAATGAATTGCTGCCCTCAACCCTAACGCCTCCCCACAATACAGCTTATAATAAGGAAAACTTGTTTCACTCTTACGTTTCAGATTTTCTATAATATTATTCAAATAACTAATTACAAGATAACTAGCATTCCACATATTTTTTGCAACATTACGTCCATATACATTATCAAAATCAAGATATGACAGACGAAATAAATAATTATCACTTGTCATGAAATTCTGCGCCAAAATCTCCGGAACCACTACCGACATCTTTCCTCCATACATATCCTCCTTTACCATAGACATATACACGCCATACAAAGCATCCTCCACTCCCTCCGGGGTACTAAACATATCCTCGTTCACCACCTCCGAATCGGGATTTATATTCAGGAAGTTCTCACAACCGAAGAACGGGAACGACATACACAACAGTAACCATATCTTTCTCATACTTTCTTCATTTAAAAGGTTGTTCTCAACGTAAAATTAAACCCTCGCTGAAACGGGTATTCCGTTCCCCGTTCTTGTTTCACGGATGAAATCCGGGCAATGTCCGACATACCGAATCCCACGTTCATCCTTCTGATACCGACTTTCTTCAACCACTCCGCTTGCCACTCGTAATTCAGCATCACACTCGTGATTGCCAACAAATTATCCCGTTCCACGAAGCGTTCGGAATATCGTTTAACAACCGTTTCGTTTTCGGGAATCCCCAGAAAACGCACTAGATCACCCGGTCTTTTCCATCTCTCCGTAAAAGCCCGTCTATCCACGTTACCCAAAGGATCAATATTCTCCACTTTATTCGCTAACGTCGTGTTATACAGGTCACCACCAAAACGATAAGCTGCCGACACATTCACCGAAAATCCCTTATACCCGAAACCGGTAAACAAACTCCCTTCCAACGTGGGATTCGTGTTCCCCACCTCTACCCGCTCTTCCGAATCATAAGTAAACGTGTATTTCCCGTTCTTCTTGATATACACCTCCTGCCCGGAAGCAGGATCAATCCCTGCCGAACGCATGGCATATATCCCGAATTGCGAACCACCCTCCACGAACATGGGTTGCGGTTTCACCCCGTAATAAGCAGCCAGATTCTGAGCCCGGAGCGCATCCGAAATCCGTGTCAATTTATCTATCACGCGTGAACCGTTCACAGTCACGAGCCACGACATATCTCTCGTTTTCAATATCTCGGCAGAAATTGAGAACTCGTAACCGGAATTTCGCAATTTACCCATGTTCACGTGTACCTCGGATACTCCCACGGACGAGGGCAAGGAAAGAGGCATAAGTACATCCTTCGTCCTCTCGATATAGTAACTCGCCGCCACGTTTATTCTTTCATTCCATAAAGCAGCCGTCAATCCCCAATTATACTTGTTCGTGATCTGCCACTTCATATCGGGATTTCCCATTGTGATCGGCACGGCACCAAGCCCACCGTAATGAAGCAAATCATTCCCGTATAAGTAAGTCGTCATAGCTTGATACGGGGAGAACGTCACGTTAGCCGTGGAACCCACGCTAAATCGCAAACGTAACACGTTCAACCAATCGAAATCCATAAAATCCTCCTCGTGTATATTCCACCCGATACCCGCCGACCACACCGGCGCGAAACGATGATTACTCCCGAACTTCGAGGAACCCGACGTTTTGTATGAACCGTTCACGAAATAACGCCCCAACAAATCAAAACTGCCATTCACGAAGAATCCGACTTCCGCCGATTCCTGCTCACCACCTGTCGGCTTGGTGTTCACGTACTGTGCGGCAAACTTCAAATCGGTCATTTTATCTTTCAGAAAGCCCTCCGCTTTCAACTGTGAAGCGGACGATTTATATTTCCCGATATCTGTTCCTGCACTCAAAGAAACCACAGTCGTTCCCGCCTCGTTTAATACCAAACGATAGTTCAGCGCCATCTTGGCACTCCAATCCGTACTCTCGCCATGGGTTTCCGTGTAAGTTCCTTTCTTGTTGGCAAGCACCTCGGAATCGAAGCGGGAATCCTCCGGTGAAACATACACTTTATTCCGGCTATCCCGTTGACTCACGCTCAAATCACCAGAAACGAACAAAGACTTGAACACATCCCAACGCACAGATAAATAATTCGTTATATTCTTGCCCCGGTTCTTCGAGAAACTGGATAGCGAAGCGTTGTACAACGGGTTCTGTTGAACGTTTCCCTTCTCGCCGAGCGGGTAAAAATCGTAGTTCCGGATATATTTACCGGACTCGTCATACACCGGATTGTAAGGATTCATCAAAGTATATTGCGCGAAACTCCCGTAAGGACTATTCTTACTATCGGTCATCGTGTAAGCGAAACGATAGGTAATCAATAACTTCTTACGCAGGCGATATCCCAACGAGAAGTTGACACCGTAATTCTTTCGGAAATCACCTTTCATCACGCCATACATATCGGTAAAGCGACCGGCAACCTTGTACTCTATATTCCCGCCCCGTCCGGTAAGGGATGCCGAATGCCCGTGAGTAAAAGCTGTACGCAACGGTTTGGAAGCCCAATCCGTATCGACCCCCCGACGCACGTTTTCCAGTTTATAAGCGTAAGACGGGTAAAGACTCCCGTCCGCCTTGTCATAAAGTCCTGCCAAACGCTCCAACTCGAGTTTCTGTTCCGCGTTGCAAAGACGCAAGGAACTTAAATCGGGAAAACTAAAGATAGGGGTAAAATTATAGCTGAGCCTCGGTCGATTTCCTTTCACCCGTGTACGCTCGATCAGAATCACCCCGTTAGCAGCTTTCTCGCCGTATAGCACGGCGGCAGAAGCATCTTTCAAAATATCCACCCGTTCCACGTCATAAATATCCAAATCATACAACTCTTCAATTGTTATCTTCACCCCGTCCAGAATAATCAAAGGCGTGTTCACTCCCGACTGATCATTCAACACTAACGAACTAGCACCCCGAATCAGTATCTCGGGAACGGCATTCGGGTTAGACCCTTGTTCATTATTCTCGATAACCCGCAATCCCGGAACCAACGTTGCCAGCGCTTGAATGATATTGTTCGGAGAAACCCGTAACAAGTCTTCACCTCTCAACGTGGTGATCTCTCCGGTAAAAGCATTCTTCGGCAAGGTGTAATACGCCGTAACAATCACATCGTCCAATTCTTTCGTATCTTTAGACAACACCACTTCAAGCACGCGGGTTTTCGGTACCCGCGTCTCCAAAGTCTTCATCCCGACATACTTGAATTCGAGTATGACATCATCTTTATCCGGCACGTCCAGTTTAAACTTTCCATCCTTGTCCGTGACACATCCCCATGAGGTTCCTTTCACCACAACCGTGACTCCCGGTAACGGCTCGCCCTCCTCTCCTTTCACCTCTCCGGTAACTACAACTTTCCCAGAACGTGTATCACCGAATCCCGGAAAACGGAACAGACACACGCAACAAATGATCAGAAGCATCGAACAAAAAATTCTAGACATTTTATTTAAACCCTATAATAAAGTTTCCTTTCGTTTACTATTTTATAAATTCTTGTATCTAATATACACTTCTACCATAACTAAAAACTTCCGATAAATCGCTAAGGTATATCCAATACCTTAAAAATCAACCCAAATACATCTAAATATATAGTAAAACAATATGCATCACCATGTGTCAACATTCAAAACACATGCAAATGTACCACAAAAATATACCATCATTTCCCGTAATTTACATTTTAACACGTGTATTTTACAACATAGCGAACAAAAGTAATAGAATAATTAAGAATCGTCAATTCCCCTGACAAATTATTTCATTGACTTACTGCATCAGGAAAAGACGGCAAAAGAAATTGCAATTTCACCAACAAAAAGAAGGCAAAAAATTATTTATTGAGGAAAACTAAGGGTAGGGAAACTTTTTTCGTAATTTGCTACCCGGACATAGCAAAAAGACTAGAAAAAACAGCGCAAACACCATTGATAGGGGCCCATATTCTTACGAAGTTGCTTTAAAGCTTCCCCCTTTTTATTTTTAATCGTCTGCTCGGAAAGATTCAATTCTTCGGATATCTCTTTCGTGGAATACCCTTCCAGACTCATGGCCATAATATCACGATAATCACCGGATAATCTGGCTATCTCCGCCCAAATAATCCGTTTCACTTCATTTTCAATAATCTCGTTTTCAATATCACAAACAGAAGCTTGCTGTAATAATGCTTTGTTTTTTATATCCAAATGCCGCAACTCGTTCAGACAAGCATTTCGGACACAAGTATACAAGAACCCGATAATCGCCTGAAAAGAAGTAAACTGCCCGCGTTTCTCCCAAGTTTTTATAAAACTCTCGTGCACGACATCCACACACATATCCTCTTCACGCAAGAAACGACTCGCGTAAACCCCCAACGTGGCAAAATATTGATCATACAATACCTCCAAGGCTTTCTCGTCACCTTTCACAAAACCATCATACAACGCTTTTTGTTTCATCAACATACAAATTTACTTATGTATTAATAAACGTTCGTTAAAAGAGAGAGCAAAAAAACTAACACGACTAAAACAATATACAGTGTTAAAATATTGATTGTAAACTATTAAATATCTCTTTAGTTATTTGAAAAAGATTTGGATTTTTACTATATTTGGATATCAATAATCGAAGGTTTAATGATTCGCTCACACGGCTTCTTTTCAACATGTACTCCTTGTCATTAGAAAATATTCCAACCCCTCCTCAACAAACAGAGAAAGAGCCGGAATACTTAAATCAGATTACAGGAATCTTAAATCTAAAATCATTAAATCCAAAATCTCCTACACTCTCTCTTTATAAATCACAGTCACGGGTTCATCCCCTATATTCTTGTGCGTTTCCACCAAGCGACTATTTTCCGTGTCATAAATATAAAGACTGCCTTTCAAGGTTTCAGTACTATTTTTCTCGTACACACCGACATAAAGATAACCGTGGTCAGGATCCAAAGAAAGAGTCTTTATTTCCATTCCGTCCGACACCGTTATAACAGGTTGCGTGGGTAACTCCTCGTAAGGTTTATATCTATAAATCGCATTCTTATACGTGTAATATACACAAGTATGGGGTTTTACTCCTACCAGTATGGAATTACGATCCATACATATCTCTCCCGTAGCCGTGTATTCTTTCATATTGGCAGCCGTTGGTTTACCAAAACTACTTGAAGTTGTACGACCGATATATACCTTGGAAGGATCATCTTTCCGTGTGGCAAATATATACAAGTTCGTACCGATAAAGCAAGTCTGTATAATATCCAAATCCGCGAAATTACTTCCACTCGTTACAATATACTTTGATGTACTGGCAATATAATATGTCGAATTCTCGTAATTCACGAACACGGGTTTATTATAGGGAATCCCCGCGTCAACATCCAAATCCGCGAAAGCATCCAACACGAGTAATTCATCCAGCATCGTTTCATAAACATAAGCCCTTCCGTCGGAAGAATACACGTGCATATTATCCTGACTCGAAATTCCAATAAATTGCTGAAGAGCGGCATTCGGGAATCTCGCGGCAAAGGAACTTGCCATCTCGATACCAAAAGTTCTGGAATCCATATTATATATTCTCGCGTCACTACCGGAACTAATCATCAAGCGTCCGTCATGCTGTATCATGTCTGTCACGTTCTTTAATTCCATATCCGGGTTACAAACCTCCATAATATCATCTTGGAAATAAGGCTCCTTCCCCGCGCTAATCTCCTCTCTTGTCAAGGTTTTCATGAACGAAAGCCGACCTTTTCCCTCGCTATTCTTACTAAGCATCGTGATCCCCTCGGCATATTCCGTGTCAATCTGTAACACGAAATACTTAAATTCGGTTGTTTCACCGTTATCCACTTTCAACCTTAAACCGAACGTACCCAATTTCCGGAAAGCATAATTCAATTCCAACTCTGTCGACACAACATGAAGCGTGTCTTTGATCGGATAAGGCTTTAAAGCTCCACCCGACATATTCAATTCCCCGTATGCCCATTCGTAAGTCAACGGCAACTCCTCTCCCGACTGTTCCACCTTCACGTGATTTACCACTAACTCTTCCCCGAAATAAGTGGTAAGCGTGTCGTAAGCCGCCGAAATAGAAACCTTCGATACATTATTCCTCCCCAAGGTTGAGTCGTCATCATAACAGGAATACATTCCTGCCATGATACAGAATAACAGAACTATATAAGATTTTGTTTTCATAACATATTCTTTTTAATTTCTTTACTACCGAATAAACCTATCCGGATTTACCATGGCAAATCCCTCGTAAGTATTCGCCGGATCACTATAAAAATCATAAGCCGGTTTGAACACGTAATTGATCCAGATTATATTACCCGCCCTTTGGTAAAATCCGGCTGGAGCATCCTCCAAGTAAAGCCCGTATTCCTTCACCGCATCGGCATAGAAAACCGGTTTCAACTCCTCCAACTGCCAGAAATATTCCAACATCTTCCGGTACAACCTGTCATTATTCTGCGCGTAAACACCTAAATAATTGGCTGCCCACCACTGGGGAGCAGGCAATGCCCCATCCACAACAGCCAATCGATAAAAATTCTTGGCTATCGGTTGGAAGTTTTCGTTTTCCTTAAACCGCAAGTAGATGTACACGGGACTATCCATGATATCATCCGTACGTTCCAACACGAGCGACAATTCCCCATCCACTTCATTCTTGGGAATAACCAACTTGCCAAATTTAAAGTGCTTATCCAACACGGCCGTCGAAGAGTCCGCCACCATTTCCACCTCGTACTCCTGTTCCTCGTTCATCGGCATCCCGATCACCTTTACCGGAATCTTATACTCGATTTCCGACTCGTTGTACAAGGCAAAACTGAAAAACACGGTATCATTAGCCGTCTTCTCGACTGCATGCAATCTATCCCACGTGAAATAAATCGACCTTTTCTGGTTTGCGTCATAATAAACAGCATCGTTACTGCAAGCCCATATTCCCGAGAAAAGGACTATTCCGATATATATCAAATATTTATTTTTCATAACGACTCACTTTAATAGTTATTCATTAGGGCGATAATCTTCTTCCTCTGTCGGTAACGGCAAAGCATAAATTTTATCGCTACCGGGAATCACGGCCGAAGAAGTCGCCAATCTTACCGAACTGTTCAATCGTTTCAAGCAGAACCACCATTGTCCTTCCCCGAACAACTCTTTTCTTCTTTCCGCCATGATATCATCCAACGTGATCTCTACAGCAGGTGTACGATTCTCGAACTTCACCATTCCGCGGGCGCTGAGCACCGTATCCAAATACCACGTTGCACCCGTTACATCCCCCTCGTCCAACAAAGCCTCTGCCATAATATAATACATTTCGGGGATTCTCACCATACTGGTTCCCAAGTAAGGCCCACCGCCATAACTCGTGGTTGTAGAAGTCGTATCGGATACCCGTCCCATCATTTTCACGCATATATCCCTACTAACCCCACTCTTCTCGTAAGTTTCGAACCAAGCCGAATAGCGGTAATCGCTCCCCGGCGCGGGACCCGCATCTTTATAAATATCCGCGAAACCGTCACACAACTCTCCCAATCCTTGCCGATTGATATGTTGCGTGTACCAGTCGGAATATATTTCAGCATTATACAATCCCCAAATCGTTTCGTCCAAAGAAATTGTTTTCTGCATGAAGCTACTCAAGTTCGTCTTATTGGCAAAACGGAATTTATTGGAACGAATCACCTTATCGGCATACGTTTTGGCTTTTGCCAAATCACCTTTCATCCAGTACACCCGAGCCAACATAGCCTGTGCCGCGTAAAGATTAAAATGCAATACCCGTGCCCCGGTAAAACCTTTCTCGCTCCCGACCCTATTGGCAGGCATATACGTTTCGTCATCCGCCAACAAAGTTTCCGCCTTCTCCAAATCGGCAATAATTTTCCCGTAAACATCTGCCACGGAAGAATAAGGCGTTACTTTGAAATCATATTCCGTTACATACGGGATAGCTTTCGCTTTCGCCGACTCGTTCGAGGAATTGATATGCACGGCAAAGAACCGCAACAAATCGAAATGAATAGCAGCCCTCAATCCCAAAGCCTCGCCCATGTACAAATCATAATAACGGAAATCCTTCTCGCTCTTTCCTTCCAGATTCTCAATAATATTATTCAAGTAGCTAATCGTCAAGTATCCCGTTTTCCAAATACTCTTGTACATTCCCCGGGTTTCACTCCGGTCATACTCCAAACGCCCCAGATAAGGCAGATACGAATAGGTGGAAACGAAATTCTGTCCCAATATCTCCGGTATCATATTCGACATCAACCGACCGTACATATCCTTGGTTACCATCGTCATGTACACACCGTAGAGAGCATCTTCAACCCCGTCTGCCGAGTTGAACATATCGCCATTAATCACTTCCGAATCCGGATTCACATCCAGAAAACTGTCACAACAGCAGAAGGAAAACGATATACACAGTAGAATTATTATCTTTTTCATACTCTTTTCTATTTACAGTTTGCTAAAAAGTCGGTCTAAACGTGATATTAAAACTCCTCTCGAAAGGATAGGAAGTTCCTCTTTCCAACTTCATGGAAGAGAAACGCGCAATATCGCTCATCCCGAAACCCACGTTCAAACGCTTGACACCGATCCGCTTCAACCATTCCGGTTTAAACTCGTAAGTAAGAGAAATACTCTTGATCTCGAATAAATTATCACGTTCCACGAAACGTGCCGAATAACGTTGAGCATCACTTTTGCTTTCCGGAATTCCCAAAAAACGTTTCAAATCACCCGGTTCCTTCCACCTGTCGGTAAAAGCCCGGCGATCCACATTCTCCCAAGGGTTAATATTTTCCACCTTATCGGCAAGCGTACTATTATAGGCATCTCCCCCGAACTTGTACCCCGTCGTGATATTCAACGTGAACCCCTTGTAAGTAAGGCTGGTAAATATACTTCCCTCGAGAATAGGATTCGTGTTGCCCACTTCTACCCGTTCATCCGTATCATAATCCAAAGTATATTCCCCGTTTTTGGTGATAAAAACTTCTTTTCCGGAAGCCGGATCAATACCTGCCGACCGCATGGCATAGATAGCGAATTGTGAACCTCCCTCTTCAAATCTCAGAGAAGGACGTGCCCCCAAAGACTGAGTTACCTCGTAAGCCTTCAATGCCGTGGACACGTTTGTCAATTTATCCATCGTGTGCGAACCGTTCACGGTAACCATCCAATACAAATCCTTTTGTCTTATGATTTGTCCCGATATTGAAAACTCGTATCCCGAATTTTCCAGCTTACCCATATTTACCTGCACCGAAGACACCCCCACCGACCACGGTAAAGAGATCGGCATCAAAGCATCCTTCGTCTTATTCTTGTAGTAACTGGCGTCGATATTCACACGCTCATTCAACAACGTCGCACTCAAACCCCAATTATATTTTGTCGTGAGCTGCCAATTCAAATTCGGGTTTCCCATCGTGATAGGCACGGCACCGATTCCCGCGTAATGTATCAAATCGGTCTTATACTCGTAAGTCGTCATCGCTTGATAGGGCGAGAAGGTCACGTTAGCCGTGGAACCCACGCTGAAACGTAAACGTAGCATATTCAACCAACTGACATTACTCATGAAATTCTCTTTATCCACGTTCCAACCGATACCCGCCGTCCATACCGGGGCAAAACGATGTTCGCTTCCAAACTTTGATGAGCCGGCAGACTTATAAGAACCGTTCAAAAAATAACGTCCCAACAACTCGAAACTACCATTCACGAAAAAACCTACCTCCGTGGATTTCTTATCACCTCCCGAGGGACGAGTACTGGCATACTGCGATGCAAATTTAATATCCGTCATCCCGTCTTTCAGAAATCCTTCCGCTTTCGTCGTGATTGATGAAGAATTGTTAATACCGATATCAGCACCCGCGTTCAAAGATAACACCGTGTTACCGTCTTTATTCAAGGGCAAACGATAATTCAACACGAACTTGCCCGCCCAACTGGTTCCCTCGTTATTCGTGAAAGAATAGGTTCCCCGCTTGTTCAAGGTAGCCCCCTCGAATGAAGAATCATCTGGCGACACGTACACTTTGCTCCACGACTCCGTCATCTTCACATTCATATCTCCCGTGATAAAGAAAGACTTGAAAATATCCCAACGCATACTCAAATAATTCGTGAACGACTTACTTCTCCCCTTGTTAAAACTGGATAGAGTAGCGTTATACAACGGATTGCCTTGATTCTTAGAATCTGAAGAACTACCGGACAACGGATCAAAATAATAAAGTTTGATATATTCCCCGTCCTCATCATATACCGGGTTATACGGGTTCAATTTCGTGTACGTGGAGAAATCCCCGTAAGGACTCGCTTTACTATCCGTCATCGAAAAAGCGAAACGATACGTGAAAGTCAACTTATCGCTCAAATGATAAGCGAAAGTGAAATTCAACCCGTATCTTCTACGGTTATCCCCTTTCATCACACCGTAAGAATCTCCGAAACTCCCGTTCGCCTTGTACTCGATCCCGTTGCCCCTACCGGACAGATTCACCGAATGATTGTGCGAGAAAGCCCAACGCAAAGGTTTGGAAGGCCAATCCGTGTCTACCCCCCGCCGCACGTTATCCAATTTATAATAATAAGCCGGATCAAGACTACCATCCACGTTATCATACAACCCGGCAAGGCGTTCCAATTCCAACTTCTGTGTTGCATTAGTCAATCGCAAGGAAGTTAAATCGGGATAACTGAAATTGGGTGTAAAATTATAACTGAACCGGGGCTTCGTTCCTTTTACCCGTGAACGCTCTACCAGAATCACACCGTTGGATGCCTTCTCCCCGTACAATACCGCGGCAGAAGCATCCTTCAACACGTCTATTCTCTCTATATCATGAATATCCAAGTCATACAATTCTTCTATCGAGATTTCTACCCCGTCGAGCATAATCAAAGGGGTATTCACGTCCGCTTGATTTTCAGTCATAATAGAATTGGCACCCCGAATCAAGATCTCGGGGATAGCATTCGGGTTTGAGCCTTGCTCGTTATTCTCCATGATTCTCAACCCCGGAGTCAAGGCAGCCAAAGCCTGTATCACGTTGGTTGAAGACACTTTCAACAAATCCTCCCCCTTCACGGTCGTGATTTCACCGGTATACGCGTTCTTCGACTGCGTGTAATACCCCGTGACTACCACGTCTTCCAACACCTTCGTGTCCTCTTTCATCACCACGTTCAACTCTTGTGATTTCGTGATCGTGAAAGTCTGGCTCGACATACCGATAAAATTGAAAATCAACACCATTTCTTTCTGAACGGGGATTTCCAACTTGTACTTTCCATCCACATCGGTAGCCACCCCCAAAGTCGTACCTTTCAACAGTACCGTGGCTCCGGCGAGCGGGGTTCCTTCCTCGTCTTTTACCTCTCCCGTGATCGTGATCTTTTCCACGGTTTTGGTTTCCTGACGCTTTTTGATCACCACCACGTCATTGACAAATGAATAGGCGTATGGTGTATCTTTCAAACAATAATCAAGGACTTCCCGGATAGTGGCATTTTTAAACTCTCTCGTGATCAAAGGGATTCCCTTAATTTCCTCGTGGTTGTAAACAAAATCCAACGAGGTTTCCTTCTTCAACGTATTCAGCACCTGCAACATCGTGGCTTTCTCGAATTTCAGATTCAGAGGTGTCTTCTCGTCGTATTTCCGGGACAACGAATCACAGAAACCGGAAAAACTGAATAGAAGAATGCAACAAAGCGACAGGCAAACCTTAAACATTCGCCGCGGCTTGTCACCGGATTTCAAAGACAGATTCATTTTCATATTCAACATATTTAAGTTAGTTCGTAAAGTTTATAAGGTTCATAAAGTTTATAAAGTGACGAGGTTCTAAACCTTATGAACTTTACAGACTTTATGAACTTTATCAACTCATTTCTCATTCAACGCTTTCAACGCCTCATCCAACGTGTAAAGCATCGCTTGGTAGTGTGCCTTCGTTTCGGTATCTGCCGAAGACAATTTACTGTTCAACAGATTCTTCACCCGAATAGCGTAAGCGTGGAAACGGGTTTTGGAATCATCGATAGTGCGGGTATTCACACGGTATTGCCACCCGTAGCCGTACTTGAAAGAATTAAGAGCCATTTGTTTCGCCACGAAGCCGCGTCCCCGTTCGCGTTCTATCTCCCGCAATTCATCCCGAAACGCGCTCACCAAACCGGATTCGTCCAGACCGTAAGTGACAATTTCATCCACGGAAGGCATATACGCCTCGTTCCCCACGGCAGGCACATCCTCATCAGTCAACACTTTCACCAATTTCGACTTCTTCGTGATCACGTCGGCAGACTGGTCTATCGACAAACGTTGCAAGATCTTCTCCCCTTCGGTCGGCTTCCGGTTCTTAATAGCACTTTCCCAAACTTGGGCGTACATATCGTCAAAATAATCTTTCATCGTGTAGGGATTCTTGGATACATGGGCAGAAAGCATCACGTTCTTGTAACATCCCAACAACTCGGTTCCAGTGTAATAGCGCACGATCGGGGGCAAGGCAACCCGCAACGAGAACTGGTCGGTCAACGTTTCGTTGTGCAGCCAATCACTATTCTTCAATTGATTCAACACCCACAAGAAAGATTTCCGTTGCACCTCTCTCGGCACGGATTGGTACGTCTTACCCGGTGTTCCCGCCTTCACTTCCGACAGGTAAATACCACCCACGTTATACATCACGTTGCGCAAATAACGATAATACTGGTTCCCCAACTCGTTATACATCTGCTCCTTGTAAGCGCCGTCCGCGTCATCCTGAATCCACTCGTTCAAGTGTGACAAAATATATTTCAGATTCCGTATCCCGTACTCCCCCGCCTTAATCGGGTCATTCCCCAAATCTTCCTCGATAGCACTCGGGTCATAACGCTCTATCACCTGCTGTTTCCCATAGCGGTACAACGGATCGCCCGCTTTCTCGTCTATCCAACTCTCCAACACGGCTGCCTCCTCTTTCGGGCTAAGTCCCGGTAGTGGCGTGTACAACCATTTAATCACGTACTCGTCATACACTCCTAGATCGGGCGGAGTCAACTTCACCCCTTTATCTCCCGGCTGCGCCACGTAATTAAAGCGGGCGTAGTCCATGATAGAGGGAGTCGTGCCATACTTTCGAGTAAAAGTTGCCGACCGCAACGAGTCCACGGGATAGGCGGCCGAAGCAGCCATATTATGCATCAAACCAAGCGTATGCCCAATCTCATGAGCGATAATATACTCCAAAGATTCCGCCAACACGTTATCCGGTAGCTTCTTCCCCCTCACGGATTCATCCACTTGTGAAGTCTGCAAGAAACGCCATTGGTTCACGAGCTTCGCCACGTCATTGAAAATAATCACGGACGCGTTGATAATTTCCCCGGTTCTCGGGTCTGTCCACGAGGGACCCATGGCATTGGATATCGCTGCCGGCACGTAACGGATGCAGGAATACTTCAAGTTATCAGGATCGAAATTCGGGTCGTCCTTCGGGAAATCCAACACTTGTACCGCGTTCTTGAACCCGATCTTCTCGAAAGCCTTGTTCCAACGCAAAGTACCCCGACGCATCGGCTCCTTCCACGCTTCCGGGAAAGCATCGTCCAGATAATACACGATCGGTTTCACGGGTTCCACCAACTCGCCCCGTTTGTAGGCTTCCATATCCTTGGGTTCCAACTTCCAACGGGTAGCCAGAGTATAGGCCTGAATCTTATCCTGATCGGTCGAGATATGCTGTTTTGCGTTCGTCAGGAACACCCCCACGCGGGAATCGCTGACACGGGGATGCATCTTCTCCTCCGGCAACAACAACAGCGTGCGCGTAGCCTTCACCGTCAACGGCTCGTTCCTTTTCAATAAAAGTATACCCAACATCTTTGCTGTCACGGAATAGGAAAGGTATGATTTCACCGTCACGTTATCGTCAAACGCTTTAATATCATCCAGAATAGACCCGGAACTATTAAACGCCGCAGTGATCTCCACCGTCCCCCCCGAATTAGCTATCGGCGCCAACTTCTCCACGTTCCCCGTGAACAGGGAGGTCATATCGACCAGAAAAGCGGAACTATCGTTCGTGTAACAATAAATCTTGAACGAGTTGATAATCGGGTCCATAAAACTCCGCTCCATCACGGTTTTCATGTGTCCCTCGTTCTCGTTACAGGTGGCCGTCACGTTCACCTCTCTCATGAATATCGTGCTATCGGTCTTCGTGAACTTGATATGCATAGGCGGTTTCGGTTTGTACCCGATAGCGCACAGGTTATTGTCACTCGCCTCAGAAATCGTCGATGCCAACAACATTTCTCGGTTCAGGTACTTCGCGGGAATCTCGAAATAAAGTTTCCCGTCCACCTTATGCAAGGTAACAAAATTGCCCCGTGCCGTCACGCACAGCTTATTCTTCACCAGCTTGTCATACTTACTCTGCCGCTTCACGGGTTCTTTCTTCACCTCCGTGGTGGCTTTTTTCTTCTTTTTAGCGGAAGCAAAAGTTAGCTCCGGGCATGGCAATACAAATAGCATCACCATACTTAAGGTAATCCATCTTTTCATTTCAAAAATTTAAACCAAACTTATTTTTTCACTCTATACCTTTAGTGTACTTTCTCATGACTATCGTACACCGTAATCTTCTTATCATCACTTGTTTTAAATACCACGTCGGCAGCCTGCTCCATGATTTGCAATACGGCTGTTATATTCTCGTACCGGGGAATAAATCCCGAGAACTTGTATTCTTCGATTTCCGGGTTGTTAAACACGAAATCCACGTCATACCAGCGGGATATCTTTTTTAACAAATCCTTCAATCGTTCCTCGCTAAAACTAAACTGGTCTTTCGTCCACGAGATATACGAATCAACATTCACCTCCCGCGTGGTGATACCCGAACGTGTCACCGAAGCCATCACCCCGGGAATCAGCAACACCCTCGTGTCCCCCCGCTCCACGTTCACCCGTCCCTCGACCAGCGTGGTCATAGACACGTCATCACTCGCGTAAGCCGAGATATTAAACGTCGTACCCAGTACTCTCACCTTGTAATCGGTACAATGCACGATAAAAGGTTTCTCCGCGTCTTTAGCCACTTGGAAAAATCCCTCCCCGTCAAGGAATACTTCCCGGGTATCGCCGTTAAACGCCTGCGGGAACCTTAACCGCGATTCGGAATTCAACATGACCTTCGTTCCGTCTGCCAATTGCAGGGAATAAGCCCCTCCCCGCGGAATCTCCAAGGTATTATACACAAGAGTATCCGAACCCGAAGTCTCGTGATACACCAACGCCTCCCCGTTATTGCTCACGAAAGGCAATCGCTCGATTAGTGTGTCAGTCATCACGGGTGTAATCTGTAACGTATCGCCCCCGGGCAAAATCAAAGAAGCCTTCTTGCTGAAAGAATACTCGCCGACTGGCAAGACTTTTGCCAACTGCCGGGGAGGCTCCTTCTCGGGAGCGAGCAAGATATAAGAAGCAATACCCAAAACGAGGAACGAAGCGGCAATTGCCACACGATACAAACGATGCACGGAACGTCTTTTCCGAATACCTTTCTCCACGACAGCCCACTCCCTGCGGGTATCAAATTGCTTGTACAGCGCGTACTCCGCGTGTTCCTTGTATTCACGTTCCAAACGTCGGTACATCTCCTCGTTGGCCTTCGAACAAAATTTCCACGATATAAAAAGTACCTCTTCATCCGGGGTCAATTCCCCCCGAAGACTCCGTACAATCAAACGAATAATATCATCATTCTCTTTTCTCATCTCATCGCTATTTCCCTTATAACACTTCACGAGAAAAAAGGTACCGATGATTCTAAAACTTTTTTTCTTTCACTAAATAAAACTCGAAATATATCTTTAGTTTTATGTTCCCTATATTATTCTCTATCCCTACTTTACCTTAAAAATACTGGTTTAACATACCACAAAGGCAGCATAAACGACGGGTTACGTTCATGATACGTCCATGATACGTTCATGCTACGTTCATGAGGTAGCGAAAGGGTAGCGTAAGGGGTAACGAACCCTTTACCATACACAAGTTACAAGTAAACTTTACCGGCTTATCAATCCCAAAACGGACGGAGTGACATATCGAATCTTCCCTTCATCCAGTAATGCCCGAATCCGCTCGACCACCACCTCCGGTGACACACCTATTCCACGGACTAATTCATTTACAGGAACATCCCGCCCCGCGAGCAATTGCAGTATCCGCTCGTCCGTCCCGACAGGTTTCTCCCTTACCGACGCTTTCTTCCGACTGATACACACGTCACATATACCGCAGGCTTCGCTTTCCTTCTGCCCAAAATATTCCATCAACAACAATTGCCGACACGTTTCCTTGTCCTCGCAATAACGCACCATAGCCTCGATTTTGCTCGCGTACGCGTGTTTGCGCTCCTCGTAAGCCTCCCGACCGATAGACACGTATGACAGAGGCAAGCGGGGACGGTGGAAAATAACATAAGGTTTCGTGTCCCCCGGCACGTAACGGATAATCTTGCGTTTAGCCAGAGTAACGAAAGCATCATACAACTCTTTCCGCTTTATCCCCAGTTGATCCGCTAAAAAGCCCTCGTCAATATAAGCATCTTGAACAAAAATACCCGCGTAGTTTCTCATTAGAAGTACCAATAACTTCTCCATTAAAGGGTTACCCGTGTCAATATCGTACAAACGATCACGCACGACGATAAACATCACCCGGGAACGAGTATTCAAATCGGTCGTGTAAGTCAGATATCCCGCCACGTCCAATATTTCAATGGCAGACATCGCTTTCGCCAAGTTCAACTTGAAATTTGTCACGAATACATCCGGGTTAAATTCCGACACGAGCCCCTCGCCCTCGCCTTCCCCCAATTGATAATAGTTAAACAAAGCCTCGTACACCCGTTTAATATACTCTTTCGACGGGAACGCATCCTCTATACGCCTTTTTAACGCACCCACGGCCGGGGGAGAAGACAACAACACGGCATACGCCCGCTTCCCGTCCCGTCCGGCTCGTCCCGCTTCTTGGAAATATGCCTCGGGACTGTCCGGGATATCGTAATGCACCACTACCCGCACATCCGGTTTGTCAATCCCCATCCCGAAAGCATTGGTAGCCACGATAACGGGTACTTCCCCGTTCTTCCATAATTCCTGACGTCGTGCCCGCTGTAAAGAAGACAAACCGGCATGATAGAAATCGGATTTTATTCCCGATTTATTCAAGAAAGCGGCCACGGACGAGGCTTTCTCCCGTGTACGCACGTACACGATAGCCCCTCCCCGCACCTTGGACAATATGTTATAAAGTTCGAGCGGTTTCGCCTCCGTTTCCCGAATCACGTACGAGATATTCTCTCTACGGAAACTCTTTGACAGGACACGGGGAGTCTCGAAACGAAGTTGTTGCTGGATATCTTTCACCACTGCCGGGGTTGCCGTGGCGGTCAAGGCGAGGATAACCACCCCGGGGAAGTATTCCCGCACATCCGCTATTCGCAAGTACGCGGGGCGAAAATCATATCCCCATTGCGATATGCAGTGAGCCTCGTCCACCGTGATCATGCACACGTTCATCATCCGTAATTTTTCACGGAAACGCTCGGAATACAAACGCTCGGGAGAAACATAAAGGAACTTCACCGTATCGTAAATACACTTATTAATAATAGATGCCACCCGTTCCGTCTTCATCCCGGTATAAATCGCCTCTGCCGAAATCCCTCTCCCTTTCAGATCTTCCACCTGATCTTTCATCAACGCGATCAAAGGAGTCACCACCAGACAGACGCCCTCCATCGCCAATCCCGACACCTGATAAGTAAGGGACTTCCCCCCGCCCGTCGGCATAAGGGCAAGTGTATCCCTCCCGCTCATCACGGAGCGGATAATATCCTCTTGCAGGGAACGAAACTCATCATATCCCCAGTACGTTTTCAATATATCCTTTATATCGCGGGTCATCATTCGAAATCTTCCACAAAAATACAAAATACACGAAAAAACTGCCACGAATCGATAGAATTAAATCGCTTTTTATTATTTTCGCCCGAATATAATTCAAGCGAGATGATGAAATTACAATATATACTGTTGATAACCCTTTTTCTGGGTGCGTGTAAAGAAAATTTCCCCGAAGAGGAAAAGCCCGTTGCCAAGGCATTTGATAAATATTTATTCCTCTCGGAAGTAAATAGTATCATCCCCGTCGGCGCCCCCTCGGCAGACAGCACGATCATGGCACAAAGCTACGTGAGAAACTGGATAACCAAGGAACTCCTGCTCCACAAGGCAATCCAGAATCTAAGCGATGAAGAAAAGAATATCCGCAAGCAAGTGGAAGATTACTCCTCGTCCATCCTCATCCATAAATACAAGGAGAAACTCGTGGCTCAAAAACTCGACCGGGGTATCAGCGATGCCGAGATAGCGCGATATTACGACAACAACAAGTTCAACTTCATACTCAACACTCCCGTCGTGCGGGCATTGTTTATCGTGTTGCCGAAATCGGCTATCAATATTGACAACGTACGGAAATGGTTCCGCTCGAAAGATGCCAAAGATCAAGCGGCACTGGAAGAGTATTGCATTACTTCGGCTAAAAAATACGATAATTTCAATGACCAATGGATACCCTTGCGCGATATATTGAACCTGTTGCCCATCACGGGCAGCGATTGGGAAGCCAAATATAAAAACAAAGAGTTGATAGAAACGGAAAACGACGAGAATTACTATTTCCTGAAAATATACGAAACTCGCCAAGAACACGAAACTGCTCCCCTCGGGTACGTGAAAAAAGAAATCGAAATACTATTATTGAACAAACGCAAAATAGCCTTCGAGGAAAACCTAGAGAAAGACATAAACGCGGAAGGAACACGTAAAGATTACGTCAAAATTTATTAACAGGATTTGAAAATTAAAAATAAAAAAGCGAAAACGAACGGATTATTCTTAGATTTGAAGAAAAAGTATTAGTTTAGAGCGTTTTTATTGAGTATAAATTTATTAAAGGATTATGAGATATTTATCACTGCTTATACTTTTATTTTTAGCTAGTTATGCTTCAGCACAAAAGAACGTGATTGACAAGATTATCGCTGTGGTCGGAGAAGAAATCGTGTTGAAATCAGACATCGAGAACGATTTTTTACATGAACAGACGCGAAGCGCAATCGCTAATCAAGCCGATGCCAAAGCTCAAATATTCGAGAACAGACTGGTTCAGAAGCTATTGATGGCGCAAGCCAAAATAGATAGTATAACAGTTTCCGACACGGAAGTAGAAGCACAATTAAACTCTCAGTTGGAAGAATACGTGAGAAACATCGGTTCACGCGAGAAACTGGAAAGCTATTTCGGTAAATCATACGAGGAAATCAAAAACGAAATGCGTACCCCGATGCGGGAACAAATGATCACCAATCGGATGCAACAGAAAATAGTGGAAAACGTTCGGGTTACCCCTTCGGAAGTACGTTATTTCTACCGCAAATTCAACAAAGACAGTTTACCGGAAGTGGGTGACAGATACGAGATACAACAAATCGTGATTAAACCGAAAATTGCCGACACGGAAAAAGAACGTATCCGGAACCTGCTTAGACAATACCGCGATGACATCCTTGAAGGCAAACAATCATTCAATACGTTGGCAGTACTCTACTCGGAAGACCCGGGAACCGCTGCTAAAGGTGGAGAATTGGGTTATATGTCCAAGAACGAATTGACACCGGAATTTGCCGAAGCGGCATTCAGCTTGAAACCGGGAAAAATATCCAAAATCGTGGAATCGGAATACGGTTTTCACATTATCCAATACATCGACCGCCAAGGAGATAAAGTAAACGTTCGTCATATCTTGTTACGTCCCAGAATTGAAGAAAAAGACCGTGAAGCAGCCCTTCAACGTCTGGACAGTCTGGTGACTACCATCAAAAACGGGGAATGGACATTCGAAGAAGCCGCTTTCTGGGTATCAACCGATAAAAAAACCAGTAAAAACGGCGGACTCCTTTTCAACGCGTACGACGCGGATTCCAAATTACCGAAAGAGTTAATCAAAGGAGATATGGCACGTCAGGTAAACAGCCTGCAAGTAGGTGAAATCTCCGAACCCTTCCTTGACAGAACAGAAATAGGCGACGAGTACAAAATCATCAAAATAAAAGCGTATTACCCCGCTCACACGGCTAATCTTGAAGATGACTGGATGAGCTTCGAGAACGGGCTGAAAAGAAAAAAAGAACAAGAAGTTATCGAGAAATGGATCAAGGAAAGACAAGCGAATACCTATATCCATATCGACGATGAATACAAAAACATCAAATTCCACTACGACGGTTGGATTAAATAATTGATGATCTAAGATTGACTATTTTTCATGGCAAGAGCAGGTATTTGGGTTGGAATGTTATGCGTGTTATGGGGATTATTCCCCGTAAACGGTATAGCACAAGTAAAAAAGTCGAAAGTAAACATTCTGAATTCCGATAATTTCAGCATGGATACCCAGAATAGCCTGCGAAAATTTATCGGGAACGTACACATGAAGCACGATGATGTACTCATGTGGTGCGATAGTCTTTATCAAGTAGAACGACCGGATACCAATTACCTTGAAGCCTTCGGGCATGTGCGGGTCATAAAGAATGACAGTATCCACATGACAGGGGATTACATGTATTATGACTCGAACAAAAAAATGATACAAGTACGCCGGAACGTAACCCTCAAAGACCCGCAAATCACGCTAAAGACCAATTATCTGGATTATGACGGGATTTTCGACATCGGGTACTATTTCAACTGGGGTAACCTAAAAGATGAAGTAAACACGCTGGATAGCAAACAAGGCACCTACTTCACGCAATCCAAGCTCGCCTTCTTCAAGGATAGCGTGAAAGTGGTTTCCCCCGATTACGATATCTATTCCGATACATTGAAATACAACACCGAGACAAAACTGGTGTACATCCTCGGTCCCACCAATATTTACGGCAAAGGCGAAGACAACAACACTCTCTACTCCGAAGACGGATGGTACGACTCCAACTTGGGGCATGCCGAGTTGTATAAAAATAACCGCCTCACCCACCTCACTTACACGGGATACGGCGACACCATGATAATTGACAGTATCAGCGGCATGGCAAACCTGTACCGGAACATCACTTTGATAGACTCGGTCAACGACGTGATCGTGAAAGGACATTACGCCCAGATGAACCGGGAAACCAACCAGTCATTCGTCACCGACAGTGCCCTACTTATCCTTTGCAGCAAACAGGATTCCCTGTTCCTGCACGGCGATACCCTGTATATGGAACAAGATTCCGCCAAAAATCAAATACTACGCGCGTTTCATAAGGTCAGATTCTTTAGCCAAGATATACAAGGCGTATGTGACTCTATGGTATACCTGACCGCAGATTCAACCGTAACCTTGTACAATGAACCCGTTACATGGGCATCCGGTTACCAGATGACTGCCGAAAAAATATCACTGCTCACGGGTAACGGGCAAATCAAACAATTCTATTTGAACAACAAAGCCTTCATGGTCGGACGACGATGGGATACCGAAATGTTCGACCAGATCAAAGGAAGAAATATGACCGGGTATTTCAAGGATAACGAGTTATACATGGTATACGTGGACGGGAGTGGCGAAACCATTTACTACCCGGATGACCAAGGTGCTATTATCGGTGTCAATCGTGCCACCAGTTCCAACATCCGTATCATGATAGAGAAACGACGGGTGACAGATATCATTTTCATAAACAAACCCGACGGTGACCTGACTCCCCTCTTCCTTGTCGACCCGAGAGAAGAACGTCTGAAAGATTTCCGCTGGTTGAAATACCTGCAACCCCTCGATAAATACGACATCTTCAACACCCCTCAACCACCTAAACAAGAAGAGGAAGAAGACGAAGCAAGCGATAATTCTTAGAATATTATCAACTTTCCATTATACATATTATATATATTTTCCTACTTTTGCATAAAACGACGTAAAATGCTATTGAAGGAGAATATTAAGACTTACACGCTAGGAACAATTGTTTTCATCATATCACTATTATTGTTGTCCTCTACATTCATCACGGGAGGGGAACTGGAAAACCGTATAGCGAAAATCTTTTGGTTCTACTCGATACTTCCTTGGGTTGCAATACCCTGTGTATTGTTGGCATTGATCCGTCCTTTCCGTTTCACGCTCACGGATCTACTTGTATTTCTCTATATAGCGTACAGCCTGCTGAACCTGCACTACTTCGGGCAAGGAATACACGCCCGGGCGGGAATCCTCGTGCTCGTTGGGGTTACCTATTTCCTTTTCAGGATACTCACCTCCTTCTCCTCCGGAAACTTCGTCAATGTCGCCCTTCTGGCTGTCGGATTTATCGAGGCGATGTGGGGCGCGGCACAGCTATACGGGCTCACTCCTTCATTTCACAACCAGTTCGACCTGACAGGTTCATTCTTTAACCCGGGGCCCTATTCCGGCTTTCTGGTCGCTATCTTTCCTCTGGCCTTACACTATGCCCTTACGACACACAAATGGCCTCATATCATTTCTATCGGCGTGGTAATCGCCCTCCTTCTCGTCCTGCCCGCTACCATGAGCCGGAGTGCATGGGTGGCAGCCATCGTCGGGTGTGCAATTGTAGTGGGATACCATTATCACCTGCGTCAGCAATGCATCGCGTTCTATCGGGCGCATCCCATTATTACCCCTGTCGCCACGATTGTCATCTTTCTGGTCATTGGCATTTTAATGATCGGTACATACATGATGAAAAAAAGCTCCGCTGATGGACGCCTTTTGATTTGGAAAGTATCCACAACCATCATAGCTTCACACCCGGTAACAGGAACCGGTTTCGGGAACTTCGCAGGACCTTACGGGAAAGCGCAGGAAGCCTATTTCACGCAGGACAACTACACGCCACAAGAAGAACTCGTTGCCGATGCCCCGGAATCCGCGTTCAACGAGTTTATTCAAATCACCGTGGAAAACGGCCTTATCGGGCTATTGCTTTTTCTCGGCATCATCGCCTCCGCCATCCGGAATGCCTATCGAGCCCAAATACACAAACAAGCGGGACACGTGGGAGCGTTAATCGCTTTTCTCATCTTCTCCTGTTTCTCCTACCCGTTCAACGTGTTGCCGTTAGCCATCCTGTTCTCGCTACTCACGGCACAATGTACGGCATCGTCTTCCGCCCCGTCCCCCCGGATAGTGGGAATATTCTACCTGTTTTTACTTGTTCCCGTGTGGTACTTCACCTCGGGAAAAACAGAACGCATAGAAGCATTCAAACGCTGGAGAAGCGAACAAATCTATTTTAACATGCAGATATTCAAACGAACCGTGGACAATTACAGGGCGATATACCCCATTCTGAAAGATCATCCCGCCTTTCTGTTCGAGTACGGGCAATGCCTCTCCCGCACGGACAACCCGGACCAAAGTAACCGGGTACTTCGTGAAGCTGCCGTTCTTTCCTCCGACCCGATGATCTACAATATCATGGGAAAAAACTATCAGGCAATGCAACAATACGACTTGGCAGAAGCCACCTTCCTCACGGCATCCCGCATGGTTCCCAACCGAATCTACCCCCTCTACCTTCTCGCTAAAATGTACGCCGAAAGCGGACAAATCGATAAAGCCATCGTCACCGCCAACCTCGTCATCAACAAAAAACCGAAAGTATTCTCCTCCGCCGTCGAGGAAATGCAAAGAGATATGCGTTTACTTATCCGGAACTACTAAGAGGTAACAACCGTTATTATTGACTATTTCAACAGAGGGATCGGCTTTCAATATCTTTCGCAATTGTGATATATATGTTGATAATTCCCCTTTCTTGAGGTCATCGTCGAAATTCCATAATTCCTTGCATAATTCCGTACTCTTGATCTCTTCGTTTCTGCGTGTACAAAATATCAACATGATTTTCCCCTGCATTCCTTTTAATTTTGTCGCCTTACCGTCTATCGTCAAAATATTGGTAACCTTGTCATAAGTCATACGCGAAGACAGACGGAATACCCGTTGTTCACCTCTTTCCGCCCTTCTCATCGCATCTTTCAAACGCTTGCCCAAACGATCAACCAAAACCTTGACAGACCAATCCTTGCTCACGTAATCATCCGCACCCCCGTCCGCTTCCATAACAGACAATCCCTCTTGGTCGTATCCGGTAAATACCACGATAGGCACCTGAGTATCATTCTCCCGAATCAACCGGATTACTTCCTCCCCGGTTTTTTCCGGCATTTCGATATCCAATAACAATATATCCCATTCATCCTTTTGGTAAGCCTCCCATGCCTCATCCCCATTCGTCACGGCATAAACGTCAAATCCTTGCTCCAATAATATTTCCGTGTACGTAATCCGCATCTCCTTCTCGTCCTCGGCATACAAAAGTTTTATCTTTCTTTCCATAGTTATCTAATTTTATAGTGAACGTGGAACCTTTTCCCAATTCGCTTTCCACGTGAACTTTCCCTTTATGCCTTTTCACAATTTTCTGAACGGATGCCAATCCCAACCCGAAGCCTTTTGCTTTCTCATCCCTACCAACTCGCCAATACTCTTCAAAAATATAAGGTAAATCTTTTTTAGCAATACCTTTCCCCTCGTCCGTCACTGATACGACAAGGGCTTTCCCCTCCCGGTAACAAGCTACTTTTATAAAAACCGTTTCCCCGGAATACTTCACCGCGTTATCCATCAGATTCCGCAACGCGTACACGAACTGTTCCGAGAGCAACAACACGTTCGGCAACCTGTAATCCAACTCTACCCGAATATCCTTTTCCGGGTTAGCAAACTGCTCTTCCGCTGCCAACGCTACCAATTCCTCTTTCAATGAAATATCCACCCATTCCACTCGTTTGCGGTACATCAACATCGCCAACTGCAACACGTTACTCATTTCCCTTTTCAGCATGGCTGCTTTTTCCAACCCGATATCACACATCTCCTCGCCTTTCTCCCTATCCGAAACCTTCTGAATCTGCCGCTGCAATCGAAGAAATAGTCCTTCGACCGCTCCCACGGGTCTTTTCAAATCATGCATTCTTTGTCTTAAACACGCTTCCTGCAATTGTCGCAACTTCCTTTGTTTCCAAATCCTACAGGCAAAAGATACAATCAACACCACGAGTACCGACCCGACCAAAATAATCCCAGTAAACTGCCACCAGAACCTGTATAGAA
The DNA here is from genome assembly GCF_900184685.1 of Butyricimonas sp. Marseille-P3923. GTDB lineage: Bacteria > Bacteroidota > Bacteroidia > Bacteroidales > Marinifilaceae > Butyricimonas > Butyricimonas muris. The sequence goes on from NZ_FXXL01000007.1 coordinate 996,207, forward strand.
AATCCTTCCACGTGAAATCAAAAAGCACTCCCACCTTCTCCCCGCTAATATATCCCAATCGCACGTATCCCGCTTCCTCCATATCCATATACCTCGTGTTACCCGGCGGATATACCTCTTTCGTGTTGCCCAATGAATCTACGCGACGGAAAGCGATTGAGAGATTACCGATTACTTCTTTCGCCCTATGCTTAACCAACGAATCCAAACAAGCCAAGGTAATCGGGTTCCGCAAGTTCACGTCGTAAGCCACGATAGCCTCTCTTTCAAAAGCCTTTTCTGAAGAATCCACTTTTACACGATATTCCTTCTCTCCAATACTTATCAACAACTCTCCTGTTTGAGCATCATTACTAATAGACCTAACAATACTATCAGGTTTCATTGCCTCTCTTTGACTCAATTCGCCAATATTCCAAAGAGTAGATTCTTTTAACTCTTTTTTTATTCTTCCCTCCTCTCCTGCATACAACAAATAAACAAGCCAGTATTGCAATAAAATAACAAAAACAATAGCTATTATCGCCATTACTACCTCCTTCAGCAATGGGACACCTCCTTTCGGTTTCAATTTTATGAAGATTTTATGAACTTGCATCTGTCTTTCTCCTATTTTTTCTCCATATTTTTGTTGCATACAACGAAAATAAAACAATGCAATATAAAAACAAATTTTGAAAAATGAAACAATTGAATCTAAAAAACACGATTATCGTTGCAGCAATACTGTTAGAAGTATTATTTACAAGTTTTTCACCTATTCATGAAAAAGAAGAAACTACACTACGCAATATCGAAGCTCTTTCAAGAGGTGAAAATTCAGTTTCTTCTTCGTGTATTAATGGCGAAGGCAGATGTATCATTAACGGTGAAATCTTATATGGCATGAGAAAGAAAGACTAACTATCATGAAAAAGCACCTTATCCCACTAATCATCCTCCCGCTATTTTTATCCTGTTCCACGGATAACAGCTATTTGGAGATCCCGGCATCCATCCAGACCTCGGGTAATGAAATCACCTCAACCCTCGTGACAAACCTTCACGAGTTTGGGATCACGACACCGCTAAAAATCACTAAACACGGGGATTTACTCGCAGTGGAACGACGTTATGAAGAAAATAACCTCAGCCTCATCGATCTTTCCAACCGCACCACTCGCGACTGGTTACCTTTCGGCAAAGGGGAAAATGAAGCATACACAATTGACAATCTATCGGTAAACGAACAAGGGGAACTATCCGTTTTCGATTTTGAAACCGGTAAACTCCATCGCCACAACCCGAAGGCATTAAGCCGCTCCGCGGCTCATCCCCTCGTGCTGGCAGAAGGCACCAACACTCACCTCTCGGCTATCCAAGGTGACGGATTCGTGATTTCCACCGGGCTTTACGAGCAAGGCCGCTACCGTTTTTATTCACTGGACGACGGCAGCGAATCATACGCCGTCCCCTACCCCGTGCATCCCGCTTATCCCGAGTTATCCGATTACGGGAAAAGCATCCTTTGGGCAAGCACCGTGCTACGCCTACGCCCGGACAACAAGGCTTTCGTCTGCACCGACATCCGTAGCGGTCAACTCGATATCTGTCGCATCAACGGCAACACGATCTCGCTCGTCTGCCGTCACACGTACTACTATCCCCACGTGGACATCAATGACGGTAAATACCCCGACGTGGCTTATTACTCGGATAACGTCACGGGCTTCCGGGAAGTGGCAGTGTCTAACGAACGAATTTACGTACTTTATTCCGGCAAGACTTACAAAGAATATGGGCAAAAAATCATCAACAGTTCCACCCTCCTCGTCTTCGACTGGAACGGAACCTTATTAAATAATTACACCCTGCCGGAAGCCGCCAATTACCTCGCGTTCGACACGGAAGAAAACCTACTCTACGGGACTACTCCCGACGCGAAACTTGTCCAATTCAACTTGTAACCACCATCATCATGAAAAAAACACACCTTATATATATAGGTATACTTGCCACATGTTCGGCAGCCATCATCATATGTTGGCTTGCCTTTACCGCTCCCGTTCAAGAATGGACAAACGCCCCGCTCACCACGGTGGAGATATTGCAAGATTCCGTCAATTTGCAAACCCTGCATTACGACGATCACCCCGATATAATCTTCATCATCAAGAACACGGGTAAACATCCCCTCATCATCCGGGATGTCGTCACCACTTGCGGCTGTACCGCCCCCCAATGGGACAAACGTCCCGTTCTACCGGGCAAGACAAAAGATATAAAAGTAACCTTCAAGCCCAACTCGCTTGGACGTTTCAACAAAACGATACAAGTGTTATGTAACACTTCATCCAAAATACACGAGCTGAAGCTAGACGGCAACGTGATTGAATAGAAGTCAAACAAACCATTAAACATCATCAGAGGGGAGAAAAGCGGTGCCGGAACAATCCTAGCAAGACCCCGACACCGCCGACTTCCTCAAAAAAGAAGAAAGTATAAAGGTATAAAAAATCCGAGACAAACGTCATCTCTCCTGTTGAAAGGATATACACGGGTAAAAGACGGAAAGAAATTATTATAAAAAAAAATAACAAGCATGAAAAAGAAAACATTAAATATTTTGTTCATATTCATTATCGCAATAATAACAAGCATTAGCATAAATATTAATTTATCAAAAAAAGAAAGTTTTGGAAATCTTGCTCTTAAAAATATTGAGGCATTAGCAAGAGGTGAGGGCGGCTCAGGCTCTGAATCAGGAAAAGCGACTTGTTACACAAGAGCTTCCGTAAATGTTAACGACGAATATTTACGATGTGTTGAATGCAAATATTATTCAGGTACAGGTGTTACAACTGGGGGATATTGCAAATGGTAAATTTAAAATCCAAGGGTTTAATATACCCTTGGATTCATAAACAAATAACTCTTTTTTTATGAAACTCTACATATTATCTATTTTTCTCGTATTCTGTTCATGCACAGAAAAAAGCATATTGAATCACAGCTCAATAAGATTCATTGAAGACTTTCCCAAAACACTTGAAATCACGGGAGAAAAAGTACCGTTAGACCTCGTGGGACCGTCAGCCTTCTTTATTATAGATTCTTTGCTCGTGATTCAAAATTACAACCAATCGAATTACCTTTCCGTCTATAATTTATGCCATTTGAATAAAATAAATGATTTCATTCCACAAGGAAGAGGGGCTAATGAATTTTTAGGGTTCACTTACTGTGATTATTATGATATTGATTCAAATCAAATACACATATATTTTACAGACATCAATCAAAGAAGTATGTTTTCTTTTAATCTTACACGTTCTATCATAGAAAACAATACTATCACGACACCACTGACCAGTTTCCGTGAAATTCCTTTCAAAACAAAATTCAAAAAAAACATGCCATTATTCACTCGCATTTACAAGCACGAGAAAAAACAAATAGCATACACGCAACATAATCTCCAAAATGAAATATCTCGTGAATACATCTTATATGATAAAATTACCGACATCGAGAGAAATCAAGTCGGTTCCGCAGATAAAATCAAACCGGACTTTAAAAAACTAGCCCAAGCAATGCTTCAATTTGACCAAATAAATATTCTCGACCTCGAGCAAGAAGAACACCTTTCACTTACAACCTCCAGAAATTTCATGCATTTACCTTTGGATGATAGCAAAGAACCGAACATGTACTACTCGGACCTATGCGTAACAGACAAACAAATATATGCCTTATACGCGAATCAACCAATAACACGCTGGGGATTAGACTCAAAAAAATCAGAAATTCAAGTATACGACTGGAACGGAAACCCTGTATGCAAAATAATTGTTCCCGAGTATCTTTTATATATTAATATCGACGAGAAAAACAAACAACTTTACGGTATTACTGCAGACGAAGAATTGTATCGATTTAATATACAAAATATCGAATAGACATAATAATAAATAAATTTTCAACCTATACCATGAAGTTCATTTGTATTTTATACATTTTCATTTTTTGTATTTCATGCAATCCAAATAAAGAAAGAGCTGAAATCATAGTGAAACAATGGCTTGAAAAGGAAATCAAATTCCCTAATACGATAAACATTAAACAAGATTCATTATGGAAATCATTAACAAGCAAAGAATTTAAAATTCTAACCATCGTGGACTCCAATAGTTGTACTGAATGCAGGTTAAAATTACACGAATGGGGAAAATACATAAAAGAGAGTGATTCTATTAACACAAGTATCGCATTCATTTTTATTGTTAACACGAAAGACTACGCTATCGTTGAAACGCTAAAAAAGAAGAATAAATTCAGTTTACCAATTTTTCATGATTATGAAAATAAAATGGGTAAACTCAACCTATTCCCTAAAGACCCAAATTATCAAACCTTCTTGTTAAACAAGGAAAATAAAGTAATTCTAATTGGCAACCCTATAGGAAACCTCCCTTTATGGAAATTATACAAAAAAGTATTATCAGAAGCATTATCAACAAAAAAATCCTCATGATAAAAATCATTCCATTGTTGACCCTCCTCCTCCCCTTTGCCTGTACCCGCTATCCCGCCGGAGTGGAAGAAACCCTCTCCCTCGCCGGGAGCAATCGTGGAGAACTGGAAAAAGTCTTACGCCACTATCGAGAAGCTCCTGCCGACTCCCTGAAATACAAAGCCGCCTGTTTCTTGATCGACAACATGAAATGGCATCTTTCCACGGAACAAGCTATATTCCCGGATTCTTCCATTTATAAATGGCATACCAGAATAGACAGCTTATACAAATACGCCACGGGTAACATACGGGACACCATGCTAAATTCAAGATATTACGAGGAAAGAAATTATTATTTCCAAATCGCGATAAAAAAATTAATCAACGCTATGCCCGTTGACACCCCGACAATCAAAAAAGGGACATTTCCCGATCCGAAATACATATCTTCCGTTTTTCTCGTGTCACATATAGAAAATGCTTTCCAAGCATGGCAAACCTTTCCGCACGCCTCCTATCTCACCTTTGAACAATTCAAAGAATTGATTCTCCCCTACCGGGCTATCGCAGGCTACCCGTTCTTCGAGAACGGGAAAAGACTAAACGACATGTTCAAAGGCTGGCTGGATCGTTCCACCATGAAAGATATACACGGTTTCATCTTACGTTACAATCATTACACTCGATTTATACGTTCGTCATTAGCTATCAATCAAGGGCAACACGTGGGTGTATATGACCTTTTCCTTGGATATAAAGGGGATTGTATTTGCATGGCAAACAACGCTTGCAACATATTCCGGGCTTACGGGATCCCCGTGGTCGTGGACTACAACGTGTCTTTTCGGGAGAAAACAAACAGACATTTCCACTGTAAATTTATTGACAGCACGACAAATCAAAATTTTTATAACAAAACTTTCAATTTCGACACCCTCAGCCCCTACTCCAGCGCTTCCCCCAGTTTTTTCAGGAACACGTTCGGCGCACAAACAAACAGTCCCTACATGTTAAAAGCCGAAGGGGAATACTTACCGGACTATTTTGATACCCCTTGCCTCAAAGAGGTAACCGGAGAATATTACCGGGTTACACGAGTGTCCCTTCCCTTCGACAAAGATACACCCAATCACTTGGCATTCCTTTACACGTTCGACAACACGCCAACAGGTACAGCTCCCGCGACATGGGGAAAAATCGACAAAGCACGAAAACAGGTCGTGTTCGAGAACGCGGTGTACCACACGCTTTATTTTCCCTCTTATTTCCGGGGGGACACGCTCGTGTCATTCGCTTCTCCGTTTTACATCGTTCCTGTTGATTCGCTCCCCGGATCATATCGAATTGTGGAAATAGTCCCGGAACATTCAACCCGTAAAGACACTCTTGTTCTTCTCCGTAAATTTCCGGAAAAACCTTACTTGAAAGAACAAGCAAAAAGAATGATAGGCGGTCGATTCGAGGGGGCTAACCGCGAGGATTTTTCAGACTCGACACTGCTTTACACCATCCGGGAAGCCCCCATCCTCAATCTCCAGGAATACACCCCGGAAATATGCCATCCGTTCCGTTTCTATCGATACGTCGCCCCGGGTGAGTTTCCCCGAAGCAACATGAGCATCATTGAATTTCTCACGGACGAATATACCCCTGAAGATTCTCTAAAACGAGCCACTCCCTTACCCGTTTTTTCTCCCGAGGTTACCCGGAAGCAAAAGGGGCAAGAAACATACATGAAATTACACCCGGATATCGCAAAATATCCCAATCAACGTTGGGGTCCTTTATATAACACGAGTATGCAGTATCCTTCTTATGAAAGCACCAACGAAATGTCATTAAAACGTCCCATGAAAGTGAAAAAAATTCGCGTAGCCCCCGGTAACGCAGAAAACCATATCATGCTCGGACATCGCTATCAACTCTTGTACTGGGACAACGAATGGAAAAACGCCGGGACTAAAATTGCCCGCCACAACTACCTTCTATTCAACAACGTACCTAGCGACCGCATATACTGGCTACGCGATCTCACGACAGGCAAAGAGGAACTCCCGTTCCTTTATCACGATAACAAACAATTATTCATATACCACGATACCATTATCCCGTTAAAAACAAATCTCCTTTACTGACAAGGAGATTTGTTTATAACATTATCCCAGTATTCCCAGCGTCCCGGAAGCCCTCTTCCCGTTAGCGCTAGTGGCGAAACCGTAAACAACCAGTTGCCCCGCATCCCACCCCTCGGGCAGCATCCATGCCAACTCGCCACACTCTCCCCTTGTCCCCAACTCCACGAGCCGACTTCTCCGTAACACTCGCTCGAACACCGCACCAAACAGGAGATCGTCCTTCGCCATCCGGGGCATTAACGGCTGGCTTCCCCAGCGGAACACGACTTGCCGCTCGCCCGCCTCCACTTCCGCCCGGATCTGGGGCATCCCGAGTTCTCCGCCCGAGAGGGACAGCGACAACAAATCCACGGTAGTGTTCAACTCGTCGTCCACCTCGACTTTCCCGATATTATCCCTCACGAAACAATTCGAGCATACTTTTCGTGAAGCCGAGCAATACCCGGCTTCCAGCACGACGATAAAACCACGACGAAGCGCCGTGACCACCCGCATACGCTCCCGCTGCTTCAATTGTGCCAAGGTCTTGGCGTCCTTTATCACGATCGCTTTTCCCCGCGCCACGTGTTTGTCGCCCAATTTGTACGCCGTCACGTTCCCCACGGAACCTGAAAGCCCCTGAAATATAGTAGGATCAAATATAGCCATAACTACCACCCGTTAAGATTTACGAATAGAAAAATACATACACGGAGAATAGCGTTTCCCATCCACCGTCCCGAAGAAACAATACAAGTGCGCCTCCGTCCATTCGCCTTCCGGCAAATACACGCACCCTTTCCCGTCGGCGCGGCATCCCCGCACATTTTCCAACACGACGGGCTGATAGGGTTCGCTATCGAAAATGGCAGCCACCATCAACCGGTCGGTCGATTGAGCCGTCACCGTCGACGAGTTATCTTGCCACGCCACCTCCAGCTGCCCCGCGTCAGCCGCCACCTGCCGCATCCCGAAGGGTAATTGCAAACTACCCGCCGTCAGCATTAAACGGGGATAGTCAACGTAATCGTCCGCCCCGAACACGTTCATATTCGCGTGTAAAAACCAATGGTACCCCGAAAGTCTTTCTTCCTCTCGTGCCACGATCGTGTAAACTTGTTCCAGCACGCTTCCCCGTGCAGCCCGGTGCATCGTCTGCGCACCCGGTAATTTCGACCGTTGCGCCGTTTGTCCTCCCGTGCGGGGATTCGCTATCGTTCTCGGCGATTTCCGCGCGTAAGTCTTTTTGCCTACCTTGTAGACCACGTAGCCATCGATTTTTCCCGAAGCTCCCACTAACATAGATTCATCTAAAATTGCCATTCTTTAAATTTTTTAATTAAACATTTAGCCGTTTTCCTTGAAAATTTTTGCCCTATTCAAGGTTGTTACGGCTTTTTCTCGTTAAAATAATAGTATATAAATATACAACATTTTTTTTCTAAATGCAAGTAATTTTCTATATATTTTTTATCAAAATAGAGCACGAGTGGGACTTGAATGGGAAATGAGTGGGAAATCATATCAACAGGATTTCTATAAAATAAATCTAAAACGTCCATTATATTCTGGAAATCACCTTAAGCATCCCTGAAACCGGGCAGAAATCCTCCATCCCATGAAAAATTATGAGGATTCTCTTAACTTGTTATTGACTATTTCCCGAATTTTCGCTATATATTTGAAACGTTGTTACAGACAGAAAACAAAAATATGAACCGAGAGTAAAGGCGACGTCAGGAACTACCTTGAGAAACCGTCCCCGACTATCGCCTGCCCTCTCCTAAAAAAAGTAAGGAGGTGAAGCGAAGATAGTGTTTTTATGGGAAAAAGATGTACGTCATCTATATTTAGAAGTGTTTTAAAAAGAAAAGAATACATTCAAAAAGATGAATTATGAAGAATAAAATTTTAATGACAATTACAATCTTTAGTGTTGTACTAGTAGCTTGTATAAGTATAAACTTCACGACTTCAACGCAAGCTAATATGTATTTAGCAAAAAACATCGAAGCTCTAGCAAGAGGTGAAGGAAGCGGTGGTTTTGTTGTTTGTTACTCTGAATCAGTTGTAAGAACAGGTTATACTTATTACGATTGTGGAACTTGCACTAAGATTTACAACGAAAAAGGTAGAGGAAATCAAAGTAAATGTTTCTAAGAAAATAATATGACATGCATTTTCATGAAATATTATTAAAAGAACATAGAACGAAATATCAAATATATAATGAAAAAAATAATCATTACAATCCTGACCTTAAATGCGGCAATAATTGTATGTATTGGAATAAATTTCAATATATCAAAACACGCAACAAATCTAGCATTGAAAAACATTGAAGCTTTAGCAAGTGGTGAAGGAAGCAGTAGTAGTTATAACATTTGTTATTATTCATCTGTTGTAAAAGTTGGATATACCTATTATGATTGTGGAAGTTGTACGCAAGTCCAAAATGAAAAAGGTAAAGGGAATTACACTAAATGCTTTCATTAAATAAAACAAGCATGGCAAGATAATTATTTTGCCATGCATTACCATTAATTCTATAAAGATGAAACAGATTATCTACTTACTAGTTTCTATTATATATAGTAGTTGTCAATCACTTCCGAATAATACAATAATTATCAACGACTTTCCATCGTCTATACATTTAAAAGGAAATGAAAATCAATATTTTGATAAAGAATTGGGTATTATCAGTTTACAAACTACTAACCGCTATTTTATATGTAATACACATAGAACAGACTACCATTTTTCAATTTACTCTAAAGATACTATAATTAAACGTATTAATTTGTGCAAAAAAGGACGAGGTTCAAATGAATTTATCGCACCTGCATTTTTTTCCCAATTTGAAAATCAAAATAATCAAACAAAGATATGGGTTTTAGATCGAGCAGTATCACAATTAGTGAAAATTAATATAGACCTAAGTATAAAAGAAGATAAAACTTATATAGAAGAATCATTATCATTACTTGATTATATTAGATTTCCCCTAAAAGATATATTTTTCATTAACGACACATTACTCTTTGGAACAGAAGACAATGATGAATGTAGACACTTTCTTTTAAATTTGAATGATTCTTCTATTCATTATGTCCCACAAAAAATCAAATTTTCTAAAAGCTATAATCCTTTCCCTATTTCACAAGTAATGTCCACTTACAATTCTGATAAAAAATACGTTGCATCAGCTTATTTCAATTTTCCCCGAATAGATTTAATAAATAATAAAGGAGAATTATTAAAAACAATTTTCTATAAAGAATTCATTAATCCCACGAAAGTCACCATATCACAAGAAAATGAAGAGTATTTTTCAGCTATTTGCAGTGACCAGAAATACATATATGCTTTATATAATAGAGAAAATATAGAAATAGATGAAATAAAAACAAAATCTTCAATATTCGTATTCACATGGGAGGGAGAACCTATCCGAGAATATATAATTCCTTATGCAACTTATATTAACGTGGACAATCAAAACAAAACCTTATATGCCATTGATATTAATAAAGAAAGTTCTATTGTCACCACTTATTCTTTACCTTATCAACAATAATGTATAGTTTGTTATATGAATTACAAGTTTATACTACCCATCGTAGCCTCTCTCCTTTTGCTTGCTTGTAATGGTAAGAGTAAAAAAACAGAGGAAGAGGAACTAGCCAAGATGGAACAGCAGGAGGAAAACCACGTGGTGAAAGTGCAAGTGGCACGAGTGGCGCCGTTTAATCTGGAATTGATCAGTAACGGGAAGGCGGAAGCGACACGGAAAGCAACCGTCAATTTCGAGGTGGCGGACATGATCAGAGAGGTGAGGGTGAAAAATGGCGACCGAGTGAGAAAAGGGGACGTACTTGCCATCGTGGATGATTACAAGGCACAACAGACGCTGGAAGACGCACGCCTTACCATGGAAAAAGCGAATCTCGACTTGAAACTGGCCGTGATATCGGAAGGATTGCAGTCGTTGGAGGACACGGTGAAGATTCCTCCCAAGAGAATGGAGGCAATATACCTGCAAAGCGGTTATCAAAACAGCATTAACGCCTACAAGAAAGCGCAACGGGAGTATTCACTCGTGAGGACAACCGCACCTTTCGATGGCATCGTGGCAGACTTGGAAGCTAAACCGTATAACCAGACGGCAGCATATAAATCGCTCTGCACCTTGATAGACGATTCAAAAATGGAAGTCGTGTTCAACGTGCTGGAAACAGAAATATCCAACCTCCAAGCGGGTATGGAAGTGGAAATCACACCATACGCCAATCATGAACACACGCTGAAAGGAGAAATCACGGAAGTGAATCCCCGGATTGACGAGAACGGAATGGTGAAAGTGAAAGCCGTTACCGGGAACCGGGGAGCTTTGCTCGTGGACGGGATGAACGTGAGTATTCTCGTGAAACGGCAGATAGATAATAAAATCATTGTCCCGAAGTCGGCAGTATTGCCCCGCCAAGGGAAGAAAGTCGTGTTCGTCTATCAAAAGGGGAAAGCCATCTGGCGATACGTCACCACGGGTTACGAGAACAGTTCGGAAGTCAGCGTGGAAGAAGGTATCGTACCCGGAGACACGGTAATTCACGAGAATAATCTTGGGTTGTCGCACATGAACAACGTGACAATTGACAATTGAAAGTTGAAAATTGAAAATTGAAAATTTAAAGAAGCGGTGGCAAGCGGAGAGAAATCTAAAATCTAAAATCATTAAATCTAAAATTAATCCATGCGTTTGTCAGCTTTTTCGATAAATACCCTGTTCGTGGTAATGATGCTACTGGGAATCAGCTTGATCCCGAGGCTATCGCTGCAACTGGAACCGTCGTCCCGGTCGAACAAGCTGAACGTGTCGTTCTCGTGGAGCAATGCCAACCCGGAATTGCTGGAAACGGAGGTAACCACGAAACTGGAGGGTGCTCTGGCACGTATCCGAGGACTGAAAGAGCTGCATTCTTCCACGGGTAACGGGTTCGGAACAATTGAACTGACAATCGATGAAAAAGAAAATATAGATGCCGTCAAATTATACGTGTCCTCTATCATCCGGTCGGTGGCACCGGGACTGCCGGAGGGTGTTTCAGTGAGTGCTGTCGGCGGCGGAGAATTTCATGACGGGAAAGCGACAGAATCGGAACGGCGTTTATTGATGAATTACGTGCTCACGGGACCGGGTAACTCGAAGGAAGTCGCCACTTTCGCGGAAGATCATATCTCCCCTCTCGTCTCGACCATGCCGGGCGTGGAGAGCATGAGCGTAACGGGGGCTGTCCCGTTCGAATGGGTGATGCATTATGACCGGGAATTATTCGCCGACATTGGAATTACCGCATCAGATATATCAAGTGCCATTTCTCGCTACTATTACAGGAATGATGCCGGGAAAGTATTGACTGAAATCACGCCGGAAAAAAAATACTCTTACCTCGTGTTCAAGGGAAACTCGGACGAGGATAAAACCGATATCATGAATCTCCCGATAAAAGTGATCAACGGGAAAATCATCTACCTGAAAAATATCGTGAGTCTGGATTACCGGGAAAGGGACCCTTCAGCGTATTATAGAATCAACGGGCTGAACCGGATCAACTTGAACGTATATGCGGAAAAGAACACCAACATGATAGAACTCGCCGGAAGAATCAAAGATGAAATGAAACGGCTCGCCGAAAGTTTCCCGACAAACTATTCCGTGCAACTTATCCGGGACAACAGCACGGAGATCAAGGACGAATTGGCTCAGATTCTGTACCGGACAGGATTCACGATTCTGATATTACTGCTCTTCGTGTACCTCGTGAGCAGAGATTTCCGTTACCTTGGAATTATCACGATCTGTCTGGCGGCAAACTTACTAATCGCTCTCGTGTTTTACTATTTTTTCAAAATAGAAATCCACCTGTACACGTTGGCAGGAATCACGGTTTCATTCGGTATCGTCATTGACAGCGTGATCGTGATGACCGACCATTACCGTCACCACAGGAACCGAAAAGCATTCCTTGCCGTGCTTGCCGCCACGCTGACCACCGTGGGAGCGTTGAGCGTGATTTTTAACATGGACAGTTCAATCATGAGAAGCATGTGGGACTTTTCTGCCGTGATTATTATTAATTTGGGGGTATCGCTTGCCGTGGCACTCTTTTTCGTCCCCGCGCTGATGGAAAAAATACCGTTAAAACAAAAAAATCAACAACGACGCATCCGCCGCCTAAAACGCATCGTCCGTTTCAACCGGAGATACAGCTGTTTCAGCCGTTTCACGCGGAGATACAGGAAAGTAGCGGTGATACTCGCCGTGCTAGGATTCGGGCTCCCCGTGTTCCTGTTGCCATCGAGTGTAGACCGGGAAAAATGGTATAGCAACACGTACAATACTGTTTTCGGTAGCGAAACCTACTTGACGCTCAAACCTTACACGGACAAAATCCTGGGCGGTTCTCTCCGCCTGTTCATGGAAGGCGGGGGTGACGCGTGGACACGAAGCCGGAAAGAAATGGAAAACCGCAAGACACGACTCACGCTCGACATGACGATGCCCCACGGTGCCACGCTCAAACAGATGAACGAGGCTTTCGGGAAACTGGAAAACTTCTTATCCGGCTTTGAATCCATCGCCGCGTTTACCTCGGACGTGTCATCGGCAAACAAAGCCGAGATGGTCATCACGTTCAAACCGGAACACGAGAAAGACGGTTCGCCGGAACAAGTGAAGAACGAACTGATACGCTTTGCCAACACGATCGGAAACGGGGACTCGGAAGTGAACGGCGTGGGCAAAGGATTCTCGAACAAAACGTCAGAAGATATCCGGAGCGAACGCCTGAAAGTGATCGGATATAATTACCGCAAAGTACTGCAATACGCCCAACAACTGAAAAAAAGACTGGAAAATAATATCCGGGTGAAGAAACTATATATCGGCAGCGACCGCTCTCCAAAAGCAAAAGCGTTTGCCGTGGAAGTGGATAAAGAAAAACTCGCCCGCAACAACGCCGACATCTCTAATCTTCTGGGTAACTTGAACCAATTGACTTACTCCGGTTCGTCCTCCACGCGGGCATACATCAACGGGGAATACTCGAACATTGATATCCGACCGGACAAAAAAGTGGAAGCGAGCGTGTGGGACGTGCGTAACCAACCGTTGCGAGGGGACAAATCGGTGTATCGCCTACAAGATATAGGCACCATCACGGAAGAGAAAGATTTCGAAAACATTACCAAAAGGAACCAAGAGTACGAAGTCGAGATACAATACGATTTTATCGGGGCTTACCGCTTGTCACAAAAGGTGAAAGAGCGAGAAATAAAAGCCATGAACCGCACTATGCCCGTGGGGTTCCGAGTAAAAGAATCGGACGAATGGAGAAATTACTGGCAACAAGATATCGGGGGTATCGATGCCCGCATCCTGTATATCCTGTTGGTTATCGGGATCATTTACTTCATTTGCGCCATTTTACTGGAATCGTTACGTCAAGCCCTTCTCGTGATCTGTATCACCCCGATTTCCTTTATTGGCTGCTTCTTGGGGGGGTATTTCTTCGGGGTAGGATTCGACGAAGGATGCCTCGCTGCCTTTATCCTGTTGAGCGGTCTGTCGGTAAACGCCGTACTCTATATACTAAACGATTATAACAACAAGATAAGGCAAGGGGCTCCGAGAGGGATACGGACTTACCTGAAAGCGTACAACGCCAAGATTGTCCCGATATTCCTCACCATCGCCTCTACCCTGCTGGGATTTATCCCTTTCCTCATCGGAGAGATCAATCCTTTCTGGAAAAACATGGCAATCGGCACCATGAGTGGTCTTGCATTCTCGCTTCCGGTACTGATTATATATTTACCAATGACGTTTACAATTGAAAATGGAAAATTAAAAGTTGAAAATGAAAAGGAGGGGCAGAACGAGCAAGGAAATCTAAAATCTAAAATCATCAAATCTAAAATTTAAAATATGGTTCGCTTTCTAATACAACGCCCGGTAGCAGTCATTATGAGCACGATAGCCTTTATCGTGCTGGGAATCGTGGCATCGTTCCGGTTACCGGTGTCGTTGATGCCCGATATCGAGATCCCGGAGATTACCATTCATTACACGTGGGACAACGCTTCTATCAGCGAGATCGAGAACACCATCACGGCGGGGTTGAGAAACCAATTGCAGCAAATCCCCAAGTTAACGGAAATTCAGACGGAATCGAAAGAAGGAAGCGGGTTGATCACCATGAAATTCGAGTACGGCACCTCACTCGATTACGCTTTCATCGAGGTAAATCAAAAAGTGGACGCCAGCGTGAACAGTCTTCCCAAGGAAGTACAACGTCCCACTATCATCAAAGCGTCGACGTCCGACCTCCCGGTATTCTATATAAACATCAACCTGAAGGAATACGAATCGGAAGAAAAATTCTTGGAATTCTGCGAGTTCACGGATGCCGTGTTGAAAAAAAGACTGGAACAACTGACAGACATCGCCATGGTAGATATCAGCGGGATGTATTCCCCGGAACTCTATATCCTGCCTGACGAAACAAAATTGAGAAGTTTGAAAATAACCCAAGACCAACTGAAAACGGCAATAGACAACAACAATCAAGTATCCGGGAATCTCTCCGTGAAAGACGGGTATTACCAGTACAGCATCAGTTTTGCCTCGCAAATCATGTCGCCGGAAGAACTGCAAGAAGTATACTTGAACATCAACGGACGACTGTTACAAATAAAAGACGTGGCACAAATAGGCATACGTCCCCGGGAAAAAAGAGGTATATTCTTCAACGGCGACCGCCAGTCACTATGCCTTGCCGTTATCAAGCAATCAAACGCCCGGATGTCGGAAATGAAAGAAAAAGTAACCGGCTTGCTCGAACAATTCCGTGAAGAATACCCGGACGTGGAGTTTACCGTTTCAAGGGATCAAGCCCAGTTGTTGAATTACTCGATTGACAATCTCATCCAAAGTCTCTGGCAAGGAATTTTGCTCGCCGTGGTAGCCATGTTGTTTTTTCTAAGGGATGCCCGCTCACCACTTATCATCGCCATCAGCATACCCGTATCCGTGGTTATCACGATGTTCTTCTTCCAAATCATCGGGATATCCATAAACACGATCTCTCTATCGGGACTTATCTTGGGCGTGGGCATGATGGTCGACAACTCGATCATCACCATTGACAACATCAATCAACACCGGAACCGGGGTAAATCACTACTCCAGTCTTGCGTGGACGGAACGAACGAGATCATCACTCCCCTCCTCTCGTCGGTTCTGACTACCTGTGCCATTTTCGTACCTTTGATTTTCATGAGCGGTATCGCCGGGGCTCTATTCTACGATCAGGCTATGGCTGTCGCCATCGGATTGTTTGTTTCATTCTTCGTGTCTATCACGATAGTCCCCGTGGTATTCCACCTTTTGTTCCGGAATGCCGGAGAGGGGAAAATCACTCGTTTTATACAACGCATCAGTTTCAAACACCTTGAAGACTATTACACGACTATTTTTCACGTCGTTTTCCACCACAAGAGATGGATCGTTGTCGGATGTTTTATCACGTTAATCGCGGGAACAATGATTGCCATGCAGTTAAAAGTGGAACGAATGCCCGTTATTGAAACAAACGAAATGATCCTCCGCACGGACTGGAACGCAAGTATTCACATGGAAGAAAACGAATCCCGGGTAAAGGATATTATCAAACGCTTTGAAGGAGAATGTGAAGAGATCAGTTGCCACGCCGGAGAAAAATTATTTTTCTTGAACCGGGAAAAGAACCAAAACACGAACGAGGCAGAATTTTACATCCGCACGGGAAACGCCCACGAATTGGACAAAACAGTGAAAAACATCAGAAACTATATCAAATCCACTTACCCGGCAGCCAAAGTGGATATCGAGGAAGTGGATAACCTTTTCGAGCAGTTGTTTAAAGACAGTGATGTCCCCTTGATTGTCTACCTTAGCGGGGAATCCCGGAGAGGAATCGTCGAACTCGACACGATCAACGCTTTTATCGAGCATATCGATTCCCTGATGCCGGGCTTAAAACTAGACAAACCGAGTACTTCCGAACGAATCGTGGTGGAAATTTTACCCGACCGTCTGGCACTCTACAAAGTGAACCAATCTTCACTGATTAATGTACTCGAAAAGAATATCAGCAAAATGAATATCGGGAAGCTCAACACGGGCAATCGTTATGTCCCGATCGTCATATCGGGAGAAGAAAAAACGATACTGGACATCATTCGCTCCTCGTTCGTGAGCAATGGTGACCAACTGGATATTCCCGTTGCCGCCTTGACTCGCATGAAAAAAGAACTCGATTACAAGAGTATTATCGGTCGCAAAGAAGGTGTGGTCGTTCCCGTGAATATCTATAATGTCGGTGACTCCACAGCCCGGATCATCAATCAAATACGTGAAGAAGCAGGCAAAAAGAAATTGAACACCCTATTCGACGGGCAATATTTTTCCGGACAAGAAACATTGTGGGAAATGGTGATGGTCATCATCGTCGCCATACTGATGCTCTATTTTATTCTGGCGGCACAATTCGAGTCCTTGTCCTTACCCTTGATCCTGTTGATCGAAATACCGTTGGATATCGCTTTCACCATGCTGGTATTATGGATATGCGGTATATCACTGAATCTTATGTCCATGATCGGTATCGTGGTGATGAGCGGTATCGTTATCAATGATTCCATTCTGAAAATAGACACGATCAACCGGTTGCAACGTTCGGGTGTCCCTTTAGAAGAAGCCATTCACGAGGGCGGGGTACGACGCTTGAAACCTATTCTCATGACCAGCCTCACGACTATACTGGCCATTGTTCCCATGCTATGGGGAAATGATATCGGTTCACAATTACAACGCTCCATGTCCGTTACCCTGATCGCGGGTATGACGATCGGGACTTTAGTCAGTTTGTACGTGATTCCCTTGTTTTATTACTATTTAGAACGTATTTTTATCTCCATAAAGAAATGAAAAAAGTTGTCAAGAACATATTGCAATACGTCGGGGCATTCCTGTTAGCTATCGTGATTGCCGCTATCATGAGGTTTTTTATCGTGGATTTTTACAGTATTCCTTCCGACTCGATGTACCCGACCATCGAGCCGGGTGACTTTATTGTCGTGAATAAGCTGTACATGGGAGCACGCTTCTATAAAAACTTTGATTTTCTGGAAGGGGCACGACCGGAAACGGTAAGGGTTCCGGGATACGGTTCTCTGGAAAGAAACGACGTGATCGTCTTCAACTTTCCCAAGTATAATCAACACGGGGAATGGGAAATGGACCCGCAAACTTTTTACGTGAAACGTTGTATCGGCTTGCCGGGCGACACGCTGTCTATCCGGGAAGGCATCAATTTCGTGAACGGCAAAAGCGGTTACGGCAATATGCAGGATCAACAACGCTTGCACCGCTACCGGGGAGATTATGCCGACGGAATTTACCGCGCTTTCCCTTTCGATACCCGTCACGGTTGGAACATTCAAAATTTCGGTCCCTTTTACATCCCTGCCGCGGGAAGTACCATCCCGATCGACACGTCCAATTACTCCCTGTATCAAAGAATAATCACCCACGAAACCCAAACCCCTCTCTACATCAGAAGAGGACAAATCTATCTTGATGACAGCCTTATCCGACAATACACTTTCCGGAAAAACTGGTATTTTATCGCCGGTGATAAAGTTTTCGACTCCCGTGATTCCCGCTACATCGGTCCCATCCCCGAAGATTTCATCGTGGGCAAAGCCTCTTTCATTCTCACCTCGAAAGACCCGTACACGAAAGATTACGTGTGGCGGCGTTTTTTCAAGAAGATAAAATGAATCACGAACCGAATTCTTCCCGCAAGAAAGGAGCGGTTTCCGATTTTTTATTCTTGGCAACTTCCTCCGGGGTTCCGGTACACACGATTGTACCACCTGCTTTACCTCCACCGGGACCCATATCGATAATATAATCCGCTACTTTTATCACGTCGAGATTATGCTCTATCACGATAACGGTATTCCCTTTATCCACCAACTTTTGCAGTACCCCTAAAAGGATATTGATATCCTCGAAGTGTAATCCGGTCGTGGGTTCATCCAGTATATACAAGGTTCTTCCCGTATCCTTCTTGGATAATTCCGTGGCCAGTTTTATACGTTGCGACTCTCCCCCGCTCAACGTCGTGCAAGGCTGTCCGATCTTGATATATCCCAAACCTACATCCTGCAACATTTTCAACTTCAATTGCAAATGAGGCAGATTCTCGAAAAATTCGACAGCCTGATTGATCGTTAAATTCAGCACATCACCTATCGACTTTCCCTTGTAACGGACTTCCAAAGTTTCTTTATTGTAACGTTTACCGTCACAGGCTTCACAATGCACGTACACGTCCGGCAAGAAGTTCATCTCGATCGTTTTCACCCCCGCCCCTTTACATTCTTCACATCGCCCGCCACTCACGTTAAACGAGAAACGCCCTGCCGTGTATCCCCGAATCTGTGATTCCGGCAACTTCTCGAATATCTTACGAATATCAGTAAAAAGTCCCGTGTAAGTGGCAGGATTCGAACGGGGACTCTTCCCCAACGGGCTCTGGTCTACCACGACCACTTTATCTATATTGGTTATCCCCTCGATCGACTCGTAAGGTAACGGCGTCGTCAACGAATTATAAAAATGAGCACTCAATATCGGATGCAACGTACCGTTTACCAAAGATGATTTACCGCTACCGCTCACACCCGTGATACAGATAAACTTACCTAACGGGAAATCGGCACTCACGTTTTTCAAGTTATTCCCGGTACAACCTTTCAAGGTAATCTTCTTCCCGTTCCCCTCGCGCCGAACCGCCGGCACGGCAATCACCTTCTCCCCGTTCAAGTATTGCGCCGTCAGGCTATCGCTTTTCAGCACATCGGAATAAGTTCCGATAGCCGTAATCTCTCCCCCTTTCCGTCCTGCCTTGGGACCTAAATCCACGATATAATCGGCATTCTCCATCATCTCCTTGTCATGTTCCACGACAATCACGGAATTACCGTTATCTCTCAATTCCTGCAAGGAATGAATCAATTTCCGGTTATCCTTCTGGTGTAACCCGATACTCGGCTCATCCAGAATATAAAGCACGTTCACCAACTGCGAACCGATTTGCGTTGCCAGACGGATACGTTGGGATTCTCCCCCCGAAAGCGTCATCGACTGCCGATTCAGAGAAAGGTATTCCAATCCCACGTCCAACATGAATTTCAAGCGGGTACGAATCTCTTTCAAAATCTCCCCGGCGATCTGTTTCTGTTTCTCTTCCAAATGTACCTCTACGTCACAAATCCACTCGTACAAGTCGGATAATTCCATATTTGCCAATTCGGCAATGTTCTTCCCGTTTATCCGAAAATGCAAAGCCTCCTGATTCAACCGTTGCCCGTTACAAACATCGCAAGTCGCCACGGAGATAAACTGTTCCGCCCATTTGTTGGCTTTCTTGGAAGTGGAATTCTCTTCCTGCATGGTCACGTACTTCAAAATTCCCTCGTAAGTCGTCAGGAAATTGGATGATACCCCGATCTCGGCATTCTCTAACCGGAACTGTCCCGGATAACCGTACAAAATATCTGTCAGAGCCTCCTCCGGTAAATCCCGAATCGGTTGCTTGATATCCGCACCATGCTTCCGTAATATCGTCTCAATCTGGTAAAATATAAGAGATCCTTTATATTTCCCCAAGGGCAGGATACCCCCGGCATAAATAGAAAGCGAATCATCCGGTATGATTTTATCCATCGCCACTTGATTGACGTATCCCAATCCCTTACACTTTTTACACGCCCCGTGAGGAGAGTTAAAAGAAAAAGTATGTGGCGCCGGATCTTTATAAGAGATACCCGTGTCCGGGCACATCAAATGGCGGCTGTAATATTTTATCTCGTCGCTCTCGTAATCTTTTACCGTCATCACCCCTTTACCGTGCTTCATCGCTGTCGCCACGGAGTTTTTCAAGCGCTTCTGGTCAACTTGCTCCATCACGATTTTATCCACCACGATTTCAATATCGTGCATCTTGTAACGATCCACGCTCATCCCGATCGTGATTTCCCGTATCTCTCCATCCACGCGGGCTGAAATAAACCCGTTCTTCCGCATATTCTCGAACAACTCCCGGTAATGTCCTTTACGTCCCTTCACCACGGGAGCCAATATAAGAATACGCTTCCCCTCGAAATCTTTCTGTAATAACTCCTGAATCTGCTCGTCGGTATATTTCACCATCTTGCTTCCCGTGGCATAAGAATAAGCCACTCCTGCGCGGGCATACAGCAAACGCAAGAAGTCGTAAATTTCAGTGGTTGTACCCACGGTAGAACGGGGATTCTTGTTCGTCGTCTTCTGTTCGATAGAGATCACCGGGCTTAATCCCGTGATCTTATCCACGTCAGGACGCTCCATTCCACCCAAAAAACGACGGGCATAAGCGGAAAAGGTTTCCAGATACCTACGTTGTCCCTCGGCATAAATCGTGTCGAATGCCAACGACGATTTACCACTACCGCTTAACCCGGTAATTACCGTCAACTTATCGCGAGGTATCGTTAAATCTATATTTTTCAAATTGTGCTCTCTGGCACCATATATGGCTATATTGCTATCTTCTTCTCTGTAATCCATGAATTTTCCTTGGCCTTAAAAACTGACTTACAAAGATACTAAAAATTGACATTGGAAATACCGAAAACTGGAAATGAAAAGGTTAAAAATTCTATGAATCCAAAAGGGTTATATACACACTAAATCATAAATCTAAAATCATAAATAAAAAAGGAGGGATTCCCTGTAAGTCTTAAATGGAATATATTGGGACTGACGAAAAGATGTTGTATGTGTGTGTGTGCGTGCGTCTGTGTGTGTGGTGTGTGTGCGTGGTGTCCCGTAGAACATATTCCAGTACCATTAAGAACTCTCTCAGAAAATCAGCTTAAACCATAGTCAAAGCTATCCCCTCTCTTTTATGCTAGATGATTCAATCTAATAACAGCTAAAAATAAATCATAAGTTCATCATCTAATATACTCTCTTTAACGTCGCCGAAAAAGAAAGGTTTCATTATTTCCCGAAAAAAAATCGAGGAAATTTATTTTTTCAATCTTTCAAACTAACTCTTTCAATTTTAGCAATCATTTCTTGTGTCTTGATCGCTAATATGTGTTCTTTTACGGGGAGATTTCAAATAGGTTACTCTTTTACCGAATTTTTTTTCCAACGGGAACAAATATTTTATCTATATACAGAAAAAGGAGCATCTCACGACGCTCCTTTCATATATGAAGATTTAAAATCTTACTTTTTCAAGGCATCTTTTACCTGTTCGTTGGGAACCATTTGTTCCTTAAAAGTATAGGCACCGGTTTTCGGAGATTTTACCATTTTGATCACTTTCGCGAATCCCCTACCATCTGCTGTTTTTAATGTTGCAACAACTTTCTTTGCCATAGCTTAATTATTTAATTTCTCTGTGTAAAGTTACTCTTCTCAGAATCGGGTTGTATTTACGCAACTCCATTCTCTCGGGTGTGTTCTTTCTGTTTTTGGTAGTGATATAACGAGAAGTTCCCGGCATACCGGATTCTTTATGCTCCGTGCACTCCAAAATCACCTGTACTCTATTTCCTTTGCTCTTCTTTGCCATCTCTTCTTACTTTATACGTTCTTAACTAAACCATTGGCAGTAGCTTCTCTCAAGCAAGCATTGATACCTTTCTTGTTGATAAGGCGCAATCCGGCAGCTGATACATTCAAACGTACCCATCTTTCTTCTTCCGGCCAATAAAAATTTCTCTTAAACAAGTTGATCTCGAATGTTCTCTTTACTCTTCTCTTAGAGTGAGAAACATGGTTACCAACCATCGCTTTCTTTCCAGTTATTTGACAAATTCTTGACATCTCTCTCAATATTTTATAAACGCTTTCCAAACAGGATGCAAATTACGCACTTTTAATTCAAACAATCAAGTGTTTTGATAAAAAAGTTTCAATATTTTTTTACTGTAAGATAAAATACAATACTCCCAAGAAAATCACCAACACCAAGCATTCCCGAAACACCTTCTTCCATCTCTCCGGGTTTGCCTTTATATCGCCCTTTCTCAAAATATCCAACAACTCTCCCGTGGGACAAAAATAATTACACCACGGGCGAGAAAAAAATATTGACAAGATTAAAAATACCACGGCAAGCGCGATCACCCAACTCGATGCCGCCGTCAACAGAAACGCGGAAAAAGGTTCCAAAGACGCCAATTCCAGCGGGATTCCCCACAATAACAAAGCGATGATCGCCATAAAATAGGTAACCCGGGTATATTTGAAAATATTTTTCCAAATACCCTTCGGGACGATTTTTTTCTTGCGGATTTTTCCCATCACTTCTTGAGCCGCCCCGAACGGACAGAGATAAGCACAATAATACGCCTTGTTCAGAAACAAAGGACATACTATCGCCAACACGGCGATCACGGGCAATAAAACACGCGCCCCCCAAGGAATCCCGTTCAACAACCAGTTGAACAACAACTCGAACGAAACGAAATACCCGCTCCAAAAACCAAGAACCAGAATGGAAGCCACCTGTAACGGCAATCGCCACTTCTTCATCCGGCTTCCCCAGAACATACTGGCCAGAGCCAACAGCACTACCAATCCCCCCAAAGCATGACGAACCAGTTTCAACCAATCCGTATGCCGTCCGCCCCCGTCACGCTCGAAATAAAAATTCAACGCTTTCTTCACGCTTCCCCGAACGGCATCCGTGGTCATCGTGGCACCACTAACGGCTTCCACGTCCATCTCTGCCGCTTCCTCCAATGTCTTACCGTCCCATGACGAGAAGAAATTTTTCCTCGTTATCTGACGGATAAAACCGGGTGACTCACTATGATTTAATAAAGTAAGTCCTAAAATCACGTCTTCCCCGGACACGGCCAGAAATAAAGGTACATTCCCGGAATAACCGATCAGATCGTCGGCTATCGGCGTCGTCACGATCAATTTACCTATCACGTCCCCACTATTCTTCACGTCATAACGCACCTCACTGACTTTCTCGATACCCGTGCAAGCGGGAAAATATTTCTTCACTTCATCCAAGGGAACAACCTCTGTTTCCGTCTTCACATCTTCTCCCTTGTTCTCCTCCGCGCTCTTGAAATTCAACGAAATCAAATAAACAATCACGCACAATAATATAACCTTAGGCAACTTCGTGACAAATGTTGCTACATTCTCTTTTACACTCATAACATCAAAATCTTATTAAGCACACAAAAATAGCGAGAAAATCATTTACTTGTATATTTTGTCACGCATAAATGCGTGACGTTACAAGTTACAGGTTTGCAGGTTACAAGTTAATAAAAGGTATTCCATAATACTTGTAACCTATAACCCGCAAATGATAATTTGCAAACTTTTCGTATATTTGTCGCATGCAAACGCGTGACGTTACAATTTGTAAGTAGCAAGTCAATTCAAGTCACACCATAACTTGTAACCTGCCAACCTGCAACCTGTAACTTGCAAATGACAATTTGCAAACCTTAATCAATAACCAATTAAAATTTCACGAATGAAGAAAATCACTTACTTAGTTTGTTGCGTGGGATTGGCTATGCAATCCTGCCAATCAGGGCAAGTGAAGAATGAAAATCCATTTTTCAACGCGTACGAAACCCCTCACGAGGTTCCGCCCTTCCATTTAATTAAAAACAAACACTACATTCCGGCTTACGAGGAAGGGATGAAACAGCAACAAGCTGAAATCAATGCGATTATCAACAACCCGGAAGCACCCACTTTCAAAAACACGATTGACGCCCTCGAGGCATCCGGGGAGATGCTCGACAAGGTAGCTTCCGTCTTCGGGAACCTGCAAGGTGCCAACACGAATGATTCGATCAAAGCCATCGCCAAGGAAATCACCCCGAAACTAACCGCCCACAGGGATGCCATTAACTTAAATGACAAGCTATTCGCACGCATCAAGACCGTGTACGAGAACCGGAACAAAGAAAATCTCACCCCGGAACAGTTGACTGTATTAGATAAATACTACAAAGACTTCGTGCGAGGTGGTGCAAACCTCTCCCCCGAAGACAAAGAGACATACAAACGCTTGAACAGCGAGTTATCCGTGTTGAGCCTGCAGTTCGGCGAAAATCTTCTGAACGAAACCAACGCCTTCAAACTGGTTATCGACAACGAGAAAGACCTGTCCGGTCTTCCCGCCAACGTGATAGCCACGGCAGCGGCAACAGCGAAAAATACCGGACTGGAAGGCAAATGGGTTTTCACGCTCCACAACCCGAGCATGATCCCGTTCTTGCAATATGCCGACAACCGTGATTTGAGAGAAAAAATCTACAAGGCATACATTAATCGCTGCAACAACGACAACGAGTACGATAACAAGGAAATCATCGCCAAAATGACCTCTTTGCGGGTACAAAAAGCGCAATTGCTGGGTTACGACACCCACGCCGCCTTTATCCTTGACAATAACATGGCACAAAACCCGGAGAACGTTTACAACTTGTGCAACCAAATCTGGGAAGCGGCTCTACCGATTGCCAAAAAAGAGGCAGCCGAACTTCAACGTATGATTCGTAAAGAAGGTAAAAACTTCAAATTACAACCTTGGGACTGGCGTTATTACGCGGAGAAAGTGAAAAAGAGCAAGTACGGGTTGGATGAAAACGAACTCCGCCAATACTTCCCGCTGGAAAGCGTGAGAGAAGGAGCCTTCTACACCGCCAACAAGCTATTCGGTATCACCTTCACGCAACGAGCGGAAATTCCCGTCCCCCACCCCGACGCACTGGCGTTCGAGGTAAAAGAAGCCAACGGCGATCATATCGGTATCCTATACATGGACTTCCACCCGAGAGAAAGCAAACGTTCTGGAGCTTGGATGAACTCCTACCGAAAACAGTCTGCGCTGGGTAAAAAAGTATCCCCTGTCATCACGAACGTGTGCAACTTCACCAAACCTGCCGGGGAAGGCGTACCCGCCCTACTCAGTTTCGACGAGGCACAAACCCTCTTCCACGAGTTCGGGCACGCGCTTCACGGGTTGTTATCTCAATGTACATATAATAAGGTATCCGGAACATCCGTTCCCCGCGATTTCGTGGAACTCCCCTCGCAAATCATGGAAAACTGGGCTTCCGATCCCGAAGTGATGAAAATATACGCCCGCCATTATCAAACCGGTGAGGCAATCCCGCAATCCTTGATTGACAAACTGGAAGCGAGCGGACATTTCAACCAAGGTTTCGTCACCACCGAGTTTATGGCTGCCGCCCTGTTGGATATGGCTTACCATACACGTACCACGACAGACCTCGTGAACCCGAATGAATTCGAGAAAACCACGCTGGATAAAATCGGACTGATTCCCGAAATCACGGTACGTTACCGCAGTCCCTACTTCCAGCACATATTCGCGGGCGGGTACTCCTCCGGCTACTACGCCTACACATGGGCAGAAGTACTGGACGCCGACGCTTTCGAGGCTTTCAAGGAAACCGGAAACATCTTCAATCCCGAAAAAGCAAAATCATTCCGGGAAAATATTCTGGCAAAAGGCGGATCGGAAGACGCCATGACACTATACAAACGCTTCCGGGGACAAGAACCGTCCATCGAGCCTTTATTGAAAAGAAAAGGGTTGAAATAACACCTTC
This sequence comes from Butyricimonas sp. Marseille-P3923, assembly GCF_900184685.1. Classification (GTDB taxonomy): domain Bacteria; phylum Bacteroidota; class Bacteroidia; order Bacteroidales; family Marinifilaceae; genus Butyricimonas; species Butyricimonas muris. The sequence goes on from NZ_FXXL01000007.1 coordinate 1,022,604, forward strand.
ATATATATAAGCAGTACAAAGGGAATGACCTCTCGACAAATCGGTCATTCCCTTTTCCATACCTTGAAAAACCCGGGGACAGGCAACCCCACAATTATACATTTCCTACAATCAACCCCTCGCGTAACCTGCAAACTGACATCTCCTTGCTCTTCTGTTTCGCGGGAAACATTACCACCCGTGAATGTTAAAAAAGCGTATTGTTTACTAAAACGTGGGCGAAGCGCAGGCGAAGTGTGGGCAAAGTGTAGGCGATGCCGCCTAAAAGCCACCTAACAGTCACCTTAAACCCACCCCTAAATATAGACTTCCCCTAGTTCAAGGGCAGGCTAGCCATTGTATCCCGGCTGATTATTTCACGACACTTCGAAACACCTCTCCACCAATCTTGCAATGCAAACACCGGTGAGCGTCACAATATTCCCGCTTGATTTGAAGCAACGCTTGCGATTGTAAAGCGGACTTCAACTCGACACCCTGTTTCGTCCACGCCTCAGTCACGTGATTGCGTTCCGCTTCCAACTCTTCCAACCATTGAATAGCCTTGTCGCAATATCGCTCTTCTTTTCTCTCCCTGCCATAAATAAAAAGGAAAGGGATAATCACGTTGATCACGATAACGGTCTTCATGCTATTTCCCAATCGTTTTACTTGCCTCGCGGCGGGTACACCCGGTTTATAATGCGAGTCCCAATAGTCGGAAGCCTGCACGTCCAGCAATTTATACACCTCCGGCAAATGCTCCGCTTCCAGCACGGCGGAAAGCAAAAAATTGAAGCGCATCATTAAAGACGCCAGAAGAGCCAACCGTACCGTCGGGAAAGAAGTCGGACGAATCCGCATATACTTCCATCGTGCCCGTTCCATCGCGGTCAGATGAAACTTAGCCGCTTGATACTCGTATTCCTCCCGCAAAGCTATCGTGTAATCGTCTTCTTGTTCCAATCCCGTCAATAACCCGGAATACCCCAGTAACAAGGCTTCTACCCGAAACAAATTATCACTGCAACGAATTATCTTCTTGTAGGATAAATCCCGTGCCAACTGGGCAAACGCCTCCGCATTCACGTTACCAGACCAGTAACGAACCAACATCCGGTAAAAACAATCTTCCCAATCATTCCGTGTTTCATCCAGCATCAGTTTAATATCCCCGCATTTCCGTTCCAGCCGCTCGATCGCATATCCCGTGAAAAGCATATCCATACGCACCGGATCAACACGACGCAAATTCCGGTAACAACGAGGTTCCACGGGAACACCCTGCATAAAGATGTACTCATCCCATAACCGCACGTCATACCGAAGGGTAATCGCATCTATTTCCCTGCCTTTAGAATCACGCACTTCCATGTCGGCATCCGCCACGACGGAAAGAATCACGTTATCGTACGCCGTGTCTTTCTCGTGCCCGTGCCGAAACCAGTCACTCGCTTTTTGATGAATTTCCACGTTTCCCGCTTGCACGACATCGCCAATCCGCACCTTCGCGTTGAAAAAGTCTGGTCCTGCATCCCGGTTTTGTAAACCGACATTCAAAATCTCCACCTCTTTTCCTTTCGTTGAAAGGCATCTCGTGCTCGTGAAAAGAGAATTCGCCCACACGTATTGCAAAAATTCTTCCGTCATAGTAACTCCCTGTTTAAAATTATAGCTTTGTCAAGGGTTTAAAATATAATATTCAAAACGCCGATTACAATATTAGAAAAATTTAATCAAAAAAACAAGTGCTAAATTTTTATAAAATCTAATCCTTTCTCCGTTCTATAACGTTTTATATCTATATTTGTTGAAATGAATAACCAAGCTTTTGTTATAACATAAAACCGAATATAAATATGGAAGAAAAACAACTCATTAAAAGCAAGAAAGATAAGACGTTACTCATCGTCATCGGCGTTCTGTCCGCTATACTGATCGTCCTTTTTGTCTTTTTCATGATCGAGAAAAAAGAAAACCGGGAAAATATGGTTGCCATCACGGCCGAAAAGGAAGAACTTCAACAAGAATTGACGGATTTGAGTCATCACTACGACAATTTAAAAACAGATAACGATACACTGAACAACAAATTGGCACACGAGCAGGAGAAAATAGCCTCGCTCATGGAGAAAATGAAAGAATTTCGTAATAATTCTTACGCCGAGATCAACCGGTACAAGAAAGAAATCGGGACATTGAAAACAGTTCTGAGAAGTTACGTGGTGCAAATCGACTCGCTGAACCAACTGAACCGGAAATTGGTAGCGGAAAACACCGAGGTGAAAAAACAAATGGACTGGGTTCGGGACAGGAATAAAACACTGGAACAGAAAACCGAACAATTGGCGGAAACCCTCGAAAAAGCAAGTACGCTATCCGTTGAAAACTTCAAAGTGTACTGCGTCAATAAAAACGACAAAGAAACCAACTTGAGAAGATGTTTCCAACTGAAAGCAGACTTCTCGCTTGCCCGAAATATCACGGCCAAACGAGGTCCCCGGATGATATACTTGCGGATTACCCGCCCGGACGGACAAGTATTGGCAGCATCCAGTAAATCATTTTTCAAATACCAAAACGCCACGCTGACCTATTCCGCTAGACGCGAAATAGAGTACGAGGGCGAAAAACTGGAAATCGCCATATTCTGGCCGAATGACGGCAGTCTGGAAAAAGGAGAATACATTGCCGATTTGTTCTCGGACAACCAACAGATCGGGACAACAAAATTCATATTAAAATAACATTAACTACACGCATATGAAAACAGATATTGAAATTGCCAATTCCATACAGATAAAGCCGATCTACGAGATCGCCGATAAGTTAGGAATCGATAGGGATCTACTGGAACCCTACGGAAGATATAAAGCGAAACTACCGTTAAGCCTGATCGATAAATCAAAGATCGACGGGAAAAAACTGGTACTGGTTTCCGCTATCTCCCCCACCCCCGCGGGTGAAGGAAAAACGACCATCTCCATCGGTCTGACGGAAGGATTGAACCGCATCGGCAAGCAAGCCACCGTGGTGTTGCGCGAGCCCTCGCTAGGTCCGGTATTCGGTATCAAGGGAGGTGCCACCGGGGGCGGATATTCACAAGTCGTTCCCATGGAAGACATTAACCTGCACTTCACGGGTGATTTCGGGGCTATCGAGAAAGCCCACAACTTACTGTCCGCTTTAATTGATAATAACATACAGAGCAAAACCCACTCGTTGAACATCGACCCGCGCACGGTGACATGGAAACGGGTAATGGATATGAACGACCGTTCGCTACGCCACATCATCGTGGGATTGGGCGGTACATCTGCCGGTATTCCCCGTGAAACCGGATTCGACATCACTGCCGCTTCCGAGGTAATGGCGATCCTCTGCCTGTCGGACGACTTTGAAGACTTGAAGAACAGACTCGGGAACATCTTCATCGGTTACACGTTTGACAAGAAACCGATTTACGCCCGTGATTTAAACGCGCACGGGGCTATGGCAGCCTTGTTGAAAGATGCCATCAAACCCAATCTCGTGCAGACTCTGGAAGGCAACCCCGCCATTATACACGGTGGTCCTTTTGCCAATATCGCGCAAGGAACGAACTCTATCATCGCCACCCGCATGGGCTTGACTCTTTCCGATTACGTGGTCACGGAAGCTGGATTCGGTTTTGACTTGGGCGCTGAGAAATTCTTCGACATCAAATGCGTGAAAGCAGGATTGAAACCCAGTGCCGTGGTCATGGTGGCTACCGTGAGAGCTTTGAAATATCACGGGGGAATGAAACTCGACCAATTGAAAGAACCGAACCTCGAAGCCTTGAAGAAAGGTATCGGCAACTTGGAAAAACAAGTCGAGAACATGAAGAAATTCAACATCTGCCCCGTTGTTGCGATCAATAAATTCGTGACAGACACAGACGAAGAGATTGCATTCCTTGCCGAAACGTGTAAAGCACTGGACGTACCCATGGAAGTCGCCGAAGTCTGGGCAAAAGGCGGTGAAGGAGCCGAAAACCTTGCCCGACTGGTATCCAAGGTGGCAGAGCAATGCACTTGCAGCATGAAACCTCTCTACGACTGGAACTGGAGTGTGGAGAAAAAGATTGAAACCATTGCCAAAGAACTATACGGTGCCGCCGCGATAGACTACTCGGCAGAGGCCAAAGCCGACCTGAAGAAAGTAATGGATCTCGGGCTGGACAAACTTCCGGTGTGTATCGCCAAAACACAAAAATCACTCTCGGACAACCCGAAATTACTGGGACGCCCGAAAGATTTCGTGGTTACCGTACGCCAGATCGAGATAGCATCCGGAGCAGGATTTATCATACCGATCACGGGTAGTATCATGCGAATGCCCGGTTTACCGGATATTCCCGCCGCGGAAAAAATAGATATTGACAACAACGGTAAAATTACCGGCCTGTTCTAAAACATTATACCGACGTGTCAGGTGAAAATTGCCTGACACGTCTTATTTTCTCTCATATCATGGATATCATTGAAATAAAAAAGTTTCCGGAAGTAGCGAGTAGTGAAACATTACAGGCTCTAAGCTATCACCTAGACCGAGAATGTAACCGAATAAACTTGAAGGAAATCAATTGGCCGGATGTATATCCATACAAGCCGGAAGTTTATTTCCGGATTGCCTACAATGAACACCATCTTTTCTTGAAATTCGACGTGCAGGAATATGAATTTCGTGCCACGGCGCTCACGCCTTGCTCTCCCGTGTGGGAAGACTCATGCGTCGAATTTTTCATACAACCGGAAAAATGCACGGGATATTACAACATCGAGCTCAACGCTATCGGCACGGTACTGGGAGCCTTCGGCACCAGCCGGGAGAAACGAAGACCCATACCCCGCAGACTGGATAGCGATATTCTCCGTGACTCCACGATAAAGTTCAACAACGAGAACCCGGACGAAGCCTACTATCAATGGTCGCTCATGGTGAAAATACCATACACCGTTTTTTTCAGACATAAATTCCAACCCAAACCGGGTACTACCATCCGAGGTAATATCCACAAATGCGGTAACAAATTGCCACACCCGCATTTCGTGACATGGCACCCCGTGAAAACACCCAAACCGGACTTTCACCAACCGGAACATTTCGGTACACTCATTTTTAAATAAACTGACATGAAAACAGGACTGTTCATACTCGTCGCCGGACTTCTCTGCGTGTTACTGAATGACTCGCTACTCTATTTGCAAATCAGACGTTACTTGAGAAAACGAATTTACACTTGTCTATTCTGGGCACACTCCTTGTTTTTCATGGCCTGTATTGTCGTGTACCATTTTTTTATTCCCACGTTGAAAGGACCGGAAGCCTATTTTTGGGTAGGCAAAGGCGTTTCCGTGATTTTACTTTTTTATACCCCGAAAACACTATATATCATTATCAACGCGTTTGCAATCCTGTTACGACAATTTAAATGCATTCCGGCTGCCCATATTATAAGCAGAACAGCTTTAGGCATCGCCCTATTCTCCTTTTTAGTCATTTTTTACGGTATCACGTGGGGACGCTGCAACTACAAAATAGAACGCCAGCAAGTATGCATTAAAGAACTTCCCGACAATTTCAACGGGTATCGTATCGTGCAACTAACCGACCTGCACTTGGGAAGTTACGGGGAGCATTATCCCGGTATAAAAAAACTCGTGGAAGAAGTCAACGCACTGAACCCCGACCTTATCGTGTTTACCGGGGATATGGTCAATAGCTTTGCCTCGGAAATGAACCCGTGGATTGACCAATTGAAAGAACTGAAAGCTAAATACGGCGTCTACTCCTCCACGGGTAATCACGACTACGGTACATACGTGAGATGGGCTACCCGGGAAGAACAGGCGGATAACCTGAAACAATTCTTCAAGAACATGGAAGCGGCAGGCTTCCACATGCTAAACAACACCAATGTTCCCCTCGTTATCGGTACCGATACGATTTATCTTGCCGGAGTCGAGAATTGCGGACGTCCACCTTTCCCCTGCTTCGGGAACCTTCCACAAGCCCTGCAAGGCACGGAAGGACACACGGTGATACTCCTCTCCCACGACCCGTCACACTGGCGGGACGAGGTAATCCGCTATCCCGTGGCTCTCATGCTGGCAGGCCATACCCATGCCATGCAAATCGGGATACAAATCGGTAGCTTCCGGTGGAGTCCTTCAAAATACATCTACCCCGAATACAACGGATTGTACGAAACGAATGGACGCCAATTATACGTTTCCCGCGGCGAAGGCTACCTCGGCTTTGCCGGACGCATCGGTCAACGACCGGAAATCACGCTGATAGAATTAACGAACAATTGTAAATAAAATAAGTTTTATGAGATAAGAATATTCAAGTATTTATTAAAATGTGTACTAATAAAAAATGTTGTGTATGGCAGGATGGCAAATTACTACTACTTACGAGAGTAAGTTAGTAAGGAGGAACTGGTTGTTCCGTCTTTTTATCTTGGGTGTATTGGGTTACACTCTGGCGTTTCTAATCCCATGGGACATTCATCAGGAGGCGTGGGCGAACATCGTGTTCGCGTCCTCTATCCCAGTGAGAGGAGTCTATTTTTTGAATTTGTTCCAATCTTTAGTCGTGGTATTTTTGGCTTGCGACAGGTCGAGGGCTCGGAAGAAAGCGGATAGCCGGGAAGTGCTCTCTATTCGGTCACTAAGTAATAGCCAGATTTTCGGGGCGGAATTAGCGGGGCTGGTCATTCCTTTTTTGGTCGTGGATGTTATTTTCATGGCATTCTGGCTATTTATTAATTTGATTATTCCGGATTCGCCGGTAAACCCGTGGGTGTATCTGTCCTTCTTGTTGAGAGATGTGTTGCCGACGTTCGTGTTCGTGGCGGGGATGTCGTTACTGGTGAACAGGATATTGCGACATCCTTTCGTGAGCTGGTTCGTGCTGACCGGGTTTCTTTGCATATCGTATCTTTACCTGACGAAGCCACTTCACGGGATTCTGGATTTCCGGGGAAGCCTGCTGCCGGAAGCTTTTTCCTCGATCGTGGGATTTATGCATTCCGGCGTGTGCCTGTTGCAACGGGGGACCTTCTTGTTACTGGGGCTGGGATTACTATGTCTGGCAGTTCCTTTCACGAGGCGGTTACCCAACGTGCCGGGACGGAAAGCGTTTTATCACGCGACAGGTGATCTGTTACTGGTATTAGCCGTGGGGATGGGATATATTTACATCGATAAGTTCCAGACCCGCAGGGAGAACCGGGAGGCGTACCGAGATACATTCTCGCGGTACGAGGCGTATCCCAAGGCAAGAATCTTGACGCATGACATCACCTATATGCCCGAGGGTAAGAATTTCTCGGCGGTGAGCCGGATGGCGGTGGTGAATCGGAAAGCAAAGAACATGGAAAAGTTGCTCCTGTTCCTGAATCCCGGACTGAAAATCAGCCGGCTGGAGTCGGAGGGACGGGAAATACCTTTTCAGAGGGACAAACAAGTGGTTGTCGTAGAGCGGTCATTGACTCCCGGAGATAGCGTGGTGTTGGAAATGGAGTACGCCGGGTATATTGATGAGGATATTTACCAGATGAATATTGATGATGATGAGTATTTCGCTCCCGTACGGCAATCGGGGAAGATAGAGCGATACGGCAAACGTTCCGCATTCGTGTCAGGGGATTACACGCTGCTTATACCGGAGGTACTATGGTACCCGGCGGCAGTGGCACCGGTAGCCTTGCAACCGTCGAAAGAAACAAATTTCACGGATTACACGTTGCACGTGAAGAATCCCGACGGGCAGATGGTGTTATCGCAAGGCGTTCCGGAGGAAAAACAGGACGAAGTAACGTTCCGCAATTTACAAGCTCTAACCGGATTGTCGCTTTGCATGGGCAATTACGTGAAGCGGTCGGTGGTGGCGGATTCCATCACGTTGGAGTTCTACACGTACCCGGGAAATGATTTTTACTTGAAGCCGTTTGACGGTTGGATGGATGAAATAGCGGGGTATCCGAACGCGGAGGAGTATTGGGAGGAATTGGTAAACAAGTGCCGTAACCTTATAGAAGGAACTATGCCTAACCCGTATCCTTTCAAGCTTCTAAAATTCGTGGAGGCACCTTCTTCTTTCCTTAATGATTATTATTTCCATAATCATATCCAGCCGGAAATGGCATTTTTCGGGGAACGGATAATAGATAAATACAATAAACCAGGCGACATTTCTCCTGATAAACTGAGAGAAAAGAATGTACAGGAATATATGTTATTCAATGATTTTCTTTATTTCCTTAAGGATATACACGTGGAACGATTTTTCTCGGATTTCCACTGGAGTGTTGCTTCCGAGAGGTACGCGGGGATAGACATGTTGTTCGGTAAAATAGCAAACCCGACGCTTGACAAGTTTATTTTATTCCCACCGATGCTGGATAGCATTGCGGCAAAGGGATTGGAAAGAATAATCCGGGGAGAGTATCCGAATGGATACAATAAGTTGATCAGCATAAAAGTTTCGCAGTTACTCGCCTACCTGACTACAATTACCAGTTGGAATTCGGTGTGCGCTTACACACGGGAGTTCTACGAGAATGCCCGTTTCCGAGAGGTGGATTTTGACGTGTTCATGGAGGGATTCTGCGAGCGTTTCGGGCAGGACATCAAACCATTCGTGGATGATTGGTACACGACGCATGATGTACCGAGGTTGGCGATAAGGGATTTGACATTCCGGCAGACGGAGGATATGCAGTCGGTTGATTTCAAGGTTGGCAATATCGGTAAAGTGGATGGCTTGGTTTCGGTAATCAGGGGTTATGAAGATGATTACGGGAAATGGGTTATTGACAATTGGCGGAGCTACTTGGTCAAACCAGGAGAATACAAGCGGATTATTGCCAACGAGGCTGATAGACTGTATTTTTTTGTATCTACCAATTTCGCAAGGAGCGTACCGGAACGAGTTATGTTGGGCGGTCATGGCACCCCATTGTGGAAGGGGGATATTCCAGCAGAGTGTGTCGAATCCCTTGACAAAAATCAGTTTTATCCTCTCGGGGAGATTATAGTTGATAACGAGGACGAAGGTTTTCATTTAATCGATTCGTCGGGAAACAGGTTTAAGCGATTGGCAGATCGATTGACGAAAGAAGAGGAGGACGCATATAGGATTGGTTCGGATTTCAAGAAGAGCACGTGGGGAAGACCGTTTATTGGGCAAGATAAGTTTTACGGGGAGGAGATTCAAAGTGCCTTTATCAAGATTGCCGGAAATGGAAGTTGTAAGGCGGAGTGGATAGCGAATCTTCCGGAAGCGGGGGTATACGAGATTCTTGTTTACCAATCTCATATTAAAGAAGGAGCTTGGGAATATAGCTATGAATCAAATTATCCGGGAATGAAGAATTACTATACAGTCTATACCCCGAAGGGAAGCGAAGAAATCGTGATCGAGAGAACTGGGGACAATACTGATAAGTGGATTTCATTGGGAAAATTTGATTTACCGGCAGGAGAATCCCGTGTCGTTTTGGATGATCGGGGTATTCCCCCGTTTGAGGTGACAGAGAAATGGGGTGAAGAAAAGTACTCTCAGTTGGTAGTGGCAGATGCCATGAAATGGGTGAAAGTGAGTAGGTAAGTTTAAGCGGAAGATTATAATATAAAAAGCCAACTATGAATTAGTTGGCTTTTTATAGGTGATGTTTTTTTGAAATAGTATCATCTAATCTTTGATATAGAAGAATCCACTCGCATCGGATGGAGGACCTTCTCCGGCTTTATTTACGGCACTAACACGAAATTCAACTTCACTGCCTTCTGTAAGACCAGTAATCGTTACTTTGTAGCCAGGTAGTAATTTATCAGCAGGTGTCGTATTCCATGTTCCTCCTTTGTATCTCCAACCAATACGATACCCCTGGATAGGAGAACCCCCGTCACTTGCTGGGGGAGTAAATTTAATTGTACACCAATTATTCCCAACGTCGACCATTTCGGGTTTTCCGGGTGCTCCAGGAGTATCATACGGGTCTGCCGCACTCATAAGCATTACAGCCATTAAGCCCATGCAAATAAACATGAATGGCTTAAAAAAGTTTCGATTAATTTTCTTCATAACTTAACGATTCAATAGTTAGTATTTCTTTGTTACGAAGATATAAAATTTATTGCAAATTCGCAAATTTTACAATTAAAATATTTTGATACAAGAACAAAACTCAATTCACATTACTTTTATTTGCAACAATCAGCATATTAATTTCATATTTTGTCAAACTCACGAATAAACCTATATTCTTACTGCCTTCCCTTGAAGTCTTGGTCAACGATTTGTAAATAGGCCTTCAACAAGGCTTCATCTCTAGGATTAGTATTCACCCCGATATCTTTTTTAGACTTCAAATCATAAATATAGGCTCCATTGCTTGTCACCACGGCTGCCGCGTTGGTAAAGGCATAGAAAGCAAAAGGTACGGCACTCGGGTCAAGCAGATTCTTGCTGTAATGATAAGCCGAAGCATCTATTCCCAACTGTGCCAACATAGTAGCTACCATATCTGTTTGCGAACCCAAGGTATTCACCACCGAATCCTGCACACTCATAGCCCCCCCGGTAAATATCATCGGTATACGATAAGTTTCCGGCGCATGAGGTTGCAGGTTTCCCACGTGTCGAGTCCCGTGGTCGGCAATCAACACGAACAACGTGTTATCCCAAATCCCGGACTTTTTACACTTTTCAAAAAATTCACCCAAACACTGGTCCGTGTAAGCAATGGCATTTTTAAACTTCGAACCGGTATCACTTCCCGGAATTTTTGTTTCCATGGGTACGACAAACGGTTCGTGACTACTCATGGTAAATGCCATATACATGAAAGGAGTTTTCGCCACACGCAAATCTTCATACAACCGCTCCAGCATATAACCGTCATGTACCCCCCATTTGAAGCGGTTCTCGATAGCTTCCCCGGAAAAATCATTCTCCGTCACGCTACCTTGAAAACTCATCGTCACGTAGGAACGAAATCCCCCGAAATTCAAATCCCCCGCGTAATAAAACCGAGTACTATACCCGTTAGCCTCAAAATCCAACGGGAAACGAGGATGAAGATACGTTTTATTCGGGTACTTCAGCATGGACACCTGCGGGTGGGCGGGAAAACCACTGATAACCCCCAGTACTCCCCGGTCGGAACGATTTCCCGTGGCGTATATATTCGAGAAGAAAATGCCTTCTTTCGCCACCGCCTGCAAATTAGGCATGGCGTCCCAAGCGTTCAGTGTAAAACTTTCCAGTAAAAGCACCACCACGTTCGGTTTATCCGTTTTCAACACACTCGGGAAAGTACCCGTTTCCGTGTACACGCTGTCCACCAGCTGTCTTGCCTTATCTTCCGGCATAAAAACGAAGTCGCTTTTAATCTTGTTGACGTGTGCCACCTCGTACAAGAAATTCCATACCGGATTCACTGCCGCTTGATTGGCATACATATTTTTGTTATTAAAAAACACGAAACTCACGTTCATCGGAGCCACGTTGAAACCGCCCCTCACCGGAATAATCATCAATCCACCCAAAAGGAGATAAACGACGCTCTTCCAAGCAGCTTCCCGGACCGGCTTCAAGGAATTTGCCACCCAACGGCGATAAAAGCTATAAAATACCCCTACCATAACCGCACAAAGCAAGACCAATGCCAATATCAACCACGTGGGAGTCGAAGCCATTGCCTCTCCCGGCGTTTTCAAATAGAATAGCGGGGTCGCATCCATATGATAGCCCCAGTTTTTAAACAACTCCAAATCTCCGACAACAATCAGACTGGATATAGCCAAAAGTATCAAGGTTATTACCGAATACACGCGTTTCAACCATTTGGGCGGCAGGAACACACCTATCGCCATAATCACGCAAGCCAATACCATCACGTATCCCCCGAAAGAGAGATCCATACGCAACCCTTTCGTGAACAACATCACGTAATCGTACCCGGTGAGTGTCGCCGTTTCTTTCCACTGGTAAACCAGAAAGATCACCTTTGCCGCGATCGAGAACACGACCCAAAACACGTAATACTTCAATAAAAACCTGACCATTTATGATTTTAGATTTATGATTTATGATTTTAGATTGAACTCCCTCCCCCCTTCGGGGTATTGAGCTATCGCTCGAACTGGCTCTCGCTCGGTAACGTGGAAACAAGTTTCCCCGCTACTCTCGCTTACTCGCCAGTTTCCCTCTATAAACAGAGGGAGAGCTGAAATACTCACTATTTTTGGCTAGTGGCAGCGCAGCTGACAGAGGAGTTCTTTTCATTTTCAATTTTCAATTCTCCATTTTCAATTATTAGAAAGGTGCAGCCCCACTGTTACCACCGCTCTCGAAACTCTTTCCCCCGTCCCGGAAATCCGTATCGAGGGGCGGCATTTGCGGAGCGGCATCCTCGTTCATACGGGAACCGAAAGTAACGGTTTTTACCGTTGAACCACCGGATGCAAAAGGAGAAACCTCTTCCAGATCGCAGAACTGAGCCAACTCGTTACGGAAGCGCAATTGAATCTCCCCCACGGCACCGTTACGATGCTTGGCGATAATGATATCGGCAATCCCTTTCAAGCTGTTTCCCATACTGTCTTCCATGATCCCGTAACGTTCGGGGCGATGGATAAAAAGCACCATATCAGCATCCTGCTCGATAGCTCCCGACTCACGTAAGTCGGACAACATCGGTTTCTTGGCATCTCCCGTACGTTGCTCCACGCCGCGGTTCAACTGCGACAAGGCAATCACGGGTATATTCAACTCCTTGGCGATAATCTTCAACTGCCGGGAAATCATACTTACCTCCTGCTCCCGGTTTCCTCGCATATCGGCTCCCGCCGTCATCAACTGCAAGTAGTCGATAATCAACACCTTGATACCATAACGCTGCTGCAAACGACGGCATTTTGCCCGTAACTCGAAAATAGAAAGAGCCGGAGTATCGTCTACATATATAGGAGCCTTTATCAACGCTTTGATTTTCGCGTGTAACTGTTGCCACTCGTCTTCGGACAAACGCCCGTTCCGAATCTTTTCGGAGCCCAACTCGGTTTCACTGGCAATCAAACGATTGACCAACTGCACCGAAGACATCTCCAAAGAGAACAAGGCGATAGGCTGGTTATGGTTTACCGCCATATTCCGGGTCATAGACAACACGAATGCCGTCTTACCCATAGAAGGACGTGCGGCAATAATCACGAGGTCGGAAGGTTGCCAGCCGGAAGTAACTTCATCCAATGCCGTGAAACCGGAAGGCACACCGCTCAATCCGTCGGGACGATTCCCGGCAATCTCGATTCCCTTGATGGCTTCATCAATCAAAGCGTTAATAGCCGTCGTCTCCTTCTTGATGTTTCCCTCGGCAATCTCGAATACCTGCTTTTGTGCCATATCCACCAAGTCGGCAACATCCGTGGCATCGTCATAAGCCTTATTCTGGATATCCGTGCATACGCGAATCAACTCCCGCTGGATATACTTTTGCACGATAATACGAGCGTGAAACTCAATGTGGGCGGCAGAAGCCACCTTGGAAGTCAACTGTGCCAGATAATAATAACCGCCAATCTCCTCCAGTTCTCCCAACCGCTTCATCTCCTCGCTCACGGTCAGAATATCCACCGGCTCGTTATTCAAGGACAGATTCTGGATTCCGCGATATATCTTCTGGTGCGCCTCTTTATAGAAACAATCCGGCTTCAAAAAGTCGCTCACGGTAATAAAAGCATCTTTTTCCAACATCAGAGAACCCAGTATCGCCTCTTCCAAATCAACCGCTTGCGGCGGCATCTTCCCGTAATCCGATTGTAATGATTTATAATTATATTCCTGCTTTTTAGCCATACGTTTTTTTATTTATTTTCCTCACATCACCTTGAGTTCCTTCAACTTCCAGAAACACCGCACGGTAGCCCTCACGTCCGCCAACGCGTCATGAGCGTTCTCGAATCCCTCGCCGAACAACACTTGATGCAACTCGGACAACTTCGGGGACTTGAATCCTTGTTTCCCACCCGGCAACTTGCAATATTTCGTGGACGATTTCATCGTGCAATACTTCGGCTTCAAAAACATCGAACTCATGATTCGTTTACGCTCAAACTCCGCGCCCACGATACACTCGTCGAAACTGATGTTATGACCGACCATCGCGTACGCCTCGTCTATTTTATCTGAAAAAACTTCCAGAACAGACAGCAGTTCTTTACCTTCGGCCTGCGCTTTCGCCGTCGTTATCCCGTGCACCCGGGACGCTTCCGCCGGAATCAAAAATCCTTCCGGCTTCACTATGTCACTCCGTTCTTCAATAATATTCCCTTTCTCATCGCACATAATCCACGCCAACTGCACCATACGAGGCCAATTATCCAAGTCGGTTATGGGAGCATTCCACCGTTGTGGAAGTCCCGTCGTTTCCGTGTCAAAAAATAAAAACATCTTTTCTATATCCGATTTATGATTTCCGATTTATGATTTTCTACTATCACAAACCGGAAATCCGATTTCATTTTGAATTATCGTTTTCAAAACTCTTGTTGTACTGGTGCATTGCCCGATAACTCATACCCATACTGGAGAATCCGCCGTCATGGAAAAGATTCTGCATGGTAACCTTGCGGGTAAGGTCCGAAAACAAGGTAATACAATAATTGGCACATTCGTCCGCATCGGCATTCCCTAACGGGGACATACGCTCGGCAAAATCAATCAACGAATCGAAACCTTTGATACCGCTACCTGCCGTGGTCATCGTCGGGGATTGGGAAATCGTGTTCACGCGTACCCGCTTTTCCCGCCCGTAAATATACCCGAAACTGCGGGCAATAGACTCCAGCATCGCTTTGGCATCCGCCATATCGTTGTACTCGAACATGGTTCTTTGCGCGGCCACGTACGAGAGCGCTACCACTGAACCCCACTCGTTCATGGCATCCAACTTCTTCGCGGTCTGTAACACCTTATGAAACGATATGGCTGAAATATCCAACGTCTTCTGCAAAAAGTCGTAATCCAAATTATCGTAAGAGCGTTTCTTTCTCACGTTCAAAGACATTGCCACGGAGTGCAGGATAAAATCAATCTTTCCACCCAACAAATCCATCGACGCTTGAAACAATTGTTCCAAATCCTGCTCGCTAGTAGCATCTGCCGGAATCAAAGGAATATTATTCTGTTCCGCGAACTCCTTCACCTTTCCCATACGAATAGATAATTCCGTGTTCGTCAAAACGATTTGCGCCCCCTCTTCCAAACATTTCTCCGCTACTTTCCAAGCGATAGACATCTCGTTCAACGCGCCGAAAATAATTCCTTTCTTTCCTTTCAATAAATTGTAACTCATAAATATTAAATTAAAATTGTTCCCGTAATAACCGGGCATTTTCCAAAGCTGCCTCACTCACCACGCTTCCGCTAATCATCCCGGCTATTTCGGTCACCCGTTCTTCCTCTGTTAAACGGCGAATCCGCGAAATAGTTCCCGCGTGGTCATCTTCCTTGTACACTTTAAAATGACTATCTCCCGCCGCCGCTATCTGGGGCAAGTGCGAGATACTGATTACCTGCATACGGGCAGCCATTTCCTTCATCATGGCAGCCATCCGGTGGGCAATCTCGCCGGACACACCCGTGTCTATCTCGTCAAAAATAATAACAGGCAACTGTTTCGTCCGGGACAATATATACTTCAAAGACAACATCAAGCGTGAAATCTCTCCCCCGGAAGCGACTTTTGACAATTCACCCGGCTCTTGATTCTTGTTCGCCGAGAAC
Organism: Butyricimonas sp. Marseille-P3923; assembly: GCF_900184685.1. GTDB lineage: Bacteria > Bacteroidota > Bacteroidia > Bacteroidales > Marinifilaceae > Butyricimonas > Butyricimonas muris. The sequence goes on from NZ_FXXL01000007.1 coordinate 1,038,408, forward strand.
AGGAAAGTAACCTCATCTTTCCCCGTCGGGGTAAAATGCCCCACGGGAACAATCCCGACTTTAAACGAGGCGTGCTTGATACCCAACCCCACTAACAACCCCTGCATCTCCTCCCGCAATTTCCCTTCCGAATCCACCCGGGCAGCGTGAATCCTCCGAGCCAGAACCTCCATTTCCGCTTCCAACGCGGCAATTCGCGTATCCAACTCTTCGATGCGGGTAGAAAAAGATTGTATACCTTTCAATCTCTCCCGCAAAGTGTCTTTCAAAGCGATTAAATCCTCCGTCCGTTCCACTTTATGCTTGTGCAGAAGGTCATACATCACCCCGAGCCTGTCATTTATCACGTCCACGCGTCCGGGATTATATTCCACCCGTTCGGCAACCCGTTCCGCCTCATCAGCGATATCCTCCAACTCGACAATCACCGAATGTAATCGCTGACCGTAATCCGTTGCCTCCTTCACCACTTCATCCAAAGCGGCTATTCTATTCCGTATACCTTTCAATGTTTGAATAACAGGTGCGTCCGACTCCGTCAACGCGTAAGTTGCCTCGGAAAAGACACTTTTTATAGTTTCGGCATGATTCAAAACGGCCAATTCGTCCTCCAACTCCTGTTGCTCCCCTTCCCTCAAATTCGCCTCATCCAACTGGTTAAACTGGAATTTCAAATAATCCTCCTCCTGCTCGGCTTCCCGAGCCTGCCGCTTCACCTGTTCCAACTCCGAGAGCAACGACTGACGGGATACATATTTCATCCTGTACTCTTTCAACAAAGACTGATTGCCGCAAAAAGCATCCAGAATCTCCAATTGATATTCCGGCTGCCCAATCAACAAAGACTGGTGCTGGGAATGCACGTCAATCAGGAAACTCCCGAATTCCTTCAAAACCTTATTATTCACGGGCGTATCATTGATAAACGAACGGGACTTTCCGTCCGCGTTCAATTCCCGGCGTACCACCACCTCGTCATCATAATCCAAGTCATTATCCTCGAACCACTGCCGCAAATGGTACCCCGCGACATCATACGTGATTTCCACGATACATTTCTTGTCCTTATCCATGATAGCCGAAGCATCGGCTCGCTGTCCCAGAGTCAACCCGATAGCCCCCAATAAAATAGATTTCCCGGCACCTGTTTCCCCCGTGATAATCGTAAACCCTTTCTCCAACTCCAAATCCGTCTTGTCAATCAGAGCATAATTTACTATATGTATATGTCGTATCATCTTTAATCCTTTACTGCATAATCCGTGCGAAAGTAACGAATAATTTTCAATTATCAATTTCCAATTTTCAATTAAATTCGTACTTTTGTGCCCGATATAACAATAGTTCTTTATAAAATGACAAGCAGAAGATTAATTAGAATTAAAGTTTTACAGCTTTTATATTCTTACACGAAGAAAGAGGGAGTGACAATCACGGAAGTGGAACGAGATTTGTTCAAGAGTATTACAAAGAGTACAGACCTGTATTACCACGTCTTCCTTCTGATTACAGAGATCCAACGTCACGCGTTTCTAAAAATAGATGCCGCCCGCAATCGAAAGCTTGCATCCCACAAGGACTTAAACCCGAACACCCGGTTCATCGATAACCCGGTAATCAACCAAATAGCCGAAAACCGGAAATTCAAAACATACGTTTCAACCAATCTCGTTTCATTAAACGAGTGTCAAGACGTGGTAGTTTCCTTACACAACAAGCTGGTAGAAACCGACTTCTTTAACCTGTACATGAACAAACCGACCGTTACTTATGACGACCACAAGCAACTCGTGTTGGACATGATTTCAGAACTTATCGCCGTTGACGAAGACTTCGAGCAGGCAATGGAAGAGAAAAACATCTTTTGGAACGACGATTTCGAACTGGTGTTAAGCATCGTCTACAAGACAGTTAAAAACATGAAAGAAAACTACTCGGAAAACACCGTTTTCTTCATCTCCCTATACAATGAAGACGAAGACTTGGATTTTGCCAAAACCCTGTTCCGGAAATCCATCCTCGACATGAAAGAGAACATGGAAATCATCGATCAGTTTACCGCCAACTGGGAATTAGACCGTATTTCCGAAATGGATAAATTAATCATGGACATCGCCATCGCCGAGTTAAAATATTTCCCGTCTATCCCGGTAAAAGTTACTCTGGACGAGTTTATCGAAATATCCAAAAACTACTGTTCGCCCAAAAGTAGCAGTTTCATCAACGGGGTACTGGATAAAGTGGTTATCTTGCTCAAAGAGAAAAATCAAATCAAAAAGATTGGTAGAGGATTAATGGAATAAACAAGAAGCTATCCGGATAATACCACGACTAGGGCAAACGCGTCAAAACGCTTTTTGCCCTTAGGTTTATTAAATTACGGGTACGCATATATTTATACGTACCGCATACAAGAGGCATTTTTCTATGCCTTTCATTATTCTACCGGGCTAAAATTGTTTTATTTTAAACCAGTGCCTTTCGCTATTTTAAAGCGGACAACTTTTTTCTCCGGAATCGTCATAATTTTCTTTGTTGCAACATTATAGCCATTGCGAGCATCATATTTTTTTATGGAAAACTTTCCAAAATTCAACATGGATACAGCCTCATCATTTCTAAGACTCTCTAAAATTGTTTCAAGAATTGACGATACAACTTTTTCTGCTGTTTTCTGTGACACTCCGCTCTTTTTAGCCGCAATCCTAATTAATTCATGTTTGTTCATATTATCCTCACTTTTTATTATTTCATTTTGCAAACTTAAATATTAAAAAAGAAAAAACAAACAGTTTTGTTCAATATGCCCCTAAATAGGGGGACAATACTAAAACCAACCACGTGTTCATACCGAAAATCTAAATCATATTATTTCACACCAAATTAATAAAGGGTGACCAAAATCACCCTTTACATTCTAAACTAAACTAACCAAACTTTTGTATCACTACAATAGTCAACTCATACGCTATATTAGCACTGTAAATATAGTCCATAAATATTAAAAAAACAACTATTTCCTAATATTTACTTGAAAATTCTTTCGCCTTGTATTTTTTAATATAAGCCAGGGCTTCTTCAACATCATTCACGACCGTGTACAAACCATCGTAAGCATTTGATACAAAACCTTCTTTTCGAATATTATTGATAAACAAAAAAAAGTATTCATAGAAATCATTCGTGTTGATAAAGACAATCGGCTTGTTGTGAACACCTAATTGTTTCAAGGTAATTACCTCCGTGATTTCTTCCAAAGTACCCCATCCGCCGGGCAAAGCGACAAACGCGTCGGCTTGCTCCCGCATCATACTTTTCCGTTCTTTCATATCGGGAGCAACTATCAATTCCATTATCCCTTGAGCCGACACGCCGCGGTCAACGATACATCGCGGAATAATTCCCGTTACCTTCCCTCCTGCTTTCTTCGCCGCGTCCGAAACCTCCCGCATCAACCCGCAATTCGTCCCGCCATACAGCAACTCCCAGCCATTCTTCACGATCTCCTCCCCCAATTCGGCCGCCGCCTCGAAATACACGCTCTCCATCTTTTCAGAAGAAGCACAAAACACACAAACTCTCATAAAACCAGATATATAGAAATCAAATACTAAAATTACAGGTTGCAGGACAGTCACAAACCTGTAACCTGTCAACCTGCAACCTGTAACATTGACACCCTAGGCGTCAATATTCGCGTACGTGGCGTTCTGCTCGATAAATTGTCTACGAGGCGGCACGTCATCTCCCATAAGCATGGAGAAAATACGGTCCGCTTCAGCAGCATTCTCTATCGTCACCTGACGCAATATACGCCCTTCGGGCGACATAGTCGTATCCCATAGCTGCTCCGCGGTCATCTCACCCAAACCTTTGTAGCGCTGGATATGCAAACTGCTCTCCTTTCCGCCTCCCATTTCTTGAATCAACTGCAAACGTTGCTCGTCCGTCCAGCAATAACGTTGCTCTTTTCCTTTCTTCACGGAGAAAAGAGGTGGGGTAGCGATATATAGATAACCACTTTCGATCACGGGTTTCATATAGCGGAAGAACAAAGTCATAATCAAAGTAGCGATATGCGCCCCGTCGACGTCGGCATCCGCCATGATCACGATCTTGTGGTAACGCAATTTCTCGAGATTCACGGCCTTGCTGTCCTCTGCCGTACCGATAGTGATGCCCAACGCTTGGAATATAATCTTAATTTCTTCACTCTCCCATACCCGGTGAGCCAACGCTTTCTCCACGTTCAGAATCTTACCGCGCAAAGGCAGGATAGCTTGAAATTTACGGTCACGTCCTTGTTTTGCCGTACCCCCTGCAGAATCTCCCTCGACGAGGAATATCTCGCAGTTCTCCGGGTTATTATCCGAACAGTCCGCCAGTTTACCGGGAAGCCCGGAACCGGAAAGTACCGTTTTCCGCTGTACCAGCTCACGTGCCTTGCGAGCCGCGTGACGGGCTTGTGCAGCGAGAATCACCTTATCCACGATTGAACGGGCATCCTTCGGGTGCTCTTCCAGATAATTCGCCAAAGCCGTACTCACCGCTTGCGACACCGCGCTTCCCACCTCCGTGTTACCCAACTTGGTTTTCGTCTGTCCCTCGAATTGCGGTTCAGCCACCTTCACGGAAATAATGGCAGTCAGACCTTCACGGAAGTCATCCCCGTTAATATCAAACTTCAATTTACTCAACGCACCGGAATTGTCGGCATACGTCTTCAACGTCTGCATGATTCCCCTGCGGAAACCGGCAAGGTGAGTACCACCTTCCATCGTGTTGATATTATTCACGTAAGAGAACACGTTCTCCTTGAACTCCGTGTTATAATGCATAGCCACCTCGATCGGGATACCGTTTTTCTCGGTCGTGATATGAATGGTTTCGTCAATCAGTTTTTCACGATTGGCATCCAGATATTCCACGAACTCGCTCAACCCTTTTTCGGAATAGAAAACTTCGGATTTAAACTCGTTCGTGTCGGGATCAACCACCCGTTTATCCGTCAAAGACAAACGAATACCCCGGTTCAAATAAGCCAATTCCCGCAAACGGGCGGCCAATATATCATATTTATATTCCGTTACATAAAAGATCGAATCATCCGGCTTGAAAGTAATCGTCGTACCGGTACGATCGGTTTCACCGATAATCTTCACGTCTTCCAAAGGCACACCTTTGGAATATTCTTGAAACCAGATACTCCCTTCCCGGTAAATCGTGGCGGTTAATTTGATAGAAAGAGCGTTCACACAAGACACACCCACACCATGCAAACCACCGGAAACCTTGTAAGAGCCTTTATCGAACTTACCCCCGGCGTGCAAAATCGTCAACACCACCTCCAGTGCGGAACGATTCTCTTTCTGGTTCATTCCCGTGGGAATACCGCGACCGTCATCACTAACCGTTATCGAATCATCCTCGTTAATCGTTACTTCAATATTTTTACAATAACCGGCTAACGCCTCGTCTATCGAGTTGTCGACCACCTCATACACCAAATGATGCAACCCCTTCGTGTTCACATCACCAATATACATGGAAGGACGCATACGCACGGCCTCCAACCCCTCCAACACCTGAATACTGTCAGCCGAATACTCATTATTCATCGGCTCTAATTCTTCATTCATGTTCTGCTCTATTTCTTCACTCATATTTAATGGTTTTCTATATTTTCAAATATCTCTAAATCCCTCTCCGTCAAGATTTCCATTGTGTTTCCACAAAACGTACAAATATAGTAAAAATATGCCGGAATATCGAACTTTTAACGAGATATTTTCACCCTCTAAAACAACTTTCCCAAACTCGTGGCTCCCTTTTTTTTCGAGCGAGGATATCATCGCGCAATTACGTCCCGATTCCCATGCGTTAACTGTATTTAACTACAAGATAATATAATACATATAAACATATTATATTAATGTGATGTAAATATTTCACAGGTAATCGAGAGATAATGATACAACAAGACCATCACAGGCTAGCCATGATGGTCAAAAATACTTCACGAAACGACCACACCTAGACATTCGTCACAACTTCCGATTTAAACCGTCCGGTAAATTCCTGAAATATTGTTCCAAACGAATAAACTGGTCTTTTATCAACGAGTAATCCATCCCCTCGACCTTTTTCCGGTACATGGAAAAAAGTTCCAATGTCCTACGCCTGTCCCTCGTCTTGATATAATGCAGGCATATCCCGTGCAGAATGCGCTCACCTGTCCATACCGACAAAGCCGGACAACCGGACACGTTATATATATCCAGTACCTTCTCCAACTTCTCGTAATCGTTCATCTCCTTGAAAAAAGACAAACCCACGCTCTCGAATTCAACGATCCATTTCTGCACGATAGAGTCGAGTTTGGCGATTCTCATTTCAAACCACGGCTTATCTTCCAACGGAATCCCCAGATATTTATACGCCCATCCCACGTCGAGCACACCACAAGTCGGCATACATCCCGACTCTAAAGTTGCCTCGCTAAACAAACGGGAAACTTTCTTGCTCGTCACAAAATACTCTGTTCGCAATGATACATGATCGTCACCCCAATCCGTGAAACGCAGATTGCACTCGTTTTTCCATTCCCTGTTCTCGTGAACAAACGAGTTCTTTGACCTTAAAAAATGGTAACCGTGCTTTTCCATGGTAGGAAGGATATCCTCTATAAAAAGTTCCTTAATACCCTCGATCTTAATTTTCATGTGCATATGCTAACCCCTATTTATTGCCAGATCCGTAATTCATTATCAAGTACAAAGAGAATAAAATTTTCTTTATTTTACTACATAAAAGATTATAAAGTTTACAAAGTTTATTTTTTCTCCACGATTAATTCTGCCACGAAGCGACTTTCTTCATCAACCGGAGTCAAATTGATATACCCTGAAACGACCTTCCCGTGATGAATTTCCAACGGAAACATTTTCCGTCGCTCTTCCGCGGAACCGCGGATTTCTCCCGCCTTGGCTGAAAAACGAATACAGAAACGCCCTTCCGCTTCCTCCGCCAAATGCCGTTGTAACTGTAAAGCGACAATCCCCATGTTGTAGCGTAAATTGATTTCCACGCATGGCTGTACCCGGTATCGTCCCTCTTCGTCTTGATAAATCATCATATCCACGCCCAAATATCCCGTGTATATCCCTCGATACTGTTCGAGCAAGGCTTCCGTCAAAAGTTCCCGGACACGTTCCAATACCTCCTCGTCCGCGTAAGCCGATATCATGCCCCGCAATCGGCTTTCCGATGCGACGACATTTCCCTCGTATTCCCCCCGCTTACCGGTTTCGAACACGGAAAATCCTAAATATTGCAATTGAAAATCATTATCCATCTTGAACTCCATGGCGAAATCAAGTATTCGATTCAAACGCTTCTCGACCATCACGAATCCTTGCTTATGCAACATTCCGGACACAATCTCTTCTTCTTTCTTCGTGAACTCTCCCCGCGGTACAAATAATATACCTTTCCCGGAAGACGACCATGGTGCCTTCACCACTACACTTTCCTCGCCGGTGATCTCCCGAATGGCATCCAAGGAAGAACATTGCCGGGGTACGATCGTCGCTTCGACCAACGGTAACCGTTGCCGGATAAACTCCAAACATTCGCGAGCCTTTTGCCTGCTATACAACACCCGTCGTTCATCGTTCCATTCCGCCATAACACCTTGCCGGAATCGCTCACCGCAACGGGTTTTCAATTCGCCCAGTAAATTATGTACCCTAGGACTCCACCCCCACGGGCGAACTTCCCGAAAAGACAATAAACACGCTCTATCCCAAAGAATCGGCTTGCACGTCAAACCGAATACTTCCTGTCTTCTCTCCAAGAAATCACATCCCGGTAGCCGGGATACCAGAACGTAATCCTCTTCCCCCGTCAAATACGCCATCAAAAAAGAAAGATTATCCGCCATCAAAGCGATATTCGCTTTCGGCGTGTAACCATTGGTGCCGTTGGCAACAGAAATCTCGTTATCCGGATTAAACAGGTACAGATCTTGCATATATTCCAAAATTTATAGCAAAAATAATACTTTCGGATGAATATAGAAAGGACGTAGAGTTTATAAAGTTTATAAGGTTTATAAGGTTTATAAGGTTCATAAAGTTCATTGACCCTGCGGGCGCTTTGCCCACGGCAGCTCACGCTGCCGTTAAGCTTTGTCCGAAGGACACCCGTGACTTTATAAACTTTATGAACTTTATGAACTTTATAAACCTCATAGACTCTATCTATCTTTATTCTAGCTCAATACCCCCTTCCATAAAGCCCTAAAAGCAATCATTTATTTATAAGAAATTAAAAGTTTGGCATACAAATTGACTATATGCATTTGTTAATTTTAAACATTATAATATCTATTATCGGATTATTATTTTAACGAGAAAACCTTTTATTGTAACTAATTGTTGATAAAAATGTGAAACCTTCTTGTTAAGAAAACCGTAAAGTATGGGTGTTGAAATTAGAATAATTGCATTATTAAACATTAAAATAAAGAAAAGAGATGATTTTACAATTAGCTTTCGTTTTAACAGCAATCATCATCGGAGCGCGTCTAGGCGGTGTCGGGTTGGGTGTTATGGGCGGAATCGGGCTGGGGATTTTAACATTCGTGTTCGGACTGCAACCAACAGCCCCTCCTATTGATGTCATGCTCATGATCGTGGCGGTAATATCAGCCGCGGCCGCCATGCAAGCCGCCGGAGGACTCGACTTAATGGTTAAGGTCGCCGAACGCTTACTCAGAAAGAACCCCGCGCACGTGACTATTTTAAGTCCGCTCGTGACTTACGCCTTTACATTCATCGCCGGAACAGGACACGTGGCTTACTCCGTGCTCCCGGTTATCGCCGAAGTCGCGACAGAAACGAAAATCCGACCGGAACGTCCGCTCGGGATCGCGGTCATCGCATCACAACAGGCTATCACGGCAAGTCCTATCTCGGCTGCCACGGTTGCCTTACTCGGGCTATTAGCAGGTTTCGATATTACGTTGTTCGATATTCTGAAAATCACGATTCCCGCCACCTTGATCGGTGTGCTTGTAGGGGCATTCTTCTCCATGCGGGTGGGTAAAGAGCTTGTTGATGACCCGGAATATCAAAAACGTTTGAAAGAAGGTGTATTCACCGATAAGAAATACGAGTTAAAGGACGTGGCCAACCAAAAGAAGGCAAGTCTATCCGTTCTCGTGTTTATACTCGCTACCGTATTTATCGTACTTTTCGGTTCATTCGACAACTTACGCCCTTCCTTCATGATTGACGGGAACCAAGTATTACTGGACATGCCGGCAATCATCGAGATTCTGATGCTGTCTGCCGCGGCACTTATCTTGCTGGTAACCCGCACGGACGGGTTGAAAGCCGCGCAAGGTTCCGTGTTCGGGGCAGGGATGCAAGCCGTCGTGGCAATCTTCGGTATTGCGTGGATGGGTGATACATTCCTGCAAGGCAATATGGCTGAATTGAAATCTTCCATCGAAGAAGTCGTAAGACAGATGCCGTGGTTGTTCGGTATAGCCTTGTTCGTCATGTCTATATTACTGTATAGTCAGGCAGCAACAGTCCGCGCTTTAATGCCTCTCGGGATCGCGTTGGGTATATCGCCTTATATGCTAATCGCCATGTTTCCCGCAGTAAACGGGTATTTCTTTATCCCGAACTACCCCACCGTGGTTGCCGCCATTAACTTTGACCGGACGGGTACCACCCGCATCGGGAAGTACGTGCTGAACCACTCGTTCATGATGCCCGGACTCGTTGCCACGGTTGTAGCCGTCGGGCTTGGATTGCTTTTTATTCAGATTTTCTAATAGTCTATATTATAGTAAATTTAAAACACAAGTTATGAAAATGTTTAGAAATTTAAGTTTGCTGGTAGCCTTGGTGCTATTTTCTGTTGCAACAACGTTTGCACAAAAGTTGCCTAACATACACATATTGGCAACAGGGGGTACTATCGCCGGAACAGGTGCCTCTTCTACCGGAACAAATTACACTGCCGGACAAGTAGCTATCGGGACATTGCTTTCAGCCGTTCCCGAAATTCAAAAGATTGCTAACGTAACCGGGGAACAAATCGTGAAAATCGGTTCTCAGGATATGACGGACGACGTGTGGTTGACTCTTGCCAAGACCATCAACAAATTATTGGCTAGAAAAGATATTGACGGTATAGTCATCACTCACGGAACCGACACGATGGAAGAAACGGCTTACTTCTTGAATTTGGTAGTGAAAAGCAACAAACCCGTCGTTCTTGTCGGGGCAATGCGTCCCTCTACCGCCCTCAGCGCGGACGGACCGTTGAATCTTTACAACGCCGTAGTTGTTGCCGGAGCGAAAGAATCCATCGGTAAAGGCGTACTGGTTGCCATGAACGGACTCGTTATCGGTGCGCAAAGCGTGCTTAAAATGAACACTATCGACGTGCAAACGTTCCAAGCACCGAACTCAGGGGCTCTCGGCTACATCTACAACGGTAAAGTATTCTATAACCAAGCCACGTTGAAAAAACACACCAGCCAATCCGTGTTCGACGTGACCAACTTGAACGCGCTTCCGAAAGTAGGTATCGTTTATAGCTACTCCAACATGGAAGGTGATGTTGTTAAAATGATGGCTAACAGCGGTTACAAGGGTATCATTCATGCCGGTTTGGGTAACGGTAACATTCACAAGAATGTATTCCCGGAACTGATTAATGCGCGGAACAAAGGTATTCTTATCGTTCGTTCCACCCGTGTACCGACAGGTCCTACCACCCTTGATGCAGAAGTGGATGACAATCAATACAAGTTCATCGCTTCTCAAGAATTGAACCCCCAAAAGTCCCGTATTTTATTAATGTTAGCGTTGACGAAAACCAGTGACTGGAAACAAATCCAACAATACTTCAACGAATACTAACCAACTGAAAACAATACAGGTAGAAGGTCGTAGCCGCGTATAACGACACGACCTTCTACCATAATAAAGCAGAACATGAAAAAATTAGCCATATTAATAGTCGTTATGGGGTTCGGCGCGAGTGCATTCGCGCAAAGCTCTCCCAAGGAAAAAACACTTTTTGAACGAGTAAGCAATGTCGAGAAAAAAATCGACTGGTTCAACTTCTACCTGAATATGCAAGGGTCATTCGACGCCAGCTTCAATTATGACAGGAACGGATTGAGCGAAGCAGCTTTCAAGATGCGTCAATTCCGTATCGAGGCAAAAGGTAACATTACCCCGTGGTTGTCCTATCGCTGGCGGCAACGTTTGAACCGCGGTAATAACGGTAGCGGTACGATTGACAATATGCCGACCTCTATCGATATTGCCGGTATCGGGGTAAAACTAAACGACCAATTCTCTTTCTTCGCAGGAAAACAATGTGCCGCTTACGGAGGTATTGAATTTGACCTTAATCCTATTGAAATCTACGAGTATAGCGACATGATCGAGAACATGAGCAATTTCATGACCGGATTGAACATCGCTTACCAAGTTGATGATAATCATCAGATACAATTCCAAATTTTGGATAGCCGTAATAATTCATTTGAAGATACTTACGGAAAGAACCTTGAAGACGGAAGAGCCCCGTTACTTTATACCATAAACTGGAACGGTAGTTTATTCGACGGTTTCTACAAAACCCGTTGGTCTGCATCCATTATGTCCGAAGCAAAAGACAAACAAATGTATTACTACGCGTTAGGTAACGATTTTACCTTCTCCAAGAAAGTAAACGCGTTCGTGGATTTCATGTATTCCGACGAGGACATTGACCGCAAAGGTATCATGACCGGTATCGTGGGACTAGAAGATGAACACAACGCTTTCAACGCCAAATACATGTCATTGGTAGCCAAGGTAAACTATCGTTTCTTACCGAAATGGAACGTTTTCATGAAAGGAATGTATGAAACCGCGTCTATCTTCAAAGCTACCGAAAATGTAGAAAAAGGTAAATACCGCACCTCATACGGTTACTTGGCAGGTGTTGAATTCTACCCGATGGAATCCAATTTGCACTTCTTCTGTACTTTCGTGGGACGTAGCTATAACTTCACCGATCGCGCTAAAGTACTCGGTCAAAACAACTACAACACGCAAAGAGTAGAAGTCGGGTTTATCTATCAATTACCGATGTTCTGATACTTTAGTTTATAAAAAACAAGGAGGTGTGTCTGTAACATACCTCTTTTTTTATCCCCTTATCTTCACTTTATTTTGAAATTATTAAAATGGTATTACTTTTGCGGAGAAATTAACGAGTGAAACCAACATTTCAAATTAAATACATATGAAAAGGACTAATTTATTCACCATTTTAGCATTGAGCGGAAGTATCATTCTTTCCGGATGCGCTTCCATGAGTAACACGGGTAAAGGTGCGGCCATCGGTGCCGGTGGCGGTGCGGCACTTGGCGCGGGCATCGGTGCCTTGGTAGGTAAAGGCAAAGGTGCGGCTATCGGTGCAGCCATCGGCGGTGCAGTGGGAGCCGGAACGGGAGCCTTGATCGGGAAGAAGATGGACAAGCAAAAGAAAGAACTGGAAGCTATCGAAGGAGCAAAAGTAGAAACAGTTACCGATGCCAATGACTTGCAAGCGATCAAGGTAACTTTCGACAACGGTATTCTTTTTGCCACTAATTCCAGCCAATTAAGCAATTCATCCCGCGATGCTTTGACGAAATTCGCCAATTCACTCAAAAACTCTCCCGACACGGATGTTACAATCTACGGGCACACGGACAACACGGGTACCCGTGAAGTAAACGAAAGAGTATCCAAACAACGCGCGGACGCGGTAGCCAACTTCCTCGTGGGCAACGGTATTTCTCGCGCCCGTATCACAACCGAGGGACTTGCTTTTGACCAACCCGTCGCAGACAACAGTACAGCCGAGGGACGCGCGCAAAACCGCCGGGTGGAAATATACATCACGGCTAACGCCAACATGATTAAACAAGCAGAAGCAGGAACATTACAATAGAAAACTAAAAGATAAAAGTTAAAAACTAAAAGTTTGAGATAGCTTGAGGCTACTTCCCAACTTTTAGTTTTTATAAATCCTCACCACCTTTATCTCGTCTTTTCCTTCATCACAACGGTCTATCCACTCCCCGTCCGTGCCGACAATTCCCGAATCTCCGGCATAATACAATCCATCCGGATCTGTACCCGCGCAATTTACTCCTATCACGTGAGCTTTATTTTCTTTAGCCCTTTCCCGCAACAGCTTCTGCCAGTCTTCCCGACGGGAAGCCGGCCAATTCGCCACGTATACCGCCACGTTGTACCCCGTCGTGTTCCGGCTCCATTCAGCGAATCGCAAGTCATAACAAATATAAGTGGCTATCTTGAATCCCTTGTAATCAAAAATAAGTTGCCCTTCTCCCGGCGAGAAAGCTCCTTTTTTAAAACAGTTGTGCTTGTCGTAATACAAACACTTCCCGTCCGGGAAAGCCACGATCAACCGATTGTAATACCGATCGCCTTCCGCGAATATCGTCGAACCCATCACCACCGCTTTTTTACTTACCGCCCACTCTTTCAAGTTTTCACGTATATCCCCGTACCAGGCGGCAATCCCGGCTTTCTTATCCCCGCCTCCTTTCTTCATCTCGCAACCCGATGCAAACAACTCCGGGAACACAATTACGTCCGCCTCGCCACATCTCTCCACCCTCTCCCCGAACGCTTTCAGGTTTCCGTCCACATCACCCCATTGCAAGTGTGCTTGAATAAGGGCAACCCGTAAGGATTGCCCTCTCTTTGTTCCGGCGTACCCGGATACAACAAAAAACAACACACACATGAAAATCGTCAGTCGCATCATATCTTTAAATCATGAAAAGGCTTTCGCGAGTCCGCCTTTTCCGATAATTTCACTAAATTCCTTGTCCATTCTCGGGAGTGGGTATTCTCTGTCATTTAAATACGCCACCCGATTCTCCCAGTCGAATTTCAATGATTCACCGGAAGTATAGGCATCCGCGATAGCCCAGTCTACCAGAATCAGCAAACCGTGATTAATCGCCATACGATAGAAATCATGGTTTACCGACTTCACGATAACCAATTTCACCCCGACAGCCACCAACCCCGTGGCGGCGTGTTTCACCAACGGTCCGCGACCGAAGTTCTCCCCGGCTATGATAATATCACCCGGTTTCGCGTCCGTGGCAAAATTCTTATCCAACCCGGCGAACAGGTAAGGCTTGATCTCCTCCACCTGTTCCAGTGTCAAACGGTACATCAATTTCTCCGCGAAAATCTGGTTACTCGAGATATTATCCACGTCCGCGTAATTCCATACCCCGTTCACCCTACGATAATCATAGCCGCCCAACATCACCGGCTCAACGGGTTTTACCTCGTATTTATAACGCGCTCCCTCGAAATGAATCACCGACGAGAGTTCCCCGCGTAAAGCGGTCATGGCAATCGTGGCGGGAGAAGCGATATATTTTTCCACGCCGGAGGCATTCGCACCCCCGATATACATGCTGTTCGCCGTCGATATCAAACGACTGTTCCCTGCCGAGGCAACGTGTCCGACACCGAGGCACGGTCCGCAACTCGAACCCAATACCATCGCACCCGAGTGCACGATCTTGTCAATAATACCTTCCTCTACCGCTTTCAAATAAATATCCCTTGAAGCGGGTACCACGAACAACTGGAAGCCGTCAGCGATACGCCTCCCGTCAAGAATCATCGACACCAGCCTCAAATCCTCCAAACGTCCCGAGGCACAAGCCCCGATCAATCCCTGTTGTATTTTTAAACCCTCCAATTCATCCACGCTTCGAATCTCTCCTTTTCGGGTATTGAATATCAAAGGAAAGACTTTCGCCAAATCAATTTCTATCGAATGGTCGTACACGGCTCCCTCGTCAGCCCAAACACCTCTCACGGCAGGCTCGTTGAAATAATCCGCCAACGTGTCGTCCGGCGGGAACGCGGCACTCACCACGCCCATTTCGGTAGACATATTGGCTATCGTCATACGGTCATCTATCGTCAACGACTCCACGCCCTCGCCGTGATATTCTATCGCCTGCCCGTTCACGTCAAGTTCCCCGAGGACACCTTTAATCCACAGTGCCAAGTCCTTCGCCAGAACACCTTCCGGCAGACGGTTCCTCAACACGATCTTTACCGTTTCCGGCACACGGAACCACATTTTCCCCGTCTTCCACGACACCGCGGTTTCCGTCTTGTTGATACCCAAGGCAAACGCGTTGAAAGCTCCCGCCGTCGCCGTGTGCGAATCACACCCGACCACCAGCATGCCCGGTCGCGCCAGCCCCGCCAGTATCTGGTGACCGATCCCGCTATCGCAATCGTAAAAATGTTCAATCCCCTGTTCCTCCACGAAATCCCGTATCGAGTTATACTCGAACGACAACTCGTGCATCAGCCCGGAGGCTTTCCCGTCCAGCACAATTACCACCCGCGACGGGTCGTGTACCTTCGTCCCGTGAATCCGCTCGAAAAGGAACCTGACCCTTGCCGAATTATCATGACTCATCACGAGATCCGGTTCCCGAACCACGACACTTCCTTTTTCCGCGTTTAATATTTTCTCTACAAATGTACGCAACATCGTCTTCGCTTTTAGTTTACCCTTTTATTTGATTTATGATTTCTTGATTTATGATTGAATGGTTATTTTAATCTAAAATCGTAAATCATAAATCACAGAATCGATTCGCTTCTTTCACCACCGCCTCAACCTTCTTCACGTCGCTGTAATACTGCTCGTATTCCGGCAATCCCGGCACCCCGCCCATCGACACGTCCGGGTTACGGTACACCATCCGGCTATCCCTGCCGCTCTTGCCGCTCAAATGCACGGCATCCACCCCCGCGTCCAGTAACGAACGTGTATTCGCGGCGTTCACCCCGCTTCCCGCCATGACCTGTACGCGTCCGGCTGCCCGTTTTGTTAACGCTCTTATTTGCTCCAGTCCTTCCGCCACCGTGTTACGCCCTCCCGAGGTCAGCACCCGGTAGCATCCCGCCCGAATCACGTCTTCCAGAGCCTCGTTCAAATCCCGCGTCATGTCTATCGCCCTGTGGAAAGTAACTTTCAACGGGGCGGCAAGCTCCACCAGTTCACGGGTACGTTCCACGTCCACCGTTCCGTCAGCCTTCAAAATTCCCAGCACGACACCGTCCGCGCCGCTCTCCTTCACGTGCCGTATCTCCTCTTTCATCAACTCAAATTCTTGCCCGGAATAAAGAAAGTCCCCGCCTCTCGGGCGAATCATCACGTAAAGTTCTATGGACAACAGTTTCCGTGCCATACGGATTATCCCAGCCGACGGTGTCGTCCCCCCGTCATACATCGCCGCACATAACTCCACCCGGTCGGCACCTGCCGTTTGGGCATTCACGCACGATTCCAGTGAAAACGTGCAAACCTCAACCTCGATATTTCTCTTCATTTCCTTACAATCTTCTTAACGCGAAATCCGTTTCATAACACGAATATAAAGAAATAATCGACAACCTGCAAATAATTCAAGAAATTAGTTCTATCAATTCTGTGATTGAATGATTAAAAGAGTCGCCTTCGGCGAGTTGCAGGTTGCTTTCCCCGCGTTAGGGGCTGTATCCCAGCACCTCCTCTGTTTATAGAGGAGGTGGACGCGAAGCGGACGGAGGAGTTCAATCTAAAATCTAAAATTTAAAATCTAAAATCAAAATACTCGTTCGGCGAGAACCCGTCGTTATCCGCCGTGCCGAAGAAAGGGTACAAGTGGTACGCGTCACCGCCCGGCAGCGTAAACTCCGCCCAACCGCCGGCACGGATGCTCGCCAGCGGGGGATTGCCCGGCAGGAGGACGAGCGGCACGACGCGTTGCAGCGAGGCGGGATACAGTTCCTGCACGAAAATCACGTGCAACAAATCCGTCGGGCGTGCCGTCGGGACGTTCCGGTCGTCTTTCCACCACAGATTCACCGTCGAGCCGGAAGTCATCATCGTCATCACCGGGGGCAACGACAGTCGCCCCACGCTCGCCTTGAAATGCCGGAAATCCGTGATTTTCCCGTCCAGCCCCAAGCACCCGGCGTTCACCCGCTGGCGGAAATTATCGTACGACATCCCCGTGATCCCGAGGTCGCGGAAACCGCACTTCCACACCGGCAGCTCCTCGTACACGTCCTTCACGTGTGTCGCGTGCACGCGGTTGCCGGAAAAATTCGTCGTGCTCCTCGCCCGCCCCTCCGTCATCACCCAGTTGTCGCCCGAGCATTCCGGACGCTTCGACAGGCAGCAACGCAACTTCCCGTTTTGCATGAAAAACGTGTAACCGCCCACCCGTATCCTGTCTACTTGCCCCGCCAAAAGGGGCGCGAATCGTGCATCCATGATAATAAAATTTTAGTCGCCCGCGGGCGAGTACCTGTAATCTAAACTGCCGGATAAACGTGCTGCCGACTACACCCGGGCATTGACGCACGGGTGTCCACGTGATAGGAACGGGCAAGTCAACCCGCTCGCCCCCTCCCCGTGCATCTCCTTGTTTCGGTTCGCTATCGGCGATATGTCTGAATGGCGCATTAATTGTTCAAATCCTTACTTCCGTCCGTCCATCCTCCTTCATCACAGGTTACATCAACATTGACCGTCGTCCCGGTAAGGTCTTCCTGCACGAACGAGCCGGAGAGGGTATATATATAATTTGCACGGCAAGGAATTTTACTTGAGGCTATTTGGGCATCTGTATATTTCTTGCCATTATCATTCGCTGTAAAATTAAATTTCATAGTATACGTGGATAACGTTCCTTCAGATTTCCCCGCAAAAGAATAGAAAGAAAAGAGTTGTTTCTCAGAAGAATTTAATATATTGATAGCCTTACTACCTATACTACCTCCATCGTACTGGCCGAAATCTGTAGTCTTCTCTTTATACACATTGTATCGATAGTAATATCTAATGGTTTTTATATTTACCTTTGAAATTTCTGATAAATCGGCAGTTTTTTCTTTGAGTATATATTTGCATAACGGACGCTTCAGAGTGACTTGGTCAAGGGATACAATATCGTTTTTTTTCGTAAATGCAACCTTGCTACAAAAAGCCTCAAGCGTACCATTGTAAAATCCCTCTTTACTAGACAGCGTCTTTATCTCTACCCCTTGTAAACCTTCTTTTGATGCCCGACTACCATTTGTTGTAAATTCTTTATCCTCATATCCTTGGAAGGAAACGCTGAAGGTATTTTCGCCACTACCTCCCGTTATCGTCTTATCACTCGTTGAGCCGCCTGCGGCAATATAATCCGCCCAGAAAAGGATGACATAATCACCTTGCTGTTCTACGTCGAAAGTGAATTTGTTTGCATCGGCGCCTACCTGCTCGGTGCGGGCAATCAGTTTTTTCGTCGTTGGATTCGCGGGGTTGGTCGTCTTATCCTCTTCCCACAGTTCGGCGATGTACCTCAACTGCTGATTGGATTCCACCCTTGCGCGCGGTTGCGTAAAATCCGCGGACGGAGCTACCGTCACGGTTACTTCATTTCCCTTTCGCGGAACGTTCGCCGCTTCTTCCATTTCCGTCTGGCTGCACGAAGCTAACAGCCCTGCCAGAGCCATCGCGCCTAATAAAAAATTCTGTTTCATTTTCATTGTCTTATATTTAATTTGGTCTATAAATTATCCATGTCTATTTCTACCTCGCCGTCCCATTCGGTGTCGATTTCTACTCCTCCCTTCATTTCACTCGTGAGGAACGCTCCTTTCAGGGTAGTGAGGTGTCCTCTCCGGTAGGGCACGTCGATGCCGGACACGCGCGACACCCGATTTCCCCGGCTGTCCCGTATTTCCATGGTAAGCAGTACGGATGATTCGCCGCCATTGGCAAAAATGAAATCCGAACCGACCGGATGGAGCGTTTCCCCTTCTTCGGGCAAAGCGAGCGGCAAGGTGAAGGAGATTTCGGGCCACGATTCACAAGGTTTGCCTGCCAGCACATCGAACACGGCAGGAATGTAAAAACTGTAACTGAACGTGACCGTGTAACTTTCGCCTTGGGCACGCTGCTGTGCCGTTCTTTCAAGAAATTCCGCGACGTCCGTGGCTATCAACTCGTACTTCGCCAGCGGGCGCGCCATCTCCACTTTCACCTGAACCTTCGCGTTCCACTTGTCGCGGTATTGCCGCAAGTCGAGGGCGGTGGTGCCGTAGAGGCAATCGCGATACGGGGTGCTACCCGTGTAGGGGTCGCGGCAGGCGACGCGTTGCAAGTCCCCGGTGTCGTAATAGAGGTCGTCCGTCGTGCCAGCCGCCACGTGGTCCGTCCACACGGCGAGGGTGTATTCCACGGCGTGCAGTTTCAGCCGGACGGGCAGCGTGATTTTCCCGTCGCCGTCGTCTTCGGCATCATCCATCACCGTCACCTGCCGGGATTCCGGCTTGCCGCCGCGCCACGCCTCGACGATGAAGCGGCGGCGGTATCCCGTCGGCTCCCCGCCGCGGGCATTCTTCCCCGTGACGATTTCCAGCGGGACAAGCTCCATATCGAGCGTCACTTCGGTATTGACTTCAACGAGCGTGGGGTCAACGCCCTCTTCGCCGTCTTCCGTCATGGACGGGTAGTCGTGTACACAACCGGCAAGGACGATTGTCAGCACAAGGGCGATAAATCCTATCGTGTATTTCCGTTTCATAAGCCGTTACTTTTTAAGGTTAAAGCGATAGACCACCGACACCCCTAAGCGGGTGATGCCCCAGTAATTCTTCGTCCGGGTATCTATCCGCGCGCCGTTATCTATATTATAATAGGTATCGTGCTTCATGTTGGCATACCCCGCTCCCAGCGTGAACTCACCCGCCCAGCGTCCGCCGAACGGCAACAGGTAGCCGTAGCTTATACCCGCACCAAGGAGCGGACGGCCAGCGTCTTGGTAACGGTCGCGCTTCCACTTCACGTTGAACCATCCCACGTGAGCGTGCATGCCGAAGAAATGCCCTTCACCCGGTGTCGCGAGCCAGTAACGTGCCTCGGGCTGGATGGCAAAGGTTTTGACAGCGTGCTTCCCGCCCGCGTGCCACGGGCTCCACGCCACGGGCAATTCCACCGACCATCGCCGTCCTACCCGCACTTCCGCGGCGATGTTCATCACCGCCCACGCCCACGCCACCGCGTTGGTCTTCACCGCGACGAACGACGCCCGTACGCCGCCAGAGATTCCCGCCACCCGCGTTCCCGCCGGATTTCCAGTGCCTCGAGATTCCTCACCCGTTCCGCCCAAGCGGCATCCGTTACCGCGGTGTCCGCGACTGCCGTTCCCGACGTCCCCCCGCGAGAATACGCCAGAAACGGGAAGAGTAACAAGAGTGTTATGGTTATTGTTTTCATACGCGTGCCGATTTCTATTATTAAATCATCGTTTAATGATACGATAAATCGAGAATTTGTCACGAGTGATGTCATTCCCGTAACTAATTGTGTATTAAAATCAACTAAAATTAGGCTATATGGTTGTATTTTCGAAAAATGTTAATATATTTGTGTATCATTAAACGATCGTTTAATAATTTCCCCGCCACGAACACAACTTCCAACAATACACCATCTTTGGATGCCTCTCGCGTCCTCCTTGAAGCCTTCTTTTTTATTAACACTTTTTCACCCATCAATAACCTACTGATGACCTAAGTATATCAAGTCATCAGCAAGTGATCAGCAGATGATCATCAGGTGACCTCCAAAAAGAGCCCCCGGGGAGGCGAGGGAAATACAATATAAAACCAATGTGTATCAGCAATATACTAATGTTAATATTTTAACAGAATGTGGATAAAAAAGATAGAGTCGAGAGATGTTTCCTGCCGGACAATGAAAACGTGTAATTATTTTTAACATTCAATATTGTAATATTTGTTGGATTAATTAAAATTAATTTAAAATTAATTCGTTTTTTTCTTGTTTTCTATTTTTCAATATTGTAATATTGCAGAATCAACGACGGGACAATCCCGCCGCGAGGATAGGCACTTACATCCCCCGCCGGCAGACGCCGGGATGACCGAACAAAAAAACTACTATTAAAAATTACAACTATGGCAGACTTCAAATCCGTCATCGCCCTCGAGATGAGCGGCACCATCGGCGACAAGACCATCCGCACGCTACCGAGCGGTAAAATGAGTATCAACCAGAAAGCGGCTTCCCCCACCTTCGACGACAAGGAAGTGGAAGAGGCACGCGACCTACGAATCAAGGGATTCGGCGCCGCCGGGCATATCGCCCCGCTCGTGACCGACGTCACTCGCCTCGGGCTGCCCGGGCGGAAACGGGGTGAAACGCCCTCCACGCGATTCATGCAAGAGAACGCCAAAACCCTCTGCGACGCCGTGCGCGACGAGCGGGGAGAACTGCAACGCGTGTACGACTTCCGGGAAATGGTGCTCGCCACGGGCAACATCAAACCCGTCGCCATCACCGCCACCATCGACGCGGAAACGAACAAGATAGTGTTCGAGCAAACCGCCGACACGACACCGTCGAGCGGCACGCATCACCCGGACGACATGGCGTACGGCTACGTGTTCGACGGCACCAACGAGGAAGGAGAACTCGTACCGCTCCGCGCCCGTTCCGAGTCGGGCTCCACCTCGTTCGCCATCCCCGCCGGGTGGGACAAGACGAACTTGTTCATCTACACGCTCGTGAAATTCCACGAGGGCAAAAAATCGTCGGCAAGCACCTGCATCTACCCACCCGCCGCCGTGCGCGACGCCCTCGTCCGCGTCACCGTGGACGAGAGGGAGATTCCCTCCGCCACCGGGCAAGACAACGACGCCCCCGCCCGCCGCGAGGTCACCGTCCACCTCGTGAAGACCGCCCAGAAACGGGAAACTCCCAACATCACCCCCCGCGACGACGTGTACGCCGTCATCATCAACACCGCCAACGACCGCGTGAAGCTACACCCCCTCGGCAAACGAGGCAAAAGGGGCAATTTCAGGGTAACCCTGCCCGAGGGATGGGAGGCTGCCGACCTGCTCGTGTACACGGTCGCCGTGCTCCACGACCTGTCGCGGGTATCCGTGCCCCGCTGCCATAACGCCCCGGGCGGCGCCGACATCCCCGACGTGACCGTCACGCGCGACAAGACCGCCCTCGCGTGCGTTCCATCGACCTCGTGCCGCTACACGGGAGCCACGCCGACACACCCGCCGCGTTCACGCCCCCCGCGGAATCGTTGAAACGCTTCCGCTTCCTCTACGCCATCGCCGTCACCGGCGAGGGAAAGAGCGGGACGAAACAGTTGGCAATTGAAAGTTGAAAATTGAAAATTGAAAATTGAAAATTGGAAAAAGGGGAGGGAGATTTTTGATTTTAGATTTTAGATTTTAAATTGAATGATTAAAAGAGTCGCCTTCGGCGAGTTACAGGTTGCATTTGCCCTTGGCAAGTTGCAGGTTAATTTACTTGTATTAGGGGCTGTAACTAGCTCTCCCTCTGTTTATAGAGGAGGAGCTGGAATACAGTCCCTAACGCGGGGGAAGCAACCTGTAACTTGCCGAGGGCAAATGCAACCTGTAACTTGCAACTCGCCAAAGGCGACTAAAAATCACAAATCTAAAATTCCTCAATCGCCGAAGGCGACTAAAATTCCATCCCGAATAATTCCACGAAATACCGTTTCACGGCGTCTTTCACCTCTTGCATCGGCACGTCGTGTCCCAGCTCTTTAGCGATGGACGTCACCCCCTTGTCAACGAAACCGCACGGATTGATATAATTGAAATAGTTCAAATCGGTGTTCACGTTCAGCGCGAAACCGTGCATGGTCACGTAACGGGAGCACTTTATCCCGATGGCACATATCTTGCGGGCACGGGGCGTACCCGTGTCAATCCACACGCCCGTGGCTCCCGCCAGCCGTTCCCCGCGGATGCCGTATTCCCCGATGACACGGATCACGACCTCTTCCAGACGCTCCACGTAGTCTTTCACCCCCACCCCGAAATTAGCCATGTCCACGATCGGGTACACGACCAGTTGTCCCGGACCGTGATACGTGATGTCGCCGCCCCGGTTTACCTTCACGAACTCGGCATGCGCCGCCTGCAACTGTATCGCGCCGATCAGCATATTCGCCTCGTTTCCGCTTTTCCCGAGCGTGTACACGTGGTTATGCTCCACGAAAAGCAAGTAGTTTTCCGTTTCCTCCCCCCGCAACTTCGCGGCAATCACCCGCTCGTGCAATTCTTCCTGCTTCTTCCATACCGGCATGTAACTTGCCGTACCCAAGTCAAAAAACTTTGTCTTTTTCATGTTCAGTTTATAAGGTTTATAAAGTTTATAAGGTTTATAAAGTTCATGGTATCTTAATAGACTTTATGAACTTTATAAACCTTATGAACTTTATGAACTCATTTTACATGCTTCTCCGCGTGATAACTCGACCGCACCAACGGACCGCTCTCCACGTGGCGGAATCCCTTTTCCAGCCCGATACGCCCGTACTCCTCGAAAATCTCCGGGGTCACGTACTCTTTCACTTCCAAGTTCGCGGATGTCGGCTGGAGGTATTGCCCGATGGTCATCACCTTGCATCCCGCGGCACGCAAATCGTCCATCGTCTGTAATATCTCCTCCCGCGTTTCTCCCAACCCCAGCATAATACCCGACTTGGACACGATTCCCGACTCGCTCACCTGACGGATCACTTCCAGCGAGATATCATATTTCGCGCGGCTCCGCACGCTATCCGACAATCGCCGCACGGTTTCCAGATTATGGGATATTACCTCCGGACGGACGTCTATTACCTGTTGCACCAGTTCCCGCCGTCCTTGAAAGTCGGGGATCAAAACTTCCATCGTCGTGTTCGGGTTCTCCCTCTTCACGGCTTCGATCACCCGCACCCAATGCCCCGCGCCCAAATCTTCGAGATCATCGCGATCCACCGAGGTTATCACGGCATGTTTCAATTCCAGCAACTTCACGGAGTTGGCTATATTCTCCGGTTCCCGCGGGTCAAGCGGAGCCGGACGCCCTGTCGCCACGTTGCAGAATTTACACGAACGCGTACACACGTCGCCACCGATCATGAACGTGGCTGTACCCGCTCCCCAGCATTCCCCTTGGTTCGGGCACATCCCGCTCGTGCAAATCGTGTGCAAGTTATGTCCTCGCACGATGTTTAAAACTCCCGTGGACAACTGTCCCATCGGTAACTTAATTTTCAACCATTCCGGTTTACGTCTATTATTACAACAAGCCATAACGCTTTATTTTTTACAATCAAACGCGAATATACTTTTTTTTCTCCTCCCAACGCAACCTTTTTATATTTCCTGCATCTATTGAATGTGACTAAGTAATAAAAATGGGTTATAAAAAAGTGGACTCACGAAGTAGTTCCAATTTTAGGGTTAGTAGTAAATAGTGGTAAAAAGGGTGTGTTAAACACACCCTTTTTTATTCCAAGACAATCGGTATCCCCTTGTAATAATCCAATATCTTCAACCGGAAGAGATAGTCGTACTTCGCTTGAATACGATCGGAAACGGCTTTTTGCAAAAGCGTTTTGACCTCGTTAAATTCAACCCCGGTAGCCTTGCCTTCCTCGTATTTCCGCTCCGTGAGGCGATAGGATTCCTCGGCAGCTTCCACGGCGGTGGCACTGGAGAGGTAAGTGGATTGGGCGGCAATGGCACTATAATAGGCTTGTTGTATCTCCTTGAACAGAGCTTTCTTGGCGGCATCGAGCATAAACGATTGATTCTGCATCTGCAAACGGGCACTCTTTACCTTGTCACGCGTTTCCATACGGTTGAAAATAGGAATGGTCAGCGTGAAACCGAACGATTTGTTCATGTTGTTGGTGAACTGGCTGCTGAACGAGGGGCTGTCGAAGTTCGCCACGGTGTAGTAGCCCGTGGTAATCCCGGCAGCAAATTCCAACTGCGGGTACAAGGCACTTTGGGCAATACGGATACTCCGTTCGGCTCCCGCCACGCGATGTTGAGCGGCACGCACGATAGGTTTCGACACGACGGCAATATCGTAAATATCCTGTGGCGGGGTGAGCAACTCGAACGTGGGCTCCATATCGGGAGCGACAATAGCGAACAGCTCCGGCGAAGGCAGTTCCAGTATCTGGCTAAGATCGAGCAGGGCGAGTTTACGATTGTTCTCCGCTTGAACGGCAGTCACCCGATCTTGTGCCAAGCGGGATTTCGTTTCATAGAACGCTGACGTGGAAACTTTGCCCACCTCGTGCAGGCGTTTCATCCGGTGGTGCTGCGCCTCGCTCACTTTTAACTGCGCGGCGGCAACCTTGCTGATTTCCTCCGCGAAAAGAACTTGCAGGAAAAGGGATGTGACCTGCATACTGACATCTTCACGCGCTTTTTTGAGGTCTTCCATCGCGGCATCGAGGTTGAGTTTCGCCAACGCTATATTATGAGTAATCTGCATCCCGGAGAAAAGGGACACGCTGGTTGCCGCCTCGAAACTGGTATTACGGGTGTTACGGTCGAAATAGGTGTTATCCAGCGGGGACGCCACACGCCCATAGCTGAACGACTGTCCCGCCCTCGCCCCCAAGTTCGGCAGGCGGCGGAATTTGGCGGTATGAACTTCTATCTCTTGACGGTCGAGGGCAATCTCCCGTTGTTTGATCTCGATATTGTTGTCAAGGGCGTGTTCGACACATTGGCGGAGTGACCATTTTTCTTGTGCCCCCGCCCCGAGGCTGACCAGCATCGCCACGATTACAAATTTCGCTTTCATCATCATAGTGTGTTCGTTTTTTCGGTGCCGCGCACTTTATCGTCGGCGGTGATACCCTCTTTTACCTCTATCTTGATTCCGTCGCTGATGCCCAGCGTGACGGGACGACGCTCGAATACCTGATCGGGACGCGTACCGGTAAGGACATGAACGTAGTTTTTACCGTCCTTGAATTCCACGCAACTTTCCGGCACGGTCAGCACCCGCGGCGACCGCTGTAACACGATCTCGGCGTTGGCACTGTACCCGGAGCGTATGTAAACGGAATCGGGTATGGTGATAGCGGCTTTAATCTCGAAGAGGTTAGCCCCGTTTTCCTCCCTTGCGCGCGGGGATATGTACTCCAGACAGGCGTCAAACTGCATATCCTGCAAGGCACCGATCGTGAGCTTGATAGGCATCCCCTCGTGAACGCGTCCGACCTCGGTTTCATCAATCTTTCCCTTGAAGATCAAGTCACTCATGTTCGCCACGATAGCGATAGTGGTTCCGTCGTTGAAAGTGTTGCTCATGATCACGGAATTACCGACTTTCACGGGGACGTCGAGAATCAACCCGTCGATCGTGGAACGAATCATAGTGTTGCTCGCCGAGGCACTCTTGCGGGAGATACCGTCACGCACGATATCAAGGGCATCGGCGGCGGTTTCCTTCTCCTCTTTGGATTGCGACAGGGCAACCTCGCATTTCTCGAACTCCTCTTTACTGATCAGGTCGTCCTTGTACAGCGTCTTCATGCGCTCGAACTCCTGCACCGCCTGCCTGTAATTGATGTCGGAAATACGCAGGCGGCTCTCGGCGGCACTCAACTGTCCCATTTCGGGGATTACTTTCACTTTGGCAATCACTTCCCCGGCACGGATCGGCTGCCCCGCTTCCTTGTAGACCTCGGCGATGATACCCGATATCTGCGGCTTGATCAATACCTCGTTACGAGGCTCCACCTTACCCGTCGCCACCGTGTTTTTCTCCACGTCGGTGACAACGGGAGTGACTATCTCGTACACCTTCTTTTTAGGTTGCGACTTCACGTACAGGAACCCGAACGTCCCGATAAATACAGCTACAATCAAAAGTAGCACAAAGATTTTAAAGAGCTTTTTCATATTTTAGATTTTAAATTTTAGATTTTAGATTTAAACTCCCTCCCGGCTTCGCCGTATTGAGCTATCGCTCGAACTGACTCTCGCTCGGTAACGTGGAAACAAGTTTCCCTCTATAAACAGAGGGAGAGCTTAGTTACTCACCGTCTTCGGTTACTATCACCAGCTCCTCCTCTGTTTATAGAGGAGGTGTCGGCAAAGCCGACGGAGGAGTTCATTTTCAATTTTCAATTCTCCATTTTCAATTGTTTCATTCTTCCCGAATCGCGTCGATCGGTTTTATATTCATGGCACGGAACGCAGGAGCCAGTCCCGCGAGGCTGCCGAGCAATAACAGGATGAAGGTTGCACCGACGACCGTCCAGAACGAGATTTCAAAACCGGCATAATAGCCCTTGGCAGAAGTCACGCCGACGTTCATCAGTTCGAGGACGTAGACGGCAAGGGAAATACCCAGCATACCCGCCAGTCCGGTAAGCACCATGCTCTCGCTGATAACCTGCCCCATGATATCGTAAGGACGGGCGCCGATAGCACGCCGCACGCCAATCTCCCCGGTGCGCTCGCGCACGGTGATCATCATGATGTTGCTCACCCCGATCACTCCCGCCAGCAAGGTTCCCAAGCCGACAATCCATATCAACAGGTCGATACCTATAAACAGGTTCTCGTACAACTTGTATAACTTCTCCGCATTTATAAGGAGTACCGCCTGCGCGTCATTCGGGGCAATCATGTGGTTCTGCTTGACGACGCGTTCCGCTGCCGACTCTATCGTCTGAATCTTCACGCCCGGCTTGCCCGTCATGGCAATAAGGTGTACCGAGTTGCCCGTCTGATAGGTATTCTGCATGGTCGTGAACGGCAGGATAACGGTTTCTTCGGCATTCCCGCCGATATTGATGTCGCTGTCGATCGTTTCGACCACGCCAATCACTTGGTAATACACGCCGTCCACGCGGATATACTTGCCCGTGGGATCTTCTCCCTTGGCAAACAGCGTTTCGTAAATACGAATACCGATCACGCAAACTTTACGCTGCTCGTTGACGTCGATGTCATTGAGAAAACGCCCGTACACGAGGGATTGATGCTCGATATTCTCGTAATCCTTCATCACGCCCTTGACTCCCCCGGTAAAAAACTTGTCTTCATACAATATATTATTATCCCCCCGACGACTGAAGAGCATCGGGACGATGTAAGCAATCTCCGGAATGTTGGAGCGCAGGATATCGACGTCTTTCACGTTGAGGCTCCAGTAACGTCCCTTGCGGAATCCCTTGTACGCCTCGCTTGTCGGGTGGGAACTGACAAAACAGGAGTTGGTGGCAAAACTGCTGAACGAACGCCCGATAAGTACCCGCATCCCGTTTCCCCCGCCAATCAGAACGATCAACATGAATATCCCCCAGAATACCCCGAACGCTGTCAGTATGCTCCGTGTCTTGTTGCGGGTGATCGTCATCATGATCTCTTCCCAACGGTCTAAGTCTATTATATTTCTCATAGTTAATCGGCTCTAAGTGCTTCAATCGGTTTAATTTGTACCGCCTTGCGTGCCGGGAAGAATCCCGCCAGCGTGCCCGCGATGACGAGCAGCACGATAAACGAAAGGGCGGTGCCCAATCCCACGGTGGGGTCTTTAAATATGGTAAATTGCAGGAAATCGGTAGACTCCGCCACGGCTTGGGCGTCAAACAGGCGGGCTCCCCATTCCGTGAGAGCGATACCGCCGACCATACCGATATACCCGAAGAAGGTCGTTATAATGATTGACTCAAGGATTATCAGCCACAGGATTGACGCCGGGGACGCACCCAAAGCCTTGCGGATACCAAATTCTTTCGTGCGTTCCTTGACGGTGATCAGCATGATGTTGCTCACCCCGACCACACCGGAAAGCAACGTGAATATCCCGATCACCCAGATTGCGATCTGTATGATCTGTTGCGCATCAAGGAATTGCAGGAAAAACGTGAAACGGTTCCACAGCCAGACAGCACTACGGTCGGTCGGGTCGAAACGGTGGTGCGCGGCAAGCACCTCCTTGTAGCTCTGCTCGAAAGCGTCGCCTTTCTCCCGTGTATCCAACCCCTTGGTGGTAAATAGAATCTGGTCGATTTTGTCACCCTTGATATACACGTTTTGCGCCGTGGTAAAAGGGATAAAAGCGTCTTGGTCATTGCGTTCCTTATTCTGCACGTAGACTCCCACGACCTTGTAAGCGATGCCGTTCACGTTCACGTATTCCCCGACGGCGTTCCGTCCCTTGAACAGGGTTTCCGCCGTCCGCGGATGAATCACGATCACCTTGCGCCGTTCGTCGAGGTCTAATTTATTAATAAACCTGCCGTTATTCTCCGCTACCCGATACGGCTCGATTTCCACGTACGAAGGCTCCACGCCGACAAGACTGCACACGACGTACTCGTCGCCCTTGGAGATCGTACGATTGTTCATCTTGAGGATAGCCCCCGCCACACCCACGTGCGCTGGGAACTTGGTTTCCGTGTTCAGCATATCGGTGTTATCAAGTTGTATCACCCTTCCTTTCTGCATCCCCTCGAAAGTCTTGCTCGTGCGGGAACCGTATACCTTGATGGAATTTGTCGCCCGATCGGCGAAGTTACTCTGGAAGCCATTCATCAGCCCATTGCCGGAACCGAGTAACACGATCAGCATAAATATTCCCCACGCGACGGAAAAGCCCGTGAGGAAGGTACGCAGCTTGTTCCTGCGAACGGTACTGATAATCTCGTACCAAATGTCGAATCTTATTTTCATGTCGTTCGGTTTATTTCATGAGATCCTCTTTGCCGAACACCAACACGTCGTGGTTACGGTTGTCTTCCACCGCTTCGATCACGCCGTCTTTAAGGCGGATAATCTTGTTTGTCCGGTTGGCAACGCCACTCTCGTGCGTCACGACGATAACCGTCATACCCGTGTCGTTGACCTCTTTCAATATGTCCATCACCTCGACCGACGTCTTGCTGTCCAATGCCCCCGTGGGTTCGTCGGCAAGAATGATGCGAGGCTGCGAGATCAACGCCCGCGCAATAGCCACACGCTGTTTCTGCCCCCCGGAAAGCTCGTTAGGCATGTGGTGCCCCCACTCCTTCAAGCCAAGACGGTCAAGATATTCCAACGCCAACGCATTACGCTTGCGACGGCTCACGTTCTGGTAGAACAACGGAAGCGCCACGTTCTCCATGGCATTCTTGAAAGAGATCAAGTTAAAAGACTGGAAGATAAAGCCGATCATCCGGTTGCGGTATTCCGCCGCTCTCGTTTCGCTCAAGTCACGGATCAATACCTCGTTCAGGTAATACGCTCCCGTGTCGTAATTGTCGAGAATCCCCAGAATGTTGAGTAACGTGGATTTGCCGGAGCCGGACGAACCCATGATTGATACAAATTCCCCCCGCTTGATGTCGAGGTCTATGCCTTTCAGCACGTGCAACGGCGCACCGTTGTAATACGTTTTGTTTATGCCTTCTAAGTGAATCATCCCGTTAGTTGTTTAGTTTAGTGAATTGCTTTTTCTCATATACATACATTTTTTCTGAATAAATATTCGCACAACAATTAGCATTCCTTATCAATACACATGCCATTTTATCAAACAATTACATCTACAATTCGTGGATGTTTAAAATTTAACAACGATTCGACGGATTGTTAAAATTGCATATTCCAAGAACCGTCACACTCGTTAACGAATGGAATACGCATTCATGATGAAAAACGAAAAGGCAGGAAAATCGGGGTACAAGAAATTGAAAATTGAAAGTTGAAAATTGAAAATGATTACCGAAGTAAGACTGTAATTCAACTCTCCCTCTGTTTATAGAGGGAAACTGGCGAGTAAGAGAGAACAGACAGAGAGCTTGCTCGTTGTCTGTCGAACGAGAGCCAGTTCGAGACCGGTTTCCGGGCTCAATACCCCGAAGGGGGGAGGGAGTTTGTCGATTTAGTGATTCAGTGATTGCCGATTCCGTGATTAATGAAGCGTTGCTTATGCGGCTGGAATCATTCAATCTAAAATCACGAAATCACTGAATCAATAAACTCCTCCGTCTGCTTCGCAGCCACCTCCTCTATAAACAGAGGAGGAGCTGGAATACAGTCCCTAACGCAAATAATTAATTGGGTACTCGCCGAAAGCGAACAAATCATTTTCAATTTTCAACTTTCAATTTTCAATTGTCCGGCAACCCAATCCCTAATTTTAACGTATAAAAAGCGTATTTTATAAAAACTAAGGTACTCATGGAAACATTGAATAATTGGATTATATCGGTAAATGACTTTATCTACACGTACATATTAATTGCCGCACTGATCATCATCGGGCTATATTTCACGTTCAAGAGTAAATTCGTGCAATTTCGAAATATCCGCGAGATGTTCCGGTTGCTCGGTGATGGCATCGCGGGCGGTAGTCACAAGAACTCGGTTTCTTCCTTTCAGGCTTTCTGTATCGCAACCGCTTCGCGGGTAGGCACGGGAAACCTCGCCGGGGTGGCAACAGCTCTCGCGCTCGGGGGCCCCGGGGCTATTTTCTGGATGTGGCTAATCGCTTTGGTGGGTTCTGCCTCCGCCTTTATCGAATCGACACTGGCACAGATATACAAGACGCAAGGCGAGCGGACGTATATCGGCGGTCCCGCTTTCTACATGGAACGGGGACTGAAAAAACGGTGGATGGGTATTCTCTTTGCCGTCATCATCACGATCACGTTCGGGTTGGTATTCAATTCCGTGCAAGCGAACACGGTGACTTTCGCCTTTAACGAAGTATTCCGGGTAAACCGCATGTGGTTCGGGATAATACTGACCGCACTCACCTTCCTCGTGATATTCGGGGGAATACACCGTATCGCCGTTATCTCCGGGATACTCGTTCCGCTTATGGCTATCGCGTATATCCTGCTCGCCGTGTACATCTTGTTCACGCACCTCGGCACATTGCCGCACGTGGTCGGCATGATATTCTCCAACGCTCTCGGTTTCGAGCAATTCGCCGGTGGCGGGCTTGGGGTTATCGTCATGCAAGGCATACGGCGGGGATTATTTTCCAACGAGGCTGGAATGGGTTCCGCGCCGAATGCCGCCGCTACCGCCGACGTGAGTCACCCGGCGAAGCAAGGATTGATACAGGCATTGAGCGTGTTTACCGACACGTTGATTATATGCAGTTGTACCGCTTTCATCATCCTGCTCTCGGACGTGCCGCTGGATGGCTCGATAAAAGGCATTCAACTCACGCAAATGGCACTGACACACCAAATCGGAAGCGCGGGCGGACAATTTATCGCTATCGCCATACTGCTTTTCGCGTTCAGTTCCATTGTCGGCAATTACTCGTATTGCGAAACGAACCTGCTCTTTATCTCGAAGAACAAGAAATACCTGCAAATATACCGTATCGCCGTGGGTGGCATGGTGATGTTCGGTTCGATTGCCGCCCTCGATCTCGTGTGGAATTTGGCGGACTTCGCTATGGCAATCATGACGATCATCAATCTCGCGGCTATCGTACTACTGGGTAAAGTCGCACTGAAAGCCTTGCAGGATTACCAGCGGCAACGCCGTATCAGCAAAAAAAACATTGTCTTTAAAGCATCTTCCATTCCCGAATTGAAAGATTCGACAAGTGAATGGGAATAAAAACAATTTTTTTCTTAACTTTGCATCAACAAGATGGAAAGGTTAAACGTGACAAGCGACACAGAAATATCCGGATTGCCGCGGCCTCTCGAGGGACACGAGAGCGCACTTTAAAACATAGAAAGAGTTAAAAAAGATGAGATTTGACGAGCTGGAACTAGAGGATGAAGTATTGCAAGGATTAGATGCAATGAATTTTCAAGAAACAACACCTATACAAGAATTAACTATACCCGTTATACTGGAGGGAAAAGACTTGATTGCCTGCGCGCAAACAGGCACCGGCAAAACAGCCGCCTATACCCTCCCCATTCTGAACAGACTGGTGAAAGACGAGAAGAAAAACGACGCGGTACAAGCCGTAATCATGGCTCCCACGCGGGAACTGGCACAACAGATAGACGTGCAATTCGAGGGATTCTCTTATTTTCTTCCCGTATCCACGGTAGTGGTGTACGGCGGCGGTGACGGGGCACTGTGGGATCAACAGAAAAAAGCGTTGCGCATGGGTGCGGACGTGGCTATCGCGACACCGGGACGTCTGATAGCCCACCTGCAACACAGCGATGTCGATCTCTCGCAGGTAAAATATTTTATACTGGACGAGGCTGACCGGATGCTCGACATGGGATTCTTCGACGACATCATGCAGATCGTGAACAAGTTGCCCAAGGATCGGCAAACCATTCTCTTCTCGGCAACGATGCCACCGAAAATCAGACAACTGGCTCAAAACGTTCTCCGGGACCCCGTGGAAATCAACGTTGCCGTATCTAAACCCAACGAGGCAATCATGCAAGCCGCCTACATTTGCCGCGAGTACCAGAAGATGGGGATCATCGAAGAATTGTTCAACAAACCCGTGTTACACAAAACACTTATCTTCGCCTCTTCCAAACAAAAAGTAAAAGACCTCGCTTTCACCCTGAAACGTAAAAAATTCAACGTGGCCGCCATGCACTCCGATCTTGAACAACCGGAGCGGGAAGCCGTCATGATGAATTTCAAAAACAATAAAACAGACATCCTCGTTGCCACGGATATCGTGTCACGTGGCATAGATATTGATGATATCGGATTGGTTATCAACTTTGACGTACCGCATGACCCGGAAGATTATATCCACAGAATCGGGCGTACGGCGAGAGCTGATGCCGAGGGCGTGGCTTTAACTTTCGTTTCCGAAGCGGAACAGGGCAAGTTCTATCGTATAGAACAATTTATAGGGGAAGAGGTCTATAAAATTCCCATTCCCGCCAACCTCGGAGAAGCACCCGCGTATAACCCTAAGGCTTTCAATCACGGATCGTCAAAAGGACGGGGAGGCAAACCCGGTAACCGTTCTTTCATTAAAAAGAAAAACTATGCCAAACGAGGCGGAAGCCCACAAAATTAAACTGATAAAAAGAAACGCTTATGACTTTAGACGCTGGAAACATCTTACTTATTGGATCTATTCTATTATTTGTTAGTATTGTTGTCGGGAAAGCCGGTTTCCGATTCGGCGTCCCGGCGTTGTTGCTCTTTCTGGGAGTAGGTATGCTCTTCGGGACGGACGGACTGGGAATCGAGTTCAACAGTCCCCAGACAGCACAATTCATAGGTGTTATCGCGTTAAGTATTATATTGTTCTCCGGCGGTATGGATACCAGTGCCTCGGAAATAAAACCCGTTCTGGGGCAAGGAATAATACTTGCTACCGTTGGGGTGATGTTGACTGCCCTGCTCACGGGATATTTCATATACTATATCACCAATCTGGAGAATAGCTTTATCAAACTCACCTTTATAGAATCGCTCTTGCTCGCTTCGGTAATGTCGTCCACGGATTCGGCTTCCGTGTTCTCGATACTCCGGTCGAAACGTCAGGGACTAAAAGAGAACCTGCGTCCCATGCTGGAGTTGGAGAGTGGTAGTAATGACCCGATGGCGTACATGTTGACGATTCTATTGATTCAAATGATCCAATCTGGGGAAAGTAGCCTCGTGAATACAGCGTTACAATTCGTGATGCAAATGAGCATCGGTGCTGTGGCAGGATTCCTGTTGGGAAGGTTGGCAGTTTATAGCATCAACAAACTGAATATCAATCAATCGCTCTATCCTGTCCTCTTGTTGGCTTTTGTATTCTTTATCTTCTCCTTCACCGACTTGTTGAGAGGAAACGGTTACCTAGCCGTTTATATCGCCGGACTCGTGGTGGGCAACAAGAAGATGATACATAAAAAGAGTCTTACGACATTCTTCGACGGTATCACGTGGCTGTTCCAAATCGTGATGTTCCTCACGCTGGGATTACTCGTGAACCCGGCAGAACTATTGCCTATCGCTTCGCTGGGTATTTTAATCGGGGTATTCATGATTATACTGGCTCGCCCGCTCAGCGTTTTCCTTTGTCTTCTCCCCTTCCGGAAGATGACAACCAAAGCACGGGTGTACGTTTCATGGGTAGGATTGCGCGGAGCAGTCCCTATCATTTTTGCCACATACCCCCTCATCGCGAACGTACAGCACGCTTCACTGATATTCAACGTCGTGTTCTTTATCACGATCCTGTCGTTAGTAGTGCAAGGGACAACCGTCAGTTTCATGGCTAAACTACTCGGACTGTCTACCCCGGAAACCCGCAAAAATGTATTTAACGTGGAATTACCCGAAGAAATCAAAACCGCCATGTCCGAAATAGAAGTGATCCCCTCCATGCTCACGAAGGGCGATCGGCTGATGGACTTGATATTACCGGACAACACGCTGGTAGCCCTTATCAAAAAGAACGACGCCTATTGCGTACCCAAGGGTAAAACCAAACTCAACACGGGCGACAAACTCCTCGTGATCACTGACGACGACGAAGCCCTCAAAAAGACTTACGAGAGTCTTGGCATCACGGACTATTCGATTCAGAAAAACGCATAAGGGTTTATAAAGTTTATAAGGTTTATAAAGTTCATAAAGTAACGGGTACCCTGTGGGCATTTTGACGAGGACACCCGTGACCTTGCAAAACATACCCTCAGCCACTTTCTTTCAGGGAGTAAAATTATTATTTTATAATTCATCAGCAAATGCTATATTTGCAGTGGATGAAAAACACCGGAAAACATACAACCTTTCACTTTAGCCCGCGACACCTTATAATCGTGAGTTTCATGTTCATGATGTCGGTTTTTCCGACCGGGAAGCTATTCGCACAACCGGATAACAATAACACGGAGAAAAACGACACGGTACCTTCTGACAAAAACCGGTATATCTACTTGAAGAAACGGTTGCAGATTGATTTCGATATTACTCTACAAGCACACCAACAAACTTATTTCGGCCCGTTGCTACAAATCAACTCGAACGAAAACGAGTACTATAACCTTTTTCTGGATTACCGGAAAGGGGAATTACAACAATTAATCGTGTATTCCAGAGAGAACCTGAGAAAGCTGCCTATCCCCTCTTCCTCTCCGAACCCGGAATTTAAGGTAAAACTGACCTTGTTCCAACAGAAAAAAGAATTTACGATTCAAATCAGCGATACATTATACACGATCAACAACCTCGGGTTCGATCCCAAGGCGGGATATAAATTTGCTTTTGTCGCCGACAAAGAGAAGGTACTCGACCGGGACGGCAAACCGGCATTACAAATTAGCAATATTCATTTTATCGAAACCACGGACAAACAACTCTCCGCTACTTTCTGGTATTGGTTTATCTTTATACTTACCGTGGATTTACTCGTGTTCGGCGGTGTACAATTGCGTAAAAGGCTTTTGCGCCGGAAACAATCCGCTTCAGCATCCCGGCTGGAAAATGAAGTTATAATCGCCAACAACGAATCCCCGGTACACATACCCCAAACGGTAAACGCCGTTTACCTGTTCGGCGGCTTTCATATCTACGATGCCGAAGGAAACAATATCACGAAGAAATTCACCCCCTTGTTGAAAGAACTTTTCTTGTTGTTATTGATACATACACCGGAAAAAGGCATCACCTCCGAGCGATTGAAAGAATTACTATGGTTCGACAAGACCGAACAAAGCGCCAAAAACAACCGGGCGGTAAACATCGGCAAATTACGAAGCCTACTGGATACCCTCGGGGAAAACGAGGTCAGCAACAAAACCGGAAGTTGGATTCTCAACCTTGCCCCGGAACAGATATACACGGACTATTACGATTATCTCTCCTTGTCGGCAAAAGGTAAATTAACCGCCCGGGAAGATATTCTGAAACTGCTGCAACTATCCAAGCAAGGCGCC
Organism: Butyricimonas sp. Marseille-P3923; assembly: GCF_900184685.1. Classification (GTDB taxonomy): domain Bacteria; phylum Bacteroidota; class Bacteroidia; order Bacteroidales; family Marinifilaceae; genus Butyricimonas; species Butyricimonas muris. The sequence goes on from NZ_FXXL01000007.1 coordinate 1,075,240, forward strand.
TTCTTGTTCGACACGGATTACGAGTGGCTAGACCGCTACAAATCGACCGTATCGGATTACATTATCGATACCCTCGTGAGTTACACGGAAACTTCCGTGAATATTCAGACAGAACCCGATCTGGCATTACAGATAGCCGATTCGATCTCCCTTTGCGATCAACTTAACGAATACGCGCTCCAATTACGGGTAAACGCTTACGCCGCCCTAGGCAAACACTCCCTTGCCAAGAAAAGCTACGAGAAGTTCACGAAAGAATACCTCAATGCCTACGGCGAGAAGTTTTCCAAGTCGTTTACCGACATTCGCTAATCAACGCCTCATCCATAAAGTTCACCGTATCCCGCAAGTCTTTTGTCCACGGCAACTCATGTTACCGCTCCCCCCTTTTCAAAGGACATCCCTCACTTTATGAACTTTATAAACTTTATGAACCTTATGACCTTACTTTTTATTGGTTTAGATAAAAAATATTACTACTTTCGCATCAATTTACATGACAAAAAAATGCGTAGTTACGATTATATTATTGTCGGAAGTGGTTTAGCAGGTCTTTATACGGCCTATCGTGCGTCAGTTTACGGGAAAGTAGCATTGTTAACCAAATCCAATATCAGGGAAAGTAATTCTTATTTTGCCCAAGGTGGAATTGCTGCCGTTACCGGAGAAGATGATGCCCCGTTGTTTCACTTCCAAGATACGATCACGGCAGGAAGAGGTTTGTGCGACTATCCTGCCGTTCATGTTTTAGTAAACGAAGGACCCGTTCGCATACAAGAATTGATTAACGACGGTATGCACTTCGACACGGAGAACGGGGAACTTGCACTCGGTCTGGAAGGCGGACACCACCAGAAAAGGATACTACACGCCGGCGGGGACGCAACCGGAAGGATGATTACCAATTTCGTGATTGACAAAGTGGAACATTGTCCCTCGGTGGAAGTATTCGACAATCACGCTGTTATCGCCCTGTTACAAGACGAACACGGGTGCTACGGCGTCAGATGCTGGGATTTTAACGAGAACCGGGAAGAGGTATTCACGGGACACAACGTGTTACTCACCTCCGGCGGGACCTCCGCTATATACAAACGCACGACCAATCCCCACACCACGATCGGTGACGGACTGGCTCTCACGTTCGAGGCAGGATGCGAAATCGCGGATATGGAATTTATCCAATTCCACCCCTCCGCTATCTACACGCCCTCGGGAGAGGCTTATCTGGTCAGCGAGGCTGTCCGGGGAGAAGGTGCCCACCTGTTGAATCAACAGGGCGAACGCTTTATGGTAGGGAAACACGAGCTTGCCGAACTTGCCCCGCGGGATATCGTGGCGCAATCCATATTCCTACAAATGAAACAGAACAATCAGGACTACGTTTACCTGTCATTGAAACATCTCGATCCGGAAAAGATAAAGAAACGCTTCCCGAATATATTTGAAAAGTGCGCGGAACTAGGCATCGACATGACTGACCGCATACCAGTCGCACCTGCCGCCCACTATACCGTGGGAGGTGTCAGAACCGACTTGAACGGGCGGACAAATATCCCCCACCTTTACGTGTGCGGGGAACTCGCTTCATCCGGCATCATGGGAGCCAACCGACTGGCATCCAATTCACTCATAGAATGTCTGGTATACGGTAAACGTGCCGTGGAAGATTCCGTGCGGAACAGACGGGAAGCCCCGGTTCCGGAGATCACTCCCCGATTCCGTCTGGATGCGCGAAAACTCGACGCTTACTTGCAACTTAAAACCGAAGTCGCCGACATCATGACACAGGAAGCCGGAATCATCCGAAACAAAAGCGGATTACAGGAAGGCTTGAACCGTCTGGAAGCATTGAAAGCAAAAGAAAATTTTGAAGCAAACGAATACTATTCACTGGTTAGTAAAAACCTGCTCACCGTGGCGGAATTGATTATCCGTTCCGCCCTCTTCCGCGAAGAAAGCCGAGGCGGACATTTCCGCTCCGACTACCCGAACCCGGAAGATGCTTTTGTATGTCACATCATTCAACAAAAGGAAAAGGAAATCAGGACACTACCGGTACAATTGAAAATGGAAAACGAATAAATTTACGATTTATGAATTACGATTTACGATTAAACAAGCGTTGACATGTGGGTCGGAATCAAAAATCAAAAATCAAAAATCAAGAAATCTAAAATAGATAGTATGTACGACTCGCTAATAGAAAGACTAATCGACCTCGCCATTGAAGAGGATATCGCCACGGGGGACATCACGACCAATGCAATCATTCCCGTGCAGGCAAAAGCAGTTGCCGAGATGAAGGCAAAAGCCGACGGAGTTATCTCCGGGTTGGAAATCGCTAAACGAGTATTCGAGAAATTTGAAAAAGATATCGTGTGGGAACCGTTAGTAAACGACGGAACCGCCGTGAAAAAAGGAGATATCATCCTACGAATCGAAGCAAGCTATCGTACACTCTTGTTAGGCGAGCGATTATCGTTGAACATCTTGCAACGGATGTCCGGTATTGCCACGGAAACAGCCCGTTACATGAAAGAACTGGCAGGAACGCGTACCCGCTTGTTAGATACCCGTAAAACCGCACCGGGATTGAGAGTGCTGGATAAAATGGCTGTACTCCACGGCGGAGGCTCCAACCACCGGATGGGATTATACGATATGATTATGTTGAAAGACAACCATATCAAGATTGCCGGAGGCATCCCCAACGCCGTGAAAGAAGCGCGTGCCCATCTCCCTCTCAGCATCAAACTGGAAGTGGAAACCACTACTTTGGAAGAAGTACAACAGGCACTTGACGCGAGAGCCGATATCATCATGCTCGACAACATGAGCAACGAAGCGATGACCGAAGCGGTAAAACTCATCGCGGGCAGAGCCAAAACCGAAGCATCGGGAAACATGAGCATCCCCCGTCTGAAAGAAGTTGCCGCCACCGGGGTAGATTACATCAGCGTGGGAGCGTTGACACACTCGGTCACGGCAATGGACATTAGCATGAACATCAAAATGAACTAATACACGGTTATGACACACAAGGAAATTGTCGATAGGATACAACAGTTGAAGAAGGAAAAAAACGCTATTATTCTGGCGCACTATTATACCCGCCCGGAAGTTCAAGACGTTGCCGATTATTTGGGTGATTCACTGGGACTCTCCCGCATGGCAGGAGAAACGGATGCCGATATTATCGTTTTCTGCGGGGTTCATTTTATGGCTGAAACCGCTTCCATCATCTCCCCGAACAAAAAAGTACTGATTCCGGCAGAAGGAGCCGGTTGCTCTCTGGCAGAAGGCGTCAGCGGGTACGACTTGCGAGAATGGAAAAAGGCAAACCCGGACGGTCTTATCGTCAGCTACGTGAACACGACCGCCGAGGTGAAAGCGTACACGGATTACTGCTGTACTTCATCCAACGCCTTGAAAGTCGTACAAAGCCTGCCGAAAGATAAAAAGATTCTGTTTGTTCCCGATAAAAACCTCGGTGCTTACATCCAAAAGGTTACGGGACGGGAAATGGAAATCTGGAATGGCGATTGCTGCGTGCATGACCGTATCGATGCCCAAATGATATTGGATAAACTGGAACAATACCCGGATGCCGACGCGTTGATACACCCGGAATCCAGTTGTTCACACGACGATCGCGTATTGAATCATCCTAGAGCTTTCATGTATTCCACGGCAGGAATCATCAAACACGCCAAGGAATCACCGAAGCAACAATTTATCATCGCAACCGAATTGGAAACCATTCATAAGTTACAGGCGGATAACCCCACGAAAGAATTTATCCCCATTCATCCAACCGCAATCTGCGGACAAATGAAAAAAGTAACCCTTGAAAAAGTCCTCGACGCCCTTGAAAAAGAACAACACGAGGTACGCCTCCCCGAAGATTTAAGGCAGAGAGCGTGGTTACCGATCCAGAGAATGCTAGATATCAATTGAAAATGGAAAATGGAGAATTGAAAATGAACTCCTCCGTCAGCAAAGCTGACACCTCCTCTATAAACAGAGGAGGAGCTAGTGGCACTAGTCAAAGACAGTGATTAGAAATTAAGAGTGTAGAATTTGAAAAGAAGTGTTGGCAAGTGGGGAGAAATCTAAAATCTACAATCATTAAATCTAAAATGGATAGAGGGAGTTCAATCTAAAATCATAAATCATAAATCATAAATCATAAATCTAAAATTAATATATGAACGTATCACTGAACTGGTTGAAAGACTATTTGAAGATAGACCAAAGCACTGAAGAGATTTGCAAAATACTGACAAGTATCGGACTTGAAGTAGGCGGCTACGAGGAGTTTGAGGCCGTGAAAGGAGGATTAAAAGGGCTGGTTATCGGTAAAGTACTGACTTGTGAAGAACACCCCGATTCAGACCACTTGCACGTGACCACGGTTGACCTCGGAACGGGAGAACCGGAGCAAATCGTGTGCGGTGCACCCAACGTCGCCGCCGGACAAAAAGTAGTAGTAGCTACTGTCGGTACAACCCTCTACAAAGGTGACGAAGAGTTCGTGATAAAGAAATCAAAAATCAGAGGAGTTGCCTCTAACGGAATGATCTGCGCGGAGGATGAAATAGGTATCGGCGAATCGCATGACGGAATCATGGTATTGCCGGAAGACACCCCTGTCGGGATACCCGCGGCAGATTATTTCAACATTTACCGGGATACCGTTATCGAGGTGGATATCACCCCGAACCGTATCGACGGAGCCTCACACCTCGGTGTAGCCCGGGATTTGGCAGCCTACCTGCAACAGACACAAGACATACGGTACGCGCTTCCTTCCGTGGAAGGCTTCAAGCCGGACAGCACGAGAGCCAAGATATCGGTACGTCTGGAAAGACCGGAAGCCTGCCGTCGGTATGCCGGAATCTGCATTGAAGGCGTTCAAGTAAAACCCTCTCCCGAATGGTTACAGAACCGGATGAAAGCGATCGGGTTGCACCCCATCAGCAACATCGTGGACGTGACAAACTATATCCTGTTCGGTCTGGGACAACCCCTGCACGCTTTCGACAAAGATAAAGTAAAAGGAGATGAAGTGATTGTCAAAAGTGTTGCCAAAGGCACGAAGTTCACCACACTGGACGGCGTGGAAAGAGAATTGCACGAAGACGATCTGATGATCTGCAACAGCGAGGCTCCCATGTGTATTGCCGGAGTATTCGGGGGACAGGAAAGCGGTATCTCGGAAACCACGACGAACGTATTCCTTGAAAGTGCTTGTTTCGATCCGGTATTCGTTCGCAAAACAGCTCGTCGCCACGGCTTGAACACGGATGCATCTTTCCGTTACGAACGGGGAACAGACCCGAATATCGTGATTTATGCCTTGAAACTGGCTGCCATGATGCTCAAAGAAGTAGCGGGCGGAAAAATCACATCCGACGTGATAGACATCTACCCGACACCCGTGGAAGATTTCGAGGTGACCGTGAAATTCGACCATATCGACCGTCTGATCGGTAAAAAAATAGATCACTCCGCCATCAAAAACATCCTTCGTTCTCTCGAGATGAAGATCGTGAAAGAAGACGAAGAGGGTATGTTATTACATGTCCCCCCCTACCGCGTGGACGTGAAACGGGAAGCCGACGTGATCGAGGACATTCTTCGCATCTACGGCTTCAATAACGTGGAAGTACCCAATAGCGTGAAGTCCACGTTAAGCTACAGCGAAAAACCGGATGATTACCAATTGAAAAATATCATTTCCGACCTGTTAGCCGCCAACGGATTCAACGAAGTAATGAACAACTCGTTGACCAAAGCCAGCTATTACGAGGACCTCACCTCCTTCGACCCGACACGGACGGTCATGCTGTTCAACCCGCTCAGTGCCGATTTAGGAGCCATGCGCCAATCCCTGTTATTCTCCGGGTTGGAAAACGTAGCGTACAACATCAACCGGAAAAACCACAATTTGAAATTATTCGAGTTCGGGAAAGCGTATACCTTCCACAAGAAAGAAGGTTCCGACGATCCTCAAAAGCAATACAAAGAAGAAAATATGCTTTCTCTTTTCATCACGGGTAATAAAAATATCACGACATGGAACGCCAAAGAAGCCAAAACAGACTTCTTCTACCTGAAAGCCTATTGCGAAATGATATTGAACCGGCTCGGGTTGCAACCCGATAACTTGAAAATAGAGGCAAGCGACCGGGATATCTTCCGCGAAGGACTGACTTACAAGGCAGGTGACAAACATATCGTTTCCATGGGTATCGTGAGCAAAACTCCCTTGAAGAAAACGGATGTAAGCCAAGAAGTCTATTACGCTGAATTCTCGTGGGAAAATATATTGAAAGCGATCAAAAACCAAACGGTCACTTTCGCACCGCTACCGAAATTCCCTTCCGTGAAACGTGACCTTGCCCTTTTACTGGACAAAAAAGTGACATTCAAAGAAATCAAGGATACCGCTTTCCGCACGGAAAAATCTTTCTTGAAATCCGTCACCTTATTCGACGTTTACGAGGGCGAAAAACTAGGTGCCGACAAAAAATCATACGCCGTAAGTTTCACCCTGCTTGACGAGGAAAAAACGCTCACCGACAAACAGATCGACAAGATCATGAACAAGTTGATGGGAACTTACAAACACCTCTTCAACGCTGAAATCAGATAGTCACAAGTTAGCAGGTTACAAGTACAGGCAAAGCCTCTAACTTGTAACCTGCAACTCCCTATCATTTTCAATTTTCAATCCTCAATTTTCAATTGTTATGCGTTCCCTTCTCCCCTCTTTCGTACTGATTATCCTGTATTTCATCGCCGAAGAATTTTTTGGCCCGCGAATCGGTTTGATTGCCGTCATCATACTTGGTGCCGGAGAATTTTTCTACTCGTGGATAAAAGAAAAAAGAATAAACAAAACGACTCTCGCCAATACCCTATTTTTCATCGCTTTGGGAGTAATCGCCGTGTTATTGGAAGGAACATCTTTTGAAAGAATACAACAAACCATCGTGGAAGCCGCCATGTGTGTATTGTTAGGCATTTTCGCTTTCACGAAAGCCGACATGACGAAGACATTGCCCGAATCATACCGGAACACCTTACAAATCACCCCGGAACAGCAACAAGCCATGCACAGGATGCTCGGACTGTTATTCTATCTGCTTGTCATTCACACGGCTGTCGCTTTCGCTTCTGCCTTTCTCTGCAATGAAGAAGTACACGATTTTATAGAAGGACCGTTATTATACATCCTGCTCGCCTTATTCTTCCTGACCTTCTTTGTCAAAAATCGTCTTCTAGCCAAAGCGGCACGTGACGACGAATGGTTGCCCGTGGTCAACGAGAAAGGGGAAGTTGTCGGAAAAGCCACCCGCCGCAGTGTACACTCCGGTTCCATGCTCCTCCACCCGGTAGTCCATCTCCACATCATGAATAAACAAGGAGATATCTACCTGCAAAAACGAAGCATGAAAAAAGACTTCCTGCCGGGTATGTGGGATACGGCTGTCGGCGGACATGTCGGGTTCGGGGAGAAAATTGAAGATGCCTTAAAACGGGAAACACAGGAAGAACTGGGAATCACTAAATTCAAAGCCCGGTTCCTCGGTTCTTACGTGTGGGAAAGTCCCCGTGAACGCGAACTCGTGTTCTCGTTCCTCTGTACCGCACACGACGCCATAGACATCCATAACGAAGAAGTTGACGAAGGACGTTTCTGGACTCGCGAAGAAATCGAGAATCCTGACAACACCTCCATATTCACCCCCAATTTCTTGCACGAGTATCACCGGTTACTGAAAAAATAACCTTACACTTGCAAAATTGTTGCACGCCCCGTTCTTCCCCTTTGCCTACCCCCAAAGAGGCTATATTTACATAGCATAAACACATCATAAACGCAAATTTACGTTCATGCTACGTCCATGATACGTTCATGCTACGTCTTTGAGGTTAAGCAAGGGTAACGTATGGTTCTGTAAAACACGGAGAATCCCACAACACCTGCAAGGAAGATTATACAAAAAAGATTGTCTAATTTCTTAGACAATCCTTTTTATTCATTACAACCATCAATTAATACTCATCCTCGTTAAAGAAGAAATCATCTTTACTCGGATAGTCCGGCCAAATATCTTCAATACTCTCGAAAATCTCCTCGTCATCTTCAATATCCTGAAGATTTTCAATCACTTCCATAGGCGCCCCAGAGCGAATGGCGTAGTCGATCAACTCATCTTTTGATGCAGGCCAAGGTGCATCTTCCAATTTTGAGGCTAATTCCAGTGTCCAATACATAGTTATATCGTTTATATAGTTTTTTCTATTTTGCCGCGAATATATACTTTATTTCTAATAATACAACCTCTTTACAATATAGAAGGAATTATTTAGAAACATTACAAGTAAAATATTTCACTCACTAATAACGGGAATACGGCTAAATAGTTACATATAAATTCTATTCATCATCGGAGAAGTGAATTAACACTTTACGGTAAGTATTGAATATCTTTGCTTTAGACACGAAACCGAGATATTGATGATCTTGCAAAACTGGCAAATTCCATGCCCCGGAATCCTCGAACTTTTTCATGACAACCTCCATCGAATCATTGATATCAATCACCACGGAAGGCGTCGTCATAAAATCCCTCACGTAAGTCTTGGAATACATATCCTGATTGAACATCACCTTACGGATATCGTCCAATAACACGATGCCCAATAATTGCTGTCGATCATTCAACACGGGAAACAAGTTCCGGCTCGACTTGGATACGACTTTTACCAGATCCCCCAACGTGGCATCCACCCCGATGGTTTTAAAATCCGTTTCCACGACCTTGTTCAACTTCATCAAGGTCAACACGGCCTTATCCTTGTTGTGAGTCAGTAAATCGCCTTGTATAGCCAACCGACGGGCATAAATAGAATAAGGTTCCATGCCTTGACTCGTCAGATAAGAGATAACTGACGTCAGCATCAACGGCAGGAACAAAGCGTATCCCCCCGAAATTTCAGCGATCAGGAACATCGCCGTCAAAGGTGCTTTCATTACTCCCGACATCGTGCCCGCCATACCCGCCAACACGAAATGACTCGGTTCCACGTGACGGATACCACTCAGGTTTATCAACATGGCAACCAAGAATCCGGCAACACCACCCGTGAACAAACTCGGCGCAAATACACCACCTACTCCACCGCTACCATTCGTCAGTGCCGTGGCGATCACCTTCACGAAAATCAAACCGACCACGAAAAGAATCAACATCAACGTACTATCCCGAAAACCGAAAAAATACGTGTTATTCAATAATTTATCGGAATGCCCAGCCATCAGATCATCCAACGCCGAGTAACCTTCACCGTATAGCGGGGGAAAAATAAAAATCACCACTCCCAATAACGCTCCGCCGATAGCCACCCGTTTCCAGATATTTTTCACCCGCCCGATCAACTGCTCTATCCGGATATTCATCCGAACGAAATACACGGACAATACCCCGGCAAAAACACCCAAAATAACATAGTACGGGAAATTAGCCATCACGAACTTATCGGTAATCTGGTACGAGAACACGAAACCGTCGCCCATCAGGAAGAAAGTCACGACATACGAGGTAATAGCGGTAAACATTAAAGGTACTAACGAAGCCATCGTCAAATCAAGCATCAGCACTTCCAGCGTGAACACAATTCCGGCAATAGGAGCCTTGAATATTCCGGCAATAGCACCGGCCGCACCACACCCGATCATCAATGTCATTACCTTATAGTTCATCCTGAACATACGCGCCAGATTCGAACCGATCGACGCCCCGGTCAATACAATAGTTGCCTCCGTTCCGACAGATCCACCGAACCCGATAGTCAATGTACTGGCAATCATAGAGGAGTAATTGTTGTGCGGTTTTATCATACTATTCCGACGAGAAATAGCGTACAAAACCTTCGTCACCCCGTGACTGATTCCCTCTTTCACGAAAAATTTCACGAACAACGTCGTGAGCAGAATACCGATAACAGGGTACACGAAGAAAAACAAGCTACCGCTATCCACCTGCATCCGTTCCGTGAAGAACACGTGAGTGTAATGTACCATATTTTTCAACACCACTCCCGCCAACCCGGTTACAATACCCACCAAGATACTCAAGATCACGATGAACTGTTTCTCCTTAATATTGCGAACACGCCACACCAAGAATCTCCCAAGTAACCCCTTATCGCTTACCTCCGCCATAAATAGAATTGTAAATACCTGAAATTATTTTTTTATCACACTTTTCAACGAACCGTATAGCGGATAAAATTCAAGGGCAATCCCCTCGTTATTGATCACATCCAACGGGAATTGCTTGATCACGCCTAACTGTGGAATAACACCGCTTACCGTCATCAGTACTTCTTTACCTTTCAAAAGGTAAATGTCAGCGGTTGCCGGCTCTCTGTAAAACAACGAGGGAACCGGACGGGCAGACTCTTTTTGCGGTGCGTCTTGTTTCCGTACCAACAAATTACGAAGTTCCACGATATAAGGCTGTGCCGAAACATTATTCTTAGCCGTTATCCCGTCTTCCGCGGAAAAACGGAATAAAACAACAGCTTCGTCCGCTTTCTCGGGTACAAAGGTAAATGTACGAACAACTTTACTCCGCACCTTCTTACCCATGAAAAGACTCATATAATCCTGTTCCAGTTTATCCAACGCTTTTAGAGCCTCGGCAGTAGCCGTTCCGTTGGTTAAAAGTTCCAATCTCTTTTTCCGTATGGCAAATAAATCTTCCGTGATTTCGCTCACGTAATCTTTTTCTTCCTTCAGCACATGACGCTCGATCGGATCCCATACTCTACGAATCTCTCCCTCTACTTCCATCTCCGTGAAATTGGAATCCAACACCTCTTTTTGCGTGGAACGCAACCCGAAACGCACGTAATCAATATCGGCATCCGCGGCTTCTTTATCCGGCACATACACCATTTTCCCGTCGTGACTATTATTGGTAGCCCCGCTTCCCAATCCGGCCAAAAAACCTTCCGGGGTCACGTTGACCGTTATCGAATTATATTCACCCGCGGCATTCAGCGTGTACATCGCTTTGGTATCCGGCAACGCTTTCGGCACGAAACGGATATTCTTGATCGTCCATTCCTCTCCCGGCATCATGATTTCCGGCTGCACCCCCAATTGCTGCATGGCATATTTACGGAAAGGTCCCGGCACAACCTCCACACACTCCATCGTGACCACTATATCATAACCGATCTTCGGCAAGGCATAATTCACAGATACAGGAGTCGTTAATTCTCTCTTCTTCTGTCCTAAAACAGACAGGGATACTAATCCCATCAACCCGATAATCAATAAAAGTCGTTTCATTTCGTTTATCACTACTTAGCAATATTATATGTTTCCAACGTTTTCCATACCAACCCCAGCTTATCCGCGATGTCGCCCGCCCGGACTCCCCTCATTCCAAATTCCGCGGCTGCCAGATCACCCGCCTTACCGTGCGCGTAAACACCGATAACGACTGCATCCAACGGCTCGTGTCCGCTTGCCAGCAACGCGGCAATGATTCCGGTCAACACATCTCCCGCCCCTCCTTTTGCCATTCCCGGGTTTCCTGTCATATTAAAATAACAATTACCGTCGGGAGAGGCTATCACCGTGCGCGCACCCTTCAATACTACATACAGTTGGTGTAGACCTGCAAAGGTGCTTAATTTATTTAATCTATCAAAATCATTTTCACTTTTTCCTGCCAATCTCTCGAATTCTTTCGGGTGAGGCGTCAACACGGCTCCCCGGGGTACCATACTCAACAATTCTGCGTCGGCAGCAAGCAAATTCAAGGCATCGGCATCAATCACCATTTTCCCCCGCCATGCCTTCAGCAACCGGCGCATCCCGTACCTCGTCACGTCACCCGTCCCTAAACCGGGTCCGATCCCGACAGCCTGTACCCTAGACAAATCGTTCACGCCCGAGAAACAGTAGTCACTCGAGTCCACCTCCACCAATGCCTCGGGTACGGCAAAATGGATCATCTCTTTCACGAAACGAGGCACATGCACCGTCAACAATCCCGTTCCCGAACGAATGGCTCCTCTTGCCGCCAACACGGCGGCACCCGGCATCGCGGGAGTCCCCGCTATTAATAAGGTATTCCCCAAGGTCCCTTTATGTGAAAACTTCTCCGGCATCAGCAAACGGGAGGCCACCGCTTCCTCGGTCAAAAAATAATAAGAAGAATCCCGTTCCCGCAAAATACCCGGATGCAAATGAATATCCAATACCTCTACTTCCCCGACATACTTCCCGTTCTCCGGGAACATGAATGCCAGTTTAGGAAATTGAAATGTAAAAGTATAATCAGCCTCCACGATAGCCCCGTCATTCTCCCGGTTATCTTCACCGAGTAAACCGGAAGGAATATCTATTGCCACAACTGTATTAGGCAACTCGTTCACCTTTCGAATGACATCCCCCAAAAATCCGGTCACCGGACGATTCAACCCGGCACCGAAAATCGCATCAATAATAACACTGTTTTCATCCGGCAGAAAATCTTCCGCTTTTTCCACCTCGATACACACTCCCCCGTTTCGTACAAAACGCTCCCTGTTCACGGCACAGTCGGGCGATAATTGCTTCCCCGGACACAAATCGAACACATTGGTTATCAACCCTTTTTCATTCAACAACCTAGCCACGACATACCCGTCGCCGGCATTATTCCCGCTCCCCGCCAGAATGTTAAAAATATGACCACGTGAAAAAAAAATCAATAATTTTTGTGTCAATAAACTAGCCGCCCTTTCCATCAGATTCAACGACGTTATCGGCTCATTCTCAATCGTATATTCATCCAATTCCCGCAGTTCGGATGTCTTGAAAATTTTTCTATATTCGTTCTTCATAACAGAGTTCAAACGTTTTCAAGGACTAAAGATAAAAAAATAAATTATATTTGCGTGCTGTTAGCGTGAATGAAATAATTTTAATATTAATCAATACGAATCAAAAACAAAAGTTATGTTTAAAAATCATCCTAAAGGGTTGCTTACCGCGGCTCTAAGTAATATGGGAGAACGTTTCGGCTACTACATCATGAATGCCGTACTCGTGTTGTTCCTATGTTCTAAATTTGGTTTGAGTGAAGCTGCCAGTGGTACTATCTACTCTTTCTTTTACGCCGGTATATACATTTTAAGCCTTGTCGGAGGTCTTATTGCTGACCGCACGCAAAACTACAAGGGTACCATTAAGACCGGTCTTGTAATTATGGCATTAGGATACATTATCCTGTCCATTCCAATCCTCGCTACCGCGGCAAACACGACTTGGTTGTTGACGCTCACTTGCGTTGCCCTGTTCCTCATTGCCTTCGGTAACGGTTTGTTCAAAGGTAACTTGCAAGCTATCGTGGGTCAGATGTACGATAACTTCGAGGCAGACGCCGCCAAACAAGGTCCGGAAGCTCTCAAAATCGCGAAAGACAAGCGGGATTCAGGATTCCAAATCTTCTACGTGTTTATCAACGTGGGTGGTTTGATTGCCCCGTTCATCGCTCCGGTTTTACGCCAATGGTGGTTGGGAACAAACGGATTCACTTACAACGCGCAACTCCCGGCACTTTGCCACGAGTATATTAACAACGCTGCCGCTATGGCACCGGAAGCTCTTGCCAACTTACAACAACTTATGGTTGCTGCCGGTGGAGCCGTTTCCGACCTGACCGCATCTTGCAGCCAATACCTGCAAATTTTCAATGAAGGTATTCACTATTCATTCATTGCATCTGTTGCAGCCATGCTTATCTCTCTTGTTATTTTCTTTGTTTCCCAAAAGACTTTCCCGAATCCCGCGAAGAAGGCTACTGCCCAAAGCGTAGACTACACCCCGGAGGAGAAAGCTGCTATGGCTAAAGAAATTAAACAGAGAATGTACGCGTTATTTGCTGTTTTGGGTATAGTTATTTTCTTCTGGTTCTCATTCCACCAGAACGGTATGTCACTTTCATTCTTCGCCCGCGACTTCGTGGATTCTTCCGCAGTCGCTCCTGAAGTATGGCAAGCAATCAACCCCTTCTTCGTGATTGTCCTTACCCCCATTATCATGGCTATTTTCGGGGCTCTCGCAAGACGCGGTAAAGAAATTTCAACTCCCCGCAAAATCGCTATCGGTATGTTCATCGCGGGTATGGCCTTCTTGTTCCTTGCAATTTTCTCCTTGATGAAAGGTTATCCTTCAGCAGATTCATTCAAATTATTGCCTATCGCGGAGCAAATGGCAAGCAAGGCTCACTGGTGGGTTCTTATCGCCACTTACTTCTTCTTGACAGTTGCAGAGTTGTTTATCTCTCCTCTTGGATTATCCTTCGTGTCAAAAGTTGCTCCCAAGAGCATGCTCGGTTTATGTCAAGGCCTATGGTTAGCGGCTACCGCTCTCGGTAACCTTCTGCTTTGGATTGGTCCCCTTATGTACAACGCGTGGCCAATCTGGCAATGCTGGACTGTATTCTTAATCGTATGCCTTGTATCCATGGGCGTTATGCTTGGTATGGTAAAATGGCTTGAAAGAGTTACAAAATAAGCAACAACTTTATTCATATAAAAAGAGGCTGCACGATGCAGCCTCTTTTTGTATCTTTATAACCGCCGTAACAGTTACGGCGGCTTTCCTATAAAAAAATTTTTTCTTTTTTTTTTCGGTTTATGCAAGATTAACAGTTACGGCGGTTACAGAATAATAATTATCATTGTTGGCTTTGCGGTTAAAGTAAGGATAATTAAAAAGAGTGACACGACACTTATTCTAATTATTCGTTTTTATCAATCGAGCAAATTCGGTTGTATCAATGACCACCCAATTGGAAACAAGATCAACGGTCTTTAATCCCGCGAATGGGTTATCTTTGTTTAAGTACTGTAGCTTTACTAAAGTGTACCTCACTTTTTCAACTGTAGCCAATAATGCTTTATTATAGGGAAGGGCACCGTTACCATTGTCCTCAAAAAATTTAGAGATTCTAATTGATATGCTCTCTTTAGGTTTTAACACAATTATCCCATCTCTAAAATCAAAAGAGCACATGGGTCTACCTTTATAAATTTCAGTTTGAAACTTTATTTCCCTTACTAAATAAGTATGAAAAGCTCCTCCAAATTGCTCTATCCCTTTTGTAAAAATATAGGTCGAATCTGTATTATTGGTAAGTGTAAAAAGAAAATAAGAATCTGATTTAATTTTACCGGAAGGGTTTATCAGTTCAAATTTAACTGAAAACGGACTCTGCGCAAATAACGTGAATCCATTACAAATAATTATCAGGTATAAAAATAAGTATTTCATGATATATGTGTGCTGATGGATATTTTTAATGTAATCATATATCGATTATTACAACAACAGAAGATTACAACCTTATACCCCCAAGTGGGTGTTATGGAACACCCACTTGCTATAATTAATTCGTCCAACTTTTTTTGGACTCTTCATATTATTCTAATCGTTTGTTTTTATCAATCGAGCAAATTCGGTTGTATCAATGACCACCCAATTGGAAACAAGATCAACGGTCTTTAATCCCGCAAATGGATTATCCTTGTTCAAGTACTGTAGCTTTACTAAAGTGTACCTCACTTTTTCAACTGTAGCCAATATTGATTTACTATAGGGAAGTACACCACTACCATCGTTCTGTATAAATTTAGGAAGGATGATGGATATACTTTCTCTCGGTTTCAACACAATTATCTTTTTATCGCCAAAATCAAAAGAGTATGTGGGACGACCTTTAGAAATTTTTGCCTGAAATTTCGTTTCTTTTACCAAATAAGTATGAAAAGCCCCCCCAAATCGCTCAACCCCCGGGGTAAAAATATAGGTAGAATCTGTATTATTAGTAAGTGTAAAAAGAAAATAAGAATCTGATTTAATTTTACCGGACGGGTTTACTAATTCAAATTTAACTGAAAACGGACTCTGTGCGAATAACGAGAATCCATTACAAATAATTATCAAGTATAAAAATAAGTGTTTCATGATATATGTGTTTTGATGGTTATTTTTGATTTTTGATATATTCATATTCCCTGTGAAGTCCTTTTAAAATACTTATAATTGATTCTCTATAAGCTTCAGACATCGAGTTACCATATTCTCTTAACTGGCGTTCATACGCTTCTATTTCACATCTAAGATGATCCATATTTGCTTCTACCGTATAGGTTTCTCCTCTGTTTCGAGCATCCTCAAAAGGTTTCACATAAAGTTCATAATAATGATTCCATATTTGCTTTTGCTGCGGAGTACAATCTTTCAATTCGTGTGGTACACCATTAACGTCTAATACTGTATAGAAAGAATCCCATTTATCAGCCATATAATAATCATCATAAGGCATTTGATATTCTTTCATCACTATTTCGCCATCACTATTTCTTTCAATTTGAATTTGATCCACCATATCCTGCTTCGCATGAACCATTTCGTGATAAATGATTGACGTGAGATCCGATACAGTAAATCCTCTATTTAACATGGCAGGGTTTATATTTAGAGTTTTTGTTAGAGGATCATAACTAGCATTATTCATAGGATTTTTTGCTGGCTCAAAAGTAATAGTTATTTTACCCGTGTTAACGCCTAATTCTTTGAATATTTTCTCGATAAATTCAGGCGTGAATATCTTCTTGAGAAAATTTTCAAGAGTTATTTTATCCGGCACGGGTTGATTATCACCGGTTACCCCACCAGAAACATTTCCTGAGCCACCACCAGGTTCGATGGTTCCAGAGCCTTGATTTCCAGAACCCGTCGAGGGGAAAATAATTTCCGGGGGAAGGATCACTGTGCTACCTGAACCACCAGTACCGGTTACAACAACCTCGGGAATAACATAGCCATCCGTATTATTGCCAGTGATACCACTACCACTACCACTACCACTACCACTACCACTACCACTACCTCCACTACTGCCGCCACCCCAAGAGCCTTCCCCTCCATAGCGTGATTGTGCCGCGGGAGCCACCGTGTAGGAGGCAGGTATCGTTTCATAATTAAAAGTAGTATTAGATTCTTCCTCTTGATGCCCCGAAGACAGGTTTTTGATACGACCGGTTACTTTTCCAGATTCGTATCTCCACCCGTTAACAAATTGTCCGTCCAGATCGTGAAACAGAACGTATCCATCCAAGTTAGGCTCCCGACGCAAATAAGTATTCAAATGAATATCAGCCCCGTGATGCTCAATATACCACACGGAAGGTAATATTGTCATCACGTACCCGCTTTTTTGAAGAGTGGCTTTATCCGTCATGACCACGAGTCGCGAATACGAACGGCGATACTTGTATTCCCCGGATTCCTTGAATTTGGATAAATTTTTCACGGGAACAAAATCCAATCCAATCCGGTCTGTTAAATCCACGTCAACTACCACTAATTCTTCATTACTCGAAGTGCAAGTATACTTCCAGCTGGGTTCTGTGTAAAACAGTTGCCCCTCACTTGACCGAGATTGTGATGTAAGCAACACGGGATCTCCATTTTTTTGAGTGTTATACCACGCAATAGCCTGTTCCAACGGGGTTCCTCCCGTAAATGAACCGTTATTGCAATCGTCAATTTCCAAAGTGTCCTGACACCCGAGAAACGTTAGGGGCACTGCAAGTATCATGGACATCAGTGTCCAAAAATACTTTTTTTTCTTTACTTTTTTCATTTTTGTTATAGTTAAATTTGACATTAAATTACTCCGCTTCTTGAACAGCAGAGATTATTTCCTGTTTCATATGATAGATTTCCGGTGTGTTAACTTTAGGCTTTTTGGTCAACACTATTTTTGCTTGTCGAAGCCCAAGTTCTTTCTTCCCCTGGAGAAAATAAGATTTCGCGAGCAGATAGTGAGGCTTGATAAGCGCGGGAACCATCTCTGAAGCCTCTATCCACTTTTCGTTGGCCTCATCATAATACCCTCGCCCGTGAAGAGCAATTCCCAGTTCTATCCGTTGCCTAGAGGACGGGAAACATCGCCCTTGTTGTTCAAGGACAGGTATAGCTAGTCCATATTCTTTTAATCGATTGAGAGTTTGCCCGTAATATGAAAGATATTCGTTAGTAGCTGAAAGCCGCGGGTATAATTCCTCAAGCCGAAAAATAATCTGATTGTCAATGACATTACATGAAATAATTTTATCTAGTTTCTGGCAGCTAACCATATATGTAAATACCGAAATCCCAACAGGGACATAGACAATCATAGACAGTAACGTTAACGCTATTGCCATATGCTTTTTTACTTTAAAATCTGCAATATCTTGATTCTCCGCAAGACTAGACAATTGAGCTATAATAAAAAAGAATATGACTTGAAAAAGAATACTCTCGGTAGGATATGAGAATAAACCAAACACGAGCATCGTGCACAAGAGAGCCTTAAGGGATATTATTTCCCGCCTAAATTTCATATTCTTTGTTCTAAACACGCTCACGAGTAACACCACGAGTATTATTGTCCCGACAATTCCTTGCTCTGTTAACGCTTTCAAAGGCTCGTTAAAAGCAACGCTCGTGTCAGAGGCTAGATTTTTGAATTGTTCGTTCGAGATCGTTGCAAGATATTGAGCCTGGTAATTCATGTAATTTTGCCTGAATGCACCTGTCCCAAATCCAAGTATAGGCTTATCTTTTATCATTTCAACAGAAGACAGCCAAACGAGAACTCTACCATTTGCGGATTTCGGTTTTAGCTGGTAAAGATAATAACCTGTCAAAACAAACATTATCGTAATAAATACCAGCATCTTAAATTTACTTTTTATCGAGAAAGATTTTGATGGAAATAAAGAGTAAAGTATCACAATTACACCACAAACAGAAGCTATTAATGCCGCTCTAGAGGTTAACCTAAGCATAATGTATATTTGAATGATCAAGATAATAATGTATAGGATTTGTTTCAGGTACCGGGAATTTTCTTTCTTAAAGTTGCCACAAAGCAGATTCACAAGTGATATTATCGAAAGAGAGATAAAGCCAGCCAGTAATCCCGAAT
Source organism: Butyricimonas sp. Marseille-P3923 (assembly GCF_900184685.1). GTDB lineage: Bacteria > Bacteroidota > Bacteroidia > Bacteroidales > Marinifilaceae > Butyricimonas > Butyricimonas muris. Next base: position 1,094,304 of record NZ_FXXL01000007.1, read on the forward strand.
TAAAAAAAGTGCCATGTATATGTTTGATGGAATTAAAATTATTTGTCTGGTACACTACCCCGAACAGTATTTGACCTAACGTGATAAAAACAATCATCAGATAAAATATTGTCGTATTCTTTCCGGCAAGAGTATTCCGGGAATGAATGTAAAATATCGTTGTAATGAGATACATATAGATGGTAACAGTATCCCTATTCGTGTCGGGCACCCGTGTGATGTTGAATCCTTGGTATAACATTAGCAGGAATACAAGAATATCAACTCTAGCTATCTTTACAGGGTTCTGGCACGTGATGAGTTTTTTCATCGACATGATGGATAAAATGAATACCAAGGCGAGTATAACGCATTGTATTTGAGCCTGCAACACGAGTTCGCTTGTCGACAAGATAAATGGCATAAATGATACAGCCCCGTATATCGCGATAAAAATTAATGCTATAGATTTTGTCATATTCTTGATGGATTATATTGACGTGGATATTTGTTACCAAAATCTTACACCCCCATTCTCCCAAGTAAAAATCCTTTCTTCAACTCCATTGGATAGGTTTCGTAACCACAACAAGGCATTATCAGGTACGTTCAAATAATCAAGAAAGGGTTCAGTCGCAACCTGTTGCCCCAAGGACGTCCAACCGTCTTTGTCGAAATAAAATAATTCATATTTATCTCCCGGGTATATACCATTACCATCATTTCTAGGCAGAAGCATTATTTTTGAGATACTTACAGGTTTTCCAAAGTCAATTTCTATGTAGTTGTATATTTCAAAATAGGTTAACGGGTTTCCATCGGAAAGATTCTCGTAATCCATACACGTGGATAGGGTTTTAATTTTACCTTTCACTTTTTTCTCGTGATCAAAGAAATTGAGTTCAGCTATGCTATTGTAGCCGGGCATGACGTATTTCCAATACCGGTAATCGGATGAATTTTCGAGATTCACAATTTCATATCCCATGTTGGGATTGCGATTTATTCTATGCACGAGAATGCTATCGTTGTATTCTTTGTTGTTTGCACAGAGTAAATATCCCCCAACAAGCTCTTCCCCATGCCGGGCGCTAAATTCTTTCATCGGGTATTTTCTCGTTAAATGTACTTTGTTTAATTTGTTTTTATCAGGAATCAAATAACGAACACCTCCTTGATTATCAAGTACAAAAGGACACGTGAGGTTGTAAGAGTATCTGTTTTTATATGACACGGGCAAGTAGACAATTTCCCTTCCCATATTTTTGAACGTAAATTGGTTAGCATTTCTCTTTGCCCACGCTACGGGTTCCCATGACAAGTTATAGAAAACAGCCAAATACGCGTATTCCGTGTTTTTATTATGATTAGGGCATTCCACGTTAACATCAGAAGTTACAATATACTGGTCGGTTACGTCTTTATTAAAAGGATCTTTAAATAAATAGGAAACATTATTTTTTTCTTTGGGCATTGCATTGATCGAGAAAGTTCTCCTGTATATTTTGGGTGTTCTTTGATACACTTGAGGCACACCTCCGTCTTTGTAGTAAGGGTCTATAGTCCTCAACCAATGATGTGCCCCACCTGTACCACTCCAGCAAGGTACGTAATCAATTGCACAAGGAATCCCGAGAGCCCGATATTTGAATAATTTAATTAAACTGATATCAACACAATCCAACATGTAAGGTTTTATCATAGAATCTTGATAATTCATCATACTTATTTCCGGAAAACGATACATGAAATTACTTACGTTTGTTATCGAGTATTTTAAATCATCATAATGGTTAATAATATCGTACAGAATCTCGTGTGGTAAAGGAACGGAGTCAATCCAGTAATCCATAAATTCTTCTTCAGCCCGATATGGCAATAAATACTCGCAAAAATCATCAAATTGTAATGATTCAAGCCAAGGCCGTGTTTGCCAAATTTCAAATACTTTGTCGATATGATGTATTAAATAGTCAGCTTTTATGGTAGTTATATCTTCTCGCCCAACAAGCTCATCTCGAATCGAGGGAATACGAAGAGGGGTCATTTTCATTACTTTTCTTGTAAAATACGGTCGATTACCATTTGCGAGTTCCACGTTTAAGTTATTCCTATCAATCTCTTTTCCTTCTAAGGTTATATGTCCCGGCATGTTTTCTATGAGAAAAATGGCGGCTTTCAACTTCAACGAATCCCCGGGATTGGATGAATAATGAGAAAGAAGTTTTTCGAGTTCAATCTTATTTTCTTTACTCTTGCACATCGCATCTTTTAGCTTAGTAGACGTGGGATTGCACGAGATGATTAAGAATGCTACTATAATTAAAAGTAGATATTCCATGGAGCATTTTATTTGTGACAAACCGCTTATTTTATACATATTCAAACTATTATTTGATTATCATATTTATATTAAGTATTTGAAGTAGTATAATATATTTTAATCATAATACACTCTAGAAGTAAAAATGTATGAATTTAAGTCTATTATTTAACATTTATTAATCATCATAATTTACCTAGTAGCCACTCTGCCATTTTATATCCTTCATAATAAGAATTTTATTATAGATTGTCCAGCAGAGCTTCTATCAAGCATAAGGCTGTTGAAAGTTTATAAAGTACATCGAGCCGACGCTATCCTGCTAGAACTACAGCATTTCTATATTAGAGATAACAAGAACTCCACGAGATAAACGGAGGAACAAAGAAACAAGGGTATGATTACGGTATTACTTGGGTAGAATTACAATAAGTTCTCTATAGGTTTGCCACTAGAAAAAACGTGGAATACGGAATGCTTGCAAGCATTCCGTATTCCACGTTTACACAAAATCTTGGTTAATCTTCCTAGAAATGAATCTGCAACCCCACTCCCAACACTTCTTTAAACTGAACCCGCGGTCCGGCGGTTCCGTCTTTCTGCGCGATCTTCACGTCATTATCATACAGCAAGTTGGTAGACAACGTGGTTGAAAACCATTTATTGATAGCCATATTCAACTGCACGTCCCAACGGACATCAATATTCTGCGGATCTTCCAAGTAATTGGAATACAATTCCAAACGGGAATAAATCGTCATGTTCTGCAAAAACTCGTAGTTTACTTCGGCCTTCAAATTGGCACCGAATTCTGACAGCAAATGTTTTCCCTTGTCCACGCCGAAAGCACCTTCATCCGACAGGCGTTTGTTTGCCACGATAGTTCCCCGCCACGAAGCAGGAGTAATGGTCGCCGTAAATATCTTATTCGGACTCCACGTGGCACCGACTCCAATCACTAAATACCCGGGCGCCAAGAATTTAGATATAAAATCAGAATCCTCGATGTTATAATCATAACCCTTGGCAAACTGCGTGTTAAAGTTCAACAAGGCACTCCAGTACCACGCTTTATACATCTGATAACCGTATGTAGAGGCGAAATAGATCTTATCGTTTGTCTTCCGGGCGCTTTTCCCGTCATTCTTGGTCAAACCGTATCCCAATTCCAAACGATTTTGCCATAATTGACGATCGCGTTTAAAATCGGCACTGTACGTTATCTGGCTATCAAATGCCATCGCGGACTCACCTCCGGCAGACCAACTACTCAAGCTAACCTGTGTCAATTTCAACCCGAAATATCCCGCTTTAGTCCAAGCCGTATCTCTTACCGGCTGCGCATCTAATTGCCCCCATCCCAACAAAAAGAAGGCAATGCATAAAAATCCTCTCATCATATTCTTTTTAAATAATTCGTGATATAATTCTACAAAGTAACTTTATCACATGAAACGTGAAACAATGAAAATTTGTTACACGTTAAGTTCATAAACTCAAACTTTAGCACAAAATTCGGATATCTTCACGATCAATTTAACCGCATTCTCCATGGACGACACGGGAATATACTCGTAACGCCCGTGAGAATTATGTGCCCCGTTAGACAAATTCGGGGTGGGCAATCCCATGAAAGACAATTTCGAGCCGTTAGTACCTCCCCGGATAGGCACAAACAAAGGTTTGATGCCTAACTCCACCATGGCTTGTTTGGCGATATCCACGATGTACCGTACAGGTTCAAGTCGTTCTTTCATGTTCGCGTACTGATCCTTCATATCCAACAATACCGGCAAATCGTATTTTCTGGTAAACTCCCGAACACCGTTCTCGATTACCCCTTTGCGCCACTCGAAAGTTTCTCTATCAAAATCACGAATCAATATCTCAAGTACTGTTTCTTCCACGGTTCCTTTTATGGAATAAATATGGAAAAAGCCTTCGTAACCGGAAGTATACTCGGGTGCCTCCTTTTTCGGCAGACTTGCCATGAACTCGTTGGCTACCTTGATAGAATTAACCATCTTGTTTTTAGCGTAACCGGGGTGGAAATTCCTTCCCTTGAACGTCAAGCGAGCCAAAGCCGCATTAAAATTCTCGTATTCCAATTCCCCGATCTCACCCCCATCCAAGGTATAAGCGAACTTAGCCCCGAATTTCTTCAAATCAAAATGGTCTACTCCTTCTCCAATCTCCTCGTCCGGGGTAAAGCAAACGGCAATTCTCCCGTGTTTGATTTCCGGATGCTGAATCAAATACTCCATTGCCGTCAAAATCTCGGCAATACCCGCTTTATCATCCGCACCCAAAAGGGTATTCCCGTCCGTCACGATCAAATCCGTCCCCACGTAATTCTTCAACTCGGGGAAATCATCCGACGACAAAGTAAACCCTTTTTCTTTATTTAAAAGAACATCTGTACCCCTGTAGTTCTCGATTATTTGTGGTTTCACGTGCTTACCCGTCATATCCGGACTGGTATCCATGTGGGCGATAAACCCGATAGATGAACACTCCTTGTCCGTGTTCCCGGGCACAAATCCCATCACATACCCGTAATCATCTACTGACACGTCCTGCATACCCATTGCTTGCATCTCCTCTGAAAGGAGATAAGCAAATTCCAATTGTCCCGGTGTGCTCGGAATCAACCCGGTTTCCCGATCCGATTCCGTGTGTATCTTCGCATACCTGAGAAAACGCTCAACTACTGGCAACATATATTAATTCTGTGATTATATGATTCTATGATTAAGTGATTTACAATTTTAACTGAAAAGCGCAGTTCGTGCGGCTGGAATCTAAAATCATAAATCACCCAATCACTAAATTAATAAGCTCTCGCTATCAACACCCTCCTGCGCGACGGCTTCCCTGTCACCATGCACTTGCCTTCTTCCTCGGGAGCATCAAACGGGATACAACGAATCGTGGCTTTCGTCTCGTTCTTGATCTTCTCCTCCGTTTCCGGGGTTCCGTCCCAATGACACAAGAAGAACCCGCCTTTCGTGTCAATCAACGTTTTGAACTCCTCGTAAGAATCCACTTTCGTGATCCAATTGTTACGCCGATCCAGTGCCAATTTGTATATATTCTCCTGAATCTCGTCCAATAACTTCTCGATGTGTAATTCAATACCTTCCAAGGGTAACGTTTCCTTGGTCAAAGTATCGCGACGTGCCACTTCAATCGTTCCGTTTTCCAGATCACGCTCTCCCATGGCCAAACGCACGGGAACACCTTTCAACTCGTAGTCAGCAAATTTCCAACCCGGTTTCTGCGTGTCCCGATCATCGAACTTAACCGTGATTCCGGCTTTCTTCAGTTTCTCGATTAAACCGCTAACCGTTTGACGGATTTTCTCCAATCCCTCCATGCTCTTGTAAATCGGAACTATCGCCACTTGAAGCGGAGCCAGTTTCGGCGGCAACACCAAACCGTTATCATCGGAATGAGCCATAATCAACGCTCCCATCAAACGGGTAGAAACTCCCCAAGATGTGGCCCACACGTACTCTTGTTTCCCCTCTTTCGTGGTAAATTGCACGTCAAAAGCCTTGGCAAAATTCTGTCCCAAGAAATGAGAAGTACCCGATTGCAGAGCCTTCCCGTCCTGCATCATGGCCTCGATCGTCAGTGTATCCAAAGCCCCGGCGAAACGCTCCGTTTCACTCTTGTGTCCCATGATAACGGGCATTGCCATCCATTTCTCGGCAAACTCGGCATACACGCGTACCATCTTATGAGCCTCCTCGACAGCTTCTTCTTTCGTGGCGTGAGCCGTGTGACCTTCTTGCCACAAGAACTCGGCAGTACGCAGGAACATACGCGTACGCATCTCCCAGCGCATCACGTTAGCCCATTGGTTACACAAGATCGGAAGATCCCTGTACGACTGAATCCAATTCTTGTAAGTATTCCAGATAATCGTCTCGGAAGTCGGACGAATAATATATTCTTCTTCCAACTTGGCAGCCGGGTCAACAACTACCCCGCCCCCGTTGGGATCATTTTTCAATCGATAATGAGTTACAACCGCACACTCCTTGGCAAATCCCTCCACGTGGTCAGCTTCCTTGGAAAAGAAAGATTTGGGAATCAACAACGGGAAATAAGCATTGCTATGCCCGGTGTCTTTAAACATCTGGTCCAACTGACGTTGAATCTTCTCCCATATGGCATAACCGTAAGGTTTTATCACCATACATCCTCTTACTGCTGAATTCTCTGCTAATCCGGCTTTCACGACCAGATCATTGTACCATTGTGAATAATTCTCTTCTCTTGAAGTTAAAAACTTAGCCATCTCATTATTTTTTGATAAAACAAGCGCAAATTTACAACAAAAACTAGGATTTCCGATTTTTATTTTCTATTTTTATCATGATAATAGGCATTTTGCTCGCATAAAAGGCAAAATGCAACCGACAGATTGACAAGTTTATGACTTGTTAGCATGAAAGTAGGAGAAATAAACATAGCGTGGTACGCAATTTGTTATATTATAGAATAAACCAAGACACTCAAAAATTGTCATACAAGAAAGAAATAAATTTACAGCCATGAAGATAGCGTTATACATTTCAGCATTAGCAGTCATTTTCGGTGCCTGCTCTTCCTCGCAAAATTTCACACGAGCGCAGGAAGACGATATCTACTATGTTCCCGGGCAGCGTTCTCTTTTCGCGCAGGAAATCAAGAAGAAAACGGGCGTGGACATCGTAGCGGACAAGAACTCATCTTCCAAAGAAAATACAGCAAACGATAAAGTCTATCCTAAAGAACAAGACAACAGCGTGAATCCTAAATCTCACGCCATAGGAATGGCACGTTACGCTACTGAAAAACAAGTACAGAAAGAAGAAGAAAGAACGGGACAACCCGTGACAAGAATTGAAGTTTCGGAAGGCGACGGGTATTGGCTCGGGGGCTTCAGAGGCTCCGATAACGACTTGGAAGAATGCGTGCGCATCATGAACCGTTACCCGGAAGGCTTTGCTTATTTCGGCAACGGGTATGAAATCGCCCAAAACCTGTCATTCAGCTCCGACTGGAACGTTTTCACGTTAAACGGTCGTTACTGGTGGTTCCCCAGCAACTCGAATATTTCATTATATAACGAAATGATCTTCGGTAATTACCCGAAATACATCTGGACTGTAGCATGGAACGATCCCCGTTTCGACAGTTTCGCGTGGAGCAACCGTGTAGCATTCGGTTGGGATCGTTGGGGATGGAGAGGTTCTTTCGGATGGGGTAACTCGTGGGGATGGGATCCTTATTGGAATAACTACGGGTATTATCACGGGTATTACGACCCTTGGGGTTGGAATTCATGGGGCCCAAATTACGGTTACTACCCGGGATGGGGTTATCCGCACTGGGGACATCGCCCGGGATGGGGACACCACGGACCGAACTGGGGACATCATCGTCCGGGTTGGGGTGGTGCAGTGGAAAGACCAACGGCTTCAACAACCCGTTACGCTCCTAAAAAACAGTACACGACAAATCGTAACGCCCGGTCATACAGCACGTACTCCCGCTCTTCGAGAAGTTCCGGCACAACCAGAAGCAGTAGCTTCGACCGCGGTAATTCAGGATCAACCTACAATCCGTCATACAGTTCCGGAAGTTATTCGAACGGAAGCACGAGTAGAGGGTCTTATGGCAGTAGTTCTACCTCCCGTTCAAGCAGCGGTGGAAGCGGGTCTGTCGATCGCTCCCACTCCGGTACCGGAAGTAGAAGATAATGTCTAACACAAAAAATTGGGATATGAAAACACTGTATATACTTTCAGTACTACTAACCTTTTCGTTATTTGCCTCGGCACAAAACGAAGAAGATGCACTTAAATTTTCTAGGATTCTCCCCTTCGGGTCAGCCCGAGTTACTGCCATGGGGGGTGCATTCGGTGCTTTGGGTGGAGATTTAACCACACTATCCATGAATCCCGGGGGAATCGGTGTATTTCGTAAATCTGAGTTCAGTTTTACCCCGATGATGGATTTCGCCCATGCAAAAACCAAAAACATTGATAGCGAGAAAAACATATTTCTTCTAAGCAATGCCGGAATAGTTCTATCATTCACACCAAACAGTAAAACGCTAAAGAATTTCAATATTGGTTTCAATTATTCAACCTTGAACAACTTCAATAGAAACAATTTTCAAGGGTACTACGATACGGACGGTAATTCTTCCTTGGCACTGGTTTGGAAAGAAGAAGCCAAAGGAAAATCCCCAAAGGAGTTGAATGACTTCACCACGGGATTGGCTTATGATGCCTATATGCTTTATCTCACTCCAAAAGCAATAGCAGACAAAGACTACAATTATGAAACCCCTATCGTGGCAACAGACAAATTGCAACATTACAAATACACGAGAGAACGAGGATATCAAGGGGAATACGCGATATCCCTTGGTGCTAACCTCAACGATAAATTCTATTTCGGGGCAACTTTAGGTATCCAATCCCTCCACTACAAATCATACACGGATTACACGGAAGAGGTGATTGGAGAGGATATCACGAACAAACTAGTAAAATTTACTTCATTCCAAGATTTTACAAGCAGTGGTACCGGATTCAACTTCAAGGCAGGATTCATTTTCCGCCCCATCCCGGCAATTCGTTTAGGAGCAGCTATTCATACGCCGACATATTATAATATTGATGCTTATGCCCAGAATAAAGTACTAGCTTTATTCACGGAGAAACCGGTTGAAGATGCCACAGACGTGGACGATGGAATCTATGGTAATTTCGTGCAGACAGATTACTCATACAAATTAAAAACACCTTGGCGAGTTATCGCAAGTGCAGCCTTTGTTTTGGGGCAAAGAATGATTCTCAGTGCCGATTACGAGTACGTGGATTACACAGCAGCAAAGTTCTCTAACAATGATGCAGGCAATGAATATTTCGAAACAAACGAGGCTATTAAAAATATCTACAAAGCCACCCATAATTTTAGAGCAGGTGCCGAGTTCAGACTCAACAGCGTTTTCTGCCTCCGTGGCGGATACGCTCTTTCGGCTTCTCCTTATAAAAAGGGTGAAATGAATGAAGATAATGACATTCAGATATATTCAGGCGGTTTAGGGGTAAATCTCGGTTCATTCTATGCCGATGCCTCTTACATGCACAAGAAGTCTGACATCAACGGGTTGTTCTATTACTATGAAGCACCTTCCGGTGTAATCGAATCCCCGGAATTCAACACGAAATTCAAAAACAACGAATTCAGACTTACATTAGGTTTCCGGTTCTAAATAAAGAGTTGTAATATAATAAAAATGCCGTCGCAAAAATTGTGACGGCATTTTTATTATATTGTCAGTTCCTAGAACTTCCATCCGGCAGATAACTGGAATACACGGTTTTGGTTATTACCGTAAGTTTTATCCTTTTCAACCACGTTAGTCAATCCCAAATTGTAACGAGCCGATAAAACCAATCCCATATCGAAATCATAGGATAATCCCATTCCGAAACTCAAATCTACCGTATTCAAATGTTTTATAGTGGATTTCGTTTCAGTTCCCCCATGCTTTGTTTTATGCTTTCCATTCAAGGCAAATCCCAATTGCGGACCAAGATCAACACTCAATCCTTCCCACACGTAGAACTTCGCCAAAACGGGAATATTCAAATAATTCACCCTCATCCAATATTTAGTACCTCCCTCTTTCCCTTTATCACCTTGCCGGGAATAGATCAACTCGGTTTGCAAACCAAATAAATCATTGAACTTGAATTCGGCAAAAGCTCCCACAAGGAAACTCAATTTACTTTTATTCGGGCCATCACTTATACCGGCCACGTTGAATCCGAATTTCGGACCGAAATAAAATTCCGTACCGGTTATACCTTCGACTTTGCTCTTGAACGCAGTCTGAGCATGAACACTTCCTAACGTGACCATAGCGATCACCACTAATAAAAACTTTTTCATTCCATCAAATTTTAGATTATTCAATTACAATAGCTCACAATGTATTAACACTACGTAACAACTCTATCAAAAAACAGACCAAAACAATACTTATTTTATTGTATTATTATAAGTCCCATCCTGTAAAGTCTTTACAGCCGCGTTTAACACTTTGTTCTGCTCATTGGAAATCTTGTACAACTCTGCCATTCCCCACAAATCCCGGGCAATCAAGGATTTCACGAATAATTTGATTTCCGGAATAACCGGAGTCAACAGTTTCTCGTCCTTTTTCACGCCCTGTTTCTCTCCTTTCTGCACAATCTCGTTCACCATGGCGTCGGTCACTTGAAAATCCTTCTTGAACATCTCGAACTTCGGGTATTTTTTCTTCAAAGCATCCCGGTTCTTATCCACGTAATTCAAAGTAAATTCACCGATAACACCCTTCGCCAACAAACGATTGAAATAACTGTAATTCACGTTCGTGTCAATCGGCACGAACACGTCGGGAATAATACCACCCCCGCCATAAACCAAACGATGCTCCTTCTTCGTGTAGTATTTCGTGGAATCCGTCAGCGCAATACTGTCGGCATTCAGCAACTCCCCGTTAGCGTAACGTTCATACAATTCTATCTGGTAATCTTTTCCCTTGTACGGTTTTTGGATACACCGTCCGGACGGTGTAAAATAATGGGATATCGTAAGACGAATAGCAGACTTATCTGCCAAAGGGTATTGACGTTGCACCAATCCTTTACCGAAAGAACGGCGTCCGACGATTAACCCGCGGTCCCAGTCCTGCACGGCACCTGCCAAAATTTCACTGGCAGAAGCGGAGTTGCCGTCAAGAAGCACGACAACCCGACCATCTTGGAATAATCCAGCGGGAGTAGAAAACTCTTCAGCCCTGCCATAAGCGGGACTATCCGTGTACACAATCATTTTTCGCCCGTCCAACAAGTGATCGGCAAGACCGATAGCCGCCCCCATGTAACCACCGCCATTACCTTGCAAATCTATAATCAAATCTTTCATCCCTTCTGCCTGCAATTGCTTCACGGCCTTTTCAAACTCCTCGACAGTCGTGGCAGCAAAACGGGCAATCTTGATATACCCGATATTCTTGTCAATCATGTATGCGGCATCGACACTGTAAATCGGAATCATGTCCCGCACGATATTGAAATCAATCCATTCATTCCCTCTCTTCACCTTAACTTTCACCACGGTTCCTTTCTCCCCTTTCAAACGCTTCCTCACGTCCATGTTACTGATACCGATTCCCGCTATATTCTCCCCGTCAACCTCCGTAATCCGATCACCGGCGAGCAACCCGACCTTTTCAGAAGGTCCTCCCGCGACCACGTCAACCACGGTTAAGGTATCATGAAGCACGTTAAACTGTATCCCTATACCGAAAAACCCTCCTTCCAAAGGTTCATTTGCCTCTTCCAATTCCTCCCGAGGTATATACACGGAATGGGGATCAAGGTCAGCCAACACTTTCACGATAGCATCCTCCGTAATCTTTTTCAAATTAACCGTATCCACGTAATATCCGGCTATCAATTGCATTAATTGTTGATACTTGATAGACTGTTCCCGCACGGCTTGCATATCCCGTTGCGCCGAAACACTTTGCCAACTCAAACAAGCGATTAACAGAGCAACCGCCGATAGTAAAACTCTTTTCATATAATATATATTTAGTATTCTCTCTTTTCTACGAGTAACATTTGCAAATGTAACACTCCGAAAGCATTAATTCTATTAACAGAGTCTTAAATTAATTATTTTTCCAACTCTATCAATTCCAAATTCTCAATCCGTTCCCCGTTGATTTCAAAGCGTGCGGCTGTTCTCACGGTATGAAAACCGAATTTTCCCGCCGCACCGGGGTTTATATGCAAACAATCCAATAATTGATCGTATTTCACTTTCGCGATATGCGAATGACCGCAAACAAATAATTTAGGTCGTTCCCGTCGTAAAACATCCGCCGCCTTCTTGTCATAATGACCGGGATATCCCCCGATATGAGTCATCATCACCTTCACCCCCTCGCATTGGAAAACCTCCGTCCCCGGAAACATTCTACGCAACAATTCCCCATCAATATTCCCGTACACGGCACGCAACTTAAACCGTTTCGCTAAAGCATCCGTCACCGCCACATCCCCGATATCCCCACAATGCCACACTTCATCACACGCTTTAAAAAACTCCACAATCTTCGGGTCTAACCACCCGTGGGTATCTGATAATAAACCGACTTTCATATTTTAGATTTATGATTTTAGATTTATGATTTATAACTTTAGATTTATGATTCCAACGGCACTTGCCAAGGCTTTTTTAATCGTAAATCGCAAATCATAAATCACAAATTAATTTAATTGTCAATTGTCACAACGCTCCCCCGTTCCGTCGTGTTCTCCACGAACACGCATACCGGTAATTCCTGCTGCATCTCTTCCACGTGAGAAATCAGACCGACAACCCGGTTCTCTTCCCGCAACGACTTGAGTGTTTCAAAAACGACACGCAAAGACTCTTTGTCAAGAGAACCGAACCCCTCGTCCAAGAAAAAGAAATTCTGGTCACTTCCCGTCAAATGCCGGATATTATCGATCAACGCCAACGCTAACGAAAGAGAAGCCTGGAATATCTGTCCCCCGGAAAGCGTGCGGGCGCTACGGGTTCGTCCCTCGTTCATGTAATCCCGAATCACGAAATCATTATCCTCGTCCAACTCCAACTTCAAACGCTGGCGAGTCATCCGGTAGAAACGCTCGTTCGCCGCGTTACACAAATTCTGCAAATAAATCGACGACACGAATTTCACGAAATCATTCCCGCGGAACAAACTTTTCAATACCTGCAAATTCCGAAGCCGAGCATCCAGAACATCCAACTCTTTCCCAATCTTCACCCGTGCAGCGGCACGGTTTTCCATATCTTTGACTTGATTTGCCAACGCGCCATGTTCCGCCAACACTTCCCTCTCCCGTAGCCGGTACTCTTCCAGTTGACGTGCCAATGCCTCGTGCTCCTCCGCCCGATACTCCACCCCGGCAAGCAACTTCTCCAATTCCAATTTCCTTACCTGCACGACGTGCAATTGTTGATTAAATTGATTTATCCTACTTCGGCTGGCAGGTAAATCCAGTTTCTTGTCCAGCGTTCCACGCACCGCCGCTATATCTTCATAAACACTCTCCCTTAACAACGCGTTCAATTTCTCTTCTCCACTCTTCTTTTCCTCTCGGAGCAACACGATTTCTTTCTCTTTTTCCTCCGCGCCGCCTTCCCATTTTCGATACTCGTTCTCCATAAGCTGCAATCGCTCGGTAGCCTCCCGGTAATCTTTTCCCAGTTTTTCAAAAACAGCGAGGCACTTCTCTTTCTCCCCCTTCAAACTCTCCAGACCGGTTTCCATGTACTCGGTCACGTCAAAGCCTTTCAACTGTTCCCGCAACAACTCCATCTGCGTTTCACGCTGCACCACTTCCCGGTCAATCTCCTCCAACCGTTTGCTATATTTCTCCAAATGACCTCTCTTCACGTCCATCTCCGACTCCGTCTGCTTCACCCCCGCCTCCAACCGTTTCCGCTCATCCCCTAAAGACGCCGCCCTATCAATCTCCTCCTTGAGATGTCGTGCGTCATCCGGGGCGAAACCCTCCCATACAAAACGGGACAAATGCTCCTGCAATTTATGTTGTATTTCTTCTTGCTTTATCTTCGCCTGTACCTGTCTGTTCAAATTCAAGCGCTTTCGTTCACCCGCGATGGCTAAAACGGAACTCCACCGGTTCAATTCCTCCCGCTCGCGCTCCAACGCCTTGATTCTCTCCGCGGTCAAACGCATCACGCCCTCCATCTCCTCCGCGTGCAAAGGTGCGGGATGTGACAACGCACCACACAACGGGCAAGGTTCCCCCTCGCTCAATTCTTTGGCAAAATCGACTAAACGCTGACGAGTATTCAGATGCATCAATTCATCCCGACAACCCTTTAATTCCCGCTCTATCTGTTGGCTCCTTTTTTCAGATACTTCCAACAACTCTTCTGACGTATCGCTTTCCGCGTCAGCGAAGAAGGAATATTTTTGCTTATGGGACAGAACAACTTCCTTATCTTTCAACAGCTCATTTTCAACCTGCTTCAACTCCTCCCGCACCCGTGTTTCTTCTTCCCGCAAATGATGATACTGGCTATACCACTCCCGAATGTCAGACAATAACTTCATATCCGGGATAGACTGCACCAATTTCTCCAGTCTATCTTTCCGCTCCGCCAATTGACGTTTCAAAACCTCGACTTCCTCTCGTGTGGTAGCCACCATAGCCTCCCCTTTGGCATGCCGTTCCCGTAAATCCTTCTGTTCCACCGTCAAACTTCGCAAGCGAATCACCCCTTCCAACCGCTCCGCCCGCACTTTCAACTGATCCCGCTCCTCGTATCTCAACTTCAATTCATTATATTGTTCTTTAAAACAAGTCAACTCCTGTTGTTTGCCAACCAACCGTTCCCGATACCCGGACAAAGCTTTTTCAGATTCCGCCAAACGGCGGGAACTATCTTCCCAGCGATTGATCGGTTGTTGAAAATATTGCAAACAATACTCGTACTTCTCGACCTGTTTCAATAATTCGGCGATACTCTCTTTTTGTCCCAACAAACCTTTTTCCTCCTCTTCCCGAACACCCCGTTCCTCCACCAGCTGTTTCACTTTTTTCAATTGATTTTCCCGTTCCGTCCCCTCTTGCAACGCCTTTTTCAATCGTTCCGCATCTTCCCGCAATCCCACCAATCGTTTCTTGCTCTCTGCCAATGCATCCTCGCTAACCTCTCCCAACCCGGTCAACTGTCCTTTCAGATCAATCATTTTCTTGTTGGTTTCCCCCTCCAGATAAGCCACCTTACCGCCCAAATCATAACGGCGCAACTCCCCGAAAAGCTCCATCATCATCTCCGTGCGCTCCTTATCCCGAAGCATAAGAAAATCTTGAAACTTACCTTGAGGAATAATCACAACCCGCTTGAAATTTTGCGCATTAAGCCCTATCGCCGCGATAACATCTTCCCGGGTACACGGCATCCATTCCCCGTCCTTCCACGCGTGATATAAAAATTTCGGAACAGAGATATCGGTAAACCTTTTCTTGTTCCGCTTACTCTCGACCGTGGCTCTAAAATCCCGTCCCTGTTCGCCCGCCTTGAATTCAAAATCCACGAACAAGCGATCGGACTGAAGATTCATCAAATTATACTTCACCTCGTTGTTCAACCGATCGATCACCCCGTAAATCACGTAAATCATCGCCTCCAAAATCGTCGATTTCCCACTTCCCACCGGACCGAAAATACCGAACAACTTAGCCTCCGTCAGCCGATTGAATTCTATCGTCTGCGCTTCTCTATACGAATATATACCTTCTAATGTCAATCTAACCGGAACCATAATATAATTGAAAATTAAGAATTGAAAATTGAAAATGAGAACTCTTGATTTCGATTTGATAGCTTTTTATAATTTTCCATTTTCAACTTTCAATTTTCAATTGATAAAGTTTCTTTAAACAACGCCATAATCTCGTCATTCGGCTCCTGCCCTTTACGACGACGAAAATACTCGGCAAAAAGAGCGTTCACGTCAGAACGCAAATCATGTATCGACGCCACCCGTTCATCGGAAACCGACGCTTCTTTCACCTCCGGAATCAAACACACGATACCGTCATGCGCCTCGTGTATCGACTTCGTTTCAGCGGCAGTCAGGTAAGTATCGGTCGCTACCGTCAATTCCACCCACGCCTCGGGATGCCCCGTCAACCAAGCCACAGCCTGCTCCACCCCCTCGAAACGCACCCGTGCCAACGGACGCCCGCTCGTCAAACGCCGCTTCTCGAAACGCACCTCTTGTCCCGGCTCCGCCTCCACGAGCGTGACATATTTATCCTGCCCCGCCTCGCTAAAACTATACCCAAGGGGACTACCACTGTACACCGCCGGACAAGGCGCCGTGTCCACCACTTGCCAGCGATGCAAATGCCCCAACGCCGCGTATTGTATCCCGTCGGGTATCAATGACGTGTACACCGCATCCGCCCCGCCGATATTAATCGGACGTTCATCCTCGGGTTCCTCCGGCATATCTCCCCCTTCCCGCACCACGTAAAGATGCGTCACCAACAAATTCACACCCGCGTTATCACAATACTTCGCGGCTAACGCCCCCCAATGCTCCCGAAGCACGGCACGCAATCCCTCCTCCTGCCCCTCGACTCCAAGAAACCGGCACAGGCGCAGACTATTGGCATAAGGCGTATGCATCACCCGCAAAGGATACTCGTGTCCCGGCAACCGGAATTCGGAAATCCCCTCCTCCGACCGCGACAACTCAATCCCCCCGTCCGTCACCGTGGAATTAAAATGCACCTTCGGGCTACCCACGAAAAAGATTCCATGCTGACGAGCCAACACGTCGGGAGAATCCACCCGGTCGGGCGAATCATGATTCCCCGCGATAGCCACCACCAACCGCTTGCCCCCGTTCGCCAAGCGATGCAACGTACGATACAACAATTCTATCGCCTCCACCGACGGGTTAAACGTATCGAACAAATCCCCGGCAACAACGACAACATCCACACGCTCCTCCTCCGCGATTCGCACGATTTCATCCATCACTTCCACCTGCTCCCTCGTCCTTTCCCGCTCGTTCAGGCGTTTTCCCAAATGCCAGTCCGAAGTATGCAATATTTTCATTTTACAAATCCTTTCAACATCCTAATCTCTTCCGGCCATAACGATTCATCCGGCGTTTCCAAAATCAAAGGAATCCCGTCAAACCGCCCGTCTTGCATAATCCATTTGAACGGCTCGATACCCAACGTCCCCTTGCCCAAACTATCGTGACGGTCGACACGGGAACCCAACTCTTTCTTGGCATCGTTCAAGTGCATCCCCCGCAAATATTTAAACCCGACCACGTTGTCGAAATGCTCGAACGTTTCCGTGAAACCGGAAGAAGTCGCCAAATCATACCCCGCCGCAAACGAATGGCAAGTATCAAGACAAACCCCGACACGGGTTTTATCCTCCACCTTATCGATAATATAGGCAATCTGCTCGAACTTGTAGCCCAAGTTAGAACCTTGCCCCGCCGTATTCTCAATCACGGCAGTAACCCCACGCGTCCGTTCCAATGCCATATTAATCGACTCCGCTATCAAAGTCAAGCAAGCCTCATCGCTAATCTCCTTCAACGTGCTTCCCGGGTGAAAATTCAACCTGTCCAAACCCAACTCCTCGCAACGCTTCATTTCATCGAAAAATGCCTCTCTGGACTTCTCCAACCCCGCGGCTTCCGGGTGCCCGAGATTAATCAGGTAACTGTCGTGCGGCAATATCTGTTTAGCCGTGTAACCATACTGCTCGCAACGCTCCCGAAACAGCCTTATACTATCTGCCGACAGGGGGGCAGCCTTCCACTGCCTTTGATTTTTCGTGAACAGGGCAAAAGCCGTTGCCCCAATCTCGTGCGCGTTAACCGGCGCATTTTCAACTCCTCCCGATGCACTCACGTGCGCTCCTATATACTTTTCCATAATTCCTTTTTTGTTTTCACAAATCTACGACTTTAAAAGACAAAAATTAAATTCCACGACAAAAAGTTCGTCCTTTCAAAAGCACCCCATCTCCTCCCGCAGCAAACGAATGAAAGCAGGTGCCCGTTTTGAATAGAATTTCAATTAAAATAAGGAATATAACATGTATAAAATACAAACATCATTTGTATTTACTTGGCACCATTTCCTATTCAATTCCTATTCAAATCCTATTCATTCCCTATTCCAAAAGGAAAAGAATTAAAATTTAATTGTTATTAGATAAAATTTAATAACAATGGGATACATTGTATCAACACCGACAATAACAAGAAGATTATCGAACACGCCAGAAACTTACCTCATCTCCCCACGCACCCCGGGTATAAATTTAAAATTTATTTCTATCTTTGCACCCGCTAAAATAAAATCTAAAATCATCAAGACAAATGGGTTTCAAGGAAGAGATTTTGAAAAGACGGACATTCGGTATCGTCAGCCACCCGGACGCGGGTAAAACCACATTAACGGAAAAATTATTGTTATTCGGGGGCGCTATCCATATAGCGGGTGCCGTGAAATCGAACAAAATCAAGAAAACGGCAACTTCCGACTTCATGGAAATAGAACGCCAGAGAGGTATCTCCGTTGCCACGTCCGTTATGGGTTTTGAATACAAAGACGTTAAAATCAATATTCTTGACACCCCGGGCCACCAAGATTTCGCCGAAGATACATTCCGGGTACTGACGGCTTGCGACAGCGTGATTATCGTGATTGACTCCGCCAAAGGTGTCGAGAGCCAAACCCGCAAGCTCATGCAAGTATGCCGGATGCGCAAAACCCCGGTCATCGTGTTCATCAACAAACTCGACCGCCCGGGACAGGACCCGTTCGACCTTTTGGATGAAATAGAAAAAGAACTTCAAATTCAAGTAACCCCTCTCAGTTGGCCTATCGGCAACGGCGACGTGTTCAAAGGTATATACAATATACACAAAGAAAACCTGTGCCTTTACTCCGCCAGCGTGCAGACCATACAAGACGGGATTGAAATCAATGACATTAATTCCGACGAACTGGATAGCCATATCGGCGAAAGAGCAGCCACCAAACTGCGTGAAGATTTGGAACTCGTGCGTGAAGTGTACCCCGCCGCGGAGAGGGAAGCCTACCTGCAGGGGCAACTGGCACCCGTGTTTTTCGGCTCTGCCTTGAACAATTTCGGTATCCGCGAAATGCTGGATTGTTTTATCGAAATAGCGCCTACTCCCCTCCCTCGTGAAACGGAAGAACGCATCGTGTCGCCGGAAGAAGAGAAATTTACCGGTTTCGTCTTCAAAATCCACGCCAACATGGACCCGAACCACCGGGACCGTATCGCCTTCGTGAAAGTATGTTCCGGCACGTTCAAACGCAACACGAACTACCTCCACGTGGGACTGGGTAAAAACCTTAAATTCTCTACGCCCACGGCATTCATGGCTTCCAAGAAATCCATTATCGACGAGGCTTACCCCGGTGACATCGTCGGGTTGCATGACACGGGAAACTTCAAAATCGGTGATACCCTCACGGAAGGGGAGAAACTACACTTCAAGGGAATACCCAGCTTCTCGCCGGAATTATTCAAGTATATCGAGAACGCCGACCCCATGAAATCGAAACAACTGGCAAAGGGTATCGACCAGCTCATGGATGAAGGTGTAGCCCAGCTTTTCACCAACCAGTTCAACAACCGGAAAATCATCGGAACGGTGGGCGCCCTCCAGTTCGAAGTCATCGAATACCGTTTGCTTCACGAGTATAGCGCGGCGTGTCGCTGGGAACCTATCAACCTCTACAAGGCTTGCTGGATTGAAGCACTGGACAACAAAGAACTGGAAGATTTCAAACTTCATAAAGCACAGTATCTAGCGAAAGACAAATGGGGACGGGATGTGTTTCTCGCCGAATCGCAATACATGCTCCAAATGGCACAAAGCAATTATAAAAAGTTAATATTCCACTTTACCTCGGAATTTTAAAACAAGAAAAAGATGATTGTTTTGATTTGTGTTATTGCCATTTTTTTAGTTCTCGCCATTTTACTGTTACGCGGTAAAGGAGCGTTCCTTATCGCCGGGTATAACACAATGACAAAAGAAGAAAAGGAAAAGTATGATTCCAAAGCACTTTGTAAAAGTACAGGAAAACTCATACTTTCCCTTGTTCTTTGTATATCACTTATGCTTGCCTCCGAAATCTTTTCGCTATCTTTTTTACGCATCATCGGGGGCCTCGGAATACCCGTGTGTATAATTTTTTACCTTATTCACGCTCGAAACGGGGAAAAGTACCGTAAATCAAACTAAAAATTTAAAATTATATAGACCATCTCATTGTCCCCGAAGAGGGGATTAATACCTCTCATTTTTATACAAAACTTAAAAGGGGGAAATATTATTAAATCATCGTTTATTAATGCGCAAATATATCAACATTTTTCGAAAACACAACTATGTAGATAGCTTTTCGTTAATTTTAATATACAATTAATTGCGAAAATGACATCACTCGTGACAAATTTTCGATTTACAGTATCATTAAACGATCGTTTAATGATACTATATCGACATGAGAAACGTAAAGAGAAACAAAACTTGGCAACATTCCGGATACCGCATGATTTACGGGAAGACACGAACACGCCAATACCAGAAATGCGCCTTACAGATGGCTTATT
Source organism: Butyricimonas sp. Marseille-P3923 (assembly GCF_900184685.1). GTDB lineage: Bacteria > Bacteroidota > Bacteroidia > Bacteroidales > Marinifilaceae > Butyricimonas > Butyricimonas muris. The sequence goes on from NZ_FXXL01000007.1 coordinate 1,114,894, forward strand.
ACTCACTTGCGCTTTTCGCGTTATTGTTAGTCCAAACGCCCTCTTTCGCCTACAATACCCACACGCGAGACAGTTTGGCACAAGATACGGTCATATTCCACTTCTCCCCGGGCGAAAAACTATTCCGCAAAAACTATAAAAGAAATAAAACAGCCATCGAACTCCTCGGTCTGTCTATCCGCAAGCATCGTCAAGAGATTGAAAATGGGGACATCAAAGTGCGGGTGCTCAGTTTTTGCGACTCGTTCGGCTCACCTGATATCAACCTACAAAAGACTAGGAATCAAAGCAATCAAGTAAAAAGTTATTTTATCATCCACGAGAGAATAAAGGAGCATCATTTCCAAACCACGAACACTCCCAACCGGTGGCATAACGTGGCGGACTTGGTTACCGTCAGTTACTTGTTTCGGGTGAAACAAAATGAAGTGGTAGCACTATCTATTCCCCCGAAAGAGGAATCTATCGCGAAAAAAGAATCTACCGATACGATTATACCGGAACCAACCTCACAGGTTGAAGTCAAAGACGTTCCCCAACCGGATACGACAACTCTCCTCGTGCCGAAACCCGCGAAGGTAGCCTCGCTCGAACGGCACCCATGTTACCAATGGGCAATAAAGACGAACGTTGTCTACTTGGCAGCCACGGTCGCCAACATCGGCACAGAGATGGCTTTCAACAAACATTACTCAATGGATCTCTCTTTTATTTACAGCCCCTACGCCGTTGCACGGAATTACAGTTTGCGTTTTCTCGCCATTCAACCGGAATTCCGTTACTGGCCGAACTCGCCGATGAAAGGGCATTTCTTCGGTATCCACCTCAACATAGGGGCGTTTAACATTTCTGTAGACAGAGAGAACCGCTACCAATCGCCCGATGGTTTCTACGGGGCGGGAATCAGTTACGGCTATGCACTCCCCTTCACCCGTCGCTGGGCAGCCGAGTTCACGATTGGCGCAGGTTACATTCACACGAAATACGATACATTCTATAATATCCCGAACGGCGCCCGCTACAAGAAAGACACGCCATACAACTACTGGGGATTGACGAAAGTCGGCATCAACATGGTTTATAAATTCGGTAAATAAAGGAGGTATGAACATGAAGAAACTAGCTATCTATATCGTTTGCCTACTCGTTCTCGCCATGACAGGGTGCGACAAGACTATTCTGGAGTCCCCGAAAGACGGGGGTGTTGACCCCACGCTGGTGAACGTAGACCTGACGTTTGAAACCGACCCGAGCATAGAACCCTACACGTCGTCGCGTTCCGAAACCGCAAATGCCGGCGAACACGACACACGCTGGATCATCGAGGTATTCCGTGACGAGATCGACGGCACTCCCGCTGTGCATCGCGTACTCTGTTGCAACCCGGCGGTCGACGGAAAACATACCATCAGCACCTCGTTGCCGTTGCACGCCGCAAAATATTACATCGTGACATGGATGGATTACGTGCAGGACGGAACGTTAAAAGACAAATACTATATCGTTAACTCGCTCGCATCCATCAGCATCCCCGAAACCAAGGCATATACCGGTAACAACGACTACAAAGACACGTACGTCGCTCGCCAAGAACTAGACTTGACGGGGTACCGCAAACAATGGAACGCGACAGTGAAACAGACCGTCACGCTCCAACGCCCGATGGCAAAGATCGAGTTTATCACCACCGATCTCGACAAGTTTCTCGACAAACTTTCCGAACGACTGTCGAAAACCGGAACCACGGCGGACAACAAACTCTCCCGAACGCCCGATCTTTCCACGATTCGGGTAGAAGTGGAATACACCTGCTACTTCCCGTGCGGTTTTAACGCCTATACCAACAAACCAAACGACGCCCGGTTAGGAGTGGCGTTCAGCAGCAATATAATCCGGCTCTCGGAGAAAGAAGGACACCTTGCCAGTGACTATATCTTCGTGAACGGCACGGAATCGGCGGTAACGGTCAAACTAACCATCCGCGACAGCGAAGGCGTCGTGCTCAACGAAATAGGCGGAATCAACGTACCCATCACACGCGGCAAACTGACAACAATACGCGACAAGTTCCTGACACGCAGCTACTCCCCCGGTATCGGCATCGATCCCGACTTCGACGGCGAAATAGACATTGTTATACCAGACTAAAAAAGATACACTAATGAGGTTGATAAACAACAAAATTTGAAGAATATATATATAAACCGTTGAGTTACCATCTTCCATGAATTTCCATGGGATAGTAATTCACTAAAAACTCAATACATTATGAAAAAATTATTCTTAATCATTGCAAGCCTTGCATTTACACTTGTAGCTTGCCAGAAAGAAAAGATCGAAGGACTTGATGCCGCGAACTCGCAAACGATCAGCGTGACCATCCCGCAAGCGGGTACCATGAGCCGTGCAGCCGGTGACGGAACACAAATAAACCGCTGTATCTTGGAAATTTACCGGAACGGGGAATTGTACGGGGAACGGAAGATTGCAACCGTATCCCAAAACCAAGCCACTTTCTCCGATTTACGCTTGGTGACCTCGCAAACCTACGACTTCGTGTTCTGGGCAGATGTCGCGGGGGAGAGTAATGCGGATAAGCACTACACCACGGCAAATGGCCTTACAGCTATCAAGGCAAAAGAGTACGCCGGGAACAATGACGAATTCGACGCATTCTTTGCCAAAAAAACGCTCAAAGTGACCGAGGCTTTCGCGGAAGAAGTTACACTCACCCGTCCTTTCGGGCAATTGAACGTGAAAACAAATGACTTGAACGCAATCCAAACCGAAAGTTTGAAGCCGACCCATGTAAGCGTAACTTTCTATGCCGTACCCACCAAATTCAATGCGCTGACGGGAATGGCGAGCGAAGAAGATAGATTAGCGTACACCACGGCTGTACCCGAAAACGGAAACGGTCTGTTGACCATCGACTACATTTGGGCAACACCGGAGGAGGGAAGCACTTTGGCAGACTTCTCTATGACATTTACCAACAATGGTGACGCAATCACCACCAACGACGCATTCCACAACATCCCCATCCGCCGCAACTACAAGACCAACGTGTCCGGTAACCTGCTGACGAAGAAGGGAAGCATGAGCGTGACCATCAACCCGGAATTTAATACCCCCGATTTCGAGAGTACGATTGTCGAGGTGGATAAAATGAGCGATGTGACACAAGCCCTCAAGGATGGCGCCACCAACATCGTGGTAAAACAAGCACCCACCGTAGAAGCAGCCACAATCAATATCCCGAAGATATACAAGGAGACAGCAAACACAACTTTACAAATCTCTATTCCAGAGACGGAACAGGCGATAACGATTGCGTATAACAATGAAACAGGAACACAAGGACAAAAAGCTCCCGCCGCCGTAACACTCGCCATGCCATCCGCCCAAAAGGTGACCATCAACCTTCCCGAATCGACCGTAACCTTAAGCGGAAGTTACGAGGAAATAGACGCCACCACGGCTGATAACACGCTGGTTATCCCGGCAGGAGTCTCGGTAAATAAATTGAACGTGAAAAAAGGGAACGTCGAGATTCACGGCACGGTAAACGAAATCACTTTCGAGAATGGTGCCGGCATAGTATCGACATACGCCGTAGGTGATGTAGCCACCCTGAAGAAAGCCGTTGCCCTAATCGACACGAAAAAATGTGCACGCATCGTGCTGACAGCCGATTTGGATATGCAAGGCAACGCATCCAACCCGTGGGTACCGATTGACACAGAAGGCAAAGCCTTCAAAGAATTGGATGGAGCGGGGTACACCATCAGTAACCTTTACGTGGACAATTACACTGGACACGAGGATGGCGTTGGGTACTACTACGGCGGACTGTTCTACGTGCTCCGAGGTACGGTAAAGAACCTGACCATCGACAAAGCTACCGTAACTTGCCATCGCGGAGGTGCCTTAGTCGGACGCATGGACCACGGTACGATAGAAAACTGCCACATTAAGAACGCTACTATCACCAGTTACCAAAAGATAGCCGGCTTGGTCGGATTCATCTGCAACTCCGATAAAGACATCACCATACGCAACTGCTCGGTAAACGGTTGCGCCCTAAAAACCACAGCCCCGGCAGAAGGACTTTACCAAGCAGGCGGTTTGATAGGTTACATCCAGTCACACGAACGCAACGTGACGGTTGAAGGCTGCTCGGTAAGCAACATCTCGTTCGACAAAGTGTACGAATGTGCAGAGGATGTAAACGACCGTGTCTATGAGATGGAACAATGCTATTCCCATGCCTTTATCGGCACGATAGCCAACTGTTCATCCCAACCGGAGGCTTACAGTAAGTACACAATCGAATTGAAGAACAATACCGTGGCACAACAAGCCGATAATATTCCCACCTGCGACCGCACTGATAACTACATCGGTTGGTGGGCTGGTAACTACAATATCGGCAGTCGTCGTCCTTATGCCCCGAAAGTGATTGTCAACGGCGTTGCCAAAGACCGGTACATCGAAGTGAACCGCTTGGTTGAACAAATCGAAGCGGGCGGCGAAGTGACCATCCGGCGCCATTACGACCTGTCGTCTATTGCAAGAGCTATTAATATTACAAAACCGACAACCATCACGCTCCACCAGAGCAATTCCGATTATGCGGTAGAATCAAGCCACGAGGATGTTTGTTTCATCAACATCAGCGAACTGACTATCAAAGGCAACGACAAGAGTGCCATCAACTTCAAAAAACGCGTGGTGGAAAACAAAGGAACCTTAACTGTCGAAGGCGGTCATTACACGACGAACACCATCGGCTCGGGCACCCTGTTCTGGAACAATGATGCCAAGGCTGTGATGACCGTAAAGAACGTGCAGGCTGTTGCCTCGAACTTTGCCATTGCCGGTGGCGGAGAGATTCATATCGAAGGCGGATACATCCGCTCCACATCCACGAACTTGAATGGACCAAACACGTGGGCATATTGCGTGCGTGCTCAAGATGGCGGTAAAATGACTATCAAGGACGCCACTATCGAGGGCGTACAGGGAGCCATTGCCTGTAACGGAGGCTCACATATTCTACTCACGAAGGTGAAAGCATTAGCAAAGAAGACACCTAATCAATCCCAAAATGATGCATTCTATGCACTTTACGCGGCATGGAACGGCATCATCGAGGTTGAAAGCGGCGAGTTCTACTCCGACCGCACGCCTTGCTGCCTCGCTTCGGATGAAGACCAACCCGGTACACCTATCGGAGGTTTTATTTTGAAAGGAGGAAAATACAGCTCAAAACCCTATACAAACAAACCTTCCAATATGGAATGGAGTCCTGCCGAAGGGTACAAATATAATGAAACCGGCGACGTGACTTATCCTTGGGAAATTATCGCAGAATAACCACTCCACCCGGGTACAGAATTAAATTCCGGAGTTTAAATATTTAATAAATCGAAAGGGGAAGGTGTAAAGAACCTTCCCCTTCACTTTTTCCTATATAAAAACAAGTGCTATTTCTTCATCTCGAACCCGAGAAGCATTCCGTCATACCCATTTAACAGAGAAGTTAAAGTAGACGATGTGTCAGATTTCTTCACCATTGACGACAACACCTTGACAAACTTCATCAACCCGTCGACATTAAAAAGCAACGAAATCTGATCTCCCGATTTTGTCAGTTGTACTTCTGTCCTCTTCACGGTGAAAGCATTTCCCAGCGTGTAATTCAACACAAGTACCCTATTTTTCTCGTCTAAAGAATAAGTTCCCTTCAACGTCTTCTTCCCGATAACATTCGTGAAAGTACTGTCACTGTTAAACGTGTACGAAAACTTACCGGGAACGATACCCGCTTTCGTGTAAACAGCCGTGATCTTCTTCTCCAAAGTGGAAGACATAAGCGTCCCTCCCACCTCTTTCAATTTGTCATCGCTCGTCATCTTACACGCGGGTTCCACGTAATTCCAATTCCCTTGCAAATCAGAAAACTTAATCACGTTTCCCGTGAGCGTATTCACCACATCCTTTACCGCAGAAGAATTCAAAATATCTTTCCACGACTGGGCATTTCCACTTTTTACCCCAAGTAACACACAACAAGCCAATAGGCTCAAAAATAATCTTCCTTTTTTCATAAACACAAGCAAATATGTATAAATTAGTATATCCAGACTTTAAATTACACGTCCTTCTCGGATACAAATGTAATAAATTTACTTGTCACACGAAAATACACCAGTATTTGGATTATTCCAAAGTAATAATTAATACAAAAATAAAAGAGAGATTGTTTTCGAAATAAACAATCTCTCTTTCGTGAGCCAATTTGGGGACTCGAACCCCAGACCTACGCATTACGAATGCGTTGCTCTACCAGCTGAGCTAAATTGGCGATAACGGCTGCAAATGTACGACTATTTTTGAAATTTGGAAATGATAAATCATTTTTTTTCGACTTCTTGTTGCACATTTTTTATACATTTGCGGCGACCTTTTAATAATCAACAAGATGAAACAACAGCCTTTCGCGAAAAAAAAATCACTCTGTCTATTTTGCAGCCTATTTTTTCTCTTGAATATAATATTTATCCCCCGTCTATCAGCCCAAAAGAAAGCGATAGAAACTTCCGGTGATATCATTTACTACGCGACTCCTGTCGCTTGCCTAACAACAACATTATTGAAAAAAGACTACCAAGGCACTAAACAATTCGTCTTTTCCGCCGTGACCGCCGTGGGAGTAAGTTATATTCTAAAACATACCATTCGGAAAAAACGCCCTGACGGTAGCAATCATCACGCTTTTCCATCAGGACACGCGACGGTTACTTTTCAAGGAGCCTCATTTATACAACGGCGTTACGGCTGGAAATTCGGAATCCCCGCCTATCTCCTTTCGGGATACGTGGCTTGGACCAGAACTCATTATGACCGACATGACTGGTGGGACATTCTATGCGGGGCAGCCATCGGTGTCGGAAGTAGCTATATATTCACGAAGCCATACGGAAGGAACAGCATCTCCCTCTCTCCCACGATTATCGAAAAACGACCGGGAATACACGCTTGTATCACTTTCTAACAAACTTCTAAATTATTTGTTAAAACAGTATTTAAAGAAATCATAAACCCGCCTTTTATTATGGCTGTTCCATAATATTATATCTATTTTTGTTTAAAATAGAAAAGAAAAATCATGCTACACCATATTTTCAAAATAGCCTTTATTTTACTGATGACCGTTAGTCCCGTGTCACTACTGGCTCAAACGCAGGTAAGGGATACGGTAAGAAAAGATACTGTCAAACAACAGGAAAAGAAAACCGTCGTACACACGATTAAAGGTGTTATCGTCGGGGATTCGGATGACGATACATTACCGGGAGCCCATATATACTTGGGAGCCGAAAAGAAACCTACCACGGTAACGGACGCCATGGGCGAATTCACGCTAAAGGATATACCGGCAGGGGAAGTAATCGTTACCGCCTCTTATGTCGGATTCAGACCCACGACCAAAAAATATCTGGTAAAAGCGGATACAAACGTGGGGATTATTAAACTTTTACCGGAAGAACTGGATGAAGTTGTTATCACGGCAAAACCGCCTCTTATCATCCAAAGAGGCGATACAACCGAATTTAACGCGGCAGCCGTGAAAGTCCCGGAAGACGCAGAATTGGAAGATTTATTAAAAAAATTACCGGGGTTTGAACTCGTGGACGGCAAACTCATGGCAAACGGAGAAGAAGTCAAACGCATCTATATTGACGGCACGGAATATTTCCTTGATAACCCGATGGCAGCCCTACAAACCTTACCGGCAAATATCGTTTCTAAAATCAAGATGTTTGACGGGAAAAGTGAGGAAGCGAATTTCTCCGGTTACAATGACGGTAAGAAATTCCGCTCTTTGAATATCGAAACCAAGAATCCGGATCAATTAAAAATATTCGGTAAAGCCGGATTAGGTTACGGCATATCGGATGATGTCGAAGATTCTTTCAAGAACAACAACTACAATCTGGACGCGAACGCAAACGCGTTCAATCGTAAACGCAGATTCTCTATCCGGGGAAGTTTGCGTAACACGAATCAAGGTTCGGATTTACCTAACGCCTCTTACAAGGGAAAAGGGGGACACAACAGGGGTAAAAACTTCGGCATGGACTTTTTCAATACTTTCAAAAAAGGTCTGGAACTAACCGGCGGTTATAGTGGTAGCGATAACGAATCCTACTCTGCCAGTTCTACCCGACAGGATTATTTCCCGTCAGAAAGTTACCAAAGTAAAATTTACGAGAACGAGAATCACTCTTGGTCCGAGAGTTCCAGCCATAGCGTCAATACCCGCTTCAGTTATGAAATCAGTGAAAAAGACAGGATCAGCTTCTCCCCGTCATTCTCGTTACGTAAATCGGATAGCCGCTCCATCAGATTGGGAAATAGTATTCAAGACGGTGATACATTAAATATCACAAATGCCAAAAGCCAAAACCATAACGATTCTTATTCTTTCGGTGGAAATTTCTCGTGGATGCATGGGTTTGCCAAAAGAGGACGGACATTAACGATAAACGGAAATATAAATGTCAGTGACACGAAAAGCGACGGGATACAACAAGACAGTAGTATTATCAACAAAAGAGATACTTTGCGTAACCTGATCAACAGTACAAAAAGCTTTTCAAATTCATTAACAGGTTCCGTATCCTATTCCGAACCTTTGACCGAACACGCCCGTTTATCTTTCAATTACTCGTTAAGTTACAGTCAGGACGAATCGGATAAAGAGAGTATATCGTATAAAGACGCTCTTTTTACCGAAATCATAGGTATTGACACCTCTCTCACGAACAAAATCAGTAATACCAGAATAAATAATAGTATCGGGGTCAATTACAATTATTACAAAGAAAAATTCTCGTTCAACGGGGGTGGTTCCATTAATTTATCCAGTGAAGAAAACAAATACGAGTATTTAAACGCCCCGGATTCACTCGTGAAAAATAATTACTTGAATCTTTCTCCTCAATTCAATTTCAACTATTCTCTGACAGAAAGAAGCAATTTAAACTTTAGCTATAATGGAAATACAAGTTCACCTAGTGCAAGTCAACTGCAAGATGTATTGGACGTCAGTGATCAGTTAAGTGTATCCAAAGGTAATCCCGATTTGAAAAAAACATTTTCACAATCAGCCTCTCTCAGTTTCAGCAGTTCAAAAATTTCAGAAGAAAAATTCAACTTTCTAAATGTAGGGCTTAATTTCAATAACTCGTTCAATAATATAGCCACCGCTACCCAATTTATCGAAAACGATACGGTTATCAATGGTTACGAGATATTGCGCGGAGCCCGGCTTTCCACGCCTATAAACTTAAATGGTCAATGGAGTATCTCCATGAATTCCAGTTACTCGTTCGGGATCAACGCTCTCAAATTAAGATTAAGCCCCTCCTTATCTTACAGTTATTCCAGAAGCCCGTCGATCTACGATAATATCAAGAATATTACCAATTCACACAGGGCCTCATTCAATCTAGGGATCACGAGTAATGTTTCAGAAAACTTGGATTACAATATTCGATCTTCGACCTCTTACACTTCTTCAACAAGCACGACAACGGAAGGGTCCAGTTCTTTCAGTCAATCCGTCAACGCTAACGTTAAATGGGTATTCTGGAAAGAATTCATTCTCGCCGGAGATTATTCTTATAGCTACACGCTAAGTAAAAAAGGCGGGAATATCAACCAATCCAATAGCATGTTAAACATGGAGATCGGGAAGAAATTCTTAAAACGGAAACAACTTCAAGTAAGATTCAAAGCAATGGATCTATTGCGCCAAAGGAATTTATTGAATTACAGCATCCAAGACCTTTACACGCAAACCAGATACAGTACAAATACCCAGAATTATTACATGCTGACGATATCTTACCGCTTTAACACGATGGGAAGTAAAAAAGCCGATAGAAAAAGAGCAGGAGAAAACTCTCCCCCGGGATATTTCGGAGAATTCTAATAAAAAACAAGAGCCATGTTCAAAAATACACGGCTCTTATTTTTTATCGTAGATAACGGTACTGTATCCGTCTTTCAATCTCCGCGAGAGGAACATCTGTCTTCACGTTTATTTTATACGTCCGTCCCGGCAGTATATCGATATAATTATCCGAAAAGAAAGCCGTACTATCCGGCAAAGCAAACATCACGTTACATGCTAATTTATTTGCCGTTACCAAAATATACTTTTGCTTCCCCTCTTCCCGAGCCAGAATCGACAATTCCGGTTCTTGGGGCAAATTCAAATCTTTATGATACTCGAAGTACACGTTTTTCTCATCCACGTTCTTTCCTCCCGCTGTCAAACGAACCACGGCAAAGACATCCTTTCCACTAGCCCCCCGAAGTAAAAAAGAACGCTTCATACCCGTTAAAACAGTTGATGTATTAGCCGGAATTTCAACATTGGACTTCTCCGAATAAATAATTTTCCCCGAGAAATCCATCACATCAATACTTAATTCAGCTTCCACGGGTTGCAAACGGTCGCTGACAACATACACGAGCATACTGTCATTCCGCCACTTCGGGGCAACAATGATCTCTTTAAAACAATCACGCATCACGTAATGTGCCGCTTTCCACTTGTGGTAATAATCCGTGGTCGACCAACTGGCGACAGGCCAACAATCATTCAATTGCCAAACAAGCGACCCCATGCAGTAAGGCATATTCCGGCGATGCGCCTCGATAGCCATTTTCGTCGAAAGCCCTTGCAAGACGTGCGTCATATAAATAAACTGTTCGAAATCAGTCGGAACCCGGTAATACATTTTCATGTAATCCGAAATACGCCCGTTACCGATATAACTCCGCTGATGTGATTTCATCACTTCCGAGTTAATATCATAATCCTCCGGTAAAGCATAGGTACGTATAGTACTCATTTCCGGGAAAGACTGGAATCCGTATTCACTACAAAAACGAGTAGTCACCTCGTCATAACTCTCCAATGGACGGAAACCGTGCCAAACACCCCAATAATGCTGGTCGCCGGAAGTCGTTCCATCCAACCCGTGCTGAGTCGGTTCCGGTCCCGCCATAGGGGAAGAAGGCCAGTAATCGCACCCGGGCATATATTCACTCACCACGCGCGGTAATAAATCGTGAAACACGTCATAATAAGCCTTAAACACGGTATCCTGTTGTTCTTTCGTGAATTGCTGTTTCCATCCCCACCCGCCGGGAGAACCGTGACGCCATGCCAATGCATTTTCATTATTACCACACCACAGGGCTATACACGGGTGATTACGCATCCGCACCACGTTATCAATAGCTTCTTCCCGAACATTATCCAAAAACTCCTTGTTCCCCGGATACATCGCGCAAGCAAACATAAAATCATGCCACACCATAATCCCGTACTTGTCACACAATTCAAAGAAAACATCATCCTCGTATATTCCGCCACCCCATACCCGTAACATATTCATGTTAGCATTCGCGGCATCGAAAACCATTTTCTCGTACACCTCTCGATTCGCACGAGGCAGAAAAACATCATTCGGTATAATATTCGCCCCTTTGGCAAAAACGGGTACACCATTCAATTCAAAACCGAACGATTCGCCCCCTTGATCCTTCTTCCGTACCAATTTCAATGATCGCAATCCGGTCGTCACCTCTTTCTCGGCAATAACACCTTCGACACCCGTCACCCGCACTTTAAAAGAATACAAGTTTTGCTCCCCCAAACCGTTACTCCACCACAACCGAGGACTCTCCACCTCAAAAGGCACGGAAACGTTGTTTTCTCCCCGTTCCAAGCTCTTCTTACCGGAAGCCAAGACTTTCCCGTCACTCGTAATCTCAATTTCGACCTCTTGTCCGACATCCGCCTTCACGCGAATATCCGCACTTAAAGTTGCCAACTCCCTCGTGACCTCCGTTTGTTTTATATACACGTCCTCCACTTTCATACCACTCCACGCCTCGATGATAACCGGACGCCATATCCCCGAAGTCACCAAACGAGGTCCCCAATCCCAACCATAATGATAAGGAGCCTTACGGGTGTACACGCTTACCCGGTCTTGTCCCATTCCCCCTCTTTCACTTTGATCATTATCTGCCGACAATCTCAAACCGTAACGCTTCATCTCTTCCAATCCTCTCGCAGTGGGAGAAGCGAGTACAACACGCAATTCATTATCCCCGACTTTCAATTTACCGGAAACATCAAATTTCCACGTACGGAACATATTATCCACAGAACCGATACACTCACCGTTCAAGTAGACATCGGCATACGTGTCCAATCCTTGAAAAACGAGATATTGGTTTTTCTTGCCTATCAGCTCATCATCAACCGAAAACTCGGTTCTATATTCCCAATCCTTCTTATCAATCCACTGCAATCCGAGTTCATTCATCCGGTAAAAAGGATCTTCTATTCTCCCGTTTGCCAGCAAATCCGTATGCACTGTCCCCGGAACAGTTGCCGGAAGCCAGTCGCCACTATCCTTTTGACGGAATTGCCAACCGGAAGAAACCTCCGTTCTTATCTCTTTTTCCGAAGAGCATCCGAGAATCCCCCCGATGCTACAACAGAAAAAGGCAAACCATAATATCTTATTCATTCGTTTTCGGCTCCTGCAAAATATGTTTGGCAAAATTATATCCCAAGGCGTCATAACGTTGCGTTAACAACTTGGCTCTATTCAAGAAACCCGAATAATCTCTTCGCGCTTGCGGAGTCCAAGCCACCTCTGACAACGCCGCCATACGAGGCAACAACATGTATTGAGCGTGGCTAAAAGTCGTGATATACTCTGCCCACAAATTAGCCTGCACACCGATGATTTTTGCTGCCTCCTCGGGAGTCAACCCTTCCGTGGGATCCAAACTATACACCTTCTCCACGGGTACGTAGCCACCGATACCGAAAGGCTCATTCTCCACCGGTTTCGCTTGATAATAATCAAAATAAGCGTAATCATTCGGTACCATAATCACCTCGTTCCCCCTCTTCGCTCCGGCTATACCACCGCTCTTACCTCTCCACGACATAACGATAGCAGTCTTGGAAACATCGCCTTCCAAAATTTCATCCCAACCGATAATCCTTTTCCCTTTCGTCTTCAAAAAAGATTCAATCCGGTGAACCACGTAATTCTGCAACTCGTACTCCTCCTTCATATTCTCCTTTTTCATTCGAGCCTGACATTTCTTACATTTTTTCCACTCATCCCGCGGGCATTCGTCACCCCCGATATGAATGATATCAGACGGGAATAACTCGGCAACCTCGGTCAACACCCCTTCCCAAAACTCAAATGTCTTCTCGTTTCCGGGACAAAAAACTTCTGGGAAAACACCCCACATCTGGCAAACCTCGTAAGGACCACCCGTGCATCCCAATTCCGGATAGGTTGCTAACGCAGCCAAAGCATGCCCGGGAAGTTCGATTTCCGGGATAATTGTAATATAGCGATCAGCCGCATATTGAATGACATCTTTTATCTCCTCTTGCGTGAAGAAATACGGCCCGTAAGGCTTCCCGTCATATTTTCCGGTATTTTTACCTATCACGGTTTGTTTACGTTGACTGCCTATCCGAGTTAATTCCGGGTATTTTTTAATCTCGATACGCCACCCTTGGTCATCCGTCAAATGCCAATGGAACACGCTCAATTTATGTAACGCCAGCATATCGATAAAAGTCTTCACTTCATCCACCGTGAAAAAATGTCTACAAACATCCAACATCGTACCTCGGTATCCCAAGCGAGGTTCATCTTGAATCCGTACATTCTGGATTCTTATCTTGTTCATTTTTTCCCCTTTCTCCATCCCGACAGGCATCATCTGCCGCAAACTCTGCATGGCGTAAAACACGGCCTTTGAGCTTCCACCTTGAATATGAATAGCATTCTCACTCACGGTCAACTCATAAGCATCAGCTTTCATGGAAGGATCAACAGTAATGTTCACTGCATTACTCTTGGCACCACCTTTCTCGATCTTTAAAGGTGTCCCGAAAGATTTTTCGGTCAATGTACTAAGGAAAGTACAAGCGGGAGTCAAATCCTCCGCTCCTTGCACAACGTTAATCACCGTTTTCGGGGACAGTTTGAAACCACCATCCTCAACAGCCACACTCTGGGGTTGAGGAATAATATTCACCTCTTGATTAGGTTCTCCGGCACATCCGGCAAGCAAAATAATACACAATACTACGATTGAAACTAAATTGATCTTTTTCATAAACGTATTTTTTAAACACAACAGCCAAGATAGCCTAAAATTTACAAATACGCAATTCTTTTTAAGACTCTATGATCAAATTTGTAAAATCATCCGTGATACCCGTGTATTGCTCCGGATACTCGAACAAAGCGAAGCGGGATTCCGTGTGCCCTTCCGAGTAATGCCATATAGAAAAATAGTCTTCAACATTCTCTCCTAATTCTTCCAACTGGCGTAAATATGCCGCAATAGATTTATTCTCCACGATATAAATATCCCCGATATTATCCACACCGGGACTATGTCGACGATTCGCGTCCAAGGAAAAACGTAAAATTCGCTTCCCTTGTTTAGTCAAACCGGCTGTCACAAAAGTCATACTTTTTCCTATCCCCGGCAGATTCATCACGTTCCGGTCGGTAGCCAAGAAGGGTTGACCATATTTCTCTAATAAACGAACCAAACCGGGATTCAGCAATTCCGGACGCTTCAATATATCCAACACCTCTTTCTCCAATTCCGGGGACAAACGACCGTATATTTTTTCTTCCTTTACCTCTTGCATGGAGCGACTGTTCGGGGCAAACAGAGCATAGTTCTCACCAAAGCCTTTCACGGAAAAAGTATAATAAGTCAAAATTCCTATTTTGTTCAATTCCTCCCTCAACCTTGCCGTGTGTCCCCGGCGGGATGCCGCCACGGTAAATACGAGTTGATTCGTTATAATCCATCCGGCATCCAGCAAGCGTCGTACCGCACGTACCACATCTTCCGTGATCTCCAACGGCGATTCAAAATGCGTTTGCACAAAAAATTGTTGTATCCCCGCACGAGTGGCTTTCTCCCGAAAACATTTCAAGACATCAATCAATCCGTCATCAATCCGACTCGGCAAATACGCCAATAAACGAGAACCCAATCTCACCCGCCGGATTTCGGCATATTTCTCTCCTTTAGTCCGCTCCCTGTTAGCCTCCCGTTTATGAACCGCCATCCGGTAAACAGCATCCAGAATTTTCTCCAACGTCGAATTCTGACTCATCAATGCATCACCTCCCGTGATCAAAATATCCCGTAATTGAGAATCATACTCGTAATAAGTCATCAACCGCTCCATCTTTCTCTCCCATCCTTCTATCGGCTTCAAGCGATCCAAGTTAAAATTCAGATGCCCTTTTTGAAAATCATACATCCGTTGGCAAAGAGCGCACAATCCTCCACAAGCACGCCCCATCGAATCCGGAATAAAAATAGCCACTTCCGGGTAACGACGGTGAATATTTGTCGAATTTGGCAATAACCAACCTGCCGCATTGGGCTTACCGGCTTCCACGACATCCTCTTTCTCCCAAGCCTGAATATGTCCGAAATTCTCTACCAGTTCCCGGGAATAAATCACGTAACTCCGAATCGTGGAATCATCATACCCGTTCTCTTTCACGCTCAACAGGGATAAATAATAAGGCGTCACGAAAAAAGGTATTCCTTTCCGCTTTGCATCATGCAGGATTTGCATCGTTTTGTCAGATAACGTATGATTCAAAAACAGATTCAATTCATCCGGTTCCCGTATTGCCATCGTCAAATGAAATTTATAGTCTTTCCACCATTCGTCTATCAGCCTCATTTTGTCCTCTTCACTCGTTTCTGCGGCAAAACGATAACGGGAATTCATTTTATCCCGTCGCTCTATTTTACGAATTAACAAATAAGATATTCGCTTTCTATTCTCCCGGCGTTCCTCGGCAACATCTTCATCCGTACCCACTTCCCAACGTTCTCTCCAATTCTTGCATTGCTCTTGATCTGACAAAACATCAAAGCTATTTTGAAACTGTTTAAACAAAAAATACCTGTCGATCAAAAAGTCCTGATGCACATCATTATCTTCCCCCCGCAAAGCCTCCCATAACCATTTTATCGGCTCGTACCGGATTTTCTCACCCGTCGAGAAATCATGAATATAACGGGAACGATTCACGAACATGCGAAAAAAACGCCGTATAGAAAGAGGCGAAGGACGTCTGATTAGAGTCGCTCGAATATATTCTTTCAAAAATTGCTCGAAGACTCTCCAATCATCGCTTATCCTTGCGTTATGCAATATACTCGGGAAGTCCTTTTCAAATAAATCTATTAATTCGGTATACGAATATTTCAGTACATTTTTCAGCTCCACGTTCCTCCTATTTCAAAAGTTAAACAAAAACACAACATAAAATGTTGTAGCGTCCGAAAACGCCCTCGAATGCCAAGAAGTGACATGTATTTATACAGAAAGCAAATACCTGAGGTTTACAAATTTAATAAAAAAAGAGAAAAACAGCAAGAAATATTTGGAAATAGGACATAAAAATAGGGCGTATCCTTCTCAAAACACGCCCTATTCATAACTTTATAGAACACAGATTCTAATACTTGACTTTGTTCTTTTCCTCACGCCAAAGCTCAAATTCCTCCCCGGCACCCTCTTCTTTCTCGTTCACGAACGGGATAAAACGTCGCAAACCATCCAACATGATTTCCTTATAGATAAAAGAATCATCAAATCCGCCTTCAGCCGCATCCTCTTTCGTACAAGCATAATAAACAGCTTTCGGACGAGCCCAATAAATTGCCCCCAAACACATCGGACAAGGCTCACAACTGGAATAGATCTCACACCCTTCCAGTTGAAAGGAGTCCAAATTTCTACATGCCTTACGAATAGCATTCACTTCGGCATGAGCTGTCGGATCATTATCCGGTACTACCGTATTCCCGGAAGATGCAATAATCTCCCCGCCTTTCACAACAACAGCCCCGAAAGGACCTCCCGTCCCATTCTTCACATTCTCCACGGCAATTCGAATTGCCTCTTTCATGAATCTTTTATCGTAACTCATATTCACCTAGTCATAAATTACTTCGCTTTCAACGGCGTTTTATTTCTCCATACCATATAGATACCCACAAGGACAAAAGGAATACTCAGCCATTGCCCCATGTTCAATGTCATCGAAGCCTCGAAAGCCTCTTGATCCTCTTTCACGAACTCGATAAAGAAACGTGCCGCGAAAATCAAGATCAAAAACATACCGAATAGAAAACCCTGTTTATCTTTCGCATTCGTTCTCCAATACAAATGCATTAACACGGCAAAACTGATTAAATAACAAATTGCCTCGTACAACTGAGCCGGATGACGAGGTAATTCCGGATTCTCAATCCCATGCCCGTGGATAAAAATAAAACCCCACGGCAAAGTGGTCGGAAGTCCGACTATTTCCGAATTCATCAAATTCCCCATCCGGATAAAAAAACCTGCAAGAGCAATAGGAATCACGGCACGATCCAATATCCAAAAGATTGATTTTTTACTCACTTTCTTGGAATAATACCATAATCCCGCGATAATACCTATCGCGGCACCATGACTCGCCAACCCTTGGAAACCCGTGAATTTAAACGGACTGAGTTGAAATGGCAAAACAATTTCCAATAAATGGTTCTGATAATATTCCCACCCGTAAAAGAAACAATGTCCCAATCGAGCACCGATCACGGTTGCCACGGCAACATATATCCATAATTTGTCCAACCATTGCTGACTTAATCCCTCTGATTTGAACATCTTCTCTTCTACCTTGTATCCGCAAACAAACGCCAACGCAAACAACAAACCGTAATACCGGATAGAGAAGCCTCCTAAATTAAAAATCTCGGGACTGACATCCCAGTTGATAAATAATGAAACCATAATTATTTCCGATTTAAAATTTATGATTGACGATTACAGCAAGAATCTGAAATCATCAATCATAAATCTAAAATTAATTTTCTTCTCTACCGTGGCAATTCTTGTATTTCTTACCACTTCCGCAAGGACAAGGATCATTACGTCCCACCTTAGGACCGACTTTCACCGGCTCCACTTTACGAGGTCCTTGATTTGTCTGTGCCGCGGGAGCATCCGTACGTCCCGTGCGCATTTTGCTCATATCCGTACGTCTTTCCTCGGCTTGTCTTACTTCCTCCGGAGCCTCGAACGGAATTTGTCCTTTCATCAAAGTAGAAACCACACTCTTGTTGATCTTATCCACCATCGTCTTGAACAAATTGAACGATTCGAATTTATAGATCAATAACGGGTCTTTTTGCTCGTACGTGGCATTCTGAACCGATTGTTTCAAATCGTCCATTTCCCGCAAATGCTCTTTCCATGCATTATCAATATGGGCAAGCATAATCGATTTCTCGTAGGCACGTACTAATTCTTCCCCCTCTGTCTTATATGCTTTTTCCAAATTCGTGACCACGTTATACATTTTCTTGCCATCCGTGAAAGGAACCACGATATTCTTAAACATTTCACCCCTTTGCTCGAACACATTCTTAATCACCGGGAATGCCTGTTTCGAAATTCCTTCTACTTTGCGGGTAAAGGTTTCTCTCACCTCTTTATACAATCTCTCGGTCAATTCCGAAGCGGAAGTCTTTTGGAATTCTTCTTCCTTTATATCAAAATTCACGGACAGATATTTCAATACATCCAATCGGAAATCCTCTACTTCGTTGCTATCTTTATGTACTTCTACCAACGTTTCACAAACATCGTACATGTTATTAGCAATATCCACCCCGATTCTCTCCCCGAGTAATGCATGGCGTCTTTTCTTGTAAATAACCTCACGTTGCGAATTCATCACGTCGTCATATTCCAGCAAACGCTTACGAATACCGAAGTTATTCTCTTCCACCTTACGTTGCGCACGCTCGATAGATTTCGTGATCATCGAGTGTTGAATCACATCCCCCTCCTCATGTCCCAAACGGTCCATAACACGAATAATTCTTTCGGAACTGAAAAGACGCATCAGATCATCCTCCAATGACACGAAGAATTGTGATGAACCCGGATCCCCTTGACGTCCGGCACGACCTCTTAACTGACGGTCAACACGACGGGAATCATGACGCTCCGTACCGATAATTGCCAAACCACCCGCGGCACGAACCTCCGGACTCAACTTGATATCCGTTCCACGACCTGCCATGTTGGTAGCGATAGTAACAACTTGCGATTTACCGGCTTCAGCCACAATATCAGCTTCCCGCTGATGTAACTTAGCGTTCAACACGTTATGCTTAATTCCGCGCATTTTCAACATACGGCTCAGTAACTCGGATACCTCAACCGAAGTCGTACCCACCAGAACGGGACGTCCCAATTCCACTAATCGGATAATCTCCTCTATTACCGCATTATACTTCTCGCGTTTCGTCTTGTACACGTAGTCGTTTGCGTCTTTCCGGATAATCGGTTTATTCGTCGGGATAACTACGACATCCAATTTATAAATATCCCAGAACTCTCCCGCTTCCGTTTCCGCCGTACCGGTCATACCCGCCAGCTTGTGGTACATACGGAAATAATTCTGTAAAGTAATTGTAGCAAATGTCTGCGTGGCAGCCTCCACCTTCACGTTCTCCTTCGCCTCGATAGCTTGGTGCAAACCGTCGGAATAACGGCGACCTTCCATGATACGTCCGGTCTGCTCGTCCACGATTTTCACTTTATTATCCATCACCACATATTCCACATCCAACTCGAACAAAGTATACGCTTTCAACAACTGGTTCACCGTGTGTACCCGCTCCGATTTGGTAGCATAATTCTGTACCAACTGGTCTTTTTTCTCGACCTTTTCCTCGTCAGACAAATTCATCTTGTCTATTTCAGCCAATTCGGAACCGATATCCGGCAATATAAAGAAGTTCGGATCCTCTCCCGCCGCCGTAATCGTATCATGCCCTTTATCCGTCAAATCTATTGAATTCAACTTCTCGTCGATCACGAAATACAATTCGTCCGTGATCTCAGGCATACGACGGTTGTTTTCCTGCATGTATATATTCTCGGTCTTTACCAAAGTCGCCTTATTTCCCTGTTCACTCAAGAACTTGATTAATGGCTTGTACTTGGGCAACCCCTTAAACGCTCTCAATAACAGAATAGCACCCTGTTCCTCCTGTTTCCGGTCACCGCTGGCAAGCAAAGTCTTCGCCTCGTTAAAAATCCGTGAAACCAACTCACGCTGCATACGAACCAACTTTTCCACACGGGGCTTATACTCGTCAAACATCTGGATATCCCCCTTGGGTACAGGACCGGAAATAATCAACGGAGTACGGGCATCATCGATCAACACGGAGTCTACCTCATCCACGATAGCATAATTATGCTTCCGTTGCACAAGGTCTTCCGGGTGTATCGCCATATTATCTCTCAAATAGTCGAAACCGAACTCGTTATTCGTACCGAAAGTGATATCCGCTTGATAAGCCTTTCTTCTCTCGGGAGAATTAGGCTCCGTTTTATCAATACAATCTACTGACAAACCGTGGAACATATATAACGGTCCCATCCATTCGGAGTCACGTTTGGCAAGGTAATCATTGACCGTTACCACATGTACGCCTCGCCCTGTCAAAGCATTCAGGAAAACAGGCAAAGTTGCCACCAACGTTTTACCTTCACCGGTAGCCATCTCGGCAATCTTCCCTTGATGTAACACGGAACCTCCGATCAACTGCACATCGTAATGTACCATATCCCAAGTAACCTCATTTCCTCCCGCAAGCCACGAATTAAAATAAACGGCATCCTCCCCCTCTATTTCCACGAAATCTTTCGTCACGGCCAAATCCCTATCAAAATCCGTGGCCTTTACCACGATTTCCTTGTTCTCGGTAAATCGTCGTGCAGTATCCTTAATCACCGCAAAAGCTACTGGCAATATTTCATTCAAAATATCCTCCAGTTTCTTGTCAATCTGCTCTTCCAGCTTATCAATCCGGTTATATATTTCCTCCCTCTCCTCGATAGAGGGTTTCTCGTTTTCCACTTTTGCTTTCAACGTAGCGATCTCATCCTCCTCTGATTTTACATGAGCGTGTATCTTCGCCTTCAGATCAGCAGACACCTTTCTCAAATCATCATGGCTCAATCCTTTAATCTTCTCCCACTCCGCGTTCACCTTCTTAACCACCGGTAACAACTCCTTCATATCCCGATCTGCCTTGTTACCGAACATACTTTTTAATATATCATTAAATCCCATACTTTTTTATAATTGAAAAATTGAAAAATGAAAATCGAAAATGATAAAACATAGTTTACCTCTTCAATCGTAAATCTAAAATCATAAATCTAAAATTATCAGCATCTCCCCGGCGCTCGTATGGGATTAGCTGTTACTTCGGGTACTTTCCAACCCGGAAGCACTAAAGGTGAGTAAGTATAATAAACCTTTACACTATCAATAGAGGCTAAATAATTCTGATGACTAAAAACACCATAGTCCAAATCATCCGCGGTCCTCTTATCCGTGCAAACGGTTATAATTTTTTCAGTGGGAGAAGAAATCAACAAACGGTAGCTGTCATTGGCAACAGGGACATTCCCGGCACGCACCCCAATCGGGAGTGTTGCCACACAACCGGCAAACACATATAAGGCAGCTATTAAATATTTGTTCATTTCCATGACGCCAAAGATAATGCTTTAATCTGAACCTTCAACTTTTAGCTTTTAGTTTTTATCTTTAAGTTTTCACAATTTCTCTCCAAATGCCAAATCACCGGCATCACCGATTCCCGGATCAATATAACAACTCTCCGTCAATCTCTCGTCCACGGCACCTGTCCATATCGTAACCGGCTCATCTTTCAACGCCTCGGTAATTTTATCCACACCTTGACGACTGGACACGATAGCTGCAATATGCGTGTGCAGCGGTCTTCCACCTTGCTTCAACAACTCATGATAAGCAACCACGATAGACGCTCCGGTTGCCAGCATCGGATCTACCAGCAACAATTGCTTTCCTTCCAGACTAGGCGTGTAAATTGAATCGAAACGAATCTCAAAATCTATATGATTCTCTTTATATTTTCTTCTCGCGGAAATAAAAGCACTCCCCGAACGGTCAAAGTAATTTAGAAACCCTTGATGAAAAGGAAGCCCTGCACGCAAAACAGAAGCCACCACCACTTCATCATCTGCCAACCTCACGTCCGCCACATCTATCGGGGTTTGCACCTTTCGCGACGAATAGTGAAAAGTCTTGCTGATCTCGTAAGCCATAATCTCACCGACTCTCTCCAAATTCCGTCGAAAGCGCAAAGGATCCTTTTGTATTTCTTTATCTCTAAGCTCTGCTAAAAAACGATTATAAACCGAATCCTCCTTATTAATAATATACACCATTATATCTATTCTTAAATAATACTATCCTAAGCCTACAAACTCCTCTTCAATCATAAATCTGAAATCATAAATCTGAAATCGTAAATCCGAAATTAAAAAGGTTATTCAACTTCCTCATACTCCGTGTCCTCAATCTCACCCCCACCCAACTTCTGTTGTTGTTCCGCCTCATGCGCCTCTTTTCTCAACTGATTAATCCGGCGTTGATTAATCAAATCGGTAATCCCGTAAAATATAGAAATCGCCCCGAAAAAAGTGATTATTCCTTCTTTCGCGGAAAACGGATTCGCGAAAATAACAATACCCGCCAAAAGTACGATTATCGGGAACAAATAACTCATCCCGCTAATCTGCCCGAATCTCCTTGCAGAAGTAAGAACAACCAATTGACCGATACCAGCGACAACCAAAATAAAACCAAGCAGGTACATCAATATATTGGTAAAAGTATCCGCCATCACCCACAACAGAATACCCAGAATAATACTCCCGATCCCGTTAAAAGAAATCAAACCTCTCGGCGAGTTCCCATCCTGATCCCGCAAAGACACGAGGAAAGACACGATTCCGGCAAGACAGAACACCGCCCCGATAATCTTAACCGTGTAATTCAACACCTCTGTCGGCCAAAGCACCAAAACGATACCTGTCACGATTGCCACGATAGACCTTACCATCGTTCTCTTATATGTCCCGGAAGAAAAAATAACCTGCATAATTTTATATTTTTAAGTAACTTCAATCAAATTCATCCAACGAAAGTAATGATTTTTTCTGAAATAAATAAGCCGGACAAACGTCCGGCTTAACTTTTTTATTTTATCAACTCCACGCTTCGCTTGACAAACCTGTTTAAAGCCTCTCCTTTCAACAACCCGTTTGCCAACAAAGCCAAGTCAATCAACTGACCTACAACCTTATTACCTTTTCCATATTCTTCCAACAGCTCGTTCTTCTGCTTCTGTAAATCGGAAACAGTTTTATTGTACTCAGTCTTCCTATCTTTATCTACCTGCGGAATTTCCTCGTCTTTCTTGCCCTTGTTCAATTCATCCAACTCCGCCTGCTTCTTCTCGGTTTCCTTAATCTCGAAGTAAATCGGTTCCAACTTGGCTTGCATCTCGCTCTTCTCGTTCTCCAGAATATCATTCACCAACTTGTGATCCGTGTTCACGACCAAAGTATACTGATCTCCCATGGCTCCATAGAATCCCATACCCGGATTCATTGCCGCCATGTCTTTCATACGACGCATAAACTCGGAACGCGTAACGATCACCGGATCACCATTCTCACCCATCGCCTCGAAATTCACCATGAACATCCCCCCGTCTTTAGGCAATTGGGACGAGAACACGGCACGCAATTCCTCCTGCTCCTCGTGACTCAAAGCCACTTCCTTAGCGTCCTCCTTCGGTATCAACTTATCAATAACATCCGAGTCTACCCGCACGAAACGATGTTCCGCATTCTTCTGCTCCAAATGATTGATAAAGTGCGTATCCAACTGACCGTCCATCAACAACACATCGTAACCTTTCCCCTTCGCGGCTTCAATATACGTGTATTGCTCTTTTTCGTCCGTGGCGTACAAGAATACCACTTTATTATCCTTATCCGTCTGGTTAGCTTTAATCAAATTCTCGTACTCCTCGTACGTGAAATACTTCCCTTCGGTATTTTTGAACAAGAAAATACTCTTTGCCCTCTCGTCAAATTTCTCGTCCGTCAGCATACCGTATTGGATAAATATCTTCAAATCATCCCACTTCTTCTCGTAATCCTCACGCTTGTTCGTGAATATATCGGTCAAACTATCGGCAACCTTCTTCGTGATATGACTGGAAATCTTTTTCACGTTACGGTCACTTTGTAAATAAGAACGCGACACGTTCAAAGGAATATCCGGAGAATCGATCACCCCGTGCAGTAATGTCAGATATTCCGGTACGATTCCTTCCACCGAATCCGTCACGTACACTTGATTGCTGTATAACTGTATCTTATTCTTCTGAATCTCGAACTTATTATCAATCTTCGGGAAATACAAAATACCGGTCAAGTTAAACGGGTAATCCACGTTCAAATGGATATGAAACAACGGCTCCTGAGCCATCGGGTACAACTCGCGATAGAACTTCTCGTAATCCTCCTCATTCAAGTCCGCGGGCTTACGTGTCCACGCCGGATTCGTGTCATTTATCACGTTATCCTCGTCCGTATCCCTGTACTCACCGTCTTTCCACTCTTTCTTCTTCCCGGAAATAATCTCGATAGGCAGGAACTTACAATATTTCGTCAGCAACTCGTTTACCTTCGAATCCTCCAAGAAATCCTTCTCTTCCTCGTTGATATACATGATAATGTCCGTACCTCTCTCGGCTTTCTCCGTTTCTTCCAACGTGTACTCCGGATTCCCCTCGCACGACCATTTCACCGCTTTCGCCCCCTCTTTATAAGATTTCGTCACGATTTCCACCTTGTCACTCACCATGAACGAAGAATAAAAACCTAACCCGAAATGACCGATAATAGCCGCCGCGTTATCTTTGTACTTGTTCATGAACTCTTCCGCGCCGGAAAAAGCGATCTGATTGATATATTTCTCCACTTCTTCCTGCGTCATTCCGATACCGTTATCCGATACCGTCAACGTACCTGCCGCTTTGTCAGCCTTCACTCTTACCTTCAACTCACCAAGTTCACCCTTAAACTCCCCGTTCGAAGCCAGCACCTTCATCTTTTGTGAAGCATCCACGGCATTCGATACAATTTCTCTCAAAAAGATATCATGATCCGAGTATAAAAACTTCTTGATAATCGGGAATAAATTCCCTGTTGAAACTCCAATCTTTCCTGTTGACATAACTCTATATTTTTAATTTAATTGTACTTCAAATTTTTACGACAACTAAATGACAATAGTTATGCCAAAAAATGTTCTCTGCCGATTTGACAGTAATTACCTGTAATTAATATTCCAAGAGGAAATAGCATAAAATTCTCTTTTTTATTCGCTAACTTTGTAACTTCTGATAACATTCCCTTATCAGAACTAAAAAGCGATATTATGAAACCGGAAGAAAAGGCTCGTGTAAAAATAGACCAAATGTTTCTTGATGCGGGATGGGCAATTGTTGACAGAGATCATTATGCACCCAATATTACAGCTGTTGCAATTAAAGAAGGTTTGTTGAAAGGAAATTTAGAAGCAGACTATTTCCTATTTATTAATGGCAAAGCCGTCGGTATTTTAGAAGCCAAAAGAGAAGAAACAAATGTTTCTTCAAATATAGTCTGCCAACAAGCCACCTTATATGTTCGCAGCGTACCGAATTGTTATCAAACTTACGAGAATCCGCTTCCTTTGATATATCAATCAAACGGAAATGTAGTTCTATTTCGAGATCATCGAAACAAAAATTCTGATTATATTGAGCTGAATCGCATACACACTCCAAAAGAAATTGTAAAAATGCTTGGCATAAAGGATTTTTATGCTGGACTTCCGATACTTCGTAAAAAAGGACTGCGCGATTGTCAATATGAAGCTATCACGGAATTGGAAAAGAGTTTCCGTTCCGGACAAAATCGTGCTTTGATGAATTTGGCTACCGGGGCAGGTAAAACATACACGGCTTGTCTTGCGGCATATCGTTTTCTTGCTTATACACCCATGAAACGCATATTATTCTTGGTAGATAGGAATAATCTTGGGAAACAGGCAGAAGGTGAATTTGGACGGTTCCGTCTTACGGAAAACGGTGACCCTTTCAATACCATTTTCACTGTAAACAGATTGCATTCCCCGAAAGTCCCGCAAGACAGTAATGTAGTAATTTCAACCATTCAACGATTATTTTCACTTTTGAAAGGAGAAGATATCGAAGATACGGATAATGATGAAGAATATGACGAAACTTCCGAAATAGAACTTCCACGAAACCCGAATCTCCCTCCTGATTTCTTTGATATGATAATCATAGATGAATGCCATCGTTCCATCTATGGAAATTGGAAAAAAGTCTTGGATTATTTCAACACGGCAAAATTAGTTGGACTTACAGCAACTCCCGCACCTGAAACGAAAGCATTCTTCAACAGCAATATAATTGTAAACTACACACTTGAAGAGTCAATTGTTGATGGAGTGAATGTAGATTGTCGAATTTACCGTATCAAGACAAAAGCAACGGAAGAAGGAGGTGCAATATTGGAAGGCGATAAACTGAAACGGGCTACAGTCTACACGGGTAAAATCGAGGACATCAGCAATAAAGAAACAAAAAACTACACGAAAGAAGAATTGAACCGCAGTATAATAAATCCGGCTCAAATCAAACTTGTACTTGAGACTTACCGAGATGCTGTTTATCCCGAAATGTTCAATGACCCTCCGCGAGAAGCTAATATAGACTATTTACCAAAAACACTAATATTTGCTCTCAACGAAAATCACGCAACGAATATAGTCCGCATAGCGAAAGAAGTATTCGGGCATGAGAATGACGATACATTTGTACAAAAAATAACCTACTCATCAGGGGATAGCAACGAGTTGATACGTCAATTCAGAAACGATAAGGAATTCCGTATTGCCGTGACCTGCACATTAGTTGCCACTGGTACAGATGTAAAACCGCTTGAAGTCGTTCTTTTTATGCGAGATGTAATTTCCGAACCACTCTATATTCAGATGAAAGGGCGTGGTGTTCGCACTATTGGCGACGAACAGTTGCGTAATGTTACTCCCAACGCATTCAGTAAAGATTGCTTTTTCTTGGTAGATGCTGTAGGGGTAACCGAACATGACAAGAAGATTACTCCCCCGTCAGAAGGAGCGACAACAAAATTGATTACTTTCAAGGAGTTACTTGAACATATAGCACACGGAAATGTCAATGATGGTAATCTACGTCTGTTAGCCAGTCGTCTATCTCGTATTTATAACAAGAGCGACCAATCTCAGCGAACCAAATTCATGAATTTGGCTCATACCGACATGAAAGACATCTCAAATAACATCTATATTGCACTAGAACAAGCCTCCCTCCCTCCTTACATGGATATAAACGAACCGAATATCGAGCGGAAAAA
The DNA here is from genome assembly GCF_900184685.1 of Butyricimonas sp. Marseille-P3923. GTDB lineage: Bacteria > Bacteroidota > Bacteroidia > Bacteroidales > Marinifilaceae > Butyricimonas > Butyricimonas muris. The sequence continues at coordinate 1,142,480 of NZ_FXXL01000007.1, forward strand.
ATTGGTTGCCAATATCGCTAATTATCCGGAGGCTCGTGAATATCTGCTTATCCTTAATGCAGGGTTCGTATTTACCCTACAACCGGGTGAAGATAAATTAATTTCAACAGGATTTTCTGTAGAAGAGGCACAAAGTATGACTTCCGCATTTGAACAATATTGTAACGAGCATAAAGATGAAGTGGAAGCATTACGTCTCATTTATAACAACGATGGAAGTCCGATTACCTATTCACTCTTGAAAGATTTAGAAAATAGACTAAGAATAGCCAACAACAAATTCAGTCAATCGCAATTATGGAACTCGTATACCATTCTCAATCCTAATAGTGTAAAAACTCGTTCTACTAAAGAAGAAAAAGATGCGCTGACCAATATCATTCAGTTGATTCGCTATGCTTATCATCAGATAGACCGTTTGGAAAGTCTTTATCCGACCGCCCAACAAAGATTCAATCTATGGTATGGGCAAACGCAACGGAATATCACGGATAAACAAATTGAAATAATAAGGCAAATCGTAAATTATATCGCTTCTAACGGGGCTTGTAACATTAAAGATATCAGGGAAGATGACAAAACTCGTGCCGCCCAACTCATTAAAGCCTTTGGTGGAGTTGCCGCCGCGGACGAGGCTTTGATTTCACTCTCGAAATTCATCATTTATAGAAAAATAGCATAATAATGGCAAAGAAAAACATCAATACAGAATCATCACTCACGAAAAAAGTATGGACACTCGCCACCACTCTCGCGGGACAAGGCATCGGTTTCACGGACTACATCACGCAATTGACCTATCTTCTTTTCTTGAAAATGGATGCGGAGAATGTCGAGTACGGGGGAGAATCAGCAATTCCACTAGGCTATGGTTGGCAAGATTTACTAGCAGTCAAAGACGAAGGCTTGGACTTACTAAAACATTATGAAACAACTCTTAAATTTCTAGGTGATGAAAATAATGATGAAGTAAGTGTTCTCGTTCGCACGATATTTACCAAAGCACAAAACAAGATAGACAAACCCGTGTATTTAAAGAAAGTACTCTCCATGATTGAAGAGGAACAATGGCTCTTAATGGATGGCGATGTAAAGGGTGCTATATATGAAGGTATCTTGGAGAAAAATGGTCAAGATAAAAAAAGTGGTGCAGGACAATACTTCACGCCCCGTTCTCTAATACAAACGATGGTAGACGTTACTCGCCCCAAGATAACGGAAACAGTTTGTGACCCCGCTTGCGGTACCGGAGGTTTTCTACTCACGGCTTATGACCACATGAAAAAGGAATCTCAAGATAAAGACAAACGTGATTTCCTTAGAAATAAGGCCCTTCATGGTTTTGACAATACAGCCCTTGTCGTAACGTTGGCATCAATGAATCTTTACCTGCATGGAATCGGTACTGACCGAAGTCCTATTCTCTGTCAAGACTCCCTAGAAAATGTTCCGGATACATTAGTGGATGTGATTCTTGCCAATCCTCCTTTCGGGACAAGACCAGCAGGTTCGGTAGACATCAACCGTCCCGATTTCTACGTGGAAACCAAAAACAACCAGCTCAACTTCCTACAACATATCATGGTGATGTTAAAGAATGGCGGTCGAGCAGCAGTGGTACTTCCTGACAACGTGCTTTTTGAAGGTAATGCGGGAGAAACCATTCGCAAAAAGTTGCTTGCCGACTTCAACTTGCACACTATACTCCGTTTACCCACGGGTATTTTCTACGCGCAAGGCGTAAAGGCAAATGTATTATTTTTTACCAAAGGACAACCGACAAAAGAAATTTGGTTCTATGACTACCGTACGAATGTGAAACACACGCTCGCCACCAACAAATTAGAACGCCATCATTTAGACGACTTTGTTTCCTGTTTTCATGCCGAAAACCTCTCTGCTCGAAAGGAAACTTATAATGCCGAAACAAATCCTTCCGGTCGCTGGCGCAAATATTCCATTGACGAAATTACGAGTCGTGACAAGACAAGTCTTGACATCACTTGGATAAAGCAGGGCGGTAAAGAAGATACATATACACTTGTCGAACTGATAGAAGAGATACAGAGCAAGAGTGAAAATATAAGCAAAGCAGTGCAAGAATTACAAAAGTTAATGGCTAATATCAAAGAATGATGGAAGAAAAAAATGACAACGTAGAACGTTTAGGACGATTAAAGGAAGTTGACGGTATTTTCTTTCCCATAGGTCAACCAGATGCTTCACTTCCTCAATGGTATGCCGAACTTTTTCAATCCATAAAAGAAGAGGTCAACCAAGCCCGAAGGAAAGTGATGTGGACAGCAAACATCCAAATGTCAATGATGTATTACCATATAGGGCGTCACATTTTGAATTGCCAAAAAGCAGAAGGATGGGGAGCTAAGATTGTAGATAAACTATCAGAAGACTTAAAACGAACATTCCCCGAGCAAAGAGGCTTTTCACCAAGGAATCTCAAATACATGAGGAAATTCGCAGAAATCTGGCAGGACGAATCAATTGTGCAACGCTGCGTTGCACAATTATCATGGCGACACAATATCGTATTGATGGAGAAGGTTAAAGAACCCAACCGCAGATTAGTGTATGCAATGGCTGCAATAGAAAATGGATGGAGTTATAACATGCTTGATATACATCTTAAAGCATACACGGTGGAACGTACAGGCAAACTCCCAACCAACTTTCCAGCAATTATGCCCGATGAAGAATCTGATATGATACAACAGTTGTTTAAAGACCCCTACTTGATAGATTTCACCGGGGCTGATTCCAATAGTCGTGAAAAAGATATAGAAAATGGATTAACTACTCATATCACAAATTTTTTACTAGAATTGGGGCAAGGATTTTCTTTCGTGGGAAGACAGATACATTTAGAAATTGATGGGCAAGATTTCATCATTGACATGCTATTTTATCATCTTAAACTTCGTTGTTACATTGTCATTGAATTGAAAGCAATTCCTTTTGACCCAGGTATGATGGGACAACTTAACATGTATCAAGCGATAGTAGATAAGACACTCCGACATGAAACGGATGCACCTACAATCGGTCTGTTACTCGTAAAAAGTAAAAATGAAACCGTTGTCAAATATTCTTTAGAGGGATTTAAACGTCCCATGGGTATTGCCTCCTGGCAAACAGTATTGGACGATGAATTGACAGATAAATGGAAGTCTTCACTTCCCACGATTGAAGAAATTGAATTTGAACTTAATAAGCAATAGAATGATAATTGTCCTACCATAAACAGGACAAATCAACCACAATCATGGATACAAAAAAATTACGCCAGAAAATATTAGACCTTGCAATACACGGCAAACTTGTACCGCAAGACCCCAATGATGAACCCGCATCTATTTTACTTGAACGAATTAAAACAGAAAAAGAACGCCTAATTAAAGAAGGAAAAATTAAACGCAATAAGAAGTCCACATCTTCCGATACGCCCAATTATGAGAATGTGCCGTTTGAGATACCGAGTTCGTGGGTGTGGACGACATTAGGAGAAATGTGTTTGTTCTTATCTAGAGGTAAATCCCCAAAGTATTCAGATACGGATAAAACCTATCCTGTATTTGCTCAAAAATGTAATCTAAAAGAAGGCGGTATATCTTTAGAGCAAGCACGCTTCTTAGACCCATCTACAATTTGTAAATGGAGCGAGGAATACAAGCTAAAAACAGGAGATGTGCTTGTCAATTCAACAGGAACTGGAACAGTTGGACGAACAAGACTTTTCCACGAAAGCTATTTGAAGAATTATCCTTTTGTTGTACCAGATTCTCATGTCTCAGTTATAAGGACAACAAGCGAGATTAAATCTGAGTTTGTTTTTGCTTATATTTCATCGCAACTTATACAACGGCATTTGGAAGATAATCTTGCAGGGAGTACCAATCAAAAGGAATTATATATTGGAGTATTGTCGGATTTATTATTTCCGATACCGCCCCTTGCAGAACAACAGCGTATCGTTACAGAAATTCAACACTGGCTTGCTTTGATTGACCAAATCGAGCAAGGCAAAACTGATTTACAAGCCATCATTAAGCAAACTAAGTCCAAAATTCTCGACCTTGCAATTCACGGCAAACTTGTACCCCAAGACCCGAACGATGAACCAGCCTCGGAATTGCTCAAACGTATTAATCCGAAAGTGGAAATTACTTGTGATAACGTGCATTATCAGAACTTGCCCACCGGATGGGTATTATGTAAACTCGAAGATGTTGTAAATTATGAACAACCTACGGCTTATATTGTCGATACCACAAATTATAATGATACTTATCCTATCCCTGTTTTAACAGCTGGCAAATCGTTCATTATCGGTTATACCAATGAAGTTAAGGGAATATATTCTCAATTGCCTTGTATTATCTTTGATGACTTTACTACAGATTCAAAACTTGTAGATTTTCCTTTCAAAGTAAAATCATCTGCCATGAAGATTTTGCAGGTTAAAAAAGATATTGAAATAGGATTTGTCGCAATATTTATGAGCGTAACTCGCTTAATTGGCGATACCCATAAACGATATTGGATTTCTGAATATTCCAAATTGACAATTCCCATACCGCCCCAGGCTGAACAAAAACGAATTATAGATGCCGTTCATAAGACATTCGTTAAATTAGATACAATTATGGAGAATTTGTAAACTCTCCATAATTGTATAGAGATAATTAAAAGCAATATTTATTACATAAACAATCCTTTATTGCTCACTATAAGGCGGTATCGGTACATTTATTGCTCGAAAGAGGAACTACTAAACCGACCTTGCTTTCCCGTAATGTTTTACAATTAGAATATAATCAACAGTCATATACACTATACATTCTCTTATATTGTTATCGTATTTATTATAAATTAATGTAATATGGTAACAAAATTCAAAAGCCATCTTGCCAAAACTAATTTGGCAAAAAATACCGTTACATCATATGTGTGGACGGTACAGTATTTCTTCAATCACTATGGGGAAGTGAACAAAAAGAACCTTTTGACCTACAAAGGCTATTTGATGGAGAACTTCAAACCACAGACAGTAAACCTACGATTGCAGGGTATCAACAAATATCTGGACTTTACGAAACAAGAGAAACTGAAGGTGAAGTTTGTCAAAGTGCAACAGAAGAATTTTTTGGAGAACGTAATCAGTGATGCAGATTATAAGTTCCTCAAAACACGCTTAAAAGCAGATGGGTATGATGAGTGGTATTTCGTCGTGTGGTTTATGGCTGCCACCGGAGCACGTGTCAGTGAACTTCTTCATATCAAAGCAGAGCATGTACAAGTTGGTCATCTTGACCTTTATAGCAAAGGTGGAAAAATACGCCGTTTGTATATTCCGAAAAACTTGCGTATAGAAGCTTCCCAATGGCTCAAAGAAAAAGGGCTTACTTCAGGCTATATATTCCTAAACCGATTTGGAAATCGTATCACTACACGTGGGATTGCACAACAATTGAAACACTTTGCAGAAAAATACGGACTGAATAAAGATGTTGTTTATCCTCATTCATTTCGCCATCGTTTCGCAAAAAATTTCCTCGACCGTTTCAACGACCTTGCCTTACTTGCCGACCTTATGGGACATGAAAGTATTGAAACAACTCGCATCTATCTCCGAAGAACAGCCAGTGAACAGCAGAAAATCGTGGATAAGGTAGTGAATTGGTAATGTAACAATACCCTTAGAAGTGAAATTATTTACACTTCTAAGGCTTTTTGAATGATATTAAGGGATGAAAAAAGTTCTTCTATCTTTTGTACGATGCGCTGTTGCTCGACAAGAGGAGGTAACATGATATACTCATATTTAATGATATCACCAGAAATAGCTTTAAACGTGGTTCCCGTTGCTTTATACTCAAATGTATCCTGTAAGGTTTGCAACCAATAAAAATAGAACTTTGTATTTCCTTCTTTAGGTTTTAATGCGCATAAACCTCTACCTATGCAGACTTTTCTTTCTACTATATTTACTATACCCACGGGAGCCCTAACACACAGTAATAAAGAATCTTTCTCGACAATCTTTGTTGGTTTTGATGTGTAAACATTAGAATGCTGTACAAAGATTTCCGAAAAGCATAATTTTCCCTGATGAAACTCTATACCATTTGTGTGGTTAATTGTTTCTCCATTGGGAGATTGCCCCATTATAATTGAAAGCACATCTTTCAAATAACATTTACTCCAACCTTGTGGTAACTTCCTCCTATGCACGTTATCACAAGTAATTTCCACTTTCGGATTAATACGTTTGAGCAATTCCGAGGCTGGTTCATCGTTCGGGTCTTGGGGTACAAGTTTGCCGTGAATTGCAAGGTCGAGAATTTTGGACTTAGTTTGTTTGATGGCAACTTGTATGTCGGCTTTACCTTGCTCAATTTGGTCGATGAGGGTAAACCAGTTACTTATTCTTTGAGATATTTTTTGCTGTTCTGCTAACGGAGGTACAGGAATCATAACTTCACTAATTGTACCAACAGATAAGCCCGGCTGTGCTGTAGAAGTTGCATATTGATTTAAGTTTAAATATACTAAGACGTTAACAGCCCAATCAATATCTGTTTCACAATATGTTTCAACAACGACTGCGTGTTCAGTAGCGTAAAATTGCCCATGCGCTTCATTTATATTACCACATAATGCTCCCTGCCTTCCAATTAAAGGGTAACGTCCCTCCTTATTGTAATTACTAACATATCCTCTCAGTCCATTACCTCCGTAGCAAGGAAAACGATGTTTGGTGTCGGGTGTATTGTAAATATCTTTAGTTGTAATATTTTTACCAGCTTGTAAGGTAAACATTTCTCCTAATGTCGTCCACACCCACGAACTCGGTATCTCAAACGGCACATTCTCATAATTGGGCGTATGTAATCATAAATATCATCTGTATTTTACTCATAATCATATAATATATCGAATATTACTATCTATTTTATACCATTTCAAAGTGTTTCTATCTTTATCCCCCGGTAATACCACCGTATTACTACCTCACACCCCTTACTGACCACTTGCAACACGCTTACCCCACCGTTTCCCCACGATGCTAGAAGTGCCACACACTTGGGTTGCAAGCAAGGAGAGATATTATTACCCTAGGATTACCTTGGGAATACGGTAGGATTTTGAATGAAATTCACTACCTTTGCACCTCGGAAATAAAATTTGAGAATGGAGATACGGAATTTTTACATAGAAACTTATGGTTGCCAGATGAACGTGGCGGATAGCGAAGTGGTGGCAGCCATACTAGAAGATAAAGGATACAAACGAACCGAAGACAAAAACGAGGCGGATTTAATTCTGGTCAACACTTGTTCTGTCCGTGAAAACGCCGAACAACGGGTACGCGGGCGAGTACAAGGCTTCACCGAGGTGAAAAAGAAAAAACCGCACGTGTTGGTTGCCATCATGGGATGTATGGCGGAACGATTGGGCGACGCTCTCTTCGAACAGGAAAAAAACGTGAATATCGTCGTGGGACCGGATGCCTACATGGACCTTCCCTTGTTGATCGAAAAAGCGGCAAAAGGAGAAAAAGCCATCAATATCGAATTATCGACAACCGAAACCTATAAAGACATTTGCCCTTCCCGCATAGACGAAACGGCCATCTCCGGATTCGTGTCTATCATGCGGGGATGCAACAACTTCTGTACCTACTGCATCGTGCCCTACACGCGGGGACGCGAACGCAGCCGCAGCCCGAAAAGCATCATCAACGAAGTACTCGACCTCCATTCAAAAGGATATAAAGAAGTTACCCTACTCGGGCAAAACGTGAACTCGTACTTGTGGCGGGGAGATAACACGGAAATGAATTTCCCGGCGTTGCTTGCCATGGTTGCAAAAACGGTACCGGACATGCGTATCCGTTTCGCCACGTCACACCCGAAAGACATGAATGATGACATACTTCGGGCAATCGCCACTTATCCCAATATCTGCAAACACATCCACCTGCCTTTCCAATCCGGCAGTAACTCCGTGTTGAAAGACATGAACCGGAAATACACCCGTGAATGGTATCTGGACCGTATCCGTGCCATCCGTGAGATTGTCCCGGATTGTGGAATATCTACCGACGTGTTCGTGGGCTTCCACAACGAGAGCGAGGAAGATTACCGGCAAACTCTCGATTTGATGAAAGAAGTGATGTTCGATTCCGCTTTCATGTTCAAGTACTCCGAACGCCCCGGCACCATGGCATCCCGTAACTTACCGGATAACGTGGACGAGGAAGTCAAGGGCAGACGCCTGCAAGAACTGATTGACATGCAAGTAGAAATATCTCATCAAAGTAACTTGAAAGACGTGGGTAAAGTCTTCGAAGTTATGGTCGAAGGTGTTTCCAAAAAGAAATCGGACGAACTTTTCGGGCGTAGCAGCCAAAATAAAGTGATCGTGTTCCCGGATAATGGCGCTAAAGTCGGCGACCTCGTTCAAGTTCGAGTAACCGAATGCACGGCAGCCACCTTACTCGGCAAAACAATTGAAAATTGAAAATGCAAAATTGAAAATTAAAACTCAAAAAACATATTCAATCTTCAAATAAACTAAAAACTATCATTAATAACCCCGAATTGGAAATCGAAATGACTCACCCTCATTTTCAATTTTCAATTTTCAATTTTCAATTTCATGTCCCATCGCAAACTCCTCAACGAAGAACTGAACCGCCTCTCCGCGGAAGAATACAAAGAGGCAGAAAAACTCCCGCTTGTAGTAGTTCTTGACAACGTGCGCAGCCTGAACAACATCGGTTCGGTATTCCGCACGTCGGACGCCTTCCGGTTGTCGAAAATATACCTTTGCGGTATCACCGCCACCCCACCCCACCGGGAAATACACAAAACAGCCCTCGGCGCGGAAGAAAGCGTCGACTGGGCATATTTCGAGGAAACTACCGATGCCGTGAAAGAATTGAAAAACGAGGGGTACACCATTCTATCCGTGGAGCAAGCGGAGAACAGCATCTCTCTCGAAACCTTTACCATCACTCCCGGACAAAAATACGCCTTCGTGTTCGGCAACGAAGTGAAAGGCGTGCAGCAGGAAGTCATCGACCTCTCGGACAACTGCATTGAAATACCGCAATTCGGGACAAAACACTCCTTCAATATCTCCGTCACTGCCGGAATCGTGCTATGGCAAGTGATTCACCCTCTCATCGCCTCCACGATCTTCACTGCCTCCACGGCTTCACGAACATCGTGAACCCTAAGGATGTGAGCACCTTTAATTAGCGATATCGTGTTGAGCACGGTAGTACCGTTCAGTGCCTCTTTCGGGGTAATATCCAATAAACGCCATATCATCGTTTTGCGAGAAATGCCCACGAGTAAAGGATATCCAAAATCGAGAAAAGACTCCATTTTATCCATCAATTGATAATTATGTGCCACGGTCTTCCCGAAACCGAAACCTTGATCCAGTATGATATTATTAAATCCCAAGGCATTCAGACGGGCTATACGCTCCGTGAAGAACTCCCCAACCTCACGTACCACGTCATCATAGCGTGGGTTTACTTGCATATCTTGCGGCGTACCTTGAATGTGCATCAATATATAGGGTACCCCCATCCCGGCAACCGTTTCGAACATCCTCTCATCCATCGTGCCGCCGGAAATATCATTCACGATAACCGGTCCCAGACAGTGATTAATCTCCTTTGCCACTCCCGACCGGAACGTATCTATCGAAACCGGAACCTCGGGATGGTATTTACGCACCAGCTCGACGGCAAAACTCAACCGTGAAAGTTCCTCTTCCTCGCTCACGAAAGCAGCCCCGGGACGAGTGGAATAAGCTCCCACGTCAATAATCCCCGCCCCTTGCTCCACGATCTCGTCGATGCGCTTGATTACCCCGATTTCACTCAAGTACTTTCCCCCGTCATAAAAAGAGTCGGGTGTCACGTTCAAAATACCCATCACGACAGGTCGCTCCAAACTAACTTTTTTATCTCCTAAAACGATCTCCATCATAATTTTCCAATTTCAATTTCCGGTTTTGAATTATTTGACTGAATTTTTACACTACAGAAATACAAGAAATTTCGTTATATATATATATTCTATCATCTAAAAATCAATAAAATAAATTTTATATAAATCACAAATTAAACCATATTTCTATAATTCAAATATAGTATTTATTTCTAATTATGACTTTGACTATTTGAAATATATCTTTCATTTTCCAAACTCCAAATCACTTTCAGAGAATGGAAAATACGAAAACCTAGACTTCACTTCCTCTAATGTCATTGCTTTGGGATAATGAATTGGAGGCATATTCATCTGTCCTAATCTTTTGCCAAGATAACGCAATATTTCATATTCTTCAATTGTGGATGATTTTTCCCTTTTATAACGCATAGCCCACATAGAGAATCTTTCTGGATTAAAAAAAACAAATCGTTTACCAGCTACAATCGTATGCTCCTCTGATTTCACTTGAATCATAGTCTGATTTTCTCCTAACGAATCAATCATCAAGACTGGATAAACAATCATAGGTAAATAGTTTCCCTTTTTGTCCCTGAATACATAAGATTGAAACTCTTCGGCGTGTATTAACTTGAATAAATCAGATCTTAATTTCCTAACATATATATCCTTAAAACGTTCACTAACAGACAAATCAAAACAACTATCAATCATCCCTCGTACCGTTTGAATTGGAAAATCAAACACGTATTCCGTGGGATTCATCGCCTCGTAAGGTTCACGTACATCCCAATACTTGCCATTAACGACAAAGCAAGCATTACATATCATTCCGATTAAAGTTACAAATACCAAATGGCATAATATTTGAATCTTGTTTTTTTGCATATGTTCTATTTTTTTGCTCTTTTAGGTGCAATGGGATTTCTCTCATCTATCCATTCGTCAAATACAGTCACAGGATTTCTACCGTTATTAACAACTTCATTATAAATCCATTTTACAGCGACGATAGACTTATCTACTCCACTTTGGTTTGCAGCACCTATTTCCGCAATATGCGGTAAATATGCCCAGAAATTACCTCTCCAAACTTTTAAACGGTGAGCCGGACTATACGCATCTGAGATTAGATGCAAACCTTTACCTAAAGCTATATAATTGCCATCATTAAAAAAAATCAACATCTCGTCCACAAAATAATCACGCATCTTAACTATACAATCTTCGATACTTTCATTCAGTTGTCGCATCGCATGTTTATGTGCATTTGCCGTATCTTGTGCCCCAACCTCTTTATCTGCTAATAAACTTCCCAGATTAATTGAATCAAGCTGTTCCTGTGTTAAACATTCATTTTCAAGCGCATCATAAATAATTCTTTCATGTGTTGACGGCCACCATTGTACTTCAGTCACGACGGTTCCCGGCATAACACCGGCATCTCCGCCACTTGAAGAATCCCCTCCTCCTATAATATAATCACCACACTTTTTACAAGAAGGTAGTCCAAACAGAACATCAGGATACTGTCTATAATACTTTAACTGATTCATTTTTTCAGCAACAAACCTAATTGAAGAACCCATTTCATAAAATTGTGAGGCTAGTTGACCAGCGTATTCACATGAAGGACTATTACGCCCAACGATAAAAACAAGGGAATAATAATTATTTAATAAAATTCTATGCTCATTATTCGTAAAAAAATTAATTCTTTGAATCGCAACAGATACTGCATGCTCAGGTGTGAAAGCATTATATTGGCAAGTACTACATAAAGAACAATAAGCTTCATATAATTCTGTCATGTTTTGGGCTATAATACCACAGTACATTCTCATATTAGTACAATCACCAATTACCTCCCATTCCTGCGAACGGCTAGATAGCGTAGATAGATTTATATTAATAGAATCTAAAAAATAATAATAGTATTTATTTGAAAACTCAGAATATCTATCGTGCAATATAACCAATTGTTTACTAATAGCTTTATTTATAGTAGAATTTGCTACTATATAAGAATCCATTTGTTTCCGTACTTCAATTTCCGAATCAGCCTGCCCCTTTATTTTATTAAATGCAATACGATCTTTCAGTATAAGTTCTCCGATTTTTATAAAGTTTGAATCATTCTGCAATATATGCCAAAGTTCCTCATTCCACACTAATTTTGAAGAATTCCCTGAAATAACGTTCGTACCTGTATCTTTATAACAAGAACTCAATACACACACAATACATAAAATTGAACAAATAAAAATCAATCGCATCCTCATAAACCACTGATTTATAATAATATTACATACAACACAACATATCACGTAACCACAATATGGTCAAAACGAAATGATAGATATTCCATAATCATCAATTTCTATTATTCCAAAATCAATCTAATTCTTGCAAGTTAATAAAATTAAAACAAAAAAAACGGAAAATGCCCTACAATTTTTTAGAAAATATTCTATTCCACCATATTTTCTAAAGTTCAAAAAGAAAGAATTGTGCCGAACTCAAATATATTAATATGCTTCAAAATACAAAGTATTCCCATCTCGGTAATCGTTCCGAACATCCAACGCATCCATCGTTCCCCCAGAAATACATTCTCGATAACCGGACCCAGACAGTAATTTTAAAACGATCTCCATCATAATTTTCCAATTTCAATTTCCGGTTTTGAATTATTTGACTAATTTTACACTTCAAAGAAACAACTTATTTTTCAAATTCTGTTACTAAAAAACGATAGAATTATGCCAAACACAGCGCAAGAATATGATAAAGTGATAGATATATGTCAGGATATTTTCGTGAAAAAAATGCAGGATTACGGGACAGCGTGGAGAATACTCCGCCCGACGTCGATCACTGACCAGATATATATCAAAGCGAACCGAATCCGGAGTATCGAAGAGAAAGGAGTCACGAAAGTAGGAGAAGGTATCGTTCCCGAATTTATCGGCATCATCAACTACTCCATCATGGGATTGATTCAATTGCAACTCGGTCCGGGCAACGACACCCCGCGAGAGGAAATATTGCATCTCTACCAGAACTATTTCCTGCAAGCGAAAGAACTCATGCTCGCCAAAAACCACGATTACGACGAGGCGTGGCGGGAAATGCGCGTCAGCTCGTACACGGACTTAATCCTGATGAAAATCAACCGGACCAAACAGATCGAAGATCATCAAGGAGCGACAATCATATCGGAAGGTATTGATGCGAACTACTTCGACATGGTGAATTACGCCGTGTTCGGGTTAATTCGCCTAGTCGTGGAGAATTAAAGACTGAAAACTAGAAAAGTAAACATGATAAGCAAATTCATTCAAAATCTTTGCAGGATCGTCGTCGGTATCGTATTTATCTACTCCGGCTTCGTGAAAGGGATAGATCCGCTAGGGTCGGATTATAAATTCACCGACTACTTCAACGCGTTCGGCATGAGTTGGATGAATGCCACGACACTATTTTTCTCCTTTGCCCTCTCGTTGGCAGAATTCCTGATCGGGATAGCGTTACTGTTCAACCTGTGGGTATCCCGCCTCGCTTGGGGAGCTTTACTATTCATGGCATTTTTCACGCCGTTGACATTAGCGCTCGCCTTGACGAATCCTGTCAGTGATTGCGGGTGCTTCGGGGATGCCCTCGTACTGACCAATTGGCAAACGTTCTGGAAGAATATCGTCTTGTTATTATTTGCCATCGTGGTCTTTGTTTATCGCGAAAAGTACAAACCCCAACTTACCCCGCTGGGGCAATTCTCGATGCTCGTGCTCGCGGGAGCCGGAATGTTGTGTCTGTCCGTCTATTGTTACCGTCATTTACCCGTGATAGACTTCCGCCCCTACGCGATCGGTAAAAATATTGCCGAGGGTATGCGGCTACCGGAGGGAGCCGAACCCGACCAGTACGAGGTGACTCTAAAATACAAGAACAGGCAGACCGGAGAAATACAATCATTCACCGAGGAGAACTACCCTTGGCAGGATACCGTGAACTGGGAATACGAGAGTAGTTCGGAACGCTTGGTAAAGAAAGGATACATCACCCCGATACACGATCTCGTGATCGAACACCCGGAATTGGGCAACATCACGGAAGAAATACTTGAAGATGACAATTACACGATACTTGCAGTTGCCTATAATATCAACAAAAGCGACGCCGATGCACAACCCACTTTGAACCGATTGGCAAATCTGGCGCGGGAAAAAGGATACAGGTTCTACGGTTTAACTTCTTCCTCGCGAAAGGATATCCAAGCCTACCGAACCCGCCATCACGTGCCGTACGAGTTCTGCGCGGCAGACGAGATACAGTTGAAAACCATGCTCCGTTCCAATCCCGGCGTGATTATTTTACGGCAGGGAACCATTCTGGACAAACGCGCGGGGAAAGATATCCCGGATATCAAAGATTTAAAAGACACGGACTTGGCAGCCTATTGCTTGCAGAGTCAACAAGAAATGCAACGGAATTATTTGGTTTACTCCTTTATCCTTCTTTTCTTTGTAGCATATTTACTTTTTCCCCGTATAAAGAAAAGAAGAAACTAAATAAAACACAACGATTTAAATCTATAGACATGAGAAAAAAGATTGTAGCAGGTAACTGGAAAATGAACAAAACCTTCGCTGAAGGTGTCGAATTGGCAAGAGAAGTGAACGACTACGTGAGATACAAGGAAGGTGCAGAAGGCGTGTTGGTTGTTCTTGGAACCCCTTTCATCCATTTGGCAAAGGTGGCTCACAATATCACGGAACCCTCGATCATGGTTTCCTCGCAAAATTGCGCAACCGAAAAATCCGGGGCTTACACGGGTGAAGTATCAGCCGAAATGGTTGCTTCCACCGGGGCAAAATGCGTGATTCTAGGACACTCCGAGAGAAGAAGTTATTACGGGGAAACAAGCCCTGTTCTCGTGAAGAAAGTAGCACAAGCATTGGACAGCAAACTGGAAATCATCTTCTGCGTGGGTGAAGTACTGGAAGAGAGAGAAGCGGGTAAACATTTTGAAGTGGTAAAACAACAACTCGTTGACGGTCTTTTCAACTTAACCCCGGAGCAATTCGCTCACGTGGTTATCGCTTATGAACCTGTTTGGGCTATCGGAACCGGCAAAACCGCCACTCCCGACCAAGCACAAGAAATGCACGCTTTCATCCGTTCCGTGGTAGCCGAGAAATACGGGCAAACCGTTGCCGACGATACCTCTATCCTTTACGGGGGGAGCTGCAATGCCGGAAACGCCGATGCGATATTCTCCAACCCTGACGTGGACGGCGGATTAATCGGGGGTGCTTCACTGAAAGCAGCCGATTTCTTCGAAATCATCAAAGCACGGGCAAGACACTAATAACCTCTAAATAAACAATCAGGGGTTGTCAAAAAAGTAATTGACAACCCCTGATAAGGATATCCCAAAATAAGGCTTTATCACTGAAATTCAACTGATAAAGCCTTATTTATATATTACCCCAATATTCCCAGCGTCCCCGATGCCTTTCGCCCGTTGGCGCTGGCGGCAAACCCGTAAACGACCAGTTGCCCTGCGTCCCACTCCTCGGGCAGCATCCATGCCAATTCGCCACTCTCTCCCCTCGTTCCCAACTCCACGAGCCGACTTCGTTGCAACACCCGCTCGTACACCACGCCGAACAAACGATCGTCTTTCGCGGCACGAGGCATCAACGGTTGCCGTTCCCACCGGAACAGCACTTGCCGTTCGTTCGCTTCTATTTCTGCCCCGACCCGGGGAATGTCGAGTTCTCCACCCGACAGGGAAAGCGATAACAAATCCAAGGTCACGTTCATATCATCGTCCACCTTGACTTTCCCGACATTATCCTTCATGAAACAATTCAGGCAAACCTTCTTCGAGGAAGAACAATACCCTGTCTCCAAAGCGGCGTTAAAACTACGCCGCAGTTTCGTGATCACGCTCACCCGAGTACGCTGTTTCAACTGCGCCGGCGTCTTCGCATCCTTCACCTCGAACGCCTTTGCCCGCGCCACGTGCTTGTCGCCCAACTTGTACGTCGTCACGTTCCCCACGGAACCCGAGATATCTTGAAATATAGTAGGATTGAATGTAGCCATAACCGTGATGATTTAAGATTTACAAACAGAGAAATACATGCACGGGGAATAACGCCGTCCGTCAGCCGCCCCGAAGAAACAGTACAGGTGAACCTCGTTCCATTCCCCTCCCGGGATACTCGCAACACCCCGCCCGTCAGCGCGACATCCCGTCACGTCCTCCAGCACCACCGGTTGGTACGGCTCGTTGTCAAAAATAGCTACCACCATCAACCGGTCTGTCGATTGTGCCGTGACAGTCGAGGTATTATCCAGCCACTCCATCTCCACCTTCCCCGCATCCCCTTTCACCATTCGCATCCCGAACGGCAATTGTAAACTACCGTCCGCCAGAACCAGACGGGGGTAATCGACGTAATCATTCACCCCGAACACTTTCATGTTCGCGTGCAGAAACCAATGGTAGCCCGAACGCCGTTCCTCTTCCCGTGCCACGATCGTGTACACCCGTTCCAGCACGCTTCCCTTCGTCGCCCGGTGCATCGTCTGCGCTCCCGGTAACTTGGAGCGTTGCGCTGTCTGCCCCTCTGTCCGGGGATTCGCTATGGTCTTGGGTGCCTTGCGCGCGTGCGTTTTCTTCCCGACCTTGTAAATCACGTAACCATCAAGTTTACCTGAAGCACCATCTAAAATAGAGCCGTCCAATGTCGCCATTCTTTCTTTTATTTCGTTAAACATGCTGCCGTACACCTCAAGTATTCCTGCGATACACGGCAATTATACTATTATCCTAGTTTAAAATAACAGGTAACAAATATATAACAAATTTTATTCAATTCCTAATAAAATACTATATTTTTATAATTGTAATAGGAGTTGAATAGGAGTTGAATGGGAGTTGAATGGGAGATGCTATAAAGAAACTATAAATATGAATAATATATAATTTATATCATATAGCTTATTTTAACAGAAACTATTTAGGAATCGAGCGTGAAATTTCTCTTTGTTGTGTTTCAAAAAAAAGTTTTGCATCTTAAAAATTTGCACGGGAAAACAAAGATATCACCCGTGTTTGCAATGAAACTCTCCGGTACAAAAGTCCATAAAACCTATAAAATCATCATATTCTTTTCCGAAGATCCCGAATAAACGGGGGAATCAGACAGACTATCAACTGTGCCCTAGGCCAAGCCAGACATCTTTGGAAACATATCATCGCCAACCCGATAAACATTGCAGCCCCTACAAGTACCTGCAAAGGCAACCACAACAGCCCCTCCCGGGGAATGATCATCGGAATCAGAGCCACCGCTCCGGCGGGAGCAAAGAACTTTCCAAGGAACTCGAAAAGCGTGAACAGGCAAACAAATATCATAAAAGCAACTATAAATTCCGGGATACCGAAATAATAATGCCCGATAAACTGGAATGTCACGCCGAGTATTGCCGCCACAAACAGAACTAATAACACTTGCACCGGTCTGTCACGAAATCCCGCTTTAGAATTGGCAAATTCCACGTAGGCAACAATCAACGGTGGAAGAATAAAGTAAAGATTCGTCGTGTAAATCGCTAACCAAGCAACGGCGAGCATGCTGACAAGCAAAAGCGACCAACGTTGCAACCGCTCCCCCCGCCCCCTCTCCGCGGGAACAAACTCTACCATTGTCCTCAATTCTTTTCTTTCCATCCACCATTGCCCGCAAATCACGATCAAAGACATCACGAGTACCGCCAATGGATACACCCAACTCTCCGTTCCCAACAACACGGGCAACATACAGGCAGACACCAAAGGGACAAGCGTGGAACGGGTCAAAGTCAACCCGATTGCCGCGCAAGAAAACGCTAAAGCAAGGTTTCCGATCAACGGCAACGGCGAATAACGCACGATACAAACTCCGGCCGCGGCACCAAGCGTCATTAACACGACAACAAGCAAACGACGCACCTGCCATACCCGCTTATCCACGATCCACATACCGATTGTCAGTGCCGCCATTTCCGGAAATATAATTTCCTTCTCTCCCAACCATTCTGCCACACCGATCATCAGCAATATCATCAACATAGCATAAAAATAACGCTTACGCTGTATAACATCTCCAAACAAAGGTTTTCCGGCAGCACTTCTAATTACCATGAATGAAATAGTTTATAAAGTTCATAAAGTTTATAAGGTTTATAAAGTTACCAAACATCCTGAATACAGGTATCGGGACTTTATAAACCTTACTCCTCTTATTCTTTATCCTTTAGTTACTCTAACCCGGTGAGCGGTTTCCCCGGTTTCCTCTACCGCCGCCACGACATTGCGGGCTAAATCCCGGAATGCCTCGCCGGTAACCGTGTTCTCGTCCAAGGCGACGGGTGTACCTGCCTCTCCCCCTTCCATGATACTCTGCACGATAGGAATTTGTCCCAACAGACGCAATCCTTTCTCGTCAGCCAGTTTCTTCGCGCCCTCTTTACCGAAAATATAGTATTTATTATCCGGCAATTCGGCAGGAGTAAACCACGACATATTTTCAACCACTCCCAACACGGGAACTTGTATCCCGGGGGATTCGAACATATTAATACCTTTTACGGCATCCGCCAGTGCCACTTGCTGCGGGGTACTCACCACGATCGCCCCGCTCAAGGCTACCGTCTGTACCAGCGTCAAGTGAATATCGCTCGTTCCCGGGGGAAGGTCTATCAACATGAAGTCCAATTCATCCCAGAAACCACCCTCAACCATCTGTTTCAAGGCATTGGAAGCCATCGGACCTCTCCACACGGTAGCGGAATTAGGGTCAACGAAGAAACCGATAGAAAGTAATTTCACCCCGTATTTAACCACGGGATCAATCAACTCTTTCCCGCCGACTTCAACCATATAAGGACTGGCATCTTCACAATCGAACATCTTCGGGATGGAAGGACCGAAGATATCCGCGTCCACCAGTCCCACTTTATAACCCAATTTAGCCAGAGCAACCGCCAGATTGGAAGCGACGGTAGATTTACCGACTCCCCCTTTGCCGGAAGAAACGGCCAAGATATGTTTCACTTTTTCCAACGCTAAAGGTTTCTCCAAGTCATGCACGAAAACCGTTTCAACCCGTACCCCCGTGTAATTCAATTTTTCCTTCAGCAAAGCCTCGCATTTCTTGCTTACCGCACCCACGAACGGGTCGTTCGCTTTCTGGAATACCAGACGGAAGCTCACTTGCCCGTCTTCTACCTTAATATTCTGCACCATATCCAGTGCCACGATACTTTTCGACGTTCCGGGGTATTTCACCTCCGCCAACACGTCACGTATCTCTTTTACAAGTTCTTGCATAATATCCAGTATGTTATTGTAAGATTTTAAATTTGCATGTTCATTTTCGCGCTTTCCACGATTTCACGTGCCCGATGATTGTAACAAGCCACGACGACCTGTTCAAAATCGGGATGTGCTATCAGGAAAGTCATTATTTCCCGAAGTGCTATCCGGGCGGCATCCTCCATCGGGTAACCGTAAACACCCGTGCTAATCAAGGGGAATGCTATCGTTTTCAACCCGTTCTTCGCCGCCAACTCAAGACTGTTGCGATAACAAGCAGCCAGAAGTTGCGGTTCCCCGTGTTGCCCGTCCGAATAAACCGGTCCCACGGTATGAATCACGTGCCGGGCTTTCAAATTATACCCTTTCGTGATTTTCGCCTCCCCGGTCTTGCACCCGCCTAAAGTCCGGCATTCAGCCAGCAACTCTTTTCCCGCCGCCCGATGAATGGCTCCATCGACACCTCCACCGCCTAACAACGAAGAATTGGCAGCGTTCACGATAGCGTCCGTGTCTAACACGGTAATATCCGCTTCTATAATTTTCAATCTCTCCATAGGATTATATTTTATCAGGAATCAACGTTTGTACCCGTTTCAAATCGAACGCGGCGAAACGCTTGTCCGGTTGTTCAAAACCACTTAATTGCAAATAAACTTTCACTTTCAATTGTTGCAGCGCTTTCCGGAACATATCCTCGTGATCAAAAGCCAAAGAAGGCATCTCGAGGATATCATACCAGCGGGCATCCGCCGCGTCATCCTGTCCCGAAACTTTCATACCGCGGGGATCCACCAAAGCGTAAAAAGCGACCGTGATCGTTCTTCCCCGGGGATCCCTGTCTATCGCCGAAAAAGCATGGAACTGATCCGCGAAAACATCTTTCATCCCAGTTTCCTCTTTCAGTTCGCGGGCAGCACACTCTTCAACCGTTTCGTCCATGTTCAGGAAGCCTCCCGGGAAAGCCCACCTTCCCTTGAACGGTTCGCCTCCCCGTTCGATAAGCAACACCTGCAACTTTTGCCCGTCAAAACCGAAAATAACGCAATCGGTGGTCACCGCCGGACGAGGATATTGATAACAATATTTTTCTTCCATAATCAAATTCATTTATACCCGTGTATTATACTCCCTCAACCGCCCGCGAAGTTTCATGCAATCGGGACAAACTTTCTTCATTAACGCCCAAAAGTCGGCGGAATGATTCTTCTCCACCGTGTGGCAAAGCTCGTGCAGAATGACATAATCGATAATCTCGTCGGGTAACTTCATGAGTTTCACGTTCAGACTGATGTTATCCTCGGCAGAACAGCTTCCCCAGTTCGATATATTGTTCCGGAAAGATAAATCCCTGTACCGGAAACCGAAGCGCTCCGCCAATTCCTTCACCCTGCCCGGCAAATATCGTTTGCTTTCCATGCGGTATACCTCCACGAGGAAACTCTCCACGTAAGGGGCTATTTTCGCGTAATCGGTATCGCGGGGAATATACAACCGAATTTCCGTGCCTTCTATCTTGTAGCGGGGACGCGGCTCGTCACAAGCGAGTACCTTCAAAACGTGGAATTTAGTCTTCACCTCGGAATCCATTCCCAGTCCCACCCCCGTGTCTTTCTCGTAAGTTTTGATCTTCGCGAGATTGGTCTTGATCCATTCCTGTTGCGAAAAGACAAATTCTTCCACTTTCCGCCCGCTCACCCCGTAAGGAACATTCACCCACACGCCTCTGCCTGGTGCCATACGCACCGAGAGGAAACGGATATTCATACCCCGCCTCACTTTCACTTTCGCTATTCCCGGTAAAATAATCTCGTCCTGCATCATTTAAAAAAAGAGGCCGTTTAAAAGCCTCTTTTCAGTCCTTAAAGTCTATAAGGTCTTCCCGATTAGTTAAGCATTCTTCTTGATAAGCTCGCTCAAACGAGTAAATTCACCATCTATCGTTTTCAACAAATCGATAGAAATCCCTTTATAGTATGCTTTCGCTTCTTTCTTGTCGTTAAAAGACTTACGACCGGAAATCTTGCTTCTCACTTCATTTCTATATTCAACCATGTCCTTCACGATATTGACAACCTCAGGGTCATTCTTCTCCGTGGTAGAATTGTAGTTCATACAATCAGCGATTACCGCGAAAGTCAAGTAATCAACATCTTTCTTCAATCTTCTTATACTTGCCATAACAAATGATATTTAATTTCTACAAAAGTAATAAAGATTATATCCAAATCAAACAAACGGACGACTAAAAATTACGTGGCAAAAGCGTCAAAATGCTTTTGCCACGGTTTATAAAGTTCATAAAGTTTATAAAGTAACGGGTGTCCTTCGGACAATATTTATCGGCAGCTTTGCTGCCGTAGACCAAGCGCCCGCAGGGTCTATAAACCTTATGAACTTTATAAACTTTATGAACCTTATGAACTGACTAAAACCGCCCCGCCTCCAGCAACATATCCAGTACCACCATAGCCGCCATGGATTCGACCACCGGAACCGCACGAGGCACAACGCAAGGATCATGCCGCCCGTGAGCGGAAAACCGGATTTCCTCGCCCGAACGGTTCACGGTTTGCTGTTCCTTCCCGATCGTCGCTACTGGTTTGAAAGCTACCCGGAAATAGACGTCCGCCCCGCTGGTGATACCGCCTAATATTCCCCCGGCATGATTGGTCAGCGGTTTAATCTGCCCGTTCTCGGTCACGAACACGTCATTATGCTCGCTTCCCCGCATCGCGGCGGCATGAAAACCTTCCCCGTACTCGAATCCTTTAGCGGCATTTATTCCCATCATGTAATACCCCAGACGAGCTTGAAAACGATCAAACACGGGTTCACCGACTCCCGCCGGAAGTCCCCGGATCACGCAACTCACCACGCCCCCGACGCTATCCCCGTCCGCCTTCACTTCCCGTATTAAAGTTTCCATCTCCCGGGCAATCCGCTCGTCGGGGCAACGTACCACGCTCTCGTCTATCCGGTTCAGTTCCAATTCCGTGTACGGTTTATTCACTTCCACGCTACCGATTCGAGAGGTGTAAGCCTGAATCGAAATACCGCGAGTCCGCAGTACCTGTTTCGCTATGGCACCAGCCACGACACGAGCCACGTGTTCACGGGCAGAAGAACGTCCTCCTCCCCGGTAATCCCGAATCCCGTATTTTGCCTCCACGGTATAGTCCGCGTGAGAAGGGCGATACACCTCTTTCAGCGCCTCGTAATCCCGGCTTCTTTGGTCTTGATTGCGCACGATAAACCCTATCGGCATCCCCGTGCTCTTGCCCTCGAATATGCCGGAGAGAAACTCTACACGGTCCTGCTCCGCCCGTGCCGTTGTCAAATCCGATTGTCCGGGTCTGCGCCTGTCCAGTTCTCGCTGCACTTCCTCCGGCGACAGGATATACCCTGCCGGACAACCGTCAACGATACCTCCCATCGCCTCCCCGTGCGATTCCCCGAATGATGTCAGCGTGTATAACTTCCCGATCGTGTTCATTGAATGCAATTGAAAATTGAAAATTGAAAATTGAAAATGAACGAATCACTGTCAATAATACAATCTCCAAGGGTTAATAAGGGAATCAAATGTATGAAAAAAAATGGAAAATCAAGATCACGTGAATCTTAATTTTCCATTTTCAATTTTCCATTTTCAATTGCATCAGTGGCAGCAACCGTCACTGCAACCTGAACCGCATCCGCCGTCGTCAGAGCCACAACCGTGACACCCGCCGCATTTGTGTGAATGCAAGGCTTCCAGTTCCTCGTCGGTCGCATCTCTTACCGCTAATACTTTACCCTTGAAATATAAATCTTTACCTGCCATCGGGTGGTTGAAGTCCATTTTCACGAAATCATCGCCCACCTCGGCAATCGTACCGTTCAAGTGACGTCCCAGACTATCCTGCATCGGTAACGTGTTACCGGGTTGCAATTCGTCAGCCTCTACCTCGGCAAATATATCTTTAGGCAATTCTACAATCATGTCCTCGTTTACCTCCCCGTACCCGTTAGCCGCCGGAATCTTGAAATCAAAAGAATTTCCGGTATTCAAGTTCAACAGGTTCATCTCGAAATATTCGAGAGTCTGTCCTTGTCCGCAAATAAATTCCAACGGAGTACTTGCATCCGCGATCTCGATTGGTTCTGCATCCGCTGCCGTTCTCAACTCATAGCTCACGGTCACATGCTTATTTTTTGTTATCATTTCTCAGTTATTTAATTATTCAAGTTGCAAAGATACAATTAAAAGCCGAAAGCGGAAAGTTAAAAAACAGGTAAAAAAATATCGGGATGTCAAGACACCCCGATATTTTTGCCCGTTTTTACCCGATACCCTACTAATCCACTATTACAACTCGGTTCATTGCTTTGTCCGAGAAATCGCTGACTCCGCCTTTGCCGACAACCTGAAGTTGGTTTGCATTCACTCCAAATTTCTTGACGAGAATATCGGCAACGTTACGAGCCCGTTTTTCACTCAATGCCTGATTGAATGCAGCCGAACCCGTGGCTTTATCCGCGTAACCGAATACTTTGTATTTCTTGTCCGGAGATTTCTTGATGATCTCGGCGTAAGATTTCAAATTCTCCATTTGACGTTTGTCGATATTTGCTTTATTGATAGCAAAGAATACATACAAAGCGGGGGCTTCCACCTCTTGTTTTACCACGGGGGTCTGTTCTTTCCGGCGAGCTTGTGCCAATTCATCCTCCAATTGTCCTATTCTACTGATAGCATCAGCCAAACGAGATTCAGCCGCGGTCAACATCGCGGGAGAAACACCCGTGTTAACGATTTCCTTTCTTTCTTTTCTGAAGAAACGATCCTTGAATTTATAAGTAAACCCGACGGTCACACTCACGAATCCCTCAGCCCGATGATTATCCACCTGACCATCAAACTCCTGCGGCACCAGATGCCCGTTGATATCCAAGTTAAAATCGAAAGCATCCGAAATACGGAATTTATTATTAATGCCACTCACGAACATAAATTTGGTACTACCGCCTCCCGTGTAAGCGTGCGCCATACCAAAACCGGCCAAAAATACAGTTTCATAAAAACGATCCGTACGATAACCGCCTATCCAGTTGGCTAAATTCACCATACCGTCAACATGTATGTTAAATTGATCCCATTCCTGTTTGTACAACCCGCGATTATCCGGCGCACCTTTGGCATAAATATTATTGGGATCATCCGTTAATCCCTTTAAAGTAAATCCCCCGGCTTGCAATCTCACACCGAAAGTTGGCATGAACCATTTCCCCACGGCTATATTAAACGCCGGAGTGATACGTCTTCCAAAACGGCTATGGTGATCACGTTCCCCAAAGTAAACCTGTCCCCCGGCACCTGCCGAAATAAACCAATTATCCCAGAAGCGATTAGTAACGAATCCTCGCCATGAACCGGCTTCTTCTTCTACTATAACAGTCTCTTTCACTTGTTGTGCTGAAGCGATTAAAGGCAAAACCACTACCAGCAGCATAAAAAATGTCTTTTTCATACTCTCTACATTATTTATAATTTTGTCGATTATTTGCTAATATATAGCTTGTTTATCATACCTCAAAATACGGTAACTCCTGTAAAAACGTTACACAAAACACAAACAAAAATTGTGTTAAAGTATATTTTAACATATTCATGCCCTTTACCTCCTAAAGCCAAAAACAAAAATAAACAATCCAACAACTTATTAATCATATAATAACACTTGATATTTCCTCTCTATTTCCGAAAACTTCACGAGTCACACGATCTTCATTTTTTTGCTACTCACCATTGCAGAATTCAAAAACATGCATTATATTTGCAACCGCAAAAGAAAATAACAGAGGTTGTTTTCATGCGTTCAAAATTAGGTCTGGTAGTTCAGCTGGTTAGAATACATGCCTGTCACGCATGGGGTCGCGGGTTCGAGTCCCGTCCAGACCGCAAAAAAACTTCGGAAATTAATTCCGAAGTTTTTTTATGCCTTTTCACGAAAGTAACTGATTCATCGACTCGCTCATACTGGGGTGAGTGTAAATGAAATCCCGCAAAAACGTGTAATCCAAATCCGCTTTCATCGCCAAAGCGACCAGATTAATCACTTCGCTTGCTTCCGGACCGAATAAAGTACACCCAAGAATTTTATTGGTTTTCTTGTCAATAATGACTTTGAATAAACCGTTGGTTTCTCCTAATATTTTCACTCTCGGGATAGCTGCCACGGGTAATTTCTTAATGATAATGTCAAGGTTTTGTTTACGGGCATCGTCTTCATTTATCCCGATACGAGCCAAAGGTGGATCAATGAACACGGAATAGCTCACGGGTAAACGGTCATTTTGGTCACGCTCCTTGTTACCGAATAGATCCTCACGGATAATTCGATAGTCATCCAATGATATATACGTGAATTGTAATCCGCCTTTCACGTCACCAATGGCACGAATGGCAGGTTGTGTAGTCCGTAAATGTTCATCTACAATAATAGCGCCCCGATCATCAATCTTTACCCCGGCTGCCTCTAAATTAAGCCCTGTCGTGTAAGGTCTGCGTCCCGTGGCCAATAATACCGCATCAGCCTCCAGACTAAACGCCACATTCGCTTGCATATCCATGAATTTAACAGATGCTTTATTCCCCGTGTTCACGATAGACTGCACCTTCGCACCCACGCGGAATACAATCCCTTTCTTCTCCAAGGCTTTTTTCACTTCTTCCGCGATATCCCTGTCTTCACGAGGTATAAGTTCGGGAAAGCCTTCCAGCACAGTCACCCGTGAACCGAAAGACGCATAGATCGATGCAAATTCCAACCCGACGTACCCGCCACCGACGATAACCAACTCGCGGGGAAGCCCGGTAACTTCCATTATCGAGGTACTGGTATACACGAACGGGTTGTTCTCGATTCCTTCTATCGCCGGAATAACTGTTTCCGCCCCGGTATTGATAAATATATGCTTTGATTTCAATTCCACTCTTTCCTCTTTCATCTGCACGACAACAATCTCGGGTGATACAAATGATCCCGTTCCGGTATACACGGTGATATTCGGATCATCCGCCAAGTTATGGAAATTTTTATCTCTAAGAGTACCGGTAACATCTTCTTTTATCGAGATTGCTTGTCGATAAAATTCTGCTTTTTCCTCGAAAGACGAGTCCTTTAACCGGGTAGCGAATTTCGCTTGATATACCAATGCCTTCGTGGGAATGCATCCGATATTGATACATGTACCTCCATACATTTTATCCGAACGTTCAATCATGGCAACAGTCCATCCTCGTTTTGCCAGATCAGCGGCAAGCGTCTTTCCGCCTTTGCCGAAGCCGATAATAATCGCGTCAAATTCTTTCATAACCTTCTATTTTAATTGATTCAAAACTCTTTTCGCGCTATCAGAGAGCACGACAAGCGCTCCCGCCAAAATAGCCGTATCTTTTATAACCAGTCGTCCCGCCCCCGTCAACAACGGGAAACCGTGTTCACCACTTCCCCAATCGGGAACCCATACTTCGGGAGTGGTCACGAGAAACTTGTACTCTCCCTCTTTCAACTTATAATCTTTATATTCCGGGGCGCTCTTCGTGTAAAAGAAACTCATAAAAGGACTATTAGCCACGAAAGGCACTATTCCCTCCGCCTCGTAATTCCAGAATTTCAGTCCGCCAATCCACACGAAAATCACAAGAATAGCTACCCGTATCAGGTTAATACCTAATTTCTGACTTGAAGCAGCAACACGCGAAAACGTAACAAACAAAGAAGATAATTTCGCCATTATTTTAATCTAAATTTAAGGGTTATACGTATGACACAAAATTCGTTCGTTTTTCCCTTTCAAAAAATGGCGATTTTTCCGTATTAGTTGGCGATTATTCCTGTTTTTCCCTATTCCGGTACTCGGATATGCTTTCTTGAGTCATTTTCTTGAAAAAGCGACTGAAAGCAGCCAAATCTTCAAATCCCAGAATATTACCGATTTCTTTCGCACTTTTACTCGTGTATAGCAATAGCCGTTTTGCCTCCGCCTCCACACGTTCATGGATTACCCGAAATATCCTTCAGCATGATAACTTGCTTCGGTGTCAACTTCAATTTCAAGACATTGGACGAACCGTTAAACAAGAACCCGTTACATGACACTTCACTATCATGCCCGAATATGCAATAAAAATTACTGTTAAAGAGTAAGCTCAAGTATTCCCCGTCCACCTCCTTCACCTCGATATGATGCAAAGGCGTCAGCGATATGAGTTCATTCTCGTCGATTCGCACCGCAACATGATCTATTTCTATCACCAACGACCCTTTCTGCACCCATATCAACTTGTACAGGCTCTTATTTCGCTTTAAAGATTCATTCTCGTGAAAATTGGAAGTCATAGCGACATTTCCGTTCAATCGTGTATTAAGACAATATTCCATCCCGATCCTATTTTGAAACAAAAATACAGAATAAAATCATTTATTTGTACCCCCCCCACCACATTCCGGGGAAATCAACCGGAGAAAAAGCGTAAATCAAGAATTACCACGCGATACTAGATACAACCGACACGAATACTCCCACGAGAATTACATGGATATGAACTACATTTTCAAAGAAAAGAAAGAAAGCAGTTGGCGAGGTGTATGTCTATGGAATAAAATGTGTGCACTGATAAACGAAACCAACTGCTTTCAAAACACTCAAAAAAGGCTATCACAGCCGTTTTGCAAAAATACTACGATTATTCCTATTATCAAAATAATTGAAAATATACATTATTCTATACCTAGAAATTTTGGTAATACTTTTTCTAATTCTTCACTCGTGATATTTCGGGCAATGACTCTATTATTTTCATCTACCATCAGATTAGCCGGTAACGACCAAATGCCATAATTCTCAATCATGATCTTCATTTTTTGTCCTCCAAGATCGGAAACCTGTATCCACGGAAGTTTATCATCAGCTATTGCTTTTAACCATAATTCTCTTTTTGTATCTAACGAATAGCTGATCACCTCAAATCCTCGGGCATGGTATCGTTCATAAATAGGTCTAGTCGCACGATTTTCCTCTCGACAACGTCCGCAATTAGAAGACCAAAAGTCTATTAATTTAATTCTTGAGCGGATTCCATATAACGATACCTCTTTTCCTTCGGGGGTAATCGAAACGAAATCCGGAACTGTAGCCCCGACAGCAATTTTTGCCAGTTTAGGCAATAATGCCGTTATATACTTTCCGGGAAGTGTTGTTTTCAATTCATCACAACAAAGATCAAATGCCTCTTGTACGTCACCTGCACTCATCCCCAAAGCCCTACGAGCCAAATCGTGTAAAACAAAAAATGTATTTCCATGCCTTTTCAAGAAAATACTCTTCTCTTGTTCCAACTCTTCCAATATCCTTGCTTGTTTTTCCCGAATTTCTCGAATTGCCACGGTATCACGATTCTTTGACGCTTCTGCAAATTCCCGTCCCGTATCATGTAATTTAAGCATCTTTTTTTCTTCTATTTGCATGAATTCCCGATTCAACTGTTGATTCCGTCCTCCACCACGAACCTCCGGTGCTTCCTTCAGCTTGAATCTCACGTCAAAAACCTCATTATTCTCTAAAAAGAGGCGTACCCCCATCCTCCCTTCAACAACTAAAAATGCGCAGGAGACTTCGTCTACACGCCCGTTCATAGTAAACTTTCCATCCTTTATTTCCACTTTAGTTAAGGTATCCCTTCCCTCATAAATATCCCCGACCAACAACGCTCTGCCTGTACTCATACCCTCCACACTCCCGTTAATTGTATATTGAGCCTGTAAACTACAAGCAATCAACACAAATCCGAGTAAACAACAACAATAAATAATTCCTTTTATTTTCATATTTCAGTTTCCAAACCATTATACAATAAATATATCTCAAAAATCTCGTTTGCCTTTCTGTGTATCGTGAAGGCTCTCCTGCCAAGCGAGACTTTTAGGAGATCCTTCATTCCGTTCAATAAAACATAAGCTGTAAAACAAACTTTTGATCCCGACCTATGTCACTTTTATTTACTATCCAAAATCGCAGCATACCTAGTCACATCTATATCATAAGTCATTTTCATATATTCCACAACCAAATCATACTTGTCATTTATAATCTGATACCCCTTCCGCTCTAAAGACTCCTCCGCATCCAAAGGAAACATTTCTCGAATCTTCTCTTTCGAGTAAAGCATGGCCAAACGAATCATATTCAAAAAATCCAATAAAACCCTTTCGCTTATTCTCTCCGGAATAGAAGCATAATCTGGATTCATTTCTTGTGTTATTACCGGACTCCCGGGGAAACGAATTTCTTTAACAATCCACGGCATCCATGTCGGAGTCCCATAATTAGTTGTAACCAAAGTAAAACTTTCAGAAACTTGTGGAGCAAACCCTCTGCGCAAAAAAGCATTTTCAGGATCTTTTTCAGGAGTCATACTTCCCGGCCTTAATCCCATGTCATAATTCTCTCTTGCTGTGACTTCATTCCAATAAGGATACTGTGCCCAAAACTCTTCTAACGAAACATACCGTATGCCTATTTTATCTTCATAATTCGACATATCTTCAAACCCCGGTGCTACTTTATATTCCCCACTCGTGAAACCGGTTTTTATTCCGGGATAACTAAATGTACAAGCCAGCGAATGAATCATTTTAGGCGTTAATTCTGCTTCCAACTCTTCGCTAGTAAAACTTAAACTCCAGTAATCAAAACCGGCCGTATTCAATTGTACATGCTTCTTATATGTAGGAGAAACCGGATTATTATCTCTATAATCATTTACCAGATACAAATAAAGCGGCAATTGTTTCAAATGCTCTTTATTCGTTTTGTCCAAAGACCCCAATAACCATTCTTTTACCAAACCAAGATAAACTTGAATATCTTCATTACTGGGTTCATTACACACATATCTGGGATTCGTTGTTCCGAAACTTTCAGTCCATGTACGATTCAAATCTGTACTATCGACATCTTTATAAATAATATACATTCCCCAGTCTTTGGCAATC
The DNA here is from genome assembly GCF_900184685.1 of Butyricimonas sp. Marseille-P3923. Classification (GTDB taxonomy): domain Bacteria; phylum Bacteroidota; class Bacteroidia; order Bacteroidales; family Marinifilaceae; genus Butyricimonas; species Butyricimonas muris. The sequence goes on from NZ_FXXL01000007.1 coordinate 1,172,887, forward strand.
TGCTCTATTTCTTTATCCCACGAGTTACTCCCTTGTGGAAATTCAAAACGTAACATACCAAACGAATCAATATTTCCCACGTTATCATCATCTGCACAAGATATACACCCTAGCAGAAATAACATAATCCAATATATCTGATTTTTAATCATATTCTGTTTCTATTAAATTATTTACAATTCTCCCTGAATATCATTTTGCTCCAAAGCCGGATTATTCTCGAAAGCTGACGCCGGAAGCATTAAAGTAAAACCGGGATCATTCTTCTCAAGAACATACTCGATTGGATTGTGGTTACGATCGTACCAAACATGTTTCAATTTTTCCATTCCGTAACGCCGTAAATCAAACCAACGATGATGCTCGAAACAAAGTTCCCGACGACGTTCCGCCCGCACAAATTCCACCAAATCCCCTACCTTTGCTACCGTCAACTCTATGTATGTACCCGTGGGATACCTTTTCTCCCGCAATTTATCCAACCATTGCAATGCTTTTGTCTGACAAACTGCATCACCTTCCGTCTTATATACCATTGCCGCCGCTTCCGCCGCATTCAGGTATGCTTCCGTTATTTTGAAGGCTATTCCCCAATCATTTCCCCATCCGGTGTTGAAATTATAATCCGTCCCTACTTTTAGTTTGCTCACGGGAATTCTGTATTTCGGTCCACTCTGTTTGGAAGTAATAGATTCCCATACCAGATAACGAGTCTTTCTTAAATCGTTCGGATCATAACTATTAATCAAATCATCCGAAGCCACACACACAACTGTCGATTTCTTAAAAGTTTCAGTTCCCTCCGTAACAACTACTGTTACCGAAGTTATCGCCAAACTGATAATATCATTCAGATCACCAAGCATAAAAATGACCTCCGAATTATTCCAATCATAATAATTCGGGTAAGAAAGATTACTATTCCGATCCGGTTCTTTTACCGTGTTCAAATCCTTTATCATGTAATCGTAGTTATTAATCACGGTTTCCGCATATCGCATCGCATCTTCCCAATTTTCCATATACAAATATACCCGGGACAAAAGCAATTGGATAAAAGGCAAATTAACCCGTTTGTTTTTACGTAGCTGCTTTTCATCCGGTAAAGTTTTTATCAGTCTTTCCGCTTCCCGCAAATCTCCCGTGATCTGGTCATATATTCTTTCCACTGTACTGCGCGGCATCGCATCCGTGGATAATCTCGATGTCAATTTCAAAGGAACTCCCGGTGCTTTTTTATCAACAGAATAAGGCTTCCCGTACAAATTAACCAAATGGAAATAATAGAAAGAACGTAAAGCTAAAGCTTGAGCCTTCACATCATTTTTTTCTTCTATTGTGCCTGCAACATCATCAAGATAATCCAACACGGCGTTACATCCCATTATCAAACGATATGAACTCGCATATGCATTCCCAAAACCCGATAGTTTCGTGAACATATCTTTCGACCACGAGAAAGCCAATAGTGCTTTATTAAAATCATTCTCACTCTCGTCCACAATAGTCATATCCGGACGGGCTGCAACGTCATCGTCAAATAATCCTAATGTACTGTATAACATATTGGATGTAATCTGTACAGGACTATGGTAAGCATCTCCCAACAACAATTCATCCAATGACTGAACCACCCTGGGCACATATTCGCTTTGTGATTTCGGTTCCAAAAAATCCTTGCAACCCAAGAATAACACCACCGATACCAACAGACTATATTTCATTTTTCTATTCATAGAGCATTAAATTTAAAAACCGATATTTACACCCAAAGAATAAGTCTTGGGTTGAATACTATTCCCCAATTCAGGGTCGAAACCATGGAATTTTTTACTTGCAAGCACGAACAGATTATTCATCGTGGCGTTCAATGACATACTTTTTATTCCCCAGCGGGCACACCACGTTCCATCTATATTCCATGACAAAGACATTTGTTGGCAACGCAAAAAATCTGCACGAACAACCCGTAAATCCGAATTTTGCCACATACTATAAGGATCTACCGGAGTCCCGAATCCCGCACTTCCCTTATCCGGTAATGTTATGTATTCTTCTGTCTTACCCGTGTATACACTCGGTATACTGGTCGTTAACTCATCTCCCGGATGTTTCCAGCGTTTCAGTAACTCTTTGTCCAAGTTCACGTCAGAAGTCGGAATGCGTTGTCCTGCCGGGAAGGGATTAGGCAAACGTTTTTTCGCACCTAAAATTAGAGAGAAATTTGCCCCGAATGTCAAGCCTTTCCATCTCAAACGAGTAGTTAACCCTCCAGTGAAATCTGGTTCAGTTTTTCCTGAATACACAAGAAAATCCGTTATTTCAGAAACCGTTCTTAAAATAAGATTACCATCATCATCTTTTATATATTCCCCGTTCCCATCTTGTTCGTAAATCAAGTTAAATTCCGGCATTCCCGTGTCATGATTCAATCCTTTGTACGAGAAGGACCAGATACTCGATAGCGCATATCCTTTTTTCAATACCTTCGTACTACTTCCTTGCAAATAATCATGATAACTAAATACATCTATAGATTGTGTCTTGGCCTTATTCCAATTCTTCGAAGAATTTAACCCGATTGTCCATGCCCAATCTTTCGTACGTACAGGCGTAACATTTAAAGTATACTCAACTCCCGAATTCGTCATTCTCCCGCCATTTATCTCCATTGACGATCTACCGTATTCCAGTGCAATATCCTGGCTCACGATATTATTCGACCTTTTCCGATAATACTCCAACGTCATCGTAATCCATTGCAACAACTGGACGTCTACCCCCAGATTCCATGTTTTCGTGCGTTCCCAACTCAAATCCGGATTAGGCAACCGAGAAACCGTTGACGTAAAACTACCATAATACTCTTTCGTCTCTCCCATCTTCAGAATCAGTTCAGGACTTACAGAATTTACTGCATTTCCTTGTATACCATAAGAAACACGCAACAAAAACTGATTCAACACAGAAGAAATACTCTCCAACCACGATTCCCGAGCAACATTCCAAGACAAACCAAATGAATAAGTCGGATCAAAACGTTTATTCTGGTCTTGACCGAAACGATTGGATGCATCATTACGCATGCTGAAATTGAACACGTAACGATTCATAAAAGAATAAGCCAATGTAGCAAACACAGAAAATTGATTGCTCATTTGAGATACACGTCCCCATCCTCTGCCATTGTATAATACATTCAAAATACCCCAATCCCTTGTAGGATTATACCCGATAGCTTCCAATTTTTCAATAGGAGTCGGTTGAGTCACGGATTCACCTCGCTCTGCAGAGTAACCGAATGTCTTGTATGACCTGTTTTTTGTTAACGATGAAGAAGATTCCGTTCCTAACAAAATATTTATTCGATGCTTCTCTGCAAAAGTTTTTTGAACAGTCACTTTATTTTGAATATTCCACCCAGTGATTTCATCATTCTTGTTATACAACTCTCCCCCATACGGCAACATGGCAGCATTGTATTTCTCCGAACCGTATTCTTCCGTTCCATAGTCATATCCCCTATATTCTTTAGCGATATAATAGGTTTGAGCTCCCGCATATGATTCCGCATTCTTGTTTGAATTATTAATACCTCCCACAAATTCGTATTTCAACCAAGGGAAAATATCCCAAGAAAAATTCAAAGAACCGTTTATTGAAGATGTCCTATTTTTGGAATAACTGTGGTCTATCTCATTCAATATATTATATTTCAAATAAAGAGCATCTCTATTATTCAATTTATAGCTTGCCCCCTTATCTTGATAATACAAATCGCCATTATCATCATAAGCAGGCACAGCCCGACTCGTTGATTGCGCGTAACCTATCGGATTCACCTCTGCCGCGTAACCGAGATTCTTGTTTATTACCCCGGAGAGTATCACGTCAACACGTAACTTCGGATGTAGCTGAACTCCCAGATTCATCCGTCCGGAAAGATTTTTCACATCATTCTTTACTTCCACCCCCGCTTGGTCATTGTATCCTAAAGAAACATTGTAAGTAACCTTTTCCGTTCCTCCCGACATACTTAGGTTATGGTTGTGACTAAATGAATTTCGGGTTAATATTTCAAACCAATTCGTGTTCAGGGATGCCAACTTCTTTACCGCGACCTCCGCATCTACCGTCGTAATTTGTTTATCATAGAGCATTCGCATAATACCTTCATAAGTATTTATAGAAGCAGGTGGTACTTGCGTATAAAGAGCTCCTTGATCAAAAGCTTCTTTACTAAACTGTATTCGTTCCTCCGAATTCATCAGATTAAATTGCGCGTAATTAGGTTGAGCCCTAAAAGTGAACGTACAACCGTAGTTCACGGTCAAACGCCCTTTCTCTCCCTTTTTGGTCGTGATCACAATTACCCCATTGGCAGCTTTAGAACCATAAATAGCCGTAGCAGCAGCATCTTTCAGCACGGTAATAGTTTCAATATCGGCAGGATTCAACCACGAAATCTGATTTCCCAGAATATTTTTCAAATCGTCTACCATCGCATCACTGGTATTAATCGAAATCGGGTCCGGTTGAATAATTCCGTCTACTACCCACAAGGGATCTTGGTTACCCAATAATGTGGACGTGCCGCGAACACGAATCTTAGGCGATGTCCCTACGCGGGAACTCGTGTTCGTCACCATCATTCCCGCCACACGTCCTTGTAACATCTGATCGATCGAAGTATAGGAAGGCATCATTATATCAGAAGCTTTCACGGTAGTAACGGATCCCACGACATCACTTTTTCGCATCGTTTGATACCCGGTCACGACTACTTCCTCCACGGCAGTCACATCTTCTTCCATCACGAGATTTATCACGCTTTTCTCTTTACACGGGATTTCCTGAGTTTTCATTCCCACGAAAGAAAATATTAACACGGCATCCTCCTGCTTCGGGATCCAAACAGAATAATATCCCTTTGCATCTGTGGTGACCCCCATAGAAGTTCCTTTCAAAAGAACGGTTACCCCGGGCAACTCAATACTATCCACCCCGACAACCAGTCCACGGATTTGTCGCATATCCTGTTGACTTCGAATCTCTTGAACACGACGGATTATCACGTGTTTATCCCGAATTTCATACTTCAACCCGGTTCCCTTCAAACAATAATCTAGAATTTCCTGAATCGTCGCATTCTGAAACTTATAATCCTTCAGACCAATTCGTTGAATTTCCTGTGTATTATACACGAACGAATAATCACTATTCTTCTCGATGTGAAGATAAACCGTACTCACCGGCACATGTTTAAATTCAAACGTGAACCTTTTTTCTTGCGAGAATCCTCGCGAAGGCATACATAATAAAGTCATCAGCAACAAGACATTCAAGAGCCTCATCAGATGTTTCAATTTTTCTCGCGGGCATTTACCCGCATTCTCCGTTTTTTTCATAAATTTGCGTATTAATTGTACGTTAATTAATAATTACTTACGGGGAATTTGGGTGGTGCCTGTTCCCCGAAGTTTTTCTTAGCAAGCGCTTCTTACCGTAATAGCTCTTCCCTTTTGGGTAAATTGTATATTACCTGTCCGAGATAAAATATCCAGAATAACGCTTATATCATCATATTTTTTCAGTCTTGCAGTTAGTCTTTCATTACCGGCATCCGGGTTGAGGAAGAAACAATCGAAATCATACCATTTAGACAACTCGCTCATAATTTCGCTCAATGTCGCCTCGTTAAATATAAAATACCCGTCTTTCCATGAAGTAAAATAAATAGTTTCCACGTCCAATACCCGGGAATCCTCCTTGCCGATATTCACTTGTTGCCCCGGACGTATCAGATAAGCATTGCCCCGCTGATCTTCGACAGAAACGCTCCCTTGCACCAAAGTAGTCAGATTTGCCTCACCCGCGTAATCCCTTACGCAGAACTCCGTCCCCAAAACAGTCACAGCAGAGCGGGAAGTCTCCACGACAAAAGGCACATCCTCGTCACGAGTCACGTCAAAATAAGCCTCTCCCGTCAACTCCACTCTTCGCTCTTTTCCAATGAATTTCACGGGATAACGTAATTTTGTCCCGGCATTTAACCACACTTTTGTCCCGTCGGACAACACCAATTGAAATTCCGCCCCCCGCGGTGTTTCCATTATATTGTATTCAACCTCCGCGGGTGCAATGGAATCCGCCATCTCGTAAAAGACTTCCCCGTTTTCCTGTATCCGGATATTCATTGCTTTTCCCCTCAACAATGTATCCTGACTTTCCAAAGCCACTTTTTCACCCGTACCCAAAGTTAAAAATGCCCGACTCTTCCCCACGGATATAGATTGTTGCCGAGTGACAATACCCTGTTTCTCCGGTATTCCTACCCAATATGCCATGATGCCACCGATAGCAACAACCACTGCAACAGAAGCCGCTACAGCAACATATCGCCAATAGCCGCGTTTGGATTTTCTTACTCTTGCACGCACCTTTCCAAACGCATCTTCCAATTCCAACACTCTCGATCTATCCAATCTTTGTTCAAATGCCACCTCATCCAATAATGAAATAAACAAGCGTTTATTAGCCTCCGATTCATTTATCCAATCATCTAACACGCTTATCTGTCGAGGAGTCGCCTCATTCTTGATAAAAGCAACTATTATATCTGCAATCTCAAAATTCTTATCCATTTCTTATCTCTGTTTATAATACAAACACATCAAGAGATAAAAAGTGGTAAAAGAAACTCAAAAAATTCATAGATTATAGCGATACATCACTCCAATAGATCGGATTTCTAATAAAATAAGCTAGAAACCATACAGATAATATATAAAAACGTTCATTTAATAAAATTCAAAATTAGTGTTTTTTTATTTCTAAACAAGAGTATGAATGTATTTTCGATCTATTTCATAATCAAAGTCTTTCATTTACTTGATATCAAAATTCAACTAATGATTTTCAAGCACGAAAAGAGTATTATTAAATGAACATTTATTCATATTACACTTCAGAGGTGGATTAAACTGATAATGAAAAACTTCCGCAACATATACGACGAGTCCGAATATGAAATTCTATTTAAAGAATTTTATACCCCTTTAGTGCAATTCGCCTTTCAAATAATCAACGACAACGAGGCTGCAAAGGATATAGTTCAAGATTTATTCGTGCAACTTTGGGAAAAGGAACTCAAATTCACAAATGAATTAGTTCTCCGTACCTATTTATATCGCTCCGTACAACACAAATGTATAAACCACATCCGAAAGCAAAAGATACAACAACAACACGAGAAAAAAATATCCGATGAAATAGAAGAGCAAGAAAATCCTTCCGTGTTACACGTTCTCATTCGCGAAGAAGTATATCGTCAGCTATTAAATTCAATTGACCATCTCCCCCCGCAATGCAAAAAAATCTGCCTCATGACACTCGATGGGAAAAAAACTTCCGAAATCGCCCAAGAATTAGACCTTGCCGTGGACACCGTGAAAAAACAAAAAACGATAGCCTTAAAACGTTTACAAGATGAACTGGGGAACCTATCATCCATAGCCGTGATACTATATCTGGAAACATTATTATAAAATGAGGGGGTATTCCCCCCTCATCCTTGCTACCATGGGGCACTTCCGCCACTACTACTCATAAAATTACCGTACTTGAATATCACCTGTTTAATCTCTCCCAAATCAACATTATCGGGTGATTCGTACATATTTCCCGCTGCCCACGGATCCGGTGAACCCAACACTTGATCAATCGTGTAGAAAATAAAGATTTTTCCTCCCTCCAACGCTATCAACAACCGATCGCCATTGTAATCCGGGGTTAAATGTGTAATATTCTTATCAAAATCATGAATTTTCTTCACGATTTGTCGTATTCCCCCTGCTTCATTACGAAATTCACAATAGTACAGCGACTTCCCTTCCGCGAAGTACATGTAATTTCCACTTCTCAACATAGCATACACCGCTTGATCGGATACAATATCAGAACCGGCAAACAGCCACTTACCTCTATTCGACACGTTCATCGTCGCGTAATAATAGTCCTTGGACAACGAGAACTTTTGGACATAATACTCACCGTCTTTTTTGAATATACACCGGTAATGCCCGGTACCGTAATCACCTCTCTCGCATGTCGCCCAAACCAAGGAATAATCACCAAAATCCGTCAAATTCACGAACTCATCAGGATCTGTCGAATTATCCCGAATGACCCCCTGTAACCCCGCAGACGGATCTCCATTGGCAGCGATAGCCACGAATCTGTTATTCGCTTTATCGTGCATCAACTGCAAACCCACCCAAAAATAAGTAGCGGGTATTATCCTGTCAATATAAGTATTGGGCTTATCGAAATCAAAAGGAATATTCATAAAACGAGTCAGATGAAAACCTGTCGGCTGACTTGATTGTGGATAAATATACCGGGAATAAGCCTTCCCGTTATCACCTATCATTAAATCGACAACATTACCGAATAACAAAAGTTTCGGATACACACCCTCCGGATAACCTCCATAAAATTCCTCTTCCAAAGCAACCTCTTTATTCCACAACGTACCGTTCAAAGAAACACATCCACCTCCCTCTTGAAGTATCGTCAACTCGTCCCCTCCATTATTAGGAGTTGTAAAATTCTCCGTGATATAATACGGTTTCCGTCCTAAAGGATCGCCCGGATGCAAGGAACTGTAAAGATTATAAAAAGGAAGATAGTAAAAAGGCTCATCCGTGGGCTTTTCCAATCGCAAATAATGAAGCTCAGTCGCCCCGTCGCTCTTTTCCGCCAAAAGAACAAAGCCATACTTATACGGGGAGTCTATCTGCAAGGCCACCCCGTTACGATCATAATACACCTGCCCGGACTTCCGGTCTGTCACGAACAGATTTAGTGAATAAATTTCACATTTCCCTTGATGCGTGTATCTCAACACACGCTCACGCGAAATAACCATCGTATCGATTTTCCAAGTGTAATCAAACTCTAACGTATCCGACGGGTTTTGGAATGTCAATTCAGGAACAATCACAAGCTCTTCACCAAGATAACCGTAAATCGTGTACGTGTTCGCCGGTTTCAAATTAACAATCACTTCGTTAACTTCCGCGTAATCATAGTTTCCCTTGTCCTCGTAGCATCCGCTTAATAACCACGAAAACACTATTCCCCAAAATATAATCGCTATTCTCATCATATATTCCATTTAATCAACTTCCAATTACTGTAACAGTCATTTTCGTGTGCCCGTCCTTCTCGTACACGGTTTCATCGTTTGCCTCTTTTTCATTCAAATGTTTTTTCAAAAGCAACGCGTTGAAACGGCAGTCCACGGCATCCTCCGGATTCAAATACCCGACCCCGGTAATTTCAATAAACAAACGATACTTTTCATCTGAATAGGTACCCAAATAACTATTCACGATTACACTATTCCACCAATCCGGTTTAGAAATCTTATCATTTATCCAGATAATGCGAGCGATATGGGATGTTTCCCCAAGCATAAAATCCCGAGTCGGTTCCAGACGCACGGTCAGTCTTACCGGTGTCGTTTGTAAATCCGGAGTTTTAACAAGTTTCACAACCAACTCGCATTGTTCCTCGTTTTTTCCCAGCACACAACGTTCCGGCAGTATATAATTTCCCGAGGCGGCAGTCGTGTAATCATCCACGACAACAACCTTGTACTCTCTCTCCCTGTCCTCCGGAAGCCCGACCAGTTTCACGCCTAAACCGTAATCTATCGTATCCCGGTTCGGGTAAAAAGTAAAAGAAAACTCTAAAGAATCCGCCATCTTACCCGTGAACTGAATGTAGGCATCATTACCATAAGTCATGATATGTTCCCGCTCGCAACCCGAGAAGAGATACAACATTCCTAATATCAATAGTATTCGTTTCATAAATTCTTCCATTAAATTAATAAGACGTTTCATTATTAGGATATTCGGCAATAAACTTATCCGCTGTCATCGGAATATCCCTATCCCCGTTAAAAATATCATGATTCAATCGCTTGTACATGAAAAACGTTTGCCCCTCTGTCAACCCTTCGCGAATCATATCGTACACCAACTTTTCCTTCAAGTCATCCGGATCATCCGGCAAAGCATACTCCTTCACGCCCCGCTGGATTCTCAACGTGGAGAACAACGCTTTCGCCTCCACGATCTGTCCCTTGTTAATCAGACACTCGATCATGATGTGGTACATCTCCGGAAAACGGACCACGGGAATAAGCGGACACTGATGGGTAATATTCGTGGTTACGGTACCACTCATATTAGTTATAGATGCGATAGGACGTTCCCACACCAGATAGCGGTGATTATCATTATACCGGTTATAAAATTTATAACGATAATCATCCGTTTCCAACCCGAAAAGTTTCTCCATTTCATTCATTCTAAAATAATGATCATACGAAGCTGCCTTCTCGAAATTCTCCAGATTATCTTTATTATAGAATCCCAACAGAAGCTCTTCCCAGCGTTTGGGATCGGACATTTCCGGATACGCATCATAATTCCCGTGATTATTGGCAGGTGTCCACTTAAACCATCCCGTATCCACGAATCGTTTGATAGCCTCCGCATTTTTATAAGCCATCTCCTCGTTACCCATCCACATGTATATCCGTGCCAACAAAGCGGTAGCCCCCCAATAATTCATTCGCAATCCCCGGTAATTCAAGAAATCATCTCCTCCTAACGGGGTTGCATGAGCTCCCGACGTAAAACGATGTTGCCTTCCTTTCGTCCATGCCACGAATTTCAAGGTATCCAAAGGTCCCAACTTCTCCTGCGCGAACTCCATATCCGAAACAATATTCTCAAGCACTTGCTCCATGGTCATTCGCTCCGGCTGATGCTCCGGATACCTCGTCACGTAAGGAATTGCCGGACTGCCTTGATTCGTTCCCGAGGGCACCGGGCAAAACAAGCGTAACATATCAAAATGCAACAACGCCCGCAAGCCGCGCATCTCGGCAAGAATCAACTGTTTCTCTATATCCTTGTTATTAAAAAAAGAACTATCCTTCTTCTCCACCTGCTGTATGATATTATTACAACTGGCTATCACATTATAGGCTTTCGCCCATGTACTTTCCGTCACCTCCTGTACACTCGAATTTTTCCAATTATAATTAGAAGCCTCCACCAACTCCGTGGGCAACCCCGAAGTAAGGTAATTCCGGGCTAAAGCACTGGTAAATCCCCAGCTCAAGTTCTTCCCGTACAAATTCGTGACACTAATTTCCCGGTACACACCGTTCACTGCCATTTGCACCCCGGTATAATCGCCGAAAATCTCCTCTTCCAGTAACACACTGTCGGACTTTATATCCAGCCAATCATTGCACGATGTCAACACCATCGCCGCCAACAACCACTGCATCAATCTCTTCATTTTCATTTCACTCTATTTTTTAGATTAGAAACTTGCATTTAAAGTAAAAGTAAAGGTTCTGGCAAAAGGATAACTTAACCCCATCTCCCGCTTGATAGAAGAAACCGTGGCTATATCATTCATGCTAAACTGAAGCCTTAACATATCCAGACCGATACGTTGAATTAAACCACGATTGAAATCATATCCCACGTTCAACGAATTGAACGTCAAAGTACGGTCTTTTTGCACGAACCGGGAAGTCGGACGGGTAATATAATAACGATCCTTCAAAGACTTCAAAGAAGTCACGTCCCCCGGCTTCTGCCAACGTTGGGAAAGCACCCGGCGATCTGCGTTATTCCGCCACAAATTGACATTTTCCACGTTATCCACCAACGTCTGGTTATACTTGTCACCCCCGAATTCAAACATAAATGTGGTATAGAAAGTAAAGTTCATAAACCGTACATTAATACCCAGCGAACCATTTCCCCAAGGTTCGGTATCCCCTATCTTCTGTTGTTCATAAGTTGACCACTCGTAACTGATAGTTCCGTCACGCTTGAGATAGATTTCCTGCCCGTCAGCCGGATTTATCCCTTTTGACTTCATCCCGTAAATCGACGTCGTTGAATTACCCGCCTCATACTTCATCACCGGCTTCGAGTACACCCGGTTATCATCCGCTGTCCACAGAATAGAAGTCAACGGGGAATTGGCATCGGCATTGGCATATTTCTTAAAATGCTCGTCTACCCGGTCATTATATTCCTCCAGAGCCTTAGACAACTTTAGAATCTTATTTTCATTATGTGACAGAGAACCGTATATCACGATATCCAACTTCTTGGAAGTATAAGGTTTCACGTTCAGATAGAACTCCATACCCCTGTTCTGGATCTCTCCGGCATTACTCTTGTAACTGGAAAAACCTGCGGAAGCCGGTAAAGAAACATCCGTGATACCGTCAATCGTCTTCCGGTTATACCAGTTAAACCGACCGAACAAAATTCCATGAAAAACACCGACTTCCATCCCCAGATCCCAAGAAAGCGTTTTCTCCCACGTCAACTTATCATTTCCCATGGCAATCAAAGTTGCCCCGATTCCGGTAGGATACCATTGATCCAGCTTGGTTTCGAAAGAATGTCGGGCGGCATAAGGCGGGAAGTTCAACTTACCCGTCTGCCCGTAAGTAGCTTTTACCTTCAATTGATCCAAGAAACTCCATTGTTCGGCGAACGCATACTTGTGGATATTCACCCCGGCACCGGAAGACCAGAAAGGTCCCCATTTCTTATCGCTCCCGAATTCGGACGAACCGTCACCCCGGAAAGAAAAATCAAACAAATAAATATCATCATAACTATAATTCAACGTGGTAAAGAAACCAAACAAACGGGTTTTATTATCCGTTACCGTGGGTTTCTTCACGATCTCGTAGGCATAAGAAATCGCGTGACGTTTGGCATTGGGAAAACCTTTGTACGCGGACTCCTCGAATTCTCTCTGATCCTCCTTCACGTTGATACCCACCGACAGATTGACATTGTGCTTTCCCAAACTTCGGTTGTACGATGTAAATAAATTCACGTTCCATCCAAAACTCTTCGTTTCGGTCAGATTCCGCTCTCCCTTGGTAAAAGCGGAAGCCGTCACGCTATAAGAGGAAGAAGCCGGATCCGTGAACTTATCCGTATCCGAAATATTATAATTCAAAGCCAACTGCCCCTTAATCTGCCAATAATTATTGATATACCAGTTTATCGTCAAATTATTCGTCCAATCCTTATACCCTGCCTTGGAATAATTTCCCAACCTTGCCTCGTACAAAGGATTTTTCTCTATCGTTCCGGTCAAACCATAGCTAGGCAACGTTTGTACATAATTCCCGTCCTTATCCACCCACTCGTCATAGGGATGACGCCGGGTATAATCGGCAAAAGTACCATAAGGAGAATCCTTCGTACGCGTGATATCGAAAGTCGTTTGATTCCTCACCTGCAATCCCTTATACCGGTAATCCAACGCGAACCCGGCACCCAACCGATTCCGGTAGGAATCCTTCATCACACCGTTTTGATTATTATAACGCAAATCTATACCAAAACGCACGCTCTCGCTTCCACCCTCCACATAAACACTATGGTTAGCATTAACCTCCGTCCGCAAAGGTTGCGACAACCAATAATTATCCACCCCCTTGGAAACCTTATTGAGTTTCTCTATATAATATTGATTCTTAATTCTTATCTGCGCTATCGGTGTCTGAGAAGCATCTCCCGGATCATAATCAAACAACCCGGCTGCCACCTCGGTTTCCAAGGCTTCCTTGGCATTCATCATATTGTAAGACGACAAATCCGGGGCGGTAATACTCAAATTCCCGCTATAACTAATCCGTAACTCTCCCGGGGCAGGAGCCACCGATTCAATCACGATCACCCCGTTAGAAGCCCGGGAACCATACATGGCTGTTGCCGCCGCATCTTTCAGAATCGTAATATTGGCAATCCTGTTAATATCAAAATCATACACCTTCTCAACACTCACCTCGAAACCATCCAAAATAAAAATAGGAATATTCGGATTGCTCGTCAAAGCGAATTTCGCAACACTGGAAGAACTTCCCATCTCATCCAACTCCTTCACGCTGGCTATTCCCGAACGCCCCCGCACGTAAAACTCCGGCAAGGTATTCGGGTCGGAACCCATCTCGTTATTTTTGACCAACCGCAACGAAGGATCGAATACCGCCAAGGCACTTATCAAATTAAAAGAGGACACTTTCAATATCTCCTCCCGGCTCACTTGCGTGGCAGAACCCGTGAAACTGGATTTCTTGATATTGGCATATCCCGTCACGACCACCTCTTCCACGCTTTTCACATCCTCCCGCATCACCACGTTGATCGTGTCTTTTCCCGAGTATTTCACCTCTTGAGTCTCCATACCCAAAAACGAGAAAAGTAAAGAAAAACCCTCCATCCGGGGTAACGTCAAAGCGTATTTACCATCCATATCCGTGGCGGTACCCACGGTTAATCCTTTCACCAAAACGGTCACGCCCGCCAGTGGCAGTTTCTTCTCGTCGGTCACCTTCCCCACGATCCTTATCTCCTTCTTCTCGTCCGTTATCGGTTTGAAAGTCACCACGATCAAATTATTCATGATCTCCCACCGGTAATCTTTTCCCAGTAACTTTCCCAAAACTTCTCCCAACTCCTTGTCCTCCACGGAAAGCGAAACCTTACGTTCCACGTCCAACGCCTTGTCATTGAAAAAGAAATACAAACTCGTCTGCTTCTCCAATTCTTTCAGTACTTTCGAAAGTACCTCGTTCTCGCATTTTAGCGACACTTTCTGCTGTTGAGAGTAAGTTGCCGCACTCACGTGTATAAAACACACGCACAGAATAAAAAATGTTAATTTCATAACACGAAGCATTTTTTTTAATAAAAAACTTGACCTAGCAACGTGTAATTGCTTTTTTTTCATAAATTTGAACTTTAAAGTTAGACAATATCCGGGTTTGCTACCAACAAATTACCGGAACATGAAACTTACCGATAGACGCTACCAACAACTATCGGTAATTTTTTATATTACAGTCTGGTGACGACTACATTCCTGTCTTTCAGAGAAAAACGGACATCTACCACCTTTTCGATCACCTTGAACGTTTCCGCTGCCGGCAGATTCTTATCAATCATCCCCGTAAAAGTGTACTCCTCGATTCCACTACCGAAAAAAGTAACCTTTAAACCATACCAACGCTCCATTTGAATCATAATATCCCGTAGTGACATTTTGTTGAAAATAAACATACCGTCTTTCCAACTGGTATACTCCCGCACGTCGACTTCCCTCACGTGAATATCACCATTCACGCACGCGGCCTGTTCCCCGGGCGACAATACCACCCGTTTCGTCCCGCTCGTCACTTGTACCTTACCGCTCGCCAACGTGGTTTGTATATCCGGTTTTTCCGGGTAAGCATTTATATTGAAACTCGTCCCCAACACCTCCACTTCCATATTCCGGACTTCCACCTTAAAAGGATGCTCCTCATCTCTGACCACTTCAAAGTAACCTTCTCCCTCCAAGTACACTTTCCGTTCCGCTCCCCCGAAAGTTACCGGGTACCTCAACTTACTACCGGAATTCAAATACACCACGCTCCCGTCGGAAAGCTGCAAACGGAAATCGGCAGCTACCGGAATTTCAAGAGTATGATATCGCCGAACCGTGTCATCCTCGGCTTTTGTTTCATAAACCAATCCCTTCGTACTATCCTGCCGTATCTCCACCATACTCTCTCTCGTCAGATACTTCTGTTGCATTTCCCTCAGATTCAACTCCGAACCGTCGGACAATGTCAGAAGAATAGCATTCTTGGGACGCTCAAACGACACGGGCATTTCACCGGACGGCTTATCCCGATTTAACAGGAACACCCCGCTTAAAAGTAATATAAACGGCAAAATAATCACGGCAGCATACCTTAATACCCGCCGTATCTTGTGACGCCGCACGATAACCGGGTCTTTCACTACCCGATTCCATATCCCGTCATAATCGGGTTCCGGCATAGACGTCAAGTCATACAGCTTCTCTATCGCCTCCCGCACATCCGGATCTATCTTCTTTTCCGGGGAATACTCATTGGGATACAATACATTCCATAATCTCTCGAACAATTCATCCTTTGTTTTCATGAATACATTCATTTTTCGTTGCATAATAAATGCACTCGAACTGCCCGAAAGGGTGAAAAGATTATAACATTTTTTTCAAGGAAAGTAAAAATAACATAGTAAGCGCCATATTGTCGGGATTATTCTGCACCGACTCCTTTATTTTCTTATAGGCTATCCTGACCTGAGATTTCACTGTATTCACGGCAACTCCCATGGATTCCGCCGTTTCGGCATAACTCACTCCCTCGATTACCGCCATCACGAATATCTTGCGGCATCCCTCCGGCAAAGAATCAACCACCGAGCGAATAGCCTCGATCTTTGGCGTTATATCCTCCTCCTCTTCGTTCAGGAACACTTGTTCCCGAATAATATCCGCTTCCTTTTCCGCCCGCACCTTCTGGTGACGCATATAATTCAACACGTAATTCCTAACCATTTTCCGCAAGTAATTCACGAGCGAATGTTTCACGTTTATCTGTTCCCGGTGACTCCACAAATAAACAAAACTCTCCTGCACGGCATCTTCCGCCACCGCTTGATCACGACTTAATCCCAACGCGACAAAATACAACTCCCGGGAATAATCACGAAACACTTTTTCAAAAGCCTTCACATCCCCGGCAATCAGTCGCTGCACCGTATTTTGTTCATCTGTCATATCCAACATCCTTTGGAAAAGCAAAGATAAAATTAAATTTTAAATATCAATAACCAACATCTGTTAAACAGAAAATTCTTGTCTACATTCAATAAATCTACCTGTTGAATTTCCAAGGTAATCCTACCGTAATACAACCCCTACTCCGTCACAAAATACTTCTACCCCTCTTATCTCCCCGTTGGCAAAGGACGCGATAACCGCCTTACATCCGGCTGATAAGCAAGTTGAGGTAGTATTACCTTAGGATAACGAGAGAATTTCCGTGAAAAAAGATAAATTTACAGAAAGCAAATCGACAACATTGCACAAAAAAATATACTTTTGACGTGAAATTAAAATAACACTAAAGATAAAACACATGGGGCTATTTAGTAAACTTAGAGGCGAGTTTATTGACATCATCGAATTCTTGGACAACACCCAAGACACCATCGTGTACCGTTTCGAAAGACATGGCAACGAGATAAAAAACAACGCTAAACTTATCGTCCGGGAAGGACAAACGGCTGTTTTTGTCAACGAGGGACAAGTAGCGGATATATTCACCCCGGGAACTTATACCCTTAACACCGAGAACCTCCCGATATTAAGCACGTTGAAGGGCTGGAAATACGGTTTCAACAGTCCGTTCAAGGCTGAAGTTTACTTCGTGAGCACGAAAAACTTCTTGGACCAGAAATGGGGAACAAAAAACGCCATTATCCTAAGCGATAATCGATTCGGGATGGTTGAAATACGGGCATTCGGAATATACTCGTTCAAGATTACCGATGCTCCCGTTTTTATCCGGGAGATCGTGGGCACAAACCAATCGTTTACCACCCGGCATATCAGCGAACAATTGAAGAGTATCATCGTCACCCGTTTCTCCGATGCCACGGGAGAGTCAAATTTACCGATCGAGAATTACGCTTCCAACTTGAACGAATTATCGGAAGCCATCTTCGGTTACATGCAAAGTGACTTTGCCGCCTACGGCATGGAAGTAACAAAATTCCTGATTGAAAACATCTCCATGCCCGAAGATGTGAAAAAAGAGATATTCGAACTCAGCCGTCTGGAAAAAATCGACTTGGATAAATTGACTAAACTAAAAGCCGCCAAAGCCATGGAAGCTGCCGCGGAGAATCCGTCGGGCACAGCCGGAATGGGCGTCGGTCTGGGAGCGGGTATAGCAATGGCTCAACAGATGACTCAAAACATGATGAACCCGTCGGACAGACAAAACGGGCAGAATACCCCTGCCACTCCCCCGCCATTACCGGGAGAAACACTGTACTACGTCGCCATCAACGGTCAACAGTCCGGTCCCTATAACCTCGCGCAATTACTCGAACTGGTAAAGCAACAAGTTCTGAACCGGGATTCTCTGGTATGGAAAAACGGATTACCGGAGTGGGTTCCGGCCGGAGAGCAAGCTGACTTACAAAGTTTATGGACAACAACACCCCCGCCGCTTCCAAAACAGAAATAAAGTATGACGGAAGAAACCGAGGACAACCGGACGATCGGTGACACATTCCCGTGTGAATGTTGCGGAGCCGTGCTAAAATACAAACCGGGAACAACATTCCTGCATTGTGAATATTGCGGGTCGGACACCCCAATCCAAACGAAAGTGGTGGTCAATATCAACGAACTGGACTACATGCAACACATCCGACACGTTGAAGAACTCAACACGCACAACACAAACATCATCAAATGCCGGAAATGTGGCGCCGAATCGACATTCGACGAAAACATGAAATCCATGGAGTGCCCCTACTGCGGTACTCCCTTGATTGAAGCCGACGCACATTATGAACGACTGTTCAAACCATCCTACCTGCTACCATTCCAAATCTCCGGTAAAGAAATTGACGACTGCCTCCACAAATGGTTACGGAAATTATGGTTCGCACCCGGTAACTTGAAACAACAAGCCCGTTGCTCCGAAAAAATGCAAGGCGTGTATATCCCTTGTTGGACATACGACGCGCAAACGGAAACCCAATACACGGGACAACGGGGTGTTACCTACACGACCTCGGTAGGAACAGGCAAAAACCGACGCACGGTAATCCGCACGGCGTGGAGTTACCGCGACGGAAACATATCCCTCTTTTTCGACGATGTAATGGTTCCGGCGTCCAAATTAATCGCCTCGGGAACCGTGGCAAAAATCGAAGACTGGGACACGGAAAACCTCGTGGAAATGGACAACCGTTTCCTAAGCGGGTTCATCACGGAAAAATACATCATCAACCTCACCCAAGGATTCGAGATTGCCCAAGGCAAAATGGCAACACAAATAGACTCTGCCATCCGACGGGACATCGGTGGCGACAAACAGCGGATTTTATCAAAAAACACACGGTACGACAACATCAAATTCAAATTGATATTACTGCCTGTTTACATGTCGTCTTACTTGTATGGCAAAAAAGTATACCACTTCTTCGTGAACGGAAGAACGGGAGAAGTCACGGGGGATCGCCCCTACAGTACCCTGAAAATCGTGTTCACAATCCTCTTGGGACTTTTGCTAATCGGGGGAATAATATACTACAACCGGTAAGCAAATTATCTATTTCCACCGCGAATTTCTTCAATAACCAACTCTATCGCTTTCACGGTAGCTTTGCCGATATTCCTTTCCCGCGTAAAAGAAAAGGTGAACTTACGGGCGACCGTCCTTCCCGGTCCGGCAACACCGATCCAGACCGTACCGATCGGTTTCTCCGGCGTACCACCCGTGGGTCCCGCAATGCCGGACGTGGACACCCCGTAGTCGGTTCCAATCAGGCGGCGTACACCTTCTGCCATTTGTCGCACCACGGGTTCGCTAACGGCACCGAATTGTTCCAGATCCTCCCGGCTCACACCAAGCACCCGTTCCTTCACGTCATTAGCATAAGCGACCACGCTTCCCCTGAAATAAGCCGAAGCCCCGGCAATGGAAGTCAATTGGGCGGCAATATTCCCACCCGTGCAACTCTCGGCGGTAGCGATCGTCCTTCCTTTCATCAACAGTAACTCTCCCAATTCCCGCTCCGTCCCCCCGTTCTCTCCTTCCGTGTAATGCAATCCCTCCAGTGTTTCTTTCAACCCGTCGAAACGGGTATCCAAATTATACACCTGCTTTCCTTTCGCCGTCAATCGCAACATAACAAATCCCGGGGAAGGCAGATAAGCCAGACTGAATCCCTCGGGAAGCGTTTCTTCCCATTGACTCAATCGGATAGCCAATTCCGACTCCGGGATATCGTACACCTTCAGCATCCTGTAATCCAGTTGCAGGTGCGGGAACAAGTGTTGCAATCCCGGAACCACACTTTGCATCATCAAATCCTCCATCTCGAAAGGCACGCCCGGCAAAGAAACCAATACTTTCCCGTCCCGTTCGAACCACATGCCGGAAGCCGTCCCCTTGCGATTGAACAGAATCTTTGCCGATTCGGGTTGAAGAGCCTGACCGCGATTCGCCTCATTCATACTCATTCCCCCGTTCTCCAACAACTTCTCGATCCACTTCAACACCTCCTCGTTCATCACCAAGCGGGTATTGAAATAATCCGCCAACACCTTCTTCGTCACGTCATCTTTCGTCGGTCCGAGCCCACCGGTCACGATAACCAGCTCCGCCCGCTTCATGGCGTAATCCACCCAATGGCATATCTCCTCCCGATCGTCGGCAATAGATAAAATATCAATCACTTCCGCCCCGAGGCGAGTCAATTGTTTCGAAATATATTGTGAATTGGTATCCAGTATCTGTCCTAACAGGATTTCATCACCGATTGTAATAATGATCGCTTTCATGGATTTACATTTTTATTCGTGAATACGTTTAATTGCCTTAATCCGTTTCAATAAAGAAGGATGAGAATAATGAATATACTCGTACAGCGGGTGAGGCGTCAGATTGCTCAAAGACTTCACCGATATTTTCTTCAATCCCGACACGAGATACTCCCCCTCGTAATGAGTCCCGGCGAAAGCATCCGCCTCGTACTCGTTCTTCCGTGACCACACGTTCATGCCGATACTCAAAATCAAGTTAACCGGAGAATAAAGTATAGCGAAAGCCATCAATCCCAACTGGAAATATGCCTTATCGCCTCCTAACGCCCCGGACAATGCCGCATTGTTGACACACAGGGAAAACAGCCAGAGTATAATACCCGTTTGCACTATCGAAAGTCCCATGGACTGTAACGTGTGCCGTTTCTTGTAATGCCCGATCTCGTGCGCCAGCACGGCAACGATCTCCTCTTCCGTCAAATCGTCAATCAACGTGTCGTACAACACCACCCGTTTCTTGGGTCCCAGTCCCGTGAAATAAGCGTTAGCCTTTGTCGAACGTTTCGAGCCGTCGATCACGTATATATTATCCAACTTGAATCCCACCTTCCCGGCAAACGCCTGAATCTTATCCCGCAAACACCCCTCTGGCAAAGGAGTCTGTTTATTAAACAGAGGCACTATCAACTGGGAATAAAACATCCCCATGAAAAGCGAAAACACGATCACGACTCCCCACGCGTACAACCAGAAAGAAGCGCCCGCCCACGTGTAGAACCACACGACAAGCGCCAGCAACACGCCTCCCATGACAAGAGAAACCAGTAATTCCTTCACGGCATCGAGCCAGAAAATCTTCCTCGTGGTTTTATTGAACCCGTATTTTTCTTCAATATGAAAGGTAGCGTAATAGTCGAAAGGGATATCCAGCACGGATGAAGCCAAAGACAACCCGACCACGAAAAGAAGCGTCTGCCACACGGCACTATCGGTCACGGACACCACCCAATCATTGTACCACCCGAAACCGCCCGCCAGAAGAAAAATCATCATCACGGCAAAGCCGAACCCGGAACTCCAACTGTCCAACCGTCCGTTTTCCCGCTTGTACGACTGGAAACGCCCGTATTCCCTCTCGTCATAGATACCCTTCAGACTCTCGGGTAACACGGGCGACATATGCTTAAAATTCAAATGTTCCAGCACCCGTTCAAGGATAAAATCCAGACACAGGAAAACAACAATAACAATAAATATCATTTTACCTCCGGTAAAGTTACAGGTTACATTTGCCACAAGCGGCAAGTTACAAGTTTAAATTCTTGAACAAAGATACAACAAATTTCATAACCTGCAACTTGCCCTTTTAGTCAAAAGTTTATAAAGTTTATAAGGTTTATGGACCCTAGCGGGCGCTTTGTCCACGGCAGCATAGCTGCCGGTAAACCTTGTCCGAAGGACGCCCGTTACTTTATGAACTTTATAAACTTTAGGAGCTGAAAGCTCAACTTTATGAACCGGGCAAAAGCGTTTTGACGCTTTTGCCCCGTGTAAATATAATTTGCGTTTCTCATTTATTAATTCTAATTTCGTTGCGACAAATTAAAGAAATTTTTCCGTTATGGAACAATAGAATATAAACACAAAAACAATACAGATTATGGCAGAATTCAAGTATCAAGAACCATTTCCGATACAGAAAGATGACACGGAATATCGTTTATTAACAAAGGATTACGTGAAGACAATAGAAGTCGAAGGACGTAAAATACTGAAGATTGAAAAAGAGGGGCTTGAATTACTTGCCCGGGAAGCGTACGCCGACGTATCTTTCTATCTTCGCGCTTCTCACTTGCAGAAATTAGCCAATATCCTGCAAGACCCGGAAGCCAGTGACAACGATAAATTTGTCGCCCACACCATGTTAATGAATCAAGTCGTGTCCGCCGAGGGAGAACTCCCCACCTGTCAGGACACGGGTACCGCCATCGCTATCGGCAAGAAAGGTGAAAACGTGTGGACCGGATTCAACGACGCCGAGGCAATCAGCAAAGGGGTGTATGAAACCTACCGCGATCGCAACCTGCGTTACTCACAGGTAGTACCTTACACCATGTTCAACGAGAAAAACAGCGGAACGAACCTTCCTGCGCAAATCGACCTGTACGCCACACAAGGCAATAAATACGAGTTCCTGTTTATCACCAAAGGAGGCGGTTCTGCCAACAAGACTTTCCTCTATCAACAGACCAAAGCCCTTCTGACCGAGGAAGCGTTGACTAAGTTCATCAAGGAAAAGGTGAAAGACTTGGGTACTTCCGCTTGTCCTCCTTACCACCTGGCCGTGGTCATCGGCGGAACTTCTGCCGAAACCTGCTTGGCGACCGTGAAGAAAGCATCCGCGGGATATTACGACAACCTGCCTACCGAGGGAAACGAGGGCGGTCAGGCATTCCGCGATCTGGAATGGGAAGCCAAAATACAGAAAATTTGCCAAGATATGGGTATCGGGGCACAATTCG
The DNA here is from genome assembly GCF_900184685.1 of Butyricimonas sp. Marseille-P3923. Classification (GTDB taxonomy): domain Bacteria; phylum Bacteroidota; class Bacteroidia; order Bacteroidales; family Marinifilaceae; genus Butyricimonas; species Butyricimonas muris. Next base: position 1,195,926 of record NZ_FXXL01000007.1, read on the forward strand.
GCGGCAAATACTGGGTACATGATGTACGGGTAATCCGTATGCCGCGTCATGCCGCATCCTGCCCCGTGGGAATCGGTGTCAGTTGTAGTGCCGACCGCAACATCAAGGCGAAGATCACCGAAGACGGAATCTTCCTCGAACAACTCGAGAAGAATCCCGCGCGTTTCCTGCCCGCCGAGAATCCGGCTCTAGCCCCTGCCGTGGATATAGATTTGGATCAACCCATGGAGGAAGTACTGAAGATATTAAGCCAATACCCGGTAAAAACTCGTTTGAACCTGTCGGGAACCCTGATCGTGGCACGCGATATCGCGCACGCCCAAATCAAAGCGATGCTCGACGCGGGCAAACCCATGCCGGAATATTTCAAGAAACACCCGATCTATTACGCCGGTCCCGCCAAGACACCCAAAGGTATGGCATCCGGGAGCTTCGGTCCCACGACAGCCGGACGTATGGACCCGTACGTTGACTTGTTCCAAGACCACGGCGGCTCCATGATTATGGTTGCCAAAGGTAACCGTTCACAAGCCGTTACCGACGCCTGCAAGAAACATGGCGGATTCTATCTCGGTTCCATCGGCGGACCTGCCGCGATCCTTGCCAAGGAAAGTATCAAATCGGTTGAAATCGTCGCTTTCGAAGAATTAGGAATGGAAGCTATCCGGAAAATCCGGGTTGAAAACTTCCCCGCCTTCATCATCGTCGATGACAAAGGAAACGACTTCTTCGCCGAGTGGGCACATTAAAATTACCCTTAGGCTACCTATACACTACCTCATGAACGTAGCATAGACGTAGCATGAACGTAGCATGGACGTACACGAGCGTCCATGCTATGTCAATGGTATGTAAAAGCAGTATTTTTAAGATGGGATAAGGGTGAAATAAAGATAGCGCATACATAAAAAAAGACCGGCTAACTGAAATGAGATGTTTCTCAAAAGTTAGCCGGTCTTCTTTTTAATTTTTATTCCTCTACCGGTTCGAAGTCTTCTTTACCGACGCCGCAAAGCGGGCAAACCCAATCTTCCGGAATATCTTCAAAAGCGGTTCCGGGTGCAATACCCCCGTCCGGATCACCCTCCGCGGGATCATAAATATAACTGCAAACTGTGCAAATGTACTTTTTCATAGCGCTATTGTTTTTAAATTTCAACAAATATAATAATTCTTATCAGACATCACATAAATTTTTTAATCAATTTCAAATGCTTATACGGGGCATAACGAAAATGGTTATCAATAAAGGTGGGAGAAATTACAACAGATTTCAAATTACTGAACAATTCAAAACTTGCCTTCCCGTGATACTTGCCCATCCCGCTCGTTCCGACACCCCCGAAAGGTAAATGAAAATTACCCACATGAATAATTGTATCGTTGATACAAGCTCCGCCAGAAGTAGTGTGTTTCAACACTTTTTCTGCCGACGCCGAAGGTCCGAAATAATACAACGCCAAAGGCTTTTCTCGTTTATTCACGAAATCTATCGCCTCATCCAACTCCTTGTAATTCAAAATCGGCAAAACCGGTCCGAAAATCTCTTCCCGCATGATCGGACTATCCGGCTCCACACCCGTCAACACGGTCGGCGCGATATATTTATCTTCAACATCGACCTCTCCCCCCACAACCACTTGCCCGGAGGAATGCATCAACTTCATCAGACGTTTCGTTCCTTCCTGATGAATAATTCTCGTGTAATTCGGGCTCTCCGCGGGATTCTCCCCGTAGAAAAGTTGTATCGCGCGTTTCACAGCCTCCACGAAAGCCGCTTCATGCTCTGCCGGAATAAGAACATAATCCGGAGCCACGCAAGTCTGTCCCGCGTTCAGGAACTTCCCCCAAGCAACACGCCGAGCCGCGATCTCCAGATTCGCGTCCCGATCCACGATACAGGGACTTTTACCCCCCAATTCCAGCGTCACGGGCGTCAGATGCCGGGAAGCCGCCTCCATGACCTGCCTCCCGAAACGAGGTCCTCCCGTGAAAAAGATATAATCGAACCGCTTCTCCAGCAAGCGATTGACCATTTCCCCGTCCCCCTCGAACATAGCCACATGACCGGGATCAAACACCGCAGCAACAATCTCCCCGAGCACCTTTGTCGTCGCCGGGGCAAAAGGAGAAGGCTTCAACACGGCACAATTCCCCGCCGAAATAGCCCCGATCAAAGGTGCCATAATTAACTGGAACGGGTAATTCCAAGGAGCTATAATAAGCACCACCCCGTAAGGTTCGTACACGATCCGACTACGAGAAGGCAAAAAAGGTAACGAGGTGGGCACCCGCTTTCCTCTCGCCCAGCGCCTCAAATGCTTCACGTGATAATCTATCTCGCCGATGACCACCCCGATCTCTGTCAGGTATGCCTCGCCCTCGGACTTCCTCAGATCCTCCCACAAAGCCTTGTTTATACTCTCCACTCGTGAAAGAATAGCTTTTTTCAATTCTCTCAATTTCGCCAATCGCCATGAAATATCACGAGTAATTCCCTGCCTGTAAAACACTTGGAGGGATTCCGCGTACCCGTGCCGCGTATTCGATTCTGTCATTACCGGTTCTGTTATATTTAGCAAAACAAAGATATATTTTATTTTAATAAAAAACTTTTCACCCGAACATATCGTTATATCCGAACCAAATTAAAATAACCAAGCATGAAAATAGGTGCCCTATACGCGTTGTTATCTATTATCACATGGGCAATAATCAGCGTTATTACCCGCTTCTGCATCGTGTACTTGGAAGCGAACATCCTCGTGTTCGCCACGTTACAGATATTCTCGGCAGGAGTGGCACTGTTGCTCATCCGAAAACCCGTCACCCGTGAAGGTTGGCGTTCGGGTGTAAAATACTCGTGGCTGTACACGATACTTCAAATATGCCGTAACTTTTTCCTTGCCGCCGTTTACCTGTATATCACCAGCACGGAAACGAGTTTATTGATAAACGGGGAAATAGTGGTGACCACGATTTTCGCTTACATTTTCTTTAAACGCCGCCCCCACGCGAGTAATATTTTCGGTATGATCGTCATCATGGTGGGCATCGTGTTATTCATACAATCGCTACCGGAAGCCATACAATTACGAGTCAGCGTACTCATGTCCGCGGTTATTATAGCCAGTTGCACCCGCGCTATCGTGGTCGAGAAAACAACTATCGCGAGTCCCAACACAACCACCCGCCAGAAATGCGGTATTTCCGGGTTCACCATGTTCTGGGGTGGTATTATCGTGATGTCGGCACTTACCGTCATCGCCATCGGGGAACATATTTTCGCCCCGGGATTCTTCGACAGCCATCCCTCGTGGTTCTATTTGCCCCGAATTGAAGATATCCTTCACCCCACGACCATCGTGTCGGCGTGCCTCACGGGATTCATGCTAACTTCCCTGTCAACCTACCTGTATTACGCCACCCTGCAAACCGCCACGGCAGAAACCTTTATGACTTTCCGGGCATTCCAACCCATGTTGACCTACGGGCTCGAATCGCTTGTCGCGGTTTACGCTATCAATTTAAAACCCGATTTGGATATAAAGGATTATATTCTCGGGTGCGTTATCATTTTAGGTTCGTTCCTTATCCTACTCATGCCGCCCCGACGCACCAAGCAACTGGAGCCGAAACAATACATGACGGACTAAATAATTGAAAATTGAAAATGGAAAATTGAAAATGGATTCCCTTACAAGAAAGGGTAATTCAATCACTTAATCTAAAATTAAGGAATTTAAAATGGAGCGGATTTCCTCTTTTTGGGAGGGATGGAACCAATGGATGTCCGAGTCATTACGATACCATGTAAGTTGCTTTTTGGCGTAACGGCGGGTATTACGCTTTATCAGACGGATAGCCTCTTCCCGGTCAAACTTCCCGTCAAAATAATCAAACCATTCCTTGTATCCCACGGTGTTCAACGCATTCAAATGCCGCAACGGGTAAAGGGCTCGCGCTTCTTCCTCCATACCCGATTCAACCATGATATCCACGCGTCGGTTGATACGGTCGAACAATTCTTCCCGTTCCCGGTTCAGTCCGATCTTCACGATATTAAATTCCCGCTCTTTCACGGTGCGCATCAAAAAAGAAGAATACGGCTTTCCCGTCATCAGGCAAACTTCCAACGCGTGCATAACCCGTTTACCGTTCTTCAGATCCACTCGCGCGTACCACTCCGGGTCCAACTTCTTTAGTAACAGACGCGAGGCTTCTATCCCGTCCCGTTCGAACATCTCTTTCACCGACGCCCGCACCTCGTCGTCAATAGTAGGCATCTCGTCAACCCCTTTGCACACCGCATCAATATACATCACCGACCCGCCCGCCATAACCACGACATCCCTCTCCTCGAAAAGCTCCCGTATCTTACGTAAAGCCTGCTGCTCAAATTCCCAACAATTAAAATAATCCCGCACGGATACGGTCTGAATAAAAAAATGAGGAACTGCCGCCAGTTGCTCTCGCTCCGGTACGGCAGTTCCTATATTCATTTCTTTATAAATCTGTCGGGAATCACAAGAAATCACCGACGTCCGGTAATGCCTCGCCAACTCTATACTCAAGTCTGTCTTCCCCACCCCCGTCGGTCCTAACAATACCAGCAATGTCTTCATCCATTTAATGATTTTAGATTTACGATTTATGATTTACGATTATAATTTCAAATTTATGATTTTAGAAAATCAATCTTAAATCTAAAATCTTTAAATCTAAAATTACTAAAGTCTATCAATATAATCATCCAAACTCTCGTAACGGGAATCCCTATAGTAATCATCATCACCGTCACGATCCTGACGATCGTCGTCGTCATAACTGTCATTCCCGAATTCCTCCATGAAACTGTCGTCGTAATCGCCGTCATATTCTTCCTCGGGCTTGTCAAATTCCCAGTTAGCATTGCTCTCGTCATACGAGAATTGTTCCGGGATATCTCCCTCGCAAGCAATACAAACCGGCATCACGTCCGACGAATCGCGGATATATTCCCCGGCATATTCCACCTTATAATACTTGTTGGAAAAGAAATCGTACACGTATTCCAGTTCGAGGCATCCCGGCTTAATGATATCGCTGATCTTCGTGCTGTCCATAACGAGGTTTTCACTCTCCTCGTCATCCACGGCCATATCCATCAAAGCGATTTCTTTCACCCGGTTCCCCATCCGGTCTAACGTGAAGAAAGAAGCCATTTGAGAACTGTCGTAATTTAACGTCTCAACAATTTTATCGTGAAACTGTTGGAATGTCTGTTCTCCTCCAACCGCGATTTCACACCTAAAATCCGAACTAGTCGGTAAACTGATTTCAAATCTGTAATCCATATGTTATTTAATTTTAACCTAGCATCAACGCCGAACCGACACCCAGTGCCGTAACACCCAGTATAACGAGGATAACGAAAGCGACTACCGCCAACGCGACACAAATCCCGATGATCCCGCAAACACGCCCGGCACTCACGTTTTTATAAGATGCCTCCGTGTACTCGTCCGGGTTCTCCAAATAAGCCTTGCGAGGCGACGAAGCCATCGCCACGGCGAGAATCCCCAACACCAATCCAACGAAACCGTAGCACCAGCAAAATACCAGTGACAATATTCCCAATACCAACACTGCCGTTGCATTCGGGAGGTCTTTTTTCTTCGTTTCAATAATCTCCATCGTTGTCGTTTTAGTGGGTTATTAATTTAAGCAAATATGAAATTAAAATTATTATCAAACAAACAAAACCCGTAATTTTTAATATGCCGGGCGATATTTTTTTTATTCCCGCGATACGCCCTGCCACAAGGACCAGAAACACGATCAAGGGGATTAATCCCGGGTAAGTTTTCACGGAATTGACAATCTCTCCCCTTAACAACATAAAAACCGCTGTCTGAAACCCGCAACCGGGACATTCGATACCGATAGATTCCTTCACCAGACAAGGCAACTGGTGCGCTTCCAGCCAATTAATGAGCTCTCGCGTGAATATCACCATTCATCCCGCCGGAATTAAATATCGTGAACCACGGTTTCCAAAATATCCATCGCTTCCTTGATCAGGTTGATATTCGCCTGCGATCCCATGTGACCGATACGGAATACCTTCCCCGCCAATTTACCGTAATTTCCGCCGACAACCATACCTTGTACTCTCAACTCGGAATCCAAACGTTCCCAAGTCATGTGTTCGGGCACGTAAACAGCCGTCACGGTCGGGGAACACACGGCATCTTCGGCAGGATACAGCTTTAACCCCATATCCTTAATCCGTTCCCGGCAATAAGCGGCGACTTTCTCGTGACGGGCAATGCAACTATCCAAGCCCTCCTCGAATATCAATTCACAAGCCTTATGCAACTGAGCCGTCCCCTGCCAGTAAGGAGTGTAAGGGAAATATCCCGTTTCCGGGGCAGTCAGGAAAGGCAACAAAGCCTCGTAACCCGCGTAATTCACCTCTTTCACGATGTTCCACGCATCCTCGCTCACGGAAAGGAAAGACATATTTGCCGGGGCAGACAAACATTTCTGCGAACCGCCCAAAGCCAGATCCACGTGCCAAGCATCTACATCGACAGGAGTACCACCCAAGCCGGAAACAATATCCACGCATAACAACGGTACCCCGTGTTTCACTTTCAAATCCCCAATCTCCTGAACGGGATTTGTCGTCCCGCTCGGGGTTTCATTCTGTACCATCGTGATCATTTTCGGCTTGAACTCCACGATAGCCTTTTCTATAGCATCAAAATCATGGAAGGTCCGGTCATACCCGAAATCCAACGTCATTACCTCGCACCCGATCGCTTTTGCCATATCACCGAACCCTTCGCCAAACAATCCGGTAGAAAGCACCAACACCCTATCTCCCGGCTTTAACGTACTTTTCAAAGCCGTCCACAAAACCAACATCCCCTCGCCCGTCTGAATCACTACCCGTTCGCGGGTTTTCATCATCTTCTGCAACAAACCCTCCGTTTCCCGGTATAAAGCCGCGTATTCCGGCTCACAATCCGCGGACCCGAAGTTCCGGGCAGCAACTTTCAAAATCTCTTGCGGGACAGCTACAGGCCCCGGAACTAACGGTATCAGATACTTTTCCATTCTTTTCTACAAGTTTATAATGTTTCACGTTACAATCCAATCCCGCCCCCTTATTTCATGGTTCGGTAAACGACAAAATCGGCGCACTGGTTTGCAAAACTACAAATAAGAATTGTTAAAAACACTACCCGTGAATAAAAAAATTAACAACTTATCATTCTTCTTACAGACATCAATATAAAATAACTAGATAAACAAAGACATAAATAACACTTATCAATTTTATTCATACCTTTACAAGGTATAACTAACTTAAAACAAAATCATCATGAAAAGAGTAAAACAATTAATCGTGGCTGTTATTATTATTATGACGTGCAGTATTTCGTTCGCAATCAATTTTAATTCCATATTTGATTATCCCCCGTTTGTTTCATGGGTTGTAGAGGGAAATGAAACACAACCGATCAACTTCACCAAAGGCGAAACAACACTTATGTATTTTTGTGCAACAGCACCGTGTAACATTTCAACATTTAAAATAATAATTGAAACAACCATTATGGGAGTTACAGTAGAAGTTCCACTCCCTTATGAGGGAAAATATTACTTGCACAACTGTGAACTACCCCTTGAATCAGGAGATGTCCTTTATGTACAATTACCTATTGAAATTTTACCTTCAGCTCCCTTTATCTCTGGTACATTTACAGTTAAATTTATGAATGAAAATTATACGTATATAGCAGGAGGTAGTTGCTCATTTAACATCTATGAATAATTTAGATTTATACCTTTCAACATAAAAAAGAAACTGGAATAATTCAGTTTCTTTTTTATATTTCCAGAGCGACTTTTTCATACCTTCTTTCCCCGAAAGCTTAATCTTTCATTTTTCCCCTTTAAAAACCCATTTCACGGCATCCCCAACAATTGTTTGTTCCTTAATTCCTTTGTCTGAAAGGATTACTTTACTTATTCCTGACTCTAAATGAAAAACTCCCAAAGAATACCATCCACCATTCCTTCGCATATTTATTAGTTGTAATGAATATTCATTCTCTTCATTTACCAACGTATAATATTGATTCTGAGGTTCACTCAAATCACGAATAACATCAGGAGTTATATAAACAAATATCTCATATTTTCCTTCCTTATGGAGTCTAACACTCCATTCCAAACAACTCTTCCCTCCTCCCGCACGTTTAAATAAATAACTTTTAACAACATCACCATAACCGTTATACGTAAAAAACGATTTCCACTTATCTGTAACATTTATCCCAAAAAAGCCCTCGAAATTCGCATACTTTTCCCATGGTTTCAACGACTTCTCGTGAAGATAATCCCCTAATCGTACCCGAGAAGCAGACTGCACGATCTTGAAACCAGCATCCTCGTTATCCACAATTATTTCATTGGAATCCGGCATGAAATAATCTTTCCCGATAGCATAAACATATTGCAAAGTATCTGCACAGTAAACGTTATAAACACCCAAAGAAACTTCTCTTGGTAAATTAGAAGCAATGTTCACAAGCAAGAGTATCTTAAGATTTATATTATCCTCTTCATGCGCCACGACTTCAATGCCAGAATTTGCCTTCACCTCATAAGATTTATACGTGATTTTATCTTTCGCTCCAGACCTATCATCTACTGGTCCAAAAAAAGCAGCATTTCCAATTACCGACCGTAAAGTCTTTACATACACGACACCATCGACATCACTATCATTAAAGATTGCAAACTTTCTCCGCCATTTATCCCCATCGGAAGTTTCTACACGCAAACTTTCCCAACTTCTTATGTAATATCTGGGTACCCCTTTTTTCTCGTACCACGGTTTCAATAAACTGTTCCAGCTCACCCCAAATCGCTCCTTAAACTCATGCTCCAGCACGTTAAAATCGACCTCTTTAAATTTATACTTATCTTGAAAACCCACGAGAAAAGCAACAACACTATCCACGACAGCCCCCCTGGCATCAAGTAATCCTATAAGTTCCCGTCCCTTTAGTGCCATCAACACGTTCAACGCCTCAAAACGTAAAGATTCATCCTCGAACGCATCTTTCAGGCTATGCTCCTTCAAGTAATAAATAGCCTCTTCTTCTACTTTAGAATTGAATTTTTTCCATCCGTCCTTCCTTGTTGGACTATTATCTTGCAAAATCAAATTTATCACTGCATCCATACAGGCATAATCAGACGAGATTATCGAACCCAACTGGTTATAAAACAAGGATCCGATATAATAATTATTAGATACATCTTCCATCGGAAGCTCACGAAGCCCCCCCCTCAAACGATCCAACCCGAATAATTGATTCCAAGAAAACAATGCCACGTAATCCTCTTCCTTGAAAAAAAGAGAATTAAAAAAGCCCTTCATATCAAACATTGATTCCAACGACCCGTTTCGCCCGATCCCATTTTCCGGGAAAAACAATAATTCCGGCTGAACGAAACCACTTCCTCCCCGTTCGTTCCGGAAATAGGAAGTAAAACTGATAGGTGTTTCCACCAGCATGAAACGCAAGTACGGGTAACTTTTCCCCATGGTAAGTTCTGCCTTGTTTCTCACCCAAGAGATCATATCAAAAGGTGAAACCTTTTTACGATTCCATAGAGAGTAAAGCAACGATTTATGTGACTGCAAAATATTTAATTCATAGACCGTTGAATCAATCTCCACTCGTTTAGTCATGTAATTTCCCATGCATAAAGAAATTCCCGGTAAAGGGATCTCGTTTTTAAAAATAATATCTTTTCCCACGCCACTTCTTTCTCCTTGCGAGATCACTGTCTTTTCCCCCGGATTCTCGACCCGCAAAGTATAACGCGAGAAATTCTTAGAAACCTCAAATCGCGAGTGAGGATTTACAGAAGGAACAGTCACAGGATACCATAAGACTTCCGGAATTAACAAAGTAAAATCTTTCTCTAAAAAAGCATATCGTTTACCGTAACGACAGGCTAAATGAGCCTTTTTGCCCGTTTCGGTAATTTCATGAAAAGAAATATCCGGATAACACACATTCTCGTCTATTTGCCCCTCATACGTCATATAAACCCGCAACGAATCTCCTTGAAGCAAAGAATGTTTTACCCGAACCACTTGGTTTTCTCGTTCAAACGATAATACTTCATTACCACTTGTCAATGAAGTCACATGTAACCCCGGATTCAAATAAAGAAGCAACTCCGGAATGTCCGAATCGGATTGATTGCGTACCAGAAATTCACTATTCACGCTCATTTTACCGCCCTGTTGAGCGTACCGGATAATTTGTGACACGAGAGTTCCTTTAAGAGAAGCCGCGTACCTGCCATAGGTTTCAATATATTTCTGCCGGGAAACATGGTCAATATAATTAGCTCTCAAAAAAGAAAGCATGAATATCACTCCTAATATAAAAAAAACACACGCGATATTTCTCGCTCTAAACCTCTTGGGGTTATTCGGGATACGTTCAAAACGGAACACCGCTAACTGCACGAAAGCTAATCCCAAGCACAACCATCCTGCTCGTTGCAATAAATATCTTCCCGGATCCGGATGCCCTACAAAATCAGAGAAAGCACCCGGTAAAGTCACCCCCCAGAAATCAAAAATTCCTTTATACACGTCCCCGACATAAAACGTCAGACACACGTAACCTAGAAGTATTGATTTGCATAATAATTGATTTTTCACCCAACTACTAATAAAAAAAGAAAAACCTATCATAAAAACAGCAGAAGGTACGACCAATGTCAACAAATAAAAGCAGTTCAGCAACAAACTAAAGAAAAAATGACTACTGGAAGTACGGACGAGTACTCCTAGCAATAAAGATATTACTGCAGCCAATCCAAAAAAGGACAGGAAGCCCAAAAAAGAACTCCACACGTATTCCGCGTTGCTTTCCGAATGATAATACGTGGTCTCTATCGTATCAATTCTCTGTTTTCTATTCAAAAAAACACTTGCAACCACAACAAGTGGCAAAGTTTGAAAAAGCGTGAACAGGAAAGCATTCATATAAGGATAAAAAGAATCTAGATACCTCGCGTTATAAGTATCCATACTTTGATTCAAAACCTGTACATACACGATGCAAATCCATATAAAAAGGAAAAGAAATTGCAACAACCGATTTCTCATCAAAATCTTAAAAGTATGAGAAGTAATGATTCTTATATTCTGGAAGTTCATGGTCATTGATATTTAAATAAACGATAAAACCTCTTTTGCAAATTTAAACAAATAATTCATATTCAAAAATTTCTCTTAAAATAATATAGCTTGAAAAATAAAAAAATCAACAATTATCGAATTTGTAAGAATTGTCTCTAAAAATCCAAACCTATTCCACTGACAATTCGTCATAATAACAAACAACGGGAAAATAGGTACGCTTTTTGTAAAGGGATTAAATATTAAATGTATATTTGTACTTTAAATTAGAAATTAGTTATAGAGAATGAGTGGAGCAGAGAAAATAGTTGAACAAGTAATTGAAACATTAAATAAGAACAAGGGTGTCGATATAGTAAAGATTGATTTAAGAAGAATCGAAAACTGTTTCTGTAGTTTTTTCGTAATATGTCACGGAACTTCCAACACGCACGTGGCGAGCTTGTCGGATTACGTTCACGATGAAGTCAACGAATACACGGGGGAAAAACCGTTACACGTGGAAGGGGAGCAACAAGCACAATGGGTAGTTCTGGACTATGGAAACGTGGTCGTACATATATTTCAAAAAGAACAAAGAGATTATTATCAACTCGAAGACTTTTGGGTGGATGCAGAAATAACCAGAATAGAAGAAAATTAATACACGATATGGCAGAAAACAACAAACACGATAACTTTGATTTTCCCCCGGTCGGGAGGAAGAACAACAGGAACCAGAGATTCGGCGGCTACTGGACCTATATTATTATTGCCGCCATTCTTATAGGCTACCAATTTTTCAGTATGCCGACAAACCCGGAACGTATCTCGTGGCAGGAATTTAAAACCAATATTCTCGCCAAGGACGAGGTGAAAGAAATTCTTATCGTCCGCAACGGGGGAAAGGCAAATATCTTCCTGAAACCGGAGAAGATAGAAACTCACGATAAATTAGTTTCCAAGGGATTTAATCAAAAAAGTACGGGACCACAATACTACGTACCTTTCGGGACATTGGAGCAATTCGAAAAGAATCTGGAAGAAGCACAAAAGGAATACCCGGAAACCGCAGACATACATGTCGATTACGGCGACGAGTACAACTGGTGGGCAGACATCATATCCATCATCCTGCCCTTGGCTCTATTTGTAGGTATTTGGGTATTCTTCATGCGCCGGATGAGTAAAAACGCCGGCGGCGGCGGTGGCGGCGGTATCTTCAACGTGGGAAAATCCAACGCCAAACTGTTTGACAAGGAATCCAATATCAAGATCACGTTCAAAGACGTGGCAGGATTAGCCGAGGCGAAACAAGAGGTGGAAGAAATCGTGTCATTCCTCAAATCACCGGATAAATACACGAAGCTGGGAGGTAAAATACCCAAGGGAGCCTTACTCGTGGGTCCCCCGGGAACGGGAAAAACCTTAATGGCAAAGGCGATGGCGGGAGAAGCCAACGTACCGTTCTTCTCCATGTCGGGATCGGACTTCGTGGAAATGTTCGTCGGGGTCGGGGCATCCCGCGTACGCGACTTGTTCAAGCAAGCGAAATCGAAAGCCCCGTGTATCATATTCATCGACGAGATCGACGCCATCGGTCGCGCCCGGGGCAAAAACCCGAACATGGGTTCCAACGACGAACGCGAGAACACGTTGAACCAGTTGTTGACTGAAATGGACGGCTTCGAAACCAATTCGGGCGTTATCATTCTGGCTGCCACCAACCGGGCGGATATTCTGGACAGCGCGTTATTGCGTGCCGGACGTTTCGACCGTCAGATATACGTGGATCTCCCCGAATTGAAAGACCGGGAAGATATTTTCAAGGTACACTTGAAACCGTTGAAACTTGCAGAGGATATCGATTACAGCTTCCTCGCGAAACAAACACCCGGGTTCTCGGGTGCGGATATTGCCAACGTGGCGAACGAGGCAGCACTGATCGCCGCCCGTAAAAACAAATCGGCAGTGGAAAAACAAGACTTTCTCGATGCCATCGACCGTATCGTGGGAGGACTCGAGAACCGGAGCAAGGTAATCAAACCGGGCGAGAGAAAAACCATCGCTTATCACGAGGCGGGACACGCTACCGTATCGTGGTTGCTCCGACACGCTCACCCGCTGTTGAAAGTGACTATCGTACCGCGAGGCAAAGCCTTGGGTGCGGCGTGGTATCTGCCGCAAGAACGCCAGATCACCACGAAAGACCAATTACTCGACCAAATGGTTTCCGTGTTGGGCGGACGTGCCGCGGAAGAAATTGTCTTCGGCGAAATATCCACGGGTGCGCAGAACGACTTGGAACGTGCCACGAAACAGGCCTATGCCATGGTATCCATCTACGGTATGAGCGATAAAGTGGGAATGTTGAGTTATTACGATTCCACCGGACAAAGTGATTTCAACTTCACGAAACCTTACTCGGAAAAAACGGCGGAGATTATCGACGAAGAAGTGAAAGCGATGGTTTCAGCCGCATACGAACGGGCAAAACAACTATTGAGTGAACATAGAGACCAGCACCGCCAAGTTGCCGAACTCTTGATCGAGAGAGAGGTAATCTTCAGCGATGATCTGGAAAGAATACTCGGGAAACGTCCTTGGACAGAAGACGGGGAAACCATTCAACCCGAAGAATTATAAGAACGAAGGGCTATTCCCGACAGGATAAAAACAGTATAAACTAAAAAACGAAAGTTATGGAAAATTGGGTATCTGTTTTCTCGACAACCGAAGAATTCGTCGCTGAACGAATCAAGGAAGTGTTAACCGACTCGGGAATCCCTGCCGTAGTTCTGAATCAACGGGATTCTTCTTACAAAACATTCGGCGATATCAACGTCATGGTAAACAAAGAAGACCGGGAAAAAGCCGAGCAAGTTATAAAAGCATACAATGATCGTGAGTAATTTCTTAAAAAGGGCAATCAGCGGATTGCTGTTTGTCGTGGTACTAACAGGGTGTATTTTCATACACCCCATTTGTTTTTACGTACTGTTCTTTATCATCAACATTCTGGGACTTCTTGAGTTCGGCCGTATGGCACGACACATGAACATCCACGTCAACCTCTTTTTCTGTATCGTGTGCGGAAGCGTGCTATTCACCGCGGGATTCCTGCATAACTACATCGGTTACAAAGACGGTTACCTCTATTTCTTCATACTGACATTTATTATGGCTATCCGCGAGCTCTATCGCAAAAAGGGAAACGGATTCCAGAACATCGCGTTCTCCTATTATGCCCTCCTGTACATCAGCCTGCCTTTTACCTTATTGATATACTTGCCTTACATGTCAAACTCGGGACAATGGATGCCGGAAATCATCTTTTTCCCCTTCCTGCTCGTGTGGGTAAACGACACGTTTGCCTACCTTTCCGGTTCTTTACTCGGCAAGCATAAACTTTTTCCCCGGATATCCCCGAAGAAATCTTGGGAAGGAGCCATCGGCGGCGGGCTGATGACCATTATTGTCGGGCTGTGCGTGGCTCCGTATATCGAGGGATACCGCGTTTTCGACACGGCAGTCATCTCCTGCATCGTGGTGGTATTCGCCATTTACGGCGACTTACTGGAATCCATGTTCAAACGTAGTATTGAAATCAAGGACTCCGGCAATATTCTGCCCGGGCACGGGGGAATCCTCGACAGATTCGACGCTGTCATATTTACAATCCCCGCTATTTTTGTATATATGGAATTCATGTATTAACTTTGCCCGCTGTTTTAATAACGTAACGAAAAGAATATGAAGATACATAAAGCAGGTCATTCACTGTTAATTAAAGCATTTGTAATTATCGCCATTATCAACGTACTTGTCTACGTTTTCTCTCCCGGTATCATTGTTTTCAGGGCTGTGCTCGTTGTCAGTGCTATCTGCTACCTCCTGATGGTAAACTTTTTCCGTTTCCCGAACAGGCACATCGCGCCGGACGATATCACTATCCTCGCCCCTGCTGACGGGAAAATCGTGGTTATAGAGGAAACATACGAACCGGAGTACTTGAAAAAACAATGTATACAGGTATCCATATTCATGAATATCTTTAACGTACACATCAATTGGTTCCCTATCAACGGAATCATCAAATATTTCAAATACCATCAAGGAAGATACATGGCAGCCTACCTGCCCAAGTCCTCCACGGAGAATGAAAGAACCACTATCGCCATAGAAGCCCGTGACGGGCGGGACATCGTCATGCGCCAAATCGCCGGGGCTATGGCAAAACGTATCGTATCTTACGCTCCCGTGGGCGGAGAAGCACGTCAAGACGAACACGCCGGATTCATCAAATTCGGTTCCCGTGTTGACCTATACTTGCCGCTAGGGACTAAAATAGACGTGAAGCTGGGACAAAAAGTGACCGGTTCACAAACACTTATCGGAACATTTAAAGAACCTGAGTCCAAGTGATCCGTTCACCGGCTCGTAAAAAATCAGTACTATGTCTGTTCAAAAGAAAGTAAAAAGAGTAACCACCCACGTGTTGTCGGAAATGAAACTAAAGGGTGAAAAAATAAGTATGCTTACCGCTTATGACTATTCCATGGCAAAGATTATCGACAATGCCGGAATAGATGTTATACTCGTGGGTGACTCCGCGTCCAACGTTATGGCAGGACACGAAACCACCCTGCCGATCACGCTCGACCAGATGATATATCACGGTGCTTCCGTGGTTCGGGGCGTGGAACGCGCCTTGGTTGTCGTGGATTTGCCTTTCGGCAGTTACCAAGGGAACAGCAAGGAAGCCCTTTGCTCGGCTATCCGCATCATGAAAGAAACAAGCGCCGACGCCGTGAAACTGGAAGGTGGAAAAGAAATCCTCGAATCGGTTTCACGCATTCTCTCTGCCGGAATCCCTGTCATGGGACACCTCGGGCTTACCCCGCAGAGTATCCATAAATTCGGTACTTACGTTGTACGAGCACAGGAAGAGGAAGAAGCCAAGAAACTAATCGAAGACGCCCACGCTTTGGAAGAAGCCGGTTGCTTCGGCATCGTTCTGGAGAAGATTCCGGCAAAACTAGCCGCACAAGTGGCACAAGAAGTAAGCATACCCATTATCGGTATCGGTGCCGGCGGCGGCGTGGACGGTCAGGTACTCGTGATTCACGACATGCTGGGAATCAATCAGGAATTTTCACCCCGGTTCCTGCGCCGCTATCACAACTTGTACGCGGAAATGACGGGAGCTGTCAGCAACTACATCAACGACGTGAAGAGCCGCAACTTCCCGAACGAGAGAGAACAATATTAGAATTTTAGATTTATGATTGACGATTTTAGATTGAAATCATCAATCACAAACCGTGAATCATAAATCATAAATCGTAAATCATAAATAAACATGAGGGATTTGGAGATTTTATACGAAGACAATCACATCATAGCCGTGAACAAGCGGGTATCGGATATCGTGCAGGAAGATAAAACGGGTGATGAGCCGCTAAGCGAACGGGTAAAAGCCTACATCAAGGAGAAATACAACAAGCCCGGTGATGTGTACTTGGGTATTCCCCACCGCGTGGATCGCCCGGTGAGCGGTGTCGTATTATTCGCCAAAACCAGCAAAGCATTGGTTCGTCTGAACAAGATGTTTCAAGAACACGATCAGGAAATCACCAAAATCTATTGGGCTATCGTGGGGAATCTTCCCGACGAAGACCATGCCCGATTGACTCACTACCTGACGCGTGATCCCGAGAAGAATAAATCATACGCTTACAACAAACCCAAGAGTGGAGCGAAAGAAGCTATTCTGGAATATACCCTGCTGGGAGCCGGACAACGTTATTACCTGTTGGAAGTGAAGCTGTGCACGGGACGTCATCACCAGATCCGTTGCCAATTGGCAAAGATCGGATGCCCCATCAAAGGCGACTTGAAATACGGTTTCCCCCGTTCCAACGAGGGAGGAGGTATCAGCCTTCATGCCCGTTCCATCACGTTCATGCACCCGGTGAAGCAGGAGATGGTGACCGTCACCGCTCCCCCGCCATTGAACGACACGTTGTGGCGCTTCTTTTACGAGAACTTGAAGTAATTAAAAAAAGACAAGGCTGCCGGGTAATTCCAGACAGCCTCGCTCCATCATCCAGTAGTACAAACTTAGGGTTATTTACTATCCTTCAATGCTTTATTCAACTTCATCAACATGGATTGATAATGCACTTTCGTGTCGCCCGTTGCCCCGGCAACTTTAGAAGACAACAAACGCTGTGCTTTCAACGCCATATCCTGTATGTAGGTCTGTGAATTATCAATCTCACCGACCGTAACCCGCCTTTGGAAACCATAACCGTAGCCGAACTCGTTCAGAGTCATTTGCCGTGCCACGTAGCCAACCCCGTGTTCTTCTTCCAACTGACGGAATTGATCTATATACTTGTGAATAAACCCGCTTTCATCCAACCCGTAAGCGGCAATCTCCTCCACCGAAGGCACATAAGCCGCATCCGTCAACATCCGTAATGCACCGCCTCCGGCATCTTTAAACGCACTGCTGGATACATCCACGATAAAACGTTGCAACATCTTGTCACCTTCCGTCAATTTCCGTCCCTTGATCGTGCTGTCGAAAGCCTCGTTATACAAATCTGTCAAGTATTCCTGCACCGTGTAAGGATTCGATGACAAATGAGCGGACAAAAGTATATTTCCGGTCAGGCGTTCCAACTGATCCAGAAGCCTCTTTTGCAACACGGGCGTCATATCGACAGCCATGCTGAAATTCTTCGTCAACTCCTTGTTATTTAGCCAATCGGCAGATTTGAACTCCTTCAATATCCATGCCAGCGAAGCCTTTTGCACGTTCTTCGGCACGGACACGTGACGTTGTCCTCGCGTACCGTCTTTCACTTCCGTCAAGTAAATCCCTCCCACGTTGTACATCACGTTCATAAGATAACGGTAATATTGATTCGCGATTTGCTTGTACAATTGTTCGCGATGAGTGAAATCGGTATCGTCGGTTACCCAATCATTCATGTTGGCAAGAATATATTTCAAGTTCTTGATACCGTATTCTCCGGCTTTCATCGGGTCGTCACCCAAATCTTCCTCAATGGCACTCGGGTCATAGCGGGAATAGATCTGCTGCCTACCGTAACGATAACGGGGATCTCCTGCTTTCTCGTCCACCCAACCTTCCAAGATTTCTTGCTCGTCCCACTCGTTCCCGGCATCCAATAAAGGCTGATAACTCCACTTCACGAGGAAATAATCGTAAATTCCCAAGTCGGGCGGAGTCAGACGCACTCCCTTGTCACCCGGTTGCGCCACGTAATTGAAACGGGCGTAATCCATAATACAAGGCGTAGTCCCGTAAGTATTCGTGAAAGAAGCGGAACGCAAAGAATCCACCGCGTAAGAAGCCGATGCCGCCATATTGTGCATGAACCCCAGACAGTGTCCCACCTCGTGAGCCACCACGTAAGCGATAGACTCCTTCACGATATTATCCGGCATCTTCTTTGCCCGTACCGAAGGGTCGATTTGTGCCGTCTGCACGAAACGCCAGTTATTAATCAGACGAATCACGTCATTGTAAACCAACACGGAAGCGTTGATAATCTCCCCGGTTGTCGGGTCTACCCAAGAGGGACCCATCGCGTTAGCGGTCGAGGAAGGCAAATAGCGGATACAGGAGTACTTCAGGTTATCCGGATCGAACTCCGGATCATCAGCCGGGAAATCACGTACCTGCACGGCATTCTTGAAACCGATCTTCTCGAAAGCAGCATTCCAACGCAAAGTACCTTCCTTGATCGGCTGTTTCCACAATTCCGGGAAAGCATCATCAATATAGAACACGATAGGTTTCACCGGTTCCACCAGTTCCCCCCTTCTGTAAGCGGCAACATCTTTCGGTTCCAAACGCCAACGATTGGCAAGCGTGTAGTTTTGTATACCGTCTTTCTCCGTGGAAACGTGTTGTTTACTCGTCACGAATATCCCCACGCGGGAGTCAGAAATACGAGGACGCATTTTCTCCTCCGGCAATAAAAGTAACGAACGGGTTACGGTTGCCGTCAATGGCATATTGTCCAATATCGAGAAAGCCATGAACTTCAACGACATTTTATAGGACAGCATGGACTTCACCGTCAGGTTATCATCAAACGCCTTGATTTCTCCCAAGGCTGACCCGTCTTTATTGAAACTGGTCACCACTTGAATCAATCCCATGATAGAAGTCGGCAGGAAAGCAAACTCCTTCATATCCGTGGTAAACATCGGGGTCACGTCAATCACGACTGCCGTACTGTCACCATTATAGGCTGCTATCTTGTAAGAATAGAGAATTGCATCCATGAAATTCTTATCTATCGCCTTGCGCAAAGACGGCTCATTCGGGTTCGACGTCACGTAAGCATTCACCTCGTTGAGGTAGATCGTGCTGTCGATCTTCGTGAACTTGATATGCAGCGGATCATTCTGTTTGTATCCCACGTCACAGAAATCGTTACTGGACGTCGATGTCAACGTGGAAGCCAGCAACATTTCCCGCCCGAGATACTTCGTCGGAATCTCGAAATACAATTTGCCGTCCACCTTGTGAAGCGTGATAAAATTACTCTTCACGGTTTCACACGACTTCTTTTTAAACAATTTGTCATAAGCACTCTTTTTCTCCGGTGCTTTGACCTCCGTCGTTTTACCTTTTTTCTTACGACCGGAAGCGTACGTTTCCCGCGTGCATGGTAACACCAGAAGCCCTACCAGCAATACTAACATCCATTTTTTCATACTTTTCATTTTTATAGTAAGACATTGAAAAATCTTCTCTTTTATTCCACCTTCGTGAAACGGAATACCAGCGGGTACAATTCCCTCATCGGGTACTGTGGCGGATCGCCCCATCCCGGGTTCATCTGGTCTTTATAAGTTCCCGTCAAGAAATCAGTCGGTTCGTAATCCACAACCCGAAATTCCAAGACTTTCCCTTTGCTCAACAAACGCACCAAAATAATCGCCGGGCGTTCCGTCACGTTAGCGGCGGAATAGTTCACGTTCACTTTACTTAACTCCAGCGTCACGACATCCCGTTTTATCCCGTAAGCATCCTGATCCCATAGCTGCTCGGGCTCTTCCCCCTTATAGATTACGTCACAATTCCGCAAGTATTTTGCCAAATCACCATACACGCCATCCACGTTTAAGGTATTCGCCGCACCAAACACGATCTTGTCCGTGGCGGGATTATTCAATGGCAGATTATCGCAATCGTTCGGGTGTCCCCAAACCATACTCTTGATAAAGTCAACACTTATCAAATTAGGAGAAATCCATGTCCCTACAAATTCCTCGTAACGCGTCGGTCCGTTCACGTTTATGACCACGAAACCGTTCGTACCCGCCTCGAAACGACCTTCTTCCACTAACCGAAGGATCACTTTATCTTTCCCCTCCTCTTTCTTGAGGAAACGCACGGTCACGTCAGCCGTGGCCTTCATTACTCCCATGTACAACTCACGTCCGCCGCCCACGATCTCGTAATGCTCTCCTTCCACTGCCGTGGATTCAGGATCTATCTCGAAAGGTACGCGCAACTCTTCCCGCTTGTACATGTAATCTTCCCCTGCCACTTTCATTCCGGCGGACACGACGATCTCATTCTTCAAATCCATGGAAGTCTGGGTAAATGAGCCGGTGAACAAATCCTTCGTTTCCACGGGAATCATCGCCCAACGATTGTTCCACAAGCGATATCCCGGCACTTCCTGTAAACTCAAGCGAATTTCACGCCGTCCTATCACGTTATCTTTCGGTTTCACGTGAATCGTATCAATCATCTGACCCGGTTGGATTGTAAATTCCCTTGCCGACAACGTGTAATCTTCACCTTCCACGGCAGATCCTTCTACCGTGAAAGGAACTCTCACCACTTCCGTTACCGGTTCCGATACCATTACCTCCACTGCCAAAGAATCAACAGCTTTCAGTATATATATGGGACGCCCGAAACTCAACGTGGGTCCCTTATCATCATCATCCGAGCAAGCCCACAGGAGGCTCAAACTCACCAGTAACGAAAAAACAAATAAAATCTTTCGCATAACTCTATTCTTTATTCGTGGAACTTCAATTTTCTTCCAACGCTTCATTATAAGCATCTCTTCTCTCTTGAATAACAGCCCTTTCCGCGTTTGTCAAACGAGGCAAGGCAGGCATAATAAACGTGGTGGAAATGTCCGCCAGACGGGGCGGCATATCATCCACATCGTCACATCCCGATAATACTAGAACCATTATTCCTATGATATATTTTAACGCTTTCATGTCATTCTATATTAAATGTTATTATTACAGTCCCTCGTACCCGGGATTCTGGATTAATCCCGAGTTCAAAGCGATATCGGTTTTCGGGATCGGGAACAAATACATAAACTTTGCCGTTTCGTACTTCACCCCACTAAGTCCCCACCACATGACAGGACTTCCGTTACGCTTCAACTCGTACCAGCGATCAAATTCCAAGTACAATTCCTTGCGCCGTTCGTTCAATATCGCGGACATCAAGGGAGTCAACGCTTTGCCCGTGGCATCGACCTTGACTAAAGCGTCAGTATTCACTTCAGGAAGATTCTGTGCCGTGTACGGAACATACTCACTGATCCGATTCTCCCGCAAATGATTCAGGTACCGCAAGGCGTTCGTTTCGTCCCCGGCGTGCGCGTAACTCTCTGCCATAATCAGACACATCTCGGCAGCCCGCACGGAAGTCTTCAACATCTTGGTATTCAAGAATTGCTCGTCAAAAAAGAAAGTATAACGAATATCCCGCTCTTTCTCCGTGAACAACTTCACCAAGTCCAACGAAACCGGACGTTGTTTCGACCGTTGCATGTACAAACGGGTGTACGCTTCACTCTGTTTTGTTCCGCTACGGATCAATTCATTCCCTTTCCGTTCCACTTCACTCTGGAGCATCTCTCTATAAGCATCCCCGCGAATCAGCGGGTAGGCATCCAACACCTCTTTTGCCGTGCTTGCCGCCAAGTCCCACTCCTGCGTCCAAAAATACGTCCTCGCCAGATACGCGTTAGTGACATCGGCGTAGAAAAGATACTGTTTGTCCGTCTGGTTGAGTTTCAAGGCTTCTTTCAAATCATGAATAATAAAATCCGCTGTCGCTTTCAAACTTGCACGGTCAGGCTTCCCCTCCATGTCAAATTTCTCCACCAGAGGCACCCCCAATTGCTCCCCTGCCCTTGTTTTATCATACGGTTCACAGAAATTACGCATCAGGTTATAATAACAAACGGCACGCATCGTGTAAGCCGTGGCCAAAAGTTTTTTCCCGAACTCCGTGTCCCGTTCTTTCAACTCGTGCAGCACGATATTACAATCCTTTATCACCTCGTACAACGAGCCGAACTTACCGGAAAGACTATTGATGTCACTTCCCACGTACTCGGGAATATCCCTCTCCGAAATCGTCAGGTTCGCGTCCATATTATCCGTGTAGAACTCGAAAGGCAACGTGTTCAGGTACGCCCCGAAGAAAGCATACTCGCTCGCCTGCTCGATATTATTCAAACGCGTGTGCAATATAGCGGAAAACTCCTCGGCAGTTTTCGGTACTACTTCACTCTTGTCTTTCACGTCCAGATAACGCGAGCAGGACGTTTGTCCAATCAAGAGCAAAACCATGATATATAAACCAAATCTTCTCATATTCATTCAATTTAATACATTACTAGAATCCTACATTCAGCCCGAAGGTAACCGAACGCGTCAAGGGGTAAGTTGTTCCCGGCGTTTCCGGGTCAATACCCGAATAATTCGTGAACGTGATAAAATTATTCATCGTGAAGGAAAAGACTATCGATTTCAACCCAAGCGGATGCAACAACCGCTCCGGCAAATTATAATACAACGATATATTCTTTACCCGCAGGAAAGACACGTTTTCAAGGTACGCCCCTTGCGTGATTTCCGTGTCGTGCACATTATACTGGTCCAACAACAACCGCTCCTCCGCCAGATAATCAATAATTCTGGGATACTTCACGCCGGTGCGCCTCTCTTCCGTCCAGCGGTTGGTCACGGACTTCTCCACGTTCAAGTGATTGCGATACAAATCGCTGTACGCGGTCTGCGGTTTCTCGCCCGTGGCTAAAGAAGTCACGCTCCTGTAACCGGCGGGCGAAGTAACCGTGTTCAATATCTTCGCGCCGGAAGAAACCACCCCTCCCACGTTCAATCTCAAACCGCGATACGAGAAATTCACGTTGAATCCACCGGTGACAGGCGCCACCGAGGTCCCGAGATAGAAACGATAATTATCCTTCGACTGCAAATCCGTACCCGTGTAAATTTGCGCGTCAGGTCTTAACTCGAAGGTATAAACCCCGTCCCTCTCGTCTATCTTTATATAACGTCCCGCGAAAACGGATTCCAGCGGGAATCCCTCGTACCTACCGTTACTAATCACCCGTTTCCGGCTGTATTTCGACAATATGTTCCGGTTCCAAGCGATATTTCCCCCCACGTCAAGTTTAAAATCCTTACCGTTCAAAACCTTCACGTTCAAGGTTCCCTCCACGCCTTTATTCTTTATCTCGGAAGTATTATAGGGCTGCCCGGAAAACCCCGTGCTCGACAACACGTCCACCGTTGACACCACATCCGAACTCACGCGGTAATACGCTTCGACCAACCCGCTTACCCGCTCGTCGAACAAACCGAAATCCAACGCGACTTTCATGTCTTTCGTTTTCTCCCAACGCACGTTCGGGTTAGGAGCCGAACTCACCGACCCCGTCCGCAACCCGTTCCAGTAAGTCGTGGTATATCTCAACACCAGCTCCTTGTTCACCGATTTCACGATATTCCCGGTGTACCCCATGGAAGCCCGCAGGCTCAACCGGTTCACGACCGGCAACAACGAACTCATGAAGCGTTCCTGATCCAGATGCCACCCCAAACCTAACGACCACGTGGGGTTAAATTGCTCGTCGCTACCAAAATTGTTGGAACCGTCCGTCCGGAATGTAAAACTGAACAAATAACGTTGTAAATAATTATAATCCAGCGAGGCGTAAAATGAAGCGAACCTGTTTTCAGTCGTGGTTTCCCCCGCCAACTGGTCAAACAAGTCGGCGTACTTCCCCACGTCCGTGACGGATGGCTCGGGTGGAAGCGGCATCGCCGAGTAACCTGTCACCTCGTCATACCCGAAACGCTTAAAGTAAGTCCGTTGATTTTTATCCCCCCGCAATTCCGCTCCCCCTACCAGACTCAAATAATGCTCCAAGGCAAACGTATTCTTGTATTCCAACTGTCCCCGCACGTTATAGCTGGAACCGTTCGTGGATGTCTGCGTGATTGTCCCGTAAGGCGTCCACTCGTTATTATATTCATCAAAATACAAGCGGTCTAAAAATGCCGCGTACGTGTCCCGCCCCCTCGTGTCCTCCACTTTATTGTGAAAATAGGTATAGGAAGCCAACCCGGAAAACCTCAAATAACTCAACAAATCGTAAGTCAGGTTCATCTGCACCCGCGCGTTCGCATTATCCGCCGTACTTGATGTTTCTTTCAGCTCCCGCATGATATTGAAACCGTTGGTAGGCAATATCACGATATTGGCATTTCCCTCGTTAATCGATTGCAAGTTGAAATACGTGCGGTCGGGACGATAACTCCCGTCCTCGTTATACACCTTCTCGTAAGGATTCGCGAAATAAGCGTACTCGAACGGGTTTATAACGGTCGAGTAACTCTTTGACTTCTGTTTCGAGAGATCAATCCCGAACATCATGTTCAAGCGTTCCGTCGCGTTCGTGTTAATCTTGGCATTAACGTTATACCTCTCGTAATCCGTTTCCTTCACCAACCCGTTCTGGTCAGCGACACCCAGTGACACGTAATACGTGTTCCGGTCCGATCCCCCTGAAAAAGAGAGATTATGATTCATCGAGAAGGAATTTCGGAATATCACGTCAAACCAATTCGTGGTGCGTTTGCCCAATTCCTCGATATAGGCATCCTGTTCCGCGGTACTCATGGGTTCGAACCCGTCTTCCAGCCACAACTTATCATCCCGCCCGAGTTTTTCCGCCCGGAGCATACCGACAATTCCCACTACCGGGTAATGCTTCAACGGCTTTTCCGTCTTATTATGCTCGAAAGGAGCGGCCGAAAACTCGTCCCACAACTCCTGCTCCCACGCCAGTTTCTCCCGTGAATTCATCAACTTCGGATCACGTTGCGGTTTCAACCCCACGGAAAACGTGGCACTATAATTCACTTTCATTTTTCCCGCCTTCCCTTTTTTAGTCGTGACCACTATAACACCGCCCGCGGCTCTCGACCCGTAAATGGCGGCGGCGGAAGCATCTTTCAATATCGTCACGCTCTCTATATCGTTCGGGTTAATCCCCGCTACCCCCGTCACGAAAATCTCGTTCAGATTCCCCGACTTGATCTGCCCCGTCGATATTTCCGGGATATCCTGCTGAAGAGGCACACCGTCCACGACCCACAAGGGCTCGGCGTCCCCGCTGATCGTGTTCGTTCCCCGGATCCGTATTTTCGCCGCTTCACCCGGTCTTCCGGAAACAGCGACAACACTCACCCCGGCTATCTGCCCCTGCAAAAGCATATCCACCGTGGGAATGGCTTTATTCTCGAAAACTTCGGCGGCTACCGTACCGAAAGAACCCGGGGAATTGCGTTTCGTCGTCTGCCCGTAACCCGTGACCACGACTTCGTCCAGCTGGTCGACCTTTTCTTTCATCACGACCGTGAGCGTCTTCGTCACGTCGGACACTTTCACCTCCCGCGTTTCCATACCCACGAAGGAAACGAGCAGCACGATATCTTTCTGCACCGGGATCGCCATCTCGAACTTCCCGTTGACGTCTGATATCACACCCGCGTAAGTCCCCCGCAAAATCACGGTAGCACCGGGGATAGGCACGGAATCCGTCGTCATCACCACCCCTTTCAATACCACTTTTCTCACCTCGTCCCGCGCAGGACGTTCGGGACGTATGATCACGACGTCGTCTTCTATCTCGTAGGAGAACCCGGTGCCTTTCAAGCATTTGTCCAGTACCTCCTCGAGCGTGGCGTCTTTCACGTCCAGCGATTTCACGCGGACACCCTGCAAATCATCCAAGTTGTACACGAACGTGTAGCGGCTATTCTCCCGAATCTCCGTCAAGATATCCGTGAGATTCTTGTTCTCGGCCTTCAATGTCAGTTTCACCTCCTGCGAGTACACCGCCGAGAACGCGAGGTTCTGCACCAGCATACACAGGCATAAAAACTTAACAAGTAATAACTTCCTCCACAGCTTTTCCCTACTGGAACTGCTTCGCGTGTCATTTTTTTTCATACTTTTGTTTTTAGGTTTCACATTAAATTCAATGATGAGCTTAGCGAGCGGGCAATGGGGCAAACATTGCCTGCTTACTTTTTCAATAAGCTAACTTGATTTACTATTTTTTCACTTTCATGTTTCCGGCAAAAGTACTCTCTCTCCCGATACGCGCAAATCACCATTTATAGTGAAATTACCTTGCTGGAATCACGTGTTTCAGCTACCCGGTTCCCGGTACTCCCCCACGCGAATTTCTCGTCCCTCGATCCGGAACCTTACTTTCCGTGTCTTTTCAATTTTCGTCAATAAATCCTGAATATGTTCATACCGTTTCATCTCGACCGAGAACCGTAATTTCCCGAGTTCTTCGTCGTCAAAGTTCACGTTCACGTCATACCACCGCGCCAAACGTTCCATGATTGTCGCCAGATCCGCCCCCTCGAAATAGAATATACCGTCTTTCCACAGGACGAACTCCTTCACGTTCACTTCCCGTGTCCGTATCCCGCCGCTTCCCGGGAGCACTTCCGCCTGCACGCCGGGCAGCATCAACACGGATTCCCCGCCGTGGGTCAGGCACACCCGTCCTTCCACCAGTGTGGCTATCGTCCGTCCCCGGTAAGCGGTCACGTTGAAACTCGTTCCCAGCACGCGCAAGTCCGCGCCGTTGGCGAACACGTGGAACGGGGCTGTCGAGTCGGGCATGACCTCGAAATAGCCCTCCCCCTCGAGCCTCACGTCCCGCCGCGTGCCCTTGAAACGTAAAGGGAAATATAATTTGGATTCCGAGTTCAGCCAAACCCGCGTACCGTCCGGCAATTCCATGAAAAACTCCCCGCCGCGGGGAACGACCAGCGTGTTGTACTTCTCTTCCGCCAAGGAATCCGCGCGCGCGGCGATTTGCCGGTACACGCCCCGCTCCCCGGCGGGTACCACCACGCGCCCCGTTGTGTCTACCAGAAGCCCTTTTTCATCTTTCAACTCCACGGCTTGCCCGTTGGCAAGTATCAGCACGGCTTTTCCCCCACCCGGGACGATCCCCGTGCCGTCCGCCACCGGAAGCCCGTTTCTCCCGGGTGCGGCGTACCACAAGTACCCCGCCACGCACAAGGGCAACATGAACAACGCCGCGTATCTCGCCACCGCGCGCCAGATAAAACGCTTCCCGTGACGTGCCCGTTCAAACTTCCGCCACTCGTCTTTCACCATTTGCCGTTCCGCCCGCGTCGGCGCTTCCCGTGACAAGAGATACGCCCTCATTTCCCCGTACTCGCTCTCGTGCAAGGGTGATTCTCCCCGCCATCGTTCCAGCGAAGCACGTTCCTCCCCTTCCAGCGTCCCGGCGATCTCCTTGGCTATCCAACGGGCTACATCAAAACGTTTTTTCAATAAATCTGTCATCTATTCAGGTTTACGGTTTATATAGAAGACGATCGAGAGAAAAAAGTGGGTGAGTGGAGATGACTATTTTTCGAGCAGGATGAAAAGAATCATTAAAATATCCTTGGAAAGTAATTCACGCAACTTCACGTAAGCACTCTTTTTCAATGACTTCACCGTGTTCACGGATACACGCAACTCCGCCGCGACTTCCGTGTTATTATTCCCTTTCAAGTTCAACAAGATCACCGCGCGGGATTGTGCCGGCAACTTGTCTATCGCCTCGTACAATACCCGGTACGTTTCCTGCCGGGTAACCTCTTTCAGGAAATCATAATCCTCCGCCTCGTTCTCGTTCAGGCGGGCGGAGTATTGTTCCTCGATCTTCCGGTGCTTGCAATGATCGAGGTAGATACGGCGGGCAACCGTGTACACGAAAGCCTTGGCGTTTTCATCCGTCGCGAATTCCTCCCGGTGCTCGAACACCCGCGTGAACGCCTCCTGCGTGAAATCGCGGGATAATTCCGTTTCCCCCGTGTATCGCTGCATCAAGGTATATACCGGTAGAAAGAATGTTTCGAAAAATGCTTTAAACTCTTTATGTGATACTATCGCCATAAGTTACAGTTACAAGTTACAGGTCGCGTTTGCCTTCGGCAAGTTACAAGTTTTTCTACAAAAAACCATAAATAATACGCGGGAAAAATAACCTGCAACTCGCCGAAGGCGAATCACTGTTCCAGAAAGGACGCGATTACCCGGAACGGGACATCTTTAAAAATAATCTTTTTATCCCTGTCCAGCAGGTAGAATGTCGGGATTGCCCGCAGGTCGTACAAGCGTTGTTCCTTGATCACCTGCCCGTCGTCGTAAGCGCACACCCATGACTCCGGTTGCTCTTTCAGGTGCCGACGCCACGCTTCAACGTCGGGGTCGGGGTACACGGAAAGAAATACCAGCCGCCGCGATTCCCCCCGTTTCTCTCTCAACAGGAAATTCACGAAATCGGCGGCCTCGAACTCCGCTTTGATCGCCCGGCAAGCGTCGCAATCGGGATTGTTGAAGAATAGAATCGTGTAATCGGCTCGGACGTCCGACAACTTTTCTCTCTTGCCCGACGGCAAGGTGTAAACGAAATCGGTAGCCGCGGTTCCCGGTCGGTTCTTCAACGCCATTTCAAGCCGGAACGCCGGTCGCAGCTTGTCAACCTCCCCCACCCGCGGCGACGCGACGATATACCGCAACACGGGAATATAAAATTCCTCGCTCAACATGGGCGAATTGGGGTCATACAAGTATTTCTCGTACAGGGAAGTGAAATGAGCGAACATCACCGAATCGGCATCCATCGCCCGGTCGAGCATCGACGTTATCGCCCGTTCCACGTCCGCGTAAGGCACCCGGGGGAAGAGTTGCAAGTAATTGGCGAACGCCTGTTCCGTTATTTCCGGACGACGGATCAACGAGGTGTCGGCGAAATCGAAATGCTCCCAGTAACGTGCAACGAGGTATTTCACCTGTTCCCTCTCGTCCGTGTATATAGAAGGTATCTCCGGCAGCCGGAATGCCTGCACACGCGCCGCACCTTGTTCCGCTTTTTTCCCGCGTGAAAAAGAACACGCCGCCAAGGCGACGCATAACCCGATGACAATATTCCGTGTATAACTTTTCATGGTTTCGATCGATTGATACGCGAAGATACGATTTAGTTTATAAAGTTCATAAGGTTCATAAAGTTTATAAAGTTGCACGGACGCGAGGAACTTTATCCACGGCAGCCCGGGCTGCCGTTAGACACTGTCCGAAGGACGCCTTGTAAACCTTATAAACTTTATGAACTTTACAAACTTTATGAACTAGGGGGGCGCGCATGCGCCCCTCCTCTCTCACTCCTCACCCGGGGTCAAGTACTGTGACGTTGAGGTTTGTTTCCCGGAACGGGTGGTCATGAAGGTGTAAATGGCGAGATTGTCGAGGTCGTACTCCTCGTCCAGTCCCGCCGAGGTGCTACTGTTCTCGTTACGCGAGCGTAGCGTCACGAGCAGGCAATGCTCGTTCGTCTTGTCGAAGACGACCGCGTACCCCTTGTCGTCCGCGTAACAATCCGCCCCGTCAACCACGTTTGCCGTTTGGAAGAATTGCAATTTCCGCGACTCCCTGACGAGCGTTACCCTCACCTTTCCCTTCAACAGCCTGCCTTTGGACACGAGCAGGCGGGAGAAATCGACCACCGTTTCGAACATCTCCTCGGGTTTCGCCTTCGGGTTGAAATCCCGTTCGGGATACCTCCGCGTCGCCGTCACGACATCCGACTTGTTGATTTTCAAGAATTTCGCGTTGCACTTCACTCCCTTGTTGTCCGGCGGGCAACTCACGCGCAACACCCGTTTCAGCGGTGATGCCAAGCGCCCCAGCGCGCCGAAACACGCGTCCTGCTTCATCACGTCTTCTTTTAACGACCCGTTCCACGCGGGCATCGATTTCACGGTCACGCCGCCGTTAGGTTTCTTCGAGAACAGGTTGGGTCCCACTTGCCCGGAAATACTCTTGCATAGATTCATTTTAGCGTCTGCCATAGTTTGTACGTTTTTAAAGGTTAATGTTTCAAGATGCCGCCACACGGTATCATTATCGTCAACAAAGTTACGGTATAAGAAAAAGAAAATCAAGAAAAAACGAATTTTATTTTAATTTATTTTAACAATACAGCACGAGGGATACGCGAACAGGGCAACAAGCCCACGGGAAACGGGGAGCAGTCGGCGAGGAAACGGCGGAGTTATTCTGAACTTCTCCTGAAGTTCTCCTGCAGTTATTCTAACGAGGTTAGAATAACTGCAGGAGAACTATTGTTTAATTAAAAAAAAATTAGTAGTTTTACACGAAGATTGGTAGACGCTTACAACCGAATCAGAATGTAGTTGAATTAAAATCGAAGGTTATGGACTTGAATTTTCCACCAATGGACGGTTCCCGTAAATGCTGGCGCGTGAACGGGATAACTTACTACTGGCGCAACGGGCAACTTATCTGCCGCACGTCGAAGAACGAGAAACGAACTCCCCGGAAGGACGAGAACGGCGAAGAACTGCCCCTCCGCAGTCCCGCCCAAGAAAAGTCAAGCGAGGTATTCTCGGAATCTTTCTCGATGACGAAGGCTTATTTCCTCGCGCACGGGCACTTGCAAATCTGGGTGGTGGCACCGAAGACGAAACCCGGGCAATCGTCATGGGGGCTACACCGCCACCTGAACAAGGCGGCGTACGTCCCCGACGAGGGCGTGCGCTATTTCAACTCTTACCGTTTCAGCCACGGGATTCTCGAGCTTCCGGATAATTTCACCGTCCGGCGTGAAGGCTGGCACATTACCCTCGAGTGGGAGGACGACCGCAACCAACCCGCCGCTGCCGCCGGGGACCTACTGTTCGTGGGATATTTCCACGAGGGATATCCCCGCTCCCCGCTTCTCGTCCCGGTGACAGGCGCCACCCGCGGCAAGCAACGCGCGGAGTTCGACATCCCGCCCCTCGACCAGCCCGACGGCGGCGTGCTCCATCTCTACCCCTTCTTCGGGCGGGCGGACAAGAGCGCGTACGCGGGCAGTTATTACATGAGATGCTAGTGCCGTTCCCCGCGAGGGATATCGTGAATAAAAGAGGCCGCCCCGCGTCTTCCCGGAACGGCCTCAACCTTTAAGAAATCACACGCGCACTTATAATGTATCTATAATTTTCCTTTGGTCGTTAAAGAAATTCATTCGCTGTATCTCACCGCTTTGTGAAACGAGAGTCGAATGTCTTTTCAACGAATGAATCCATTTTTTCTGGTAATTACATACCTTCCCGTCGCGCGAGTCCATCGAGTTGATGGAATACACTCGCAGGAAACAAATCTGGAAACCGGTTTTCTCGACGTAACTGTACGTGGCTTCAAAATCAACGTTCGAGAGGTAAATTGACAGAAGGTTACCGTTATGGAAGGCTCCTTTTTCCGACAATAATTCCAGCTCGCGCAGAAGTTGATGCAACTCTTTCTTCATGTTCGCGACATCGGTCGCAGACACGAGATTCAGCTCGGCGAAATACTTTATTTCCTTCACGAAGGAATTGAATACACTCTCGTCGAGGATAAAACAAGTCTTGTGCACCTGTCTTAAACTTTCCATGAGTTCTTTCCGCGTTTTCGCCAATTTCTCCGAAATCACCACGTCGGACAGCGAGGCGGGCGTTCTCAGTTTCTCGTTCTGGTACAGCCACCTGCTAATCCGGAATTTGGACAAATTCTCGTAAGGGGCGTAAAATGTATAAGGAATGGTATTCGACGCGGTTATCACCTCTGTCGTTGGATCCGCCTTGACGTACCTGAATAATTTATGGTAACGGGCAAGTATCTCGTGATAATTTTCCATCGGCTCCACGGAGTGCAACACGTTCAGGTCGAACATCGCCCCACTGGACATACTGTTACCGACAATCTTGTCTAACGATATGCCCATCTGGCTGGCGATGATCGCCACTTCGCTGAACGTGAAAGCAACCTCCCCCCTTAATCTCCGGTAAATTGCCTCCTTACTCATGCACAATACCTCCATGAGGATGTTGGCGAGATTATTCTCTTTCGGGGTAATCTCGCGCATCGTGCTGATCAGTTCATCTACCACGGCATTTTTCATCGGGGTGCCGCTCCTTAGTCAAAAAAGTATTTACCGATGGAGAATTTAACCACTTTTTTCGCGGGAATGGTCATGTTTTGCTTGCTGTTCGGGTTGTAACCGTTACGGGCTTTGCGTTCCCTGATAGAGAAAGAACCCAGTTCCAACAAGGAAATCTTCTCCCCGTTCTTCAAAGATTCCGCCATTGTCCCGATTACCGCGTTTACAGCCTTAGCGGCTTCCACTTTGCTTGTCCCGTTTTTCTCCGCGACCTTCTCGATTAATTCACGTTTGTTCATTGTCAATAGTTTTAATATTAATAAATAGAGTTTACCGGCGTGTATTACACGAAACCGCACCCGACGCGCGGGGCGTCAAGCACGATTCCGGGTATTATCTATAATTCTGTTTCATCGATACACACGCTTTTAAATGAATTTTGCCAAGATGACGTTCTGCCCACTTAGCAGTACAAAGATGAAAGATTTTATTCAACAATCAGTGCTTATTACAGTGTATCAGCCATATGCGTTTTTTCTATTTCTGTATGGATTATCAAAAACAGACTTGAATAATGAAACAGATTCTCTATTTATTGTTAAACATTCCGTTATTCGTAACTACAACACGGGAAGATTCCCGCGTTGGGTTTATAAAGTTTTTAAGGTTCATAAAGTTCATAAGGTGTATAAAACGTCCTTCGGACAAAATCAAAACGGCAGCTTACGCTGCCGTTAATATAGTACCCCACTGGAGGCCATAACTTTATAAACCTTATAAACTTTACGAACTTTATAAACTCTATTCGCACAACCCATTGACGATTTCCCGCTGGTCTTTAAAGAATTTACTCCGTTGGATTTCCCCGCTTTGAGAGATCAGCACAGAGTATTTCCGCAAGGAATCAACCCACTCTTTCACGTTACGGAACACGTTCTCGTCGTGTGAAGTGATGGAGTTGATGGCGAACAGCCGGATGAGGCTCAACTTGTAGGAGGAAGTCGCTATATAACTATATGTCGCCTCGAAGTTAATGTTGGCTATATATATAGATACCTCTTTCCCGCTCTTGAACGCCCCTCGAACGGCTATCTCTTCCAGCTCGTCGAGCAACTCGAGCAACTCTTTTTTCAATTTCCGCACGTACTCCGGTGAAATCAAGTTCGCGCGGGCGAAATACTTGATATCGTTCACGAGGTAGAAAAAGATTTTGCAATCCCATATATACTCGGTATGATTGAACTCCTGCGACTCTCTCACGAAATCGCGCTGGCGGTCGAGCAGTTTGTCCACCAGCTTCAGTTCCTCGAAATGATGTTCGATATCAATCTTCTCGAACTGGTACAACCATTTGAACATGCGGAATTTCGACAGCAACTCGTATTTCAAGTAGAACGTCTGCGGGATAATATTCGACGCGGTGCAAAGCACCGAGGTCGGGTCATGCTTTATCTCTTGAAAAACCTTCACGTAATTGTCCACGATGGAATAATAAGTTTCCAACGGATCGGTATAATGTATGACGTTCAAGTCGAATATCGCGCTCATTCCTTTCTTGGAACCGACCAGCTTGTCCAACGACACGCCCATCTCGCGGGATATGATAGCAGCCTCTGACAAGGTGAAGGGGACTTCACCCCGCAACCTGCGGTAAACGGCTTCTTTACCGAGGTATAATTTATCTATTAATGTATTTGCCAGATTAACCCCACGCGGGAGTTTTTCTTTCATGGCTTTAATTAATTCTTCATTGTAATCAAAAGTTGTCATGATTTGAGTATTTATTAATACAACTATATTACTCGTTATACGAGTCTGTCGTTTCAATAGTTCCGAAAAGTGAAATTATTTGCCCGGCAATTTAATAAAAATATCGGAATACAAATCAAAAAATGAACAAGAGTGCTTCAATAGAAACGCGTTAAATAACAAATACACGTTAAAGGTCACTAATTCTTGACGCGAGCGAGATACTTTTGTAATATCAAAAACAAAGTGAAAGGGTTATGATGAGGAAAATGATTTTCGTGCTGGGTATGATCGCGCTTGTTTCGACAAGCAAGGTTAGCGGACAAGAGAGAGATTTCTACAACGCCCCGCTTTTCAGCGTGAAAACGAATGCCTTGTACTGGTTGACAACCACGCCCAACATGGGATTGGAAGTCGCGCTGGGGAAAAAGACAACTTTGGACCTGTCCGGTACGTATAACCCGTGGAGTTTTGGTGATAACAAAAAGATTAAACACTGGCTGGTACAACCGGAGTTCCGGTACTGGGGAGGCGAACGTTTTAACGGGCACTTCTTCGGGGTTCACGGGCTCTACGGCAAGTTCAACGCGGGAGGAATCAAGATGTTGGGATTGGACAAATACCGTTACGAGGGCTCGTTTCACGGTGGAGGGATTTCATACGGTTATCAATGGATACTCGGGAAACGCCTGAACTTGGAAGCCACGCTCGGGATCGGGTACGCGAGATTCGAGTACGACAAACACGAGTACCAGACCGGGGGCAAATTTATAAAAAAGGGTGAAAAAGATTATATAGGCCCG
Source organism: Butyricimonas sp. Marseille-P3923 (assembly GCF_900184685.1). Lineage (GTDB taxonomy): Bacteria > Bacteroidota > Bacteroidia > Bacteroidales > Marinifilaceae > Butyricimonas > Butyricimonas muris. The sequence goes on from NZ_FXXL01000007.1 coordinate 1,231,067, forward strand.
ACGAAAGCTGGAATTAGTCTGGTGTACATTATAAAATAAGAGTGATGAGAAAAACGATCATATATAGTATAATTTTACTGACCGCGGGTCTGTTTTCAACGAGAGTGGAGGCACAGAGCAACGTCTACGTGGGCGAGATACGCGTCACGCAGAATCGTTTCGAACAGCGGGGTGACAGTGTTTTCATCGAAATGACAATCGACATGAACGGGTTACCCGTGGGCAACAACGAAGCCTTCACGCTAACCCCCGTGATCGAGAAAGGGACTGAAGTAGAAGAATTACCATCGGTAATCGTGAACGGGAAGCGTAGGTCTAAGGCGTATCAACGGTCACTCTACTTCAATCGCGGGGCGAAACCTTTCCCCACGTACTCGGTAGTGGCGGCTAACAAGCGCACGCGGGAGAAAGTAAATTATAAAATAAGTGTTCTTTATCAAGCGTGGATGCAGGACGCGGCATTAAATTTGCACGAGAGTTTTTATGATGGAATAGATCAACGCTTGATATCGGTAAACTTGTTGGCGAAGGCACTCAAGCCGGACGCTGCCCTGAAAGGGAAGGTGCAGATTGTCGCTCCCACTCCCCTTGCGCCCGAACCGGTAACGCGAACGACCCCGGTCGTGAAAGAGAATACCGCGTCGCCAGCGAGGGTTGTTGAAGGCTCCGCCTATCTTGATTACCCGAGGAACCGGACAAATATTATCCCGGATTACAAGGATAATCGCGAGGAGCTTGCCAAGATCAAGGCTATGATTGACGAGATCACGAGCAACCCGGATCACGAGATAACGGGAATTTATCTCACGGGATACGCTTCCCCGGAGGGAACGTACGCGCGAAACGAGCAACTGTCACGGGAACGCACGCTGGAATTGCGCGACTACCTGCTTGACAGGTACCCGATGCCAAGAAACCTCTACCACGCGGATTGGGTGGCGGAAGACTGGACAGGACTGAAAAAATTGATAACACAATTCGGGATGCCCGATAAAGATAGAGTTCTTTACATTATTAATAACGTCGATATTTTCGAGGGAAGAGAAAAACAACTCATGGATCTGGATCAAGGAGTGCCTTACAGGTACATGTTGAAAGAATTTTTCCCCCGATTACGACGAGTTGATTACAAAATCACGTATCGAGTAATCAAATAAAGCACTAGAGAATAAGATATTCCTGAATGCCCCCCGGTATAACAAACGCCGATCCCCACATACACCTCTTACCGGGGGCATTCTTCAAAAACATTATCAAGAGCTATCCTCGAATGCCTCCCGGTTGTAACAAACGCCGATCCTCACATACACCTTCTTGACCGGGGGCATTCTTTTCCAAGAGCCGATTTCTGATCGGCTCTTTTCTTTTGTCATGACAGTGTCCTGTTACTTTTTGTCATGCCGAATGACTCTTTGTCACTTTCTTTGACACTAATAAAGTGTCCAGAAATTGGAACTTTTTCATGGCTGTTTAAGTTTAAATATACAAATGAATCTAAATCTTATAAGTTATGATGTTTATTTGGTATATTTTAATCGGTATCGCGGCAGGATTTATCGCCGGGAAACTCGTCCGCGGAGGTGGACTGGGATTGTTTTTAAACCTGATCGTCGGGATTATCGGCGGAGTGCTGGGCGGCTGGCTCTTCGGGGTGATGGGCATCTGGACGACGGGTATCATCGGAAGCCTGATAACGGCAACCGTGGGAGCTATCGTGTTGCTGGCAGTGGTATCATTGTTCAGCAATAAAAAAAGCAAAAGATGATGAAAAGGCGGCGGCGTATTATTGTTCCGGTCTTCTTCTTTTGCTTGCTTTGCCCGGCAGTGCTGCAAGCGCAAACGGACGAGGAAAAAAAGATATTGCGGGAACGGGAGGAACTTGCCAAGAATAAAACCGGGGGTACGGTAGTTGTCAGCGAGAAGAGCGCGTTGGAGTTGTTCGACAACACTCCCAGTTTCGGCATATTCCGGGATAATTACTTCGTCTCGGGCATTCCCACCAACCACAAGATCGACAAGCACACGGCGGATGCCAAATTCCAGATCAGTATACGCCAACGCCTGACAAAAAGTATTCTCCCGTTCAAAACCTTCCTGTACCTGACCTACACGCAAAAGTCTTTCTGGGATATTTACGCCAAATCGAGCCCTTTTCTGGATAATAATTTCAACCCGGGAATAAGCCTGAGCAAAGCATTGATCTATCGCGATCAATTGATGGGAATGGCGGTACTTTCATTCGAGCACGAGTCAAACGGGCGTGATTCTCTGGCTTCCCGGAGTTGGAACTATATCTCGTTGTCCGGCTCATGGTTTATCGATTACCGCTTCTCCGTGCAGATGAAAGTATGGGGCGGCTGGGTGGACAAAGAAGGAAACCCGGATTTACTGAAATACAAAGGATACGGCTTTGTCGCTTTCAACTACCAAAGTGCTAACGAACGACTGTGGTGCTCTGCCGTCATCAATCCCCGCCGACAGTTTATCAACATGAATACCACGTTGGAGATAAACTTCAAACCCAGCTTGAAAGCAAACGAATATTTGTTTATACAGTATTACAACGGTTACGCGGAGAACTTGCTGGAATACGACCGCTACGTGTCCATGGTGAGATTCGGGATCTGCATCAAACCGGCTTTACGCAATTACTATTAGGTTTGTAAAGTTTATAAAGTTCATAAGGTTTATAAGGTTCTTAGACCCCTGCAGGGCGCTTTGTCCACGGCAGCTTGAGCTGCCGTTAAACAACTGTCCGAAGGACTCCCGTCACTTTATAAACTTTATGAACCTTATAAACTTTATAAACCCTTACACGTATACCCCCTATAATTAAACAAGGTATTATGTGTAAATTAATATTAGTCCGGCACGGGGAGAGTGTCTGGAACAAGGAAAACAGGTTCACCGGATGGACGGATGTCGATTTGAGTGAAAAGGGGGAACAGGAAGCTCGCCGTGCCGGTGAGTTAATTCGGAAACACGATTTGTTATTTGATGTAGCTTTTTCTTCCGTGCTGAAACGGGCTATCCGCACGTTGCATTTACTGGAAGAATCGGCAGACCGGATGTGGGTACCGGAAATTCATAACTGGCGTTTGAACGAGCGGCATTACGGGGCATTACAGGGATTGAACAAAGCGGAAACGGCAAAGAAGTACGGGGAAGAGCAGGTACATATCTGGCGAAGGAGTTTTGATGTTACACCTCCTTTACTGGAGCCTGACGATCCTCGCGGAGCCGTCTACGAGGACAAGTACAAGAACATGGACCCCGCCGTGCTTCCCTTGGGCGAGTCGCTGGCACTGACGATCACGAGGGTCATTCCTTTCTGGCAGGATTATATTGCGCCCTGCCTGATCTCGGGAAACACGGTGCTGGTCGTGGCACACGGCAATAGCCTGCGGGCATTGATTAAATACTTGGACGGGATCAGTGACGAAGATATTGTCGGTTTGGAAATCCCGACAGGAGTACCGCAGGTATATGAATTGGATGCACAATTGCGCCCGAAGAAACGGTATTATTTGAAATAAGCCACCGGGGCAAAGCAGTAAAGTTTATAAGGTTTATAAAGTTCATAAAGTTTATAAAGTGACGGGTGTCCTTCGGACTGTGTTTAACGGCAGCTAGAGCTGCCGTAGACAAAGCGCCCCGCAGGGGTCTAAGAACCTTATAAACCTTATGAACTTTATAAACTTTATGAACCTTAAGAACCTTCGGCTCGACATTAGTAAAACTTTTTTTGTAAGTTTGAGGCATAATGCAAAAAAACGAACCATGAAAATAGTTACTTATAATGTCAATGGCCTACGGGCTGCCTTATCGAAAGATTTCACGAAATGGTTGGAAGACGAACAGCCTGATGTCGTATGCCTGCAAGAAACAAAAGCACAACCGGACCAGATACCGACACTGGAATTCGAGGCTTTAGGCTACCGTTCTTACTTCTTTTCAGCCAAGAAAAAAGGATATAGCGGGGTTGCGATACTCTCGAAAACGGAGCCGGATCACGTGGAATACGGGATGGGGCTCCCCGCGTACGACGACGAGGGACGTTTCATTCGTGCCGACTACGGCGACTTGTCTATCGTAAGTGTATATCATCCTTCCGGAACGACAGGAGATGAACGGCAGGCATTCAAGATGAAATGGTTGGAAGACTTCCAGAATTACGTGGAAGAACTGAAGAAAACCCGCCCGAACCTGATCCTTTGCGGGGACTATAATATTTGTCACCGCCCGATAGATATTCACGATCCGGTACGCAATGCCAAGAACAGCGGTTTCCTGCCCGAGGAACGGGAATGGATTGGTGGGTTTATCGACTCCGGCTTTATAGATACCTTCCGTTACTTCCACCCGGAAGAGGCAGAAAAATACACGTGGTGGAGCTATCGCTTCAACGCCAGAGCCAACAACAAAGGTTGGCGCATCGACTACTGCATGGCAACCGAAAACTTGAAACCCCGCCTGAAAGACGCGTATATCGAACCGGAAGTCTATCATTCAGACCATTGCCCGAACGTTTTAATAATTGAAAATTGAAAGTTGAAAATTGAAAATGAATTCCTCCGTCTGCTTCGCAGCCACCTCCTCTATAAACAGAGGAGGAGCTGGTGACTTTTACCAAAGATAGTGAGTAATCCAGCTCTCCCTCTGTTTATAGAGGGAGTACCCCGAAGGGGGGAGGGAGTTCTTTTCATTTTCAATTTTCAATTTTCAACTTTCAATTGTTACAGCAGTCTTTGTCCGTTGACGATCAGTTCGAAATGAATATCCAAGTACTCTGCAGCTTTGCGGCTCAGAAGCATACGACCGAGGAAAATTTCAAAGTAATCCATGACAGCGGAGATTGACGTGTCGATTTTCAAGTCAAGAATAATAGCCGTGTTGTCCTCGTTGAAGTAGATACGGGATTCTTCGACAGCATAGTTTACACGGTCATGTATGTCAAAGTTAGAGAAATCTTGATTGCGTACGCGGGAACGACGTACATCGGTTTTATCCGCGAGAATCAAGGCTGCGGCGATCGGGTTGACTGCCGCGGCTGTCCCCTCGTCATGGTTGCCGATGGCACTGATGACTTGGGCTATCTCATCCGGGTCCATTCCCATGCGGTCGAGCAGACGGAACGCCATGACGGCTCCGCTTTGAGCGTGGTCGATACGGTTGACGATATTCCCGATATCGTGCATGTATCCCGCGATCTTGGCCAACTCCGCCGTGCGTTTCGGGTAATTCAACGTCAACAGAATCATTTCTGCCATTTTCGCCGTTTTTACCACGTGGGGGAACGAGTGTTCCGTGTACCCCAAAGCAAGCAGCACCTTATCCGCCTCGTTAATATACGTTTTTATACTCTCGTCGTTTCGGATATCCTCGTATGTAACTAACATCTTTTCTTTATTTTATTCTCAACATTCTCAAACATAAATCAATTTCTTCGGGATCCCCCGTGTGCTTGCCCGCCACGTCAGACAATTTGACAGTAGGGAGAAATATATCACTTCCCTTGGGACGGCACTCGAAAAGTTTAATCACGATGTTCAGCGGTGTCACGCCGACGTCGTTCGTGATATACGTGCCGATACCGTAAACATCGTGCAGGCGCCCGGCAACGTACTCTTTGATTCTCTTTACCCCGTCGAGGTCAAGAGCATCGCTGTACACGATCGTCTTGCTCGCCGGGTCAACCCGATGCCGACGGTAATGACGCAAGGCTTTCTCCGTGAACTCGAAAGGATCGCCGCTATCCCACCGCAAGCCATCAAAGAGCTTGGCATACTTCGTGTCAAAACTATTGAAGAAATTATCCGAAGTATAGGTATCCGACAAGGCTATCCCCAAATAACCGTCGTAGACATCCACCCAGTTTGCCAGCGCCATGGCATTTGCCGAGCGATAGCCGAAATGCGCACCGTGATACATGAACCACTCGTGAGGATGCGTCCCCATGGGCGTGAGGTTATATTTCATGGCAAAGTAAACGTTACTCGTGCCGTTGAGCAATCCCTTCATGTTTTCCCGCAATATGCCGATCACCCGATCCTGCACCTCGAACGAGAAGCGGCGACGAGTGCCGAACTCGGAAATCTCCGCGTGCATTTCCGCGAAAGCCTTCGCCTTGGCCATAGCCCTTTCTTCCGTGTCGCGTGCCTCCTGCCCCGTCATCCGGAAATACAATTCCGAAATAATTGCCAGCAAAGGCACTTCCCACAATACCGTCCGGTACCATAATCCCCGCACCTCGACATCCAACCGGCCTCCCGCTTGACTCACCTTGACCTCGTCGGGATTGAAACGGAATCCCTTTAACAAGTCAAAGAAAACAGAGTCGAAGTAATAACACCGGGCACGCAAAAAGCGTTCGTTCTCGGGCGATAGCACCAAGGTTGCCATCTCGTCCACTTCCTTCCTTACCGCCTCGGCAAAACCGGGGGGAAAGAGAGTGTTTCCCCTGTTCACGAAGCGATAGACAACCTCGGCATCCGGAAACTTTTTCTGGATAGCGTTCATCGTCGTGAACTTGTAGAGGTCGTTATCTAAAAAATCATGTATTATCATCTTAATCTTTATCCAACAATATTGAATCGGATTTGACGAAACGCGCCCCAAGGCGTGCCGCCTTGTCGTAGATCGATACAGCCAATCCCTCGCATCCCGGTATATCGCTCATACAATCCTCGATGATCACGAGCTTGCGGACAATCTCCGGGAAGTCGAATAACTGTTTTAACGTGTTTGCCACGCAATGGGTTCTAGCCTCTCCCGCCAACCATATCGTATCGTATTGTTCAAACTCTTCTTTCAACTTCACGTTAAAGGCTGTTTCGGGAGCCGAAGCGATAGGCACGTTTGCCCGGAAAGCCCCGAAAAACTCCGTGCCGGGATGTAGTCCTTTCTCGACAATCCCGCAATAACGCCCCTGACGTGCCCAGCGGATAACAGCATCGAACAAGACCGGAATAATGGCAGCCCCCTCGCTTCCCTTGATACAGTGCTCCGGCCAGATCACGTGCTGGTACTCCCCCGTCTCCTTGAGTTGACGCAGGTACTCGACGACTTCCGCTTTGTCGCCGAACGGTATCCACTCCCCGGACACGACTTCCCACCAAGATATGGTGGTGAAAGGTTTCGGGTTTTCGCCCTTGGCATTCCGCCAATAGAAAGGATGCGCGATGTCCATCACGTGATGTTGATCGAGCGTAAGGATAATTTTGTCTATCTCTTCCTTCTTCCGATCTATCAATCTCCCCAACCGCTCGGCGTCTTTTTCCGCTCCCGGTACATATAGAGAACCGCGGGGCGAACAAAAGTCGTTCTGCATATCCACAATAAACAACAGTGTCTTCATATCCCTACAACATATCTAAATCATGAAACATTACGCGGTAATCAGCCGCTTTTTCCTCCAACGGTTTCGGATAAGCCCTTGATGACGACGGCATACGGTAAAGCCGCATTGGGCGTCCCTCGTGCACAAACTCGCTATACCCGCCTACCCGGGGGGACGCGGCATCGATTTGTTCCAACAAGGTATCGGTCGCCTTCTGTCCCGTGGTCACGATAGCGCGACACGCGGGAATCCGCGCCAAGACCCGTTTCAAATTGACCGGGGTAACCACTTCCAGAAACTGGTCAGATGCGTTTCCCTTGTGCCGGATGATCTCCATGGCGGTATCGAATAACGCTATTCCCTTCTCGTTGAGGAAGGCGATAATCCGCTTCTTATCAAAACTTTTCTTTCCCTTCTCTAAAAAATAGTCCTTATCACCGAAGAATAATACCCCGTAAAGCCGCCACATATCGTTCTGCAAATTGGGGTAGTAAAAATCCATCGACCAACGTGCCCGCGGCGGGGGAAAACTCCCCAGCATGAGCAACCGGGCATTACCCGGCAGGAATGGTTGCAACGGATGCTTTTCTATCAGATCATTCATATTACTATTATATCGTTTACTTCAAATCTTTAGTTATACTATCGTCTTCTCTTTTTCTTCTCCACAGACCAACCAAATTTACCGATTTTCTTGCCCAATTCAAAATATCCGCCGTGTAAATACACCAGAGGTTCGGCGTCCGCCAACTCGAATTTGCCCGTTTCCCCGCTCAAGTAACGGTCATCCGCTTGCACGTTCACGACATCGGCGATAAACATATGATGTGACCCCAGCGGCACAATTTCTTTCACCCGACACTCGATAGACACGGGCGATTCCTCTATGATAGGAGCCTTCACGACCTCTCCCGGCACGGGCGTGAGTTTCATCTCCTCGAATTTATTGTACTCCCTGCCGGAACGCACCCCGCACCAATCGATAGCATACGCCATATCTTTCGTCGTGAGGTTAATCACGAACTCCATGTTTTTTTTGATGATCGGGTAAGAATTTCGTTCCGGTCGCACGGAGATATAGCACATCGGCGGGTTGGTACATATCGTTCCCGTCCATGCCACGGTCAAGACTGCGTATTCCTCCGGTTCGCTCCCGCAAGTCACCAGCACCGCCGGCAAGGGATAAATCATGTTTCCCGGTTTCCAATTGTGTTTCATTCCAGTTATTTTATCGCCAAAGATAAGCTAAAACACGAAACGGTCAAACTACCCGACATCCGTTTATTTCCCCGACAGGAAGAAGTGAAACAGAAATAAGGGTGTAGTTTCCTGAAATTGGTTTACTCGATTTGATATTCAATAAATTAAAAAATGTAGTATTGTTGTAATCTACTGTTACAAGTTTACTTTAAATAAATGATACTTCCTATCAAAGGTTTACTTTCTTTTCCTTCTCCCGGGGAATTCCCCGGGAGAAGGAAAAATCGCCCGGCTCAAAACATTACCCTGGCAAATTTTTTCATTTTGTCCTTGTAGGCTTGCTCCGGCACTTGACAACAAACGGCCAGGTGTGGTCTTTTCTTGTTGTATATTTCAATCACCCTCTTGACGTGTTTCCTGGCGTCATGAATATCCTTCAACGGGATATCGTTCAACCATTCTCTCTTTAAAATCCCGTTCACCCTCTCGGCGATAGCGTTATCGTATGGAGAGCCGTCCTGGGTGACGCTGACACGTATCCCGTGCAATTTCAATATCCCCGTGTACAAGGCCGAACAATATTGACCGCCCCTGTCAGAATGATGGATCAAGTCCTTGAAAGAGCCGTGTTCTCCGGTCTCTAGGGCATGGTACAAGGCTTTGACCGGACCAGACGAATCCAGAGTCGGGTGTACATCCCAGCCCATGATCCGCCTCGAGTAAGCGTCCGTCACCAGGGAAAGGTAAACAAAACCTTTGCCCGTCGACAGGTAAGTGATATCGCTAACCCATACTTGGTTAGAGCGCTCGACTCGAGAGCCTTTCACCAGGTTCGGGTACTGGTGACGCCACGCGCGGGAATCCGTGGTAATGACGCGATACTTCTTCATTTTTACCATCAAGTCATGCCGGTGAAGCAAACGGGAAAGCCAATCACGACCAACCATCAAACCGTTACCCGTTAGCATCCGCCACAACTTCAGAACCCCCAAACGAGGCAAATCACGACGGATCTCTTCAACAATGGAAAGAACGTAACGTTCACGTTCTTCCTCGTCGTTACTCGAGCGAAGGCTCTTGTAATAAGCCTGCTTGCTGTAACCTAGCGAGTTGCACAGGTATGCTGTCATCGCTTTGCCCTCCCGAGCTTTTTGGCGGTCACTAATCCCGCTAATAACATCTCCTCGTGGTTTTTTTTTACATCCACGTGAAGACGGTCTTTAGCTAACTCAAGCATCAGCTCGTAAGCTTCTACAAGTACCTTTTGTTTCTCTAACTCCTCGCGTAAGTGTTCCAGTTCTTGAACTTCCTTGTCTGTCATTGATAATAAAGTTTTAGGATCATGCACTGGTAAAGATAAGCGTTTATAACTTGCTTCCGACATCACTCGGGGTTTATATTTAGTCAACCATCCATGGAAGGTAGAAGAACTGACATCATACTTGCTTAAAACCTCCGCGTAATCTAGTTCCTCGATCAAACGATCACGAACTGCCGACAATTTTACCCGAACGGGGAAATGACGATGTTTGATAATTTTTGCTAATTCTGACATTGGTTTACTATGGTTTACAGTAAACTTTTTTCAGGGTAATACAGGGAGAGAAGAGGTAGAGGACAAGACATAGTTCCATTTTATTCTCAAATCACTTTCAATTCAAAAACGTCCGTGAACGTCTTTGAAACGTCTTTGTATCGAAGGTGAAACGTCTTTGTTCCCTTATTACTCCCTTATCTCTCCGTTATTTCATGGGGTTCTCTTCATCAACACTCCGACAAAAATAGGACTACCGAGTTCTATCGGCATCACGGGAAATACATGGATATTGTATGAAAAAAGACCGGGTTCTATTCAAACCCGATCTTTACAACACAACTTAGTCATGAACGATATCACAACTCCAATACACGTTTTTTGTTATCACTCGACATCTTTGATATATACTAATGCCACGCAACCACTTCCTATCCAAGGATCAAGAGCCTTATTCGTTTTCGGATCGAAAGGCAGAATACCATCGCTCTCATCCCCAAACATTCCGTATATCAGCCCGGTCGTCGGGTCGTACACCTGATCGACAAAATAATTATCAATGGTTGCAATAACCGGATTGTTATAGTCATCGCCATACCACTCGTATTCTTCACCAAATTCATGTACGGTTGTTTTAGCTGTAGCGTCCTCTCCTTCATTGTTCTTGAATACATAATGATTATCACCTGTTTTCACAAAACGGAAAGATTTCATCATATCCTCTGCTGCAGGATAATCATAATAATCATCAGTCAAATCTGCAACGATGGATATATGATACGCAACATCCCCCATATCAAGACGCAAACCGGCAAATATATAGCTTTCTCCATATAAGAATGTACCACCCGTGGAATAAAGACGTCTGTAAGGCGCTTCCAATTGATCGGTGTAAGTTTGTAAAAGAGTGACATTTCCATCGCATTCAACAGAATACAAGCAAATATCATAGCTATCAGTATCATAAGTCAAAGCGTATAATTTTTCACCATCCGTGCTGATAGAGAAACAACGACCGGCATCTGCCCAATCGATCTTTCCGCCTTTACCCGCTTTGATATCGTAATAACGCAATTCATAAGTACTCTTGTTATCCACGAATGTGATGGCTTTATAATACACCACGCCATGATTGTCCGCAACAATACCCTCGATGTCACTATCCAGTGTAAACAACGCCTTGCCTCTCCTTTGGGTGGCAACGTCGATCGGACACACGGAATTTGTCGTTTCATCGGCAAACACGCCATACAAAGTAGCTTCAATATCCGGAGCCTCTTCAAAAGTCAGATCACCCAACTCGTATGATTTCCCGCCTTGTAGCAAAATCACTTTACATTTACCGGTCACTTCTGCCGGAGCCTTAAAGGTTATTCCGGCATCGGTAACTTCGACAATCGCGGCATCGATAGCCTCGGCAGCCCCTTCCGGTTTTACTTGTATCTTGCAATCCTGTGCGAATCCCTTACCCGCAATCGTTACATTGTCCCCGACAACGGGATTTACCGTCGGCAGTTGCAAATCAGTAATAGGCATTTTGGGTTCCTCCAGATTATCCTTATCATCGGAACAGGCAATAAAACTTGCCAACAAGCAAAATAATAACATTAATCTTTTCATGGTCTTTCTTTTTTTTCACCTTGTACCCCAAAAGGTTCTGTTAGTGTTAATATGGACGAAGAGGTAGGGTATGAATAAACCTCTTCCTGTAATTATTCTTCTAATTTCTTTACATATTCCTGTACCGCCGCCGACAAACCGGGATTATTGAATTGCAGGGAAATCACGTAAGCCTGATCATAACACTTCTTCGCATCCTCCTTGCTTCCCGAAGCCTTGTAACAATCGCCCAGCATCAGCAAACAACGCATCTGCATCTCCGGCTGCAACTTGCTTTTCAGAGCTTCGTTCAACCAACTGATTCCCTGACGTGCCACTTCCGGCGTGATCTTTTCCCCCAGTACTTCATACAGCGACTCCAACGCCCCGATATAATCCTGAGGACGAATACCTTTACCCAAGCCCGCGAAATATTTCTCCATGTACGAACGGTACTTTTCGACATCCTTCTTGTTGTACAGGTAATACTCCGCATCAAACAGTAGCTTTAAACCGGAATACGTGTCCATCCCCCCGAAATTCATGATAGAATCATACACGACCTTCAAATCTCCCCGCACGCGCTCCAACTCCTCCCGGTAGCTCATATCACCTTTTTTCGCCAACTCTTCCATCCAAGGATAACTCAACATGAACAGGAAATTGGAAACCTCGTTCCGATCAATCACTCGCGCGTAATCATCAAAGTGCAACAACACAAATTCAAACACCTCGTCTTTCTTCCCCATCCCCGTGTGGTATATAGAGAAAATCTTCAAGTCATTCGCCGTGATACAATCTTCCAACGGTCTTTGCTTCCGGTAATCGGCGTATAACTTCTCGATCCGGTATTCCCATTTGTCATGATCCTGACCGGACAAGCGGGCGATATACCCCGGGGCTTCCAACAGAATCTCCTGCATCAGTGTTTGATTCTTCCTGTCCTTCTTCAGTTTCTCGTAAAGCTGGTCCACGGGCAACACTTCCTTCAATGCCAACCGGGCAAAACGGAGAAAACCGTTCTTGTCGGTAGCCCCCAGTTGCCGCCCCAGCACGTTGCCCTCCGTGTCCAGAATCAACATATTCGGGTACGCCGTGACGCCGTATCGCTTCACTTCCGGCAGGTACGCCTTGTCCTCGGCATTAATCTGATAATTGATAAAATGTTCGTTGAAATACTCCCCGACCTCGTCGTCCGGGAATACATTTTTGGACATCAGTTGACAAGGTCCGCACCACGTGGTGTAGAAATCGACAAACACCTTCTTGTTCTCTGCTTTCGCCTGCTTCAAGGCATCTTGGAAGGAACCCTTGAAAAAACGGATACCTTCCCCTCTTGCCCCGGCAGCGAAAATACATATCATTAATAATAACACGCTCTTTCTCATAACCTTTCATTTTATTATTCCACTATAAAAGTAAACACGTCAGGGATTACCTCGGAATATCCCTCGTTCGACACCCTGACGGAAACCACGTAATGCCCCACGGGCACGCTTACTTTCAAGGGAAACTCCATTCTTCCGCCTCCCCGGATATTCAGGAAACTTTTGAACATGGCGGCATCGCCGTCCTCGGAAGTCACGTCTACGATCTCGAACAGAACGGGAGCCGTACCGTCAACTCCCTGACATTTCGGGGATACCCAAGGAGCATTGTTCATCTTCCGGTAAGCATCTTTCAGCGGATCCAACTCCTTGCGAATAATCATCGTGTCGGGTACGTATTGTGCGTTACCCGTTTCAAGGTACCCCGGCGTGGGGTTGTGACATCCCCACCAAACTAATATCACCCCTATCAAAACCAAATATTTTTTCATCTCTCCCATGCTATTAATGATTAACTATTGCCCAATATCTATCCGTGTACATCTCTCCCAAATTATAACTGTACGGCAACGAATGTACCATCCCGTTCGTCGGTTTCACGCCGATTGTAGCCATACCGATGTCCTTGATTTTCTTGCCCTCGCCGTCAACCGATGCCATTTCCACGATAACCGGTCCCATCTCGGGAATATTCATGTAAGGTTCCTGTATCGTCCACAACCACACCCGGTTACCCCAACGAGTGGTAAAAATATTGCCCCCGCCGTCCATTTTTTGTTCCTCGTTATAGGTAGCCCTCGCGATATCATCGCGGGCGATAATCCCCTCTACCACGTGGCTCAACACGATTTTCCGGCATATTTCGACAGGTACCCGTTGGATACTCTTGTAACCGTGAATCACGTATTCCTTGTCCGTGTTTCCCACGCCACCTATCTTATCCCAGAAAAACCACTTGCGAATGGTGATATTCGTGGGTCCCAAAAAAGTGAAATCCTCCTTTTCGAACATCTCTCGTAATCCCGCGCGATCAATAATCTTCACGATAGAATCCCAATCGTAGTGATTACTCTGCAAGTATTCATACATATTACCCCGGAATTCCTCCTCGCAAACTCCCGTATCGATATAGTCGTATTTTGTACCGCAAGCCGTAAATACACCCGCCACGACCAGTATAAACAGTATCTTTTTCATAGCTTATTTCATTTTTGACGCCCAAAACGTGTTCTGGATCATTAAATCATTTTGTGAAAATGCAGTTTGGGGAACAGGCAGGTAAAGAGCCCCGTCTTTCACGTCCTCAACCGACAAATCGTTAAAACCTCCCTGCAACTCCGTTTTCCAATACCCGTTACGAACCACGTCGTAATAACGGTGTCCCTCGTACAACAACTCCTTCTCCCGCTCCTTGAAAATATCGTATTGCAAATCCCCGCTATCACCTTCGGCAGGCCATAACTTCGCTTCCGCCCGATCGCGGATTACGTTCAGATCGGCTTTCGCTCCCGCCGGGTCATTCATCTTTACCCGGCACTCCGCGCGCAACAGGTACATATCCGCCAACCGGAAAATAACCCGGTTCACATCCATCCCTTTAAGCCAGACTTCCCCGGCAACCGATGCCCCGTAACGGGCATACCGCCACTTATAGAGATAAGCCAATCCCGCTTCCTGCCATTCCGGATCATCCAGATGGTAGAAATAAGCCTCCCGACGTGCATCCCCTGCCGGGAACAAAGAATTTACTTCTGCTATCGTTATTCCAAAATCCTTATCTTTAATATCCATCTTTTCCTCGGTCTTCACGATCGGGGCGCCAATCATGGAATAAGCGGGTAAAAAAGCGGAGTAAGTACTGGCATCCTGATAATTAATTTCCAACTCGAAAATACTCTCCGCACTTTTCCTGTGCATCACCTCGGCACAAACCTCTTCCGGGTTCTCCGCAAGAGTATAGACACCCACTTCGTCGCGATACTTTTCCTCGATCAACTTACTCGCCCATTTCTCCGCCTTCTTCAAATCCTCCTGACCACCGACCACGTGAGCCTTCCACGCGTACAGGTGAGCCAACAGGGCTGCAACACTTCCCTTACACCCGTATTGCTTCGAGGTCAACGCTTTGTTATTCGAGTTTTTCAGACCGCTGAACTTGGGCAACATGTCATACGCCCGTAAGGCGGCATGAATAGCCGTGTCCAAAACGACGGATGCCGGGCTTTTGGCGTATTTATCAATGTAATTGCTTCCTTTCGTGATAACAGCATCACCCCACATCCGTACCAAGTAAAAATAGCACATGGCTTTCACGAATTCTCCCTGACCACAATAAAAACGTACCCGTTCGGGAGCCACATCCTTGGCTTTTTTGTAATTATCGAAAAACAAATCCACGATAGCAAGCGTATTGTAGTAAGTTTTCCATTGCTGTTGATTAGAATGATTCAACAAATAGTCGGTATTCAACCCGCGTATTTTATTTATATCAGATCCCTGCCTCACGACATCCACCCGAAGCCCCATAAATTCATGTTGAGTCACCCCGGTCAAAGCTGTTCTCAAATTCCCGTGCATTTGTATTACTACCGCTTCCAAATCCTGTTCCGTCGTGAAATAGTGTTCAAACGTCACCCCGTTCTTCGGTTCCAAATCAAGAAGCGAATCACAAGAAGCACACAGCAACACGACCAGTACACTATATAAAAATCTTTTCATAATCTACCTCGTTTAAAAATTTACAGTCAAACCAAAAGTCCATTTCCGCGCCAAGGGATAAGTACGACCGTCGTCGAACCCTGTCCCGATATTCGCCACTTCCGGGTCAAGCCCCGAATAATTTGACAACAGGAATAGGTCTTCTCCCGTCACGAAAATCCGGATACCGTCCAACCACAACTTCTTCATGATACGCTTCGGAAGATTGTACCCTATCGTCAGTTGTTTTAACCTGCAATAATGCACGTTTTCCAGTGAAGCTGTTGTTTGTCCGGTTATATTAATCAACGTGGAATTGCCATACAAACCGAGAGTCTGGTACTTACTCCCGTCACCGGCATACTGCCAAAAATCGGACAATGACACATCCGCGAAAACGGGATAAACTCCCAATCTTCCCTGAAGGGTACTATACTTGAACTGATTCACCATCTTACGCCCGAGCGTGTAAGTCAACAAAATATTCACGTCAAAATTCTTCCATTTAATCTCGTTCACAAGCCCGCCGTAAGCCTGTGGCAAAGTGGTCCCGGAATAAACCAAATCATCTTCCGTGATCTGCCCGTCGCCGTCAATATCCGCGATACGGCGCATTCCCTTCGTGAAAAAATATTCCTCGTCCCCTTCCGGTGACAACATCTGTTTTTTACCGGACTGATCGAATATATACGGGACATCGGCATCACTCTCGATCATCCCCAAATCCTTGAAAAGATAAATCCCGCTCAACGGTTTGCCAATCACCTTGTCATAGAAATCTCTCCCCGAGTAACTCTTCCGGAAACGATTCCAGTTCCGGGATATATTGAAACGCGTACGCCATTTCACTTCCGTGTCCCTCAGAATGTCGATTTTGGCGTCCAACTCCAACCCCTCGTTGGAAATAGCCATCGTGTTCCGCCATTGTACCCCGTTGAACCCGTACATATCGCCGGGCAGCGACTCTTTGTTTATCAAGGCACGTGTGTATTTATAGTAATAATCTATGGTCAGGTTCAAGCGATAATTAAAAAAGTCCATATCCAACCCGAAATCATATTGATCCGATTCTTCCCATTTCAGTTTCCGGTTTATCACGCCCTCGGGCTGCATCCCCTGTACCCCGTCAAAGATCGTCCCCGGGGACATCAAGCCTTGTGCCAGATACGGGATCGCGAACTGGCTGCCAGAGCGTCCCCAGCTAGCCCGTATCTTCCCGTAATTCAACCACCACGCCCATTTCATGAACCGCTCGGTAGAAAAAGCCCCCCCGACCGCCAGGGACGGGAACGTAGCCCAACGCACATCCGCACCGAACACGGAAGACCCGTCCCGCCTCACCGTGGCTTCCAACAAGTATTTTTTGTCATAATTGTAAGCCAGACGCCCGAAATAACTCACCATCGCTGTTTCCGAAAAATCGGAACCATAATCTTTTAAAGCACGATAATCGTCCACTCTCGGATCGTATATCAAATCCTGAAAACCACTCCCGACATACTCGATCCGGTCACTCGGTCCCCGCAACCCGTGACCGCTGTTACTCCATTTCTTGCTACCGTCATACGCCAACCCGAACAACAAATCAAAATTGTGCACCTCGTCGAGCGTGAACACGTAACTCAACAAATTCTCGTTCGACAACAACATATCCCGGGCAATCTCTCCCGAAGATTTACTTTCATTATTATTGTTAGGATCCAGATAACTGGGAGTAAACTGGTTCTGGTTCGCTTGGGTATAATCCAACGCCAAAGAAGTCGAAACAGACAATCCCTTCAATATCTCGTACCTCAACTGCAAGTTAGCCCTTAAACGGTAAGAAGTGTTATTTTCCACTTGCCCGTTCAGCATCTGCAACATTTTTTCTTCTACCGCCCCACCCTTCAAAAGTAACGAAGAGGTATAATTGGGATCGACCGTGAAGCTCTCGTACTTGAAAGCATCCCCCGATGTCGCACCCCGGCTTCTGTCCGTGTACGCCAGATAAAAACGGCTGTCCACGGTCAACTTCTTCACGGGATTGAAGGAAAGATTCGTCAACAAATTCACACGGGAAAAGTCACTTCCCGGCATAATCCCCGTTTCCTTGTAATACCCCGCACCAACCATGTAAGTCATCTTTTCCGTACCGCCGCTTGTCTGGATATTAGCATTCAGTATCTTTCCCGTCCGAAAGATATACTTGTACCAGTTCGTGGAATTGTTGAAAAAAGGGTTCAAGGAATCCTGAACCATTCTAATACTCTTTGTTCCCACCCCTAAACCACTATTCCAAAAAGCATCATATATAGCCTCGTTATTAGCAGCCTCCTCGTATGAAGTCGGGTACTTGTAATATCCCTTCCCCTTCACCTCGTAGGCATTTCTTTGCGCCCGCATGACCGCCATATGGTACAGGCGTTCCTCCCGTCCGCCCAACTGTGTCGGGGCTTTCGGCAACACGGAAGCCGAATAGGACAGGTTCACGGAGAACTTCCCCTCGCCCGCACGTCCCTTTTTCGTGGTAATCAATATCACCCCGTTCGCAGCACGTGAACCGTAAATAGCGGCAGAGGCGGCATCCTTCAACACCTCCACCGACTCTATCGTCGAGGGATCAATCTCCGCTATCGTGTTCGTTCCCGTCACCGGGGAAGTAAACGAATGCACGGGCACCCCGTCGATCACGTACAGCGGCGAACCGTCGCCCCCTCCCGCTTCATCCAGCCACAAGGAATTGTACCCGCGTACCGCCACGTTCGTTCCCCCGCCACCGGGAGAACCCGACTGGATATTCACCCCAACACCCGCCATACGCCCCTGCAACAAGGTTTCCAGACTGGCAGCGGGAATCTCTTTTATATCATCCGCCTTGATCGATGCTACGGAAGTGATCAACTCCCGTTTCTTTCTCGACCCGTAGGCGATCACCGTCACCTGATCCAAGTCGGAAACTTCCTCTTCCATCTTCACGACCACCTCCTTGCCGGAAGTCACCGCCACCTTCTTCGCACTAAAACCGATAAAAGAGAATATCAGATTCCCCACCGGCTTATCGATCGCCAACGTGAACGTCCCGTCCGCGGCACTTGCCGTCCCGACCGTCGTACTATCCAGACGCACGGTAACACCTACCATCGGTTCCCCTTTCGTATCCACAACTTTACCTTTGAGTATATGCTTTTTGGCGGACACGTCGGCAACCTTCGGTCTTATAATCACCATCACCCCGTCCGTTCGGTACGTGAACGGCAAATCCTTCAACACGAGATCCAATATCTCCAACACCTTCTTGTCTTTCACCTCCAACGTGACCTTTTTCCCCTTCACGTCGTCATAATTGAACATGAATTTATACACGTCCGCCTTTTCCAGCTCCTTCAACACGGAGGATAATTCCTGATCTACAAATTTAAAAGAAACCTTATTTTCCTGAGAGAAACCAAGGAACCCCCATAGCATAAAAAACATCCACAATGTCATTTTCCTCCATCCTTGTTCCCGCCTTAAATAAACCGATCTTCGCTTTTTTTCCATAATTCATTTATTTAACATTCTAAAATTCAAGACACAACAATCCCCTTTTCGAGAGGCTCACGCCTTTCAAATACTTGATTTCCAATACATCATTTCTACTTCTTAAAAACTATAATACAATTATCCCGAACCTCTATTTTTAATTTTCCCATTTCATTCAAATATTCCACGACCTTGCTGAAAGTCGCCTTCCGATCTGCCCAAATCTTAAAACGCAACTCCTTCAATTCCGGTTCCTCGTATACCACGCTGAAATTATACCAACGTCCCAGTTCCGTCAATATATCTTCCAACCGCTCGTCGTCATAATAGAAATACCCTTCTTTCCACGAGGTATACTTCAGTATATCCACCTTCGTCACTTTCAGTTTTCCCTCGCTATACAGGACATTTTCGTGAGGTTTCAACACCACTTCTTTCCTCCTCCCGGTAGCCTTGACCGCTACACTTCCATTCACGAGCGTGATATTTTCTTTCTCCCTTGAATACGCCTGAACGTTAAATTCCGTTCCCAACACACGGGTACGAACCCCTGCCGTCTTCACTATAAAAGGTCGCGTCTCGTCCCGCCGCACTTGAAAATAAGCCTCTCCCGACAACTCCACCACGCGTTCCTTTTCCCCGAACACGACCGGATAACGAAATTCCGTCTCCGCATTCAACCACACTTTCGTCCCGTCATCCAAAATCACGAAATACTCTCCACCCCGGGGCACCTTTAACGTGTGATTCCCTTCCAATTCGGGGAGCGGTTGCCCGGGAGAATAAACCAACCCCTTTAAAGAATCCGCCGTGATAGACCGGATCACTTGGGGCAAACGCTGCACCAAAACCTTCCGGTTCTCCCGGTTCAAATCGATCTCCTCCCCGTTATTCAATACAAGTGTAACCCCTTGGGGGGTAAAATCGTCATTCTCAGGCATCACCATCACGAAAGGCGTTCGCTCCGCGGGCATCGGACTCCTCCACAACCAACTGATTGAAATCACGATACCGATGCAAGCGACAGCCGACGCTACCCTGTAAGTCCAAAGCATCCTTTTCCGCAAAATCTTCCGGTTCAACTTCTTCCATTCCCCATCGACATCCGGCTTCTTTTTATCGACAGCCGCCAAACTCCCTTCCCGGATACGGCGCAATTCTTCCAGCAATTGCCCGTGCTCCTCGTCCCGCAACCATTCTCGCACCAATTCATCGTCCTTCACCAGATGATTGAGCACGTCCATGCCAAATTCTATATCCCGATAATTATACTTTTTATCCATTTTGTCATATTCATCTACCCCATACACGTAGACCCCTGCAAAATGGGTAATGCCAAAAACGACTTTTTTTTATTTTTTTTCGGTAGACTTCCCGAAACACAAGAAAAGCAGTATAAACTCTTCCCCGGAGAATTGTTCCCGCAGTATCCGTAACGCTTTCATAACATGGGCTTTTACCGTGTTCACCGTGATACCGAACTCCGCCCCCGCGTCCTGATATTTTTTCCCTTCCAGAAAACATCTTTTGAACACGTTCCTCGTTTGAGTCGGCAACTGCTCCACGGCACGGTGTATCCGGTCGATCAACAACTCGTATTCCAAATGCTTGCTTTCGTCCACCGCCTCGGGTTCTTCCCGCATATACGCAGCAAAACGTTGCGCTGTCTTTTCATGCCGCAATTCATCCAGACAGGCATTACGGACAAGTTTATATAAAAAAGGAACTAATGAAGTTGAAAATTCAAGGCGGTCCCGCCCCTTCCACACGATCTCGAAAACATCACTCACCACATCTTTCGCCCGCTCGTCATCATTCAAAAAACTTAAAGCGTAGTAATATAGCCGGGAATAACTCTCCCGGAACAATTGTTCAAAATAGCGTTTTTTTTCCAATAATGTAAACATACGCTCCCCATTAGTGCCACAAATATAGAGTTAAAAAACAAAAATGACAAACGGGATGTGTTTTTAGTCGCCTACGGCGAGTTACAAGTTGCAGGTTACATTTGCCTTCGGCAAGTTATTTCACTCGCATTTCGGACTGTATTTCAACTCCTCCTCTGTTTATCGAGAGAGAGCTGAAAATGCCTGTCATTCCTCAATCATTCCGGGGATAACAGACATTTTTCAATTTAAAATCACTAAATTCTATCTCTCCTGCAAAGGATTCTTCAATGCCGGCAGTTTTCTCTTCGGTACATCCATAACAGATATATCCATGTTATTCAACAAAATAGATGAAGGATAAATCATGGATACCAAAGCACCCTTGTCCAGTAGAAGATTGTGTACCTTTTCCTGATTACAGATTTCCCGTATATTCTTCAACTTGGACATATTCACGGGGGCAACTTTTCCAAAACGGACTTGCGTTTCTTCGCCCGTCTTCACGTCTACCTTGTACAGGAGTGAAGCGTTGCCCGCCAAACGGCGAACGATATAAGCGTAATCCGACTTCGCTTCTTTTGCCGCTTTCAACAAGGCTTTTTTCATCGCCTCCGGCTTTAATCCGCCGTCAGCCTTGACATGAAGCGTGCCGGGAGCCGTCACGTAAATCACGTCATTACGGGTGGGAATAAAACGGGAACTCCCGGTCGAGTAACGCACCTTATTCGTGGGAACCTGCCCGTTCAATACCTTTTTCAGAACCCCTTTCTCCACCAGCACCAACTCTTTTTCCGGAACCACGCCTTCGGCATCCACCTCGTAACTTCCCAGCAAAGGGATATTCATGTATTCCGTCATGGAACTATAATTCACCACGGACAGGCGGGGATCAAGTAATTTCTTCCCGATCTTATCCTCAAAGGAAGTGGTCGTTTCCTTCACGCCAAGCGGCATCCGGTAAGTACACAGTCCGCCGTTATTCCCCAACAAATTATCCGTGAGCACTTGACGCACCGCCTCGTTCTCGAAAAGAACCGGTCCGTTATACTCCTCGGAAAATACTTCCGCGTTTTTCAGGTCAATCAGCCGCCGGGCAAAGCCCGCCACCACTTGTTTCAAATGCTCCTGTGAAGGCAATGCCTCCAGCGAAGGGGCTAACAATATATACGAATCCCGAATATATTCCCCGTCTTTCGTGACTACCGTCCCCTCGACGTACAACTCCACGAAATTCAACGGCTGTTTCAGCGCCACCTGTTCCGTGGTCAATTTGTAAAACGTCATCTCGCTTCCCTGCAATGATACTTTGGAACCGATGATCTCCTTGTAATCTTTAAACACGGCGGACAACTCCCGTGCCTTCGCCTCTACCCCGGAAATACCAGAAATATAAGGTTGTTTTCCCTGTATCAGCTTCTCCACGGAAGGGGTCGGTAACAAATCCGGAAGATTATCGGGAAGTTCATACGGGTTTGCCTCCAAGTATACCTTTTTTGCAGAGTACTCCTGCAAAGCCACCTTGTATCCCTGATCAGAAGCCAGCCAGAAGCCAAGGCGAATAGCGTTATAATCAATCTCACCTCCTACATCCACCCGCAGGAATTGCCCCACATGACGCAGATCGCTCGTGCGATTGTAGTCGCCGATCAAGACTTGCGAGGTACCCATCAAATGAAGGGGCAGATTAACCGAATTCAACACAGACCCCAAGGTTGCCTCCACGGAAAACTGCCGGGAAAGTAGAAGAGCGTAAGAGACATAAAAAGGCTTACTCATCATAGGAAGAGCCAGCTGCTCCTTCGTTCTCGCCTGTTCGTCCCCCATCGCCGTGAAAATAGTCACGTCCTCTCGCGTCTGAGCACGCGACAGGCTGACCAGAAATATTAAAAATAACAATATCGTGTATCTCATCATTTTCCTATTTAATATTCATAACTTCATTTTTGCGGTACATACACCCTCGGGAGAACAGGCGGCAACACGCTGGACTTCGCCGTACGCTGGGTTTCCACCTTGTTCACCAGAATCGTCGGCGAAATAGCAGTAACCTGCACTCCCCCGGATTCCGCCCCACAAATACCGACGAAGACACTCGGGTCGTCCCCCGCGCACACGATGTTCGAGAACATAGACAACGGAGTCCCGATCAGGATAACTCCCCGTACCAATTCATCCGGTCTGCCGTCCGTGTAGACACGGTAAACCACCAGTGGGGTCACGTTGAACGAATTCGTGCTGCTTGTCCCCGTGTACGTTAAGCCGCTTGTCACTTCTTTAAAGAAATAACCGTATTCCTTGTTCTGCTTTTTCGCCTCCTCGATCAACATCGCCCGCAACTCCTGTTGTGTTTTGGGAGCTTTCGTCTCGATACACAGGTTGGATTGCCGGGACACGGGATCGAACCCGTCGCTTGCCCGGGCATGACCGTTCGTCTTCGGGAAGCCGTCTATCGGCACGCGGGTCATCAGGAAATCCCGTAACTTACCGTCCACCACGACGTTTACCCGTTCGGCACGAATACCTTGATCGTCAAACTTGTAATGACCGTTCAACTCCTTTCCCGCGTAACTCGTCAACGTCGGATCGTCGGAAACTTGAAAATCAGGAGCCAATACATTTTCTCCCACCATCTGTTTGAAAGTCTGTCCGTCCTCGTCCGTCTTCATCCTCTGCCCTTCCAGACGATGCCCGAATATCTCGTGAAAAAACACACCGCTCGCGGCACCCGACAACAAGGCGGGACCGGTATACGGGTCAGCCACGGGAGCCTCCCGCAAAGCCGCCAAGGTCTTGATCATCTCCCGCGTATCCGCCATCATCTGCTCGTCCGAGGGCAAATCAGCCGGATCATATGCGAAATAGGACAGGTACAAGGGAAGCCGCATCCCGTCCAAAGCCATCACGTTTCCTTGGATCATGACGCGGGCATAAGGCAGGTTCTGCACGACACTCCGTCCCTCCGTGTCCACGAAATAACGGCGTTCGACATCATACGTCAAGGTGGCATCGCCCTGCATGATATTCATATTCTCGTTAAAAAGAGCGGAAATCTTCTTCAACCGGGCAATCCATGCCTCTGCGTCCACTTTCAACCGATCGGCTGGAAAAGGAGCCTCGTAATAGGATTCCACCGGCGCGGCAGAAAAATAAGGGGCTTTATCTTCATTCTTGACATTCACCTTGGTTTGCGCCTTTGTACGCTCGTAAATATCCACGGCAAAAGCGTAACGGGAAGAAGCCTCCATCCAGATTTCCTGACGGATAGCATCCTCGTTGTTCCCGTCATCAATCGGCAGGACGGCGGATGAAATACCCGACTCGGTCACTTCCGATCCCATCGGGTAATACTTGTAATTATCCAACGTCGTGTCACCCAACCGGATATGGGGAATCATGACGCGGGTATGCCGGCTCTGGTTATCCCTCAACGTCCCGAACGAAGTAATGATCGTCGTGCTCCTCGTGTCGATAATCCTGTAATTCATGTAATAGGGGGGAAGTTTCTCCCCCTGCAATTCCCGGTAATGTTTATTCAACTCCCCGGAAAGGATATTCAACAAATTGTCCCCCGATTGCGCAGACACACCATGAATACCCGTCATCCCGAGAATGCAACAAATACAAATAAACTTTATTCCTTTCATCTGTCTTTCATTTTAAGATAAATGTAAAAGCATCCTTTACCACCTGACTATACCCGGGTCCCGTCAACCGAACCGACACGGTATACCGTCCCGCGGGCGACTTGCCCTTATACGGATAACGCATCACACCCCCGCCTGCCAATATGGTCAGTTCCTGCATGAAAGTAGCGGCAGCCTCTTCTCCAACTGTTGAAGAGACAGACTCCACGGAAAAATCAATTCGTTCGGTTCCCTCGTATCCTTGCATTTTCAAAGATTGCCACGGAGATTCATACTCTATCCGTACCGCATCCAATTCCGGGTCCGGCGTAAGACGCACGATCATCGTATCCGGGTCGTAAACAGCATTCTCCGTTATCAAATAACCCTCTTTCTCGTCACATGACACAAGCCCGCAGTATATAACACTCAATATAAATAATATCCGTTTCATAACTTTCTCTTTTATTATTACTCAAAATCTTCCCAATCTTCCGGATCTTCCCAATCTTCCATTTCCCCGAAATCCCCTAACGTGAAGTTATATGACAAGGAATGCACCACGCAATGATCCGGTTCTATATTGGAAGAGGCGATAGAAAAATCACGGAACGCACTTTGTGAATACACGCCCAAGGAAACAGCTCCCACGTCCGGGATTCCCTGTAACGTCTGCTGGTGCGTGTACAACCAAACGGTACTTCCACTCAATGTAGGATAATACTTACCGCCCTCTCCCGGCATAGCTTCATCTTCATCATATTTTCCTCTCGGAACATCATCCCGGTATAACTTGCCATCGATGATGCATTGTAATAACAAATCCTTGCAAACATCCGGCTCCATATCCGAGATTCGCTCTATGTCATTTTCCAACATATACCTGCGAATAGAGTGATTCGTCGGTCCAAGAAAAGTAATCTCCGGATGTTCCGTGTCTTTTCCCTCGAACAGACGAACCACATCGGGACCAGCTTGTTCCACCAATCTAGCCGTGGAATCCCAGTCGTAAGAATGCCCCGGGGCTTTTAAATACTCCAACAAGCTACCGTCAAAACGACCGCTATGCAACCCGGATTTAATAAAATTATCCTGTACACAGCCTCCCATGCCTAAAACCAGACATACAAAGCCTAATATCAATATATGTTTCATAGCCCTATTGTACTTTTGTATTCCAATATACATTTTGCAAAATCAAATCATTATTATTCATGGCAGACGAGCCCACCGGATAATATAATGCCCCATTCTGGATATCCTTGTCGGACAAACGGCTGAAAGTTTCAGAAAGCTCCCGCCGCACGTATTCCACGCCATTTCGGATCACGTCGTAATACCGGGTATCCTCGAACAACAACTCCCGCTCCCGTTCCCTGAATATCGCCAACTGTACATCCCCGCCAAAATCATCCGTCAAATCCGCTCCCGTCAACCCGGCACGCTCCCGAATAGCTATCACGTCCTCCATCGCGTCAGGCAACCCGGCACGACAACGACATTCAGCCCTCAACAACATAATATCCGCCAGACGCCAGACTATTTTATACATCTCCATTCCCAAGAAAACTTTCTCTTTATCATTACCCGTGTACGTGTAACTAGGGAAACGAAATACATTTATATACGCCTTCTCTATTTTCGTGTTATCGAAAACTTTTATCACGTCTTCCATTTCCCACGTTTCTGGATTAAATACCTTAACCTTTACATGGAATTCTGTGGAATCTATCCCGTAGAAATAACTTTTCCTTCTCAAATCATCACCGGGATAAAGTTCGTTAATCGTGGTTTTGTTAAATTCCAATACATCGGGGTACGAGAAACTCACTTCCATGTCTGTCCTTACCGGCCAACCCGCAAATTGCTCCCCGACATAAGCCAATTCAGTGAATTCCCCGGCAGCAGTGAAAGTCCTGTATATTTCCAATATACTTTCCTCGCTTCCACCCTTGAATACCCGGTTACACACGTCCTCCGGGTCGGTTCCCAAACCATACGCGCCGACCTTGTTTTCAATAATCATCGTGCAATATTTCTCGGCTTCTTCCCAATACTCTTTTTTGTTCTCAAGACCTGCCCGCCAAGCATAAATATTAGCTAACAAGGCAGCGGCAGCTCCTTTACTCCCGTATTGTTTCGTGGTTCTCTTGTTGCCCGCGTAATCTTTCAAGTCTTCATACTTCGGCAAATCCATCGCTTTCAACGCCCATTTTGTCGCTTCTTCCAATACCTCCGTCACGCTGTTTTTCGCTAATTTAATCTCAATAGACTCGCTATCGGGAACAATAGGCACCTCCCCCCACGCCCGGGCAAGCCAGAAATAACATAATCCTTTCACGAAATAAGCCTGTAAACGATAAATATCAACAATCTCCTCCGACATGGGAAAACGGTAAGCATTGTCCAACATCACGTCCGCATCATTAATGGCAGCGTAATAATTCCTCCAACTTGATTTGAAATAACTTACCGGTGCTAATTGACGTGCCCGATAGATTGGCGTCCCCCGGTAATCACTTACTACATTATCCACCTTCAAACCGGCAGCAATATGCAACATATCCGAATTTTCGGCAATACGCACGTTATTCATCATCGAATTGAGCAGAGCTTCTGCATCTTGCCCGGAACGGAAATAATTATTAAAAGTCGTTGAATTTTCCGGTCTTACGTCCAGATAGCCACTACATGACATGGCTAGAAATCCCACAACAATATATATAAGATACTGTTTCATAATTATTAAAAATTAAGAGTTAACCCAAACGTCCATTTTTCCGGTAAAGGATACGCTTTTCCACCATCTATCCCGTAATCCATATCCACAACCTCGGGATCTGTGCCGGAATAATTTGACCAAGTCCAAATATTTTCACCCGTAACAAATAAGCGGATTCCACTAAAATAGAATCTCTTAGCCCATTTCTCCGGTAAATTATACCCTAAAGTAAGTTGCTTTAATCGAAGCATATTCACTCGTTCCACGTTGGAACGCAACTCCGGGTAAGTTATAGAGGCTCCCAAACGCGGCAAATCCGTCACGTCACCCTCCTTTTCCCAAAACGTAGTCTTGGGCAAATCACGAAATATCGGACCGTCAATACTAAAAGGTGACGAATAACTTACCGCGTTGATCATCTTCCGTCCCAAAGAATAATTGAAAAGAATATTCAAATCAAAATTCTTCCACGAAATTTCATTTGCCCATCCGCCGTACGCTTTAGGCAAGGCACTACCGATATAAAACATATCATTATCATTTATCACGCCGTCACCATTTACATCCTGAATCTTCCTCTCACCTACCATACCACTGATTTCACCTTGAACCCGATTCAAATAAATAGGATAACCTTCGTTATTATAGTAAACCGGGACTTCTTTTTCATTCTGGAAATACCCGTTATCATTGAAAACATATACCCCAAACAACCCTCGTTTCAACACGTTATCAACCATATCCTTACCGTTGTACGTGTCGACCAATTTATTCCAGTTCCGGGAAATATTCAATCGGGTTCTCCACCTCACTTCACTTTGCCGGAAAATATCCGCCTTCAAATCCAATTCTACTCCTTGGTTGGAAATCTCCCCGGAATTTCTCTTGAAACTATCCAGCACATTCATATCCCCAAAGGGGGGAACATCTGAAATCAACGAGTAGGTCAATTTGTTATAGTAATCAAATTTAACATTCAACCGATACTCGAACAATTCCAGATCCAAACCGGCATTATATTGTTTCGTTTTCTCCCAAGTAAGATCGGGAGCAATAGCCTGTAGCGATGTCATTCCCGGTTTACCCTGGAATAATCCGTTTTTATACATCAACCCGTACGCCATATAGGCTTCTTTAAATATTTGACCGGACTTTCCCCAACTCAAACGTAATTTTCCGCTATTCAACCATGATACATCCTTTAAAAAAGCCTCATCCGCGAAATTCCAACCGAAGGCTATTGAAGGGAAGTTTGCCCAACGTACATTTGCCCCGAACGTAGACGACCCGTCCCGACGGAAAGCGAACTCCGCGATATACAACTTCTTGAAATTATAACTCAAACGACCGAAATAACTCAACATCGTCTTTTCTTGGAAATCGGAAGAATAATCCGTTCTGGATTCCCAGCGCGGTTCGTAGCCCTCAGGCTGATAATTCGCGACACCCCCAGGACCAGAGTACCAATAGACATTATCATTCGGACCCTCGTAGCCGATGCCTTTGTTATCAAAGCTCTGTTCTTTAGAAATATTAAAACCTAACAAAGCCTCCACCGTGTGTTTCCGCGCAATCTCTACCCTATATTTCAACAATTCTTCATTCATTAATGAAATACTCCGGGAAATTTGTCCCGCCGAAGAATTACGATGAAGCGCTCCATCCAAAATACTCGGTCTAAATTCATTTACATTGAACTGCGCGTAATCTATCGCACCGACACCCGAGAGTGTTAACCCTTTCCACAGTTGAAATTCCAAGTTCAAACTACTGATTAAACGATAATTATCATTGCGGGACACCGTATGGTTGATCTTTGCCAGAAATTCGTCGTTGATCTTACCGTGCCCGGGAAATAAAGTAGTCTGTGAAGCGGGATCTACCGTCATTCCCTCAATATTACGCCGTCCCCCTCCACTATTCAAATTCCGGCTTTTATCCATATATGCCATGTAAACTTGTGCCGCAGCCGTCATAATCGGTGCCGGCTTGGCACTTAAATTCACCATCAAATTCGCCCGGGAATAATCGCTGCTCAACATGATACCTTTTTCATTATAATACCCTGCTCCTATCATGTATTGTATCTTATCGGATCCTCCGGAAGCCTGAATATTGGCATTAAGAACCTTGCCCGTCTGGAAACTATACTTGTACCAATTCGTCTGGTTATTATAAAATGGATTCAAGCTATCTTGAAGAATAGTATGATCCATTGCCGATCCGGAATAACCGTTTCCCCACCAAGCATCATATCCGCCATCTCCCTGTCTGTAAGCATCTTCATAAGAAGTGGGATATCTGTTCAACTGCGTGTAATCATCGTATATCGCATCTAGGCTATGCCGTAAATTATATATCTTGGTCATTCTCTCCAAACGTCCTCCTGTCTGCTCGGGCGTAACCGGCAAAAAAGAGGCGGTATAAGAAAGGTTAACAGAAAACTTTGCCTTTCCGGCTTGTCCTTTTTTCGTCGTAATCAAAATCACCCCGTTCCCGGCACGCGAACCGTAAATTGCCGCTGCTGCCGCATCTTTCAACACTTCCACGGAAGCAATCATCGAGGGATCCAAATCCGATAATGTATTTGTACCTGTAGTCGGGGAATTAAACGAAAACATCGGAACTCCGTCCACCACGTACAAGGGTTGCCCGTCCGTGGCACCTTCTTGCATCAGGGAATTATATCCCCGCACGGCTACCCGGTTACCTCCCGCACCCGGAGCTCCCGACTGGTTCACGATATCCACACCTGCCATACGCCCTTGCAACATACTCAATATACTATGCGAGGGAAGTTCCTTCATCTCGTCCGCCTTGATAGAAGTAATTGAACTCACCACCTCTTTCTTGTTCTGGGTTCCGTAAGCACGGATCACCACCTCGTCCAAATCCGTCACCTCTTCTTCCATTTTCACGACAACAGGTTTTCCCGCTTCGTAAGCCACTTTCTGGTTTTTGTACCCGATGAATGACAACAACAGCGTCCCTTTCTCCTTCGTCAGAAGAATTTTAAACTTCCCGTCTGAATCGGTAGCCGTACCGATCGTCGTTCCTTCCTGCAACACGGTAACCCCGGGTAACGGATTCGCTTTCCCATCAATCACTCTCCCTTCCACGATAAATCGTTTACCCTCCGGTTCCTTGTACCGGATCATAATATAAATACCTTCCGTCTTGTAAGAAAAAGGTTTCTCCTTTAACACCGAATCCAGTATCTCCAACACGTTCTTCCCTTCCACGTCCAGAGTCACCTTGTAAAGTTTTGTGTCCTCGTAGTTAAACACGAACTTGTAGACATCCGCCTTTTCCAGCGCATTGAATACATCTGACAAAGGCACGTCTTTCCATTTAAAACTCAATTTCTTTTGCTGACCGAACACGACTGACGTCATGCAAAACAAACTTAAAAAAAGAACCAAGTGGACATACATCATGTGTTTCACCCGATTACTCGTTTTTCGCCCTCTGGTATGAGGTGAAATCGATTTTTTTTCCATACATTTGTAGTTAAAATTAAACATGTTCATCTTTCCGATGAACTGAATTATTACAAAGGGGATAGGTTACGACTATCCCTTTTATATTAGAATCAGTCCTCGTCTATTTATCTATTACAAGGAAACGGTTACCGTTTTCCCTCTTACTTCAATTTGCAATTTCCCCGTTTCATTCAGACGCTCCAGTACCTGTTCCACCGTATCTTTCCGATTAGCCCAAAATTTAAACCGGTAATCCTTCACTTCGGGATTCTGATAGAAAACGGTAAAATCAAACCACCGTCCCAACTCACTCAAAATATCTTCCAACCGCACATTATTATAATAGAAAAAACCCTCTTTCCACGACACGTATTTCAACACATCCACGCTTTCCACGTAAAGGCTGTCCCCGTTGTATGAAGCGTTTTCACCCGGTTTCAAGATCACTCCCGCGCCATTCCCGTTTTTATTCACCGCAACACGACCTTCAACTAAAGTAATATTCACCTCCCGCCTCTCGTAAGACTGCACGTTAAACTCCGTTCCCAACACACGAGTACACAACTCGCTTGTTTCTACCACGAAAGGATGTTTTTCATCGCGTTTCACCTCGAAATAAGCCTCTCCCTTCAAATAAACTTTCCTTACTGAATCACGAAACGCCACCGGGTACCGTAATTCCGATTCGGAATTGATCCACACCCGGGTACCGTCATCCAGTACCAATATATACTCTCCGCCGCGGGGAACCTGTATCGTGTGAAACTCCTCCGGACGGATAGTATCGTGTAATATCCTCATGTATTTCAATCCTCCCACGGAATCAATAACAATACCTTGGGACCCCAAAGTATCGCTATCGTTCAGCGTCGAAGAAGCCAAAATATATTCTTCCCCTTTGCCGGTAATCAGTTTCACCACATCTGTTCCCGCTCTTAGAGCCAATTGAGGTATTTCCCCGGAAGTATTTTCCTTTTGTTGATAATAAATGATTACACTCGCAACTATCAATATAGTTATTGCGGCAGCAACTCCCGTTACTATATGCCGGATATGATTCTTTCTTTTCCGTGCCACCATTCTCCGCTCCAACAACCGCCATTGGTAATTCTCGTCCACGTTCAGACTTTCCGCTTCCCGCATACCCGCTTCCCGAAAACGTCGTAATTCTTCTAATAGCTCACGGTGATCTTTCTCCTCCAACCAAGCTTTTACCTCCCTATCATCATGACATTCTACATGCTGTAACACGTGCAACGCAAATTCTATATCTTTATCTTTAAAGCCGTCCTGCATACTTCTAGTGTATTATTTTATACTAACACGCTCAACGACTAAAAACGGGTGATGTCAATGACTACTTTTTTTATTTATTTTTTGGAAGAAAGTATAACCAGCAGCAAAGAATAATCGGAATACTCTTCTCGAAGAATCCGTAAAGCTTTGTTTATATGTGTTTTGACCGTATTAATAGAAATCGCTAACGCATCTGCTGTCTCCTGATACTTTTTCCCGTCAAGGAAACACATTCTGAACACGACCTTCGTTTGACCGGGTAGTTTCTCCACAGACTGCCGCAAACGCTCGATCAGAAGTTCATATTCCATATATCCCTCATCCGTCGCTTCATCCTTCAATCGCAACTCTTGATTAAAACGCTCCCTCACTTTCTTATGCCGGAGCAAACTCACGCAATGATTACGTACCAATGTATATAGTAACGGAAGAACAGATTGGGTACGTTCTATCTTCTCGAAATTAACCCACACTTTTTCAAACACATCATTAACAGCATCTTTTGCAGCCTCCTCATCATTCAAAAAACTATAGGCATGATAACACAGGCGAATATAATTCTCCCGAAATAACTGTTCGAAAATCCCTTTATAATCAACCGATCTTATCATGCATTCTCACATATACGACACAAATATATAAATATAAAATAAACTGAAAAAACTTTTTTCTTTATCACTGTCAAATTGACATCATAAATTCACCAACTTGACACCACTTCCTTGTTTGGCATATCTTTTGTCTGTCTTTGCCCGTGAATAGAACAGCTATTTTCAAATAACCGATTTCTACTCATTATAAATTTATTGTTTTAATTATTAAATTATCAGGAGGATTTATTATGGGTGCCGCAGGTAACAAAAAACCGAAAAAAAGCAAAGACAAAAAACATGTACCATCTTACGTGGCAGAAGAAGCCACGCACGAAACACCGCTGAAAAACAGAAAAAGCAAATAGGTGCGTGAATCATAAAAAAAGGTGTGGCGAATAGATTTTTGCCACACCTTTTTTTACTATCTTACGATATCTATATCCCCCGTCCACACGTGAAATATCGTTCACGGACAACCATAAAATCACAGAATCCATAAATTATTAAACTTTTTTTAAAGCGAGAAATTGAACCCTCTCGCTCTTATTGCCGTATATGCCATAGAATTTTGATACTCTATCACTCATTCTTTCATCAGACTAGCGGAAAAGAGGGGGTTGGGAATACGAGAAATTCACAAACTAAACTAATTAAACAAAATAAAAAAGAGACGCTATGAAAAAAGTTATTTTTTTATTGGCAATGACTACATTCCTTTTCAGTGACTTTGCCATGCAGGCACAAACCAAAAAAGAAATAAGGGAAAAGAGAAAAGCACACAGGGCATGTATGCGTATGCACCGGAAAATAGTACGCGAACAACAAAATATGATCGCTTATCAGGACGCAGTAAAAGCCCTCAAGAACAACAGTTGGGTATTACAAGCCAATACCCTATTCAACAACTTCGGGGCAGCAATACCTGTTACCAACAACACGAACTTCGTGGCCATGGACAACAATCAGGTATCCGTACAGTTGGCATTCAACGGGTTTAATCCCGGACCGAACGGATTGGGCGGAATCACGCTGACCGGCTGGCCTTCCAGCATCAACCAAAGAGTGGACAAAAACGGTAACATCACCTACACGTTCAACGTCATGGGAGCCGCTTTATTCGCGCAAGTAACCGTACGCATGAGTTATGGAAGTAACTACGCTACCGCAACCGTAACCTCGAACACGAACGGTCGTGAACTGACCTTCTCCGGTAACTTGGTTCCGTACAGCCAATCGAATATATTCCAGAGCGGATTTAGTTTCTAAACAACTATATAAAATACTCTCGTTTAATATTCAATTACTCAATTTCACACGTGAAGAGGGCGTTTTTCGAACGCCCTCTTTGGTTTATAAAGTTTGTAAGGTTCATAAAGTTTATAAAGTAACGGAGTCTTTCGTGCAAAATCCCATGGTAAATCAATGGTAATACTACCCCTCCGCCAGAGCGCAAACAGAACACAAACATAACAACCATACAGGGGAATATAGTTGCTACGTTTGAGCTCTGACAAAGCCACGAAGAAGATAGAGCATTACCCTATAATCAGGTTAGCAATATGTATAATTTAAAACATATGTAACCGACAACAGCCAAACACACCCCGGATCGAGTTCTCCCCGAAACTCAATCTAAAATCCAAAATCATTAAATCCAAAATCCGCAACCTCCTTATTGCCGTAAATCTTCGGTGGTAATATTTGAAGGCAGGAATTTAGTCGCGTCTCCGCCATTCATGAATATATCCCGAACGATCGTGGAACTGATAAAAGTATGTTCGGGCGACGTCAGCAAGAATACGGTCTCCACATTGGAATCCATCGCCTTGTTAATCTGTCCCACGGCACGCTCGTACTCGAAGTCGGCAGCCGTGCGCAGTCCCCGGATGATAAAACCGGCATTTTGCTGCTCGCAAAAATCAACAGTCAACCCGGAATAACTCATCACGCTTACTTCTTTCACGTCTTTGAAGACTTTCTCAATAATAGCGATACGTGTATCGACATCCAAGAACTCCTGCTTTACAGCGTTAATACCGACAGCAACAATGATTTTATCGAAAATTTTCAACCCTCTTCTCACGATCTCCTCGTGACCAACCGTAAACGGATCAAAGGATCCCGGAAACACAGCAATTTTTTCCATGACGTATTATTTATAATTCTTCCGATGTTTAGAAGTAAAACATCCGATCTCAAGTTACAAATTAAAATCATCTTTGTCAATTATCCAAAAATTTGTTAGTTTTTCTTTGATTTTTCATGAGTATTATTAGGAAAACTCTTTTTTTTTGAATAGATTTGAAGCATTAAAATAGAATAAACACATAACAATTAAATTCTTATAAAACATGGCACGAAAATTACTCATTAGAGATTTGACATTGAGAGACGGTCAACAATCTTCATTCGCGACTAGAATGAATCAAAACCAAGTAGACCGCGTGTTACCTTTCTACAAAGACGCAAAATTCTATGCGATGGAAGTATGGGGTGGTGCAGTACCCGACTCCGTGATGCGTTATTTGAACGAGAACCCGTGGGATCGTCTGGAAAAAATCAAAGCCGTTGTAGGTGATGTTTCTAAACTGACCGCCTTGTCAAGAGGTCGTAACCTGTTCGGTTACGCTCCCTATACCGACGAAATTATCGAAGGCTTCTGTAAAAACGCCATCGAGTCCGGTTTAGGAATCATGCGTATTTTCGATGCTTTGAACGACGTGAACAACGTGAAATCGACCATCAAATACGTGAAGAAATACGGTGGTATGGCTGATTGCGCGGTTTGTTACACGATTGACCCGAAATACCCGAAACTTAGCCTGATGGATAAGTTGAAAGGTAAAAAGAACCCGGAACCCGTGTTCACGGACGAGTACTTCTTGAATAAAGCAAAAGAAATGGAAGCTCTCGGGGCTGACATGATCACGATCAAGGATATGAGTGGTCTGATTAACCCGGCACGTATCGCCGAATTACTTCCGCTTTTCAAGAAAAACCTGAAAATCCCGGTAGACTTCCATACCCACTGTACTCCCGGCTACGGACTTGGAGCCGTACTTTCCGCTATCGTGCACGGGGTAGATATCGTGGATACCAATATCTGGAACTTCGCGGGTGGTCCTGCCGCTCCGGCTATCGAGTTGATTTATATCTTCTGCCAGAAATTAGGCATAGAAATGGATGTAAACATGGAAGCCGTTGCCAAAATCAATAAAGAGTTGTACAACATCCGGAAAGAGTTGGAAGCGTTCGACGCCGTTAAACAATTCCCGAATCCGTTCAACCCGCTCACGGACACGCTTCCTGCTAACATAGACAAGCTATTCGACGACGCTATCGCCGCTGCCAAGAACAACAACGAAGAAGCATTGTTACAAGCTTGCCACGCTATCGAGGCATACTTCAACTTCCCGAAACCGAACGAGCTCGTGAAAAAAGCCGAGGTTCCCGGTGGTATGTACACCAACATGGTAGCCCAATTGAAACAATTGAATTCTATGGATATCCTCGAGGATGCCATGAAGTTGATACCGACTGTTCGTTTAGCAGCAGGTCTTCCTCCTCTGGTAACCCCGACCAGCCAGATCGTGGGTGCTCAAGCCGTGAACTGTGCTTTGGACGTGAAGAACGGAAAACCGATGTATTCCAACACGTCTAATCAATTCGTCGCGTTAGTGAAAGGGGAATACGGAAAAACTCCCGTTCCGGTAGATCCGGAATTCCGTCTGAAAATTGCCGGAACTCGCGAGGAAATCCCGTATGACACTTCCAAATATCAAATGCAGGAAAATCCCGTGTTGACAGAATTTGGTGGCGTAAAACTTGCCGAGAACGAGAAAGAAGTTCTTTTGTTGGAACTTTTCCCCGCTGTAGCTAAAACCTTCTTGACGAAACAGAAAGAAGCCCGCTACCAAGCAACCCATAAAGAAGGACAAGCACAACAAAAAGAAGATGTTCAAAAAGACGAGCCTATTACCGGAAAAGTAGTAGAAGCACCTATGCCGGGAAATATTTTCAAGATTCTGGTAAAACCCGGAGATACCGTATCCAAAGGTCAGAACGTACTTGTACTCGAAGCCATGAAGATGGAAAACAACATAACATCCGATTATAACGGTAGAGTAAAACGTATTCTTACCCAAGAAGGTAAATCGGTTAGCGCCGGAGCTAAATTGATCGAAATCGAAATTTGATTAAAGATTCAAATACTGGAAAAGGAGCTGCAATAGCTCCTTTTTTTGTTTAATACCCTCCCCCCTTGAAGAACGTTCATCTCACTTCAAATAAATAAAATAAAACAAGATATTAATTTTATTCATTTATACATTCATAATATTGATTATTTAATTACCTTTGTTGCAAATAATAATCCGTATTATGAATACATCAAAGAAACGATTACCCCTAAGATGTCCGGCATGCGACTCCACGCTAAAGGTCGGACGACTCTTTTGTGAAGAATGTGACACGGAAGTGTGCGGTTCATTCGAGCTACCGGTATTAGCCAGACTGACGGAAAACGAACAACAATTTGCCATTGCTTTCATAAAGTCCAGCGGCAGCTTGAAAGACATGGCAAAAAACATGGGAGTCAGTTACCCCACGGTGCGCAACGTACTGGATGATCTGATTGACAAACTAAATAAAATGGAATAGCTATGAAAAAACAACGACTCAATTTATTGTTCAATCCTTTCGCACGAATAGCCGGCTACTCGGCATTAGGATGGGGTTTCCTCGGTATTGTGCTTGCCACCTTACTCTCCTATTCCACCGGATTACATTATCACGGGCTATTACACTTTGGTTGGGCACCCAATCCGGCATGGTGGTGTTTCGCCGTCGAACATCTGGTGATATGGCTTATTCCTGCCATTCTGTTTTACCTCGAGGGATTATTACTTTCTCGCTCCCGCATCCGTATTGTCGATGTCTTGGGAACTGTGGCATTCGCTCAATTGCCTTTTATTATCATGAACCTTTTCTACTTTATACCTTCGCTCCGGTTTATGACACAACTCAACCCGAACGCTCTATCCATACAGGAATTACTTGCACAACCGGAATTTATAAAAGGCGTATGGTTCTCTTTATTTTCCCTGATTTTCTTTGTTTGGGTACTGATATGGATGTTTCACGCGCTACGGGTGTCGTGCAACTTGAAAGGCTATCGTCTGGGAATACTCTACGCTATCGCTATTATAGGGGGTGATTTGATCTGCCGGGTGTTAATCAACTTATGCTATAATTCGTAATCACACCTTAGTTTATCTTATTATTACGGTTTCGATGAGGGAGGCAAAAGTCATTTTTTCTAAAAACTCCTCCGTCAGCTTCGCTGCCACCTCCTCTATAAACAGAGGAGGAGCTGGTGACTCATCCCGAAGACGGTGAGTAATTCAGCTCTCCCTCTGTTTATAGAGGGAAACTGGCGAGTAAGAGAGAAATGACAGAGAGCTTGCTCGTTGTCTGTCGAACGAGAGCCAGTTCGAGTCCGTTTCGGACTCAATACCCCGGAGGGGGGAGGGAGTTTAATACCGGGGAAAACCTATTTCCTCTCCGTCCTCGGCAATATACTCATCCAAGTCTTGACAATCGGTATCCTCGTCTTCCTCAAATTGTATAGAAAGATTGTTTACACGAGCGAATTGGTGACAACTTTTGAAATCGGCATAGCGTTCGTCAATCTCATCCTCGAATAATTTCCCACGATCTTCCACGGATAAATTTTCCAATTCTTCCTCGTGTTCCTGCAATATATCCAGTATAAATTCAGCTGCCCAACTACCCAATTCCCGTTCCAGAGTCCAATCGGAATTTTGTCGATCCAGAATTTGAAATATCTCTTGTAAATAGGGCGTTTCGCCCCATTCCTCGTACAATTGGATCACATCGTCCTCTTCCCCGTATTCGGTCTTTAATCTTTCAAGCAACTCATTATTCATGATTACATCTTTTTTCTTTTATTTCAATGCGCTAAAGTATGAAAATAGGTCGAAAGTTCAAAAGAACTTCCGACCTATTCGTCAAAGGCAGAACCTTTTTCTATTACATCGGCCAACCCGGATTAGGTTCAACAAGCGGTTCAAGACTCAACACACTGTTGGGAATAGGGAAATAAAGCAAATCCGGATTGTCACGTCCCACGAGAGAGGGTACCAATTCGAAGGCTTTATCGAAACGTACCAAATCCCACCAACGCTTACATTCAAAAGCAAATTCCAACAACCGTTCCTGCAAAATGGCAGCATCGTTTTCCGCGGGAGTACCGTTCACGAACGCGTGGTCGGCGTACTTCTCGCCGTAGGCACGTTCCCGGACTTCTTTCATCTCGTCGGTCGGGTCTTCGCCCAACCCGTTCTTCGCCTCCGCTTTCATCAGTAACACATCGGCATAACGGTAAAGGATAATATCGTCCACGAAATAGCGGACTCCCGAAACCACCGTCCCTCGTCCTTTCATAGCCATGGTCCCGTAATACTTCCGCTCACCCTCTACCGTCTTGTATATTTCAAGAAAAGTAGCGTCTTTCCGGCTATCGTCCGGTGCATACTGTTCCCGCAAATGTTTGGACGGTGATTGTTCCATCAATCCGCCCCCGGCACCGATAATTTCCAGTATCTCCGGTTCAATATCAGGAGAAATAGTAGCCGGAGAAATATGCATCATGTCAAAATAATTATTATCCGCCTCGTTCAACTTGTAATTGACAGCCATCAAGATTTCGTCATTCCCTTTATTCTCGTAAGCGAACACGTCTTTAAACTCCGGCAGAAGACGGATTCCGGCGATTTTCTGCACTTCCTCGCAGGCTCCCAAGGCCGTGCGGTAATCGGTTTCGCCACCGTTCTTACGGCGTGCCGTCCAAAGATAAACATCCGCTTTCAACGCGTAAGTTGCCGCTTTAGACCAATGGTTTCTGCCTGTTTCGAAAGCCGTCGAGGGAAATAATCCCAAAGCATCTTCAATATCATCCTTGATAAAGGTAAACAACTCCTCCTCGGTTGCCCTTGCTTTCTGCACTTTCGCGGGATCGTATCCCTCCATTGCTTCCGTCCGCAGGGGCACTCCGCCCCATATCTTCACCATGGTGAAATACACGAATGCCCGCATGGCATGCGCTTGCGCCAGTATCAGGTTACGTTTGGACTCGTCAGTGAAAGGAATTTCCGGTACCTTTGTCAGAAGCAAATTTGCCGCGTTCACCGTGGCATAGAATTTTTCCCACGTGGGTCCGAAACTTGCACTCAAGTCATTATCCCTGTATTTCTTGTAATTATCCCCCACGATAGCCTCCGATTCCAGCGTTTCGCTTCGCATCTCTCCCCAGATAAACATATTATCCGTCGTATTATCCCGCAGGAACACGTACATTCCCGCCAATCCGCCCTCCGCGTCCGATTCGGTTTTCCAGAAAGAGTCAGCCGTGATAACACTCGTGGGATCAACATCCAGTATGTCACACGCCCCCATGGCAAGTCCCATACTCACTCCCATGGCTATATGAATTATTTGTCTTTTCAATTTACACATGGCTCGATTCATTTAAAATGTGATAGATACTCCTGTAATAATGTTTTTCGGAATAGGATAACGCCCGTTATCTTGTCCGCCCTCTTCCGGGTTCAATCCCGAATAATTCGTGAAATAGTGAAGGTTATTCCCCGTCACGTGCATACGTACTCCGGCAAGTCCCACTTTCCGCAGCCACCTTCTCGGGAACTCGTAACTCAAAGATATCTCGCGCAAACAAAGGAAATCCCCCTTCTCCACGTAAATATTAGCTCTCTCCGGGTGATTATAAGCACTATTCCAGATATAACAAGGCATTGAAGCATCGTCCCCTTGTTCTTTCCATGAATTTACCGCCATGTTTTTCGTGAGATTCCCGTCGCCTTGCGAGTTATTGTTCATAAAGCGGGCTGCATAATTATATATCTTGTGTCCCAGCGTGTAGTCGAAACGGAACGAGAAGGTAAATCTACGGAACGAGAGTTTGCTAGAGAATCCTCCCGTCCACTTGGGATAGTAGTTTCCCAAATATACTTTATCCTTGGAATCAATCTGTCCGTCACCGTCCACATCCCGGAATATGGAGTAACCGCCGTATTTAGTCTTGTCATTACCCGGAATCATGGTATTCACGGTCGGATCTGCCTGAGCCTCCGCGTCAGTAGCGTACACACCTTCAATCACGTGACCGTAAATATCACCGACACGTCCGCCTTCCTGCAAACCGCCTACCCAAGCGTATTCACCCCGGGAAGGTACCCACACGTATTCCCCGCCGATACGGTTATTCTCGGCCCCATTCTCCGGCAACTTCAATATCTTGTGTTTCGTGTTCGTGACCGTGGCTGCCATAGTCCATTGCACGGCACTCCATCCCGGAAGGATATTAGCGTTCACTTCCAACTCGAATCCCTTGTTTTCCAAGCGTCCCAAGTTCGTGTAAATATTGGCAAACCCGGTAGAAGGCGGCAATGAAAGTTGAGTGATCAAGTTATCCGTCACCCGGCGATAGTAATCAAACAGTATCCCCACCCGTTGGTTGAACAGCCCGATATCGGCACCGACGTCAAAAGTCTTGGACTGTTCCCATTTCAGTTCCGAGTTCGGGATGACCGTGTTCTGGATGGCAGAAGTTCCATCGTAGATTTTTCCCACGGCATACGTACCCCGTGCCTGAAAATCATCCAGTCCGCTGATATTTCCCGTCACCCCGTAACTACCTCTTAATTTCAACTGGATAAAACTCAACGGCTCCCAGAATTTCTCGTTATGCACGTTCCAACCGACGGATACACCGGGGAAAAATCCCCACTTGTGGTCGTCACCCAAGTTGGACGCTCCATCGAAACGGGCACTCAGCGAAATCAGGTACCTGTCCTTGTAATCGTAATTCACGCGGGCAAAGAATCCGGCTATCGCCTGCGTGCTTTCATCCCCTTTCACGCTTTTTGCCGAAGCGGAAGCGTTCAACGTGGGAATCAAATCGGTCGCCGCTCCTTGCCCCTCGGCATTCAACGTCGATTTCTCCCTCCCGAAATAGGAGAACCCGGCTTTCACGTCCACGTTATGCGCGTCGGCAAACAGCTTATTATACCCTAACACCAAATCCATTTGTCCCTGCAACGTTTTCGTGTAATATCCTTTCGCTTCCCGTGAATCGTTAAATGTCATGGAACCGTTCCAATAAGACGGGATGAAGGAATAACCGTCCGTGGTGTACTTGTACATGGACAACTGGGGGGTAAACCTGAAACCGGGGAGAAATTCCCAGTCCGCGGCAAGTGAAAGAGAAAGGTTATCCTTACTGTTCTTTCGCTTGTCATTGTTCAAATGGTAAACGGGATTACCGATACTGCGATTTTGTCCCGGTGCCAGCGTTCCGTCCTCGTACGTGTATTTCGCAGTATGGGGCAAAGATGCCGCCCGGTAAAAAATCTGCTCGAGATTATATACCTCGTTATTACTTGAAGTGGTGTACATCATCCGCCCCGACACGTTCAGATTGTCCCGCAATTTAAGACTGCCGTTCAAGCTGAAAGAAAGACGGCGGTACTTGGTCGTGATCACCGTTCCCTCGCTATCCATGTACCCTAACCCGGCATAAAACGTAGCTTTATCGCTTCCACCCGAAACGGTCAGGTTATGCGAGTACGTGTAAGCCGTACGGTAAATCAAATCCTGAAAATCCGTATCCTTGAATATAATCGTCTTCGAGGGATCAATCGGGTCCGGCATACTCTCCCACCCCTCGTTCAACTTGTGTTTATTGGCTTCCGTCAAGTATTGCGTCGTGTAAGCCGTGTTATTCGTCAAATCGTTTCCCGTACCGAAACCGAGAGCCGAATTAAGACGGTCCAAAGCACTGGCGTTGTAGCGGGAAGCGTACTGCATACTTTTCCGGTTCATCTCGATATACTCCCGCCCGGAAGCCAGATCATATTTTTCCCCGGGTTCGGAAACTGTCAACC
The DNA here is from genome assembly GCF_900184685.1 of Butyricimonas sp. Marseille-P3923. Taxonomy (GTDB): domain Bacteria; phylum Bacteroidota; class Bacteroidia; order Bacteroidales; family Marinifilaceae; genus Butyricimonas; species Butyricimonas muris. The sequence continues at coordinate 1,273,853 of NZ_FXXL01000007.1, forward strand.
CGAACGAATAATTAGCCTGTATCTTGCCCGGCTTTCCGCTTTTCGTGGTGACGATCACCACACCGTTGGAAGCTCTTGCCCCATAGATAGCGGTGGAAGCGGCATCCTTCAATACTTGAAGCGACTCGATATCATTACTGTTCAAGTCGGCAAGATCGGTACGAATGATCCCGTCCACGATATAAATAGGTGCCGCCCCGTTCATGTTATTGATCGAAGTACCACCCCGGACAATCACCCTCGGCGCCGCGCCGGGTTGCCCGGACGTACTCTGCACCTGTACCCCGGAAACGTTGCCTTGCAATGCCGAAGCGAGATTGGTATAAGGCACGTTCTCCAAAGCCGAAGGGGGCAGTTTAGTGATAGCGGAGGTTACTTTTTCCCGTGCCTGTGTCCCGAACCCGACGACCACGATTTCGTCCATCCGTATCCGGGTAGGACGCAACGTCACGTTCACCGTCTTCTGGGAAGAGGACAATTTTATTGTCCTTGTTTCATATCCCAAGAAACTGAATTCAAGCAAACTATCCTGTTGCATCAGATTCAAGGTGTACTGCCCTTCGTCATCCGTGGCGGAACCTCTTGTAGTTCCTTTAATCAAAACGAGCACTCCTGCCATGGGTTCCCTGTTCTCGTCAAGAACCCGTCCTTTTATGGTACGTTGCGATTCCTTGGCCTTATCGTCTTGGGCACATAAGGTCAAAGGCAAAGCCGAGAAAAGAAAGATCCATAAAAACGAATTGGCTAATGTAAATTTAACTTTTTCCATACGATCTTCAATATTCTATTTATCAATTATTCCATAAATTCATTGTTCCTCCTTTTCCGTCAATCCAACTACTTCTCCCGACTTTATTAACCTTCATGCACACGGAAAACAGTAACCATACCTGAATATTTTTCAAAGAATATACCGAAAACAACAAAAAGCAACAATCGACTTTACCTCAACAACATACCCGAACGGACAAACGTGGAAAATGAGGAATCCCCGTCCGCACTTTGTGGAAAAATACCACACTTCGGTTTTCGCCTTCGGCGAGTTGCAGGTTATATTCGCCTTCGGCGAGTTGCAGGTTGCAGGTTGCATTTGCCGCAAGCGGCAAGTTACAAGTTGCTTTTCTAGCGTTAAAGACTGTATTCCAGCTCTCCCTCTGTTTATAGAGGGAAACTGGCGAGTAAGAGAGAACAGACAGAGAGCTTGCTCGTTGTCTGTCGAACGAGAGCCAGTTCGAGACCGGTTTCCGGGCTCAATACCCCGAAGGGGGGAGGGAGTTTATTAATTGTAGATTTAGCGATTTTACATTGAATGATTCCGGTCGCACGAGCGACGCTTCGTTAATCATTGAATCGACAATCATTGAATCACTTAATCAATAAACTCCTCCGGCACTCCGTGCCACCTCCTCTATAAACAGAGGAGGAGCTCGAATACCGCCTTGCTTCGGGAATCTTTTCAATCTTCAATCTAAAATCTTAAATCATAAATCTTAAATATTCCCTTTCTCCCGCCGGAATACAAAATATTTCTTTAACTTTGAGAGCGGCTTCTATTGTTTTCCCCCGATTTGACGGGGCAATACCCGTACTGAAATATTTATTAAATCTGACATACTATGATGAAGCGTCTTTTACTTATTTTTTGCCTCTTACCCGCGTTCGCTTTCGCGCAGGAAGAAGTTGACAGCAAATACATGATCGGCGCCGTTCCCGTGGTGGACGGTAAAGTGATGTTCAAGAAAGAAATCAAAGCCCCTAATTTGTCCAAAGATCAAATCTTCGATGCCGTGTCGGCATGGGCAAATTCCCGGTTTAAAACGGATAAAGGTAACTGGGGACAAGTCGCGTACTCGAACAAGGAAGAAGGGCAAATCGCTTGCTACGGCAGCGAATATCTCGTGTTCGCCGACAAAACGTTCTCTCTCGACCGGGCAAAAACCAACTATCGGGTGAACTTCGTTTGCTCTCCCGGCAAATGCGTCATGGAAATCACGAACATCCATTATCTCTACCCGGAAGACAGCAAAGACCGTCTGGCGGCGGAAGATTGGATCACCGATGAGCAAGCCATGAACAAGGACCGGACAAAACTGATCAAACGAATTGCCAAATTCCGTATCAAAACTGTCGATCTCGCGGAAAACTTGTTCGAGGGTGCGGAAAAGAGCCTCGGCGTGCAACCCGCGGCAGCACAAAACGTACCCACGCCCCCGGCAGTAGCCCCTCCCGCCCAAGCGGTGGAGAACATCGCTCCCGTGTCGGGTGAAGCCCTGCAAGGTTACAAGCGGATCGCTCCCGACAAGATTCCCGGAAACATCATCAAAATGCTTTCCGAAGACTGGATGCTGATCACGGGCGGGAACAACGAGAAATTCAACCCCATGACGGCAAGCTGGGGCGGACTGGGATACTTGTACAACAAACCCGTGGCTTTCTGTTTCATCTCCCCGGCACGCTACACGTATGACCTGATGGATAACGGCGACACCTACACGCTCACGTTCTACACCGAAACGTACCGCGAAGCGCTGAACTATTGCGGGCACAACTCCGGCAAGGATGCCGATAAAGTAAAGGGAGCCGGACTAACCCCTGTCACCACCCCTTCCGGCAGCAAAGCGTTCTCGGAAGCATGGATGATTATCGAGTGTCGCAAAATGATTTCCCAGACCATCAACATCGACGGCATCTCCGATCCCGAACTCAAAAAACAATGGTCGGGTAAAGCCATGCACAAGATGTTTATCGGCGAGATCTTGAATGTATGGGTGAAATGAAACTTGCCAAAGGCAAGTTTCAGGTTGTATTTGCCGCGAGCGGCAAGTTAATTGAAAATTGAAAATGAAAGTGCTACTGAAGCGGGAAAGCCGGGATACCGCCACCTTCGGCAGTATCCCGGCTTCTTTTCCGGTTTGTTTTAGATTCAACAACTTGCAACTCGCCGAAGGCGAACAAATCATTTTCAATTTTCAACTTTCAATTTTCAATTGTCTCGTTGCCGCCTCCAATCCCGCCAGTTTTATCTCGAAAGCTGACTTTTTCGCTTTCACCGCTTCCTTCTCGGCGGCGGCGGTTGCTTTCTTCACGCCCGCTTTCGCCCGCGTGATAGCCTCGCGCTCCTCGGGCGTGGCGGTCACCTCGCGGACTGTCTCTTCTACACCTCTAGATTGCCGCCTCGTACGCCTCCACCGCCTCGGCGAGCGTGAGCTCCTCCGCCGTGGGGGGCGGGTACAGCCGCGTCGAGGGCGACGAGTACTTGCCATCGGCGGACACGGCGTAAGCGTAGATGAACAGCGCCGCCTTGTTCCAGCCCGCCGGGATCAGTGCCGATGTCGAGCCCGCCTCGCCGCGGTCACGCAAATCCACTCGCAGGCTGCGCATCGACTTGTGATCCTCCGCGCCCGCCGTGAACATGCAGGCGTACACCCGGTCGTTCTCCCGCGCCAACCCGCCGGGGATCACCTCGTCCACCTGCACGAAAGCCACCTTGTTCGTGTCCATGTCCACCGTCGCCGTCACGTTCGCCGTGTCCAGAGAGCCGTCACTCACCTGCATCCCGCCGAAATCGTACTCCAGCACGATTTTCTTCGTCAACGCGTCGCGGGACGCCGTGCAGAGCGTCTTCACGTTCGCCTGCATGAAAGCGTTCATCGGCGATTCCCGCTTCTTGCGCTCGCGAAAGCTCACCCGCAACGTTTCCAGCAACGGGCGGGTAAGTTTCCCGCAACCGCCGTAACCCGCTATACGCAAGTCACGTGCCTCCTGCTTCTCCTTGCTCGAGTAAACAGGGTTCTTTTTACCTTTCATCGCCGAGATTATCTCGCCGTCCCAACTCGTGGTGAAACGGTGTTGACCGATACTCTGGCGCAATTCCCAAAACAGGGTTGATTTACCTTTTGCCATAATTCAATTCTTTTTAGTTCGTAATTCTTTTTTCGCCTTCGGCGAGTTGCAGGTCGCGTTTGCCTTCGACAGGTTCCACTTCCCGATACTGCCGTCCGGGAGCCTGATCCACACGCCGTTGCCGGAACAAGGGATGTTCTTCAAGCAAGGAAACAATTTCTTCATATACATACTTTCTCTTTTTTATAATGAAACGTCGTGTTAGTTCTACCGGTCACACCCGATCCCCGGGGTGCCTCGTTGGGGTCTTCCTTCTTTTTTCAAACGATATCGTAATGCAATATTAAAACAATTAGATTACAAAACAAAGAAAATATTCATTTGTTTTTAAATTATTTTTATAATACTTATTTAATTTTAATCCAATATTACCTAAAATAAATACAAATCACACCATTCTGTTTTATAATCACTTACACCTTTTTTTCCGTTTTACCCTCCCGAAACCCGCGCCACCAAAGGGCTAGGAACCTTCATAACCTGCCCATCACCTGCTCAAAACCTGCTCATAACCTGCTATAGGCAGGTTATAATAACGACATAACGACAATATATTTAGTTAATCCGATAGCTCGGCAGTTAAATGTTTGCCGGAGGGATATAGTCTAATATTAGATTATTCACCTTCGGCGAGTTGCAGGTTGCAAGTTGCATTTGCCTTCGGCAAGTTACAAGTTATTTTTCTAGCGTTCATGACTGTATTCCAGCTCATCCTCTGTTTATAGAGGAAACCCGCGAGTAAGCGAGGGCAATAGGGAAGCTTGCTTCCTGATTGCCGAGCGTGAGCTGGTTCGAGACCGGCTTCCGGGCTCACTTGGACGCGAAGCAGACGGAGGAGTTCGATCTAAAATCTAAAATCATAAATCACTTAATTAACAAGCCTCTCCTCCTCCTTCACCCGCAGATAACTCCTGTAATTACTGAATCCCGCCATAATCACCAGTTCCATTTTACTCTTGCCCGCGTTGTCGGGGGAAAAGCGGAGGCGTTCGAGATGCGCGAGGCGATAGCGGTTGATCAAACGGCAAAAGTTCATGCCGAACTCCTTGTTTATAAACGCCGAGAGATAACTGCGGTTCGTGTGCATTCCGGCGGCGAGGTCGGTAATACGCAACTTGGGATTAAGATAAGGCTTTTTCTCCCGCATGTAACGCGTGAAACGCGCTCGGCCGGGAGGTATCGATTTGTCGGGCGGGTACTCCTCTTCCCCGGCATCCTGCCTGATAATAACGTAATTATCATCGAGCAGGTTATAGCACAATATCAAGTAAAACACGAAGGTCGGCAGCGCACCCAGCCACACGAAATAATTGGTGGCGAAAACCGGAACGCGAAATAACAATCCCGCCAACGGCACCGGAACGCAAACCAGTATCAACGCCTGCATCAGCGCCAGCCAACCGAGCGACGACCGACGTGCGTCTGACGAGTAATTCACGACACATCGCTTGTAACGGCGTATATTCCTCAAGCTCAACGCGGGATAAACGGTATTGTAAACGACGAACACGAGCGTTGTCACGGCATACATCACCCGGAACCACGTCCCCGACGCGTCGTCGCCGTAGACCACCGCCGCCTGCAGGCTAACGGGTACGGCGAAGTCAAAAATCACCGAAACCGCCACAATGCCGAGCGGTATCGTCAGATGCAGGCGGCCGAACCGCCGGTACTCTCCCGTGCCCGTGAGAATGGCGACGAAACGGTAGAACAGCACTTGGTCCAGCATCAGCGTCAGCAGGAACACCGAGTGATAATAGATGAAGACACGGGGATAAATCGTGTAAAACACCAACCCCATCCACCCCAGCGAGGTAACGAAATACGCCAGCGCCAGAAACAGGCGCAATTGGCGGTCTTCCCGGCTTCGCCCCCGTGTCCGCGCGTCCAGCAGCACCATCACCATGCACACCAGCGCGCACACGACGGGCGCCGTGAAAGCGAACGCCTCGACAAGCTCCCGCCCGATCATGGCTCCCCTCCTTCCCGCCCGGCGACAAGGGCGCGGGTGTACTGCCTGTACTCGCCGAATCCCGCTTGTTTGACCAACGCGCTCTCGCTCTTGCCCTCGTTGCCGGGCAGCGAGCGGAGCCGTTCCACCTCCCGCAACCGCCAGTGGTTCAGGTAGCGGTTGAAATTCATCCCGTACTCGCGGTTGATAAACGCCGATATTACCGTCCGGTTCACGTCCAGCGCCTCCACCAGATCCGTTATCTTGTAACCCGGGTTCAGGTAAGGTTTCTCCTTCACGAAATACGTTTCCAGCCTCAACCGCGACATACTGCCGGAATGTTGCCTGCGCGGCGTCTTTTCAGCCGCGTCCCCCGGCACTTTTCCCTCCGGTTCGGGCACGGCGTAAAGCACGTACTCGCGCCGTATCACGTGGTAGGTCAGCAACACGTGTTGCGCGGCGATGCTCAACGTCACCACGCTCGTCCAGATGGAATAAAGTATTTTACCGCGCGGCATAAAGGTAGGCAACAGCGACGAGAGCAACGACGCCACGGAGATCGCCACGAGGAAAATCACCCACCGTGCCGGCGCACGCGCCAGCGTGTCCCGCTCGCTCATCTTTTTATAATAACGTACCAGTACCCCGATCGTCAATGCGTAATACACCAACCCGAAAATCACCCGCGCCAAGGGCTTTATCGTGAAAAAGCGGGTGTACGCCCCGTATCCCGGCGGCGTCACCAGCGCCTTGCCCGTGACGATTTCCAGCTGCACCTCGCCGGGCACGAACAGCGACCACCCCAGCATCACCCCCGCCAACACCCCGGGCGCAAGGTAATGCCACGGCGGGAAACGCTCCGGCAACCCCAGTCGCGTAAGGTAACGGATCACGCGGTAAAAGAATATCGACGGGAGCACGAAGCCCAAAAGGCAAACCGTGTTCAGCAGGACAAACAGTCCCGGCTGGAACTCGTAACAAAAAAACGTGTACCAACCGAGTGCCGACAGGGAAAGATAGACCAGAAGCACCCGTTTCAACTTTTTCTCCCCCGGCGTCAAACTGTCCGGCAGGGAAAAAAGAGCGAGTATCCCGCAGGACACCGCCGAGAAAACGGGCACGAGCACCGTCATGGCTATCGGGTAGGCAGCAGACACATCCATGCTTCAAATATATCGCGTTTTTGTCAAAAAACGACTATCATAGCCCGAAATAGTACGTTTTTTACCTTTTTGCACGGAATTACGATTTGGCAAGTGAAAAAAATACCCCTATTACGATTTGGCAAGCAATATTTTGTTGAATTGTCTCCCGGCGGATTTCATTTTTACCTAGTTTTACATTCACGAATCACCGCACGCGGTGCCATTCCGGTAAATCGACAAAATACTTATATATAAATAACAGCTTTATGAAACTTTCTCGACTAACTAAGATCCTACTCTTTTTGATAGCGGGCATGCCGGTTTCCGGTACACCGCCCGCCCGGGGGGCGGACAGAGTGGCGGCAGATTCCGTCGTCACTTTCCGCTTCCTGCCGGGCAACGATATGTTTTTCCTCCGGGGCAACGAGGCGGAACTCCGCCGCCTGCTCTCGCTCGTGGACGAATACCGCGTGCGGATAGCCGACGGCAGCATGCCTCTCGCCGTGGACAGCTACTGTGCCTCCCTCCCCTCCGAACGGGAAAACCTCGACATGGCACGCGTCCGCGCCAACCGCGTGAAGTCGGAACTCATCACGCGCCGGGGACTCAAGGAAGAGAACTTCATAACCACTAACCGCGCCGTCGCCCGCGACGGCAACCGGGACGCGGTAATCATGACCCTCTGCGTCCCGGCAAAAGCGGTAACCCCGCCCGCCGCGGAGAAACCCAAGGAAGAGGCTCCACCCGCCGCCGCGGAGAAAAAACCGACAGAAAAGAAAACGGTGACGGTCGAAGAAACGATAACAGAAAACGCACCCGCGAAGGCAGTTGCACCCGCGCCACCAGCGGAACCGGAATCCCCGGCACGCCTGTACCGCTTCGCCATACGGACGAACCTGCTGCACGACGCCCTGCTGCTTCCCGCACTGGGAGCGGAGTGGCGCGTGAACCGCCATGTCGGCATACGGCTCGACGGCAGCCTCGCGCGGTGGAACGGCGACCGCGGCAAGGTGCAGAAGGTATGGCTGCTCAACCCCGAAGCAAGGTGGTACCTGCTCGACGGCAAACGCTTCTACGCGGGAGTATCGGGCAGCTACGGCGAGTACAATATATACAAGTACCCGATAGGCAGCTTCCTGTCGAAAGACACCGGCTACCAAGGCACGACGTGGAGCGCGGGCGTGACAACGGGCTACCAGCTCTATCTCTCGCGCTGCTTCTCCATCGACTTCAATCTCGGACTGGGCTACACGCGCTTCGACCACGACACGTTCGACGCAGTTGAAGGAACACGACGGTACAAGGAAAGAGGGAAAACAAAGAATTTCTGGGGACCGACACAAGCAGGAATCAGCCTCGTGTGGACTACCGGAAGGAACAAGTAGAACAAATACACGAATGAAAGATATGAAAATTACGATTACATCACTTCTCGTCCCGGCGGCAATCCTGTTGCTCGCCGCTTGCGACGTGAAAGACCCGATTCACGACCCGGAGCCTCCCGTGAAGGTCACCGTCGTGACGGAGGAACTTCCGGCACTGACCGTAAAGCGCGACTCCTTCGCGACCTCTTCCCCCCGGATGCTGCTGTTGGGACGGACGGACGATATCACGGGGGTGACGCTCGCGACACCCTATTTCACCCTCTCGCCTCCTTCCGGCGGGGAGGTGCGGGCAGACCACGTGTACGATTCGATCACCTTTTTCGCCCGCCACGGCGGGACGGTGTGGGGAGATACGACCTATATGCAGCAAATCCACCTCTACCGCCTGCGGGAACTTCCCCCGTCCGCCCCGGTCTTCAATAACGCCACTGTCCCGCACGAGGCTGAACCTTTGGGTTCGTTCACGTTTTGGCCCGGAGCGGGGAGAGTGCCGCCCGTTCTGCGTTTCCGGCTCAACAACGCCGACGCCCTCGGGCGGGAGATGCTCGCCATGCTCGCTGCCGGGAGCAGCGTGATGGGGGATGCCGCCAAGTTCCGGGAATATTTGAAAGGGCTGGTCGTGATGGCCGACCCGTCGAACACCTGTATCTCCACCCTCGACCCGTCGGCAGGCGGCATGGGCATCACCCTCCACTGGCACGATGGCGGCGGCACTGCCCGGAGCTGCTCCTTTGTCACGGGCGCGGCGGAGGATGCCCCGTATATGTTTATGAGCACGGTCAACGACCCGGCGGGGACGCTTTATAGCGTACTCCAACAGCAGACGGACGCCCTGCCGTTTGCCGATGCCGCCCGACAGGGATACCCCGACGGGCAGGCAGTGGTGTGCGGCACGGGCGGGTACATGGTGCGGATGGAATTGCCGGACGCGCTTCCGGGACAAACGGAGGGACGCACACCGGCGAAGGTGGAAATCCGGTGGCATGTCCGGCAGCCGGGATGGTACACGACACCGCCCGTGGAAGGGGAAGAGGAAGAGGAAGTCAAAGAGGAGATGACCAATACGCCTTACCCGCTGCCTGCCGCCGTGCGCCTCTACGAAACGGATGGCGACAACCGCGTGAAGGCCGCGGTGACCGACGCGGAGGGGAAACCGGTGGACGCCATCCTGACGGATGCCTCCCCGACGTATGCCAAGGACGGAATATACACCGCCGACATCACGCACTACTACCTCTCGCGGCTGAGCCGCGCCGCCGGGCAAGGCATGGTGGCACTGCTGGCGGGGGTTCCGGTGGATGAGCTGACCGCCTCGGCGGGGCTGATGGTGATGGACTCCCTCCCCGAAATCCGAGTGCATTGGCACGAACCCGTGGAGGAATAAAGCAACAAGGTACACGACTACCGGACAAATCCGGCACAGGCTGAAACCAATCTCGAGTTAGTAACAAATAAACCACACACCATGAAAACGATCTTTGACTTTTTCTCCATCCGGCGGGTAAACTTACGCAACATCATCGGTTTCAAACGACTGGGCAACTGGGTACTCCGACCGAAGCACAACCGGAAGCATACCGGACCCAAGCATCCCGAGCAGGAACGCACGAACGAGGTTTTCGGCAAGGCAAGGAAGTTCGGCGCCGCTTTCGCCCGGACGATGGCGGACTACCCGGCATGGGCAACCGCCGCCACCCTCTACTGGGCAGGACGCACGGGCGACAACCTCATGTTCCACATGAACCACGACAAGTTGATAGGACGCGTCGTGGCGTGTTTCCACCTCTTCCGTTTCAGCTTCGGGCCGAGAAGCCTGCCGTGGAACCTCGAGGCTCGCGCCGACGGCAACACCATCACCATCACGTGGCAGGACAACCGCCGCTCCCCCCATTGCTCTCCCCACGACCCGCCACTCCCGCCGCTCCCCCCATTGCTCTCCCCACGACCCGCTACTCGTCGGCGTCCTCTTCGACAACAAACCCGGCAAACCCATGCTCGTCGCCGACAGCGGCGTCACCCGCGCCAGTTGCGGCATCTCCATCGTCCTCAACGACAAGCAACCCCGGAAAATCCACCTCTACCCCTTCTTCTGCAACCCCGAGAGAACGGAATTTTCGGAAAGCCAACATTTGGAAGTAACGACCGATTCGATGAGCCTGACGATTCGGTGATTTATGATTTATGATTTATGATTTTAGATTTTAGATTTTAGATTAAACTCCTCCGTCAACTTTGCGTCCAAGTGAGCCCGGAAGCCGGTCTCGAACAAGCTCATGCTCGGCAATAGGGAAGCAAGCTTCCCTATTGCCCTCGCTTACTCGCCGGTTTCCTCTATAAACAGAGGAGGAGCTGGAATACAAACTAGAACGCGAGAAAAGTAACTTGCAACCTGCCGAAGGCAAATACAACTTGCAACCTGCAACTCGCCGAAGGCGAATAGAACATTTTCAATTTTCAACTTTCAATTTTCAATTGTTATCCCTACCTTTGTGATAACGAATAAAACAAATTGAACTTGTAACCTGCCGAAGGCAAATGTAACTTGCAACCTGTAACTCGCCGAAGGCGAATATAACCTGCAACTTGCCGAAGGTAAAAAAAAAGACCATGAACCAAACGTTATCCCATCTCCGGAAGATGCCTATCGGCATACAGAGTTTCGAGAAACTCCGCCGGGAAGGTTTCGTGTACGTGGACAAGACGGAACTGGTGTACCGCCTTGCCAGTACGCCAACCCCCTATTTCCTGAGCCGCCCGCGGCGCTTCGGGAAGAGTCTTTTGCTCTCGACGCTGGAAGCGTACTTCCTAGGCAAGCGCGAGCTTTTCGAGGGGCTTGCCGTCGAGCGGCTGGAGACGGAATGGGCGACTCACGCCGTGCTGCATCTCGACCTGAACGCAGGGCAATACCAGACCGTGGAGGAACTCGACAAGATGCTGGAATACCGCCTCGGGGAATGGGAACGGGAGTACGGGGTCAGTATACCGGGACCGACGCGTTCCATTCGTTTCTTGGAGGTAATCAAGGCGGCACACGCCCGGACGGGGCGGGGGGTAGTGGTGCTCATAGACGAGTACGACAAGCCGCTGCTCAACAGCTTCGATAACCCTGAGTTGCAGGAACAATACCGCTCGATACTGACGGCATTTTATTCAGTGTTAAAAACCGCCGACCCGTGGTTGCGTTTCATCTTCATCACGGGGGTGACGAAGTTCGCGCAGATGGGGATATTCAGCAATCTCAACCAACTCTCCGATATCAGCCTCGACTTGGATTATGCCACGCTTTGCGGGTTGACACTCTCCGAGATAGAGGCGAACTTCGCGCCGGAAATAGACCGGTTGGTGGCATACCACGGGGGGACACGCGAGGAGATGATAGAGGAATTAACCCGCCGCTATGACGGCTATCATTTCAGTAGCGGTGACGTGCCGAACGTGTTCAACCCGTTCAGCCTGTTGAGCGTGATGGAGAAACGTTTGTTCCAGAACTACTGGTTCGCAACGGGTACGCCGACGTTTCTGGCACGCATGCTGCAGCAGACGGATTTCGACTTGCAGGAACTGGACGGCATCGAGGTAACCGCCTCGTCGCTCACCGACGACCGTGCCGACGTGAAGAATCCCGTGCCGATGATCTACCAGAGCGGTTACCTGACGATAAAGGGATATGACAAGCGTTTCCAGACGTACACTCTCGGGTTCCCCAACGAGGAGGTGAAGTACGGGTTCCTGAATTTTGTCGCCCCGTTTTACTCCGCCATACCGGGAAGCGAAACGGATTTTTATATCGGCAAATTCGTGCAGGAACTGGAAAAAGGGGATGTCAACGCCTTCATGACACGACTGCGGGCGTTCTTCGCCGATTTTCCTTACGAGTTAAACGCCAAGACGGAACGGCATTATCAAGTGGTGTTCTACCTTGTATTCAAGTTAATGGGACAATTCACCGACGCCGAGGTACGCAGTGCCCGAGGACGGGCGGACGCCGTGGTGAAAACCTCGCTATACATATATGTCTTCGAGTTCAAACTCGACGGCTCCGCCGAGGAAGCCCTCGCCCAAATCGACGATCGGGGATACCTCATCCCCTACTCCGCCGACAGCCGGAAAACCGTCAAGGTGGGCGTGGAATTCAACGCGGAAGAACGTAATATCGGGAAGTGGACTTGTTGATTCAGTAATCTTATTGATTTGGTGATTTACGATTGCTTGATTGATGATTTTAGATTAAACTCCTCCGTTCGCTTCGCGTCCAAGTGAGCCCGGAAGCCGGTCTCGAACCAGCTCACGCTCGGCAATCAGGAAGCAAGCTTCCCTATTGCCCTCGCTTACTCGCCGGTTTCCTCTATAAACAGAGGAGGAGCTGGAATACAAACTAGAACTCTAGAAAAGTAACTTGTAACTTGCCGCTTGTGGCAAATGCAACTTGCAACCTGTAACTCGCCGAAGGCGAATAGAACCTGTCGCTTCGGGTTTATGAACTTTATAAACTTATTCCGGAATCTCGATCTTCTCTCCTAAATGGCGGGGTTGCTTGTTCGTGAAGAAATCGACATACACCTTTACCCGGGCAAACAATTCGCGTACTTGTGTCTTGAAACCTTCTTGGGTTCCGACATCTTCGGCATTGTACCCGATCGCTTCCATTTCATAATGATGAGCCAGAAATATAGCCCGTTCGTTATGAAATTGCTGGGAAATCACGGTGATACTATCCTGCCCGAATATCTCCTTGGAACGCACCACGGAATCGAGCGTACGCAGTCCCGCGAAATCCAACACAAGCACCTCTTTCGGAACACCTCTTCTCAACAGCGAATCTTTCATGGCTTGAGGTTCATTGTAGTTGTGCCGGCGGTTATCCCCACTGATCAGTATATATTTTACCTTTCCCGCGTTATATAACGCCACTGCCGCGTTGATGCGGTTGTCGAAATACGGGTTACTCCGCCCACCCTTTAACCGGGGGGAAGTCCCAAGCAATAATCCCACCTTGTTACAAGGGATTGATGCCGTGTCCGTGAATACCCGACCTTTGGCATAACACGTTATCCGGTAATTACAAAAGAGTATCCCCATACAACAAAGCGAAAGTGGCAAAACGATACCATACACGAAAACCCGTTTCACGATTTTTCTCCATTTCCGTGACCCCAATTTCCGCTTCACGCTTCCGTCCGAAACTGTTAAATCTTTTCTCCCCTTAGGTGTCATAATCTTAACTTCTCCTCTACAAAGATACGACTTTCCAACGAATTATGATGAATAACACATGAACCAATGTGTCACTTTCTCGCTATACGTTTTAGAAATCGGGATATCGGGTACTTTCTCGACGCCAAATTCCAGATAAATACCGTCTTTCTCCCTGCGAATCACTTTCACCTGCTCGAAATTGACCATGTAAGAACGATGGCAACGCAGGATATTCGTTCCCTCGAAAGTTTCTTCCATGGCTTTCAACGTGTTCCGTAGCATGAAACTCGTGACAACACCCTTGTTCAAATACCAGACACGCACGTAATTATCCGCAGACTCGATATACAATAAATTTCCGCGTTTCACGGACAAACGCAACTCTCCGTTCGCGTCAAGAAACGAGATCACCGCGGAAGTTCCTCCCGTGTCGTTTTTATCATTCTCTATCATCCGCAACTTTTGTACCTTGTCCCGCCACGAGAAATAAAGCATCAACATAGCGTAAGGCAAAAGCAAAACAAGAAAAGTGTTCTCGGTCGATTCCGCGAATATTTCCATCACCTCGCGCTCCGGTCGCAGATACATGGAATAGGTAGTATAAAAAAGCGACATGAAAAAGACCTCGGCTGCAATCCAACCGGCATATTGCAGGTAATTGAGCGCGTGACGTTTCGTGTAATAATACATGATAAGACGACTCACCGCGACCACCAATACCCCCGTGAGAATGACAAGACTGGAGAAAAGAAAAAACTTGAACTCCGACACGGGATACCACGTCAGGGAACTAAACGGCTTATAGAGATTGATAAAAATCAAGTCAAATACAGCCGTGAATAACACTAAACGTAGCAAGTTCGATTTCTCGTAATGAAACGTGGGTATTTTACGTGTCAACGCGTTCATCTCTCTCTTTTTTTGTAAATTTCAAACAAAGATACACTTTTCCCGTCATAAAATTTACCCCTCATACCTGAATTTTATCCCTGAATATCGTTTTTCGTCCCTTTCCCCCGGGGTACATACCTTTGATTTTGAAAACCCGGAATTGTGTCGTTTTTTTGCATTAAGCTATAAACACAACACCATGGAAATCATCACCAGAACCAAACAATTAAAAGCTATTTTCTCTTACGATAAAAAGGTAGAAATAGACGACAGACCGTTGGAAATACGCCCGTATCATTTCATCCAGAACACCGGGGTGAAGGAGATCGAGCAATTCCAGCAATTGATACCCCCCTGTGAATTTTGTCCCGTTCCGGACAATAACATCCAAGAGAATAAAAGTTTCTCGTACACAGTCTTCACCCCTCGCGGGACAAAGAAAATTGACAAAGCCATCCTGCTGCTGCACGGGCTGAACGAACGGAACTGGGACAAGTACCTGACGTGGGCGGAATACCTTGCACTCGCCACGGGTAAAGCCGTCATTCTTTTCCCTATCGCTTTTCACATGAACCGCACGCCGGGCACATGGTATAACCCGCGGGCACTGATGTCGTGGGTAACACGACGGAAGCAAGAAGTGGAACATCTCGACAACTCTACGTTCGTGAACGTCGCGCTGAGTTACCGCCTGTCGGATGCCCCGCTCCGTTTCTTTATCTCGGGTAAGGAATCCATGTTCAACCTATGGCAATTGCTCACGGAGATCAAGACGGGACAGCACCCCCTGTTCAAGCGGGATACCCCGGTAAACATTTTTGCTTACTCGATCGGTGCTTTCCTCTCGCAAATACTGATGTTAGCCAATCCCGACCGACTGCTGGACGACTGCCGCCTGTTCCTGTTTTGCGGCGGTTCGATATTCAGCCGAATGGACGGAAGCGCACGGGATATCATGGATCGGGAAGCATACAGAAAGGTGAAAGATTATTTTATGAATGATTTTCTCGTACCGGGCGAAGCACACCGTATGTTACCCGTGCTTTACGAGGAAGATTTCATGGAAAAAGCGTTCAAAGCCATGATTCGCCCCGAAATCATGCAGGATTACCGGGAATCATTCTTTGAACAGGCTCAAAACCGTATCCGGATTATCAGCCTCGCGAAAGATACCGTTATGCCTACGCGGGGTGTAGTGGAAGCCCTCGGCGCGAAAAACGCCGGAAAGATTCTGGAACAACTGGATTTCCCCTACGAGTACTCGCACCAGAACCCCTTCCCGACAAACACGGGAGCCACGCCGGAAATGTTGCACCAAGCCTTTGAAGGAGTTTTCAGTCGAGCGGCGAACTTCCTTTAACTCTCTTTCCCCGCTATCATATCCCGGATATTGTCGCGTTCACCGACAACCCACACGAGATCACCTTCCTTGAAGATCGTGTGACCGTTCGGGTTCATGATGGCATTATCGTCCCGTTCGACTCCCACGATCACGCAGTTGTAGCGATTGCCGACGTGTGATTCCGCCAGAGTCTGCTCAAGAAAAGGAAAATCGGGTTCCACGGTGAAGGATTGCAAGGTGACCTCTTCCTCGTGAATACCGTCACGGTTTTCCTCCTGCATTCGTTCCACCTCCGCGGAAAAACGTTGGATTTGCTCGTCGCTTCCCACGACAACGAGGCGATCTTGCGGGTAAACACGTTCCGTGTTATCGGGGATATTGATCTTGTGGTCGCCCCGAATAATTTCCACCACGCTGACACCGAAAGTCTTTCGGAAAGAGATTTCCCCGAGGGAAAGTCCGGCATAGGGGGAATTGGGCGACACGGTAATAGCAGTGAGGTGAATATCTTTGTCACTCAATTTCCGCTTGAAACTTGCACGTAGGGGATTACGACGGCGAGCCGCTTCCTCCCGCTGGTTCAGATTCAACAGAAAACGTTTCTCCAATCTGGCATACTGATTCAAGTCACGCCGAAAAACAAGGAATAACGCCAGTATCCCAAGGGCAATGATAATCACGATACCGTACTGGATATGGAAATACCTGATCAACACGAGTGACACGAAAAACGTCGCCACGAATACCCGGAAAAGCACCATCGACACCAGCCGTCCCCGGTTGTATTTACTATCATTCCAAAGACTCATGAATAATTCGCGCGAATTGTACTTGTTTGACACGAGCGCGATAAGAAACGGCGCCATCAGTACCAGTGTCAACACGACGGTAACCACGTTGTCGAGCACGGGCGAGTCGGGGAATTGATCTGTCATCAACGGGTATATCCCGTGTGTAGAAAGCAAGAAGACAGCGGTCAGTAATATACTGAATATCGAGAGGCGCCCAAGAAAGCTTTTCAACAGTTTTTTCCAATCGCTCTCGTGATTGATTGTCTTCGCACCGGAAGAATAGCGATCGAGGAAGTTGCAGGTACGATCGGGCAACACCCGGTACAACCAGTCAGCAAAAGGATCCGCGAGCCGGATAAAATAAGGCGTCGTGAAAGTCGTGATCACGGAAACGGCAACAATGATCGGGTAAACGTAATCGTCGAGAACTTTCAGCGACACGCCCAACGAGGCGATGATAAAGGCAAATTCCCCGATCTGCGCAAGGCTGAACCCGGATTTAACGGAAGTCTTCAGCGTTTGTCCCGACAAGAGGACGCCGAACGTCGAGAAGCAAGCTTTACCGACAATGGTCACCAGCGTGATGATCGCTACCGGCCACGCGTATTCCACGAGTATCGCCGGATCGACCAACATTCCCACGGAAACGAAAAAGATAGCCCCGAACAAGTCTTTCACCGGTTTGATAATATGCTCGATACGCTCCGCCTCCACCGTTTCCGCCAGTATGGAACCCATGATAAAAGCCCCGAGAGCGGCAGAGAATCCCGTTTCCGTTGCCAGCACCACCATACCGAGGCACAGACCGAGAGCGACGACCAATAATGTCTCGTCGTTCATCAACTTCTTGACTTTTTTCAATATCAAAGGAATGATAAATATCCCGATCAGGAACCAGAGGACAAGGAAGAAGATTACTTTAAAGACGCTCATGATGAGTTCCTCTCCCGCGAATTGCTGGCTGACCGCCATGGTGGAAAGCAACACCATCATCAATATTGCCACCAGATCTTCGACGACGAGCGTCCCGAACACAATCCCCGTGAATCGCTGGCTACGTAAACCCAGATCGTCAAATGCCTTGATGATAATCGTCGTGGAAGACATTGATAACATCCCCCCGAGGAAAATGCTGTTCATCGTTGACCACCCCAGCATATAGCCCACGAGATAACCGATAATCAGCATCGTGACCACCTCCGTGATCGCCGTGATAAACGCTGTCGAACCCACGTTCACCAACTTCTTGAAACTAAACTCCAGTCCTAGCGCGAAAAGCAGGAATACTACCCCGATTTCCGCCCAGATATTAATATTCTCGATATCCCCCACCGTGGGAAAAACATGCACGTAAGGGCCCGCGAGAAGTCCCGCCACGATATACCCCAACACAAGGGGTTGTTTGAGCCATTTAAACAAAAGGGTAATAATCCCCGCCGATACAAGAATGAGCGCGAGGTCGGTTATCAAAGTCGGTAAATGAGACATTATTTACTATTTAATGGTTAAATTGATGAAGAATACAAATATATTCATAAAATTAATACGATGAAAGAGGAAAAGACGTTTCAAAATAATGGAGAATTGAAAATGAAGGTATTCGTTATTTTTTAATAAAACTGAAACTGTGTTGGAAAGTATATCGTATACTCCAATAGATATAAACTCAAAACACTCGGATATGGAAATCAAGCACAATGAACAGATGCATCTGTTCGAAATTCAAGATAACGGCAAAACGGCCGTTGTGGAATACAAACCCTTTGACGGGGGGATCAACATAGTACATACATTCGTCCCGAAGCCCTTGCAAAGCAAAGGTTACGGCTCGGCGCTGGTAAAGCAGGCGCTGGATTATGCCAGAGAAAAGAAGTTGAAAGTAATTATCACGTGTCCTTTCGCTCGCGCTTACGTGGCACGACACAAGGAATACGAGGATTTGCTCTAAAATTCGTCTGGTAACAATACTTATCCCGGCTTGGTTTCTATACAGGATCAAGGTGATTATCAATATGCCAATTCGAAAATCAAGCTACCAAGGGACTGTTTCACGGAAACGATTTTCTTAAAAAGATAGAAATTTTAAATCTATACTTTGGAACATCGGTAAATTATAACAAACTTTGTGGTGAATTTAGAAGCGTGTAGTATGAATAGTTGTATTATCATTACAATATTAAGCGGCGTTATTTTATTACTCTTCTGCTTGTACATGAGAGCAAGGACGATGAGCAGTAAAAGAGGGCAAGAGATCGAGGCATCGGGAGCGTTATTTGATTTTATCCTGCAACATATTAAAGCGTATATCCTAGTTATCGACAAGGATTTTATCGTGGAGAAAACAAATTATTACACCGTGACTGATACACGGGACGATAACCGAAAAAAAAGAGTAGGTGAATTACTCCAGTGTGTCAACTCTTTCGAGAAAGGATGCGGGAACGGGGAACTTTGTCAGACCTGCCCCATCCGGCAAGCGATCACGGAAGCATTCCGCATGAGGAAGGACTTCTCGAATTTAGAAGCCGTTGTCAGCCTGCGCGTATCGGAGAAGAAGTCAATAAAGTGCAATGTTTCCGTGTCAGGATCGTACATGGATATGAACTGTCGCCCGGAAATGTTGATCACTATTCATGATATCACGGAACTGAAACAAGCCCAGATCAGATTGCAGGATGCGCTGGACAAGACGGGACGTATAGAGAAATCGAAATTCTCGTTTCTGGAGAAACTGGGTAACGATATTAACGATCAGTTGAATTGTATATTGGGGTGGGCAAATCTGGTCAGCACCGACAAGACGCTGACCGAGAACCAGCGCAACGAGTACATGAATCTTATCTACGAACATTCCGACCAGTTGTCGCATATGGCAAACGACGTGTTGCGACTGGCAAGAATCGATGCGCACAAGATAGAGCTTCAAATGACCACGTTCTGCCTGCACGAATTTTGTCAAGATATTCTGTTAATGCGCATGAACAACACGCACCCGAACGTGGAGTTATATTTGGAAGGTGACACCCCGAACCTGCTCGTCTACACCGACCAGCAGAAGTTGTACCAAGTGATCGTAAACCTTTTATCGAATGCCCAGAAGTTCACGAATAGGGGACATATCCGCCTGAGTTATTCCCTCAACAAGGAGCAAAACACGATCGACTTCGTGGTAGAGGATACCGGAAAAGGGATGCCCTCGAAGATTCATGCCAATCTTTTCGAGAGGTTCTACAAAGCGAATACCTTCACGGAAGGTACGGGACTTGGATTATCAATCTGTAAAGCATACATCGAGGCTATGGGCGGAACGATACAGTTCACCTCATCCGAGGGACGGGGAACACGTTTCCACTTTTCCATCAAGCGGGACCCGATTCCCGCCGGAGACGCAGCTCTTGACTTGTGCAAATAATTTATAAACCTTTGTCTTGTAACTTTCTTCTTCCGGTTTCCGTTTATTTCGGAAAATAAAAAAGAATGGAAACAACCGGTAAGCCAAAAGAGATCATAGGGCATCTTATGGTCTTGTCTACAATCATCATATACAGTTTCAACACGAACTTCATGAAGATCCTTATGCCCTCGTGGATAGGACCCCACGGGCTCGTGTTACTCCGCTGTACCATGATGGCCGCAGGATTCTGGCTGATCTCGTTGTTTCTTCCGACAAAAGGACAAGCGAAACCGACAAGAAAAGATATTCTAATGATGATGCTCGGGGGTGTACTCGGCATCGGTGGGAATTTATTACTTTATATCAACGGATTGAACATGACCGGTCCAGTGGATGCTTTCGTGATCCGTACCACCCAGCCGATCATCGTGATCGGTCTTGCCGTGCTTCTGTTACATGCCTCTTTTAACTGGTATAAGGCAATCGGTATCATACTCGGTCTTGCCGGGACAGTGTATGTATCCATAACTCCCCATGCCGGAGCGGTCAAGGATTCGGTCACGGGTGACGTTCTTATCTTCGTATCTTCCGTGTTTAACGCCTTGTACCTGATTTTAATAAAACCTTATACACAAAAGTTCAATTCCGTCATCGTTATGCGGTGGATGAGTCTGGCCGCCATGATTATCACGTTTCCGTTCGGTATTCATCAAGTCTTGAACGCCCCAATATTCACGTCCGTCGCACCGACACACATCTGGTTGGAACTGGGATTCACGCTCGTGTTCTCCACGATGCTCGCTTACTTCCTGAGCCTAAAAGCCTTGGTGTACATTACTCCATTCGTGGAAAGCGCATATATATATTTACTCCCTATCACGGGGGCTATCGTTTCTATCGCTATCGGCTTACAGAAATTCTCTTGGCACGACCCGATCGCCCTCGTACTGATCGTCATTGGATTTATTCTTATTAACAAGAAAACGAAGAAGCAAGTAAAAGAGCTTAGAGTTCAAAGTTAAAACTCTAAATGTCACAATTTCTTCACCTTCTTTTCAAGTTCGCCCATTTTCTCGCGATGCGCCTCAAGCGCCTCGTGCATTTTCCGTCGGGAGTCAGCGTTAGTCACGATCTCCGGGTACTCTACCATCAAGGACACAAGATTAGTTAATGCCTTGGCTTCCTCCACACTCTTCACCAAGATATCCACGTACAATTTTCTTTTTTCCTCGTTCGGGAATATAGCCTTTGCTTCTTCTTCCAAACCTTCTCTGTCAATTTCCGGGATTTCCACTTCTTCCATGATTTCTTTTCTTTTTAAATTTCCACACCTTATCACAATCAAAGCATTTATTCACCGACTTGAATATCGGGAACAACGCCGACAACAAGAAGTATATCACAATCATGATCACGTCGGGAGATTTCTTTACACCAATATTAGAAGAGCCACAAAAGGGACAACACGTCCTATCCGTGGTTTTATCCGCTTCAACAATCCATACCTCATCTTCTTGCACCAAATCGACCGAAGTAATATATCCCCCCTCTTGCAACAACTTCACCCCTTCCGACAAATGTTCGTCCCGCACCCACAACTTCACACCACCAATCGCATTAGAATAGAAATTATTTACTTGAGCTGTCAGCTCGTCCTGCAATAATGTATCTACTCCTGCCGACTCTAGGTATGCCTTTGCCATATAAGCATCTTGTGGATAAACGAAAGTCTTTATTATAGTCCAATTATTCATGATATCATGTATTTATCGCTGATTCGCGATATTATGATTGCAATTTATTATAATTTTAGGAGAATTCCAAACCTTTCACTAATTATCATCGTTCGTCTTTCACGCCACCCGCTGTATTTCTCTTACGATATAACTGAAAAGCATTAATACTATTTTGCCACAGAACATACGCCGCCGGACCTATGGAAGAGAGAGGCGACAGGTACACCTGTGCCATCCAGATAGCGAGAATCGTGTTTTTTTGCCCGAGTCCTTGTCCTCCCGCGATCCTTTCACCATATTTTTTCCCGATCCGACGCCCGAGAGCGAATTGCGCGATGCAAAGCACCAGAGCAGCGATAGCCATCAGAATCTCCGCCCCGTAGTCCTTACTATCCTGCTGCATGATAAAAAACACCGTTCTCCCCGTCACGATCGTCAGACTCAAACTCCACAGGTAAAACGAAATACTCTGGCGGGCACGCAATATTTTGTGCACGGAAGGAACAAAATACTCCAACACCCAAGCCCCGGCAAGAGGTAAAAGCAACAAAGGTCCCACCTGAGTGCAAATATACCAAACCGACTGACCGAACGACACCCCGTCCCGCACCCCAACCAACGAGAACATGACCGGAGCCACGATTGCCACGCAAAGATTGCTTGCCAGCGTGTAGGTTGCCAGACAAGGCACGCTTCCACCAAGCATCCCCGTGATCACCGCCGCCGCAACCGCCGTGGGAGCCAACACGCATATCATCATCGCCTCCGCCAACACCCGATCGAAATAGCATAGGACACCATACACGATCACGCTGCCGAAAACTTGTACCATCAACATCCATGCATGCAAACGGGTAAACCGCATCTCCCGTATCGACAAGCGACAACAAGTGATCAGCAACATCACGGAAATCAAATAAGGTGTCAGAAAAGCAAACAAATTAAAGAAGGAGTAAAATATACCCCCACCCAACATAGCCAACGGCAACATCCATGATCTTAATCGTTCCAGCACGTCTATCGGTTTTTACCCTGCAAAGGAACAATGAATTTAGCAATTATCAATCAAAAAATCATAAATTTCTACCCCTTTCACACTAAAATGGAAATAACAAAGGCAATATGAATATCATGACGATTCCCATGATAATCTGAAGCGGTAATCCCACTTTCACGTAATCCATAAACGTGTATTTCCCGGCAGACATCACCAAAGCATTAGGCGGCGTGGAGAACGGGGAAGCAAAACACATGCTCGCGGCAACCGTGACGGCAAAGAGGAACGGATAAGGGCTCACCCCCGTGTTTATGGCTGCCTGCATGGCAATAGGGGCTAAAAGCACTGCCGTTGCCGTGTTACTGATAAACATGGTCAACAATGATGTGGTGAAATAAATACCCGCCAAAAGGATAACAGGACCGAAACCACCTAAAGAATTCACTAATCCGGAAGAAATCACGGACGAAGCCCCCGTCTTCTCCAAGGCAAGCGACATGGGCAACATGGCTGCTATCAACACGATACTCTCCCAGTTTATCGTTTTATAGGCATCCTCCACGTTACGAAGACATCCGGTCAATACCATTAACAAGGCTGCCACGATTACCGCCGCCACGGGTGGAATCGGGATAGAATCGAAAACCATAGCCACAATCATCAGAAGCATGATTGCCGCCGCGACAGGTGCTTTGTGGTCCAGCGTAACCTTGGCAGCTTCTGCCAGCGGCTGACCCACCACCACCCACTCGGACTGCATCTCGTTCAAACGAGCAATATCCTGCCACGTACCTTGAACCAGCAAGGCATCACCGGAGTGCATTTTCTCGTCTTTCAAATCCTGTAATATGTATTTCCCGCCCCGTTGGATACCCAAGACATTGACACGGTATTTCTCCCGGAAACCGGAATCTTTGACAGCCCGGTTTATCAACTGCGAATTCGGCATCAATAACACCTCGGCAATCCCCATCTCCCCGAAGTTCACATCTTGTTTGACATGTTTATCGGAAACTTCGGCGGTATGCGTATCCAACAAATCCAAATGATTCTCCCCGACCAATACTTCCACTTGCGCGAATTGTCCCAGCACATAGAGGACATCCCCCTCCTGCAACGCCGTATCCGGACCCGCCAATCTCTGGTCTATGGTTTTCATGAAAGGATTTTGCGTGTTGGATTCTCGCCGTATTTCCAGAATAGTCAAGTTATATTTTCCCGTGATATTCAATTCGACCAACGTCTTGCCACAAAACAAAGAGTTTTTCTTCACCCCTACCCGAAACAGGTTTTGCGCGATCTGATACTCGTAAGCTAAATCTTTAACCGATTTATTTCTCGCTTTTTTCTCTATCTTTTTCTCATCTTTCTTTACAAGAAATATCTTACTTAACGGAATCAACACGATAATACCCACGAATACGCAAATAATACCCACGGGGGTAAAAGAGAAAAAGGATAACCCCTCGTATCCGGCTCCTAATAAGGCGTTTTGAATCACCAAGTTCGGCGGTGTACCAATCAAGGTTGCCATACCTCCCATGCTACTGGCAAACGCCAACGGCATCAAATAACGACTGGGACTCACTTTGGCACTTACCGCCATACTCACGACGATAGGAAGCATGAGCGCCACGGTTCCGGTATTACTCACGAAAGCACCGATAGCGGCAGTCACCAGCATAATGAGGATAAAAAGTTTTAACTCGCTATCCCCCGCGAGTTTCAATATCTTACTACTGATCATCTTAGCCAATCCGGTCTGAAATATCGCACCCCCGACGACAAATAACCCGATCATCATGATCACGATTGAATTGGAGAAACCGGAAAGAGCCTCTTCCGGTGTCAATATATTGAACAGAATCAAAAGAACTAAAGCACAAAGCGCAACGACATCAGATCTTATCTTACCATTTACAAAAAAGAACGCGGATAAAGCTAAAATAATCAGGGTTACAGTCATGTTTTATCAAGTTTGTATCATTATGTTTCTTTAATATTAATATTTAAAATTACTCTAGCGAGCCTCCCACTATGTCCATTAATTCTGCCGTGATGTTCTGTTGCCGGAGTTTATTATATTCCAGTTGCAGACCTTTCAACAGCTTGATAGCATTATCATTTGCCATTTGCATGGAGAGTATCCGGGATGCCTGTTCCGAAGTTTGGTTTTCCAACAAATAGCGATACATGATGGAATGAATTACCAAAGGGTACACCGTTTCCAGAATCTCTTCACAATTAGGCTCGTAGATATAAACTGTGTTCTGTTCCTTTCCGGAGAGAACATTTGTTTCCCGCGGCACCCACGGGAGCAACTGCACGCGGGTGACGATCTGCGTGCCCATACTCTTGTAATGAGAGTATATCACGTCTACCCGATCAATTTCTTTTGCCATAAAACGTCGGATCAACTCGTCCGCCAAGGCCGTACACCCGTCAGCATACTGTTTTGCCTCGAAGAACTCGGGTATTTCCATCGTTTCCACCCCTGCCGTCCGCTTCACCTCGTTCACGATCTTTCTACCTATGGGATACACCTGTATCGGCGATTTCACTTGAGTACTATACTCGTTCAGGGTTTCCAACAACTTCTTGTACTGTGTCAGGTTAAAAGCCCCGCATAATCCCTCGTTAGCGGCAAAAATGACAACAGCCACCCGTTGCACCGTTCTCTCTTGGCTTAACGGGGACTGATAGTCACATGTCTGCGCCGCGATATGATCCAATATATTCTGTAACTGTTCCATGTAAGGTCGGGCGTTATTCAACGCATTTTCGGACTTTCTCAACCTTGCCGATGAAATCATCTTCATCGCCCCGGTAATCTTCTGAGAAGAGTGTACCGAACTAATCCTTCCTTTCAATTCACGTGTAGATGCCATAGTCAGTTTATAAGGTTTATAAGGTTTATAAGGTTTATAAAGTTCATAAGGTTTGTAAGGTTGTAAAGTTCATAAGATTTTGGAACCCGCAGGCTTTGTTTACGGCAGTTCACGCTGCCATTAAATCTTGTCCGAAGGACACCCGTTACTTTATAAACTTTATGAACTTTACAAACTTTATGAACTCTAATCATTAAACGTTTGTGCCACATCCCCGGCAACTTCTTCCAGTAGCTTGGAAATATTTTCATCCAGCATACCCTTACTCAACGGTTCAAGAATCTCCTTTTGGTATCTGGAACGCAAGATTTCCAAAAACATTTTTTCAAATTCGGCAATATGTTTTATTGCCACATTCCGTAACAATCCTTGGGTACCGCAATATATAACAGCAATTTCTTCCTCCACGGGCATCGGGGAATGTTGGGGTTGTATCAATAATTGTGCGTTCTTACGCCCTTTGTCTATCACCATTTCCGTCACGGAATCCATATCACCGCCGAATTTGGAGAACGATTCCAGTTCCCGGTATTGTGCCTGATCGATCTTCAGCGTTCCGGCTATCTTTTTCATGGCCTTTAACTGGGCGTTACCACCGACACGGGATACCGAAATACCCACGTTAATTGCCGGACGCATACCCTCGTTAAACAAACTGGCTTCAAGAAATATCTGACCGTCCGTGATAGAGATCACGTTCGTGGGAATATATGCCGATACGTCGCCCGCCTGTGTCTCGATAATCGGTAAGGCTGTCAACGAACCGCCCCCTTTCACCATCGGTTTCAAGTTTTCCGGCAGATCATTCATCGTCAGTGCCATCTCATCGCTGGAAATAATACGCGCAGCTCTTTCCAATAAACGGGAATGCAGGTAGAAAATATCACCCGGATAAGCCTCACGACCTGACGGACGACGCAAAATCAAAGATATCTCCCGGTAAGCTACCGCCTGCTTGGAAAGATCGTCATATATCACAAGTGCATTACGTCCGCTATCCCGGAAATACTCGCCAATAGTTGCCCCGGCAAACGGTGCGTAATACCGCATGGCTGCCGAATCAGAGGCGTTTGCCGCCACCACGACCGTGTATTCCATGGCACCCCGCTCCTGCAACGTGTTCACGAGCATAGCCACAGAGGATGCTTTTTGCCCGATAGCCACGTAAATACAATAAACCGGATCACCTTTGTCAAAATACCTTTTTTGGTTCAATATCGTATCCACCGCGATAGAGGTCTTCCCCGTCTGTCGATCACCGATAATTAGCTCCCGCTGCCCGCGTCCGATAGGCACCATAGAGTCGATAGCCTTGATACCTGTCTGCAAAGGTTCTTTCACCGGTTGACGATAGATTACACCCGGAGCCTTACGTTCCAACGGCAACTGCATTAAATCACCCTGAATCGCACCAACCCCGTCGATCGGATCACCCAAAGTATTAATCACCCGCCCGAGCAAACCTTCTCCCACCTTGATGGAAGCGATGTTCCCGGTACGCTTCACCGTGTAATTCTCTTTCACGCGGTCGCCGGCATTCATCAGAATCACACCCACGTTGTCCTCCTCCAAGTTCATAGCGACTCCCCGAACCCCGTTCTCAAATTCGAGCAACTCGTTTGCCCGAACATTATCCAACCCGAAGACATGGGCAACCCCGTCACCTACTTCCATCACTCTACCCACTTCTTCAAAAACCATTCGAGTATCCACCTCCTTGAGCTGCATCTCTAATATATCCGATATTTCATTCGCTTTCAACATAAATTTATACAATTGAAAATTGAAAATTGAAAATTGAAAATGACTTTCCAAATTTCTTATAATCGCTGAATCGTCAATTATTGAATCACGGAATTACCGAGTCAATAATTCTCTTCCAGTCCTAACCCTACTCCTATCTCCTTCAGTTCCTTCATCAACGAGGCATCTAATTGCTCCGTACCGATCTGTAACACGAAACCACCGATAATCGTCGAATCAACTTTATGGACAAATTCTATCTTTTTCGAGGCATAGCGACGTTTCACGTAATCCTCTATTTGTTCCAGAGCCTCCTTCGACAATTCCACCGCGGTGGTAATCTTCACCCGGATGATGCCGTAAGCCTCCCGGTAGAGTTTTTGGAACATCAGACAGATTTGTCTTACATACATCTCCCGGTGATTCTTTATCAACAAACGAATCCCCTTGATATACGCTTCTCCCGGCTCGATTCCGATAGCCGTGGAAAGAAGCATCTCCTTATCCCCGGGTGACAACAACGGATTCAACAAAGCCTTTTGCAAATCGGGGTGAGCGATATAGTTTATCTCGAATAATTTCATCTTCTCGTAAACCAAATCGGCAGCACCCAGTTCTTGCGAGTATCGAAGCAGAGCCTTCGCGTATCTACGAGCAATCAATCCTTCGTCCATACCTTCCTCCTTTACTCTTTATTTTCAAGCTCGTCCAACAGCTTACCGATAATCTCCATTTGAGCCTTATCGGAAGACAGATCTTTCCGCATCACCTTCTCTGCTATCTGCAAAGACAAAGATGCCACTTGTACCCGTAATTGCCGTTCCGCTTCTCTTTTCGCCTGCTCTATTGATAAGTTGGCAGCTTCTCTCACCCGTTGCGCCTCGTTCTCCGCTGCCTTGCGTGCATCCGCTATCATCTCCCGTTTCAGTCGTTCCGTCTGCTGCAGCACGTCCAATTGTTGCTTGTGCGCTTCCGCCAGCAACGTCTTGACATCTGCCTGTGCCTTCTCCCGGTCTTCCTTCGCTTCTTGAGCATAAACCACGCCTTTATCGATAAAATCCGCCCGTTCGTCCAACATACGGACAATGGCAGGCCAAGCGTATTTTGCCAAGATGCCGAAAAGAATCAAGAAGACAACTAGCATCCAAAACACTAATCCGAATTCCGGTGTAAACAATGACATAGCTTCTTTTTATACAAACAATGCTAATAAACAAACGATAATCGCGAAAAGGGCAACACCCTCTATCAACGCGGCAATCACAATCATATTCGTCCTGATATTATTCGTTTCTTCCGGCTGACGGGCAATAGCGTCCATAGCAGAAGAACCGATCTTACCAATACCGATACCGGCACCAATAGCGGCGATACCCGCACCAACACAAGCACCTATCTTTGCCAGACTCATTCCGGCTACCGCGGCTTCCAATAAAATTAAACTTTCCATAACCTTATTTATTTTAGATTTATTGATTCAAATTATTCTATTATAAATCACTCAATCGCTTCACTCTCGCTAACCCGATAAATATCGTCGACAGTAACATAAACACGTACGCTTGGATAAATCCGATCAACACGTGTATCAAGTTCATAAACACCGCAAACAGTACCGAGAATATCGTTGTCACCCCGACAACCACCTGCCCCATCACGCCGAACATGAATATCAACGAAATCAATACCAGTACTATCAAGTGTCCTCCCAGCATATTCGCGAAAAGACGAATCATAAGAGCGATAGGTTTCGTGAATACCCCGAAAATCTCGATTATCGGCAACAAGGGCACCGGACATTTCAACGCGAACGGTACATCCGGCCAGAAAATCTCTTTCCAGTATTCCTTCGTTCCCGACACGTTCACCACGACAAAGGTACAAACTGCCAGTACAAGCGTGATAGACATATTTCCCATTACATTTGCTCCCCCGGGGAAGAACGCAACCAATCCCATCAAGTTAGAGATGAATATAAAGAAAAACAATGTCAGTAGATAAGGCGCGTATTTTCTCGCCTCTTTTCCCAACACGCTCACGATAACCTCTTTGTACAACATCTCCACGACCATCTCGATTGAACCGACACCCTTTCTAGGGGCTTTGTATTTGTTTTTCCGGTAATAACGCACCAACGAAAAGGCGATTAACATGGTAATCAAAGCGCTTATCATGATAGAAAACGCGTTTTTCGTGATAGAGAAATCATACGGACGATACACGTTTCCCGTCGCGTCCGTGGCGACAATCTTCCCCTCGTGAGTTCCCTCGCGGGCGATATAAAATCCCTCGTATTCCTTCCCGTTCTCCAGACGCGTGGAACTGAACACGTGCCAACTTCCGTCTATTCCCCTAACAATCACGGGCAATGGAAGAGTCACACGCCCCACGATATTCCAACCGTATTCATCACCAAGGTGCTCGAAAATGGTTTCTTTCGGGTTAAACGCTTTCGCTTCTTCCTCGACTTCCTGCCCCAGCGAATCCACCCGAGCAACAATTTCATCTTCCGTTGTCAGTGTATCATTCACGGCAACAACCTCCCGTGCGGACACGTTCAAAGCCACCGTCAGCGAAAAGAATACCGTCAATATATGTCTTGCATAACCTTTCATTCGTTTATCAATTTATACATACCACCACGTTGTTATCCCGCACCTCCACGACTCCTCCTTTTATATCAATTCCCTTCTCCCCGCTCGCCCCCCGGTAAACCAGCTTTCCCGCTGTCAACGTGGACACTAACGGGGCGTGATGCTCCAATACCGTGAACTGTCCCACCGTACCGGGTAGTTTCACCATTTGCACTTCACCTTTATAAAGCACTTTTTCCGGAGATACTATTCTTAAAACCATCCTGATTAATTTTAGATTTATGATTTTAGATTACAGCCGCACGAGCGAACGCTTTTGATTTTAGATTTTAGATTTTAAATTGAACTCCTCCGCTCTTCGGGCACCTCCCCTATCATCGTTCATTTCATTTTCAATTTTCAACTTTCAATTTTCAATTGCTTTTCGCTTTCTCCATCATCTCTTTTCCTTTCTTGATCACGTCGTCAATCGTTCCGGCGTTCATAAAGGCTTGTTCAGGGTACTCGTCCATATCGCCATCCAAAATCATCTTGAACCCGCGAATAGTTTCCTCCAGTGGAACCATCACACCCGGAATACCCGTGAATTGCTCCGCCACATGGAATGGTTGTGACAAGAAACGTTGCGCCCGTCTGGCACGAGCCACGACAATCTTATCCGAATCCGACAACTCATCCACTCCCAATATGGCAATAATATCTTGTAACTCGTTATAATGCTGCAACAATTCGATAACCCTCTGCGCCGTGTGATAATGTTCTTCACCCACGATAGCCGGGTCAAGAATACGTGAATTCGATTCCAAGGGGTCCACTGCCGGATAAATACCCAATTCTGTGATCTTACGGCTCAATACCGTGGTCGCATCCAAGAAACTGAATGTCGTCGCCGGAGCGGGGTCAGTCAAGTCGTCCGCCGGCACGTAAATAGCTTGAATAGATGTAATCGAACCGTTTTTCGTCGAAGTGATGCGCTCCTGCAATTTACCCATCTCCGATGCCAACGTGGGTTGATAGCCCACCGCCGACGGCATACGTCCCAGCAACGCCGAAACTTCCGAACCCGCTTGCGTGAAACGGAATATATTATCAATAAAGAACAATATCTCCTTACCGCCTTCATTCGAATCCCGGAACATCTCCGCCACGGTCAATCCCGACAAAGCCACCCGCAAACGTGCCCCGGGGGGCTCGTTCATCTGCCCGAACACGAGCGTGGCCTGTGATTCCCGCACTTTATCCATGTCCACGCTTTCCAAATCCCATTTGCCTTGAGCCATTTCCTCCTTGAACTTGTCGCCGTAATTAATAACACCCGACTCGATCATCTCCCGCAAAAGGTCATTCCCCTCACGCGTACGTTCACCGACTCCAGCAAACACGGAATACCCGTTATGTCCCTTGGCTATATTATTGATCATTTCCATGATTAACACGGTTTTACCGACACCGGCACCACCGAACAAACCGATTTTCCCCCCTTTGGAATAAGGTTCCAGTAAATCGATCACCTTGATACCCGTCAATAACAATTCTTCCTGTATGGACAAATCCTCGAATTTCGGGGCTTCCCGGTGAATGGAAAGCGTATCTTTGTATTCCAACGGGGACAGATAATCAATAGCATCACCCGTCACGTTCAACAGACGTCCCTTAATCTGATCGCCCGTGGGCATCGTCAACGTCCGCCCCAAGTCAACCACTTTCATCCCGCGATACAACCCGTCCGTCGTATCCATTGCCACGCAGCGCACCGTGTCTTCACCCACGTGCTGTTCAACCTCGACAATCAACTTGGCTCCATTGTCCCGCTCGATTTCAAGCGCCTCGTAAATAGGTGGCAAATCTCCCCCGTCATTCTCGAAAATCACGTCCACGACAGGACCAATCACTTGCGTCACGTACCCGACATTCTGTCTCATAATATATAATTTAAACGTTCTTTAAATGCTTACTTTTAACTTTAACGTATATTTACCGGGAAAGTTTCTTTCCAACAAACTTTCTACACGCTTTTTTTCTCCCTTGCACGAGAGAATATATCCCGGCAATACCGCTAAATAACCAAACGACCTATCCGATAGATATAAAATCCATGGACATGCTTTGTGAATAAATATTCTCGGAATTTTTCCCGACAAATAATGTGATGTGACTTCAAGACCGAATCATGGCACGAGAGCAGTTTAGACAAACCACCTCTTTTTTCTTTTTCAATACCCGTATCGCCCGGTAAATCAATTGATGCGGATAGAATAAACGCACCACCAACGAAATCGTAGGTTCTTGCCAAATCGCTCAAAGTAAATTCCCCGTCCAACCGGGTAGAAGCGAAATACTCCGTCCTGTTCTCCGTACGTCCTTCAAACGTGTTCTCCCCGGACAAAACATTTATCCCGAAACAAAACGTTATAATAACGACAGACAATATTTTCAACCAAAACTTCATATTTCCTTTTTATTGTTCTGTGGGATATAGTGCAATTTCCATACCAAAACACCCCAACGGTGGAAAAAAAAAGACTTACCCGCATCCACTCCTCGGGGAAAGCTATGTGCAACTTGCACGAGTCGTTTTACTCAATCTAAAATCACTAAATCTAAAATTATTAAAGTTTTATACTTTCCAGTGCCTTCAAAGCAATCTCGTCCTTGGCATCCAACGCCAGCACCTTAGAGAAAAACTCCTTTGCTTCCTCGTATTCACCTTTTGCCGAATCGGGATTTCCATTATTTTTCGTCGTGATAGCATCGGCAACAACGTAATGGTAATACCCCAGATACTTGTAACTCTCTATCAGTTCCCGTTTATAACGTTCCGTGTTCGACAGTCCTATTTCTACCACTTTCTCGTAATAAGGTTTTGCCAACCCTTCCAAGGTTTCCGGATCGAGCATCGAATTAACGCGTGCCCGCCAGAAATATCCCACGTAACTACTCGGCACCTTGTCACTCAATGCGGCAAACAAACTATCGGCTTTCACGAGTTCCGCTTTCTGTTCGTCAACAACGGAATCCCGGCAAGCCATGTTATAATAGCATTTGCCCAATTTCAATAAATCTTCCGCCGACGCCTCTCCAGCATAATCAATATAACGATTGTAATATACCACGGCCGAATCCAATTGATTGGTCTTCGCGAAAATATCCGCGATTTCCTTGTTCAACTCTTGATGTTTGGCATCCGTTTGCAAAGCCTTCTCGTAAAACACCACGGCATCATTGTAATTCTTGTTTGCCTCCAATTGCTCGGCATAACACAGGAAATCCTGATAAATCTGATGCTCTTCCGGGGTTGACTCTATAAAATGCCGGATAGCCTGCAAACACTTCTCCCCGTCTTCCCGCTTCGCCAGACAGTACGCGTACAACCGTTTCGCCACTAAATTATCCGGTCGTTCATTCAACACTTGTTCCAGCACGGGCAACATCCCGGCATATTGCTTGTCGAAATACAATATCCCCGCGTAACGAAGCAAATTCTCCGTGTCGTAATACCCCGAACGGATAAACTTAGTATAATTCTCTGCCGCCGCCTTACTGTTTCCGGACATCTCGTGCAATTCTCCCAAGGAACAGTAAGCCCCGCAAAAATCGGGCGATATCTCGCGCACTTTATTCAACTTCTCGAGAGAAAGCGAACGATTGGTGGACATATATATCTGTGCCTGCTTCAAATAAGCCCCCAGACAATCCGGAGAAAAATAAGTAGCCGACTCGTACTTGGCACAAGCATCCCCGGTATGTCCCTGCATCACCAGAATGTCGCCTTCCACGAGGTAGGGCAAACCGCTCTTGTCATCCAACTCTTTTGCCTTATTCACGTGCTCCATCGCCTTCGCGGCATCACCGGCGTGCAAGTAAGCCCTCGCGATAGCGATTTGCAGGGTAGCGTCTTTCTTATACCCTTTCGTTCCGAGGGCATCCTTCAATAAAGCCTCCGCGCCGGAAGGATCGTCATTCAACTTCAGACTTGCCTGTCCCACCCGATTGTACGGGTAATCCGGTTGCAATCCCACGCCTTTATCGTAATAAAAACCGGCAGAATCCCTCCGCCCTAGCGTCAGATAACATTCCCCGAGGTAATAACACGCCTCAGCCTGCCGTACATTATCCGTCAGCGTCGGCAGATTATCCAGAAAAAACACTTTTGCCGCACCGGTCATTCCCGACTCGTAGAGATCTATCCCTACCCTGTTATCTGCCGCCTTCACGCTCATGGAAAGGAGCGAAAAGAACAGTCCGTATAATATCCATTTTGTATTCATCGTCTTCAAATTTATGGTTAGATTTGTTCTCTCACGTTCACGATATTCACGGGCATCGTTGCCGGTAGCAAGCCGGCCTTCAACACGATACGCTGTCCCCGCGAACCGGAGAAAAAAGAAGTCAATCCCGTGGGCAAAACACTCCGGGGATCATTCAGCAAAATATAAATATCCCGTCGCAAGGGATACTGTCCGGTATAGAGATAATACTGGTAAGGCTGGTAACTATTCCCGTACGTCGGTCGATCGGCACGACTCACGCGTGCCACCTGTATCTCGTCGAGAAAATCGCGACAAAGCGAATCCCTGTCATCACTGATCCAGTTCACACCTATTACCCCCAAAGCACCACGGGTACGTGCCACGTAATCAATCACCTTCCGGTTCGTCCCTGCCGCGTGACAACGCTCGGACAACTGCCCCTCCCCGCAAATCGAATCAATCGCGTACCTCACGGTGCTTGAATTCGGGTGATCGAAAACCACCTGTATCTCTCCCGCGCGGGCCCCCGGGGCAATCTCCTCCCAACGGGTAATCTCCCCGGTAAATATCTTTTGCAACAGAGCCAAATTGAATATCGAATCGGCATTTTGCCTGTTCACGATCAAGGCTATCCCATCAGTGGCTACCTTCACCGACTCCGGAAAAAACTTCTTGCTGTGGAATGACTCTAATTCGTTTTCCGTCAGTGGTCGTGTAGCCAAAACCCACCGCACACTATCACGTAACAGCAAATTGATCGCTTCCACTTCACTCGTGTAAAGTGGTATTACACCCGCCTGATTATATTGCGCCTCAAAAACGTTAATAGCTTCCTCGGCCAAGGGAGATAACGTTTCATCGACAGCAACCCGGATCACCCCGCTGAACAAGGTTTCCTGTACACTTGATGTCTTTCCTTTACAAGCCCCAAGGGACACCAGTAACAAGAGCCAAAAGCCGATTCGAATATTCATAACTTAATTAATTTATCTCCCCACTCCATTTTAAATCGAGCCCAAAACCAAGCAAGGAGTTCATTTTCAATTCTCCATTTTCAATTTTCAATTGCTTATTGTTGCAATTTAAATGATATCGGCAACGTGAATCTTACGGATACAGCTTCTCCCCGCTGTCTACCGGGAATCCATTTCTTCATCGCTTTCACGACTCGGATAGCTTCTTGATCCAACGAAGGATCAACGGAACGAATGACCTGCACATCGCGCACCGAACCATCACGCCCGATAACAAACTGCACGATAACCTTTCCCGCGATGTTCATTTCTTGGGCAATAGACGGGTAACGGATCTCTTTACCGATCCATTTCATCAAGGCGGCCATACCTCCCGGGTATTCCGGGGCTTGTTCCACGACTTGAAATACCTCGTCATCACTCGCCACGATCAATTTGTGATCTTCCAAATCAGCAATATCCTGACCGTTCTCGTCATCATTTCCCTTCACGTCCGCCACGGAAATAGCCGCTTTCGCCTGATTCACCTCCTCCTGTGTCTTCATCTCGTCCGCCTCGTTCACCTCCTCGTCTTTTTTGATCACGGGAGCGGTAAACTTGATTGTCGTCTTCAATGTAGGCGGAGGCGGCACGTTCACCGCCACGATCTTATTCTCTTCCTTCACCTCCGGTAACTCCATCTTCAAATTAGAAAGCTCGGTCACCGCTACCATCTTTTCCTCCGCCTTCACCGGGGTAAGAAAACGAATGAAGGCAGGAAGTACCATTGCCAGTACGACACAGCCTATAATCACTATATAAGCTGTCAGATGCCGCCGGGACGACTGCTTACGCAATTCGTAAGCGCCGTAATCTTTATTCTTCCCGGCAAACACGAGGTCGCACCATTCAATCGAATTTATATGAATATCTTTTGCCATACCTTACTGTTTTAACTCCCGGTACTCGATAACCTCCTTCAAATCATCGGCGTACCCGTCGTGCGTTTTATCCTGTAACAAGCGTAAATCGCCCTGTGTAACATCCATGATCGCGTAACGACCGATATTGCATATCTGCATCTCGTCAAGCACGTCAATCAGGTTCTTATAGTTAGCGAAATCCGTCGCCTTAATCAATATTACAGGCGAATCTTTCTCTTTCCGAATCTCGGCGGACTCTTTCAAGTACTCCTCGTTCGTGATTTCCAGATTCTCCTTTTTCTGTTTCAACTCCCGGATCTTTTGCATCACGATCTGGTTGCGTCCCAGCAAAATCGCTCTCAACCCGTTCGGGGAAAAGTCTGTTTCCTGCACCATATCGGGATTCTCGTAATCCGGTTCTCCCATATAATAGTACACCTTTCCCTCCTTTCCCAACAAAATGGTCATCGCCTTCGAAGCCTTCACCTTGTTCTGCTCCTGCTCGTTCAACAAATCCTTCCGGGGCATACTGATTTCCATTGTCTGGGGCTTACTCATGGAAGTACAGAGCATAAAGAAAGTTATCAACAGCATATTCATATCCACCATGGGAGTAAAATCCACGCGGATACTAAACTTCTTCTGTTTACCTTTCTTGCGTTCTCCGCCTCCGTTATCTTGTATCTCTGCCATAATCTTATCGTTTCAAATTAACACGTCCAACCCGGTCATACATTAGGCATATTTCGCAAAGAGGTTATCAGGTTGTACCTGTTCTCCCGCAAATCCTGCAACGTCGCCATAATATCCTTTATCAGCGGATAAGGTGTACTTTGGTCTGCCTTGATCGCGATCACCAAATCCTTGTTCACCTCGCGGGCAAACTGCATCCACGATTTAAACTGGTTATTCGTGCTATCGCAAGGAATACCGTAATTCATCAACACTTTATCCTGATCTTCGGGCGATAACGCGAGAAATTGCTTCATTCCTTGAATCGGAACCCCGAAAGAGTTACACAAACTAAACTTCTTCAACTCATCATTAGTAAACTCGATCTGGTAACTTTCGCCCATTTTCTTCAAAACTTCCATTCTGTCTTGTGGCTTATCCAACCCCATAAACACCTTTCCCGAGGGTTCCACCAGTATAGAAACGATATTTGCATCGGGAATCTTGATCTCCGAAACCGACTGCGGCGGATTCACCTTCACCGGTTCCTTTTGGATAAACGTCGAGGTCAGCATGAAGAACGTTAGCAACAGCACCGTCACGTCACTCATGGCGGTCATGTCGATAAACGTCGATTTCTTCTTTATCTTCTGACTCATAACTCGTGTGTTTAAAGGTTCAAACTATCTGTTCTTCACCGTGAATGTTTGCACGATATAAGCACCGATTTCATCAATACTATGCGTGATACCGTCTATCTTACTTGTAAAGAAATTGTAAGCGATAACAGCGCAAGCCCCCGTGGCAATACCGAACGCGGTATTTACCAACGCTTCCGAAATACCTGTCGACAAAGCGATAGAATCCGTACCCCCGGCAGAGGACAAGGCGGCAAACGACTTGATCATACCGATAACCGTACCGAGCAGCCCCATCAAAGTTCCCAGCGTGGTAATCGTGGCGATAACCCCCAGATTCTGCTCCATGGTAGGCAACTCCAGCATGGTAGCCTCTTCCAAGTCTTTTCGCACCGCGAGTTGCTTCTCTTCTTTCGTCAAAGTATCACAACCGTCGACCTGCGTGTAAGTAGAAAGCGATGACTTTATAACATTCGCCACCGTTCCTTTCTGTTCATCACACGCTTTACGGGCTCCTTCGATATCCCCGCTTTCCAGTTGACCTTTCACTTTGGTCACGAATTGCTGAAGATTCTTTTTCCCTTTCGCCTTGCGTAAAGCGATCATACGTTCAACGCTCAACGTCAAGACCGTGAATAATAAAGTCTGTATAATCGGCACGATTACCCCTCCCTTATATATCGTACCCAAGAGATTTCCGGGTAACGGGTGATTGTTCGGGTCATTGTTTATAAAATTAGCCGGATTTCCATAAACGAAATGATAAATAATCATTGCAAGAATAAAACACAGAATGATTATCGGGAAAGCAGAAATACCTAAATTTCTCTTTGCCCCCTTTGTAGATGTTGCAGTCTTTTTCATGTCTAATGTATTTTAATATTTATAACGCGCAATATAAAGCAAGGAATACCAACCCGAAAACGATAAGCATAACCACGATCGGGTATAACGTTTGGAATAATGCAGACTTTGTAATCTTATCACTCATTTTTGTACTTGTAGTTTCCATAAGTCAATCTCTTTAAAATAATTGAAAATAATAGGGTGTAAAGGACCTGTCCGTATCCTTACATGAATACCGATTTCACACTAAACATCTGTACAACAGTACATAGCACCCTCTTTTATCATTTTATACAGGCATACGAAACACCTGTACCACAATGACATGGCACGGACATACTTGACTTACGTGTGGCTAAATGACGATTTTACACAAGTCGAACAGGTAGAATCCCTGTATATAACGAATACCCAACAATTCGGAAAAACTTTCAATGGAACGTTCTACCCGAATACCATACTCTGACTTGTGATACGCTAATTGGATTTTGCGATAAATAGAGAACGAGATTTGTTGCTCCCGACTACTTCCGTTCGCGATCTGCTGACTGGAAAAAACCAACGTGCGTTCGAAAGCACCATGTCGGTCCGCGGAAGAAGTGGCAACCTTGGAATCGTCCCGCGACTGCTCCGTACCCGGAACTGTCGGCACGGGCTTCTCCCCTTTGGAATCAGTTTCTCCAAAGGCGCTTACCCCGATTGCCAAAAGCAAAAGTAACAGTGAAAAATATTGAAATACTGTCTTCTTCATTTCTCTCGTTTAATATATCCAAAGATAGATACTTATTTCATCTTCGCAAATTATTTAGCTTAATATTAAGGTTAAATTACTTAAAATTTAGTCTTATACCTTTTTATACGACAAGGGCGGTTACATTTGTTTCACTTTTCTCAACTATTTTTCTCCCGATTTCCCCTTCCATAAGCGATGCCCATCCCTCGTGTAGACCTGCACTCTATCCTAGAGTTAAACAATAGATAAGTTACAGTTATTCTAACCCCGTTAGAATAACTGCAGGAGAACTGCAGGAGAACTTCAGAATAACTCCACCGTTTCCCCGCCGACCGCCCCCGGTTTTCGGGCGTGTTATTCTCCCGTGACGTTATGAACTTTACAAACTAAATCGTACCTTTGCCCCCGTTTACAAAAAGGCATGAAAATCAGTTCATCATATTACAAAGACAACGTCCGTATCGCCTTCCCCATCATGCTCTCGCTGGCGGGACAAGCGGTGGTGCAAATGGCGGACAACATCATGGTCGGGCGTCTCGGCGCTCCCGAACTGGCGGCAGTATCCCTTGCCGGTATCATCATCATGAACACGATGGTCGTCGGGATGGGTATCGCCACGGGACTCACTCCCCTCGTCGGACAGGCACATGCCCAGAACGACAGCGAACGGGTGGCGGGATTCTTCCAGAACTCACTTCTGGTGAACACTGCGGTATCACTCTTGCTCACCGCCTTTCTCTTCTCTCTTATGCCTTTTTTATCCATGATGGGACAACCCGAGGAAGTGATCGCGTTAAGTAAAGGCTATTACATACTAACCTCCCTGTCGGTCATTCCCTTCATCCTCTTCATGACATTCAAACAATACATGGAAGGCATCGGTAACACGAAAGTGGCCATGGTCATCACGATATCATGCAACGTCATGAATATCATTCTCAACTACATGTTCATATACGGTAAACTCGGTGCCCCGAATCTGGGGGTAGCGGGAGCCGGACTGGCAACCTTGATATCAAGAACCATGATGCCCGCGGTATTTCTCTTTTATACACGCCGCTCCGCCATACACGCCACCGTCTTTCAGTTCTTCCGCCGGACAAATGTCAGCGGACGCAAAATAAAACAACTCCTGCAAGTGGGTTACCCCATCGCCGGACAAATGGTCGTCGAATTTCTCTCCCTCAGCCTCATCACGGTCATGATGGGTTGGCTGGGCACGGTGCCCCTTGCCGCCAACCAGATAGCGTTATCCATGATTAATCTCACCTTCATGATATCCAGTGGGATTGCCGGGGCTTCCACTATACTTATCAGCCACGAATTCGGGCGTCATAATTTCGCCAAGATGCGCCGTCACGCTCACGCGGCTTTTCGTCTTTCCGTGGTCTTTATGACGGGAGCGGCCATTATCTACGCTCTTTTCGGGGCTCAAATCGCTGCCGTCTTCACGCCCGACCGGGAAGTGATTGAAGTGGCACGCCGCCTTTTCTACGTCGTCGCGGTTTTCGAAATATTCGACGGGCTACAGGTTACCGCTCTCGGCGCGTTAAGAGGTATCACCGACGTGAAACGCCCCATGATATACGCTTTCATCTCCTATGTCTTTGTTGCCGTCCCGCTCGCCTACGTCACGGGTATTTTACTCGACTTCGGGGCTCCCGGACTACTCTCCGGATTCTGTGGTGGTCTTATGTTCGCGGCGGCTCTCTTTATCCGCCGTTTCAACAAAAGCTGCCGACAAATGATGTCACGTTAAGATTTTTTCAAGCTTTCAAGGCAAAATTATTGCTTTAATCACGAATAAAATGTAACTTGCATCGTATAAAATGCATAAATTATACTAAGACATATAACCATATATCATGAAAATAGAAACTTATAAAACACCGGAAGAAGCGTTGCGTGCAACCAGCGAAGCGCTTGTCGCGGTGATAAAAAAAAGTAAGTCAAAGCCTTTCCACTTGGCTCTGTCCGGGGGTAGCACGGCACAAGCGCTGTTCAAGTTATGGGTAAAAGAATACAAAGAAATTATCCCGTGGAACAACATTCGTTTCTACTGGGTGGATGAACGTTGCGTGGCGCCGGACGAGGACGAAAGCAACTACAAGCATGCCGATCAGTTGCTATTTATCCCGCTGGAGATACCCGCGAACCATATTCACCGTATCTGGGGAGAACAAGAACCCAAGGTTGAAGCGGAACGCTACTCGGAAATGGTAAAATGGGAACTTCCGGGTTATTCCACCGCACCCCGTTTCGATTGTGTTATCCTCGGTGTAGGCACGGACGGACACGTGGCTTCCATATTCCCCAATGACATGAACTTGCTCACGGATCGTCGCGTATATGCCGTATCCCAACACCCTATCACGGGACAACAACGCATCACCATGACCGGAACCGTTATCTTGAAAAGTTCCGCTATACTGGTTCCCGTTATCGGTAAAGAAAAACAGGAAATCATGGAACAAATCATCCGCAAGGCAAAAGAATACCCCGCGTCATATATCCTCGCCCATTCACCCGCGGTAATGGTTTTCACGGATAGAGAAGTAAGTATATAGGAAGAGAATAGGGGGTAATAAGGGAACAAAGACGTTTCACCTTCGATACAAAGACGTTTCAAAGACGTTCACGAGCGTCTTTGAAACGTTTTTGATTTGATACTATACCCGCATTGAATTCTTTCTTGAATAGTTCCTCAACAGAATATCAACGGAAACAGGGAGGAACACTACTATTTCCACAAAAAATAAACGGTAACTTCCGCTACCGTTTATTAATATATCTTGTCCCAATGACAAATTAGTATCTTCTCTCGAAGCTACGTCCGCCGCCACCGTTTCCGCTGCGACGATCACGTCCGCCACCACCGCCACGGTTAAAACCACCGCGATTTCCGGCAGGTCTGTCCGTTCTCGGTTTAGCCACGTTCACGCTGATTACCTTGCCGTCATATTCAGCTTGGTTCAACTCGTCGATAGCTTTTTGTCCTTGTACATCGTCAGACATTTCCACGAAACCAAAACCTCTTGAACGTCCGGTCTCTCTGTCCATGATTACTTTTGCTGAAGAAACTTCACCGTATTCCTCGAATAATTCTTTTAAGTCACTGTCACTCACTTCGTAACTTAGATTTGAAATGTAAATGTTCATTAATACAAACTTTAAAATAATTAATAAATGCTTTTGAGGTTGAATAATTGCCTAAGGAAAGTCTGCTTAACGATACATTTAAAATACGATGAAAGGCAAACACTCTGTAATCAAATCAAAACTCAAATATCACTGCAAATTTACAATAATTATTCAAACAAACAATACTACAAGAAAAAAAAGTCTATAAAGTCAATCAAGTATAAATATTTTCGGATAAAACACCGTAATTCAAGCCTTTATCGACTTTACAGACCTATTTTAGCCCAACCTGATAAAGACGATAAAACGATTTATTTTTTGCATTTTCTCTTTAAACCGTCGCCTTTCTCTCTCTCTAATTCGGTCTTGTCAAATTGTCGTTGTGGCATCTGGTTTTCTCCTACCCAACTCTTGTCCTGCTTGGAAGGGATATTCTTCTCCGCGTGCCGATTCACTTTCTTCCCTTCATTCTCCCGATCATTTTTCTCTTTCTCCTTCATAATACCTCCGTTTTAAGTTGATAAATCTCACGAGTTACCCCATGGATAACCTACCTTATAAACGAAAAAAAGAGAAAACATGTTTCATCTCACGGCAACGTTCACCCGAACATTACTCCCGTTGGATATCATGTAGTCATCCCAACGTTCTTTTTGCTTGGGAGTCAATGTCAATTCCAAAGATTGTCCGGTCACACCGTCCGAGGTCTGATTACCGCAGAAAAGCCGGAACCCCTTCCCCTCAGGCATAACAGTCGCATCCAAACGAGTAATAAAATTGCCATAACAATACAAAGTCCTCAACGAAGTGCACCCGGACAAGTCCACCCCCGAGAGGTGATCGTTATGGCAATATAGTTCTTTCAACGCCGCACATCCCTTCACGTACAACGTCACGAGGGAAGTATTATCGTGGCACCTTAGGCAAACCAAAGACTTACATCCCGACACATTCAGCTCCACGAGCGGAGTATTGTAACAATACAACTTCTCCAATGACGTACACCCGTTCACGTTCAAGGAAACAAGCGAGGCGTTATGATTACAGTACAATTCTTTTAGCGAGCTACATCCCGATACATCCAGCGAAGCAAGAGGAGTGTAATAACAAGTCAACTTTTCCAGTGAAGTGAAATACTTGATGCCTTCCAGCGACACGATATTTTTTCTACCTACACTAAGCCACGTGACTTTCGCGGCCTCTGCCGGAATAATGTACCCTTTTTCATCGGCACATCCCAGTTCAATACAAAATTTCCGGAATACCGTATCCGGAATCAAAAAACTTTCCTCACCCGTGTACAACACCGCGGCATCCGTAGAAATAACATCCGCTGCACTTTCGTTCGCGTTCACGCGTAATATCATCAACAATACCAGAATCCCTGTTATTAATGTACACTTCCTCATCATTATTTTATCGTTTTCATTTTCAACATCTTAACAACACTCACTGGACATTGAGAAATAAATGCAACCAGCTCCCGAACCGACCGTGAGCGAATAAATAAACCATCGTTTATTACGATTGTCAACAAACATGTGTTGTGAGAATGGATAATTTTATAACTTATTATTTACTAGGAGTAAAAAATAACCAATTAACATTGTCGATTATCGGAATTATTAATATTTTTGCGAATAAATAAACGATCGTTTATTTATAGTCAGATTTTCCAAGAATTACAAAATTTCATTCCTAACCGAGAATATTTTATTATCTGATAATCAAGCATCGACAGACAATCAAAATTCCTCGACCGATACACGAGAAGTAGGAGGAGCCCAAACATTCAAAAAAGTAATATTCGAAAAAAGAAATTAAAAAAAGGCTCCCCCTATTAGTTTTTCCAACAACATCTCCTGTCGCAAATTGTGAATATCCCCGGCGTAATAATCCACCAACCCCGTACCGTATAATTTCCGGGCACCCGTTAGTGCTTCTTTCCCGTAATATCCGGCAAACGAGAGTAAGTTTACTTGAATCTTACACCCTAGTAACTTCAAGTATTCACAATGCTTTACTATGTTACCCGCGTAAAAAGAATAACGCTCCGGATGTGCCATCACAGGCATGTACCCACTACCCCGCAGTCTGAAAATAATCTCCTCCGCATGTACCGATGGAGCCACGAAACTATGCTCGACCAGCACCTCCCCCGCGGCAGAAGCAATAATCTCGTTTTGTTCCAATAACCCCAACATAAACTCACCCATACGATATTCAGCTCCCATATCCACGGCTATATCTATTCCCTCTTGTACAAGACGCGACTTCAATAACACGAACATACTCCCGATATCCCCGCGGCTATTCATCAACGCAGGAAACGCCACATGCGGAGTACAAGTCAAACAACACAAACCCGCCGCCACCATTCGACGAATAATCAAAATTGCTTCATCCATGGTACGTACACCGTCATCCAAAGCAGGCAAAACGTGCGAGTGTACATCCCGCTTGTAGTCAAAAACAAATTTCCGGTGACGCTTGAGGAACAACATATCTATTCGTTTACA
The DNA here is from genome assembly GCF_900184685.1 of Butyricimonas sp. Marseille-P3923. Classification (GTDB taxonomy): domain Bacteria; phylum Bacteroidota; class Bacteroidia; order Bacteroidales; family Marinifilaceae; genus Butyricimonas; species Butyricimonas muris. The sequence goes on from NZ_FXXL01000007.1 coordinate 1,318,484, forward strand.
TTTTCTTTGTTATACCCGTAACCATAACCGTAGCCATACCCGTAACCGTATCCTCCCGCATCCGCACGTAAATCATTCAGCACTATTCCCATATCGGGCAGACGTCCTTCACCGTTTATCGCGGCGACCAACCTTAACGCCTCCTTTTTTAACATATTCGCCCGCACCACGTACACGCAGGCATCCGCCCACTTGCCCAAGGCAAACCCTTCGGCAAGCATCCCTACCGGGGGAGTATCCAGTATGATACAATCATACCGCTGCTTCATATTTTCCAACAATTCACCCATCCGTTCCCCGGCAAGCAATTGAACCGGATTAGGCGGTACCGCACCACCGAACAAAACATCCAGATGTTCTTCCACCGGACAAATCAAGCTTGCCAAGTCGCCCTCTATCCCTGCCAAGTAAGCGGATAAACCTTTCGTGCTATTCTCTCCCAGAAACTTATGCAAACTGGGATTACGCAAATCACACCCCATCAACAACACCTTTTTACCCGTCTTCGCGTAAGCGTTTGACAAATGTGCCGCGATCAAAGACTTTCCTTCACCGGGAATGGTCGAAGTAACCATAACCACCGGACAAACCTTTTGCCGCAACATATAATTCAGCTTTTCCCGAATCAGATGCATGGATTCCGATTGCACGAAATCTTCCCGAGCGATTAATTTCTCCCCAGTCACCTCCGGGAATGAACCCAACAAAGGAACCTTGACATTTCTCTCGATATCTTCAATACTCCTCACCTTATTATCCAACATATCCCTCACCAACACGATTCCCGCGGGAAGCCCAATCCCCAGCATCAAACCGACCAGCAACAACATGGCCTTACGGGGAGATACCGGTCCTTCTCCCGCGTCGGGGTCTTCGATAATCTTCGCCGTCGGAACATACACCAGTTTAGCGATCTCCGCCTCCTCCCGCTTTTGCATCAAGAAAAGAAAAAGATTCTCTTTCAACTCTTGCTGCCGGGCAATCGCCCGGTACTGTTTTTCCTGCGCGGGCACGGAAGTCAATCGCTTGTCAACGGAAAGGTTCTCCCGCTCTAACGTGTTTATCTTTATTTCCAAACCGTTCTCCACGTTACCCACCGCCTCGCGGATACTCTCCTTCATCTCTCGCAATTGCATATCCAATCCCGTCACGATAGGATTATCTTTCCGGGCACTAAGCAAAAGTTTATTTCTTCGCAACACCATTTCGTTGTAACGGGATATGCCGCTATTCATCCCCTCGTCCGAGATACCCAGATTCTCGGGGAGCAAACCGAACTCGGTCCCTTCCCTTTTTTCCAATAACTCCCGGATGCTACGCGCTACATCGAACTCGGTCTGCAACTTCAACAATTCCGTCCCCGTCAATTTCTTACGCTCCATCACGAACTCGGCATCAGAAGCAAGATTGGTCAACTTATTCGTTCGCTTGAAACGCTCGGCATCATCCTCTATCGTGCCCAATTCCCGGTTAATCACTTCAAGTCGGGCATTGATAAACTCCACCGTCTTGGCGGAAACAACCTGTTTGTCCGCCACCCCGTTTTCGTTGTAACGATCTATCAGTGCCCGGATCAGCTCCTTTCCCCGTTGCGGCACGACATCTTTAACCGACAAAAGAAGCGCATTCGTGTTCTTGTCCAAAGGTGCCACCTCCAGTTTCTTATAAAAATTCTTCGTCGCCGAATCGTAGGAATACAAATCCACCCGTACCCGTTCCACCTTCTCCGCGGAGTACACCTCACTCCTCTCCACGGATATAGCATAATCACCAACCGGAATCCGTTCCGAAAAACGCCCCTCATGCACAACTTTCCCGTCCGGGGCTGTCACCGAAATCGTCGTATCACTCGTCAACGTCACGAAAAAACAAGTGTCTTTTATCAACTCGGGACGATCAACCAACACGTTTACAGGAGAATCTTTATACAATTCTGTCCCCCTCAAGACACTTTCACGACTGTAACAAATATTCAACTCCAAATCACCTACCGTCTCCCGCATTAAATTCTTGGACTGCAACTCTATCAATTCATTTTCCACGTATTTATCCCCTTGGAAAAATCCCATTTCCTTCATCATCATGCTAGTGCCTAACTCCCCTTTCTTCGTGTCACTGATCATCACTTTACTCGTCACGTTATACACGGGTTCCTGCATCATGCAGTAAATCAATACCGCCCCCACACACAAAGGCACAGACACGAGAAACCACCGCCACCGCGCGATAATCTTGTAAAACAACATCCTTAAATCAATCGTTTCTTCCTGTTCAGGCACATAGACCTCACTACCATTCACGTTCATACACTCTCGTTTCATTAAAACTAAAAAATACAACCAACCCGGAGAAAACCTTTCACCTATCTAAGTATCAACGCAAGTACCGTCACTAAGGTCGACACACTGGACAAAACGTAAGGCAAAAAAGTTCCCGCGTTACCTCCCGCGATACGCCCCCTGCTAGGCTCCACGTAAACCACATCATTCTGCTGCAAATAAAAAAACGGGGAATAAACAAGATTCGCCGAAGTCAAATCCAAACGGGCAAAAGTCTTCTCTTTCCCGTTCTCGCGCATAATCAGCACGTTTTTTCTCTTGGCATTAATCTGTAAATCCCCCGCCATGCCCAGCGCATCGAATATAGATACTCGCTCACTGGTCACTCTGTAACTGCCCGGACTCCGGACTTCGCCCAAAACAGTCACCTTGAAATTCTGGAAATGTATCGTCACTATCGGATTTTTCAAGTACATCGCTAATTTCGTCTTCAGCATTTCCGACAACTCGACACGGGAAATACCGTCCACACGCAATTTCCCCAGCACGGGAAAATCAATATACCCCTCTTTATCCACGAGATAACCGGGAGCAACCTGTTGGTTGGTCGATGTCACGTCCCGCCCCAAGCCAATCATAGGAGTATTGAAAGGCAATGCCGCCTCCGTGTCATCACAAGAAACCACGATTGACAATAAATCATCAACGTGAATGACAGTCTTGTACTCGAAGTCCGATTCAAGTCGCTCATTTTCCTTCACATCCTGCAAATAGACAATCTCCTTGCTGGAACTGCATGAAAAACAAACGACCATACTCGCTACCACTACAAACCACTTATTCACAAACATATAACTCCTTCTTTTATGTAACATTCCACTATCATTAAACCAACGTTTTTTGAATGTTAAACAAATGAGGATTTGTGCGGCAAATAAAACAAGAGTTATTATTTACAATTCAATGATTACTAGAACACTAATAGTTAAGTAAGGATATATAACGAATAGTGATTTTAGACAGTTAATAATCGTTCAATTATTGAGCTACAAATATATATTTTTTTAAATACACTACGAACTATATTCCATATTTTATATATTCATTTTCATCAACCAAAAGTGTACATCTTTTAACAAAACAAGCTATGACGGTACATTTACAAACGAACATCACAACAAAAAACGCTCTTTATTTCAAGAAATTCAACACACATATTTGAAAATATTCACAAAAATAATACCGTTCCCACTCAACTCTAATATCCGATTTGAATGGAAACGGCACACGTAACTATATTTTCTCTCAAACTACATCACAAGTATCAAATCCCGGCCTCTTGAAAGTACGGGCATTAGGGAAAAAAGCCTCTATATCATTTTCTAACTGTTCCAACAATACAATCATACGGGATGCCTCCCTCTCAAAGTCAGATATGTTATCCCGTATCACCGTCCATGCCGTACAAGATATCTCAACGGCTAATAACGTCACTTTCGCCGAACCGTTGTAATCCTCCTCTTCCTGCGTGGCGTTTATTTTATCCGCGTAAAGGAAGTACCCGCAAAGGGCCCGTTTCATCTTGGAACGAATCAAATCCATGTACCAGTTCACCTCCAATAAAGCATCCTCCACCTCACGCGTCCGCGGAAACTCACCCTCTTTCTTTTTTTCCGTTTCAAAATACTGGTAAATCTCCTCTTGACACTTATCTGCCAAAGAATGATAGATTTGCTCACATTTCATCATATCCTCACTCTCCACCTGCCTTGCCACTTCCTCATCCTGATCCTCCAAATCCTCGTAATCTTCTCCCCAGAATCCACGGTCTACCTTCTCCGCCGAATAAATATCCTCTATTCCCACTCCTCGCTCGTCCGCCAATTCCCGTAACACGTCAAATGTCGAATCAAAAATATTCTTTAGACGGGCTAACGCGGATTCGTCGTCGTCAGGCATCTCCTCCCCTAAATTTACCCTCGTCTTTTCCTTCAACTTCTTTCCCATCGTGTAACTCATGCATCGAAGCTGAAATTTACATCGTTCACACCATCTGTCGCAATAATTGTAGATACCCGGCACAAAGCCGTTATCTACAATCTTTTTTTCTTTTTTCTTTGGCACGGTCTTGTTATCTTATCCGATTAATTTTTTATATCGTATACGCTTCGGGGTCACGTCCCCCAACCGCTTCTTCTTACTTTCCTCGTATTCAGAGTAACTTCCCTCGAAATAAACTACCTTCGAATCGCCCTCGAACGCCAGAATATGCGTGGCAATGCGATCCAAGAACCAACGATCATGCGAAACGACCACGGCACACCCCGCGAAGTTTTCCAGACCTTCCTCCAATGCCCTCAACGTGTTCACGTCAATATCATTCGTGGGCTCATCAAGCAACAACACGTTGGCATCCTCTTTCAACGCCAAAGCCAAATGCAAGCGATTCCGTTCTCCACCGGACAAAACCCCGCACTTCTTTTCCTGATCTGTCCCGGAGAAATTAAACTTGGACACATAAGCCCGGGCATTTACCTCCCGTCCACCAAGATTAATCATATCGCTTCCCCCGGAAATCACCTGATAAACGCTTTTATCGGGATCAATAGCCTTATGCTGCTGGTCCACATAAGCGATTTTCACCGTCGGTCCCACCTCAAAATCCCCTTTATCCGGAGTCTCTACACCCATTATCAGGCGGAACAAAGTAGTCTTTCCCGCACCGTTAGGCCCGATCACCCCGACAATACCGGCAGGCGGCAACTGGAATTCCAGATCATCAAACAGCACTTTATCACCGTAAGCCTTAGCCACGTGTGCCGCCTCGATCACCTTGTTGCCCAAGCGGGGACCGTTCGGTATAAATATTTCAAGTTTATCTTCTTTCTCTTTCACATCCTCGTCCATCATCCGGTCGTAAGCCTTCAAACGGGCTTTACTCTTTGCCTGACGGGCTTTCGGCGCCATACGCACCCATTCCAACTCCCTTTCCAGAGTCTTTCTCCGTTTGCTTGCCTGCTTCTCTTCCTGCTCCAAACGTTTCGTTTTCTGTTCCAACCAAGAGGAATAGTTACCTTCCCATGGAATTCCTTCTCCCCGGTCTAACTCCAAAATCCAACCCGCCACGTTATCCAAGAAATAACGATCGTGCGTGACACAAATCACAGTACCGGCATACTGGTGCAGATGCTGCTCCAACCATTCTACCGACTCCGCATCCAAGTGGTTCGTCGGCTCGTCGAGCAACAAAATATCGGGTTCCTGCAACAACAAACGGCACAATGCCACCCGTCGTCTTTCTCCACCCGACAGGTTTTTCACCAAGGCATCCGGCTCCGGACAACGCAAAGCGTCCATAGCCCGCTCCAACTTCTGGTCGATCTCCCAACCGCCGTGGTGTTCAATCAACTCGGTCAGTTCCCCTTGACGAGCCATCAACTTATCCATCTCGTCGTCACTCATCGGCTCGGCAAACTTCATGTTGACGTCCTCGTATTCCTTCAACAAATCCATCACTTGCTGCACCCCCTCCTGCACAACCTCCTTCACGGTCTTCGTGTCGTCAAGCTGAGGTTCTTGGGGTAAATAACCAATAGAATGTTCCTTCGACCAAATCACCTTACCCTCGTAATTCGGGTCTAACCCGGCGATAATCTTCAACAAAGTTGACTTACCCGAACCGTTCAAACCGATTACGCCAATCTTCGCCCCGTAAAAAAAGGATAAATAAATATCCTTTATTATCTTTCTTTGTGGCGGTATAGTCTTACTCACGCCCATCATGGAAAAAATAATCTTCTCGTCTGCCATATCAATAAACTACACTATATTATGTTTCACTTCTAACACACAACTAATTATCTTTAAAACGGATACAAAGGTATATTATATATTCAAATTAAAAAAATATACTTAACACCTTATACGAGATCAAAATAAAAATTGTTGCATTATTATCCGGAAATTTCCAAAAACAACACTTGAAAAAGTAAAAAAACGCCTCACCAAATAGCTGTCCAACACACAAGAAACAACTAATTTTCAACAAGATACACCACATTCATTATTTGTTTCAAAAAAAAGCATCAACATCCCCTATCATAATTTATAATATATATAATTAACAATAATTTAGACAAAAACAAACCGCAACATTTCAAAATATGGCTGTTTAGCCACATGATGGATTATTTGTGGTTAAAACTAAAAAAACAAGAGAATGTTTACCCAAAATATTAAAATCATTATATATTTGTAAATTCACATCCCGAATAGTAATATTTTCGGGTGAACAATATGAAGAAATCGGCGTTTATGGATGATTATACAGATTGGGATGATATAAACAGCGAAGATGTCCTCGAAGGAAACACGGCTGCCTTTGAAGAATTATTCAAAAGGAATTATCAAGCTTTATGCAATTATTGCCAAGGCATTGTTGCCGAACACGACAAAGCGGAAGATATCGTTCAAGACGTATTCGTGTACTTGTGGAACAATCGCTCGTGTATAGACATAAAGGTTTCATTAAAACATTACTTGTATTCATCCGTTCGTCATGGCGCTCTAAAAGTTTTAAAACGCCAGTTAATGGAACAACGGCATTCCCCCCTATTGGCCGAATTCATTGCAAATCTCCAACAAACAGAATACACGGAAGAAGAAGTCATTGAAATAGAAAAGATGAAAAAAGCACTTGCCTCGCTTCCGCAACAATGTCGCAATATCTTTCTAATGAGTTGTGTCGACGAAAAAAGCTACAAACAAATCGCGGAAGAACTGAATATCTCCGTCAATACCGTGAAAACACATATCACGAAAGCCTATCGCATCATCCGATGTTATTTCAAGAATACCAGCCAGTTGCTAGTATTTATTGCATACTGTCGAAGGATTAAAAAATAAAAAACGCATTTTTTTCAAAAAAAGTCATTTTCAGAATCACCCATTTCCGACTCTTGATGCCCTTTATAGTAAATCAATAGCCAAAATGGATAAAAATAAGAAATTCATCATACACAGGGCTGCCAACTCCATGAAAGACGACCACTACAACATGGGAAAAGCATGGAAACAAGTAAAAGGCAGAAGCATAAACAAATCGAACCGCTTCATAGCACTTCGCGTTATAAAATACGCGGCATGTGCCCTGCTTATGCTCGGTATTACCATATACCTAATGCATAACAACACGACGGAAAACAAAATAACAAAAACTGCCTCCCTGCAAACGGGAAAAAACGAATGTTCCCAAGTTCGATTAGTATTGGCAAACGGGGAAGAAATCAGACTAAGCAAACAACAAAAAACAATCAAGGTCGAAGAACTGGGCATGTCTTTCACCCGCAACAGCGTGAACGGACAACTGCAATACCGGAACAACACCGACTCCCTAAACGGAGAAATTGAACTCCGTTACAACGAACTATACGTACCGAAAGGTGCCGATTTCTACTTGAAACTCCCCGATGGTTCAATCGTGAATGTCAACTCGGAATCCAAGCTCCGCTTTCCCGTGCAATTCTCGTCCCACAGCCGGGAAGTATATCTGGAAGGAGAAGCCTTTTTCCAAGTGGCAAAGGATTCAACCGCACCTTTCACGGTTCACGCCGGGGACAAGGCTATTACCGTTCTGGGAACAAAATTCAACGTCAGTGCCTATACCGACGACTCGAAGTGGATCACCACACTCGTGGAAGGCAAAGTCATGGTCACTCAACAAGACCGGAGCGACATCCTGCACCCGTCTGAACAACTGACCGTCCATAAAGAAACGAACATCGTGGAAACGAGAACCGTGGACACGGAACTATACACCTCATGGATTGACGGCAAATTCTATTTTAAAGGCTACCGGTTCGAGGACATCGTGAAAAAACTCGAACGGTGGTATGACTTCAAAATGATTTACCGGGACGAGGAGATCAAGGACATGACCTTCCGGGGAACTATCGATAAACATCAACCCTTGGAGCAATTGTTACGTTATCTGGAAGAAACAACTAATATTCACTTTAATATTCAAGACAAGACAATTACAGTAAGTAGAACAGACTAAAAAAAGGAGTGCTATCGGCAAAAAAGCACCCCCCTTTATTGTAAAAACCAAAACCTGTGAAAGCTACGGCAAATAGCTGTACAGGATTAATTATCACTTTAACGAACAAATTTATGAAAAAAAAAGCGTATGATCACACCTTTAACCTACAAGAAAGGTTAAAAAAAGGAGCTTTGCTCTGTGCATGTACCATTTTCTGGTTACTGGCAGGCATCTCCAACTCGAATGCCGCCACAACCCCGGAACAGGACAGCGTCAAATTCTCGAAACAGCAAATGATGATTGAACAAGTCTTCGACGCCATCACGAAACAATTGAAGTACGACGTCTTTTACAGCGAGAATGAACTCGAGGTAAAGAAAATGGTACAACTTCCCCGCTTGAAAATGGGATTGATTGAAGTACTAAATCTCGTTCTTCAAAAGGAATTCACGTACAGGTTCAACGGGAAAACCATCATCATCAGCCCCGCGAAAACCACCCCTGACCAACAAAACCCAATCCGGGGTATCGTGAAAGACGAGAACGGGGAACCCCTGCCGGGAGTAACCGTCCTCATCAAAGGCACAACTACCGGTGTCTCTACCAACGCCAAAGGTGAATTCACCATCGTCTCCCCCGAGAAACCGGAAGCCACCCTCCTAATCTTCTCGTTCGTCGGCATGGAAACCCAACAAGTCACCCCCAAAAGCGACTTCGTAACCGTTATCATGAAAACCACCCTCAATGAACTCGACGAAGTTATCGTCCGCACGGGTTACGAGAACATCGACAAACGGAAGCTGACATCATCCGTCTATACGGTAAAAATGGAGGATATCATGGAGCCTCTTACAACAACATTAGATAAAATGTTACAAGGTAAAATTCCCGGCATGGCAGTTTTACAGATGAGTTCAACCGTGGGTGCCGCCCCGAAAATCCGCATACGTGGATCTTCCACTATCGTGGGAAGCCGCGAACCTCTTTGGGTACTGGATGGTATTGTGCTGGAAGACCCGGTTCCCCTTAAACCGGAAGAACTGAATAGCATGGATCAAGTAAATTTGATAGGTAATGCCATCTCGGGTATAAACCCGGAAGATATTGAACAAATCGACGTATTAAAAGATGCTTCCGCTACCGCCTTGTACGGAAGTAAAGCTGCCAATGGCGTAATCATGATTACCACCAAGAGGGGTAAGTTTGGAAAACCAGCCATCCAGTATAGTATGTCTATGGGGTTCACGCATCGTCCGACAGTAAACCAAATGCACTTGATGAATTCTAAAGAAAGAATCGAAGTTTCCGAAGAGATGGTCGAGAAGGGATTACAGTTTGTTGATGACGGAATAACTGGTTCCGTGGGATACGAGGGACTTTTAGTTCAATTGTACGGGAATAAAATTAGCTATAGCCAATTTCAGAAAGAAGTAAAGAAAATGAAAGAACAAAATACGGATTGGTTTAAATATCTATTCCGAAATGCATTTAGCCATAATCACACGTTATCCGTTTCCGGGGCAAATGAAGCAATCAACTACTACTTCTCCGTGGGATATTCTAACGAAAGAGGATCATCTTTGAAAGAAAACGCTGAACGGTTTAATTTTAACACAAATCTCGACATCAAGATAAATGATAAAATGAATGCCGGTTTTGGTCTTAGTGCCTCTCATGGAGAAACCAATCGCCCCGCAGTAGACCTCTTTCAATATGCTTACACGACTTCCAGAGCTATTGCTCCTTATGACGAGGATGGATACTATAATTTCTATGAAATTGATACAGGATACGAGAATACTCCCTACAAAACTCCTAATTTGATTTACAATATCTTCAACGAACTGAATTCCACGAGCGGAACAAACAAATTATTGAGCTTGAATACAAGATTCAATTTCAGCTACAAAGTAGCTTCATGGTTAAGTTTAAGTGCTCTATGTTCTTATAATGTCAGTTCAAATTCAAGCGAGGATGTGGCAACCGAAGAGAGTTACGCCATATCATCTTTGAGAAGACTTGTCTACGGTTATCCGGTAATCGACCCTGCAAAAGAACCCAATTTTGCGACGAGTTGTGAATTGCCTTTCGGGGGAAAATTGGATAACTCTGATAACAAGAATACCAATTATTCCGCACGTTTTACCGCATCATTCCAAAAGACTTTCAATGACGTTCACGATTTTAGCCTTATGGGAGGATTAGATATGCGCAGCGCACATAGCGAAGGACATACCTCCACCTTATTAGGTTATTTGCCGGAACGCGGCAAAAAAAGCGTCGAAATCAATCCTCGCATATGGCTTGCTTACGGAACTCTATTGGAAAATAGCCGCCCCACAATTTCAGATAGCAAAAAGAATGAAATGTCCTATTTTGCATCCTTCTCTTATTGCTATGACGACCGGTATATTTTTAACGCAAATATAAGAGGAGATGCCAGCAATAAATTAGGACAAGATAAATCTGCCCGTTTTTTACCTATTTGGTCAGTTTCCGGTAGATGGAATATTGCCGACGAGGATTTCATGCAAAATGTCACATGGATGGAAGGACTAAATATTCATGCCTCTTATGGACTGCAGGGGAATGTAACCGAAGCTCATAACCCGAATATGGTAGCTAATGTCGGAAGTATGGACCCCGTATCCCAATACTACGAAAGTACCATAAATTCTCTTCCCAACAGAGGGCTCCGGTGGGAAAAAACAAGATCCTACAACATTGGTACAGATTTCTCTTTCTTCAATAAAAAATTAAATGCAACTTTTGAATACTATAACAAGAAAGGAAAAGACCAATTGCTCTCCACTACGATAGAATCAACCAACGGGGGTACCAGCGTCACCATCAATGACGGAAATATAATCAATTCCGGTTGGGATTTCTCCATATCCGCCACTCCGATTCGCTTGGAAAAATTTAGCTGGAATTTAAGTTTGAATACAAGTAGAAGTTATAACAAAGTGACCAACTCGGGAGAAATGGATAAATATATTGTTAGCCAATACCTAGATGGTTCTCTTGTCAAAAACGGACGTTCATTAAATAGTTTTTATTCTTATCGTTACGGCGGACTGAACGAAAGAGGGGAAGCAACTTTCTTGGGAATATATGCCAAAGACGAAGAAGGCAATGTCATCATTTCATCCCAAGAAGAAGCCTTAAATAGTGCTTTGGTTTATAGTGGTAGACGGGAACCGCTATTTTCAGGCGGTTTGAGTACAAGTATCATGCTTTACAATTTTACATTAAATGCCTCCTTTGCTATGCAATTCGGTTCAAAAGTCCGTTTAAATGACCTATACGTGGATAATAGTCGTCTTCCCGGTCCCAGTGAAAATATGTCTGATGAATTTGTAACTCGTTGGAGAAAGCCGGGAGATGAAAAACATACTGATATTCCGAGGTTGACCGACGAAAGACTAACTCCCCCCGGATTATATTACCACAATGGGGGAGCTGCAACGATTGGAGATAACGTGTATGATTTTTACAATAACAGTGACTTACGTGTCGTATCCGGAAATTTTGTACGTTGTCGCTCACTCTCGTTATCTTATTATGTCCCTGCCTCCACTTTAAAACATTTATTTTTGAGAGGAGCATCATTAAGTTTCTCTGTCTCCAATCCATTTGTCATCAAAGCTAAAGGATTAAAAGGACGGGATCCCGAACAAGTAACCTTAGGTAGTGGCTCGATACCACCGCAAAAGAATTTCAGTTTTAGTTTGAATGTAACCTTCTAAATAAAAGTAACATGAATAAACTATATTACATATTATCGCTGTGTTTCCTTTGGATGGGATGTAGTGATTTCCTTGAATACAAGGATCAAGATAAAATAATACCCCGCGAGTTAAAACACTTTGACGAACTGGTATATGGAGAAATAATAAAGAAAACAAGCGGAAGCGAGATGAAGGCGTTGGATTTTATGACGGATGACATCATGAGTGTTGTCTTACCCATAGAAGGATCATCCAGTAGAAGGGATAGCCGAAGCGAATTTTTCGGTTATTTCACATGGGCAAAAAACAACCAGTTAGATATGGAACAACGAGAAAGAAATGATAATAACTGGGCGTTTTTCTATAATAAAATCCTGAGATGCAACATTCTGGAAAATGATGTCAGCCAATTCGAGGAAGATCACGACCGGGTAAAAACACGTCTATTAGGAGAACTGACATTCATGCGAGCATTGGCATATTATTACCTAGTAAATATATACGGTGAGCCCTACGAAAATAAAGAACAAGCCAAGAAAGCGTTGGGAGTTCCTATTAACACGGCAATCAGTATCGAGAAAAAAGTATATACAAGGGCAAAATTGCAGGAGGTATACGACTTAATTGAAAAAGATCTGCTACAAGCAATCGATTTATTGAAAGCAGGCGATCAAGAAAATTCCATATTCCGACCTAACGTGAACGCAGCTTACCTTTTTCTGTCCAGAATTTATTTGCAGCAGAAAAGGTGGGAGGATGCCAAGAAGATGTCTTCAACCCTAATAACAGAAAGCGGTGCAACGATTGAAACCTTGGAAAACATGTCAAAATATATCGCCAATGGAATAACTTTGTACAATAATTCCAACAAAAGTATTTTATTTTCATGGGGAAGACGTGATAATAGTCCTCTTTCAACATCAACTTCTGAAGCAGGTCATTGGGAAGTCAGCCAAGATTTACGCAATTTATACGTAAAAAAAGATAATGCTGAAGATATTCGGGCTACAGCATTTTTTGATAAATACAAACCCTATTATCCCAAGAAATATTATATTTTCACGAGGAGTTGCAATGATTGGTGTTATCGAATAGAAGAAGCTTATCTAAACCGGGCTGAAGCCTGCATTGAATTAGGTGGAACGGAGAATATCGAACAAGCGATGAGGGATATAAATAGTATTCGCCGTTCACGTATAAAAGGTGACTATGAAAAAAACACGAATGATGCGGAAGAAGCTAGAAAAATTATGCGGGAGGAAAAGAGAATGGAATTTTGTTTCGAGGATTGCAGGTGGTTCGATATTCGCCGTTGGAAAATAGAGATAACTCATAAATTCCAAGACCTAAATGCCCCCTTGGCCGCGGACACCTATGTCCTTACAGCCGGAAATCCGAATTACATTTTAAGTCTTCCACTGGACGTTCAAGACAAGAATTTTGAAATTGAGAACTTTGAACGGGTTGAAACCTTAGTTAGCAAATAATTAAAACAGAATACGATGAAATATTATCAATTCTTATTAATCATCATACTTGGTATCAGTTTCTATAATTGTTACGAAGAAGCTCCTATTGTTGCCGAAGAAATTCCTTACAAAAGGGTACAGATGTATGATACAAATTCTACTGACAAGGTATTGAATTTCGTGTCACGATATTACTACAAATACAACCGTTTTTTTATAACAGATCCGGATTCATCTGATTACTTGTACAATTTCAGTTCAAAAAATGAATCCCTTGAATTCAATTACCCGAAGCAGGAGCAAGAGCATTTATGGAAAGGGATTGAAATGATGCAGAAATTAGTACTAGACGCGTATCCCGAAGAATTTATTCGTAAACATTTCCCGTATAGTATTATTCTTGCCGATGATGCCATCGCCGATCCGGCTCTTCTTGAAACAGAAGTTTTATCTTGTATAGGGCGTTACTTCTGCATTTTTTCCATTCAAGATTTGGGACAAATGAGTTTTAATGAAAAAGCCGTAGCCAGTTCAAAGTCACACGAAACATTATGGAGATATATCGGGATGTATGATAAGGGAATCAATATCCCCGATGAATTTTATCAATACGGAGAGTCCTTACTTCTGTACGGTCAACTTATACAGGATGAAAAACTGGAATATTTATATGAAGAGGAAGCTCGTTATGAATTAGGATTTCCCCGCATGTTTTTATTCTATGATATTATTCCCGTGTTTCCGTACAAAGGAGAAGATATCGGCTACTGGATAAGTTTCTTGATCGACACGCCCGATGACGAACTCCAAGTCCTATTAAAAAAATATGAAGTCATGCAAATTAAATACGATCTCTTGACCAAAGCACTGAAAGAGATGGGTATCGATTACAAGAAATTAAGATACACGGAAAAATAAAAGTAAAACACACAATTATATTTTAAATAAATCTTTAATAATGAGAAAACTGTATGTTGTGCTACTAATAGTAGCCCTAGGAACTTCTTGCCTTTTCGCGAACGGGGCAGAACGGAAAAAGAAAAAATCGAAATCCACGGAACAAGTGGAGAAAAAAGAGGAGAAACCGCAGAGTAAGTATGACAAATTCATGAAGAAATCCGGTTTACAAACAATAAAAGGAGAATTTCTTACTTTTCACCGGGAGGGAGAAAAAATTTACATGGAATATCCTGTAAAGAACATGGGGAAAGAAGTTCTTTTGGGTAGTACTCTTTCCAAGGTCGGTAACCCGCAATTCGCGAACGTCGGATACAAAACGAATAACCCTTTACACTTACGTGTGGATTTACAGGATTCAACCGTCGTATTCAGTTTCCCGAACATGCTTGCCGTTTGTACATCGAATGACAAGAATATGCTTCAGGCTCTGGAAAAAAATTACATGGACATGGAATACAAGCGTTTTCCCATGGAAGCGTATAATGCCGATAGTACGGCGGTCATATTTAACGCGACCGATTTATTCAAGAATGATGACGTATCTCCATTTTCAAGGGCTGAAGGTATTAGCATTTCGAAAGGCAAGACCGGAAAACCTTACTTCGGCAAGATGAAAGTATTTGATGACAACGCTTCAATTGAATTATATCAAAATCTCGATCTTTCCATCAATTTCATGATGATGAGTTTCTCGCTC
Organism: Butyricimonas sp. Marseille-P3923; assembly: GCF_900184685.1. Lineage (GTDB taxonomy): Bacteria > Bacteroidota > Bacteroidia > Bacteroidales > Marinifilaceae > Butyricimonas > Butyricimonas muris. The sequence continues at coordinate 1,333,660 of NZ_FXXL01000007.1, forward strand.
GGTGACATAGCAAGCTGTTCTACCATTTCCATGATCTTGTTACCGGAAGGAAAAATGAAGCCCAGAATCCAAGATTCCCGCGTCGGGGTATTCCCTACATACGGGCATAATTTATTAGGATTCTTTAAAATTGATCTGGCTCAGAAGGAAGATGGTTTACGGGGATACGCGCTAGCTAACCGTTGGCGTCTGGAGCCTTCCGATATGGAAGCGTGGAAAAGAGGAGAACTGGTTGAACCGGTGAAGCCAATTGTCTGGTACGTGGATAATACATTCCCCGAAGAATGGAAACCGGCCATTCGTAAAGCTGTTTTAAGGTGGAACCCCGCATTCGAGAAGATCGGGTTCAAAAATGTAATGCAAGTGCATGATTTCCCTGTTAATGATACAACCTTTGACCCGGATAATCTAAAATACTCGTGTATCCGTTATTCTCCTTGCCCTACACCCAATGCGATGGGTCCGAGCTGGGTAGACCCTACCACCGGAGAGATTTTAAACGCTTCCGTGATCGTGTATAATGATATCGTGAAATTGAACAACCAGTGGCGTTTTATCCAAACGGCACAAATCGACCCGCGGGTAAGGGCAAAGAAGATGCCGAAGGAGATCATGGACGAATCCATTGAATACGTGATCGCTCACGAGATAGGACATACATTAGGATTAATGCATAACATGGCTGCCTCAAGTGCCTATCCGGTAGATTCTTTACGTTCCGCTTCATTCACTCAAAAATACGGAACGACTCCTTCCATCATGGACTACGCCCGATACAATTACGTGGCGCAGCCGGGGGATAAAGGGGTAAAATTAACCCCACCGGCTTTGGGCGTTTATGACGAATACGTGATCAAGTGGTTGTACACGCCTATTCCGGAGGCCACGAATATGTGGGAAGAAGTAGAGATTGCCGGACGGTGGATTGACGAGAAAGCAAATGATCCCCGTTTTCGTTATGGACGTCAGCAAATCGACGGACGTTACGATCCTAGCAGCCTCGAGGAAGATTTGGGCGACGATCCGGTTAAAGCCGGGACTTACGGAATAAAAAATCTGAAATATATCCTTTCTCACATGAACGAATGGATTGACGAGAAGGGGGATACCCGTCACCGAAGCGGAATGTACGAAGAAATTCTTAACCAGTATTTCCGTTATTTGGGTAACGTGATGTACCAGATTGGCGGGATTCATTTATCACAGGTAAAAGAAGGCACCGGTACGATGAAACCGGCACAGCCTTTGCCTCGTTCCATGCAAAAAAATTCCTTGAATTGGATTTTGCGCGAACTTCGGAATTGTACATGGATTAATGCCCCGAAATTGACTGAAAACTTCGACTTGCACACGAATAGCTCGTCGAAAATAGCTTTTGCTATATCTAAAAGTCTGTTGACAACCATTCCGCAAAATGTTACACTGGCTTCCCATATTGCCAAAGAAAAAGACGCATACACAATCAGAGAATATTACGATGATTTGTATGTAGGAGTATTTGCCTCGACGATTCAAGGGCGCAAATTGACATTGGAAGACAAAATACTTCAGCGTGCTATTATTGATGCCGCTCTTAAAGAGGTGGAGAAAAGTAAAAAAGGAAATTCCTTTTTCACAGACAAAACGGCGAACGTGTCTTCTTTACCATCCATAGAAGAGATAGAAGCGTATGGGTTAGCTCCCGAACTCAATTTCCCTTTCACCCGTGCACGGTTGATGGACATCGAGGAACAATACGGCAAGGGAAGTGTTGCCGCCATTTGTCTTAAAAAATTCGGGGAAATGGCTCCCATGTTTCAAGATGAAGTAAAAATAAACGTGATTAGTGAAATTCCGGCTTATCAAACCAAGATCCTAAAAAAGGCTCAAACTTTAGTGAAAAGTAAACTTGCTTTCGCTCACAGGGATGATAAAGCACATTATGAACTCTTATTACTTCGTGTCGAGAATATGTTGAAAAATTAATCTCAAAGGGCAAACGCATTTTCACGCGTTTGCCCTTTCTATCACACATATTCACACGGATCAATCAAACAGATAATTCAATTTCAAGACCAATAAACGATAATGTTCACGGGTCTTATCATTTCCCGTATTCGATCTCGCTTTAGCCGTCTGGTAAGCTTTGCGTAAATACTTCATCACCACCGGACGCTTGTTTGTTCTGTCAATTCTCGGGCTCAAAACAATTTCACTCAAAGGATCCACCGGATTAAAACTATGGGATTCACAATACGCGTGGCAACTACAAGTCGTTTCCATAGCGTAATCAGTCAAAGCCTTGCCACTACCCGCGCTTTTAAACTCTCCTTTATCCATAAACTCTTTCAAATTATCCACGAAAGAATTTTGAAAAGCCATGTCACACAACCGTAAACTTCCCCCCTTGCGAGAGAACATGTAGTCATAGATAATATTCAAATAATCATCTATCGTGAACACGTTCTTCTCGTCGATCTCGTTCAACTGAAGGCGTCCAAGGAACTCGCGAGTCAACATTTCACTGAAGAATTGCGTTTGTTGCACGTAGGGCTTTGCCGTAGGGCCCACTATAGCCGTAACTTTATCATTCACGATCCAGTTAGGCAAATCGTTCAAATTCTTCAACACGAACGTCAAAGCCTCCAACTGTTTATTTTTAGGCACGTATTGATACAATTGCACGTTATTATCATCAAACCCTTTAGGATTAACGTACATCCCTCCCACGTTTACCATAGCATGGTTCATAAAGCGGAAAAATTGCTCTATAATTTCCTTGTAGGTACCCTCAACAGCCGCGTATCCCTCGTCATTCACGGCCATCCAATCCACGAAATTAGCCGTAACATACTTCAGATTCTTCAACCCGTAGGTATTCGCCTTGATCACATCATCACTCAAATCCTCGGCTTGAGAACGCGGGTCAAAATTAAACTGGAAAACCTGTTGCCCGTAGAAACACATTTTGTTCCCGATTTGCTCTTTAATCCATGCCCGCAAAGTCGCTTTCTCGTCATCCGGGTTCTTCACGTTCGGCAATACCTGATACCCGTACTTAATAGCAAATTTATCATACTCCCCAACCAACGGCGGCGTTAATTTCACCCCTTTCTCCATGTCACCGGGCTGTGCCACGTAATTGAAGCGGGCGTAGTCCATGATGGAGGGAGTCGTACCGTATTTTTGAGTAAATTCGGGATCTCTTAGCTTCTCCACCGGATAGGCAGCCGATGCCCCGAAATTATGCATCAACCCAAGCGTGTGCCCGATCTCGTGTGCCGCCACGTAACGCATTGCTTCCCCCATGTTCTCGTCGGTCATCACCGGACAACGCACGGAAGGATCTACCGCCGCGGTCTGAATCATCCGCCACTTGTTCAACAAAGTCACCACCCCATACCACGAAATCACATCTCCACACAAAATCTCTCCCGAACGGGGATCTATCCAAGAGGGTCCCATGGAATTTTCTCTCGCGGAAGCCACGAAACGATAGCAATTATAATGAATATCATCCGGATCAAAATTAGGATCATCCGTCGGGTAATCTTTCACCACGATCGCGTTCTTGAACCCGATAGCCTCGAAAGCGATATTCCAATCCGCGATACCCAACTTCACGTATTTTCTCCACTTCTCCGGGATAGCCGGATCCACGTACCACACGATCGGTTTTACCGGCTCAACCAACTCTCCCGCCAAATATTTTTCCATATCCTTAGGTTGCAAATCCCAACGATTGATAATCCCGTAACGTTGCAACTGATCCTGATTCTCGTCAAACAAAAAACGGGTTTCCTCAAAAAATCCGACACGCTCATCCGAATAACGGGGAGTCATCGGCTTCTCCGGCAAAATAACAATATTACGAGCCTCGATTGTGGTCAAGGGACCTTCCTTGTCTGTCGTGTAAGTCATCATACTTTTCACGATAACATTATCCTCGAATGCCTTAAACTCCTCGATTCTGGAACGATCACTCTGGAACGTACCCCCGAATGGCACAAACGCACGCACTTCTGCCGGAAGATCCGGAAACGGGGAAAATTCTGCGATAGAAGACAAGAACAACGAAGTTGCATCAATCACGCAGCTACTGGAATCCTTGGATAATACCTCTATTTTAAAGGCCTTCCAAATCGGCGGGTTACTATGTCTTTTGTATGCCTCGTACATCTCCGAATCCTCCTTGCACTCGTACCTCAAATGCGGGAAATGAATATACACCTTATTCTCATCACACGAAAAAGTAATCAATAGCGGATCCCTATTAATGGTTCCCGGATCAATCTGCCACGTGCGACTCGTCGAGGAAACACGAGAACTGATCAAGAAATCCCGGTTCATGATAGCCTTCGGAATCTCCAGATAAATCTTATCCTTCTTCTTGATCACGTTAAACATCCCCTCTTTCACCTCGGCATCCTTCATGAATTTTTCATACTCACTCGTTGACGTGGCTTTCGAAGTGGAGTCTTTCGACTCCACCTGCTCCTTTGCCGCCTTCTTTTTCTTCTTCTTTCCCCACTCTCCACCGGCAGCATTCACACTAGCAACACTAAAACACAGTAAAATAACAATATACAATACTTTATTCATAACATCTATTTAAAAATTACTTTATTATATCTTCTTCATTCGAGATTCTATCACTATACCAACCTTTTACAAATTGATCCCCCATTATAGGATAACCTCCCCTTTTCAACTTAAATATCTCTATATCACAATTCATCATTTGAAACAACTTCATAACTTGATATATTTTTTTTTCATAATCATTCTCAAATGCATAATGATATTCTTTTCCTTTGTAAGTAATAGTTTTATCTACTACAATATCATAAATATTAAATTCAAGATTGTCTAATCTATAAGGATATTCAGTATCACTTAACGCTTCTCCCAGTACTCCAAGTCTTCCCATTGATACCAAAGCATAAACATCACGTTCTAACACAAAATATGCAAAAAGAGGTCCTATAAAACTTTCAGGATATCCTTTTGCCTGTTCTCTTCTTAATACATTATTTACATTTTTTGCAAAGCTATAAATATCAACAAGATCAAAAGTACATTTCATATTTGTATGTAACACATAAACACCCGTGAAATCAGAAACATCATAAGGTTCTGTGTATGGTCTATCTATATCTTTTCCTAAAGGTCCCCCAGACCTATTCCAATTATAAAGAATACAATAATTTACGTCATGACTTAAATTTTCAAGATACGATTCTATTTTTTGTTCATTCCAACAATACATAATATAATCTTGATATTCAAATATACCCCATGCTGGCGTTAATTCTTTATAGCATATACATGGATATCGTCCACACTTTTTACAACAAATACAACTTATATTTGTTTTCCCACATTGTGGACATATATGATAACAAATACATGGATTTTCACCACAAGAAGGACAAGCATTAGGATTTTTCTTCAATTCTCCAATTTCTTTCCACCTATTACTAGTATAATACCAATAAAATCCATCATTTAAGCATCTATTTATATTATGCACATCACGCTCGGCAGCAGAAACATCACTTCCATCAAATATGGGTGATATATTAATATTTTCAGCAAGTAAAAGATTTATTAATCCATGTTTTTGCAATTTCAACCATTCACCACTTGGTCTTGCTTTCTTATCTTGAAATACAACAAAAACCCTTTGAACACCAAAAACACCATAAGTCCCTGATAGAAATGAAGCAATATCATTCCTTATATCATCAGGATTTTTCATCAACTCATAAATTTTATTCACAAAAGTCTTATCATAGAAATCCCACGCTCTTTTCCAACAATCTTCGATCTTTTCATTTAGTAAACATCTCGATTGCATCACAAGTTCTGTATCCACGTACTTAACAATATACAATGAAAGATCTGAACAAGAAAGTTTCTTGGAATAATAACTAACCAAAGAGCGAATTGTATCGGCTTTTAAACATTGTTCTGATAATTCTTCATCCTCACAAGAGTAAATAGCATCCCGATTCTCCTTATACAAAGCTGCGAGATATTGAAAATCATTGCGTTTTATAAGCGAATCATAAACTTCAATATCAATGTTATCAAACATTCTATTATCGAAATTCTCTAATTCGTTTTCTCTCTCTAGATCGTTCATATTTTCTCTATGGCAAGCATAAAAGAAAAATAGAAAAACAATTAATAATACAAACTTAACCATAAAACTGTTATTAAGATTCTAAATCAAATAAAAGTAATACACCATAAACAATATAAATGTATCATTTTGAAGAGAGCAAATTTCAGGTGGAATTTAGATTCCACCTGAACCATATAATTAATTCTTAGCTTTATACCCCATATTCTTATAATCAATACCAATTTTTTGCAATTTTGCATCAATAATATCCAACCGGGCTTTTACCCTTGGATACTTTGTTGCAATTTCTTGCAATTCTTCGCTAGGTATAGTAAGCATTCCCGTGAAAAAATATTTAAAATCAGTATCATCATAAGTAGGAAAATCAGTATAATCATATCCATCATTGGGATCAGTACTCCACCAAGGCTGATAGTGATCAACTACAATACCTGTAAGAAATCCTCGTTCATACCATTCTTCCTTGGGCAATTGAGCACCTTGATAACGCCCACGAAATTCTTTACTCACGGCATAAAAATCCTCCGGAATTACAAACCCACTTCCATATGCAGCACAAAAATCCAATAAAAAACCTAAATTCCATTTAGCAGAAAGTTCTTCTTTTTCTACTTCCGTCATCTTCAAAACATCCTCATTTACTTTTAAAGATACATGATATTTCGTACAATAAATATCTTTATCCATTGGAGTCAATCCTCCCGTATACACAATAGATTTAGCCAAAATAATACTATACGGGAAATATGTTTTTTTAAAATCATCCGAGAATCCGTCCAATAGCATTTCGTTGACAAACTGAATACATTTCAATAAATGTTCCGTGTTTTGTGTTATCTGTTCAACTTTTAAACCAAATTTATATTGGAAATTAAATAAATAATCAGAACTATCCGGATCTGTTATAAATAATTTCCCATATTTATAATAGTATTGCGATACATACTTCCACACAGGATCTGTCGACGTGGTATCATAAGCTCTTTTATAAGTTCCTAAATCCGCATGAATTTTGTCTTCATCAAAACAAGCGGATAAGAGGGCACCACCCAATAATATAGATAATAACAAATATTTTTTCATAACAGCAAACTTATTTTTTTACAATAGTTTCAACTCTCACCACTTGCTCTATCTTCTCGTTACGCCGTTGAATATCCAACGGCAGAGGCAAAATATAATTTGGACTTTCGGCTTCCAATACAAAAGTTTGATATTCATTTTCATCATTAATATCTTGGTATTGATGTTCTACAGGTAATCCCCAACGTCTAATATCAAACCAACGTATGTCTTCAAAACAAAACTCTTTTCGTTTCTCATTCCTCAAAATTTCAATAGCTGCTTCATCTACACTTGCTTCTAATTTTGGCTCCTCCCCTTTCACTCGCTGTTTGTAAACTTGAGTCAAATCCTGCATAGCCAAATCACGCTGATCAGTATAAATATATGCCTCTGCTCTATTAAAATACGCTTCTTCTATGCGATAACACATTCTGTAACATTTCGAATTTGATTCACTAAACTTATATAATACAGCCCCATCATAATCCCAATAAACATAAGAATTTCCTCGAACATCATCAGGATTTTGTTTAATCATATTTTTCAAATCAGGAGAGACACAATATTTTCCAATGCTATAAGAATTACTATTAAAACCAGAAACAGCATCACGATTCCACCAAGAAAACAATAAATTTCCACCATCTCTTGATATCACAGGATGTTCATTACTGTAATTATTCCCGGTCATTTTCTCAAGAGGTAATATAGATTTGTTTGTTTCCTCCAATAAATCATTGCAAACCGTTATCACGTCTCCATAACGCTTTTGTTCCAAGTAAATCCTAGACAAAAAGAGACGGACAACATCTTTATTCGGACGGAATATCGTATTCTTCTGCTCACCTTTCCCTAAATTAACTAGTGCGGATTTCAAATTTTCTTCAATTAACTCGTATATAGTCGACAAAGATTCCCGTTCATATATCTTATCCAAAATACTAATTTCTTTATTTACTGGGACTCCCATGGCTGTTTTCGCCTGTTCCGCACTTCGATATGGTTCACCGTACATATTCACTAAATACCAGTAAGACATCGCTCGAATAGCTTGTACTTCTCCCAATAAACGATATTTCACGCCCTCTAGATCATCTTCTATTACACTAACATCATTTTCAATCACGTTACACATTAGTATTTTGTGATATAAAAATTCCCATGCAGGATCTATCATCTCATCCCCATCTGGCGTGATTTGGGTTTCTTTCGCCCAACTATACCAATTCTTATATCGAATCCGCTCATCTGATGAGTTTCCTTTTACCCAACTCCCCACGTCATCGCTCATGATTAAAAGGTTGTAACAAGTAGAACTAGAACTTTTATCGATCAATTCTCCATATATTAATTCATTATACTCGACCAATTCTGAAGGGATAATTTTATCATTATCCTTGTAATCCAGAAAATCACTACATGCCACGAACGAACATACGAGAGGCAATATATATATACCTATTTTCATATTTTATCAATTTAGAAAGTCACATTTAGCATTAAAGAATAATTGTGTTGTGGAGGAATAGTTCCAGATCCCAATGTAACCTGCTCAGGATCTCGCCCCTGTAATCCTTTAGGCTTAATAACAAACGGATTCGTCACCCCCAAGCTCACCGACAAAGATTTCAAATATAACTTCCGCACAATATCGGTTGGTAATGAATAAGACATGGATATGGAACGGCAACGTAGAAAATTACCCGATACCACTCGTAAGTCACTATTATTATACATTTGCCAATAATTAGCACCGACTTCCGAATAATGATTTACCATAAAATCCCCCTTATTATCTGGATTTTGGCTATAAATCGTGATTAACTCATCTGATAAAACAGGAATATTAGTACGTTCTTCATCCCCCGGATTTTTCCAACGATTCACGAAATCAGATCCCATGTTCTGTGCGGGATAAGGTAATTTAAAATTATCACCTGCATACAAATCATTCAAACGAATTTTATTACCCAACGATATATTAAACATCGTGTTAAGAGATAAATTTTTATAACGGAAAGACATTGACAAACCTCCAGACACATCCGGTTCTCGTTTTCCGCTGTATTTAAGTGCTGAAGCTAAAGCTTGTTCACGGGTTTGAATTACTACATTTCCATTTTCATCATAATCTTTCACTCCTTTAAATTTCGGTAATCCATTTCCATCCAATCCATCAAACATATAAGAATAAAAAGAATTCAAAGCGTAACCATTTTTTACAATTGAACCACTTAAATAATCTCCATAGGTACTAGAACGTTCCACGGCATTAGCAACTTCATTATATACTTTAGCCGTGTTAAAAGTCAAACGCCATTCAAAATTTTTCGTTTTGATAGGAGTCGCCACTAAAGAAAGATCCCATCCTTTATTGGTTAGATCACCACCGTTAATAGTCACAATCTTTCCCCCGTTAGTTGAAGTGATCTCGACCGACATCAACTGATCTTTACTTGTTCTTTTATAAACATCAAAAGCTCCGGAAAGCGCACCTTTAAACAAACTAAAATCAAGACCTAGATTAAAAGAATAAGTTTTCTCCCATTTCAAATCCCGGTTAGGCAACTGTAACACAGTAGAGGCATATTCTTCTGAATTGGAATTCAACGTTCCCAAACTAGCTATCAAATTCGGATTATGATCATCCGTTACATTAGCTTGAATACCATAAGAAGAACGAATATTAAAACTCGAAATAACATTCAACAATGGATCCATAAAAGGTTCATCCGTCACATTCCAACGACCGGAAAAAGACCATATCGGCAAAAAACGAGCATTTTCTCCTAATTTATTCGAACCTTCTCCCCGTACATTGGCACTCACAACATATTTTCCCCGATAACTATAGGATGCAGTTCCGTAATAAGAAAAATTATTCGTTGTTTTATCAGTAATTACTGGCTTCATTTTTTGCATTGCCAAAGAAGCAGCTTTCCAATCATCTAAATTTTCCAAAGTGACAAATTGCTTTCCTCGTTCTGGTAAATATCCCCATTCTTCTCGTTTATAACCTTCATATTTTACACTTGTCATATCAATTCCTGCTGTAAAGGATATACTATGGACATCCCTAAACAACTTATTCATACTCACGGAAAAACGTCCTGTAAATGAATCATTCACATCATTACTCGACTGCAAAATACCACCATAGGGTATTTTACAATGAATATTTCTCAAATCCAACAACCAATCATCTCGCATAAGACTTTTATCATACCCGTATGGCAACATTCGATATGTCGATACTTGGTAAGTCTGTTCATCATAATAAACCTCGGATTTTGCAGAACTTGTATTATAAGACAATACAGCATTTGCCGATAACCAAGTTAAAAATTTATAATCTAAACTAACATTTGTTGTAATACCACGAACAGATTGTGTATTTCCAGAATGCTGCAATTCATTAAACACATTATAATCCAAAACAATTTGCCCATCTCCAAAAACAAAAACGCCATAATTTCCGTAAAAATAAAGACTTCCATCTTCGTGATATGCTGGCAATGCACGAGATGTTGTGTAAGCATAATTAAATAAATCCTGTGTGGGGCGATCCGTAGTATTAGTATTGGCACTTAAACCTACAGACACATTAAAACGGTCAGATATTTTAAAATCGATATTTGACATGAAGCTAAAACGTTCTCCTTGTTCTTGCAATTGAGCTCCCCGTTGATTGGAATAACCTGCAGAAAAATAATAGCTAGCTCGTTCGCTTCCTCCAGAAACAGACAATGTATGAGATTGACTAAAAGAATTACGGAATAAAAGATCAAACCAATCCGTATTCAATTCTTTCATCGATTTCACCTCTTTATTGAATTGATTCATATCAATTTGATCATTCCATAAACGATACAAAGCACCCTCATATCCTACATCAGTAGGTGAAAATCCGACAAATTGTAAGCCTCGTTTATGTATTTCTTCCGACACTTCAATCCTATCTTTTGAATTCATCATAAACAACCCATCATAACTCGGACGTTCTACAAAATTCATAGATGTACTGTAACGTATAGCCGGAGCACCCAGTTTTCCCCGTTTAGTCGTAATCACAATCACACCGTTAGATGCCTTTGTCCCGTAAAGTGCCGTTGCAGAAGCATCTTTCAAGACATCAATACGCTCAATATCTTCAGGATTTAACCCAGAAATAGCATTACCAATTAAATTCACTTGATCCATACTATTCAAATCCGTTGCATCCAGCGGAACAGGATCTGTCAAGACAACTCCATCCAATACCCAAACCGGTTCACGATTACCTATCACGGTAGACGAACCACGAATACGAATTTTAGGAGCAGCACCTACTGTTGATGTCATTTGCATTACAGACATTCCCGGAACTTTACCCTGTAACATTTGATCAAGTGAAGAACCTACAGGCTCTATAAAATCTTCTGCTTTCAACGTGACAATAGATGAAGTCGATTCTCTTTTCTTCAACACTTGATAACCGGTAATAACCACCTCATCCATTTCATTCACAACCTCCTTCATCACCACCGTTATCGGGGCATCTGACTCGACTAGCACAGATTTTGCCTCCATCCCGACGAAAGAGAAAAGCAACACGCTATTCTCGGAAACTTTAATCTGAAAATTACCATTTGCATCAGTAGCGGTACCCGTCACGGTTCCCTTGATAATCACGGAAACTCCGGGAACAGGTTGTCCCTGCTCGTCCTTCACGACACCTTTCGCCACGATTGACTTATCTTTCTGCACCTCTTTGATCGTGACTAGATTTCCTTCCACCTTATAAGACAGCTCTGTATCCTTGAAAACCTCGTCAAGCACTTGTGAAACGGTGGCTTTTTTCAAGTTCATCGTCACCTTCTTCTTGCAGGCATCAATCACTGCCGTGGAATACACCAAACGATAATCATGCTTCTTGATAATTTCCAAGATTTCTTTCACGGTTGCATCTTTCACGTTAATGTCTATCGCTTTTCCCGTTTGCTGTGCAAAAAGCGGAAAGCTAAAACACAAGACTAAAAGACATAACAAACCTTGGAGGGGAATTTTTTTGACATGACTTCCCCAGAAATCAGACATTTTTTTCATACATTTGTAAATTAGAATTTAACATTAATGCCTCTTCGGGCATTAGGACAAAGCGGGTGTTGGTAGCACTCGCTTTTCCTTTATTTATACACAATCACTGTTTTCTCGTTTATTTTAAATTTCACGTTACCCACTTCTTCAATCACATCCAAAATCTTATCGACTTGGGCATATTTGTCTATACTCACGAAATATTTCTCCCGTTTGGCGTCCGGATTCTCGTAAAACACGTTGAAACCGTACCAATTCGCCAACTTATCCAATATCTGCTCCAACTCCACGTCCCGGAAATAAAACATATTGTCTTTCCACGAGATAATGGCATCCATATCCGTGACATCCACCACGTTTATCACGTCCCCGGCTACCGCTTGCTGGAAAGGTTTCAATATAACGCTCGTCCCGTCACGGCTCACTTCCACCCGTCCTTCCACCAGCGTTGTTTCAATCACCCGACCGGATGAAGCCTTCACGTTAAAATGTGTACCCAACACCCGGATATCACCGTTTCCCGTGTGAACGATAAAAGGATGCCGGTCGTCCTTCTCCACCTCCAAGTAAATCTCGCCCCTCTCCAGATAAATATCACGGGTTGCCCCGGCGAAGGTTACCGGGAACCTTAACCGTGTTTCCTCGTTAAACCACACTCTTGTACCGTCAGCCAAAGAAACATTGTATTCACCGCCTTTAGGTACTTCCACTGTATTGTAAACGAGCGTTTCCACTTCTTCCACTACTTGATTCTTCTCGTATGCCAATTCGTTTCCCCGGTTCACGGCATGAAGCGTGATTTGTTCCTCCTTGACTTCACGCCCCAGATTCACCACTTTCCCGTCATCCAGAATCAACCGGGGTTGCTTGCGCTCCGGTGCCGGTAAAGTTTTTTCAACTTGTGCCACAACTACCGCGGGAGATTGTTTCTCTTTATCTAACAGGAAATACACGGCTATCGCCAACGGCAATATCAAAATCGCCGCGTAACGTGCCACTACCATGAACCGCCAAGGACGTTTCCTCACGTTCATGATTCGCTCGTGTAATTCCCGGCTTGTTGCTCTTGCTTTCATCTGCTGGTAGTCCTCGTCGCTGATATTCAATCTTGCCCGTATCTCCTCCAACCGCCGGGCATCTTCCCCAGACAGGCAATCAAAAATATCTTTTGTTATTAATTTCTTCAGTTCTTCCATTATCTATTTCGTCTTTCTAAACATGATACACATCAGAAAGAAAAATGTATGAACAAAAACGCCACTTTTAACACACATTAACTAATAACACGAGAAAACGAAAAGATTAAACGGGAAGCGTTCCCCTTGGCATATAACAGGTAAACACGGGCAAGTCAGTATCATAGCAGACATAGCTACTTGCTCCCGGCTTTCCGCGGAGATACTAGATTTTCTAAAAAGTACGCATTTTTATTGACTTACCGCATGAGTAAACCAGAAACGGGAACCTTTGCCCGGTTCCGATTCCACCCCGATGCGACCGCCCAATTGCTCGACAATACTCTTGCAAATAGAAAGTCCCAATCCAGTGCCGTGAACAAAGGTGTTCAACTTCACGAAACGATCGAATATGTTTTTCTGTTTTTCCGGTTCAATACCAATTCCCGTATCCCGAACGGCAAACTCTATCTCTTTGCCTATTCTCCGGCAACTGACCACGATCTCGCCCGAAGAGGTGAACTTAAAAGCATTATTCACGAAATTGGATATAATCTGGTGAATACGATTCTTATCACTATATATATGACAATTCTCCGGACAAGGCTCAAAACGGAGTACAACACCCGCCGGAACCTTGACTTGCAGGGAAGCCACCACGTCCTCGCACAAGGGATTTATCTCGATATCACCGCACACCATCTCGAAAGTACCCGCTTCTATCTTGGACAAATCCAATATATCGGAAATCAGTTGCAGGAGCAGTTCGTTGTTCTCCTCCACGATACTGATATACTGTTGCTTTTCCGACTCATCCTGCGCGTAAGCCAACAAATTGGAGAACCCGACGATAGCATTCAACGGGGTACGAATCTCGTGACTCATGTTCGCGAGGAAAGCAGATTTCAACCGATCGGACTCTTCCGCCCGATCCCTTGCCTTAATCAATTTCATCTCGGTTTCCTTCAAATCCGTGATATCGTAATTGATGCATATCATCTCGATCATACCGTCTTGTGGACGATAATCCCGCACAAGCACGTTCACGCAAGTCCACGTGTAACTGCCGTCTTCCCTTAATACCCTGACATCTTTACGGATGTACGACATTTCGCCCCGTATCACCTTATCCCAGAAATCAAGTACCACGGCACGATCTTCCGGGTGGAAATGACCGTGTACCCGAATAATCTGCTGTAACGGGGTTCCTCGTTCCTCTCCCACGTTCCGGTACCAGCTATCCAACGCATACCCCTCTCTTGTCAACACGTTGAAATGAGCGTATCCCACTTTGGCATAATCACCGACCAACGTGAAGAAATCTTTAAATTCTTTAATCTGGTTATACGCTTTTGTCGCTTCCGTCCGATCCACGCTAATCAAAAGATAATTTGTCAAGTTACCCGCGGCATCATAAAGCGTGGTTACTCGCGTCAATAAATTGAGGATACCTGTCTTGGAAGTTTGATACATTTCACCAATTTTGGAAAAGTCGTAATCTATCGAAAAATCGGCACTTTCCCTTCTCCTCAATTTATCTTTTACCTCCTCGGGAATCATCGGATTTTTAAACAGGTTAATGCCTAGAACAGCTTCTTTCGAGTCCAAACCGAATATTTCCAAGTCTTTGTCATTCACGTCCTCGAGAATCCCGTTTCTATTGTACAATTCGATAGCCACGGGAATATTCTTGTATATGTTCCGTAATAACCGTTCACTCCGGTCCAACGCCTCGTGAGCCTTGAAAGTATCTGTCATGTCGGAGAACATCAGCACCACTTCATCCTTGCAAGGAGAATACATCACGGAATGGAAATATTTATCGACTCCCGACCGGTAGTAATTAATCTCTCTCGGACCTTCTCCTTTCACCACGCTTTCCAAGTCAGCTATATGCTCTTGTATATCTTCTTCGTCCACTTCACTTGCCAGTCTGCCGATCCATCGCTCGTCCTTGAGATTGTACAAGTAACGAGCCATATTATTAGAGTCTATAAAGCGATAATCTTTCACCCGCCCTTGTTCATCGTACACCATTCGCATCCGCACGTATCCCACCGGCATATGGCGATATAGATTATCCAAATATTCTTTCTCCACCTGAGCTTTAATCTCGGACTTCCGGAACTCCATGCAAATACCCACGATATTTACCAAAGAGGCAAACCACTGGTAATCCTCGTTTCTCCACACGTGGGGTTTATCCAATATATCCACACCCGCGTACCCGGACACCCCGTTTCTGGATATCATCGGGACAACCATGCAAGATTTCACCCCTTGTTCCATAAGACGCGTTTTCTCGGCTGTAGCTTCTTCCGGCAATTCGTCCAAGTTTGCCAAAATAATAGGGGATGCTTTTTGTGCCAGTTGCTCCGTCCACCAAGGTATTTCACACATGGGGAAATCCTCCATGTAATCTTTTTTCTTGAAAGACTTGTAACTTCCCGCCTCGTAACTGCAAGTCTGTGTTTTCTTCTCCCAATCGTACTCTATGATATAGGTACATCCCTCCGGGTAATATTGCATGATATCTCCCAGAATCTTGTTCACGACACCGCTCAGGTCGTCCGAACGCAACAAGGATAATAAAGAACGGGATATGCTGTTTTGCTGCACAAACAGGTTATTCACCCGTTGCAAAGCAGTGGTACTCGTGTCCATACTTTCCGGTACATCCAGACATTCCATGAAGCCAAAAGTTCTCATGACCCCCTCTTCATCCACCTCCTTGGAACACAGTTTAACCCGAAGCCAGATAATTTCACCGTGAATTTCCACCGGGTACACTTGATCATACACGTTCTGAGTTTTACCGAAAACAAATTCATTTACCGTGCGCAAACGGTAATCCTCCCGAATGAAACCCCGAAAATCCTCGAAACTGATAACGCCGTCTTCTCCCAAGCCAAACAAATCACGAATGAACTCGGAACACACGTAGCACTGTCTTTTAAAATCCGCCTCCCACCAACCCATCCGGGCTTTCTTCATCAACTCGGGGACACGAGCATCACTAAACCGATCCTTGCTATCCACTTTATATCATTTTTAATTCTTAGTAAACAAACACCTAACGTCACAAAAATAGCAAAATATCAAGCAGCAATCTCTTTTCGGACAAAAATAAAATCAAATTTCATTTTTCAATGCCTGACGAATTTTAGCGTAGGCTTCCTTTTTATAATGCCGTACCGTGTTGTACTCCATATCAATCTGTTCTGCAATCTCTTTCGTGGAATATCCCTGTAAGGCCAATTCAAGAATCCGCCGTTCTTTCTTGGGTAAACGGGCGATCAACTCGTACATATAGTCATGCGTATCGATAACCGCGAACTCAGTCATCAACTCCGGCGGTGTTTCCGTGTAAACGGGACGAACGTTACGCAGGAAATTAAGGCACAGGTTCTTCACCGTGGAATAAAGATACGAACGCTGTTCCGCCTCATTCCGTTCGGCCACAATACGGTCATACCCGTTCACGAATGCCTGATGAACGATATCCTCCGCCTCTTCCGGACAATATCGGGCAGCGTAAACACGCAATTCAGGTTTCAATTTGCAATATAACCGTGCAATTATCTTATCTCTATCCTCTGTCATATGTACCGATCCCACGTGAATTTCAAGCCTTCCGCCATCTAGCAGCGGAATGGAAATAAACCTTCGTTTATTGACGCTCAAAAATAGTAATAATCACACACAAATACCAAAATTAGTGTTTTTTTATTTCTTGCTTATTATCATGGTAATACGGGAATAATTACAACGATACGGATAATCTTGGATTCTCTCGAAACAGACTATTAATAAACGAACCTTTAATGATATTCCTCAAATTATACCTACTTTTGCCTCATAATTAAGAAAACCGTTTTGATAATGAAATATATCTGCTTGATTACAACTCTTTCTTGTATCATATTTTGTTCTTGCCGGGATACATCCCCGCGTTTGGAGTATGCTTTGCAAGCCAGTGAAGCCAACCGGGCGGAACTGGAAAAAGTGCTGAAACACTATTCCCAAAATCCCGAAGACAGTCTAAAACTGCAAGCAGCCCTATTTCTTATAGAAAACATGCCGGAACATTTCTCTTATAGCGGGCAATTTCTTCAGGATTTCAAGCAAATAGTCGACACGACGATACAAGATTACCTGTTAAAAAAAGTGATTCTCATGCAACCCGCCCGTTACTCACGCTCACGGCAGCAACTACAAATAGAAGCGGACATCAAGCACGTGCAAGCGGATTACCTTATATATAATATAGACAAAGCATTTGAACAATGGACTACCCGCCCGTGGCTGGAAGGAATATCTTTCGAGGACTTTCTGGAATACCTTCTTCCCTATCGTATCGGCAACGAAACGTTGGATTACTGGCGGGATTCACTTACCCCGGAACAGGAAAAATACATACGGGAAGCTATACAATACTTCGACGACCGCAAATTCTCCGTCTACAACATCAGCAAACAAGTCAGCGACCATACCTTGTCCTACAAAACCAACACGGGTTCCGTGGCAAACATTCCATTCACCATCTCGGAATGTGTATTTACCAGCCGACTGGAATTACTGGCATTCCGCATGGCGGGTATTCCCGCTGCCATTGACCACGTGCCTTGCTGGGCGGACATGAACGGTTTTCACGAGTGGACGGTAGGCATCGATCCCAAGAAACTGGATATATTGCACGGGCAACTGGAAACCAAAAACGCCCCGAAAGTATTCCGTCGCACTTACGCCGTGAATGAAATTCCGGAACCCGAAGGGGATGAATACATTCCACCTTTTTTCCGCGACCCGTTTAACCGGGATGTTACCCGTAAATATCAAGCGACATCCGACGTGACCGTGAAAGCGGATATTCCCGGTCGCCGCCATTCGATACACCACGCCTATCTCGCCATTTTCAACGATCGCCAACTGCGCATCGTTGATTGGGGTAAAGTAAAACGAAATAAGGCGGTCTTCCGTGATCTCGGGCGAAACATCATTTATTTCCCCGTCCATTTTGAAAACGATCTCCAGAAGAACTTTTCTTATCCTTTCATTCTCCGTGCGAATGGCACAACCACCTCTTTACAACCGGACAAAGCAAATTTGCAGACCATAAAACTCACCCGAAAATACCCGTTACACAGTAATAAGGTATATCATGGGAACGCGCTCGTCGGGGCTAATTTCAGATGTTCCAACGATGCCTCGTTCAAAACTTCCCGACTCGTGTATCGCGTAGACCGGAACCCTAACATGTACCCGGTAATCGTTCCCGTGGACACGACACAAAAATACCGTTACTGGCTGTTCGACCACACGAAAATGGCAGAACTCTCCGAGTGGACCTTCAAGGATAACAAGGGGAATGTCATCCGGGGAAAAGGCATCGATCCGATCGGCGAAAGTTCAAGGACAGAAAACATCTTTGACGGTAACGCCCTCAGCTACGGGCGTCTTTCCCGACAATTCATGATTGATTTCGGCGAACCCGTCAGTATCTCGGAAATGCATTACTTGCCCCGGAACGACGCGAACGGCATCTATCCCGGCAACGAATACGAACTTTTTTACTTTGACCGGGACGGTTGGCAATCGCTTGGCAGCAAAATAGCCGAGGGATATGAAATCGAGTTTGACGCGGTTCCTTCCAACGCGGTCTATTGGCTTCAAAACCACACAACTGGCAAAGAAGAACGCGTTTTCACCATACAGGACGGCAAACAACGTTTCTGGTAAAAAACTTGCCATGCAAGAAAAAAATTCGCCCTCGTTATTTGAATGTCGGGAAAAATGGCTAATTTTAGGGGAATCATTAAATGGAAAGGTTATGTTGGACACGATAAAAAAATTCCTGAAGGAACATGATATTGATGAAAAAGCGGGATTCATCATCACCGTCAGCGGTGGTGCCGATTCCATCACACTGCTTCACGCGTTCAAGTACTTGAATTTAAGAATACACGCCTTACACTGCAATTTCAATCTCCGGGGCAAGGAATCCAATATGGACGAGCAATTCGTGAAACGCTTTTGTGAAACTTACGGGATTCCCATGAGCGTGAAACGTTTTGAAACGCGGGAATACGCCCAGAAAAAAGGCATCAGCATAGAAATGGCGGCACGGGAATTACGCTACGCGTGGTTCGAGGAAATGCGGCTGAAGAAAAAAATGGATTACATCGTCGTGGGACACCATGCCGACGATTTGGCAGAAACACTCTTCATTAATATATGCCGCGGAACCGGAATAAAAGGATTAACGGGTATTCGTCCCGTCAAGGATAAAATACTGCGTCCTCTCCTGTCCCGCTCGCGGGAAGAGATTATCGCGTACATAGAGCAAAACCAGCTCGGTTACCGTACCGACTCGACGAACAATTCCCTCGATTACGTGCGGAATAAAATCCGCCACCTGATTATTCCCGTCTGCAAAGAAATCAATCCTTCCTTCCTCAACACCGTGCAGGAAAATTGCAACACGCTGAAAGAGGTGGAACAAATCTACAAGTACGGCATCGACTGCCTGAAAGCAAACATCGTCAGTGAAGAAAACGGCGAAATACTTATTGACATCCAAAAGACAATGGCATCGCCCGCCCCCTACACGTTCCTGTTCGAATTTCTAAGACCTTACGGGTTCAACGCCACCCAAATAGAAGATATACTCCATAGCAACGAAGCCATCCCCGGCAAGCAATTCGAAGCGGGAGAATACCTGCTCACGAAAGGCAGAGTGTACTGGCGGCTTTTCAACATTCTGGAAAAAGAAGAAGAACGCACGCTTCTGGCAGACAGCGGGGAATATCACCTCGACGATTACACTTTCACGCTCGGGGAACAAGAGATTGACGATTCATTCCAAGTCCCGCAAGATTCCGAAATCGGATGCTTCGACCTCGACAAAATCACGTATCCCCTAGTCTTACGCCACTGGTCGACAGGCGATTGGTTCTGTCCTCTCGGCATGAAACGCAGCAAGAAAAAACTGAGTGACCTCTTCACTGACCTGAAATTCAGTGCCAAACAGAAAAAAGAATGCCTCATCCTCCAATCCGGCAAAGACATTATCTGGGTAGTAGGCCACCGCATCGACGACCGGTACAAAGTCTCTCCCGCGACGAAAAGGGTACTGACTGTAAAAAGGGATACCAAATGAGTTCATAAAGTTTATAAGGTCCATAAAGTTTATAAAGTAACAGGTGTCCTTCGGACAGAGTTTAACGGCAGCCCACGCTGCCGTAGACACAAAACCTTATGAACCTTATGAACTTTACAAACCTTATAAACTAAAAAAGAGGCATAAGCCTCTTTTTTTTTAACACACTAACAATAAATTTACTACACTTATAAAAGCAAAAAACATTTCCTTTCATTGCAGGGACAAAGATACAAATCTAAAACGTTTGCGCAAACTTTTTTCACAAAAAAAACGTTCGCGTATAACTAATCTAAAAGTTTTTTGTTTTTCATTTTTTTATCCATACTTTTGTGTGAGTTTACGACATTAAACGAGAGAGTTAACATCATTATTAATCAAATAATAAAAGAAAAATGTCAAAGATTAAAGTTGGTATCAACGGATTCGGACGCATCGGTCGTCTGGTTTTCCGTGCTGCAATGACGAGAAACGATATTGAAATCGTGGGTATTAATGACCTGATCGACGTCGATTACATGGTTTATATGTTGAAATATGACACCATGCACGGTCGTTTCAACGGAACCGTTGAGGCTAAAGACGGCAAACTCGTAGTGAACGGACACGCTATCCGCGTTACGGCTGAAAGAAACCCGGAAGATTTGAAATGGAATGAAGTAGGCGCAGAATACGTGGTAGAGTCTACCGGACTTTTCTTAACGAAAGAAAAAGCGGAAGCTCACTTGAAAGCAGGTGCTAAACGCGTGGTTATGTCCGCCCCGTCAAAAGACGACACCCCGATGTTCGTCATGGGAGTAAACAACAAGTCATACGCGGGACAAACTATCGTTTCCAACGCTTCTTGTACCACGAACTGTTTGGCACCGTTGGCTAAAGTACTTCATGACAAATTCGGCATCGTTGAAGGTTTGATGACTACCGTACACGCCACGACCGCTACCCAAAAAACAGTTGACGGTCCTTCCATGAAAGACTGGAGAGGCGGACGCGCGGCAGCAGGAAACATCATCCCGTCTTCTACCGGAGCAGCGAAAGCCGTGGGAAAAGTAATCCCGGAATTGAACGGCAAATTAACCGGTATGTCATTCCGCGTTCCGACGTTGGACGTATCCGTGGTTGACCTGACCTGCCGTCTGGAAAAAGCAGCTACCTATGACGAAATCAAAGCAGCGATGAAAGATGCTTCTGAAAACGAATTGAAAGGAATCCTCGGCTACACCGAAGAAGAAGTAGTATCATCAGATTTCTTGGGAGATGCCCGCACTTCTATTTTCGACGCGAAAGCAGGTATCGCATTGAACTCCAATTTCGTGAAACTCGTATCTTGGTATGATAACGAATGGGGTTACTCGAACAAAGTACTCGAGTTAATCGCTCACATGGCTACTGTAAAATAATAAAAAGGGGCTATCGCCCCTTTTTTTAGTCCATAAAGTTTATAAGGTTCATAAGGTTTATAAAGTTTATGGAATCCCATCACCTTATGAACTTTATAAACCTTATAAACTTTACAAACTCAATGAATCAAGAAAAACGTCCATTCCATATCGGTTTGGCATTAAGTGGAGGAGGAGCCCGAGGATTCGCCCACCTGGGAGTGTTCAAGGCAATGCAGGAGTTAGGAATCAAACCGGACATCATATCCGGAACCAGCGCGGGAGCAATAGCGGGTGTCATATTCGCTTCCGGGCACACGGCAGAGGAAGGCGTGGATTTTTTCAAGGGGAAAAAACTTCTCGACTTTGCCCGTCCTCTCGTGTCTAAAACCGGGATAATGAACATGAACGGAATGGGAAAACGATTATCCGAATTTATTCAAGCAAAAACATTTGAAGACCTGCAAATACCGCTGGTCGTCACGGCCACGAACATGAACTTGGGAATACCCACGCACTTCAACAGCGGCGAGCTTGTACCCCGTGTATTGGCATCCTGTTCCATACCTATCGTGTTCGTACCCGTCAATATTGACAACCACCTGTATTCCGACGGGGGTGTTTTTATGAATTTTCCCGTACGCCCTATTCGTGACCTTTGTGACATCGTCATCGGGGTGCATATCGACCCGTTGGAACCCAGCAACCATATCAAAAGCATCGTGCATCTTGCCGAACGTTCGTTTCACATGGGTATCCTGTCTAACATGAGTATCGACACCCAACTCTGTGATATCGTCATCGTTCCCCGGCATATCAGCCGTTTCAGCATGTTCGACCTCAACAACGTCGAGGACATCATGGAAGAAGGCTACAAACAAGCCAAAATAGTCTTCGACCGTCCAAGAGTCAAGAAGAAATTGAAAATAAACTAATTTACGATTTATGATTTACGATTTACGATTAGCGCTCGAAAATATCGGAATCACCTCTTTGAACGAGATGCAGGAAGCATCCTTGAGAGCCTACAAGAAATCAGATAATATCATCCTGCTCTCTCCTACCGGCTCGGGTAAAACGCTCGCGTTTCTACTCCCCTTGATAGAGTCATTAGACAGTGAAAAAAACGATATACAAGCCTTGATTCTCACCCCGGCACGAGAACTCGCCATGCAGATAGAAAACGTTTTCCGCTCCTTAAAAAGCGGTCTAAGAGTGGTTTGTTGCTATGGCGGTCATGACATCAACGTGGAAACCAGAAGTCTTGCCCACGCTCCCACTTTACTTATCGGAACCCCGGGGCGTATTCTCGACCACATCGAACACAGAACGATAAATATCAGCACCGTTTCCACCATCATACTGGATGAATTTGACAAATCGTTGGAATTCGGTTTCCTCGGTGAAATGGAACGTATATTTTCATACCTCCCGAACCTCCATAAACGGGTTCTCACTTCCGCCACAAACGTGGTTGACATTCCGGCTTTCACGGGAGTCGTTTCTCCTTGCACGTTGGATTTCCAACATAACGCGGCTCCCGATTTGACCGTCAAATCGGTCTATTCGCGAGGAGAGAGCAAACTCGACACGCTATACCAATTACTCTGCGAACTGGACGAAGCACCCGTTCTTATATTTTGTAACTTCCGGGAACGGGCAGAGGAAGTCAGCGATTACTTGTGGGAGCGGGAAGTGGACAATCAATTCTTTCACGGGGGAATGGAACAGGACGAACGGGAACGGGCTCTATGCAAATTCCGCAACGGAAGCACGAACATATTCATATCCACCGATTTGGCGTCCCGCGGCTTGGATATCCCGGAAATAAAATACATTATCCACTACCACCTGCCCAAAAAAGAGGACGCTTTCATACATCGCAACGGCAGAACGGCACGCATGAACGCCTCCGGTACCGCCTTCCTCCTGTTTGACGACGAAGACGAACTACCGGAATACCTGACGGAAGCACCGGAAACATTCTCCCTGACAGGGAAAAACTCTTCCCCCGCGACGCCCCGCTGGACAACCCTGTACATCGGGAAAGGCAAAAAAGACAAAGTGAACAAAATGGATATCGTGGGCTTCCTCTGCCAGAAAGGACAACTTAAAAAAGAGGACATCGGTAAAATCGAAGTCAAAGATTATCACGCCTTTGTCGCCGTACGGCGAGGGAATATCCGTCAACTACTCTCCCGCGTCCGAAACGAGAAAATCAAAAACATGAAGACCAAAATCGACATCGCAAGATAAAGAAGACGCCATCGGGCTATCCCCGAGCACCCTCTACAGGGAACCTTCGCCCACGCTTCCCTATACCATGAACGTATCATCTTCGAAGCATGAACGTATCATAGACGACGACGTGCGTTTATGATACGTTCGTGAGGCGAAAGTGTTGTACTTTTAAGGTTAAGCAAGAGTAACTCTAGAATAGCGTAACCATTTAGGATTGATACCTCCCCGCGGAATGTCCTACAATTCTTACACTACCGCTGTTTACCCGTTCGGCAGTATCTCAACAACGTCTGAACAACGAGAGAAGAACGAATGAAGGAGCCTAATTCAGCAGAAATGCTCCTTCACTGTTATTCTATTTCTTTAATTCGTTCTACTTGCTTATTCAGGAAGTAATCTGCATACGGAGAATAATCTCCCATTTCATAAAAAGTGATTAATCCTTTCCTGTAATTCAGTATATCGGCATCCCTTGAAGAATAAACAGGAATAATATCGGCATTCATCAATACAATGCTTTCTACCATTCGGGAGGTCCGTTTGTTTCCATCAATGAAAGGTTGCAATTTAGCAATGTTGCAATGAAGGTAAACGGCTCGCTCCAGTGGATTGACATATTGTTCCTGCTGATAAAGTATTTCATTCAACTTTGCCCGAATGTCATGCAGATTCTTTGGCGGTATATACTCTGTACCACTAATACGGACTGCTCTTGTTCTTAAATAGCCTGCTTCTTCATCGGAAACCAAACCGGCAGATATGGATTGATGTACCCTGAATAACGTACGTTCATCTATCACTTCTTGATTTTTTCCTTTACAGATATATTCCAATTCAGAGATGAACGTGTTATATAAGTTTTTCAACATCTTAGCATCCTCATACTTCTTTTCGGAAGTAATACCGTCTTTAAGCAACGCTTCCGTTTCCACGTAAGTATAAGTGTTACCTTCTATCTTACCTGAATAGTAACACCATACCACGGCTAAATCCTTTATTTCACTTGAGCGCAAATCCGATAGCTTTGCCAAAGGATGGTTCAATATAAATCGCACTTTCTCTTGCTGCTCTTTATTAAATATCTGCTCCATAACTTACGGCCAAATCTTATTCTTGCTATGTTTCAGCCACAAATATACAAAATAAATTTACAACAACAAGCTGTCCAACAATTCCACCGTGGCGGGGTCGGAAGGTCGGGTAGCGTTCGCGTCAAACACTTTACCCTCTTTATCGAGGATAATAAAGCGAGGAATGGCGTTTATCATGAAAAGGTCGGAAAACTCGGAATACGTGGGAACTGTCTTGATGAGCTGTACACCACCGAGCTTTTGTTCTTTCACCATGTTTGCCCATTTATTCCTATCGCTATCGCTGGATATGCTGACAAAAACGATGTCTTTTCCTTTATACTTGTGTTCCAACTGTTTCAATGCCGGTAATTGTTGCTTGCAAGGACCGCACCACGTTGCCCAGCAATCGATGTACACGTACTTGCCCTTGAATTCAGATAGCGCGACTTCCTTGTCATCAATATCCAGAAAAGTAAACTCGGGTATGCATTGTCCTTTCGCCACCCGATTCCATTTCACGTATAACTCCTCGACGGCTTGCCTTACCCGGGGAGAATGTACCTTCTGCCGGAACATGTCCATTAACCCGTCTATCGATTCCACCCCTCTTCTCTCCATGTATCTCGACAAGACGGAATTTAACGCAAAATCGGCTACTGCCGTGTCCTGTATATTTTGCACGATATAGTCCAACTGCCCCTTGGCATAACCGTAGAAGGTAAATTCAGGCTGCCCCTCGCTACCGATAGCGTACAAACCATCCAATAAAAAGGCTTGATAATCCTCCGTCACGAGAAGTTCCGGGTTTTCCTTCAATTGCTCTTTCAAATAAGGATAAAGAGCATTCCCCCATTTCTTGTAAACAGAAAAGGAACGCAGGACATTATAACGCTGGCGCTCGCTCTCCAACCGGGTAAAATCGGGAGAAAGGGCAAGAGCCCGTAAAGCCTCCACCCGCTGACGTACCGTGTCGTTCAACAAACGAATAACCTCGTCATCTTCAGACAAGTCATTCATAACACGCATATTAGGTCTTGTCTGTTCTTCCATATACTGATTTTCCCGTGCACACTCGCCCTCGAATGAATAACGGGAAACTCCGGGTTGCACATGACGGGTAAAACGGACAGTCAAATCTTGTCCCCGTTCCACGAATATCATTTTACCGGTGCGCCCGAATCGCAGAAGCGCATATCCAGAGGGCACATCCTCCAACTCGAACCGAATGGTATTCGCGGTATCACGCACCGCCTTCCATTCCTGATTTCCAATACTTAATGATGTTTCCGGCAATTCCATGTCCGGAGAAGTGAAGGATACGACGGTCCGGCGGGATTGACATCCCACCAGAAGCATCGTAAACACAAACATAAAAACAGTTTTATTAATCATCTCGTTGCTATTTTACTGGTTATACCCGTCCATCTCGGTAAAATTCTCGGAAGAGTAATCCCCCAAAAGGTGTTTCGCGAAATGGAACCATATTTTACGGCGCCAGAAGAGGTCCGCCGCTCCCCGGTACAAGTGTTTCTGCCCGGGCAAGACGTACATATCGAAATTCTTTCCGGCTTTCAATAAAGCATCTACCAGACGCAAGGTATGACCGGGATGCACGTTGTCGTCCTCGTCCCCCGTTAGCACCAAGAGATGCCCTTTCAGATTTTTGACCAATTCCATGTTGGTCGGTACTTTACAAGTAAACACGGTATCTTTCCCTTTCACGGTCTGGGTTACCCCGTGGAAAGTTTCTCCCCATGCCTGATTGTACATGTTGTTATCGTGGTTACCGGAAGAGGCTACCGCCGCCTTGTAAAACTCGGGATAAGTGCAAATCGCCGCGGCGGACATAAAGCCCCCGCCGGAATGACCGAATATGCCCACCCGATTGATATCTATAAACGAGTGGCGGGCAGCCAGTTGCTCCAACCCGTGCTTGTCGTCTGCCAACGCGTAATCCCGAAGATTCCCGTACCCGTAAGTACGGTAATACTTGTCCCGCAGGGGACTTCCACCCCGGTGTCCCATGTTCACGACGATGAAACCGACTTGCGCCAATGCCGCGTTGTGATTACCCGTTGCCGTGAAATTCAAATCCATTGCCTCCTGTTGGGGACCGGGATAAACGTACGAGATAATCGGGTACTGACGGGTGGAATCAAAATCGAAAGGCTTCCACATCACCCCGTAAAGGTCCGTCACGCCATCGGCGGCTTTCACCGTGAATCGCTCCGGCATTTTCCATCCCATGGCATAGAGCGCGCTCAAATCCGCTTCCGCCAAATCGCAAATCAATTTACCGTTTTTATCCCGCAACACGGAACGAGGTGCCAAATCCACCCTTGAATAATTGTCCACGAAGTAATTCCCGGACGGACTCATGACCACGTTATGGTTAGCGTCCTCCGGTGTCAACAGTTCCACCCGACCGTTTCCGTCTAAAGCGGCTTTATAAAGACAAGCGTAATAAGGATTCATGCCTTTCTCCCGCCCGTGTCCCGTGACATAAAGCTCCCGGCGATTCGTGTCGAGGCGGACGATTTTCTCCGCCATCCAGTTGCCGGAAGTAATTGCCCCGCGGTACTGTCCGTCAGCAGAGTACAGGTAATAGTGTCCCCACCCGGTACGCTCCGACCACCAGATAAATTCCCGGTCACCATTCAGGAAGGTAATCGATTGACAGCGGTCGCTGAAATAAGGTTTGCACACCTCGTTCAGCACCACGGTTACCTCTCCCGTTTCCGTGTTCACCTTGCAAATATCCAACTCGTCGCACGTCCGGCGTGTGCGCTGCACGTACAGGTAGCGGCTATCTTTGGAAATGTATAATAATTTCACTTTCTGGTCTTTCCACTTCTCTAGGGCTACTTTCGTGACCTTTCCCGTTTCCGCGTCTATCAAGGAAAGCTCGTATTGTGTCACCTTCTTGTCACCCGGCATCGTGTATTTTCCGCTGCCGCTGACAGGTGTCACAAGACGAGGGCGTCCTCCCCCCGCGGAAGAAACCAAAAGCAAAGTGCCAATACCCCGGTTATCTTCCCGTATCACGAACAAACGGCGAGTACCTTTCAGCCAACGGGCTTTCGTGGTGAAAATATCCACGCCCTCCCCCACTTCATTGTCCGAGTAAGAGAAATTCTCCATCCCGTCGTCCGTGATACGCCGAGCCAAGGAATCCGGTTCATCGCCTTTCCGCAGCCAGATGTTATGCCCCCGGGAAAACACCACGTACGAGCTGTCCGGGGCGTATGAATACATCAATGCCAAGCGGTTGTACACCTTTCTATCAGTCGATTTCGCCTCGGGACGAGGAAGCTCGAAACATTGTCCCGTTGCCCGGTCATACTTGATAGTGACGCCTTGAACCATGAAAGAAAAACTCTTACCATCCTCGGCAAAGTTCGGCGTGATATTTAAATCCCTCGTGTTAAATGTCTTGTTCGTGATTTCACTGACCCGGGCAGCCATATCCTCGCTGTCGAACAACAACTGTTGTTTCTTGCTTTTCGGGTTCACGATGTAATAATTATTTCCCCGACTCGTTTTGTACGAGTACCAGAATTGCTCGCTATCCGGCAGGTAATTCGGTTTCACCTCCCGGGAGAAAACGACGCCTCCCATCTTGGAAACCAAGTACTTGTCCGCCAGTTTATAATTTGCTTTCTGTTGCCCGAGCACCGTGCCGGACAACAGAAAGCAAAACGAGCATACCAATAGATTGTATAACCTCATTTTCAACGATTTTAGATTCTATCGACGATATCCCCGTATGGGCAATGTACTTCTTCCTTTACTTCCTTTCCCACCATAGAACGGATTCTCCGATGTTTCCAAGTCATGCAATACGTTTTTTCCCTCTTCCTCTATCTCCTCGTTATGTTGTAATGCCAAAGCCCGCTTTACCCAAACGGCCATTTTCTCGCGTATCGCTTTATTTTTCCGTACCATGCGTTCGCCCAAGGTCGCCCAATTACACAATTCACGGGCATCCGCCTTAGCCAGACTCTTCTCGCCCAACGCGTAAGCCTCTTCATATTTACCGGCACGAAGCAGGATGATATAATCCACCTCCTGTTGCAATACTTTGTAATCCGGTAATTTACGTTCTTTCATCAGGTCGAAATAGGCTTGTTTTCTCTCCTCGTTTACCACCTCTTTCCGCCCTTGAGTATCGTACAGCGTCAACGCACAACTTATACTCGCATATTGGTTACGGATTTTTTGAAGCACCGCATATTCTCCATGTACCTTATATAATTTCTTGTATTCTTTCACGAAAGCGAGTGACAGAGGAGCATTGATATCCGCTGCACAACAAACAAAAGCATCCCAATAATCTTTATCCCGCAGCACTTTACTTCCTTGTTCCTCGTAAAGTGTATTCAACACTCTTTCTACACCATCGGCATTATGCAAAGAGAGCATTTCGTTTATATATCCTTTCAAGAACATCTCGTCCCGCTCTCCTTTGGCAAAACGCTCTTCATTACCGTTCTTTCCGGTAGCAACAGCTTTTTTCGCGAAAGCGATAAAAGCATCCGCTTGCATAAATCCTAATCCTCTCTGGGCAACAAAACCATCACTCGTGATAAACAGATACGTCGGATAGGAAACCACATCAAAACGTTTTTTCAACGCTATACCCTCTTCCCCTTTCTCCATGTTACATTTCAAATTGATAAAGTGACGATTGAAATAATCGCCCACCTCTTTCAAGGGGAAAATGGTCTTCACCATATTGGCACATGGTCCACACCAATCGGCATAGCAATCGATGAATATCATCTTTCCCTCTTTCTTCGCCTGTTGCAAGGCTTCTTCCCAAGTCCCGTGAAAAAATTGAATCCCTTCACTCTCTTGCGCACGAACGAATCCCGTGCAACTTACCGTTAATAACAGCATCCATAAAATCTTTTTCATATACATTGATTTTATCGGTTTATAATAATGCTTCCAATCTCTCTGCCGTCGCTTTATCGGAAGGACGAGTCATATTGGCATCAATGAATTTCCCCTCCCGGTCTAACAAGACGAAACGGGGTACAGACATCGAAGCCGGCATAAATATCTTCAACCAATCCCAATTCTCCCCCAAGTGCAACTGGATACCGCCCAATCCCATCTTCTCGATGGTCTGTTTCCACAATTCAATATCTTTATTCTTGTCGATGGAAAGACTCACGAACAGAATATCTTTCCCCTCGAAACGCTTCTCCAATTCCAACAAGCTGGGCATCTCTCCTTTACACGGTCCGCACCACGTTGCCCACATATCGATATAGACGAATTTCCCTTTCAAGTCAGCCAAAGTCACCGTCTTCCCCGTGTTGTCCGCGAAACTGAAATCGGGACAAGGTTGCCCGGGAGCAATCCGGTCTGCCTTCTTGCATGCCTCGGCATAAAGTGCCAGACGAGCCGCATCTTTCACGTGTTGATTATAAATATTTTCATAACGCTCGATACCCCGCTCGGCAAAGTGAAACAAGGTGGCATCCACCAAGTAGCCCACGATAGCCGGTTCTTGGAAATTATCGAAAATCATTTTCAAGCGGGCATCCGCCAAATCCTCCCCTTCCAAGGTTGACTTCGTGCCGTGCCCCAACCGCACTAATGTCCGGAGATATTGCTCCAAGAACTCCCGGTAATTCGATAAAGACAAATAAGTCGAATCCTCCACGAAACATTGACGTATAGTCTGCAAATACACGACAGTATCCAGTTCCCGCATACGCAACACGGGGAACCACGTTTCCACTTGCAAACGCTTTCCTTCCCACGCTTTAAACGTGGCTGAATAGGACGTTTTTTCCAGTTTCGCTTTGTTGACAGCCAATACCGAATCCGCTCTCCGGGCAATTACCTGTATATTGGGATTTTTATAATCAACGCGCACCCCGTCATAAAACTTCACTTGATTCAAGAATTGATTTTCCTCGCCCAAGGTTCCCCCGTACACGATTTCTTTCTCTCCTTTTTTCTGGCTATACGTCAAGGTCAATTCCTTTCCCGGCTCAAGAAAACACAACTTCGAATCGTGTTTTCGCACGGTAATTTTCGCGTAAGCAGGCTCTTGCAGCTCCAACTCGATGAATCCTTTCCCGGTGGCAGAATCAATTCTTATTTCTTGATACTTAAAACCAATATTAATCCGGGGGTAAGTCCCGTCATAATCCCGGATATCGAACCGAATCGTTGTCTTTTCATCCTTAGTGCAAGCGATAAAAAACAACGCCAAAAATAAAGTCAGTATAATATTCTTCATAACTTTCAATTTAAGAAAGAATACAACTTATTTCATCGGTATTCCCGGTTGTTCTTTCGGCAACAACGCCCGTTTCAAATAGATACCCAAACCACGGTAATGTTGGCGGGTAGCGGCATCACCGTGCGTGCGTCCCAATCGCTCTATTGATTTCAACAATTGACTCATTCTCTCTATCAAATAATAAGAAAGGTCACCCGGATACTTTTCAACCTTAGCTCCCGTGTACAACTTCATAAAGCTCTTCAAGTATTCCGTCTGCATTAAAGCCGCGTAGGAAGTCACTTTCCTGCTCGCGCTGAAATTCAAAAATACATCCCGGTCAATCATGTTCATCATGTCCCCGTAAGTGTATCCCTTGTTACCTAATTTTCTTTCGGTCAACAACAAATACGCGAGTACTTCGGGATTATTCAATTTACCGAATACCCTCTCCAAGACATTCGTCATCAGTTCTCTTCCTGTAAACCCGGACACTTGTTCCATCAAAGGATTGTTCATCCATGCAGGAGCTCCCGCGAACACGTATTTCCCGATAAAACGCATCGCCTCCTCCTGCTGTGCCTTGGAAGCAAAATTCAACGGTTGCTCGTTATACCCGGCAATGATAGCTTCCGGGGTAACACTACCGATATAATCCAATGCCAGCGCCACATGATTCATGTATGCCGCATAAATCATCATAGTCAAGTCACCGTACGTTTGCCAAGAATCATCTCTGTCCAAACGCTCCGCAATACTTTCCATGGCAGGCAACAGCAATTTCAGATTCTTGATACCCATTTCGGCAGCCACCAGTTTATCCTGCGCCAAATCGAACTTGTTGGTCTTATAACCTTTCCGACCTTCAGGCATAAAACACAACGCAGTGTTATCTTTCGCCTTTCCCGCCAAAGCCTTCAATGCTTTCTTTTCCGCTTGGACATCCAAGCCGGGATATTGACGATACCCCCACTCAATAGCCCAACGGTCATAATCGGAAGCCTTGGAGAACAAATCCCGCAACGGAATATTATCCCCCGGTTGCACGGCATAATTCACCCCGCACCCATCGGTCACGGAAGCCGAAATACCATGTTCTTTCACCCAAGCGGCATCCCGCAATTGTGCTGTCGTGTATGCCATGCTTCCTGCCATATTAGGTACCAAGCCCAATATTTCACCCAAGTATTTAGAAGTCACGTAACGAGCAACCTCCCCCTGCACCACGGGCAAGGAATCCGTGAACACGGCGGGTTCATACGCTCCCAACCCGACGAAAGCACGCAACAGATAATCCCGTATATCAGAATTTCCGATACTGATATTGGCACACAATATCTCTCCCGTGCGAGGATTGGTTACCGTATTTACTTTTCTCGTGAACAATGCCCGCGAAAAACTAATCTGATGATAAGCGAAATAAGCCTCCGGCCCTCCCTCTCTCACTTGCAACACATTCTTGAACCCTGCTTGTTCGAAGCAACCGTTCCACTCTTCAATAGCCCGAACCACGGCAACCCGCGAAGCCGGGTCAACAGAACGGTCAAAATAAACGGCAATCGGCATCTTCGGTTCCACCAATTCACCCCGTTTGTATCTTTCCGTGTCTTCTGGTCTGATTTCCAGATTCCAACGACGCACAACGTACACCGCTTCCGCTTTATACGGGTTCCTATCAAAATCGTTAAAAGAAAGAGAGAGATACCCTACACGGGCATCTGCCTCCCGGTCGCACACCTGACGCTCGGGCAACGCCTGCAACGTCCACTCGATTATCACGGAATTGTGCTTGTCATATCCCATTTGCCCGGGCATCATGGGAGGCATATAGTCCGTCTGCGTATGCAAACTCATGAACTTCATACCGTTATCAATCACGTACACGCTATCCAATCCCGAACGTTCGGCTGTGGGACGGTTTACCCATTGCAAGTTAGGAAAAGCGAACAATTTGCCCGTGGCATTGACGTCTGCGGTAATATCAATGATATAACTTTTCTTGTCCTTACCGTAAGCAGCGATAGGATAAAAATAATCCACCGGTTCCAAAGCGGACGCCTCCACGGCTCCCGCCATCGCCCCCTCGGCGCGTTCCCTACAAAGTTGTTTCCGAACCTCCAAGCGGTCATTACGCCCCAAGGTGAAAACTAGCAGATCCGTTTTCGCAGATGCCGTCCCATTCCAAGGACCTTTCGAGATAATACCGCTCGACATCAAGTCTTTCCCTAACAATTCGGCAGGAATTTCCAGATAACATTTCTTGTCTGACTGGTAAACAGGAAACGTACCCTCTATCTTTCTCATCCCGTTCTTGAAGAAAGCCTCGTATGTCACGGGTGCCTTGCTTTTAGCCGCCGGAGCCGGTGTAGCCTTCTCTTGGGCAAATGCCATCCACGGCAAACAAAGCAACAGAAGTATGTAATAAAATCTATTCATCGTACTCTTTCTTAAATTCATCAACTTATTTCAACAAAGCATCTTTTTCACCCTTCAACCACATATCAATCATCCGAACAATTCCGGACAAATGGTTCTTCGTCAAATCATCTCCCGCCGATGCTAATTTTTTCTTCGCTTGAGCGGAAATCTTATCCAATTGGGCAACGAAAATCGCAATATGCTCCGGATGTTTTTCCAACGGGGCTTTATCCAAGAATTGGAACATCGTGGTCAAATAAGTCGTCTGTTTCATCCGCTCGAAAGTTCCCAAGGTAGATTTAGAGGTGTATAAATCGTTCCAAACGGCATCATACAAGTCATCTGCCATATTTTTCAAGGTATAAGCCTTATCACCAATCAACCCCTCGTGTTTCAAGAAATTAGGACCTTGCGCAAGCAAAGAACCGATCATAAATTGCAACAACCGTTCTTTATAAACATCCCCACCGACAGAAGTCACCGTTCCGACATGATTATCAAACAACCAAGCCTGATTCGTGAAGTAATAGTCCTTCAAGAACTTCATCGCCTCCTGTTGTGTTTCCTTCGGCACCGGAGTGTAGGTGTGCAATTTTTCGGAACGTAAGGCTGCATCTTGGTAACGCCCGCCCATGTATTTCACGGCATGCATCATAAACATTCCGTATTGCCTTACCACCGCCTTATACTGGCTTTTCAGCACGGAGTAATCCTCGTCGTCGGCAGCGGCAGTCCACTCTTCGATATGTTTCATGATGTATTTCAAATTCTTGATTCCAAGAATATTGGCTTGAATCGTGTTATCACTCAAATCCTCCGCTTGCAGGCGCGGGTCTTCCCGGTCGATTTCCGTACCGAACAACAATCTCGGGTTGGCTTCCCGTTGTGCGGTCACCCAATCCTTCAAATATTTCTCCTCTTCCTTTACCGTTTTGAATCGCGGGAAATAGCGATACCCCCAATCAATAGCGAATTCGTCATACTCACCGATTCTCGGGATTAAATCCTCCGGATCGATATTATCTTCCGGTTGCGCAGCATAATTGAAACGCATATAGTCCATCACCGAGGAACCATGACCATGCTTCTTCACGAACTCCCGGTCGCGGATCTCATCCAGTGAATACACCCAGCTACCGGCAAAATTGTGGCGCAATCCTAACGTATGCCCAATCTCGTGAACCACGATGTATTGCACCAGCGTACCCATCAATTCCTCGTCATACGGGAACTTACGTGCCAACGGGTTCACACCTGCCGTTTGAGCGAAATACCAAGTTTGAGCCAAACTCAATACATTGTGGAACAATCCTACGTGTGAACAGATAATCTCCCCGGAACGAGGATCGGCAACGTGCGGACCGTAAGCATTCGGAATCGGGGAAGCCTTGTAAGATATAATAGAATAACGGGCGTCCTCCGGCGAGAAGGTAGAATCTTCCTCCGGGCGCGGCATCATTTTACCCACAATAGCATTTTTGAAACCTACTTTCTCGAACACGGGTTGCCATTCATTTACAGCGGCAATCACGTAAGGTTGCAGATACTTCGGCGTATTGTAATCCACGTAGAACACTATCGGTTTCGCCGGTTCCACCAGCTCTCCCGCCTCATACTTTTTCATGTCTTCCGGTTTCGGCTCCAATCTCCAACGGCTTACCATTCCGATGACTTCCGCCTTTAACGGATTTTTCGCATAATCCATCATGGGATAAGCAAAATATCCTACCCGGTTATCGAAATAACGGGGCCGCATCGGCTCCTCCGGCAACAAATACCACGAAGCCGCCATTTCCCACGTGGTCGGATCCATTTTCGGAGCCTGCATTCCCGGACGCACTTTCGGCGCCTTCCCCGGGGCGTAACTCCGCACGGAACGGAATATGATGTTATTCGGGTAGCTGCTGATTGTAGTCGTGTATGACTGGTCTGCCTGATAAGCTCCCAAATTCAACATCTCGGCAGCACCTTTCAACGAGAAATAATAGTGATCGGACTTGTACAGATCCGTGATATCAATCAAAGAAGAGTTTTCCGATTTAGCCTTTATATCCAACCCGTTTACAATCGGCATCAAATTGGAAGCCTCAATAGCCCCGTACAAGGCATTCGCGGTATCCGGCATCACGGTTGTGAACAGAGGCTCGTGCAGATACATTCTGTCTTTCGGTCCTTTTTCAAAACGGATAACTTTGCTGTATAACGCATCACCACCATATCCCATCATATCCATGTTACTTCTTTGTGCTTTAGCGGAGCCTTTAATCAAGGAAACAAACACGAATACATCCCGTCCCAGTAATTCGTCCGGAATCTCCATGAAGTAACGGTCTGCTTGCTCGTACACGTTGAACATTCCCGCATGCTTCACGGCATTGGCTTTGATAAAATCTTTGATAGCCGGAATGCCTTTGGGTTTCACCTTCGTGCTGTCGACAGCAGCAACAGGCTGCCCCTTTTTATTCTTGTCTTTTTTCCGCTCTGCGCCTTCCGATACCTGTCCCACCATCACAAGACAGAGCAATAACGCTAAAAATCTCATACTAATACTCATACTTTTCATACATTACATTGATTTACAAACACATATACAATCAAATCTCATGTTTTTGAAAGACATAAGGAGTATAAAGTGCATTTTTACACGCACTCTATAAACCTTATAAACTAAAAACACTCTATAACTATAAACTCAAAGATTATTCGAACGTAAAACCGTATGTTTCCAATTTCCGCTTCATCACCTCGTATTTCTCCATCACCACCGGATACTGACCATGTTTTGCAATAAATTCAGCTTCCGTACTGGCAAATATCTCTATACAATATTGCCTTACGTCTTGGCTCTTACTCGGTATTTGCCACATTCTTTCTGAAGTTCCGGTCGGTTTCGTATAAGTCCCGACAAAACCCAGTCCCCCCAACGTCTGCTCGGCAGCGGGAACGGTAAGTCCCGAATAGGCAGTATATACATAAGTTCCAATCGAAGTCGTCCCCGTTGAATACATTTTACTCTTATTTCCCGGATTTACCCGATAAGTTATCGCGTAAAAATAATCTTCCAGCCACTCGCCATCGGAAATGGCCAGCGTATTTGCCACCAAAGTTGCAAGGAAAACTCCCCGGTACAACTTTTGGTCCACTTTATCGAAATCCTTCACCTTACTCAACACGATTGTATTCAATCCCTTGTAAGCAATCGTATCTCCCGAGGGCGTTTTCAATGAATCCACCAAAAGAATACTCGGCACGTACACCGACTCCGGAACCCGGGGCAAAGCATCGGTTTCCAAAAAATCCAGAACAGGTTTCACCTTATCCCGATCACGCACCAAGGTATAGTTTGCCTGCAATTTACCGGGAGTCACACTACCCGGACTGTAAAATACCTGCAATACCTCGTAATAGGTGTAAGGTTCTCCCGTTGCCAAAGTATAACGCATTTCGCTACCAATCGTGTCATTGTAATACACGGGAACTCCGGTATTCCGGAATATCCTATACCGCTGAGCGTCGATCGGGTCATCGCTATCCTCCACCACAAGCCAATTGCGCTCGCCCCCGAAAGGTTTAAAATCATCATCATTGTCCCCGCAAGCCCATGCCAACAAGGCAAACAAACCTATAAGCCATATATATTTTCTCATCTCCGTACAATTTTATTATTCTACAACTATTTCTCTTGAAGGACGTACCTCGTTAGTCAACGTTCCCTCGTTGAACTCGATAGCGTATCTCGGGATAGGCAACATATAAGCAGCAGCATCCTGAGAATAAGGCTTCAACACGTAAGTACCCACCCGGTATACACCGCTTCCTTCCAGAAAATCGTAAGAAATATGGCGAATCTCCTTCTCGTAAGGATACACACTATTCACGGCATAACGGCGCAAATCAAACCAGCGGTGTCCCTCGAAACACAATTCCCGTCTGCGCTCATCACGGATAAAGTTTACCAACCTTTCACCGCTTTCCGTTACCGCTCCCGCCACTTTCAAACGTTTCTCTCTCAATTCATTCAACACTTCGATAGCCTCTGCATCACGCCCCAACAAAGCCAATGCCTCCGCCTTGTTCAAGTAAACCTCCGGCACGCGAATAGCCATAATATCGGAAACCTCTTCCGCATTAAATTGAGTTTTCACGCATCGCCAACCGTTTCCGGGTGCCGGACGCTCGATGAAAAACGCTTTCAAACGCATATCATTATCATTCTCACCATAACAAGCCAACAAATCTTCCGAAGTCGTGTAACCAGAACTTATTCGTTGTTGATTCACACCACTACCAGACACCACAACCGGAGCATGAATCACTGCCATGATATTCAGTCCATGCGTGAAAATCACCTCGGGGGAAGTCACGTACACGGCACTACCGCGCTGGTAAGCCTTCAAATCCCGCAGATAATAATCCGGATTCCCGATAACGCTATCGGCAACCGCAATGGCAGCCTCGTAATTCTCCATAAAAAGATGTACGCGACTCAACAAAGCGAAAGCGGCTGTCTGGTTTGTCCGGTACTTGGTCGTTTGTTCTATTCCCCGAAGCAACACGGTAGCTTGTTCCAAATCTTTCACGATTTGACGATATACCTCCTCACACGTTGCCCGGCTAAAATATTTATCCTCAATTTCTTCCGATATCTTCAAAGGAATACACGGATCAGTAGAAGCAGATGCCTTTCGGTAAGGCTTGCCGTATAAATTCGCCATATAGAAATAGTACTGCGCACGTAAAAAATGAGCTTCCCCTTCAACCTTATTACACAACACTTTATCATCTTCCTTACCGCGCATTTCATTGACTTGATAGATAACAGAATTCATCGCAGCAATACGTTTCCACATATTCTGCCAATTCCCATCATTAATCTCCGCATTTTCCGAATCATAAAAAGGATCCGGCTGCCAATGATGCAAATTAACGGCTTTCTTGCGAATATAATTCTTTTCCGTGTTAGCGATGCTTTTTTCACAGAGCAAATATTCGGTCGCATCATCATCCATCAAATGAATATAAGGGAAATTATTTACAGGCATTTTACCCGTTACCGCATTCATATTCCATATACTACCCCACTTGTTCACGGTACCGGCATTCAAAGTATCTATTGAATTTCCTCCACTTAAATATCCTTCACCAATCAACAACTCGTTCAAATCCGCCACTTTCTCCACGTAGGCAAGATTCTGCGACTTCTCCTCAAGGAAATCCCCGCAAGCGGTAAACAATACCGGCAAGCAGCTCATCAGACAAATATATAATATTCTACTCTTCATATCCTACTGCATTTAAAATGTTACATTTAACGTAAACGAATAATTCGGGCGCAAAGACATGTTTATGGTCGGAGCGGCACCCGATTGAGTCACGTCCTGCCCTTTCAATTTCTTATTGGTGATCGTGAACAAGTTGGTTCCCGTCAAGCTCAAGTAAGCCGAATTGATTCCCAATTTTTTGCAAAATTTATCATGCACATTGTAACGGAATGTCACGGATTGCAATTTCAAATAGTTACCGCTCACCACGCGTAAATCAGACAAGTCATACATAGCGTAAATGTCATTATCGGCAAACCTAGTCATCTTACCGCTACTGGTGTATTTGCTTTGTCCCCACCACGGCAGATCCACAGCCTCGGAAACCTTCACCCCCGGAATATTGGTCTTGTTCTCGTCCCCCGGACGCTGCCAACGATTCACAAACTCTTTGCGCATATTCCGTTCCGGATAAGGAGTGATATTATTCTCTTCACACAATTTCAACAAACGCACCTTATTTCCAAAACTATACGCGAAATTCATGGAAAGACCGAACTGGCGATAACCGAAATAGTTGTTGATACCCCCCTGCAACGTGGGCACACGAGTTCCCGATTCCACCAATACTGCATCCCAAACCTCTTCGTCCGTCATATTGCAATATTTCTCGTACAACGCATCAGCTTGTTCTTCCTCCGTACCATAGAAAATCGGACGACCGTCCACCGAACTCAAACCTTTGAAACGATAGGAGTAAAAGGTCTGCAACGGCTTGCCTTTCAATTCGACCGAGCCCCTCAAATAGTCCGAGAATTTGATTTTATCCTGCACTGTCCGGTCCTTATTATTGATGGCCTTACTGATTAAACTATTTACCACCTGACCAATCTGCGGGTCAAAACGCCACACGAATCCCCGCTTACCGGAAGCATCCACCTTCTGATTAATCGGGGTAAAGCTCAAACTCACTTCCACTCCTTGATTTGAAATCTCTCCCTTGTTCACCACATAACTCGATACCCCGTTGATTTCCGATACACTCTTACTCAAGAAAGCATCTTTCGTGCGCTTGTAGTAATAACCGATAGAACCGCTGATTTTATCCTTCCACAAACTGAATTCCAAATCAATATTGTAAGAAGAAGTCAACTCCCACTTCAAATCCGGATTAGGATAATACTTTATCGTGGATGAAAACTCGTTATACCAACTGTTCAAATCTCCCTTCTCGATAATCATTTTGGAAGTCTGGTTATCCAACATATTCCCTTGGTGACCGTAAGAGAACTTCAAAGCCAAACGATTGACGGCATTACTGTTTTTCAACAAATCCTCTTTCACATCCCAACGTCCAGAAATAGACCAAATAGGCAACAACTTCTCGTTACTCCGGCTACCAAACTGGTTAGAACCGTCTATACGGGTATTGAAATTCAAGGTATAACGATTATCATACGTATAGGTAATCGCCAAATAAGCCGAAGTTAAATTCGTCAGCGTTTCCGAAATCGACGGTTTATTCTTGGCCATCCAATCCCGATATTGACCGTATTTATACAGGAAAGTTCCATCAATGGAAGCAAAAGTCTTCCCCCGTTCCGGATAGTATCCCCGGTGTGTCGCCGCATAACTATTATACCGTTTGGAAGACATCTCCCCTCCCAACGCAACATTCAATTGATGGATATCCTTAAACATCTGATTGTAGTTCAATTGCAAACGCACCAACCAATTCCGGCTATCCGTACTACTCTCCTTCAATTCTCCCCCTAGCGGACATTCGGAAGATGTATCATCACTCCCCTTTTTACGCAATTTTGCCACATACCAAGAATCTTCCTCGTACACCGTTTCCTGTGTATTACGTCCAAAAGTGTAAGAAGCTGTTCCCTCCACGTTCAAATAAGGCAAAACCCGGTATTTCAAATTACCCGTGAACGTCACGGAATGCGTGTTCATCGTCTGGTAGGTAGTTTCCATTTCATTTTCAATGTTGAAAGGATAAGAAAGATCACGAGTTGCTCCTCTCATATAAAACCACCGTGACCCGTCCGGATTGTAAGCCGGTATGGCACGACTCATTTCGTACGCGTATTGAGTTACACTCGTGGGAGTATATCTACGTTCATTCACGTTCCCGATGATACCGAACTGGAAATCCACTTTCTCAAAATTCCCGTTCAATTTCAAATTAGCCGTGTAAGTCTGATTCTTTTCCTTTTTGATTACCCCGCGCTCATCATTGTAACCGACAGAAGCATAGTAACGAATATTCGGAGAACCACCCGTCACGCTCAACGTGTGTTTATTGGAAAAACTGTTTTCACACAAAATATCAAACCAATCCGTATTCACCCGCTCGTAATAATTCGCCTTTTCTTGGAATTGGTCAAACGATAGTATTCCCGCTTTATAATCAAGATATGCCGCCTCGTACCCAACCCAGTTGGAAACATTCTTAAACTCCATTCCCCGGTGGAACATCTCCCGCGATACATCAATACGCTCTTGAGAGTTCATCAAGTTGATTTCCCGGTCGGAATAATAGGGACGACGGTTCAAAGTTCCTGAAATAGAA
The DNA here is from genome assembly GCF_900184685.1 of Butyricimonas sp. Marseille-P3923. Lineage (GTDB taxonomy): Bacteria > Bacteroidota > Bacteroidia > Bacteroidales > Marinifilaceae > Butyricimonas > Butyricimonas muris. Next base: position 1,375,459 of record NZ_FXXL01000007.1, read on the forward strand.
TACGTAACAGAGGGAGGTCCCACTTTACCTTTTTTCGTCGTAATCACAATTACACCGTTAGCGGCACGTGTACCGTAAATAGCCGTGGCAGCAGCATCTTTCAACACGTCGATCTGCTCGATATCATCGGGGTTTAAACCGGAAATGGCGTTCCCCAACAAGTTCACGAAGTCCAAGTCGTTCAACTGTGACGGATCCACGTTCACCGGATCAGCCAATACCACCCCGTCCAACACCCACAACGGTTCCTGATTACCCAACACCGTGGAAGTACCGCGGATTCTGACTCGGGCGGCAGCCCCCGCCTGACCGGAGTTCTGCATGAAAATCATACCCGGCACGTGTCCCTCCAGCATCTTGTCTATCGAAGCAATACCCGCCACCTTAATATCATCCATCTTCAAGGTGGTCACGGCACTCGTCAAACGACGACGGTCAATATCCTGATAACCGGTTGAAACCACAACCACCTCGTCCATCTCCTGTACATCCTCTTCCAGCTTAATCACATATTCCGTCTTCTCACGCTTCACCGGCACGACTTGAGTCTTCATACCAATGAAAGAAACCACCAACGTATCGACATCCTTCTTCATCTCCATGGTAAAAGCCCCGTCGATATCCGTCGATATCCCGATAGTAGTTCCCTTCAAACGAACCGTAACACCGGGTAGGGCTTCTCCCGCTTGATCCGTCACCTTCCCTTTCAGCTTCCACGTTTTGTCGGGAGCCACATAAGGCAAACGTTTGATTACAACCACGTCATTAACAACGTTGTAAGTCAACCTCAACGGCGACAACACTTTATCCAGAACCGCTCTAAAATCTTCGTCTTTCACGTTTACCGTGATCAACTCACTTACTTTCAACAAAGAAGAGTTATACAAAAACTGTGTGCCGGTCTGCTCTTTCATCGCGGCAATAAACTCTTCCATAGTCGCATCTTTCAACTCCAGTGACACCTTACTCTGCGAAAATGCAGCAGCGGCAACACTCAAATTAAACGCCAAAATTAGAATACATGCTAATCTCATAATACACCACATCTTTTTTTGGTACATAAAAAGCTCCCCAAACCTAAAACGTTTGTTTTTTTGCATAACTTTGTAAAGTATTTAAATTAATACATCGAGCACGGACTCCAGACCTAGGAAATTTGTTGTCCGTGTTTTCTTTTATTCATACAGGAACACTACATCACCATCTATTTTATATTTGACCTCCTCCGAAGCGGCAAGTACCTCCAAGAAAGTTATGATAGAATCATACCGTTTCAGATTACCCGTGAACCGAATCTCTTTCACCTTGGGATTCTGGTAGAAAATCGTAATACCATACCACCTCGACAAGGTACACATCACATCTTCAAGGCGTTCCTCCTTGAAGATATACCAGCCGTCTTTCCACCCGACATACTCCTCCACGTTCACTTCCCGCTTGCTCAACGCTCCCCCCGGGGAAGCCACCGCTTGTTCTCTCGGCAATAGGGTCACGCTTTTGCCTTGCTTGCTCGTGAACATCACTTTCCCGGAAACCAAGGTCGTCAACACCGCTTCATCATTGTATGCCCTCACCCCGAAAGAAGTTCCCAACACGTTAACTTTTCCCAATTCCGTTTCCACAACAAAGGGACGCCCGTCTTTCGTTACATCGAAATAAACTTCCCCTTTCACGGACACCACTCTCTTCTCTTTCGCGAAACGAACCGGATATTTTATTTTACTCCCGGCATTCACCCACACTCGCGTCCCGTCATCCAAAATCACGTTACACTCTCCCCCTAGCGGTACATTTAATTCATTATATACTAATTCATCACCATGAACAGAATCTTGCTTGTACGAGAGCAAACCTTCCTCCATCCGAATCGTTGAACCGCCTTTTTCCTGAATCTCGTTTCCTTGCAAAACGTCCACGACACGCCCGTCCGACAATTTCAACTGCACGTTCTCCCGCTTTGCCAATACCACCGGCTGCTCTTGTTTTTCTTCTTGCCACATCATCCACATCCCGGCACCCAACAACGGTAAAATAAAACAAGCCGCTACAGCCACCCGCCGCAAGATAATCCTTATCTTGTTTTTCTGTTGCTGCTTCTTGAAAATCTCGTAGGCCTTTTCAGGAGAAAAACGCTCGTAACGGGCGAAATGCTTTTCCAGATAAACATCATCCTCCACATCAGAATAGACATCGTGCAAAGCCTTATCCTCCATCAATTGCCCGAACTCTTTCTGTTCCTCATCCTGCAATGTATCGGAATACGCTTTACGCATTAATGCCACAATCTTATTTAAATCTCTTTTCATCTCATTTCCTAATTACACTCATAAAATGCACGACATTTCATTTGGTGTGACAAAAACGAGAATTATTTTTCAAAAAAATGATTTCTTTATCAAGAAAGGAATACGGTCAACCAGAACAAATGAGCGGAATCTTTCATCTTCTCCCGTAAATACTTGAATCCGCGATTCTTTTGAGTCTTTATAGTGTTAATGGAAATACCCAATTCTTCGGCAATTTGATTGCCGGAATATCCTTTTATACTCAATAAGATTATTTTTCTTCTTTCCTCGGGAAGTTCATCTATATAAAAATAAAGCTGCCGTACCAGCTCTTCCCGAACCGTTTCCGCAAATTCTTCATCCGTGAAATCGCTTTCTTCCTGCAAGACCTGTTGCACGTAACGTTCTTGGAATTTCTCCCGGCGCAAATGCATCATCGCCTGATTGTAAGTCGACCGATAAAGATAATAGGTAAGATCATTTATTTGAGGGAATTTACGCTCACTTTTCCAGACATTCATCAAAACCTCCTGCACCAAATCCTCCGCCACAACAGCATCCCGAATAATTCGGTCCGCATAAGAACATAACGCAGCATAATAATACGTGAAAACACTTTTCCATGCTTTCTCGTTCTTATCATTCACCCCATGTAAGATTTGCGTTACATCTATTCCCATAAAAGAATACTCCTTTGTTGCAAAGTTATACAATAAAAAAAGACTTTCTATCTTATCAGGGAAAAAATTAAATCGCTTGAGATAATTGTATTATAAAAATTATATACGAAAAATGGGCTATACAGCCCATTCATCGTATATAATCTTTTATCTTTTCCAATAGCTTGGGATTCGCTGTCATAATCGCTATTCCCCGATCGTATCGGAAATGCTCTACCACTCCTCCGGCTTCCTGTACGATCAGAACCCCGGCACATACATCCCAAAGTTTCAGACCGAGCTCCCAGTAACCGTCCAAGAATCCGGCAGCCACGTTACAAAGGTCGTAAGCGGCAGAACCCATACGCCGGATACCTCGCAAATGCGGCAATATACGGCTCAAATTATCAATATTATTAACGGGATTTATCCCTTTATCATACGGGAACCCGGTAGCTAACACACTCTGATTCAAATCCGTCTTAGTAGCTACATGAATCTGTTTACCATTCAGAAAAGCACCTTTACCCCGAACAGCCGTGTACAACTCATCCGTATAAGGAGTATAAACGACACCTAATACCGTTTCACCCTTGTATTGCAAGCCGATAGAAACGGTGTACACGAGCAGTCCTTGGCTATAATTATTCGTTCCGTCCAAAGGGTCGACCACCCACAGATAATCACTATGCAAGTCATGCTCACCGCTCTCCTCTCCCAATACACTATGCTCCGGGAAATGCTTCCCGATACGCTCCAGCAACATGGATTCACTTAGCTTATCCACTTTCGTCACCACATCATGTACAGTCGATTTCGTCTCTATATCCAAATGACCACTCCTGAAATTAGAACGTTGCACTTCCCCCACTTCTCTCGCCCAAGCCACGGCAAGCTCCAAGGTACTTTCTAAACAAATATCCATAGACTAATCGCTACTTGACATTAGGTTTTTTATCAAAAATCTCAATCTCGTACACGAGAGTTGCATAAGGCGGCATGACGTATTGATAGTAATTCCAAATACCTTTCCCGTACGCTCTACCGGAAGGTATAAGAATATACGCTTTCTCACCCACGCGCATTTTAGTCAAACCGACTCTCAATCCTTCTATCAAATCAGAAACTTTCCATGTTTCTTTCTCCTCCTTATCCATTTTCAAGACTGCACGAAGTTTATTCTCGTTAAAATTATCGCTGAATTCATCCAAAATGTATCCATTACAATTTACCGTAATACTATCGGTGGCTAAAATCGCCTCTCCATCTGTTTCTTCGAATTTCAAAATTTGAGTAATCGTATCATTTTCTGCTTTCGAGGGAGCTTGAATCAAATTCTTTTTATCAAAACCTTTCGCCTCTAAGAACTTGTCCATCAATTCGTATTCATAATCCAACAAACTACCTTCAATAATTTTCTCTACTTTATACTCGCGATACAAGTAAGTGGAACTTCCCCGAAGTAACCTTGACAAAATGATAGAACCGGATGTTCCTTCCCGAAAATATTTGAAAAAACGGGAATAAACTTCCTTATCCGAGATGACCTGCTCGTAAACGGGACCTCCCATGGGATATTTCGGATTCTGTATCTTTTCACCCCCGATAACCGACACTCTAGTATCATCCAAAATACTCCCGGTTAAAGTCCTATCAGTATAATTCACTAGAATAAATTGCCCATCCTGTGGTTGCTTTTTACTTTCATCCGTGCTATAATTAAACACGTAAGCCACATCCTGAAACTTTTGCTTATCAAATTCCACATCGAACACGACGGAGTCCCTCGGGCTCTTATCTTTCATGAACTCTCGTACAAGGGCACGTTCCTCATCAAAAAGCTCTCTCCAAGTCGGTCCCTTGTCATCATCCGAGCAACCTGCAATACCGCCTGCTAACAAGCAAAGCATCATCATCCAATAATTTCTTTTCATTTTCCGTTTTTATTTAGCTGTTATAAAAATACTACTCTTCTTGATTTTGCGGGAATATCTCCTTTACCCTTACCCAACACCACAATGTACAATAAGGAGGTTCCAAATAATACTTCCCACCACCTTGTGCGCTCTGCGTTCTCCCGGCTGCCCCGTATGCCATCCCGTAAGGGATAAGAATATGAGCCGAATCGCCTTGCTGCAATCGCTGCAACCCTTTAGTCAACCCGGAGGGAATATCTCTTTGCCACCGTTCATTAAACAATATCTTTGTTGTATCCTCTCTTATTGCCCTAAATGTCCGAGTACTTAATCCTTTTTCATCCAGTATCCCATAAACCATATTCAGCAGAACCGAATCCCCGGTTTGCAACTTCCGGGTATCCCCCTCTCTTTCCAGAAATATAATATAGGTAATCGTATCCGATTTTACCTCTCCCGGGAGAACATGCAAAGTGTCGGCGGATGAAAACGGAGCCATATAAGCATCCATCAACTCTTTTTCATGCTCCGCGATATCATCGAAAACATTATAAGAAGTCAACTTGTAACGCAAAGTTCTCCCGTCTACCGCACCCAAGACCGACGGGATAATCACCTCACCCCCGGCATCACCCACTCCGATATGCCGAAATGCCTCCCCTAAAAAATTATATCTCGCCGTATCCACCCGATGCAGCACAGGTCCGCCGTAAGCATATCCCGGCGTAAACTCTTCACTCCATTTTTCCGGATTCGTGGTATCCCATATCTTATCATTCAAATCATACATGTCATAATCCATCACCACCCATCCGGAATCCTTAGCCACGTCACCGCTACTGTTATGATTAAAAATAAAAATAGAATCTATCAACATCCCTTTACGACTGTAATAAGGGATTGCCAGCACCTCCCCGGTTGCGTGCTGATTCAGGTAATCATGAATGGCTTGCTTCTCGTTAGCCAACACATCTATCAAATCGTCCTCTACTTCCCCGGAACAACCACACAACACAAAGGTCAAAAAACAACCTAAAATGACCAGACATTTATTCATCTTTCAATTTTTAATTTCCGACATAGGTACTTCCTCCCATACCCCGCGATGCAGGCGCATGGTACTCTTTACTCCCGCATCCCGCAACAAGCGGAATGCCAATTCCCGGTTATCATTCACCAATTGCGGCAAATGGGCATCCGAATTTACCATCACGGGAATATTCAACTCCTTCAACCACTTGAAATATTTTACATTCGGGAACATCAATCCTTTTTTCGTGTACGCTTTCGTGTTCACTTCCACCATAACGCCTTTCTCGGCTATCAGTTGCAAATACTCCCTCAACAATTCATTATACCACGCCTGTTCCGTGAGCATCGGCTCCACCAACAAACCGTTCATGGAAATCTTATCCAAGTGCGCCACGAAATCAAAACCTCCCAGTTCAACCATACGGGCTGAAGAACGAAAATAATCCCGCACGAGATGTTTCAGGTCATCGTGATAGACGTTCCGGAAATTCTCCCGGAAATCATCGAAACTACCGTCCATATCCATCATCTCACCGGTTTCCCCATTCGTCACCAAATGCACGGAACCGATACGGTAATCCAATGGCATCCGCTGGAAATAATCATTCGCGGGTCCCCAGCCGTCATTCAGGTAATCAATCTCCAACCCCACGTACAATTCGATGTGCCCGGCATATTGTTTCTTCAAGCGTTCCATTTCCTGCAAATACGCCTCAACATCTCCTTTACTCAACGACCACCGGGTATCGAACGGAAGCGGGGAATGTGAAGATACCCCATAACTATGAAACCCGGCTTCGATAGCCGCTTTCACGAACTCTTCCGCCGGAGCCTTACCGTCACAAAAGGTGCAATGACTATGATATGTACATAAATCCATTCGTTATTTCCTCACCCAAGCATTAATAATTTCAGCCACGTACATCTTGTGGAAATCCTTTTGCCCGTATTGGGCATCCGCGATCTTCCGTTCCGTGAAAGCCTCTTCCTTCAAGAAATCGGCATACAACTTCCGGCACTCCAGCACGAGAGATGCTTCCTCGAAAGCAGGATTCCCCGCTTCCGTGAAATAAGGTGTCAACCCGCTTTCCTTCACCTTATCCGTGTCCCGACCGGAAACAGAACCGCACACGTTCAATGCCCGACGATACCTCTCGTCAAAAAACGACAACGTGAATGTATCGCGTTTCTCCGTGAACTCGAACGTGTACCGCTGCGGTCGCACGAACACCATCACCACCGGTTTATTCCAAAGAAAGCCCATGCTTCCCCAACTCGCCGTCATCATATTGAACTTCTCCCGGTCACCTGCCGTTACCAGCATCCACTCGTCCCCGATTAACCGGATTACATTCTCGTTTATATCTTTAGGCTCAATTTTCTCCATTATCTTAAATCGTAAATCTTAAATCATAAATCGTAAATCTAAAATCCGTCTACATCCTCTCCGGCATCTCAATCCCCAACATTCCCATCGCGCTACGGATAGCCACGCTACACTGCTGAGCCAACAACAAACGCAAGTTCCGCACCTGCTCGTTCTCTTCTTTCAGTATAGAATAATCGTGGTAGAACTGATTAAATTCTTTCGCCAAATCGTAAGCGTAATTTCCAAGCAAAGCCGGACTGTAATTATCTCCCGCCTCTTTCACCACAGCGGGCAACTTGGCGATAAACCGAATCAAGTTCTGTTCCTTCTCCGTCAACCCGGTATGTATATCACCCGGTACGATTTGTATTCCGGCTTCCTCCGCCTTGCGCAATACCGACCGGATACGCGTATAAGTATATTGGATAAAAGGTCCCGTGTTCCCGTTAAAATCTATAGATTCCTTCGGGTTAAACATCATGGTCTTTTTCGGGTCTACTTTCAAGATAAAATATTTCAACGCCCCGAGAGCCACTTTACGGTACACGTCTTCCGCCTCCTCTTCCGAGTAGCCGTCCAATTTTCCCAGTTCCTCGGAAGTCGTCCGTGCCGTGTGAATCATTTCGGCAATCAGGTCATCGGCATCCACCACCGTTCCCTCGCGTGATTTCATCTTACCTTCCGGCAGTTCCACCATACCGTAAGAGAGATGCTTAATCTTATCCGCCCAGTCGAAACCGAGTTTCTTGCAAACCAACGATAACACTTGAAAATGATAGTTCTGCTCGTTACCCACCACGTATATCTCTTGGTCCATGTTAAACTCGTTGAAGCGGTCGTAAGCCGTACCGATATCTTGAGTCATGTACACGGAAGTCCCGTCGTCACGCAACAACAGTTTATGGTCCAACCCGTCACCCGTCAAGTCCGCCCACACGCTACCCGTGTCCTTCCGGTAAAGCACGCCGTCGGCAAGCCCTTTCAACACGAGATCACGCCCTTTCTTGTAGGTCTCCGATTCAAAATACACCTTATCGAACGTGATACCCATCATCTTGTAAGTTTCCTCGAATCCTTTCAGCACCCAGTCATTCATCTTCCGCCACAAGGCAACCGTTTTCTCGTCCCCGGCTTCCCATTTACGCAACATCTCCTGCGCTTCCAGCAATATCGGGGCTTGCTTCTTTGCCTCTTCCTCCGTCATGCCCTTCTCCATCAATTCCTTCGTCTGGGCTTTATATTCTTTATCAAAACGCACGTAATAATCCCCCACGAAATGGTCGCCTTTCGTTCCCGTGCTTTCCGGGGTAGCACCATTGGCGAACTTCTCCCAAGCAATCATACTCTTGCAGATATGGATACCGCGGTCGTTCACCAGATTCACCATAATCACATGATGCCCGTTCGCTTTCTGTATCTCCGATACCGACCAACCCAAGAAATTATTACGGATATGCCCGAGATGCAACGGCTTGTTCGTGTTCGGTGAAGAATACTCTATCATGTACGTTTTCCCGCTCGGTTCTTTCGCGTACCCGTACTTCTCTTCCCGTGCCACCTCGTTCAACACCTCAATCCAATAAGCGGCGGAAATCACTACGTTCAGAAATCCCTTGATCACGTTGTAGGTTTCCACCTCTTCAATATTTTGTTTCAAATACTCTCCCAACTCTTTCGCCGTCTCTTCCGGCGACTTTCTGGAATATCGGGTAAACGGAAAAACAACAACCGTCAAATCTCCGGCAAACTCCTTGCGGGTTTCCTGCAATTGAACGTCCTTTTCTGTTAATTCAACCCCGTAACAAGCCTTTACGGCTTCCAGCACTTGCTGAGTAAGCATCTTCTCTATCGTCATATCGCTCTAATCTTTTAAATACTAATATCCATTAGTCTGCAAAAATACAATTTATTGGAAGAAATACCCGTAAAAACTTGAAAATTTACCCGCTTATTATACATTTTTACAAAACGAATCGAGGCGTGCCAAAACACGCCCCAATTCCTTAAGTCCGCAAAATCAATAATCCCCGAATCACCAAATCATAAATCGTAAATCATAAATCATAAATCATAAATCACTCCCCTCCCAATATCTTCACGTACTCCGCATAAGCCACCTTATACTGGTAATTTGCCGCAACCACACTCGTGTACGCCTGCAACCACGTGGCTTGAGAAGAAAGTACATCCAATATCGGCAATTTCCCCTCGTTATAACTGAACGTGTTCAATTTCAGATTCTCCTTGGCTATTTCCAGCGTGGAATTGGCAATTTCCACTCGTTTCCACGTTTCGTTGAGCTTCACCCACGCGTTAGCCAACTCCTGCTTCACCTGATCCTGCATCTTACTTATCTCCAATTCCTTGCTCGTTTCCACGGCTTTATTTTGACGAACATATTGACGCTTTTCACCCCAATTAAAGACAGGCATACTCAATTTGGCAAAAGCCGTTGTCGCGAATTTCTCTTTCCCGTCCACGTTAATCAAGGGGGTTCCCCACGATTCTTTCAGCCCCACGGCAAACTGAGGTAAATATTTTGAACGAATGATTTTCGTCTGCTGCTGTGCCAAAGTCAGATTCTGTGTCGCGATCTGGTAATCCGCCCGACGCTGCAAAGCGACATCCAACGGTTGTAAGGCAGGCACAATCACGGGCTTCTGGATAGAATCCACAAGCACCACGTTTTCCTCCAACGGCGTACCCATCATGATTTTCAAAGATTGCATCGCCATCCGGTAATTCATCGTCGCCGTGGACAATTGCAATTCGGCTTCCTTCAAACGGGTTTTCACCATCAACAAGTCCGTCTTACTGATTGCCCCCTCGTCAAAACGCTTCTGCACGATACCGTCCAACTCGTTCACGATCAACACAAATTCTTGGGCTATATAAAACTGGCTCTCGTTCGCCGCCACCGTCCAGTAATTCACGTCGGCAGCATAGACAATATTATCCGTGGTCAAATCCTCGCCCAAACGAGCTATCGCTTCCTGCAAAACCGCCGCATCCTTCTGCTTCCGAACCACACTTCCGGCATACACATTTTGCGAGAGCGTAGCCTCCGCCGTGTAATTATCGTGCTTCATATTCACCCCCTGCATAAACTCCACGTCTTCAATCTGATACGAATAATTTCCCCCGACCTGTAACTTGGGAAAGAATCCCGTCTTAATCCCTTTCAAAGCAAACATGGCAGCATTCACCGCCTCCTTCGCCTGTTTTATATCCTGATTATACTCCAACACCTTCGCCCGGTATTGCTCCACGGTCAACGTCTGTCCCGTCACCGCACCCGCCAGTATCAGCAAAACCCCTATTATTAAAAGTATCTTTTTCATCAATCTAAAATCTAAAATCATCAAATCTAAAATTAATCGGCTTTAATTCTAAATATCAAACAATACGTCACCGGAAGAACGACAATCGTCAACAAACTCGCCACGAGCAAACCGCCCATGATACAAGCCGCCATTCCCCCGAACATCGCGTCAAACAACAAAGGCAACATACCCAATATCGTTGTCCCCGACGCCATTGCCACCGGAACGATTCTCGACTTCGTGGCTTGCAATACCGCATCCAGCGGAGCCAACCCGTTCTCCTGCTCTATACCGATCTGATCGACCAGCACAATCGCGTTCTTGATGTTCATTCCGACCAATCCCAACACTCCCAGCAAAGCGAAGAAGTCAAACATCTTGCCCATCACCAGAAGCCCGAACACGACACCGATAAAAATCAACGGCACCATCAACAAAATAATCGTCGGTTTCCGGTAAGTCCTGAAAAGCAACAGCAACACGATAAACATCAGTATAAACGTCAACGGCATATTGGCTGCCAACGCCTCGTTGGATTCCGCCTGACTCTCGTCCTCCCCGAATATCTTCATCGTGTACCCTTCCGGCAAATCCATCTTCTTCACCTTATCCCATACCTGTGCGGAAGCGGCTTTCGCGTTAGCTCCCCGTTTCGGATCACATTGTGCCATCATCACCCGGTCGCGATTGTACCGTTTAATCACGTTATAATGATAATTATAGGCAAAACTATCCACGACTTGTGCCAAAGGGACCGTGAACCCCCGCGTGGCAAACACGGGCAAGGTCTTCATGTTATCCAGATTCTTGCTATCGAACCCGTCCTCTTTCAACAGAATAGGCATAAACAAATCCTTCTCGCGGAAATCACCGAGAGCCAACCCGTTCGTCGCTATTTTCAAAGCATAAGCCACGGATTGACGGGTAATACCCAAACGTTGTCCCCGTTCCTGCGAATAGGCAGGCTCCCACACGGGCACTTTATTTCCCCAGCTACTGCGTACATCCGTCACCATGTCACATTCCCGCATCATGCCCATTGCCCGCTCCGTCAATGCTGCCAGTGTATCTATATTCTCCCCGATAAACCCTATCTCGATAGCCGCTTCCACCGCCGGCGACAACTTGAACAACGAGGAACGGATCAGCATATCCGGGTAATTCTCCCGCACGTAAGTATTCAACCGCGCTTCAACCACCGGGGATTGCTCTTTTTTCTCCACCTCGATCAACAAGTTGCCGAAATTCGCTTTCGGACCGAAAGAAGTACTTGCCAGATAATACCGCAACGGCGAGCCCCCGATCGTCACGGAAACATTCGTCACTTCCTCCTGCTTCATCAAGTAAGATTCGATATCCGACATCATCTTCTCGGACTCCCGGATACTGAAACCTTCCGGCAGGAAACAATCCGCACGGAAATAAGGTTTATCCATACTCGGGAAGAAATTCTGCGGCATCACCCCCATGATATACATCGAAGCCAGAAACAAACAGACAACCGACACGATCGTCACCACCTTGTAACGAATCAAGCCCCGCAACACGGACACGAACCTGTTATAAAACTTCGTGTCATACGGGTCTTTCCCCTCGCCCCCGGAATTTTCTTTCAAAATAAAATTACCGAAAACCGTCGTCTGCGTCAATGCCAGAATCCAACTCAAGGACAGGGATATCGCCAACACGATAAACAACGGCTTCACCATCTCCGCCACCGAAGAAGGAGCCAAATACAAAGGCAGGAATGAAAATATGGCAATCAACGTGGCACCCAACAATCCCCATTGCGGGACAGTAGCCCCCCGTATCAACGCGTCCCGCCGTCGCATCCCTTTCTTGATTAGTATCTGGGCATTATCCGTCACCACGATAGCGTTGTCCACCAACATACCCATCGCAATAATAAATGCCGCCAACGACGTCCGGTTCAACCCGACACCCATAAACTGCATGATCAGCATCGTGCCCCCGATAGAAAAGATCAACGAGGAACCGATCAACAATCCGGCACGGGACCCCATCACCAACAAAATAATAAAAATCACGATCACGACAGATTCCACCAGATTCAACAGGAACCCGTTATTCGCCTCCCGCGCGATCTCGTTTTCCGGGTAAAGCGTCACCAGTTCTATTCCCACGGGCATCAACTCTTCCAACTGGCTCAAACGTTCTTTCACCTTATCCCCCGTCTTCACCACATCCCGCTCCGGATCAGTCGAAACACCAATCCCGATAGCCCGCTTTCCATTAACCCGCATAAGGCTACCCGGCGGATCGAGATATCCCTTCTCGATCGTGGTAATATCCCCCAACCGCACCTGTTGTCCCGTTTGTGTCACAATCAACTGGTTGCGGATATCATCCAATGTCTTGTACGTCCCGTCCGCCAATATCTTCAATTCCAGATTTCCCGCACGCTTCTCGCCCGTGTTTATCAATGAATTTTGCGACTTGATCGTCTGCATCAACGAGTTCAGATCCACTCCCGAGTTCGCCAACTTCGACATCGTGATATACACGTTTACCACTTCCGTCTGCTCCCCGTACAAGGCGACTTTCTGCACCCCGTCAACCGACACGAGTTGAGTTTTCAACTTCTGCCCCCACTCCCTCAAATCGTGATAAGAAAATCCTTCCGCGGCAGTCAACCCGTAATAAATACCAAACACGTCACCGAAATCGTCCGAAACGCTGATCGTCGATGCCCCTTGCGGCAAAGCCGGTTGAATATTCAACACCTTGCGCCGCAACTCGTCCCACATCTGCGGCATCTCGTCCGGTGGGGTTGCCGGATTCAATTCAATCTGAATCTTCGACATCCCGTAATAAGAATCCGATTTAATCTTCTTCACCCGCCGCATCGACTGTATTTCCCGCTCGATAGGCTCCGTGATTAATTGTTCCACCTCGGCAGGCGTCGCCCCCGGGTATTTCGTTATAATAACTGCCGTCTTTATCACGAAAGGCGAATCTTCCTTCTTGCCCAACAAATCAAAGGAAAGCACTCCCCCGACCAACAAAATAGCCAAAAAGAAATAAATCACTTTCGTGTTATCCAGCGAATATCTTGCTATATTCATAACTCCCCTTTATTTTAACAGCTTTACTTTCTGTCCTTCCGTGATATAATTCACCCCGGCAACGACAATAATATCCTCGTTCGCGAGTCCCTTCTGTACCATTATCTTGTCACTCCCGAACAATTGTCCGATCTCAACCGTCTTGCTCTTCACCGTTTCGGTTTTAGGATCATACACCCACACGGAAGTCGCGTTCGTCGTCGGATTCTTGAACAACGCACTCATCGGCACGATATAACCATCGCCCTCCGCCGTTTCAATCTTCAAGTTCACCTTGCAAGAGAAACCGGGATAAATATTATGAATGTCACGAGAAAAACGACTGTCATCAATCACCAGTTTCACGGGAATACCCGTCCCGTCGGGAGAAGCGTCTATAAATTCCTTCACCCTCGCCTTGAACCAAATCCCCTTGTACGTGTCAAACTCCACGGTTACCGTCATCGGCGTGCGAGTCAGATCGACACTCGTTTCCGGCAATGTAAAACCTACTGCCAACTTATTCGGGTTCACCAGCTTGACAATCGACTCGCCGGGCATCACTTTCTGGTAATTCTCCACGAACTTCTTCTCCACGAACCCGTCAAAAGGAGCCCGCAATTTGGTATCCTCCAATGTATTGGCAGAAGTCTCGTAAGCGGACTTCCCTTTTATATAATTCGCTTCCGCGATCTCGTATTCCTGCTTGGAAATAGCCTGCATGGACAACAACCTCTTGTTCCGCTCCAACTGAGATTTTGCCGTCAAATAAGCCGCCTTATTCGCCTCGTATTGCAACTTGTAATCCAACGGGTCTACCGCGGCAATCACTTGTCCTTTCTTCACCTTCTGCCCCTCGTCCACGTTCATTGCCACCAGCGGCCCCGATAACTTAAATGCCAGATTACTATATTCCTCGGCTTCCACCACTCCCGTGTACAACTTATTAATCGCCCCCAACGACTCCACGTTCACAACTCTCACGGGACGAACAATATCCTGATACGTCTCCTTTTTCCCTTTACACCCCGCCCACAAAAAAGCAGGTATCATGCAAACCATCCATGTAAATCTCATAAATCCATTGACTATTTAATTATAAATCATTCCAACAATAGGCTATACAGCAAGGATTATGCCAAAATCCCCAACCCCACAATCTAACCCCACCTATTAATCACTTTACCTGACACATATACGGAAAAAAGCGGACAAGGTTCATCAAGCAACACGACTATTTCACGAGAACCGCAAATACAATAAAAATAGCCCTGCCCCCAAAAAAAAGAAGACTATAAAAATAGCCTTCTTTTTTATACTAATAATTATATGGACATTACTTCACCAACCCCGCCGTCCTCAACCGAATCTCCGTCAGAATCTTTTTCGTGTACAACGGAAACTCCCCGTTCAGCATCCACGCGAAATAACCGGGTTGCTCTTTCAAGACTTGAACCACGGGTACGCCTTTATTTTTACCGAAATTAAAGACCTCTACCCCATCCTCGTTATACACGATAAACCCGGCAAAATCCGCCGTGTTATTCTGCGTCGAAAACTTACTCAAGAAAGCGATATCATTCTCCAACGTGTCCTGATACCGGTCCAACTGGGCTTTCAACACCTCGTAAGTAGCTGTCGTATCGGCGGCAGCCGTATGCGCGTCGTCCAAATTTTTATCGCAATAGAAACGGTATGCCGCACTCAACGTACGCTGTTCCATCTTGTGGAAAATTGTCTGCACGTCAACGAACTTGCGTTTCCGCATATCGAAATCCACGTCCACACGCAAGAACTCCTCCGCCAACAAAGGAATATCAAAACGATTTGAATTGTATCCACCCAAATCACACCCCTCGATAAAGCGAGCCAAATCCTTGGCAATCTCCTTAAATGTCGGGCAATCCTTCACGTCCTCGTCATATATCCCGTGAATAGCTGAAGCCTGTTCCGGAATGTGCATCCCCGGGTTCACGCGTACCGTCTTCTGCTCCTCTTTCCCGTTCGGCATCACTTTCAGAACAGAAATCTCCACGATCCTGTCCTTCGCGATATTAATACCCGTCGTTTCCAAATCAAAGAACACGATCGGGTTATTCAATTTTAATTCCAAGTTATCAATTTTTGATTTAAAATTTAAGATTTCAGATTATAAATCTCACCACAACGTCCAAAGCGCAAGCCCGCACAAGGGGAAATCTAAAATCTAAAATCTAAAATCTAAAATTATTAAACCATCATCGGCATCAACAACATCAACAAATCCTCGTTCTCGTTATCATTCTCGTAAGGCAAGAACAAACCGGGACGACTCGGATCGGACAATTCAAGTACCAAAGACTCCGTGTTCAAATTGGACAGGATTTCCTGCACGAAAGGAGATTTAAAGCCGATAGCCATCTCGTCGCCCTCGTACTGGCAAGTGATCGTCTCGTGTCCGGACATAGCGTAATCCACATCCTGTGCGGAAATCACGATCGTGTTGTTACTCAAATCCAACTTCACGAGATTGCTTGCCTGATTAGCCATCACGGATACCCGTCTCAACGAATTATACAACTCTTTCTTCTCGATAATAATCTTCTTCGGGTTATTCTGCGGGATCACGGAATTGTAGTTCGGGAAACGTCCCTCTACCAGCGTGCAAACCATCTTGTAATTCCCGAACGTGAAGCAAGCCATCTTCTCGTTGAACTGCAATTGCAATTCACTCTCGTCCTTCGGCAAGATATTCTTCAACAGCAAAGACGGTTTCTTCGGTAATATCAAAGAGAATTGATCCCCGTCCGTCTTGGCGTCAAACCGTTTGTAACGTACCAGCTTGTGAGCGTCCGAAGCCACGAACGTGAAATTATCCGCGTTCATTTCGACCAGAATACAATTCATCACCGGACGCAGATCATCATTCGCGGTGGCGAAAACCGTGCGGGTAATACCCTCCAGCAACATGCCGCAATTGGTATTAATCGAGGTCACCCCCTCGCTCATGGCAGACTGCACCGGGTAATCCTCGGCACTCTCGCCCGGAACGGAAAATTCTCCCTTGTCCGAGATAATCTTCACCTCGTTCGTTCCGGTATTAATATCGAACGTCAAAGGTTGTTCGGGGAACTCTTTTAAGATATCCAGCAACAACTTGGCGGGAATAGTGATACTCCCCGGGGTTTCCAGATTCTCCAACTCCACCTTCGCCTCCATCGTGGTTTCCTTGTCGGAAGCCGTCGCGTAAAGCGTATCGTCTTTAGCGACCAATAAAATATTATCCAAAATCGGTTGCGCGGGCTTTCCACTAATCACCTTGCTCACCGCCTGCAACCTCGTCAAAAAACTACTACTTGATACTACAAATCTCATTATCTTACTTTTTTATCCATTACCCATTAATCGTGTTCTCAACTTCCTCTACCGTGATCGGGGCACGACGGTCACCCATGCATTTGCACCCGTCCTTCGTGATCAGAATATCATCCTCCAAACGGATACCGCCGAAATCTTTATACGTTTCGATCTTATCATACACGAGGAACTCTTGATGCAATCCCTGTTCTCTCCATTGGTCTATCAAAGCGGGAATAAAATAACACCCCGGCTCGTCCGTTACCACGAATCCCGGTTGCAACTCCCGTCCCATGCGCAAAGAAGAAGTACCGAACTGGTCAATCGGACGGGTTACATCATCGTACCCGACATAAATCTGTCCCAAATCTTCCATGTCATGAACATCCAATCCCATCATGTGTCCCAAACCGTGAGGCATAAACAAAGCGTGCGCCCCCGCGGCAACAGCGGCATTCACGTCACCCTTCATCAATCCCAAATCCTTCAAACCTTGAGCCAACACTTTACAAACTTCAAGATGCACGTGTTGGTAAGTTACTCCCGGACGGGCAATTTCCATCGCTTTGTTGTTACAAGCCAACACGATATTGTACACGTCCTTCTGCCGCTGGTCGAATCTCCCGCCCACGGGAACCGTACGCGTAAAGTCCGAACAATAACACATGTTATTCTCCGCGCCGGCATCCGTCAGCATCATCCGTCCCACGGTCAACGTTTTACTATGATCGTGATTGTGCAACGTTTCGCCATTCTGGGAAAGAATCACGGGGAAAGAAACCATACTCCCGTACGAAGCGGCAATTCCCTCGATCAACCCGGCAATATACTGCTCTTTCTGTCCCGCCAAAGCGTGTTTCATGGCAGCGACGTGCATCTCGTAACCGATGTTACAGGCCAGATTTATCTGCTCTATCTCGCACTCTTCCTTCACGGAACGCAAAGACACGACAGCCTTGATCAATTCCAACGACGCGTAACTTTTCAATAGAGAATGATTGATGCCCAACAAATCCTCGAGCAACAACATATTATGATAGCGATAAGGCGGCAGGAAATGAATTTTACGACCTTTCCCGATCGCTTCCTTCAGCACATCAGCCAATTTAGCGAAAGGAGCCGATTGAGTGACGCCGACTCCGGCGGCCAGTTCCTTCACGCTCGGTTGCGGTCCCATCCAGATGATGTCGTCCATATCCACGTCATTCCCGAACAGACAGGTTTCCCCGGAATCCACGTCCATCAACCCGGCAAACCCCGGGTGATTCAAACCGAAGAAATAAAGGAAAGAACTATCCTGACGAAATTTATACGTGTTCGACGGATAATTTGCCGGCGCTTCCTCGTTGCCGAGTATTAACACTAAACCACCGCTCATCTTCTCGATAAGTCTCTTTCTTCTATTGATATACACGTTTTTATCAAACATATCTGTATTATTTAATTATTAATTTTTTCCTGCAAAAACGAGTTGACAAGGTAGAAATTTTTTTTCAATGTCACAACCTACTAATTTTAGATTTTAAATTTAAAATTTAATTACCCGTTCGGCAATCTTTTAAATCCCTGAATCTATTGATATTCTCATTTGTCGTAAACCGAGGGAGTATATCTTCAAGACTCGGTGTGTACACAAGGAATTACAATCCCGAATAATTATCGTGAATAAATACAACAGGTACTTTTCATACCACAAATTTCATACAATTCCAAATAAAACACCATCCATTTTTTATCGCGATAGAGTATAGATGGAAGTTTCATGGGAGTATAATAGAAGATTTACCCTATAAAGTATATTTAAAGAACCACTTATATGGGATATACCCTATAATCATGGGTAGTACATTGCACAATCAAGTATAAGACTTCGCCCCACGGGTAGCTGTATTTAAAATCAATTTAACGTGCCACTTTTTTATTCCTGAACAAAAATGCCCCGAACGGCAAACATATTCCGGCGATCAATACCTGATAAGCACCGTAAAGGACCCGTGTCTGTTGTGCCATCATATTTCCGGCAACAGTCATCTGGGCTCCTTCCTTGTTCAACCCGAGAGCAATCAATTGCCACATCACCGCGAAAGCGGCAAGCAAGGAAAATATCGAAGCCAAATATAACAATCCCCCGGTCATATCGTTTTTTTGCTTTCCGCGCAGCCCGAACAGGAATGCCAAAGCGAACATAATAAACGTGAACCAACCGGATGTCCGGTATCCCATAATCATACCCGAATTTCCCATCTCGTACCACGGTAAAAAAGTGGCGATCATACCGATAATCGCGATAATAAAAACTACTAATTTTTGCTTGCTCATAACTTCAATATTTTAGATTTATCCCTAATATTCGTTCAAAAAACTACAAGTTTTACGCAATTCGACCACATAGGTTATCCCCTCTTTATTTAAAACAAGTATAAACTCTTTTTTTTTGAAATTATTTATCGCTTTTACTTGAAAATCGCAATAACAATGAGTAGTTTCGCGCTTTGATTATCTAACAAGGAATATCCTTGTGAAAGTTGCGTCAATTATATGCTAAATGATTATAATATAATATATAACTTTAATGTTTTTTGTTATGAAACCGACACATATTGAACACATCGGCATCGCAGTTGCCAGCTTAGATGAAGCAATCCCGTATTATGAAAACGTTTTAGGATTAGAATGTTACGCTATCGAAGAAGTAAAAGATCAAAAAGTTAAAACCGCTTTCTTCAAGGTAGGACAAACTAAGATCGAATTACTCGAATCTACAGACCCCGAGGGTCCTATCGGTAAATTCGTGGAAAAAAACGGTGGTGGTATGCATCACATCGCGTTTGCAGTAGAAGATGTTCAAGCAGCATTAAATGACGCTCAAGCCGCCGGCTGTCAACTGATCGACAAAGCTCCGCGCGGAGGTGCTGAAGGATTGAGAATCGGATTCCTTCACCCGAAATCAACGTTCAGAGTATTGACTGAACTTTGCGGAACAAAATAATTTTAATGAACGGCCTCACATAAATCATGACAATATGACAAATCAAGATAAAGTCAAAGAATTAATCGACTTACGAGTTCAGGCAAAACTTGGAGGGGGTGAAAAGCGTATCGAATCCCAACACAAAAAAGGGAAATATACCGCGCGGGAAAGAATCGCCATGTTGCTGGATGAAGATAGTTTCGAGGAGTTTGACATGTTCGTAACACACCGTTGTTACAACTTCGGCATGGAGAAAACCAAATTCTTGGGCGACGGTGTCGTTACCGGACAAGGTACTATCGACGGACGCCTCGTGTTCGTGTTTGCCCAAGATTTCACGGTCTTCGGCGGTGCCCTTTCCGAAATGTTGGCACAAAAAATCTGTAAGGTTATGGATAAAGCCATGACCGTGGGAGCCCCGATTATCGGGTTGAACGATTCCGGTGGAGCCCGTATTCAAGAGGGGGTAAACTCTTTGGCCGGGTATGCTGAAATTTTTGAACGCAATATTTTGGCCTCGGGAGTAATTCCCCAGATATCTGCCATTTTCGGTCCTTGCGCCGGAGGTGCGGTGTATTCTCCCGCGTTGACGGACTTCATCCTGATGACCGATCAATCGTCCTACATGTTCGTGACCGGACCTAAAGTAGTAAAAACCGTAACGGGAGAAGACATCAGTACGGAAGAACTGGGAGGTGCTGAAGTTCATTCTACCAAATCCGGTGTTTCTCACTTCTTGGCGGAAAACGAAGAAGAAGGGATCGCTACTATTCGCGATTTACTGTCTTATTTACCTTCCAACAACTTGGAAGAGGCTCCCATGGTGATATGCAATGATCCTATCGACCGTTTGGAAGACAAGCTGAACAGCTTGATACCGGACAACCCGAACCACCCGTACAACATGATGGAGGTTATCGAGGCTATCGTGGATAACGGCAAATTCCTTGAAGTACACAAACGTTATGCCCGCAATATTATTGTCGGTTTCTGCCGCATGGGAGGACGTTCTGTCGGGGTTATCGCCAATCAACCGAACTTCTATGCCGGGGTGCTTGATATAGAATCATCACGCAAGGCTGCACGTTTCGTGCGTTTCTGCGACTGTTTCAATATTCCTGTATTAACGTTGGTTGACGTGCCGGGATTCTTGCCCGGACGCGTGCAAGAGTATGGTGGAATCATCACTCACGGCGCAAAACTGATGTTCGCTTACGGGGAAGCTACCGTTCCTAAAGTAACCGTGACTTTGCGTAAATCTTACGGTGGGGCTCACGACGTGATGTCATGCAAGCAATTGCGAGGTGACTTCAACTACGCTTGGCCGACGGCACAAATCGCCGTTATGGGAGCCAAGGGTGCTATCGAGGTGTTGTACGGTAAGGAGTTGGCGGCTATCACTGACGCCGAAGAGAAAGCCAAATTCATCGCGACAAAAGAAGAAGAGTACAACACGGCATTTGCCAACCCGTACAAGGCTGCTTCTTACGGGTATATTGATGATGTTATCGAGCCGCGTAACACTCGCTTCCGCGTGATTAGAGCCTTCCAGTCATTACAGACCAAACGTGTTACCAACCCGATGAAGAAACATTCTAATATACCTTTATAATTTAAGATATGACCATGTTAGCTATCAATTGGGGCTACGCGCTCCTCGTTACCGGGATAGGGATGGGTACCGTGTTTTTGTTGTTGGTTATTTTGATTTGGATCATTAATTTACAAACAAAAATCACGGATCGTTTGGAAGACCAAGTGAAACCCCAACCCAGTGTTACGGCACCTGCGGTAACAACCGATGCTCATCCGACGCCACATGAACAGGCTGCCATTGCCATGGCAATGCACCTGTACTTTGACTCGCATGATGAAGAACCCCACGTCATCACGATACAGGAGGTAGAAAGACGCTATTCCCCGTGGAGTTCTAAAATTTATAGCATGAGAAATCTTACCAAGTAACAATTAAAGATTATGAACAAATTTAAAATCACTATAGACGAGAATAATTTCGATGTCACCGTGAGCGTAACAGATCATAACAAGGCTACTGTTGAGGTAAACGGGATTTCATATGATGTACTTTACGAGAGCAAAAACACAACGTCAACACCCGTTGCTCGTAAGGCTGCAGCCATCCCTGCCGCCACGCTGGTACATCATTCATCCTCCAACACTTCATCTAACAAAACTTCAATCAAAGCCCCGCTTCCCGGTACGATTTCTGCCATTAACGTGAAAGTAGGCGACCGCGTGAAACGCGGTGATACTTTACTCGTGATGGAAGCGATGAAGATGGAAAACAACATCATGGCTAACAACGATGGACAGGTGAAGGCTATCCATGTGACTGTCGGACAGTCTGTTTCCCAAGAGGATTCGCTTGTTGATTTGGCTTAATTCATCGTAAACTTGTTAACAATGAAACAATTAAAGAAATATCTTTTAAGCATAGCGACATTACTCGGGTTATTCATTCTTCCGTTTAGCGCGAGCGCGGAAGAGATTGATATGGGAGAAAAGGTAATGAAGTTTATAAATGACACGGGTTTCGCACACTTGTCAAACGGTAATTGGCTTTGTATCGTCATGATACTGGTGTCATGTGTACTGTTTTACTTGGCTATCGTGAAAAAATTCGAGCCTTTGTTATTATTACCTATAGCCTTCGGTATGTTGCTGACCAACCTACCCGGAGCCGGGTTGTATCACCCGGAACTTTTCGACGGTGGGCATATACATTGGGCAAATTTCGCGGACGCTAACAATGTCGGGCTATTGGACTACATCTATATAGGTGTTAAGTTAGGCATATATCCCTGTATTATTTTTATCGGCGTAGGTGCCATGACCGATTTCGGTCCGCTGTTGGCAAACCCGAAAAGTTTTCTTCTGGGGGCAGCCGCGCAGATCGGTATCTTCGCTACCTTCTTGGGTGCTATCGCATTAGGATTCACTTACGCGGAAGCAGGTTCCATCGGGATTATCGGGGGTGCTGACGGACCGACGGCAATTTACCTGACCTCGAAACTGGCACCGGGCCTGCTCGGTCCTATCGCGGTTGCGGCCTACTCGTACATGGCACTGGTACCCGTGATTCAACCACCCATCATGAGAGCGTTGACAACTCAAAAGGAACGGGAAATCGTGATGAAACAATTGCGTAAAGTTTCCAAGAAAGAGAAAATCGTGTTCCCTATCGTGGTAACTATTTTCGTGTCCTTGTTATTGCCATCGGCAGCCCCGCTAATCGGTTGTTTGATGTTGGGTAACCTGATGCGTGAAAGCGGTGTCGTGGATCGATTGAGTAAAACCGTTCAAAACGAGTTAATGAATATCACTACCATATTCCTCGGTATTTCCGTGGGAGCGACTACTACCGCGGCGGCATTCTTGAATTTCCAGACGTTGGCAATTCTGGTAATCGGTATTTTGGCGTTCAGCATGGGTAGTGCCGGTGGCGTATTACTGGCAAAATTCATGAACTTGTTTACCAAAAACAAGATTAATCCGTTGATCGGCTCAGCCGGAGTTTCTGCCGTTCCGATGGCAGCCCGCGTGTCACAAAACGTGGGACAAGAAGCCAACCCCGGCAACTTCCTGCTGATGCATGCCATGGGACCAAACGTGGCGGGAGTTATCGGTTCTGCCGTTGCCGCCGGTATCCTGTTATCGTTCTTGGGATAAGACAATCAATATTCAAAATAACAGAGGCTATCTCAAATAAAAATGAGATAGCCTCATTTTATTTCCCGATAATATAAATAATCACTATTTTTGTCCAAACAATTATAAATAAATTAGTTCAATTATGGGTATTAGAGGTTTCGGTAGCGACAACTTTTCAGGTGTACTACCGGAGGTTTTCAAAGCACTGGAAGAATCCGCCTACGGGCACGCTCACTCCTATGGAGAAGACTCTTACACGGAAAAGGCTGTTGCCGATTTCAAAGAGATATTCGGGGAAGACATCGATGTATATTTCGTGTACAACGGTACCGGGGCAAACATCTTGAGCCTGTCCGCCTTCACGCATTCATACAACGCCATCATCTGTGCCGAAACAGCACATATCAACGTGGACGAATGCGGGGCTATCGAAAAACAAACAGGAAGCAAATTACTGACCGTGCCCACGTTCGACGGGAAATTGAATGTCGGGTTAATCCAGAACCACATGCACCACTTCGGTGACCAACATCACGTGCAACCCAAAGTGATTTCGCTCACGCAATGCACAGAATTAGGAACCGTTTATTCGCATGACGAATTAAAAGAGATATGTGACTTCGCTCACGCCCATGACATGTACGTCCACATGGACGGGGCACGCATAGCAAATGCCATCGCTCACTTGGGATGTTCCCCGGCAAGCATAACGAAAGAAGTCGGTATCGACGTCATGAGTTTCGGGGGCACGAAAAACGGGATGATGTTCGGGGAAGCAGTAATCTTCTTTAACACGAGAATATCGAAAGACGTGAAGTATATCCGCAAGCAATTGATGCAACTGCATTCCAAAACGAGATTCATCGCCGCACAATTTTCTGCCGTGCTGAAAAATGACCTTTGGTTGAAAGCCGCTACCCACTCCAATGCCATGGCCAAGAACCTCGCAAACGCGGCGGAACAAATACCTTCCGTGACCCTTACTCAAAAAGTGGAAGCCAACGAAGTATTTGCCATTATCCCAAGAGATAAAATCCAAAAACTGCAAGACGAATGTTTCTTCTACGTTTGGGATGAAGATGCCGCCGAAGTGAGATGGGTATGCTCGTTCGACACTACGGAAAACGATATCGTCGAATTTGCTAACCTATTACGTCAGGAATTGTGCTGATGATGCACCGTGAGATTATCACAACGGAAGACGGGAGTACCACGTTACACGTACCGGGACTGAATGAACACTACCATTCCGTCCACGGCGCGATACAAGAATCCCGCCATATTTTTATCCAAGCCGGAATCGAGTATTACGGGCAAAACAGCATCCACATCCTTGAAGCAGGGTTCGGTACCGGGTTAAATGCTTTTTTAACCCTGCTGAACGCAAAGGATAACCAACGGAATGTCGTGTTCCACAGCTTCGAAAAATACCCGCTAACCGAAGAAGAACTGGCTAATTTGAACTACACGACTTTTTTCCCCGCAGAAGATGCATCCTTATTCAAAGAGATACATAGCTCCCCTTGGGAAAAAGAAGTTGAAATCACCCCTTACTTCACGTTGCATAAACACGAGGCCGACTTTTCAGACGTCTGTTTCACCGAACAATTCGATATCGTATTTTTTGATGCTTTCGCGCCGGATGTCCAACCTCATTTGTGGAGCGCGGATATCCTGTCCAAATTCTATCAAGCTCTTAAACCTAACGGGATTCTGGTGACATATTGCGTGAAAGGAATCGTTAAACAAGCCTTACGGGAAGTCGGGTTCAGCTTGAAACGTCTTCCGGGACCACCGGGAAAAAGGGAGATGCTGAGAGCCGGGAAATTTTAGATTTACGATTTACGATTGATGATTATGTTTTCCAAGGAATTAAAACAGTTACTGGACGAAAAATACGTAGAATACAACAAGTCGGAATTTTTTATCGAGACTGACCCGATCCAGATTCCCAAATGCTTTGAAGAGAAAGAAGATATTGAAATAGCGGGCTTCCTTGCCGCCTCTCTCGCGTGGGGACAACGCCCCACGATTATCAAGAAATGCAAGGAACTCATGCAACTCATGGACTACGCCCCGTACGATTTCGTGATGCACGCCGACGCCGCTGATTACGAACGATTCCGTAACTTCAAACATCGCACGTTCAACAGCTATGATTGTGTCTATTTTCTTCAATCTCTTGCCAACATCTATCGTAACCGCGGGGGACTGGAGAACGTCTTCACGGAAGCCTACCGGAAACACGGGGATATGTTCGACGTTTTGCGGGAATGGCATACCGTCTTTACCTCTCTCCCCGCCGAACCACGTGTACTACGCCATATTGCCAACGTGGACAAAGGTTCCGCCGCCAAAAGAGTAAACATGTTCCTGCGCTGGATGGTTCGTCGCGACGGGGAAGTCGACTTCGGGTTATGGAAAAACATTCCCACCTCTGCCCTACTCATCCCGCTGGATCTCCATACCGGCAACGTCAGTCGTCAACTCGGTCTGCTCACCCGCAACCAGAACGACCGCAAAGCCGTGGAAGAACTTACCGCCCGCCTTCGGGAACTGGACCCGATAGACCCGATACGCTATGATTTTTCCTTATTCGGATTGGGGGCTTTTGAAAAATATAATCACATTATTCCTTAAATCGTTTCAAATCGGAAGACGTGAATCCCCACTCGGGAGTGATGATATTCCCCGTGGATTTCAAAGAATACCAAGGTGAGATTTTGGGTTCTCCCGGGTTCTTCAATACCTGTATATCCTGTGCCGGCATATAACTTTGTGCCAACAGATACAGCTTTTCCCCGGTAGAAGGGTTTTCCGCCATATCCACCACAACCACGGCATGACCGGGCGAACCGCCTTGAATAAGAACATCCCCGATCCGCATGGAAGAAACCGGTACGGGCTGCACTTCCTTGGAAAGAGATAATGTTCCGGCATAAGCAAACACGATATCCAGATAAGCCCGGAAAGTCTTGTAAGAATAATCCTTTTCTTTCGCCTTGTACCACGAAACCTGATTTCCTTTCACGCTTATCCGATATCCTTCCGCCCACTTGGCATAGTCCGCACGGAAACCGTTCGTGAAATTGAAATGTATCTTATCATACGCTTTTTGCTTGTAAAGATATTCCGCCCGTAAACGAATCACGGCATCCGCACATTGCTGCAAATCCCGCTTGCCGATCTCCATATCGACCACGGCACAGTATACCCCCGTGTCCCGTTTTTCCCGCCCATCAAAATAACGGACCTTGGTTCCACGAGGACGCAAAGGAAGATTCCTCAGATAAGCCCCGAAAGAATCTTCCCCCGCGTTTATTCTGGTATACCCCGAAGGTGGTGCGATCCGGGTTCCAAGTGTTGTTCCCTGTCCCACCCCTTGCAGGGCAAATAAACAGCATATCCCGAAAAGTATAAAATACTTCATCTAGTCAAGTAACATTCCGGCAGCCACATCCTCCGCGACTTTCTTCGAAGTCAATTGTTCAAGGATTGCCAAACCGAATTTAAAGGTATACGCCGGACCTCTGCCTGTAATCAGGTTTCCATCCACAACGACACCATGAGGTTGCATGTCCGCCTCCGGTAAATACTCCTCGAATCCCGGGTAACAAGTCATCTGCCGTTTCCGGTCCATCTTGATCTTACTCAATACCAAAGCCGGAGCGGCACAGATTGCAGCCACGTATCCCCCTTTATCAAAATGCTTTTGTATCAATTGCACTAAAGCCGGACAGTCACCCAGATTCTTCGCACCCGGCATCCCTCCCGGACAAATCAAAAATTCGGCCTCTTCTTCCTTCACCTCATCTATCAAAAGATCGGCAACTACAGGAACCCCATGCGCTCCCGTTACTTCTTTCTTCCCGGAAATCGAAACCGTCTTTACCTCTACCGTCCCCCGACGCAATACATCTACCGTTCCAAGTGCTTCCACTTCCTCAAATCCATCTGCCAAAAATAAAAATGATTTCTTCATAATTCTTCTAGTTTTAATTGATTCTCCAAAGTTAAGAAAAAAATTATAAGTTTTCAGAGGAAAACATTTCAAACGAAATTTTGCATTGAACAGGCAAAAAACAAAAAGAGATAATACCTAAAAAATGACTCTACATTTCGTCTAAAATCAAATAAGAACGTACCCCTCGGATGTTACCCTAGTGTCATATAAGTGTTACTCTGGTGTTGTTACTCGTTCTCTACCTATACACTACCTATTCTTTGCTTATTTTCCCCTGAAATCAATATCTCAAATTATACAAACCTACTTTTAGAATAAAAAGCAGAAATTTCTAAAACTTACCTCTCTTAAAAATATTGAAGCACGAACTTTAAAAAAGCCAAACCTAAAAAGATATTCTCCTAAATGAATATCGAGGAGGAATGAATTAAAACCTCCTCAATATACCTATTCTTATATAATCAAAAAATAAACCTGTAGAGTAAACTTTTTTCAGAGTAATACAATTTTTTGCATGATTTCGTAATATTACACTTCAACATGAAACAATCATTCAATAAATAACCATTAATGCTTATCTCGCTTTCTCATTTTGGTGAAAATTTTCTCGCCATACACTAAAGTCCTATAATTCCGACATACTAAAGAATAAATATGAGCAGATTGCAGCATCATCGAAACATCATTCATATCTATTATTTCACGCACATACACCCTTTTATCTCGAACGTGATATTTTCCCGAATAAGAAAAATAAAGTGTATCTACCTTCTCTCCTAGTATACCCTTCTTCGATACAACAAAAGTGCTATCCGGGTTCAATTGCATATACCATACGACACCCGTATACTCCCCTTTTCCCTCATAATGATAAAGACCGGATAATCGAGAATAAGGACTACATGATAAAAATAACATCAATATGAATAAAAGTAGTAGCTTCATTTTCTTTTATATTTTAAGTTTGGAATTTGCTTAACAGACTCTGGTAAAATTTCTTTTACAAAATTAGGATAAGCTTTCAATAAATCCTCTTTTGTGGAATTTATATTTATCGGATAAATTCCCATATTAGCCGCCCCTCCTGGGGCATAGATTTTCCATCCACGGGATCAAAAATTCCTTGAACCCAAGGTGCTGTAATATATCCTAATCCCCGAGGATCATTTATCGGATTTATTCATTTAACAGACTGAGGATCATATACATATTGAGCTCTATATGCAGCCACTTCATCATAAACATCTTGCACAAATGTAATGCCCGTCTTCTTATTGAAACCAATATCTTGTGTTTCCTATTTGGATCTACGATCGACATTGGAAAACCGTGCCAGATCAATTAATGCTAAATTTAAAGACAAGATCGGGAAATAGCCTCTCGACTATATCCCGATCCTAAGATTATCTAATACTAAAAATTGTGGATACTCCTAATAATATCACACCCTACTTAAATGAACCTGCTAACGATAAAGCCAAAAAGCATTTTTCCATGATCCACACTCTAAAGGCGTCTTTCGTTTAGGGTTTATTTTATCATACATTTTAAATCGATGATTTCGTGCTCGATATAGGATATAATTCCCATCTGGTGAATAAGAATAAGAATAAGTAATTTCATCTGAATTTCGTCCAATTTTAGTCACTTTTCCGGTAAGAACGCCTATCTCTACCAGGTATTGTTTAAAATAAGTTGCGTATTGAAACAATAACGTTCTCTTGTCTTGCGATATTACAGGGTTTTGGTATCCCAAGCCATACGTACCTATTCCGAAAGAACTGATACGAGGCGATTTTTCCCATAACAGACTGTCCCCCTTATAGCAAGTTACATGCCCCCTATTCCGAATCTTTATTGTAAGATCATCATATTGATAAACAGCATTAGGATCTTTCAATTGTCGATAATATGACATCAAATTAGAATCTCGTAATGACTCTCGTTGAGGAACAACTATACTCGAATTCCAAAGCACACTTTTCTCTGTAACAACACCTCCTCTCTCCAAATAAAGAATCAAAGAATCTAATTTCCAAGCGTATCCTACCAAATGATACCCGCAAATATCCTCGGCCAGTATATGATCTTTAGATATTCTATAAGTTCCATATTCAAATTTTACCGCTTGGTAATCTAAAAAATGAACTTGCCCACGATTTTCAATCAAAATGTATTGTTGGGCTTTCAAATTCGTCCCCAAAAACGATATGAACAAAAACACCTTTCATTGCTTCAAGTTATTTAAATTATATCCCATAAATGCATAATCTCTAATTCGCATTTGTAAATCCAAAAACATCGGCGTTCTCAAAATAGGAATATTAAAAACACCTCCAGATAAAAGAGCCCTGGAAGCTGCAATTGTGCAATGCATATTTTTCAAGGGCATAATTAACGCCATCTTATACTTTATATCACCGGGAAGTGTATTTATATATTTTTGATAACCCGCAATATTGACCCTCTTAATATCAACAGATCGTAAAAGAATGCTTGTCTCAGAATTAGTGTAATCAACAACCGGATCTAAACTTTTAAA
Source organism: Butyricimonas sp. Marseille-P3923 (assembly GCF_900184685.1). Lineage (GTDB taxonomy): Bacteria > Bacteroidota > Bacteroidia > Bacteroidales > Marinifilaceae > Butyricimonas > Butyricimonas muris. Next base: position 1,405,593 of record NZ_FXXL01000007.1, read on the forward strand.
AGCTGTTGGCAATGTACGTTCATAATGTTGTGTACTGCCCTGTCCTCCGACCATAGCACCCCAAGAAAAAGTTTTCCCATCTTGATAATTGTAAAGTTGTGAATGTCCGTCCGTTTCTAATCTCAATTTCCCTGTGGCATTATAAGATCCTTTAATTCCAGACCAAACATCAGATAGTGTTGCAAAAGCACCTAAACCATATCCAAGATCCTCGTACCATTTATTATTTCCATCAAGGAAGAAATCAAATTTTCCACTTCGCAAATTCAAGTTACCGAACCCGAATGAAATTCCTGGGTCTATTAGGCCGTCACTTAATAGAGACATTCCAAGAGAAGAGTTGAGAGTTCCTGCCATAGTACCGATAGTGTTTGCCATAAAACCTCCACTAGCGGCAATCTCTGCACCAATTGCACCCGACATTCCACCAATAACCGCACCACCCAATATCTTTCCCCAAGTATTGCCAGAACTCCAATCCCACTTAAAAGGATTTACTTGTCCACCATTAGCCAACATTCCCCCAGAAAAAGTTCCAAATGCAGCACCTATACCAAAAGCTAACCACGAGAATTCTCCATTGGGATCTACCATTATCACAGGATTATTCCCGCAATAGCAATAAGGACTCATCATTTGAACTGCAGGATCTTGACAGAACCATCTTGCGACAACGGGATCATAAAGTCTAGCCCCAAAATCATAGGTCCCAAACACGCTTCCTCCAATAGATGCATCTTGATATTCCTTACCGTTATACAAATACTTGTTTTTATCAAGATTATTATTTTGGAATGCCAAACCAAACGGGTAATATTCCATCGTTTGAATCGTGGCTAATGTATTTCCAGATGCTTCAAGTAAAACTCTAGTACTTCCCAAATGATCACATAATGCATAATCATAAACAAAGCTATTACCACTTTTCCTGGTCAATCCTTCCGGATGAATGATATGAGATAAATTATCATTACTATAAACCATTAATCCCCGGTAATATGTCAAAGAACTCCCGACTTTCATGGCTAATTTTTCGCCATTTGCATTGTAAATGTACGAAATTATTTCAGAACTTTTGCTTATTTCTTTCGGTAAATTAATTTCGTTATAGGAAATAGTTACACCTCGATTCCCGTCCGAGATCATGTTACCATTTTCGTCATAACTAAAGTTTTTTGTACTCCCATTATTTACTATACTACTTACCGCATTAGCATTACTTGCATCAGCATACGTGTAAGTTAAATTATGAAGAATAGTCCCACTAGAATTATTTCGGATTAAAGTTTTTATATTCCCATTTTGATCGTATGTTAACCCACTAACCTTGTATCGATTATCATTTGTCCATTCCCCGTTATTCTCTTTATATGCCGCAGAATTTAAATGATTCATTTTATCATAGGTATAAATATAGGCTTTTTCCACCCCATTACCATTTTTCCACCGAATTGCATTTATATTTCCGTCATAACGAGCAGAAGCACCAGATACATTTACTTTATCGTAATCTAGATAATAACTGAAAGAAGGCGAAGATACGCTAGTGATTGCACCCCCGATTTCATAAGAATACGTTATTGTTTGGGCTCCGTTATGAATTTTACTCGTGCTCATTCGATCAAACTCGTCATAAGTACACTCGGATAAAAGGACTTTACCATTAACATTATCTCCTGTTATTTGCTGTTCCGTTTTTAAAAGACGCCCTTGCTCATCGTAAGTAAAGTATTTATTCAATTCATTCACGACATTTCCAAGTGTTTGTTTATGTTTCACCTGAATAACATTCCCTTTAAAATTTAGTAGATTTGACACGATACTAATTCCTGATGGATATAATTGTTCCACATGTTGGATACTTTCGTATCTTGAATTGTAATAGATAGCAGACAGCAACCACTGATTTGTGCTGATTCCCAGTATTTTTGTTTTCTTACCTGTTGCCTTCCCAACAACATTATCATTCTTCACCTGATCTAAAGCATCTCCGTTCGAGAAAGAGACATTCGACTGTCCGGCCCAATTATAATCGTCAAAGTACAAAATATTCAGACATTCATTTTCTGTTACAGAAACCGGGTAGGTAACATTCGTATATCCATGTAAAGCCGTACCCCTTCGCTCACCAAAAACTGTCTGAGAGGCCAAGGCAGTTTTGTGTTCTGTTTCAGAACCACTACATATCCCGGTTATAACAGAACGATTATACTCGTCATATTTAATAAACTCCCATTTATTATCAAGTCGTTGTTGTGAATTTTGCGATAATACTAAACGACTTCGTTTATCATACAAGTTTATTTTATAGCCGGCACCAGGGATATATTGTTTATATACTCGACCATATTCGTCGTATTCCGTGTAAAAACAATATTTCTGAAGCTCTGGTAATGTCTTTATTCCGGATGTAAACAATTGTTCTTGAGCGGGCGGAATCACGTAGCGAATCCTTTCTAAATCATCAAACACCTGATAAGTTGATATTTGTTCGGAACCAGATTTTGTTCTTTTCGCAACAACATGTCCTCGAGAATCCTTAAACTCAAAAGAAATATCACCCTGAGGATTCGTTATTTCAGACACGACTAACGTATTAGCTGGATAAAAACCATTTAGAACAAGAGAAGTTCCATCTAAAATAAATTTTTTCACTTGATCTTCTGTTGTATTCTTTCTATAAGCAAAACGTGTCGTATGTCCTCCTCCCATTTCCCATGAGGCTCCGGGGCTACTCTGTTCAAGAATCTTATCGTTTGAAGAATTATCATATCGAACTTCGGAGTAGGCGGGATTATTGGCTCCGTAAAGATTCTGGTAAAGAGTGGTTTGCTCTGTAATAATATTTTGATTGTAAGTCGGGTTACCAGAAAGGGTTAATGGCAAATACGTTTTTGTCTCTCGACCGGTACTGTCATAAACATGGAATGAATAAAGATTTTTTCCAGTAGGCGAAGCTTTCACGAGAATATCTTGAAGAGGTCGTCCCAAGCCATCCACGTAAGACACCGTCGTGTTGTATTTTGCATCAACATTCATCATACTAGCCTCTATATAGTACCGTGTAAGGATATAGCTCTTATTCGACGTATATGAATTTGGATCTGCTCTCTCAACAAGGGCGCTTCCCCTCATGCTAACACGTCGATTCTTGTAGTACCACTCTATCGTGTATCTTCCTGGCTCCGACACACTATTACTGTATTCTTGACCGGTACCCGTGAATGTTTTCATAACCTCTCCATTCTTTAACAAACGATACGTGTAACCTTCTTGAGTACCTGATAATTTTATGTATGCAGAAGAAGACGAATTATAAAGAACTCCTCCTCCTGAAATATCATAAATCGAAATACCATCCCCATCTTGTTGACCTAAATCAAGGTACAAACGATTACCAAAATAAGCCACTCCTCTTGGAGGCAACGTCTCAAAACAACGTTCAGCATTGATTCTCCATAATACTTTATTCCATCCTATTGGCCTAACTTCGACAATTTGAAAATTGTTATCCCACTCTCGTCTTAATCCTTGGTTACACATTTGTGCGTATTGCTCGAAAAATCTTATTTCTGGGATTACATCAACTGAAGTTTCTATCGTAACTTCTAGCCATCCGCCTTCTTTCGGGAAATTATATCGCAAAGGAGTTATTGACGTTATTGAAGATAATATGCTCGGGTAAGTTATACGAACACGTCCATTCATGTCTTTCGAGTAATTATCTTTCCACGCCACAATTTTGTAAATTCCTTCCTCATAATCTCCATCAAATTGAAGAGCCGCACCCGTTCCATTTAAATATTTGACAGTATTACCCGTATCATTTCGAATCAAGGAATAGGTTATACCTATTTGTGATCCACTTAAAACAATCCTGTGTGTCTGACCTGGAAGAATAGTTCCATCCCCAGAAACATTGAAAACGGAAATAGACGGCAAAGCTGTTTGAACAATAATCAAACTGGCATATCTACCAGAAAATTCGAACCTTCGATTAGACGAGGTAGAATTCTCTGGTATATATATTTGCCATATTCCTGTCGTGCGACTCGTGTAATATACTTCAACTTCTGCTCCTATAATACCAAAATTTGTCCTGTCATAATTAACAATATCCCTTTTCATCTGATAAACAGGGTAATCATCGAGGTTATACCGGTAAGTAAATTCTACTTCAATTCTTTTTCCTCGACCATCCGTATTGATTCCTTCTGGATTAAAACGAACAATACCATCTAATCCCTGTCCCCATGTAAACATAGAGATGAATAAAAAACCTAGTACTAAATACAATTTTTTCATAACCGCCATTATTTAGTTTATCATTTTTCTCAATATGTTGTTGCATCATGGTACACGTAACGAGTTATCAAATTCCTATCATTATCATAGATAGCTATCAAACGTCCAAAACTATCATACTCGTAATAAGTGGTATTCCCGTTATAATCTGTCTCCGATACTTTTCCAACTCCACTCTGGTAACCACATGATTTAATTCTTGCTTTAGCCGGAGCAATAATAATATCATCTATATAACATGATTTATCTCCTATTACCACCCTGTCTTCGGGATTGAATGTATCTATCGTTAATGGTGTTTCAACCTTATCCCATGTCTTCCCACCATCAGTACTTTTCCAATAAGACATTTGATATTCTCCTGGTTTTAAAATGGATAAAAATACATTGTAAGGCCCTTGTACTGCTTTTCGCCCACTTTTTGCCCAAGCCAAATCACAGTTCACGTTTCCTTCAAAATTTTGAAAATACACTTCACTTTTTCTATTTTCCTTTGAGTAACCCGCTTTATATATTTCAGCTATTGGCAAATATCCACTTCCGTATATATAGGAAACGGTATCTCCATCTTGATCATGATACTGCACGAGTTTACCCTGTTTGTCATAAGTATCAAAATATCTGCTGATTTTGTATTTAGGGTCCTCTCTTACTCCAATAACATAAGGATTTAATGAAGCTACTGGCTCGGTTAACTTTAATTCTTTTATCTTATCCAAAACTGGGGCATCCCAAAGCCCATAGGTTTCCTCCAAACACTTATACTCGTTTATCGTGCCTCCAATAATTTTATTGTCCTTGTATTGAATAATCTCAATTGGATAATTAATCATATTTTCTTGATTCATGATTTTCAGAGCATAAGCGTTAACTTTAGTAATATCTGCGTTAGCTACAGAATAGTCAAAAGGGTAAGTTATAGTCCTTCTATATACTGTATTCATGGCATCAGTAAGCGTTATCTCTTTAGGTTCTAAATAATTTGGATCATATGTGTAAGTTGTAGTCTTCGACAAAATTTCGGTTCCTGATTCTTTGATTGATGATGTGACAACAGGTTGTGATATCCATTTGTAAACACCAATTTTAGGTATCCTTAAATCAGCATTTCCAATTTTCATGTTCTCCCCGTAATAATAAGGTATATATGCTGTAATTTCTTCTCTAGCACGTAAATCCGTTTTATAAAAGAATTCTTGCTTGTACGTCTCTGTTCCTTGGGCATTATAACTTCTCATTTCTTTCAATAATCCACGAGCCCAGTATTTAGATGAATTTGGGGTAAATAACGCTGTACCTACGCTATTTCCAGAATAAACATCATAACACGCATGTACTTCATCCGGAAGCTCGTTTGACGTGATAAACTTATATATATTCCATGAACCATTAGGATATACTTCTTTCACTTCCGAGTATCCAACTGAAGCTCCATTCAAATCAAAAGGTGAAAGAATGGGTTGATCAAATGCCACATAATAATATGCCGTGTAACTTTGAGTCACGCCTAGTATCTTCATTTTTTCATAAGAATAGTATATCGGATACAAGTAATAAGGATCATTCATGAAAGCTACACCACTTGACTTTCCATTGGAGTTTGTATAATAATATGATGTGACTAATGGCTTTGCACTGACACTTTCGTATTCTTTTATTTTTTTTATTCTTAAACCTCCCTGAAATCTATCATATCCGTTAATCAACGCCCGGTTAGACTCAAATTCAAATTCTTTAAAACTACGCTCGGTATAGTATATTCGTTTTAGCATTCCAAATTGATTACACACGGTATCCACTTCCCTCGACTCTCCCTCAAGGTACCCGAAATGTACTCCTCCTGATGAGCTTCGTACACCGCATGTAAATCTGGGATGTCCGGTTAAACCTCCTCCAGTGAAATTTGCGTATCCCCAGTGATCATAAGTACTGGAGTTCCGTTTTCTCAAAGAATTAACATTATATTGAAATTTATTCAACAAACGTTTTTCGCCAGTGTAAGCAACTTCCTCGACCTTATCCAATCTCAATGCTGTATGAGAGAATGATGCGGGTCCAGAAAAAGCAGAATAAGTGAATAATATGGATTTCCAGTATAAATTGCCATTTACTGCCAATTTAATACCGGTTAGTTTTCTTGCTCCCTCTATATCAGGTCGGCCCTCTGTCGATTCAAATACTAACGATTCATTTCCCCAAGAAATTCGACTTAAATATTTTGGTTCTTTAATTTTAACTAAAGTATTTTGTTCTTGTTGTTGTTCTATATCCACCTTTCGCTCTCCAATATCATGGAACTTCAATATATACCTTTTATTATAGTTGTAAAACTCGTAATCATTACCTTTCGTGTATGTATAATTAATAGCATTACCCGTCACCGTTTCTATTTTATCGAGATACCAAGAGGAAGTAAAACTTATCGTTTTGGTTACTGTCCCGTCTTTAACAACTGACTCTGTGGTCTCCACGGTTCTAAACGTGTATTTCACACCCTGTTCATCGGTTAACATGAAGGAATAACGTCCTACCCATTCAATTTTTAATTTTTGATAGGGTATCGTATGAGCGACACCATTCGCATCCACTACAAACATCCCAGAACGTCCTGGAATTTCAAAATAGAACACGTCCGGTTCCGTATCCATATTTTTAAGTCTAGATTCAAAATTATTTCTATTCCAACCACTCAAATTTTGAATTTGACTCCAATGACTATTCTCTTGGCTCGAATATCCTCTTTCATCTGGAAGATGTCGAACAACTCTCGTAATCCTTCCTCCTGCGGATAAATTCCAACCTAAACCAACCCATGTAGCTACATCTTGTAATTTAATTCCTGAAGACTGATATGTTAATGATATTGGTATCTGTATGTCTTGAGTACTTATCGTGTATAATGGAATTTGTATATTGGCCGCCCCCGTATATTTGTCTACAGGTACATTAACACTTCTAATTAATGAAGAGGATTCCGGAGAAGGAGGAATAGAGAAAGCTCCAACATAAAATTCTTGTGCTGATCCCAATTGTGGTAAAATCATCAAAATACTAATATAAAATAGCCGTATTAATGAATATTTTTTCTTTATAATTACATTCTTTTCCATATTTTGTTATTTAATTTTCTACAAATCTTAATAAAACACTTCTGATAATTTTTTAGTTTTTCCTTCCCCATAGGCAAAAAATTTCAAATTCAACACTCGTTCAAGTCAGCCGATGACACCCCCTAGCCTAAACATCGGCAAGTACATAGATATAAGCACTATTGCGACAAGCCCTCCCACCCCCAAGATAAGAACAGGCTCCATCAGATTTCCCATTTGTTTCAGTTTGTGTTCCAGTTCCCTCGTCAAATCTTCTCCTTGCTTTAACAACATATCCTCCAGTCGATTGGTCTCTTCTCCCACCCGTACCAACGTGTACAATTTACGGTCGTATATATCAGGGTATTCACCCAGTTTATCCGCGAAGAATTCTCCTTTCCGCAGCCCTTCGGCGATCGTGCCGAAAGAACGTTGGTAAGGATAAAACGTGATAATATCTTTCAGCATCTCTATCCCTCGTAGCAAGGGTACTTCCGAGCTACATAACAAGTAAAGCAATTTACAAAAGCGAGCCTGGTAATTTTTCCGAATCAATTCACCTGCTAACGGCATCTTTAACACCACTTTCGCCATAAATGCCCGGGTTGCATCCGTTTTCCCGTACAAGAGGAAATAAATGGCAATCAATGACATGATCACCAAAGCAACGAGTAAATAATTGGGAAAACTATTGGAGACCCCGATAATCCAGCGTGTAATACCCGGTAGTTCGCCTCCCATACGGGCATACACCTGCTCGAACATGGGCACGATCACCGTGATCATAAACACGAGTACCACTACCGCCGTCACGAGAATAATCAACGGGTAACTAATCGCTCCCGTCACCATCCGACGTTGTTCTATCCGCTTGTGGTAATAGTCTGCCAGAAAACGTAATGATTCGTCAATACGCCCCGTCTCCTCCCCGATACGCAAAACGCCACAGTCCAACGCCGAAAACCGTTTACTGCCGGCAAAACTTTCCCATAGAGTCTTACCCTTTACCACGGACGCGTATAGCGATTCCAACAAACGCCTCAGGTGCTTGTCACCCTCCCCCTCGATTAATAAACGGAAAGAACGCCCGAAATCCAATCCCGATGTCAATAATGAATAAAGCTCCGAGAAAAGCATCTCTTTTTTCCCGTCCTTGATCTCTTGTCCATGATTATTCCACGTCATCATCATCTTCTTGTTTAAATTGATTTTCCACATCCACGGCACAGGTTTCCCAATCCTCTTCCGCCCGATTTTCACGACCGAACATAAAATAGAGTTCCTTCCCCCGGTAACGAAAACGAATCCCCAGACTATCTACCCGGACGGGATACCTTATCTCGAAAATCACCTTCGTCTCTTCCACTCCCCTAAACAAAGTATCTTGCCCGCTTTCCCATGTATAAAGCCACATGGAATCCCGCACCTCTCCCGATGCACTTCTCTCCCCGTCACGGTAGAAATGAAATTTCTCATCCACGAGCAGCACGCTGTCGCTTGTTCGGAACAGATGATCCATTTGTTGAAAATCATCCAGTAAAACATGTCCCGTCGATAGACCCCGATTCAACCGATTCATGTAACGTTTGACTAAATTAACCCCGTCAAACAAGGCTATAAACAGGATACCCGACACGACGATCACGACCAGCATCTCGGCTAACGTGGCTGCCCGGAACTCGTGTATCTTTCTCTTTTTCATAACTCTTCTTTAACCAGGTAATCGTATCTCACGTTCTTCACCCCCCGGCGAGGCAAAGCCTTGATACTTATATGTTGCAACCCGCATCCATACTGCCGGATCGTGATCTCCAGCGTACCCCAATCGTTTTCCCGCGAATAATTACCGGGGACATGGCACCCGTCACCATACTCCCGCCGGCATTCCCGCAACGACAATTCCATTTTCACGTTCTCCGCAGGGTCGCTCTCTTTCAATGTCACGCGGGTCAACATCTCCATCGTGATCGCGAAACTCGCTAGCAAGATAACCGACGCCACGACACACTCGATCAGCGAGGATGCCTCCAGCGACTTGTTCAATCCAGCCATCTCACCGTCCTCCTTTCGTATGGTCCCTCCAGCAGCAAGGGATAAACCAGCCCCGGATTCCCCGGCAACACGGCATTGTGCAATATTCCCGAGTAATACCCCTCGGGAGCAAAATAATAGCATCCCCGGGCATACAAACTGCCCGTCACCGTTCCATGTACCTCCGCGATCCCGTCGACAAACACCAGCCCCCGTACCCGGGAAGATTCCGGCTGCACGTACACCGCACGCTTCCGTTCCCCGTCGTCCGCATCGGCTTTCACGATCACGTAACCGTTCACTTCGCAATGTTCCCCCAAACGGACAAACCCTCCTTTCTCCCCTTCCCGCCACAGGTGCAATCCCGAACCTGCCTTCAGGCAAACCCGGTTTCCCAACAAAATAGTATCCCGGGCAAACACTTGCACGCACCCCGAAAAGTCATCGGCAAATTCCACCTGTTGCGCCACGAGAATAACCCCGTCCAAACGAACATCCCGCTCCACGAACAAAGTCCCGGAAGCGTAAAGTACCACACGTCCTTTCACCCGTACGCCGGAAAGATATTCTCCCACGTCAGCCCGCAGAACCGGTTCATCAAAAAAAGCACTCTCCAACACGGAGCCATTCTCCAACCAGTCCCTTTCTCCCACGCCGGAATGCAAAACTTCCGCCACCTCCCGGCTCTCGGCGTCCAGCACCGGAAGATCCTCCCCGCTCGTTTTAATTTGCTCCTCTTTCAAAGCCTTCCCCTTGAAAAACTCTGACCGTACCTGCGTGTACGAAATCCCGTTCTGCGGCAAATAGACATCACCCTCCACGAAAGTCCTGCCTGTCAACGAAAACGCCTGCCCGTTCTCGGGGATATAAAGAGTTGCCCCGTAACGGCTCTCCGCGCTTTTTCCCACGAGGCGTATAGATTCCCGCTTGCCGTTTCTCACGCTTACCACTTCATACATGCCCCATCGCTCCCGCTTGTAGTACACCCTCGAACTCTCGTCCCCCTCGAACAGCAACACGGAACCGTCATCCGCCCGGCGGGAATATAGCGTACTATCCTTCTCGTAAAGCAGAAAGCCCGATTCCACGTTCGCCCGTGCCTGCTCCTCCCGTTGATAAAGGTAGTAGCGGGTAAAATCGAAATTCCACAATTCGATCACCAGCAACACCCCCAGCAACATGAGCGTGCTCACCACCAACACCGTGGCAAGTATCGACGCGGCAAAGGCATGCTTCCCCGTTTTCATAAACCGATCTTAAGCGTGTAAATTCTTTTGCCTTTTCGCAAACGAACCGAATCCGGGTACACCTTTTCCACCCGGTAATCGTCAATACATTTCGCACTAGCAGCCACCAAACGGGTTTCCCCACCCGCCTCGACCAACCAGAAATCCCGTTTCCCTTTCCGTATCTTCCCGGCAAAACGGAATTCCGGCGGGGATTCCGGCTCTTCCGCCGTGACAACGTTTTTTCCCGTCTTCACGTTTTTCACCGGGGTATGTCGTATCGTACCCAGAAAAGGATCCCGGTAATCCAATCGTAAAGTATCCGGCAATTTATCTGTCGCAACCCGTTTTTGACCACCTGCCGCGGTTTGCACGACTCCCCCTCCGCTATATTCCACTACCCGATAAATGATAATCCCCCATATCACCGCCGCCACGACAAGCAACATGATAACGGATTTCTTGTCTTTCAAGGCTTTCATGGCTCTTCCGGTGTTTCATCATCCGAATCCTCCAGCACGGTAAATACCCGTCGGGTAAAAATCCCCTCGTATGCCGAGTTTTCAGGACGTACTCCCCACGCGTAATCTCCCGGTTCCAAGGTACACGTGTAATTATAACCCGCCACCAAAGTATCCAGCAAATACAATTCCGCACGTTCGAAAGAAGGCGACACAATCACCAAACGGTATCCCGTGGCACCGTCCCGTTCTTCCCACGCGAACGTCAATGTCTTGTGAACCGTTTCCACGCTATCCGCCGGAGCCAGCAACCCCACCTCCTTTTTCGATATATCCTTCTCAAACACATCCCTACACCCCAGTATTCCGAACGCTATCAAAACAAATCCAAACCATTTCATATCTCTATTTTTTATCATTTTCAATTCTCCATTTTCAATTATCAGCTGACCGTCAACTGTTGTACTACCAACGTCATTCTCAACTGACGCTCTTTTTTCGCCCGATCACGAAACAAACGGAACCCGACCGAAACGATACGCCCCAGTCCCTCGTCAATCTCCACACGATGCATCACCCGAAGCAACGAAACGAAATTCCCGGATAACACGAGTTCCCCCGTGTGCACCAACAGCCTCCCTTCCTCCCGAGTTAAATAAGGCGTATATTTCACGATTTTCACCCCGTTACTCTCCACCTCTTTCCCGATTCGTTCCAATAGCACCCCGTTATTCAACACCTGCTTACCTGTCACTTCATTTTCCGGCAAACAGGTGACCTTCCCCGGTTCATTCACGGACAAACGGGATATCGTTTCTTGCCGCGATTCACATTCCCGCCAAAGCTGTACCGTCTGGCGAAAACCGAAAAACCATGCCACCAAAGGCACCATCACGACAATACCGACCAATTTCAGCAAACCCCGATGCTCTTTCCACTTCTTCATAAATCAATCAGTATTTTAAAGTGAAACATTCCCGTCTCCCGGTCTTTATCCAACGAAAGCAATTTCACCTGACGAGCGAAATCACATTCCGCCAACGCACCCGTGAAAACGGTCACTTCCCCTGAAACGGGCGTCTCTCCCGTCAATTCCACGTATCCCTCCCGCAACACGAGAGACTTCCGTTCCTCTATCGTTTTTAATAAAGGATTCACCGTCAAGGTTTCTAAATTCACTTTCGGGGGGACAACCGCCGCTATCCGGTCCAGTATCGCGCAATAACGTTTTACCCCGTTTCCCTTGAATTCCCGCACCACGTTCTCCATCTCGCGGGACAGCTTCTCCCGGTTCGACACATCCCGTTCCAACGACGACATCTCGATCTGTTGACCGGCATACCTTTCCCGAACAGCACCATTCCACAAATAATTCACCAGCAACAAAACCAACAGACTGCACAACATCACCATTTTTATCTTGTCGGCAACCAATCCCGCCAGCCGATCGCCGCGTATTCCCCCGTGAACCAACTCCCGCCAACCGACTTTATTCCCGTAAAAACGCCCCGCCAAAAGCAACGCCGCATCATCCGTTGTTTTTCCGTCGCCACACGCCACGCACATTTCCAATACCGGCATCCGTTCCCGCGAAATCATCTCCTCCAATGAAACAATCCGTTCCCGACGGGTAAAACACAACGTCACCTCCCCCTTCTCTTCTCCCGAACGGGAATATATCAACTCTTCGTTTCCTGTCACCCGTTCCATCCCGTCCGCGTCTTCCGCCTGAAACACTTTCCGGATCACCCCGTGACCGGAAACAACCGCCAACACGGGGTCTTTCAGCTTCATTCCCCCCAACTCTTCCGGCTCCATGCCCGTCACGGCACTCTCCACCCGTGTTCCATGCTTATCCCGAATTGTACGTACCACGTCCACCTTCATCGTTTCATCCTTCTGCAACCGGACGAAAACCACGACAACCCGCTTAAAAACTACCTCTAACCACTTCATATTATTCATTTAATCACAAAATCATAAATCTCCCAATCACAGAATCAGTAGATCACTTGCGGCTTTATAAACACGTTCAACTTCTGGTCTACTTTATTATTCTTTGTTTTCCCGAACAACCACTTCAACACGGGAATACGGGCAATAAAAGGCAACCCGCTGGACGATTTCTCTCTCGTGTTATTATCAAGTCCCCCGAGTAAAACCATCTCCCCGTCACGTACCTGTATCTGCGACTCGAAACTACGGGTAACGGCTCCCGGCGGGGCTTCTTCGTCCACCTTCCCTTCCCGTTCGGTAAACTGACTTTGCTCGATCTTCACATTCATCGTGATCTTCCCGTCCTTGCTCACGAAAGGAGTAATCTCCAGACTCAAATTCGCCTCCACCTGTTTCCACGTGTATGATTCCGAGGGGACGGGAGTCTGCGAACCGTAATAATTTGTCTGCACCTCCTTGTAATACTTCGTCTCGCCACTCTTCAACGTCGCCTGATGCCCGTTCAACGTGGATAACTTCGGCGTGGAACGCAACTCTATATTCCCCGATGCCTCCAAGGCTTGCAAATTCATGTAAAAATTAGGGGTAACCTTCCCCAAGTTAATAGAACCGAATCCGTTAAAACTGTTAATCAGCCTATTAATAGAAGTTGCCGACAAAGACATCTCCACGCCCGGGCTCAACGTTCCTGCTGTTTTTGCCGGACCGTCCTTTCCTATGCCCGCTTCAATCCCCACCTCGTGCAACACACTCTTCTTGCTGTCCACGATCAACACCTCTATCGTCACGAGCGGGATACTCTGGTCTATCTCCCCCAGGAAAGATTCCACCGCCTCCACCTGCCGACTGCTCCCGCTGGCAATGATACTGTTTTGTTCCGCGAAAACCTGTACCTGTGTTCCGTTCTTCAACACCGCCGGAATCAACTCTGCCACTTTATCCACCGTCCGGTAGCGTAACGGGATTACCCGGGTAGTCACCAGTGTTTTATCTTTCGCCGTGGAACCGAACACGTGTATTCCCCCTTCCACCTGATACGTGAACGGCGTTCCTGCAAACAACACGTTCAATAGCGTGGGGACATCCACGTCTTTCACGAACACGGACGTCTGCTGGTCCAATGAAGTCAGGAACAACCGACTCATTTTCAACAATTCGCAAACTTCCAACACGATATCGTGAATATTACCCTTGTTCACCGCCACGGTTACGCGTCCCGTGCTATCCACCCGAATCTGGTCGGGAGCAAAATTCCTCCTGCGACTGTAAGAAGAAGCCAAAGCCGGGTTATTTCCCGCCTGCGGTAACGGTGCCAATAAAACCCATCCGCCTGCCTTCGTCCGCTCGATTTCCAACCCGTTCACGGAAGCCAGAGTGCGTATCGCCTCGTCCACGGGTAAACCCGCCGCGAAACCGGACACCCGCGTGGCGTACAACTCCCGGGGAATCGTTATATTCACCCCGGTCAATGCCGTCACTCGCTTGACCACCTTCACCAAATCATCATCCAGCAAATCATAGGACAAATTCTTTCCCGTGCTGTCTATCTCCACTTGAATCTCCCGGGGCGGAACGACTTCCGGCAAGGGCTCGTTCAACACCACGATATTCCCCATCGCCTCCAAATTTAAATTATACTCCTTACACAAAAACTCCAACAAATCAATCAACTTCGCCCGGTTAAAATTACAAGTCACCGTTCGTCCCTCGTCCACCTTCACGCATAGGTTCACACCGTGTACACGAGCGATATTCCGCAATAACTCACCTATCGGCAATCGTCCCACCGACAAATCAATCTCCGTGAAATAAGCACTATCCAATGCCGCCACCCGTTCCAGCCTGTTCCGTACCGAATCCATGCTCACCTCCGCCACTCTCGTCTGCCCCCCTACATTCCCCAAACTCAACAACAACACGCCGAATATCAAAATCACATTCCATTTCATCATATACATAGTATTTCGTGATAAATTCCAAACCTTCTCATTTTCAATTCTCCACTTTCAATTTTCAATTACATAAACGGCAACACCTCCTCCAGCGACGTCTTCCCTGCCAGCAACAACTCCATCGCCGAATCACCCAACGTTCGGATACGCCTTTCCTCCAACAACTTCCCCACGTCACTTTTTGCCTCCCGGATTGCCCCCGCCATCTCCTCATCCACGGGTATCACCTCGTAAATCGCTTTTCGCCCGCTATATCCCGTGTAATAACAACTCTCGCACCCCACCGCTTTATATAAATCCGCACCTTTGAAATCTTTCCCCAATAATTTCCTTGTCTGTTCATCGACCTCCATCTTCTGTTTACACTCCGGACAAAGCAAACGTACCAACCGCTGGGCCATGCACAATATCAACGTGTCGGAAATCAGGTAAGGATGCACCCCCATATCGATCAAACGGGAAACACTTCCCCACGCGCTATTCGTGTGAATCGTGGAAAAAATCAAATGCCCGGTCAACGAACTGCGGATCGCCATCTGTGCCGTGTCGGCATCCCGAATCTCTCCCAACATAATCACGTCCGGATCCTGCCGCAGAAATGTCCGCAAGGCACTCGTGAACGTCAAACCGATCTCCTCCTTCAACTGCACTTGATTAACCCCCTCCAACGTGTACTCCACGGGGTCCTCTATCGTGAGAATATTACTCGCTATATCGTTCAACAAACGAAGTGTAGCGTACAACGTGGTACTTTTCCCCGACCCGGTGGGACCACTAATCAACACCAGCCCATGCGGGTGACGAATCGCCGACAAGTACGCCTCCAGTTGTTCACGGCTAAATCCCAAGTTTCCCAATTCCAACAACTCCACCTGCCGCGTCAACAAACGCATCACCACCTTCTCCCCGTGGATCGTCGGCAGCGACGAAACCCGCACGTCAAACCTATTCCCGCCCGAATCATGCAAAATACGCCCGTCCTGCGGCAATCGCTTTTCCGAAATATCCAAATTGGCAAGGATCTTCACCTGATTCACCAGAGCCGCGTAATTTCCTTTCTCCACCACGTGCCGCTCCAGCAACTTCCCGTCAATACGGAATCTCACCCGGCACCTTCCCTCGTACGACTCCAAGTGAATATCACTGGCATGTTCCCGGTAAGCCTCCTCGATCAACCCGTGCAAAAAACCTTTTCCCCCGGCAAGCAGGGCTCCCCCGTCCCGACCATTTCGCTTCGTCTGCCGATCCTGCCTGTAATATTGTCCGAGCAAACGTGCAAACTCTTCTCCCGACAACGGAATCACTTTCAATCGCTTACCCGTCAACACTTCCACCTCCATCACGATATTCTCGTAATCCGTCCCCATCTCGCCATAAGCACAAAACTCCCCGCCTTTCACCTCGAAAGGAATCAGGCGATACTCCCGGGCTTCCCTTGCAGTCAGCAATTCCAAGGCCTCCGTGGCAACAGCAAACTCTTTCATAATTCTATCCAACGATATAGTAAACGATATAGTATATAACACACGTAACATAATCCCACTGTCGACACCAGAGGAATCCCCCGGTCAATCTCTTTCCCCCGCAAACGGAATCCCCACCACAACAACGTCAACACGAAAGCCGCAATCAAAAACAACGTGAACTCTCTCACCCCGAAAGAGGGTGTTAAACAAAGCAAGAACAACACATCCCCCAACCCCATATACTCCTTGAACGAGTTCATCTTCCTCCCGTACCTCACGGAAAAGTACAAAAGTACTCCTGCCATCAAAAAGCCCAACACACACACGCCGCCAACCACCTGTAGCAAGCACTCCCTCCACCCGTAAATCCAACAACTTCCCGCCACGGTGAATATCCCGAAAAACAACAAGGGATACAAACGAACCACCCGCTCCCTGTAATCCGACCGGATCATCCAGGCAAGCGGAACAAAAGCCACGAGTTCCATCCGGGGATCAATCCTTGGTTATCTCCTTCAGTTCCTTGTCTTGATTAATCTCCCACACGTTATACTCCCCGTCACCATCAAAATCGACCACGGCAGTAGCCCTCGCCCGGAACCCTTTCTCGTTCGCCTCGATAATCTCGATTTTGTAATTGGCATTTCCCCCTTCCGTGGACAACTTCGACTGCTCAAACCCAAGATCTTCCAACGAAGTGGAATAACGTGAATACGTGTAAAAATTACTTTTCTGCAACGTGTGTAAAAACACCAGCTGTTGCTGCGCCTCCGTGCTCTTCGCCTTCGAAATCAAAGGCATCAGATTGGGTAACGCGATTAACACCAGGATACCGATTATCACCAGCACCACCAATAACTCCGGCAAAGAAAAAGCCGCAAAAGATTTGCCCTTTAGATCATGCCGTCCTCGTCTCAGTAATTTTTGAATTGTTCTCATTTTCAACCAGAACTAAATTTATTAATATTACAATTCTTAAAAATACCACCTTCAGGACTGCTCTTTACAGACCCACATCACGTTATCTCTTTCTCGCCATAAAGTCAGTGTATAAATATACATAAAAAATCAAGATTTTCCAAATTTTATTCACGTTTATTTTATTAATTTTCTTCCTTCGCTCATACTCTCCACCAAACTCATTACAGTTAGCATTAATACTACGATAGAAATAACTCCGCAAGTAGACACTCTATACTATACTCATCACAAAACAAAAATCGAGAAGATACTATGATTTTCCTCCTCGATTTTTTTTAAATTCTATACACAACCTAAAGTTACTTTACAAGTAAACTTTTTTCAAGGTAACACAATATCCCCCGGCGGGGAGGTTCTTCATTTCTCCTCCTCGACCTTTCAATACCTCTTTATACTTCTAAAACAATTCCACAAAGTAAACTTTTTTCAAAATAATACATTCAATTTAATACAAGCCTCAAGCAATAATCATTACTTCCTCATACTCTAAATCCATGTCCTGAATTCGATCTTCAGAAATCCATCTCGATTTCCCGACTCTACAACTACTTGCAACAATGTAATAAAATTTCCCTTCCGATTCTATTTCATAAATTTTATATCCTAAATCTAATTTGTAATGAACTAATCTTTCCGGAATATTATATTTCATTTGATTTATTTTTAGTCCATGCATAATAGTTGGAACATCCAGATAAGCTACT
Organism: Butyricimonas sp. Marseille-P3923; assembly: GCF_900184685.1. Lineage (GTDB taxonomy): Bacteria > Bacteroidota > Bacteroidia > Bacteroidales > Marinifilaceae > Butyricimonas > Butyricimonas muris. The sequence goes on from NZ_FXXL01000007.1 coordinate 1,423,764, forward strand.
GCAGAAAACTCAATATCAATATTATATTCTAAAGAGTCATCATAACCATCTTGATCAGCAAACGCACGAGGGCTTCGTAATATTAAAAAACTATGACTAACAGTATAAGCCCAAAATTTGAAAATTCTTTTTGAAAATTCATTCATAATATTTCATTTAAAAGGGTTTGGAACTACATTATAATTTCCATTCGAATATCTATAAAATATTGTTCGTTGCAATGCATCTGGATTATTTAATATCGTATGTAATTCCCAATTGGTAATATTATTATAAGTAACAGGTTGAGTTGGATTATACTTTGAAAATCGATATTTAGAAAATCCTGTCAAATTAAAATGCAACTTATTGTTACTATCATTAATCATAGACAATATTTTATCTTTTTGAAATCCTATAGAAAAATCTCTATACGTTTTGAATCCTTTATTCTTAGCAAATGAAAATAAATCATCTCCTAAGCCGAATGCAATATTATCTACATTTTTAGTAACACCACCCACTTTTTTCAAAGTACTCATTTTCCCTATCGGCAATTTTCGACTCGCAGCAAATTCACCCAAAAACAAAACAGAACTTGCGGTAAAACTTCCCAACTCCTCGCTCGACATGGAAGGCATTCTTGCCACGGTATGAATCGCATCACCCAACGCGTCTGCCGTTTTATTTTGTCCGGTAACAAAAGTACTGATGAACGTCACATCTGACAAAAAATTTAAAATACCACCAGCAATATCTCCTAAATCCTTGAAAAGTAAACTCGGTTTAGATGATCTCGTGTCAAGCCATCTCCAAAAATTATTATTACTTTCTTCAACTCTTTGATTCCAACCTTTAAGAAAACCGGGAGGATCTCCTAGCCACATCCCGTTAGGGTCTATAAAACGAACTGGAATATTTAAAGCATAATTATAGGGTGACCATGAATCGTATTTTTCTGCCATAGGATCCACGCCAAACCAACGCCCCAACCCCTTGTCAAGCATACGCCAACCGTAATCCAAATACCCCAAACCTCCCGTCACTTGCTCCTCCTTACCGTTGTACTTCAAACGATTGACCGCCTGTTGAGGGTAATCCGATCTCGCGTGCCTGGCACCGAAAGCGTAGTAATCATTCCGTTCCAGCACCTTACCGCTACCGTCAACGATCACCCGCACGCTACCCAAGTGATCCGTCAAGAAATAATGCACATCCTGACCGCTCGTCCCCGAGAGAATTACCCCATCCCCGAAACTCGCCGATTCCAACTGCAACCCAGCGCTACCACTCTTGTATGTCAAAGAACCCAAGTAGTCAAAACCGTTACCGCTGCCATCACGTACTCTCAACTTCGTCCCGTCGGCAAGATAACTATATCTCGCCTGCAACGTGCTACCGCTCTTGACTTCACCCAACAAATTTAATACATTATACGACAAATTCAAAGCTCGACGGCTATCATTTATCATGTTACCGTTACGGTCGTAAGAGTAAGTACCTGAGGCTGAATTTCCCCGTACGTAAACATCACCGGCAGGCGTCCCGCTAACGTTCTCCGTCAAACCCGTCAACTGGTTACCCGTGTAACTGTATACAAGGTTATCAATCACGTTCCCGTTAGCCGTACGCTGCAAAGTCTTGATGTTACCGTTACGGTCATACGTGATTCCCTTTTCAAGATAGCTTCCCGTCAACGTCGACCAAGTCGACCCGCTCTTCTGTTTCTGCATCATCCCCGTCAAGCGATTCACCCCGTCGTACGTGAAACCGTACATCAAAGCCGCACTTGTCCCCTGCTGCCACACCCACTCGCTGATCGTACCGTTCCAACGGGCAACCGCACCTCCTTCCGGGTTCTCGTACCTCAACTTCATCTTGAAAGGAACGCTCTCCTTGCACGTCAACCAGCCACGACTATTGTAAGATCGCATTTCCTCGACGGCTCCGTGTTTCTTTTTCACTAACCGCCCCACGGCATCGTACGTGTAAGTCACCGTGGCAGGGCTACTGTTATTCAAGTTCACCGTCGATGACAACAATCGCCCCCGGTCGTCATACACGTGCTCGCTCTCCAGCACGTCGGTACGCTCGCCCGTGGTATGGCTCTCCCGCTGCTTCACCACGTTACCCACGAAATCATACTTCATATCCACACGACTCACCCCACCTTGGAGGTTATCACTTACCGTTTGTATCACCCGGCAACGGTCATCATAGTACGTCGTCACCGTCAACCACGTGTCCGTCCCCAGCACGCAGGTCTTCACGCTCGTCACTAGCCCCGCGACCAAAGGGTGGTAACTCGACGTGTACCCCGACGTCGCCACGAAAGACTTTACTGGCACATCCGCACTCGACGTGTAAGTGTCATACAACGTGTATTGCAGGGCAGCACGGGTACCCGCCGGCGTGTAGTCCAGGCTGGAAGATGCTAACGTTTGCAAGGAGGCGTGTGTCGTGGCGGTCGACAAAACAACCTCGCCCGTTTCCACCACCCGGTTTTTCCTGTCATACAACGAGTAACTCCACTTGTTTGCATTCTCCGCCCGTTGCTTCCCGTCCTGGCTCATCACTAAACGATCACGCTTGTCATAAACCATGTAAACCGGGGCACATCCCGGCAATTGCTTCAACACCAAACGACCGAGTGCATCATACTCGTAATAATAGCCATACAGGGCAACACATTCCGTTTCACGCGTTGCCGTCCGTCCCACGCGCTTGCTCGCTTCCGGGGAAAGAACGTAACGCACCAACCCTCGATCATCGTGCACCTTGTACGTTTCCAACCGCTCACCATCACTCGCCACTACCGCCAAAACCGCCCGTCCCTCGTCATCCGTGAATTCCTCCCTGCCCAGACCATCCTCGTCTGTCATTACCTGACGGGATAACACCCCCGACGGGTAAAACACGTCTCCCCCGACCAGTTGACCACTCGCGTCCACGCTCCAGCACTTCACTTGATTCGCCTCGTTGAACTTGTACTCCGTGCTCACGCCTTTCCCCGCACCGGCATGCCACGCCTTACCCGGACCCGTTTGTTTCACTACCCGGTTCAAGGGACTATTATCATACCTCGTTTCCGTGTAAACATACTCCCGCTCTGCCACTTCCACCTGCAACCAATTAGCCGGGGCAAACTTATCAAAATCATAGGGTCCATTATTGCCAACCCGCGCGTAAGGCAAGTAAGACCGTTCCTCACGCCCGTGAACCCCGTATCGTTTCGGGGTGATAATATCACCTCCAGCCGGAGACGCGCTCTCTTGAATCGACAATATCTCACGCCCCAAGCCGTCCAAGTAAACGACATCCTTAATCTCTCGAGCGGCGGAACAGGTCGTCGTCGGGTCCAGCAACACGGTCTTCTCTACCTTGTTGATAATATCCGAATACACGAAAACCTCGTTCGAGTAAAAACATCCCCGCGCCGTCTCGCATCGGCGTCGATAATCCGCATTACCCGCCACCGAGGTCAACACGCATTTCTCCCCCGTCTGCCCGGGAAGCGTCACCCAATTCTCTGTTCCCCGCACCCGTTTCTCCCAAGAGTAACCCTCGACCGGGTATCGCGGTTCACGCTCCGACTTGATCGCGACACTCTCTCCACGGCTACAATACTCTTCCTCCACGGAAATCATCCCGCCCTCGGGACTGTCCACTTCTATTAATACTGTATCTGTTACATACGTTATACTCCCGTTATACGGCTTCATTTTCCGGCGATAGTAACCATCGAGCTTTACATTTTGCACCCAAACATGATCCTTGTTTCCCGAGGCGAACTTCACCCAAATATCACTCCCGACATCACGCCTTTCCCAAGTATACTCCGCATCTGTCACTCCCGGGAAGCGTCTCGTGGGAACCAAATGCACCTGACCACCGTACGCCACCACAGTATCCGAGGGTAACAATGACACTGAAGCGTATTCCTTCTCGATAGTACCATCTCCGCTCGAGGACAATATAAAAGTCACCGGGTTAGAACATGCCACCACTTCATTCCCTTTCATCACCGCAAAACACAAGCTTATATCTCGATCAACCATGTACGAAAATTTAGGTACATTCGGAGATTTATTCAAAGGTGTCACAACTACCTTCCCATCCTCCTTTGACCATTCACCCCAGACTCGAACACACCCAGAAGGCAATTGATAACCAGAGTGATATCCTCCATACAATTTTGCTTGATACCCGGGAGAAACTACAAAATCCAAATACACGTATTTTTTAGACTCCTCCCCCATCTCGTGTCCACCCCAAATCACGCATCCCCCGTCAGGAACATCCAATTTTCCCATCTGCACGCACGATATTCTCAATTTTCCCGCATTCGTCTCTATCTCGTATATCCATTCTGCCTGCCTAAAAAAACTCAACGCCGGAACTCTTATCCGAATTTGATTCCCGTTACGAACCTCCAAATCATTAATACCTGATTTATTTGAATACACGTAATCAAACAAGATATTATTAACCTTCGCCTTTCTTTTCCAATCGGTTATCTTCAATTTAAAACCCTTGGGAGCATCCTTAACCGCCACCGTAACATCTAAATTTCCTCCTGTTTGTTCTATTCTTTTGACACTTTGAGTAAACGACGCAATACCTTGCGCATAACACTTTTTCTCGAGAGGAAAAAACAAAAAGGCGATAACAAACAACGCTATACCACAATATATATTATTCCTGTTTTTCATACCATTCTGTTTTAATGAATATTCTCGTACCTGTAAATCTCCAACACGTTACCGGCGCCGTCATACCTCCGGTGCAAACGATTCGCCCGGTCATACTCGTTCCTCACGACATGTCCCTGTTGATTGAACGTGCAAAACTCCCGACCGAAACTATCCGTGGATACCGCCTCGAAAACGGCATCCGCAGGAACCATCACACCCAGCGCCACCTTACCCGCCGCTGGTAAAAACACTTTAACACTCGACACTTCCGAATAAGCCGCCACATCAACATCAAAAAACAAAAGTTGCCATTTTCCCGTGATCACTTTCTGACTACCGGAAGTTAAATTCACTTCTCCCCCTTTATGTTTCACACTATAAGCCACATTAAGAGAAGAAGAGGTAGGCATACACCAGAAAAAGACCCGAAACCGATTCTCCCCATCGACTGGCGTAACCTCGAGAAATTCACGCAGATTAATCCTCCCGCTCGCATCCTCCAGAACCCGGTAACGATCCACCGCATCCGTGTTAACTTTCGCCACGCCATCCACCTTCAATATCAAGTTATTCCGCGCTTGATCGTAACAACACGCCACACGTTCCCCCGGGGCAAGCGTTTCTACCGGCAAAAATTCCTCGTTAAACAAAGAGTAAGTCATCACTGTCTCCCGGTATTTCTCCTCCGGAAAAGTCAACACCATCTCCTCCAACACAGGCCAAGAAACTTGCTCCCGTTCTCCTCCAACATACTCATACATCTTTTCAGGAACAAAGACAACACCCCCCGAAGTGGCAACCCGTTTCCCGTAAATGATCGCATTTTCATCCAATAACTTAAACATATCACTCCCTTTTTTCTTCAAGAAAGATTGTTCTTTGATTAATGGCGCCACCACGTTCTCCTCTCTCATTTGATCTATCCAACTCTCCGTGCCGGGTAAAAAATCCAACGGTGTTCTTCTCGACAAAACCCGCTCGTCTCCGTTTGCCAATTTCCGTATCACACGAGTTGGACTCACGTGAACATCCAAATTATCATACATATATTCTTCCCTCGAAACAAGCCGTCCCCCATTAGGTAAATCCCCCGTTAAATGCTCTATGGAAGGACTCGAGGAAACACGCCCGTTAAACTGATACTCTTCCCTCTCTTTCAATAATGTTTTTCCCCCGTAAATAAAAGAGTACCTATATTCCGGATCCACATAATCTGCCCGAGGTTGTATATTCGCCCTCCAAAGCCATGACGGATCCAAATATATCTCCTGCCCCTTATCCTTGTATAAAAGAATAACAGGTTGCTTTTGGTACTGTGCCAAAGATGAGTCCTTATCAATATAATACGGACAAGGTTGAACTTGTTCCAACCGCTGCTTGTATTTCACTTGTTCCGGGGCATCTTCAAAAAACGTTTCTCCTCCCGCTTGAAATTTCGTCACGCTCAAATCCGTCAAGTACCTTCTCTTCTCGCACGATACCAAATTCCCATCCACATCGTACGTACCTTTTGCCAAGGGTATACCACACACCCAAAACGGGAATCCCTCGTTAAACTTATCTGGAACCGAATATAAATACGTGGTCGTTCCTTTACCCACGAATTCTTCCTCCACGTAATGATAATACACGCCATTATTCCCCGTGTTCACGTAACGTGCACCCTTGTAAAAAGGAGTCTCACTAAACACTTCATCTTCGAAACCATTATATTTAACTTTTTCTCGTCTACTTATAGATTCATAAATCACGTTACCGGGATAAGGATAACGATATTTCACAGAATCCGTGTTACCATTTTCATCCTTAATAACCAAAGACTTCAAACGATACCCCTCCACGGTATCTTTCCCAGAACATGTGTTGTCCTCGTATTCCATATTTATCGATCCCTTTGTATCTAAGATTACCCGAGTCAAAACAGACCACTTACCCCCGGCTTTCCCGTAACGAAACAACTGATTTTTTACTTTTTCGCCATCTTGATCATGCCAGGACACTTCACGCATCTCCCCCTGTTTATTATTCGACAAAACAATTTTCTGAATCAAATCCCCCTTGTAATCGTGCAACATGACACCTGTCAACTTCTTGGTTGTATACTCGAAAATCAACTCTTTATCAGGAGTCACGATCCGTTCTAACGTGGGAACCTCTATCCGATGTAATGAAGTAAGACGATCTGCAAACCTTGTAAAAGGTGTTGGCTGAAACATATCAACGATACATCCCTTTAAAGCTGACAACGCATTATAAACACCCGAGAATTCCACGTAACTATCCTCCATCATAACATTCACATCATGAATAATCCTTGTTATCGTCGCCTCATTCAATGGCACCTTACCAAACTCACTTAACGTCCCCATAAAATTACACAACATACTTTCACGATTAAAAGAGTTCATCATTGCAACCATATTATCCCACTCCGAACCAATTCCATCCAAGGAGCGCAGACACCCTTGAACAAAAGTTTCATACCTCCTTGCATCTTCCAAAGCATTAAGAACTTCATTCATTCGCCGTGTAAGAAGTACTCTATGACGTTTAAAATCAAACTCATATTCAAACATAGGTTCTCCATAATAATAACGAACAAGCCTTTCCTCTATATTCCTTCTCACGCTATAACCATTATAATAAAAATCAATAGCCCTTTTTCCCGGGATCTCAATCCTAGTCAAATACCACGCTGAAACATACCTATCTTCCTCCAAATTATTTATACCCACCGCCTCTTTTCTTTGTATTTCTCTCACGATCTCCTGTTGTCTGTATATATATTTAACCCCATACTCGTCTGTCGCATTCCATCCCATAATACTATCCGCCTCGCTATTCGCCTCACAAACAATTCGCACATTTGTCCGTTCCATGGGAACTACTTCTATCCCCGAATTCCCTTTTCTTATATAAAAATTAATATTTCCCCCACCAAAAGAAATAGTAAAAATATCACACTCTCCATCTTGCCTATGCATGTTCACTTCTTTTATTTTCAATGGTACCCCACCGTTAGCCGAACAACCATGAATATACCCGCTTACTCTCTTTTCATCCGGCACACCACCACGCATGACACGGCTGATAACACCACCAAACTGTAATGTCCAAAGCCCCACTTGACTTTTCTGCGACTGAAAATTTAATGAAACAGGTAACGAAAAATCACCGGAAGTCAATTCAACCAAAGGAATTTTATAATGCAACAAACCGGTTGAATAATCTACCGTTAAATTTTTACTCGCCTCGTAACCTTGCGCATCTTCACTCGGTTTAAAATCTTGTCCCCGGGACACGCTCGACACCCCTAGAAACAACACTAGAATAAACAAAATTTTCTCCTTCATAATTTCCTCGATTTTAATTCAATAGTTAGGTACACCCGGGATCTCCCGAGCTCGAATTTGTTATTGTAACTACATGAAGCCACATCCCCTATCACGATAGAGGATACACATGCGCCGGGGAACTCCCGTTCCCCGTTACGCTAAAAGAAAAGCCAGTTGATGACGAGCCTCTATACTTTTCCCCTTCAAGACAATCTCCACCTCCTGCGCTCCCCATGAATAAAACGCTGTGAGAAATTTATTCCCCGAATCACGCCGTCCTCGTCTCAGTAATTTTTGAATTGTTCTCATTTTCAACCAGAACTAAATTTATTAATATTACAATTCTTAAAAATACCACCTTCAGGACTGCTCTTTACAGACCCACATCACGTTATCTCTTTCTCGCCATAAAGTCAGTGTATAAATATACATAAAAAATCAAGATTTTCCAAATTTTATTCACGTTTATTTTGTTAATTTTTCCCCTTCATGTAGATAACACCACAATTACATTCTAGCAACCCACCACGAAAACAAATCCCCCCTGCTCAATTCAAAAAGCATTTTTCAGTATATCATATACACACGAAGTCACAAGTTCAACTATCATATTTTTATCATTTATCTTGATTTAAATAAAGACTATCAAGTATTCTTAAACGATCCCGATGACATCCTGATATATATTCATGTCCAAACAATGCAGAATCAAGAAAAATATACTGACTATAACGATAATTTTTATCACTCAAATATACATGTCCTGTTTTCTTAACACGTATATTACCATTTTTCTGTCTTTCTATAGAATCATTAAATTGCAAATCATACTTCTTTATTCTTGTGATATTATATTTGTCTGATATTATTCGTTTATAATGAATTTTATACATTATTTCTTTCATCATTCCTATACTATCAACAGACATAAAACCAATCAATAAATCCGTTGGGAGCTTTACAGGTACATAACGAATAAACATTTCTTTTTCATTTGTCTTCATTCCTAACAATCCCCAAATACTCAAACTAACTAATAATAATATAATCGCTCTCATCTTATTTTTGTATTAAATGATATGAAAATAAATCTGGTCGAAAACCATTTGTGTAAGCTAAAGCTGAAGCATACAAAATATAAGGGTGTATTCCAATATTAATTATTCCATTTAACCACAAAGACAACAACGCCATATTACAACAATTTGTAGAGATTCCTTGATATGGTAAAACTTTTCCTAAAGTTCTTGTCAAGTTAAATATATATTTATTTACAGCTATGTCTACGGGTAATTGATTATACACGTTATAATCTGAAGTTCCTTTTCGAAAAGCCAATGCAAATTTCTTATAGCTACCTACATTCCGTAGAAAAGGCTTTCTTGTAATAACTTCACTCTTAAAACGTCCTTCTGCAAACTTGTTATCATTAGGTCCAAATGACATTAATACTTCACCGCTTTCACTTGTTATTGCACTATGAGAAATTGCATCTTGAGCCTCTGTATATAATACTGCATTTGTATTATTTATTAATAAATTGATATCAGATAAATTCGCCATTGCCCCCAATACATATCCCAGATTCTACAACCATTTGTTTCCTTTTTTCCCTAGATAATTAAATCCAGAACCAAAATCAAAAGATGCTACCCCAAAACTTATACTAGGTAGCATCTCTCCCCCTGTCATCACAGACATTCCAAATGAATTTGTAAAAGAACTTGCCATAATACTACCAGTATTAGCCATAAAACCACCTTCTGCTGCTATAGTTTCCCCAAGGGCGCCTGAAGCTCCCCCTATAGCTGCACCTCCAAACATGTACCCCCAAGTTTTTTCGGATTTCCAATCCCATTTACCGGGATTCATCTGTCCATCATTAGCCAATGTTCCTCCGGTCCAAGCTCCTAATGCCGCACCAATCCCAAAAGCTAACCAAGCAAACTCACCATTCGGATCAACAAACATCACCGGATTATTCCCACAATACCCGTAAGGACACACTAATTGTGATGCCGGATCTTGACAAAACCATCTACTCAGCAAAGGATCATAAAATCTCGAACCGAAGTCGTACATTCCCAACATCTCGTTACCAAAGGTCACATTCTGCATTTCTTTCCCGCTAAACAAACGCTTGTTCTTATCCAGATTATTCGTCATGAAAGCCAAACCAAACGGGTAATATTCTGTCGTCTGTATCGGGACAAGCGTGTTGCCGCTAGCCTCCAGAACCACACGTGTACTACCAAGGTGGTCTGTCAAAAAATAATCATAGACATAACCGCTACTCGCTTTACGAGTAACTCCCGCCGGATGTAATATATAATCCAAGGTATTTCCATTATATACCATCACCCCTCGATAATAAGTCAAAGAACTCCCCTCCGTTGTTGTCACCTTCTGTGCTAATTTCTCTCCTTTAGCACTGTAAATATACGAAATTTTTGTCTGTCCTTTACTTATTTCCGATGGCAAATCCAAATTATTATAAGTAATCGTGACGCCCCGATGCCCATCTGTGGTCATATTTCCATTTTCATCATACACGTAAATCCCTGAGGACGTGCTATTAATGGTGATTGGGTAATAATATTATTACCTTTTTGGAAACGGGACAAAACATCCCGTTTCCAAAATTCACTTACTTTCAATTTTCTATTTTGTTTCACCTAAATGATACTTTGGTAATATTACATTTATGGTACAGTAACAGTCCAGTCTAATGAATCCAGTTGTTCTAAAGTATAACTTCGTCTGTAAAGTACCATATCATACTTTCTAATTGTATCATACGGAATTTCTAATAATTCTGCATCAACAAAAAAGAATATCATAAATGGACAAAAACGAAAATCATGCTCAAATCCCCCAAGTTCATATTCTTTTACTTGGCTTTTACTTTTTATAAATGCAGGGGCTTGTCCCATAAAATTATAAATTGGTAGCAATGTATCACAAGTTCCCCGATCATAAAATAAATCTTTATCCGAATCATTCCTAATCCGAAGAATCTCGTGACGCCCTTCTTTATTGCTAGGGTGTCTACAACTAAAAATACTTATAAAAATAAGTAATAATACAACAATTTGTTTCATCATATTAGGATTCATAACAAAATTAAAATGCCGTATTTTCTTCTGAGTTATCTATGATAATATCCTCCCCCATTGGCACATATTCATCTGGTTCATAAGGAGCAAAATTATTACTTATTCCTACCATTCTATTTACCCCCACAATTTTATCATTCTTCACTTGTAATACTTCATCTAAAAAACCATACTGCCCAACTATATACCGATACAAAAATATGTATTTATATTTATCATCACTTTTTGTATCTAATATTATCCACCATTTAGGTGGATAATATTTTATATACTCGTGCCCTAATTTTTCCAATACCGTATCCCTACCTTGTCCTTCATGATAAATTATTTTCAAAAGAGTATCTGGAAAATAATTTATAAGATAAAAACTTGTATCAACAAGTCTATTCTTTACACTATCTCCTTTTAATTCTGCTATACTAAACTTCAAATCAAACTTCCAAGGCTCTTGGGATATTCTAGATTTATCTCTAAGATTCAGTAAAGAATCATCATCAATATTCTTACACAAGTTATTGTCTAAAAATATACAAAAGCACCCCCCAAGTAGTATAACACAAACAACTATTATCTTCTTCATAAACATTCAATAAATAGTTAATACTATAGGAATAATATACTTCGGATCTACTTTTACCACATACCCTTTTCTCATCATTGTATTAAGATCTCTCATTCCCCCAAAAAAATCTCCTCCCCGAAATCTCACATCAGCCGCATATTGATACGCAACCGCTTCAGTCATAATGCGATCTATTACTTTTAAAGTATAATGATGATACACATGTATAAGTTCATGTCCAACAATAGCTCTAAAATTCAATAAATCAGATGTAGCTGTCCTATTTGCAATATACACAAAAGAACCATTCGATTTTGTGCTAACAAAACCTGCAATCTTTTCCCCTGTTGACATTTTGTACACATTTCCATAATTATCCATCCCATATCCACGAGGAACTTTGGTTGACATTTTTTGAATTCCAAAATCTCCTTCTTTAATGTTAAACATATCTTGAACTCTTTCTTTTAACAATATTTCTGTTGTTTCTGTATGAGGATTCCGAGCATATGCTTTTGCTATTTCTTCACTATATATTGCTCTAGGCTCTTCAGCTAATACACCATACTCAAAAACATCTCCAGCACCATTCCAAAAATTATAACCTCGACGATAATCAGAGATTCCTCGTCCCACACCACCAAACAAACTTCCTGAAGCCATCCCAATACCGCCTCCAACCATACCTGATTTCACCCCTTGCCCAAAATTTCCACCATACATCCACGTATTTCCCGCACCACCAACAAATCCACCGGCAAAACCTCCTGTAGCTCCAGAAATCGCCCCATTAATAAAGCCTCCACCTAATGAAGGACTTTTGGCAAGTAAACCACCAACTCCAGCACTTGCTCCAGCACCAACTATTCCTGCTATCCCTCCAATAAGATAATCTTTCCAAAAATTTCCATCACCTTTACCAAAAAAACCTTTAAAAACAACATTAGTCATTGCACCTATTAAGAATGCAGCTAAAAATGATTCTCCATTCGGATCAACAAACATCACCGGATTATTCCCACAATACCCGTAAGGACTCACTAATTGTGATGCCGGATCTTGACAAAACCATCTACTCAGCAAAGGATCATAAAATCTCGAACCGAAATCGTACATTCCCAACATCTCGTTACCAAAGGTCACGTTCTGCATTTCTTTCCCGCTAAACAAACGCTTGTTCTTATCCAGATTATTCATCATGAAAGCCAAACCAAACGGGTAATATTCTGTCGTCTGTATCGGGACAAGCGTGTTGCCGCTAGCCTCCAAAACCACACGTGTACTACCAAGGTGGTCTGTCAAAAAATAATCATAGACATAACCGCTACTCGCTTTACGAGTAACTCCCGCCGGATGTAATATATAATCCAAGGTATTTCCATTATATACCATCACCCCTCGATAATAAGTCAAAGAACTCCCCTCCGTTGTTGTCACCTTCTGTGCTAATTTCTCTCCTTTAGCACTGTAAATATACGAAATTTTTGTCTGTCCTTTACTTATTTCCGATGGCAAATCCAAATTATTATAAGTAACCGAGACACCCCGATGCCCATCTGTGGTCATATTTCCATTTTCATCATACACGTAAGTCCCTGAGGAAGTATTATTAAGTGCGATTCGACTAATAGCATTCCCGTTATTCGTTATACCATAAGTATAGTTTATCGCGTGTAAAGTAGCCCCACTTCCATTATTACGACGAATACTTTTCATATTCCCGTTCAAATCGTAAGAAAGCCCGCTAACATTATATTTCCCGGTTGAATTTAACCAACCGGAACCACTCTTCTCCTTGTAAGAAGCCGCTTCCAACTGTCCCAACGGGTCATAAGAATATACATAAGCTTTCTCCGTTCCACTCCCGTTCTTCCAAGTCATGGTGTTTATATTCCCGTCATAACGAGCCGAAGCCCCCGTCACGTTTACCTGATCGTAATTCAACGTGTAGCTGAATGCCGAGGAAGACACACTTGCCACGCTACCGTTCACGTTATACTCGTAAGATTGAATTTCCTTGCCGTTATGCAATTTACCGGAAGACACACGTCCCAATTCATCATAAACATTCTCAACCAATGTAACTCGACCATTACTGTTATCCCCTGTGATCTGCTGCTCTATCTTCAATACCCGACCTCGTTGATCATACGTGAAATACTTGTTGTATTCGGTTACTAAAGAGCCAATCGTTTGTTTCACTTTTGCACGTGTAACTTGTCCCGCGAAATCATGAGTATTTGAAGTAATCTCCGTTCCCGATGGATAAAGCTGCATAACACTTTGAATCGAACGATACTTTTGGTCATAATACTCGGCAGACAACAGCCATTGATCGGTAGTTACTCCAAGTACTTTAGTCTTCGTCCCCGTTACCAATCCTAAAACATCATTGCTTTTAACCCCACCGATGGCATCGGCTGTCGAATAAGCCACCGCCGATTGTCCCGACCAATTATAATCATCATAGTAAGTGATAATGTAACAATCTTTAGTTACAACGTTTGTCGGATACGTTTGATTCGTGTACCCGTGCAATGTAGTCCCTCGTTGCTCTCCAAAAATGGTTTGAGATTGCAACCCCGCCTTATGCCCCGCTTCCGTTCCCGTGCAGATACCGGATATAACCGGTCTGTCGAGATCATCATATTTGGTAAAACTCCACGTACCGTTTGTCCTTTGTTTCCCGTCTTGTACAAACACCAATCGTCCTCTTTTATCGTAAAGATTAAGCACGTACCCTGCCCCGGGATGATATTGTTTATACACCCGACCGTATTCATCATATTCCGTGTAGTAGCAATACTTTGACAACTCCGACAACGACTTGGTACCTGTCGTGAACAAGGAATCCTGTAAAGGTGGAATCACGTAACGCAAACGTCCCTGCACATCTCGAACTTCATAAGTAAAAAGACGCTTACCATTTATCAGTCTTGATTCTTTGGCAACTAAATTACCTTGAACATCACAATACTCCAACATCACATCCCCTTGTGTTCCAGTTACTTCTTTCACGGACAGACTCTCTGTCGGCCAATATTCCGTATCGAGTCTCACGGAACTCCCCTCCAGAATATAACGTTTCACCTTATCAGACGCTATATTTTTCCTGTACGAGAAGCGTGTCGTATGTCCCCCGTCAAGACGCCAAGAATACCCCGGGGCACTTTGTTCAACCACTCTGTCATTTGGTCCGTTATCAAACCTCCTGCTCGTGTAAGCAACCGGGTTGTTTCCATAAAGACTCGTGAAGAAGGTGTTCTGTTCAGCCACCGCTTGTGGACGATAATTGCCGTTCCCGCTTATCACGTAGGGCAAATAACTAACTGCTTCTCGTCCGACGCCATCCCGAATTATCGGATTTATAATATCCTTTCCTCCCGGGGATCCGCCTACGCTTACTTGTTGTACCGGACGGGCATTTCCATCATAGTATGTAATATCACTTACCATAGAACCATCCCCCGTTTTAACCTCTTCTTTCACGTGGGGTGGATTAATATTTATATCCCGGACAAGCACCGAACCGTTCATGTCAAATGTTTGCCCGTCAGATTCGGCTTTAATCGTGTATTCTCCTGGCTCTGTCAAATCGGAGAAAAATAATGGTTTACGATCTCCTATTTTTTCTTTAATTTTCAGACCATTTTTATACAAACCATATTTCATAAACTGCGAACCGTCTAGATTAATTGAAAAACAATTACCAGGGATCATATAATTATCGCCAAAGACATTAAATTTAATAAGTTCACCTCCTCCAAGTTGAGATAAGTAAATCCCTCTAGTTCCATCTGAATTAAAATAGAGAGTACTTTCACGTGGTTCTGCTAATAAATTTGGAGTAATGATTACAGCCAAAATAGTTCTAGTGGGCGTAATTTCTGATAATTTTAATATGTGCCCAGGGTTCCAACCTTTTACTCGTCCTTCGTTACAAGCGCAAATGATCATTTCTAGATTATACTTATATTCATTAAAATCACCTCCATCAAAATTAACAATTACACCAATAGCTCCCCCTCCTCGTGAGGGTATTTTCGTAAAATAATTATTTGTAAGGGTAATATGATTAGAAAATGGAAACCACGTGAAGTCTGCGCTTCCCTTCATGTTTTTTTCATTTCCATTTTGAGAACCCTTGATTGTGTAAGTACCGTAATCAACCATTACTGCAAAAATTAAAGAACTTCCAGTTCCTTCTAAAGATTTAATAATATTACCTTTATAACACAAATGATATGTAACCCCTATTTCCGAGCCATCAAGAATAATATCTTTAATCATATTTGGAACAATGTTTCCACTCCCGAGTACTTTAAATTCCTTGATATTAGCTTTAGGCAATTGAGTTATCTTATAAATTTTGCCACTACAATTGATATCACATACTCTTGCACTTTGACTTTCATTAGCCTCAATTTCTATTATCATTATTCCATTTTTCATCTCAACCAAGATAAGCCAATCGTACCCACGTGCTTTTAGCATTCCATTAAAAAGTTGTCCTATTTGTAGTTCTTTCATTGATGATGTTAATCGATATTTCATTTCAATATGACACTTTTCACCACCTACAATAATTTCACTTTCATTTTCTGAAAGATCGACACCTGCAATTATAACTTCTCCTAAAAGAATATTGATATAAAAAAGGAAGAAGAAAGTAAATAATATATTTTTCATAGTGTAATTCTTTAATTACTATATTGATAACTTTTAAGTATCTGACGATCATTATCCATGATTTTCACAATCCTTCCAAAGCCATCATATTCATAATAAGTGGTAAAACTATTTTCGTCTGTATCAGAAATCTTCCCGATACCTGGCTTATAGGTTATGGTCGTCATTCTTGCTATTGCGGGATGTACCCGTACTTCGTCTATATAATTAGTTTCATTATCGATAGCATAAGATGGAGAACTAGCGTTGACTGTTATTGAAACAACAACCTTATCCCAATTCACTCCTTGATCCGAACTCTTCCAATAGCTTAACACGTATTGACCGGGATCCAAATTATCTAGAGGAATATTGAATGTACCTCTAAAAACCTTTTCTCCGGTTTTTGCTTTATCGCAAACAATAGCACCTTCTATATCTTCAAAACTGGTATGGTATATTTGTTTCACGGTTGCGTTAACAACCGTCGCTATAATCGCCGTATTATTATACCCGTAAATAACCGATTCAGGCTTTGCATATAAACCGGATCGATGTTGCGTGGGAGCATACGCCACAAGACTATACGTTTCGTTTACAGAAGCCACTTCATAATTCGGATCACAAACCATTACACCGGACACATGGGCATAAGGTGTATATGTCGATATCGGATCCGATATTTTCAAATGCTTTACAAATTTCGGCCAAACAATAGTAAGACCTCCCATGTATTCGTTCAATTCTCCGGCTACGACAAGATTATTTCTGTAAGTAACCGTTTCTATCGGGTAATTAATCATATGTCGAACATTCATCCAAGCAATCCCCTGATTTATCATGTCACCCTTAGTTGTAGTAGTCGGATAATCAAACGGATATGTTATGGTCGTTTTGAGAGTTGTACTTGAACCACTTTGAACTATTTCCACGGGAACAAGGTAATCCTCGTTATATTTATATTGAGTGTTTGTATATACGATATCACTCCCCCTAGAATACACTGTTTTCAACAACACGGGTTCCGATTGCCATACATACTCACACAAGTGTTTCGTCCTTATAACCTTTTTACTCGTCACGAACCTCGATGTATAAGTTTGATAGCCTTTGATTTCTCCTTTCAAGCTACTACCGAAAGAATAGTAATAACTCACTTCATTTACTAAATTATTATTCTTATCATACGACCTTTGTTTATTCATTAGCCCTCTACGCCAAAAACGAGAAGAATTTACAAACACAACGTAATTATTGTCTTGAACATACGAAGAACTTGGGGGTATATAATATACTTTCGAAGGTACATCTGCAGCCGAAGTATTAGAAGTGTAATCGTAAACCTCCCTTGAACCATTAGGATTTTCAACAATAACAGTAGAGTAACTAATCGGACTTCCATTCATATCAAAAATATCACAAACCATTTGAGATTCCAACAAGTAAGTACATGTTCCACCATCAGTTTGCATCCATGTACAATAACTTCCACCGGAAAAAATAGTTCCGCTTGACTCATTTAGCATTGTTCCCTGTGCATTACATTTTTTATAATAGTATTTCGTGACCAAAGAGTCCTTTGATGTCGAAACTTCTTTTATAGATTTTATTCTTAAGCCTCCGATAGTTACAAGAGAACCACCCACAAACGCATCATTCAACTCGTAATCATACTCCGTGTACCCACCTAAATTATTATACACTCGTTTTAATGTTTCCGCTTTCGTGTAATAAAGAACAGGGCTTCTCTTTGCCCCGGGAATTGCGGCATGAATTGACGGTAAATAATTAATATCAGGTCTGTTCGTTTGATTGCCTGCTCCATTATAATACCCCCAATGATCATAATCTTTACTATTTCTAGAACCGAGAG
The DNA here is from genome assembly GCF_900184685.1 of Butyricimonas sp. Marseille-P3923. Taxonomy (GTDB): domain Bacteria; phylum Bacteroidota; class Bacteroidia; order Bacteroidales; family Marinifilaceae; genus Butyricimonas; species Butyricimonas muris. Next base: position 1,441,991 of record NZ_FXXL01000007.1, read on the forward strand.
AAGACGATTCGTAAGTAAATTTTGAAACAAACCTGCCACCGACAGAAGTACTATCATATATTTCCGATAACATTAATCTATCATTGGAAGACGATGCATTATAATACGAAAAATTTGTAGACTTTATAAATGAACCGTCATAAGCAAAATATTTTATTGAATTTAATCTTCTTGTATTTCTTATGTCAGCACGTTCTTTAGATGATGTAAACTCTAAACGTCCTCCCCGCCACGAAATATTTTTCAAATACTGCAGTTTTATTCGTGTCACAATTTCAAGAGTTTCTTTCTCCTCTTTCGATATTGTAGGTTTGCCGGGTATTGTACAAGATACTTCAACTGAATATTTCTCGTCATAATTAGAAAATTCATACGTATCTCCTTCTTCATAAGCCAGTGTAATTGTTTCATACATCACACCCGTAATACTCTCCAAATACCACGTTGAAACGTATGATGGTTTCACAACCCTCTCTTCATCAAAAATGGTTGTCACGGTAGCTTCTTCCTTGACATTCTGACCGAATTTATATACAATTCCATTTGCATCCGTGATGCTAAAATAACTTTTGTCTACCCATTCAATCTTGATATTCGAGTAGGGAATGGTATGAGCATTTCCGTCCGGGTCCACGACAAACATACCCGCGGCTCCGGGAAACTCATAAAAAAACACATCGGGTTCCGAATCAAAATCGCCATTTTCTCGTGAATCATAAGCCTTCTCTGTCCAAGATGACAATACTGCGGCTGCAGCACCATCGGGAGAAGAACTTTTACAGAAACCCGTTTCATCAGGTCTTTTCTTGACAACACGAGTCACTTTCCCTCCGGCAGACAAATTCCAACCAAGTCCCACCCACGTGGCAATATCATGTAGTTTAATCCCGGAAGTCTGATAACTTAAATAAACCGGTAAACTTAATCCCCCTTCTTGAATCGAGAATAGAGGAACTTGAACATTTACAACTCCTGTATTCAAATTGACAGGATTAGTCACACTCCGAACCAGCATAGAAGACTCGGGAGATGGAAAGGTAAAATTCAAATTTTGCCCTAACGTTTGGGATGCACCAAACACGATAACCAATAACACCCCAACAAAAAACTTTTTGCACGCCATGTTTTTCATGATTGAATCTTTAGATTAATAAAAATGTTACTCTAATAAAGACGGCCAAATACCATCTTTATTTCGGAAGAAACACCAATTGCCCCCGAGCCTCCCTGCTACTTGTTTTCAGAATCAATGGAATCCTAAGCAACACTATTGATACCGGAAAAACAGTTATAACCGCCCACTTGAATAAGCCCGGCAAAACAAACGCCGTGAAAGATCTGTTTTTTAGATCACGCCGTCCTCGTCTTGGTAATTTTTGAATTGTTCTCATAATTACAATTTAAAATTTCAACTTCTCGGCTGACCTTTATAAATTCCTACCACGTCACCCCTCTTTAGCTATAAAGTCAGGGTATAAATATATACTAAAAAAACCGGACAAATTGTTCCTCATTTGTTCCTATTTTTCTTAAAGTTTTCTTAAAATATTAGCCAAAATGCCGTATTTGCTAACATAATTAACAATTAAAAATACAAACACCTAATATTCAAAATAATAGAACAAAAATGTAAATGTTAAAAATAACATATTGAATATTGAAACGCATATACACCCTCTTCTCCACACCCGTGAGTAACCCTCGAAAATACTAAAGCAATGCATGAAATACAGCCATCCTGCACGTCATGAAAAAAAGCCATCCGGATTTTACTTCCCGAATGGCTTCTTTATGTTTTTATAAACTTGTCTAAAAGAGGATACCTTTCTTTTATCCCAGATAAGTTTTCAGTAATTTACTTCTTGACGAATGTCTCAAGCGGCGGATAGCCTTTTCTTTAATCTGGCGAACACGTTCGCGGGTTAAACCAAACTTCTCGCCGATTTCCTCCAAAGTCATCTCTTGGCAGTTGATACCGAAGAAAAGACGAATGATATCGCGTTCACGTTCAGTCAATGTTGCTAAAGCACGTTCCACCTCGGTGGATAGAGATTCATTGATCAACGTTTTGTCGGCAACAGGCGAGTCGTCGTTTACCAACACGTCGAGCAAACTGTTGTCCTCTCCTTCCACGAAAGGAGCGTCCACGGAAATATGGCGTCCGGAAACACGTAGGGTATCTGCCACCTTCTCTGCCGGCAAATCCAATGTCTCCGCCAACTCTTCCGGCGACGGACGGCGTTCATGTTCCTGCTCGAAGCGGGAAAATGCCTTGTTGATCTTGTTCAGTGAGCCTACTTGGTTCAACGGCAGACGTACAATACGCGATTGTTCCGCCAATGCTTGCAAAATAGACTGACGAATCCACCATACGGCATAGGAGATAAATTTAAATCCCCTCGTCTCATCAAATTTCTCAGCTGCTTTGATTAAACCTAAGTTCCCCTCGTTGATAAGGTCAGGCAAACTCAACCCTTGATTCTGGTACTGTTTTGCAACGGAAACCACGAACCTCAAGTTCGCCCTCGTCAATTTCTCCAACGCTCTCTGATCACCCTTGCGGATTCGTTGAGCTAACTCAACTTCTTCCTCCACGGTAATCAAATCCTCCTTACCAATCTCCTGCAAGTACTTGTCGAGAGAAGCACTCTCTCTGTTCGTTATAGATTTCGTTATCTTTAGCTGTCTCATAGTCGTTCTTAAATTCTCCCCCAAATATGTCGCAAAGGTAGAACAATTTATCCATATACCAATATGTTAAAATCGACACCTTTCTATTATTAACTTTTTTTAATCTTGTGGCGGCAAAGCATAGTACTCGATGCGTCCTCTCGGCGAAACAGTTGTCACAAGAACACCCTCGTTTTCGGCCGTTTTAAGTGCCCGTACCAAGTCATCCTTATCATAAATAACCGTGTTATTAATTTTCAGAATAATATACCCTTTATCCAGCCCGATCGCTTTAAACGGACCGTTCTTGATATCGGTAATCTGCACGCCGCCGTTCAAACCGTAACGGTAACGCGTTTCACGGCTCAGCGGTTCGACAGTTGCACCCAAAATACCCGTGTAGTTCTTATCCACGAGAGATACATCGCCATACGTGTTCTGCAATACCACGTCAAGGTCCTTCAGCTTGCCTCCCCGACTCACGGTAACTTTCACCGTGGCTCCCGGGTGGTATTTAGCCAACTGTCCCTGAAATTCCGGACGAGTCTTCACCTCGATACCGTTAATAGCCTTAATCACGTCACCTTTCTTCATCCCGGCTTTGGCGGCTGCCCCGTCAGGGATTGCCTCGAAAACGTAAATACCGCTCGTTTCCTCTATACCCAACTTCTTCGCCACGGAAGGTGACAATTCCTCGTTCGGCATTGAAATTCCCAGCATAGCCCGTTGTACCGTACCGAAATCTTTCAAGTCACCCACTATCTTTCTCGCTATATTCGAGGGCACCGCGAAAGCGTACCCGGAATAGGAACCCGTGGGCGATTCTATCGCCGTATTGATACCGATCAGTTCCCCCTTGGCATTCACCAACGCTCCCCCGCTATTACCCGGGTTCACGGCGGCATCCGTCTGCAAGAATGACTCGAGGCTCATCCGGTTTCGGTTGATACCCAATTCTCTCGCCTTGGCACTGATAATACCCGCCGTAACGGTTGAAGTCAGATTATACGGGTTACCTACCGCCAGCACCCATTCGCCCAACTCTACGTCGTCCGAATTGGCATACTCGAGGTAAGGCAATCCGGTTGCCTCGACTTTCAACAAAGCGATATCCGTGTTCGGATCGGTACCGACAACCTGTGCCTCGTACTCCTTTTTATCATTCAAGGTCACTACAATCTTATCGCTATTATCAATCACGTGATTGTTCGTGATAATATACCCGTCTGCCGAAACGATTACACCCGAACCTATACCCATTCTCTGGGGAGCCTCGCGTGTACGCGGTGCGTTCCCGTATATAAAATCCCAGAAAGGATTGCCTATATATTCTCGTCCCATTTGTACCGTTTTGACATGAACAACAGCCGGAACTGTCTTTTTGGCAGCCTCCCTCAGATCGACGCTACCGGCACCTCCCGCGGGAAGCGCGGCTTCGGAAGTCAACGCCACGGGGCGCACTGCCGCCGGAGAAGCAATCTCCATTCGCGGAACCGTATTTTCACTCTCTCCATGGAAGGCGTCTATCGCCACGAAAGCGAGACAACCGCCAATGACTCCCAAGCCTAAATTCGCTAATGATTTCTTCATGGTCATATCTTTATCTCCTTTATTCATTAAACGTAAATACTATTCAATTTGTTTGGATACTACAATATTAGCAATATCCTTGCCAACTCTATATTAAGAAATACTTAATTAAGATACCTTAACCTTGTTTCGCCCGCGGCGAGTTGCAAGTTACAGGTTCACAAGTTGCAAATTATTCTCATCTGTCCGATTTGTCGATTCTTTCATCATTTCAATCTAAAATCTAAAATTTAAAATCTAAAATCTAAAATCTAAAATCTAAAATAGATACATTTGTACCTGCGATATTCGATTAATTTCTATTCAAAATGATAACACGTATAAACAGTAAAAAGAACGAAAAGACGCGCGGTTCGCTTTCCCTTGGTTTCCTCAGAGATCCCCGAACCCGTGTAGTTGTAGGGTTGATATTCATGTTATTTTCCGTCTATCTTTTCGTGTCACTCGCGGGCTTTTTCTTCACGGGGGGCATGGATCAAAGCCTGATAGACAAAGAAACGCGGGAACTCGTCACGAATCCCGATATTGTCGTGGGGAATCCCGGCAGGAAGCTGGGAGCTTATCTCTCCGACTTGCTCGTGAACCGCTGGTTCGGCGTGTCTTCATTTATATTCTGCTACCTGCTGTTTATCATCGGTCTGGGCATCATGGGACGTCCGTTGAAAAGCCTCGGGAAGAAAATCCTCCTTAGCTTCGTGCTTGTCATCTGGATCTCCTTATTACTAGGATATATCTTCAATTTCGTTCCATCCGGTTATGTCTTCCCCGGCGGGGCACACGGTTATTTCGTGTGTTTCTGGTTAAATTCGTTTATCGGTGAAATCGGGACTCTTTTCCTTTTACTGGTATCGTTTGCCGTTATCCTGTTCTTCGGGTTTGAAAATGCCTTTAATAAATGCGTGACAATGGTCAAGGCTTATTTCGCCCGCAAGGCACAACGCAAAGAAGAGAGAAGGATGGCCAGAGAGGCCGCGGCAGCCCAACGGGAAATGGAAACAGAACAGCCGGAAAACGAAACCGAGGACATAAACTTGTCACCGGAAAATGAAATCATCACGGAAGCCCCGACAGAAGACGAGTTCTATTCTTATGTCACGGAAAAAGAGCCCATCGAAGAGGACGACACGGAAGAAATCACCTCTCTTGTAACCGTCAACAATCAAGTGGAATTACCGCTGAACGACGAAGACCGCGAGGACATCAGGCAAGACACGGAAACGATTACCCCACCGGCGACCGACGATATCGAATTAACCGTCATGGCGGACAAACTGGAAGAGCAATTGACCAAAAACCTAATGCCGGACACGGAATACGATCCGACATTGGATTTATCCAATTACCAGTACCCGCCACTGGATTTGCTGGAAGAATATGCCTCCAATGCCTCCAAGGTAACCGCCGAAGAACTGGAAGAGAACAAGAACACCATTGTCGAAACCTTACGGCAATATAAAATAGAAATCACTAAAATCAAGGCAACAATCGGTCCCACGGTTACTCTCTACGAGATTGTACCCGCCCCCGGTATCAAGATCTCCAAAATCAAAAACCTTGAAGATGACATCGCCTTAAGTTTGGCGGCATTAGGTATTCGCATTATCGCCCCGATCCCCGGGGCGGGAACAATCGGCATCGAGGTTCCCAACCAAAAGCCGGAAATCGTTTCCATGCGAGGTGTTATCGCTTCCAAGAAGTTCCAAGAATCTAAATACGCCCTTCCCGTCGCCTTAGGCCGTACCATCTCGAACGAGCCTTATACTTTCGACTTGGCTAAAATGCCCCATCTTTTGGTTGCCGGGGCAACGGGACAAGGTAAATCCGTCGGCTTGAACGCGATTATCACCTCGTTATTATACAAAAAACACCCGTCACAATTGAAGTTTGTCATGGTAGACCCGAAAAAAGTAGAGTTAAGCATCTACTCGGTCATCGAGAAACATTTTCTTGCCAAACTCCCGGACGCAGAAGAAGCTATCATCACGGACAACGACAAGGTGGTCGCCACGCTCAACTCGTTGTGTATCGAGATGGACAGCCGTTACGACTTGTTGAAACTGGCTCACGTGAGAAATATCAAGGAATACAACGAGAAGTTCGTGAAACGGCAACTGAACCCGAACAACGGACACCGCTATCTACCTTATATCGTGGTCGTGGTCGACGAGTTTGCCGACTTGATCATGACCGCCGGAAAAGAGGTGGAACAACCGATTGCCCGTATAGCACAATTAGCCCGTGCCGTGGGAATACACATGATCATCGCCACGCAACGTCCCTCGACAAATATCATCACGGGTGTGATCAAGGCAAACTTCCCCGCGCGTGTAGCCTTTAAGGTTGCCTCCATGATAGACTCGCGCACGATTCTCGACTCACCGGGAGCGAACCAACTTATCGGTCGGGGAGATATGTTGATCTCCAAGGATAGCGAGATGGTACGCGTGCAATGTGCTTTTGTCGACACACCGGAAGTGGATGCTGTCACGAAATTTATCGCCGACCAACAGGGATACCCGGAAGCCTACATGCTTCCCGAGTACGTTTCCGACACGGAGAACGGTGTCAACAGTGACGTAGATCTAGGCATGAAAGACCCCTTGTTCGAGGAAGCTGCCCGTCTGGTTGTGAACACACAGCAAGGCTCGACTTCATCCATACAGCGTCGTTTCTCTATCGGCTACAACCGTGCCGGACGAATTATCGACCAACTGGAAGCCGCCGGAATCGTGGGACCGTTCGAAGGCAGTAAAGCCCGTCAAGTACTGATTCCCGACGAGTACAGTCTGGAACATATACTTAAAACCGTCCAAGAACAGTTTTAAAAAATACTCCAAAGGGGGGAGGGAGTTTTAATCATAAATCCAAAATCATAAATCTAAAATTAATCAGTTATGTTTTTAGAGAAAGCGTACAGAGGAAACAACAAATGGTATTTTTACCTGCTCACGTTGATTATCGTTTTCGCGGCAGTGCAATTGGCATCCTTACCGCTCGCGTTGTATTACATTCTTAAAGACCCGCAAGCGGCCTTATCGGGAAATGCCAATAACCTGTTAGCCATCACGAACACGAACCTCGGGTTAGCTCTCATGCTGTTTACTTTCACGGCGGGAGTTATCGCTCTACTTCTTTGCGTGAAGTGGCTTCATCACAAACAACCCTTGGATATTCTCACGGGACGCAACCGCTTTGATATAAAACGTTCTCTTTTCGGCGCCTTGATCTGGGGGATACTGTCGTTCGTGTTATTGGGAGCGCAATACGGTTTCGGTGATACCTCCAACTTGGTTTTCCAATTCGAACCGTTCAATTTCTTCATGATGTGCATCGTAATCCTGATATTCATACCCTTTCAAGTCGCCTTTGAAGAATTTATCTTCCGGGGGTACCTCATGCAAGGCAGCGTGCTACTTTTCAAATACAGGTGGGTAGCCTTACTAATCACGGGTTGCATATTCGGACTGCTTCATGCCAGCAATCCCGAGGTGGAACGTTTCGGGTTCTGGGTAGCCATGCCGCAATATATCCTCATGGGACTGATTCTGGGATTCGTGGCCATCATGGACGACGGTCTTGAACTCGCCTTGGGATTACATTTATCAAACAATGTCATTTCATCCATCGTCGTAACGCACGAATCTTCCGCCCTGCAAACTCACGCCTTGTTCCGGGATATCAACCCACAAGCCTCGCACATGGATACCCTCGTGATGCTCGCGTGCGGAATCATTTTCATTTGGGTATGTAACCGGAAATATAAATTCCTCACGAAAATCAACCTGTGGGGAAAAGTGGAGCAACCGGATGAATCTTTCGACTCTTAAAATTTTCTTAATACTAGAGAGGGATTGATTACATTGCCAATAAAATAGTATCTTTGGCAGCGTTCAAAAAATAGAAATAATTAATTAATCAAATAAATCGAAGCTTCAACAAAATGAGAAAAATTACATCATTCATGTTTGTTTTCGTCTTTGCATTATCTTTCTTGGGTAACGCGCAAAACACGAAACAAGACCAACCGAAAGGATATCAATTCACGGATATCAAAAGATTACCGACAACTTCAGTAAAAGATCAAGCTCGTGCAGGTACTTGCTGGTCATGGTCAGGAATTTCTTTCTTCGAGTCTGAAATGATTCGCATGGGTAAAGAGCCTATCGATCTTTCTGCCATGTACATCGTAAGACACGCGTATAGCGACAAGGCCGACAAATTCGTTCGCTTGCATGGTAACATGAACTTTGCCGTGGGTGGAGCTTTTTGCGACGTGATGCACGTGATCAAAAATTACGGTATCGTTCCGATGGACGTGTACATGGGATTGAATTACGGCGAACCGAATCACGCTTTCGGTGAAATCGACGACGTTCTTGCCGGATATATCAATGCCGTGATCAAAAATTCAAACAAAAAATTGAGTACCGCGTGGAAAAACGGATATGAAGGTATTTTGGACGCGTATCTCGGTCCGGAACCTGAAAAATTCGAATACAAAGGAAAAGAATATACCCCGAGAACCTTCGCTGACGAGGTAGTAGGTTTGAACATGGACGACTACGTGAGCTTGACTTCATTCACTCACCACCCGTTCTATACCCAATTCGCTATCGAAGTACCCGACAACTGGTTGTGGGGATTGTCATACAACTTGCCGTTGGATGAACTAATCAAAGTTATGGACAACGCTATCGATAACGGGTACACTTTCGCGTGGGCTTCCGACGTGAGCGAGAAAGGATTCCAAACCGTTAACCCGGGAGTTGCCGTAGTACCGACCAACGACACGAAAGAGATGAGCGGTGCCGAGATTGCCAAATGGGAAGCTATGCCTAAAGGACAACAAACGGCAGACGCGTTCAAACAAGGACCTGCCCCGGAAAAAGAAATCACCCAAGAATTAAGACAAAAAGAGTTCGACAACTATCTGACGACGGATGACCACGGTATGCACGTGATCGGTAAGGCAAAAGATCAAAACGGTACAGTTTACTTTATCGTAAAGAACTCTTGGAACAAGTACAATAAATTCGGGGGATATTTCTACGCTTCTTATCCTTTCATGAAATACAAAACGATGAACATCATCGTGCATAAAAACTCTATTCCGAAGGATATTAAAAAGAAACTTGGAATTAAATAAATCCTTTCTATCACACGGTAGAGAAAACCTATAAAAAAAAGGCTGTCATCCCTAGTGATTGACAGCCTTTTTTCATATTTTCGCGAAAATCAAAGTAAATCACATAAATTAAAATATACTATGAATTTAGCAAGAGAGATCAAGAAAGACATTTATTGGATTGGAGTCAATGACCGTAGAACTCATATTTTCGAGAATTATTGGCCTATTCCCAAAGGTGTCGCTTACAACTCCTATATTATCGTGGATGAAAAAGTGGTTGTTATCGACACGATCGAAAGAAGCAAAATGGACGATTACGTCGAGAATATCGAGCAACTCCTTAACGGGCGGAAAGTGGATTATCTGGTGATAAACCACATGGAACCTGACCACACGGGAGCTATCAAAGCCCTGTTATGCTGCTACCCGGACGTGAAAATCATCGGCAACGCGAAAACGTTCCCCATGCTGAAAAACTTCTATGGCGTACACGAGAATCTTATAGAGGTAAAAGAAGGTGACTCTCTTGATTTGGGCAAACACAAACTGAACTTCTACATGGCGCCCATGCTCCATTGGCCGGAAACAATGGTAACTTTCGAATCCACGGAAGGTATCTTGTTCAGTGGCGATATTTTCGGGGCATTCGGAACTCTTGACGGCGGTATCTTTGACGATGAACTGGATTTGGATTACCTTGAAGAAGAAATTAGCCGTTATTACTCCAACATCGTCGGTAAATACGGTCAACCCGCACAGACTGCCTTAAAGAAACTGGGCGGACTTCCTATCAACATGGTTTGTGCCACCCACGGTCCCATCCGCCGTTCGCATATTGCAGAAATTGTAGCCAAATACGACAAGTGGAGCAAATATGAAACAGACAAAGGTGTTGTTATCGTCTTCAGTTCCATGTACGGGAATACCGAAAAGATGGCGGATGTCATCGCCCGTTTCCTCGCGGAGAGAGGTATCAAGAAAATCCGTATCCATGACGCTTCCAAAACACACCCGTCATATATTATCAACGATATTTTCCGTTATCGCGGGGTAATCTTCGGAAGTTGCGCGTATAACGGCAACGCTTTCCCGACAATGGAAACCCTTTTGACGGAACTCGAACACATGGGCGTGAAAAACCATGTAACGGCATTCTTCGCCGGAAAAGCATGGGCAGGCGGTGCAATGCCCCGTTTCAACCAGTTCGCCGAAAAGATCAAATGGGAAGTAGTCGCTCCCGCTTGTGAAGCATGCGGCTCCCCGAAAGACGATGATCTCGAAACTTGCCGCAATATCGCTTACGCGATGGCTGACAAGTTGGACGAGCTTTATTAAAAGACGAGTAGCCCATGAGCTACTCCTTTTTGCTACCTTCTTCCACGTTTCCCTATACCAAGAACGTAGCATCTTCGAAGCATGAACGTAGCAAAGACGCTCGGGAGCGTTTTTGCTACGTTTTTGCTTCGAAGATAAAAAGATTATGCTGGCGAGCAATCGTCACCAATCATTGGACAATCCCTATTGTATCCCTTTTCCCGTACATCGCTTCGAGAATCTTTCTTCCCAGCAAGGGACGATAATGTCCTTTCTCGTAATAATTGTGAACATCTGAAGTAAATTCGTTCACCCCGGAGAAGTCAAACACGTTCGCTGCACCGAATATATCTTGCAGTTGTTTCAAATCGCTCGGGTTCAATCGGACTTGGTCATATTTCGGGTTGATTAATATCTTGCAATTCGTACTGTATTTCACGAAAATATCCCTCATCTCCGAAAGCATATCAAATTGTTTTTTCATGATAATCGGCGGAGAAACTTTCCGTACCGTATCCCGCTCGGGAAATTCTTTCTTGTGTCTTTCCCAGTACAACTCACCATAATCCGCTATCTCCTTTTCCCGCGGATTGTACACGTCATTCGACCTGCAATTCCGTTCCACCTCTTCCCTGTTGATCACTCCTCTCATGTAACGTTTATACCGTCCGGTAACACGATAATCCACGTAAGGCACCCAAAAATCCGGATTAAAAAACGTTTGCAAGAAACACATCTGAAACTCCCAGTTACTTTGCCCCGTCACTTCCGGGTGCAGGACATGGGTGGATATATTACCTATTTGTGTTTGTTTCAATGTCGCGTAATCCAACAGGATAATCATATTCGCGATAGAATCCTGCACCGCATCCAACGCCCGCACTTTTCTATATATATTCCCCAATCGCTCGGCACTACCGTAAAGACGGATAGCACGCCCTCCCGGTATATACTTCTCCCAATCCTTGGCTTGAAAAGCCATCGTGCAGGAGTTCCCTAAAAGGAAAGAATTATATTTCACGGAATCCCTTTGCATCCGGTAATATTGCCATCCCACGTATCCCTCGTTCACCGCCACCGGGGATTTATAATAATCTTTATACTCGTGCAAGACCTCGAAGGGATCGTCATAGAAATACAATCCCAATAAAGTAAGAAAGGGCAAAATCAGCAATACACATTTCAACAAAAATAAGGCAAACGTCTTCTTCATGGCTAAAATTGCAAATAGATAAAATCTTTACTCCCGAACTCGCCGAACACAAGGAAAAGGAATATAAATAAATAATAGATTCCCCAGCGAACCACTGCCCGTTGCCGACTGACAGCTTTCAACAAATCCCGTTTCGACATAAAATACTCGTACACGAACAAAAGAACAATGGCGGCAACCAGCACGATAATATCATGATCCGGCATTCCCATGCGAAGTTCTTTTATCCCGTGCGGCAGGCTCAACGATAAATGACTGAACATGTACCATACTTCCGACAGCGTATCCAACCTGAAAAACACGAGCGAGATAGCGAACAACAGGTAAGTTCTCACCACGGAATATACCCCGAACACGCTCTTACCCGTGAATTTCTCCAACTTTCCCCGGAATCCGGCGGCAAGCATCTCGTAACTGATATATAGTCCCTGTATCAAACCGTAGATAACGAAATTCCATCCCCCGCCGTGCCACAATCCCAACAGAACGAAAGTGATAATCAACGCGTAGACAATCCCCCACTGCCCCCAATAGCGTTTACTGGCGGCAATCGGCTGGTAGAGATAATCCCTCACCCAAAAGGATAAGGTCATGTGCCATCTCCGCCAAAAATCCGTAATCGTTTTCGCCGTGAAAGGTCGATTAAAATTAGGCGACAGCTTGTAACCAAATACCATCGCACCCCCTATCGCTATATCCGTGTAACCGGAAAAGTCCGCGTAAAGTTCTATCGGGTAAAGCAATCCCGCCAACAGCAACTGCACGCCACTGGTACTCTCCACGGAACCCAATATATCGTTCAGGTAAGGAGCCAACCGATCGGCAATAATCATTTTCTTCATCAGACCGATACACATCAGCTTCACCCCGTAGGTCACGCCCTCGTAGTCAAAAGCCTTTCCCTCCTTCGACTGCGGCAGAAAATCCCCTGCCCTTTCGATTGGGCCCGACAGGAATTTCATGAAGAATAACATGTACAGCGTGAAATCCGGCAGGCTTCTCTCCGGATTCTCGTCACCCCAGTACACGTCTACCAAATAGGACAGTGCTTGAAAAGTGTAGAACGAGATTCCCAAGGGGAACAGGAAGCCTTTAGCAGAAAATTCAACCGAAATCCCGACCAATCCCAGCAACCATTGCAGGTTACTCTCGATAAATCCCAAATATTTGAACACCGCCAGAAAAAGAATCAGAAAGACCATACCCGCGCAGAATATCCGTTTCCGGGTGACGTCATTCTCCTGTCTGCCGATAAATTTTCCAAGGTAAAAGGTTACCCCGGTTATCGCCAAAGCGATAACCAAGAACATCAGGTTAAAGTAAGCGGCAAAACAAAAACTCGCCAGCAACAGCACGCTCTTCTGGAATTTCCGGGGCAGCGTGTAATACAACACGACACTACACACGAACAGGAGAACGAACTCCCATGAAGTAAACATCATACGCTACCCGACCTTATTTTGAATGACACGACACAGGTCACCCACGTTTTTAAACTTCAACACTTCCCGCAATGAAAACCGTATCCCGTAATGCTTCTCCACGGCCGTGATTAACCGCATATTCGTCAAAGAATCCCATCCCTGCACGTCCGACGCCACCGTTTCTTCTTTCAACACGATGTCATTGTTTTTCAGTATATCCCGAAAAATAACACTAATCTCGTCCAATATCTCCTGAATTTCCATAGCTTTATATTTATACAAGTGACAATAATTTTTTCCTATCAATCTTATTACTCGTCCCCAACGGGAAGACCTCCAGACAATGCACGCGAGCGGGCAACATGTACACGGGCAAATGCATTTTCATAAATTCGAGCAACGAGGGAGTGTCGCACTCTGCCGCCTCGATAAACAAGTGTAACTGACATCCCCCGTCATCGTCTTTTTTCGCCACGACAACAACATTCTTCTCCTCCCGATAGAATTTTCTCGCCGTGTACTCGATCTCGTTCAACTCCACCCGGAAGCCCTGCACTTTTACTTGGTAATCTTTTCTGCCGCAATAGATGATATCCCCGTCGGCATCCATGTAACACAAGTCACCCGTTTTATAGAACACACGCCCGTTATGACGCACCAGCACCTGTTCGGACTTTTCCCGGTCTTTCCAGTATCCCGCCATCACCTGCGGTCCGCTCACCCACAATTCTCCCTTCTCTCCGGTATTCAACGCCTGCCCGTCCTCGTCGGCAATAACGACTTCCATTTCTTCAAAAGGTCTGCCGATCGCGATCATCCCGTGATAATGCTTGCATTCTTCACGAGGGATACGATAAGCCGTGCAATATATCGTTGCTTCCGTGGGACCATACAGGTTCACAAATTCAGCATTCGGGGCACACGCCCGGAAACGAGCCAACACGTCTGCCTGCGCTGCCTCTGCCGTGACGATCAGGTATTTTAAATCCGGTAAACGGATCTCGTCAAAATAAGGGGACAAAAACTGAAGTAACGAGGGAGCTATCGCCGCGAATGTCAATCGCTCATCCTCCAGCAACTCGTACACTTTCGTGTACTTCATCTCACCCGGTCCCACCGTGTAGATAGCCGCACCCACCGTCAACGGGAACAACGTCGAAACCACCGAAACGTCAAATGTCAACTCGAACATCTGCAACATCCGGTCATCCGCCCCAAGGTTCCATCCCAAAGCGGAATAAGCCGTATAGAACGCGTTGAGGTTGTCCCGGGTAATCGGCACGCCTTTCGGCTCTCCGGTACTGCCGGAAGTGAAAATAATATACGCTTTCGTGTCCCCGCTCCCGTAATTGTACTCGACGTGTTCTTCACCCCGAAGTTCCCGGGTAGAAACAAAAGCCACACTTTCCGGCATCGCCTTCGCCATATCACATTCGTCGGCGTACAACACCACCCCTATATCTCCCGCTTCCCGAATCTTGTTATTCCGGTTGTCCGGGTAATGCGGGTGCAGTATGACATACGTTTTCCCGGACAGCAACACCGCAAGGATGGCTGCATACGTTTCTATCCGGTTTTCCGCCACAACCCCGATAACCTCTTCCTCCCGCCCGTCCAAAAAAGCGTGAATACCGTTGACACAAGCGAACAATTCCTTGTAAGAATACGCTATGCCGTCAATCACAAAAGCCGTTTTACCGGGATACATTCCGGCACTCCGGACTATATCCTTTAATATATTCATCCCATCCATAAAATTTCGCTATTTACTAACGCGGTGACAAATTTAAGTAAAACCTTTCGCAATACTCTACAAAATAGACATTATTTTTTCACTCTCAACATCATGGCGTTTATTGCCACGATCACCGTACTCAATGACATCAGCACCGCTCCTATCGCCGGACTGAGGATAATCCCCACCGGGGCAAGCACTCCCGCCGCCAAAGGAATGGCAAGAATATTATATCCCGCACCCCACCACAGATTTTGTACCATTTTACGGGTAGTACTCTTGGCAAGAGCAAGGAAAGTAACTATATCATAAGGATTACTGCGCACCAGTACCACGTCGGCAGAGTCTATCGCCACATCGGTACCCGCCCCGATAGCAACCCCTATATCCGCGAGGGCAAGCGCCGGGGCATCATTCACCCCGTCACCGACCATCATGACTTTCTCTCCTTGTTGCTGGTACGCGATCACAACCTGATCTTTGTTTTCCGGCAAAAGTGAGGCATGCACGTCCGTAATTCCCAAGCGGGCAGCTATTGCAGAGGCGGCTGCCTCGTTATCTCCCGTCAGCATCACCGGGCGAACGTGTTCCTTCTGCAATTCCGCCACGACAGCTTCAGCCTCCGGTTTTATCCGGTCGCCTTGAGCGACAAGCCCGACAACAGTATCTTCCACCACGAGAAAACTCACCGAATTTCCCTCGCCTGCCAAACGAGCAAACAATTCCGTGTCATAGGGTATTTTCCGTCTGTCGAGGAATGCCGCCGTCACGATCTCCACGGTCACCCCGTCAACCACACCGATCAAGCCCGTACCGCTTATCAACGTCACGTTCTCGACACGCGGCATCGGAATCCCTCTCTCCTTCGCCTCGGCAATAATACTTGCCGCCAGAGGGTGATTCGAACCCGTTTCCAGCGCCGCCATAACCCGTAACACTCTCGCTTCATTCCAACCCTCCGTCAATGCCTGCACGGCGGATACCCGGAAGTTTCCCTCGGTCAGTGTCCCCGTCTTATCCATCGTCACCACGGTTATCCGCCGTGCCTTTTCCAGCGCGTTACGATTCCGGATAAGCAACCCGCGTGCCGCACCCAACGAAGTAGAACGCGCTACCACCAACGGGATTGCCAACCCCAGAGCGTGAGGACAAGCAATAATAAAAACCGTCACCATACGTTCAAGAGCGATATTCAGACTACCATCCGCAATCAGCCACACGACGAAAGCGATAATACCTGCCGACAAGGCAACGTAGAACAATGCCTTTGCCACCTTGTCGGAAACGGATTCCGCCCGTGATTTTTCTTGTTGCGCTTCGCCGACAAGTTTCATCACTTGTGCCAGATAACCGGACTCACCCGTACCCGTGATTTTCACCACTATCGTTCCGTTGCCGTTGATCGAACCGCCTATCACCCGTGTCCCCGCCTTCTTCTCCACGTCCTTCGCCTCACCCGTTACCATGGCCTCGTTGACCGTCGTTTCTCCCGATACCACCGTCCCGTCGGCAGGCACTTTCTCTCCCGGCTTCACCATAACCTGCTGCCCGACTTCCACTTGTTGGAGAGGAACATCCTTTGTTTCACCATCCGCCCCCACGAGATGCGCACTGCCGGGTAACAACTCCGCCATCTTCTGCAAAGCGTTCCCCGCGTTCCCGACCGCCCGCATTTCAATCCAATGCCCCAGCAACATGATCACTATCAGCGTTGCCAGTTCCCAAAAGAAATCCATCTTGTGTCCGGAAGCATGCACGAGATTATTGGCGATAAAAGCGTAAAGACTATACACGTACGACACCGCAATCCCCATAGCTATCAATGTCATCATTGCCGGACTCTTCATCCGCAACTCCATCGCCGCACCGGACAGAAAAGGGCGTCCGCCATAAAAGAACAAAAAAGTCGCCAACGCCAGTACCACCCATTCCGAGCCGGGGAACGTGATCTGAAACGACGTGTGCATCCCCATCATCGGGGAAAGCAACAAGATCGGGATCGTTATCACCAACGATACCCAAAATTTCCGCCGCAAATTCCCCATGTGCATCATGTGCCCACCCGCCATATTCATTTGCTTGCTATGACCATCTTTCATATCCGTTTGTTGCATGTGCTCCATCGTCCCATGCCCGGCAGACATATCCATTCCCGGCATCTGTCCCCCGTGTTCCGTGTTTATATCTTGTTTTTCCATGACTTTCTACTTAATTGTTTCACTAATAATTTTAACGAATAAAGAGGTTATTTTGTTCGAGTCGAAGGCTCTTTAGTCCGTAAAGTCCGTAAACACTGTCTGAAGAATACCTACGGTCTATAGACTTTACTGACCACAAATAGATCTTTTTTGAAAAAAGCCTTTTATTTCTTTTTGCAGATTCAAAATTTCCTCTATCTTTGCATCCGCATTTGGAGAGGTGGCAGAGTGGTCGATTGCGGCGGTCTTGAAAACCGTTGTACTGCGAGGTACCGGGGGTTCGAATCCCTCCCTCTCCGCCAAAGCAAGTCACTGAAAGAGAGTTAGTACACGAGAACTGACTCTCTTTTTGCATTTAAAGGGATTCGAACCGAAACACTGGCTTCCACGCAATTCCTCCTTTTTCGTAAGTTTCAATAATCGGAACCAATCTGCTTTGTTTTACTTTACAACACGAAATTAGAATCTATTGATGTTCGTTTTTACTATTCCGAACTCTTTTTCTAATCTATTGCGTTTTTAGTTTCACTTATTCCACGCCACTATCAACATTAGAAACAATAATAATTCTTTATTCTCTCAAGTTTAAGGATATTTACATTCCCAGAACACGACTTAAAAATACAAAAAGATCAAGTCTAGAAATGGATGGGGCTTTTATTTTTACACAGAAAGGGATGTGTCGTACCTGCAGTCCGAGCATCATGGGATATAATTTTAGGGAGAATATATGCATATTAATAGAATAAAAAGTTACTTAAATCTACTGCTATTCGCGGTACTTTTATTACCGGCTTCTTGTATCGATGAAAAAATACACCACGAAACAAAAGAAGGTTATATAGAAATTTCCGGTATCAATTCCCGCAGTTACACGGGAAGTTACGCGGGTGACAAAGCTGACAACAAAGTCGAGACGCTCCGCATTCTTGCATTCAACAAAACGAGCCGTGCCTGTGAAAACAACGTACTGTACTACGGTTCCGCATTAGCCGAAAACACACTACGTCACCCGATCGAGCAAGGCGAATACGATTTCATCTTTCTGGCGAACGAACCCGCAGAGAACAGTATCAAAACAATACTCGACAATATCAGCGAATACGATGATCTGAAATCAATCGCATATCCCGCAACACATTTCACCTCCGAGCGTTCTATCCCCATGATCGCGGAAAACAACGGCGTGAAAATATTACCCGAGGGGAAAATTGAGGTAAACAACAACACAAATTCCGAATTAAAAATAGGACTTCGCCGACTGGCGGCACGCTTTGATGTCGTTCTGAAATCGACTATTGACTGGGGAACCACTAACACCGGGGAATTCAAGGGTATCACGTTATCGAATCTCCCGGACAGAGTGCCGCTTGTATACGGCTTACCCGGTGAGCCGCAACCAAACTCATATACATACGACGAACCGACTCTGCCTTATACCGGATCAAACATCACAAGGGACGTGATCCGCCAGTTCACACTAGCGGACAACGCCGGATATTTTGAAGTAGACCCGAGCCTATTGACAGTCGAAGATCAGGCAAAAGGCCTTGTATGGGCAGCCAAAATAAAGAGAATCATTCTCCCTTCCAGCTATTTCAGCGTGAAGACAGCCGAGGCAAACGCGATCATGTTCACGGTCAACCTGATTGACAAATACAGTCCCTCGTGCAAGTTGAAAATCCTATCCGACCCGGATTACAGACTACCCGCCAACGCAAGACTGGAACTGATCGGAACGATCAAGGAACCTTTAGAAATGAATATACAGCCTGCTCCATGGACCCGAGATGAAACCGGTTGGGAAATATCCGGTATCCGCAAACTGAACGTGTCGCAAACAGAAGTCAAGATGACCGACCAGAACGGCGTTCGAATCTCATTCTGGTCTAATATGCCGGCTGTCAAGGTACTCGGTACCGTGCAAAAGGAAGGAGAGATAAATGAGCGACCGACAAACGAAGTATTCAACTGCCTAACGGTAGATGCCAACAACACTTCTCCTTACCGTTTCCATTTCGACCCGACCACAGGTAGCGGGTACATGGACTTACTGATCGACGGTACCAACCGGATTTCCGGCACTCCTCACGACAGGACTGAAAACATGAGCGGTAAATACACGTTGACTTTATCGGCAGAAGATGAAAACGGCAAGAATCAATTACAAAGAACAATTACTGTCACAGTAAAACAAACGGGGCTACGATTTGTACACAACCCCACGGCAAACGCTCACGGATTATTTAACGGCGTGTTTTTCAGACACGACCAAAAAGGCGAACGCATCATTACCGGACAACACGCCGTAGACCGCCCGTGGTCTGTAACGGTACCCGATGATTTTCAAGATTGGCTCGTGGTAAGTGCCACGCCCAGTTTCGACCCGGGTGTCGGCACCGAATACCCCGGGGATGCCGAACACTATCAAGTGTTTCCCAACCCGTATAGGGCAGAGAAAGAGGGCAAGAAAATCGAAGGTATTAACGGGCGAATCTATTTCCGTATCGGCATCAAGGAGAGTTCCAATCACGTGCCGAGCAAGACTTCTGCTCCAAAATTCGGGTATGTCACTTTAACCTACTACCCGGGAGGCTGGCAAACCACCATGAGAATCTACGTTCGGCAAGGCGAAGCCCCGGCATACATATACAGCCCGAGCGATCCAATCCCGGATGTCGTTCATAACGGCTGGAACGGCAACACCGACATCACGGCACAAGTCCGGGCAGATATGCGCCTAACCTCAGCGAACACACGCCGGGGAGCGGTAAAATTCTCGCCTTATAACCTGACTACCCCCAAACTGGCAGGGTATACCGATCCCGACTACGAGAATGTTAATGCCAGAGGTGCCCAATTTGTCGACTTTCCTTCACAAGCGGGGGCATTCTTCCAGTGGGCGGTCGATTTACAAGGCAATACTGCAGGCATAAACTACACGGATTATTACCGGAGAGGCTTCAACCCGAGCAGGTCATCGCTAATCTCAGGTTTCCCGTGGGATTATCCCGAATTTCCCATCATGTGGGCAGGGGCTAGCGGTATACCTGCATATAAAAATACGTTTGAGATTTGCCCCACGGGCTATCGTCGTCCCACGGACGGGTACACGAATAAAGTATCATACAACGGATACTACGATTATTTGCCCGCCACGAATACACCTGCCATGAATCATTTGGAAGACGTGGAACAGTCCGAGTTAAGAGTTTCTTTATTTAACGTGCCCTTCGCGGGGAATGCAGCTTCAAGCGCGGACTACATTACCGTGTTCGACAACGTCGTGGGAACGAATACCGGTCCCGGCACGTATCCTTACGGGACAAGCGGCATCGCCCGCAAGCAGTTGAAGAATACAACCTTCACCTTTTACTCGGACGGATTCTTCGACAGGCGACCGATTAAGGAACCCTCGAACGGCAATTACGGCGTATCGATAGACAACAGCCATGCCGCTTATCAAGGGGTATTGTATTTCAACCCCACAACCTACGCATCCGTTTTCTTCCCTTCCGCCGGTCGTCTGAATAACACCAACGGAAAGCTGGAGGGTGCAGGTAGTACCGGTTATTACTGGTCAGCCAGCGTAAGCCCGCAATACACGAGAAACGAATTAATAACGGAAACCAATAACAGAACGGTTCGTTACGGGGGATGGTCATTCGAATCCGCGTATAATTCCATAAACTTCAGGGTCGCGTACCAAGGTTTTGCTCAAACGATACGCTGCGTGGAAGAAGTGATTATTAACGTGAGATAGAAGATTACAATTGAGTTACTCACCGTCTTCGGTTATCTTTCCAATCACGGAATAATTCAATCATAAATCGAGAAATCATAAATCCCAAATTAAGACAGTGACTTGATAAACAAACTGATCCCGTCGAATATCATCTGCAAACCGATCGTGGCAACAATCAGCCCGATAATACGAATTAAAGGATTCATGAAATTGTACTTGATCAGGAAATTCCCGATACGACGGGCCTGTAACATACAGAATAGGTTCACAGCCAGAGCGATTAATATGGAAATAATCGTGATCTCGCGACCGTACTGAACGGGAAAAGTCACTGCCGCCGTGATCGTCGCGGGTCCCGCGATCATAGGAATAGCAATAGGCACCGTGGTAAGGTCTGCCAGCTTGATATGCTCGTCCACTTTCAAAAAGAAACCTTTCAACAACCCGGACAAACCGTTATACATCAACACGGCACCGCAAGTGATTTGAAAAGAATACAACTCGACATGAAAAACATAACTGAACGTGAGCTCGCCAAGAAAAAGGAAAAACACCAGAATCAGCGCCGCCGTAATTGTTGACTTGATAGAAATATAGCGCAATTCCTTCAAACTAAATCTCTCTTGCAGAGAGGTTACGATCAACACTTTCTGTACCGGGTTCACCAACGCCAAAAGAGCCACGATACATCCTAATATCATTTTTACTGTCATGACCTGTGTATTTCAATTACATCGCGAAGATAGAGGATAAAAGATAAAAACTGAAAGATAAAAACTAAAAGTTAGTTTAGAGTTCACATTCTAAACTTTAAACTGGCAAGACTCTTTATAGTATTAATAAATTATATTACTTTTGAGCCTGTAAATTACATCATAATGAAAAGGCTGTTTTTACTAGATATACCTATATTTCTATTTTCTTTAGTATTCATTGTCAACGGGCTGCAAAAGACAATGACCGAGAGAGAGAGTATAGTGTACGTCCAAGAAGAACAGCTGTCTATCCCGGAAACCCAAGCGAATTTTCATTCTCATGACGGATTTTTCCATCACCTTCTGGCGGACGAGGGTATCACGATGCCTCACGGACGACGTTTCGGGTTGAACAAACCGCCAAAGACTAACGTGTATTTCCGAAACACGGTTAACGGTTTGAAAAACAAACCGCTCAAGTTAGCCATTGCGGAAAACACGAGGCATTTCATGCAATATCTTACTACCCGCCACAGTCAGGGATTTTATATTTATTCGCTAAAAGAGTTAATTTTATGACACAAAATATCCTTTACGGCGTACAAGGTGAATAAATATAGAATATTGTAAACTGAATTATATAATATGATCGATTGGCTTCAATCAATTCTCGATTGGTATATGTATAACGTGAACTACTGGAGTGTTCTCGTCTGTATGGCTATCGAGAGTACCATCATACCTTTTCCGTCAGAACTAATCGTGCCTCCGGCTGCGTGGAAAGCCGCAAACGGGGAACTCAACTTCGTGCTCGTTATCGTGTTCAGCACCATCGGGGCGGTTATCGGGGCATTGGCAAACTACGTGCTTGCCTGCACGCTGGGACGGAAATTCATTTACTCCTTCGCGGAATCACGCTGGGGAAAGGTATGCGGCATGACAAAAGAAAAAATAGAAAAATCCGAACAATACTTTTTGAAATACGGCAAAAGTTCTACGTTAATCGGGCGACTGACTCCCGGCGTGAGAAGCCTTATCTCGCTCCCGGCAGGGCTCGTGAGAATGCCGTTGAAAAGTTTTATATTATACACGGCAGTGGGAAGCGGCATTTGGAATCTGATTCTCGCCACCGCCGGATATTTTCTGTATTCCCGAAAAGAACTGCTGGAAATGTATTTCACGGAAATAACCATCGCGATGCTGGTCGTGGGATGCTGCTTTTTCGGGTATCTGGTTATAAAGAACATTCGTAAAAAAAACAAATTAAATACAAAATCATAACATGGAATCACGCAAACACTACACGGGACTCACGGACAAACAAGTCGAGGAAAGTCGTGAAAAACACGGTTCAAACGTGTTGACTCCCCCGAAAAGGGACTCCCTGTGGCAAGTATTTATCGGGAATTTCGAGGATCCCGTCATTCGTATATTAATGGTAGCCGTTTTCCTTTCCGGGGGAATAGCCATTGCCATGTATTTCTCGGAAGGCATTATCGAGATAGCCGAAACCATCGGTATTGCCGTCGCCATTCTGCTGGCAACAGGCGTAGCCACGTGGTTCGTCTGGGATGCCAACAAGAAATTCGACGTGCTGAATCAAGTGAACGACGACACATTGGTAAAGGTCATCCGTAACGGCAACGTGCACGAGGTGGCAAAAAAAGACATCGTGGTCGATGACATCGTGATACTGGAACAGGGAGAAGAGATCTCCGCCGACGGGGTATTGTTGGAAGCCCTCTCGTTGCAGGTCAACGAATCGAGCCTCACGGGAGAACCCGTTGCCAACAAGACGACGATCGAGAGCGAATTTAACATGGAGGCTACCTATCCCTCCAACCACGTGATGCGGGGAACCACCGTCGTGGACGGTCACGGGGTGATGCAAGTACTCGCCGTTGGCGACTCTACCGAGTTCGGACGAGTGGCTGAAAAATCATCCGAGAAAAGCGAAGAACCAACCCCACTGGACACGCAACTCGAATCACTCGCCAAATTCATCGGAGTGATCGGGTTCTGCGGTGCGGCCGTGATGTTCACGATACTGTTTATTAAAGGGTTGTTTTTCAACCCGACCTATCCCACTCCCGAACTGGGACAACTGGGATTGATCGGTGCGGTGATTATCGCTGCCGTTATCATGCTGGCAAAAGTCTGGGTACCCGTTGTTTACGACGTGTATTCTTTACAAGGCAAGGACAAACCGCTTCCGAAGAGTATTGCCGCGGGAGGTTGGGGACGCTGGATACTTTACGGTCTGGGAGCATTGATCGTGATGCTCGCTATCGGTCTGGCATTCGGAGTGAAACCGTGGGACCCGCACGCGTGGATTCCGCTGGGACTCGGAAAAAAGATTCTTTCCGCTTTCATGGCTTCCGTTACCCTAATCGTGGTGACCGTGCCGGAAGGATTGCCGATGAGCGTTACCCTCAGCCTCGCGTTGAGCATGCGCAAGATGTTGAAATCCCACAATCTTGTGCGGAAAATGCATGCTTGTGAAACCATGGGTGCAACGACCGTGATCTGCACGGATAAAACGGGTACGCTGACGCAAAACCAAATGACGGTGTACAAGACAAACTTCTACGGGTTGGATGGCGAACGTCTGTCTGATAACGAATACTCGAAACTACTGGCGGAAGGGATCGCCATGAACACGACGGCTTTTCTGGATTTCAGCGACCCGGGGAAGGTAAAAACACTGGGCAACCCTACCGAGGCGGCGTTGTTACTCTGGCTGAACAACCAAGGTATCAATTACGCAGAATTGCGGGAAAGTGTCACGGTAATTGAACAGTTGACATTCTCCACCGAACGGAAATACATGGCAACTCTCGTGCAATCATCTACTTTCGGGAAGAAAATCCTGTACGTGAAAGGTGCCTCGGAAATCCTTTTCGGGTATTGTAAAAACGTTATTGTCGGTGACAAAACAGCACCTATCGCCGAGCAACAACCCGCTATCGAAGAACAATTACTCGAATACCAAAATCAAGCGATGCGAACGCTCGGGTTCGCTTACCAGATCATTGAAGACGAAGATCCGCATTTTAAAGACGGACGATTGTATAACACGGAATTGACATTTCTCGGCATCGTTGCCATATCCGACCCCATTCGACCGGATGTGCCGGACGCCGTACAACGCTGCTTCGACGCCGGAATCCAAGTTAAGATGGTAACAGGGGACACCCCGGGTACCGCAAAGGAGATCGGGCGGCAAATCGGGTTATGGACAGAAAAAGATACAGACCAAAACCTGATTACCGGGGTTGAATTTGCCAAACTGACGGACGAGGAAGCCCTCGACCGGGTACTCGACATGAAGATCATGTCGCGGGCGCGACCATTGGACAAACAACGGTTGGTACAACTGTTACAACAAAAGAAACAAATCGTGGCAGTAACGGGTGACGGAACAAACGACGCTCCCGCGTTGAATCACGCTCACGTCGGACTATCCATGGGTAGCGGAACATCGGTAGCCAAGGAGGCCAGTGATATTACCCTGCTTGACGACTCGTTCAGCAGTATCACCTCCGCCGTGATGTGGGGACGTTCCGTGTACCAGAATATACAACGCTTCGTACTGTTCCAGTTGACGATCAACGTGGCTGCCTTGATTATCGTGCTATTGGGGTCGTTGTTCGGTTCCGAACTGCCGATCACGGTAACGCAAATGCTGTGGGTAAACTTAATCATGGATACATTCGCGGCAGGAGCACTCGCCTCTCTCCCACCCAGTCCGGACGTGATGAAACGGAAACCGAGGGACTCGAATGCCTTTATTATCGTACCGCGGATGCGCACACTTATCCTAACCACGGGTATCGCTTTCGTGGTGATCTTGATGAGCTTACTCTATATACTATCCCACTACGCGGGAGGAATAGACGCCGCCACACCGCAAGGCTTGGACAACCTGACGATTTTCTTTACCGTGTTCGTGATGTTGCAATTCTGGAATATGTTCAATGCCAAAACCTTCGGCACGAACGAATCCGCATTCAAGAACCTTTCCAAGAGCGAAGGATTCCTTACTGTCGGCTTGGCCATTATCGTGGGACAAATCCTCGTGGTGAACTTCGGGGGAAGTGTATTCAGAACAGTACCCCTCTCGTGGACGGAATGGATATGGATCACGGCTGCTACCTCGCTGGTGTTGTGGGTAGGTGAAATATTCCGGGCAATAAAGAGAAGAAAAGAAAAATAAGTCCGTAAGGTCCATAAGCTCACGGGTGTCCTTCGGACAGTGTTTATCGGCAGCATATAGTTGCTGTAGACAAAACGCCCCGCAGGGGGCCATGGACCTTATAGACCTTATGGACTTTACAGACTTTATAGACCCAAATTGATTAAATTATGAAAAGAAATAGCTCAAATTACTGGATATATCTGGGAATGATTAGTGTATTCGGGGTGTTGATCTACCTTGCCCTGTGTTCGGGCGAGCGTTTTGACCATCACTCGGGAACAGGTATAATGCCCACAAGTGCCGGGGCATTCGAACTGTTCACGAACATTATTTCCGATAATATGACAAATTCATTGACGATACTGTTATTACAGATCATCGTGATTTTGCTTACCGTCCGGGTGTTCTCTTATCTTTTCAAATATATCGGGCAACCGGGTGTGATGGGAGAAATCGTGGCGGGTATCGTCCTCGGTCCCTCTCTACTAGGATATTTCTTCCCGGAATTTTCCGCTAACCTGTTCCCTCCCGAATCTCTGGACAACCTCAACCTGCTTAGCCAAATCGGGCTAGTATTGTTTATGTTCGTTATCGGGTTGGAACTGGATTTCAGCGTATTGAAAAACAAGCTGAATGAAACACTCGTTATCAGTCACGCGGGGATAGTGGTACCTTTCTTCCTTGGTGTGGTGGCAGCAATCTGGGTATACGAGGATTATGCTTCGGGACAAACGGCGTTTCTGCCTTTCGCTCTCTTTATCGGGATATGCATGAGTATCACGGCATTTCCCGTGTTGGCACGCATCGTGCAGGAACGGAACATGACGAAAACATCCGTGGGGATGCTTTCTATCGCCTCGGCTGCCAATGACGACGTGACAGCGTGGTGCCTGCTGGCAATCGTTATAGCACTCGCCAAGGCGGGAACTTTTGTCAGTGCCCTGTACACGATCGGACTAACACTGATTTATATTGTTTTCATGTTTCTCGTGATGCGTCCCTTCCTGCGGAAAATCGGTGAAACTTACGCCTATTCGGAAGTGATAAACAAAACATTCGTGGGGTTTATATTCCTTATACTTGTCTTGTCATCGGCAATAACGGAAATCATCGGGATTCATGCCCTGTTCGGTGCGTTTATCGCCGGAGTGGTAATGCCCACGAATATAGGATTCCGCAAAGTGATGATGGAAAAAGTGGAAGATGTTTCACTCGTGTTCTTTCTTCCGTTGTTTTTTGCCTTCTCGGGTTTACACACCGAAATAGGTTTAATTAACACACCTGAATTGTGGGGCGTTTGCTTGCTGTTTATCGTGGTAGCCATCGCCGGAAAATTCGGGGGCTGCACCCTTGCCGCCCGCGCCGTCGGGGAGAATTGGAAAGACAGTCTTATCGTGGGAACATTGATGAATACACGGGGACTGATGCAACTTGTGGCACTGAATATCGGCTTCGAAATGGGTATTCTCACCTCGGAGATGTTCGTGGTACTACTGCTAATGTCGCTACTGACAACGTTCATGGCAACACCAATGCTTTCGCTTGTCGAACGGATATTCTCGAAACAAAAAGAAAGCAAGGGACACCGGGAGAAGGTGCTGCTCTCGTTCGGTAGACCGGAAACAGGAAAAACACTATTGAATATTGCCGATTTGATGTTGGGACATCGTTTGCAATCGAGCCTGATCACCGGGATACACTTCACGCTAGGTACCGACCTCAACCCTGCCAAGGCAGATGAATACGAGCAAGAAAGCTTTATCCCCTTACGGGAAGAAGCAGAACATTTGCAATTACACGTTCAAGAGCGTTACCAAGTGACAGACAGGCTTATCCCCGAAATGGTAAAAATAGCGCGACAGGAACAGGTAGACCACCTTTTCCTCGGCGCCGGACAACAGTTCATGATGGGAAATGACATTCCTGCCAGCACATTCGGCAAGAAATTTACCACGGTTTCCCGTTGGCTGAAACAACTCAAGAATCACCCGTTACATCTGCCGGGAACGTTGTTAAGGCAGAAACTGGAATCTATCATGGAACACGTGGATTGCTCCGTGGGCATCTTTGTCAACCGGGGTTTCACGCATGCATCTTACATCCTGCTACTCGTGGATAATGAAACTGACCTTTTCCTGTTCAATTACGCGCAAACCCGTCTGGGAGAACAAAGTATGACGATACGCATCTGCTTTACAGACGAACACCCGAACGAAACTGTGCTTGCCCGAGTCACGTCCGACTTCGTGCAACGCGATACCGCGAAGTTTATTCTGGATAAACCTCTGGTTACCAATCCTCTCACGGAGGACAAAGAAAGCCTGTTGGTTTTAAGTTACGCGACTTGTCAGAAACTGTCGAAAGACCAGAATCTGTTTGCTAAGTTACCCTCACTTCTAATCATACGGCCTCAAATAAATACGGAAAATACAAATAAATAGATATGGAATTTTTTATCATTATAGGACTTATTCTTTTAAACGGAGTGCTCGCCATGTCGGAGATAGCGATGGTGTCGGCACGTAAATCACGTCTTGAGACGGAAGCCAAAACAGGGAACAAATCCGCACGGCGGGCTTTGAAACTCGCCAACGAGCCGGAGCGTTTCCTGTCTACCGTCCAAATCGGGATCACCCTTATCGGTATCCTTACCGGTCTTTATTCGGGACAGGCTTTAGCCGGGGATCTCGCCGTATGGGTGGAGAAAATAGAGGCATTGCAACCTCACGCCCTGCTAATTTCTAAAACAATCATCGTGATCGTGGTGACTTACCTGACTCTAATCTTCGGGGAATTGGTTCCGAAACGTATCGGGATGGTTGCAGCCGAACGGATGGCCAAAATTATTGCCGCCCCGATGGACATACTCTCCCGTATAGCATCCCCGTTCGTGTGGCTGCTCTCGGCCAGCACCTCATTTATGATGCGGGTATTCGGTCTTAATAAAACAGGCAGCAATAAAATCACGGAAGAAGAGATCAAGGCTATCATACAGGAAAGTACCGCGGAAGGCGAGATTCAAGAAGTGGAACAGGACATCGTGGAACGTGTGTTCAATCTCGGCGACAGGGATATTGCCTCCATCATGACGCATCGCAGTGATCTGGTATGGCTTAATATCACTGACTCCAACGACCGGATTCGTGAAATAGTCAAAACAAACCTGCACACGATTTACCCTGTGTCGGATACCAAACTGGATAATATTGTAGGTGTCGTGTTCCTAAAAGACCTCTTCGGAAAGATCGACGCACCGGACTTTAATCTGAAAGCCCTCGTCCGTCCCCCGCAATATTTTCCGCAAAACCAAAGCGTGTACAACGCACTGGAACATTTGAAACAAGGACATCTCAAATACGGGCTGGTCACAGATGAATTCGGGAGCATCGAGGGTATCGTAACCTTGAAAGATATCGTGAAAGCCCTCATCGGCGACGTTCCCGAAATAGGTGAAGAACCGGATATCGTGCAACGGGATAACGGGACGTTCCTCGTGGACGGTCAATGTCCCTTCTATGATTTTCTAGCCTATTTCGACATGGAATTTCTATACACGAACCACTATTATAACACGTTGAGCGGTCTGATCCTAAAAATACTGGAACACATCCCTCGCACCGGGGAAAAACTGGTATGGTATAACTTCGAATTTGAAATCGTGGATATGGACGGGGCACGTATAGACAAGGTACTTGTCAAAATAAATAAAGAGTAAGGACTTATTAAAGTTCCTTACTCTCACACCATCAACACCTTGCAACATTATTTGGTCTTTATGGTATCTTGTGTATATCACTTATGATCCCCGCACTCGTGGTTACAAGCAATGCCCGAATCCAACAGAAAACCCTTGAGGTAGCCCTCTGCAACTTTCCGCACATCGCCCTTGCAGCCGCGAAGTACTTTTATTCCCTGCTCGCTTAATTTATTCAAAGCACCATCCCCCATACTTCCGGCAAGCATAACGGTAACACCTTTCTCCCGCAACACGGCTGCAATATCCGATTTACAACCGCATCCTTGCGGAGAAGGAAGCGTTTCAACACTTGTAATGTTTTTCATGTCGTCGACGGTAAACAAGGTATAATACTCACAATGCCCGAAGTGGTCGTCCACCGCGTTGTCTTTGGTTGGTACAGCAATTCTCATGATTAAATTCCTTTCTTTATAGTTTCTATTGAAAAATCACTCTTTATAGATAGAGGAACAAATGTACTGTTTTTTTTATTGAATAGTACCCCTAGGCAGAAATGAATATTTATTCATTACGAATAATGATAAACATCTTTTCAAGAAAACTCGCTAACCGAAACTATTACAAGGCTATTTTTCTCATTCCATACAACTTATTGTAATATTCATTATTATTTCTAACTTT
The DNA here is from genome assembly GCF_900184685.1 of Butyricimonas sp. Marseille-P3923. GTDB lineage: Bacteria > Bacteroidota > Bacteroidia > Bacteroidales > Marinifilaceae > Butyricimonas > Butyricimonas muris. The sequence goes on from NZ_FXXL01000007.1 coordinate 1,472,279, forward strand.
GTAATGGAAAGAAAATTACCCACACAAGCATGACTAAAACACAGCTTAAAAGGGTAGAGTTAGAAGATGAAAAAAAGAGTGTTGGCATTTATAATTTTACTTTGAAAGGAAGGAGAAAAGTGAAAGTAAAATATATAACTTGATATTTATATGCAATACAAATAAATTTACATGTAGACACTATACTTATTGAAAAAGGATTTATTATACACGATATAAAAAGCTAAAACGGGCAATAATTAACAGGTTTAAAAACCTCTTAAGATTTATGCTTGAACAATGAAAAAAGAATGTTCGATGCACGGGGATAGGTATGTCAAAATTTTAACGGGAATTAAAGTCTGACATGAATCGAGGGGAAGATAGAACCCGGAGAATCGAAGAATTAACAACCAGATAACTAAACCAATATGAACAACAAGATTATAGAACATCCGAGTTGTCATAGTGTTGACAATTTGAATAAACCACAAATAGAAACTGTTAGTATTCCGAAAGGCACAACAGGATGCTTGGAACTTAATCATAACGAGGTTGCTTTTTTCTTGGAAGGGCGCTTGAAGTTTATCTTCGGTAACTTCCATGAACACGAAAGCAAGAAAGGGCAAATTCTATTTCTCCCTGTTGGAGAACGATATTTTTATCGCGCACCGACTAATGCCATCGTCATGGTCTTCAGGTTGCATGGTCCGTTAAAACTATGCGACAACTACCCCGTGGAGAAACTATATGGAGCGAAAGCCTTTGTTACGGGAAATAATTGCAAACCCCGGAAAGAAAAACTAAACATGTTACAGATTAATTCACACCTATGGCATTTCCTTGACGGGATAAATAATTGCCTCACGGACGGGATCAACTGTAATTACTATTTTGAATTGAAAATCAAAGAGTTCTTCTTATTATTGAGAACATATTACACGAAGGAGGAAATTCACGACTTTTTCCAACAGATACTGACAAAGGACACTATATTCTCTGAATTTGTGCGACTTAACAGTAAACGTTTCCGAACGGTTACAGAAATTGCAGACGCGATGAATCTATCACCGAAGCAATTCGCGAAAAAATTCGTGGAAATATTCAAGGAAACTCCTTACCAATGGATGAAAGCAAACAAAGCAAAGGTTATTCAAGATGAAATCACCTCGACCAACAAGCCATTCAAGCAGATAGCTTACGAAAACGAGTTCAGCACAATTGCCCAATTCACGAAGTTTTGCAAGAAGGAGATTGGTAAAACTCCCAGTAGTATAAGGGCGAACGTGGAATAAACAACAGACAAAAGATTGGATAACACGAAAAGAAGCACCTTATTAATAAGTTATTCAAGTAGATAGCATTCAGAAACAAATTTAACCCGATTACTTGATTCACTGTATTTTACACCGTGAAAACAGGCAAAATACCCACTACGATAAGGGTTCGCGTGAAATTACCGGCTGAAATTGCAAACAAAAAGGGAAAAATTGATAAACGCAATTTAATACTCATAGCGTATTTTTGACAAACCATTTAGGGTTTAAGGTCTTTCCGGAAATCACCCGAAGCCGGAAGTAAAATAGTTGAAGTCCGCAATACATATTAATGATTCAACAAATTCGGGTAGGATTGATGTTACGATATGGAGGGAATTTTTAAAAAGATTAAAAGGGATAGATTCAGAGGGATGCTTATACTGCTCTTGATCAATTGTGTGGCTTGTATCGACGAGATGCAAACACCGGTCAACGAGGAAGCATACATATCTATTGATGGAATTATCAGCCGGGCACACAACGGTGTGCATGATGGTGATTCGGAAGATTACATCGTGAATACGCTTCGCGTCATGGCATTTGACGCACAAGGTGACATTAAAAGTAACAAACAATATATTATAGGAGTTAGTACAACGATTAAACATCCGATTGAAACGGGAATATATAACCTAGTGTTCATTGCCAATGAACCCCATAATATATCTGTCGTTAACGCACTGGATGGAGTGACGTCGCGAAATGACTTTGACACGATTTCTTTCCCCGCCTCGGCTTTTACATCCAAAGAGAACATTCCAATGATACAAAGAGTGGATAACGTGGAAATCCTAAGCGGTGGTAAAATCAAGGTTGACGGCGGAAATGAAGCCTCACTTTTAAAATTAGTTTTAAACAGACTTGGAGTACGCCTTGACATTATTTTAAAAGCAAAGGAAAACCTGAGTCAAGCGTTTGCCGGAATTACTTTCAGTAATATCCCCGACCGTGTACCACTCTCCGCTAACTACAATGTTGCACAAATCAATCGTAATGTGACTCGCACCCTTACCCCGACAGATGACGGCAATCATTTCTCGGACGAAACACCTTCGGGAGCCGATATCGTGTGGCAAAAGAGTGTGACTAGAATTATCGTACCCTCTAATTACTTTACTCCTACATCCGTTCAAAGTAACGCGATGAAAATGACTGTAAATTTGGAAGATAAATATAACCCGGATGCCAATCTGAGAATCGAAAACAATAATTACACGCTCCCGGCAAACACGAAACTGGACGTAATAGCGACAATTAAGATGCCGTTGGAAGTAAACATTAAAGCATCCGAATGGAGTCCGCACTGGAATAACTGGATCGTTGACGGCGAACGCATGTTAAACGTGTCCCAAATAGAAGCAACAATAACGCCGCTGAACGGAGTTCGAATTTCATTCTCGTCGAATATGCCTCACGTGTGGGTAGCCGAAAATTGTTACGATCAGAATAATCAACCGCAACTCACGGCAACTTTATTCAATGAATTAGTCGGGGGTTGGTGGAACAACGAAAATCCCACCCGTTTTGTTTACAATTACTATCCGACCACAGGCATCGGAGAAGGATACATGGACATTATCATTCAAGGTACTCAAGGCGGATTTACCGTGGGACAAATCAACCAGCACAAACTCATATTATGTGCCGGACTAGAAAAAAATGATAAAGGAAACCTGCAACGGGAGATCACGATCAACACGAATATGCTTTTCGATCATGGTTACTACAACGAAATGGTGAGTAGAACCGATTACGTGAGTACATTCCACAAGCACAGCGAACGCGGGGAACGAGTAATTTCCAATTTCCGTAATTTTACCACGTGGAATGGCACGGAGTGGAATGATGTCAGGGAATTTGATCCCAATGGAGTTGAAACAACAGACCATGGTTGGTTCGATTATCAATTACAATGGAAAGCAAAGATTATTTCAGGAGATGATTTCTTTGTTATCAGCCCGACACCGAGTTTTGACCCGAATTTAGGAACCGATACACCCGACAATCCGGAAAGATACCCGGTAACCGACGGAAAAACCGAAATCACGGGATACGGGAGAACTTATTTCCGCGTGGGAATGAAAAACCAATACGCGACAGGAAGCACGAACAAATATGGAGCTATCGAAGTCACCGTATACGACTACAGTATACAAGCCGTCGCCACTTACACTATTTACGTGCGTCAAGGTGAAACGGACGATTATCTGATGCGTCCCGGCGATGCCATTTTGGACGGTCCTATGCAAGGTGCACCACGGAGTAAAGCCCGAAAAGTACCGGTTTACAATTTAACCGCACCGGAATTCAAAACAAACCCGTGGACAACAACAGAATACGTGAAATTAACCCCGTCACAATACACGGGAGGTCCCGGTTACGCGAACTATTTTACAAACTATCCTTCGCAAGCAGGAACCCATTTCCTCGGAATGATTCCCTCGTACAAGGATGCGGCATACACGGCTTACCAACGAAGAGCTTATACCCCGTTCAAAGATATCATATCCGACTGGATAGATAAAGACAACGGTGTTATGAATGATTGGGAAGAAGAAAACTACGGTACAATTTACTGGGGAACCGGGACAAATCGTACTGATAATGAAGTCTGTCCCCCGGGGTATCACCGTCCTATAGACTGGTCGGAAACCAGTCGTTCGGGCGAAATGGATACACAAGCAGCTCTTGCATGGTCAGAAATACGCCAAAGTTTGTTCCAGAACCCGTCTTCCGGTGTCGTGAACTATTCTCAGTCCGGGAAACTAAACGCAGTATGGGGCAAGGTCGCCGATGGATTCTATGATCGTCACAGAACCGAACTATGGGGTAGCTTAGCAGTTTCCAACACAAACGCCAATGCGGCATATGCGGGTACTCTATTCTACAACCCGAATAATTACGCTTCCGTGTTTTTTCCCGGTGCGGGACGTAGAGACGCGGGATACGAGTACGGCATAATAGAAGAATCGGGTAAATTAATGTACACGGGAGGGGCCGGATATTATTGGACAACAGCCATGGCACCGGTAGCCGGCGTAGTCGAGCATGGTAGCTCAATATTATTCGTCAGTGGTCCGCTTTGGGACAAATCCGTGGCTTTCATGGGTTTGAGCGCAAACACTTACGGTCTTTCGGTTAGATGTTTCGTAACAGAATACATTTCAGTACGATAAATTAAAATAAAGTATATGATGAGTTGGCAAAAATATAACATACAATTTCTATTCACCTTAATCATGGCGCTGGTATTGTTCGCCTCGTGTATCGACGAGACGACAGCTCCGGAAGAGGAGCCTGTTGTGTCCGACGACAAGGTACAACTCGAATTGTTCACCAGAATTGACCCGTACAATATCCCGAACGCACGTTCCATGGCCAATGAATATTACGTGGACACGAAACCTTGGATACTTGTATTCAAAGGGAATGATGCCAAATTCGCGGAAGCCGTTCAAGTTATAGAAGTCAGCGGAATCAACAAGAGATACGCTGTCCTCACGAAACAAACAGAACCGTGTTGGTTACTGATTCTGGCTAACCCGCAAGACTACTTCTACACGAGTGCCACACAAAGTTATACTTATTCCGTGGGTACATTGGAAACCGCCTTGCAGAATAAATCATTGAGCGAGGCCTGCCGGATGCTGCGCACCCAACCGTTGAATAACCCGCAAACCACGATACCGTTCGTGAATGCGACAAACAGCATACCGCTCCCGATGAGCCACGTGGAAGACTTACCGGACGGGATAAACGCGAACACGAAAATAGGAAGTACCAATCAACAGATTGAACTTACCCGTGCCGTCGCACGAGTGGAAATAATAGACAAAACAGCCAACTCCCGTTTTGATTTCAAAGGTATAACAATGGTTGCAAACGCCTCAAAACAAGGTCTATTACATAATTTCACCGGCACACTGGAAAATATCCCCGCCGATCAAACAGAATACAGGCACGATGCTTCGTATTCGGCAGACATCGTTCAAGCCGTTCTGGAAGGAACAGAAAAGAACACGACAGCAAGTCCCGTTTATCTTTACGAGGCAAAAGATCAAAATGACATATATCTGATTATACGTGCTACTTATGACGGAGAAGAATGTTTCTACAAATTGGCCATTGTCGATGGAGAAGGAACACGCATGGACATAAAAAGAAACCAACGGTACATATTCAATATCACTCAAGTCAGAGGTAGCGGTTATTACTCGGTAGCTGATGCGAAAGCATCCTTGGCATCAAATACAAACTTGGATTACACGATCACCGTACGCGACGAATCTTCCTATGAAATAAGTTCGAACAACGATTATTACATGGGAGTCAGTAACTCACATTACATCGTGTACGGCGATGTCGGTACAACCAGAGAATTTCACGCTTTCACGTTATCGACAGACTGTATACGCCCGTTCCCCGATAAAAGAACCATCACGATTTCTCCCGGATTGACATTGACGAACCCGGGTACTAATGTACTCCCCATCGTCACAAATACCAGTCCGGAAAAGACAGAGATCAAGCTAAAACTCGATGCCGCATTCAGCACGGGTACCGTCAAACTGGAATTGGGAAATCTGGAAAAAACAGTAAATATCGAACGTCGGGATAGATTATCCCGGCTCGAGAACACGCTGACTTTCCCCGAATTCTACTGCCTATCCGGTTACGTGGAAGAAGATGATGCCAAAAACTGGATTCAATTACATTCCTCTTCCGGTGCACGGGACGTGACAGACCAGATTATCGTGGAAGACGGAGTCATAAAAATATACGTGACAAGAAATAGTTCAGGGAAAAGATACGGCACAGTCTATCTGACGACCATACAGAATCCCGGAACATCGGCAAGTCACATCGTGCGCATCAAGATATATATAACGCAACAAGAAGTAATCAACGTGTAATTAAATAAAGAAAAGATGACGATATTAAAAAAGGTACTGATAGCAACATTGTTCATGGTCGGGTGGATACTACCCGAGGCGAACGCACAAAAAGTTGCCGTGAAAAGTAACTTATTGTACGATGCCACCACGACAATCAACCTTGGAGTGGAAGTCGGCTTGGCACGCAAGTGGACATTGGATGTACCCTTCAATTACAACCCGTGGAAACCGGCCAACGGCAGACGATTGGCACACTTCGGCGTGCAACCGGAAGTGCGTTATTGGTTCTGCGAGCGTTTCACCCGTATGTTCGTCGGGGTACACGCGCATTACGCCGATTTCAACGTTGGTGGCTGGCCTAACTGGTCGTTTATCAGCAAGAACATGCAGAACCACCGCTATCAGGGTGAACTGTATGGTGCGGGATTCAGCTTCGGGCGCTCGTGGATACTAAAGAAACGTTGGAGTATAGAAGCTACCGTCGGGGTCGGGTACGCTCATATCAAATACGACAAATACCCTTGTGCGGATTGCGGACTAAAAGTGAAAAGCGGGCATAAGAACTATTTCGGTCCCACGAAAGTAGGAATCTCATTGGTGTATCTCATAAAATAAAGGAAAGTGATGAACAGGATAATAAAATACATAACGGCAATACTTGTGATATTCCAAGTGGGTATGTCCCATTCCGCAGCACAAACCCGTTCTTATACAGGAAATGTGCTCGTGAAAGCCGTACGGATGGAACAAGCGGGCAACTTACTTCACGTGGACATAGATTTCATTTTCGACGACTTGAAAGTCAAGTCGGCACATGGAATGGACTTGATCCCGCAACTGGTTACCCCGGAACGGACGTACAATCTACCGAAAGTATCCTTCAAGGGACGGGACGAATACCTGTCGTACGAACGGCAACTGGCTCTTATCGGTTACAATCCGCGGGTAGACACGGACAAAGCATACGTGATCGAGAAAGTTAGCAAGAAGAAAAACGGAACATTGAACTACCGTTACACCCTCCCCTACGAATCATGGATGGCATACGCCGCCCTCGATATGCAATACGACGAATGCGGATGCGGTGACACGGAATTGATGAGAGTGGAACGTCTTCTCGACCCGACGCCGCCTGTTGAAGAATATATTGTTACCCCTTATCTCGTGTACATCCAACCACCGAGAGAAGAGATCAAACGTCGGGAGATTCACGCCGAATGTTTCCTCGATTTCGAGGTCAATCAAACCGTGATCCGCCCCTACTACATGAACAATCCCCAAGAATTGGCAAAGATACGTAACATGATCAATGACATAAAAGACGATCCGAATATCACGATAAATCGTCTGGACATCACGGGATTCGCTTCACCGGAAGGAACACTGGCAGGAAATCAACGCTTGTCGGAAGGACGTTCCAAGGCTTTGGCAAATTACCTTGCCACGCAGTACGACTTCCCGCGTAACATATATCATATCTCTTTCGGGGGAGAAAACTGGGCAGGCCTTGTAAAAGCTGTTGAAGCAGGACACATGGAATACAGGAACCAGATACTCGACATCATCGAGTACACGCCATTCTCGGCAGAGAGAAAAGACAAGTTGAAAAAACTGGCTGGAGGTGTCCCCTACCGTCACATGTTGCGCACCATCTACCCGAGTCTGCGTGTAGCCATCTGCAAGGTGGACTACAACGTGAAGAACTTCGATGTTGAAGAAGCGAAAGTAGTTATACTGACAAGACCGCAAGACTTGAGCTTGAACGAGATGTTCTTGGTGGCAAATACCTACCAGTACGGCTCACAAGAATTTGTCGACGTGTTCGAAACAGCCGTCAGACTCTTCCCGAAAGACGAGATTGCCAACTTGAATGCCGCTATCTCCGCGCTCACACGTAATGATATGGTATTGGCAGAGCGCTACTTGAATAGAATAACCCCGGAGAACTATCCGGCAGAATATAACAACGCCATGGGCGTACTCGCCCTATTGCAAGGAAATTACGAGAGAGCGGAAACTTATCTGCAAACAGCTGCCGCCAACGGGCTGGAAGTTGCCAAGCAGAACTTAGAAGAGTTGGCAAGAAAAAAAGCCAATGCTATTGAAATAGAAAAAAGGAATAAATAATCAATTATTAATCACATCTTAATCAATTTGTAAAATGAAAAGAATGAACAAATTTTTTACTTTGGTATTTGCAGCGTTAGCTTTCACTGCATTTACAGCATGTAGCGACGACAAAAGCGGACCCGACGGCGACGACATCGCCCCCGAGGGAGAAGCATGGACTACACTTAGAATAAGCAGCTCCAGCAATCTGGGACGTGCGATAACCAACCCCATACCGGGTGACACCTATCCTTCCACGAGTCCCGAGGAAACGGAAGCTCAAGAAGTTTTAGCTATTTTCTTTAATGGATATGATGCAACAAGCGTGGTAACAGATGTAAAGAAAATCACACTCAACTCTTCCAATATTAGTGATGCGTTCCTTGTTTCGGACAAATCAAAATCGATATTGGTTGTGGTAAACCCGCCCAGCAATTTCCCGACTTTCACCAAAGGACAACCTTTTGCCACGGTAAACGCTGCTCTTGCGGTACATACGGACATCTACACGGACAACAAATTTATGATGACCAACGCCAAAGGTGGTTTGGAACCTTCATTAAATGATGGTTCTCCCGCTGCCGGTTTACCGTTGTTCACGAACAAAGTTGATGCAGAAACAGCTGGTAATGCCATGAAAATCAACGTAGACCGTGTTGTATCAAAAGTACGCGTATTCGTAAGCTACACCTCCGCGGAAGCCTTTCAAGTTAGAGACGCAAGCTGGGTTATAAACCTCACGAACAAATGGTACTATCCAGTATCCGAGAGAGTTAAAACTTTCCTTGACACACCCACGACGCTTGATGAATACAGCTTAGGTACATACCGTATTGACCCGAACTTCGATCACACGAACATTCCTTACCCGTCAGCAGTTTTTGACGAGCAATACAAATATTTCACACAAACAGACGTGGATAATGGCTCTATTACTTGGATCTCTCCCTGTGATGCGGTAGATCCTAATCTAGGTGGAAAACCCCAATACTGCGCGGAAAATACCCAACGCAAAGAGGACAACACCTATGCTTACACGACTCAAGTATTGCTGAAAGCAACTTACCTACCCAAGTACAAAGAGGTTGGCGGCACCATAACAGATGTACAAGAAAGCAACAATGACTGGATGGACATCAATGGCGGTTTCTATACCTACACCGTGATGTTGGGATGGATTGAAGAAGAATTGACGAAAAAGTACCAAGACAAAAATCCGGCAGGATACGTGACAAATGTGACTACCGCTTTCAACAAATACTTGAAATATCTCGTGGGCAAGGGAGTTGCTAACGTACAGGAAGTTGTTATCCCGAATGACCTCACCGGTACATCGGTAGCAGATCTTGTACAAGCATTTGAAAACCAAAAAGCAGGCGTTGTTGCTAACGGTGCAGATATGGATACAGACGAAATTGTAAAATACTACAAATCCGGTATCAGTTACTACCCGATCGCTATCAAACACGATAACGACAATAACGGCGCCAACAATGAATTCGGAGAATTCGGTGTGGTTCGTAACTCTATGTACGACATCAAAGTTAACTCCTTCAACAACCCGGGTTACCCGATCATTCCGGAGCCGGATCCAGACAAGAAGGATGAGTTTGAATATTGGTTAGCTATCGAAATCGGTGTTAACCCGTGGACGTGGTATACTCAAGAAGAAAACCTATAAGCGTTCTACGCGTAAAATTAAGTATGGGATTCGTCCCATACTTAATTCACCCAAACGTGCGTTTCCTTTAATAACAATAGAAAGACAGAAAAATGAAATTCAAAAATCTCTTACGTCAAATAGCATTAGGTATTCTAGTAATCATCCCGGGAATATTCCATTCCTGTGACAGTATTCGGGAAGACCTTAAAGAATGTCGCCTACTTGTTCGGTTCAAGTACGACTATAACATGCTCTCCACCGACGCATTCCACACGCAGGTCGATAAAGTAGACCTATACGTGTTTGACGAAGAGGGCAAGTTTCTATTCATGCAATCCGAGGAAGGCACTCCCTTGACAACCGGCGACTACCGCATGGAATTGTTTCTCCCTATCGGACAATACAAACTCCTAGCATGGGCGGGAGTACACGACTCATACGAGGTAACCAACCTCGAACCCGGCGTATCGACCTTCACCGAAATAGAACTCAAGTTGAAACGCGAGGCATCACTCGTCGTGAACAAACAAGTTGAACCCCTCTGGTACGGGGAATTAGCCGACGTGGACTTTACCGGGATTGAGAACACCTCGACAACCATCAACCTGATCAAGAATACGAATACAATCCGTTTCGTGTTCGAGAATCTGGGCACGAGCAATTTCGACGTGAATGACTACACGTACGAACTCTCCGAATCGAACGGATACATGGGGCATGACAATGCTCTGAAGCCCGACGATGTTCTGAGTTATCAACCTTATCATATAAACCAGTCCTCTGCCACCACGGGCGTTATCGAACTCAACACCATGCGGCTGATGACCGACCGTCTGAATAATTTTACAGTAAAAGACAAAAACACAGGCGCTACCTTGTTCAACGTAGACCTGACCGATTTTTTCCTTCTGCTCCGTCATGAAGAACATAAAAACAAATGGGGCGACCAAGAATATTTGGATCGCAAGGACGCCTACGACGTGGTATTTTACCTTTCCGGCTCCACCAACGCGTGGTTAAGTATAAGTGTCATCATCAACGGCTGGACATGGTACTTGCAGGAAGAAAATCATTAAATCTAAAATTAATTAAATCTTTTCGTGTACCCGTGGCAATACGGCAGCGTTCCTTTTCGCCCGTAATAATTCTGATGATAATCCTCGGCAACCCAGAAAACTGATGCCGGAGCAAGTTTTGTCACTACATCATACCCTTTCTCCTTCAATTGTCGGATCAACTTCTCGGCAATAGCCTTTTGTTCCGGACTGTTATAAAATATCTCCGAACGATATTGTTCCCCGTAATCCGGTCCTTGCCGGTTCAATTGCGTCGGATCGTGCAACTCGAAAAAGAGTTTTGCCAACGTCTCGTAATCCGTTTTCGACTTATCGAACAACACCCGTACAGCCTCCACGTGTCCCGTTCCCCCTTCGCATACCTCCTCGTATGAAGGATCTTCCACGGTACCTCCCGTGTAACCGGACTCCACGGCAAGCACTCCGGGAGCTTTTTTCATGTAATACTCCACTCCCCAAAAACATCCGCCCGCGAACACGGCAGTATCCACCTTCAACTGGTCGGCAGGTACAAATTCCATTGAAATAGAGTTCACGCAATGCCGGGTATTCTTGGAAGTGAATCCCTCCCCCGTGAACACGTGCCCGAGATGAGCCCCACAACGGGCACAAACAATCTCCGTGCGTCTTCCGTCCGCGTCCGGCACCCGTTTCACCGCTCCCTTTATCTCGTCGTCAAAACTCGGCCAACCGCAACGGGAATCGAATTTATCTTCCGAACGATACAGCGGAGCCCCGCATTGTTTGCAAACATACGTACCCTTTGCCTTGAAATCATAATATTTACCCGTGAACGGACGTTCCGTCGCCTTGTAAAGTATCACTTGTTTCTCGTCTGCCGTCAACTCTTTCTTCTGTGCCATAATCGTGTAATTTACCAAAAACAACATCAATATCAATAATCCTCTTTTCATAACCTCGTTTTAAATCGTGAAACGTATCCCCGTCCATAAAGTTATGCATTTTTCAAGGCAATATAACAACTTTTCCGAAGCTTTTCACATATAAAGGATATGAACTAAACTAAAAATTAAGAGATATGACAACAAGAACTGCAACTACAACAGCCGGACCTAAAGGATTCAGATGGTTATACCTAATCTTGGGCATCGTGCTGTTCGTTTTCGGGGTAGGTATCGTTCGCCACCCTGCCGTGTCTTACTTCGGACTGGCAATGTACTTTAGTATTATGATCATCGTGCTCGGTATCAGCGAAGTGCTGAACGCCTTCGTGGGCGGAAGCTCCCGCAACTGGGGATGGGGCCTGTTTATCGGGTTACTCGACCTCGTGATCGGTTTTGTTTTACTGCTCCATCCCGCGATAGCCGAAGACATACTCCCCTACATCGTTGGATTTATCCTCATGTTCAAGAGTATAGATTTCATCTCCGAGTCCATAGAGATGTCCTCCTTAAGAGTCAGGGGATGGGGATGGATACTCACCGCGGGCATCATCACCCTCATATTCTCGTTCATGATTGTTTTCTTCCCCGTATTCGGGATATTCAACATTATTATCTGGACAGGACTCAGTTTCATGTTCGCGGGAATATCTTCGTTCATTTACGCTTTCGTGAAATAGAAACGGAACGAGATTTCTCTAGTTTATAAAGTTCGTAAAGTTTATAAGGTTTATAAAGTAGCAGGTGTCCTTCGAACAATGTTTAACGACAACTTATGCTACCGTCGATAAAGCACCCGCGGGAGGCAATCAACTTTATAAACTTTACAAACTTTATGAACCTTATAAACCCTTTTTCTCCTGCCACACGAAACATCCCGGGAACTCTTTTTCGATGTCAACGGGATTATCAAACAGCGCATACACTGCCGATCCGCTCCCGGTCATAGAAACGTAAAGAGCCCCCAAGGACTTCAAACGGTCTTTTATTTCCCCAATCTCCGGGACTTTAGGAATAACCGAACCTTCAAAATCATTCCGAATCACCTCATTCCATTCTCTCACGGGCAACTTTCCGATCTCCCGCAAATCAAACATAGCGGCACACGGTACAATTCCCCGGTAGGCTTCCGGCGTGGATACTCCCCGGTCCGGTTTCACGAGCACCATCGAGTAAGCAGCCAACGACAAGTCCACGGCTTCCATCAACTCACCCTTCCCGAAAGCAAACACCGGTCGGTTCCTCACGAAAAAGGCGCAATCACTTCCCAACCGCTCCGCGTACGCCATCAATTGTCCCTCGCTCAACCCCAAAGCGAACAATCCATTCAACCCCACCAGCGTAAAAGCGGCATCGGCAGACCCACCTCCCAAACCGGCTCCGTAAGGAATAACTTTGTGCAGGTGTACATCGACAGAAGGCAACCCGTGTTCTTCCGCCAACAAGTAATACGCCCGCGTGACCAGATTCTTCTCCGGGGCACAATCAATCGGGATGCCCGTCGAAGTGAACGAGCATACTCCCTTGCTTCCCTTCACCTCGTGAATCTCAAGAATATCACGCAAGTCTATCGGGTAAAACACGGTTTCTATATTGTGAAAACCATCCGGTCTTTTCTCCGTGACATAAAGTCCTATATTAATCTTCGCGTTCGGGAACAATATCATGTGTAAACTTTATAAACTCTCTTCTGGCAAATGTAGCATTTTTCAGTATATTTGCCAAAGTAAGCTATCATATAAATATTTCGTGCCATGTTAGAATCCCTGCAATCACTAGACCAAACTATATTCTTGGCGCTCAATGCCCTGCACACGCCCTATCTAGACTCGTTCATGTATATATTCACCGGAAAACTGGTATGGATACCCCTGTACGCGTCAATCCTGTACGTGTTGTGCCGCAATTTCAACCCGCGCATGGCTATTTTCACAGCGATCATGTTCGCGCTACTGATCTTGATTGCCGACCAGACTTGCAGTTCCATATTGCGACCGATATTCGAGCGTCCCCGCCCTTCCCGTAACCCGGAGATCGCGGACATAGTACACCTCGTCAACGGTCGTCGGGGCGGAAAATTCGGATTCCCCTCTTGTCACGCCGCCAACACGTTCGCTTTGGCGTGTTTCACGATGCTACTGTTCAAAAACAGAGCTGTCACCACCTTTTTCATGCTTTGGGCTATCGTCACCTGTTACACGCGCATCTACGTGGGAGTACACTATCCCGGTGATCTGCTTTTCGGCACCGCGGTAGGATTCGCGGCAGGTTTCATCACTTACGGCATCTATCGTTTCAGCCTCCGCGTAAACGGAATCGCCTCCGTTCTGCATTACCAAGAAAACAGGGCTTTAGTAAAACGCCCGTGTAATATGACTCACACGTCAGTCATCATTTACACGGGCTTGCTCACTATCGCCTGCTTCGCCATCTACTGCATCTGGTGGAGAACGAATTGATTTTAGATTTATGATTTACGATTTTAGATTGAAATCGACAATCACTGAATCATTCTTCTCCCTTTGAATATGACTTTCGGTTCTATCACGAAAGGGATGATAGTCAATGTTGCGCTCAACTCCAGTTCCTCGTCTTTCATTTTTCCCTTGTGGGAATAAGAAAACTTCTGTCCGCCATAGTCCACTTTTCCATCCCCCGCGAGCCGAAAAGCCCCGTCAAGCAGGGTCACGCTACACGGTATCGCTTTCATTTCCACTCCCTCCACGGGCATTTTGAACCCTACCAACTCGAGCCCGACTTTTCCTTCCCCGTCCGTCCCGATCGCCACCTTGCAAGGAATAGGACCGTCGGGAATCAAAGAATTGCCATTGGAATCCTTCGCCATAGACCTAATCTTCTCCGGTATATCTAACGTCGCTTCCCCCTCGTAAACCCCCACCAAGGTCGTCATATCACAAACGACCTCACCTTTTTCACCTTTTCCAAGATACAAGATTGCGATAACGAAAGCGATAACAATCGTCACACCCGTTAAAATAAAAATTCTTTTCTTCATCCTTCTATTTTTTCTCTTTACACAATTTTTCTGCCAATTTCACCGATCCGAGGGCGTTCAATATTCCCCCGGAAGCACACAAATCCTCGAAATACACCTTGTCTTTTCCCAGAGCCTTAATCCCCGCGGGACGGGTTACCTCCACCCCTCTCCGGGATGTAACCCCATCAAGCAACACCTGTTTCAACTCCTTCACGCTCAATTCCGGGAAGTAATTCCAAATCAGGGCTGCCACCCCCGCCACCACGGGAGCCGCCATGCTTGTTCCGGTAAACTCCTTGTACTGATTCCCCACGATCGTGGAATAAACAGCCCCCCCCTGCGCGAACAAATCGACCTCATCCTTACCGAAATTGGAACTGTTCACGGGCATCCCGTCCGCGTAAGAGTTACCCACGTTAATCAAATTCGCCACCGTCTTCCCGTTACTCAAATACCTTGTCGGATAATCATAAGCATCATTCGTGCAACGACCGTTATTCCCTGCCGCATGCACAACCAACACCCCTTTCTTTTCCGCGAACCGAAGAGCCGCGTCCAGCCATTCCCTGTGCATGGAAACAGAACGTCCCAAGCTGATATTGATAACATTAGCCCCATTCTCCACCGCGTACCGGATAGCCGTGGCAACATCCTTGTCATACTCGTCGCCGCCGTCCGTACACACGCGCAGGCTCATCAACCGCACATCGGCAACCCCATCAATACCCACCCCGTTATTCCGTGTCGCACCAATGATTCCCGCCACGTGAGATCCATGCTCGTGAGGCGTCATCGTGGCATTGCCATAGAAACGATCTTTGATATTATTCAGGTCATCCCCCACGCTCTTCCGCCCGTCCGCCTCGTAAGCCCGGAGTTTACTATTATAGCGTCCCTTGAAAGTCGTCAAAAGCGTATGCCGCAAATTCAACATCTGCTCCCAGTTATACTTGGGAGAATATTTCCAACGATCAAGATAATATTCAAACGCCTCCTTATCCGCCGCGTTCTCCAACTTCTCGCCCAAGGCGACAAAATGCTCCTTGCCCAACTCCACGCCGGGATGCATTTCCTTCAACTGCCGATCGAACCCGTCCATACGTTCCGAATAAGTCTTCACGTTTATATAAGTGTTATAAGCATCGGCCAATTCAGATATTTTGGGCAATTCATTCACGTAATAACAATAAAGAGCCCTATCTTTCTTCGACAAGCGATTCGTGTCCACCCCCTCGAAACGCTTTTTCAGATACATATAATACCGGTCCGCTTCCGCCGATATCGTCTTTACCGTACCCCCATCGGGAGTTCCCAGAAAATTCCATCCATGCACGTCGTCCACGTACCCGTTCCCGTCATCGTCAATCCCGTTACCCGGAATTTCACCCTCGTTTACCCACAAACTCCCCCGCAAATCCTCGTGCGCGATATCCGCCCCACCGTCTATCACTGCCACCACAACCCGCCGCTTCGGCTCACGTCCTTTCAGATAATCGTAAGCATCATACACGGCTGCCCCGTGTATCCCGTCCTTCTCGACAGACCTCAAATGCCAATCATGAGGCAAATTCTTCTTCGTCCATACCGTTTCCTGCCCTTGCACCATTCCACACAAGCACATACAACAGAACAACATTACATACCAATTTTTCATACAAACATTCTTTTATTCATTATACAAATCATCCATGTATTCCTCCCTTTTGCAATCTCCCGAAAGCATAACGAACAACCGACAAAAACGGGGTACACTTACAATTGAAAATGGAGAATTGAAAATTAGCTTCACGAGTTTAAAATTGCCATAATTTTTAATTAGTGGCATGACAAACTCTCAACCCTTGCTACACTTAACCTACTCTTTACCTGCCCTTGAATTGGCCTTAACCCGATAGGTCGGTATACATGTTTGCCGGAATACTTCTCGCTTGTTCTTCTTAATTTCAAACTCGCGAAGCTAATTTTCAATTCTCATTTTTCAATTTTCAATTATATCGGCATACTTCTTGCATGACAACCTAAAGGTTTATCCGCCGTAAAAGATATTCGAACAATAGAAAACAAAGTAAAATGAAGAAATTGGTATACAGTAAAGCGATAAAGACTTTATGTCTGGGTATCATCTTGGGAACGAGCATGAACGGTATAGCCCAAACAGCTCCACCGATCACGGAAAAACTGATTCCTTACGGGGATTTCAACAGTTGGATGGTCCGAATCATCGACGAATCATTCGTTATCGGCGGAAACACGAAAATCCTTTACGAGGTTGCCCCCGTAGATACCATTCGAGGTGCCGTTCCGTACAACAGTTCCCCCGTATCCCCTTGGCGTACATCCAACGTGATGGCAAAAGTCAGCGGTGTCACGAAATGCAGTATCTCCGTGTTCCCGGAGAAAAGAGGCGACGGACAATGCGTGCGCCTCGAAACACTCATGGAAAACTGCAAAGTGCTGGGACTCGTGAATATCACCGTGCTCGTGCCGGGTACTATTTACCTCGGGGAAATGCTGGAACCCATCAAGGATACCAAAAACCCGCAAAGCAAATTGAACGCCGGAATCCCTTTCACGGAAACCCCGAAAGCCGTCGTACTCGATTATAAAATGTACATCCCGGAAACTGACCACCGAATCAAAGCCACGGGATTCAGTAAAATAGTGAACGTCCCCGGGCGTGACTCCGCCGAGATATACGTGATATTGCAAAAACGCTGGGAAGATGCCAACGGCAACGTGTTCGCCAAACGCGTCGGCACCGTGGTAGAACGTATTTCGGAAACGAACCCCGACTGGGTAAACAACCACAGGCTGGAAATCCTGTACGGCAACGCCACCGGACAACCGGGATACAAACCTTTCATGCAACTGATTCCCAAGGAACAATCCCTCTATTGCATCAACAGCAAAGGCAAATCCGTACCTATCGAGGAAGTAGGCTGGGGGGACGCTGACGACCAACCGACTCATCTCGTCTTCCGCATCTCCTCCAGCTACGGGGAAGCGTACATCGGCTCCGTCGGTAACAAATTCTGGGTAGACAACGTGCGATTGGCATACTAACCCCTACCCTTTCCCTACCCCTTCCTGCCCTCATGAACGTAGCATAAACGTATCATGAACGTAGCATAGTCGTAAATCTGCGTTCATGATGTGTTTATGCTATATTCATAATGCCCTCTTGAGGTAGCGAATCCATAGCCCCAAGAGTGGGAAAAGAATAACTAACCGTTTGCACGACTTACCCGCCAAGCGAATAACAAAAACAGCATCCCCGCGAAAATAAAAGGAATACTCAACACCTGTCCCAAATCCAGTGACATCTGTTCCTCGAAAGACACTTGACGCTCTTTCAAAAATTCCAACAGGAAACGGGCACAGAATACCGCCACGAGCATCCCTCCCCACAACATCCCCGGGTAACGCCTCAACCCCACCCGTCGGTAAAGCAACATGTTTCCCCCGAAAATAGCCAAATACACCATCGCCTCGTACAACTGTGCCGGATGCCGGGGTACACCATCCACCCGTTCGAAAACAAAAGCCCAAGGCACACTCGTCCCGCTCCCGACAATCTCCGAGTTGACCAGATTTCCCAACCGTATAAAACAAGCCGCCAACGGCAACACCAAAGCAATCGCGTCCAACGTTCGAATAATCTTCTCCCCCGTTACCCGGGAATAAATCACCAACGCCACAATCCATCCCAGCGCTCCCCCGTGGCTCGCCATCCCCTCGTAGCCCGAAAACACGTAGCCTCCTCCCGGCAATTCCCTGACAGGCAAAAAGATCTCCAACGGATGTTTCCAGTAATAATCATACTCGTAAATCAAACAATGTCCTATCCTCGCCCCGAGAAACAAACCCACCAAACTCAACACCACCAACACCTGCAAATGTTCCCACGGCATCCCGTTCCTCTCGTACACCCGCTTCAATATCCACACGGACAACACTGTCCCCGCGATAAACAGCAGGCTGTAGTACATAATCGGCACCCCCAACACCGTAAAAGCCACCGGCTCGACATTCCAACGGATAAACATCATAACAAAACAGATAATCAACTCGAGCCAAAGGTACGTAAAATAGTCAAATATTCCCCGTGTTCCCACGGTAATCCCAAGGTAATACTACCTCATCCCGGTTACAGCACAGGTATTCCCCCGTTACAGCCCCCTTCCCCAAGGGCGCAACAAGCGCAAGCAAAGCGGATTGCAAGTAACGTGAGGTATTATTACCCTAGGAATACGGTATATTTCCCGTTTATTTTCATGGAATCAAGATATGCCTCACCAAATGCCAATCTCCATCCCCGTAACTTATAACACGAACGATTATCTTATCAAATGTAACACCTAATTAAAAATATATTATATTTGTAATTACAAATGCGCACGTGTATGGATGATCGTGAACAACTTTTAGCAGAGGAATTAAAAATTGGCAAGGAAAAGACATTGAAGATCTTTTACGAGGAATATTTTGCTTTATTTGTTTCATTCGCCAACAACCTCTTACCCTCCGAAGAAGAATGTAAAGACGTGGTTCATGATGTTTTTTTAAAATACTGGGATTGTCGGGGTGACTTCAACAGTCTGATCGCAATAAGGGCGTTTTTTTACAAATCTATCCGCAATGCGTGTTTAAATATACTCCGTCATCAACAAGTGCATAACAAATTTATAGCGGAGAATTTACAGTACCTGCAAAGCGAGGATTTCATGCATGAAACGATCATGAAGAAAGAAATATTTCATATCATTCACAATGAAATCAAGCATTTAACCGGAATGGAACAAAAAATACTACTTCTCGCATTGGAAGAAAAATCGAATGAAGAAATCGCACAGGAGCTAGGAATCGCTGTTTCCACCGTGAAAAGCCACAAAGCCAAAAGTTACGCAGAACTAAGACAGAAACTAAAATATTTAAAGACTTTACTTCTTTTACTTTCCTAATATTCAATAACATATAACTTTTCTTCAAAAAAAGTCACTTTTTGCCTCCATCCAAATCGTTATGAAGGTGTTTCATATACGAAAATCAAGCAGGAGAGAAATGAGAAAACAAATTGAAGAAACGATAAAACGAGCGATACTGATCGGACGTTACCTCACGGGGAAAACCAACGAGCAGGAAACCGACGAAATAAAATCCCGGGGACAGGCTCATGAAGACGATGAAAAAATCGTACGGGAAGTTTTATCGCGACAAAACGTGGAAAACAGTTTGGAACAATACAACCGCATAAACACCGGAATTGAACAGGAGTGGAAAAAATGGCAGGCTTCCCGGAAAAAGAGAAACCGGAGAATCTTCTATCGGGTGGCAGGTATCGCTGCCTCAATGATGCTATTACTCGCTGCCGGTTCCTATTGGTATTACACGGGAAAAACAACAACGCCGACCACTTCTCCCGTCCAGATACACCCCGGAAGTTTCCGGGCAACCTTGTACACCGGGGATAAAAAAGTTATAGAGATCAAAGAGAACATGAACGCTATCCTGACACAAGACTCGTCCGTGGTCATCTCCAACAACGAATTGAAACACACGGGAAGTTCTACCGAAATCCCGACAATCAACAAGCTAGTCGTTCCCCGGGGCGGAGAATTCGCCATAGTGCTGGCAGACGGCACCAAAGTGTGGCTGAATGCGAACTCCCGTCTATCCTACCCGACTCGTTTCACGGGCGAGAAACGAGAGGTGGAACTGGAAGGAGAAGCCTATTTCGAGGTGAAACATGACGACACGATGCCCTTCATCGTGAAAACAACGAAAGCGACTATCCGTGTTTACGGGACGACATTCAACGTGAAAGCCTATCCGGACGACTCATACCAGAAGACCACGCTAGAAGAAGGCTCCATCGGACTCATCGTTAACAACAAGGAATTCAAGCTAATCCCTGATGAACAAGCGATATTAAATACAAACAACGACGTGACCATCCGTAAAATAAACGCCCGCCAGCAAAGCGTGTGGCGCCACGGACGTTTTCTTTTCGATAACGAGAGTCTGGAAGACATCATGACACAACTGTCCCGCTGGTACGACGTGAATATCTTCTTTAGCGGAGCGAAAATACGGGACTTGCATTTCAGCGGAGAGATCGATCGTTATGAAGATATCGACAAGATACTGCACATGATCGGACTGACCACAAATATATCATTCACGATTAACGGGAAAACGATAACAATTACCTTGGAATAATATAATATCGAACATAAAAATAGCCGGAGAAGACTTCGACCCCTACTCCGGCAAAACTCAAACGAAGTTGAATTACTTAATTGACAAAGTTATGAAAAAAAACAGAAACTCTTGTCACTTGAAAAGACAAGTGTTGCAAAAAAGTTGTAGAATCATGCAACTGACACTCATCATGATCGTGGGATTAATCCTTACGTCATTCACGAAAGTGATTGCCCAAGAGAGAGGAATTGATTTCAAGGCGGATAGTATTCCGGCTGAAATGGTTATTAACCAGCTAAAGGACCTCACCCACTACCGGTTCTTGTACAATCACGAGGAAATTAGACAATTACCAGCTAAAAAGATTAATCTCAAGAATGTAACCATTAAACAGATTCTTGATGTTTTTCTAGAAGGTTCAAAACTCGCTTACACGATTGAAGACAACGTGATTATTATTTCTCCAAAATTAAAGAACTCGCAAGCCAAAACAACAAACGAGAAAAAGAAAATCACTTTAAGCGGACGGATAACCGATTCAGAAAACATTGCATTACCTGGTGCTACAGTTGTCGTTAAGGGACAAAACCTAGGAGTAGCAACCGACATTGATGGTAATTTCACATTAGAACTTACACAAGGAGAAAAAATTACTTTAATTATCTCTTTCGTAGGAATGAAATCACAACAGGTATCCTATGACTGTATGCAAGACAATCGTTCTATTCATATTATTCTAGAAGAGGACAATACAGAAATCGATGAAATCGTGGTAACCGGTATCTTCAAGAAAGCAAAAGAGAGTTACACAGGCGCAGTTACCTCTGTTAACAAAGAACAACTAGACATGTATCGCGGACAGAATCTATTACAAACATTAAAAAATATTGATGCCTCACTAAATTTTTCTATTGATAACCTTAACGGTAGCAACCCCAATTCAATTCCCTCTTTGAATATTCGCGGTAATGCATCATTGCCCATGAATGTGGCCGAGTTCAACGAAAGCAATAAAAACAATCCGAATACCCCGCTTATTATCATGGACGGTTTTGAAATATCCCTTACAAAACTGATGGACTATAACGATGAAGAAATAGAATCAATTAATATTTTAAAGGATGCAGCCGCAACCGCCATTTATGGTTCACGTGGAGCCAACGGGGTTATTGTAGTAATTTCCAAAAAACCGGAACCCGGTAAATTAAAAATCAGTGCAGAAATGGGTTTCTCTCTGGAAATTCCTGATTTAACTTCTTATGATTTATTGAATGCAAATGAAAAACTGGAAGTTGAGCAACTTGCCGGACTTTACAAAGTTCCCGCAACAAATTACGGAGATTATGCCACCCAAGAACAACTTTACAATCAGGCTTATAATAGACGGTTAAAAGATGTTCTTTCAGGTATTGACACAGACTGGTTATCCAAACCGCTCCATACGGGAGTAGGTGCTAAATACAACCTCCGCCTGGAAGGGGGAAGTGAACAATTACGTTGGGCCACTTCGTTGTCTTACAATAACACGCAGGGAGCCATGAAAGGTTCTTCCCGCCGTACATTTAATGGGTCAATCACACTCATGTATGAAATGAAGAACCTAATTTTCAGGAATTACACCTCTATTGGAATAAACCGTAGCCACGAAAGTAATTACGGAGTTTTCAGCACGTATGCTGCACAACAACCGTATAACGCCCCATATAATGAAAATGGGAAGTTAGTTCGTTATTTTGCACCATTCTGTGAAGGTGTTACCAACGACAGACAACAAAATCCTTTGTATGATGCCACGCTAAACACATTTGATAAAAATGGTTATCAGGAACTAACCAACAATTTCTCCATTGACTGGAAAATCATACAAGATATGACATTAAGAGGTCAATTAGGTATTTCGAACACTCAAAACACAAGTGATTATTTTCTACCTTCCGAGCACTCCTATTTTACAACAGGAGCAGGCAGAGACGAGTACAGTACGGATGAAGGATTTCTTCGTCGTGGTCTATATCGTTATGGAAACGGGAAACTATTTTCTTATAACATGAACATCACCCTGTCGTACAACAAAATAATTAACGATGTTCACTCCTTATATACCGGTCTTGACTGGTCGATGCAACAATCCAAGTCTGATAATTTTTCCATTGCACTAGAAGGTTTTTCCAATGAAGATCTAAATTCTATCGGTGACGCCCGTCAATACGCAAAAAACGAACTCCCTTCCGGTAGCACCTCGCTAAGCCGTCAATTCGGTGTGACAGCCAATATCAATTACACGTATGACAACCGGTATTATATTGACTTTTCCTATCGCATTGACGGTAATTCCACGTATGGAAGTAACAAAAAATACGCACCATTTTACAGTCTGGGATTAGGCTGGAATTTACATAGGGAGAAGTTCCTGCAAAATATTCCAATTATCAATACCTTACGTTTGAAAGCATCTTACGGCGAAACAGGCTCTACCACAGGAGCCACAATGACTGATGCTTACACCATGTATCAGTACATAACAGATAATAAATACGCAAATTGGACAGGGGCACAATTAACAGGATGGGGAAACCCCAATCTAACATGGCAAACAACAAACCAACTGAATTTCGGTTTGGAATTTGGCTTATGGGAAAATCGTGTTAAAGGTTCTTTGGATGTTTATACCAAGAATACCAGCAATTTGCTATCAAGTATAAACATCCCCTCTTCCATGGGATTTACATCATATAACGCTAATATCGGAGAAGTAAAAAACAACGGATTTGAAGCCACATTAAGTACTTATATCATCCGTAACAGGGAACAAGATTTTAACTGGATAATAACAGGACAATTAATTTATAACAAAAATAAAATCTCTAAACTCTCGGAAGCTATCAAAGCACAAACAGAAGCTTACATGAAGCAAGATGAAGATGGCGAGGGAAATGCCATTAACGATGTTCAGAAATTATTCTACGAGGGAGATCCCCAAAATGCTATTTACGCAGTTCGTTCACTGGGAATAGACCCAAGTACAGGAAAAGAGATATTTTTGGATAAGGATGGAAACATCTGTCGGGAATGGAAAGCATCCAACAAAGTTTGTTTAGGAGCTGCCGAACCGCTCTACCGGGGTAACGCCAGTACGATGTTACAATGGAAAGATTTTACGCTAAATGTTTCATTTTATTATTACTGGGGAGGCAAAACTTATAATCAAACATTACGAGATAAAGTCGAGGTCACAACAAATTCATTAATAAATAGCAACGCAGACTCTCGAGTATTGAAAAATCGTTGGTACGAAGTAGGCGATATTGCCTTCTTTAAAAAACTATCCAATAACGAAACTCGTTCCACATCCCGCTATGTCATGGATGACAATGTTTTCGAGATTCAATCGGTTAGCCTGCAATATAAATGGAAAAACGAAAAACTAAAAAAATGGACTAATTTAAACACCGTGATTTTCGGGGTTAATATTTCTAATCTATTCCATTTCTCATCCATCAAAATGGAACGCGGTACTAATTACCCGTTTGCTCGTAATATTCAAGGAAGTATTAAACTCTTATTTTAACTCTCAAAATAAAAGAAATTATGAAGACATATATATTATTTCTATTTGCTCTTCTTACCGTTTGTCTCACCTCTTGTGATGATTGGCTAGATGTACGTGCAGGAAACACGATAAAAGAAGAGGATCAATTCCGTACTTATAAAGGTTTCCGCGATGCTTTGACCGGATGCTATATGGCAATGGCAGATCAAAAAACATACGGACAGCGCATGACAATGACGACTGTAGAATTGTTAGCAAACTTATGGTATTGTCCTGAAGAAAATAAGACTCGGACTCCAGAATATTACTATCTGACAACACATTCTTACACGCAAGATGCAGTTTTAACCCCTATTGATGAAATCTATAGAGGATTGTTCAATACCATAGCCCAAGCAAATGTTATTATTAAACATGCTGAAGCTGGAGGCGAAGCAATTAATGACGAAAAAACAAGAGCGACTATTACAGGAGAAGCTTATGCGATCCGGGCATACTGCCAACTAGATGTTTTGCGTCTTTTCGGACAATTGCCCCAAGGAGGTTCCAAACAAGTAAGCCTTCCCTATTCTTACGTAACGGGAATTAATGAAATGCCTTCTTATTATGCATTTGATGATTATGTTACCCTTTTAAAAGCGGATATAGATAAAGCTTTATCATTATTGGAAGACAATGATCCCATTTTCCAATATACATTCGAAGACTTGAATTCTCCAACAACAACATTAATGGAAGATTCTTATTTCTATTATCGCCAATTCCGCTTGAATTATTGGGCAGTAAAAGCATTACAAGCCCGCATGTATTTATACTTGGGTGAAAATAACAATGCCTATAAAGCAGCTATGAGTGTTATCAACGCAAAAGGAATAGATGGTAATCCGATAATGGAATTAAGCGGACTTACTGATATGGGAGCCAACCGCTTTGCCTGTCCATCAGAATGTCTATTCTATCTTAGCAAATACGATATAAACACATACGCAAACAATGTCCTAGTCGGTGGTAACTGGGGACTTGATTGGCAGATCACTTCTAGATATTTGTATCTAACCGAGGATATGCTCCATCAGCTGTATCTATCTATTGCAAGTTCAACAGGCTCACACAATCGCTATAATAACATATGGAATCGTCAGGCCAAGGCTCCCTCCGGGGCAATATGTCCAACGCTAAAAAAATACTGGTACTCGGAAGAAACTACCAACGATTTGATGCTAAAACATCAAATTATCCCAATGTTACGCATGTCCGAAATCTATCTGATTGCAATAGAAACAACGACTTCACTAACAGAGGCAAATTCATTGTATACTACCTACATGAGATCCTGTGCAGTATCAAATCATTCTACATTTGGTTCTACGAATGAAGTAAAAGAAGAAATCATAAACGAATACCGCCGCGAATTATTTGGTGAAGGACAAATGTTTTACACCTACAAACGTATCAATTCTGCAAAAATGCTTTGGAAAGCAGAAGAAGTACAGGAAGACGAATATATCGTCCCTCTTCCTCAAACAGAATACAACCCCAATAATTAAAAAGTAATGTTATGAAAAAAAGAATAAACTATATATTGCTTAATATCTTACTCATCGGCATGACAGCCTGTGAAAAAGATCTTTCTCCATACGATACAAAAGATTGCTGGATTCATTTTTATTTTCAAAATCTAGATGAAAATGTTATTTTTGATGAAAATTCCCCCAAATCCACATATTCATTTGTGTACAATAACGATAAAACGACAGATACTTTATGGTTTGAAGTCGAAACAATGGGATTCGTCTCTGATGCACCTCGCCCGTTTGAACTGGAACAGGTTAAAGTAGATAAAAATGATGCGGTAGCAGGTGTCCATTATGTATCATTCGATGATCCCGGATTGAAAAATAACTTCTATTTTATACCGGGAAGCAAAGCCCGCTTCCAAATACCTATCGTGGTGAAACGCGACCCATCATTAAAAGAAAAAGATGTCGTTTTACATGTTACTTTTAAAGAAAACAACGAATTCCATCGCGGTTACGAAGAATATTGTACAAGAATTATAACTATCTCAGACCGTTTGACTAAACCATCCCAGTGGAATGATATATGCAACGTTTATTTTGGGACTTACGGTCCTGTAAAACATCAATTCCTAATTGACTCGACCAAAGAAAGATGGGATGACAAATACATTGAAGAGTTGCTCAACGGAGACTCCGGCTACACGGCATACTTAAGCAATTTAATAAGACGCAAACTTGCAGAATTAAATCAACAGCGTGCAGACCAGGGGCTGGAGGCACTACGCGAGGAAGACGGGACCCTTGTTGAGATACCCATAGTAATTATGTAACGAAAATTTAGTGACAAATATAAGAAGAATACCTATGAAAAGAAATATATTCGGGCTACTGACATTGATAGCTACTTTGCTTTGCACGGCTTGTTTTGACGATGACTCAACAGGAATCCTCCAAAACATTAACGACATACAAATTTCCGGTATCGAGGAAACCTATGAATGTACCGCCTTTATAGGAGAATCTTTAAACATTATACCGGTTATAAACGGATACTCGGAAAACGACCTGAAATTTGTCTGGACATTATACAATGGACAAACCGGTAAACCCGACAGTGACGGTAATATAATAGAGCCAACCATTATCGGCACAGAAAAGCAACTCTCTTACCCAGTAAACTTATCAATGGGAAGTTACACGCTCTGTTTAACCGTTACATCCAAAGACAATAATTATAGTGTATCTAAGTTAATAAATTTAAGTGTATCAACGGAATTCTCCCAAGGTTTCTACGTGCTGAAAGAAAACGAGGAGGGTAATTCAGATTTGGATTTATTAACGATCAAAGGAGAAATAGCTTCAGATATTCTATCAAAAATATCAGGAGCTGTAAAAGGGAAGCCCCGAAATTTAAGCATAAATTACGGACATTTTTACATAAACACGGACAACGACCAAATAGAATCGACTCATACGCTCACTATCACCACGGAAGATAACGAGATCGCCACGTATCGAAGCTCTGATTTAAAGCTATTGTTTGATCGATCTAATACTCTGTATGATGAAATGGAAAGTGATGAAAAACCGTATGCAATACTTCGCAGTAACACACATTCCATCTACATATCTTCTAAAGGCATTCGGCAAATCATGGCAGATAATTTATATATTCAAATGGGATTAATGCCCAAAAACACGGGACGATT
The DNA here is from genome assembly GCF_900184685.1 of Butyricimonas sp. Marseille-P3923. GTDB lineage: Bacteria > Bacteroidota > Bacteroidia > Bacteroidales > Marinifilaceae > Butyricimonas > Butyricimonas muris. The sequence continues at coordinate 1,500,200 of NZ_FXXL01000007.1, forward strand.
CGGCTTCCCAGCCATAGAAACAGGAGGTAGTCCCTTTATCATTTACGATCATTCAAGTTACGGCGGTTATTATTACTGGGACGAAATCAATAAAAGTTTTTGGACGGGATATATGATGGGACAAGGCTTCGCCCCGCTAACCAAAGCGGACGGTTCCGGCTCAGAATTAACCCAAAATCTTCAAAATTATAAATGTCTCGCTTGTGGGATGAATAGTTACAATTCTCCTAACGGATATTTTATCATGGAAGACGAATCCACCGGACAACGTTATGTGTACATCGTTAAATCATTGACTGCTATGGCTCAATATTTTAGTGATCGAGTTATCCTGAAAAATAATTCACACATGGCTCAAGCCAATTCGTTTAGTGTAAACGGACTGTCTGCTAAATTCATATATTGTTTAGATAACGGGAATGTATATGCCTGTAACCTAAATAGCCCAGACTACGCCGAGACGGAATTATCATTCGAAGGTATCCCCGCAGGAGAAGAAATCACCTATATAACTAATCAGTATTGGAATGCCATGATGAGTGACACCAAAAGTAATTTCAACTATTTAATAGTCGGAACCCAAAACGGAGACAGCTATCATGTTTACATGTATAACACTGTAGGAGGACTTCCTGATGGAACACCGGTCAAAACTATAAAAGGGAAAGGAAAATTAAAAAACGTTCGTTTCCTATTTGGTAGTGGCAAATTTGACGAAAATGATTTAACCTCGGGTCAAATGTATCCGATCGGGGATTGATTATAATTTACTAAATTTACATATTATGAGAAGTAAATATTTATTGCTATTTATTTTTGCTATATTTTTGAATTTCACTGGCAAAGCAAGTGATGACAAGAAGCCGAACGAAATTCGTATTCTGTACGTGGGAGGAAATTCCGACTTAAACCCCGATAACAAAACAAATACACAAGAAAGTATCGAAAAAAGTATTAGGGAACGGAAAGAGGCTTTTACTCAATTATTAAAAACCTATTTCGACACGGTAACAGCGATAGACGCAACCGATTATACACCAGACATGTCTGATAACTACGATGTAACCATCTTTGATGGTTTACCTCCTGCCATCGAACAACGAACAATAGAATATGATGCTTATGGAAAAATTAAAACATACACTCCAGCTCGCTATTTACCAGATGATTTCTCATCTCCCTGCATCACAATCGGAAACGTCAGTGATCGTATCGGCGCTCGCCTTGGTATAAAAAACGATTGGTTCTGCCTATGTTTGGATGCATGTGCGCATCATATAAATTTGAAACATCCTATTTTTCACAAACCGTTCAAAACAAAAATGACTCTAGAGAAACTTCCCACCCCGGAGGAAGCATTCTATTATCAATTTATGTTTAAAGAAGACATCCCTGATTCCTTGATGATGTGGCGCATACAAACGAAAGGCTATAAAACGGATCTATCGTTTAATATTGGCCTGGTTTCACGTCCTTGGGGATACACAGATTCTCCCGATTGCGAATATATTTCAAGCGGTGTCTGTGCCAAATCACCTGATGCAGTAGCCATCGGTCGTCACGCTAACTTTTTCCACTGGGGCTTCATCGCTTCTCCTTTATACATGACCAACGAGGCAAAAGTCGTGTTCGCTAACACCGTGGTTTATATCGCAAAATACAAGCAAACACCACTCGTTCGCAAATATCGAGCAAATATAGCAACCCGTGAAACCGTCAAAGAGATGAAATACTCGGCATCTCGTGCTTCTTATGATAACACCTTAAAGTATTTGAATTCAATCACTCAACAGCAAGAAGAGGCGATTAAAAAATTAAAAGCAAAACAAACGAAAGGGGAAAAACTAACAGATCAGGAAACAACCTATCTACAAAACTATCAACCGCAAGAAATGCCTGTACCTTCGTTCATCGATCACTTAAAACAAGCCGTTGGCCCGGATTTATACACTCGATTTGGGAATGACGAATCCTTATACGCCCAATACTATGATTCTAATAAACCTTATTATTACGGGGGAGGCAATACACAAGGATTGGCTATTGACGAAGACGCCAAAGCTTGGGGAATCGCTAATAACAACAAAGAAATTCTGAATAAAGCCATCTCCTGTTTGGAAAAAGGTGAAGAAATCGAACGAGCCAAACGTATACTTGCTCGCTACACGTTATGCGATTTTTCCACACCTTCTGAATGGCGTAAATGGTATGACAAATATGAAAGCAAAATGTTTTTCACCGAATCTGGTGGTTGGTTTTTCATGATTAATGGCTCTAAAAACATTCCAGGTAATGATTATTCTATTTTGGAACGACGCAAGACCATTCTAACAAATGAAACATCCCAAATATCAGAAGCCATCCCCGATGCCAATAATCCAATTATTATTACAACACAAGGAAAGATAAAAGCAAATAATTTGATTGAAGTTCAAATTAAAATAAACCTATACAAAGGGTTCCACATTTATAAAGAAGTAGGGATGGGTGATCCTTATATTCCCATGGAAATCAAATTTGATTTGCCGGAAGACTGTTATTTAGAAGGAAAAATACAAATGCCTGCTGCTGCTAATTTTGGAAACAATGGAACTAAAATTTATGAAGGTGAGATAATAATGTCACAAATAATCAGATGCGAACAATTGCCTACAAACATCAAATTCACTTTCGGTTACCAATGCTGTGACAGCCATTCGTGCCAACCTCCACAAAATAAAGAGTTCAATGTAATAATAAAAAAATAATTTCACTTTAATATCATTACGAAATGAAAAAAATGACATTTATCGGATTAATCTGGCTAACACTGTTAGCCTGCCAATCTCAAACAAAAAGTTATAAAATAAAAGGCCATATTGAAGGAGCAGGAAATGGTAAAGCCATCTTGATTAAAAATAATGGTGAGACACAAAACACAAATGGAGATACCGTAAAACTAAGAAATGGCAATTTTACTTTTACCGGAATCGTTGATGAACCTATACATGCCATGATTAACATTTGTCCTGACAACGAAAAATCGGCATTTATCAATATCATCATGGAAAACTCACTCATAACAATCTCGAGTAACTGGGATGATGTGGTTGATCAATACGGTTATCGTCATATCCCGAATTGCGAGGTTACTGGTTCTCTTAACGACAAAGTATATCGGGAATTTAACCATACTTACGAGAAATTATTACAATCACCCAAATTCAAAGAACATGCGGCAGCTCTAAAAAAACGAGAAGAACTCCATAAAAACGGAGATAAAGAAGTATTTTATAAATACCAAGAAGAAACAGAATCGTTGTGCAGGGAAATTAAACTGGAAACCGAAAAACGCCAAAAAGAAATGATCATACAAAATCATACTGTCGAGTCTGCGGCATCTTGTTTATTTATCTTACAAAATGATATGGAATTTCCTGAACTGGAAGAAATATTCAACTCCTTGGCCCCTAATGTACAAAATAGTAGTCTTGCAAAACCTATAAAAAAAGAAATTACAGCAAAACGTCGAATACAACCGGGACAACTAGCTCCAGATTTCACCTTGGAAACTCCGGACGGAGCAAAATTGTCGTTATCTGATTTGCGAGGGAAATATGTAATTCTAGATTTCTGGGCATCCTGGTGTCGCCCCTGTCGGGCGTCTTTTCCCGAAATGAAAAAATTGTATGCCGAATATAAAAAGAAAAATGTAGAAATACTTGGTATTACAAATGATAGTCGAAAAGCAGATTGGCTAAAAGCATTGGAAGAAGATCAACTTCCATGGTTACAAGTCACAGATAACTTTTCTAGTCCAAATAGGGCTGGCAAGGTAGCAACTCTTTATGTTGTTCCCTATCTTCCAACTCTGATGCTGATCGACCCGGACGGCAAAATCGTGGGCAAGGCAAAAGACAAACACGAGCTGAAAGAATGGCTGGACGTGCGACTGGCAAAAAAATAACTTTACACGCTCTGATTATTCGACGGATTTTACTATCTTTGCCCAATTTTTAATCAATTCGTATAAAGATAAACTCTATGGCAATCTATTTGGACGATGTATCAAGAACTTTCGGAGAATATCTGCTTATTCCCGGTTTAACCACGAAACAGTGTATTCCTACCAATGTTTCATTGAAAACACCTTTGGTGAAGTATAAAAAAGGCGAAAAATCGGCTATCGAGCTGAATATTCCTTTTGTTTCCGCGATTATGCAGTCGGTTTCCGACTCGGGACTGGCGATAGCGCTTGCCCGTAACGGCGGATTGTCATTCATTTTCGGCTCGCAACCCATCGAATCGCAAGCCGAAATGGTTCGCAAGGTAAAGAAATTCAAAGCCGGATTCGTTACCAGCGACTCGAACATCACCCCGGAAGCCACCTTGGCTGACGTGCTAGCTCTCGTGAAACGGACGGGACACACCACCATGGGAGTGACTGACGACGGTACCCCGAACGGCAAATTGCTGGGATTGGTAACCAGCCGGGATTACCGCGGGGAGAAAGACCCGAAAGACCGGAAAGTAAAAGAGTTTATGACCCCATTCTCCAAACTAACCGTGGGAGAAGTAGGTATGACTCTCAGCGAAGCGAACCAAATCATCTGGGATCACAAGCTGAATACATTGCCCATCATAGACAAAGACCAGAATCTGGCTTACTTCGTGTTCCGCAAAGACTATGATAGTCACAAGGATAACCCGAACGAACTGTTGAACATGACGGACAAGAAATTACTTGTCGGTGCGGGTATCAATTCACGGGATTACAAAGAGCGGGTTCCCGCCCTCGTGGAAGCAGGAGTAGACGTGTTGTGTATCGACTCGTCCGACGGATTCTCCGAGTGGCAAAAAGAAACTTTGCAATGGATCAAGGAAGAATACAACGGCAAAGTACTCGTGGGAGCCGGAAACGTGGTAGATCAAGCCGGATTCCGTTATCTGGTTGAAGCCGGAGCGGACTTTATCAAAGTAGGTATCGGTGGCGGTTCCATCTGTATCACCCGCGAGCAAAAAGGTATCGGACGCGGACAAGCGACTGCCGTTATCGACGTGGCAAAAGCCCGTGACAAGTATTTCGAGGATACCGGTATTTACGTGCCTATTTGCAGTGACGGTGGTTTGGTACACGATTACCACATGGTATTGGCTCTTGCCATGGGTGCCGACTTCTTGATGATGGGACGTTATTTTGCCCGTTTCGACGAGTCCCCCACCAAAAAATTAATGGTGGGAAACAACTACGTGAAAGAATACTGGGGCGAAGGTTCCAACCGCGCACACAACTGGCAACGTTACGACATGGGCGGCAGCGAATCCTTGAAATTCGAGGAAGGAGTGGATAGCTACGTTCCCTACGCGGGAAAATTGAAAGATAATCTGGACGTAACCATCGGAAAGATTAAATCTACCATGTGCAGTTGCGGGGCAACCACAATCCCCGAATTGCAGAAAAACGCCAAGATCACGCTGGTTTCATCTACCAGTATCGTGGAAGGCGGCGCTCACGATGTAATCTTGAAAGATCACAATAGATAAAAAAACACGAGTTTATCAGGCAACATACTGTAAACTCACACAAAAATACCCGTTGGAAAGATAAACTGGTCTTCTCCAACGGGTATTCCTTTGAACAGAAAAATACAGCAAAGATTCTCCGTTAATTATTCAAATAATTTTGTAGGATTAATACTTAAAAAATCCTCGGCTTTCATTCCTCCATCTCCCACAACCATAGTCATATAAGGATTATACATTTTCCGAATTTCCTCAAGTCCGGCATTATACTTTTCTCTGTTACTCTTCACTTCTATAGCAACAATACGACTTTTTTTCTGAAGAATATAATCAACTTCCTTATCACGTTCCCGCCAATAAAAAACTTTATATCCACCAATAAAAGCGTTACTAATAATATGAGCTCCAATTGCCGATTCAAAAATACGTCCCCATTCTTTACTATTTATAACAGCTTCCTTAAAAGTCAGATCTCCGTAAATATTTTTCAAAGCATTATTATAGACTTGAAATTTCGGAGCACTTGCCCGCTGACGAGAATGGTCAATCGTGAATTTTTGTAATCCGCCAAGTAGTCCACTATCCCCGAGCAAATTCAGATAACTGGCTAAAGTTGTTGTATTACCAGCATCTTGTAACGCTCCGACCATCTTCGTCAATGAAACTATTTCCCCGGAATAAGATGAACCTAATTCAAAAGCCTGTCGTAACAGAGCGGGTTTTCCTACCGGAGAATCATACAAAATATCCTTATTAATTGTAGCGTCAATAATTGCACTATTTATGTACTGACTCCAACGTTCTTCATCATCAATCAAAAATGCTGCACCCGGGTAACCTCCAAAAAAGATATACTGCTCTAACGTCATACCAAAAGCATCCCGCATCTCGGGATAAGACCAATGAGTCATTCTAATTTCCTCAAAACGTCCCATCATTGAATCCGATAATCCTTTTTCCAGAAGCACCCGCGAAGAACCAAGAAGAAGAACTTTAATATTTATATCATTAAATGTATCCTCATCCCACTCCTTCTTTACAACCTCACTCCAATTCTTTATTTTCTGAATTTCATCAACCACTAAAACAAATTCAACATATTTTTCTACACGCATTTGAGCTCGAGCCGTGTTCCAACAATCGGATATCCAAGACACTTGAGTGGCCGGAACATTATCTGCAGAATAGATTTGGAACGGAATATCCAAATCCTTTAGAACTTGTTTGACAACAGTTGTCTTTCCAACTTGCCGAGGCCCCAATACAACTTGCAAGAAATGCCTTGACTCCTCTATTCGCTGTTTTATAATCTGATACTGCTCTCTTTTATACATACATAACAATTTACTCAATGGAGTGAGTATTTTTACTCAATAATATATGCAAATATATGAAATATCCTCTACTCTACAAACACCACTTAATATAATATCACCTATTTATTCTCCATCATATTCCAAGTATTTTACCATCTTGTAATTCTTCAGGAATAAACGGTTGGCAGGGTAACTCTGTTCTTCCTCCACCACGAACCCCAATTTCCGGAAAAAAGGATAAGCCGTGAGGCTCACGTCGGCAGTGATTGCCGATACTTTCAAGGCACGGGCTCTTCTCTCCATAAAACCGTACAGGGTTGAAGCGATACCTTGCCCTTGAAAATCTTTATGCACGAACATGGAATTCAAATATCCTTTTGCCGACAGCGCGGCAAATCCCAACACATGACCGTCCTCATCTTCTACCAGCAAAGTGTAATAAAAATACACGATCCTCTCCCAACGTTCGTCATTTTCCCCGCAGGAAGCCCAGTCGGCCACTTCTTCTGCCGTGTAATCCTGTCGGTTCACAGACAAGACGGTTTCCCGGAATAACTGTTTCAAGGCAGGAATATCCCGGATAGTAGCTTTTCGTACACACTCTATCGCTCTCATATCGAACGAATTTAAGTATCAGTATTTCTGACAGGTGTTACAATAATAGATACTTCCTCCCATGTAATTTTCTTTCAATATCGTATCGCCGCAACGAAGACAATGAGTCCCGACCGTATCTTTGGATAAATAAGAAATATATCCTCCCTTCCGGTCAAACAAATCTTTCTCCGAGCTACGACCACCTTTCTCAAGCATTTCACGCGTGGTATCTTTCACGTGATGATACAATTCTTCCCGCTGCCGCACGGATAGAGTAGCGATCTTCGTTTTCGGATGAACACGGGCATTGTACAGGATATCCTGTAACACCCCGTTTCCCAAACCGGGAATCATCTGATCCGTCGCCAGAAATGCTTTGGCGCTCTTGTTTTGCACGTCCCCGGCGTTAATCAATCCCAAGAAATACTCCTTGGTAAAAGCATCCGACATCACTTGCGGCTTTGTTCTGGCGCAACTGTAATAGGCGTTCAACCCGCCATCGAACGAGTCGCCCGCAAAACAAAGTATTCCCCCGTACATGCGTACGGAAACGATGATACAACTTTCATCCTCGAACCCCACGAGCAACTGGTGTTTGTCCGGCAATTTCGCCCCCGGTGCATAATAACGTAAATTCGCCCCATCCGTGAACACAAGTTTTACATCCCCCGCATTTACCTGCACCATTCCCCCGTAAGCACATGACTCTCCCACGATTTTATCTTGCAACATTTCGGGATACTCGTCCGGGTTTCCACAAGAAAAAGTGAATTTATGCGGCGTGTGACGCACCAATACATAAGTAACACGCTTCCCCTTGATCGTTTCATTCAATTGCCTTGCCAAACAAACTGCTTCCGGTGCTTCTATCATATCATTCTGTTTTATTGTTTTATTTTCAAATATAGAATAAAAAAATGAACCATAACATTCTTTTTATTACTTTCGTACACGATAAAAAAGAACTTATGAATTACAAAATCACTCACTATCCCAACAAACAGCGGTTTGAAATCGAAATCGGAGGCATGACAGCCTACGCGGAATATTATTTACACGACGGTAGTCTGGATATCATCCACACGTTTGTCCCCCCGGCATTAGAGGGACAAGGCATAGCCGGGGCATTGACCGAAGCCGCCTATGAATACGCAAAAGCCAACGAGTTGAAACCCAAAGCGACTTGCTCTTACGCTGTCGTCTGGTTAAAAAGACACCCGGAATATCTTTGATTTTCATTTCGCCATGTACTGGCAGTATATATTAAACAACTCCTTCGGCATCTTCAATAAATGGGTGAACTTTATACGGCTATCCCCTTTCTCCACCCACGTGTCGAGAGGTACCTCGTGAATGATTTTGTCGTAGTCGGCATGCTCCTTCCGTACCCGCAAAATCAGTTCCACGTCAAAGAGCCATTTGGAATTAAAACTATCTTTAAAAATCACGGGTACCAACTCGCTTTTAAATAATTTCGCCCCGCATTGGCTGTCATACACGGGAAGCTGATACAGCACGGAAACCAACGTGGCGAATCCCCGCCCCAAGTAATGACGATACGCTTTACGCTGCACGTTTGCCCCCAACCGTTTCAACCGGACTCCCATCACCATCTGTACCCCCTGCTTATACTCCATCTCTTCCGACAGCAAATGCAAATCCTCTAACGGGGTAGCCAAATCGGCATCCAAAAAGCCTATCGCCATGTACCGTCCCAACGAAGCCGCGTACAGCATGCCACTCCGCACGGCTTCCGCCTTTCCCCGGTTGTCGGCGTTATCCACCAGCAGGAACCGTTCCGGTTCCGAGGCTACAGCCCGACGCAAAACCTCGGAAGTGTTATCCTTACTCCCGTCATTCACGAAACAGAAATCAAATCTCTCGTCGTGCCTCACGAAATCACGGAATTTGGATACTTCCAAACGTTGGGATTCGTTATAACAAGGTATTATAATACATATTTTTTTCATCGCGTCTCTTTTTATAATCGGATGTCGCCCCCTTTGGACAGTACATTCTGCAATTCCGAGGCTTCCCAATCGTGAGGATCAAGTTCCGTGGCTTTCTTCGCGTATTCCAACGCCGAAGCACGCCGCCCCTCTGTCAATTCGTACAATCCCCACAGCAACATCAACTCGCTATCCTCTTTCACGTCCTTCATTTGCAGTAACAATTCACGTGCTTCCGCCGACTTTTTCTGTTGCAAGAAAGCCCGTATCTCAATCTTCCGCAAAGTAACCTTATCCCGTCCCTGCTCGTGCAGCAAGGTTGTAACCTGTTCCAGCATTTTGTAGTTCTTCACCCGGCAATAACACTCTGCCAGTGAAAGCAATACCTTCTCGTCCGCTTTCTTTGCCCGCACCACCTTTTCGTACGTTTCAATAGCTTTCGCGTAACTCCGGTTACGTTTCAGAATATCACCACCTAACGCCAGAGCCTGATCGTTACGTCCGTTATAACGCAACGCTTTATTCACTTGATCGAGGGCTTCTTTATCCTTCCCTTCAGTGTAATAAATCAATCCTTTCAAATAATAGGACGAAGAAGCCACGTCATTCTGAGCCAACATACCATCGACAGCCTGATGCGCCGTGGCATAACGTCCCAACTCCAACGCGCTGAGAGCCTTTATATTCAACGCGTCCATCAGTTGAGGCTGCCATTTCAACGCCTCCCCGGCACAACGTAAGGCATCCTCGTGTTTGTGCGCGCTGTAATACATTCTCGCCAACCGCATCCACATCTCCTCGTTCCACGGATGGGCTTTCAAATAATCCTCCAGTTCCGCCTCGGCTTCCGCGTATTTCTTTTCCTTTTCCAACAATATCGCCCCGTAATCTTTTTTGGAAGTACGTTCCCCGATCACGCACATGGGCAAACCATCCACATCCACGGAATGAAGGAATCCCTCTTTCACGGGGAAAAGCCCGTTCTTCAACTGGTAACTATTGATATACACGTTACCGAATATCATATAATCCCAATCTTTACTATACTTGTCGTAATATCGGCTGTAAATCACCGTCACGTTCGTATCCTTCCGGAAATAGTGTTGCAAATTGGCACTGTGATTCGTGACGATCGTGACCGGACGTCCCTTGTAATCCACGTTCGCCTTAAACCAATCCACTCCTTTTTTCAAAGAATTATAATAGTAATCTGTTTCGTAATCACCATAAGCACCCTTCACCCCTCCTACCAGTTCGTTAAAATAGACGTAATCATTCGGGTGGTTCACTGCCATATGCCGTGCCGGCAGGAAAAGCAAACCGATAAACCCGAACGCCGACACGAGTTTCAGGTATTTGGGAGCCACGGACAGCAACAATGTCCAGAAACGGGCAGCCAGCAACACCATGAACGGCATAACGAACAACAAATGCCGGATTCCGCCATATAAATTCGATTTCTGGTAAATCACCCAGAACACGGGAAACACCAGTGAAAACAGGATAAAGAAAGAAAGTAATGAAAACTCTTTCTTCCTCGAAACCATAAAAATAAAGTACCCGAAGAAACCGATCACCACCACCAGCGGCGACGCGATCAGCAAGTATTTCGGGGCATAATGCACGGGCAACATATTGGACATCATCTGTTGTCCCTCGAATATGGTACGCAACCCGATATTATAATTCGTGAACTCCTTCAAAGAAAAGACCACGTTCGTGAAAGGACGAGCCATGGCAAAAGGCCACGTGACAATAGACAAGAAATAGCCGACAAACAACACGATCACGATAAGAAACAGGATATTCTCCACCTCTTTCCGGTATTTCAAGAACTTGTAAAATTCCTTGAAACCTACCCAAAGGATATAGAATAAACCTCCGTACATCACCAGATAAGGAAACAGGAGCAAACCTCCCGAACGAGTCCCCAATGCCAAAGCGATACCCAACACGGCACCAATGACGTGACGCAGTTTTATCACGGGATAACGATCGAACAACCGGACAAAATAAAATATAGCAACCAAATATCCCACGGCAAAAGGTATATCCTTCAAATTATTCATGCTATGCCCGAAAAAACGCGGCGAGAAGAAAAGCATCAACATGGACAGCAAACCGCATAACCCACCCCCGAAACGCAATCCCATCAGTCCGATAACGATAACCCCCAGCACCCCGACAAAGGCACATACCACGTGCCGCACGGCGTACACGTCATCCGCACCGATCACGTTTGCCACAACAGCCGCCACGACCTGCATCGAGTTTCCGTAAAGATGTAACGCCGTTTTCGGCTGATTTAGAGCCGCCTTATCCCCTTTCATGAAATAATCCAACACGTAACCGGAATGACGGTGGTCTACAAACTCATCGCCACTAATCCCGTAATCTTTGCTCACGTAAGGCATATAGAAAAACACGAATATCCCGAAAAGCAACATCAGCATACGATAGACCATATCCCGTCGGGCACGATTACCGGAATCGAACAACGTGGTAAAAAAACGACCGGATACCAGAAATTGAAACGGTACCCGCCACAAATAGTTGACAGCCGGATTAGAAGTCGCAGTTGTTTCCTTCCAAGTGACCGTTGTCTCCAAACGACTGAATTTCACGTATGCTTTCTGCAAACTATAACTTACCGCCCGCAACAGGTTATCATCCAAATCCTGCCCGGCGTATGATCTCATGAACAAAGACTTCTGCCCGATCAATACCGGAGAATCCGTGATTACCCGATCCCCTCTCCACAATGCCACATCCATAAAACCGAACCATAATTTCCGTTTTTGTCCCGACACGTAATACAAATGCTCTTTCCGGCATGACTTACGATATGCCTGCACAAAAGTTGACAAAGTATTTACCGCCACCCGGTCAAGATCGACCAACATGACCTCGTCAGCATCCACGTTCTGAAGTGTCTTCAAGAACTCTTCATGACTACATCCCGACCTCAACAAAACAAAGTTACTCCGCAAGTCATTACCCGAACCCAAGAGGGATTCATGAAAATCTGTATTTCCGCTAAAACCAATCACTTGGATAGCTTTGTTCACGTTCTCTTCCACTATAATTTCTTTTACACAACAAGTTATATTATCTTCTAGCCTGATTGAATCTCTTCTAAGGGGATAAATATAATAAAAAACTTTATAGCAAACATCATTCTTAAAAAGTATTTAATATGCATATTTTTATCACCTTCCAAAAACATGACAAGCATCTAATACCTAGGCATTTCCGATATACCACCCATATATAAGTATCTCTATTTCAATGCATCTTCAGATTAAAGACGTTTCAAAGACGTTCGTGAACGTCTTTGAAACGTCTTTGTATCGAAGGTGTAACGTCTTTGATCCCTTATTACATCGGAACTACATCGAATATTGTATTGGGATTCAACACAATAACATTTTAAGGGAATGACAAAAAACCGAGAAAGTTTACTTTCCGGTAAGAAAACAGCTTCCCGCAAGCCTCAGATTGCATCGTCATAAAGATAACATGACAAACCGGACAGAACGTTACAAGGATCAATTCTATATCCAAGCCTCATCTATGACAAATCGTGACGTTCTGTCAGTAATCATGTCATTAAATATTCCAATTTTCCGGCTGGCACACCGTTTGATAAAAGATTAATGTTCTTGAAACTATTCGAGGACAAAGAACGAAAAACAAGTATTGAAAATAATAACATTATAATATTAAACAATATGGGAAAGATAATTGGTATAGATTTGGGAACCACGAACTCTTGCGTTGCCGTAATGGAAGGTAACGAACCCGTGGTGATCCCTAACAGTGAGGGAAGGAGAACGACACCGTCTATCGTCGCTTTCGTTGACAATGGCGAAAGAAAAGTAGGTGACCCCGCAAAACGTCAAGCGATCACGAACCCGACGAGAACAATATATTCTATCAAACGGTTCATGGGTGAAACCTATGATCAAGTAGCAAAAGAAATTAACCGGGTAGCTTACAAAGTGGTACGCGGTGACAATAACACCCCGCGTGTCGAGATCGGTGACCGGAAATATTCTCCGCAAGAGATTTCCGCGATGATTCTTCAGAAAATGAAGAAAACCGCCGAGGACTATTTGGGACAGGAAGTTACGGAAGCGGTAATCACCGTACCCGCGTATTTCAATGACGCTCAACGTCAAGCCACAAAAGAAGCCGGAGAGATTGCCGGATTAACGGTTAAGCGTATTATCAACGAGCCGACGGCTGCCGCCTTGGCCTACGGGTTGGATAAACAAGACAAAGACATGAAAATCGCTGTCTTCGACTTGGGTGGTGGTACTTTCGATATTTCTATCCTTGAATTGGGTGACGGAGTATTTGAAGTAAAATCAACCGACGGTGATACTCACTTAGGTGGTGATGACTTCGACGACGTAATCATCAACTGGCTTGCCGACGAATTCAAGAAAGACGAAGGCGTGGATATCCGGAAAGACCCGATGGCTCACCAACGTCTGAAAGAAGCGGCAGAAAAAGCGAAAATAGAGTTGTCAAGTTCCACGTCAACGGAAATCAACTTGCCGTATATTTTCCCGGTAGACGGAATGCCCAAACACTTGGTAAGAACATTGACAAGAGCTCAATTCGAGCAACTGACCGACCAACTGGTGCAAAACACGATCGAACCATGTCGCCGTGCCTTGAAAAACGCTAACATCAGCGCTTCCGAGATCAGCGAAGTGATTCTGGTAGGTGGTTCTACCCGTATCCCGGCTGTCCAGAAAAAGGTACAGGAGTTCTTCGGCAAAGCCCCGTCAAAGGGTGTAAACCCGGACGAAGTGGTGGCAGTAGGTGCCGCTATCCAAGGTGGTGTATTGACCGGAGAGGTAAAAGACGTGCTGTTGCTTGACGTAACCCCGCTTTCTTTGGGTATCGAGACGTTAGGTGGCGTGATGACCAAATTGATCGAGTCCAACACGACCATTCCGACCAAGAAATCAGAGGTATTCTCAACGGCTGCCGATAACCAACCGTCAGTAGAGATCCACGTGTTGCAGGGAGAGCGTCCCATGGCAAAAGACAACAAGACAATCGGACGTTTCCACTTGGACGGTCTACCACCAGCCCCGCGCGGTGTACCACAGATCGAGGTAAGTTTCGATATCGACGCCAACGGTATATTGAAAGTATCTGCCAAGGATAAAGCTACCGGAAAAGAGCAATCCATCCGTATCGAAGCATCATCCGGTCTTTCGGACGCTGATATCAAGAGAATGAAAGACGAGGCTTCCGCTAATGCCGAAGCTGACCGGATTGAAAAGGAACGTATCGACACGATCAATAAAGCCGACAGTATGATCTTCCAAACCGAAAAGCAATTGAAAGAGTTTGGAGATAAATTGCCTGCAGACAAGAAACAACCGATTGAAGCCGCTTTGCAGAAACTGAAAGACGCTCACAAAGCTCAAGACGTTGCCGCAATCAACTCGTCAATCGATGAATTGAACAACGTGTTCCAAGCTGCATCACAAGAGATGTATAACGCCCAACAACAAGCCGGCGGACAACAACAAGGTACACCTCATGCGGAACAACAACCGAACAACGGTGGTAAAGATCAAGAAGTAACCGACGTTGATTTCGAGGAAGTGAAATAAGAAAAAAGGGACTGAAAAACAGTCCCTTTTTTAGTCCATAAAATTCGTAAGGTTTATAAAGTCTATAAGGTAGTAATACCACTTTATAAACCTTATGATTTTTGTAAACTATTTATTTAAGATATTTCGCTATCGTTTCTTTTAACAAGTTAGCTGATAATGGTTTTGTCAGATAATCATTACATCCGGCTTCCAATGCTTTCACCCGGTCGTCATCAAAAGCGAAAGCGGTTAAGGCGATAATTGGTACCTCTTTAGATTCCGCCCGAATCACACGGGTTGCAGCCAAACCATCCAGTACCGGCATTTTTATATCCATGAGGATAAGGTCGGGGTTTGATTGTTTGAATAAATCTATTGCTTCTTGCCCATCCCACGCGTGAACCAATGTATAAATTTTTCCGATAATAGCTTTCAATAAAAGGTAATTACTCTCAACATCTTCTGCAACCAGAATTGTTCTACCGGCACTTACGCTTTTTTTTGTTTCATTATTTTCCATATCGTTCATTCCTGTTTCGATTGCAATTTCTTGATAAGGAATTGTAAATTTAAAAATAGAACCTTTATCCTCTTCGGATTCGACAGATATATCTCCGCCCATTTTTTCAACCAGCATCTTACATATCGCCAATCCTAATCCCGAACCTTGGGCAAAGGTATTCAATTTTGTGAAACGATCAAAGATTGTGGTTACTTTTATCTTTCTACCGTTCAAGTGTAAAAACTTTATAAGAATATAGCAAAAAACTTTTGCAGAACATTCAATTTTTATACTTTTGCGCCATATTTAGCATGTGTGCTAAACGTGGAGTAATATTCATTCAAACTATAAATGTTTAATTAAAAATTCAAAATTATGGTCGGATTAATTTATCTGCTTATTGTCGTTTTGATGTTGGTTTCCATGTGGAAAATCTTCGAAAAAGCCGGCAGACAAGGTTGGGAAGGTATTATCCCTATTTACAACATTTACGTGATGCTTCAAATTATCAACAGACCGTGGTGGTGGCTTTTGATCATCATTTTCGTGCCGATTGCAAACATCGTGTTTTCTTTCCTCATGCTACGCGAATTCTTAGCTAAATTCGGTAAAGGTGTTGGATTCACGATTGCAACTATCTTCTTCGGTTTCATCACGTTACCGATGTTGGCGTTCGGAGATGCCACTTTCAAAAACGAATAAACGAATTTATAAAGTTCATAAGGTGCATGCATCTTATGAACTTTACTAACTGTTTGCCAGTTCTCGCAAAAAATCCCGTATAGTTTCTTGAATTTTCACCGGATCACCCGTGTAGTTATTCACGAATATGGTGAATGCCAATGTTTCTCTATTCCGTGTTGACAAATATCCGGCCAAGGCACGCACTCCAAACATAGAACCTGTTTTCGCTCTTAAATTACCGCCTAATACCGGATCGGCTGAATATACACGTAGCCCCCTGTCAATACCGCCTCGGGGTAAGGAAGCAAAAAAAGAATCTCCCAAATGACTTTTCGCCCATAATAGCAAATCCGTGATTACCTCTGCAGGCAAGGCATTGGAGGGAGAAAGCCCGCAAGCATCCTTTATCGTGATTCCCGATGAATCAATGCCGATAACACTTAATTCTTGTTTCACCGTAGTTTCAAAATCCGAAGGGTTTACCAGCGCACCCAATGCTTCGGCAAAGAGATTCACGCTATTTTTATTCGTGTAGAAAACGATTTCTTTTAGTAACGGAGATTCAACAGTAAACCATTCGCGACATTCGGTAGAAACACCTTTTTTCTTTTCCACGATAATGTTTTTCGCTTTCAATTCTTTCTCTATCTCTGCCCGAAAAACCGATGCCGGTTTATGCATAGCTCCTTTCACGGCAAAAGAAGAACGGTTGGCAGGTATAGTTCCTCGCACCAACAGCACGGAAGCCTCCGGACCACCATATATCCACGCGTCATCCTGTTGCTTCACGGAGGCTAAAACCTCATTTTGTAATTTCACTCCCGGTACTGACGGGATGACAGATACGACACGGGTACGTGTTCCCGGTTTCCCGGATGCCAAAGTGACCGTGTACGTGTTATCCCGATAATTGAACGGGTGATACAAAGCCCCGTAGTAATTGGCAATATCCTCCCAAGGCCACGAACCCGGAATATAGGGTTGTTCCCCCTCGCCCTGAATAATAACGGCTCCTTCGATACGTCTTATACCCAGTCCGACGATCGAATCCACCAAACGTTTCGTAAAGACAGCATCTTTGAAATACTTCGAATCAAGACAGGGATCACCCCCGGCTTCTATAACGATATTTCCTTGAAGTAGCCCTTCTTTTATCTCTCCCGTGTAAAATACTTTAGTTTGATAGGTCAACGAGTCACCTTTCAACTTCAAAGCCAACGAGGTGGGCAATAGCTTCAACACGGAAGCCGGACGCAAAGCCATTCCGGGGTTATGTTCATACACGACTTTGCCGCCGGTGACATTCTTCACGCTCACGCCGATCGCCGCATGTTTCAGTCCCTCCTGCTGCCACAAGGCTTGCAATTTATCGGGATTCTGCGCTATTCCTTGACCAAGTGTCAACAAGAGAACAATAACGGTTCCCCAGAAGTTCATCATTCGGCAATGGATTTCAACACCTTGTTTACTTCTTCCTCCGTACTGTGTAATTTCTCTTTACAAAATTCGACAAGCACGGCTATCCGCTTTACTTTTTCTCGTAACTCGTCTACATCCAACTTATTTTCTTCCAAGAGTTTTACCAAGTTCTCAATCTCCTCCATCGCTGATTTATAGGTCAAATTCTCTTCCATAATAATTCCTTTATTTATCTATATCTTTAACTTCACTTCGTATCACACCCTTAAACAATTCCGTTTCCAGAATATCTCCATCCCGCACGAGAACACTGTCCCGCACGGCTTTCCCGTTTACACGGGTAATAGAGAATCCCTTCTCCAGTATATTTTTCGGATCGGCGTATTTCATCTTGGTTTCCGCCAGTTCCAGAAAATAACGGTTTGCTGTCAGTATCTCCGCGACTTTCACCCCGAATTGTGTTTTCAATCGTTCCAAATAATTCATTTGATTCCCCAGAAACAATTCCGAGGCATGATTGGCACGTCGGGAGCCCAGAATCAAACGGTTTTCCTGTCCCTCCAAAAATAAACGGGTGAACTGTTTTAATTCGGTAATCTTTACCACTTGCCGAGTTTTCTCGTCCTGCAACAATCGTTTAGCTCCCCGCATCAAACTCTCTTTGGCTATTTCCAAGCGTCCCTCCGCTTCATTGAATCGTTCGATCAGGAATGCTGCTGCCGCCGTGGGAGTCTTTACACTACGGTACGCCACCCGATCAACGATAGTTTCATCCCGTTCATGCCCGATGCCCGCGAGTACAGGAATCGGGAATTGTGCCACATTTGCCGCCAAGTCATATGAATCAAAACTTCCCAAATCCGTTTGAGAACCACCACCGCGAATAATAACCACCACGTCGAAAAGCGACTCGTACTCGTATATCCTTTCCAGTGCGGCAATCACCGATTCCGTTGTTTTCTCCCCTTGCATAACGGCAGGGAATAACTTGGTATGAAAGGCGTAACCGTACACGTTCCGATGCAATTGATCCGTGAAATCCCCGTACCCCGCCGCTGTCGGAGAGGATATCACGGCTATCGTTTTCGGAAGCATGGGTAACTCCAACTCTCGATTCATGTCAATCACTCCCTCTTGTGTCAAGCGGTCGATAATTTCTTTTCGCTTACGCTCCAAATCACCTACCGTGAAAGTAGGATCAATATTTTTTATATTCAGTGAATAGCCGTACAGCTCGTGAAAAACGATCTCCACGCTGACAAGGACTTTTATCCCTCTTTGCAGGGATTTGCCTGTCGTTGTTTCGAAATACGGTTTCAACATCCGATAGGTGAAAGCCCATATCGTTGCTCTTGCCGTGGCAATAACGGCATCATCCCCCTCCCGCTTCTCCACGAGTTCTAGGTAACAATGCCCCGAACGGTTTTCTTTCACGTCTGCGATCTCGGCAATCACCAAGAAAGTATCCGGGAAACGGTTTTTCAACTCTTGTTTCACCAGACTGTTTAATTGATATAAACCGATAGGAGTCATTGAAATTTTAGATTTAAGATTGTCGATTTTAGATTTCTACCCGCTTATTTACGCTTCTTTTCTTCTAAATCAAATCTCACTCCATTGGTTCCAGCTCCAATTGATTCAGCTCATCAATATAAGATAACAATTCTACCCGTCCCAACTTGGTTTCGGCAGAAGTCATAAAGGTTATCGGCATACTCTCCCACGTGTCCTTCATCCCCTCGTGATATTTGGCGATGCAATTCATACGTTCCGTGGTGGATAATTTGTCTGCTTTCGTGAATACCATCACGAAAGGTACTCCGTTTTCCCCCAACCATTCCATAAATTCCAAATCGATTTTTAACGGTTCATGGCGGCTGTCTATCAACACGAATAAACAAACCATATTTTCCCGTTTCAAAATATAATTCTTGATCATGGCACTAAATTGCGACCTTTGTGTTTTTGATGTACGGGCATACCCGTATCCCGGTAAATCGACCAAATACCATTTGTCATCAATCAAAAAATGGTTTATTAACTGTGTCTTTCCGGGACTGGCGGATGTTTTGGCCAGTTTACTGTGGTTCGTCAGCATATTAATCAACGAGGATTTTCCCACGTTTGATCGCCCGATAAACGCGTACTCGTGTCTGTCAGGTTCCGGACATTTACTCACATCCGTGTTACTTGTCACAAATTTTGCACTGTAAACTTCCATAATGTCTTATTTAAAAATGAAGAAAATTGAAGATGTAGTTTATGTCTCTACATCTTCAAATTTACAAATTATTTAGCTCCGAGAAGAAGATCTGTTGAAATTTCTAGGCTTTTTCGGGTCACTTCCCGGTCTGCCTCTACGTTTTCCACCGTTACCGCTTCCGCCGCGGTCTTCACGGCGTCCACCACGGTCACGAGAATCACCGCCGCGGTCATTGGAACGCCGATCTCTTCTACCGGAGAAATTACCTCTACCCCGATCATCCCGACGACGTCCGCGGTCACGGGTAGGAATAGCCTTGATTTCCAATGGTATTCCGTTGAAAAGCACCTTACTGAAATCAACTTCAAAATCAGATGCACTTTCCTCATCAATCTCGAACTTCGTGTCCGTATCGAAAATGCGGATTCCTCCGACACCGATACCCCGACGACGGGAATATTTGTTAATCAAGGACATCAGATCTTTCGGCGTCAAACCATCTTCCCGACCGACATTCAACGTGAAAGTGCTGTACACGGTATCCCCGTCACGTCCTCTACGATCACGGCGATCTCCTCTTTCCGAACGTCCTCCGCGATCATCATCCTCGATATTCAGATCATTGGTATTCTTGTATTTCTGCAACAACCGTCCGAACTCGTAAGACACCAGATGACGGAGTAATTCTTCTTTCGTAAATTCGGCAAATTTATCATATACATCCTGTGCATACACATCCATATCCTCGTATTCCTCTGAAGTAAGGATCTTATCGGCATAGAACGCCAACTGTGCCCGACAAATCTCTTCTCCACCCGGCACGGACATGTATTTAAATTCTTTTTTAAGCATATTCTCTACCCGACGCAATTTTCCTTTCTCTTTCGAGTGGATGATCGCTATCGAAATTCCCTCTTTTCCGGCACGCCCGGTTCTACCGCTACGATGTGTATAACTCTCTACATCTTCCGGCAAATTATAGTTGATCACATGTGTCAATGTATCCACGTCCAATCCGCGTGCCGCCACATCCGTGGCTACCAGCACTTTCAAACGTTTTGCCCGGAAAGCATTCATCACGCTGTCGCGTTGTGCCTGACTCAAATCACCATGCAATGCATCGCAATCAATCCCGTCCCGTTGCAAGTGCTTGGCAATTTCTTGCGCGTCATTTTTCGTGCGGGTAAAGATAATGGCATACATACTCGGCGCACAGTCTATGATACGACGCAATGTTTCGTAACAATCCTTGGCACGTACCATATAATACTGATGTGATACGGTGTCGGCTCCCTGATTCTTTTTACCGACAGATATCTCCTGTTGGTTTACCAGATAATTGCGGGCAATCCGTTCCACCTCTTTTGGCATGGTTGCCGAGAAAAGATACGTGTTCTTTTCCTTGGGCGTATTACTCAGGATAAAATCCAAATCTTCTTGGAATCCCATGTTCAGCATTTCGTCGGCCTCGTCCAGCACGACGGCAAACACGCTCTCGATGTTAATAGCCTTACGATTCAGCAAATCGACCAAACGCCCCGGTGTAGCCACGACCACGTGTACACCTCTCTGCAAATCTTTGATTTGTCTTTTAATATCCGTACCTCCATACACACACGTCACACGGATATCTTTACGATACTTGGAGTAGTTTTTCAAGTCATTCCCAATCTGCACGCACAATTCACGCGTGGGGCTTAAAATCAAGACTTGAACATTATTCCACTCCGGCTCAATTTTCTGTAACAGCGGCAACCCGAATGCGGCTGTTTTTCCCGTCCCGGTCTGAGCCAATACTACTAAATCGTTCTCTTCTCCTAAAATAACGGGGATTGCTTTTTCCTGTACCGGACTCGGTGTTTCAAACCCTAAATCCGCGATTCCTTTAAGCATCTCCTCGCTTACTCCTAATTCTCTAAATTTTTCCATTAAACTGTTTTAATTTACCCTCTCGATTCTCGATTTTCGATTACAATTAAAAGTTGACGGGCAACTTTTCCAAAGCTTCTTCAATTTTCACTGAAACCATCGTGTGGTTTCCAATCTAAAATCTAAAATCGTAAAATCCGAAATCGCTAGGTTCTGTCTATTTTAATATGTCTCCGCGTATAGGCCGGAGTTTCCTCTAATTCTTTTATCTGTTCCCGCGACAAATCAGCCCGAAGCACCACGTCTGTTTCTTTTAGCAGTTCCTCCACGTAATTGATCGCTCCTTTCTCCAATTCTTTTTTCCTGCCGGGTTCCGCCACTTCCTCTGTCGCCACCGCATTCTTCGGACCGGGAATCGGTATCGTATCCACGTCGTCCATGGGGAATCCCGTGGCTATAATCGTCACGGATATGGCATCACCCAACGATTCGTCGGTTCCTACACCCCATATTATAGCGGCATTGTCCCCGACCTCCCGTATGACATACGAGGTGATCTCGTTCATCTCGTCCATCGTGATCTCGTCCGTACCCGACGTGATGTTCAACAATATATCCTTTGCTCCTGCCAAATCATTCTTGTTCAGCAAGGGGCTATTCAAAGCATCCGCTATAACCCGGTGCGCCCGTTCTTCTCCGGCTGCCTGCGCCGCCCCCATGATAGCGATACCGCTATCGGTCATCACGGTACGCACATCCGCAAAGTCCACGTTAATGTATCCCGGCAAAGTAATAATCTCGGCAATACCTTTTGCCGCGATATTCAATACATCGTTCGCCTTGCCAAAAGCACAGGACAAAGGTTGCGGTCCGTATATTCTCTGTATTTTCTCGTTATCGATAATGATAAGAGAATCCACGTAATCTTTCATTTTACTCACCCCGACACGGGCTTGTTCCAACCGTTTCGGTCCCTCGAAACGTGCCGGTATCGTCACGATCCCTACCGTCAGGATACCCATTTCCTTGGCAAGTTTGGCTATCACGGGAGCAGCTCCCGTTCCGGTTCCGCCTCCCATGGCTGCCGTGATGAATACCATTTTCGTGTTCACGCTCAACAACCCACGAATTTCATCCACACTTTCGAGAGCTGCCGCTTCACCGACTTCCGCACGGTTGCCCGCACCCAGTCCGGTACCCAATTGAATGCGAGTTTTTATCGGGCTCTGGTTCAATGCCTGCGAATCCGTGTTACAAAGCACGAAGTCCACATCACATATTCCTTGCCGGTACATGTATTCGACGGCATTACCGCCACCTCCCCCGACACCGATCACTTTAATAATTGGTGTCGTTATCTCGTACTGATTAAAATTGATCAATCCATCTACCATGACAATACATTTTACATTTCAGAATCCCTGCTCATATCTTCATTGAACATATTTCCTAACTTACGCTTGAACCAGCTATCCACGTCGGGCACCTCGTTCAATCCTCTCTTGCGTCCTCTCTCCCGCTCGAACTCCCGGTCATATTCCTCGTTATGCTCACGTATATTCCGTTTCCGTTTGAACAACGGTTCATCATCCGCATCTTCAAATTCCCTCATCTCTTCATCATCCCGCCAAGTCTTTCGCTCCCGTTCCTCTCTCTCTCGTGCGACACGACGTTGTTGGTCTTCCTGCTCCCGACGCATGCGACGATTTTCTTCCACCTGTTGTTTCCGGCGACGTTGTTCTTCCTCGACCTCTTTCGCGCTCTCCAATTTCATCTCCAGATCATCTACCCGTTCCACCTTGAATGTAGGCGCCTTCCGTCTAGTGTCCACCGGAGAATTATTAAACCCGGTAGCGATAACCGCCACGTGCAGCTCCTCGTTCAACGACTCGTCTTTCCCGGCTCCCCAGATGACATCTACATCCCGTCCGACCAGTTCTTTCACGTAATCGGTGATTAACGTGATCTCGTCCATCGTGATTTCTTTCGAGCCGTACAACATATTCAGCAATATATTGGAAGCTCCCCGGATATCGTTACTATTCAGCAAAGGGGATTCCAAAGCCATTTGCACGGCTTCCATGGCACGATTCTCTCCTGCCGATTCCCCGGCTCCCATCAGCGCCACCCCGCTATTCCGCATCACAACTTCCACGTCTGCAAAGTCGACGTTCACGAACCCTTTCAAGGTAATGATCTCCGCGATACTCTTTGCCGCTATGGTCAACACGTTATCCGCCATCTCGAAAGCCTTTGACAGCTTCAAGTTACCGTACATATCCCGTAATTTCTCGTTACAGATGATTAACAAGGCATCCACGTATTCCGACAGTTCGTCAACTCCTTCCATGGCTTGTTCCACACGCCTGCGTCCCTCGAAACTAAAAGGAATGGTCACGATACCTATCGTCAGTATCCCCAACTCTCTAGCCTGTTTGGCTATCACCGGGGCTGCCCCCGTTCCGGTTCCTCCCCCCATACCTGCCGTGATGAATACCATTTTCGTGTTCCGTTCGAGTATGGTCTTGATATAATCCAGACTCTCTATCGCCGACTGTTTACCGCGTTCCGGCAAACTGCCCGCTCCACGTCCCTCAGTAAGTTCCTTTCCGATCTGTATTCTATTCTTCACGGGACTGATCCGCAGAGCTTGTATATCCGTGTTGCACACGACGAACTCCACCCCCCGGATACCCTGTCGGCACATGTGATTGACGGCATTGCTTCCGCCTCCCCCGACACCGATTACTTTGATAATCGACTCATCCTGCTCCGGAATCCTCAAATCCAATAACGCATCTTCATTCCACATAGCTGAAACGTGTTATATCATTATTCTTTAAAAAAACTATCAAACCAACCTCTTTTCTTCGTTTCCTTGCGTTCGCAACGCAACAACCCCAGAACTGTCAGATTCTCCGGTGCTTTCAAGGGTGTTTCTTTGGCAGATTTTACCGTCACCACGCTTGCCATACTTATCGGATGTTTTGACAAACGATTCAACAGAGTATCAATTCCTTGCACCCGACTACCTCCTCCTGTCAACAATATACCGTCTTCCAATTCCTTGTAGTAACCGCTTTTCAATATCTGCCAGATCGCCCCTTCCAACAACTCCTCCAAACGGCATTGCTCCACGTGTACCATATCCTGCAAATCAATACAATATTTTGTATCTGGTATCATTATCTTACGACTTTTACACTCGGCTTGTAATGCCATTCCGTATTCGTGTTTCAATTTCTTGGCACTCGCCATGCTCTCGATTGAAAAAGCCGTATTTATATCCCGCTCCACGGTATTGCACCCCAATGGCAATACTTCGTCGTACGCAATCATTCCATCCCGGAACACGTGTATTTTCACGCTTTCAGCACCCAGATCGATCAAGGCGAAATCTCTCGCGCCTTTCCGCCCCCGTACTACCAGTGCTTTCTGGGCTGCAGTCGCCGCCGAGTAAAAATTAATTTTCTCTATCCCGGACTCGTTCAATGCTTGGCGTAATCCTTCCAGCATACGCTTTCTCGCCACGTAAACATGAAAATCTATCTCCAACCGCCGCGCTTCGCAACCGATCGGGTCGCTCTCCGCCTCCCCGTCCAACCAATAACCGAAGGGTACCACGTCCACGATCTCTTCCATATCCAAATTGACATTACCGCGGCATTTCTTTTCCAGCTCCAGTAAATCACTCTCTTCTATTCTTCTCATCCGAGAGAATTTTGACACTTCCCGATCCTCTACCTGTTGCACCCATTCCCCCGCCAAGGCGATATTCAACGCATCGATATGCATCTCGTGTTCCTGCTTGAATTTATCAAGTAAACGTTGTACACAAGATTTCACCCGAAGCCTATCGACCACCATTCCCCGGTGGATACCTTGAGAAGCAACACTCTCTATTCCGACCAAACGGCATTCTCCCCCGGACGTTTCCCCGAGAGCCATTACCATTTTTTCAGAGCCCATATCTAAAGAAGCTACAAATCCCATAATATCTATTTTTTATTTTCTAACACAAACTACTTGGTTATCAAATTTCAAATTGACTTCCTTGTAATGATTCCAACCTTTTTTGGCGATACCGTTCTTCAAGAACAATATCAGTTTATCCAAGCGCTCCCGGCTATTTTCGACCTTACCGAGTATGATTCTGAAATCACCTACTTTGGGAATCATCACAATATCCTCGTTCGATCTCACGATCAATTGCTCGATGTAGGCATCCAAAAACGAATCGTCCCTCAAGGACATCACGAACGGAGCTAACTTCTCGCACGCGTATTTCTTACTAATATCACCGGTTGCAACAACAACCCTGGAAGTAAACTTAGAAGACAACGGCATTACTTTCCCGTCACTATCAACGTAGTAACCCTCACCCGTCATTACTCTCAAAACAGGTTCACGTTGCTTGATACTCACATGGATATAGCCGTCTAAACTGTAGTAAACCTGAGCCGATTTTATCATCGGATTTTTGACAAGTATCCTTTCCAAACCATCTTTATTTACTGCCATAATACTTTTGTTCATTATGTCCCCATACCCCTTCTTTATCGCTTTCATGATATCCTCCTCGTCCACGAACATATTAACATCCGTATTCTTGACAGCAATCCGCACCCCTCTACATGTTACCTCCCCCAATTTTGTCGCCACAAAGGTAAGCACAATTATCAGGTAAACAAGCAAAATGCAAGATAATATGTATGGTAGTATGCGTTTCATTCAATAATTTCAGTTACAAGTTACAGGTTGCAAGTTACAAGTTATTATTCTCATTCCGCAAATCAAACCTGTAACCTGCAACTTGCAGAGCCACAGACTCAACTTGCAACAGCAAATCAATGATTTGCTGTATTAAACATATCAGTAAATACCGGAATAAAGCGGTCTATATCCCCGGCTCCCATGGTCACGAAGAGTCCGTCCGTCACGTGTTCTCTCACGTATGCCGGAAAGTCTTCTTTCGTCACCCGAACACAAGGCACGGACAAACGATCGGCTATCAGAGCCGAAGTTACCCCCGGTATAGGTTGTTCCCGTGCCGGATATATATCCAACAATATCACTAAATCCGCCAGACTCAAACTCTTCGCAAAATCCGGATAGAAATCGTTCGTCCGCGAATACAGGTGAGGCTGAAAAGCAACAATCAACTTCTTCTCCGGCCACATCTCCCGTACAGACGAAAGCGATGCCTCAATCTCCCGCGGGTGATGGGCATAATCATCCATGTACAGAACTCGATCCGTTTTCGCGTGTATATCAAATCGTCTTGACACTCCTTTGAACAAAGGTAAAGCATCCCGAATTTCCTCGGCAGTCACCCCCGCGTGCAAAGCCACCGTGATTGCCGCCGTAGCGTTCTCCACGTTCACACGTCCCGGGAAACACAATCGCAAATCCCGAATTTCGATATCTTTCCCGATATAATCAAATAAAAAACTACCGTTATCTACCCGTAAACGGTCGGCATAATAATCCGTTTTCTCTCCTGCCGCGTAGTGTCCGGTAATTGCCCGCCTTTTCAATTCCAAACCTTTTCTCAAGAAAAGCTGCCCTTTTGTTTGCAAGGCAAACTCCTCGAAGGCTTTCAACAATTCCTCGTGAGTCCCGTATATATCCAGATGATCGGCATCCATGGCTGTAATCACCGCTATTTCCGGATGCAGATGCAAAAACGACCGATCATACTCGTCCGCCTCGATCACCACGTAATCCGATTCCTTGTCAATCAACAAGTTCGTTCCATAATTAGAAGATATTCCCCCTAAAAAAGCACTACATCCGACATGTGAATTTTTCAGCAAAAACGCCAACATCGTCGTCGTCGTCGTTTTCCCGTGCGTCCCCGCTATACAAAGAGCTTTTTTGCTTCGGGAAAGAAACCCCAACACCTCCGCACGTTTGTGCAAAGCGTAGCCATTATCCCGGAAGAAACTCAATATTCGGTTCTCTTTCGGCACGGCAGGCGTGTACACCACAAGCGTGTGCGTCTTATCCCGAAATACCTCCTCGATTCTTGCCTCATCATCCTCGTACGTGATATCAAATTCCTCCTCATCGGTCATCTTTCTCGTCAGAGGTGATTCTGTCTTATCGTACCCGGCCACGTGATATCCCATAATCTTGAAATAACGCGCCAAGGCACTCATACCTATCCCCCCGATTCCCACGAAATATATTGCTTTTACATTATCAATATCCATAATTTTAGATTTTAGCTTGCCCACTATTTATAATCTTCAAGATTTCGTTCGCGATCACCTCATCCGAATCTTTCATTGCTAACGCCAAGATATGCTCGGACAAAACTTTGCGTTCGGTATCGTTCTTTAATAAATCTTCCATCACATCACCCAGACGTTCGACGACCTCGTTATCTTTTACCATAACGGCAGCTTGTTTATGTACCAGAGCCATCGCATTCTTGGTTTGGTGATCTTCCGCCACGTTCGGCGAAGGCACCAGAACAACAGCTTTTCCCAGCAAACACAATTCTGAAATCGTTCCGGCTCCCGCCCTTGCCACCACAAGATCAGCGCAAGCATACGCCAAATCCATACGTTTCAAGAAAGGCATAAACTTCACGTTCTCCGGCAAACGATCTTTCAACTCCGCTTCCAGTTGCTTGTGGTAATAACTACCGCACTGCCAGATTACCTGTACGTCTTCCCATCCGGCAATACGTTCCAACCATCGCACCATAGCCTTATTAATCGATCCGGCGCCAAGGCTACCCCCGGTTACAAGCACAGTCTTTTTCTTCGGGTTCAAACCGTAAAAAACAATACCTTCTTCCCGTTCTCCCAAGGCATTCAACAAATCCTTCCGCACGGGATTACCCGTGAATATAATTTTCTCTTTCGGGAAAAAACGTTCCATCCCCTCGTAAGCCACACAAATCTTCTCGGCTTTCTTCGCCAATAGTTTATTGGTCACCCCGGCATAAGAGTTTTGTTCCTGCAATACCAAAGACACTCCCGCGTTCGCCGCCACCCGACCGATAGGACCACTGGCGTATCCCCCGACTCCTACCACGACATCCGGCTTGAACTCTTTCACGATTCGTTTGGCTTTCCGCAGACTTCGCCAAAGGTTCCACGCCACTTTCAAGTTATTCAACGTCAATTTCCGTTGCAACCCGCGAACAGGCAAACCCACGATTCGGTATCCCGCCTCAGGTACTTTCTCCATCTCCATCTTACCCTCTGCCCCCACGAACAGAATATCAATATCTTTATCCAAACGCTTTAAAGCATTTGCTATCGAGAGTGCCGGGAATATATGCCCTCCTGTTCCTCCTCCGCTGATAATCACCTTTTTCATAGTATTCTATTTCTTTATATTTCTTCTTCCGTCGTTGCCACTTTCAGCTTCTCTTTCGCTTCCTGCTCCCCCTCTTCAGAGAAGGTATGACTGACACTCAATATCATCCCGAATGCCGCACTCGTGAATAACAGGGAAGTTCCCCCCATACTTACCAGCGGCAAAGGCTGTCCGGTCACGGGGAACAAGCCCACGCAAACCCCCATGTTTATTAAGGCCTGCAATACAATACACAAACCCAACCCGGTCACCAGCATTGCCGGGAACATTCTCGTGCATCGTCGCACGATCACCCCCACACGATAGAGTATGATCAAGTATAATAGCATAACCACCCCGGCACCCCCCAATCCGTATTCTTCTACAATTATTGCGAAAATAAAATCAGAATAGGGATGCGGCAGAAAATTACGCTGTACACTGGTTCCCGGAGCCACCTTGAACAATCCGCCTCGTGCCACGGCTATTTTCGCTTGATCCGATTGGTAAGAATCATCTTTATTCGCTTTCGAGGGAACAAAAAATGCCTCCAATCGGCTTTTCACCGTCAATAGACGCCCGACCTTGCCCAATTGTTTCTCCGGCACAATAAAAAGTGCCGCCACAAGCAATACGACAAGCAATACAAGTCCCCCGATAATCTTACTGAATGTCTTCAAACTCAACCGTCCCACGAATAGCATAAACAAACAGACTCCTCCCAGCAATGCCGAAGTAGAAAAGTTCTCCATAAAAATCAAGAAAAGTATCGGGACTACCCACAACATCCGCAATAACACATTGTCATCGCATCCTTTTTCGGTCTGTTCAAATGCGATTGCACGGGCACAAAATATGATTACCGCTAATTTCGCGAACTCCGACGGCTGGAATGAAATTCCGAATATCTTTATCCACCGCTCCGTGTCGTTCAACGTGGCTCCCATTACTTTTGCCAATACCAGAAAACCAAAAGAAGCCAATAGAATAAACGTGGCAAAAGACAATAAATATTTATAATGGCAAGATTGCGTGAGCAAGATAACCCCATAACAGCCCACCAACAAGAAAAGCTGTTTTAACAGGTAAAAGCTAGTATCTCCCCCGCGCACGCGGAAAGCCAGACTTCCTGTGGAAGAATACACGACCAATAACGAGATCAGCATTAAAGCTATAACCACGATTCCCAAAATCCTGTCGCCCTTCAAACTCAGCTTGTTAATTATCCTGCCCATTACAATTTACGATTTATGATTCACAACTTCTTCAATCACAGAACTCCTTGAGTTCTCTCACTTTTTCTTTAAACAGTTCCCCCCGGTTCTCGTAATTCTTGAATAAATCAAAACTAGCACAACAAGGAGAAAGTAACACGACATCGCCACTCACGGCACGGGTTGATGCCACTTTCATGGTATCCTCCAAGCTATGCGTATCCACCACCTCACAAATCGGAGAAAAGGAGTCTATCAATTTCTTATTGTCTACCCCCATGCAGATTAATAATTTTACTTTTTCCCGTACAAGGTCAAACAACACGCTATAATCATTTCCTTTATCCGTTCCCCCGGCAATCCATACCACGGGGGCATGCATACTATCCAACGCATACCACGTCGAATCCACGTTCGTTGCCTTCGAATCATTTATATAAGTCACCCCCTCGATGACTTCAACCGTTTCCAAACGGTGTTCCACCTGCGGGAATGTCGTCAATCCCTTTCTCAAATTCGCATCACTGACACCCGCCTTCAAGGCTGCCAATATAGCTGCCATCGCGTTATACACGTTATGCCGTCCCTGTATCGTAATTTCTTTCTTGTCAATGCAAAAAGTCCGTTCCCCCCATCGGGCAATCACGGTATTCCCGTCCATATACGCGTTCAATCGATTATCTGCCGAATAGGTAAACCCGGCTGCCTCCGGTACGATGTTTTCCTGTTCGACACGTTCCCGTACCACGTCACAGTCATACCCGTAGATAAACAAATCTTCCGCCCTCATGTTATTCAATATACGGAATTTAGAACGAGCATAGTTCTCGAACTTATAATCATAACGGTCTAAATGATCGGGAGTAATATTCGTCAATATCGCTGTATCACACCGGAAGCGGAACATCCCGTCCAACTGGAAACTGGACAACTCCACCACGTACACGCGATGCAGATTATCCGCCACCTGTGCCGCCAGACTATTCCCGACATTCCCTGCCAACCCCACGTCATACCCGGCTTCTTTCAATATATGATACAACAACAACGTGGTCGTCGTCTTTCCGTTGCTTCCCGTGATGCAATACATTTTTGCATCCGTGTGCCGTCCGGCAAACTCGATTTCCGAGATCACCTCGATCCCCCGTTCACGCAAACCGACAATCATCGGTAATTTATCCGGTATCCCCGGACTCTTTACCACGATATCGGCAGTAAATATCTTTGTTTCGGTATGTTGCCCCTCCTCGTACTCTACACCCAACTCTTCCAACACTTTCTTGTACTTGTCAGCCAATTTCCCTTTATCTGATAAGAAAACCTCGTATCCCAACTTTTTCCCTAACCGGGCAGCCCCCGCTCCGCTTTCTCCTCCCCCTAAAATAACCAAGCGTTTCATATATTTATGATTTACGATTTATGATTTACGATTCTTCAATCTAAAATCATAAATCCGAAATTATTAAACTTACCGAATCTTTAATGTCACTATTGTTATCACAGCCAACGCTATTCCCACAATCCAGAAACGAGTCACGATCTTCGGCTCCGGAATACCCTTCTTCTGGAAATGATGATGCAGAGGCGACATCAGAAATATTCTCCGTCCCTCTCCGAACTTTCTCTTCGTGTACTTGAAATAACTTACCTGCATGGCTACCGACAAATTCTCCACGAGGAATATACCACAAAGGATCGGAATCAATAATTCTTTATGAATCATGATAGCGAATACCGCGATAATACCTCCCAATGACAAACTTCCCGTGTCACCCATAAAGACTTGTGCCGGATACGAATTGTACCACAAGAATCCGATCGTGGCACCGATAAAGGCAGCAATAAATACCACCAGTTCCCCGGAATGTGGGATATACATAATATTCAGGTAATCGGCATACACCATGTTACCCGAAACATACGCCAGTATCCCCAACGTGGCACCGACTATCGCGGACGTTCCCGTCGCAAGCCCGTCAAGCCCGTCCGTCAAGTTTGCCCCGTTCGACACGGCTGTCACGATAAATATCGTGATCAAGATAAACACGATCCATCCGATCGGTTCGGCATATTTCCCGAAAAGAGCCCCGAACCAAGCGTAATCGAACTCGTTATTCTTGAAGAATGGAATAGTTGTTCTGGTCGATTTCACGTCTTTCGTCAACAAGGTTTTACTATTCTCCTCGGAGAATCCCTCATCTACCGTACTTGTCACCACCCCCACTTCCGACAACATAGCTTTCTCGCGAATCACCACGTCATCGCTCACGTACAAGGTCACCCCCACGATCAATCCCAAACCGACCTGCCCGATCACCTTGAAACGTCCTTTCAATCCCTCCTTGTGCTTTCTGAATACTTTGATATAATCATCCAGAAAACCTATCAACCCGAGCCACACCGTAGCCACAAGCATCAATTGGATATACACGTTATCCAACCGCGCAAACAAAATCACGGGTATTAATATCGCCAACAGGATAATAATCCCTCCCATCGTCGGGGTTCCTTTCTTCTGCATCTGCCCTTCCAGTCCGAGATCGCGAATCTCCTCTCCAACCTGCTGTTTTTGCAAAATACGGATAATCCGCTTTCCAACCACCGTGGCTATCAACAAAGACAAAATCACGGCACAAGCCGATCGGAATGTGATATACTGGAACATTCCGGCCCCGGGAAAATCAAACTGCTCTAAATAATCGAAAATGTGGTAAAACATGACACTACAACTTAAATATTTCCTTTATAATCTCTTTATCATCAAAATGATGTTTCACTCCTTTTATTTCCTGATAATCCTCATGTCCTTTACCGGCAACCAGCACAATATCGTCCGGTTTTGCCAGCATCAGTGCCGTACGTATCGCCTCCTTCCGGTCGGTTATCGCCAACACCCGATCATGGGCATCCTCCGGTACTCCCGCACGCATATCCTCTATAATCGCCGCAGGTTCCTCGCTTCGAGGATTGTCGGAAGTCAGCACAACCCGGTCGCTCAACCGACAAGCCACCTCCGCCATCTCCGGACGCTTCGTCCGGTCACGATCTCCACCGGCACCGACCACGGTAATCACCTTACCGTCTTTTTTCAACCCGCTGATTGTCGATAACACATTCTCCAAAGCATCCGGCGTGTGGGCATAATCCACGATCGCCATAATTCCATCCCGGGACAGAATTGTTTCAAATCGTCCCGACACCGGAACCAACATACTCATCACGGGCAACAACTCTTCTTTCTCGAAGCCTAACAAGCGAGCCGCAGAATACACGGCAAGCAAATTATACGCGTTAAAATCTCCCGTAAACTTTGTCCAAACCTCACTCCCGTCCAGCAATAATAACATGCTGTCCAAATGGCGTTCCAATATTTTACAATTAAAATCCGCCATACGCTTGCAGGAGTAAGTATATTTACGTGCTTTCGTGTTCTGCAACATGACCATACCATTCTTGTCGTCCGCATTCGTCAACGCGAAAGCCTTTGCGGACAAACGATCGAAAAATCCCTTCTTCGCCTCGATATATGCCCGAAACGTTTTGTGGTAATCTAAATGATCGTGTGTAATATTTGAAAATATAGCACCGTCAAAATCCAAACCACTAACACGTCGCTGATCCGCCGCGTGGGAACTCACCTCCATAAAACAATATTCGCACCCCTCGTCCACCATACACCGCATCAGTGAATTAATCTCCAACGCATCCGGTGTCGTATGCGTAGCATGTACTTTCTCGTCCCCCACGTAATTACAAACCGTCGATAACAAACCGGCTTGTTTACCCACCAACCGTGCCACCTCGTACAGCAATGTCGCCGTTGTCGTCTTCCCGTTCGTTCCGGTCACTCCGACAAGTTTCATTTCCCGCGACGGATGCCCGTAATAAGCGGATGCCATCCATCCCAACGCATCCGATGAATTCGCCACCTTCACCACGGTTACCCCGTCCGGCAGGCTTTCCGGCACATCTTCACAAATCACGCCAACCGCACCCAAGGCAACCGCCTTGCCGATAAATGCATGCCCGTCAACACTAACACCCCGCTGGGCAACAAATACATCCCCTTTACCAACCTTCCGGGAATCGAAATGAATCGCGTGTATCTCTACACCCGAATCCCCTTGCACAATCTCACAAGCTATCCCTTCTAACAAATCCCTTAATTTCATTGCTCTAAATTATTATCTTTTCAATCTAAAATCTAAAATTTTAAATCTAAAATTACTTCAATACTATCCCTACATAACTTCCCTTCCGCACCCGCTGCCCCGGTGTCAACGATTGACTGCTTACGGTACCCGCTCCGCTCACCCCGACTTTCAGCCCGCTATTCTCCAGCAAGTATAACGCATCCCGTAAACCCATCCCTTTCACGTTCGGCACCACGGAGAAATCCACGCTCCGGGCTTTCAGTTCAAACTCCTTCCCCTCTTTATCCCGTGACGTCATCACCCAATCGGCATTCCCCGCCTCGTCCGTCACGTCAATACCCAACTCGTCATATATAGCCAAAAAATCATCCTTCAACCCGTTCTGACTGATAGGCAGAGTCCGGTCTATTTCTTCCTCCTGCTCATCGTGCCTCATCAATGACGCCATTGAATATACCTTGTCGGCAATCTCCCGGAACACATTTCCCGAAACCACATTACCGTAATATCCCACCGACGTGGAAGGATTATCCACCACGACAATACACGAGTACAGAGGTTTGTCAGCCGGAAAATATCCCACGAAACTTGCCCGATACTTCGGCTCCGCCTTGTACCCCTTTTTCCCTGCCGCCACTTTTGCCGTTCCTGTTTTACCCGCTATCTTACAAGCTGCATTTTTCAGATTTTTGGCAGTTCCGTTCTCCACGACCCCCTCCATCATTTGTCGCATATAAGCCAGCGTCTGCTTGCTGCATATTTTATTCATAGCCACCTCAGGCTCAAAACGCTCTATCACCCGGCTACCCTCTCGGATTTCTTTCACGATACGGGGTTTCATTTTCTTGCCGTCATTTGCCAAAGCATTGTAAAACGCCAACACTTGTAACGGAGTCACCTGCAACTCGTACCCGAAACTCATCCACCGCAAAGAAGTACCGCTCCACGACTTATCCGTGGGATACTTGATATAAGGCTCCGCTTCCCCCACTATATCAATACCCACCTTTCGGTTCAACCCCATCGCGTACAAACGGTTCACGAATTTTTCCGGTTGCTCGCGATAATGTTCATATACAAGTTCAGTGATTCCATTCAGAGAACGCTCGAAAATAGACTGTACGGTTACTTTCCCGATAGGAGTTCTGGACTCCCGTAAAGTTACCCCGTTATGCGTGTATATCCCTTTACCCAAATCTATCGTGTCCGTGGGCAGCACGAACCCGTCCTCCAACAGGGCTACCATAGTAGCCGCCTTGATTACCGACCCCGGTTCGGCAGCATCACCGATCGCGTTATTCAACACCTCACGGTAACCCGTTGCCGTTTTCGACACATTCGCAATTGCTTTGATATCCCCCGTCTTCACGTCCATTAAAATAGCCGTACCGGCATTCGCCTTATAATATTCCAACTGGCGAGTCAATGCCCCTTGCACGATATCTTGACAATCCACGTTTATAGTCGTCACCACATCATTCCCGTCTATCGGTTCATCTACCGTCACGGAAATCCACCTTCCGGACATCATTTGCCGGTAACTCCTTCCCGGCACCCCGCGCAATTGTTTCTCGAAAGCTCCCTCAAGCCCCACGCGCCCCTCGAAAGTTCCATCTTCCGCCTCATTCAGATATCCCACGGTACGATACGCCAAATCTCTATGCGGCTGCAACCGCACATTCTCCCGTTCGAGAATCAAACCGCTTCGGGTACCTCTCTCCCGAAAAATAGGAAATTTCTTAACCTTCATCAATTCGGTGTAAGAAATTTTCTTCTTGTTTATCAACAGATAACGATTAGCCTTCGCCCCGTATTTCCCTTTCCACAACTTTTGCCTGTATTCTGAAGCGGGAGCATCCCCGAAAAACCGCGACAGGCAAATTGCCAGACTATCCACTTTTCTTTTAAACAATGTATCCGCCACCGCCACGCAATCAAACCTTAACGAATAATACGGCACGGAACTCGCCAGAATACGTCCGTCATCGGCATATATATTTCCCCGAATCGGGGCTACCGTAAAATCTTTCCTTGAAACATTCTGCACCTGCTTCCTCAACTCATCCCCTTTCCACACCTGAACGTACAAAGCCTGCACCACGATCAACACCGCAATCCCGATCACCACCAGGTAAACAAGCCCCAGTCGTCCAGCCAACTCATGTTTCATCGAAGATGCCATATTCCTAAATTAGTCTATAAGGTTCATAAAGTTCTTAAAGTTTATAAAGTCCACAAGCCAATAAGATTTATCGACAGTTTCGACTGTCGTCAATATAACACTCCGCAGGGGTCTACTAACCTTAGGAACCTTACAAACCTTATAAACTTTACAAACTCTTTTCATCTTTCAATCTTTATCGGCGGTTCCTTACTCTGCACCAGATCCAACCCGGCTTCTTTCACCCGTCTTTCCACCTCCGACGGCACACTGATGCGCATCAATTCCGACGAGGTTGTTACCGATTCGAAACGCAGGTCGCTCAATTCTTTCTCCAACGCCACCTTTTTCATAAACAATTTCTCTGTATTATACCCGTTCGCTATGTATAAAATACCAAGCAATGTCAGAAAAAGAATAAAAACCATATTTCGGCGCAACACGGTATCGGCAAGCAACCGTCCGTCCAACACCTCTTTCATGGACTCGGCAAGTACCTCCTTCTGTTCCTGCGAAGGAGATACAAAATCCTTTACTTTCTTCTTCTTGAACCACTTCATACCCTTACTATATTTTTTCCGCGATTCTCAATTTAGCACTTCTGGCCCTCGGATTGCGTTCGATCTCTTCATCCGATGGCACAATCACTTTACGGTTCACCAACTCGAAATTCCGTTTCACGTGTCCGTAAAAATCTTTCTCGATCTTTCCCTCGAAATTCCCGCTCTTCAAGAAATTTTTCACGATCCGATCTTCCAGTGAATGATAGGTAATCACTACCAATCGTCCCCCCGGACGCAATGCCAACTCCGCTTGCTGCAACATCTCTTTCAATGCATCCAATTCCCCGTTTACCTCTATACGCAACGCTTGATACACTTGAGCCAAATACTTCTTTTCCTTTTGTTTCGGGACACGAGGCGCAATCACTTGCAAAAACTCTTCCGAACGTCCAATCGGCTTCTCCTCCCGTGCTTTGATTATCAAGCTGACCAACCCGCGGGCATTATCTACTTCACCATACTCTCGGAATACCCGAATCAGATCCTCCTCGCTGTACGAATTTAATATATCCGTTGCTTTCAATCGTCCCCTCCGGTTCATGCGCATATCCAGTTCCGCGTCAAAACGAAACGAGAATCCCCGCCCCGCCTCGTCAAACTCGTGTGATGATACCCCCAGATCGGCTAATATACCATCCGCGTTATCATACCCACAATACCGCAAAAAATTCCGCAGATACCGGAAATTATGATTCACGAAAATAAACCGACTATCATCCGGCACGTTTGCCAATGCATCAGAATCCTGATCAAATCCTATCAGGCAACCGCCTCCCAAGTGTCTTAATATCTCCCTCGAATGACCACCTCCTCCGAAAGTCAAATCAAGATATACCCCCTCCGGGTCTATATTCAACCCGGAAACGGACTCTTCCAACAAAACCGGCACATGATACAACGATTCCATATCTTCTAAATTTAATTTCTTACCCTTGAACCCTCATTTTCAATACATCACAATCCTAAATTCCCGAAATTCAATTTATCCGTCAAAAGTACAAATTCCTCCGTACTCATCGCCCCCTCTTCGTACTTTATTTTATCCCAAATTTCAATCTTCGAATCCAAACCCACCAACACGATCTCGTCACCCTCTATCGCTACCTGCTCAAGCATCTTGCGAGGAATCAGAATACGTCCGTTAGCATCCAGTTCCACCTCCAGCGCTCCATGAAAAAAACCTCTCCGGAACCTCATATGCTCTTGATTGAACGGGCTCAATTTAGCCCGCAATTCTTCGACCAGCCGTAACCATTCGCCCTTGGGATAAACATCTATACATGTCTCGAAAATATTCCGCTGCAACACGAAAGAACCCTCCTGCCCGGCCTGCATTTCCTTGCGAAAAACAGCCGGAACAACCAAGCGTCCTTTGCTATCCAACTTACATGTATAATCTCCTATAAACGACAACATATTCTTCATCCAATTTAATGATGTAAAGTTATTAAAATATTTCCCACTTCAAACCACTTTCTCCCACTTTTTTATTGTTAAAATTATAACAATTTAAAATACAAGCATTTAAACGCACGAAGATACAAAACAGAGGGTACGTTAAACGCACCCTCGTTCTCAAATTACCCTACCGTCAAACTCACGCTATTCGAACAGACCTTTCCGCCCTTCTTCATCGCGAAACAATAGGCTTTCACGTTCTCCGCCGACCAATTTTCAGGCAGCGCATAGCTCGTGCTTCCACTTTCACCCCGGACTCGCAATGCCACCAATCTAGCCCGTTGTACTTCTGTTTCATACAACACGGCATACACCAAGTCATCACCGGCAGCATATCCCTCTTCCGCTTCTTCAGCCTCCTGCACGAACGCATACTTACTCGCGTCCGAATCATACGTCACGGAAACTTTCGGCGTATTCCTGATACCGGCAGCCACTAGCATCCGGGCATAATCCACCGTTACCGCATAATCCTCATCAACACTCACGCATCCCATATTCAAAGAAACGAATGCGTTGGAAGTCGTTCCTCTCCCGATCCCCCGAAACCCTTTCTGCACCACGGGCAGCAGCCAACGCGACAATTCGATCAACGCCTTCATCTTCGCCCGTTGAGTCAACACCTCCGGGGTCGGATTGTCCTTTCTCGAAAAAATCTTCGCTCTAGCGATATTCTGCTTGTTCATGTAACACATCGTCACGTTACCAACCGACTTCGTTACCTTTCCTAATAAATAAGAATTAAATTTTGCCATAACAATAAAATTTAAAAATGAATAAATAAAAAATAAACACTCGATTTCTATCTGCAAATCTAAAATCATAAATCAGTAATACCTCATCCAATCCGGTAACCGCAATGCCGGTCCGGGATCCACCTTTCTCTCCGTCACATCCGAATGTCCCACAATTTCGTCAATAGGATAACAGTTTGTCAAAACCCCGCACACCTCTGCCAGCACCCTTTCCTGCACCTTAGTATACTTATGCCAATAAGTTTTTTCCCGTCCCGACTCATCAACATATACATCCTCAAAAGACACAACCACCCCGCACTCCGCCACAAATTTTCCCCCTTCCTGCCGAAGCTGTCCCAGATTATCCAACTCTATCCCCAACGAACAATAATTCAACCCACTCCGTCCCGCATACCGACTTCTCCCGGCATGCCAAGCCACAATATTAAACGGCACCAACTGAACTACTTCTCCCGCCCTCCCGATTACCAGATGAGCCGAAGCCCCCACATCCGGTCTTGCCAGATAACGAGCCGATGACATAACACTAGCCCCCGCCGTATAATGCAATATAATCATATCCGGTCCGGCAATAACCTGTGTATTCTTCACGCAATCCACGCGAATCACCCCATCCCCCACCAATCGGTGTTTTACAATTGAAAATCCCATATATCAACAATATTAAATCAGTA
This sequence comes from Butyricimonas sp. Marseille-P3923, assembly GCF_900184685.1. Lineage (GTDB taxonomy): Bacteria > Bacteroidota > Bacteroidia > Bacteroidales > Marinifilaceae > Butyricimonas > Butyricimonas muris. Next base: position 1,540,158 of record NZ_FXXL01000007.1, read on the forward strand.
ATCTAAAATCGTAAATCATAAATCTAAAATCAACGTCTGCCTTTTGCGAGGGTCATCAAAATTTTCTCCCCACTTCTCCCGACCACGTATCCGCCCAACCCAATCTCCAACAAATCCCAAAAACGGGAAGTATCCGAGAGAATCGATATATTCGTGAACGTACCTATCAGAATCACCGCGGCAAACGTCAACATCACCAAAGGCCGCCACGATCGTTGCAACCAATTCCCCTTCCCCTCCTCCTGCAACAACGCTGCCCGTACCCGCAACAACTCCTTTTCTCTTTCCAGCAACAACCGCAACACGTCGGCCTCCAATTGTTTCTTCTCACGAGCAGGCAATGTCAGTCGCTCCACCAGTCCACTCACGGCGTCCGCCACGCTCGTTATCGGATTCAGCCCGCTCATAAACAGATGTATTGAGAATTTGAATACTTCATTCCCTCTTCCGACACGAAGAAACAATACAAATGTACCTTCACGCCGTCTTCCCGTTTTACTCGAAAACTTGCACGCTCATCCCGCCGCTGGGCTTCCACACCCTCCACGACCATCGGCACAAATTCCCGATTCCCGTAAATCACGATCACCCCCAAACGGTCGTCCATTTCGGCACACTCCTTTCCTGTCCCGTTATTCCAGTATAATTCCACCCGTCCCTCCTGATCCATCCTTCCTTCCAAATCATACACGCTCTGCCTCGTCCCTGCCGAAAAATGCATCTGCGAAAAATCCCCGATTCTACCATCTCCCTTGAACGCCTTCATGTTCAATTTCATGTGTAAAGCGTACCCGTTAACCGCAATTCCCGCCGCCGACTCATTCCAGATTTTCCTGATAGGAGTTTCTTTCACCCGACAGTAAAATTCCACGGCAACTCTAAATTTCGAGCGCACCAATTCCTGCTTCTCTGTTTTCGGATTCCTCACCTCCGACGGCAAAGCCCTCATGTAAGGTTTCCCGCCCCGTTCACAAAAGACGACATTCCCGACTCGTCCTCTTAGTTTCAAAACACTATTTAATTTTGCCATAACTTTTTTCTTTTAAATGATTACTACAAATCACCTCGATTTGCGAATGCAATATTAGTGCATCCCCACAACTCGCTTACTACACCTAATTATTAATTCATAACAATTCCCCGTAACCCACTATATATCACCCCGATTCCAAAAACAAAAATTGCCAATCGAGCCACCCCCTTCCAGGAATCACCCAATCGGCAATCTCTAAATCACAGAATCAATTCACCTTCTCCTCCACGCACCCCTATCATCCGCTTCCTTCAAGATAGCGGCAATCATCCGCTTCAAGAAAGGCGTCAACTCTCGTTTACGATCAAAAAACTGTTCCCGCAATTGCTGGTAATTCGAGATATCCTCCCCGAACACCTCTTTCATCATCCCCACCAGTTCCTTCTCCCCCAACGCATCCCCCGTGGGCGAATACAACTCGTCCACCAGCACCAACCCCTCGATCAACTCCATAATCATCATTTTGTACTTCTTCGACTTCCACCGAACAATAACCCGAGGTTCTTTCCTGTCCCCATCTGCCTTCCTACACTCCTCCCGTTCACGTGACCAACGCCCTTCTTCCTCCACCAATTTCAACGCCACACGAATATAACAACAAGTACAAGCCCCATTTTTTCCCAAAAGCGCCATCATCAACCACGACACGCTCTAACCAATATTCCAACCCCATCCGAGCCCTTGCCAACATCCTTTCCCGCACCCCGGCATCATCTTCCGCCTCGCTTGCCTTCCTCAAATCTCCAGCGAACTCCCGAATGGCCTTTATATACCTCTCTTCTTCAAAACACACGCCCAAGCCTTCCGCCAACAAAGCGAAAAAACTCGTTTCCAATAATCTTTTCATTGTTACAAATTTAAATTATAAAAACAAAAAGCCCCGGGCACACTTCGCCCGAGGCATATCATCCATTCTTTACATTTTATTTACTTCAAAATAGAAAAAATAGTTTTAAAAATCAACTCAATATCAAACCACAAATTATGCTTAGCAACATACTCCAAATTAATTTTCAACTTATCCTGCATCACAACCTCTCGATAAAATAATTCAGGATCTTCGGCAGTCCCAAGCAATTCATTCTCGTTCCTATACAATATCGAAGCCATATCAGTAATCCCAGGACGAACATCTAGCACTCGCAACTGCTCTTTTGTATACATATCAACATACTTTCGCACTTCAGGACGAGGTCCCACGAAACTCATATCCCCAACAAACACATTTATTAACTGCGGCAATTCGTCGAACTTATATTTACGTATAAAATATCCCGAACGAGTCACCCTAGGATCTCTCCCCCCTATCGTAATAAGCCCTTTCTTATCCGAACCGACACGCATTGTTCGAAATTTATATAACATAAAATCTCGTCCAAATCTTCCGACCCTCGCCTGCCGATAAAAAATGGGTCCCCGAGAATCCAATTTTACCACTACGGCTAAAATTAAAAACACAGGACTTAAGACAAGCAATCCACAACCACTTGCCATAACATCAAAAACACGCTTCAAGGAAATACTATTTTGAAATAATCTCTACAAAATTCGATATCACGTACTCCACCTCCTCGTCACTCAGGCAAGTATGTAAAGGAAGCGTCACCTCGTTACAATACTGTTTATAAGCATTCGGGTAATCTTTTATATCAAACCCTAAATTTTTATACGCTGTCATCATCGGCAATGGCTTATAATGTACATTACAAGCAATCCCTCGCTCTGCCATCTCCACAATAACCTTATTCCGGGAATCACAATCTTTTCCCAACAAACGCACTAAATAAAGATGCCCGCTAGAAGAATAATCATCCCCATAATGATCAAGCACCTGTACATTACAACCTTTTAGCGCTTCATTATAACGATTTATAATTTGACGGCGACGATAAAGCATTTCAGGATAACGTTTCAACTGCGCCAATCCTATTGCAGCCATAATATCGGTCATATTACATTTAAAATTTGGGGCCACGATATCATACTCCCATGAGCCGAGTTTCGTTTTGGCAAGCGCATCCTTGTTCTGACCGTGAAGTGATAAAAGTTGGAATTGTTTATAAATCCATTCGTCATCAATACCTGGTATATGTTTCCATGTAAGTGCCCCACCTTCTGCCGTAGTAAGATTTTTAACAGCATGAAACGAGAAAGAGGTAAAATCTGCAATTTCACCACATATCTTTCCGTGCCGCTTCGCACCAAAGGCATGAGCAGCATCGGCAAGAACAATTACTCGTCCAAACGCTTTTTGAATATCATTTGAAGGACGAAACAAGTGTTTTTGACTTTCAACAGCGGCGAACACCTTGTCATAATCACATATTATTCCCCCCAAATCCACCGGAATAATGACTTTTGTACGTTCTGTAATAGATGTCGCCAACTTAACGTAATCCATCTCAAACGAACCGGAAGCCGTGTCAACCATAACGACCTTAGCTCCCACGTGACAAACCACGCTGGCAGTAGCCGTGTACGTGTATGCCGGAACAATCACTTCATCTCCTGGACCTACACCCAAAACACGAAGTATCAATTCCATGCAAGCCGTAGCTGAATTCAAACAAACAACTTTACTCGTATTACAACACATCGCTATTAAATGCTCAAACTCTTTCGTTCTCGGTCCCGTCGTGATCCAACCGGAACGAAGCGCTTCACAAACTTCGGCAATCTCCGCCTCCGTCATATCCGGAGGTGAAAAAGAAATATTTTTCATTCTCATAATATGAAATATTATTTATTCTTCCTTATTGTTCCTATCATAGTTCCCCAACCATAAGAGCAATGCACCATAAAAAATAAAATAGGCAATATCCCTATATATTTATACCCATATTTATGACATGCAATTAATGTAGCAACAAACGCCGCAACAAAATAAAATCCGATTATAACGGTCAACATGTACCAAAAAGAATGATAAACTCCTCCTACAAGCAGCAAACCAACAACAACTAACACAAAAACAGCAGGAACTAAATGTCGTACACTGATTGAATTTCTATCAACAAATAATAATACTCCAATCGATTTTCCATTAGCATACATTTGTCGTACACTTTCTTTTATCGTTGCACGTGCATAATACGTACAAACTATATTAGGATCAAGATAAATTTTATACCCGAACTTACGAATCCTAGAATTAAACTCATTATCTTCTCCGCGAGGTAAATCTTCACGCATCCCACCTACTTTTTCTAAAACCCTCCGAGGGAAAGCACCAAAAGGTACCGTATCAACAAACTGAGCTTTAGTTCCAACTCGAAATGCTGCACCTCCAATACCAAATGGAACTTTATTCAATATTGCATTTGCCTCCGCTTGACAACTAGAATTTTGAGATTGTATGTTCCACACTCCCCCCACATTCCCGTAATCAGCATGAGCAGATAAATGTTGAACACATAACTCTATATACCTTTTATCATAAATAGCGTGAGCATCCAATCGTATAACATATGGAGCAATTGAATTATGAACACCTATATTAAAAGCTATAGACTGAATTCTACCTGGATTATCCAATAGTCTAATATTGGTGCATCGTCTTCCTAATTCAAAAACAATTTCCCGCGTTTTATCAATACTTCCCCCGTCCACAACTAAAATATCCATTTCTTCCAAAGGGAAAGATTGATTAATCACTGATTCTATACACTTGGCAATAAATCGCTCTTCGTTAAGAGTTGGAATAATTATCGCAACTTTATATTCTTTCATTAATTATCTAGCAAAGAATGTTTACCTAACTAGTGCTTTTTTATCTGCTTACGTATTACGATATTTTGCCCATCCAAACAACTTTCTTCATTTGAGATCAAATTACATATAACTTCTGCAACATCTTGAGGCTGCATTATTGTTGTTGGATCTTCATTAGGCGCTAATCGTTTTCTTAATTTTGTTGCACATCTACCCGGGGATACACAATATACTTTTATACCATATTCTGACAATTCATCAGTTAAAGTTTGTGACATTGAAATTATGGATGCTTTCGATGATGAATAACTCAACCAACCAGGACGAGGGGTCATGCCCGCAGTCGAAGCAACATTCAAAATCTTTCCTCCACTTTTCTTCATATATTTAACAGATTCACGTATCAAAAGAAACGGAGAAAATACATTAACTTTATATGTCATCTCCATATTATCCAATGTAGTTTGTAATAATGACTGAGGATCCGTGTAACCCGCTATATTTAACAAACAATCTATAGATCCATATTTTTCATATATTGCTTCAATTATTGCAGGAATTTTTTCAGGATATTGAAAATCAATATCCCAAACCGATATATCTTTCCCTGTTTCATCCATTAGATTTTCAGTTACTTTCATCGCTTCAACATTCCGTCCAAGCATTGCAATATGCTCATACTCTTTTGCATGACTCAAGAGTATGGCAACTTCTCGACCAATTCCAGAACCTGTGCCTGTAATAACACATGTTTTCATATTATTTCCTATTTATAATATAATCTTTATATATAATTTCTCCAAGTAATAAATCTATCGGCTCTGTAATTTTTATATTAAAACTAGTTCCCCGAATAACCTTAATCTTTTTCTGACTATTAGCAAACATTAAACTAGCATCCTCTGTATAAACGTCACCACGTTGCTTTGCTTTATCATGGGCATCTATTAAATCAGAAACTTTAAACTTTTGAGGCAACTGCACGTTTAGTAATTCCGACCTATCCAAAATCCCTGAAACATAGCCATGTCCCTTTAAAACCGTATAAGAAATATTATAACCATAAATAACATTAAACTCCTCGTCATCTATCAAAGTTTGAAACTCTTCCTGCTTTACAAATGGGCGAGCAGCCTCATGGATAATCACAAATTCATTATGCACAGCCTTAAGTCCATTATATACTGATTCTTGTCGAGTTTGTCCAGCATCAACGAATACAATTTTTGTTGCAATATTATATTCATGAACCATTTGTTTAACGACATGACGATACGATGGAGCACAAACAACAACAATTTCATCAACATCTACTAAACGATCTACACGTTCCAAAGAATGCATAATCATCGGTTTTCCAGCTAATAAAAGATATTGTTTAGGCGTATCTTCTTGCATTCTACTCCCTTTACCACCAGACAATAATACTACTGAATACATATTTATTCTATTTTAAAAAAGTTTTTTTAAGGTCTAATTCAACATAATCGTGATGTGATACACGCCTTTCCATTGGAGGTAAAACCATATAATCATTATACAACGTTTTAAGGTATTCGTGTGGCTTCTCAACCCCTAAAACTTTGATACTTTCAAACACATACGCTTTCGGCATCCCAAAAAATGAACGATGCATAATCTCTTTAATCCCCCAATTACCAACTAAATTTCCAACATATTCCGAACTATCAAAATCTCTTTGCTCACAAAAATGATTAATCCTATTATTAAGAAACCGTTCAGATACAAACAAAGGAGAAATACTCCTACCCAAAATTATAGACAAATTTTTATACCACTTCCGATTATTTCGAAAGGCACATGTCACCATATCATGTAACCGTAAATTTCTAAGTATCGGTTGATAATTCTTATATGCAGATTCACGTGTATCACCAATACCATCTAATGGAAACACATCAATATAAAGCCCCCTCTTCACCAAATGACGAAGATGTTCCACCAAATATGTCCGAGTATCGTATATTTTTGCGAAAACATATGGATAATCTAAATTATCACCCCGAGGGTATTCTACAATATACGGCGCATGAAATTCTTTTGAATATTTCTGAACAAACTCCATATAATCTTTTCGTGGCATTCCAACATCAATATCATCATCCCAAGGAATAAAACCTTGATGCCTAATGGTCCCCAACATAGTCCCCCCGACAACATAATACCTTAAGCCATTCCTTTCACATTGTTCATGAAACCACTGTAACATCTCTAAAAGTACAGAATGAACAACATCAATTTTATTATTCATATCAGTATGTTTATTTATATTAATTATGCCCTAGATGAAATATTCAACCGATTTTCTAACTTTCATATACACGACTATTGTAAAATCGCTTTATATATTTCTTCATATTTGTCCGCCATCACCTTAATGTCATAATTCTTAGCTCGTTGAATACATTGTTTGGTTATTATTTCTCGATAATCTTTGTCATTTAATAAACGCAATACCCCCTCCGCTAACGCTTTTTCGTCATTAACCGGGAATAAAATTCCTGCTCCTTCCACAACATTGCAAAGTCCGGGAACATTAGAAGCCATCACAGGTTTACCTGCTGCCATACCTTCTACTGCCGCCAAGCCAAATCCTTCAAAATTAGATGACATTATTACAACATCCGCAGTTTTCAACAATGATGGCACATCCTCACGCACACCTAAAAAATAACATCTGTTATCTACACCTAAATCTTTAGCTAATTGTCTATTCTTTTCCATGAGAACACCTTCCCCTATAAACATAACACGACACTTATCAGGAAGATGTAAAAGCGATTCAATTATTAGTTCCTGTTTTTTTTGAGGATTAAATCTAGCAACCTGAGTCAACAAAAATACATCATTGGGAATACCCAATTCTTGTCTTCTTGCAGGCTTCGCTGATTCAAAATCAGAAATATTTATTCCATTATCTATCGTAATAATTGGAGTCTCAGGATTAACGAAACGAATAAGATATTCCTTTGTAGCTTCTGATATTGTTATTACAGCCTTATAATGATTATAAACGAATCTTTCTATAAATTTAAGCCATTTTTTACCTTGCCTATTATTTTCTGTTGAATGCTCGGTTGTTACTAATTTACACTTGGCACCTGAAAGCATCTTCGCAAATAACACCCAGTAAAGCCCAGGAAACAAGTGCACGTGAATTATATCATAACGTTTAATTACCGGAATCAACTGAAATATCGGTAGGAAATTATACACACGTGTCGGACCATTATTTAAAGCTTTATAATGTGCCCCCTTTCGGGTAACTTCTTTTGCGTATGAAAGAGGAGATTCAATCAAAGCGAGTACATCCGTTTGATGGCCTTGGTCAATCTGTTCAAGAATTAATGATGCCACTAATCTTGCAGCACCATTGCCTACAGCAAAATTACTAACTACATGAAGAATTTTCATTATTAATAACCTTACAAGTTTAAGACATCATCAATAAAAGATATTGACTCTTCTCTCTTTTTAATATAATCTATTTGATTTTTAGAGTAATCTATTTTTTCAAGAGATTCAATATAAGCTATAGATAATTTCTCTTCTGTATCACAATATCTATCTTCTGTATGGAATAATTTTGTGATACAGGAGATTCTTGTATTCATGGGACTAATAGCATTTCGACTGAAAACAACAAACTCTCGTTTATATATATGAGAAAAGACAATCGCATGAAAACTATCTGTAAAAACAAATTTTGAATAGCGTACCAACGATATAAATTGACCTGGAGAAATATCATATAATTGAATATCACCAAAATCGGCATCACATCTACGATAATGACCGGACAAATGAGGTAACGTGATAATTTTCAAATTATGTCTTATGGCATATTCCATAGCCAATTTGCGAGCTACTAAATTTTTCCCCAAGAAATAACAAAAAATATAATCTTCTTGATATAAACGCTTGGAGCAAATATCATTCCATTGAAACTCCGAAAGCAATAATGTCGGATCAAGACAATATGTAATCGGCATTTTTATAACATTCTCCAATAATGCAACAGACGATTCTTCTCGTACAGATATTGCATTATAATCACTTAAACTTCTCTTGAAAAGCGAAATCTGCGACATTGTTAAACGCTCCTTTGAAATGCTCGCTGCATATGATATCTTTTTATTTTTAGGACTTACAAAATCTAAAAAATAAGGCGGATGATACCAATCAATATTCCATACTTGATCACTACCCGTAATAAAAATGTCATATTCTTCATTACTTTTTTCTATAGTTATATCATTATAAATAGTTTTCGAGTGTGGTATCGCAGTTCTAAATATAGAAATCGCTTTTTCTCTCTGCAATAAACTGGATTTAATTTTATAATCTGAAAACTTATAGCATACAGGTGCTATTATTGATTTAATACGATCTTTAATTTCATTTATTGTTAAAAGTCTTAGACTCTTATTAGATTTCTTATACGAAGAATCATATGAAATCTGTTCTGCATAGCAACCTCTTTCATTCAAAAATTTACATAAAGCATACGCTTGCAATAATCCGCCATAGTTCTTACTGCCGAAATAATGCGTAATAACACCTATTTTTTTCATTATAAGGTTTTTATTTGACTAATATATTTTGACTTTTTAATCTCATTTCTTATTATACCGGCAACAAGCATATATATGACTAATGGATATACATCATATAAAGGGTTCCCTGAAAATCCCCAACCCAGAAACAACAATTCTAAAAATAAACAAACTGCAACCACGAAAGAGTCATCTCCATACCGAATTTTAGCATTCAATAACTTCATGGAAGAACCTAAATCATGGATAAATACTGGCATAAGAACGAATATGCCGATTAACCCTGATTCACTCAAAATTTGAAGATATATATTATGTCCATTGTTATACCTTCCCAAAATATTTGATGAAGTCGCTATACCTTTACCTATAATAGGATTTTGCATAAATTCATCCCATAATACGCCGTATATATTTATACGCCCGGAAGACCAAGAATCACCTACAGTTCGCATAACAAGCCTCATACCAACATCTGTTTTCAATAATATCACTAAAAACAGAACACATACTACAATCGAAACGAACAACGCTTTTAGCATGTATTTTCTGTTATACAAGCAATACATAAACAAATCAATAAGAATTACCAATAAAACAAAACTCCTTTTTCCTGTTTGCATCAGGAAAACATAGCAGATAACCAATAAAAGAAATATAATCTTCTTGTTTACAGCTCTCATCTCAATAGACGGCTTCAATAAATAGCACGATAAAATCCCGATAAAAACGGATAGATAAAATCCAGTAATTGCTGATTGAAAGGAAAAACCCACTAAAGTTCTATCTTTTAGGAAACCATCACATATTTGAAATTTCTCTAACCCTAAATGCAGTAGATTAAACCAAGCCAAAAATTCCGGAGCGACAAGTTGCACGATACACCCTAAAAATGCTACAAACGAAACTGCAACAAGTGCTTTAATCTGAAGAATTTGACTACTTCCTTTACTATTCCAACTATATATTAATAAACCTATTACAAGTGCACCACCAAACTCTATTACATTATTCAAATTTGAAAAATCTCTTAAAACAGAAAGTAAAGTCAGAATTATATATGTAAACCACGCAAGAAATTGATGATTAATACTAATCTTTTTTGTATATGCAAATAAAAGAAAAGCAGTTGCTATAAGCATCATAATAGATATCACCTTTGTCATCTCTGGAAACAAAAAAAGAGCTAACAGATATATGAAAACTATTATAACAAAAGACTTATTGCTATTTACGTGCTTTGACATAAGAAACAATATCAACGACGGTGATTAATATACGACCTTAATACGTTCATAATTAATGATGCATTTCTTATCTTCAAAAGAAGATACATCGCTTTTTTTAACCTGTTCATTCTCCTAAAATTCAAATATCTCAATCCATTTCTAAAATTATGACTTTTAATAATATTCTTAATTCTATCTAAAGATTGATTTGTATCTACAATACATAGTATTTCTGATAACTTCAATGTTATATATCTAGCACTGATTTGCCGGCTAATGTCATATTGCGGATATCTAATATTATACTCCTCCAAAATTATATTCACATTGTCTTGCGACTCATTATACTTTTCACTTAACACGTCAATAGTATGAGTAGCAGAATTCATATTTACCCTATAATAGTAGATATAATTATTATAATCAATATATACATTATTCATGCATGCATAAATATATTCGGTATTAAATAATCCATCTTCGCTATACTTTATATTTTCACGAAATAGAATGCGCCCTTTTTGTATAATTTCATTGCGATATAAGATAGCACACGAAGAATACAATGTAAAACCTGACATTGTTCCGTCATCTACTATATGATGCTTCAAATCTTCCAAACAATATAAGCCTGAGCGCAATCTATGCTTTATGGGAACAACAGTATTTTCCATAACTGAATATGCCCCCATTGCAACAAGATCTATATCGTCTTTCATTTTCGACATCAATAATTCACAATAGTTTACATCAATATAATCATCCGAATCTATAAATGTCAAAAACTTACCTTGAGACAAATTTATACCCGCATTTCTAGCAGAAGATACCCCACCATTGGATTTTGAAAAAAATTTCACACGGCTATCTATTTTCTGCCAATGCTTACATATAATTGCTGAACTATCTTTTGACCCATCATCAATTAATATAATCTCGATATCACGGCAACTCTGATTCACAACACTTTCAATACATCTATTCAGGTATTGTTCAGCATTATAAACTGGAATTATTACACTAATATTACACATTCCTATTTTAGGTTAAAAACATTTGTGGTGTTTCTGAAAGAATACAATAACAATATTTAAATAAAATTTTAGAGACTTAAATTCCAGTTATCCTTCTTGCATAAGAAATAATTCGTCTCAATAAACTAGGTCTCGTTCTTTTTGTGATAATCCCAATAAGAGAAAACTCACTCTTATTAAGCACATCAAAGAAATCATCTCTATATTTTGAAATTTTCACACTATGTTCTATACAGGAATTCCCTAATAATATTTTATTATAATCTGTACTAACACCATCTACTTTTAATTGAGAATATATTCTTTTGCCCCTCTCCGTATTAATAAGTACAGCACTAACACCTTTATCATCATAAAATTCAGGATGATATAATTCTACCCCCCAGTAATCTCCTAATGTAATATCACTCTGACTTCTTCCCCCCTTTGCTGGACAAGCATAACAAGATGGACGTAAATATATATTATGAAGAAAACCCCGCATAAAAATATTATTCCTATGCATTTCAAAGAAATTGGCTTCTTCTTTGTCATAACGAATTTCAAATCCGAATTTCCTCCAACCTAACCGCTTATTTCTAAATGATATACCCGATATAACTGGTTTCTTATCCTGAACAATAAAACCGATTTCTTTTAGATATTGACACCACACTAGAGGACTCGGAACTCCATGACATATTACATCTACTGTAATTAAATTCTTATAGTCTTTTCGCAAAAAATGTAGCAATCCAGAAATTTGGCAAGATGTACCACTAAACAAAACAAACCGCCCCTGTTTCAAGAATACTTCAGCTTGCTTATACGTTTCACCGATTACACTTTGCACATATTTACTACCTCTAAAGGGTATAATGCCTTCAATAGTTTCTGCATAGTCATGAACAACTTCCCACCTGTCATTAAAACGAGCTCCGAAAACAACGCCTCCATTTTCTATTACTTTTTCCGCAAGCATAGAAAAAATACCACCGGAGGAACTATTTATACGAATCTCATCAACTTGACATTTAGACGCATAAACTTCTATCGGGCTTCGATTTCCTCCTTGATTTATAACCGGACATACTTTTTCACATAATCCGCAATCAATACAACAAGTTCTATCTATCTCTGGATAGAGGAAACCTTCCTTATCCTCTTGCATTGTTATACATCGTTTAGGACAACGCTGAACACAAGCACCACAACCACAACAATCTTTTTTATCCTGAATATTTATCATTATTTTTTCTGGAAAACACTCTAACTAATTTTTCATTAATAAAATTGCGCTCAGACTTATTTAGTCCTAGAGTATATGCAAAGCATACAACACAACAAACACTCATTACACCTACAATCACAAAGGAAATAGAGCTATATGGGACAAAAAACTTAACCAATACTGAAATAATGAAACTTAAAAAAAATACTACTGCACATTTCAAAATAACATTGCTAAAATATTTTCGCAAAGAAATCTTTATTAATGGTCTAATTATAAATAAACGTACAACGAATGCTATAGCACAAATAACAAGATGCACAACAAATACTGAAGCTGGATTACCTCCCATTTTTAAAACAACATACGAAACAGGAAGGATCATCAATAAAATTCCTCCTATGACAGATTGATATACTTTTACTTTTCCTGTAGCTGCAGCAGAAACCATCAATGGATTTGCAACTGAGTCTATAATAGTAACACATAAAATTAATTTCAAAAATACTGCAGAATACCGAGGAACTTCTTCGAGCCAAATACTCAATATCGTTTCTGTCTCTAAAGCTATAGGTAAAGTTAGCATTAAGAGTAAGAAGAAAGTAAATCTTGAACTGCGGAAAACTAAACTATGCATATAATCTAAATCCTCTGTTGCATACGACTTGGTGATTTGCGGATTAAGTGCTGTCTGAAAGTTTGAGGAGAATTGAGTAACTGCAGACTGTACTTGTACAGCCACACCTCTTGCTGCATTTACAGATGGTCCGAAAAACACGTTTAGCAAAATATTTAATCCTTGTGTAAATGCTATATAAGCACAATTACCCCATAAATTCCAAGCGGCAAAAGAAAACATCTCTTTAAAGAGTGTCTTATCAAGAATAAATTTAAACTTTGTTTCACAAAAATGTTTATTACAATATGATGTATATAATATACGAATTCCGACTTGCACCACAAAAAGTAAAATCGCGTATAAAACTAATTTATTTACATTTCCTATTCTTAATAAATACACGATTACCAATTTCAGGAAAACCTCAACTACAGATATATACGCAAATATAGACATCTTTTCGTGAGCAATTATAGCAGCATTATATGGAACACTAATTATAGCAACAACCATGGATAAAATGGAAACATGATACACCCAATGTGCGGCAAACACACGCGATTCCGGTATTACCATCTTTTCATTCAGCAACCACAATCCAATAGTCTCCGAAAGAAGAACTATTACAATTGCTATAATTATATGAATTACAACACTTATACTAAATACTTTCTGAAGTTGCCTAAAATCCCCCTTACCCAACTCAAACACAAGAAATCGTTGAGTGCTTGTTGACATTGCACTATTTATAAAGCTAAATAATGCAACGACACCTCCAACTACATTATAAATACCATAATCCTCAACACCTAGCGCAGCTAATACCTCTCGAGATGTATATAATGTTACTGCCATTGTAACTAGCATACGAAAATATAGCAATATCGTATTTTTAGCTATACGTTTGTTATTTGAGGAAATATCTAACATAAATAATTAATACCTATAAGCACCCAAATGTATTCACCAAACCGCTATGAGTTTACGCAGGAATTCTATTTTTATCAAATAAAGCCTAAGCCAAATAATAATTTGATTTTTTATCTTTCATAAAGTCACAACAACTATTCCATTTTGTCAAACACCCGCTTCGCCAAAATATAAAAAACTTCTGCCACCAAACTGAAATCAGCATCTTGTCCCATCTGACGCAAACGCTCGATTTTTTCATTCTCCTCCCGCACTACACTTACCCGTAGACGTGCCCGTTCCTCCTCCAACCGTTTATAATCTTCCTTGGGCAACATCATCGCTCCCACTGCATCGCCATACAAGCAAATAGCATCCCACCAAGACAACAACACATCACGATCTCCGCCACGGATGTATCCCAATGCCTCCGTAACCAAACGACCGGCAAGTTCCCCACACGCCTCATCTCCGGCAAAATAGTAACAGTCACATAATATCCGGCAAATATTCGGTGTCCGACAAGGCAACGAGAGTTTGCCGTCCCCCCGTGCCGACAGTATCCGATACGCCGCGTCCAAACCGTTTTTCAAGTAATTCAAGTCCGAGTACAACTGGTAGACATCCATCTTGTCCGCCGCGTAACCGGCACGGGTATCCACGGGAATATCCTTGTTCAACTGACTCGGGTACAGGTGAACAATTGATTTCGCCCGCTCGTGGATAGCACCGGAACTTCCGAAATCAGATTCTAACCACGGGTACACCCGTACCATCGAGTACATCGTCAGGTAACCGTGTAATAAGCCCGACAAACACGCGGGGGGACACGAACGCAAATCAAAATTGTCTAGTTGCTTGTACAACTCGTGAAATAAACCTTTTTCCATCTCTATTTCTTGATTCACGATTTCGGGTTCATGATTGCAAGCACTCGTGTTGACTCTCTTTCAATCATAAATCGCAAATCGTAATTCATAAATTAATTCACTCTATCTTTTCAAGGAAAGAGCCCGGGATATAAGACGTGGCGATCGATGCAACACCATCCAAGCGGATGACTACCCGCTTGTGGCCCCGCAAACGCACCAGTTCTCCCGTCAGTCCCTGCAAGGGCCCCTTGATAACCCGAACCTGATCACCTCGCTTGAGATCTTTATTCAACACCTCGATACCATCAGGCGAGAAATCTAGCAGGAACATGAAATCTTCCATCTGCTTATCGGGAACGATCAAGGAATGGCGACCTTCCACGTCTTTCAAGTAAACGATATTCAGGGAATACTCGTTAATCAAAGAAAAACTCGTCGTCTTATCCGCGTGAATAAAAATCATCCCGTGAATCAAAAGTACCTGAATCATTTTTCGACCCAACGGGGTATCACGAACTTGCTCCTCGCGCGGGAGAAAATTCTCGATTCCCAATTCGTCCAACTTTTTCTTGATTAAGAATTCTTGGTTCACTCGCGTGTAAGCGACATACCAATGCATTTTCTTCTCCTCAGCCATGTACTTGTTTTATTCTATCAGCCGACTGGATGCGCTTCGCGCACTAACCCTATTACCGGTCCTGATTTATTGCCATGTGTTTCATGCGCCCCACTTAAACAGTGCTATGTATTATGGATGCACGAAAGCTGTTTCGATAAACGATAATTCATATCAATAAACCATCGTTTAATGACATTAACAATATTTGCTCACTAACAAAATTCACAAAAACATAATCACTTAATTACGAGAAATAAAAAAATGTCATTGGATATATTTGCGGAAAATAAAAATGGTGTATATTTGCAGCGCATTAAACGATGGTTTATTGACACACAATAACAAATTACTAATCAACGTATAACATCTTTTTTTCTCTCTTTCGGTTCAATATCAATTTACCGAAAACCCACGGTAATCCTAGGGCTATACTACCTTAACTTGCTTACAAGTCACTTGTATCACACTTATTTCACCCCTGCCTAATGACGGTGTAAGAAGTGTAAAAGGAATTTGTAACAGAGGAGAGGTAGTATAACCCTAGGATTACCGTGGATTCCGGGTAGAACTAAACCGGACGGATAAACTTAGAAATAGAACCCCAGATTAAAATAAAATTCGAGTTTCTTGTTCCAATCCGAAAGACTAAACATCAAATCAATAGGCCCCAAGTAAGAGTCACGGGAATAACCGACACCTCCACCCCAGATACCTTTACGCCCGAAGATATCAAAAAAACTATCATCTTGCATGGCATAATTCCCGACTAAAGAAAAATAGTGTTTTCTTCCCGCGCGTTGTCGCAACTCCAACCGCCCGACAAGTAAAGAATTTTCAAAAACTCCCACGTGATTGATCCCGAGAAAAGGAATTTGTTGTGCGGCATAACGCCCGAAAACCGTTCCCCCCATACAATTCAAGTATGAATACGCCGGGTTGTTCCCGATCAACACACGCCCATAGACGGCGGGCAGCATTTTCAAACGATCGGAAACCGCAATCACCGGGGTAAAATTCAAGGATAGTGCGGAAAAAGGAGCTCCCCCGTCATACGTTCCCATATTATCGGTATAAATCGAGTAAGAAGCTAAAAAAGAGATCCCCCGATTCGGATAGAAACGGCGGTCGTAAGTATCTAACTGAGCCAACCCGTAATAACTGAAAAAACCTTCCGGACGAACGTCTATAATCTCTTCCTCGTTGGCAAAAAGCAATGAATTATAATCGAAATACTCGTAACGCAAGCCCACCTGAAACTTAAAATTGCGAAAATAAAGACTGGACAACCCCAATTCCCCGAAATGATAACGGTAAGTTACATTATTCATCTTTTCCCCCTTGTGATAATAATTCACGTCATTATAACGGAACATATAAGCCAGATTAAACCGACGCAAGAAAGTATTTTCCAACGAGTATTCTATTTTCACGTAAGGATTCTGGCTCAATCGCCCCGTCAAGGCTACCTGTGAACCTCTCAAAGCCTTATAATTCAAGGTCGTGTTCAAAAGAATTGCCGCCATCTCCTCCGTGTCGAAACGGAAACCGACATTCACGGCACTCATGGGTTGAGCCTGTAATTCCAGCACCAGATCGTAAGGTGGTTTCCCTAACAAACGGTAACTCACGGCAGAAAAAGCCTTTGTCCCGTACAACATCGCCACCTCCCGGTGTATATCGGCAAGCGTCACCGCACTATTCTCCCGCAACCGCATTTTCCGGCGTACCCATCCTTCCTGCTTGGTCGTGAGTCCCTCGACGCGTATATCCCGGATATCAAACTCTTCCGGCAGGTACACGGCTGGTTGATCGGCTACTTTTTCATTCTGCCCTCCTATCAATTCTTTCACTCGCATGATTTCACCCCAATCCTGCAATGCCGCCACCTTACCCCTTGTCAACAAAGAGTCGATCGCGCGGGCACTAAAACTCGCGGCAGAATATCCTTTCACGTTCGGACGGATAACCAAGTCGGCAAGTTTCACGTTTTCCTCGTGTTTATTCATACAAAGCAAATTGATAATCTGCGGTATCACCCCGGAAACCGATTCCAGCTTATCCTCCGCCATCAAATCCGCTTGTACATCCACGCCGATCACGATTTCCGCCCCAAGGGCCCGTGCCACGTCTGTCGGGAAATTATTCAACACGCCCCCGTCTACCAGTACCTGATCACCCGCCATTACCGGCGTAAACGCTCCCGGGATAGCCATACTTGCCCGCATCGCCCGCACCAGATTTCCATCGGTCATCACGACCTCCTGCCGATTCAGCACGTCAGCAGCCACGCAAGCGAAGGGAATGGGCAATTTCAAAAAATCCAACGAATCATGATGCCCGATAGTCAGGTCTGTAAAAAGATTATACACGTTTTGTCCCCTGATAAACCCTACCGGACGACGTCTTCCCCGTTCGAAGGGGAAGGACAACACGTATTTCGCATCGTACTCTTTCTCGCTGAACGACAAATCGTAACGATTCACCTTATCGCTTAAAAGGAACATCCAATCCTGCGCCCGCACAAGGCTATCCAATTGATCGGCCGTGTATCCGATGGCATACAACCCTCCCACGATAGACCCCATACTCGTTCCCACTATCACATCCACGGGTATGCCCACCTTTTCCAACACTTGCAATACCCCGATATGTGCAACACCCTTCGCTCCCCCGCCACTCAACACCAATCCCACCTTCTTCCGCTGGGCAGACACGTTGACCGCCAAACCGAGAAAAAGGACGAAGATGATTGAATAGCGTAATCTTTTCATTTCTTTATTTTTAAATTCTCAATCCAATCACCAATCTCTTTCAACGCCACGGGTGAAAAAGTTTGAGAGCAGTTTTCTCTATTATCAATATTAAACAAAACATCAAAGCAATTTCTTCAACTCATCTATATCAGGCAAAGCCTTACGCAATTTTTCAGGCATATCAGCAGAAGTATTATACGTGGCTACACCCATGGGTTTATCGTAATCTTGAATAACATATTCCACAAACTCTTTATTGGCATGTTTACAAAGAACAATACCAATAGAAGGATTTTCGTGTGGCTTTCGCACTTTATCATCTAATATACGGAGATATGTACTTAATTGTCCCAAATAGGTCGGTTTGAATTTACCTGTTTTCAATTCGACAACAACAAGTGCATTTAGTTCACGATTGAAAAATATAAGATCCGGAAAAAATTCTTCACCATAGACCTCAAGATGATACTGATTACCGACAAAAGCAAAATCTTGTCCAAAAGTCATGATGAATTTCTTAATATCATGGATAATCTTTTGCTCTACCACCCGTTCATCAATATCTGCAATGTCCCGTGTCCCCAATTCCTCCACGTTAATAAAATCAAGCATATACTCATCCTTAAAAGCATTGATGGCTCGAAATGCCAACTCCGATGATGTCAACTTTTGCAAAAAATTATTCGGTATTCGCGATTGATGGTGATAATCATCATTGCCAATAGCCTTTTTCAGACCATCTACAGATAAATGATAAATCGCACACTCATGAATATAGAAATATCGTTCTTTGAGTTCTTTGACCTTTGACAATATTGTATAATGATGAGTAAATGGTACTCGGAGAAAGTCTTCTAACGGAAAGTCTTCACAATTCGTTTCTCGCAAGGAACGAATTGCTATAGAATCCGTTTCATCAGTTGAAAGACTTTCATTAACCAGTTGTAAATCGTTCATTGCAATGAACGATTTATCTTCAAGCATATTCCACTCTTCATAAAATATGCGCATCTTCTTCATGTGTGCTTCAGAGAATCCTCGCAATCCGGGCATATCACGACGAAGTTTTTCGCTAATATAAGTCAATGCACTTGTACCCCAATAATTATCGCGTGAATGTGTCGAGATATAACGCCCAATTCCAAAGTATAGAGCCAATTGCTCGCTATTCACTTTTTGTACAGCCTGATATTGACTTTGCAGTATTGCCGTTTTAATAACTTCTGCCGCTCGATTATATTGATTCGTCAATGATATACTTTCTTTCATTATATACCTTTATCTTCTAAAACCGTTTTAACTTGATTTTGTTGTACAAATATAGTAAATTAAATGTCAGTCCCCAGCAGGATGTCTGTTTATTACTCGTTTACAAAATATGAAACTTCAACCCGAATGAGAGGCTCAGAATATCGACCATCTTCACGTATTGATTCGTGAACTTCGAGATCAAGTACAGGTCACAAGTACTCAACTCGTAATATACCGTGATTCGACGGAAAGGGAAATTCTCTTTCATGTTCAGCGCAATACGTTGTCCCAGAAAAGCGTGGAAACGAACACGAGTCGAAAATTTGTAATAGTTATTCGGGTACTTCTCCGGTTCTTTCACCCAGAAATCACTTGCCAGCACGGTATTCACAAACAATCCCGTTTCAAGCGGCTCCAGCACCCAATTTTTCCCCAAAGAAACTTCCCAAGGCACATAATTTTGTTTCAACGTGAGCGTTACCTTGGTTTTATTAGATGAAAACCCCGGTACAAAACCAAACATAAACTCGGTTTCCCATTGCCGTTGCCGACCGTAGTCCCACCCCATACCTGCCGAGAGTAACCCGATCGAGCCGGCAAATTGCAAGTTTTGATACTTCGGGATCAAACTATTCCATTGATTTTGGTAACGTTCCAGTTTTCTTTTATGCCGTTCTGCACGTCTTTCCTCCCGATCATCCTTCTCGTCCCCCATCGCCCACGTGGTAAACGAAAGCAACACGGCCATAATTCCCGCTTTAATAATAGACCACTTCATACTCGTACCCCTCCGGTGTTAAAGTAAATAACAGATAATTTTTATCTTTCATACAACTACAACCTATATAAGGAATCCCGTCGTCAAAATGCTCCTCGTGGCGCAAACGATGACTATGGGCATGCATACAAAACTCCATACCCGGAAATGTTTTCAACATCGTGTGAAATACGAACCCCACGTTATTATTAAACTCGATATCCCCGGGTGGCACGTGCATAACCGGAATTGTCCGGGAAATACCGACGGTATCCTGCAATTCCGAATAGATAAACGAAAAATCGGGCACCGGATGAGAATAATCGAACTCCAGCGCGTTCGTGTTCACGCAAAGAAAAAGATTTTCGCCCGCACGAAAAGAAAAGTTCTCTTCCCCGAACACGTCAACAAACACATCCATCCCGTTCCCCAGTATATCGTGATTACCGAGCAAAGCCACGTAAGGTACACGTAACTTACCCATGATATCCCGTATCCACAGGAATTCTTTTGTCAACCCGAAGTCCGAGATATCCCCGCCGTGAATCACGAAATCCACGTCATCTCTTTTGTTCATGTGTTTCACGAAAGCCTCCGTCTCGTCATACCAGCGTTGAGTATCTCCCATGAGTACAAACCGTACCGTATCCTTATCGCGACACGCTTCCTCGATCAACGGGATATTCTTCTTGTTAATATCCAATTTCCCCGATAAACGGACATCATAAGGATGATACTCTATCAAATCACAACCGGCTATAAACATAGCCATCCAAAATAAAAAAATCCATTTTCTCATATCCAACACTTTTTTCCCAAATAATGCAAAAAGCAGACCAAACAGTATAAACGTTGAAATAAAAAAATATGCCCTAAACAGACACAGATATCAAAAATTATTTTATCTTTGTTTAGAAACTCGTGCAGGTAGTTCTTTTCCATGTGATGTGTATTGCTTTTTCATAACTAAGATGAATAAAATTCAAATAAAAAGATAGCGCACGATAATCGTCCGCTGAACAAAAGAACGCTATACGCGAGTCAGACGGGGGCTGTTGGCACAGTCCCCGTTATTCGTGAAATTTACATATCTTATCCTATTAACGGACAAACCGTAGCCCTGACATACCCGATTAAATCTTCCGGTTTTAAACGAATTTGCAAACCCCGCACTCCGGCGCTGATGAAAATATATTCAAATTGCAGACATGAATCGTGAATAAACGTGGGAAAAGCTTTCTTCATCCCGATAGGAGAACAACCGCCCCGGATATATCCGGTCACGGGAAGTAATTCTTTCATAGGGATCAAATCGGCCTTCTTATTCCCGGATGCTTTCGCCGCCAACTTCAAATCGACCTCATGATCTCCGGGAATCACGCAAACGAAGTGACCGTTCCGATCACCATGCAGCACGAGGGTTTTAAACACTTGTTCGATATTCTCTTCCAATTGCGCCGCCACGTGTGTCGCGGCCAAATCATGCTCGTCTACCTCATAGGGAATCAACTCGTAGGCGATTTTTGCCTTATCCAACAACCTTGCCGCGTTAGTCTTGTTTACCTTCTCTTTCATAATCCCTTATTTTGCGGGAACAAAAATACACAAATTTCATCGAAACATACTTGAAAGCAAAGCAAAAAGGAAGAAGAACGACCATGTTGACACTCGCAATAAACCAACGTTTTTTGATTGCGCAAATATACTCTTTTTTCACCAAAATTCGGCCGGATAGTTGTATTTTTAATTCTTTCATACTCAACCATCAAGGTACGAAAACAGTCTTTTCCTTGATACGCAAAATTTTAAGATGATTAAACGTTCATTTAAAAATTTGCCTATGAACATCGAGAAACACCCCGTCATTCTTATCGCGGAAGATAATGAAAGTAACTTTTTTCTCTTGCAGGAGATACTAAAAAAGCAGTACCGGATCATTCACGCGAAAAATGGTGTAGAGGTGGTTCAAATGTATCGAAACGAACACCCCGATGCCATACTCATGGACATCCGAATGCCTGAAATGGACGGTCTGGAAGCAACTCGCGCCATACGCGAATCGGATCAGGATATTCCTATTATAGCCGTCAGTGCCGATGCATACGAAGACGACAAACAAGCCGCTTATCAATGCGGTTGCAACGCGTACATCATGAAACCAATTAATTTCAGAGAATTAAAAGAGACATTACTTCTCCTGCTCACCCCTCATCCTCATTTCTGACCTCATCTTTTCACGGGCACCCATCGCACTGCATCGGCGAATATAAGCTGCACGGCATCCCCTTCCCACCCGTAGTCTTCCGTTTTCTCCCAACTTAACGAATCCCCTCCCCGGTCACTTAGCAAAACACTGTATTCCCCTGCATTAAAATCAAATTTACCCAAAGAGATCCATCCGGCGTCCTCGTTATCCAGTATAACTTCCACGTCTGTCATTCCCTCGTTGGAACCGATCCGGTAAAAAAGCCGGGCACCCTTTATAAACGTACCGCGAGCGGGTGTCACTTGGATATTCGGCACATACACCAAAACATCGTACACCCCGGGAGCATCAATTTTCACTCTCCATTCCACTTCCGATTTTCCCGTTCCGGCTATTTTATAATAAGCACTTTTCACGATATCGCCATAACACTCGGAACTGGTCACGCGAGTCCAACGTTCGTGATCATAGATATATTCATACTTTTTATGCTCTGTTTTTTCAGAGAAATAAGCTGCCAACTTCTCCCTCTTCTTCTTCTCGTGAATAATCACGTTATCGTCATCGACAACCAAACCCGATTCTTTCCTTAAAAACACGGTACTGTCAGTATCCCAAATACCGGTACGCCCGTTTTTTGTTTTCTCCAACCGGTTTTCACCAAACTCCATAAGCTTATTCCCGGGAATATTCTGACAAAGATTCATATCCAAGAAAAAATAATCGTCACTTCCGAGCACAATTCGTATCTCTTTACAGCCGCGCGCCGGAACAAGGAAACTATGTTTTCCGGAAGAACTCCCTCCCTCTCCGGAAGTCCCCCTCTCGAGAATAGTGACAGTCCCATCCATCGGCGAAGGATTATACACTTTACAACTTGCTATCTTTTGCGCGTATTTCTCTTCCTCGAACAATTCCACTTTCATATCCCTTACATAAAAAACAGGCAGCATTTTCCCCTCGTAATACTTATCCAGAATATCACGGACATCTATCCCAAAACGAGCCTCGAACGCCTGTACAAACACGTCCAGCTCTATCCCGGCAAAAGCGTGTCGCTTCTTGAAATCTTTCGCGAAATCCACCAATTCCGACCTCCCCACGAGAGCCCGTAAATGACTCTCAATCTGAGCATATTTTCTATCCAACAATATACGCAGGTTATTCAATTTAATATCTTTATCCTCCAAAGCTTCCCGCAACGACTTGCCATCCCAATAATCCACCACTTCTTCATACTCCATATCTTCCGAGAAATAAATCATCGGACCGCGATACATCTCCTCTGCCGCCAGCAAATGATTAATGATACCCCCGACGCCCGGGTATTTGTCCGATGCCACGATTCCCCCGAAATCTTCAAACATGGCAACACAATTGAACGCCCCATCCTGAAGATTCAAAACCAAAATATTCCGTAAAGCGTCACTTTCCAATTCAAAACGCGTACGTTCATCATTTTCCCATGGCCAATACTGTACACGAAAATAATAAGCACTATACATTTTTTCCGGAACAAATATCATCTCCGGCAGAATAAACTCGCTTCCCACGCTCCCTTTTCGTTGATAGGGAATAAAATTCACGGGTATTTCCACCACGGCAAAACGCCGGTACGGGTAATCGCCTCCCTTGTATTCCCAAACCTGACTTATAGGTTCTTGCAAAAGTATTTTCACGGAATCTGCACTCACCGTATAATCTCGTTCAAAAAAATCATGCCCCGGAAAATGATAAATCTCCATTTCCAAAGAATCCAAAACAATACTCTTTTTCTCGTAATGCCCCAAGCTCAAACTTAAACGGGGCAAAGGGTTACGGTTTTCAAAACTAACCACGTTCTCTTTCACATTCATATTTCCCTGAGAAATCGCCGTTCTTTCTCCCACGTTCTCGACATGCAACGTATAACGGGTAAAATCATATCGACAAGTCAAAGGAGATAATATATTTACCGTGGGCACACTCACCGGATACCATAAACACTCGGGCACAAGAAATGTATAATCATCACCCACGCGGGCATAACACCATCCGTGACGAAAAAATTGATGAGGACGTCGGGAAAAAAGGACTAAATGCGTATCATGGAACTCTTTATCCGTGAAATCGGGATAACAGACCGCTTCATCAATAAGTCCTTCGTACTCCATGCGAAGATTCAGTTCCTCCCCGGAATCCAATTCCCGATCCACGATAACGACCTGCCCCTCACGCGTGAAAGGTAGGGTATTTCCCTCCCGATCCCTCAAACTTGTCACCTGCAAACCGGGATTCAGGTATAGTATCGGATTCTTCAACCGGTTCGTGCGCTCGTTCTCAAGCACCAGTTCACTTGTCACGTACATCCTTTCCCCTGCTTGACGGAAACGGATATCATGAGTTTTCACGTGCACGTTATCCACTCCCGCGTACTTTTGAAATACTCCCCGGTACATTTCTCTCCGTGCATTTATCCCTTGAAACTTCCCGACATACAAAAATCCGTCAAAAACTCCCGCCAGAATAAAAACAATCCCGATTCCCCGAATGATTCGAATCACCCTGCTCCGATCCGACAATCGCTTCATCATTCCCACGGCTAACAGGATGAACCCGATACCGGACAACATGAAAATCCCTCTCTGCAATACCGTCCATGCCGGTTTTGCCAACCCCGTCACATCCGAGAACAAAAGCGGCAAAGCCCGTCCCCACGGGTCAAACACCCCCCATAAAATCTCCCCTGTCCCGAAATAAAACGCCCCCAACAAAGCAAATAAAATAAGAATTGCCAAAGCATGATTCTTTATTTGATTGACAATAATTAATCCCAAGCCCAACACGAAAATCAACGAGGGAATCGTCAACACGACCATATAAATCAAATAAATTCCCGGCTGAAAAGTCCCCGGCTCCCCAAACAACAAATGTACCCCCATCCCACACGCCATCGTCAACACGTTCATCAACAAACACACCTCCAGTATCCCCAACACCTTTCCGGTCTGGTATATCGTATTCGTCACGGGACGGCTTAAAAACACCACGTTCGTTTCCAAACGTCGATCCCTCCTGACAAAATCCACCCCGACAAAGATGACCATGATTCCCTGCACCAGACTATATAACCACGCGTTCAAATAAGGAATATAGGAAGGCAAAGCGACCTCCGCCCAAGAACTAATTCCCCATCTTCCCCCTCCTTGCCATAACCATTGAAACCCGGTAATACCGACTAACACACAAATCATGAAAATCCAGAATAACTTCCCGCGTGCTATCAGTCTCCGCTCGTAACGAGCTATCAGGCGAATATTGTCAAATGTCTTTCTCATTTTAATACCAATTACATACCCATCCCTTCACAAAGGTAGTTTTTAAAACTAAAAGATAAAAGCTAAAAACTAAAAGTTACGTATATTATAACTTCTAGTTTTTAGCTTTCAGAATCCGGTTCATTCGTAAAATAAACCTGTAACTCGCCGCAGGCGAATGTAACCTGCAACCTGTAACTCGCCTCCGGCGATTTATCTCTGCAACGGGAATTTCAATACCGGTTCTTTCTCTTTCTTCGGTTCAGACTTGTTGATCTCCACGTCTTCAATCAAAATAGAAGCCGGGTAAATCAACGAAGACAACACCTGACGGTTCAAAATATAATTGGACACATTTTCCTTGCTGGAAATATCCAATACCCGTTTGATTTTCGACAGATTAATCGCGGAAACATCACCGAAACGAACCTGCGTTTCGCTACCGTCTTTCACGTCTACCTTGTAAATCCGGGAAGCTGTTCCTGCCATACTACGCACGATATAGGCATAATCCAATCCCTCGTCCTTGGCTGCCTTAATCAAGGCCTTTTTCATCTTATCCTGCTTCGTACCTTTATCCACCTCGATATGAATTGTTCCCGGTGCCGTCACGTAAACAATGTCCTGTCCCGTCATCACGAATCTGGAACTACCCGTGGAATGAGGAGTCTTCAATGAAGGTACTCTCCCGTTCAACATCTGGCGTAAAATACCTTTATCCACCAGCGTCATCTCCTTTGCCGGAACAACACCT
This sequence comes from Butyricimonas sp. Marseille-P3923, assembly GCF_900184685.1. Classification (GTDB taxonomy): domain Bacteria; phylum Bacteroidota; class Bacteroidia; order Bacteroidales; family Marinifilaceae; genus Butyricimonas; species Butyricimonas muris. Next base: position 1,566,988 of record NZ_FXXL01000007.1, read on the forward strand.
TCCGCGTCAATCTCGTAAGCTCCCAATAACGGTACCCCGTTATATTTATCCAACGTGCTGTAATTCTTTACCGTCAAACGGTTATCCATGATCTTTCTTCCGATACGTCCGTCCAAAGTCTTGGCTGCACCTCCACGACCGCCTTCAGGTTTCCGGTAAGCGAACAATCCGCCTTGATTCAACAAGTTGTTCGTGAAAATAGCTGAACTGGCACCATCCTCGAAAAGCACCGGACCGGAATAAAACTCTTCCACCTCGGGAGCATCTTTCAATTTAATCAGATTCTCGGCAAAAGCTTTTACGTTTTTCTTCAGCTCTTCCAGTGAAGGCATATCCTGCGGACGAGCCACCAACACGGAATAGACATCTCCGATTTTCACGCCGTCCGCCGTGTTCACGAATCCCTGCGCATAGAAATTAACGTAAGAAACCGGTTGCTTCATGGTTACCCCTTCGCTGGTTTGCTTGTACACTTCCATATCCAGACCGCTGATACCCACGGATGAATTGTAAATATCCTTGTAACCCTTGAAGATTGCGGAAAGTTCGCGAATCGCGTTTTCCCACTCTTTCATGTTAATATCATAGGGCTTGCTCTCCACTATTTTCGTGATCGGCTCTGCCTTTACCAAATCAGGTAAAGCAGCCTCTTCCGGTGTTTGCGGGTTAGCTTTCAAGGCAGCCTCTTTAGCCGCAGATTCCTGTAATGCCCATTTATAAGCGGCATCCGTCACCAACCAGTAGTTCTGACGAATCATATCATAATCCGCCTCGGCAGGCATACCTATTTTCAAGAATTGACCGATGTAACGGGAATCACTCGTGTTGTCATAATTTCCCAACAGCAATTGCGAAGAACCGATACCCATCCAAGGTAATTCCATTGAACTCGTGATAGCCCCCAACACTCCCGATACCTCGAATTGACGATATCTTCCTAGAGAATAGGACAAATAAAACGGCTTATCCATTCCCGGCAAAGCCAAATTTTCCTTATTTCTCTGCAACTCATCCTGCATGGCTTTAAAAATCACCTGATCTTGCTCGCTTTGTGCGACAACCGGACCGAGCAGCAGGAAAAACAATAATAGTGATAATATATATTTCATCGTATTAATTTTAGATTTAATGATTTTAGATTTTAGATTTCCCCGCTCATGCCAACACTCCTTTTAACTCTAAATTCTAAACGTCAAATTTCTTTTAGTTTTTAGCTTTTTTCTCCAATCCCGGAGCCGATAAAATCGGTAAAATATCCTGTGATTTGGCTTTCCGTTGCGTTTCTACTTTGTTTACCAAAATAGTCGGAGAAATTGCCGTAACAGGGATAGAACCGGACTCGGCACCACACATACCCGTGAATACACGAGCGTCATTTCCCGCGTAAATAATATTCGAGAACATGGAAAGGGGAGTTCCGATCAGATCCACGCCGCGTACCAATTGGTCGGGACGACCGTCCGCGAACACTTTGTACACTTCCAACGGGGTAACGTTAAAGGAGTTCGTTCCCCCTTTTCCGGTGAACGTGAATCCACTCGTTACCTCTTTAAAGAAATAACCGTATTCTTTACCTTGTTTTTTCACTTCCTCGATCAACAATTGGCGCAACTCTTCCGGAGTTTTCGGGTTAGAAGTCTCAATCACCAAATTAGACTGGCGAGATACCGGATCAAATCCCCCCATAGCCCGCGCGTGCCCGTTCGAGCGAGGATGCCCGTCAATCGGGGTGCGAGTCATCAGGAACTCGTTCAACTTGCCGTTCACAACCACGTCTACCCGTTCAGCCTTCACACCTTGGTCGTCATATTTATAGAAACCGTTCAAATCCTCCCCGGCATATTCCCGGATTGTCGGGTCATCATACACGTGCATATCAGCAGGCAACACGTACTCACCAACCATTTTTTTGAACGTCTGTCCGTCACTCTCGCTCTTCATGCGTTGTCCTTCAACACGGTGACCGAATATCTCGTGGAAGAATACCCCGCTGGCAGGACCGGACAACAAAGCCGGACCGGTGTAGGGATCTACCATCGGAGCGACACGCAATGCTTCAAGAGTTTTTACCATTTCTTTCGCGTCGGCGATGATCTTGTCGTTTGACGGCAGATCTTTCGGATCATAAGCAAAATAAGAAAGATTCAACGGCAATTCCATTCCGTCGTCAGCCTTCGTCTCCCCGAATACCATAATCCGGGCATACGGCAGATTCTGAACAACCTCCGTACCTTCGCTATTCACGAAATAACGTCTTTCCACGGTATAAATCATCATAGCGTCACCTTGCATGATTCCGGGTTGATTTTTGAACACGGCGGAAATTTCCTTCAACCGTTTCGCCCACTCGTCCAGATCAATTTTAGTTTTTTCTACCGGAAGCGGAGCCTCGTAATACTTTTCTACCGGAACTTCCGAGAAATAAGGAGCCTTATCCTCTTCCTCCACGTTCACCGTCGTCTGCGCTTTGGTTCTCTGGTACATATCCACGGCAAACTTGTAACGGTTGTTTGTCTCGTTCCAGATAGCTTGACGAATGGCATCTTCATTATTATCCTCGTCCAAAGGCAATCTGGCTGACGAAGGCTGTTGCGCCCCCATCTGGGCAAACTTGAAATTATCTAATGTTGCATCTCCCAAACGAATTTGCGGTACTAAAGTCCGGGAACGATATTGTTGACTGTTCATCAACGCCCCGAAAGAAGTGGATACCACGGACGTGGTCACATCAATAACCCTGTAATTCATGTGATACGGGGGAAACTCTTCGCCTTTCAGTTCCTTCATCTGTTGTGCCAACTCTTCCTTGAGTAAACTCAACAACTTATCCTGTGCCTGCCCGTAAGTTTTCGGTACAAACAACAAGGTGAGAAAGCAACTCAAAATAATCCATACTGTTTTTCTCATGTGTGTAATAGTTTTAATCTTGTAAATAATAAATAGTCTGAAAACACGCACTATTTTCGATAACAAATATAAAACGATTCTGTATGGTTACAAAATGCAATCGATTTAAATTTTAGTTAAACCCGAGAAAAAATAAAAAAAGGGGATTTCCCATCACGGTACTTTCACCCTCCTAGACAAATTAGAATTCAAAAAACATTACATTTACATGTAACTATCTTGTAAAAAAAAACGTTTTCAAAAAAGCCTCCGGTTATTAAATAGAACGTCAACTCGGATTTAACAAAAAAAGTGTATGCACACTTCCGGAGGCTTATTCCTTCATTTGTGCTATACACTTCTTTATTATTTCTCGAATTGACAAAGCAAAGGTATAGATTTCTTTATTAAAAACCACATAAAAATAAAATAATTTATACTTTAATTCCGACCTTCAATATTCCACCTGTTACCTCCCTACTATATTCTTCGCCAATATAGCACACCTATTACACTATGTGTAAATAGGTTAATCAAATCTTCCTATTCTCTTTCCCCATCGTCGTTTCAACCAAGCCACAACCACGGAACTCACGATTCCCCCGATAATACTGATCACTCCGGCAAACAAATGATCTGCCATCTGCGACAACACCGAATTAAAACTCAATGTCGAGAACATTCCTATTATAAAATAATTCATACGATTGAAAGTTGAAAATTGAAAATAATAGAAGCCAGCCGCCCCGACGCAAAGCCCCGTGCGACTGAAATCTAAAATCAAAAATGGCAAATCAAGAAATCAATAAGCTGTCCGATGCCATCTTCCCATTATCCAGCGTGGCGAAGCAATACGCTTTAACCTTAGTGTTATCCCACTCATCCGGTAGCGCGTAACTCGTGCTACCACCTTCACCGCGGACTCTCAACGTTATTAATCTCGCCCGCTCTCGTACCGTCTCGTACAACACGCCATACACTTGATCTCCGGCAAACGCGTACCCATCCTCTTCCTCTTGCATCTCTTGCACAAACTGGAACTTCTTACTTTCCTCATCGTAATTCACGGTCACCTTTGGCGGATTAAGCATCCCCGCGGCAACCTGCAAAAGATCGAAATCTATTGTTCCCACGTTTTTCTCATCCACGGTTACCGCTTTCATATTCCGTGCCACGAAAGCATTCGACGTGGTCCCGTTCCCCACACCCGCGAAGCCTTTCCGAATGATCGGCAGAAGACTTCGGGATAACTGTACCACAGCTTTCATTTTCGCCCGCTGTACCAGTATCTCCGGTGTCGGGTTGTCTTTCCTTGAAAAAACTTTCGCTTTCGCGATATTTTTCCTTCTCGTGTAACACAACGTGATGTTACCTACTGATTTTCTCGCTTTACCTAACAAATAAGAATTAAATTCTGCCATAAAACAATTGAAAATTAAAAGTTGAAAATTGAAAATTTACTTATTCTGTGATTGCCGATTAAACGATTCCGTAATTACAAAATCATAAATCGGAAATCACTCAATCAAAATCGAAAGTCATAAATCATAAATCATAAATTTTTAAACGCCTCTTCCAACGCCGGTCCCGGATTCTGTTTTCTTGTTGTTATATCCGAGTGGCCTACCACGTTCTTGATCGGGTAATGTTTTTGAAGCAATCGGCAAACTTGTGCCAATACCTGAACCTGTACCCGCGTGTAGCGATGCCAAAAAGTCGGCACGTCCCCCTTGTCAGCCGTGTACACCTCTTCTACCGGGACCTCCCGACCACATTCGGCAAAAAACTTTTTCCCTTTCTACCGGAGTTTCCCGAGATTATCCAACTCGATCCCGATAGAATAATGATTCAATTCGGCACGTCCCGCGTACCAGCTTCTTCCGGCATGCCATGCCTCGATATTGAACGGCACAAGTTGAAAAACTTTCCCGTCCCGCCCGATTACCAGATGTGCCGAAGCCGCCACATCCGGCCGGGTAAGATAAATCGCGGAAGATTCACCACTCACACCCGCGGTATAATGCAACACGATCATATCCGGCTCCTTTAACGGGCGTGTATTCTTCGAACACACCAAATGCACCACCCCATCCCCGTCACCCATCAAACGATGGTTGACAATTGAAAATGGAGAATTAAAAATTGAAAATGCCATACTAAATAATTTAAAGTTTAAAACCTAATCGACAATCATTAAATCACTGAATTAGCGCCGCTTGCGCGTGAAAGCCTGCATGATTTTCTCCCCGCTCCTTCCCACCACGTATCCGCCTATTCCGATTTCCAGTAAATCCCAGAAGCGGGAAGTATCGGAGAGAATCGGCAGACTCGTGAAAGTACCGACAAGAACAATCAAGGCAAATATCAACATTACCAACGGTCGCCACGAGCGTTGTAACCAATTGCCACGAGCTTCTTCCACCAACACGGCAGTCCGAGCTTCCATCACCCGTTGTTCCCACTCCATGAACACCCGCAACAGATCCGTTTCCAGTTGCTTTTTCTCCCTCGCCGGGAGCGTCAGGCGATCGACCAACTCGCCAACCGCACTGACAATTCCGGTTACAGGCTTCATTTCCAGCCTTGAATTTTAATAAAATCCGACGGGTAATAATACCTCCTCCCACAAATCTGACATTTCCGCACCTTATCTTTCTCCGCGTACCGATCCAAAGTGCGGCGGTGAATCTCCAATTTTTTGCATAAAGCCTCCTCACTCATCATCTGCTCGAAAGGAGATTGTTTCAATTCCCGCAACCTCGACTCGATCATGCACAAACGCAGAGAAATACCTTCTTGCAGCTCGACTACCGTCACCAGTAACTTTTCATTCTTTTCCATCGTTCATTGTAATAAAGATTAATATTATCACCATCTCCTCGCATCCAATTTTTCAATATGATCTTCCAGCGACGTCCTCAATCGCTCGATCAACGCCGTCGGGTGGGGCCTTGCCAGCGACTTGCTGATCAACGAGTAATAATCCGGGTTCAAAGGCAGATTCCATACCCGACAGAAAAAACGAATAAACTCCTTTTCCGTCATATCCCCCGTCAGACACCGCACGATACCCGAACGATAGAAACAAGCCAACAACTCCCCCAGTTCCATATCGTCTAACGACAAGGTAAACACGGAAGGCAACACCGCTGGTTCCGAACAAAAACATCGGGCATAACGCAGGTACGACTCTCTCTGCACCAGCACGAAACGATTGATCATTTCCCGTGTATCGGCATCCAGCTGTTTGAACTGCACCAACTCATCTCCCCGCATAATCCTCAAGTAGCGATGCAATGTCCCGTCTTTCCGGGGTGAGAACACCTCTTCCAATTCCAACACCCGTTCGCTCAACATCTTCCAGATCATAAAACTCCGCTGTCCCCGGACTGCAGTCTCCGCCATCATCGGACAAACCGCCAATTCCAGATCCAAAAGTTCCAAACGCATCCCCCCTTCCCATTCATAACCGTTATAACGAATCGGAGCTGCAGGATCGCCCGTCAATTCCGCCTTTGCCTCAAACAATAGATTCAAGTACTTCAATAAATCATTTTTCTTGCTCATATCTTCAGGTATTGTGTATTAGAAAACGCTTTCCTGTCGGGAGTCCCGAAGAAACAATAAATATGCACCCGGGTTCCCTTTCTCCTCGTCAACGGGAATGTCACCTTTTCATCCAAACGCTTGGCCCCGATTCCCTCCACGACTACCGGGGAAAAAGAACGATTCCCGTACAACAACACGACAGTCAACCCGTCGTCGGCATCCCCGAATCCGTCCCACGTGTCAGCCTCCCATCGCAATGTCACCCGGTCTTCAGCGTCCACCTCCGCCTCCAACTCGTACACACCCCGGCGTTTCCCTACCGAGAATTGCAGTAACGAAAAATCCCCGATTTTCCCGTTCGCCTTAAAGGCTTCCAGATTCATCTTCATAAACAAGGAAAAACCATTCATCCTTGTCCCTTTTGCCGATACGTCCAGCACATCCCGCAACGAAGTTTCTTTCAATTTCTGGTAAAAACGCACTGCCACCCGGAACCTCGAACGTACCGCCTGCTGTTTCGGCGTATTGGGATCATTTCTATTCACCGCCAACGCCCTCGCGAACGTTTTTCCGTTCATGGTACAGAAAACGGTGTTCCCCACTTTCCCCCGAATCTTAAATAAACTACTTACTTCTGCCATAATTTTTCATTTAAAAATTTATACTCCAAAATCTACTGACATATCGTCAAACTTTGATGATGCAAACATACAACCCTTTCACCCGTCCGCCTTGCAGGGTGAACATGGACAATTCGTGACAATAACAGACTCTCACCAAAAAAGACAAAAAAAATCAGGAGATGTGGCAAAACACACCTCCTAATGAATTACAATTTTTTCCGCGAACTATTACTCGACCACCTTCCAATCCGACACTGTTCCCGTTTCCGACGAGAAACTAACCCCGATACGATACAGCCGACGCTCATCTTCCAAGTAAGGCAATGCGTACCCCTTCTCCTCTATCTGGCGCAATGCCTCGTCCGCCGTACCGTCCAACTTGAATTCGAAAATATAAATATAATGATCGGTCTCGATGATACAATCCACTCGTCCCTCGCTCTGCTGCTTCTCCGTGTAAACCGTGTAAACGCTAACCAAACGCATCAACAAATAGAACGTGTAATGAAAATACCGCTCTTTCTCACGTTCGTTTTCCTTACGACGCATCGTGTAAGGAATACTACTCAAAAACGAGGTCAACAAGCGACGGAATTTTTCCGTGTCACCATCCTGTAAGGTATCCACCGTATCCTGTACCCAATTATTAATGCTTGTTCGCGGCTTCAAGTAATCTGAAGCCACCATGGTCAAGAAACCGTTTTTCACCTCGTTATTCGGGAAATCGAGCAAAAACGTGTTACGACGCATATTGTATCCTTTGATCGTCAAGTAACCACTCTGGTAGATCATCGGTAAAGGTTTTTCAACGTCTGCCTTGTAATCCACAAATTCAGGAGTTTCATAATAACGCCCCGTCAGTTCATTCAGATTTTCTCTAGTGTGATTCAATAGACGAATAAGATAAGACGGGGTACCACTCCGGAACCAATAATCTTGAATCATCATTGCATCCAAAGCATTCAATAAACTGAACGGGTTATAAACATCCACTAACCGCGGACCGAAATGATAACCGTCATACTGACGTTTCAACAACTGCCTCATCCCTTCCGCATCATAATGATAAACCTCTGCCATCTCCGTCATGGGTGATGCAAAATAATAATCCAACTCATCTTGCGTAATCCCGCAAAGAGCCTCGTACCGACCATCCATACTGATATCTTTCGGTTGATTGAAACCACTGAACACGCTCACCTGCGAGAATTTCGTCACTCCTGTCAGGAAAACAAATTGCAAATGCTCGTCAGCTGCCTTGAAAACAGAATAAAAACCTTTCAGTACCCCACGGTTCCATTCCTCCAGCAGCATCCGGTTGCCATCCACGGTCACCTCTATATTTGTATCCAACACGTCAAGAATCGGCTTGTCATATTCATCTATCAACACCACGGCTCGATGCCCCGTCCACTCGTGTGCTTTCTCTAGCAATTGGATAAAACGATCCCCCACGTCCAAACCTCCATTTTCTAAACCGAATTCTTCCTCCCAACGGGATACATATCCTTGGAGCACGTTCTCTAACGTTTCCCCTTTCAAAAAATTCCGTCCGTTAAAATCAATATGAAACACCGGATACACCAACCAATCCTTCTCCAATTCGTCAATCGCCAGCCCCTTGAAAAGTTCCTTCCGTCCCAAAAAATAATTCTTCAGTGTAGACACCAAAAGACTCTTCCCGAAACGACGCGGACGACTCAAAAAATAGATTTTTCCTTCTTTCACCAACGAGTAGACCAAGGCGGTCTTGTCCACGTAAACATAACCGTCCTCGATGATTTGGTCAAAACTCTGGATTCCTATCGGGTACTTCATCTTCAAAATCGTTTTAAAGTTGTTCATACAAAGATATTACAATATTTTCCATGTCCCAACATGTCAAAGAACTTTTACTGATTCCTTCTGAAAATCTGCCAATTATCTCTCACGTTAAAATCTTAACCAGCCCCTTCTCTCGTTCTTTCCCCGTTGTTCTGTCATTCTTTCCCCGTTTCGAAACGACTAAACTTTGACTGCACAACGTGAGAACATCTTACCCCCTTCTCGTACTCGGCTTTTCCGCCCCCCTTATATTATCAGATTTTGTTGATGCAATCATACAATTGCTTCAACGACTTGCCTTGCAGGGACAGTATGGACAATTCAATACAATTTTGGACAATAAAAAAATCTCTCTTTTTCCATCGGTAAATTACCAACACACCATTTTTATCAGTTCAATACATCACATAAAAATAGGCTGGAATTAATCTTCGTTCCCACAAAAATTCTCCTCCAGCCTATTAAAATTTCAGAACAAAAGCCTCAACACTTTAGTTTTCCGAAATTTGTATTTGAAGCACACTACACTATTTTATCAATAGACAATTATTCAATTTTGAACAATCAACATTAATTATAGCATCCCCACAAGCACCTGCTCCCAACACGTATTTCCCGTAAGTGAAGCACAGTTTTTTACCCGTAAAATTTAGAGCTGAACAAGTGTTTACCGTTGGCTGTTCGGAAAAACATTCATCCGGATTTTTAAATTCCTGTTTTAATACCCGGTTGATCTCGTTTGCTTGTTTCAAATCCAGTATATCCCCCTTAGATAAGAATTTACCGTTTTTCAAATCATAATTCAAAGCATAGTACTTCGTTTCCCCGTTCGCTCCACCTAAAGAGATATACACTTTCAGACGCAAGCTGATATAATTGCTGTTCGCCATAAATACACTGTCCTCCACGAACATTTCCAAAGGCCGCATAGGTTCGGCATCAGGAATCGTATCAAACGCTTGATTATACGCTTTTACTTGAACTTTAAAATCATTTTTCAAACTATCAATCAACGCGGCAACCCGGTCATTGACAACTTTACACTTTTGGGGATCTGTCGAAGAAAATACCGGTTTTGATATTTGTATTTCCCATATCTCCGTGTTATCGTTTTCTTGCTCTTTCTGCACATTGATATTCTCCGTCTGGCATCCTGTCAAAACGGAAAAAACGATTCCAATCAATATTAAAAATTTCATATTCATTTTATTCTTCTTGTAATAATTCCAATTCACCTAATTTACGATTAACAACATTCTGAATCATGAGTTGTGTCATTTGCATATCCAACTGGTAAGATGCCAACAGAGCCTGATTATAGCACTCTTTCGCGCTGCCGTACTCTGCCATCATCTTGTAAGAATCACCAAGCATTACCAGATAATTTATTTTATCCATGGAAGCCACGTCTTTATCCTGTAATGCCTGCTTCATCCATTCCACGGCTTGCATATGCGCCTCTTTCGGTAATTTACTGCCCATGGCATCATACATATTTTGTGCGGCACCACCGTAATCCTCCCCGGTAGCATTTGCTCCCAAAATTTTAAAATAGTCATTCATCTGTTCCATGTATTTTTTCACGTCTTTCTCATAATACAAGGTATAGATACCATCATAATAACTCTTGGATTTCTCGTAAGGTGACACGTCGGTTTTGGCTATCACGTCGTATGCCGCTTTCAAATCACCCCGTACACGTTCCAGATACTTTTTATACTCTTCCTTCCCTGCCTTGGCAAGATTTTTCATCACGTTATCGTTATGCTCGATAATGAAATACGCCGGGGCATCACCCATCACCTGACGGTAAGCCGCTAGATTCTCGTTGATAAACTCGATCAAAGGATCGTCCTGTTTCGTGTTATCGTGATACGTGAGAATGATATTATAGTCCGTTTTATTGATTAAATCCGCCCCCATCTTCTGCTTTATGTATTCGCTATACATTTTATTGACGCGGCTCACCCACTTTTCAGACTCGATTCCTTCTTGTGCTGACACGAAAGCAGGAGCCTCTTTCAAAAGTTGCTGAAGAACATCCAAATCGTTTTTAGAACGCTTGTATTGGGCGTACAAATCCTCAAAACCCAATTCTTCACCCGTCGCAACCTTACCTTGCTTCAAAAATTCCTCTATTGACATGGAACCCGTTTTCTGTAAAACCACTTTCCCATCGGAACGGACGTAAGCCAAGGTTGGATAAGCACTGATTTTGAATTGTTTCACTACCGCCTTGTTTGCCGGATCTTCCGCATTCAACTGGATAGCGATGAATTTACCGTTATAATATTCTCCCACACTTTTATCCGTGAATACCTCTTTCGCCATCATTTTACAAGGACCGCACCACTCGGTATAAAAATCAATAAAAACCATTTTATTCGTCTCGGCTGCTTTCGCTAACGCCTCTTGATAATTTCCCTTGAAAAAATTGATACCCTGCCCTGCAACGTTAAATACCGCAATCAGACAAACCATCATCACTAAAATACTTCTTTTCATTCTATTTCTTTTTTATCATTCAACAATAAAAGTAAATGCATTTTTCAATTCCGCAGAATAGTCCTCGTTGTATACCCGCAAACTGACCAGATAGTGCCCCTTGGGGACTTTCGTGTGTAAAGGCAATTCCATGATACCACCTCCACGTACAACTACTTCCTGTTTGAATGCTTCCGCATCCCCTCCCTCGGTTGCAGTCACGTTCACCAATTCATAATTCAAGGGATTCGTCCCCAGTACTCCCTGTATTTTAGGAGATACCCAATTGGCATCGTTCATTATCCGGAGTTCATCTTCCTCCGGGTCTAATTCCTTCCGCACGACAATTGAAGTTGGATCATATTCCGCATTGTCTGCTTTTAAATACCCGACCTTCACGTCATGACAACTCCATAACGCAAATACCAGAAAAAATACACTATATATCGATTTCATCTTTTATATTTAATTGGTTAATAATACTATTCAAAATCGTCCGGAGTTGTTTCCTCCTGAGTGAAAATAAAATCTCCCAAAGTGAAATTATAATGCAAGGAATGGACAACACCATTCGTCGGCTCGATATTAGTAGACGCAATGTCTATATGTTTCCCTCTATTGTCCAAAGCTTTAATAAATAGTACAATTGCACCTACTCCCGCAACCTCGTTGTAAGAATCTTGAAAAGAATAAATCCAGAAACGATTGCCCATTTCACCAGTGAAAACAGTTCCCCCGGTACCTTTATATTGATCCGGATTTTCATCTTCAGTATTCTCGTCACCACCATCACCCATATCTCCGTCAGGATATTCCCAATCGTCACCGGAGTCATCCCAATTATCGCCGGAGTCATCCGTATTTTCTTGAGCAATTTCCTTACCGAGAGGAATATCGTCACGCATATGTTTCCCTTTGACAACACATTCCATGATCATCTTGTAACAAGTATCGACCTCGATTTCCGCCACACTGGAATATCCTTTTTGCAACATATACCGACGGATAGAGTGGTTTGTCGGACCAAAGAATGTAATTTGCTCGTAACCTGCCCTTTTACCTTCAAACAAATCCACCAGATTCGCTCTCTCGACCATCAAGCGGGTACTATCCCAATCATAATGATTGGATTGCAGGTACTCGTACATATTTCCGTCGAACTTCCCGTTGACCAAGCCCGTCTCTATCATATTGTATTTCGTGTTGCACGAAATCAACAGAAACAAACCGACAATTGATATAATACATTTCATATTTTAATTTCTTTATAAATTCATGTTAGAAAAATTTAGACCAATAACGATTCTGACGAATCAAGTCATTCATCGTTTGTGCCGTTGAACTGATCGGCAAAAACAAAGCTCCGTCCTGCACATCATCATCAGATAACCGGGAAAATGCCGGGCTCAATTCTGTCTTGAAATATCCGTTCCGAATCACATCATAATAACGATGTCCTTCCGCTATCAACTCTTTCTCTCTCTCCTTAAATATAGCATATTGCAAATCACCATCCCCGGCAGCGGGATAGGCATCGGCTTTCGCCCTTTCCCTAATTTTATTCAAATCGTCTTTTGCCCGGCTGTCTCCTAACTTCGCGTAACATTCAGCCCGCAACAAATAGATATCCGCCAATCTCCAATAGCAATAATTCGCGTTAAACGTAACAAATGTTTCTCCGGCAGAATTATTTTCTTTGATATACAAACCATTCCGATATTTATATAAATAGGCGTATCCCGTGTATTCTTCCGAAGACGATTGTGAAGCTTCATCGAAATGATAAAAGAAAGCGTTCCTTCTTTCATCTTTATTAAGGTACAGCCCCCTCACGGTCTCGTTATATAAATAAAAACTAATATTATAATCGTACGGAAAATCGCCGACTTGAGCGTATTTATTCACCGGCCAATTCACGTAATAACGAGAAAGGACTTTACTTGTCGGCCAAGAAGACGAATACGGGTCAAGCATCAACTCGAATATACTTTCCGGATTGACAACATTCGGGTCAGACAAGTATTGACAGAGCTCACTTGGAGTTTTCGCCAGCTCGTATTGACCGACTTTTTTCGTGATTAATTTTGTAGCCCAATCTACAGACTCTTCATAACATTTTTTAGAATCTCCCTCGAATTTGTATAAATCGATCACACTCCCCTTCCATGCGTACAAGTGAGCCAACAATGCCGCGGCAGAACCTTTACAACCGAATTGCTTCACGACACTTTTATTCCCGGAAATGTCCTTCATATCCTCGAAAAGAGGAAGAATATCAAATGCCTTCCGGGCATTCGCAATTGCCGTGTCAATGACCTCCAGAGTTGGACTGGTAGCGTAAGCGGAAGTGGTTGATGTATTCTTCGTAATAATAGCTTTTCCCCAACGTCGTGCCAAGTCGAAATACAGCAATCCTTTCGCGAAATAAGCCTGCCCGACATGAAAATTCACTCGCTCTTCCTCGACATTCTTTATATTCCCGATATTTTCCAAAATAAGGTTAGCCAAATAAATAGCATCATAATGATTTTTCCAATCTACATACATAGAACCCTCGTCTAAGGCCGAGGATTGCAAATTCCTGACCTCATCAAACCATGTTTCGTCTGCCAACACCCCCATGAATACATGGGCATTTTCCTCCGAAAAATAGGATCTTATAATACTATGCATCTCCGACGTAACGGATTCCAGCTCTTTCTCATCTTTAAAATAATTGCCTATCGTGGAAGCATTTTCTGGAACCACATCCAACAAAGAGTCACAAGCCGTCAAAAGAAAGCAACATACCACGTAAATATATTTTCTCATAATCAAAATTTTACGGTTAAACCTAATGTCAATTTTCTCGCTAACGGGTAGTTACCTCCATTATCTATTCCCGTGGACGGATTTACAATTTCAGGATCCAATCCCGAGTAATTTGTCCACAATAACAGATTTTCACCCGTGAAGAATACCCGGATACCATCCAAGTGAATTTTACTTACAATATTTTGAGGAAGATTATACCCTATTGTTAATTGTTTCACCCGCATATAATTCACCCGTTCGATACGGGAATCAATCAACCCGCCATACTGTCCCGTGTATTCGCTTGACGATGCCTCCAATGCCGGGTAATCGGTCTCGTCTCCCGGTTTTTGCCAGAAAGTTTTGTCACGATAGTCAGTAAGAATAGGCATGAATTTTTTATCAAAAGCCAACGATGTTTTCATGTACATATCTATCATTTTCCGCCCTAACGAATAAGTCAACAGCAAGTTCAAATCAAATCCTTTCCACTTTATCTCGTTGGCAAAACCACCATAAGCGACAGGTAAAGCCGAACCGGCATAATACATATCATCTCCGTCAATGCATCCGTTCATATCCATGTCTTTCAATTTTCTCATCCCGACACGCATGGGATTAAATCGGTTTCCAAAATATAAGGGATTCTTATTTCCTATCTGGTCGGAATAAACCGGAATGTCTTTTTCATTTTGAACAAACCCTTCATCCTTATAAGCGTAAATTCCTGAAATCGATCTTCCAATGACAAAACCATCCATATCCATGTTCGTGTACGACTTCTCAAAACGATTCCAATTACGGGAAATATTAAATTTAGCTCTCCATTTCACTGCCGAGTTCCGAAGAATATCGATCAACGCTTCCAATTCGAGTCCTTCATTGGAAACTTCCATCACGTTCTGCCACTGACGATCCAAGAGGTAAACATCACCGGGAAGTTTCACGTTATACAACAAAGATTTGGTATACTTGTAGTAATAATCCATCTTCAATTTCAGACGATAATCAAAAATATCCAAATCCAAACCGATATCATATTGATCCGTCTCTTCCCAACTCAATCTAGTGTTCGAAAGAGTCTCCGGACGAACACCAACATTTCCCATGAAACTTCCCCCTATTTGTAAAGTGCCTAACGCAAGGTAAGCCTCGTCAAACTGCTGACCGGACCGTCCCCAAGACGCCCGAAGTTTTCCATAACTCATCCACCATATATCTTTCAGAAAATTTTCCTCCGAGTAAGCCCATCCCACGGCAACGGAAGGAAAAGTCGCCCAACGAACATCTTTCCCGAACACGGAAGAACCGTCTTTTCGAAGTGTAAATTCGGTCAAATACTTTTGTTTGTAATTGTACGCGATACGTCCGAAGCCGCTGACAAGCATTTTTCTTTCCGAATCAGACCGATATGCCTGTAAAGCAATCGGGTATCCGGTTGATTCATCTATCGTGAGAAAACCGTCCAGCACGTAATGTATATCGTTACTCGGGCTTCCCTTTCCACTACCGCTAAATTCATTTTTCACCCACCGGGAATAAGTGAATCCAAATAACAAATCAAAATGATGATTTTTCTTCAAATCGAATTTATAATTTAACAACTCTTCTGTCTGGAACATCATATATTGTTCGATTTGCCCTGTTGAGACACTCAAATTATCAGAACTCAAGTAACTGGGGTCAAAAGCATTTTTTTGTGTCTGCGTAAAATCCATTGCCACGTTTGCCGACAGATTCAATCCTTTCACGATTTCATAAGCTAAAGCCACACTTCCGCGAATATTAAATGAAAGATTGCTTTCCACACTGCCGTTCAACCTCTTCAGCGTTTCTGTTTCCACACTACTTCCTTTACCGGGTAATAAAGTAGAATTCTGCATGGGATCCACGGTCAAGGCTTCAATCTTGGTTCCTCCCCCAAAACCGGTATACCCGGCACCTTTACTTCTATCGGTATATGCCATATATACACGGGAATCCAATGTCAGATTCTTCCGCAAATTCGCATTCATGTTACTGATAAAATTCACTCGCTTAAAATCACTACCCAACATTATCCCTTTCTCGTTATACCACCCCAAACCGACCAAGTACTTGAAATTCTCGGAGCCTCCGGAAGCCTGCATATTAGCATTCAATATTTTACCGGTTCGAAAACAATATTTCCACCAATTCGTGGAATTATTATAAAAAGGGTTTATACTATCCTGCAACTGACGATACACTTCTCCATTTCTCATAGGAATACCACGATTCCAAAAGAAATCATAAGCACCATACTCTTTCTCGAACACGTCTTCGTAAGAATTCGGGAATATATAAGCACCATTGTCATCCTGATAAGCCATGCGCTCATTCCTTGCCACTAATATATGCCACAATCTTTCCCCGTGTCCGCTAATCTGAGTCGGAGTTTCGGGTAGAATGGAACTCGAATAGGATACGTTTGCCGAGAATTTGGCTTTACCTGTTTTTCCTTTTTTAGTCGTAATCAGAATCACCCCATTACTTGCCCGGGAACCGTAAATCGCTGCAGATGCAGCATCTTTCAATACTTCCACGGATTCAATCGTCGAAGGATCCAACTCGGCCAACGTGTTAGTACCCGTGACGGGAGAGGTAAAAGCCTGCATGGGAATACCGTCAATAACATACAGAGGAGAACCGTCATTAACTCCATCTATCAACAAAGAATTATACCCGCGGATATTCACTTTCGTTCCGCCTCCACCGGGAGAACCCGCGACATTATTAATTTCGACTCCCGCCATGTGTCCTTGAAGTAAATTCGCAAAACTGGCAGAAGGAATCTCTTCCAGATCTTTCGCTTTCACGGATGAAATAGAACTAATCAATTCCCTCTTATTCCGTTCTCCATAAGCGATCACGGTAACCTCATCCAAATCGGAGACTTCTTCTTCCAGTGTCACGGTCAATTCTTTCCCGGCTGTAAAAGGCACTTTTTTAGTTTCGAATCCCACGAAAGAGAATACAAGAATACCATTTTGCATGGGCAATTCAAGGGTAAATTTTCCTTCGTTATTCGTCGCCGTCCCCAAAGCCATTCCATCCACTTTTACCGTCACACCCGGCATCGTTTGCTTTTGTTTATCCAAAACAGTTCCGGAAATTCGGCAGGCTTTTACCTTTTCTTGCTCGGCTCTTTTAATAATGACTGTTTTCCCTTCTATCGAATACATCAATCCGGTCTTGCGCCCAATCAGCAAAGAATCAAGCGCTTGCTTCAAAGTCACAGATTGCAATTTTACTGTAATACCGGTATAGCCGCTCAATTCACTTGAATTGAACAAGAAATTGTAACGAGTCTGTACCCGCAAATTTTCAATAATTTTAATCAAAGATGTGTTTTGGACATCCAGATTCACTTTAATCGCATTATCCGTCTGTGCTTGAAGATTTATACTTCCCGTGAAGCACAAAAGCAACAGACAGACGCTCCACTTGGACAATTTTTCTCTCAATCCGAGAAAATTTCTAAGAAGTTGTTGTCGAGTTTCTCTCATAAAGTTTTTGTTATTAATGTGACATTTATATACAGCGACATTGTCAAGGAGATGGACCAACATCTCGTTTGCCTTTTCGCCGTTTATTCCGTTCTCTTGTTTACTTGTAAAAGTAGATTGTAGCAATCCTCTCAAATTTTCACCTCGAAACTTTTTCAAGTTTCTTCCTTGATATTTTGTTGTTTTTTCATAGATTTGTGTAATTAATGTGACTGTTGAAATATACAGCGACTTTGTACGCGAGAGATGGACCAACATCTCTCGTCGTTTTTTACCGCTTTTTAATAATAACTTTCTTTCCCGCTATCTCATAGGTAATATCCCCCATTTTTGAAATTACTTGCAGTGCTTCTTCCAAAGTTTTCGTCCGATCCATATAAATATGAAATCTCATTCCTTGCAACTCGGAAGACTCACAGACGATCTCTGCATCATACCAACGTGCCAACTCGTCCATAACTTGGTTCAGCAAAGCATTTTTGAAAACAAACTCCCCGTTTTTCCAAGCCAATACCGCCATCAGATCCGCCTCCCGTACCGAAAGCGAACGATCCGCCGTCGCAATTTCGCACAACTCTCCGGGTTGCAACAAGACTGAATCTCGGCCTGATGAAACCTCCACTTTTCCGGAAACCAAGGTGGCAAAGGTATTTTGTCCCATATACGCTTTCACGTTAAATTGAGTCCCTAGCACACGTATATTCCCGCCTTGAAATTCCACAAGAAAAGGGTGGTTTTCATCCCGGACAACATCAAAATAAGCCTCTCCGCTTAAAAATATCTTTCGTTCCGTTCCCGTGAAAGTATTCGGAAACCGCATACGGGTTTCTGAATTCAATATTACAGTTGTTCCATCCGAAAGGATCAACGAGTATTCTGCCCCTCTAGGTACAACGATCTCACTATATTCCACGACAGGGGCAACCTGTTCGTTATCAATCTCCCGTTTTTCCTGAACGGTGGCACTCTCCATATTCACCTCGAATCCCGGAATCTTCATGGACAAAGCTTTCTCTCCCGTGATCTCGTGAGTACTACCATCCGGCAAAATCAATTTCACACCTTTGGAATGTGCCACTTCCAATGGCAATATTTTCTCTCCCGCTTCTTTTTCCTTTATGGTTTCCATCCACAAGACCGCACCTACAACGCTTGCCACACACGCCGCAACGGCAACCCACCGCCGCCAAGCAATCATCCGTTGCTTCTTCCGGGGCAACGCCATCCGCTGCCACATTCGCTCAACTCGTCGGGATTCCTCCTCGATTCCTGACACCTCACCCCTGTAATACTCTTCCGCATCCTTCAGAAACCGTTTCCTTTCCTCCGCTCCTTCCATCCAGACTCTCACGTCTTCCCGCTCTTCCTCGGAAGCCTTACCCGAAACTACCCGTCTGATTTTATCTATTTCCATGATTTTTCATTGTCTTTATTATTAAGACAACGTTAGGGAAAAATGGGGGACAAAAAATAATTGAAAATTGAAAGTTGAAAATTGAAAATTACTTTACACGATTGATAACAAACAAGTTAATTAGATATATTTTTTTAAACTGTGACAAGTATCCGTATATCGTTCTTCAGGCAATCCGGTACTATCAGAGCATCATTTAGTATAGATATATCTTCAATGAATAGCAAATTCAAGGTAAAAATATAGATATTTCTATTCAATCTTGACAAGTTCACTTACCGCATATAGAGGCAAATTAACTAACCATTCTTCTTTCCGGTAATCAGACATTGAAGTTCGAACCGCTAATTCGGGTTTATATTTTTTTGAAAAAAAACGAAGGCTTTTTGCTTGTAAATTCTCGGATGCCTTAACTTCCACCGGGATCAAGAGGTGCTGATATTGAATCAAGAAATCTATTTCTCCATCTGATTTATCAGAAGACCAATAATAAATAGACAAATCCGGATCAGACAATAGTTGCTGTAATACAAATTGCTCTGTCAAAGCACCCTTGAACTCTACAAAAACAGTATGTCCATCCAATAAAGTTTTGGCATCCAACGCGGTCATTGCCCCAAGTAAACCGACATCAACAACAAATAATTTGAACGCGGAGAAATCTTCATAAGCTTTCAATGGCAGCGCGACCTTAGTGACACGATTTATTTTATGCACCAAACCGCAATCAATCAACCAAGTAATCGCCAATTCAAATTCCTTCGCCCTCGCCCCCTGCCGAATTAATCCATAAACAAACTTTCGATTTTCTTTTGACAATTGTGCCGGAATAGAATTCCATACCATTCGAATCCGGGGAACGACTTCAACTGGAGCATGTTTCGAAAAGTCCTGCTCATACGCATCCAGAATTTGTCGTTGTAACTCCCGCACTTCCTTCAAATCCGTATGACGTACAAAACTCGCAACCACTTCCGGCATCCCTCCCACGTAGTAATATTGTTTTAGTAATTCTATATATTTTGTTTTATAAGCAGTAATCAATTGCCATTGTTTTTGGTGCAGGAGATCGACTAGAGCATCCTCTCCCGCGGCACTCAAAAACTCCATAAAGCTCAACGGGTACAAATCGACAAATTCCACTTTACCTACCGGAAAAGAAGTATTCTGATGTAACGCGATTCCCAGCAAAGAGCCGGCAGCCACCACATGATATTCCGGGGCATTCTCGTAAAAATACTTCAAAGAAGTGATAGCTCTTTCTGCCTCTTGTATCTCATCGAAAATAATTAATGTTTTACCCGGTTCCGGCTTTACACCTGTCGTTATTTGAATTCCCAATAAAATACGAGATATCTCAAAATCATCTAAAAAAAGATTTTTTGCCTGTCGATCATTCTCAAAATTAATGTAAGCAAAATTTTCATACTCTACACGAGCAAATTCTTTCATTAACCAAGTTTTACCAACTTGACGAGCCCCGCGTATTATTAGCGGTTTTCTTGAATCCTTTTGTTTCCATTCCCGCAGGAAATCCAATGCTTTTCTTCTCATAACAACCCTCTCTTTCATTTCTTGATACATAAACTCGGCGGAGTTTTCGTGCAAATATACACTTTTTCGGCGGAGTTTTTGTAATTTATTACATTTTTTCGGCGGAGTTTCTGTATGCAAATATAAATCACAAAAATCAAGAATCGCTAAATCACAGAATAGACGCACGTCTCGCGCAGTCCCCAATCATAAATCTAAAATCATAAATCTAAAATTAAATCGTTCCCTTCAAGATCATAAACGCATAGAGTAACGGCAAGGATTCCCGGATAAATTTGTAAGCTCGTTTCACGTGGGTATGGACGGATGTTTCCGAGATATCAAGTTCACGAGCGATCTCTTTGTAACTCATGTTCCGGAATATCTTTAGTTCCAATACTTTTTGTTGTTGGTCGGGTAATTTTTGCAGGCACTCTTGAACTTTCTCGAATAAAGCACTATTATCCTCGTACTCCAGCGTACCGACGTATATCAATGCTTCCGTCAGTTTCGTCCGGTTAGAATCTTCCACTTGGAGATGTTTATAATAATTCAGACAAGAATTTTTCACGGAAGAATAAAGATAACTGCTGATATTGGTTTCATCCGGCAGAGAAGCAGCCATTGACCACAGGCGCATAAAAGTATCCTGCACGATATCTTCTGCCGTATCTGCATTCATGGTATAGGCTAAAGCGAACCTGTATAATTTGGGACTCATCTCCCGAAATACCTGTTCGAAAACCTCACTTGAATTGTCCTTCAATCCTTTAACCCAATCCTCTTCTGCTATGTCACGCCCGTCATACCTCATTATTGGAATAAATATTTTTCCAAAAATAGAGAAAGTTTCCCTTTCACCAAAATCTTTGACACGAAAACACCCGAGAAAGCAAAAAAGTCCGTAAGGTTTATCACGATATTATAAACTTTACGGACTTTATAGTTTAATGAACTTTATCTTATTTCCCCTTCCTTCGGATCAGCACCAGTATTCCCAGCAAAAGAAGCAATGCCGGCAATACCCACTTCAACACGATTTGCAAGGTTCCCCCGGCATCCATACCCAAGTTCAGCTTATTATCAATAGGATCGGGACGGGTAGTATCCACCGGTAATTCCTCGTAAGACAGCCAGTCGAACATCGACATAATCAAGTCCCCGTTCGCCGACGATATCCCCCGGCGGGTTGTGGACAGTTCGCCCATGCTGAAACAATCGGCATCACCGAGCACGATAATCCGTTGTTGTTTCCCGGCATGCTCCCGTTCCAATCCGACCATCGTCGTTTTCACCCCGGCACGCTCTCCCGCTTTCGGGTTCAGGCGTGCCGTGTCATTCACGAAATCGATCGTTTCCAATTCATTCCAAGCGGCAGAATCCCGCCCTTGAAACAAAGGCATTACACGGAAACCCTTCTCCGCTTTCTGCTCGATAGCCAAGGCTCCCGGCATCACCAGAGACGCGGGACGGCGTCCCATGTTCGTGTTCACGTACAGACTCTTCCACAGGCGGGATATCTCTTGAGCCTCCTCCGTTGCCCGGCAAAGAAACAAATGCGGGGGATATTCGTCAATCTGTTGTTGCACCAGAATACCCGGTTCGAAACTCAATCCTAAATACTCCATCAAAGGAGTCAAATGGGAATAACTCTTCGGTTTTCCGGCGATCACCAGATTCCTCCCGCTTTCCACGTAACGATACAAAGTTTTCAACTCTTCGTTCGTGAAAGGTTCCAAAGGTTCCGCCACAACAAGCACGTCCAAACTATCCAACACCCCCGGGTTACGCTTCAAATTCACGTCAGTCACGTCAAACCCTTGATTCAGTAACGACTTCCGGTACATTTTCTCGGCAACCATATAAGAATAATCCCGATTCTTATCCCCGACAATCGAACGGGCGCCATGATCCGACAAGAAACCCACTTGAGGCAACTTCATCGCAATTCGTTTCAACGCCGCGGAAATCTCCGTTTCACCCGGAAGACGATTCATGTCGGCATATACCCGTAGAAAAGTTTTTTGCCCGTTATCCCGTTCGATCAAAGCCACGAAACGATACCCCTCGTCACTTAAATCTATATTTCTTAGCGCCTCTTCTCTAGCCAGTTCCTCCGGGGAAAGATATTTTCCCAACCGGGTTCCCTGCAATTTAGCCGCATCCTTAGCCGCCCCGTACAAAGTCTTTTCCGGGTATCTCTTTTTAAAAGCCTCGGTCGTCGTGTCCGTGTAATAATAAAAGACATAATCGAGTTTGGTTTCCGGTTTGAAACGGATATACCGCTCGTAACGGGCTATATCACTATTGATACCTTTCGTCGTTATGCTGTGAATGCTCCCGAACAGATTCACGTAAGTCGTTATCTTCAATCCGCCGTCCAACTGTGCCACGATATCCTGACTCGCTTGTGTTAAAGTATTGCTCTTCGTGTGTGTCGAATCATGATACCACTTCATCGTCGGACGGGAAGTCAGATACCCCAAGAAAACCGCCGCGAGAAACACCCCGAGATAACGCGCGGCTTTCCCTGCAAAAGAACAGCTCTCCCGCCGCAACTGCAATTTCAATATCGCGAAACACAGGAACATCACGCTCATAAGCACGAAATACAAAATATCTTCACTGCAAATCAATCCCTTGATAAACGTGCTCGCCCTACCGCCAAGCGACAACCAATACGTGATTTCCCGCACGAAGGTAAATTCCTGCCAGATACCGGAAACCAGATTCAGCAAGGTCAGCAAGGCAAACATTCCTATTGCCGCCACGATCGGGTAAGTAGTCAACGTCGACATGAAAAGCCCGATAGCCGCGTAAAGCCCGAACAAAAAATACAATCCCAACAAACCCGCCAACACTGCCGACCAATCGAACGACTCCACGAGGCATCCGGCTATCAGCACGTAAACCAACAGGAATGCCATCATCAACAAACCGTACAGCATGATGCCCAAGTATTTTCCAAGCACGATATGCCTGCCCGTGATCGGGGCTGAAAAAAGCAACTTGATAGATCCCCTGTTAAATTCCTGACTAATCAACCCCATCGTCAACAAAGGCATCAATAAATATAGGAACTGACTCACTCTCGACCACAATCCCCCCATGGGGGTATAAAATATCACCCGGGATATCGCGTACAATCCCCTGCTTCCCAATTCTTGCCGCCTTGCCAGCATCTCCATCATATCGGCAAATCCCATACCTGTCATAAACACGAAAAGCACGAGTAAAAGCCACGCTACCGGCGAATAAAAAAGATTTGACAACTCCAAACGGGCTATCCTGTATATTGCTCTCATAATTTTTCCTCCATATTAAATTATTTCCCTGACAATTTAGCGAACACGGCTTCCATCGAGCTTTTCTCGACCTTAATTTCCGTCATTTCCCATCCCCGTGCCACACTCTCCCGGATAATCAGCTTTATCGTATCCCGATCCCCGTCATACGTCAGGCGGACACCATGACTTCCCACGCTTTCCGCCCGTCTGATGCCGGGCATCGCCATCAATTCATCCGGCAAAGGGGGCAAATCGAAAGTGGCGTAAAGCGTGTTCGGCTCGATATAACTATCAAATTCATCCACGCTGCCGGAAAAAACAACCCGCCCGTGTTCAATCATCTTGATCGTGGAACAAGTAGCCTGCACCTCCGACAAGATATGCGTCGAGAGCATCACGGTACGCTCCTCGGCAATATCCCGGATCAACTGGCGCACTTCCAGTATCTGATTCGGGTCCAACCCGTTCGTGGGCTCGTCCAGCACCACGAACTTCGGATCGTGCAGAATAGCCTGCGCGATACCCACGCGTTGCTGGTAACCGCCCGAAAGATTACGCAACAAGCGGTCTTTCATGTGCGTGATCCCGCAACGTTCCTCCGCTTCCCCGATAGCCGTCTTGATCTTTTTCCTGTCCATCCAGTGAATCTCCGCGCAAAAACGAAGATACTCGTCCACCGTCAAATCGGGATAGAGGGGTGGTTTTTGTGGTAAAAAACCGATATATTTCCGGGCAGCCACCGGGTGTTTCAACGTATCGAACCCGTTAATAAATACCTTCCCTTGAGTTTGTTTCAACACACCGCAAATAATATTCATCGTTGTCGACTTCCCCGCCCCGTTCGAGCCCAGCAAACCCACTACACCGGAGCCGTCGATCTCGAAACTGATGTCCTCGATCGCCCACTGTGTCGTGTAACGATGATACAAATGTTCAACTTTTACAATTGGATTTTCCATACATACGATTTTAATTCATAACTTTGATCAAGCGTCTCTTTCACGAGCCTTGCTTTTTTATAACACTTCAAAAACAAAAAAGTACCGACTTATAATTCAAAAAAGCTGCCCGTTTCCGGACAGCCTTCCATCTTGTGTTGTTGTTCAAGATGATTTATAGAAAAGCACGCACATTTTTATCACTCGTAACGGATAGCGTCTATCGGGTTCAGCCGGGATGCCTTGCGGGCGGGATACCAACCGAAGAAAACACCCGTGAACGTGCAGACAAGAAACGATATCACCACGGAGTACAGTAACACGGATACAGGCCATCCCAGCAAAGAACTGAGAACCAAAGAAACCCCGATCCCTAACCCCACGCCGATAATCCCGCCAGACACGCTGATAATAATCGACTCGATCAGGAACTGGAACAATATATGCCGTCCCTTGGCACCGATAGACATACGCAAACCGATTTCCCTCGTGCGCTCGGTGACGGAAACGTACATGATGTTCATGATTCCGATGCCACCGACAAGCAAAGAGATACCACCGATACAAGCCAAGAGTATCGTCAACACCTTCGTCGCCATCGTCAACACTTTACTCATCTCTTCCAACGAACGAACGGTGAAATCATCTTCCTGCCCCACGGGAATACGATGTGTCTGCCGCAACACTCCCGTGATCTCCTGCATCATCTTGCCCGTGTACTTCTCGTCTATCACCGAAACGTAAATGCCATGCATGTAAGGGATGGCTAGCAATCTTTTCTGTATTGTCGTGAAAGGTGCCAAGATGATATCATCTTGATCCCGCCCCATGGAATTATAACCTTTAGGAGCCAAAACTCCAACAACACGAAAAGGCACTTTATCAAAACGGATCACCTGCCCGAGAGGGTCTTCCCCGTTCTTGAAAAGATTGTCCACGATTGTCTGCCCCACCACACACACTTTAGCGGCATTCTTCATGTCCTGATCGCTGAACATCTCCCCCCGGTTGACCGTCAAGCGGCGGATGTCCATGTAGTCCTCGTTAATACCGTATACCGTGGTCGGGGCATTATTCGGGCCGAAAATGGCTTGCCCCGACTTCGACACGTAAGGGGAACAACTCTCCATGTAGGGGACTTCCGAAACGATGGCCTGATAATCCTCCAACTTCAAGGTCTGGACAAGTACCCCGTTCTGCCGGATTCCCCCGACCATGGCATTCGTGGGATTGACCACCACCATGTTAGCCCCAAGTTCCTCGATCTGTTTCTCTATCGTGTACTTCGAACCCTCGCCAATGGCAAGCATCGAGATCACCGAACTGACACCGATAATGATACCCAACATCGTCAGGAACCCTCGCAATTTATTATTACTCAAAGCCCGAAGGGCTATTACTATCAAATTACCGTAATTCATTTATTCATTTTAGATTTATGATTTATGATTTCAGATTTATGATTATCATCCTCCCTAACTAACGCTTTTATTAATCATAAATCGTAATTCATAAATCGTAAATTAATTAATTTCTTTAGGTAACGCCTCCAGCATTTGCCGGGCGGAACCAATTCTGGAGTTTTTCTTATCCTCGACAACCCGACCGTCACGGAGTAATATGTTGCGACTACTGAACTCCGCTATTTCCGGGTTATGCGTCACGAAAATGATCGTTCTCCCCTCGGCGTGCAGCCGCTGGAAGAGTGCCAAAATCTCGTAAGAAGTGCGAGTATCTAGGTTACCCGTCGCCTCGTCCGCCAGCAAGATTACGGGATCGTTCACCATAGCTCGAGCGATTGCCACCCGCTGTTGCTGTCCCCCGGACATCTGGTTGGAACGATGATTCACCCGGTTCTCCAGGCCTACCGCTTTCAAGGCATCCAACGCTTTTTCCTTTCTTACCCGTTTGGAAACGGACGGGTTGTATAACAAGGGCAACTCCACGTTTTCCAGTGCCGTAGTTTTCGGTAACAGGTTATAAGATTGGAAAATAAAACCTATCTTCAGATTCCGGTAAGAAGCCCTGTCATTTTTCCCCATTTCCCGCACGGGCTTCCCGTCCAAGTAATACTCCCCCGACGTGGGAATATCCAGACAACCCAGCATATTCAACAACGTGGATTTGCCCGAACCGCTCGTGCCCATGATGGTCACGAACTCCCCCGGTTGGATCGAAAAAGAAACTCCCCGCAAAGCGTGTACCGTTTCCGAACCTACCACGAAATCACGGCAAAGATTCTCTATTCTGATTATATCTTTCATCTCTTTACTTCTGGCATAAATTTAATGAGGACGCTGCCCTGTCATATTAGGCATCAAGGGATTTCCACCTGGTTTAGTTTTTATGGATTCTGTCGCTTTAGCGGGTAAATGTACTCCCGTAATTACTTTTTCCCCGGCTTGAACACCTTCCAGTACTTCCGTGTAAATCCCGTCAGAGATTCCGGTACGCACGTTTTTATTCTTCAATCCCTCGGCGGCCTGTACCCAAACAGATTTCGTTTCTTTCATCCCCGGTTGCACCTTTGTTTTCTCGGGAGCAATGAGTTCCCCGTCTTCATTCTCGGGCTGGAAGCGCAGGGCACGCAAGGGAATCATCAAAACATTCGTCTTCTCGTGCGTCAACACCGTGATACTCGCCGTCAAACCCGGTTTCAACTTCAAATCGGGATTCGGTGCGTCAATCACCACCTCGTAAGTAACCACGTTCGACATCACGATCGGTTCCAAACGCACCTGCGTCACGGAACCCTCGAAATGTTCGTCCGGGAAGGCGTCCACGGTGAAGATCACTTTCTGCCCCTCTTTCACCTGACCGATATCAGCCTCGTCAACGTCGGCAATAACCTGCATCTTTCGCAAATCATTCGCTATCACGAATAACTTCGGCGTGTTGAACATCGCCGCCACCGTCTGCCCCTCGTCCACCGCTCGGGAAATAACCACCCCGTCTATCGGCGAGTATATCATGCAATAATTCAGGTTCGTCTTCGCTTTCAATAAATCAGAACGAGATTTCTCCAAAGTTCGACGAGCTTTTTCATATTGATATTCGGCAGTTTCGTAATCTGAATCGCTAACCAGATTCTTGGCGTGCAATCCCGCCAGACGCTCGTGATTTTTCTTCTGGTAATCGTACTCGTTCTGGTTGGAATAATGGGTTGCCAACTGTGACTCGTACTCCGATTCCAGCACGGTTTTATCCAGTTCAGCGATAAGCTGCCCCCTTTTCACCTCTGAATTATAATCCACTAGAATACGGGCTATCGTGCCGGAAACCTGTGTCCCGACTTCTACCTGCGTGATCGGCTCTATCGTACCGGTGGCAGTAACAGTATTACGAATATCCCCTTTTTTAACCTCGAACACCTCGTAATTCACCGTTTCTTTCTCTCTCGGCCGAAAGGAGAAAAACAACAAAATACTCCCCACTACAATCGCTATTATAATAACTATCTTTTTCATTTTCAATTATTTTATATATCAATCGGTTCATTCCTGTAAAAATTCAACAACTTGAAAGCGAGAACCGCTTGGTATTTCGCTTGTATCTGTTCCTGCAACGCGGACAGGTAATTGTTCTTCTCCACCAGCAAATCAACCGGGTTCTTCATCCCCGCATCAAATTCCTCCTGTACCTGCCGGTAACTCGTGTAAGCCGATTTTACCCGTTGGTTGGCTGCCATGTACCGGCTTTGGGCGGCAACAACATCTTGATGTAATGATTCCACCGTTTGCAACAAATTTTTACGGGTATTCTGCTCGTCTAAACGTGACTGTTCGGTTTGAAGTCTTGCTTTTGAAACATTCAAACGAGCTTTCTTCCGGTTCGTGATCGGGATACTGATATTAATCCCGATGTTCTCAACCAAACGATCGTCTATTTGAGAGAAATAGGAACCGCTACCCTTGGAATCGTACCCGGTGGAAACGGAAGCCGAGAGCGAGACACTCGGCAAGTAATCCCCCCGGGCTATCTTTTCACCCACGATTGCCGACTCTACGTTCAACTGGCTGCTTTTCACCTCCGGCATCAGCCGTAAGGCTTCCCGGTAAACATCCTGAAGACCGGGAATCAAGACAAGCACGCTTTCCTCGTCCAGTTCCGGGAACACCACGTCAAATTCCTCTTCCGGTTCCAGTTCTAAAAGTTGCTTTAATTGCAACTTGGAAAAAGCCAGATCGTTCTCGGCTTGTACTACCCGGTATTGGTCACTGCTGTACTGCGATTCCATTTGCGCGAAATCGCTCGCGCTGATAGAACCCGCGTCAAGCAAGGCTTTCGACCGTGCCAGTTGCTCACCGGAACTTTCCAGCGTCTGCCTGTCCGTTTTTAAAGTCTCGTTCGCGTACAGGATTTGCAGGTACGCCTTCGTCACCGATATCTCGATATCGTTTTGGGCGACAAGCACATCTTGTGTCACGGCTTTTTCCAACAGCTCTTGCTGCCGGATGGAACGGGAGAGTTTCCCCCCTTGGTAGAGAGTCATGTTCCCGCTGAGCGAGTAACTGCCCGTGTAGGCACTTGACGATTTCAACGTCCCGTTTGTACCCGCCTTTTTCTGGTGCCCCCAACCTTGAGTTGAAGAAAAATCAAGTGACGGTAATTGCTGGGCTTTTGCCCGGGAAGATTCAACCAAAGTATTTTCCAATGATACCCGGGCATATTCCACCTGCAAGTTATGCTCCCGGGCGTGCTCGATACATACCCGTAAAGACCAAGGCTTTTGTTGTGTCAACCCGTCACGCACACTCGAAATAATGATACACGTGCACGCTAAAAACACAATGCATCCTCTTCTCACGCTTCTCGAACGTGAATAAACATCATCTAACATTCTCATAAATAAATTCTTGAAGTTTTATCTTACTCTCGAGCGAATGATTTCCACGATTCGTTCGTTATTAATAATAATCATCCCGTGCTTGTCACTCGTGATTCCACTTTCCAGTTTGTACGTGTAAGTCGGCACCTTGTCTTTCATCACGGTCGGGAGATATGCGAAAGTCACGTTATCACACGTCTTCCCTAATTCTTGACCAACCTCAATGATATGCGTGGAGATCATGAAAGAACAAGCCCGACGATTTGCCAAAGTCCGTGTCACTGCCAGCGTGGCGTCGAAAGCGTCTTTCACGTTCGTACCCTTGAATAACTCGTCAAAGATCACGACCAATCGTTTTGACAAACTCACTTCCACGGCCACTTTTTTCACCCGTAAAACCTCGGCGTAAAAATGGCTGTATCCCAAGTTAATGTTGTCCGGCACGTTGATTGAAGTATATATCCCGTCCTGTACCGTGAACTCCATACTTTTCGCCGCCACGGGGAATCCCATGTGTGCCATGTAAACAGCTATGCCGAAAGATTTCATCAACGTGGATTTACCTGCCATGTTCGCTCCCGTCAGGAAAAAGATATTCCTATTTTTCGTGATTTCCAGATCGTTAGACACCGCACCCGGAAGAGCGGGATGAAACAAACCCCGTATCCCCATGGAAACCTCACTATCCGCATAAGCCACCGGAAAACAAAATTCCCGCTCCCGGGCAACCCGCCCTACCACGGTATTCAAGTCTATTTCATAAAATAATTTCACGAAATCAACGAGTTTCTTGTTTAAATCACAACGCAATATCTTGTCAAACTTAAACATCTCGCTCAAACTTAGCTTTTCTCCCCGAAAACCCAACACACGGGCAAGCGCCTTGTCCCGCAACAGGGAATGTCCCCACTTGATTCTCTCTTCCAACGGGTTTCCCGTGATTGTCTTGACAATCTCGTCTAAATACCCCTGGGCTTTTTGCAAGAAAAACAACGTGGTTATCACTTGTTCATGCCACTGATTTATAACGGTATCATTTCCTATTAATTCCAGCGTTTTCGCCCTTAATAGAACCGCCAGATTAAATACCCAATGTTTACCGCTGGCGCCCGACAAATATTGCTCCACGATATCACACTCTCTCGTTTCGCCGGGAAAAGCAATATCATGCTCTTTGAAATACCGGAAGATTTGGGTTCGTCGGTTAATCTCCGCGGCATCCGTCAAAGGATTGAGAAACATCCTTTCCAGCAGGCGTTCACCCCCGCGTGTTACCGTATTACAAAAAATACTGTAAACCGAATTATTCTTGTACCGCCCCAAGATATTCAAATCCTCCAATGTCTGCTTGTCTGTCTCGAAACTCATAACGTGCCCCCTTCCCCGTTTATTATTTCTATTATCTTCTCGTTGTTGATAATGATCATCCCGTGACGATCATTCGTGATTCCCTCTGTCAATTGATACGTGTATCTCGGCACACTTCCTTCCATCACCGTCGGCAAGTAAACGAAACGGATGTTTTTACAACGCTCCTTTAAAACCTGCCCCACTTCAATGATATGAGTCGAAATCATGAACAAACAATCCGGTATCCCGGCAAACGCTTCCGTCACCACCAACGTGGCATCATAAGCATCTTTCACGTTCGTGCCCCGGAAAAGTTCGTCAAACACGACGACCAGATTTTCCGTCTGGCACAAGTGCTGTGCCACTTTCTTGACACGCAACACCTCGGCATAAAAATGACTGTACCCCATGCTCAGGTTGTCCGGCAAGTTAATGGTCGTGAACATCCCGTTACGCACGGAAAACACCATCTCCTCTGCCGGCACGGGAAATCCCGCGTGAGCCAGAAACAAGGCTATCGTGAAAGACTTCATGAATGTTGATTTACCCGCCATATTCGCTCCCGTGAGAAATATGACATTGCTGTTCTTGTCCACGTTAATGGTGTTCCCCACGGGTTTCTTCAGGAACGGGTGAAAAACGCCTTTCATCTTCAACACGTTTTCCCCCGCCGGCAAAGCTTTGGCAAACACGAAATTCCGTTCTCTGGCAACTTCACCCACGGTAATATACACGTCCATCAAGTATATATTGTACATCATCTTGAATAATTTACTCCGCTCTTCAAACCGGAACACCTTATCGTATTTTACCGCTTGCTCGTAATTTACTTTCTTCTTCCCTTTCTCCTGCCGATACCAATTCCATTTCTCATTGGCGAGCAATGTTTTCAGTTCGTCATTGGCTTTCTTGACATTCTGGTCACTCGCTTCACCCCCGGAATCCAGAAAGTCATTCAAGGTATTCAACATTTCCAGACATCCCATGATTCCATTGTGTATCCATGTATAATCCGTGTCGGAACCCATGATGTTTTTTACCTTCCGTCCCAAGGTATTGTCCTGTGCCATCAACTGAGTCCTGCTGTCCGTGTTATTCAGGTAAAATTCAATCGCATCAAATATTGCCCCCCGAAAAGGAAAGGACATCCGGCTATCCATGTAATAGGCGATAGCCTTACTCCGGCTTTCAATGGCATCAATTTCAGAAAGAGGATACTGGAACATCTCTTCCAGCAACCGGGCACCCCCGCGAGAGTGAGTCCGGTTGAAAATCTCATAAACAGACTGGTTCTTACCCGTGCCGAATATAGCCAAATCCGTCAATGTTTGCTTATCTATTTTGAAACTCATGATTCAATTTATGATTTTAGATTTTAGATTTACGATTCAATCATCCGGCCTTCCGAAATCATAAATCGTAAATCATAAATCACTTAATTACTTGGATCTCCTTCTAATCCACAACACGATTCCGGCACCGGCAAGCAACAACGGGATAATCCATTTGAATCCCCAGTTCATCACGTAGAACCCGTATCTTCCGATGTCTACCCGGTTATCCGTCGTACTCGGTCTTCTCACGTCCACGGGCAATTCGTTATTACTCAACCAGTGGAAAGTACCCAAGTCCATGATGAAGTTGGTTTGAGAACGACCTTCCGTGATCTCCCCGTTAGAGATACAATCGGCATCCCCTAAAATCATGATACGCTGTTCTTTACCGTTCACCATACGGGTTAATGCCATACCCGCACAGTAATCCTTGGCCACCTCGCCTTTTGCCGGATTGATCGTCAAGGGTTCCTCCACGTAATCCAAAGACTCCATTTCGTTCCACACGGCGTATGAACGATTCTCTTTCCTCTGAATATTCAACGTATCGCTCACCAGCACGGGAGTCACCTTGAAACCCCGGTCAGCCACTTTCTCCAACCCTGCTGCCGTTGGCAACATCACCCCGTAAGCCAACCCGAAATAGTAACTCAACTCGCGGGCGGCAGGAGTAATCAATGCGTTCAGTATATCCGGTTGCAACCAATCCAAACGATATTGCACCAGCGTACCTTCTAACAATTCCACCCCGAAATACTTGTTCAACAACGGGTTCATCACTTCTCGTCTTCTCGGTTCTCCCAAAACATACAGATTGCCTCCCCGGGCTATATAATCTGCCAAAACCTGTTCTTCATTCTCAGTGAAAGGTTCACGCATATCGGCTATAGTCAAGATATTCACATCCGCCGGTATTCCCTTTTCCAAATTGATCTCCACAGTTTCAAATCCTTGGTTTACCAACGCCTGACGGAAATCTTTCTTGTAAGCGAAGAAGTAATAACCGCGAGTCTTCGTATCATGGATAGAGCGCATGCCGTATCCTTCCACGAAACCGATCTTCGGCACTTCCAGCGTCATCCGCTTCATGGCGGCAGATATTTCCGCCTCAGTCGGAAATGGATTCATCGGGTCGTCATACGTGCGCAACCAAGCTCTTTCACCGCTTTCACGCACCAACTCCCAAGCAAACGTTTTCTCCCCTTCCAAATTCGTCAACTCCCGCACTTTCTCGGGACTCAATACCCGGTGAACGCTATCCAACTGGAACAATTCGCACATTTTCTTAGCCGCCTGACGCACAGTTTGATTCTTACTTCCCAATCTTTGCGCAAAAGTTTCCCCGTATATCCCGTCAGCCGGGGTGATCGTATCGTAATAATACACCACTTTCAATTTCATTTCGGGTTTAAACCGCTCGTACAATTTAAAATGCTCCCGATTCTGTTGAATAAACTTGGGGAAAGCAAACATCTGGTAATTCGGTCCCAAGATATTCACGTAAGCCGTGATCGTCAAACCACCATCTAACTTCGACACGATTTCTTGGCTATGCGGCGTCAACGTGTTCCATTTCGTGGAAGAAGCATCGTAATACCCCATCAATTTCGGACGGGAAGAGAAATACCCTAACGTACAGGCAATCAATACAACAGCTACATATCTACCGAAAGAAACCTGCCAACGTACTTTCTGGCGCACTGCGTTCAAGCGAATCACCGTCAGGAACAAGAACAAAGCCGTCACGATCGGGAAATACAACACGTCCTCCGAGCAAAGCATACCCATCACGAACGTGGAAGCCCGACCATTAATACTCAACCAGTAAGTCACGTCACGAATGATGTCGTACTCCTGCCACCAGCCCCCGACCATGCTCAACAACATCAGAATGATAAACGTTCCGATTGCAGCCACGAACTGGTAAGAAGTCAAACTGGACACGAAAATACCCACTGCCACGTACGTGCAAGTCAACAGGAACAATCCCAACAGACCGACCAACACCACAGGTAATTCAAAGTTCTCCACCGTGAAAGCGGCATAAATCACGTAAAGCAACAATATTCCGCACATGAGGGCGGCGTAAATCACCATCGACAGAAATTTACCCAAGATAATCTGTGAATTACGAACCGGTGACGAATACAACAATTTAATAGACCCGCTACTCAACTCCCTACTAATCAACCCCATCGTCAACAGCGGGATATAATAATACAAGTAATTCTGCACGATCCCCCAAATCCCGTTCGCGAACAAAGACATGGAAGTCATCATCGTTCTCCCGCTCCCGTATTCATTCCCTTTCATGAACCACTCGTATCTCCCCGTGAAGAACAAGGCCGTCTGCAAAGTAAATATCACCAACAGAAACCATGCTACCGGCGAACAAAAAAGCATCCGCAACTCTGCCTTCGCTATTCTATATATCAATTTCATAATCTCAATTTTTTATAGTCACATACCTTAAATTATACATCAGTGCGCTTGTTTCGACAACGCCGCGAAAATATCGTCCAGCGAGCTTTTCTCCGGTCGGATCTCCACCAACCGCCAGCGATTGCGGGAACTTGCCTCGACCAAGCGTTCCAGTACACCTTCCGCATCCTCGAACGAGATACGGAAACGTTGTCCACCTAACTCCTCTACACCGGTCACCCCCTCCACTTGCATCAACACCTCGGGAGCCGGGGCATCCGCCAATTGCAAGAAAATAGTACTCGGCACGATATAATTATCAAACTGGTCTACCGTCCCGGAGAACACCAACTTTCCTTGTTCGATCATCAACAGGTAGTCGCATATAGCGTGCACTTCCCTCAAAATATGCGTGGAAAGGATCACTGTCCGCTCTTTCGCAATATCTTGTATTAGGCGGCGGATATCCAAGATCTGTGTCGGATCCAACCCGTTCGTCGGTTCGTCGAACACCACCAAGGCGGGTTTATGCACGATAGCCTGTGCAATCCCCACCCGTTGCTGGTATCCCCCGGAAAGATTCTTGATCAACCGACTACGGAAGTGCATGATAGAGCAACGCTCCATCGTCTCCTCCACGGCCGCTTTGATCTCGGCATCCGGCATCCGGCGCAAATAAGCCGAATGTGTCAGATACTCCTCCACCGTCATATCCGTGTACAACGGAGCCTGCTGGGGCAAGAATCCGATATGTTTCTTCGCCTCCAAGGGATCCAAACGCGTATCCGCACCGTGAATAAAAACATTCCCTTCCGTTTGTTTCAACACCCCGCATATAATGTTCATCACGGTCGATTTCCCCGCCCCGTTAGAGCCTAACAAACCGTAAATACCTTTCTTCGGGATCTCGAAACTAATATCCTTGACAGCCCATTGCACACTGTAACGATGTGACAAATGTTCCACTTTTACGATAGCTTCTTCCATAAATATCTTTTATTTCTTTTTTATCATACCAAAATTTTCACACTCGCTTATCTTCCTCTCCGTCGGAACCAGATGAACACCCCGCATCCCAACAATAAGATCGGTAACCCGAATTTAAACGCCGCTTTGAATACCCTGTACCAAGCCATGGAGATCGATACAGAAGAATCCTTCGTGTCCGGACGCCGCATATCCAAGGGTAATTCCCCGTATGTCATCCAGAGAGCAGTTCCTGCCAGCAGATTTCCATTGGCAGCCGAAACTCCCCGGGTGATCACGAACTCGTTGTTTGACAAACAATCGGCGTCACCCGTCACCAAGATACGCTGTTCCTTATCCCCCACTTGACGGGTCAACCCAGCCGCGGTAGTGAACACCTTGGAGATTTCTCCTGCCGCCGGGTTAAATTTCACGGTATCATCCACGAAATCCGTGGTTTCCAACTCCGTCCACACCGGAGCGATTGTATCCGTTTCCAAGAAGGCCTCCACCTTGAATCCCTTCTCTTCCACTTGCTCTATCCCCGCGCAATTCTCATGCACGATGCGGTAAGTCGTTTTCAACTGAGGCAGTAACTCTTTCCCTGCTCGAGTCGGCACTACCGCCAAAAGGTTAGCAGTAGGCAACGTACCCTTGAACCGCACGTCCGGTCCCACGACCAAAGGAGTCAACTCCAACCCGAAGAACTTGCCCAAGACCTTATTTTGAGCCTCCCGGTGGCTGGGTTCTCCCATGAATATCATGTTTCCACCCCGTGCAATATATCTCTCCAACACGGATTCCTCCTCCGGAGTCAATTCGGTACGCATATCCGCAATCCACAACAAATCAACGTCTTTCGCGATATCCTTATCCAACGTCACCTCTTCCAGATCGAATCCTTGATTAACCATAGCCGTGGAATGCCATTTATTTGTCAGCAAATACCCCATGTTATACGGGACGTCCCCGTACATACTTCTCTCCCGGTGTCCGGTCACGAACCCGATCTTGGGCACCTCCATCACCATACGCTTCAATGCCACGGATGTTGAACCTTCATCCAATAATCCCCGACCGGTAAAATCGTATAACCACTCTCTCTGCCCGTTTTCCCGAACAGCTTCGCGCACGAACCGGTATCCCTGCGATGCCAAATCCGCCATATTGTCCACCTCATTTTTTGACAATAACATCATACTGTCGATCTCGTACACCTCGCACAATTGGCGGGCTTGCTGCCAAGCAGAAGGACGTCCCGGCATACCCTCGTTCGGGTCGGCGTAATAATACACCACTTTCA
Organism: Butyricimonas sp. Marseille-P3923; assembly: GCF_900184685.1. Classification (GTDB taxonomy): domain Bacteria; phylum Bacteroidota; class Bacteroidia; order Bacteroidales; family Marinifilaceae; genus Butyricimonas; species Butyricimonas muris. The sequence goes on from NZ_FXXL01000007.1 coordinate 1,604,048, forward strand.
ACTTCGTTTCCGGTTTAAAACGCGTGAATTGCCGCGAAGCCTCCCGGTTATACATGATGAAATGGGGATAAGCGTAACTGCCGTATCTCTGGTCAAGCACGTTCACGTAAGAAGTGATTGTCAATCCTCCCTCCAATTTCCCCACGATCTCTTGAGCCACAGGAGTCAACGTATTACTCTTCGTGGAAGTCGTATCCGCGTAAGCCAACAATGCCGGGCGGGAAGAAACGAATGCCACCAAGCAAACCAAAGCGATCACCACAAGATTTTTATAAAGCGTGATCGTAAATTTCTGCTTCTGGCGGATAGCATGCAAACGGATAATCGTCAACATCAGGAACAACACTATCACTGTCGGGAAATAGATCAAATCCTCGCTACATAACATACCTTGAATAAAAGTAGATACACGTCCGTTCATTCCCAACCAATAGGTAATTTCCCGCACGAAGTCGTATTGCTGCCCCCAGCCGCTCACCATACCCAACAACATCAACACGATAAACGTACCCACGGCCGAAATCACCTGATAGGAAGTCAAACTGGAAACGAAAATACCCACCGCCATGTACGTGCAGGCCAACAGGAATATCCCCAACAATCCGGTCAACACCCATGCCCACTCGAAATTATCAATCGTGCACCAAGCAAATACGACATACACGAACAAGATCAACGTCAACAATAACGCGTACACCACCATCGCCAAGAATTTTCCTAACACGATATGGGTATTACTGATCGGTGAAGAATACAACAATTTAATAGAACCGCTACTCAACTCTTTACTGATCACCCCCATCGTCAACAACGGGATATACAGGTACAAGATATTCACCACGCTCGGCCATAACCCCGATCCGGCACCATATCCCATGATAAACAGACGTTTGGAACACCAATAAGTCGTTCCGCTATTCTCCACGTCAAGCACGAAGCCTTCAAGCATACCCGTGTAAAAGAACACGGTCTGAAAAACAAAACACAGTAGCAACAACCAAGCGATAGGCGAATAAAAAAGCATCTGCAATTCCGTCTTCGCTATTTTATATATGGCTCTCATAATAAATCTCTTTAACGTTTAGCAATTAATTTCCCTTTCCCTTCTCTGTCAACTTGGCGAATATCGTGTCTAACGAATTCTTCTCCTGCCGAATCTCCTGCATTCGCCAATGATGTTCGGTGCTTTGGTCCACGAGGCGTTCGGTTACCTCCTGCGCATCAGTAAAGCGCATGCGGAATTGCTGTCCGCCCAGGTCCTCTACCCCAGTCACACCTTCCACTTGTCCCAACACCTCGACCGAGGGTGCGTTGGCAAAGTGAACATATATCGTGTTCGGCACGATGTAATTGTCAAACTCGTCCACGGTTCCGGAAAAAACCATCTTCCCGTGATCCATCATCAGGATATGGTCGCAGGTAGCCTGCACTTCCGGCAATATATGCGTGGAGAGAATCACCGTGCGTTCTTCTGCAATACTCTTGATTAAATGACGAATTTCCACGATCTGGTTCGGGTCCAAACCGTTGGTCGGCTCGTCAAACACCACTAAATCCGGTTTATGCACGATAGCCTGCGCGATACCCACTCGCTGCTGGTACCCCCCGGATAAATTCTTTAACAACCGTCTACGAAAATGAGTGATAGCACAACGTTCCATCGCCTCTTCCACCGCCTTCTTCATCTCACGGGGTGCCACCCAGCGCAAATCTGCCGCATGTGTCAAATACTCCTCTACCGTTAAATCATGATACAAAGGAGGTTTCTGCGGCAAAAAACCGATATGCCGCTTGGCGGCAATCGTATCCCGTTTCGTGTTCACTCCCGCGATAATCACCTCCCCCTCGGTCTGTTTCAACACCCCGCACATGATATTCATCACGGTCGATTTCCCCGCCCCGTTCGCACCCAGCAACCCGTAAATCCCGTGCTTGGGAATTTCAAAACTTACATCTCTCACAGCCCACTGGATGCTATACCGATGTGACAAATGTTCTACTCTTACGATAATCTCTTCCATAACACTGTTATATTTTTACATACAATACACCCTAAAAGCATCGCCCGTCCCGTAAAAAACGAGCGATGCATCACATATAAATGATCACTAAAAAACTAAACTAACATCGATGTTTTTATTCTCCCTCCCCGGTCGCAAAACGTTCGGGGAAACGGATACGATCTAAACTCAACCCGAAACTCTCGATATAATCAACCAATATCTCGTACTTCTGCCGCACTTTATCATATCCGCGTTGAGGATACAATATTCCGGTATAGTCCATATACGATTGATTGTCATACATACTCCAATTTGCAGTTTCCGACTCCAACTCCGCCATGGAATACGACATCACTAAGTCCATGTAAAAAGCGAAATCTTTTTCCTGCATCTCCGTTAGCACGAAGCTGCTTTTTACCGTTTGTACATTCAGGTACCCGAGGGCGAAAACACTGTTCGACGGTCCGGGAATAGCAGTAGGACTTCCCGGCCATGCTGTAGGGTTAGGCACCTTATAATCGGAAACCTGCAAAAATTCTTCCGGAATAGAGAAAAGTCCTTTCGTTGTCAAGATGTTAATAAAGACCTTATTAACCTCTCTTAAAAAGTCTGATTTCACGCTTTCCGTAATTTCAAAATCTTCTCTCGCCCCATTCAATGCGATATAATCATACCCCTTGTATGCCATCAACTCCACGGAATCCCCACGTTCCATCTTTCCCGTAAGATAATTCATTTTCCAACTTCCCTTCCACAATTCAGAACACAGGAACACCTTCAAAGGCATGTTTTCCTTTAGCATATCCTCCGAGTAATAATCCAAGAAAAGTTCCTGAAACATCTCCAATACTGGTCCCACGTGCTCCGGATCCGCTTGCTTTGCCGACAAATATCCACCCAAATTCGGTTCTACTTGTTCTTCCCATGCGGTATTTGCCCAGTACAAATCACCTATCTTAAAATCATAAACCGTGTAAAAACCGTATTTATCAAACCATGCGACAATATCCTTGTCATACTCGTGATTGCCTTGAGGCAAGGAATACATCATCTCGCTCCCCTCCGTGGGTACGATATCTTTTTCGTTATAGCACCCGGTCCATATCACGGCGCAAAAAACGATAAATAATAAATATCTGAATTTCATAGTAAAACAATTATTCGTTATGAGTACTATTATCAACACCATTCGCCAAGTTCGGGTTTCGCAACAACACTTCTCCCGGGATGGGCAATACATACCGTCCGTCATTTTTCCGTAAGGTATAGGTCGTTTCGTACCCGTTATCGTTATCCAAGAAAACATGAGTCAACTCCGGCATTCCCAAGCGACGCAAATCGAACCAACGGTGATTGCCTTCATAACATAACTCCCGACGTCTTTCCCGCAAACAGAATTCCAACAATTCTTCTGCATTAGCGAATTTATCCATGGCCACATCCACGTACTCGGCGCTTAAACGATGCCGGCGCAATTCATTCAAGTCTTCCAAAGCCAAGCGAGCCTCTGCCTCGTTACCGGACTTCATGTATTTACGAATATAAGCCTCTGCACGGTTCAAATACACCTCTGCCGTACGGATCCCTGCATTAATCCAATATTGAGCGGCATAGCCTTTCAATACGCATCGATATACCCGGGGATTGTCCCAAGAACTCCATTTAAACCAACCGATACCCCTGTCATCCATACGTCCGTCTGTAGTTCCATCAACATCATATAACAAGTAAAGATCAAGCAAATCCGAAGAAGGGATAAAAGGAGCTATCACATCTCTATCTTTTGTAGTACCATCCGTTTCCGCCATTGCCCACAATATCTCGGTTCTCGTGTTTCCATGATACACGCCAGATCCAGAAGCATTGTAAGCAGATTTCAAGTCCAACAATTGCGGTTGAATATCTAACACGGAATCGGCATAGCTGATTACCTTATCCCAATCATTCATGTGAAGATAAACTCGAGATAACAAAGCATACCCTGTCGGATACCGTAAACGCAATATATCATTCGATTGTCTTTCATGGTTCTCTTTCATCAATTGGGTTCCCAACAATATATCTTTCAGTATCTGATCGTAACATTCTGCCACGGTATTACGCTTGAATTTTTCGTCCGTAACGCCAGTAACCAATTTCAAAGGAACACCGAGATTCGTTGTCGGATCTCCGCCATTGTAAGGGGCTCCGAAAAAATTCACCAGCATATAGTAATACAAGCCCCGCAAAACGTAAGCCTCACCTTTAATATGTGCCTTTTTCACGTCACTCCCATCCATTTCGTCCGTGTATTCCAACACGATATTACATCCTTTAATCCGTTCGTAAGGAGTAGACCAAAAAGTGATGTCCGCTCCCCCGCCATCTTCATGGAACATAGCTTCATCCCATCTGAATCGCCACGATTCACTTTCTTTGCGAGTCACAAGCCCCACATCTACAATCGTACTCTGTACATTATCCGTGAATATCTCTGTTTCGCGATTAAACAATCGACCCGCAGCTTGTGTCGGATAAGCTCCCGACTCCAAGATTTTTTCCATATCCGACACCGTTGAAGGGCGAACTTCACTCTGACTTTGCTCTTCCAAAAAGTCACCACATTGAATAAAGCAAAGTGCCAGAAATAGTAAAAACAACCTTGATTTCATATTCGTATTTCTTTATGATTTAAAAACTTACACTAACACCTAACGACATGGTTCTCTGCAATGGTTGTCCGCCCAAAGCCACCTCCGGGTCGCGTCCCTTGAAATCCTTACTTCTGATTTGGAACGGATTTCCTAACGAGAACGAGAATCCTATGCCTTGCAACGTACCCGGCAACAATCTTTCCGGCACGGAATAAGAGAGCGATATACTACCGCAACGCAAATACCAAGCATCCACCACGCGTACCGATGAATAAGCATACAAATCATACGGGTTATAATTTTCATTCACTACCTTCACCAATCTTGCACTCGTGATCATATTTGGCAACGAAGGAACATTAGTAATTTTTTCGTCTCCCGGTTTTCTCCAACGTTTCACCCATTCAGTTGACATATTTTCATACTCGCTCGGGATACTTTGTGTCATATTGCCCATCGGAGCCAAGAACGTCTGGTTACCCACGCTCAAGTACAAACCACTCGACAACGAGAAGGTTTTATAGCGAATAGAAAAGGATACCCCACAGTTAAAGTCCGGCTCCATCTTTCCGGCATAATCCATGTACACGGTGGCATCTGTCGTTGCTTCTTCCAATTCCGAGCCACTCAAATCAAACATCGGTCCACCGTGTTCGGGATTTAATCCGGCAAAACGTAACGCCCAGAAACTAGACACCGCGTATCCTTTTTTACTCAAATTACCGCTAGCGGCTTCCTGCCAATTATGGCGAGGTTCCACTTCCGATTCCAGTTTGTTGTACACTTTCCCCATATTGAAGCCCAAAGAAACGATGAAATCTTTCCCTTTCACCGGACTAAACCCGAAACTGGCATCCCAACCGGAATTTGTCATCTTTCCACCGTTGATAGGACGGCTGGGTACCCCATTCTCGTATGGCACTTCCAAAGCAATCACCATATCAGTCGTTTTCTTGTAATACCCGTCGAAAGAGAACGAAATCTTATTATCAAACAAACTACCACTAATACCATAGTTTATATTCTGCACCTTCTCCCATTTCAATTTCGGAGCGGGCAGATCCTTAACGGTCAACGTATAATCATAACTTCTGGGATCCATACCAATCGTCGCGATCAGGAAAGGACTCACGTTATCCACCACGTTACCCTGATACCCGTAAGAGAAACGGAAGTTCATACCGCGTACGACATTCTGGTTCTGCATCCAAGGTTCCATCTCCATGTTCCAACGGAAACCCAATGCCCACACGGGTTGGAAACGGGCACTCTTGTCCTGACCGAACCGATTGGAAGCATCCCCGCGGGCGCTCACATTAAAGGCGAAACGATCGTCGAACATATATCCCAAGGTCACGTAATACGACATGGTATTCGATTTCGTATCTGTAATCTTAGGAACCGTACGGAATAAATCACTAATATTTGTTGTTCCCGAGTGAAAAGGAGGAATGTTTACGATCACCTTACCCCTGTCCGGCATATACCCGTAAGTGGTTTCAGAAGAACCCTTGCTCCGAGAACTCATTAACTCGTACCCAAGAGCTGCCGTAATAGAATGTTTCTCACTAAACACTTTCACGAAATCCAGTTGGTTACGCCAACTCCACCCGGTCGATCCGCTCATGGATTGGGTCAATTCACCCCCGTGCGGAAGCACTGACACATCATACTTTTCATCTCCTTTAGCAAATTCTTCAAAATTATATTTTCGTATATTGGCAATATAATTCGTCTGCTCCGTACGCCAAGTTTCCCCATTCATGCGGGAATTACTATACGATCCCGACATCGAATAAGACAATGATTCCAAGATTTGCCAACGTAAACTCAAACTCGCATTCAAAGAAGCCAACGTATTTTCGTTTCCACTATGTTTCAACTCATTCTCCATATTAAACAAGAAGCCGTTATCCTTGTGTTCGTAGAAAGACAACTCTCCATCAGCATCTTTATGCGGAATAGCCCTACTTGTCTTCGATGCGTAAGTGAAAGGATCATCACCCACGAAACCTTGCGTTTCCGATACACTACCGGCGAGTGAGGTCGACAACGAAATCTTCTCCCATAGACGGGCAGAGATACTCACGTTACCCGTGTACTGGGTTTGACCGTTCCCCTTCGCCGTGTTGTTATTGTCACTCACTCCGAAAGAAGCGTGATAAGTGGCTTGCTCCGTACCGCCGGAAATACTCACCGTGTGATTGTGGCTGATCGCGTTTCTGAAGAATACCTTGAACCAATCCGTGTTATTCTTTTCCAACTGTTTTGCTTGAGCGGTAAATTCTTCCAAAGAAATCTCCCGGTTCCGATACGCTTTCGCCAAAGCCGTGTAACCGATATTCTGGTTTCCGGACAGGGGAATATTCGTTTCGTAAGCCTCACGGGAAACATCCACACGTTGTTGCGAGTTCATCAACTCCATCTTATTGTAATTCATCCGCGGAGAATACGACATACCACCGGAATAGCTGATAGACATACGACCCACTTTTCCTTTCTTCGTCGTGATCACGATCACCCCGTTAGCCGCTTTTGTACCGTAAATAGCCGTGGCAACAGCATCTTTCAATACCGTGATTGACTCGATATCCTTCGGGTTCAACCAAGAAATAGCACCCCCCACGAAATCGTTGATCATATCCGTATTACTCGGGTCCAAGTTATTAAATTCATTCGTGTTAAACGGAAGCGGATCGTTCTGTATAATACCATCCACTACCCATACCGGCTCGGCATTACCCAACAACGTAGAGGTTCCCCGTACACGTATTTTCTGGCGAGTACCCGTCAATCCGCTACGGTTGATCACCATCATCCCCGGAACCTTACCCTGTAACGCCGCCTCTAAGGTTCGTGTACCATCCAATATTAAGTCGTCCATGTTCACCTTACTGATAGAACCGGTAGAAGATTTCTCCTTGATCACCTGATACCCAGTCACGACCACCTCATCCAGCGCCGCCACGTCCTCTTCCAAACTCACGCGCAACATATCCTTCGCCCCCGAGAAAGCCACCTGTTTCGTCTTGTAACCGATACAAGAAAACTCCAGAGTCCCCTTCTCTACCGGCAACGAAATCGTGTACTTACCCTCGCTGTCTGTGGCAACACCCACTGTTGTCCCCACTAACTTTACGGTAGCACCCGGTATCGGTGCTTTGTTTATGTCCTGCACTTCACCCTTGAGCACCGTCGCTTTCACCTCCTTCGTCATGGGACGCTTGTAAATAATAATGGTTTCATCCACCTGTTTCCAAGTCAAATCCGTTTTCTTTAAACACTCGTCAAGAATCTCCCCCACCGTTTTTTGTTTCACGTCAAAGCTAATCTTGGTATAAGCCTTAACATCGTCAAGCTGGTAAGCGAAAGTCTGGTTACTTACCTCCCTCAACTTTTCAATTACCCGATCCAAAGACACGTTCTGCATCTTCAAATCAAATCGTTTCTCCTGTGCCTGTGCGTTCCCCGGGACACTCGACAAGAAAACAAAACCTAATAACAGGTACAAAAACCTGTGAACAAATGCAAGAGGGAATTTTATTACTCCTTTCTTGCAGGTGTAACCGTTTTTTTTCATAATTTTGAATTGAATTTTAAAATAACAACTAGTTCTCGCTCTGCGAGAATATAGAGAACGGGAAGTTTCGCGAGAACTTCCCGCTTTTCTATTCATTACGTCTTACTTCGATCACGTCATCTTTTTTAACAAAACAAATCTTTTTCGTGTTTTCTAGAATCTCCAGCACGCTGTCGATATCCTCGTAACGTTTCGTTTCCACGGAAAAAAGCATACTCCCGAGATCCCGGTCGTTAAAACGAACTGTCACGTCATACCAATCACTCAAAGCCCTCATGATCTCGAATAACGAACGCTCCTTGAAATAAAACCGGTCGTTCAACCATGCCGTATTGACATCCACATCCGCCTCCTGCACGCGGATACCTTTATCACCCGTGGCAATCACCCCCTCCTGCCCCGGGAGCAACACCACCGAATCCCGTGAATCACTCAAACACACGGAACCGCTGACCAACGTCGTACGACTCGGTTGTTCATTGTAACAGGAAATATTGAATTGCGTTCCCAATACTGTAACGCTATTATCCGCAAAATGAACGACAAAAGGTCTTGTATTGTCCGGGACAACCTCGAAATACGCCTCCCCCTCTATCCACACTTCCCGGGTCGTTCCGGTAAAAGGCACCCGATAACGAAGAACGGTATTCGTGTTCATCCGCACGTGGCTACCGTCGCCGAGCACCAACGAGAATTCCGCTTGCCGCGGCACCCGTATCGTGTGCCACACGGGTTCCTCCACGGCACCCGTATCCGTTGCGTAAGTTAACTCCTTCCCTTTCTGTTTCACGGCTACCTCGTTTTGACGTTGCAAACAATCGATCCCCGCGGAATCCAAAACATACTCTTTGTCACTCACGGAAATCGTCGGTAAATTACTCGCCACGGGCACAATCATCAAAGGTTTTACTTGCTTCTGAGTCGGGAAATACAACCACAACGCCACCGTCAATGCCGCCACCACGCAAACTGCAACTGCCGAATACCTCAACACGAGGCGACGTCCCCGTCCCTTGGACAAATACCTCTTCCGGAAAACCTCCCATTCCTCTTGCCCCGTCGGCTCCCAACACACACGGGGAAGATTTACCTCTATATCATCATAAAGTTCCTGTAAAGGCAATTCCTTCCCCGGGGCACGAACCTCCCCCTCTTCCCGGCTCACCTTCTCCTCCGCCAGACGCTTCGCGAATTGCCTCGCCAAATCTATTCGTTTTTCTATTTCACGCTTCATCGCACTTGTTTTAATACACATCATACGAAGAAGTCGAAAAAACGGGTGAATGGAAAATATAATTTAGATGAATATTTTCAACAGCACGGATACAATATACTGGTTACTAATCATTTCTCTCAACTTCTCGTAAGCATTTTTTTTCAAAGTCTTTACCGTGTTGATCGAAACACTTAACTCGTCGGCAATCTCTTGCAGTGAATACCCCTGCAACGTGAGTGTGGCAATCTGCCGGGAACGTTCGGGCAACTTATTCACGGCCCCGCGCACGATCCGGTAAGTTTCATTACGCGTCACCTCGTCCAGAAAAAACTCCTCACCGTAAACCTCGTCCTTCAATTCCTGAAACTTACTCTCGATCACTTTTTGCAATCGCAAATGATCCAAACATTTATTCCGTGCCGACGTGTACAAAAAAGAAAGGATCTCCTTCTCCGAGAAAACCGGATTAAAATGATTCCAAAGCGAGAAAAACGAATCTTGGGCTACATCCCGTGCCAACTCCTCATCCTTTAGATAGGAGCTACAAAAATCCCGTATAGCTTGAAAATATTCAAGATATATCGTTTCAAATCGCTTTTGATTTTCAGATGTAACCATTACTCCTATCACCCGTATTACGTGACTTAACACGACAAAGGTATATATTTTCATCAATAACGCATCAAACAAAAAAGAAATTATAACTTTGAGTTTCAAAAAATATACTCGTGAACTATGATCGAAAAATTAGCCATCTATTTTATATTCTTACTCGTTATTCCGGACATCTATATTTACAAGCTATATATCAAACGGCATATCGCCAACCGACGTACCCGATTGCTGTGGTTCGTGCCGTCGGTTATCTTGATGCTTGGTCTTCTATGGATATTACTGTTTTCACGAGGCGGACACGGCGGACAATCTTTTATCGGGATTTTCACGATCACGTACCTTGCCATCGTGCTGTCCAAGGTGATTTTTTCCATTTGTTCGCTACTCGACCTGCCGACAAGATACACGCTGAAATTACAGTCCCATCCCTTCGCGTGGTTAGGTGTTGTCGCGGGAGCCGCCACGATGTTGGTCATTTTGTACGGCACATTTTGGGGACGGAAACAATTCGAGGTAAAACAGATCGTTTTCACGTCTCCCGATCTCCCCGCAGCTTTCGACGGCTACCGGGTGGCACAGGTTTCGGATATACACACCGGAAGCTGGCACGATAACCGGGAGGCGTTGCGAGAAGCAGTCGATCTCGTCAACGCCCAACGGGCAGACATCATCGTGTTCACGGGTGACCTTGTAAATAACGAGGCAGCGGAGATCGATCCTTTCGAGGATATTCTCTCCCGCCTGCAAGCCCCCGACGGGGTGTATTCCGTACTCGGGAATCATGATTACAGCCCGTACCGTCATTGGGCGAGCAAGAAAGCTCGTGAAAAGAACCTGCAAGACATCAAGGAACGACAAGCCGCCATGGGGTGGTATCTACTTGACAATAAACACGTGATGCTGCACCGTGGTACGGATAGCATTGCCTTGATCGGTGTCGGGGACGATGGCGGACGTACTCTCGACCGATACAGCGATCTCCCTCTCGCCATGCGAGGCTCGGAACAAACCGCTTTCAAGCTGTTGTTGAGTCATACCCCCACGCACTGGCGTCGGGAAGTGCTCGACACGGACATCGATCTCACGCTTTCCGGGCACACGCACGCCATGCAATTCGCCCTCGGTCGCCTCTCTCCCTCCTCCCTCATGTACCCCGAATGGAGCGGACTATACATGGAAGGTTCGCGAGGTCTGTACGTCAACGTCGGGCTGGGATTCATCGGGCTTATGCCCTTGCGTTTCGGTGCATGGCCGGAAATCACGGTCATCACGCTGAAAAAAATGTAGGATTCAGAACCGAAGCAAGGCTGTAACTTAGCTCCTCCTCTGTTTATAGAGGAGGTGGCAGCGAAGCTGACGGAGGAGTTTGTGATCACGGTATTCAAGAACTCCCTCCCCCCTTCGGGGTATTGAGCCCGGAAACCGGTCTCGAACTGGCTCTCGCTCGGCAACAAGGAAGCAAGCTTCCCTGCTGCCCTCGCTTACTCGCCAGTTTCCCTCTATAAACAGAGGGAGAGCTAGTTACTCTCTCCGCTTCGGGAATCCTTTCATTTCAAATTCTAAATTTCCCGTTCCGGTGACACTTTTCGCCCGTTCGGGTGTTTTGAGTGAAACTAAAATCACAAAAGTATGTTATACCTTAAAACAATCACGTTATTATTCTTTTTACCGTTACTCGGTTGTACTTCCACGCCGCATGCGTGGCAGGGACAAGCAGGCAGTAAACGGATTTTTATCGAGTTACAAACTACACCGGAGGGAATAAACCGGGCTTTCCTGTCGCTCCCGGAACAATGGGTAAACAACGCAGAAGCGGATTCGCTCATCTTCTCCGACAAGGACATTCTGGCAATTGTCGAGCGGGACGGTATTCAGTTTGAAGGGACATTCCATTCCGGCAAGGATTCTATTCGGGCAAAAGTGACAACGTACGGGAAAACCCGGGAATTCAATCTTGGCAAGGTCGACAGTCTGCAACCTCTCTACTTCCCACAAAATCCCCGTCCCCCCTATCCTTACCGTTCCGAAGACATCACCTATACCTCGTGCGACTCCATACAGGTAGCGGGGACGTTGACCGTTCCGCGAGGGAAAGGACCTTTCCCGGCAGCGATTATCATATCCGGTACCGGAAAGCAAGACCGTGACGGCACGTTCTCCGGTCACAAACCTTTCTTTCGCGTGGCCGATGAACTGACGAGGCGGGGATTTATTGTCCTGCGGACAGACGACCGGGGAACGGGACAGACAAACGGTATATATGAAATGGCTACCACGAGAGATTTTGCCCGTGACGCGCAAGCAGGCATCGATTACTTGAAAACACGTCCCGAAACCGACAAAGAACGTATCGGGGTTATCGGGCACAGCGAAGGCGGTCAAGTGGCATTTATACTTGGGGCAGAATCTCCCGATGTTTCATTCGTGGTTTCCCTCGCGGGTGTCGGCGTGGACGGTTTGCAGATTCTGGAATTGCAGAATAAAGCGATTCTTGAAACCACCCCGGGCATCACTTCCGCGCAAGTGGGACAGTTTATGGATTTATTCAACACTCTTTTTCAAACGGTACATTCCGTTCCTCTCGAGCAGCCTCTTGAACGCCCCCTGCGTACCGCTTTCGACAATTGGATATCCCGTCAGGACAAGGCGACTCTCGAAGCTGTAAACCTCACCGACGGCAGGGAGGAATCCTTTTTCAGCCGCTACCTTTATCAGGCACAAAGTCGCTGGTATCGTGAAATGGTGCAATACAATCCTGCCGATTATATCCCGAGGATTACTTGTCCCGTGCTGGCACTCAACGGCGACCGGGATATCATGGTTCCCTCTGACGAGAACCTTGCTTCGATAAAAAAACTGTTGGATGAAGGTGGCAATACCCGCTATAAAATCGTGGAACTCCCCGGCTTGAATCATATGTTCCAACGCTGTGTTACCGGAACACGGGAAGAAATACCCGATCTTGAAGATGTATTCTCGGAAGAAGCCTTACAAATACTGGGTGACTGGTTGGAAACCAATAAATAATAAAAACGGGAGAGTCGGTAACACTCTCCCGTTTCTATTCATTTCGTTTATTCCGCCTTTAATGTTTCTATCACGAAGCTAACCTCTTCCGCCAAAGCAGAGGGGCTACCCATGTACCCGCCCACGCTCCAACGCAGGTTTCCCTCTCCGTCAATAATCATCTTGTGGGGAATACCGGAGAATTTAAACGCTTTGCAATATGCGTCGTAAACAGCCGACCGAGTACCCGTTTGGGGATTCACGTTATCGACAAGCACGTCAAGAGAATAATTTTTCTCTTTCAGAAATTCCCTGATCTTCTGCCGGAAATCGGCTTTTGTTTCCATCGTGGCGATAAAATAGAAAGCCACGTCAGGATCATTCTTGTACTTGTTCACCGCCATCTGCATTCCCGGCAAAGATGCTTTACAGGGAGCGCACCACGTTGCCCAGAAGTCCAACACGATAATCTTTCCTTTCATCTTGGAAAGATCAACCTTTTTCCCGTCCAAATCTTCCAAGGCATAAAGCGTGATCTTTTCTTTAATCATCGACTCTTTCAAATGCGCCTGCATCTCCTGCTGCTTTTCCCGTGACTTCAAAGAATTGACATAAGCATCAAAATCCTTGTCATTCTTGTGTGTCTTCAAGTAATCGGCACGCAAAATATCCAACATCCCGGGAGTCACGGCATCTTCCCGAACCCCGGCAATGATAGTCGGAATCACGAGCGAGGAATAATCGTTCTTCTGTAACAACTGCACGTACAGTTCATTGTAAACGGCTGACTTGTAAGCGTAAATATCCTTTATCTCCTCCATCAGTTCCAAGGCTTCGGCAGGTGACCCGGTGGCAGCCAGCACGGAAGCATGGGCAAGAATCATGTCTTTTCCTCTGGCGAGCAGTTGCTGTTTCCATTCCCGGTCGGAATACACCCGGGCAGAACCCTCGCAGGGACGGGTCATCACCTCGTCATAGATCAACTTCGCGAAAGGCAATACCTGTTCCGGCGTCCGCTGGTTCGTGCTCAAAGGTACTTGTACCATATGCCAGTAGAAGGTGAGCAACAAATTCTGGGGCACATCATGAATATACTTGTACAACTGGCTGTAATCGTCCTTCTTGATAATAGGCTGATAAACCACCGATTGGAATATCTTACCAAGGTACATACCGGTCATTTCCGTTTCCGTGTCTCGGAATTTCTCCACAGGAAAACGCTTCAGAAATGCCTCGAACTCGGGCGTCTTCGCGTCCGGATCGCTAATTCTGAATATACGCCATATCTCCCGGTCACGAGCGAGAATCCCGTCAGGGTATTCCTTTAATATACGCTGTTCCACAACGGCGGCAACCGCTGTATCCTTAACGATATTCCGGGCAACTTCCAATGCTTTCAAGAGGGTTTCCTCGTCCACCTCGGGCAAGTTCACGATAAAATTCACATCGCTCAACATCTGCTCGTGTTTCTCTCCCGGCATCATTTGATTCAATAACTTGGCAGCGTAATAAAACACGTACCGCCGTGCTCCCGGATCTTTCAGTAACTGTTGATTAAGCCAGAAACGCATCACGTCATCATCAATATAAGCCTCTTCCTCGCAATAACCGGGTAACGATTCCAACTTCTTGTTGCGCAGCATACCCCATCCGATGTACGACGTGGGCAAGTTCCGCCCGTCCCGGTCGAAAGTCATCGTGGCATAAGTCGCGCGTCCGCCCGAATCCTGCTTGTCACCCGCGTAAAATTTACATACCACCAACGCGCACCGGTCAGGAATCATGCAAGTAGCCTCCCAAGCCGTGTCGTTTTTCACCAGATTCAAGTCTTCCGCCTCCCAGCGTAGATCCTGCCAGTAATAGACCGTCCCGTGAACAGTCTCTTCCCCGGCAAGCGAAGTCAACGAGTTATCATACGTGAACTTCACCTCCTGCCCCACGACAGGCACTAGCGGAATAATATGAAACGGTCTGCGATTTTGCGCACTCAAAGCGCACGAGATAAACAGAAGTACCACGATACTTCCTAACAATGTGATTTTTTTCATACAATACGAATTAACAAGTTTATAAAGTTTATAAGGTTCATAAAGTTTATAAAGTAATAGGCATACCTAACCTTATGAACTTTATAACTTTATGAACCTTACGAACTCTTTTTATTCTATCTGCCCAATCTCCGGGTTTTCCTCCAAGTACAACTCGCCCATCGGGAACGTGTAGCGTACCGCACCGGGTTGTAAAGTATAAGTAGTACCTTTAAACACGCGGGTAACGGTCTGTGTCGGGAAATCGGGATCGTTCGCCAGACGGCGTTGATCCATCCAGCGCAACCCGCGACACATCAACTCTTTCCGTCGCTCTTGCAACACGTGTCCCAAAGCCTCGGTCGCGGTCGCAGCACTTAACGTATAGTACTCGTCCGGGGAGAAACGATATTCCCGCAGAGTGTTCAGGATATTCATCGCCTCCGTCGTCTTTCCCTCGCGAGCCCAACATTCCGCTTCAATCAACATCATTTCCGGCACAGAGGGACCCATGCTACGGGATTCATACTTCGGGTAACTACTATTATACAAATGATTCTTGAAATAGATCCGTCCCGTGTACTCCACGCCTAACTCGGACATCGGTCTGGTGAAATACAAGTAACGCAGGTCATAATCCCGGTCAAACAAGTTCAACAAACCATCACTCAACACAAGATCAACGGCACTATAAGAAGTTAACGAGAAAGTCGTTCTCGGCATCTTGGCAAGTATCACTTCCTTGTCCTTCAAGTTTTCCGGGTAAGTTACCGCATCACCGATATAAAGATTCAGATTCTCCAGTCCACTCTGCAACTTCAACGCTTCCACGGCATTAGCCTTTGCCTCCGTGTAATTCCCCATCAGCAAATAAGCCCTCGCTTTCAAGGCGTAAACGGCACATTTACTCGGGTAGAAATTGAACTGCGATACGTCCGGCAGATACTCGAAAGCATCGTTCAAATCACTGATAATCTGCTCGTACACCCTCTCCACGGACGCACGGGGCAAAGAACCCTCCACGCGGGGAGTCGTCAATAAAGGCACCCCCTGATCGGTCGCAGCAGTCGCAGCGTTATAGGGCTTACCGTACACGTTCACCAATGCCAGATAAGCATCGGCACGATGCACGAGCGCCTCGGCACGGATCGATAGTTTCTCTGCCTGCGTTCCGTTTTTACTACCCATCACCTCATCGATCACCACGTTACAATTATAAATCACTTGATAAACGGCATTCATCTCCTGATCATTTTCCGACTGACTGTAAATCTCGTCCGCCCACGTGTATATCGGGATAAACTTATCCGTTTCGTATACAGCGTTCTGCTGCGTTTCATCGGACATATTGATGTCGTCCGAAGCCACATCATGGTACGCAAGCGTGTACTTGAAATTCTCCGTGTTATTCATCAGGTAACGGTAATTCACCGTTTCCTCCGGGATCAATTTCCCCTTCGTCTTGATATCCACCCAATCCGAGCAGGCGGAAAGCGAACAGGAAAGCCCGACAACCAAACTCAATAATATATTCTTGTTCATATCGTTCATGCTTTAGAAGTTAAGGTTTAACGAGAAATTATAAGACGGCGTGGGTGACATGGTCAAGTTACGACTGTTCGGGATAAAGTCGGGGTCGATACCCGCATTATTCTTTTTCCAGATCATCCCCACGTTGTTTGCGCTGAAACCGACAGACCCGCTATTGATCATGAGTTTATTCAACCACTTGGATGGGATATTATAAGTCAATGAAATCTCTCTCAACCTGATATGATCTCCTTTCTCGATATGTATATCCGCACCTCGGTAGCGCACGAAACTATTCGCATTCGTTCCGATACGGGGCACGTTTGTAGTCGCTTCATCGCCTGCCTCTCGCCACCGTTTTGCCATATCCTCGTTAATCTCGTAATACGTGTTTCTCCCCCCTGCCTGTTGGGCGATCGTCGGTTTCTGGAAGATATATCCCAGTTTATAAGTTATACCCACGTAAAGCGACACCCCTTTATACGAGAAGGTATTGAAGAACCCGCCGAAATACTTGGGAGTCAAAGTTCCCACG
Source organism: Butyricimonas sp. Marseille-P3923 (assembly GCF_900184685.1). GTDB lineage: Bacteria > Bacteroidota > Bacteroidia > Bacteroidales > Marinifilaceae > Butyricimonas > Butyricimonas muris. The sequence goes on from NZ_FXXL01000007.1 coordinate 1,621,193, forward strand.
TACACGAGGTCATCATTTGTCACGTTCTCTGTCGATTTGACGATCTCCCCATCCGCGTTGTACACTTGTGAATCCCCGTTCTCGTCCAGACCTGCCCAACGGTAAGCCCAGAAGTTGCTCATGTTATACCCTTCCAACATGCGACCGCTACCGCCACCACTGGAGTAGAAATAAGACGACATCTCGTAAGGCGAAGATTTCACCTCGTTCGTGTTATAGGAGTATGTGAGGCTTGCCTCATACCTGAAATCTCCTTTCTGTACGATAGTCCCGTTCAACGCCACATCCAAACCTTTACCGTTTACTTTTGCCGCGTTACGGGAAAGCGTGTACATCGACGAGGCGTTTGCCCCGAATATCGGGTTAATCACGTAATCTGCGAATAAATCCCTCGAATATTTGCGATACAATTCGATAGAACCGGAAAGCCTATTATTCAACACGGCAAAGTCCAAACCAAAATTCAACACGCCTGTTTTCTCCCAACGCACGGAAGGATTCGCCGCAAAGTTAATACTGGAAGAAGGCAATTGCGTGTACCCGTCATTACCCGTCGTCAAGGATATCTGCGTGAACGGATACTGATTCTGGTCAATATTCCCGTTATACCCGTAGGTGGCACGGAAAGTCAACTTGTTCAACCATCCCGCGTTATCCAATATGAAATCCTCTCTGCCGATATGCCATGCCAACCCGGTCGACCACATCGGGGTAGCCCGGTATTTCCGGTCAACACCGAAATTATTGTAGTCGTCATATCTCACGCTACCTGTCAACACGTATTTACTCATCAACGTGTACGACACGTTCCCGTAATATGACAGGAAACGGCGTTGCAAATCCTGTTCCGGGCTGCCCTCGTTCAAGTAAGAAGTCCACCCCCATATATTCGTGTAGGGATTCGTTATCTGGGAAGCCGACTGCAAGGTCTGTCCGTTGTAACCGTAATACCACGCGCTGCTCTGCCACATTCTGGTTTCGCGGAATTCCATCCCCGCCAATGCGGATATTTGATGAATCTCGTCAATCGTGTTATTGTAATTCAATTGCCCCCGCAAACTATAATTCCGGGAATCCGTGTGAGAAAGGTTCAACAATCCGCCATCGGGAAGCCCGTGTGTCAATTCACCCGTGCTCTCGTTATATCGCGTGGCATAATTATACCTGTCACGTGAAGCGTAAGTATCCTCGTTCTCGAGATTTCTGGTTCTCGCGTTCGTTTTCTCGTACATGAACGATCCGTCCAACGCCAATCCCTTCACGCCCGGAACCGGAATATTCAATCCCATTGTCAGCGAAACAGCTTGCTCCTTCCGCGTATTATCCATGTTATCCAACTCGTCAAGATAATTATACTTCCAGTTCTTGTATCCCTGTTCCTCTTTCTCCTTCACGAAATCCTCTTCATACCGGTAATAATCCACCCGGTTGCCATTATCATCCACGAGTTGATTATACGGCATCAAAGGCAGTATACCCAGCGACGCCTGCATCGCGGAAAGTCCCAGACCGTTGTTCTTGATATTGATCAACGAAGCCCTCAAACCCGTGGTCAGTGTCGCCCAATTCATAATCTTGAAATTCAAATTGGAAGTCAACGTGAAACGGTCACCTTGTTCGCCTTTCGTGTTTGACTGTTCATTCGCGTAAGAAGCCGACAAGAAATAAGACATCTGCTCGGAAGCCCCGCTGAATGACAGGTTATACTGTTGCGAGAAAGCCGGTTGCAATAAATACTTTTTCACGTCACGGTATGACTTGCGGCTTGCCAATTTCTCCAATTGTGCATCCGCATCCGCTTGAGTAATCACACCGTCCTTGGCATCCAGCAAAATCTTCGCCGCATCCGAGATAGCGTATCCCGCCCCCCATGCCGAACTTACCGGGCGAGTGATATAACCTTTCTCCACCATCTCCCGCTCGTAATCAATCATCTCCGCCGAATTCATCACGGGCAACGAACTGAAACGCGGTGAACCCGACGTCATGATATTCATCCCGAAACTCACCGCCGTACCCGGTCTGCCGTTTTTCTTTCCTTTTTTCGTTTCGATAACGATCACCCCGTTAGCCGCGCGGGCACCCCAGATAGAAGCGGCTGCCGCATCTTTCAGGAAAGTGATCGACTCCACGTCATTCGGGTTCAGACCTTTCAATTCCATATCTGTCGGGAATCCGTCAACAACAAGCAACGGGCGAGCCATCGCATCCGAGAAACTGCTTCTTCCCCGGATATTCATCGAAATATTGTTCTGTTCCTCCAGTTGCCCGTCCGAACGGTTAGACCCGTACAGGAACGTCATGTCCGAATTTTTGATATCCACGTACACGCCGGGGACTACACCTTCCAAACGGTTCAGTATATTCGGGCTGGGACGTTTCTCCAATTCCTTGGCGGTAACCACGCCGAATGATCCCGTGGCACGCTCTTTAGGCAAGCGGGTATATCCCGTCGATACCACGACCACCTCGTCCAGCGACTCGGTAGCTTCTTTCATCTGCACCGTGACCGGCGTGTCGTCACTCACGGCCATCATCCGGGACTCGAAGCCAATCATCGTGAAAAGCAAGGTATCGCCTTTGCTGCACAATACCAAGAACTTCCCATCCACGTCAGACACGAAACCGACCGTCGTCCCCTTGATTAAAATATTCACGCCGGGCAAGGGTAATCCCTTCTCGTCGGTCACCTTACCGGAAACCCTCAAATCGTTCCTTCCCGTCTGGGCGGTCACCCGCGCGGGAGATATCACCACCGTGTTATCCACGATCGAGAAAGTCAAACCGGTTCCCCGCAAACAATATTCAAGTACCGTCTTCACGTCCGTGTTCGTGAAATCGGGATTCAAATTCACGATAGTACCCACCTTCGCGTCATTGTACAAGAAGGTCAAGTTCGTCTGTTTCTGTATCTCTTTAGCTATTCCCGTGAACGTGCTGTTCTGCATCTTTATCGTCACGTTCTGTGCCGTAACGGCGAACGACGACAAGAAGAGGAAAACAACCGTCAATTTCATCATCAGTTGGTTTTTTAATAACCATAAACCTCCCGGAAGAGACTTATTCTGGTTCTTCTTCATAACGTAAATTATTAATTTTAAATGGTTCACACTCTCGTTCCCCCGTGGCCATCGGGGCAACTCTACTCAGTAGTTATATAGACATCATTTCCTTTAATCTCGAACCGAGCATCTCCTGTCAGTCCCAACATTTCCACCACGCGGGAGAAATTATCGTATCGTCTTAAATCACCCGATAAAGAAATCCGTTTCGCCTCCTCGTCCTTGAACACTACCCGGATATCGTACCATCGTTCCAACGTTCGCATGATCTCTTCCAGCGGTCGTCGCACGAACACGAATCGTCCGTCTTTCCAACTGGTAAAATCCCGTACCTCCACCTCCCGTTTCACCATATCACCCGACAAAGCATCCACTTCCACCTGTTCGCCCGGTTTTATGCTTATCGTGTTGTCGCCCCCCGTGATACATACCGAACCCTCGGCAAGCGTCGTCAAGGAGTGTCCCTCTTCGGGATAAGCCCGCACGTTGAACGACGTTCCCAGCACCGTCACCGCCGAACTCATGAATTGCACGATAAACGGCTTCTTGGCATCCTTCGCCACCTCGAAATACGCCTCTCCCTGCACGAACACCCTTCGTTCCTTCGTCCCGAAAGCTACCGGATACTGGATTGAAGTCTCCGAGTTCAGCCACACTTTCGTCCCGTCGGACAACGTCAGGCAGAACTCCCCGCCCCGCGGTATTTCCAGTTTATTATACACGAGAGCGCTGTTCCCAGAAATACCCGCATAAGTCAGCCCCGACGTCGAGGCATCGATCCGCGTGCCGTCCGCAATAATCGTGCTGTCGGAATACTCCTGTCCCAACATGATCGTGTTCCCATCGCCCGTCGTCAACACCGCCTTGCTCGTTCCCGGCAAAATGGTTGCGGCGGCGGCATAATCCGTTGCGGGCACGCTCTCTTTCCCGAGACCGATATAAAGTACAATCGCTATCGTGAGCGGTAGAACAACAGCCGCCACACGAGCCGCACGAAACAACAGCCTCCTCGAGCGGCGTTGTTGATATTTCCTTTGTAAAAAACGCCCGTAAGCAACACGAGAATCGAACGTTTCCCACAATTCCGTCCCGTCAGTATAAAAGCTTCCTGAGGTCATTTTTTGAAAAGCCGCCTCGTTATCACGTGACGCTTGCCGCCAGTCGGAAAGTATCTTTTCCTCCTGCCCGGACAATTCGCCCCGCAGACACTTCCTTATCAATCGTGCTATTTCAAATGCCTCTTTCATTTCTTTATCTGTTTACGGACTAAAAACAACCGAGTGGCAAAAAAGTGTCACCGAAATGTCATTTTCCCGCGATTTTAACAATTGGATAGAATCAAAAGGATAGCCATGATATCGCTTAATCTATTCTTTAAGAATTGCTTACCACGCTTTTTATGAGATTTCACCGAGTCAATCGAAAGATTCAATTTTTCCGCTATCTCTGCGTTATCGAACCCCTCCATGACCAGTTGAAATACTTTGCCCGTCTGCTCCGGCAAGTCTTCGATCGCCTCCGAAAGCAACATCAATAACTCCTGCTCCACGATCTGGTTGAAAAAGAAGGTTGTCTTCTCCTTCTCGTCCATCAAAGACACGTACTCTTGTTCAATACGAACGTGTTTCAAGTAATTCAGACACTGATTCTTCGTCACCAGATACAAGTAAGATTTCAAGGCAACCACCGCCTCGAATGTCGGCTTGTCCGTGTATAATTTGAAGAAAATTTCCTGCACGATGTCTTCCGCCGCAGCCGCGTCATTCACGAACCCCGTGGCAAAAGCACAGAGTGGGGCATAATATTTCTCGAACAGCACCTTGTAAGCACCGTCCTCCCCAGCCTTCAATCCCCGCAGCCATTCTATTTCTTCCCGTTCTGACATAAATTTATTCGTGTCCTGTACATCGTTTGGATTTACAAATATAAAGAAAGAATTTTGATTCCCCGCCCTACTTGTCCCAAAAAACGATTAAAACGATATCCAACTCACGAGGTATTTGATCTTGTACCACTCCTCCTGTAAAACGGCAAACCTCTTTACCTAGCTCTCTAATCACATTCTGTAACACTCCCATAATCTTTTGTAATTTTTAATTGTATTCCAAAAGTACATCCCGGAACGCCCTTTACCAACCAAATTATCCGAATGCCCCGATTTATCATCTGAATCCCCGGAAAATTTATCTAAACAAAACTTCCCTTGAAAGGTCACCTCACAAGAACGATTAACTACTCTTATCTTCTATATCCCTTCATTCTATTGCACCTTCTTCTTGCGCTTTAATTCCCAGAACAGGAAACACCCGAACACCTCTTCCCGGTAAAGTGGACTCACGGGCAACACCCGATCTGCAATGCAGATCGCCTTACCTATAAATCCCTCCACTTCCCGAAGATTCACGATATAACTCCGGTGAATCCGGCGGAACATATCCCTCGGCAACCAAGGTTCCACCACTAAAAGAGGATAGGCGATCGAAAGCCGGGGCTTATCCCGACGATAAATATAACTATAACACCCCGAAGCCTCCACGTACAAGACTTCCGAGTAAAAACACTTCTCCATACGTTCTCCCTGACGTACAAAAAAACAATCTCCCACGAGACGTTGCGATTGATCATTCGTTTCTTTCATAACTTCCTGATTTTATATCTCGCGAAATGACCTTTTCACCTGCAAACGCCCCATGTGGCGAAACTCTAAAAAATAACAAACCCCGGGCACTACTCCCGGGGCATATCATCAACTCATCGCATCAATATTCATTTCAAAATAGAGAAACAACCATTTGCCACAACATCAAAAACACGTTTCAAGGGAATATTATTTTGAAATAATTTCTACAAAATTCGAGATCACGTACTCCACCTCGTCATCACTCAAACAAGTATGTAGCGGAAGCGTTACCTCGTTACAATATTGATTGTAAGCGTTCGGGAAATCTTTAATATCAAATCCTAAGTTCTTGTATGCCGTCATCATCGGCAACGGTTTATAATGCACATTACAAGCCACCCCACGCTGCGCCATCTCCATGATAACTCGATTCCGGAAATCCCTATCTTTCCCCAGCAAACGCACCATGTAAAGGTGACCACTGGAAGAATAGTCATCTCCATAATGATCAAGCACCTGCACATTGCATCCCCTCAAGGCTTTATTGTAATGCTCCACGATTTGACGTCGCCGATAAAGCAATTCCGGGTAACGCTTCAACTGCGACAACCCTATTGCTGCCATGATATCCGTCATGTTACATTTAAAATTCGGTGCGACAACATCATACTCCCACGCACCCAATCGTGTTTTAGCTAAAGCATCTTTACTTTGCCCGTGCAACGACAACAACTGAAACTGCTTGTACAACCATTCATTATCAATCCCCTCCATCGAACGCCATGTCAACGCTCCTCCTTCCGCCGTGGTCAAATTCTTCACCGCATGAAACGAGAACGAGGTAAAATCGGCAATTTCACCACACATTTTCCCGTGCCACTTCGCCCCAAAAGCATGGGCAGCATCGGTAAGAACAATCACCCGCCCGAATGCCTTCTGTATATCATTAGTCGGAGAAAACAATGACTTCTTACTCTCCACGCTCGAAAATATTCTATGATAATTACAAACCACACCTCCCAAATCCACCGGAATAACCACTTTTGTCCGCTCCGTGATAACTTCCGACAACTTATCGTAATCCATTTCAAATGCCTCTGGGGCCGTATCTACCATAACGACCTTTGCCCCCACGTGACAAACCACGCTGGCGGTAGCCGTGTACGTGTACGAGGGAACAATCACCTCATCCCCCGGACCTACCCCCAATACTCTAAGTATCAACTCCATACAAGCCGTGGCGGAATTCAAACAAACGGCTTTACTCGTCTGACAACACATCGCAATCAAATGCTCAAACTCCTTCGTCCTTGGTCCAGTCGTGATCCAACCGGAACGAAGAGCCTCACTAACTTCTATAATCTCTGCCTCCGTCATATCCGGAGGTGAAAAAGGAATATTTTTCATACAAATAGTAATATTTAGATAAATACATAATATTTACAATCTAATGTGATATGTATCTTTCTATCGTTTTTTTATAAATCATGCGGGATCCCCCCCCCAAATCTCATTATCAGGTATATCTTTCAATACACAGATGAGGCTCCAACAATTGCATTTTCTCCTATTGTAACAGATTTACAAATCACAGAATTACAACCTATAAACGCATTCTTTTTTATACGCACCTCTCCAAAATTATATTTCCCAGTAGTTGAATCTTTAAAATGAGCTAATATAATACACCCCAAGGTGATACGCCCCCTTTTTTCTATCGTTATTAATTCAGGATGATTCGTATCAAACATTACATTATCACCAATTAATACATTTGACAAATCTGGAATATTTACCTCCCTATTCTAATAATTTTTAATCTTAATTTACGTCCCATGGGGTAGATGAGATAAATGTAAAAACAATAAGTTTTTAAATCGTTTTATTTTCATATATATCATTATTAAAGAGCAATTTCTTTTTCAGAAAGAACTCGTTTCGACTCAACAATATCTTTACGAAACAGCGTCATACACAAAATAACGTAGCAACAATATGCAACAAAAACTGAGATTAGCTTACCCCAAATAGAATACTCTTCACCACATAAACAGAAACATAAAGAGGCAAAAACAAAAGTAGCTAAAACAGGTTTTAATAGATTATTCAATACCCACACTGGATTCCAATGCAAACAAAGTTTACAAAAAACAAAAAAAAGTACGACTTGAATAATCACACAACCTGCACGACAATACACGAACTCCCAAAATCCCGTTTTTGCAGAAAAAATACATATTGGCACTAAAAATACAATATACGAAAGTTGATAAAAAAACAAATATTTGGGTATGCCTTTGGATTTATAGACCTCTGCAGGAAAACTATACACAAATACACTTACTCCCAACATCAAGGACCATACCCCTATAATATTAGCCGCTTCCATCCATTTATTACCTAACAAAACCAACGTCACCATGTCTCGACAGAAAAAAATACCCACGCACAGAGGTAAAACCGCATACATAAACAAACGACAAATCCGCATATATAGCTCGTTATAAGATTGATCATTTTTCAATCGAGCTAAAATAGATAGCAACACAGGACTCATTGAAGCTGTTATCATTCCTATAAAAGATAACATGATAGATACCGAGTTCTTATAAAGACCTACATAATATATTGAATAAAATTGAGTTACAATAAAAACATCAAGCCAAAATATCATCCAATGCGCAAGCCCCTCGCAAAGAGACCAAAAACTAAAGCCAAACATATCTTTAAATACAGCCTTCGAAAAATACAAATTAGGATACCATTTTGACATTACGGTTAAAACAAATACATTCACTATACTACCACACAAATTCCCTATAATCAAAGCCCAATACGATTTTAAAATTAGCGCCAAAGGTATTGTAATACAAATAGTAACACAAACTGTACTTATTCTTGCAATAAACGTTTTTTTAAACAAAAACTGACGTCGCAAAAGCCCCAATTGAGTACTAATCATCGACATGAAAACAAGTTGAGAACAAGCAACGATGATCACATTTGACTTTCCCTCTACTCCCAATATTGCTGCAATACTATCTGAAAATATAATAATAATTGTCCATAAGAACAATGCCATGATTAAATGCGACCAAAATGCAACTGAAGCATAACGATGCAACATCTTTTCATCTGCAAATTCAGCTTGTACAATATATTTCCCAAATCCAGCATCAGCGATAATCTCTGCAAACGAGATTAACATCGAGCATATCGCCAAAACGCCAAACGCATCAGGCGATAAAATTCGAGCTAATATCATTGTTGAAACAGGAGTTATAAATTTCACTCCAATCTCTGTTAAAGAAGACCATTTTATTGACCTACCTATAACTTTATTTTCCATGACATTTTCATTTTAATCTTGAAAAACGAGAAAAAGACGAACTCAAATATGGCATCCCGAAAATAAATAACAACATGCCTATTGTTGAAGGTGCAAATAAAAACGATAAAAAAGCCGTATATGCACCTCGTGGAGCCCAAAGTAACTGACTCATTACAATAAACAATAATGAACGAATAAAAATATTAGAACGGAATCCCTTGGTCATCCAAGAAAATATCCAACCATAAATAAAAGAACCTATTACAATACCTATATAACCAAAATCATAATACAACTCGGCAATATAACTGGACCCTGTACCCATACCATTTAAATACCTATTACCCAATACCGTATAACCTAAAGCATGTGTAAAACTATTACCATACAAAGCGTGTTCTATGGTATTTCCATTAAATACCTCTATCCCCAATAATCTTGCAGGAAGCCCGCTATGGAGAAATTCCAAACAATATAGTACGCCTCCCGGTATACTTGCCTCCAACTCATAAGCCCTTTTTATCACATAACTTGTTACACCTTGTTCGTAAAAAAAGCCAAAAAAGACCTTCATAAACTGTAGATTATTTAAATTGCCTTCAAAACGCCAAATTTTAAAAAGACTGCCAGTAACAGCTATCAACGGAATAAATAAAAAAGCATAACGCATATATTTTTTATCAAACCACCTTTCTTTGGGGGCAATTCCCTGCATAAATACAACAAAAACAAACAAAATCAATAACCCCAACAATAATCCTGACCGCTGTCCACTTCCTAATGTTAATACGATATATAACAAATATGCCTTACATGGAGTCATGAACTCATTCTTTGATGGAAGTGTAGCCAAAAAAACACAAAAAGCAGCAGGTGTTATCAACTCTATTTTAGAAAATACATACAAAATAGGAGATTGAGCCAAGACTCCACTAAATTCTGTATAGAAACTATAATACCCACTTCTCGCCACGAAAAAAGCAATTATTAAATTACAAACAATAGCAAACGGATAAGTTGCATGAAAAACGAGTTTACTATATTTCCGAATTTTCAATACATAGAAATCCGAAGATCTATTTGCAATACGAGAAGCGATAACTCCTTTAGACGAAAAAAAAGAATAAGCCCCCCAAACAGAAATCAAAGATAACCATACTGATAAATACATGTGAAAAGTTATCTCCTCTGAAAAATATGAATCCCGATCATAGTTCAAATATTGTTCAAGGAACTCCCTCCCCAAAAGAAATACGAAAAACGTAATTCCAAAAGCAAAAAGTAATATTCTCCTTTCTAACTTAACATACGAATAAATCATCATATTAATCCAAGTCAAAATAAGGACAATAAACATATTATTAGCTAACACTAAATTTCCCCAAAAAAGCAAAATCACATTAACCAATACAATTAAAAAAAAGTTCTTATTTACCTTTGCCATAAAACAATAGCTATACAAAATAGGGAAGTAGACATATTTTTCTATCGCAAATAATGTGCAATTCTAGATTTATTGTACATTATTCAACAAACGCATAAAACTATTATAATTTTTATCTGCGCTATAATTCTTTTCCCAACTCAATCGGGCTCTATATCGATATTGTTGATAATTAGTTTCATTCATTTGTTTGAACTTCTCAATCCATTCGGCTAATTCTTGAGGTTCAAAATCACAAGGCAACAAAATCCCATTATATCCATTTTCAACAACTTCTTTAGTACCTCCCACATCTGTAGCAACGCAAGGAATTCCAAATGACATAGCCTCCATTATAGAAACAGGAATACCCTCCGAAGAACTAACATTAAGAAATAAATGATACGGTGTATCTTTATAAATTGATAACAACGCTTGATTATCTACATATCCATGAAATTTGTAATCAATATTATCCGGCAACAGTTCTTTAACCAAATCTTCTATTTCATGCGCTAACGGACCGTCACCATAATGATCCCAATGTACACGGAACTTCTTAATCAGTGCCAAAGATCTCACTATAAGATCTATTCTCTTGATAGAAGAAATTGTAGAACAGCTCACAAGACGGATTTCATCTCTTGATTGTGGCAAAGCTGCCAAACCATGCTCCAAGGTACCAAGACGAGAAAGTACAATGTTCTCCTTATATGCAGGATATTTACTTACAAGGTAGTCAATTCCATTTTGAGCGATCATAATCGTCTTATTAAGATTGGCCAACAAACACTCACGCAAAGGAATATAATGCTCTACATGTCTTTCTTCATATAAATCATATCCATGACCTCTTGACACCGTTTTATAATTAGGCAATCTACGACGTAGTAGCAATCCAACGTATGGCTGATATTCAAAACGATATGAATACAACACGCCATCATCAAGATTATCCAAAATTCCTTCCTTTTTGAGCCACATTTTTATTTTCCCGACCTCATAATAAGAACGACTTAGGTAAACAAATAAAGATGCCATGCGTCTAAAAGAGATTCTTTTCTCCCGCCCTAATTTCCATAATTCTTTATAAAAATTCGCATCGCCTAAAACCCTAAACGAATTAAACAAATAAACATAATTAGATGCTTTCGCTACCGGTAATACCTTAAATTTATCAGAAAATAACTCTCTCCGAACTTGCAAATCCTTTTTCCGTAACTGCAATGAACATATATAAATATGATCGAAATACCGCTCATAATACTTCACCTCAGTTTCCAAATATGGTTCACCATTACCATAAGGGAAAAAATTGGTAAGCAAGATAAGATTTTTCATTTTAGCTTTATTTTAATTTTAGATACTACTGTTTCCATTTGCTCCTCGCACTTTTTTACACTTTCTCCTTCCACCACTATTTGAGCCAAACAATGGCTAGAATTAACAAATTTCCTCACCTCACTTCCGGGGTGTACAAAGAAAGTTAAATCATAAATACAAGACTCCTTTTTACCTACATAGCATATATCTTCTAAAACACCTCCCCTATCCGGAGAAATAAGCATTTTTGCCAAACCTGCCTTGCCTTTTTTACGTTCATTCCATACTTCTTTCGGGTCGATTCCTAAAGCAGCTGCGATCGCCATTTTGTAATAATTCAACCCGTAATTAATACTTACAAGTTCAGGCAAACAATTGGCCCCGATTCTTCCCGTCAACTCCAACACATACACGACACCGTTTTCTTCTATAAAATCGATATTAACTGCACAATTATTAAGCCCTATCGCTTTTATTGCCTTTTCTGCCTCTTTCGTTATTTTTTCACGTAACACATCCGTGCATTCATAAGGAACATAATGCCCTACCGGGACTGCCGTATCTGCCTGATAAAGTACATCTCCATGAGGCATGACAAAAAGAATTTCATTATTCCAGACAAAAGCCTGTGCCCCCAATTCACGCCCCTGCAAGAATTTCTCGACAAGCACATAATTAACCCTCGTGGCACTCATCGCTTTATGAAACCCGTCCAAAGCCTCCTCTTCATTAATCGCCTTGTAGATACCTTGACTACCCGCCAAATCGGTCGCCTTAATAATCACGGGATACCCCCCGAGCTGATTTACGGCATCTAATAACGCCTCCTCCGAGCTGATTTGTTTAAATGGAGCTGTATTTACACCACATTCTCTAAACTGGGACTTCATCTTCGATTTATCATTACAAAGCTCCGCCACTCCCTCCGAATATCCTGGTAATGAGCGTGTATCGCACAACCGTCCAAGAGCTTTCAAGCCACGATCCAGGCAGCAAGTTGCCACACCGTCAAATCGTAAACCGGCAGTCCTACTCTCTACCTCATCCGGATCAAGAATATTCATATAACATACCTCATCTGCCAACGGGATGCAAGGAGGATTATTGTTCGGCATTGTCCCCGCAATACTAACCACCCCCATTTCACGTGCCGCTTTATACAACCCTATTTGGCCGCGTCCGGCACCCAATATAAGCAAACGTTTTCCTTTCGCGTTCATTATTCATTCTCTTTATTATATATGTTTTCACGAAAAACAACCGTGTTTATAGTTGCAAAAATTATTTTAACATCCCCCAAGAAAGTCACATTACGGGCATACAAAGCATCCTTCTCCAATTTATCCTCGTTAGAAATAGAATTGCGGAAATAAGCCTGTGAATAGCCTGTAATTCCTGGACGCACTTCTAATCGTACTTTCCGTTTTTCATCATATTCTTCCAGTGGTCGGTCCGTGGTGATAGGCCTTGGCCCGATAATACTCATATCCCCCGTCAGCACATTGATAAACTGAGGTAACTCATCAATGGATGTTTTACGCATAAACTTTCCGATTTTAGTTATACGCGGATCATCCGGTGAATTATAAGTTGAATTGTCTTTATTGCGAATATCCGGAGCATTTACCACCATGGAACGCAATTTATACATGCTGAATATTTTCCCGTGACGTCCCCTGCGCTTGGCCAAATAAAATACACTTCCTCTGTCTTCTATATAAATAAAAGGAGCAACGATTAATATCACCAGCAACACGAACGGCAACGCACACAACGAAATCAGGATGTCTAATAGACGTTTAAAAAATTTATTATACATGATTATCTACATGATTTCAAAATGAATCTTCTTTATAGCCTCCTCACACGCCGCCATGACTTCATCACTCGTATTACCTTGAACGACAACATACGCGACCCGATCCAAACCATTACGCATCTCCGGTACAATCTCTCCAATATGTTTCAATAAACCCACTTCAAAAACCCCATTCACGGCTTCCGCCTCTGTTATCCCTGACACAGATTTTAATCTCCCGGGTTGAGGTTGCAAGAAACGTACAGCAGAACATTTTGCATACTTTTTCTCTATATCAGGAACTTCACCCATAGCACATTTGATGTTAGCCGTAACCATATCCACCCCGGTTGATAACGGTACAAGATGAGTCGTTATAAAACCACCTCCTAACCGTGCCCCAATTTCCACTATTTTGGGACCTTGCACGGTATATTTTATCTCTGTATGCGAAGGTCCACTATTTATTCCCAACGCCTCCACGCCCATTTTTGCGACACGTGCTATATCTTTCAACTTTACAACATCATACCGAGAGGGTTGCGTGTGCCCCATCTCCACAAAATAGGGCTGCCCGGAAGTAATTTTATCCGTGATTTGTATAATATTACAAACCCCGCAAACACTTATACTTTCCACGCTGAACTCATCACCTTCCATATATTCCTCCAAAAGGATTCTGCCATCCCGGCTATATTGTTTACTATAAGCGTAGGCCTCCTTCAAATTTTCTATCGAAAAATCAGTAACCAGCTTAATTCCCCTGTTACCGGAATTATCTGCCGGTTTCACGACAAATTTTTCCACAAAACTCTTGGAGGCATCATAAAATTCTTCCCACTCGCGAACGATATAAAATTCAGGAATTGGTACTCCGTGTTTTTTCAAACACATCCTCATTTCTGCTTTATTTGTCGCATTCAATGCTGTCCGGGGTGTGATACCGGGTAAGTTCAAATCTTCACAAACGGCCGCCACGGTCTGCATCGGCATATCTGAAGCAAGCGTCATGATACCATCTACACGGTATTCACGAGCAGCCTCCACAATCTTGGGTGTATCTATCGTACTAATTTGTAATCTCGTAATTCCCTCTTCTTTAAACCCCACGGCATCTGGATTCATATCTACAACAATCACATCCAAACCCATTTCTTTTGCTTTTTTTATAGCAGGAAGCTGGAGGATACTTGCCCCCAAAATCATTATTTTTTTCATCTAAGGCAATAATAAAATGCATCAATCTCAAGCTCACAATTTCTTTTTCTTATTCTCAGCCTCAAAACCATACCCGTAGCCATAACCATAGCCATAATGTTTTCCATAGCCATAACCGTATTTCTTACCATAACCGTAGCCATAGGTGTTCTTGCGCTTGCTTAAGTCGATTCCGTTGATCACAACCGCCAACTTATCGAATTTATGATCGTCCTTAAGAACATTGATGTAGCAGAAAGCGGCTTTGGGGGTCACATCCGCACGGCAAACATAAACGCACATATCGGCTACACGGCTTATTATAGCCGTATCTGTTACCATTCCAATCGGAGCCGTATCTAATAACACGTAATCATAACGGGCTTTCAATTGTTCTATCGCCTTCTCTAATGCATCACGGGCTACCAACTCCGTCGGGTTCGGGGGAATTGTTCCACCTAAAAGAATATCCACGTTCGGGTGAATGCCGGAGGACCGCACGAGCCCGAAAAGATCGGTGTCTTCCGGGTTCATCAAGTAATTGGAGATTCCTTCCCTCTTGCTCGACAGCCCGAACACTTTGTTCAAGCCGGGCTTACGGATGTCCATACCAACCACTATCACTTTCTTTCCCAAAAAAGCCAAGCTGACAGCAAGATTTCCGGTCACAAAAGATTTTCCCTCGCCGGGCTGCGTGGAGGAGAAAAGTATGACCTTCTGGTTTTTCTGTAGCATAAAGAGCAGATTGGTTCGCAATCCCCGGAAGGTCTCCTCCATCATGTCGTTCTTATTCTCGCGTACCACGATAGCACCTTTATCTGATGACTTATGAGGGCTTAACGGTAATTCTCCCAAAATAGGAACATTCGTCAATTGCTCTACATCACCCCGGTTCTCAATCTTATATTTCAATAATTCCACGATAAAGATGATTCCCACCGGAACAATCATGCCGACCACCAAAGCTGCCAATAAAAAAACGAGCTTCCTCGGGGCTACCGGCTCCTTGCCGGGTAAGGGCTCCTCTACAATACGACCATTATTAGCCGTGGATGCCAACGTGATCGCATTCTCTTCTCGCTTCTGCAACAGCATGATATATAGAGTTGCCTTGATTTCCTGTTGGCGGGAAATCGTCATAAACTCTTTCTCCTGCTTGGGCGTGTCGCTGATCCGGCTCTCGAATTTACTCGCTTGACGCTCTATATCTTTTTGAGCAATTTGCAATCCTTGCAAAACACTATTCACTGTTGTTTCCACGCTACGCCTCATCGCCTCGATTCCCGTATTCATGTTTATCACTGCCGGGTTGGTTTCCGAAGAGGTACGCAACAAACGTTTACGCTCGACGATCATCGTGTTGTATTGCTCAATCACCCTAGCCAGATTTTGATCTTGCAACCCCACGTTTGCAGGAATGACCTCTTCTTGGTTGACCGGATCGTTGATATAGGTACGCAGATATTGAACCAAACGGATTTGCGTGGCGTTCTCCACACGTTGTTGCTCATACTTGGAACTCTCTTGCAAAGCCAAACGGGCATCATTTGTCAAATCAGTCAGACCGGACCGTTGCTTGAAATCCGCGAGCTCGCTCTCCGCCGCACCCAACTCATGGTTAATGATACCGATGCGTTCCTCGATAAACTCGGCGGTTTTCTGGGCTACCTCATTTTTCTCGTCGTTTGCGTCTTGATTATAAAACGCCACCAAACGGTTAACAAAATCCACTCCCCGTTCCTTCACCGTATTCTTCACGCTGATCTTTGCAATGGTCGTGGTCTGGGAAGAGGCACTCACACTCAAATCTTTCATATACTCCTCAGCGGTCTCTATCGGAGTGTTTATAGTCGCACGTAAAGCGATTTCCTCTTCTTCCATACACGAGGTATCACCTCGCGTAAAGCTTAAAACGCCCACGGGTGTCGGCAACACCGCCGGCAATTGGTCAAATGCCTGCACCATCTCTTGATCTTCCCCGTCTTGCACATATTCAGCCTTAACAGACAATTTCCCTGCTTTCGTAAAGGCGAGTTCCAACTTTATCGGTTCCTCCAGTTTAGAAGCTTCTTCCGGTGTCATATAAATCCGCACCGGAGTGTTCTTATAAAGAGGAATCGCGTAACCGAACGCTCGCTTTTTCGCTACACGAATATTTAAATTCAAGTCATTCACGACTTTTTTTATCAAAGTACGGGATTTCAAGATCTCCACCTCGTTATCAAAATTATTTGTCATGGAAAACATGCCCAAATCTTGAATAGCCGCTAATGGATTGTTACCCGAACCACTTCGCTTATCCTCCTCCTTTATCAACACGGAACTGGAAATATTATACACAGGCGTTTGATAACGCAGAAACAGGTAAGTAGCGATACAACATATCAATATACTAGCAACAAACCAACGCCAATAAAAAAGGTATTTGAATAAAAGAGCGAGAAAATCAATCTCTTGTTCCTCATTCTCCAAGCTCCTATTACTATTTATCTGTTCGTCTACCATCTCTCCTAATTTTCAATTCTCAATTTTCAATTATTTAAGTATGTTCACTAATAAACCGGCGATAGATACCAGAATCGATATAGAACTCACCCAAAGAGTCGTGCTGTTACCGATATCGGAGTTCTTTGCCTTTGTTTTGTTCGGGGTCACGTAAATAATATCGTTCTGCTTCAAGTAATAATACGGGGAAGTCACGATTCCGGCACTGTTTAAATTCAGGTTGATGATCTTACGCTTGCCGTTCACATCCTCACGGATTAGCTTCACGTTATCGCGGACGCCATAAATCGTCATATCACCCGCCATAGCCAAAGCCTCCAGCACGTTCACCTTCTCGTTGCCGATCGTGAAGCTACCCGGACGGGCTACCTCTCCCAATACCGAGATCTTGTAATTAGCCATACGAACCGTAACGATCGGGGATTCCTTCAAATAAGGTTTCAAACGCTCGCGAATCAAATCCTCGGCCTCGTTCTTTGTAAGACCACCCACCGCCAAGCGACCGATAACAGGGAAATCAATCTCGCCCTTGTTATTCACCAAGTATTGCTGCATGGTCGGTTGCGTAGTCGTACTGATATTTGTCAAAGCCGCATTGAGCGGAGTCTGCACCGTCAAGTTGAACGGAGTCGCGGCCTTCGGGTCTGTCGTATTGACCGTGATACACAACAAGTCTTTCGGCATGATCTTCGCGTCATACAAAGGAAGTGTCTCCTTAAAATCGTTCACAGCCTCCGGATTTTTGAGGTAAGGTACATTCTTGTAAGAGGTGCAACTCGCTACCCACAGAGGTAAAGCCAATAAAAGTAGTAATCTTTTGATTTTCATATTATTTTGTTATCATTTTTATTTCATTGAACACAGATGACGCGGATTTAACGAAACAAACGAGAGAAAAGACCTTTCGATTTCTTCGGTTCGTATTCCGACTCGTATTCGCGCATCAAATCCTCATAGGAAAGTTTTTTGCTCACCATCTCGTAGATCATACCCCAATCCGGGAGACCGCCAAGATTACGATCATCAATAAAGATGTCTACTTTCAACTTGCGGGAGAAATGGTTGTTTTGCTCTTTCTCCTCCTCCGGATAATCACGGTTCACGGCGTAAAACTCCAAGCCGCGATCACGGCAGAAGGCAACAGCCTCATCCAAAAGCTTGCCCTCGCGTACACTCCATAAGATTAACTTATGGTGTTCCGATTGTAACTTTTTTAATGTCTCTATGGCGAAAGGAAGCTCCTTACCGATTGCCGGATATTTATGCTCGACGATCGTACCGTCGAAATCCACAGCTATTATCATCTCTTAATTTTTCAATTTTCAACTCTCGTCTATTTCACATCCAACCTCTCGTACTCCGAATTATTCGACTTAAACTCCGGCACTACCCGTTTCATCAGCCGCACCGTATCCTCCACCTTTACCGCCAAGGCCAATTCTGCCAATTTATCGTAAACCTTCAGGATATCGTTCCGCTTGTATTCACGCACCCGCGCTACCCGAATTTTGGCATGTCCCGTCGGGAGGGTATTCTCCTCGTTACTCAACACTTCCTCGTACAGTTTCTCCCCGGGACGCAACCCGATAAACTTGATTTTAATATCTTCACCCGGAATATACCCGGCTAATCGAATCATCCTTTCCGCCAAGTCTACGATTTTCACCGGTTCACCCATATCAAAAACGAAGATCTGGTTCCCCGCACTCATGACCGCCGCCTCCATCACCAGCCGACAAGCTTCGGGGATCGTCATAAAGTAACGGGTTATTCTCGGGTCTGTCACCGTTACCGGACCGCCTTGCTCGATTTGTTTCCTAAAATACGGAATCACGCTACCGTTACTCCCCAGCACATTCCCGAAACGAGTGGTCACGAAACGTGTCTTCCCCTCTACCTCTCCCCGTTCCATCGCCAATCCTAAACTCTGCACGTAGATTTCAGCCAATCGCTTCGAGGCTCCCATCACGTTCGTCGGGTTCACCGCCTTGTCCGTCGAAATCATCACCATCATTTCCACCCCGTACTCCACGCAAAAGTCCGCTACCAACCTCGACCCAATCACGTTTACCCGCACCGCCTCGCAGGGATTCTCCTCCATCAAAGGAACATGCTTGTAAGCCGCGGCATGGAAAACCACCGCCGGACGATACTTTTCAAAAGCCATTCGCAAACGTTCCTTCTGACGGACATCCCCGATAAAAGGGCTAAACTTCAAACCCGGAAAATTCCTTTCCAGTTCCATGCGGAACTCGTGCATCGGGGTTTCCGCGTTATCAAACAGGATCAAATGCCCCACACCCAAAATCGTCAATTGGCGGCACAACTCGCTACCGATACTGCCCGCCGCTCCCGTGACCATTACCACCTTGTCGGCAAAATTTTCAGCACACTCCCGCGTGTTTATCTTGATCTCTTCACGCCCCAGTAAATCCTCAACCCGTATTTCACGAACGATAGTCTTCTTCAATCCATCGCCCAGCACGTCAACCGGAGGCGTCACTAAATTTTTCAATCCGCAATCCGAACAAAAACGCACCAAACGATCCGCCTCCCGACGAGCCTCCTCGTGCGAGGGATACAACAACGCGTTAATGTTATATTTCTTCACGAAACGGGAAAAATTTTCCTCGTCCTCGAAATAACAAACCGGCAAATCGGATATCACGCAGGACTTCAAGTACCTCTCCGGGTTCACGAACCCCACTACTTGATAGTGTTTACTCGTGTACATCCGCTTCTTGAGTGCAACACTTTTATCCCCGCTCCCGTAAACCAATACACGGCTTTTACCCGAAACATCCCGTGAAATCGCGTAATCGTAAACCAGTACCAGCGTTACGCGAAAACCGCTTAAAACTACTGTTGTCACGAGAAAATCAAGCAAGCAAAAAGCAAAAAGATGATGGCCGAACAAGCACCAACCGGACAAAAAAAGCACTCCTCCTAAAAGAATATCGCTCAAAAGTATGGCGAAACACAATCTCCCCATACTTTTCATTGACGCGTGACGGATGATGTTCTTACTCGTTCCCGAGAGCCAAAAAACTAAAAAAGTCGTCACCCCTCCCGCGAACAGTACCGTGGCATAAGCCGACCAAGACAGATCCGCGATAAAACTATCAATAAAAAAAAGCGACACAAGCGAACTAGTAAGCGACAAATAAACATCCGCCAAAAGAATCACCTTATAACTCACGTATCTTTTCCTTTCAACCAAGTACTTGGATACCTCGTTTATCAAATTTTCCATTTATAAAATGATAAGGCTTCTTATTCTCTAAAAGTTTAAAGAAGCGTCCCCTCCGGTATTAATAGCTTGATCCGGCCTATGAAGTACCGTCGAGGGAGACGCTGTTACCGGGGGTTGCGTTACCCGGTATATCTCTCGTTGCAAGCGGCGAACTCCCGCTTTGCAAGTATATTAAACACTTTTACTGTAACATCAAAATCATTCTCCCGCGATTGCAGGAATCGTTTAACAATCTCCTCCTCCTCTTGCCTCACGGTGACAACCAAACGCGCACGCTCTTCCCCGAATCGCACGTGTTCTTCCAACGGCAACTCCATCGCACCTACAACGTCATCATACAAACAAATAGCATCCCACCAAGATAACAACATTCCACGGTTTCCGCCCCGCGTATACCCCAACACCTCTGTTACCAATCGTCCGGCAAGTTCTCCACATTCCTCGTCCCCGGCAAAATAGTAACAATTGCACAATAAACGACAAACATTCGGAGTACGGCAAGGCAACGCGATCTTACCATTCCCCCGTGCCGCAAAAATCCGGTACGCCGCATCCAAACCGTTTCTCAAGTAACCCAAATCCGAGTACACCTGATAGACATCCATCATGTCCGCCGCGTAACCGGCACGGGTATCGATGGGGACATCCTCGTTTCTCAATTGCCTCGGGAACAAGTGAACGATCGATTTCGCTCGCTCGTGAATATCACCGGGGGTGCCGAAATCATTCTCCAACCACGGGTATACCCGTACCATAGAATACACCGTCAGGTAACCGTGTAACAAGCCCGACAACTGCCCCGGGGGATATGACCGAACGTCAAGCTCCTCCAATCGCTTGTACAAATCGTGAAATAAACCTTTTTCCATTTGTATTTTTTGATTTACGATTTTAGATTTATGATTTTAATTGTACTTGTTGGCACTTTCTTAAATCATAAATCGTAATTCATAATTCATAAATCTTAAATTAATCCTTTTGTTTTACTCTATTCTTTCCAGAAAAGAACCCGGGATGTAAGACGTGGCGATTGACACCACTCCCTCCAAACGAATCACTACCCGCTTGTGCCCCCTCAGGCGCACCAGTTCTCCCACCAGCCCCTGCAAGGGGCCTTTGATAACCCGAACCCGATCACCTCGCTTGAGGTCTTTATTCAATATCTCGATACCATCAAGAGAGAAATCCAGCAGGAACATGAAATCTTCCATTTGCTTGTCGGGAACGATCAAGGAACGACGTCCTTCTAAATCTTTCAAGTAAACGATATTCAGTGAATGCTCGTTAATTAAGGAGAAACTCGTCACCTTATCCGTACGGATAAAAATCATACCGTGAATCAAAAGTACTCGAATGATCTTCCGCCCAAGCGGCGTATCCCGCACCTCTTCCTCCAGCGGGAGAAAATTCTCGATTCCCAATTCGTCCAATTTCTTCTTGATCAGTAATTCTTGATTCACCCGCGTGTAAGCGACATACCAGTGTATTTTTTTCTCCTCGATCATGTCATTGTTTTATTCTATCAGCAGACCGGACACGCTTCGCGCACTAACCCTGTTACCGGTCCTGATTTATTGCCATGTGTTCCACACACCCCACTTAAACAGTGATATTCATTATAGATGCACGAAAGCTGTTTCACTAAACAATATTTTATATCAAAAAACCATCGTTTAATGACACGGTCAAAAAAAGCACTTATGAATAATCGACAAAAAACTAAATATCTAATTGAGAGAACCAAAAAACTAATCAAAAAAGTTTGCGGAAAATAAAAATGATGTATATTTGCATCGCATTAAACGATCATTTATTAATTCATAAATAAATTAACGAAAGAACAAATTATCAAATAGATACAATGACTTCTTGTAAACATTTGAATGTTCATTGCATAATCGTTGCCTAACCACAAAAATCTTGTATATACACACCATGAACGTAGCATAAACGCAAATTTACGTCTATGCTACGTTCATGATACGTCCATGATACGTTCATGAGGTTAGGCAAGAGTTAAGAACAGATTGCCCAACCATAAAACAAATATAGATATTCTTTCAGGCTTATTCCTTCACCGAATCTTGACGATACACCCGAATGACTCCTTGAATCCGTTTCAAACGGGAAATCAACTGCGCCAGATGATCCGTGTCACTTACCAACACGGTGATTTGCCCGTCAAATAACCCTTCACTCGAATTGATAGACAAGCCGCGCAAACTGATCTTCGGGTCTTTCGAGATCACCTCGGTAATTTTAGTTACCATCCCGGCATCCTCCCGTCCCACGATACTCAAAACGGTCTGATAAGACGTTGAGCCCGCCTTTGTCCACGCCGCCTGCACGATGCGGTAAGGATAACGGCGTTGCAGGTCGAGGGCGTTCTTGCACTCTGCCCGATGAATCTTGATACCCTGCCCGATGGAAACGAAACCGATAATATCGTCACCGAACACGGGGTTGCAACACTGCGCGAACTTGTAGACCACGTTATCCACGTTCCGGTCGATTAACAACACATCCTCGCTAATCGGGCGGGTGGGCATCACCTGCACTTCCTCCCGGGGAGTGGTTGCAGCCCGTTCCTCCTCTTTCGGCTTGGTAATAAATTCCTTGATTCCCGCCATATCAAGTTTCTCCTCGGCAATGGCTTGATAGAGATCAATAGCGAACTTATATTTATAATGTTGTTGCAGGCGGTGGATTACCTCGTCGGTCAACTCCAACTTCCAGTTTTTAAAACGGCGAGCCAGCATCTCCTTTCCCAGCGTCGCTTGCGCGCGGGAATGTTCGGTCAGAAACTGCCGGATTTTATTACGGGCTTTCGAGGTAATCGCTATATTCAACCAATCGGCACTCGGCTGCTGATTATTCGAGGTAAGAATAGCAACTTGATCGCCGTTCTTCAACACGTAACGCAGCGTCTCGTTCCGCTGGTTCACCTTCCCCCCCACGCAACGGGAACCCACTCCCGTGTGTATCGCGTAGGCGAAGTCCAACAAAGTAGCCCCTGCCGGCAACGTCTTCAAATCCCCTGCCGGGGTGAACACGTGTACTTCCTTATCCTGCAAATTAATCTTGATATCGTCGAGCATATCGACAGCACCGACATCGGAACTCTCCAGTATCTCGCGCAACTCGGTCAGCCACTCTTCAATCGCCTTGTCCGAAGAACCGCCTTTGTATTTCCAGTGGGCGGCAAATCCCTTTTCCGCCACTTCATCCATGCGTTCCGTGCGAATCTGCACCTCCACCCAACGATTCTTCGGTCCCAGCACGGTCGTCTGCAACGATTCGTACCCGTTGGATTTCGGCACGGAAATCCAATCCCGCAAACGTTGCGGGTTGGGCGTGTACTTGTCCGCCACGATAGAATAGGCTCGCCAACAATCCGCCTTCTCCTCCGCCCCGCTACTCTCCAAGATAAAGCGCACGGCAAAAATATCGTATATTTCCTCGAACTCCACCTGTTTCTTCCGCATCTTGTTCAGGATCGAGGCAATGGTCTTCGTCCGCCACTTCACCTTGAACTTGACCCCGCGGTTATTGAACTCCTCGACAATCGGGGCGATAAACTCGTTAATATACTTCTCGCGTGCCTCCCGGCTACCTTCCAGTTTCAAGGAAATCTCCTTGTACACCTCCGGTTCGCTATAACGCAAGGCTCGATCCTCCATCTCCGATTTGATATTATACAATCCCAACCGGTGAGCGAACGGGATATAGATATAACTTGTTTCGCGAGCTAATTCCCGCTGTTGCTCGGGACGCAAACCGTCGGCATGACGCAAGTCATACAGTTTCTCTGCCAAAAAGATCAACTGCACCCGCACATCCTCGGCAAAACTTAGCAGTAACTTCCGGAAATTATCGGAATCCACCACCCGATGTGTGGCATAAATACGGCTGATGTCATGCAACCCGGACAAGATTTGTGCCACCTTGTCACCAAAAACGGCTTTCACCTGTTCAATCTTCAATCCCCCGGACTCCACCACCCGCCGCAACACCAGACAGATAATCGAAGTACGTCCCAGTCCGATCTCGGACGTGATAATCATCCCGATATCCATCAAGCGGACGAGTTCCTCCTCCGTCACTCCTTTCACGTTCACCTCGCTGCTCATAGCGGTGTCGAATGCCTTACGTATCAACCGTACATCCTCGGCAGAAACAAGATTTTTACAAGATTTTAATAACGCTCTGTATTTTCTTTGGATTATCGTATAAGTTATAGATTCTGACATGGCAGGGTTAATTTAGCAATTTCAAACTTCTTTATTCTTATCAAAAAGGATGCCGCTTTCGAGCCTTCGGCTCTTTGGTCTGTAAAGTTTATAAGGTTTATAAAGTCCGAAATATCCTTTAGATAATCATATCGGCAACACACGTTGCCGTGAACAAAGCGCCCCGCAGGGGTCTATAAACCTTATAAACTTACTTTCCCCTTAACGGAGTTACCACAATATTATACTTGGAACTATAATGAATCAAATACAATCCACGGTTCTCCAACCCGCCGAAATCACTTATCGGACGGAAACGGAAGCGGGTAAACATCCCGTCATCCTCCCTGTTACGCAGCGTGTTCAGCGTGTTCGTTCTCTCTCTCTCCACTAGCGGAATAAAATACATGGCCATATCGAATGCCCGGTTCGCGATATTATTCGGTTCGGAATGAAAATACTCCCTGTGCTTCGCGGAAAACGCTTGGGCATCCTCGTTCTGGTAATCCACGTAACTATTCATCATCACCTTCACGTTCAACTTGTAGAACATTTCCTCATCAATAGAAGTGAACTTCAACCACTCCGGGAAACCGATCACGGTAATACGGTAATGATCACTCAAGGCGGATAACACGGGCAATACACGACTCGCTGCCGCCTCGTTGACTGTCGGGAAAAGGATGATATTCTCCACGTCCGGTCGCAACATCCGGCGTACGGAATCCACGTGCATTCGCGGATGCCACTGGTAATCGAGCATCGGCTCGCCAATCTCACCCTGCATACGGGCACGCACGAGTGCCGGCAAACGATTCACCTCCCCGGCACGGGCATTACCATCCGGAATGATATGAATCAAATGAGCTCCATGAGCGTTAGCGGCAACCCAATCCGCCATTTCCTCCACCAGCGAAGGCGTGGAAATATTCATCTGTACAAAATTCGGAAAGCGGGACAATTCCCCACTTCTCGCCGAGAGGGGATAAATCATGGGGATCACCCTGTTTTGGAGCTGCTCGGCAACTAACTTATACGTGTTCGCGTAAACGGGACCCACGATCAAATCGGGCGATAACCCGTTCAACTCCCCGATCACCGCCTGTGTGGCGTTAGCGTCACGCTCCGTATCATAGACATGTATATCAATCGTGTAGCCTTGTCGTTTCAAACTATCCGCCGCCATTAAAAATCCTTCATAAAATTGCAGGAACTGGGTAGACTTATCACTCAAACGCCACCTTTCATTACGAATATTCACCCCCGTCGTGTCCACCGGAATCTCCTCCGGAGTAAATGGTAACTTATTATCTTTCACAGACAAAGGCAACAAAAGAGCCACTTTCACGTGCCGACGCTCGTAATTCCGCTCCGGAATCACGTAAGTGGTATCACCTACCACCTGTTGCATCATCCCCTCCAAGGAATCGCGTGCCGGAGGGTAGAGAGCAACGTGTTTCTCCTCCTCTTGTTTCTGCCGTGCCGCCTCCTGTTCCTGACGATCGAGCCAGCGTAATTCGGCTTCCAACACGCCCCGGTCAATCTGACGCAACGGCAGGCGCACCACAGCCCCTTCGGCTATCGGTCGGCTCACGTCGTACTCCGGGTTCTCCTTCAATATCCGTTTCAACTTGATCCCGAATTTCTTGGAAAGAGAATACAACGTCTCCTTCGGACGCATCTTATGATAGTAATACTTGTCGTCCACCCGTTTAAAAGGCTCCACGTGAGGTATCTGCAATACCTCGCCCACGGAGAGGGCGTTATCTTTCTTCCCGTTCAAGGCTTTCACCTCGTCGACCGCCACCCCATAAGCCTTACAAATAGAAAAAAGCGTCTGTTTGGGTTGAACCGTGTGCAGATAAAAAGATTTTCCACCAATCACGATCAATTCCTTTGACTTCTCTATCTTGACTTCTTGCGCGTTAATATATCCTGAAACGCATACCAACAGGAGTAAAAATGCAAATCTTACCATCTTTTGAATACTTATTTTCCGAGCAAAAATAGTAAAATAGTAGTGATAATTGAAAAATCTCTCTTATTTTTGCAGGATAAAGGTAGTAAACGTTTCGCGATTTACTCTACGTGACCGCAAACTTTATAAACCTTATAAACTTTATAAACCTTATAAACTTTATAAACTTTATAAACCGCATGAGTTTCTTCAAAAAAGGACATATTATCGTTTTACTCGTCAACCTTGTCGTGGCGGCAATCTTGTTGTTCGTGATCGGGTATATCGTGCTGAAACAACTGGATAAATACACGAACCACGGTTATTACATCGCCGTACCGGAATTGCGGGGACTCACCCCGACAGAGGCTGCCCCGTTCGCCAAAGAAAAGAAATTACAAATCGTTGTCGTGGATTCGATTTACGACAACAACGCGAAACCGGGCACGGTAGTGGAGCAATTCCCTGCCCCGAACTCCCGTGTAAAAAACAACCGCGCGATACAACTGACGATCAACGCCAACGCTCCGGAGAAAGTGATATTTCCCAATTTGCGGAACACCGCGTTCCGGCAGTCGTTACAGCGCTTGCGCAACCTCGGTCTGAACATCGGCAGAATCGAATATGCCCCGTCAAATTACAGGAATCTCGTGCTTGATTTCAAGTATAAAGGAACCGTGTTGCAACCCGACACGATTCTCCAGAAAGGAGAAACCGTGGATATCGTGCTGGGTAACGGCAATACCCCCAACAATCAAGTAGCCATACCCTATCTGCTCGGCAAAACGCTCGCCGAAGCAAGAAACATCACGTTATACGCTTTTCTGAATATCGGAGAGATCATCCCCGACAACACCGTGAGAACGGAAGCCGACCGGATGACGGCAATCATATACCAGCAAGAACCCGAGGCGGAAGAAAACATGACCATGCAAATGGGGGGGGACATAAAACTCTACCTCACGAAAGACGCACAAAAAATAACGGCACTGGACTCCCTGTCCATCGAGGAGCAATTACCATGATAGAAGAAGAATTAGAAGAGCTTGAAGAATTAAGCGAGGACGAACCGGAGCAGGAACAGGAAAGTTACGAACATTTCCGTCTGGAAGTCGATCCCGGACAGAATTTATTGCGCATCGACCGTTTTCTGGTAGACCGTCTGCCAAACGTGTCGCGCACCAAGATACAAGAGGCGGCAGAAGCCCAATGCGTACAGGTAAACGGCAAACCCGTGAAATCAAATTACCGGGTGAAGCCGAAAGACCTCGTGACCTTGATGTTGCCTCACCCGAAACGGGAAATCCGTGTTATCCCGGAAGATATACCGCTCCGCATCGTTTATGAGGACGATTACCTGCTGGTTATCAACAAAGAGCCGGGCATGGTGGTACATCCCTCGTACGGGCATTACACGGGCACTCTCGTGAACGCCCTCGCGTGGCACTTGAAAGGCAACCCGCTATTCAAGGAAAACGATCCCCGACCGGGACTGGTACACCGGATAGACAAGGATACCTCCGGTTTGCTTGTCATCGCGAAGACGGAAGAAGCCAAAACCAAACTGGCGTCCCAATTCTTTCACAAGACATCGAGCAGGAAATATGTCGCCGTGTGCTGGGGTAATCTGGACGAGGAAACCGGAACGATCATCGGTAATATCGGCAGGAGCATCTCCAACCGGAAAGTGATGGGCGTCTTCCCCGAGGGCAGCGACTACGGCAAGCATGCCGTCACCCACTACCGCGTACTGGAACGCCTTGGCTACGTGAATGTAGTCGAGTGCGTGCTGGAAACCGGACGTACCCACCAGATACGGGCACATTTTAAATCAATCAAACATCCCCTGTTCAATGATCCCGAATACGGCGGCAACGAGATACTGAAAGGAACTACATTCACGAAATACAAACAATTCGTGCAAAACTGTTTCACCACCTGTCCCCGTCAAGCCTTACACGCCAAAACTCTCGGCTTCGAGCATCCCGCCACCGGCGAATGGATGGACTTCAACTCGGAAGTCCCGCGAGATATGCAACAGCTTATCGAGAAATGGCGCAATTACGTGGCGAACAGAGAAATTGAAGAGAATCAATAAATCCAGTTCCCGATATTGCGCTCCGCGGCATTGAAATCAACGCCGACCTTCACGAGTTCCCGACCATCAACAGCGTAAGGCAGGAGATAACCTTTATCGTCAATCTGTTGCAAAGCCTGTTCGGCAGAACCGTCAAGTTTGAACTCGAACACGTATATGTACTTGGGTGTTTTTACCACGGCATCCGCCCGTCCCCGGGCACTGCGCACCTCGGCTTCCGTGAATTGTCCCATTAACTTGAAGACGAGGTAAAACACGACTTGATAATGACGCTCGGTGCGGGTATTCAACTCGTAAGGGAAATCGGCAAAGAATGCCCGCAACCGTTTCATGAAGGCATCGACATTGCCGACACGGAGTTCTTGAACAAATTTACCGATATAAAACCCTCGCTCTTCCTCCGCCAAAGAAGTGTAGAAAGGAACGAGGAAATCTATGAAACCATACTTCACCTCGTCATTCGGGAAAGCTAACGTATATGTCTGAAACTCTTTGTCATAATCCTTGATCGTCAGGTAACCGCTCTGAAAGATCAGGGGAATCGGGTTGTCGGCATTCACCCGGTACTCGGTGAAAGAAGAAGCCGGGGCTTCCACGCCGTCCAGCAACTCGCGCAAGTCATAATCACTCTTCTTCAACAACTCCACTAGGAAGGTCGGCGTTCCGGTCTGGAACCAATAGCTGCCGAACTCTTGCTTGTAGAACGTGTTCAGCACGCTGAACGGGTTGAACATTCCCTCTCCCCTCGGGTGAAAATGATAGCCGTCGTACAGCGCTGTCATTTTCGTCAATATATCATTGGTTGTCACGCCGTTGATGGCTGCCAATTGGGCTATTTCCGGCTGGAAGTTTTCTTTCAATTCTTCAAGAGTGATACCGCAAAGCGTGGCATAATTATAGTCCATGCTAATATCATTCAACTGGTTGAGATCGCTGAACACGCTGATTTGCGAAAACTTCGTCACCCCGGTGAGGAACACGAACCGCAAGTAGCGGTCGGCACTCTTGAGTACACCATAGAAAGCTTTCAACGAGTCACGGTAATTCGCGAGCAAAGCATCATCTCTCCCGAGTGCCTGCAGAAGCGGCTTATCATACTCGTCAATAAGCACGACAACTTCACGACCGGATTGCTCGTAAGCACGACGGATAACCTCGAAAAAACGTCCTGACGGGGTTGTTTCTCCCTCGTCTTTTCCCCAGCGGGCTTCCCACATCTTCAGGTACCTATCGAGGATAGAATACAATCCTTCCGGCCTGTCATACTTCTCGGCATTCAAGTCAAGATGAAACACGGGATGCACGTTCCACTCCTTCTCCATTCCCTCTATCGCTAACCCTTCGAACAAATCTTTCCGCCCGGAAAAATAAGCCTCGAAGGTCGAGAGCAACAAACTTTTCCCAAAACGTCGCGGACGACTGAAGAAGTAGGGTTTTCCCGTGTTGGCTATCCGCCACACGAGTGCTGTCTTGTCGACATACAAATAATTAGCCGTACGAATGTTCTCGAATGTCTGTATCCCGATCGGGAGCTTTCTGGTTACCAGCATTTCCATAGTAATCTCATTTTAGATATACAGGCAAAGATAGTCTATTAAGCCCAATATGACAAAAAAAAAGTTCATAAAGTAAAGAGCAATACCCATTTATATAACCGGACAAGAAAAAGACAAGAAGAAATAAAGAAGAGATAAAGATGAAGACAGGCAACACGCTTCTTTCATTTTCTGATCAAAGACGTTTCAAAGACGTTCACGAACGTCTTTGAAACGTCTTTGTATCGAAGGTGTAACGTCTTTGATCCCTTATTACACCCTTATCTCTTCTTGTATTACCCTGAAAAAAGTTTACTGTAAACCATAGTAAACCAATGTCAGAATTAGCAAAAATTATCAAACATCGTCATTTCCCCGTTCGGGTAAAATTGTCGGCAGTTCGTGATCGTTTGATCGAGGAACTAGATTACGCGGAGGTTTTAAGCAAGTATGATGTCAGTTCTTCTACCTTCCATGGATGGTTGACTAAATATAAACCCCGAGTGATGTCGGAAGCAAGTTATAAACGCTTATCTTTACCAGTGCATGATCCTAAAACTTTATTATCAATGACAGACAAGGAAGTTCAAGAACTGGAACACTTACGCGAGGAGTTAGAGAAACAAAAGGTACTTGTAGAAGCTTACGAGCTGATGCTTGAGTTAGCTAAAGACCGTCTTCACGTGGATGTAAAAAAAAACTACGAGGAGATGTTATTAGCGGGATTAGTGACCGCCAAAAAGCTCGGGAGGGCAAAGCGATGACAGCATACCTGTGCAACTCGCTAGGTTACAGCAAGCAGGCTTATTACAAGAGCCTTCGCTCGAGTAACGACGAGGAAGAACGTGAACGTTACGTTCTTTCCATTGTTGAAGAGATCCGTCGTGATTTGCCTCGTTTGGGGGTTCTGAAGTTGTGGCGGATGCTAACGGGTAACGGTTTGATGGTTGGTCGTGATTGGCTTTCCCGTTTGCTTCACCGGCATGACTTGATGGTAAAAATGAAGAAGTATCGCGTCATTACCACGGATTCCCGCGCGTGGCGTCACCAGTACCCGAACCTGGTGAAAGGCTCTCGAGTCGAGCGCTCTAACCAAGTATGGGTTAGCGATATCACTTACCTGTCGACGGGCAAAGGTTTTGTTTACCTTTCCCTGGTGACGGACGCTTACTCGAGGCGGATCATGGGCTGGGATGTACACCCGACTCTGGATTCGTCTGGTCCGGTCAAAGCCTTGTACCATGCCCTAGAGACCGGAGAACACGGCTCTTTCAAGGACTTGATCCATCATTCTGACAGGGGCGGTCAATATTGTTCGGCCTTGTACACGGGGATATTGAAATTGCACGGGATACGTGTCAGCGTCACCCAGGACGGCTCTCCATACGATAACGCTATCGCCGAGAGGGTGAACGGGATTTTAAAGAGAGAATGGTTGAACGATATCCCGTTGAAGGATATTCATGACGCCAGGAAACACGTCAAGAGGGTGATTGAAATATACAACAAGAAAAGACCACACCTGGCCGTTTGTTGTCAAGTGCCGGAGCAAGCCTACAAGGACAAAATGAAAAAATTTGCCAGGGTAATGTTTTGAGCCGGGCGATTTTTCCTTCTCCCGGGGAATTCCCCGGGAGAAGGAAAAGAAAGTAAACCTTTGATAGGAAGTATCATTTATTTAAAGTAAACTTGTAACAGTAGATTACAACAATACTACATTTTTTAATTTATTGAATATCAAATCGAGTAAACCAATTTCAGGAAACTACATCTTTCACGAGGATATCCCCGGATTCTCCCGTGCCAAAAGTACAACAGGAATCCCCTCCCGGCATCACGGGAAGTATATGGATATCAGACGTTAAACCGGAAATTCATCATATCACCATCCTGCACCACGTAATCTTTCCCCTCGACGGACATTTTTCCGGCTTCCTTGCATTTTGCCTCTGAACCGAGTGCAACGAAATCATCATATTTAATTACTTCCGCGCGGATAAACCCTTTCTCGAAATCGGTATGTATAATTCCGGCGGTTTGCGGGGCTTTCATACCGTTCTTGAACGTCCACGCTCGCACCTCTTTCACGCCTGCCGTGAAATAGGTTCTCAGATTCAACAATTTATAAGCCGTACGGATTAACTTGTTCACTCCCGCCTCGTCCAGTCCCAAGTCTTCCAAAAAAAGTTGCTTTTCCTCGTAGGTTTCCAGCTCGGCAATATCCGCCTCGATAGCGGCACCGATCACCAGTACCTCTGCTCCCTCGTCTTTCACCGCCTCACGCACCATATCCACGTATTTATTGCCCTTCACCACGGAAGCCTCGTCCACGTTACAAACGTACAGTATCGGTTTATTCGTCAGCAACATCAACTCTCTCGCCACCTCTTGTTGCAAATCGTTCAACTGCACGGAACGGGCAGATTTCCCCTGCACCAAGGCATCTTTATAAAGATGCAACACCTCCACCAATCGTTTGGCTTTGGCATCGCCTCCCGTCTGCGCTTTTTTCTCCTCTTTCGCCAAACGGTTTTCCACCGTTTCCAAGTCTTTCAATTGCAATTCCGTGTCAATCGTTTCCTTATCCCGAATGGGATCTACCTTACCGTCCACGTGCACGATATTATCATCGTCAAAACAACGCAACACGTGAATGATAGCATCCGTTTCCCGGATATTGGATAAAAATTTGTTACCTAACCCTTCGCCCTTACTGGCTCCTTTCACCAACCCGGCAATATCCACGATCTCCACCACGGCAGGCACCACGTTTTGAGGTTGCACCAACTCAACCAGCTTATTCAGCCGTTCGTCCGGCACCGTGATTACTCCCACGTTCGGCTCGATCGTGCAAAAGGGAAAATTCGCCGATTGCGCCTTGGCATTACTCAAGCAATTAAATAGTGTCGACTTTCCCACGTTTGGCAAACCGACTATTCCACACTGTAAACCCATAGTCTATATTTGTATCTTTATTATCAATCTATTATATAACACGTTCTTACTCCAAAAAATTTGAGCCTGCAAAGATAATCAATTTTCGGGTTAATACCTACCTCCGCTCTGTTTCTCCTTTGCAAATCGAATAAAAAATACTATATTTGTGATATAAACAGAAATTACCATGGGCATAGATTACTTAAAAGAGCGTTACGTGAACCCCTACACCGACTTCGGTTTCAAACGGTTGTTCGGGAACGAGATCAGTAAAGATTTATTGATCAGTTTCCTCAATGCCTTGTTGCACGAGGAACAACACATCGTGGATATTACTTATTTACGAAATGAACACTTGGGAGTTCTGGAAAAAGACAGGAAAGCCGTGTTCGATGTTTACTGCGAAAACGACAAGGGTGAGAAGTTCATCGTCGAGATGCAAAAAGCCGAACAACAATTCTTCAAGGATAGGAGCGTTTTCTATTCCACTTTCCCCATCCGGGAACAAGCCCTACGCGGAGAATGGGACTACAAGTTGAAAGCCGTCTATACCATAGGTATACTGAACTTCGTTTTCGACGAAAACCGGGAAGACGAGAATTATTATCATCACGAGATCAAATTAATGGACATCAACAAAAAGGAAGTGTTCTACGACAAACTCACGTTCATTTACCTCGAGATGCCAAAATTCACGAAAACGGAAACAGAATTGGAAACCTTGTTTGACAAGTGGATGTACGTGCTCAAAAATCTACCCCGGTTAATGGAACGCCCTGTTGCACTACAAGAACGTATCTTCGAACGGGTTTTTCGTGTAGCCGAGATCGCTAAATTCAACAAAAACGAACTGGTGGAATACGAGGAAAGCTTGAAAGTTTTCCGGGATTTAAATAATGTAATCAATACCGCCGAACAAAAAGGAGAAACCCGGGGAGAGGCACGAGGGAGAGCGGAAGGAAGAGCGGAAGGAAGAGCGGAAGGCGAGAGGAAAAAAGCCCTTGACATCGCCCGCAACTTAAAATCCAGCGGTTTGCCCGTTGAGGACATAGCGAAATTTACCGGCTTAACGTTAAATGAGATTTCCAATCTTTAATAATTTGATGCGTCTACATCGGATCAAAATGTAGACCATCAATCTTTGAACTGTTCTAAAGCCATCTCGCAAATACAAATATTGACTTGTAGAAAGGTCAGAAAAAGAAATTGGTTTTCCGAGGTTTCATCTTCCCAATCCCAATCTGCAATCTCCGGTCGGTCAAGGTATTTCTCTGCTTTTTGAATACCTAGTCTGTCTATCACGCTTTGTGGCGCACAAGCTTTAAGTTGCATTATTAAAGAAACCAAATAAGCTATTTCACTTTTGTAGTAATCCATCGTGAATAAAGATTTTAAATTGATAAAGAGGACAAAATCTAAATTGCTTCAATATCAATGAAAGTCCTTGCCCGAATTTTT
The DNA here is from genome assembly GCF_900184685.1 of Butyricimonas sp. Marseille-P3923. GTDB lineage: Bacteria > Bacteroidota > Bacteroidia > Bacteroidales > Marinifilaceae > Butyricimonas > Butyricimonas muris. Next base: position 1,655,919 of record NZ_FXXL01000007.1, read on the forward strand.
GGCTTAATCTTCTTTTTTCCGTTACTTTGCATAAGATTGATTTTATGGCAAAGAAGGGAAGAATTAGGAGAGTATTTAACAATCAACCGTTGTAAAATACAACCCGATAGTTGTAAAATAAAATAGATTTGTATCTTTACAATCTGCAATTTTGTTAATAATTTTATACTTTAAATATGGATACCAATACGATCACTATGCCGAAAGCACACCAAGGGAAGAATATCAAACGATACAGGGATATTCTCGGAATAAAACAGGAAACACTTGCTTTAGAATTAAACATGACTCAGCAAGCTGTATCGAAATTGGAACAGAAGGAAGAAATTGACGATGAAACTTTGAATAAAGTTGCAGAAATTCTGAAGATTCCGGTAGAAGCTATAAAAAATACAACAGACGAGGCTGTTGTTAATATTGTTGCAAACACATTCACAAGCAATGATACCTCTACTTTAAAAACAGCTTTAAATCAATATACTTTCAACCCGATAGATAAGGTTATTGAACTTTACGAACGTATGTTGAAAGCCGAACAAGAAAAAGTAAAATTATTACAAGAAGCACTACAAGAGAAGAAATAACACCCAAAACACTCCCTCTACTTCCCTTGTGCAGTACTCCGGCGAGAATGTGTTAAAAGTCTTTTCTTCTAAAAACTCCTCCGTCTGCTTCGCAGCCAAATGAGCCCGGAAGGGGGGAGGGTGTTTGTAGAAGAAATTGACTTTTCCCCCTTTATTGAAATATAGTCTTGCCTCGTGAATCTTTTCATTTTCAATTTTCAATTGTTATTCCTACCTTTGTGTAGATGCGAAACAGTATAACATGGACGTGAACCTAATGAGAAAACTCCCCGTGGGGATACAGACATTCGAGAAAATACGAAGAGAGAACTTCTTGTACGTTGACAAAACGGCGCTAATGTGGCAAATCGCGGCAAAGAGCGCCCCTTGCTTCTTGAGCCGCCCGCGGCGTTTCGGGAAAAGCCTTTTATTGTCAACGTTCGAGGCATATTTCGAGGGGAAAAGAGAGTTATTCGAAGGACTAGCGGCAGAACAACTGGAAAACGAGTGGAACGTGCATCCCGTGCTACATCTCGACTTGAATGCAGAGAAATACGACCGACCGGAAGCGTTAGACGCTATGCTAAGTAACCACCTAACACAGTGGGAATCCGTGCATGGGAAAGGAGAGGATGAAACGACTCTTTCCCGTCGTTTCGCCGGAGTAATCCGCCGGGCATGCGAACAGACGGGACGAGGGGTGGTCGTGCTCGTCGACGAATATGACAAGCCTCTTTTACAGGCTCTAGGAAATATGCCGTTGCTGGAATATTACCGCGATACGCTGAAAGCGTTTTACGGGGTACTCAAGAGTGCCGATCGCTACTTGCGGTTCGTGTTCCTCACCGGGGTGACAAAATTCGCCCAAGAGAGCGTGTTCAGCGATCTCAACCAGTTGAACGATATTAGCATGGACTACGCGTATTCCTCTATTTGCGGTATCACCAAAGAAGAACTAGAACGGGATTTCCAACCGGAAATCAAGGCTCTCGCCGAAAGGAACAATCTTTCCCCGGCAGAAGCACTGGCGAAAATGGAAGCCCAGTATGACGGATATCACTTCCACCCGCGAGGAGCCGGAATGTTCAACCCGTTCAGCGTGTTGAGTTGTTTCAGCAAACTGGAATACGGCAATTATTGGTTTCACACGGGCACTCCGACATTCCTCGTGGAGTTACTGAAAAAAAGTGATTTCGACATCCGGGAATTAATTGATGGGGTAAATGTACCGGAATCGGCATTCACGGAATACCGGGTGAACATGAATAATCCCATCCCACTCGTGTACCAAAGCGGATACCTGACGATAAAGGATTACGACGAACGTTTTCATGAATACAGACTCGCGTTCCCCAACGAAGAGGTAAGATATGGTTTCATAAACTTCCTCGTGCCATATTACACGTCTATACCGGACGAAGAAAAAGGGTTTCACATAGGCAAGTTCGTGCAGGAATTGGAAAAAGGGCAAGTCGATGCCTTCATGACCCGCTTACGTGCATTCTTCGCGGACTTCCCTTACGAGTTGAACGAGCGGACGGAACGACATTACCAAGTAGTGTTCTACCTCGTGTTCAAGTTAATGGGACAATTCACCGATGCAGAAGTACGGAGTGCCAAGGGACGGGCGGACGCCGTGGTGAAAACGCCAAAATATATTTACGTGTTCGAGTTCAAACTCGATGGCACGGTAGAGGAAGCCCTCGCGCAAATAGACGACCGGGGGTATCTTATTCCTTACTCTGCCGACGGACGTGAACTCGTGAAAGTGGGTGTGGAATTTATTGCTACCGAACGGAATATAGGGACATGGAAAGTCAACGCTTGAGTGCCGCGGAGCTCATTCTCAATGCGTGTAATCCAGCACTTGAATGTTCTCCCCCACCTTCTGCGCGATAGCCGCTTTCATCTGCGCAGCATGGGGACACGGGAACCCGATGGGTGTTCCTTTAAAAATACATGACGCCAAAGCGATCACCTCAGCCCCCCTGTCAACCAACATCTTCGCGCGACTCACCGCCCGTTTACCGGGACAACCGCCACAAGATACGATACCCACGATCTCGGAAGGCCCTACACCCTCGAACGCCAATTTTCCTCCCGAAGCACACTTGATACAAGTGGTGGCGGGACAAAGATCCTCCGTCTGCTGACAACGAATAATTCCTACTTTCATATTCCGTGATTTATATTATCCCACAAAGATAATATAACATTCAAGAATGCCGCTCGAATTTCCGGGAGAATATCACGAGAAGAAGACAACCGACCACGGCAAAAGGAACCCCGACCAAAGCGGGATAGCGATAATCGAGTCCTGCCTGCAACGGCAAGCCCCCGGCGTATGCCCCGATGGCGTTTCCCAAGTTGAAAGCGACTTGCGCGCTGGCAGCACCCAACATCTCGCCTCCTTTCGAGTAACGAATCAGCAATACCTGTTGCGGACTGGACACGGCAAACAAACAAGCCGTACACACGCACATGAGTATCACCGTCACCCATGACATCCCGGCAAAGAAAAAGATCAACAGCAAACTTAACCCAATCGTGCCCTGCGCGACGGCAGCCACCCTTCCCGGCGTGTAGCGGTCGGCAAGTCGCCCGCCCGTGAGATTCCCGATGACCATGCCAAATCCTGCCAATATCATCAGAAATGTAATCGTGTGAGCGGGGAAGCCCGCCTCGTGTGTCAAGAGAGGGGTGACATAACTATACCACGCGAAAGTACCACCGTTGCCTAACAACGTCGCTCCCAACAGTAACCAAGGGGCGGTAGTTTTCAGAAAACGGAATTGTCCCCGCAGCCCGGTATCCGGTACACCTTCCACTTGCGGCACCCAGCGCCATATAAAGTACAAAATAAGTATTCCCCAAAAACCGACAAGCCCGAACGTCAACCGCCATGAAATGGATGCACTCAACGCCGTTCCGAGAGGAACCCCGAACAGATTCGCAATGGTCATACCCGCGATCATGATAGAAACCGCTTCCGAGCCTCTCCCCTTGTCGGCAAGTTTCTCCGCCACGATAGAAGCCACCCCGAAATAAGCCCCATGAGGCAACCCGGACAGAAAGCGGGCAAACAACATCACCCAATAATTAGGAGCCAAGGCCGCGCAAGTATTTCCCAGCATAATCATTACCACCAATCCCAGTAATATATGTTTCAACGGATATTTCCGTGCCAGTATCAGCACGGGCGCACCCACACAAACACCTAACGCGTACGCGGATATCAAATGACCGGCAGTAGCGATGCTAATATGCATATCGGCGGCGATATCGGGCAATATTCCCATCATCACGAACTCGGCAATACCCAACCCTAAGGTTCCGAATGCCAAAGCAACAAGACTCTTTTTCATACACTTCCTTTTATAAACAGAAGTCATACGAAATTTTCAAAGATCGTGTGACTGTCTTAATGCAGAAATAAGTAATATTAACATTCAAACCTCATCGTACCGTGATATGGAAACACCCCTGCTTATACTCGTAACGGACGTAGCATTTCTTCTGCAAGCGCAAATCCTGCAACACGTCTGCCAGCACGCTCTTCAATTTATCCCCGGGGGCATCTTTTCGTCCGTCCTTTTCAAAACGGGCGTACGCGATATCAAACGTGGTACCGTACACGTGGGCAGAGTTGGCACTGGCGTTAATGTTCTTTTTCCGCAAATTCTTCACGCTCGAACCCGTGCGCAACACGCTGGTCACGACAATACTATGCGCAGGCAAGCCCTTTTGGTAAAGCGAATCTTTAAAATTACGGGCTATCGTTCCCAGCAACTCACAAGCCTCCGGCACCAGATAAGGCTCAGAGTGCGTGAGCTTGTCGACTTTGAACAAGCTACAAGTCTTTATCTCTTTCAGCGTCCTGTCGGCTTTACTCAACTCCCCCGATGAAGTCAAGGGAGTTATCCCCAAGCGTTTTGCAGAGGACAGATGCCGATCATTCAGATCATTAAAAGTACGCTGATAATTTGTGAAATACACGAAGGGGCGTTTGCTTTTCTGTTCCTCCTTACAAGCCCCGAATAATACCGCCACGCAACACACCGCGACATACCACCACACGATTCTTCTCATTCTTCAATCTTTCCATTTTTCACAGGTTCCACGTGTACCGCCACATGAGTACGCTTCCCGTACCTTTCACGCAAACGGTTCTCGATGCCCGTGGCCACCACGTGCGCCTCCCGAACCGTCATATCCGGCAGCACCCGGATATGCACCTCGATTGCAAAATCGTTACCGATACGACGAGTACGCAAATTGTGCGGATCTTTCACCTGTGGATCTTTATTTATAATAGTAATAATTTCTTTCTCGACTTCCTCCGGTAACGAACGTTCCAGCAGATCATTCATACAGGGAATCAGCAATTGGATGGATACTTTCACGATAAAAACACTCACGATCACCGCCGCTATCGGGTCAAGAATATGCCAATCCTTCCCCAGAAAGATAGCCCCGGCAATACCTAAAGCCGTACCGATCGAAGAGAAAGCATCCGAACGATGATGCCACGCGTTGGCCACCACCGCCTGACTCTGCACCCGCCGCCCCGCAATCACGGTATAGCGATAAAGCACCTCCTTTACCACGATTGAAACAATTGCCGCGATGAAAGCGATCATATCGGGACTCCCGATCTCCTCACCTTTTGAAACGGCAATAATCTTGCTTAATCCACTCCAGAAAATCCCCGTCCCGACCATTAACAGCACCAAACCGATGATTGCCGTGGCAAGCGTTTCATACTTCCCGTGCCCGTAATCGTGTCCGGTATCTTTCGGTTTGGCAGAAACTTTGACAAATACCAAAACAATAATATCCGTGATGAAATCGGAAAGGGAATGCACGGCATCGGCAATCATGGCGCTACTCTTCCCGAGTATCCCTGCCACGAACTTGAAAACCAAAAGCCCAAAATTCGCTATCGAACCGACAATAGTGACCCTATATATTTGCTTTTCCCTATTTTTCTCTTCCATTACATCCATTTTTACCCTCACAAAATTACAATAATAATGCAAAATTCTCCCTTCATTTCTACGCAGATAAAAATAATTCATGTAGTTTTACAACATTTTGAAAGTTTAACCGTTCAAATACACAAATTATATAACCAAAAAAATATCGTAATATGAAACTCTTGGATGAATTCAAAGCATTTGCCCTGAAAGGGAACGTGGTGGATATGGCAGTCGGTATCATTATCGGTGGTGCTTTCGGAAAAATTGTATCCTCTCTTGTCAGTGATATCATCATGCCTCTCGTGGGTATGTTGATCGGCGGTATTAACTTCACGAACCTGCACATCGTGCTAAAACACGCCCACACGGACGAGGCGACCGGGAAAATGATCGAGGCTGTCACCGTTAATTATGGTAATTTTATACAGACAACGCTCGATTTTTTGATCATCGCTTTCTCCATCTTTATCGCTATCAAGTTCATGAATAATTTACGGACAAAGAAAGAAGAAGCCCCCGCGGCACCTCCCGCCCCCACGAAAGAAGAAACATTACTAACCGAAATCAGAGATATACTGAAAGAAAAGAAATAAGACAAAAAGAGAGCCGGCTTTTTTAAGTCGGCTCTCTTTTTGTCTTATCTTATTTCTCCAATCTTACAAACTTCAATAAACGAAGCTCCCTTTCCCCGTCCGAAACTACCGCCGACAACCACGACATAATCGTCGTCCTTGATACCCTGCTTCATCAACATTTCGGGAAGGTCGTTCATAAACTCATCACGGGACATCGGTTTTTCCGTGTAATAAGGATATATACCGAAAGACAATGCCAATTCCCGCATCACCCGCTCGTTATAGCAACGGGCATACACGGGCAGATCACTCCGGAAAGCCGACAGGTAACGTGCCGTACGACCGGACAAAGTATCCACCACGATAGCCTTAATGGGCAGCATCAAAGCCGTTTTCACGGCAGAACGGGCTAACGCCGCGGTAATCTCATTATTGATACGTACCAGACTCCTCCCGGCATCCGGCGGCACAGTACCCTCGTTCTCCTCCGCCACTTCCCGCATCACGGTTACCGCCTCCACCGGGTATGCCCCGTAAGCCGTTTCACCGCTCAACATGATAGCATCGGTACCCATATAGACAGCGTTGGCGATATCACTGATCTCCGCCCGCGTAGGTCTGGGATGCTCGATCATCGTGTGCAACATCTGCGTGGCGATAATCACAGGTTTCTTGCTCTCGATACACTTCTTCACGATATATCGCTGAATCTTCGGTATCTTCTCCGCCTCGATCTCGATTCCCAAATCCCCGCGGGCAACCATTACCCCGTAGGCATAATCCAGAATCTCGTCTATATTATCCACTCCGTCCTGATTCTCTATTTTGGCAATCACCTTGATTTTACTGTCACGGGCATCCAGTATCGCTTGTACAGCCATCACGTCTTCCTTGTTGCGCACGAAAGAGTGGGCGATAAAATCCAAATGATTATCCACCGCGAAATCAATAAAAGCCCGGTCTTTATCACTTAAAGATTGTAATTTCAACGAAGCCCCCGGCACGTTCACGCTTTTCCGGTTCTTGATTATAGCCTCGTTCGTCGCCATCATCTGTAAACTATGGTGATGTTTTTCCACGACCACAAGTTCCACGTCCCCGTCGTCAATCAGCACCTTGTCCCCCACCTTTATATCTTCCGCGAAATACGGGTAGGAAACATGAATTAATTTACCTTCCATCTTCAACTCCGGATCACCGGTCAGGTAAACCGTTTCTCCCCGGTCCACGTGCATGGGTTCGTCCATCAACATGGTGCGTACTTCCGGTCCCTTCGTATCGATCAATATGGCTATATCGTCAGAAACTTTCCGAACGTTTTCCACTACCTTCAACGCCTGCTCGATATCTTGGTGAGCGGTATTCAACCGCACGACATTCATGCCTGCGCGGTATAAACTCTCCAAAAACCCCACATCACATCTCTTGTCGGATATGGTAGCCACAATCTTTGTCTTCTTCATATTCTATATTATAAATCTAAAAAATCATTCGTCCAATAAAGCCTGCAACGCCAACTCGTAAGATTTCAAACCGAATCCGGCAATCACCCCCCGGCAAACAGCCGTCAAGTAAGAAACGTGCCGGAAAGGCTCCCGTTTCGCCGTATTCGAGATATGCACCTCGATCACGGGGCATGAAATAGCCGAAATAGCGTCCGCGATAGCTATCGAAGTATGCGTGTAAGCCCCTGCATTGAGAATAATACCGTCACACGCGAAGCCCACCTCATGAATTTTATTAATCAACTCCCCCTCCACGTTAGACTGGTAATAATCGATCTCAACCATCTTGTAAAACTCTCTCAACCCCGCCAGATAATCATCGAAAGAAGTTTCTCCATAAACACTTTTTTCTCTGACACCCAACAAATTGAGATTCGGTCCATTTAAAATCAATACCTTCATAACATTTGTTTTTAATCTTTCGCAAAATTAACAAAAAAACGACAAACGGGGATTCCGCGTGCCGCATTTCGGCAATTAAATTTTTATTACAAAAGCCTTCATGGATTTTTTTTACGTTAAACTCGACAAAAGTGTTACAAGTCACGAAAAAAACTTCTATCTTTAGCTGGCGAAAACTTATATAGTTCTCTTTATATAGGTGAAAGTGGTGAATTAGAATTTGTATTATTTATATTGTAACACGGTTAAACATGACTTGGAACGAAACGATAGATAGTTTTCGGACATATTTGGTCTTAGAAAAATCGCTATCTCCAAATTCGGTAGAGGCCTATCTGAACGACATCAGAAAGTTAGCAGCTTATTGCGAAAAATTGACTCCTCCATTAGATCCAAAAGAGGCGTCTTATAATGTATTGAACGAATTTCTCATGGTATTGAAAGATACCGGGGTTACCCCTCGCACGCAAGCGCGAAGTATTTCGAGTATAAAATCTTTCTTCAAATACTTGCTGTACGACGGGGCTATCGGACTTAACCCGGCAACTTCTTTGGACTCCCCGAAAATCGGACGTTCGCTTCCAAGCATACTAAGCGTTGAGGAAATCGAAGCGATGATCGACAGTATCGACATGAACAAACAAGAAGGTCAACGCAATAAAGCAATTCTGGAAACTCTTTATTCTTGCGGCTTGCGAGTATCCGAACTCGTGAATTTGAAACTCTCCCAAATCAATTTCCGCACCGGATACATCAAAATCGAGGGAAAAGGCAACAAGGAACGGATTGTTCCGCTGGGAGCAAGAGCTAAAGACGAGATTCGTTGCTATCTGAAGAAAGACCGGGATAAAATGAAAAAAGCGAGAGGACACGAGGACATTCTATTCTTGAACAAGATGGGGAAAGCCCTCTCCCGTGTGATGATCTTCAATATCATCAAAGAAACGGCTCGCCGTGCAGGATTGAGCAAGGTCGTATCTCCCCATACCTTCCGTCACTCGTTTGCATCCCACCTCGTGAACGGCGGTGCGGATATTCGTACGGTGCAGGATATGTTGGGACACGAATCTATTTTAACAACAGAAATTTACACGCATTTGGATAACAACTTCACCCGGGACACGGTTACAAATTTCCACCCCAGAGCGAAGAAATCCCGTAAATGATCCTTATATTTGTATCCGATACTTTCGGGTATCGGATACATTTTTATATATAAGGACAACATGGAAAACAAACAAGATATACTAAAGCAGTTGGCAGATAGCGACATGGAAGTCGTGAAAAGTGCCATCGAGCAAATCAAACAAGAAGGCGATATCTCTATCGCGTCGGAATTGCTGGATATTCTATTACGCAGTCAAGATACAACCGTAATAACAAACATCACGTCATTACTTTCAGACGTGAAAGATTCCGACTTCAAAACCATTTTGATGGACAAACTTATCAACACGACAAGCGAGTCGGGGAAAGCAAACCTCCTGCGTATTTGTTGGGAATCCGCCATTGATTTCTCTGAATACCTTGATGTATTCGTGGACATGTTATTAAACGAAGACTTTATCACGGCACTGGAAGCCTCCACCGTAATCGAAAATCTAGGAGGTAAAATCCCCGAAGAAAAAATACATATCGCCATCAAACGCCTCCAAGCAAACAGCGATGAAAACAAGAATTTCCTGCTGGAAGACACGCTCCTGCACCTCGAAGAACTACTTCGCCACGACGATGAAGAAGAGGACGAGAATGACGACCATCACCACCATGATCACCATTGCGGTTGCGACGGGCACTGATTCATCCACTCCATCACCTGCCCGACTTTCTCGTCAAGCGGCATATTGCCGTCGAGCCATTTAATATCAAAACCGTCGCGTTCCATCTTGCGAAACCAAGTCATCTGGCGTTTGGCAAATTGGTGAATAGCGATATTCAATTGCTCCACCATATCGTCATAACTCAATTCTCCGGTAAGATAAAGAGTGAGATATTTGTATTCCAAACCGTAATAAATCAAATCCTCCGGTTTAATACCGCTATCCAGTAATCCTTTCACTTCCTCCACCATGCCGGATTGCAAACGCGCGTGCAGCCGCTCCGTGATTCGTTGACGGCGACTTTCCCGGTCGAACAACACCCCAACAACCAGCGATTGAATTTCGGGGAACTCGCCTTTCACCGGTTCATGTGTTTTATAATACTCCGCGATCTCTATAGCCCGGATAGCCCGTTTGGCGGTATCAGTATCCGTCGTGTTATGCAGATCGCGATAAGACGCCAATAATTCTGCCAACTCCGGTAAAGACTTCCCGGACAAACGTGCCCGTAATTCCGGATTCTCCGGAACCGGAGTCATGCGATACGCTTTCAATATCGACTCCACGTACAAGCCGCTTCCCCCGCACATCACGGGAAACACTCCCCGACTCCGACAATCATTCCACACCTTCAGAAATTCCTGCTGGTACATGAAAAGATTAAAACGGAAACCCGCATCCGCGATATCAATCAGATGGAAAGGCACCGGCTGCCCCTCGTAAACATATTCTCCCAAATCCTTCCCCGTACCGATATCCATTCCCCGGTAAATCTGCCGGGAATCCGCCGATATGATTTCACCCTTCAATTCCGCCGCCAACCGTACAGCCAAAGCTGTTTTCCCCGTTGCGGTCGCTCCCACGATAGATAATAAATTATACATGAACTACGAGCTATTACAATTCTTGATTCTTAACCTGACAAAGGTAATATTTTTTAATTTATTCCTTGATTTAACAACAACCAAAGCGGGAAATTGCTATATTTGGAAGCGATAAAATGAACTTATACACGAAAATTATACAACAACTATGGTAAAGGATGACACTATTCGCTTGAGAGCCCTCGAACCGGAGGACTTGGAATACTTGTACAAGTGGGAGAACGATATGGATTTATGGGAAGTCAGTGATACACTCACCCCATTCTCTATATTCACGTTAAAAAAATACATTGAAACGTGCCATCTGGATATCTATACCACCAAGCAATTGCGCTTGATGGTGGAACGGATTGAACCTCAAACACGTGTAGGATTAGTCGATCTTTACGACTTCGATCCTTATCACCAACGTGCAGGTATCGGTATCATGATTCACGACAGCGAAAACCAAAAACAAGGATTCGCTACTTCTGCTATCCGCCTGATGATAGACTACTGTTTCGAAACGCTGGGACTGAATCAGATATACAGTAGCGTGCCTAGTGGCAACATCGGCAGCCGGAAACTATTCGAGAAACTCGGTTTCGTGCAAACCGGTTACCGCAAAAACTGGCTGCGCCGGGGTAACGGGTGGGAAGATATTGTATATTTCCAACTACTAAATCAATAAACCAGACGAGAGGCTGTTTATGACAGCCTCTCTTAGTTTATAAAGTTCATAAAGTATCCCTTGCGGGAGCTAAAGTTTATAAAGTCAAGAAAAACACTTTATGAACCTTATAAACTTTACAAACCTTATAAACCCATTATCATGAAACACTCTTTATTATTGGTATGTTTATTTACAGGACTTATCGCAAAAGCCGAGATTCCGGAGAAAACAATACAAGCCACGATCAACGCCATTCAAACCAAAGGCGGTACCGATAAAACTCTCATCGAAGCCGGAGTGCGTCAAGCGGCGCACCTTTGGCAGACGCAAGACGGGACGGATACAGAATTTCAAAAGTTTTGCGTGAATAACTACATCACTACCGCGGCGGAAAAGGAACAAGTATTCCAAAAAGTAAGTCATTATTTTGAAGCCCTCTGGGGACATTTCAACGAGATATCGCTCCAGTTGCAGTTGAACCTGCACCAAGATAACGGCCCTCTTCATGACATAGACCCCATGTTCGGGGCATACAGTCCGGGGGCACACCTCATCAACGATTTTTACAACAACAAGATCGGGTTCATCATCGCCCTCAACTTCCCGGAAGTTCCCTTGCAGGACAAGGAGAAACTGGGTACAGACCGCACGGCATGGGCATACGCCCGTCTGGGTGACGTGTTCACGGAGAGAGTACCCGCCGAACTACTGCAAGCAGGAGCCAAAGCGGAAAGCGACGCCGACGTCTATATTTCCAGCTATAACATCTACATGGGACACGTGTTGAATCCCAAGGGGCAAAAACTATTCCCGGAAGACAAAATACTGCTTACCCACTGGAATTTACGGGATGAAATCAAAGCCAATTACAACAAAGGAAAAGAGGGACTGGACAAACAACGTACGGTGTACGAGGTAATGAAGCGTATCATATCCCAAGAAATCCCGACACAAGTGATCAATTCCGGTGCTTACGACTGGAATCCTTACACGAACACTCTCGCTCAAAACGGACAATCCGCCACCGGGACACCGGAAGACACGGAACGTTACCAACGGATGTTGAATAACTTCCACGCCATGCAAGCCATCGATCCTTACGCCGGAAAGAACTTTATCGACCGTAAATTCTCCGGAGAAATGGAGGTTTCCGTGGAAGACGTGAAAGCTCTGTTCAATCAATTTCTCACCTCCCCGGAATTAAAAGAGGTCGGCAAAATTATCTCCAAACGTTTGGGAAGAAAGTTGGAAGCCTATGATATATGGTACGACGGTTTTAAACCCCGCAGCAATCTGGATGAAACCAAACTGGACGCGCAAATACAAAAACTGTATCCCGATGCCGGGGCATTCAAGGCAGGACTTCCCTCTCTGTTAATCCATTTGGGCTTTACCCCGGAGCGGGCGAACGAGATATGCGACAAGATTGCCGTGGATGCAGCCCGCGGCTCCGGTCACGCGTGGGGAGCCGCCATGAAAGGTCAACAATCCCATCTCCGCACCCGTATTCCTTCCGAGGGAATGAACTACAAGGGATACAACATCGCCGTACACGAGTTCGGGCATAACGTGGAGCAAACGATCTCCATGTATAACGTGGACAATTTCATGATGGCAGGAGTCCCCAACACGGCTTTCACGGAAGCCCTCGCTTTCGTATTCCAGAAACGGGATTTACAACTTCTCGGCATCGAGAACAACGATCCGGAGAAAGACAAACTGGACATCCTCGACAAGTTCTGGAGCCTGTACGAGATCATGGGTGTTTCCATGCTCGACATCTCCGTGTGGGAATGGATGTACGCCCATCCCGACGCCACGGCGGAACAACTCAAAGAAGCCACAATCACGCTATCAAAAGAGATATGGAATAAATATTACGCTCCCGTCTTCGGTAAAAAAGACGAAACCGTACTGGCAATCTATTCGCACATGATCAGCTACCCGCTGTATCTATCCGCCTACGCTTTCGGACAAATCATCGAATTTCAATTGGAAGACTATCTTAACGGCAAAAACTTTGCCCAAGAAGTAGACCGCATCTATCGCTTGGGACGCCTCACCCCGAACGAATGGATGATCCAAGCCACGGGTAGCCCTCTAAGCGTGGAACCTCTGGTACACGCTTTACAAAAAGCAATAAAGAAATAAACTCTAAATCGCCTTCGGCGAGTTACAGGTTTCAAGGCTTAAACGTCAGAGAAGCAACCTGCAACTTGCCGAAGGCAAATGCAACTTGTAACCTGCAACTCGCCGAAGGCGAACATATAAAGTTACGATAGCCAGAACCATCCCCCATAAGGTTACGAACAATACCACGTTCCCGTCGGAAAATACTCCAAATAAGCCACTCTTTCCCGAATCATTATATCTAAATTTATTATGCACAAGAATGACCTTTCCACTTCCGTGGTATAGTACATTCTTTTATCGGATGCGACAAATTTGTGATGGAAGAACTTGATTTGATTTTAGAGGGGATAAATAACAGGGAAGAAAAGAGTTGGAAACAACTCTATACCATCTGTTACAAAGCGTTATGTACCTATTCGGAAACAATCGTCAACAACTTTGACGACGCAAAAGATATTGTACAAGACCTCTTCATTAATATATGGTATACAGATACCCGATTCCCGACCTCTCGGGAATTATTAAGTTATCTCTACAAGTCAACATATCGTAATTCACTGATTTTCATTCGTGACAAGAGAAATCAATACCATATTTTAAACAAAATGAAACAAGAACACTACCCGGAAGAGTTTCCGCTGGATTTCTTACTCAAAACCGTTCAAGTCGAAATCATCAGACATTTGCACGCGTATATAGAAAAACTGCCACCCATGCAAAAAAGAATCATAGAACTGAGTATCGCCGGACTATCCGGCAAAGAGATTGCCGCAAAATTAGGAATCAGCATAAACACGGTAAAAGTACAAAAAAGCAGGGGATTGAAATTTCTCCGGAAACATTTAAAAAACAAATAAAGAATGCCGCCCGAACGGAAAAAACGTACCCGGGCGACCTCTCTACTCACTTTCTCGACTTAATGACTAAATCAACACACTGTGCACTACCAAAAAACTTACGGGCAAAAGACAACACATCTTTAGCTTTTATTCTATCAATAAACGATTCAAAATAATAAGGTGAATCCATTCTTTTCCCTGTTTTATTATAAAATTGAAGATTCTCCGTCCAGAAAGCAATCGTGTTATAAACGGCATCATCCGCAGCCTTCTTCTCCTTCTTTATAGCTAGAACAAAATCTTCCACAGCTTCTTCCGACAGTCCTTTTTCCAGAAATTCCCGCACCTGTTCATGAACAAGTGCCCTCATCTGCGGTCCTTTATCCAATGAAGTCGCAAAGCGGATAAATAATTCTTGCAAACAATGGGGAGAAGTCGTCGTTCCTCCTAAAACCTGAACACCATAAGCAGCCCCTTGCTCACCCCGGATTTTATCCTGCAACGAATATTGGAAATACAATTTCAGTACATGCATACACACTTCATCTATCGGACGAGTTTTTAATGTATTCTGAAACTCTATACTTACCATATATTTTTCATCGGGCATATCAACCTCCACGTCCTCGGTAATATTCCCCAGACGATTATAATTATAATCCACCGCTTTCTCTTTCCGGTAAATAGACGGGAGTGCCCCGATGTATTTAGCCACTAATTCTTGAGCCTCTTCCCGTTTGATATCTCCCACCAGATAAAATACGAAATCGGATGCATCCCGGAAACGATCTTGATAAATCCGAATCATTCGGTCATAATCCATTGCGGCATAGTAAACCGAATCCTTTTTCCAAAGACGCGGTGATTCCACTCGCCGGATTGCACCAAGCACCTCTCGGATCGTATCATTCATAGTTCGACGAGCGTTAGACTGAGTCATTTGACCAACCGTTACAAAGCGATCAAAAACTATCCGGTCGAATCTCGGGTGCTCCATTGCCAAATAAAACAACTGAAAAGCGAAATCAGCATCTTTCAATACCGCCGAAACACTAATACTTTCAGCACGTTCATCCAAAGACACGTTCATATTTACCGTGCGATCCTTCATCAAATATTTTAGCGTCTGCATATCATACTTGTACAAACCGGACTCTAAAACTAACGCGGACAAAGCGTCCGCCGAAGGCAAATCCTCTGCCGCCAGCAAAGAACGCCCGCCGACACTTCCAGCCAATAGGTTAAAAGTTCCCCTATCCCCGTCTGTATATTTATAATACACTTTTGCCCCATTATTCAAAACCCACTCTTCCGCATCCAAATCCTTCAATTTCCTCTCTTTTACAACTCGTCCGCCTTGAATTTCAAAATCAACCAACTCGGTATTGCCATCCATCACCTGCAATTCAACTCGATTCTCTTCCATTTCAAGCGAACGGGATTGGGCAATCATTCCCTTTATCTCCGCCACACTCGGGAAAGTATACGTGGAATCGCTACCTTGCATCAGGAAAACCCAATTTTTACCATCATCCCACTTGGATATCCATGCTTGAAAAGTTTTAGCCGACAGCGTATCAAGAACCCCCGATAAGGCTGCCAATTTTTCATCCACACTGCACAGCGGCTTCCCAAGCAAAAAATGATCTTTATAAATCTGAAGAAACACATCATTAGGGATATTATTCTCCTGATTCATGCTTGCCTTTACTTCTCTCCGGTAACTCTCGAATGCAGGCTTCAACACCTCATCCGTGAAACCCAAGCGATGTACATATTCCATCTGGTCCAAAAGTTGCCGTAAAGCCTCTTTCTCTTTCCCGGGCAACGATGTCAAGGCGATATTCAGCCCGTCATAATTCCGTTGCATATTAAAAACACCGACACCGGCATTTAAAATATAGGAATCCCCAACCTGCAAGTACTCGGCAAGAGCACCACGCATAATCCGATTGTAAAAATCACGCAACAACCTCTCTCGCGACATCGCTTCCAATGTACTCTCCGCCTCTTTCCGAATCCGCTTCACCAGCATCACCGAATTATTGGGAATTTCCTTGTCTATCAACTTCGCGTACAAAGGTTCATCATTATCCTCTATCCCGTAAACGACACGAGTTTTCGGGTTCTTCCTTTTCGGAATAGGATTAAACAACCGCTTCACTTCAGCCTCCATCCCGCTCACGTCAATATCTCCCAGTATCACCACCGCCTGCAAATCCGGACGATAAAAATCCTTATAATACTCCTTCAACTTCTCCGGTGTAAAATTCTGTACAACATCCACCGAACCGATAATATCATGTGTTGCGTATTTACTTCCATTGTACATATAAGGATCGGACATTTTCTGCACTCTTTTGCTCACAGTCATTCTCGTGCGGCGCTCCTCCCGAATCACCTTACGTTCCTGATCCATATCTTCCGGTTTCAACGTCAAAAAACCCGACCAATCCCGCAATACTAACACGCACGAATCAAGCAATCCCGAGGAAGCCGTAGGGACATTCTTTATATTATACACCGTTTCATCGTACCCCGTCTTGGCATTAAAAAGTGCAATTCCGTTACGTTTCAAAAAAGCAGGAACTCCATCGGGAAAACTTTCCGTGGCGTGAAAAGCCATATGCTCCAGCACATGTGCCAACCCGTTCTGCTCCTCCTCTTCCATCAACGAACCGACATTCTGTATCAGATAAAAATCAGCACATCCGGGTTGCGTTCCCGTGTGGCGTATATAATAAGTCAACCCGTTTCCCAACTTTCCATGACGAAACACAGAAGAACTGTCTTGGGCTAAAGCAAAAGCCCAAGAACATGAAAGGAACAAAAATAATACTATTACGCACTTCATAATGTATTCAATCTACTCTGGATCATTTTCTGTAACTGCAATCTCATCTGCTCGTTATCAATTTCCGCACTCACGATAAATGCCTGATTAAAACATTGCTTTGCCTTTGACAAATCCCCGGTTTCTTTATAACAATCCGCTAAAATACACAACACCCGGGTTTTCAACTGCGGGGTTATCGAAGGGAAAGCCAACGCTCTCTCCAACCATGGTATTACCCGTGGGTAAGCGCCTTCCGGTAAACGTCCTTGATAAAGTGTAAACAAATCCTCAACAGGCATCGTGTAATTGTTCACGGTTAAAACAGTATCCGCCCCATCAAAATATTGATTCATCTTCTCGAAAAAAACATCCGTATTTTTCCGGTTCAAATTATAATACCCGTCTGCCAACAAATTAATCGCCTCGAACGCCGACAACTTTCCAAACGGGATGCTCCCGTAAACAACATTCAAATCCCCGTTCAATCGCTCTAACTCCTGCTTATACTCAGACTTTCCCTCCCGGCAAAGAGATATAATATACCCATTAAATAACGCTATAATATAATTATCCACCTCACTTTTACCAACTTTTTCTACATATTGCTCATAATTCGCCACCAACCCGTCAAAAATAAAATCATTCTTCGCCTTCTTGGCATGGAACATCACCAACAAAGAAAAATCCTCCTCGTTTGCCATATTCTCCAGTTTCTTGCTATTCACGTACTCGTCAAAAAGGGACTCTATACGTACAACCCATTTTTCACGATTATACCCTTCTTGAGTACCTATAAATACAGGAGCCTGCAAAAGCAACTCTTGTCGCAAATCCAGATTTTTTTTCTCTTTCTTTACTTTCTCGTACAACTTCTCAAAACTCAAAGCATCACCTCGTACGACTTTTGCCTCGTGTAACAAAGCCCCCGGCTCCATCACCCCGTTAATCGTGCGGACTACTTCTCCTTTCCCGTTTATAAACAACAGCGTGGGAAGTACTTCCACTTTATACTTCTGCACGATCGTCTTATTCTCCGGAGCCTCCACATTCATCTGAATAGATACAAAGTTTTTATTGAAATACTCCCCCACTTCCGGCAAAGTAAAAACCTCACTTGCCATCAATTTACACGGTTGACACCAATCGGCATAAAAATCGACAAAAAGCTCTTTCTTCTCCTTTTTAGCTTTCGCCATAGCGTCCTCAAATGTCCCCTCGAAAAAAGTAATTTGGGCAGAAACCGTCCCAAGCAATCCTAAAAACAGGATCACCAAACTAAATTTTATATATCTCATTGCTATTAAATATTTAGAAGGAGAAAGAAGACAATCTTCTCTCTCCTATTTTGTTAAAACTATTCCAACACGAACGTGAATATATCCGTCAGAATAGCCGAATGACCTTCATTTTCAACTTTCAACGAAACCGTGTAACACCCCTCGGGCGAATCGACTTTTGCATCAACATACATCCGTCCACCACCGATCACAGTCAGATATTTGGTAAAATCCTCTGCAGCCTCCTGTCCATTAGAACTCTTCACTCCTGCAAGTGAATAAGTCAATGGTTCTGTACCCAAAAGTTGCTCTACTTGGGAAGTCACCCATGGGATTGTCACATCAATATCCTCTTCATCAAGGTTCGAGAAACGAGTAATTCTCAACGTATCTTGCGTATAAGATGCATCATCCGTGAACAAAAAACCAACAGCAACATCGCTACACCTCATGAATGCCAACGCCATGAACAACATGACAAAATATAATAGTCCTCTTATCATCTCTATTCATTTTAAATGTACTTAAACTGAAAACTATACCCCAAAGCCTGAACAACGCCATTATTCGTTTGTATATCAGTCGAATAAATCCTATTAACCGCCGTTCCCCCACGAGCGAAAAAATGTAAAGAAATTTCACCCATATCCGGCACTCCCTCGAAAGGTTGTTGATAAGTCCACATGAACAAGCGTCCTCCCAGCGTTCGATACTCGATACCGTCACTCTCCTCTCCCGTATACTCATCCCTCTTTCCCCGGGGCACATCTGCTAGCATAACACGTTGAGGTATAATCAACTTAGAAAGTGTATTTTGACAAAATTCCACCGGAATATCGGTCACTTTTTCATATCCATTTTCTATCATATACAAACGGATACTGTAATTAGTCACACCCAAAAAAGTTATTTGCTCGTGCTCACCTTTTCCTTCGAACAAATCTTTCAATCCGGCATGTTCAATCATAATAATCGTGGAATCCCAATCCCAAGGTTGTGTATGTAAATATTCCCACATCGAACAATCATGAACACCATTCGCCAACTCGCCTTCATGATAATTCCACTTCGTGCACGATCCCAATAACATGATCAATGCAACCCCTTTTAATAAATATATTAATTTTGCCATTGCCAATAAGTATTTTGAGTCATCAACGTATTTTTAGTAAACGCACCCACGCCAACCGGTGCGTACAACGCTCCATTTTTCACATCTTGATCTGTTAGAGTCGTGAAATTACCATACAACACCTCTTTCCAATAACCGTTACGAACGATATCGAAATAATATTGCCCTTCACCGAAAAGCTCGCGTCTTCGCTCATCAAAAATTTCCCGACGCAAAGATTCTTTATCTTTGGAACCCGTGTAATCTCCCAACTCCGCACGATATCGAACCGTATTTAAATCATTTACAGCCGTTGCCATCTCCAGATTCACGCGACACTCCGCTCTCAACAAGATCAAATCGGCCAATCGCCAAATGACCCAATCGCCATCCGTTGCGATAACGACTTCACCGGCCCACGATGTCACCTCCTCACTCGTCTGCTTAATCACGTCCCTCCACTTGGCAATATGCGCATAAGGGGTTACCTCACGTCCCACCTCGATCTCTTCCTCAGTTTCCTCATCATACTCATACACGGGATAAGTCAATTCTCCCAACTCGAACCAGAATTCTCTCCGACGGGCATCCACCTCTTCCGGATAAATGCTTTTAACCGTCTCCACGGTAATCTTTACATATTCATCCCAACTATCATTTACAATATTAGCAATCGCCGCTTCATCTGTCGTCGTGTAAGGATAACTCATCAACATCTGCCCCGGCAACTCGGTCTTCAATTCAGACCACCATTTGCGATCAACATCCAAAGGATCATTATCAATACAAAAAATCGTTTCCCTGCTATTCCGATTCGCACCGAACACGTTTGAAATCAAACCATCCATGCTCTCCAACTCGTACACACCGCATTTACCGTCAATCACTTCCGACGCATACCGTTCCGCTTCCTCCCAGTACTCTCTTTCATGAGTCAAGCCTCCTAACCAAGCATAAATATTCGCCAATAACGTATTTACCGTTCCAAGACTCGCGTATTGCTTGGAAGTAATCTTACTCCCGTTAGCATTAATCAATTTATCATGAGTAGGAAGCGTCAAAGCCAATTTTGCCTCTCTCAACGCTTCGTTCAAAACTTCCAACGCCGTTTTCTTACCTTCCGGTTCAATGGATTCCGAACTTTTGGCAATAGGAGCATCCCCCCAGATTTGAGCTAACCGAAAATAAGCAAGAGCTTTAGCGAAATGAGCTTGCCCTAACCAAAACTCCGTGCGCTCTTTTGAAATATTTTCAAAGCGGTATTCGTTTTCCAGCATCACATTTGCCAAGTAAATCACGTTATAAAATTCCCCCCACTCTATATCCAACACCATGCTCTCGTCATCCAAATAAGTAAATGGATCCAACGTGCGGAATCCCTCGTAATACATCCCGACATTATCCGCATCAATCGAAATATAAAAATAGGGTTGAGTTCCCATACAAACCGACTTCATGGAAGCCAAGATGCCATTATACATCGCTTCAACTTCACTCTCGTTCTTGAAATAATTAACGAAAGTCACCGAATCTTCCGGCTCAACCGTCAACCAATCATTACATGAAAGCAATGGAATAAACAATAATAATATTAATAATTTCTTCATTGGGCTACATTTTAAAAATTAACCGTTAATCCAATAGTAAATTTCCGAGGTAACGGGTAAGAATTCAAATTATCTTTTCCAGTCTTAAGATCTATCAATTCCGGATCCAACCCCGAATAGTTAGTCAACGTGAACAAATTCTCTCCCGTGATAAAAACACGCACCCCGGATATACCGATTTTCTTTGCGATATTCTGGTGCAAATTATAACCTAATGTTAATTGTTTCAAGCGTATAAAACTTACATTCTCTATATCACAATCATACAAACCACTATATTGATTCGGTTCGTAATAATACTGTGCTTTAGGATAATCCGCTTTTTTAGAATCTGCCCCGTTCCAAATATTCACGTCATTCATATCAACAAACAACGGTCTTCCCGCTTTGGAAGGCTCTAACGCCACGTCATCATAAAGTTTCAACACGTGACGCCCCAAAGAGTAATTAAAGAATATATTCAAATCAAAGTTTTTCCAACGCAACTCGTTTATCCAACCGCCATGAGCTATAGGTAGCGGACTAGCTGCATAATACATATCTACATCCTGTCCGATTCTTCCATCTCCATTCAAATCGAGAATCTGTCGGCTACCCGGTGTAAACACAGCATACATAGCATTCCCATATAACGGTTGAGGCTCTCTTTGTGCATTATAATAAACAGGCACTTCATCAAACGAACTGTAAAAACCATCCGTTTTATACACTTTCAGCTGATTCAAGGGTTTACCTATCACTTGATTTTCGAAATCAAAACCGTCCGCACTCTTCTCAAAACGATTCCAGTTCCGTGAAAGATTATACTTCATTCTCCATTTCACCGCCGTATTTCTCAAAATATCGGCTTCCAATTCCAATTCTATACCTTGATTCGAAATCGCCATCCCATTTTGCCACTGAAAACCATGAAAATAAATATTTCCCGGCAACTCTATCCGATTTAATTGACCTGTCGTATAGCGATAATAATAATCCAAAACCAAACGCAAACGGTAATCGAAGAAACTCAAATCCAACCCTAAATCATATTGATCCGTCTCTTCCCAACTTAATTTCTTATTGATAACCCCTCCATTAATATCGGGAACAATACCGGCTGAACCATGGAACGTTCCACTTGCCATTAATAATCCTTGCGACAAGTAACGTTGCCCGAACTTTTGCCCGGAAGTACCCCAGCTAGCTCGAATTTTACCGAAACTCAACCAATAACACGATTGCATGAATGCCTCATCCGAAAATGTCCAACCGATAGCAAAAGCGGGAAAGGTAGCCCAACGCACATTCTCCCCGAAGACAGAAGAACCATCCCGACGAATAGTCGCCTCAAACATATACTTCTCTTTGAAATTATATGTCAAACGCCCGAAATAACTATTCATACGCTCCTCCGAAAAAGAAGATTCATACTCAAACGCAGACTCGTAAAAAGGCTCTCCCTCTCCTGACACATTCGTGTTATTCAACCCGTAATTACCACCCCATCCGGTTCCCACGTAATGTATTTTATCATTGGGACCGTTTTTCCCGGTTCCCTTATTATTAAAAGACTGAGCTTTTTGGAACGACAACCCTAACATAACATTAAAATTATGCTTATTCAAATAACTAAAGGAATAAGTCAATAAATTCTCGTTCAATATCGACAAATCTCTCGAGATTGTCCCTTTTGATTCCGAAAAATGAGTATAAGCATCTAAACTGGCTGGTTTAAAAGTATTCTGATTCTGCTGGTTATAATCAACTCCCGCTGAAACCTTCAAATGCAAATTACGAATCAATTCGTAATCAAAAACCATATTATAACGCAAAGAATAACTCTGATTTTTCTCCGAAACCTCATTCAACTTCTTGGCCATACTCATCCCGAATTCACCTCCTCCCGGCAACAAAGTCGATGTCTTTTTCGGGTCAGAACTAACGCTTTCTATTTTTTGAGCACCATGTCCGGCATTAGAGCCTCGACTACGGTCACTATACGTAAGTCCCAACTGCGTATCCATACGCAGACGTTTAGTCGGATACGCCGTTAAATTGGAAATCACATTAAAACGCGTAAATCCGGTATTAATAACAATCCCCTCCTCATCATAATAACCGGCACCCACAATATAACGTACATTATCGTTACCACCGGAGGCCTGTATATTGGCATTAACCACGTTAGCGGTTTGATAATTCAACCGATACCAATGAGTTGAATTATTATAAAAAGCATTCAAACTATCCTGCAAAACGATTGCATCCTGACGAGTGGATGCGTTACCCCAGAACCAATCGTACATCGGACCATTCGGTTTTCGAATACTCAATACCTCTTCATAAGAAGTCGGCATCTTCCACTTTCCATCGGCAGTCTTATAAGGCAATACCGTATTGCGCAAAGCATTCAAATGGTACATTCTCTCGTAACTTCCCCCGTACTGCACGGGTGCTTTAGGCAACCAAGATGCGGAATACGATACATTCACGTTAAACTGGGCTCTACCAGCACGCCCCTTCTTCGTGGTAATCAAAATTACCCCGTTACCGGCACGAGAACCGTAAATTGCCGCAGAAGCCGCATCCTTCAACACCTCAATAGACTCAATCATCGAAGGATCCAAATCAGACAGTGTATTTGCCCCGGTAACAGCCGAAGTAAAGGATTGCATCGGGATTCCGTCAATCACGTACAAAGGAGTACCGTAACCCCTATCTGCTCCTTCTCCATCCACAAACAACGAATTGTAACCTCTAATCGCCACAATCGCACCACCACCGGGAGAACCGGAAATATTATTTACCTCGACACCCGCCATGTGTCCCTGCAGCAAATTCTCCAGACTATGCGTCGGCAATTCCTTCAAATCATCCCCCTTCACGGAAGATATGGCACTAACCACCGTACGTTTCTTCTGGGAACCGTAAGCAACCACCTGCACCTCATCCAGCCCGGATATATCCTCCTGCATCTTCACAACCAACAACTTATCTGCAGTGTAAGCCACTTTCTGGGTCTTAAACCCGATAAAAGAAAACACGAGATACCCTTTTTCTTTGGGTAACGGCAATACAAAACGTCCTGCCGTATCCGTTGCCGTTCCCACTTGAGTACTATCCAGCATCACGGTAACCCCGGGCATAGGCACATTCTTCTCGTCAACCACCTGCCCCTTGATGATATACGTCTTTTTCTTATTATCATCCGCAGCCGCACGAATAATTACCACGTTATCATCATAAGAGAAAGTCAAACCTAACGAAGGCAACCATTCCTTCAACACCTCATCCAAAGACTTGTTTTCCACCTTCAAACTCACCTTCCCTTTTTGTTGTATCATCTGATTATTATACAGAAAATCACAACCGGACTGTTGACCGAGTTCCGTAAAAATAGTCTTCAACGAAACATTCTCCATCTCCAGATTAATCACGGTTTGCTGTGAATAAACATTCGCTTGCACCGAGATGAAAAAAACAAACTGAAAAAGACAAAACAATTTCATAAAGATTAACATTTTCCGAACAGGAATCTTGCACAAAGCCCTTATTCGAATTCGACTTTTTTGCATACTTTTGTTTTTTAAGATTATACCATGTACAACAACTACCTAACACGCATTTGTTGTACTTTATCTAAAGTTGGGGATTGGGGAATCCCCAACTTTCATTTTTCTTTAATAATTACATTCTTTCCATTTACTTCAAACACCACCAACCCGGTCTGTTCGAGCTTTTCAAACAAACTCACCACCTCATCATACCGTCTCAAACGTCCCGTAAATTCCAATGATTTAACACCCGGGTTCTGATAAAAAACATTCAAATCATACCACAACGCTAACGTCTCCATAATATCCTCCAGCATCATCTGGTCAAACTTGTAATATCCATCTTTCCACGCCGTGTACAATTTTGTATCCACCTGTTTAACCTCGAACCTACCATCCTCGATATCATAAATTGCCTGTTTCCCCGGACTCACCTCCACAGACTCCCTTCCATCCGTCAACTGAATTTTCCCCTCTTCCAGTGTCGTTTCTATTCTCCCGCGTCCCGGATAAGCCGTCACGTTAAAAGAAGTTCCCAAGACCTGAATCTGCACATCACCTGCCTGCACGAAAAAAGGACGTCGTTCATCTTTCCGAACTTCAAAATAAGCCTCTCCTTTCAACTTAACCTCCCGCTTATCTCCCACAAAAACAACCGGATAACTAATTTCCGACCCCGCATTCAAAAACACTTTCGTCCCATCCGCCAAAACGACATTATACTCCGATCCCCGGGGAATAACCAATGTATTGAACTCCACCTTTTCGGGAGCCACAGAATCCGTTGACGTATACCTCAAAGTCGCATTCTCATTCGCGATTTGCACGCTATCCTCACGAATAAACTTTCCATCATACTTCTCAAGCTCCACTACCTCCCCCGTGTTCAACTTCAAATGAGCTATACTCGTGTTCACGTTCTGTCGCAAATCTCGCGGAACAACTTGATTTTCCTGATTCGTCCCCAGCCACCTGTACAACAACACACTACACAACAAAACAGCTATTGCAGCCGCCACAGAATAACTCCATCGAATTTTCAACTTCCTGCCAGCACGTCTGGATACCACCTTCGCCTCTATCTTTTTCATAACGGACGCTCCCCTCGTCCCCGGAGCCTCTTTTACCAACCGAGCACTTCGAAACATCCCCCGCAGCACTTCCACCTCCTTCTCCCCATCATGATCTCGCAACCAAGCCTCCACCTCTTGCCGCTCACTTTCCGACAAGACTTCACCGGACAAATAAGCTGCTATTATTTCACTGATTCTATCATCCATATTAATTCCTTTTCACTAAAGGAACCTAACTATTGATTTCGGGTGACAGCAGATATTATTTTTTTCCTAAAAAAAATAACAACGTCAAATAATCATCCGTTTTCAACGCTTTACGCAAGAATTGCAAAGACCTCCCCATCTGAGTTTTCACCGTGTTAATGCTAACACCTAATTGAGCTGCCACTTCTTGATATTTCATACCTTCCATACACACCATATGCAATATGCGTCTACGCTCTTCCGGCAAGGATTCCATCGAACGATACAACTTCTCCACCAATTCCGGATCCACCCCTTCCTCTTCATCATACAACTCCTCCCGAATCACATCATGTTTATCCTCCCGTCGCCTCGTGTTCCGCAAATAATTCAAACAACCGTGCTTCACAGCAGAATAAAGATAGTGCTCCAAGCTACCGCGCAAACTATTAAAACGCCTGTTAGCCCAGAAATCAACAAAACACTCTTGAACAACATCCGCAGCCTCCTCTGCATCCCCCAACAATTGAGTTGCGAACAAAATTAACGGATCATAAAATGAAGCATACAACAAACGAAATCCTTGCTGCTCATTCTTTCTAAATAACAATAATATCTCCTCGTTGTTTCCCATTTTTATGACCAAACTTATTTTCGGGGCTAAAATAACAAAACTCCTTATTTATTTACTCATTTCACACACTTTTTTTAGATTTAACCACCTATCTTAAACAATATTCATGTATCACTATCACCTACCACCCAGAATCATACACGAAAAAAGAGGAGGTGTTTTGACACCCCCTCTTCATCTAATTTATCTTTCTGCAAACCTATTTCTTTTCCTTAATTACAATCTTATCTTCCGCCTTGTCGTATTCCACGTCAAGCTCCGTACCTTCTGCCACGCCTTTGATGATAACCTCTGCCAGTTCATCTTCAAGGTATTTCTGGATAGCACGTTTCAACGGGCGGGCACCGTATTGCGGATCGTAACCTTTCTCGATAATAAAATCTTTCGCCTCTTTCGAGATCGTGATCACCAATCCTAAATCGTTTACCCGTTTGAACAAGCCTTTCAACTCGATATCGATAATCTTGTAAATATCCTCTTTCGTCAAAGAGTTGAACATGATAATATCGTCAATACGATTCAAGAACTCCGGGGAGAATGCGTTCTTCAAGGCCTTCTGCACGA
The DNA here is from genome assembly GCF_900184685.1 of Butyricimonas sp. Marseille-P3923. Taxonomy (GTDB): domain Bacteria; phylum Bacteroidota; class Bacteroidia; order Bacteroidales; family Marinifilaceae; genus Butyricimonas; species Butyricimonas muris. The sequence continues at coordinate 1,683,095 of NZ_FXXL01000007.1, forward strand.
TACCTTTAGCGTAATCGCTATTCTCGGTCATATCTTGAGAACCGAAACCTATTCCGCGGCCAAAATCTTTCAACTGACGGCTCCCGATATTGGACGTCATGATAACGATCGTGTTCTTGAAATCAATCTTTCGTCCCAAACTGTCCGTCAACTGTCCGTCATCCAACATCTGCAACAAGATATTGTACACGTCCGGGTGAGCCTTCTCGATCTCGTCCAGCAATACCACTGAATACGGTTTCCGGCGTACTTTTTCAGTCAACTGACCTCCTTCCTCGTATCCCACGTATCCCGGAGGCGCCCCGACCAATCGGGACACGGCAAACTTCTCCATGTACTCGCTCATGTCAATACGAATCAACGCATCCTCCGAATCAAACAAGTAACGGGCCAGCACCTTCGCCAACTGGGTTTTACCGACACCGGTCGGTCCCAAGAATATAAAGGAACCTATCGGACGATTCGGGTCTTTCAACCCCGCACGATTCCGGTGAATAGCTTTCACGATCTTCTCGATAGCCTCTTTCTGCCCGACAACACTATCCTCCAACTCGTCGTGCATCTGCAACAACTTCATCCCCTCCGTCTTGGCAATACGCTGTACCGGAACTCCCGTCATCATGGCAACCACTTCGGCAATATGCTCCTCGGTCACGGTTACCCGGTTTTCTTCCAGATCACGTTCCCAATTCACTTTCTCGTCCTCCAATTGCTTCAACAACTGACGCTCCTTATCCCGGAAAGCGGCAGCCACCTCGAAATTCTGTTGTTTCACGGCGTCCTTCTTCTTCTCCTTCACCTCTTCCACATCCTTCTCCAACCGCTCGATAATCGGGGGGACATTGATATTGGAAATATGTACTCTCGAACCCGCCTCGTCCAAAGCGTCAATCGCCTTGTCAGGCAAAGCCCGATCGGAAATATATCTCATGGTCAACTTCACGCAAGCCTTGATGGCATCGTCCGTGTAGCGCACGTTATGATGATCCTCGTAACGGGACTTGATATTATTCAAAATCTCCACGGTTTCCTCGACAGAGGTCGGCTCTACCAGTACTTTCTGGAAACGACGTTCCAAAGCCCCGTCCTTCTCAATATTCTGACGGTACTCGTCCAAAGTCGTCGCACCGATACATTGTATCTCCCCGCGAGCCAACGCGGGTTTCAGCATATTGGCTGCATCCAGACTACCGCCGGAGCCCCCGGCACCCACGATCGTGTGAATCTCGTCAATAAACAGGATAATATTCCGGTTCTTCGCCAACTCCGCCAGTATCGCCTTCATTCTCTCCTCGAACTGTCCGCGGTACTTGGTACCCGCCACGATAGAAGCGATATCCAACGAGATCACCCGCTTGTCAAACAGCACGCGGGACACTTTCTTTTGGATGATACGCAAAGCCAGTCCTTCGGCGATAGCCGATTTGCCGACACCCGGGTCACCGATCAATACCGGATTGTTCTTCTTCCGGCGGCTCAATATCTGGGCCAGCCGTTCGATCTCCCGGTCACGCCCCACGATAGGATCAAGCGTCCCCTCTTCTGCCGCCTTCGTGATGTCTATACCGAAATTATCCAATACCGGAGTATCGGATTTCGACGATACCGGACCACCTTGGCGATATGGGTTATACATGGATGCATCATCATCCCCGTCTTCCGGGTCATCCCCCTCGTCGTTAAACTCGGACTGCATCCGCATCTTTTCCTTCAAGACCGCCTCCTTGAAAGTGTCATAGTCTATATCCATTGATTTAAACAGCTTCGTCACGAACCCGGCTTGATTCTTCAAAATAGCCAGCATCACGTGTTCCGAATCCAATTCATCATCTCCCAAATCCCATGCTTCCTCTGAAACACGCTTCAGCACGCTATTCGCCGCCAACGTGAAATCCAATTCCTCCACCTTGTCCGACTTATAGCGTTTACCATCCAGACGTTGCTCTATCTTATCTTTCACCTCGTAAAAATCCAACCCTAAAGACATCAATATATCAACCGCCCTTCCACTTCTCAACTTCAATAAGCCCAGAAACAAATGCTCCGGGTAAATCTTCGAATTACCCAGCCGCTTCGCTTCTTCACCTGCCGAAGTCATGATCTGTTTTAGTCGTCTTGTATCTTCTTTTCCCATATTCTTATACCGCCTTTCACGGTCCTCACTTATTACAATTTTAATCTCGTAAAGGTACTATTTATCATTCAATCTCCAAACTAGAGTTTATAAAGTTTGTAAAGTAACTCCTCCCCTCGTGTCCCCTTCAAACCTTATGAACCTTATAAACTTTATGAACCTTATGAACTCATTAATGTGTTAAACTCTTTTTCGTTCAAAATAGTTACATTTAACTTCTGTGCTTTTTGCATTTTGCTCCCGGCATTTTCCCCGGCGAGCAGGTACGTGGTCTTACTTGAAACAGAATCACTGACTTTCCCGCCCGCTTTCAGAATAACAGCCTTGTAATGTTCCCGCGGCAAAGAAAGAGTTCCCGTGATCACGAACGTCATGCCCGCCAATTGATCGGACTCTCCCTCTTCTTCCTGTATCATTCCGCTAATACCATATTGCAAAAAGCGTTCCATCATCTCACGGTTCTCGTTTTTCTCGAAATAGCGAACCACACTTCCCGCCATCTGATCGCCGATATCTTCCACTTCCGTCAACTGTTCAAACGTGGCATCCATCAGCACCCGCAGGTCTTTAAAATGCCGTGCCAGATTACGGGAAGCCGTTTCCCCGATATACCTAATTCCAAGAGAATTAATAAATTCCGGCAAATTCCGTTGCTTCGATTTCTCGATCCCGGCAATCAAATTATCCACCGATTTTTCCTGCAAACGATACACGCTTAACGTGTTTATCTTCCGAATAAACTTATCTTTCCCCTGTAAAAAACGATAAACACGCTCGGCATCCTCACGTGACAATTCGTCAGTTTCCGCTATTTCGTCCGCGGTTGCCGTGTAAAGCCGGTAGATATAATCAAACTTAACAGACAGCAATTCAGACTTGTGGAAATCTATTCCCGGTATATCCAGCGCGTAGATCACCGTATCCAACGGTATCATATCGACCTCTCCCGCTTGCTTCAACCGCTCCAGCGGCTCGTTAAAAGGCATCCGGAAATATTCCAGTATCTTGTTGATATTCTTTTCCCTGTCCCCGGGGAACTGCAAGTCCGTCAACGCCAGCAACTCCTCTTTCGTGGCGGAAGCCAATCCCGGAAGCCCCCCGAAACGTCCCGCCAACACCTCCGCGTTCTTTGCCGAAATATTCTTCACCCCGATCTCGAAAGCGTATATCACCCTTGACAGCGGTATACTCGTCATCACGTAACTCTCCGGGTACAGAATCTTTTCCAACCCGATCAATTCTGCCCGTTTGGCAGGTAGCGTATAAATATCCGCGATATCCCTAATAAACCCTTTCGTGAGCAGCAAATCAATCGTTTCGCTTCCCATTCCCTCTATATCCATCGCTTTCCGGCTCACGAAATGCTCCAGTTTCCCGGCTATCTGCGGCGGGCAATGATCCTCGTTCGGGCAATAATGATTCGCCTCCCCCTCGTTCCGAATCAATTCCGTGCCACATTCCGGACAACGGGTAATAAATTCAATCGCGGGTGCATCCGGCAATCTTTTCTCCACGTCAACCCCGACAATCTTGGGAATAATCTCCCCGCCCTTCTCCACGTACACCATATCGTGCAAATGCAAATCCAATTCCCGGATAATATCCTCGTTGTGCAATGAAGCACGCTTCACCGTGGTACCCGCGATATGCACGGGTTCCAGATTAGCCACCGGGGTGATTGATCCGGTACGTCCTACTTGGTAATCCACGCTCAACAAGCGGGTTTCCACCCGTTCAGCCTTAAACTTGTACGCCACTGCCCAACGGGGCGACTTCGCCGTGTAGCCCAATTGCATCTGTTGCTTGATACTGTTTACCTTAATCACGATACCGTCTATCGGCACCGGCAGATTCTTCCGGTCGACATCCCATTTATGTATAAAATCCAACACTTCGTCCAGAGTATGACACACCTCCATGTAAGGCGGTACATTGAACCCCCACTCCCGCGCTTTCATCAGATTCCCGTAATGCGTGGCTGTCAGCGTGATCTCTCCCGGAACATAATACAAGTAACAATCGAGTTGTCTTTTCGCCACGACAGACGAATTCTGCAACTTCAATGTCCCGGCGGCAGCATTCCGGGGATTGGCGAACAAAGTCTCTCCCGCCTCCAAACGTTCCTCGTTCAGACGGTTGAACACGGCAAAGGGCATCAGTATCTCACCCCTTATCTCGAACTCCGCGGGATACCCCTCTCCCTGCATTTTCAAAGGCACTGTCCGGATTGTCCGCACGTTTGCTGTCACGTCATCCCCTTTCACCCCATCCCCCCGGGTAGAGGCGACCTGCAAATGCCCTTCCTCGTAACGCAAACTGATTGACGTCCCGTCATATTTTAATTCACAAACGTATTCCACCTCATCCCCGCCGATACCTTTACGCACGCGCTCGTCAAAATCCCGTATTTCCTGTTCGCTGTACGTATTTGACAATGACATCATACCATACTTGTGCGCCACTTGCACGAACTCGTTATTCGTATCGTTCCCCACTCGCTGGGTAGGCGAATTGGGATCGTACATCTCGGGATGCTTCGCCTCCAAATCCTCCAACTCGCGCATCAACTTGTCAAACTCAAAATCCGATATTACCGGAGCATTCTTCATGTAATACAAATAATTGTAACGCTCCAATTCCTTTCTCAATTCCAGCATTCTCTCTTTTTCCATCATTTTCCAGTTTTTGCCTGCGGCAAGTTACAAGTTGCAAGTTATCATATCGTATCCGGATAAATCCCAGCCATCAATCGTAAATCTAAAATCATAAATCTAAAATCGAACAGCCGTTTCGCAAAGATAATCGTTCTTCGTGGAGTATCATATCAAAAAAAAATATATTTTAGCCGACTATTTACAAGTAAACAAACTACAAGCATACACTTATGAAATATTACTATACACTGAAAAATGCCAGAATCCTCTTCACCAGCATACTATTCACGTGTCTGTTTATTATTCCGGCAAAAGCCCAATTTGTAGACCTCGGGCAAGACCCTTGCAGCACCCGCTGGCGACAAATCAAGACAGACAATTTCCAAATTATCTACCCCGACTTCTTCGAGCAGAACGCCCAATACCTCGCCAACATTTATGCGAAACTCTACGCCCATGCCAACACGCTAGGCATCAAAGCAAAAAAAATGTCCATGATCGTCCGGGCAAACGGAGGCATATCCAACGGAAACGCCGGTTGGGCTCCTAAAAAAAGTGAACTCTACACGGCTCCCCCGCAAGACGTCAGCGACGATTGGCTGGAACACTTATGCATACACGAATTTCGCCACATCATGCAATACGACAAGGTGAATCAAGGATTCACGAAAGCATTATATTACATTTTCGGGGAACAAATCACCATGGCCGTCATCGGGGTATACGTACCCATGTGGTTTCTGGAAGGGGATGCCACGGTCTTCGAGACCTCCGTCGGTCATAGCGGACGAGGACGCTCCCCCGAATTTCTGAACGAAATGAAAGCCCAAATCACGGAAAAAGGCATCTACACCTATTACAAAGCCGTGCTGGGCTCGTACAAGGATTTCGTCCCGAACCGCTACATGCTCGGCTACTACATGGTCGGCAACAGCCGCATCCACTACGGTCCCGGCATCTGGCAAGACGCGTTGACACGTGTCGGCAAACGCCCGTACGGCATCACGCCTTTTGCCCGTAGCCTGAAACTCACGCTAAACGAAAAGCGGGATTCCTTGTGGAACACCCGACACTTCCAGTCCCTTTTCATCCACCCGGACAGCGTGAAAAAGGCAAACACCTATTGCGATGCCAAACGTACCCTATACCGGGACAACTTCAGCGAACTGCAACAAATCTGGAAACGGGAAGCCGATCAAGTGAACCACTTGTTCGACACCATTCCCACCCGCGATGAACTATACGCGAACTACCACTACCCCGTGCCAACCCCCACGGGCGAAGTCATTGCCTATAAAGAAGGGCTAGCACAGGAAGGCGCCCTCGTGTTTCTTAAACCCGCGGGCGACGAGATAATTACCCGCACGGGTACTTTATACGATTACAAATTCGCGTACAACAATCACACACTCGTGTGGTCTGAATACAAGGCGCACCCCCGCTGGCAACAAGGCGGAAAAATGGTACTCGCCACGTATGACCTGCTACGCGACAAATACCGCCGCCATCCGGCTCGCCAGAACCGTTACGCCCCGTTTACCGTGGACGACAACTGGGGATTCGTCGAGGTCGATAAAGAAAATCAAGCCTCTCTCGTGATCATGGATGCCCGCTTGGAAAAAGAACTTTTCCGCTTGAAAGGAAACGGCACGGAATTATTCGTGCATCCCTCCCACGACGGTCAAGGCAATATCATCACCATCGTTGTCGACACGCGCGGCAAACACATCGAATCCGTGAATATACGTACCGGGAAACGCACACCATTGACGGCAAACACACCCTACGAGATTGACAACCCCGTCGCCGCGGGCAACCGGATCATCTACCGGGGAGCCTTCGACACGAACAACTCGTTCTACTGTCAAGATCACCCGAACGATTTCGGTCACAACGCCTTGAACGCCAAATTCGGATTGCGCTATCCCCAACTGTCCCCCGGCAAAGACTCTCTTTATTTCTCGTTCTACACAGCGGACGGTTACAAACCGGCGAAAATAGCCGTCAACCGACTCGAGAACAACCCGATAGAAAAAGAAAAATTCCCTATCGCGAACACCGTGACACAACAGGAGGACTGGCAATTCGCGTTAAATACCGACTCCACCTATGTCAGTCGGAAATACAACAAAACCCTCCACTTGTTCAACTTCCATAGCTGGGGTCCCATATTTCCGGATGTAGACGACACGGATGTTGATTTCGGTATTGCCGCCAGCTCACAGAACAAACTCAGCACGCTATTCCTCACTGCCGGATACGTGCGGGGCAAGGGATACAAACACGGTAATTGGCAAGTGAAAGCATCTTACAAAGGATTCTGGCCAATACTGGACTTGGAATTCAAAAGCGGACGCAACGACGATGTTTACAAAACACTCGTAAACTATACACCACGAAGGGAAGAACTACAACAAGACACGATACGCATAGTTTACAAATCACGATACACCAAGGGAACCGCTACCCTACAATTCCCATTCAATTTATCCAGAAAAAACTACTACCGTAACATTATACCTTACGTGAGATACGAATTACAAACTATTCACGACTACAAACACAAGAACACCTATTTATTATCAAACCGCCATTGGCAAACTGTTCCCAATACCCCCCCCTACGTCAGTGTCACCGGGAAGCCGGACAATATCACGCTTCAAATCATGCGCTACGGGCTTATCCTAAGCAACCAAACCCGCATGAGCGAACGGGACATCAACCCTCGCTGGGGACAACGTTTAACCTTCGGGTACCAGCATACTCCTTTCGAGAATCTGGATTACGGCAATTCGACATGGGTAGAGGGGCGTTTCTATTTCCCCGGCTTCGCTCCCCACCATTCTTTTTCCCTCTATTTGGGACATCAGGACAAATCCCTGAAAGACCGGAGTTATTACAGCAATCAAATCCAGTCGCCCCGCGGGATCTCCCTGTACGGGTATGACCTCTCCACCCTGCACACCACGTACAGGATGCCGATTTGCTACCCGGACGCCCACGTGGGTCCCATCCTGTACATGAAACGAATCACGGCAGCCGCGTTTTTTGATGTCGGGCACGAGAAAAACCAATATTACAAAAAGACATTCTACTCCTACGGTATAGAGGCAACGGTCGATACTCATTTCTTCCGCCTCCCGTTCCCCATGAATCTGGGGTTCCGTTTAGGATACGAAACTAAAAAACAGTCCATGTTCGCGGACATGATATTCTCCGTGAGCTTCACTATCTAAACGACACGCCCCCCGACCGAGAGTAGACATGTCAAAACGCTTTTCCCCTGCCCTACTATCCCGTAACAAGGATTTTGGGCGGGTATTGGGCGGCTTGTAGGCGGCATCGCCCACTCATTGCCCACACTTAGCCCACTTATAGCCCACGTTTTAGTAAGAAATAAACACGTTTAACATTTAGACACAATCACACCAAACCACCCCACGGGCGGGCACTAAAACACCGCCGCACACCCGATATGCCAGCCTTCCCCTAAATAAAGTATTGACTCAAGGTAGAATCCCCACCGTCTTCGGAAAGAATTTAGTTACCCTCCGCCTTCGGAAAACCCTTGTAATCCCTCTATCTAAAATCTAAAATTCAAAATTTAAAATCTAATTCAGGCAATCTTGTTGAAAATCCGGATTACTTTATCTAACTTAGGAGCAACCAAAAAACACAATTATGACTCTAAAAGAAGTTGCCGTATTACTTAACGCCCGGATAATCCACGAAAACGGTCATCTCGACAAGGTTATCCGCCACGCCTTCGCTGCCGACCTGATGAGCGACGTACTTCGTTTGGATACCAGCGAAATGCTGCTTATCACGGGACTTGCCAACCTGCAAGTCATCCGGACGGCGGAAATGTCAGATATCTGCTTTGTTCTGTTCGTTCGGGGAAAACAAGCCTCCCCCGACATGATAGACTTGGCAAAAGAATGTAACATTGCCATATTACAATGCAAACAAAGCATGTTCAAGGTATGCGGCGAATTGTACAAGGCCGGGCTGGAACCCATTTATTAAAACAACAAACATGGAATTTAGCTACAACATCGAAGGAGGAAACTTTTCCCGAGCCGGATCTGCTTCCAGCGAAGTAAAAAAAATACTCAAACAACTGAATGTCAATCCATCGGTACTAAAACGTATCGTTGTGGCACTCTACGAGGCTGAAGTGAACGTCGTCGCCCACGCTTACGAGGGCACGATGCAGGTAACCATCGCCCCAACCGTGATCACCGTCGTTATCAACGACCGGGGACCCGGCATACCGGACATCGAATTAGCCATGCAGGAAGGTTATTCCACGGCTTCCCCGGAAGTCCGGGAAATGGGCTTCGGCGCGGGGATGGGACTCCCGAACATACAAAAGAATTGCGACCGGTTAAGCATAGAATCAAAAGTAAACGAGGGAACGAAAGTGACCATGACAACGTATTTCAATTGAAAATGAAAAATTGAAAATTGAAAATGAAAAAACTCCTCCGTCAGTTTCGCTGACACCTCCTCTATAAACAGAGGAGGAGCTGGTGAATCTTGCCGAAGACGGTAATAGAAATTAAGAATGTAGAATGAAGCGTTGGCAGGTGGGGAGAAGAGAAATCTTAAATCTAAAATCATTAAATCTAAAATTAATAGATGGAACCGTTTTACCACGCCTTGAAAGTAGCCCCGACCGCCTGTATCGGATGCACGCATTGCATGAGTCTATGCCCGACCCAAGCGATACGCATTCAAGACGGTTTGGCCACGATAAACAAAAACGCCTGTGTTGACTGCGGCATGTGCCTCAAGTCCTGCCCCAGACACGCGATATACGTGGAGCAAGACGATTTCAACCAAATATTCAACTTCAAACACAGGATTATTCTCCTGCCCACCGTGCTTTTCGGGCAATTCTCCGAAGAGATCACCGAGCAACAAATCTTCGCGGAACTCCACTCGATGGGATTCACGCAAGTCATTGAAGTGGCTCAAGCGTCGGGAATCCTAACAAAAGCGATGCGCAACTACATGCAGAAAAACTCGCACGACAGACCGTTCATCTCGGCATTCTGCCCCGCGGTCGTGCGATTAATACAAGTACGTTTCCCCTCGCTGATAGACCATATCATCCCGCTCAAACAAGCCATGGATCTGGGAGCCATTTTTGTACGGAAAAAATACATCGACCAAGGTATTTCACCCGAAGACGTGGGTATCTTTTACGTGACCCCCTGCGCGGCAAAAATTGCCGCCGTGAAAAGTCCCGTGGGGGATGACGAATCAAATATCGACGGGGTTATCAATCTCGATTTCATATACAACAAAATACAAATGGGACTCACGCAACACCGGGACCAACCCGTCAATCCCGTTTCGGAACAAACTTACTTGTCCCCGGAGTCCATCGCGTGGGCATTAACCGAAGGGGAAGCATCCAAGTTTGAAGGACGCTGCCTCGCTATCGACGAGATTCACAACGTGATAGACATCCTCGAGAAACTAGAAAACGACGAATTGACCGATATCGACTTTCTGGAATTGAGGGCGTGCGACCACTCCTGCGCGGGAGGTGCTCTGGCGGTCAACAATCGCTTCCTGACCATCGAGCGTCTGCGCAAGCGCATGGAAACCAGTGAAAAGGTCAATCGCACCACTTCCGACGACATCCAACAATACGAGTCATACCTCTTCAAGGAGGGACAACTAAGCGGAGAAATCCCGCCGCGTTCCATCGAGCAATTGGATGAAAACATACTCGTTGCCATGGAAAAAATGCAAAAACTCAATCGCATCATGGGAGTCCTACCCCAGATAGATTGCGGTGCTTGCGGCGCCCCGTCGTGCCAAACCCTTGCCCGCGATGTCGTGCAATGCAAGGCAAAACTCAACCAATGCGTCTTCATGCAAAAGATACTTTGCGCGGAAGACCTCATGACGCCCGACGAATCTCTCGAACTATCCGAGAAAACGTGGGGCATCAAACGATTTGAAAAATAAAAGAAACATACATAAACCCAAACAAACAATAGCATTATGACAGTACAAGACATTATCTCGCGTTTAAATCTTACCGTTTGCTCGGGCAAAGAAGGATTGCAAAGAGAAATCAAAGGAGGTTACACGTCCGACTTGCTAAGCGACGTCATGGGACACGCACAAGAAGGTGACGTATGGATCACACTCCAAACACACAAGAACGTGATGGCTATCGCCTCGTTGAAAGAGATTGCCGCGATCATTCTCGTGAAAGGCCATGTGCCCGAAGAGGACACCCTCGCCGAAAGCGAGAACGAGAACATCCCGATTCTCTCCACCCCGTTACAGGCGTTCGAGATCACGGGACAACTTTATAAATTATTACACCCGTAATACCGCCCGTCATGGAAATCCGTGCCGACTTGCATATTCACACCATACTTTCACCTTGCGGGGATCTGGAAATGAGCCCCGCGAATATCATCGGCATGGCTTTGAGGAAAGGCATTTCACTCATCGGGATATCCGACCACAACTCCACCCGACAAGCCCCGCTCATTCAAGAATTGGGAGAAAAACAGGGGCTTCGGGTGCTTTGCGGCACGGAAATCAACTCCATCGAAGAGGTGCACGCCCTCACCTACTTCCCGACACTGGAAAGACTCGCGGAATTTCAAACTTATCTGGATCATCACCTGCCGGACATAAAGAACAATCCTGACAAATTCGGCTATCAAGTAGTAGTCGATGCCGAGGAACAAATCACCTACGAGGAAGAACGTCTACTGATTTCAGCGCTGGATGTAGACCTCAACACCATAGAACGGGTAGTCCACTCCTTGGACGGCATCTTCATCCCGGCACACATCGACAAATCGCATTTCAGCATCCTCTCGCAACTGGGATTTGTCCCCAAAGACCTGCGCTACGAGGCTCTGGAACTTAGCTTTCGCGTCACACCGGAAGAATTTATCCGGCAAAATGCCTATTTGTCCGGCAACCCGTTTATTCGCTCTTCCGACGCCCATTACGTGGACGACATCGGGAAAGTAACCACCACGCTTTCACTACCCGATCTATCATTCGATTCCATCCGGAATGCCATACTGAATTTAAAATACAACATCAAGTAAAAAACAGGTGTACACGCTCCTCTAATAAGAATTTATCGCTATCTTCGCTCGTCAAATCAAGAAATATGAGCAAAAAACTCCAAATACATAATAGTACTGCCGAATTTCTTATCTTTCAATTAGAAAGCAAGGAAGAAGGAATCGAAGTATTATATCAAGATGAAACTCTTTGGCTCACGCAGGATGCTATAGCACTCCTATTTGATAAAGGTCGTTCAACAATAGCCGAGCACCTGCAAAATATTTTTCAAAGTCAAGAGTTGCAAGAAGACTCAGTTTGTCGGAAATTCCGACGAACTGCCACAGATGGCAAAGACTATGCTACCAAGTATTATAATTTGGACGCAGTAATATCAATCGGCTATCGCACAAACTCGGTACGAGCCACTCAATTCCGTCAGTGGTGTACATATGTACTTCGTCAATTTGCCATTCGAGGCTACGTGATTGACAAAAAGCGGATGGAGAACGGTACATTCATCAACGAGGACTATTTCGAGCATTTGCTTGCCGAAATTAGGGAAATTCGATTAAGCGAACGCCGTTTCTATCAAAAAATGACTGATATATACGCTACAAGCATTGATTACAACCGAGATGCACCGACAACACGAATGTTCTTTAAAAAAGTGCAGAACAAGATGCACTACGCTATTCATGGACATACTGCTGCAGAACTAATAGTTGAGCGAGCCAATGCAGAAAAAGAGCACATGGGACTTACCACATGGGAAAAGGCGCCTGACGGTAAGATTGTAAGAACGGATGTGGCTATTGCCAAGAACTACCTTAAAGCGGATGAATTAGAGTCGATGGGACGCATCGTCAACGCTTTCCTTGATTTGGCTGAAGATAGAGCAAAACGGCATATTCCCATGACTATGGAGGATTGGTCTACTAGAATAGATAAATTTTTGGATAGTGATGACCGCCCGATATTGACTGATACAGGAAAAATATCGGCAGAACAAGCCAAACTATACGCAGAAAGTGAGTTTGAAAAATACCGTATCATTCAAGACCGATTATTTCAATCCGATTTTGATAAATACAATACAGATAATCTGCTTGATTTTAATTGTGAAGAAAAATAATAATGAGGAGATAATTAAAGTTTGAAGAATTACTTCACCTTTATAGGTTAAATAAAGACAATTTTGAAATACCGAGATTATGTTCGTAGAATCCATGACCGCTGAAGAAATCATCAAGGAAACCAGACGGGACCTTGCGCTCCTTGAAAACTACAAGGAAAAAATATACCAACTCCACCGCCGGGATTTCCTTTTGGCTAAAAAATATCCCGTGACATTCCAGCATGAATGGGTATCGCCCGCCACACGCAACAAATGGCGCGTCACGATCACTTGTCACAGCAAAAAGACACGGGAAGCCCCCGAAATATACCACTACTCCCCTTACGTGACATCCCGGGGAGTCGGCGTCATTTTTCCTTTTTACGATCTGGATACCGAAGACTGGGCATTCAGCAGATTCACCGGACATTTTTTCAGCCGCTACCGCAACCGTTATTTGATACCCAACAATCTATGCACGCCCGGTATGGATGTCATTGATTATTTCATCAAAGATAACATATCCTTTTCTTTATCTGAAAAAAAGAAAGAAGACAATAGCTTCACTTGTTGCCTGAAAGACGGTATCGCTCTTGGTATTTTTGACTCAATTCTCACGGTTTTCCGCACGTTCGTGTCACACGACATGCTCTTTAGAATACAGAAACGCTCCCTGCAATCCAGTATCGAATATCAAAAAACACTGGACGATTTCCTCACGAACAAACTTCCCAATTCCTACAAGCAATACTGCCTGCAAGGACGAGTAGGACGGGTTGCAGGTCCCGAACCCATACCCCATCTATCCTTGGACGACGTGAAAGACCTCCTGAAAGATAAACCCAAAATACCGTTGTTCTCTCCACTCACGGGAAAAATCGAGTTCGAGGACTAAGGAAAGGGTTTATAAAGTCCGCGGATACCGCGGTGCTTCGTTCACGGCAGCAAAGCTACCGAAGAAACAGTACACGTGCAGGTTTTCCCGAGTTCTTTTCCCCGTGCATCCCTAGGGATATTCTAAGGTATCTTAGATTGCAATTAATTGATTATTATATTATTATCATACTATTATTCTATTAATATATGATAACAATAGAATGACAAGGAGTGTAACCACTGGGAATCAATAGGATATACATGGGGAAAACTTTATTGTACGCAAACTTTTTTATAGTCGCCTTCGGCGAGTTGCAGGTTACAGGTTGCATTTGCCTTCTGCAAGTTACAGGTTGCTTTTCTTGCGTTGTAGACTGTATTCAATATTCACAATCCGCTTAAGCGTAACACCCTCTCAATATGAACTTAAACCCCTCAAAAAACATCTCAAAAAACGAACGTTTAATTAGAGTACAAATATAGGCAATAAATCCAATATGTAAAGAAAGCAGGTTTGATTTTAAGAAATTAAATATCAATATACATAGCTATATAGCCCGCTCTTCGACTTCGGGGATAAAAAACGACGTATTAAACGTTCATTTTTTGAATGTTCAAAACAAACCGAATGAACAGTAATAACGATAGAGTTGAAACATCAAAAAGCAAAACGATACTCGTTGCCGAGGACAACGAGAGTAATTTCCTTTTGGTCTTCACGGTGCTAAAAAAAGACTACTCTATCATCCGGGCACATAACGGCGTGGAAGCCATTGACAAATTCAAATCAGAAAGCCCGGATATTATTCTGATGGATATCAAAATGCCCGAAATGGACGGACTGACCGCCACCAGAAAAATCCGGGAATACGACACCCGAATCCCGATCATTGCCCTTAGCGCTTTCGCTTTTGAAACCGACAAACAAGAAGCCATATCAGCCGGATGTAATGATTATATCACGAAACCCGTGGACTTCAATTTACTGAGAGCAACACTTAAACGACACCAGACGGAATAATTATACCCCGCCATTCATATCATTGTTTTCCAACGCAAAGCTAAAAACATTCAGGGCACAACAATTAAGGAATAAATTCTTCATTAGAAGCAATCTATATTATTACAAGTTAAGGATAAAATGCTTGTTTCTATTAATAATTTAATTATATTTGAAGCGATTTTTCTCGCGATTGAAACTAAACGAGAGAAAAAAAGAAAAATTTATAAGAGCGTGCGAATCTTATTCAAGAAAAAAAGTGTAAATTAACAGGTGTGGAATGCAAACGTTATCGGACCATATCCTAGATATCGCCCAGAATTCAATACGAGCCAATGCCTCTCGTGTCGAAATCAGCTTGCAAGAGAAACCAAGTACGGATTCTCTTGTATTCACCATTCATGATAACGGACGCGGGATGGACGAAACCACGCTGGCAAAAGTAACCGACCCTTTTTTCACGAGCAGAACGGTACGCAAAGTGGGACTCGGCATACCCTTGTTGAAACAAAATGCCGAAGCAACGGGAGGGACACTGAAAATAGAATCAAAGGAAGGAGTGGGCACGACACTGGAAGCCAGTTTCTCTCTCTCGCACTGGGATCGTCCGCCAATGGGCGACGTGGCAGGTTCCATCGTGATACTTGTCTCGGCAAACCCCGACATTGAATTTATCTACCGTCACATCACGGAGAAAGGAGATTACACTTTTGACACGGAAGAAGTAAAAGAAATCATGGAAGGAGTACCCATTAACGATCCTGAAATCGTTATGGCTCTGCGCCAGATGATACGGGAAAATATAAAAGAAATAACACAAACAACATAAGACAAAATAACCTTAATCATTTAATAATGGAAAAAATTAAATCACTTGCAGACCTCAAACGTATTAAGGAAAACGTGCAGACGAAGATCGACCTTCGCGAGAAGAGCGAACAGGTAGAGAACTTGGTTCAGATAAAAGTAGCCATGGCAACTTGCGGTATCGCCGCGGGTAGTAAGGAAACCATGAATTATTTCATCGAGAACCTCGAGAAGAACGGGATCACTGCCGTTGTCACCCAAACGGGATGCATGGGATACTGCTACGCGGAACCGACAGTTGAGATTACCAAGCCGGGAAAAGACCCGATCGTTTTCGGTCACGTCACCACGGAAAGAGCGGAAGAAATCATTCAAAAGTATTTAAAGAATGACGAGTTGGTGGCTGACATCATTCCGGTTAATTTTGATACAATCAAAGACAGATAAAAACAACTAATCAAAACCCGAATATCTATGAGTTATAAAATGCATGTCCTCGTTTGTGGTGGAACAGGATGTAGAGCATCTGCCAGCCAACAGATCATTACCCGGCTGGAAGAAAGTTTAAGAGAGAAAAACTTGGACGACGAAGTTCAAGTGATCGCTACCGGTTGTTTCGGTTTCTGCGAGAAAGGGCCGATCGTGAAAATCATGCCGGACAACACTTTCTACGTTCAAGTGAAACCGGAGGACGCCGAGGAGATCGTAAACGAACACGTGATCAAAGGAAGAAAAGTAGAGAGATTATTATACAAGGACCCGGAAAAGAAAGAAGCCGTGAGCGACTCCAAGCACATGGGATTCTACAAAAAACAACTCCGGATTGCTTTACGCAACTGCGGATTCATCAATCCCGAAAACATCGAGGAATACATCGCGCGTGACGGGTACTCCGCCCTCGCGAAATGTATCACCGAACTGAAACCGGAAGAGGTAATCCAAGAAATCAAACTGTCCGGCTTGCGCGGTCGCGGCGGCGGCGGTTTCCCGACAGGATTGAAATGGGAATTTGCCAGCAAATACCCGGCTGACCAAAAATACGTGGTTTGTAACGCCGACGAAGGTGACCCGGGCGCTTTCATGGACCGTTCCATCATGGAAGGTGACCCCCACTCCGTTATCGAGGCAATGGCTATCTGCGGGTACAGTATCGGGGCTACCAAAGGTTTGGTATACATCCGCGCCGAATACCCGCTTGCTATCCAACGTTTGAAAATCGCTATCCAGCAAGCTAAAGAATACGGGCTGTTAGGAGAAAGTATCTTCGGTACCGATTTCTCCTTCGAAATAGAATTACGCTACGGCGCGGGAGCATTCGTGTGCGGGGAGGAAACCGCGTTAATCCACTCCATGGAAGGACACCGCGGGGAACCGACCATGAAACCGCCCTTCCCGGCTGAATCCGGTTATTTGAATCGCCCGACCAACGTGAACAACGTGGAGACTTTGGCGAACATCCCGGCTATCATCATGAAGGGAGCCAACTGGTTCAACAAAATCGGAACGGAGCGTTCCAAGGGTACGAAAGTATTCGCCCTCGCCGGAAAAATCAATAACGTGGGACTTATCGAAGTACCCATGGGAACCACTTTACGCGAAGTGATCTACGAGATCGGCGGCGGTATCAAGAACGGCAAGAAATTCAAAGCCGTACAAACAGGGGGGCCTTCCGGCGGTTGCTTGACCGAGAAACACCTCGACGTGCCGATTGATTTCGACAACTTGCTGGCTTCCGGCTCCATGATGGGATCAGGTGGTATGATCGTCATGGACGAAGACGACTGTATGGTATCCGTGTCCAAATTTTACCTTGAATTCACGGTAGAGGAATCCTGCGGAAAATGTACGCCCTGCCGTGTAGGAAACAAACGCCTTCACGAGATACTGGATAAAATAACCCAAGGCAAAGGCACGATGGAAGATATCGACACGCTGAAAAACCTCAGCCGCGTGATCAAGGATACAGCCCTTTGCGGGTTGGGACAAACATCCCCGAACCCGGTACTGTCTACCCTTGATAATTTCTACGACGAATATCTGGCACACATCAAAGACAAGAAATGCCCGGCAGGACAATGTAAGGCATTATTGATGTACCATATCGATCCGGAACTGTGTATCGGTTGCGGGTTGTGTGCACGCAATTGTCCCGTTGACGCTATCGTGGGAGAACGGAAAGAAGTGCATTTCATCAACACGGCAAAATGTATCAAGTGTGGTGCTTGTATGGAGAAATGCAAGTTCAAAGCAGTTAGCACGAGATAATTGAAAATTGAGAATTAAAAATTGAAAATTGCTTAGGCAACCTGCTAAGCTAAGGAGATTTTAAAGATGGAAAATAATATAACACTAAAAATAGATAACCGAGAAATCAGCGTTCCCAAGGGAACCACGATTCTTGAGGCAGCCCGGGAACTGGGTATCGACATCCCCACCCTTTGCTACATGAACCTGAAAGATTTGTGCATCAAGAACGCCCCGGCATCTTGCCGTATCTGCGTGGTCGAGGTGGAAGGCAGAAAAAATCTTGCCCCCTCTTGCGCCACCCGGTGCGAGAACAATATGGTGGTACGTACCAACACCATGCGCGTGTTGAACGCCCGTAGAACCGTACTCGAACTGATGCTGTCGGATCACCCGTCAGACTGTTTGGTCTGCGCCAAATCAGGCAATTGCGAATTACAGGACACGGCCATCAAATTAGGTATCCGTGAAATTCCGTTCGCCGGCGAGAAATCAGAATTCAAAGTGGATTTGTCACCCTCCATCCGCCGGGATGCGACCAAATGTATCTACTGCCGCCGTTGCGAAATGATGTGCAACGACGTGCAGACAGTCGGTGCGTTAGGCGCCGTGAACCGCGGGTTCGCCTCCGTGGTAATGCCCGCGTTCGATGACGCGTTGATAGACTCGGAATGTACATTCTGCGGCCAGTGCGTTGCCGTGTGCCCGGTAGGTGCCTTGACCGAATTGTCACACACCAATCGCCTGATCAACGATCTGGCTAACCCGGAAAAAACCGTAATCGTGCAAACGGCTCCCGCCGTTCGTGCCGCCTTGGGTGAAGAGTTCGGTTTGGCAGCCGGAACATCCGTTACCGGAAAAATGGTTGCCGCTTTACGCAAACTGGGTTTTGCCAAAGTATTCGACACAGACTTCGCTGCCGACTTGACCATCATGGAAGAAGGAACCGAATTGTTAGGACGTCTGAACGCATTCCTGAATGGCGACAAAGAAGTGAAATTACCGATAATCACGTCATGCTGCCCGGGTTGGGTGAACTTCTTCGAGAAACAATTCCCCGATTTGCTGGACAGACCGTCAAGCGCACGTTCCCCGCAACAAATGTTCGGGGCGATAGCCAAAACTTACTGGGCTGAAAAAATGGGTATCAAACGCGAGAACTTGATCGTGGTATCCGTGATGCCTTGCCTCGCGAAGAAATTCGAGAGCGAGCGTGACGAGTTCAAGACAGACGGTGACCCGGATGTAAATTACTCCATCTCCACGCGCGAATTGGCAGCCTTAATCAAAGAAACGAACATCAACTTCATGCAGCTGGAAGACGAAGACTTCGACGCGCCGTTAGGTGAATCCACGGGAGCCGCTGTTATCTTCGGCGCCTCGGGTGGCGTGATGGAAGCCGCCCTGCGTACCGCTTACGAAATCCAAACGGGTAAAACGTTGGAGAACGTGAACTTCGAAGGCGTGCGGGGTATCGAGAACTTGAAGGAAGCAACCATCGATGTGGACGGATTCGAATTGAAAGTCGCCGTGGCTCACAGCTTGGGCACAGCACGCAAATTGATGAATGACCTGCGCGCAGGTAAATCACCGTACCACGCGATCGAAGTGATGGCTTGCCCCGGCGGATGTATCGGTGGTGGCGGTCAACCGTTCCATCACGGGGATTCTGCCCGTATCATGGCCCGTTCCAAAGCTCTTTACACAGAAGACTCGGAAAAAAGCTTCAGAAAGTCGCACCAGAACCCGTACATCATCTCGTTGTACGAAGAATTCTTGGGCAAACCCATGAGCGAGAGAGCACACCATTTATTGCACACGTGCTATTTCAACAGAGGAAAAGAGATTATTGAACAATAATTATTCGGAAATATCATTATGACACAAATATCATTAGCAAAGTGCAAAGTTGACCAGCTGGTAAAACTGTGTGAAGAGTTCGGAAACCAAGAGGGCGAATTGATCAACGTCTTGCACAAAGCGCAGGAACTGGTCGGTTACCTTCCCAGAGAAGTACAGGAAGTTATCGCGCGTCAACTAAATATACCCGTTTCAAAAGTGTACGGGGTCGTGACCTTCTATTCTTTCTTCACCATGACTCCGAAAGGGGAACACCCGATTTCCGTATGCATGGGAACAGCCTGCTACGTGCGGGGTGCGGAGAAAGTACTGGATGAATTCAAACGAGTTCTGAAAATCAACGTCGGGGAAACTACCGCCGACGGGAAATTCTCTCTCACCAGTTTACGCTGCGTGGGAGCTTGCGGACTTGCCCCGGTTGTATTGATCGGAGAAAAAGTGTACGGTCGGGTAACTCCCGGAGAAGTCGAGAAAATTCTAAAAGAATTTGAATAAAGTAAAGGGGCGGTCAGTGTGATCGCCCCTTTATTATTTTTATACAGTTTATTAATTTTAGATTGAACGATTTTAGATTTTAGATTGAACTCCTCCGTCAGCTTTGCTGCCACCTCCTCTATAAACAGAGGAGGAACTAAAATACAGTCTTGAACGCTAGAGAAGCAACTTGCCGAAGGCAAATGCAACCTGTAACCTCTGCAACTCGCCGAAGGCGACTAAACCGTGGTAAAATCACTTTAACGGTAACGAGAAGCAAAAATCAGATCCCGCACCGGGTTTCGACGTAAACCAGAGTTGCCCGTTATTTTTAGCCACAAAGTCCTTGCATAACAACAAGCCTAAACCGGAACCTTCTTCGCTATTAGTTCCGAACGTGGTAAAATGAGTTGCCTCGTTCAACAATTTCGGCTGATCTTCCTCTTTTATCCCGCATCCTTTGTCTGACACGATCACTATGACCTCGTTCAGCCCGTTTCTCTCGTCCATTCTTGTCTCAACACGTGTTGTAACTGTCGTATCCTTATGACTGAACTTTATAGCATTAGAAATCAAATTACGCACGACTGATTTAATCATCTCTACATCCACCACGACCTCGACACTCTCGATTGAACGTTCTAATGCCAAAGCGATTGACTTACTTTCGGCGATCGGTTTAAACACCTCGATCACGCCGTCAACAAGCCCCACGAGGTCGATCGGCTGAGGTACATTCGACAACTTGCCCAACTGACTCTTCGTCCATTTCAAAAGATTATCCAGCAACGAGAACACTTCCTCGGAAGTCTTATTCGCCATTTCCAGCATCTCGAATACATCTTGGGGAACCGAGCCCGGTTCGATGCTCATCATGATGGTATTACACAACATCTTTATCGATGCCATAGGCGACCGCAAATCATGGGCGATAACCGAATAGAGTTTATCCCGTCCGGCAATAGTCTTTCTCAACTCTTCCGTCTGTCTCAGAATAATACGCCGGGCATCCACCAAAGAAAGCTGGTGCTCCACACGAATCAGTAATTCCTCCCTGCGGAACGGTTTGGAAATAAAATCATTTGCGCCCAGTTGGAAACCCTTCACAACGCTGGCGGAATCATTCAAAGCGGTTAAAAATATAATCGGTATCTCGGCTTGTGACGGTTCCACCTTCAAGCGTCCCGCTACCTCGAACCCGTCCATGTCCGGCATCATGACATCCAATAAAACCAAATCCGGGGACTCACTCTTCACCTTCTCCAAAGCCTCCGTCCCGTTCATGGCGTAAATAATATTAAACCCCTCACGTCCAAGCAATGCTTTCAACAATAAAACATTTGACTGAACATCATCCACAACCAATATTTTATATTCAGCTGGATTTATCTTCATACACATCATATTTTAAATAACGCACGTAATTACAGCCACAAATGTACAAACTATAATTCATTTTTATGGCATCTTTCCAACGATAGTTTTTAACTTTCCACCTCTTGTTACCCGTGTCATAGCATCACATTTTCCCTCGTTCGAAATATAAAACGAATGAATATTCAAAAAAATAAGTTTTTAATACATAAAACTAGCAAAAACTGCTCTATGTCGTAGTAATGTTGTATATTTGCATTATCAAAAAGAGAGAGCGTTTGTTATGAGTAAGAGTATTTTAATTGTTGATGATAAGCCTGAAATAGCGAAAGTTATCACAATACAATTATCCAAAGACTATGATGTGCACTCGGAAAGCAATCCGATAGAAGCACTAGCATGGATGCACGCCGGGAATATTCCGGATCTGATTATTTCCGATGTCAATATGCCGGAAATGGACGGAAAGACATTCCTGAAACACCTGAAAGCCAGTTCCATGTTCAACTTTATCCCGGTCATTATCTTATCCAGTCTGGAGAGTAGTAACGATCGGATCGAGTTACTGGAAGCAGGAGCTTCTGATTTCGTGCTAAAGCCTTTTAATCCGCAGGAATTAAAAATCAGAGTCCGGAATTTATTGAGATAACAGCATGTATGCCTATTATATCGGGGAAAATCCGGATTGGATAAAAAGAATATCCGAGAATCTGGAAAATGAGATTACTGTTTTCAGTAACCCCATTAAAACGATATTGTTTATAAACAAACAAGACAGGCACGAAGATTCCCCCGTGTACATCTTCATCGAATCCCGGAACAAAGAACAAGACCTCCAATGGTTGGAAGCCACGGTAAGCAACAACGTGAAAGATGTATACATACTTCTTCTCACGGATAAAGTCGTGAAAGAATACATCCCGCAATATTTGCAGGCGGGAGCGAATGAAGTCATCGATATCAATTCTTCGGCAGAAGATATCCAAACCACGTTAGCTTTTCTCCCGAAACTTAAACTTTACCAAACGGCAAAAAAGAACAGTTGTCCCCGCAGATTCAAACTTCCTCTATGGAAACGGATTTTTGACATCACGTTCTCGACCATCGCGCTCCTGTGCCTCTCCCCGTTCCTGCTCCTGACCGCTCTCGCGATACGGTTGGAAAGTAAAGGCCCTATCGTTTACAAATCCAAAAGAGTGGGGAGTAATTACGATATATTCGACTTCTTGAAATTCCGTTCCATGTACACGGATGCGGACAAACGACTGAAAGAATTTCAAACTTTAAATCAATACCGGGAAGAATCCACAGAAGAGGAAACGCTCACCCGGGATATCGCGGAAACAAACAGTACAACTCTTTTGGTTGCCGATGATTTTATCACGACCGAACAAGAGTTGTTAAAGAATCGCCGTACACAACGGAAAAACGCCTTCGTGAAATTCGAGAACGACCCGCGTATTACCAGAGTCGGACGCTTTATCCGGAAATACAGTATCGATGAACTCCCGCAATTAATCAACATCCTGAAAGGAGATATGTCTATCGTGGGAAATCGTCCCCTCCCCCTGTACGAGGCGGAATTACTGACCACGGACGAATACATCGAACGCTTTATGGCTCCCGCCGGGTTAACCGGTTTGTGGCAAGTCGAAAAACGAGGCGACCAAGGAGCCTTATCCGCCGAAGAACGAAAACAATTGGATATAAAATACGCCCGGGACTTTTCGTTCTGGACAGACATAAATATTATTTGCAGAACATGCACGGCGTTTGTGCAGAAAGAGAATGTGTAATTAACAACGTTTTAGCAAGATGGACACGAAATATATTATCATCGGTTGTCTTTTATTTTTAAACCTTGTTTGCTTGGGACAAAACAGGCAAACAACGGACTCTGTGCCAAATCCCACAAGATTCATCCCACAGACATTAACAACCAATGAATTTATCAATTATCAACTGCCTCCATTGGATACCCTATTCGAAAGCGCGAAGAAAAATCCTCGTCTAAAAGCAATACAAGCCTCCATCGAAGCTGCTCGCAACGATTTGAAAGTATCAAAGCGGGATTGGTGGCAATACTTTTCCGTGCGTGCAGGATATAATTATGGTATCCTGGGTACTTACACTGACCAAGAAACACAGTACACTCCATTAACTACAGTTTATTCGGGAGCGACTCAAAGCAGTTGGTCTGTCGGGGCAAATATCAGCATTCCTTTTGACAAACTATTCACTCATCGCCCCACGGTAAAAAAACAGCAAGAAGTTATTAAGAATATCGAATACACACAACAGATTGAATTCAATTTAATTAAAAATGAAATTATTGAATTATACTGCGGTATTCAGTATCAACTAAGACTACTAAAGTTAGCAACGGAAACCATTACTCTATATAACGCAGAATACAAAGTTGCAGAATTGGATTATATTAATGACAAAGGTAACAAGAACAGATTACTAAGTGATCTCAAAGGTTCTCAAAAAGATGCTAAAATAGAATATGAAAAAATTATTAGTCAACTTAATATCATGTTCTTGAAGTTGGAAATAATTAGTAATATGCAATTTAGGAATAAATAATTATGAAATATATCACTTATTTTATCAAATTCTTTTACCGGATTCGTTTTTGGTTACTTATTGCACCCGTTATCGTTGCGCTATTAGTTTATTGGAAAACCAATAAAACACCACGCAACTATACCGCAAATTGTTCCATATACACGGGTATTATCACAGGTGTAAATATTCTATCTGAAAGTGGAATTACCACAACCTCCTACACGCAAGGCAGTATGATGGATAATTTACTCAATATCATTACTTCCGATCAAACATTAAAACAAGTATCCTTACGTTTATATGCCCGAATCATGGTATACGGGGATCCCAATAAAGATAATACGTATGTAAATGCTTCCAATTACCGATACTTACATGACCGCGGAGCTTCAATACATCATTTGATAGACAAGAGTTCCGAAAAAGATTCGATTAACGAACAGCGCACATACGAAAATCTACTCGCTTACGAAACAAATGACCCCTCGAATTACGTGTATGGAATATATCAATGGAATCTCCCTTACGTAAATCGTGAATCATTACAAAAAATAGATGTCAAACGTATTGGTAACAGCGACGTACTCTCAATTTCATATTCTTCAAATGATCCCGGAATTGTCTACCAAACTCTACTTATATTGATTGATGAATTCAACAAACAATACCAAGAACTACGTTTTGGCGAAACAAATCATGTTATCGAATATTTCCGGAAAGAACTAGCAATTATTGGCAAGGATCTCCAAAACGCAGAAGATACTCTCACCAATTATCGAGTTAAAAAGCAAGTTATCAATTACGAAGAAGAAACAAAAGCGGTTGCTGCATTAAATCGGGATTATGAACTACAATATTGGCAATCTCTGAACGAATACAATGTTTCTGATAGTATCAAAAGGGAATTAGAAGAAAGAATGCAGTTACATTCTGAGATTGTTCAAAATAATAGTTCATTCATTTTCCACAATAATAAAATCAGCGAAATCGATGAAAAACTCGCTATAGCAAAATACTACCCGGATAACACCATATCACGAGTTCCAATCGATTCGCTCAATCAAGAATTAGAACTACACAAACGAGCTTTATCAAAAGCTCTTGAAAAGATGGATTATCTTAAATACAGCAAAGAGGGTATATCCAATGCAAGTGTTATAGAAGAATGGTTGAAACAAGTTATCTCGTATAAAAAAGCCGAAGCTGAATTAAAAGTATTAAATCTGCGGAAAATACACATGGCTCAAAAGTATTCTCATTTCGCTCCTATCGGTTCAACTCTGACACGTAAAGAGCGTGTAGTAAACATCAATGAAAGAAAATATATGGCTATATTGGATGCTTTAAATGCAGCATTATTAAAGCAAAAGAGTATTCAAATGAATTCTGCTAGTCTAAAAGTTATGAATGCTCCTTATTATCCATTAGTTTCTATGGCTGCAAGCAAACACAAACTATTGACTATTGGAGCTTATATTGCAGCCTTAATATTCACGATATTCTTTTTCTTGATTATTGAAATATTGGATCACACTTTACACAATGTTTTTAAGGCCGAACAGCTTACAGGAAGCAAAGTTCTAGGAGTTTTCACCCGCCAATTATCTTTCGCTGCCAGAAGGTATAATAAAACGTACACAACACTTTCAACCCAAACATTATGTAACTCCTCAGTAACTTATTTCAAACCAGACCAAAGTAATATCATTAATTTGATCAGTAACGAACCGGGAGAAGGGAAAAGTTATATAATGGAACAAATCGCTCAACAATTTACTGATCGCGGTTTTGATGTAACGCAATTATCATGGCAAAACGAATTTCAAACAGATACTCAATCTTTTATCCAATCTTTAAATTTGGAAGAATTGGATGATCCGGAAAAAACAACACTGAAAGACAGAATCATTATCGTGGAATATCCTTCATTAAAAGACGCAGCACTAACAGCAAATATTTTACAAAATGTCAGTCTAAATTTACAAGTTGTAGACTCCAGACGTACTTGGAAAAATACAGACCAACAATTATTTGAACGGACAAGAGAAATGTGTAATAAAACACCACTGTTTTTAGTTTTAAATTACACGAAACGAGATGCAGCTGAGGATATAAACGGATTGATGCCACCTTATAATTTTTTTCGCAAATTATTATACAGATTAGCCCAATTGGGATTAACGGCAAATGATAAACCGTCACGTAATGTTTAAAAATAGCTCGTCCTATATAACCACGGTCGCATTTATTATCGGTTTATGCGCTATATATCTACTAACGTTGAAGGGTGGAATCATTCCAACTCTTCTTTTTGCTTGTTTACCTTTACTAGCTATAATTACAGCAAGAATTAGTCAAAAACAATATTATTTCTATGCTTTCTTTATTATAAATTACATCATATCAGGTATCAGCAGATATTTCCCAATGAAAACCGGTATGATAATGCTAGGGCTTACACTTGGCATCGGATGTATCCTTTTTCTCAAAAACATTTTTCAAACATACGAATGGAAACGTAGTTTCAATCTCTTGACTATCTTATGGGCGATATGGTTCCTCTATTGTCTACTTGAACTTTTCAATCCATATTCAGTTACAGATGCATGGTTTATTGCTATAAACGGATATGCCCTTTTCCCCTTAATCAGTGCCATTATTATTCCAGTCCTTTTCCGTCGCTTCAAGAATTTTTACTGGTTGTTAATTATATGGGCTATTTTATCTCTATTTGCTGCATTCAAAGGATACTGGCAAAAAAGTCATGGTTTTGATGGGGCTGAATTATATTGGTTATTTGTAGAAGGTGGTGCCAAAACTCATATCATTTATTCAGGGATACGCTATTTCTCGTTTCTTTCCGATGCCGCCAATTTTGGCATTACCATGGGACTCTCAATGACTATATTCGGGATTTCTGGTTTCTTCGTCAAAGCACGTTGGACGAAATGCCTATTTTGGCTAACTGCACTTGCATCATTATACGGATTAATGATATCTGGAACACGAAGCGCAGTAGCTGTTCCTCTAGCAGGATTATGTATCTACACTATATTGTGCCGAAGTATCAAAAATTTACTCATCGCCGGTAGTTTATTTGTTATTGTTATTTTATTCTTAACACAAACGACAATTGGCAATAGTAATTCATTAATCCGACGGGTCCGTTCAACTTTCAATAAAGAAGACGCTTCTTTTAAAGTTAGAGGGGAGAACAAAACAAGAATGATACCTTTAATGCGAGATAAACCTTTTGGCATCGGATTAGGATTAAGCGGAAAACGTTCTAAACGCTTCGATGTAAATGATAAACTATCGGAATTGCCACCCGATTCCTTACTTACGATGTACTGGATCGAAACGGGAATCATCGGCATCTCACTCTATCTTTCGCTATTAGTTATCATTTTTATACGAGCCTCATATATTGCCATGTTTATCGTTAAAGACAAACAATTGAGAAACATTTTATTTTCCATCATTGCAGGACTTGCCGGAGTATTTGTAGCAGCTTACGCAAATGATATCACAACCTATCCCAATGGAATCCTCATCAATATTTTATTTGTATTCCTGTTTGTTGCACCCTATTATGATAAAGAATTAACAGAACATGAAGCAACAGCCTGATATATCCATTGTTACTATTAATTACAACGGTCTACAAGAAACAGAACAATTAATAGAATCTCTACAACAAAACCCTCAAAAATGTTCGTACGAAGTCATTGTCGTAGATAATGGGTCAGTACAGAACGAGGCGAAAATATTGCAGGCAAAATACCCATACATTCAGTGCATCCGCAGTGAACGGAATCTAGGCTTTTCCGGGGGTAACAATTTAGGTATTCGTGTTGCAAAAGGGAAATGTATCTTCCTGCTGAATAACGATACGCTTGTATCTGACGATAGTTTGGTCTATTTATATGAAACACTGATAAGTTCATCAAACATCGGAGCCGCAAGTCCGAAAATCAAATTTGCCTTTCCGCCTCGGAACATACAATTCGCGGGATTCACCCCGTTAAGCAAATATACATTACGGAACCGGGCTATCGGCTATAATGAACCGGACAAAGGTCAATTTGATGTTCCGGGAACAACCCATTTTCTTCATGGAGCAGCCATGATGGTAAAACGTGAAGTAATCGAAAACATCGGATTGATGCCGGAAATCTATTTCCTTTACTATGAAGAAATGGATTGGTGTACCCGAATGCGGAATCACGGGTATCAACTCCGGTATGAACCCCGTTGCGCAATATACCACAAAGAAAGTTGCAGCACGGGAAAAGACAGTCCGTTAAAGACCTACTATCTCACCCGCAATCGCCTGTTATACACGTGGCGAAACAGACACGGGAGAACATTGTTTATTTCGTTAATCTATCAGCTTCTGATTGCTGATTTCAAAAATATTGTCGTAAATTTGCTACATGCAAAATCGGCACAAGCAAGAGCTATTTTTGAAGGGTGTGTAGACTTTTTTCAATTAAAACATAAAAGGGAATAATATGAATATTCTGGAAATCTTATATCTATTCGAATATATATGTTGGATTTTGGCAAGCATTGCCGTGGCGTATCCGTTAATATATTCTCTTGCTTCTCTGGGGACAAGAAAATCATATTACCCGCAAGCAAAGAAACAACATCGATTTGCCATACTTTTTCCCGCCTACAAAGAAGACCGGATAATCGTATCCGTCGTGGAATCTTTTCTAAAACAGAACTACCCGCGGGAACTTTATGACGTGGTTGTTATATCCGACCACATGCAAGAGGCAACCAATGACCGTTTATCACAACTCCCGATCACCTTACTAAAGGCTGACTATCCCGAAAGTTCCAAAGCGAAAGCACTCAATTTTGCCATGAATCACTTCCGACAGGACGAATTTGATATTGTCGTGATTCTGGATGCAGACAACGTTGTCGATACAAATTTCTTACAAGAAATAAACAAAGTCTTTGATGCCGGGATACAAGCCATTCAGGCACACAGGACAGCTAAAAACCGCAACACGGAAATTGCCGTGTTGGATGGCCTCAGTGAAGAAGTGAATAATTCCATCTTCCGTCGCGGACATGTAAGATTAGGAGTTTCCTCTGCCCTCATCGGTTCCGGAATGGCTTTCAATTACCAATGGTTCCATGACAATGTCAAATATCTATCTACCGCGGGCGAGGATAAAGAGTTGGAAATTCTACTACTTAAACAAAGAATTTTTATAGAATACTTGGACGAGGTATACGTGTATGACGAGAAAACTCAAGGAGAAAAAGGCTTCTACAATCAGCGCCGCCGCTGGTTGGCTACCCAATTCGCCCAGTGGGGACGTGTTTTCAAGGATCTTCCGAAAGCTATTATCACCGGAAATATCGATTATAGCGATAAATTGATTCAATGGATGCTCCCCCCTCGCCTAATTTTGTTTGGTGGAATTATCGTGATGGGATGCGTTATGCAAATTGTAGATTGGCCGCTTGCACTGAAATGGTGGGGATTGTTTCTCGTCATGGGCATCACGCTATGCCTCGCCATACCGGATAAACTCGTTGATGAGCAATTCAAAAAATCAATCAACAAACTCCCCCTGTTATTTATCATGATGGTAGCTAATTTATTCCGGATGAAAGGCATGAATAAAAAGTTTGTCACCACCGAAAAAAACGGTTCTTCCACCCTATAATATTATGCCCATGAAAATAGCAATTGAAGCACAACGGATTTTTCGGACAAATAAACACGGGATGGATTTCGTGGCTCTCGAAACAATTCGGGAACTACAGAAGACTGATCACGAGAACGAGTACTATATACTGGTCGCTCCCGGAGAAGACCGATGCTTACAGGCATCGGACAATGTCCGTATTGTCGAAATAAAATGCCCGACTTATCCCTTGTGGGAACAAGTCGCCTTGCCTTCGGCTATACGCGAGATAAAACCGGATATCATACACTGCACAAGCAACACCGCCCCTTTATTCTGTCCGGCGCCACTTGTTCTCACATTGCATGATATCATTTTCCTTGAAAAAAGGGCACACAACAATAAATCCATGTACCAGAATATGGGCTGGTATTATCGCCGTTTTGTTGTTCCCCGCGTATTGGCAAAATGCAAACAAATCATCACCGTATCACAGTTCGAATGCAACAGGATTCGTGAAACATTACATCTGCCGGAAGAACAGATTATCGCCATTCATAACGGTTTTAGTAACCGCTTCCATCCTTTGAAAGAAACTTATACCGTCACGAAAAAATATATACCTGCTAAAGAATATTTATTTTTTCTCGGTAACACCGATCCGAAAAAGAATACTCAATGCACACTAAAAGCATATAGCATTTACGTGAAACAATCTTCAAATCCTCTCCCTTTGTTGATCGCAGATTTAAAAGAAGAAGTCATCCATCAGATATTAAAACAGGAAGGAATTGAAGAAATAAAACCTATGCTCTATTCCCCCGGGTATATCACTCATTCTGACCTTCCGGCAATTTACAATGGCGCTAAAATATTCCTTTACACGTCATTGCGGGAAAGTTTCGGGATTCCGTTGTTGGAAGCAATGGCGTGCGGTACCCCGGTCGTCACGTCCAACACCTCCGCAATTCCCGAAGTCGCAGGAGAAGGCGCAATACTGGTAGACCCGACGGATGCCGACGCAATTGCCGCTCAGATATTGAAACTGGAACAAGATGCAGGGTATCGTGAACAACAAATCGCCTATGGACTGGAAAGGACTAAACAATTCTCTTGGCAACATACGGCGGAACAGTTATTAAAAGTATATCAATCTATTAAAAAGCAAGATCATGAGTGACTATATATCCATTATCAGCTCGCTAGCTATATTTCTATTCCCATACATTGGACGGAAGTGGTTTAACATCCAGCTACTAAGTTCTACGGTGGTCAGCCTAGGGCTACTCGGAACTTTCGGGGGAATCATGTATGGTTTATGGCTTTTTAATGTCGAACAAATAGACCTTTCCATTCCTCAATTATTGGAAGGACTGAAAACAGCATTTCTGACCTCTATCGCAGGAATGTTAGCATCCTTATTGCTTAAACTTACTCCTGCAGTCTATGGAATGAAGAAAGAAGAGGAGCACCAAGAAGAATTCACGGATAAACAATTATTCGAATTACTCGGAAACATCGAGAAAAACACGAAGACTGCAGATTCCAATGAACTTATTCAAGTAATCAAGCAATCAAACGAACGTTTGGGAGATAACTTCCAATCCTTAAATGATAATCTTTTGAAAATAACTTCCCGGGAACTCTCTTTAAACACGGAAGCCCTTACTGAAACATTACAAATGGTCATCGCCCGTTTGGATAACAAGGTTTCGGAACAAATAAATCAAACGATTCTCAAAATACACGATATACAAGAACAACAATTGCAATACATGGCACATGCCCAAGAGTTTACGCAAACCATGCAGGAACAACTCCGTGATACACTTTTAAAACTGGAAGAAACGAACAAGAATATCGAAACGTTCTTGGGAAAAACCAATAACATGAACATGAAACAGAGTCATGCTTTCATGGAGCAAGTGTCATCATTCGGCGATTTCATAAAAGGTTCTGAACAACAAATGAGTTCACAACTAACCCGAATGGAAGAAAAATACGAGCGGGAATTAACTGAATTGGAGAAGTTTACCAAAACGTTAATGACCATTGTTAAAAAACTATCCATAGATCATGATACTCTTTACAAAAAAATGAATGACAGCGAATAAACCATCTATTTGTAAATCATGAAGATATTTAAATCATCAAAAGAAGAAAACCAATGGATGTCAATCTCGGATTTGATGTCTGTACTCATGATTATCTTTCTTTTTATTTCCATCGTGTACATGAGAAGTGTAAGTCAAAAAAATAATCAAATAACCTCTATAGCACAGACGTATGAAAAAACACAAGTGGAAATTACTCATGATTTAAAGGAGGAATTCGCAAAGAATCTCCAGATTTGGAATGCAGTTCTGGACTCATTAACTCTTTCCATCCGTTTCGAGAATCCCGAAATTCTATTTAAAGTGGGAAGTGCAGAATTGAACAATCATTTTAAAGGCATCCTAGACAGTTTTTTCCCTCGTTTTATACAAATCCTGACTGACACGAAATACAAAAAGTATATTGAGGAAATTCGTATCGAAGGACATACTTCCAGTGAATGGCAGGGGGAATCCTCTTCCCGACAAGCTTATTTCAACAACATGGAACTCTCTCAAGACAGGACACGTAAAGTT
This sequence comes from Butyricimonas sp. Marseille-P3923, assembly GCF_900184685.1. Taxonomy (GTDB): domain Bacteria; phylum Bacteroidota; class Bacteroidia; order Bacteroidales; family Marinifilaceae; genus Butyricimonas; species Butyricimonas muris. Next base: position 1,715,546 of record NZ_FXXL01000007.1, read on the forward strand.
TTGGAATACGTGTTATCCCAAATAAAGGATGAAGAACTATTCATTTGGACAAAAAACAGACTAACTGCTAACGGTTTGTCTTCCAGTAAACTTATACACAATAACGATCAGACTGAAAATCAAGAACGCTCACGGCGAGTTGAATTCAAAATAAAGACCAATGCCGAACAACAAATCATTAATATTTTGGAACAGAGTAAACGACTGAATAATTAACAACACAACCATTATCGTCATGTCATTCATAAAAAAAACATTATATTTTTTTATAAAAAAGAGCTCTGAAAAGTCACATAGGCTTTATTTTCAGCTAAAAAACAATTATTATATCGAGCAATATCATAACTGTACACAGAAAAAGACACCTAAAAGAATTCATAAAGAAATGAATGAACTTTGGAAATATTGGAAAGTATATCCTATACAATATTTCCGATATAGCATGTATCGAGCTGATTGCAATTTGAATATAATTGAAATGAAAAATTATATCCCTGATTATTTTGCCTATTATTTGCTATATCCCAAATCATTCAAAGAAAGGAATACTCTTTGTGAGGATAAATTTCTCTTTTACACTATTTGTCAAGGATTAAAAATAAATCAGCCGAAAACAATTCTCTACACGAAAAATAATTCATTTTTAGACGAGAACCAAAATATTATCACTCCGCAAGAAGCTTTTGACATCATTCAAAAAGCAGATGCTGATAAAATTTTCATTAAACCCAGATTCGGAGTTGGCGGTATGGATATTCATATATTCAGTAAAATCGAGAATAATGTATTTATCAACAAGCAAGATAATTCAATCATAAATCCGGAGTATATAAATAAAATCACTCTACAAGATTACATCATCCAAATAGGATTAAGACAACATCCGATCATGAATGAAATCTACCCGCACTCTATAAACACATTTAGAATTGTAACGGAATACATCAATAATTCTGATATAAAAATCTTGTTCGTCTTATTAAGAATGGGACACCATGGAATGGAAATAGATAACGCAACATCGGGTGGATTATACACGAAGATTGTACCCGACAACGGAGAACTTTATAAATATGCATTATCAAACAACCAAGACAAATTTCTATTTCACCCCTATACTAATTTTAAATTCGAAGGTTTCCGCATCCCTTTTTGGAATGAAATCATTGAATTTACTAAAAATATCGCTTTCAAATTTAGTGATATAAAATACATCGGTTGGGATATTGCATATACCGTAAACGGTCCAGTTGTCATTGAAGCTAATAACGGACCAGACATAAGTATCTTACAAGATTTTTACGGTGGTCTCAAGAATGATTTCGGGATAAACTCCCCGAAAGATTTCTGGTATTCAGATGATTATGGAATAAAGGATTTATAAAACATTGGCTCATGATTGACAAAATCAAAACAATCTTAAAAGAGAAAACAACAATTAGGAAATTTGTCATGTGGCTAATTACTCCAGCCAATCATCCAAAACCTCGCTTTTGGATCAGATTATTTATCAATCCCTTTATACACAAAAAGGGGAAGGGTGCAATTATTCGAAGACGGAGATCCCGAATCGATGTTTTCCCGTGGAATCAATTCTCTGTTGGCGAAGAAGCTCTCGTGGAAGATTTTACTACAATAAATAACGGAGCTGGCAATGTTATTATAGGAAACCACGCACGTGTTGGCATCGGCTCTGTCCTCATAGGTCCTGTACGTTTGGGAAATAAAGTTGGATTAGGACAACATGTATTTATTTCTGGTTTCAACCATGGATATGAAGACGGTTCCCGAGATTCTAACGAACAACCTCTAGTAAAAAAAGAAGTTATCATTGACGAAGAATCCCATATTGGTGCAAATTCCGTTGTTGTCGCAGGAGTCCATATTGGTAAAAGATGCCAGATCGGAGCAGGGAGTGTTGTAACAAAAGATATTCCAGACTATTCTGTGGCTGTAGGAAATCCGGCTAAAATCATTAAACAGTATAATCCACAAAAAAAGAAATGGGAAAGTATATACCATAAAACTATTGCCAAATGAGAACTCGCAGACCAACAGACAGATGGGATTTATCCATACGAAAAAAAGATCGAGTACTTGAGGTCGGTCCCGGACATAATCCTTTTTTTCGTTCCAATGTTATTGTGGACAAGTACGTGAATGATAATACACATCGGTGCGGAGATATCAAGATATACGCACATCAACAATTTGTACATGCAGATGGAGAGCACTTACCTTTTAAGGATAAAGAGTTTGACTATGTTATTTGCAACCAAGTATTAGAACACGTGAATAATCCGGCATCATTTATACAAGAAATTTGTCGGGTTGGAAAACGCGGATATATGGAAACGCCTAGTCTTATCGGGGAATTCCTATTTCCTAAAGAAGCACACAAATGGGTAATTCTGGATATTGATGATAAACTAGTCTTATACGACAAAAATTTAGTTCCCGGAAATTATAAAAACAACTATGGAGAATTATTTCTCAACTATCTGCCCTATCAATCATTACCCTACAAATTATTGGGCTTGACGGAAGGGGAACTAATGATCAATCGTTACGAATGGGAAAATAACATTGATTTTATCATTAACCCCCAAGACATGTACTATCTTCCTTTTTTTACTCAAAAATGGGATCGGACAATGGTTGAAAAACTATTTCCTCCCCGTAACGTTCTTAGCGAAATAAGGAAAGTATGTTCAAGCAGTTATCACCTCATAAAAGGAAAAATAAGACAACGATTTATACGAGGGAAAGAATGTCTAACACTTGAACAATATCTCAAGAACCAAGGTCAAAATCCACCACATCATGAAAGTACTGATCGTTTTTGAAAATAAAAACGTTGACAATCTGTTTGTCCCGATTCTTTGCAGAGGTTTACAAGCCATAGGTACAGAAGTAGAATGCTCTGTCGAGAAATTCTGGAGTGAAGATACATTTTATGACATTATCCATTTTCAATGGCCGGAAGAGATCATCGGTTGGAATAACCAAAATGCGCATAAAATCCAACAACTAAAAGAAAGAATTGCATTTTTAAAAAATCGAGGTACCAAATTTGTGTACACCCGCCATAATTCACGTCCCCATTACTACAATGCCATAACATATACCGCATACGACATTATCGAATCATCCTGCGATACAATTGTTCACATGGGACAATTCAGTTATAATGAATTTAAGCAACAGTATCCTCAAAGTCATAATGTTATCATTCCTCATCATATATATGAAAACACTTACAATGAAAATATCTCAAAAGAAGAAGCCCGTGAAAAATTAGGCTTATCCCCGGATAAGTTTATTATAACAGCCTTCGGCAAATTCAGGCTTAAAGAAGAAATATCCATAGTTATAAAATCATTTTTGAAATTCAAATGCAAGAATAAATATTTACTCGTTCCTCGACTTTTACCTTTCTCTCCACACGCTCGAAACAAAAAATTATACAAGAGATATATTTCAAAACTCTTGTATCATACAAGTAAATTCATTTGTAATTTGTATTCCATTCAAGCGGACAATAATGAAAAAATTATTAGTAATCAAGATCTTCCCTATTACATCATTGCTTCTGATCTATTGTTCATTCAACGAAAAAGAATACTTAACTCAGGGAACCTGCCTTTGGGATTCTTATTTAAAAAGATTGTAGTCGGTCCTGACTATGGTAACATTGGTGAAATTTTAAAAGAAAGCGGCAATCCGATATTTACCCCTGACAATACGGAATCCATTATTCAGGCATTAACCCAAGGGTATAGTCTGGCACAGACACATAAAGGCAAAGAAAACTATTTATACGCCAAACAACATTTTTCACTACAATATATATCTGAACTTTATCGTCAAACTTATACAAACTTAATTCAACGACCATGACTTCAATAAAAAAAGACCTCCTTTCAGGTGTGTTCTACACGGCAATTGCAAAATACTCCGGCATCCTTATATCACTAGTGATTGCCGGAATTCTTGCTCGCTTGATCGCACCCGAAGAATTCGGAATTGTAGCAGTGGTCACGGTTATTATTTCTTTTTTCAGCATATTCAGTGATCTGGGTGTTGCCCCCGCTATCATACAGAACAAAGAACTCCAACAAGAAGATTTAACACGCATATTTTCATTTACAATTTGGAGTGGTTCAATTCTAACAATCCTATTTTTCTTGTGTTCATGGCCAATCTCGATATTCTACAAACAACCAAGCATGGTTGCAATAACCCAATTACTATCCATAAACTTATTCTTTGCATCGGCAAACATTGTACCCAACGCATTGCTATACAAAACAAAGTCTTTCAAATTTATAGCGTGGAGAAGTCTTGGTGTACAAATAACAGGCGGAACGATTGCCATTATAGCGGCTCTTTGCGGAGCAGGGCTTTATGCCCTAATTATAAACCCCATTTTTTCCAGTATTTTGCTTTTTATCATATCCTACCGTAAATATCCTCAACGATTGGAAATGACGTGGGGCATCACATCCATGAAAAAGATATTCAAATTTTCAGCTTACCAATTCATGTTCAATATTATAAATTATTTCAGCCGGAATCTTGACAAACTCCTTATCGGAAGATATATGAATATGTCCGCCCTTGGTTATTACGAGAAATCTTATCGGCTTATGATGCTCCCGTTACAGAACATCACACATGTAATCACCCCCGTAATGCATCCTGTTTTTTCAGACTATCAACATGACTTAAACCGATTGGCAACTTCTTACGAAAAAATCATTCGTTTGTTGGCTTTTATCGGATTACCTCTATCTGCCTTTCTCTGGTTTTCCGCACGGGAAATCACATTAATTGTATTCGGAGAACAATGGCTCCCCTCTGTCCCCGTATTTCAGATATTATCTATTTCTGTCGGAATACAAATTATCATGTCCACATCAGGATCCATTTTCCAAGCCTCCAATGATACACGCAGCTTGTTTTTCTGCGGGTTATTTTCCTCAATAATCAATGTAACGGGTATCTGCATCGGTCTTTTTGTTTTCAAAACCCTTGAAGCGATATCTTGGTGTATTACAATAACATTTTCAATCAGTTTTCTACAATGCTATATGCAAATGTATTACATCACATTCCAACGCACGATAATTCATTTGGGGAAGCAATTATTCTCTCCACTTCTACTCGCCGGAATTGTATTTCTCGCATTATATATAATAACACCTGTTATAGACAACACTCCGCAATTAATCAACTTGCTCATAAAAGGTGGTATCTTTATAACTATCGGCATTAGCTATATTCTTGCCACGAAAGAATATGATTTATTAAAGCTATTAAAATCTAAAATATGAAAACATTATTCCTTATTTTTCATGGATTTCAGGAGGCTAATGGAATTAGTAAAAAAATTCAATATCAAGTACAAGCACTTAAAGCAAATGGCATGGAAACTCATCTTTGCTATTTAACAGATGAACAAGGGACAAAACGTCGCATGATAGACCACCAAGTTTTAGTAGACTATGGAAACGGTTTAAGGGGAAAACTATATAAACGCTTCGAATACAATTCTATCGCAAATTATGCTATTAAAAATCACTTTGAATTAATATATATTCGCTCCGGGCATAATGCAAATCCTTTTACGATTAGACTCGTACGCAAAATGAAAAAGGCAGGAATACATATTGTTATGGAAATTCCGACATACCCGTACGATCAAGAATATATCGTTCCTTTCATGAAATTACAATTATTCCTAGATAAATGTTTCAGGAAACAATTTGCAAAATATTTAGATCAAATCATTACATTTTCTAACTATAAGACCATATTTGGAGTACCGACATTACAGCTTTCTAACGGAATAGATTTCAATGAAATTTCAGTGAAAAAACAAATAAATGACACATCGTACCAAATTCACTTGATCGGAGTTGCCGAAATTCATTACTGGCATGGATATGACCGTTTACTACAAGGATTAGCTATTTATTATTCTACACAAGTTCAATATAAAGTATATTTTCATATAGTAGGAGAATTTACCGGACAACGGGAACGGGATGAATGTATCCCGATTATTAAAAAAAATCACCTAGAACCCTATGTTATTCTTCACGGACAACAACATGGAGAAACTCTTGATCTACTTTTCGAACAATGCGACTTGGGTATCGGTAGTCTAGGACGCCATAGAACGGGAATCACGAATATCAAAACCCTTAAAAACAGAGAATACGCAGCAAGAGGGATTCCGTTTATCTATTCTGAAATAGATGAAGATTTTGAAAACATGCCTTATATCTTGAAAATCCCCGCAAATGAAGAAGCAGTGGATATAGAAAAACTTCTCACATTTTACAAGCAACTGCATACAACTCCGCAGGGTATAAGAAATTCTATCCAATCGCTTTCATGGAATAACCAAATGAAAAAAGTTATTGATTCTGTTATATGAAAAAGAAAATAGCTTACTGTATACCGGGGCTACATTATCCCAGTGGTATGGAACGAGTCCTTACCCTAAAGGCAAATTATCTGGCAGCACAACCAGATAAATATGATGTATATATTATTCTTACCGAAGGAAAGAATACCCCCCCGTACTACTCTCTGTTACCAAATATCCATATTATCCAACTTGATATAAATTTTGACCAACTGTATGTAGTTTCTCCGATAAAAAAAATATTCGGATATTTTCAAAAACAAAAATTGTTCAAACGCAAATTAACCGATTGTCTAAAACATATACAACCGGACATCACGATTTCCTTACTTCGCCGTGAAATTAATTTCATCAATAAGATTAACGATGGTAGTATCAAGATAGGCGAAATTCATTTCAGTAAAGCGAATTATCGAGATTTTAAAAATAACAATCTTCCCGAGGGTATTCAAAAAATGATTGGTACTCTATGGATGAAACAACTTGTCAAAGAATTAAAAAAACTCCAGAAATTCATTGTACTCAGCGAAGAAGATAAAGAAAAATGGACAGAATTAAACAATATCTCGGTTATTCATAATCCCCTATCTTTCTACCCGAAACAATCATCCTCCTGTACAAACAAAAAAATTATCGCCGTGGGAAGATATGTTCCCCAAAAAGGGTTCGATTTATTAATCAACAGTTGGAAAATTATATCTTCAAAACACCCTGATTGGACTTTATCTATTTATGGAGATGGTATGCGTGAAGAATTACAAAATCAAATAAATTCCTTGAATTTACAAACAACTTGTATTTTAGAGCCTTCAGTCGCAAATATTACAGATAAATACATGGAAAGTTCGATTTTTGTTTTAAGTTCCCGATACGAGGGATTTGGTATGGTAATTATTGAAGCAATGGCATGTGGTGTACCACCTGTTGCATTTACTTGTCCATGTGGTCCAAAAGATATCATACACGATTATCAAGATGGATTTCTAGTAGAAAATGGAAACATTGAACAATTAGCCGAAAAAATATGCTATTTAATTGAACATGAAGAAGAACGAAGGCAAATGGGAAAACTCGCAAAAGAGAATGTTCAACGTTTCAAAATAGAGTATATCGGACGTCAATGGGAAAACTTATTTCAAGAACTAACAAACAATCATTAATTATGACTTGGTACAAGAAATATCTCTCCGTTTATGAAAAACCATTACAGGAAGCCCCTCAAGAGGTTATTCAGGAAATAAAAACAAAAATCAATAAATTGCAAAGTGATACCCCACTAGTATCCGTGGTAGTCATCGCATATAACGAAGAAAAACACTTACTTGCAAACCTTTGGTCATTGAGCGATAGTGTATGTAAATATCCTATAGAAATAATTGGGGTTGATAATGACTCTAAAGACAGAACTGCCGAGATCTTTAAAATGACCAGTGTTCCCTATTTCACGGAATATCAACACAGCTGTGGGTACGCTCGCCGTTGCGGATTAAATCATGCACGAGGGAAGTATTACATTTGTATCGATTCCGACACCATGTATCCTCCTAAATATGTCGAAACACTCGTTAAGGTATTAGAAAAGCCCGGAATTGTTGCTGTATCTTCTCTTTGGAGCTACATACCAGACAAACAACACCCGTGGTTAGGAGTGAAAATATACGAATTTATACGAGATTCCTATCTATTCTTACAATCTTTCAAACGTCCGGAGCTCAGTGTGCGTGGTCTTGTATTTGCATATAACATTGAATACGGAAGAAAGGTCGGTTATCGTGTAGACATAATACGTGGAGAAGATGGATCCATGGCAGGGCATTTAAAAAAATATGGAAAAATCCATTTTCTACACACCCGTAAGGCACGGGCTGTTACAGGCTACGGAACAGTAGGAAATGATGGTTCATTTTTTAATAGCTTTAAAGTCAGAGCTATAAAAGCATTCAAGAATATTGAAACTTTATTCACGAAAAAAGAAGGATATGAAGACGAGGAATCCAATTTAATAAAATGAGTTTATAAAATACCCCCAATCCCAATAAACACACTGAACCTATTTCACGTCTAACAAACTTAAATTATTTTTAATTATAACATGTCCTATAAATGTATCACAAAAGAAAAAACAGTAGATTTCTACAAAAACGAATCTACTGTTTTTTAGTATTAACTGATTATTCCTAGCTTACTGTTCTAAAATAATAAAATCTATCACCACTGTTCTATTTGACTATCAATCCAAGCAAGGCGAGTGGCATAATTCGTTTTCAAGCGCTCAACGGCTTCTTCCCAAGAAAGCAATTCATCTTTATTCGACCCACTTCCAATTGACCAAATTTCCCAATTACGGGAAGCCGATATTACTAGAGCATTTTTCTCCGTATCAATAAATTCTCCTATAGTTTCAAATGATTTTTTATATTGTTTCCACCGTTCCTTAGCTCGCGCCTTAAATACCGGATCAGAAAAAAGTCTCTTGTACCATAAATTACGATTGCTATACGCTGGATCATTTAAGTCAACCTCGTAGTCATAGTGCATAAACTCGCGAGTACTCCCCTGAAATGTCGTAAGATCAAAATCCCATAATGGACCTGCACAAAGTTTACCTCCGGCATCTTTATACATATAGCAACTACCAGGCAATTTTGTATCACGATTTTCCGTGAGTTCTACTACAATCCACCAATCAATAAATGAATCAATATCAATCAAATCCCGATAAGTAACATCAACAGACTCCGCATCATAGAGCAAACCTTCAACTTGATTTATATAATTTGAAATATAAGTTTTCTGAGCGGGCGTTAACAAATCCTCGTCAGGATTTTTAATATTCACGGGTAATTGTCGACGCTGAGTGTGGAAATAATTTTCCTCTACATAACGATCGAATTCAAGCAAATAACCAACTTGTTCCGGAAACATTCCACTCTCGGCTTCTGTTATATTCACCCGATTCTTATCAACACGTATTTGTTCCGTCAGTAAATAATTACCGACAAATTTACCGTTTAAAATCACATCAACATAGCGAGTATCCGGTGTCCATGATAACTTCGTCAAGCGCCCTAAATGATAAGCCACTCTATTTCGTAGTAATGTACGGTCACCTGCATTGGCCAGCAGTACCCAACGTTTATGTTTGTTCATCCCCATAAGTGACGCTTTATCAGAAAGCTTCATGTTATAAGGTTTCTTTGGTTGTCCCCATGAATTGTGTCCGCGTCCTTTGATTTCCATCTTCCCCGAATACAAATCATAATCACTTTGTTGTGGATCAAATACCATACGTCCTTTTACCCAAACCTCTTTCGAATTAATGACTTTTTCATCATCTGTCATAAGAGCTAATACAGGAAATCCTGAATAACTATCAGACGGATTAGTTACCATTAGAGTAAAATCTCGATGTTCTCCATGTGACGTATAAAGTCGAAAAATTACTTTACGAGTAAAATCGTTGACAGTAACACCACTCTCTTGTTTAACTCCGTTTACCGTAACACTATCAGCAACAACACTGAACGCAACTCTTAGCTTTGAAAGATCTGCTTGGTAATTTTCAATTATTGCAGACCATTCTGTACTATCAGCGTTAGGAGTAAAAGTTATCTTCCCGTAAATAAATTCATTTTCTTCCGGTCGAAACGCTAATGATTCAATTTTTAGATTCTCAATTCGTTCCGCTGAATCAACGGGATCATCATCGTCTGGCTCCTTCTTATCTAACCCCTTAACACATGAAAAAAGAATTAGAGGAAATAAACACAGTAATAAACGCACATGTCTTTTTCTAAAAAAGACACTTTTAACATCCATAATTTTCATAATAGGCAAGTTTAAGACTACAAATATCGGTATTTATTTTTTAAATAAAAACTATATAGCTGGAATTACATCATTCGAAACAATAACAATTCTTAGAAACAATAAAATCAATTAACTCTAATACATGAATTCCAAATGATCATCACTACCTACCGAGAACCCAATACATTCCCAAAGAAGACCTAGGGAAGACATCCCTATTGAACGGTGTATGAGCAGTTCCGCTCCAATGTTTCTATATGAAAGATTATAGGATGTCCAGAGGATAAACGGAGGAAGAACGAAAGAGGGGTATGATTAGGGTAGGACTTCAATGGGTTCTCTGTGGGTTCTCTGTATGATATTCCTTGAAAGACATTATCCCAAATTCAAATAAAAATAGCAGATGGTTTAATTTCATCAAAAAGGAAGTTTTTGACAATCACTCATTTTCATCAACCACCCAACAAATCTTTCCCTAATACAGTAGTTATAAATTTCTGCGTGGGGCTATTAGGAGAATTGGGTTCTGTATTCTGCAAATATCCTTTATTTACAAGAGGTTTGATGTATTTCTTGTAATTATCTGAATGATATTTCAAATTGAGATGTTCTAAAATCTCGCGTCTGGAATGAGCAATCAAACAATATTCCAAGATGATCAACTCTGTTGTTACTCTGTCGTTACTCTGTCGTGTTACTCTGTCGTTACTCTGTCGTGTTACTCTGTCGTTACCTTGTCGTTCATTTGTGGAAAGGATTGTTTCTACACCTTCACGACAAGGTATATCAATCAAAAAATAAGTACGGTCAGGGTCTGTTTCAATAATAGCTCGTGGCGAACCATTCTTGCGAAGTTCGTCTTGTATGGTTGGAATACCTGTGCTTCTACCTTCTGTCAAGTCTAACTCTTTCAAAAAGTCGCCTAAACGACGATTACGATATCTTCGTGAACGCAACACTTCCCCTTCCCGAATGGCTTCAATGGTAACAGAACGGTCTGGTCCCGAATAACTCAATATAGAAACTTTATCGGGTTCAATGGTAATCTCCACAGGTTCACGTTCCTGATAATCGCGATGATACAATGCATTAACAACCGCTTCTTCCAAAGCTTGATAGGGGTAATTGAAGTATCGGATTGACTCGGCACGGTCTTTTAGCTTTACCACATATTCACGTATGAAAGTACGCAAATAGTTCAGTGTCTCTTTTATCATCTGTGGCACAGTACCTGTTATAACCGGAGCCTCATAAAAATTATTCGGGTTTTGAACACGTCCTTCCGGGAATACCACAATTTCTACACGCGTGATAGGAAAGAACTTTTGAAGTTCTTCGCAAAACATCATAGCGGTAACATTTTTCAAGTATCTACGTTCTGTTGATCCTTCATAAAGATTCATCTGATCCAAAGTTTTGTCTAACTCTTGCGCATTAAAACTTTTCACAAGACGACTACCAACCTTTTTTAAGTGATCGTAAACCAATACAGGCGAAATATCATCAAGCGTAATATCAGGATTGCCCCGGTCATCAAATGGTGTACGGTTAGCCAATTCACGCAATTGGTCGAGTATTTCCCCCTTTGCCTCTATAGAGCTACTACCACTACGAATGTAAAACTTCGGTCTGCTATGCTTGGAAGTTACATCCTCCATCACGCTAAACGGACGATTTACTCCACTTGGCACCCAAATGACGAGGAGTGATTTGCCATCAACCTCTTCAACTGATGTACGTGGCATATAGTATGGTTCTATTTTATTATTGAAGCCAACTATATCTCTTAAAATCTTATCAATGGATTCTTCCGATACACCAGTCACGGGACGTTTGGCAATACCGTTCTCTTCCTCCACACCTAAAAGGATGTATCCTCCACCAAGATTATCCAAATCATTAGCAAAAGCACAAATCGAATGATAAATTTTTGAAGGATTCCATCCCTTTTTAAATTCTATTCGATTGCCTTCTACTTTATTTTTGGACAACAGGTCATTTATATTTATCGGTAATGCCATAGTTTCAATATTTACATTCTATCGCAAAAATAACGATGCAAAGATAGTGATTTTCTCAAGCAAGTGAATAAAAGAAAAATTATTTGGCTTTTTAATCGAGAGAGCACTTCATTTTCTTGGACGATTGGTATTCTTGGGGTTTCCCTCTAACAAGTCGTGTATATTAGGTATTCTCGGTTCATTGACGAGTTGAATCTGCGATATTAAATTTTATGAAGATTCACAATAGAAGTGCAATCTTTTAGTTAGAATTTTTCCTTCTCCCTCACCCTCCGCCCATGGGCGGAGGGTGAGGGAGAAGGAAATCGCTTCAACAAGCAATACATGAACTAAAAAAGGGAGCCCAAGCTCCCTAGGATTAATTAATTTTGTATTGCAATGTACAAGCAACTAACCCGTGAGCAAAGATATGTAATATATCTGGGAATCTCGGAAGGCAAGACCAAAAAAGCAATTGCTCTGCAAGTAGGGGTTCACCCCTCGACAATCGGTCGTGAAATAAAACGTAATAGTAACCGCTTCGGTCGTTATGGTTGGACGGTGGCTCACGATTGCGCCTTGTCCCGCCGGGAACGGTTCCCCGGCAATAAAAAATTGCAAGCGGATTTGATAAATGAAGCCCGGGAATTACTTGTAACCGAAGACTGATCCCCGAAACAAATATCCGGTTATCTTCAACTGCAGGGAAAACGTATTTCTCACGAGACTATTTACCGGTTGATCCGGGAGGATGATAGCGGGGAACTCGCTTTTCATTGTCGGCATAAAATGAAATACCGGCATCATCAAAGAAGATCGCACCCGACAAAAGTACGGTCAATTCCTAACAGGATTAGTATACATGACCGTCCTGTCGAGGCGGACGGGAAAAGGTTCGGGGATTGGGAGATGGACTTGATCCTGGGAAAAAAACAAAAAGGAGCGATTCTAACCTTGTGTGAAAGATCTACCAATTTCATAATCATGAGCAAGCTAAAAGAGGGCAAGAAACCTCTTCCCTTGGCTCAAGTTGTTATTAATTTATTGCGCCCCTACAAGAAACATGTCAAAAGTATCACGACGGACAACGGGAGTGAATTTTGTTGTCACGAGAAAATCGCCAAAGCCTTGAAAACAACTGTTTATTTCGCCGACTCCTACGCTTCATGGCAAAAAGGGGCTATCGAGAACACAAACAAATTGATCAGGCAATACATACCGAAAGGGTCGGATTTTAAAGATTTTGACGAGACATTTATTAGAAATATTCAATTCAAAATTAATAGGAGACCGAGGGAAAAACTCAAGTTTTCTACCCCAAAAAAAGAGTTCTTTAAAAACGTTTCATAAATTTGCAATTGCTTGTTGACTCTACAGATATTAAATTTTAAACTACAGATTAGCCAATTTACGCCAATATTGCTAACTTTGCACCGTGTATGACAAACTCAGATTATTTCAAATTGTAGAAAATGGCCGCATTAAGGTTCTTCTTTTACTTATTGATGAAACCCGCAACCCTCGGTATGGCATTCATCGGAATTTCCGGTGTGTTTGCGCCGTATACCAACCCGAATAGTTGGTGGATTCCGGCGCTGGCAGGATTATTTATGCCCGGCATTATTTTCGCGAATTTATATCTTTTCATTTTTTGGGCTATTTGCAAAAAATGGTGGGTACTCCTGCCACTTATCACAATCATATGTAATTACAATTATTTTACGGGAATATTTCAATCTCCATGGAAAGAAGATATCCCCTATATAAAAGACAACGAAATAACCATTGCCAGTTATAACGTGGAAGGATTTTTCTGGATCGCACGTAACGTGAAATACAATATAAAAAAAATAGTTGAAGATCATCAGATCGATATCTTATGTATTCAAGAACACTGCGAAGAACCTCAACAAGACTCAATAGCGATAAAGAAACGATTCGGTCTACCCTACCGATGTGTATTTTTTAACAGACAAGAGGCATGGGCTAATTTCGGAATCACGATTTATAGCCGCTACCCTATCATTCGATACGGGGAAATTGATTTCAATTCAAAACAGAACAATAGCATGTGGGCGGATATTCTAATTAAAGGAGATACAATCCGTGTTTTTAATAATCACTTACAAACCACAAATGTCAGTCCCAACAGCAAAAAATATGAAAAATATAAAAGCGTCAAAGATTGGAAAGGTCAGGCACGCACGTTGGTAACCATCGTGGAGCAACTAAAAGAAAATTTCAATATACGAGCCAATCAATCCATACAAGTCAGACAAATCATTGACACCACCCGCTATCCCGTTATTGTATGCGGCGACTTCAATGATACTCCTGTATCTTTTGCCTACAACCATATTGCCGGAAAAAATATAACAGACGGATTTCGGGACAGAGGAAAAGGATACGGACATTCATTCAATGGCATCAAAGGATTGCTACGGATAGATTTTATCGGTTATGACGAATCATTTATCGGGTTGGAATATCAATCCCCCCGCCTCTCGTGGAGTGACCATAACCCGATTATCATGAAAATCAAATTAAAAAAGCATCGTATATAATAAAATTCTTTCAATCCATTCAAAATTCATGCTAAATAGCGTATATTTGCATCATAATAAATGTATTATAAAAGGACGGCGATGAATTACAAGATATTTATATATGTATTAGCGGTAGCTATGGTTATTTTCACAGGGTGCCGCAAAGATGTATTTGACTCGGAGGCTCTTGGAAGGGATTATTTTATAGAAAATATCCCGGAAGGTTTTGATTGGACTACCTCTTCATCAATACAAGTAGAAATCACCCCCTCGGATAATTACGCGGGTACCTACTTGTACACGATTGATTTTTTTGACAAAAATCCTATCGCGGACAGCTCTGCCAATCTATTAGGAAGCGGTTGGTGTTCGGGCAAACAGCCACTGGAAAAAAGCATTATTATCCCCGATGCCCAAGCCGATCTTTTCGTTTGCCAAACAACTCCCGGGGGACGCCGTAGTGTCATGCAGGTTCCTATCGAGAACAATCGCGTTATTTGTAACTTTTCGCGAGCTATCGACAATGTGGCACAAAATCGCACGCTATCTCTATTAGCAAATTCCGATGAGTTTGAAATACCGGAAATTCCCGCAGATGTGATAGAAATCACAGGAAAAAATAACCGACTCGAATCCGGACGTAATTATATTATCCGAGGAGAATACACGGGAGAACTGAATTTTAACAATGAAAAAAATATTTCCCTATACGTTACGGGAATATGGAATAACACCGCAAAATCCACAAAATTAGAAGTAAACACGAATATCTACGTGATAAATAACGGTAAAATATTCTCCCGGGAAGAATGGGATATTCAAGTATACAGCAATTCTAATCTCGCCATAGCTAAAGGTTGCCAATTCGGGGATAAAGATCATGACGATATTTCCATCAGATTGAATAGCGGAATTTTCCTAAACGAGGGACTTGTCTATATGGAAGATATCTACACGGATCAATCCAACACGTTGATTAAAAACAGCGGTGAATTTCATCTAGATAAATTGGAAGCAACGACAGCTATCACCATCAACAATGCCGATGGAGGAAAGTTATATATCGAAGAATTGGAAATCGGAAACGCTACATTTATTAATCAATGTTATGCCGAGATTGAAGAAATGGAATTAAATTACGGTTCTTCCTTGACCATCGCATCAGGGTGTGCGGTGAAATGCGAAAAATTAAACGTCAACGGGGCAAAAATCACGTTAGCGAGCAATTCTCTACTCGAAGTAACCGACGAGGCTGAATTTAAAGGAGCAGCCAGCAGTATCGGAAGAACGGGTAGTGATTTTGCCCTATTCAAAACCCATAAGATTAAGAGTAACGAATATTGGCAGTTTCTGACATTCAGCGGACAGCTTTACGTGGAATGGGAAAAAATAGAATCCAAGAGCCAATTCTACAAGTTTATCCCACCCGCACAACTCGTGGACTCAAAAAAAGGCTCTTTGATAGACATCCCGGCAAGTGAATGTAGCCAAGGAAATGATTATCAACCGGAGGAACCGGAAGAACCGGAATTTCCACGACAAGTAACACTCACGAAGAGTTATACTTTTGCTTCGGAAGACCTTTATCCCAGCCCGGGGGATTTTGACATGAACGATATCGTGCTCGGCATGGATTCGGTCACGTACAATTATGTCGAAAAGGATAGAATAAGTTTCATGATTTGGCATTGCACGTTAAGAGCCGTTGGGGCGACACGACAATCGGGAGCAGCTATTCAACTGGATGGACTAAAAGATGAGAATATTCAAAAAGTAACTTATTCTAAAGAACTTTCTCTAGGGAATTTCAACATAAATTCCAACGGTACGGAAAGCAAACAAACGTATGCTGTCGTTCCGTTGTTTGACAACGCACACAGAACACTAGGATGTGATAACACATCAACTATCTTGAACGCGATCAGTAAATCACCACAATGGATAAATGATGTCCCGTTCAATTCCTTTGACGTGAAAATTGAATTCACTTCTCCTGTAGAGGAGCTTGCCATTCGTATCGACAACATGAATTATTTCGCCATTATCGGTACAAAAACACCAAGAACGGAAATACACTTACCTCATTATAATCACACCGATCTCAGTAGCGCCCCTAAAGTCTTACAAGAAGTCACGAAAGACTACATGTGGACGATCCGAGTCCCCGGAATATTCCGCTACTCGCATGAATGGACCAGTATACTTGAGGCGTACCCGGAATTCAAACCTTGGGTACAAAGTGGGGGAAATTCCAACAAAGAATGGTATAATAATCCGATAGAAGAAAATTTATACCGGAAGAAGTAACAATATAATGGCAGCACTCAGATATTTTTTCTCCCTCTTGATGATTCCGGTCAGTTTTGTGGCGGCGGGGATCAGTATTGCCGCGTACATGGCGGGACAAACTAACCCGAACGAATCGACATGGATCACGTTTATCGGTTTAGCCATGCCTGTCGTTTTAATCATAAACCTCGTTATACTCGTCTATTGGATTATCGGCAAGAGGTGGTGGGCAATTGTTCCTGTTGCGGCTATCTTTCTTAATATCGGCTATCTCACGTCTATTTTCCAAGTTACGGTTTCATCGCCGGAAACCCCAAACGGCAAATTACCCATACGCCTCGCCAGTTATAACGCGGGTAAATTCAAATCGTGGAAGAAGTTCGAAACACAACACTATATCTCCGAATTTCTGAAAAACGATCATGTAGACATTGCTTGTTTCTTAGAATACCGGGAAGACACGAAAATCAACGCAGAAACTTTATCCCGGCTATTGAATCTACCGTATCATGCCGTGACGTATTTACCCGGTTCTACCACGTTGGGAATAGGTATTTTCAGCAAATACCCTATCCTGCAATCCGGCAAAATACCTTTAAACTCCGCGACAAATGATGCCATGTGGACTGATATTCAAGTCGGCGAGCAAACGATAAGAGTGATTAGTTGCCATTTGCAAACGACCAATTTCAGCGGGAAACGCAAACTACTGGATGATCCGGTATTCCAAAACACGGATATACAACAAAAAGAAGAAGTAGTACTGGATATCACGCAAGAACTATCCAAAAACTTCAAACTCAGAGCCACGCAAGCCGATATCGTGCGACAAGTTATCGACACGACAGGTGTCCCGACCATCGTGTGCGGGGACTTTAACGATACTCCGTCGTCATACACCTATCACCGTATCAAAGGAGAACTGAAAGACAGTTTCAAGACAAGCGGAAACGGTTACGCTTACACGTTCCGGGGTTTGCATCGGCTGTTGCGAATTGATTTCATCTTCTATTCCGACGAATTGAAATGTATAGACTACTACTCCCCGGAAAAGGAGTGGAGTGACCACAATCCGGTTACCAGTGAGTTTTATCTAAAATAACAGACATGATACAGTTTCTTCAAATATTATTCTGGATTTCCATTTTCATCGTGTTCTACACTTTTATCGGGTACGGGATACTGCTATATATACTCGTCAAATTCAAGGAAAAACGACATCCGGCACAACCATTGGCACTTCCGGAGAATCTTCCCGACGTGACGCTTTTTATCGCCGCCTATAATGAAGAAAAGATCGTCAAGGCAAAGATGGATAATTGTATGCAACTCGATTACCCGAAGGATAAACTTAACGTGGTTTGGATCACGGACGGTTCGACAGACATGACAAACAGTATGTTGAGAGTCTACCCCGACATAACTGTATTTTTTTCCCCGGAACGTAAAGGCAAAACTGCCGCACTCAACAGAGGAATGCAATATATAGAAACACCTTACACTGTTTTCACGGATGCCAATACGATGCTCAATGCCGACGCTATTCTGGAAATTGTACGATGCTTCACGGATACAAAGGTCGGTTGTGTTGCCGGAGAGAAGCGTATTGAAGTAAAAGACAAAGACAACGCGGCTTCCGGGGGCGAAGGCTTCTATTGGCGTTATGAATCAAAACTAAAAGCGTGGGATTCAAGATTATATTCCGCGGTAGGTGCAGCCGGAGAGTTATTTGCCATTCGGACGGAATTATTCGTCCCGATGGCGGAAGATACTTTACTCGACGATTTTATTCTCTCTTTACGCATTGCCATGCAGGGGTACAAAATAGCTTATTGTGACAAAGCATACGCCATAGAATCCGGTTCTGCTAACATTGAAGAGGAACAAAAAAGAAAGGTACGCATTGCCGCGGGCGGGCTTCAATCTATCCGACGGCTACGCCCTCTTCTTAATCCTTTCCATTACGGGCTCCTCTCTTTTCAATATATCTCACACCGGGTGTTACGCTGGTCTATCACTCCCATTCTCCTTTTCCTGCTATTACCCGTGAATCTGATTCTGGTACTCGCAACACATTTTACCCCGTTATATAGTGTTATTTTTGTACTTCAAGTTATTTTCTACCTGTTAGCTTGGACAGGGGCATCACTTGCCAGAAAACAAATCAAAGTAAAGATACTGTTTATCCCGTACTACTTCACTTTCATGAACTTGAATGTACTGAAAGGATTCTTCTACTTGAAAAAGCATAAGGGGAAAGGAACTTGGGAAAAAGCAAACAGGGCAGATTCGTAAATCCGCCCTGTCCTATCAATAATGATATTACTATTAATAAACTAAATCCGAATTATAATTAAAACTCCACTCATCTTGTGTTTCAAAGCCTGCTTCGCCATTCACCCATTTCTCAAAGTCAGGATAAGCTTTATAAATCGCCTCACTCTCCTGCGGATATTTTAACGGAGTATCGAGAATCAATGCCCATACCCAATTTTCCGGAGAAGAAAAATTTCTATTATTACTGTGATGCAACAATTCGGGATCCATCTTTGCCGTTGCCGGACGCCCTTTCACGTGTACTTCTTTGCCTCTTGTACCAAAAGTAACGAACAAGTCCATCATATTCCCCGCATTGTCCGGTTCCAATTGGATTTCGGTTAATTTCGGTTTCTGGGAAAACTCGATTTTTATTACTACTTCCTCCGCGTCAAATCGCGGTAAATTGCGTTCGGTATTCAAAATACCACCTTCTTTCCCAAAACAAGAATACAAGTTTCCGATCAACGGGACAATATATTCTTCCCCCTCTTCGTTACCTTTCTTGTTTAGAGTAAACATTTCATCCTCCATGAATACTTGTCCGCTGACTTTGTTCACAGCCAAATGTTTCATGGATTTATTGACAAAGTTAAGAGCAAGTCCTACTTGCTTGTAAGCAGCACCACCCATAGCTACCGGTTTGATCCATATAGTCAGTGATTTCACTTCTTTCCCATTATTATTATCACTGATAGTCTCGTATCCTAATCTAAAATTAAATACGACATCATTCATATCCAGATCTCCCAACCAAGGAAAAATATCTTCAACCATCATACTCGCCCAATACCCCTCACCCGGATAATAAATCATGTTATGCCCGTTAGGAACCTCATCACCCGGCGCTCTTGCAATAGAGTACGCCATAGCTGAAGGTTTCACTTTCAATTCCCCACCTTTAATCCCCGTCGTAAATGTATATTCGCCCGCTTCAAGTCCATCCCCGATCAATAACTCCTCACCGTTCTTTACCAAATAAACTGACGAAGGTTTATCCAGTTTCAGATCTTGTCTTTCTAAAGTTTTCCAGTTAAAATCTAACGGAACAACCAAATCCTTATCCCCACCTTTATAAGGACCGTCTTTGTGGCATGCTGTGAATAACACCCCTAAAACTAAACAGCATAATAAATTTCTCATAATTACCTTTTTATCAAAAAATAAAAAACACCAAATACTACATCACCGATTCAAAATAATCGATGGTTTTCAATAATCCTTCTTTCAAAGGTATCGTAGGTTCCCAGTTTAATTTTGTTTTTGCCAGAGTGATATCCGGCTTTCTCTTTCTCGGATCATCCTCCGGAAGTGTCTTGTACACGATTTTAGATTTCGAGCCCGTTAACTCCAGTACCAGATGAGCCAATTCCAACATCGTGAACTCTCCCGGATTCCCTATATTTACAGGTCCGGTAAACTCGTCTTCCGTTGCCATCATCCGTATCATTCCTTCAATCAGGTCATCCACGTACTGGAAACTCCGTGTTTGAGTACCGTCACCGTATATTTCAATGTCTTTCCCGGATAAAGCATTTACGATGAAATTCGATACCACACGCCCGTCATTCTCTGACATTCTGGGACCATAAGTATTAAAAATACGAACAATCTTTACAACAACTTCCGATTGACGGTGATAATCCATGCACAATGTTTCGGCACATCGTTTTCCCTCATCATAACAAGAACGCTTTCCTATGGGATTCACGTTCCCCCAATAACTCTCTTGCTGCGGATGAATGACAGGATCGCCATATACTTCACTGGTTGAAGCTTGGAGCAATTTGGCTCCCGCTCCTTTCGCCAATTCCAGCATATTCACCATTCCCAACACGGAAGTATTAATCGTCTTTACCGGATCATATTGATAATGAATCGGAGATGCTGGACAAGCCAGATTATAGATTTCATCCACGTTCTTTATATAAGGCCAGATAACATCCCTCTCTGCCAATTCAAAATTCGGAAGTTCCATCAAATGACTAATATTCTCCCTCGTTCCCGTGAAGAAATTGTCCAAACATACCACATGACTACCCGATTGAATCAATCGGTCACACAGATGCGATCCTAAAAAACCGGCACCACCGGTCACTAATACACACTTCATATATCCTCAACTATATTGAGTACAAATATATGAAAAATATTCGAAAACCATACAACATAGTATGATTTTCGAATATTCAAATAGTAACTTAATTTATAAAATCAATACATTTGATTCAATTGCTCTTTGATCTTCTCGTTGGTGATATAATCGTCGAAATCCATTCGCTTGTCAATCATACCCGCGGGAGTCAGTTCAATAATCCGGTTACACACGGTTTGTATGATCTCGTGGTCATGCGAATTCATCAAGACTACCCCTTTGAACGCAACCAATGTGTTGTTAAATGCTTGTATGGACTCCAAATCCAAGTGGTTCGCCGGAGAGTCCAGCACCAGTACATTCGCGTTAGTCAACATCATCTTGGCAATCATACAACGCATTTTCTCTCCCCCGGACAATACTTTTACACGTTTGTATATATCTTCACCGGAGAACAGCATCTTCCCAAGGAAACCTCTCAAGAAAGTTTCGCTCGTGTCGGCAGAATATTGCCCCAACCAATCCACCAAGGTCATATCCGTCTGGAAATACGCCGAATTATCCAAAGGCAAATAAGCATTCGTGATGGTTACACCCCACGTGAAACTACCCGTATCCGGTTTATCATTGCCCGTGAGTATTTCCAACAATGCCGTCATCGCTCTCGGATCACGGGACAGGAAAGCAATCTTATCCCCCTTCTCCACGGTAAATTCGACATCTTTGAACAAAGTTTGTCCATCCACGGTCTTACTCAAATTCCGGACATCCAGAATACGGTCGCCCACCTCCCGTTCCGGGGTAAAAATAATACCCGGGTATTTACGCGTAGAAGGCATGATCTCCTCGACATTCAACTTTTCCAACATCTTTTTGCGACTGGTCGTCTGTTTGGACTTCGCCACGTTAGCGCTGAAACGAGAAATAAATTCCTGTAATTCTTTTTTCTTCTCCTCGGCTTTTTTGTTCTTGGCTTGAGCCTGACGCAACGCTAATTGGCTTGACTCGTACCAGAAACTATAATTACCCGCGAACAACTGTATCTTACCGAAATCAATATCCACGGAATGGGTACAAACGGCATCCAAGAAGTGGCGGTCATGCGACACGACTAAAACGGTATTCTCGTAATTCGCCAAATAATTCTCCAACCACATCACTGTTTCCAAGTCCAAATCATTCGTGGGCTCGTCCAGTAACAAATTATCCGGTTTGCCAAACAGCGCTTGTGCCAACAACACCCGCACTTTTTGCTTACCGCTTATATCTTTCATCAATGAATAATGCAGATTCTCTTTGATCCCCAACCCACTCAACAAGTTAGCGGCATCACTCTCGGCATTCCAACCGTCCATCCCGGCAAATTGTTCTTCCAACTCGGCTGCACGGATACCATCCTCATCAGAGAAATCCTCTTTCATGTAAATGGCATTCTTTTCCTGCATGACTTTCCATAAAGAGGAATGTCCCTGCAACACGGTATCCAACACGGTACACTCGTCAAACGCGAAGTGATCCTGTTTCAACACGGACAACCGTTCCCCGGGACCAAACATGACCGTACCTCTTGTCGGGTCCAATTCCCCGCTCAATATCCTTAAAAAAGTAGATTTTCCGGCACCGTTAGCACCTATCACACCATAACAATTGCCCGGGGTAAACTTTAAATTCACATCCCGAAACAACGTCCTTTTCCCAAATTGAATCTCTAAATCCGAAACTGTAATCATTTTTTCCTTTTTCTAAAAACGCCCGCAAAGGTACGCGTTAAAAAGTTGCCATGCAAGTTTTTAATGCATCTCTCCAATCCCGGATTTCCAGTTCAAACGTATCTTTAATTTTCTTTTTATCCAAAACAGAGTAAGCAGGGCGTTTCGCCTTAACGGGATACTCGGCGGTCGTTACCGGATTGACTTTACAATCCGCTCCCGCGAGAGCCACGATCTCTTTCGCGAAATCATACCAAGTACAGCCCCCCTCGTTCGTGAAATGATATATTCCTTCCCATTCGGGCAAATCCTCGTTTTCCATGATTTTAATGATCGCTTCTGCCAGATCGCCGGCATACGTCGGCGTGCCCCACTGATCATTCACCACGTTTATCTCGTCCCGCTCGTTCGCCAAACGGGCTATTGTCTTCACAAAATTATGACCGTAAGCAGAATATAACCATGCCGTACGGATGATAATATACATACAACCCGATTTCTTTATAGCTTCTTCCCCTTCCAATTTTGTCCGACCGTACACGGTTTGCGGATTCGTGGCACTCTTCTCGGTGTAAGGTTGGTCTGCCGTGCCGTCAAACACGTAATCTGTCGAAATATGAAGCAATATACAATCATGTTGCAATGCTGCATTTGCCAAGTTAGCCACGGCATCACGGTTAATTTTGGCTGCACGCTCCTCGTCATCTTCTGCCTGATCCACGGCGGTATAAGCCGCACAATTGATAATCGTGTCTATTTCATGTGTTTCAATAAACGACGATACCGCTTTCGCGCTCGTGATATCCAATTCCTCCACGTCCGTGTAAAACACGTCGTCCAATAACGAAAAACTTCTATTTCTTAACTCGGTTCCGAGTTGTCCGTTCGCTCCTGTAACTAATATATTAGCCATAAACCTTTCTGATTTTAGATTTTAAATTTAAAAAACTCCCTCCCGGCTTCGCCGTACTCCCTCTATAAACAGAGGGAGAGCTAAATTACTCACCGTCTTTGGTTAGAGTCATCAACTCCTCCTCTGTTTATAGAGGAGGTGGCTGCGAAGCAGACGGAGGAGTTTTTAATTTATACATTTTCAACTATTTTATCAAACTTCTCGAACTCGGAATTTTTACTGACAAACTCCGGGACGATGTCTTTCATCATCTTTACCATCTCCGGGATATTCACCAATGCTGCCAATTCATTCAATACATCCAACTCTTTGGCAACTTCCTTGTAATTATACTCTCTCACCTTGGCTACCCGAATTTTATCGTGCGCCGTGGGCAAAGTATTCTCCTTATTGCTCAACAACTCCTCGTATAGCTTTTCCCCCGGTCTTAATCCCGTGTATATGATAGAGATATCTTTATCCGGATTAAAACCCGACAATTCGATCATCTTCCGTGCCATATCAGCTATCTTAACCGGACGTCCCATTTCAAATATATAAATCTCTCCGCCTTTTCCCATGATACCCGCTTCCATCACGAGTCGGCAGGCCTCCGGTATCGTCATAAAATAACGGATGATATCGGGGTGCGTCACCGTCACGGGACCTCCATTACGAATCTGTTCCCTGAATCTCGGGATTACCGATCCGTTAGAACCTAACACGTTCCCGAACCGTGTCGTGATAAAACGTGTGATTCCCTCGTGTTCTCCATCCCGGATAGCGACACTAAGGCTTTGCACGTAAATTTCCGCCAAACGCTTGGAAGCCCCCATCACGTTCGTGGGGTTCACCGCCTTATCCGTCGATACCATGACAAACTGTTCTACCCCGTAACGAACGGCATGATCCGCCACGTTCATCGTACCGTACACGTTTACCCGTACAGCCTCACAGGGATTCAACTCCATCAAGGGTACGTGCTTATACGCTGCCGCGTGGAACACAACCTGAGGACGATAATTCCGGAACACGAAATCCACCCGTTCCTTAGATCTCACGTCGCCTATCACCGGCACAAAACGAGTGTTAGGGAATTTATCCGTGAATTCCAGTTGGATGTTATGCATCGGCGTTTCGGCAGAATCAAAAAATATCAATTGCTTTATATTGAAACGAGTCAACTGACGGCACAATTCGCTTCCGATTGAACCCGCGGCACCTGTCACCATAACCACTTTCCCGTCGAGTCCCTCGCCGATCTCTTTCATACTAATCTTGATCTCGTCACGCCCCAACAATTCTTCCAGACGGATTTCTTTCATCTGGGGACGAGGTAATTGCCCGTCATTCACTTCTTCCACGGATGGCAATACCAACATTTCCATTCCCAACTTCTGGCAATAATTCACCAACCGTTTCTGTTCTTCCTGTGCTGTCCGATAATTAGGAAACACGATCCCTTCTATTCTCAATCGCTTCACCAAACGGCTGAAAGCTTCTTCCCCCGTGACGAAATAAACGTTTTCTCCCGATAAACGATAATGTTTATAACGTTTCCCTATCGTGAGGTACCCCGCCACCTTGTAAGAGGGTAAAAAACTATTGGACACGGCATTACTCAATGAAGCACTGCAATCATCCATACCATAAATCAACACCCGTTTCTGTCCCCCGTTTACCCGTACTTTCAAGAAATCATACATAGTCACGAGCAATACGCGAACAGATACCAGAGCCACCGTCGTTGTCATCATATCCAAGATTCCTCCCAGTATCAGACGCCAACCGGAAATCTCCGGGTATATCACGTGTACCAAAGGATACAAAATCACGACTTTCAATAACATGGCTATTCCTAATCGCCATGTTTCCCGTAAAGTTGTAAAACGCATCACCATGCGATGCGAATGTAATACGGCAAAAGATAATGCGCTAATTATCGCCGCAAAAATAGCCAGCCACCCGACAACAGACCAGCTTACCGGCTCTTCTCTCACGAAACGGACGAACCAATAGGCAAAGACCGTCACCCCGGTGGATATCAGCACATCACACCCCATCACGATCCAACGGCTAAGATAACGTGTGTGCACGATCTTGGCAGCCAATCCGTTCTGTCCAAATAAAAAATTCTTCATTCTATCCTCTTTTACAACAATATCGCTTCCCGAAAATTCGGATGCTTCTTATCTTTTTCAGACAAAATTAAATCTTCAGCCGGAATCTTCCAATCTATTCCCAGTTCGGGATCATCGAAACGTACAGCCGCCTCATGTCCCGGGGCATAAAATTCGTCACATTTATATTGAAATATCACCTCATCGCTCAATACCACGAAACCATGCGCGAATCCCTTCGGGATGAAAAACATCCGTTTGTTCTCCTCGCTCAACTCCACGACCGCGTGTTTGCCAAGTGTAGGTGAATCCTTCCGCATATCGACAGCCACATCCAATACCTTGCCTTTCACTACCCTCACCAGCTTTGCCTGCGTGTAAGGCGGTAATTGATAATGCAATCCTCTCAATACCCCGTATTTGGATTTGGACTCGTTATCCTGCACGAAATTGATTTCGCTCACGTTCTCGTTGAACCATCGAGCGGAATAACTCTCGAAAAAATAACCGCGTTCATCTCCAAATACCCGCGGTTCAATAATAACCGCCCCCTCGATTTCCGTTTTTATTACCTTCATTACAATTGAAAATTGAAAATTGAAAATTGAAAATGTAACATGCATTTCCAATCTCAATTTAGTAATTATACATGGTACATTTCCTTGTAATAATTCATGTACTCTCCACTAGTTACATTATCCAACCAATCTTGGTTTTCCAAGTACCATTTCACGGTCTTCTCGATACCTTCCTCGAACTGCAAAGAGGGTTCCCATCCCAATTCTTCGTGCAGTTTCGTGGAGTCGATAGCGTAACGCAAATCATGTCCCGCGCGATCGGTCACGTAAGTGATTAATTTTTCGGAAGCACCTTCCGGACGTCCCAGAAGACGGTCGGTCACTTTGATCATTACCTTGATCAAGTCTATATTTTTCCACTCGTTAAAACCACCGATATTATACGTGTCCCCGATTTTTCCTTGATGGAAGATTAAATCTATGGCACGGGCATGATCTTCCACGAACAGCCAATCCCGCACGTTCTCACCCGTTCCGTATACCGGAAGCGGCTTATTGTGACGGATATTGTTAATAAACAGCGGAATCAACTTTTCCGGGAACTGATAAGTTCCGTAATTATTCGAACAGTTCGAAATCTTCACGGGCAACCCGTAGGTATCATGATAAGCCCGGACGAAATGATCGGAAGAAGCCTTTGATGCCGAATACGGGGAATGAGGATCATACTTTGTCGTTTCCAAGAAGAAGCCTCCATCCGGTTGCAAAGAACCGTATACTTCATCCGTTGAAACGTGATAGAACAACTTATCATCAAAATTACCGTCCCAAGCCAATTTAGCAGCTTGCAACAAA
Source organism: Butyricimonas sp. Marseille-P3923 (assembly GCF_900184685.1). Lineage (GTDB taxonomy): Bacteria > Bacteroidota > Bacteroidia > Bacteroidales > Marinifilaceae > Butyricimonas > Butyricimonas muris. The sequence goes on from NZ_FXXL01000007.1 coordinate 1,743,132, forward strand.
CTCAGTGTTCCCATCACGTTTGTCTGCGCGAAAGAGAACGGGTCCCGTATCGAGCGATCCACGTGGCTTTCTGCCGCCAAATGTATAACCCCGTCAATATGATATTCAGAGAAAATCTCACGCATCCGTTCGAAGTCACAAATATCCGCTTTCACGAACTCGTAATTCGGCATATTTTCCACATCCTTCAAGTTAGCGAGATTTCCCGCGTAAGTCAACTTATCCAAATTGATAATACGGTAGTCCGGATATTTATTTACCATTAACCTTACCAAATGGGAACCAATAAACCCGGCACCACCGGTTATTAATAAATTTTTCATGCTTCAAAATTTAGTTGCAGGTTGCAAGTTACATTCGCCTTCGGCGAGTTGCAAGTTGCAAACTACAAGTTTATCTATTCAATTTTTATTTCATTTACCATGCTCTTCCAAGTAAATTATCAACTTACCTCTCCACAACTTCCCTTCGCTATCTGCAAAAACTTTTTAAACATCACGTTGCTTCCCGCTTCATACCCCTCCGCTATGTTATTCATCACGGACACAGCAGCTCTTCTTATCTGGTCATTAAAACCATAATCCTTCACATCAGCAGTACCCAAGTAAATTTGCTTCACTAATTCCCGAGCATCCTGCCAAATCTTAAACTCCTCAAAACATTTTACCGTCCCCATAACCTGCAACCTGAATTTATTACTAATATTTTCCCCCAACCTGCAACCCGCCGAAGGCAAATGCAACCTGCAACTTGTTGAAATTACTCCAGTAATTTCAACAAATACTGTCCGTATTGATTTTTAATCATGGGTTGGGCTAATCTCTTTAAATGCTCATCTTCGATCCATCCTTTACGATAAGCAATTTCTTCCAGACAAGCGATCTTCAAACCTTGGCGTTTTTCAATCACCTCCACGAAAGTAGACGCTTCCGCCAATGAATCATGAGTACCTGTATCCAACCACGCAAACCCGCGTCCCAACAACTGTACCTTCAAATCACCTTTCTCCAGAAAAGCCTGATTCACGGTAGTGATTTCCAATTCACCGCGAGCGGACGGTTTTATTGTCTTCGCCACTTTCACAACCTCGTTCGGGTAAAAATATAAACCGACCACGGCATAATTGGACTTCGGTTGTTTTGGTTTTTCCTCGATACTCAAAACGTTCCCGTCCTTATCAAATTCTGCCACGCCGTACCGTTCGGGATCATTCACCCAATAACCGAATACGGTAGCTTTGTTTTCCTCTTTGGCATGTTTTACCGCGTCCAACAGCATTCCCGTGAAATGTTGGCCGTAAAAGATGTTATCTCCCAACACCAGACACACGGAATCATCACCAACAAACTCCTCGCCGATAATAAACGCCTGTGCCAACCCGTCCGGACTCGGTTGTTCCGCATACGTGAAATGTACCCCGTAATCGGAGCCGTCACCCAACAGACGCTCGAACCCCGGTAAATCTTGAGGCGTTGAAATAATTAAAATATCCCTAATTCCCGCCAGCATCAATACTGAAATCGGATAGTAAACCATCGGTTTGTCGTATATCGGCAACAACTGCTTCGATACGCCTTTGGTAATTGGATATAACCTGGTCCCGGATCCACCGGCTAATACAATTCCTTTCATATCTTCTATTTATGACGCGAAGTTATCATTTTATTTATAGGCTCCAGTATTTCATCTGATGAATTTTTCCCCGGTAGATACCTTTCACATCCCCGAGCACGGCATGTTCATAAGTCAATCCCCGGAAATACGCTTCGTCCAAATCTATATATTCTTTGTGAGAAACGGCAACAATTATCGCGTCATAGTTCGCTCTCGGCTGTTCAATCAATGAAAAACCGTATTCCCGAAGAACTTCTTCCGGATCGGCATGCGGGTCTGTAACATCCACGTCAACCCCGAAATCTTTCAACTCGTTCACGATATCCACCACTTTTGAATTACGGATATCCGCCACGTTCTCTTTAAACGTGATACCCATCACCAGCACCCTCGCTCCCAGTATATTCTTGCCCATGGCGATCATTCGCTTCACGATCTTTTTGGCAATATACCCGCCCATTGTATCGTTCACGAACCGCCCGGCATTAATCATTTGCGGGTGATATTTCAATTCTTTTGCCTTGTGTACCAAATAATAAGGATCGACACCTATGCAATGTCCCCCGACCAAGCCGGGATAGAACTTCAAGAAATTCCATTTTGTCCCGGCAGCTTCCAGTACATCATACGTGTTGATTCCGATACGACTGCAAATAATAGACAATTCGTTCATCAAGGCAATATTGACGTCCCGCTGGGTATTCTCGATAATCTTACCCGCCTCGGCAACTTTAATACACGGGGCCCGATGCACCCCTGCTTTCACCACCAACTCGTACACTTTCGCCACGGTTTCCAATGTTTCCGCATCACCGCCGGACACTATTTTCACTGTATTCGTCAACGTGTGTACCTTATCACCGGGGTTAATCCGTTCCGGGGAATAACCGATCTTGAAATCCACCCCTGCCCGTAACCCGGAAACCTCTTCCAGAATCGGAACACAGTCCTCCTCCGTGCAACCGGGGTAAACCGTGGATTCGTATACCACGTAATCGCCTCTCTTTAACGCTTTTCCCACGGTGCGGGATGCTGACAACAAAGGAGTTAAATCCGGTTGGTTAAAACGATCTATCGGGGTGGGCACAGCCACGATATAAAACGATGCTTCCCGCAATACGTCTACCGAAGAAGTAAACTCGATATCCGTGTTCTCGAATGCTTCCGCGCCTAATTCATCACTCGGATCTATATGTTCCCGCATTTTTGCCAAACGCACCTCGTTTATATCAAAACCTATCACAGCAATCTGCTTCGCGAACTCCAACGCTATCGGCAATCCCACGTATCCCAACCCGACCAACGCCAACTTCGCCTCCTTATTTATCAACTTGTCAAACATAACCATAATTTAGAATTTAAAATTTAGAATTTAGAATTATCTCGATCATTCTAAATTTCCAATCGGTCTTTCGGTTCGATAGGAGTGTAAGGCCCGTCTTTCACCTCGAATATCACGGTGTCCTTCTCCATAACTTCCAGCGTGTGCCATTGCCCGGCAGGAATATGAATACCATAATTTCCCTCCGACGGAGCAAGTTCCACTTCTTCCGTCACCCGCTTGTCATCATCATAAAAATACACGCGAATCCTTCCACGGAGCACAATATAAGTTTCCGCCGTCATACAATGACGATGAACAGGCAATTCCGTTCCCGGTTCCAGTGCATTCAGCAAACGTTGCGCTTTCGCATCCAATGAATCATGAAAATTATAATTCATCCGCAAACGCTCGCTTTCCCTCGCCTGCCGGGATACTTCATCCAATAATTCGTTATCTATTATCTGCATATTTTATTCGCCTTCGGCGAGTTACAAGTTACAGGTTCACAGGTTACAAGTTCATTTCAACCACATGAATTTTACCGTTCCTCACCACATTATATATCATTAAAACCAGTAATCATTCAATCTAAAATTTAAAATCTAAAATCAATTATCGGTTCCACCCGAACGGATGTTTCGCCAAAGGCAACTTTGCCAACGGGTGATAATCACCTTTCAAGCCGATCGGGGTAGCGTGCCGGATATCATGCACGATACCGATACAATTCCGGGCTTCCTCGATGCGGAATCCGTTACCCGCCAGAATCTGACGGAAACTCTCCGTGTGCAACTCCGTGAATCCTTGACTAAACTCGAATTCTTCCCCCTCGATTTGTATCGAGCGGAATGTCCGTTTCTCTCCCTGCACGGCATTCTCCGGCAGATTATCGGCGTTGATACTCAAGAAATAACGTACCCGTGCTTTTTCCAGTCCCAAAAAACCTGCTACCCGGTCGTGACTCATCACGTGCACGATATTCTCTTTCACCGGACCGAATATCCATGATAACATATCATAAAAATGCACCCCGATATTCGTGGCCACCCCTCCGCTCTTGCGTTCATCGCCTTTCCAACTCGTGTAATACCAGTTCCCCCGGGAAGTAATATATGTCAAGTCCACGTCATATACTTTATCTTTCGGTCCCTCGTCAATTTTCTTTTTCAACGCCTTGATTGAATCATGCAAACGCAACTGCAAAATCGTGTACCCCTTGTGTCCCGTTTCCCGCTCCACGTCTTCCAGTGCATCTATATTCCACGGGTTCAACACCAGCGGTTTCTCGCAAATCACGTCCGCCCCCAACCGCAAACCGTAACGGATATGCGCGTCGTGCAAATAATTCGGTGTACAGATAGAAACCATGTCCACCCGATCGGTCGTTTTCTTCAACTTGGAACAATGCCTGTCAAACAACTCCATCTCCGTGAAAAAAGAACAGTTCGGGAAATAACTGTCCATGATCCCGACACTATCAAACTTATCGTACGCTGCCACCAAATTATTCCCCGTGTCTTTGATCGCACGCAGGTGTCTTGGGGCTATATATCCTGCTACACCGAAAATTGCAAAATTCTTCATAATCTACTTTTATTTTATACCGTCCACCTCATGTAAAATTGGGACTTTCAAAGTTATAACTTTAATAAGTTTCTTCAAACGAAACCAAAGAATTTGAAACAAAATTGTCACTTTTTATATGAAAAGCCTCCTGCAACAAGCAATAAGCATCGTATTTTATCCGTGTATCATGGCGACTAAGTCCTGACTGTATTACCCTGAAAAAAGTTTACTGTAAACCAGAGTAAACCAATGTCAGAATTAGCAAAAATTATCAAACATCGTCATTTCCCCGTTCGGGTAAAATTGTCAGCAGTTCGTGATCGTTTGATCGAGGAACTAGATTACGCGGAGGTTTTAAGCAAGTATGATGTCAGTTCTTCTACCTTCCATGGATGGTTGACTAAATATAAACCCCGAGTGATGTCGGAAGCAAGTTATAAACGCTTATCTTTACCAGTGCATGATCCTAAAACTTTATTATCAATGACAGACAAGGAAGTTCAAGAACTGGAACACTTACGCGAGGAGTTAGAGAAACAAAAGGTACTTGTAGAAGCTTACGAGCTGATGCTTGAGTTAGCTAAAGACCGTCTTCACGTGGATGTAAAAAAAAACTACGAGGAGATGTTATTAGCGGGATTAGTGACCGCCAAAAAGCTCGGGAGGGCAAAGCGATGACAGCATACCTGTGCAACTCGCTAGGTTACAGCAAGCAGGCTTATTACAAGAGCCTTCGCTCGAGTAACGACGAGGAAGAACGTGAACGTTACGTTCTTTCCATTGTTGAAGAGATCCGTCGTGATTTGCCTCGTTTGGGGGTTCTGAAGTTGTGGCGGATGCTAACGGGTAACGGTTTGATGGTTGGTCGTGATTGGCTTTCCCGTTTGCTTCACCGGCATGACTTGATGGTAAAAATGAAGAAGTATCGCGTCATTACCACGGATTCCCGCGCGTGGCGTCACCAGTACCCGAACCTGGTGAAAGGCTCTCGAGTCGAGCGCTCTAACCAAGTATGGGTTAGCGATATCACTTACCTGTCGACGGGCAAAGGTTTTGTTTACCTTTCCCTGGTGACGGACGCTTACTCGAGGCGGATCATGGGCTGGGATGTACACCCGACTCTGGATTCGTCTGGTCCGGTCAAAGCCTTGTACCATGCCCTAGAGACCGGAGAACACGGCTCTTTCAAGGACTTGATCCATCATTCTGACAGGGGCGGTCAATATTGTTCGGCCTTGTACACGGGGATATTGAAATTGCACGGGATACGTGTCAGCGTCACCCAGGACGGCTCTCCATACGATAACGCTATCGCCGAGAGGGTGAACGGGATTTTAAAGAGAGAATGGTTGAACGATATCCCGTTGAAGGATATTCATGACGCCAGGAAACACGTCAAGAGGGTGATTGAAATATACAACAAGAAAAGACCACACCTGGCCGTTTGTTGTCAAGTGCCGGAGCAAGCCTACAAGGACAAAATGAAAAAATTTGCCAGGGTAATGTTTTGAGCCGGGCGATTTTTCCTTCTCCCGGGGAATTCCCCGGGAGAAGGAAAAGAAAGTAAACCTTTGATAGGAAGTATCATTTATTTAAAGTAAACTTGTAACAGTAGATTACAACAATACTACATTTTTTAATTTATTGAATATCAAATCGAGTAAACCAATTTCAGGAAACTACACCCATATATTCCCTTCCTCACCTTCATTTTACCGGGTTATCACCCAAAATCCATCGCTATTCCCGAATCAAGGCACGATACAACACTTCCACCGGATGCAGTGCTACCCGCCCCGTCCCGTCTTTGATATGCTGACGACAACTCGTACCGGGAGCGGCGATACACACCCGCTCATCCACGGCACGCACGGCAGGAAACAACACTTGTTCTCCGATTTTCATCGACAGCTCGTAATGCTTTTTCTCGTAACCGAAAGCGCCCGCCATGCCACAACAACCGGAAGGAATGACCTCCACCTCGTAGTTCGCGGGTAACGACAACATTTCCCGCGACGGTTCCACCGAAGCAAGGGATTTCTGATGACAATGCCCGTGCAGCATGATTTTCAAGGGTTCGCGGGTAAACTGTTCTGCTCGGATACGCCCGGCACGAATTTCACGAACAAAGAACTCATCATACAGCAAACTATTCCTGTTTAACTTCACGGCGGCCTCTTTCAAATCATCGCCTACCAGATCGGGATACTCGTCCCGGAAAGAGAGGATACACGAAGGCTCTATCCCGACCAGCGGTATTTCATCGGAAACAATATCTTTTAAAAGCGTCACGTTTTCACGAGCGATATTCCGGGCTACCTTTAACATCCCTTTCGAGATAGCCGTCCGCCCGCTCTCCGCGTGCCGGGGAATGATCACCTCGTACCCCAGCCGGCTCAACAATTCGACCATACTGATTCCCACCTCCACGTCCATATAATTCGTGAACTCGTCAGCAAAAAGATAGACTTTACCCGCGGAAGGCATCCCCGCCTGTCGGGAATACCGCTTTGCCCAATGTCGCAGGGTTGTCTTGTACATGACAGGTACAGCACGCCGCGGGGCAAAATGTAACATTCGCTTCAACAAACTTCCGGTCAAACGGTTCCGCACGAAAATATTATACAACCGCGGGAACAAAGAACCCAAACGCTGTACATCCGTCAGGTGCGCCACCAGATACGCCTTCAAGGGTACGCCGCACGTGTCATAATGATGTTGCAGGAACTCTGCCTTGAAACGGGCGATATCCACGTTCGAGGGACATTCCGACTTGCACGCCTTGCAGGAAACACACGTTTCCAAAGCCTCAAGTATCTCCGGTTGATCGTATATCTTTTCGGTTTTCGGGTGAGTCAGTAATTCCCGCAACAGATTCGCCCTAGCCCGTGTCGTGTGGCTTTCCTCCCCTGTTGCCCGGAAGCCGGGACACATCGTTCCACCGAAAGCGTATGATTTCCGACAATCACCCGAACCGTTGCATTGTTCGATAGCACATAACCATCCTTTCTGGGCTGAAAAATCGAAATAACTCTTCCCGTGAGCTTCTCCTTCCGTCACCTCGTAACGCAAAGAAGTATCCATCGGCGGGGTATCCACGATCTTGCGGGCATTAAACACGCCCTCCGGATCCCACCATTGTTTGGTTTCACGCATCAACCCGTACACCGACTCTCCGAACAAAAGCGGGATAAATTCTCCCCGCAAACGTCCGTCCCCGTGCTCGCCACTCAATGAACCTTTGTGCTTCTTGACCAGCAAAGCCGTTTCCGCGGCTACTTGCCGGAACAACTCCCGATCCCGCTGCAATTTCAAGTTCAACACCGGACGCAAATGCAATTCTCCCGTGCTGATATGGGCATGATATACACATTGAAGTCCCAACCGATCAAGCATCTTCTTGAAATCCGCCATGTAAGCGGGCAAACGTTCCGGCGCGACAGCCGTATCCTCGATCACGGATACAGGTTTCGCGTTACCCGGCATACCCGACAACAATCCTAATCCCGCCTTACGCAAACTCCATACCCGGCTGACGTCACTCCCGTACACCCGGGGAAAATGAAAACCATAACCGTGCGCCCTCATGTCTTTCTCTATCCGGTCTGCCGTCCGGTCAACCTCATCCCTCGTATTCCCCGCCAATTCGACTATTAATATGGCCTCCGGATCACCTTGAATGAAAAAGCGATTCTTATTCTGGGCTATATTTCCTTTACTCAATTCCAGTATATTCCGGTCCATCAGTTCCACCGCCACGGGAGCATGCCGCAAAGCCACCAGATTCGCCTCGAACGCCTCTTCCAGCGTGGCACAATGCACGCAAATCACAGCCTTTTCGCTTGGCGGCAACGGCACGAGATTCAATTTCAATTCCGTGGCGAACGCCAAAGTTCCCTCTGAGCCCGCCAGTAACTTACACAAATTAAAATGCCCGGAATAATTTTTATCGAAGTAATCCGAATACAACAACTGGTCTATGGCATATCCCGAATTACGTCTTCGCAAAGCCGGATCGGGAAAATGTTCTATAATCTCTTTCCCGTGCGATTGCAACACACGAATCATGTTCCGGTATATCTCCCCCTCCAACGTGTCCAGTGTCATCCGTTCCTCTACCTCCCCCGGCGTCATTCCCCGCAACACGATCTCCTCCCCGTTACTCAACACGACCGTAGCTTCAAGCAAATGCTCCCGAGTACTCCCGTACACCAGCGAATGGGAACCGCATGAATTGTTCCCGACCATACCCCCCATGCAACAACGATTGGAAGTAGACGTTTCCGGTCCGAAGAACAGACCGAACGGTTTCACGTACAGGTTCAACTCGTCAAGCACCACGCCGGGCTCCACCCTCACCCAATGCTCCCGCTCGTTCACCTCCAGTATCCGGTTCATGTACCGTGAAATATCCACGACTAACCCGTCGCCGACAACCTGTCCCGCCAAAGAAGTTCCTGCCGCTCTCGGTATTAACGTGATTTTATTCTCCCGGGCAAAACGCACGCATGCTTTCACGTCATCACTGTCTTTTGGGTACACCACCGCTAACGGCATCTCCCGGTAAGCCGAAGCATCCGTCGCGTAAATTACCCGATGAAGAGCATCCGCTTTCACGTCACCCTTTATCTCCCGTGTCAAACTGTCAAAATCAATCATTCCACCTCCGAATAATTTTTTAGCGCTCTTGACAATCCCCATGCGGGTATCTGATTTATAAAAAAAAGCGCATATTTGTTCTTGACAAATATACGCTATATTTATTAAAAATCATACTTCTGGTCGTATCCCCGCTCGTGGATATTAATACCTTCTTTCATCCACCGGGGCATAGGTTCATTCTTGAGATAGTGATTGAAAAATTGTTCCATCCGTATCGTCCAGTCCTTTTGTGCCGGGCGTGCATTCAAGAAGTGACCTTCCCCGACATAATTCAACATCCATGCCGGACGTTGCAGACGCCGCAAGGCAAGAAAAAGATTTCTACCATCATAATAGGAAACAGCCCCGTCCTTATCACAATGGAAAATCAACGCCGGAGTATGTATCCGATCGGCAAACAACAAGGGTGAATTCTCGATATACCCCTCCAGATTTTCCCACAAGGTAGTCCCCATGCGACATTGCCAATCCTCGTACATCAACATACAAGGGACACCGCTTTCTTCCCGGATCCCGGTATAGACAGAGGTCAGGTTGATCAAAGCTGCCCCGATATTCACGCAGGTGAACATATCGGTTCTCGTCACCAGATACGCGGTCTGGAACCCCGACCAACTATGTCCCTGCAAACCTACCCGTTTCGGATCAATGATTCCTCTGTCAATCAAAGCTTTTGTTCCGCTCACAACCGCATTGTAAGAACTTTTCCCCGGGTTGCCTATCTCGAAATAAACATCCGGCTGAAATACAATATATCCCTTGCTGACATACGTGGGGACGTCAATCATAGCGTGACTCAACCCGGGCACGGGATGAAGGTGCATCTCGGGAGTATGGGTTTCATAGAATGTCACTATCGTCGGGTAACTCTTGTTCTTGTCGTAATCATCCGGTAGATAGAGTAATCCTTGATTGGCTTTCCCGTCATAATTCGTCCACTCCACCTGCTGCACCGTTCCCCATTTATAATCGCCCCGTTGCGGGTTGACATCCGTGACCTTCCGCATCTTCCGAAACGAGGGATCGGTAATCCACAAATCCCGGTCTTCATAGTAATTCTGTTTCGTGCACAACAACGTATTCCCGTCGGTAGACTGTTGTGTAATCGTCAACATAAAAGCGCCTTCCATCTTAGGTGCAAGTTTCCCGGACGGGGACAACGCCCAGACACCCGTATTCTTTGTCGTCCAATCCGTAGACATGACACGATTCTCTCGCTCCATATCCACTTGAATAATATCCCAATCGATATTAAACAAACGGAATATCGTGTTACGTTTACGCCCTTCCTCGTGCGTCCAGCAATACGTTTTTTCTCCGGTCAAGTCTACCACCCAAATATCGAAACGATCATAAACAAGAAGCCGCCTCCCGTCCTTACTCCATCCCGCTATACCGTAAGGCGGTGCAGGATTCGGGCGATCATACAATTCGTCGTGTAACGGGTAAGGAATTTCATCGGTTAGCACCCTGCGGTTTAACGTACCCGGTTCCAGTACCACCCATGAACGCTTGCCGTTATCGTAATAGAGTAAATAATCCCCCTTGGGACTCCAGTAAATCCGGCGAGTCAAAGCTTCCGCCACCAATTGGTGCTCTGCGGTAACCAGATTCACCAGATACAAATCAAAACGAGTGTCATGCAGCCAGTCCCGCTTGTTCAGATAAGGCTTTTCATCCTTCTCGTAAGCATAAACAGGAGCATCCGTATCAGGCATATACAATTCCGGGTGACCTGCCTCACAAAGTTGTATACACCCGCCGCCCTCCGCGTCCGATATAAACCGTTCGGGAGTGGGCACGGCTGGACGATACCCGCTTATCGCTTGTTGCGAGGGAATCACCGGATCGTTCCAACTCCAAAGTTCAAGGGTAAAACTCTCGTCTTTCTCCCCCTTGGGCTTTGCAGCTTTCGGAGTTTTGTGTTTCTCGAATATAGAACGTTTCGATTTTCCCAATTGTCGCACAGACCGCATATTCACGTCCATTACTTCTATCCGGTCCGCATCCAGAAGTTCCGTCACCCGTTTGTCTTTCAATGAAAAAGTATAATATCCTTTCTCACCTTCATCCCCGGCAAAATAAAATCCGCCGTCCTTTCCCCACTCGTTGAAATAAAAATGCTCCAACCGTTTCGTGGTATCCCGATACAGGCATTCGTACTTGCCCGCCTTATTCCGTGAACCGAAATAAATCGTATGGATATCGGCTTCCCGCTTCAGGTAGACAATCTTCCAATCCTTATCGTAAAGGCAATAAGTGCCGACACCCGTCAAAACCAGACTATCATTCGTCTGTATATTTTTCACAACCAGCGTATCATTCGTTTGATACGCGGCCAAGGGGATAACGGAATTGAGTTCCACACCCTCTCGCAGACAGACCTCCTTCTTGTTCCGCAAACAATGCACCACACGAATCACATCATCACCTTCCTTCTTACCGTAAACAATCCACTCGCCCCCTGCAAAAAACTCGGGAGAATCCGGACACTCCAAAGTGCTCGTTCTCCCGGTTTTTACATCATAGAAATAATAAATATTTCGGGCAACCTTATTTGCCGCATCATTATCGAAATACATGTACCGGTACATTACCCACTTCCCGTCGGGCGACAACTTGTAGCTGTCAACCCTCCGCCACTTCCGGTAAGCCTCTTCATCTAACACCTTTTTCTGCGCTAAACAGGAAAAGGAAACTAAAAACACATGAATAAAACAGAGAATAACGATATATGATAAACGGCACATAGTCTTTTACTTTTGAGGGGTTACTCGTTCTTTGATAATTTTGGTGTTCAAATACAGGAATGCGATACGCGGTGGTCCGGCACTCACGAGCAAAGAGAGGCTGTCTGAGCTCAACTGTGTAATTTTCTCTTTCGTCAAGTACTCTTCTCTCGTTCCGTCATCCTCGATACTTTCCCCCTTAATGATTAGATACCCCTCCTGAATCTCCCAAGTTTTCAGATCCAGACTAGGGATATTGATACTTTCACAAATACCACCTTTCTTGAAACGGAATCCCTTCAATTCTCCCGTGGACTGGTAGGTGTAAGGATTACACCACTCTCCAAGCAATTTCTTTTCCATTTCCTTCTGGGGGTCTGTGGCACACGCGACAAACAGGAGTGTCAGACCGATGTAGATTAAATTCTTCATGTTTCTAAATTTAAGATTTTACTTTTAATACACATCTTAATTACACGACCTACACGGAAAAGGATTAACACCATTCGAAAAAAAATCACGAGGGCGGAGAACATTTTATTCTCCGTCCTCGTGATTTTAACTACAGCCCCTCAGCTCCGGACTATTCTTTTATCCATTTCTTCAATTTATCATTCCCGAACGTGTTAGCCAAAAACGGTAATCCCAACACTACACCTATTCCGGCAAAACCACCCAAGAAAGTAAAAAGCACACATATCAACCCTCTTTTGGGTTTCGAGCGTTCCACGGGAACCACTACCGGCTCAACAACCGTTAATATCGGTGTTGTTTCATTCACGGCTATTTCAGCCTGTTCCAATTGCTTCGCCAATTCCGAGTATACACTATAGGCAAGATTATACTCGTTAGTCAACATATCCTCCCTCGTCTTGGCCACAGCCGAAACAAATCCTTTATTGGCATCCCGGAACTTGGCAAGTTCATCCTGCCTTACCTCGTAACGTTCTTTCGCCTTATCATATTGTTTTTGCACGAAGTCCAGATTCGACTGCACCTTCTCAATCTTGAAACGAGTGATGTACTCTTGCAACAACTTCTGCGCTTGTTGTGCCAACTGTGCTACTGCCAAAGGCTCAGGCATAGAAGCAGACAACTGCACGTATCCGTCTTTATCATTCACGTTCAACGAAACAATCTTATCCAATATCTCGGCTACCTCTTTTTCATCCTTCGAAAGCGATTGAATCGCCGAGCCTTGCTCCGCCATAATTTGTGTTGTATCTTCCCCTCGAATAGCGCCGATGATTACCCCCGGCAAACCAATCGTGTACTTTTTAACAACCCCGAAAAGACTGAATTTTTTATACTCGTCTTTCGTGTAATAATCAAACAAAGTGATAGGCTGTTCGTACTCCTCGAATTTCAAAGGTGTTGCCATCAACTCCTTTTTAAAAGGAACACTTGCCAATATCTTGGGATAAATCGTCGGGGCAAGAACTTCACCCCCACCCATGGAACCCAAATTAATACCCACCATCGAAGCCAAACCACTCAATCCGCCGCTTGCTTTCTTGTCACCGCTCTGGGGGACCATTGTACATCCCGCGGAATACTCTTTCGGGCTAAAAAGGGCTACCAACACACCTATTACCATAAAGACGACCGTGATCTTAATAATCAATTTACGGTTCTTCCATAATTTCCGGATGACTTCCACCAAATCAATCTCCTCGTCTTGCTGTGGTATCTGATTCGTCTGTTCTTTTATTTCCTGTCCCATACTACTTCGTGCTATTAAGAATTGATGTAACCATGGCAGCAATAGAGGTTGTCGAAGAAGTCAGACTTAATATTTCAGGCAACCCCAATCTATTCTTTCGCTCCAACTTCATCGGAACAATAATCTCACATCCCGGTTCAATTTTCGGATTCCGTCCCCCTCTCCGTACCGCCAATGTTCCATTCGGATAGATCACGTAAGCCCTACGCTTTTTAGCGTTCATAGCATATCCTCCGGCATTATCTATATAGTCTCTCAACTTCATTTTATTCTTGTATGTAACTGCATTCGGGTACATCACTGCTCCACTGATTTTTACTGTATTTACAAAATTAGAAACATGTAGGACATCTCCTTCTCTAAGTACTAAATCATCCTCTCCCCCCGGATTAGCCAAAGCTTTCTCCAAATCAATACCAACAAAATAAGTCTGAGCCAAATCCAAACTTTCCATAGATATGGAATCACCTTCCGTAAATTTTGCCAACTTTTGGGCTGACGCCATCCTCATTCGTTCATCCTGATTCATCCGACGCTCCAAACGAGCGCCTCTTAGGTAAGCCTTGGATGTTATTCCACCGGCACGTGCCACCAAATCTGAAAGCCTATCATTAATAGATGTTTTCGCGTACGTCCCCGGATAAAGTATCTCTCCGTCAACCCTCACGTTCTGTTGCTCCCGGTATCCCGGCGAACGACGCACGTAAATCTCATCAAACGGTTCCAGAACGAAATTCTTAATACCATCCACCATCAACCCGTCCTTCAACGCGAACGTGAATAATTCCGCCTCTTCTGGTGCCTCGGTCGTACTTTTCGGTGATTTTATTCTTCGGGAAACATCCACTCGTACCTCGGATGCCGACTCCAAAAGTCCCCCGGCTTGAATAATTGCATCCTCGATGGTCATATTCTCCACGAAATTATATTCTTTCGGGTTCTTCACTTCCCCCCGGATTTGTATCACGTAACCTTCTCGCAAAGCGGTTTTCGAGGGCACATACAACACGTCATTCTTCCTCAAAACAATATCCTCGACCTCGCCTTTCATAAATTTGCCCAAATCAATCGCAAGAGCTTCACGAGTTAAATCTTCTCTCTCGCGATACAATATGGCACGATTCAAAAAAGCATCCTCTCTCGGTCCCTCCACCACATCCAACAAATCTTTCAACGTCGCAATCGAAGCACTGATAGCATATTTTCCCGGACGGAAAACAGCCCCCTCCACAGACACCCGATTCTCGTAGCGGGGCAAAATGGCATCCACCAACACGGAATCCCCGTTCGCCATAACAAATTCAGGAAATTCCTCATTATACACCGTGTACATCTCGTACTCGGAATCACCCTTCCGTGTCACGTTCAAGTTCTTCTTGTAAGCATCCCCGGTAAAACCTCCGGCATACTCCAATGCTTTACTCAAAGTTTCATCCCCCTTCAACTCGTATCTCATCGGGCGCTTCACCTTACCCAAAATCGTCACGATCTTCTCGTAAGTCCCCACGTTAATCAAATCCCCATCCTGCAAAACAATATCGAAAGTATTGTCCCCGTTCATGATGTACCCGTAAACATCCACATGCTTAAAAGCCTTACCATCCCGGTACAACACGACATCACGCAACGTTCCTACTTGATTCACACCTCCCGCAGAATACAAAGCATGAAACACCGTTGCCAACGAAGGTAAAGTATAAGTCCCGGGCATCACGACCTCGCCCATAACATTCACCTGAATACTGCGGATTTTACCTAAAGTAAGTTGTATAAAAGTTCCCGGATTCTCCGAACTCAAATCCGAATATATACGACTGAATACATTTTTCAAATACGCGGAAGCCTCTTTCACTTGTTTCCCGCTTAAATAAACGGGTCCCAACCCCTGAACATTAATACTTCCGTCCGGAGATATTTCTTCCCGGAGCGTGGTTTCCGAATTACCCCATATATCGATAATCACCTCATCGCCGGGAGCTAACTTATAATTCTCGGGAGTCGGGATACTCAAATTAGGTTCAAAAGTCAACCTTCCATTATTAAAAATTTCCCTGCCGAACACATCATTCTTACTCCTCGGACGAATCACGACAGTATCTTTTGTCACCTGTAAAGGCGCCATCGTTCTTCCTCTCGAATTATCAGCCTGTCCTTGTTGTGTGCCGGTTTGACTACCGTAACTCTTCTGGATTCGCTGTATTTGCTCCATCGTAACCCCTTTCTGGGTCAACATCAAAATGATTTCATTCTGGGACTTGCCTTGAGCCTGTGCCTCTTTCACAGCTTCTACCACTTGTGTATCTGACATTTGGGCAAAAGCAAACCTCGATACGCCAAGTATTAGTACGATCAATATTAAAAATCTCATATTACTTTTTTTGAATGTTTTTACGCAACCATCCTCTCGGTTTACAGCCAAACCGCCCCCTCACAGGGCAAACCGTAAACCGAATAGCCGGATCGACCGCAAAGATACTGTATTAATTGAAAATGAAAAATGGATACGCGAAAAATATTACTTCTCTTCCAATAAAGCGTAATATTTACGACGCAACGGAAGATAAACCGCCACAAGCACCACCAAACTCACGATAGCGTAAAAAAGAGTATACGCCGGAGCACATTTCAAAACAAGCAAATACCCTCCCCCGACAAGCGCCTGTGTTGCCATATAAAAAAAAGATACCGACAAATGGGGAATCTTCGCCTCGTTAGCCAACAATTGATACAAATGCTTCCGATGCGGTTGTCCTATATTCTCTTTCAACATCAAACGATGAATAATTGTCAACACACCGTCAACCCCGTACACGCCCAATAAAATCAACACCGAAATCTCCCCCGTGCGCATGATAAAAGTCCCTAGCAGGAAAAGAAGTATAAAAGCAATAGCAACAGCCCCCACGTCACCGGAAAAACACCTCGCGCGAGTCCTAAAATTATAGAAATTAAATACCAACAATGACAGAATAACCACCGGAATAAAACCCGCAGGCGCAATCTGTATTACCCAAGCGTTTATCCCCCACAAAGCCAACAGTACAACCAAGCTATATCCCCCGGTAATCCCGTTGATGCCATCCATAAAATTGTATATATTCAGAATAGCCAAGCAAACGAACAAAGCCACAATCACGTATCCCCACGAAACCTCGTGCACCCCCAACTGCAACAACAAAAGCAACAAAGCAAAAGTCTGCACCAGCAAACGCAACTTCGCCGAAAGCGGATGCATATCATCCATAAAACTCACTACCGCCACCAACGTCAACCCGCACAAAAACCACGGGGCGAAAAAACCGAAAGTCAACCCGTAAACGAGCACACCCAAATAAAAAATCACCCCGCCTCCTCGCAAGGTAATTGTATGATGGGAACTCCTCTCGTTAGGAATATCCATGATTTTGTATCTTTCCGCTATTTTAAAATAAATGTTCTCCATCACAAAAAGTAGAAGGAGAACAAACCCGTAAATCCAGTCTATCATTTCTTTTGCTTGAACGATTCAACCATCTCACGAATCCCGTCTTCCAAAGTATAACGAGGTTCATAACCGATAGAATTTAAAGCCAATTGACGATCTATCACAACATCACCCCACAATTTCTGATAAAGATCCGGGCGAATTTTCTCAACCATTCTCAAAAACAAAGACGGGGAAGGTAAATTAATCGTGTGAACACCCAACTGTTCAGAAATCACCTCTATAACATTACGTGTTGAATAGGGTTCTTTATCTGTCGGGTAGAAAATACCTTCAGCCTCTTTCTCCACGGTTAAATGGATAAACTCTATCAAATTCTTCACGTTAATAAAATCACGACGATTCCGAGCCGAACCGAACGGAAGCGGTATATGACGATTCACCAAACGAATCAAACGCATCATATTTCCCGGAGCCATACCACCACCATAAGCCATCGGGGGACGAATAATCACCGTCTTGAACTCGTGATCACTCATCGCCAACAACTCCTTATCAGCTTTCAACTTAGAACTTCCATAATAAGTCCTCGGCATTTCCGGTGTTGTCGTAGAAATACGACTGGCAGTACCAAACACGGCAATCGTACTCATTTGAATAAATTGACGAACGCCTGCCTGACGGGCTTTTTGGGCCAACACGCAAGCCATACGATAATTCACCTCATCATAAAGTTCCTGATTCTTCTCTTCCGGACGGTGTACGATAGCAGCAAAATTAATTACCGCATCAAACCCGACGAACGACTCCACAGGCATATCCCAAAACGCCTTTACCACGATTTCCTTATCATATCCCGTAGGACGTCGGCTATAACAAGTTATCGAATCCTCCGACTGGTAATTTCGAATAAACTGTCCAGCAATAAAGCTACTCCCTCCAATTATCAATATTTTTTTCATTCCTCGATCTATTTAAACGGCATAAAATCTTACTCTGTCCATTTTATGGACCCTAAACAATCTCCTTAACGCGTTATTCATTTTACCCGAAAAACGCCTCCTCGTTTTCCAAAGCTTGTTTACGTCGTGTAGACCTTAAATGTTTGATTTGTATTCATATAATTAATAATAGTGTGTTGTGTGTTGCTTTTTACTTTCAAGATGCGAAGATATGATAAAGGTTGCGTCAACAACGTGAGTTTTTTTGTTTTTAACAAATTCTTAACGAATAAACGAACAGCGTTTTCTCGCCTATTCCCATTTCCGAAAGCAATTAACACAATAACAATGTACTATGAAATCATTTTCATTGGATTCGCTATCAAACATTTGTCATTTTTTTTAGCATCTTCTTATTTGTACCATTTATATCTTTACACACCATAGATTATCTCTCCTCACAATAAAATAAAAAAATGCTACAATTGGCATTTCCATACTTCCAGACGATCTGAATCTCGACAGAAAAAGAAAAGTAGATAACAAGTACAAAAGCATAGAAACCATAAACCGATTAACAAAAAAAAATACACATCACTTTACTTCTCAATACTTTTTTCAAATATATGTTATGACGGATATTCTGGTACGCAACAAACGTAAACTGAGCAAATACGCTGATATTTTTTTAACTTTGAAACATTCTATTTTCTTAAAAATGTACGGTATAAAAGTGCTCGTCCCCGTTTACCGATCAATCGTACAACACTTTTAACAGACAAACTAAAAACAAATTCACATAGATTAATTCGCCCCGATTCTCTCATAAAATTCAACAAATGGTATTCAGAAACAACATACCTTCCGCCTCCTCTCCGTTTTAACATTTCGTACCCCCCTCTTGCCCATAATAACGATTCGCCTATATTAGCGAACTGAAACCCTCCATTTGCCATTCTGTTCCATAAATAATAATCCTCTAATAAATAAAATGGTTGATATCCTCCCACACATTCGACATCCTTCTTTCGAAACATCACAGTCATATGATTAAACGGATTTCTCCATTTCATGAATTTAAGTAATTTTTCATGCTCTAATGGCAATTGACGGACTGATTCTATTTGGTCTTTACTCTCCGAAAACTCTTCTACCCATGTCCCTACAACCGATATTTCTGGATGAGATTTCATGAAATTTATTTGTACTTCGAATCGATTAGATTTACAAATATCATCAGAATCCATTCGAGCAATAATCTCATTCTTACAATACCCCATCCCTATATGCAAAGCTTTACCTAATCCGACATTATCAGGTAACGAAACAATTTTCAGATTTCCTTTTTCCTTTTCATAAGAATTAAGTACTTGTTCTAACTCATCTGTTAATAGTCCATCCTTCACAACAACGACTTCATCAGGAGGTAGAGTTTGTTCAAAAATACTACGCAACGCCTCATCCAAATACGCTGGCTGTTCTTTTATATATACAGACATTAAAACTGAAAAATCCATACTCATCGATATTAATAATTTATCATCTACAAATTTATTCACAACACTCTTTTAACGTTCTGTACATATCCTATGATATAGACTTAAATACCCTATCGTCATTCGCTTTATTGTATAACGTTCCAGATAAGCTTTATGAAAATTATCTCTTATATTCTTCCCATTATGCTCTATCAACATTATCGCCTGCTTCAATGAATCAATGTCATTTAATGTAAAAAAAGCAACTTCTTCAGGAGTAAAAATCTCTTCAAATATCGGGATTCTTGAACATATTGTCGGTATGCCATATGCAGAAGCTTCAATTAATGATAAAGGGAATCCCTCACTTCGACTAACCATTCCATAGACATCATAATACTGCAAATAACGAAAAGCATTTAACTGATACCCTAAAAACAAACAACGTTCTTGAACTCTATTATCTATTGAAAGTTGTTCTAAGTCTTTACGACTCTGTCCATCACCAACCACAACTAAAACATAATCCTCAAGTTTAGGTAAGACCCGAATCAATTGATCAACCCCCTTCCGTTCTGTCAATAAAGCATTAACTCCTATTACCTTCCGACCTCTTTTAAAATTTAGCAATATTTGTTTTTCATTTTCAGATAAATACATTGACTGATCAACACTTTTTGCATTATACACATATGCCAATTTTGACAAAGGCAACCAACGTTCATAATACTCCATAGCATTTCGACTCAACGTTACAATAAGATCATGCTTTCTCAAAAGAAATCTCCACAATCGTGAAAAAATCACAGCTACAACTTTATTATACTGATATGCCAAATCCACATACATATAATTATGCAACGTTGTTATACATTTACAATGCTTTATTTGAGACCGATGCCAATACAAATATGCGTCAGGACGTATTCCGTGAGAATGTATTATATCATAAGCATCAAAATCTATTTTTTCAAAAAAAGAAATTCGGTATGTATCACAATCCATTGAAATTTCTTTTTTTTCATCAAAGTAAAAAACAGTACAGTTAATATTTTCCTGTTTCAAACCAACAACCAAATCCCGAACGACCAGAACCGGACCTAAATTAACCAATCTCGATACGATAAATGCTACTTTCATATTCCACCTCCCCAATATTGATAAGGCAATACATTACCATTATACAAATTCAAAAAAATAGTCATAAAACAATACCCCACGATAATACACCAAGACAACATCTTGTGAAACAAATTCTTCTGCAACAAAGAAATATACATAGGAACAATAATTACTTCAGAAGAAGTAAATAATGTAGCCACCCTTCCTGCAACAATAGAAAAATCATTAAAAACCAACAACCAACAAGCCCCAAATATATATATCGCAAACAATAATCGAAAGAAAGCATATTCTTCTGATAAAACAGAATAGAAATAAATCCCCACAACAGACACGATTATAGATTTGAGTACCACCGGATTAGAAATAACTCCCAACGTTTGATTAAATTGTTGGGAATCGACATACAATTTTATCTTGTAAAAAATAGATATATCTGGAAGATACGACAACATACGTCCAATAGGGAAAAACCATGCAAAACATAAACAAACTATCAACATCCATGCATAATTATTTCTATTCATTTTAAGCCAATAAAAAGGATACATCAAAAGAAAAACCCATGCAATCGTATGAAACATAGCTGCAATTCCAACTAATAATACAAATATTTTCCAACGTTTCTGGACAATAAAACTAATGCTATATAAACAAATAGCACTCGCTATCCCGAAACGAATCTGTATCATTTCTCGCACTAAATAAATATGTCCATAATACAACAATACAGAAAAAAGAAAATAAGGAGAATATTTTTTATACACTTTAAAATTCAAAAGCAAAGTGACAAATGCTGTAATAGCGAATATAAAAAAAGATTGATGTGTAAAAAAACTTATCAGTTTATTCAATAATCGATAGCCCGGCTCCATAAAATAAATTTCCTTTCCTATCAAACTCTGCTTATCCAACACGTTAGCATCAATAGATTCTCGGAAGGCTAATTCATAATTTGCATGATCTTGATCCCCAACATTCATCGCAGCAAAAAAACATAGAATTACAAAAAATAAAAACAATGTACGTTTTCTTAGCTCTTGTCCCCCGTCAAAAACATCTAAAATAGCAAAAACAGCTAATATTCCGAAAACAACAAAATATGGAATCATTGTTTATATATATATAGTTTTAAAAGAGATTTCTTTAACGTTTCTTGCCCATATAATCGCTCATAAGAATGGTCTCCAATTTCTACTTGACGATTTTTTTCTTTTCCCAAAAAATCTCTTATCTCTTTTTCTAAACTTAAAGGATCTGTAACATCAAAAAAAGACAATCCTGTTTCACCCTGAAATTCTCGAAAAAAAGGAACATCCGAAGCAATAATCTTTTTCTTGAAATAAAAACAAAAAGAAAATACACCGGATTGAGTTGCCGAGATATATGGAAAAATAACACATTTAGCTTTCTCAAACAGATCCTTTATTTCATTATCATGTATAAAACGATTTATTAGAACAACATTAGCCAATGGCTCATAATCAAAATACACATCTCCTTTGCCTGCAATTACCAACTTCTCTTGCTGCAAATCTCGAGAATTTTTAAAAACATTATAAAGCAAATCAATACCTTTATATTTTTCAATTCGTCCAAAAAATAAAAAATAACTTTTTTCAGACTTTATTTCCGGCACACACCTATCACCCTCAACAATAGTTTTTGTCAATAAAGAAGGAAATGGATGATAATATATATTCTTTGCCGGATATCTAGCGCAAAGTTGTCCACATTGTACTTTACTTGAAGTGACCAAATTATCTATAACAGACATCAATTTTCGGACTTTCATTCGGTGGCTCCATTCAAACCAATATTCATGCAACCTATTTCTATAATGAATTTCGTGCTTTTCCAAATCATGCACTGTATAAAACATTTCAAATCTCTTCTTCAATTTCTTTACGATTGCCGCAATGTATGGATCTTCTGTTAAACAATGTATTGTATCAATATGAAAACGTGTTGCCGCTTCCTTTATTTGATTATATAAGGCATGAGGAAAAATCAAATTTTTTGCTCTCTGAATTTTTCCTTGTGGTGTAGACATGAAAATAACTCTTGACCTATACTTTTCAAGAATACTTTCCCGGTAATCATTATCTGGGGCAGACATCACAATTGCATAACAATTCACATCCGGACAAGAAAACATAGTGTTCAAAATACAAGCAGAGAAATGTCTCATCCCGGCGCTTGCATTAGTACAGATATACAAAATTCGTCTACCCATTATATCATTTCTTATAATCGATTTCCCACGCTTGTTTAAAAAGACACCATAATATTGACAAACATCCCAACACAAACATAAGACCAATAATGATCTTTTTCTTGTGTGGGGATATGGCAATGTCTGAAGCAACAGCTGGTTGAAGAATTTCCAAAGCCTTCCCTGAAAGATCGGCATTCACTTTCATGATCTCGTATTGACGCGCAAGCATATTATACAAATTAAAAGCAATATCCAATTTTACAGGAGAGTAACTCTCGACCCTATTTTTTAATACACTTGTCTCGTATCTTTCTAGCATCATCTGATATTCATGTTCTGAATTTTCATACATTTTTTGAGCAAGAAGCAACTCCTGTTCTAATTTTTCATGTCGAATTTCAGTAATACGTTTTTCCAGACTTTGAGTAACAAAATTCGCTATTTCGGCTGCAACAACGGCATTTTGAGCCGTCACCCGCACGTAACCGATTGCTTTATTTTCATCCGTTTCTACCTGAATATTCTCTCTAAGATAATTAATAAAACGTTGCTGTGTTAAAGACAAACTATGCTCATTCCATTCTGCATCCGACACAACTACTTTATCAGAATCCGCAAACCAATTCTTTACTGTTGCGGGTAAATTCAATATTTTATTCCACCAAGGTTCTTTCTGGTAATTTATCACATAGTCAAACAATGTTATGTCTTGTCCCTCTTGTAAACGGACACGACGTGTGGCCAATTTGGAAAGGACATTTGTACTTTTAGCAAATTCCGGGTACATATCTTTAGGAATTTCAATAGCACAAATATCTTTTATATTTAATCCCATTAAAGTTGCTATCGATATTCCTTGCTCTCTTTTTGCAATTAAATCATCATTAATCAAATACTTCACTTCTGCCTGAAATTGTTTTGGAATACTAAATGCGATTAAAATCCCCAAAAACAAACCGACACATATACTCTTAATAATAAAAAAACGCTTTTCCCAGATACCTTGTAAAAAAACAAATAAATCTATTCCCTTCTTTTGATTTTCATTTTCCATGCTGAATTTTATTTATTACTATTTCTCAAAAACATATAACGAACAAATTAAAGATCTGTTTTCCAATTAGATAAACACAATTGAAAAACAGATCTTTCAAAGGGTAAATATAATAAAAGTGTACACTTGATACAAGTAAATTACATATTGTTTTGTAGAAAAAGAAAAAATCAATAATCATTCAATTAACAAACATTCTTTTTACTCGCAAAACAAAATCCCGCATCCCTCTATCAAACACATAAAACAACAAGGAACTGAATACACCATAAATTATCATAACTCCCAATGCATATCCTATCCATCTACCGTATGTAGTAATCTGATAATCCCTATAAAACCATGCGAGCACCACATAAGAAACCAATACAGCCACTCCTATTAACCCAAAACATTTGAACTGATACATTACATATTCCATTATATTATCCCCGAACCCTCGTTTATAAAGGAAATAAGGTTTCCACCCCACAATCACGATGATTAAACTAACTGCTACCCCCCACAAAATTCCAGCTAATCCATAATAATATCCAAACAATATCGAACACCCTAAATTCAAACCGGCTTCTATCATCGGGGCCCAAATGTCCTGAAATAAACCATAGGCAGATAAAAAAACATCATTAGCCCTTGTCAAACCGATAAACGTAATAACGACTAAGGCAACAAAAGCCGATTGCTCCAGAATATATTCCTCGCCAATCCACAAACGAATAAAAGAATGGGATAACAAATAAAGACCGAAGCAAACCATTGAAGCAAACCATACCCGACACGATGTCAATTCCCAGAAAACCGCCTTTATTCGTCCCTTGTCACCTTCTGCCACTAAATTTCCGACACCCGCTCTCACACCATTTAGCAAAGCATTAATCAACGAGGTTATTCCCGTCATGATAAGCATATAATTTCCATATATAGCAACTAAAGTTAAAGAAGTGTAAGCATAAATGACCAAAGGACTTGTCTGCGATAATACGAAAAAAGATATCTGATGGAAAAACACTTGTTTTGTCTTGGTAATAATAATCTGATATTCTTTTCTCACCTTTTTCCCCACGGAAGGCAATGAATGTAACCATGGGTACACATTTTTTATCAAACGATCCAATACTACTGTTGTCAGAATTGCCGCCAGCAATTCCAAACCTAACCAATAAACATAACCATGACTCAAATAACGGATTGCCAGAATCTGAACAATTACCTTTATTACTTTTAATCCTTGAACGCTTTGTGTAATTTTATATTCTTTTTGATCTGCAGTAAGCACTATTTGCCGGTAATTAAAGAAATACCCCAATAAAGAACTGATTAATAAAACAGCAAATGAACCATAAGCATACCACAAAGGGACATCCGCTTTTTGGAAAATCACCGGAAAAAAGCACATCAGCACGCAAGCCCCAACAATAACGACACAAGCAATTTTCCGATACATCCATCCCTGCACCGACACGATTTCATTTATAGTTTGTATATCCTTTTCAAATAAAGGTCGATAAAGAGTGTAAGCAATAGCCGAACCGACACCTAATTCCGCCAGATTCAAGAATCCTAACAGATTCTGTGCTGTCGTGTTTAATCCCAACACCTCTGCCCCTAAATAATCCAGAAATATTTTCCGGGAAAAGAATTGAAGAATCAGATTAATGAAATAAAACACTAAAGCTATCTTAGCATTTTTAACACTTTTTGCGGTTCTTGATTCAGAAGTCATTCGATATTAATGATCGTTTATTACATTGCAAATATACATCATTTTTATTTATCGCAAATTTTCCCGATATATAATTTATTTTGCATATTTGCCCTATATTATTAATTACAACAACACAATTTAATGGAAACTAAAATGAATCACGCTTTTATCATGCAAGTTCACACTTTTCCCGAACAATTTGGTAATATCGTGAAATTACTAGCCTCATCTAACCATTTCTTTTTCATCAATGTAGATAAAAAAGTTAAAGACCTCTCGCCATTCCGAGAAGCAGTAAAAGATATCCCGAATGTTTTCTTTTTGCAAAAACGAATAAGCGTTACTCATGGCGGATTTTCTCAAATAGAATGTACTCTTTCTTTATTAACAATGGCATTGAATAACTCCGTGCACATGGACTATTTTCATTCTTTAAGTGGGATGGATTATCCTTGCTTAAGAAACGATGAATTTGATAAAATATTTGAAGATTCAACTCGCAGTTATATGTTTTTTGACTCTCCTGAGCAGGTCGTACAATGGCGAAATGAGAAATATACAGAAAGAGTGGATTGTTTTGATTTTAGAGATACCATTTCATCCAACTTCTTACCAATTAAAGCTATAAGAATAATCATTGGCATAATTGTATCAAAACTTATCAAAAGAAATAAAATTGAACATCTCTATGCTGGTTGGAGTTGGTTCTCTTGGCATCGAAACGTGGTTGAATACGTATTCGATTATTTAAAACGTAATCCTAAATATTATCAAAGATTCCGTTATACATGGAATACTGATGAACTAATCTTTCATACATTCTTATTCGACCAAGCAGAAACACTAAATATTGAAAAATATAACGCTTTAAGATTCATCGTATGGAAGCCTAAAAGAGAAGCGAAAACTTTACCACTAGTTCTTGATGAACGAGAATATTCTGAAATTGTAAACAGCAAAGCTATATTATGCCGTAAAATCCATCCTAAAATATCACACAAATTAATCAAGATGTTGCAACAAAAAATAGCTATCAACAATTAGTCATATAAATTTTAGCCTCCAAAAAACAATAAATTCATACCATCTACGCAACACATTATTTCTATATATTCTTTTTCAATATCATATTTCAAAATTTGAAAACATCATAACAATGCCTATTTTTGTATTATCAATCATAATGGCGTTTATTAAAAAGAATCGTAAAAATGACATTGAAAAATAATTTTCTGTACACTTGGATTCAGATAAAATATCCTATTATTATTTTCATTCTCGTGTATTGCAAACTCATATACATGCATTACTCTATAATTACCATAGGAAACGAACTTACTGTTTTTTCTCATATTGAAAATGCAATTAGTTCTTTTGTTGATACAACACTTATCCTTCTATTTCCAATTCTATTAATCAATAAGAGAAAATTTATTTACCTCCCAATTTTGATTTGTATAGATCTATTTGTACTTGCCAATATATGGTATAGCAGGAACTTTGATGCCTATTTACCATTATCTCTCTACTCAGAATTCAATAATCTTTCTGGAATAGGTTGTAATATATTAACAAGCATTCGTTTCCAAGATACCATTATCCCTATCACAAGTTTTATTGCTTTATTTATCGTCTATCGAAAATCTCCATTGTCAAATATTAAAACACGATTAAAAACAGGACTAATTTTTGTTAGTTGTGCAATAATATTAGCATCTTCATTACTAACATATTATAGATTAAGATCAATTACGTTAGAAGAAAAAATTATCCTCCCTTATTTATATATTCCCATGGAGCAAACTTTTAGATTTGGAATTTTCTACTACTTTGCAATGGAAACACATAATACCACTTCTCAATCATATTCTGTTACCGAACTTGATAAACTAGAACCATTATTCTGGACTTCAGAAAACACGAAAATCCATGTACATAAACCTAATATTATCATCATCATTGTAGAATCCTTTTTATCTTTCGCAGATGAACTTAGTTTTAATGGAAAGGAAATTACACCAAATCTGAACCGACTAAAAAAAGAAAACACCTACTACAACTTCAACGTAACACCCCAAGTTGGACTTGGAGTGTCGAGTGACGGGCAATTTATCTACATGACAGGACTTCTTCCAATAAAAAACACAATCACAGTTATTAATCATCTGTACAACAAATATCTTGCACTACCACGACTCTTAAAACAACAAAAAATATCTATCAAGAACCGTATGATTATCCCAACTGGAGATACTTTTTGGCGCCAAGATAAAATATGTCAAAGCTATGGTATCGACTCACTATTTTCAAAGAAAGATTACCCTCATCAAAATGATATATGGTTAAATGATGAAGATATTTTTAAACTTGCACAAAATAAGGATTTAGCTTCAGAACAACCTTTTTTCTCTACGATTTTAACCTCGTCCATGCATTCCCCTTACAATAGAACTTTCGGAAATGAAGAATTTGACTTCCCTTCCAATTATTCTTGCGAACTAAAAAACTATCTAAAAACACTCCATTATACAGACAAACAAATCGGGAAATACATCCGTTTCCTTAAAGAAAATCACTTGTACGAAAATTCCATTATTGTTATAACCAGTGATCATGAAGCCCATGCATGCAACTTGAATCTGCCTTCTGAATTAGAATATATCACAAAAAAGATTCCACTTTATATCATTAACTCCCCAATACAAATCACTAAAAGCAATAATTATCCCATAGCCCAATTCGACCTCTTCCCCACTTTACTTGATATCACCGGAATTCACTCATCTTGGAGAGGAGTCGGTCAAAGCCTATTATTACCGGACTCTCTTGCCAATAGTCCTCATGAACTATTAAGAAGAGAAAAGGCACAAGAGATATCCGAAATCATTATACACAGTGATTATTTCAGACTCCACCATTACAATTCATCCCATATTCCAGAATAACGATCTACAACAAATTCATAGTTAAAATTAAAAGCCCTCACGAATAATCAAGAAGAAGAAAAGTAAAAAGTTATCCTTACTTTAACCGTAAAACCGAAGAGAATTACCCCTAAAGCAACCCTTCTTACCGTGCTCGCTTCGTTCGTGCCTATATATCGCTCCATGTAAGATAGGAGCAACATAGTTCTTAAAACAACTCAAACACGGTAAGAAGGGTAGTTTTATCACGGCTTTACAGTGGTTCTTCTGTGAAATTACACTTTCCTAACTAAAACTACATATAATTTCCATGGGTTTCTAATCTTCCCACTCTTTTCCGCAGTTATAATCATCTATTCATGTCATGAAACTATAAATATATCACTTTTCTAATTAAAACCACATGTAAACGACAAACAAAATAACTCTCGATAGAATTTACCAAAGATGCAAACCTATAGAGACCCCACTGCAATCCTACCCTACCTTCGGTCTTCCTTCGTCTATCACGCGGAGATTCTATTACCTCCAATATAGAATCCCCACCCTCAAGGCACCAATTCACCGCCCCATGTACTTATTTCCATAGATCTTGGATAGTATTACTATAGTTTTTCAGTAAGACTGTCTCCTTGAATCACAAGAATTGAGCCATATACACGGGAAGATAAATAACTTGCTCTTCTTCAAGAAGTTCCTTTGTATAAACGAGATAGCAAGTAAGTATTTTATTGGAAAACTTTTTGCAAAAAACATCGGTGTTCTCCCGGAAGGAACAATCTTTCTAAATCCATCCTCGTATAATTGAATAATAGACCTTTTCACCCCAAATACCCGAAAATCTCAAAATCTTCCTTCACAAACGAACCACACTATCCTGTGACACGGCAGCAATTACATTACCAACCCGGGGCAATCGAACCAAAACCCGACACACACCCGGCTCATCAAGCAATTCTCCCTCAAGTCCTAAAAGTTTACCTTGAATGACACGAACGGGAGAAGTAACCGGAATATCACCTTCAACAACATCTATTTCCTCCGCGTGATCATTTAAAAGACGCAAGGATGTAATCTGTTGCTCGGAATACACGACAGGGGTTTCGCCCTCTCGTAAAAAAGATATTATGCCGGTAATGTCTTGAATTTTGGAAAACTCGGAACGTGTAAGCCGCACGAATACACAATTGCTAAACAGAGGAACTTCCACCCGTTTTACCTGATTATCCGAATTCCACTCCACCACACGCGAAGGGATATAATACACGATTCCGGCTTCATCAAGTCGTTTTTTTACACGTTTTTCCGCCCGAGAAGCGGTATATATAGCATACCAATTCGTCTGCTCCATTATTCTCTCACTTCTAAATTTTCAGTCACCTGAATTTTATCCAGCACCTCCTGCATGTGGTGTTGAACTCCCTCTTCTTCCATTTGGAAATCAATGGATTCATAAGTAGAGTTCTTGGATTTAAACTCGGGAACGATACATTTCATTTGTTTTACCACGGCAAAGTTATCCCTCGTTTGCAAAGCGATATCAAGAGCTTTGATCGAATCGACAACTTCATTATAATTATATTCACGCACTTTAGCAATCTTGATTCTCTCGTGCACGGTAGGCAAAGTGGTTTCTTTCACGTTAAGTACCTCCTCGTACAACTTTTCACCCGGACGCAAGCCCGTGAACACGATATGAATATCTTTACCTATCTCGTAACCGGAAAGTTTAATCATCTTCCGCGCCAAATCAACGATTTTGACACTCTTACCCATGTCGAACACGAATATTTCACCACCGTTCCCCAATGCCCCGGCTTGAAGTACCAACTGGCAAGCCTCCGGGATAGTCATAAAGAAACGGGTAATCTCGGGATGAGTTACCGTAACCGGCCCCCCGGCCTCTATCTGTTTTTTGAAACGAGGGATAACCGAACCATTGGAGCCTAAAACATTTCCGAAACGCGTCGTGATAAAACGAGTATTCGCTATTCGATTTAAAGATTGTGTATAGATTTCCGCGATACGCTTGCTGGCACCCATGACATTGGTAGGATTCACCGCTTTATCGGTAGAGATCATCACGAAACGTTGGCAATCATATTTGACAGCACAATCAGCCACGTTTTTCGTTCCCAGAATATTGGTTTTCACACCTTCGATCGGGTGTTTTTCCATCATTGGGACATGCTTGTAAGCCGCCGCGTGATACACTATATTAGGTCTGCATGTTTTGAATATACCTTCTACCCGACTCTGGTCACGAACATCACCGATCTCGATCTTGTAATCGGTAAAACCACATTCTTCCTTTAATTCCAATTCGATATCATAAAGAGCAGATTCGGCTTGATCGAACAACACGATCATCGCCGGGTTGAAATGAGTCAACTGGCGCACGATTTCACTACCGATTGAACCTGCCGCACCCGTTACCAGCACGACCTTGTTCAATAATTGTTTACGCAAATTCATCTCGTCCATGTGGATCACTTCACGCTCGAGTAAATCCTCGATCTTTATATTTTTAATATGCCGCATGCTCAATTCCCCGTTTATCCAACTCTCGAAACGAGGTACCTCAAGCACGTTGACATTCGCGGTCAAACAGGTTTCCACGATCTCTCGCTTTTTATCAGCCGAAATCTGTTTTTTGGCAATCACCACTTTATCTACCCGGTGACGTTTCAACAGCCCGGGCAAAGCGGACATCTTGTATATTTTGACTCCTTCAAGTACTTTCCCCGCCTTGCGATTGTTCACGTCGATAAAAGCCAACACGTTATAAGTGGCATCTTCCACGTTATCCATGGCATGCTTTGCCATAATCCCGTACTCGTCACTACCACAGATAATCACGTTCTTTTTCGTGCGCTCGGCCCCGACGTACTGGGAAAAGATTTTTTTCACGATCGCACGACTCATCACCATCACGCTTGTCAATCCCACGTACTCGGTAAGAAGCACCGACAAAGGGATGTAAGTCTCGCCAAACACTAGAAAATAGATACCGTCTCCCATCAAAAGAGCTATCTCACCCGCTGTCAAGACGTAATAGATACGCAAAGCATCCTCTGTTCCCGAGAAACGCACTATGCCGGAATAAGTACGCCCCAACACGAAACTGATAATTCGGACTCCCACGATCACGAGGGCTCCGTTCAGAACAAAATCCAACCTCATCCGGTCAATTTGGAAATTAACCCAGATCAGATAGGCAACACTCACAGCCATTATGCACAACGCCACGTCTATCAAGAATACAATCCATCTAGGCGTGTAAGAAAATGAATGCAATGTCCTCATTCTGTAAAGACCATTTGTTATAAAAGCAACCATATCATTATTAGTATAAAATAAAAACCTTCGCGGATTACCATTCCTTAAAGGTGGACATCCGCGAAGGTAATAGAAATATATTAAAAAGAAAACTTTTTTAATATGCTTTTAATACGTTCACCTCTTCCGGCGTTAAAAATCGCCAACGTCCCCGCGGCAGATTTTTCTTCGTGATCCCGGCGAAAAATACCCTATCCAACCGGAGTATCTGGTACCCCAGATGCTCGAATATCCGGCGAACGATTCGATTCCGACCGGAATGAATCTCAATCCCGACCTGAGTCTTATCGTCAGCAGATACCATAACTTCATCGGCTTTAATAAAACCGTCTTCAAGGTCAATACCTTTCCGTATGGCATCCAAATCTCCGGTTTTTACCACCTTATCCAAGAATACGTGATAAATCTTCTTCTGGTTATACTTGGGATGCGTTAATTTTTTAGCCAAATCGCCATCATTCGTGAAAAGTAACACTCCTGTGGTCTGACGGTCCAAACGCCCAATCGGGTAAACCCGTTCTTTGCAAGCTCCGTCGATCAACGACATCACGGTTTTACGCTCCAAGGGATCTTCCACCGTGGTCACGTAATCTTTCGGTTTATTCAACACGAGATATACTTTGCGCTCCGGAACAATCACTTGCTCATCCACTTCAACTTTATCCGTCCGTTTCACTTTCACCCCTACCTGCTGTACAATCTCACCGTTCACCTTCACTCGTCCGGTAGTAATCAAAACATCCGCATCACGTCTGGAACAAACACCTCCTTTGGCAATATAACGGTTTAAGCGCAGTTCTGTTTCCTGTCCCTCGTTTTTCTTGCGAAACTCGATTTGCTTTTTCTTGCTGTATACACTTCTGGATGCCTCCTCGTTATCAAACGATCTCTTGGGACGCTCGGAAAACCGTTCGCGACGATCTCCTCGATCATCCCGATTTCCCTGCTCCCGACGATCATCTCTCCGGTACGCGTCACGATTTCTGTCTTGGAATCGATTTTCTCTGTTTCTATCCTGATCTTGCGGACGTCTTTCACGACGGTCTTCACGGTCTGAATTACGGTAATTATCACGATACTCTCTTCTCTCACGATTATCTCGATTATCTCGGTTATCACGGTCATTGCGATATTCCCGTCTTTCACGAGCATCTCGACTATCCCTGTTATCACGATACTCCCGTCTTTCCCGGTTATCACGGTTGTCCCGGCTATCCCGATCAAAAGATCTTCTCGGAGCACGGTTATTGTTATCCCGATTCTCGAAACGATTGCCTTCACGTGTTCCTCTTTCCCGGTTTCCATCCGTCTCCCGACGATAACGATTCCCGTTGTCGGAATCCCCGGATTGTTCTCTTTCTCTTTCCTTGTTCAAATCACGGATACCATTATATCCACGTTCACGGTCAGACCGCTCCGCGTTAAAACGGCTAGGTCTTCTGAATTCTCTTTCTCCACCCTCACGGTTTTCGAAATTCTGTGTTCTGCCCCGACGATTCTCATCACGATTCTCTGTCGGTCTAGTAATTCTAGGTCTTTTAGTTTCCCTACTCATGTTCTAAATCTCAATTTAATTTTTGATTTTATTTCAATCACGCGAGCCGATGCCCATTTCTAATTTTGAAACAGTGATCACCCTATTTATCTTTCATTTTCAATTTTACATTTTCAATTTTCAATTACTTCGGTGCCGCCCTATAAACGAAAAACGCCACCACAGAGAACAGGATATTCGGTATCCATACAGCTAATAACGGATTCATGTTTCCATTGGTTGCAAAAACTGTTGAAAATTGCATGAATAAAATGTACGAGAAACTGATTAATAAACCTAATCCCAAGTGGAATCCCATTCCTCCCCGTATTTTTCGGGAGGCTATACACACGCCGATTAACGTCAATATAAAAGTGGAAAAAGCACCCGAAAACATCTTGTACTTTTCGATCTGGTATTCCACCACGTTACTGCTTCCCCGCAATTTTTGACGGGCTATATACTCGTCCAACTCCGGCAATGTCAGACGTTCCTTGATTTTCTTCGGGTCTTCAGTAAATTCTTTTACACTGAAATTCAGTACGGTATCGATATCTTCTTTCCCGACAGTATAAGTTTCATTCGTCCCGTCAAATTCCCGTAAAACCCAATTTTTGATAGTCCATTTTTCTTTTTTATCATTCCACACGATAGAATTCGCAGACAATTTGCTGACCAGCGTGTCATCCTTGAACACCTCGTACGTGAAATTATCTCCCCGTTTGGCATATATACTGAACCCGCTCATGTAAATAAACTCACCGGGCGCCACCTGCTGGTGAATATCATTCTCCTTGAAATTATAAGGTTTCCAGATATATTTTTCAGAAAAATCAATCCGTTTTTTATTGGCATTGGGTATAATGAACGCGCTCAACAAGAGTGACAGACCGGCAATTACCCCCGCCGAAATCATGTACGGGCGCACCATACGCCGGAAACTGATTCCCGTGCTCAGAATAGCGATAATCTCACTGTTGTACGCCATCTTCGAGGTGAAAAAGATCACGGATATAAACGTGAACAAGGCGGAGAACATATTAGCGAAATAAGGCACGAAATTCACGTAATAATCGAAAATAATCGCCTGCACCGGGGCTTCTTTTTCAAGAAATTTCTCCAAACGTTCCGAGAGGTCGAAAACAATCACAATACTCAAGATTAGCACCATCGAGAAAAAGAAGGTACCCAAGAATTTCCGGATAATATAGATGTCTATTTTTTTCATTTTCACATGTACCTCGCAGCACTACAATCTTCTTGTAACTTTTTTAATCGTTCTCGTTTTCCACTCTACAAAATCCCCTGCCTGTATATGTCGGCGTGCTTCCCGCACCAACCACAAATAAAACGACAAATTATGGATCGAGCAAATTTGTAAGCCTAAAATTTCATCCGCTTTTATTAAATGTCGCAAATAAGCTTTCGAGTAATCGGTATCCGCGAAACTCAACCCGGCGGGATCGATAGGACTGAAATCATTCTCCCATTTCTTGTTCTTTATATTGATAACCCCTTCTGTCGTGAACAACATCCCGTTCCTACCGTTACGCGTCGGCATCACGCAATCGAACATATCCACTCCAAGGGAAATCGCTTCCAGAATATTTTCCGGCGTTCCCACGCCCATGAGATAACGGGGCTTATCTCGCGGCAAAATCCGATTGACAACCTGAATCATCTCGTACATGGTTTCCGCCTCTTCCCCGACGGCCAATCCCCCGATAGCGTAACCTTCCCGTCCCAAAGCCACGGCATGCTCCGCAGCACGTTCCCGTAAATCTTTATACACGCAACCCTGCACGATAGGAAAAAGTGACTGGTGATACCCGTACAAGGGTTCCGTCGCGTCAAACTGCCGCACGCATCTTTCCAACCAACGCTGCGTGAGTTCCAACGACTTTTTTGCGTACCCGTAATCACTCTGTCCCGGGGGACATTCGTCAAACGCCATCACGATATCCGCCCCGATCTTTCGCTGAATATCCATCACGTTCTCCGGCGTGAATAAATGCTTCGAACCATCTATATGCGAACGAAATACAACTCCCTCTTCCGTGATTTTCCGGCAGTCCCCTAAAGAAAATACTTGAAAACCGCCACTATCAGTGAGGATCGGACCATCCCACGAGTTAAACTTGTGCAAGCCGCCGGCAGCTTCCAATATACCCGTGCCCGGACGCAGATACAAGTGATACGTGTTTCCCAGAATGATTTGGGCTTTAATATCTTCCTTCAATTCCCTTGCATGCACGGCCTTCACGGTTCCCACCGTGCCCACGGGCATAAAAATCGGAGTTTCGATATTCCCATGATCCGTGGTCAACACACCGCATCGTGCCTCACTATTCTTGTCTTTCGCTAAAAGGGTATATTTCATCTAATCATGATTTTGAGCCTGCAAAGATAGCACAAGTAAACGAGAGTTGCAACACTAACTTTTTCGGTTCAAACGAATCATCTCCTGTAATCGCCTAAAACGGGCACAAACTTTTGACCACGTCCCCGCTTTGTCCCTAAAGCATAAACCGACATTATCCTTTATCGAGAATAGTGTCAGCGTGAAGGGTTGCTCTTTATACATTCGCACCCACACGTCATAAGTCAACATACAACACGCACGACATCTCCAAGCATTTTTACGCGGTTCGCGATAAATCATTTCCACGGCACAAGCATACCTCGAACCATCCGGGAGATCCACGAATAAAGAATCCGTATTGAAAACCGCGTTCGTTTCCACCGTAATCAATAATGTCACGGAATCCCTTGCATCCAAATAAGTATAATCATACAACAAAGACCCGCGACACAATTTCATATTCCCTTTCATCTCCGCCATTTTTTGAGGATACACGAAATAAAGCAATCCATCCGGATGTATTTTCTGCACGTAGAAACCTTTCAGATTCTGGGCTCCCAGCGGCAAAGCCATGAACAACACAAACACCAAAAACAATCTTCTCATAACTATAATATAAAGAGAAAGCGATGTCAAAACACACCTCGGGTCTGTAAAGTTCATAAAGTCCGTAAGGTCAAAAGGTCTGTTATTTTTTTTGTAAATGTCTGATATTATATCAATTGACTTTATAAACTTTAGGAGCCGAAGGCTCGACTTTATGAACTTTATAAACTGGAGGTGTGTCGAAACACACCTCCATTACCTGTTTCAATTAAATCTTCCGTTTACTCCCCGTAAACCATCACCTTATAAGTACTGAAAATTCCCAAAATACTCTTTTTCTGGCTGTCCACGTGGCTGATTTTCTTAATTCCGGCAGACTTGGCAGCGGCTTGAATAGAAGCATCTCCCGACAGATACACTCCCAAAATATTGTTCACGGAAGCAGTTCCTACCTTTGAGCCCAGCGGGTTGGATGTCACGTGTTCACCTGTTTGCACATCCATGTAAATAGCTCCCATTCCGGCTTGACTTGACAAAGACGCACAGCTTGACATACCCGCTGCCACTACCACTAGTAACAATAATCTTTTAATTGATTTCATAGTTTCTATTTTTAAATTTTAAATATAAGGTTCTTGTAACAACGCTCTTTTTAATATTTTTTCAAAAATACAAGAAAATCATAATTTCCCGTGCAATATAACGATGCGGGAATGACACGATTTTATTGCGAATCTTGCGACTGCATTTTCTCTTTTAACCGCTCGGACAAGTATGAAAAAAAGTCCCGTTTCAAAAGCAGGGAAACCCGAAATAACAGAGTCGTGTCAATACTTTCCTTTTGAAACAAACGATAAACGTTTGAACGATCGCATGACAATTTACGGGCAAACCAACTAATGCTCCGCTCCTGTTTTTCCAATTCCTCCTTAATTAAATCTCCGATACTTTTCTCCATAGTTTTTATCTCTATCCGTTACATCGCGAAAAACAACTGTCTTTCCATGAATTTCCTCTTTTTAACGACCGGGGACACCTTGGTACACCATCCATTTCCCATCAACTTTCCTCACATCCAAATTATCCGTTCTTTCTCTCTCTCCTTTTTTTTCTTTCAACAAGACCTGCACCTTTGCCTTAGTGCCATCTTCCGAAAACTCAATCCCTTTCACGGTTTCCTCGTACTTGGCTGCCTCTTCTTCCATGAATTTCAATACTTGTTTATCTTTAGCTTTTCCCGCTTTGACTATCTGGAAAAGCATATCATTTCCCACCACGTATTTCTCCATGGATGAATAGTTACCCTCTTTCGAGTCTTTATAAAACTTCAACGCCAAATCTTTCACTGTTTCCTCATCCGACTTACCACATGATGCCATTAAACCGCAAACGAGTAACAACATCAAACTAAATAATTTTGTTTTCATATTCAAACGATTAAATTAAACTTATTCCTCTTCTATCACGGCAAATTCATTCCATTTATTAGCTGCTTTATAAGTTTCAAGAGAACCTTTAGGCACAATCAATGTACACTCGGACGCATTCGCAAACGGTGAAAGCGATAAAACCAAAGGTTCTGCCCGATTACAACGCACGTACTTTATGTCCGGCATCCCGTAAAAAGCTTGATATCCCAATGAAACCAAGGTACTCGGGAGAATTATCGTATTTCCTATACTTTTACAAGCAAAGGCATAACTCTTTACCGTAGTCACCCCTTCCGGAATAGTCAAATTACCCGTGAAAGCGTCACAATAACTAAAAGCATTTTCCCCTATCACGCGTAACGAAGCAGGCAACACCAAAGCTCCGGACAAGGACTTACAATTCCAAAATGCGTTATCTCCAATCTCTTCCAAACCGGAAGGCAAAGTCAACGCCCCGTTGAATCCCCTGCAATCGGA
Source organism: Butyricimonas sp. Marseille-P3923 (assembly GCF_900184685.1). Taxonomy (GTDB): domain Bacteria; phylum Bacteroidota; class Bacteroidia; order Bacteroidales; family Marinifilaceae; genus Butyricimonas; species Butyricimonas muris. The sequence goes on from NZ_FXXL01000007.1 coordinate 1,781,304, forward strand.
AAACACAGAAGCCTCAATCACCTTTATTCCATTCGGTACAATCAAATTACCCGTGAAACCTGAGCAAGATGAAAACGCCCCTTTCCCGATTCGTGTAAGCGTTGACGGAAGACTCAATTGCCCCGTGAAAGAACAAGCTCTAAAAGCCTCCATTCCTATAGTTTCCAAACCGTAAGGTAAAGTCAACGCTCCCTCGAAAGCACAATCGGCAAACGCCTTGTCACCAATCGATTTCACGTTAGAAGGAACAACCAGATTACCGGCTAACTTAATACAATAATTGAATGCCCCCTCATCTATCTTTTCCAACGCCGCGGACAAAGTCACCCCGGTAATTTTCTTACAATAATTAAAAGCTTCCTTACCAATTATCCGTACCCCATCAGGAATAATTACATCCCCTGTTAACGATTCGCAACCATTAAAAGCTGACTCTCCAATTTCAACACAAGTGGCAGGCAACACCAATTTCCCGTCAAAATAATTTCCATAAAAAGCCCTACGGCTAATCACCTCTATTCCATCAGGCAAAATCAAATCGCCACGCAAACCGGTGCATTGCGCGAAAGCGTACTCGCCTACTTCCTTCAACCCGTCAGGCAATTCCAGTGTTCCGGTAAAATTATTACAAGACTGGAAAGCAGCGTACCCGATTTTCGTCACGCTTCCCGGAAGTTTCAATTCCCCTTTAAAACCGCAATCATAAAAAGCATAGTCCCCAATCTCCTCCAGCCGAGATGGTAACACAATATAGCGGAAAGCACTCTTCCCGTAGAAAGCCCGAGCGGGAATACTGGTATCTTCCACCTCTTCCATATCGATACTTATCAACTTTGTCATGGAATACTTCATGGCGTCATAATCATCCTGTCCCAATGTTCCGCTCAACTTCACCCCACAAGTAGTCGTCATACGCTCTTTTCCGACCAACATCCTCAACGTTCCCAGCGTCTTCAAATGAATATAAAGACTATCACCCACACCTTGGTACACACTAATCACACGAGATTCTCCTGAATTACATTTAACCGTCACGAATCCTTTACGATAGCTTCCCGAGGTATTCGCATCAACAGTAAATCGCAATGTATCTGTTTCCGCGATTGTCATATTCCTTATCCACGAATATTCTGCCGGAATATCTACAACAGAATTCCCTGTAGAAGAAACCTTCACGGAAAAAGCATCATTACCACCATTCACGCAAAACACCTCATCCCCAAGCTCATCTTCATCTCCGCCCAGCGTGAAACCGTACCCCTCCTGCTGGGGGAAAATACCTTCATCCGGAACAAAAGAGTCCCAATGCGGCAATGCCATCACCTCTGCCGGGAACACTCCCGTCAAGCGATTGCCACACATCGACAGTCCATAATAATAGAATATATTTCCTAAAACATCAGTAGATTTCGTCGTTTGAAGAAGATGTAATTTGCCTAATTCTTTCGGCACTTCCCCTGTCAAATTGTTATTGTGCATACTCAAGTGAACCAAATTCGACAAATTTCCCAATTCAGCAGGAATATTTCCCTCCAAATTATTGTTATGCAAGTACAACCAGACCAATTCAGACAAATTCCCTAACTCCGCTGGAATCTTACCTGACAAATTATTTCCCTCCAAATAAAGCTCTGTCAACTGCGTCAAGTTTCCTAGTTCTACCGGAATATCTCCACTTAAGGCATTGCCATTCAAATTCAAATAAGTTAATTCAGTCAAACCACATAACTCCCTGGGTATGATTCCTGTAAGATTATTTTTCCCACCCCAACGAGAACGGCCCAAATTCAATCTCTTTAACTTCTTCAAATTACCAATCTCCACAGGGATCTCTCCGACAAGATTGCAATTACAATCAGCATATATTTCTTCCAATTCTGTCAATCCTCCCAATGCCGAATTTAAAGATTCTACACCCAAATCCCTAAAATCCAGTTTAATCACTCTTCCATCTTCATTACACGTCACTCCCATCCAAGAGGAAATTGGTTTATCGGTTCCCCATCTACGAGCAAATTGTCCTCCATAATTCCAATGCTCTCCACCCGCAGCCTTCCAAAAAGCCATTAAATAATCCCTATCCGAAACGCCTTCCTGCACAACCGTAAGCGCCACAATCTTCTCCATCCCCTCCTCGCCAACTCTCACGATAATTTCTCCCTCACGGGGTTCCCCATTATTGGCAGTCGTTGTCACGGTGAGGGTATTACCGTTCGCCTTGGCACTACACCACTCCGCAATTTCCGGGGCAACAGAGAATGTCCAAGAACTTTGATTCGTAATCACCAGCACATCCCGGCTCTCGCTGACAGGCGCCATCTGCAATGTATCATGATTCAAAGCCAACGTCATTGCCGGTAATTGAATCACACGTACCTCCTTTTGTAAATTACCGGCTGTAAAATTAATCATACACTCGCGTGACACGGTAGGGTTATCATAAGCCTTCGTGTAAACGATTACCGAATTGGCCTCATCGATTACCTCGCACCAACCAGAGCCTCCCGTCACGGTAGCCTCCCACTCGTCGGCATTTGTCGTCACCCGAAGTGTCGTGTATGATTCCGAGGCTTCAACCACAAGTGAATCCGCCGAAACCTCCAATGAAATAGCCGTTCCCAACTGTGCCAGCGAAAGATTGGCGAAAGCATTTCCCGTACCCGACGCAACGGTCAATTCGGATTTCCGGGCATTGCTTCCTGTATTTTTCTTCACGGAAATGACCACCTCGTCACCCTCGACACGAGCCTCGTACCAGTCTATCGACGGCAAATGAAGTTGCCAATCAGGTTGATTTGTCACCACCTGAACACGATGCTCCCCGCCATCGGCAGAGAAAGACAACATCTCCTCCGCCAACAACACCGCGGGAGCCGTACCCAATTGTTCCACGACAACCACCCCAGATGCCGTCACGTCTGTCGACACGCTGGAAGATGTCAAATTGATATACCCCTTTCTGGAATCCTTACCCGAATTTGCGCCCCGCGGCACAACGCTCAATTTATCACCATTTCGGGTTACCTCGAACCAAGCATCATCACCCCCCACCACATTGTACGTCCACTCGTCTTGATTCGTAGTCACCGTCAACTCTTTCTCCCCGGCATTTTTCTGCGCGAAGTTCAAACGTGAATCTGAAATTCTTATCTGGGGTAACATTCCCAGCTGAAACACGGAAACCGTTTTCGTCAACTCCTTGCTTCCCTTTCCCACGGTCACGGATACTGTCGCCGAGCGTTCCCGGTTGAACGGGTTCTCGTCAACCGTGATACACAACGTCATACCATCCGACGTCACGTGACACCACGTCGCCGCCTCTTCCGGCACATCCACCCGGTAAGTCTTGTAATTCGTCGTCACCATCACCGTGCGACTCTCCGCCTCCGCCTTGAACTCCACGCTGGGATTCGAGAAATCCAACGTGGCAATCGGTCCTACCTCGTCACCCTCCGGGTCAAACTTATCCGGGTAGCAACCCGTTTGCCAAAGCCCCAACCAAAGCAACAAGGCAAACGCTTTAAATATTCTTGCTTTCATCATAATCCTCTCTAAATTTTTAACTTAATACCCCTACCGTTTCTTCTTTTTCTGGAAATTAATCACGAAACCTATACCCGCGGTATAATCACACATGAAATCGTCACCGATCAAGGCGTTAGCCGTCCCCGACAGAACAATATGCCCCAACCGAAAACTCAATCCCAATTCGACCTCCGGACCTTCCTGAAAGTCACTCACGTAACGCTCACCACTCTTGCTCTCCCACTGGCGACCGTATTTACCGAAACCGCCTCCCAAATGAAGAAAACACCAGCGATAAAGCCCCATGCTCACGCCGGCAATATAACTCTCCCGGATATACCCCTTGTCCACCGAGCCTTTCGTGTCATACTCCTCGGTAATCTCCTCAATACGGAATCCCTCTTCTTTCACGTTCGATTTCTTGAAAGAACCGTAAAAACCGAAACGTTTCCCGAAACCTACACGCCCGCCGACAGGTGCCGTACCCGAGTACAAATACTCCGCCGTCATACCCCAACGGTAAGGACTCTCGTCGGGAGGGAACACCGTGTAATACAACCGTTGCTTCGGCGACATCACCAACCGCAACTCCTCCCTCACGAAACCCTCGGCAGAGATATACAACGTCCGCTTTACCTCGTCCGTCAAGTCAAACACGAAGCGGTACACGTGCAAACCGTCCTCGTTCACGCTCTTCTCCGGCTGCTCCCCGAAAGTAGACTTAATATTCAAATCCTCCAGCGGCGAAAGAAACTCAACACAAGCCTTCCCTTCCTCGGGAAAGAACGAGGTTCGTGATTCTTGTTGCTGAATCACCAACTTTTTCTGCGCCTGTAATTGGGCAAGCCCGACACAGCAAAACACCAATACCAATAAAAATTTCATACATCTCATATTCATAATTTTAAATCTCTATTTCACTACCATTCATGAAATAAAACGACTGTAACAAGTTCACTTGTCCGACAAAAAGCAAACACCCGCTCACTCCCCGTCATCGAAATCCGAAAGGGAGAAAATCTTATCGGCGGGCAAATCCGTACCGTCCTCGTACTTATCGGGTTGCCACGTGCGCACGTGAATCATCGGGTTCGTTTCATCCTTGAAATCCATCAACAGGAAAACGTACCCCACGTCATGGTAACGGTCGGACGTGAACCCCTGTTTCAACGTCACCCCGTAATAATGCTCCTTGGCGGGATGCTTCACCACCTTGATGTCGTCGAAAATGACACGGATCATCTTATTGCTATTGAACACGTTCCGCAAATTCGCCATATACTCCTGTTTCGTCTGGCGTTTATACTCGATGTCGTGATTCAAACGGAACGGGTTATCGCCGCCCTTCACCGACTTGACCACTTTTCCCGTGATGATCAAAGCATTGTCGCTAAACACCTGATCAAGAAACACAAGGTCTTTCCGGTTGTACGCCGTCCGGAAATTCTCCACGAAATCGAGGATCACCTGCCTGCGGCGCAGATCGGTCACCGTGATATTACTCCGAATCACCTTGCTATAAAGATGCATCCCGATAGCGAAATAAACCCCGGTAATCTCCCCCGAACGGGAGAAATTCACGACAGCCTCCTGATAGGTGTCGTCCCCGTACGCCTCGGGGTCCAAAGGCTCCATCACCAAGGGGATATTGCGCACCTGATAACCGGAAGGCGTCTGCAAACACTTCTCGATCACCTCCGTTTCCGCACACCGAAACGGGCTCGTCTTCCACAACGCCATCACGTCCGACACCGCACCGCCATCCAACCCGCATCCCACCAACTCCGGCTGCCTCCTCTCGAACTGTGCCATATTCACCTCGGTCAACAATTTCGTGAGCGACTGCTGCACCCGCTCTTTCACTACTTCATCCTGCATATCCGTCAGGAAAAAATCCGTACTGTACTGGGCTGAAACATTTCCCCCGAGCATACAGCACGCGCAGAGAAATAACCACCCGAAAAATAGCTTCTTTTTCATAGCATTTATCTGTTTTTTCACACCTTATCAATACAACTGGAACCACACCTTACCTTGGTTCGGGTAATTCTCGAGCCGGTCGCCCTCCGTGCCTTTCGTCAGGTTGCGCCGGGTAGCCATTCCCTTGCCCAAGATAGCTGTCACCTCCCCCGAACGGGAGAAAATCACCATGTAACACTGCTCTGGGGTAACCGCGGAACTCAATTTCCCGAACATCAATTTTCCCTTCTCCTTCTGCTCCACGAAATAACGTTGCAACTCGTCGATTTTCCGGAACGTCAATATCTTATCGAGCATCGGGTTACCCGTACCCCGGGGTGCCTCCTCCTTCACGACCTCGCGCACCACCACCGTGTCACGACGAGTAACCACTACCGTGTCTTTCCGCACAACCGTGACAGTATCCGTCACCCGTTGCACTTCGACCGTCTTCACCGTATCGGGCACCACCTCTTCTTTAGCAACAGCCGTCACGTCCACCCGCTCCTCACTACCGGTTGTATCCTTATCCACGAGAATATCCTTCACCGGAGTGTCCGCCAGAGTATCTTTTTTCACCGGAAGCACCTCTACCGAATCCTTCTTCTCTATCGTCTCCCCGGTAGTTGCTTTTTGTCCCGCGAACTTTTCATTCACGTCCCCTTTATATATATAGGCAAACACCCGCTGCTTGTTCTCCCGCGTCAAAGCGATATGCTGCCACTTCTCCTTGATATGCGGAATAATCTCCTTGCCCACAGACAAATCCGACTGGACACCCAGTATCAGGTTCTGCAAAGCCAACTCCCGCGCGTCATTCAGCTTATCCATCGTGACATCCGCATAATAATAATTACCACTCAACTTGATTTCTTTGATTTTTGCTTTCTCCTCTTGATATTGTTCTTGCGCTCCCGCCACGTGCAAGACAAACAAACAGAGGAAAAACAGATACAACCGTTTCATAATAACATATTTAATAATTCAACTTTTTCGCTTTCGATTTATATTCCTCGAACAAATCCAACACGTTGTGCGTGGGAACATACGTGTACAACCATCCCTTCAAGGAATAATCCCCCTTCAAAAATTTCTGCCGGTCGCACTCGTAATACAACACGTGATTGTAACCCAAATCGGAGTTCACCATAATAACGGTACCCGTGACCTTTCCCCGGGCAATCTCCTCCACACCAAAATAAGGCACACACTTTTCACCCTTACAAAAAGCCACCCAACTATTAACGGGCAATTCCAAATGATCGTAACGCTTACCGTAACGCCTATGTTCAACCTCCATAAACACCTCTTGCCCGATCCGCTCCCCTTCCAAAAAAAGATTCGCGAGAGAGGCTTCCGGACAATCCTTATCAAACAAAAGAGTAACCACACTATCAGGAGCAACACGATAATAACGGTCGGAACACAACGCCGGAATGATATAATGTTCACCTCTCCGCCTGTAATACCCGCACCCGGGGACAGCCGTCAGCACAGACAAAGGGACTTGCTCCACCGCCGGGGTATCCGGCATATACAGGAACAACTCTTTCTGGAAATCATCCTCCATCTCGATTTTATCCTTTCCCGCGATTAACCCGTACTGTTTCGGGAAGGTCATCTGCAAAGTGCCCGTTCCGGTGTCCCAGCCCACCTTGTAAGCAGTCGTATCGGCAACGAACACGAAATCCGTCCCCGGCTGGATCGCCGCCACGAACGAAACCAACGCCACGGGACTTTTCTCGAAAGGCACCCCGTTCAACACAAGCCCGACCTTATCATCATTCAAAAGCCGAAGAATCTCGTCCGGTTTATCTATCAAGAGTAAACGCAACAAATAACGCTCCACGAAATCATAGACCGGACGCAAATACTCCGCCACCACACGTGTATCAAAAAGTTCCAGTCCGATACTCGAGATCAATCCCCCGAACCCCGCTTCCACGCGTACTCTTTTCCCCGGACATATAGCATCAGCAGCATATATTCCCGGCTTCATTGCCGATATACCGCAGGTTTCCAACATTTGTCCTATCTCTTCCAATTGCTTTGTCCGGTAAATCGTTTCCTCTTGCGCATACAAACAATTCACCTCCAAACACATGAACAAACAACAAATATACATCCATCGTTGCTCTATCATATTCCAATTCAAAACCACCTTTTTCACCTTCAACAATATTATTTTCAATCGATTAACGCACGATTAAATTCACAATTCCTCTATCAAAAAACGATCGTTTATTGATAATTCAATCTGCAACGAATGACGATTATCGACAAATTCACAAATACTTGATTATGAATTTCGAAAATAAAATAGCTATCGTTTACTAATAATGAAAAAAGTTTTATATTTGTACATGATTAAACGATCGTTTTATCACGTCACAAAATCAGCCTTACATCCAAAAAGATTTCAACCCTATTTTATAATCATCATTATTTCATCATGTTATTATCGATATACAATACATGTAACATTTTTTATTCAATTACAATTATTTTTCTATTATCCAACCATTAAAATAGACGTTGAATAGGAGTTTAATGGGAATTGAATAGGAGATGGTACTAATCAAGTATAAATAATATACAAATATAATAACAATAATTTTACTTATTTCACGATTAATTCTTCCCGCTCCAGTCTAAAACATTCCAGCGTACTCCTTTTTTTAATCTTATATTTTTATCTTTGCCCAAATTAAAAATTAAAAATAATTGTCATGAGGATGATTTATAAGTTTATTGTATGTATGTTTATCATGGGGTTCGCCCTCCCCGGAAGCGCGCAGAATCAGGGCAAAAAATTCACGTTGAATGATTTCTGCCTGAATTACACCTTCAGGACGCAAGGAATCACGGGACTCCGCTCGTTGAATGACGGGGAACATTACACGGTACTGGAAGACCGGGGGAAAAAGCTTGTCATGTACAGTTATAAAACCGGAAAGGCTGTCGAGACTCTTCTCGATTTGAACGACCCGAAATACGGTGACGTGAAAATGATTCAAGATTACGAGTTCAGCCCGGACGAAAGCCATATATTGATTTACACGAATATCCAACCTATCTACCGTCGTTCATTCACTGCCGACTATTACGTTTTTGATTTCAAGAACAGGGAGTTGAAACCTCTTTCAGAGGGCGGCAGTCAACGTCTGGCGACTTTTTCGCCCGTGGGAACAAAGATAGCGTTCGTGCGCGACAACAATATCTTCATTTCCGACCTGCGTTTCGGTTCAGAGATTCAGATTACTTTTGACGGGAAATTCAACGAGATTATCAATGGAGCTCCTGATTGGGTGTATGAAGAAGAGTTCGCTTTCAACAAAGCCTTCGAGTGGGCTCCCGACGGGTCCGCCTTGGCATTTATCAAATTCAACGAATCGAACGTGAAAATATTTCACATGAACATGTTTCAAGGACAATACCCCGCGCTAAAAGAGAACGCGACTTATCCTTCCAACTATTCCTATAAATACCCGAAAGCCGGAGAAGCGAACTCCGTCGTGAGCGTTCATGTATATGACATCAAAGACCGGGTTACCACCCCGATGAACACCGGGGAAGAAACAGACATCTACATTCCCAGAATCAAATGGACGAAAGACCCCAAGAGATTGGCAATCATAAAATTGAACCGTTTTCAGAACCGTCTGGAAATCCTCCTTGCCAACGCCCGCGTGGGAAGCACAACCGTTCTTTATCGCGAGGAAAACAAGTACTATATAGCGGAAGAGAATCTGGATAATCTGGTTTTCACGGAAGACGGGAAAAACTTTATCATGAGCAGCGAGAAAAACGGTTATTCGCACCTTTATTTATATACCATGGGGGGCAAGGAAGTACAACCTATCACTTCCGGCAACTATGACGTGGTCGATTTCTACGGTTACGACCCGGTGAAGAAATTATATTATTACTCTTCACACGAGGAATCCCCTCTCGAGAAATACGTTTATTCCATCGACGCGAAGGGCAAGAAGAAGAAATTAACTCCCGCAAAAGGATGGAACGAGGCGGAATTCAGCAAATCGTTTAAATATTTCGTGAACGTGGTTTCCAACGCGGACATGCCTCCCCTGTACACGCTTTACACGGCAAACGGGAAAGCCGTTCGCGTGCTGGAGGATAACGCCGCGTTAAAAGAAAAACTCGGGGAATACAATGTAGCCAAAAGGGAATATATCCAAATCCCGGCTGCCGATGGCAAAACCCTGTTGAACGCGTGGATGATGAAACCGACCGATTTCGACGCGTCCAAGGCTTACCCGGTATTAATTATCCAATATAGCGGTCCGAATTCACAACAGGTAAGAAATTCATGGGGCATGGATTGGGCGCAATACCTTGCACAAGAGGGGTATATCGTGACCTGTATCGACCCTCGCGGAACTGCCGCCCGGGGAGAGGAATTTCGCAAATGTACTTACATGCAACTCGGGAAAATCGAGAGTGATGATATGATTGCCGCGGGGAAATGGCTCGCGGAGCAACCGTACATTGATGCCCGCAAAGTGGGTATCTGGGGATGGAGTTTCGGCGGGTTCATGTCTTCGCTATGCCTGATGAAAGGAAACGATGTGTTCTCGACCGCTATCGCCGTGGCACCGGTGACGCACTGGGGATTCTACGATTCCATTTACACGGAACGTTTCATGCGTCGCCCGCAAGACAACCCGTCCGGGTATAACGACAACTCCCCAATTAACTGGGTGAAGAACTTGAAAGGCAACTTGTTGTTATGCCACGGAACCGCCGACGATAACGTGCACGTGCAGAACGCGTACGAGTTGGCGGAAGCTCTCGTGCAGGCGAACAAACAATTCGACATGCAGATTTACACCAACCGGAATCACAGTATTTACGGTGGCGTGACCCGACTGCACCTTTACACGAAATTCGTTGACTATTTGAATCAACACTTGAAATAAAAAATGTATAAGTTGCGATTTAAATCGCAACTTATACATTTTTTTTATAACTTGCCAACGATAGAAATAATTCGGATTTCACGCTCTCGGTCTTCACGAGAACGACGGTGAAATCTTAAACCATAAAACTAAAAAATAAAACGTTATGAGTAAATGTATCTGTACGTTAGAACCTCAGGCTATCTGGGAAAACTTTTATAAACTGACTCAAGTTCCGCGTCCTTCCAACCACGAGGAAAAAGCGAGAGAATTCGTGATGAACTGGGCAAAGGAAAACGGAATCCACGCTGAAATGGACGAGGCTTTCAATATATTATTGAGCAAACCGGCTACCCCGGGTATGGAAAACCGTAAAGGAGTGATTCTTCAAGGACACTTGGATATGGTTCCTCAAAAGAATGAAGACAAGCAACATGATTTCACCAAGGACCCGATAGAGGCATACGTTGACGGGGATTGGGTAACGGCTGACGGAACCACGCTCGGCGCGGATAACGGTATCGGTGTTGCCGCCGGAATGGGTATCTTGTTGTCAAAAGACATTCCTCACGGACCGATTGAAGTATTGATTACCGCTACCGAGGAAACCGGTATGGACGGGGCAAACGGTATCCGCCCGAACTGGGTAAAAGGCGATATTTTGTTGAATCTCGATTCTGAAACCGAAGGAGAATTATACGTGGGTTGTGCCGGGGGTATCGACGGGGAAATCGAATTCACTTACACGCCGGAAGCTGTTCCCGCCGGAAGTAAAGCATTCCAATTAACTTTAAAAGGATTAAAGGGTGGACACTCCGGAATGGATATCAATTTAGGCAGAGGAAATGCCAACAAATTGTTCTTCCGCTTCTTGAAAGCTGTCAGCAAAGAGTTAGGACTCCGCCTCGCTTCGGTGTCGGGAGGTAACATGAGAAACGCTATCCCGCGTGAAGCATTCGGTATTGTCACCGTTCCGGCTGCCAATGTGGATAAATTCCTCGCCAAGGTGAAGGAGTACGAGGGTATCTTTAAAGCAGAATTAAGCGCTAAAGAACCGAACCTTATCCTCACGGCAGAAGAAAGCGCTATGCCGCAAAACGTGATGCCGGAACAAACGCAATACAATTTAATCAACGCTATCAAGGCTTGCCCGAACGGCGCGATGCGCATGATTGACTCTATGCCGGACACGGTGGAAACATCCAACAATTTAGCAATCGTGAAGGGCGGTGACGGTAAAATCGAGATTTACATGTTGATGCGTTCATCCGTGGAAACAGCCAAGACATCGCTCGCGCAAGTGGTTGACTCCGTGTTTGAACTCGCCGGAGCTTCCAAGATTAATTTTGTCGGAGAATACCCGGGCTGGAAACCGAATCCGGATTCAGCTATCCGCAAAGAAATGGAAGAGGTTTACAATAAACTCTACGGGAAGACACCCGCTATCATGGCTATCCACGCCGGATTGGAATGCGGTATCCTCGGCTCGACTTATCCCAAGTGGGACATGATTTCTTTCGGACCGACCATCAGTTCCCCGCACTCTCCGGACGAGAAAGTAAATATCGCATCTGTTGGGAAATTCTGGGAATTCTTGAAAGCTACATTAGCTGCTATTCCGACGAAATAAATAATATCATTGAGAGTAACCTTTCCGATGAAGGAAGGGTTACTTTCAATATTTATCCTTCTTTTTAGCTATCAAGAGGAAAGATGTAATTTTATGAAAAGTTAGAACCCGTAAACACCTATATTTTACAATACTTACAAACATTTCCGCTACAACCAATAGTTTACGAAACATGGTTCCTTTAGTTACGACTTCTGCCTCATCTTCAAGTCATTTACTCTATTTTGCAATATTTTAACGACAACGTATTATTTTCTTTATTATCTTTGTAGGGAAAATTCATATTATTAGAACATGACTTTAAAGAAATTGACGTTACCGGAACTCTTGAAAACAAGCTGTTCCAAGTTTTCAAAAAATTTGTCTTTAAATTTTGTCGCAAGCGGAAAAAGAACTTACCAAGATTTATATAACGAAGTTGTATCTATTGCCAATCATTTACTTCATTTGGGCGTAAAGAAAGGTGATAAGGTAGCCATATTAAGCGCGAATATGCCGAACTGGGGAATCACCCAATTTGCCATCGCGAACATCGGGGCTATTGCCGTACCTGTCTTGCCGGGATTCTGCGCCACGGAATTGCAGAATATTCTGGAACACGCGGAAGTAAAGGTAATCTTCGTTTCCCGCCTACTGGCAAAATGTCTTGAAGATGTAAAAACACCTTATCTAGAACATAAAATCCTGATCAATAACTTCGCCACGATGCCGGAAGGATGTTACCAACCGGAAGATTTGGACAAGTTAGTACCGGATATCGATTTGAATAACACGACTCCTCTCCCGGAAATTTCCATCGAGGAGGAAGACATCGCGTCGATCATCTATACTTCAGGAACAACCGGATTCTCGAAAGGTGTAGTACTGACACACAAAAACCTCGTGTGGGACGCACGCCAATGCTGTACTATCCAACACGTGAGTGAAGCCGATCGCTTCTTGAGTATATTGCCGATGGCACATACTTACGAGAACACGCTGGGACTTTTGCTACCGCTTATGTTCGGTGCTCAAGTTTTCTATCTCGACCGAGTACCGACACCGAAATTACTGGTTCCGGCGATGCAGAAGATTCGTCCTACCGTTGTTTTGTCCGTGCCGTTGATTATCGAAAAGATATACAAATCACAAGTTTTACCCAAATTCACGAGTTCAAAACTCATGAGTGCGATTTATAAGTTTGCACCGACTCGTAAACTTTTGAATCGTATGGCGGGCAAGAAACTGATGGAAACATTCGGGGGAGAATTGGTATTTTTCGGAATCGGTGGTTCCAAACTGGACGGTACCGTGGAGCAATTTCTGCGGGAAGCTAAATTCCCCTACGCTATCGGTTACGGTCTGACGGAAACCGCTCCCATGGCTGCCGGTTCGAATCCTTCGCAAACATTCCTGCAAGGAGTAGGTCCTATCATGGAAGGGGTTGACATCCGTATCGACAATCCGGACAAATCCGGACAAGGGGAAATCTGGATTAAAGGTCCCAACGTGATGCAAGGGTACTATAAACGCCCGGAACTCAATGCCGAGGTCTTCACCGAAGACGGTTGGTTTAAAACCGGTGACTTGGGTACATTGGACAAGAAAGGTCGTCTGGCTATCCGGGGAAGAATCAAAACGATGATATTAGGTGCGTCCGGTGAGAATATCTACCCGGAAGAAATAGAATCTATCATCAATAATTTCCGTTTCGTGAACGAGTCTTTGGTCGTTGAAAATAGCGGTAAACTTGTTGCCATGGTTCATTTCAACATGGAAGAACTGGAAAAACAATACCAGAAATTCAAAGATCAAGCCGGAGATTATAAAAAGAAGATCAACGATTATATCGAAGAACAAAAACAAGAACTTCGCGATTACGTGAATGCACGGGTAAATAATTTCTCAAAATTACAACTGGTAATGGTTCAACACGAACCGTTTGAAAAAACCCCGACTCACAAGATCAAGCGTTTTCTTTATAATAAAATGAATTAATCATTCTTTTTTATCTAGAATATTTACAAGAGAAAGAGGTTGCCTAGACAACCTCTTTTTCGATTCTATCCATTTCTTGTATTCATTTTTTCATTAAATCCGCCGTGAAATTTCCATTTAATTTCGGGTCGAAAAGATTAATCAACATATTGATTATCTCAGCATCTGTCTTTAAAATCATTCCGGTAGACACGCTGATTTTAGCGGGAATAATATCTTTCTCTGCATCCATTGGTCCCAATTCGATCGAGATTTGTTTAATCAATAATTCGAAATCATTCAAATTATTGTTCTGAACCAAATCTTTAATTCCTTCAATCTCCGAAATAAACGGGAAGTCGGCTAAAGGATAAGACACGTCTTTAAGTATGGTGATCGTGTCTGTCCGGGGAATATCCAAACGAAATTCATCTTCTTCGATCGGAATCGTGAAAGAATCCGGTAATTCCAATTTTGTCAACAGCGGGGAGATTACCCGAATCAAATTACTTTCCTCTCCTCCCTCTTTTTCTATCGTGAAAGAGAGCAGAGCCAACAATTCATTCAAGGTTCCCTCGGGCAATTCCGGTATAAAATCATCCAACGCGATCTCTTTACCGGAAAAATACAAGGCAAGTCCCCAGTTCTGACTCATCCATTCACCGCACCAACGTTCACGGGGGTCCACGTAAGCCGTGGTTTTGAAAGGTTCTCCTTTAACCCATTGCGTGTATTCCTCCCCTCGGACTCCCCGCACTTCCCAATTATAATCCGTTTCACGTTGCAAAGACTCCGTCCCGAACGAGGTACCTTCCAATTCCATGACTTCTCCCTCGTTAAATCTTATTTCATATTTATCGGCGTTTCCTTTCCAAAGTAAAATCGCGCTATTATACGTGTAGCTTGCTACCCTCAAATCCGAGGGGGCAACTAATGCCTCCGGGGTTTCAGTACCGGGATCAGGCACTTCCGGCTCGTTCTCGTTATCATCACTACATCCGACAAAAAGAGATGTCAGAAAAAGTATTCCTAATATGTGTATCCATCTAGTCTTCATATCCAATATTTTTAAATTCAAAAGGTGTTCGAGAGGCAAACATCAAGAGTCTTTATACCTCTCGAACAATCTCTATTTCAATCATTCCGTTTTACCGGGAGGAGGAGCCAATATAACCCCATTCTGCTGTTCTCGAATTGACCAGTTAGGGTGACTCTCCATTTTAGACCACAAATTCAGCGGAATTGTCCCTGTCAATCTGTTGCCACTTAAATGCAAAACACTCGTCGAGAGAGAAAAACCACCTTCACTAATTTTCTCCGGAATAGCACCTTCAAAATTATTATCACGTAAATCAAGGTTGTTCAACTTGAAATTAGCAAAATCAACAGAAAGTTCTCCACTTAATTGATTATCTTGCAAATAAAGATCCTTCAAAGTGGTTACCTTAAATAAAGTAGATGGTATCTCTCCCACCAGCCTATTCGAATCCAGACACAAGTATGTCAATTTAGGCAACAACGCTAAAGTACTCGGTATTTCACCCTCCAACTGATTATTAGTTAATTCTATCCTTGACAATCCCGTCATGTTCTTATTCCAATCCATCGGTATGGTCCCCGACAATGAGTTTCTGGATAATTTAACAGTAGCTAATGCTGTTAATTTGCCCAATGAAGGTATCGTCCCTTCCAAACGATTATCCGATACATCCAATGTTTTCAAGGCATACATATTACCGATCTCCGGGCATAAGCCTATCAATCGATTGTTACTCAAGTCAAGCTTAGTTACTTTTACCAAGTTGCCGACAGAAGAAGGAATAATTCCCGTTAATCGGTTATTTTTCAATTCAATGGAAGTAACTTCCCTCATTCCGCCGATCGTTGCGGGAATATTCCCTGTCAATTGATTGCTATTCAAATTTAACGTGGTAACATTTACCAAGTCCCCGATAGATTCCGGTATCGTCCCACTAATATTATTACCGCTCATGTTCAACGTGATCAATGATTTACATCCACCAATATCTTCCGGTATAAAATTGAAGTTATTTCCAGTGATGGTCAGTGTTTTAAGATTCACCAGACTTCCCAATGAAGTACACAGGTCGGAGAACGAACTATTGGTTATAGACAACGATTCCAAAGCCGTCAAATATCCCACTCCACCGGGAAGAGCACCTTGCACATTCTTGCAATTGGACAAAGAAAGCGTCTTCAACGACACCATGCGTTCGACAGGTTCTACTGACGTGAATCCAGTCGTAGAAAGACTCAGGTATTCCAATTTTATCAATTTTGCCCAGTTCTCCGACATCGGACCGGCAAAACCGGTTGTGATGGTCAATCTTTTCAAATTCTCGAGATCACCTATCACATCTAACGCATCATAGAAAGAGAAATTCAAGGTCAAATCTTCAAGGCTTTCCAAAGCCCCAAATTCTACCGGAAATTCTGTAAAATCACCTCTCAACGATAACTTTTTCAAGTTCGTCAACCTACTGATTTCCGGCGGTATCGGTCCGGAAACCCTACGCCCGGCAACAGAGTAACTACCACCGAAACTCAAGGTTTCCAGATAAGTAAGTTCTCCGATTTTAGGTGAAATCTGTCCGTTTCCATCCGCCGGGAATGTAAGTTCAATCACTTTACCGTCACGTGTTTTCACCCCATACCACTCTTCTATCGGTTTTTCCATAGACCAAGCTTTCTTAAAAACGTCAGGCCAATTCTCGAAATCCAAAGCTAATGCTATTTCATAGATGATTTTCCGCTCGTCAAGATCCGCTTCTATACCTCCGGCCTGAACGACGGTCAATGTATCAACAGTTTCGTGATTATCTATCCCTCGCACAAAAATTTTAGCCATACGCTGCGTTTTATCAATCGGGTTCTCTGTCAATTTGATCCGCATACTTCCCGATGCTAACCCGAAAGTCACGGGAGCAGGCTGAATCCAATTAGCATGGTTGGGAATAACAAGTTCATAACGCCCGTCAATATTATCCGAGATGTTCAACATGTAGGTTGCTTCTTCCCGCGGAGCTGTCAATACTCTGTCTACAACAAATTCGGAATCCTCGATCACAATAATCTCCCGATCTATCTGTAAAACTTTTATTTCCGCGTACAATGACGGGGTATTTCTATCCCTGACGGTAACCACGCAATTTCTGGTTCCTCCATCCATAAATTCATCTACTTGCAGCAACAAACGATCCACTCTGGGCGAGCGTTGACGTCCGGGATCCAAACGCAGCCAGTCCACGTCTTGCGGAATCTCCACGTCATATGTTACGTTCGAACGTAAATCAATTTTCAACGTCTGCCCCTCTAGCGGCACGACATATTCTGACCGGGAAAGCACAATAACATCCCGCTGCACTTGATAAACATAAACGGTATCTCTCAACTTCTCGTCCTCGACACTCATAAAAATAATCTCTCCTACCCGGGCACTTTCATCCCGTGTCGCGTCAATTTTAAAAGACATGGATTTATTTTCCAACCCGCGAGCCAAACCACTACTTCTGCCTTCCGGCAAAACCGTGATCCAAGAGGCGGATGCTGCCGGAATCTCTACCCGATAGTCGATATTGGTTTGCAAGTTGACGGTTATCTCGTCTCCTTCCATCCCGATATTGTCAAACTTGTCTTTCGAAAGAATGATAGCATCCTTCTTTTTCTGGTACACGGTCAACGTGTACTTCTTTCCTCCCGCCGAAAGCGTGACATTCACACTACGATCGTCATATTCCGTGTTCGGTTCCAAGGTAAAGTTCACGATTGTCGTTCCGGCTTCCCCGTTTTTCGGTTCGTAAGAACACCAGCCATCTCCGCCTTCCAATGTCCACGGGATATCCGAAGTAATAATCGTTCGTTCGGTAAACCTTCCCGATGGAATTATCAACTCTAAATCTGATATTTCCACCTTGTCGGAGATAAACTTTTTCAATGATTCTTCCTCATCGCTACAGCTATACCCCATGTAGGTTATCAACAATATTATCAGTAATCTTATCGTTTTCATAATCTTCATTGTTAATTAATTAATCCCTACCTTCTTTCGCACTACATAGTCCCCAAACGGTACTATCGCCGTTTTTAACGATAAACGTCTGCTTTCCAAAGGCAAGCACTGTCAATCCTTCCGATATCAGAAACAATGGCTCCAATATTTTCTCGTAAGAAAAACCAAACCAAGAATAATCGGTATTCGTCACCGCCCCGCCAATCTCGTATCTCGGAAATTCAGGTTTCGTGAACACGATACAATCACCGATTCCGTCATCCACAATCGTATGCGGGTATAAAGTTGCATAAGTGGCAATACCGGTTTCCCTACGCATATAGAGTTCCACCCCGGCGTAACCCGCCAGATTCCAGTAGAAACGAAATTCTTCTACTCCTCTATCTTTAGGAACCAACACGTCAAATCCACTTCCACACTCCACCAGATTAAAACCGTCATACTTTTTGGAAGCAGCGACAGCTCCCAGATAACGTACCAGACAATTCTGTTCTTTGTTTTCCGCTCTAAAAAAATGACCTTTCTCGTCTGCATCCACAATACTCATGACACCATTGGCATCAATCGTCACTTCCGAAAAAGTGATACCCGCGAAAGTGACCGGTTCATCAAAACGAATCCCCCGCGGAGTGGAAGACCACGGCAGGCGATACGCTTGTACCGAATTTCCTTCCGGACATACCATGTAAACCATACGCATTTTCTGGCTATACAGGAAGCAAGCCAGCTGATCGCCGATTTGCAAATAATGGTATAACGGCAGTTGCGGGTCAACAGCGAAACGCTGTACCATTTCCCGGTTATGCTCCATGTTATCCCAATCTTCAGCGGCAGCCCATTCCAATATCACTTTCCTTTTCTTTTTCTTCGAGAGAAATTCGATTTTCCGGTCACTGACATTCTGGATCAGGAACTCGTACTCCCCGCCGAAACCGAGTCCCGGTTTACCACCGATAACATCGGGTGTGGGATCCGCCAACTTATGCAATAAGGAATAGGTTCCGAAACTTAATATCGGTCCTTGAGAAGTATTAAAAGAATAGTTACTTTCCGTCACATCTTGATCTCCGTCCCATTGCATCGCTACACGATTGCCGTCATGGAACCTCATCAAAAAGGTAAAAGCCCCGTATTGGCTCGTGTCCGGGTAATATACCAATT
This sequence comes from Butyricimonas sp. Marseille-P3923, assembly GCF_900184685.1. Lineage (GTDB taxonomy): Bacteria > Bacteroidota > Bacteroidia > Bacteroidales > Marinifilaceae > Butyricimonas > Butyricimonas muris. The sequence continues at coordinate 1,800,484 of NZ_FXXL01000007.1, forward strand.
TCCAGCCGTGGGGAGCTTCCTGCAACACGGCTTCACATTCTTCTATGTATTTCGTGATCCGGTGAGTTGATATATCATCAAAAACGTAGTCGTTATTTACCTCACACCCTGCGATGAAGGTCAACATCCCGATCAATACGTATATCATTATCTTACTCATAGCTAGTCGTCATTAGATTGTTCTTCTTCATTATCCTGTTTACCTTCCTTCAGAATCTTGGCAATTTCGTCCTGCACCAGTTTACGCAATTGGTGCATATCAATTCCCCAAACATTCTTCATGTACTGTAGCATGATGGTTTCTTTTTCTTTCAATTTTTTTCTTGCTTCCTCGGAATCCGGGTATAAAAACATCCCCTGCCAATTTTCTTCATCCATCATAATAAATTTTGCTACTGTCTCGGCAAAATCCTCGTTAGCATCCGCCGCCGCGTAATTGGACACGAAACCCAATTGATAAGGATCAGAGATTGCAGCCCAATTCGTCGTGTAATCCATCGCGCTGATTTCCTCGAAAGCCGACGGATATTTTTCCAACTGGTGCAAGATATGCACGTACTCGTGATGGAACGTATTCGTGTTCCGTAACAACATACCTTCCTCGTAAGGATCGGAATTGTTGATCGAATAGACCGTAATCCGGTTACCCTGTTCCGCTTCACCCAAAAGATAAAGACCGTCCTCCAAGTATCCAGCCGAACCCACGAGCATCAACTGTTTCGGGGCTGTTTTATTGAAGAAAGAGATTCCCCCCAATTTAATATACGGCTCCATCCATACCCGACGAATCACATCGAGAAAGGGAATCACCCGGTCTTCAGAAGGCGGAACCAGATTCAGTTCCTGATTGGTCTCAAAGTCGCGCCATTTATAAATTACATCTATGTTATGAGATTGAGTAAAATTCTCCATGATCCAAACATCCGTTTCCGTCAACGGTTCTGGAGTCGTATCCAGAATTGTATCGGAAAAATCGTCATCATCCGAACAAGCTGCCAACAATCCGGTAAACAAGATTGTAAATATCCAATATTTTAAACGATTCATTTTCATAAGGATAAATTTAAGGTTAACGTTCATTGGGTATTACCCCCACCTTCTGTGCTTCCTGCGGGATTTGTAACGCACGCCGCTTATCGTAGCGCTCCAAAGCAATCTCCGTTCCCTCCCAATGCAACGTATGCACCACGGGCAAGTGGAAACGCTTGATATCAAACCAACGCATGCCCTCCTGCATAAATTCCTTGCGGCGCAGGTAGGCAATAGCCATCATCAGGTACAATTTGTTCTTATCGGCATCCAATTCCGCCTTATAGTGAGGTTCCGGACGCTGGTCATCCCATGAAGGTTCTTGGAAATAGGTTATAATTCTCTTCATGTTCAAACCATGCTTTACCGGATCGTAATCCGATGTTCTCATACTCAAGAAGCGATTAATCGTTTGCAAAGCACGTGTCGTATCCCCCAGCATCGTATACGCTTCCGCCCGATTCAACGCGACATCTTCCACCGTGAACATCGGCATATTCACGTAAGTGTTTCCCCAATTAGATGTTTCCGATATATTCTTAAAGTAAGCATAAAACTTTACCATCGATGATACTGAAGTTCCCGTACCTTCCTTCCGGTACACCCAACGCCCGCGTTGAAGATTGTTGGAAGAATTGGGATGAAATAAAGAATAAGCCATCGCCGGACTCAACACGTAACGCGAGTTCTTCGGGGGACAAGTCTGGTACAAATCATTCCAGTAAGTTTCCATACACACGGCAAGCAGGATGTTTGCCAAAGCGGGGTTCGTGTATTCTTTCATGTATTCCATGATAGTCATATTATTCAACACGCTATAATCCCGCATTTCCGTGGCAAAATTCTCCGGTGCCGCCTGTAAAGTATGGTAAACCACCTTATCCCAATCCGTACCCTTGTAAGTATAGAATCGTGCAGCGAACGCGTGAGCCGCCCGCTTCGTGAAATGGAATTTAGGCATAGTATAACTTTTATCGTCTATCAAAGCCAGACCTCGGCGAAGATCCGATTCAATCATATCGTACACCTCTTCCATTGTATTGCGCGTATACTCTTTGATCGCCACGGTTTCCGGCTCCGTCACGTAAGGAATCCCCGGAGCCGTCGATGCCGTGGCAGGATCGTAATGTTCCGCCCACAAATTAACGAGCAGGAAATGCCCCAAAGCCCGGCATAACAAGGCTTCACCCCGCATTGCGTTATAGTTCTCCTGATCCGGTTTACTGTCAATCACCCGCAAAGCATAATTCGCTGCAGCGATTCCCTCGTACCATCCAGTCCACACGGCAAAAGGAGAATCCGCATCACTATCCGTCCCGTCCTTCCAATGGTACATCTCATCGTCGGTTACCGCGGTCGCACAACTATTGCTGAACCCTCTATCCGCCACGTTATCACTCATCATCTCGCAAATCACAAAATAACTGGCGCGCGGATAAGCATTCACTAATAATTCTTTTATATCACTTGGACTCTCAACTTTTGCCCGATCGTCCGGTTCCTCATTCAGGAAGTCGTCACACCCGCAGAATAGCAGTAGTCCCATCATGATAAATGTCAAATTACTTTTCTTCATAGCAAAATATTTAGTTAGAATCCAAATTTCAATGTAAACGTGTATTGCCTCGGCACGGGAAGCGCAACCCCACCGGAACGCACGAACTCGGGATCTTGCCCTTTCAGTTTTTTATCCGACAATAACAGGGCTACATTAGAAATCGCCGCTCTTACGGATAAATTATTCAGCTTTATTTTCTTCACGATATTCGACGGCACGTTGTAGGTCACGTAAATATCTTTCAAGCGAATGAAATCCCCTTTAGCCACGCGTACGTTAGAATAATTATAAGCATTGTACGCTCTTTCCAGATAAGGGTAATTCTGATTATCGCGCACGGTAGGGATAGCCGGAATATTGGTTATCTCTTCATCTCCGGGCAACATCCAGCGATCAGCAAATTCTCGTCCCATTCCCAACAAATCGGAATACCGGGCACTGAATGAAGGGTAAAGACGCAATTTACTTCCGAACTGGTACGTGAAGAATATACCTACCTTGAAATTCTTGAAGTTAAACGTGTTGTCAAACCCACCAATCATTTTCGGGTCAACCGGTCCCTCGTAAATCAAGTAATCCGTTTTATTCACCTCTTCAAAATTAACCTCCCCGACAGTAGCCACCCCGTTCTCGTTCATCAACACGGGCATACCTTCACTATTCAATCCGACAAACGGTATGGAATAGAGTCCCCGCACAGGGTAATTCTCCTTCGGGTATCCCTCTACCGGCAACAAGTCTATCACCCGCGGGTTCGAGTACAAGTTGGTAATTTTATTCTTGTTGTAAGAGAAGGTCATATTTGTTTCCCACTTGAAAACACGGGTATTGATATTTTTCGTGTTCAACGTGAACTCGAACCCGTGAGAAGTCATATCCGCGTAGTTGGCAAACTTGAAACTCTTTCCCCCGATACCGGCAGACCGCATCAAACCGATCAAATCGAAACCGGAACGCTTGTACCAGTCAACAGTCAGACTGAAACGGTTATTGAATATACCCAAGTCCATACCGATGTTCAACTCGTATTGCTTTTCCCAAGTAATATCAGAGTTCTCCAGTTCCTCGATATAAATACCGTTCTCCCGGTAATCCACCGGACGATACTGTATCGCGTTTCTATATACCACTGCCGCATTAGTGGCGGGTCCCATGTTAGCCGTCAACCCGTATGTCGCGCGGAATGTCCATCTTGACAACCACTCGGTATGCCGCAGGAACCATTCACTCTTCAAATGCCATGCACCACTGACGTTCCACGTCGGCAGCCAACGGGAAGTTTTCGATTTACCCAATTTGTTGGAACCGTCATAACGTACCGTACCGTTCAACGTGTACCGCTCGTTGAAGGAATACCCCGCCGTGGCAAACAGAGCCACAAACCGATCGGTCATATTTTTGTAATCGAAATAAGAAAGTCCTTGTTCTATCGCTTTTTTCAATATCCTGTAATCCACGAAAGGAACATTTCCCCGGTCATATTGCATCCCGTAACCATAGTTCTCGGAAGCCGTACGTTTGGTACTTTTCAATTCCATTCCCACCAACACGCTCACGTTGTGGAAATCATTCAATAAATCGTTGTAACCCGCCATCCCGCGGAAATAATAGTTCAGCAGGGAGTTATCCGAACGGGTATAGAAACCACCTTTCGGTAACACGGAAACAGGTACCCCGGTAATATTATCCGGGTCCCGGTACAAATTACCATTATATTCGCGTACCATCGTGTTATAATCCGCCCGGTAAGACTCCGCCATATTGGAATTTTCGTGAATCTGGTGTTCCCGGCTACTCTTCACATAACGCACGGAACCCATCAATTTCACGTTAAGCGGCCTCCACGGTTTCAACTCCACTTCCGCTTGAAACCGCGTATCCAACAACTCGATATCAATCTGGTTATTATCCAACTCGTTCAAGATGCTGAACGGGGCATAATTCATCACGTAATACTCGGGATTTCCATTGTCATCCCTCGGACGCAGCACCCGGCTTGTGTTTAAGGCATAACTGAACGGGTTGATATCAAACGCCCGCGAAATTGTTCCCGCTTGCGCATCCACTGCCCGGGAAAGAGTTCCCGGTGCTTTCTGCAAACGCATGGAGCCGTTTGTCAATATGTTTATATTAATCCACTTGGCAAGATCTATCGTTGTATTGATATTCGCCGTAAAACGCTTCACGTCATCCGTGGGCGACCACCCCGGGTCACCGAAATAACTCAAAGAAGCATAGAATCTAGCCTTTTCCAATCCCGTTGTCATGGACACGGAATGACTTTGCTGTATACTCGGGCGGAAAAGTGCCTTGAACCAATTCGTGTTCAACTTCTCGTATTTTTGTAAGAACTTTGCCCGTCCTTCCCGGGTATTCTCAACTTCAAAACCCGACTCGTCATAATAGTCACTCAAGGCATCGTACATTTTACGATAAACACCACCGTTAGCACCGTTCCGTATCCCCACGTAACTCAGCCAACCTTTACTTTCCAAATCAAGGTACACACCCATCTGTTGCTGGGAATTCATGATGTTGTACTCCCGATAGGAAGGCACTTGCCGCACGGAAAACTCTCCCGAATAATTCAACTTCATCTGTCCTACTTTACCCTTTTTAGTCGTGATTACAATCACGCCGTTCATGGCTCTCGCCCCGTAAAGAGCTGTTGCCGAAGCATCTTTCAATATCTGGAAGGTTTCGATATCATCCCCGTTCAGACCTGCCACGGCGGAACTGATCAAAGTAGTAGCGTCACCCGATGAAAGTTCGTCGGCACTAACCTCTACCACGTCTTCCAACACCACCCCGTCGATTACCCACAAAGGCCGCATTTCTCCGAAAATAGAAGAAGAACCTCGAATTTTCAATTTAGGAGCCGCACCGAAAGTACCCGACACGTTCTGTATGGCAACGCCGGCAGCTTTTCCTTGCAACATACGGGCGATGTCATTCGCCCCGTCCGATTCCAGCTGATCGGCTCTCACCACGGATGCCGCACCGGTAAAGAGTTTACGGTCAATCGTCTGGTAACCGGTCACAACGACCTCGTCAATAGATTGTACATCTTCCTGCAACACGACCTTTCTCAACGCCCTCGTGTCCGTGCTGCTTATTTCCCGGTTCTTGTAACCGACATAAGTAAATATCAAAGTATATTTCCCACCCGGAAGTGTCAATTTAAATTTTCCATCGGCATCCGAAACCGTACCCGCTTGTGTACCTTTAATCTTAATCGTCACACCGGGAAGCGAAGTATTAGCTTCATCAAAAACCTGACCTTGTATAATGACACTGGAATCCTTTTTCACGGTATCCCGCATGAAAACGTTCCTTGCCGTCATCACGTTACTTATCTCCCGCTCCGCGAACAAATGCCCGTTCCACGCTACAAGAAAAAATAACAGCAAGTATATATTTCGTAATTTATTCTGAATCATATTCATAAACATTCTTTTTAAATCACATCGATTATTCTTTTGTCAACACGATCCAACGTTTGGAGTCTGCCAGATTCACAAAATAATACTGATTATTACCGGCCGGAACAATCGTGAATCCTGCCGGGTCGGTGAAGAACCGCCGAAATGTTTCGTAAGTAATCTGGGATTCCATGTTCGACCAAAATTTATCATTATTACTCATCATCCTTCCCGGAATAAGCGAGAAGCGCAACTGGTCATCACGCAAAACCTCCATCTCCATACCCAAATCCAATGAACAATTCGCTTCGGCAAACCCGTTTTCCGCCCCGAAGAAACTCAGCCACGGACCGACCATCGTGCCATTGTAATTCAACTGCCACACGATTCTAATTTGTTTCAAACCGGCAAGCACCGCCAACGGATACCCGTTTTTTAACTCCTCGCACATAAACGACATATTGGAAAGCATTTTCACGATTTCCGACATAATAGCCATACTGGGTTCAAGTTTACCAATTTTCGCCAAACCAACCAGATCACTACCGCTCTGCATATCCCTCACCGAATTGTAGAATTGGAAAGGCGGTTTATGGCTATATTTCAAACTACCGATAACACCCGGAGTATTCGATTCAAACAAATCCTTTGCCTCGTTATATTTCAATGCGCCCAACACGACCCCGTTTACTTTAATTTTCGGCTGGAAGGCAATTCCTTCTTTCGTCCCGAAAACAGCCGTACGAGCCGTCTTGATTTCTTTCGTTTCATCATCGGCATACGTGTAACTTGCGCTACGGGTATCCGGATCATAAATCAGATTAATAGCCGTCTGGTTCATCATCAATCCCCTGAAAAAAGGTGCGTCTTTCGGTGGTGCCATCCGTTCGATATTCTTACGGGAAGCCTCCATTAACTCGGTCCAATCGGTTTCCTCGGCGGGAGTAAATACAAGTTTATTGCTGTATTTCTTTCCCAGAAACACGATAGAATCCGCCGAAATACTCTGTATCACGAACTCAAATTCTCCCTGTAATCCTTTTCCTTGGGGTTTATTTTTCGGATCTGCCAGATAGTGCAGGCAGGAATAAGTGTCAAAACTCAACACCGGACCTTGGGAAGCGTTAAAACTATAAGTAGAAACCGTAGTTTCCTCCACGAAGTCGGTATACACTCTGACATTTTCCGAGTCCAGAAACTTCATCAACACATTATACCCCCCGTGGGTTTCCGAGTTAGGCACGTAAAGCATCCTCCAGCCGAACTCCGGTTTCACCAATTCTTGGGCACAATTATCAATCACTTTCTGAACCCGTACCACCGCATTCTCGTCAAATACCGTATCATTGTCCACGGTACAGGCAGTGAAGAATAGCCCCAGTATTATCCATGATAAATATATCTTTCTCATAATCTATGCTTTAATAGTTTCCTTGTACAACATCATCTATCGCCGTGTTTACAAGCTCCCGAAGCCTATCGATATCTATTCCCCACGACTCGTCAAGATAAGTTCTCACCATATCCAGCTTTTTCAGGATATTACTTTTCCCCGTTTCGTTCGAGATTTTCCCCAACAAGGCTTCCCACGATTCAGCCGTGTTTGTCACGTACTCCGCTACCACTTCCGCGAAATCCTCCCCCGGTTCCGCCATCGCGTAAGGTGTCACAAATCCCAGAGAACGGGCTTGTTCCACGCTATTCCCCGTCCATGTTGCAGAATAAGAATTCGGTGTAATCTGTTTAAATGCCAGATTATATTCCTTTTTCTGATTCAATATATGCGTAAACTCGTGGTGTAACACCCGGATGTAATGCATGACATTATCCCAATTTTTAGGATCATACTCCTCCAACTCATACAATACCACCTTTTTACCACCCTCGGCGGTACCTTGCGTCTTGGTACCGTCTTCATTCCAACCCGCACTTCCCAATAACAATATCTGCTTCGGAAAAATCGGGTTCATCACTTCCATCCCGCAAAGCTCCAGATAGGTATCAATCCACCCGTGCTTCACCATCCGCAAGAAAGGAACAATCGTGTCTATCTGCGCCGGTATCAAGTTCTTATTGGCTTCTGTTTCGATATCTTTCCAACGATAAAGAACCTCTATATTGTGCGGCTTCACGTAATTTTCAAAAATCCACGTGTCAACTTCGTTCCAGACAGGATCCTTTATATCGTAGATCGAGTCGTCGAACTTGGCATTTTCACTACATCCCGTCCATAATGCTTGGAAGGAAATCAATATAATAATGCTAAATAAAACTTTTTTCATAATCATCCGATTTATCCATTAACGGGGATTCGGTTCCATCCCATAACTTACCGCTGTTACCGGAACCTGCAACAATCGCCGGGGATCGTCCTTGGTCAGAATATACTTATTCTGTGTTCCGTATTCCTTGTGTGTCACTTCTATATTGAAGCGTTTGACATCAAACCAACGCATACCTTCCGAGCAAAACTCTCTCCGCTTCAGATCGGTGATATATTTCAACACCAGCATCTGGTCTGCATCTATCTGATCTTTATACCATGGTTCCAATTCCACGCCATTCTTCTGTTCCCCGTAAAAACGTTTGATTTTTTCCAACGTCACGGTATGAGAAGTCGGGTTATAACTGGTAATGCGCGTACTCAGAAACAGGTTAATATCCGCCAGAGCCTTGTCATAATCCTTTGTCATCGTGTAGGCTTCCGCCCGGTTCAACGCCAATTCTTCCATCGAGAAAGCCACGCAAAAAACATAGGGACGCCCTGTTGTCGATCCGGGATACGTGTTCTTGAAATACTCGTATGATTTGTACAAAACGTAAGTCGGCGCCGCGCCGAAAATCGGATAGATCAATTTCCCGCCGCATACCGGATCGTTATCCGGGAATATTTCGTTCTTCTTGCTCAACGAAAGCCCGTAACGGGAGAAACTCTCCGCCCGCCACCAGATGGAAACCCCGTTGGTCAACAACAATATGGCAGGTTCCCCGTAATTCGTGTACAATTTCATGTACTCGATCACGTTCGAAGACACGGGCAAATAATTCTGCGTGTAATTTCTCAACAAATCTTTGTACCCGGTTCCTTCTCCCAAAACCTCCGTGCAATACGCCTGTACCTTATCCCACGAATCACCGCGATACAGATAATAACGGGCTGCAAACGCCGCCCCGGCAGCCTTCGTGAAATGGTATTTGGCAACATCGTAAGCGTTGTCTCGCAACAGAGGCAAACCTTCCGTCAAGTCACGCTCGATAAACTCGTACACCTCTTTCACCGTGTTACGGGTATAAATCACGAGAGCCTCCTTTTCCGGTTTTTCCACGTAAGCCACGCCTAAATCACTTGCCATCGTCGCCGGGTTATAATGTTTCCCCCAGAAATTGACCAGCATGAAATGAGCGTATGCCCTCGCGACGAGCGCTTCTCCCCTGTACGGTTGAAGTTCCGGGGTATTTCCAAGGTTATCAATAGCTTCCAGCGCGTGATTCGCCGCAGCAATGGCACGATAACAAGCATCCCAGTATTTCGTGGGCGAATCATAATCGTTGGTCGTGTTTTCCTCCCATTTATAAGCCTCTTCCTGCATCTGCGGATACACGGAAACCTGCCACGTACCCTTATCGTCAGCGTTATCACTCATCCACTCGCCTTGCAGCATATAATGTCCCTCCGGGTATGCCGAAACCAACAAGGCCTTGATCGACTCAACGTCCTTCAACTCGGTACGGTCATCGGGCACCTCACTCAAAAATGACTCACAGCCGATAAAAAGAGTCGAAAACAATAATACAATAAAAATATACGATCTCATAAATATCTCGTTATTAATTAAAACCCTAGTTTCACAGCCAAAGTAAATTGCCTTGGTACAGGTAAAGCGACACCGCCGGAACGAGCAAACTCGGGATCCTGACCTTTCAATTTTTTATCGGCATATAGAATACACAAATTCGACGCTGAAACCCTGAAGGAAAGATTCTCGATTTTCCATCCTTTTATCCAATCCTTGGGTATATCATAACTAAGCGTGACCTCTTTCAAGCGGATAAAATCGCCTTTTGCCACACGTTCCGTGCTATAATTATAGGCATTATAAGCTAACTCCAATTCAGGACTATTCTTGTATTGACGATGAGAAATTATAGCCGGTATCTTTGTATATTTTTCGTCTCCGGCAGCCATCCAACGATCGGCAAACTCGTTCGGGATAGCTTCATTATCATAGTAACGATATTTAAAAACAGGATCCAGCCAAATCTTACTCCCGAACTGGTAAGTAAAAAACACGGCTAAACGGAAATCTCCATACTTGAATGAATTATCGAAACCTCCCGTGAACTTCGGATCCGCTGACCCCATGTATTTCAAGAAATCGGTCTTCTGAACTTCTTGCAGGTTCAAATCCGACACCGTAACTTCATGATCCTGATTCAAATAAGTCGGCAATCCCTGACTATTCAAACCTTTAAACGGGATAGCGTACACACCCCTGACAGGCTTTCCCTCCATGGGCGCCCCACTCGGTGATATCAATTGCATCACTTGTGAATTGGAAGCCAGATTCGTGATTTCATTTCTATTGTAAGCAAATGTCAGATTGGTTGTCCACGAGAATTTCGGTCGGATCATATTTTTAGTATTAATCGTCAACTCCACCCCATTGGACTTCATATCCGCGTAATTGGCATATTTTAACGACTCCCCGCCAATACCCATCGTGCGCAGGATACCGATCAGATCGAACCCGTTACGGAAATAAACGTCCGTACTCACGCTCACCCGGTTATTCCAAAGACCGAGGTCTGCCCCCAGATTCAACTCGTATTGTTTCTCCCAAGTCAATTCCGAATTTTCCAAAGAGTGAATCACGATCTGATTTTCCTTCTCTGCCTGCGTGGGACGGAAAGAAACATCCCCCATGAACACGGCCTTCGCGTTCGTCGCCGGTCCCATACTTGCCGTCAGACCATACGTGGCACGCAACGTCAGCAAAGAGATATTATCTATATCCTGCATAAAAGACTCTTCCTTCACGTTCCAAGCCCCACTGACATTCCACGTGGGCAACCACCGGGAAGAAGTAGCCTGTCCCATTCTATTCGAACCGTCATAACGCCCGGTTAGGTTTAACGTATACTTTCCCGCCCATGAAAAACTTCCGGTTAAAAACATGGCAACAAAACGATCATACGCGTTCTCCAACCCGAAATACTGATCGTTCCGCTCCAGAATTTGTTTGATAATCCGGTAATCTATAAAAGGAACATTTCCCCGGTCATACTGGATACCGAAACCTTTAGAGTACGTTTCCCGACGATTGGTACTCCGCATTTCCATTCCCGCCATCACATTATACATGTGCCTCTCCGCAATCATTCCCGAATAATTGGTCGTCGCCCGAAAATAATAATTTAACAACCGGTTGTCCGTCCGGTTATAAAATCCCCCCTGCGGCAACACGGAGATAGCCGGCAACCCGGGAGTACTCGGATCATTATACAGGAAATTGTTACTACCGCGCACCGTTGCGTCATAATCAGCGCGATAACATTCCGCCAGATTGGAGCCTTCTTTAATTTTATGCTCCCGCGTGGACTTCACGAACCGTACTGCACCCAGTAACTTGATATCCCACCCGTCCAGCGGGCGAATTTCAAATTCGGCTTGAAATTTCGAATCCAGCATATCAATATCCAGATAATTCAACTTCAACTCCTGTATAATATTAAACGGGGCGTAATTCATCACGTAATATTCCGGGTCCCCGTTCTCGTCATAAGGACGCATCGTGCGACTCGTATTCAGCGCGAAACTAAACGGGTTCAAGTCAAAATTACGCGATATCGAACCGTTCACCGGATCGGTTTCACGTCCTATCGTACCCGGAGCCCTTTGTTTACGATAAGAGTGACTTGTCAGGAAATTGAATTTCAAATATTTATTTATATCAAAGGATGAATTCATATTGGCCGTGTAACGGGAAACGTTATCCCCGATCGTCCATCCCGGATCGTTGAAAAAACTCAAAGAAGCGAAAAAACTGCTTCTCTCCGATCCCACGGAAAAACTAACCGAATGACTCTGTTGTATGGAATTTTTGAACAATATCCCGAACCAATCCGTGTTCACCTTTTCATATTTCGACAAATAACGCATTCTATCCTCAGGCGTATTCTGTAACTCAAACCCGACCTGCGGGTCATAATTATCCAAAGCATCGTACATCTTACGATACACACCTCCTTTAGCCGCACGGGAAACGTCCGCGTAATTCAACCAGCCTTTTTCTTCCAAATCCCGGTAAAACATCATCTGCTGCTGGGAATTCATGATATTATATTCTTGGTACATCGGTTTCACCCGCATCGTGAACTCCCCGGAATAACTCACCCGCATCGAACCTTTACTTCCCCGTTTCGTCGTGATCACGACAACCCCGTTCATGGCACGAGCCCCGTAAAGAGCCGTCGCGGAAGCATCTTTCAAAATCTGTATATTCTCGATATCATCCGAGTTCACCCCCGCGACCGACGAACTGATCAACGTGGCAGCATCTCCCGAAGCCAAGTCATCAGCCGAAACGTCCACGACATCTTCCAGCACGATACCGTCCACCACCCACAGCGGCTTCTGGTCGCCGTAAATGGACGACGCCCCGCGTACCCTCATCTTCGGTGCCGCACCAAAAGAACCCGACACGTTCTGAATCTGTACCCCGGAAGATTTTCCCTGTAACATACGTCCCACGTCATTGGAACCCGCCACCGCCAAATCGGCTGCTTTCACGATGTCGGCAGACCCCGTGAACAGCCGACGGTCAATCTTCTGGTACCCGGTAACTACCACCTCGTCCACCTGCAAGGATTTGTCCTTCATGACAATCGATAAACTCTTTTGTCCCGTGTAAGGAATCTCCTGTGTTTCCATTCCCACGAATGAAAATTGTAAAATCATGCCGGACACCCGGTCAGCCTCGAACTTGAAATTACCGTCAATATCCGTGGCGGCACCGGTTCCCGTACCCTTCACAACGACAGCGACACCCGGAAGTACTTCACCATGTTCATCCTTCACCGTCCCCGTGATCGTGACTTTTTTCGGGGGTTCTTGCTTGGCGACCTCTTTTTTCTTGATCACCACGTTATTCCCGTTCACCGTGTAGGTCAGGTTGGTTGCCTTCAAACATGAATCCAACACCTGCAAGGCCGGACGATTCTTCACGTCCACGTTCAAGTTCACGACAGTCTTCACATCCTGTGCCCCGTACATGAACACGTAAACAGTCTGCTTCTGGATTTCCCAGATCACCTGCTCAAGATTCACTTTCGTCATCTTGAGCGTTACATTTTTATTTTGTGCCAGAACAGGATGCGTGACCAGAATCCCCCCCAACAACAAAATAAACAACTTACCTCTCGCTTTCGAACTTTCTTTTAGTAATTTTTTCGTAAACAAAGAGATACCTCCTTCGTTTTTTTTCATACATTTGTAAGATTAAAGTTCAACATACTTTAATTAATTGTAACAAACAAACACGTGGCGAGCTCCAATTCCCCACGTGTTATTTTTTTATAGACACGTAAACCGTATTATTTTCCAACACAACATTTACCAACTCCGTCCGTCTTAACATATCGAGGATGGGAGCGATATTCTCGTACCGGTTGATACATCCGCCCAATTCTACCCGCTTCGATTCTTCATCCAAGAACTCGAACTTCACCCCGTACCAACGGGCTAAATTACGGGCAACCCGTTCCATTGACGTATCTTTGAACTTGATTTCCGCATGATGCCAAGCCGTGTAAAGGCTCACGTCCACCTCACGCGTGTTCAACAAACCGGAAACCCGTTCGTACACGACCTGTTCCCCGGGTACAATCTCGTGCTCGTGTTCACCGCTTTTCACGGCAACCCGCCCTTTCACCAACGTGGTTTCAAAAGAATTTTCGTCATCATACGCCCGCAAATTAAATTCCGTACCTAACACTCTCACGTCCATCCCTTTCGTTTTCACGATAAAAGGATGCAAAGAATCCTTTGCCACGCAGAAATAACCTTCTCCCTCAAATTCAACCACCCGTTCGCCATGGAACCTGACCGGATAACGCAATTTACTCTCCGCGTTCAAGAACACCCGGGTACCGTCCGCCAGAATCATCATATATTCCATCCCGTTCAACGTATGCATTTCATTGTACACGACTATGGTATCCTCCCCTTCATTGCTCCGCGAGTAGTCCAAATGATTGGATTCCTTGTATATGGTTACACCCCCGCTCTCGTCAATAGCTTGATTCCCGTTCTTATCAATCTTCACGATACGCCCGTCCCCCAATACCAAATGTGCCTCTTTGCTCACGTTTATCTCCTGCCGCGCTATCACCTCTTTCTTTTGTACTGAAGGCTGAAGTACATACGCCAGTGTTATAACCAACAATATCCCGGCAGCTACCGCAGCATAACTCATGTATACCCGCGACCGACGACGCCTTTCCTCCATCCTCTTCCTGTCAACCCGTTTCTCCATCAAGTACCACGCGGACTTCACGTCAGCTTCCGCCATACGCTCCAATTTCCGCCCGACAAATCCCTCCTCCGCGAAACGCCGGAAAAGAGCCTCGTTCTCTTCGGATGCAGCTCGCCACTCCTTCAGCAACAAGTCCTCCTCTTCGGTAGGCACATTTGCCAAGTGAGCCGCGATAGCTTTTATAATTTTTCTTTTTTGTTCTTCAGTTTCCATTACTATAAATACAATTCTAGTTTTATATTCTCACTACAACTTCAATTGCATTTAGGGGTAATGAAAATAGCGTTTTTTTTGAAAAAAAATTACACTTATTATCTAAACAACTGATTTAAAAGGAAAAGAAAAAAGAATAAAAGGATGAATATATCTTTTAACGCTTGTCGCAATTTCTGGTAGGCAATCTTTTTCAAGGTATGCAACGTACCGTCGGCAATTCCCATTTCCTCGGCAATCTCCGCATTCCGTTTTCCCGCCATCGAACTCATGATAATGCGGCGCATTTGCGTCGGGAGCGCATTCACGGCCTTGTACAACAACAACAAAACCTCATTCTCGATCTCGTCCTCCTCGTAGGACTCCGCTCCCGCTTGAAGCATCTCTTGTATATACCGTTCCTCCACCCGTGATTTTTTCAACAAATTGAAACAACGATTTCGTACCGATACATACAGGAATCCCCGCACCTCCGATAAAGTAAAATACTCCTCCTTTGTTTCCCAGTATTTCAACAGCACATCCTGAGCCACGTCCCGACCGGCATCCGTATCCCGGATATATTTCATGGCGAAAGAATAAAGCACCGGATAGTAATCTTCAAAAAATACCCGGAAAGCTTTTTTATCCCCCATTCTTATATCCGATACTATATCACCAGTCATAAATATATTATTATAATAATACAGAATACCACGAAACGAACCTCTTATCCTCGTTCATTTACAACAAAAGTAATTAATATAAAAGAAAAAACAATAACAAAAAGAATTTCTACCTCTCAAAAATACCAAAGTTATTCCGAATACGACCACATGATATCCCCTCGATATTAATTTCCCCGACAAACCAATGGCCTGCCATCCGTGACTATCCCGAATTAAAATCCATCGTTAAAAACATTTACATGATAAAACAATGCTGTAAAGATAACACCTACCCACCCTCTTCTCCAACTGTTTTTCATAAATACCCGATGTATTTTCACAAACACCCCAAAAAACGACATGAACAGCACTCAGGCAATAATCCCCATAATCCTCCACTACAATTATCTATCTAAAAATAGTATAATTTCCTTTCTCTAACCTGTCACTCCCGCTTCAATCACGTCCCCGAACGTCTTTGATAAGGGAGTGAAACGAAAGTGATTCGTCTTTGATAAGGGAATACATCGAATTCTCCACGGGTTCTCGTCGGAAATCAATTATATATCCCCAATATTACTTTATATGAAAATCCAACAAACAATCTTCACCCAAAAACATCTGAAGGCGATCGCCGATTTTCAATTCTTTTTGCCGGAAAGAATTTCCACAATAGACTAAATCACCTATTTTCAACATACAATATTCAGACATACCGGCAATCAATTTTTCCGGCAGTATAGGAAGGTCGTTCATCTTACCCCGGAAAACTTCCAACTCATTTACCCGAAAACTATACTCGACATCCCGCAACCCCGAATCACACTTTTTTAACACGGATACCGCGGCAGCCCCATCAAAACCATAAGCCATGACAGCAGGCAACCCCATGCCCGACAATCTCCGCCCGAAATCATCCGCATAGAATCGGACACCAACGCCGACCTCATCATAATAACGCCCGGCAAAACGCTCCGACACATGCTTACCAATCTTCCCCACCCGTAAAACGACCTGTGGGACACAACTCAATTCCCCAGCAAACGCCGGAATATAGAAATCATCATTATTCCTTAACAAAGCGTTATCCCCGATAACGTCATAAGCCACTTCTCCCGAAGCATTATATTCCGCGCAAAGTAATTTCATAACCGTGAATCCAAAGATTGAACCTCAAAAATGCTCAATCCCCCAATCTTAAATCATAAATCTTAAATCACTAAATCATCTATTCCTCTTTTGGGTACATGATGCGTCCCGTTCGCCTCCCGCCAATACTTGAAATCCCCGTCTTTCATCGGTTCGATCACCACCGTTTCCTTCGGCTTGCCGAGGGCTATCACGTACATGATCTTCAAATGTTCGGGCAATTGTAATATCTCCCGCAAAGCCTCGTTCTTGAATGCCTTGATAATACACCCGCCATACCCTTCTTCCACTGCTCCCAGCAAAATGGTCTGCGCTTGAATCCCGTCGTCACACAGGCAATTCTCCACGATAGAGGTATCCAACAACTGGATCAGATAAGCCGATGGACGCTCGCCTTCCTCCGGACCGTCCCAATCCTTCAAATATCCCGCCCAAGCTAACGTATGAAACACTCTTCCACACATCGCCGCATCTGAAACCGGCTTATATTTCAACGCTTGCGCATTCCTCCCTGAAGCACAATAACGAGTCAGTTTCACGAATTCGATCAATTCCTCCCGGGAAATCCAAACATCTTGGTAAAACCGACGATAACTCCTGTTTTTCAATAGCAATTCTTTCAACATAAATCCGAACAGATTTTGATATATAAATTGTAAATTTGTTCCGAAACAAAAATAACAATAAAATATGAATTCGTTTCTCCAATTGCTGGCAAAAGATCTGATTCAAAAATACGGGCATGAATTTGACAACCTGACCATTCTGTTCCCGAACAAACGGGCAGGACTCTTTCTTGCCGAAGAATTGGCGCATCTGATCACGAAACCCGTGTGGATGCCCGAAATCCTCACGCTTGGAGAATTTATCGAACGAAAAACCGGACTGAAAAAAGCGGAAGAATTACCCCTTATTATAAAACTCTACAAAACGTACCAAGAATATTCCGGCACCACGGAACGATTCGACGATTTCTATTTCTGGGGAAACATGTTACTGGGGGATTTCGACGATATCGACAAATACCTCGTGGACGCCAAAGACCTGTTCTCCAACATCACGGCATTAAAAGAAATCGAGAACGCATTCCCTTACCTCACTCCCGAACAAATAGAATTTATCCAGAGCTTCTGGCGTAGTTTCAATGGCGAAAAATACAGCCGGGAACAACAGGAATTTCTTAACGTATGGGATAAATTATATCCCACCTACAAAAATTTCAAGGCAAAACTAACCGGGGAAAACCTTTGTTACGAGGGTATGGGGCAGCGACTGTTCTGCGAACGATTATCCCACTACCACACGGACAAACAACTCATTTTCGCCGGGTTCAATGCCTTGAACCAGTGTGAAAAAAGAATATTCTCCCACTTCCGGGACAGCGGGCAAGCATCTTTTTACTGGGATTATGACCTCTATTACTCGGCAAACGAAAATCACGAGGCGGGACACTATATCCGGGAAAACATGAAACTGTTTCCCAACGCCTTGGGACTGGAACATTTCAACAACTTTCGCTACAACAATAAAGAGGTAGAATACATCTCCGTTCCCTCCACCATCGGACAAGCCAAACTACTTCCCGTGCTCGTGGAGCAACTCCATCCCCAACCGCGAAAGACATATACCGACACGGCTATCGTCCTTTGCGACGAAACGCTGCTCACCCCCGTGATTCATTCAATCCCTCACTCGATTGACAAAATCAATATTACCATGGGGTATCCGGCACAAAACACCTCCGTGGCAGCACTAATCGGCATGCTGGGCGACCTAAAACGTTACGCCAAGCAAGTGGACGGCGCCACGCACTATTACTACAAACCGGTCATCGCCCTCCTCAACCATAAACTGATTAAAAGCAGTTGCCCGAATGACATCCCGGAAATCACGAACTACATCAACACGAACAACATCGTGTACGTGGCAGAAAAAAGCCTCCAATTCAGCGACATCACCCGCACCATCTTTTCTTCCTCCACGGAAAGCCTGCCGGACTACCTTCTGAATATCTTGAAAAAAATGATTGCCGCCTTCCGACCGGAAGAACAGGAAGGACTGGCTATCGAGAAAGAATTTCTTTTCACGGTCTTCACCGCCATACAGGGGATACAAAACACGTTCCGGGAAGAAAACATCGTCCCGGAAGACAAATTCTATCTACAGGTCATCAACAAAATCCTGCAAGGAATATCCATTCCTTTCTCCGGCGAACCGCTGGAAGGCATGCAAATCATGGGGCTCATGGAAACCCGTATGCTGGATTTCAAAAACTTGATTATCCTCTCTGCCAACGAAGGCGTCCTCCCGAAAAGCGGACACGCCTCGTCCTTTATCCCGTATAACTTGCGTCTGGGATTCGGGCTCCCTACACCGGAACACATGGATGTCCTGTTCGCATATTATTTCTATCGTTTACTGCAACGGGCAGAACACGTGAAAATCCTTTACACGGATGTTACCAAGGGAATGACCAGCGGGGAAATGAGCCGTTTTCTTTACCAGATGAAATACGAATCGGGCTTACCCATCCGGGAAACCCATTTCCAAAATAATATTTCCGTGCAGGACAATCCTGTTATTTCCATCTCGAAAAACAAGGCCATTCTGGAAAAATTGCATCGCTACACGCTTCCCGACGAACGAGGAATCTCCCCGTCGGCACTGAACACTTACATGGAATGTCATCTGAAATTCTATTTTAAATATATAGCCGGGATTAAAGAGAAAGAAGAGATAGCCGAGGAACTCGACCAACGGCTGCTAGGTACCATATTCCACCAGAGCACCCAATCCCTCTACCAAACCTTCCCGAATGGCGAAATCACGGAAGAGGGGCTCGACTCCTTGATGCAAAATGACACACTGATAGAGGAACATATTCGCCAGTCCTACCTGCAACTATACGACTCCACGGTATCGCGCATGCTCGAAAGCGGTGCGAACGAACTTGTACTTTCCGTCGTGAAAAAGTACGTGAAAAAAGTCCTTGAATACGATAAAACCCTATGCCCCTTCCAGCTGATTTCCATGGAGAGGAAATACCGGATGTCACTCGAGATTAACACGCTCGAGCACCCGCTTGTCATTCACGTGGAAGGAGATATCGACCGGGTAGACCGGACAGACCGGGGAACACGAGTCATCGACTATAAAACCGGGGCAGACAAGACCGAATTCAAAGACCTCCCTTCTATCTTTGACTCCAACAACAGGCAACGCAACAAAGCAGCTTTCCAAACCCTGTTGTATTGCATGATGTACGAGCACGAGAATCCCGGTACAGACCCTATTTTACCCGGTATATACAGCACCAAACTACTGTTTACCCCGAACTATACCTACTCGCTGAAATGCAACAAGGAACCCATTCACCGTTTCAAACCTTACGAACCGGAATTTCAAGCCCTGCTAACCGAGTTGCTCGAGCAATTATTCTCCCCCGACGTCCCGTTCACCCAAACGGAACTCCCGGAAAAATGCCGCCATTGCTCTTATAACGAGATATGTAAACGGGGATAGCATCGCCCTCCCCACCAAAGAGACATTCCTACCGAAGTCCCAACACAATCCTACCCAAGAACTACCCAAATCATCCCCTACATAGCTTGCACCCGTGCTTTTTCCACGACCTTTCTACTATGGAGAATATAGAATATCCACAAATTCATCGCAGCATCAACGAAGCTAGGGTATGATTACGGTATTACTTGGGTAGTTCTTCGGTAGGCTCTCAGTAGGTTTACCCGGGAAAAACTTTACAATCTCTCTTTCGCCATCAAATAAAAAGGAAGCCGGGAGTCGAGATGCTTTTTCACGTGACTCTCCAACTCTTCATCGGAAAGTCCCGCCAACAGGGGACGTGTTGCCCGCTGCTCTCGCAAACGCCCGATAATCACAGGCAAAGACGTATCTAAAAATAACGTGTGTCCCGCCGCATTCATGCGCTCCATGTTATCAAAAAAACACACCGTTCCCCCTCCCGTTGCCAGCACGAAATCATCCCCCCGGGCACAAAACTCTCGCAAGACATCCCGTTCCAACTCGCGAAAATACCCCTCTCCCTTACGAGCAAAAATATCCGGTATACAGCATCCGGCTCTTTCCTCCACGAGGGAGTCCAAATCCCGGAAAGGGATTCCCTTTTCTTCGGCCAATTCCCTCCCGAACGTGGTCTTGCCACTCGCCATATACCCGACAATGAAGAATTTCATAACCGTCAATTACTCGAAGTCCAGCTTCATTTGCGACTCGTCACTCAACATATCGGGATTCGTGATTTCGAAATCGACATCCGTGCCACCTTCTTCCGGCTTCTCCTCTTCCCCGCTATCTAAAGGTTCTATTTCCCGGATCTCCTTCACCTCGTAAGTTGTCAAACGCTTACCTCGTGCCTTATATGACTTTTCCGCGATAAACTCATCCGCAACAATCGCTTCCGCCGGACGATTCTCGTAACGACCGCCAAACACAATCTCGAACCGGGGACGTTTCTCCCCGCTCAAGCATACCAGATAGGAACCTTCACTCTCCCCGATAAACGAGGTAATTCTCACCATATCCTCAAACCGAAAACGCTTCAGGTAATAGTATTGCTGCTCGGCATCAAAGAACACTGCCGACCATACTTTCTCGGAATCAAATTTTTCAAATACAAGATATCCCTCCTCGTAGTGGTTGCTCAAATCATAATCGGAGGTATTATATGTACCGTTTTTATTCGCCACCAGTATCCGGTCATCTCCTTGGAATTCGCCGACATAGCGTCCCCGACCGTCCGTGTTCAAACGCAACACGTCCTCGTCCAGCCATATCTTGCGCCCTCCCAAGGTTGAAGCCCCTTTCTGTACCAGCGATATTTTGTGTATATCATTCTTGCTCAACAAATTTCCTTGAGAATCACGTCCCTTGATCGTCAACGTGGCAAAATCATACTCGGAAACCAGTTTCTTCATTCCCGGCTTAGGTTTCAGACATACCTTGATCACTTCCGCCTCCCCGTTCGGGTTAGCGCTGAAATACAGTACGCGGGAACCTGCCGCCCCTTTGGTCAGATTATACTGCTTGTCGCGGGTAATCCCCGTCACGCAAAATCGCTTTACGTACGACTGCCCGTATTTCCCATCCCGGTAAGCCACGTTATATATCGTGCGCTTGTCGTTCTTCTTGAAAACATTCACGTGCAACACGTCCTTACCCACGAACAGCTTATCCGCCACCTTCGTCACGTAATAGGTACCGTCTTTACGGAAAATAATCACATCGTCAATATCCGAACATTCGCAGATAAACTCGTCTTTCTTCAACGCTGTACCGACAAATCCCTCTTCCCGGTTGATATACAACTTCTCGTTTGCCACTACCACTTTCGTTGCCTCTATATTCTCGAAATTACGAATCTCCGTGAGGCGCTCCCGTCCCTTGCCGTATTTCGCCTTGATTCGCTTGTAATACTCGATCGAGTAAGGAATAATATGCTCTATATCGTGTTTCACCCGGGCAATCTCATCTTCCAATCCCTTGATATAATTCTCAGCCTGCTCGGAATTGAATTTCAAGATACGCTTCATCTTGATTTCCAGCAACTGCTTGATATCATCATCCGTCACGGGACGAATCAGATGCGCTATAAACGGCTCCAAACGCTTGCGTACATGCACGACAACTTCCTCTACCGATCCGCTCTCCTCGAATTCCTTGTCTTTATATATTCGCTCCTCGATAAAAATCTTCTCCAAGGAAGAATATTGCCAATCGGTTTCCAACTCTCCCAACTTGATCTTCAACTCCAACAACAACAGGGCAACCGTATCGTCCACCGATTTCCGTAAAATGTCGGACACGGGCATAAAGACAGGCTTGTCGTTCTCTATCACGCACGAGTTCGGTGATATGGAAAGCTCGCAATCCGTGCAGGCGTACAAAGCATCTATCGTCTTGTCCGACGACACGCCCGCCGCCAGATGTACCAGAATCTCCACGTTTGCCGCCGTGTTATCGTCAATCTTCTTGATTTTGATTTTTCCCTTCTCGTTCGCCTTCAGTATTGAATCAATCAATGCCGTGGTTGTACGCCCGAAAGGGATCTCTGTAATACGCAATAACTTATTTCCCGCGTCTTTCTCGATACGGGCACGAATCTTCACGCTTCCACCCCGCAGACCGTCATTATACTTCGACACGTCAACCATACCTCCCGTCGGGAAATCCGGGTACAACACGAACTCCTCCCCGCGCAGGTAAGCCACGCAAGCATCTATCAACTCGTTGAAATTATGCGGCAAAATCTTGGAGGCCAACCCCACGGCGATACCTTCCACTCCCTGCGCCAACAGCAACGGGAACTTGATCGGCAACGTGACCGGTTCTCTCTTGCGACCGTCATACGACAATTTCCAATTCGTGGTCTTCGGGTTAAAAGCCACTTCCAACGCGAATTTCGACAAACGAGCCTCGATATAACGTCCCGCGGCGGCATCGTCCCCGGTGAGAATATTTCCCCAGTTTCCCTGACAGTCCACCAACAGATTCTTCTGTCCCAACTGCACCAAAGCATCCTTGATAGAAGCATCCCCGTGCGGGTGATACGACATCGTGCTCCCCACGATATTCGCCACCTTATTATAACGCCCGTCGTCCATCTCCCGCATGGCATGCAATATACGACGCTGCACGGGCTTCAACCCGTCGTTCACGTAAGGCACGGCACGTTCCAGAATCACGTAGGAAGCATAATCCAGAAACCACCTCTCGAACATGCCAGACAAATGCTTTATCGACCGCACCCGCCCGTTCTCCTCGTGATGTTCCGGTTCTTGAGGCACCACATCCTCTACTTCCTCGTTATTTATCTCTTCGCTCATACAAATTGAAAATTGAAAATTGAAAATTGAAAATGAATCACATCATCCCAATTCCTAAATCTAAAATTTAAAATCTAAAATTATTAAATTTCATCCTTCTCCACGTACAAGTTATCAATAATAAAATCTTGTCGTTCATTCGTGTTTTTACCCATGTAATAAGACAAAATCGTCCCTATAGGGTCTTGCTTAGTCATGCGTACCGGTTCCAGACGAATATCTTTCCCGATAAACCCGCCGAACTCGTCTGGTGAAATCTCTCCCAAACCTTTAAAGCGCGTGATCTCCGGCTTCGGTCCGAGCTGTTTGATCGCTTTCTCCCGCTCCGCGTCCGAGTAACAATAACGAGTCTCTTTTTTGTTACGCACCCGAAATAATGGGGTCTGCAAAATATAAAGATGCCCGGAACGCACCACGTCCGGAAAAAACTGTAAAAAGAACGTCAACAACAGCAACCGGATATGCATACCGTCCACATCGGCATCCGTCGCGACAATGATATTATTATATCGTAACTCCTCTATTCCATTCTCGATATTCAAAGCCGCCTGCAAAAGATTGAACTCCTCGTTCTCGTACACGATTTTTTTAGTCAAACCAAACGAGTTTAACGGCTTCCCGCGCAAACTGAACACGGCTTGCGTGTTCACGTCCCGCGACTTCGTGATCGACCCGCTCGCGGAATCTCCCTCGGTGATAAATATCGACGATTCCGTCTTCCGCTCGTGGTTCGAATTAAAATGTACCCGACAATCCCTCAATTTCCGGTTGTGCAGGCTCACCTGTTTTGCCCGCTCCCGCGCGATCTTCTGTATACCGGACATCGCCTTGCGCTCCTTCTCGGTTTCCACGATCTTGCGCAGCAACAACTCCGCCGTATCCGGATTCCGATGCAAGTAGTTATCCAACTCCTTTGTCACGAAATCCATAATAAAATTACGTACAGAGGGTCCTTCCGGGGCAATATCTTTTGACCCCAGTTTAGTTTTCGTCTGTGACTCGAACATCGGTTCCTGTACCTTTATACTGATTGCCGCAATAATCGACGTGCGAATATCGGCTAAATCAAAATCTTTCTTGTAAAAATCACGAATGGTCTTCACCACGGCTTCCCGGAACGCGATCAGATGCGTACCGCCCTGCGTCGTGTGCTGACCGTTCACGAAAGAATAATATTCCTCCCCATACTGCCGCCCGTGCGTCATTGCCATCTCGATATCCGTCCCTTTCAAGTGAATAATGGGGTAAATCCCCTCACCACTCATGTTCTCGGACAACAAATCATAAAGTCCCCGTTTCGAATGAAACTTCTGACCGTTAAAAACAATCGTGAGCCCGGAATTCAAGAACACGTAATTCTTGAACATCGATTCCAGATAATCCGAAATGAAGTGATAATTCCCGAATAACTCCTTATCGGCAATAAAAGTCACCAACGTACCGTTCGGCTCATTCGTCGGTTCAATCTCCCGTTCCTCCACGATCAGCGCCTTGCTATAACACACTCGCTTCGTTTCCCCGTCCCGGAATGATTGTATAATAAAACTCTCGGAAAGCGCATTCACCGCTTTTATCCCGACACCATTCAACCCCACGGATTTCTTGAAAGCCTCGGAATCATACTTCGCCCCCGTGTTCATCTTCGACGACACGTCAATCAGCTTGCCGAGAGGTATCCCGCGCCCGAAGTCCCGTACCGAAACCGTACGTTCCTCCACCGTGATAATAATCTCGCTTCCCGCACCCATCGCGAACTCGTCGATACTATTATCCACTACCTCTTTAACCAGTATATATATTCCGTCGTCCATCGCTGCACCATCGCCCAACTTCCCTATATACATACCGGGACGCAAACGTATATGCTCCCTCCAGTCCAGCGTACGAATAGAATCTTCCGAATAATTCTCTACCATATGTCCTCCATGTTTTGCACAAAAATAATCAAAACTCCGCAATTTAAAATCTAAAATCTAAAATTTAAAATCATAAATCGTAAATCTAAAACAGATACGTGATTTCCTTAAACCCGTAAACCCGTTCCATCCCCCCCGTATCCTTCAAAACAAGCTGCCCGTATTCGTTTATCCCCGTGACAGACGCCTTGAATCTTCCGTTCTCGTCCTCCCAATCGAACACCCCCGAACGCCGATACATCACTTGCAGGAAATCCCGTTCCAAAGCCGCATAATCATACACCTGTCCGTACCGCTTCCCGATACACTCCAACAGCTCCTCCAACGCCCGTTCCACTGGAATCTCCTTACCAATAAGTTGAAATAAAGACACCGGATTCGGTGCATCCGACAGGAAGCCGGACTGGTTAATATTCACCCCGATTCCACACAACGAGCCCCCCACGTACGGTCCCATGATAACGTGTTCTATCAAAATACCCGATATTTTCTTATCCCCCACGTAAATATCATTCGGCCATTTCACGGTACATCCTTCCGTGTACCGGGAAATAAAATCGCAAGCCCCCAAGGCAATCACCATCGAAACGGCAAACTGCTCCACCGCCGACAACTCCTCCGGTCGCAATACCACTGTCATCGAAATATTTTTCCCCGGTTCACTCTCCCAATGGTTCCCGACTTGCCCCCGTCCCCGCGTCTGCCTGTGTGTCACCACCACCATTTTATCCTCCAACACATTCCATCCCAACTTCTCCGCCTGATTATTCGTCGAATCCAACTCCTCGTACTCCAATACCCGAAATCCACTTACTTGATATTCACGCATAATTTCACTTTACATTTAAATATAACAATCACCACTTCTGCCTTTCAAGCCAGATTTTAAGAATCGGATCTGCTATAAAATATCCCTCCTGACGAAACTCAACTAATTCTTTTTCTACCATCGACTTACGCAATCTACTTATATTTGAACTCGATCCTAGATTGTATTCCGAAAGAACGGTAGCTATTCCGAACTCCTTATGAATCCCAGCCAAAATAGCCCGAAGGAAATTCATTTGATAAGTCGTCAACAATTCGGTTTGTTGCGTGAAAAGAGGCGTATTCTCGTCCAACAACTCGTTCAAAGCCCGAGCTACCCCTTCCCGTGTTGCCACTTTTTCCGTCTCCAAAAGAGTAAGCCAAGCCAGCTGTTGCACATAGGACGAATGATTTTCTACAATTCGACAAATCTCAGCAGCCAACTCTTCTGATATCACCCTATCAACTTTTTTGAATTGTTTACATATATAAGGAACCCAAACCTCTGTCGGAATCAATTTTAGATTAATTATATCCCCGAACTTGTAAAAAGGCAAACTCCTCTTCTGGAACAATTCATCCATCAAATGTTTTCTACTTCCCAAAAGACAATAAGACACCCTCGAATTATGCTGCCACGCCAAACGCATTTTCTTCTGAACAATCACAGAATCGGGAAACTCTCCGATCTGTTGAAACTCATCGATACAAATCACAATCTGTATACCCTTTTTTTGAGCAATGCGCTCCGGCAACTGCAAAACTTCCTCTGCCGAATGTGTTTTTGACGTAATACCTAAAGAAACAGAATAATCCGAATCCGGTCCCACGCTAAACGCGAATTTCGGTGTTAATCTTGAAATAAACTCGTAAGCAATATCTTTCCACTCGTCAAAACGAGATGAAGTCTGTTTCAAAACAGCCTCGGCAAACATATTATAAAAGTCATATTCGCTCCGGCAAGGAAATATATCAACATAAATCACGCGCAATTTATCCGATTCCACTATCGCTTTCACTTTCTTTATCAAAGATGTTTTTCCCCAACGCCTCGGGGAAGAGAGGATCGTGTTTATCCCATTCTTAAAATTAGAGGAAAGACGGTGTATTTCTTTTTCTCTTCCGATGAAATTCTCCCCGCTTACCGCAACTCCAAATATGAATTCTTTTGCCATAATTACTCTATTAATAGCTATATTTACAACAAAGATAGAATTTTTCCCAAACTTACACAAGTTTGTGTAACACAAACTTGTGTAAGTTCATTTTTCGTTTGAAATCACATATACTCCCGGCTAAATTATCCCGAACGAGAAAGCAATATCCTTGGGAAAACCAATGGTATTCCCAAGGATACACTACCCTTCTGCCGTAGCCCTGCCAAAGCTTCTACAGAGCACAAATATGCCGGGATAGGGTTGCTATATTTGAGCAACGAAGAGGCTATGGAGGAGAGATATTATCCCCCTAGCAACAGGATAGAAATACGGATGATTTAAGATATGAATCTACACGGGTAACTCAACAAATTTCTTATTGTTTTTTTTCTGCATTTCATTAAGACGTTTCGCTATTCCAATGTTGAGGACGTAATAAACAACAATGCCCCGGGCTTTCCCGAGGCATAACAAATTCCGTAATAGAAAATCCGTCTCTCTCTATTTATCCAATCTTTAAATGCAAATTAAAATACCTTCTCATAAACCACACATATCCCCCACCAAGTAATACCAAGCTTGCCACCAAACAGACATAATGCAACTCCGGCAGAGCCAAATACATCGCAACAATCCCCCCTTGTACCAACATATACAACGCGGAAACCACCACATGCGGCATTTTCAGTTCGTTTGCCATCAATTGGTATGCATGCTTCCGATGCGGCAATCCTATATTCTCGTGCAACATCAACCGATGCACGATCGTCAACACGCTATCTACCCCGTAGACTACCAAAAATATGATATAACTAAAATCACCCGTCGTCAGTATTAATTTCCCCAGCAAAAACAAAATAATAAAGGCGATACCGACAGAACCGACATCCCCGGCAAAGCATTTTGCCTTCTGCCGGAAATTAAAAAAATCAAACACAACCACGCCTATTATCATCGTGTAAATCATATCACTTTCAACAAACGAAACAACCCGTGTATTCACGTAAGCCAACCCACAAAGCACCACCAAACTATATCCTCCCGTGATTCCATTTATGCCGTCCATGAAATTATAAGCATTTATAATCCCCGTGCAAATCACCAAAGCAACAAGCAAATACCACCAAGGTAACTCCAGCATTCCCCACTGGTAAAACATTAACAACATCGCCAAGAAATGTATTCCTAATCTTAACCCGGAAGACACCGAACGCACGTCATCCACGAAACTCACCCCAGCAATCAATGTTAACCCCAACATAAACCACGGGTACATGAAACCATTCGCCGCGAAATAAACCAACGCTCCCAAGTAAAATACAATTCCCCCTCCCCGCAACGTGATCCTCGTGTGCGAACTTCTCTCGTTAGGACGATCAATAACATTAAACCTATCCGCCAACCGAAAATAAACTAATTCCAAGGCAAATAACATCACAACCACGAACAAATAACACATCTGAACTTCCAATCTGAAATCGTAAATCTAAAATCTAAAATCTAAAATTTAAAATCAATAAATGATTCTATCGTCTTTCTAAGCCCATCCACGGCTCTCACCGGCATCCGCTCTATCCCCAACGCCCTCTTAATCTTCTCGTTCGAAACCACGTAATTCTCGGTCAACTTTCTCAACCGCTCCAGATTCAACGGTAAATGCAACAAAGTACCCAATCCAGCACAATCTTTCACCAACTCTTTATTCATATGCCATATACGTGTCTTTTTCCGCATCACTTCACACATAACCCGAATTAATTCATTCGTGGATACCGTTTCATCATCCGCCATATGATAAATCCCGGAAGGCACATCCTTTCCAATCAGCCCGTTCACCACGTAACAAAGATTATCCACCGAGGTAAACGACCTCCTGTTCTCGAAATCCCCCAACGGCCACGGAATCCCTTTCTTCACCACGTTAAACAATAAATTTAAATTTCCCTTGTTCCCCGGCCCATGAATCATACAAGGCCGCAAAATATACACCTTCTTCCCTTGCATTCTCAATTCCTCATTTTTAACTTTCAATCGCTCCAAAATATAATTCTCCGCAGCAATCTTACTCTCCCCGTAAGGTCCTTTCGGTGTCGGAATCACCTCCTCAGTCAATTTATCCCCCACAACAAAATCCGCTGCCGCCTTTACCGAACTAAAGAAAATAAACTTCTTCGCCGAAGATTTCACGAAATAATCAAACACCTTCTGTGTTAATCCCGTGTTTATCGTAAAATACGTCTCCGCCAATGCTTCATTTTTCGTGTCATGCGCTTTCCCCGCCAAATGCACGATCGCATCAATCCCTTCCACCCCCTTCAATTCTTCCCACGAATACGTCCTCTCTACCCCTTCTTTCTTCGGGGCAACAATATCCAACCCATAAAGAACATGGCTCTCTTTTAGGGATAACACAAGATTAGAACCCACAAAACCGTGGATCCCTGTAATAAGAATATTCATTGAAATAGATTAAAATAATGCTTCGTAATCTGTAACAATTTTGTTCCAATCATATAACTGGCATATAGAATCTGAAGGAATGAAAGCTGTTAAATCTTTATTGGAATCTATTAAATTTTGAAGTTCGGAGAAAGAAGAAAAAAATAAAGCTTGTTCGTGTAACGTATAACGATTTTGAGGACAATCTATTGAAATTATAGGTCTCCGAGAAATAATCATTTCGACTAAAGAAGGAGCTGTACCACACAATGTATGTGTATGTATATATGCTTTACATTTCCTTCTCACCAAATCTAATTCTGCTTTATTATACAACCCATTAATTAAAATAATATTATTCTCATTTTTATATTTTTCGAATACTTCTATTCCATAAGTTGACTTTGAAAAATTAGAAATCAAAACTAATTGATGTTGACTTCCAACAAAACTTTCACATAACTCAGTTAAATTATTATCTCTCAAAGAACGAGAAATGGAAAGAAAATATTCCTTATCGAGAAATGGATATTTTTGAATCATTTCACCATTCACGGTTATACTTTGATCGATTTCACCTCCGTAAGGAATAACTTTTACATTAGCCTTAAAGGCAGATTTAGGAATAAATTTTTTGTAATGCTCATTATCCAATATCACATATTTTGAATACTTAAAAGCAAGTTTAAAGCACCATTTCAAATACATCTTTGCAAAATACCCAAACTTCGGCCTTTCCCATTCAATTCCCCCCACATTAGACACAATCACATTACGTTTCACTAAATTAAGTAATGGTATCAAAGGAATCCCCTGATCACCCAATAAAAGGAGTACATCAACTTTTCTAAAACAAGAAAGAATTGACCAAAAATCATAAAATAAACCTTGAAAACCAGAAGCCTTAAACACTAACCAACGCACCTCAACATTATCAGGTATTTTTATATTTTTTGCTGTATCTGCCGAATTGAAAATCAGATATTTTACATTATCTGATTTTCTTTCTGCAAGATTTCGAACTAACTGATCCCATCCTCCATAATTAGCATATAGACCATGAGATCCAATAATAGCAATCTTTGTCATTTCACTATTCCAAATATCCTTGATAATAATTATCTATGTATTCTTTTAAAGCAATTTTCCAATCACGCATTAGATTGGCATGTCTAATGTTAAGTTTTCTATTTAACAATCTCTCACAAGCAGGTCTTGCCGCAAAATAAGTTTCACGAAAATAATCACTAGTTACAATATTAATCTTTATCTTATCATCTAACCCTAAAATTTTAAGCAACTCTTCTGTTACTTCTAAACGACTTGTTTGCCCACCACAAACCATATTATACAATCCCCAATATTCATTTTCAATAAGATATCTCACATTTTTTGCAAAATCATGAGTGTAAGTTGGAGTTCCATCTTTATCATTAACAATAAACAATTCTTTCTTTCCTTCCTTTAATTGGTTCATTATTTTCTGGATAAATTTTTTATCCTTTTTTGGGCCAGCCCCCATCATCCACCCAGCACGACATATTAGAAAACGTTTAGCATTTTCACAAACATATCGTTCTCCCATATACTTTGATCGCGCATACACACCTAACGGGTTTGGAGTATCCCAATCATCATACAGTTCTTTGTTCCCATCAAATATTCCTGCTGTACAAATATAAAGAAGTGGAATGTCTAACTCATTTGCAATATATACGGCATTTTCTACAGACATCGTATTTGTTCGGTAAGTTTCATCTTCATTTTGTTCACAAAACTCTAAATCCGTATATGCTCCTAAATGAAATAAATAATCTGGTCTAAAATCTTTCACGTCCTTTCGATAAGCATCTAGATCCCTGAAATCTAAAAAACTCAACCATGCATCATTTACATCTTTGTCTGTACATTTAATAATATAATCATCTTTAAATTGGGCATAAAAAGCCTCTCCGAGCATGCCTCCGCAGCCGGCAATGTAAATTTTCTTTTTCATACTTTTGAATTATTTTATAACTATATTCTCATTTTTAAAACTTGTGCAGGCACACCACCAACGATAGAATAAGGAGGTACATCTCTATTGACAACAGCTC
The DNA here is from genome assembly GCF_900184685.1 of Butyricimonas sp. Marseille-P3923. Taxonomy (GTDB): domain Bacteria; phylum Bacteroidota; class Bacteroidia; order Bacteroidales; family Marinifilaceae; genus Butyricimonas; species Butyricimonas muris. The sequence continues at coordinate 1,832,314 of NZ_FXXL01000007.1, forward strand.
CTGCCGCAATAATTGAATTAGCACCGATAGTTACTCCATCTAAAATTGTTACTCGGGAGCCAATCCATACACCATCTCCAATTTTAACCCCAACACGAGTACATCCTTGCTGACAAATAAACTTATTACAATCTTCGCTATTATGATTTTCCGAAAAAATAGACACATAAGGTCCCATTATAACATAAGATCCGATCTCAACTTTCCCTCTAACTTGAATATAGGCATTTTGAGAAATTCCCACATTATTCCCAATCACGATCCCTTCACCCAGTTCTTGAAGTACTCCCGTACAATCAATCGTACTATTTTTGTGAATAGAAACACAATCACCGATAATAACACCATTTTTAGACAATGCATTAATTTCTACATTATCACCCAAAGTCAAGGAACGTCCTACATAAATTAAATGTCTATGTTTGATTTTACATCTCTTACCGACAAACAATATCCCAACAGAATGTTTAAGGAACAATTTATAATAACACCCCCTCAACATCTGTATAAAACGAGACATTAAAACATTTAAAATATCCCTCAAACATAAAGTTTCGTCAACAGAATAATTCTCTCGTCCTAATCCACGAATAACATGATTAACAACTCGTTTTATCATTTTTTATTTTATTATAAAAAGCGATTAGTTTTTTATAGTACTGATTTTCTCCAAAATTTTCATTACTAAAAGAAAATGCCTTTTCTTTCATTTGTTGATAGGCATGAATTGATAAAGATTTAGCCCTATCAATAGCCATTTCTAATGAAATTTCATCTTTAGAATGAAAAACAAAACCTGTCTCCTTATCATTTACGATTTCAGGAATCCCTCCAATATCACTTCCAATTACAGGTACTCCTTGTGCAAGAGATTCTAATATACTCATAGGATTATTTTCATACCATTCTGAAGGAACAATAACAAAAAAAGCATTACGAACTAACTCTTCAAGTTCATCTCCTGTTTTAAAACCCACAAATTCTATGTTATCCAAATTTCTCATTACACATTCCTCTTTCATTTCTTGTAACAAAGGACCTGTACCAACAATTTTCAAGAAGATATCTGTTCTTTTAGTAAAAACATTTAATAATGTTCCAAGACCTTTTTCTACAGACAAGCGCCCAAAATATAGAAAATAGTTCTTGCCATGTGAATCTACTTGCCTCCTTTGTTTAGCAGAGGTACTATTATAAAGAACGATAGAAGGGACATTACAAAATTTAGGATTATATTTAAAATGCATCTTTTTAGAAAACTCACTTACAAAAATAAATCCATCTATATGCTTCACTGGATTAAAAAACATATTTCGAAAATACATTTCCAAAGTCATAATAACACTCTCGCCAAAACGCCCTTTAGCACATCGATTAGATATACACTTATAGAACAATTTTCCTTTACAATCTTCGCATAATCCCTTACTATTAAAAAAAGCCGATGCTGGACATATCATTCTATAGTCATGTACCGTGTGAACTAGTGGAATATTGTACTTTCTTAATATACTAAAAATACTTCCCCCAATTCCTCCCCAAAAAAGATTAACATGAGCTATATCTGGTTGTTCTTTAATTATTAATCGTTCTAAACTAGATTTAGCTTGAGAATTATAAAAATAACGAATGATACCTTTCCATTTAGGCGAGTCATACATTGATGAAACAAAATAATCTTCTTGATCACAAGGAAGATTTTTATCATGTTTTAGACTAAAAAAAATCACCTCATGCCCATGCTCTCGTAATATTCGAGCCATGTTAAATAATACTGTTTGAGCCCCACCTAAAATATAATGATAATTATCAATAAATAAAATTTTCATATAAAAAACAATAAATTCAGAATTCCCTTAATAAATAAGGTCGTATATCACCGATATTCAATGTGAAATAAAAAAAATACCCTAAAGCATAGAGTAATACAATAATCAAATATATTTGTTTCCACAATTTCATTTGTATATCATTCATGACATTGGGTAATACTATTATTTGAGCGATATTAAAATAATACGACATTCGCACGATTACACCTCCCATCCCTCCAAATAGATTCATGAATAGAATTGAAAAAAGATACATTTTCATAAACATCGAAAATCGACCTTTACTAAAATATAATGCACAAAAAGCCATTATATTCAACAATAGGTTAGATAACAAACTACGACTTGCACTTTCATCAAACAAAGAAACATAAACAGCATATCCTGCATGCAATTCATCAAAATTAATAAGAGATAAATACTCATTCACTTTATACATAAAGAACATCCCAAAAATGAATGAACCTGCCAGATACATCAGCCAATAGATTTTTTTTTCGAAAACTTTTATCTTGTCCAAAAAAAAGAAAATGATACAAATCATCGCTGAACTATGTATAATCGAAGCAACTATCAATACTATCCAATATTTCTTTATATCATTATTTTTCAAGCAATAAAAAGCATATAGCATCAATGAAACAGCCATCATCTGTCTCATTATATTAAAAGAAATGGTGTACATCCCTAATAATATATACAATACTATCGACAGCATTATATTACTAGCACTTTTCTTTATTACATAAAAAACAGGTAAAAGAATACATATGTAACATGCAAATAAAAAGGCATCATACCCTAAAAAATATTCGAAAAATCTATTTATCCATAACCATCCAAATTGTAATCCACTAAAAGCACGTTCATTTTCTACTGCAAATACAGAAGATGAGTCACAAAAATTTCTATAATAAGTAAGGGTATCTGTCCCAACACTAAAATCTCGAATTCCCGCAATCAATAATAAAACAAAAAAATAACCGATAAAGACATACTCTATTAATATCTTATTTTGTTTTACGAAATAAGATAAAAATAATGGAATTACGACAAGACTACTATATAACAACATTCTTTATTGCATTATCGCTTTATATGCAAGCAACATAACATAATACCCAAAACAGCATTAAATTTTATCCTTATTCCAAGAGATTTACACAAGCAAGTAAAATACATTTTACTTGCTTGTCGATACCGACGAGCAACATGTAAAAAACGAGCTTCTTTAAAAATCAAATTATTTATAAGCTTTGAATAATTTATATCATCTATATAATTTTTATATTTACAATAAAGATTTCTTTCACGTTCTACATGACGTAATGAATGAGACAAAGTTTCATGAACCCAATAATATCCTAATACCTTATCAACACATTTGAAACGAGTAGTTACCAAAGCTACACGTAACCAATAATCAAAATCTTCAACTGCTATTAAATCCTTATCTTCTGACAGCTTTCCAACTTGATCTACAATTTTTTTTCTTACGACAACCGTTGAATTACAAATGCAATTACCTTTTATCAATAAGTCGGATAGAATATTTTCCCCTTTCACTTTACGAAAAGGGAACCTACGTAATCCATCACAATTTATTTCTTTCTTCTTTACTTCTACATTATGGTATATAAAATCATAATCATCCAAAAAAGGCAAACATGTTTCTAATTTATCCGATTTCCACCAATCATCAGCATCTAAAAAACATATCCATTCCCCTTTTGCTAACTCTATACCCTTATTCCTAGATATTGCAATAATTCCATTATTATGATTTTTAATAAAATGGATACGTTTATCTGCATACCTTTTCACAACTTCTTCGGTATTATCCGTAGAATAATTATCAACAATAATAATTTCCCAATTCTTATAACACTGTTCCAATACACTATCTATACAACGATCAATATAGTGGGCATAATTATATGAAGGAATAACTATCGAGAATAACGGTTTCTCATTCTCCATTATCATTTTGTTCTAAGAAATCAAACAAGTCCACAATCCCTTTTTCTAAACTCCAATTAGACTCATAACCTATCTTCTTTATTTGAGTGTTATCTATCACATATCTTGCTGATTCTATTTTTTTACTTTGATTAGACAATAAAATAGGAATTTTCTTACCATATCTTTGTGCATAAATTCTTTGAATAATTTCTGCAATTTCTAATATCGTTTTCGTTTCACCGGAACTAACGTGGAATATAAAATTTGAAGAATTAACGGATATTATTTTTTCAATAGCATTACACACATCCCAACCATGTATAAAATCCCGTAACGGAGTTCCATCTGATTGCAATACAATTTGTTTGTCCCGAAAAGCCATTCGACATAAGTCATTTACAACTAGCCACCAACAATTATTATCCATAAATATTGGAGCTCCATAACTATTTGACAATCGTACTATTTTACATTGAACAGAAGTTATTCGATTAAAATACTCACAAATTTGTTCTCCAAGTAAATGAGTCAAAGCATAATTATTAGAAACACATGGCTGTTCATTTTCCCAAACAACACCATTAGAGAGTTTTCCATACACTTGTATTGTTGAAAAATAAACAAATTTTTTCAATCCCTTTTTCGAAAAAACATCAAGCAAGGTCCATGTTGGAATGACATTCACAGAACTAACAAATGAAGGATTCCCCTCTGACTGATGGTGATCCAAGGATACAAGGTGAATAACAACATCATAACTAGCACATGATAATTTTTGGATTAATTTATCATCACGGATATCTCCAATCACTATATCATGCATTTTATCTTTCCATAATTTATCATCAGGAATATTTGGATAACACAAAGGGGTCACCTCATATCCCTTCTGTGCCAAATACAAACAAAGACGGGCTCCTATATATCCATTCCCACCTGTCACGAGAATTTTACTCACCATACATATGCTATTTCGTCCAAATTATCTTTCCGCTCTACTTCTGAAGGATCATGTTCCAAATTCGCAATATTCAACAACAAATTCATATCTTTACCTACTCCTGAAAATGCCACCCAAATACCAGCAGGAATAGTCAATCGACAATAATTGTCATGATCAAGAGTAATATCAAAAAAGTTCCCTTTTGTCGGACTTTGCTCCCGATCATCAAACAATACGAAGCGTATTGCCCCTATCGGAACGACAAAGTTTAATGTCATTCTCAAATGTTTCTTCCAAATTTTAATATCAGTATGATGAATTGTTGAAAAATACGCTTCACCAAAACCATAAAATCCTGCATCACTTTTTTTCATTCCATGAAACACATCCCCCTTAGGATGATATATTTGTTTTAATGGAGATACAATAACTCCTTCTATATTTCCTATTTTATCCATGAAATTTCTTTTTCCTGTGCCAATGAAATATAAGCATTGATCTGCGCCATCGTATAACTATACATATCAGTATTTCCTCTATAATATTGATAATACCAATCACTAGTAAACTCCAACAATGTTTGATAATCAAGTGTAGGACGCCATTTGAAAAAAAATAGTGCTTTATCACAATTCAATTTCAATAATCCAGCCTCATGAAATTTTATATTATCAGTTATTTTATAGGCATCTGACACATTTTCAAAATGCCACCGATTACTCATACATTCTAAGATATTTTGAACAGTATGGGTATACTCCGAAGCTGGTCCAAAATTGAAACTTTCACCATTCAATTCTTCTCGTTTATACAATTGTTCTCCTAACTGTAAGTAACCGCTTAAAGGTTCAAGTACATGTTGCCAAGGTCTCGTAGCTTGAGGACTTCGAATCTCAACACATTTTCCTTGACTCCATGCTCGGATGCTATCAGGAATTATTCGATCTAAAGCCCAGTCTCCCCCCCCAATTACATTACCAGCACGAGCAGTTGCTATACGTACACAAGATTCTTTTTTCTTGAAAAAAGAGTAATAATAAGATTTACAAATTAACTCAGCAGCACCTTTACTACCACTATAAATATCTTTCCCGCCTAAAGCATCTGTTTCTTTATATCCCCAGACCCATTCTACATTATCATAACATTTATCACTTGTAATTATTACCGCTATACATGGGTGCTTACTACAACGTAATGTTTCCAAAATATTAGTTGTTCCTAAAACATTAGAGGAAATTGTTTCTACTGGATTACTATAAGAAAAAGATACAATCGGTTGAGCTGCTAAATGAAACAAAAAATTTGGTTTTATTTCAGTATACAATTTTTTTATCTGTTCTAAATTTCGAATATCTTCCGTATAATGAGTAACTTTTTCCGTTAACTTCAGCACCTCAAACATCGAAGGTTTACTTGGGACATCTTTTGAAATACCATATACTTCGGCTCCCATTGCAATAAGCCAAGAAGACAACCACGCTCCTTTAAACCCTGTATTACCAGTTATAAGAACTTTCTTCCCCTTATAAATATTATCAAATAAATGATATTTTACCATTTCATCCATGGAGCTTTATGTTGATTATACAATTCATTTAAATATAAATATTCCCTTGATGTATCCATTGGCTGCCAAAAACCATCATGTTTAAATACTTTTAATTCTTCCATTTCTACCAATTTTTTCATTGGTGCCTGTTCAAGAACAAGGTTTTCCTCATCACTCAAGATATCTAAAAAATCACTATTGAATACGAAAAAACCGCCATTAATGTACCCACCACTTGCTTGAGGTTTTTCATTAAACCCAATGACAGACTCTCCATCATCAGCTATATTCAATTCTCCAAAACGTCCAGGAGGGTGTACCCCTGTTACTGTAACCATTTTCCCATGTGATTTATGATAAGCAAGCAACTTATCCAAATCAATATCCCCAACTCCATCCCCATATGTTAACATAAAACAAGAGTCTGTGCCAATATATTTTTTTATCTTCTTTACCCTAGCCCCGGTCATTGCATCAAGTCCCGTTTCCGCAAGAACTACATTCCAGTTAACATCATCTTTAAATGAAGATGATGTTTTTTTATCAACACTATTACCAAGATTCAATATTATATCAGAACGTCGTACATCATAATTCAAGAAAAAATCTTTTATTACTTCACTTTTATACCCAAGACAAAGTATAAACTCATTAAAATCAAAAGCAGAATAATATTTCATGATATGCCAAAGAATTGGCTTCCCTCCAATTGGAATCATTGGTTTGGGAATATTTTCTGCAACATCCCTAATTCGGGTACCATATCCCCCACACAAAATTACTGTTTTCATTATCGTCATTATTTATTTAATTGCTTTCTTATTTTCTAACACATTATTGAAAATTTCCACAAATTGCTTAGCTTGTTCTTTTCTAGAATATTTATTTATCATATCCGAGTTAACAATGAGTTCTACAGCCTTATTATTCTTCCATTTTTCATACCGATCAAATAAAAAATGATAAATATCTTCAACGGTATTAGTCGACAAGCCAACTTGCATTTCGTCCAATATTTTACGGACAGGTTCACTATAAGGAATACACAAAATATCACGTCCCATTGCTAAATATTCAAATAATTTTGTTGTTAGTATTCCTTTCGTTTTATTCGTAAAAAGAAGTACTAACAAAATATTACTTGCAGCTAAATATTCTGGAACTTGAGATGATCGAATCCAACTATTAATTTCGATAAAATCAGCAATATTATAACTATTTACTAACTCAATAATCGCCTTGGCACTCAAATCATCTGTAAAAAACTGAACTCTAAATTGGCCTTTATAAATTACATTATTTACAACTAACTTACTTATTGCTTGGAATAACATCCCTAACGGTTCCACGTCAACAAAGTCAAAATGACATATTGTTCCGGTATAAGTTACAGTAAAAATACCTGTTTCTTGTAATGGTCTATAATAAAATATTTCAGGATCAAAGCCATTATATATCAAAAAAGAATTTTTATTATATCTCTTTAGATATTCTTGATGCCAAGGAGAAACAGAAATAACAGCATCAATTTTCTTTAATATTCTATTTCTTCTATTTACCTCTATTATTTTTTCTACAAAATGATGAATTGATTTTTTATGAGCTTGTTTATATTGCTCATATATATCCCTAAAATCAGCAATTAATGGCAAATCATACTTTCGGGCCAACTTACATGCTGTTATTAATGGGAATAAAGTTGAAGTTGTACAAAAAATCACATCATATTTATGTTTATTTAGCATTTTTTCACCTTCTTTGTGTAATAAAAAATCTTTTTTATCCCATCCAAATAATACCCTTTTAAAATATCGAAATCCTTTCTCTAGAGTCGAAACTCGTAATCTATCCAATTGTATCGTACGAACAGGCAAATGCCCAACTAAATGATCAAAATCATATTTCCCTTTTTTGTATTCAGTTAAAACGTCCCCCTCCCAACCAAATTGTAACATATATTTAGCTAAATATCCAACACGGGGGGCAAATTCAGGAGGAAATGCATCTGCTAAAATTAATACTCTTCTATTTTTACTTAGCATCAACCTACATTTTAGATTATTGAACTAAAATCATTTTAAACATAACAAAATCGCCTTATCCAATATAAAAAGATATTCGCTAATAAAATCCAACAATCATTTTCTATTTACAACTCGCTTTATCAACCACGTTGAATAATATAATAATTTAGAAAAGTAAGGATAAATTCCATCTACCGGATAATCTGTATGCTGCTTACCAGGTTTAGCAAGAAGTAAATTAAATTCCTCTCGAGACATCCCCAATTTATTTAAAACATTAGCGATATCTATCTCCATCTTGTCTTTATCACAGAGAGGTTTTTCTAACTCCAATAGTGCTTCTTCACGACTCATCTGTTTAGACACGATTAAACTAGACAAATGTGAACGTCTTTTATCTACATGAAACTTCTCTGCAAACCATTTTAACTGAATAACTTTTGTTAAAGAATTCTCCAAATGTTTAGCCTCATAATATTCGAATCCACAAAAATTTCGTAATTCAGTTATCGCATGTTCTTTATTATATTCAATAAAATCAAGGGGACAAACAGTCTTTATACCTAATAACAAACGATCATATTCCCTTCTATACTGAGAAATTAAAGGCAGTTTATTGATTTTATTTTGACCAAATTTTTTATGCAAACACTTAATATGGTACAAATCATATGCACCATAGGTATTCCCTTTTTGTAAAATTGATTCTAAAGCCAAATTTGTTCCAGATAAAAAGTACTTTATTTGAAACTCTCTAGCATATTTATAAAGAATTGCAAATAAAATATTATCTTGAGGTATTGCGATATTAGGAACTTCAGCTCTCATAAAAGCTTTTGTCAAATCTGCAAATTGTTGAGCATCTGGTTGAATATTTACTAATTCAATATTACAAGATTTACAAAGATTTACAATATTATTAATTGCCAGATCTGTATCAAACCCATCATCTATATGAATTGCACAAATTCTCAATCCCCACTTTACCGCTCCTATATAAGCCAAATAAGCAGAATCCAATCCTCCAGAAATTCCCATCAAACAATCATATTTTTTGCCTTGTCCTTCATTTTTCAATTTATGAATCAGGCTTTTCAACTTCATTTCACCTTCTTTATCAGGGAAATAACCATATTGAAGCAATGATAATGCTGTTTGACAATAATTACAATGACCATTCTCATCAAATACAATATAAGGGTCAGACGAATTATCCATTACACATCGACTACATATTTTATATTCATTTTGTTTCATACCCTTTCAGATCAGCATTTACATTATTATTATTTTTCAAATATTTATTTTTAAATTTTTCAAATTTAGCTGCTGGAATATATCCATAATAATCATATTCATCATGTGGAGGAATAAATTGAGATTTATCCAATTCTTTCACTAGTTTTGCCGGATTTCCTGCAAGAACACAAAATCCATTTGGGAAACTTTTAGTCACAACAGAACCTGCAGCTACAACTGTCCTTGGTCCCAATGTCACACCTGGTAATATTATAGAATTCATTCCAATCCACGAATAATCTCCAATACAAGTTACTTTCTTAATATGGATAGAATGATCCAATGTATCATGATTTCCACTCATTATTCCAACATTCATTGCCACCCTTACATAATCTCCAAAAATCAACTTCCCCACCCCTTGTATATAACATCCATTATTACCAATACTACAATTCTTACCAACTTGAATATTTCTTGCTCCAGAAACTACACAATTTTTTGACATAGGCCAATAAATTGTTTTATCACGAGTAAAAAATTTAAATTTTATGAAACCACCTAAACTAAATCCAGCGTGATCGTACTTCTTTATCCTAAAATAATCATTAATTATAGGAATTTTGTATACAATCTTTTTCAAAATTGATTTCACTTTTTTCACAGTATCACATTTTTAAATTAATTTTTTTCATCACAAAATCTAAATAATATCGAGATAATGTAGAATCTATATCTAATTTCACTTTTTTACAATAATCATGATAATCTCTACATTTAAGATTCTCCACCATAAGATCAAATGAATTAAAATTCGGCTTATCTATCTTTTGAGAAAAAATATTTCGACACCTTATATATGAATTTCTTAAACAAGAAAATAGAACAGAAGGTAAAACTTTTTTCAGTTTTGTTTTAAATAAAGATGATTGAGGAACTTCATTTTTAAGCATATCAACAGACATCTTTTCAAAATATTCTTCAAACATAAATTGGTTATATATGTTTCCCATCTTTTTCTCGTAAGAAACGGAACTCCAAAAATCTGAATACTCTGAATCCCAAAATGGAGTACGCCATTCAGCCCCAATAAATTCAAATGTGCGTCCAGAATTTAAAATAAAATGTGCCTGACGAGTTTTTACATTCCAATTATAATGACAATTATATTTCTCTTGTAGCGAATTAAAAACTCTATCAACCTCTTCTTTTAATAAACTTTGAATTTTATTTTTCCAAAATGATTTTAAAGAATTCTGGACATAATATTGATTATACAAAATTTTAGATAACAATTCTTTCTGCATTATATCTAGAGTCGGCATATGACTGCCACCTAAAGCATCTCCAGAATGCCCTGGTACAAAAACAGAAGTTGAGGCATTTATTATACCTTTTTCCTTTAACTCTAAAATAGCAAATAGACCTTGTACACTAGGATTTACATTGTAATTCCCAGCAAACGATACATATTCTTGAAATAAAGAAGAATTTATCCATTTGCGTATTAAATCTGAAGTATATTCAACAAAATGCCATTCAAAACCTAATTCCATCGCAACTTGCTTTGAACGAACAACTTCAAAACTATCCTTTCGACCATACGTAAAGCATAACACATTCATTACACCAAATTTTTTACACAAACAAGCTATTAGTCTTGAATCGTACCCTCCGCTCAATGGTATAACAATCTTTCGCTCCCCTACGGTCAACAGGAATCTTTTAAAAGCGTTCTCCAAAGCTATTGATGCCCCTTTCATTATTTCTTTCGGATTCCACTCTTTAACAGCAATATCATAATCAAAATATGAGATAACATCTATTTTATTTTTCTTCATTTGAACAATACTTCCTGCTGCTACATTAGCAATATCTCTAAATAGCGTTTGAGTATTTCTCAAATATCCTAATGCTAAAAATTCTGCGATAGCTAATTCATCCAACTCTTTTTGATGAATACACTCTTTGAAACCATTAGCAGTGTCTGCAAGTAAATACTTATCACCAACTTTTGTATATAATAATGGATAAGAACGCATTTTATCTACAATTAGATATATTATATCAACATCAATATAAATAACTGCAAAAAAACCATTCAATTTTTTTATACTCTCAACCAAACTTTTTCGCTTAATTGCATGTTCAATAAATAAACACAATTGATCTTCTTTCAAGAATTGTTCGCTATCAAAAGCATAACCTAATACAAAAATATTTTCTTTTTTATACCACTTCCGATACTTTGTATCCAAATTAACCTCAACATTCATACTAAATCTTTCTAAGTATAACAAAAAATACATTATTTGTAAAAGCATTTTGCATATATTGCCATTTCATATTTGATACATAAAATAATAAAGCTGTACCTATAAGATTAACCACTACTCCTGAAATTCCAAAAAGTAATATAGCTAAATAACAGCTGTTATAAATACCTCCAATCACAATAGCTAACACACGTGTCATTATTGTAGTTATAGTAATTATCAAAGATAAATCTTGACGTTCTGTGACCCCAAAAATTGTACTTAACGGACTAAATGCCATTTTCAAGCAACACCAAGGTGCTAGTAATTCAGCATATACACCTGAAATAGCCCAAGTCCTACCTAAAAAGAAAGAAAAGATCTCTCGTCCCCAAAAAAACACAACAGTAAAAATAGGGACACTTATTAGTAATAAAAATATAAACGATTCTGCCACAACTGGAGCAAGTTCGCCAGTATGCTTAGCTTCACTTAATCGTTGAAAAATCACTTGTCCAAACGTATAGGCTATCAATGTCAATGGTAGTTGTACTAAATTTAACGATTGGCTATAAAGTCCCACATCAGAAGATGAGAAATAAAAAGAAAGCAAAATAGGAACAATTAAAAGCGATCCCGTGTCTAAAAATCCATTCCATACATCAATTAAAGGAAATCTTTTATAACGGACTAATATACTCCATATTTGTTTTACATTAACAGTTGCAAAAAAACGGTTTATATCACTTTTCAATATATTCAAAATCCTCATTACTAATTCTAGCAATTGGAAAAACATGTATATTAAAATCAACGCACCATTTGATACAAAGCCTAGAAACCCCAAACTAACATTTCCAACCTTTACACCTACTGAATAAAATACCGTCAATTTTGCATTAAAATCAAAAGTTTTTTTTCTTATAATCCAATATTGCAGCAATTTTATCCAACTAGAAACAAGTACAAAAATCGGAATTAAAAGAATATATGATTTTATAGAACTATAATCTCCTATTTCATATAAGAAAGGACCAATAGTATATATTAAAACGAATAAAAACAATGAATATATCAAAGCTATACAACCGGATCCAACTAAAATATTTAAGGCAACTTCATTTTCTTTCGGTAGCATTAGTGCAGCTTCGTATCTAAGAGTAGCAAAAACACCAAAAATTCCTATCAAAGAAATAAACAATGTATATTGTCCTACTACTTCAGGCGAAAATAATCTTGCAAAAATTGGTGCTGTTAAAATACCCACTAATTGTGCTAAAATTGCAGCTCCACCAACTTTTAAAACATTTTTAAAAAAGTCTCTTTTTAGGTACATTTTACAAACTCCAATACTTCAATTCATTTATTTTTTCTCTGTACATTCCCTTTACATCCACCAACACCGCATTATCATAAGTCAACGACTTGAAATACTTCTCGTCCAAATCCTTGTAAACATCATGGGAAACAGCCACGATCACGGCGTCATAATTATTCCTCGGTTTCTCAATCAACCCGAAACCGTACATCTGTTTCACTTCCTCAGAATCAGCATAAGCGTCAACAACATCCACGTCGACACCAAAATCCTTTAACTCGTTAATTATATCAACCACTTTCGAGTTACGAATATCCGCCACGTTTTCCTTGAAGGTCATCCCCATCACGAGCACACGGGCCCCAAGAATTCCCTTGCCCATGTTTATCAACTTCTTCACTAGTTTCTTGGCGATGTAACCTCCCATAGTGTCATTGATAAAACGTCCCGCGCTGATAATCTGCGTATGATATTTTAACTCACTAGCCTTGTATACCAAATAATAAGGATCAACTCCTATGCAATGTCCTCCAACTAATCCCGGGTAAAACTTCAAGAAATTCCACTTTGTTCCGGCGGCTTCCAACACGTCATACGTGTTGATCCCGACTCGACTGAAGATAATCGACAACTCGTTCATCAAGGCAATATTCACATCCCGTTGCGTATTCTCGATAATCTTGGCTGCCTCGGCTACTTTAATATTCGGAGCACGGTGAACACCCGGCTTCACGACTAACTCGTAAACTTTAGCGATAATATCCAAGGCCTCCCCGTCACAACCGGAAACAATCTTGATCGTGTTGGGTAACGTGTGTATCTTCTCCCCGGGATTAATTCTCTCCGGCGAATAGCCAATCTTGAAATCAAGCCCCGCTTTCAATCCCGAAATCTCCTCGAGAATCGGCAAACAATCCTCCTCCGTGCAACCGGGATAAACCGTAGACTCGTAAACTACGTAATCTCCTTTTTTCAAGGCATAGGCAACCGAACGAGTGGCACTCAACAATGGGACCAAATCCGGCTGATTATGCCCGTCTAGCGGCGTGGGAACAGCAACGATAAAGAAAGAGGCTTCCCGCAATTCGTCAATGGAAGAAGTGAACTTTATATCCACTCCTTCAAAGGCTTTATGTTCCAACTCCTTACACGGATCTATCCCCTGTCGCATCTTGGCAAGACGCTCCTCATTGATATCGAAACCTATCACAGAAATCTTTTTGGCAAACTCTAACGCTATGGGTAGCCCTACGTATCCCAAACCGATCAGGGCCAGCTTAGCTTCTTTATTTAATAATTTTAAATACATTATTATGAGAATTGAATGATTAAAAAACGAATTTCTTTATCCGCTCCATTACAATATCTTGTTGTTCTCTTGTCAATTCCGTGTGCATCGGTAATGAAAGTACAGAAGAAGGCAGTTCTCCAGACACGGACAAATCACCCGTAGGTCGAGCTATTTTCCGGAATGCCTCTTGTTCTTGTAGGGGCAAGGGATAATAGATCATCGTGGGAACTCCCTCCTCTTCCAAGAATTTTTTCAAAGCATCCCGTTTCCCTCCCTCGATCTTCAACGTGTATTGATGATAAACATGAGTACTATATGTTTTTTCTTCTGGAGTAACAAGACCTTCAACATTCTTCAACCCGCTTGTATAATAGCGAGCGGCCTCATTTCTAGCTAAATTATACTCGTTCAAGTATTTCAGTTTTACATCTAAAACCGCAGCTTGAATCGTATCTAAACGAGAATTACAACCTATCACCTTGTGATGATATTTCACTTTCTGACCATGATTAGCAATCATCCTAGCCCGGTCTGCCAGAACGTCATCATTCGTCATTAACGCACCTCCGTCACCGTAACACCCTAAATTTTTAGACGGGAAAAACGAAGTGCATCCGAAATCTCCCATTGTTCCCGTTTGACACCGTTTTCCATTACTGAACGTGTAAATTGCACCTATCGCTTGAGCGTTGTCTTCCACGACGAACAGACCATGTCGTTTGGCAAAATCCAAAATTGCCTCCATGTCACAACTCTGCCCGAACAAATGCACAGGTATAATCGCCTTTGTTTTGGATGTCAATGCCTGCTTGATATTTTCAAGAGTCACGTTAAAAGTTCTCGTATCAACGTCGACCATCACGGGAATCAAACCCAATAACCCTATCACTTCTGCACTCGCCACGTAAGTGAAAGCGGGTACTATAACTTCATCTCCCGGTTCAAGGCCTAAAGCCATTAAAGCTATCTGTAATGCGTCCGTACCATTAGCACAGGGAATCACATGTTTCGTTCCCATGAATTTTTCCAAGTGACAAGCAAATTCTTTCACTGGTGCTCCATTTACGAAGGCGGCCGATTCTAATACGTTTTTTATACTTGTATCAATTTCATTTTTGATCTTTTGATATTGACCTTGCAAGTCCACCATTTGTAATCTCATACTCGTTATTCATTATTATCTACTCCAACCGAAAGGATGTTTTACCAATGACAATTTAGCCAACGGGTGATAATCTCCCTTTAAGCCTATCGGTTCGGCATTACGGATATGATGAACGATGTTGATACAATCACGAACCTCGTCCAACCCGAAGCCTTTCCCGGCAAGTACGTGCTTGTAACTCTCCGTATGTAACTCCGTGAAGCCGTTACTGAACTCGAATTCGTCGCCTTCGATGCGGATGGAACGGTACGTCCGCTTCTCGCCCTCGACAGCATTTCCCGGGAGATTATCGGCGTTTATACTCAAGAAATAACGAACCCGAGCACGTTCCAGCTCCAGGTACCCGGCAACACGGTCATGGCTTTTCACGTGGACGATGTTCTCTTTCACTCCACCGAAAACCCATGTCAGCATGTCATAAAAATGGACCCCGATATTCGTCGCCACGCCACCACTCTTCCGCTCGTCTCCCTTCCAGCTCGTGTAATACCAATTCCCGCGGGACGTGATATAAGTTAAATCCACATCGTAAACTTTATCCCTCTGTCCCTCGTCAATCCGCTTTTTCAGGGCCTTGATCGAGTTGTGCAAACGAAGTTGAAGAATGTTGTTCACTTTGTGCCCGGTTTCCCGTTCCACCTCGGCTAATGCATCAATGTTCCACGGGTTCAACACCAGAGGTTTCTCGCAGATCACGTCAGCACCCAAGCGCAACCCGTAACGGATATGAGCATCATGCAGGTAGTTAGGCGTGCAGATGGAAACCATATCCACCCGGTTATCGTCTCCTTTTATCCGGGAACAATAACGATCGAATAACTCCATTTCCGGGAAAAACGACGCTTCCGGGAAAAAACTATCCATGATTCCTACGCAATCAAACTTGTCATAAGCAGCGACGAGACGATTACCCGTGTCTTTGATGGCACGTAAGTGACGAGGGGCAATGTAACCAGCCACACCAATCAATGCAAAATTCTTCATTATAAACTTTATTTATTCAATGTATTCACGATACTTGTACAAACATTCCCAACCCAATAAGGATTTATAGCTTTACTCATCAATTCGTAGTACTTATCAGTTTCTAAGGAGGTAATAATTACACTCCAAGAAAAAATTCAGATAGAATTAGCGATTAATCCAATTCTCTAACTGCATAGAAAATAGAAGATACACGATTCACAACTTTCATTGCATCTGCAAATTTCATCACGAGAGACATGTGTCCTTCAACATCATCGCTGAACACTGCTCCATATTTTTATTCTGCAATTGTTATTTCAGAAATATAGCAATTATTCCACCCAACGGCATTTATCTTACCATTTACGTGATATTTTCCACGCAATACAAAGATGCAGGTATTCGTGTCGAGCAAGTATTTTTTCGTAATCGAACTTACAAAATTTCCATGGATCTGTTATACATACGACTTTTGCAAATCTGATTAACCATATCTTCCGCACTACAGGATATGAAGTTTACCCCGGTTTGTCAACTCCACCACACCCGGATTTATATCAACCCCAGTAACTTCTATACCATGTTTTGCGGCAATAATTGCCGTGGGCAGACCGATATAGCCTAACCCCATAAAACAAGCTTTCATAAATTATTTTAAATTAATATATTCTTTCGTTGCTAATAGATCAAAACACAAGGAAACGACATTCATATTTTGCTCTTTTGTTATTAACCTCGCCAAAAGGTTGTCTTCTAGAAGATTTATATTTTTCAATCGATTGCTCTTCCCTTCACCTCCAATTGTAGTCTCATAAAATTCAACAGCCCGATACCATCCCCATATATTCTCTTTTTCTAAATCACCAAGATTTATTTCAACATGATACTCCTGTTCCGTTACGATTTCTTTCGCTACCTCCGCATACCTCTCCTCTCCCATGAAATAATAACAACTACACAGCATCCGACACATCTCCGACGTCCGACAAGTTAAAATAATCTTATCACTCCCTTCTGAAAATAGTATCCCATAAGCCGCATCTAAGGCTATATCCAAAAAATCCATATCGGAATACGTCAAATATGTTTCCATCAAATCCGCAACATGCCCAACTCGTTCCTCCAATGTAATGGAAGGATCTTTAACCAAGTCAGCCAATTCCCCCGCGATCTCCCGTATTCGCTCGTGAATCATCCACTGACTACCATACACTTCTTCCAGCCAAGGATTTACCCTTACCATTGAATAAACCGATAAATACCCGTGCAATAAACCGGACAATGCAGACGAGGGGAATTCCTCGATTGGAATATCCGATAATTTTTTGTACAAATCATTAAGATTCATCGCCACAATCGCTATTTAATTTTTTCTAAGAAAGAACCGGGGATATATGACGTGGCAATAGAAACCACGCCTTCCAGTTTCACGATCACTCGTTTATGTCCTTTAATCCGAATTAATTCGCCCTCAAGACCGATCAACGGGCCTTTGATTACTCGTACTCGGTCACCACGCTTCAATTCTTTATTGATTACCTCAACTGTACTATCCGAGAAATCGAGCAGAAACATGAAATCCCGCATTTGTTTATCGGGAACAACCAATAAATGACGAGTTGCCAAATCTTTTAAATATACAACATTTATACCTTGCTCGTTCACTAAGGAATAAGCGGTCACTTTATCGGTTTTGATAAAAATCAAATGAGGAATAAGTAGCACTCGCACATGCTTTTTCCCAGAAGGAGTTTCTCGTACTTCGTCCCGCATGGCCAAATAGTTCTCCACTCCCATCCCGTCTAATCGTTTCTTGATTGTCATCTCCTGGTTGATTTTGGTGTACGCCGCAAACCAGTACAACTTTCTTTCTACACTTGACATGCTTAAAGTTTATCGTCTTCGAATATTTCTCGTGATTGGTTACAAAAAGAAAATAGGAAAAACGTCCGGACACACTTCGTGCATTGACCTTTTTACATTAGGAATTTACGTTTTTACCATATGCCCCACTTATCATCCTTAAACAGGTACAACTTGTGAGAACTGTCTTTTCTCGGGGAAACCGATCCTTTCAATTATTTGTCACAAATGAACACACGCCAATTTGTTTCAAAAATTGCAATCAATCCGAAAAAACTATCCGATTAATGCGTTGCAAATATACCAAATTTTCGGATTACGCAAATTCAAGAGCAATTATTTTTCTTTTTATAGAATCGCTCTAAAATATATTTCAACTATAAAAAAGGAGCAGTCCCAAAGATTACTTTTGGGACTGCTCCTTTCTAACGATATCGAAATCTAGTATAATTCTTGGAATAATTCAAAGAATGCCTGCGGATGCAAACAAGCGGGACATACTTTCGGGGCTGTTGGTCCCTCGTGGATATAACCGCATTTGCGACAATACCATCTCACGGTTTGCGGACGTTCGAATACCAAATTTTCTTGCAGATTGGATAACAATTTACGGTATCTTGTCTCGTGATTTTTTTCGGCTTCGATGATCATTCTGTACATCACGGAGATATCCTTGAATCCTTCCTCTTCCGCGACTTTGGCAAATTCGGGATACAAGTGATGCCATTCGTCATATTCTCCCTCGGCAGCTTCAATCAAATTAGAAGCCGTGTCGGCAATAATACCCGCGGGATAAGCCGCCGTAATCTCTAACATACCACCTTCCAAACGACTGAAGAAGCGTTTAGCATGAGTTTCTTCCTGCAATGCCGTCTCGTAGAAAATACCGGCGATCTGTTCGTAACCTTCTTTCTTGGCTACTTCGGAGAAAAACGTGTAACGATTTTTTGCCTGTGACTCCCCGGCAAATGATTTCAATAAATTGGCTTCCGTCATGGAACCTTTAACATTTTTTGCCATAGCTTTTTCCTTTTCTATACGAAAAGAAAAAGTTGCAAGTTACAGGTTGACAGGTTGCAAGTTCAAATATAGTTTGTTTCTAAATAACCTGCAACCCGCTAATTTGCAACATATCACCGGAAAGGTATTTCCCGGTGGTATAAATACCATTCACATTTACGCATTTTCATCCTTTAGTTCTCGTTCATTAAAATATAATTTTGTAACCATAGAAATTTATGGAGAATAAATTTTCACACAACAATTAGATATGTCTGAGATATTAAACAAATTACGTGAAGATATTCACTTCATCGAGGGGATGAACAGCTGTATGAATTGCGGGGTATGCACCGCCATTTGTCCGGCCGCGGAATTCTATAACTACGATCCCCGGGTGATCGTGGAAACCGTACAAAGAGGAAACGAGGAAAAGATTGAGGAATTACTGAAAGGAGAAACTATCTGGTATTGCGGGGAATGTATGTCATGCAAAACACGTTGTCCTCGTTGTAATACTCCCGGACTGATTATCATGGCGTTGCGTAAGGCTTCGCAGGAACTGGGCTATTTCGTTTACTCTGAAAAAGGACGCCAGCAATACGCTTTAAAGCACGTGATCGGGGAATCCATTCTGGCTAGGGGCTACTGCGTGACACCCGACCTCGTGAAGCCGGAGATGCATCCGGAACAGGGGCCGGTGTGGGAATGGATTTACGAACATCTGGACGACGTGTACGAACGCATGCACTCGAATTATCGCAAACCGGGAGCGGGCGCCCTTCGGGAAGTAGATAATGAAAGCATGGAAGAGTTAAGAAAGATTTTCGACGTTACCGGCGGTACGGACTTTCTGAACAATATAGACCAATGTTCTCAACGCGAGGCAAACAAAGAAAAGGTTGATTTGGAAGAAGCCTATTTCTTGAAAACATACATGGAGAACACGGGAGAACATCAATAATGCAATTGAAAACTAATTAATTTATGATTTATGAATTATGATTTACGATTAATAGAAACATTGGTTAGCGAGAGTGAATCATCTAATCTAAAATCATAAATCAAGAAATTAATAGGATTTAAAATTTAAAATCTAAAATTGGAAGATGAATTTAGAGGGAAAACAACAAATATGGAATGATTATCAGAAAGAGATCGCGGATGATCATTATTTCTACGCAAGGAGTTGTATCCGGCAGACGTTCTTCCCGGGTTCGGAATGGGCGTATTTGGACATCATGAAGAACAGATTGGGTAAAGATATCATTGATGACCCGCGCCACACGACATGTACCGGGATCGGGTATCATTCCGATATTGTTCCGGCGGAAACGATCATGACCGTGGTCGCACGCCACTTCGCGCTGATGACAGAGGCGGGATACGAGAACATGACCCCCTCGTGCATTACCTCTTTCGGGATATATACAGAGATTCTGGAAACGTGGGAACACCATCCGGAAATTGAAGAAAAAATCCGCGAATACTTGTGGAAAGCCACGAAACGGGAATTCAAGAAACCGAAAAATCTGGCACACACCTCGGATATCGTCTACAAATTCAGAAACGAAATTGCCGCACAGTCTAAATATAAACTGGTGGACGTCCACACGGGAAGACCGCTAAGAGGAGTCGACCACATCGGGTGCCACTACTCCAAAATGTTCCCCACGAAAGGGATCGGGGGAGCTGAATTTCCCGCCGTACTTTCCGGGTTAATCTACGCGTGGGGCGGCGACGTGATTGATTACCCGGAAAGAAGACACTGTTGCGGGTTCGGTTTCCGCCAATACCTTGTTATGGCAAACCGGGGATACTCGGTGGCGAACTCGAAAAAGAAATTCGAATCCATGCAACCGTATCAACCCGACTTTATCGTGAACAATTGTCCGGGATGCGCCATGTTTATGGATAAATGGCAATACACTATCAGTGAAATGGAAGGAACCACCTACGGGCAGGACGGGTACGGCATTCCCGTGCTGACCTACGAGGAACTTGCCGCGTTGGTATTGGGTTACGATCCGTGGGAAATCGGCTTGCAGATGCACCAAGTATCCGTGGAACCCTTGTTAGACAAGATGGGAATCCCTTACGATCCGGACGCGAAATACAAAAACGTGCGAGGTGAAAACATAGGCACCCCGAAATGTCCCACGTACTTGAGAGTTGCAAATTTATAATGTTAAACCGCGAAATTGAAAAAAGAACCATGAAGTCATTCATTTTCAATTTTCAATTTTCAATTTTCAATTGAATACATGGCAAAAGTCATCATCATCGGTGGAGGTCCGGCAGGCTGCGAGGCAGCACACCAATTGGCAAATCAAGGTGTCGAAGTAGAGTTGGTCGAGAAAAACAACGAAACAGGTGGCAACTTGAATAATTGGTATCAATTGTTCCCTGACCGCAAATACGCTAAAGATTTAAACACGATACTAAAAGGACACTTGGAACACCCGAATATCCGGCTTCATCTCGGGATAGAACCGACCAATATCGAGAAAGATAAAAACGGGAAATTCAATGTTCCCTTGTCAGACGGAAGCCTCTTGGAAGGTGACTCGCTTTTGGTCGCTACCGGATTCAAGATATTCGATGCCCGGCGGAAAGAAGAGTATGGATACGGGATATACGAGAACGTCATCACTTCCGTGGAATTGGAAAACATGTTCTACAATCACGCCATCACGATGGCTGACGGACACACCCCGAAACGGGTTGGAATCATCCATTGCGTGGGTTCCCGTGACGAAAAGGTATGCAATTACCACTGTTCCAAACTCTGCTGTATCACGGGAGTGAAACAAGCTATCGAAATACGGGAGTTGTTACCTGAAGCAGAAATCCTCTGTTTCTACATGGACATGCGTATGTTCGGTCCGGGATACGAGGAAATGTACCGCGATGCCCAAGAGAAACACGACATCAAGTTTATCCGCGGGCGATTGTCCGAGGCCGCCGAGAATATGCAAAAACAACTGCAAATCAAGGTCGAAGATACACTTGTCGGGAAACCGTTACGGATGGCGTTGGACATGATGATATTGTTGGTCGGCATGGAATCCTCGGAAGGCACCCGTCAGACCGCAGAAAAATTAGGTTTGAATCTAGCTCCAAACGGATTTATCCAGTCACAAGACCCGCACTACCGGAATAACTTCACCAACATGGAAGGCGTGTTCGTGGCAGGATGCGGAAGTGCCCCGATGAACTTGACCGATACGCTGGCAGATGCCCGCTCTGCCGCAAGTTCAATAACACAATACTTAAATAATTTATGATTTAGAATTAAAAACGCAAAAAGCGTCAGCCCGTGCGGTTGGAATCTTAAATCTAAAATTTAAAATCTAAAATTAAAAGGGTATGATAAATTTCTGGGGATATAGCATATCGGAAACGAGGAGTATCAATTACGACAGAAACGACAAGGCGATGACAGAATACATTGCCAAGACCGTCCCGAGCAGCAAGCTCTGCATCGGTTGCGGGGGATGTACTGCCGGTTGTACCGCCGGGAACCTCACAAACTTCAACATCCGTAAAGTGCAGATGCTCATGAAACGGGGTGAAACGAAAGACGCCAAAGAGCAACTGCAAAAATGTATGCTGTGCGGGAAGTGTATGCTGGTATGTCCAAGAGGCGTGGAAACCCGAAAAATGATACTGGAAATGCTGAATTTCATAAGAAATAACCATAAACTAGAAGATTGAAGCTATGTACTACGACCATTTTGTCCTACCTTTCACGATTGGGCTTATAACGCTACTGGTCTACTTGTGTATCAAATACTACAAGTGGATTAAGAGTTTCCCCAAGGAGGAACGCAAGAAAATCCGTAAAGGGTTGTTCTCCTTGCAAACGATTCGTTCCGGGTGGGAAATATTCCGGGAGAGTTTATTACATCACAATATATTCAAAACCAACCCGATGTTGGGTTACATGCACATGACCTTCGCTTTCGGTTGGTTTCTGCTGATAGTTGTCGGGAAAATCGAGTCCATGGTATACCATACCAGTGCATTTAATCCCCCCTATTTTGCCATCTTTTTCCGGTATTTTCATCCGGCTAATGAAACCTTCCCTTACAGCGAAACTTTTGCATTCTTGATGGATTTAATCCTGTTATTCCTGTTAATCGGCATAGGATTAGCTGTTACCAAGCGGTTCTACTCCCGCCTTTTCGGGATGAAGAAAACAACCAAACAGAGAGCGTACGACTTATTGATACTGACCGTACTCTGGTTGATTTTCCCGGTACGATTTCTTGCCGAAAGTTTCACGAGCGGTTTGAATGGCGGGGGAAGTTTTCTCACGTATAACGCGGGAAACTTCTTTAGCGGCTTCCTCCCGTTGGAACACCTATCCTATCCGGCATGGTGGGTTTATTCATCCCTTCTCGGGTTATTTTTCTTGTTATTACCCTTTTCGCGCTATATGCACATTCCCACGGAAATGGTATATATTTTCTTGAAGAACTGGGGAGTAAAACAAGGTAGAGAATACAACGGGTTCAGTGAAATACAAGTCAACTCCTGCTCCCGTTGCGGAATCTGTATCAACACGTGTCAATTGAACAGCTCATGTGGTATTAATGACACGCAACCGGTCTATTTCTTACGCCGTATTCGTAATCACGAACCACTCTCTCAACAAGCCGAAGATTGCTTGATGTGCGGTCGTTGCGAAGAATCATGCCCCGTGGGAATCAATTTGAACGCCATCCGGCAAAGTCAACGCCCGGATACCATTCGTGTGACGAAAGACACGTACACTTACGTGCCACAACCGCAAGTAAAAACGGCGAAAATAGCTTACTTTGCCGGTTGTATGAGTCACCTCACTCCCGGAATTATCAAATCCATGCAGCAGATATTTGCGAAAGCTAACGTCGATTACTCGTTTATTGACGAAAAAGCCGGAGTCTGTTGCGGACGCCCGTTAGCTCTTTCGGGAAATTGGCAAGCAGCTCAAGTTGTTATGGACAAAAATCAGGAAATGATCGAGGCGTCAAACGCCGATATACTTGTCACCTCCTGCCCGATATGCTACAAAACCTTCAAAGAGGATTATACCTTGAAGGCAAAAGTGATGCATCACACGGAATACATCGAAATGCTACTTCGGAACGGGCAACTAAAGGTCAACAACATGGATCTGAAAACCGTGTTCCACAATCCTTGCGAATTGGGACGAGGAAGTCGGATCGTGAGTGCCCCGGAGAACGTGTTGAATCAAGTAAGTTACAAGATAACAACCGTGTACGACGGCAAAAAATCACTTTGTTGTGGTGGCAGCCTAGCAAACACGGCTATCGATTCCAAACAAAAAACAAAAATCAGCGGGGACACGGTAAAAGCTTACGCCGCTTATCATCCGGATGTAATCGTAACGGCATGCCCGCTATGCAAGAAAACATTAAGCAAAACTTCAACCGAGATTCCGGTTCGAGATATAGCGGAACTGGTCGCAGAAGCATGAAAAAAGCCGCAATTGCGGCTTTTTTCATGCTCTAATCATCAAGCTCAACCCTAACTCCTTCAATCTGTTCAACATTCAAATCGCTCTCGTTACTATTCGACGCAATATCATAATGCGGAAGAGGATTTTTCTGTAACTCAATATTCTGTTCCCGGTGTACAAACACATCCATTGCCAGATAAAGAGCGTTACGCATTCCTTGCTCATCACCTATATTCTGTCCTACGATATCATAACCGGGATCAATCAAGGAGGTAGAACAAATCACGGGAAGTCCGGCTACATAACAAGCGGCACTTTCTTCATCTATTGCCTTAAACGCTGCCACTCCTTGATCGTAATACATCGCGAGAACGGCATCAAACTTCTCGTACATCTTCTCGGAGAAGAACCTATCGGCGGAGAATGGGCCTATTGCCATGATTCCCTCTTGCCGAGCCTGCTCGATAGCCGGCACGATAACATCTATCTCTTCATCACCATTCTGTCCGCAGTTCACTTGAGGATTCAAACCCAACACGGCAATTTTAGGTTTTGATATCGTGAAATCAATTCTCAATGTATCATCCAACAACATCAATTTTTTCAAGATATTCTTCCGTGTAATCTGGTGAGGTACATCACGTAATTTTGAATATTCCGTCACGAATCCCATTTTCATCTTCTCGCTCACGAAAAGTGACATAGCCTCGGAAGTATTATAACGTTTTGACAAATATTCTGCCAAAGAATTTGCCTCTTCCTTTAGAAAACTTTCCGGTCCTTGAGGAGCCAACGTCAACACGTCAATCTCGTTACGCTCCAACTGATCCAAAGCGTATTTTAAAGCAATCATCGAGGCTTGATCCGAATCAGGAGTCTCCTTACCTAAATCCACTTTCACGTTGTCATCCACACAATTGATAATATTAGATCTTTTCCCGTTCGCCTCTCTAGGTTCCCGAATCGTGTTCAAATTAAAATTCTCCACGTTTAATACCTTCCGGTAGTAGGCAGCCACTTTGGGCGACCCGTATAGAATAGGAACACACAACTCACAAATCCGGTTCTCTGCCAACAGTTTTATGATCAATTCATAAGATATTCCGTTTACATCTCCATGCGTGATACCTACATTTAATCTATTTTCCATATTATACAATATTTCATTTGCACAAAGATAATGAAATAGTTCATAAAGTTTATAAGGTTCATAAAGTTTATAAAGTATAGCTCCCTAACGTAGGCTTTACCTACGGCAGCAGAACTGCCGATAAACTTTGCCCGAAGGATACCCGTTACTTTATGAACCTTAAAAACCTTATAAACTTTAAAAACGAAAGGGGCGTTAAGCCCCTTTCTATCTATTCTCTATCTCTTCTTTCCGGTCTCGGACCTCTATCATGGCGAGGACCTCTATCCTGTCTTGGGCCGCGGTCTTGACGATCTCCGCGATCCTGACGATCACCACGGGGACGATCGTTTTGTTGCTCCATCCCTTCGGGTTTCGGAAGCAACACTTTCCGGGAAAGTTTGAACTTACCGGTTTTAGGATCTATATCGATCAATTTCACGCGAACCTTATCACCTTCTTTCAAGGCATCTTCCACTTTTTCAATACGTTTGTGGTCGATTTCAGAAACGTGCAGCAATCCGTCTTTACCGGGCATGAATTCAACGAAAGCACCGAATGCAGTGATCGTTTTCACGACACCTTCATAAACTTCCCCAACCTCCGGCTTGCTAGCGATAGCTTTGATACGGGCAACCGCAATCTCGATAGCCTCGGCGTTGCTGGCAGAAATATCCACGATACCTTGATTACCCACTTCCTCGATAACGATAACGGCACCGGATTTCTCTTGAATATCTTGAATAATCTTTCCACCGGGACCAATGATAGCACCGATCTGGTCTTTATCCACCGTGAGAGTCACCATACGCGGAGCGTGCGGTTTCAACTCCGGACGAGGCTCAGGTAAGGTTTCTTTAATAATATTCATGATATGCAAACGTCCCTGTTTTGCTTGCTCCAAAGCTTTCTCCAGAATCTCGTAAGGAAGTCCGTCAACCTTGATATCCATCTGGGTAGCGGTGATTCCATCCACGGTTCCGGTTACCTTGAAGTCCATATCCCCCAAGTGATCCTCGTCACCCAAGATATCCGACAACACGGCATATTTTTCATTATCGGTAATCAATCCCATCGCGATACCCGTTACCGGTTTCTTGATTGGGATACCGGCATCCATCAATGCCAATGTTCCGGCACACACGGTAGCCATGGAAGACGAACCGTTAGATTCCAAAATATCCGAAACGATACGCACGGAGTAAGGATAACCATCCGGCAACATACGCTTCAACGCGCGGTGAGCCAAATTCCCATGACCTATTTCACGACGTCCCACACCACGAGAAGCCTTTGCCTCACCCGTGGAGAACGGCGGGAAATTATAGTGCAACAAGAATTTTTCTTTTCCTTGTTCCGTGGCCTCATCAATAATCTTTTCATCGAGTTTGGTTCCCAAAGTAACGGTAGCCAATGCCTGTGTTTCACCGCGAGTAAAGATAGATGACCCGTGAGGTCCGGGTAGAGGACCTGCCTCACACCAGATAGGACGAATCTGCTCGGTAGTACGACCGTCCAGACGCAATCCCTCGTCCAAAATCATTCTACGTACAGCTTCTTTCTCCACGTCATGATAATAACGACCGACAAGCATCTTCTTCTCCTCTCTTTCCTCTTCCGGAAGAGATTCCAAATACTCATCTTTCACTTGCGTGAACAATCTCTCGCGCAAATGTTTATCCGCGTTGCACTGGCGTGCCATAGCGTAAGCCTTATCATAGCATTTAGCCCAAATATCTTTACGAAGTTCCTCGTCATTCACTTCGTGACAGTAAACCCGTTTCTCTTTACCGACAGCCGCAGCCAATTCCTCTTGCACCCGACAATGCTCTTTTATTGCCTCATGAGCGAAGATAATAGCCTCCAGCATCTCTTTCTCGGACACCTCGTTCATCTCACCCTCCACCATCATAATATTCTCGTAAGTAGCGGCAACCATAATATCCAAATCAGCCGTCGCCAACTGGCTTCTGGTCGGGTTAATCACCAACTCGCCATCCACACGGGCTACACGAACTTCGGAAATCGGTCCGTGGAAAGGAATATCACTCACGGCAATAGCGGCAGATGCTGCCAATCCTGCCAAACAATCCGGCATCGTCTCGGCATCGCCCGAATACAATGTTACCTGCACGAAAGTCTCGGCATGGTAATCATCCGGGAACAAGGGACGCAACGCGCGGTCTATCAAACGGGATACCAGAATCTCGTAATCGGAACTTCTTCCCTCCCTGCGAGTAAATCCTCCCGGGAAACGTCCCAGAGAAGCGAACTTTTCTTTATAATCCACGGACAAAGGCATAAAGTCCACGTCCGGACCTGCATCCTGTGCAGAAACAACCGTAGCCAGAAGCATCGTATCGCCCATCTTCAACATAACAGCCCCATCGGCTTGTTTGGCGAGCTTCCCGGTCTCTAGCGTAATTACCCTACCATCTTTCAGGGTAATGCTTTTTTCAATTACATTCATAGAAATAATAATACTGTTAAAATATAAAACATTTTAACGGAATTCTTTAAGATAAAAGGAGGAGGAGGGGAGGATTTTAATAAAAAGACGCTCCGGGTAACCCGGAGCGTCCGGTATGTAATTACTTACGTAAATTCAATGCTTTCACGATAGCACGATATCTCTCGATATCTTTCTTCTTCATGTAATCAAGCAACGCTCTACGTTTTCCAACCAATTTAATCAAAGATCTTTGAGTAGCGAAATCTTTGTGGTTTTTCTTTAAATGCTCGGTCAAATGAGCGATACGGTAGGAAAATAAAGCTACTTGTGACTCAACAGAGCCGGTATCTTTATTAGACTTCCCGTACTGTGAAAAAAGTTCTTCTTTCTTTTCTGATGTCAAATACATGATGTTCAGTTCTTTAAATTTAAAAATTATTTTAACGCCGCAAAGATACACTTTATTCCGACATCAAACAATCTTTTCCATCCCTTTTTGTATTTTTGTACTCAAAATTACAACGACATGAGCAGAAAAGGGAAAACACTAATATACTTCATCATGCTATTCATTCCGGCTCTCGCGTTCGGACAGAAAGCCAAGATCGCGTTCGAGAAAAACACGATCGACGCAGGTCTGGTACAGGAAACCGGAGGAAAAATCACGTATAACTTCAAATTCGTGAACAAGGGCAAAGCACCGTTACTAATAAAATACGTAGAAACGACTTGTGGATGTACTGTTCCAAAATGGAACCGCCGTCCGATCCTGCCACAGGACAGCGGAACCATCTCCGTGGTCTTCAACCCGAAAGACCGTCCCGGTACCTTCTCCAAGAAAATTATCGTGTACACCAATGGTAACCCGCCCAATCTTGTCTTAAAATTAAACGGAGAAGTCGTGGGCAAACCCGCGGACATAGATAAAGAATATCCCTTCACAGCGGGAGAGTTACGCGTCAACACGGACACCATCTCCATAAACCAATTAAAAACAAAACAACAAATCGTGAATATGATCAATACCGGCAAAAAAAATATATCCATTACATCCATCGTCAAACCCGACTACCTAGAAGTAGATTACACCCCCTTCACCATGGAGAAAGGAATGATCGGCAACCTCATCATCCGCTACACCGGAAACGAGAACACCGCGTTCTCTCCCGCCGATCGACTTGTAATCCGAACCAGTCAAGGCGAGAGCTTTAGCTTCTCCCTTGTTTATTAATCATTTTCAATTTTGCATTTTCAATTTTCAATTAGTATGGTTTATCCTGAAAATTTCGAGACAAAAATAAAATTCGACAAAATAAGACAACTTATCAGCAACAACAGCCTGAGTGACATGGGACGTGAGCTGGTAGACAATATCACGTTTTCATCCGACGCGGATTGGATTCGCACCTCACTCTCCGAAACGGCGGAATTTATACGCATCTGTCAGGAAGAAGAGAATTTCCCGGTATCTTATTATCACGATGCCCGTCCTTTTCTCGCTCGCGTAAGAGTCGAAGGGCTATTTCTGGAAATAAACGAACTGGTAATACTAAAAAACTCGCTGGAATCATTGAACGCCATTACCCGTTTTTTCAACAACAAACAGGAACAATACCCTTCACTGGTCGCTCGTGCCGGGGACATACGTGTATTCCCGTATATATTGCAGCGTCTGGATTCCATCGTTTCCAAATTCGGCACGATAAAAGACTCCGCCTCCCCTGCCCTCGCGAATATCCGGCATAGTATCACAAAAAAACAATCCGGAATATCCCGCCGCATGCAAGCCTTATTGCAGAAAGCACAGGAAGAGGGCTGGGCAGACAAAGACACGAACATATCCATCCGTGACGGCAGAATGGTTATTCCCGTTCCCGCCGCCTACAAACGAAAAATAAACGGTATCGTGCATGATGAATCGACAACCGGAAAAACATCATATATCGAACCCACGGAAATCATCGAAACCAACAACGAAATCCGGGAGTTGCAGCTAGAAGAAAAACGGGAAATCACCCGTATCCTCCGCCAGTTCGCGGATGACATACGTCCCTATATCGACGACTTGATCCCGGCATACGATTTCATGGCTTTCGTGGACTTCGTTCGCTCGAAAGCACTTTTCGCCATTCGGGTAAACGCCATCGTACCCGTTTTCGAGAATCGTCCCGAGATGTTATGGTACAAGGCAAAACATCCCCTGTTATACCTTAGTTTAAAAGCCAACGGCAAGGAAGTCGTACCTCTGGATATCGAGATCAACGAGGAACAACGTATCGTCCTAATCTCCGGCCCTAACGCCGGGGGTAAATCCGTTTGCTTGCAAACCGCCGGACTCTTGCAGTACATGTTCCAATGCGGCATTCCCGTACCCGTGGAAGAATCGAGTAAATTCGGGATATTCCGCAAGATACTTATTGACATGGGTGACGAACAATCACTCGAAAACGATTTGAGTACGTATAGCTCCCATCTGGTGAACATGAAAAATTTCGTGCGTTACGCGTCAGACGATACATTAATCCTAATCGACGAGTTCGGAACGGGCACGGAACCCATGCTGGGAGGAGCCATTGCAGAAGCAATACTGAACGCTTTGAACCAGAACCAAGTGAAAGGAGTTATCACTACCCACTATACTAACTTGAAGCACTTTGCCTCCTCTGCCCCGGGCATCGTGAACGGTGCCATGTTATACGATTCCCACCGGATGCTTCCCTTGTTCCAATTGGAAATCGGCAAACCGGGTTCCTCTTTCGCGTTCGAGATAGCCAAGAAAATAGGGCTCCCGAAGGAGATTCTCGACGATGCCGCCGGCAAAATCGGGGAAGACAGGGTCAACTTCGACAAGCACTTGAAAGAAATCCTACGGGACAAACGGTACTGGGAAGAAAAACGGAAACGCATTCACGACAACGAAAAACGCCTCGAGGAAGTGCTGGAGCGTTACAAGAAAGAACTGGATGATGCTTCCAAATTAAGAAAAGAGATCATCAAGGAAGCGCAGGAAAAAGCAAAGGAAATCATATCCGGTGCAAACAGTACGATAGAGAGAACCATCCGGGAAATCAAGGAAAGCCAAGCAGAAAAAGAGCAAACGAAATTGGCAAAGGCTGCCTTTGAAGAAGAAAAACAACGCCTACTCGCGGAAGAACAAGGCGAAGAAGAACGTCTTCAAAAGAAAATCGAGAAACTGAAGAACCGGGAAAAGAAACGTCAAGAACGGGGAAAACAACCGCAAACCGCCACGCCGGAACAAGAAACCCGAAAAACACTCGCGCTCAATAAAGGAGATCTCGTGCAACTCGACAATAAAGCTATCGGCGAAATTATCGAAATCAATGATAAAAGCGCCGTGATTGCCCTAGGCGGACTGATGACAACCGTGAAAACGGAACGTCTAACGAAAGTATCCAACAGCGTGGCAAAGAAAATAACACAAAGCAAGCCGAGGCAAAGCACCTCGTCCTATCTGGAAAACATCAGCCAGAAACGCATGGACTTCAAGCCGGAAATTGACGTCCGCGGGTTGCGGGGGGACGAGGCTCTCATGAAAGTAGCCGAATTTATAGACTCGGCTGTCATGCTGAACATGAAAGACTTGCGTATCCTGCACGGGACGGGTACCGGTGCCCTTCGGCAGATTATCAGGGATTACTTGAGAACGAATCCCGTCGTCGGTCATTGCGGGGACGAACACGTGCAAATGGGAGGCTCAGGAATCACGGTTGTCAAACTGGATATCTGAAAAACACGCCAAACTAAAATAGTGGACACGAGAGAACCAAATTTCTCTCGTGTTTAAGTCAAAATAAGTTAAATAATAAATATATTTAATATACGTGACTTGTACTTGATTAATATCAACTCCCATTCAATTCCCATTCAACTCCCATTCATCCCCTATTACAAAGGTTGAATAATAGAATTTAAATTGAATTTGAATAAAATTTAATAATAGCAAAATACATGG
Organism: Butyricimonas sp. Marseille-P3923; assembly: GCF_900184685.1. Classification (GTDB taxonomy): domain Bacteria; phylum Bacteroidota; class Bacteroidia; order Bacteroidales; family Marinifilaceae; genus Butyricimonas; species Butyricimonas muris. The sequence continues at coordinate 1,864,744 of NZ_FXXL01000007.1, forward strand.
TATAACTATAGTCTATTCTAGCCCGATAACTGAATTGGACAGAAATTCACCTCGAACAAGGAAGAAAAACTGTAAAAATTTTTTGACAAGAGTTTATCTTGCATTTTTGAAATAAGCATATACCAATATACAGTATTATCATGACCAATAATAATAAAGTTATTGATCATACCGTGAACACGGGAATTCTACATGAAAAATCAACGACTTAAATCTTTCTTTTTTTCAAACATTTTTTGCATGATTCGGTCATATTCCATATCATCCAATTCCACTTCCAACATGACTTTCCGTTTGGAAGAAGTCGTTTGTAACTCATTCACACGGTCTGCACCAATAACTTTATTCTCCTCTCCTAAACACTCCGAAAATACGCGAAACAGATCGACATTCAACACCATGCAAATTTGATACAACAGATGTGTATCAATTGATTGACGCTTGAAAAGATTGTACACAACTGTCCTCTCCTTATTAATCATCCGAGCGAATTGACTGATACTCAAACCACTCTTCTCAAATTCTTGCCTTATTATCTCTCCTATATCTAATTTCATGGAATAAAAATACGAGAATTATACAGACAAAAGAACCGCCATCTGTATTATATAATCACAAAAATGTTGCACAATTCTTGCATAAGTAAATTTTATACCATACTTTTGTAAAGTTAATATAACAATTCACTTGTTATTGTATAAATAAACCTATAGAATTATTCAATGTTTAATAAAAAAAGTGTTATGAGAAAAATTGGTTTACTAGTTGTTTTAATAACTATGGTAATGTTCTCTTGCGTGGACGACAAAGAATCTGCAACAGTTGAACAAATGCGTACGGCAAAAACTGCATGGTTGCAAGCTCAAGCCGAAATGATAAAAGCACAAGGCGAAGCCCAAAAGATTTTAGCCGAAACAGAGAAATTAAAAGCGGAAAATGACGCCAAAAACGAGGCTGCACGTATCGAAATAGAGAAATTGAAAGCCCAAGCTGAAGCCGCGAAGACCGAAGCCGAGGCTGAACAAATCCGTGCAGAAATCGAGAGAATCAACCAAGAAGTGGAGCAAGCTCGTTTGGAATTCGAATACCAACAACGGTTGAACGAACTGGAATACCAAGTAGCCGAGGCAAAAGCCGCCTACAAATTACAAGAATTCCAAAACAAATTAAACCAAGCTATCATCGATGGCAAATTAAACTCGGGACTTATTGAAGTGTACAATCAATACACTTCAGCATTAAATAAGTTGCGCGGTGCAGAACTTAAAGTTTCCCAAAAACAACAGGAAATTGCCACGAAAGAGAAAACGATTAACAGCGGTTATGATGGCTACGTGAAAGGGCTGCAAACAGAAATTGCCACAGCACAAAAAAATATCGAGGAGGCTAAAGCAGCACTGGAAACATGGATGGAAAACAACACAGATGTGACTAAAGACGAAGCATCTAAAAAAGTTGAAGAATTAAACGCCCAAAAAGAAGCGTTGGATAAAAAATACAGCGATTTAACCTTAAAATTAATCGACTTACAAGCCGACCAAAGCAAATTGCTTGCAGCGCTAGATGCAGCTAAAAAAAATCAAAGCAACGCTAACAATGCAAAAAACAAAGCTGGAGAAGAGCTAGAAAAGGCAACCCAAGCGTACGAGGATGCTGAAAATGGTCTAAATTCAGCTAAACAAGATATCATCAACGAGTTCCCGGAATTTGAATACGGGGTTACTACCAATATCGAGAAAAAACAAGCAGAGTTAGAAAAAGCAACCGCCGAAACGGCAAAAACATTAGCAGAAGCAAAGGTTGCTTTAGAAAAAGCAAAGACCAGTATTCCGGAATTATTCGCCACCAAAGAAAATGCTGAAAAAGCTGTTGAACCTATTCAAAAGGAAGCAGAAAGATTGACAAAAGAATTAGCTGAAGCAACGGAGGAAAAAGCTGTTTGCGAGGGGAAACAAGCTGCATTGAAAGAAAAAATGGAAACAGAAAAAGGCGTGTATGACAACCATCTCGCCGAAGTAAAACGGCTAACCGAGCTTTTAAAAGACGAGTCATTAAGTGCCGATGAAATCGCCGGATACCAAAGAGAGTTAAAAATCGCAGAGGAACTGGCAGCTGAAACAAAAATAACTTACGATGCCGCTAAAAAAGCACACGACGACAACGAAGCCGCACTCAAAGAAGCAAAAGATAGCATCGAAGAGTTAAATAAAGAAATCGAGAAAAATGCAAAAACTTTAGCTGAAGCAGTGGTTGCAATGGAAAAAGCCGAAAAGACTTACAACGACACGATGGAAGCCGTGAAAGAGGGCGGTGAATTGCAAAACAAGATCGCAATAGCGGAAAGTAACGCTAATAACGCAGAAGAAGCTGAAGCTAATTTCAAAGAGAGACTAGAGGCTGCCAACAAAACTCTTACCGATTTCTTAGCTGATAAAGAAAAAGCAGAGAAAGCTTTTGCCACTGCCGAAGAAACTTTGGAAGCATCCGTAAAAGCTGTTGAAGATGCAGAAAAAGCAATAGAAGATTCTGAATACTCGGCTATCAAGAAAGAAAGAGAGAACATCAAGAGTGAAAAAGCTGTTTACGATGCCTTAATCACTGAATACGAGGAGTTAATCAATGATGGTTCTCTGACAGAGTACAAGGAAAGTATCGAAGCTAAAATCAAAGAGTGTAACGAAAATATCGCCACATACACTGAAACCATTGAGGAAAATCAAGCCCTAATCAAAGAATTCGAAGCAGCAGAAGAGGCTGAGAAAGACGAAATCGTTAATAGAGGTCATGAAACCTTGAGGAATGAAATTGCAATACTTGAACAAGAAATCAAGAACCTGCAAGAAATCATCGTATATAACCAAGCAGAAGTTGACCGTTTGAAAGGAGTTATCGACTCTTTGGAAGAAGCCGAATAAAAATACTGACGAACACATCATCGGGCGTTAATCGCCCGATGAAAACAAACACTATTCTAATATGTTAAAAAGAGTATTGACAATTGCCATCATCATGACGGGTTCGGTTCTGCTGGCGAATGCACAAGAGAAGCAAGAAGATGTCACCCCGAAGAAAGGAGACAAGGCAGTTTCCTTGAACTTGGGCGTGGGTTCTTTTGTCGGCATGGAAGCCCCGGCTCCGAATCTAAGCAGCTACAATATCTCTGCACCTCAAACCAGCTGGTTTGACAAACAGCTATCCTTGAACTTCGAGTTCAAATGGATGTTTGCAGAGAAATGGGCATTGAAAGCGATGGGAGGATTCTCATTCAAAAACAACCCCGAGTACAAAGCCGTTCCCGGCAGTAGCACCGAGGGAAAATTTGAAGAAGGGGACGTCCCGGATTACAAATTCGTAACCTCGAAAGATAATTTGAAATATTCCGTGGTACTCGGGGCTGAACGTTACGTGAAAACCAAATACAATAAGTTATTTTTCCGCTACGGGGGTGAGTTCGGGTTTTCCTACGGACGCCAAACGGCAAAAGCCGACGACGAATCTTACTTGGGTAAATCCGTCGGGGAAGCATTCGGCTACCGGGTAGCCGGGGTGACCGGCTTCGATTATTTCGTTTCGAAAGCATTTTTCATTTCAATCGAAATACGCCCGTTGGCATACGACTACACGGTGTACAATATTCGCCCGCAAGTCGGATTAAAACTTCTATCTTCAGACAGACACGGTATCGACTTTTTGTCTAACCCAATGTTGAAAATCGGATTCCGATTCTAACAAATTATATTGCAACCAGAACGTACGGGAGTCTTTCCCGGGAGTAGCAGAGGATGTTTTGACACATCCTCGCTCTTTTATATAAAATATAGCTGACAAAAGATTTTTTACAGGGAAAAGAGTAATATTAATCTGACACGATACAGGCGGCAGAGTCACCATTTCGCAAACGAAATTCCCCAAAGCGATTATGTAGAATATTATTTGTATTTCTAAATTAAATGTTATAATTTTGCGTCGTACGAGTGTTTAGCCTAGTTTTGAAAATATCATGTATCGGATTCCTTTCGAAAAGCCAAGTAGAAAGAGGTATTCATACATTTAAAATATTTGAAAATGCAACCAGCTCGGAGAGGCCGGACAACTCTTCGAGATATTGAAAGGGATACCGAGTGTATCCCTTTCTCCTTTTTTCTCCCGCCGTGCATAATTATTTTCAGCTTTTGCATAATTATAGTGGTGATTTATAAGGTTTATCATTCATTATATCGTATTTTTGTCATGTAATCAAAAAAACCAATTTATGTCTAAGATTGTTGAGGTAAATGTTCAATCCGAAATCGGAAAACTGAATGGAGTTATCCTCCATACACCAGGCGAGGAGGTAGAAAACATGACTCCTGAAAACGCTGAGAGAGCGCTCTACAGCGATATTTTAAATCTATCAATTGCACGAAAAGAATACAAACAGCTCAGTGAAGTCTTGGGTAAGATCACGAAAACTTATCAAGTAAGAGACTTGCTGACGAACATTTTAAAGGACGATGCCATCAAGTTGGAAGTGCTCAACCGCATCGAAAAAATAGAACCTTTTATCGCGGAAGAAACACCCAAAGGTTCGATCAAGGATAAATTATTGGATGAAGATGCAGAAGATTTAGCCCGTTTACTCATCGAAGGGGTGGAAATGAAACGGGACACGTTGACCAAATTCCTGAATAAAGATTGGTATGACCTGCGTCCGTTGCATAATTTCTTCTTCACTCGCGATGCATCCATGAGCATGTACAACGAGGTACTCATCGGCCGCATGGCAAATGCAGTACGTGATCGTGAAGCCGTGATTATGCAGTCTATTTTTGATTTCACCCCCGGGTTCAAAACACGCACCCTTAATTTGAACACGACAAACGACCCCACCCGCAAATTAACAATCGAGGGAGGTGACGTTCTGATCGCTCGTGACGATATTTTAGTAATCGGTAACGGGGCACGTACCACCACTCGCGGTATCGATGCACTGATGTACAACTTCATCAACCGGAACGAAGATAAAGTACAACATATTCTGGTACAGGAATTACCCCATTCTCCGGAATCATTCATCCACTTGGATATGGTATTTACCTTCTTGGATAAAGACAAATGTATGGTTTACGAGCCCCTGATTATGAGCCCGGGCAACTACCAGACCGTGCATATCAAGATTCAACACGGCAAATTAATCAGTATCCGCAGGGAGAAAACCTTGTTACACGCGTTGAAAAAACTGGGAATGGACTTGGAGCCCGTGTATTGTGGCGGCGAGGACGAAACTTGGAACATGGAAAGAGAACAATGGCACAGTGGTGCAAACTTCTTCTGCGTGGCACCGGGTAAAGTCATCGGTTACGCTCGTAACAATTATACCGTGGAAGCCATGAGCAACGCCGGGTTCGAGATTATCCGCGCTTGTGACGTGATTAGCAATAAAGTAGATTTAAAGAACTACAACAAATACATGCTTACCATTGAAGGTTCGGAACTTCCCCGCGGAGGAGGAGGTGCCAGATGCATGACCATGCCGATCAACCGGGATGAAGTAGAGTGGTAAAGAAATGAAAAAAGCCTCCGAACGGAGGCTTTTTTCATTTCTCCCCGATATATAAACTGGCGATTCCGAACGTCAACCGTTGCTGAGAAACATTAGCATAACCGGAACGACGCATGATTTCCAAGAACTTCTCTCCTTGAGGGAAAGCGAATACCGAAGCCGGCAAATACTCGTAAGCCTTCCGGTTACCGGAAATAATCCCTCCCACGAAAGGCAGTATATTTCTGAAATAAAAATTGTATAGCTGTTTCATAGGAAATCTTTCGGGCGTGGAAAATTCTAAAATAACCACCTTTCCCCCGGAACGCAACACCCGGCACATTTCCGTCAACCCCTGCTCCAAGTGCTCGAAGTTACGTACGCCGAAAGCCACTGTCACGGCATCAAAAGTATTATTCCCGAACGAAAGATTCTCACTATCCCCGTACTGGAAATCGAGTTGGTCTGCCAGTCCCTTGTTTTTCGCTTTCTCACGGGCAACAACCAACATATTCTCGGATATATCCGCCCCAATCACACGCTTCACGCCATGCTTCAACGCCTCGATAGAAAAATCACCCGTACCGCAAGCGATATCCAACACCAGCTCTTTCCGCCCGGCTCCTACCACTTTCATCGCTTTTCTCCGCCAACGTTTATCAATCCCCATAGATAACAAGTGGTTCAACAAATCATACTTGGGGGCAATCCCGTTGAACATCTCCTGTACCTTTTCTTTCTTTGCCATTATTTTTTCATTTATTTCAACGGCGAAAATAATCAATTTTTAGCTTCTAAAACAATAACCGCCTGTATAACTCAAAACAAAACATGTATAAAGTACACACGAAAAAGTCGTGAGAACCCTTTGCAGAGAGTCCTCACGACACGAAATATAAACTCAAATCAAAACCTCCGAAAGTATAGTTATTTGCTCGATGTACCGCTTTCCAGAATACTGACAATTGAGAACAGGGAGAAGCATATCGCCCCTAAACCAATCAGTACACGCGAAGGTACAAAGAAAGCGTTATCCAGTGACGCCTCTTCAAAAAGGAAGGCTCCCAAGAAAAGAGCAAACAAAGCTGTCATGACCGGAATCAAAGGTATCCGGTTCGCCAATTTACATTCTTGACGCCACACCTTTGCCAATAAAAGAACCTTACTGGAAATACTGAAACAAACCAGCCCGAGGCCAATCAAGATAAAACCGGTAGTATTCACGGGAGCCGCTGCAGCCAACAACTCTACAATTCCCCCTACAATACAGATAGTCCCCATGAAAAATACCAGTCTAGGCCAATTTTTTCTATCTTTTTCCCCGTAATCATTCCTGATCTGACGGGAAATACTTGCAACCAAACCAATCAGACTCGTGCATATACAAGCCAAGCCCGCCATGACACTCCCGGCAACCAGATGGTCGCCCTCGGAAGCCCCGGACAACAAAACAATAGCCCATACCCATGCCACCAAAGCCAGCACGATAGTGATTCCAATCAGCGTGGATTCCGTCGTCGCTGAAAAACCTGCCGGGTTAATTTTATCGCTCGTCCCGTGGGAATTTCCCGGAATCAATGTAAATTTAGTCGATGAAGTCGCCGCCGTAGAGATACAACCGGCGATTAATGCCACCCCGCAAATCACGTGCCCCGGCACGAACATATTCTGCGGTTCCGCCATGTTCAACAAAGTGATCCCCCAAATCATAGTACCCAAGGCAAACAAATACCCCATGGCAGGCAACAAATACTTCACCACAGGATTATACGTGTGGATCAACTGACGAATGATCGTGGCAGCCGTGGCATAAAGGGCTAAACAAAGAACTCCTAATGAAAACACGACCGGCCCTGCCACCCAACGAGCTTCATCATTCCCGTAACCGAAAATATACCCCCCGAAAAAGAAGCAAATCAACGCCATCAATAAGGGAATTAAACGAAACAAAACACTAATACCGTAATTCATAAGCAATTCATTTTAATACCTATGCATATACGGCGATTAACATATTCGGTTAACCCGTTTCTTTGAAAATTATATTAAAAAACCTAATCATTCAGTACCTTCCACAACATATCTTTCAACTCCGTGATGCCGCTTCCCGTGACGGAAGAAATAAAAACGTAAGGAATATCCGGCAAGTCCTGTTCTATTTCCGCCATGAGTTCCCGGTCTATGAAATCGGACTTCGTGATTGCCAGCAATCTTCTTTTATCCAACAGTTCCGGATTAAATTGCTTCAACTCGTTCAGCAATATCCGGTACTCCTCGTGAATGTCCTTACTATCACACGGCACCATAAATAATAATACCGAATTTCGCTCGATATGACGCAAGAATCGCAATCCCAACCCTTTACCAAGGTGAGCCCCCTCAATGATACCGGGGATATCCGCCATAACAAAAGAACGATTATCCCGGTAATTCACGATTCCCAAGTTCGGTACCAACGTTGTAAAAGGATAATTGGCAATCTCCGGTTTCGCTGCCGACACCACGGACAACAAGGTTGATTTTCCGGCATTCGGGAATCCCACCAATCCCACGTCGGCAAGTACTTTCAACTCCATAATCACGGTACGCTCCACGCGCGGTTCCCCGGGTTGCGCATAACGAGGTGTCTGATTCGTGGCAGAGCGGAAATTCCAGTTTCCAAGACCACCACGTCCTCCGCGAACGGCAATAGCCGTTTCACCGTCTCGGGTAATCTCACAAACCGTTTCACCCGTGTCCGCATCCCGAGCCACTGTCCCGAGAGGCACGTCCACGATTACATCTTCCCCGTCCGCCCCTGTACACAAATTACCGCTTCCACTCTCCCCGTCGCCCGCGAACACGTGACGTTGGAATTTCAAGTGAATCAATGTCCAATAATTACGATTCCCACGCAAAATCACGTGACCGCCGCGTCCTCCATTTCCCCCGTCAGGCCCGCCTTTAGCGGAACGCTTATCCCGGTGCAAATGCATGGAACCCGGTCCACCGGCTCCGCTACGACAGAAAATTTTCACGTAATCGACAAAGTTCGTTGATGCCATCCTTTTTTATTTTAGATTTATGATTTATGATTTTAGATTCCAAATTAAAAATGACATCATTCACTCGTCATTTTCAATTTTCAATTTTCAACTTTCAATTGTATACAAGTCCGGTAGATTCCGTCCCAACCCATCGTAATCCAAACCTCGCCCGACCACAAAATCGTTCCCCAAGGCAATGCACGTGTAATCAAGAGTCAAGTCATACCTCAAAGCCCCCGGCTTATAAAACATAGCCGCGATCTTCACTTGTTTCGGGTTCCTCTCCTCCAACATACGCTTCAAGTATACCATAGACTCTCCCGAATCTACCATATCTTCCAAAATCACGACAGTACGTCCGGCAATATCTTCTTTCAAACCTATCAAGTTCTGCACGTTTCTGGAAGAAGCAAGCCCGTCATACGAGGCAATCTTCACGAAACTGATTTCTGTCCCTTCCACCGTGATTTTCTTCAGCAAATCGGACACGAACATAAAAGCCCCGTTCAGAACACCAATAAACAAGGGAGATTCCCCCGCCAAATCCTTATTCATTTGTCGGGCAACCCGGTCTATCGCCTGCTCAATCTCCTCTGCCCCGATCAATAACCGGAAATCCCGATCATGCAGTCTGATTGTTTTCATATCACAAATATTTCTCCCGAATGACTGTTTTCCGTCTTCGGACTCGTTTTTTTATTTAACTTTGCGCAAAAGTACAACTTTGAATTTAAAATCCGGTAAAAATATGGATCCAAAAGTAAGTATTATCATGGGTAGCACTTCTGATCTACCCGTTATGGAAAAAGCCGCGAAAGTATTGAATGACTTTTGCATACCTTTCGAAATCAATGCTCTTTCCGCTCACCGCACGCCGGCAGAAGTGGAAGCCTTCGCCAAAGGCGCTCGCGAACGGGGCATCGAAGTTATCATCGCCGGAGCCGGAATGGCAGCACACCTGCCGGGTGTTATCGCCGCCATGACTCCCGTCCCCGTTATCGGAGTACCCATCAATGCCTCCCTCGACGGTATGGACGCCCTCTTGGCTATCGCCCAAATGCCCCCGGGCATCCCTGTCGCCACCACAGCCATCAACGGAGCCATGAACGCCGGAATATTGGCAGCACAGATTCTTGCCGTGGGTGACAATGCATTAAAAGCGAAAATCGTTGATTTCAAAGAATCCTTGAAAAAGAAAATCGTTGACGCCAACAATGAACTGGCAAAAGTAAAATACGATTACAAGACGAATTAAGGAGGTGTGTTTTACACACCTCTAGTCTATAAAAGACGAACCTTCGGTTCATAAATACTCTTGACTTTATGACATGATGGACTTTATAGACCTTACAGACCAGAGGATGTGTTTTGCCACATCCTCTTATTAATCGTACTTGATAAAATTCACATTTTCCCCATTTTTATAAGTTATAACTTATAAATTTCATATCTTTGGATATGCGGCTCCAAAGCCGTCTTTCATACCAATAACCTAAACTTCCAAAGATGTATAGAGCAGTACTTTTCTGTATATTTCTATTCATGCTCCCTGCCATTCTTCACTCGCAGGAAATCACGGATATAGAGAAATTATTGCAAGACAATGACGTGGAAGCTTCCGAATCTTATTATGAAGATATCGTGGCAACCCTTTTGAATCTATCCACAAACCCTATAAATATTAATTCCGCATCTTTCGATAGCCTGAAAATGCTCTTTTTCCTGTCAGATGCACAAATTGACAATTTACTGGAATTTCGGGAAAAGCATGGTGCTTTCATGCACCCGAACGAGATTCTATTGGTTACAGGTTTCGGCACTAGAGATCTAGAAAATATCAAACCCTTTATCCGCATCGGGGATTATACTCCCGGTACAACCCGCCTTCCCCGATTGCACCACGAGATACTGGCTCGCGTCAAAACCACACGCCCGAAACAAGCCGGTTACAAGCGATACAGCCGAGATGTATTCATTTATGAAAAAGATTACCTCACCAAAAAAAGAAACCGTTTCCAAGGTCCGCCCGTAAGCACCTTGTTAAAATACAAAGCTACCGCCGGAAACCGCTGGCAAGGGGGTATCACCCTCGAAAACGACGCGGGAGAGAATTATTTCACGAAAAACCAGAAAACCGGATTCGACTTTCTCTCCGCCCACCTCTGCTACACGCCCGGTAATACCATTCAAAAAATATGCGTCGGAGATTATAAAATACAATGGGGACAAGGATTAATCGCGTGGGGCGGATTCTCTACCGGCAAATCATCCGCTTCACTGAGTAACGAAAAATCAGGAAACGGCATCATGCCCTACTTCTCCACCGACGAGAATCGCTTTCTCCGGGGTGGCGCCATCAGCCTACAACCTTTTCGGGATATGACAACAGAAATATTCATCTCCTACAAAAAGACCGACGGCAACCCGCTCGCCACGGATACCCTCACCCCGGAAGCCTTACGAACAGCCACACTCTATCAAACAGGTTATCACCGCAACGCACTGGAATCAGAGAAGAAACACACGCTGAAAGAATTTACGACCGGACTCTCCGCCCGCTTGAATCACCGCTACTTTCGAGCGGGGATACAAATTCTATATTACAATTTCACCCCCGCTCTCACCATCGGGAAATCCACTTACCAGCAATACAACGACCGGGGACGCCATCGCACCCTCATCAGCATCGACTATAAAACGGGAGCCCGCCACTGCTTTCTATTCGGGGAAATCGCCCGCGGCGACAATGGCTCATGGGCAACCATCAACGGATTGCGTTACACGGGTTTCCGCCCCGCGGCACTAAGCGTCATTTATCGCCGATACGATAAAGACTTCCGCTCCCATTATAACAGCGGATTCGCCGAATACTCGAATACCTCCAACGAAGAAGGCATATACGCGGGACTGGAATGTACACCTTTCCGCAACTTGAAACTTAACGCGTACTACGACCATTTCCGTTTCTTCGCACCCCGTTATCAAGCAACACTCCCCGGTTCCGGAAACGAGGTCACGGGTGAAGTCACCTACTCCCGTCCCCGCTGGGAATGTAACCTGCGTTTCAAACACGAGGGGAAACCGGAAGATTACAAAGCAGAAAAAATCATCTCCGTCATCCGGACAAAACAAGAATACAGACTCCAATTCTCCTGCTCTTTCATAGAGTGCTTGAAACTACAAAGCCGCGCCACCTATGTCCGCTACGCGAAGCAAGAGAAAAAAGAGTCCGGTTTTCTCGTTTATCAAGACATTGCCTATACTTCCCGCGAAGAAAACGTTAAAGCCCAGTTTCGTTTGGCATACTTTGATACAGACAGCTACAATGCCCGCGTATACGCCTATGAACATAACGTACTTTACGGGTATTCTTTCCCGGCATACCAAGAACGGGGCGTACGTTCCTACTTGAATCTGAATTGGAAACCCGTCCGCCGCGTCACGCTATACCTCAAAGCCGGCGTAATCTATTATCCGGACAAAACGATTATCAGCTCCTCTTTGACACAAGTGGACGACAACAAATTATTCGATTTTACTTTCCAAGTTCGAATCAGAATATAACAAACCGGACTCACGCCCCTGTATGTCTTCCCCTCAACACCCGTTCCACATCTTCCAACCCGTACCCCTTGGCAATCAACAACACAATATAGTGATACATCAAATCCGCCGCCTCGTTCAAGAACAATTCTTCGTTGTCATCCTTCGCTTCAATCACCAGTTCAACGGCTTCCTCGCCCACTTTTTGAGCGACCTTGTTAATACCCTTGCCTATCAATCGTGCCGTGTACGATACCTCCGGAGAATCATTTTTACGTTTTCGCAAATATTGTTGCAAATAATGCAGAAAATCACTCTCCCGGTTGACCTCGCCCCAACACGTGTCGCTCCCCGTGTGACAAGTAGGTCCGGCAGGTATCGCTTTCACCAACAACGAGTCATTATCACAATCAGCGAGTATCTCTTTCACGTGCAGAAAATTACCACTTTCCTCCCCCTTCGTCCACAAGCGTTGACGGGAACGACTGAAAAAACACACTTTACCCGAATCCAACGTTTTCGCAACAGACTCCGCGTTCATGTACCCTTGCATCAATACTACCCGGGTTTCAGCATCTTGCACGATTGCCGGAATCAACCCGTTTACATCAAATTTCAATTTTTCCAATGCTATCATCTCTCTTTTCATTTTTAACGTACAACAATTCCTTTCTCTTTCAAATAACACTTCAACTCCGGTATCCCGACCTGTCCGAAATGGAATACCCCTGCCGCCAGCACGGCATCCGCCTGCCCGCGAACAAACGCGTCATAAAAATCCTCCATACACCCCGCTCCCCCGGATGCGATAACCGGAACCCGCACCATTTCACCCAGTCGAGCCACGGCATCGCAGGCAAAACCTTGATGTGTCCCGTCATGGTCCATCGACGTGAACAAAATCTCACCCGCACCCCTCTCCTCTGCCTCCCGTGCCCACGAGAAAAGCTCCCGTTCCGTCGCCAAACGACCGCCATGACTATATACCTGCCAACCATCCGCCCCTTGTTTCGCGTCAATCGCCACCACCACACACTGTCGCCCGAATGCCTCCGATAACCGATTAATTAAACCGGGCTCAGTCAACACACTCGAATTTACAGACACCTTATCCGCACCTTTCCGCAACAACACCTCGACATCTTTTTCCGATGATATTCCTCCCCCCACGGTAAAAGGAATATTCACCGCACGAGCCACTCGTTCCACCCATTCCGCCATCGTCTTCCTCTTGTCACAACTCGCCGTTATATCCAAAAACACCAATTCATCCGCCCCCTCTTTCGAATAACGCTCAGCCAGCTCCACGATGTCCCCCGCATCTCGTAAATTCTCGAAATTCACCCCTTTTACCGTCCTCCCGTCTTTTACATCCAGACAGGGAATTATTCTCTTTGCTAAAAACATACCAATTTAAGATTTAAGATTTAAGATTTATGATTTATGATTCACGATTTATGATTTTTCCCACGAACTAATAATCGTAAATCGTAATTCATAAATCATAAATTAATTAGATTTTCCCTTCATACAACGCTTTCCCCACTATGACCTCTGTCACACCCGCACCTGCCAACGCCTTCACGTTTTCTTTTGAACTCACTCCCCCGGAAGCAATCACCGTCAATTCCGGGAAACGGGTCACCAACTCCCGGTACAAAGGCAATGCCACACCCGCCAACATCCCGTCCCGCTCTATATCCGTGCACATCAAATATTTCAACATGGGACGGTACCATTCTACCAATTCAAATACAGTTGTTTCCGTTCCGCGTTTCCACCCGTTGATATACACCCGCTCCCCGCGGACATCCGCACCTACAATCACCCGCTCCCGCCCGTATCGTTCCAACCACAGGGTAGTTTTCCGTCTATCCTGTTGTGCCATACTCCCCAAGCAAACAAATGAAGCCCCGGCATCAAACACCCGGCAAATATCATCCTCCCCTTTTATCCCACCACTAAAATCCACCCGTAAACGTGTATGCTTACATATTCTTTCCAGCACATCGACATTCACGACACGAGAAGCCGCCGCCCCGTCCAAATCCACGAGATGCAACCTCTCCATTCCCGCCGCTTCAAAACGTCGTGCAGCCTCCAACGGGTCATCATGATAAACCTTACTCCTGTCATAATCTCCCTGCATCAAGCGCACACACCTCCCCCCGATAATATCTATCGCCGGAATAATCGTTATCTCCTTTTCCATATCACTCACCATTTTAAAAAGTTCTCAAGTATTCGTACCCCCGTTTCAGCAGACTTCTCCGGATGAAATTGACATCCCCAGAAATTATCCTTCCGGATAGCGGCACTAAATTCCCGCTGATAATCACACGCCGCAATCGTATTTTCACACACGGGTACATAATAGGAATGCACGAAATAAACCCTCTCGCCCTCGTTCACTCCCGTAAACAACGGACTCCTCAACTCCCGAATCCCGTTCCATCCCATGTGCGGCACCTTGCTCTCGCTCCCGAATTTCCGCACCCGTACAGGAAAAATACCCAACCCGTCCGTGTTCCCCTCGTCCGAAGCCTCACACATCAATTGCATCCCCAAACATATCCCCAGCACCGGTACCCGCAATGATGATATTACCGTATCCAGTCCACCCTCTTTCAATTGCCGCATCGCGGCAGCAGCCTGCCCCACCCCCGGGAATATAACCTTATCCGCCGCCCGTATCACTTCCGCATCGGCACTACACGCTACCTCATATCCCAACCGCCGCACCGCCGTTTCCACCGAGAATAAATTTCCCGCACCGTATTCTATGATAACAACCTTTCCCATTTAAGATTTAAGATTTAAGATTTACGATTTATGATTAAAATATTAGTTCATGAAAAATTGAGAAATTCCTCAATCAAAAATCTTCAATCATAAATCATCAATTAATCAGTCTATTAAACTCTTCGTCGATGGCAACTCTCCCCCGTCCTTCTGTTCCACCGCCACACGCAAGCAACGCCCGAAAGCCTTAAAAATAGCCTCTATCGTGTGATGTGTATTCTCTCCCTTCGCCGTCACATGCAGGTTACACTTTGCCGTCTGGCAAAAGGAAGCGAAAAAGTGTTTGGTCATCTCTGTCGGGAAATCCCCCACGTACTCCCGGGTAAACGTCGCATTCCATTCCAACCACCCCCGTCCCCCGAAATCAAGCAACACCTCCGCTTTCGCCTCATCCATGGGTAAAGCAAAACCGTACCGCCCAATCCCCTTCTTACTCCCCAACGCCTCGGCAAAACAACTCCCTAGCACGATAGCCGTATCCTCTATCGTGTGATGTTCATCGACCTGCAAGTCCCCCTTCACGGCAACAACCAAATCAATTTCCCCGTGGCGTGCAATCTGTTCCAACATATGGTCGAAAAAAGCCAATCCCGTCCGTACGTCCCCTTCTCCCGAACCATTCAGGTCAAGCGCAACCTTCACGTCCGTTTCTGCGGTCTTTCTTTCTTTTACTGCCCGGCGGCTGCCTTTTTTCAAAAAACGAACAATCCTTCCCCAAGAACCAGTACACAAAGCCACGGGTAACCCCTCCGGGACCTCCTCGCCCAAATAAATTCCCCGTATCCCCATGTTTTTCGCCAACTGCATATCCGTCACCCTATCCCCTATCACGTAAGAATACTCTCGCTCCAACCCATCACCCAAATACTTCTCCACCATACCAATTCCCGGTTTTCGACAAGGGGAGCCCTCTTCCGGCATACTCTCGTCAATAAGAATCTCGTCAAACACCACGCCTTCACCCGCCAACGTCCGTAACATAAACTCATGGGGTGGCAAAAAAGCCTCCATCGGGAAACGCTCCGTCCCCAAGCCATCTTGGTTACTTACCATAACCAACCGATAATCCGTATCCCTCGCCAACTCCCGCAAAGCCCCGATAACTCCCGGCACGAATTCCAATTTCGACATATTATCCACTTGAAAATCACCGGGCGGTTCCTTGATAATCGTTCCATCCCTATCTATAAACAAAATCTTCTTCATACATCTTGTCATCTAAAATCCTTTAATACCCGAATCAATAAATCATTCTCCTCCCTCGTCCCAATCGTGACGCGTAAGCCCCCCTCCAACCGGGGCGGAATATGCCGCACCCGGACAACCAGCCCGTGAGCCAACAAATAATCATACACTTCCCGATAACGAGGCGTACACGCGAGTAAGAAATTCGCCTCCGAATCATACACCCGCTCAAAACACGCCATACCCCGCAATGCCACAAACACCCGCTCCCTCTCCCGTTTGATTTCCTCGACTCTCTCCCGGAACAAATCCACGTTCTTCAACGCCTCCAACGCCATTCGTTGCGTCACCGAACCGATATTATAAGGCGGCTTTACCTTATTCAGATACTTCACCAATCCCGGTTCCGCCATACATATCCCTACACGCAATCCCGCCAGTCCCCACGCTTTCGACAACGTCTGCAACACCACGACATTCGGGCACTCTCCCCGTAAACTTGTTGCCGACGGCACATCCGCGAAGTCGATATACGCCTCATCGACCACTACCAACCCGTCAAACCGCAACGCAACTCGCCGAATCTCATCCAAGGGAATGACATTCCCCACCGGATTATTCGGGGTACAAAAGAAAATAATCTTTGTCCGTTCATCCACCCGCTCAAAGATACGCTCCCATTCCGGCATAAAATCATCGTCCAGCACCAAGTTCCGCACCTCCGTGCCATTCACCCGGGCGCTCACCTCGTACATCGAATACCCCGGAGAAAACACGATTATATTATCCCGTCCCGGTACACAAACCGTCCGTATCAACATATCAATCAACTCGTCACTCCCGTTCCCCAACACCAACCGTGACACATCCCCCCCCTTCAACCGGGCAATCTGCTGTTTCAGTTCCCGCTGATACGGGTCCGGATAACGGTTATATTCCGACGCGAACGGATTCTCATTCGCGTCCAACAACACCGCCCCCGCTCCCTCGAACTCCCCGCGGGCACAAGAGTACGCCTCCAGTTCCCGTATATTCTCTCTTACCAAATTCTCAAACTCCATTTTCATGTTTGTTTATAAAGTTTATAATGTTCGTAAAGTTTATAAAGTATTCCGGCAGCCTCGCTGCCGAGAACAAAGTCCCCATACAGCCCATAAACCTCATAAATCTTATGAACTTTATGAACCTTATGAACTTTATAAACCTTACAAACTTTCAACTCGAACCCTTACCGCATTCCCGTGCGCCGTCAAATTCTCGTTATCAGCCATCATCTCTATCGTCTTCCCCAGATAAGCCAATCCCTCCGGGCGAATCTCTTGAAAACTAATCTTCTTCATAAAAGAATCTACCCCGACACCGCTATACGCCCGTGCATACCCGTTCGTCGGCAACGTGTGATTCGTCCCCGAAGCATAATCCCCCGCACTCTCCGTCGAATAATTTCCCAAGAAAACAGAACCAGCATTCCGTATCCGCGGCACCCACGCCATGTAATCCTCCACACACAACATCAAGTGTTCCGGGGCATAAAGATTCGCCATCTCCACGCACTCCTCCCGACTGTTCAACACCACGTACTTCGAACATTTCAACGCCATCTCCGCTATCGCCTTACGGGGCAATCTATCCAATTGCTCCCGCAACTCTCTTTCCACCTCTTCCACCAACCTCTCCACGCAAGTAACAAGCACCACCTGACTATCCGGGCCGTGTTCCGCCTGCGATAACAAATCCGCCGCCACAAAACGGGGACAGGCAGTTTCATCCGCCACAATCATTAATTCCGACGGACCAGCCGGCATATCAATCGCCACCCCGTAACGCCCGACCATTTGTTTAGCCGCCGTCACGAAACGATTGCCCGGTCCGAAAATCTTATCTACCCGAGGTATCGTCCCCGTCCCCAACGTCAAAGCGGCAATCGCCTGAATCCCCCCAACTTTATATACCCGACTCACGCCACAAAGCCTTGCCGTCCACAAAATCACCGGATTCACCCGTCCATCCTCTCCCGGCGGCGTACAAATCACAACCTCCCGACACCCGGCAATACGCGCAGGTATAGCCAACATCAACACGGTCGAGAACAACGGCGCACTTCCTCCCGGCACATACAACCCCACACGCTCTATCGCTCTCGCCTCCTGCCAACAACGAAAACCGTTCGCATTCACGTATTCATTAATACCCGGCAATTGCACCTCGTGAAACCGTTCTATATTCGCCTGCGCCACACCGATAGCCTCTTTCAAATCCACGGCTACCTCCCGGTCAGCAGCTTCAAACTCTTCGTTCGTTACCTCAAAATCAGCCATCTTCACCCTATCGAAATACCACGTGTACTTCTTCAACGCCTCATCCCCATCACGAGCCACCTCATCAAACACCGCCCGACACACCTTTTCCAAATCCTCTCCCTTATTTACCGGACGTTCCAAAACCTTCGCCCAATCTTCTCTTTTCGGATATAATATCTTATTCATAACCTCATTACATTAATTTTACTACAAAAAAACGTCAGCTTGTGCGGCTGGAATCTAAAATCTAAAATCATCAAATCTAAAATCACTCTATCATTTTTTCAATCGGCACCACCAGTATCCCCTCCGCTCCCGCGGCACGCAAGGCTCCTATCGACTCCCAAAACCGATTCTCGTTCACCACCGAATGAAGCGAGTACCACCCCTTCATCCTCAACGGCATCACGGTCGGACTTTTCACCCCCGGTAACACCCTGCAAATCTCTTCCAACTTATCCTCCGGAGCGTTCAACAAAATATACTTGTTACATTTCGCCGCCAACACCGCTTTAATCCGAAACATCAATTGCTCCAACAACGTCCGTTTCTCCTCGTCCAAATTCGGGTTCGCCACCAAAACAGCAGTAGACTTGAATAACGTGTAAACCTCCGTCAACCCGTTTTTGAAAAGCGTACTCCCCGAACTCACGATATCACAAATCGCATCCGCCAACCCAATCCCCGGCGCAATCTCCACCGACCCTGTAATCACGTGAGTCTCTGCCTGTATGTTATTCTGCTGTAAAAAATCATTCAATGTATTCGGGTACGACGTCGCAATCTTCTTCCCCTGCAACCACTCCAATCCCGTGAACTCCTCCGACTTCGGAATCGCTATCGACACCCGACACCCGGAAAAGCCCAAATCCAACAACTTCAATACATTCGCCCGTTTCTCTATTATCGTGTTCTCCCCGATAATCGCCACGTCAACCACCCCATCCTCCACGTAATGAGGGATATCCGAATTTCGTAAATAAAGCACCTCCAACGGGAAATTAGAGGCCTGTGCCATCAACTGCTCTTTTCCGTTATTAATGGAAATACCACACTCTTTCAACAATTCGAGGGAATCCTCGTTCAAACGTCCTGACTTCTGAATCGCGACTTTCAATTTTACCATCTTCATTTGATTTTATCGTCGCTCTGAATCCGGAAAGGCTATGTATGATATCGAAAAAAACAAAACGAGCCCGCCTGATTCAGGCGAGCTCGTTTATACTTTCTTTATCTCTAATTACAGCACAACAGCATCATCTCACCTGAAAACAGTGATGGCAATGATGATGCATATGATGTAACGTACTATTCATATTTTTGTCTTTTTCGTGCTGCAAATATAAGAACTAAAAATTATTCCGCAAATTTCTGCATGAATTTTTCAACTGACTGAGGCAATACCATTACTGCTGGTGCAGGAACTTCTTCTACATAAGGAACTAGATGCAAACCGATTTCGGTTTCATTGCTATTCTCAATAAGATCTACTATCATTGTCACCATTGAAGTCGCAAGTTCTTTGTATTCTCCTAACTGTTCCCCAAAACTTTCCAATAAAGAAGGTAGCATTTTCACGACAGGTAGCATCATTTCTTTATTTACATATATATCAACACCATCATCTGTCTTTCTCATCAACAAAGGTAATCCCTCATTTGCAGCAGCAGCCAATTGAAGCAAAGGATTCACCGATTCTGCACGCCCAACATTAGATTGCTTAGGAGAAGTTGCATCAGCAATAATTCCATTAATATTTAAAGCAATGTACAATTTATTATCAACAACATTATATAATGCCATTCCTTCAGGCGAATCTCCATAGATAGGAGTTCCACTAGTTAACAATTCATCTATATTTGTCACATATCGAGCAATAATATTACCATCATCCTTTAACGTCAACTGCGGCAACATCACCGGAAGTAACTGTCCTATATTACCAATAAATTCTTTAAAATCGTCTATCGGCATCGGACTTCCTAAAAAATCAACGGACTCTTGATCCGTATCCAAATTAAAAACTAAAGAAGTAACACTCCATTTAGCCGTCATTGAAGATTTCATCTTCGCTATCAAATTCAAACTCAACTTATCTCCGCTAATAGTTCCATCAAGAGTTACTTCCCGATTTGTATTAGTATTATTACCCATAATCTTATCCCCTGCACGAGTGACTGCAAACACTGTTTCAGCCTCTCCCGGCAATGCTTTTTTCACTGTCAAAACTGCACCATCCAAAACAGCCTCTTTACCCGAAAGAACAAAATCACCAAGAGAAAGAGATAAATTTTCTCCGTTGTAAGTTACTGCTTTCTTATCATCATCGTCATCACTACAAGCAGTAAATAATGCCATCCCTAAAATCAACAACCATAAAAACCGATTTTTCATACTTCATTAAATATTAATTAGACATCTTTTTATAACCAAACGTGCTATCAACAAACCTTCGTTTATTACGCCACGTAGCTATTTACCCAGCAAAAAACGTGCAATTTTAATCAGAAGTTACAAGTGATTTGCAATTTTAACACTTCAAGATTCACAGATGTTTAATTATCACCTCTTTAAAAATTTAAAAATTCAACAAATTATAGCCATATAGTGCCATACTTCTTTTTGATTTTACTTGAAAAATATTTATTCATACGCTATTAATAAACGAAGGTTTATTGATATTACACAAATTTGATTATAAAAAGATGTCTAATTAATATTTAATGAAGTATGAAAAACAAATTTCTTTTATTACTATTTCTAGGAATAACATTCTTATATTCCTGTAGCGACGATGACGACAAACCGCTAATTCCACCCGCAGATATAAATACAATCTTTGGTAGCGGAGAATCCGTTTTAAAAATGACCTATAGTGGAGTTGAATTACAAGGGAAACAAGTGACCTTTAACACTCAAGATAATAAAACAGCTACACTAACTCTAAAAGATATCATTCCGGGCAAAACGGAAATGACAATCAGTAACATTCAACTCATCGAGGGAAACGAAATGTACACGTTCGAAGGTTCTACTTCTATAAGTAGAAGTATCGAATCACAAGGCAATATTTCCTATAGTGGGTCAGTAAAGAAAGGGGAATTAACCCTTAATCTAAATGTTTCCTTTACAGACCCTGCCAATTTAGTCAAAACATACACCTTAACCGATTACGTGAAAGACAAACTCACGTACCAATGGAATGGCAAATCAAACACTATAGCCAGTTGCGTGGCGGGAGCCCTACACGTGGATTGGGTTGCCCAAGACGAAAATAACGAATATGGAATTGCTTACGGGAAATCGTACCGCGCAATAGGAAGTATTATTTTACCCCAGATATTACAATCTATAACATTCAATGCGGACGGTAATATTCTAGCAAGTTACTACACCGGAGCAAATGAAATAACATTCAAACCACTTTGGTTTGCAATAGTTCCTACCGCAGAACAAGTGAAGGCTCTTATACCATCTAACGATTGGACTAATTCTCCCCTGAATCTCGCATTTTGGTTCATGAAAGATGAGAAAGTCTATGTAAAACTTAATATTGCCAATATTATCACGCAAGCAATGGCTGATAACCAAACTTCAACATTATCAGAAAGTAGCTTTGACCTTTCCAGTATCATCAATACTATACTTCAAGCTGATGCTGCAACTATCAAAACCATCATAAAGCAGTTTGCTAATATCGACATCAGTTCTATTAGTGATGAATCCATCAACACTTTACTCAAGTGGGTTAATACCGGATTCCCTCTAAACATAAAACAAGAAGAAAATCACACCTGCCTCTATCTTGACAAAGAGGCTCTGGAACCTTTGCTAAAACCAAGCGACCCCAGTGATCCCACGTCAGCTGATATAATAAAAATATGGGATATACTAACAACAGCCGGAATTATGCCAAGCCAATATGCACAAGCGAAACTATTAATTCAATACCTACCTCAATACTGGTCTATTACCGAAAGTATTGGAATTGGTTTAGATTTAAAATAATAGAATAAAATAAAACTCCCGGCACCTATCAGATACCGGGAGTTTTTTATAATATTATTTTATTCTCCAAGAACCTCTAAATTCTTCACCCACAACGTACTTCCCGGAGCCCCGCGATAAGCATCACCTTCGCTACTTGAAGTACAAACAATGGCTAATTTATATTTTTTATTCGGATCATACGTACCTTTACCAGTTTCTTCAAACTTCAGTTCCTTACTGGTAAAATTCGCCTCTCCCTCGCTTGTCAAAGAAGCCACCATAATTATCTTACTATCCGGGTCTTTAATCGTATTACCGTCTAAATAATCATCATACGAATCAACCTCGAACAAATAAGCGGCTATCGAACATTTATCCACTATATCCGGAAACTCCGTGACTGTAACTTTTGTACTTAAACCACTTCCCGTAGAAGTCGTTTCATAGAATTTTTCACCTGCCGTGTATTTATACGTCACTTTCAACGTCGTCGGCTTCATCCGGTAAGGCACACCGAAATGCGTACTCTTTAACGTGTTCGTGGCGTTCAAAACAAAAGAACCGGTAAACAACGTTCCCGCTGTTGATTTAGGAATAACAACTCCAAACAAACTTGAACCTTCCGTGTCTTTCGTGTCAATCTTGGCAGCCCCTTCATCCTCGTCATATACCACGAAGAAAGAATCGATCTTTTTCATATTCATAAGGTATACTCCCGCTTGATTCGACGTCGCCATAAACAACGGTTCTTGGAAAGTATATTTCCCCGAAGTCACGTCCACCCATTGCGTCATATCAAAACCGAAATAATACTCTCCAGTGAAAGCAACTGTTACCTTCATCCCTAGGGCATCAATATCCAGATTCATCGTCATCGTGGAACCATTGATAGCTCCCTTCACGTCCAATGTCACTTCTCCCACGATATCCAAATCGATTTTGCATCCTTCCGCGCTGAATCCGTACACGTCACCCCTCTTCACGAGCGTCACTCCGTCCAGCTTAATATCACCCAACTGCAGATCCTCCCCAAGCCCGAAATTATCAATATTCAAACAGAAAACATTCGGTTCTTCCGTCTCGGTCTTCGTGATATACACTTGTTGCTCTATCGTCACCGGTGCCGGCAAGTTCCCGGCAGTAATCTTCATCTCGCCCTTATACCTAGCCCCGATAAATTGTTCCGGCTCAACGGACTCTCCCGCTATCTCCTTTATCGACACGATTGCCGTCAATACATCGTTATCCACGGTTCCATCCACGGACACCTCGTAACCGCTCACGTTATCGGCATGCTTACCACTTAATGTTGCAACGTACGAACTCCGGCTAGCCGTGTTAAATTGGGCATTAGGAATAATAAATTCTTCGACACCGGGTACAATATTCGTCAATTTCAAAGAAACCGTGTTGTCCGCCTCCTTTAGAACATGGATTTTTGCATTTGCATCCGCATCTTTCCCGTCCACCTTCACGCTCAACTTATCCGATGCATACTCCCCGATAACATCTTCAAGGACTGGCGGAATATCCGGCTTTTTCTTATCATCACTACATGACATCAAGAAACCCAGTACACTCACGAATGTGCATAAAAACAAAAATTTTCTTCTCATAACTGATCATTTGTTTGTTAATAACTTATGGAACAAATTCCTAGGTTTTCTTTTACAACAAAGACCAAGCCCGCGTTACAAATTATCGCCTCTATCTCCGCAACAGAATAAGAATTAACATGTCTATTCCCGCAAATATAAAAATTAACACTTTATTTCACTACCTTTGTTTCGGATTAACGGCTAAAAAATAAACATATGAAATCCCATTACCCGGCCCCGCGAAGCAGAAGCTTCGAAGTCAAAGAGGAGAATACTCTCATGCCTTTCTTGTTACAAGCTCTGCACGACCAAAGTAGAACTACCGTGAAATCACTACTCGCTCACAGACTTGTACAAGTGAACAACCGCCCGACCACACAATTTGACACACGTCTGAATCCGGGCGATACGGTCACCGTCGGCATGAACAAAACGGCAGCCCCTTTCCACCACCCGATGTTGACCATCCTGCATGAAGATGATGATTTAATCGTCGCTGAAAAAGCGAGCGGCCTGCTCTCCATGGGAACGGAACGGGACAAGACGAAAACAGCGTATCATATATTGAACGATTATGTGAAAAACAAAAATCCCCGAAACCACATTTTCATCCTTCACCGTCTGGATAAAGAAACATCCGGAATCATGATGTTCGCAAAGAACGCGAAAGTACAGGAAAAGCTACAAAAAGACTGGAATAACATGATTCTGGAACGAAAATACGTGGCTATCATCGAGGGCTGCCCGCGACAAGAGCACGGGCAAATAAAATCATACATATCAGAAAACCGAGCCTTTGTCGTTCACTCCTCCAAAGACGGCAAACTGGCAATCACGAACTACACCGTATTAAAATCCGACAGGCAATTCTCGCTCGTCGAATTGGATCTAGAAACCGGTCGCAAGAACCAAATCAGAGTACACATGCAGGAGATAGGACATCCGGTCACCGGGGATAAAAAATACGGTGCCATGAAGAATCCTTTGCGCCGCTTGGCATTGCACGCCTTCAAGCTCCATTTCATTCACCCCGTCACCGGAAAAGAAATGAATTTTGAAACTCCCGTACCCGCCAAGTTCACCGCCTTATTCAAATAAAAGAGCGACACGAGAATTAACAACCCTATTTCAAGGGACGACCTACCTTTTCGGACGGATTTAGAGTGGCTTTTGGGCGGATTGTAGGCGGCATCGCCTACTATTCGCCCACGCACTACCCACACTTCGCCCACGTTTTAACAGATTGTAAACAGGCACGCTACTCGCATGCCATTCGCACACCCAAGCAACAAAAAAGCAACCAGAAACCTATTCCCGGCAAATCGGGTATAAAAGGGGTTATTCTGCATGTACTTATCCCTTGAAAACAAAACGGGGAATGCCCGTGAAAAGCATTCCCCGTCGATATCAAAATATTATGACTAAAACAACGATTCTATTAACTGGTCATCAGCGTAGTTCGGCAACGTCACTTTCAGATTCGGATTTGCCTCCATCGCACGTTTGATAGCGAACACGGCACCCTCGTTACGCGCCCAGCTACGACGAGAAATTCCGTTATTCACGTCCCAGAACAACATGCTCTTCAGACGTCTGTCGCTATCGGCAGAACCATCCAACAACATCCCGAAACCGCCGTTAATCACTTCTCCCCAACCTACACCGCCACCATTGTGAATGGATACCCAAGTCGCACCGCGGAAAGAATCCCCGATCACGTTCTGGATTGCCATATCGGCAGTGAAACGAGAACCGTCGTATATATTGGACGTTTCGCGATAAGGAGAATCCGTACCGGACACGTCATGATGGTCTCGTCCCAAAATCACGGGAGCGGATATCTCACCGGCAGCAATAGCCTTGTTGAAAGCCTCGGCAATTTTGATACGTCCCTCCGCATCCGCGTACAGGATACGGGCTTGAGAGCCGACCACCAAATGATTTTCCATCGCCGCCTTGATCCAACGGATATTATCCGCCATCTGTTGTTGTATCTCTTTCGGGGAATGAGTCATGATCTCTTCCAACACACGAGCCGCGATCTCGTCGGTCTTAGCCAAATCCTTCGGGTCGCCACTGGAACATACCCAACGGAACGGGCCGAACCCGTAATCGAAACACATTGGTCCCATGATGTCCTGCACGTAAGACGGGTATTTGAAATCACCGTTCGGTTTCAAAATATCCGCACCCGCGCGGGAAGACTCCAACAAGAACGCGTTCCCGTAATCAAAGAAATAAGTATTGAAACGAGCCACGCATTTATTGATAGCCGCCACGTGACGACGCAAAGATTCCTGTACCTTCTGTTTAAACAGTTCGGGTTCTTCCGCCATCATACGATTGGCATCCTCGAAACTAACGCCCGCGGGATAATACCCACCCGCCCAAGGATTGTGCAAAGAAGTCTGGTCGGAACCTAACTCGACAGGAATATCTCCTTCCGCGAAATGTTCCCAAACATCCACGATATTACCTTGGAAAGCGATAGAAACAACTTCTTTCTTCTCGCGAGCAACTTTCACGCGCTCCACCAACTTATCCAAATCATCAAATACCTCATCCACCCAACCTTGAGAATGGCGAGTATGTGTCGCTTTCGGGTTAATTTCGGCAGTGATACTGATGCAACCGGCTATATTTCCGGCTTTCGGCTGTGCCCCGGACATACCGCCCAACCCGGCAGTGATAAACAATTTCCCGGCAAGTCCCTCGCCATGCTTGGAAATCTTGCGACCTGCATTCAAAACCGTGATCGTCGTACCGTGCACGATACCCTGCGGTCCGATATACATGAATGAACCGGCAGTCATCTGCCCGTATTGAGAAACTCCCAGAGCGTTGAAACGTTCCCAATCATCCGGTTTGGAATAGTTCGGAATAACCATACCGTTGGTCACAACCACACGGGGAGCATCCTTGTGAGAGGGATACAATCCCATCGGATGACCGGAATACAACACCAGCGTCTGCTCGTCCGTCATTTCCGACAGATACTTCATCGCCAGACGATACTGCGCCCAGTTTTGGAACACGGCACCATTCCCCCCGTAAGTAATCAACTCGTGAGGATGTTGCGCCACGGCATAATCCAAATTATTGCTCATCATCAACATAATCCCCGCGGCTTGCAAACTCTTGTGCGGATAATCATTGATATTACGAGCGAACATTTTGTAGTCGGGACGGAAACGGTACATGTAAATACGCCCGTATTTTTCCAACTCCTCGGCAAATTCCGGGGCTAACACGGCGTGATGTTTCGGGTCAAAATACCGCAAGGCATTACGAATCGCTAATTTTTTCTCTTCTTTCGTGAGAATATCTTTCCGCTTGGGAGCATGGTTGATCTCCGGCTCGTACGTTTTGGGAGCCGGTAACTCCGCCGGGATACCTTCCCGGATTGATTGTTGAAACTCTTGTAATGTCATTATAATTATATTTTACTATCTATTATTTCAATAACCACACGGCATACAAACTAGTACCGCTATCATCCGATTTTCAGCGTATAGCCTACTTATCAGTTCGCTAAATTAATACATTCCAATGGTTTTTTCCATTAATTGAGGCATTTTTTTGCTATACGCTTTCAAATCATTCACTACAACATCTCGTAATAAAGAGATAAAACACTACTTTTGTAGGACAAAAAAGCACATATCATGAATGTAAGAATAGGAGATATCGTTCGGTTTATATCCGAAAAATTAGAAGGAAAAGTAACGGGCATCATAGATAATAACACGGTAAACGTGTTCTGTGACGAATATGGTTTCGAGATACCCGCCTCGACCAATGACCTTGTCGTGATACACACGGATTCTGCCCCGGTAAACAAAATCAACGAATCACCCGCGGTAAAACAAAAAAACGTGGTGATGCAATCAGCCGATACAGTCTACCTTGCATTCGTACCCGAGAACTTCAATGATCTCACGGGTAGCCGTTTCGACATTTATCTCGTGAACGATACCACGCAGACAAGCTTGTATTCCATTTCGTTCCATGACGGGGAAAAATACACCGGTATCACGGCAGGCAACAGCAATCCGGACACCACTTACCTGATTGGTAATTATTCATTGAAAGAACTGGACAACATCAAAGGAATTCATGTACAAGCCGTCTTTTATCAAAAGGGTGTTCACCAGTTGAGAAACGCCATAGACTCGCAAATCAAGATCGTGCCCGCCAACCTCTGCAAAACGGGGGCATACAAGCATACCCGCTGGTTCAACACGATCACCTTGCTACGCCCGCTTGACAAAGAAAGCATTGTTAAAGAAGAAGGTCTGGAAGTTATCCCGGAGCAATTCTTGGAGAAAGCCGCTCCAAAACCGGAAGACAAACAACACGAACGTCCCCATAAACAAATGGTCGGCAACATACTTGAAGTAGACCTCCACATTAGCCAGTTACTGGAAACCACTGCCGGAATGGATAATAAAGATATGTTGGAGTACCAAATGGACGTTTTTCACAAGACACTGGAAGAATATAAACTGCGGCGGGGTATGAAAATCGTGTTCATACACGGAAAAGGCGACGGCGTGTTAAGACAACGCATTCTCTGGGAACTGCAAACCAAATACAAACGGTTCAACCATCAGGATGCCTCTTTCAAACAATACGGTTACGGGGCTACAATGGTCACGATCAAGTAAATTGTATATTAAAGGAATATCAAAACAATCCCGTATTTCATCAGAAATCAATTGGGGATTAAAAAAAAGCTGTTCGAATATTATTTCAAACAGCTTTTCTATTTTATTACAAGACGATTCTATTCAATGGTTAGAATATTCACGCGTTCAATTCGCCCAAATAACGTTCCACGTCAATAGCGGCACGGCAACCGGTTCCGGCAGCAGCGATACCTTGACGATACGTCGGGTCCATCACGTCACCGGCAGCAAATACCCCGGGAACATTTGTCTTGCAAGACTTACCCTCGGTGATGATATACCCTTGTTCATCCAACTCGATGAATTTCTTGAATACATCCGTGTTCGGGGTATGACCGATAGCCAAAAAGAATCCGTCGATTTTGATTTCTTTGGTTGCCTCTTCCGGGGTACCTTTTTTGTACACAAGACGAGCTCCCTCTACACCCATATCAGAACCGAGTAACTCCAACGTGTTGTGCTCGAACAATACTTCGATGTTCTTAGTGTTAAACACACGTGCCTGCATAGCTTTTGAAGCTCTCAAGTAATTCTTACGAACGATCAAATATACCTTACGACACAATCCGGCCAAATAAGTAGCCTCCTCGCAAGCAGTGTCACCACCACCTACCACTGCAACATCTTTCCCGCGATAGAAAAACCCGTCACAAGTAGCACAAGCGCTCACCCCGGCTCCCCGGAACGCTTCTTCCGACGGCAATCCCAAATATTTAGCCGTAGCACCCGTGGCGATAATCACGGCATCAGCCTCGATTACTTTTTCCCCGTCAACCGTCACTTTATGAGGATGCCCGGAAAAATCCACATCACTCACGATACCGAAACGGATATCCGTACCGAAACGCTCGGCTTGTTTTCTCATATCCTCCATCATCACCGGTCCGGTAACACCTTCCGGGTACCCCGGGAAGTTTTCTACTTCGGTTGTGGTCGTCAACTGCCCACCCATTTGTATTCCCGTGTAAAGCACCGGGTTCAAATTAGCTCTTGAAGCATATATCGCGGCAGTGTATCCGGCAGGTCCTGAACCTATGATCAAACACTTAACTCTTTCTATTGCATTTTCTGTAGACATAAATTATTCCTTTTATTAATTTACAATGTATCTATTCCACGTAACGATTCGCAAAGTTACCAAAAAAAATTGTACCTCCAATCTTTTCCACCCCACTCTTTTTTCTCCCCGCAATTCTCTGAAAGCCTACACCATAAGCGATATTTACATTTTTTTTCGCATCAACGTGCATCATTACAAAAATTCTTACTATATTTGCATCCGAATTCGGGATGTAGCTCAGCCCGGTAGAGTCCACGTCTGGGGGGCGTGTTGTCGCAGGTTCAAATCCTGTCATCCCGACCACTGAGCATCAGGCAATTAGAGAGGTTTAAAAGACCTCTCTTTTTTATTGCGATTAAACATTCATTAAACTTTTCGGGTAACTTAATACGAACCAATACCAATCACCACACGATATCTTTTGGCATTTATTGGAATTATTACCCGGCTTTATTCAATTTTACAGGGTAGCTATAACTCTTTTTATTATACCCACGCCACACACACATCAATCACGCTTTATCACACCCACACATATTCTCTTTTACCATAGTAGGAGCAACTACCTCTGCCATGTACCCATTTTTGTCTTCTAATAGCCTCGTATAGCTAATAAAAATTGTAGCTAGTAATATTACTAGCTACAACATTATTTTGTCTATTAGACCCGTAATCCTTCAGCTTATTATTCTATAATTTTTAAGACATGAAATATATTAAAATATCATTTCCCCTAAAATATAACTCCTATTAGAATAAAAGTTTTCATGCATACGATCCCCAAAAGGTCATTTACAGTCGGTTGGAATACAAAAATTTATTTGCAATTTTAATCGTTTTATAAACATTGCCATTAATCAAAATTTTACACTTTATATTTGCTTGCCCTACACCAGCTGGATTTTTCCAACCAACATCACTTTTTACACTTAATTGTCGAGAAATATTAGGTTGCAAAGGCGTTTCCCATGTACGTTGAAAATAATAACTTTCATTAGACCATTCCTCATCATTAGAAGTAAATATTCCCGTTATTGTTATTTCCTCCTTTAAAGGTTTATCAGTTATATTCTTAAATTTCAAAATAATCATAGGCTGATATAAAATTTGATTATGACGATTATCAACGTACTCGTAGTACCCTGTTTTATATTGAATCAATTCCAAACATTCAATTATAGGAACAATTTTATTTCCATTAACGTCAAACTTATATGATTTTACTTCTTTCCCATTTTCATACAATATTTCTTTTGTTTGTTTACCATTACTATAATATTTAGCAACTCCATCCAATACTCCATCCTTATAGTTCATTTCCGTTTCCAGTCCATTGTATTTATCATAAGACTGGAAAAGACCATTAAGTTTATCATCTTTTAAATAAAACTTCGCTTTAATTTTTCTACTAGGGTAATACATTCTATATTCCCCCTCAAGCTTTCCATGTTTTAAATCACATTCTCCAATTAAAACATGTTCTTTACTATAATCTATAACATTATACGCAACCCCATTTCTAATTATTGTTTCGCGAATAATTTCGTCATCATGGAAAAATTCTTGAATTTGGGTTTTAAGTATCCCTGTTACTTTTTCTTGGCTATTTTTAAAAACATAGATATTAGTACTATCTAACATTATATCGTCACTACTCAAAGTTTTATCCTCGTTTAAAACTTTGTCAACATTCGATGTCTTATTATTATCCGTAGTTTTATGCCTAGAATTACAACAAGTAAATGTAATAATAAATAGAATCAACCATACATTTTTCATACTTTTCGATTTTTCGTTCACAAATCATCTATAATATATTCTCATTGTTTTATTGGGATCGTTATTTTTTATTCTTTTCCCAATAATGACTTTTAGGGTACATATAAATGTCTATACCATTCATATATTCTTTTTGAACTATGTAACCGGGACACCCAACCATCGTGAGATCACTTGCATATAACAAACCTGTTTCTACTGCCTTTTTCATTATACTATTATAAAGTTGTACTGGAATTACTCGTCCTCTATGAGTAGGGTTTACAATAGTAATATTGACCCCTAAAACATCTTCGCCCGTTAAACAAACACGATCAACAACTATAAATACAAAAGTCAAAGAATCACTAAAAGTATATTCCCATTTCTTCACTTTATCTCCACTTTCCATCTCTATTACAGATTCCTTCAATCCCATAGCTTTACAAAGCTTCTCTGAAGTATCTTCCAAATTAATATCGCCCCCTCTTAACTTATCATAAAAATTATTCATAATTTGCACAGACGACGCCGTCAGATTCTCTGTTGTTAATTGCTTTTTTTCTTCACATGAAACAACCATACATAAAAACATAACAATAATAACTAGAGCAAGATTTCTCATAACACGAAATATTATCCCCCTAGCCCCAACGGGATTTTACACAAAAAGAAAGCGTGAGGCTGTTAGGATTATCTGTTTTAGAGGTTCTGGACAAACCCATCACACGAGATAAAACGACACCCCACGCAAACCATGTATATAATGAATATATATATACGGCAAGCATGAACGTTTGTATCGCCAATCCCCGTGTGATTCGAAATTGTCCAGATTTCTAAAAACGGGATAAAGCTAAACGCTTTCTATAACCAGTATGTCACCGATAAATTACTTTATCAGCACGACAAATATAGTTAATTTTCAACGTTTCACAAACGTTTTTGGGGTGTCGTGGAACAAATTTATATAAAACTTGACACTCAACAAGATTTTAGGCAAAATACTCCGATGAGGCTATCAAATTATTTACTTATTCTTTTACTTACTACCCCGTTATCACCATACCCCCACCAACATAACCGCTATCAATAAACACGTTAATCTCCCGTATACCATACACTTGAAACTCTTACTACTCCTTATTATACTTACAACATGGCACTCATTACCCGCCTCATCACCCTATTATACCATTCATTGACTTGTATCCCCATTACTCTTTCTTTTTTAGACACCCTCTATAAAAGTATCCACCCCCTTTATTTCCTTGTTACTATAATTCTTCTATTAGGCTCTATTAGACAATCATTTTTATTAGGGAATAACAACATCGTTGTAATCCTGTTATTCCCTGTACGGCTCTATTTCACTCCTTATTCTATTTACTAGAATGTATCATCCCGTATTACCATAGCGTTCATTACCCCACACCCACCTAAACTCTATTCCTCTTTTAGCCCTCTACAGCCACCAACACCACTTCTCTGAATAAGCAATCCGCCCGGTTATTTACAATCTCTAAGTTTTCTCGTAAGCATCCGAAGATTCCTCGTACATCCACGTTAGGTAATCTTCAATCTTTTTCGTGAGTTCCGGTATAAGGTCAGACGGCGTCATGTAATCTTGATAACGTGCAAGAGCATTCCGAAGACGATCTTGTAATCTCTTGTGATATTGACGGTCTTCCTCCCGTGGATTTTCTCTATGCTTGAATACTTGTCCCTTGATAAATTCAGGGATATTAACAAAAGTGTTAGCAAGACAAATACACCAATCTTCCATGTCCCTCTGCGTTTTTATTTGCTCAAAGGTAATGTTTAGGACACTATCTGGTATTTTTTTTATATCCTCGTAACACCCGAACCATTCAGACACGAACCCCCAATAAATATCTTTGTTATACAAATCACACGCTTTAAGCCCCCTACCAAACATTTGTCGAATCTTCTTTTTACCAAACCGCACCTCGTACCTTAACAAATTTTTCTTCTCCCTCTCCGGCAGAGAACATCTTTCTCGCTTGGGGCGATGATGATTCTTCTGCCGGAGTTCATCCGTTTTATCATAGAAGCGTAATACCGTACCTCTTTTTGAAAAATATTTAGTACCCTCCCAATTATTCGTACTGTACGTGTCTAAAGTCTTCATCTTTTGAATATAAAGTTCTGGTGACTTTTCCATCTCAAAATTTTCAGCGATATCCACGACTAATACATCAGCCTTCTCCATGGGTAGTCCCAATAGACGACTTAAATTTTGTATTATTTTTCGCACCTGCATCAAAGTGAGAGTAGGGGGATTACCTTTTCGCTGAAACTTATGAAAACTCCCTATACACCTAACCCTATTCTCTGTTACAGATATCCTTAACCCCTCGTAATACCCGCACCCACCAACCATTCTAGTAAATTCACAAGTTTGCTCTATTTTACGTAGGACATTACTACATTTAAACTCATCACCAAAATATTCTTTATCTAGCTCTAGCCATATAGTATCATACATAACGGTCAATTTTATTTGTATACAAACCCCGTATACATTCGTTGGTTATTATAGTTAATTTATTTTCGAGCCGCCAATTGCCCGTCCATTTGCTTTATAAACTCGTCATTGGTTTCTTGCCGCCGGGTTGTCATCCATGCAAATATATCCTCACGACGGAACACAAGTTTGCGTCCATTATTACCAGAACGGCAACACGGCATATCACCCCTAGCGGTTAATTTATAAACCGTGTTCTTTTTGTAGCCTGTAATTTCACAACACACGTCCACCCCAAACACCTCGGGGCATTCTATTACCCTTTTTTGAGGTCTATTAGCGTCCTGTACCTCGTTACACCGTTTAGGTGACACCACCTTAAGGGCATCTCTAATTGCTGCCCGTAACGCTCTAATTTGACCTAGTGCCAAATCTTCCCATTGAGTTTTTAAAAACTCGAAATCATCTAACGCCCAAGCGCTAGTTATTGCGTCTTGATGATTCCCGTCAATAAAACCGAGTCTTTCTATTGCCTTGTACAAGTAATCCACCGTCAACCCTGTTTTACCCTCTTTTATTAATAATTCTTCCTTGAAAAACAAGTCGTCCAAGTACTCGGGGTCACGATTCAATTTGCCCCGGTTAAATTCATCCACCCGTTTTTCATAGGTTGAAATAAAGTAGGAGTCATTCCACCCCGTAATGGCTGTTTCAACCTCTTTCAACGCTTGTTGAAGCGCTTCTTTACCCCCACGTGCCAGATTTTCTACGTAACCTAGTAAATCTCTCTCGTGTAATTCTCGTTCTTCCCCCTTGAGTAATATTTTGATAACATCGCTCAAGGGCATACTAAAATCAGTATCCATTTATTTATGTTATTATAATAATTCTGCTACTTTATCAACCACACTTGTTTCAAAACTATCAAGATACACGTTTGTTGTTTCAAGATTAGTGTGCCCCAATACTTGACTAATTACTTCCCGGGATACACTCTGGTTTTGTAGTGTCATAGCCATAGTATGCCTACTCACGTAACTGGTTAAAGGAAGACGTTCAATACCCAATGTTTTACCTAACTTTTTCAAATTCTTATTATAGCGAACGTATCTTGAACGTATATGGTTATATAACTGTTCTCCACGATAATCTTTTGTTATCACGGGTACAAGATAATTTCCCACAAGAGGCGTGTTTACTTTAAACCAATCTAAAATCTCTCTTATTGTTTCCGTTATAGGAATCTTTATTGTCTTTACACCTCTTTGATTTTTTATTTTCTGCCGTTTATAAACAATATGTTCCCCTGTTTCCAATTTTTCTATATTCTGGGTTGTCAATGTTGCCATATCTATAAAACTAATACCAAAGCA
Organism: Butyricimonas sp. Marseille-P3923; assembly: GCF_900184685.1. Taxonomy (GTDB): domain Bacteria; phylum Bacteroidota; class Bacteroidia; order Bacteroidales; family Marinifilaceae; genus Butyricimonas; species Butyricimonas muris. The sequence goes on from NZ_FXXL01000007.1 coordinate 1,900,076, forward strand.
ATAATAGGAGAACAAAAACAATCGTCGGGTGTATTCCATCGTGTAGTCTTCTTGGTAAGAATTTTTTGCAAGCGTCAAATCTTCCGACAATAAATACCTCTTGCGTGTTTCTTCCTCCAAACTACTTATTTCAAATCCCCCGTTACCAAAAGGATAGGTTGTTCGAGAAGCTTCATTATCCTTTATTGCCTTGTTCAGTAAGGCTCGTAGGGTTTTCAAGTAATATTTTCGTGTATTACCACAACATCTATCTTTTTCCAAGGCAACATTGAAAGCGTTTACATACTTTAAATCAATTTCTTGAAACAATCGCTCGTTAATTTTTTTATCATATTTCCCCAACACGTGGAGAGTTCGTTCATAAGCTTTTGCGTTACCTATATGATTCGTTTCTTTCAAAATCCCGATATGCTTTAGGAAATAATCATACACTTTACCTCTTTTGGATACACCTAAAAATTGTTCTTCAAACTGGTTTAAAGTCCAATCAACCCGACCTTCCGTAAATTTTCGTAACAAGCTATCTTTCCTTTCCTCGTAGTGAGTAAGTAAAGCGTTATATTTTTCATAGTTAGGAGTTGCACGTTTATCCTTTTTATAGCGTGCAGCTTCCTCGTTCCATTGGTCTTCCCTTGCATACATATCCAACGATATATATTTCAATTTTCTATTTTTTGTAATCCGTAGACAAACAGGATACAAACCATCACGCTTCACGTTACTCTTGTAGAGCAAAAATTTAAATGTTGCCATATTATTTATTGTATTAGCATTCGCACTATTTATTTTCTTTACGACAAAAGTTACAAATAAGTTGTTACACCTGTAAAAGTATTTGTTTGCAAACAAACAACAATGAAAAACCTAGACTTTTCTCCATAAAAATATAGATTAAAACATCTAATAATCAATTCAATAACACACAAACATCTCTTTACACAAAGAATTATACCCTATTTTACACACTTCAAAAAAGTCAAAATTTATTTACTTTTTCCATGTTACAAAATTTTGTCTTTTTACAGCGATGCCAATATTCCCAAACAATAAAAGTTCGATTAAACATTCATTAAACATTTCATCCAACTTAATACTAACAAAGGTCTTATTAAAGCGAATCAACACAAACACAAAATACAGATTTACAACTAAATACGACTTAATACAATTTATCTTTCTACAGCTGGGGGGCGTGTTGTCGCAGGTTCAAATCCTGTCATCCCGACAGAAAGCGGTTTAGTAAATTGAAAAACAATTTATTAAACCGCTTCCCCATTTTACAGCCGGGACAAGAACGGGACAAGATAATATTACATATATTTCTTTGCATACTTACAACTGATGCGAGAGAGCAAAAAAAAATGACAAATAACGAAAAAACACGAATTGACGAGATCGTTTCCTCCCCCCCCACAACTTTACACGGGGTCAGGCCTGAAGAGTTGGGATTTCCGCCACTGTAGACGCGGATTCGACTTTCGTTGTTGGCATAACTAAAAGTTTTAAGAATTAAAAAAAAGAGAGGCAGTCGCTACCAGCAACATCAACCAAAATTGATAAGTCTCGCGGTTTGCACCCGTACGCTGCCTCTATATTATAAGAATACTTCTTTGCATGAATACTTTGATTTAATGTTGTTGGTAGTGCATAGATAAGAAAAGAACCGGAACCTATTGCAATTTGTCTCTAAATTTACTCCATTTTTTACACAAAAATCCCGCCATTCTCATGGCGGGTTTCCCTCTAAAGTTGTAAAAGTTTCAGAGATGCTCTATGACCAGAGCCGTACGTTTAATATTATTACTCAAATCGAGTAACGCATTCAATAATATCTTTTTTTCATCTGCAGTAAACTGCACTTCTTTATTCCTAATCTTCAGACCATTTATACGCTGACTTAACCACGAGCGACTTTTACCAAAATAATGTCGGGCAACATAAGACCATGAAATAGATTCATATATCCCATCCAAATAGGCACGTAACGTGTCGTCATACACTTTCTCTGCCTGCTCACAGGCTTTAGCAGCACCATCAATAAATGCTTTGGCGAGAACCTTACGATCTCCTGTTGACTTCGAAGCAACAAATGCCTCCATCTCTTCACGAAACTCACGTTCCTCTTCCCCGGAAGAAAGAACCATAAACTTCGCTTTCATCTGCTCCAATTCATTGTTCAATTTTTCGTAATTTGCCATATCTTAAACATTTTAAATTGTAAAGTTTCTTTGGGACACCCCAAAAGGGTGTCCTGTTTTTAACCTTTCAACCGAAGTAAAACAATCAAACGATCTAAATGAAAGTCAATCGCTCTCTCCAGTTCTCCTTCTGACATATCTTTCAACAAGATATCCCAGTAAAGAGCATAGAACTTGAGATTTCTCATCTCATGTTCTATTCGAGCCTTTAGCTCTTGGTCTGAAAACATTCAAAGAAACTTTTACACTACAAATATAGATAAACATTTGTTTATCACAAAACATTTGTCGAATTATTTTTATGAATTTGCTATTTTTTCTATCATAGTCAATAATACCGCACACCACGAAAGCGTAAGATTATCAATCAATTCATTTCACTCCGCGCACTTTTAATAGCCCTTTTCAACGAAGACCGGACGACGAGTCCGTGAAAAGGACGAATCACAAAGAAATAAACTTTCCCCAACCGGTTATTATACTTCACGAGAGTATTCACGTAAACGCTCTTGCTGTCACCTACCCGAACCGAGATATACGCTTCCAGATGCTTATCTTTCATCAACATCACGGTTTCCCGTTCATCCTTTGCCAGCATTTCAATAAAATGATACTTTCCGCCATTACGTATACAACGTTTGAACTCTTCAAGACTATCTCCTTCCGCCCCTTTCAACCCAACAAATCTCACGAGGAAATTACGCAACTTGAAAAGAACATTCACCCACTCCGGCATATCCGTCCAAAAACGAACCATCAAATCATCGGGTGCAATTGAAATGTTTTCACTCGATATCACACGGAACGAATCTTTATAATCCGCTGGAAAATATTTCACGGTAAGACTATCGGCTGGGATTTCACTCTTTTTTACTTTCATCATGTCATAATCATTTCACGAAAATACACATTCCCTCCTACAAAAATCACTCCTTATGAATAAATTCACGACTAAAAAATTGATTTTGTACCATTTTTCTCAAACCTTTACACTATTCAACTAAAAAATGGTACCATGAAAAAGATCATATTCCTGATTGTTGTTCTATTCAACATCGAAAAACTAGAGAAAAACAGCTGACATTGACAGATATCAGCTGCTCCAAACTCATCAACGCACCCCTATTCCACCGGGATATAAACCTCTGTCACCAAATCCTCCGGTTTCACGTGATCCGGATGATTCAAATACTTCTCGAAACCGGGAGTATTCCCTAGTTTGTATCCCCTTTCGGGTATCCATTTCAGATAGATAGTGTCATAAACAGCATGAAGATTCGAGTACGGTCCCCGGTAACGGAATATGGCATACTTTCCACCGGCGACCTCTTTCACCCCGACTTCTCCTTTCGGTTTCCCGACACGAGGCAACGCCAAGCATACATCCGTACGTAACTTATCCGGTTCCGTCACTTTCGGATCATCGTGATATATACAAAGATGCCCGATTTCCGGCGCAAAAAGATTCTCCTCCCGCACGTGATTCCACAAACGTTGCCACGCGGCGCAATAATCCAGATTAACATACGCTCCCACCAGTCGCACGTAAATCACTTGCTGGGGAGCCAGCACTTTTTCCTCTATTTCCAACGGTAAATCCGGTCTTAATTCAATAGGTTTCATAATCGTGTAATTTTTATTTTTACGGTATTGATTCGGTGAAATACCATAAAACAGTCTGAAACTCTTTGATAACGACGAGGGAACGTCATACCCCACCCGGAAAGCAATATCCTGTACGGGTAATTCGGAGTAGCGCAATAATCGAGCTGCAGTCTCGACACGCATCCTCGTGATGAAAGCCCCGATCGGTTCACCCAAAAAAGCCCGCACGATCCGGTGGAAATGCCAAGGTGAAAAACCGGACATCTCAGACAAGATACCCAAGTCGATATTCTCACCCAAATGATTGTTGATATACTCCACGATCACGTTGATCCGTTTCACGTATTCCTCCTTTGTCGATAACTTTTGTTCCATAGTTTTTTGTATTTCAACGCAAAAATAACCACCAAAAACAAGACGGACTTTTCCCGGATTGCTAAATTACAAACGATAGCCGGATTCTTTAGAAATAAATAGGAAAACCCTCACCATTCATACTACAAGCTAAAAGGAACTTTCACTCATACAAGAAGTTGGTTGGGTGATACTTCTATCATACACCCATCACACTTCTATGAAACTCCTATCAGCATAGTAAAGCATTGATTATAAACAGATTTTCCAAAAATTCTATTCTCAATCAAATGTATTTTATACCTTTTATAAATAAAAGGCACCCGTGGGAAATGATGCCTTTTACCCTCCAATTCGTTTAGTTTGTCTACAGTTCAGCGTGTTCGAACTTAAAATCAAGCCAATAAGTAGCCCGCTTTGCCGTAAACTTCAACACGCAATAAGTGGGGTCATCCTTTCCGCCGGGGAAATGCTGGATAAACCAATCCTGCCATAACGCGTCTTTCTCCGCCTTGTCGGTAACAACCTCGATATCTCCGGTCAGCACGACACTATTGATTTCCTTCTGGAAACACACTCCCGCTTTCGGGTTCACCTCAAAATGTTTTGTTTTCTCGGAATAGGTTCCCGTCGAGAACCAGATCGTGGTAATTCCCTCGTTTTTCACCTTGGACATGGGTACCGGACGGGGATAACCATTCTCGTCCACGGATGCCAGCACCACGCTATCACACTGTTCCAACAATAATTCCGCCTTACGTTTTAATTCTTCCATTTTCAATACATTTAAAAATTATACTTGCAAATATAAGAGAGGGAACACTCTAATCTCTTGTAAAAAATCGACTTTTACCCGTCTAAATATGTAATCGGAATACCTTTCGGCAAAGAGGCAAACACGGAAGGCGGACTTCCGGACAATCGCTTGAATTCTTTTACCAGATGCGACTGATCATAATAACCACAATCTATCGCCACGGAGAAAAGATTGTCACGAGTTACTTGACGCAACACATCCATGGTGCGGCGAAATCTCACGATACGGGTATATTCTTTCGGGGTATACCCGGTCGCGTGCTTAAAACGACGTTCAAAATGCCGTTGACACAAACAAACTTGCTCCATGAGTTCCCGCACGGGAATTTTTCCATCCGCTTGATGCATCAACCCGACCGCCCGCACCACCTGCTTATCCACCTCCCCGGAATAACGTAAACAAAACAACAAATATCTCTCGATTATCAGCAAACGTTCCTTCAAGGTGTTCTTCTCCCTCAAAATTGCAGCAAAACCAGCGTTAAACAAAACATCCAAATCCGGTAGAAACACCCGCTGATCGGTAAACTCACTCATGGGAATCTTCGTGAAAACGGTCAACCCACAGGGAGTAAACCTCACCCCGATCAAGTGTATCATCTCGGAACAAACCTGCAATTCGGAATACGCCCGCATGGGACCGACAAAATAAGCCTGCATACCTCCTATCTTCATCCCGTTTTGATCTGCCAAGTTAGCCGACTCATCCAGATTAAATATAAAATCAGTACACCCGTCCGGCAAAATTTTAATGCGCTCCTCCGGCTCTAACGTACCCTCCATCACCCAATACTTATCTATATAGGGTGCCAATATTTCATGAGGCTGATATTCTTTATACATCGGTTGGTCTATATATCGGTTTCTCCAAAAACAAATCTACACAAAAAAATCCGGACTATCCACATGATTCCACGCCAATACTGGGGAGAAATTCCACACGTGAGGCAATTAATTCCCCATATTCCACAATATCACGAATCGACACATTCGCTGTATATCAGTCATTTAAATATAATAAAATACAATGGCATACCAGTTGTTTTATTTAAGACATAGAATAAAACATCAAAAACAAAAAAACTATGAGAACGTTTATCTTTTTAACGATTAGTCTGTTTTCTATCGCTTTTCTGGGCAGTTGCGTGGAAAGTTCACAAAAATATAAATCAGCGTTAGCGAAAATTGATTCACTACAAGCCATCAGCAACACTCAAGGCGATGAAATGGAGAAATTACTGACCGATCTGAATGACATTTCAGCCGGAATGCAATCTATCCGAGAAGCGGAACATATTCTTGCTGTTGAAGCACAAAGCGACAGCAAGAGTAACAAGAGCAAAGCACAAATCACCGCTTTAAAGAATGACGTGCAAGCCTTGGCAGACGCTATTGAAGGTTACAAGACTCAAATAGCCAAGTTGGAAAAATCCAACAAAAGCCAATCGGCACAATTCAAGAAATTGATCGCCGGACTGAACGAAGAATTGGCTATCCGCGACCAAAAACTCAACGAACTCAACCAAGTTCTCGCCGCAAGAGAGAAAGAACTGGGTATCAAAACGAAACAAATTGCAGAATTGAATCAAAACGTGGAGAACCTGCAACAAGAATCAACCTCTCAAAAAGAAACGATCTCTCAACAGGATCAAACGATGAACACCGTTCACTACTTGTTAGGTTCCAGAAAAAACCTGAGAGATGCCAACGTGATCACACGGCAAGGAATCTTTTGCCCGCCAATCGTATCCACCCAAGCACAAAACGCTGCATTCGTGGACGGTGATATGCGCGAGTTGACCACGATAGCGTTGAACTCCAAGAAAGCAAAAATCCTTTCCGTTCACCCAAGCGATTCATACGCCGTGGAAGAGGGAAACGACGGTATGCAAACCTTGAAAATCAGCAACCCGAGTGCATTCTGGAAACAAACCAAATACTTGGTAGTGATGATTAACGAGTAACTTCAAATTCACACACTCATATACACACAACACACACAGGCAAGGTGCTCCGGATTCTCCGGGGCATCTTTTTTTTATTTGCATCTTCTCGTATTTTTTCAGAACTTTGTACACGACACGAAAAGAAAAGACTATGAAAATGCTCCTTCTCATCTCATTATGCATGTTTATGGAAAACGAACCGGATTTCGTGAAGCAACAAAAAAAATATCCCCGCGTGCGGAATGCTTACCAAGAAAAAGAAACTTTGTTAAGACAACGATTACAAGATGCAGGGTTATCGTTTGACAATATACATATCCTTATCACGGCTTATAAACAGGAAGAGAGCTTGACGGTCTACGCTAAAGCACCTAAAGACTCCGTGTACAAGAAAATCACGACCTATCGCATCTGCGCCCGCTCCGGTCGCTTAGGCCCTAAACGCCGCCAAGGTGATCTCCAAGTACCGGAAGGCTTCTATCACATCAGCCATTTCAACCCTGCCAGCAATTACCACCTTTCACTGATGATAAACTACCCGAACCGGTCGGACAGACTGAAGAGCAAAGCATCAAACCTCGGGGGAAGTATTTGCATTCACGGCAATTGTGTCACGATCGGATGTCTCCCGATGACCGATAATCATATTAAAGAGATATACCTGTACGCCGTGCAGGCACGTCAGAACGGGCAAAAGAATATCCCCGTCTATATATTCCCTTTCAAATTCTCGGACAAGAACGTGGTGCGATACAGGGAAACCTACAAAGCGTATCCCGACTTGCTTGACTTCTGGGACAATCTGCGTTCCGGACACGATCTGTTTATCAAAGACTTAAAAGAATTGAATGTTTCCGTCGACCGCCTTGGTAATTATCTATTCGCGAAATAGAATAACCTATCCTTAAAATCACTACCTTAGCGTGCAATTACAAAAAGGAGAAAGCAATATGCTATTTAACAAGAACGAACAAAAACTTTCCCCGGAAATCGAGGAAAAACTGAAATACTATCGTCGTCAGGGACACGTCGTTCCTCCCCGGAAAATCATTAAAAATGCAGAACAGATAGAAGGTATCCGGGAGAGTGCCAAGATCAATACCGCCGTGCTTGACCACGTGGCGGCACATATCCACGAGGGAATGTCCACCGAAGACATCAACACGCTGGTCTACGATTTCACCGTGGCACACGGGGCTATCCCGGCACCGTTGAATTACGAGGGATTTCCCAAAAGCGTGTGCACCTCGATCAACGAGGAAGTTTGCCACGGCATCCCGAGCAAAGACGTAATTCTGCGCGACGGGGATATTATCAACGTCGATGTTTCCACCATCTATAACGGTTACTTTTCCGACGCCTCCCGTATGTTCATGATTGGCAACGTTTCGGAAGCCAAACAGCGCCTAGTGCAAGTCACGAAAGAATGTCTTGAAAGAGGAATCGAGGCTACCAAACCATGGGGATTCCTCGGTGACATCGGTGCCGTCATCCAAGCCCACGCCGAAAACAACGGTTATACCGTGGTACGGGAATTTTGCGGGCACGGGGTAGGACTGAAATTCCACGAGATACCCGAAGTGGAACACGTGGGACGCAAAGGCACGGGAATGCTCCTCGTACCCGGCATGATTTTTACCATTGAACCCATGATTAACATGGGAAAAGCGGATATATTCATAGACGAGGAGAACGATTGGACAGTCATTACCGAAGACGAACAACCGTCCGCCCAATGGGAAAATACCGTCTTGATCACCGAAACGGGAATAGAAATATTAACATGGTAAGCTCCTACACATGGCTTCCGAACAGATAGACTCCCCGCTCGTCGACTTACTCCGGCAATACAAGTTATTGCAACAGGAATACGAATGCGAGAAGGAGATGTTTTATCAACAAACCCAACGAGCCGGAATACCGAAACGTATCCGGCAAGGCGTGTGTTGGTACCCGGTAGCCCCCAGACGAAGCTACTACAACTCGTTAAACCAGTTGGTCGTTGAGATCAATCGTGACGAGAATGACGAAACGGAACACAATTTCGAATACGGTCGTCCGGTTTGCTTTTTCAAGTTTGACGATGCCGGGCAATTACGCTATTTCAATTTCTCGGCAACTATCAGCTACGTGCACGAGAACACGATGCTGGTCGCGTTGCCTCATCCCGATGCCTTGCTGGACGTACAAAACGCCCGCAAATTGGGCGTTCAATTGTATTTCGACGGTACTTCATACAAGACCATGTTTGCCGCGTTGACCGAAGTCATGGAAGCAAAGAACAACCGTTTGGCACACTTGCGGGAAGTACTTCTCGGCGGCATCACCCCGCAACAACGAGAAATTCTCCCGACACGCCTCATGTGGCTGAACCCTTCGCAGGAAAAAGCGGTCAATCGGGTACTCCGTGCCAAGGAAGTTGCCGTCGTACACGGTCCCCCCGGAACGGGCAAAACGACAACCCTAGTAGAAGCCGTGTACGAAACACTGCGTCGGGAAAACCAAGTACTGGTATGCGCCCAAAGCAACACGGCAGTAGACTGGATAGCCGAGAAGTTAGTAGACCGGGGGGTAAACGTCATGCGAATCGGTAACCCGACACGGGTAAACGACAAAATGCTCGCGTTCACGTACGAACGCCGGTTCGAATCACACCCCTCCTACCCGACGTTACGCTCCGTCCGAAGTGCCATACGGGAAGCAATAGCTCGAGTCAAACGCTTGAAAGGAAACAAAAAAGAATCGGAACGCTCCCGCTTAAATCGCCTGCGTGATCAAGCCATTGAACTGGAAATCAAAATCGACGCCCAACTCTTCGGGGAAGCCCGCGTGATAGCCTGCACTCTAGTAGGTTCCGCAAACAAGATATTGAACGGGAAAACATTTTCCACCCTTTTTATCGACGAGGCGGCACAAGCCCTCGAAGCCGCTTGCTGGATAGCTATCACCAAAGCCAACCGAGTCGTATTTGCCGGAGATCATTACCAACTCCCGCCCACGATCAAATGTATCGAGGCGGCACGAGGCGGATTAGACCGGACTTTGATACAAAAAATTTCCCGACGGAAACCGGAAACTGTTTCCATGCTCGAAATCCAATACCGGATGCACGAGGACATCATGCATTTCCCGTCAAAATGGTTCTACCGGGGACGCCTGCAAGCCGCTCCCGAGGTGAGCCACCGCAATATCCTCGAGTTCGACACCCCCGTCGAGTGGTTCGACACGGCACGACTCGAACTTTCGGAAGACCGCGTAAACGAAACCTTCGGGCGCATCAACAAGCCGGAGGCAGAATTATTGGTACAACAATTACAAGAGTATATCGAGAAAATCGGGATAGAACGAGTTTTAGACGAAAGAATTGACTTCGGACTAATCTCTCCATACCGGGTGCAAGTGCAATACATCCGCCAACTCATCAAGCACAACCGCTTCTTTCATCCCTTGAAACGCCTTATTACCATTCACACCGTCGACGGTTTCCAAGGTCAAGAACGGGATGTCATTCTCATCAGCCTCGTCCGTGCCAACGAAGACGGCAACATCGGGTTTCTCAATGACCTGCGTCGCATGAATGTCGCTATCACCCGGGCCCGCATGAAACTTATCATACTCGGCGATGCCCCAACCCTCACCCGCCACGCTTTCTACAAAGCATTGTATGAATATATCGGGGAGAGAGGGAAAATAATCAATCTATAAATTGACACCCCAACTTCAATAATTCCAAACAAAAAGAGGGCCGTGGAAATCAGCCCTCTAATTCAACAACAACAACTAGACTCAACAAATCACTTGTTTTAAATTACTAACCCAAGTATCTATTCTTTTATCTGTCAACTCGGACTCGTTCGCCTCGTCCAACGGTAATCCCACGAAACGACCGTCCACGCACGCGACAGAATCATCATAACTATACCCGTCAGCATCCACGCTACCGATAAACTCACATCCTGTCCCTTGAAGTTCATTGTAAATGATACCGATTGCATCACAGAAAGAACCACCAAACGACATACCGTCCCCGCAACCGAATATCGCAACCATCTTGCCGGACAAATTCTTACCTTTCAACTTATCGAGAAAAACACCCCAATCATCCTGCAACTCACCGATTCCCCAAGTTGAACTACCCAACAACAAAACATCATATTTATCCACTTCGTCCACTTTCGTGTTACCCACGTTAAACACGTTTGTTGTACCCAAGCGGGAAGCAATCGCTTCCGCGACTCCTTCTGTTGCCCCGGTCGTGGAGCCATAAAATATTCCTATCGTTTTCATCTTCATCTTTCTTTTTTGTTCATGACAAAGATACCCCCTTCCACAACCCCGTGAAATCCCTATAAATAGCTAAATTTTACCGGCACTATCCCTACATGGCGGTAGTTGTCCGTTTTAAAGCAAAAGCAACCCGTATTCCCGAAGCACTTGCATTTCCTTACCATACCAAAACGACAGGAAATCCTCGTGAATAGCCGTTTCGTAATCCAGACAAAAATCTTTCAGCAAATAAGGCTCTCCAACATCCGCGCTTATCCGGGAAAAGATATCATGCAGAAAAACGGCAGTTTCTTTCTTTATCTTCAAATGAATATCCCGCGTAGTATCATGGAGCGTCAACACGATTTTCCCCTTTTTCACGATCTCCGCACCGAACTCGACCTCTCCCCCGATCCAATACAAACGCCGAGGATATAAATTCTCCACAGATTCGCTCGCCTCCATTTGCTGTTCCACGAAACGAGGCGATACACTTGAAACAGGAATTTTAAAATCAAACCATTTCTGCAAGGGTAAATCAAACCCCACGCCTCGCATATAATTATATAAAGAATGACTCAAACCGTCACCCAACCGTTCATGATCACCTCCCTCCAAATCCTCGAAAGCCACATCATTGCGGGCAAACCCACCGAAAGGCGGTCCCGTCACCCGTGTACCGAAAAGCCCCGGTGCCTGTCCGACCGGGCTATGCGCCGTCATGGCAAAACGATGCCAGAAACCGGATTGAATCAACCCACGCTCAAACATCTGCCGCACGACTTCCAGCGAATCGACCGTTTCTCTCGCGGTCTCCGAGGGGAAACCGTACATCAAATAAGTATGCACCATAATTCCGGCTCGTGTAAAATGATCCGTCGTCCGTATCAATTGAGGCAATGTCACACCTTTATTGATCAATGCCAACACCCGTTCGGATGCCACTTCGACCCCGCCCGACACGGCGATACAGCCCGATGCCTTCAATAACCTGCATAAATCCGCCGTGAAAGCCCGCTCGAAACGGATATTCCCCCACCACACGACAGTCAAACGCCGCCTCAATATCTCCAATGCCATTTCCCGCAACAACATAGGAGGTGCCGCCTCGTCCACGAAATGAAAACCGCCCTCCCCCGTCTGTTCCGTCATTCTCTCCATCCTGTCCACGATAGTTTTCACCTCGTTCGGTTCGTAGCGTCGGATATAGTCCAACGTACCGTCGCAAAAGCTACACTTTCCCCAATAACACCCGTGAGCCAATGTCAATTTATTCCATCTCCCGTCACTCCATAACTTATGCATCGGGTTAATTATCTCGATCACGGAAATATACCGATCGAGGAACAACCCCGAATAATCGGGAATCCCGACTTCCCTTTGAGGAATAATCGCCGCCGCAACATCGTCGTGATACACCACACTCCCGTCCTGTAACATAAACGTACGCACCAACCCGCTCTCGTCCAACCCTCCCCGCACGTGTTCAATCAAACGTGAAATCGGCAACTCCCCGTCATCCAACAATAAATAATCGGTATACGCGAAGAAACGGGCATCTGTCAGCGAACGCAATTCCGTGTTGGCAAAACCGCCTCCCATGGCAACCGTCACCCCGGGATAATGCTTTTTAATCCATTCCCCGCATCGCAAAGCACTGTACAAATTCCCCGGAAAAGGAATAGTCACCGCCACGATATCCGGGTGATAAGCCTCCATTTTCTCGGTCAGCAATCCCGTGAGATATCTATCCGTGAAACTCAACGGCTTTGCCAGCTCGGCAGCCAACTCATCAAACGATGAAGCCGAACGTCCCAAATGCTCAGCATAACGGCTGAATCCGAAATTCCCGTCCACGGATTCTTTCAAGAAATCCGACAAGTCTTCCAGATATAGCGTCGCCAGATAGCGGGCTTTATCTTCCATCCCCATCATCCCGAATGCCCATTCCATATCCTCCGTCTGCCCGAATCTCCCCGCTCTCGGCAAAAAACTTTCTTCACATATCGAATAAGCCAACGTGCGGTTCTTCCCTTGTAAAAAAGCAATCACCGCATCAATCGTGCGGGTATACTCTTTCCTCAAAGCATAAATCCGCTTTCCATTGTTTGATAAAGACTGTTCCCCCGCCTTCTCGAAAAGTTCCGTCAATCCCCGGGAAGAAAATATACCCAAAATAACCTCCAGACTCAAATCAACCTGTGCGGTCGGGATTCCCCTCGTGTTCAGGAAACCTTTCAAGTACATCATCGAGGGATATGGCGTGTTCAATTGCGTGAACGGAGGTGTCACTAACAACACCGGGGAAGAATTATTCATAATCATCATTTTATACTTAAACAAATGTACGCTTTTTTTATTCTAAGCCAAAATTTAGGATGTATCACATTTTTTTTATAATTTGGCAAACAATAAAAATAACTAACAATTTTGACTATCATGAGTAAAAAAGAAAAAAGTATCGAACTACTAAACAGGGCGGTAGGCGATGAATTGCTTGCTGTACACCAGTACATGTATTTCCATTTCCGTTGCGATGATATGGGGTATGACTTATTATCCGGTCTTTTCAAACGTACCGCCATTCAAGAAATGATGCACGTGGAGCAACTTGCCGAGCGTATCCTGTTCTTGAAAGGGGAAGTTGAAATGAAAGTTTCCGGCGACGTGAAGAAAATCCACGAACCCAAAGAGATGCTGGAACTCGCTACCGCCATGGAAGTCGGCAGCGTGAACGATTATAACGCTTGGGCAAAAGAATGCGCTGAAAACGCTGATGCCGTATCAAAGAAATTATTTGAAGCTTTGGTAGCCGAGGAAGAAGTTCATCAAGACCAATACGAAACAGAATTGGACAACCTTGAGAAATTCGGGGCTAACTATTTGGCTTTACAATCCGTTGAACGCAGTAAAAGTGTGGCCACTGGGACTGCTCCCAAGGGAGAATAACTTACAAGAAAAAGCGACTCAGAACGGGTCGCTTTTCTTTATTTCCGGTTTTACCAGAATCCTCAAAGACTGATCGTAAGTAACGTAACTCCACATCCAGTTGATCAGAATAAAAAGACGGTTCTTCACCCCAACGATACTCATCAAGTGAACCAACAACCACAACAGCCAAGCGAAGAATCCCCGGAAACGCACCTTGGATAATTCCGCCACGGCATCGTTTCTCCCGATTGTAGCCATAGAACCTTTATTCTTGTATTTAAAAGGACGAAGGGGTTTGCCCTTGATCATACTTCGTAAATTATTTGCCAGTAAACCGGCTTGCTGTATCGAGGGTTGCACCACTTGAGGGTGCCCGTTGGGATAATCCGTGGTAATCATCAATGCCGTATCGCCCAACGCGAACACATCAGCCATTCCCTTTACCCGGTTAAACTCATCCACGAGCAATCGATTTCCCCGCCCGTAAGCTTCTCGCGGCAGTCCCGGCAAACTATTCGCCTTTACCCCGGCTACCCAAAAGACATTATTTGTCACGATCTGCTGCCCGTCAACAAAGGTCAACTTCTCCCCGTCATACTCCTTTACCAACTTTTTCAACAAAATCTCCACGTGCATACTTGACAGACTACGGGCAACCTCCAACGAGGACTTTTCCGAAAAAGCGTTCAACAAACGCTCACCCCCATCTACCAAAAGAATCCTCATCTCATCCCAATCCAATTCCGGGTAGTCTTTCGGGAGCATAAACTTTTTCATCTCCGCCAACGCCCCGGCAAGCTCGATACCGGTAGCCCCACCCCCGACAATAACGAATGTCAACCACCGTTTACGAGTATCATCATCCGCACTATTCAATGCTTTCTCGAAACTCTCGATCACCCGGTTACGATTGAACAAAGCATCCGACGTTGTTTTCAACTGCATCGTCCGATCCGCCAAAGTAGAGTCACCAAAGAAATTTGTACCTGCACCCGTGGCTATCACCAGATAATCATAAGAAATCTTACCTATTGATGTTTCTATACAATTCTTTTCCGAAACCACTTTCTCTACCGTGCACATCCGAATGTGGAAATCATGACGATACTTGAATATCTTCCGGAAAGGAAAAGAAATCGCACTGGGCTCTATCCCCGAAGTAGCCACTTGGTACAATAAAGGCTGAAAAAGATGATAATTGTTTTTATCCAACAACACCACTTGAAAATCACGATCATTCAATTTACGAGCCAATTTCAACCCTCCGAAACCTCCACCCACGATCACAACCCGTTTCTTTGTTCCCTGATCCGGGATATTACTAATTGCATCCATAATTACAACTTATTTTCACAGTTGTACGAATAGATGCTAAGAAACGTTGCGTTATATTTTGGTTTATAAAGTTCATAAGATTTATAAACCTTATGAACTTTATAACTTATTAAAACCGGTAAGCCAATCCAATGGAAGGAGTAAATGCCGTGGATTTATACTTTCCACCAAACGTATCTATTACCCCCGGCGTAACCACATTTTCATAGGAATATTTCGCGTTCTTACTGAAACCTTGTATATACAAAAATGCCAAATCTATTTGCAAATTCTTATATGGTTCAAAAGTCAACCCGGCGGAAAAACCCAATTTATTCATTCCGGGAGTTTCCGGATTGTAAAAGTTTTTACGAATCGGACTTTGGTCATAATAAATTCCTGCTCGAAGATCCAATCGCTCTGTTGCTTTATAGCTCGCTCCAATTCGATAGGTCATCGTCGTTTTGTAATTTTTTTCCGCCTTGATCGGTTTAATTCCTAATTCAGCCTCGTTAAAATAAACATTTAAAGAATCATACGCGTTCCAACCTACCAATTGCAGATCCAACGCTAACTCCCAACGATCCGTGGGACGATAACTTACACCGAGTGTAGTGTTGGAAGGTAAAGGCAATTCCGCATGAAAAGAACCTTGATCATATTTCGGGATCGAAATATTGGGTATATCAACACCCGCTCCTGCCAACATCTCACCATACTTGGAAAGTAACAACTCCATCTGTCCGAACATATTTTCAATATTCCGGTTGGAATAGGTTAATTCAGCATCTCCCTCTTTTACCCGCATCTTAATCTTTGAACGATAAGACAACCCTACTGTCACCTTATCACAAATATCATACATGATACCCACGTTAAAGCCTACCCTCATATGGGCGTTCCCCTCTAAACGAGCATAAGCCGGTGGTACAGTCGTATTTTTCATTAAACCTATAATATTTTGTATAGCCTCCTTTTCTGTTTCGGAAATAGGAAGATGAGGCAAAAGCGAACCTAATTTTTCTTCCATCGTATTCCCCAAGCCTTGAAAATCCTTCACACTCATTAATCCGCGGGAAAGATTCACGTTACCCCAAGCCAATTGCAAACCGACACCGATACTCAACTTATCCGTGATCTTATATGAAAGCGTGGGTTGTATTACATAGGACTTTAAACTAATATCCTGAATCAACGACGCACCTTCCCAATGCTTCGGCCATTTCAAGGAACTCCCGTAAGGAGTCGTCAAACTGATACCCGCTGCCAGATTATCATATATCTTAAATCCCGCGTAAGCGTATAATGGCGTACTCACCGGGTTATCCGTTTTAGCGGAATATCCCGCATTACTATATTTCGCTTTTGCCATCACGGCTGAAATTCCAAGTGAAAAATCCATATTTGTTTTCAAGAACACCAACCCTGCCGGATTGAAATGCATACTCTCTGCCCCCAACTTCATCCCGACGCCCACGTGTCCCATTCCGGTCTGTTTCGTGCTCAACAAATTTACTTGATATCCCTCGGCAAAAACCGACAGGCTCAACATACAAGTCATTACCAATACGACTAATTTCTTCATACAATCTACTTTACATTATTACTCTACTATTCTTCTATAAAATAAAAGATAGTTATTTTTAAAATTAAAGGCACAAAAATAACATTCGCCTCCTCAAGTTGTTTCTACTTTACGGTATGCAATAAAAATTGGTTACCTTTGTACCCAAAATCTATACGCCATGATAACCTTTGAAATAGACACCGAATACATTGAATTAATAAAATTACTGAAAGCCACCCGCGTAGCCGAAAGCGGTGCGATGGCAAAGATTCTTGTCGAAAACGGAGAAGTCACTCGCAACGGAGAACCGGAATCCCGTAAACGGGCAAAAATAACGAAAGGCGAAATCATCACCGCCCTCGGACAAAGCATTAAAGTGATATAACAAAGAAGCCGACTGTAAAAACAGTCGACTCCCTCGATATACTCAAAACAATCATTTTTTATGTTTGTACCACTCTTTATTTTCTTCCCCGAACGATGACGCCCATTTCGAAAATTGCGGGTAAATCACATCAATTCTCTTTCCCTCGTCTTTACTCTTCAAATCTAACGATTCGTTAATAATATGTATCGCGAAAGGGAAATTATTATCCGAAACAAAATAAATTCCTTTCTCCGGATCAGACAAATCATGCCCGTAATGCAACAATTTCGTGTCCATCAAATCGGTCGGTTTGTAATTCGGCAAATGCACTTCGTGCCCCCGTCCCTCGTTCGTATTCACGATAATAAAAGGATTATAAGGAGGTAACTCCAGTTCATTCGTCTTCGTGGGCACATTCAATGTCATCTTTACCGTGAACGTTCTCTGATCCTCCGGGGCATTTATCACATCCAAAGCACTGTCAAATAAAATAATCGTGGCATCATTCGGTTGTGCACTCTCAAGTCCTTTTGCGTCCTTAGCGAAATGAGATTGCCCCGGGTAAGTGGTTTCAACACTCATACTACCAACTTTATACTTTCTAAACCCGTACTGATACCCGAAACCACTCTGCAATTGTGCCCCGACATTTTTCACTGTCCACGAGTCCTCTACCCGAACCAACAAATTACCTTTATTCAAAAAATGCTTTATACGATATTCAACCACCATATCATTCATATCATAATCGCCTTGATACGGCCAAATATCTTCATAAGCCAAAGTTCCCTCGTAAGTCATGGAATATACCACGCTCCCGTCATTCGGGAATTCATCATCCACATCCGGGACTCCATCATTATCTGTATCCGTCATATCCTTACCGTCCGGCATACTTCCGTCATTATATTCCACGTGGTCATCATCCGCGTCAATGGAAAAAATAAAATCACGATACACGGGTGATGAATTAAAATTCTGATCCTCAAGTCCCACGTAACGCACTTTTGTATTGGGATCACGCACGATAATCGTGTGGCTGCGTTGTTCTGTATTCAAACTTGTATTCGAGAACCCAATAGAACGTCCGCGTGCAACATCCACTACCGTATGATTATTAGCGTCGTATCCTCCCGCCAGAATAAACCACCCGATCGTCACTCCCGCTGGGAAAGTTTCACTCCACTCCTGCTTTACCTCATCCCAATATTTAAGCCGCACGTTATCTCCCAACTGCAAACCACCTTTTTCGGGGAATGTTGCATTCGGGAAAAGGATAATTCTCTGCACTTCTTCCGCTGTCTGTGGCGGGTTGTTTGTCGAGTAATAATAATATCCGACCGTATTCGTACGGGTATTCCCGGAATTATTGATAACCACGACATCCACCGTTGCCCCATCCTTTATCACGTTCAAGTTCGCCTCACTATTTTTCACGATATAATCACTCACGTTTGAATCATCCATCTTCAACGTCGCATTCAACATGATTAAACCGTCTACCGAAATATCTTTTTTTCCGCCCAGATTGGAAGGAACACCTTTATCATTCCAAGTCATACCATCTATCACCTTCATGCCTACCGGATAAGTCGAATGCACGTACCCGTCCTCTCCTGCCCGGGATACCATACTTCTTCCTCTTGAAACCTCCAACGTCTTCACCATAGGCACGGCTATACTCGCCGAATATAAATAAATCTCATTCACGTAAGTCGGTACTTGAACCGTCTCCGAATACTCGCCATTTTCATCCGTGAACCCTCTGAATAACGGTTTCAGATTTTCTTTTTTCACCGTCCTCCCATTTATCGTATCCACGGGATACTCCGCGTAGGCCTCAAAAAACACCTCGTACCCTTTCGGTACATCATACTTCACCTCTGCCGTCAATTTATTTGCCGTACGGAAATCAAAATAATCACCGGAACCTTCAGGAGCCTCTTTTTTCGACAAATCCTTATCAACGCATCCCGCCAATAAAAACAACGAGGCAATAATTCCCCAAACAAACACCATTCTAAAATTCATAATCAATCCTATTTAGTCATACTTCGATACAAATGTACGACATATTTCTCATTTTATATTTATCGCGACAAAGTATTTTTATTCAAACCATTAGACGTACACGATACACAACCACGACCAACACGACAGCAATTACCACGCCACCCCACACGATCCACACCCAACTCCCAACTCCACTCTTTTTGACCTCATCGACACTTGTATTTTGCTCCAGACCTCTTTTTTCACCGGTAGTCAACTTTACCTTCGTCGTATCCTGATCAGTAACTTTCTCTTTTAGACGGATTCTAGTGTCTATTTCTACAAATCTATCATGACGATAAAGAACATGAGCCCGATGACCGAGGCGGAGATCATAGCCGCCCGAAAAAACATGGAAAGCAGGATAAACCCGTGAGTAGCTTCATGTTTCTGGTAAACGTGAAAGAAGCCCTCGGTTACACGCACGAGCAAACTCTCGACAGCAGCTACGCACTGATCACCGGAATGTTGCAGGAATACGCCTACATGTGCAACGAACGCAACAAACTCCTGTACGGCGACGAGGAGGATGAAGACTACCCCTTCGAGTGGGTGGAACTCGTCAATTTCACCACGGGTAAAACAAAACGCTTGACAGTTTATCACCATCAAGCGTTTTTCTGTACCCAGAACAAGACTCGAACTTGCACAGCCGTACGGCCACTAGTCCCTGAAACTAGCGTGTCTACCGATTCCACCACCTGGGCATTGTATCTAAGAACTTCGGACAAAAAACCTTGCAACTCCCTGCTGCAAGGCTTCTCTTTTTTGTTGTCCCACAAGGATTCGAACCTTGACTGACAGAACCAAAATCTGCTGTGCTACCATTACACAATGGGACAATCGTCATGTCAATTCAACAAGTATTTTGTTTTTTGACGCTGCAAATGTATAGCAATTTTTCATTTCACCAAAACAAAATGCGGAAAAATTAAAAGAAAATTGCTATTTTCGTGCGGTTGAAAAGGAACAAATTTAGGATATCCTTGATTACTAATAAGAAATATAAATTCAAAGAAGGAGAAGCATGTGCAACATTAAAAATCACCCCACGTTAAGTTACAGGTTGATCAATAATGTCACCGGATGGGTGGCGTTCGTGATAGCCAGTATCACTTACATTCTCACGGTAGAACCGACAGCCAGCTTATGGGACTGCGGCGAGTTCATCACAACGTCAGTCGGATTACAGGTAGGACACCCTCCCGGGGCACCTTTCTTTATGATTGTTTCGCGACTGTTCGCCATTTTTGCCCCGTCCCCGGAAACACAGGCTTACATGATTAATATTATGTCGGCGTTATGTTCGGGCTTCACGATACTGTTCCTGTTCTGGACAATCACGCATCTGGCCAAGAAAGTGGTGATTAAAAAAGATGGAGAATGTACCATGGGACAATTATACGCTATCATGGGTGCGGGTCTGATCGGTGCGCTATGCTACACGTTCTCGGACACGTTCTGGTTCTCCGCCGTGGAAGGCGAGGTATATGCCATGTCGTCCCTGTTCACGGCTGTCGTGTTCTGGGCGATCCTGAAATGGGAGAACGTGGCGTTCCAACCGTACGCCAATCGCTGGCTTGTATTCATCGCTTACATGATCGGGCTTTCCATCGGGGTTCACTTGTTGAACTTGCTGGTAATTCCCGCCATCGTGTTTATCTACTATTTCAAGAAATACGAAACGACGAAATGGGGTGTGATCAAAGCTGCCGCTTTATCCTGCGTGATCCTCGGGACTATCCTGTGGGGTGTGATCCCGTACGTGATCATTATCGGCGGATGGTTCGAACTACTGTTCGTCAACAGCATGGGGCTACCTTTCAACACGGGAGTAGTTGTCTACGCTATCCTTCTAATTAGCGGACTTGCTTACGGTATATATTACACGTTGAAACACAATCACACGATCGTCAACACGATCCTGACCTGTTTCGTGGTCATGTTGATCGGCTACTCCTCCTACGCCATGGTGGTTATCCGGTCGGTCAGCAACCCTCCCATCGACGAGAACAGCCCGGATAACGTGTTCGCACTCCTTTCTTATATAAGCCGCGACCAGTACGGGCAGGAACCGTTGATCTACGGACCTTATTACAACGCCCCGGTCATTGCCGTGGAAGAAGGCGGTCCGATCTATTACCAGAACGAGAAAACCGGGAAATACGATGTCGTGGGACACAAGACCGAGGTGAAATACGATCCTCATTTTTGTACCATCCTGCCGCGTATGTACAGTACCGCGCGTGACCCGCAGTCTTACATCGAATGGGTGGGATTACCCGCCGGCCCCACGTACTCGGTAGACGGACAAAACCGTCAAAAACCGACTTTCGGGCAAAATTTGAAATTCATGTTCCGTTATCAGCTCGGGCACATGTACCTGAGGTATTTCATGTGGAACTTCTCCGGAAGACAAAATGATATTCAAGGACACGGTGATTTCCGTTACGGGAACTGGATCACGGGCATTCCTTTCGTCGACAATATGCTGGTCGGCGACCAAAGCATGATGCCCGACACGTTGAAGCACGACAAGGCAAACAACAAATATTACATGCTTCCTTTTATCCTCGGGTTACTGGGTATGTTCTACCAGTACCAGCGGGGAAAACAGGGAAAGAAAGACTTCTGGGTGGTTATGCTGCTCTTCTTCCTCACGGGTATCGCCATCGTGCTTTACTTGAACCAATATCCTTATCAACCGCGTGAACGGGATTACGCTTACGCCGGATCATTCTACGCATTTGCCATCTGGGTAGGATTCGGGGTACTCTACCTTTGGGAACTTCTCCAAAAGAGAATGGATTCCCGCAAAGCTGCCATCGCGGTAACGGCAGTTTGCCTGTTCGCCGTACCGGTGAACATGGCGGCGCAAAACTGGGACGACCATGACCGCAGCGGACGTTACGCGGTGATCGCGCATGCCAAAAACTACTTGAGCACCTGCGCCCCGAACGCCATACTGTTCACTTACGGGGACAATGACACCTTCCCGTTATGGTACGCCCAAGAGGTGGAAGGCTTCCGCCGGGACGTGCGCATCGTGAATTTGAGTTTGCTTGCCGGGGACTGGTATATCGACCAGATGAAACGGAAAGCCTACGAATCACCGGGGGTACCGATCTCTTTCACGAAAGACCAATATCATTACGGGGTACGCGACTTCGTGGCTATCGAAGAGAGAACCGACAAGCCATTCAGCATCGCCGAAGTGATGAATTTCGTCGGTCAGGACGGTGCGGAATACAAGACGAACCGCTATCAAGGCGAACCGTTAAATTATATCCCCACCCGGAGCCTTTATCTCCCCGTGGACAAAGAGAAAGTTCTCGCCAACGGAACCGTGCAACCGGAAGATGCAGACGAGATCGTGGACAGAGTGGAAATCAAGCTGACAGGCAACTCACTGAATAAATCCCAACTCATGGTACTCGACATTCTGGCTGCCAATAACTGGGAACGGCCTGTATATTTCGGTATCGGCATGGGACAGGACAGCTACATGGGCTTTGACAAATACTTCCAGCTGGAAGGTGCCGGCTACCGCGTGGTACCGATCAAGACGGAAAACAAGGATGCATATTACGAGTTCGGTCGCATCAACTCGAACGTGTTGTATGACAATTTGATGAATAAGTTTGTCTGGGGAAATATCAATGACCCGAAAGTAAATATCGACCATTTCCACGACAATACCATTGCCGTGATGAAATACCGGAATACTTTCTTGCGTCTTGCCCAGAAACTGGTGGAAGAAGCCGTAAACGAAAGTACAGTACTCGGTGACTCCACGATAAGTGAAATCGTAGACTCCTCGAAGATGCAGGAAGCCGTCAAAGTACTGGATAAATCACTGGAAGAAATTCCGCTTTACCAAGTTCCGGCAGATTATTTCTTGATCTATTATATCCCGATCTATTACACGGCGGGAGAAAACGAGAAAGCAAACGATCTGGCATGGGCTTTGGCACTGGATAACGCTCAAACGTTAAGATATATCCAATCTCTATCCGCCAACCGCAGGCAAATGCTTAACCGGGACGAACGAAACAGCATGCAGATACTGCAAATGTTGATCGGATGGGCAAGAAGCAGCGGCGAGGAAGTTTTCGCACAAGAAATACAAACCATGGTGGAAAACACGCTGACCGGGAAACCGATCACCAGTAACCGGGTGAATAAAAACTTCCCGATAGACAGTAAAATGAATAAACAATAAAAAGGGGAATTTTCCCCTTTTTATCAGTCGAAAGTCTATAAAGTCCATGAGGTCTATAAGGTCACGGGTGTCCTTCGGACTATATCAACGGCAATAAAATTGCCGTTATAGCAAAGCGCCCGCAGGAGCCATGGACTTTCGACTTTATGGACCTTACAGACCTTACGAACTTTATTAACTTTATAAACTAAAAATACAATGATCACGATCGACCATATTAAAGAGCTGGCAGAGAGAGGTGAAGCATTGAGGAGGTATCTTTGACATAGATGGTAAAAAGGTACAACTCGCTGAAGAAGAATTAAGAACGCAAAATCCCTCCTTGTGGGATAACCCCAAAGAGGCGGAAGTATTGATGAGGAAGGTACGCGAATTAAAATCATGGATAGAAGGATACGAACAAGTAACTTCTGCCGTGGGCGATTTACAGGTACTTTTCGATTTCGCCAAGGAAGGAGAAGCCACCGAAGAAGAAGTAGACGCCCAATACGAGGAAACCGTACGGATAGTGGAGGATATCGAGATGCGCAACATGCTGCGTAAAGAGGAAGACCATTTCGGTGCCATCATGAAAATCAATTCCGGTGCCGGGGGTACGGAGAGTATGGACTGGGCAAGCATGCTCTACCGGATGTATATCCGTTGGGGTGAACTGAACGGTTACAAGGTAAAACACGTGGATTACCAAGAAGGTGAAGAAGCGGGTATCAAATCCGCCACGCTCGAATTCGAGGGTGATTACGCTTACGGCTACCTGAAGTCGGAAAACGGCGTGCATCGTCTTGTGCGTCTGTCCCCCTACAACGCGTCGAACAAGCGCATGACCTCCTTCGCCTCGGTATTTGTCTATCCCGCCGTGGACGACACCATCGAGGTCACGATCAACCCTGCCGACATCAGTTGGGACACTTTCCGAAGCGGAGGTGCCGGGGGACAGAACGTGAACAAAGTAGAAACCGGAGTGCGCCTGCGCCATGCCCCGACAGGCATCATGATCGAGAACACGGAATCCCGTTCGCAATTGCAAAACCGGGAGAACGCCATGCGATTGCTAAAAGCCCAGTTGTACGAACTGGAACTTCGAAAACGTCAGGAAGAAAAAGACAAAATTGAAGGTACAAAAAAGAAAATCGAATGGGGGTCACAAATCCGTAGCTACGTGTTCGACGACCGACGGGTGAAAGACCACCGCACCAACTACCAGACATCAAACGTGCAAGCCGTGATGGACGGTGAAATCAACGATTTTATCAAGGCTTACTTGATGATGTTCGGCGGCGGGGAAGAATAACATACTGATTCTGTGATTTAGCGATTCAATAATTTAGTGATTAAAAATCACAGAATCGAGAATCACGAAATCACAGAATCTATAAATTCTAAATTTTCATTATGGATTTCAGTAATTGCAAAATACTAATCGTCGGGGACGTGATGCTCGACAAATATTATTTCGGGAAAGTGGAACGCATTTCGCCGGAGGCTCCCGTGCCGATCGTGAATATCGTGACGGAAGAATCCCGGTTGGGCGGAGCCTCGAACGTGGCAAACAACATCAGCAGTCTGGGCGGGCAAGCCACCTTGTGCGGTGCCGTGGGATATGACTTTTTCGGGAAGGAGATCGAGCGAATGGCGCACCGCAAGGGAATTCGCACGGAGTTCATCAAAACAGAGCAACCCACGATCACGAAAGCCCGCGTTATCGGCGGACGCCAACAAATCGTGCGCCTTGACTACGAGCAACGACTGGAAGTACCCGAGAAAACAAAAGAAGATTTTAAAGTTCATCTGGAAGAACTCATCCGTGAAAACCCGACTCTCGTGATCTCCGATTACGGGAAGGGCATGATTTCCGACGACATTTGCACTTTTCTGATCTCGATCGCTAAACAGCACGGGACGCGCGTCATCGTGGACCCCAAGGGACAAAACTGGGCAAAATACGCCGGGGCGGATTTGATCACGCCAAACGTGAAGGAACTCGGGGACATCATCGGGCATCCTATCAGTAACGAGGACACCGGAATCGAGGCTTCGGCAAAGGAAATCATCCGGAAGTACGGGTTGAAAGCCTTGCTCGTGACTCGAAGCGAGAAAGGCATGAGCCTGATCACCGGACAAGAAACCGTGCATATCCCGACACACTCGCAAGAAGTGTTCGACGTGAGCGGAGCCGGAGATACCGTGGTGGCAGCCTTAGCGTTAGCACTGACCGCGGGTAAAGATATCAAGGAATCTATCCGCATCGCCAATATTGCAGCAGGAATCGTGGTACAGAAGATCGGAACCGCCACACTGACGGCAGAAGAGTTGAGAAAAGCGATGTAGAAAGAAAAGAGTTATAAAGTTCATAAGGTTTATAAAGTTCATAAAGTAATAAACCTTACGAACTTTATAAACCTTAAAAACTTTACGAACTATTTGATTTTAGAAACAAAGTATTTCAAGAAAGTCACATCATCCGTAAGTTCCGGATGAAAAGAGGTCACCAGCATATTTCTTTCTTCAGCGGCAACCACGTGACCGTCCAGTTCACACAATACTTTCACCCCGTCTTCCACCTTTGTTATATAAGGTGCGCGGATAAACACCAGCTCGATCTCTTTCGAGTCGACGGCGGGGATTACCTGTTTCGTGGAGAAACTATCAATCTGGCTACCGTAAGCATTGCGGCGCACGGAGATATCCATAACTCCCAAGTGAGTCACCGAATCGTTCACCAGATCTTTTGCCAACAAGATCATTCCGGCACAAGTTCCCCACACGGGAAGTCCCCCGACAATCTTCTCCCGCAGGGGGGCCATTAACCCCGTGCGATTGAGA
Organism: Butyricimonas sp. Marseille-P3923; assembly: GCF_900184685.1. Taxonomy (GTDB): domain Bacteria; phylum Bacteroidota; class Bacteroidia; order Bacteroidales; family Marinifilaceae; genus Butyricimonas; species Butyricimonas muris. The sequence goes on from NZ_FXXL01000007.1 coordinate 1,926,537, forward strand.
ATCTTACCCATGGTGGTACTCTCCCCTCCCGGCAAAATGATAGCGTCAATAACGTCCAATTGTTCCGGGTATTTCACGATCACGGGTTCATGTCCCAATGCTTGAATCTGACGCTCATGCTCGACGACAGCCCCCTGAAACCCTAAAATGCCTATCTTTTTCATTATTTTACCACCCTCTCTCGGCGTATTTATTTTCCAATTTGGATATTTCCAACCCGGACATCGGCTCGCCCAAGTTCTCTGACAATTCGGCCAATTTAACCGGATCGTTGTAATAAGTAGTTGCCAACACGATAGCTCTCGCTCTCTTGGCAGGATCTCCCGACTTGAAGATACCGGAGCCAACGAATACACCCTCGCAGCCCAATTGCATCATCAAAGCGGCATCGGCGGGAGTGGCGATTCCACCGGCAGCAAAGTTTACAACCGGCAATTTACCGTTCTCGTGCACGTATTTCACGAGGTCGAAAGGAGCACCCATTTCTTTAGCGAGCGTCATCAAAGCTTCTACCGGGGCAGATTGTACCTGATGAATATCATTGTTCAACTGACGCATATGTCTTACAGCCTCAACCACGTTTCCGGTTCCGGCTTCTCCCTTGGTACGGATCATGGAAGCACCTTCGCCGATGCGTCTTAAAGCCTCGCCCAAGTTGCGGCAACCGCAAACAAACGGTACTTGGAATTTAGTCTTGTCCACGTGATACAGATCATCCGCGGGAGTCAATACCTCGCTCTCGTCGATATAATCAATGCCGATGGCTTCCAATATTTGAGCCTCAACAAAGTGACCGATTCTCACTTTAGCCATTACAGGAATAGATACGGCGTTCTTGATCGCCTTAATCATTTGCGGATCTGACATTCTGGCAACACCGCCATCTTTACGAATATCCGACGGCACTCTTTCCAGTGCCATAACAGCACATGCCCCGGCAGCCTCTGCAATCTTCGCCTGTTCAACATTGGTTACGTCCATGATAACCCCACCTTTAAGCATCTGCGCCAAATTTTTGTTCAATTCATATTTTCCCATAAGGTTCTTCTTTAGAATATTAAAACTATAAATAAACAATTGAAAATAAGTTTCTTAACAAAGAAAAGAATGCTTCCGCAAACGTTTTCTCCCGTTTTTAAAACCTTTTCCAAAACGGGGAACAAATATACAATTTTAGATGAAAAGAAAAGTTTTTTGAGGGACTTTTTCGGACAAATACATCTTCAGGATTGTTACAAATTATAATCTAATTAGTTACAATTTACAACAACTCTCGGTTCATAACTTACAACCTAAAATATCCGGTTACAAATAAGTCTTCAACCGCTTCGTGCGATACGTGTTTTTCAACTTTTTGATGGCTTTTGATTTGATCTGACGTACTCTTTCGCTGGTAAGTCCTACCCGATCCCCAATCTCTTCCAAAGACATTGGCAAATAACCTCCCAGCCCGTAATACATACGCAAGATCGTGGCATCCCGCTCATCTAAAGTGGATAAATAACGATCTATCTCCGTCCGCAACGAATCAGCGTTCAACTCTCTCTCCGCCTCCGGTATCGAGTTCTCGCCGGTGATCATCACGTCGTATAAATTAGACGCATCCTCGTCACTCGTCAACGGGGCATCCATTGACAAGGGACGACTGGCAATCCGCATACTGTCTTTCACTTCTTTTTCCGGAACGTCCATCTCCCGGGCAATCTCCTCGGCTGTCGGCTCCCGCTGAAATTCCTGTTCCAGACGGAAGAAAAATTTGTTCACCTTGTTTATGCTACTGATTTTATTCAAGGGTAAACGAACCAAACGCGAGTTCTCGGCAATTGCCTGCAAAATAGACTGGCGAATCCACCACACGGCGTAAGAAATGAATTTGAACCCTTTCGTCTCATCAAAGCACTCTGCCGCTTTGATCAAACCCAGATTCCCTTCGTTGATCAAATCACCCAGACTCATACCGTTGTTCTGGTATTGCTTGGCCACGGAAACCACGAAACGAAGATTACTCTTCACCAGAAGCTCTCGTGCGGCTAGATCTCCGGCTCGTATTTTCTTGGCTAGCGCAACCTCCTCGTCCGGCGACAACACGTCGATCTTCCCAATCTCCTGCAAGTACTTTTCGATTGAAAAGGAATCCCTGCCAGTGATTTGCTTGCTGATTTTTAACTGTCTCATAGGTCTCTTTAGTAAATTGGCTTAAAGTTAATAATCTATTTCAATAAAACAAATATCAGAGCATATTTTTTCATGTCCCTCCTGCAAAAGTATACGACAAGATTCTAACTTTGTTGTGACAAACTTCAAATTAACCGAAGATAATTTTGCAATTTTCTTTGGCACAATCAAAAAAATACCTACTTTTGCAGTCCGAAGTGAGAAAATAATAACATAAGATAATATCACAATGAAACGTACATTTCAACCATCCAACAGAAAGAGAAGAAACAAACATGGTTTCAGAGAAAGAATGTCTACAGCTAACGGTAGAGCAGTTTTAGCCAGAAGAAGAGCTAAAGGAAGAAAAAAATTGAGTGTTTCTGACGAGCGCAGACACAAACAATAATATAAAAAGCTGCTTATCAGCAGCTTTTTTTTATTTTAGCCATCCCCTCTCCAAGGTAACAAGATATATTCCTTACCCTTCCCCTCCACTATGATTACATCCTCTTCACTTGCCTGACGCAGCATATACACACGTGAGCGTTCATGCTTCGAAGATGCTACGTTCATGCTACGTTCATGGTATAGACAAGGGGTAGCCAAGCCATGGCTCAAACAAGGAGAATGTCCGTGAAACAAGGTAGCTATTTCCCGTTCTTTTCCCGCTCTATCGCCGATTTTACCGGGCTATTCCCGAATACATACGTTTTTTTTCTGTTTGTCCGCGAGCCGCAACCGCAGCAATCACCGCATCCCCCGTTCTTACGACCGGAACGGAATAACCGATAAATGCCCCTTCCCACGAAGAAAAGCGCCACGGCAACAATTATATATGTAAGTATGAGCTGCATCACTCCTTTAATTTTAGATTTTAGATTGACTCATTGATTTATATCAACAAGTCCAATACCTGTTTCAACACGAAACAAACAACCCATGCCAGCACGGTCGTGTATCCCATGACGAAGAACGCCCATTTTGCCCCGATCTCTTTCCCTATCGCGATCAATGCCGCGAAACAGGGAGAATAGAGTAACACGAAAACAATAAACACGATAGCGATAACGGGCGTAAAACCATGTTCTTTCAGCCGCGTCACCAGTGCCGAACTTGCCGCCTCATCGTCCTCGTCGATATCCTCGCCTTGATAGAGCACAGCCATCGTGCTCACCACGATTTCCTTGGCAGCAACACCCGTCAACAAGCTCACCCCGGCTTTCCACTCGAAACCGAGAGGCGCCCAGATGGGTTCCATCGCCCGACCGATACGACTGATATACGAACTTTCCTGACGTTTGATCACTTCTTCCCGGTGCAAACTTTCCAGCTTGGCTTCCCGCTCTGCCTTCAACATCTCGGCGTTACCGGTTCCCGAGGCTATTTCCACCTCGTACGCTGCCGCGACTTCCGCCTTCTGCTTGTCGTATTCCGCCGCCAATTCCTTGTCCACGGGGAAATAACCGAGAGCCCAAATCACGATGGAAGCAAGCATGATGATACCTCCCATCTTTTTCAGGTATTGCTCGCCTTTACTCCACATGTGGCGAATCGTGGTACGTAATGTAGGCATACGGTAAGGCGGCAACTCCATCACGAAAGGCACTTCCTGTTTGTGGAAAAGTACCCGTTTGAATAATTTCGCCATCACGATTGCCGCTAAAATACCTATCAAGTAGATACCGAACAACACCAATGCCGCGTACTCCTTGAAGAAAGCCCCGACTAACAGTATATATACCGGAAGACGGGCACTACAAGACATGAAAGGATTGATCAGTATCGTCAATATCCGGTCACTGCGATTCTCCAGCATACGCGTGGACATGATTGCCGGCACGTTACACCCGAATCCCATGATCATCGGGATAAAACTCTTCCCGTGAAGCCCGAGTTTATGCATGATTTTATCCATGATAAACGCCGCACGCGCCATATACCCCGTATCTTCCATGAACGAGATAAACAGGAACAGGATCAAGATGTTCGGCAAAAACACGATCACACTACCGACACCGCCGATAATCCCGCTTACCAACAAATCCTTCAACGGTCCCGCGCTCATATTGTTTTCCACGAATGTACTCAAGGCGGCAACTCCCGTTTCGATCCACTCCATGGGATAACTGCCCAGACTGAAAGTGGCAAAAAAGGTCGTGAACAAGAATAACAGGAAGATCGGGAACCCGAATAATTTATGCGTTACGATAGCGTCGATATATTCTGTTTTACGCCGCCGGTTGACGGGACTTTCCCGGTAAGTTTCTTTCAGCGCCCCGGAGATGAAACCGTACTTCGTGTCAGTGACCACCGCTTCCACGCTCTCCCCGAACGTGGATTCGATTTTACACACATTCTCCTGAACGGTATTCATCAGTTTTTCCCGCGGCCTATCCTTCTCCGCAAAATGCGTGATTTCCTTATCTCCCTCGAGTAACATCAGTGCCATGAAACGAGGCGACATATTGCAGGTCAATTCTTTCTCATCCGCCAATTCCGAACGTATGGCAACGATACCGTCTTCGATCTCCTGCCCGTAATTGATATGAATATGCCGTACGGTTTCGCTTCTTCCCTCGTACACCTCGATAATCTCGTCCAAGAGTTGCTTGACTCCTTTTCCTTTCGAGCCGATCGTCGGCACCATAGGCATCCCGATCATCTTACCCATTTTCCGGTAATCGAATGTCGCTCCGGAACGCTCCAGTTCGTCGAACATATTTAAGGCAATCACGCCTTTCACGTCCATGTCTATCAACTGGGTAGACAGGTACAGGTTGCGTTCCAGATTGGACGCATCCACCACGTTGATAACCACGTCGGGAGCGTGATTCGTGATATATTCCCGCACGTATTTTTCTTCGTTCGAGTAGGCTGAAATGGAGTAAGTACCCGGCAGGTCGACCACGTTAAACTCGTACCCGTTGAAACGGAAAGTCGCTTTCTTCGCATCCACGGTCACCCCGCCGTAATTCCCGACATGCTCCTGCGAGCCGCTCATGTAATTGAACAGGGTGGTTTTCCCGGCGTTCGGGTTGCCGACCAAGGCGACATGAATATGCTTGTCCCGCCCTTCCCAATGCTTGGCAAAGGCCTCCTCCGCATCTCTCGCGGATGCTGAAATCCCGACGATATTGCTGGCTTCTTCCAGTGAAACAATCTCGATAAACGCAGCTTCTTGTCGCCGCAAGGATATCTCGTACCCCATGATCGAGTATTCTATAGGATCATTCAAAGGAGCGTTTTTCACGGCTTTGACTACCTTACCCCGTATAAATCCCATTTCATTCAGACGCTTACGGAAAGCCCCGTATCCTTTCACTTTCGTTATCACGGCGCTCTCGCCGGTCTTCAATTCTGACAATAACATATTTGCATCTTTCTGGTTTCGCATAGCAAAGGTATTACTTTATTTTTATTTTTTCTAAATAAACACAGAAAAAAAAAGTCCATAGACCTTACGACCTTATGGACCTTACTTTATTAACCCTACAAGTCTAAAAAAAGAAAACTTTTCTTTTTTAATTCGTATAATCAATAAATAGCTTATTTTTGTAATATGAAAGCAGAAGATAAAGACAACAGAGACGAGAAGAAATGGGGTAACGTGAACGAGTTTTTGGCAAAAAACGCTTCACAACTCAATATCATGGAAGAAGAAATAGACGTGGAGGTGCAACATCACTTTATGGCACTTCTTGAATTTTTGATGAAGGACAAGACGAAATTCAAGATGCTGATAGAGGAAGCTCCCCAGTTGACAGATGAATTGTACAACGAGTCCGTCAGCGAAGACAAGAAGAGAAAGATTCTGGCTGTACTGGCCACGATAAATGATATAGCGATATACCGGAAGATTGAGGCATTCCAGAAGGAAGACACCCCGTTGAAAAAATGGGCGACCGTGGCGTTGCAACAATCGCGTATGTTGATTCAATCTTCCCTGCTGGATGAATCTACCGTGTTTGTTTCCACGGGATTGGGCGGCCACGGGACTCTATTACGTTATTTCTGTGTTTATATTGCCAACGAGGGGGTGGTTATACAACCGTTCCAATGGGATATTGCCAAGAAAGAAACCGAACTGGTAGTGACCAAGGCTAAAGGAGAAATAGAGAGTTCCGAGCACTTCGATAAATACATCATGTTTACCCTTTTGTTGCCGATTGATGCCGGGTTGAAAGAAATATTCGAAACCATTATCAACGAGTGCAACACGTATGGTAATTTCTTGAAAGAGAACATTATCATTACAAACGTGAAGAAACTTACCCTCGAAGAAATCGACGGTATCGTGAACTCGAAAAACCCAAAACAGGATCGGAAAATCAGTCCAGCATCAGACTTATAAAAGGATGACAGGCTTTGAAACGAGAGGCTAACCCGGGAAAACGTTCCGGATAATAACCGAATACCAAACGGGTTAACTCTTGCACGGTCAATTCGACGGGTGTTTCTTCGGCGACTTTCCGGGTACAAGCACCCTCACTGACGATATACATTCCCGTGTTCTCCGGGATTTGTTCATCCGTCACTTTCAACACGAAATGCAGATCGGGATAACGGACAGCATACAACCGCAACACCTGTTCCACGTCCAAGATTCTCGCCATCCCCCGATGTTCGTCATTTTTCCCCGTCGGTAGCGAACGACAGAATATTTCGGCAGTATCCCAACGTGTCATTATCCCCCACAAGAGCGCCTGTTTTACTTCCCCGGAGTCATACAGCCAATCTTTTACCAAAACATGATTCCCCCGCGGCTCGGCAAATGCCATGCCGACAAGGTGATCTTCACGGTTATACGCCACGAGCAAAGCACCTTCGCTTATACGCAAATCCTCCATAATCGTGTTAAAATCCTCCCGGTCATGTTGAATACAACAGGGACGACGGAGCATGACATCTTCAAAATAACGAAACACTTCGTCTGTCAACAAAGCCTCGTCACGAAACGCCTCCACCCTGTAATGCCCCAACACGGGACGATCGAGAATCGTGTAATGTTCGGGTGAGAAATCAAAAATAGTGGCATATCCCATCTTCTCGTAATAGCCGTACAACCAATCGTTTGCCGGGATTAAAGTACTCACGGGGACATCCCGCATTCTCATCACGGCAAAGGCCTCCTGCAATAACTTTGTCATGATTCCCCGCGCACGGGCCAGAGGGTGGGTACAAGCGCCCGAAATATACCCCGTCTGCAACAAGGTTCCGGCGAAGGTCATCGGGTAAAGCGGCATTTGCAGCGCCGCAACAGCATCACCTTGCCTATCACGATATACAAGAGTGTTTTCGTCTTTGTATTTCTTGCTGAAATAGAAACGAATAAACTCTTCCGTATCGTCAAAACACAATCGCCACAAATCCATTACCTCTTGTTTCATGCCATTTTCAATTTTCGATTAATTGAGCATACCCTTTTTCCAACAAAATCACGGGACGATAAGATAACTTCGCCTTTCGTAAACCGACTAATCCCAAGTCTTCTTCCCGGTTCAAGTAAATATATTTTTCCGGAATATGCAAGGCAAATTCTTGATTCAATATATTATAAGCCCCGTCGATACGGCTGTCCGCTTTCTCGATATGCACGGCAAAAGTATCCCTATTCACGGGAGCGCCATAGGTAAAACCGACAATCTCGTCATCCACCCAAAGCGCACCGCCCGTCAGTTCCAACTCGTCAAAATGGCGTAACGCGGAGTTCAGTGCTTTTCGCTCGTTAATCAGGCTCTGCTCTTCATCACAACCGTGTTGCTCGCACCATTTCTCCTCCAGTTCGAGGCAATGCGGAATCATGTCCGCCGTCAAGGGAGTGTAACGATAATTGTACGTCCGCTTGAACTTGTTGACATGATTCCGCTTGGGCTGGAAATTCTTACCTTTCAATTCCGCCAATTCTTTCCTTAGATATATATAGTCAAAATAATCCCGATCCAGACGGTAGTCAAATCGTCCGGGGAACTCCCGGTTGAACCATTCTTCCATTTCCGGGAACACGCCATGTATCCGCAAGACATGCCCTTCAGCCTTTGCCTGATCTTTCAACATCCCGATGATTCCTTTCACGTCCCCCGTCCCGACGGGCATCGTGTACACGATACTTTCCTCGTCCAACGTGAAACGCACGATCAGGCAATTATCCACCACGGCATAGCAACTGTTAGTCAGGAACTGCCACGTGTACAAATTCACGAATGACAGGTTGCAATCCCGGTTCCCGCAGGCCAAAAAATACGACGTTATTAACTCTTTATCTTCAATTTTGATCGGTTTAAAATCTATCATATAATTCTATCTTGATTACAATACAAAGATACAATCTTTCATCTCATAGCACTTCTTTCATGTGTCTGAAATTAGACGTGATCGTATCCAAAATTTCCTTTGTCCGTCCGTTGATCATCAACTTGTACATGGATTGCGCAAATCCCAGCATCTGGCTCCACTCTACCTTGGGCGGCATGGCGAGAGCGTTCGGGTCGGTCATCACGTTCACCAGCACCGGGCCGTTTATTTTCATCGCTTTTTCCAGTGTCGATTGAACTTCCTCGGGATCGTTTACCGTGAATCCTTCCATGCCCATGGCTTTTGCCACGAGGGCGAAATCGGGATTCTCCATGTCCGTCTGCCAATCGGGTAACCCGGCAACTTCCATCTCCAATTTCACCATTCCCAACGAACGGTTATTGAACACGACGATTTTCACGGGCAATTTATATTGTACAATCGTGGAAAGATCTCCTAGCAACATAGACAATCCGCCGTCCCCGCACAATGCCCATACCTGTCTGTCAGGATACGCCAGCGAAGCCCCGATAGCTTGGGGAACGGCATTTGCCATGGAACCGTGGTTAAACGAACCCAACATTTTCCGTTGTCCCGTCCCGTGCAGATAGCGGGCTCCCCAAACACAAGTCATCCCGGTATCCACGGCAAAGATCGCATCTTTCGACGCTAACTTGTCCACGACAGACATCACGTATTCCGGGTGAATCCGATCTTTCTCGCCGTGTACTTCCACGTAAGCATTCAAATTCTCCTTTACCCGTTCGTACCCTTTCAATTGTTTTTTCAAGAAATCATCGTCTTCTTTTTGCTTGATCCGAGGCAGCAAAGCCTGCAATGTTGCTCTCACGTCGCCGCAAAGTCCCATGTCAACCTTCGCCCGTCGTCCCAATCGTTCCGGTTTTATATCAATCTGAACGATCGTGTTATTCTCCGGCATAAAAGGCGCGTAGGGAAAATCCGTACCGAGCATTACGAGAACTTCCGCCTCGTGCATACTGTCATAACCGGAAGGCATACCTAATAACCCGGTCATACCAACCTCGTTCGGGTTATCGTACTGTATTTCCATTTTGCTTTTGAAAGAATAAGCCACGGGAGCGTTCAACCGATATGACAATTCCACCACCTCGGCATGAGCATCTTTCGCTCCCATCCCGCAAAATAGAGTGATTTTCGTTTTATTGTTCAACAAGGCTGCCAGCTCGTCCAATTCCTTGTCGGAAGGACGGATAGACGGTTGAGTCGGGAAAGGGTGCAAAGATGAAAAAATATCTACCGAATCTTTCGCCGTCACATCTCCCGGAATACCGACCACGGCAACACCGTGCCGGGATAACGCCGTTTGCATTGCCGCCTGCAACATACGGGGCAATTGAGCCGGTGTAGCTGCCACTTGATTATAATAACTGCAATCATCAAATAATTTTATCGTATCGGTTTCTTGAAAATACCGGGAACCGAATTCCTCGGTCGCCATTGTCGATGCCAACGCCAGCACCGGAGCCCCGGAACGATGAGCGTCATACAGACCGTTGATCAGATGCACGTGTCCCGGTCCGCTACTCCCGGCGCAACAAGCCAACTGCCCGTGAAGCTGCGCCTCGGCTCCTGCCGCGTAAGCCCCGACTTCCTCGTGTCGCACGTGTATCCATTGAATTTTACCATTACGCCGCACGGCGTCATTTATTTCATTCAAACTATCGCCTGTCACGGCATAAATACGTTTCACTCCGACTTCTACCAGTATTTCGACCAATTGTTCTGCTACTTTTTTCGCCATATCCTGTAGTTTTAATATTGTTTTCTAATCTCTACAGGTAAACGTAAAATGAGTTTGTAAAGTTATAAAGTTTGTAAAGTTTATAAAGTAGAAAACCATAAGGTCTACAAGGTCGCGAGAATTCCCCGGAAAAATTTATCAGCAGCTTTGCTACCGTGAACAAAGCACCCGCGGGGTCAACGACCTTATAAACTAATTTATTTTCGGCGCCAAGAACGCCCCTACCCGCGATATATTTGCCACACCGCGACATTCACGGATTATTACACGGATGCCGTCTGTTTCCGTATCCGGGAAGCGCAAAAGACGCTTGTACCCGATCGTGGTGCCCTCCGCGACGGGTTTCCATTCCCCGTTTACGCGGACTTCCACTGTGAAGGCTTCTACCCGCTGCCCTTTGCTGATATCTTCCTGCAACATAACAGTGTTGACCACGGCACCTTTATTTAAGGCATATTCTTTCTGCTCACCCGGTTTTGCTGTCCACGGACGAGCCCAACGAGAGGTATAATCTTTCGAGAATGTCTTTTCTATATATTCACCGAACTCTTTCAGGCGAGCCGCATCATTCTCGTGAATCACACCCCGTTTATCCGGCGGTACATTCAATAACAAAGAAGAATTACATCCCACGGAATGGAAATAAATGTCCACCAATTCCTTCAAAGACTTTACTTTATTATCTTCATAATCATGATAGAACCAACCGGGACGGATAGACACATCAACCTCGGACGGATACCAGAAAAGCTCAGTAGCACGGGCAAGTACATGCCTGCTCCCCAGATCACGGGCATAGGAATCCAAATGCAACCGCTCGTTTCTCACGCAGGCATTCGGGAACACCTCCGGTACCAATGCCGAGGCGCTCCACTCCGTCTCTCTCCCCCGACCTCTTTCGTTCCCTACCCAACGGACATCGTCACCGCAAATTGCCGTGACAGCATTGGGTTGCAATTTATTGATTATCTTCATGATCGCTTCCCAGTTATATGCTTGTCTCTTCCCGTTCAGTCCCTCGCCGTTCGCCCCGTCGAGCCATACTTCGTCCACCTTGCCATAGTCGGACAACAACTCGGTCAATTGTTGTATAAAGAACTCGTTGTATTTCACGGAATCGCCATAGCAGGAAGCATTCCGGTCCCACGAGGAAACGTACACTCCGAATTTCATCCCGTTCCGCTCACAGGCTTTCTTCACCTCTTTGACCACGTCCCCTTTTCCGTTTTTCCACGGGGAAGAAGCCACCGAATGTCGGGTTGTCTTCGTGGGCCACAAGCAAAAACCGTCATGATGTTTCGCGGTAATGATCACCAGTTTGAAACCACCCGCTTTCAATACCCGCACCCATTGGTCCGCATCCAGAGCCACGGGATTGAACATCGCGGGGAACTCTTTACCGTCCCCCCACTCCTGTCCCGTGAAGGTATTCATCCCGAAATGGATAAAAGCGGTCATCTCCAATTGTTGCCACGCCAATTGCTTTTTCGAGGGAATCAGCCGTGACGCCATATCCACTTTCTCTTCCAAGGTTGCCTGCCCCGGGAAACATACCTGTTTCTCGTAAAACTTCCCCTTCTGCGCCCCCGCCGGTAAAATACACGTGCACAATAACACCCCCAGTATATAGATTGATTTCACCATGATTATCAATGTTAATTAATGAATGTAAAAATAAACTTTTTTTCTCATTCAGACAACATATTCTCCCACTTTTACGTTTCATAGGGAGTAACGTAAAAATTTTACCGTATGAACACAAACAAAATAACTGAAATCCTTGGAGATCAAAGTGAATTTCTTCTAAATCACTCTTGCAGGACAATTGACAAGTCATTGATTCACGCCCCGTCGCCAACCACGATCGACGATATATGGGTACCTTCCGACAGAAATACCCGCACGTTAAACAGTCTGCAATCCATTCTGGGACACGGACGTCTGGCAAACACGGGATACGTGTCCATTCTACCCGTGGATCAAGGCATCGAACATTCGGCAGGTGCATCATTTGCCCCGAACCCGCTCTACTTCGATCCCGAGAATATCATAAGACTCGCCATTGAAGGTGGCTGCAACGCGGTTGCTTCAACATACGGCGTACTCGGCTCGGTAGCCCGCAAATACGCTCACAAGATACCTTTTATCGTGAAAATCAACCACAACGAACTTCTGACTTACCCGAACCAATATGACCAAACCTTGTACGGCACGGTAGAAGAAGCTTGGAACATGGGTGCCGCCGCCGTGGGTGCCACGATATACTTCGGTTCCCCGGAAAGCAGGCGTCAGATACTGGAAATCTCGGAAGCCTTCGCTCACGCCCATGAATTAGGCATGACCACCATCCTCTGGTGTTACCTGCGAAACGAACACTTCAAGAAAGACGGCACGGATTATCACTCCGCGGCAGACCTTACCGGACAAGCCAATCATTTAGGAGCCACGATACAAGCCGACATCGTGAAACAGAAACTCCCCACGGTCAACGGTGGCTTTACCGCTTTAAAATTCGGGAAAACGGACGAACGCGTATATTCCCGCCTCACGTCTTCCCACCCGATAGACTTGTGCCGTTATCAGGTAGCGAACAGCTACATGGGACGGGTCGGTTTAATCAATTCCGGCGGAGAATCCAAAGGTGCATCCGATCTGAAAGAAGCCGTGATAACAGCCGTCATTAACAAGCGAGCCGGCGGCATGGGACTTATCAGCGGTAGAAAGGCTTTCCAGAAACCGATGAAAGAGGGCGTAGAATTATTGAACGCCATTCAAGATGTGTATCTGGACAAAACGATTACTTTGGCATAGAAAAACTAAAAGATAAAATCCCTTTCATCCATCCGGACAAGTATTTTTTATTCTATCTTTGTGAGGAAGACTAAACCCCGTTCGACATGGATGAAAGTGTACTCAACAAGCTCAAAATCCTCGCTGAATCAGCGAAGTACGATGTATCATGTGCATCCAGCGGAACTTCCCGTTCTCACAAAAAAGGACAAATCGGAAGTGCCGAGGGATGGGGTATATGCCATAGTTTCGCGGAAGACGGACGCTGTATTTCGTTGCTCAAAATCATGCTCACGAATAACTGCATATACGATTGTGCTTACTGTATAAACCGCAGGAGTAATGATCTGCCGCGGGCTACTTTTTCCGTGACGGAGTTGGTCAACTTGACGATAGAGTTTTATCGACGGAATTATATCGAGGGACTATTTCTCAGTTCCGGAGTCGTTCGTAACCCGGACTATACCATGGAACGATTGGTTCGGGTGGTGAAAGACCTCCGGCAAGTGTACAAATTCAACGGGTACATCCACATGAAAAGTATCCCCGGTGCCAGTCAGGAACTGGTGAACGAGGCGGGGTTATACGCCGACCGGATGAGCGTGAATATCGAGATTCCGAACGAGCAGAGCCTGCAACTTCTCGCCCCGGAAAAAGACTTCCAGAGCGTATTCACTCCCATGCGCTTTATTCAGCAAGGGATGTTGCAAAGTGCAGAGGACAGAAAGAAGTACCGACATGCACCCCGTTTTGTTCCGGCAGGACAGAGCACGCAAATGATCATCGGCGCCACACCCGACAAGGATAAAGATATACTCGGGCTTACTTCCGCCCTGTACAAGCGCCCCAGCATGAAACGGGTTTATTATTCGGGATTCGTGCCCGTCAACGCGTACGATCATCGGTTACCGGCCCTGAAACAGCCGCCCCTTGTTCGGGAAAACCGATTGTATCAGGCCGATTGGCTGCTTCGTTTCTACCATTTCAAGGTGGAAGAAATCGTGGATGATTCCTATCCCGATCTTGACTTGGAGATTGATCCCAAACTGGCATGGGCGTTACGTCATCCCGAAGCCTTTCCCGTGGACGTCAACCGGGCAGACTACGAGATGCTGCTCCGGGTCCCGGGGCTTGGCATGAAGTCTGCTAAAATGATTGTCACGGCACGCCGTTATTCCCGTTTAGGGATGGCTCAACTCAAGCAGATAGGCGTCGTGTTGAAAAAAGCACAATATTTCATCACCTGCCACGAATTGCCAACCAAAACCGTCAATGAATTAAAACCGGAGAATGTTAGACGTATCCTAACCCAAAGGGCAACCCGGAAAATCGACGACGGGCAACTGATTATTCCATTCGACTTTGTCAATTGAAATCTTATTAATTTATGATTTATGGTTTACGATTTACGATTAAAAAACTTGGCAGATGGAAAAGGAAGAAGCGTTAGCTTATGTGGCTGGAATCTTAAATCAAAAATCACTAAATCTAAAATTGACACATGGTTATTTTCATCTACGATAAGACATTTGAAGGGTTGCTGACCACGGTTTTTGACGCGTATAGTTACAAAAAGTATCCGGATGTCTTGCTCGGGGAAGGTGAAACGCTACCGCTATTTTATGACAAAAGTTTCACGGTAACGACGGACACGGAAAGGAGTGAACGGGTATGGAAAGGACTGCAAAAGAAATTGTCAGCCCCAGCCCTTTCTCAACTCACAACGTGCTGGTTATCGGAACTGCCGGGGATTGATCTTTTGTTATTCCGCTATATACGCAAGGCGATAGACGCACCGCGCTCCATTGAACTTAACTTCGGCGATCCGGATGTATTGGAACTGTCCAAAGTATTCAAGCAAGTGAAAAACGAACGCCTCCGGGTTATCCAGTTCCTGCGTTTCCAAAAAGCCGCGGACGGCACGTACTTCGCCGCCTTGAAACCCTTGTATAATGTTCTCTCGTTGGTTATCCCTTACTTGCAAGACCGTTTTGCCGACCAGCAATGGTTACTCTATGATCTAAAACGAGAGTACGGTTACTACTATGATCTAACCACGGTCACGGAAGTACATTTCGAACAGAAAGAGGGACATCTTCTCACCGGGTTCCTCGACGAGAGCATCATGGACCAAAACGAAAAGCTCTTTCAGCAACTTTGGCAAACCTACTTTAAAACGATCGCTATCAAAGAGCGCCTCAATCCGAAACTACACCGTCAGAATCTCCCCGCCCGCTTTTGGAAATACTTGACTGAAAAAAGAAAATAAGCGTCCAACACCTTAAACACCCAAAATGCGAATGGCAAGGGAACCATTCCAAGCCTTTTCCAGAAGTACTGTCGTTCATGAACCGTTGTTCAACCGTTCTTGAACCGTTTCCAAACGTCTACAAAACGACAGGACAACAAAATATGCTAGAAGTTTGTCAAGTTGTCGGTCGAATATCATCCCAATCTGCACCCCCATTCGCTCCTATCAACCAGTTGAACGCGTAATGACGTTCCATCACTATTCCCCCATCCAATGAAGCAGGCATTTCTTTCCCATTGACACGGGCATCCACGCATGCCCAATCATAACGCAATGTCAAGTCAGCCTCATCCAGAATCTCCTCTTTACCCCGTGTTTCGCCTAACCCTAAAATAGTCCCTTTCTCTTGGTTATCAAAGAAAAACCGGGCTATAAACGGGACATCACAAATCTCCAAGGGATAGGACAACTCCGCGCTCCCTAATGCCCACAATAGCACGGCACAACACTCGTACCGCCACAGGAATTGAATACAGTCATGCTGTTCCGGTGAAGGATTTTGAAGATAAGTTTTCTCCAAGGGAGTCAGTTCGTCCATAATATGATAACTTTCATCTATTTTCTGCACGAAACTCAATCCTTCCTCTCGATCGGGATTCTCGGACAACATTACCTCCGAATACAATGCCACGGCAAACAACGCTGTCGCCCTACGGGCTATTTCTTCCGGAGTACGAATAACTGCTTCACTGTCCAATACCTCGCAAGGCAAATGCTCTATATAAGGTACACCTTCCTCTTCCAAACGGACAATAGAACGCTCTCTACGATATTGATCCACATCCGTGGGTGCCGAACGTCCGACTTCCAACAAATCGGAGTTTGCCACCGGACGAAAAGTCTCGTACTCGCTCTCACCTCGTGCCGAAAAAAGCAGTTTACCCTTACTGTCATACAGGCTCATGCTTGGGTAAAGCACGAAACCGTTTATATCTGCCGCAACATCAAAAATAGTATTCACGATATAATTCGTCCGCTCCCGATTATCATCAACCTCGAACTCTATACCCACGACACAATTGAAACAATTGACCTGACGAAGTACTTCTTCCTTGATAGCGGTCAATTCGGTTTCCGCCTGCGCAAAAAAATTCGCCATCCCGTTCGTGTGTTCTGCCACCCGCTCCGCCTCGTCCTTGGTCTGCATCATTGAACAACGAATCACCGAATCGTCCTGCAACACGAACATCCAGCGATTATTGTCGGGCGTGAACATTTTAGTTACCTCACGGAACCGCTTTTCCATAGATTGTGCCACCCGGTCGAAATCACCGATTACCGTGTAAAGAGTCAAATTTGCTTTCTCCATAAAATCGTTTTATAATTCATACAAATATAGAAACTCCTTTCGAGAAAGCAATATTCTCTATTTTCCGGGGCAAACGCATCAAAACGCTTTTTGCCCCGCCCAGTTCATAAAGTTGAGCTTTCAGCTCATAAAGTTTATAAAGTTCATAAAGTAACGGGCGTCCTTCGGACAAGGTTTACCGGCAGCTATGCTGCCGTGGACAAAGCGCCCGTTAGGGGCCATAAACCTTATAAACTTTATAGACTTTATAAACTTTTGACTAAAAAGGCAAAAAGCGTTTTGACGCGTTTGCCCTGCCTATTTTTCCAAAGAAAAAGAGTAAGGGAAATCCGTATCACCGGTTCCTCTCGACTTATTCGGGCGTTCACTCATACGGAACTCTATCCGTCCGCCACCATGCAAGTCTTTATGTGTGACGTAATTCTTCGTGTAAACTCGTTTATTTAATTTCATCCCGTCGATATAGCGATGCGTATCGTCTGTCCCCGGGGCAACAATCTCCATCTTTTTCCCGTTCTCGAAATGAATCGTTGCTTTCGGGAAAAGCGGTGTACCCAGCACGTATTGCTCCGAACCCGGACAGACGGGATAAAAACCAAGCGCCGAGAACACGTACCATGCCGATGTCTGCCCGTTATCCTCGTCCCCGCAATAACCGTCCGGTCCGGGCGTGTACATCCGGTTCATCACTTCCCGCAGCCAGTACTGCGCTTTCCAAGGTTGTCCGGCATAATTATACAAGTATATCATGTGCTGTATAGGTTGATTCCCATGAGCGTAATTCCCCATGTTCATGACGGTCATTTCCCGGATTTCATGAATTACTCCCCCGTAATAACTCTCGTCAAACAGGGGCGGCACGGCAAAAACAGAGTCCAGCATCTGCACGAAAGACTCTTTTCCTCCCATTAAATCAATCAACCCTTGAGGGTCGTGGAATACCGACCACGTGTAATGCCAACTATTCCCCTCCGTGAAAGCGTCACCCCATTTCAGGGGAGAGAAGGGCGTCATAAAAGTGCCATCTTGATTCTTTCCCCGCATTAACTTAGTTGCGGGGTCGAATAAATGTTTATAATTCATCGCCCGTCGGGCAAATCGTTCCACTTCCTCTGCCGGACGCTCTAACTTCTTTGCTAATTGACAAATACACCAATCATCATAAGCATATTCCAATGTACGCGCGGCACTCTCGTTTATCCCCACGTCGTAAGGCACGTATCCCAATGTATTATAATACTCGTGTCCCAAACGTCCCGTAGAAGAGGCTTTCGGGTGCACGTGTTCCGTGCCGTGTATCAGCCCCTCGTACAGTGTTTTCACGTCAGCCACCCGCACGCCTTTCAAATAAGCATCCACGAGCACAGAAGCCGAATTATTCCCGACCATACATCCCCGGTGTCCCGGGCTTGCCCATTCCGGGAAAAAGCCGCTTTCCTTGTAAGTATTAATTAATCCCTCCTGTATTTCCTTGTTCCGGGAAGGATAAACCAGATTTAACAAGGGAAACAGACAACGGAATGTATCCCAGAATCCCGTATCCGTGTATAAATATCCCGGCAACACCTCTCCATTATATGGACTGTAATGCACCGTGTTTCCCTCCGCATCTATTTCATAAAACTTACGGGGAAAAAGTACTGAACGGTAGAGGCAAGAATAAAACACCCGGTATTGGTCCAACGAACCACCTTCTACCTGAATAGCTCCTAACACTTTATTCCATGCCGCTTTACTCCGCCCGACCAAGGTTTCGAAATCGTCATTTCCCAACTCTTTCAAGTTTATTTCAGCCTGTTCCGGGCTTATAAATGAAGATGCCACGCGGGCGTGAACCTTCTCCCCTTTTTTTGTCCGGAAGCCAATCACGCTTCCCACGTGATGGGATTGCTGTACAGAATCGTCACTCAGTTTCCCGTCGACAAACGTGTGTTTATACTCGAATGGTTTATCAAATTCTATCACGAAGTAATTCTTGAAATTCTCCGGCACACCGCCACTATTCCGAGTAGTGTATCCCACGATCTTGTTATCTCCCTCGATACAGACAAATGAACCCCGGTCAAAAGCATCGACAACAATATACGAATGTTCGTTCTCCGGAAAAGTAAAGCGGAAAAGAGCCGCCCGTTCTGTCGTCGTGAACTCCGTCACCACATCGTGCTCGGCAAGATAAACCTTGTAATAATAAGGTTTCGCCACTTCCCCCTTATGCGAGAACCAACTGGCACGCCGCTCCTGCTCGAACTCCGGTTTCCCGACCACGGGCATCAGCGAGAATTGACCGTAATCATTAATCCATGGACTCGGCTGATGCGTCTGTTTGAATCCCCGTATCTTGTTTGCCGTGTAGACATAAGCCCAACCGTCGCCCATTTTCCCCGTCTGGGGCATCCAGAAATTCATTCCCCACGGACGAGCAATCGCCGGGTAAGTGTTCCCTGCCGACAACTCGAACGTGGACTGTGTACCCATAAGCGGATTCACGTACTCCACGGGCTCAAAAACAGTTTGAGCTCGCGCAGGAATACCCACGCCGAGCCACAAACAAACTAAAACACAAACATAATATCTCATAAACACAACGTATTATATTACACCTCTCCAGTTTCTTGTACGTCTCTACTTATCTCCCATCGCGATCATGTATTCTTCCCAAAGCCGGTCTATGTCATATCCCTCCCCGAGAGCATATTGAATCGCACCTTGAAAAGACCAAGGAATGACGTGCAAAGTACTGCGGTTAAATTTACGCAAAAAATCCGAATCTTTCGTCTGCGTCAACCAAGCCAAAAAGAAACCTGTTGTACGATACCCGTCCATGTAATGTCCTCCCTTAGGGCGATCGTCCAAAGTGAAACCACCATTCACGTAACGCACGGCATCCGCCATCCCCTCGATGAAAGCCCAAAAAGTCTTGTTTGTCTCGTAAGTTCCTATCCCTTGCGGTTCCAATTGAAACCCGTGTGTCAATTCATGCCAGAGTACTCCCCGGTTTTCCCGCACCAACGCATCCATGTTTCCCTTGTAACTTTTCTCCACCCAATCCGTGCTGTAAGTAATCGTGATCGAGGGCGGATTACCGCTTTTCGCCGATATTCCGTCATAAGACTTTAATATATAAGTAATCCATCTCACTCCCGGAATACTATCCGCTAGTGAAAAATAGAGTGTATTCAATACTTGTCGGGCGCATTCCTGTATAAATTGTTCGGGATGGGGAACGATGCGGGCGTATAATTCAGCCCCTTCCGTTTCCGGCGACAAATTCCGGAACTCCACTTGTCCCACGTCATAGGCAGACCAATCCACAACTTCTCCCGCTTTCGGGCTATTCTTTTTGCATCCGCAGGAACTTGCCATTCCCAAGATACACCAACATATGATTATCTTTATATTCATCGTGTCAAGGAATAAGGTTTATTATCTTCCGTGTAAATCCTATTTCGGTTGGGACGATTACTCATCTCAAACTCCAACACCCCTCCCGCCATGATATCCCGTTGGGTTATATAAGCCTTATCATATGGTTTCCCGTTCAACCGGACAGCTTTCACGTATCGGTTTTTGTCATCCACTTTCGGCGCACGCACCTCAAACGTGTTGCCATTCTCCAAACGTATTTTCATGTAGGGCAGGTAAGGTGCACCCAACACGTATTGATCCGTCCCGGGACAGACAGGATAAAATCCTAAAGCCGAGAAGATATACCAAGCAGACATCTGACCGCAATCGTCGTTACCGCATAACCCGTCGATTTTATTCCTGTACATACGGTTCATCACTTCCCGCACCCGGAACTGCGTCTTCCAAGGTTGAGAAGTCCAAGCGTACAAATACAACACGTGATGGCTGGGTTCATTCCCGTGCACGTAATTCCCCATTAACCCCTCTTCCGTGATGTCCTCCGTATCGGCATAATATTTTTCCGGAAGATGCATCGTGAACAAGCTATCCAACCATTCAGCAAAACGCTTTTCCCCTCCCATCAAACGAATCAACCCGTTTACATCGTGCGGCACGTGCAACGAGTAATTCCACGAATTACCCTCGATAAATCCTTCACCATGCGTACCCAACGGATCGAACGGCTCTTTCCAGCTCCCGTCGGATAAGCGGGGACGTGCAAATCCCAAACGTTCGTCAAACAGATTACGGTAATTCATCGCCCGGCTTTCGTATTCGTGAGCCATATTCTCGTTCCCCGCCGCCTTCGCCGTCCGATATATCGCCCAATCGTCATACGCATTCTCCAGCGTGATGGAAGCACCATTCCCGTCTTTATCCACGGGCACGTACCCCTTTTCCACGTATTCACGGGTATGTTGGTAATACGGAATATTCGAACTGTTCTTCATCGCCTCCAATACCAACGCCGTATCCAGCTCGATACCTTTCGCCACGGCATCCGCCACGACGGCAACCCCGTGATAAGCGATCATACACCAGTTCTCGTTACCCATATGCGACCACACGGGCAAAGCCTTGTGTACACTCTGCCGGTAATGCTCCAACATGGACATCACCATATCCCGGTTCCGCTCCCGGTTGATCACATTAAACAACGGGTGCAAAGCCCGATAGGTATCCCACAAAGAAAAAACGGTATAATTGGTAAAACCTTCCGCCTGATGAATCATGTGATCCACACCCCGGTACTGTCCATCCGCGTCCATGTAAACAGACGGATTTATCATCGTGTGGTACAACGAGGTATATAACATACACAACTCGTCATGACTTCCTCGAGCCTCAATCACCGAAAGCTCCTGGTTCCATTTCTCTCCGGCACGTGCCGCCAACGTTTCAAAGTCAACACCTGCCGCTTCCGCCTGTAAGTTTTTCAACGCACCTTCCGTGCTCACGCACGAAAGAGCCACCTTAACCTCCAGTTCCGGGCTATCGTGTAAGTCGAAATCAAAATATGCCACAATGCCCCTACCACCCATTTCCGGGAAATTGTGTTTCTCATCAAACCGACGCCAAAAACCTTTATAGTCCACCTCCTCGAAATTCTCGTGCCCGTAATTCCGTATCGGTTTGGAGAACGTTATCGCGAAATAGGTGTAATTCGTCCGAGCCCATCCCCTCGTGATCCGGTATCCTGTCAATAAGGTATCATTTTCCACCCGGAGATTCGCCCACAATACCTTCCCATCATAATTATATATTCCGTGCAACAAATCCACTATCACATGACCTTCTTCCACTCCTGACGGATAAGTATATTTGTGAATCCCCACCCGTTCCGTCGCTGTCAACTGCACTTTCACGTCATAATCCTGCAACATCACCTCGTAATAGCCGGGTAAGGCTTTTTCCTGATCGTGCGAAAACCGGGAACGATACCCCTCTTCCGGCTGTTCCGCCGTACCGGGAATTAATTTCAATTCCCCGACTGTCGGCATCAAAAGCACATCACCTAAATCCGAATGTCCCGTCCCGCTCAAATGCGTGTGACTGAACCCGACAATCGTCGGATCATCATACTGGTATCCGGCACAATATCGATAAGTATCTTTCCGGTAAACACCATCAATATTATGCGGCACGTTCTCCGTATCGGGACTTAACTGTACCGCACCATACGGAACGCAAGCCCCCGGGAAAGTATGTCCCATGCTTTTCGTCCCGATAAAAGGATTCACGTAATCCACCGGACTTTTCTTTTCTTCTTCATTTACCAGCATCGTTCCCAGACACAATAAAAGTACATTCAATTTCATCTTATCAGCATTAATTAAAATTTCCTGTTACCCGACTACTCTAAAAAGACACTCGAATACCCTCAAAGGGTGAAAAAAAGTTGCAATATTTCTGACATATTGCAACTCTCTTTTTAAACAATTTTCTCTAACGAATACCTTCTACATCCAAAGCCTGTCTGATTTTATAATGTAAATACTCGTAATAGTCCTTCATTTCTCCCGTGCTTGTTTTCATGGCATTATTCACCATACCATCGATTTTCAGCAACATTTGGTAAAAGACATGAGAACGTGACAATGTATTTACCTTAATCCCCTCTTGCGCATAGAATCCACTGATATTTTCTACCTGCATCCGCTCCATCTTTTCACAAAGAATAGGGTCATAAAGTTGTCTGCCACTGCTTATTCCCTGTGCCAACGCTTTCGTGTGTGCATCCAGTTTCGCGGCATCTTCCGTTACCGTCGAAGAAGCAATCACAGCAGCCAAGAAAGCCATCTGGAAATCCCTTTCCAACGGATCCAATTTTCTACGTTTTATGGTACCCTCCCACACCATCCGGTACAATTCATCCATGTACTCGTCTGCGGTATATCCCCCGCTTGCCTTACGGGAACTCATAATAACCATATACCAACGAGAAAATAACAATCCAAAAATATCCATCCGTTTTTGCTGCACGGCGGAAGAGTTCACCCGCAGGTCATGTCTTAATTCTTGATTATCCAACCATTCCAAATCTTTAGCCTGTGCCAACAAGAAATTAATGGTTTCCCGTTGTTTGGCTTTAGGAACAACCGCATAATGCTGTACATTCTCATCGCTATTACCTTCGTTGATATACATACCGCCGATATAAGATGCAATCCGGTTCAACCCATCCATATACCGTCCTTGCATAAAACCATACAACTTATTCTGGAGTTCCAGTGTTTTATCCTCTTCGGCAAACCATTCACGACAATGAGCCATCGACTTTTTCAGATTCTTTATCAGATATTCCCCCGCTTTAACATGATCGTTCCCCAAATCCTCACTCAATATTCGGGGATCGTAAACATTCGAGGTAAAAGGGGTATGCCCGTATGTTTTAGCTATATCCAGACGGGATTCTTTAATCCAACGATCCAAAGTATCGCATTCCTCGTCCGCGTTCTTCACCCCTCGAATCGGTTTATACAACCATTCTATGGCGTAATAATCGTATTCCCCCAGCTTGTCTTGTACCAGCATCACGCCATTTTTCACGTCTTCTTCCTGAGCGACATAATTATACGGCACCATATCCATTATCGAGGGTGACAACCCGTGTTCTCTCGTGAAAGTCGCAGAACGCAACGAATCAACCGGGTAAACAGAAGATGCCCGCAAATTGGATCTCAATCCCAAACACGAACCGATCTCCCGAATCATCAGACTCTTTATCAATTGTCCCATCACCTCCTCTGACAAAACAGCTTTACGTGCTTCCGGGTCTGCCGCCATCGTGTATAGAAGCCTGTCCCGATGCAGTATGAACAAAAAATGATGATGTAAATACAACGATGCGTTAAGAATCTCCCCGCTCCGGTTATCCACCAGCATAGATTGTTGGGGACGATACATATTCGGAGAGGTCGGAGAATAACGAATCACAGAATGCTGAATATTCCCCGCGTCAAAATCCGAAGTTCCGGGAAAAGGAACAGCACGCAGTACATTTTTAAACCCGATACGTTCGAAAGCCTTATTCCACTCTTCAATACCCGCACGAACATATTTCGTCCAACTTTCCGGCATCAACGTATCCAAGTAAAAAACGATCGGCTTTTTCGGTTCCACAACCTGCCCAGCCCAATAAGCGACCTCGTCACTCGGCTCCACTCGCCAACGTCTGGCTAGATGCTTCTTTGTCAATATTGATTTTTCTTTCCCGATTTCGGGAATTGTCACGAAACTTACCCCAATCCTAGAATCAGCATAACGAGGTGTCATTTTATCTTCGGGCAGAACCACCAACATTTTATTAAATGTTACGGAAACTTTTATATTCTGTCTTGTTACAGAGCCTACCACGATATGATCCACATCATACCCCGATTCACAAACCACGGTAACGCTCCGTCCATCCGCCTTGACCTCTTGAAACAAATTCCGATTCGCTTTATACTTTTGATTCCGCCCGACGAATCCCCATACAGAATTGGCAGCCTGAACGGAAAACGGATTCGTGAACGCCGTGTGTTCCAAGAAAAAAGATGTCATATTCAACACCACGGCACGATTATCCGGCGTGTAAGTCTCTATTTTAAACGTAGCGTACACCCCCGGCATAAAAGATTTCTCTAAAGCACTCTCCATGTTAGCATCTCCACTACCGTTACCGACAGGAGCACCTTGCCGCAAACGAGCCTGCACGTAATCTCCCTCTTTCGTGAACACGAACACTTGAGGAGTCCCGGCAAATTGCCCGACAACTCCCTCTCCGTTATCACTCGTGTTCTCTATCGACGAAGCGAATAACATATCCTTGCCCAACAAATCCAAGGGAAACTCCACGTATACATTTCCCCCCGCGTAATGAATCGTCATTACACCCTTTGCCGTCTTTACACTCTTACCATCAAAGAGTTTCTGATAAGCCGAATTTTTATTCTTACCCGTATCCTTCTTCTCCCGCACCATCCCGCTGCCCTCGAACGGACACAGAACTATCGAAAGAAGAAACACTATATATATGATATTTTTCATGACAACTAGTTTACTGTTAATAATCACCCGTCTCAGTTATTCTTAAAAACCTTCTCCAATTTATAAACCAACAACTGATAATGCAATCGAGTATCTTCTGTTGCCGTATTCATCCGGCTTTTCAATAAAGCCAAGGTCTTTTTCAACATCAAGAAACAATCCGTCCCGATAGAAACATTCGGTCTGTTCAGGTTCGTCGTTCTACCGAAACCGCTAATTTCCTCCGGAGCGAAACAACATCCCCTACGCGCGAACATACCCAGATATTCGTCAGGCAACTCGCCATAAATATTCCGGCTATTCTCTTGCACGTAATCCATAACCTCAATCATCCCGTCACGGGAGAACGCAAAAGGCGAGCCGCCCATTCCTTTCACTTCCACGCCGGAAGCAGACACCAAAAACGATAAATACTTGATTTGCAATCGTTTTTCAATTTCAGACAGAGAATTTCTCTTCTTGGTAGGAGCCATGATAAATTCATACAAATCATTCATATACTCCCGAGTAGAATAAGCCTCCTCTTTCGACTGTTCCATGCACACGGCTAACGCGTTCAACCGAGACAATAGTCCCCTGAAAATAGCATTTTCCATATCTCCCGAAATATCGCTCATCAACGGCAGACCATCCTTGAAATCCTTCGCATCAATCCAAGCCATCTCTTTCAACTGATCCAACAAAAACACCAAAGCCTCCTTTTGTCTGGCTTTAGGAACTAAAGCATAAGCAGGTATCGGATCCCCGGCATATTTTTCATTCAAGTAAATACCGCCGATATTAAAAATAACATTATTCAAATACCTGAAATACTGCATTACAATCTCGTTATAAATCTGTTGGCGAAACGCATAATCTTTATCTTCTGCCTCTACCCATTCATTCAGGTTCGCCAAAATATATTTCAAATTCTTTATCCCGTACGCAGAGGATTTTATCGGATCATCTCCCAAGTCTTCCTCGAAAGAACTCGGATCCCAACGAGAGTTTATCTGCTGTCTTCCATAGCGATATATAGGATCGCCCGCTTTCTCGCCAATCCAACGATCCAGAACAGGCACTTCCTCGTCCGTGGTCTTCTCGTCCAACAAAGGCGTGTACAACCATTTTATCGTGAAATAATCATACAAACCCAAATGAGGCGGCGTCAACTTCACACCCCTCTCCTTGTCTCCCGGTTGTGCCACGTAATTGTTCCGGGCATAATCCATGATTGAATGAGTTGTCCCGTACTTTTGCGTGTAAGAAGGCGAACGCAAAGAATCCGTGGGGATTGCGGCAGAAGCACTCATATTATGCATAAAACCCAGACAATGACCTACCTCGTGCGCAATAGCGTAACGGATGCTCTCACCCAATAATTCTTCCGGCAACTGCATCCTCCGCACGTCAGCATCCGCCTGAGCCGTCTGTACGAATCGCCAATTTTGAATCAATTGAGCTATATTGTGATAAAAATAAACCGAAGCATTGATAATCTCTCCCGTCCGGGGATCTGTCCACGAGGGTCCCATAGCGTTAGGTGTCCACGAGGGAGAATAGCGTACACAAGAATATTTCAGATTTTCCGGATCAAATTCCGGATCATTCTCCGGGAAATCCTTGGCTATAATCGCATTTTTCAAACCGATCTTTTCAAAGGCTTTCTGCCATTCTTCTACCCCTTGCTTGATGTATTTCTTCCAACTCTCCGGGAATGCGTTATCCACGTAAAACACAATCGGTTTCTTCACCTCCGTCAATTGTCCGGCACGATAAGCCGCCTCATCCGCAGGTTCAAGCCGCCAACGATTAGCATAGTAACGAAAATCGACACCACTCTTTTTTGAATTAAATTCATATTTTGCCTGATAGAATATAGCAATACGGGGATCTGCCATACGGGGACGCATCGGTTCTTCCGGCAACAAAATAAAACTACGTGTCATCACCGCGGTAAAAGGTACTTTCTGAAACAATACCCGCTCTTGATTCCGCACGGTAACCAAATAACTCAAAGAAGAGCGTATGCTAAAATTATCCTCGAAAGCCTTAATTTCCCCGATAAATGAATTTTTCTTCACAAACTCCTTGTCCACGCGACGCCTGCCACTATTGATCGGTGCGAACTGGGAAAAGGGAGATAATCCCTCGTTATCACTCAATAAAAAATCGGTCAAATCCAGCACAACTGCCGTACTGTCTTCCGAGTACACCTTCACCGGAAGATTCAAAATAATAGCCGGCTTAAAACTCTCTTCCAAACGTTTCCTTATACCCTCCTCCGTGGTATAATATATCGCACTCACCTCCCGCAAGCTAATTATCGAGTCTTGGCGGGTAAACACCACGTGCAGCGGTTCTTTAGGTTTCTCTCCCACGCTCCCGAAATCATTATTCGTGATTTCGCTAATCGTCGAACCAAGCAACATCTCTTTCCCCAACAAATTCAACGGTAACTCGAAATAGATCTTCCCGTCCATTTTGTGCAACGTGATTAAACCTCGCTTTGTTTCGCACGACTTTCCCTTAAAAAAGCGTTGGTAAGCACTTTCCGTTTTTACCTCTTTAGTCGCTTGTTTCTTCTTCCGCCCTTTACCCTCTGCCGACACAACACTCAAAGAAAGAAATATAAATACAAATACAATTGATTTCAATATCATAACTTCAATATTTAAACATCCCAATTAATTTTTGATTCTCCCGTTTGTACCACAATTCCATTTATATTCCAAATCTCTTTCTATACAACAATCCCTTCCGATATAGAAATGCTATTCAGATAAAAAGTATAAATAACTGTGTTACAACAGCGGAGTAGTTTTCTAAAATCGGTTTACCCGATTTTAGAAAACTATACTGCAATTACATATCCCGACCTGATAATTTATACTTGTAAATCACATCGGCAATCCGACCGAAACCGCCCTGTTCATACAGCACGACAGGCTCACCCGCTTTCAATACCGAATCTTCAACGTTAAACAGGATGAACGTCCCGTCTTCCAGTCCTACCCCCAGCTCCTTATTCCCTTCGGCAGGGTGCATCGCCATAATGGCACGTCCGTTCAAAGAGGTATAATGATATGATTTCCCGGTACTCAGATCGTAATAATACAACTCGTCATTATTCACTCCCCCGGAGAAAAAAATGTAGGTACGATTTCTCAATATCCTGAAAATACTTCTATCCGTCACGTATCCATCCGTCTTGCCGGAGAACGTCTGACATTTATCCAACGCATCCAACGTAATTACCCCCAACGCGTTGGCTGCAATCCCGAATGTTTCCACTTTCCAATCGTCCCCGTCCCGTAAAATCAAGGCATACTTCGTACTTCCTTGCATGGTGCCACCGTAAGCCGCACCGTATACCAACTCATAATCACCCAAATTATTCACCGGAATAAAACCGGCAGGATAAGTCCCCGTGTACTGCAACTCCCTGTACTCTTCTGCCGTCGTGTAATAGGCACTTCTCACGTGAATCAACCGACCGTTCAACTCGTCATACAAAAGAAAATGCTTGAGATACTGGTGTGCCGTTTCAATAATCTGACCGATTTTATACCCTTTATTAATATATACCGGAACATTATTGTAAGCCGCGGAGTGATACCCCATACTCTTCGGGTCGTTGAAGAAACGGGTATAAATTTTCCCATCCTCACTCAACACGATATTCATGTAGAACGGGTAGAACGCGGATACCAATTTAAAATTCTCCGGGGGATTTCCTCCCACGAACTCCTCACGGGTCAATACCTCTTTCTCGTTCGTGTTACCGTTCAATTCCACGGGTCCCTGCCCGCCATTCTGAATAACCAGCAACTCCGACCATTTACAATAATTAGTCGCGTTCCAAAAGAAATGCTGAACCAATTTCACCGGTTCCGAACCCATATCCTCCCCGTTTGCCTCCCGGTACAAATCATAATAAGCATGATACTCTTCATCTTGGGAAACACTAGGTAAATTTATATGCCCCAGTTTTGATACCCCGCCTTCTTCATACAGGATAGAGAACCCCGATTGATACACCGTCGCCGCAACAATGGACATCGTGCCACTATACACTTTCCCATTACGGTTATCCTTCAAGGCTAACCGGCAGGCATACGTTTTTGCTTGTTCCGGGGTAAATTCCAAAACCCGCTCCGTGGAAACGACCTCATAATCAACACGCCACTCGTACGAGAAATCCGTGGAGTCACCTTCACCAAACCGGATTTTAGGCTCAACCTTCACTTCATCATGCACAAAACAATTCACCGTGTAAGTTTCAAACGAAACCTTCGCGTCTCGTATCGCCTCGTATTTATAATTACCTTCGTCTTTGATACAGGAAAACAATCCTACCATCATCAACAAAGACAGATATATTACATTTTTCATTTTCATATTCTATCGATTTATTATCCAATTACTGTTACCGTCATGGCTTTACCATCTACATCCAGCACGACTTCATCCTTGTCTTCCATCTCACGCAAATAATACTTTAACTGTAACGCATAAGCCCTTCTCGTTGAAGCATCCAGATTAGTCCAATCTCCCTCCCCGGTCACCTTAATCAACAATTGATACTTCGGAATCGAATAAGTACCGAGAAAAGACTTCTCTACATCCCCATCCCACCATTCCGGTATCGACACCTCACTACTCAAATTAATAATCTTGTATTGATAACTGTATTCCCCCGCCAAAACATCCGCCCCGTTCCCCCGGATAGCCAACACGATTCGCACGCGAGTATCCCCGGGGTTATTCAATACCAACGAAATCGTGTCTTTCACGTGTTCCTTACGAAAAACATAATACTCCGGAAGTACGATATGTTCATCCGTTGCCGTGGACAAGTCTTTATCCAGCTCGACAACAAACGACCGGTCTTCCAAGAACAGATTTCCCAGCATTTCCACTTCTACCGGAATCTCAATCTGCTCCGCATTCCCGTAAAAGAAAAACGAAATATCCATCGAATCCCGGTAAGTATCCGAAAACTGGATATAATTCACGGTATCATACATCGGAATATTCTCCTTTGAACACGCTCCCAACAGGAATACACTTAAAATAAATACATATATCTTTTTCATAACTCGTCTTTTAAAATCTAAAACACCTTTTCATCATCCGGCAAAGGCAACACGAACGAATTTCCCAACGTGACAGATTCACTTCCGCTCAACACCGGATGGTTCAAACGTTTAAACATAAAAAAAGTCTGTCCTTCAGCGAGATACTCTTTCATTCCTTCCCAGATTAACTCCTCCTTGAAAGTGCTGGCGGACACGCTTTCCGGGATATTACGCTTACACCCGCGTCCTCCCCGCACCTTCTCCAGATACTTCACGGCAGCAGCATTACCGGCAGCAGAACCATACGTTGTTTCTGCAAGGATATAGCATATTTCACTAAATCTCAACGCCGGAATCAAAGCATATTGCACTCTCACAAAGTTTTCCGATGCACCCAAATCCAACCACTTCTGTGAACGATTCGCATCAATAGTCCAATCGACAAGGTATTGGCGATAATCATCCCCGTCGCCCCTGTCCCCGAACAGACTGCCGGCATTCTTCAACAACATCTTGGGCTTACCGGTCGCCTCCGTGAAATCCTCCACATCTTCCGTCAATTTTTTATTATAAAATGCAAACAGAATATCATTGTACGCTTTCACGTATTTATTCACGCCGGAAACATTCAAATCCGACGATGAAGTAAAATAAATATCCCACGAATCCTCCTTAGCTTCTACTAACTCATACACGTGCAACGCATACCGGTTAGCCTCTTCATTTTCACCCGCGTACAAGCACAAACGCGCTAATGTCCCGCACACGGCCAAATAATTCATTCTGGTTCCCCGGAAACTGAAAAAACGGTTTCCGGAATCCTCCGCGACAAAACGATTGGCATACGCCATCTCATCGTCCAAAGTATCATTCTGCACTACAAGATCCTTTGCCTTCAACAAATCCTCCTTGGCAAGGCGAAGTACCTCTGAAGTCGGCAAAGCGGATTCATAATGCGTCGGGTAAACCGTCACGTAAGGAATATACGCCCCGTTGTCACCGGTCGCCGGAGCCGGGGCAAACATACGCAACAAATCCAAGTGCAGGTATCCCCTCAACGCCAAGGCTTCGCCATATATCAAATTTCGTTCGCGTTCACCCAAAGGAAAGAAAGAGGCATCCTTAGCTTCTATCTCCGCGATTAATTTATTGCAATTCGCGATAGCATTATATCCACCCTTCCAGATCTTTGAGATAACATCTTTGACATCCTTTGAATTATAATCATAAACAACTGCCGCTTTATAAGCATCATTTTGACTGACATCCCCAGCCTCGTAAGTTTGCGCCAACACGCTGAGAAATCCCCATGAAAGCTCCCGTCCGTACATTTCCGGTTCGGACAACTTATAATACACTCCGTTCAAAGCACTTCGGAATCCCGTGTAATCCTTAAATGTCTTCTCGTCACTCGCCTGATTATCCGACTCCACGTCCAACCAACTATTACACGCCGCTAACCCGAACAGCATCAACAACAACAAGTAATTATATCGTATCATAATCATCTATTTTAAAAACTTGCATTTAAGGTCAAATTAAAAGTTCTGGCAAAGGGATAAGACAACCCCCGCTCTTGTTTCACGCTCGAAATCGTGAATATATCCTTCATGTTAAACGATAACCGCAACATACTCATCCGCATTTTCTTCAATAAGTCTTTATCGAAATCATACCCTATCGTGAGTGAATTAAAGTTCAACATATTGTAATCCTGCACGAAACGAGAGGTTGGCAAAGTCACGTTATTCCGGTCTTTAATTGACTTCAAACGTGTCAACTCCCCGGGCTTTGCCCATCGCTCCGTGAGAACACGCTTGTCCGCATTCGTTTCGTACAACTTCACGTTCTCCACCTTATCGACCAAAGTCTGGTTATACACTTGTCCCCCGAATTCATACATAAACGTGGCAAATAACGTGAACCGCTTCCACTGCAAATTCACCCCGAAAGAACCCGTTGCATCCGGTTCCGTGTCACCTAAAATAGACTGTTGGCTGGATGTCCACTCCTGAATGACCTGACCACTCCGGTCAAGAAACAACTCGCTCCCGTTACTCGGGTTTATTCCCAAAGAACGCATCCCGTAAATAGCCGTCAAAGAACCTCCTTCCTCGTATTTCAGCAAAGGTTTGCTATACTTCAAATCCTGTTTGTTGAAAACGTTATCAAAGTATTCATCAAATTTCTCGTTTACCCGTTCATTATACGCCTTCAAGGATTCAGAAATCTTCAATATTTTGTTCCGGTTATGTGCCAGATTCCCGAACACGGCAACCATCCAATCTTTATTCTGGAGAATATTAAAACGGACATCCAATTCGAATCCCTTATTCTCCACCTCACCCATATTATCCTTGTAAGAAGTAAAACCGGTATGGGTAGGAATCGTCACATCCGTGATCAAATCCTTGGTCTTTTTATTATACCACGTAAACTTCGTATAAATCGCGTCATTCAAGAAACCCAACTCCAATTTCAAATCACGGGAAAAAGTCCGCTCCCATTTCAAATTCTCATTTCCCATATAGTGCAAGTAAATACCGCCACCCGTGGAATAATACGAATTCGTAACATCATAAGTATGCTTGGCAGCGTAAGCGGGGAAATTGGTTTTTCCCAACACTCCCATGGTCCCCGTGATCTTCAACAAGCTCACCACATCCTGCGCTTTCATAAACTCGTAATTATGCACGTTCAACCCGACACCCCCGGAATAAAACGGAGCATATTTCTTGTCTGCCCCGAACTCGGACGAACCGTCCAGACGCCACGAGGCATCAAGTAAATAAATATCGTTATACGTGTAGTTTAATGAAACAAACGCCCCGAACAGCCGCTTTTTATTATCCGAATACGTGGGTACATCATCCACGTTCTCCGCGAAAGCCGGGGTATTCAATTCACCCGAAGGAAATCCCAAATATTTCTCCACCGAACTATTCGTACTCTCCGTGTTCGTGTTCAATCCCAACGAAAAATTCATATTATGCTTCTTTATCGCCTGCACGTAATTCAACACGAAATTGGTATTCCATTTCACCAGTTTCCTCTTACTCAAATTCAACGAACCTTTCTTGTCATCATCCACGTTGTAAAACGAAGAAGAAAGCGGGTCTTTAAAAACTTTTGTTTCAGTATCGGTCAAAGTTACCGCTACCTGTCCTTTAAAATAAAGACTCTTCGTGATATACCAGTTCAAACTCAAATTATTCGTCAAATCCTGTATTTTACTTTTATCAAAACTCTTCAACATTTTCGCCTCGTACAACGGATTTTTCGTGCCACTCATACCCCCATGCCAAAGTTTTGTCTGTTCCACGTAATTTCCATCCGCATCTTTCAACTCATCATACGGCAATTTCTTCGTGTAATCACTAAAATCTCCATAAGGAGAATTTTCTGATTTCGTGACCGTGTAGGCGATCTGATTCTTCAACTGCATCCCGCCGATACGGTAATCCAAGTAAAATCCAGCTCCCAAGCGCTCTCGGAAAGATCCTTTCATCACTCCATTCTGGTTATCGTAATTCAGATCCACGTTAAAACGCATATTCTCGGAACCACCCTGAATGGCAAGACTATGTTTATGATTAAATTCGTTCTGCAAAGGTTGTGACAACCAGTCCGTGTTTACCCCCCGAATAATGTTCGACAACTTCGCCTCGTACTCGCTTAAAAGAGTATAAGACGAATTAATGTTGGAAGTCGGTTCATAATACCCTGCCAACCGCTCAGCCTCAAGCAACTCTTTAGCGTTCATTAAATTATAATCCGACAAATCCGGAGCGGTAAGCGCACCCGTGAAATTATACATCACGTTCAACTGTCCCGGTTTCGGCGCCACCGTTTCAATCACCACCACACCGTTAGCCGCACGGGAACCGTAAATAGCCGTAGCCGCGGCATCCTTCAATATCGTGATACTCTCTATACGGTTCGGGTCAAAATCATACACCTTTTGCACCGTCACCTCGAAACCGTCCATAATAAAAATAGGTGAATTGGGATTATTACTCAAAGCCGATTCGGAAAGGCTCTCCTTATCCAAATCCATCACCCCGATACCGGAACGTCCCCGGATATAAAACTCCGGCAATGTATTCGGGTCTGCTCCCATTTCGTTATTTTTCATGATACGCAATGAAGGATCAAACACCTGCAACACATCGATCACGTTGGTCGGCGATACCTTGAACAACTCCTCTTTATCCACCCTCACCGCATTTCCGGTAAAACTGGACTTTTTCACGTTAGCGTATCCCGTCACGACCACCTCTTCCATTTGTTTCACGTCAGGTTTCATCTTCACGGTCACCTCCCGCGTGCTATCCGTTACCACAACTTCCTGAGTTTCGAAACCGATAAAAGAGAATACCAAAGTTATGGGTAATTTCATCGTCAACGCACTTTTGAATTTTCCATCCGCATCACTGACGAAACCCGTACTTGTTCCCTTGAGCATAATCGTTACTCCCGGCAACGGCTCGTTCAAGTCATCATACACCACACCGCGCACTTCCGGCACTTTCGTGTCTTTCTTTACTTCCCGAATTTCCAAAATCAACACGAAATTCTCCTTCTCCTCGTACCGCACCTGCTTCCCCGCGAACACCTGTTTCAACGCTTCGTCAATAGTGGCATTCACTAACTTCACGTTCACCTTTTCATTCATATCCACCTGCACATTACTGTAAAAGAAATCCTTCCCGAACTCTTTTCCCAACATACGCAGCACCTGATTGATCGGAGTATCCTTCACTTCCAAAGAAACCCTACGTTCCTGTCCATGTGCCACCTGCACGCCGCACACGATACTCAACAAACAAAAAAAACTAGCCAAACGCATCATCGATAACATTTTTTTTCGTCCTAACCGCATAAACCGGTTAGGCTCTCGATTATTTTCCATATATTTGCATTTAAGGTTATACATAGCTTTGTTCTCTCTCAAACAGTAACAAAGCAATTACCACTCAAAACCGGGGAAGTCTAGCCACTTCCTCGATTTTTATTTTCCAGATATTATAATATTTTCTCCTTTCACGCTAAACCGCACAAAACTCGTTGCCTCAATCATCTCGATCAAATCGCTCAACGGTCTAAATTTCAACATCGCCCCGGAAAAACGAATATCTTTCAAATCATCATCATCAAAAGATATTTTCACGTCATACCAGCGGGAAACCTGCCGGGCGATATCTTCCAAACGGGAATTATCAAAACTAAACTTCCCGTTCACCCAAGACGTGACATACGACACATCGACATCCTGCACCTCAATTTTTCCACCCGCAGTCAACGCCTGTTGTCCCGGCTCCAGCACCACCGACTCTCCTCCGCGGGCATCCACCCGCACCGCCCCGTTCACGAGCGTCATCACGGCATCACGATCTTCCTCGTAAGCTGAAACGTTGAACTCCGTACCCAACACGCACACGTCAGCACGTTCCGTTGCCACGTAAAACGGTCTTGATGAATCTTTCTTCACCTTAAAATAAGCCTCTCCCACCAATCGTACCCTTCTCTCCCCCGCGGCAAAGCGTTCCGGTATTTCCAGCGAAGAAGCGGAATTCAACCAAACAACCGACCCGTCTTCCAACACCATTCGATACTCCCCTCCATTCGGGATCACCAATTTATGCACCCGCCGTTCCAATCCTTCATCATTATTCCCTCCCTCGTAACGCAACACCCGGTTGGAATCCACCCGCACTACCGCTCCCCCGTCCCCAGTCAGCAAAGTATCTTTCATCGTTTCGTCGATTGCCACTTGTACCCCGTTCGCCCACACGATATACGCCTGTTCTTTCCCGGGCACCGCCACTTTCGCGAAAATACGATGTTCCTCCTCTTTCTTTTTCCCATCATTCCACAACAAGTAGCTCCCCACGCTCACAAGTAAAATACCGACCGCAACATAACGCATCCACCCCGCAACATAACGCACCCGTCGTTTTTTATGCTTCTTAACCGACTGCAAACGTCCTTGCACATTCGGGTGAAATTCTTCCCGCAACACGGACAACCGCTGCCGCACCGCTTCAAATTCCCGCAAGATTCGTCCATGAGCCTCCGACTCTGCCAACCACCCGGACAATTCTTTCTCCTCCGCGGCAGAAAGTTCCCCGTCAATCCTTTTTACCAATAATTCTTCTATTCTCTCGTTCATAAAATGACAAGCTGATTTATATTCTTCGTGAGAGGACGCACAAGAATAAAAAAAGGGTGAAAAGAAAACAGAATATTTTTCAAAAAAATAAATTACCGCCTATTAAACCCCTCACCCACATAAAAATAATAGAACAAAACAGAAATCTCTCCCGACGTAAATTTCTTTCTCAACTCCCGGTAAGCAATCTTCATTTGCGTTTTGACCGTATTGACCGAGATATCCAGTTTCTCTGCCGCCTCCGCGTACTTCATATCTTCGAGTACGACCAATTTTAAAACAACACGGCATTGCTCCGGCAAACTTTCCACGGCATCCCACACGTATTTCCAATCCTCCGCCAAAATCTCTTCCGTTTCCATCTCCGACAATGCCTCCAACCCCACGTGAGGTCTTTGTCGGCGCGCATAACTGACACAACCGTTTCGCACCGCCACGTAAAGATAACTATCCAGTGAAATATCGCTGCTAATCTTCAAGTTATTCTCCCATATCCGGACAAAAACATCCTGCACGATATCCTCCGCCACGTCATATGATCCCACGAAAGCCCGTGCAAAACGGCACAAGTCCTCGTAACGGGTTGTAAACAGGTAATCAAAAGCCGGTTCGTACCCCTTTTTCAAATCTTGTACCAACTGATTTACATCATATTTTACTCGCTCCGTCATACTAGCTATCTAAATTCCACATTACAAATGTAAAGAAATATATTATTCCCGAACACATTTATTTCCGAATAAAACTTATTCGTTCCTAATAAATGTGGCGTTTTATGCCGACCACCTGTACCTCACGCTACATTACTTGAACACGCTGATCCGTCAAGCGGGCAACCG
This sequence comes from Butyricimonas sp. Marseille-P3923, assembly GCF_900184685.1. Taxonomy (GTDB): domain Bacteria; phylum Bacteroidota; class Bacteroidia; order Bacteroidales; family Marinifilaceae; genus Butyricimonas; species Butyricimonas muris. Next base: position 1,963,688 of record NZ_FXXL01000007.1, read on the forward strand.
CACGATTATGGAATGGATATTACCTATATTCCTAATTATTTATAAAAGGAAGCAAAATTTTATAGACTTCCGGTTGAATCATCACAAAATCTTATTCCGGCAGTATCTCGATCCAATACCCGTCAGGATCAGCAATAAAATAAAGCCCCATATCAGTATTCTCGTAGCACACGCAATCCATTTGCTTGTGGTATGCCCGTACCTCATCATAATCGCCGGGAACACGCATACAAAGGTGAAATTCCCCCTCTCCCAAGTCGTAGGGTTCTTTCCGATCCCGCATCCACGTCAATTCCAACAGGAACCCGGTCTTTTCCTCACCCATATACACTAAAATAAAGGAACCGTCTTTGGCTTCCATCCGGCGGACTTCCTTTAATCCCAAGGCTTTCTCGTAAAAACGAATGCTTCTGTTCAAATCAAGCACGTTAAAATTGAAATGGTCAAATCGACTTTTAATCTCCATAGCACAACAATTTTAAATTTAAAAATTCATACAATCACAGAATCGGCAATCGTAAATCGCCCAATCTTAAATCATAAACTCCTCTCCTTTATACTCCAAACTCACGAAACGAACGCCTCGTTCCCCGGCATATTCCCGGAAAGCATTCGCTTTATCGTAAACGTCGTCAAAATGCATCGGAACAAACGTTCCCACGCGGAACCGATCTATAAATTGCTTCGCCCCCAACATATAGTCCTCCCCCAAACGGGGATCGACAGGAAACATAACCAAATCCATGCTATCCGTTCTCCGCGCGAGCGTATCGAGTTCAGCCAGATACGCACTTTCCGCTTCCCGCACCTCTTCCCCGGTCGCCTCCTCTTTCCAATGCCAATTATTCAAATCCCCGGCATGAAAAACCGTCTTCCCGCGTAAGCGCAGCAAGAATGAAATCCCGGCATCCGTGGAACCGAACGCCTCTATTTCCAGTATCCCATCTGTCCACACGTTACCCTTCTCGATATAACAGGCATCCCATAAACCGACATGTCCCACTTCAAGAATATCTTTAGAGAAAATATATTGAATATCAGGTCGTGAATGTTTCCAAGTCAACACATCCGGGTTAAAATGATCGGCATGAACATGGGATGCCAAAACATAGAGTTTACCCGGACGTCCCAACAACTCCCCGTGCACGACACCCGTCAACGGCGGGTTTGCCGAATCCTTATAATAATCGATAATCACGGTAACACCCTCGTCCAAAAGGGCAAACCCGCTATGATAGATATAAATTCCTTTCATACAAATCTTCTTTTTCCCATGTATACGTCACGCCCCTTGCGCAGGTTTGCTCTTTCTAAAGATCAGATGCTCCAGAATCAACACGGACACGACTCCCATCACGAAACCGTTTCCCACGATCGGGCGAAACAAAGAAGGTATAAGATTCACCACTTCCGAGGGAGCGAAAGACAGCAACAACGCCACCATCAGGGGCAAGCCGACTACCACGCCGCTATCGAAATCCGTGATCGCCCGTTCACGTACCAACATTTGCATCCCCGCCGCCAACTGCGTCGCCATCAAGTAAAGCAATATCGCCCCCATGACCACCCCCGGCAACGTTACCAACAACCCGACCACAGCCGGGAAAAAAGCACACGCTATCAAACCGATACCCGCCGGAATCAAGGTATAGCGAGAGGCGCACCCCGTGGCGGCGATCACTCCCGGGCTCATGGAATAATCCACGGGACCGATTACCCCGAACAATCCCGACAACACGTTAGTGAGCCCGACAACCCCCACGCCCCGGGTTGTACGTTTATTCAGGTTATCGGCTTGCAACATATATCCCACGGCTTGAATCGAACCCAACTCGTTCACGATAAGTGCCACGTAACAGAACAAAAACGAAAATATCGTCCCCGCCTCAAAATCCAGTGAAAAATTAAACAGAGATACTTGGCTTTCCGCCCCCGTCGAGGGTAACACGGGAAAACCATTCACCAGATAATACACCAGCGCCCCTCCGGCTATCCCCCACAACACCGTGGTAGACTTCCATATCCCCCGTAAAAACTTATTCCCGATAACCAACGCAAACACGATGAGCAACGTGAAAAACAAATTGAACAACCCGTGTGCCGTATCTCCCATGACAAGGTTCAAAATAACGGGAGTCAACGTGAAAGCAATCAATATCAGAATGACCGTGACAACGCGAGGCGTGAAAATAAACTGTAATTTTCCCAACCAACCACTGTACGCCAATACCGTCAACACCAGTCCCCCGACCAGAATCCCCGTGTATATGGCGGAAATTCCCGCTGAAACAGTAGCAAGAATCCCTATCAGCAACACGGATGCCGGACCGATAACCAACGGCAACCGATGCCCCCACAACACTTGCACGACCATCGCCACGCCCATGATCCCGAACAACTTTTGCAGGTAGAAAGTCTGTTCCGCCACGTCCGTGTAATGCAGCTTCGAAACGATAATTCCCATGATCACCACGCAAGGCAGAGAAACGATCCACCATTGCAACCCGTACATCAACATGGGCAACAGCCCCGGTTTATCATTCAATTCGTATTTCATCTCATCTCGTATTTACACGTGTAAAAATAGTACATTACAAGAGATTTTACACCTTTCTCGAAAAAAAGATGTTTCGGACGTGTCAATATACAAGAAGTAATAAAAGCGAGTCCCGTTACCAGGGCGGGTAGCGGGACTCGATGAATTTTATTTATAGAAATTGAATGCATTTACGATATTACACTACTCTATCTTCAATGCTTTTTGAGTTTCCCGATAAAGAAGCTCATAGTGAGCCCGATCCACCACTGGAGCTGTGGCCATTTTACTTTTAGCCAAAGTATTGATTTTTTTCACGATGTTCAATTGGGCTTCCGCTTTTTCATTCGGATCGCCTTCCATGTAATTATCCATAGTTCCATTCTCGTCACTAAATTGACATGATAAAAGTACTTTAGCCACGGAACCTACTCCAACTTTACTTTCTACCTCGGCAAATTTAGTGGCAAAGCGATCCAGCAATTTCGCAGGCACTATGTTAAACAATCGTAATTCATCTAACGTTGGATAGATCATAACAGGACAGTCATCCACAAGACCGAACAAGTTCTTTTTTCCCGAAGCGGATTTATTTACATCCGCCATCAATCCTTTTTGTAAAGCCTTGTCAAAAGCAGTCAATGTTTTCCCCTGCAAAGTCGGGTAAAACGCCTCTGCATACAAATCCTCGTACAATTCCTTCACAGAATAAACCTCCTGGGGTGTAGACAATTTAGAAGTTATTAAAACTCTATTAGCCCATACTTCCGATAATTGCTTAGATAAACTTTCCCGTATTGCCGTGGTGTAAGTAGTTCGCACGGGTAATTTACCTAATAACTTTTCATCGTCGAGCCAATCACAATTACGCAATTCATTAATTACCCATTTTACTGCTTTTCTTTGATCAGCCTTTGCTACCGCGAGATGAGGAGTCCCCGGAGTGCCGTCTTTCACATTCGTCAAATAAACACCTCCAACTTGAAAAATCACATTGTATAAATAACCCATGTATTGCATAGCTAATTGTTGATACAAACTTTCCCGGCGTGAAAGATCTCCCTCCTCACCACTCCACGCTTCCAAGTTCGACAAGATATATTTCAAGTTCTTGATCCCGTAGTCCCCAGCCTTAACCGGATCATCACCTAAATCTTCGCTCATACTACTAGGATCCCAAATGTTCCGGAATTGCTGTTCCCCATAACGATATAACGGATCACCTGCTTTCTCATCTACCCATTTCTCAATGATTTCAGCTTCTTCCCACATATTCTTTTCTCCTGTAATAGGCGAATAAAGCCACTTGATCACGTACTCGTCATAAACACCCAAGTCGGGAGGGGTCAATTTCACACCTTTGTCTTCGGGTTGAGCCACGTAATTATTACGAGCGTAATCCATGATAGAGGGGGTTGTTCCATTTTTCATCGTGAAAGAAACTGACCGCAAAGAATCTACCGGATAAACGTGGGAAGCACTCATGTTGTGCATCAAACCTAACGTGTGACCGATCTCATGCGCAATAACGTAAACCATGGACTCGTGCATCACGTCGGCAGGGAGCTTTTTGCCACGCACTCGTTCATCTATTTGTGCCGTCTGAACAAAACGCCATTCGTTCACCAATTTCGCTATATCACTCCAGATAAATACCGAAGCATTTAGAATTTCACCCGTTACAGGATCAGTCCAGCTAGGTCCCATTCCATTGCCGATGGCTGCCGGAACATAACGGATACAAGAGTACTTCAAGTTATCCGGATCAAAAGCCGAGTCTTCTTCTTTAGTCGGGAAATTACGTGCTTGCATCACGTTCTTCAACCCTATCTTTTCGAATGCTTGATTCCAAACCAAAATACCCTCGTGAATAGCAGGGAGCCATTCAGCAGGGAAAGCGTCATCCACGTACCAAATAATCGGTTTCTTCACATCCACTAACTCGCCACGTTCCCACGCCACCTTATCTACTGGCTCCAATCGCCAACGAGTGGCCAAATAAAAAGTTTTCACACCATCTATTTCTTTGTCCCCGTAACTTGATTTCGGAAAGGGAAATATACCCGTTAAATGATAACTTGGAAACACACCCACGCGACTATCACGTACACGAGGTTGCATCTTTTCTTCCGGTAATAAAAGCATGGAAATAGAAGAATTTGCAGTCACATCACCTAACGAAAATTCCAATGTGAATATGAACATTTCATATACCATTTTAGTTGAGAAATTTTGTTTCACCTCCACGGATAAATTATCGTCGAAAGCCTTTATCGTTCCAAACGTGAAAGAATCTTTGTCTTCCTTTTCTGTAATAACATTCCCTAGCATTCCCCAAGTCGGATTCAAATCTTTATTTTTAAATAAACTGGTTGCTTCGAACACAACAGCCGTACTATCGCTATTATAAGTAGTCACTTTAAACTTTTTGTAAAATTTTGAAGTGTAGCCTCGATCAAGAGCTTTCCCAATTTCAGATGTTTCATTTTTTTCACGAAGTACAGCCGTGTTGGGATATTCTACCCAAATCGTGGAGTCTTGTAATTCAAATTTCAGGTGTAAAGTTTCTGCTGCCTTATAACCCAATGTTACCAAAAAGGCATCACTGGTTGATTTCACCGCACTTCCAAGCAATACCTCTCGTCCCAAGTATTGTAAAGGATACTCGAGATAAATTTTCTGTCCCACTTTATGTACCGTGGCAAAACCACCTTTGGCTGTCACCGTTCCCGGTTTTTCCAATAATTCTTCATACTTGCTTTGTTGCTCAGTTTTTCCCTCTTCTTTTTTCTTTTTTTTACGTTCTGCCCCAGTCATTTCAAGGCATGAAACAAGCATTGCTACCATTAGTAGCATTACATACAATCTTTTCATCTTACTGTTTTTTAGTCAATTAAATAATAAGGTTACTCGTAAGTCGTGTCACCTATTTCTTTTAAATCAATATTATATTTCTCTTTAAACCACTTCTGAAGGAAATCATACTTCTTTCTTACTAAAGGATATTGCAGATCCGAGGTCAATTCGGCAGAAGTACGGGTTGTCATATGGACCAAGAAAGAACAGAAATCTTTTTGCTCGACTTCTTTTCTCGAGTAATAGTGTAACTCGCTACTCCACTCGTATTCTTCACCGTCGTCGAAGTGTCCGGAAAGAAATCCCCTGTTACGTGCTTGTTCTGAGTCGTCTTCCACTCTCGTGGCGTAATCACTGATCCGCGTGAACTCTTCCGGGGCATTTATAACCACTCCCCATTTTGACCAAAGCAGTCGTTGTAAAGTCTTTTTACATTCCCATTTCTTTTCAGGGGTAACATTCTCCAACTCGTTGGAACAGAAGCCCACGTATAAGGAGTTTGTTCCCGTGAAGGTGAAAATTTCATCCTCGAAGTAGTCCAGCAGAGTGCCCGCAATGAAGATTCTGTGAGGCATGTATTTTTGATGAAACTCCGTCGGGTAGAAATCCATCCACACCTCTTTCAGCAAATCGAGCATATCCTCCACGTATAGGGGATCTGCTATTTCGTAGCTATAATCTGCGCGGTAAGAAATCTCATAATAGAATTCCAAATCCGTATACTTGTATAAAAAATAGCTCCCGTACCGCTTGTAATAGTTAGCAATCGTATCATCTACCGGGGTACCCGTGGGTAACACATAGTCCGGTTCTAAGGGATCCACGTGACCTATTGAATCGTCCTCCGAGCAGGCCGTTGCCCATAAAATAACGGAAGCAATCACATATATGTATATTCTCTTCATCATCATTATTTTTTATAGTTATTTTTGAGTACCACCTCTTTGAGGTGCGTATGCCGAGTCATTTTGTTTCAGACTCATATTGTTATCCATCACTGACCGTGGGAGCGGAAGCGTGTAAAGCGGATCATTTTGCCGTAGCGTGTAAGTGACCCAAGGAGCAGTCGATTTTGTTCTATAGTCATGAGAAATGGGAGGCATACCGTAACGCCGCAAGTCAAACCAACGATGGTATTCAAAACACAATTCCAAACGACGTTCCTCTCGTATTTCTTCTAAAAGGTTGTTACTTTCCGAGATATCTTGGTAATTCACAATCCGGTGGCGACGCAAGTTGTTCAAGTCAGACAAAGCACCCGGGATATCCGCATTTTCTGCCAATACTCTTGCTTCCGCCCTGTTCAGGTAGGCCTCCGAGAGCCGGATCGATTGATTGGGAACGATACCATCCCTATCACGTTTTTTGGGACGTTTGTTTGTCGCGTCGAACCACAATTCCAAGCGCTTGTCTTGCCTTGCCTCGTATCCAGATAATAAATCGCTTGCAGCTACCACTTGGGATATTCCTCCAACTACAGTCGGGATTGCTCCGTATAACCATTCTACCTCAGAATGCTCATAAGTACTCAGGTAAAAATCGTCATCCGGGGATAATGTCGTGTAGTCCGTTAACCCCTCAGCAGAAGCTATTGCCCGAGAAGCTGCCGTGATGGCTTCATCCCACTTTTCCATGTAAAGACAAACCCGAGATAATAAAATATCCACGGTCGTATTATTTATATAATAATCACCCCGCCGTTTCGGGTATTTATTCAGCAATGCGGAAGCAGTTTCCAAGTCTGTAATAATTTGTTTATAAACTTCTTCTACCGTATTGCGAGGCAACCCGTTTTCAATCAAGGGTGCGTCTAATTTCAAGGGAACTCCCAAGGCTGTTTTATTATGGTTATAAGGTTCCCCGAACAAGTTTACCAGCATGAAATAGGTATAAGCACGCAACCCGAGAGCTTCCGCCTTTACCCGTTCTTTCTCTTCATTGGAGCCACTAGCCTCGTCGATACCGTTTAATACGGCATTATAAGCCATAATGCGGTTGTACGATTCGCTGTATTCTTTACCGATTTGACCTATTGCTTTAGGCTGTTCCCACATATCGGGTTGCCACGAAAAACATCCCCCATACTTTAATAGGGTAGAGTTTTCGTACGTGCCCAACTCTCCTATTGCGATATCATCATCCAAGAAATCCAATACCTCGTACTTTACTCTTTGTGTGTAATGTAATAATATTTCACGATAATCCGTGGCGCTTGTAGGGATCACCTCGTCTTGCGACTGCTCTTCCAAGAATTGCGAGCAGGAGCTTGTCAACATTAGGCCAATCCATCCTATAAATATCCATGTTAACTGTTTCATGTTATATATCTTTAATTGTTAAAATATTACCTGTAATGACAAAGAGGTTACCCGACGGCTAGGCCAATCCCCGGTTTCAGGATCCAAACCATCCCATTTTTTATCAGACACCCACATGAACGGGTTCGTCATGCTTGCCTTCACTTGCAAGTAGTTGATACCGGTTTGCTGTAACCACTCCCCTTTAAAATTATAACTCAAAGAGAGGGAACGGCAACGAATAAAATCAGTGTTAGCCACCCGAACATCGGATTGGTTATACATCGCATAGCGACTTTTATTCATTCTGTTGGAAGTTTGGGTTGCCGGTACGCTTATCCACTCGTTATCAATTAATGGTAAAGAAGGTATCGTAGTTTTATCCCCCGTTTTTTTCCAACGGTCTTGCAATTTGCGGGACACATTTTGTTCCGAACGGGGAAGACCGTCTCCACTGTAAAGATCCGGCAAACGATCGTGTCCACCCCATTGCACGGCAAACAAAGCGTACAAGGAGAATTGACGATACTTGAACAACATGTTTAACCCACCGGAGAAATCAGGTATCAACTTACCGCTTTCTACCAAGAAATCTTTAGGACTTTTCCCGTCTTCGATGTCTAAATCTTTGAATATGGGGTGCCCGTATTCTTGCTCCAAACCGTCGAACTGGTATGAATAGAACGTGGAGAACGGGCGTCCATCTATAACTCCGGAACCATTCAAGTAATCATCCAACGTGTTTTGGCGGCTATTCTTTTCCACTCTGTTACGCGTCACGGAAGTATTTAGCGAGAGCTGCCACGTGAAATCTTTCGTTTGCACGGGAACGACGTTAATCACAAACTCGTAACCGTCGTTGTGCATGGTTGAACCGGAAACAATACCATTTTCCACGCCATTCTCTTGAGGCACGCCGCGGGAAGAAAGCACGCTGCTTATTTTCTTGAAATAGTTAAACGTGAAGTTCAAACGCCCCTCCAAGAAAGCCCCGTCTACTCCAATATTCCAAGTCTTCGTTTTTTCCCAACCCAAGTTAGGATAAGGCAAAGATTGAATTTCCAAACCGTAAGAACTATACTCTTCAATAAATGAAGTCTTGGTAACCAAGAAAGGAGAAACAGTCTCCACCGAGTTCCCTTGATAACCGTATGAACCGTACAGGTCGAGATTATTTAGCCACCACAAATCCCGGGAGAATGACTCGCTAGCCATCCGCCATTTCAAACCCGCCGACCAAGTGGGTTGGAAACGCTTGTTCTTGTCCTGACCGAAGCGGTTGGAAGCATCCATGCGAGCACTAAAGTTAAACACGTAACGATCGTCATACGTGTACACGGCCATCCCGTATTCACTCAATTTATTCTCGACCCTGTTTAAGACCTTGTGCTCACCTTGTCCTATTTCCGTATTATCTTCTTCGTACCAACCTAACGGATTATATACAGCAGGCGGGTTCGCAAACAACTCTCCTCGATTGGGAAGATAACCGTATCGCTTGTTGGCTTCTCCTCTGGTTTTTACCGAGTTGGTTTCAATACCCAATTGCAATGTCACTCTATGTTTCTCTTTAAATAAATGATCGTATACCAAGGCATTACGTACCGTCACGGAAGTTACATTCGTCAAATCCGTTTCAAGTAAACCTCCCATGGGTAGGCGAGAATATTCAATCTCGGGAGCACTAGGCGCGTAAGCACCATATTCATATGACCGTATTTGGGTGATATAGAAAGAATGTTCCGTGGCATGTTTCTTCGTGTCGGCAGAAGAAGAGGAATAGGCCACCAATCCTTGATATTCCAAGCCCGAGAGAATTTCCCACTTCAAATCCACGGTGGCTCCCCAAGTGCGAGTCACGTTACGGCTACCCGTGTTGGCCAATTCATTTAATATATTGTAATTGTATATGCTTGTATAGCCTACAGTTGATTCTTCTTCGCTCAATTTTTCATGGAAATAATAAGACCCGTCCGGGTTGAAAGCAGGAATCACGCGAGAGGTGTTATAAGCATACTTGAAGGGATCTACCTCATAAGCAAAACCTTTCACCTGACGTGAGCTTCCGTTCAATAATAAATTTACTCTCAACTTCTCGCTGATATTGATCGTCGTGTTCGACGTGGCAGCAAATTGGGTCAAGCTATTCCCTTTCACTTCCCCGTCCTCGCTGGTAAAACTCAACGAAGTGCGGTTCTGAATCTTGTCCGATCCCCCGCTAAAGCTCACGTTATGAGAATGGTTGAATGAATTCCGGAACAAGATATCAAACCAGTCCGTATTTTGGCGAGCCATATTTTGGTACTCCTTGTCCATCTCGCTCAAAGAAATTTCCTTGTTCAAGTAACGTTTCAACAAACCTTCATACCCGATGGAAAGAATGATATCATTCGGGTCAAATTTCCGTTGTTCCTTGTATATATCTTGGGAAAGTTGCATCCGCTCCGCAGAGTTCATCAAATCGTATAACCCGTAATGAGGACGTTGCCCGATGGAAAAGTCTCCGCTGTAACTGATCTGCACTTTCCCTGCGATAGCTTTTTTCGTGGTAATCACGATCACCCCGTTAGCCGCTTGCGAACCGTAGATAGCTGTGGCAGAAGCATCTTTCAATACTGTGATCGTTTCGATATCATTCGGGTTTAACCAAGAAATTGCGTTTCCTGCCAATTGTTTGATATCATCGGCATCCGCAGAAAATTTCGTGTTATCTTCTGGATTGAAGGGCTGAGGATCACGTTGAATTACTCCGTCCACGACCCAAACAGGTTCCTGACTACCTAACAATGAGGATGTTCCCCGCACCCGAATTTTGGGAGATGCTCCCACTAATCCCGTCTTATTCATCACCAGCATGCCGGGCACAACCCCTTGTAGCATTTGGTCTATGGAAGAAACTCCCGCCATCATGATATTTTCTGCCCGAATCGTGGTGGAAGCTCCGGTATAGTTTCCTTTTGTCACGTTCCCGTAACCGGTCACAACCACCTCTTCCATGGCTTGCACATCCTCTTGTAAGATTACGTGTAAAGTATCTCGGGCTGTTTCGGTCGTGAAGGTAACTATATGCTTTTTGAAACCAACGAAAGAAAACTCCAACTGTCCCTTCGTCACTGGCAACTTAACAGAAAACCATCCCTTTGCATCCGTGGCCGTACCCACGGAAGTTCCCACTAATTTCACGGTCACACCCGGCAAGGGTTGCCTTTTGGTATCCCACACGAATCCCCTAAGCGTGAGGGCTACCCTTTCTTCTTCTACTTGCCTGATGATAATTGTGTTATTCAGAAATTCGTAACTCAATCCCGTGCCTTGCAAACAATATTGCAGAATAGAAGCGACCGTTTCGTTTTTAAAGTCCGCAGTAATCAATCCGGCAGATTTCAATTGCTCGTGATTATACACGAACGAGTAACCGGATTGTTCTTCAAGCAAATCAAACACCTTTTCCAACTGGCTGTTCTTCACGGAAAAACTTACCCGTGCATTTTGCGAGTAGGCTACCGCCATCACTTGCATACAACTTACAAACAATAGAAATGTGATTAATTTCATCATGATGATCCATTTTTCTAAAATACGATTCCGTAAAAATCGTAAATGTCGTTTTTTTGTCATACATTTGTTTTGTTAGAGAGTTAAATACTTATTATTTTTTCTTTCTTATTTACCGGGAAGGACCAGTTCCCGGTATTTCTTATTGTGATACAATCAACATTTGCTGATTCAAATTAAATCTCACGGAACCCGTTTTTTGTAAAAATTGCAGGACTTCCGATATATCAATGTGTCGTTGGATATTACCCGTGAAGTGCAAATCTTTCAACTTCTCTTTTTGATAAAACACCTCTATCCCATACCAGCGAGCAAGCGTCGAGAGCACTTCTTCCAAACGCTGGTTCTTGAACACAAACCAGCCGTCTTTCCAAGCAGTGAATTCCCGGGTATCCACCTTTTGCAAGGACACTTTCCCATTCTCTTCCTTAAGTTGCATACAGGGGGATAGAGTGTAGGTTTTCTCTCTCGTGGACACTTCTACTTTACCCGTCACAAGAGTTGCGATGAATGCTTGCTCGTAACGATTGATATTGAAACTAGTACCTAACACCCGTACCTCTTTATTTTCCACTTCCACGATAAAAGGATGGCGTGTGTTTTTAGTTACCTCGAAATAAGCTTCTCCTGCCACTAACCTCACCCGGCGTTCTTTGCCCGTGAACCGAACCGGAAATTCAAGAACTGAAAGTGAATTTAGCCAAATCTTACTACTGTCAGACAACATCACGTGGTATTCTCCCGTTTGTGGCACCACTATACGATGGTACTTTATTTCTTGCTCCACATCCTCTTGCATTTCTTTTTCCACGACTAACATGCCTTTCGGGTCTGTTTTCAGAATCGCACCATCCACACGGGTTGGTATGTGACTATTACTATCCAACGTGATATATTCCCCTGTTGCCAGCTCCAAATAAGCTTTCGAACCACCTTTCATGATAGGTTGTTGTTGAGCCACGAGAGGCGCTTCTAAAGTCACGTCAGTAAAATACAAAAGATAAACAGCAACACTAATCAATAAACCAATTGTGGCGGCTATCGCGTAGCGAGTCACAAATCTCATGCGTTTCGATCCTTGTAAATGACGTTTCACTTTTTGCCAATCCTCTGTTTTGTGACTATTCTCATAGTATCGGATTTTGAATGCAATTAGCTCCTCATTTTCAATCCTTTCCACCAATTTCCGGTTAGCCGGACTTTCTTCCATCCACCGCTGAAAAATCTCCAAATCCTTTGCAGGTAATGTTCCTTCCAGATACCTCTTTATCTGTTGGATACGTTCTTCGATAGTCGTGCATGTCATTTGTGTATTCATATCCATAAATCGGGATTTTATTCATCCTTTTATTACTATTACCAAGAAGTCGGCAAAGAGGATGACAAGGGACTGTAATTTTTTTTGAAAAAAATTATAACCCCAGCACCACAGATATGATAAACAGGTCTTTCAGCTTGATTTTTAATTGTTGACGTGCTCTTGCTTTATGAGTTTTCACCGTATTCACGGACACTTGCATGATCTCGGCAATCTCGTTGTTGTTGTTTCCCTCCAGATGAAGCGAGAGCACCCGACGTTGCTCGGCAGGCAAACGATTGATTTCCGCAATCACGAGTCGGTGGACTTCCTCTTCCACCACACGATCCTGATAATCCTCCTCGGCCTCCTCCAACAGATATTCCTTGTAATACTTTTCGTGCACTTTCCTCTCTTGCAAATAATTCAGACATCGGTGGCGCATGGATTGATAAACATACATTTTCAAATGTAGGGAAGACTCGATATTTTCACGTGTTTTCCACAAATTGATAAACACGTCTTGCACCATATCTCGGCAAGCCTCCTCGTCCTTCACCATGCGGAGCCCGAAAAGGCATAAAGCATTATAATACAAATCATAGAAATAATGAAATGCACGCTCGTTCCCCCGGGTAAAAGCGATCAACTTACTATCTGTTTCATCTGTCTGGCACATATCCCACGAGATTCATAAATTATTATCTTTCAAAAATAGAGATTATTTATTTAAATCCAAAATTCGATTTTTCCCCATCATCTCAACAAAATTATCCTTCATCGAGATCGTGATTAAATTCCTATACAACTCCCATTTACACGAAGGACAAACCGTGATAACCACGTCCGCAAGGCAGGGAAACGCTCCACCATTACAACCCGTACATCAACATGGGCAACAGCCCCGGTTTATCATTCAATTCGTATTTCATCTCATCTCGTATTTACACGTGTAAAAATAGTACATTACAAGAGATTTTACACCTTTCTCGAAAAAAAGATGACTTATTTTAAAATATTCTTTCCTCTCGTTCGTCTATAACAATAGAAAGGATTGCAATCCGAGAGTAACTATAAAAAAGAAACGAACATGAGAAACCATAATAAAGTAATAATCCGGGAAGTAAGGGCGGTGATACCGTTTATCGTCACGCTTGGCGTCATCGCCCTACTCACTTTATCCGTCCACTTTTTACAGGACTTCACGAAAATATATTACATTTATACAACCTATTAATATCGAATACTATGAAAAACAATAAACACAGAAAAGGCTTACACGCGCTGTTTATGCTCTTTGCACTCGCCGCTATTCCGGCCATCATCATGCTGTTGTGGAACTGGCTGATTCCCTCTATCATCGGTTGGTCTGCCATCAGCTACTGGCAAGCCCTCGGACTCTTCATCCTGAGCAGGCTATTTTTCGGGGGCTTCGGTCGTCACGGATTCGGGATGCCGCACGGAGAACATCCTCATCTTTTTCGGGAAAAATTCAAAAACATGACACCGGAAGAACGCCGCAATTTCATTCATCGACGTTTCGACCGCTTTCCCGACCAGCCGGAAGACAATGCCCGTCCCCCCGAGGAAAAATAAATACCCATGGACGTAACGACCATTTTCAAGAACTACCAGTCGCGACTGAAAGGTTATATTGCCCAACGGGTTTCTTCACGAGAAGACCGGGAAGACATACTACAAGATGTCTTCTATAAATTACTCCAAACGGATCCCGCGGAGCCTCCCATTCGGCAGATATCAGCATGGCTCTATTCCGTGGCACGCAACCTCATTATCGACAAGAACCGGAAGCACAAAGAAGAACAAATGCCGCTTCTGCCGCAATATGACGATGAAACGCTCGTGCTGAAAGAAATGTCGGAATTTCTGTTCGACGCCGACACCTCGCCGGAAAAAGAATACACCCGTTCCCTCGTCTGGGAAGAACTGGACAAAGCCTTGACAGAACTACCCGAGGAACAACGCACCGTGTTTGAACTGACCGAATTACAAGGCATCTCGTTCAAAGAGATTTCCGCATCGACAGGCATCCCCGTGAACACGCTTATTTCCCGCAAACGCTACGCGGTGCTGTACTTGAGAGAACAACTATACGAACTATACGAGGAATTGCTACAGGAATAATCTCCCCCCACCCTTTCGGATTATGTTTTAACAATTGCTATGAATCTTCACCCAAAAAATGTATGTTTGTCACAGCAACCAACATTTCACGTGAACACACGTAAAAAGACAAATAAACAATAAAACTCAAACAAATGAAAGTAATCGCTATTAACGGAAGTCCTCACCCGCAAGGAAATACTTTTCAGGCTTTAAAAGTCATAGGAGAAGAATTGAAAAAAGAGAATATCGAATTTGAGATACTGCAAGTCGGAAGCCAGAAGATACACGGTTGCATGGGATGCAACATGTGCTTCAAGAATCATAACGAACGGTGCGTCATTACCACGGACACGCTCAACGACTTGCTGCAAAAGATAAAAGATGTCGACGGGCTGATTCTCGGTTCTCCCGTTCATTATTCAGGTATCGCCGGAACAATGAAATGCTTCCTCGACCGCACCTTCTACGTTGCCGGGGCAAACGGCAACTGGTTCCGCCATAAAGTAGGGGCAGCCATCGTTGCCGTTCGCCGTTCAGGCGGTTCTGCCACGCTGGACGGGCTGAATCATTACCTCACGTATTCCGAAATGCTCGTGCCGACCTCCAATTACTGGAATATTATCCACGGGTTGAAAGCCGGAGAAATCATTCAAGACAACGAAGGGCTACAAATCATGCGAACACTGGGGAAAAATATGGCTTGGTTGATGAAAATGAAAGAACAGACGAAAGACACGCTCACTCCACCCGAAGGGGAGAGTAAAATTATGACTAATTTCATCCGCTAAAAAGAATAGAGAGTAACTAGCTCTCCCTCTGTTTATAGAGGAGGAGTTGAAATAGTAATTTTACTACATGATCATCAGTGCCAGCAGAAGAACAGACATCCCCTCTTTTTACTCGGAATGGTTCGTCAACCGAGTAAAGGAAGGGTACGTACTCGTTCCAAATCCTTTTAACCCGAAACAGCTCAGCCGGGTGCGGCTCACGCCGGATGTCGTCGACTGTATGGTTTTCTGGACAAAGAATGCCGCCCCGATGCTTGATAAACTGGATGCCTTAAAGGATTTCAAGTATTATTTCCAATTCACGTTAAACCCTTACGGGAAAGAGATTGAAGGAAACCTCCCGTCGCTCGAACAACGGATAGACACCTTCAAACGCCTTGCCGAAAAGATCGGCAAAGAAAAAGTGATATGGCGGTACGATCCCATATTGACGAACTCCAAGTATAACACGCGATTCCACGAAGAAGCATTCGCATCTATCGCCTCGCGACTGAAAGACCACACGGAAAGATGCATGCTCGGCTTTATCGATCACTACACCCACGTCCGGCAAGCCGTCACGCGACATGACATTCACCCCCTATCCATGGAAGAAATCCGGGAAATGGCAACCTCTTTCGTGCAGACAATCCCCGACACGATACACCTCGACACGTGTACCGTGAAAGTCGATCTTCGGGACATGGGCATTCCCGCCGGAATGTGCATCGACAAAGAACTGATAGAAAGGATTATCGGTTACCCGATCACGGCAAGAAAGGACAAGAATCAACGGGATATATGCCAATGTATCGAGAGCATCGACATCGGCACGTATGACTCCTGCCTCAACGGTTGCATATACTGTTACGCCAACACGGGCAAAGGGAAACTGTCACGCAACACGGAACGGCACGACAAACATTCGCCCAAACTCGTCGGACACGTTCTGGAAGACGACGTGATAAAAGAGCGGGAAATGAAAAGCCTGCGAAGCGACCCCACGTTATTTTAACGCCTCTCTTCAAATCCGGTCACAATCCCGACACCCCTTCCCCAGCACGGGCGAAACACTCGTTTCCGCGTTATATTTCCATTTTATTACAGTTTTAGCTTGCAACGAACCTAAATTCCGCGTATATTTGTAACACTAAAAATTATTTGATGTTTAATAGTTTATTTATTATTTCGGATTTGGTATTGTAAACAATCTGTATTTCCCGTACAGGTTGTCCCCTTCGTTTATTCTCGAGTAATTCCATTCGAGTATATTATCTATTGTATTAATTAAATTTTTAACCCGTATACAATAATGACAGCATTAATTATGCTTTCGCTTGTATACCGTATACGTTAAGAAAATGAGTAACGAAAATAAAACAATTCATGAATTCGATTTCAATTTAATCTGCGAATATTTCCTAAGTACAGAACGTCAAGGACCCGGAAGTCCCGAGGCAACCCTTAAAGCGCTGGGCTTTATAGACAATCTTTCCGACCAATCCCGCATCGCCGATTTAGGTTGCGGCACGGGTGGTCAGACAATGATATTGGCACAACACGCCCCGGGACACATTACAGGTCTTGACTTCTTCCCGGGATTCATTGACCGGTTCAACCACAACGCCGGGGAATTGAATCTTCAGCATCGAGTAAAAGGAATCGTCGGCTCGATGGACAACCTTCCTTTCGGAGAGGAAGAACTGGACTTAATCTGGTCGGAAGGAGCTATCTATAACATCGGGTTTGAACGAGGACTGAACGAGTGGCGCAAATATTTGAAAACAGGGGGATACATCGCCGTTTCCGAAAGCGCATGGTTTACCGAAGAACGCCCCGCGGAAATTCATGATTTCTGGATGGCAGCCTACCCGGAGATAGACACGATTCCCCGTCAATTAGCCCGAATACAGAAAGCAGGGTATCTTCTCGTCGCTTCCTTTATCCTGCCTACAACCTGCTGGACAGAGCATTATTATACCCCACTGGTAAAAGCAAGAGAAAAATTCACTGCCAAATACCCGGGAAATAAAACCGCCGAAGAACTCATCTCCTCCTCGCGCCACGAAGAGGAACTATACCGCAAGTATAAAGAATTCTACGGTTATGTATTTTACATCGCGAAAAAAATAAAACAATGAATAATCTAAATACTTACGCCACTCTGCCACGAGGGCGAGTGGCTATCGTACACCGCACTTGTTATGAAGTGATTTCCGAAAACGGGGTGTTCCAATGTGAACTAACGGGCAACATGATGTTCGGCAAATCGGACTTTGAACTGCCTTGCACGGGCGATTGGGTAATTTTCCAACCGTTCGATGAAAACAAAGGAATAATCGTCGATATGTTACCCCGCGAGCGAACTCTGTATCGCAAGAAAGTCGGGACAGTCGCCGACAAACAAGCCATTGCCGCACATGTTGACAAGGCATTTATCGTGCAGAGTCTTGACGGTAACTTCAACCTCCGCAGGGTTGAACGCTTCATGATTCAAATACTGGAAGAAAACATCAAACCCGTGCTGGTACTCAACAAAGCCGATTTAGGTTTTGACAGACGGGAAGTGGAAGAAGCGTTGAAGCACAGCGCCTGCCGGATGCCCGTGTTTTTCACGAGCATTCATCATCCCGAAACTATACTCCGGTTACGGGAATCCATAAAGGAAGGCGAAACAGTGGTATTTGTCGGCTCTTCGGGAGTCGGGAAAAGTTCCTTGATTAACGCCCTTAGCGAGAAATCGGTATTGCTCACGTCCGACGTAAGCCAATCCACCGGAAAAGGACGCCACACGTCCACACGCCGAGAAATGCTATTGCTGGACGGCTCGGGCATACTGATTGACACACCCGGCGTTCGGGAATTCGGGTTAGCAATTGACAATCCCGATTCTTTAGCGGAAATGCTGGACATTTCGGACTATGCCGAATCGTGTCGTTTCAAGGATTGCACGCACACGAATGAACCCGGCTGCGCGGTTCTGGAAGCAATAAACAACGGTATATTAGATATCGAGGTATACAAAAGCTACATGAAACTCCGGCGAGAAGCATGGCATTTCTCCACTTCCGAACACGAAAAGCGTAAAAAAGACAAAACCTTTTCAAAACTCGTGGACGAGGTAAAGAAGCAGAAAGAGAATCGCTAATCTCGGCTTCAAGAGGTTGCCCCGAAAGCCCCGTTTGTACCCCGGGAGCAAAGCGAAAGATCTCCTAAAAGTCACTGTTGGCAAGAGATCTTTCGCTTCACCCGGGAACACAAATAGCATTTCAGTAACAAATTGCAGATGGAATTACCCGGACTTAGAGGCTTTTCTGAACGCAATTTGAAAAACATGCGGACATTTTATGAAAAAACAAGATTATGCAGAACATCAAGAATTTCATTATGACATTTGGCAGGGATTTTACATTCATTGGAAATCAGTTCCGTGTTGAAGCATTAGGGCATACTCATATAATAGACTTGCTTTTCTTTAATCGTGAATTATCCTCACTAGTTGCAATAGAATTGAAGACAGGAGCATTCAAAACGGCATACTTGGGACAACTGAATATGTATCTTCGTGTACTTGACGATTTTGTCCGCAAACCAAATGAAAATCCTTCGATTGATATTGTTTTATGCAAGAGCGCAGATAAAGCGTATGTGAAATATGTTGTTAAGGATTATAATAAACCTATGGAAGTTGCGACATACAAGACAGCATGAGATATGCCTGAACGATTAAGAAATGTCCTGCCTGATATGGAAGAACTTAAAAAGCTATTATAACCAGAAGATTGCACTTCTATTGTGAATCTTCACATAACAACCTAAAAACAGTATCTAACCCGCGCAAAACAGAATCAAAATACTTTTCACTGTTTTCCACCCCTGTTCGTGATAAATTACTGCCCTATTCAGTTATCTAACAAGAATTAATAATAAATATTCCATATATTTTGCTATTATTAAATTTTATTTAATTACAATTAAATTTCTATTTCTACACCTTTAAAATAGGAGATGAATAGGGGTTAAATAGGAGTTGAATAGGAGATGCTATAAATCAACTATAATGTATATATACAATATATACTTATCATTTAACTTATTTTAGCTTGAACACAAGAGGAAAAAGTTCAATCTTCTCACCATTCCATTTTGACAATCGCCCAATATAACGAGAATGTCGAACTTCCTCCATCTACTTTAAAAATTTTTTCAGGGAAATAAATCAAAAGTATAAACAAAAGTTACAAACACAAATCTGTATTATCCTGAAAAAGTTTACTCTCACAATTAGTAAACCTACTTCAGGAAGACACATATTGAGTAAAAAGAAATAAACCTGCTCACAAAAAAATGTGCAGGTGAATTTCTTGTTTCTCAAAAAAATAGCCCGATTATTTTGAAAATAAAAATAAACGCTCTACTTTTGTAGACCAAACAGTCTAATAAAGATTATATCACTCTTTAATATGAACGATACGAAAAATATTATTCTCCTTACCGCCTTGCGCCTGTTCCTCCAAAAGGGGTATCGGGAAATCACCATGCAGGATATTCTGGATGCTTCGGGGCAGGCCAAAGGCACTTTCTATTATCACTTCAAGAACAAGGAGACTGTGTTCGAGGAATCGGCCAGATACTTGATCGTGAACTATATGACGATCAATCACAGCCGTTTGTCTTACGAGTCGGTGCGAAGTTTTATCGATTCCCTATTCCATGTACGTGAAAAAGCAGCCCGCAAAATGTCGGGACTGGGCGAAAAATTCAAAGTGCAGATATTGATTGGACAAGCCTCCATGCGCATACCGGCACTGGGAAAGATGATTTCGGAGCAGGAACAGCGGGAGCGCGAGGCATGGGGAAAAGCTCTTGCAGTCGGCCGGGAGCGTGGTGAGATAGCGACCAACTTACCCGACGAAGAAATCGTTGCATTGTTTATGGACGTATATGAAGGCGTAAGTTCCAAACAATTGAAAAGCCTTTGCAACATAGACACTTTGAAATATATCAAACGCGACTGGGAAAGTCTTTATGCGCTGATAACGCAATAATACATATTAAAATCATCCTATCGTAGACTCGTCGAATTGTATTCGGCGGAAATTCACATAGGGACAATTAGACCAAATGGTCTACAAACAATTTAAATACAACAATTATGAAACCAAGAAAAAAAACAATTCGCATTTGGCTGTCCGTAGGGATGCTGTTCTTATCATTGGGTGCTTCTGCCCAAGTATTTACGGGCAAGGTTGTAGACGAACAAGCCGTTCCCGTCGGCTATGCAACCGTTGCCCTGTACCATAAAACCGATTCCTCTGTGATTCAAGGAGGAATCACCGGAGAAGACGGTCGTTTTTCATTGAAAGCTGCCAATTCGGGAACATATACGGTGCAAATATCGTTCATTGGATTTCAAACCCGCACGCTCGAATCCGCTCCGTGCGATTTGGGAACGATTGTCTTGAAGCCGGATGTTTTGGAATTGGGCGATGTGATCGTGACCGGATACCGCCCAAAATACAAGGCTATTGCGGGAGGTATCTCCACGCAAGTGGAAAACAACGTGCTCGGCAAGGCCGGAACCGCGAAAGACGTAATCGGGCATCTGGCGGGCATCCGCAAAAAAATCGACGGTACATTCGAGGTCATCGGCAAAGGCGCTCCCGTCGTTTATATCAACAACCGCATGGTGCGCGACCAATCGGAACTCGAAAGACTTCGGTCGGACGCTATTCAAAATATACAGCTCATTACCAATCCGGGGCCGGAATACGATGCTTCTGTTGGAGCGGTATTGAAAATCAAGACAAAGAGAAATTCGGATGATAGTTTCGGGATAAGCGTCAGTTCGGAGGTCGATTATGCCGATAAATTCAATACGTCCCAACAATTGGACATGAATTACCGACAAGGCGGCTTTTCGCTTTTCGGTTCGTTCCGTTACGACCTGACACATTCTCACCAAACGGCTGTCACCGACATCGAAACTCGTGTTGATAAACGATGGACACAGGCTGCTACATCAGAAGACAAAGGCTCTAATCAAGGTTATTTCGGACAGATAGGAGCCAATTATGAAATCAACTCCCGCCACTCGCTCGGAGGCATGTACGAACTGACCTCGATGCCGCACTATAAAACCGCCAACCGGAATCTGACGGACGTATTCATCGATGACCGCCCATTTGACAGTTGGAATACATCGGAAACTGCAATGCAAAAATCGTCGACTCATCACGTCAATGCTTACTATGCAGGAGAGGTCGGCAAGTTGACTATCGATTTCAATACCGATGCTTTGCTGGGTGACGGCAACGGGAGCAGCGAGGTGGCAGACCGAAGCCTGAACCACGAGGATTATTTTTTAGGAACGAGCGACAACTACACCAACCGCCTGTTTGCAGGAAAACTCGTGCTTTCCTATCCTGTGTGGAAAGGAAAGCTGTCGCTGGGTTCGGAATATACCGACACGTACAAACGGTCGCAGTCGAGCGGATTCGAAGAAATCATCACAGCTTCCGACGATAAGATAACCGACAGAAACGTGGCCGTATTCACGAGCTACGAAGCAGCTTTCGGACCGGTAAACGTTAATGCTGGGTTCCGCTATGAACATGTGACGTATGATTTTTATGAGAACGGGCTGTTTCAAGCCGAACGGAGCAAGTTTTACGACAATTTCTTCCCTTCCGTCTCGCTGAATGCCGCCGTCGGCAAGACACAGTTGTCGCTGGACTATCGTATTCAAACGATACGTCCCATGTACGAAATGCTAAACAGTGCGGTAAGTTACGGCAACCGACTCACGTATCTGAGCGGAACTCCCGATCTGCAACCCACCTATATCAATTCCGTAAGTTTCGGGGCAATCTGGCGAAACAACCTGCAAGTTCTAATCGGCTACAACCTCTACAAGGATGATATTTTTTTCGCATTCGAGCAGTTGAACGCCGATCCGAAGATTACCGTCAATAAATTCCGAAACGAAAAATCGCGCGACGAGTTGTTTTTTTCAGCCGCCTATGCCCCTACTTTCGGTGTATGGCAGCCTAGGTGGTCGGTCGCCAGCAACACACAATGGTTAGACATCGAATATCTGGGCAAGCCGAAAAACATGGACGGAACGATCTTCCATTTGAGTTGGGAAAATGCCATTACACTGCCGGCAGTTTTTTTACTTCGTATCGACGGTGGTTGGGACAGCGACGGTTATATTCAGAACAGAAAGATGAAATCTTCTTGGTATATGAATGCCAGTTTCAACAAAGAGTTTGCAGGAGGCAAATGGAATATTCTGCTCGAAGGCAACGATCTATTCCATACCATGCGAGATGCCTCTTATTTCTATGACGGAAAAACTTCGGAATATCGGGCTGTCAAAGACAATACGCGCCAAATCAAATTGACCGTAAGCTACCGGTTCAACCACAAGGAAAACAAGTATAAAGGTACAGGAGCCGGCACAGAGGAAATGCAACGTTTTCATTAAACCGAAAGCCGGACTTGCATGGGCTATGGCTTTGTGTTCATTTTCATCGCAAAGAGCTTTATTCGGGCTTCCCGCTCGTGCACGGCACCCGCTTCGCTTCCCGACACAAGTTTCGCGAATTAGGAGCCCCTCTCTGCCTCAAGAATCTTTTTCATCGTCGGGCGGAAAAAATCCCCCCATTCTTCCAGTTTGTCAATGACAGGGATAAGTGTTTTGCCCGTCGACGTGAGCGAATATTCGGAATGAGGCGGAAGTACGGCATATATTTTCTTCTCGATAATGCCGTACTTTTCAAGTTCCTTCAATTGTTGATTAATCACGCGGGGATTGGTTACTGAAAATCTAACTACATTTTTATTCTATAGGAATGGCATCGTTTTTCACCATTTTCTTAGCCCGGAAATAACTGCGGTAATTACTGAATCCGGCATGGATAACAATATCCAACGAAGATATTTTTTGCTTTCTTTGTACGGCCTCAGACTGTAATCTTTCTACTTCCTTCAGCCGGTAATTATTAACGAAACGGTTGAAATTCATGCCATATTCTCGGTTGATGAAAGCCGATATATATGTCCTGTTGGAAATAAGGTCTTTGGCCATGTCGGTTATTTTGAATTCCGGATTTAGATAAGGCTTCTTATTCTCCAAATACTCCTCTACCCGCTGCCGCCCCAGTTGCGCATAATTTCCCGAGGCGGTCATTTCCTTTTCTTTGACGGTAATAGGTTCGATAATCACGTAATTCTCCGAAAGGATATTCAGGCACAGCACGATATGGGTAAAGACCGCCGGCAATGTTGTAAATGCCCAGATTCCCCCCACCTTATTGAATAATTCGATGCCCAATATTAATCCGGCTATCGGCAAGGTTTGCAGCACGACTCTAAAAAGGATAATAAAGGACAACCAATCCAACGACATCCGGTAGATATCAGCGGAATAATCGGTTACCTGACGTTTATACGACTTTATGCGGAGCAAGCTCAACCCGGAGTATAAAACGCTCAACACAATACAGACGACAAACGTGATGTCGATGATCGCGGTTGTCAAACTTGTATCGTTATCATAAATAGCTGTCCATCGTTGCCGGAACGGCACTATAAATGCGACCACGTAGATAGTGACGGTCAAACACGACGGAAGGATGAAATGATACGCGGGGAAACGTTTCCGTTCGCCTGTTCCCGTAATAATATAGGTGATCAAGTACAAGAATATGGGAATAAAGCTGAACGAGGAAAAGAAAACAGGCAGGTATGCAATGAAAGCGTCACGGGCAATGGAATGCATAACCAGTCCGCTCCAGTACAGCATGATCAGACAGTATACAGTGAGTATGCTGTAATGTATCTTCCGGTTGACCGTATTGGAAGAGCGGGTTATGTCGAGCAAAATCATGATCAAGCTGACCGCAGCGCTTACCACGGGTATTGAAAAAACTATTGCACGTCCGATATCTTGATTCATCCTTTTCTATTTATTTATGGTTTTTGGTCAGATTGTTCTTTATATGTATTCTCCAATTGGATCGCACGCTGAAAATGTCTGGAGTCTTTGAATCCCGCCATGACCATTACCTGATACGGATTTTTACGTTCGTTCGAAGGCTGCTCTATCAGAATCTGGTACTCCTTGATTCGCCACTGGTTCAAGTAACGCCTGAAATTCATGCCATAAGTTTGATTGATAAAATTGGACATGATAGTACGGTTTACCCCCATCACCTCAGCCATATCAATCAGTTTGAAATCAGGATCGAGATATGGTTTTTGTTGAGACAAATAGTTTTCGAATACCCTCTTGTTCAATTGTCCGCGTGCGTTGTCCGGCGCAAGGCGCTGTTTGGCACTCAAACCGTTGTTTCCTGTTTTCTTTTCGTTGGTCGGTAACAAATCGAATGTTTTGTAAGAGAGATATTGTCTACGGATAACTTGGTATACAAGCAATATTTCCTGTACCATAATGCATAACGCGTTCAGCCGGATAAGCCATTGGCTTGTGCCGACCAATATAGGCAAAAACGCGATCAGCAGTATCGCGATGGAAAGTATGAAAAACACGATGAGCCAACGCGATGATTTTATACTGAGATATTTTCGATCCGTGTCGGTCTTTTGAAGTACAGTCTGTTTATAATACCACAACAATAACAGGACGGTCGGAACGATATAGACAACCGCCATGACAAACCGCAATAAAGAGCTGAATATAAAAAACTCCATATATCGCTCGAACAATGACAATCCGGTAAAAATTTCTTCCCCGAGAGGCGATATTCGGACTGCCGCTATCAAGATAATTGCCAACGTGGGTACCGGCCAAAGGTAATTCAGCACGGGAATATTTCTTTTGCCCTCTAAATAGGTCAAGTAATAAACGATGTTATAGAACAATACGGGAATGTAGATATATGACAGGGCAAAAGGAATATCGACCGGAAGGAATATCGAATCGCCAGAGAGAGCATGCCACAAAACGGATGACCACCATACGGCTATCAGAATACAATAAATACTCACTACCCGCCTTAATTTCCTTTCGGCAAGATTACGATAATTCAATAACAGTAATAAGGTAAAGACTGAACATATGGCCGAACAAAATATTGGTAAAATATAGGTTATCAAGTTGCTATATGTGACAAATGCTCCCATGTCAATCGAATTCAAATTATTCTTCTCGAATGTATATTTCTGCCGGTTTTTCCCAGTGACTAAAATTGCTTGGGTAGACAGCCATATACACTCCGGCATTGTGATATACAAAGATAATCTAATTTACTGTACTTATAGGCATTATAACTGTTAATAATGATTCCGTACGTTAAAAAAATGAGTTTGACTTTTATGATTTGACATATCCGTTACAAAATTGCAGTTTGCATATAATGAACATTACGATTTTACCAATAATGATTTATACGTTTTGGCATTACGCGACAATAAATGCGTCGTTTCTTTGTGTAGAATAAAAAAGAAAGCAAGGAAACTGCAACTGCCCTCTTAAGCCTAATACAAGGACAGACAGTAAAGTTTGCAATGGAATTATTAACTATAACAATAAAGTATGAACAATGGAATTATAAAACGAATGTTTGTTCTGCTGGTAGTTGCCATCGCCGGTATAACGCAAGGTGTCAAAGCCCAGAACGTGGCTGTCAAGAGTAATGTTCTGGCGGACGCTTTCCTGAACCCGAATTTTGGAATAGAGGTCGGATTCGCACCTAAATGGACTTTGGACGTTACGGGACAGTTCAACGCATGGACGCTCTCGCACGACCGGCACTGGAAACACTGGGCTGTTCAACCTGAAGTCAGATACTGGTTCTGCGACCGGTTCTCAGGGCACTTTGTGGGTGCTCACATTCATGGCGGACAGTATAACATCGGAGGTTTTGACGGAAGAATCAACTTCCTCGGCACGGATGCCCGCAAACTGAAGGATTCCCGTTATCAGGGCTGGTTCGTCGGTGCAGGTATCGCTTATGGTTACACGTGGATACTGGGACGGCATTGGAATCTTGAGGCGGAAATTGGCTTTGGATATTCCTATACACGCTATGACCGCTTCGAGTGTGCCGGGTGCGGCAGAAGAACAGAAAGGAACAAGCCGCACCACTACGTGGGACCGACGAAAGCGGCTATTAATCTTGTTTATGTATTTTAATCGTGTGCAGAATGAAAAAGACATTATGTATCCTATCAGCCTTTTTGGGCATAGTTGTGGTAACGGAAGCGCAAACCGGAACCGACACGCGGAAAGAAGATATCGTGGATGATGTTTCCGTGGAAAATCTTAGAATAGAACGTAACGGCAAGTACATCACCATAGATATGCTTTTGGATTTGTCCGGACTCGACGTAGACAATAATCGTGCTGTGCTTCTTACACCATGGCTCGTCAATGGTAACGACTCGCTCGACCTGCAATCGGTAGGGATCTACGGCAGACGCCGTTACTACTTCTATATACGCAACGGCGAGAGTATGCTGTCGGGTAAGGATGAAAAGAGCTACAAGGTCTCGGAGAAGCCCAATACCATCGAATATCATAACATGGTACCATACGCCGAATGGATGAACAGCTGCGTGCTATTGCTTCGCCGCAGCGACTACGGGTGTTGCCACACTTTGTTGGCAGAGCAAAATGGTACGCTCGGACGACACTCAGAGGCGTTTTTCCCCGAACTGGTATATGTACATCCGCAAGGGCAGATCGAAAAACGGGATTCACTCGAAGGCTCGGCATTCATCGACTTTCCGGTAGATCAAACGGTGATTTATCCGAACTATCGACACAACGCCGCCGAACTTGAGAAAATACAGTCATCGATAGACTCCGTGCGAAGCGACGCAGACATAACCATCACTTCGGTATGGCTGAAAGGTTACGCTTCGCCCGAAAGTCCTTACGCACATAATAAAGAGTTGGCTATCGGACGTACCGCCGCATTGAAGAAACATATACAGCAACTCTACCGGTTTGAAGGTGATGTAATAATAACCGACCACGAACCGGAAGATTGGGCAGGATTGCGCCGCCACGTGGAACGGTCGAACCTTGAACATCTCACGGAAATCATAGCTTTGATAGACAGCGACTTGAAACCGGATGCCAAAGAACTGAAAATAAAACATGACTATCCGGCGGAATACCGCTTCCTGTTACAGAATTGTTATCCGGCGTTGCGCCGCACCGACTACCGCATATCCTATATCATCCGCAGTTACAGCGACGTGGAGGAGATAAAAAGAATCATGCGTGAACGACCGCAGAAACTAAGCCTGAACGAGTTTTACCTTGCCGCACAGGAGTATGAACCCGGTACGGATGAGTTCGCCGAGGTGTTCGAGACAGCGGTGCGCATGTTCCCGGATGACTCCATTGCCAACCTGAACGCCGCCAATGCCGCCATGCGCCGTGGCGATCTCACAGGCGCAAAGCGCTACCTTGCCAAGGCGGGCAATTCACCCGAAGCTGTTTATGCCCGAGGTGCACTGGCCATCCGGCAAAAGGATTACGACAATGCCCGACGTTACTTGAATGAGGCGAAATCACTAGGACTAGAGCAAGCCGGCACCACGCTTGAACAGCTTGAAAATGGTAAACACTAAATACGAACAAGAAAATATATCATTAATAAAATCAAATTATACACATTATGAAGATGAATAAATTATTTTTAGGTCTGTTCGCATGTACTGCATTGTGTGCATGCTCGAACGATGAATCGGAACTCATTCTAAATGAAACACCGAATGTTTTTACAAGCGATAAAGCGTACATCAATATCCGCCTCGCCGACGCAAGCTCCCTTACAAGGGCGCAAGAGGGTGACTTTGAATACGGAACAAACGAACAATCCGTAAAAAACGTTTACTTTTATTTTTATGATGCCGACGGCGTATTCGTAACGCAAGGCGATGTTTGGACGGATGGCAACGCCTCAGTGACAACCCCAGCCGAAAACATTGAATTCAAAAGCAACAATGTTGTTGTGCTGCAAGGGCTGGACAAAAAGGAGTATCCCAAGTACATGGTAACAGTGCTTAACAAACCGGATAACTTCGTGTATGGGAAAACGCTCGATGAAATGCAAACGGCACTCGCGGACAATAACGCAGAAGGCATTTATTACCCGACAACCACCAATGACGTCACTACCAATTACTTTACGATGAGTACCACGAGTTACACCGAAGCTAATCGGGCAAAATATTTCGTGACGGAAGTTAAAGAGGAAAATTTCTCTCTTGAACCGGTAACGGACATGAATGCCATTACTAACGCAATGACTGTCTACGTGGAGCGTCTGGCAGCCAAAGTAACCTTGAATGTGTCCGGAGAACTCCCAAAGGATGCAAACGGACGTTACCCGATAAAAGTCACCGTGGCAGGCGAAGACAACTCGGCCGGAAGCGGTAATATCGCTTCGGAAGACCTTTACGTGGAATTGCTCGGATGGAAATTGAATGCCACGGCGAAGAAATCATACATGGTCAAGAACATGGATGTAACTTGGACGAATGATGCTTTGGGCTTTACATGGAACAGACCGACCGACTACCGTAGCCATTGGAGCAAGTCGTTCAACTACGGTTTTTCCGGCTATCCTGAAAATGCAGCGGGAATCCCTGCCAATTCCCAATACCTAAACTATGTCGATTTGAAAAATGACTTAATCGAATTGGAAGCCCCTGCCTATTGCGCCGAGAACACCAACACGAATACCATCGTTACCGCCAACTTTCCTTCTGCCGTCACGAGCATCTTGTTGAAAGCCAAGGTTTGCGATGCAAACGGCAATGCACTAGACCTCGTACGTTACAACGGTGTGCTTTTCAAACAAGACTCTTTTCTCGAATACGTGCTTAACATACTGAAGACGAAGAACCAACTGAACGTGTGGTATGAAGACGGCAAAGATGATAAAGGTAATACTAAATATACCCAAATTGGCAGAGAGTATGTGAAGTTGGAGAACGTGGGTGACGGGAAAGTGAAAGTGGTATTTACGAATGAGAATGCAACCCCGTTATATGAAGAAGACGGCACCACTTACTCGAATCAAAGCATAACCGATCTTAACGATAATTTGGCTGCTGCTTCCGCAGGCGCCATTGCTTACAACGGCGGATTGATGTACTACAATATTCCTATCGAACACCTCAACAATGGCGCTATCGCGGCAAACGGAACTATTCCAGAAGCCAAATACGGCGTGGTACGCAATCACCACTATGTAGTTACCATCGACAAATTGGAAAAGATTGGTAAAGGTATTTTTGACGAAGACGAAAGAATCGTTCCCGGCGATCCGGACGGTGACACTTATTACGTTGGTGCGAAAATCAATATCCTCTCTTGGAAAATTGTCAGCCAAAACGTGGAACTTTAATTTGCTTGAAGTAATCCTTATCTTATAAACAACCATTCCATGAGGTTTTTCTCCGCATGGAATGGTTTTAGAAAAGCGCTTATAGAGAGAATAAAACAACATAAGTCAAATGGATATACGGTCTTACATAAGAAAAACAAGCTGCAAGTTGATGGCAGCCATCGCTTGCGCTTCGATGCTATACGCCTGCAACAGCTTAATCTATGACGGTGAGGGTGATTGCTCGGTAAACTACCGTGTGAAGTTCCGTTACGATTACAACATGAAGTTTGCCGATGCTTTTGCCCACGAGGTGAACGTAGTGACACTTTACCTGCTCGCTGCCGACGGCAGAGTGGTTTGGCAACGTACAGAACAAGGAGAAGCCCTTGCAACCGATGGCTATGTCATGACTGTAGATGTAGAACCGGGCAAATACGACCTGCTTGTTTGGTGTGGTACTACCGACAAAGGCTCTTTCTCGATACCAGAAACAACCGTCGGCAAAGAACTGACCTGCACACTTGAAAGGCAACACGATGCCGGGAACAAGGCATTCGTTATCGAAGATCTCGATCGCTTGTTCCACGGCTGGCTGCCGGAACAGACGTTCGGTGAAACCGAAGGTACGTACACTTATACCGTACCGCTGGTGAAGAACACCAACAACGTGCGAGTGGTATTACAACACCTTTCGGGAGAAGCCGTGGACAAAGACAAATTCGTTTTCACTATCACCGGCACTAACGGAAGCATGGATTGGGACAACACGCTGCTGCCCGACGAGCCGGTGACTTTCTACGCATGGCATACTGACTCCGGGGAAGCGGGCATGGACTCCCAGACCGAAGAAACACAGACCGCACCTCGTACCGCTTTCAGTGCGACCATAGCTGAACTGACCGTGCCGCGCCTAGTGAAAGGACAGGAAAAACGGCTCACCGTGACCAACAAGGAAACAGGAAAAACAGTTTTCTCCATTCCCCTTATCGATTATGCCTTGCTCGTGAAAGGTTTCTATAACCGGGATATGGGCGATCAAGAGTATCTCGACAGGCAGGACGTGTACGACATGATGTTTTTCCTCGATGAAGGTGATCGTTGGCTTGATGCCTACATTTATATCAACTCTTGGAAAGTAGTACTGCAAAACAGCGAATTGTAATAGGAGGAATGCAAATGAAAAATGTGGCACAACATATCATCACGGGAACTCTGATGTTTCTTGGGTTGTGGAACACCTCGTGTAGCCATGACACGGAAACCTTCGATATACCCGATAAAGAAACAGCTCTCAGCATCGGCCTCAGATTACCCGCAAGAAGCCCAAAGGCCACTGAAGGCTACGAGGTCGGCGATACCTATGAAAACTATATAGACATAGAGAACAACAACTACAGGATTTATTTCTTCACTTCAGACAATAAGTTCATCGCCCGTTTTGAACCGTCCGGTTTCGTGGTGACCACAGGAAGCGATTACCGGGATTACAGCGTGCTTGGCAAGGCTCCCGCCTCTTTGACCAATCACGAAAACTTCAAGATGGTCGTACTTGCCAACTGGCCGCAATATGGCGATGATATGATGAAGACCGGAGAAACGTTACTCACGGACATCTGTGATGCCGGATGGGGACAATTCGATAGTTTTTCTTCTTTCGAGTTGGGACCGAAACGGCTAATTCCTTTCTATGGTGTCCACGAATACAATAATATAGAGTTCAAGCCCGGAGAGGCCACATTGCTACCCGATCCTGTCACCTTGCTCCGTGCCATGGCAAAGGTGGAGGTGATACTCAAAACGGACGAACATTTCGACTTATCATTCAGCGAGGTGAAAATCCGTCGCTATAATAAAAAGGGATACTGTGCCCCGAAAGACGTTTTCTCGCAAGAGGACTACGATCACGGCGGTGAGTGGAACAATGATTACGTTAGTGACTTGCACCTCGTGGAGAACAGTAACGACACGGAAGAAAAAATACAAAATTTTCACTTCGCAAACCGGTGGATAGATACTGACGGAAACAAATACGAGAAATGGATTGCCTACCTGCCCGAATACCAAAACATTGACGCAGGCGACAAATACTCGTGCATTGAAGCAAGACTCGATGCCCAGACCGGTGAGGACGAACCGCACAAAGTCTATTTCGCAAGATACGACGAGAGTGGCAAGACAGATAATAACGACAATGCCCAGCGTTTCAACGTCACCCGCAATAACCTCTACCGTTTCACCATCACTGTCCGCGACAACAGACTCTCGGTGAACGTGCAGGAATGGAAATATGCTTATGACAACGAATATACTTTTGACTGATATGAAACATTACTTCTTACTCGTACTCTTATTAGCAATCATCACAATGGGTAGTTGCATAGACGAACTTCAACCGGAGGCAAGTGAAACAAACGGAACAGTCCTTGATGAGGGCGAACTGACGGAAGCAGTATTGAATTTGTCCGTCAATGCATTTATCATTGGGACAAAAGCAAATACAAGGGCATCCATACCAAGCAGCATTCCCGAAAAGGAGACTTCGGAAGAAAAAGAGATACACAACATCTGGGTATTCCAATATGACGCGACAACACAAGAACTGTTGATAAAGCCTCGTTACTACACCATCAATGACCAAACTATGTTGCAAGACCTGCCCGTATATCTGAAAGCGGGAGTTCCATCCATCGTATATGTCGTAACCAACACGGGCTATGACAACTGGGCTAACGATGGCACGGATGCTTCATGGCAAACGTTCAAAAAATTGGAACAACTGAAAAAGCAAACTTTGCCTACCGCTTTCCCGGCTCGGTCGATAGACAAGGTGTCGCTCCCAATGGCCGGAGCAAGCGAGGAGGTAGAGATAACGACAGGTATTACGGTCACGGTACCGGTTACACGTATGTATGCCAAACTCAAAGTAAAAGTAGAAATGCTGAAGGCAGGAATGGAACTGAACAATGTCAACGTAAGACAAATTCCCAATATTTGCCGGGTGGAGACACTGGCCGGAGATGGACAGGAAGAACCGATGAATGCGGTTCCATTCCCTGATGGAACAACATTCAGCTCCATAGCCTTTGCCGCTTCGGACTTGGAAAAGAATGAAGATAAGGAATGGGCTGTTTTCTATGTCCCGGAAAACCTGCAAGGGGAAACAGAAACTCAGGGTGGTAACAAGTCTGATGCCGCCCCCTCCAACGCGCTTGTGGTGGATATAACCACCGAAATCGGTGGCGAAAGATATCTCTATGTAGCTTATCCCGGGGGAAACTCACTTAATAATTTTAATATACAACGTAATCAAGTTTACCGCATAACGTTGACTATCACAGGAGAAAAAGGCCAAAACAATCCATCGTCCAATTGTTTTGTTGTAAAACCCAACGGTTTCCTCTCTTTTGAACCCTATTACCGTGTAGAGACAGGAGGCGGATACAATTTTGCAGACTATTTAAGCCCTCATGACGAGAACCTGAAAATAGCCCGTGTCGGCATTATCTGGCAAACCAAAGACTGCATCGGTGATAATACGAATGGAACGCTGGTGCAACTCGGTGAGAACACAGGCGACATTCATCAGAAAATCTATGTTAGAACACAAAAGAAAGGGAATGCCTTGATCGGTGCTTACAATAGCAAGGGAAACATTATATGGTCTTGGCACATCTGGGTTACTGACCATGAACCGGACAATCTCGGCAAAGCCGTTACTTATTACACATACGATTGGGACAAGAACGGCATATATCCCGAGAAGCCACGCGTTCAAGGCTATGCCGTTATGCCATGCAACCTCGGTGCGCTGGCGGAGAATCAAAAAGGTACAGGAAATGGTCTTTATCGGTATCCGAATGAAATGACACAGGCTTTCGGTATGTTGTATCAATGGGGACGAAAAGATCCGTTCCCTCCTTTACGCAATATTACAAATGCATATCAGGATTATAATGACGAACATACAGATATACACTATGACAACTCCAACCAGATTGAAGTGCACAAGACATCCGATATCGATGAAAACAAGCTGTTTCATTCGGTGATTGGAAATACCCTAACCGGAGCCATCAGACACGCCATAGCCAACCCCACGGTTTTCATCTGTGGAACAAACGAGGTGAAACGAGGTGAATCTTATGTACAAACAAAGAGTAGCTATTTCAATAATGGAGACTGGTGTCCGGTAGGAGAAAGCGACAATAAACTTTGGGGTGGACTGGAACCAGCCTCCGAGGGAATGAAGGGCTACACGATTAATCAAAATAATAATGTACACATATACGATAACTACGGAACGGAAAAATCCATTTTCGACCCCTGCCCCACGGGCTGGAGGGTTGCCTCGGGTGAATTGTGGCTCGAGTTTACAAATACAGGACTCAATCCGGGATCTATGAGTGATATCAATTATGACGACAAGTTTCCAGACGGATATGGCATGAATATGTATATGCAGCAATGGAAAGACGGTCCGACATCTTATTTTCCGGTACAGGGAACACGTGTAGGTGATGGAGGAGGCATTCGTTCAAATAGTTGCGGAAACTATCATAATGCAACCACGGACACGGATAACCGAGTGAATATTTTACATATCCATAAGGATCATAGCCTGTTCCATATATTCGAATATCAATTCTATTTCTACTATGTAAAATCAGTAGCAGGACCAATCCGATGCGTGCGCGATTCGAAATGAAACAGCACACTTGAGCTGGAAGATTTTCCCATTATCACCGAATTCACCTATGCAGAGGACACTATCGACATTGATCGAAATCATGAACTAAACAAGGACTTATTGGGTCTTTAAGGAAATAAAAAAAAGCCTAAAAATAATCTAATTCTTAGGCTTTATCTTTTTAATGTAGTCATTTCCAGACTCTTCGGTGATCCAACTGGGACTCGAACCCAGGACCCCAACATTAAAAGTGTTGTGCTCTACCAGCTGAGCTATTGAATCCTTCAATTGTGTTTCTCAATTGCGGATGCAAAGATAGTAATTCTATTTAAACTCCCAAAGACAAGGGGCTTTTTTTATGAAAAAAATATGGCGATACAACACAGATAAGCTTTCACGAACTATTCTTCAATCGCAAGCGACTCTATTTTCAACAAACGTTCTTTCAACCGGGGCATATCTTTCTGCCTGATAGAGAGAGTCATTTCGCACTCCATTTCGAAATTTCGGGATAGCACTTCCGGTTCTTCTTCTTTCAGTACTTTCATCACGTCATTCATCACCACGTAGGTGAAACGGATACGAATTTCTTCATCCACCGTGCGTTCGACAATCTCGGCATGGAGGATGGCATTGGCGGCGGCATCCCTGTACGCTTGAATCAAACCGGATACACCGAGTTTTATCCCCCCGAAATAACGCACGACAACCACGAGAACATTGGAAAGATCGTTGGATACGATTTGTCCCAGAATGGGTTTCCCTGCCGTGGAGGAAGGCTCCCCGTCGTCATTCGCCCGAAAGCGTTCCCGGTTTGCCCCCAGACAATAGGCATAACAATGATGACGGGCATCATAATACTTGGTTTTTATCTCTGTCAGGATATCTTTAACCTCTTCCTCTGTCTTCACCGGGTAAATAAAAGAAATAAAGCGACTGCCTTTCTCCTTGTACAGGCCTTCGGCAATCGCTTTTACTGTTCTATATTTATCCTCTTCCATGAGAAATTAATTCGCGCAATAGAGTTTCTTTTGCAACTCTTCCACTTGGGCACGGAAAGCACGATCCGTTTCCATCATGTCGGTGACAGCCTTACAGGCATACAATACCGTCGTGTGATCTTTACGTCCTATCAGCTTCCCGATATAAGCCAACGAGGCATTCGTGTAATTCTTGCTGAAATACATCGCCAACTGGCGGGCTTGCACCACTTCCCGTTTGCGTGTTTTTTCCTGCAACAGTTCGGGTGCCATATTGAAGTGTTGGCAAACAACTTCCTGTATGTATTCCACGGTCAGTTCCTTTTTCTGGTCTTTGACCATTTTACCCAAAATATCCTTAACGACATCTATCGTCAAATCCCGATGATTAAAAGTAGCTTGAGCTAACAAAGAAATCATGGCTCCTTCCAATTCCCGCACGTTGGTGCACACGTATTTACATATATACTCCAATATCTCGTCGGAGAAATCAATACCGTCTTTACGGGCTTTGTATCGGGCTATCGCTACCCGCGTTTCGTAATCCGGGGCTTTTATCTCTGCCGACAATCCCCAGCGGAAACGAGAGAGCAAACGCTCTTCCAATCCGCTCAATTCTGCCGGGGAACGATCGGATGTCAATATCAATTGTTTACCGGATTGATGCAAATGATTGAATATATGGAAAAACGTATTCTGCGTGGCAGTCTTCCCCGCCAACTCGTGAATATCGTCCAGAATCAACACATCTATCAATTGATAGAAGTGCAAGAAATCGTTAATCTCGTTCTTGCGCACGGCTTCCGTGAATTGCGTCTGGAAGACATTGGTTGTCACGTACAACACCACCTTATTCGGGTGGTTTTGCTTTACTTCCATACCGATTGCCTGTGCCAGATGCGTTTTACCCAAACCGGAGCCCCCGTATATCAACAAAGGATTGAAAGCCGTTCCACCGGGATTCTGGGCAATAGCTACCGCGGCAGATTTTGCCAACCGGTTGCAGCTACCTTCTATATAACTATCCAATGTATAGGAAGGGTTCAGTTGCGGGTCAATCTGTACACGATTATTATTACGCTCAAAAGGATTTTTCGGGGCATTATCTCCTGTTTTACCGTTCAGATAAACGGTACTTGGCTCAACCTTCTTCACGTGCGTGGAAGACATCGTCACTGATATCGGGTCACGAGGGTGACTCTCCTCTACCACAACAGAATATTCCAGTTTAGCTTTCGGACCGATCACGGTACGAATAGCTTTCCGCAAAATCTCCACAAAGTGTTCTTCCAGACACTCGTACACGTATTGACTCGGAACTTGAATTGTCAACACGTCCTGCTGAAAGTTCAAAGCACGTATAGGCAAGAACCACGTTTTAAATGTTCTTGGCGCCACTTGTTCTTTAATTAGGTCCAGACATTCCGACCAAACACTTTTACAATCCCTTTTCATTTATATATATCGTTTTATTCCCTATTCATCCTATATGAAATAGAACGCTAAATTCGAAAAAATATTTCTCTAAAAAAAATGAGCCTTTTGCTTGCTTTTTACCAAGAATGGCTTACGGGTTAGGTATCAATCCTTTAGATATAACACACTAACAACCAATAGATTAATTCATTTGTTACATATTGACCGCATTACAAAATTGCCTTTGCAATCTTAACATAAACGTAACAATATTTTGAGCGATTTTCCTAGATAAAGCTTTAAGTCTTAGGTCTAAAAATTGATTCGAAATATCAAAATAGAGTTTTAAAAAGTTTCGGTTTATGTTAATAAAAATAGATGCCTTACATGCATTATTTAGAATCATTCTATTTTTTCAGACAAAGTCAATTTTAACTATATAAGCGTCTTTGTAACGTTTCATAACATCATCTAATTTCCGTTGCGCGGCTTTCAATTTCTTGAAACTATCAATTATATACAGATACTTATCTTTATATTTAATCTCCTTTAATTCAGAGTTTTGTACATATAATTCCGAATTTATATCCAGACGTTCGGACGACTCGAAAATCACTATTCCGTACTCATCCAAGCCGATCTTGCCGGAAGAAAAATCTATTAAGGAAAGGTTAATGAAGCGTCTTGGGTTATACCTGAATTCGACTAACAGACGATTGAGATTTTCACTCACTTGATTCAGATTATAATAAAGGTCATTATCATTCACGAGAGCACCAATCGTTCCCTCTCCCCGGTTTATTTTAGCAAAGATCGTATCAACATGTGCAAGTATATTATCGACGTTAGTCAACATCTCACCCAAACTGGCACCACGCAAGGAATCGCTGATCGCCGAGAAGTTACCCAGTATATTGGATATTTCTTCATTGTTATCCGACAGATTGGCCGTAATACTATTTATATTCCGCAATATCTCGCTGACACGCGCGGATTCCGACTGCATCAGTGTATCCAAATTACCGGAAGCACCTTCAAGATTCCGTAAAGTGCGATCTATACTGGCAAAACTATTACTCAAATTCTTTTTGGTTTCTTCATTGAAGACGCCTTGTACAATAACCATAACGGAATCGAGAGAACCCAGAAGACGTTCCGCTTTTTGCTTTAAAGGCAGCATTTGACGACTTACCTGCTCCATCAATCCCTGTTCTATTTTAGAAGTCAACGTGTCACCGCTAACGGCAAAAACGGGAGAATCGCCCGGAATCAAATCCACCACCTTGGAACCCATCAGATCGGCACTCTGAATCATCGCCAAACTATTGGAAGGTAACTCCAATCCCTTGTTGACGGAGAACTTCACCAGCACTTTATCATACCGTTCACCCGTGAACTGAATAGAGATGACCTGCCCCACCTGATATCCCCGGTACACGACACCACTGGACACTTTCAATCCTTCCACGCTATTATATACCCCGTAAAATATACTTTTAGATTCAAATAGTGACGAACCTTTCAGAAAATTGATTCCCCAGATTAAAATAAGCACCGCGGCTATTGCAGTTAATGCCAGTTTGGCTTCTCTTTTTAGTTTCATGAGTATAATTTTATTCTTTACTTCTTTTGTTCTATTTTTCTTGCCTCCGCGACCGTTATCTGTTTACCTTTATATATAGCAATGATAAAACAGTCTTTCACCGCCTTCCGGATACTCTTCTGGTTTTCCAACGCTTTTTCGTAGGTAGAAGTTTTCCCGACGTAATAACGGTAACGCTCTTCTCCTTTCAACTCCTCTATCTTTTCTTTCAACTTCAGATACCCGAAATCCTTGATTCTTGTCTTGGACGAGGCTACTTGAACAGCGTAAAATAAGTCATTTTTATTTTGAGGAGCAACAACATTCTCCGTTTTTTTCTTCTCCGTTCCGGTTACTTTCTTTTCTTCAGACTGAGTGACAGGGTTTTCCACCTTTATCACGACACTATTCCGCTCCACATTATTTTTATACGATTGGAATCCCGAAAAAATAGCACGCGCCAAATTTGTCTGCCCGGATTCCGACGTCAATATTTTCTGGTCATGCGGGTTCGAGATAAAACCCGTTTCTATTAACACGGCAGGCATCCCGACATCCATCAAAACGATAAACCCGGCTTGCCGTACTTCCCGGTCCGGCATTTTCGTGCGTTTCACCAGTTCATTCTGCACGGGAGCCGCAAATTCCATACTATTTTTCAAATGACTGTTCTTCAGAAAATTGAACATGATGTAGGACTCTGCTTTCTTGGGATCAAAGCCGTCGTACTTCACCGAATAGTCTTCCTCGTAATGAATCGCCTCGTTTTCTTTCATGGCAACTTGAAAACTCGCTTCCGATTTATGCAATCCCAACACGTAAGTTTCTACCCCTCGCACGGTAGACTTGGAAAACTTGTTCACGTGAATGGAAATGAACAACTGCGCTTTTGCTTTATTCGCTATTCTTCCCCGTTCCCTCAAGTCCACCGCAACATCTTTTGTTCGGGTATACACTATTTTGATATTCGGATAAGCATCCTTTATCATTTTCCCCAACTTCAAGGCAACAGCCAAAGTTATATCCTTCTCTCTCAAGCGTCCGCTTATCGCACCCGGGTCTTTCCCCCCGTGTCCCGCGTCAATACAAATACAAGTAATTCTACCCAAATTATCTTGAGCATCGAGAGTTTTTATTCCCCCTAA
Source organism: Butyricimonas sp. Marseille-P3923 (assembly GCF_900184685.1). Taxonomy (GTDB): domain Bacteria; phylum Bacteroidota; class Bacteroidia; order Bacteroidales; family Marinifilaceae; genus Butyricimonas; species Butyricimonas muris. Next base: position 2,003,308 of record NZ_FXXL01000007.1, read on the forward strand.
CAGAAAGATAACCAACAAGAAACCTACAAACCTGCACTGATTTATCATGTATTTAAAACTTTTTAAAAAGAATCATGACCATTAACAACCATTATTTCTTACATTTGCAAAGCAAAAATGCTATATGCGTCATGCAATATTAGTCACAAAAATAATATATTAAATTGCAAATTAGATTATATACAGGGCTTTTTATTAAGAAATGTATCATTTTAACGATGATCGCCCTGCCGATAATACTATCATCCAACGGTGTTGCATCCGAGCTTCTTTTCGGAGACGGAATTGATGTATTTGTCAGTGACACCACGAAAGAAGTCAGAGATCAGTGGCCTGTCATCAATCTCGATACCACGATTCCGACTCCTAAAAGACTTCCCGTCCTCGCCCGCGACACGTCCGGGCAACCGGGCGACAGCATTCGTATCGTGTATGATTCAACAGGTATGGCAATTGACACGATCCGGAATGACTCCACGGTTTCAAAACCGTTATTTAATGATTTAATCACTTATAACGCGGACGACTCCGTGAAATTTTCCATCAACGGCAAGAAAGTTTACTTGTACGGTAACGGGTTCGTGAAATACCTCACGAGCGAACTGAAGGCTGATTATATCGTACTGGATATGGAAAAAAAAGAAGCATACGCTACCGGGGTTCCCGATTCCGTCGGAGAACTTACAGGTACCCCGAAATTCAAAGACGGGGCACAAGAATTCGAGGGGAAAGAGTTGAGATATAATTTTGATTCGAAAAAAGGACTTATTACAGAAATCATCACGCAAGAAGGCGAAGGATACGTGCAGGGACAAACCACGAAAAAAATGAGCGACTCGGTGTATTGCGTGGTACACGGTTCATATACCACGTGTGACAATCACGACCATCCTCACTTCCGTCTTCGGATGAGCCGGGCGAAAATGATTAAAGACAAAAGAATCTTCGTGGGCTTCACCTACTTGGAACTCGAAGATGTTCCCCTGCCCTTGTTTATCCCGTTCGGTTTCTTCCCGATCACGAACAAGGGGACGTCAGGTATCATCATGCCGACATACGGGGAGGAACGAATGAGAGGTTTCAACCTCCGGGGTGGTGGATATTACCTCTATATCAATGACTATATTGATATGACTCTCACGGGTGACATATATACCAACGGTTCATGGGGATTGCAATATGCCACCACGTATAGAAAAAGATATAAATACAACGGGCAATTCAACGCCACGATGAGCAAGAACCACGTGAGCGAGAAAGGGCTGCCCGACTATCAGGAATCTTCCGACTGGTCTGTCCGCTGGACTCACTCGCAAGACGGTAAAGCCAACCCTTACAGTTCTTTCTCGGCATCGGTGGATATGTCTTCCGCGAGCAATAATTACTATAACGGAAACAATATAAATGATATTGCCAATCAACGGAAGCAATCCAGTATATCTTGGAGCAAGAAATGGCCGGAAAGTCCTTTCAGTTTAAGCGGCTCACTCAGCCACAGCCAGAACAGTCGGGACACCTCTATCTCCCTCACGCTACCAAACATCAGCTTGCGCATGACACAAATCTATCCTTTCCGTAAAAAAGACAAGGTGGGAGAAATGAAATGGTACGACAATATCGGTATCTCCTATTCGGCAGAGCTAAGAAACAATATCCAGACAAAAGAAAACAAACTGTTCAAATCGTCTTTTGAAAGAGATTGGGATAACGGATTCAAGCACAATATCCCGCTGAGCTTGTCTTTCAAAATAGCGAAAGACGTGACATTTACCCCTTCTCTAAACTATAACGGGTACCTCAACACGAAGACTTTCGAGAAAATATGGATACCGGATACCAGCCGTGCCGGGGGACAAGTTGTCAAAAGAGTCATACCGGGTATAAACTATTCGCATGACTATTCGGCAAGTGCCTCCATTGGCTACACGCCGACCATTTACGGTATGTTCTTGTTCAAACCGGGCAGTAAGGTTGCCGCTATCCGTCACATGATACGACCGTCTTTCTCGGCGTCCTACACGCCCGCGTTAAAGCCTTTGGGCAAATACACGAAGGAATATTTTGACGGGGAAAAATACGTCGAATACGCTATTCACGAGGGATTGCCTTATACCCCAAAGACGACTATCGGCACACAATCGGGAAGCATCAGTTTCAGCTTGGACAACAATGTCGAGATGAAAGTCCGTAACGATAATGACACGACCGGGGATGAGCAATTCAAAAAAGTAAAACTACTGGAGAGTTTCCAGATAAGGGTTTCTTACAATCCTTTTGCGGATAGCATGAGATTTTCCACTATCGGTTTAAGCGCCCGTACCAAAGTATTCAACAATAAGGTCGATTTGAACTTCTCCGGAACGTTGGATCCTTACGCTGTCGATGGGAACGGACGTAAAATCAATAAATACCACGGTGGAATCGGGCGATTGACAAATGCTACCATATCCAGTAACTTTAGTCTATCGGGTGACAACGGAAAAAACAAAGAGAAGAAAAACGAAATGGTGGGCGGTTATTACGATGACTATATGGATTTTGATGTTCCTTGGAACCTGAGTCTGGGGTACAACCTGAATTATACCAAAACTTACTCTTCGGCCTCCCCAAAGGGAAAAGGAGATATTCGACAAATTTTAAGTATCAACGGAGATCTCTCGTTGACACCGAAATGGAAAATATCTTTCCAATCGGGATATGATTTCAAAGCCAATGAAGTTACCTCAACAAGTTTCAGTATCACGCGGGACTTGCATTGTTGGGAAATGGTATTCAATTGTATGCCGTTCGGTCAGCACCAGTCCTACAACTTCGAGATACACGTGCGTTCTTCCATGTTGAGAGACTTGAAACTGACCAAACGGGAATCCTTTACCGACTCAAGGTTATACAATCGATAATAAATTACGACCTCTGTCGTACGGCTTCGTACATCAATATAGCCGCGGCGGCGGAAACATTCAGCGATTCGATTTTACCGAGTTGGGGTATCTTGATACGTTCGTCTGCCAAAGCCAACAATTCTTCATCTATACCGGTATCCTCCGCTCCCATGATAAGCAGGCATCCGTCTTTCATGTTTGCCTCGGTGTAGAACTTATCGGCTTTCTCTGTGGCGGCAAACACGGTCAATCCCCTCCGTTTTAATTCCCGGATTGTTTTCTTCAGGTTCTTCTCCCGACACACCGGTAAATGATATAACGCTCCCGCTGATGTCTTGATGGCATCGGATGATATTTTCGCTGAATTTTTATTGGGAATCAGAATCGCATCCACCCCGGCACATTCCGCCGTACGAGCAATTCCACCCAAATTGCGCACGTCCGTGATTCTGTCCAACACCAAAACGAACGGGGTCTTTCCTGCCGCAACCACGCTACCGATTACCTCATCGATATCTTGATAAGGTATCGGGGAAACCTCAGCCAACACCCCTTGATGGTTGCGTCCGGCAAACGGTTTAAATACTTCTTCCGGAACATACTGGAACGGAATCTGACGTTCACGCACCAACGCGAACAACTGTTGGAATAAATCACCCTTTATCCCTTGTCTGAACATTACTTTATCAATCTCTTTTTCATCCAGTATCGCCTCCTGTACGGCACGGATTCCGAAAATACATTCTTGTTTAAACTTTGCCATCTTACCTATTCAATTTACAATTTAATAATTTCGTGATTTGACTATTGCCGATTAATTCCCGACCTTCGATTTCAGTATTTCCAAGCGTTCGTTCTCTTCTTCCCACTCTCTCATACACGCTTCCAAGCGTTTTTTCACTTCATCATACGTCTTCAGTAGCTCATCGCTAATCGTCCCTGTTGCCATTTTTCCCTCGGCATCCACTATCGCTTGTTCCAAATCGGCAATCTCCAACTCCGATTTTTCAATTTTCACCTCCGAACGTTTGATTTCCTTATTCCACAGTTTACGTTCCTCGAAAGCAGCTTTATTCTCGGAAACGGGTTCTTCCGCCACCTTCTCTTCCGCCTGCACTTTCCGGGGATGCATCTGTTCATACTCCCGAAAACACTCTAACTTTTTCGCTTCCAAGAAGTGAGTCACCCCACCCAAATACTCCTTTATATTCTTATTCGTGAATTCATACACTTTATCAGCCAACCCAATCAGGAAATCACGGTCATGCGACACGACGATAATGGTACCTTCGAATTTCTTCAAGGCATCTTTCAAAATGTCTTTCGTGCGCATATCCAAATGGTTCGTCGGCTCGTCGAGAATCAGCACATTGTAGGGTTCCAACAGCAGGCGTACCATAGCAAGCCGGGTTCGTTCTCCCCCGGAAAGCACTTTCACTTTCTTGTCAACATCCTCTCCCGAGAACAAAAAAGCCCCCAGAATATCCCGTATCTTTTTCCGTATATCCCCGACTGCCACTTGATCCACGGTGTCGAGTACACTCAATGAGGGATCAAGTAAATCCGCCTGATTCTGCGCAAAGTACCCGATATTCACGTTATGTCCGATCTTTAGCGTCCCCTCGTAAGGGATCTGATCCATTATCATTTTCACCAAAGTGGTTTTTCCCTCTCCGTTCCTTCCCACGAAAGCCACCTTCTCCCCTCTCAACACGTCCAAATTCACGTCCTGCAATACCACGTGATTGCCATAAACTTTCGTCAAATCACGACCGCTCACCACCACATCACCCGAACGTACAGCCGGTTGGAAACGCACGTTAATTCGTGCGGAATCCTCCTGTTCCACTTCAATCCGCTCTATCTTTTCCAGTTGTTTAATGCGCGATTGCACTTGTACCGCTTTCGTCGCCTTGTAGCGGAAACGCTCTATAAAGTCTTCCGTATCTTTAATCTGTTTCTGTTGATTCTCGTAAGCACGCAATTGCTGCTCGATCCGCTCCTTGCGCAACTCGGTAAATTTCGTGTAAGATACTTTATAATCGTATATCTTACTCAAAGATATTTCGACAGTACGGCTCGTGATATTATCCAAAAAAGCCCGGTCGTGCGAAACAAGCACTACCGCCCCCGGGTATCCCTGCAAGAATGATTCCAACCATGAAATGGATTCTATATCCAAGTGGTTCGTCGGCTCGTCCAATAAAAAAACATCCGGACGTGCCAATAATATCTTCGCCAACTCGATACGCATACGCCACCCTCCACTGAATTCTTCACAACGACGATCCATATCTTCTTGACGGAATCCCAATCCTTTCAACACGACCTCAACCTCTCCGTTCATATTATCGGCTCCCCGCATATGCAACATCTCGGTTTTCTCGTTCAATTTATCAATTAAAGACATGTAACTGTCGGATTCATAATCAGTCCTTTCCGCCAACTCGGCATGCAATCTCTCCACTTCCCGTTGCAATCCCAACACGTCATTGAAAGCCGTCCTCGCCTCTTCCCGCACGGTTTTCCCTTCCGCATACACTTTCGTCTGCGGCAAATAACCGACCTTCAAACCGGAGGGCATCGACACACTTCCTTCGGACGGTTCCTGCACCCCGGCAAGAATTTTCAACAAAGTAGACTTGCCCGCTCCGTTACGTCCGGTCAGACCAATCCTGTCCCTTTTGTTTACCAAAAACGAAATGGAATCCAACAACACGTAATCCCCGAATAAAACACTTACATTATTAATTGAAATCATTACAATAACTTGAAAATTGAAACCTTCCGTATTTAACGGATGCAAATATACGAAACTTATTTTGTTGCACGAAACAACTAAATTTACATTTAAAAATGCGAAAACTAACATATGTCATGTTTTATCCTTAAAATATTTTTGTATATTTGGGAAATCTTGAAAAATACTAACTACAAAAAAGAATAAAATATGTCCAAAGGAGTATTCAAATTACCTAACATTACCAATGAACCCATCAAGAGCTACGCGCCGGGTTCTCCGGAAAGAAAAGAGTTGAAGTCACAACTTAATGCTTTGCGTGCTACAGTTGTGGATATTCCAATGATCATCGGGGGCAAAGAAGTCCGCACCGATAAATTAATGGATATCCGTCCGCCGCATGATCACCATCATTTGCTGGGACATTATCACCAAGGTGACGCGAGCCACGTGCAAATGGCTATTGACGCCGCATTAAAGGCAAAACCGGAATGGGAAAAAATGAGCTGGGAGAGCCGTGCCGCGATTTTCTTGAAAGCAGCCGATTTATTATCGGGTCCCTACCGTCAACGAATGAACGCCGTGACTATGTTAGGACAATCCAAGAATGCTTTTCAAGCCGAGATTGATGCTGTCGCCGAGTTAGCCGACTTCTTCCGTTTCAACGTGAAGAATATGTATGAAATATATCACATGCAACCAAATTCTGCCCCCGGAATCTGGAATCGTACGGTTTGGCGTCCGTTAGAAGGATTTATCTTTGCATTAACCCCGTTCAACTTTACCTCTATCGCCGGAAACCTTCCGGGAGCACCTGCTCTTATGGGTAATGTTTGCGTGTGGAAACCCTCGAAGACCGCGGTTTATTCCGCTCACTTGATCATGGAAATCCTGAAAGAAGCAGGCTTACCCGACGGTGTAATCAATCTGGTGTACTGCTCCGGGCCTACGGCTTCCGAAGTGATATTCTCACATAGAGAATTTGCAGGTATTCACTTCACCGGTTCCACCCAAGTATTCAACGACATTTGGGCTACCATCGTGAAGAATATCGAAAAATACCGGAGTTACCCGAGAATCGTTGGTGAAACCGGAGGTAAAGATTATATCTTCGCTGACCCGACAGCTTGCCCGAGAGAAATAGCTACCGCTATCGTACGGGGAGCATTCGAGTATCAAGGACAAAAATGTTCTGCCGCTTCGCGTGCATACATACCTTCAAATATCTGGCCGGAAGTCGAAAGCTACGTGCAAAAAGACTTGGCTGCTATCAAAGTAGGCGGTGTCGAAGATTTCACGAATTTCGTGAACGCTGTTATTGACGAGGCTTCTTTCGTTAAATTAGCCAACGCTATTGACGAAGCAAACAAATCGTCTGATGCCGAAGTTATTGCCGGCGGTCATTATGATATGAGCGCGGGATATTTCATACAACCGACCGTAATCCAAGCGTTTAAACCGGATTATATCACTATGCGCGAGGAACTGTTCGGCCCGATTCTCACGACATATGTTTACGATCCGGAGAAAGTGGATGAAACACTGGATATTCTGGATAAAACTTCCACTTACGCTCTTACCGGGGCTATTTTCTCAAAAGACCGGACTAATATTGAGCGAATGACAGAGCGTCTGACACATACCGCCGGGAACTTTTACATCAACGACAAACCGACAGGTGCGGTTGTTGACCAACAACCCTTCGGTGGCGGACGCGCATCCGGAACAAACGATAAAGCAGGTACAATCTTTAATTTATTGCGTTGGGTTTCCCCGCAAGCGATTAAAGAAACATTTGTACCGGCTACAAATTATATGTATCCTAACTTCTTGGAAGAGTAATAAAGTTTACACGTTTGTAAAACAAAACGAGGCTGCCAATTCACTTTTTTGGCAGCCTTTTTATTATATCAACGGATGTTTCCGATTCACGGTATAGAATGTTTCCCGCGATACATTATACATCCGGCAGATAGCCGAAACCGAAACTCCACTCTTCAACAAGCGATGTATCTCTTCTCTGTTCTCCAATATAACCTGCTGCTTTATAGCCCCAAGGGGACGTCCCAAGCGAACACCTTCCGACTTCCGATGCGCCAGCGCTTCTTTCGTTCTCATAGAAATCAAATTATGCTCGATCTCTGCCACTAGCGCAAACGCAAATGCCAGCACCTTGCTGTTTATACTATTATCAAAAGCGTAGCCATCTTTCGTACTATAAATGATAATCTCTTTTTCCAAACAACGGTGCAGGATAGACATGATATTCAACAAAGTCCTACTTAGACGGGACAATTCCGTCACAATTAACACATCTCCCTTCCTTAAACTTTTCAATAGTTTTCCAAGCTTACGATCGTGTTCATTCTTTTTACCGCTAACAACTTCTGTTACCCATTTATCAATTTTCAAATTCCTTCGGGCCGCGAATTTCTGAATTTCTTCTTTTTGGTTTTCAATATGTTGCTTCCCCGTGCTGACCCGCAAATAACCTATTATCATAATCAAAACTTTAAAAAATAAAATATGAACCTTCAGACAAAGGGTCGCAATTTTATAACTACAAAGTCATAATCATCAAATACACAGCAATACAGTTGTCAATAAAAACGTTCGTTTAATTGGACACCCATTTTAGCGTGGATAACAGGTATTTTAGCTATTTGAATTTACAATCTAACGACTTATACGTAATATTTTTAGTAACGATTGACTCAGTTTTTTCAAAAATTGGTATATTTGTCTGTGCAAATGAACGAATATTTTGACAGATTATTGCCAAAATAGCGTTAAATCATTCAAAATTAAAATATAAACTCAAATACCACGCAAGAATTAATTATGAACAAAAGAGAATTAGCCAAAAGAGTTGCCGAGAAATGCGGGCAAAGCCAAGTAGTTTCTACTCTTGTTATCAACACTTTCATCTCTTGCATTTTGGAATCTTTAGAAGCTGGAGAAAAGATAACTATTCAAGATTTCGGAACCTTAAGCGTGAAGCAGCAAAAGAAAAGAGAACGTTTCAATCTGGCAACGAACAAAGTAGAAACCTATTTACCCTACGATTACATCAAATTTACAGCCAGCAAGTCCGTGAAAATAAAACAAAAAGAAAAATCGGTCAAGAAGGAATAATCCTGTCTGATAAAAACAAAATGAGGCTTTCCGGCAAGCGGTCAGCCTCATTTTCAATTTCGAGTGTCTATCTTAGATAATCACAATATGCTCTTGATCGGTCAATTTCTCGCAATAATGACATTTCAAAACGATCGGAGAACTACCTACCACATCAAATTTCGTGCGTACCTTTTGGTTGTTCGTGATACATTTCGGGTTCACGCATTTAGCAATACCTTCCACGTGCTCCGGTACCATCACCGCTTTCTTTTCTGCTACTTCAAAATCCCGGATAATATTGATTTTGGCAGTAGGAGCAACCAAAGCCAATTTATTCACCTCATCATCCTTCAAGAATTTATCCCAGATTTTGATAATCGCTTTTTTCTCCAGCTTACTACTAACAAGGTTATACCCGAAAGTAACCGTGTTCTCCAGATCTTGGATCCCCAACACGTTGATCACGTCAAACAATTTACCAGCAGGAATGTGGTCTATTACCGTACCGTTTTCCACGGCGCTCACCTGTAATTCTTTTTTTGCTGCCATATCTTTTTCTTCTTTAATTACCATTTTAAATCTAATGCCTTGAAAATAATTGCCTGACGGGTAAACACGCCGTTCAGAGCCTGTTGGAAATAGTATGCTTTCTTGTTGTCGTCCACATCCTCGTCAATCTCGTTCACACGGGGTAGCGGGTGGAGAATACGCATCGTGTCTTTCGTGCCTGCCAACATGGAATTCTTCAGTATATACACGTTTTTCACTTTCTCATATTCCAACGGGTCAGCGAAACGCTCGCGTTGCACCCGAGTCATGTAGAGAATATCCGCATCATTAATCACGTCATCCAATTCCGAATGCTCGTAATAAGGAATGTGCAATTTGTCGAGGAACAACTTGTAAGCTTGAGGCATTTCCAACTCTTTCGGTGAAATAAAGTGGAAAGTGGGGTTAAAGTGACTCATGGCTTGTAGCAAAGAGTGAACCGTACGCCCGTACTTCAAGTCACCCACCATGAATATATTCAAGTTTTCAAGCGTACCTTGTGTCTTGTAGATCGAGTACAAGTCCAACATCGTCTGCGTTGGGTGTTGGTTGGCTCCGTCACCGGCATTAATCACCGGCACGTTGGCAACTTCACTTGCGAAACGGGCAGCTCCCTCCAACGGGTGGCGCATCACGATCAGATCGCAGTAGTTATCCACCATCTTGGTCGTATCTTTCAAAGATTCTCCTTTCGTTGTACTGGAAGACGATGCATCGGAAAATCCCACGATGCGGCCTCCCATTCTACTGATGGCCGTTTCAAAACTTAATCGCGTACGGGTAGACGGTTCAAAAAACAATGATGCTACTACCTTCCCTTCCAACAAATTGCGATTCGGGTTTTTCTCAAATTCAGAAGCGATTTTCAATACTTCCAGAATGTCCTCTTTCGAGTAGTCGGTAATGGATACTAAGCTACGTTTATTCATATTGCTACATTTAAGTGTTTATGTTCTTTCTCATCCATATAAAAAAAAACCAACGTTGTCAACTAACGACAATGTTGGTTTTCTGTATCTTAAAACAGCAATGATCATGTTTTTGCCTGAACTGTAGGCATAATAACAATCTTCGCCGAATATTTTGATGTTCTATCTTCATATCGGAATACAAAATTAGATATAATTTCTATCCGAACAAAGTGATTTTCATTTTTATTTTTCAAAATATTTCACCCATCGAAAAGGGCAAAAGTATTTGCCCTTTCAGTCAAAGGTTTATAAAGTTTATAAGGTTCACAAAGTCTATGAACTCGTCCGAAGGACTCCCGTTACCTTATAAACCTTATAAACTTTAAGAGCTGAAAGCTCAACTTTATAAACCCATCAAATATCTTGCAGCTATTTGATCCGCAATATCCTTTGCCACTTCCACTTTCGTCTTCAACTCGTAGACGTTCTTTTCTCCCTCCCGGTGCATGATTGTAACCTTATTGGTATCACCACCGAAACCGGCCCCTTTATCATTCAAGCTATTCAGCACGATCATATCCAAATTCTTCCGCTGCATTTTAGAACGCGCGTTACTCTCTTCGTCATTCGTCTCCAACGCAAATCCCACCAGCAATTGCGAATCCTTTTTCATCTGTCCCAACTCTGCCGCTATATCTTGAGTCGGCATCAACTCCAGTAGCAAATCTTCCTTTTCCCGTTTTATCTTGCAATTTGCCTTCTCTTTCGGGGTAAAATCAGCTACTGCTGCGCTTAATATAGCCAAATCACAACCGGGAAATTCCTTCACGGCAACCTCACACATTTGTGAAGCGGACTCCACATCCACCCGACGGATAGCAGGGTGACTTGTCTTCTGATTCACGGGACCACAAACGAGCAATACCTCTGCCCCGCGTCCCGCTAACTCTTCCGCCAAAGCTATTCCCATCTTACCGGAAGAATAATTCCCGATAAAACGACCCGGATCAATTTTTTCATAAGTAGGTCCCGCCGTGATCAACACTTTCTTTCCCTTGAAATCTTCCTGCCGTTCAAAATGCCTTTTCAAAAATTCGACAATTTGTTCCGGCTCTTCCATTCTTCCCTTCCCGATCAGCCCACTGGCAAGTTCTCCGCTTTCCGGTTCAATAATAATATTCCCGAATGACCTTAATATCTCCAGATTTCGTTGCGTCGCCGGATGACGATACATATCCAAATCCATTGCCGGGGCAACCATCACCGTACATTTGGCGGAAAGATAAGTCGTCAGCAGCAGATTGTCGGCTATCCCGTTCGCCATTTTCCCGATCGTGTTAGCCGAGGCGGGCGCCACCAAATAAAGATCCGCCCACAATCCCAAATCAACATGAGAGTTCCAATCCCCGTTTTCCGGATTATAAAAATCGACCATAATCGGACTTTTGGACAACGTGGCAATCGTCAACGGGGTGATGAACTCTTTCGCCAACGGTGTCATGACCACTTTCACGGTAGCCCCTTCTTTCACGAGCAAACGAGTCAGCGTTGCAGCCTTATAAGCCGCGATGCTACCCGTAATTCCCAGTATAATATGTTTCCCTTTTAGCATAACGCGCTCAAAATTAAAAATACCTGAAAGCGGATCACTTTCAGGTATATTATTCTTTTAAAAATCGAACTATTCCTCTCCCGCACTATTTGCCTCAACCTTGTCCTTGGATGATGCACGGAAATAGATATCCCCGTCCTCGAACTCTTGAGTAGCAATTAATACCGGTTTAGGTAAACGCTCGTAATATTTGGAAATCTCTATCTGCTCCCGATTTTCAAATATCTCCTCCAAATTATCCGCGTAAGAGGCAAACTCTTGAAGTTTCCTGCTTAACTCCTCTTTCATTTCAACCGAAATCTGATTAGCTCTCTTACCGATTACCGCAACAGCCTCATAAATATTATCAGCTTTACTAGCCAATACAGCCGGATTGCGAGTAATAGTATTATTCGGCGCTTTAACTTTCTTAAAATCTACCATGGTTAATTTGAATATTATTATTTTATCTGGTTAATCATCCTCTTCATTGATATCATACGTTTTCAAGAACTCGTTGATATCCTCGTACTTCTTAGCCATCTCTTTGGCATAGCGGCTTTCCGGGTATTCCTCTTCGAAATAATAGTACTCCTCTTTCGCCGCATTGTAACGCTCGTATTTCTTGTCTTCGACACTATTTACAGCCATCTCGTACTTGGAATTGAACAACATGTACATGATTTCCTCACGGTATTTGGAACCGGGATAATCTCTCAAACAGTTTTCCAAGCTCACCACGGCAGCTTTATATCTTTCTCTCAAGTAATAATTCCGGGCACTTAGATAATCTTTATATGACAATTTATCCCGCATTTCATCCATATACGCGTTAATCTGTTCCTTACGGGTACTGTTGGGGTAACGGCTTAAATACAAATTGAAACTCTCGATAGCACTTTGAGTCACCGTTTGATCCAGACGGGCTTTCGGGGATGCCTTGTAATTACAATACCCGATCATGTAAAGACATTCTTCAGCATAAGAACTTTCCGGGTATTGTGACACGAAATTTTTGAACAACTCGGCAGCAACTTCATAATCTTTCTGGTTGAAACTACAGAACGCCCGGTAATAGGCCACACTTTGCCCCCTCGTGTTTCCTCGGAAAGCCAAGCGAACAGCGTCAAACAAGTTGGACGCTTTCGTGTAATCCCCGTTGTTATAGTACTCCACAGCTTTTTTATAAATCTGTTGATTGTCACCGCTCTTCAGAAGTTTCTGGTATTCACCACATGAACTCATCAAAAATATTACAAGCAGAAATCCTATAAAATTCTTCATCATAAAGTGCCTTTTTTGCATCAGGCAAAGATATATGAATAAAATCAAACTACAAAATAATTTCAGATTTATGATTGACGATTTCAGATTGGATAAAACAAACGAGCGAGGAGTAAGTCGAAGAACCATAAATCGTAAATCTAAAATCAATAAATTTTCGACTAAAAAACTTGTAACCTGTAACCTGCAACTAGTAACTTTCGCCACCGGCGAAAAAAGACTAAGTATTTAAGCGTATTTCGTTTCCCTGCCCCACAACTTTTCGGCAGAACCTATTCGGAATACATTTTTTTAGTTACCTTTGTTTCCATATTAGAAATACAAAATTAAGAATTTCAAAATATTATCAAAGTGGACATTTTTGAAAGAGTAAGAAAACAGAAGGGAAACATTGGTCAATATGCCAAACAAGCTCATGGCTATTTCTCTTTCCCGAAATTAGAGGGCGAAATAGGTCCTCGCATGAAATTCCGCGGTAAGGAAGTATTAAACTGGAGTTTGAACAATTATATCGGTCTTGCTAACGACCCGGAAGTTCGGAAAGCAGATGCTGAAGCCGCTGCTAAATACGGAATGGCATACCCGATGGGTGCCCGTATGATGAGCGGACAGACTTCTCGTCACGAGTATCTGGAATCACAGTTAGCCGAATTTGTCGGCAAACCGGATGCATTTTTGCTGAACTTCGGTTATCAAGGAATGGTGTCAATCATCGACGCCATGACCAGCCGTCACGATTGCATCGTGTATGACGCGGAAGACCACGCTTGTATCATGGACGGTCTTCGCTTATCTCCCGCGAAAAGATACGTGTACCAGCACAATGACATGGATAGCCTCCGCAAACAACTGGAAAGAGCAACCAAATGGGTTGAGAACACCGGTGGCGGTATCTTGGTTGTGACCGAAGGTCTATTCGGTATGGCCGGTGACCTCGGTAAATTGGACGAAATCGTCGCCATGAAGAAAGACTTTAACTTCCGTTTACTCGTGGATGATGCTCACGGTTTCGGAACCATGGGGCCCAATGGAGCCGGAACGGGCGACCATTTCGGGGTAATGGACGGAATTGACCTTTATTTCGCCACCTTCGCCAAAGCGATGGCAGGTATCGGAGCATTTATCGCTTGCGATGAAGACATCTGTATGTATTTAAGATACAATATGCGTTCTCAGACTTTCGCCAAATCACTCCCCATGCCGATGGTTGAAGGTGCGATCAAGCGATTGGAATTATTGAGAACCCGTCCGGAATTACGCGAAAAATTATGGACTATCGTTCGTGCCTTGCAAGCCGGTTTGAAAGCAGACGGACTGAACATCGGTGTTACCAATTCACCTGTAACCCCCGTTTACCTGTCCGGTAGCGTTGCCGAGGGTACCCAAGTGGCTATGGATTTACGTGAGAATTACAACTTATTCTGCTCTATCGTGGTTTACCCCGTAATCCCGAAAGGACAATTGTTACTCCGCCTGATCCCGACCGCTATGCACACGCTGGAAGACGTAGATTACACGGTGAAAGCGTTCAAGAACGTGGCTCAAAAATTAGCTAACGGAGAATACAGCAAAGACGTGGTGGTTGATGCCAATGCGCTATAATACTTACTGAAAGCCGTAAAAATAAAACAAATTAACCCCGGAAGTCGTTATCGAACTTCCGGGGTTAATTTATATCCACTCTCCTGCAAAATCATTCTTCTCTTTTCAGCACCACCTGCAAACCTTTGGCATTTTTCTTCTTGACCTTCACCTTCTGCGGCAAATACCCCTCCTTAACAAACCAAAGTTGCCTACACCGTTTCAAGGGAAACTCAAACTCTCCCTTATGCTTGACATAACACACGTGGATTTCTTTTTTACACCGTTTACGATAGATTTCAACCCCCAACAAAGGGATTCCATTCTCATCCACCACACGCCCTTCTACCCGAAACGTTCCGTCTGCTTGTAAAGGCGATGCCCCCATGGTAACAACCGCCCCTGTTAAAACATACTTTTTATGGACACGCAAATAATTATCTGATTCAATTTCATTCAATGCAATGACTTCAGTATTCAACACAACCCTCAAATCAGAAAACCCACACTTCGGCACCCAAACCTCTTTCGTTTCATATCCCACGTATGAAATACATATCGGCAGCCTACCCGACACCCGTAATTCAAAACACCCATCTTTGTCACTACATGTACCCCTCGTTGTCCCCTTTTCCACGATATGCGCACTCACCAACGGGTTCCCCACACTATCCGTCACCCGCCCTTTGACAACAATCTCCTCCTCTCCCACACAAACCTCATCCCGCACGCCAAGCATCCCCTCACCCGCCACACATGCCGCCCGCGGAAGCCCCATCAATCCCACTGACAAACCCACTAACGAAACCACCTTCCCCGCCAAACGCCTAAGCTCCAAAGCTCGCATCAAGTAAAGCACCTCCTCCTCGCACTTGGGACAGGTACCCAAACAATCACCTTTATATTGACACTCCGAAACAATATACTCTATGTCATTCGCCTCCGCTATTTGTTTCCGAATTTCTTTCAAGATCCTACACGTTTGTTTTCCCCGGTTCATGATGTCTATCTATTATATTAGGTAAAAAGGTCAAAATGTTTTATCCCCATCATCTCCAACTCCCGACAACTCTCCACCCTATCGTTATCGGTATTATAACCGGGGATAAGGGGCACTCGCACGAGCATGTCATTCGCCCTTCCCCGCTCCACCAGCAAACGGAGGTTACACACCACCGCCTCATTGTTTCTCCCCGTGTACCGCTTGTAAATGGCGGGATTCATATCCTTAATATCAACAATGAAACGATCGACAACCGGTAGCAATTGTTCGACATGTTCTCGCTCCACGTTCAACGAAGTCTCCAACGACAACAACCAATCTTTCCCGCAAACCTTCCGAAATTGCCGGATAAATTCACTCTGCAAACACGGCTCCCCTCCCCCGAAAGTCACCCCTCCGCCAGTTGCTAAAAAATAAAGCGTATCCACCTTCACCTCGTCATATAACGCATTACAATCGTACCGTTTCCATCGCCTTCCCTTATCCCGAGATTGCGGATTCAAACAATACCGACAACGCAACGGGCAACCATGAAACGCCACCAACGTGGAAACCCCTTCCCCATCCGTCTGCAAGCGGTGGCGTTCAATCCCTATAACTTTTGGTGCCAATCCCGAATTATCCATCCGTTATCATATTTTATTTCTTCATTCACATAAGTACCCAAGCAATCACCTTTATACTAGCACCTCGAAATGATATACTCACCGCTATTTGTTTCCAAATCTCTTTCAAGATTCTACACGTCTGTTTCCCCTGACTCACCATAAACATCTTCGTTAATCATGTAATCCTCCCAAATTTAAGAAAATCTACTAAAAAAACCAAGCAAACAAAAAAGAAAATAAATCATCCATGCTTCTCGTCCAGTTTTCCTCGTAAACGGAAGGAAGTCGTGATATGATAAAGATTCACCCGAGTAACTCCAGCACTATACCAATCGTATTCCAATGGACGTATCCGGTGTTAGTCAAATGGTGCTCGGGAGTATCTCTGGAGTTATAGCCCGTTCTCTTCCTATTCTCACCTTCTTTTCTTCCCGTTCTCAACGAAAAACATACCTGATTCCATACCAGCTATAATTGCAAGATTCAATTTAAATCCTTAATTTTGTATTGATTGAACAACAAATAAATAACAAGACGCCATGAAATACTTGAACCCCAAAGCAGACTTAACATTCAAACGGGTATTTGGAGAACATCCCGATTTGGTAATGAGTTTACTCAACGCCTTGCTTCCTCTCGCTCCCGGGGAAGAAATCACGGACATAGAGTATTTGCCGACTGAAATGGTGCCTGACAATCCATGGAAAAAAAACAGTATCGTTGACGTGAGATGCAAAGACAAGTTGGGAAGGCAATTTATCGTCGAGATGCAAATGATATGGTCGCCGGAATTCAAGTACAGGGTGCTGTTCAACGCCTCGAAAGCCTACGTGCGACAAATCGGCAACGGGGAAAATTATCACTTGTTACAACCTGTTTATTCACTCAATCTCGTGAACGATATTTTCGAACCGGAGATGAAGGAATATTATCATCATTACAAACTCGTGCATGACAAAGATTCCAACAAAGTGATTAATGGCTTGCAACTCGTGTTCGTGGAACTACCCAAATTTACACCGCACACCTATACCGAAAAGAAAATGCAGGCTCTTTGGCTACGATACCTCACGGAAATTGACGAACACACCGTTTTCGTTCCTGAGGATTTATTATCCAACCCAGAGGTAAACAAAGCTGTCAAAGCTATCGAGGAAGCGGCATTTACTCCCGCACAACTTCTTGGCTATGAAAAATTCTGGGATACCATTAGCACGGAAAAAACATTATTTTACAGCGCCGAGCAACAAGGATTAGCTCGAGGTATTAAAAAGGGTATCAAGGAAGGTATTAAAGAAGGTGAACGAAAAGTAGCCCGCAACATGAAAACACTCGGTATGTCCACGGAATCCATTGCCCAAGTGACCGGGTTGTCTTTGGAAGAAATCGAGGCTTTGTAATTTCAAACAAACTTGAAATATTTAATACACTCCTTTTTTCTTACCCAGAAGAGAATAAAAAAAGAGTCGACCGAAAATTTTACTTTTCGGTCGGTCTTTACTTATAGGTTTAATTATACACCTTACACGCTTAAAACACTTTTATTTTACCCAATGATATAGTATAGAAAGTTTTGTTGTAGGCTTGATCTCTTACAACAAATTTCAAATAACGAACATGCAAGGGAACAGGGAGTATAATCATTGTACTTTCTCCTACCGTATTTCCCAAAGTATTCTCTATTACACGAGTTGCATCTTTCCAAGTTTTATTATCCACAGATACCTTAATCTGGATTTTCTTAGCAATACATTTCTCGTATGCGGAAGAAGGAACCGACAATTTCTGGGTAACCAGTACTCCATTTACGGTTTGAGTTTCTTGCATATCTACAACCATCTCGTAAGTATGAAGTTTAGAATGTATTGACGGTTGCCATCCTCTCGTGGAGCTTTCGTCAAATATAAAATCAATTCCATACTCGTATTCTTCATTCGAACAAGAATACGTCCAATTTTGACTACTAAGGAAAGATAAGTCTTCCGGAAGCTTTGGATTAGGCAGATCATGGATAAAAGAATGTTCCCCAATCGGGAAATAATGCTCGTTATAGCGTTCCACCTTCAATCCATTTACTTTACAAGCGACATCCAGCGCAAACGTACTGATTTCAAGATCGGAAACCTTACTCGCATTCTTATTTTTACCCAAGTTGTCTTCACTCAAATAACGATTTTTCCCCAAGACCAACGTTTTCAAATTCGGGAAATTCAATATATCCTCAAACGAATTTATATCATAATCTATTTCCAATTCTGTTCGGGCATTCACGAATGCTTCCGTAATTTCCGACTGTCCATATTTTTCCCGGAGCCATTGTTTAAAATCGGGTGTATAGGTTCGGTTATCACGTGTCAACTCATAAGGATTGAAAACAATCAAATCCGAACATCCAGTCAATCGCCCACTACGGTTAATCGTTACTTTTGTTCCCGCATCTATCTCATCCGGAACCAAACAATATTTATTATCGGTAACAAAAACACTATCTAATTCTAAAATCTTACGTTCTCCTCCCGAATAATAATTTAAACTAGCTGTTTCGACATCACCTTGCCACTCGCTAAAAACAATCGCCAAATGCTTCCCAACAAAGAAATATTTGTCAAACATTCGAGTGAACGACTTTATACTCTCGTGGTCAAGCGTATAAGGTCGTTCGCTAGTTAAAGCAGGTAACGAACAATTCCCATCTTTATCCACGCTGCACACGGCAACCTCATAAGTTGCATTTTCCAAATTCCGTATATTACATTCCGTGGTTCCTTTCTCTAGTAAGGAATCTCTCGTAATCCCATCTAATGTCCAACTGACTTTAACCTTGTCTATTGCCGGATCTACATGATTCGTCCACGTTACGATTAATCTTTGCCAACCGGGCTTCACAGATAAATCATTGCACTTTCCCAGATAACGAATCGTACCTTCCCCGGCATAATCACTATACGTATCTTCCAAACTTTCGCATCCCCCAAAAAATAACAGGGAAACGATAAACCATAAATATCTTTTCAATTTCATAACACGACCTTATTTTGCTGTATAAATTTCCAATTCGTGAATAGTTACATGTTTGTTATAATTAGAACCACTCATGGCATTTTCAAAACCTGCGGGATTATAAAATACTTCATTTATCACGAATTTCAAATAACGATATTCACTCCCGGTAGCCGGACAACTTAATTGCATATAACAAGGCTCCGCAAAAGAGAGGGCATCCAAACTTAGAATTTGATATTCATAATCCCCATCATTACAACGCTTGCACCATCTTAATTCATTATCAATCTCCCGATCTTGCTCAAAATGCACTATTTCTTCCCATGAAGTATCATCCGCCATATCATTGGAGCCGTAAACAGTTACACTACTTGGCAATTTAGATGCATAACAACTCGTCCAAATATCTCCGTATTCAAGATCGTCATAGTAATCATTAGGCCCATAGGGAAAAGAATTTCGCACAAACAACATAGCATAAAGCCTAAATTCAGCAGGAAGTTTCTGTTCCTTCATATCAATAATAAATAACGGTTTACCGAGACAATGCTCTTTCGACAGATAAGTACAGAAATTATCCCATCTATCCCAATCGAAACAGGATTCTCCTTTCAAATCTCCATCAAACAAGTACGATTTGCCCAATCTATAAACAGGATCTTCTATTGAAAAGTTTTCCGGATCATAAAAATCAAAATCGGCAGGATTCAATTTTTCAATTTGCAAAGGTTCTACATTTTGCCACACCTTCTCTTTCACCATATATCCACGAAAATCTTCCGTACGCACCACAACATCGTAAGAAGGGCGAACTTGTTGAGGGGTTATTTGTAAAGAACCGACTCCTTTAGCCAAAACAAAACTATTAATTAATAGCGTGTCCGGCTGTTTACTCACGGGATCTTCTCCAACATAAAACACATGCGCCATTCCCTTCGACTCTTCTTTTATATCATAGTTGAGATAAATACTACCCCAAGCAGGATAAACTTCCAAATGCTCAAAAAAGGATACAGGTCCTGAATCTTTCGTGTCAAAAGTTACATCCACGGGTTCCGACTCCAAATCATCATTATTACAAAGAGTCACTCGGGCTGGTACCCCCTTTTGCGCTTCATTAAAACCCAATAACACCAAGGAATCACATGCGTAACTACCGGAGCAAATCATCGCTTTACCGAAAGCATCCTCGTAACGTACACGAATATAAAGAATGTCCCCATTGGAAGGTAACTTGTAATGCATAATAGCTCCTCCCGGGATAGGAGTAAAAGACAAATTTTCAGCCGGTATCGAGGTTTCAAAATAAGCATCGTCATCCTGACAACCGTAAAACGCCCAAAGCGCCAATAATATATACATCAACTTTTTCATACTTTTCAATCTTTTATCTATTTACCAATTGGGATTTTGCTCGCAACCCGAAATAAGAATCTCCTCGCTACGAATCGGGAAAAGATAATCTCTCGGGGCTATAAATTGTCTTTTAGACCACACCACCACAGGTCCCTCGAAATTATTATAGAATTGTCTTTGGGTCTTCCCGGTAACAAGCCACCCGTAAAGTTTCGCGTTCAATTCTTCGGCAGCCGTCAACCAACGACGTAAATTCCAAAAACGCCTGCCTTCAAAAGCAAACTCCACGTTCCACTCCTGCCTAATAATCTGACGCATACCGAGCTTCGTTCTCACCTTTCCCGGATCCGTAGAGTAATTCTGCCATGCCTCCTCCACATCAGGAATTCCGGCCCTTTCACGCACCGCATTCAACGGATCATAGACGTGTTCCTTATCGGGAACCTCCAAATACTCGTTCCAAGCCTCCGCTTTCATCAAATAAAGGTCTGCCAAACGGATAAGCACACAAGCCTCTTCATTAAAGAACGTATTTTTGTAATCTAGATTGCTTTGAGAGGAACGAGAACCTTTTTTCATGTAATATCCCGTCAAATTCTGCGCTTGAGAATTGGAAATTCGTGTATATAACGTCCCGAATCGTTCACCTTGATAGGCTCTCACAAGATCATTCTCCGCATGAATAGTCTCTCCCCTTTGGAAATAACAGCGATCTGCCGCAACATGTGCATAAAAACGAGGTTCCCTGCGAAGATGTAAACGCAACACGCTATCAGCATCAAGCAAAACGACATTATTGTATTTGGTATCTGTCTCTTTTCCTATTTGATAACGGGAAGAATAATCCCATGTACGATCTTCATCTATGGGCACACCATGCTCGGTGTAATACATCTCAACCATTTTAATACTCGGGGCAATACACCCGATAAGCTCCCCATTATAATCTGGCGTCCCACTTCTGAAATAGGGGCGTGTCCACCTTGTCCATGATGTCAGCGCACGATTTTCATACTGAATCATAAAAATGGCTTCACTACTTTCAAAATTCCTCGCTAAAGAAGATTCCTCTATGTCTAACATAATATCACGTAATCCTCTGTCATCTTCTCCCACTCTGTCCGTCTTACTCGATATAAGTTTCTTACCATTTTCCAAACAAATCATCAAAGCCGTATCGACAGCCTCCGCTGCCCGTTTCCACTTTTCCCGGTCAGGAGTTTGGTTAAAAAAGTTTTCCCCGTTCTTACTGGTAAAATTCGCCAGAGCCGGATTGCCGTTAAACAAAGGGGAAGCCGCATAAAACAAAGTCATAGCCTTAAGTGCCGCCGCCGATTCCAAACTGTGATAAGCCCTACGGCTTACTGATTTTTGATTCATCGGGGGCAAATCCTTCATCGCTTCATCCAACAAAGTAACGATCTCTTCGACACAAGTATCAAACGGAGCGCGAGATTGTTTCATTTCCCCGATACCGGCATTTGTGGCAACATTCTTCGGAACCAAGATAATAGGTCCGTACCGACGAAGCAATTCAAAATAATAATGCGCCTTAAGAGCCTTTATTTCAGCAGACCACAATACTTTCTCTTGTTCTTCCATGTTATATACCCCACCAATCTTCTCCAAAAAAGTGTTACAATAGCGGATTGCATTGTAAGCTGCATCTTTTCGCCAAATATTCCCGTAAGGATCCGCTGTCATCTGTAAACCATCTCCTATATAAAAACCTGCCCAATTATACACGAATTGCTGCCGAATAAAGTCGCCGGCAACCACCTCATCTGCCCCGGTGTAAGCCGGGTTAGAAATGATAGAAGTAGTATAAGGCGCCAAGAAGGTATGACAAAATTTAAACCAATTTTCTGCCTGATCTCGTTTTTCAAAAATAGTTTCAATCGTTTCAATGTCATTATCAGGAACGACATCCAAGTAGTTACACCCGGGAAAAAGTATGGTTAATATCAACAATAACGAATAAAAATGCTTCATAATCATCGTGCATTAAAATTAGAAACTAAAATTCAAGCCTACCGTATAGGTTTTTTGAATCGGATAATTAAAACCGTTCTCACCTAATTCAACATCCCATATTTTAAAATTGGATATCAAGAACGGATTATTGGCACGTGCAAAAAATTTCACGTTCTGCAATTTCCATCGCTCCATCAATTTCCGCGGCATATTGTACGCCATCTCCAGAGAAGTACAACGCAAAAACCGACATTCCCGCATAAAATATGTACTCTTACGAACTTCAGACGCCTTACTATCATACCAATTTTCCTCGGGATTATGCTGTATTAAATTATATGTCGATAACCGGGGCCAAAACGGCTTCTTTGTCATATTATCTTCCGACCAATGGTCTTTATAAATAGCTGTCAGCATAGCGTGGTCATCAACAAAGGGCGATAATTTCTCCGGATTCATGAAAAACGAACGCTTGCCCGAGCCTTGAAACGCAAAACTGAATTCAAAATTTTTATAATTGATAAATCCGTGGAAACCATATATCAACCGGGGTGTCTCAGGAAAACCGATAAACGTGGCATCGTTCACATCAATCATACCGTCACCATTGATATCACGATAGCGGATATCCCCGGGCTTCACACCACTACCACCACTTTGTTTGGGTGAATTATCTATCTCCGCTTGGTCTTGAAATACCCCTTCCGCAATGTACCCTATCGCTTGAGAAATTTCTTTTCCTACCTTCTTTTGCCATACAGGTTTGTCACTGGCTTCTTCAATAGCTTTATACACCACTTTATTATAGGTAAGGGTTCCATTCAAAATAATCCAAAAATCAGGCGTGAAAGCATGTTGTATTTTACCGGAAAAATCAATCCCACGAGAACGGGATTTACCGATATTATCCAATTGAGAATACTCGATACCCATGTTTGCCGGTACATTCGTACGGTACCCTATAATATTATGCCTGATTTCTTGGTAAGCATCTAAAGTAAATTCTACAAGACCTTTGAACAACTTCGTTTCGATACCCAAATTTAACTGTTCCGCAATTTCCCATTTAATTTTCTCGTTAGCATAATATAGTACTTTTTTAGCCACAAAAGCACTACCTCCTGTACCGGATTCCGGATCCGTAAATCCCATTTGTCCCACTAAATTAGGCAAATAAACAAAGCGGGGAGAGGCCACGATACCGTCATTACCGACTTGCCCGTAGGATACCCTGAACTTCAAAAAATCCAACCATTTAGACGTCGACGCCATAAAAGGCTCGCTGGTTACAACCCATGCAATCCCACCAGCAGGGAAAAAGCCCATTTGGTTATCTTCGGCAAAACGTTCAGACCCGTTGTATCCAAAACTACCTTCAACAAAATAACGGTCTTTATACCCATAACTCCCACGCATAGAATACGTCAAGTTGCGTTGTGGCATTCCATCCAATACTTTCTGAATCGGTGTATAAGTATATTCCGAAGCTTGAAAAACAGCCGTTAAGGAAGTTTGATGTTCCTTCCAAGCCGCCGTATGCAGTAAGCGTGCTTCATACGTTACTCTCGTGTTAGTTGTTGAAACCCTTGCATCAGAATCTATCGTTAAAGCCCTATAAGACGTTGTAGATAAATCTTGTAAAGTATGTTTACCCGTTTCAAAATCGTAATTAAGCAGGGAATATTCAGCCGGAACTGTCTTAAAACCGGTAGTATAATAACCGGCTTGCGACACGGAAACACTCGCTCTCGCTTCCAACCCCTTCACTAAACTGGAAAGATTATGAATATATTCTGCTCGATTCGTTGTAGAATAGCGCGTCCTTTCCAGATACCCTCTATGCAATAGCATATAAGGATTGATTTGCTTCTCAGACTCCGTTGCTCCAAAACGAAGGTGAGGCCAATTGTAAGTATCATCCCCGGGATAAAGAGGAGCGAAATCCACGGGAGAAGCATTAAACGCTAACGAATAAGCTTGAGTAACACTCTCTAGCGGACCATGGTACTTATCTATTGTCGTTGATGAATTTACCACCAACTTAATACCGGCTTTCAAATCTATATTCAAATTAGCCCTGAACGAAGTTTGATTATTCGTGATATTACAGTCAAAATCATTCAATTTGTCCGTTTTCAACATACCCATATCACGATTGTAATTCACGGAAGCATAGTACTGAAGCACTTTTCCACCCCCACGAATATTCACTCCTAAATGATGGTTTGTATTATAATCCTTAAACATGATTTTATACCAGTCGTTAGCCGGATACACCCAAGAAGGATACTTACCAGAGGCTGTACGGTTTATCCGCTCCACGCTATATTTAGGAGTTGCCAATGGGTCGCGAGCAAGCAAAGCCTGATTATACATTTTCATGTAATCAATCGGATCCACCACATCAAGTTCTTTTGTCGGCATCGAAAATACAGCCTCGTAACGAGCCGTGGCATACACGCTTCCCTCTTGTCCTTTCTTCGTGGTCACTAAAATCACACCATTTGCTCCACGGGCGCCATACATAGCCGTGGCTGAGGCATCCTTCATCACGCTGAAAGACTCAATATCCTCCGGGGCAATGCGTGCCAAGTCCAACTTGGAAGATTCCACTCCGTCCAACAGGATCAACGGGTCTATATTCGCCCCGGTCTGAAATGACGTGATTCCACGGATATAAAATTTTGTATTCATCTCTTCCTCGGTCAAGGCGGCTGGAAGACCTCCCGTTTGCCAACCGATCATTCCGGCGATTTTACCGGCAAAACTTGAAGTCAAATCGCTGTTAGAGGATTTCAAATCCATCGGACGTACCGTCGTGATAGCCGATACCACGCTCTCTTTTTTCTGCGTACCGAACGCCACGACCACTGTCTCATCCAGTTCCTGACTCTCCTCTTTCATGGTAACACGAAGTGTATCCTTTGCCGTTCTCTCGAAAAAGTCCAATGTTTCCCTTTTAAAACCGATAAAAGAAAATTCCAACGTCCCTTTCAGCATGGGTAAATCCAAGGCAAACCACCCGTCTGCATTCGTGGACGTTCCCAAGGCCACTCCGGATACCTTCACCGTCACTCCCGGAATCGGTTGCTTTTTCGTGTCGTACACGAATCCTTTCAAACGAATAGATTTCTTTTCCGGTTCCACAGCCTTTGCTTGCGATGCTTTTATTAATACTACACCATCTTCCAACCGCCAAGTCAATCCCGTACCATACAACAACTGATTCATTACCTCATCTACCCCGGCATCTTTCACTTTCAAATCCCGTTTTCCACACTTTTCCAAATCTTCCCCCTTGTACAGAAAACGATAATCAAACGTCTTGCGCAACTCTTGAATAATTTCCAGCATCGAACGCTGTTTCAAATCCAAGGTAACCCTAGTATTCTGGGAAAAACCATTGGCATTCGCAACAAACGTGGTCAACAACAACAAATAAATTCCAAATCTCATAATCTTACAAATTTTTAACACGCACCTTCCCCGAAGGTATGCATACATTCGCTTTTTTTTCATAGTTTTGTAATACTGAATTTATAATTATGGACTAAATGTTCATGAAACGGAAAGGGGTAGGAGCCTTTCCGTTTTTTTATTTAGCCCCGATTGTTACGCATTTACCTTTAATATCTATTTTCACACCCGCCACTTCTTCCAACATTTTTACAATCTTCTCGAAGCCGTCATATTTTTTCAAATCACCCGAGAATTGATAGTTCTTCACCTCTTCACCGGAATAAAATACATCCATCTCGTACCAGCGTTTCAATTGCTCCATAATCTGTTCTAACCGTTGATCTTCAAATATAAAAAGACCATCCTTCCACGCGGAATAAATAGATGCATCCACTTCACGAAGGCGGAACAAATTATTATTTTTATTGAACACCAACTGCTCGTCGGGAGAAATCTTTACGCTTTCTTCCGGCATAATCACTTCCACACTCCCCTCCGCCAACGTGGTCGTCACATAGGCATCATTCTCGTAAGACGATACATTGAATTTTGTCCCCAACACTCTTATGTCAACATCCGAAAAAGTCTTCACTATAAAAGGCTTCTCCCGATCAGAAGCCACCTCGAAATACCCCTCACCTTTCAGATAAACAACCCGCTGTTTACCACAAAATTGCACTGGATAGCGCAACTCGCTTTGCGCGTTCAACCACACGTTTGTCCCATCAGCCAACTCCACTTTAAACTCTCCGGCACGAGGAACTACGAGTGTATTATACACTTGCTCAAGCGCAGACTCATTCTCTTTCCGGTAAGAAACCTTTTGATCAGCAACCCGAATATCCACGGATGCCTCTCCTCTCACCGAGCGCAACGTATCATCCAATGCGATTCTCTCACCCGTTGATAAAACCAACACGGCATTTCCTTGAGCCATTTGAATGGGAACAAGCTCTTTTTCCCTCTCTCTACTACCCGCTTGCCAACGAATCACTCCGGCTATGCCAAGTAGCAATACCAACACCGCCGCATATCGCCACCAAACACCAATTCCACGAGAACTCTTCTTCCGCCTGTACCGATGAAACATCGCCAACTGTTGCTCCACCTGCCTCTCGGAATAAGGCCATTGCCTTTTTCCTTTCTCGAAATCCCCCCTTATCTCCCGATAAACGGCCTGATTTTCATCAGACTCTCGAAGCCACGCATCCAATTCACGACGTCCCGTATCGTCAAGACATCCGGCTATATCCGCTGCAACCAAACGAGAAATTTTAAACGTATCTATTAAATCTTCCTTCATGCATCATTATTTTACAAGTAAAGACGTAACCTCCCAAAAAACGGGTGAATGAAGAAGTAATTTTTTTTAAAATTCTCCCAACAAAATCAATAACAAGACTAAATATTCTTTAGATAATATTTCCCGAAGTGCAGCATATCCATTCTTTTTCAACGTCTTAACCGTATTAATCGACACCCCGAGCAATTCCCCCACCTCTTGATTGGAATTCCCGTCCATCCCCAATAAAATCACCTGCCGGGTTTGTTCCGGCAAACTATCGATAGCTGAATAAAGAATACGAAAAGTTTCCTGACGCATCACCTCTTGCAAAAAGGTAGAAGTCTTAAATTCATTTTCTTGCAAATAACGGGAAACATAATTACTCTCCGCTTGTTTTCGCCTCAACCGATCGAAACAAATATTACGGGCAGAAACAAATAAAAAAGCTTTCGCGTTCTCCTCCGAGTCAAATTCTTCCCATCGTTCGAACACCTTCAAAAAAACGTCTTGAGCCAAGTCGGTAACTCCTTCTTCCTCTCCCATTACCCGTTCGATAAACAAACAAACCGGATTGAAAAAAGATTTGAAAAAAGTATCAAAATTATTACCACTACTCATAACATCACCGACTTTCGTAAAACTCGGACAAATATATAACTTTTATCGTTGCACCCTATATTTTATAATATGATTTCCGTCACTCCCGGCAAACAAGTAGAACCCGGAAGCATTTCCCTGATCGAAGAAAGCGATCGAAAAAGGTGAATTTCCGCGAATAGGGAATCCTTTCGACATATCTTTCATATCGAGCAGGAATAAACGTTCCCCTCGCTCATCCAATAGACCGATTCGTGCATCTCTGGCGGAGAAACGATAGGTGTACGGGTAGCCCAACGCGGCATTATCCCATTGGCGTTCTGCCAGCAACTTCCCTTGACCGTCATATACCCGCAAAGTATTTCCCGACGTGTACACGAACTCGTCCCGTCCGTCACTATTCACGTCTTCCACGTTCAGCCAGCCACCGCCGGTCATCTTTTCACCCTTCACCCGTTGCAGGGTTCCCCAGAGATCGACCAACAAAATCTCTCCGTTCGCGTCCGGGAAAGCAATCCAGAAATTTCCTCCCTGCTTGGTCAAGTAGAGCATCGTGTTCGTCGGTAAATTCAACAAAGTGGATATCTTCACCCGCTCTTTTCCGCGTCGGTCAAGGATATACAAACGATAACGATCGGCAAACACGATATAGTCTTTTCCCTCTACCCGAAAATGATAAATCTTCGATACAATATCATTATCACTTTTCGGCGTATCCCATCCCTTCACGAAATTACCCGACAACTCGTAGAGATAAATATTATGATCCGCACCCGGGGCAAAAATCCGGTAATTCTTGTTGTTCTCGTAATCGGCTATCGAAATACCCCGCTCGCAAGGAGATTTGAACGCCAACGGATAACGGGGCAAATAATTCCCGTTCCGGTCTATCAAGTAAAGATGAGTCGGCGTGGAGAAAAGATATTGCAACTTCCCGTTCTTGAACATATCCACTTGATAAATTTCACTGTTAATCTTCCCCTCTATCGGCAACTTCCAAAGAATACGCCCCACGTCATTGATCAAATAAATCGTATTGCTCTCGTCCTGCACGAAAAGTTCCCGTTCTCTCGTGTTATGATTTATCACGATAGCGGGCTTCATCGTGAGCTTGCCATCCAGTTTGGTCTGCCACATCACTTGAGCCTGCTTCTGCTCCACCTCTTCCGTGCTCAAGAATAAAGTGTGATAGAACATACTGCCCTCGCATACCCACTGTAACGCTAAAGAGGAAAATACCTCCATATTCTCTTTATTCCGTTCCAACAGAGCATGCAACGCCCCTTTCGTTATATTCTCGTAGTAAGGCAGCATGGAAGTCATCTCCGACAAATACATCCAATTGAACTTCGCCGACAACTTGCTTCTCAATTTCTTGTACCATTCCTGATCCCGCACACTCAACCGACGCATATAATCTTTGGCAAAAGATTGTATCGCCCGCTCGGAAGAAGCAAAAACGACATAATTATCTTCCACCAGCACGTAATTCGTCGCGATATCGTCAAACATATAGCCCCACATCACCCCGGCAAAATCCGACACGGGCATTTTGAAATAACCGACCGTTTTATCTTTATCCAGTTGAAAAGTACATTTCAAAGAACCGTCACCAACTCCCGTTTTTGCCGCGTACGATTTCAGCATCCTGTCGAGCAACTCTTTCGCGAGGCTTCCCGCTTTCACGTGCACGACAATTACCCCGTCATCTTTTTTCCGGGACGCGTCATAGGCAAGCACCCCTTTTCCCCATTCTCCTTTCAACAAATTTTGCCATTCCGCCTCGCTCTTCTCCCCGAACAGACGGGCAAATTCCTGCTTCCGCTTCCGCACCCTCTCCGCTTTACCCGCCCCGTAACGATAGGTATCCAAAGCATCCAAATACAGCTTCACGTCACTCAACGTCAAGAAACTCACGCTTTTCGCATCGACAGGCAACACCCCGTCCAAACGCGATGTCTTAGGTGCCTGACCTTTCAACACGGCCGGATAAGAGGCTCGCAAACCGTCGCAATGCATGAACCCGTTAAAACTGATTCCATCAGCACTGACATCCCCGTCCAAAGCACCCCATTGAAACCATTTGGATACATCGGTCTGCTTGGATATAAAATCTTTCTGCAACAACAGCGGTAATACATCCGTGAAACAGGTCGTATTCAAAAACACGTTCAATCCCGCCCCCGCTGAAAAATAACGGTTCACGTTCGCGTAACGGGGCGCATCATCTTTCTTACCCTCGCTCTTGTCATTCAATTGTTTGACAGCGTCCTCCACGTACAACTCGGAATCCGACACGAGCACCATACCGCCAATCACGGCATAGCACACGCTCTCTTTTCCCCGCCTCACGGAGTACAAATACCGGTTATCGTATTTCCGTTCCTGTATTTCCCCCGTCGAAAACATCTTCGACAACAAATTATTTACCTCTCCGCGAGCAAACATCCCGCTCCTGCTCAACACGTACAGACCACGAACAGCCTGTTTCCCCTCTACCCGAAACGCCAGCACGTGTGAAGCAGAATCAACCAAACGTTGCTTCAACAAAGTGTCCACCACCCGGTGCGCCAAACCGGACTTGTATGCCGCTATCTCTTTCTCGAAAGCTTTCTCGATTTTAGGTAACAGCTTCGCGTTGGAATTTACATTAACCACCACGGCAGAATTATAAGGGATAAACGACTCTTTCGGGACATCAGCATCCCGCTCCCGCTCGTTCACCCACCATAACGCAACCAAGATTCCCCCCAAGAGAACAACACCCAATATGATTAACGCAATTCTTTTCACCATAGTCAAAGCAGTTTATAAAGTTTATAAGGTTCATAAAGTTTATAAAGTTCCTTATCGCCTTAATTTTCCTTTTTACAAAAGTAGGAAAAAGAGTTGATTTTACTAAATTTGTTCTTAGAAAAGGCTAAGCCTTTCCCGTCATAAAGTTTGTAAAATACCTTATAAACTTTACGAACCTTATAAACTTTATAAACTCACACATGATAGAGAAACTGGAAAAGATGTTGATTTGCCGGGGAGAAGATGAAGAACGGCTCTACGCGGAAGCAAAAGAAATAAAAAATCAAACCATCGGGAACAAGGTGTACTTGAGGGGGTTAATCGAGATATCCAACATCTGCACCAAGGACTGTTTCTATTGCGGTATCCGGAAATCAAACACGGAAACGGCACGTTATGCTTTATCGGACGAGGAAATCCTCGAGGCGGCAGATTTCGCGTACACGCACCGGTTCGGTTCTATCGTACTTCAAGGTGGGGAGCGTTCCGACCGGGAATTCACGGAGCGCATCACCCGTTTATTAAAAGAAATCAAAAAAAACAGTAATAACGAACTGGGAATCACGCTCTCCCTCGGGGAACAAACGGAAGACACGTACAAGTGTTGGTTTGACGCGGGCGCACACCGTTACCTGCTACGTATCGAAACTTCCAACCCGGAACTTTACGCGAAAATCCACCCGAACAACGCACTACATTCCCACGCCACTCGTTTAAAATGCTTGGAAAGGTTACAGCGAACAGGTTATCAAACGGGAACCGGAGTCATGATTGGCCTTCCCTTTCAGACCATCACCGATCTGGCAAATGATTTATTGTTTCTACAATCCATGGATATCGACATGGTGGGCATGGGTCCCTATCTGGAACACCACGCCACCCCGTTATATCAATACCGTCACTTGTTACTTCCCTTGGAAGAACGCCTACGTCTGTCTATCCACATGGTGGCAGCCCTCCGCCTACTCATGCCGGACATCAACATCGCGGCAACCACCGCCCTGCAAGCCATACAAGCGGACGGTCGGGAAAAAGCGCTGGAAATAGGAGCTAACGTTGTCATGCCCAATATTACTCCCACGACAAACCGAACCCTTTATAAACTCTACGAGAACAAACCGGGCATCCATGAAGGAGCGGCAGAATCCATGCGCAAACTGGAAGAAAGCATCCTTAAAAGCGGCTGCGAAGTAGCCTATGGCGCATGGGGCGACTCGCGACATTTTCAATCGAAACACTCCACGTCCCCACCCCTCGCTTAACCCTTCCCTAACCATAAACACCAAACACTATCCAATCATGAACGTAGCATCAACGTAAATTTACGTTGATGCTACGTTCATGATACGTCTATGATACGTCCATGAGGTTAAGCAAAGGTTACCCACCCATTAACTAACAGTCAAGCAAAGATAAATCAGCAATCACTGAATCACTAAATTCTTGAACGGGGCAAAAGCAGAAAGAATAACCAAAGCCCCCAATATAGTAATTATCATCCCGGATACCCGGTTGATAGTTATAAGTACGCGCAAACGGAATTTCTTCCGGAAAATATTCACCAGCGTGGAAAGCGTGTACCACCACACACCACCGCCCAACAACACGCCGGCAACCACCAACACTTCTCCCAGCAAAGAAGACGATTCCCCGAACACCGACATCCCGGCAAAAACCGCCATAAACACCACCACCGTAATGGGATTGGAAACCGTCAGAAAGAAAAGCGAGAGATAATCACCCAAAAGTCCGGTTTTGCTCACCCGTCCCTGACGACGCTGGCGAATCTGCCGTATCGGGTTGTCGAAATAAATCTTCAATCCTATCACGATCAGGAATATCCCTCCTATAATTTGTAGTAACAACTCATGAGCCTGTACGATATTAATCACGAATCCCAACCCGAATGCCGCCACGGCAGCGTAGAAAAGGTCGGCCGAAGCCGCACCCATCCCGGCGATAAAACCCGATAACGCTCCTTTATGCAGCGTCTTCTGGATAATCAACACCCCCATGGGTCCTAAAGGAATAGATACCATCAGTCCCACCAGCATTCCCTTGAATAGATACAATATATCGTACATCCCATTCTAATTTTAGATTTAAGGATTTTAGATTTTAGATTTAGTGATTTTCAATCACTGAATCATCAAATCGGTAATCACAAAATCCATCAATTTTATAATTCCACGTTATCCGACGAGAACCTGCTCAATATCGTATCGTCGTTAATCTCCTTCGACAGCGACTCGATCGTCTTCATCGGCACGTCAAAAATATCTAAAATAAGTAAACCGTCCAAACACATATTAAATTTCGGATCAATATTAAAACCGATAATTCTAGCATTCAGAGAAATATATTTTTTCAATAATACCGGCAATTTATCACTCGACGGCTCTATATCACCGATCATCTTATCCAACACGCCAATATCCTGCCGTGCCGCATCCAACATGACCTGTACCCCGGGTTCCTCCGAATGTACTTGATATTTTGAACGCGGTACCACGTATTTCGCTAACTCGTGGCTATAATGGTTCGCTTGAATAAATTTCATTATCAACTCCTTCGAGGCTTCCGTGTATTTCCCGCTAATCGTGACGGGACCTATTAAATAACGGTACTCCGGATTCTTCAACAAGAAATAAAGAATACCCTTCCACAGCATAAACAAGGGAAGAGGCTTCCGCTGATATTCCTCCGTGATAAAAGAACGCCCTAATTCTATGGACTCGTACAATACCGGCAGCATCTCCTTCCGCATCTTGAACAAGGTATGAATATAAAATCCTTTTATCCCGTAGCGGTCGATAATTTCTTTCCCTTTTCCCACGCGGTAAGCACCCACGATCTTCTCCTCTTCCTTGTCCCAGATAAAAAGATGATAATAATACAAGTCAAACTCGTCCAAATCAATACTACGATTTGTACCCTCGCCGACAGCACGGAACGTAAGTTCCCGCAAACGCCCGATCTCGTTCAACACGTTCGGGATCTTCACGGACGGGGAGCAATAAATATCGTAGTTCTTCATGTTAAATAACAAGTAATCGTCAGCGATGCCCGCGATCTCCTTCTTCAACACCGCACTATCCGTTTCCGCCGCGATAGGTTCCGCTTTAGGCATAGCTTTTTGTGATTTAATGAAAAACTTCTTTACCTCTAGTGCCGAGCCAAGTAAATAGGTCTTGGCACGTAAAAATTTCCCGTACTGGGATAAATCATGGAATGAATCCTGCGAATCCAAACCGATAGGGTTCCCGATTCGCAATTTCACCACCCGATTCTTCTTATTCAATAATTCTGAAGGCAACTTCATATTCCTCAACATCGGGTGAATCAGTCCCAACAGGTAAAATAACAAACTGTTCGAACCTTTGAAATAAATGGGAATGACCGGGACTCTCGCCATCTTGACCAATTTCAACACGGAAGTATCCCACTCCTTATCCTCGACATGATTCGAATCCACTTGATAAGTAGAAGCCTCCCCCGCCGGGAATATACCCAACGGTTTACCATCTATGACGTGACGCACGGCCTCCTTGATCACCCGAGTATTCGGGTTTTTCCGACGGGAAGCCGGTTCCAGTCCCAGCACGTAATCCTGTATCGGGGTAATCTTCTTCAGCAGAAAATTCGCCATCACTTTATAGTCCGGACGAATCTTGCACAATAACTTAATCAAAATAATACCGTCCAATCCCCCGAACGGATGATTGGACACCGTGATAAACGCCCCTTCCTTCGGTATTTTTTCAAGGTCTTCCTCGTTTATCTCGACGGTTACCCCCAGAGCCTCCATCAAACTATCGATCACCAGCTCGGGATCATCACTGTTCACCTTCGTGCTCAGCTTATCCAACTTGTTCAGCCGCAACAGGTACATGACCAACTTGGAAACCAAACTTCCCCTGAAACGCTCTAAACCCCACGGGGCTGTCAATAAATCATTCGCGTCAATTAATCTCATTTATCTTTTGCATTAAATGTCCCTTTCAGAACACTATAATATCTTTCACTATATCACTACCGATTCTGTCGTTCAAGGCTTTTATCAGCCCTTCCTTCACCATCAGTATTTCATTTTTCACCACGGAAGAAGTGAAACTCACGAAAATCTTCCCGTCTGTAATCCGTATACTTTTCGTCCGGGAAGCAATCATTCCCCCCACGACGTCCGGCCAAACCTGACAAACCTCTCTCTCCTTGAACTGACGGGATAATCCCATCTCTTCCAAGTACATTTCTACCAACTCATCCATTGTCAAAGTCTTTCCCTGCTTCACGATCTTTATTTTATTGGTTATTCTACAAAAATACTACTTTCTAATCAATTTGAAATCATAAATCTAAAATTTAAAATCACTGATAACCCCTTGATCGACTTTAAAGATTTTATAATCAATAGCGTGCAATCGCAATATTTCATCAATATGCCCCCGGTTCGTGTCGGTGATAAAAACCTGCCCGAAATTCTCTTCCGACACGATGCGAATAATCTGGCTCACCCGGTCAGCATCCAGTTTGTCAAAAATATCATCGAGCAACAGCAAAGGCTTTACCCCTTTCTGTTGAGCCAGATAAGCGAACTGGGCAAATTTCAAAGCCGTGAGAAAACTCTTTTTCTGCCCCTGCGAACCCAACCGCTTCACGGGATACCCTTCTATACTCAGCGTGATATCGTCCCGGTGAATCCCCACCGTCGTGTAAGTCAACACTCTATCCCGATCGAAATTACCGCGCAACGATTGCAGGTAATCATTTTCTTTTATCGTGGTGGAGTACTCCAAGGTTACCTTTTCTCTTCCCAACGCCACCCGATCATAATACACTTGAAACACCTCCGCCAATTCCGTGATAAACGCAAGGCGCCGTTCCAGAATCACCCGACCGTTGTCAGCCAACTGTTCATCCCACACGGATAACATATCAGCATCTATCGGCATTCCGGCATATTCTTTCAAGAAACTGTTCCGCTGCGCCAGCACCCGATTATACCGGATCAGTACTTGTAGATATTCTTTGTCACACTGGCTGATCACCCCGTCGATAAAGCGACGCCGTTCTTCACTGGCCCCGTCTATCAGAATCACGTCTGCCGGGGAAATCATGACCAGAGGCAATAAACCGATATGATCCGAAAGTCGTTCGTACGACTTTTTATTTTTCTTGAATACCTTCTTCACCCCTTTCTTCACCCCGCAATACACGTCAATGTCTTCCCCGTCCCGCTCGTACATCCCTTCCAACACGAAAAAAGCCTCCCCGTGCCGGATACTTTGCGCGTCGGGCAAATTGAAATAACTCTTGCACATGGAGAGATGATACACGGCGTCCAGAATATTCGTTTTCCCCACCCCGTTATTCCCGATAAAACAATTAAATCTCGGGCAACAAGCGATACTTGCCTCGGCGATATTCTTGTAGTTGACAATATTCAAATCCTTTAAAATCATGCCAATAAATGGTTACTGGTTATAAATCGCAAGATAAAAAGTCTACCCGCGACCGATCACCAAAAGTAAGTAAAAGAAGCTTAGATTCCGACGAATGTATAATTTTTTGCATAAAATTTCGCTGTCCCCCTTCTGTTATCAAAAAAAAAACTAATTTTGCACGTTGACGATGGATGCGTCGTAGGAATAAAAAAGTAAATAATAAAAACATATAACAATGTCAAAAAATAACCAGAAACGTGCGGACGGCTTCGAGCAGATTGAGGAAGCCACGATCTCAACAGAACAATTTATCGAGAGAAACTCAAAATTATTGGTCAGAGGTCTTCTTGTTGTTATTATCGTTATTGCCGCTATTTTCGGCTACCACAAATTCTACAAGGAACCCCTCGAAAAAGAGGCTCTTCAGCAAATGTTCGTGGCAGAAACTTTATTTGAAAAAGATTCTTTCAATTTGGCCCTTAACGGAAACATCAACAATCCCGGTTTCTTGCAGATTATCGAGGACTACGGCTCCACTCCCAGCGGGAACCTCGCTAAATATTATGCAGGTCTATGCTATCTATACTTGGGTGACAACCAGAATGCCATTAAATTCCTCGAGAAATTTTCGACCGATGATATGATATTCTCCACTTTGGCAAAGGCCAATATCGGGGATGCCTACATGCAATTGGGCGAATACAAGAAAGCTGCCGGATACTACCAGAAAGCAAGTAGTGACAACACGAATCTGTTGACCACCCCTTCTATCTTGATGAAAGCCGGACTGGCATACGAAAAAGCAAAAGACTACAAGAACGCATTAGCGATGTACGAGAAACTGGAGAAAGAATACCCGGCATCCATGGAAGCCAGAGAGATCGAGAAGTACATCACCCGCGCTCAATTGAACATGAAATAACTCTCACATTCAATAATGCTTATTTAGAAGGCGTGCATTCGATGCATGCCTTTTTTATTTCAAAAAAGAATATCAACACGAATAGAAAATAGTAATTTTGTCGCCTAGTTCCGATGTTATGAATGTAAAGGCTAAAGGATATGTTTTAGGCGCAGTTGCCGCGGCGACTTATGGTATGAATCCCTTGTTCGCACTACCTTTGTACGAAGCGGGCATGAACCCGGATTCGGTACTCTTTTTCAGATACCTGTTCGCGATTCCCGTGTTAGGTATCATGCTCAAAGCAAGAGGACGAAGTTTCAAACTGAAAAAGCAAGAGATATTACCGTTGATTATCATGGGACTGTTGGTGGCACTATCCTCACTTACCCTGTTTCAAAGTTATAACTACATGGAAGCGGGTATCGCATCGACCTTATTATTTGTCTACCCGATCATGGTTGCGCTGATCATGGCTATTCTCTTCAAAGAGAAATTAACCATACAGACAATCCTATGTATCATGCTGGCATTGGGCGGTATCGGCTTGCTTTACAAAGGGGGCGACGGTAACACCCTCAACCTGACGGGCATCATGTTGGTTATGGCATCGGCTCTCTCGTATGCTATTTATATTGTAAGCGTGAACCGCCCGAAACTAAAGGACATAGCAACCCTTAAACTGACCTTCTATGTATTGCTTTTCGGGCTTTCGCTATTCTTCGTACGCGTAGATTTCGGGCAAAGCCTTCATGTTGTCGACACATGGTACCTGTGGGGTAATTTGGTTGCGTTAGCCATTTTTCCCACCGCTATATCATTCCTCTGTACCACGCAGGCAATCCAATACATCGGTTCCACCCCGACCGCCATCCTTGGGGCTCTGGAACCTCTGACGGCAGTTTTCTTTGGGGTCACCATTTTCGGAGAATCTCTGACACTGAGATTAAGTTGCGGTATATTGATGATCATTTTGGCTGTAACATTAATCATCGCCGGAAGTAACGTAACCACTTATCTGGTTCGTTTCAGGAAACTGTTCCCCAAACTTCCGCTCAAAAGGAATATTCCTTCACGCAATTCGTACAAGTAGCGACACGAACACGAAGCACCCGGGTGCTGATATTGTCATTCGTTTGTTGTTTATTCGGGGTTCAGACATTTCGAAACGTGCTAACAACGGTTCAACAACGATTGAATATCGAGAGAAGGAGTCGATTTCGGTAGAAAAAGGACTTCATGTGGTGGGATGTTCTGGCTTGATTTGTGGATTTTCACGTGACCGATATTTTCCATTTATCGCCCGGTAAAAACAAACCCCGCCTTCTCAGACGGGGTTTTATATCGGAAAAGATAAATCTATTTCTTCTCGAACAATTTACCGAAATCATCCATAGAGATTTCTTGTTCTTCCAATTTCACGCTCTCTTTAATCGTGTCGAAAATCTTGTTTTCCAAGGCACGGTCATACAAGCTGGAACGTTGTTTTTCGTTCTCCAACAAACGAGCGGCAAAACCGTCCAATTGCTCGTCTGACAAACCGTACAACCCGTATTGTTGCAATTGAGCGGCAGCAACTTCACGACCGACAGCCTTCATATCCTCGTCTTCTACCCGAAGGTTGTTATCCTTGATCATGTCGCCTTTGATCAACTGCCATTTGAATTCGTCACGGTAAGCGTTGAAATCCTGCTCGACCGCTTCGGGAGTCATATTTTCATTGGTAGCTAACATCCAACGTTTCAAGAATGCTTCAGGAAGAACAACGTCTTCGTTCTTCTTCAACATCTTGTCGCGAGCGTCCACCGTCAAACGATATTCGCTATGAGCTTTGAATTGTTTAGCCAAATCTTCTTTCACGCGTGCACGGAATTCCTCAACGCTCTTCACGTTGCCTTCGCCGTAT
Organism: Butyricimonas sp. Marseille-P3923; assembly: GCF_900184685.1. GTDB lineage: Bacteria > Bacteroidota > Bacteroidia > Bacteroidales > Marinifilaceae > Butyricimonas > Butyricimonas muris. The sequence continues at coordinate 2,042,295 of NZ_FXXL01000007.1, forward strand.
ACTTTATCGAATAAAGCCTGATTTACTTCCGCATCGATATAACGTTTAACCTCGCTAATGATAAAGCAGAAATCAGAAGTAATATGTTCGGCCTCTTCTTTATTCACTTGTAACAAAGCAGCGTAATCCGTTTTGTTGGGATAAGCCTTGGAAGGATTGAATACCACTTCATTTCCTGCTTTCTTACCCTCGAAAAGTTTTACTTGCTCTTCATCTTTCATGTGAGCCAAAGACAATGAAGCATCTTCCACGCGGATTCCGCCTTCTTTCGGTTTTCCGTCTTCGCCCAACTCGATCAATTCACCCTTCACGTATTCCGATCCCTCGATCACGTCCACGGGACTCAATTCGCCGTTGTTCTTGCAGATACTTTCAACTTGTTTGTCTATCATTTCCTCGTCCACCTTGATGATGTAATAAGGAACCTTCTCCCGTTTGCTCAACTTCACGTTCATCACGGGAGCCATAGCTATATCGTATACGAACTCGAAACTTTCAGCATCCAGATTCAATTCTTTCTGATCCGTTTCGCTCGGAAGCGGCTCTCCCAAGATGTGCAAATCGTTCTCTTGGATAAAATTAGACAGACTCTCTCCTATCAACTTGTTGATTTCCTCAATCAAAACGGCTTTACCATACATTTTTTTGATAATCCCGAAAGGAGTTTTTCCCTTGCGAAAACCGTCGATCACCGCTTTTTTCTGGTATTCTTTCAACGCGTCGCTCACGCGAGTTGCGTAATCATCCTTATCCAATTGAATCTTAATTGTTGCATTAAGATCATCGATTTGGTTTTTCGTTACATTCATACTTCTCTATGTATAAAACTATTTATGATAAAACAAACAAAACAAAAAAGGCCACCTTGTTTAAGGCGGTCCTCTCTTCAAGTGCGGGCGAAGGGACTCGAACCCCCACGCCTTGCGGCACTAGATCCTAAGTCTAGTGCGTCTACCAGTTTCGCCACGCCCGCTTGCTATTTTGACGGTGCAAATATATTGCTTTTTCATGAAAAGCAAAATGATTTGCCCCTTTTTTTATTTCTTTCTTCTCAACTCGAAGTTTTTACCGAGATAAACCCGTCTAACTTCCGGGTCATTCGCCAAATCCTCTGCCGTTCCGGATTGCAGGATACGACCGTCATACAAAAGGTAAGCCCGATCGGTAATACATAATGTTTCCTGCACGTTGTGGTCAGTGATCAGAATCCCGATATTTTTCTCTTTCAATTTCTGCACGATACTCTGGATATCCTCCACCGCGATAGGGTCTACCCCGGCAAAAGGTTCGTCCAACAAGATAAATTTCGGGGCAATCGACAATGCCCGGGCAATCTCCGTGCGCCGACGTTCACCTCCCGACAATTGTATCCCTTTACTCTTCCGGATATGTTGCAGACCGAACTCGTCGAGCATCTCTTCCAGACGTTCGCGCTGGTAATCTTTCGGGAAAGTACTCATTTCGAGCACCGCTTTGATGTTATCTTCCACGCTTAATTGACGGAAGACGGAAGCCTCCTGCGCCAGATACCCCACTCCCAATTGTGCCCGACGGTACACCGGCTCTTTCGTGATTTCCCGGTCATCCAAAAAAATACGCCCGCCATTCGGCTTGATCAATCCCACGATCATGTAAAACGAGGTGGTCTTCCCTGCCCCGTTAGGTCCTAACAGACCAACGATCTCTCCTTGCTGCACGTCCACGGAAACCCCTTTTACAACGGTTCGGCTTTTGTATCTTTTTACAAGGTCCTCGGCTCTTAATTTCATATCGTTCAGTTTTACCGCGCTAAGATAGTCTTTTACAATTGAAAATTGAAAAATGAAAATTGAAAATTACTAGAAATTTAGATGTATCGAGAAATTTATGGCGAAATTATCCACTTTCTGTCCCGAACGGTCGCCCCGATGTGTCAATCGCCAGATGGCATCCACCCGGATCAGACGCAAGATATTTTCCACCCCGACACCCGCCTCGATATAAGGCTTGGACACGGACGACATACCTTCCGGGAACAATAGTATAGCCCGGGTATCGGATAAACTACCGTTGTTTTTATCGGACAACCGCCCCCACAACGCTTTCACCGTGACGACCTCACGCCATTTCAACCGTTTCATCAACGGGATCTTGCTCAAGAAGAATCCCCTGAAATGATGTTCCCAGAATACCGCCGCCCACAGGTCGGACGCAAACTCGTAAAAATTCATACACGAGAACGCATACGGGTCATAGAAATAGGTAGCGTTTCCCTCGTGCAATTTCAACAAAGGATAAGGCACTTTCCCGAAAATCTTTCCACCCGTAATCATAAAGTCACTATACCCGATAGGAGCAATATGCATGTCATGTTGCACGGATATTTCCGCCCGGTAATACTCGTAATCACTGTTCAGCACACCCTTCAAACCTGCCACGAGGTCAATACCCACGATCGGGAAATCCGACCCCATGGACACTTTGTCAAAATCCTGCCGCACCACGATCTCGTTCTTCGACAAACGGGTTCCCAAGCGGAATTGCGTAGTATGTATCTGGTTAAGTTCCTTCCCGTCCGGACGAATAAAATCAACGTATTTCGTCGGGTACATCTGACGATATTCCAGAGCGAAACTATTGGAAAATCCTTGCCACCATTCTTTCTCGTACCGGAAATCAAATTCATTAATCATCGTCAACTTCTCGTTATTCCCGCGGGAGAAAATCGAACTCAATATATTACCTGTCGTGAACGCGTTCTCGCTCGCGCCAAGTTGAAACACGTCATGCTTGCCACTCACGGTAAGTTTCGAGGTCGGTTGGTTATTGAACATGTATTCCACGGTACCGCCTCCCTTGAATTTCTGGTCTTTCGTGCTGTACGCCCCGTAGCCCGAGAGTCGGATACGCTTACTGAAATCACTGGTTGTCTTTGCCCCCAGCTGGAAACGGTTTCCTTCCAGTTTATTAAAACTATATAGCTTATAGTAGGGTCCGAAACCCACGTATTTTGTGTTATAATACCCAAGGAATACCGTCTGGATCATGTCATATATATTCTGGTAGAGAGGAACATTTTTAATCGAATCCACCATACTATATATATTCTGTTCTTTTTCCGACAATTGGTAAGGTCGTACATTCTGCCAATAATTCTCGTCATTCTGGAGGACATTCTTATTTATAGTGACCTCGCTGTCCAGTTTCAAAATCTCGGACGGGATCGCTTCATTCACGGTCACGTTGGAATAGTCTATCTGCCGATGTCCCATGAACGAAATCAACTTGGAAGAATCCCGCATTTGCACGGTGAAGTCCGCCAATATCTTATCCTGTTTCAAGAACCAAGTCGAATCATTGATCAATTCATTCGTCGTTTCTATCGCCAGATCCTTAATCCAGTTCACGTTCAAACCTTTTATCATGCGCATCTGGGCAGACTCTAACGCCCAAGTCGTGGAGTCAATATTCACCTCCCCGTCAAACACGGGCGTAGATTTTCCCTTGGGATGAAAACGAATCTTGTATATTTTTCTGCCTTCCTTTTGCAAGCTATCTACCAGAAAATACTTGTAATACAGCAAACCGTGATCACACAAGGGACTGACAAAATTCACTTCAAAAATATTGATATAGTTATCGTACAAGTTCACGTTCACGTGTAAATGTCCCGTGAACTGAGCGAGACTATAATCCTCCTGAATTCCGGAAATTCGGCTCGCTTTCACGATCTCCCGGGACAAACGGGGTGACCGCCGATAATAATAATCCGCCGAAGCCTCCGAAATCATCACGGGCAGATAAGCTTTTCCCGTGATCGCGGACGTATCCATGTACTGGAAAATAAACCCGAAATTCTTCTGTAACTTTTTATTCTTGAACTGGGGTTTCAAGTTGGCCACATCCAATTCCATTTTCGTGTAGGTGGAGTAGCTGTAAGCCTCTTTTTCTGCCGGATTATTTCTTTTCTTGTTCTTTGAAATGTTGCGTAATATCGCGTGGGCGGGATTCTCTCCCGGTGTCACCTTCACTTCATCCAAACCGGTGACAATCGGAACCAGTTTAAAATCAATCGTGTTAAAAGCACCTTTATTGACCGGCTTCGTCTGTTTCTCGTATGACACGTACGCTGCCATAAGTTCGCTCACGTTCTCCCGCGTTTCGAGATAGTAATTCCCGTCAAAATCCGTTGTCACGCCAATTGTCGTACCCACGAATAATAAGGTCACCATAGGTAACGGCTCGCCCGTTTCCGCATCTGTCACGGTTCCCCTCACCTTTGTTGTCTGGGCGTTCAACACAGAAACCCATATCATCAAGAAAAATAATAAACACAACTTTACACGTCCCATGAAATTATCCATTTTAAATTTCAAATTCTAAATTTTAAATTCAAACTGACTTCCGTTCAATCTAAAATTCAAAATTTAAAATCAAATATTATACCACTCCTTCGCGCAATATGTCATGTATGTGTACCATTCCTTTATAGTGATTCTCCCGATCTACCACCACCAACTGTGTGATACTATTTTTTTCCATCATCCGGTAAGCATTATAAGCCAACTCTTCCTCGGAAATCGTTTTGGGTGCTCCGGACATGATATCTCCCGCCGTCAAACCGTCGACATCCTCGTACTTCTCCATCATCCGTCGCAAGTCCCCATCCGTGATAATTCCGAGCAAATGTTCTTCGTTGTCCACGATCGCCACGGCTCCCAGACGCCCTTTCGACATGGCTAGAATTACCGGACGTATTCCGGCTTCGCTCTTGATATTCGGTCGATTGCTACCATCATAAACGTCTGCAACCCGCGTATAAAGCCGTTTCCCAAGAGTCCCTCCCGGATGATATCTGGCAAAATCCCTACTAGAGAAACTTCTACATTCTATCAAACACATCGCTAATGCATCTCCCAGCACTAACTGTGCCGTAGTTGAATTTGTGGGAGCTAAATTTAAAGGACAAGCCTCTTTTTCTACTTTGGCCTTTAATATATAGAGCGCATTTTTCGCCAGAAACGAGTCTGTATTGGACACCATCGCGACAATATTCTTGTTTCCGTTGTTACGGATCAGAGGAATCAATACTTTTATCTCCGGTGTATTTCCACTTTTGGACACGCAAATCACCACATCTTCCTCCCGAATCATTCCCAAATCTCCATGAATAGCATCCGCGGCATGCATAAATACCGCCGGAGTACCCGTGGAATTCATCGTTGCCACGATTTTTGTCGCGATAATCGCACTCTTTCCTATCCCGGTAATGATGACACGCCCTTTACTTTCATAAATTAACTTAACGACAGCCTCAAAATCATCATCTATGTAGTTTGCCAGATTTTGGATGGCTTCTGTCTCATCCTGAATTACTTTTCGCGCAAATGCTTTTATATCTACCATCTCTTTCGATTAAAATTATTCTATTTAACACCATGAACCAAGCAAAAAAAACAAAAAACTATTGTACTTATCATTTTTTGCTATAACTTTACTAGGGACAAAAGTATCATTTTTTGTGATAGCTTAAAAACGAGTGGTGATAGATTTATTATTGAATATTTTGTTTGGAAAAACAAATTAAGTTATAAATTTGCGCACCCGTCTAAAAACAGGGTGTGTGAAAATTTAAATAAAACAATGGGATTGCAGATAGATTTACATGCTAAATTAAAAGAGTATTTCGGCTTTGATAGTTTCAAAGGGAATCAGGAGGAGATAATAAAGAATGTCCTTGCCGGGAATAACACATTTGTTTTGATGCCGACAGGAGGGGGTAAATCTTTATGTTATCAACTACCTGCACTAATACTCGACGGAACAGCTATCGTGATATCTCCCTTGATTGCTCTTATGAAAAATCAGGTAGATGCCATGCGTTCCTTCAGCGCATCAGAGGGGGTTGCCCACTTCATGAATTCTTCACTCAGTAAAAGTGACATCTTGAGTGTAAAAGAGGATGTCCTAAGCGGGAAGACCAAATTACTATACGTGGCTCCGGAATCCTTGACCAAGGAAAGTAATGTCGAATTTCTCCGTAAAGTTCGAATCTCTTTCTTTGCCGTTGATGAGGCTCACTGTATTTCGGAATGGGGACATGATTTCCGTACGGAATACCGTAAAATCAGACCGATTGTCGAACAAATCGGGAAAGCCCCCATCATTGCCTTGACGGCAACGGCTACCCCGAAGGTACAACACGACATTCAGAAAAATCTGGATATGCTCGACGCTCAGGTTTTCAAATCCTCTTTCAACCGTTCGAATCTTTATTACGAGGTTCGCCCTAAAACTGATCCGGCCAAAGATATCATCAAGTTTATAAAAAACAACGAGGGGAAATCCGGTATCATCTATTGCCTGAGCCGTAAAAAGGTGGAAGAACTCACGGAATTGCTTTGCGTGAACGGCATCAAAGCTGCCAGTTATCACGCAGGAATGGATGCCGCTGCCCGTAGCAGCAATCAAGATAAATTCCTGATGGAGGAAGTAAACGTGATTGTAGCCACGATCGCTTTCGGTATGGGCATTGACAAACCGGACGTACGTTTCGTGATCCACTATGATATTCCTAAAAGTCTGGAAGGATACTATCAAGAAACAGGACGTGCGGGACGGGATGGCGGAGAAGGGTACTGCTTGACATTCTATAGCTATAAAGATATTCAGAAGTTGGAAAAATTCATGCAGGGCAAACCTATTGCCGAGCAGGAAATCGGGAAGCAACTCTTGATGGAAACGGTTTCTTACGCCGAAACATCCTTGTGCCGGAGAAAAGTGTTACTACACTATTTTGGGGAAAATTACGATGAGGAGAATTGCGGCGCCTGCGATAATTGCCTGTACCCAAAGAAAGAGTTCGAGGGCAAGGAATTCTTGATTGACGCACTCAACGCCGTACTTGAAGTAAAAGAAAAATTCAAGGTCGACCATTTGGTTAAAGTCTTGATCGGGGAAACCGATTCAATGATAAAATCGTATCATCATGACGAGCTGGAATCTTTTGGTATCGGCTCCGACAAAAGTTCACAATTCTGGAACATGGTTTTCAGACGAGCGCTTATTAGTAATTATATAGAGAAAGATATTGAACAATACGGGGTCATCAAATTATCAAAAGAAGGCCACGAGTTTTTAAAGGAACCTAAAGACTTTATGCTGATGGAAGATCATAATTTTGAAGAATCTGAAGAGAAACTTCAGGAAAAGGGAGGTGTATCAGCACTTGACAACACTCTGTTTGCCATACTGAAAGACTTACGGAAAAAGATTGCCAAGAAAAATAACCTGCCACCATACGTCATTTTTCAGGATCCTTCTTTGGAAGACATGTGTACCAATTACCCGATCACGTTGGAAGAGTTAGCCAACATTCAGGGTGTCGGTACCGGAAAAGCCCAGAAGTACGGGCAGGAATTCGTTGAGGTCATCAAACAGTATGTTGAAGACAACGAGATCGAAAGAGCCCAAGATCTGGTTGTAAAAACAGTTGCCAACAAATCGAAATTCAAGGTATATATCATTCAAAATATTGATCGCCAAATTGATTTGGAAGACATCGCTTCTGCTGAAGGATTAACTTTTGAAGAACTCATCAAGGAAATGGAAGCCATCGTCTTCTCCGGGACAAAACTGAATATTGATTACTATATCAATAAGATTCTGGATGATGAACAACAACAAGAAATCATGGATTATTTCATGGAAGCGAAAAGCGATAATATCGGTGACGCTTACGATGAATTTGACGGCGACTATTCAGAAGAAGATCTCCGACTGATGCGATTGAAATTACATTCCAAACATGGAAACTAATAAAAAAGCGACCTTTCGGTCGCTTTTTTATTCCATTCTGTCCAGAATCACATCCGGAAGATGCTGAATGAATTGAAACAATAAAGTTTCATCTCCCGTCTTATGCGTCCGAATGACCATAGTTACCCGGTAAGTGGTTATATCCCCTAATTTACCTGACTCCGTGGAGTAAGAACCTATCTGGTGTTTTTTCCGTTTGATCTCGTCGGTTATCTCTTTTATAACTTCTTGACTTGACGTTGTGAACACTAACAAAACATTCCGTTGGCTAAACTTCTGGAATAAATACCCCAGACCTTCCAATCCCAACAATGTTAATAACATGGCGCATATTCCCAACCAATATTGCCCGGCACCTACCGCCAAACCGATAGCGGAAGTTGCCCATATCCCGGCAGCAGTGGTCAATCCCCGTACAAATAATTTCTGTATGATAATTGTTCCCGCTCCAAGGAAACCGATACCACTTACCACCTGTGCCGCGATACGGCTGGGGTCGAGTCCTATACCCGTGTCCCCCAAGATATCCCAGAAACCATATTTCGAAACAATCATAAACAGGGCACTTCCCAAAGCAACGAGGAAGTGAGTTCGGAATCCGGCTTCTTTTGCCCTGTACTCACGATCCAAACCAATCAGCGCCCCCAGTATCCCGGCTACCAACAACCGCAAGAAAAAATCCCATGTCATCATATCGTGTTACATTTTATTTTAACCTCATGTTCACCACAAAGATAAACCAATCTACGCAAAATTGCGTATGAAAGATACAATTCAGTCCAAAAAGTTCACAGACATGATACTAACCATCATTATCACATTTATCCTCGGATACACTCTGATCGCACTGGAACGACAAATCGGCGTCAACAAAACCGCCATAGCTCTTATCTTGGGAATCACGTTATGGGTATTCGCTTTGTTTCAAACAAAACTGGATGTAAATACTCAAATTATAGAACACCTCGGGAATACCGCAGAAATTTTATTCTACTTACTGGGAGCCATGACGATTGTCGAATGGGTAGACACGCACGAAGGGTTCAATCTGATTACCAAACACATCACAACGAGAAACAAACGGAAACTACTCTGGCTCATCGCATTCATCACCTTTATCATGTCTTCCGTTCTGGATAATTTAACGACAGCTATCGTGATGATTATGCTCCTGCGCCAACTTGTTACAAATCAGCAAGAACGTTGGATTTTCGGCAGTATCATCATTATTGCCGCCAACGCGGGGGGTGCATGGACTCCCATCGGGGACGTGACCACGATCATGTTATGGATTCACAACAATATCACGTCCATGAACGTTATCCGCCACCTGTTTCTGCCCAGTCTGGTTTCTCTACTTATTCCCGTCGGCATCGCGACATTCTGGTTGAAAGGTGAAATTCAAGATCAATCCGCTAGTATTCGTTCGAATCTCCCGGGTATTTCACACAAAGAACAAATCACGATTCTCGCTCTAGGCATCGGCAGTCTGATCTTCGTTCCCGTGTTCAAGGAACTCACGAACCTGCCACCATTCATGGGTATCATGTTTGCATTAGGTTGTGTATGGATATACACGGAGATGCTATACAACCGCAAAAAAAATATCACGCGAGAAAACACGCATCGCATTCCTTCCATTCTCTCGAAAGTCGACTATTCCACACTACTATTCTTTCTTGGAATATTAATGGCCGTTGCCGCATTACAAGTCGTGGGAATTTTAGACCAAATGGCAACTTTCTTGAATGATCGAATACACAATGTCTATTTTATCAACACGATTATCGGCTTTCTCTCCTCCGTCATTGACAACGTTCCTCTCGTGGCGGCAGCCATGGGGATGTACCCGCTTACTCATGCCGACGGTACACACCTCTCCGCTTATATGATGAATTTCACCACGGACGGAACTTTCTGGGAACTCCTCGCCTATTGTGCCGGTATAGGCGGCAGTATTCTGATTATCGGTTCTGCCGCGGGAGTAGTTGTTATGGGTATGGAAAAAATCAATTTCACATGGTACCTCAAGCACATTACATGGATTGCTACTCTCGGGTATCTGGCGGGAATAGGTATATATTATATCTGTTTATAAAGTTCATAAGGTTTATAAAGTTCATAAAGTATGCCTAAATGTAAACTTTTTTAGTCATGGGATGACCTTATGAACTTTATAACTTTACAAACAAAAAGAGCTGCAATCGCAGCTCTTTTTCTACTCTGTATATCTCTCGATCGTTTGTCCCCGGTCGGGTCCCACGGATACAATCTTGATAGGCACTCCGGTTTCTTCTTCAAGGAATGCCAGATAATTATTAAATTCTTCCGGAAATTCATCTTCCGAAGTCATTTTAGTCATATCGCATTTCCATCCCGGCAATTCGGTATAAATCGGTTTTACACCTTCCGTGATATCGAAGGGGAAATAATCAACTTCCTCCCCGTTTACCTCGTAAGCCACGCAAGCCTGTATCGTGTCAAAGGAGTCCAACACATCACTCTTCATCATGATCAGTTGAGTCACCCCGTTAATCATGATGGCATATTTTAAAGCTACCAGATCTACCCAACCGCAACGACGTCTGCGTCCGGTTACGGAACCGAACTCGTGTCCCAAGTCACACAATTTCTCACCTGTTTCGTCACTCAACTCTGTCGGGAAAGGTCCGCTTCCCACGCGGGTACAATATGCTTTAAAAATTCCGTACACTTCACCGATACGATGGGGAGCTATTCCCAACCCGGTACAAGCACCGGCACATACCGTATTGGAAGAAGTCACAAAAGGATAAGAACCGAAATCGATATCCAACATTGTTCCCTGTGCACCTTCCGCCAAGATTGATTTCTCGTCATCCAAATATCGATTTATTTCATGCTCGCTATCCACGAGTTGGAATTGCTTCAAGTATTCAATACCTTCCATCCATTCTTTCTCTATCCCCGTCAGGTCATAAGAGAAATTCAAACTTTTCAATATCTGTTCGTGACGAGCTTTTGCCCGAGCGTATTTATTCTCGAAATCATGCAGGATATCTCCCACGCGCACACCGTTACGACTGATTTTATCCGTGTATGTCGGTCCGATACCTTTTCCGGTAGTCCCCACTTTCGCATCCCCTTTGGCTGCCTCGTAAGCTGCATCCAACAACCGGTGCGTCGGCAGAATCAAGTGTGCTTTCTTTGATATATGAAGTTTCTTTTTAAGATCATGTCCGGAAGCGGCCAAAGCCTCGGCCTCCGCTTTAAACAAAGCTGGATCAACTACCACTCCGTTACCGATAATATTCACCTTATCCCCTTGAAATATCCCGGACGGGATGGAACGAAGTACATATTTCTGCCCTTCAAATTCAAGTGTATGACCGGCATTAGGTCCTCCTTGAAAACGAGCCACGACATCATACCTAGGGGTCAGTACATCAACTACTTTCCCTTTTCCTTCATCTCCCCATTGCAATCCCAACAATACATCTACTTTCATCTGATATAATTTTAACTTCTTAAAAAACAAACATGCAAAAATAATATTTATTTCTTTCCGGCCAACTTGCAAGCGTGACAAATCCCATAAATATAAAGCATGTGATGATGCACGGAAAAATCATATTTTTCCTCCACGTGTTCCACGATCTCCTCCAAGCGGGAATCCGAGAACTCTTCCACTTTTCCGCATATCTTGCACACGATATGCTCATGCTTCTTGTTATTATAAGCCCGTTCGAACTGCGCGATATTATTCCCGAATTGGTGCTTGATAACCAATTTACATTCCAACAATAAATCGATCGTGTTATACAAAGTGGCACGGCTTACCCTGTAGTTCTTGTTCTTCATAAAAACGTATAGGGATTCGATATCAAAATGCCCGGCATGTGAATAAATCTCATCCAGAATGGCATACCTCTCGGGCGTCTTCCGATGTCCTTGCTGTTGCAGGTAAGTGGTAAAAATCTCTTTTACCGTCTCCTTTATTTTTTCCATTGAGTCCAAAGCTAATTCAATTTACAACATGGCTAAGTTACAACTTTTATCCGAAGAAAACTCACTATTTAGACGAAATTTAATTTAGACATCCAAATTCTCCACTCTTGAAACGTTCTCGACGCCCTTCAGAGAAGAGATTTTCATCATTAAATTGTTCAAATCGGCAGTGTTATGCACGTAAAGATGAATCATTCCCTCGAATATCCCGTCTTTCGTTTCAAAATGCACGGTACGCATATTCACGTTACTCTCTTTCGAGATAATCATCGTGATATCGCTGACGATTCCGATACTGTCAATCCCGTTCAATTTAATTACCGCAAGGAAAGACATGATCTTGTGGCTAACCCACTTCACCGGGACAATCTTATCCCCGTAACTGGACATCAGTCGTATGGCTTCCGGGCATTTACGCTTGTGCACGGTGATCTTATCTCCCTCGATCTTCATCCCGACTACATCATCACCGGGAATCGGGTGACAACAAGGAGCAATGATAAAATCCGAAGCATCTTCCGTCACGTCATTAATGATCTTCCCTTCTTCTTTCTCGACCGGGGCTTTCTCTTTATCGCTTTTGAAGAACTGCAATTTCCAGTACTTCACGAATTTATTCTCCGACTTTTTCTTCAATGCCTTCCGCACGTCTTCGACACTCAAATTCCCTTTCGCCAAACTGACATAAAGATCATCTTTATTATCCAATTTCAGATGCAGCAGAGCCTTGTTCAGATTCTCCGTACCAAAAGGCAATTTCATATCTTCCAACAGGTTCTCGAACATCATCGTTCCGATCTTCACCTGTTCCTTTTTCTCCCGACGGAAAATCATCAATATATTATTCCTCGCCTTTGCCGTCACGATAAAGTCCAGCCAATCACTCTGCGGCTTCTGTTTATCACTTGTCAACACCTCCACCTGATCCCCGCTTTGCAGCACATGGCTCATCGGCACCAATTTATGATTAACCTTTCCACCGATACAGGAGTTCCCGATCTCCGTGTGAATATCATAAGCAAAATCCAACACGGTCGCTCCCTTCGGTAAGGTTCTCATATCTCCCTTAGGAGTGAAAACCCGAATTTCTTTAGCGAAAAGATTTAGCTTGAACTCGTCCAAGAACTCCAAAGCATCCGTTCCGGGCTGTTCCAGCATCTCTTTAATCCCCGCCAACCACTTGTCCACCTCGTTACTAGCCTCGGCATTATCGCCTTTATATTTCCAGTGAGCCGCCAATCCCTTTTCCGCAATTTCATCCATCCTTCTGGAACGGATTTGCACCTCTATCCATTTACCTCCGGGTCCCATAACTGTCAGATGCAATGCCTCATAGCCGTTTGCCTTGGGCACACTTACCCAATCCCGGATTCTCTCCGGCTTCGGGCTATACATATCCGTAATCAAAGAATAAATATTCCAGCACTGCCATTTCTCCGGCTGATTGTCCTTGGGCTCAAACACGATACGCACGGCAAGTAAATCATAAATTTCCTCGATAGAAATATGCCTGCGCTGCATCTTAGACCACACCGAATACACGCTCTTTGTCCGGGCGGTGATATCATACTGGTAACCGCTTTCCGTCAGGCGTTCCCGAATGGGGGCTATAAACTGTTGGTATAACCCGGTATTCTCGTCCCGGTAAGCATGAATTTTCTTTTCCAGCTCCTGATATTCAAGCGGATTTTCGTATTTTAAACTCAAATCTTCCAACTCCGTCTTGATGGCGTGCAATCCCATCCGGTGAGCCAAAGGAGCGTATATATATAAGGTTTCACTGGCAATCTTTACCTGCTTGTGTTCCGGCATGGCATCCAACGTGCGCATATTATGCAAACGATCGGCAATCTTGATTAGAATAACACGTACATCATCCGCCAGAGTCAGTATCATTTTCCGAAAACTCTCAGCCTGCTTGGTGGTATCACTTCCCATAACTTCACTGATCTTGGTTAACCCGTCCACCAAAGAAGCAATCTTCGCCCCGAACAAATTAGCAATATCCTCTACCGTGTAGTCCGTATCCTCCACGACATCATGCAATAACGCGGCGATAACCGACTTGGTTCCCAAACCGATCTCTTTAGCCGCAATCTTCGCTACCGCGATCGGGTGCAATATATAAGGCTCCCCCGACTTCCGTTTTACCCCTTGATGAGCTTCCCGGGCAAACTCGAAAGCCGTGCGAATTAATTTTATACTCTCTTCTGTCGTTCCCTTTCGCAAAGATTGTAACAAATCCTCGAAAGCCGCGTTAATCATTTCCTGCTCGTTCATAACCGTCTCCAATTTTAGATTTATTGATTTCAGATTTTAGATTCCTACCCACTCCCTGTCCCTCGAATCATAAATCGTAAATCATAAATCGTAAATCTTATATTTCTATATGCCGCGACACCACATCCGCCTGCATAAATAAAGCTGCCATTTTATCAAACATCCCTCCTTTTTCAGTGGTAAGGAACTCCACTTGTCCCCCTCGTGAAAGCATTCCTTCCATTTCAGGATGACGATATAAATAGTCTTTCAAACTCCGGGCCACGATCTCTCCCTGCTGAATAACTTTTACTCCCCGGGGAATAAAACGGTCAATTACCCCGCGCAAAAGAGGATAATGTGTACATGCCAGTACAACCGTATCAATCATGGGATCCGCCTGCATTAAAAGATCTATATATTTCTGCACAAAAAAAGCTGCCCCCGGGGAATCAATCTCGTTATTTTCAACGAGAGGCACCCACATCGGACAGGCTTGTTGCGTCACTTCAAATCCTTTTCCAGAATGGATTTTCGCTATTTCAAGCAAATAAGACTCGGAAGCCACCGTACCCGAGGTAGCGAGTACACCGATATGCCCGTTACGCGTAAAATCAGCGACCGCCTCCACGCTAGGTCGGATGACACCCAACACTCTCCGTCCGGCATCTATCCGTGGTAAATCGACTTGTTGTATTGTCCTTAACGCCTTTGCCGAAGCCGTGTTACAGGCAAGGATAACCAATCGGCATCCCATATCGAACAATTTCAACACCGCTTCCCGCGTATACTTGTACACCACGTCAAAAGAACGTGTACCGTAAGGGGTACGAGCGTTGTCGCCCAAGTAGATATAATCATACTCCGGCATCTCTTTCACAATATCTTTCAATATTGTCAATCCCCCGTAACCAGAATCAAACACCCCTATCGGACTATGCATGTATCTAAATTTATTTAAATTAATAGCTGCTAATATACCTTTTATTCGCAATTAATGCAAAAAAAAAGCCGCCTTTCAGGCGACTTTATTTACTTTAATATATACGATTATTGAAGTCCCAACTTTTTCTTTACCAAGGGCAATACATCTTCGCTATTATCAGCTGCATACAATAAAGCATTCTGGGTAAAAATATAAGTAAACCCATTCTCTTTACCTACTTCTTGTGTAGCTTTCTGTATTTTATCCATGATCTCACCCATCAACTTATTGTAAGTTTCTTGCATTTGTTGATCGGCTAACTCCCGGAAACTCTGGATTCTCTCTCCCAGACTTCTGATTGACTGCTCTTTATTAGCACGAGTCAATTCTGAATATGTTTTTTCATTCGCCTGATATTCTTGAATCTCCTTCTGGTAATTCTCGGTCATTGATCTTAATTCTTTTTCAATCTCTGCCTGTTTTGCTTGTAATTCAGCTTCAGCTTTCTTAGTTTCAGGCATTATCGCCATCACTTTTTGCACGTCAAGATGACCTAATTTGATCGGTTTTGCCGTTTGAGCAGAAGTAGCAAATGCTACAAATATAAATGCCACCAAGGCAAATAATTTAATTGTATTCTTCATAATGTTTGTCTTTAAAATGTCTCACAAAAATAATAAAATTAATTTCCCATTCCTAGCCTGCATACATAATGTATGCTATAATTTACAATTTATGATTTACAATTTATGATTCAAGTGAAAAATTAATCTAAAATCTGAAATCGTAAATCTAAAATATTAGAATTCTTGTCCCAACACAAAGTGGAATTGTGAACCACCGACACCGGAGCGTCCGGGTACATCATCAAATCCATATCCCCAGTCGATACCGAGCAAACCGAACATCGGCAGGAATACGCGCAAACCGACTCCCGCGGAACGATACAAGTTAAACGGTTCGAAATCCTTCAGTTCGTACCACGAGTTACCTGCTTCCAAGAACCCTAAAGCATAGATCGTTGCCGACTGAGCCAAAGAGATCGGGTAACGTAATTCAAGCGTGAACTTGGAATACAAGCTGGCGTCAGACCCTTGCGGAGCCATAAAGCTGGAACCCGCGTTCGTCAATGATCCGTTCTCGTAACCACGCAAACCGACATATTCACGTCCGTACAAACTATAACCGGACATTCCGTCACCTCCCATCTCGAATCCCTCGAACGGAGACTTCCGGTTTTTATCATAGTGTCCCAAATAACCGTACTGGGCAGAAGCATAAAGTACCAAAGGACGTTTCTCGCTATGAGTCAGAGGAGTGAAAATCTTTCCACTGAATTTCCATTTGTGGTACTCGATCCACCTGTATTTAATCTGATCTTTCTCTGCCTCGAAATGACGGCTAGAGAACAAAGAATAAGGCGGAGTCAATGCCAACGAGAAGGTAAACTCACTACCTCTTTTCGTGAACAAGGGGTTATCAATAGAACTCCGTTTGATCACCGTGGCAATAGAAAGGTTGTTCGAATTTCCGTTACTAAATATATAATAAGGCCAATTCTTCAACTGATATCTCTGGAATGAAATCTCGTTATACATCGTGAACCAGTCATCCGGCCACTTGATACGACGTCCCAATCCCACGCTGAATCCATAAGTAAGCATCAACTGACGGGTGTCGTAATAGTCGGACGCGTTCGCCGCCTGAGCGTAATAAGAATTCCGGTAACTGCTGGAATAACCTGTCTGACGAGAGAAATACAAAGAAACACTCAACGAGTTCGGTTTCTTTCCTCCCAGCCAAGGTTCACGGAATGATAAACTGAATGAAGTATAATATTTACCGTTCGTCTGGGCCTTCAAACTGAACGTCTGACCGTCACCCTGCGGAAGAGGACGATAAGTATCCCAATTAAAAATATTACGGATAGAGAAGTTCGTGAAGGTCAATCCTACCGAACCGATGATCATACCGGCTCCCCAACCTCCCGAAAGCTCGATCTTATCATTCGCTTTCTCGACTAACTTGAATATGACATCCGTTGTTCCCGCTTCCTGATTAACATTCACCAAGTCCGGTGCTATTTGTTCCGGATCGAAATGTCCCATATTCGCCAATTCACGTGCGCTTCGTATAATATCTTCACGGCTGAACAACTCACCCGGGTACACGTACAATTCCCGACGAATCACGTGCTCGTGCGTACGGTTATTACCTTGAATAATTACCTTGTTAATCGTGGCCTGAGTACCCTCGGCAACACGAATTTCCAGATTTATAGAATCTTCACCCGCGATAGTTTCGATCGGCATCAGACGAGAGAACAGATACCCGTTATTCTGGTATATATTGGATACGGCATCCTCGTCCGTGGTAATACGTTCGTTCAAGTACTTACTATTATATACATCTCCTTTTTTGATATTCAATATACGGCTCAACGTCTCTGAATCATATATTGTATTACCTACCCAAGAGATATTATTGAAATAGTATTTATTTCCTTCCTGCACATCAATATAGATCTTCACCCGTTTCGGGGATATCTGGACAACACTATCGGAAACAATCACCGCGTCGCGGAAACCTTTCTCGTTATATTTATCGACAAGATGATACTTATCTTCGTCATAATTCTTCTCGATATAATTTGACGATTTAAAGAAATTAACCAATGATTTTTCTTTCGTCTTCTTCATGGCAGCTTTCAGACGACCGTCTTTCATTTGTTCGTTTCCGTTAATGATAATGTCGGCAATCTTTATTTTATTGTGTTTTTCCACGATGACATCCAGAACCACGTAATTCTTCTCTTTTGGATCATCCCGTTGAATAATCTTGATATTCGTGTTATAATATCCTTTCTCTTTCAAGTATTTCTCGACTTGGCTTTTCAAGGTCGTCTTCATGAAATCCGTGACCTGCGACCCAACCCCCAAGTTCATTTTTTCCTTAATCTTGTTTTCCTCGGATTTCTTCAAACCGATGTAATTGATCTTCGAAAGCTTATGCCGTTCCTGAATGTACATGGTCAAATATACCTTGTCATCTTCAATCCGGTCGACAGCAATGGATATATTCGAAAACAAACCTTGATCGTAAAGCCTCTTGATCGCTCTCGTTATCGTTTCACCCGGAATTTGAATAGGCATTCCTATCGTCAACCCGGCTATAGATGCCAACCCGTCATAATCTCCGCCGACAACCTTTACACCTGCCAATTCATAGGTCTTCGGGGAAGAATAATAGATATCAACTTGTTGCTGCACAGTATCTGCAACTTGAGCTTTTGCTCCACAAATACACAATATAAATATTAATACAAGCGTTATTTTTCCTGTCATTTGAGTCACTTTTTTAGTTGCTCTCCGGTCATACCGAATCGTCTCTCTCTTTTTTGAAAATTACGAATGGCCAAATATAAGTCTTCTTTTTCAAAATCAGGCCAAAATTTATCAAGAAAATATAGTTCAGTATACGCTAATTGCCATAAAAGAAAATTACTGAGCCTACATTCACCGCTCGTACGAATCAATAAATCCGGATCAGGAATCCCCGCCGTTGTCAAATAATCGGAAAAAACATCCCCCGTAATCGCCTCTACATCTTTCACTTTACCCGTCTGACAATCTTTTGCCAACTGTTTCGCGGCATTCAATATTTCCCACCTTGCGCCATAACTTAGGGCAAGCACCACCGTTAGATGATGATTGGAAGCAGTCTGCTCTATCAACCCGTTCAACTTTTGCCGCACCTTGTCCGGCAAATCCGTCAAATTCCCGATAGCCCGAACTTGTATACCCTCTTTCATCAAATTATCCGTTTCAGCGACTATAGCATCCACCATCAAACCCATCAAAATATCCACCTCCTCTTTCGGCCGATTCCAATTCTCTATCGAAAAAGCGTATAAAGTCAAATACTTCACTCCGGCATTCCCGGCAGCCTCAAGAACTCTCCTCACGGCCTCCACGCCTTCCTTGTGTCCTTCCCATCTTTCCAATCCCCGCTGTTTTGCCCATCTGCCATTTCCATCCATAATAATTGCCACGTGCTCTGGTATATTCTCTCTACTCATAATAATAATACATTCTCGTTCTTCAACTCATTATTTAATAACGTTTTCCTTATCTTTATATTACTTGTTTTTCTTTTATCACGTAATCGCCAATCATTGAATCACTAAATCTTCTTATTCCTCTTGTCTTCCCCCCAGTTCAATTTATTTCTCAACGTCTCGTAATAACTATGCCCGGGCATCTTTACCACGTTTATTTTGAAATCACCGGAAGAGATAAATAATTCGTAATGATCCGGCACTGTCCGAGTTCGGGAATCGGCACTCACCATAAAATCTCCCGAACGACTTTCCACTTTCAGACGAATCTTCACGTCACCGGGCAAAATCAAAGGACGCATATTCAGGTTATGCGGGCTTACCGGGGTAATAATCAGATTATCCGAACTCGGGGAAATAATCGGACCGCCACAACTCAAAGAGTAAGCCGTCGAACCGGTAGGAGTTGCCACTATCAAGCCGTCCGCCCAATACGTCGTGAGATATTCCCCCCCGATATAAGCGTGTACCTTTAATAAAGAAGAGCGTTCCGTTTTCTGCACGCTAATCTCGTTCAGAGAATAATTAAAATTAGAGAACGGATTGTCTTCCATTTCCAATTTCACCAAAGCTCTCTGCTCTACCTCGCATTTCCCGGCACACAACCACTGTATAGCCTGAGGAATCTCCTCTTGGGCGATATTGGCAAGGAATCCCAGCCTACCGCTATTTATACCAAGCACGGGTACCCCGGAATCTTTCACCCGGACTGCTGAATCCAAAAAAGTACCGTCCCCCCCGACACTAAATAAAATATCGGTATCCGGCTCCAAATCCGTATCATAGAAAGATTGAAAATAAGAATGAACATCCCACCTCTCACTCAAGAAATCAAAAAACGGCCGATAGCAAGACAACTTCACGCCACGCTCATCCAGATCACGTAACATTTGCTTGAAATAAGGAAAAAAATCCTCATGGATCACTCGTCCGTATATAGCCACTCTATTAATTTTCAGACACATCTAATTTATTTTAGATCTTAAATTTTAGATTCCACCTCCACGAACCAACTCTCTTTCAATTCTAAACTTTAAATTTTCTACATTTCCATAAACTTAATCAACTGCCCATAGCGGTCACGCAATTCATCATTGACATCTTCACCCAGCACAAAAGTACTTTTTATCACGTAACGATAACGGACAAAGGTATCCAGAATCGGTTCAATCCTAGGCGTATTCACCTTGACAGTAATATCAACCTTGTTCGAGTCCGGGGTGCATGTCACGAAACAACTCAACACCTTGGCTTCATTATATTCCACGATCTGCGCCACCTCGGCCAACGAATAATCAATTTTATTCACCTCCAACACGATAATCCCACCCGCGTCATCCACGCACAACATTTTTTCCACGCTATGCAAAATATCCGACAACAAAATAGCACCTTGATAAACCTCTTTCCGGCTTAAAACAGGAACTATTGACAATCCCAAGGAAGACGCGACCTCGATCACGTGATAAATATGCATATCATCGTACACGAATGTCGATTCTCTCGGTATCTCCAAACTATTGATCGGATCATTCAAACACCCGTGCGCATACATGATTTCATCTGATAACAAACCCACGTAAGAACTTCCTTCAACCACCGGCAAATGGGATACCCGGAACAAATCCATCCACCCCAGTGCTTGGGCGCATGTATCGTTCTTTTTCAATACCGGAACCACATTCGATAATAATCCTTCTGCTATCATATTCTTTAAATCTCCAAATCACTCAATCAAGAAATCGTTTAATCCATTTCTCGCCCTAAAGATACATCTTTTTCTCTATTCAACTCCTCCATTAAAATAATTTTCGATTTTCAATATTCGATTTTCAATTATTCCTATATTTGCCGCGTAAACTTTAAAACAGTATAACACCATGTTACCAAAATTTCTAATTGCGGACAATTCCCAAGAAGCACCCGATCTCGTGTACGTGGTGCACACGGAAAAGCCTCAATGCATTATCCAATGTGACATAGACGGTTTCTACAGCAACCAAAAAATTTACTGGATTGACGAAGAACCTCTTTGCACGGACGATATCGAGTCTCTACTTGAAGAAGCAGAAGATTTCTTTGAAACCGAGCTAGAAAATCAAGAAGAACTATATGACGAAGACGACAACTAATTGCCGTCTTCGCCATGTTACAAGTTACAGGTTCACAAGTTACAAGTTCAAAAAACAATAACAACAAACCTGCAACCTGCAGAGCCGAAGGCTCAACTTGTAACCTGTAACACAAAAAGTAATAAATTGCTTTTTGTAAAAAAAATTCGTAACTTGCCGGATTATTACATAACCTACAAACCCGAAATTATGTACACGAAAAGTGATCTCAAGCAATTTAAGCGCAGGGGGATTAAGCCCGAACAAATTGATAGCCAACTTGAAAACTTCAAGAACGGTTTCAATTTTGTGCAAATCCGAGATGCGGCGACAATAGGTAACGGGATCCATAGTCTGAATGACGAACAGGCTGATGAATTCATTCGCATCTTCGAGGAGAAAAGAAACACATTGAAAATCATGAAGATGGTTCCGGCATCCGGTTCCGCTTCTCGTATGTTCAAAACATTAAATTCATTTTTAAACACCTACACGGGAAGTGACGAAGACTACCTGAATTTCCGGTTGCACAAAGAACCGGGAAGCATATTCTCCTTCTTCGAAAAACTAAAAGAGTTTCCCTTTTACACCCACTTGAAAGAAGCTCTCTACAAAGACCGTTTCGATCTGGACAAACTTCTCTGGAAAAACGAACTCATCACGATATTGGAATATATCTTGACAGATAAGGGATTAAACTATAATTCCACGCCCAAGGGACTGATCGATTTCCATATATATAAAGATCACATCCGTACCGCCGTGGAAGAACACTTGGTTGAAGCCGCCCTTTATGCCAATGACGGCAAAATGGCACATATCCATTTCACGGTATCCGAAGAACACATGGGCAAATTCAAAGCCCTCTTGAAACACGTGCTCAAAGATTACCAGAAAGAATTCAATCTCAAGTACGACATCACGTTCTCCATCCAATCGCCCTCGACCGATACGGTCAGTCTGGATTCGAAAGGAGACCTGCTACGGGACAACGATGGTAACATCGTATTCCGCCCGGGGGGACACGGTGCTTTGATTCACAACTTGAACGATCTGAAAGAGAACCTCATCTTTATCAAAAACATCGACAACGTTACTCCCGATCGCAACAAGGCAGACACCGTGAAATACAAAAAGATACTCGCCGGGGTTCTGTTAAAAACACAAGCCAGAATCTTCGATTACATGAAGATTTTGAACAAGAAAAGCAGTATCACCGAAGAGAATCTGAACGAAATCGAACAATTTATCTATGACAATCTCGGGTACAAACCCAAGGAAGACCTCGTTCACCCTAATTTGAAAGAAAGGGCAAAATACTTGAAAAACCTGCTCGACCGCCCATTACGGGTATGCGGGATGGTTAAGAATGAAGGAGAACCCGGTGGCGGCCCCTTCTGGGTGGAAGATGCCGAACACGGTAAACGTTTGATGATCGTGGAAAGTGCACAGGTGAACCAAAAAGACAAGAACCAGAAAAAAATATTCACCCAATCGACCCACTTTAACCCGGTAGATATCGTGTGCAGCACGTATAACTATAAAGGTAAAAAGTACGACCTGAAAGACTTTATTGATAACACACAAGGATTCATTACCAGTAAATCTTTCGAGGGAAAAGACATACAAGTACAAGAACTTCCCGGGTTGTGGAATGGAGCGATGGCAAACTGGAATACCGTGTTTGTCGAAGTACCGTTATCCACCTTCACCCCGGTAAAAACCGTCTTTGACTTGTTACGTTTCGAACATCGCAACGTGTTCAAAATCGAATAAAAAAATTATGATTTACGATTTATGATTCTTTTTAAATGAAATCATAAATCGTAAATCTAAAATCATAAACCATAAATCATAAATTCGTTCATGGAGAAGAAAAAAAACTATCTACTACTAGTGCTGAGAGGATGTGCCATGGGTGCTGCCGACGTTATTCCCGGCGTATCAGGGGGAACAATAGCATTTATCACCGGTATCTACGAAGAATTAATCAATTCCATCCGTTCCATCGACTTACAGGCATTGCGTCTTTTGGGAACATTCAAATTCAAAGAATTTTGGAAGCATATCAACGGTAATTTTCTGGTTTCCGTGGTCGCGGGAATCGCAATATCCATATTCTCGTTGGCAAAATTGATGAAATATCTACTAGAATTCCATCCTCTCTACATCTGGTCTTTTTTCTTCGGGCTCATTATAGCCTCGGCACTACTCGTTTCCAAGGAAGTAAAAAAATGGGATTTGTTTACCATCACCTCGTTGGTCGTGGGAGCCGTTGTCGGGTACACGATCACCGTACTAACCCCCACCAGCACACCGGAAACATGGTGGTTCGTCCTCTTATCCGGGGCTATCGCCATCTGTGCCATGATCCTTCCGGGAATATCGGGAGCGTTCATACTATTATTATTAGGTAAATATGAGTACATCATCACCGCCGTGAGCGACTTCAATATCGGAATATTACTCGTGTTTTTGGTCGGAGCTGTTGCCGGAATTATATCCTTCTCGCACTTGCTCTCGTGGTTATTGAAAAACTACCACGGCATGACTGTCGCCCTATTGACCGGCTTCATGGTAGGTTCCTTAAACAAAATATGGCCTTGGAAACTTACCGACACGGAATTAATCAACGGCACATCTTTCGAGATCGAGAGAAACGTTCTCCCGGGAACTTTCGAACAAGCGGGAAACGATCCGCTCACGTGGCATGTACTCTTGATGTGCCTTATCGGTTTTCTCCTCATCTGGGGGATTGAAAGATTGGCCGTAACACTAAAAAAATAGTTCATAAAGTTTATAAGGTTCATAAAGTTCGTAAAGTAGAAACACTATATTCAAACCTCGAACTGCAATATGACTTTATAAACTTTATAAACCTTATAAACTTTACAAACTCATGAATCTTTTCGGCCTCCTCGGTTTTCCATTGGGACATTCGTTTTCCAAAACCTATTTCACGGAAAAATTCAAAGCAGAAAAAATAAATGCCGAATTTCGGAATTTCGAATTGGAAGACATCTCCCGAATGTTCCGAATTATCGAGGAAACTCCTGACTTGAAAGGATTCGCTATAACCATTCCCTACAAAGAGAAAATCATCCCTTTCCTTGACAATATCAGCGACGAGGCACGGGCTATCGGTGCCGTCAACTCGGTAAAAGTCGAGCATACGCCTGCCGGATTCTCCCTCACCGGGCACAACACGGACATGGCAGGATTCCGGGATTCATTACTTCACTTCATTCCCCATGTGCCGGAACGGGCATTCATCTTGGGCACCGGAGGAGCGGCAAAAGCCGTCAAATATGCCTTGACCTCATTGGGTGTTGCCGTCACTTCCGTCAGCCGCACCCCCACGGGAATAGAAATCGGTTACCCGGAAATCATCCGTCAACTGGACAAAACCCCTCTGATTGTCAACACCACCCCGCTCGGAACATGGCCGCACGTGGAAAATTGCCCCCTTATCCCCTACGAACACCTCACGCCCGATCACTATCTTTTCGATCTGGTTTACAACCCCGCCGTCACCACTTTCATGCAAAAAGGCATACAACAAGGAGCCAAAGTCCACAACGGTCTGGAAATGCTACATCTCCAAGCCGAATACTCATGGAAAATCTGGAACTCTTGATACAAGTATCCTAAAATCATCCCAAGGTAATCCTAAAGTAATACTACCTCTACATAGTTACAACCTACTTACAAGCCTCTTACGTCCCCGTCGGCAAACAATTTTGTAACCGAGTTAAAAGTGTTTTGTAAGCAAGTTGAGGTAGTATTACCCTAGGATTACCTTAGCTTCTCGATGAAATCACACTGAAAATCAATCGTATTCCCAAGGATATAATACCCCTCTTTCGTAGCCCTGCCAGACCTTCTTCAGAGCACAAATACACGGGAATATTTCTGCTCTATTTGAGAAACGAAGAGGCTCTGGAGAGAAGAGATTATTACCCTAGTAATAGGGTTAGAATACGGACTATTAAGGACTATATACACATCTTTTTTCACGTTAAAAGAGATTATTAATCCAAATAGCTATAAATGAAAAATTTCCTAAAGTGAAGAGAGTAACTAGCTCTCCCTCTGTTTATAGAGGGAACCTGGCTCTTGTTCGACAGACAGAGAGCTTGCTCGTTGTCTGTCGAACAAGAGCCAGTTCGAGACCGGTTTCCAGACTCAATACCCCGAAGGGGGGAGGGAGTTCTTGGATTTAGTGATTCAATGATTGCCGATTTAGCGATTAACGAAGCGTTGGCAAGTGGGGAGAAATCATTCTATCTAAATATATCACTTCCACCCGCAAGGGGCCGGAATATTCAACCCGTTCAGCGTGTTGAGTTGTTTCAGCAAGCAAGAATACGGCAATTATTGGTTCCACACGGGCACTCCGACATTCCTCGTGGAGTTACTGAAAAAAAGTGATTTCGACATCCGGGAATTAATTGACGGGGTAAATGTACCGGAATCGGCATTCACGGAATACCGGGTGACCATGAATAATCCGATTCCATTGATTTACCAAAGCGGATACCTGACGATAAAGGATTACGACGAACGTTTTCATGAATACAGACTCGCGTTCCCCAACGAAGAGGTGAGATATGGTTTCATAAACTTCCTCGTGCCGTATTACACGTCTATACCGGACGAAGAAAAAGGGTTTCACATAGGCAAGTTCGTGCAGGAATTGGAAAAAGGGCAAATCGATGCCTTCATGACCCGCTTACGTGCATTCTTCGCGGACTTCCCTTACGAGTTGAACGAGCGGACGGAACGACATTACCAAGTAGTGTTCTACCTCGTGTTCAAGTTAATGGGACAATTCACCGATGCAGAAGTACGGAGTGCCAAAGGACGGGCGGACGCCGTGGTGAAAACGCCAAAATATATTTACGTGTTCGAGTTCAAACTCGATGGCACGGTAGAGGAAGCCCTCGCGCAAATAGACGACCGGGGGTATCTTATTCCTTACTCTGCTGACGGACGTGAACTCGTGAAAGTAGGCGTGGAATTTATTGCTAGCGAACGGAATATAGGAACGTGGAAAGTCAACGCTTGAGTGCCGCGGATTTCATTCTCAATGCGTGTAATCCAGCACTTGAATGTTCTCCCCCACCTTCCACACGATAGCCGCTTTTATCTGCTCGGCATGGGGACACGGGAACCCGATAGGTGTTCCTTTAAAAGGACTTTATGAACTACAATTTTGAATTTTACAGTTTTTCTACTATTTTTGCCCTAGATAGGGAATATCTATCAACAAACAGGAACGGCAAAATATGGATAACAAACAATCAAACGGAGGAATATCAAACACATTTTCCCCAAGTGAACGTGACACAATTCGGGAATTATTCGAGCAGCACTACACCCCGCTAGTCTTGTTTGCGAGAAATTATGTCCCCGACATGGAAGCAGACAAGGATATCGTTCAAGAAATATTCCTCGCTTTGATCGAATCAGCCAAAACATTCGGGACGCCCGACGAGCTAAAAGCCTACCTCTATACTGCCGTCAAAAACAAATGCTTGAAACACCTGCGCCACGAGAAAGTGAAACAGGAATATTCCGACACCCATCGGGATGAACCCTCGGAAGAAGAAACCTACTTCAACCGAGTGTTGGAAGAGGAAGTTTGTTAC
Organism: Butyricimonas sp. Marseille-P3923; assembly: GCF_900184685.1. Lineage (GTDB taxonomy): Bacteria > Bacteroidota > Bacteroidia > Bacteroidales > Marinifilaceae > Butyricimonas > Butyricimonas muris. The sequence goes on from NZ_FXXL01000007.1 coordinate 2,069,142, forward strand.
TCGCTGCTCGTGCAGGAAATCGAACTTTTGCCCGACCAATGCCGGAAGGTATTCAAGTTGATACTGGAAGGAAAAACGAACCCGGAAATCGCCACGGATTTACACATCAGCATTGAAACGGTCAAATCGCATAAACAAAGCGGCAAAAAGATACTCCACGATCGCCTTGTACATATCGTGGAAAGAAGCATTCTTCTTTTCATATTGGAAAAAATGGGTTTGTAAACAACTGATATTCCATGTCCTAAAAAATATTTCAAAAAAAATCATATTTTCACTCACTCTTTTTCTCACTCGGGGGTTTTACAAGAAAGAACAACCCAAATGACTCAAAAAGAGAAAAACATATTCCGCCTGTCCCGTGCCATCACGAATTCCCTGCGAGGGGTTGCCTGTGAAGAAGAGCGGGATATACTGGAACAATGGCTCGCCGCCTCGAAGAAAAATAGGAAAATATACGAGGGATTCAAGCAAGGCGGCTATCTGGGACAAAAACTATCGGATTACAACGCAGTCAACAAACTCGGCGATTACGAGCGATTCATCACGACACGTCGTAAGCGAACCCGTTTTTCCATCAAAACATTCGTTCGCTATGCGGCGATCCTTATCCTGCCCTTGGGATTAGCCCTCGTCTTGTTGTTGCGTGAAAAACAACCGGAACCCGTGCTTGCCATATCGGAGGTAATCACACCCGGAAGCCACAAAGCGATACTGACCATGGGAGGCGGAGAACGCATCATACTATCCGATAGCACGTTCACCCCGTTGCAGGAACAGAACGGGATGATTGTCAAGATACAAAATAGTAACGTATCCTATCTGACCCCGACAGATACCTTGATTAGTGAAGCCACCCCGATATACAACACTTTGCAAGTACCCCGGGGAGGAGAATATTTTCTGACACTTTCCGACGGCACGCAAGTATGGCTGAACGCCGAATCTGAAATCCGCTACCCGGTACGCTTCACGAGGGATAAACGGGAAATATTTCTCGAGGGAGAAGCCTTCCTCACGGTGACCCCGAACAAGGAGAAACCCTTCGTTGTCGTGTCGCCGAAAGCCTCGGTTACCGTGCTGGGAACCGGATTCAACTTCCGGGCTTACCCGGATGAAGAGAACGTACAGACCACACTGGTCGAGGGTTCGGTTATCATGCAATCGTCAAGATACAAACAGCAAGTAAAGCTGGTTCCCGGGGAACAAGGAACCCTCGAAATAGAAACCGGGAAACTTTATAAACAAGAAGTCAACACGTACCTCTACACGGCATGGAAAGACGGACGTTTTGCTTTCCGGAATACCCGCTTGGAAGACCTGTTCAACATTCTGTCCCGGTGGTACGACCTGCACGTGTTCTACCTCAACCCGGAAGCGAAAGACATCCGGTTCACGGGGGACATCAACAAAACCGAAGATTTTAACGCAATATTAAAAATAATAGAAAACAACGAGAGAGTAACATTCAACGTGAACAAGAGAACAGTATCAGTACAACTGAAGTAGTAAAAACGAGAGCATCCGGTGTTAGCGCACCGGATGCCCTATAAAAATTGTTTTAGTTTCCATTTAAAACATTACAAATGTATGAAAAAAATGAACAGTAATGGCCATTCCTCGGGAGGATTATGGCAAAAAGAATTTAGAATTATGAAATTGTGCCTTATTTTTACATTTATCGGCGTGATGCATATCTCTGCAGCCACCTACTCGCAGGGTGTAAAACTGGACTTGAAGGTAAAAAACGCCTCTCTGGAGAACGTGATGAATTCCATCCGCTCGCAATCGGAGTATAGCTTTTTCTTCGACGACGTCGCCGTGAAAAAAATCTCGAATATCACGCTAGACCTCAAAGGGGCTACCATCGAGGAAGTGCTGACCTCTTGCCTGCAAGGCACGGGATTCGGCTTCCGGGTTCTCGACAAGACAATCATCCTTTTCAAGGAACAGGCGAAAGACGACAAAAAGAAATCGTACATCATCGAGGGAAAGGTCATGGACGAAAAGAACCTGCCCATGCCGGGAGTAACCGTCATGCTCGACAGCACTACCGTAGGAACTGCCACGGATACTGCCGGACACTTCGTGTTGCCCTTGCCAATGCCCAAGGGAACACTTGTATTCTCGTTCATCGGTTTCAAAACCCAAAAAGTGAAATACACCGAGGGGAAACAAATCGTGGTGAAGATGCAGGAAGATGTTTCCGGTTTGCAAGAAGTACAAGTGGTGGCATACGGTTCTCAGAAAAAACGGACACTTGTCAGTTCTATCTCCACGCTAAAAGCCGACGAGATGAAAGAACTCCCGACACATAGCTTGGAAAGCCTGTTGCAAGGTCATATGGCAGGTGTGGAAGTCAATAACCTTTCCGGTGCTCCCGGTGGTGGCGGTTCTATCGTGGCTATCCGGGGTTACAACTCGTTCTTCGTGGAAGGAGAAGGCGGAGACCGCAAGTATGGCACACCACTTTATGTGATTGACGGCGTACCCATGCAGGCATTCACCTCTCCGATCACAGGTACGAACACACTTTCCGATCTCGATCCTTCCATGATTGAATCTATCGAGGTTTTGAAAGATGCTGCATCAGCAGCCATTTACGGTTCACGTGCAGGCAACGGGGTTATTTTGATTACCACGAAAAAAGGACGCCAAGGGAAAGCCCAATTTACCGCCAATGCCTCGTACTCCGCTTCATGGTTACCGGAAGCGATAGACCATAGCGGCGGGAACTTAGTCCGCAACTACCACATAAACGCTCTCCGCAACTCGGTGAACCCTTACGAAAACGACGAGGGAAAATGGGTTATACCAACTTCATACGAAGAAGTATATAAATACAAAAAAGATCAGAACTATCCCATGTATAATTATTTCTTCGGGACCCCGTTAGGCGCAGGTAGCGCATATCCATTACAAGACAGTCTGAATGAATTTTATAACAATTCCACGGACTGGTGGCGGTATTCTTTCCGCACGTCCAACGTGTATAACGCAAACCTGCAGGCAAGTGGCGGAAGTGAAACCATGAACTACATGATCGGGGCGGGCTATTACAAGGAAGAAGGTATCATGTTGTCAAGCGGATTTGAACGGATAAACGTGATCACAAATCTTCAAGCGAATCCCGCGAAGCGCCTTCAGATCAACAACCAACTTTCTCTTTCTTATAGCGACCGGAGTCGTGGTGGCAAAGGTACAGGCGGGGAAAAAATAGAGGGAATCACTGTCGAATACCAAAGACAATCCTCATTATTACCCGGGAAAGATTACATTAGCAACTATATGATAAAAGATCTAAACGCAAAAATCGAAAAAAACCAGAGTTACTCTCTCCGTTACAATCTTGTATTAGATTATAGTATTATTCGCGGTTTAAACTTACGCGTATCCGGCGGAATCGATTACAATCAACAAAACCAGAATAATTTTGAACCGAGCACACTGGACAAAAATTTCCACCGCTCCTATACCAAAGGAACCATCACGAAGAATATTTCCATCTTGAACGAGAACCTATTGACTTACGATTTTAAAATTAAACAAGATCATCATTTTAACCTCCTGCTAGGACTCTCTTTCCAAAAAGACCAAAATTATTTAAACCAGGGAGAAGCTAAGAACGGACCGAACGATTATGTTCATTACGCCGAAGGGACATGGGGAGGAATCAACGACGTTATAAATCTCAACCCGGGAGACGACAAAGCAACCAACCCGACATGGGGAGGTGCCTTCAAATACAAATCCAGCCTGACAGAAGAACGTATGAATAGTTATTTCGGACGTTTGAGATATGATTACAAGGAAAAATACATGCTCGAAGCTACCATTCGCCGTGACGGTTCATCTGTATTTGGCGAAGACGTGCGTTGGGCTACTTTTCCCTCTGTCGCCGTGGGTTGGGCGTTTTCCGACGAATCATTCATGAAACCACTCTATTGGTTGAGTTTCGGTAAAATCCGGGTAAGCTGGGGACGTTCCGGGCAGAAGTTCTCACAACCTTACCTCGCTCACGGGATCATCTCCGGTTCGACTCAAATGTTTTTAGGTAACGAGGGTATGCAACCGGATATCACCGCAGGATTATTAAACAAAAAATTAAGTTGGGAAAAAACCGACCAATACGACATCGGATTGGATCTCAGTTTTCTCGATTACAGGCTAAAGTTCACCCTCGACTATTACTATCGAGATACCAAAGGGCAATTGCAACAGGTCACCCTACCGGGAGATTTGAATTACCAGAGTTTCCAATGGCAAAACGCACTAGGCGTATCGAACGAAGGATTGGAATTGGAATTAACAGCCGACATCTTCCGGGAAACAGCCGTGAAATGGCGAATGAAGTTTAACACTTCCCGCAACTGGAACCGTTTCAAGAAAAGCAGTGACGGGTTTGATTTCCAAGAGAATATTATAGGGAAACCATTATACAACATAAAAGCATATAAAACAAATGGTTACTATAATACAATGGACGAAATTCCCGTTTACGCCCAGTCATGGGGTTTGCCCCAACCGATTAGAGGGCTGAAAGGTATATTTACTCCCGGTACACGAAAAATATTAGATCTAAATAACGACGGGGTAATCATTAGTAGTGATATGTATTTTGCCGCCAGTCCTCTCCCACTCGCACACGGGGGATTTATCAACGAAATCAAATGGAAACAATTCGATATAAACATCTTTTTCATTTATTCCCTGGGAAGACATATATTGAGAATATACGATGACAGTGAAATCCAACCCGGCACGACCGGGGGAGCATTAAATCTTGATATCCGCAAAGTGACGTCATGGACCGGTCCGGACAGTAAAAATCCGGATTATCCCCGCTTAATAATGTACACCGAAGATTCGCAATTCACCGGACGATATGATTGCGACATAGAGAACGTAAATATGTTACGCCTGAAACAACTCACGTTGGGCTACAACCTGCACGACCGTTTCGCCAAAAAAATCGGTCTAAGAGGGGCACGCGTATTCATCACGGGAGAGAATTTATTCTTACTCACGAACTACAAGGGGCTTGACCCGGAAATCGTAGATTTAGCATCGGGGATTGATAACCTGTCCGGCTATCCGCTACCGCGCAAATTTACAGTCGGGCTAACTGTTAACTTTTAAATCTTTAGATTATGAAAAAATTATTAATTCTCATTCTATTTTTCCCCTTGTTCTCGTGCAACGATTGGTTGAACGTGGAATCGGAGGTTTCCGTAACCTATCGCAATTATTTCCAAAGCGAACAAGATGTTGAAGATATTTTCATTACCATGCTTGGTTATGAAAGACTGCTTTTAGCGAACTCTTTTCTATCAGCACCCGACGTAGTTAGTCTCAAATGTACCGATATCAGTATAGGTAATAACGGAATCTGGTCTTTTGACCAACGGGCACATCTAGTCAATCCTAAAGATTGGATGAATTACTATGGAACTATATACTTGGCGAATATGCTGGAAGATAACAGACATCGTTTCAAGAATATTTCTGAAGAACGTGCGGATTACTGGATAGCACAGGCAAATTTTGTCAAGGGACTCATGTATTTCGAAATTGCCCGGCAGTGGGGAGATGCCCCGGTTGCCCCCAGGACGGAAGATGCCACTGCCAAAGCTAAAAGTCCGGTGGACACAATCCTCGCGTATGCTATCCGTGCGGCAGAAACAGCCTTGATTTTACCGACACACGATCAACTGACGGATGCACAAGGTACTTTGGTCCAAAGCAGGCAATACGCCAGTTCCGGATCAGTCCACACGTTGCTCGCCAATATCTATGCATGGATGGGCGGTCTATACAAGGAGGACAAATACTGGAAAAAAGCCGAAGAAGAAGCCTCTCTCGTGATTGACGGCAAGGTTGGCTCCTATGATTTGGTAAGCATGGAAGACCTCATCGGGAAAACATTCGGGAAAGTGCGTGACGTGACAGAAGTCATTTTCGCCATAGAAATAAATAGTCAAGATGAAGATACTTACAACATCGCATGGTTTGAAAAACGTTACCCGGGATTTGAATTAATCAATTATCCCCATATCGCTACAAACACAAACCCGTGGGATATCGAAGATGGTTCATTCACCGGTACCCGGATTAGCGTGGAAGACGTGAAAGCATTGTATCCGGAAGAAAAAGACTTACGCCGTAAAGAATATTGGTTAAAACTAGGCGAGAACCCGTTCCCCGAGAATGCAGTAAACGTCGATAAAGAACGTATTCCCGTATACGCCTATCTAAACAAATGGCGAGAACCTATTAATTCGGTTAATCCTGAGTTTACCGATAAAGGCTCGTTAACAATCGGCATGGAAGGAAACCGAGTGTACTGGAGATTAGCAGACTTGATCTTGTTACGGGCAGAATGCCGGACTCATTTAGGTATGATGCCGGAAGCCGTGAATGACTTGGATCGCATCCGCGACCGAGCCGGGCTTGAAGGATACAAAGGCTCTAGGGAGAAAGAAATCCTTCTGAGAGAGATTTTTAACGAACGAGACCGGGAATTATTCGGAGAGACTTGCCGCTATTACGATATCGTGAGAAATGGATATATCCGAGAAGAGTTGCACGGGAATTATCTCACCTTGAAAGAGGAAGATATTAAAAACGGAGCCCTTTACTTACCTGTCAGTGAAAGCGCATTTACAAAGAACCCATTAATGAAACAAAATAAATACTGGGCAACATGGATAACAAAATAATAAATACACTTAAAGGAGTGGCGTTCCTATTACTGGTCAGCCTATACTCTTGTACCGACTATAATTATATTGACGGCGGATTAGCAAACGGAGTACATGATTGTACAATGTGGGAATATTTCGAAAATCAAGCCCAAGATTGGGATTCCACGATGGTTATGATCGAACACGCCGGAATGAAATCTTATTTCGACGGTAGCGGACAATACAAGCAGATCACCTTTTTCGGCATTACCGATATAACCATTGCCAGGTTTATATTGCAACATAACAGCGAACTGGACTCCAAGCAAGACATGGGACTACCCGTGGACGAGAATGCCTACTGGCACAGAGTGAAAGATATGCCGGCGGATTCTTGTGCCGCTATATTGAAAAAATTAATCGTGCCCGAACAACGAATCATGTTAAAAGACATACCGCAAGGCAACCGATTAGTATTTAACGGTAAATATAAAGAAAGCGGCGGCAAACCATTTACCACGTTGTATGGTGATGAGATTTTTACATGGATGGTACCCGAAGACTATGGAGACCTAGAGGATGCCGGAGCCAAAGTCCTTTGGATTGCCCGGCGACGGAACACCTCATCCAATTATCGCATTGCCTCTACCGATATCCAGACAACTACCGGGGTCGTGAACTCGATGGATTACGGCTTCACAATGGGAAACTTTTAAATTGAAAGAACGATGAAAAAATTGATCTATTTATTAGTATTCGTTGTCACGGGATTATTATCCTCATGCCACGATATCACAGTGGGTTACTTGATTGTCGACGAAACGGCAGGCTACCCCCTAGATACAATGATTGTTATCACGAAAGCGGAAAACGAGTTACAAAGATTGAAAAATATAGATGCGTCATTTTACCTGGAAAGTCAGGAAATACAAGACAAAATGGAAGAACTTCAAGACCAAATTTATGATATCCAAAACAACTCGGACTACTGGGACAAACTAGACGAGGCTATGGATGATCCCGACTTTGACTGGTTCGATCCCGACGCCTACGATAAACTAGTAGCCAGACTAGATGATGAATACGGGATCACCCCACTCCAAACAGAGCTTGATGAATTAGATTTAAACTTGAAGAATCTCGCAACCGAAATGGGTTTTGGCTCTTTAGACATTCTGAGAAACGATATCGAAACATGGCAAAACAAGGTTGATTATAAACTCCCGTATCTTTCATCCTCAATCGACGGAGTTCTGGGAACAGACATTTTATATTTCCGCGTCATCAACGTGAAAAGCGATAATTCGGAAAACGCAGCCAAGTTTATGGATTACGTCGAGGTAAAAGGGAAAGGACAAATTAACGTAAAATATAATCCGGAAGTACCTGCCGGAACGTATCTCCTAACCCTTGAAGTAGAGAATGAAGGAAGATCGAAGATTATCGAAGATGTATTCACGGTAATCTTAAAAGATGTCCCGGAAGAAGCCCCCATTCCTATACCGGGCGAATAATTTAAAAGATTGCGACAAAATTTTGTCGCAATCTTTTCACCTTATTATTTAATTTACTCAATATGAAAAAGACATTTTATTTAATGGTATTCCTAACACTAGGAGTACTGGGAAACTTATCGGCTCAAATGACACTGTTTAAAGGTACATTTGACGAGGCTTTGAAGAAAGCACAACAAGAGAAAAAGGATTTGTTCGTGGATTTCTTCGCCGAATGGTGCGGACCTTGCAAAATGATGGCAAGCGAAATATTCACACAAAAGGAAGTCGGGGATTTTTTCAACCCGCATTTCGTGTGCGTGCAGGTGGACGTGGATGCTCAAGAGAATAAGGACATCGCGAAGAAATACAACGTGACGGCGTTGCCGACCATGGTGTTTATCAACCGGGAGGGCAAAGAAATACGCCGGGTACAAGGAGCCGTTCCTGCCGAATCGTTTATTAAAGAAGCAAAAATTGCCGCGGGCGAGGAATTGAGTTTCGAGCAATTGTACGAGAAATACAAGAAGAAGAAAAATGATCTGGACGTACAACAACAATTATTGATCGAGGCTCCGGTATTTATAGCCATGCAACAGGGTTATAATCAACAGAAATGGGGAACCCGTATCGAGAGCCTGTTCCCTGAATACCTGAAAAACAAAAAAATCGAGAACATGGCTAACGGGGCAGACTTTCTAGTACTGACCATGTACCATCGCACGACTTCCAAGGAAGACCCCATTTTCGATTACATCGCACAGAACTACTCCAAATTTGTCAAGGAGATCGGGAAGGACAACGTGGCACGTTACTTGGTTTCTTTGAACAACACGTATATCATTCAACTCTGCAAGAAAGGGGACTTGAACTACAAGAAACGGCTCGAACGGGTGAATGGGGACTTGAAAGACGTTTATTCCGAATTTTCTTTCGGCGACCTTTCCGTGCTGGACGCCATGACATTACTTGCCGATGCCACGTACAGCCTTTACCGCCATGACGAGAATACGTTCTTCGAGAAGATGAACTCCTATCTTGCCGGAAAAGGCGACAAGGCAGTGTTAAACGATTATTTCCAACCCCTGCAAGACATCGCCAGCGTGTACGAGGGAAAATTGTCGGAAAACGCTTACCGGAAATGCATCAACTGGATCGCCAAAGCCCTGACATTCGATAACGTGGGAGCGTCAAACCGTACCCGCCTGCTGGTGATGATGGGTGACTGCTTGAAAAACACGGGCGATAATGCCAAAGCAAAGCAATCTTATAACCAGGCATTTTTAGCAAGCGCACAAATCGAGAACAAAATGGAGATGCAACAACTTCAACAAGCCATCCAACAAGCGTTACAAGGTCTATGAAAAGAGTATTATTAATATGCATGGTTAGCTTTTTCGTTTCGGGAATGCTACACGCCCAAGAGGGCGACTCGAATATCTTCCGCCACGGGAAACTACACAACGGGTTAACTTACTACGTGCGCCACACGTCCATGCAGCCGGGCAAAGCAGACTTTTACCTCGTGCAGAACGTGGGTGCACTCATGGAAGAAGACAACCAGAACGGGCTTGCCCATTTCCTGGAACACATGGCATTCAACGGGAGCGAGAGTTTCAAAGAAGGGATTCCCAATTTCCTGAAACGGCGGGGAGTGACACGCTTTAACGCGCAAACGGGACAGGACGAAACGGTGTACTACATGACGGGGATTCCCACGAACGACACGGAACTGCTGGATTCCTGCATCCTCGTGATGAAGGACTGGTCGGGTTTCCTGTTGCTCAAGCCGGACGAGATTGATAAAGAGCGAGGAGTTATCCGGGAAGAACGCCGGATGCGCCGCAACTTGGGTGCCCGCGTAAAAGAACAAACGGACGCTTTCGTCTTCAATAACAGCAAATACGCTACTCGTAACGTCATTGGCAGCGAAGAAATCATAAACAATTTCACTCCCGAAGAACTACGGGCTTACTACAACGACTTCTACCGCCCGGACCAGCAGGCAGTGATCATTGTCGGAGACATCGATGCCGCCAAGATAGAAACAGAAATACAACGTCTTTTCAACCCCATCCCGAAACGGGAGAACCCGAAACCCCGGTTGGTGTACGAGATTCCGGACAATAGCGAACCGTTTTACACGAAAGTATTCGACAAGGAAATGACGGAATCTTCCATGACACTGCTCAAACGGGTACGGCAAACACCGCCCGCCTCGCTGAAAGAGATGATGAAAGAGAATCTGATAAACTTGTTCTACAACCAGATCGTGGAGAAATACCTGCAAAAGTATATCGAAACCCAAGACCCCGCGTTCGTGCAGACCATGGTCGGCTTCAACGGGCTGGTGCGGAATTACGACCGATGGAATATCTACGTGCAGGCTTACCCGCACAAGGAACGGCAAGCCTTGAAAGATTTGATGGAAGAACTGGAACGCATCCACCGCTATGGGATAAACGACAAGGAGGTGAAGGAACAGATTACCGCGTATCTCTCGGGATTGGACGAAACGGAAAAAAACAAGGACAAGTTCCCGAACGAGGTGTACGTGCAAATGTACCAGAACAATTTCCTGGAAGGGAAACCGATCACGAGCATCGAGGAAGACATCGCCCTGTCACGGGAAATATTACCGGGAATCACGGCACGAGATATACAAGATTGGATTGCCTCGTGGAACAACGATAGCAAAAACTGGGTATTTATCATGCAGGGCAACGACCCGGATTATGATTTCCCGACAAAAGAGGAAATCGTGAATATCATGCAAGCAGCCAAGGATGTTGAAGCCGCCGAGGCTACCCAAGAAATCAAGGCGGTTCCCTTGTTGGATTACGAGGTGAAAGGCGGGGAGATCGTGAAAACGAAACCGATCAAAATGCTGGATGCCGAGGAATGGACGTTATCGAACGGCTGCAAGGTGTACTACAAGTTCAGCGATCAAAACGGCATCAAGGTAAGCCTGCTGGGCGAAAGTTCCGGCGGGATGTCATTGCTCCCGGCAGAAGACTTGCCGTCAGCCTCGGCATTATCTACCTTAGCCATGTATTCCGGGTTGTACAGACACGACGTGCAGATGATGCAAGAGATACTGAAAGGACATCACGTGCAGCCCAATATCACGCTCGGGGAAACATTCGAGGGCGTGAGCGGCGTATGTGATAGCAACGAAACGGAAATGCTACTCCAGATCATTTATTTGTTCTTCGAGCATCCCCGGTTCGACCGGAACGATTTTGACAAGTTCGTGTACCTGAACAGGCTACAAGCGGAAAATACACCCCGCACGGTAAATGACACGATAGCGGAACAGATGCAGAAATTACGGATAAAAGATTCTCCCCGCTTGTGGAAACAGGATGCCAAATTCTACGATGCCATGAATTACGACAAAATGGTCGCCATCTATCACGACCGTTTCCAAGATGCCTCGGACTTTACCTTTTACCTGGTAGGAAATATCCAACGGGAAGAAGCACAAAAACTAGTGGCAAAATACCTGGGAGCCATCCCGTCCATTCACCGGGTTGAGAAAGCCGTACAACATGACTTGAAAAAAGAAGGTTCCATCACGGAAACCATCACTGCTAATATCCCGGATAACAAATACATGACGAACATCGAGTTCACGAACACGCTGAAGTTAAAACCCGTGGAGGATCTGGCTATCGACGTGATTCGTTTCGTGCTCTCGAACCGTTACCAGGATATCATCCGAGAAGACGAGGGCGGAGCCTACGGGGTAAACGTTGCCGCATCCTATACCGCGTACCCGAAACACACACAAGCCATTGCCGTCAACTTCCAGAGCAACACGGAGCAAGGCGACCGGATGCGTGCCATCGTCCACGAGCAGATTGACAAACTCGTCGCCGAGGGTGTAAGCGAAGAAGACGTGGAGGATATGGTATTAATGATGAAAAAAGGACGTGCGCAAGTACTTGAAAGCCGGGGGAACACCCACTGGCAGGAAGCCTTACGATATTACGCGGAAACGGGAAAAGATATCGACTCTCCCGTGATGTTCGAGAAACCGATTGAAAAACTGAATGCCAAGATAGTACACGAGGTTGCCAAAAAGTTCTTCGGATCAGCAACATGCGTGGACATTGTAATACGGTCAAAATAATAAGTAGTGCGCGTGTGTACCAAAGGGGATTGTTGAAAAATAATCCCCTTCCAAATTTACAACCATCTTACCCCTTTCTGTTTCTCGTACCGCAAACTCATGACAGTTAAATCATCCGACTGTTCCGCTTTTCCGGCGTAAGCATCAACATGAGCAATAATCTTCTCAACCAACTCTTTTGAAGACAAATTCTTGTTTTCTTCAATAAATTGAAACAACCGATCTATTTTATAGAATTTAGCATCCTCGTTCTGGGCTTCCGTTACCCCATCCGAATAAAGAAGCAATTGAGAACCCGAAGCGAAATAACACTCCTGTTCCTCGTATTCATAATCGGAAGACACGCCCAAAGGCAAATTATCGGCAGTCTTAAACATTTCCACCGTTCCATCCGGCTTAATAATTATCGGGTAAGGATGTCCCGCGTTACAGAATCTCAATCGCCGGGTATTCAGATTCAGTACTCCGGCAAAAAAAGTAACAAACATACTCGTGTTACCATTCCGAATAAGGCTGCGATTGATAACATTTACGATGTAATTCAAAGAAGTATCTAACATCGCCACGGAACGCATCTGACTAATCGTGGTCGACATAAACAAGGCCGCCGGAACACCTTTCCCGGAAACGTCGCCGATGGCAAACCCGAACTCGTCCTCGTTAAGCATGAAATAATCGTACAAATCACCACCTACTTGTTTCGCCGGACGCAACACCGCATGTATATCTATTGTTTCTCTGCCTGAAGGAGGAATAAATTGCTTCGGCACCATTCCCAACTGTATGTCATGGGCGATACGCAATTCACTCTGAATCTTCTCGTTGGCAGTCGTGGTATTCCGCAATTGTTCCACGTATTCCGTCAATTGGTGTTGCATAAACTGGAAAGATTCGTACAACTCACCCAACTCGTCTTTAGAACGAATAATCGGCAGAGGCGTGTTAAAATCTCCCCCGGCAATATTTCTTGCCGACATGGAGAAACGGGTCAACGGTTTCGTGATCCGTCGCACGGCTACAAAGCACATGATATAAACAAACACTAACAACAGCAGGAAACCGATTAACATATACATGTTAAACTTATTCAACTTCCCGAATACCTGAGCATAAGGGCACACGACCGCCATATACCAGTCCGTGGCAAAGACTCCGGTATAATAAACGTATGACAATGTCTTTTCATCCTTCACTACCAGACTTCCGCTTTTGCCCGCCGCCATTTCACGAACAAGTCTGGCAACATTGGGATCCGAAGCCTCTTCCGCTGTCTGGAACATATTTTTCCCGATAGTCGTTTCCCCTTCTTTACGCATGATATATCGTCCTTGCTTGTCGATAATCACCGTGTAACTCCCCTCGTAAGGTTTCATCGAATTAGCCAAATCCCTCAACCATTTATTCGTCAAATCGACCGACAATACAGCAATCAGTTCCCCATCTTTCCCATGGATCGGCACGGCGTATGAAGTAGTTATCACGTCCGGATCCCCGGCATCCCGATAAGGCTTACTCCAGTATCTGGTTTCCCGGGCTCCTTTATACCATCCCTTCTCGAAATAATTATAATCCTCACTCCCAACCTGCATAGTCTTCACCGTATCCCCACTCATGAAAGAATAGGGAGCGAAATAATGACCTTTCGACGGAAAATAATAAGGCTCGAAAGCGATAGCGCATCCGAATATCTCTTCATTCTCTTTCACGATCCGGCTGGTTATTGAAAACAAGGAATCCGGATCTTCCACGTATGCCACAATCATCCAACCCAAGTTATCCGGAATCTTTTCCACCTTACTCAACAAAGCACTCACTTTCAGATTAGCGATCTCCGCCATTGTTTCAATTTTATCTTCCGCCTCCTTCGATAACGTTTTCGTGGAGTAATGATAAAATATCCCGAAAAGTATAACGGATAACACTGTAATAAAAGAAATTACATAGAAACTTAATTTCGCGGAGAAAGATTTATTATATCGTGCAAACATAATTTATCGTCAATTGATAACTACCCTCTATTAAAAGCAATTCAAGGGCACTAATATACAAAAAAACATAAAACAAACATAAGAAAACTAGTATTCCATCGTGCAAAAATAGAAAAATAATTTATCACAGACTTCTGTTTAAAAAATTTGTTCTTATTAAATATTAATGCTAACTTCGTCGCAAATTAAAGACGAAAACGTTTTAAAAATTAGTGTGATGTACGATCCATCAGAATATTATTTCGTTTTGGCCTATATCGTGGGAGTGTTAAAATTGTTCGGGGGACTATAAAAACTCGCCCGGGAATGATTATTCCCGATAATTTCTCTCAGCAACGTACAGTTGCATCCAGCTAAAAAGATAAATAACTTAAAATCAATAATCTTTCAACTATGCAAAAACAACTATTACTAGGTGTTGAAGCTATTGCACAAGGTGCCATAGACGGAGGTATATCCGGCGTATTTGCCTACCCGGGAACCCCTTCAACTGAGATCACGGAGTACATTCAAGAATCGAAACAGGCAATCGCCCGCAACGTTCACCGGATGTGGTCAGCCAATGAAAAAACGGCTATGGAAACCGCACTGGGTATGTCTTATGCAGGCAAAAGAGCCTTAGTATGCATGAAACACGTGGGTATGAACGTGGCTGCCGACTGTTTCATGAATGCCGCTATCACCGGGGCTAACGGGGGTATGGTAATCATCGCTGCCGATGACCCGTCCATGCACTCTTCTCAAAACGAGCAGGATTCCCGCGTGTACGGCAAATTTGCTTTAATTCCGATACTGGAGCCCTCCAACCAACAAGAAGCATACGATATGACTCGCTATGGCTTCGACTTGTCGGAGAAATTGGGAACCCCTGTATTATTGAGAATCACGACCCGTCTGGCTCACTCCCGTGCCGGTGTTGAACCACGTGAGGCAAAGGCCGAAAATGAAATGCGCCTGCCGGAAGACAAACGCCAATTCGTGCTCCTTCCCGCTATTGCCAAGAAAAGATATAGATTATTGTTGGACAAACAAATCGCTTTCGAGGAAGAGTCTGACAATTCACCATATAACAAATACATCGACGGAGCAGACAAATCCATGGGTATCATCGCCTGCGGAATCGGTTACAACTACCTGATGGAAGTATTCGGCGGTAATTGCCCTTACCCGGTAGTGAAAATAAGCCAATACCCGCTCCCGAGAAAAATGATTACCAAATTAGCCGAAAGCACGGAGAAATTACTCGTTCTTGAAGAAGGTTATCCCGTTATCGAGGAAGCCTTGAAAGGTTACCTCGAAAAAGAAAACGTTCACGGACGTTTGGATGGTACTCTCCCGAGAGACGGGGAATTAAATCCCGACCACGTGGCAAAAGCATTCGGACTTCCGTCCGTTGAAGGTGCTCCCGTACCTGAAATCGTGGCACCCCGTCCGCCCGCTCTTTGCGTGGGATGTAGCCACAGAGACGTGTACGCCGCGTTGAACGCGGTAGTGGCAGAGTACCCGAACGCTCGCGTATTCTCCGATATCGGCTGTTATACCTTAGGAGCACTTCCTCCTTTCCAAGCTATCAACTCTTGCGTTGACATGGGTGCTTCTATCACCATGGCAAAGGGTGCGGCTGACGCCGGATTATTCCCGGCAGTATCGGTTATCGGGGATTCTACATTCACTCACTCCGGAATGACCGGCTTGTTGGATGCTGTCAACGAGAAAGCGAATATCACGATTATCATTTCAGATAACGAATCTATCTCTATGACAGGAGGACAGGAATCATCCGCACTGGGACATCTGGAAGCTATCTGTAAAGGTATCGGTGTTGACCCGGAACACATCCGCGTATTACTTCCCGTACCGAAGAATCATGACGAATTGTGCAAGATCATCCGTGACGAGATCGAGTACAAGGGGGTATCTGTAATCATCCCGCGAAGAGTATGTATCCAGAAAGCCGCCAGAGACGCCAAGAAAAAGAAAAAATAAATTGACTCATAATCGATTCAATTTAAAATCTAAAATTTAAAATTTAAAATTATGAAGACAGACATTATATTAGCGGGCGTAGGCGGACAAGGTATCCTTTCCATTGCAGCAGCACTGGGTTCTGCCGCCCTCAACAATAACCTGTACATGAAACAAGCGGAAACTCACGGCATGAGCCAACGCGGAGGTGACGTACAGTCATTCATGAGAATCTCTGACAAACCGATATTCTCTGACTTGATCGCAAAGGGAACGGCAGACATCATTCTCTCGGTAGAACCCATGGAAGCATTACGCTATCTTCCTTTCTTGAAACAAGGCGGATACGTGGTAACCAACGCAACCCCGTTCATCAACATCCCGAACTACCCGGAAGAAGCTACTTTGATGGCAACCTTAAAGGCTCTGCCTCATCAAGTAATTATCGACGCCGATAGCATCGCCAAAGAAGCTGCCGGAAACGTACGTGCCAGCAACTTCGTGATGTTGGGAGCTGCTTCTCCCTTCATCGAAATTCCTTTCGAATACCTCGAAAAAGGTATTACTGCCATTTTCGAACGCAAAGGAAGCGATGTTGTCGAAATGAACCTCAAAGCATTACGTGCCGGACGTGCATTCGCTCAAAACTACATTAAATAATCGAATCAATAACAGGGCATAGCCCTAACCAATCCCCTCCCGTCACACGGAGGGGATTTTTTATATATATATCCCATTTCTTTAAAAATAATAACAGGACAAAATCAAAACAAAATTCATATTCTGAACGTTTAATTTACAATAGACATTAAAATTTAAGGTTATGACAGAGGATTATGAATTAAAAGATGATGTACATCGTCAACAGTACGAGTTCCGCATCGGTAATTATACACCCAAAATCGAGTATATAAAATCAATCAACGGAGAAATCTACCTTACACACACGGAAGTTCCGCCGGAACTGGAAGGTCGTGGAATAGGTTCACAACTCGTCGAAAAAACGCTAAAGGATATCGAGCGTCAAGGACTGCGTCTAGTACCGCTTTGTCCTTTCGTGGCCGCCTATATAAAGAGGCATCCCGAATGGCGGCGCATTGTTATGCGAGGTATAAACATCAAATAAAAACAGAACATCATGGAAAAGAAGTATGAATACACGAACGGAGAACTGACCATTATCTGGCAACCCTCAATCTGCCAACACGCAGGGATTTGCGTAAAAATGTTACCTAAGGTATATAACCCGCAAGAACGTCCTTGGATAAAGATCGAGAATGCAACGACAGACGAATTAATAGCACAAATCAATAAATGTCCCTCCGGAGCGTTGAGTTACAGGATAAACAAAGAATAAAAGAAAAAATTCCACCACAGATAAGAACAGGAGTGCGTGTCAAAACACGCACTCTCGTCCATAAAGTCTAAAAGTCCATAAGGTCGTAAGGTCAAACGTGCGGGTGGTATGCGTATCATTATATTGAATATCATTAATTTATTGGATTATAGACGTTATAGACCTTAGGAGCCGAAGGCTCGACTTTATGAACTTTATAGACTAGAGGTGTGTTTTGACACACCTCCCTGCTTAAGCCGAATGCTCGACTTTTCATTTACGGCGGCGTAATAAATAACAAACAATAAATATCAGCAAAAAACAAAGCACAATCGTTGCCCCGGACGGGAGCTTCAATGCTGCTGACGCGAAAAGCCCGATAACAGAACCCACGCAACTAATAATCGTGGATAAAACCAATTGTTTCGTGAAGTTCTTGTAAAACATACCCGCTATTGCTTGAGGCATCGTCAGGTAAGAAATCACCAAAATAATTCCCGCCAACTTCATACACAGCACGATACACAAGGCTATCAGCACGGTAATACCAATCTCCAACCCGTTTAAAGCGACAAAATGCGTCCGACTGTACTCCTTGTCAAAAGCGATATAAAACAACGGACGATAAAACTTCGCGAAAAACAAGATAATTGCCAGACACAACACTCCCGACAGAATCACCTGTTCCCCCGTGACCGTAAGAATATTCCCGAACAGATAAGACAATAAATTAGGCGCGTATCCCGGAGTCAGATAAATAAACAACACTCCTATCGCCATACCCGCCGACCAAAAGATACCAATCAAAGAATCTTCCTTAAACCGCTTATTATCCGAAAGGTATAAAATACAAAATGCCGCTGCCAAGGCAAACACGGCAGCCCCGAAAAGAGGTGACAAACCTAAAAAATAAGCCAATCCCAATCCCCCGAAAGAAGCATGCGTGATCCCCCCGCTAATAAAAACCATTCGTTTGGCAACAATATATGTCCCGATTAACCCACAACTCACGCCGATCAATATCGTGCACAAAATTGCGTTCTGGAAAAAACCGTATCTTAATAATTCAAACACCTTGGTAATTTTAGATTTATGATTTATGATTTTAGATTCCCACCGCGCAAGGACAGTGTTTTTTCAATTTTCAATTGCCTTGTCGTGATCCAACAACACCCGATGCGGTACGGTTCCGTGGGAAATCAACTCGATCGGACAGTTATACAACTTCAACTGTTCCGGTGTAATCAAGTTCGATTCGTGATAATGCAATCCCCCGTTCACGCAAGCAATAGTCTTCACGTAGGAACAAATAGTTCCCAAATCGTGTGAAACCATCACGATACTCATTTTCTCGTTCAACTCTTTCAACAAAGAATAAAACTCAATCTCGAAATTCGAATCCACGTAAGTGGACGGTTCATCCAGAATCAGTATTTTCGGGGAGGATATGATAGCCCGACACAAAAATACCCGCTGCATCTGTCCCCCGGAAAGCTCTCCGATTGGACGATTTTTATATCTGAGCATGCCATACTTTTCCAATATCTCATCCACCTTCCCTCGGTCAGCTTTCGTGTAAGAATGAAATATCCCTTTCTCGGACATCAATCCGGATAACACTACTTCCTTTACACTGATCGGGAAACGAGCGTCGAACTTACTGTTTTGAGGCAAATACCCGAACAACGATTGCTTGGACGTGTGATAAATGATCTTCCCGGAGAAAGGCTTTATCAACCCTAATATAACCTTTAACAAAGTCGTTTTCCCCCCCCCGTTCGGCCCGATAATTCCAACAAAATCATTCTCCCGTATGGTCAAGTTCACTCCTTGCAACACGGTCGTCTGCTCGTAACCTGCCGAAATATCCTTCAACTCCAAAATCTCTTTCATCCGGTTATTCCATTTTTTGTTCTATAATCTGAAGCAACGATTCCATTTCCTTTTTCCAGTCCGCACTCAACGGATCAATGGCAATAACCTCGCCGTCGATCTCCCGGGCTATAGCTTTGGCATTCATCACGTCAAACTGGTTCTGGATAAATACAATCTTTATACCTTTTGCCCGACAAGTATCGACCACCGCCTTGATATGTGACGGATTGGGTTCTTTTCCCTCGTCCTCGATCGCGATCTGTTCCATACCGTAATCTTTCGCCAGATAAGTCAAAGCCGGATGATAAATCAAGAAAGTCTTGTTCTGCTTCGCGGGAATAATCCTTCGGGCTTCCGCATCGATACTGTCAATCTCCTGTTTGAACTGCTTGAAATTCTGCTCGAACTCGGTCTTCTTCTCCGGGAACTTTTCAGATAACACCTTACATATCGTTTGCGCCATCATACCCGCGTATCTTGGAGACATCCACACGTGAGGGTCAAAATTACCGGGGTGTGTATGATGATGCCCGCAATCACACGTTCCCTCTTCCAACTCCATCCCCTCGGATTGCTTCACGAGTTGTATATGCTTCTCCTGTTTTTCCAGAAAAGGATACAAATTACTAATCTCGAAAGGCAGATACCCCACAGCAAAATAGATAGAACTATTATGCAACGCTTTCAACTGTTCGGTACTTAAATCACTCACGGCAGGATTAGCCCCCGGCGGAATCATCACGTTCACCTTCACGTAATCCCCCGCGATACGCTCCACGAAATAACGTTGAGGCAAGATACTCACGCTGATCGTCTTCTCCCGATCCTTGTTTTCATCACAAGCCCAAAGCAAGGCAACCAACATTAAAATGATTCCTATTCTCATTCGCCCGGATATATCAGATTCTTTTCCTCGATCACGTCCAGCACTTCCGCCAGATATTTAGCAGCCTCGTATTTCGCCATCGGCAGATTATGTAATAGATAATTACCACAATCTTTTGCAGCAACACCGGGAACTTCACCTTCAAAATCACGAATAAAACGGAATGTTTCCCGCATCAATTCCACGATATCACGAGAAGTCAAATCACCCCGCATCAAAAAATAATTTCCCGTGCAGCACCCCATCGGTCCCCAGAAAATAATCTTGTCGCCCCACGTCTCGTGATTTCTTAAATAAGTCGCCGCGAGATGTTCTATCGTGTGCAATTCCCCCTGTCCCAACACGGGCTCTCGGTTAGGCTCCTTCATACGTATATCAAACGTCGTGATCACCTCTTCTCCTACATAATCTTTACGGGACACGTAGATTCCCCGCGACAGGCGAAGATGATCTATGGTAAAACTAGGTATTTTTTTCATCTTTATTCTTCTGATAAAACAGTGATTAACTTTCTAATCATCTCGAAAGAGCGTTTGGGAGCCTCTTCCCAGAAATTCAAATATTGATTGTAATGATCTTTCACTCCCGGGGTATCGCTAATAATACGATAACTCAAGAAAGGTACGCCACACAAGTAGCATACTTGCGCGATAGCGGTCGATTCCATATCAACCGCCAAGCCTTCGGGAAAACGCTTTTTGATCTCGGTCAACTCCTCTTTCTCCGTCACGAAACGATCACCGCTGCAAATCAATCCCCCGTATACATTCCCGTCATGTTTCACGGACAAAGCCTGTTCATACAATTTCTTATCCGAAACAAAACGAGCCGGCAATCCTTGAATCTGCCCGTACTCGTTTCCCTCGCCACACCACACGTCATGATAAACCATGTTCTCCCCGATCACGATATCCATAACTTGTGTCAACGGGTCTATTCCCCCGGCAACACCCGTGTTTACAATCACCTCCGGGGCATATTGCCGGATCATTTCCAACGTCCCTACCGCCGCACAAACCTTACCGATCCCGCTTTTGGCCAACACGACGTCAACTTCTCCCATACGCCCCTCGATAAAGGGGATTCCCCGAACCAAACGTTCCTTTCCCCCGTCAAGTAAAGATTTCACCAGACCGTATTCCGAAGTCATGGCTACAATTATACCGATCTTCTTCATCTTTTTTTATTGAAAAAATGGATTCATACGTTTCTCTTCTCCTATCGTGGTAAACCCGCCGTGTCCCGGTATTACCCGCACATCATCCGGCAACACGAACAATTTTTCCCGGATTCCGTCTATCAACTGACTCATATCTCCCCCGGGTAAATCTGCGCGTCCGATACTCCCTTGGAACAACACATCCCCGGCAACAAGCAATTTATCCTGTTCGCTATAGAAACAAAGTCCCCCCGGAGAATGTCCCGGTACATGGATCACCTTCAATTCCGAATGTCCGAATTTCACGACATCCCCGTCATGCAAATATTCTCCCAATGCCGGAGGCGGTGTAATTCCCCGTATTCCCAACATCGCCGCATACTTCTCCGCGTCTTCCACCCAAAACGAATCCGCTTCATGCGCCCGGGCAGACAACCCGTATTCGTCCAGCATAAAATTATTCCCGAAAATATGATCTATATGCAAGTGCGTATTCAACAACGCTACCGGTTTCAAATGATTTTCCGCCAGAAAATCTATCAAACGTCGCTCTTCGTCTTTCGAAAAACAACCGCAATCAATCACCACGGCTTCCCCCGTTTCATCGTACAACACAATCGTGTTCTCCTGCCATGGATTATTAACAAATACTTTTATCTTCATCTATCATGCATTTTATTCAGACAAAAATAACATAAAATCGCGAGAACGAGAAAAAAACCTCATTGTTCCACCTTCTCATTCCGAACTATTTCCCCGATAGTAGGTACAAGTACTTCAAAAGGGACATCTTCTCTCATCTTCAACGCATTCTTCAACGGCTCATCCCAAGGATGCCTTGCCAAAGCATATTTCGAATGATGCACCGTCAAAACTCTTTTCGCGCCCAAATCCTTCGCGATCTGTTCCAAGTAATCCGGCATCACGTGAATATACTTCCAATCTTCATTATATTGCCCGTTCTCGATGACCGCAAGATCAATACCCGGGAAACGCTTGCCAATCTCGGCGAAATGCGTGTCATACCCCCCATCACCACCTATATATATCTTCCTCGAGGGACTCTCCACGAGAAAAGAAGCCCACAATGTCCGGTTGGCAGACAATCCCCGTCCCGAGAAGTGACGCACCGGCAAACAATAAACGGCAAAACCATCATCCAGCACGGAGTCTTCAAACCAATCCAATTCCACGACACGTTCCTTGTCAAATCCCCAATACTCGAAATGTTCCCCGACTCCCAATCCGCATATAACCTTGCCAACCCGATTCTTCAATGCAGTCACGGTTCCGTAGTCCAAATGATCCCAATGGTCATGGGAAATCACCAGATAATCGATATCCGGCATATCTTCCGGCTTATAAACATCCGTTCCCTTGAAAGGCTTATTGACAAATGATACCGGGGAAGCCATGCAAAATACCGGATCGACCAGTATTCTTTTTCCTCCCGTTTGGATCAGATAGGATGAATGCCCGAACCACACGACCACCTCCTCGTCCAAGGGGATACTCCGCAAATCTGTCTTAATGACAGGCACTGCCGTCTCCGGTCGCAGCCTTTCTGTTTTTCTGAATAAAAAATCAATCATAGTCCCGACACGCCCCTTGTCAGAAGCAATCATCACGGTTTCATGCAAATTTTGAAACCGTCCGTCCCTGTAATGAGGCGAACGCTTCACACGCTCCATTCGCTCCCCCCGGGGAAGTCTGCCAAAACTTCGTTGATTCACGAAAACAACCGCTATCACGGCAATCACCGCGACAACGCCTAATACACTCCAAATTACCATGTGTCTCCTATGCTTTTTTAATGACCTCATATCAATCCTTTTAATTATCAAACACCGTGCCACTCAATTCCATAAAGACACAACGTCATTATAAATTAGTGTGTTTTATCAAAAAAATAAGGTTTATAAAGAAGCCCCTCGTGAGGAATGGCAACTTTATAAACCTTATGAACCTTATAAACTTTACGAACTCCCTAAGTCCGCAGCGTATCAAATCCCCTACCGTACACACCCATGACCGTATTCATCGTGAGGAACGCGTCCGGATCAGCCAATTTCGTCACACGCATAATATTCTGCATCTCACTCTTGCGGGCTACCACAATTAACATTTTGCGTGCCTCACCCGTGTACCAGCCTTGACAATCCACGACGGTTACACCCCGTTTCAAATCATGAGTAATCAGATCGGCAACCTCCTTGTATTTTAACGAAAAAATAAAGAACTGCACGGATTGCATCTGTCCCGTGAACACGAGGTCAATCGTGTACGAGTTCACACCCATGACCACGTAACCGTAGATAATCGTGGCAATCTTTGCCGTCGGATCGACTGTCGTGTTTTCCCCGATAAAATAACTACAACCGATAATAAACACATCTATATACATGATAATCTTACCGGGACTGATATTCCGGTACTTGTTAATCATCATTGCCACGATATCCGTACCCGCCGTACTGCCTCCATTGGCAAGCGAAATCCCGATACCCGCACCACACATGATACCGGAAAGTACCGCGCACATGAATTTGTCCTCCAACAGCGGCTCATGAATCAGATTCTGTAACAAACTCAACAGGAACGAACTCATGAAAATAGCATATATCGTCTTGAAACCGAACCGGGGCCCGAGCACCTTAATTGCTATTGCCACCAGCAAAAAGTTAATCACGAAATAGCTATACCCTATAGGAATCACCTCCCCGGAAAGAAAATAAATAATTGTCGAAATACCGGTCACACCACCGCCCACCATACGATGCGGCGCCAAAAACGCGGTAACGGCAAAAGTATAGATCAGCAAACCGAACGTAATCAACAAGTACGCCCGCGCTTCTCTTGCAAACTTATCCCTCGTAACTTTCATTGTATTAATTGTTTTGTTTTGCCCACGTATCCTTTAATCCCACGGTACGATTAAACACCAGTGCCCTCGGTTTGGAATCTTTATCCACGCAGAAATACCCCAAACGCTGGAACTGGAAACGATCGCCTTCCTTGGCATCTTTCAAACTCGGTTCCAACTTGCACCCGGTCAACACTCTCAACGAATTCTCGTTCAAGAACTCTTTGAAATCGATATCCTTGTGCCCGGCAGGATCCGGATCTTTAAACAAACGATCGTATAAACGTACCTCCGCCTCTATCGCGTCGGGTGCGGAAACCCAGTGAAGTGTTCCCTTTACCTTCCGGTTGCTCGCAGCACCGGTACCACTACGCGTTTCGGCATCGTACGTGCAATGGATTGTCGTAACATTTCCTTCCGCATCTTTCTCCACGCTCTCGCATTTCACGATATACGCACCTTTCAACCGTACTTCGTTGCCGATCGTCATCCGGAAGAACTTCTTCGGGGCGTCTTCCATGAAATCATCCCGCTCGATAAACAACTCACGGGAGAACGGCACCATTCTCGTTCCGGCAGCCTCATCTTCCGGGTTATTCTCGATCTCAACCACTTCGGTCTGTCCTTCCGGATAGTTATCTATCACCACCCGCACCGGATCAAGTACCGCCATTACACGGGGAGCCACCTTGTTCAAATGTTCCCGCACGCAAAACTCCAACAACGCCATATCGACCACGATCTCCCGGCGTGCCACCCCCACTTTTTCGGCAAAAGCACGAATAGACTCGGGCGTGTATCCCGCGCGACGCAAAGCCGTGATTGTAGGCATCCGGGGATCATCCCACCCGGCAACAATACCTTTCTGCACCAGTTCCAACAAACGGCGTTTACTCATCACCGTGTAACTCAAATTACGACGGGCAAACTCGATCTGACGAGGACGGTATTCCGTGTCGAACAACTGATCCAAAAACCAATTGTATAACGGGCGATGCACCTCGAACTCTAAAGTACAAATAGAATGAGTAATCCCCTCAATATAATCACTTTGCCCGTGCGTGAAATCATACATCGGGTAGATACACCATTTATCACCCGTGCGGTGATGCGCCACGTGCATGATCCGGTACAAAATAGGGTCACGCATCAACATGTTGGACGAGGCCATATCTATTTTAGCCCGCAATACTTTCTCCCCGGCTTGAAACTCCCCTGCCTTCATCCGCCGGAATAAATCCAGATTTTCTTCTGGAGTCCTATCCCGGTAAGGACTGTTCACTCCCGGTTCCATCGGGTTCATACGTTGCGCGCTGATCACCTCTGCCGGTTGGTCATCCACGTAAGCTTTTCCCTCCGCGATCAACTTCTCCGCCCAATCATACAATTGCTGGAAATAATCGGAGGCGTAATGAGTTTCCCCTTCCCACTGGAAACCTAACCATTGAATATCTTGTTGTATGGAATCAATATACTCGACATCCTCTTTAGAAGGATTCGTGTCATCAAAACGCAGATTGCACTTACCGTTGTACTTGGCAGCCAATCCGAAATTCAAGCAAATAGAAGTTGCATGACCGATATGCAAATAACCGTTCGGCTCGGGCGGGAAACGCGTATGTACCCGACCGCCGTTCTTCCCCTCGGCCAACTCCTCCTCAATAATCTGTTCGATGAAGTTCAACGATTTGCCTTCACCTTCTTCTTCCACGAGATAATTCTTATCCATACTGAAAATTTTATAACATATTCGACCGCAAAGGTAATTAATTTATGAGAGTTTTAAAAGTTTCCGTATATTTGCACGCCATGAAATATATATTTTACACCATATTATGCTGCTTAATGTCGCTCACGTCTTTAGCGCAGAGCGATTTTGATTACGGGCATCCGGACGAGGAGGATCCCCGGCGTAGCGCTTTTGACCAAGATAGCACGAGAGGAGAACAACGATACGTGAAACCGCAACGAGTGGCGTGGAAATGGATGCACGACGGCGTGTACAAACAATATATGTCCATGACGGACACCCTGACCGACGGGATACACAACACGAACCCCATATTCAAACACAGCGTGTCTAACACCTACCTCGGCAACCTACCCTCACCTTATATTTCCAATGTTTTCATCCTTCGCCCCCGCGGAGAAGATTTTCTTCCGCTCGACAGGGTACGGGATTACCTTTTCCGTCCCGAGGACGCCTTGGATTACAACACCTCTACCGCTTTCGCCCAAATCAGCTATTTTAACGGGGGGGGACGAGGAAAAACAGAAGACCGGGTAGACGTATGGTACATGCAAAACATCAACCCGTTCTGGAATGCGGGATTCCGGTACAACCTCATGTCTGCGGACGGGGCATACTCGTACCAGAAATCAAAAACATACAACTTCTCCGTTTTCAGTTCATACGAGAAAGAAAGAGTGACAGTATCCTTCTTTCTGAACCAGAACGTGGGACATTATGCGGAGAACGGCGGTATTGAAGTTTTGGCTGAAGTCCGGGATACCGTGCTTGATCCAAAAATAATCGGAACGAAGCTAGTCATGGAACCCCGAAACAACATAGCCAACTTCAATCTCAGCACGCTGGCACAATACAACCTCGGAAATGCCAAAGAAATCATCACACCCGTGGACTCCATCAACATGGATACCACGTACACTTACCCGATGAAATTTGCACTCGCCTTGAAAGTCGAGGACAATCGTTACCGTTTCAGAGAAG
Source organism: Butyricimonas sp. Marseille-P3923 (assembly GCF_900184685.1). GTDB lineage: Bacteria > Bacteroidota > Bacteroidia > Bacteroidales > Marinifilaceae > Butyricimonas > Butyricimonas muris. The sequence goes on from NZ_FXXL01000007.1 coordinate 2,096,256, forward strand.
AAAGCGTTGAAACCAATTTTTGGGACACGACCTACTTAAACACCCAGTCCAACCAAGACATCACCAACAACCAAAAATACGAAATAGACGCCAAGTTCATACTAAACGAACATCCAAAATACAAATACCTGCCGGGCGTGTACGCCGGGTTAAAATTCAAATACCTGAAATACGACCAACGTGTATCTTCGGACACAATCAACAACCGGGCAACAAACAAATACACCGGAACCTACCTCACCGCGGGAACGTTCAACATGGACTCGACCACCATGTTCAATTTTGATATCTGGGGCAGTTTCTGCCTTGCCGGGGAGTATTCTGCCGACTATTCCTTAGAGGGAAAAATCGTCCAATACCTAAGCCGAAACAGAAATTCATCCGTGACGGCGTATGCCCTATTGGAAACAACCACCCCCAACCGCTATTATGACCAATACACGGGAAATCACAACCAATGGGAAACGAATTTCTCCAAAATCCATGCCTACAACATCAAAGGACACTATAACAACAAACGCCTCCGTACCGAAGTCGGAATCGCTCTGAACAACACGAAAAACTATATCTATTTCGACACTACGGCCTATCCCCGTCAGTATGACGGTAATCTAGTCGTATTCACGGCATGGGCAAAACAAATTTTCAGATTAGGTAAATTCTACTTCGATCAAAAAGTGTACTACCAGATCTGTAACAAGGACGAAATATTGCAACTTCCCAAAGTTGCGCTATACTCCCACAATTACTACCAAAACCGTCTATTTAAAAAAGTATTGGGACTGCAAATCGGTATAGACTTGTTCTACAACACCTCGTTCTATTCCAACGCCTACGACCCGAGTATCATGCAGTTCTACAACCAAGATATCGAGAAGACCGGCAACTACCCAAAACTCGACGTGTTCCTCACGCTGAACATCAAACGTGCCGACTTGTTCGTGAAATACGAGCATGCCAACGAGCGCTTAGGAAGTCGGGATTACTTTTCCGCCTACACCTACCCGATCAACCCCGCCAAAGTAAAATTCGGCATCCGTTGGAATTTCTTTGATTAAAACGTCCGCCGAGGTTCATTTGACCGTTCTCTAGGGATTCGCTCGCCCGTACTCATATCAAAAACCCTACTCTTTCGCAGCATAAACACTCGTGAGCGTCTATGCTACGAAGATGATACGTTCATGATACGTTCATGAGGTAGCGAATGGGTAGAGCAAGAATAGAGCAAGGGTAACAATGTTATTTCTCGAATAGACCTCTCGAAATCAACAACTACACGATTTCCATTTTATTTCGTATCTTTGCACCATGTATATAATAAGAGTTATTACATACACTTGGTTATTCTGGTTTTGTTTATCGGCCTGCGAGACAAAACGCGAAGAAGAACCATTTATTATACCCGATGCCGGGACGCTGGAAAAAATCGAGCGACGAGGCGTCTTAAATGTATGTACTTATTACAACACGACAGACTACTACGTGTATAAAGGCATCCCGAAAGGTTTTCATTACGATCTGGTTAAAGCTCTCGCCGATTTTCTCGATGTTAAATTACATATCGAGGTCAATTCCAACGTGGAAGATTGTCTTCGGGAATTAAACGAGGGGAAATACGATCTGGTAGCCATGAGTCTTTCGGTTACGGACGGCAGGAAAGAACAAATCAGCTTCACGGACCCGTTATTCTACACGAGTAACGTACTGGTACAAAACAAGAAACAAGATTCTTTAATACGGGACATACAAGATTTACGTGGAAAAGAAATTTTCGTTCAAGAGGGTACTACATACAAAAGTTTTCTCCGGGAATTGAGTGATTCTCTTCAACTGAATTTAAAGATCACGGAAGTAGAATATCTTACTTATGAAGATATCCTCCTACAAGTAGAGAAAGGTGAACTTCCACTTACCGTGATAGATAAAAATATCGCGCAGATCGCGGCCCAATACATGACACACATAGATTACTCTCTGGAATTATCGGGAGCGGAACCCGTGGCGTGGGCAGTAGCCGGAAAAGCAAAATACCTGCTCCATGAAGTAAACCAATGGTTGGGTGCCATGAAGAAAAGGGAAAAGTTTCCAGTACTTTACAACCGCTATTACAAAAGCAGTTACGTCACTTCGCTCCACAACTCGAAATACTACAAATTAAAAAACGGGATTATATCCAGCTTTGACCCGATCATCAAAAAAGAAGCCGCCAAAATAGGTTGGGATTGGCGTTTGCTGGCTGCCATAATTTTCCAAGAATCCGGATTCGACCCGGAAGCGACATCCAATTACGGGGCTGTCGGATTAATGCAAGTGATGCCGGAAACCGCGTTGCAACTCGGTTTCGAAGATTACATAGAGCCGGAAGATAACATCAAAGTAGGAAGTTACTATCTCCAATACCTTGAAAAAATGTTTACCAAATATGACCTCGACACCTTAAACCGGATCAAATTTACTTTAGCCGCGTACAATGCCGGAGCGGGACACGTGTTCGACGCCATGAGATTAGCCGAATCCTACGGGAAAAACCCGAACATCTGGAATAATAATGTAGATTACTTCATCCGTTACAAATCCCGCCCCGAAATATACCGGGACACCCTGTCCCGCAACGGCTATTGCGACGGCAAACAAACCTTCAACTTCGTGAATAACATCATCGAAAACTATACCCATTATAGAAATACCATCCCAAGATGATTTACGATTTATGATTTACGATTTCGTGGTTAAAGAATCATTCAATCTAAAATCATAAATCGTAAATCTAAAAATACCTCAGGCGAATATTGATTTACTTTTATTTTTTTCATACCTTCGCATCAGAGTTTCGATCATCATTTTATTAATTATTAAAGACATGCCTTACAGAAGATTACCGAATACAGATGCAGCGAGGATAAGGGCATTGGAAACGGCCTTGAACAAAGAGGATTTCTCTGATATCAATAATTTACCGTTTTCTTTGAGCCTAAGGCAAAAAATTGAATTCTTTTTACCGAAATTCAAAACGGCAATCACAAATTCACAATGTGCCAGAGAAAAACAAATGGTAAATAGCCGGAAATACGGGGAATACACTAAAAAAGCCAAACTATATATATCGCACTTTTTGCAAGTGCTGAATTTTACTATTGCACGAGGAGAGTTAAAACCTATCGCGCGTACATTTTACGATATAGCGGAAGATGATACCAAACTTCCTTCACTCGTTTCCGACCAAGATTTGTTGGAATGGGGTGCAAAAATAATAGCCGGAGAACAGGAACGCACCCGTAAAGGGGGCGGAAATCCGATATATAGTCCCTCTATCGCTTTGGTTAAAGTAAATTACGAAAACTTCAAGCAAGCCTACGCTTCTCAAAAACAATTCCAACAAAACTCTGCCCGCTGTAGTGCCGAAGTAGCGCAATACCGGAGTGAAGCAGACGAATACATTCTTTCCCTGTGGAACGAAATTGAGGCACATTACGCCGATATAGACGACGAAGAAGAACGCCGCCAAAAATGCGAACGCTTCGGACTTGTCTACGTGTTCCGCAAAGGTGAACGGGAAGAAATAAAAAGAAAAAAGGAAGCCGAACGAATTACGCTCAAACTTCCGTTTTAATTTTAAATTTATGGATTTTAGATTTTAAATTTCATGGATTATTTCAATCTAAAATTTAAAATCTAAAATTGTAAATTACATGTATAAATCTCTTTCCCCTCTCGCGATCCGGTCGTAATATGAACGGAAGGTCGGGAGTAATTTATTCTTACTAAAGAAGGGGGTAGCCTCGATCTCTCTTAATTCCTGCTCGATCAGTTTCTCGCCGATCTCACGGGTCGCGGGAGAAGCATAGTCATTCAAGTACTCCCGGAAGGTCAAAACAGCGTTTAACTTACAAAACTTACCCTCGACTCCTTTTTCCAACAGGGTCATGATCTTATCTCCTGTACGCCCGCAACGATAGCCGGCAGTACAGAAAGAGGTAATCATCCCGTCGTTAGCCAATTCCCGTATCACTTCATCGAGAGAACGCTGGTCACCCAACATAAATTGGACTTTCTCGATATTCTCCTCCTGTTTCAATTTTTTGGCGTAAGCCCCGATACCCAATTTTGAAGAAGCGTCGGTTTGCGTGCACCCGAAATGAGTCAGTAAATCCCGTTTCAAGTTCGGTTCCTCGCGTGCCGTCACGATCAACCCGCTATACGGGATCGCCAGACGCAACACCGCAACCACCCGCCTCATGGCGTCATTGCTGACCAGATAAGGAGAATTCTCGCTCAAGAAAGACCCCGGGGCCGGTTGCATGCGCGGGAAAGACACCGTGTGCGGTCCGATACCGAACTGGCGTTCCAAATCCAAAGCATGATGCAACAATCCCATCACTTCAAACTTCCAGTCGTACAACCCGAACAGCGCCCCAATAGCCACATCGTCGATTCCCGCCTCCATGGCACGATGCATCGCGTAAAGACGCCAACGGTAATTCCCTTTCACCGTGTTGGCCGGGTGCAATTCCGCGTATCTCTCCCGGTGATAAGTTTCTTGGAACACTTGGAACGTACCGATACCCGCTCTCCACAATTTCTTCAAATCGGCAATCTCCATGGGTGCCGCGTTCACGTTCACCCGTCGGATATTATTAAAACCGTTCCCGGTAGGAGTTTCCCGTCTCACCGAATAAATCGTGGAGATAGATTCGGCTATATAGTCAGCCCCGTTTTTCGGGTGCTCGCCATACACGGCAATCATTCGCTTGTGTCCCTCGTCGATCACCGCGGCCGTTTCCTCCCGCACCTCGTCCATCGACAACACGTGGCGAATCTCCTCTTTATTTTCTGCCCGGAAACCACAGTATTTACAACTATTCACGCACAAATTCGACAAGTATAACGGGGCAAAGAAAACGATACGGTTATCATACACTCTTTTCTTCACCTCCAAGGCAGCCTCTTGCATCTCGTGAAAGAGTTCAGGGTCTTCCACGTTCAACAAAGTAGCCGTCTCGTCAGGCGTCAATATTTTTATTTCCAGCGATTTTTGTAAAATATCGCGCACTCGTTGCTTATCGGGGTTCTTGCCCTTTTCGATCTCTTCAAATATCTTTTCCTCGTCAATAAAATCTTTCCCGTCAACCAGATACTTATCAATCTCTGCCTGTTTAATAACATGAGCAGTCCAATCTTTCACAGTAGCCATTTCTTTCATTTATTAGTTCCTAAAGTCCATACAGTATATCGGTTCATAAGGTTCATCTCCCCCGGAAAAACCTCCGGCTACACCATTAACGCTTGGCCTTATGAATTTTACTAATCTTATACAAAGATCGGAATTATTTACTCAATTCCTCCCCATTCCTGATACTTATTTTCAATCACGTCATAGACGGAATCAATAAAATACCCCGATCTTACGCGGACTTATTAGCACGTGATTACGCCAACAACTCTTTTACAATAGCGGAAATCATTTTGCCGTCAGCTATTCCGGCCAACTCTTTGGTAGCAACACCCATCACTTTTCCCATTTCTTTGGCTGAAGTTGCACCCGTTTTCTCGATAATTCCTTTCAAGGCAACACGCAATTCATCTTCACTCAACTGTTTCGGCAAAAACTCGTTCATCACCTCCACTTGAGCCATTTCATGAGCGTACAAATCCTCACGCCCCTGTTGCTTGTAAATTTCGGCAGACTCCCGTCCTTGTTTTGCCAATTTCTGGATGATCTTGATACTTTCGCTGTCGGCAATCTGCTCCGGGGCTCCTGCCACGGATTTAGCCTCGATGAAGACCTTCTTTATATTTCTTAAAACCTCAAGGCGGATCGTATCTTTCGCTTTCATGGCTGCCATGATGCCCTTACTAACTTGCTCTTCTATTGTCATTTTTGCTTGAATTTAAATTTATAACCCACGAAGTTACGATTTATTCTGCAATTTATAAAGATTATCCGTTAATTTTGCAGCCAAAACAAGAACACATGAAGACGGTCATCACGAACAAAACAGTTTGGAATATAGCCTACCCTATTATCCTTGGAAGTTTGGCACAAACACTCATTACCTTAACGGACACCGCCTTTCTGGGGCGTGTCAGCGAGATCGCCCTAGGTGCTTCCGCCATGGCAGGAATCTACTATTACGTGTTTTCCACACTGGCATGGGGATTTTCCATCGGGATCCAGATCATCGTGGCACGGCGGTTGGGAGAAGGACGTCTGAACCGGATCGGGGTTGTTTTCGAGCACGGGTTATGTTTCGTGTTTCTGCTATCCACGTCGCTATTCCTCATTCAACGATATTTCAGTGATGTACTCTTGGGAGCTTCCATACAGTCGCCCAATATCTACGAGGCGGCGATGGAATACATGTCATACCGCCATTACGGGATTATATTCGTGTGCTTCAACTTCTTGTTCAGGGCTTTATATATCGGGCTCTCCAACACGAAAATCATAGGCTACTCCACTGCCGCTATGGCAACGATCAACGTGGTATTCAATTATCTGTTGATCTTCGGTAAATTCGGTTTCCCCGAGATGGGAGTCGGCGGAGCCGCCCTAGCCTCCGTCATGGCTGAAATATCGGCGTTCTTGATTTTTATTTTCTACACGTTGCTGAAACTCCCCATCAAACAGTACGCCTTATTCTCCTTCCACAAACTGGAAGGATGGCTCATGCTGACCGTGCTTAAAACAGCGTTCCCCACCATGTTGCAAAAACTACTGTCTTTCGGGACATGGTACATCTTTTTCATGCTCATCGAGCACATGGGCGAACGTCCTATCGCCATCACGATCGTCGTCCGTAGCGTTTATATGCTGATACTTATCCCCGTCTTCGGTTACGGGGCGACAGCCAATACCCTTACCAGCCGACTCATCGGGGAACAACGGCAACCGGAGATCATGCCTACCTTGCGGCGGATCATGAAACTCGCCATGCTAAGCGTGCTTCCGGTGTTATTGATATGCTATATCTTCCCGCAACAGGTGTTATCTATCTACTCCAACAGCAGTGATCTGATTACCGCCTCCATGCCTTCCCTTTACGTGGTCGGATTAGCCGCACTCAGCTTCTGCTTCGGGATCACGTTCTTTGAAGCCATATCCGGAACGGGTAACACGACTCATGCCTTGATACTCGAATCATTCGTACTCGTGTTCTACACTTTCCAGACATGGCTGCTTACCACCGTCGTGCACGCTAACGTGGAATTCGTGTGGACTGTCGAGGTCACCTATGGCATGCTTATCGGTATCGTTTCTTGGTTTTACTTGAGATACGTGAAATGGCAACAGAAAAAACTGTAAAAGGATTTATAAACTCTTTTTCTCTATTTTTGCAACAAAAAGTAGGGAAAAACCCGTATATTCGAAAAATATAAATTCATTAGCCGTGCAAAAAAATATTATAATAACATTCTTGACTATACTAGTCTTAATAAACAGCGCCATAATCGGATATTACGTCTACAAACAGGAGTTTGAGGCACCGGAAGAAGAGGAATATATACCGCATTTCTTATTGCCGTCAGACGTATTTTGTCCCGACACATTCTATCTGGCGGGGGAACGGGTCCCCTTGGAAAGAATCGACGTGATTGAAGCATTCAAGAAAGAATTGATCGTCAACACGAATCTTCATTCACACACGATACAGGTAATTAAAAATGCCCCCCGCTATTTCCATATCATAGAACCTATCTTAAAAGAAGAGGGCATACCGAACGATTTCAAATACCTCGCCGTCATTGAAAGCAGCCTCAACCCCTTAGCGGTATCTTACGCGGGAGCCGTCGGGATATGGCAATTGATGAGCGGCACGGCAAAAGAACTCGGGCTTGAAGTCACGAACGACGTGGACGAACGCTACCATATCGAAAAGGCCACCCGTGCCGCTTGTGCCTACCTAAAAAAAGCACACGAGAAATTCGGTTCGTGGACAGCGGCTGCCGCATCCTACAACGGGGGGATGAATATGCTCTCCAAACAAATAGACCGCCAGAAAGAGAAGTACTTCTACGACCTGCTGATGGGGGAAGAAACGGGTCGCTACGTCTACCGCATGATGGCGCTGAAACAGATCATGGAAAACCCTCACTTGTACAACTTCCACGTGGGGATCAAATACCCCATCGAGCCGACAACACAAGTCAAGGTAACCAAATCAATCAAGGACTTGGCGGACTTTGCCCAAGAACACGGGATCACGTACAAAACGTTGAAACGATTCAACCCATGGCTCAGACAAACATCATTAAAAAACGGAAAACATAAAACTTACTATATATTGATCCCGGAAAACAAGGAAGCATATAAATAAAGTTTGCGGCACGTTATTTGCAATCTTTGTCAATGTGAATTACATAAATGACTCGAAACATGGAAAAAAATAAAATAATTGTATTTTGTGAAAATACACAGGAAGCCTATCAGATTCCGACAGGCTCCAGCTTGAAAGAATTCAAAAAAATCGTGTTCCCCGATAATCACCAAAACATATTGGGTGCCTTGGTCAACAACGAGGTGCGTGACCTTCATTATGAAATATATAACCCGAAATACGTCAACTTTGTAGACGTAACTACATTGGACGGGTACAGCGTGTATACGCGGTCGCTGTTGTTCGTACTTTACAAGGCGGTAATCAATCTTTTCGGGAAGAAAACCCTAATCGTGGAGTATCAACTCTCCAACGGGGTATTCTGCCGTCTGGCAAACAAGGACATCATCCTCACGGGTGAACGGATCGACACGATCAAAGCGGAAATGCAACGCATCATTGAGCATGACTACGAAATCACGCGAACGGAATACCCGACGGAAGAAGCCATCAAATTATTTAAACGCCAAGGACTGAAAGACAAGGAACTCTTACTTTCATCCCGGGGTAAACTATTCACCTCTGTTTATTCAATAGACGGCACGTGCGACTATTTCTACGGGACATTGGCTCCCTCTACCGGATGCCTGAAAGTATTCGATCTGATGGACTATAAAGACGGAATGTTGCTTTTGCTTCCCGATCGGATGAACCCGACCGAGATACTTCCATATTACCCGCAGGAAAAACTATATAACACGTTCAGCGAATTCAAGCGCTGGGGTAAAGTACTGGAAGTCTCGCAAATCGGGCACTTGAATCAAGCCATCGAACACCGCCATGCCGGCGAAATGATTAAAGTCAGCGAAGCGCTTCACGAGAAGAAAATTTCTTTGATCGCCGACATGATCCGGAAAAGAAGGAAAAAACTAAAAGTAATATTAATCGCCGGTCCCTCTTCATCCGGGAAAACGACTTTCGGCAAACGACTGGCTATCCAACTTCTGGTAAACGGTATCAAGCCGGTCAATCTCTCGTTGGATAATTATTTCGTGAACCGGGAACAAACTCCTAAAGATGAAAAAGGCGAATATGATTTTGAAACCATTGACGCGTTAGATATCAGCACGTTTAATGACAATATCGTCCGACTGTTGCGAGGCGAGGAAGTCGAAATCCCCAAGTTCTCGTTCGAAACTGGACAACGCTTCTATGATGGTGAAAAATTAAAAATATCCAAGAACAACGTGATTATCGTGGAAGGAATCCACGGGTTGAACCCTAAATTAACCGAATATCTCCCGCAAGAGAGTCTGTTCAAGATATTTATCTCGGCTCTGACCGCTATCTCTATCGATGATCACAATATCATTAACCCGTCGGACAATCGCTTGATTCGCCGCATGGTCAGAGATCACAAATACCGCGGTTACTCGGCTCTGGATACACTGAAAAGATGGGAAAGCGTCCTTTCCGGGGAACAAAAACACATCGTTCCCTATCAGGAAGAAGCAGATGTCATGTTCAACTCGGCATTGGCGTACGAACTCGGTGCGTTGAAACAACAAGCCGTTCCCCTGTTGGAAGAAGTTCTGGTAAAATACCCGGAACACTCTAAAGCAACCCGCTTGCTGAAATTCTTCTCGTACGTGCAAGCCGTACCGACCCGGGAAATCCCGCCGACCTCGATTCTTCGAGAATTTCTGGGTGGAAGTTCCTTCAAATATTAAATATATTCAGCCCCGGTCTTTTTCAAAAGAAACCGGGGCTGATTCATACAAGACCCACTGTAATCCCAAAGAAGTTATACCCAAGTCATACCCCTCTTTCGTTCTTCCTCCGTTTATCCTCTGGACATCCTATAATCTTTCATATAGAATCAATAGAGCGAAACTGTCCGGACTACGTTCCTTTTTACTTATTTCCCTAGGTCTTGGGTATAATTACAGTGGGTTCTCTATAGGACTAATATCCCGCCACCCGCTTTATCACACCATAGATTTCCGTGTTATCCGAGATACTGCCGAATTGTTCCGCCCCGACACCAATCGCATAAACAGGAACAGCCCCTGCCGAATGCCCGCCGCTTGACCATTGAATCATAGCTTTACGGTTCAGTATTTCCACGGCGGTCTGTGCCACGGGATTTACTAAAGCGTGTTCGCTCCGCAAAAGCCGCATTCCCTCGGGAGTAAAGGAGCTCATGCAAGCAGTTTTCAATAATTGTTCCTCATCCGGGGATAACTCGACCGCACCACCGAAACCACACTCTTTATTCAATAATTCCCGCAAATCACGGTAAGTTAGTGTATTCCCTTTGTTTTCTTGCAATTGCTTCAGTTTCCGGGTTAAACCGATAATCGAACTTTTTTGATTTGCCAAAACTTTCAGATTCAATTCATAAGGACCGTTCCCCAAAGCCAATCCTCCGGTTTCGTGGTCAGCAGTCACGACAATCAAGGTTTCATCGGGATACGCCTTGTAAAAATCAAGAGCTTTCCCTATCGCCTCCGAAAAATCGACAACTTCGTGAAAAGCTGCCGCCCCGTCATTGGCATGGCAGAGCCAATCAATGATACCTCCCTCCACCATGAGGAAAAAACCGTCGTCATTTCGCCCCGACAAAAACTGAATCGCCTTTTCGGTAATATCCGAAAGTGTAAGATCACCACTCGTCCGGTCAAGTACGGCAGGCAAACTCGACGGGTTGGCACAATCCTCCGGTTGCACGTAAACCACTTTCTTCGCCCCACCGGATAATGCTTGAAAATCCCGCGTATGGTCAATAATCACGTAACCGGAATCACGTAACAAAGAATAGAGATCGACAGCCGAAGAATCACAGGGGGAAAAGACCTGCTTCAATCCGGCACCACCGTAAAAATCAAATCCGGCTTTAGCGGCATCTGTCCCAATCTCGTAATACATCTTCCGATCCGGCTGACAAGCGTAAAAGACGGCAGGCGTGGCATGATTGATCGCCACACTCGTGGTAACCCCCACCCGCTTCCCGGCTTGTTTCGCCTTCCACGCGATACTGGATAACGGATTGCGTTCCCGATCCATCCCGATATGCCCGTTTTGTGTTTTTACCCCGGTCGCCAGAGCCGTTCCGGCGGCAGCCGAACAAGTCACCGAATTTGTACCGGAATAAGTGGTCACGTAATTGCGAACCGGGAAAGTAGTAAAAGAGAGCACTTTCGTTCCGACACGTCCCTCTAACTCCGCCAAATACATCTCTGTCCCAATCACTTGGTTCACACCCATTCCGTCACCGATAAAATAAAACACGTATTTCGCTTTTGTCTGCCCCGTCTTACCCGCACAACCGAATACAACAATGAACCAAACCACCCCCAGAAGAATAAATCTTGTATGTTTCATGCTTTTTTACATTAGAAGAGGTTATTAATTTTCAGATAATATGAATGAAAAGTTTCCCGAATCGGAGAGAGTAACTAGCTCTCCCTCTGTTTATAGAGGGAGTACCCCGAAGGGGGGGGAGGGAGTTCGTTGAAGTACTCGTGATATCCGGATCTTTTCTTGTGAAAAGTAAGTATTGCAACAAACTCCTCCGTCTGCTTCGCAGCCACCTCCTCTATAAACAGAGGAGGAGCTGAAATACAAACTTTATGAACTCATTTTTATTTATTCCCCAGCATCTGTTTCACGGCGAACAGCATGGCTTGATAATGCGGTTTGTCGGTTGCATTTGCAGAAGCAACACGACGTTGCAACAAAGAAGCGATTTTGGTCGCCGTTTCGTAATAATAAACGGCAGATTCGTCAATGGCAGTCGAGCGAACCCAGTTCTGCCACCCGTAACCATAACCGAAACCGGTTTGTTTCATCAACCCGACCAGATAAGCCTTCCCTTCCCGCTGTTCCACTTCTTTCAAGTCTTGGGCATACTTATCAATCATACCGCTCTCGTCCAACCCGTACAGGCATATCTCATCAATCGTGGGAGCATAAGCTACTTCTGCCGAAATATTGTTGGCACTCACCAATCCGATTTTGTTTCCCCCGATAGAGGACACGGAACGGGACATCATGTCCAGCATGGCCTTTTGCATGATTTTATCCCCATGCGTGAGTTTCCGGTTACGGATAGCGGCATCCCATGCCCCGGTATAGAAATCGTCAAAGAATTCCCGCAACGTATAAGGGTTTTTCTCCGCCAAATAAGAGGATAAGGTCACGTTCATGTATATTTTAGTCAAAATTCCGGCAACAGAAGCATTGAGTTCGGAAGAGGCTTTCGTGCTGAGTTTGAACTTCGAGCAAACTTCCCGGCTATCCAACCAATCGTTATCCTGCAATTGCCTGGTCACCCATTTCATGGCTGCCTTCTGCCTTTCACGAGGTACAGAACGGAATCGCTTGTCAACGCTGCCGTCTTTGGCTTCCGTCAAGTAGATTCCCCCGATACAATAAACCGCATTTTGCAAATAACGACCGTATTGTTTCACGATCTGGCTGTAAAGTTCCTGCCGATGTTCAGCCGATTCGTCATCCTGTATCCAGTTATTCAAATTCTTGAGGATATATTTCAAGTTCTTGATACCATAATCCCCTGCTTTAATCGGGTCATCACCCAAATCTTCTTCCAAGGCACTCGGGTCATAACGACTGGACATCTGTTGTTTCCCGTAACGATACAAAGGATCGCCGGCTTTTTCATCTATCCATGATTCCGTAATTTTAGCTTCCTCGAAAATATCTTTAGCTTCCGGAACGGGAGTGTACAACCATTTGATAGCATACAAATCATACACGCCCAAATCGGGCGGGGTAAGTCTTACCCCTTTATCATTCGGTTGCGCCACGTAATTGAAACGCGCATAATCCATGATAGAGGGCGTTGTTCCATATTTTTGAGTGAACGCGGCAGAACGCAACGAATCCACGGGATAAGCGGCGGAAGCGGACATATTGTGCATCAGTCCGAGGCAGTGCCCCATCTCGTGCGCCAACACGTAGGCCATTGACTCTTCCAACACGTCTTTCGGTAATTTTTTGCCTCGCACTCTCGGATCTATCTGTGCTGTTTGCACGAAACGCCAATAATTCAACATCTTCACGATATCGTTGTAAACCAAGATTGAAGCATTCAATATCTCCCCGGTCATCGGGTCTACCCAAGAAGGCCCCATGGCATTCTGCGTGCTGGAAGGCACGTAGCGGATACAGGAATATTTCAAATTATCGGGGTCGAAATCGGGATCATTAGTCGGAAAGTCCAACACTTGCACCACGTTCTTGAAACCGATTTTCTCGAAAGCCCTGTTCCATCTCAACACCCCCGTGCGGATAGGTTGTTTCCACTCCTCCGGGAAAAGATTATCCAGATAGAACACGATCGGTTTCACGGGTTCCACCAGTTCTCCCCGCTTGTAAGCTTCCATATCTTTAGGCTCCAAGCGCCAGCGATGTGCCAGTGAATAACGTTGCAACTGGTCGGCGTCATTAGCGATATATTGCTTGTTTGTCAAGAAGATACCGATACGAGAATCCGAAATACGGGGACGCATCCGGTCTTCCGGTAAAAGCAAGAGAGTACGGGTAACTTTGATTGACACGGGACGATTCTCGTAGAGGATCGTGTTCAAGTACTTGGCACTCACGTTGTAGGAAAGTGCTGATTTGATAGAAACATTGTCCTCGAACGCTTTTATACCATCTATCATCGACAAAGATTTGTTAATCGAATTGCGGAATGCCAGCGGGAAAGCCTCATCCACCATAGGAGTCACGGCAGCATCACCACCGGTAAATAACGCCGTCATCTCGAAAACCACCGCCGTACTGTCGGCATTGTAAGCCAACACCTTGTATCCCTCTATAATCGGGTTGATAAAATTCTGATCAATCACCCGTTGAATACGAGGGTCTTTTTTGTCATAACTCACGTAGGAATTAACTTTTCGCATATGTACCATACTATCCGCCAGCGTGAAACAGATATGCATGGGCTCCTTGACTTTATACCCGTTCGTGGAAACCGAGTTATCACTGGTTTCCGTGGTCGTAGAAGCCAGTAACATATCTTTTCCCATCACGGCAAGCGGCATCTCGAAATATAATTTTCCGTCCACTTTATGAAGCGTCATAAAACCACCCTTTGCCATCTCGTGCGATTTTCCCTTGAACAACCTCTCGTACTTACTGAGTTTCTTCACGGGAGGCTTCGCAACCGTTTCCTCTTTTTTCGTCGTTTTTTTCTTCCTTTCCGCAGCCTCTACCGTCAGCAAACAGGCATTCACCATAAACACAGTGATTAACAATACAATCCAATTTTTCATACCATATTTTATTACATTCATACTACTTTCTTTCTATCAATATCTTTTGTGCCATTAAAAGCATTGCCCGATAATGGGGACGATCCTCCTCGGGAGCCGTCAGCACTTTTTTCTCCAGCATATCCCGGCATTCCCGCACCATTTTATAAAAATAGACATCCTCGTTATTCAGCACTTTGCTATTGACTTCTCCCTGCCAGCCGTAGCCGTGCCCGAAATTTGTCCACTCCGCTTCCGGCTGCCGTACATGGGGTATGTTTTCCAGTCCCTGTTCCCACAACCGTTCCATGATTTCCTCTGTCAAATGGCCTTGTTCCAGATTATACACCCAACTTTCTTCGGGAGTAACGGCATAAGCCGAGGCTGCCGATTGCAGGCTGAAGCGATTCCCGCCGACATACGACACCGGCATTCTGGATTTGCTCAACCAAGTTCTCTGCATCAACCGGTCGGTTCTTGTCGATGCCCGACCTTCCAAGGCGCTCGCCCAAATTCCCCGGTAAACATCCTCGGCAAATTCATTCATCGTGTAAGGATCATCGGAAAGGTGAGATGACAGCGTGACGCAAGCCGCACGATTAAACAAAGCATTCAACACCGAAGTCCTCACCCGCCATGATGCCGGAATCCCTAACCCGAAACGGTCTACCAAATCCCGGTTATCCAACCACGCCCCCTCTCTCAATTGCCGAAGCAACCAGTTCACGGAAGCTTTCTGCACCTCTCTCGGCACAGGTCTGAACTTCTCTCCGGGAGTCCCTTCTTTCACTTGATTCAAGTAAATTCCCCCGATATTATACAACACGTTCATCAAGTAACGCTCGTATTGTTTGGTTAGATTCGAGTATAACTGCTTGCGGTGCTCTGCCGAAACATCTTCCTCTATCCAGTCATTTATATTTTCAATAATATATTTCAAATTGGCAATCCCGTAGTCACCCGCTTTCAAGGCATCATCCCCCAAATCTTCTTCCAATGCAGAGGGATCATAACGATTCCTATCCTGCTCTCTCCCGTAACGATACATGGGGTCTCCGGCTTTCTCGTCCACCCAAGCCTCCAGTATCTTCGCCTCTTCCTGAACGGAAGACACATCCGGAAACGGGGTATACATCCATTTAATCACGTACTCGTCATACACGCCCAAATCGGGCGGAGTCAACTTCACACCTTTGTCACCGGGTTGAGCCACGTAATTGAAACGGGCGTAATCCATGATCGAGGGAGTCGTGCCGTATTTTCGCGTAAATGACACCGAACGCAAGGAATCCACGGGAAACGCACTGGAAGCTGCCATATTGTGCATCAATCCCAAACAATGCCCCATCTCGTGCGCAATCACGTATTCCAGCGATTCACTCATAATATCGTCGGGCATTTTCTTTGTCCTCACGGACGGATCGAGTTGCGCCGTCTGAAGAAGACGCCAGTTATTCAACGCCCACGTGACATTGTTATAAACAAATATCCCCACATTCAGAATTTCTCCCGTCATGGGATCAACCCGAACAATCGCCTCTGCATTCTCGTGCGTGTAAGGCACATAGCGCACGCAAGAATATTTCAAGTTATCCGGATCAAAACCGGGGTCATCGGTCGGGAAATCCTCTACCCGAATCGCATTCTTGAACCCGATTTTCTCGAAAGCCTTGTTCCACCTCAATATTCCTTTCTTGATCGGCTCCTTCCAACTTTCCGGGAAATCCGTATCCACGTACATCACGATCGGCTTAACGGGTTCCGTCAATACCCCCTGCCGGTAAGCCTCCACGTCTTTCGGTTCCACCCGCCAGCGATGTATGTAAGAATAGGAACGAATGTCATTTCCTTCTTCCGGGATATAACGTTTATCCGTGAGGAAAGTACCCACGCGGGAATCCGACAACCGGGGATGCATTTTCTCTTCAGGCAAAAGCATCAATGTCCGGTTTGCTTCCAAAGTCACCGCCACTTGTCGTAACACGGGTATGATAGAATACCACACGTTCACCGTGTATAACAACGTGGAGCGAATCGAAACATTATCATCAAAAGCCTTTATCTCACCGAGCCGGGATTGCGCGGGCTTCATATGTCCCTGCACGTCATAGCGCCCGGTCATCTTGGCAAGGGGCGACAATTGTGCTATATCCGTGTGAAACAGACTGGTCACGTCGAACACCACGGCAGAGCTGTCAGGTGTATAGGCTAGTACCTTATAGCCGAACAGAATCGGATCACCGTATCCTTGTTTCATCACTTGTTTCATTCGCTCGTTCTCCAAGTTCGCGGTCATGGTCGAAGCCACCGTGCGCAATTGCACGGTACTGTCCTCCAACACGAAACGAATATGCATAGCGTTCGGAGTCGAGCCACAAACCGCCGCCATATTATTACTGGTCTTTGCGACAGTGGAAGCCAACAACATCTCCCGTCCCAAAACACGCAACGGCATCTCGAAATAGAGTTTCCCGTCTACCTTATGTAAGGTCATAAAGTCACTCGAAACCGTCGTGCACGTTTTACCTTTAAACAGTTGTTCATACTTGCCCGGTCGCTTCTCTTCCTGCTTGTTTTTCTTTGCTTTTCTCTCGCTTCCCAAGGAGCAGAATCCCGACAACAGCAAAATGAAAACCATATTCGGTATTATCCATTTTCTCATATATCTTGTTTTATTTGATTTGTGCCTGTTTACCCACCATCTGTTTCATCGCGAAAAGCATTGCCTCGTAATGCGGCAGGTCTTCGGCGTCAAAACTTTTCATCTTAGACTCCAACAAATCTATAATCCGCAACACCATCTCGAAGTAGTATGTTGCCGACTCATCGATATTTGCCACATCCAACGATCTTTGCCAACCGTAGCCGGAACCGAAACTCGTGGTCAGAACGAGTTTATCCACCCCGTAACACTCCGCGTCAAGAACCGAAGGTGCATAAAGTTCATCCAGCAACACGTCGGGATCACCGGAAGTAAGTCCGATACGATTTCCCCCGATCTTGCGCATCTGCTCATTCAATTGATCCAGTAACAGACGTTGCAAAATCATATCCCCCGTGGTTAATTTCCGGTTCTCGATGGCACTCGACCAAATACCCCGATACAAATCATCGAAATATTCTTCTGTCGTATAAGGCTCATCCGCCAAGGATGCCGCCAATGCCACCCGCCGGGCCGCCGTCATCAATTGTTTGCCGACGGCCTCGACCACAACCGGGGAAGACATGATACCCAAAGGAAACTTTTTCAATAATACTTGATTATCCAGCCATTCGCAATCCCGCAACTGATTCATCACCCAAACCACAGAAGCTTTTTGTATTTCCCGTTCCACCGGACGGTAACGTTCGCTCACGGTTCCCTCTTTCGCGTCCGAGAGATAAATTCCCCCGATATTATACATCACATTCCGGATATAACGATAATACTGGTTAATCATTTGCACGTACAATGCCCGACGGCTCGTGACTTCCGGGTCATCCGTGATCCATTCGTCCAAATGAGACAAGATATATTTCAAGTTCTTAATCCCGTAATCCCCCGCTTTCATCGCATCGTCACCAAGGTCTTCTTCCAAAGCGGTCGGATCATAGCGTCCGGCAATCTGCTGCCGCCCGTAGCGCAACATCGGGTTTTCACCCGTTTTCTCGTCAACCCACGTCTCCAATATCTTAGCCTCTTCCCATATCGAGGATACACCGTAAACCGGAGAATATAACCAATGAATCACGAATTCGTCATATACCCCCAAATCGGGCGGAGTCAATCGCACACCCCGATCTTCCGGTTGCGCCACGTAATTGAAACGGGCATAATCCATAATCGAGGGGGTTGTCCCGTATTCCCGCGTAAAACTTGCCGAACGAAGCGAATCCACGGGGTACGCGGCAGAAGCTGACATATTGTGCATCAGTCCAAGACAATGCCCGATCTCGTGGGCAATCACGTAAGCCAGCGATTCATTTATCAATGCTTCCGGTAAATCCTTGTTTCTCACCGTCGGATCAATTTGAGCCGTTTGCACGAAACGCCAATTCCTCAACATCTGAATCACGTTGTTGTAGACCAACACGCTGGCATTCAAAATCTCTCCCGTTGTCGGGTCTACCCACGAGGGGCCCATCGCATTTGCCACTCCTGTCGGCACATAGCGCACGCAGGAATATTTCAAGTTATCGGGGTCAAAAGTCGGATCATCTTTCGGGAAATCACGTACCTGCATTACATTCTTGAAACCAATCTTCTCGAAAGCCCGGTTCCACCGTAATATTCCTTCCCGAATGGGTTGCTTCCATGATTCGGGAAACAAAGTATCCACGTAAAAGACAATCGGTTTCACGGGTTCCGTCAATTCCCCCCTACGATGAGCCTCCGCATCATCCGGTTCTACCCACCAACGGTTAGCATACGAATACCTCTCCGTGGGAATACCCTTGTCAGAAATATAAGATTTCGAAGTCAAAAATACCCCGATGCGCCTGTCTGAAACACGAGGGGGCATTTTTTTCTCCGGTAACAAAAGTAATGACCGGGTAGCCAGCACGGTCAACGGCTGATCGGTCACCACTTTCGCTTTGTTGTAAGTAATGCTATATTTATAAACCAATTGAGATTTCACGGACATATTATCCTCAAACGCCTTTACCTCCCGGATAGAAGATAAATCTTTCATCAGTGATTTGGTTATATCGGTCAACCCGCCTCCTTTCGGCACGGGCGACAATGCCGCCTCTTCATCCAAGAATATCCCCGTCATGTCAAACACCACGGCAGAACTATCCGGTGAATAAGCCAACACCTTGTATTGCGCCATTATTGGATCTCCGAAATTCTGTTCTATAATCCGATCTATCCGTTCTCCCGTAGATCTGGTTGCTATCACGACATTCACCCTTCTCATCCGCACGGTGCTATCCTCCAGTGTAAACCGAATATGCATCGGGGTATTTTCCTTGTACCCGTTCGTGCAAACGCTATTATCCGTGGATGCCGTCGACGTTGCCGCAAGCAACAACTCCCGCCCCATATACCGCAAAGGATATTCGAGATACACTTTCCCATCCACCTTATGCACCGTCACGAAACCACCCCTCGCCGTTTCACTCTTTTTCCCTTTAAACAACTTGTCATACCTGCTCAATTCCACCTTATCCGCCTCTTTCTTTTTCTTCTTCCTCCCGGAAGCTTCCACGGAAAACACTGTCGGTAGAATCCACAACAAGGTCAGACTACATACAATCCATTTGTTCATACATACTATTTTAAATTATACTAAAACCCCTGTTTCCAGACAATACGGCTCCCTGTCTTCAGGATGAAGGCTTTAAAAACCTTCATCCTGAAGTAAGAGCAAACACTAAAACACATTTTATACAGCTATTTCAACGTCGCTTTCAAGTTCTCCATTGCAGTCTTCATCAATTCGTATTTCTTCATTACCCATTCGTAGGTTCCATACTTCACTTCAAAAGCCTCGTCATCATCCATTAGCACCTCGGTTACATAATCCAGAACGTCTGCATATTCATTAACAGTTGTTACTCGTTTACTCGTTTCATTATACTGAGCACCTTTATTATAGGACAAGAATCCGTATTCTTCTAAATCAGCGACATAAGGCGGTGTCGAAGATGAAGTCAAACTCAATCCATACAAATTTGCACTATAAATCTCGGCACGAGATACATTCAGAAAAGCTTCTAATAATGATGATGCACTCTCTGTTAAATAAGTAGTATATTCCTGAGCGGCTACCTCACATCCCAAACGTTTCAATTCTACCTCTGTCATCCCCTCCATTTCCTCTATACTACCGACACAAGATGTCATCATTCCCCGATAGGAATTCGCTGCATACGGGTACGAACTCGTCTTCATTGCATTTAACGTCAAAGACTTCACCAGTAAAAATGAACGGGGATATAGTTTATCAGATATCAATTTTGGAAAAACCTTATCCCGAATAAATTCAACACCCACGGTTATCGCATCCCGATTATAAGATAATTCATATTTAGCATATTCATCGGAACTCAAGATAGAATAATTCGGGTTTAATACCTCATAATAAATAATAGCTTCTCCCGCATTATCCGTTCCTCGTATTTGATGTCCTATCGTGTCATTATAAAAGATCGGTACATTATACGTTTCGTAAATCGTATATCGCAAATGATCCAACGCATCATCCGAATCTGTCAATACATACCAATCCCCATCCAAGTCTGAGGGAGAAAGAGTATCATCGTCGCTACAAGCAACCAAAGATAAGAATCCCCATAATCCAATAATATATAATAATTTTGTCCTCATACTATACTTATTATATTGTTATTCATTTTCTCTATCCGGGCGAACATTGTCTTCCAATTCCCCTTTATTCGATTCCAAAGCATAAGAAGGCATAGGCATTAACCAACCGCCGTCATCAGGGTATTTACCCAACACATACGTTTTCACTAATACCGCAGTATTATTACTCCATTCATAATAAGCATGCTCAATACTTTTTGCCTCCGGAAGAGTTGGATGTACAGCATAACGACGCAAGTCAAACCAACGTTGTCCCGCAAAACAGAGCTCTCGACGACGTTCATCCCGAATAAATTTCACCAGATTTTCTCCCGTTTCATTTATGGTTCCGGCATCACTCATTCGCTTATCCCTTAATAGTTGGACTGTTGCAATTGCTTCAGATTCACGTCCCAGTAAAGCCAATGCTTCTGCCTTATTTAAATATACTTCAGAGAATTGCAAACTATTCCCGGTCAATTTAGACGCACTATACAATCGGTACGGTCCATAATACCCGTTACTATGTATAAAAAAATGAGAGTTCTTTCCGGTTACATATCGCAAATCATTCGCTTCATACAAACTCAATAATTCTTCCGAAGCGGCAAATGACACCGTTGACGTTATCTGACATACTTGACTACTCAAAAAACCTCCGGCAAACATGGCCTCACTACTCGTGTGCGAACGAAGTAATGCATTAAATGAACCGACTCCGGAATAAACATTTTGTGTTGTTGTATTAAAATCAATCAAAGCAAGTCCCTTTGGAGATGCAAAAATCGAATCACACTGACTCACGACCTCATTCCAATCACACATATATAAAGCCGTTTTAGCCAACAAAGCTCGCGCCGCATTCTCTCCTGCCCGATAAGTTGTAGTCGGGGTTATCCCTTTCAAATAGTGTATCGCTTGCCGGACATCAGACAAAATTTGTTGATAACACTCTTCCACGCTATTTCTAGTGAATCCTTTATCCTCCACGTAATCAGTTAATTTAATCGGAACTCCCAATTTCTCTTTAGAAGTTGAGGCTGCATAAGGATGTCCCCACATATTCACTAAATAAAAGTAACAAAAAGCCCGAATAAAATAAGCCTCACCTTTCACTCTCTCATAGCCGTCTTCTCTCTCGAAACGATCTATATCCCCCAAAATTAAATTGGCAACCTCGATAGACTCGTACAATCTGGCCCAAACTCGATTTCCTCCCATACGATTCGGATAATCGTCATCCCAAGGATAATCCGACCATTTATAAAACAAATTTAAATAATTGAATGAACTAGACGACGAAAGCGTTCCCGTTACTTTTTGTCGGGTATCATCATCCATCACTTCCAACCATGCCATCGTATAATATGTACCCGTTGCATTCTGCAAATACCCACTTCCGACTAACAACTCGTCCAAGTCGTCAATACCAGTCACATAAGATAGTGTTTGAGAATCCTCTTCCAAGAAGTCACTGCAAGAGAAACATCCCAATAACACAATCACAAATAATATTTGTATCTTTCTCATAATATTCTTCCTTAAAAAGTTACATTCAAACTAAATGAATACGTCGGACGTATCGACTGTGTAATTGTAGAGGAACTACCTGATTGCGTGGTTGGATCTTGTCCCTTCAATTTCTTACTACTGAATGTATACAGATTCGTACCTGTTAAAGAAATATACGCAGATTTCATGTATATTTTTTTACATATCTTATCCGGTACATTATAACGTAAAGCTATATTTTGAATTTTCAAATAATTACCGCTTACAACACGAGCTGTCGAGTAATCATACATTTGCCATATATTCTCAGCTATCAATTTACGATTTACAGTACCATTATAAGCGGATTTCTTCCACCATGGATTCGTATCCATAGTTTCTTTAAATATATCATTACCAAGAATACTAGGAATATTTGTATATTTCTCATCCCCGGGACGTTTCCAACGATTCGAAAATTCCGAACGCATATTCTGCATGGGATTAGGAGCCATTGTTCCATCAGCCGAACTTATATTCGGATACAATTTCAATAAACGGATTTTAGAGCCTAGGCTATAAGACATGTTTATGGACAACGTGAAACGATTGTACGAGAAAGTATTGATTAAACTACCTTGTAACGTGGGAACCCGATTACCGGAATACTTCATCACTGACATATATCGTTCCTCGTTAGTCATTAATTTAAATTGTTCTCCATAGTCGACCTCTTCACCATTTACCATGATTTTTTGCTCCAGATTCGGAAACATCGGACGCCCGTCTGCCGGATCCAGCCCCAAAAATCTATAAGAATAGAAACCATTCAATGAACGATTTACAGTCTGAACACTTCCATTCAAATAATCCGAATACGTGAGATCGTCATCATCCCGCAAGCTCTTGTCTGTCGAAGAAGTTGCTTTATCAATCAACTTATTGATTACTTGCCCTAACTGCGGGTCAAATCTCCAACGAAATCCTTTGCCATCCGCTCCGACTGTATTTATAGGGATAAAATTTAACGTCAATTCATATCCTTGGTTTACCACAGTTCCCTGATTCACCGTATACCCTGTCACACCATTCACTTCTGATACGGATTTAGACATATAAGCATCAATTGTCTTCCTGTAATAATAACTCACGGAACCGGATACCTTTCTCTTGAATAAAGAGAAATCAAGGCTCACGTTAGTATTCGCCGTTTTTTCCCATTTTAAATCAGGATTGGGATATTTGGACACCGTAGAATAAAATTCATCGAATAGATTACTGGATATGGTAGACTTTTGAATCACTAATTTCGACGAAACATTAGGTACATTCCCTTGGTACCCGAATGACGCTTTCAATGACAAATCATTAATCCAACGAACTCCTTTCAAAACATTCTCCGTAAGATTCCAACGTCCGGCAACCGCCCAAATCGGAAAAAACTTCTCATTTGCCCGACTACCAAATTCATTAGAAAAATCCACCCGGGCATTTAAACTAAAATTATAAATATTCTTGTAACCATAACCAAGGGTCAAGTATGCAGAAACATCATTTGTCAGTTGCTCGGTATATGTCCCTAAAGCTGCAGAAGTCTGGGTCCACTGAATATACTTTTGATACGTGTAATTCTTCAAATCATCCGTCGGAATAGCCTGTATCGCATTTCCCCGATCTCGGAAAATTCCGCGAGTGGTCTTGGCGTAAGTATTATATTTATTGGATTTTGCCTCAAACCCCGCACTCCCATTTATAATATGGAATTCATCTCTATCTACAGCCTGATTGTAATCCAGTTGAAAACGAACCGTATAAGCGTTACGATCTACATGACTATCCTTCTGTTCTCCTCCCCAAGGTAATAATGTATTTGTTTTCCACCAAGCTTCGGTTGTCGCCCCATAAGACTTATTCAAACTGCGACAATAAAAAGAATCTTCTCCATGCCACGTTTCTGATTTTGAATTTGAAAAACTGTAGGACAATAACACTTGAGCTTTCAATGACGGCAATATCTCATAACCCACATTAGCCTGAAAAGTCAAAGAGTTTTGCCTAATCTGGGTTGAAGAGTTTGCCATATCTTCCAAAATATTCTTGGGGTAATAGTAAGTTTCCCCATCTATTTCTTTTTCTACTTGATAATACCAATAGCTACCATCATCATTCCGTGCAGGTATCGCCCGACTCGTATTGTAAGCAAACTCTGTCACTCCCACGTCATCAGGAATATATTTTTTCTTAGAAACACTGCCCTGTAATCCGAAACGTACCGTAAATTTGTCAAAATTACCCGTTAAATTGACATTCGTTGAATACACCCGGTTATTCTCTCCTTTTACACTTCCCGAAACGTCATTCATACCAAGAGAAGCATAATATCTCAAAACAGAAGAACCTCCGGCTAGACTTAATGTATGCTTATGCGAAAAAGCATCCTGCATTAAAATATCAAACCAATCGGTATTCATCGTTTCGTACTTATCCACCAACGATTTATATTCGTTATATCCGGTCTTACCTTCGATATAGTCTTTATAAGCAGCCTCATAACCCACCCAAGAGGTGATCTCCGGATAAGCTAACCGATTCTCAATCATCTCGCGTGAAAAAGCGATACGCTCTTTAGAATTCATCACGTTTACGCTTCTGTCACTATATCTCGGACGCTGGGTAAAAGACCCAGCTACCGAATAAGTCACAGAAGGCGGACCTTGTTTACCTGCCTTCGTGGTAATCACGATGACTCCATTCGCGGCTTTTTTACCATAAATAGCCGTGGCTGCAGCATCTTTCAACACATCGATCTGTTCGATATCCTCCGGATTCAAGCCGGAAATAGCGTTACCGAGCAAATTCACGAAGTCCAAATCATTAATATTCGCGGGATCTACATTTACAGGGTCTTCCATGACAACACCATCTACCACCCAAAGCGGCTCCTGCGATCCCAACATCGTAGAAGTTCCGCGGATACGCAAACGAGGAGCAGCCCCAATCTGTCCCGTGTTCTGCATAAAGATCATTCCCGGTACATGCCCTTCCAACATCTGGTCAATCGTCTGCAAGCCGGGAGTGATAATATCTTCCGCTTTAATCGTGGTCACTGCGCTCGTGTTTTTGCGAGCATCAATTCTGGCATATCCCGTGTTCACCACGACCTCCTCCAATTCAGACACTGTTTCCTTCATTACCACATTAATTGTATCTTTCCCCGTGTATTTCACTTCCTCGGTTTCCATTCCGATAAAAGAAAAGAGAAGTGACAGGTTATCCGTCCGAGGAAGATTTATCGAGTATTGTCCCTTATTATCAGTACTTGTCCCCATCGCCAAGCCTTTGACAATAATAGTTACACCGGGCAATATCTCCCCTCTTTCATCCCTCACCGTACCGGATATACGAACCGATTTGACCTCTGTATCGGGTCCCACGGCAACTCTGCCATTACGCTCCGTACAAGCCAATCGGGTTCCTTTGATACATTCCTGCACAGCTTGAAGTACTGTCACGTCCTTCAGGTCAACAGTAATTCTCTTCGTTTCACGAGTCACTTCTTCCCGCTTGAAAATAACATTATTCTGGCTCAATCGATTGATTTCTTCCAATGCCTGCAACACGGTCACGTTCTCCAATTTCAAAGAAATCATTTTTTTCGCCCTCTCTTGCCCGAAAGCAGAACTTGTCGTGAGTGAAATAGTTGTTAATAACATACATGACAATGTTAAACAATACCTCCACCAAACACGAAAGTTGGAAAAAAACTTTTTGTTTAGTTCTTTTTTCATAGATTTGTAAATTAAAATGAAACACTATCCTTGTTTCCACACAAGGTCTTTTAAAATGGAGTGGTCCGCGAAACCGCTCCATTTTTTGTTTTCAACATCAGTCTTAAATTTTTAGTTTTTATCTTTCACGTGTACTACATCTTTTTCTACTTTAAATCGAGGACCACCCGTGTAAGTCAATGTTTCCAATATAGACTCCAAAGATTCATCTTTACTCAAGCATCCGCTAAAAGTATGCTCGCGAGTGTTCTCCTTATTATAAATAAATTTCACACCATACCATCTTTCCAGCACTCTGGTCACGACTCTAATATCTTCGTTATCAAACATAAATGCACCTTGCTTCCATGCTATATAGTTCTCGGCATTTACCCTTTTCACGCTTAAATCATGTTCTTCTTTTTGCCATTCACATTGCATACCGGGAGTCAGCACCACGGATTCTCCTTTCTCTTCAACAGCAGACACTTCTACTTTTCCAGTTAATAGCGTCGTGAACACACATTCCTCGTTATCATACGCCTTTATATTGAAAGAAGTACCTAATACACGAGTCCGTACCTCTTTCGTCTCGACGACAAAAGGACGTGCGGCATCCGACTTCACCTCAAAATACGCCTCTCCCTTCAATTTCACTACCCGTTCCTTACTAATAAAATCTACCGGAAAATCTAACTCCGACTCGGCATTCAGCCACACTTTCGTTCCGTCACTTAGGATGAAAAAATAATCTCCCCCGACTGTCGTGATAATCCGGTTACGCTCTTCTTCAACGTATCCCCCCAAAGAATCTCGATTCTTTTCGTATGCCAATTGATCATTCTTTTTAATAATCGTGGCCTGTCCAATATATATACTATCGTTCCCCTGTCGGGTGAGTCCTATCATTTCCCCGTTGGCAAGCATCAACATCACTTTCTCGTTCCCGTGTTGTCCCGGCTGAATCCCTGCCACAGGAATCGGTTCATCTTTCCCGGAATTCAAGAAAAAGAAACCGGTAAGAATGATACCTGCCAGACAAGCGGCACCAACCATCCCGTACCACCTCCGGAATCGGCGTTGCTTCCGGAACTTATTCTTTTGAATCTGTTCCTGTACCCGGGCAGAAATCATCTTCACGTCGATATCAGCCTTTACTGTCGTTTCTTTCTCCAAATATTCGCTAACACTTCTTCCCGAAACAATCTTCTCGTACAAAAATCGATGTTCCTCTTTTTCCGTCACCCACGCCTCAACCCTACGTTTCTCGTCTTCCGTGGCTGTCCCGAAGCGGATTTTCAAGATAAGCTCTGCTAATATTTTTTCTTTATTATAATCCATTCCTTGGTTCATTTTATCTAAAGACACCAAGGGTATCCGATTTGTATGAATGGAAACACGATTTTTTTTCAAAATTTATTTGGAATGAAAAAAAATAACTATACTTGCATAGATTTCCTGTACTTGTAAAATTGATCTTCAACACGAACTAACCGATGAGCAATTCTATTGAATTAGAACAATTTATACAAAGACATTATACAACGATTTGTACAATTGCCTTGAAATTTGTCGGCTCCTCCGACATTGCCCGAGACATTGCGCAAGATGTTATTGTGAAATTTTGGGAGAATCGTAAACAATATAAAACACTTGATTCCGTCGAAAATTTCTTGTTTATCATGACAAGAAACGAATCCCTCAACTACATCCGAAGTGTAAAAAGAGAAAATGACCGCTACAAACAAATATACACGGGCGAACAAGATGATTCCGATATACTGGATAAAATCATAGAGGAAGAGGCCAACCAAATATTAATTCATGCAATCCGGCAATTGCCCCCGCAAAGCGAACGTATTATCCATCTGACCCTCGCCGGAAATAATGTCAAGGAAATTGCCGAACTCATCGGTGTTTCCATCAACACCGTACGCACTCTCAAGTACGGAGCTATCCGTAAGCTACGGGAGTATTTCATCGCCCGCAATTACCGGGCTGAGTTTTAATCATAAAAGAATGCCCGAAAATATTCCGGACATTCCAAAAAACAAATTTTCTCTCTGCAACAAATAATACACAAACACTATTTCATTATCTCCAATATATCCGAAGGCCGATCCGCGATATGACAAGCCCCGTTTTCCAGTAATTCTTTCCGATCCCGAAATCCCCAAGTTACACCGACGGACGTCACGCCGCTATTCACTGCCGTTTGCATATCCACCCCGGAATCACCTACATAAAGTACTTCATCTTTATTTACTCCTGCCGCTTTAATAATATCAAACACTATTGTCGGGTCCGGTTTAATGGGAATCCCCTCCCGTTGTCCGAATACAAAATCGAAAACTCCTTTCCCGAAATATTCGGGAATCAACTCAACCGTCGCCGCATGATACTTATTGGAAGCCACAGCCAATAACATACCCCGCAGTTTTAACTCCCCCAGCAAATCGACTATCCCGGCATAAGGAGCCGTGAAATCTGCCTTATGAATAGAGTAATAAGCCACAAAGTCTTCCCGTATTTTCATCACGTTTTCTACCGTACGAACGGCTTCGGGCAAAGCTCTTTCCAACAATTTATTTATCCCGTTTCCCACGAAATGACGATAAGCCGGTAACTCATGCTCCGGATATCCATGCTGCCGCAAAGCATAATTCGTACTCGCGGCTAAATCTTCCAATGAATTCAACAATGTTCCGTCCAGATCAAAAATCACCAATTTTATCATATTCTTTTCTCCATTACTAATGAATGACAAAAGTACACAAAAGGGATCGAGAGATAAAAACAAGACAACAAAATAATTTATAAAATATCACAGACAAGAATTTTTACGCGTATCTTTGTAGTATTAACCTATAAAACAGCAAGTATGCCTGAAATTTGCAGATTCTTCGGTATTATTATATTCCTTTATTGGAAAGATCATAACCCACCCCATATTCATTTTACCTATGGGAATTACGAATGCTCCATTAGTATTTTGGATAGAATTGTAGATGGTCAAGCTCCGGCTAAAGTTATCGCCAAAGTAAACGAATGGCTTGATTTGCATGAAACAGAAATACTCACTTTATGGGGAAAAGCCCAAAGAGGAGAAAAAATTGATAAAATAGAACCTTTAAAATAAAGAGCATCATGTTACGAGTTATAGACGTGGATTATATCAAAGATTACGAACTTTTTATAACTTTCAATGACGGGAGTAAAAAAATCGTGAATTTAAAGCCTTATCTCACGGGGGAAGTTTTTGGAGAATTATTGGATAAAGATAAATTTGTTCAATACGGCTTAACCCGTGTAACGATAGAATGGGCTAATGGGGCAGATCTCGCACCTGAATTTTTATATGAAATCGGCGTAGCCGCATAAAAATCATACCATTAAAAAAGGATACCTTCAAAAGGCATCCTCTTTGCACGGGAGGAGAGGTTCGAACTCCCGACCCTCGGTTTTGGAGACCGATGCTCTACCAACTGAGCCACTCCCGTGTTTCGTGCTGCAAAATAAGAGAAATTAATCGAGAAAAACAACAGGAGAATGATTATTTTTGTGCAATAAACAAAGAAAGCATGACAAAAATAATCGTTGGTCTGAGTGGTGGAGTGGATAGCTTCGTGACCGCACTCCTGTTACAACAACAAGGTTTTGAAGTGATTGGTATTCATCTTCGGTTATGGGATGCACAGGTACAACCGTCACAAGAGGAGAGTCTAAACGAACTTTGCTCCCGAACCGGAATAAAATTATACCGGATTGACGGTCGGAAACTCTTCCAAGACACGGTTGTCACACCATTTATCCGCGGATACCTCTCCGGTGTTACCCCGAATCCCTGCGCTATCTGCAACAGTTTTGTCAAATGGGAACTTTTGCGTTCATTCGCGGATGAACTACAAGTTCACCATATCGCGACAGGGCATTACGTGAAAATTCTTCCTCACGATAAACATTATTACGTGCACAAAGGGGTTGATCCCAACAAAGACCAATCCTATTTTTTATGGGGTGTCCGGGAAGACATCCTTTCCCGTGCCCTTACACCATTAGGAGATTACACGAAAGCCGAAGTGAAGGAATACGCCCAACAACACGATTTCCGGCAAATGGCAGATAAACGGGAAAGCATGAGCATTTGCTTTCTCGAAGGGAGCGATTACAGGGATTTTATTGCCCGTCAACCCGGTTCCGCGGCCTGCTTCACCCCCGGCATAATCATGGACAACACGGGGCAAATAGTAGGAGAACATAACGGCATCGGCAACTACACGATTGGGCAAAAGAGAGGCATCCCGTTGAAAGACGGTCGCCCCCAGTACGTGGCACGAATCAATCCCCTCGAAAACCGGATTATCGCGGGTGATAAATCTTCCCTCGATTGTACGCGCCTAGTCGTGAAAGACTCTCATTTCATCTGCCCCGAAGAAATCAAGGCGAATGACATTGAGGTAAAAGTACGGGGATTAGGGCTAAACCCACAAGGCTACGCTCAAATTTCCTCGCTCCCCGACAACACGCTTCTCGTGCAACTCTCCTCTCCCGCGTGGGCGGTTGCCCCGGGACAACCCGTGGCGTTCTACCGGGACGATAGGGTTATCGGGGGCGGAATCCTAAGCGAACAGCAATATCAGTAATTGTGCCGTCAATACCCGCAAGAACATCGTGAGCGGGTACACGGTAGCATAACTCACCGAAGGCGCATCATTCCCCGCCACACCGTTAGAATATGCCAAGGCTGGCGGGTCTGTCATACTTCCGGCAATCAATCCCATTAAAGTGAAATAGTTGACTTTATACACGGCTCGCGCTATGATTCCGATGATAATCAAAGGAACCAGCGTGATGATAACACCATAACCTATCCAAGCATAACCACCTTGATTGATAATCGTTTCCACGAAACCGTTTCCCGCACGCAATCCCACGCTGGCAAGGAATAAAGCGATACCCACTTCACGCAACATCAGGTTCGCACTCATGGTGGTATAAGTCACCAACCCGTATTGAGGCCCGAAACGGCTAACCAGAATAGCAATAATCAAAGGACCTCCCGCCAATCCCAGTTTCACGGGTTGCGGGATTCCGGGGAACGTAAACGGAATACTTCCCAGTACAATACCTAAAAATATACCCAAGAAGATAGGTACCAAATTCGGTTCGCGCAAACGGCGTAGAGAGTTACCCAACACCTTTGCCACGTTATTGACAGCCGCCTCCGGTCCCACCACCGTCAAACGGTCACCAATCTGCAATTGCAGATTCGGTCTTGCCACCAAATCCACTCCCGCACGATTCACCCGTGTCACGTTCACCCCGAAACAATTCCTCAACTTCATCTCACCCAACATTTTCCCGTTCACCGCGGCTTTCGTGATAGCGATACGTCGGGATACAAGTTTTTTATCCAATTTCTCCCATTCGACTTCAACTCTTTCGCCCAAGAATGCCGTGATAGCATCAATATCTTGCAAGGCCGCCACCACGAGTAATTTATCCCCGGCACTCAAACAAGTTTCGGAAGAACCAAGTTCAATACTATCATCTTCGTGATAAACCCGGGAAAATACAAACTTCCGGTTTATCAAACGAGTTACTTCCTTCAAATCTTTTCCAAACAAGGCAGGATTGGTCACCCGCACGGAAAACTGTTGCGCATTGCTTCCTTTGTCCGTATCTTCCCGTTCCAACGCCTCATTTTCCTTTTCCAGATTCACCCGGAAAAGCACCCTCATCAACATAATCGAACAGATAATTCCGACCACACCCAACGGATAGGCAACGGCATATCCCAACGCAATCGTCGGGTCTTCCATCCCGGAAGCATCCATGTAAGCCTGCTGCGCGGCTCCCAGTCCCGGGGTATTCGTCACGGCTCCGGACAGGACTCCAACCATCGTCGTGATAGGCAGTCCCGTGACAACATGAATAATATAGGTAGTGACAACACCCAGCAACACGATTCCCGTCGCTAACATGTTTAACGTCATTCCTCCTTTCCGGAAAGAAGAAAAGAATCCCGGTCCCACTTGCAGCCCGACCGAATACACGAACAGGATTAACCCGAACTCCTGTACGAAATGCAAAATATGCCCGTCTACCTGCATTCCAAAATGACTACAGATAATTCCCACGAAAAGAATCCACGTGATACCCAAAGAAATTCCCCAAACCTTCACCTTGCCCAACACGATTCCCAAGGCGATAACGATCGCGAACATCAAAACAGAATGTGCAACCCCTTGCCCGAAAAACAAG
Organism: Butyricimonas sp. Marseille-P3923; assembly: GCF_900184685.1. Taxonomy (GTDB): domain Bacteria; phylum Bacteroidota; class Bacteroidia; order Bacteroidales; family Marinifilaceae; genus Butyricimonas; species Butyricimonas muris. The sequence goes on from NZ_FXXL01000007.1 coordinate 2,128,669, forward strand.
TCACCTAACCAAGACATATCGATTTATGATTTACGATTTATGATTTACGATTTATGATTTATGATTTATGATTTCATTTGTTTTTTATCTGCTGACCGATGAAATTCTATATCATCCCTGAACAATTTCCGGTACGTGATGTACGTTTGGGATTGCTTCGCCCCGATGTAGTGCATCAAATGCATCATTTGGGGATTGAAATCACCGACCCAACTCAAGTCCAACCAATCATATCGTTTTTTATCCTCTATCATTCTTTTACAGAAAGCATAAATCATGGCAGCCTCCACCCCGCGTCCTTGATACTCCGCGGCAACCCCGAATATCAATCCCAAGGCGACACGTCCCGGTTTTAGATAGCGATAATACAAGAATTTTAAAATACCTAGACCGCTAATTTTCCCGTTCACGTGCTTCACGATATAATTCAATTCGGGAATCGTGATAAAAAATCCTATCGGTTCACCTTTGTAATGAGCGAAATAAAGCAAATCCGGATCCAATACAGGCTTCAATGTTTTGAACAACACGTCCACTTGCTCTTTCTCCATGCCTGCCACACCATGCACGTCCATATTCCATGCCTTGTTATAAATGGTAAGAAAAGAAGATTTCGCTTGTTCCGGTGTCATCTCCCGGTAAGATATAATCCGATAATCTCCGTTTTTCAACAACCTTTCGGATTTCCAAATCACCACTTCGGAGAGGCTCTCCATCACCATCGGCGTACGATAAATATATTGCTTGAAGTAATCGCGAAACCCGTAATTCTCGAAAAACGGTACATAATACGGGTGCGTGTACGGCATCTGGAATACTGGCGGTTTAAAACCATCCACCAACAATCCCCACCATTCATTACGTTCCCCGAAATTCTCCGGTCCCTCCATAGCTTCCATCCCCCGTTCTTCCAACCAAGCACGGCAACGATCGAACAACATAAAAGCAGCTTCCTGATCGTTAATACATTCGAAAAAACCCATCCCCCCCACGGTATAGGAATCTAACCGGCAAGTATCCTCGTCGATAAACGACGCCACACGTCCGACACATTTCCCGCTTTCATCCCGAAGCAACCAACGAGTACATTCGCCGTGTTTAAAGAAAGGATTCTTATCCTTATCAAATACTTTCGTGATATCACTATCCAAAGGTCGTACCCAATTCTTGTCATCCTTATACAAGGCTACCGGCAAAACCAGAAATTCTTTTGCCTGCTTTTCGTTTAAAACCTCTTCTATGGTATATTTCATATATTTATATACTAACATTTTCTACTTTTACAGCCGGATGCACGTGCGACCGCAAACCATAAATTCCCCGCCTAATCCATACCACGATTATCGCCAACACGACACGGGGAAATATCAACCAGCCTATAGGCAACCCCATCACCATAAACAACAAAGGATCTTCCAATTGTGAATGGGAAATCGCCAAATGATAATTCAACAAATCCGCTTCCTGATGCGCCAGTTTTCCTTCTTTAGCATATTCCAGCATAATTGCCGAACCGTAAGCCAGACCAACCGTGTTACCCACGAGCCACAGGAATGCCACATCCGGTTTTAACCCGAACACCCGCATCAACGGCGACAACATCGAGGAAAGAATCTTCAACACCCCAAATTCCTCCAAAACCCGCTGCAATATCATCAACCCGGTAATCATCAACACGATCTTCACGCACAACATCAAACTACTCTCCAACCAATGGATTAAAGTATCACCCAAGTTCATCGCAACTGCCATTTCCGCCATCATCTGACCACCCATCTCCGGCAATATCCAATTTAACACGATAGCCGCCACGAAACTTCCCGCTACGCGAAGGAATATCATTCCCCTTGCCGAAGATCCCGTTTTCTGCAACACCAAGGTTTCCACGATAAAGTTGTGCGAGATCAAGCACATGGTCGCCATAATAAGGCTTTCCCTCACGGAAAAATCCAACGTGGCAAGCAACGCTATCACCGTGTATATATTCGTGAATATACTGGTCACAAAAACCAAAGCCGCATCTCCCGGCAATCCGATCAACGTGAACAGGGGAGCCGCAAAAGAAGATATATAAGGCAGGATGTTAAAATACGAAAGCAATGTCACGAACAAAGAAACCGGCAACATGATTTTCAAAAACCACATCGATGTCTTCATTGCCACGGGCACGGCCTTTCGTACACACTTCCAAAACCTCATACAATTGAAAATTATCTCAGTTCATCTGTCAGCAAACGGATCTCCATCGTGGGACTGATACGCTCGTAGAGAATGTTATACACGGCATTGGTGATCGGCATATGCACCTTGAATTCTTCGTTTATCTCGTGAATACCTTTCACTCCGAAATATCCCTCGGCAATCATTAACATCTCCATTTGAGCCGATTTCACGGAATAGCCCTTCCCGATCATCGTTCCGAACGTCCGGTTCCGGCTAAACTGCGAATAGGATGTCACGAGTAAATCCCCCAGATAAGCCGAAAACTTAATGTCCCGCTGCATGGGATGTACCGTGTTCACGAAACGTTCCATCTCCTGAATAGCATTGGATATCAGCACGGCTTGAAAATTATCCCCGTAACGTAAACCGTGACAAATACCCGCCGCGATAGCAAACACGTTCTTCAACACGGCTCCGTACTCCGTCCCGTAAATATCATCGGATATCGTGGTCTTCACGTAAAAGCATTCGAACAATTGCGCCACAGCACGGGCAACTTTCAAATCTTGACTGGCAAAAGTGAGATATGACAAACGCTCCAAGGCAATCTCCTCCGAGTGGCAAGGCCCGGATATAATCACAATCTGTTCCAAGGGCACCTCGTATTGTTGATGCAGAAACTCCCCGATAGTCAGATTCTCTTCCGGGATCAACCCTTTAATAGCCGAAACGACCACCTTATCTTTCAACGGAAGGTGCAATCTGGTAGTAACGACATTTTTCACGAATGCACTAGGGATGGCAAACACGATCACATCGGAATTCATTACCAATTTATCCAAATCATCCGTGAAGGTAATCTTGTCCAAGTCGAATTCGGCTTCACACAAATATCTCGGGTTGTGTTTTAATACTTTAAAGGCTTTAATCGATTCAATATTTCGCATGAACCAATTGATATGCCCGTTATTTTCTGTCAGCATTTTCGCGATCGCAGTAGCCCAACTACCTCCGCCCACAACACCAATCCGCGGTTTATCCACTATTTCCATATCATATAGTTTATAAAGTTTTTAAAGTTCATAAAGTTCATAAGGTAAAAACAAAAACTTTATAGACCTTATGAACCTTATAAACTTTATGAACTTATTTGAACCAATCCTTTACTTCGTCCTGCGACAAAGTCTTCAATCCTAATTTCATCTTCTTGTTCAAGCCGCTCAACTCTTGATGCAACTTGTTCGGATTTTCCACCGTTTTCAAAGCCTCTACGGTCTGGAATCCGGCCTTGCGCACCACTTGTACCCAGTCGGCAGGAATACCCAACTCGATAAACTTCTCGTCCGGATCGTTCACAACCACCTTTTCCGGCTTCATCTGCGGGAAAAGCAACACATCTTGGATAGACAGGCTATTGGTCAAGAACATGCACAAACGGTCGATACCGATACCCATGCCGGAAGTCGGCGGCATCCCGTATTCCAGCGCACGCACGAAATCATAATCGATGAACATCGCCTCGTCGTCCCCTCTCTCTTGAAGAGCCAACTGATCCTTGAACCGATTCAACTGGTCGATCGGGTCATTCAACTCGGAATAAGCATTAGCCACCTCTTTCCCGTTCACGAACAACTCGAAACGTTCCGTCAATCCCGGATCATTACGATGCATTTTAGTCAACGGGGACATCTCTACCGGATAGTCATAAATAAACGTCGGTTGGATATAATGCCCTTCGCACTTCTCCCCGAATATCTCGTCAATCAATTTTCCTTTCCCCATGGTTTCGTCTACCTTTAAACCGATAGACAAACAAAACTCACGTATCTCGTCCTCGCTCTTGCCGGTAATATCAAACCCGGTATATTCCATGATTGCCTCGGACATCTTCACCCGCTTGAAAGGTGGTTTGAAATCCACTTCATTCTCCCCGAAAACGGCTTTTGTAGTTCCGTTCACGGCAATAGCGGCAGCTTCAATCATGCGCTCCGTGGAATCCATCATCCATAAATAATCCTTATAAGGCACGTACACCTCCATACAAGTAAATTCCGGGTTATGTGTACGGTCCATACCTTCATTCCGGAAATTCCGCGAAAACTCGAACACGCCGTTAAATCCCCCCACAATCAGACGTTTCAAGTACAACTCGTTGGCGATTCTCAAATAAAACGGGATATCCAATGCATTATGATGCGTGATAAAAGGACGTGCTGAAGCACCGCCCGGTATCGCTTGCAACACGGGAGTTTCCACCTCCAGACATCCCATTTCCGTGTAGAACTGCCGGATAGCGTTGATCATCTTCGTCCGCTTGATAAAAACATCCTTCACCTGCGGGTTCACGATTAAATCCAAATAACGTTGACGATAACGCAATTCCGGATCGGTAAAAGCATCAAAAACCTTCCCGTCTTTCTCTTTCACGATCGGAAGCGGACGCAAGGACTTGGACAACATCACCAGCTCTTTCGCGTGCACGGAAATCTCTCCCATATTCGTGCGGAACGCAAACCCTTTCACTCCAACGATATCCCCGATATCCATCAACTTTTTGAATACCGTGTTATACATCGTGCAAGCTTCATCCCGACTCACATCATCCCGACTCACATCATCCCGACTCACGTAGACTTGAATCCTACCCTCGGCGTCTTGTAATTCAAAAAATGAAGCCTTACCCATGATGCGTCGACTCATCATTCGCCCGGCAATCACAACTTCCTGCAATTCCTCCGGTGATTTTTCAAATTTATCAAGAATCTCTTTAGAAAGGTGAGTTACTTTAAATTCCGGTGCCGGATAGGCATTAATTCCCAAATTCTTCAACTCGTTCAAAGAGTTCCGGCGAATAATTTCCTGTTCGCTTAATTCTGCAAGACTCATTCTTATATACTTTTAAGGGTTATATTTACTTTTGAACTGCAAAGATAATAATTAAAGTTTATAAAGTTCATAAGGTTCATAAAGTTTATAAGGTTTAAGACCCTGTCCGAAGGACGTCCGTTACTTTATGAACTTTATAAACCTTATAAACTTTATGAACTTTTCAAACTCTACCCGATTGAAATACAAACGCATAATCCCCCATCGCCACAACCTGTTAAAAAATATAATCGCTATTCTTTTGAAATCCCGAGGAAATTCCGCTTCTTTGTAAGTTGAATAGGAGAAAGTAAATAATGAAGAAAAGATGGGTTATCAATACCCCACCCGAGTGGGCAAAAATAGACGCATTATCCAAAGATCTTGACTGCAGTTACGTCATTGCAAACCTGTTACTTCAACGGGGTGTGAATACTGCAGAAGAGGCTCATGCTTTCTTCAACCCAACCCTTAACATGCTGCACGATCCATTCCTGATGAAGGATATGGATAAAGCGGTCACCCGATTGGAGAGAGCCATTGGCAACGAAGAAAAGATCATGATCTATGGCGATTACGACGTGGACGGGACAACAGCTGTAGCCTTACTTTACAAGTATCTCAAGAACAAATGCGAGAATCCGGAATATTACATCCCGGACCGTTACACGGAAGGATACGGGGTTTCCATTCGTGCCATTGATTACGCGGCAGAGAACGGCATATCACTGATGATCGTCACCGACTGCGGGGTTAAGGCTGTTGAAAAGGTACGTTATGCCAAATCAAAAGGCGTGGATGTTATCATCTGCGACCACCACACGCCGGGAGATGAACTTCCCGATGCCGTGGCAGTCCTCGATCCGCAACGAAAAGACTGTAATTACCCCTACCGCTGGCTAAGCGGTTGCGGTGTCAGTTTCAAACTAGCACAGGCATACAGCCTCAGACACAACCTCTCCATGTCCGACTTGTACAAGTTGCTCGATCTGGTTTGTGTCAGCATAGCTAGCGATATCGTGCCGATCACGGGAGAGAATCGTATTCTTGCTTATTTCGGACTGTTGCAATTGAACCAGAATCCCAGTCTTGGGCTGAAAACCATATTGAAATTCTCCGGTATTGACAAAGACCTAACCGTGAACGACATCGTATTCCGCATAGGACCGAAAATCAACGCGGCAGGTCGGGTAGAATCGGGGAACAAATCCGTGGAACTGCTGATTGCCGATGACGAGAAAAAAGCGGCGGAAGTTGCAGGAAGCATCAATAACTTCAACGACCAACGCAAAAAACTCGACCACGACATCACCGAAGAAGCCCTCGAATACATCAACCAATCCCACTACGATCAAACCCAAAAAGCTACCGTACTTTACAACCCAAACTGGCACAAAGGTGTCATCGGTATCGTGGCTTCCCGGTTGACGGAATACTACTATCGCCCGACAGTCATCCTCACCGAATCAAACGGTCTGGCAACAGGCTCCGCCCGTTCCGTGGAAGGATTTGACTTGTACTACGCCATCTCGCAATGTAGCGAGTATCTGGAAAATTACGGCGGACACAAATACGCAGCAGGTTTGACGTTGAAACTGGAAAACATAGAGCCTTTCAAAACCAAATTCCAAAAAATCGTGAGCGAAACCATCACCGAAGAGATGTTGACGCCTCAAATCAATATCGACGTGCAAATCAAACTGAACGATATCACGGCGGAACTCTACACGATGATTCAAAAATTCGCCCCGTTCGGTCCCAACAACACGATTCCGGTATTCATGACCGACAATGTGACAAACTTTATCGGCTCGAAACAAGTGGGCAGAAACAATGAACACCTCAAGTTAGTGGTTGTTGACGACACCCGCTTATGCAACGACCGGAGCGGTATCGCCTTCGGCATGGGGGAAGATTTCTCCCGCATCAGCAAAGGTGAATACTTCGATATATGCTATACCCTGCAGGAAAATGAATTCATGGGCAGGAGTGACATACAAATGATGATCCGTGATATAAAATTCAAAGAAGAGGAGTAAACATGCAATCTTTATCGTCCAAATTACTGGAAAAAGCGGTAGAACAATTTGCTTCCCTCCCGGGAATAGGACGCAAAACCGCCTTACGTTACGTGCTGCACATGCTCCGGCAAAGTCCCGAGGAAGTGAAGCAATTCACGGATAGCATCACAGCCTTGAAAGAATCCATCCGGGAATGTCGTCAATGCCACAATATCTCCGACGAAGACATTTGCGAAATCTGCTCCGATCCCAAACGGGATGCACAGACCATCTGTGTCGTGGAAAACATCAAGGACATCATGTCCCTCGAAGCCACTGGACAATATCGCGGACTCTACCACGTCCTCGGCGGCATCATCTCGCCCATGGACGGTATCGGTCCCTCCGACCTCAACATCACGAGCCTGCTGGAACGGGTAGCCAACACCCCCGTGAAAGAAATTATCTTTGCCCTCCGTGCCACCATCGAAGGCGACACCACGGGTTACTACATCTTCAAGAAACTACCCCGTAAAGACGAATTACTCGTCAGCACTCTCGCCAAAGGCATCGCCGTTGGCAATGACCTCGAATACACCGACGAACTCACCTTGGGGCGTTCCATCGTGAACCGGGTAAGATTTGAGCTGAACGGGTAAATATAATCTCATCTATACTCTCCTTCTATCCTCCTCCACGAGAAAAACAAGAGAGGCAGAAATTTTCTCCTGCCTCTCCATTTATTTAATCGCCTACCACTACATCTTCATTCTCTCCCTTCTCCCAATCCTCTTCCGTGCCTCCCGGTCGGACAGTTTCTCCCGGCTCACCAATCTCGATATCTTCCGAGTTTCCCGTTTCCCAGTCACCGGGGAAGATTTCCAGTTCGACATCATTCTTTTTCTCTTCGATCTTGTCGTCCGGCAAAATTTCGGTCTTTCCGGTTTCATCCGTCGTTTCCACTTTATTCAAAGTAGACTCCAGTTGCCCGTCACCGGAAGTACTCTCGTTGACTTCCATATCCATCACAACTTGCATATCCGGGTTCGTTTCCACGGCAAGACTGAAAAGATGGGATAAAATTATCTCCTCTGAATCATCTTTCGCGATAATATTACACTCGATATTATTATCTCCCGCGCTACCGCCTTCATTTATCACAGCGATATTCATCGTTGCCGAGTAATTATTATCTCCCTCGGCACGACCCAGCCCTCTCGCCAAACCGCTTTTCGCCATCGGCACGAATACCGTTCCCGGATTCTTCCATTCCGTATCCCCGAAACCAAGCGTTGTCCCCACGTTAGGGACAAGCACTCCCGCTTCGGCAATTCTCCCGGAATTATCCGTCATCTGGACTTTCGTTGCCACGAGCGTCCGTTTCACGGTAAGCTCCGCTTTCGTGTCCTCGTCACCCACGGTTAACGTATTCTTGGCAAAAAGCACGTCGCCCAGCGGGGTGAAATTGGCTGCATTATTCTTCCTCGTCAACTGAATCTTCATATCGGCAAGAGCCGTACCCACGGCATCACCCGCTATATTGGCATCCTCCGGTACATTACCCACGAATGCGAGCGTATAGCTTCCCTTATCCAATTCCACGTCTTTAATATCCGCCACGGAATTATACTTGTAGCTTTTCTGCAATTTTCCCGCTTGGTCAAACACGTACAAACGCACGTGCGAGATAATCCCTTTCAGACCGGCATCATCCAAATTGCCGACACCGCTTTTCAAGGTAAATCCGACCTTCACGGTTTCCGTTCCCGGGGTTGGGTCCGGATTCGGCTCTGGATCCGGTTCTGGCTCTCCACTTCCGCCGCCGCAACTGCAAAAATTAAGCGCCAACGACAATACCATGAATATATAAATAAACTTTTTCATTCAATACATTTTAATGGTTATTACTAGAACGCTTTATCATCAATTCCGATACCCGTTCACCGTTATCGTTCTCTCCAAATCGGAATTACGTGAACGCAAACGCACGAGAATCTCACACGAGGACACACCTTCCGGCATCACCAGTTCCCCTTTCGTCCACGCACCTCCAGTCCCATCTGCCGGTCCCATATCCAAGATACCGTCACCTCCAATACATTCCGTTTCAATATACCAGTCCGTATTTGAAAGTATTTCAAACGTGAATGAATCGCCTGCCGCCACTTTATACGAGTACCCACTCTCTACTTCAAGTTTCTCTACCGTTGCAGATTCTTGATAAATCGGTACATAAACACTACGAGTCCCGGACTGAACGATAATATTCCCGTGTCTGGAATTATGCTCCCCGAATAATCCCGGTTTTACCCTCACGGTCAAAGAAGCATCACCTTCCCCTTTTAAAACCCCAGCATTATACTTGACACTATCGGCACCATGTGCCAAAGTCACGAAATTATCGTGATAAATATCCAATTGACAACTCCACGCTCCGTCAGCTTTAATCTCAAGATCAAACATCTGACCTTCACCTGAAGCATAAATATCTCGAGGTGTTACAACAAGAATGATCCCGTCCGGGCTAAAATTCGGGGAAGCCTCCGCGTAAACATACAATGTTCTATTAATATATCTTTCCAACAACACGGAAGGCAACTTCCCTGTCAGATTCGGATTCTTCGACAAGTCAAGATCCTCCAAATTCGTCAGACCGTTAAACGAGTCCGGAATTGTCGTAAGCCCACAATTCGTCAATGTCAAGTACTCCAACGTACTCATTTGTCCCAACCAATCCGGCAAACCGTTCTGTGCAAAAACAGGAGAATATATAGTCAAATCTTCCAATCTCAAATCCTTTATCGCTTGAATATTGGTAGGAATAAGATTATCATTCGCCAAGGCCAATTCCCGCAAAGAAGTCCACCGTGTCACGGTAGAAGGAATCTCTATACCACTGAACCCGGCAAGTCCTAAACCGGTAAGCGATTCTCCCGTCATATTCCATAAAGCATTCGGGAAAGTACAATTGGTTCCCGCCTGAATGAACAAGTATTTCAAATTTGTCAATTTACTAAATTCAACATCAACCGAAGAAATAGCTGATTTAGAAAGATCGATATCCTCATCCTTGCCATCATCTTCATAAGGTACTTCAAAAATAAGCACTTGTAGGTTTACTAGATTAGCAATATGAGATGGAATGGTGGTTAAACTCTCGCTGCACACCTCTAACAATTTCAAACTAACAGGCAATTCGGGCAAAGTCGTGGCATTCGTGTAAACCGAAAACTCTTCCAACTTCCCCATATCTTTGATAAATGCCGGAATTTCAGCCAGACAGCCATAAGAACTTTCGCCAATAGTAAAACAATTCAATTCGGTCAAGTTCTTTAAAGACTCCGGTAAATTCCAAACCGCCAAAGTTCCATTTCTTGAAATTCCGTTACTTGTTTTCGCAATTTTTGCCGACTTTGCAACACCCCCGTGGTCGTAATCGTCATCATTACCATAATCTTCCAGTTGAGAATAACCTATTCTCACGACACGTCCGGCTGCATCCGTTTCCACGTCATACCACAAATTAATATTATCCCCGTTCCAATTCGAAACACTTAATCCTGCCGCTCTCATCGCATCCCGTAATTCCAACATGGCAGCTATATCGGTATCTGCCACATCCGGCATCTTCGGCAACACGACCACCACGTTGCCCGTCGTATCGAGTACCACGTTCTTCACCGGGGCAGGCAGTGCATAAAGATTATTATCCACTGAATCCCGCAATGAAATATTTTGCAAGGTATAATTCCCGGCAAGCACCCGGTCACGACACTTCACGATAAGCGTATCCTTGCTAACGTAAAGGGAATTGTACGAGTCATATTTATTGGCATGCAAAGAATACACGTGCTCTCCTTTACCATCCACGATATCAGCCATCAGATGATGAACCCGGTTAAAATTCACCGTTGAACCGTTCTCCACCAAGAATTTCACAGTCAAACTATCAAGATATATTTTCTGAATTGCCGTAATATCCTCACTCTCCGAAGCTCCCCACTCTTCCAAGCTCATTTCAATCGCCACGTCGAAAACACCTCCCACGACATTCACCTTCGCATTGATCGTGTGAATCTTGTTTGCCTCCACCTTATTTTTCAATGCAGACACGTAAGTCTTTATTTCGCCATCCTCCACGATCACGAATTTCAAGCGAGCCAGAGAATCAACACAAGTCGGGAAAGCTATCGCCTGACCTTTCATCAATTCCCCATCCTTGCTCATCGGCACTTTCAATTGTGCTTTCGTGTCTTTGGGAGTCCCGTTAAAACTCACGGATTTTGGGGAACCCAACAAAGTCACGCTTTGCAATTCCACGCCTCCTTTCAACCCGCTCACGTTGATATCCAGACGTCCCACCATACGGCTTAAAGCGACATCGCTCGTCTTATCCTCACCCACCGTGATCTTATCCGTACCGGAGAAAATACTACCGGGCAAAATAATATCACCGTTAGCATCCGCTTGCAACGTGACAACAATATCATCCAGTTTAGCACCCTCTGCCAACCCGCTAATCTGTTGTTTGTCAATATTGGAAAGATAAGCAAAAGTATAAGTACCCAAAGGCAATTTCACGGGAGTCACGTTAGCCAACCCGTCATATTCCTTTTGTTGCGAGAAAGTACCGTCCTCGTTAAAAATCAATAAATGCAAACCAGTAATTTCCTTGCTTAACGCGTCCGCCGACAAATCAGAAGACCTGCTGCTGAACGTCAAGGCAACCTCTTTACCCGGACCTTCACCTTCGAGCTGATCTTCCCGGCATCCCGTGAACAACACGGTCGACAATACAATGAGAGTATATAATATTCTTTTCATTTCGCTATCATTTTAGATTATAAATCAGATACTTTTTCCTCACAAACCGCCTTATTTCCAGCATCCCCGGAACGAGCTATCGAGGAACCGGGCACCAACGTGATATTCAACTCCAGCTTCTTGTTGCGTTCGATGCATTTCTCGGACTTGAAATCAAAATAAGACTCGTTCTTGTACTCATCATAAACAACAATCGTCCCGCTCACCACATTTTTTGTCGGGAAACAATAACATTCGTAGCCTCGCTCAAGGTTATAAGAATCCCATTGGGGAATAATAGTATAATCATTCACCTGAATCTCGTCCAATTCCGGACGATCGAAAAAAATATGCATCGCGTAAAATTCATCCTCATTCACCACGTTCACGACAAGTCCCCCAACCAGACGGTTCATCACCACCGTTTCGGAAACATTTGTACCGTCCATTCGAACCACACCTCCAAACAATTCGGGAAGAGTATAATAATCAGATTGCAAAAACAACACATTCTTGTCCTTATCTCTCAAAACAACATAGTTCGATTGTTCCTCTCTATCATTACCCAACACGAAAAACGTATGTTCGCCGGCATCCAAATCCTTGAACGCTATTGGTTCTCCCGCGGCAAAATAAACCGGCTCACATACTTCATCGGACTTCAAATAAGTAAGGTCATACACCGAAGCAGACATCCCTTCCTCCGGAACCACACCTTCACCGGAACGCACAGCCAACTCCAAACCACTTTCCGGAATTTCCGTTTGCTCCATTTCACTCTTCTGGGAACAAGCCCCGAAAAGAAATAAACAAAAAACTGCAACTAGAACTTTTCTCATAATTTCGCAATTAAAATTTACACTTGTAATTCTATCTGTCTCTCAATTATTTAGCAATCAACCAATAAACTAATTCATTTTGTTTAATAATGACAAAACAATGTTTCATATATTAAATATCAGATGATTACAGTCTTAAAACATATCAAAAAATGTTCAATTAATGATAACTTAATAATATCCGAAGACAGCACGCCTAATAGAAATACAACTCCCTGTGTATGAATTTTAAAAATAAATAGATGGATAATCACAAATAATAAAAAATGTCTTATATTTGTGAATCATTAAACGAAGGTTATTTGATTCTCAACAAATTATCATATAAACTTTTATAGATAATTATAAATATCACAATAAAAAAAAGGCCAACTAATTTGCAATAAACCAGTTGGCCTTCAAAATTTATCTATAAAACTAATCGGTCACAACGACATCTTCTTCCTCTCCTTGCTCCCAATCCACTTCCGAGCCTCCCGGTCGAATAAAATCTTCCCGCTCACCAATTTCCACGTCCTCCGAATTTCCCGTTTCCCAATCACCGGGGAACACCTCGAGCGTCACGTCGGTTTCCTTGACTTTAATCTTTTCGTCCGGCAATTCCTCCGTCTTCCCAGTTTCATCTTTCGTTTCCACCTTGTTCACGGTCGATTCGAGTTGCCCGTCACCGGAATCACTCTCGTTCACCTCCACGTTCATGGAAACTTCCGTGTCCGGTTTGGTTTCCGCGACAACATTTATCACTTGAGCCAACACCACCTCTTGTGAAGCATCCTTTGCGATGATATTACACTGGATATTATTATTCTCCCCGGTACTGCCACTACCACTCTCGCTCACCACTGCGATATTCATCGTCGCCGAGTAGTTCTTATTCTCGTCATCCGCCCGCGAGAAACTTCTTGCCGCTCCGCCTTTCGTCATGGTCACGAACACCGTTCCGGGATTCTTCCACTCCGTGTCCCCGAAAGCCAGCGTTGTTCCCACATTAGGGATAAGCACTCCCGCCTCCGCAATTTTCCCGGAATTATCCGTCATCTGTACTTTAGTGGTCGAGAGCGTTCGTTTCACGGTAAGCTCCGCTTTGACCTCCTCCTCGCCTACCATCAACGTATTTTTCGCGAAAAGCACATCTCCAAGCGGGGTGAAATTAGCGGCGTTCTCCTTCCTCGTCAATTGAATCTTCATATCGGCAAGAGCCGTACCCACCGTTTCCCCGGAAATATTCCCATCCTCCGGCACATTCCCCACAAATGCCACCGTGTAGCTTCCCTTCTCCAATTCAACGCTCTTGATGTCCGCCACGGAATTATATTTATAATTCTTCAACAACTTTCCCGCCTGATCAAACACGTACAAACGCACGTGCGAGATAATCCCTTTCAACCCGGCATCATCCAGACTGCCGATACCGCTCTTCAAGACAAATTCAACCTTCACGTTTCCCGTTCCCGGCGTTGGCTCCGGTTCTGGCTCCGGTTCTGGACTATCCCCTCCGCTACCGCCACAACCACAGAATCCCAGCGACAGCGACAACACCATGAATATATAAATCAATTTTTTCATACTATACATTTTAACGGTTACTACTCGCACGCTTCATCACTTCATATTCGTGGAATCCCTCGGAATCTCCCCGGAATGAGAACGTCCTATTACAGTAATCACTCTCTCCTCTCCACTTCCCCATGACCTCAAAATCACCAGTATCGTGCATGACGCAACACCGTCCGGCATCTCAAGCACGCCCGTTAAAGTTCCATTTCCAGTTCCATAACTCGGTTCCATGTTCAACCATCCCTCTCCGTCAATAAGTTCTGAACGAACCTCCCATTCCGTGTTAGAAGACACATCCAGCACAAACATATCTCCCGCCATCAAAGAACACGAATCTTTAACACTCGTTTCGAGTCTTTCTTCTTGCGCCATTTCCTGTTCAATAGAGATATAAGCAGAATGCTGAGTCCCAACACGCACTTGAAGATGCCCGCTATATGACCACCCCGAAAACATAGCTTCCTTCACTATTACTTTCAATGTCGCATTTCCACTCCCCGACAATACCCCTGTTCCGACAATACTATCATTTTGGAAAAATTCTCCCTGCTCCGGTATCACTGTTACAAAATCATTCATACTAGCATTCAACTGACAACTCCACTCTGAATTAGTCTTAATATCAACCGTGTACACTCCTCCCTCGACCGGAGCGTAAATCCGTTCCGGTGTTACTTCCAACCAAAGTCCATCAGGAGTAAATTCTTTTGATTCCGGAGCGTAAACAGACAGCATACCATCATTATACCGCCTCAACAATACAGAAGGCAACTTCCCTGTCAAATTAGGGTTACGCGGCATATCAAGATCATGCAAATTCACTAAACCGTCAAAAGAGTCCGGAATAGACGTGATACCGCAATCATACAACGTCAAATATTCCAACCAACTCATTCCACCCAACCAAGCCGGAAGTCCACCTTGTCCGAAAACAGGTGAATAAATCATCAAATCGTTCAATTTCAACTCCTTTATAGCCTCTATATCCACGGGTGTCATCTTGGCATTCCCAAATGTCAAATCCTCCAACACATTCCATTTACTTACCGAAGCCGGTACTTGAATACGGCTAAAACCATAAAGCCCTAATTCGTGCAGGTCACCGCCCGGCAAATCCCATATCCCATTCGGAAGCTCACAATTCGTTGCCCCTACAAGGCACAACGCCTTCAACTCCGTCAATTTATCAAAACTCATCTCTACCGATGAAACACTCGCCTGCGACAATGCCGGCAAATAATCATAATCATACTCTTCATTCTCCTCGTAATCGGGAACCGTAACAATCAACACTTGCAATCGCGTCAAATCCCCGATATGAGCCGGAATCCGTGTCAGCGTCTTACTCCTAACTTCCAAATATTTCAACCCGGCAGGCAATTCTGGAAGCGTGGTACTATTTACAGTAACCGCCAATTCTTCCAAATTAGGAATTTCTTTTATAAAAGCGGGAATTTCCGACAAAACGCCATAATCAGATTCCTCATCCGAGATATTGCAATATCTTAACGCAGTCAAATTCTTAAACGACGCTGGCATTACCCAAACAGACTGCATGTCCGCCGTTCTTGATACTGCCCTCGACATTGTTGTGGACGCAGTTTTAGCAAAACGGCTCCGGTCATAATCATAATCGTAATCATCCAAATTGGAATAACCGATCCCGACAACACGTCCCTCGGTGTTCAACTCGACTTCATACCACAGATTAATATTATTCCCGACCCAACTCGAGGGTAAATCGACACCAGCCTCTCTCATCGCATCCCGCAACTCCAGCAAAGCCGTTTTGTCATTCTCTGCCACCTCAAGCATCGCGGGCAAAGCGACATGCACGAGTCCCATCGTATCGAGCACCACATTTTTCACCGGAGCAGGTAAAGCATACAACCGATTCATCTCCGAATCCAATATCTCAATATTCCGAATCGTGAAATTTCCACACTCTTGCCGCCCAAAAGAAGATATGACAAGAGTATCACCAAACACCTCAAGTTTTTGCATTTCATCATCTTTTCTTCCATTGATTCCAAATATTTTATTTTTTCCATCAATAAAACTGACAGTAACCTCTTGTATTTGCTCCAAATTCTCCAGTACGTTTCCCGTGGCTAATCTCACCACCCATCCATTGGCATACAATTTCTCATTCGCAATAATATCCTCGCTCATCGTTTCGCCCCATTCCTCTACACTCATCTCGATTTCCACGTCGAAAATATCACCCATAACATTCACTTTCACGTTAATAGAGTGAATCTTATTTGCCTCCACTTTATTCTTCAACTCTGCCACATATATTTTATCAACACCGTTCTCCACGATCACAAACTCCAAACGAGCTAAAGAATCAACACATGTCGGAAATACTATCGCCCGACCTTTCATTAATTCGCCTTCCTTATTCATCGGCACATTCAACCGTGCTTTCGTATCCTTGGGGGTTCCGTTAAAACTCACGGATTTCGGAGACCCCAACAAGGCCACACTCCGCAACTCGACACCACCTTTCAACCCGCTCACGTTTATATCCAAACGCCCTACTATACGACTCAATCGGGCTTCGCTAGACTTATCTTCCCCCACCGTGATTTCATCTGTACCAGAAAAAATACTACCGGGCATAACAACATCTCCGTTTGCATCCGTTTCCAAGGCAACCACCACATCATCCAAACTCGCTCCCTCTTTTAACCCGCTAATCTGGTTCTCGTCAATATTAGAAAGATAAGCAAACGTGTAAGCCCCCAACGGCAATTTCACGGGCTTCACGTCCGCTAAACCGGCAAACTCTTTTTGTTGATAAAAGACGCCACTCTCGTCAAAGATTAACAAATGTAACTTTTCAACCTCCTTGGTTAACTCCTCTACAGACAATTCAGAAGACCTGCTACTAAAAGTCAAAGCAATATCCTTCACCGGAACTTCACCTTCCAATTGCTCTTCCCGGCATCCCGTGAAAAACACAGCTGACAACAATACAAGAGTATATAATATTTTTTTCATTTCTTCCGCATTTAAATTACAACTCCAAAACCTTTTCCTCGCAAATTACCGAGTTCACAACATCTATCGACCGACCATGCGGCGCCGCCTTAGTCAAGGTCAAATTCAATTCCAACTTCTTATTCCGTTGTATACTGTTTTTCGCTTCAAAATCGAAACAATACTCATTCCAATATTCGTCATAAACAACGACTTCTCCGAATACTGCTCCTTTCGAAGGAAAGAGATAAATATCTTCACCAACCTCAAATTCCTCCCATGAATGCGACATTAACGGTATAAAAGTATAGTCACCTAATAAAATTTGTTCCGAATCATAGCAAGAAGCATCCAATCTCACACGTATATTGTTAAACTCCGACTGATTGACTACATTCACTTTCAAGCCGCCAACCAAACGATTCATTTCTACAAACATCATCTCACTTGCACCGTCTGCCTTAATCACACCTCCCAAAAGCTCGGGAAGCCTACGACCGCTCCACCATCCAAATTCAAACACGTTCTGTTCACGATCACGAATAGAAAAATGACTTCCATCATCTTCCCTTCCGTTTCCTAACACGAAAAACGTGTGTTCGCCCGGTTGTAAATCTTGATAAACAATCTTTTCTCCTGCCGCAAAATACTTCACTTCAAAATGAACTCCCGCAGGCAATCCCGTAAGTTTATACACAGAAGCAGGCATTCCTGTGATAATCATACTATCAACAGATCGCACTCCCAATTCCAAGCGACTCCCGGTAACTTCCGGTTGCCCTTTTTCATTTTCTCGGGAACAAGCCCCTAGAAAAAATAAACACAAAATTGCAACTAGAACTTTTCTCATAATTTTACGATTAAATTAAAACTTGTAATTTCATTTATTTTTCAATCACTCAATATTACACTCTAACAATCAAACGATTACCCCCAAAACACACGCTCAAAAAAGGATCGTTTATTGATAATTCGGCTCGCAACGCACGACGATCATCAACAAATTCACAACTATTTGATTGTGAATTTCGAAAATAAAATAGCTATCATTTACTAATAATGAAAAAAGTCTTATATTTGTACATTATTAAACGATCGTTATTTGATTTCAATAAATAACGCAATAGTAGTATCCGAGTCCATGAAATTTTTCCGGATATACCCGTACATGTCCGTGATAATATCCTTTGCCCCCTCCTCTTCTCGGAAAAAACTTAAGCATGCACGCACAAATCCTTGTAATAAGTATTGAACCAATATCCAAACATTTATATTACATTTGTGATATGATATAATACAAATAACCATGGAAATATCTAAAACTCATCATGAAGACCTAAGCCAATCTATGCTCCCGTTTATCATACGAGAATTGGTTGGTATGGTCATGAAAAAAAAATCATTGCCTTTGGATGATGCATTGTACTATATATACACGAGCAATTTATATAAATCTTTATTGGATGAAAATACAAAACTATGGTATTCAAGCACACTATTGCTATATGAAACATTAGAAAAAGAGAAATCAGAAGAAAAACGCCACCGGAACAATGATGAAAAGACGCTTCTTTTCAAAGTATTCTGTTTAGAGAATTACAAAAATTCAAAAAAACTATCCCCGGAAGAAACATTATTATTATTTTCCAAATATCATGTGTTTGATTTCTTGGAAGAAACATTTGAAATGCTTCACACGCAGGATAACGAATACATATTAGATACTATAACAACATATATCCACAAAAAGAAATGAAATTATATCATGGCTCAACCGTTGTCGTAAAACATCCCAATATACAAAGAGGACGAAAAGCGACAGACTTCGGGAAAGGTTTCTATACGACAACCAATTTTGAACAAGCAAAAAAATGGGCTTTACTCAAAAAGAACCGAGAGCAAAGCGATAAAGCAATAGTTTCTATTTACGAAGTTCCGGATAATATCCTTGATAGTGATTACTCCGTCCTCCGATTCTCGGGAGCCACAAAAGAATGGCTAAAATTTGTTGTAAATAACCGCAGAGGAAAAAACACCCAAAAATATGATTTGGCCATGGGTCCCGTTGCAAACGACCAACTATACGCGACCATCCGTCTATACGAACAAAGTGTTATTACAGCTGATGCGGCAATAGAAATGCTAAAAACACACAAACTATTCAATCAACTTTCATTCCATACAACTGAAGTTGCTTCATTACTAAAATTTGTAGAATCAATCGAAGTTTAAAATCATGAAATAAAGCTACCCCTTTCCTACCCTTTTCCTAAAATTTTGAGCGAGTTTCGGGCGGGATTCAAGTGACTATTAGGCGGCATCGCCCACTCTTCGCCTGATGTTCGCCCACACTTAGCCCACGTTTTAACGAAATATAAGGAAATTTAAAACTCACGCGTGGCACGTCCTCCGAATCAATAATATCGCTCTCGAAAACCTATCTTAGCCCTATGCGGGAGTATCACGGGCGGGTATCCCCTAATTTGAAGGAGAAAGGCAATAGCTGACTCGCCTTCACCAGCAAGGTACTCGTGCGCCCGATAAGGATTACATCAAAATCAGCATGATAGCGCCCGACAATCTCGGACATCACCTGCCGGCAAGCCCCGCAAGGCGTGACATACTCGTCGACCTCGACACCCTTGTCCCGTGCCGCAACGGCTATGGCTTTCACCCCAGCTTCCGGGTAAGCGGAACAGGCATAAAACAAGGCGGTGCGCTCCGCGCAGAGCCCCGAGGGGTAAGCCGCATTCTCCTGATTCGTGCCCCGAACCACCTCCCCGTTATTCATCAAAACGGCTGCCCCGACAGCAAAACCGGAATACACGCAATAAGCATTTTCCGTGATTTCCAAGGCGGCACGACACAATTCCTCGTACCCTTCCGGGTAAGATTCCCGGCACAAGATGTAATCTATCTTTAATTCCGCTTTCTCCATTCTAATTTTTTTCGTAATTTTACCGCCAATATAAAACTTTATCACGAATCATGAGCAAGATTTACGCTATTTTATTTCTTACTTTTATATGTGTCAACATATGTGGTGCAACGAACGACAGTAGAAAAGCATTCATCAAAAAATACAAATCCATCGCCATTCAGGAAATGGATCGCACGGGAATACCTGCCAGTATCAAGCTGGCGCAAGGGATACTGGAGTCCGGTTGCGGCAAATCCCAACTGGCGGTAAACGCGAACAATCATTTCGGTATCAAATGCCACAACTGGAACGGGGCAAGTTTTATCATGGACGACGACAGCCGGAACGAGTGTTTCCGCAAATACCGGAATCCCGAGGAATCGTGGGTAGACCATAGCGAATTTCTGACCTCCCGCTCCCGGTATGCCCCATTGTTCAAACTTTCCAAGACGGATTACAAGGGTTGGGCGAAAGGACTGAAAAAGGCAGGATACGCCACGGCTCCCGATTACGCGCAGAAATTAATCAAGATCATAGAAGAAGAAGAGCTGTATCAATTCGACAAACCCGGGAAAAGGCATCGTCAAAGCCCGGGCGAACTGAATTATAAACTCGGGGACACGAAGAACTACCAAAGCCGGGTAGTCTACATCAACAATATCCCTTGCATCAAGGTGCAGGAGGGCGACACGTTTGAAGGCATCTCCCAGTATTTCGGAATTCCCTTGAAACGTCTTCTGGCTTACAACGACAAAAACGAACTCTCCACGCGTAACGGTATGCACATCTTCTTGAAAAAGAAGAAAAACAAAGCACCCAAAGGTTACACCTTCCACAAGTGCAAACCGGGTGACACGATGTACATGATTTCACAAATATACGGTATTAAACTGGCGAAATTATTACAATACAATTACATGGAGAACGGGGACAAGCCGCAACCCGGAGAAATGATCTCCTTGAGAGGGGCAGCACAACTATATTGAAAGGAGTCGTGAATAATGGAAAATACAAACGAATCATTCTTTAAACCAAACACGTTATTCGGCGGACTCATCGGCGGCAGTTTCATCATTGCCTCTTTGCTCTTCGCCTACGCGGGCAAAGGAGTCGTGGCGAACCCGCAATTCAATAATATTATCATGATGCTGACCATTTTCGGGGTTTTCATCGGGATAAAAAAATACAGGGACGACCACTTGGCGGGAATCATATCCTACGGGAAAGCCCTTTCCACCGGCATATATATCCTTGCCGTCGCGGCAGTTTGTTACGCCGTTTACACGTTTATTCTTTACTCTTCGGACACGGAATTGCTGGCTACCTATAAAAAGGTCATGCTCACGATGATGAACGAAGTGTACAAAAACATGAATTTACAGGAATTATTCAACACGAGTTTGAGCGACCTGTTCTTTTCTCCCGTCGTGATCGCTTTTGGAGAATTATTCAATAGAATACTGGTAGGGGCTGCATTCACTCTCTTTATAGCCGGACTGGTGAAAAGAAAGACGCCCCCGTTTAACCCTCAACAATTTTAGTCATGGATATATCTGTTGTTGTCCCGTTATATAATGAAGAAGAATCGCTCCCGGAACTCGCCGCATGGATCGAACGGGTGATGGAAGCCAACCATTTTACTTACGAAATCATTCTGGTTGATGACGGTAGCAATGACTCTTCTTGGAAAGTGATAGAAGAGTTATCCGCGAAAGACAATCGCGTACGGGGAATCAAATTCCGCCGCAATTACGGGAAATCCGCCGCCTTACACTGCGGATTCGAGGACGCGCAAGGCGAAGTAGTGATCACCATGGACGCGGATTTACAGGACAGCCCGGATGAGATACCGGAACTCTACCGGATGATCACGGAAGAGGATTATGACCTCGTGTCCGGCTGGAAACAGAAAAGACACGATCCAATCACGAAAACAGTCCCCACGAAACTTTTCAACGCCACTGCCCGACGCTTCTCGGGTATCAAACTGCACGACTTCAATTGCGGGCTGAAAGCCTATAAATGTGCCGTGGTGAAAAACATTGAAGTGTACGGGGAAATGCATCGCTATATTCCCATACTGGCAAAACAAGCCGGATTTACCCGCATCGGGGAAAAAGTGGTACACCACCAAGCACGCAAGTACGGCGTTACCAAGTTCGGGTTAAACCGTTTTATAAACGGTTTCCTAGACCTGCTCACGGTAACATTTATCACGCGTTTCGCCAAGAAACCCATGCACTTGTTCGGGGCGCTGGGCACACTGCTGTTCATCATCGGTTTCTGTGCCGCCGGATGGATCGGTATCGAAAAACTCATGGCGCTTTCAAACGGACTCCGGGCACCGCTGGTCGCGAACAACCCGTATTTCTATATCGCACTGACTTGCATGATTATAGGTAGCCAGCTCTTCCTAGCCGGGTTTTTGGCAGAACTGGTGTCCCGAAGTGCCAGCGACAGAAATGTGTACAGAATTGAGAAAAAAATTTAAAGATTTTCCATATTTTATTTTACCTTTGGGCGTTTGTGTGCAAGATCAACTTTTTTAAATAAATAATTATGGTAGAAAAAATTCAACAAACCCTTAGAGATTCAGCAGCCATGCGCTGGACGGTTCTCTTACTCCTAGCTTTTGCCATGTTCTGTTCTTATATCTTTATGGACATTCTATCGCCCATTAAAGATTTAATGCAATCCACCCGAGGTTGGGACTCCACTGCATTCGGAACAATGCAAGGATCGGAAACATTTTTGAATGTCTTTATCTTTTTCCTCATTTTCGCGGGAATCATCCTTGACAAAATGGGAGTTCGCTTCACGGCAATCCTTTCCGGGGTCGTGATGCTGGTCGGTGCCACCATTAACTGGTATGCCGTGACCGAAAGTTTTCAAGGTAGCGGATTAGACACTTGGTTTACCAACAACTTGAATTACATCCCCGGTTTTGACGAATTGGGTATCTCTCCTTTCTATAAAGGAATGCCCGCGTCAGCAAAATTCGCAGCGGTAGGCTTCATGATCTTCGGGTGTGGTGTTGAAATGGCAGGAATCACGGTTTCTCGCGGAATCGTGAAATGGTTTAAAGGTCGCGAGATGGCTTTGGCCATGGGGTCCGAAATGGCTCTAGCCCGCTTGGGAGTAGCTTCCTGTATGATCTTCTCGCCGGTATTCGCCAAACTGGGCGGCAATATTGACGTTTCCCGTTCAGTAGCTTTCGGGGTTATCTTGCTGCTCGTGGCGCTTATCATGTTTATTGTCTATTTCTTCATGGACAAGAAACTTGATGCACAAACCGGAGAAGCGGAAGAGAAAGACGATCCATTCAAGATCAGCGACTTGGGCAAAATTATGTCGAGCATGGGATTCTGGTTGGTAGCCTTGCTTTGCGTACTCTACTACTCGGCAATCTTCCCCTTCCAGAAATATGCCGTGAATATGTTGCAATGTAACTTATCGTTCACTAGCGTGGATCCCAATTCATTCTGGGCAACGAACACAGTTACCGTTATCCAATATTGTATCATGCTTGTTGTAGCTGCTGCCGCTTTTGCCAGCAACTTCTCGAAAACGAAAGGCATGAAGTACGGGTTACTGGCGTTGGCAATCGTGTCATTGATTATATTCTGTTACATGGGTTACATGCGTCAGAGCGCAGAAACCATTTTTGCCGTATTCCCGTTGTTGGCAGTGGGTATCACTCCTATCTTGGGTAATTACGTGGATCACAAAGGTAAAGCAGCATCCATGCTTGTCATCGGTTCCATCCTGCTTATCATTTGCCACCTCACTTTTGCCTTCATTTTACCCATGTTCCAAGGAAATGCCATCGGAGGTGTCGTCGTTGCCTATGTCACGATCCTCGTCCTCGGCGCCAGCTTCTCTTTGGTACCCGCTTCACTGTGGCCTAGCGTACCGAAATTGGTGGACTCCAAAATTATCGGTAGTGCCTACGCTTTGATTTTCTGGGTTCAGAATATCGGGTTGTGGTTGTTCCCCCTACTCATCGGTAAGGTATTGGATAAAACTAACCCTCAACTGGTAGCCGATTTGAAAAGCGGAATCATTACCCCCGAAGAAGCCGCCATTTCTTACAACTACACCGCTCCGCTGGTGATGTTGGCTTGCTTGGGTGGAGCCGCCCTGATTTTGGGATTCATACTAAAAGCAGTAGACAAGAAGAAAGGTCTTGGCTTGGAATTACCGAATATCCAGAAGTAAACGAATTATTTTTATATACACGGGCCTTCGAAGTTTTCGAAGGCTCTTTTTATCTATACCTCACATGGAAATACCTTTAAGAAGTGACGAAGAGTTGCAAAAATCGACGATTGGCAAACGTATCCCGCACAACGCTCCCATTTTTCTGGCAGAATACACCCCGGAATGGCAAACTCTGTTCGCCCGAGAAGCCCAAAGAATATATCATATTCTTAGTAACAATGCCTTACAAATTGAACACGTCGGTTCAACCTCAGTCCCGGGATTATGTGCCAAACCGATTATCGATATAATACTGGTTGTAGCCGATTCTGCTAACGAGGCTAGTTATGTTCCCTACCTCGAAGCCGCTGGTTACACGCTACGCATCCGGGAACCGGAGTGGTTCGAACATCGTATGCTAAAAGGTCCCGACACGGATATTAACCTGCACGTGTTCAGTCAAGGCTGTTCTGAAGTCGATCGCATGCTATGTTTTCGTGACCGACTCAGAGAAAATAGGGCTGACCGGGAACTGTACGAACAAACCAAACGAAAGCTAGCCCACCGAATTTGGAAGGACGTGCAGCATTACGCTGACGCAAAATCCACCATCATACAGGATATCATGGAGCGTGCCCTTGCCGCCTCTAATATGCAATAAAATCAAATCTTCATATACTATATTAAAAATGCTTTCTGCAGAAAGCATTTTAATGGAAAAATGTTGTCTACAGAAAGCATTTTTAATATCTTTGCCGTAAAAGATAAAAATCATGGAATCTCTATTTGAACGATTTTACCAAAAATTACAATATACAGATACTTCCTTTACCCGTGGAATGATAGAGCAAATTCACTGGGAAGCACGACTTATCGGCATTCGCGGTGCCAGAGGAGTCGGAAAAACAACACTACTATTACAACACATTAAATTACATCTTCCCCTTGACAATTCCACACTATATGTCAGTTTGGATAATATTTGGTTCTCTAACCACCTTTTGTACGATCTTGCCGATAGTTTCACGAAAAAAGGGGGAAAATATCTATTCTTGGATGAAGTCCATAAATACCCGAATTGGTCTCAAGAACTTAAAAATATTTATGACGATTTCCCCACTTTATATATCATTTTCACGGGTTCCTCTTTACTGGAAATATTAAATGCAAGGGCAGACTTAAGCAGGCGTGCTATCGTCTATGAAATGCAGGGATTATCATTCCGCGAGTATCTGAATTTTTATCAAAAAACAAAATTCCCGATTCTATCGTTGGGGGACATTTTAAATAAACACGTGTCTCTAGCGGCTGAAATAACCGATAAAATAAAACCTTTACAATATTTCCCCGACTATTTAAAAAACGGATATTACCCGTTTTACCAAGAACTCCCTCCTCTATATTATCAACGTATAGAAGAGATTATCAACATGACATTAGAGATAGAACTTCCCCTGTTGCGGGGAGTCGAAATATCGTACGTTCCAAAGATCAAACAATTGCTAAAAATTATCGCCGATGCCGTACCCTTCTCCCCGAATATCGCCAAACTAAGCGAAAGAATAGGTATCAGCAGGAATGCCCTGATCACCTATTTAAACTATTTACAAGAAGTACATATCACGAACAACTTGACGAGAGCGACAAACGGAATCGGTATTTTACAAAAACCGGAAAAGATATATCTGGACAACACGAATCTGATGTTCACTTTATCTTCTACTCAACCCAACATAGGGAATATCAGGGAAACATTTTTCCTGAACCAACTCGCTTACTTGTTTCCAGTGAGTTCATCACAAGAAAGTGATTTCTTTGTTGATAATAAATACACGTTTGAAATCGGGGGAAAGAATAAAACGAAAAAACAAATCTCATCATTAACAGAGGCTTATATTGCTGCTGATGAAATTGAATTCGGACACGATATCAAAATCCCGTTATGGCTATTCGGATTCTTATACTAAATACAAAATAAATATCATGGAAAACAGAATAACAAAACTTTTCAATATAAAATACCCGATCATTCAAGGGGGTATGGTATGGTGCAGCGGTTGGCGATTGGCTTCAGCTGTAAGTAATCACGGTGGGTTGGGACTATTGGGCGCAGGTTCGATGCACCCGGAAACTCTAGTGGAACATATTCACAAAATGAAGCAGGCGACCGATAAGCCGTGGGGGATCAACGTGCCCCTGCTTTATCCGGAAATCGACCGGCTTATAGAGATCATTATCAACGAAGGGGTAAAAATTGTATTCACCTCTGCCGGAAGCCCGAAAAAATGGACACCCTTGTTAAAATCACACGGAATCACGGTGGTACACGTGGTCAGTAGCGCCCTGTTCGCCAAAAAATGCGAGGAAGCAGGCGTGGATGCCGTGGTTGCCGAAGGATTCGAGGCGGGAGGACACAACGGACGGGAAGAAACGACGACACTGACTTTAATCCCGAACGTGGTGGAAGCCACCACCCTTCCCGTGATCGCCGCCGGAGGAATTGCCTCGGGTAAATCCATGGCAGCAGTCATGGCACTTGGTGCCGAAGGCGTACAAATCGGGACTCTTTTTGCCGTGGCGACAGAATCATCCGCACACCCGGCATTCAAACAACGGGTACTGAACACCGATGAGGGCGGAACGATGCTAGCGTTAAAGAAACTTGCCCCTACCCGCTTGATTAAAAACGAGTTTTTCGAGCAAGTAAAAGCGCTCGAGGATGCCGGTGCAGACGTCGCACAATTAACCCAATTGCTAGGGAAAGGCAGAGCGAAAAAAGGTATATTCGAGGGCGATATGGTGGAAGGCGAACTAGAAATCGGACAAATCGCATCCATGCTTCATAAAGAACAAAACGTGGCGGAAACGATGCAAAACCTGATAACCGACTTCAACGACACGATGAAGAGATTCGAAAATATAAAAATGTAAAAATGATAAAATACACCCGACACGTACTGGATAACGGCTTAACCGTTATTTGCAACACGGACACGAGTACCCCTTTTGTTTCCGTGAATATTCTTTATAAAGTAGGGGCAAAAAATGAAGATCCCAACCGTACCGGGTTCGCGCACTTGTTCGAACATCTGATGTTCGGGGGCTCAAAACATATCCCGGACTATGACACTCACGTGCAGAAAGCCGGGGGAGAGAACAACGCGTTCACGAATAACGATTACACGAATTACTATATCACGATTCCCGCATCCAATATCGAAACAGCCTTGTGGCTCGAATCCGACCGGATGTTGGCTCTCGACTTCTCGCAGAAATCACTTGACGTGCAAAGAAATGTCGTGACCGAAGAATTTAAACAACGCTATTTCAACAATCCCTACGGGGATATCTGGTTAAAACTACGCCCGCTGGCATACAAAGTGCACCCGTACCAATGGCCCACTATCGGGAAGAATATCGACCATATTACCGGAGCCACGTTGGAAGAGGTGAAGGATTTTTTCCATCGTTTCTACGCACCTGACAACGCGATACTCAGTATCAGCGGTAATATCACGGACACGAAAGCGTTGGAACTGGTGAAGAAATGGTTCGGGGATATCGCCCCTGCCCGTTACACGAGGCAAGCCATACCCGTTGAACCGCGACAAACCGAGGAGCGTCGCTTGGTTTGCGAACATAACAAGGTACCCGCTGACGCGATTTACAAGGTTTATCACATGGGAGATCGCCGCTCGGACAACTTCTATGCCTGCGATATCATCTCGGATATTTTATCCAACGGACAATCCTCCCGCCTGTATATCAATTTAATCAAAAACGGAAAATTATTCTCGGAAATCGACGCTTATATCACCGGGGATATGGACCCCGGGTTATTCGTCTTCTCGGGAAAACTATCCGAAGGCGTGGCAATCGAAGAAGCCGAAGCCGCCATACAAAACGAGATTGACCACTTTATCGAAGACCCGATCACCGAACGGGAATTACAAAAAGTAATCAACAAAACGGATGCCCGCATCTCGTACAGCGAAATAAACTACCAGAATAAATCGGCAAATCTCGCCTTCTTCGATTATCTGGGAGATATCGAACTTATCAATTCCGAGAGCGAGAGATACGCCCGAGTATCCCTCGACACGCTGAAGCAGACTGCCGGGGAATTATTCTCCCCGAACAATTGCTCCACGTTATGGTATCTCAAAGAAAAATAATATGATCATGAACAGAAATATAGAACCGCCTATTACCGAAATTTCCCGCCCGACCTTGTGGGGACACCAACAAATCACACTTCCCAACGGACTGGAAATCGTGTACCTGCACGACCCGAATCAGGAAGTGTTCAAACTTGACATGGTAGTACCCGCCGGGAGTTACAATCAACCGCAACCCGTCGTGGCGTCCTCCATGCTCAACATGCTCAACGAGGGCACCCGAAAGCATACAGCCGACGAAATTGCCGAACTTTTCGATTACCACGGGGCTTACGTGGATTTCAACTGCGGGGTACACAAGTCGGAAATAAGCATGATCTCCTTGAATAAATACGCCAACGAAACGATCCGAATGGTGGCGGAAATGATACTCGAAAGCGTCTTCCCGCGAAAAGAACTGGAGATTTACATACGCAACAGGAAGCAGCAACATCTGGTAAATATAGAGAAGACCGCTTATCTGGCACGCATGGAATTTATTTATCGCCTTTACGGGGATACGCATCCTTACGCCAATCGCTTCACGCTGGAAGACTTTGACCGGGTAACACCGGAGATATTGATGAATTTCTATAAAGAGCGTATGCAAGCCTCCCGGTGCCGGATCATGCTTTGCGGTAATATCAACGAAGCCGTCCTCCGGGAAGTCAGTGAAGCCTTCGCTCCCATGGGTAATTTGCCCTTGCCCGAAATAGAACAATTTGCCATGCATCCTTACACACCGGGCAGATACCACGTGTCAAAGCCCGACGCCGTGCAAACGAGTATCCGTATTGGTAAATCGGGCGTGTCCTTGCTTGACGAGGAATACACGGACTTTCAGATACTCAACATGATACTCGGCGGTTATTTTGGCTCCCGGCTGATGTCTAATATCCGGGAAGAGAAGGGTTATACTTACGGCATCGGTTCCTATAACGTCAATTTGCCTCTGGCAGCTTACTGGATGATCGCCACGGACGTCAATGCAGACCAAGCCGAGGCGACTATTGACGAATGTATGAAAGAAATCCGACGCCTGCAAACCGAACCCGTGCCGGAAGAGGAATTACACCTCGTGAAGAGCTATTTTAACGGTGAACTGTTGCGGGAACTCGACGGCGTATTCGCCCAATCGGATGCCCTGAAACATAAACTCAATTACGGGACAGACAACTCGTTCTATTTCCGGATTATCGACCGCATCCGTACCTGCACGGCAGAAGACATCACGCGTATGGCAAACAAATACCTCCGACCGGAAGAGATGTATATTATCACGGCGGGGAGATAAAGGGAAGAGGCTGGTTGAATTGTCTTTGTCATTTTGACCAGCCTCCTCTACTACTTGTTCATTCTAGTTTAATCTGAAATTAATCGGTGCTGTATATGATACTCTCACGGGTTCTCCTCTTTGTGTCCCCGGAACCCATTTGGGCATGTTTTGCACAACTCTGATCGCTTCCTTATCTAACAAAGGATGGACAGAACGAAGAACAGTCACACCCGTAATTGTTCCATCTTTTTCAATAATAAATTGAACCGTCACCCGACCTTGGATCTTTTGTTTTTGAGCTTCCTCCGGATATTTTACATTTCTTCCCAAATATTTATTTAGATCTCCCGGGAATTGAGGCATACTTTCCACAACTTGAAAAATATCATTGGAATTTCTTATACTGGCTGTAGTCGAATCTACAGAAACCGAACGAAGATCATCTATAGCAAACACGCCATCCTGCATTTTTACAACTAATTTTTGTTCATCTTTCACATCACGAAGTTGCCCTTTCTTCCCGACATAGGAGAAAAACAATTCCGCACCGGGTTTTACGGTGATCGTAAACTCGCCTTTGTCATTTGTAAAAGTTCCGATATTAGTCCCTCGAATGACCACAATAGCATTCTTCAATGGTTTATTATCAGCATCCATCACAATTCCTTTTGCCACAATAGAATCTTTCCCAACCACGCTTGCGTACTCTCCGTTCTGTTGCACAATTGCCTGAACGTTGCTGGACAAGATCAACAGTCCCACTACCGGAAACAGCAAGGCATACTTGACCAGTCCCATTTTTGATGTTCTTTTTTTATTCATCATCATAATACGTTTTTTTAAAGGTGTCACGTTGAATTTATTAACTATTTGAGCTGCAGCCGAAGTACAAGTAAGGCGAAGAAGATGATACTGGTAGGCTTTCCGATCAAAACCGGAAGTCACAACCTGTTTATCCGCCAAAAATTCCAGATTACGTCGAATCTCCCGTTTCAATAACCACATGGCAGGATTAATCCAGAATAATGCACACAACAATTCGGAAATCATCACGTCGACAGAATGACATTGATCGACATGTGTTTTCTCGTGTGTCAGAATCTCCTGTAAATCATGGGATTCATACAGGGAGGGATTAATGAATATCCACTTGAAAAAAGAGAATGGCGTAACATGAGCCGATAAAGCTATAACGGGAGTGGAATGACAGAGCACGCGTTCCCCTTTACCCATCAACCGGAATATAGAAAATATTTGTAATAAAATACGAATCAACAAAACGCTCGCTACCAAGCCATAACACAACCCCACGATACCCGTTACGGTAAATCGCGTTACCGCCTCATCCGGTCTCACCGTTATTTCCGGTAAGAAAACAGTCGTGTATTGAGAAACAGTTTCTTGAATGACCGCCCTCTGTTCTTCCCCGAAAGTAAAAGGAATCAACGGGTAACACAAGGACAAAACAAGAATCGTCAACAAGCAAACCCGACGGCTCGTGAAAAAGGTATCCCGACTAAACAATAGTCTATAAAAAAGATAAAACACGATAAACGCTATATTTATCTTCATCAGATAGATGAATGTTTCACTCGTGAACATGGTTTTTATTTTTATTGTTTCTCGATCAATTTGATAATCTCTTGCAGGTCTTCTGCCGAAATTTTCTGTTCTTTAGCGAAAAAGGTCACCATCTCTTTGTAAGAATTCTCGAAATAATTTCTCACGACTCCCGACATGAACTTTGTCTTGTACTCGTTTTCATCCACGAGCGGCATATACTCGTAAATATTCCCGTGCTTCTTACTTGTCAGAAATCCTTTTTTCTCCAAATTCTTCACGATTGACGCCACCGTCGTGTAAGGCGGCTTCGGTTCTTCCATCTGATTTAGAAAATCTTTTATGACTCCGTTTTTCACCTGCCAGATGATCAGCATCACTTCTTCTTCCTGATATGTCAATTTTTCCATACATCTTTCTTTTACGATTCTTTCGCAAATCTACGAATATTTCGTAATACTACAAACTTTTCGTAAAGAAAAATCACATATTATTTTTCATAAAACCATTTTTCTCCCTTCCCGTATACCTCCTAAAACGGGAAACATGAAAAGACTATTATTTATCACCGGACTATTACTCGCTATTATAATTATTCCGGTCAAAGCGCAAAGCAAAAAAGAAATTCGATTCGAGAAAGAGTTTCAGAAAACACTGGCACTTGTCAACAGTGATAAATTTATCGTGAAATTCTATATTGCCACGCCCACGGTGGAAACCCTTTTCACTCCTCCCGGAGCTGGGAACAATATTGATATTGAGCCTAAGAACAGTTACTTGTGGGTAAAAGATTCCCTCGTGGGAGTAAAAATCCCTTATTTCGGTAGCGGAGTCGTGAAATCCGGTTCACAACTAGACTCCATTTCATTCCAAAATATCTTGTTCAGCCGGACGGTGAAAGTCTATTGGGAAGGCAAGAAAAAAGCGATAGCGTACCAGCTTACCGTTATGTCCGGCGGGAACGTGTACTACTTGAACATGCACGTTCAATACGACGGAACCTGCTATCTCTATCTCAGCGACCGAAGACGCTCCCCGATCAGCTATGTCGGTCAGATAGTAAAAAGGGACTGACGAATACTACCACCTATTCGTACAGTCCCCGGCCACGCTCTCAATTCACACCGAGCATCTGATTTATCGTAAACAACATGGCTTGATAATGAGCCTTATCAGCCGGATTTGTCGTTACTATCCCTCGTTCCAGCAAAGATTTGATCTTCAATGCCGAGTCATAATAATACGTCGTTGATTCATCTATCGCATCACATGTCACGGGACTTTGCCACCCGTACCCGTAGCCAAAGCCGGACAGTCGCATTTGTTCTGCCATATAAGCCTTTCCTTCCCGTGCTTCCAATTCCGTCAACTCTTTGGAGTAACGTGCGATCGTTCCCGTTTCATCCAAACCGTAAAGACATATTTCCTGTATCGAGGGAGCATAAGCGACCTCTGCCGAGATTGCGGTCAACCCGATCTTGTTACCCCCGATAAAGGTCAAGGATTTTCCCATCATATTCACCATCGCTTTCTGCATCACCTTATCGCCGTGCGACAACTTCCGATTTCTGATAGCGGCATCCCATACTCCAACATACAAGTCATTAAAAAATTCCGCCATCGTGTAAGGATTCTTTTCCTCCAAATAAGAAGACAATGTCACGTTCATATAAATCTTCGTCAACAAATCGGCGACAGCACTATTCAACGTTGCCGACGCTTTCGAGTGTAACCCGAACTTGGAGCATACCTCCCGGTTATCCAGCCACTCGTTATTTTGCAGTTGCCCGATCACCCAAGCTACCGCAGCTTTTTGTTTGGCTTTAGGAACCGGAGTATAACGCTTGGCAGCTGTCCCGTCTTTCGCATCGTTCAAATAAATACCACCGATACAATACGCCGCATTCTGTAGATAACGGCTATACTGGCTCACGATCTGACCATACAAAGCCTGACGATACTCCGCCGTTTCATCATCTTGAATCCATTTGTTGAGATTCGACAAGATATATTTCAGATTCTTGATACCGTATTCTCCGGCTTTTATAGGATCATCCCCCAAGTCTTCCTCCAAGGCACTCGGATCATAGCGACTGGCAAGCTGCTGTTTACCAAAACGATACATCGGATCGCCCGCTTTGGCATCAATCCACGATTCCAATACCCGAGTTTCCTCCTTCAAGGAAGTGCTTTCCGGAAAATAAGAATACAACCATTTGATCACAAATTCATCATAAACACCCAAATCCGGGGGAGTCAAACGCACGTCTTTATCACCGGGTTGAGCCACGTAATTAAACCGGGCATAGTCCATGATAGAAGGTGTCGTACCGTATTCGCGGGTAAACTTAGCCGAACGTAGCGAGTCCACGGGGAATGCACTCGACGCCGCCATATTATGCATCAAACCGAGGCAATGTCCCATTTCGTGTGAAACCACGTAAGCCAATGCTTCTTTCAACACGTCGTCCGGCAATCTCTTACCTCGCACTCGCGGGTCTACCTGTGCCGTCTGGATAAAGCGCCAACTCGTCAACATCTTCACGACATCGTTATACACTAGAATAGACGCGTTCAATATTTCTCCCGTGACCGGATCAACCCACGAGGGCCCCATAGCGTTCTGCACGGCGGAAGGCACGTAGCGTATACAAGAATATTTCAAATTATCCGGGTCGAAATCCGGATTGTCCGTCGGGAAATCCTTCACTTGCACCACGTTCTTAAAACCAATTTTCTCGAAAGCCTTGTTCCATCTCATCAAACCCATACGTAAAGGTTCTTTCCACAACTCGGGAAAAAGCGGGTCCATGTAGAACACGATCGGTTTCACGGGTTCCACCGTTTCTCCCCGCTTGAATGCCTCCACATCTTTAGGCTCCAAGCGCCAACGATTGGCTAAAGTATAATACTGCAACTGATCGCCCTCGTTGGAAATCTGTTGTTTGAAAGTAAGAAATACCCCCATTCTGGCATCCGAGTAACGGGGACGCATCCGGTCTTCCGGTAATAATAACAGGGTACGGGTAGCCTTGATCGTCAAAGGACGATTGCTATACAGCATTCTTGTCAACAATTTAGCACTCACGCTATAAGAAAGCGATGATTTGATCGACACGTTATCCTCGAAAGCTTTGATATCCTCCAACGAACACAAGGAACGATTCACCGAGGCCGTGTAGGTCAACGGGTAGGAACCCTCGGAAACAGAAGAAAGGGCAGCCTCGCCGCCACTAAATAAAGCCGTCACATCAAAAACCACCGCCGAACTATCCGGGGAAAAAGCCAACACTTTGTATGCCTCTATAATCGGATTCACGAAATTCTGTGCCACGATCTGTTGCAAACGGACATCCCCGGCATCATAGTTAATCCGGGCATTCACCCGCCTCATGTGCACGGTACTATCCGTCAGCGTGAAACAGATATGCATCGGGCTTTGCGGTTTATACCCGTTTATGGCTATCGTGTTATCACTTGTTTCGGTCGTGGCGGAAGCGAGCAGCATATCCCGTCCCATCACTTTCAAGGGTATCTCGAAATACAACTTTCCATCCACCTTATGCAAGGTCATAAAACCTCCTTTGGCCATTTCGTGGGCTTTTCCTTTAAAAAGCTTCTCGTATTTAGAGAGTTTCTTTACCGGGGGACGAGGTGCAGTCTTTTCCTCCTCTTTGGTTGTTTTCTTTTTATCCTCGGATGCACTGGCGTTCTGGAAACAAGAACCCACGAGCGCCACAGTGACCAACAATATCATCCATCTTTTCATAGTACTATTATTTATATTTTTCTTCTAATATTTTCTCCGTAACCAAAAGCATCGCCCGGTAGTGCGGACGTTCTTCATCCCGTACTGCGGCAACCTTTTGTTTCAACATCCTGTTGCACTCTTTCACCAGTTTATAGTAATAAATCGCCTCGTTCTCCAACACCCGGGTTTCAATCATCCGTTGCCAACCGTAGCCATTACCGAATGCCGTCAAATCCACCTCTTCCGAAGCGAGTAAAGTGGCAGCCGAAAACTGTTTTCCCCCGATAGTAGCCACCCGGGACTGGCAAGCCCCAAGCCATTCCGTTTGCATCAATTTATCGACTAGCGTCAACTCCTTGTTTTCCATGACCGTTTTCCACACCTCATCATACACGTCCTGCATAAACTCTTCCATCGGGTAAGGATCATCAGACAAATGCGCAGACAATGCCACGTAAGATTTACGGGCGAGTAAACGGGAAATCACATTGGAACGGGTTCTCCACGAATCGGGCAAACCCAAAGAGAACTTTTCCCATAATTCCCGGTTGTCCAACCATTCACTATCTCGCAATTGCCGCATAATCCACAGCACGGCGCACTTCTGCCGCTCTCTAGCCACCGGACAGAAACGCTCTCCGGGGGTTCCCTCCTTTACCTCCGTTAAATATATCCCGCCCACGTGAACGAGAGCGCTCATCAGATAGCGCTCGTATTGCGTCACCAACGCCGAGTACAACTGCCGACGATAAGCGGCATCCGAATCATCTTCTATCCAATCCTTTAAACGTGAAACAATATACCGCAAATTCGCTATCCCATAATCACCCGCCTTCAACACGTCATCCCCCAAATCATTTTCCAATGAAGACGGATCGTAAGCACTCATCCATTGCTGTTTCCCAAAACGATAGACCGGATTTCCCGCCTTTTCATCTATCCATGCTTCCAGCACCCGGGATTCCTCCTCGAAAGAAGCCATATCCCACAAAGGCGTGTACAACCACCGGATAACAAATTCATCATACTCACCCAAATCCGGCGGAGTTAATCGTACACCCCGATCTCCCGGTTGAGCCACGTAATTATATTGCAACCGATCCATGATCGAAGGTGTAATACCATATTTC
The DNA here is from genome assembly GCF_900184685.1 of Butyricimonas sp. Marseille-P3923. Taxonomy (GTDB): domain Bacteria; phylum Bacteroidota; class Bacteroidia; order Bacteroidales; family Marinifilaceae; genus Butyricimonas; species Butyricimonas muris. Next base: position 2,164,875 of record NZ_FXXL01000007.1, read on the forward strand.
GAGGTAAAAGAAGCCGAACGCAACGAATCGACCGGGTAAGCGTAAGAAGCAGCCAGATTATTCATCAGCCCCAGACAGTTCCCCATTTTCTGTGCTGCCATAGCTTCCAACGACTCGCCAATCACCTCGTCCGGTATCTTCTTTGCCCTCACGTTAGAGTCTATTTGTGCCGTCTGCACGAACCGATCCCGCTGAATCGCTTTTACCACGTCGTTGAATATCAATATCCGGGCATTCAATATCTCCCCCGATGACGGGTCTACCCAAAAAGGACCGACACCCTCTTCCAACGTGAAAGGAATATACCTCACACACGAGTATTTCAGGTTATCGGGAGCAAAATCAGAGTCGTCCGTCGGGAAATCCCTCACTTGAATCACGTTCTTGAAACCGATCTTCTCGAAAGCCTTGTTCCATCTCAATATCCCCCTCTTGATTGGTTCTTTCCACCCTTCCGGAAAATGATTGTCCACGTACATGACGATCGGCTTCATCGGTTCCGTGAGTTCACCCCGCTTGTAAGCCTCCGCGTCCCGGGGTTCGACACGCCACCGCCGGGCAAGCGAATAGGAACGTATAGCCTCACCCTCGACCGGAATATGTTCTCGTTCCGTCAGAAACAACCCAAGACGGGAATCCGACAAACGGGGACGCATCTTATCCTCCGGCAACAACATCAATGTCCGGGTTACCTCCACGGTTACCGGCTCCTGCTTCATCACCGGAAATATAAAATAGTAAGCACTAATCGAGTAGGACAGCGAAGACCTTACCGACACGTTATCGTCAAATGCCTTGACCTCACCCAAATGAGAATAAGCAGGCGTCATCTTTCCCGTGATCCGGAATTGCCCGGAAGCCGGAACGATCGGGGTAAGCTCCCGCACGTCCGAAATAAATAAAGATGTCACATCGAAAACAACTGCCGAACTATCCCGATTATATGCCAAAATCTTATAACCATACAATATCGGATCACTATACCCCTGTGCCATCACTTGCCTCATCCGGGGATTATTCTCGTCTACTGTCACGGAAGTTGCCACCAGTCGCAATTGCACCGTGCTGTCCTGTATCATGAAGCGCATGTGCATCCCTCCACCGGGCGCATATCCGCTCACGGCAGCCAGATTGTCACTCGTCCCGGAAGTAGCCGAGGCAAGCAACATATCCCGTCCCATCCACTTCAACGGCATCTCGAAATAAAGTTTCCCGTCCATCTTATGCAATGTCATAAAATCACCGGAAACTGTTATATATTTTTTACCTTGAAACAGTTTCTCGTATTTCCCCGGTTGCGCCGTCTCCTCTTTTTTCCGCTTCTTTCGTTCGGAAGCAGACACGGTAGAAACAGACCAAAAGCCCAGAGCAACCAAAACTACACAAGGTATTATCCACTTTCTCATAATCATCTATTTTAATTCATTCCCGCCTGTTTACCCAAAACCTGCTTTATCATGAACAGCATCGCTTGATAATGCGTTTGATCCTTTCCCGTGAAACTTTCCATCTTTTCCTCCAGCAAACGCTTTATTTTAAACATAGCCTCTAAATAATAAGTCGGCATCTCTTCCAACGCCCGGGTATCCACCACTCGTTGCCACCCGTACCCATTCCCGAAACGAGACAATTCATGTTGCCGTATCACGCCGATATACCGCTCCGTCATTCCCGTCGGGTCCAATCCATAACACCACGTATCCAACAACGTCGGACAATCTCCATCTGTCAAGCCAACCCGACTTCCAACCATCGTTTTCATCGGTTCCTCCGACTGTTTCACGAATAGCGATTGCAGGATCATATCTCCCGCCGTCAATTCCCGTCCCTCGATAGCACTCGCCCATATCCCCGCATACAGATCATTGAAATAATCCCCGACCGGATATCCTCCCGCGAGTGAAGCCGACAAGGTAACCCGGCTACACGAGGCGATCAGTTGCTTGCCGATAATCTCTGTCAAATTCACGGACGAAGCCATTCCCAACGGGAATTTCCGTAACACAAGCGGATCATCCAACCACGCCATATTCCTCAACTGCTCGAACACCCATTTCACAGAAGCTTTTTGTATTTCAGCGGATACCGGTCGATAGCGTTTATAAAAACTTTCCTCTTTGGCGTCGGAAAGATATATTCCCCCTATATTATAGGTCACGTTCCGGATATAGCGATAGTATTGATTTACAATATGATCATACAATTGCTGACGATACTCCGCCGCCGGATCATCTTCAATCCATTCATTCAACCGGGCAAGGATATATTTCAGATTCTGTATACCGTATTCTCCCGCTTTCATGGGATCATCTCCCAAGTCCTCCTCGATTGCGGACGGATCATAACGCCCCATAAGTTGCTGTCTTCCGAAACGATACATCGGATTATCCGCTTTCTCGTCCACCCAACTTTCCAATACCTTCGCCTCGTCCCATATCGAAGTCGTCCCGTAAACAGGCGTGTACAACCACCGGATAACAAATTCGTCATACACTCCTAAATCCGGAGGTGTCAGCTTCACTCCCGCATCACCGGGCTGCGCCACGTAATTAAAGCGGGCATAATCCATAATCGAAGGTGTCGTACCATATTTCCCCGTGAACCCGACCGAACGCAATGAATCCACGGGATAAGCACTCGATGCCGCCATATTATGCATCAGTCCCAAACAATGTCCCACCTCGTGTGCCACGACGTAACTCAACGATTCGTGTAATACCGCTTCTGGCAACACCTTTCCCCGTACCGACGGGTCTACCTGTGCCGTCTGCACGAAGCGCCAGCCCCGAATCATCTCGATCACGTTATTATAAATCAATACACTCGCGTTCAATATTTCTCCGGTAGACGGGTCTACCCACGAGGGTCCCATGGCATTAGCCACCCCTGTCGGCACGTAGCGAATACAGGAATACGTCAAGTTATCGGGATCAAACGAACGATCATCCCGGGGAAAATCCCGTACTTGCATCACGTTTTTAAAACCGATCTTCTCAAAGGCACGATTCCATTTCAATACCCCTTCCCGTATCGGCTTTTTCCAAGCCTCCGGGAAAAGTGTATCCACGTAAAAAACAATAGGCTTCACGGGTTCTACCGGTTTTCCCCGTCGATAAGCCTCTTCGTCCCGAGGCTCCAAACGCCAACGATTGGCATAAGTACATTTTCTTACCTCTTCACCCCGCTCCGACAGATAACGCTTTTGCGTCAGAAATACCCCTAATCTCAAATCAGAAATCCGGGGACGCATCCTCTTTTCCGGTAACAACAACAAAGTCCGGGTTACCTCCACGTTCAGCGGTTGATCTTTCACCAACGCCATCCGGTCATAAGTAACCGAATAATTATACATCAATCGTGATTTCACAGACACATTATCTTCAAACGCCTTTAATTCCAGCACAGAAGACAGATTACCATTATAAGAAGCCGTCACCTTCATTCCCCCACTCTCGTCGGGTATCGGTGACAACTGAGGTTCTTCGTTCAAAAACATCCCCGTCATCTCGAACACCACCGCCAAACTATCCGGCGTATACGCCAATACCTTGTAAGCCGCCGCTACCGGATCACTGTAATTCTGTCGAATAATCTGTTCCATCTTCTCTTTATCCCCATCCGCAGCTATCCAAGCATTCACCTTCCTCAACTGTACCATACCGTTCTCCAACGTGAACCGGACATGCAAGGGAGTATTCTCTTTATAACCATTCGTGCATACTGTGTTATCCGTGGAAACCGTAGTCGTAGAAGCAAGTAACAACTCTCTCCCCATCAGTCGCAAAGGATATTCCAAATAAACCTTTCCGTCCATTTTATGTACCGCCATAAATTTACTGATAGCGGTTTCATATCTTTTCCCTTTAAATAATTTATCGTACTCGCTCAACTCCACCTTTACCTCCGCCTTGCCTTTCTTCTTCTTTTTCCAGAATCCGGCATCCGCGGAACAAGGGCAAGCCAACAAATACACGAACCACACACCCCATACTAACCATTTACTCATACATCTTTTTTTAATACGTCGAACCAAACACCCCTCTTTTTAAACACAAAGAGTTTTTAATTCAAGGTGTTATCTTTAGGATAACACCTTGAAAAACATCATATCAATAAAACTCAACACTATTTAAATCTAGCTTTCATATCCGCCACGACTTTCTTCATCAAGTCATACTTTTTCAGCACGTAAGGATAATCTTTATATTTCTCCTTGAAAGCCGCGTCGTCATTCATGTACACCTCGGTCACGTAATCCATCACGTCCCGCTGTTCCGTTACAGTTTGGCAAGTGTTTGCATTATTAGCCTCTTTCCGGTCAAAAGACAAGAATCCGAAATTCGCCACGGGAGCCATTTTAGGAGTCGTACCGCCAGTCAATCTAAAAGCATACAATGATCCGTTCGGGTTCACCTCTTTCCTCGAAACATTAATGAATGATTCTAATTCAACAATACAGCTATCCGCCAAATACGCCCCGATCTGTTCCCCGACCACTTCCACTGCTAATCGGTTCAATTCGACATCACTCATATCCTTCAATTTTTCCACGTGAGATACCAACGTTGTCATCATACCACGGAAACAATTTCCCTCATAAGAAGACAAATTTGACAAGGTTACTTTTTTAACCAACAAGAAACACCGTGGGTATAATACCGGAGAAATCAATTCCGGTATCACTCGATCTTTTATAAACTTCACACCTTCTATCAAAGCATCTTCCTGATCGCTCAACTCAAATGTCGTTTTCTTATACATTGTTTCGATCGTGTAATCCGGGTCAATCACCTCGTAATATATCACCGGTTCCCCGAAAGCATCTACACCTCGATCTTGAACCCCTATCGTATCTTTATAAAAGATAGGAATCCCATATTCTTTATATACCAGATATCTCTGATGGTCCAACGGATTTTCAGAATCTTCCAAAATATACCAATTCCGATCCATATATGACGGACTTATATCACTCTCTTTATAACAACTGCCCAAAAGAAACATTCCGCATATATATCCTAAAAATAATATTTTCGCTTTCATACTCTTATTTTATATTTTCACATTTATCTATCCGGACGTACATTGTTTTTCAAGGCACCCTCATTCGATATAAGCGCACTACTCGGGAATGGCATCAACCAACCTCCATCACCGGGATATTCCTCCAAGACATACGTTTTCTCAAGTATGGCACTACTTCCCGTCCAAGTATAGTAAGGATGCTCGATCCTTGTCTTTTGCGGATATTTCGGGTGTACAGCATAACGTTTCAAATCAAACCAGCGTTGTCCCATGAAACAAAGATCACGACGACGCTCTGCCCTGATGAATTTCACCAGATCTTCTCCCGTCAAATTTATCGTTCCCGCGTCGGTCATTCTATTCTCACGTAATTTCTGCAATGTCTCGATCGCTTCATCTGTCCTACCCAACATCGCCAGTGCCTCCGCCTTATTCAAATACACTTCCGAGAACACCAAGCTAATACTGTAAGTTTCGCCTGTCCCGGCCTTTACCATACCGAAATAATTCCCCAAATAATACCTAAAAAAATGAGAATTGCCACCCGAAACAAAACGTAAATCATTGGGGTCATCATAACAATTAATCAAATCGGTAGAAACTGCAACCGACTCGTATGTCGTTTGAAACAATAGCGAGCAATAACTATTAGTAAAAATACACTCGTTTGATACCTGTTTCCGGTATGCAGTCTGGAAAGCAGACGGAGTCATCGCATTCAAGTTATACAACACCAGATCCCCCGGCTTTTCCAAAATAGCATTACATTGTTCCAATGCCAATTCGTACTCGTTCATGTACAAATAAGTCTTGGCAAGCAAAGCCCGGGCAGCATTCTGATTTGCCCTGCGCGTCGATGGTTGTGTCACGCCTTCTAAATAAACGACCGCTTCCTTCGCATCACTTACGATCTGCTGGTAACACTCCTCCACGCTGTTCCGGCTATACCCTTTGTCTTCAATATACTCTGTCAACTTAATCGGCACCCCCAAATCTGTTGACGCCGACACCGTATTGTAAGGATGTCCCCAAAGATTTACTAGATAAAAATAATAAAACGCTCTCAAAAAATAAGCTTCCCCCATGATCCGGTCATGCTCCTTCTCGTCCTTAAATCGATCTAATTCAGCTAGAATCACGTTCACCATCCCGATACACGAGTAAAGTTTATCCCATCCCGAGGGACCAGCCCACATATTGGGAGAGTCATCATTAAAAGGATAGGCATCCCACCGATAAAAATAACGCATATGATTAAACATCGCCGCAACAACATCCGACGGTGCTTTTGCCAAAAAATGCGTCACATCATCATCCATCACATCCAGCCACAAAAAGCGATATGGATCTCCAGTCTTATTCTTTTGCAAATATCCGTTTCCTATCAACAACTCATCCAAATCCTGAGTCGAATGAACGTAACTCAAATTCTGTGACTCCTCCTCCAGAAATTCACCGCAGGAAGTCGTTACCAAAAGTAACGCTATCACATATAGATATATTCTATTCATATTCTTTCTATTAAAATGAAACATTCAAACTAAATGAATACGTCGGTCGCAACGACATTGATATCGTGGAGGCATTTCCCGATTGTGTAGCCGGATCCTGACCTTTCAACTTTTTGTTACAAAACGTGTGCAGATTCGTTCCAGTCAAAGATACATAAGCTGATTTCATGTGTATTTTCTTACAAATAGCCTCCGGCAAATTATAACGGATTGAAATATTCTGAATCTTCAAATAATTACCGCTTACGACTCTTATATTCGAGTAATCATACATTTGCCAGATATTCTCTCCAATCTTCTTTCTATCAACAGATCCATTATATGCATCTTTCAGCCACCAAACACCAAGCGAACTGGTAGTCAGCATAAATTCCGAGTTATTCAATATACCCGGGATATTTGTACGTTGTTCATCACCAGGCTGCCGCCAACGTTTCAAAAACTCTTTCCGAACATTTTCCATCGGGCTCGGAGCTAAAGTTGAATTCTCACCTGAAACACCCGAGTACAACCTCAATAACCGTACTTTGGACCCAAGGCTATACGACAAATTTATCGAAAGTGTAAATCGATTATACGAGATACTATTCAATATACCACCTTGCAAATAAGGTACCCGAGTACCGGAATATTCCATAACCGACATATATCGCTCTTCATTTGACATCAACTTAAACTGTTCCCCGTAATCAACAGCATCATCCCCCTCTCCTATCGTTTGTTCCAGATTCGGGAACATCGGGCGCCCGTCTTTCGAGTCTAAACCAATAAAACGGTAAGAATAGAAACCATTCAACGAACGTTTCACCGTTTGCACCGTACCGTTCAAGTAATCCTGATAGGTAATATCCTTATCATCCCGTACAGTCTTATCCTTCGTCTTCACCGCTTTATCGATCAATTTATTCATCACTTGCCCTAACTGCGGGTCAAACCGCCAACGGAAACCTTTACCGTCAGCACCCATCGAATTGATCGGGGTAAAATTCAAAGAAACCTCTATACCTTGGTTCGTGATCGTTCCTTGATTCACAGTATACCCTGTCACCCCGTTTACCTCCGAAATACTCTTTTGCATATAAGCATCCGTCGTCTTCCGATAATAATAAGATAATGACCCGTTTACCTTTCTTTTCAGCAAAGCGAAATCAAGACTCACGTTCGTGCTTGCCGTCTTCTCCCATTTCAAATTGGGATTCGGGAATTGTGACACAGAAGAATATAACTCGCCGAAAAGTACACTACTTGCCTCTTTTTTAATAACCAACCGGGACGACACCCGAGGTACATTTCCTTGGTAACCGAAAGAAGCCCGTAAAGAAAGATCGTTAATCCACGACACCTCCTTCAACACATTCTCCGACAAATTCCAACGTCCCGCAACCGCCCATATCGGGAAAAACTTATCCTTCGCCCTGCTTCCGAATTCATTAGAAAAATCCGCACGAGCATTAAAACTGAAATTATATATATTCTTATAGCTATATCCCGCGGTCAGATAAACTGAAACATCATGTGAATTTTGCGTCGTGTATTGCCCCAAAGCCGCAGGAGTCCTCAGCCACTCCAAGTACTTCGGGAATTCCGAAAAATCGACAGATGCCACGACCCTGCTTCTCTCCTTCATGTATCCCCGGGTTGTTTTAGCGTAAGTATTATACTTGTTCGACTTGATCTCACCCCCGGCGTTTACATTCAACACGTGGAACTCATCCTTATCCAATGCTTCCCGGTATTCCACCTGTCCGCGAGCCGTATAAGCATTCCGATCCGTGCGGCTCTCTTTAAGTTCACCTCCGATCGGCAAAGTACTATTATTTTTAAAATACGTCTCGGTAGTTCCTTCAAACTTCGCCAAGCTCCGAGAATAATAAGAATTCTCCCCGTGCCAAACTTCCGAATTGGAATTCGAGAAAGCATATGATAACAACACGCCTAATTTCAAGGTCGGCAAAATCTGGTAATCCACAGTTGCCTGAAAAGTCAACCCATTCTGGTTAATCTCCTGTGAAGAATTATCACGATCTTCCAAAATATTCACCGGGAAATACGAGGAAGCATCCTCCCCGTCAATAGTAGCTTCTTTCCCATAATACCAGTAACTCCCGTCAGGATTACGCGCAGGCACCGCCCTACTCGTGTTATAAGCAAATTCGGTAACACCCACATCATTCGGTGTGTATTTTTTCTTAGACACGTTCCCCTGCAACCCGAAACTCACGGTAAACTTATCGAAACTCCCTGATAAATTCAGATTCGTGGTGTACCCCCGGTTCAACTCTCCGCGTACATTTCCTTCCGTGTTGTTCAACCCCAAAGAAGCATAATAACGCAACGCGGACGAACCTCCCGAAAGACTTAAAGTATGCTTGTGAGAGAAAGCATTCTTCATCAAAATATCAAACCAATCCGTGTTCAGCGTTTCATAATAATTCACTTGCCGTTCAAACTCTTCGTAGCTGATCCGGCCATTCAGATACTCCCGGTAAGCCGCCTCGTACCCCACCCACATCGTGTTAGAAGGATAAGCCATCTTTTTTTCAATCATCTCCCGGGAAAGATCTATTCGCTGCTTCGAGTTCATCATATTCACGCTCCTGTCATTATAACTCGGGCGTTGTGTAAATGAACCGGAAAGCGAGTAACTCACCGTCGGAGGTCCTTGCTTACCTTTTTTGGTCGTAATCACAATTACACCGTTCGCAGCCTCTTTACCGTAAATAGCCGTGGCAGAAGCATCCTTCAAGATGTCGATCTGTTCGATATCCTCCGGATTTAATCCGGAAATAGCGTTACCTAACAAGTTCACAAAATCAAGGTCATTAATATCCTGCGGGTCTATATCCACCGGATCTTTCACCACAACCCCGTCCACGACCCAAAGCGGTTCCTGCGAACCCAACACGGTAGAAGTACCACGGATTCTCAAACGGGGAGCCGCACCAATCTGTCCGGTATTCTGCATAAAGATCATACCGGGGACATATCCCTCCAACATTTGGTCAATCGTCTGCAAACCGGGAGTAATGATATCTTCCGCTTTAATCGTTGTGATCGCACTGGCATTCTTGCGGGCATCCACCCTCGTGTATCCTGTGTTGATCACCACTTCCTCCAATTCCGCCACGGTTTCCCGCATCACCACGTTGATCGTGTCCTTGCCCGTGTACTTAATTTCTTGGGTTTCCATTCCGATAAACGAGTATACCAGAATCATGCCTTTGTCCGACTCGACGAAACGGATGGAATAATTCCCGTCCTTGTCCGTCGCCGTACCCAGTTGCAAACCTTTCAACTGCACGGTCACACCGGGTAACGGAAACTTTTTCTCGTCCGTAACTTTCCCTACTACCCGAATCTCTTTCTTCGCTTGCGCAACATCAGCTTTCGGGCGTATTATAATTAAATCCTTATTAAACTCGTAAACAAATCCTGTATTGGCAAAAATCCGGTTCAATACATTTTCCAGATTCTCGTTCTTTGCCTCAACGGTAAACATCCCCAATCTTTGGGTTTGTTCTGCACTAAACACGAAATAAAAACTTGTTTGCCGTTGTATCTCTTCAAACAAAGTTTTCATCGATACCTCTTTCAAACTCAAGTTCACCTTTTCCTTCTGTGCCCGCACGTTAGCGGTCAACGAGAAAGTAAAGAAAACCAATAGAAATAGACATAACTTCATAATCAGAAAAATTTTTCGTCCTATTCCCGGATAGGGGTGAGGGCATAATCGACTTTTTTTCATAAATTTGTAGATTAATCATTAATACTAGCCTTACGCATTGGTGGAACAATAACTAAGGCATACTTTCAACGGGAGGTGGTGGAACACCTTCCGTTTTTATTCCATCACTGTAATTGTTTTGTCCTTTATTATAAACGTAACTCCCATAATTTTACTTATCGCATCCAAAATCGTATCAATATCTTCGTATTTCTTCATATGCCCCGTGAAACGATGTTTTTTAACACTCTCGTTCGAGTAAAACACATCAACGTCGTACCACAACGAAAGCGTATTCATGATATGCTCCAAGCTCTCGTTTTCGAACATAAACTGCCCGTATCTCCAAGCCACGTAAGGAGCCACATCCACTTTCTCCCGTTTAACAAACTCCCCGTCTGACGAAAACTCGATTAACTCGGAAGGTTCAACCCGGTACACCCGTTTTATCATACGCCCCTCTACCCCTATCGAGCCGGAAACCAAAACTGTCTGTACCCCGTTCCCGTACCGGGTATTCACGTTGAACGACGTCCCGTAAACCTCCAGTTTCGTGACATCCGTTATCACGTAAAATGGTCGCTTAGCATCTTTCGCCACATCAAAATAAGCCTCTCCCGAAAGATATACCGTTCGTTCTTTTTCGTCGAACACGACCGGATATTTCAAACTCGACGCCGCATTCAAATACACCCGCGTACCATCAGCCAGTATCACGTTATACTCTCCACCTCTCGGCGTATTCAAGCGGTTAAAACTCTTACCACTCCTTTTCTTGACCGTATCGGAATACACTATACCGCTTCCCATACTTTGTACCCTTACCCCGGATTGCGAAATATCCAAACGATCGCCCTCCATAGATTCCAAGGCAACCTCTTCCCCGTCTTCCAGTATCAGGACAGCCTTGGATGCACCCGGCACAATTGCCAGCGACACCGACGAGTTCACCTGTTTCACCTCCCTCGTCAGATTCCAAGCCAACACTCCCAACAACGGAATCATAATCACAGCCGCGTATTTCATCACACGCGTAGTCAAAGAACGTTTTCTGTATCCGACCTTTCTCTCGAATTGCCGCAAAGCCTTCACTCGATCCATCTTGTCCCATGCAACCTCTCTCGCCTCCAAAGCTTTCCCTTCCCGGATCTTTTCAAACATCTCTCTGTCCTCGGGATGTGTAGCCAACCATTTCTCCAACTCCTCTCTCTCGGCGGCATCCAAATCCTCGGCAAAATACCGTTGAATAAGTTCTACTATTCTGTAATTACTATTATCCATTTTCGCTTATTTTATACTTAGAACGACAACCATTCAATTTAGGGGGATCGGAAAGGCAAAAATTTAACATTTACAACTTATCTTTATACTCATTTTCTACCGGAATCTAAAAGAAGACGTCCCGCGATCATCGTATAAAGCCGAGTTAAAGTCAAGTCAAAACCGAGTTAAAGCCGACTCCTATCGGCTTTATTCATGGTTTATTCCCCGTGTACGCTTCCGGTAACAGACGATCGGGAATCGTTTTCGAGAAAAATCCCCTAGGTTCTCCTATTAAATTTATATTCCTCCTGCTAGAAAGCCCAACATGTAAAAAGCATCGCCCAAACGCTTCTTGAAATAGCGTATAGATTCTTTTTTTGCCGTTTTTACCGTTTCTATCGATATTCGCAACAAGCGGGCAATCTCCTCATTCTTTTTCCCTTGAAGATGTAATTTAAAAACAATTTTACGACGCTCCGGCAATTCCTCCAGCACTTTTAGGAACAAGCGATATATCTCCTCCTCGGTAATCTTTGTCGCCAGTTCCTCTTCCGTTTCGGGATGCTCCAACATATATGAAATATACTTCCCTTCCACGTTCTTGTGTTTCAAATAATCCAGACAAGCGTGTTTCACGGACGTGTAAAGAAAAGTTTTGAAACCATTGTAAGAAGTATGAACGGTCTTACTCTCCCATAAATTCACGAAAAGTTCCTGCACCAGATCCTCGGCTATCTCCACCCGCTCAACATAACGCATGGCGAAGTAGACCAATGAATTGTAAAATTCATTAAACACCTCCCGGTAAGCTTTCGGCTCTTTCGAGTTGATCTGTCTCATAAATTGTTCATCCCAATGCAAAGCCACTTTTTCGTGTATATAAAATTAGCAATACAATAATAATACAAATAAGTCATAAAATCATTACGACAAATGTAATTTATTTACCCGATTGTTGCGAATTATGCAAAAAACAAATATGCCATCACCAAAGCTGCTATAATGCCTGCCAAATCGGCTATCAACCCGCAGGGAATGGCGTATCGGGTATTCTTGATTCCCACTGCCCCAAAATAAACAGCTATAATATAAAAGGTTGTGTCCGTGGCACCTTGAAAAGTCGAAGCCAGTCTTCCCGCGAAAGAATCCGCCCCGAAAGTGTTCATCGTATCAATCATTAATCCCCGCGCCCCGCTACCGCTTAAAGGCTTCATCAACGCTGTCGGCAAAGCGGGGATAAAATCAGCATCCAAGCCACACGCCAAACACAAACGCTCCAAACCGCCCATCAGCATATCCATTGCCCCGGCTGCCCGGAACACACCCACGGCGACAAGTATCGCCACGAGGTAAGGAATAATCTTTACCGCAATGGAAAATCCCTCTTTCGCCCCGTCGATAAAAGCATCGTATACATTAATTTTACGCCATGCCCCCATGCCGATAAAAGACACGATAATCGAAAACAAAATCACATTACTGGCTACCGTTGAGACAGTAGTGATCGTTTCTTTATCCAAACCCGAAAAGTACCAAATCAAGCCACCTACGGCCAAAGTACCTCCCCCGAGATAAGCCATTACTACCCGGTTGAACAAGTTCAATTTCTGATAAATCGCCACCGCAATCAACCCGGCAATTGTGGAAACATACGTGGCTAAAAGAATCGGGATAAATATATCCGCCGGGTTGGCTGCTCCCATCTGTGCCCGGTAGACCATCACCGACACGGGAATAATCGTCAGCCCGGAAGTATTCAACACCAAAAACATGATCTGTGCATCGGACGCCCTGTCCTTTCGCAGGTTCACCTCCTGCATCTGTTGCATTGCCCGCAATCCCACGGGCGTAGCCGCATTATCCAGTCCCAGCATATTCGCAGCTATATTCATCATGATGGAACCGTATGCCGGACTATCAGGCGGTAACTCCGGGAACAATTTCCGGAAGAAAGGACTGATCAACCATGACATCACTTTCACCGCCCCTCCTCGTTCTCCGATTTTCATGATTCCCATCCACAAAGTCAATACTCCTGTCAGACCTAACGAGATTTCAAAACCCGTTTTCGACATATCGAAAGTAGCTTTCACGATAGCAGAAAAAACTTCCGTGTCACCCATGAAGAGCAACTTGCAGAGAGCCACCAGAAATGCCGCACCAAAAAAGAATATCCAGATATAATTGAGAACCATAACACGAATTGAAAATTGAAAGTTGAAAATTGAAAATTGGAATGACTAGGGAAGCCATTTTCAACTTTCAATTCTCCATCTTCAATTGTTTAATGTTTTGCCCTGCAAGCCTTCACCGTATTTTGCAACAGGCTTACAATAGTCATCGGTCCCACGCCACCGGGAACCGGAGTTATATAAGAACATTTAGGAGCCACGTGCTCGTAATCCACGTCCCCCACGAGTTGCCAGCCGTTTTTGCTCGTTTCGGACGGCAGACGATGAATACCCACGTCTACCACCACGGCTCCCTCTCTAACCATGTCTTCTTTCAAAAAATGAGGCACACCGATCGCGACAACCAAGATATCGGCTTGCAAAGTAATCTCTTTCAAATTTGCCGTGCGGCTATGGCACAGGGTTACCGTGCAATTGGCATGCTTGGACTTGCGTGACATCAATATAGCCATCGGGGTGCCAACGATATTACTTCGTCCTACCACCACGCAATGTTTTCCTTCCGTCGGTATATTGTAGCGGGCTAACAACTCCACGATTCCCGCCGGAGTAGCAGGCAGATAGGTTGGTAAATCCAACACCATACGTCCCACGTTGCAGGGATGAAAACCATCGACATCCTTATCCGGATTGATACGGTTCAAGACTTTCTCTTCGGAAATATGCTTCGGGAGAGGCAATTGCACGATAAACCCGTCTACATCCGGATCATCGTTCAACTTGTCTATAACTTCCAGTAACTGCTCTTCTGTAATATCATTACCGTATCTCAGTTCCGAACTTTTCATCCCAACCGCCTGACAGGCTTTCACTTTACTAGCCACGTAAGTTTCACTGGCACCGTCATTTCCTACAAGCACAGCCACCAAATGAGGAACTTTCTTTCCCTCCGCCACAAAACGAGCCACCTCGTCCGCAAGTTCCTGTTTTATTTGTGCTGCAATCTTTTTACCGTCAATAATTTCCATCAATTTTTAAATTTATGATTTATGATTTACGATTTATGATTTCCAATCTCAACCACTTACATGATCTGAAATCGTCAATCTTAAATCTAAAATTCCTAGCGTCTCCTCATTGGCGCCTTTCCCATCATCTTACCGCCTTTGGACAACATACGCATCATCTTCTTCGATTCGTCAAATTGTTTCAAGAGGCGATTTACATCTTGAATAGTGGTTCCGCTACCCATGGCAATACGTTTTCGGCGAGAGCCGTTCAGCAATTCGGGGTTCTCGCGTTCGGCAGGAGTCATGGAGTGAATGATTGCTTCGACACCCTTGAACGCATCGTCATCAATATCCACGTCTTTCAATGCCTTGCCCACACCGGGAATCATGGATGCCAGATCCTTGATGTTACCCATTTTCTTGATCTGCTGTATCTGGCTCAGGAAGTCGTTAAAATTAAACTGGTTCTTGGCTATCTTCTTCTGCAATTTCATAGCCTCTTCAGCATCAAATTGCTCTTGTGCTTTCTCCACCAAAGAAACAATATCCCCCATACCCAAGATACGGTCTGCCATACGCTCGGGATGGAATACATCCAAGGCTTCCAGTTTCTCGCCCGTTCCGACAAACTTGATCGGTTTGTTTACAACCGTACGAATCGACAAAGCGGCACCACCGCGAGTATCACCGTCCAATTTCGTCAGTATAACCCCGTCAAAATTCAAGCGGTCATTAAACTCCTTCGCTGTGTTCACGGCATCTTGTCCGGTCATGGAATCCACCACGAAAAGGGTTTCTTCCGGTTCAATCGCTTTTTTGATTGCCGCAATCTCGTTCATCATCTGCTCGTCGATAGCAAGACGTCCGGCAGTATCGACGATAACCACGTCTTTTCCGGTAGCTCGAGCTTCTTTCACGGCGTTTTGGGCAATCTTCACGGGATCGTTATTTCCCACTTCGCTGTATACCGGCACCCCAATCTGCTCTCCCAACACTTTCAACTGCTCGATAGCAGCCGGACGGTACACGTCGCAGGCAACCAGTAAAGGATGTTTCCCCCGTTTCGTTTTCAACAGATTCGCCAATTTACCGGAAAACGTCGTTTTACCGGAACCTTGAAGACCTGACATCAAAATAATCGCAGGATTCCCTTTTATATTAATATCGACATGGGTACCGCCCATCAACCGGATCAACTCATCGTGAACAATCTTCACCATCATTTGTCCCGGCTTCACGGCAGTCAACACATTCATTCCCAAAGCCTTTTCTTTCACCGTGTTGGTAAACTCCTTCGCGATCTTATAGTTCACGTCGGCATCCAACAATGAACGTCTTACCTCCTTTAACGTTTCTGCCACGTTAATTTCGGTAATCTTTCCCTGCCCTTTTAAAATCTTAAACGATTTCTCTAACCTATCTGATAGATTCTCAAACATAATTATCAATTGAAAATTATTTCTTTACTCCTAATTTATTCATTCCCCGCAAAATTAGTATTTTTAACGGAAAACACATTGCATTTCATTTTCAATTTTCAATTTTCAATTTTCAATTACTTCCGGCTGATATTTTTTAAAACCACAAACGTTTTATCTATTAAAGAGTTATCCACCACCACGGTAAATTCGTTCGTTGAAGAAATAACTTCAGTCAGGTTGATACCCTCCCACGACAACTCTTTCATGATGCAATAATAAAAACCCGGTTGCAGGATATTTCCCTTGGGCAATTTCAACGTCACGGACGAAAGACCGTTCTGCTTGAAAATACATTGTTCCTCCTTGAAATACTCGTCCACAAGCTCCCCCATCACCTCGCTCACGACAAGGTTGGTTTCAAAAACACCCTGCACCATCGTGTAGAACACTTCCTCCCGACGGGATATGGATTTCAGTACCCGGATATGACAATCAACCAACGTGTTGGAATTTTTAAACGTGTAATCGCACAGGTTACTCCGCAAAATAATATCCCCCATGTTGTTCAGCAACTTTTTCAATTGCACCTGCTCCCGTACCTGCAGGTAAGGAGCCAATCTATTCAATGCCATCACGATCGCTCCCGCGTTAAGCGGTTTCCCCAACACGTTCTCCAATTCCGGCTGAATCTGCCTCGCCAATGCCGAAATATTAATAATCCCGGATGCCAAAGCCTCCGACAAATAAGGTTTATGTTTTATGATTCCTTCTACTGCTTGTGCTACACTCATCATGTTAATTGAAAATTGAAAGTTGAAAATTGAAAATGATTCTTTCCATAATTAATATAATTCTATCCATTCGTAAGAGTTACCCGTGTAATCCATGTAACGGACAAAATCTTCCAGTTTTATCGCTAAAGACGCGTGGTTATCGTTTGGGTGGAAGGATAACTTCTTTGCTTCCTGCAAATGTTTATCCAGAAAGACATACACGTGATGCTCCTCGTCATTCAGCAACCCGAAAGGGCTTACAGAACCGGGACGCACCCCCAAGTATTTCTCCATACGTGCTTCTGAGGCAAAGCTTAACTTCCCCTGTTTCAGCATTTTTTCTATATCATGAATTGCCATTGCATGGTCGCAATGCAAAATAATCAGATAATGCCTATTCCCCTTGTGATTCCGGAAAAACAGATTTTTACAATGCGTACTATCCAAATTTTTCCAATACTGTTTCGCGATCTCTATTGTCGGAGCTGCAGGATGTTCCTCGTAATCATACTCTATTCCCAATGCCGCCAACGTTTCATACACTTTTTCCTGTCCAACCTTATCCATTTTAGATTTTAAATTTTAGATTTTAGATTTTAGATTCCGACCGCACAATTCTTACACTCTTTTTTCATCATCACTGAATCATTCCATCGGCATTCACAGAATCTTCTCATTTTTTTAGTTTTTAACTTTTATCTTTCTTTCCCCTGCCACGTATCCAACTCCCTCAACCGTTTATCCAACTTCGCCGTGAACTCGAAATTTTTAATTCCCCACTTGGGAGCAATTAAATATTCCGGAGGGGACTGATTAACAAATCGCTCCAAATACACATCCGGACGTATCCGTTCAATCACCTCCACCACGAAATCCAAATATTCTTCTTGTGTATATAATTGGAATGCCGACGGATTCTCGGCGTACTCCTCCGCCATACGGGTATCTTTCACGATCTGCAACTGATGCAATTTCAACACTTGTATCGGTAACTCACACAACCGTATGGCTCCCTCCAACATAGACTCCCGGCTCTCTCCCGGCAAACCGAATATCAAATGAGCGCCAATGGCAATTCCCCGTCCCGCCGTGCCACGTATCGCCCTTTCGGAAGCCGCGAAACCATGTCCCCGGTTCACCCTTTGCAACACTTCATCGTTTACCGACTCCACCCCGTACTCCACGCAAACATAATATTCCCGGGCCAATAGTTCCAAGTAATCCAACACTTCATCATTCACCGTATCCGGTCGCGTGCCAATCACAAGCCCCGCTATCATCGGATGCGCCAAAGCCTCCTCGTACCGTTGTTTCAACACTTCCAACGGTGCGTACGTGTTCGAATATGCCTGAAAATAAGCTAGATATTTTTGTTTATTGTACTTGTGGCCAAAAAAACGGATACCTTCCTCGATCTGTCGGGTAATACCCTCCACGGCACGGCAATAATCAGGATTGAAACTGTCATTATTGCAAAACGAGCATCCCCCGATACCCTTACTCCCGTCCCGGTTAGGACAGGTAAATCCCCCGTCGATCGACAATTTCTGAACCCTTTCGCCAAAAAGCGTTCGGAAATAGGTCGGGTAGTCATTATATCGTTTTTGATCTCGTTCAAACATTAGTTTATCGCAATAATTAACAGCCCGCGAAAATAAACATTTATTTGTTTAGAATTTAACATCGGACACTATTTTTTATTCACGACAATTATTTTCTTTCACTTTATGAATAATAACAAACGTTCGCGTAAATTTTAACTAAAATCTTCTATTCCATTATTCAAGAAAAAGAACTATCTTTGCACCCCCAAGATAGGAATATTTAACAAAGAATGATCATATAAACAAATTCTCCTGAATGTCAGGAGGTAAACGCAAAAAATCTAACAGAACTATGAGTACGAAGTACGTTTACACCTTTGGCGACGGAAAAGCAGAAGGAAAAGCAGACATGAAAAACCTGCTTGGAGGTAAGGGCGCCAATCTTGCCGAAATGAATCTCATCGGAGTTCCTGTACCTGCAGGATTCACTATCACGACAGAAGTTTGTACCCTTTACAACCAAGAAGGACGCGACTCTGTTATCAAATTAATCGAAAATGACGTGAAAGCCGGTATCGAGGCCACCGAGAAGTTAATGAACGCCAAATTCGGATCAAAGGGAGAAGCATTCCCTCTTTTGGTTTCCGTGCGTTCGGGAGCCCGAGTATCCATGCCGGGTATGATGGACACGGTGCTTAACTTGGGTATGAATGACGACGCCGTTAAAATCGTTGCCGAGAAATCGGGTAATGCCAGATTCGCTTGGGATTCCTATCGTCGCTTCGTGCAAATGTACGGAGATGTGGTAATGGGCGTTGCTGCCGGAAAAGGAGAACACAACCCGTTCGAAGTCGAGATCGATAAATTAAAAGCAGAAAAAAATATTACCAACGACACGGACTTCACCGCCGAAGACCTGCAAGAACTGGTTCGCCGCTTCAAAAGTGTCGTTAAAGCAAAAACTGGTAAAGATTTCCCAACCTGCCCGTGGGAGCAATTATGGGGAGCAATCTGTGCCGTGTTCGACTCATGGATGACGGAACGTGCCGTCCTGTATCGTCAATTGAATCAAATCCCGGAGGAATGGGGAACTGCCGTGAACGTGCAGGCTATGGTTTACGGGAACATGGGTGACAATTCCGCTACCGGGGTTGCCTTCACTCGTGACGCCGCTACCGGAGAAGACATCTTCAACGGTGAATACTTGATCAACGCACAAGGAGAAGACGTGGTTGCAGGTATCCGTACCCCGCAGGAAATCACGATCGAGGGCTCTCGCCGTTGGGCAAAAATGCAAAATATCTCCGAGGCAGATCGTAAATCCAAATATCCTTCATTGGAAGAGGCTATGCCGACCGCTTACGCGGAGTTGGACGCCGTTCAACAAAAACTGGAAGACTATTTCCACGATATGCAAGACCTTGAATTTACCATCCAAGACGGTAAATTATGGATGTTGCAAACCCGTAACGGGAAACGTACCGGTACTGCCATGGTAAAAATGGCCGTCGATATGTTGGCACAAGGAATGATCGACGAGAAGACTGCACTACTCCGTCTGGAAGCAGCCAAACTGGATGAATTGCTTCACCCGGTATTCGACAAAGAAGCACAATCAAAAGCAAAAGTATTAACCAAAGGATTACCCGCGTCCCCGGGTGCCGCGACAGGACGTGTCGTATTCTTCGCCGACGAGGCAGAAGAATGGAAAGCCAAAGGAGAAAAAGTAATTCTGGTTCGTCTGGAGACTTCTCCGGAAGACTTGCGCGGTATGAACGTATCCGAAGGTATCCTTACCGCTCGCGGGGGTATGACCTCCCACGCTGCCGTGGTTGCCCGCGGTATGGGTAAATGCTGCGTATCCGGTGCCGGAGAAATCGTGGTAGACTACCACAAACGCACGTTCACAGTGAAAGGCATTACCATCAATGAAGGTGACTGGATTTCATTGAACGGCTCCACGGGAGAAGTTTACTTGGGTAAAGTGGCTACAGCAGAAGCATCTTTGGACAAGGATTTCAAGGCTATCATGGAACTGGCAGAGAAACACACGCGTATGTACGTGAGAACAAATGCCGATACTCCCCACGATGCGCAAGTCGCTCGTGATTTCGGGGCTAGAGGTGTCGGTCTGTGCCGCACGGAACACATGTTCTTCGAAGGTGACCGTATCGACGCTATGCGCGAGATGATCCTTTCGGACACTGTCGAGGAACGCCGTATCGCATTGGCAAAAATCCTCCCGATGCAAAGAAGCGACTTCGAGGGAATCCTTGAAGCCATGGACGGATTTGGTGTTACCATTCGTTTGTTAGACCCGCCATTGCACGAGTTTACTCCCAATGAGCCGGAATCACAAAAATACATGGCAGAGAAAATGGGTATCTCTGTAGAAGTGGTGAAAGAAAAAGTAGACGCCCTACACGAGTTCAACCCGATGTTAGGTCACCGCGGTTGCCGTTTGGGTATTACCTACCCGGAAATCACCGAGATGCAGGCTCGTGCCATCATCGAAGCCGCTTGTAACCTCAAATTGAAAGGCTTGAACCCGAAACCGGAAATCATGGTTCCGCTGGTTGGTACCGTGAAAGAATTGAAACAACAAACTAACATCATCCGTTGCACTGCCGACGTAGTATTCGCTGAAAAGGGCATCAAGGTAGATTATATGGTAGGAACCATGATCGAAATACCTCGCGCTGCTTTGACAGCCGATCAGATCGCCGAAGTTGCCGAGTTCTTCTCGTTCGGTACGAATGACTTGACTCAGATGACATTCGGATACTCTCGTGATGACGCCGGTAAATTCTTACCCGAATACATCAAGAAAGGCATTCTGAAAACCGATCCGTTCGCCGTACTGGATCAAGAAGGTGTTGGTCAATTAGTTCAAATGGGTGCCGAAAAAGGACGTTCAGCTAACAGCAAACTGAAACTCGGAATCTGTGGAGAGCACGGGGGAGAACCCTCTTCCGTCATCTTCTGCGACAAAGTGGGAATGGACTACGTGTCTTGTTCACCCTTCCGCGTTCCAATCGCCCGCTTGGCTGCGGCGCAGGCTGCAATTATGCATGCGAAAAAATAAAGTCTAAACGACATATTTCTAAAAGCTTGGGTAACCCCAAGCTTTTTTTTATGCTTTCAAAAAGCATCTTTTCAACAAAATTAACCTGATTATCAAATCAGTACAATTATTTTCCCGTATACATATTAACTAATACAAGTAATAACCATGGCATCAATAAAATTCAAACTCAGGACATCAATAAAACTAGGGAAACAAGCCTCTCTCTATATTCAACTTATTCACCAAAGACGAGTGAAAACAATCACCCTCCCTTACAAATTGTATTCTCATGAATGGGAACCTTTAAATGAAGAGATCATATTACAAAACGATAATACGCGATTCAATTATTTAAAAGAAGTCCAACAAGAAATTCTTAAATCAAAACAATTATTACACTCCATCATTTATCAACTTGAGCAACGACATTCTTTCACGACAAACGACATTCTTTCACACTATAATAACCGTCAGAGTGGCAATTTCTTCCCCTTTATGCAAAAACAAATCAAGGAACTGCTCCAACGAGGAAAAAATCATACGGCACGAAATTATCAAACCACCTTACGTACATTTCAATCTTTTTGTGAACGGTCGGAAATTTACTTCAAGGATATAAACTCAAACATGATTAAGAAATTTGAAAACTACCTCAAACAAAAAAACATCCAACCAAACACGATTTCTTTTTACATGAGAACTTTGCGCGCTGTCTATAACAAAGCTCTGGTTGAGGATCACCTGTTAAAAGATGAAAATCCGTTTCGTTTCGTCTATACCGGTATACCCAAAACAAAAAAAAGGGCGGTTAATGCATCTGTAATTCAACAGTTAATAGAACTGCATCTATCCAGCAACAAGAGTCTTTCATTTGCCCGTGATCTATTCCTTTTTAGCTTCTACACTCGCGGTATGGCTTTTATTGATATGGCTTTCTTATTGAAATCTTCTATACAAGATAATTATCTCGTATACACCAGACATAAGACACGCCAAACATTAACAATCAAGCTTGTCCCGGAAATTTTAGATATCATAAAAAAATACTCGGCAATAACCGATAAACATTATTTGTTACCCATCATAACCAAAACTCATATTCCCATTCATCGTCAGTATGAAAGCGCACAACGTTTATACAATAAACGACTCAAAATATTATCAGATATCCTTCAGATATCTCCTGCACTAACATCCTATGTTGCGCGTCATTCATGGGCCACAATTGCACATCACAAGGGGATTCCTTTATCGGTCATCAGTCAAGGCATGGGACATACATCCACACATACAACAAATATCTATCTTGCATCACTTGACCATTCCGTGATAGATAAGGCAAATGAAGAGATTATCGCCCTGTAGCCTGCTTTCCATTCTTTTACAGCAACATTTTGCTCTTCATATATATTAACATTCCGCCTCTTTGTAAGAGGCGGAATATTCCTTTTCTGTGGTGTAAAAATAAATATTTTTCATCATTATATGATAAATACTCTTGTGATTTAATATTATTTAACCTAACTTTTCTTGATACAACTGTAAAAAAAAGAGCAGCAAACAATCATTATCTACTATGTATCAACACGTTTGCAATATAGTTTCATGATTTAATATCATGAAATTCATCATTACTATATATTACACTGAAATATAGCGTATTACAAAATCATTATATCCTCAAACAATCCAATAAATACCAGATTGTTTACAATACCGGAATCAACACTTCTATTCAAATTCATAAATATGTAATTTACAGTGTATTAAAACAAACACAACTATCTATTCCGCCTCTTACAAAGAGTCGGAATGATTTTAATAATGCGGTGTTTAAAATTTATTTAATTTAACTATATGAGAATCAGCTATATGTTTACCGAAAGTTTATTATTTGCAATGATATGTATTTATACATATCACAAGGCAGTATGGTCATTTTTTCGGTTGCATCAAAATCGTCCAGAAGATAATCGCAAAGTTCATTAGATTAAAAATACAGGAAATGAAAAGATGGTTATTATTAGTAACAGGTCTATTACTTTTAAGTAGCGGGCAAACTTTCTCTCAAAAAGTCGGGATAAAGACAAATGCTGTCTATTGGGCTACAGCAACCGCCAATATCGGCATAGAATTCAAATTAGGTAAAAAGACCACGTTTGATTTATCAGGGAATTATAACCCATGGTCCTTTTCTAATAATAAAAAGTGGAAACATTGGCTCGTTCAACCCGAATTTCGCTATTGGCTTTGCGAGAATTTCAACGGTCATTTTTTCGGCACACATCTGCTTGGCGGACAACTCAATGCCGGCAATGTAAAACTTCCGTTCGGGCTACTCCCCGGGCTGAAACATCAAAGGTACGAGGGAGGATTCTACGGAGGAGGATTAACTTACGGTTATCAATGGTTGTTAAGCAAACGCCTAAACCTTGAAACCTGCATCGGGGGCGGTTACATCCGCGTGAACTATGACAAATATAATTGCGAAAAATGTGGCGAGTGGAAATACAAGGGACATAAAAACTACTGGGGAATCACCAAAGTCGCCATATCCATTATATACCTCATTAAATAATAGAAGACACGACCATGAAAAGAATGATATATACCATACTAATATTGCTTTTAGGAAGTGGCAGCGCGTGGAGTCAGAAAGAATACCTGAGAAATATTCGGGTATTGAATAACGAAATGAAAAAAAATAAAGCCGATGTGGACGTCTGTATAAATCTCGATGTAAGCCAAATAAAAGTCCGCAGACAACACAGCATCCGGCTGATTCCTGTCATTATTTCGAAAAACGAAAGCAAGAGTCAGGAATTACCGGCTATTATCATCAACGGGCGTACACGTGCTCTGGTGCATCAACGCATAGAGCGGCTCACAGGGCAACCTTATCCTTACAAGGCACAAACTGTTATACGCCGTTACAACCGGGAAAAACAGGAAATAAACTACACCGCCTCAATCCCTTTCCAACAATGGATGAGAGGCAGCAAATTAATCATCCGGGAAGAAGTAAGCGGGTGTACCGATTGCATGGCAGCCGGTTACAATCAAGGTGCGACAGATACCATCGCTTCGTCTTGCCTCGCTTCGCCCTTGCCGATATTTACCCTCGATTTCAAGCAACCGAAAGAGGAAATCATCAAAACAAGGGAAAAGAGCCGCGAAGCCAGATTACAGTTCCGTCAAGACAGCCGGAAAATTCTACCGGAATACAAAAACAATCATAAAGAACTGGCTGCCATCAAACAATCTATAACAGAAGTCCAAGATGATAAGAACGTCATGATCAAGGCTATCTACATCACGGGATACGCCTCCCCGGAAGGTAGCCGCGAATATAATCTCACCATCTCCAAGGCCAGAGCCGAAGCACTTGCCCGATACCTGCAAGACGAACTCAAAATCGCTCCGGAACAGATTCACGCAGACTGGAAAGGTGAAGACTGGCAAGGACTGCGCGAAGAGGTAGAAAAACGCCCGAAACTCCTGCACCAGAACAAAGTGCTCGCTATCATCGATAATTGTACAGATCCGGATAAATGTGAAGAAATCTTCAAAGAATTGGATGATAACGGGGAAATCTACAAACGGTTGCTAAATGAATGCTATCCTCCGTTACGGAAAAACGACTATCGCGTACAATACGAAGTCCGAAATTTCAACTTGGAAGAGGCGAAACAAGTAATTAAAACCAACCCGAAACTATTAAGCCTGTACGAGATATACCTCGTAGCCCAAGCATACGGGAACGCCCCTGTCCTCCAAGAACAAATTATCCACACGGCAGCCGAGGCCTATCCGGAGAACGGAATCGCGGCGAGTAATGCCGCCCGGCTCGATTTGCAAAAAGGCAATATCCGGGCAGCAATCAACCGTCTTGAAAAAGCCAAAGCCGATCCGGACACGTGGGGTGCGCTCGGCGTGGTTTATGCCCGGGACGAACAATGGGAACTTGCCAAACAGTACCTCGTCAAAGCCACTACGCAAGGCGATAACGAGGCTCGAGAGAATCTTCAAAAACTAGAAACATATATACAAGAACCATAAAAGATTGAATTGACATCAAATTACATTAAATTTTTAGATTATGAAATTAAACAAGTACTTATTAATCGCAGTTGCCAGTCTAGGACTATTTGCCTGCAACAATGACAAAGAAGAAGCCACTCCCAGCGGTCTGAAAGCAATCTCTTTAAACATCGTAAATCCCGAATTGTCGAGAGCTGAACAGACTCCCACGACCGGAGAGCATGGAGGGACATTAGCAATTACCCCCTCTCACATTTTCGTAAAATTATTAGGGACGGAGCCGGTTATGTCAGCAACTTTCACAAGCCTTGAGGAAGCCAATACATACACGTTCTTTGATGTACCGACAAGCTGTACCGGAGTGGAAGTTATCATCAATAACTACTCCGCTTATAACTCCACCGCCACGGCGGAAACCGCCAAAGAAACAAATGTTACTTGCTACGGCTCTTCAACAACACTAACCCCCGACGGGGTAGCAACGAAAGAAAACGGAACTCTTCAATATGACCTCTACAAAACAACAGTTACCGTTAAACCCATCGTGGCCCGTATTGAAGCATCCGGGATCAAACTAATGCAAACAAAAAATCCCTCCCTATCGGCAACAACGGAAACTTCAAAATATGCCACTCTTAATTTCGCCGGAATTTTCCTGAATGGATACTGCGAAAATGGTACATTAGCGAATAACATCGTAACAGCGAGTAACCCACAAGTCATTGAATCAGATGATGCGGAAACTGTTTTAACCGCAGCCAAAGCATTGTCCATGGGAGACTTTTTAGAAACACCTGCAACAATTTTTGACGCCACCTTCCCTACAACAGAAAAATGCTATGCATACAACTTCTTTGTAAATGCAGACAACAACAAACCAATCATCACATTAGCCTTTACCGACGCAACCTTAAAAGCAGGCTCATGCTCACCGATTCGTTTTGCCGTAGTTTCGAAATATAACGGAAAAGAAAATTTCAAATTCGAAGCCGGGAAGCTATATCGAATCACCAAATTAGAAGTAACAGATGAAAATATCACCGGAGATATCACCGGTAATACCTCAATCGCGGTTAACGCCACGATTGTGGTTGAACCTTGGGTTATCCAGGATGTAACCGTTGAATGGAAATAAGACACTAATATCTTCGGCACCACACGCCAAAGATACTCCCAGGAACGCCCCACGAGGCGAAGGGGCGTTCCTTTTTCAAATTTTACATACATACAGTACAACAAGATGAAACGTTTTGAGAAAATATTACTGCTTCTATTAATTATCAGTGTGAATACAAGCTGCATAAAAGAAGATCTTGATGATTGCGAGAAAACACGCCTTACCTTTATATATAAAGGGGATGGTCAAGAAGATATATTTCATACTAAAATCAACAAGGTTGACCTGTATGTTTTCGATGCCGACCACCACTTGGTAACCACCAAAGTATTAAATCAAAGTACCCTAAAAAAACATCAAGGAACCAAACTAAACTTACCGTCCGGTCAATACCACCTCGTCGCGGTAGGCAACGCGGGTGAACGCACAACAATAAAAGATATTCAATGCGGTTCATTGCAAAATATCATGGCAATGCACCCCAACCAAGACAAAGATAAAGTGCCCGGTCAAGACCCCCTGTACATGGGCTGCCATGTCATCGAGGTACTTAAAGACCGTTGGTCAGACCACACGGTAGAATTCAAAAGTTCCCACCTGAAAGTATCCGTGGAAGTCCGGGGGGTGGGATACGCCGGAACGGGACGTGCAGCTAATCCGTCCGTTTCCGTCGTGCTAAAAAACGTCTATCCACACACGAACTTCACCAACGAATCGTGCGGAGAATTATGCGCCCATTACCCGGAATTCGTGTTCGATGAAAACACTCACGTCATGCAATCGACAGACTTAAACATATTCAGGTACAAAGGTGGATGTGCAATGGTAATAGAAGTTCTGAACCGAGAGGGCAACGTCATTGCCTCCAAAAGCATCGCGGAATTCCTGCGTGAAAATCCTAAAGTGGATATTTACAAACAGGAAGCCCTGCTCCCGCTCCTTATTGAATTCACTCCATTGCAAGTGGAAATCCGCTTGCCCGAGTGGTATATCAATGACGTGACACCAGATTTCCATTAATCATATAGAAGAACTTGTTATGAAAAACAGATTCAACTTCATCATATTCGCGTTTATTCTTTTGCTGACATCCTGCATCAAAGACAAGGCACAAGAAGAAGAAAAGGTTTCCGTGGTGTTGACATTCAACACGCGTTCCGTTAGCGAAACTTACGACACCGATTCGGGTGAAGGTATTCAATCCATCCGTGTAATCATCGCTCAAAACGGCACGGTCGTAAAAAATGAATATTATCCCGAACTAAGCTACAATGCCTCACTCTCCTCCCGCACGTTCACAATATTCGATGTACCCGTGGGAAATGCGGATTTCTATATCATCGCCAATGCCGATAAATCAGGGATTACGGATTGGACACCCTACAATGTCGGGCAAACACCATCGTTCGACCTACTGACTCGACACGTCATGACAACCGCAAACGGAATCGTTGAGCCACCATTCCCCATCGCACAACAATTCTTGAATCAATCGATACGGACTAACGGGCAAGAATTAAATTTCTCCATCATCCGTTCCGTTGTCAAGTTAAATTTCATGTTCACGAACAAGAGCGACAAAGACATCACGCTCGAACAAATCAAACTGGGGACGTTCGTACCGGATAAAACATTTTTATTCCCCCAAAAATCACGACCGGTAGATCTGAATTATCATCCATTAAACATGAATAATATAAATCAAGCCGTTCAAGCCGGAACCTCATTCATGAAAACGGTATATATTTACGAGAATACCGTCACGGATACCGATGCATACACGGTAGCCATCGTTGTCGACGGATACACCTACGAACCGCTTTCATTAAACCTGACATCAATAACCCGCAACACGCAGATAAATATAAAAATGACGATTACCCCTAGCAATGTAGGACTTTCATACATTGTTGCCGATTGGACAAACACCCCTGTAACGATTCCCCCGTTTGATTAAATAAAATATATAACCATGAAAACCATCTACCATTTAATATATCTAGCGTATGCCGGTATCCTTTTCCTAACCGGTTGTTCAGACGATATATTGGAAAAAAACGCACAAGTCATCGAGGGGCAACCTACCAAAGTAAATTTAAACTTCGGGGTAGCTAACTCGTCACAACTATCCAGAGCAACCTCGCCCGTCAAAGATGAACACAAGGTGAACAACCTGTACGTTTTCATTTTTAATGCCGACGGTTCTCTGTCTAAAAGCCAATTTTTCGAATACGGGAACTTACAGGATAAAATGGAAAAGGATGACATCAACAACACACTCACGAGCGGCAAAGTTACTATCGAAACCGTATCCGGAAGCGGGAAAACGATTTGGGCAATCGCGAATATCGCTAACGTTTCAACTAACGCCATGAGAGATATCACCCCCGCCGTGTTGGACGAGATAAGTAATCTGGAGGAATTACAAGCACTAACAGCCTCTTTGCAACAAGAAACGATTGCCCGGGGAACAGCCTTTCTCATGAGTGGCACCCTCGAAGATGCATCCGGGAATCCTAAAAAAGTAGACATCCCCGTCGGGGGCGAAATAAGCGACAATATCATTCTAAAACGCGTCGATGCCAAAATCACGTTCAACATCCAAACCAAAAAAGGAATCACCTTCACTCCCACGGAATGGAAAGTTGTCAAAGCCTCCCAAAAGGTCTATTTACTACCCAATGCATCCGATCCAGAAGGCGCTGACACGGACTATTTCGAAACGTCGTGGGCAAACTACGAGGGTGAAGGTGACAATTTTGGGAAGACCTTTTCTTTTTACGTGGCAGAAAATCGCAAATCGCCCATCAAATCCATTCCAACAATGACAGAGGACGGCACCCCTCTGACCCCGGAGGAACAATATAATTACCGGGAAAAACAACTCAAGAACCCCGTGACGGACGGCAAACCCGGACAAACCGTAACCAACGGGGCATACGAATACGCTGACCCCAACTCCACGTATGTGATACTAAAAGGAAACATCACGTACAAATATGGTGAAATACAAGAAGTTTCCGCGAATGTCATGTACACGATACACTTGGGGTTCGTGAATGGCGCCGAGGATTTTAACACCAACCGCAATGTACATTACACGTACACGGTTACCATCAACAGTGCCGAAAGTATCATTGTTGAAGTTAACGATGGAAAAGAGAACCAACCCGGTGCAGAAGGCGAGATTACTATTGCCGACAATATCATTAACTTAGATGCCCATTATGAAACGAGATGCATTACTTTCACTCAAGCACAAATAGACCCGAGTTTAACGTGGTATGTAAAAACCGCTTTCAGCGAAGGGATGCCGGAGCAAAATCCTCAAGACTACAAATGGATCAAGTTTTTACTTAACACCAAAAATGGTTCCGGTTATGATACCAAATTCCAAAAATACCCCGGAGATGCGAAAAGCTATACAGACGAGGAAATCAAGACTTTGGATTGTCAAATAACAAACGCCAAACTTATAAACGTGGCTCAACTTGTACGGATTCTAAAAAGAAACAAAGAAATATATATTGCAAACAATAACAGTAACAAGGGAACTCTTTTCGACGGAGGGTTTAAAATTACATTCACGGCTTTTATCGAGGAAAATTATTACACACAAAACCCGGAAACAGGAGACAACAGCACAACTTTATGGAAAAAATTTGTCAATCAACCGGAACGAATCATGAATATCCTCTCCAACACGAGATACAGCCCGGACGGGGAAAGCGTGAGGCACGTCGCCGTTACTTCGTTCCGGCAAAAATCCATTCAAACGATGTATAACATCTCGGCAGGCGAAGGGTTGCAAACGGCATGGGGAACGGAATGTGTACAAGAAACAGATAAACGCCCGTTCTGGAAGGAAAAAACCGCCAATAATTCAGGAGTACCCACCTATAATGATTCTCGAAACGGTCGTTCCAATACTATAAAATTATGGAATACAAGTACAAATCCCCGTTGGGACACTTATATTGAACCGACAACCAATGAAATGAAAACAGTATACAATTACGCCCGCTACAATTGCATGCAACGAAATCGGGATCTAGACGGAAACGGGAAAATTGATGCCGATGAAGTACGCTGGTACTTGGCTGCCATCGATCAATTGACAGACCTTTGGATCGGAGAAAATTCATTTGACGCCGCCGCCCGCCTTTTCAAAGGCTCCACGTGGATTGAAGACTGGTATGTCAGCAGCACCGTACCGGGACGTTACAGTGTAAATATAGGTTCAGACTGGTTCCCCCGTTATGAATACTGGGACAACCCCACCGTACTATGGTCTTCCGAAGGCTCCTCTATCGGTGAGATGAATACAGTAACTTCCTATAACACAAGTAAAACATTTAATTACCGCTGTGTACGTAATCTCGGTATTGCTCCGGATGATGCCACAACAATACCCCAAGATTTTGCCACATACGACGCCACCACCCATGTACTCTCCCTCGAGTACCTAGACGAAAAATCCATCCGTGCTTACTCGCAGGAAGAAGAACTGCCCGAACACCACGAACGGCAGGCAGACAACTTACCATGGTGGAATTTTGAAGTAAACCCGGGCTCGCACTTGTTACCAAGCGGGATTGCCAATTGGATTAAAATCCGTGATACCGTCAACTCCGGCAAGTCACCTTGTCCACCCGGTTGGCGTGTACCAAATCAACGAGAACTAGCTCTTATGCTGTCACGTGTAAAAAATGATGGCGGTTGGGAACTAGATAATCACATGTCAAGAACCCGCTTTTCCATGAACCCGACAGGGAGCTATCGGCATGGTTTCTCTGTTACGTCTGCGGCAGGAAAGCTATTCCTGATTAATAACTCCGACGAAACAGGGGGAGTACGATGCGTAAGAGATAAATCTTCAAAATAATTCGACATAGAAAAACAAGATATGAATAAACGAGAACTTTCATTATTAGTAGCAGACCGAACCGGGCTCTCGAAAGGCGAGGCACTGAAAGCGGTGCAAGCCACGATAGATTGCATCACCGAAGCTCTGCAAACAGGACAACGAATAACGTTAATGGGATTCGGGGCGTTCTTCTCGTATGAACTCCCCCCTCGCGTTACATATAATCTTTATACCAAAGAACGGGAACAACTGGAATCACGCAAGGTGATCAAATTCAGACCCACCTTCCCCGACAAATAAATGCAACCAACCACGAGGCTGTCCAAAAATGGGCAGTCTCTTTTGACACTTAGCTATTCAGTCAATTAGTTGTATTCTCAATGTTATACGATTATCATTTTCTACCATCGGTTTACTTTGGTTTACAGTAGTAAACTTTTTCTAGAGAGAATCCGAAGTAATACTGTTAAAGAAAGGGATTAAAACCGGTACAAAGCCGCTTCAAAGCCGGTGCAAAGCCGCTCGTGAACGTCTTTGAAACGTCTTTGTATCGAAGGTGAAACGTCTTTGTTCCCTTATTACTCCCTTATCTCAACGGACTCTTATCGCATACCCACCGTGCCTAAAAAAAAGTTTACCGGAAACCTAAGTAAACTTATACTGGAATTTTCATCAAAAATATCCCTAAAACCAACCGGGATATTAGCATATAAGCTCCCAGTATACTGCGATTATAACCGGGACAAGTAACATTCTTCCTATTAATGCTTCACACCCAGCACAATCCCTAACACGTAAGGCATCAGCCAAAACGCCCAAACAAGAATACTAAATCTACTGAAATTCTGTTTGGCTTTTTGGCTTCCTTTCCAGTAAGTCAAGATTGCCCATCCCGCATGGATTGCCATCAAAATTAAAGCAAATAATCCGGTTACACTATGCAGGATATTTTCATTCCCCGCCTCTCCGGCGATATCGGACATTATTGTCGTACCGAACGTATCGGCAGTCAATCCCAACAGGAAAAAGACAATATGCCACAATCGTAACTCGTTTTGCACTCGTTCCGCCCATGTACCAATCGAGTAAAACACGAGTGCCAGCGTCATGCTCGCGATAGCGGTTCCTAAAAAAGGTATATTTTCCATCACTTTAAATTTATAACATGAATCACTCGTAACGAATAGCATCTATCGGGTTCAACCGGGATGCCTTGCGGGCGGGATACCAACCGAAGAAAACACCCGTGAACGTACAAACGATAAACGAAATCACCACCGAGTACAATAACACGGATACCGGCCATCCCAACAGGGAACGCAATACCAACGATACACCGATCCCCAACCCCACGCCGATAATTCCACCCGAAACACTGATAATAATTGACTCTATCAAGAACTGGAACAAGATATGCCGCCCCTTGGCACCGATAGACATTCGTAAACCGATTTCACGAGTACGTTCCGTGACCGAAACATACATGATATTCATGATTCCGATGCCACCGACAAGCAAGGAGATTCCCCCGATACAAGCCAAAAGAATAGTTAAAACCTTGGTCGCCATCGTCAGTACCTTACTCATCTCTTCCAGCGAACGAACGGTGAAATCATCCTCCTGCCCCACGGGAATACGATGCGTCTGTCGCAATACTCCCGTGATTTCCTGTATCATCTTGTTCGTGTATCGCTCGTCAATCACGGAAACGTAAATACCGTGCATGTAAGGGATTGCCAACAATCTTTTCTGTATTGTCGTGAAAGGAGCCACGATGATATCATCCTGATCCCGCCCCATGGAATTATAACCTTTAGGAGCCAAAACACCAACAATACGAAAAGGCACTTTATCAAAGCGGATAATCTGCCCGAGAGGCTCTTCCCCGTTCTTGAACAGGTTATCCACGATCGTCTGCCCCACCACGCACACTTTGGCGGCATTCTTCATGTCCTGATCACTGAACATTTCCCCCCGGTTGACCGTCAAGCGGCGAATATCCATGTAATCCTCGTTGATCCCGTAAATAGAGGTCGGCGTGTTACTCGCCCCGTAAATGGCTTGCCCGGATTTCGTCACGTAAGGAGAACAGTTTTCCAAATAAGGAACTTCCGAAACGATTGCCCGGTAATCTTCCAACTTTAAAGTCTGAACGATCACGCCGTTCTGGCGGATTCCTCCCACCATGGCATTCGTCGGGTTGATAACCACCATGTTAGCCCCCAGTTCTTCTATTTGTTTCTCTATACTATACTTCGAGCCTTCACCGATGGCAAGCATCGAAATTACCGAGCTCACCCCGATAATGATACCCAACATCGTCAAGAACCCGCGTAATTTATTATTACTCAAAGCCCGAAGGGCGATAATTATTAAATTCCCGTAATTCATCTATTCATTTTAGATTTATGATTTATGATTTCAGATTTATGATTATCATCCTCCCTAACCAACGCTTTTATTAATCGTAAATCGTAATTCATAAATCGTGAATTAATCAATTTCTTTGGGTAACGCCTCCAACACTTGCCGGGCGGAACCGATTCTCGAGTTTTTCTTGTCCTCGACAACCCGACCGTCACGGAGTAATATGTTGCGACTACTGAACTCCGCTATTTCAGGGTTATGCGTCACGAAGATAATCGTTCTCCCCTCGGCGTGCAGGTGCTGGAATAAAGCCAGAATCTCGTACGAGGTGCGGGTATCCAAGTTACCCGTCGCCTCGTCGGCAAGCAAAATAACAGGATCGTTCACCATGGCACGGGCGATTGCCACCCGTTGTTGCTGTCCCCCGGACATCTGGTTGGAGCGATGATTCACCCGGTTCTCCAGGCCTACCGCTTTCAAGGCGTTCAACGCTTTTTCCTTTCTTACCCGTTTGGAAATGGACG
The DNA here is from genome assembly GCF_900184685.1 of Butyricimonas sp. Marseille-P3923. Taxonomy (GTDB): domain Bacteria; phylum Bacteroidota; class Bacteroidia; order Bacteroidales; family Marinifilaceae; genus Butyricimonas; species Butyricimonas muris. The sequence goes on from NZ_FXXL01000007.1 coordinate 2,199,261, forward strand.
GGTTATACAACAAGGGTAATTCCACGTTTTCCAGTGCCGTAGTCTTGGGTAACAGGTTGTAGGATTGAAAAATAAATCCTATTTTCAAGTTCCTGTAAGAAGCCCTGTCATTTTTCCCCATTTCCCGCACGGGCTTCCCGTCCAAGTAATACTCGCCGGACGTGGGAACATCCAGACAACCCAACATATTCAACAACGTGGATTTGCCCGAGCCGCTTGTTCCCATGATTGTCACGAATTCTCCCGCCCGAATCGAGAAAGATACCTCTCTCAAGGCGTGTACAGTTTCCGAGCCCACCTCGAAATCCCGACAAAGATTTTCTATTTTGATTATATCTTTCACTTGTAGATTCATATAACTATGATACAATTAGATACGACTAATGTGGCCGCTGTCCGGTCATGTTAGGCATCAAGGGATTTCCACCCGGCTTCGACTTTATGGATTCAGTTGCTTTAGCGGATAAATTTATCCCGGTAATCACCTTCTCACCCGTTTGCAAACCCTCCGTGACTTCCGTGTAAATTCCATCCGAAATCCCGGTAAGCACGTTTTTACTTTTTAATCCCTCGACCGTCTGTATCCAAACAGATTTTCTCCCTGCCGTTCCGGCTTGTACCACTATTTCCACCGTTTCTTCTTCCGGCTGGAAGCGCAAGGCACGCAAGGGAATCATCAAAACATCCGCTTTCTCGTGCGTCAACACCGTGATACTCGCCGTCAAACCCGGTTTCAACTTCAAATCCGGATTCGGCGCGTCAATCACCACCTCGTAAGTAACCACGTTCGACGTCACGATCGGTTCCAAACGCACCTGCGTCACGGAACCCTCGAAATGTTCGTCCGGGAAGGCGTCCACGGTGAAGATCACTTTCTGCCCCTCTTTCACCTGACCGATATCAGCCTCGTCAACGTCGGCAATAACCCGCATCTTTCGCAAATCATTCGCTATCACGAATAACTTCGGCGTGTTGAACATCGCCGCCACCGTCTGCCCCTCGTCCACCGCTCGGGAAATAACCACCCCGTCTATCGGCGAGTATATCATGCAATAATTCAGGTTCGTCTTCGCTTTCAATAAATCAGAACGAGATTTCTCCAAAGCCCGGCGGGTTTTCTCGTACTGGTATTCAGAGGTTTCAAAATCCGAATCGCTAACCAGATTCTTGGCGTGCAATCCCGCCAGACGCTCGTGATTTTTCTTCTGGTAGTCATACTCGTTCTGGTTGGAATAATGGGTTGCCAACTGTGACTCGTATTCCGATTCCAGCACGGTTTTATCCAGTTCAGCGATAAGCTGTCCCTTTTTCACTTCCGAATTATAATCCGCGAGAATACGGGCTATCGTGCCGGAAACCTGTGTCCCGACTTCTACCTGCGTGATCGGCTCTATCGTACCGGTGGCAGTAACAGTATTACGAATATCCCCTTTTTTAACCTCGAACACCTCGTAATTCACCGTTTCTTTCTCTCTCGGCCGAAAGGAGAAAAACAACAAAATAATCCCCACGGCAATCACTATTGTTACAACTATCTTTTTCATTTTCAATTATTTTATTATATATCAATCGGTTCATTCCTGTAAAAATTCAACAACTTGAAAGCGAGAACCGCTTGGTATTTCGCTTGTATCTGTTCCTGCAACGCGGACAGGTAATTGTTCTTCTCCACCAGCAAATCAACCGGGTTCTTCATCCCCGCATCAAATTCCTCCTGTACCTGCCGGTAACTCGTGTAAGCCGATTTTACCCGTTGATTAGCTGCCATGTACCGGCTTTGGGCGGCAACAACATCTTGATGTAATGATTCCACCGTTTGCAACAAATTTTTACGGGTATTCTGCTCGTCTAAACGTGACTGTTCGGTTTGAAGTCTTGCTTTTGAAACATTCAAACGAGCTTTCTTCCGGTTCGTGATCGGGATACTGATATTAATCCCGATGTTCTCAACCAAACGATCGTCTATTTGAGAGAAATAGGAACCGCTACCCTTGGAATCGTACCCAGTGGAAACGGAAGCCGAGAGAGAGACACTCGGCAAGTAATCCCCCCGGGCTATCTTTTCACCCACGATTGCCGACTCTACGTTCAACTGGCTGCTTTTCACCTCCGGCATCAGCCGTAAGGCTTCCCGATAAACATCCTGAAGACCGGGAATCAAGACAAGCACGCTTTCCTCGTCCAGTTCCGGGAACACCACATCAAATTCCTCTTCCGGATCCAGTTCTAAAAGTTGCTTTAATTGCAACTTGGAAAAAGCCAAATCGTTCTCGGCTTGTACTACCCGGTATTGGTCACTGCTGTACTGCGATTCCATTTGCGCGAAATCGCTCGCGCTGATAGAACCCGCATCAAGCAAGGCTTTTGACCGTGCCAGTTGCTCACCGGAACTTTCCAGCGTCTGCCTGTCCGTTTTTAAAGTCTCGTTCGCGTACAGGATTTGCAGGTACGCCTTCGTCACCGATATCTCGATATCGTTTTGGGCGACAAGCACATCCTGTGTCACGGCTTTTTCCAACAGCTCTTGCTGCCGGATGGAACGGGAGAGTTTCCCCCCTTGGTAGAGAGTCATGTTCCCGCTGAGCGAGTAACTGCCCGTGTAGGCACTTGACGATTTCAACGTCCCGTTTGTACCCGCCTTTTTCTGGTGTCCCCAACCTTGAGTTGAAGAAAAATCAAGCGACGGCAGACGTTGAGCTTTCGCCCGGGAAGATTCGACCAAAGTATTTTCCAATGATACCCGGACATACTCTACTTGGAGATTATGCTCTCTGGCGTGCTCGATACATGCACGCAAAGACCATGTCTTTCGTTGTGACATCCCGTCCAACGTACTCGAAACAAGGATACACGTGCACGCTAAAAACACGACACCCCCTCTTTTCACGCTTTTCAAACGTGAATAAACATCATCTAACATCCTCATAAATAAATCTTTGAAGTTTATCTTACACAAGCACGAATGCTTGTCACTCGTTTTTCAATAACTCTTCTATTTTCTTTTCCAATTCTTTGCCTCGTAAATTCTTGGCTACAATCCGATTATTTTCATCCAACAAGATCGTACAAGGTACACTTCTCACTTTATATAATTGCACGACTGACGATTTCCAACCTTTCAGCTCAGCCCCATGTTTCCATCTCAACCCATCCTTTCGAATTGCATCCGTCCACTCTTTTTTATCGGAATCCAAGGATATTCCCAGAATTTCTAATCCCTTACCTCGAAATTTATTATAAATTTTCACGACATTAGGATTCTCCTGCCTGCAAGGACCACACCATGAAGCCCAAAAATCAATTAACTTGACTTTCCCGTCCAAAGCATAAAGAGATATACTCTCCCCGTCCGGCGTCGTAATCTCAAAATCCGGGGCTAACGCACCTATCACAACCCGCTCCTGTTCCGCGATATAATCCGCAACAATTCTTCCATATTCCGTTTTTTTCCCTTGTTCTCCCAACAGCATAAATTTCTCCCGCAACAACTCGTAATTCAAATGTTTTTTCAATGACACAAGCATAAAATTCTCAAAATGCATCGTATTCATCGCTGTATAGATCACAAAAGCCGATACGTAAGCATCCGGATTTGCCTTAATCAATTCATTTTCCTTCATATGCCACTCCAAGAGCAATTGCTCGAGATCATCCAGAAGCTGTTTCATAACCCTCTCATCTTTACTTTCTTTCGCGGCATAATATTTTTTAGTCAGCAAATCTTCCTTCCGAGTCATTGCCGAAGAAATTGCTTGAAAACAGTTATACAATTTCTGAGCCTCCCCACCTTCGATACTTATATTCCCTTTCTCTCCACGAACAATAAACTGCCCCTTTTCAAGCATAAACTTCTGTTCCCCTTGTCCGGCGATCACCAAATCTACCATGACTATGCCACTCTCTTTCCCTCGTAACTCAAAACTTCCTTTTTCCATTCTCGCAACCGTCAGAGTGTCCCACTCGTTCCCGTTGGGTTTCAAAATAAAAATATTTCCATCGGTAAAACCTTTCAGCGTACCGGAAATGGTAAATTCCTCCTGTCCGCAACAGACCAATGATACAAAACATATTATAAATAAAAATATCACTCTCATAAACCCTCATTTTTTATACGATGAATCCATAAACTATCTTCCCCTCCTTCTGATCCAAAAGAAAAGCCCCATCCCCAAGAAAAATAAAGGATAAAGAATCATCAGACCTGTCCTCAATACTTTAAAACTCGTTTTATTAATATGAACAACCGTATCGGTCGTCATTGATCTTCTGGTATCTACCGGCATCTCATTATGAGAAAGATAATGATACGTCCCATGTAACAAAGTCACACCACCACAACGTTGACTGTCTCCGTTACTGATACAATCGGAATCTCCCATAATAACCACCCGTTGTTCCCGTTCTCCCAGTTTACGGGACAAAGCGACTGCCGTATAGTATTCCTTAGCCACCTCGCCCGCCGCCGGGTTGTATTTCAACGGTTCATCTTCATAATTTAATGACTCCAATTCATTCCACACTCGATATGATCGGTTTTCTCTCTTTTTCAATTCGTTCGCCAGCGTGTCCGTTTTCAATATCGGTGTCATTACAAATCCTTTCGGTTCAACCATCTCAATACCGGTCGTTGTCGGCATCAGCGCGTAAGACAAAGAACCGTAATGATAACTTAACGTTGCCGCTTCCCCGGTCATTAAACAAAACAACTCTTCCGGACGTTGTTCCGGTTTCCGATGTTGTACCAACACACCTTCGGTCAATTCGACACCAAACAAATCCTTCAAAAACAAATTCATCACCTCGCGACGTCTAGGCTCTGCCAAAATAAATAAATTTCCACCTCGATCCACGTAATTTTTCAATGCCCCCAATTCCTTTTCCGAAAAAGGTTCCCGCATGTCAGCTATGGTCAATACATTGATATCCGCGGGGATCTCCTGATGCAAATCCACTTCCTCCACATCGAATCCTTGATTTATCATTCCCAAGCGGGCATATTTTACCGTAAAATACCGATCATACCCCCGCAGAGAAGAATCATAAATAGAACGCATTCCGTATCCTGTCACGAATCCGATCTTGGGTAACGGGGAAGCCACCCGTTTCAAAGCGGCACTAATTTCCGATTCATGAGGGAATATATCCATCGGATCATCAAACGTACGCAACCAAGTCTTTTGCCCGTTCTCCCGAACAATCTGCCAAACAAAAGTTCGTTCACCAGTCAGATCCAGCATTTTTCTTATCTCCTCGGGAGTCTTCAAACGAGTACTATCCATACCTGTATCTTCACAAACTTTTTTAGCCAATTCCCACATACTCTTTCCCTTGTTCTCCTTGAATAAACGACATCCCCCGTCAGCCTCCGTAATCGTATCGTAATAATAAATAACTTTCAATTTTGTCTCCGGTTTAAACCGTTCATAACGTTCAAAAATCCTCCGGTTCCGTTGGATAAAACGGGGAAAAGCGTAACTATAATAATTTGGGTCCAGCACGTTGACATAAGCCGTGATAAACAGATCCCCATCCAATTGTTCGACAATACGCAGGCTCTCCTCCGTCAACGTATTCCATTTGGTTGAAGAAGTATCATAATAAGCCATTAATTTCGGACGGGAAGAGAAATATCCCAACAAGCATGCTATCAGTATGACAACAATATTTTTCCCCATAGTTACCGAAAACTTTATCTTTTGCCGCACGGCATTTAAACGAATGATTGTCAATGCCAGAAACAAAGCTGTTACCAAAGGGAAATACAATACATCTTCACTACATATCATACCCATTATAAACGTGTTTACCCGTCCGTTGATACACAACCAGTAGGTGACATCCCGAACAAAATCATATTCTTGCCACCATCCCCCGATCAAACTCAAGAACATCAACACGATAAACGTCCCGACAGCCGCAACAAACTGATAAGAAGTCAGACTGGATACAAAAATTCCCACGGCGGCATAGGTACACGTCAACAAAAAAAGTCCGAGCAAACCGGTCAAAACCACCGCCCACTCGAAGTCCTGCACGGTACACCATGCCACGATCACGTAAACGCTTAACATCAAGCACATCACAAACGCAAATCCCACCATCGAAAAAAACTTTCCCAAGATAATCTGCGTGTTCGACACGGGAGAAGAGTACAGCAATTTGATTGATCCGCTACTTAATTCCTTACTGACTAACCCCATCGTCAACAACGGGATGTAAAAGTATAGGTAAGCGGAAACCTGCCCCCACAAGGCTCTCACGAACAAAGAAAAAGAAACCATAAATTGGACTCCGCTCCCGAACTCGTTACTTTTCATGTAATTGTGGTAATTCCCCACGAAAACCATCCCCGCTTGAATCGTGAATACAACCAACAAAAACCATGCGACAGGCGAAAAGAATAACAACTGCAATTCCTTTTTCGCTATTTTCCATATCATTTTCATAATTGACATTTTAATTTATTGAACACTCTGGGACAATTCAGCAAAAATTCTCTCTAAAGAACTCTTCTCCAACCGGATTTCAGTCATCGCCCAATGTTGGGTTGCACTCCGTGCAATCAATCGGTCCATCACCTCCTGAGCTTGGGTAAAATAAATTCTGAAAGAAGCACTCCCTATTTCTTCCACCTCTTTCACCCCTTCAATCTCTAACAACTCGCTTACCGAGGGTGCATTTCTAAGGGTAACTAAAAGTGTATCAGGCTCGATATAATTATCAAACTCCTCTACGGTACCGGAAAAAACTAACTTCCCCTGTCCAATCATCAAAATATGATCACAAATAGCTTGTATCTCTTTCAAGATATGAGTGGAAAGAATCACCGTACAATCTTTAGCGATCGTCTTGATCAAATTTCTGATTTCAAGTATTTGATTGGGATCCAGTCCATTCGTCGGTTCATCAAATATCACCAAAGCCGGTTTATGAACAAGAGCTTGAGCAATGCTCACGCGTTGCTGGTATCCCCCGGAAAGATTTTTAATCAACCGATTCCGGAAATGCGTAATATCACACAAGGCCAACACCCGTTTCACGGCTTCCTTCACCTTCCTTTGCGGTATATGCCGCAAATCGGCAGCGTAAGATAAATACTCTTCCACCGTTATGTCATTATACAAAGGAGGTTGTTGAGGCATGAAACCGATATGCTTTTTAGCCTCTATCGGATGTTCACGCGTATTCACGCCATTAATGAACACGTCCCCCTTGGTCTGGCGCAATACTCCACATAATATATTCATTAAAGTAGACTTGCCCGCCCCATTGGAACCCAACATCCCGTATATCCCGTTGCGGGGTATCTCGAAACTAATATCATTAACAGCCCATTGCACGGTATAACGATGAGAAACATGTTCTACTTTTACAATACAATCTTCCATAACACCTTAATATTAAACTAATTTACCTGCTTTTTCTTCTCACCCACATGAAAATACCTCCCAACACCACGAGCACGGGAATACCCCAACGGATACCCCAACGAATCACTGAATACCCTCTTACCGACAAACATACGCTGTTATCCTTTGCTCTCGGACGGCGAACATCTATCGGGGCTTTATTGTAAGACATCCAGTAACAACCTCCCAATAACAAATACGTGTTATTATTAGATACGCCTCTCTTGGCTGTAAACTCGTTGTTGGCAAACACATCCGCATCACCGGATATAATTATTCTTTGCTCTTTTCCGGCGACCATTCTCGTCAACCCGACAACTGTCGAAAACTCTTTCGAAATCTCCCCTATTGAAGGATTAAAACGAATAGTATCATCCACGAAGTCGGTCGTTTCAAGTTCCGTCCAACAAGGAGTGAGCGTATCGGTCTGCAAGATCGGAAACATATCATACCCTTTATCCTCGACTTGCTCCACTCCCGCAGCCGTGGGCATAACCTGATTTGAACGGTTCAAATAATACATTTTCCTTTTAGCCTCCCCGGTCGGCAAACAGAAAAGTACATTAGACGGTAATGCTTTATTCCGAATATCATTCTGTGCTAACATCGGGGTTAATTCCACGCCGAACAATTTCCGCAACATCGGGTTCTGCATTTCCCTCCGCCGGGGTTCTCCCAAAAAGAACAAATTCCCACCCCGATCCAGATAAGCCTGCAAAACAGCTTCCTCCGTTTCGGAAAAAACATCTCTCGGATCCGCGATAATCATTATATCAACATCTTCCGGCACCTCCCGCTCCAAGGTAATCTCCATGACATCAAACCCTTGATTCCAAACGGACAACTGCACTTTCCTGTTACTGGCAATAAACTGATAGCCATAAGGAGTCCTGTCATACATCCCTCGCTCCGTATGCCCCGTAACAAATCCGATTTTAGGCAAAGGCATCACCATTCGTTTGAAAGCCACCGTGATTTCCGCTTCCGTCGGTTGTCGGGAAATACCTTCATTATAAGTCCGCAACCAGTCTTTTTGCCCGTTATCCCGGACAATCTGACGGATAAACGTGTATCCCTCTTCTGACAGGTCAACCATTTGATCAATCTCCTCCCTCGTCTTTAAACGATTGCTATCCAAGTCATACTGTTCACAAATCCGAATCGCTTTCGCCCGGGTGACCGTACCGTCACGATCTTCTTTCCTTTTATCCTCATCCGGCTCTGCATAATAATAAACCGTTTTCAATTTAATATCCGGCTTGAACCGGGTATAATTACGGAAATAACGTATATTCTCCATAATAAAATCCGGATATTTATATTCCCAATAACTTGGGTCCAGAATATTCACGTACGCGGTAATCGTCATCCCCCCTTTCACTTCTTTCACCACCTCTTGACTGGCGGGCGTCAACGTATTTTCTTTCGTACTGGTAGCATCGTAATACACGGTCAACGCCGGCTGCGACGAGCCATACGCCACGAGCGCGACAATCCCCAGCACTATCGCGTTTTTACCCAAGGTAATCACGAAACGCTGCTTTTGCCGAATCGCGTTTAACCGAATTACCGCCAGAGCCAGAAATGTGGCACTAACAACAGGAAAATAAAGTAAATCCTCACTACACAACATGCCGTTCAAAAATGTATCGGCACGCCCGTTAATCGACAACCAGTAAGTAATCTCCCGAACAAAATCATATTGCTGACCGAATCTACCGATCATACTCAATAACATCAATACCATAAACGTACCGACAGCCGCGATAATCTGGTAAGAAGTCAAACTCGATACGAACAAACCGACAGCCAAATAAGTACATGTCAACAGGAACAATCCTAACAAACCGCTCCACACCAGACCTCCTTCAAAATTTTCAATCGTTCCCCACCCTATTAAGGCATATAGCACCAGTACCCCCATCATGATCATCCCGTAAAAAACCAACGCGAAATATTTCCCGAGTATGATCTGTGTGCTACTGATCGGAGAGGAATACAACAACCGGATAGAACCACTGTTAAACTCCTTACTTACAATCCCCATTGTCAATAAAGGAATATAAAAATACAGAAAACCCTGCACGTAATACCATATCCCGTTCTGGTTCACGAAAAGAGATTTTGTGGCATCCCACACGCCCCCGTACTCTTTCATGGAATACATGAGATAATCAAACATATAGATATACTGCATCCCGCTCTGCACGGCAAAACACAACAACAAAAGCCACGCTATCGGTGAAAAGAAAAGCATTCGTAATTCAGCCCGTGCTATTTTATATATAATACCCATAATTTTCTTCTTTAATTTTGACTAACGTTTCTTTTTAGACAATTCGGCAAAAACATGATCAAGAGAAATTTTCTCCAACCTCATCTCACACATATGCCAACAATTAGCGGCAGCCTCTTCCACGAGATGCTCCATCACCTCGTTAGCATCGGAAAAACGTATCCGGTAACGATTCTTTTCCACGTGTTCCACCTGCAACACTCCCGGTATATGCTTCAATTTATCCCCGGGTATTTCCTCCGTGAAATCTACATATATCGTGCTGGGAAGAATATAATTATCAAAATCATTCACGCTACCGGTAAACACGACCTGTCCCGCGTCAATCATAAAAATATAATCACAAATAGCCTGCACCTCCGACAATATATGGGTTGAAAGGATGACCGTATGTTCCTCCGCGATTCCTTTAATCAATCGACGGATATCCAGTATCTGGTTCGGGTCCAATCCATTGGTAGGTTCATCAAAAATAACGATATCCGGCTTATGAATAATCGCCTGCGCTATTCCCACGCGTTGCTGATACCCTCCGGAAAGATTCTTGATCAACCGTTTCCGGAAATGAGATATAGCACATAACCCCATAACATCGGACACGGCCTCTTTCACTTCCCTATCGGGAACACATCGCAACTCGGCGGCATGAGTCAAATACTCCTCCACGGTTAATTCATCATACAAAGGCGGTTTCTGGGGTAAAAAACCGATATGACATTTTACCCCCGTGGGATCTCTCGTTATATCCGTTCCTTTGACCAGCACAACGCCTTCCGTGGGTTTTATCACACCACATATAATATTCATGATAGTAGACTTTCCGGCACCGTTGGAACCCAACAAACCGTATATCCCCTTTTGAGTAATCTCAAAATTAACATCCCGCACCGCCCACTGGACATCATAACGAAGCGACAAATGTTCCACTTTTATTATAGCATCTTCCAACATACATAAAAATTTACATACAACACTCTCTAAATGTTATCCCGACGGACAACCGCCCTCCGGGATAACACGATCATTTAAACAAAAACACTCGTCTAATCCAGAACCGGATACTGCAATTTACCCGTATCGATCCCCAAACTTTTCAAATAACGTATCACGATTTCATATTTCCTCCCGCACAGCCCGTTCACGTCCCGCTCCTCTGGATTCAAAGCTCCTACCCACGAAGGCCGCGAATCTCCGTCCAGACTTTTATCCGGAGAATTTTTCAAAGTTGCCATATTATAAGCGGCCAACTTTATATACGAGGCAAAATCTGCCTTTTGAGATTCCTCCTCATCCCCATCCACCAACACATCCATGATATACCCTTGTTCAAAAAGATCATCTCCCCTAAGATATTCGTACCAATAATCCGATACTTCAAAAAATTCCTCGGGAGCGGTAAGTACTCCTTTCACTCCCAAATATTCCAAGAAAGTTGCATTCAACGAAGTTTGCAAATCACACTTATCATCCATCGTCATCTCCTCCATCTGCTTGCTTGCTCCGTTTACCGCTATAAAATCATAGCCCCGATATGTCCATATAGCTGTCGAATCATACCCAGGAAGCCAAGCCCCAGCAACCGGATCATAGGTTACGGCATATTTCGTTTCGTACAAATCTCGACACAACAACATCTTCAACGGGAAATGCTTCAACAATTCATCAGGATAAATCTCCATAAAGACCTTTCCGAGCAAATCAACCTGTTTACCGACATAATCCGGATCTCCCGGACGTCCTAAACATTTCCCTTTCCAAACATCCAGATTAGGATTATCCCATATCGTATTATTCCAATAAATATCTCTGTCCGTAAATACATACAACGGGTAAAAACCGTACTTATTATGCCATTCGTGCAAAATCTCATCATAATCATGCCCAACTCCCAATGCGTACGTCAACTCCTGCTTATCATCTACCACAATATCGTCTTCATCATAACATCCTATAACGGACAACCATACTAATCCTAAAAAAATATACTTCATTTTCATAACATATCTTCATTCATTAATATTGATTCTGTTTCAATGTAGGACATCTATCAATCTCCTTACGGGGTATCGGCAACAAATAACGCTTATCCTCCTTCATTAAGGTGTAAGTAGTCCCTTCACCTGTGGTATTATCCACGAAAACATGCTTGATTTCCGGCATTCCCTGACGTTTCAAATCAAACCAACGGTGATTACCTTCGCCACACAATTCCCTCCGACGCTCTCTCCAACAAAAACTCAACAACTCTTCCGCACTCGCAAAATCAGACATTTTCTTCTCAACATATCCCTCGTAAAAACGATTATACCGTAAAGTATTCAAATCTTCCAATGCTTTCTCTGCATCGCTCGTGTTACCAGATTTCAAATACTTCTGACAATACGCTTCAGCGCGGCTAATATACATCTCTCCCGTACGAATACCACCATTATACGCTAACGATGACATACGACCTTTATCCACCCACGTACACATTGAACGCATTCCACCAGAGGGCCATACCTTCATATTCCCTCCCTTTAAATAAGCATTTAGGTTATTTTTCCAATCCCCGCGTATATCTACTACTCCTCTATCCACATCTTGCTGGAATACAGCGATCAAATCATTCGATGGAGTATACGGTGCTACATCTCCCCATGTATTATAACTATTCTCCGCATCCCAAGACATTCCCCACAAAATCTCTGTGGGACAAACATCCACATAAACCGAGAAAGAAGACCACGGGTTTACTTGTTGCTTACTCAAATTCAATAATTCCGGTCTCATTTTCAACACCTTATTAGCATACCTCACCACGTTATCCCAATCTCCCATATATACGTACATTCTAGTCAGCAAAGCGTATCCCGCCGCAGCATTCAAACGATTAAAATAAAACTCCATAGTATTTTCCTCCATCAACTGAATCCCCTTTAACAAGTCCTTCTCTATTTGCTCGTACACCTCCGCTACCGTATTACGCGTGAACAACTCTTCCGTCACCCCGGAAATCAACTTCAATGGCACACCTAAATTTTCCACCGGATCACCGTAATTATAAGCCCACCCGAAACAATTCACCAAAAACATATAATAATACCCCCTCAACACGTGAGCTTCACCAATAATATGCTCCCGTTTCCTCTCATCCCCCTGCATATTAGGCATATATTCAATAACCAAATTACACCCTTTTATACGCTCGTAAGGAACCTTCCAGAAACTCAAATCTTCATAACCACAAGATTCGTCAAACATATCTCTTTCCCAGCGGAAACGAGGAGCCAAATCCTTCTTTCGTTGATCCTTACTATCAATAACGGCATTATTCATCATATCATCCGAGAAAATATCCGTACCGTAATTGAATAACAAACCATCAGCCTTTGAAAAATAAGCGTCCCCCAGTAAAATTTTCTCCATATCCGTCACGGTAGAAGGACGCACTTCATCCTGACTCTTCTCTTCCAAAAAACCATCACACCCACTTAAAAACAGTGAGACAAATCCCAATATCAGCAGTGTACTTATTTTCATACTCGTTATTATTAATTTAGAAACTTACACTAACACCCAAAGATACAGTTGTGGACAAAGGTTGACTTCCCAACGCCACTTCTGGATCTCGTCCCATAAAATCCTTACTCACAATCTCAAAAGGATTCGTAATCGAACAATTCACACTCAAATTTTGTAATATACTCGGCAACCTCTTGTTTGGCACCGTGTAAGACAGAGCGATATTACTACACTTCAAAAACCACGCATCCACCACGCGAGCTGTCGAGTAACCATACATTTCGTAAGGATAAAACTCCTTATCTCCAAACGTCATCTGTTTTGCACTAGTCACCTTGTCTGGTAACGAAGGTACACTTGTTTTCTTCTCATCTCCCGGTTGACGCCACCGTTTTATCCATTCTTTCGACATATTCTCGTATTCACTGGGTATACCATCATACGTGGAAGTCATAATCGGTGCCAAAAATTGTTGATTTCCCAAACTCAAGTAAAAACTCGTTGATAACGTAAATGTCTTGTAACTAACATTCAACGACAATCCGGCTGTAAAATCCGGTTCCATTTTACCGGCATAATCCATGTAAAGAGTAGCATCCCTCGAAGCATCTTCCAACTCTGCCCCTTCCATATCAAACAACGGTCCCCCATGCACCGGATCCAAACCAACAAAACGGAAAGCCCAAAAACTGGAAACAGGATATCCCTTTTGATTCAAATTTCCACTCACCGCCTCATCCCAAGCTCCAGTGGGATCAATCTTGGACTTCACCTCATTATACACTTTACCGGTAGTTAAACCAACCGATACCGTCAAATCCTTCGTCCTAACAGGAATAAAACTAACACCCAAATCCCATCCGGAATTTGTCATCTCACCTCCATTTATTGGACGTGCCTCCACTCCATTCACGTAAGGAACCTCCCGGTTTACAATCATATCTTTCGTTTTTTTCCTATAATAATCGAAGCTCCCATGAATTTTATTGCTAAACAAACTGTAATCGATACCCAATGTCAAATTCTGCACCTTCTCCCATTTCAAATCAGGAGCTGGTAAATTCTCTACCGTCAAAACATATCCGTCCGAATCTGACACGTTAATCTTAGCAATCAAATCCGGACTTACGCTCGTGACAACATTTCCTTGCCAGCCATAAGAAAAACGAAATACCATGTCACTCAACAAATTCTGATGTTCCAAGAAATACTCGCTACCTAAATTCCATCTGGCACCAACCGACCAAATCGGTAAATAACGGGTACTCCTATCCTGCCCGAACCGGTTCGACGCATCCATTCTCACACTAGCATTCAACGCATAACGATTGTCGTACATGTAACTCAACGTCCCGTAAAACGACATGTAATTCTCCTCCGTATCCTTAACCTTTGGGGCATTTCTTACCAAACTATTAGCTGTCCCATTTATCGTTATCGGGATATTCACGAACAACTTTCCCCGGCTATGCAAATAACCGTACTCCTTCTTTTCGAATCCATCTTGTTTCACGCTTCTCATCTCTTGTCCCGCAGCAACACTCACCGAATGCACCTTGTTAAACACTTTCGTGAAATCAATCTGGTTTCTCATCGTCCAATTCACATTCTTATTTTGCGTCGAATTCAACTCACCCCCATGAGGCAATCCCGATTGCTTGTACTTATCCGTACCTTCCGCATACTCCTCGAAATTATAACCCCTCAATTTGGAAATATAATGTGATTGCTCCGTGTACCACGAATTCCCCGTAGAGTTAGAAACACTGTAACCTAACGAAAAATTATAACTCAAACCATCGATAATAGCCCATCGCAAAGCTAAACTAGAATTAAACGTAGACAAAGCATTCTTATTTCCACTCTGCTCCAATTCATTCACAATATTATATAAAAATCTATCCCCTTCATGCTTATAATAAAAAAGACTTCCATCCTCGTTATAACATTTAATCGCCCGATTCGTCTTGCTAGCATAAGAATACGGGTCTTCCCCCACGAAAGCATTTGTTTCTGCATAACTGGCGCCTAATGCAAAATTAACAGACAAACAATCCCACATAATTGTTCCAGCCGAAATATTTGCCATATACTGAAGCTGGTCATTTCCTTTCGCCGTGTTATTCACATCACTAATCCCGATAGAAGCGTGATAAGTTGACTTATCCGAACCTCCGGATATACTCACCGTATGATTATGGCTAAAAGCATTACGGAACAAAATATCAAAATAATCCGTGTTATTCTTTTCCAATTCCTTGGCTCCCTTTGTAAACTCATCCAACGAAATCTGTTGTTTCTTGTAAGCGAGAGCCAAAGCGGTATAGCCAATATCATAATTTCCTCCATCCGCCAAAACCAATCCTTTCTCGTAAGCCTCTCTTGACACCGCCACTCGCTCTTGGGAATTCATCAACTCCAACCTGTTATAAGTCATCCGGGGAGTAACCGACATATTACCGGTATAACTTACAGACATCCGCCCCGCTTTTCCCTTCTTCGTGGAAATCACGATCACGCCGTTCGCCGCCTTCACGCCGTAAATAGCCGTTGACACGGCATCTTTCAGCACCGTGACCGTTTCAATATCATTCGGGTTCAACCAAGAAATCGCACCTCCCACGAAGTTCCTGATCATATCCATGTTATCTTGATTCAGATTATTAAAATCATTCGACTTAAATGGCAGGGGATCTTCCTGAATAATACCGTCCACCACCCATACCGGCTCGGCATTCCCCAGCAAAGTGGAAGTACCCCTCACTCTCACCCGTTGCCGGGTTCCCGTCAAACCGCTTCTATTCATCACCATCATACCCGGCACCTTCCCTTGCAACGCCTGTTCCAACGTCTGCGAACCGTTCAACAACAAATCTTCCGCTTTCACCGTACTGATCGAGCCCGCTTGTGAACGCTTCTTCAACGTTTGGTACCCCGTGACAACAACCTCATCTATATTCTTGGCATCCTCCTTCAAGACAACATCAATCGTATCCCTCCCGTTATATTGCACCACCTTGGTTTCCATACCCACGAAAGAAAACACCAATGCCGCACTGCGCGTCGTGTCGAGCAAATATATCCTGTAAAACCCACGGGCATCCGTGGCTGTACCCACGTTCAACCCTTTCAGTTGCACGGTCACACCCGGCAGAGGATTCTTTACTTCATCCCGAACCACCCCGACCACAAACTTCTGCTTGGGTTGCTTCTTTTCCTCCGCTTTCTTGATAATAACCGTTCCCTCTTGGAAAACAAACACTAATCCCATCGGACTCAAAGTTTCCTGCAAAACAAGCCGTAACTCCTTATCCCTCGCGTACACGTTTACCCGGTCAATACTCTCTATCAGATTGGCATTATAAAGAAAATTTATTCCCGTCTGCTGCTGAACAGTTTTCAGGAACTCCTTTACGCTCACCTGCTCCAGTTCCAGCGTAACTTTCACATCTTGCGAGAAACTACTCGCGGACAATTTTACACTGAAAAAGAATATAAACAAAATCTTCCACTTCATAACATTCAAAATTTTTCGATGCCGACATAGCAATGGTTTTCGAATTGTTTGTTCGATACGTTTTTTTTCCATAAATTGCGAATTATTTAATTAGTAATAAAATTGCGGAAAGCAAGGAGATCAGTCCTAGGAAAACGAAATCTCCCCTTTCCGTTTTATTTTTTATACAACATTATATTCTTACCTTCTATTTTATAACTCAACTCTCCCGTACTTTCCAGCAATTTCAAGAAAGTATTGATCTTATCATATCGTTTTATATACCCCGTGAAAGGTAACGCACCCAATTCCGGTTGCACGAACACGACCTTAACCCCGTACCAACGCTCCAGATCACGCATGATCTCCTCCAAAGAACGACGGTCAAACACGTACGTCCCGTTCTTCCACCCCACGTACTCGTCCACATCCACTTCCCGTTTTCGAACCTCCCCCGTTACCGTGACAACAACCTGTTCTCCCGGTTCCAGTACAACACTGTCCCGTCCCCGGTAAAACACCTTACCGGATACCAGCGTGGTCAACATACCTTCTTTTTCAAAAAAACGAACACCGAAAGAAGTCCCCAACACCCGGACATCCCCCTCGCTCGTGTGAACGATAAAAGGACTGCTCCCCGGTTTCACCTCAAAATAGGCCTCTCCCTCCAGCTCCACTCTCCGCTCGTCCCCCGTGAAATGAGTCGGGTATCTCAACCTTGTATCTGCATTCAACCACACTTTAGAACCATCCGCAAGCGTCACCATACTCTCCCCTCCCACGGGAACCATCAGCGTATTGTACACGGCCTCTTCCGGCTCCTCCCCGGCAGAATAAGCCAAAGCACCGTTATCATACTTGATCTGTGCCCCGTTCTTATCTTGAAATACTTTTTTATCACCCGTCACACGCACCGTATCCCCGGAACCCAAAAGCAAATAAGCCTTATTCCTCTCGGGAAATATATCCGGAACCGTGGCGAACAAATTCTGTTTTACATTCTTCTTCAAAGAAGGCAACCACGTGAACACCATATTTACCGCGAGAAGAATGGCTGCCGCCGAGACTCCTATAGCTACATATTGTCGTAATTTCCTGTATTTGCGTACTTTTCGAAGACGTTTGAACTCCGAAAATCCCCGTTGACAAGAAAACAAATCCCCGTTCCTCACACTTTCCCGTGCCAAATCACCCCGTTCGAGTTCTTCCCAAACATGTCGCAATTGCTCGTTTTCCAACAACCGTTCCAACTCCTCCCGTTCCCCCGGGGTTAAAATCCCGCCATACGATTTCCTAAACAGTTCAATAATATAACTAAATTCATTTTCCATACATACCTGTATTTCACATTTTGTCTATATAATGCATGGAAACGAATTTGGTACGCAAAAAAAAGTGACATTTTTTGATTATTCTAAAAATAAGATTCGAACAAAATAGCGTAAAGCAATGATATATAATAAGATTGCGACAATCTTTCCCGCAAATATTTAAAACTTCTATTCTTCTGCGATTTCACCGTGTGCACGCTAATATTCAATTTTTCCGCAATCTCGTTACCGGACATACCTTCCAAACTTAGCTTCAGAATCTTCTGCGCCTCTTTAGGTAACTCCTCTATATACACGTGCAATTGCCGAATCAACTCTTCCCGAATAGTCAATATAAAATCCGCCTCAGGCATAACAACCTCTTCCTGCTCCAAATTTTGCAGCAACTTCCGGTGAAGGTTCTTTGTCCGCAAATGACACATTGCATTCGTGTACACGGACTTATACACGTACCATGTAAATTCTTTCATGGTCGCGAATTTATTGTCAGATTCCCAAATTTTGACACATGTTTCTTGAACTACATCCTCGGCATCGGAAGGGATACGCAAAAATCTATTGGCATAAGAACATAACGCCACATAATAATCGGAATAAAAAGCCCTCCAGCCCTTATCTTCCCGCTGATTCAATTCCTGCAAATAATTCTTCTCGTGCATAGTACACACCAATTAATAATATCACAAATATAAGAAAAAACTATTACTCCGTCACAATATGTCATTTTCATACTTCAGCATCTCGTGTTTTTCCCCCGTGCAAAAATAAAATATCATCTCTCACGAAAACATCAAACCATATCCACATTTTTGCTTGTAACTTCTCAACATTAACTCTATCTTTGTCAAGGATAAAATCAAAAACGATATGCAACAAGATATAGAACATCCTGAAAATGAAGCGTGCTATGAAGGATTAGCCGTCAACAAGGGAATAGAACAACCGGACCCGGTGAACCCAGCAATCGCGGAAAGATTGAAACATCTAAAGAAAAAAGTCTTATCCGTGGATGATTACCTTTCCGGTATCCAAAAAGGGGATATCAACATATTAAGCCAAGCGATCACCCTCGTGGAAAGTGCCCGCGTAGATCATCAGGCAATGGCACAAGATGTCATTAACCGCTGCCTCCCGAACACGGGCAAATCCGTGCGTATCGGCATCACGGGGGTTCCCGGTGCGGGGAAAAGTACCTTTATCGAGGCTTTCGGTAAATTCCTCACCAACGAAGGACACAAAATCGCAGTACTTGCCATCGACCCCAGCAGCGAACGTTCGAAAGGAAGTATACTAGGTGACAAAACCCGCATGGAAGAATTGGCATGCGACCCTCGTGCTTATATCCGCCCTTCCCCCTCAGCAGGGTCATTAGGCGGGGTTGCCCGCAAAACCCGAGAAGCCATGCTTCTGTGCGAGGCTGCCGGATTCGATATTATACTGATTGAAACCGTGGGAGTCGGTCAGAGCGAAACAGCCGTTCATTCCATGGTCGATTTCTTTCTGCTGGTACAAATCGCCGGGGCCGGAGATGAATTGCAAGGCATCAAAAGAGGTATCATGGAAATGGCGGACAGCATCATTATCAATAAGGCAGACGGTAACAACATCACCCGTGCCGAGTTGGCAAAAGTGCAATTACAAAACGCCCTACACCTGTTCCCTCCCCACGAATCGGGAGTGGAACCCAAGGTGATGACCTGTTCCGCTTACGAGAAAACCGGAATCAAGGAAATATGGGAAAACATACTTCAATACTGTAGCGCTACCCAACAAAACAAGTATTTCGACACGCGACGCAGCGAACAAGCCAAATATTGGATGTACGAAACCATAGACGAGCAATTAAGAAACCGTTTCTACCAAAGCCAAAAAGAACAAATCAAACTGGCTGAAGAAAAAGTATTAAGCAATGAAGAAAGTTCTTTCGCCGCTGCCTTCCGATTACTGGACAATTATTTCAAAAACGACACGAAAGAATTAAAGTAGGATATAAAAAACATTTTCCCTTTCCCCCTCCCCTCCCACGAAGAGGGGAGGGGAGTTTATAATCCTACCATATATATAAGATAATCAGTTGCATCGCAGCTATATTCGAATCGTTTCTTTTATAGTTCACTGGGAGATACTTCTATCATACTCCTATCATACTTCCATGAAACTCCTATTGCAACTGAAAAATCATGATACTTCCACGAGAATTACAAAAGATTTGATATCAACCCAAACACTTGTAGTATCATTAATAATTATTACAAAATAACTGAACACGTGGGGAACACACTAATAACAGTGTAAGAATAGTTCAAAAATCGCTTTAAACGAACGATTAATAATTATCAATTTGTCGCTTGTTGCTAAAAGATAATAATAATGTTGTAAGTACGCGAGTATTTGATTACCAATATAAAATAATAATAGGCTGTTTTGTAGGATTCTCGCAAAAATTATCTATATTTGACTGTCATTAATCGTTGGTTTAATGACATGGGGATGGCATGCAGCCTTTCTATTGAAAAACAGTAGAGTTCGCCTCCAAGTTGGTTGCAATTTCGTACAAAAAAGGACATGTTACATACTCACGGCATTTCATTTATAATGCCGTGGGCATGTTCTGTCAAAACAATAATTGTCTACACCCCGAAATCAGGAATCTCCGGAACGATCCGAAAGCCGTTTTCCCGGGCAACCTCACCGCAGAAATGCTCACAACCGTTTGTTATAGCGACGAAACGGGCTGCAATAGATAAATTATATTGAAAAACTTGATCGAAAACGACCTGTGATAATGCCACGGAAGGAGCTTTGCACTCCACGATAAGATAGGGATTGGCTTGACGATCGTAACACACCACGTCAAAGCGGCGCTTCATCCCGCATACTTGTATTTCCTTCTCCACGGCGATCAATTGAGCGGGGTAATGCTTACACGCTACCAGAAAATGAATAAAATGTTGTCTTACCCATTCCTCCGGGGTCAGCACAACGTAACGCTTTCGGATAATATCGAATATCCAAATCTGTCCGTTCTGCTTCTTCACCTTGTAATCAAAAGAAGGAAGGTTCAAACTTTTCATTTTATTCCACGCTTTTAGTTGTCCGTACTTTCAAAAAACTGCTGTCCCCGTAACTCAAGAAACGGAAATCACGCGCTAACGCGTAGTCGTACACTTTCCGCCAATCCTCACCGATAGCCGCCGCAACGAGCAACAACAGGGTACTTTGCGGTTGGTGGAAATTAGTAAACATCGCCGAGATCACCCGATAAGTATAACCGGGCACGATAATAATCGTGGTCTTCGCTTTCAATAATTCCGTGTCGTGCTCGTCAAACCACGTCAACAACGCTCCCATGGCTTCCCGTACACTATAAGATGCCGGCAAAGAATAGGCTTCCCATTGTTCCAAAGAATTGAAATCATCGACTCCCGTCAACCGCTTTACCCCCATCCAGTAAAGGCTTTCCAGTGTCCGCACGGAAGTTGTTCCCACCGCGACAATCTTTTCCGGGTGATGGTACAAACGCAATATGACTTCCCGGCGCACGGATATATGTTCCGTGTGCATATCATGCCCGCCGATAGTTTCGCTTTTCACCGGGCGGAAAGTCCCGGCTCCCACGTGCAGTGTCAACTCTTCTATCGCGACTCCTTTCTCCCGCAAAGCATCCAATACTGGGACACTAAAATGCAACCCGGCTGTCGGGGCAGCAACCGACCCCTCGTTCTTGGAATAAACCGTCTGGTAACGGATTTTATCATCCTCCCCAGAGTCCCGGTTCAAATAAGGGGGAATAGGTATACGCCCGCAACACTCCAGCACCTCGCTAAAACTAAGCGAAGCATCCCACGTGAACTCGACAATCACGTCATTCTCTTCCCGTGATTTTAGCGTGGCAGCCAACCGGCAATCAACCCCGTTCACTTGATAATGGCAATATATCGTCCCCTCTTTCCATTTTTTCAGATTCCCGACCATGCATTTCCACTCGCATCGCCCGTAAGAAGCGAAACTCTGCACGTAATCGGCAGGCGAATGGGGTTCGAGGCAAAAAACCTCGATGACGGCACCCGTCGTTTTTTGAAAAAGCACACGGGCATAAATCACTTTCGTGTTATTGAATACCAGCATCATGTCCGGTTCCAGCATCGCGGGTACATCATAAAAATGCCTTTCGCCAATCTCCCCGTCCTCGTATATCAACAATTTCGAAGCCTCGCGTCGCTCCAAGGGAAACTTGGCGATACGCCCCTCCGGAAGATCATAAGTATAATCTTCAATTCGAATTTCTTTCAAATCCTCTATGCCTGCCCGAGAATTTTCAGCCGGTATTTTCTTTGTCATTCGGTAATAAAATCTTACTTTTAAGGCAACAAAAGTAAAGATAAAAGGTAAAAACTAAAAGGCAAAAACTAAAAGTTTGATGAAAACAAAGAAAGATATTGTAGACGATTGGTTACCACGTTACACGGGACGTCCGTTAAAGGACTTCTCGAAGCACATTCTGCTCACGAATTTCGATTATTACCTTGAACTGTTCGCGGAAAAATACAACGCCCCGATCTTGGGTGAAGACAAAAATATGCCCAACGTATCGTGCGACGGGATTACCATGATCAATTTCGGCATGGGGAGTCCTAACGCCGCCACCGTGTTAGACCTGCTCACGGCTATCGAACCGGAAGCCGTTCTATTCCTCGGGAAATGCGGGGGATTAAAAACCAAACACCACGTGGGAGATTACGTTCTCCCCATCGCGGCGATCAAGGGCGAAGGTACCTCGGATGATTATCTGCCGCGGGAAATACCGTCACTTCCCGCCTTCAGCATCCAGAAAGCCTGCTCGAAAGCGATCACGAGGCACGGCAAGCAATATTACACGGGAGTTATTTACACCACGAACCGACGGGTATGGGAATTTGACGAGCACTTCAAAGAGTATCTCGTGGGAACCAGAGCTCTAGGGATAGACATGGAAACAGCCACGATCTTTACAGTGGGATTTGCCAATCGCATCCCGACGGGAGCATTACTGCTGATTTCGGACAGTCCCATGATTTCGGACGGCATAAAAACCACGGAGTCGGACAAGGCGGTCACGCAAAACTTTGTCCGGGAGCATCTCGATATAGGTATCGAAACGATGAAAAATATCCGGGATAAAAATTATTCGATGAAGCACCTCATTTTTTAAAATTATATCGTACTTTCGTTGGCAAAATGAAAAATATGCTGAAAAGAATATTTTATGTGTTTTCGGGCATCGCGCTCTTGCTCTGCTCCTGCGAGGGGAAAGTAAAAGACAAACAACAAAACGAGAGTCCGGCAAGCACACGAACCGCGGTAAACGACTCTACCGCCACGGCAAAATTTGAAATAAAAGATAAATCTTTCAATTTCGGGGATATGGCGGAAGGTGAGATCGTGACACACACGTTTCATTTCAAAAACACGGGTAAAAAAAGTCTCGTGATCCTGAACGTGGAAAGCAGTTGCGGTTGCACGATTCCGAAGTACGACAAAAAACCAATCCCCCCCGGCGGAGAAGGAAAAATTGAAGTTGAATTCAACTCTTCGGGCAGATATGGTAAACAATACAAAGTAATTAATATCTTTGCAAACGTTCCGGAAAAAGTAGTGGAACTAAAAATAATTGCAAATATAAAAACTCAATAAAAAAGTAGATTTATGAACACAATTTTTATGCTGACATTACAAGAGACAGCTACTCAGGGCGGTGGCGCAAGCATGCAATTCATTTTCCTTATTCTTATCGTGGTTGTTTTCTGGTTCTTCATGATCAGACCCCAGATGAAAAGACAAAAGGAATTGAAAAAATACCGGGATGAACTAAAGAAAGGCGACAAAATCATGACGACCGGGGGCATCTTCGGGAAAATCGTGGAGATCAACGATTTCACTGTGATCATTGAGGTTGAAAGTCAAGCCAGATTAAAAGTAAGCAAGGAAGCTGTCGTGAAAGACATGACAGACGTTCCCGCGGCTAAATAGTTTATAAAGTTCATAAGGTTCATAAAGTCTCTAAAGTAACGAGATTATGAACTTTATGAACTTGTCAATTTTATAAACGATATTCCAGATGAGCGGCATCATAGACAAGATTGTCAATTTCTTTAAATCCCATCACGATCTGCATATAAAACGCAACGTGATCACTTATGGGGTTTGCCTTATTATTGCCACGGTTCTATGGTTTCTCAACACGCTGAATAAAGAGTACACCACGGAACTCACTTACCCGATAAGATACACGGATCTCCCCAAGGGTAAACTACTCGTTTCGGAGCCTCCCAAGAACATGACATTAGAAATCAGGGCGCACGGTTTCACGCTGTTGCGTTACAGCATCGGTACCTCTTTTTTACCCATCGCAATCAACGTGAGTTCGCTCCTTGAGCGCAAAGATATGCTGGAATACACGATCAGCACGGTTGATATTAAAGAGCGAATCAGCGCACAACTCAATTCCGATATCAAATTAATTAATATAAAACCGGAAACCATCACGTTCCAGTTCTCGCAATTCGGAAGCAAGAAAGTCCCTGTCATCCCGCGAGTCGATTACACGCTCAAAAGACAGTACATGTTGAAAAACGACATTTCCGTGACACCCGATCACGTGGATATCAGCGGACCTGCCACGATTCTTGATACCTTGAAAGGAGTGTACACCACGCCATTAAAACTAAAGGACTTATCCAAAGAGGTGACTAAAAGTGTTTCCTTCGAAGAAATTCCCGGAACACAAATCTCGGAGAGCGGCGCAAAAGTGAAAGTAGAAGTGGAGCGTTTCACTGAAGCCAAGAAAAAGGCAACGATAAAAGTGAAAAATTTACCGGATTCGCTATTGATTCGCCTGTTTCCCCAGAATATAGATTTCACGTTTGATATCGGGCTCAGCCGTTACGAATCAGTATCGGATACCAGTTTCTCGTTCTCGGTGGATTACGACCAGATTGCAAGCAACCCGGCAGCCCTTAAAATCAGCGTGGACAAGCAACCCGCGCATATCAAATCTCTCGTGCTCATGCCCGAATCGGTTGAATATTTAATCGAAAAGAAAAAATAAAACCATGCTTAAAATCGGATTGACAGGGGGTATCGGTAGCGGCAAATCCACTATCGCAAAGATAATCGAAATCTTGGGATATCCCGTGTACATCAGCGACCGGAGAGCCTCTTCGCTCATGAACCGGAATCAAGATATCCGGCAAGCCTTGATACAACGTTTCGGGGAGAATATCTATTTGCCCGAGGGCGGATTGAATAAACAACAACTTGCTTCTATCATCTTCAACGACAAGCGTGCCATCACGGAAGTGAACCGCGTTGTTCATCCGGTTGTAACCCAAGATTTCCGCGACTGGTGCTCGGTACAAAAGAGCAAACTGGTATTTTTCGAATCGGCAATCCTCTTCGAATCCAAGCTTGAATCTCTTTTCGATTACATTATTTTGATCTCAACGGATATGGAAACCCGCATCCGGCGAGTTGTCGCAAGGGACTCTACCAGCCGGGAGAAAGTGATGGAACGTATCAACAACCAAATGCCCGACAGCGAGAAATTGCCAAAATCGGATTTTGTCATTTACAACAATGACGACGATCGGATCGTAAAACAAATACACGATATCATTCAACAACTAAACAACCCGAATAAAAAACAATAATATATTATGGCAAAATACGGAAAATGGATAGGAGCGGGATTAGGATTCGCAATGGGAGGCCCCATAGGAGCGTTGTTCGGTTTCTTCATTGGATCGACATTTGATACCGCAACCGTGATCACGAATCAACAGCAATCACAAAACCCCGCGTCCGGTCCGACGGGCAGAGGTGATTTTCTTTTCAGCCTCGTCGTGCTGGCAACAGGCCTCATGAAAGCGGACGGGAAAGTGACAAAAGGCGAACTGGAATACGTCAAACGATTCTTCCGTGATAACTTCGGCGCGGAAGGCGAACGGGAAGCCGTGTCAATCATCAAGGATTTATTAAACAAGGAGATCGCTGTAGATCAAGTCGCCATGCAAATACGCGCGAACATGAATATCTACTCGCGTACACAATTACTGTATTTCCTGTTCGGGCTGGCAAAAGCAGACGGTAATGTATGCAACCGCGAAATAGCCTTACTGGATAGGATATCCGATCTTCTGGGCATAGACACGACCACGTATCAGTCTATCAAAGCCATGTATTACGATGATTCGGATTCGGCTTATCAAGTGCTGGGCATAACACCTTCCGCCACGGATGAAGAGGTGAAAAAAGCCTATCGGCAAATGGCAAGAGAGAACCACCCGGATAAAGTCGGGTACATGGGAGAAGACATCCGCAAAGCAGCCGAGAAAAAATTTATGGCCATCAACGAGGCATACGAGAAAATCAAGAAACAACGGGGAATGTAAAACAATTGAAAATGGAGAATTGAAAGTTGAAAATGAATTTTATTCAATTCTCCTGTAATGGCACACGAGAAGCCTGCCTGCCTCGTCGTGCAGGTGCATCCCGTTTCCCTCGCAATAGCGGAACATGGAACAATCGGCACATTCTCCTTGACGAGCCCATTCCCTGTCACGGAAAGGAACAAAGCGTTCATTCCATACTTGCATGAAATCATCTCGATAAATATTACCTTGATTATAATTTGCCCGGATGCTGGGACATCCGGAAATAGAACCGTCCACTCGGACAGAAGCAACGGAGATACCCGCGTTGCAATGATAGAAATAGTCGCGGGCTTTCATTTCATATCTTCCCAGAAAACCTTCACAAGCGAAATTCAGTTGTATTTTGCCTTCTTGACGGGTAGATACAATAAAATCCAGCAACCCGGTAAATTGCTTGTCGGATAATTGTAATTCAGGAACTTCTGCGGCTCGTCCAACCGGAAATATCGTGAATATACGCCAACGCCTCACCCCTATCCCGATAAGAAAATCACGAAAAGCAGGCAACTGCTCTATATTATTTTGATTCACGCAAGTCACGACATCCCAAATAATCTCCTCCTCCCCGGTAAGCATCCGAATCGCCTCGGTCGCCCGTTGAAAACTTAGCGGGTGACAACGGAGCCAGTTGTGAGCATCTTCAAATCCATCAAGACTGACGGTGATTGAATGCATTCCGGCTTGCAATAAAGAATCCAGACGCTGACGGGAAAGATGCAAACCATTCGTCACAATTCCCCAAGGATACTCCCGCCGATACAATTCACGTCCGCAAATCTCCAGATCTTTTCGCATCAAAGGTTCCCCGCCCGTGAATATAATAAACACACGGTGCGTATCCACGTGTGGAGTAATAGAATCTATCACCCGTAAAAAATCTTCTTTCGGCATATCCGCCTGTTCGACGCATGCACGGCAATCACTCCCGCAATGCCGACAGGCAACATTACAACGCAACGTACATTCCCAAAATAAAGTACGCAGCTCGTGCGATTCCTTCTGCTGTTGCCGCTTAGCCCTAAAAGCCTCTAATCCTAAACGTTGCCGTAAACCCGGTTTATTACTCATCTGCCTTCTCTTTCAAGGTTACGGTAATCTCTTTCACTACATTTCCCCGGTTCCACTCGTTATCATTCTTATCCCGCTGTAACTCGTCACGTGTAAAAGTTACTTTTAACGTATCCGGCTCGCAGGCAGGCACTCCCGCCAGCGGGTTCACATCGTAAAATTGTAATTCATACCGCACTGTATCCGTCGGGAAATCATAAAACCTACGCCCGAAACGCCCTTCCTCGTCGGTATACAAGGTATCACGTCTTTCTTCCGTGATTATCGGGTAGTCCGGGATAAAACTCTCCGTGGCAACCTGATAGAATTCCACCTTAGGAATAACAACCCGGACACCCGGCAATGCATGCCCGGCAGAATTCTGTACTTTACCTTTAATAGAGAAGGAAGCTGTCGGGGTTCCATACATAAGAGGTATATCCTCCGGTGAATCGGCAGAACCTCCACAACCGGAAAATCCTAATACTGCCAATAAAGAAGAGAGCAGCCCACTCCAACTTTTATCTAAATAACTTTTTAAGCGTTTCATTTTCCTTACTTTTAATATTATCATTCATCCCGTTTTTCTTCCAGCACAACGGTTATATTTTTATCGGCACGTCCGAAATACCATGAATTGTCATCATCTTCACCCTTTATCAGTTCATCCCGAGAGAAACTAACCTTTAAAGTATCTGCTTGACACGCATCACAACCTTCCCGCGGGTATATATCGTAAAATCGTAATTCAAAATCCTTCCCTCCCGGGTAATCTACACGTTCCCAAAAAAATTGTCCTCTTTGGTCTGTATATAACGTATCGCCATACTCCTTTTTCACGGGCACACCTTCCACTGTATCACGAACCTCATACAAAGGTATAACAATTTGAACTCTAGGCAAGCCCTGTTTAGCACTATTTTCAACTTTTCCCTTAATAACAAAAGTGGCATGAGGAGAACCATACATAGATGCTTCATATTCTTCTTCACAAGCCGTAAATCCAAATACAACCCACAAAGAGGAAAGCAACCATTTCCAAGCACCTGTCATATAACTTTTTAATCGTTTCATATTCTCGTGTTTAAAAGTTTAACCGCAACCCCAGTTGTCCCGTAAAATTGAATGCATTCTCGGAACGAACGGTTTCAATTGTTCCCCTGTAATTAAAATAATAACACATTCCACCCTCTGCGTAGATCGAAACAAAACGGATCAGCGGATAAGCAATTCCCACGCGTGTATATGTTGTCCACAATATTCCCGGCACACGTATATCTTCATGTCCATACGAGTTTTTAAGTCGCCCTGCGACATTTACCTCTGCCAATACTCCGGCATTGAAATAACAATATGGACGTAACCAATTCGTGAGTCTATAATTTACCGAAACAGGTATCCCGATAAAATGCAGCGATTGTTTTTGAACAACCCGACTACTTGATTCATGTTTCCATTTTGAACGTAAATACGTGTATGTCAATCCAGTTTGAAAACTCCAACGTTCATTTAACGGATAAGACACAGAAAGACCTATGGATACAGGCATTAAATGTTTTACCCGAGTCGACTTTTCCGGTTCATAGCGGGGTGTTGATGTTGCCCTAGACAATGGCTGTCTATCGTTATCTTCTGGATCCGTATTGTTTCCCAAATCTTGCGACGGAGCTATATTATCTACATTATTCAAAGAAACGCCTGCCAATCCTAAATTGCCGCTTCCCACTCCAATTCGCCATTTACGTGCCTTCTTCTTTATCGAAGGAGTAACATCACAATCGGCTAATATCATCGCGGATTCTCCCTCGTGTTGCAAAGCCACCAAGTTTCTATTTATCCGACTACATGCTTGTACAAATTCCCGCGATACACTTTCCTTGCAAGACACCGGCTTCAATTCCCCTATTCCAGCAGCCTCCGCGACTAATACAATCTTCTTCTCGCTCGTGATTAATGGTACGGGACTCATTTTCTCGTTTTGTAACACGGTAACGGGAGAAAAATTATCTTCACCCTCGTGCCACAAATATAAAATGCTCCCGCTAACCACAAGCAATAAAACCGCCGCCACGGCAACCACCCGGTACACCCGCTTATGGACAAAACGACGACGTGGAAGACGGGCGGCAATCCCTTCCCAAGCGGCTTCCGTCGGGTTATACTTCAAATCGTATAACCGCTCCCGGAAAATATCGTCAAATCGCTCTCTTTTATCCATAATCAATACATCTTTCTGATCATTTCCTGTAAACACTGTCGGGCTCTGGCATATTGTGACCGGGAAGTACCTTCCGTGATATGAAGCATCTCCCCGATTTCCTTATGCGAGAATCCTTCGATTGCAAATAAATTAAACACCGTACGATAGCCCTCGGGCAATAACCGGATCATTTGCAACATCTCCATTTCCGTCAACGTCTCTAATACCGAAGGTATCGTATCCTCCACATCAATCTCCCCTTCTACTACTCTGGAAAAAATCCTCTCCTTACGAATCCTCTCCAATGCGCAATTGATAAATATTTTCCGCATCCACCCCTCGAAACTACCAACCGCCATATATTCATTCAATCGCGTGAAAACCTTCACGAAGCCATCCTGCAATAAATCTCCTGCCGCATCCCGATTCCCGGCATAACGGATACACACGCCCATCATTCTGGGAGCGAAATATTCATACAGAGACTTTTGTGCTTTCGGATTACCTTTCCGGCATTCCTCTATCACCCACGCTTCGTCCATTAGTCACGTTTATTATCCTTTTTCACAAGCAAGATGCACTTTTTTATCCAAACGTTGCACGAGAGTGCGAAAAAATAAACAATTCATTGTTTTTAGTTTTAAACATTGATTCGTATTTTTGTCCCTCATTTAAACACAAAAAGAAAGCAATATGTTGAAAGAAATTTTATCCATCTCAGGAAAACCGGGATTATACAAATTAATTAGCAATACATCGAATGCTTTAATCGTAGAATCATTACTTGACGGAAAACGCTTTCCTGCTTATTCTAACGCGAAAATTATTTCTCTTGAAGATATTTCCATATACACGGAAGATGAAGACATGCCTTTAAAAGAAGTATTCAAACGAATCTACAAAAAAGAAGAAGGCAAGCCGACAATCAATCACAAGGAAGCCTCCAATGTTATCACGAATTACATTGAATCCGTCGTTCCGGAATATGATGCAGACCGGGTTTACGTGTCAGACATGCGCAAAATGATTCAATGGTACAACTTACTATTGGATAAAAACATGCTAAACCTCGAAGAAGAAGAGGAGAAGAAAGAAGAAGAAAAATAGTTTATAAAGTTTATAAGGTTCATAAAGTTTATGAACCTTATAAACTTTAAGCCTTGCAAAGGCAACTAATTATGGCAAACGATTACTTCCAATTTAAACAGTTCACGATCCGTCAAGACAGATGCGCGATGAAAGTCGGCACAGACGGTGTTCTTTTAGGAGCGTGGGCAGACTTAACCGACACACACCGTTTGCTGGACATCGGGACCGGGACAGGACTTATAGCTATCATGGCAGCTCAACGAAACCCGGAATTACAAATAGACGCCATAGAAATCAATCCTGCCGCCTGCAAGCAAGCAAAAGAAAACGTGCAAGATTGCCCGTGGAAAGAGAAAATTCAAGTTTTCCAAGGACGGGTACAAGATTTCAAACAGGATTACCTGTATGATATCATCACGTGCAACCCGCCATTCTTTATCAACTCCACCCAAAGCCCGGAACGAAGTAAAACAATGGCACGCCATTGCTCGACCCTCTCGCACGAGGACATATTAAATGTTTCCGAAAAACTACTATCCCCGGAAGGAAAAATTTGTATCATCTTACCGATTCCCGAAGCGGAGCATTTTATAACACTAGCGCAATCGCACAAATGGTTTATTAACAAATTTACAACAATTTGCCCAACCCCGAACAAGCCCCCGAAGCGTAAGCTCATGGAAATTTCCAAGCGACAAAAAGATATTGTAAATGAAACAATTACACTAGAAACTGAACGTCACGTTTATCACGAGAGTTACGCTCGATTAACAAAAGATTTCTATTTGAAACTCTAAATTTGATCGTGTTTTTATTGCATTTCGTTTATCAGATTTAAATCTATATACACAAAAGATTAACGAACTATTAACTATTAAATCATAGAATACCCCCTATCTTTGTAATGTAGAAAACAGATAGAAGACACAGTTTTTTTTCATAAGTTTGTATGTTTAGGTTAGTAGTTAGTAATTAAATAAGAGATCGCCCCATCGGTCTCTTATTTTTTTATTACCTTTAACCGCGTTAAAAATGCAAATCATGTTGTTGTCAAATTTATATATTATTTATGCAAACTACTGTCTCTTTAGGTATTGACATTGGCGGTACCAACATCGCTTTCGGAATCATTGATAAAAATGGGAATTGTCTGGCAGACGGATCTTTATCCACCACGGCATACAATACTCCACAAGATTTCGTTCTGGACTTACATAAAGCGGTAAAAAAAGAACTCTCCAAACTGGACGTTAAACTGGTCGGCATCGGTGTCGGTGCCCCGAATGGTAATTATTTCAACGGTACGATCGAGAACGCGGCCAATCTATCATGGAAAGGCACGATTCCCATGGTTGAATTGCTTGTAAGACAATTCAATGTACCCTCCTTTATCACGAATGACGCGAAAGCCGCAGCTATCGGGGAAATGGTGTACGGCGGGGCGAAAGGCATGAAAGATTTCGTGATTATCACGCTGGGAACCGGACTGGGTAGTGGAATCGTGGTGAACGGAAAACTCGTTTACGGGCACGACGGTCTGGCCGGTGAAGTAGGACATACGCTCGTGTGCGGCGGTGACAGGTACTGTAATTGCGGTCGTCGGGGATGTTTGGAAACCTACGCATCCGCTACCGGAATCAAACGCACGGCTTGCGAGTTGCTCGCTCTTGAAAATACCCCCAGCACACTCCGGGACATTCCTTACACGGAAATCACGGCAAAGAAAGTATACGATGCCGCTCAAAAAGGAGATCCCATCGCTCTTGAAGCGTTCAAAATCACCGGAGAACAATTGGGCAAAGCATTGGCAAATCTGGTTGCCATAATCAGCCCGGAAGCCATATTCCTGCAAGGCGGCGTGGCAAACGCCGGTGAATGGTTGTTCAAGACCACGCAGGAACAAATGGAAGCCAATATGTTGTATGTATTCAAGCAAAAAGTAAAAATACTTCGATCGTCACTACCCACGAATGCCGCCATTTACGGGGCATCCGCACTTGTATGGAATGAATTAAACGCCTAGAAACGAATATCATGAAAACACGACTCCTTCTACTCCTGCTTTGTTTTACCGGGATCTTTACATCCTGTCGAAAAGAAAAAGAAACACGAGTAACGGACTACGTTGATCCATTTATCGGAACTGCCGAACAAGGACATTGCTTCCCCGGTGCGGCAGTACCTTTCGGGGGGATTCAACTGAGCCCGGATAATCCGCACAGCGGTTGGGAGTGGTGTTCCGGCTATCATTACAGTGATAGTATCATATCCTCGTTCTCACATTCACATTTAAGCGGAACCGGAATCGGCGATTTGCAGGATATCCGACTTCTACCCGTCACAAGACGCCCGCAACCGGGAGAAAAAGCCATCGACTTCATCACTTCCGGGTACGCCAAATACTCTCATGCCAACGAGACAGCCGAACCCGGATATTATAGCGTAACTTTCGACAACGGTATAAAAACCGAATTATCGGTCACCAACCGTTGTGGAATGCACGCCTATCAATACCCGTCTAATGCTGTCCACGGGCTGACACTGGATTTAACCACGGCAAGAAATTGGGATCGCACGGTAATGACCTCTATCAAGAAAATCAATAACCGCACGATACAAGGCTATCGAAAATCCACCGGTTGGGCACGGGAACACAATGTCTATTTTTTCATGGAATTCTCGCAGGATGTTGACGTCTGGGCGGGTGTTGACACGTTGCAATTATTGAGAAACGGACAAAAAATCGTTTCCGATAAAGGATATGCATGGATTGATTTCGGTACGGTAACCAACAAAATATTGGTCAAAGTCAGCATTTCATCTGCAAACTGCGAGGGAGCCGCGGCAAACCTTGATCAAGAACTCCCGCACTGGAGCTTTGATAAAGTGCGCAGAGAAGCCAAACAACAATGGAAACGGGCTTTATCGCGTATCAAAGTCGAGGGCGGCACAAAAGAGGAAACACGCACATTCTACACGGCTCTCTATCACGCGTACCTTGCCCCTTATTTGTTCTCTGATGCACACGGGAATTATAAAGGACCGGACGGAGAAATTCATAGCGTGGGGAAAGAAAATCAATACACGGTGTTCTCCTTATGGGATACATTCCGGGCATCACACCCTCTCTTTACCATTACTCAAAAAGATCGAGTGAATGATATGATCAACTCTTTCATCCGGCATTACGAGATTCACGGGTTGTTACCGAACTGGGAACTAATGGGTAACGAGAGCCACTGCATGATAGGCAATCACGCCATTCCGGTTATCACGGAAGCCTATTTAAAAGGAATCCGGGGGTATGACGTGGAAAAAGCATACGAGGCAATGAAAGAAACATCCCTTTCCAAAGGATACGGATTGGGACTTTTCCGGGAATACAATTATATCCCGTGTGATCTGGAAAAAGAATCGGTATCCAAAACCCTTGAATTTGCTTATGACGACTGGTGTATCGCGCAAATGGCAAAAGCCTTGGGAAAAGAAAACGATTATCTCTTTTTCATGGAATCATCTAAAAATTACAAGAACCTCTTCGATCCTTCAACCGGATTGATGCGGGGCAAATTAGCAGACGGCAGTTGGAGAACTCCTTTCTCCCCTTTCTCGTCCACGCATCGCAACGACGATTACACGGAAGGAAATGCTTGGCAATACTCGTGGTTTGTTCCCCATGATATCGACGGCTTTATCTCTTTACACGGCGGCAAAGAAGCTTTCGCCCGAAAATTAGACAGCTTGTTCACCCTGCCTTCCGTCATCGAGGGCAGCAACGCTTCTCCCGACATCAGCGGATTAATCGGACAATACGCCCAAGGAAATGAACCTTCTCACCACGTGGCTTATTTGTTCAATTACACGGACAAACCATACAAGACTCAATACTATATAGACAAAATTCGCCGGGAACTTTACACGGATCGTCCCGACGGTCTGTGCGGTAACGAGGATTGTGGTCAAATGTCCGCGTGGTATGTATTCTCTGCCCTAGGATTCTATCCGGTCAATCCTTGTGACACCAAATACCAGTTAGGGACGCCCTTATTCAAGAAAGTAATTATCAAACTCGGGCAAGATCGCCGTTTCGTGATAAAAGCCAATAGGGAAAACGATCAATACATTTACGTGAAAAGAGTTTTATTGAACGGAGACCCTTTGGATCGCACATGGATTACGCATGATGAAATCATAAACGGCGGCGAACTGGAATTCGAATTAACGGATTCTATAATTGCCGATTAAATCTACCTTTGTCAAACCTCTTAAAGATTGAGAAACTCACATTTTCAATTTTCAATTATAATGAAGAGCATTGGAGTAATTCTGGCCGGTGGTTCCGGTCGACGATTAGGCAGCGAACTCCCGAAGCAATTTATCACCATTGCAGGGAAAACAGTATTGGCTCATACACTCGGAGTATTCGAGCAAAACGAACTTATTGACGAAATCATTATTGTTGTCCATAAAGATTACTTGAATGAAACTCAAGAGATTGTTACCAAGGAAAGATTTGGCAAAGTAAGAATGATTATCCCGGGTGGCAAAGAACGTTACCATTCCACTTTAGCCGCCTTAAACGCCTATCAAGACACGAATTGCAAATTCATCATTCACGATGCCGTGCGATTATTAGTCACCCAACAAATGATCAGTGACACGATTGAGGCTCTCGACAATTGTGAAGCCTGCACGACAGCCATTCCTGCCACTGATACCATTTTGCAAAGTGATGCCACGAAACAATTCGTGAACGCCATCCCCGATCGTTCTACCCTATTTCAAGTACAAACGCCACAAGGCTTCCTAGCAAACACGTTGCGAGGAGCTTATAATAAAGCACTTACAGATCCCTGTTTTTTCAGCACGGACGATTGTGGTGTCGTAAAACGCTATTTACCGGAGATTCCTATCAAAATTATCCAAGGCTCGCCTTCTAATGTTAAATTAACCTATAAAGAAGATATTTCTTTGATCGAACGACGCCTTTTAGGCTAGAAAGAGATACATTTGTCGCTGAAGATTAATAATAGACGTGCATAAATCGGCGACATGAGGATTTTTTGGGTATGTATCCTTGTAGTCCTGTTTTCTTTTTCAGGCCAAGGACAAAAACGAGATGTAGTTTATAACGCATCTTTATCGGGATTCGCTTCCACACAGAAGACATTACCCTTTTGGGCTGTCAGCAATCGGCATGGACTTATGCCTAACGGGAACGGAACCTTATTGGAACTGGGACTCTATTCCGATTTCACGAACAAACACAAGATTCAATTCGCCTATGGCGTATCCGCGGGGGGATATCTCTCCAGTCCGGGAAATAAAATTATTTTAGACCAACTTTTTGTAAGTGCCCGCTGGCGTAAACTTCGGCTCGATCTGGGCATGATTCACCCGGAAGAAGAATATAACGGTGTTTCTTCTACCAACGGGGATTTTGTCCGTTCCGGAAATTCCCGATTTTTCCCGGGTTATAACCTTAGAAGTGATTTTATAGATATTCCCGGCACAAAAGGAATCATCGCTTTCCAATTTAATTGGGCTGATTATATGATGACTGACAATAGTTACGTGAAAGACATTCGCTTGCACAACAAATCTCTTTACGTGAAAATCACCCCTCATCGCCGTTGGGAAATCATTGCCGGATTGGAACATTGGGCACAATGGGCAGGCAAACATCCCACTCTAGGAAAACAACCCGGCTCTTTCAGTGATTACGGCCGCATCATTTTTGCCGATGGCGGCGGTGCGGGAGCCACAACCAGCGATTCTATCAATGCCTTGGGGAATCATTTGGGACGAGAATATCTAAGAATTAATCACTTAGCAGATAATTACATATTATCATTTTACCACGATATCCCTTTCGAAGATGGCTCGGGGACAGATTTTCGCTCCTTCCCGGACGGAACTTATTGTTTCTATTACGGTTCAAAAAATCCGCAACAATGGATATCCGATGTCATATATGAATTCTATTATACCAAATATCAATCCGGCTCTCGCCATGACAGACCTGCAACACCGGAAGAAATAGCGAAACAAGACCCGAACAGTCATTTCTACGGGAGGAAAGTACTCGGGGGATGTG
Source organism: Butyricimonas sp. Marseille-P3923 (assembly GCF_900184685.1). Lineage (GTDB taxonomy): Bacteria > Bacteroidota > Bacteroidia > Bacteroidales > Marinifilaceae > Butyricimonas > Butyricimonas muris. Next base: position 2,236,201 of record NZ_FXXL01000007.1, read on the forward strand.
ATAACTATTTTAATAACGGTGAATACGCCAACGGATGGACTCTATACGGACAAGTTATCGGCAGCCCGTTCATGACACCCGGTTTAAGCGATAACCTTACTAGAATCATCAATAACCGTATCATTGGACACCACATCGGGATAAAAGGTATGGCATGGCAAACAACTCCTTACAAATTATTACTCTCGTATTCAAAAAACTACGGAACATACGGAAACAAATTCAATAAAGATCAGTTCTCCGGTGCATTGGAAGTGACTCTTCCTTTCCGCAAATTACCGTTTACAATAGAAACAGGCTTATACAGCGACTTGGGCAAACTTTTCAAAGACAATTTCGGCTTCACGATTAAACTCAGCCGCAAAGGAAAGCTAATCAAATAGAAGGCTTTTCTTCTTGGGGAATATCGTTTTCCAATTGGGAGAACATATCCCCGTAGAAATAAAACATGGCAAGAAATATCAACATCAATGCCCGTGAATTTGCCCACGATAAAGTGACACACGAATTACTGACAACAAGAAAGACCAATAATACAGACAGGATTAAGAATGAAAACCTCTTTCTTTTAATCATTCGATAAAGTGGTGCAAAAAACAAAAAGCTCATGACAGCTAAACCTACCAATCCTGCCGTAATCCAATATTGAAGGAAAGTATTATTCACATTATTAAAAACCGCAATATTCAAATCCGAAGCTTCATACCATGCCTTTATTCGATGTTTTGTAGTTACACCTAACCCCCACAAGGCAAACTCATCCCAGTGCCTGAAACTCTCCTTTATAAACGCAAGCCGCGGAGCAACTGTTCCACCTACAAACTTCCCTTCACGTACATTTTGCACCTCAATTCCCACTTCATGTATCCGTTCTTCATATTTATTTAAATCCATCAATAAAGTTAAGCTCAACACGAAAACCAAAGCACCGCCAACAAACAAAAATTGTCGCTTGAAAGAAAGTTTTCGAAACAAATAAAAATTCATCACGATAAAACCTAACAAGAAACCCAATATAGCAGATTTAGTGACGGTAAAGGACAAAAACACCACAAGCACCCCAAACATACACAACAAAAGTCCTCTCTTTTTCCACGCTTTTTCTATTATTAGTAAGAAATAAACAACCAATGCAGAAACAGCTAAAAGCATCGCTTGAACTTCTAACCAATATTTACTTCCTAATACATATCTATTTTCTCCGAAACGATTGTTATACAAATATTCCAAGGCCTCACCCGGAGATGTAAATAGTTTGTTTCCAACCACAAGAAATAATATATATATATTTAGCAACAAGCACCCCGAACAGAAATACAAAAGGAATTTTTTAATCAAGCCGGGAGTAATCCATTCTCGCCACGTCGCAACCCACACCGGAATTAACACAAAATTAAGTATTAAAGCCTCAAACGTCCCATAACTAGGCTCCGCTATCAGATTTCCTTTCAATAATACAGCCACGGTGTGTACTATAAAATAAAGCAAAAATACAACATTCACCCCGATATACAATCGTTCCGCCAGTAAACTCTCCCACACTTTGCTTTTCCGCTTCCATAACATGAATATAACCAATATCAACAATAGGAAGTTGAAAACATTACCATACAAGGGTATAATACTTCCCAACAGGAAAGCAACAGAAAGAAAAAAATATTTCTGAAACTTCACCATCCAACTCATATTATACATTCGGCATACAAATATACAAGATATATTCTCTTTATAATATCGGGACGATAAAAAATTGCTTCCTAAATGAATTTACCGGGTAATAGCCTTTTCTATTTGCCGAAAAGTATCTCCATAGTAATAAAACATAGAAAGTAATAACACAATTATAAACCGTGAATTATTCAGATCCAACAGGATAGTTGAACCATTTGTTATAATAATGACAACCATCATTGAAGCAATCAAATATGAGAACCTTCTATTTCTTATCATCATGTAAAATGGAGATCCAAAAAGAAATATCATGATTGCCAAACCAAACACTCCTCCCTGTATCCAATAATGTAAAAATGTATTATGCACATTCCTAAACTCACCAAGCCCTGCATCGGAATTTTTAAACCATTCTTTCACTCTATTTTTAGCATACACACCCAATCCCCCAAAAGCGAATTCATCAACATGTATATACGCCTCTCGAATAAAACCGACCCGAGGCGCTATTGTCCCGCCCGAGTATATGCCATGTTTGATATTCCCCAGTTCTACAATAATTTCACCTGTCCTTTCTTTATACTTTTCCCTAAAGCCATCAAACACGAATACGCCGGAAACAAACAAAAAAACACAAGCTAATAGCGTCAAACGCATTCGCCATGTTCTTTTTTTTAGGATATAAATATTTACGAGTACAAAACCAGCCGCAAATGCTAACAACCCGGCTTTCGTTACAGTAAATGACAGAAAAAAAAATAATAACAACAACATCATCCCGCACAAAATTTTCATTTCCCACCGACGTTCAATAAAAATCATTATATATGAAATTAATGCAGTCAAAGCAATAGTAAACGCCTGTGGTTCCAATAATAAACTTCCTCCTAAAAGCGACATTTTATTATCACCGAAACGACTTGTATACAAAAACTCGATAGTTGATTGCATATCCGTAAACGCTTCTTTTCCCACAAGATAGAACACGATATACAAATTCAACAACACACACCCGGCACAAAATAAAAAAAGGAACTGTTTCAATAATCGAGGAGTCATTATCTCTCTCAATGTTACCACATAAACAGGTACTAAAATAAAATTGAGTGATATAGTTTCAAATATTCCGAAATAAGCCTTATCATTTACCCCGGCATTCAAAAATATGGTTTGCAAAGAGATATACAACAAGTATACAATAAATACCAAAATATAATCCTTCCCGCTCCTCACTTTTTCGATACAAGAATTCCAGTTCGAGAATGCGAAGAAGATAACTATAAAAAGAAGAAAATAATGAAATGTCATCCCATACAATATACCCACGCTCCCTAATAAGCCTCCCATTGCCAGAAAAAATATCTCCTGCACTTTCTTCATATTATATAACTTCAAAGTGGTGATTCCGATACTCGTTCTATAATCGTTGCTTCATAACCATCATTACAGATTCTCTCCCTGTAAAAAGTATTATTTTTAGCTTCATTGACATATTTCCCATTAATATGAATTTTATCTTTCGCCCCACGCAAAAACCATTCATACTCGACGTCCACATGCCCGATATCAATCGCCCAATACCCCAATTTCGCCAGATCATAGCTCAATACTGTTGCCGTTTGTCCCAATGCAACAAGAATTAATTTTTTATCTCCATGCTTGACCGTCATATTCAAAATATCATCGTATTTTTCATACGCATCTTTTGCGGGACACAAAATACGCTGTAACGAACGTACACCTTCAAAAAGATCATTATTTACACCTAAACGACTATATTCTCCCTCAACCAGAAGCACATCCTGATTCGACCAAATCTGTTTGATTTTTTCCAGATATCCTTTACACACGCTTTTGTCTTTATACGCGAAATAAAAACGTGTAAATGAAGCATCATAATACACTTTTTCAGGTTTCAGATTACGGGCAAAAACATCATGTGCCTTGATAAAATAGCCTAACCAAAAAACTTTCGTGCGTAGATTCAAATTCTCCCGTGACACCAGAGCGTAAGGCAAACAAGTAATATGATTGGGAATTTCGGTAATTAATATTTCTTGCAATCTTTCCGCCAAAGAAGAATTATAACGACAAAATCCATTCCCTTTTTCACGTATAAGATTTAATTCCCCGTCACCATACCGACTGACAGAACAATGGTCCCGCAATATTTTATCCAAGGTTTCATCCGTTGATTTTATATCAAGAATAAAACCCAATGCCTTTTGTTTCTTCCGAAAACGTAGTTGATACTTCACAAGTCGGAAACGATGTTCCAAATAATATAAAAAACTTTTCATCACGCTTCTTCTTGTGTATCTTCTTTCAAATATTGGCTTACTCCACATTCACACCAAGTTGCCTTCTCTGCCACTTTGTCAAAATAGTAATTAAAATTCTTTTCTTTATTATCCATGTATTTATCTTCATGCCACAAATGAAATCCAATAGCCGCAAATTTTAACGCTAATTTTTGACGACCAATATTCTGTAAACGTATACTCAAATCATAATCTTCACCACCCCAACCTACATAATATTCATCATACCCATTCACCTGAATTAAATCCTTCTTCCAGAAGGACATATTACACCCCAACCCGGGACGCGTCTTTCGACGAGGAGCAAGATATTTAGCTAGTGACAAGCAACGAATCGAATTCTCTCTTCTCGTCAATCCACGAGAAAAGAATCCCAAAGAAGTGTACGTTCTGTCCTTGCATAATTGCTCCGTTCTAGATTCCATAATATTCACCCGTCCACCTTTTATATAACATCCTTCCTCAGCACATGCAATATGATCTGCAACAAAATAAGGGTTCAAAATAATATCCCCATCGATCTGAATAATATATTCATATTTGGCTTTCGCGATACACTTATTACGACATTGTGCTAAACGAAATCCTTTATCCTCTTGCCATATATGTAACAACGGTACAGGAAAATCTTTCTGGAAGCTCTCGATCAAAATTCTTGTATCATCTCTCGAGCCATCATCACCAACAATAACTTCATCAGGGAGTTGTTTCTGCCTTCTAACACTTTCCAAACACAACGCAAGAGCACATGGTCTATTATAAGTGGATACAATAAGAGATGTTCGTAACATTGATAAATAAAATTAATGTTTCTATTAGTTTACAGCTAATTTTAAACAATCAATAAAGGATCGTTTAATGATATTAACAGATATATCGTTCGCTATTATTCTTGTAAAAGTGTAAACACTTAATTACTAGCGCATAAAAAATATCAACCAAAACGAGGATAGGATACAAAAATGCTGTATATTTGTATCCTATTAAACGATCGTTTATTAACAGCAAAAGTGTATGAAAACCTACGTGATTGGCTTCTATCTCGAAAAATTATACTACTCTCCGCAATTTGAACCCGTTATCAGAGAACTTATCAAACGTGAAGTTCCCTATGTCGTGATTATTCCAAAGACAAGAGATCGTGATGAGATAAACCAAAGGGAAGAATCTATCAATTATTGCAAGCAAAATAACTTCACTTATATACTTGAAGAAGAAGATTGTTTCTGTAACACGCTCGTGTTTGGGAATACTCCTCACCATATACATACACAATTCAATAAATCCGCTTTTATTAATCATGGAGTATGGGGCGGTAAGACTATGAATATCGAACCGGGACTTAATGAAGTCGATGTACGTTTCCTTGATGGCAAATTCTTGGAAGAATACTTGCTCGAACTCTATCCCGAGAAAAAATCAATCTTTTATGTTTCCGGTTATTCCAAACTGGACAACTATTTCAAGTTGACAGACGATGACCGGAAAAAATTTTTTCAAGAACGCCACTTGGATATCAACAAAAAAACAATACTTTACGCCCCGACATTCTATCCCTCTTCCGTGTTGAAAATGGGAAAGAAATTCCCCGAGGACTTTGCCGAATACAACATTATTTTAAAACCGCATTCACATCTTTTCCTACGTAAAAAATACCGGAAAGATTTACACCTGTTACAAACATGGGCAACCTCACCCAACGTGTATCTGGCAAATTTCAACGAAACCAATATTCTTCCGTTTCTTCATGCCGCAGACTTATTGATTTCCGATATGTCAAGTGCGGTATTTGAATTTTCGGGGGTAGGTAAACCTGCTATCATCAATATGTTTCTACACTATCGCCCGATAGACAGATTATTCCCACACAAGGTGCGCAAACGACTGGATATCTCGAAATTCTACTTGTGGGAAGTCGGGGATACCCCGAAAAACTACAAGGAAATGGTACAATATGTCCGTGAAAACTTAGCAAATCCGGACAAAAATAAAACCAAGCGAGAAGAATTATCCCGTTATGTCGTCGGAGAAGTTGACGGAAAAGTTTCCGAAAGAATAGCGGACAAACTTTTAGAACTGGCTAAAATTTAGATAAAATCGTGTATCTGTCCCGGATAGTTTTTGCCCGGGCAATAATCCGAGCGATCTCATCACTCGAAAAGTGAAGGTCATGCTCCAATTCATCAGTGATCTTCATCCTATCAAAGAACAACCGCAATTTCTCGAAATCATCATCATCTTGGCGATAATCCCGTTCTAACAACAAATGCCCCCAAGCCACTTGCAACCCGTGTAAAGTCGTTCGCATCGGGTAAAGATCATCAATCGCATGACTGACCAGATGCTCCCCACCACTCGCCGGACGTGAACTATTCGCCAATACCATCGCCAATCCCGAAATCACCAGTCCATTCGCCAGATCCCCGATAAACCGATTCGTTCCGATATCGTCTATCGTGTAAGACATCACGGAATTACCACTGAGAGTTGCCAAAGTCAAAGCGAAATTATTAATATATTCGCCTTTTTCCGCGTTCGCCAATCTCCAATCCTTCACGGCACTAGCATTAGACACCAAATCCCCCACCCCTGCCAATAACAATTTTCTAGGCGATCTCCTTATAATCTCAATATCCGCTATAATACCTAACGGAGCCTTTACCCCGAAACTTTGCTTTTTCCCGTTTTGAACAAGCCGAGCGATTGGTGAATAAATGGCATCGTTTGACAACGTGGAAGGTGCTGTAATATAACTTAGATTCAAGTCGTTCGAAATCATTTTCACGGCATCAATAACACTTCCGCCCCCGAAAGCAACCAAAAGTGCATCCTTATTCGTGATATTTCCCATCACCTCGCGGGCTTCTTCATAAGAACCGCCTTGAATAAGCATGATCTCATCAAACGATAATTGCTCTATCTGCTGTTTGTAAAGTTCTTTCAACTCCGGGGAGGTCACTAAAATTTTCTCCTTGAAAAAAATATGATTACGCTGCAATATCTCATCCATATGAATGAAAATATTCTCCCCGATCTCAAGAACTATGGGTACATTTATAATTTTAGAATACATTATTTCGTGCTTCTTATCTTTTCAACCAATTCCGACGTGCTTATTCCTTTCGTGTAAGGTAAATACACCATCTCCACATGATGCTCTTCCAGAAATTCCGGTGTCACCCGAATCTGTTTCAGATACCCCTCTCCATCCCAATCATCACCATGCACGATAACATTAATCCCGTATTTCTTGATATATTCTTTATTATCGTATTCCCGAATGATAAAAGCCTCGTCCACGTAACGACACGCTTTCACGACTTCCAGTCGATCATGCTCGGACAAAAAAGGCCTGCGTTTGTAAGAAGCAACCATATCATCTCCATTAATAGCCACGATCAAACGATCACCTAACGCCCTCGCGCGTCTTAGCAACTCGACATGACCGAAATGAAACAGGTCGAAAACCCCTATCACGTATACATTCTTCATATTATTCATTTTACTTACCACAATTACGGCACCAAAGATAATGAATAATACGGTATCTAAATATCCTTCATCATTTTTCTTAACATGGAATCCAACCGCCCCCACACCTGATCTTCGGTAAGACGATCGAATATCTCTTTATCCGAAAGCATACCCCTTTCCGATTCAGGCATAAAATCCAAAGGACTCACCCCTTGATAGCGTTCGTCACGGGAAGGCAGCCACTTTTGCATGTTCACCCAAGGCGGGTATATAGCCAGACCGGAAACTCCGCAAGCCTGCGCCATATGACGAGGACCGCCTTCATTCCCGAAAAAGAAATCAGATAACGAGATCATGGCTACCAACTTCCGCAATGTATCAGCTTCCACGTTCACGAAGATATGCTTGTCCTGTCCCATTTCATCAAATAAACTTAAAGCATCCGCTTTCTCTTCTTTCGAGTAATTAAAAATCAATTGAGCATCGTATTTCCAGACCAAACGGGACAACACTTCCTTCATCTTCCGGATATCCCACTTTTTATCCACCACGCGGGTAAAAGGGGTACATAATATAACCAAACGGGAAAAATCAATCCCTTGCTCGATCATGTATCTTTTAAATTCTTCCTTTTCTCCTTCCGTTACTTGCAAACGAAAATCCGCATCATACACCAAAGGTGCTTCTTTCTCCAGCGGCCTAACCAACAACAAATTACGGGATACTTCGTCCAAACTTTCATCTTGATGATTCCTTATCCGGTAATTATGAAAGAAAAGATTATAATATTTCCGCGTACCGATACGATATTTTGTTCCCGGAGAGAGAATACTAAACCATAATGTTTTCAACGTGGAGCGAGTATCTACGATCACGTCATAATGTTCTTCGCGCATCAACCGGAAGACTTTCTTCACGTACGTGAAAAAATGATCGTTTTCACGACTGGAAAACGTGATTACCCGGTCAACATCCGGGTGATCTTGAAATAAAGGTTCCAGATAATCATTCACGACATAATGGATCTCCGCCTCAGGAAAACTCTTCCTTATCGTGCTGCATATCACAACAGATAACACGGCATCGCCTATCCGCCGGAAGCGAATCACCAAAACTTTTCTTACACGCATCGTGAAATCTCTTTTCCATATAATACAGGATTCAATTCCGGATCGTTATACATTTTCATCTGCTTGTAAACTTTCATGTATTTTCTCCCGGCTTCAATATCCTCCAGTAACAGATCGATTGCAACAATCAAATCACGTTTCTGTTCCAATAATATATGCATTTTATCCTCACATCTACGCACGTGCCCTTGACTCACGTCTACCCGTTGCGTTTCCTGTTCCATGTGATATATCTTCAAACACAAAATAGATAAACGGTCTAAAGCCCAAGCCGGACTTTCCGTGTTTATCGTGGCATGAGGCAACAAGATCACATTTTCATACTTCTTCCAAAAGTATTCATCCAGCAACTCCACCAAATCCGTACGTTTTTGATTCGACTCGTCAATTCGACGCTTGATTTGCAATGCAAATTCAGGCTCAATATCCGGATCGCGTATGATATCCTCCAAGTGCCATTGAATAGCATCAACCCAATTCTTTTGGAACAGATAATACTCTATAGATTCTAACTTGTATGGATTCTTGATGTCGGCATCCGTGCTATCAGCCACATGATAACACAAGGTTGCCCTCTCAAAAATTTGATAACATAATTCTGCAAATACCATGTCCCTCTCTTTATGGTTCATTACATTTACAAATATAGCAAAAAGTATTCCAATTTTGAACAATAAAACACACGATTAGATATTTAACAATTCGAATCTTCGGATTTTACGATTCCAAAATTTGTCCGGATATGTTTTAAACACACGGTATCCTTCCGAATCTTTTTATTTTTTCGCAAGGCACTCTCGTTCACATAGCCCCGTGCATGATCCAGATGCAAGCAAATAGCCGAATAACGTATTTGTAATCCCCGGATTCCGGCATTTACCAATCTTTCCCCGAACTCCCGATCCTCTCCCCCGTACTCCATTCTTTCGTCAAAACCATTCACCCGGATAATATCCTCTCGCCAGCCGGAAGCGTTGCCCCCGTTCCATGTTGCCTTCGTTGTTGTCAAGAAATTCAAGAGAAAGGCTTTAAAAGAAGAACGAGTCAATTTATTATTACGGAAAGAATTTCTCATCCCATGCTGTTTTAGCCAACAGATATTAAAACAAGCCTGTGACTCGATATCCCGCAAATGAATCTCACGGGAAGTATCCATTGACAACCTGCGACACCCACCTGAAAGGAAGTATCCTTTCTTCCTGAATTTCATGTGCTTCTCAATAAAATCATTCCTCGGGATACAATCTCCATCAGTAAAAACCAAATAATCCGTACTCGCCGCCAAAATAGCTTTATTCAATATTTCACATTTCCGGAAACCTCTATCCTCATGCCACACGTGCTTTAGCGGGTAAGATAGTCGGGGTGTCAGCCGTTCCAGTACTTCCCGCGTAGCTTTACCGGATCCATCATCCGCGACAATCAACTCAAATTCTTTAAAACTTTGTATATTATATCCCCATAATACTTTTTCGAACCATTCCGGCTGATTAGAAGTAGAAACAATAATAGAAACCTGCATTTTCAACACCATATTTTAGTTTAAAAAAATGATCGTTATTTAATTTTCCACCAAGGCATACAGCCACAATTCCATGATATTATGATAGTAACTGATTACTAGCACAAAAAAATAAAAATGGTTTGTAGGAGATACTCCAAAAATTAGTTACTTTTGGCTATCATTAAAGGATCGTTTATTGATATCTATTTATAAACAAACCGGACGAATAAAAAAGTCTAAGATATATTTATTGTATTGATGAAGAAAGAAATAACTTACCTCGACCGTAATGAATACAATTACGGACCTGCACCCGAAATCGGCGAAGTGCTGAAAAACTTTGATCCGAATAAATTATGCTTCTACACCCGCATTTACGACGAGGGTAAAAAAAGCATTCTATCCGATTACATCTCTGAATTGTACGGGATTCCGGAAAAACAAGTAATCCTAGGATACGGGGGTGAAGACATTCTGAAACAAGTGGTACACTGTTTCTTGGCTGGCGGTACGAAACAAAAAACGTTGCTTATTCCTAAGTTCTCGTGGTGGTACTACAAATCCATCGCCGACGAAGTAAACGGAAGAACCATTTTTTACCCGTTGTTCGAGGAAGGCAACACTTTCAAGTACGATATTCAAAGTATTCGCAAATCGGTAGAAAAAGAAAAGCCGGAAATGGTACTTATGGCATCCCCCAATAACCCGACGGGCAACTCTTTGACAAAGGAAGAATTACATGAGATACTTTCTTTCATCCCCCGTGAAACGATGATCGTGATTGACGAAGCTTACGCTTCTTTCGCGAACAAGGATACCAGCTATATCAAACCGTTGATTGAAGAATTCCCGAATCTTTTGATAATCCGCACGCTATCCAAATTTTACGGACTGCCGGGTTTACGTCTTGGATTCGCTTTCATGGGCGCAGACTTATCCGTGTTCTTGAACTATAGTACGAAATACCTCGGCTACAACCGAATCACGGAAGAAATTGGAGTTGCCGTGTTCAAGGCAAGCGACTACTATCAACATATAGCAGACTTGATGGCAGAAGACCGAGAATTATACATGAAAGAATTAAGCGTGCTCGACGGCTTCAAAGTGTATAAATCAGAAGCCAACTTTATTCTTGTGAAATATCCTATTGCCATGAAAGCTAAACTTCAAGAAGCCTTAAAAGCCAAAGGATTGATTGTCAAATTCATGAACGAGGAAGACATCAATACCCATATGCGTATCACCTTGGGAACTCAAAAGCAGAATCGCTTGGTCATAGATACGATCAAAGAAGTTATGCTAAATTCTAAATAATTCCATATACAGAACCACATACCAGACCGGTTATGTGGTTCTGCTTTTTAAAGAAACGTATGAAAGCTGTTATCCTCGCCGCGGGAATTGCTTCCCGATTACGCCCTCTCACGAACGACCGCCCGAAATGTTTGCTAAAAATCGGCAATCGCCCCCTACTGCAAAGAGCTATCGACGGTCTGTTAGTCAACGGTATCGATGAAATTGTGATTGTCACGGGCTATTTAAAAGAAATGATCGAAAATTTCGTGCAAACGACCTATCCGAATCTCCCCGTGAGATTCATTTACAATGAAGTCTACGCGTCAACCAACAATATATACTCGTTATGGTTGGCAAAACCGGAAGTTCTGCAAGAAGAAGAAATCATCCTGCTGGACAGTGATATTCTGTACGACCCGCGTATGATCAAAGTTTTACAGGACGCACCGTATAATGACTGTCTGGCATTAGACAGCCACAAGCTGGGCGAGGAAGAAATCAAAGTCATCGTGAATGAGGAAAATCAAATCACGGAAATCAGCAAAACCTGTTCCATCGAGAAAGCTATCGGCGAATCTATCGGTATCGAAAAAATATCGAACGCTTATCTTTCAGCTCTCTACACGGAATTGGAACAAATGATCGTGAACGAGGGACTGGATAATGTATTCTACGAACTTGCTTTCGAACGTCTGATTACACGAGGACACTATTTTTATCCCGTGGACACGAGTAACTATTTCTCCATGGAACTCGACACCGTGGAAGATTTTCAAGACGCTATCAATCGAATACCTAAATATCTACAGTAATGCGCATCGTATTATTCTGTGAGCAAAAATACGCCATCAATATTCTGCAACCAATCGAGGCAGAGGCAAACAGAGAAGGGGGACACTCCATTTTGTGGTTTGTTCAAGAAAAAAACATCCCCGAATTTCCGTTAAAGGACGAAGTAAAATGGACAAACAGCATCCAAGAGATTTATGATTTCTCCCCCGAAGCTATCTTTGTCCCCTGCAATATCGTGCCTTATTACCTGCCGGGAGTGAAAATACAAATATTCCACGGTTACGCGACTGAAAAGAAAGACCATTGGGTCATACGCCGCTATTTCGACACGTATTTTACCCAAGGTCCCTTATTCACGAAAGGCTTCACCGCTCTTGCCAAGAAATACAAGGATTTCGAAGTCGTGGAAACAGGCTGGCCTCGTCAAGATTGGATTTACGAAAATCTTCATACTTTCGATGCCGAGAAAAAAGCGTTGCTGGAAAAACACGGTAAAAACAAACTCGTGCTGTATGCCCCGACTTTTTCACCGTCACTGACCTCGCTGCCTTTCATCAAAGAAGGGTTAGTAAAATTGGCAAAAGAGAAAGACGTGCTATTAATCTTGAAATTCCACCCCTTGACAAAAGCCGAGTGGATGCAGGAGTACAAAGAGCTTGCCGCGCAACACGACAATATGCTTTGGGTAGAAGATCACAATATCACGAAATACCAGATCATGTCCGACGTGATGATCAGCGATACCTCTTCCACCGTTTACGAGTTTCTACTACTGGATAAACCGGTTATCACCTACAAGACCATAGCGAAAGACATCTATTGGCTAGACATACAAAACCCGGAAGAACTCCCCGAGGCTTTGGAAAAAGTATTACACGACGAAGAATATATCGCCAAACGCAAATGGATCATTGAAAATTACGATCCCTATCTCGACGGCAAAGTCGGACATCGGATGCTTGAAGCCGCACGGGATTATATCGCTCGCCACGGGGTGCCAGCAAAACGGAAATTAAATCTTTGGCGAAAATACACGAGTATCAAGAAATTCGGGAAAATTAAGAGGGCATAAAACGCACTCTAGTCCATAAAGTCCGTAAAGTCTATAAAGTCAGAAGGTCAAAAATATACCCGGGAACAATCCAAATCATTTTTTTTCGACTTTAGGAACTGGAGGTTCGACCTTATGGACTTTACGGACCTTACAGACTAGAGGGTGCGTTAGAACGCACCTTATTTCTTTTCTCTTTCCGCTTACGCACCCGTTCATCATGAGCATGAGTCCATTCCTTGAGCAACCGAATCATCTCCTTGGAATCCGAATGAGTCAAACGGGCATATTCATCCGCGATAATCTCTATCATATCATCCGTAGCATTCAACCGATAGAAATTCTTTAACCCCACGAATGGAGATATATGCATGAATTTCACCCGATTCAAATCAACCAAGCTAAATTCCATACCATTACTCGTGCGCTTTATTAACGTGTTGCCCGGGGAATGATCCACGAAATAGACTGATTGTGAATGAAAATAATGTGTAAATCGGGTAAACTCTCTCAATATAAATTCCAGATCAGTCGGACGTTTCTCCCGCAAATCCCGAAACAAATAATCATAGTCCACCTGCAAAGAAATATAATAACTCCGGGTAACACCCCACGCGTTCCGTTTCACGATATACGCCACCGGTTCGGGCGTCCCGATACCTTTTTCCCGGAACAAATTGGCATATTCATAAGAACGTTGAGCCTTTCCTTTCCGGATATACGCGTAAGCAAATTGGTTGATTACATTCGGCACCTTGAATGATTTCACATTCACACGCACCCCTTCTACATCCAGTATTTTGATTACATTCCGGTTATCCTCGATCACCTCCCCCTCCACCTCGAATCGACGGGGAATATCAAGAATGGCTTTCTCCAGTGATTTGTATTTCGGGTTGATCCGGTAATCCATTACTTTATCCGCTCGTAATTAATAAAGGTGTAATCAAACTCGTTCTTCTCGTCCGCCTCGTGAGCTTCCCGGAATACTTCTTTCCATTGATTCGGATCCACAGAAGGAATTAACGTATCCCCCTCGCACTCCTGATGCACTACAGTAAGATACAATCGATCCGCCTTACCCCACAATTCCTTGTAAATAGTACCTCCTCCGGTCACGAAAACCTCATCTTCCCCCTTTGTCAATTCCAAAGCCTCCTCCACACTCCGAACGACCTCACAACCTTCCGCTTTATAATCCGGGTTCCGTGAAATCACGATATTTCTCCGGTTAGGCAATGCCTTCCCCACGGACTCATAAGTCTTGCGTCCCATCAAAATCGTGTGTCCCGTTGTCAACGCTTTAAAACGTTTCAAATCAGCCGACAACCTCCACACCAATCCATTATTCCTACCGATAACATTATTCTCTGCCGTAGCTACTATAATTGATAAAACCATTCTAATTTTAGATTTAAAATTTACGATTTCCTCCCTCTAACCGACACTCTTTTCTAATCGTAAATGATTTCATTTTCAATTTTCCACTTTCAATTTTCAATTAAACAGATATCGCCCCCTTTATATGCGGATGCGGATCATAGTCTTGCAACTCGAAATCCTCGTATTGAAAGTCAAAGATGCTTTTCACCTCCGGGTTGATTACCATACGGGGCAAACGACGAGGTTCACGCGATAATTGCAATTTTACCTGTTCAATATGATTCAAATAAATATGAGTATCTCCCAACGTATGCACGAACTCACCGGGCTTCAAACCGCAAACCTGCGCAATCATCATGGTCAGCAAGGCATAAGAAGCGATATTAAAAGGTACCCCCAAAAATGTATCTGCGCTCCGTTGATAGAGTTGACAGGAAAGCTTACCATTCGCCACAAAAAATTGGAACAAAGCATGACAAGGCGGCAATGCCATATTCTCGATATCTCCGGCATTCCATGCACTAACAATCAGCCGCCGCGAATCAGGCGTATTCTTTATTCCTTCCACGACTTGCGTAATCTGGTCCAAGAAAGTTCCGTCAGCTTTAGGCCATGAACGCCATTGATAACCGTAGATATGTCCCAAATCTCCGTTCTCGTCAGCCCATTCATTCCAAATCTTCACGCCATGTTCTTGCAAATACTTCACGTTCGTGTCGCCTTGCAGGAACCACAGCAATTCGTATATGATAGATTTCAAGTGCAATTTCTTCGTGGTCAACAAGGGGAAACCCTCTTCCAAGTTGAAACGCATCTGGTGTCCGAACACGTTGATAGTACCCGTACCCGTGCGGTCTTCTTTTACAGTCCCCTCTTTCAAAATTCTATCCAACAAATCTAAGTACTGCTTCATAATAATTGAAAATTGAAAATTGAAAATTGAAAATGCACATTCCAACTTCCAATCGGATGATTGAACAAAGATAGCTTTTAATTTTAGATTTTAGATTTCAGATTTCAGATTTTCTTATCACCATCAACCCATGCCGAATTGGAAGTAATAGATTTTCTACCCGGGGGTCGGCTTGTATCATATCGTTAAAATCCAGAATACCTTTCGTTTGGGCGTCCGGCTTCACCCCGGGAGCGGTGACTTTACCATCCCACAACACGTCATCGGCAATGATTAGCCCTCCCTCCCGGACTTTATCAAATACCAGACGATAATATTCCGAGTATTCCCTTTTATCCGCGTCAATAAACACCAAATCAAAAGTTTCATTCAAACGGGGAATAATTTCGCAAGCATCTCCCACGTGAAAAACGACACGTTCCTGCAAGCCGCTTTTCTCGATAAACCCTCGCGTGAAATCCTCCAATTCGTCATTCACGTCAATCGTGTGCACCACGCCCCCTTCCGCCAAACCGTATGCCATAGAAATCGCCGCGTACCCCGTGTAAGTCCCAATCTCCAACACCCTTCGGGCAGCAAGCATCTTGCACATCATCTTCAAGAATTGCCCTTGCAGGTTTCCCGACAACATCCTCGGGCGCAACACTTGCAGATGAGTCGCACGGGACAACTCAGCCAACACGTCGCTCTCCGGTTCGCTGTGTGCCAAAATATATTGCTCCAATTCCGCGTTCAGTTCCAACATACCGACCTCCTACTTATACAATAAAATCGATTGCTTTTCTATATCAAATACATCTTTCGCCACTTTCAACAACACCTCCGGGGTAATCTCATCCACTTGGGTATAAATATCTTCCAGACTGTCCACCTTATCGTAAATCAGGAAACTCTTCCCGATAGACAACATCAGATTCTCGTAATTCTCGGAAGAAATAGCCAACTGCCCAACCATTTGCGCCTTCGCGCGCTTCAATTGCACGGGTCCCAACTTCTCCTCGTACAAAGAGCGCATCTCCTTCTTGCACAAACTCAAGCACCATTCCGCGTGCTCCGGGTCGCACCCGAAATAAATCATGGCAATCCCCGTGTCCGAATAAGGCGTGTAGGAAGCCTCGATATTATAGGCAAGCCCGTGACGTTCCCGTATATTCAAATTAAGACGAGTGTTCATTCCCGCCCCACCCAACAGATTAATCAGTAAAGACAATGCCAACCGGTTATCCTGCGTGTAATCATAAGCGATATTCCCGATAATACAATGGCACTGATGCGTATCCTTGTCCAGCTCCACGAACCGGGGTGTGTAAATTTCAGGCTTCACCCGTGTCTGCAAGGAAGGACCGCTCTCGTAACCGGCAAAATACTTCTCCACCAGACGTACCAACTTGTCAAAGGCAATATCTCCCACCGAACTAATCACCATGCGATTCGGGAAATAATTCCGTCGCACGAAATCAAGTACCATTTCACGGGACATTTGTTCCACGGAAGCCTCGTCGCCCAAGATATTCCGCCCAATCGGGTAACCGGAATAAACCAGCTCCTCGAAATCATCGAAAATCAATTCCCCGGGATTATCCTTGTACGAGTTAATCTCCTCCAGCACAACATCTTTCTCCTTCTCTATCTCCTTCTCCGGGAAAACGGAATGAAACACGATATCCGCAAACAACTCCAATGCCCGCTCGTAATCTTTCGCCATAAACGTGGCATACACGCATGTATCCTCCTTGGTCGTGTACGCGTTCAACTCCCCCCCCACGTCTTCCAGACGACTCAATATATGATAGGCCTTTCGCTTCTCTGTTCCCTTGAAAATAACGTGCTCGATAAAATGAGCCATCCCGAACTCCCCCGCCCACTCGTCCCGGCTTCCCACGTTAATAATCAACCCGCAATAAGCGGCTTTATTCGGGATATAATTATGGATTAAGCGCAATCCATTTGGAAATATATGTGTTTGATACATTTTACTGAATAAAAAGACTTCCCCCCGACATATTCAAATTCACTCTTCCCGAAAACTTTTTATCACCGACAAAACCTGTTTCCAAAACAGCATTTTTATTCGTCGTCGGTTTGGTTTCCAAAACAACGCCTTGCGGTAACTCAACTTTCAAATTCTTGTTCCTGTTGATTTCAAGCGTGTACCCGCACCCCTCCATGAAAGTCAAACCCACCTTTGTTGAAGAACTCTTTACCTCTACCGAAGAGAATGAAAGATTAATATTCCTCACGTTCAATTCTCCCCAACGCGTATCCATCCATAGGCTACCGCCGATATCCTGCACCTCGTATTTCGTGTAAAAAGAATTCCCGCTCAAATTCTCGACCATCCCCAAGTAACAAGTGCCCCCGGAAGTCTTCAGCGTGAGATTATCTGCTTCCATCAACTGCAACCCAGTGGAATTACAGTCCAATTTCATATTCGTCCCCTCGCCAATCTTCACCTTACAGGATTTGAACTCACCATTAAACACAGCTACTTTCTCCACTTCAAATTCCCCCTTGGATTGCTTCACAGAAAACTCGCCACCCAACACCGTGTTTGCCTTAAAATTTCCCGACACAATCTCCACGCTCAAATCTCCCGTGAAATCGGTCATAGAGATACCGCCGTCCGTGCTCAACAAACGCACCTTCTTTCCTTTCGGGACTTTAATATGGTAATCCACGCTAACCGTAACGCCAGAGAACGTCTGTTTCAAACTCATGTCTTTTCTAAACACGGTTTCCACGTTCAACGCCGCACCCCGTTCCTTGGCTGTTATCGCGATATACTCGAGGATTTCATCCACCTTGGCTTTATTCTTTGCCTCCACCCACACGCTTGCGGTAATAGCAAACTCCTCTCCTTCCTGACGTACATCGATATTCCCGTAACGATTGGACACAATCAACTCATTAAAAGAAGCCGCCGGGAAACTCTGTTTAAATTCCTTGGTTCCCTCTTCCGCCCGTGCGTTCAAGACAAACAAAACAGCTATCGTGATAAATAATATTCTCTTCATTCTATTGTGATTAATCAAACATCTTTTCTTCATTCTCTTCTATCGCCTTGTATTTCGCCGCCAGATAAGCAATCATCCGGCTAAACGATTCCATAGCCATGGCTGTCTGCGAATTTATCTCTTTTTTTTGTAAACGCAACATCAAATGTCCATAAAGAGCATGAAGTGCCAATTCCACATCGGACACCTCTTCCGGCAAATTCGTTTTCCGGCGGTAATCCAACAAATTGTTCGCAGTCATCATGAACAACTGCTTGTATTTCATATCTTGCGATTCATGCAACAGGTAGTAATGCAACTCCGTCAATTCATTCACCATATTTTTGACCACTTGTAGATGCCCTCCTTTTACCACCTCTTCCCTCTTCATCATCTCAATCAAGTTATCATACCACTCCCTAATCTCCTTCCGGGTGTCCTCATCTACTTGAAACTGGCTGACCACATTCCTGTCCACTTGCCGAATATCCATCTGCATCGCTCTCAGCATATCCTCCACCTGCCACATATACAAAATATATTCAGCCACATTACTTTTTCTTTTTTCCCGCGCAATCAACATACTAATTTGGGATTTATGATTTATGATTTATGATTTATGATTCAAAGACATTAATCTTCAATCCAAAATCATAAATCTAAAATTTTAAAGTTCTTTAAGTTTATCAATCAACCTGCGGTCCCGTTTTGTCGGGCGTCCCGTTCCTCTATCACGGGATTCAAATTGCATGTGAGTACCTCGCAGGATATCCAACCTTTCCTGTGGAGTGGTTTCTTCCACGAAATCGACCGCCAATTGTGCAGACATCCGTTTATCCGTTACTTGCTTCACCAAATATTCCCTTTCAATCGGGGGAACCCGCACCTTAACCGTGTCCCCGACTTTCACTTCACGAGAAGCCTTCACGTGCGCATCCCCGATAGACACGTGTCCCTTTCCACAAGCCTCGGCAGCCAATGAACGGGTCTTGAAAATCCGGACTGCCCATAACCATTTATCTATTCTGACCTTCTCCACAGTCTATACCTTTAAATTACAATACTCAAGTTGTAAACTTACGATTTAAAATCGTAAATCTTAAATCTCAAATCGTAAATTATTAAACAGACTCATCGTTTTATCCACCCCGATAAAAACGAAATTTTCAATCACCTCGCCACAATGTTTTAACATGGCGGGCAGGCGCTCTTCCTCTTCACCGCTCCATTCCCCCAACACGTAATCCACCTGTCTTCCCTTGGGAAAATTATCACCGATACCAAACCGCAAACGGGTATACGCCTGTGTTCCCAACAATTGGTTGATACTCTTCAACCCGTTATGCCCCCCGTCACTACCTTTACTTCTCAAGCGTATTGTTCCGAAAGGCAAGGCCAAATCATCGACAACTACAAAAAGATTCGATAAATCAATCTTCTCCTTCTGCATCCAGTAACTCACGGCTTTCCCGCTAAGATTCATATACGTGTTCGGTTTCAACAGTATCAGGGTCCTCCCTTTCAACTTCACAGTGGCTACTGCCCCGTAACGCATATCTTCAAAAACAGCATTGGACGCCTTGGCAAAGGCGTCCAACACTCTAAATCCGATGTTATGTCGTGTATTCTGGTATTCGGGACCAATGTTCCCTAATCCCACAATAAGATATTTCATCTTTCTATTCTTTCAAACAATTATTGAGCGTTTTGTGCAGCCCTTGCAGCTCTTGTCAACTTCACTTGAGCCACAACCACACTCTTCGCGTTCACGATATCGATACCTTCGATGTTAATATCCTGAACCTTGATAGATTTACCAACACCCAAAGAAGTCACGTCAAGCGTAATTTCATCCGGCATATCCTTCGGAAGAGCTTTCACCTTCAATTTACGGGTAATCAATACCAACTTACCTCCGGCTTGAACTCCGGCAGCGTGTCCCGTGGTCTTAACAGGTACTTCAATCACCACCGGTTTATCCTCAAACGTCTGGTAAAAATCAATATGTAACACTTTATCCGTCACCGGGTGAAATTGGATATCTCTCATCACGGCGTCATAGGTTTTACCCTCAAGAACGAGCTTTACCAAATACACGTTAGGAGTATAGAGAAGTTTCTTTAAATCCCGGTCTCTTACAGCGAAATGAACGTTAGCCTCACCACCGTAAAGAACACACGGAACTTTTTCTTCGTTTCTTACTGCTTTAGTAGCTTTCTTACCTAAATCGTTTCTTACTTCTCCTTTTAATTCAAATACTTGCATATCATTTAAATTGTTGTGCTACTCAAACACGGATTGTTGCCCCGGGGTTCTAAGCCATATCCGCGTTCCCATCACACGTTTAAAATTTCCCCCGTACTTTAAATGCGCCGCAAAGGTATAAATTATTTCTCGAAACCACAAATCAGGGCGAACGCGTTCGCCCGGTTTATAAAGTTCATAAGGTTTATGGACCCTAGCGGGCACTCTGTCCATGGCAGCAAAGCTGCCGGTAAACCTTGTCCGAAGGACGCCCGTTACTTTATAAACCTTATAAACCTTATGAACCTTATGAACTTTATAAACTATTCCATTTTACAATGGGTATAAATAAGGGCAAATAAATCTTATTAACCCCGAAAAATTTTTTTGTTTCAATTATAGGTTTTACTTTTGCGCCATTATTAACAACAAAATTTTTTAGAAATGGCTTACGTTATATCTGATGATTGTATTTCTTGTGGAGCATGTGAATCAGAATGCCCGGTAGGAGCAATCTCTATGGGTGATGACCACTACCAAATCAATGCTGATACTTGTATCTCATGCGGGGCTTGCGCTGGTGTTTGTCCTGTAGGAGCTCCGAAAGAAGCTTAATCATCATAAAAAAGGAACATCAATGGCTGTGTCGGAATCGATGCAGCCATTTTTTTTGTATCATAACCTAAAGAGAACCCACAGTATTCCTAAGGTTTTACCACCTCTTGCCCCTTACCCCACCCTTGCATCCCTCTCGCACCATCGCCGCCCAAGGGTGATGCAACAATCACGCAAGAGGCCTGCAAGCCGGATAAGATAGTATAACCCTAGGAATACCAGAGGTTAATGGTAATAGAACACATAAATAGTGAAATATTCTTTTACCCGTGTACAACCAAGTCCATGCGCACGTCCAACTCATCGACAGGCACTTCCTCCACGAACTGGAAATCGAAACAAATGCCGACCTTCTTTGCCGCGCGGGTTTCTTTCAATATCTTGTCATAGTATCCTCGTCCCCGTCCCAAACGGTTCCCTTGACGGTCAAAAGCGACACCCGGCACGACAATCATATCAATGGAATCGTAATCCGTGTACAATTCTCCCACGGGTTCCAGTATCCCGAAGGACTCTCCCGCTTTCAAAGATTCCATACCCTCGAATACCCGCAATTCAAGCACATCCCCTTTCACGCAAGGAAGCAAAATTCTTTTCTCGCCCGCCCATTTGACCACGTAATCATGGGTGAACACCTCGTCATCCATCGACCAATACGCCAAAAGGGTACGAGCCTCCTTGAAAAAAACATTTTGTTCCAGTTCATCCCAAATCGGACGGGACATCTCGACCTTCTGTTCCGGGGAATATTGATTTTTTAAAACCTTTATCTGCTTACGCAACTCTTTTTTATCCATTATCAACAAACTTCATGAATAACTTATTTATTATCTTGTGCAAAATTCGTACTTTTGTGACAAATAACAAAGTGAGCTGCCAAAGAGTTATCATTTTAATTTATCAACCATCCCCGCAAGGGATATAACGTGCAGGATACAATGAAAATAGCAATACCTCAAATAAACTATCATATCGGCGACATCTCCAAAAACAGGGACCTTATCATTGCCGCCATACAAAAAGCAAAATCAAAAAAAGCAGACCTGGTCGTGTTTCCCGAACACGCGATATGCGGTGCATACCCGCAAGACCTGTTCGAGAAAGAATATTTCGTGAATGAATGTCGCATCAGTATCGAAAAAATTGCCGGACAATGTACAAATATCGCCGCTCTCGTGGGTTGCCCCAATCTCGACTTGGAAGACGGGGTTCTTTACAACGCCATGTTCTTCATGTATGACCGTGAAGTGCGGGGCGGAGTCAACAAAACCGTGCTAAGCGACTACGATATTTTTGACGAGAGCCGCTATTTTATCGCGGACGAATCGAATTCTCCCTTGCGGTACATGAATCAAAACATCCGTGTCCTTTTCGATGAATATGAATCAAACGTTATCGAAAAGACCGACACGCTAATCATTCACGTGGGCCCCACACCGTTCACCACGGAAAGTTACGCTTATCGCAAAGAAGTATTCTCTTCCATCGCCCGGGAACACAAATGTCCCGTGATAGCGTTAAATCACACGGGAGCCAACAGCTCTATCATATTCGACGGAAACACTCTTGTTTTCAACAAGAAAGGAGTACTTGTAGCCAAAGGAACCGCCTTTGATGAAGATTTCATACTCATCGACACCAACGCTTTGGAAAACCTCGCCCCGGTAAAAGAGGCTGCACGGGATTCTATCGCGCTGATTCACGACGCTCTCGTGGCGGGCATCAAGGATTTCTTCCGAAAGAACGGGTTCAGCAAAGCCGTCTTAGGTCTTTCCGGCGGAATTGATTCCGCACTCGTTGCCGCATTAGCCGTCGAGGCACTCGGGAAAGAAAACGTGTTAGGCATACTGATGCCTTCCCGCTTCTCGACCGACCATTCCGTGAAGGATGCCGTCGATTTGGCAAGGAATCTGGGAATAGCACATGAAACTCTCGCGATAAAAGAGATATACGACACGTTCCTTTCCACCTTGCAACCCGTCTTTAAAGACGCACCGTTCAACGTGGCGGAAGAAAACCTGCAAGCCCGTATCCGGGGAACACTCGTGATGGCAATCTCCAATAAATTCGGGCATATTTTGCTCAACACCTCAAATAAAAGCGAGGCTGCTGTCGGCTACGGCACCCTATACGGGGACATGTGCGGTTCTCTTTCCGTGTTAGGCGACGTGTATAAAACCGACGTGTACAAACTATCCCGGTATATCAACCGGGAACGGGAACTCATACCCGAAAACACCATCACGAAAGCCCCCTCGGCGGAACTCCGTCCCGAGCAAAAAGACCAAGACTCGCTCCCCGAGTACGATATTCTGGACGCAATTCTAAAGTTATACATCGAAGACAATCAATCCAAGCAAGATATCATCAAACAAGGATTCGCACCCGCACTCGTGGAGAAGACTCTTACGCTGGTAAATCGCAACGAATACAAGCGGGCGCAGTGTCCCCCGATTCTCAAGGTAAGCAAGAAATCCTTCGGAAGCGGGCGTCGGATGCCACTCACCGCTAAATTGTAAACGACCGACAAAGAACAAGCCATGAGAACGATTAAAGACAAAGAACTACATAAAAAATATTGCAACATTTGCATTGACAGTCCCAACTCACTTTTTGCCAATCTTGACGAAAGCAGCAAAAGTATCATTCGCCAGACCACCATTTGCAAAATGTACCGGAAAGGCGACCTGATATACGAGGAAGGCAATAAACCTTTCGGGTTACTTTGTCTTATCACCGGGAAAGCCAAGATTATGAAAAAAGGAATTGCCGGCAGGGAACAAATCGTTCGCATGGCAAAGCCCGTGGGTTTCATCGGCTATCGGGCTTTCTTCGCCGAGGAAAACCATATCGCCTCGGCTGAAGCCCTTGAAGATTCTATCGTCTGTATCATGAAAACCGAACTGGTATTCGGTATCGTGCGCAGCAACTCGGATGTTGCCATGAACGTTATCCGGGCACTTGCCACGGACTTGGGATTCTCCAACCGTCGCACGGTAACCCTCACCCAAAAGCACATCCGCGGACGTCTGGCAGAAGCTCTGCTCGTGCTGAAAGATACTTACGGGTTCGAGGATGACAACAGCACGTTGAAAATCTGCCTCTCGCGGGAAGATATCGCCAACTTGTCGAACATGACCACCTCCAATGCCATCCGCACGCTATCCAACTTTGCCTCGGAAGGTATCGTGGAACTCTCCGGCAAGCAAATCAAAATCACAAACTTGGACGCCCTAGAGAAAGTGAGCGAGATGGGATAAACACCGGCTCACCGTTTCGTACTCGAAGCCCCGGCTCAGGGCAAAACGAATGAGTTTAGCTTTTCGCTTATAAGGGTCCTCGTCCTTTATACTCTTGTTCTTCTGACGCAACAACTCCATACAAGTGGCATCCGTATCTTCCTCCGGTAACGCGGCAAGCGCTTGCCCTATTACACTATCCGCAACCTGTTTCCGGCGCAGCATTTGCGCTATCTTCAATTTCCCCCAGCGATTAAAACGAAACTTATCCCGGGCATAGGCCTCGGCAAAACGGGCATCATCCAAAAATCTATTCTTCACCAGAAATGCCATAATCTCCGCGATATCTTTCTCCGGTAACTCCCAACGCCGCAATTTAGCCAACACGTCGGCACTGCAATATTCTTTCTTACTGCATTGCCCCGCCACTATATTTAAAGCCTTCTTCGCATCCACTTAATCAAATTTAAAATCTAAAATCAAGAAATCGTAAATCATTGAATCACTTCGTCCATCTCGCTTTCACCATCCTGTCCTTGTCATGAATATCTTTCCGCAACTCCACTTCACGGTATCCCATACCCGAGAGTAAATCAACCATCTCTTTGCCGAAAGCCTCATTAATCTCGAAAAACAGGAGTCCCCCCGCTTTCAAACGCGAACACCCGAATTCCGCTATCACCCGATAAAATAGCAACGGGTCCTCATCCGCCACGAAAAGCGCCCGATGCGGCTCATATCCCAACACCCGCTCGTGCATCAAAGTTTTCTCCGAAACCCGCACGTAAGGGGGATTGCTCACGATGGCGTCAAAATCCGACCAATCCCACATTTCATGCCGCAAAATATCCCTTTCATAGAAATGCACCTCTACCCCGTTTGCCCGGGCATTCTCTCCCGCCTGACGAATTGCTTCCGCAGAAATATCCACTCCATGCAATTCCAAACCCCGCAGCATTTTACCCAAAGTTATAATAATACACCCGCTTCCCGTGCCCACGTCGAGTACTCGCGATCCCTCGGGCAAACCGCTTTCAGCAACCCACATCACCAACTCCTCCGTTTCCGGACGCGGAATCAATGTTTCGTTATTCAACCGGATATCAACACCCAGAAACTCGGTTTCACCCAACACGTACTGCACCGGTTTGTTCGTTTTCAACTCCTCCACCATCGCCACAAAATTATCTACAAACCTTTTTTCCAATAATTCGTGTTTATTAAGATGTATTTCTATATTTGTACAATGCAATATTTTACACAAAAGATACGAGCACAAGTATTTTATTTCGCGTTCGTTGTATGTATCTTTTAATGCTGTTAATGCGTATTGCTGTAAATTAAATATTGTGTTCATGCAAACAAAGATACGGTTTAATTGAAAATTGAATATTTAAAATTGAAAATAATTTGGGAAATTGGGCAAACATAGTGATTAATTTGGGCATCGTGCTATACGCATTCGCGATACTGGCGATAATTTACACGATTATACTGGAAAACAGGAATCCGGTACGCACCTTGGCGTGGATACTCGTGCTCGTGCTTGCGCCCGGACTCGGATTACTTTTCTATATCTATTTCGGCATGAACTATCGCAAGGTCAAGATGTTCTCCCGGAAAGGATTAGGCGACTTCAAGTGGTTGCAGTACATGAGCGAAGACCAGAAACAACGCATCCAGAAAGCCGAACTACTAAAAAAGGCCGACATGGAAGCCGTGAAGCCCTTGATGACCTTGCTCCTCAATAACAGCAAAGCACTTCTCTCCCGCAACAACACGGCAGAGATTCTGAACAACGGGGAAGAAACTTTCGGTTCTATTTTCAAAGCCATAGCCAAAGCTAAAAAATACATCCACCTTGAATATTATATCATCGAGAAAGGAGAGCTCGGCGACAAATTGAAGAGCCTCTTAATCCAAAAAGCGAAAGAAGGCGTCGAGGTCAGAGTGATTTTCGACGACGTGGGTTCATGGCAATTACCCAAAAGCTATATCCGTGAAATGCGGGAAGCGGGCATACAGATTTACCCGTTCCTCCCCGTGCGTTTTCCCTTGTTCACCAACAAGGTCAACTACCGCAATCACCGCAAAATCATCGTCATTGACGGTGACACCGGATTCATCGGCGGTCTGAACTTCGCGGACCGTTACCGACACGGGTTGCCCGGCATCGGTATCTGGCGCGACACCCACCTGAAAGTCAAGGGAGAAGTCGTTACCTCACTTCAAGTCGTGTTCCTTTTCGACTGGTATTTCGTGCGGCAGGAACTTCTACTGAACAAGGCGGAATACCTCCCGAACAAAAAGGCGGACGGCAACGTGGTGATTCAAACCGTGGCTTCCGGACCCGACAGCGACTGGACTTCCATCCAACAGGCTTACTTCACGCTTATCAACATGGCGAAAAAATACGTTTTTATCTCCACGCCTTATTTCATGCCGGGGGAAACTACCATCAACTCGCTGAAAACTGCCGCCATGAGTGGAGTAGATGTCCGTATCATGATACCGTATAAATCGGATTCCCTACTGACCTACTGGTGCACCCGTTCCTATATCGAAGAACTGTTGGAAGCCGGGGTCCGGGTATTCCAGTATCGCAAAGGATTCAACCATAGCAAAGTAATCGTCATGGACGGGCTCGTGTCTTCCGTCGGTACCGCCAACATGGACATCCGCAGCTTCGAGCAAAACTTCGAGGTCAACCTCATCCTCTACGACCGCAATGTCAGCCGCCAACTCGGGTCCGACTTCCTCAACGACTTGAAAGGAAGCCACGAAGTCAGCCTCCATCAATGGAAATTCCGTCCGAAAAGAGATAAAATCCGCGAATCCCTCGCCCGTCTTTTCGCCCCATTACTCTAATTGAAGCCCATTCATGCGCCTACACGCACGCTATAAATTTTCCCCTATAAAATCTGAAATCTAAAATCTAAAATAAGTAGCTTTGTTGGCGTATTTTCAATTTTCAATTATGAAAGAGATTGCCGACATCATACAGGGAGAATTACGACAAGGTATTCCGGTCGAAATCACGGAATACAGCATTGACAGCCGTTCTATCATCACCCCGGAACACACGCTGTTCTTTGCATTAAAAGGGAATAACCACAACGGTCACGACTATATACAAACACTTTACTCTGACGGAATAAGGGCTTTCGTCATCAGTGAATACCGGGCGGAATTCGACCATCTTCCGGAAGCGAATTTCATCCTAGTCAAAGATGTCCTAACAGCCCTACAACAACTGGCCGCCTATCATCGCAAACAATCACGGGCGGAAGTAATCGGTATCACGGGAAGCAACGGCAAAACGGTCGTGAAAGAGTGGTTGTATCAATTATTGGCTAACGACCACACCGTGTATCGCAGCCCCCGGAGTTACAACTCGCAAGTCGGCGTACCGCTCTCTTTGCTAGGAATCGACACGAAAGCAGACATCGCCATTATCGAGGCAGGTATATCCCAAAAGGGAGAAATGCAACGACTCCAACATATGATTCGTCCGGATATCGGGATATTCACGCATCTGGGTGATGCCCACGACGAGAATTTCTCTTCCCGGGAAGAGAAACTGGCGGAAAAAGCCCGCTTGTTCGCCACGTGCCGCTGGATAATCGGACAAGCGGGAGATGCCATGCAATTCATCCGCACACAAGTACCTTCCACCACTTCACTCTTCACGTGGAGCGAAGAAATAGAAGCCGACGTACAAGTGCAAACCGTGAATATGGCTCTCGACCACCGGAAAGTGAAAGTTACACACGGGCAACAGTCGTTCATTCTTGACATCCCGTTCGCCGACATCGCTTCACTCGAGAACTGCATGAACGCGGTCTGCGTCTTACTGCTGAAAAAATACGCTCCCGAAGTCATCGCTTCCCGGGTAGCACAACTCTCGGCAATAGCCATGCGCCTTGAAATCAAGGAAGGCATCAACAATTGCACGCTCGTGAACGACTACTATAACTCGGACCCTTCTTCGTTTCAGTTAGCCTTAAACATTCTGGCTACACAAGACGCCTCGAGAGAACGGGTAGTCATCCTTTCCGATTTCATGGATTCCGGCAAAGAAGCCGACGATTTATATCCTTCCATTGCCGAAACGCTACGACAAGCCAATGTTTCGCTATTTATCGGTATCGGTAAACATTTAAGTGACCACCGCCATGACTTCGCCCCCAATTCCCGCTTTTACGAGGACACGGAACATTTCCTGCGCCAAGAAGAACGGGAGAATTTCAAAGAGCAAGTCATTCTGATAAAAGGGGCACGGGTATTCCAATTCGAATTTATCGCCGGATTCCTGCAAAAACAATCCCACGGTACGATACTGGAAGTCGATTTGGACGCCATGGTTCACAACCTGAATCATTTCCGTTCCCTGACCGACGCACACATCGCCGTCATGGTGAAAGCGTTCTCGTACGGAAGCGGCTCCCGGGAAATTGCCTCTCTCTTGCAATACCATCGGGTGGACTATCTCATGGTGGCATTCGCGGACGAGGGCATTGAATTACGTGCCGCGGGAATCACCATTCCTATCGCCGTGATGAATCCCGAACGGGAGGCGTTCGATAATATGGTCATGTTCAACCTCGAACCGGAAATATATGCCTTGGATATTCTTGAAGACTTCAATCGTTCACTGGCAAAACACGGCATCAAACGTTTTCCCGTGCATATCAAACTGAACACGGGCATGAACCGCTCTGGTTTTGACGAGAGAGATTTACCCCGGTTGTTGGACTTCTTCCGCTCGGAACGCTCCGTCTATATCCGGTCAATCTTCTCGCACCTCGCCGGAAGTGACGAAACGGCACACGATGAATTCACGCTGGGGCAAATCCAATTATTCGAGCGCATGACGGAACGTATACAAGCCCGATTCGATTACAAGATATGGCGCCATATCTTGAACTCCGCGGGAATCGAACGTTTTCCGCAATATCATTTTGACATGGTGCGCCTCGGCATAGGACTACACGGCATCAGTGCCACCAATGCCCCCCTCCAACCCGTGAGCAGTTTCAAGACATACATCTCCTCTATCCGGGAAGTAGCAGAAGGACAATCCATCGGGTACGGTCGTAAAAGTTTTACCACCCGTCCCTCCCGTATCGCGGTCATTACCGTGGGATACGCCGACGGTCTGAACCGCCACTTGAGCAATCGTGTCGGACACGTCTTCGTGAAAGGGAAACGGGTACCCATCATCGGGAATATCTGCATGGATACCTGCATGATTGACGTCACCGACACGGATGCCACCATCGGTGATGAAGTGGAAATATTCGGGAAACACATCCCCGTTACCGAACTGGCGGAACAACTGGGTACCATCCCTTATGAAATTCTCACGGGTATTTCCCACCGCGTGAAACGGGTATATTACAAGGAATAAAGCAGTAAAACAATCACCATAAAATAACAAGTCTATGAAACAAGGAATAACTCTTATCGCCTGCATGGTATTGCTCTTACAAGCGAACTCCTCGTGGGCTCAATTCGACAAGTATTTCCACAACAAAACATTACGCATGGATTATGCCCATTGTGGCGACAGTCAGAATGAAGAAATTTATTTCGAGGAACTTCTCGAAGAACCCTACTGGGGTGGTTCTAAGGTTAATTTAATTGACACCATGTTCTACGGGAATTACTACGTGAACGTGTACGACGTAGCCACCAACCAACTCATTTATTCCCGCGGGTACTGTACCCTTTTCGGCGAATGGCAAACCACTGACGAGGCGAAGACAACACGCCGTTGCTGCTTGGAAACCGTCGTGATGCCCTTCCCGAAAAATGACGTTCGCATCGAGATATGCAGCCGGAACAAGAAAGGCAAACTCGTGAAGAAATTCGAATACGCCGTGGATGTTGACAGCTATTTTATCAAAAAAGACCGTCGCTTACAATACCCCACGTTCGACGTTCTCTACACCGGTAACCCCGCCCATAAAGTAGACATCGTACTTCTTCCCGAAGGATACACAGCGGAAGAAATGGAGCAATTCAAAGCAGATTGCCAACGCTTCGTGGAAGGGTTATTCAGTTTCTCCCCTTATAAAGAGAATCGTAACCGCTTTAATGTCCGTGCCGTACTCGCTCCTTCACAGGAATCCGGTGTTGACATCCCCGGTGAATACATCTGGAAAAACACGATATTGAATTCGTCATTCTATACCTTCGATTCCGAACGGTATATCATGACTTACGACCACAAAAGCCTACGGGACCTTGCCGCCAATGTGCCTTACGACTTTATTTATATCATCGCCAATACTCAGAAATACGGCGGAGGCGCTATTTACAACCACTACGGCATCAGCATTAACGGCAACCTGCACGCCGCCAAAGTTTACGTCCACGAGTTCGGACATCTTTTTGCCGGTCTGGGCGACGAATATGTCGAAATCGGCAGTTCTTACAACGACATGTACCCCAAAGGCGTCGAACCTTGGGAACCCAACTTAACCACCCTTGTCAATTTCAACAAGAAATGGAAAGACATGCTCGACAAGGATACCCCGGTCCCGACTCCTATCGATCGCCAAAACCTGAAAAAACTCGGTGTCTATGAAGGCGGCGGTTACGTTGAAAAAGGAGTCTACCGCCCCGTTCCCGACTGTCTGATGAACACCCTATCCGGCAACGACTTCTGTCCGGTTTGCACTCGTGCGATTAAGAAACAAATAGATTTTTATACTCGATAACACCGTTATCACATTAAAACTGTACCTTCAAAGGAACGTTTTTAGGCATAAATTGTTCTTTTGAAGGTACGTTTTACATTCCCTCCCTCAAACACCTCATAATAAACCTTGTACACAAGTCCTTATATTTTCCCCTCTCACGTAACTCCCCACGATCCTATTGGTAGCATCCAACACGAAAACAGAAGGTACCGCACTAATCTTATACAACTGTGCGGCAGACGATTGCCAACCTTTCAAGTCCGACACGTGCCTCCACGTCAAGCCGTCTTCCTTGATCGCTTTCAACCAAGCCTCCCGGTTTGAATCCAATGACACGCTGATAATTTCCAATCCCCGATCCTTGAACTCGTGATATATTGCCACCATGTTAGGATTCTCCGCACGGCAAGGTCCACACCACGATGCCCAGAAATCCAGTATTTTCACCTTCGCTTTCACCGAATAAAGAGATAACGAATCCCCTTCCGGTGTCAGTAATGTAAAATCGGGAGCTATTTCCCCCTTCGCTGTTATTTTCGCCTCCAAATAACGCTGAGTGATAATCTTCCCGTAAGGAGTATCCTTCATCTCGTCACTCAATAAATCATACATCGGCTTCAATCGCTCGAATCTCATTCTCGGGTTCTGTTTGAACACGACATACAACCCGGGTAAGCTATTCCCTTGTTCCTTCAAAAAACGGAATTCACTTTCCCTGTAAATAGAATCCAACGCATCATTTCTTTCTATCAACCGACGACAAGTCTCCCGCTCCCCCGCTTTTCGTGCCTCTGCAAAAGCCTTTTCCAACTCGGGCATCTCTTTATATATATCCGCCTTTTGCATCATAAATTCATTATAACTCTTCTGAAGCCCGCCCCCGTTCACTTCCGATTGCTCGAATTGCCCCTTATTCAAATAAATATGAAAAGATTGATTCTCCAAAAACAAAGGCAACACCTGACGTCTTGATTTCCCTTGTACTTGTGCAATTAAAGGCCGCGGGACACTCCCTTCAAATCTAAATATCCCAGACTCGACAACCGCCACTCCTAACGTATCCCATCGACCTTCAATATTTCGAGCCGTAAGAAAAAGTGTATCCCCCTCCATTCCATCAACCTCTCCAAAAACGATAAACTTCTGTTGTTCTACACACCCGAACAATAAACTCAAACAAAAAACAATAAAAGATATTCTTCTCATCATACATCTGTTTTAATACACGGTAATCACATCAAATAAAAGACAGTTGTAAACACCCGAAAGTACTATTCCGGCAACAAATTATTCCTAAAAACTCTCTCCGTCAGCTAAGCCGACGGAGAGAGTTCAAATCTCAACTATCAATACCTCCTAAAAATACATCAATCTCCCCCGGTAAATGCCCAATCGGACTTGTAAGCCCAACGGGAAGGACATCGCTCCAGTACCATTCTCAACCTTCTCACTTGATCGACAGAGAGAGAATTCTTGTAACTATACATATCCAGCACATTAAAGGACGTGAAATACTCCATGGGACGAGTCGGATCATTCTCCGGTTGACCATCCAGATTATTTCCTTTATAAACAGTGGGATAATAACCATAGTCAAAACTATAAGTATCCGGACAATAGTCGCTATCCCCATCCGGGTTCAAATAACTATACTTGTCACACCTCGTTTGAAGTATCCCGAAATACTCCGCCACCGGAGTTGCCAGACTAAATTCATTCTTCCCTTGCACTGTTGACGGGGACAACAAAGCCGCCAAATTCACCATAAATCCGACATCACGACAATCCGTTACATCATTTACCGTGAAACGATCCATATGTTTCATGGTCAATCCCGGGATAGATTCCAAATCATAGTCGGAATGTATCACCGAAGGAGCCAACATCCTGTACGATGTCGAAGCACCCGTCGTTGAAGTCGAAGTCGTGAATCTCGCAACCCAGATATTCATATACTTATTCGGGTCCCAGATAAGCGTTTTCTTCTTATTCAAAATATAGGCCAAATACTGGGTAGTCTTCGTGGAGGAAGTTCCCATTGCCGTGAAATCGGCTGCCGAAATATCCACGATATTCTTTCCGGGCTCCTGCATTTTCAACCCGTTGTAATCATAGGTCGCCAATTTAAACACGACCTTCGCGTTTCCGGCATTCGGGTCTGTCGTGATCTTCCGGTTAAAAGCATCGGACACCCGCTGAAGTTGCCCTTCCAAAAATTCCACGCTCAAATCATAACCGGGAGCAGCCGTGGCAGGAGGCACGAGTATATGGAAAACAACCGGAATCACGATCTCCTCGTAACTCTCGTCCGGCAACTCCCGAATCGTGATATCCAACCGATTACTTTCAAGATTTCCCCCTTTCGCGTAAAATTGCAACACCGTCCCCGGGACATCCGTCGTCGTGGAATAATAATTACCTTCCACCACCTTACCATTCCCGTCATACACTTTCACGTAGTCCGCCGGCAACTGATCCGAAGGAACCAAAAACTCTTCCTCGATCTCTTTCCCGTAAAATTCTTTCGTGTCTTCATCCCGACCATACGCCATCACCTTTCTCTTGGCATACACGAAAGTACGGAAACCCATCTTATTGACTCCATTAGGCACTAACGTCTTATGATCTCCGCGCAACTCGATTCTTGAAATTTCATCCGGTGAAATATTCAAATCAAAAATCACACTCTCTTCTTTTTCACACGAGGTCAAAAACAACATCGTGATTAAAAAAACGATTATATATCTCATAATATTCTCATTTACATTTATTACTTCCAACCCGGATTCTGGGGTATATTATTGTACATCAACTCGTAATCGGCAGGTAGTGGGAACGTGTACCTGTAATCGTCACTTTCCAAAGTGTACGTTTTCACTTCATTCGTCGCCTCGTCTTTTGCCTGACGCGTAACTTTTACCCCTGTCCGTTTCATATCCAGCCAATTCATCTGCTCCTCGTAAGCGAACTCCTTACGACGTTCTTTCAGAATCTCACCGATCACGTCATTACCTGTATACCCCGTGTATCCCGGAATTTTGCTACGCTTGAACTCGTTCAGTAATTCCAGCGCCCCATCTTTCCCTTGACGGGCAAGAGCTTCCGCTTCAATCAACATCAAATCGGAATAACGGAATAAAACATGCACATCGTTAGCGCTATGATCATCCGTCGCCTGCCACCTCGTCACG
Source organism: Butyricimonas sp. Marseille-P3923 (assembly GCF_900184685.1). GTDB lineage: Bacteria > Bacteroidota > Bacteroidia > Bacteroidales > Marinifilaceae > Butyricimonas > Butyricimonas muris. The sequence goes on from NZ_FXXL01000007.1 coordinate 2,270,725, forward strand.
TATATTTTACCATCAATCTCCTTGAAATAAACTTCGCGACGGATATCATTCGCATCATACAAGCCGTACAATTCCTCGGAAGGACATTGTACCAACAACTGTTCCGGTCTTCCCCATGGAGCGTAATCATTCCCCCCGTAAGCGTATATCGCGAAACGCAATAAAGCGAACTTATGCGGTTTCGTCGTACCTTTCCCGAAAGGAACCGTCGTCAACTCGAATTGTTCGTCTACCGTATTTTCTACACGTTCATTTTTTCTAGCCTCCTTCGCGTAATATTCCGCCTTACTCCAATCATCATCTTCCGCCGCACAAGACTCTGCTTTAAATTGATATGTTTGAGCGAGAATAGCGTATATTATCCTTTTATTAAAAAATATATTCCAAGCTTCGTCAGGCACTGTTTCATATGCGAGAACATCCATGAGCTCCCCGATTAGCTTCGCGTACAAATCCGTCTGTTTCCATCTTTTCCCGCCTTGAACCACATCGGCATCAAAATTAAAGGGGATACCGTACTCGTTTTTGTCATATGGAGCAAACAACTGATTCAACCGAAGTAAATAATAAGCTCTGATCACCCTCGCTTCTCCCGATATCCTCTCGCCATCCGTTTTATTATAATCCGGCACATTCTCCAAATCTTTCAACACCATATTAATGTACCCGATAGAAACAAAGACCTCCTTCCATAGCTCACTTGGAAATAAATATCCTTCCCAGTTCTTAATCTCCCCGTATTCCTTTACAAAATTCTGACCACCGCGGGCAGGATTGGCAAAATCGTCAAAAAGGAAATTAACCATATCCAAATCGTTCGTGTATAAAATGGACGATACATTATTACGCCTCGTGAACGGGTACTGCACGTATTCATCATTAAACCGTACACCATTACTCACGTATCCCTTGCAATAACTCGAGGATGTTGTCGCAAACAACAACGTGGACATAGCATCCCGGACATCACTGATAGTATAAACTACTTTCGTATTTTTAGGAGGCATATCCAAAAAGTCAGCACACGCCCCGCAGAAAAACACCATGACAAACAATAAAAATATATTTCTTTTCATAACCTTCAAATTAAATACCTATTGACAACGAAACAGTATACGAGCGAGCACTCGGGTAAGTAAAAGCACCTTTCGTCTCCGGGTCTATTCCCCTGAATTTCGTCAACGTGAAAACATTAGACATATTAAAGTTAAGGCGAGCCCGGGTGATCCGCAATTTAGCGCATAACTCCGGTTCCAAATTATACCCGAAAGAAATATTGTTGCATTTCAAATAATCTCCCTTCTCGAAGCGGAAATCAAATAACTGGTATAAATACTCCGTCCTACTCGTGCCGTACTTGGGAATATCGGTTTGATCTCCCAACTTTCTCCAGCGGTTCGCTTCAATCTTCAGCACATTCTTCGCCGCGGCATAAGCCGTCCCGCCGGAGTAATACTGGAACGAGCGGGCCAGATGCCCCGTCATGTAAGTGAATTGGGCGAAAAGACTAAACCTCTTGTAATTGAATTGAGTCGTAAAACCTCCGGTAACAGGCGGATCACTCCGTCCCAAATACCCCCGGGAAGCGTTAGCTAATTGCGTAGTCAAATCATTATCCATATTATACACGTACTTCCCTTCCGCGTTCAATGTACCCAATCGGTTACCGTCATCATCAAACCCATCCACGTAAGCTAACGTATTTCCCGTGTACGGGTCTACGCCCGCGTATTTATAGCCATAATACGCCTTCACGGGTTGTCCTTGAATATACAAACTATACAAAGATTCAAAAGTAGAATTTGTGCTGGCGGAAATCTCGCTCAACTCTTGATAGTAGGTATCCGTGACCTTATCTTTATTCTTTGTAAAGTTCACGGAAGTAACCCAACTAAAATCATTCGTCCGCACGTTCAGGGTTCTCAAGCTAATCTCCCATCCCCTATTATTCACCGATGCCACGTTCGCCGCCACGGAAAGACGTCCCGTGGATGCCGCTATCTTCTTATCGTCCAACAGATTTCGCGTATCATTATTATAATAATTCACGACCAGATTTATCCTGTTATTAAACAACGACGCGTCGAACCCGATATTCCGGTTCTCCTGACGTTGCCACTTGATCGACGGATTGGAAGGATCGTAACGATCCATAATCTTCTCTCCGTTATACGAGAAATTATCTACCTTACGCAAAACAGAGAAAGGCAAAGCGTTGCGGTCGATACTTCCGACAAAACCGTAAGAAACCCGGAAAGCCAACTGATTGATAAAACCGAATCGACTCATGAAAGCCTCGTTATGCAGGTTCCACTTACCACTCACATTCCAAAGCGGAGAGAAACGATTCTTCGTCCCGATAATATCCACCCCGTCCAAACGGGCACTTCCTTGAAACACGTAGCGATCTTTATAACTGTAAGATCCCGTCATAAACAAAGATACACTTCTATCCTGCGTTTCGGAATGAGATCCCAGACTCGATAACGAATTTTTAAAAGCCGATTTCAACGTCCATCCTGTCAAATCAGGATAAGTAGCCACCCCGTAGACATCACTCCATTCCGGGATCATGCTCGTGAAACCGTATCCTTTTGAAGAAGAAACCTCCTGCCCGAAATAAGCATTGATATAATGCTCCTCACCGGAGAATCCGCGTGCAAATTCCAACTGATTGCGAATCGTCCATTGCTGAGAACGGGAAGTCGATTCCCGAATCATACCGTTATTCATCTCGTCCGGCACCTCCCCCTCCGAGTACAATCCCGCGAGCCATGAAGAGGCTTTCGAGGCATACGAGCCGGGAACCAATTCCTTCTTCGAGTGATTGTTCGAACTCGAGAATGTCCCCATGGAAGAAAGCATCAATCCTTCCAGAATCTTGAACTCGAGTTTCAAGCTGACCTGATTGCTCAAATATCTTGATTTCGTCGTGTTCTCGTTCATATCCTTCAAGATATTGAAATCATACTTGTACCCGTCCTTTATGGCGCTCAAAGTGGAATAAGAACTACGGTCGTACTCGTACTCCCCGTTCTCGTCATACACACGCTCGTAAGGATTGGCATAAGTCGCGTAATCCAGCGGGTTCACGGGAGAGGCGGAACTACGGTCATTACGCAAACTACTTCGCACATCGAAATGAACCCTCAGGAATTTATTAAAATCATGAGTCAATTTCATCGAAGCACCCATGCTCTCGTACTTGTTGTTCGGCATCACACCCTCTTGTGACAGGTAAGAAAGACTACCGTAATACTGTGTCGTTTCGTTACCTCCGGAAAGCGAGATACTGTAATTCTGCGTCTGCGCCACCCGGAAAATCTTATCGAACCAATTCGTGTTGATTTTACTCAACCTCTCAATTTCCGCCTCGGCATCCGATTTTGAAATCAAACCGTTATCCACGTTCTTCAACAACTGATATACCCGTCCCCCGATATTCAATCCCGGGAAATCTTCATATATACCCCGCTCGAAAGCGATTTTCTCCCTCGTGTTCATCATCTTCAGGCGATTATCCGGGGCTTCGCTCAAACCGTAAGAGGCTTGTATATTAATATACGACCGCCCGGCAGTTCCCCGCTTCGTCGTCACCACGATAACCCCGTTCGCCGCACGGGAACCGTAAATGGCAGTGGCGGCAGCATCCTTCAACACGGTGATACTCTCGATATCATCCGGCGGGATATTACCGATACCGCTCGTCAGCACCGTTTCCTCGAACTCCGTACCACCCATGCTCACCTCGGGAACATTTCCCGTGAGCGGCATCCCGTCCACGATCCAGATAGGATTCGTATCGCCGGTCAGCGAATTGATACCCCGAATCCGTATACGGGCTTGGGCTCCCGGTCGTCCGGAAAGATTCATTACCGCGACTCCCGCCATTTGTCCCTTCAACACGTCCTCCACGCTGGTGTACCCTTTATTGGCGATATCTTTCGAGGTAACCACCTCTACCGATCCCGTCATCCGCTCTTTCTTAATCTCCTGATAACCGGTAACGACCACCTCGTCCATCTCCGTCGAACTCTCCTCCAACACCACCGTGAGCGGTTTGTCCTGCTTCTTGTAAACCACGTCTTTCATCTTCATCCCGATGAAAGAAAACCGCAAGACGATCGTATCCTGCTCGGGAATGGTCAACGTAAACTCACCCTTTACATCTGTTGCCACCCCGATAGCCGTACCCTTCAACAGAACGGACACGCCCGGTAGCGTTTCACCCTTTTTATCCTTCACGACACCCTTTATCGTGATTTTCTTTACTTCGTCCGGTAATACCGTCTTTCTCTCCGAGATCAGGATATAATTATCCCTGACCGTATAGACGTATTTATCACCCAACACCTGTTCCAAAATCTCTTCCAACGTGCCGCTCGTCGATGTCAAAGCAACGTCTTTCTTCACGTCCAGAATCGACGTGTTGTAGAAAAACTCGTACTGACTCTGTTTCTTGATCTGCTTGAAGATCGATTCTATCGTACCGCTCTTCACGTTAAAAGTTTCCTGTTTTCCCTGCGAGTATCCTACCCTAGCCCATACACTAGAGGCTGAAATCAATAATAATAAAAATAGATTCCGCATGTACCTCAAAATTTTACACATCCATTTTTTTTTCATACCTTTGTTATTATAGTTTATAACTCATTCACGAAAAGAGTTTGGTCGACACGCTTCGCGAATGCTGTTTATTGATTATTTAAACGGGGAGGGTGAGAACTCCCTGTTTTTCATTTATTCATAACTAAAATCTTCTTGCCCGAAACCTTGAACTTCACGTCCGTGACGGTTTCGATCATCCCTAATAAATAACTCGCCGGTCGGTCTTTCTCCGCGGCACCGCTAAAACGTAATCCGCGCAAAGAGGCGTCCGCGTATTCAACTTCACAATCATACCAACGATTCAATTTGGTCATAATATCTTCCAGACGCATATCCTCAAACCGGAATTTTCCCTTCATCCATGACACGTAAAGATCGGTATCCACTTCCTCCGTCCGTACCTGCCCGTCCCGCTTGGAATAGGCAAGCATCATTCCCGGCGTAATTTCATATTCTTTTACAGCTACACGCCCTTCCAGCAAAGTCGTTTGGGCTTGATAGTCATCCTCGTAGTCCGACACGTTGAACGAAGTTCCCAACACACGCACATCCATACTCGAGGTCTTGACAATAAACGGCTTCACACCTTTCACGACATCAAAAAAAGCCTCTCCCTTTAATTTCACTTCCCGTGCGTCACCGTGAAACGGTACCGGGTATGTCAACGACGAACACGAATTTAACCGGACACTCGAACCGTCAGACAAAAGTACCCGATACTCTCCCCCCGCCGGAACCGTGATTGTATTATACACCGGCTGTACCGCACCGTCCCCCGCCAAAGTATAATCCAGCACTTTCGTCGAATCATTCTTGATAATCATCCCCTCCCGATCCCTAATCGTCACCGCCTCCGTCAACGGGACTTGACGCCCGTCACTCAATTGCAAAACGACAACTCCCTTTGCCGGAAGTATCTCCTGTTGAACCAATTCCACTCCATTTTTCTTCGCTCCTTGATTGTAGTAAGCAATGCCCCCCGCGACCAAGCATAAAATAACCGCGGCAACGGCACAGCGGTATATCCACCCGATGCGTCGTTCTTTCTTGCCGTTTACCCGGTCTTCAATAGAACTCCACAATTGATCCAACTTTCTCTGCGGAATTTCAGGCAATAGCTCGGCTTCCTGCTCAAACTGCTGATACCACCGAATAATACGTTCTTTCTCCTCCGGGGTACATTCATTCTCCCGGTATTTTTTCAACAAATCATATATTTCGTTTACGCTCATAAATTCTTGTCCTTTATTATATGACAAATCGGAGCGACAGGTAGTACTATTCTAAAATAAAAAATTATTCTGCATCATTTCATTTCGCAATCGCCGAAGCACCTCTGTCAATTGATTTTTAACGGTTTGCTCCGACACGGAAAGTTTACCAGCGATCTCTTTCACTGACAAATTTTGTTCCCGACTAAGTATATACACACACTTCAACCGAGGCGGCAATCCCTCGACGACCTCTTTTAACTTGTCATTCAAATCTTCCGCCACAATTTTCACCCACGTGTAATCATCCGCTTCCTCCTTCTCACCCTGCGCCAACTCGTGATGTTTATCCCGGATTTGTTCCAATTTTATCGTGTTTAGAATATGATTCTTCAACGAAACCATCAAATACCCCTGCACGGAAGAAGTTACTTCCAGAGAACTCCTTTTCTCCCAAAACTTGACGAAAAACTCTTGAAAAATATCATCCGCGTCAAAAGAAGAATTTACCCGAACAAGAATATGACGATACACCATTTTGGAATAACGGGAATACAACTCATGAAAAGCAGCCGCGCTACCTTCACGAATCGCATGAATAAGCTCCATATCCGACTTCCGCGATTGCATAAGACCCCTGTATATTACATGTTCGAAAATAACCCTTTATCTCAGACCTTTGAAACAAAGTTAGCAATAATTTCCTTAATCGCAAGTTTCCGAACATTTGTCTTGTATCCCGAAAGACCTTTCACACGGGTACGCCGATCATTTGCTTTCCCCATTAGCTTTCTTTTTTATTGGCAGAAAAAAAAGACGGTTCCGCCTGTCCCGTTGCGTAACACCTCAACGGCTGTGGATGCATTAACACTCCATCACGGGGGTACGGAACCGCCGTATGGAGATAACAGGCACAAAAAATGCCTGTCACATTGTGGCAGGTTTCCCCGCCGTTGAGTATGTTACGCATTACAAATATACAAACATTTCTACAAAAACAAAACACTTTTTCACTATTTAGCCCACTCACCCTCCACTCCTCACTTGTTGTATACCAACCGTTATACTAGGGTATACCTTGAGCGAAAGATAAAACGATCTTCCAACCTGCCGGACAAATCATAAACGGGGCAAATCATAAGCGGGTGTTAAAAAAGCATATTCTTTGCTAAAACGTGGGCGAACAGTAGGCGAACAGTAGGCGATATGTAGGCGATGCCGCCCAATAGTCACCCAATAGTCATAAGAAAGCCGCATGACAGTAGAGTTTCACCCCTATTCAGAGATAGTTAAAGACTTATTCTTCCGAAACCAATTTCACATTCAAGGGATGCCGCACGACAAAACGGGCTCCCTCCGTGTAGTTCTTGTCAATCCAGATATCACCGCCCATCATGGTGATTGTCAATTTACAAATTGCCAATCCGAGCCCTGTACCCTGCACGTATTCATCCAATTTCTCAAAACGCTCGAATACCTTCTTTTGCTTCTCTTCCGGGATACCGCAACCGGTATCCGTCACGCTGAAATAAATACAATCTTCTTTCTCGTCGACCTCGAAAGCTAAAGTGATACTTCCTCGCGGCGTGAATTTATTGGCGTTGGATAATAAGTTTATCAATATCTGCTGCAAACGCTGAACGTCTGTCCGCAACATATATTGTTCACACGGAGCCTTGAACACGTATTCGACACCATCTTTTTTACCATAACTCGTCGTTGCCAACACGCTCTGGCACAACGAAACAAGTTCTGTTTCCTCGAACGAGAATTTCAAACGCCCTGTTTCCAACCGGGATATATCCAGAATATCATTAATCAACCGAAGCAAGAGATCCGAATTTTTCTGTATAATTTCTACAAATTCACGACGGGTAGCGACATCATAGTCATCCGCCACCAGCACACCGGAGAAACCGACGATAGCATTCAACGGGGTACGAATCTCGTGGCTCATGTTAGCCAAGAACGCTGATTTCAACCGATCCGATTCCTCCGCCCTCTCTTTCGCCTGACGTAATTCGATTTCTATCTGTTTCTGCTTGGTCATATCTTCCAGACGCATCACCACTCCCAGTAAATTCTTCTCCTCGTCAAATACCGGATTCGCCAGAATATAAATGTAATAATTTCCCTGTTTCACAATCGTGTCCGCCACCTTACCCGTTCTCATCGCCGTAACAGCCGGACAGTACGGGCAAGGCTGATCCAAATTCCGTAACGCTTTATAGCAAACCTCCCCTTTCGAATTGGATACACATTCCATAAGAGCCGTAAAATCAACCCCATTATGCCACTTGATCGTAAAATCGGGATTAATAAATTTAATTCCCGTGTTCACGTTATTCAGAATAAGGGTATTATCCTTCTGCGCTTCAACCAAAGCATCCTTAAACCGCTTCGTGCGAAGGTAAAAATACATCGCCAACACGAATCCCAGCAATAACAGGATAAATGCCAGCGCAACCCCTATGATTTGATACTTGTATTCCTCGAAATAAGATAACTTCTTGTTGTAGAAGAGGGCACCCTTTGCCACCTCTTTATTCAAAAAGTTACCCTTCCTCAATTTCTCGTAATCGAAACAATATTGATTGGGAATAATCTGTAACCCCTGTTCGGACAATACCGAATCGGACTGATTTTCCAACCCTATGACCAAACGGGCAATATCCTTACCGACAGTCCTGTATTCCGGTACGCATCCCCCGGTAGCCCAATACCCCATACCGATAGAAGTAACGGTAAAAGCCGGCAAACCCGGATTCGTCATCATCATCGAATACGTGGCATTCCGCATGAAATACCCGTCATTCTTGTCCACCCGCCAAGTTCCCAATAAAATCGCGGTATGCTCGGGTAATGTTGAGATTCTTTCGGTAATCGAATAAACGGTATGTTTCCGACCGTCCAATAAAATTAGCTCCAAATCGGGATATTTTTCCCGCATTTTCTTCTTTACAAGAGCCTGCAAGGAAACACCGCCATAAGTATTATCGGAAATAAAGGCAATATGCTTCGTGTCGGGATAGAAATCCAGAATCAACTCAATATTTTTTTCGACATCATACTCGTAAGCGAATCCTAAAATACGGAAATTCTTTAAACTATCATTGACAACATCCACACTCTCCGATTCCCAATTCTCGAGATCCGTCCCATCCTCCGGCAGCAACACGGCATTCCGGCTCACCATTCCCCCTATAATCGGAATATGAAAAAAGGTCAGTGAATCCTGTGAAAGATAGGATGTCCATGCCTCCTGCCCCAACAAGATGATTGTCTTGGGCAAACTTTTGCCGGTGTATTTCGCCAAAATATCTTTCATCCGGGATTTCCAAGAGCAAGCCTCGGAAAAACTCTTACAGTTCATGTTCTCTATTGCCACCGAGGATTTACCGCTCGAAGCATTGTATTCATCCAAAAATTCGGATATATTCCGGGATGTCTGCGAGGTTTCCGGGTTATAAGAACTGATTATCAATATCAATGAATCCGGACCAAGATTCTTTCCTGTCGTCGTCCAGCTTATGCACAACAACAAAAAGAACAAGCATCCATGCTTCAAATATTGATATTTTTTCCAGAGAAATTCCAACATCTTCTTTTTAGTAACGTCGCAAAGATATTAATTTTAATACAAAATCGAACAAAATATTTCATTTCCTGCAAAAAGAATATATCTTTGAGTTCAACCTAAATAGTATTCTTTATGTCAAAGATTTCTTGCGTTAGCAGCAAATATTTTGAAAACACCGAAACATTAAAGCAAATAGCTGATTCCGTGTATAGTCCCTATTTCTTTCTTTACACGAAACACCCCTCTCCCCGGCTTGGGGCATACGCCGAAGAACGTTTTGTTCAAATCGCCCGGGCAACCGGAGCCGTCATGCTCTATTCCGATTACTACGCGGAACGCGAGGGACACCCCACACCCCACCCGACCATAGAATATCAGGCGGGGAGCCTTCGTGACGATTTCGATTTCGGTTCCGTGCTTCTTGTAAAAACAGAAACGTTCAAAAAAGTCGTTGGAGAAATGGACATGAATTACCGGTACGCGGCACTTTACGACCTGCGCCTGCGCCTCTCCCGGGAAGGGCAAATCTTCAGGATTCCCGAATTCCTGTACACGGAGATAGAACAGGACACCCGGCGTTCCGGGGAGAAGCAATTTGATTACGTGAATCCCCGGAACCGGGAAGTACAGGTAGAAATGGAACAGGTATGCACGGCTCACCTGAAGATGGTAGGAGCTTATCTTTCCCCGCGATTCAAGGCCATTGACCTGACATGCGAATCATTCGAGACGGAAGCATCGGTCATCATCCCCGTGCGCAACCGGGAGAAAACCATTGCCGACGCCATTCACTCCGTCCTCACGCAACAAACCGGTTTCAAGTATAATATCCTTGTCATAGACAACCATTCCACGGACAACACCACCCGCATCATATCCGACATCGCCTCAAAAGAACGGCGAGTGATTCACCTCATCTCGGAACGCACGGATTTGGGTATCGGCGGGTGTTGGACGCACGCCGTCATGCATCCGGCTTGCGGACGTTTTGCCGTGCAACTGGACAGTGACGACCTCTATATCAACGAGAAGGTATTACAAACCATTGTCGATACTTTCCGCGAGCAACAATGCGCTATGGTCATCGGCAGTTACCGTATGGTCAATTTTAATCTGGAAGAAATTCCCCCGGGAATCATCGACCACAAGGAATGGACTCCCGACAACGGACGCAACAACGCCCTACGCGTAAATGGATTAGGAGCTCCGCGAGCTTTCTATACCCCTTTACTCCGGGAAATAAAAATCCCGAATGTCAGCTACGGGGAAGATTACGCTACCGCTTTGGCCATTTCACGGGAGTACCGGATCGGGCGTATATACGAACCGCTATACCTGTGCCGCCGCTGGGAAGGTAATTCCGATGCAGACCTCAACATTCAACGGGTAAATCAACACAATTTCTATAAAGACAAGATTAGAACGATAGAATTATTCGCAAGACAGACAATTGAAAATGGAGAATTGAAAATTGAAAATGAACAAAACAAGAGTTGAATTTGTGTGGCTAGAATCTAAAATCATAAATCTAAAATCAGCATGTTTTTTGACCAATTCTTAGAAAATCAATTAGCCGTTTGGGCAACAGCGAGCAACAATTACGACCGTTTAAAACAGGTGCTTTATCGCTCGGTAGACTTTGGAGATTTCCAAATACGCGTACAACACAACCCGGACAGGATACTGTCTGCCGCGGCAAAAATAGACGAGGCCTCTCTTAAAGCGAGAGCCTGTTTCTTGTGCAAAGAGAATATGCCACCGGAACAACAGAGTTTTGATTATAACCCGACATTTGATATACGGGTGAACCCTTATCCCATATTCTCCCGGCATTACACGGTTCCGGCAAAACAGCATATCCCGCAACTCATTGCCGGACATTTCGGAGATATGCTGAACATCGCCCGCACCTATCCGGAATATACCATTTTTTACAATGGTCCCCGAAGCGGAGCTTCCGCTCCCGACCATTTTCACTTCCAACTGGCGCCTCGTTATGAAATGCCTTTGGAAACGGATATAACCCATTGTAGCAAAGAAATCTTATTTACCACTCCCGACAAAACCTTAACCGTAGAAAGCATAGAAGACTATATCCGCAAAAACATCATCATCCGTTCCGCCGACAAGGAACTCCTTGAACTAAATTTCCATGAGATTTTAAACATGATCGGCAAGGTCACTCCCCATGAGCCGGAACCCATGATTAATCTTTTCGCTTGGCACGAGAACGAGGAATGGCAAATCGTCATATTCCCCCGCCGTCAACATCGTCCATGGCAATTCTTTGCCGAGGGTGCGGATAACATATTGTTCAGTCCCGGTTGCGTGGACTTCGCCGGACTAATCATCTCCCCCCGCGAAGCCGACTTCAACCGCCTCGACGCTCCCCTCCTGCGGGACTTATTCGGTCAACTGACCTTAACTGATGAACAATTTAATAATTTACGATTTATGATTCACGATTTACGAATGTCTTAAAAGCGCAAGCACGTGTGTCATAAATCTAAAATCATAAATCTAAAATCGTAAATTCATGAATTTATCTGTCGGTATCCTCTTCGCCCCCTGCATCAAGTTCCGTCTAAACGGTATCTACCGGAACGAGAAGCAAACTTACACGGGGGAATGTTCCGTTATAAAAAACGAGGAGGTATTAATCTTACAAACTTCCGCGGGACAGCAAACCATATCTTCCGGCTTCACGCTCACGCCCGATGAGCACGAGCAAGCCGATTTCGATTTACTCGATGTCGTTATCGGTATCCATTTTCATTGGGAACGCACGGAAAACCAGAAGTTCAAAGGTGCATTACAAATATTAGACGAACAACAATACCTGACTGCCGTCAATATTCTCCCGCTCGAAGATTATTTACTGAGTGTCATTTCTTCCGAGATGAGTGCCACCTCTTCGCTTGAATTATTAAAAGCCCATGCCGTTATCTCTCGCAGTTGGTTGATCGCCCAAAAAGTAAAAAAGGAACGACTCACCGCAGATTATCAATCTTGTCTTCGAGATGAAAACCAATATATCCGCTGGTTCGACCGGGAAGACCATGACCATTTCGACGTATGTGCCGACGATCATTGCCAACGTTACCAAGGAATCAGCAAAGCATATACCCCTGCCGTGCAACAAGCGATAGAGGCTACCCGGGGGGAAGTACTTCTTTATGGAGAAGAGATTTGTGACGCCCGTTTCTCCAAATGTTGCGGGGGAGTATCCGAGCGTTTCGACAACACGTGGGAACCCGTCAATCACCCGTACCTCACGAATGTCATTGACAGTGCCTCCCTCACCCCTGTACCGGATCTTTCACGGGAGGAACATGCCAAAGCATGGATTACCTCTGCCCCGGATGTCTTCTGCAACACGCGGGACAAACAAATACTCTCCAACGTATTAAACGACTACGACCAAGAAACACAGGATTTCTTCCGCTGGCAGATTTCTTATACAACCGAGGAATTATCCGCCCTCGTGAAGACCAAACTCGGTATTGATTTCGGCATCATACACACCCTCGAACCCTTGCAACGAGGCGTATCGGGACGTATCATCCGCCTCCGCATCTCCGGTTCGAAAAAAAGCATGGTTATCGGCAAGGAACTTATCATTCGAAAAGCCCTCTCGCCGTCACATTTATACAGCTCTGCCTTTATTATCGAAACAGAAAAAGACTCTTCCGGAACTCCCGCCCGTTTCACCCTCAAAGGTGCCGGCTGGGGACACGGCGTCGGTCTTTGTCAGATCGGTGCTGCTGTCATGAGTGCCAAAGGATACAATTACAAAGAGATACTGACACATTATTTCCCCGGAACTAAAATCGAAACAATTGAAAATGGAGAATTGAAAATTGAAAATGAAAACTCCTCCGTCAGCTTCGCTGCCACCTCCTCTATAAACAGAGGAGGAGCTGGGGACTCATCCCAAAAACGGTGAGTAATTCAGCTCTCCCTCTGTTTATAGAGGGAAACTGGCGAGTAAGCGAGAGCTCAATACGGCGAAGCCGGAAGAGAGTTTAAAATCTTAAATCGTAAATCATGAAATCAAAAATCAATACTTCCGGTTGGTCTTGGATACCCTCCCTATATTTCGCACAAGGTCTTCCCTATGTCGTCGTCATGACTCTCGCGGTCATCATGTTCAAACGACTGGGGGTAAATAACACGGACATTGCCCTCTACACGAGTTGGCTCTATCTCCCTTGGGTGATCAAACCCCTGTGGAGCCCTTTGGTAGACATTGTAAAGACAAAACGCTGGTGGGTAATATCCATGCAACTCCTTATCGGGGGCGGTCTTGCCGGGGTGGCACTTACCTTACCCGGTCCCCATGCTTTTCGTTACTCTTTAGCTTTCATGTGGTTGCTCGCTTTCAGTTCCGCCACTCACGACATCGCTGCCGACGGCTTTTACATGCTCGGTCTGGATACCAAAAAGCAAGCCTTCTTCGTGGGCATCCGCAACACGGCGTACCGCCTTGCCATGCTCACCGGACAGGGACTCATCGTTATGCTTGCCGGCTGGCTTGAAAAAACATATTCCGCCACTCTTCCCGAAGAGATTGCCGTCCCGCGGGCTTGGTCAATCACTTTCTATCTATTGGCAGCCCTCTTTGTCCTACTCTTCTTGTATCATCAGTTTATACTTCCAAAACCGGAGAACGACGTCCCCGTGAAAAACGGCAGTCCGCTCAAAGCCTTCCTTGAAACCTTTGTCACATTCTTTCAAAAAAAAGGCATACTGGCGGCATTGGCATTTATCCTGTTATTCCGTTTTGCAGAATCCCAACTCGTGAAAATAGCCTCTCCTTTCCTGCTGGATCACCCGGAAGTGGGCGGACTGGGACTGGACACCATTCAAGTCGGCACCATCTACGGCGTGGTCGGGTTAATCGCCTTAACTGTCGGCGGCATCCTCGGCGGTATCGTTATGGCAAAAAACGGCTTAAAGCACTGGATTTGGTGGATGACCGCCGCCATGAACCTTCCCAACCTCGTCTACGTCTATCTGGCATTTGCCCATCCATCCGCCATGTGGCTCATTTCTACCTGTGTCGCTGTCGAACAGTTCGGCTACGGTTTCGGCTTCACCGCCCTCACCTACTTCATGATGCTCTTCAGCAAGGGACAGCAACAAACCGCCCACTACGCCATCTGCACCGGCTTCATGGCTCTCGGCATGATGCTTCCGGGCATGATTTCCGGCTACATTCAGGAACTCGCGGGATACCAGAACTTTTTCCTCTGGATCATGTTTTGTACTATACCCAGCTTTTTAGCCGTACGATACGTTATCCGGGGAGCGATTACTCTTTAATCAATTTCAGCGTTTTCACGCCAACCCGCGCGGATAGCCAAGCCGTCAACTGTTCTTCCTCCGGCACAGCCAAAGGCTTTTCCAAGGCGACAATTGCAATGGTCAACGTGTCGGTATAAGAAGAATCGACACTGCTGCGAATCACTTTGGAAATGGCAATATTCTTTACCGAAGGATAAAGGATTTTTATTTCCGGGCTAATCAGCCGCCCGATCGTGTCGTATAACAGATAAGACTCCAAGCGGGAACGCAATTGTACAATCTCCTGTTCCTGCGAAGCAATCCGCTGTTTATTCTGCATATAATAATCCTGCAACAACATATTGCTCACGTCATTCTGCAACCCGGCATCCTCTTTCCCGAATCCCTGTTGAATGATTAAGGGAATATCACCCAACCCGTATTGCAACATCTTTTCTTTCAGCGAAACAATCACGTCTTCCGAAATCTCTTTCCCGATTAACGAAACTTCAATCCGCCGTTCCGGTTGCTCCGCTTTGACTATCTTATCGACAACCAAAGTATTCGGGAAATTAAATTCATTCTTTATAAAACGACTGGCATTCGTCTCGAAGATATTCGTTTTCACCATGTTGTAAGTAATATACAAACTCGGCACCATCGTAAGGAAGATAATCGAATACACGATACGGTGTACTTTCTTCTCCCGCTCCTTATCCATGAACTTCTTTTTCGAGAAATGCATCAAACGAACGCCCAAGGTCGTGGCAACCGCGATAAATACCGAGTTAATCGTGAACAAATAGAAAGCCCCGAAGAAATAGGTCAGGTTACCACTCGCCAACCCGAACCCCGCCGTACACAAGGGCGGCATCAATGCCGTGGCAATAGCCACTCCCGGGATTACGTTCCCTTTCAACTTCGTGGCAGAAGCCACAATGCCCGCCATACCGCCGAAAAAGGCAATCAACACGTCGTATATCGTGGGAGTCGTCCGTGCCAATAACTCCGAACGAGCCTCGTTCAACGGCGACAACAAAAAATACAAGGTAGAGGTCAACACGCTGAAAATCGTCGCTATCATCAGATTACGGAACGCCTTTTTGATCAACTCGAAATCATTGATACCGACTCCTAACCCGATTCCCATGATCGGTCCCATCAGCGGAGAAATCAGCATGGCTCCGATAATCACGGCCGTGGAATTAGTGTTCAATCCCAACGAAGCTATAAACGTCGCGAAAATCAATACCCACAGATTCGTTCCCCTGAACACGATCCCTTTTCGTATCGACTCGACGGTATCTTCCTCCCGCTCCTGCTCATCCGATGGATCAAGAATCTGACGCAAATACACCCTAAAACGCTGCAATATACTCATGAAAGCCATAATAGTCAAAAGTTTATAAAGTCCATAAAGTCCATAAAGTTCATAAGGTCTTTAAAGCCCACAAAATTATAAAATAATTCAACATTTTATGACTTTATGGACTTTAAAGACCTTACGGACTTTGGAACTAAAATGTAATTTTCAATCTTAACGAGAACGTACGTCCGAAACCGTAGAACACCTTCGCAGATGCCTCATCATGATCTTTACCATCCTCGGCATCGGCAATATACTCTTTGTCCAAGACATTATTCAGGTTACCGGAAATCATCACCCCGAACAGTTTTCCCACGGGAAAACGATAACTGATATTCGCATCCAATACCCCGTAAGACGGCATTCTCCAAGGTGACTCGAATGCCTTCTCCGCTCCTAGGTCATACGCTAAAGAAGGTGTAAACTTCGCGTAATTTCTAGCAAAATGAGAATAATTCACTCCGACATGCAATCCCTTCAAGAACTGGTATTGTCCCCCCAAGGCAAAAGTAGTCTGTGCTGAATTTCCCACCCGAACATCATCCAATTTAACTATATTTTGAGCATGATCCTTTCCCCCGATTTCACTCACCGGCTGACCATTCTTATCCACCGGCTGTCCGGACGAATTATAAGCATATCCTTTACCGTCACCGTTCCAATACCAATCCCCGATAGAAAACATTCCGGTAATCTTCAAATCTTTCAGCGGACGCAACTCGAAATCCAACTCAATCCCTTGATGCAACGCATCCAATCCCGTCAGATTCACCCGTACACGTTCTCCATTCTTTTCAAAGAAATTAGCCAACGTCTTATCCATCCACGAGGTACGGTACAAATTCACGTTAGCATCCAACCAAACGGAACGGAACCCATACCCCAATTCAAAAGTAAACACTTTCTCGTTCACCGCGTCCGGATTCGTTTCGTTGCTCACGTCCTGTTGCAAGAACACACCTCCTTGCATATAAGGAGCCCGGGAGAAATACCCGATATTCGCGAACACGTTGTGATTCTCCGTCAGATTATAATTTGCCCCTCCTTTTATAGTATATCCCAAGAAGTTCTCCTTATCCGACTTAGCATCGGCTTTCGAGTAATAAAAATGGTCTTTCCGCCAATAGGTAATATTTGAAAGAGAACCCGCGACAAACACGCTCAACGCGTCCCGGTTATATTCCCCTTGCGCGAAAAATCCTTCCTGCATCATATACCCGTCATAATTCCGGTAAACGATATCCCCCTTCTTCAACTCCTCGTTTTGCCACAAATAATCATCAGCCTTATATTTTACATTCATACGGCTATCGTCAATAAAATATTTCCCGCCGTACAAATCCACTATCTCATTATAGTGTTTCCCCTTGTAATAGCGCAAATCTATACCGCCATACACGTCAAAATACTGCCCTAACTTTGTCGTATAGGTAGAAATCAGACCGTACCAATTATGCTCGTTCTTACTCATTGCCATAATCATCTCCGAACCGGTTACACTTGCCGCGTTCAGTTCATAGATACCCGTGTAATTAAACGTGCCGTCCGCGTTCCGGAACTTCGTGGTAGGCTTCCCGCCATAAGTACCATACCAGTCATTCTTATGAGCCTTATTACCCCGTCCTCCATATCCGCCGCCTCTACCCAAAGACACGTAAAACACGTTCGAAAGGCTTGACTTCTCGTTTATCTGCCAAAGGTGATTCAAAGAAATCTGCGGTTTGTGATACTTGTTATAAGCGGATACCTTCCGTACCTTCTTTTCCATCCAAGTTGAGAAACCGTAACTCGGGTTATATTTCGTATCATTCAATTCTTTCCAAGCCTCGACACTCATCTTATCATTCCTATTCCGCTGGTTATGCCATTGGGGAGCACCCAGTGCGGTCAATGACAACTCGTGATTATCCCCCAATCGCTTGGAAATATTAATGAAATAAGAATAAGCCACGAAATCGGTTCCTTGTATATAACCGTCGCCCCAAGTCCTTGAGCCCAGTATAGACATCGCCCAGCCCTTCTCGCTCAACCCGGTAGAAGCACTGAACGCTACTTTATTGTACCCGTCATTCCCCACGCTATACGCGACAGACGCCCCGCTCTTCGCATTGGTTGAATTAGTGACGATATTAATAGATCCCCCTACAGACGGCACGGATACCTTGGAAGCCCCCAATCCCCGTTGCACTTGAATCATACGGGTTACATCAGCCAAACCTGACCAGTTGGACCAATAAATCCCGCCCCACTCCATTTCATTCACCGGTACGCCATTCACCATGACGGCAATATTCTCCGTCTCGAATCCCCGGAGATTAATACGCCCGTCACCAAAAGCACCACCTTCCTTCGTGGCATACACGCTCGGCGTGGCTTTCAATATCTCCGGAAACTCCTGTGTCGACAACTTGTTCTCGATATCCGAAGCCGTGATCACGGACAAGGCAACCGGGGTCTTCCGGTCTATCGCCAACGAGCCCGTCACCACCACGTCGGACAAGCCGATCACTTCCGGCTCCATCTCGATAATACCTAAATGGATTGTTTTATCCCCGACAACGACCTTCTTTTTCAATTCCGTGTAACCCACATTACGGAACCGCAACACGACTTCCCCTGTCTTTTTTAACTTCAATTCAAAATACCCGGTCGTGTCCGTCACCGTTCCGGCAGAAACACCCTCCACGTAAACCGTGGCACCGACAAGCGCCTGCCGTGTTTCCATATCAACAATTTTTCCCTTGACAATCCCCTCTGCCACAACTTCCCACGACATACATAACAGGCAAATGACTACACCTAACACCTTCAATAATACGTTACGCATAAATTCTTTTTTTGAATTACTACTCTTGTATCACAACACTTTTAATACCTCACTACATAGCATTAATTTGAAGGCGAAGATAATGATAAAAAAGCATTTTATATCATTTATTGCTTTTTTCGAGAGTTTTATTTTTTAAACCATTATCCCCCCTCTCCCTAAAACGAGAAAATAATTAAAATACTTTTATCAATAAAATGACCGGGACAAGAAAAACTGTCCCGGTCACCCATCATAGCACACTACATCATTTCTACCTTCCTCTTCGACGCAACCAAATAAAGAGAGCCGTAACAAGCATCAGGCCCGGTAGAATCCAAGATAAGAAAATATCCCAGAAACGGACAACAGCCCCGCTCACCTTATAATCATTATCACGCGGGGACTCCCGGCGCACGTCAATCGGGACTTCCCCGTCGGACAACCAATAGAATCCTCCCATGATTACCGTATAGTTCGCGGACCGTATCCCCTGACGTCCCATGCTTAGCTCCGCGTTACTAATACAATCGGCATCACCGAAAATCATAATACGTTGCTCATGCCCCCATATCTGACGGGTTAAAGCGACAGAAGTTACATACTTCTGTTGAGCCTCTCCGGTTCCGGGATCGAAAGTCACGGAATCATCTATAAAATCCGTCGTCTGCAATTCGTTCCATACCAAAGAATCCGTTTCAAACAACGGTGTCACGTTATATCCCATGTTCCCATCATATGCCAAAGCTGAAACCGAAGGCATCGTCACGGAGTAACCTTGCGCACGCATGGCATCAAAATAATAAACCAACCCGGCAGCCGCTTGAGTCGGACGGGCTTCAATCAAATCCGGACTAAAATCTTTCGTCTGTCTTACCAAAGTTCCCGGTATCAACCGCACCCCAAAATCAGCCAACACCTCGCCCATGATACTTCCTCGTCCGGGTTCACTCAATATCATCAGATTCCCCCCGCGAGCGATATATTTTTCCCAATTCTCCCGTTCTACCGGGGTAAAGGAACTACGCATCTCCGCCACGATCAAAATATTAATTTCCTCCGGAATCTCTTTTTCCAAAGAAATCTCCTGCATCTCGAATCCTTGGTTCATCAAGGCATAACGGAAATGTTTATCCTCCCCGAAAGAAGTATAATTCCGATCTCCCGCCTGATGTATATTCCGCTCTCCGTGTCCTGTCAACACCCCGACCGTCGGCAGTTTCATCGCGATTCGTTTCATGGCAGCCGTGATCTCCGCTTCTTTCGGCATCCTGTCCATCCCCCGGAATATCCGCAAGAAAGTCTTCTCCCCGCTCTCCCGTTCCAACTCCCGTACGAACCAATTATCTTCTTTTACCAAATCAATCTTAGCCCTAATCTCTTTCGGGGTTAATACTTTCGTGGAATCTATATTGTAAATCTTCATCGTTTCATGCGCCCTCTCCTTCAATGTTTTCCTTTCCGCGTACCGACTCGGGTCTACCCCCAAAAGAGTGTCATAGTAATAAACATACTTCATTTTGATCTCCGGTTTAAACCGAATATAATGACGGAAATTCTGTTGATCATACTTGACAGCCCCGGGAACCCCGTAATAAAGATTATTACCATCCAACAAATTCACGTACGTGGTTATCGTCAATCCCCCATCCAGCTTGGATATCACTTCCTGACTATGCTCCGTCAACGTATTCCTTTTGGTAGAGGAAGCATCATAATAAGTCATCAAAGAGGGGCGGGAAGTAAAATACCCCAACACGACCACCACTAAAACAACTCCAGCGTATTTGCCTACCGTTTTTGTCCACCGCTGCTTCTGCCGGGCTGCTTGCAAACGAATCGTGGCCAAAGTCAAAAACATCATCGTCACGATGATAAAATAGAGAAAATCTTCACTACAAATCAATCCCCGGATAAATTCATCCGCACGTCCCGAAATGGAAAGCCAATAGGTAATCTCTCTCACGAACTCTACATCCTGCCACATTCCCCTCACGTAATTCAACAATCCCAACACGGTCAGCGTCAACACGGCAGCCACCACTTGATAGGAAGTCAAACTAGACATGAAAAGCCCTACCGCCGCGTACACGCAAAGCAAAAAATACAACCCGAGCAACCCCGAGAGCACCATAGGCAGGTCAAAGTCCTTGATTGAAAAATAAGCAATCAGAATAAAGACAACCAAAACAAACATCATCACCAACCCGTAAATCATCATGGACAGATATTTCCCTAAAATAATCTGCCAATTCGTCACTGGAGAGGAATATAACAGCTTGATAGAACCACTGCTTAATTCCCTGCTCATCAGCCCCATGGTCAACAATGGAATATACAGGTACAAGTATCCCTGTATCACGGGGAAAATCCCGCCACTCCATTGGTCCACGAAAAGCTTAAACGTAAGATCGGAAATCGAATACCCCAATTCTTTAGGCATAATCGCGCCTGCCAAATGCCCGCCAAACAGCCCGGCACTCTGAAAAGTGAAAATAATCAATATCAACCATGCGATGGGAGAATAGAATAAAGATTGCAACTCAGCGCGCGCTATATCATATATATTTCTCATAACATTCTATTTTTAATTCTTCTGTTTTGACAATTCGGCAAACACATCATCCAAAGACGTCTTTTCCATCCGAATCTCTGTCAAACGCCAATCTTTAACCACACTCGTTTTTACCACTTTCTCGATGACCTCCTGTGGCAAATCACTAAATCGCAACCGATAATTCGGTCCACCCAACTCTTCCACACCCACCACTCCCGGAATCTGTTGCAATTCCTCTATTGGCGGAGCTTCCACCAAAGTCACGAACACCGTACTCGGTGAGATATAATTATCAAATTCATCGACTGTCCCGGAAAATACCAATGTCCCCTGCCCGATCATACGAATATAGCTACAAGTTGCCTGAATTTCCGATAGAATGTGCGTAGATAAAATCACGGTACAATCTTCCGCGATTTCTCTAATTAAATGACGAATTTCAAGAATCTGATTCGGATCCAGACCGTTCGTCGGTTCATCCAATACCACGAAATCCGGACGATGAATAATCGCCTGTGCAATTCCCACGCGTTGTTGATACCCTCCGGACAAATTCCGAATCACCCGTTTCCTGAAATGACCGATTCCGCATCGTTCCAATGCCTCCGTAACCGCTTTATCCTCTTCCGCTCTGGATATCTGGCGCAACCGGGCACTATACAACAAGTACTCTTCCACCGTCAGATCCGTGTGCAAAGGCGGTTTCTGCGGCAAGAACCCGATATGCCTTTTGGCCTCCACCGGATTCTCCCGCATATTCACCCCTTTGATAAACACGTTACCCTCGGTTTGTTTCAACACCCCGCAGATAATGTTCATCGTGGTGGATTTGCCGGCTCCATTGGAGCCGAGCAAACCATAAACACCATTCCGCGTAATTTCAAAATTAATGTCCCGTATCGCCCACTGCACACTGTAACGGTGCGACAGGTTTTCCACTTTCAAAATTGGTTCTTCCATACTATGATTTATATAACAGTTTACCGGACGAATAGATTTATTCGTCAACATCCTTTCAATAATTCAGAATTAACAATCAGTCCTCGTTATAGTTACGATTTCTAGGTTTATACAACATTTCCACGATCTCTCCGGCAACGTTCTCTTCTTTCCATTTCAACTCTTTCGTTTCAATATCATAACAATAAACAGCACCTTGATATTCCCCACTCGGAGCATCCACCGCCACATACATCTCGGATTTATCATCATTCAGTATAATCTTTTTAATCAAACTACCGGAAACTCCGACCGTATAATCCGATTTCGTCGGGAAATTTCCCGAGGACAAATAATTATACCGGTAAATTTCATTCCTGACCGAATAATACAAGATATTCTCCTTCGTGCTTGATGCGAACACACTCTGCTTATTTATTTCTGCCGCAGCCGGATAAATCGATTTAAAATCCCAAACTGACACTTTCGACCACCCCACGTATTGCAAGGAAATATTCAGGTACACCACCTTATTTTCCCCGTTCTTATCTTTCAACAAAATAAGTATATCCTCCTCGCTCACACCAAGAAGCATATCATATATTTCACTCGCTTCAACAACTTCATCCCCCACTTTGATCTGATAAGGTTCGATATCCCTCGCGCTGAACAAAAGCTGATTCTTCATATCGAATACCAGCAAGTACCAATTCCACTTTCCTCCATAAACGACAGCTTTATCGGATAACTCCGCATCCGGAAAATTCCCGTACTTTCCTGTTAATCCCTGTTGAAGATTATTTCGGAAATACGCGTTACGACAATCATAATCCAACGTTTTTCCATCAGTCATAATATACAAACAATGATCCTTTTCTAACATCCGGTCCACCCGCTCCTCCGGGTAAGATACCTCATCCAACACCTCCATCGTATAATAATCCAATTTCAAAAAGCGAAAAGGATTTTCGGTTACGACGTAAATATAGGGAGTATAATATTCCGTTGGAGAGCAAGCAACGGCAACCGGCTCGGCACCCAAAGGTATTCCCGGATTATTCGACGCGTACACATCCTTTTCAAACCCTCTTTCCGGCCAATTATCATTGCGGAAAGAAATCATGGAACGCCCGTCATACTTACTTAACAGTAAAAGTCCCTCGTCATAAGGATTAGGTACCCGTAATTTAAATTCTTTGAAAATAGCCCCGTCCTCATTATACACCTTCAATCGACAAGGGAAAAGTCCGCAACTATCATAAGCATGTTTCAAAACTCTCTCCGTGGAAACCACGTCATAATTGATCTGCCATTCATACGATAAAGCCTTATCCTGACTTTCCTGTTTCATTTCCGGGGCTTCAATTTCGAATTCCACGTTTCTTTCCGCGTAATACAACGTATCCAACTCCGTCTTAAACGACAAGTAAGAAATGGCATTTTCACCCATTTTCGTCTGATCGTCCAAACAACCTATCAACGAAAACAACACACCTGCTATTAATATCAATTGTTTCATCTATCTCGCTTTTTAATCCATTAAAAATCTACTACTCGTAAGGCCATGGTGCCGATTCGGGAAATTCCATGCCATACTCGGGATGCAACTTAAAGTAATCATACATCTTTTTCCCACACAGAATCACTTTAATCATACTATTCATGTAATCTTCAAAACTTATCGCTCCTCCCCAGAACTCCATCATCTTCTGGTACTTCTCCGGTCTATAAGCTCCCCAGTACATAGCCTCTAAAGCATACCACCAATCAGGTTCCTGCAAATAATTACTAAACACAACCTTACTTTGTAATTTTTCCTGTACCCCTAACCCAAACATATCATTTGCCTCCAGCTCCAACACGATCCGGTACACCGTGTCCACCATCGGGTCTATCCTACTCCTCAACAATTCTATCGGGATATACGCGTTCACGGAATCCTTGTCCACCACAAATTCTGTCGACAATGAAGTATAAGAATCTCCCGGGGCTGTTGTCAACTCTTGATTCACGTTTATTTTAAACATTCGATTCTCCCCGAGAGGTTGCCCCAACACCTTCACCGGAACCTTCACCGTGTAAGTTTCCACATCCATCTGCATCTCCCCCAACCGGCAAACAAGACTGTCCTTCACAAAATAAATCCGGTCTTTATCCTCATAATACCCGCTCTCTCCATTTTCATCACACCCTATAAACAGAGAGACTGTAAACACAATCAACAATATATATAACTTTCTCATCTCTTTACATTTTATTGGTTAGTAACTCCATACTCCTGTTCGGACTTGGGCCACGGGAGAACGAATACATCTTTAGACGGAACCACATCCACTTTATCCAGAAAATCTCGAAAACCCAAATTATGACACTTGTAAAAACTGAACATCTGCCCTTCCCCGTAAAATTCCCTCGTGCGTTCCCTCGTCATCTCCTTCAGAAATTTATCTTGAGAATCCACCAACGAAGCTTCAATGTCAGCCAATCCCCGGCTACCGCGAACCGCGTTCAAATAACCAAGAGCCTTCTCTTTATCTTTCGAATAATTAGCCTCAGCTAAAATATAGTACATTTCAGGCAAACGTACCAGACAAGTTCCGTTAAAATACTGTGTCGGCTTATTACTCGCCCCTTCCGTCGGGCTTAATAATCGAATAAAGAAATGCCCCTCGTACCCTTTATCCTGAAAAAAACTCGTGTAACGCAAATCCTTACTATCTGCCGTGAATTGCGACACCTCATATAAAGCCTTTATATCCGCCCGCAACGTTGCATTCAAGGTAACGGCACTCTGCAAGAACAATTCTTTATAATCCGTGTACATCTTGTTGGTAAATAACCCCCAAATTAATTCCGTGTGCGTACCGTAGCGTTTTACATGCTCAAAGTTCTGTCGTTCCGTCAAGCCCACTCCCGGGGAAGCAATCACCTTTTCAGCATAATAAGCGGCACTATCCAAATCCCCTCTGGTATAAAATACTCTGGCCTTAATTGCCCACGCCGCGTACAAATTACAATGTGAATAACGTTTTCTACGATACGAATCTACTGTTGTCGTATTATAAATATCGCCATCCCCGGCTAAACTACGGGCAGCCTCACTCAAATCCGCCAATACATTGTCATAACATTGCGCCAACGTGTATACTTTTTTACTACTTAAATCAAAAGTATAGGCATAAGGAACACCACCCGCGTCGGGATTCATCCGGTAATTATCACAGAACAGACGCATCACCTCGAAATGTAAAAAAGCTCTCACCGCGTATGCCTCTCCCTTGATTAACTTCAGATCAGGATCTTTATTCAAATCCTCTCTATCTATGTTGACAATCACATTATTCACGTAAGAAATACTCTCGTACAACTTCGTCCAGACAGATTCAATTTGCTTTTCCATCCGCTGATCCTTATAATCATAAATCGAGGCATATTTAATATAAGCATATTTACTTCCAGCCCACCCGTCACTTGCATCAGCAAATTGTCCGTATTCATCCCCGAATTGCTGACCGAGAACATCCGCCAATCCCCAATTCATCATCATCCCGTACAACTCCCCCTGTGCCATAGACGCGTAGATCCCGTACATTGCGTCCCGGTATCCCTGCACATCTTTAAATTGTTCATCCTGCACTAGCTCACCCTCCGGCTTGATATCCAAAAAGCTGTTACAACTGCCCAAAGAGAACAGTACCAGCATTGCCATCCAAATATATCTTCTATTTTTCATATTATTCGTTTTAGTAGTTCGTATCAAAATGCTGCACTAAGCGAAAATTCGAAACTCCGGGCAAAAGGGTACGAGAACCCTCGTTCCTGCTTGATCGTTGAAGCCCGGAACACATCATTCATCAAAAACTCCACCCTCAAACGGCTTAAATAAAGTTTTTGACAAATCTCCGGGGTAAAATCATATGAAAGACTCAAACTCTGCATATTAATCATATACTCGTCCCGCACGAAACGACTGGTAATATCGGGAGTTGTCTGATCCGCGATATTCTTATATTTCACCCGGTCCCCCACCTCTTTCCAGCGACTTTGGAATACCCGTTTATCTGCATTCCGTCGCGGATTGGCACCTTCAACCCGAGTCACCAACGTCTGGTTATAAACCGTCGCACCCAACTCGTAATTAAACAACATATTCAAAGCGAAACCTTTAAACGTCAAATAGGTACCCAACGTCCCGGACACCGTTGGGTCCGAATCCCCGTACGTCCGCTTATCCCAATAATTATAAATAAAAGTCGGGACACCAAACCGATCAATAAAAACCTCCTGCCCGGTAGCCGGATCAATACCCCCGGATTTCACGGCCTTCACGGCACTCAATGACTCTCCTTCCACGTAAACAGGGGGTGGCAACAACGTCCCCTCCGCCGTATTCAACTCCTCGTTCATCTTCTCCAAGGCATTACTGATCTTTTTAATTTTATTCTCGTTATGCTGCATATTCAACGATAGCGACCAATTCCAACTTTTATTGGAAACCGCAACCACCCGGGTCTGGAACTCGATACCGGTATTCAACAATTTACCCATATTCTCTTTTGCCGTGGTCGTTCCCACGGAAGGAGCTTTCGCCACATCCAACAGCAAATTATCCGTTGTCTTGCTATAATATTCCAACGTGAAATCCAACCGGTTCTTAAACAAAACGACATCCAACCCGACATTATAAGTCAACGCCCTCTCCCACTTCAAATCCGGATTGCCGATAGCCATGGGAATCGCCCCTATCCCCTTATCATAATCCAAACCTGCATCATATTTATACGTTGTCATTGCCTGATAGGGAGAAAAAGAAGCGTTACCCGTGTATCCCAAACTCCCGCGCAACTTAATCCTATCCGTCGAAGACATATTCAAAAATTTCTCTTTATGAATATTCCACCCCAACCCTAAACTCCAGAAAGGCGTAAAACGCTGATCTTCGCCGAATTTGGAAGACCCTTCATACCGGATTGAAGCATCGGCAAAATAACGGTCATCATAAATCACGTTAGCGTTCAGGAACAATCCCATGGAACGTTCCAAATCCTGACTTCCGCTCGGGGTCGCACCTTCCGGATACCTTGTGGCAAAAGCGGGATGTCCCAGCTTATCCGAATAAAGTCCCACCCCCGCGTAACCATTACCGTTCCTTTCCGAGGACTGTACATTCCCGCCCCCCATCGCGTTCAACAATGTTCCCGTCCCGAACATCTTATTATAAGACAGAGTAACACGCCCTTCATAAGTCATCGCTTTATTATTCGACACCTCTATTCTCCCGGATTCCGAAGCATCCTTATTCCTGAACTCGTACGACTCCGGAGAAGTAAATTTCTCCGTATCATCTTTTGACTTATTCAGCGAGAAAAAACCTTCCACCCGAAAACCCGGCAACACCTCTACACGCAAATCAAGCACATTATTCAAATAAAATTGTTCACTTCGATCATAACTACCCAGCGTCGCCTCGAACAACGGATTGGAAACACCAAAACTCAACACCTTATTCAACGTTCCATCCAAATTATAAGCCCGATCATACGGGTTCAACTCGACATATTTATTAAAAGTGCCGTAAGGTGATTCCTCGCTATTCACCGAGGTAATCGTCGTCGTGTTCGACACGTAAACCTTATCCTGTTTATTATACGACAACCTGAAGTTCAAAGAATAACGATCACGTTTTGATTCTTTCATCACCCCTTGTTCCGAACCGTAACGGGCTCCCAGAGTATAACGGATATATTCATCTCCCCCGGCAATATTCAGATTATGATTCTGTGAAACAGAATTACGTAACGGTTTGGACAACCAGTCCGTATTCACACCTTCCCGTACCCGCTTGAATTTTTCATTATACACGGCATCTTTCTCGTATTGCGATTTTCCACTATCATCATACACCTTTGCCAAACGCTCGTACTCCAATTTTTCCGCCGCGTTCAACAAATCATAATCCCGCACATCCGGTATCGAAGTCCGTAAAGTTCCGCTGTAAGAAACCCTCAACTTTCCGGCACGCAAAGGTCTTGTCGTGATAACCACCACGCCTTTTGCCGCTTTAGAACCGTATAACGCGGAAGCCGAAGCATCTTTCAACACGGTCACCGTTTCCACGTCATTCATATCCATATCGAAAACATAATCCAAATCGACCTCAGCCCCATCCACGATAAAGGTCGGTACATTGGAAGAACCCTCGAAACTACTCCGGCCGCGAATCAGAATCTCCGGTCTCGTGTTCGGGTCTGACCCCATATCATTATTCTTCACGATTTGCAGCCCCGGAACAAAAGCCGCCAAGCTCTGTAACAAACTCTTTGTCCCCACGCTCATCAACTGCTTACGGCTAACGACAGTTGCCGAACCCGTGAAACTGCTTTTAGCCTTATTCCCCATACCGGTAATAATAACTTCCTCCAGTTCTTCCTCGTCCGGTTGCATGACTATTTCAAGTCCCTCCTTCACGTACTCTTTTATCTCCCGTTCCTGAGTGACCATTCCGATAAAAGAGAATACCAGCGTAACGGATTTCTTTTCAGCATCCAAAAACTCTATTTTGAACTTTCCGTTCGCGTCTGTCGCCGTTCCGGTCTGCGTACCCTTTATCACCACCGTCACCCCGGGCAGAAGCTCACCTTTATTATCCTTCACCACCCCGGAAATCCGCCATACATTCTTTTTCTCATCCGTGGCTTTCTTCGGGGTAATAATAAACACGTCATCCACGATGTGATAAGTCAATGACGTTCCTTTCAAAACTTGGTCCAGAATCTCCTGCACCGTCGCGTCCTTCGCGGACACGGACACCTTTACCCCGGTAACTTCGTCATCATTGTAGAAAAACTCATAACCGGACTTCTCCCCAAGTTCATTCAACACATTCAATAAACTCACGGACTTTTTCTCCATAGACAGTTTCACGTTCTGCGCAACGCCACGCGCGGACACGGACAATACCGCCAGTAAAGATAGAACAAGACATAGTTTCATAACTGTACAAATTTTCCTAAAAGCAGGTTCCCCCGCTCTTACATTCGGTTTTTTTTTCATAACTTTGTAATGTTAAATTGTTTGTGGTAAAATCAATTTCTCACTTAAGACAGGACGTGTTAGCCGCACTTCCTGTTTTTTTTATTGTATCATAATCGTCGTTCCCCGTATTTTGAATTGCACGTCGGAAGTCATCTCTATCATCTTCAACGCTTGAGTGATCTCCGTGTATTTCGGTATAGTTCCCGTGAAACGTTTATCCTTCATCGAAACATTCGAGAAAACATACTCCACGTTATACCAACGCGATAATGTTCGCATAACCCCTTCCAAATCCTCGCTCGCGAACGAAAAACGTCCTTTTATCCATGAACTGTACAACCTCGTGTTCACCTTTCGCACCTCCAGCATCTCACCCGACAACACCGCCTGCTCTCCCGGGCTCAACACCACCTGCTTCCCGTTCTCCTTATCGTTTACCTGTATCCGCCCCTTCTCAAGAGTAGCGTGACATACCTTTTCATCCGGATACACGGATAAATTGAAAGAAGTCCCCAACACCTTTACATCCATTCCCCTCGTATCTACTATAAAAGGAGCCTCCTCGTTCGGTGCTACTTTAAAATAAGCCTCTCCTGTCAATTGCACGCGCCTTTCCGTCCCGACAAAATGTGACGGGTATCTTAACTCGGTATCACTATTCAACCAAACCTCCGTCCCGTCATCCAACGTAATCTGGAACTCACCACCCCGCGGGATCTTCAATGTATGCCATTCCGGTATAGTCGAAGCTGTAGTCTGATGATATTTCAAACGACCGCCTTCACTGAGCTCCACACGTTCATTTCCGGCAAACACAAGCGTAGTATCCTTCATTCCCAAAAGCGATACTTGTTTTCCGCTCTCCGTGATCAACACGGCGTGCGAACTTCCGGGAAGAATCCGTACACTCTCCGCCACTTCCACCCCCGGACTGTCATACGCCTGCCAATAAAACACCCCGGTCAAAACCGCGACAGCAAACACCGCAGCAACCGCCACCCAACGAAGCAACACTCGGGATTTCTTGCGAGGCACCTTATTCATCTCCTGCCGCAACCTCTTCCATCGTCCTGCCGTATCGAACGAGGCATAAATAACCGCATCCCGCCGGAGCACGTCCTTACTCTTCAACTCCTCCAACAACTCCCCGTGACGACGATCCCGCGCCAACCATTCCCGCAACACAACCTGTTCCTCCGTGGAAATATCTCCCCGCAAATAAGCAATAATCAATTCATGTATTTCCTTTTCTATTCCCATCTTTCACGTTCATTTACACCAGAAACACACTCGTCCGGCAAATGGGTGACACGGAAGTAAAAAATATTTTAGAATCCCGGGAAGAACATCCCTACATAAACGAATAAATCCCCCAAACGTACCCTCAAAAAAGACTTTGCCCGTTGCTTTTGAGTTTTAATCGTGTTCAACGAAATTCCCAACTCCTCGGCAATCTTCTTATCCTCCAGCCCGTCAATATACGATTTCTTGAAAATCTCCTTGCTCTTCTCCGGCAATTCGTCTATTGCCCCGAAAAGCTCCGCAACAACCTCAGCACGAATCTGCTGGCACAGGAAATAATCCTCGTCCAATTCCTCCCGGTTCAAATTCCGGTAATTCCGATCCCGAATCTCCAAATCACGTAAATAATTCAAACAACGATTCTGCACGCTATTATAAAGAAAAGTCTTAATCGTTTTCAAATTGGGAAAACTCTCCCGCTCCATTTTCCAGAACGAGAGAAACACCTCCTGCACGATATCCTCCGCCTCCTCGCCATCCCTCACGACACGGGCGGCAAAAAAACACAAGGGTTTATGAAAAGCCATGAACAAAGCGTGGAAAGCCTCTTGCCTTCCTTGTTTCAAACTTTCTAAAAACCCCTCTGAATGAATGTTTATAGCCTGCATCCGGTTCGTCATCTAGTAATTAGATACAAAAATAAGGATTATTTTGTCAATCCAAAATAAATGCAACGATACACGCGGGGCAAATATTCGGGCAATAAAAAACGAGGCCTGTCAAAAGCCTCGTTTTCCTATTCTTTACAAAAGCCGATTCAAGCTTTCCTCTTCGTGCTTACAACCACCTCGGGCAAGCTCACGGGACCGTAAATCACATCTTTTCCCACTTTCTGTACTTTCACGACCTTGGAAGTAGCGTTAAGATTCTGTTGCTTAGCGTAAGCACACTCTATTCCGTTGGTCTGAGTTTTTGCTAAACTGATTCCACCTACAAACAATGCTAACATCCCGATGCAAACTAATACAATATACTTTTTCATATCATTATTTTTTTAAATTATTATTCTTATTCATTCTTGCCATATTGGCTTTTGTAATTTCTTACGATACAAAGGTAAGGCATTACTCCATGAAAATGAGATTATTACTGTTATACTTTAGTTGAGGTAAGGTTAAATATTTGTTAGTCTTAAAAATGACAACTATTTTTTTAAGAATTACATTTCAATACAAATACAACTGATAATCAGCACATAACACCATCACATCTCCTCGTGAACCGAAGTTAACAAAATCCTAATTCACCTCCCTATTCTGAAATTTTATAACAAATCATCCAAGCAAGAAAACAAAAAAAAGACTGCCAAAAAATGGCAGCCTCAAAGTATATTCTTCAAAAATTGTTCATTTCCCCGTTATCGTATCTCCGATCCCGGTTTCACCTCCTTATCGGGAGTAACAAAAGAAAGAGTCCCGTCGACATTCTCCGCCATCAGTATCATGCCTTGTGACACAATCCCCTTCAACGGTTTCGGCTCCAGATTCACCAGCACGCTCACCTGCCGCCCGATCACCTCCTCCGGCGCATAATGCTCGGCAATGCCCGACACGATAGTCCGCTGATCGATACCCGTATCGACAGTCAATTTCATCAACTTCTTCGTCTTAGCCACTTTCTCGGCGGCAATAATCTTACCCACGCGAATATCCATCTTCATAAAATCATCATAATTGATGTTCTCCTTCGCGGGAGCAGCCGTGGCAGACGCCATCTCGTTCGCTTTTTTCGTGGCAAGCAGTTTATCAACCTGCGCTTGAATCACGTCGTCCTCGATCTTGTCGAACAACAATCCTGCCTGTCCCAACTCGTGTCCCGCTTGGATCACGCCGTCGCCCATCTTGCTCCACTCGATCGCATCGATATTCATGAACTCGCGCAACTTTCGTGAAGAGAACGGCATAAACGGTTCCATCAAAGTGGAAAGATTAGCCGAAATCTGCAAACAGATATTCAAAATGGTTTTCACCCGCGCCTCGTCCGTCTTGATCACTTTCCAAGGTTCGGTATCGGCAAGATATTTATTACCCAGACGGGCAAGATTCATCGCTTCCTTCAAAGCGTCGCGGAAATGGAACGTATCCAAACTCTTCTCCACGCGTTCGATGATTCGCGGTATCTCGGCAAGAACCTCCCTGTCGTAATCCGTCAATTCACCCCGTTCCGGCACGATATTATCGAAATACTTCTGCGTCAGCACCAGCGTGCGGTTGATGAAATTCCCGTAGATAGCCACCAGCTCGCTATTATTGCGGGTTTGGAAATCCTTCCACGTGAAATCGTTATCCTTCGTTTCCGGTGCATTGGCGGTCAACACGTAGCGCAACACGTCCTGTTTCCCGGGGAAATCCACCAGATACTCGTGCAACCAAACCGCCCAGTTGCGGGACGTGGAAATCTTATCTCCCTCCAGATTCAGGAACTCGTTGGCAGGCACGTTGTCCGGCAAAATATAAGCTCCCTCGGCTTTCAACATCGCCGGGAAAATAATACAATGGAACACGATATTATCCTTACCGATAAAATGAATCATGCGCGTTTCCGGGTCTTTCCAATACTTTTCCCATTCCGGCGTGAGATCTTTCGTGGCGGAAATATAACCGATAGGGGCGTCAAACCACACGTAAAGCACTTTCCCCTCGGCTCCCTCTACCGGGACAGGCACACCCCAATCCAAATCACGGGTCACTGCGCGAGGCTGCAAACCGCTATCCAACCACGATTTGCATTGCCCGTAAACGTTCGGCTTCCATTCCTTATGCTCCTCCAGAATCCACTCCTTCAACCATCCCTCGTATTGATCCAAAGGCAGATACCAGTGTTTCGTTTCCTTCAATTCCGGTTTATTCCCCGTGATAGCGGATACCGGATTTATCAGATCAGTAGCGTTCAGGCTCGTGCCGCATGCCTCGCACTGGTCGCCATACGCCCGCTCGTTCCCACAATGGGGGCATGTACCTATAATATAACGGTCGGCAAGGAACTGCCCCGCTTTCTCGTCATAGAACTGCATGGAAGTCTTCTCTATAAACTTCCCCTCGTCATAAAGTTTCTTGAAAAACGCCGACGACAACTCGTGATGCGTCTTCGAACTCGTGCGGGAATATATATCAAAAGAGATGCCCAACTCGGCAAATGAATCCTTAATAATCTTGTGATAACGATCAACAATATCCTGCGGGGTTACCCCTTCCTTCTGCGCCTTGATCGTGATAGGTACCCCGTGCTCGTCCGAGCCGCCGATAAACGCGACCTCCTCACCCTTCTTTCTCAAGTAACGCACGTAAATATCAGCGGGCACGTAAACACCTGCCAGATGCCCGATATGCACAGGACCGTTAGCGTAAGGCAACGCCGTGGTAACCAAATTTCTCTTGAACTTGCTCATGTATTTAGAGTTTGTAAAGTTATAAAGTTTATAAAATCCATAAAGCCAAAGGAAAAAACTTTAGTGCTCCATGAAGTCGCAAAGTTAATAAAAATATCGCTAACATCACGTTAAAATCAACACGCTAAATCACTGTATCCTTCCCCGCACATTCCCCGAGTTTTCCTCAACTGTTATACGATTGCTATTCGATTGTTATTCGATTATAATACGATATAAATCATTTAATAATACTTTATCAATACTTTTATTCAGAGCTAGCGATGAATGAATCCCTCTGGACGAGTGGGAGAAATCCCCCGTCAGCCCGCGGCGAGTAATTCTATTGACAAAGTATAATGTGTTTTCAAATTAAAACCGTACCTTCGTACAATAAAAACTATCGTTATTATGTTACGACCTATATACCTGCAGCCGGGGGATAAGGTGGCGCTTGTTTCCCCCTCGGGCATCACGACAAAAGAACAACTGGACGCTGCAGTAGCATTACTCGCCTCGTGGGAACTGATTCCCGTTCCCGGGGAACACGTCTTGGCGCAGGACGGACGAATGGCAGGGACTGATGAAGAACGTTTGGCAGACCTACAAGCCGCACTTGACGCCGAGGACGTCAGGGCTATCTGGTGCATGGCGGGAGATTACGGGATACTCCGCATCATCGAGGATGCCGACTATTCCGTGTTTCAGGGAAACCCGAAATGGGTAATCGGCATGAACGACATTACCGTGCTGCACTCGAAGTTACACTCGTTAGGCATCGAAAGCCTTCACGCTTCCATGCCCTCGAACCTCCAAGAAACGACACCGGAAGCGTTGACACAACTCCGGAATTTCCTGTTCGGTATTATTTCGGCGTACGCCACGAAACCTCACCCGCTGAACCGCACGGGACTCGCGGAAGCGGAACTCATCGGCGGAATGCTGACGTGGATTCACAGCTTGCACGACACGCGCATCGAGCACAATACGCGGGGCACGATTCTTTTCCTTGAAGACCCGACAGACGATATATACCGGATTGACCGAAGCATCCGATGCATGAAATACGCGGGCAAGTTCCAACATCTGGCAGGACTCGCAGTCGGGGAATTCGGACGGAATGACGACCCCGAATTTAAGGAAATGGTGTACCACATCATTCACGATGCCGTGAAAGATTACGCGTACCCGGTTTGCTTCGGGCTACCGGCAGGTCATACCCGGGGCAATTACCCGTTGATACTGGGAACGAACGCGGAACTTATCGTGCAACCGAACGGGGGCGAATTAAAATTCCCGTGACCGACGATTTATAATTTATGATTTATGATTTCAGATTTATGGCGAATACTTACATTTTCAATTCTCCATTTTCAATTTTCAATTGTAACTTGCATTTCTATGAATAACATTATTTATCCGGCAAATCTGGATACCTTATACAAGGCGATAGACGATCGCCAGACACAAGCCCACGCACCGGTTATCGGTATCACGGCAAATTTCGAGAACGGGAACTCCTGTATAGAACATTCATACGTGATTTCCATCCTGCAAGCGGGCGGTATTCCCGTGCTAATACCCGTGCATAATGACATCGAGAGCTTGCGGGCAACGATAGACACGCTCGACGGGCTTATGCTCACGGGCGGGGGCGATATCAACCCGCTGTACGGGAACGAAGACCCCATCCCTCTCCTGCGGGACGTGGATGCCGCGAGAGATCAATTCGACCTGACGCTGGTAAAACTGGCATCCGACCGACAAATCCCCATCTTCGGGATATGCCGCGGGCACCAGATTATCAACATGGCTTTCGGGGGTACCAACTATCAGGATATCTACTCGCAACACGAGCAACCGGCTTTAAAACACAGCCAGACAATCAGCCGGGAATACGGCTCGCACCGAGTGAATATCATCAATAACTCGATACTCCACTCAATCATGGGAGAAGACTCCATCACGGTTAATTCTTACCATCATCAGGCCATCAAGGACATCGCTCCCGGATTCCGCGTGACGGCGACCTCTGCCGACGGGATTATCGAGGCGATGGAAGGTATGTCGGGACACCGCATCTTCAGCGTGCAATGGCACCCGGAGAAAATGGCGGTACGCCCCGACGAACAGATGATGAAACTTTTCTATTATTTCGTCAGCGAGGCCACCCTGTTCAAGAAGGCAAAAGAAATCCACCGGAACAGCTTGATTGTCGATTCACACTGCGATACCCCGATGAAATTCACCCCGGGTTTCAACTTCGGGCAACGCCACGAGGACGTGAAAGTAGACCTTCCCAAAATGCAGGAAGGAAGAGAGGACGCCGTTTTCATGGTTGCTTACCTGCATCAAGACAGCCGGGACGAGGAAGCCTCGCATGCCGCCACCCGAAAGGCTGTCGACATCCTGTACCAGATATCGGAACAAGTGAAACTGAACCAGTCGCGAGTGGGAATTGCCTATAACGAGGACGACCTGCTTTACCTGAAGAATGCCGGAAAGAAAGCGATATTCCTTGCCATCGAAAACGGGTACGCTATCGGGAAGGATATCGCAAACCTCGAGATGTTCAAGAAAATGGGAGTCACTTATATCACCCTGTGCCATAACGGCAGCAATGACATTTGCGACTCGGCAAAAGGCGAACCGGAACACAACGGGTTGAGTGATTTCGGACGGCAAGTCGTGAAAGAGATGAACCGCTTGGGAATTATCGTGGACATCTCGCATGCCAACGCCAAAACCGTGCAGGATGTGCTGGAAACCAGCGAAGCCCCGATTATCGCTTCCCACTCGTCCGCAAGAGCGTTACGCGATCACCCCCGCAATTTGACAGATGACCAGATTCGAGCCATCGCCGACAAGGGAGGCGTTGTACAGGTGTGCCTGTACAACTCGTTCCTGAGCGCACAACCCAACCCGACCATTCTGGACGCCGTGGCTCATATCAACCACATCGTCCGCCTCGTGGGCATCGACCACGTGGGCATCGGCACGGACTTCGACGGCGACGACACGGAAAAACTTATCGGCTGCCGTGCCGCCAACGAACTTATCAACCTCACCGTGGAACTCCTCCGCGAAGGCTACACGCCGGAAGAATTGCACAAATTGTGGGGAGATAACATCTTAAGGGTGTTGAGTGCGGTACAAAAACCATACTGATTTTAGATTTTAAATTTTAGATTAACGGTGACAATTGAAACAGTTCAAAAAGTTCTAGCACGAGAATTACCGGGAGCGGCGGCACACGCCCTCATGACACCCGAACCTAATCACGTTAAGGGAATAGAAGAAATACATCAGCATTCCCCCGTGAATAGCGCCGTGCTCATGCTGCTGATGCCTTACCGGGAGGATTGGGCAATCCCTTTTATACAACGTACTTCGGTGGGGAAATATCACGGGGGACAAATCGCCCTGCCGGGTGGGAAGACGGAGCCGGAAGACACGAATGCACGTGATACCGCTTTGCGGGAGTGTCACGAGGAGATCGGGGTAAACCCCGAAGACGTCACGATTATCGGGAGTTTGAGCGACGTGTATATCCCGTTAAGCAACTTTAATATAACACCCATTGTTGGAACAATCCCGAAAATACCTAATTTTGTACTCTCGGAAGATGAAGTGGAGGAAGTGATAGTCATCCCGTTAAATGATTTATTTGACGACAAGAATAAAACTTCGCGTTCGCTTTACCGGAACGACCGACAGATTGTCGCACCGGGCTACAAGATTGATAATCATTTTATCTGGGGAGCCACGGCAATGATGATCGCGGAACTGGAAACACTATTAAAAACGAGCAATAACGACCGAACGTGATGAGCAAGAAACTTGGTATTTACACTTTATTCATTTTATCGTGTTGCATGGCTTGTAACATTACCCCCGACGCGGGAAATTACAAATCCATCGCCCGCGAGACATGGAACCGGGATAGTAATTACAAATTTGAATTCAACATCACGCGACCGGGCGATTACGTGTTAAGCACATGCGTACGGCACTCGACGGATTATAAACTACATGGTCTGAGTTGTTGGCTCACCATCTCCCACCCGCACCTGACAACAATCAACCTAAGTTCGGACATCACTTTGGCGGATAAGGACGGCGAATGGGTGGGACAAGGATTGGGAGGATTGAAAACCGTAACCCAAACCTCGGAAGAAATACTTCACTTGGATTCCGCGGGTATCTACACGGTAGAGATCGGTCACCGCATGAAAGAAAAGGAATTGAAAGGAATAAAAAATATAGGGGTTAAGATAACTAAATTAGAAAATTAAGCGATTGGGATATGGCGAAAAATAAGCTGGCAAAATTCGCGGAAATGGAAACACTGGATAACGTGTTCCAACCGAAACATGACGAGGTTTTCCGCACGGATTACAAGCTAAAAGGGAAATGGGGAGAACAAGTGTTCGGCAACGCCCACCCGATTGTACTGGAAGTGGGATGCGGCAAAGGCGAGTACGCCGTGGGACTGGGAGAACTCTACCCGGAGAAGAATTTTATCGGGTTAGACATCAAAGGAGCCCGGATGTGGACCGGGGCTAAAATAGCCCAAGAAAAGGGCATGAAAAACGTGGTATTCCTGCGCACGCATGCCGAGATGCTTGAGTCGGTATTCGCCCCCGGGGAAATCTCCGAAATATGGATCACGTTCCCCGACCCGCAAATGGCAAAGGCCCGCAAGCGCCTGACGGGAACCCGCTTCCTCTCGCTCTATAAAAAGATGCTGAAAGAAGACGGAATCATCCACCTCAAAACGGATAGTCCTTTCCTGTATCAATACACGGCTGAACTTATCCGCCTGAACGGATTGACCGCTTTTGTCAACACGGACGACCTTTACGCGAGCGAACTGGATGATAAAATACTAGGTATCAAAACATTCTACGAACAACAATGGTTATCCCGAGGGAAACAGATCAAATACTTGAAATTCACCTTGTCCGGCTCCGGCGAACTCATCGAACCCGATATCGACATCGAGAAAGATAATTACCACAGCGAGGCAAGATTTATGAGTAAATAATTGAAAATGGAAAATGTCCCCTCCAATTCACCTATACAGTGGTAGTTGAGCGCACGAACAAGGGGAAGCAATCTAAAATCTAAAATCTAAAATCATTAAATCTAAAATTATGAGGGTTTTAATGGCCATGAGCGGTGGGATTGACAGCACGGTTGCCGCCATGTTATTACAAGATCAGGGATACGAGTTGGTCGGGGTTACCTACCGGGTGTACGATCAAATCTCGCAAGCCTGCATGGAGAAGGAAAAAGGGTGTTGCAGCGTGAACGCGATCTTCGAGGCAAAACACATGGCACAGCAAATGGGCTTTGAACATCATATATTGGATATACGTCAGGATTTCAAAGATCTGGTGATACGGAATTTCATCGACGAATATTTACAAGGACACACGCCCAACCCTTGCGTACTTTGCAATTCCACGATCAAATGGGGCAAATTGATCGAAATGGCCGACGAACTCGGGTGTGACTACATCGCTACCGGACATTACGCCCGCATCGGGCAACTGAACGGACGTTACTTCTTGCGCAAAGGAGTGGATGAAACTAAAGACCAGACCTATTTCCTGTGGACACTGACACAAGAGAATCTTGCCCGGACGCTGTTTCCTTTAGGTGAACTGACAAAACCGGAAGTCCGGCAAATCGCTCTCGCCAAAGGACATGAAAAACTTTCCAAGAAAACTGAAAGCCAAGAGATATGCTTTATCCCGGATAACGATTACCGCGCTTTCCTTGCCGAGAACGTGGATAACTTCACGGAGAAATACGGTCCCGGGCTATTTGTCGATACATCCGGCAAGCGCTTGGGTGAGCACCGGGGTTTCCCCAACTACACCATCGGGCAACGCAAAGGGCTGGGCATTGCCCTCGGACATCCCATGTTCGTCGTGGCCATTGACCCGCGGAAAAACGAAGTCGTGCTAGGCACCCGTGAAGAACTGACAGGTAAAGGTTTCCGGGCAAAAGATATCAACCTCATGAAATACGCTTCTCTACCGGACGGCTTCGAGGTGAATGCCAAAATCCGTTACCGCAACCGGGGCGCCCAAGCATCCGTCTACCACGAGGAGAGCGGGCTACGGGTAGAGTTCCACGAAGGCATGGATTCCATCACTCCCGGTCAGAGTGCCGTACTCTACGAGGGCACGGATGTCGTGGGCGGAGGCATTATCATTTAAGGCGGAAATTCAATTACTCAATTTGGCTTCAATAATCTTCGTCAACACATCCCGCAACGTTCCGCCCATAGCCCGCACCATTTTAGGCACAAAACTATTGGAAGTCATTCCCGGCGTGGTGTTCACTTCAAGCATGAATATCTCGTCATCACGCACGATATAATCCACCCGGATGATACCGTCACACCTTAGTATATCGTAAATCATCGACGACAACGTCTTGATGCGATGGGTCAACTCGGGAGAAATACGTGCCGGAATAATCTCGTCGGACATCTTGGGATCGTATTTTGCCTCGAAATCAAAAAACTCTTTCTTCGGGATCACTTCCGCTATGGGCATTGCAAAATCCAGCTCCCCGGCTTTCACGACACCACATGTCAACTCTTTCCCGTCAATAAACGTTTCAATCAGCACTTCCCGGCAAAGAGCGAATGCTTCCCGCAACGCCTTCTCCAACTGTCCCGCCTCTTTCACCTTCGATACCCCGAAGCTGGACCCCTCGGCATTCGGCTTCACGAAACAAGGTAGACCTACTTCCTCTATAATCTCGTTCACGTCATACGCCATCCCCCGTTTCAGCATCACGGAATTGGCCACGTTCACCCCGTAACTCTTTAAATAAGCATTGCACGTGTGTTTATCAAAAGTCAACGCGGAAGCCAGCACGTTGCATCCCCCGTAGGGTACGCCCATCATATCGAGGTATCCCTGCAACAACCCGTTTTCACCGGGGTTGCCATGAATCGTGATATAGGCAAAATCAAACGCAATCCTCTCCCCATCTTTCATGAAGGAAAAATCATTCTTGTCCACCGGGTAAGTCACATCACCAATCTTCACGTGCCAATCCCGTCCCTTTAATATAACAAGGTATTTATTATAACGGGTTTCATCCACCTCGTTATAAATATTGTTTCCCGACTGGAGCGACACCCCGTACTCCGAAGAATTTCCTCCTGCAATAACCGCGATATTTTTCATATTAATCATTTTTATATCTTTCCGCAAAAGTATAAAAAAGTGAGAGGAAATTGCCAAAAGGTTTATATTTTTGCAAGCCAAAAAACAAGAGCATGACAAAAGTAAACGACCTGACACACGGAAGCATCAGCAAAGGGATATGGAGTATGGCAATTCCCTTGATCACAGCCTCTTTCGTCCAAATGGCCTACAGCATGACAGACATGATCTGGTTGGGGCGATTGGGAAGCGAAAGCGTGGCAGCCGTGGGTGTTGCCGGATTCTTCACGTGGTTGTGCAATGCACTTTCGTTTATCAGCAAAGTCGGCGTCGAGGTTACCATCTCTCAATCTCTTGGCGCACGTACAGGCAAAAGAGCCCGCGTATACGCCAATCAGGCAGCCATGCTCTCGTCAATTATCGCTTTATTCTACGCTTGTTTCATATTCATCGCGGCTCCTGCCCTAGTGGGATTATTTCATCTGGAAGAAAATATTTCCTCGCTCGCGGTCAATTACATGCGATTGATCACCCCGGGACTATTCTTCACGTTCAACAACAACACGTACAGCGGGCTGTACAACGGGCAAGGCAATAGCAAAACACCCTTGAAAATCGTCGCGACGGGCTTGGTGTTTAATATTGTACTCGATCCCTTGCTCATATACGGGTTCGGCTTTATTCCCGCCATGGGTTCGGCGGGTGCGGCAGTTGCCACTACCTTCTCGCAACTGGTCGTGTTCGCGATCTTTATACGCAATCTTTATTTCCGCGAATCCTCTATCGGCAAACTCCATTATCTCACCCGCTTACGTGCCCGTTTCGTGAAGCGGATATTTTCTCTGGGTTTCCCCGTCAGTATGCAAAGCGCCTTGTTTGCCATGTTCTCGCTGACGCTTGCCACCGTGGCGGCACAATGGGGACATATCGGGGTTGCCGTGCAAAGTGTCGGGGCACAAATAGAGGCCATCACGTGGATGACTGCCGCGGGATTCTCGACGGCACTGGCAGCCTTCACGGGACAGAACTTCGGGGCACGCGACTTTGTCAGGATACGTCAAGGGTATCACTACACGCTGAAACTTGCCGGGGGAATCGCTCTCGTTGCCACGGCGGCTTTTCTCTTTCTAAGTAAAGAAATCTTCAGCATTTTCATCAACGAACCGCAAACCCTAATTGCCGGAAGCGCCTATTTAAAAATTCTTGCCGTTTCGCAAGTTTTCTCGGCAATCGAACAGGTCACGGCCGGAGCTTTCAATGGTTGCGGGCGTACCACACCCCCGGCAATCGTGGGTATTCTGCTCACCGGGGCAAGAATCCCGCTTGCCTTTTATCTCGTGACCTTCCCGATTCTGGGGTTGAACGGTATCTGGTGGAGCATCTCCATCTCCAGCGTACTCAAGGGAATCGTACTCACCCTCTGGTACCTGTCATTCCAGAAAAAATTACAGAATGGAAGTTACAAACCGACCGGGATTTTAGGACAAATGCACGCTGTTGCAAGCCGCCTATGGCAACAACTTCATTGAGTTTATAAAGTTTGTAAAGTTTATAAAGTTCATAAGGTTCACGAAGTACCCCTCCTTTTTATTACTTTACAAACCTTATAAACCTTACAAACTTTATGAACTTTATAAACCCTCTTTTCATTGCAGAAAAAATTCTGTAATTTTTCGGCATAAAGATTGTTGAAATAAAAAATAAGGCTTACATTTGACAGCGCAAAAAGCAAACAAATAGCCAAAAAACGAAACGTATAACAATAAAAAATTACAGAAATGAAAGTAACAGTTGTAGGAGCAGGAAACGTTGGTGCAACATGCGCGAACTGCATCGCTGAAAAGGACATCGTGAATGAAGTTGTTCTTTTGGACATCAAAGAAGGCGTTGCAGAAGGAAAATCATTGGATATGTGGCAAACAGCCCCGATCAATCTTTATGATACCCGTATCAAAGGTGTGACCAACGATTACGAAGCGACCAACAATTCTGAAGTAGTAGTAATTACTTCCGGACTACCCCGCAAACCGGGAATGAGCCGCGACGACTTAATTGCAACTAACGCCGGCATCGTAAAATCAGTAACCGAAAATATTATCAAGCATTCACCGAACGCTAAAATTATCATCGTGTCCAACCCGCTCGACGTAATGTGCTATTGCGCTTACTTGACGGCAAAGATCGATTCCAGCCGCGTATTCGGTATGGCAGGTATCCTCGATACCGCACGTTACAGAGCATTCTTGGCCGAGGCATTGAATGTTTCCCCGAAAGACATCCAAGCATTGTTATTAGGCGGTCACGGGGATACCATGGTTCCACTTCCGAGATATACCACCGTTGGCGGTATCCCTGTAACGGAATTAATGGATCATGACACGCTGCACGCTATCATCGAGAGAACGAAAGTAGGTGGCGGCGAATTGGTGAAATTAATGGGTACTTCCGCTTGGTACGCACCGGGAGCCGCTGCCGCTCAAATGGTTGAGGCTATCGTATGCAACCACAGAAGAGTATTCCCGGTATGCGCTTTATTGAACGGAGAATACGGGATGAACAACATTTACCTTGGAGTTCCCGTAATCTTGGGCAAAAACGGTATCGAGAAAATTATCGAGGTTAAACTCGACAAAGACGAGCAAGAATTACTGGCACAATCTGCAAAAGCAGTAAAAACGGTAATGAACGTACTCGACGACATGAAATTATTTAACTAACAATAGTACTTCACGATCATTCTGTTAGAGAACCGTTCCGGGGCGCCGGAACGGTTTTTATTTTGGGTTTCACCTCTAGTTTCCGTTTTATTGCCGCGATATCAGCACGATTTATCATATCTATGATTTGGCTGAATTGCCTGTGAAAACCGAATCCCTCCTCCGTCATTTCCTTTATGGCATTCTCTT
Organism: Butyricimonas sp. Marseille-P3923; assembly: GCF_900184685.1. Classification (GTDB taxonomy): domain Bacteria; phylum Bacteroidota; class Bacteroidia; order Bacteroidales; family Marinifilaceae; genus Butyricimonas; species Butyricimonas muris. The sequence goes on from NZ_FXXL01000007.1 coordinate 2,314,881, forward strand.
TCGACCAACCTTGAAAAACAAGCCTGTACATCGCTATCACGGCCCCCGTCCGATCCGAACCATGCCAGCAATGAATCAATATCGGCCCTTTCCGGTTCTTTATAATTCGCAACGCCTTCACGATATCCTCCTCGTCAATCTTCGAGGCACGTGTCTTCAAGCGGTGCAACTTTAAAGCGGTTCCTTTTGCCTCGTCATCGTCACTGTGCCAGTTTCTCAAATTCAATATCTCCTTTATGCCGTATCGTTCGAGTAAAACAAAATCAGTCGCCGAAGGCTGGTTTGCCCGATAGACACCCGTGTCAACCCGATAAAAATTATCCAACCCGCTCCCCGGAAGAGTTATTTTCTCAGCCTTCTGCCCCACTCCTTCCAAAAAGCAACAAACTAAAAAAATCAACGCGATATACTTTCTCATAACTTCATATAAATTATCCGGTTAATACAAATCTATAAAAAATACACGCATTTCATACACGATATTCAAAATTTATCTTTAACTTTGCATTACAAAGAACTTTTAAAATATGAAGAACAACGAAGCACTCGATACCTTGCACGACATCAAGGACCTCATGGAAAAATCCACGAAATTCCTCTCCATAAGTGGTTTATCATCCATACTCGTGGGTATATACGCTTGCACTGCAACGGGACTGGCATACTCAGTTCTGACCACACACGAGCAAATCAACGCGTCCCAACGCCTCACGCTGCTCTGCCTTATCGCAATCGCCGTATTACTGACCTCCCTTGTCACCGTGTTTTGCATGAGCTATTGCAAGGCAAAAAAAGCCAACCGAAACATCCTCACGGACAAATCGGTTCATCGCCTGCTTTGGAATTTCTTTCTCCCGTTATTCGCCGGGGGCGTTTTCTGCATCTCCCTGATATGGCAACACTATTACGGGCTGACCTCTTCCATCATGCTCATATTCTACGGTCTGGCTCTTGTCAACTGCTCCAAGTACACTTACTCGGATATCCGCTACTTGGGTTACGCGGAAATCCTGTTGGGACTCGTTGACAGCTTTGTCGTGAACAATGCCCTCGTGTTTTGGGTTATCGGGTTCGGGTTACTCCATATTTTGGCAGGCATATACTTTTATTATAAAGTAGAACGCCACCAGACATCGCAACCACAAAGAGCAAACTTCAACGAATGAAAGAAGTACTCGAAAATATAAACAAGGCCTTCGAAAGCAAGGCACGACTGGGAATCATGTCCGTGTTGATCGTGAACGAATCGGTAGATTTTGTCACGCTGAAAAACCTGCTCGACCTCACGGACGGGAACCTTGCCAGCCATACCCGCAGTCTTGAAGAACTCGGGTACATCGAATGCAGAAAACAATTTATCGGGCGGCGTCCCAACACGACCTTCGCGGTGACGGAAAAGGGACGGGAAGCATTCACCAAACACTTGAATGCCTTGGAAGATTTTCTAAAGAGTCAAAACATATAATTTTTTTTACCTCATCTACTTTGAAATTCAAAGTTCTTTTCAAGTAATAACTAAAAATAAAACACCATGAACGAACAAACAAACCTTCCACACAAAGAGAGACACACACAGAACCGGGACGCCATTACCTTGAAAATCCTACTTATCGGGGTACTCATCGTTATCCTGATTATCCCCATGTTTATGATCCAGAACCTTATCAGCGAGCGAGAGAACACCGCGAAAGAAGCAACAACCGAGGTGCAACAAAAATGGAGCGGCCCGCAGACAATCATCGGTCCCGTTCTTACCCTAAGCTATACTTATCAAGACGAAAAGGGAAAAAACAAAACCGGCTACATCAACTATCTCCCGGATCAATTGGACATCACGGGTGATATCGAAACACAAGAACTCAAACGAGGATTGTATGAGATTATCGTTTACAATTCCTCGCTTGAACTCAAAGGCAAATTCATCTCGAAAGATCTTTTGGAAACAAACCTCTCGCGAGACATCAAGTGGAACGAAAACGCGACACTCAATCTTGGAGTAAGCGACCTGCGAGGCATCTGCGAACAAGTTGCCCTCACGTGGAACGGACAAAAATACAACATGGAACCGGGCGTCAACCCCAACAGTATCGTTTACACGGGAACATCCATTCATCTTAACGTCAGCGACCTGCTCACCCCGGACAAGACGATTGAGTTCTCCGTGAAACTGACAACAAAAGGATCGGCATCCATACTTTTCGCCCCGGTAGGCAAAACGACAAACGTGGCACTGAACTCCAATTGCCCGACACCAAGTTTCTCGGGAGCTTTCCTACCCTCGGAGAGAGAAGTAACCCCGAACGGTTTCACGAGCAAGTGGAAAGTACTGGAAATAAACCGGAATTTCTCTCAAGTACTAAGGTCTTACCAACCCGACCTCTCGAATTACACGCCCTCCAATCCAATCCGTCCCGGGGAGATCTCCATTGTTTCCTCTTCCATCTTTGGCGTAGATTTACTATTCCCCGTCGACCATTACCAAAAATCCACGCGTTCCGCCAAATACGCGTTCCTTATCATTGTTTTGACATTCGTCGTTTGCTTCTTCGTGGAAATCGTGCAGAAAAAGAACATCTATCCGCTTCAATACCTGCTGGTCGGCTTGGCGCTTTGTCTTTTTTACACGCTACTCGTTTCCACCTCGGAACACATCAACTTCACGTGGGCATACCTGCTTTCCGCACTCGCGACCACGACATTGATCACGCTCTATATGGTCGGAATCCTAAAAATCAAGAAAACAGCCTTCACGATCGGGGGATTGCTCGTGTGCCTGTACACTTACATATTCTTCCTGATCCAACTGGAAACCTATGCCCTACTCGCCGGAAGCATCGGATTATTCGTCATTTTGGCAATCGTCATGTATTTCTCGCAAAAAATAAACTGGCATAATAACTAATCTCGCACTCACTATACGAATGTGGTAAAAGTCATTTTTCAAACTCCATCCCCCCCCCCCTTCGGGGTATTGAGTCCGAAGCGGACTCGAACCAACTCACGCTCGGCAATCAAGAAGCGAGGGCAGATAGAGAGCTTGCTCTCGGTTTGCCGAGCGAGAGCCGGTTCGAGACCGGCTTCCGGGCTCACTTGGATGCGAAGCAGACGGAGGAGTTTAATGACTTTTGACATACCCTCTTTTAAGGACAACTACCCCCAAAACTAGGGATAACCTCACGCGAAACCGATGCCTTGCAAACCACTTGCCCGAGTGATAACAGGCAGCACGGATTTATCGCTCGTGTTAAAAGAACATATTTTTCACTAAAACGTGGGCTAAGTGTGGGCGAACATCAGGCGAACAGTAGGCGATGCCTTTAGACAACCGCCTAAAAGCCTCTCTACAACCACCCCACGGGGTTAGAAAAAGGTAGCTCACCGCCATGACTATGCCGGTTTCACCCCTTACCGGAAAAAAATCTTTTTGAAATTAACACCCCCGTTTTTTGGATTTCACCGAAAATGTTTAGTTTTGTGCAAACGAAATTGTATGGAGATAAAGATTCCGATAGAGGTCGTTGAGTTGGAAGACAATAGTTTCCACATCATCGCCACCCTGCAAATCGGTAGTATAGAGGGGGATTTTATTATAGACACGGGCGCATCCGTGACGGTCATAGACAAACTGACACCGTTTTCCTATGAACCGCTGGAAGATGTTTCCGAGATTAACTCCGGGGGTGTGTGCGGAGAAATCAATGAGGTTGAGCTGGTGAATATCACAACCTTACATATCGGCGGACACACGATAGAGAATGTACACGCGGCAGTCATAGACTTGCAATACGTGAACTCTTTATACGACAAACACCTGCGTCGTCGGGTTGCCGGATTGTTGGGAAGTGATTTTCTCGTGAAGCACGAAGCCGTCATTGATTATAGAAATAAGGAGTTAACATTAAAAGTATCTGCCTAATTGTATAGCTATTTTGAAAAAAATGTTATACTTTTGCGCACTAAAATATGTGTTAAAGCGAAGAATTGAAACATAGTATATTATAAATTATTTAACAGATGCAGAATAAAGGAGCGATTACACTACTCGCTGTTGCACTAGCATTGGTGAGTCTTTATCAGTTGTTTTTTACTTATAAAACGAACCAGGTAGAGAGAGCAGCAAGCGCATTTGCGAACGGCGATCCGGCTAAAGAAAAGCAATATTTGGATTCAATCGCAAATCAAACGGTTTACAATTTCCTCGGATTGGCCAAATTCACTTACAAGGAATGTAAGGAATTAGAGTTGAACCTCGGTTTGGACTTGAAAGGCGGTATGAACGTAACCATGGAAGTTGACGTGGTTGACGTGGTAAAAAGCCTTGCCAACCACAGTACTGACCCCGCTTTCAACCAAGCGATAGAGGAAGCCGTTAAAATGAGAGTTTCCAGCCCGAAAGACTTTGTTACCCTTTTCGGTGAGGCTTTTGAAAAAATAGCCCCGGGAGCACAGTTAGCTTCTCCGGCAATCTTCGGTACTCACGAGATGAGAGAAAAAATCAAAGTGGGCGCGACCAACAAGGAAGTTCTCGACGTGGTTAGAAAAGAAGCGGAAGGAGCTATCGACAACACGTTTAATATTCTCCGTACTCGTATCGACCGTTTCGGTGTGGCACAACCCAACATCCGTAAAGCAGATATTTCCGGAAGAATTATCATCGAGTTGCCGGGTATCAAAGAACCGCAACGTGTAAGAGAGTTGTTGCAAGGAACGGCTGCATTGGAATTTTACGAAACATACGATAACAGCAGAGCATTCGATGCCGGCGACCAAGCATTTTACAACTACCTTGCCCAAGCAGACCAGAAGTTAGCTGAAGTGTTGCAAGCACAAGCCAAAACTGAGGTTGTGACAGACACAGCGAGTCAAGCGGGAGTAAAACAAGAAGAGAATAAAGAATCCGCCATCTTGGACGCGATCAAGGGTGAAGCCGATTCATTGAAAAATTTAAGCCGAAACGATATCGCGAAAGAACACCCGTTATTCGCTTTATTGCAACCTAACATGACACGCGAAGGTTTAGGAACCGGTTCATGTGTCGGTTACGCTTTCGCGAAAGATACCGGGACAATCAACGCTTATTTGCGTATGCCGCAAGTAAGAGCGTTATTCCCGCGCAACTCCCGTTTGTTGTGGGAAATGAAAGCTACTCCCGAGGGATTAATCGGGTTGCACGCGATTAAAATCACGACCCGTAACGGAAAGGCTCCTCTTGAAGGAGACGCGGTTGTGGACGCCCGTCAAGATTACGACCAACAGGGAAAACCGGTTGTTTCCATGAGCATGAACAGCGAGGGAGCCAAAACTTGGGCTCGCTTGACCAAAGATAATGTAAACCGTAGCATCGCTATCGTTATTGACGGAGTGGTAGCCTCTTCACCCAACGTGATGAACGAAATCAAGGGCGGTAGCTCTCAAATCTCCGGTCGTTTCGACGTGAAAGAAGCAGGTGACCTTGCCAACATATTGAAATCCGGTAAATTGCCCGCACCCGCACGCATCATCGCTGACGAGGTTGTAGGAGCATCTTTGGGACAAGAAGCTATTCAATCCGGTATGTGGTCATTCATCATCGCCTTCGTGCTGGTATTGGCTTACATGCTATTCTTCTATAGCAAGAGCGCCGGATTGGCTGCCGATATCGCGTTGCTTGCCAACTTGTTCTTCTTGTTCGGTATTCTGGCATCCATCGGAGCCGTGTTGACACTGCCCGGTATCGCCGGTATCGTGTTGACCATGGGTATGGCGGTTGATGCCAACGTGTTGATTTACGAACGTATCCAAGAAGAGTTAAGAGCCGGCAAAGGCTTGAAACTCGCTATCAAGGAGGGTTACAGTAACGCATACTCCGCTATCATCGACGGTCAGTTGACCACGTTGATCACCGGATTTATCCTGTACTATTTCGGAGAAGGTCCTATCAAAGGATTCGCGACCACGTTGATCATCGGTATCTTGTCTTCTCTGTTCACGGCAATCTTTATCACCCGCTTGATCCTCGAGAGAGCAGCCAAGAAGAGTGATAACGTGACATTCACTACACCGTTGACCGCGAACTGGCTGAGAAATACCAAATTCCCGTTCTTGCAAAAACGCAAGATCAGTTACACTATTTCAGGTATCGCTATCATCATTTGTTTCGTATCTCTGTTCACGAGAGGTCTAGATAAAGGTATCGACTTCGTCGGAGGTAGAACTTATACCGTGACTTTCGCCCAAGACGTACAAGTTGGAGACGTCGCTGAACAATTGGCTGAAGTTTACGGAAGCGCACCCGAGGTAAAAACAGTGGGAACAGCGAATAATGTTAAAATCACGACTAAATACAGGATCGAAGAAAGCGGCGCTGATGTTGACGCTAATGTAGACTCCTTATTATACGTGGGATTACAGAATATTCTCCCTGCCGGAACTGATTATGAAACATTCCGTTCCGTGAACTTGCAACAAACCCAAAAGATCGGACCCGCCGTGGCTGAAGACATGACGAGAGCCGCTATCTGGTCGGTATTGTTCGCGTTACTCGGTATCTTCATCTACATCATGGTGAGATTCTCCAAATGGCAATACGGAGCCGGAGCTGTTGTCGGTTTGGCACATAACACGATTATCGTAATCGGAGCCTTCTCTCTGTTTGCAGGCTTGTTACCGTTCTCGTTGGAAGTAGACCAAGCGTTTATCGCTGCCGTGTTGACTGTTGTGGGTTACTCAATCAACGACACCGTGGTTGTATTCGACCGTATCCGTGAATATCGCAAACTGTACCCGAAACGAGATGACGGGCAGGTGGTAAATGACGCGTTGAACTCCACGCTACGTCGTACGTTCAGTACATCATTATCAACAATCGTCGTGTTGTTAGCGATATTTATCTTCGGTGGGGCATCTATCAAGGGATTCATTTTCGCCTTGTTAGTCGGTATCGTGGTCGGTACATACTCGTCACTGTTTATCGCGACTCCGATCTCTTTCGACTTAAGCAGAAGATTCGGGAAGAAATCAGAAGAGAAAAAATAGTACTATTTTACTATATAGAAGAAACCGCCTCGGTCGAGGCGGTTTTTTTATACCAAAATCTTTATTTCACTTACAAATTGAAAGCAAAAAACGGCAAATAATATTAAAGTTGCAATTTACTTGGGTTTATTGCGATAAATGTCTTATTTTTGCAACGCAGAAAGTATCAACCTGAAAATCGAAGAAGTACAAGTATGTCAAAGCGCCAAATCAGAATCTGTTTAGGAAGTTCCTGCTTCTCCCGGGGAAATAACACGAACCTCGGGGCAATCAAGAAATACCTGAGTGAAAACAACTTGGAAGCAGAGATCGATTTTTGTGGACATTTGTGTGAAGAATTGTGCAGCAAAGGTCCGATTATTCGGATTGATGATAAAGTGTACGAAGAAGTGAATCTCTCTCGTTTATATAAAATCTTACAAGAAGAGTTCCCATGCAACTAAGACCTATCTACACGGAATCGGACAATTGTCAGGATTGTTACAAGTGCATACGGGAATGTCCCGTGAAAGCAATCCGAATGGAAAACAACCAAGCCTCCATTATAGAAGACCGTTGTATCTATTGCGGACATTGCACGCAGATATGCCCAACCGGAGCTAAAAAGATTCGCGACGGACTGACCCGGGCGAAACTGACATTGGCGCAAAACCCGAAAGTATTGCTCTCCCTCGCCCCCTCGTACGTGAGCGAATTCGAGGGAATCCATTCCAGCGTGTTGATTGCCGCTATCAAAAGATTAGGATTTGCCGACGTGTCGGAAACCGCGCTCGGGGCGGAAATCGTTTCAGACCGGACGGACAAATTCCTGCAAGAAGCGGAAAACGGAGTTTATATCTCTTCAGCCTGCCCGGTCGTAGTGGAATATATCCGGAAATACTCGCCGGAACACGTGCATAACATTACGCCGATCATTTCCCCGATGCTGGCTCATGCCAAAATATTGAAACAATTATACGGGGATGATGTCAAGATCGTGTTCGCCGGCCCCTGCATCTGCAAGAAACTGGAGGCAGACACGTTCAATCACTTGATCGACGTGGTGATCACGTTCAAGGATTTAAAGAAATGGTTCGAGCAGACCGAAATAAACCTTCATCAAATCGCACCGGGACAACCGAACGCGCATTTTATCCCTTATCGTTCGGGATTGGGCGCGTACTATCCTATCGAGGGCGGAATGTTGAAAGGCTTGCATGAAGGGGGAAAACAAATACACAACATGGCCTTTTCCGAATTATCGACGGTAAAAGACGTGCTGAAATCTCTGGATACACACCGGAAAAACGATTCCATTTTTCTGGAACTATTGGCATGCAAAGGCGGTTGTATCAACGGTCCCGCGAAATTAAGCCATATTTCCCCGGCGTTAAAAAGATACGAAATTATACATCAATCGGAACTGGGCAATCCCAAGGATGATTTTAAAGATATAGACCTTCAGATACTATTCTGCAAGGACCCGCATATCCAAGACCATATCTACACGGAAGAGGAAATTAAACAAGCCATGGCAGTAGTCGGGAAAACCGGACCGGAGGACGAGTTGAATTGCAGCGGTTGCGGGTACGACTCTTGCCGGGATTTCGCCATCGCCATGCTGGAAGGAAGAGCCGAGGAAAACATGTGCGTATCCTATATGCGGAAAATCGCGCACGATAAAGCGACGGTTCTCCTGCAAAAGATACCCGCCGGTGTGGTATTGGTCAACTCGGAGTTGAAGATCATGGATATGAATCAATCCTGTGCCACGATCATGGGCGAAGACATAGCCGCCATATACGAGGTTACCCCCGGATTGAACGGAGTTCCGTTGAAAAACATCTGTTCTTTCGAAGACTTGTTCCGTGCCGTGTTGACAACCGGCAAAGAAATTATCGAGCGGCAAGTGCGTGAAGAAGAGCACACGTGGATTATTTCAATTTACAATATACAACCTCATCATCTGGTATTCGGATTACTGCAAGACCTGCGGGAACCTTACGTGCGCAAGGAATGGATGCTTGAAAAAACTCAGGAAGTAATCAAAAAACACATGGAGACCGTTCAACAAGTGGCTTGCTTACTCGGAGAAAACGCGGCATTTACTGATGCCATGCTACGTACCGTTATGGATGCTTACAAAAAGGATGACAAGAAACCACTTTAATTTCATTTGTTTTGAGAAATAACGGTAATTTCATCGAGGTTGACTTCTTCCAGAAGAACAAAGCAGGCAATGTTGTTTGCGGGGATTGTTTCATGTCGCAGAAGTTAAAAGGCGAAGGACGCGTAATCAGCGTGTTGTCCGACGGGTTGGGTAGCGGGATCAAAGCCTGCGTGCTATCCACGATGACCGCTACCATGGCCATGAATTTCACCGCCATGAACGAAAGCATCCTGCGTACTTCGACTTCTATCATGAACACCTTACCCAAGGATATGGTGCGCAAGATCAGTTACTCCACGTTCTGTATCTGTGATATCGACTGTTTCGGAAGCGTGAAGATCATCGAGTACGAGACTCCCTCGTACTACCTTTACCGTAACGGCTCATTCGTGAACATACACAAGGAAAAGATCCCCGTGGAACGCGAAGATTTAGAAAACACATGCCTGTGGATTTCCGAATTTACACTGGAAAAAGAGGATCGAATCATCTTCTTCAGTGACGGAGTCTCGCAATCCGGAATGGGTTCCCACAAAATGCCTTTCGGGTGGGAAGACGGCGTTAAAGATTATGTTGCCGGTTTAATAGAACACTATAATGATATATCAGCCAAGGAACTCGCGCATAAAATCGTGAGTCAGGCAGAAAAAAACGACGGGTATTCACTGAAAGACGACACGAGTTGTTGTGTCATCTACATGCGGAAACCCCGGAACCTACTTGTATGTACAGGTCCTCCCTACGACGAGAAAAATGACAAATACCTTGCCAACCGGGTACGGGAATTTCAAGGTAAGAAAATTCTCTGCGGGGGAACGACAGCTACCATCCTTTCACGGGAACTAGGGGCAAGCATGGAAGTAGATATGAATATCGTGGACAAGGAACTCCCTCCCATTTCCAAAATGGAAGGAATTGATTTGGTCACGGAAGGTATCCTCACGCTCGGGAAAGTGGAACGCATCCTGACCGCCGGGGATATAGACAAACGCCGTGAAGCCGGACCGGCCGAAATGGTGGTAAAAATGTTGTTGAATAGCGATAAGATCACGCTACTCGTGGGAACCCGTATCAACACGGCGCACCAAGATCCCAATCTACCTGTAGAATTAGAGATCCGGAGAAACGTGGTCAAAAAAATAAAATTTTTATTGGAGACAAAGTATCTGAAAGATGTAGAGATTATGTATATTTAGGGGCAAAATTCAAAAACTGGCTCACATTATGGAAAAAGTAAATTTAAAAATATGCGTAGGCACCATGTGTTATGTTATGGGCGGCGCTGAATTGAGAGATGTTATTGAATCTCTTCCCCAGAATATCACCGAACATCTGAACGTTAGCTATTCTCCATGCCTCGGGTGCAGTAAAGGCGAAGAAGCACCCCCGTTTATAGAGATAAACGGCAAACGAGTCGCCGGCGTTAGTAAAAATAGTTTAATACGAATTATAAAAGAGGAACTTAGAGATGTTGTATGACAATTTTGCAATGCTCACGAAACGTGAGCTACTGATTAGAATTGTAAAACTTTTAAAAGAAAAGAATTTAGTAGACGGCGTGAAGTACATCCCGGTGGAAATGCGTCCAAAAAATAAGCGACCGATAAAATGCTGCGTGCATAAGGATCGTTATATCTTGAAACACAAGATTATTTCAATTTTGGGTTTCGAGATCACGGACGAGGAAATCGACTTAATCCCGTTAGCTGAATTCGCGCAGAAAGCCTTGGACAACAAGAACACGAAAGAGAATATTCTTTCCGTGGTACACGAAGCTTGTAGCGCGTGTATGCAATCGCAGTATTTCGTGACCAACATGTGCCGGGGTTGCGAGGGACGTCCCTGCCTGATGAACTGCCCGAAAGCAGCCATCTCCTTCAAAGGCGGCAAAGCATCTATCACACAGGAAGACTGCGTGAGTTGCGGACTTTGTGCCAAAGTGTGCCCCTACCACGCGATCGTGTACACTCCCGTACCTTGCGAGGAAGTATGTCCGGTAAAAGCAATCTCCAAAGGAGAAGACGGCACGGAACATATTGACAAAGATAAATGTATCTATTGCGGAAAGTGTATGCAAACCTGCCCGTACGGTGCCATCATGGAACGCTCCAAAATCATCGACGTGTACAAAGGCATCACGAACCCGGATAAAAAGATTATTGCCATTCCTGCCCCAGCTATCTATGGGCAGTTTAACGCTACCCCGGGACAGATTCTTGCAGCCATTAAAGCTATCGGATTCGACGAAGTAGTTGAAGTAGCTCTTGGTGCGGAAGACACTTCCCGCAACGAGGCTGCCGAATTCATGGAACGCATGCACGAGGGCAAACCTTTCATGACCACCTCATGCTGCCCGGCATACGTGGGTTGGGTAGACAAACACGCTCCCATGGTGAAACCGTTCGTTTCGGACACCCGTAGCCCCATGGTATACGCTGCCCGACGCGTGAAAGAACAATATCCTGACGCGGACGTTGTATTCATTGGTCCCTGTCTGGCAAAACGCTACGAGGCAGAAATGTACGTTCCGGAAGTGGATTACGTGATGAGTTTCGAGGAACTCGGTGCGTTTATGGTCGCTTACGACATTGATGTAGAGAAATGCGAAGAATTGCCGCTGAACCCGGAAGTAACGAAATACTCCCGCGGATACGCCCAAGCCGGAGGTGTTCGTGACGCTATCGTTCAAGCGGTAGGTAACGGTTATACCACCCTCTCGCTCGAAGGATTAGATAAAAAGAACCAAACCTTGCTGAAAATGATGCCGAAGAAACCCGAAGCCCAATTCGTGGAAGTCATGGCTTGTGACGGCGGTTGCGTGAACGGTCCTTGTTCACTAGCCCCGCTGACGCTGGCAAAACGGCAGATAAAGAAGGCGTTGGATAAATAAGAAAATATTCATTCAAAAGCAAGTGCCCCGAAAGGGGCACTCTTTTTTTACACAAACACAAGAAAGAAGAGAATCATCACTACGGAGCTCCTTCCAATAAAACCATTCTTCCCAATGGCTCAAAAGGTTGAATTTGCTCCACGTAAACCCGGGAACGGGCATACGGTTTTTCGATAATATCTTTTTCCACGAACTCATCAAAACTATACGTTTCCCCTGCCAAAGTCATAATCCTTTTAACAATGGCTTCCCGGCTAGGAGCGTTATAGTAAGCAGAAGCATCCCGCATACAACTATTATTTTCCGGACGCCAAACACCATACAGGAAACAGCTTCCCCCCTCAAAAGCAGACACATCTGCATATTTTTCCAACCCGATAAAATGAGCCCACTTCACTTTAGATAAATCATTCGTGAGGTCCACGTTAGCATAAAAACCGTTTCTTACTTGCTTTTGAAAATTGTCCAGTGCCAAACCAGAGATAGCAGCAGGATTATTGACATATTCTTCATCCAACTTGGCAAAAGCATGACCTCCCGCCTCGTGTTGCACGATCGCCCGAAAATCCTGAGGCGCAGGCAAGGTCGATACCGGACAAATTGCAATACATGACCCGTCATCCCAATTCAACGTAGTTCCACCGTAGCGTCCGCTATTGGCAACCAACACAATCGTTGTCGAACTTAAATTAGGAATAGGCGCTTTCTTGGCATAAGCAAAACAATCGTCACTATTAGTTCTCATATCGGCTCCCACAAGTCCCACGAACATCGTACCAAATTTCGTATCTTTCACCTTACTCCCTACTGTTATTCCACGTTCGTTTGATACTGCCGTCACCACATGCACGTTAAAATAATCACGATAAGATTTATAAGGTTCTATCGCAAAAAACAACCGAATCGCTTCCGTTATATCCTGTTCATATTTACCACCGACGACTACATCAGACTGCACGTAACCATCCCCCATAAATACCAAATTAATTCCCTGACCTCGTGTCGCTAACTGATAAGTTTCCACTTCTCCGTCTTCTACCGTGAAACCGTATCCTTCCTGTTGCGGGTATATATTCATGAAAGCGTCCCAATTCTGCCAATTAGCATGTAACCTCAACTCTTCCGGAAATTTACCGGACAGTTGATTACCATTTAACACGAATCGCTGCAATTCAGATAAACCATTCAAATCAGCAGGTAACGCACCTTTCAAATCATTATCGGGCAACTCGATCCCAATAACCCGCCCTTCCCGATCGGTCGTTATCCCGTACCACTCGCTCGTGGGAGCATCCGTTGTCCAATTCGTATGATTTGTCCATTCCATTCCCCCGGTCGCTTCATATAATGCGATCAAAATATTCCGATCTTGAAAAGCCGGTATCCCGACCTGAAAAACAACAATCGTATCCGCCAAACTACTTTCCGTATCTTTTATGACAATGTTTCCTTTCCGGTCTCCACCGGTATTCTTTGCCACATTGAATGTCAAAGTTGCGGTAACCAGAGCCCTAGATTGTATTTCTGTAATCCACGAGTATTCCGGGGCTATATATACCTCGTGTTTCACGCTACTCTTTAATTCCACGGAGAACCTGCCCCCCCCGGCAGATATATTTTGCCGGTTAGGACTAAGAATAATCGCTTTCTTACTTTTCTGTACTACTTTTATTTTCTGTTCGACCAATCCCGCTTTCACGATTAACTCCATTTCACGATCGTCATACTCCTCGTAAAATTTCGATTTCACGAGTACTTCCATTGTCCCCACCTCTCCTCGTTCCGGCTTGACACTACACCAATCACCTATCCCGGTAATCTGCCATGCTTGGTCAGAGGTCAGGGATATCACCTTTTCTCCCGCATCCGCACTCAAATAAATCACCGTGTCGGAAACGTTTAAGACTTCCCGGGAAGTGACAGGATCGCCTGAATTGTCTTTGCTGCACCCGAACACGAACAAAATCAGCACCCCTACTCCCCATAAAAACATACTCGTTTTCATAACCATTTTTTTATATTCCTCTACCATAAAAACAACATATCATTCAACGGGTTCTCCCAACGCGATAGCACTCAAATCCAAATGGTAATTCTTTTTAAAATGATTCAACACCATCTGATAGCGACGATTGATTAATGCGTAATCTGCTTGAGGATATTTTGCTTTGAATTTCTCCGGCGTCTCGAACAGAATCTGCCGCACATAGCACAAAAAATCAGCATTCTTATTCGTGAGTACTCCGATATCATTAATCGGACTCTCCACGGTAAAATCCTCTTTCACGTAATGCACGAACCCTCGGTTCAAAAAATAATCGGCATTCGTGGGGTAATAACTCAACGCTTTACGATAATCCACTCCATCCGTAAAACCCGCCGGTTCAGCAACAAAACCATCTTCCAATCCTTTCAGGATAACGGCATATACCATACGATTTCTTCTCTGCTTAATATTCTCATCTTTTAGTTTTTCAATCTTCTCGTCCGTGAAGCTAATTGCCCAGAAATCCAAGCCGTCAAATTTATCCGACACGTCATATTTTCTCTCCTTGTTACTCTCCACGTGTAAATCATTCACAAGGTAAAAATACTTAGGTAAAATAGGACGGACAAAATCCTTATTGAGAAAACGGAACAAGTTATCCCTCACGAAATTAAAATAGAAAGGTACCTGAACATCTGTCAATCCTTCCCCGACAAATATATCTTGAGGACGGGGAATAACCCATCCCCGGTTCAAATCCTTTGTCTGAAAATCCTTGTACACGATATAAACCCCCATATCCTCTTGAATTTTCTGAATCTCCCGATCCCACTGGTTTTTCCCTTGTGGAAATTCGAAAGGCATTTCCTCCGTGTAAGGCGTGGCTTCCAAGGCTTTCTCATCGTCACAACCTACCATGAAAAAGAGACATCCCACTATGGCTAACTTCCACATCTGCAATATACAATTTCTTTGTTTCATAATCTTTCTCTTAAAAAGTACAACATACATCAATCATTCCTCTCCGGGGCCAACGGATTTTGTACCAATTCTTTATTAAGTAACAATACGTCCGTGGGTATCGGCAGCACGTAAGCGGGATCCTTTTCCCGGAGCGTGTAAGTCACGCTATTCGTGGCATCCGTGTACCACACGTGTTTAATCTCCGGCATCCCGTAACGACGCAAATCGAACCAACGGTGTCCCTCGAAACACAATTCCCGACGCCGTTCATTCCGGGCCATCTGAACCAACCGATCAGACGTGGCCGGCTCTCCCAATTCGGCACCGACAGGCAAACGATTCTGTCGCAATGTATTCAACAGTTCCATTGCTTTCGTCTTATGTTCGCCCGAATTTTCCAATTTATATAACATGGCTTCTGCCTCCGCCTGATTCAGATAGGCTTCCGATAACCGGAAACTTCTGGCGTTATAATCACTATTTCCATACCCGGAAGTAGGATTATAACCATCATCTATTGCGAATTTTCCATAAGGTTTCTTCCAAGGTCCGGAATACTCTTGAACCAAGTATTGAGCACCTCGCTTATCCATCATCGAGTATGAATCAAAAAGATCTTGAGAAGTACGCATCACCCCAACCAGTTCATAATACTCGGTAAATTGAATTGTATTTATAAACTTACATATATCACCTAACCTTGAATACACCCAAATAGCTTCCGGACACTTATAATTATGCATCACGTAATACTCTTGAATCTCATATTCTTCCGCATTGGGAGGAAATTCATCCAACGTGACCAATCGAAAAACGGGATTCCCAATCACCTTTCCCGCATAGTCCGAAGCCTTTTGCCATTCTTCCATGTACAAATAAACCCGGGATAATAGCAATTGTACGAAAGGCAGACTTACTTTGTAATCCGGTTTCCATTGTTCCTCCGTTGACATCGCCAAATAAAGTTTCTCGGCTCTTAGCAAATCTTTCAACACCTGTTCATATACCTCTCCCACCGTATTCCTTGGCATACTCGAATTCTTTACACCGGCTGTCAACTTCAAAGGAACCCCGGGTGCATTTTTGTCATAATTATAAGGCAACCCGAAACAATTCACGAGATAAAAATAATAGTAAGCTCTCAAAGCACATGCTTGGGCGATCACACTATTTTTCTCTTTCTCCGTTCCTTCCACCCCGTCAATATAATCCAGCACGGCATTCGTTCCTAGAATCGCCTCATACGCTACCGTCCATATATCGTAATCACCCACGTACTCTTTATCAAATTCATCATACATATTCGATTGCCACGTGTAAGCGGCAAATATAGCCCCGGAAGCCATTCCCAAGTAATCCTCGTCTGAATTAAATTTAGGGTTTTGTGCAATATCGTCTTCAAACATCGGGAGTAATCCATACAACCCAAAACTGGCACTGTAAGTTTCAAACGTCAGTAATTCTTCCAGTGAAGATACTTTTGTCGGCACGAACTCGTTCTCTGATTTGGGCTCCAAAAAATCGCTACACGAAAATAAAAGCCAGATCAACAGAGATAAATATAACAATTTACTTTTCATAATCTCAATTCATTTAAAATCCCACGCTAAAACCTAAAGAATACGTCTTGGGCATAATACTATTATCTAACTCAGGATCGAAACCGTTCAAACGCTTGCTCGCGATCACGAATGCGTTATTCATTACCAGATTAACCGACAAATTCAATATCCCAAGTTTCTTACACCAATCCTCGTTCATATTCCACGTCAACGAAAGCTGATTACAACGCAAGAAGGAAGCGTTCACAACTCGAATATCAGATTGCCTCCACATCTCGTATAGCGAAAACTGCCTTCCGTTAGGCAAATTCATCCACGAACTAACTCCACCGGAATAATAAGCCGGGATATCCGTGCGTTCCTCGTCACCCGGTTGTTTCCATCGTTTAAGCAAATCCTTGTCCATATTAGCGTAAGGACTTGGAAGACGCTCCTGATTCGGGTACAAATTCGGCAAACGTCTCTTCGCTCCCAGCAAGAGAGAGAAATCTCCGCCTATCGTAAAATCTTTAAAGCGCAACCGGGTGTTCAAACCTCCCGTGAAATACGGTTCACTTTCCCCGGAATAAACCAAAAACGAGGTCGGATCAATATCATTTCCAGCCTCCACATCCATCAAGTTAAACTGAGGCATGCCGTTTTCCGGGTCCAATCCCTTAAAAGAGAAAGACCAGAAAGCAGACAACGGATATCCTTTCTTCAATACCCGATCACTGACACCGTTCAGAAAAGCATCCACTGATGTCATCCCGGAATCAATTCGCTTCGCTTTATTCCAATTCTTGGATGTATTCAAACCGATCGTCCAGCCAAAATCTTTCGTGCGCACGGGAGTAATATTCATCGTGAACTCAACCCCATGATTATAAACTCTTCCCCCGTTCAACGCCATATCCGGCACCCCGTATTCCTTTGGTATCGGCTGGTATATAATCGCATCTGAAGCTCGCCTGTAATATTCCAGACACATGGTCACCCATTTCAGGAATTGCAAATCCATTCCCACGTTCCACGTTTTCGTACTTTCCCAACTCAGATCGGGATTCGGCAAACTGGCGATAGAAACTCCGTACGTCGCAAAAGGCTCGACAACACCCTGTTGTGCCACGATAATATCCGGACTAATAGTTTCCACCACGTTTCCCTGTATACCGTAAGACACTCTAAATCTTAACTGATCCAACCACGGAAGACACCTCCTGACAAGTTCTTCTTCTGACACATCCCACGACAATCCCACAGAATAAGACGGGTCAAAACGCTTGTTCACGTCTTGTCCGAAACGATTCGACTCGTCATTCCGGATACTGGCATTCAACACGTAACGATCTCTATAAGAATATACCAACGTGGCAAAATAAGACAAGAAATTATCCGTACCCGTGGTATGCCTCCAAGCCCCGCTATACAAATCTTTGTAGACACTGAACTCTTCCAGTCGAGAGGGACTCTGTGAAACAAATTCGCTCGGCAAAGTAGGACTAATCACTTTTTTCCCCCGGTCGGGCACGTATCCCCAAACCTTGTTCTGCAGACTTTTGTTCGCGGTCGACCGGACTTCAAATCCTAACATGACGTTCAAGCGATGCTCTTCCTTAAACGTCTTATCGACCAATAATTTATTTTGCACGTTATAATTATGTGTTGATGCGTTCGAGGTAAAAAATTCACCACCAAAGGGCAACACGGCAGCAGCATAATCTGGATCTCCCTTTATCGCTGCCCCGTAGTCATAACCGCGATATTTACCCGCGACATAATATGAACGCTCTCCCGCATATGACTCTCCATTCTTCTCATCCTTGGAAACTCCGGCAACCAATTGATATTTCAACCAAGAAAGAATATCCCAGTTCAAGTCTATCGTAGCATTAACCCGTGTTGTCTTCGAACGGGAATACGTGTTGTCAATCTCGTTTAGAATATTATATTTCAGTGGGGTTATACCCGTACGATACTGGTAACTAGCGGGTAATTGGTAAAACAAACGGTCTCCTTCATCGTCATAAGCCCGTATCGCCCGACTCGTAGAAGTAGCGTAACTCATCGGATTTACTCCGGGACCGTACCCGTTCACCTTATCCAGCGATCCTATCAAGGTCAAATCTACCCGTAATTTCGGGTGCAATTTCACCCCCAAATTCAAGCGTCCGCTCATTTGTTCCTGACTATTCTTCAACTCCACGCCCTTATTGTTGGCATAAGAAACCGAGGCGCTATACGTGATCTTTTCCGAGCCACCCGATATACTCAAATTATGATTGTGACTCACGGCATTTCTAGTCAAAAGATCCAACCAATCCGTATTTGTCGTTTCCAATTTTGCCAGTTCCGTCACGAAATCATCCTTGGAAATATCCTGATCCATATACATACGATACAGCCCCTCGTAGGTATCCAGTTGCTTGATAGGAGGATATGACGCATCATAACTTCCCCCGGCATCAAATACCTCTCGTGTAAATTGGATTCTCTCTTTGGAATCCATCAAATTAAACAGTCCGTAAGTGGGACGTCTCCGGAAAGAAAGATTCATCGAGTACTTGATACTCCTACTCTCGTTAAATCCTCGTTTAGTGGTAATCACGATCACACCGTTGGAAGCTTTTGAGCCGTAAATTGCCGTGGCGGAAGCGTCTTTCAATACCGTGATCGTCTCTATATCCGCCGGGTTCAACCATGAAATCTGACTGCCGACAATATTCTTAAGATCTTCCGTCATGGCATCATTCCGATCAAAAGGAATCGGGTCAGGCTGAATCACACCGTCAACAACCCACAGCGGAGCCTTGTTTCCCAAAATCGTGGAAGTCCCGCGAATGCGTATCTCCGGACTCGTCCCCATGCGGGAACTCGTGTTCATCACCATCAATCCGGCTATTTTCCCCTGCAACATCTGGTCGATAGACGTGTAAGCCGGCATCATGATATCCGCCGCGTTAACTTTCGAATAAGACCCCACCATATCACGGGAACGCACATTCTGATACCCGGTTACAACAACCTCATCCAACTTCTCGTTATCCTCTTCCAAGACCACCGACAACGGTTGGTTGTTCGTTACCTTCACTTCCTTTCCCTTCATTCCCACGAAAGAGAACTGCAAAACAATAGAATTTGAAGGAGGAACCGATAAGATAAACTGTCCCTTGGAATCAGTCGTTACCCCCGTGGAAGTACCTTTCAACAAGACAGTCACACCCGGTAACAAATCACCTTGGACACTTTTAATGGTTCCCTTTACCAACCTCGTTTTTTCGGCTTCCCGTTTAAACACGATCTGATCCCCCACGAACTCATAAGCAATCTGGCTTCCCCTGACACAAGAATCCAACGCGACACGTAATGGCACTTTTTTCAAATTCAAACTCTTGCGCCCCAATTTCAATATATCCGCATCGTGATACATAAATTTATAAACCACCTGTCGTTCCAGTAGTTTAAAAATCTCGATCACGGTCTGCCGTTCCACCGAGACTGAAACCAAAGGCTGTTTATCCTGAGCGTAAACGGGAAAGAAGAAAATCACCCCAAGGAACAAGCTCAAACACGCTCGCTTTTTGAGCAAAATACGATCTCTTAAAGATCGAAATTCTCGATTTTTTTTCATAGTTTTGTTTTATTAAATTTAGAATGGCAAAGACGGTAATTATAGGCCTTAATTATACTTTCCGGCTTTGCCGTTTGTTTTTATTACAATACTCCTTTCTGATTTCTCAAAAGTTACGATATTCATCCTCTCTATCAAATCCAGTATTCTATCCAGACCATAATCCCTACTTACCGTCCCCGTGAACTGATAAGCTTTCAGATTTTCGTCATCAAACACAAAAGTGACATCATACCAACGCGATAAACGATTTACGACATGTACCAACTCGTCATGCTCAAACACGAAAAATCCCTGTACCCACGCTAATTCCTTATCAACATTCACCTCTCTCTTTTCCAACCGACTGCCAACGACATACGCTTGTTGTCCCGAATTCAATACAAGCTTGTCCTCCCCGTCCAACGTCACACGCACGCATCCTTCTGCCAATGTCGTCATCCACAAATCCTCGGCAGGATAAACCGACATTCCGAAACGCGTACCCAACACTTCTGTCCTCAACCTACCCGATTCCACGATAAAAGGTCTTGATACATCTTTAGCCACTTCCAAATAGACCTCGCCCCTCACTTCTATTCCACGAGTCGAATCACTGAAAAATTCGGGAAAACGAATACTCGATTCGGAATTCAAACGGACTAAAGTTCCATCTTCCAATACCACACTGTACTCTCCTCCCCGAGGAATATCCAATCGATGATAACAAACCGTATCCCCGCGCATTTCCCCACCCCCGCATACTAATTGCTTTATCGAATCCTTGATACGGAAGCCTGCATTATCGCCCGATTCGCTCCCTTGACAAATCGGCACGACCTTACCGTCGGCCGTTGTTAATAAAGCATATAATTTTCCAGCGGATACAGTTTTCCCCGGGGTATTCTCCGGGACTGTCCGGGTACTGAAAAATATCCCCCCGCCGATAATCAACAAAAGTACTACCGCAGCAGCGACATAACACCATGCGTATACTCTCCGTCCCCCTCGCACACGGGGATACCGCCATACCAATAAATCGAACTCCTGCCGTGTATCTATTTCGCTCCTCCTCTCGTAATGCTCTTTCAACAGACTTATCGACCGTACATTCATGAACAATTCACGATTCTTCCTATCCTGTCTCAACCACCTTGCCAATCGAACCCGTTCCTCCTTGTTCAACTGCCCGTCGAAATATTTCTTTAATAAAGAAGTATATTCATCTATTTTTTCAAATGCCAACCCGTCGTTCATACGATTTCTTTCAAGTATTTTATACTAACACACGAAACCTCGTGAAAACGACTACAAGCAAATAAAAAAAATCACATAAAAATGAGTAAAAAAACAGAGAAGTCCTTCAAATATTCCCTTAATATACTCTTTGCCCGTTGTTTATGGGTAAGTACCGTATTCACCGAAATATTCAATTTTCTCGCGATCTCCTCGTTCGACAAACCGTCGACATGCATCCATAGTACCTCACGTTGCATTTCCGACAGCATTTCTATCTTTTTACAAAGGAAATCATACATTTCTTCCTCAACGACAATATCCCGAAACTCCGTCTCGTTCTGTAACTGAA
Organism: Butyricimonas sp. Marseille-P3923; assembly: GCF_900184685.1. GTDB lineage: Bacteria > Bacteroidota > Bacteroidia > Bacteroidales > Marinifilaceae > Butyricimonas > Butyricimonas muris. The sequence goes on from NZ_FXXL01000007.1 coordinate 2,336,623, forward strand.
ACAATTTCTCCCGCCCCCGAATCTCTACTTGCCGATCCCGCAAATAATTTATCGCCCGGTTTCGTACGGCGGCATAAAGGAAAGCCTTCACGTGAGCCTCTTCCCGAAAAGTAGTAATTCGCTCCCACATGGCGATAAACGCCTCCTGCACAATATCCCTCACGATTTCCGAATCGTCGACAAACCGTGTACAAAACTGGTAAAACAACTTCACGTGCTCCTGATGAAAAGCACGAAAAGCCATTGGATCCTTTTTTACCAATCTATCAATAGTATACCCCTTATTTTTAGATATCATACACCAACTCCACGCTCTTTGTTTCTCCAAAAGTAGAGAAAAAAACAATTACTCGTCTATTTCCAATTTAATTTTATAATAAAAAAAGAGGAAATGTCTTATTTTGACACCTCCTCTTATATATAAGCTCTTAATCCCAAGCTATTCCATCATCTTTCATTTCATGAAAGCGTGACGATACCCCTTGATCTTATTCCAACCGCCGCGGGTGAAATCCGGAATTGCCACGGGAGCACTGTTGTTTTCCAGTGAAAGTGCAGTCAATTCACCGAGACAACACCATTCTGCCAAGTCATACACGTCCATATCCAACGGCAAACCGTTCTGCAAGCAATACACGAGGCGATAATCCATGATAAAATCCATGCCGCCGTGTCCGCCGACCTTCTTGGCTTGTTCTTCCAATTCCTTTTGAATGGGATGTTTGTATTTTTCCATCAAGGCTTTCTTCACTTCTTGCGGCACGAAACCGTGAGCGTTTAGATTCTCGTGATCCGGCATCACGTCCGAGGATACCTGCGAGGGTTGCAGGGCGTAGCCTTGTATCGGGTATTTATTGGCAAAACCTTTCGTACCTGTCAACTGGTACATCCGACTGTACGGACGGGGCGATGTCACGTTATGCTGCATCTGTATCGTTTTACCATTCTCCGTGTGAATTAACGTCACCGTGTGTTGCCCGTTCTTGAAATCCTTCACCTCTTCACCCGTCTTGTTTTTGATATACTCCGGTGCAGAAACAGCTTTCGTGTCCATGCAAACAAGATAATTCATCTTATCGCCGCGGTGAATATCCAGCAATTGACAAGCGGGCCCCATGCCGTGAGTGGCGTAAATATCCCCCCGGTGTTTCCGGTTGTAGTCCATACGCCAGTTATTCCAGTAATAAGCCCAGAACTCGTCAAGATTATGAATGTAAGCACCCTCGACGTAAAGTATTTCCCCGAAGACATCATGTTGCGCCATGTTCAACGTGGTCAACTCGAAGAAATCATACACGCAATTTTCCAACATCATGCAATGCAATTGCTTTTTCTCCGCCATGTTAATCAACGCCCAAATCTCCTCCATATTCATGGCGGCAGGAACCTCTATTGCCACGTGTTTACCGTGTTCCATCGCGTAAAGAGCCATCGGCGCGTGATGCAGCCAATCCGTGGCGATATACACCAAGTCAATGTCATCCCGTTCGCAAAGTTGCTTCCACGCATCTTCACTTCCCGAATAACCCGCCGCCTCCGGCAATCCGGCACGTCTCAATATCCCTTGCGTCTTATCCACCCGTCCGGGAACGATATCACAGAGAGCCACGACTTTTGTACCCGGTATATGCGTGAATCTTTCTACCGCTCCCGGTCCCCGCATCCCCAACCCAATAAACCCGACACGCACGGTATCCAACTTGGGAGTCACCAACCCCAGCACATCTTTCTGTCCCGCCGGACGTTCCGGCACGGGCACCTCGATAGGCATCACTTTTTGAGCCGCCTTCTTGTCCACTTTACAAGAACACGAGCAAAATAGTCCGCCCGAAAAAATTGCCATAGCAAATAATAAGGTCTTCATTACTCTTTTCATACAACAACACTTTAATATTTAAACACTGATTATATTCCTTCTTCTTCAAACACGCTCTAAAAGTAATAATAATCCTTTATAATAATATAATCTATCACAAAATAATGCAGGTAATCAAATAACCAAAAACAATACACATTATACCTACATAGATAGATTTCCGGATTTTTTTCTTAAATTTGTAAAAACCTATATTTATTACTTATGGATATCTCATTCGAATCTCAATTGGAAGTCTATCGATCATTATCCGGTCAGGCAAAACTTATCGTAGACATGTTGGCACACTCTTGTTGCCCTATCAACAGGAAGGATATGGAAAGTTTATTCCCTGACGTCACTTCCCCCCGTTCCGAATTACATGCGACCTTCAAAAGGCTCCAACAGGCTAAAATTGTTTGGTATTGCATGGAAGGCGGAAGTACTGATGATTACTACACGTCTATGTTAGCTCTGGAATTAACCATTCTATTATTCCTGCAACAGGTAAAAGAGGGGCGCGATATCGAGCAAGAAGTCAGCACTCCACAATTCTGGGAAAAAGTAAATCGAACAGGACGCCCCACGAGAGAGAGGATACTAGCTATATTCTTTGATGTAAAATTACCGGATCACGACCATTTCCCGATCCCGCATTTTTATAAACAGCAACTTCTCAACACAGCCTCAAAGATGAAATCATCCTTTCATCTCGAAACAACATTTCCCGAAAAATACCTTATACGCCACTTCCGGGATATTGTCCGGTTACAAATCGAACAGATTCATCCTAACCCGTCCATCGCTTGTTGGTATGACCGATTTACCGTTATACACAAAAACTCTCCCCTCTTTCATGCCACCTTGCAAGATACACGGGCAATCCTAACACTCTTGCTTCCCGGCAAATCAGATCAAATTCCCGACAACGTAAATCCCGCCACCAGAGAAGGAGCATCCTTATTGGGAATGTACTACCTTTATCAAGGTGATTACTCGCGTGCCCTTCGATATTTTTCGGAAGGGGAATCAAATAAAACGATATTCGACGACTATCGCCCCACCCAATACCCCATATTCCTATTCGGTAAAGCCATGGCTTACCTGCTAGATTCTAAAACATCTATCGATATCAATTCCCCGCTAAACATTCTCCCTCCCGACGACATTTTCGAACGGCTCGCATGGGCAAACAAAATGAACAAAAGCCCGGAAGAAATCACTCGCTTACTACCGGCAGAAGGCACTCTTCCCCCCTTGTCCCAATATCTACTGAACAGCATGAAACAATACCTCGGACTAGCCGTCGACGGTTCATTGACATTCCTCGAACATCAAGCCGCTAAACTAGGTTGGGACATTCCGTCTTTAGTAAACAAATGTTTATCGAGAAAAAACTCAGTATCTTTTAAACAAAATACCATACTAACGGGAAAATGGGAAAAAACATTTGCCCCTCTCGTGGAACAGACATTCACACCAATCATTCAAAAAGATAGGACGAAAGAACTCTTGGTCACACGAACAAACACATTCCGGATCGCGTACTTTATACGCACATGGGGCAAACAACAGTGGATGATTGTCCCCAAGCTACAGAAAACAAAGGATGGAATCACATGGACATCCGGCATGCCTATCGCTGCGCCAAGACTCTTCGAAGGCTCCGTCCCCGACATGACCGATTGGGACTGTGAATTAGCCTACCCGAATCTTTCCAAAGAAGACAAGATAATTCTTCTCGCGGGACATCCTCACGTCTACAATGAAAAAGATGAACAAAGACGTTCCGTTCAAATCATAAAAATCAATCCCGCTATCTCGATACGACAAGATGACACGGGATATTGCATAACCACAAATCTTAAAAATTTTGTATCCCGACAAAAAATTCTTTGGGAACGAAATTTTCTGAAAGCCACGATCTATGAAATTACTCGCCAACAACACTACATTCTCTCTTGGCTGGACAAGTTCTCGCATTTGCCATTCGAAGCGCACGATGCTCTGGTTGCCTTAATAAAACATCTACAAAAATCCGTCACTATATACACTGACATCGAAATCAATATAGAATAATACCGGATAGTCTGTCATTCACTTCTTAAATCTTTGCAATATGCAAAGATTTAAGAAACACCATGATGTAAACTCCGGTTTTCCGCCGAAGTCCGATTTATTTAGCCTACTATTTGTCAAATACCAAAAAATATCTATTTTTACATTGTCATCTGAGCGTTTCAGATAGAAGATATTTTAAAGGCGTTTGTTTGGATTCTTATCTTTAGAATCTTAATTACTACAATGTTCTGTTGGGTGGACATGATATTGTATGTCGTGTATAATATACATTAAAAGGCGAATGAATTGTTTGCAACAGAACATTCCGCGAGATATAAAAGATAGATAAAACAAGTATCTCCACGCTTTTAACGGTTATAATTACCTTTTGGAGATAGAGGTAGAAACATGATATCAGACATGCAGTTAATCTATCGTCTTCGTAGTGGAAAGAATCCGAAATGGATTTACTATATTCAAAACATGACTCGTTATGCAATCCCGCAAATCATACTCCGCAACCGTCGTGAAAAAATATTGAAAAAAGCCATGAAACGACCGGATTTCCCTTACATACAAGAACGTGTCGAGTATTATAACAAACTGTCAGAACCCGTGAAATTACCGGACACTTCTCCCCGTCTGGCAAATCACAAGTTCACCAAAAGGGAAAAACAATCCGTTTACTTCTTTGATACCTACGAATTCACCCGCTGGTTCTCGAAATCTCTAAAATGGCAACATTTGCCCGGTGACATCGTTCACGTTCCCGCCTATCCGGCCATCGTGAAAAGCCGTCCTCTTCATCCCGATAATAAAAATTCGGTTCTATTGAATCTCGACAAGATACGCCATTTCATTTTTCTCAAAGACACGATACCTTTCTCCGGAAAAATGAATAAAATCATTTTTAGAGGCAAGGCAGGCTCGAAACCTCGCAGACAACAGTTCATTTCAAAGTTTATCGATCATCCCATGTGCGATGTCGGAGAAGTTGGCAGTAGTCCCAACATACCCGCGGAATGGAGAAAACCCAAAATAACACTACGCGAGCATCTCAAGTACAAATTCATCATGGCACTCGAGGGGAATGACGTGGCAAGCAACTTGAAATGGGTAATGTATTCCAACTCCATCGCTGTAATGCCCAAACCTACTTGTGAAACTTGGTTCATGGAAGGTAAATTAATCCCCGATTATCACTATATTGAAATCAAGGAAGATTATTCCGACCTGATCGAGAAAGTTAATTATTACATCGAGCACGAGAATGAGGCTCTCGAAATTATAAAACACGCTCACGAGTACGTGGCTCAATTCCAGAATAAAAAAAGAGAAAAACTAATTTCTCTATTTGTCATGGAAAAATACTTTGAAAAAACGAATTAAAAAACGGGAGATTACTATTTGAAATATTTTTCAAAAAAAATATATATCAAAGAGAATTTTCCCGAGAAAAGACAAAAAAAATACTTCACGAATGCCCAAAAAACGATTTCAAATCCTTGTGGCACTCGTGAAGTATTATTCCAATATTATACTATCTCAAAATTTCTCGAGCAACTTCTCCAGAAGAGAAGCAAGTTTCCTTAACAACAGTTCATTTGTCGCAAGCAACATAGTCATCTGCTCATCCTTAGCCTTTAAAGAAGAAGCTTGTTTATCAACAATCGCCACCAGATGACGTGTCATTATACTATCATCCTCGCCGACTGAATCAACCCCTAAAGAATCATCATCAACCGCAACAACTTTACGGTATTTCTCGCCCTCGCCACTTACAAGCCAATTCCGGTTTACTCCCAGCAAGTGACTCAGCACCTCCAATTTTGTGGTATCAGGCTTCGTCTTGTTATTCAGGTAGTTTGAAATGGTAGTAGCCGACATGTTTAATGCCTTCGCCACACGGTATTTCGTGTAACCTTTCTCGTTCATCACCTCTTGCAATCTCTCGGAAAATGACATACCCTTTTATTTAGAATTAATTTAAATTTTATCTATTACCAAAAAATAATCCAATTTGATTTTGCATTCTTCCAAATTTGTATTACCTTTGTGTATCGTTTGTTACAAATATAGCGATTATTGGTGAAATCCCCAAGCAATTGGGGTATGTTAATCGGTTGGTGATGTGAGAAGACAAAGATATTTATCCCGTTAATGTTCTTTGTCTTCTCCTTTTATTTATCAAGCCCGCTCCTCACAGACTCCCACAAACAATCAGATAAAGTCAGTTTCAAGTCGGCTTGTTCTACCGTTGTTGAATCGTTGTTCTCTTTTTCTACAACCGTTCCGAAACGGCACAACATCAATTCAACAACATAAGTAAATCAATACCCCCTCTCGAACACACCTCTATTGTAGATTAAATACCGACACTCTTGTCACTACTAGCACATCACTTATTCAACACTTGCCACACAAATCATACAAGATAAATTTTACTTGATCTAACCACAGTTTTCTACCACCTTTAATTCACATCTAGTATTTACCAACAATAATTTATTTTTCCCATACCTTATATATATAGTAAAAGAGATTTCATTTTTCCTCATTCAAGAGTATTTGAAAGCTATTCAAAACACAAAACGGAAGTCGTTCTTTCATTTACTTTCGTTTTTAGATGATTTTGTTGCGATATTATTTTGTTTTCTTTCGTTTTATTCTTTCCTTTGCGATAATAAAATCTTTTGGACATGACACAGCACGAGACAACAAAACCATTTGATGTAATCATCATCGGCGGCGGCGCGACAGGAGCCGGTACTGCCAGAGATTGTTCCCGCAGGGGACTGCGGGTGCTTTTGGTTGAAAGATTCGATATTTCCACCGGAGCCACGGGACGCAATCACGGGCTGTTGCATAGCGGCGCTCGCTACGCGGTAACCGACAAAGAATCCGCGGAAGAATGTATCAAAGAAAATATGATTCTTCGTAAAATCGCCAGCCACTGCGTGGAAGAAACCGACGGTCTCTTCCTCACCCTTCCCGAAGATGACATAAATTACCAGTCCAAATTTGTTGACGCCTGTAGGCAAGCAGGTATTCGGGCTGACGTGATCGATCCGAAAGAAGCTTTAAAGATGGAACCTTCCGCCAATCCCGATATCATTGGAGCGGTAAGAGTTCCGGACGGAGCGGTCGACCCGTTCCGCCTGACAGCATCCAATATCATGGATGCGAAACTACACGGTTCCACCGTGCTGACTTATCACGAGGTCACGGAACTCATCCGCGAGCAAGACCGCATCACGGGCATCAAAGTCCTTGACCACAAAACGAAAGAAACAAAATCCTATTACGGCTCCGTCGTTGTCAACGCCGGGGGTATATGGGGACACAATATAGCCAAACTGGCCGGAATCAATATCAACATGCTACCCGCCAAGGGAGCCTTGTTGATTTTCGGGCACCGGGTAAACAACATCGTGCTGAACAGATGCCGCAAGCCCGCCGACGCCGATATTCTCGTGCCGGGCGATACCATCTGCCTTATCGGAACAACTTCCAGCAAAGTACCTTACGAGGAAGTGGACAACATGTACGTCACCCCGGAAGAAGTGGACTTACTATTGCGGGAAGGAGAAAAATTATCCCCGCTACTGGCACAGACCCGCATCCTGAGAGCGTACGCAGGAGTCCGACCGCTAGTTGCATCAGACGATGATCCCAGCGGAAGAAACGTAAGCCGGGGTATCGTGCTACTGGACCACGCGAAGAGAGACGGACTGGAAGGCCTTGTCACCATCACGGGCGGCAAGCTCATGACCTACCGGTTGATGTCCGAATGGACGACCGACTTGGTTTGCAAGAAACTAAACGTTTCAACCCCTTGCACCACCGCCACCGAAAAATTACCCGGCTCCAGAGGAAATGCCGAAGAAACAAGTAAAAAAATTATATCCGTTCCGCTCGCGCAACGCAACGCTACAATCAACCGCCACGGGGAGATGGCAGACAAGTTTTCAGGGAATACCGCCTTGGACAACAGCTTGATCTGCGAATGCGAAGAAGTATCCGTGGGAGAAGCGAAGTACGCCTTGAACGAGTTGGATGTAAACAATCTGGTTGACTTGCGAAGAAGAACCCGCGTGGGAATGGGCACTTGCCAAGGAGAGCTCTGTGCCTGCCGAGCCGCCGGATTAATGAGCAACATGAAAAAAGCCTGCACGAAAAGAGCGAAATCAGACCTCACCTCTTTCTTGAACGAGAGATGGAAAGGCATGACACCCATCGCGTGGGGCGATACATTACGTGAAAGTGAATACACCGCGTGGATATACGAAGCCGTATGCGGGCTAACATCATCTTCAAAAGAATAATTATGAAATTCGATACCATTATCATCGGTGGCGGTCTGTCCGGCTTAATTTCCGGGATACAATTGTCCAAGCAAGGACAACGCTGTGTCATTATTTCTTCCGGGCAAAGCGCCTTGCACTTCTCTTCCGGTTCTTTTGATTTACTAAACGCGCTACCGGACGGGAAAAGCGTGAACAAACCGCTGGAAGCAATCGGAGAATTGATCGAGCAAGCACCCGCGCATCCTTACGCGAAGCTGGGAACGAGCAAGTTCGCACAATTGACCGAAGAAGCGGAAACCTTCCTGCAAGACACGGGCATCCCGACAAAAGGAAAAGCAGAACAGAATCACTACCGGATAACCCCGATGGGTACGTTAAAACCGACATGGCTAACCTTGGAAGATCATTTGCAAGGCGAAAACGCGAACCGGATTCAATGGAAGAAAGTCGGGATTTTCAACGTGACGGGATTTCTTGATTTCTATACCCAGTTCATTGTTGACGAACTGGCAAAAATAGGCACGACATGTACCACCCACTTGATTAATTTTCCCGCCTTGGAGCGTTTACGGAAAAACCCGACAGAAATGCGTTCCGTGAATATCGCCAGAGTGTTTGACAACCAAGACAACCTGAACGAATTAGTTCGCCAGATCAAGGCGGAACGCGGAGATTGCGAAATCATCGCGTTACCCGCGATCGTGGGATTAAGCCGGAAAGACGCTTTAGCCTATCTTCAAAAAGAGATCGGGAAGCCGGTTTATTTACTGCCAACCCTCCCTCCTTCCGTGCCGGGCATCCAAGTACAACAACAGCTGCGCGCCCGCTTCCAAGAAGCCGGCGGCGTTTTCATGCTGGGCGACATTGTCCTGCGGGCAGAGAAAGAGGGTAACCGGATCACCCGGGTTTACACGAACAATCACGGGGATATCCCGTTCACGGGCAAAAACGTGATTCTGGCGACAGGAAGTTATTTCAGCCAAGGATTGATTGCCGATCCGGAACGGGTTTACGAACCAATCTTCAATCTGGACGTCACTTACTCCCGAAATCGTGAACAATGGTACAACCGGGATGCATTCGAGGCTCAACCCTATCAAACTTTCGGGGTAAAAACCGACAAAGATTTCCGGGGGTTGCAAAATGGCAAACCGATAGAGAACCTTTACGTGTCCGGAGCCATACTGGAAGGCTTCAACGCAATAAAAGAAGGATGCGGGGCGGGAGTCTCCATTTTAAGCGCATTGTATGTAGCAGACAGAATTTCAAGTAAACAGGAGATGTTATGAATCTACAACAACACAATATAAGCGACAATAATTTCGAGCAATGTATCAAATGTACCGTGTGTACCGTTTACTGCCCGGTGGCAGCCGTCAACCCGGATTACCCGGGTCCCAAGCAAGCGGGACCGGACGGGGAACGCCTGCGTTTGAAGAAATTCAATTTCTATGACGAATCTCTGAAATATTGCATTAATTGCAAGCGATGCGAGGTGGCATGCCCTTCGAACGTGAGAATAGGCGACATCATACAGTCCGCGCGCATCAAGTACAGCGAGAAGAAACCCACGCTACGCAACTTCATCCTAGCGAACACGGATCTGGTGGGGACGCTATCAACCCCGTTCGCCCCGATTGTAAACACCACGCTGGGATTAAAACCCGTGAAAGCCATCCTTGACGGCGTGATGAAGATCGACCACCGCCGCACGTTCCCGAAATACTCGTTCGGCACATTCGAGGGGTGGTACAAAAAACAGGCTGAAAAGCAAGCCGCCTACCCGAAGCAGGTCAGCTACTTCCACGGTTGTTATGCGAACTACAACAACCCGCAACTGGGAAAAGACCTCGTGAAAGTAATGAACGCTCTCGGCATCGGGGTACAATTGCTCGAGAAAGAAAAATGCTGCGGGGTCGCGTTAATTTCTAACGGCTTTATCAATCAGGCAAAAAAACAAGCCAAAACAAACATAGCTTCGATTCGAAAGTCCGTCATCGATAAAAACATTCCGGTGATAGCCACCTCGTCAACCTGCACGTTCACCATCAGGGACGAGTATCCCCATCTATTGGACGTCAAAAACGACGATGTCAGAGACCGGATAGAATTAGCCACACGCTACATCTATCGGTTACTTGGCCAAAAAGATTTGAAATTGAATTTCAAGCAAGGAACAAAACTTAAAGTAGCTTACCACACTCCTTGCCACATGGAGAAACTGGGTTGGTCTTATTATTCGATAGAACTGTTAAAACTTATCCCCAACATTGAATTAACCATTCTCGATTCACAATGTTGCGGGATAGCAGGAACTTACGGCTTCAAGAAAGAGAATTACAAGACCTCACAAGATATCGGTGCTTTCTTGTTCAATCAAATCGAAAGTTGCGGTATCGATATCGTTGCTACCGATTGCGAAACTTGCAAATGGCAAATCGAAATGTCCACGACCAAGCGGTGCGAACATCCTATATCAATATTAGCCAATGCTTTAGAATGATATAAATATTATCACCAGCGGGGTAAACTAATCTTTTTCAAAAAGAAATAAAAATAAAATCAAAAGAGAAACGTAATTTTATTGAAAATTATTTTGATTTAAAAATCAATATCCCTAATTTTGTTGTGAATTGAAAGAGATTAGTTGCGAAATAGAAAGAAAACGTTTTCGAATACATTCGATAAAAAAAACATTGAGAATTAAATACAATTGCAATGAATCAAAGAAAAAACATACTAAAATGCCCTATTTAGGGTTGCGATGAAACTTTTTAAGATTTATTACGTATAAAGGTGTGTCTAAATTAATAATTATAACATAAAATCTAATAACATGTGGAACTTTTTGAAACCAGCGCCATTCAAAACCCAGTTACCCGAGGGTGAGATTGATTCTACGTACAAGCGCATGCGTTGGCAGGTATTCATCGGTATTTTCGTTGGATATGCCGGCTATTACATTGTGCGAAAGAACTTTTCAATGGCGATGCCATTTTTGACAGATCCTGACGGTCCTTACGGCTTCGAGAAAGGCTCGTTAAGTATCGTGTTAGCTCTAAACGCTGTTGCTTACGCCTTATCCAAGTTCTTGATGGGTAGTGTTTCCGACCGAAGCAACGCGCGCGTATTCCTACCTTTAGGATTGGTTCTAGCCGCATTATCCATGATGTTCATGGCAGTCCCGATTGAACTATTCGGGGCGGGTACCATCTCCATCGTGATTATGGCGGTACTAAACTTCCTCGTGGGGTGGTTCAACGGAATGGGATGGCCTCCTTGCGGACGCGTGATGACACACTGGTTTTCCGTGAAGGAACGGGGCACGAAGATGTCTATCTGGAATTGCGCCCATAACGTGGGTGGCGCTCTTGTCGGCCCGATGGCCGTGTACGGAGCCATGTGGTTCGGTTCTTGGTTCTACGGGGCTGACAGCACAAAATACTTCATTATAGGTACTTACATATTCCCCGCGGCAGTAGCTTTGCTAATCGCTCTAATCGCTTACGTTATGATTCGCGACACGCCACAATCCTGCGGGTTGCCCACCATCGAGAAATGGCGTAACGATTACCCGAAAAATTATAGCGAGAAACAGGAAGAAGTCCTCACCACGAAAGAAATCTTCTTCAAATACGTGCTTAATAACAAAATGTTATGGTTCATCGCCATCGCTAACGCTTTCGTTTACATGGTTCGCTACGGTTGTCTTGACTGGGCTCCCACCTATTTGAAAGAGGCACAAGGCTACGATATCAAAGAAGCCGGATGGGCATATTTCGCTTACGAGTTTGCCGCTATACCGGGCACGCTTGTTTGTGGTTGGTTGAGTGACTACGTGTTCAAGGGGCGTCGGGCGATCACAACGATCATCTTCATGGCGCTTGTAGCGGTATTCATTTTCTTCTATTGGCATTTCTCCGACAACTATACAATCGTGACGCTATCTCTGATTGCCATCGGGTTCTTCATCTACGGACCGGTGATGCTTATCGGGGTGCAGGCTCTTGACCTTGCTCCCAAGAACGCGGCGGGAACATCTGCCGGGCTAACGGGTTTCTTCGGGTATTTCTTCGGAACCGCGATTCTGGCAAACGTCGTGATGGGTTATGTCTCTGAAAGTTCGTTCGGTTGGGATGGAACATTTATATTATTGCTGATAGCGTGCGCTTTATCAATAGTATTTGTCAGCTTTACTTACAAGGAAGAACAATATTTGGTTAACAACAAAAAGTAATAACAAACATGAAAAAGAAGCTCGTAACGAGTAGCGTTATCATTCTGGTAATGTTATTCTTCACCCCTTATATCTCCGCGCAAACCTATCGCGAGATCAAGGGATGGTCAAAAGAGATTAACGATCGCATTGAAACATTCTTGAACACGACCTTAACCATGAATACCCGCAAAGTTGCCGTGTTCGACGGGGACGGCACCGTGTTCGGGCAAGTTCCTCATTATCTGGCAGACGAAGCACTGTATCGTTACGCCGACAAATATTACAAGGGCAAGAATGACAAAGTGTCAAAGGAAAAAATGGCCATTTTGAACCGCATGGTGAAAAACGGCGACAACGTGGGTAAAGTGTACGTTGAAGACCGTGCCCATTTTCTCGCGGGAATGACTCCCGAAGCCGTGGCAACCTTGGGTTACGATTGTTACGTGGAATCATACCAAGGAAAATTCTACCCGGAAATGAAACAGCTTATCGCGAATTTGAAAGAATACGGATTTGAAGTATGGATATTGACAGCTTCTCCCGAGTTTTTATACCAAAAATTCTTATCAGAGGAATTGGGAATCCCTGACGTGAATATTCTCGGGATGAAGTCTGTCGTTGTCGACGGGGTGCTGACAAACGAAATCGTGCTGCCGATCCCGCAAGACGACGGGAAAGCCAATGTCATCCCGACATTTATCAAAACCCGCCCGCTGGTAGTGGGTGGCAATAGCCGCGGGGACATGGACATGCTGAATCAATCCTGCGGTTTAAAAATAGTGATCAACCCGGACGACAAAACCGTCCGCGGCGAGGAAGACGGTCCGATGCACGGTTACACGGTGAAAGGATACTGGGAAAAAGAGGGGGCGCTTATCGTGAACTGCAACGACACCAGAGATCCGAAAGTACGCTTCCACACGGGAGAATGGGGAATAAGAGAGAACGTGGCTAATCCGAAAAAGTAATTCCGAGAAGAATATAATTTGTATGAACTTAATTTAACATTGTTATGAAAAAAAGTTATTTATTGAACGTGTTAATGCTGTGTTGTGCCCTTTTCGTATGCACATCTACATGGGCTAAGGCCGAGAACGACCAAACCCCTGCCACAACTGAAGGGACTGCCCAAACAAATGACGGGGATCTTACTCAAAAAGTAAATAAACTCCTTTCACTACTACCGAAATTTTCCGGTTACATCCAAACCGGTTACAACTGGGGTGACAAAAACGGCGACAACAGATCATCTTTCCAATTGAAACGTATGCGTTTGATCATCGACAAGCAAGTGTCAAAAACATTTGACTTCCGCGCACAATTGGAATGTTTCTCCGGTTCTACCGACGGAACCGCTTACTCGAAGAAAGTAATCACGGTTATGGATGCGTTCATTAACGCGCATATCACGAAAGGACTACACTTCCGCGCGGGTCAATACTATTTGCCGCTTGGCTTCGAGAACTATGACATTTCCCCCGCGACATTGGAAACAGTAGATTTCTCTAATATTTGCTACCGCATGGTATGCCGTAATGCTGTTTCAACTCCCAACCTTATCGACTACGGTCGTGACCTCGGTATCATGGCTTATGGAGATTTCCTACCGAGCAAAGACAAGAAATTCAACTACTTGAGCTATCAAGTATCTTTGAGCAACGGTTATCTTCCCACGTTGAACGACGACAACAAATCTAAAGATATCATTGGTCGTATCACCGTTCGTCCCATCGAGAAATTGCGTATCATCGGTTGCTACAACTGGGGTGAATACAAACAACTCAATGCAGGACAAGTAGTAGGAAATTATCAAGCCATGAACCGCGTTATCACCGGTGCTTGGTATTATGATCCGAACGGTCTTGACCTTCGTGCAGAATACGGTCATATCAAGAGTGACGATGCCGATGTTGACGAAGACGGTTTCTACTTCCTCGCCGCTTACAAGATCGGTAAATTCTTGCCGGTAGCCCGTTTTGACATGTATCGCGACAAAACGAACAAGACTTCTGCCAACAACAAGGACAATTACCTGATCGGTTGTACTTACGAGCCTATCAAGGATGTTAAGTTCCAAGTGAATTACATCTTGTCCGACTACACGGACAAAGTTGACAAAGGCACTGGCAACAGTTTGCAAATCATGTGTTTGCTTAAATTCTAATATAAAGTAAACCTTTATTAATAACCTAAATATTTTTGATTATGAATAAGTTATTATTTGTTGTGGCATTGCTTTTAGCAAGTATGGCCGTAAACGCTCAACATCTTGGCTCCGAGTATCGCTTGAAAAAAGTTATTCCCGTGGCAGGACGTCAAGGAATTGCTATCGACAGCAACTATTACTATGTATCCGATACTAAAGTTCTTTACAAATACGATAAGCATGGTAATCTTATCATGAAGAACGATCAACCGTTCCAGAATCCCGAAATCGCCAACCACTTCGGTGATATCGACATTTATAACGGGGAAATCTATTGCGGTATCGAGAAATTCGAATACGGACGCGGTTACAACATCGCCGTATCTATCTATGACGCGGAAACGTTGAAATGGAAACGCGACCTGCCTTGGTCACCGGAATCGGGACAAGTAGAGGTATCAGGTCTTGCCGTTGACCGCGAGAAAAACATGGTTTGGATGTCTGACTGGGTGGATAGCCGTTACGTGTATTGCTACAGCCTTGAAACAGGACAATACTATACCAAGATGCAATGCCGCCCGACCCCGTACTGGTGTCAAGGTATTTTCATCGCTGACGGTAAAATGCTTTTCACCTCAGATGACGGTGAATCATTATACAATATTCCTGACAACATTTACATTGCCGACATCTCCGAAGTACACTTCACCGGATTGCAGGACGGAACTGAAGTTGTTAAGGACACCCCTTTCAGCGTGAAACTTGACAAAAAAGGGAAACCCGTAATGCGTACAGGCAAAATTGCCGGCGGAGCGAAAGCCGGAAGAGTTGAATTATTCCGCGAGATGAGTGATTTCCGCCGCGCCGGAGAGATCGAAGGTCTTTCTATCGACCCGGTAAATGACGACCTCGTGGTATTGAACAACCGTGGTACCCTGATCGTTCTCGGTATGTCACAAGGTCCGTTCAAAGATGAAGGTTACACCGGAGAAATTCACGAACTTTACATCTACGAAAAAGTAAAATAGTTTTCGGGTTCAATAATTTCAAACAACGGGAGACTGTCCGACACGCTCGGGCAGTCTTCTTTTTTTTTACGCCGGTCCTGTTTTCCTCTCTTTTTCGAGATCAATTTCTGCCCTGTTCAGTTATCTTCTAAGAATTAATTATAATCATACCATATAGTTCAGTATTATCAAATTTTATTTAATTCCAATTAATTTTCTATTTCTATACCTTTATAATAGGAGATGAATGGGAGTTGAATAGGAGTTGAATGGGAGATGATATAAAGAAAGTACAAATCACATTATTATAATATTATAATCATATAACTTTCATTAACAGCAAAACCACTTTTCTTCCAACACATTTCACCCGCCTCTACTTAGCAAGGGTACAAAAATATAAACACCGTATACCGGAATGAATACGACAAATACATAGATGATTCCTGCTGTTATTCTAGAACGGATAACCGATAGCCAAATGGAACGCCAACCCGTCCTTGAATTTGGAAATATTGTAATATCCCGGTTTATCGGGATTCTTGTAAGGGGTATGCAAAGCAACACCTAAATCCCCGCGGATAACGATAAAACCGATGTCATAGCGCAACCCGCAACCTGTTCCCAGCGCGATCTCGTTCAGCAAACCCGCCAGCTTGAATTCTCCCCCCGGACGCTTGGGGTCATTCCGCAACAACCACACGTTACCGGCATCCAAGAAAATTGCCCCGTTCAGGCTTCCCGCTATTTTAAAGCGCAACTCGATATTTCCTTCCAGTTTTATATCCCCGGTCTGGTCGAGATATGCCGTCTTGTTATCACTTTTCTGGTGATAGCTACCCGGCCCGATGGAACGAATCGTGAAAGCCCGGATGCTGTTGGCTCCCCCGATATAAAATTGCTCGCTATACGGCATCACGTTTGAATTGCCGTAAGCGTACCCGAGCCCTCCCATGAAACGAGTGGCAATCAACGAATTTTCGGTCAGTTTCCGGTAAACAATAATCTCGGAAGTACCTTTCAGAAACTGGGAATAGGTGTTACCGAATATCGTTTTCCCCTCTCCCTTGTGATTCCCCGACAAGTACTGTATCGCGGACAACAAGTTTCCCGCCGACATGATCATATTTTGCCAGTACAACCGGTTCGGGTTACGGGAAGTCCCCTGTCGGTCATACGTGTAGGTGTATGCCATCGAGGGTATAAACTGATTCTTGAAACTCATCGCTATTGCCGGATTATTATCCATCGTTTCGTCAAATTCCTTTGAAGTCCGCAACAAATGGGTATAACTGAGCTTCAACGGGGTGATCGTGTGATACTTCCGGTAGGAAGACTGGAAATCATAACTGAATGATCCCGTGAATGAAATCATCCGGAAAAATGTATGACGGTTCAGGAAATCCACTCCGATTTGGAAATGCGTACGTTCGGGAAAATCTTTCGTGCTTTTCAAGAAATTGGGAACCAACAAGCGAGGTACCGACAAACCGACATTCACGCCCAACTCGTAGGAATTGATTAATCCGGATTTCGAGTTGCCTTGCTTGTTACCGACCTCCCACTCGTATGCCCCGTTCAACTTGAAAGACAGGTTCTCTCCTCCCCGGAACAGGTTTTTGTTGGTGATACCGAGAGTCAGTCCCGGTCCCAGCAAGTTGTTGGATTTCGAGGACACGTCCACCTCTACCTCGGTTTCGATCGGTAAATCGTACACCGCGTTAATTCCAAAATTCAATTTGCCGAATCCGTCCGTCCTTGCCGTGTCCGCACGGGTGACGTTCAGATTCGTGTATTTAAAAATCCCCAAACGGGCAAGGCTTGTCTGCGTGCGATTCTGCCGTCGGAAAGAGTAAATATCTCCCGGCAATAAATACATCGAACGAGCCAACACTTTGGGCTTCACTCCCAACGGTTTCGTGTATTTTACATTTATCTCTTTGTAAGCTAGCGAATCGGTCGTTTCCGACTCATCGGGTTCCTCCAGCACCAGTTCTACACTCCCGATCTTGTAAGGTTGCAACGCAACAGCCGGAACACCATGTTTCAAGGCGATACGAACATCAGCCACCCGCTTTTCCCGTGTCGTGTCGGCAAGAAACTCGATATAGTCCGATTGGAAATAATAATAACCGTTGTTCCTCAACAATTGGGTGATACGCTCCCGCTCGTCTTCCATCGAGTAAACACTGTATTCAGCCCCTTTTGTCAAAAGGCAACGCTGTTTCCTCCTCTGCAACAAACTATCCATGCGTCCTTTCCATCCCCAGAACTCGATATTGCCCAACATATACGGTTCGGGTACACGCACGTGATAGCTGATTTTCGCTTTCTTGGGATTGCGCTTGTTGGGGATGATCTCGTAACTCGTTTCCACCCCGAAATACCCGTAATCCCGGGCAGCGTTCTCCACCGCTTTCAAGCGCAATTCCGGTTGCACGTCGCTAATCAATACCGGTTTCTTCGCCAACTTCTTGTACAACCAGTGTTTCAGACCTTTCTCTTTTTTGATGTTCCAATTGTACACCCACAGACCGATGGGGAAAGGCGAACGCACGTACGGGGCAAACAACGGGTTGTTGGGGGGATAGGACATCGGGTTGGAAATCGCGGAACTCTGCGCCCCTTGCAACTTGACTCCTTCCGCCGTTTCTATTTTCATTTTTTTCACCCCGGTGTACAACACTTCACCTTCCGTCAGTTTTTTGGTCTGCGAACAAGACGCGCCCAACAGTAGCAAAGCTACCGTCACGGGTATATATATTCTATTTATCAGACTTTTCATTTTCTATTCGCCGTGTTTCTTTCTTTTCCACTTTCGTTTTCTTCTTTCGCCGGAATATATCCCGGAATTTCTGGTAATTCTTCCGTAACACCACACCGATACCGGTTTGGGTGACTTCGCCCTCCAACACGCTCTCGTAACCCGTGTGCCGGAATATTTTAAGGAAGAAATTGGGATTCTTCCCAAACAGGTATTCCACCGCAATATCATCGACCAGATTCTCCTCCACGCCCCCGGCTGCCGGATCATTATCCGTGGATATACGTCCCCCGACTTTCACCCGAACCCGGTTATTGAACAGCCGTTTCGAGAATTGGTAGGAGTAATCCGTCTTCTTCGACTCGCCCGCCTCCGATACCTGATTGTATGTATTGATCCCGAAAGTCAAATCCATGTTCTTCAAATGTTTTCTCGACCATTGATTCAACTCCCGTTCCACGAAATTATTGATCGCGTTATCGGAAGCGTTTGATTTGGCTACCGTACCGGGTCCCGAGTAAGACCCGTATATCATCATATTCATCGCCTCTCTGGATCTTTCTTCGGGAGTCATCGCCGCCAACTGGTTCTGTATCGTGATATCCCCCTCGGCGGCAAGGTCGAAAGTGATATCCGGCTTCTCCAACGTGTTGGTAATCCGTATTATCGCCTTGAAATTCACCAGACGGGATTTCTGGCTATCATCCGTGACACTCGCGGAGATCGTTTCTGCCGCCATAATATTCAGTGTCGGGTTGGCAATATCTCCTGTCCATTCCACGTAATTGCCATCCTGTATCTTGAAATCTTTCTGCCCGATCACCGGCAAGCCGTAAGACACGATTCCGCTCGACAGCACGTAGCGCCCCACGAGGCGACTCTCTCCCACCGGACTCAGCGTGTAGGTCAAACTCCCTCCCCCGTTGATGGAAACCCGGTTCTGCCCGTTAGCGGACAACAACACGTTCAAACTTACCAGCGGGGCGATATTCACGGACATCAACAAGTCCAGACTGACCGCGCGGATTTGCTTCAGTTGGTCATCCTCCGCCACTTCCGTACTATCCCGGAAAGACACGAAACGCACGAGATCAACACTCCGGTCGGTCACGGACAAAGGAGCGGACTTCAACGTGTAGTACACTTCGCTGTTATCCAACAGATTAATATTTCCCCGAATCTTCAACGCGTCTAACATTCCTTTCAAGGTTGCCGACACGTCGACAAACAATTTCCCGTAAACCATTGTTTCGTCGTTTTCCTGCACCTTCATCGCTTGGAAATTACGAGCCGTGACGGATGCATCCATCTCGATACTGGAGAATGAAGCAAAGTTCACGTCCCCCTGCAATTCCAGTCGTTGCTTATTCGGAGCAATCAGCCCGAAATGATTAAATTTCAATAAATTATTCCGAATCATGATGGTAGAGGTATCTATCTTGAAGGTCGTTCCCACCGGAAGCGCTTCCACTTCTCCCTCTCTGAAACTCAAATTGCCGTCAATCAAAGGTTGGCTCATATTCCCCTTGATACGGAACGCTCCGACCATATCCCCGCCCAGACGAATCATCCCCGGCGGCGTGAAGGCTCCTGCCACCCGTAGCGGTAATTTCGGTATCCCTATATTCAAATCCATGTTCTGATCATCCGGTCCGGTCATCATCTTGCCCCGCGCCAATAGAGCCTGTTGCCCGTCCACGGCAAGGGTAAAATCGACATCATGCTCGGTCTGTCGCGACAAGCGGTATTTTATACCCATATCCAAGTTCCCGATCCGCTCCTGTTGATAATTAAATTCATTTATCGTGATATTCCCACCCACGTCGATCACCTTGTTTTTACTGTGCATCTGTAAATCAACGCCCAGCATACCGGACATATCCGGGATAAAACTCAACACATCGGAGATATGCCCCAGATCAATACCTTTTATATCCACGACCAATGATTCCGGTTCCCGGTTCGCTCCTTCCTCCGACACCAACCGGATACGCTTGTCCCCGTTCAACAACTGCAAGTTTGCCGCCGGAATTTCGCCTTGTTTCAGACGAACAAAGTTTCCCCGGTTCACTTGCCAAGACACGTATCCCAACACCAACGGGTCCGGGGATATACTCACGCTGACAGCACTGTCCTGAAAAGCGATATTCGCCCCGATGTTAAAGATCTCTCCGTCTTTATTCTCCCGTTCCCGCAATCTCACGTTTACCTGATCGTGTTCCACCGAGCCTTCCGCGGTCAATTGCGACAATGCTTCCAATTGATTTTTTGCCCCGAACACGTTCACCCCGTAGCGCAAAGCCACGCCTTGACCGTGAGCGTTCATGAACACGCTATCGATCACGAAACCCTCGATGTCCAACCCGAAAACCCCGGCATCCATCTTGAAGTGGGACTCGGTATCCGTCCCCAGTTCTATACCTACACGCTTGAAGCGCATCCCGTTATTCTTCAGGTAACTGTTTAATATGTTCTTTTGGGCAGCATCGATCGTCAAACTGAAATCCGGCAACACCTCCCCCAATTGTTCCATATTAAAATCGTGTATTTCCAGTTGTCCGGCAAGCAGTTCTCCCGCTTTGGCAAATTGCCGAGCCAACAGATAGCCGTTCCCTTTCCCGTTAAACTTCACGCTCAAATCTCCAGCGTCCACGTTCAATCGGGTACGATTGTCCTCCCCGGCGAACGATATATTTAAATCCCCCAACTGCCGGGTTCCGACATCTTTCAAAACGATATCCGTGAAATCGGCTTTTAGAGCGGAAGTACTGTCCGCGTTCAATTCTCCCTGCAACGTCAATCCCAGAGAGAACGCCAGTTCTTCCGGCATAAAATGCAATCCTTTCAAGTCCGCGTTCCGGATATCACTTTCAATCTTTGCCTCGTATCCCTTGTCGCCGGCGGTAAGCTGGAATTTCATATCCATATCCAACTCTTTATTACCACTTGCCAAAGCCCCGTTCAGCACACCCTCTTTCAACACGGCATTCAACGTGATATCTTTATAATCGTAACCATTGTATTGCAATAATGCCAAAGCTAAATTCACTTTGCCCGCCGCCGTTTTCAAATCCAATCCTTTCCCCGAGGCGGAAAGCGTGGCGGAAACCATTCCCAATGAATCCTTCGGCATAAATTCATTCAACGCGAACTCCCGCAAACGAACTCCCGCGTAATAGGAATTATCTTTCATCCCGTAACCGGCAACCATATTCAGACTTCCTTGTCGGGGGCTAACTCCCACTTTGACTCTCGCGGTCTGATCCGCCATATGTAAATCGGCGTTCAACTTCAAATTATCCGGCACAACCACGCCTGCCTCCTCCCCGTCGCCCAAGAACGGCGCGAAAAAACACCCGTTCCGAACAGTCAACGATACCCGGTAATCCGCGACCATCTGTTCCATATCGGTAATAGAAGAAACTTTTCCGCTACTTTCCAACAAAAAATCATTTCCGACACCCACGTTCAGGTGTTCGATATTCAATCGCTCGATCTCCCCATTCAATAATCCGGCAAGCGAAAACGTTTTATCCTGTAAAAAAGATTCCATTAATTTATTCGTGTCCGGCATAAACAAAAGTATATCCTTCCCCCCTATCGTACCGTTTATCGACAAGCGCAAAGGAGTATTCATCCCGAATCCGGTAAGCCCGCTAGCCGCTTGCACGTTCATCCCTAACCGGCTATAAGCCGTTTTCAATGACAGATTGGAAACGTTAGACTTATCGCTCCCGACATTTACCCGACAGGATAAATTCCGCAAATCAAGCCCGTTCCCTTCTTTCAACTGCAATCGCTGCACGATAGCCGCTATCTCCGTTCCCCGGTTAAACACGCTGTCCACTTGCAATGAAAGAGCCGATACCCGTATCGCCTCCGGAAATCTTTCCTCTGCCACACTCATTCCGCGAGGCTTCATTAAAAAACGACTATCCGCCAACTCGACCTTCCCGGCATGTACTACCCACGGCATACTCCCCGTGGAATCCTGTACCGCGTCCTCCCCGCCCGAAGTGGCATCCGTTAGCGTCAACACCTCACAATATCCCCGTACCAATAGTATGGAATCCAGATTTACCGTCTGTTCCCCAAGATGTATCTCCGCTTCCCTCAAGCGTCCTTCGCCCACCCCCGCACGGATTTGTCCCATGGGCAACCCGCTCATCACGCAGTCGACACTATCCAACAGCAATTCGCCCACCCGGAACTTCCAACGTGCCGGCTCTCCCGGCTGTGTAGTGTCCGGCTCACTTTCACCCAAGTTCATGAAAACCGTTCCGCCATGCAAGGAAACCGTAGGAATGTCAGCCTCTTGCTTCGCCAGATTCAACCTGTCCATACGAAGATTCAGTTCATGGAGTGCCACTTTCATTTTCATTCCCGAAAGCGTATCCCCGAAGTTCACTGCCGCATTCTCTATCACCAACCGTCGCACTTCAATCTCCTTCTTCAACAATTTCGATAAAGCGACATTTACTTGAATCAGGTCAGCACTCAGCATCGTGTCCCGCTCCGTCTTTCCAAAATAAATTCTTTCCACTGCCAAGTCTAACGGGAATTTCAACAGTACACGCCCCACGGAAAGTTTCATACCCATGTTACGCTCCACGTATTGCTCCGCCTTTCCCGTCACGAAATTCTGTATACCGGGAATGTATAAAAGAATCATAACAAGCACTACCAAGGTGAAAAGCCCCAGTATAACCCTGAATATATATTTTAATATCCTACGTAAAATCTTCATTCTATCTTCATTTCGAAGGTTGTAAACCAATTGCAAAACTACAATTATTTCTTCAAATCCCACGGGTAACACGGAAAACTCCTTCCACATGCCCCACCACTCCCGCAAAACAGAATGTAAATTTTACGCATGAAACTTGTTTCGTGTTACGAAAACAGAACAAAAACACGATGGGGGGCAAAAAAACATTTTACCACTCCAATGCACAATGTATCAATACATTATCCCAAACACCCCCGAGCAGGTGTTTTTTTCTCCGTTTTTTTTCGTAATTTTGCAGACTGGGTAGGTAGGATTTTGTATTGAGTTGAAACCTATCATTTACAAACATAAATTATTACTTATGTCACTTAAAAGAAATGTTCTTGATTTAAGGAAGAGAAAAGAGATTGTTCTTCAAGGTGGTGGCGAAGAGGCTATTAAGAAGCAAGCTGCAATGGGAAAGTTGACAGCCCGGGAGCGTATTGAAGCAATACTCGACAAAGATTCTTTCCACGAGTACGACATGTTCGTTGAGCATCAGTCAAAAGATTTTGATATGGATAAAAAGGTTCTGCATGGTGATGGTGTTATCATCGGAACCGGTACTATTTATGGAGAACCCGTGTGTATCTATGCCCAAGACTTCACCGTTGCCGGTGGTTCATTAGGCTTGATGCATGCCCGCAAGATCACCAAAATCATGGACCACGCTCTGAAAATGAGAGTACCCTTGATCGGGATCAACGACTCGGGAGGTGCTCGTATTCAAGAAGGAGTTGACTCTCTGGCAGGATACGGGGAAATCTTCTTCCGTAACACGCAGGCATCCGGAGTTATTCCTCAATTATCCGTCATTCTCGGTCCTTGCGCGGGAGGTGCCGTGTATTCACCCGCTTTGACTGACTTCGTGTTCGTGGTGGACAACATCTCGAAAATGTTTATCACGGGACCGGAAGTGGTGAAAACCGTACTCGGTGAAGTGGTAACGATGGAAGAACTCGGGGGTGCCAGAGTGCACAGTGAAGTCAGCGGTAACGCCCATTTCTTCGCACACTCGGAGTACGAATGTTTCGAACAGATCAAAAAACTATTGACCTTTATCCCGTGGAGTAACGAGGCGAAAGCCAAACCGTTCCCCTCCAAACCGCCGAAACCGGAGTACAAAATCGAAAAGATTGTTCCCGCCGATCCCACTCAACCTTACGACGTGAGAGATATTATCCGGGCGGTTGCCGATGACTCGGACTTCCTTGAAATACAACAGGAATTTGCCAAAAATATCGTGGTCGGATTCGGACGTATCGACGGAGAAACTATCGGTTTCGTGGCAAATCAACCTTCCGTGTTAGCGGGAGTGCTGGATTGCGATTCATCGGATAAAGCGGGACGTTTCATCCGCTTCTGTGACGCATTCAATATCCCGATCGTGACCTTCGAAGATATGCCGGGTTACTTACCGGGCGTGGAACAAGAACACATGGGTGTTATCCGTCATGGGGCAAAAGTACTTTACGCGTATAGCGAGGCGACCGTGCCCAAGATCACCGTGATCCTGCGGAAAGCGTACGGCGGAGGTTACATCGCCATGAACTCGCGTCACTTGAAAGCAGACTTCATGTTCGCTTGGCCGACAGCAGAGATTGCCGTAATGGGACCGGAAGGAGCCGCTAACATTATCTTCAAGAAAGAGATCATGTCAGCAGAGAATCCGGACGAAATGCGCAAGATCAAAGTTGCCGAATATCGCGAGAAATTCGCTAACCCCTATGTGGCTGCATCCAAAGGGTACATTGATTCTGTCATCGAACCCGAGGAAACCCGGAAAATTTTGAAACACTCTATCGAGGTATCCAGCAACAAGTCGGTACTAACCCCGGCAAAAAAACATGGTATTCCTCCATTTTAATCTTAAATTATACCACGAATGAGTACACCAAAATATGACTTATTAGAAATTGACGGCTTACAATACAAAACCCAATTCACGGAGAAATTTATCAACCGCAAGAAATGGGAAAAACCCGATCCGGGAGCCGTCCTCACGTACATACCCGGTTCTATTATCGACATGTACGTGAAAGAAGGTCAGGAAGTGAAAGCCGGAGACTTATTATGCCTCCTGCAAGCCATGAAAATGCATAACAAAATTCTGGCCCCTATAAGCGGAACTGTCGTTAAAATCCATGTAAATAAAGGCGACAAAATTCCCAAAGACGCTTTAATGTTTGAAATAAAATAACCTTCAAAGGCTGCCCCTTCGGCAGCCTTTGCTTACTAAACGAATATGAGTTTCTTTAAAGCTATAAACATCGTCAAGACGTATGCCAATCACAAGGCACTGGATGATGTTTCCATCAATATCCCGGAAGGCTCGATTTACGGATTACTAGGTCCGAACGGAGCCGGGAAAACCTCATTAATCCGTATCATCAATCAAATCACCGCTCCTGATTCGGGCGAAATCTATTTCCGGGGTGAACATCTGAAACCATCTGACGTCAATCGCATCGGTTATCTTCCGGAAGAGCGAGGACTCTACAAGAAGATGAAAGTCGGAGAACAAGCCGTCTATCTGGCTCGTTTAAAAGGAATCAGCAAAAGTGATTCCATTACCCGATTGAAAATGTGGTTCGAGAAATTCGGCATAGAGGCTTGGTGGGACAAAAAGGTAGAAGAACTCTCCAAAGGAATGGCGCAGAAGGTGCAGTTTATCACAACCGTGTTACATGAACCGGAGTTGCTGATATTCGACGAGCCTTTCAGCGGGTTTGACCCGATCAACGTGGAATTATTGAAAAAGGAGATATTGGAACTTCGCAAAAAAGGAACGACAATCATCTTTTCCACTCACAACATGGGATCAGTCGAAGAGATTTGCAGCCATATCGCTCTCATTAACAAATCCCGGAAAATCATCGAAGGCCCGATTAACCAGATTCGGGAAAAATATGCCAGCAATACCTATCAATTAAGTTGTCGCTACAACCCGGAATTTAACCCGGAACTCGTTGTCGGCTCGGAATTCGAGGTAGTATCCCAGCGTGTCGAAGATGAACGCCAAGATATTATCTTACAACAGAACACGTATTGTTCGGCAAATACTCTCCTGTCCAGAGTGCTGCCGAAAGCGGACATAATCTCTTACCAGAAGATTATTCCCAGCATGAACGATATTTTCATCAAACTGGTTAAAGAACAATAGAATATTAAGCTATAATAATTCAAATTGAAGCTTGTGAATGATTCTTCATTTTCAATTTTCAATTTTCAATTTTCAATTAAAATGAACAAGATATTCATCATCATAAGCCGGGAGTTCTCCACAAGGGTACGTAAAAAAACATTTCTGGTCGTTACCATTTTCGTCCCGATCCTGTTCGCGTTGTTTTACGCATTCCTGATGTGGATGCTATTGCGTGACGACACGCAAAAGAGAACGATAGCCGTGATCAACGAATCGAGTCTCGAAACCCCATTCCAGAAGATTAATAACACGACTTTCCAATACATTGACCATGACATACCGGAAAGCGATTATGCCGAGTTTCTGAAAAAGAATGACTATTACGCCATTACCAGAGTGCCGGCAAACGTTATGACTCATGCCGAAATTCCGGTATTCTCGACATCACAGGTACCCATGGAATTAAAAAATGAACTGGCCGCACAGCTACGACAGAATATCGAGAGTATCAAGCGAGCCGAAGTCATAGCCAAAAGTCAGGTACCTAACCTTGAACAAGAATTGGACGCGGCAAAGACACCTGTATTAGTCAGAACCTTGTTAGTCACGGATAAAGGAGATACGAAAGAGGGTTCTTCGGAAATCACTTCCATTATCGGGTTAGTGGCAGGAATGATTATCTATTTCTTTGTCTTCATGTACGCTTCCCAAGTCATGAAAGGCGTCATTGAAGAAAAGACGAACCGTATCATTGAAGTTCTCGTTTCTTCCGTGAAACCATTCCAATTCTTGTTGGGAAAAATCATCGGTGTTGCCGCCGTGGGACTTGTGCAATTTCTGATCTGGATTGTTCTCGGCGGAATAATTATGATCGCGTTTCAAGCGTTGTTTATGCCCAACTTGGACTTGGAAGCATTGAAAAACGCAAGTGACCTCACGATGTTCGCACAGAGTTCCGAGATAAACACGGAACAGTTAGCCGTGATTCAGAATCTGGCAAAGACGATCGATCCCGCGTTTATCATGAAATTCCTTGCAGCATTCCTTTTCTATTTTATCGGGGGATACTTACTCTACGCGTCACTCTTCGCCGCGATCGGTGCAGCAGTGGATAACGAAACCGATTCCCAACAATTCATGACACCGCTCTCTATCATATTGGTAGTAGCCCTTTATATCGGTGTCGCTGCCATGAAAAGCCCCGAATCGCCCATGGTATTCTGGAGTTCTCTTATCCCGTTCACTTCCCCGGTAGTGATGCTCGTGCGCATCCCGTTCGGGGTCCCGGCATGGGAGATCGCTACTTCCATGGGATTACTGGTTGCTTCCTTCCTGTTCTTCACATGGCTATCGGGCAAGATATACCGGGTAGGTATCCTGATGTACGGGAAAAAGGTCACGTGGAAAGAACTTTACAAATGGCTTAAATACAAGGCATAAAAAAAAGCGGCTCCCGCCGCTTTTTTTATTTTATCAAATCTTATGAATTACCATTCCTGAACGCAACTTCGGCTCAAACCAAGTTGTCTTCGGGGGCATAATATTCCCGGTATCGGCAATATTAATCAATTGCTCCATAGACACAGGATATAAAGCGAAAGCCACTTTCATCTCTCCATTGTCAACACGACGCTTCAATTCACCCAACCCACGGATACCACCAACGAAATCAATCCGTTTGGAAGTACGCAAATCCTGAATGTCAAGGATGTCAGCCAACACATGATTAGAAAGAATCGTTACGTCCAATACTCCGATCGGATCGTTATCATCGTAACTTCCGGGTTTAGCGGTCAATTTATACCATCTTCCATCCAAATACATGCTGAATTCATGCAATTTAGCCGGGTGGTAAATCTCCGTACCCATATCTTCAACCGTGAAATGTTCACCCAATTTAGCCATCAATTGCTCCTCGGTCAAACCGTTCAGATCTTTCACCACGCGGTTGTAATCGATAATTTTCAATTGATGATCCGGGAAATGAACAGCCATGAAGAAGTTATACTCTTCTGTTCCGTTGTGGTTCGGGTTCTTAGCGCTGAATTCGGCACCGATACGAGCGGCAGCAGCCGTTCTGTGGTGTCCGTCCGCAACATAAGTGTAAGGCACTTTGGTGGCGAACAATTCTTCCAGACGCTTGTTCGTATCCGGGCAGTTGATAGCCCAGAAATGATGACCGAAACCGTCTTCTGCCACGAAATCGTAGTCAGCTTTCCGGCTCTTCACGATATCCTCAACGATAGCATCGATTTCCGGTACAGCCTTGTAAGCGAAGAACACAGGCTCCAAATTAGCTTTCACGTAACGGGTCAGAATCATACGATCCTCTTCCTTGTCGGGACGAGTCAACTCGTGTTTCTTGATAATACCGTTCACGTAATCCTCGCAAGCAGCACATCCCACGATACCGTATTGTGTTCTTCCGTCCATGGTTTGGGCGTAGATATAGAATTTTGCGTCCTCATCTTGTACTAACCATCCCTTGTCTTGGAACATATTGAAGTTCTCAACACTCTTGTTATAAACTGTTTCGGAATGAATATCCGTTCCAGCGGGACAGTCGATTTCGGCTCTGGTCACATGTAATAATGAACGAGGTTTACCGGCTGCCATTTGTGCAGCTTCTTCCGAGTTCATCACGTCATAAGGCAGACAAGCCAACTCCTCGCAAATTTCTTGAGAGGGAGTACGCAATCCTTTAAATGGTTTTACTATTGCCATATATTGATTTTAGATTTATGATTTATGATTTACGATTCAAGACACAAAAACATTTCAATCTAAAATCGCAAATCATAAATCTAAAATTAATTTATTTGTTTACTCTGAATTTCTCGTCGCCTTTCTCGATGAAGTTCACGATTTGGCGAGCGGCAGCCAATCCGGCATTCACATTAGCCTCTTCGGTCTGAGCACCCATCTTTTTCGGGGTAGCGAAGAAACGACCTTCAAACTTGTTGAAGCAATCGCAATCCGGAGCGATATCGGTGATATAGTGGAAATCAGCTCTTTCTTCCATCAATTTACCCAAACCTTCCTCATCGATAACCTCTTTACGAGCGGTGTTTACCAACACGGCACCCTTCGGCATATTCTTTAACAAATCATAGTTGATAGATTTCTTGGTTTGTTCCGTTGCCGGGATATGCAAAGAGATATATTGACACATACCATACATTTCTTCAGCTGAATGTAACGGGGTAGCACCGGCAGCCTTGATTTGTTCGTCCGTCATGAACGGGTCGAAAGCGTACACTTCCATACCGAAACCGCGAGCGATACGACCCACATTCTGTCCCACGTTTCCATAAGCGTGGATACCGATTTTCTTCCCCTTCAACTCAGAACCTGATTTACCGTTGAAGAAGTTACGAGCCATGTAAACCATCATACCGAAAGCCAACTCAGCCACTGCGTTTGAGTTTTGTCCCGGGGTATTCATAGCTACCACGTTATGAGCGGTACAAGCAGCCAAGTCGATATTGTCAAATCCGGCACCTGCACGAACGATCACTTTCAATTTCTTGGCAGCCTCGATAACTTCTTTTGTAGCTTTGTCCGAACGGATGATCATGGCGTCAACGTCAGCCACGGCAGCGATCAACTCGTCTTGAGAAGTATATTTTTCTAATAATACCAATTCGTATCCCTGAGCCTCTACGATCTCACGAATCCCGTTTACAGCAACCGGAGCAAACGGTTTATCTGTTGCAATTAATACTTTAGTCATGATATTTCAATTTTTGATGTAAAAAAAAGATTTACGATTTTAGATTTCGAGCACAGCGAAAGCAATGCTCGTAAATCCGAAATCGTAAATCAATAAATTATTTAATGTGAGCAGCTTCAAATTCTTGCATTGCAGCAACCAAAGCCTTCACGTCCTCGATAGTACAAGCGTTGTAAGTAGAAGCACGGAATCCGCCTACTGAACGGTGTCCCTTAATACCCACGATATTCTTTGATTTAGTGAAATCCAAGAATTCTTTCTCCAATGACTCGTATCCTTCTCTCAACAAGAAAGGAATGTTCATTCTTGAACGAGAACCTTCTTTCACAACCGGACGGAACATCTTGCTTCTTTCCAATTCGTTATAGATCATATCAGCTCTCTCGATAGCCAATTTCTCCATAGCTTCAACGCCACCCATTGCTTTAACCCACTTCAAGGTTTCTTTTACCCCAAAGATGTTCACACAAGGAGGAGTGTTGTACATAGATTCTTTATCCACGTGAGTTTTGTATCTCAACATGGTCGGGATCATTCTGTCTGCAACAACGTTGTTAGCCAAGAAATCATTGTTGATGATCACGAAAGTAACTCCGGCAGGTCCGAGGTTCTTTTGGCAACCACCATAGATCATAGCATATTTAGACACGTCAACCGGACGGCTGCAGATGTCTGATGACATATCACAGATTAAAGGCACCGGAGAAGTCGGATCATAGAAAATTTCCGTACCGCGGATCGTGTTGTTGGAAGTGATGTGCATGTAATCCACGTCTGAAGGGATCGTGAATTCGGGATAATAAGTAAATCCATCTGCCTCAGAAGAAGCAACAATTTCTACATCTCCCCACATTTTAGCCTCCTTAATAGCAGCGGTTGACCAAGTACCGGTGTTCACATAAGCAGCTTTCTTCTTGAAGAAGTTGAACGGGATCATGCAGAATTGCATGCTGGCGCCACCACCCAAGAAAATTACGGAATATCCTTCCGGGATGCTCAATACTTCTTTGAATAAAGCTACAGCTTCGTCATACACAGCTTGAAAATCAGAAGAACGGTGAGACACTTCCAAAATAGATTGTCCCGTGTTACCAAACTCAAGCACAGCTTTTGATACATTTTCCAATGTAGAATCCGGCAATTTACAAGGTCCGGCATTAAAAATGTGTTTTCTCATCTCTAAAATATTTAATAGATAATTAATACTAAAATCTTGTTTATAATCACGTTGCAAAGATGCAAAATAAGTCGGTATAAAAGACTTTTTTCCGTAATTTTTATTCGCGTTCGTTATTCGCTTGATATCAACAACTTCCGCCTTTTCGAAAACGTTTTTATACCTTCAAAGACAAAAGCACCCGTTTGCGGGTGCTTTGTTATCGTTCAGCTCAAAAGCACCCGACTAAAAGAACGGGGTTTTGACGATTTTCGCTTTTAAAGCTTTATTTCTTACACGGATGAAAATCTCGGTATCCAGCTTGTGGAAACCGCTCTTCACGTATCCCGTACCGATTGACTTGCCTGTCAACGGGGAAACAGTACCCGAGCAAACCACCCCGATCTCGTTTCCTTCTGCGTCCTCGATCACGTATCCCTGACGAGCGATACCCTTATCCAGCACCTCGAACGGTTTCATGTAGCGGGCAGGCTTGTCATTTTTCATTTTTTCATGGTACGCGCGGTTGATGAAATCATTTCCCGGTACAAACTTCGTGATCCAACCTAATCCGGCTTCAATCGGAGAGTGTTCGTCATCAATTTCATGCCCGTACAAGCAGAAACCGGCTTCCAAACGCAACGTGTCGCGAGAACCTAAACCACAAGGCTTAATACCGAACTCTGCGCCTGCCTCGAATACGGCATTCCAGATTTTCTCGGCGTCTTTCACGTAAGCGTAAATCTCGCAACCGCCTGCTCCGGTATATCCGGTCGTGGAAAAAATTACTTTGTCTACCCCGGCAAACGGAATTTCTTGGAAAGTATAATATTCCATATCCACCACGTCAGCGGAAGTCAATTTTTGCATTGCTTTCAATGCTAACGGTCCTTGAACGGCAAGTTGACAGATATTCTCGGAAGCGTTCTCCAAATCCGTATCCAAGTTCATACCTAACTCTTTCGCCCATTTGGTGCACCATGCCCAATCCTTATCGATATTCGCAGCATTCACCACCAACAAATACTTTTCAGCACTGAAACGATACACCAGCAAATCGTCCACGATACCACCAGTTTCGTTCGGGAAGCAACTGTATTGCACTTTACCGTCAGTTAATGCTGCCACATCATTGGACGTAAGTTTCTGCACCAACTCGAAAGCCTTCGGACCTTTTACCCAAAATTCTCCCATGTGAGAAACATCGAACACGCCCAATTTCTCGCGTACGGTATTATGCTCGTCCTTGATACCCGTGTATTCTATCGGCATATTGTAACCGGCAAACGGAGCCATTCTTGCTCCCAACGCCTCATGAAAATGTGTAAATGGAGTAGTCTTCATCATTATTTATCGCTTAAATATTCATTATATTATTATACTATTAACTATAACGCTCCGCAAAGTTATAACTTTTATTCATCCCGCCCACCCTTTCTTTAAAAATATTACTTCTTATGAAAAAAGTTATGCATAACCACACATATTATCCTTTCTTCCAAAAACTTATATCCCGTATCCAAGCGAAGTAAACAAATTTTGCAAACGATTTAATATTATTTTTTTCCACAGATACCTTAACGAATCATTTGATGATTTATTTGCATTGTCAGCAAAAATGATTACTTTTGCTAAATAACCCATTAATTTAGATACTAGAAAAACCATGATAATCAAAGTAACAGAACACAACGGTATCACCTTCGCCGAATTTACAGAAGAAGTGACTCGTTTCACTCTCGCGCTGTCAGAAGAAGTTAAGTCTGAACTAAGACCTTATTTGAATAATCCCGACTGTCGGATGATATTCGATTTCAATCACATTGAATTTGTGGATAGTAGCGGTATCGGCACGGTCATCGCTCTTTTCAAAACAGCTAAAAGTGTCGGTTCCAACTTGAAACTTTGCAACCTATCCCCGGATGTTTTGAAGATATTCGAACTTCTACACCTGCAAGTCATTTTCGACATCACGGGAACACGAGAAAGTTGCGTAGCTTCCTACGCTCAATAAGAAACTTAAAGACCGTCTAAATTATCGAGGACGGTCTTTAAGTTTTTAGAAACTCCCAAAAGTTAACAATTTCCATCATGAATGACACCTTGCCAACAAGGAGATAAAATATCTTGACAATGTTCGTAGACCGAACGAATAATATGAATTCCCTTCTCCTCGTTTATCCGGATACTTTTTCCCACGGCAATCATATCTTCCAACGACGGATTCCCGCTATTATTCACGGAAGTTGCATGTTCCCCGTTATACCCTGCACGGCAAAGAGTTAAATCATATGCCGGAGCCAATGTCCAAATCCCATCCCTACATATAAAACTAAAATTCTTCGCATGATCATCCTTATTTGAGGTCAATACATTAAAAACCATACGACGAAACATCTCATCAACCGCTTTTGAGTCTTGCGTTAAATACCCCGTAAGATGTAATAATATTTTGTAATCCAATTTCGGTAACAAAATAGATTCATTCAATAAAGCACCTGCCGTAGCAACGTGCAGGCGTTCCCCATTCTCAATATCAAAACGCATGGATGCAAAATACTTTCCCTCTAAAAGTTTAAAATCAGGTATTTCAATACCACATCGCCTTGCTGCCAAATTATATTTATATTCCGTTTTCCCCATGTCCGCGGGATCGTAGATATGCCTGAATTTGACAAGCCAAACCCCATCCGCATCCCGATACAAGCATTTAGGTCTACATCCCCCGGAATTACCACTATTAAAATAGAGAACCTCTTCCCCCTCGTCTGTCTTTTCACCTAAAACAGCCAACGCCAATTCTTGAAACTCATCTAATTCCGGCAATGTTTTATCCTCACCAATATAAGATTCAGGAACATAAGACAAGGCTCCCATGCCCGTACGTCCGACAATACTTAATCTTTGTAATGGCGTTAAAGTTGAATCATCAATCTTTTCTTTTCTCAGAATACGATTTAACAAATATCGACCATAACCATCAGGCAAACTATCTTCAAATATCCCGAAATTCCCATAAAAAGGCTCAGGTGACGCGATAAATAAATCCGGCTTTAAAGGCAAGTCCAAAGGAGATATGGAGAAACCGGATACCAACCAATTTTTATCATATTGAAAAGCACAACGTCTCCTGTCAGGAGTCAAAGTCAATTCGCCTACTTTCCTGTCGCGATACATAACCGTGAGCTTGTCAACTAATTTCATCTCGTCCCCTTTTTCTGTTTCTATTCTGATTTATCGTATCAAGTTCCTGCATCGTGCTGTATTTCGGTTCCCCAAGCAGAGCCTTAATCTCTTCCGTGTATCCAAGCGCTTTACAAAGTGCTACATAAGATTCCAATGAAATTTTATGCACATTCTCAAATTTCACAATTGTAGCTAATGGCACCCCACTCATCTCCGAAAGCAGTTTGCGGGAATAATTCTTCTCTAACCGCCTCTTCTTCATATTCCGCGCTAAAATTTGCAAAAGTTCTTCTATCGAAACCAAATCAAAATCATATATAACTTTCATTATTATAACTTTTATATCTCAATTTGATATTTAATATATACTATTATATCTATTACAAATATAGGAAACATTACTCATTCTTCAATCATTCACTACCTGAAATTCCTTCATTTTTAACTTTCAATTCTCTATTTTCAATTAAAAACCCGAAAAGACTTTTCAAGAGCATGTCGTTTCCTCACAAATCGCCTAAAACCTACTGTAATCCCAAGGTAATACTACCTCTACCTACTTACAGAAAACTTACACCACTCTTATATCCCCGGTGTCTAACGATGACACAAGGATAGAATAACCGCCTTATAAGCAAGTAGAGGTAGTATTACGTTAGGATTACCACGGGTTCTCGAATATTTTCCCAAAACACGCTCAGAAATCCAATGATTAAATAAAAAGATTGCCGCCCAAAAATTTTACTTTTTAGGCGGCCTTCAGAACCATTCCGGAATTTCCCGAAACGAATTAATCTACCACAAACTAATTAACACTATCAACCTTTCAACGAACGATTGATTAGAAACATCAAATAATCGTAATGAGCCTTCGTATCCGCATTACCGGACCCTTGGCGTTTTTTTACCTGTTCTATTACTTTCAAATAAAGATTATACCACAAATGATTCGGATTATCGACAGCCATATTCTCCACCAACCAGCGACTTCCGAATCCGGCAACTTCCGGCATCCGGTTACTTTGTTTACCATTCAACGATTCGACAGATTCATGCAACACGTTCTGAGACTTCGCATAATAACGGGAAGCATTTTCACGATTACCATTGATATCAACAGTATTCCGCACATTGGTCAAGAAAGCCACTTGCAAAATTCTTTCGGTTTCTGTCAAATTGCGTCCCTTTATGGTCGGCTCCCAAATCATCTTGTACAAATCTTCCAAATACTCTTCCGGGGTATAATTACCCTTGTCCCGGTAAGCCACCAGTGAAATACGGCGAGTACTGAACAAATCTGTTTCTTCATCCGCCTTACTCAAGAAATCTTTCAGTATCTGACGAGCCCGGGAACCGTCGAATTCCAAATTCTCCACCACTTCCGGACGATCTATCCAATCTATATCTTTCAATTGCCCGATCACGAATTTCAACGAATTCTTCTGTACCTCTTTCGGAACAGCAACAAAAGTTGAAACCGGATCACCGACATAATGCTGATTCAGATAAAACCCTCCCAAATTCATGAACACGTTAAAGATATAGCGCTTATAATAATAACCCACGTAACGATATACCATATTACGATACGTGTAATCGATATCTTCTTTGTCCAACCATTGGTTCATATTCTCCATCAGGTATTTCAGATTCCGAATCCCGTAAGTACTTGATTTAATGGCGTCATCACCCAAATCTTCAGGCAAGGAAGTCGGATCGAACATCGTCAACGTGTAAGGTTCCGGGTCAAAACGATACATCGGATCTCCCACCTTTTCCGCGATCCACTTTTCTACCACCTTTTGTTCGTCTTCAAGTGTCTTTACGTCAAACACGGGTTGATATGCCACTTTCACGGCATGATAGTCTGCCACCCCCAGTCTTTCTGGAATCAAGACAACATCTTTGTCTCCCGGTTGAGCCACATAATTATAGCCCATGTTATCCATGATAGAAGGGGTTATACCGTATTTCCGGGTAAAAGAAGCAGAACGCAGGGAATCGGTCGGGTAAGCATGAGATGCCGGCAAGTTATGAGCGAAACCCAGAATATGTCCTACTTCATGTACAATCATCCCCTTCAAACCTTCTCCATATTTCTCCAACGGCAATTTCATCGTGCGGACGGCCTCATCACATGAAGCTGTCTGAACAAAACGTTTTAAGTTCACCCGCCTCAACATATCATGGAATATCTCGATAGACGCGTTCATCACTTGCCCCGACCGCGGATCTACCCAACGAGGAGCCGTCTTGAAACTTTCCACCCCGATCGGGGCATAACGAATACACAAGAATTTCATGTTATCCGGATCAAAAGTCGTATCATTAACCGGGAAAGCCTTCACTTGAAGCACATTTTTAAAACCGATCGCCGCGAAAGCCTTATTCCATTCTTCAATTCCGGCTTTGATATATTCGCTCCAACCTTCGGGGAAATTATTATCCACGTAGAACACAATCGGCTTCTCCGGTTCCACTAATTCTCCACTTTTATATTTCGCCACATCTTTCGGTTGTATATCCCAACGTGTCATATAGTGCGTAACCCGGGAACCATCGACTTTAGTCGTCATATTCTCCCGTTCGGTCGTCGTCACGTTTACGCGAGGATCCCCTAAACGGGGTCTCATCAACTGTTCCTCTCCCGGTAAAATAAGTAATGTCCGGTTTAACTTCACCGTCACCGGTTCATCCTGCACGACCAGATATTGACCGTTTACCAACAAATTCTGAGTATAGGTTTCAGTTGAAATAATCGAAATATTATCCTCGAAAGCCTTGATATCATCCAAACGAGTCAACTCTTCTTTCAACTTCATATCTCTCTGACCGTCCCCCAGTTCATCCACACGTTTCCCCTCGTCAGCAAAAGGAGTCAAATCATTATTCTGTTTCAAGAAAAAATCCGTCATATCCACCACTACGGCAGTACTGTCCGGACTATAAGCCTCTACTTTAAAAGCATACCGGATCGGTGGTTGAGTACTTTTACGAACAGCTTCCCGCATACCTTCCTCGGGCGAATCGGTAAGCATCGGATTCGTTCCCCACTTACGCGTAATCTCATGCATTTGCAGGGTAGAATCTCGCAGCGTGAAAGCGATATGCAAGGGATCGTTGATCATCTGCCCGACAGCCCCGTTACCATTGTCACTGGTTTCGACGAAAGTCGTTCCCAACAAGTATTCCCGTCCCAACAGGGATAAAGGATACTCGAAATATAGTTTCCCCCCGACTTGATGAAGCGTGATCAATCCTTTTACCGTTTTTATTTTCTTTCCTTTAAACAATTTCTCGTACTTCGTTTCCGGCTCTTGTTGCACGTTCTCTTTCGTCGCTTTCTTCTTCCGGTTCTTCGCGACTATATCCGCCGGATTCACCTGAATAAAGAATGCCAATAGGATTATTGATAGTATAAAACCTTTATTCATATCTTCTATTTATAAATTATATCGTTCATTAAAACTTCATTACCGGGCATTTCTAAAATCTTCAATCATCTCGAGCAGATAAGAATAATGAAGATTCGTTTCCCTGTCAGCTGTCCCGACTTTTTGCCTTAACAGGTTCTCAACACGTTGTAACAACAGGTAATAGAGATGTTGCGAATTATCATGAGCCACGTTATACACACCATAATGCAGACCGAATCCGGCAACGTCCTCCATATGTCGGCATCTTTCGCCCGACATACATATCCTTTCGCCTGCAAACATCGGTTCTCGGGACTGCCGCTCCGACTCTGCCTTGTAAGCAGGAGCCAATCGGGCAAACAACCCGTTTAGTACAACTTGTTGCAGATAACGTTCGGATTGTTTTGGCTTTCTTCCCTTTAACGTCGATTCCCACACCCCGGCATAAAGGTCATCCAAATATTCTTTCGGGGTATAGGCATCCGGTTCCCGATAAGCACAAAGAGATACCCGTTTGGTATTTAATAATGCCCCCGCGAAAAAATTAATAACATCCTGTGATTTTGGTGCTCCCACGTGCAGATTGCCAGTATACGAGAAATCATCCAACCACTCCAAGTTCTTCAAATGTTTCAACAGAAAAAGAAAGTTACGTTTCTGAATATCTTTCGGCACAACTTGAAAACTCGGCATAGGATCACCCACGAAACGTTCCGTCAGGTAAACACCCCCGACATTCATGTAAGCGTTGTACAAATATCCCCGACATTGGTAGACTATCTCGTCATAGATATGCATCCGGTAAGAATAATCCTTATCCCGCGGCTGCATCCACTCATTCAAATGATTCAGAATATATTTTAGATTAGCCATTCCATAATCACCCGCTTTCACGGCATCGTCACCCAGATCTTCCGTCAAAGCACTGGGATCATAGACACCGCGAATTTGTTGTTTCCCGTAACGATACATCGGATCACCCGCTTTTTCAGCAATCCAGTCTTGTACAACTTTATTTTCTTCTTTCATCGTCGTAGCGTCGGGCACCGGCTGGTAATTAACCTTAATCGCGTAATAATCATACACGCCCAGTTCCGGCGGTGTTAAACGCACTCCTTTATCCCCCGGTTGCGCCACATAATTATACCGGGCATAATCCATGATAGAAGGTGTAGTCCCGTATTTTGCCGTAAAAGTAGCAGAACGAAGCGAATCTACCGGAATGGAAAAAGAAGATGCCATATTGTGCATCAATCCCAAACAATGTCCCACTTCATGAGCCACGATGTAACGCATACTTTCATACAGCACGTCATCAGGCTGTTTCACGGTTCTTACCCGTTCGTCCACCTGTGCAGTCTGCACGAAACGCATATCGTTTATCAACCGGATGACATCATGATAAATATAAACAGAAGCGTTAATTATCTCACCTGTTCTCGGATCTGTCCACGAGGGTCCCATCCCGTTAGCGATACTGATCGGGGCATAGCGGATACAACTGTATTTCAAGTTATCCGGGTCAAATTCGGGGTCGTCTGTCGGGAAATCACGAC
Organism: Butyricimonas sp. Marseille-P3923; assembly: GCF_900184685.1. Lineage (GTDB taxonomy): Bacteria > Bacteroidota > Bacteroidia > Bacteroidales > Marinifilaceae > Butyricimonas > Butyricimonas muris. Next base: position 2,375,942 of record NZ_FXXL01000007.1, read on the forward strand.
TAACCATCACGTTTTTCAAACCGATTTCTTCAAATGCCTTGTTCCATTCCCGAATCCCGGCATGCACGGCAGCTTTCCAATCTTCCGGAAACCCGTTGTCCACGTAAAACACGATCGGTTTTACAGGCTCCACCAATTCACCCCGCTTGTAGGCTTCCATATCTTCAGGCTCCACTCGCCAACGGTTCATCAAAAAAGTATATCTGGAACCGTCTGTTTCCGTTGTCATATTTTCTTTCACGGAATAGAAAAGCCCTACCCTTGGATCGGCCAATCGCCCGCGCATAAGATCTTTCTCCGGGAGCAGGATCATCGAACGGTTCATTTTTACCGTTACGGCAGTTTTTACACTCTTCCCCGTTACCGGTGACATTAGGCTTTGATCATAAGAAAGTGAAGATATCACGGCAATATTATCCTCAAAAGCCTTGATGTCATCAATATAAGAAACTTCCCGGTTAAAAGTAGCCCTTCGCTTCAACTTCCCGTAACCGGTAGAGCGACTATACGGATCAAAAGGAGTCAAACGAGCATCATCAGCTAGAAATAACCAAGTCATATCAAACACGACTGCCGTACTGTCCGCATTGTAAGCCATGATTTCCATCGCTTTAAGCACAGGTGGAATATTACTGTTCCGAATCGCCCGATTGTACGATTCCTGATCTGTATCACTATATACTTGAAGTACGGACGGCAGACTTATCTGTACCAATTCAATCTTCTTATCCCTCTTTTGAAACGCTATATGCAAAGGATCCGTGGGTTTCTGACCGATAATGGCATTTCCGTTGTCACTAATCTCCACCACGGTCGAACCCAACAGAAATTCTCTTTTCAGCAGAGTCAAAGGAAATTCAAAATAGACCTTATCTTCAAATTTGTGAAGCGTGATCATTCCCTCGCGAGTCACGTACTTTTTCCCTTCAAAAAGCTGGTCATATTTGCTCTCCTTCTTCTGCTCCACACACTCATCCTTCCCTTTCTTTTTCCGTCTTTCGGCTTGTACCTCCACAACATCCGTCAACAGAAAAGAAAACAAACAGAATAGAACTAAAAGGAAATTCTTATTCATATATCTTGTTTTAGAATGCATCACTTATTCTTTAAAAATCCCTCGATCTGTGACAACAAATAAGCATAATGTCCCCGAGTCTCATAAGTCCCGTTGTTTTTGTTCTCTTTCATCAGATTTTGTATTTTCAATAACATCTGATGTAAAAGATGCTGATTATTATCATTCGATACATTCGCCACGTACTGGATAAAGTCATACCCGAACCTGCCATTCAAGTTTTGTTGAAATTCCATCTCGTTCGAGAAGCGATCAAAATTCGCAGTTTTCATACTCATTGCTTTCCTCTCTGACACCCCCTCGATCATTTCCCGAATCCGGTAGTCCGGCAACCCGGCGTGACCGCCACAAGAACAACTGTATGCCGGACGGGATTTAGCCAATACCATATCTGCCATAGTCTTCCTTCCCGATGCCGGATTCACGTCACGAATCAAAGAATTCACGATTTCAGTTTGTAGGATACGTTCCGATTCGGTTGGGTCCTTTCCCCTGATTGTCGATGCCCATATCATATTGTAAAGATCATCCAAGTATTCTTTCGGGGAATACGCTTTCGAGTCCCGATACACACCCAGCGCCAGACGTTTGGTTGTTACCAACGAACCGGCAAAAGCTTTCAGTAATAAACGGGCGTTCGAACCGTCAAACTCCAAATTCTTCACCACGTCGGGACTATCCAGCCACTCCATGTCTTTCAACTCGTTAATAACGAAACGTAAAGCCCGTCTTTGCACCTCTTTAGGAACAACTTGATAAGTTTTATAAGGATCACCGACATAATGTTCATTAATATAGAATCCTCCGACATTCACCAGAGCGGTATAGATATATTGAGAATACTGGTTACAGATTTCACGGTAAATATTATCCCTGTAAGTGTAATCTTTATCCTGACTATCCATCCAGTTATTGAGATTTTTGAGAATATATTTCAAATTCCGGATACCATATTCACCCGCTTTCACGGCATCATCACCCAAATCCTCCGTCAACGACGACGGATCAAAAGTCCCGTACCCGATTTGCTGTTTCCCGTAACGATACATCGGATCTCCGATTTTATCCGAAATCATTTTCCGCAGAACCGGCAATTCTTCTTCCGACGTACGAGCGTCCAACAGAGGCTTGTATCCCCATTCGATAGCATAATAGTCATACACGCCCAATTCGGGTGGAGTCAACGCAACCCCTTTATCTTCCGGCTGCGCGATATAATTAAAGCGGGCATAATCCATAATAGAAGGGGTAGTCCCGTATTTTTTCATGAATTCCGCATCCCGGTAAGATTCTACCGGAATCGAAGCCGACGAAGCCATGTTGTGCATCAATCCCAAGGTATGCCCGACCTCGTGAGCCACGATATATCGCATACTCTCAAACAAAACATCCTCCGGCAATTTAGTCGTACGTACCCGCTCATCCACTTGAGCGGTCTGCACGAAACGCATGTTATTCACTAATTTAATCACGTCATGGTAGATCAACACGGAAGCATTCACCACTTCACTATTACGAGGATCAACCCAAGACGGTCCCTGCGCGTTAGCCATCCCGACCGGACAATAACGCACGCAGGAATATTTTATATTGTCCGGATCGAATTTCGGATCATCTTTCGGGAAGTCATAAGACTGCACGGCATTTTTAAAACCGATCTTTTCAAAAGCCTTGTTCCAAATTCTCACTCCGGCATGAATCGCGGCTTTCCACTCGTTCGGGAATGCATCATCGACATAATACACGATCGGCTTCATCGGTTCTACCAGTTCGCCCCGCTTATAAGCTTCCACATCCTTAGGCTGAAGATCCCAACGATTGATATAATACACATCTTTCACTCCATCCTGTTCGTCCGTAATAACTTCTTTGCCGGAAACAAAATAACCGATTCGGGGATCGGCCAGCCGGGGACGCATAGTCGGTTCCTCCGGCAATAAAACTAATGAACGATTCACCCCCACGGTTACCGGTTCATCCATAACCAACATGAACATCCCGTAAAGGGCAATATCCTGCAAATAAGAAAGTGAAGAGGTGACGGAAACATTATCCGAGAACGCCTTTATGTCCCCGACATAAGACAATTCCGACTGGAAACGCTTTCTCCGTGTACCCTGTCCGTAATAAACTTTTTTCCCGTAAGGATCAAAAGGATCCATCCGGGAATCATCGCTCACGAAGAATTTGGTCGTTTCAAAAACAACTGCCGTACTATCGGCATTGTAAGCCTTCACCGCAAATCCTTCCATAATAGGCAAACGGGTTCCCTTCTTCATGGCCTCTCCGATGTTTTTATCCTTGCTCTGGCTGAAAATCTGTGCCCGAGAAGGATTCGTCACTTCGCACAGGTAAACCATACTATCGGTCATCGTGAAAGCTACATGTAACGGTGTCTGATTCTTTTGTCCCACCAATGCATTCGAGTTATCACTAATACTGGAAACAGTCGAACCGAGAAGCATATCCCTTCCCAACAAGCTCAACGGAAACTCAAAATACAATTTACCATCCACCTTATGAAGCGTGATCATCCCTTTCACCGTGGTACACTCTTTACCTTTAAAAAGCTGGTCATAAGCAGATTCCTTAGGAGTTTGCACCTCCTCCGTTTTTCCCGCTTTTTTCTTTTTCTCCCTCTTTTTAGCATCTGTAATCAACGGAATACAGACAAGAGTCATCAAAATAACTAAAACTCTGATTTTCATAAATACTTCTAATTTACATACAATTTATTTCATCCCGATATTTATACAACGCTCTCCCGTTCTGGAACAAACAAGACTTAAATAAATCTCTGTTCCAGCCGATTAGAGGAAGCCCGAAAAGAATTTCAAACGAAAAGACCTTCGGGACTCCCTTGTTTTCTGTTACAAATTAAAAACTCCAACTATTACCGTAACCTACCTTGTAGCGGATGTGCACGATCTCACCAAAATCATGAGTGGAAGCATAAAGCAATTTTTCTTTCTGGCCATTCACGGCTTTTCTCGTCAAATCCAACACGTAGAACTCTCCGGATTGCATACCGATTGCCACCCTGCGACTACCTACACATTCCGAGTCGATAGCCGTAATAATCTGTCCTTGTGGAAATTCATAATACTTTTCTACCGGTAACTTAGCATCACGATCATATAACCACAGCTCGTTATCTTTAGAAATCAATACATAGGGAGTTCCGAAATCTTTCCCGAACACCCACGAACGCAACACGTTAAACACGTTCTTTGAAGTTCCGTTTATCACTTGACTCAAATCTATCTGCCGTTGCAACACCGGAAATGCCGAAGGATTAGCAGATTCTTTCATCTCGTTCACCCGAAAATCATGCGTGTAATAATTCCCGGTTGTCCGATCCCGCAAAATAGAGTAATATCCTTGATCACCACGTCCTTCGTTAACCTCGTAATACCCGGTATGCAAGACCTCCATTGTACCCAAATCATTCAATCGCGCAAAGTCCGGGGCATACGCGGATTCATCCACTGCAAATTTAAACACCTTTCCAGCCACTTCTTTGCTCAGGTCGGAAATTGCCAAGAATCGGTTGTTCACTTTATCATACATCACGGTAAAACCCAATCCGGCAAAGGGAGCCAGCACAAAACGTGAACCATCTACCTCTTCTCCCTCAAATATCAACGGACGATCGATAAAATAACCGGAATTATACAACTGATCGGTCAATTTCTTGCGAGTATACACTTTCCCGTCATGATTCACCACGCAGGTCAACCACTTCATATCAATCATATCTATCGGTTTAAAATCCGTCGGCAGATTCCCGTCCAAGAAGATATTATTTAACAATACGTCTTTCGTGAAATCCTGTCCCGATAAATCAACACATCCTTGACCGCCGTTTTGCAACACCCAGAAATTTCCAAGATCTCCGCCACCGGCAAAATGTTCCAACACCCGAACCGGTTCCGAGCCTAATTCCTCGTCATTTACCAACCGGTAAATATCCGGTACGTCTTCGTACGTGAATTTTCCATAGTCACTCCCGTCATCCTCATTTTTTTCCCGAATATAGGAAAGAACGGACTTCCCGTTTTGTTTCGCTAGAACAACCCACGCTTCTTTGGCATAAGGAGAAGTCAAAAGAGCTGATATTCCCCCGGAATAAGCGACACCGGTACGATTATCAATTACGTTCATATAAATACTCTGGTAATTGACCACGGTATCGACCACCCATTCCAAATTCCGCTGATCAGAAATTTTCCTTCCGAGGAAAATCCATTCATAACTCAAATCAACATCATTACTGTCAATAGCAAAGGTCAACTTAGGTGACAATTTAACCGTTTCCCCCAAAACCGCTTCAAAATAACTTGCATCAAAAGTAACCGTAATATCATTCTTGGGGTCGTATGAATAATTTCCCTTATCATCATAGCAAGAACTCATCCCTAAAATCATGACGAGTAAAAAAAGTATATATCTTATTTTCATTGCCATTATTTTTTAATCATTAATAAATAGGCACCGTTAAATTCAACTCCGGATGCAAAGTCAAGTAATCTTTAAACTCTAATGCCAACAGCCGTAATTTAGTCGGATTTTCCTTTAACAACACTGGAATTTCCGTTGCATCTATTTGGGTTGCAATCAAGAAATGTTTGTATTTCTCCGGAGAATATTCTCCCAGATACACGGAAATGATATCCCCTTCCCACCAGAGCGGTTTGCTTTCCACGTTGTTAAAATGCACTTTTACCGTACGATTGCGACTTAATCCCGGAATAAAGCCATTTCCCTCTTCCAGTTTAATCATCAACGTCACGGGACCATCACTCAATCTTTCGGTCTTTTTCAACACCACATAAAGAGTATCTTTCAACTGATTCGCACCGAATTCAGGCTCCAAATCCAAAACATACTCTTCCGGAAGTGCCGTGGTTCCGGTATCAACCACGGAAACACGGTAATTAGCTTTTTCCGTGAGGAGATTACCCATTAAATTGACCTCAAATCCCGCTTTATACTCATCACTTGTCGGATAATGCGAAAAAGACACGGAAAGATCGGCACTATCCAGACTTGTCGTGAAATAAAGATATCTTTCGGATTGATAGGTCATTGTTTCCTTTTCACTACAAGAAAAGAGAGCAAATACTATCGCTATTATAGTTATATAGTTCTTCATATACATCTTACTATTTTATTAATGAATCAGTTGATTGTCAGGAAGAGGCAATACTCTGCCGATCGTGTATCCCCAATCATTCGGGGTCATATCATACTTTTTATAATAATAAAACAACTGTCCTTCCCCTATAAAATCTCTTCTGGCATCCCTCAATATAGCTTCCTGCATCTCCTCCAGACTCCCGATCTGAAGTTTACCGCCCCGGATACCTCTTGCCATTCTAACCTCATCCAATTTATTAATTCCCAACTGCGTCTGTCCTTCCGTGTAAAGAGCCTCACTGATAATATAATACATCTCGCTCAAACGTACCATCGGTATCAAATCCTCCCCATAAGAATTCCCGACCTGTGGGGTATATTTTTTCGAGTAATAATAATAATCATCCACAACCGAGAATAAACCCAAACGAGCGTCTTCCGTGTCAATCTCGTCGTAATCCTCGTTATAGATAATCGCGTCATAATATACAGGTAACTGAATATTTTCCGAACCGAGATAATGGCTATAATCATCTATTAATTTCTGGTTGGAAAGAGCGAAAATCACTCCGTCGTACAATTTATAGTTACTGTTATAACTCCCTCCCCCGGTAAATGTAAAACATTTATTGAGATACATCCCATTCTGATAAGTCGCATCCAGAACTTCCTGCGCATTCTCTCTTGCCTGCGTCTGTTTGTCACCATAAGAATATACCCGGGCTAAAGTTGCACATATAGCATAGTAATTCATCCGGTATCCCCGGTATAAATAGAATAAATCATCCGGCAAATTTTTATCTCCTCGTCCGCCTTCTATTCTCGCGCTGGTTTTCATCCAAGATCTATGATCACCCACCGTATCAAAAGGAGCTACAAGATTCTTGGCTTTCAACAAATCACGCTCTATTTTTTCCAGAATCACACTCACGCTCCCTCTGGGTTCCGAAGTCGACCCGTATCTTTCGTAATACGGAATGTAGCCTTTATCATCCGCCACCTTGGGAGCCGGAGCAAACAAACGCAACATGTCAAAATGCAGATAAGCCCGCAATGCCAATGCTTCCCCGTGAATCATATCCCGCTCGGACTCTCCCCCGACAAATTTCGACGGCTCCTCTCCATCGATACGGGCAATAATGTTATTACAATTTGCGATAGAATTGTAAGCTTGTGACCAGAATGCCTCAGTAATAGCCTTCACCCCCGTGGCGTTGTATTTTCCTAACAACACGTCATAATAATCATGGGTACTGCAATCATAGTAAATCGTCAACGGATCATACACCCACCCCATCACATCAACAAAACCCCATGTCAATTCCCTGCCATACATTTGCGAAGTCGCCATATCCCGATAAACTCCATTCAACGCATTCCGGTAGCCATCCCCGGTCGCGAAAAGAGTTTCCTCGTTTACCTGATCATCAGGTGCAACATCCAACCATTGCTCGCATGAACCCAACACGAACGGCAACAGCACAGCTAATATTATCTTATTTATCTTCATATTCTCTTGATTTCTAATTCCTAAATAACTAACTCCGATTTAGAAAGTCGCTTTTATTGAAAAATTCACCGATCTGGCAAAAGGATAACTAAGCCCGCGTTCCGCCTTAACAGATGAAATTCTGAAAAGATCGTTCGCCCCCACTTCCAAACGCAACATACCCAAATGGGCTTTCTTTATCAATTCCGAATTAAAATCATATCCCAAAGTGATCGAATTCAATGTTACCACGTTATAATCCTGTACAAAACGTTCTGTCGGATTTGTCGTTTCAATACCGTTTCTTCCGGTTTCAAGAGCTTTAAATTTAGCTTTATCACCCGGTTTCTTCCAACGGTTGGTAAATACTCGCTTATCCACGTTTGAAGTATACAGATTGGCATTTTCAACCTTGTCAACTAAAGTCTGGTTGTATTGCTGCCCACCGAACTCGTACATAAACGTCGTGTACAACGTAAAATTCTTATAGTTCACGTTAAAACCGAACGTTCCCTGTGCTTTCGGTTCCGTATTTCCCACGACAACCTGTTCCGAACTATTCCATGTATAAGTAACGGAACCATCACGATTAACCAGCATCTCCTGCCCGGTAGCGGGATCTATTCCTAAAGATTTCATCGCGTAAATCGAAGTCAATGAACCTCCCTCTTGGTATTTCGTGATAGGCTTGGAAGTGGAACCGTCATAAGCGTTTGACTCTGCAAAGTTTTTATCTACCGCATCATTATAAGCCTTCAGACTCTCGGAAACTTTCAATATCTCATTCTTATTATGAGCCAAATTGCCGAATACGGAAACATACCAATCGTTATTGCGGAATACATCGCTTTTCAATTGAATCTCGTATCCTTTGTTCATCACTTCTCCCAAATTATCCATGTAAGTCGTGAAACCCGCTGCACTCTCGATCGTCACATCATTGATCAGATCAATCGTTTTTTTCCGGTAATAGGAGAATTCCATCTGCAACCCGCCATTAAACAGTTGTACATCTATACCCAAATCCAACTCCTTCGTTTTCTCCCAAGCCAGCTCCTTATTTCCCAACGCCATCAATGAAGCGCCAAAGCCTGTTTTATACCATTCTTCACTCAGTATCTGGTATATAGTCTGTGCCGCGTAAGGCGGGAAATTTACTTTACCGGTCACCCCGTAAGATCCTCGGATTTTCAGCACATCAATATAACCGTATTTCTTCATAAACTCGTAATTATGAAGATTAATACCTAAACCTCCCGACCAGAAAGGAGCAAACCGTTTATCGGAACCAAATTCGGAAGAACCGTCTGTTCTCACCGAAAGATCCAACAAATAGATATTATTGTAAGTATAGTTCAAACTTCCCAACACACCGAACAAACGGGTACTGTTCTGACTTACCGTCGGTTTCTCCACAATTTCCTGCGCGTAATTGGGAGAATGTAACGAACCGGAAGGAAATCCCCTGTAAAATGCCGATGTCGTAGAAGTATGCGTAGACGTTGCGTTAATACCAATATTCAGATTGATATTGTGTCCGCTTATAGTGCGGTTGTAAGCCAAAAAAGCATTCAAATCCCAATCGAACCCGTCACCAGCACTTGTACGAAGCTCTCCCGAACTACTATTGGCCGCACTCAACACCTTACCGTTACGCATTGACTTCGGATCAATAAAATCGTCACTTTTCGTGTTTTTCTTGGTTAAACTGAATTGTCCTTTTATTTGCAAATAATTATTCACGTACCAGTTGGCACTCAAATTATTTATCAACTCATCCACTTGTGACTTATTAAAACTCTTTAATCCGGCCTCGTACAAAGGATTCTTTAACTCCGACGAAGATCCCCCATGCCAATTAAAGGTCTGTTTCAAGTAATTCCCGTCCGCATCCTTATACTCGTCATACGGTTGCTTTGAAGTATAGTCCGAGAAAGTACCGTAAGGAGATTCTTCCGATCGTGTAATATTATAAGATATATAATTCTTTACTTGGAAAGAACCAATCCGGTAATCAATATAAAAACCAACCCCCATACGATCCCGGTAAGATTTTTTCATCACACCGTCTTCATTATTATAGAGCATATCCAACCCGAAACGAATATCATTGGTTCCCCCTTCTATATACAAACTGTGTTTATGATTAAATGCCGTTTGTAACGGCTTGGCTAACCAATAGGTATCAACACCGTGAGCAACATTGTTGAGCTTACCATTATATTCTACATCATATTTATTCTGATCAGAATAATTAGCAGCCTTATAAATGCCTGCCGCCACCTCTGCTTCCAACTTTTCCTTTGCGTTCATCAGGTTATAGTCGGTCAGATCCGGTGCCGTCACGGTTCCCGTCATACTATAAGATACCGATACTTTACCCGGAACAGGGGCAACAGTAGTGATAACCACGACACCATTAGCCGCACGGGACCCGTACATAGCCGAAGCAGCCGCATCTTTCAGTATCGTTATACTTTCAATGCGATTCGGGTCCATATCATACAATTTCTCCACGCTAATTTGGAATCCGTCCATGATAAAAGTCGGCAAATTCGGGTTGTTTTCCAGTTCTGACTTGGAAAGATTCTTCTTTCTATCCAGATCTTTCACCCCGATACCGGAACGTCCGCGGATATACAATTCGGGCACGTTGTTCGGGTCCGAACCCCACTGGTTATTTTGCTGGATACGAAAAGAAGGATCAAAAGTCTGCAACGCTTGAATTACATTCGTTTTGGAAACCTTCAACAAATCTTCTCTCTTCACGGTAACGGAATTTCCCGTGAAACTCTCTTTTCTGATATTGGCGTACCCGGTCACGACAACTTCCTGCATCTCTTTCACGTCCTCTTGAAGGCGAATGGATATCTCCTTTGCATCATCTTTCGGATCTTTCGGCAAACGATATTCTTTAGTAACCATTCCCACGAAAGAGAATACCAGTATCGTGCTATCCATCTTCGGTACCTCAATCGAGAATTTCCCATCGATATCAGTCACGACACCTAAAGTAGTACCTTTGATAAGCACGGTAACCCCCGGAAGAGTTATCCCCTTCTCGTCCATAACCTTCCCTTTGATTTTCCTGAAAGTTTCTTTTTTCTCGTCATCACCTCCTTCCTTCTTCGAAATAACCAGAAAATCGTCTACCATTTTACACTCCAATCCGCTGCCTTTCAGTGCCTCATTCAAAGCATCTTTGGCATTTACATTCGTCAGCCGAACGGTTACGCGTGACATATTCTTCAACAAGGTGTTATTATACACCACCACGTAACCGGACTGCGCTTCCACTTCCTTTATGATGTCTTCAATCAGAGCATCCTTAAAGGAAATACTAACTCTTTCCTGTGCAACTCCTGTTTCAGCATGTAACTGGAACAGAGTTACAAAAACGATCAATAATTGCAATCGCATAATTTTCCATAGTTTAGACCATACTTTTCCCTCCCGGAAAAGTTCATCCGTTAAATTTTTTTTCATAGATTTGTATAACTATTTATTTAAAATTCTCTCTTGCAGGAGAGGGTTATTAAAGAAAAAAAGGGGAAGAGGCCAATCTTCCTCTTTTTATTTTTTACTTATCCATATCGTTCCATCTTTTTGTATTGAAAATTTTAATGATTGAGTATTTTCCAACAATTTAAGAATAAAATCTATCGGTCTGTTACGCAAAGCTGCACCGGAAAAACAGACATCCCGTAAAGACTCGTCCGAAAAATAAAACTTCACATCATACCAACGTCCCAATGCCTCGGTAATCTCAGATAAAGGAGTGTCGTAAAAATAAAAAGTCCCGTGACGCCAAGAAGTATAATACTTCAAGTCAACCTCTTTTACCGTGATTTCCTTGGACGTTTTATCGTAAACGGCATGCTCCCCGACATTCACCCTCTTCATCGAATGATCACCCCATAGATTTATTTTCCCAGAAGTCAATGTCGCACTACAATCCCCTTTTTCCGGATAACAGGAAGCATTAAACGAGGTTCCCGTCACTTCAATTCTCGCATCCCCCATCAACACGTTAAAAGGTCGCTTTGCATCTTTTTTCACTTCAAAATACGCCTCTCCCGTCAACTTAACTTCCCGGGTATCTTGCCCGAAGCACAACGGGTATTCCATCTTCGTTTCAGAATTCAACCATACTTTCGTTCCATCCGACAAGATCAGCATATACTCTCCCCCGCGAGGTACGACAATCTTATTATATACCAATTTACCGACTTTATCCGTTTCGCGCAAAGAATCATAATAATTCAATGTATTACTCTTATCCCGGAATAGAATTTCCTGATCAAAATAACCGTCCCGTATCGTAGAATCACTTACATCCTTAAGATTAATCTCCCGCCCATCAGACAAATAAAGAATAGCCTTCGCTTCCCCCGGTTGAATATCGTACTTTGCAATCACGGGGATATTTGTATTTTCCGTCGTACGATCAAAAACATAATAAGCCACGAGTCCTGCTAACAAGGGGAATACTATCGCTGCCGCGTACTTTAACCACGAATATCTCCGCATAACGGGCGACGGCTTCACTTGTTTCATGACTTTACCCAAGGCCAGTGGTTTATCCAAACGGTCATATCCTTTTAGCAAAGCACCGCATTGAATAATTGATCGGATATCCTTATAAGCACGTTTATTCTCGTCGGAAGCCTCAAGCCATTCTCGCAAACAGGCTTTTTCTTCCCCGGAACATTCATCTCGAGAATCCCGCCATATTATATCTTCTATTTCTTCTTTCATCATAATCCAATATCAATTCTTTACATAGAAGACGAAAAAAAACAGAAACGGGTGAAAGAAATTACTCGAAAATCGTGAAAAAAGTAAGAAATAATTTGAAATCTTCTTTGTTCAAGCTCTCCCGAAGAAGCTTTAAGCTTCTGGATAGCTGCGTTTTGATCGTGTTCAAGGAAACATGCATTTCGTCTGCAACTTCCTTGTATTTTTTGTTATCCACGCAGATAGCGACAAACACATAGCGACATTTTTCCGGCAAAGCTTCTATCGCCTCCAACAATTTATCCATTGTAGAATCTTCCTCCGATTCCGTATGGAAAAAATATTCCAATTGATCTGCTAATGAATTTATATCAACCGTATCGTACTTTTTAGCCCGCGACAGATCAATACATGCATTACGCACCATCCGGTATAAATAAGAACGAGCAGACATAGTCTCTGTCCCCTCCTGAAAAATATCCCAAAATCTCACGAACACGTCCTGCACGATATCCTCCGCCTCAGAAAAATCACCGCAAAACCTTACCGCATACAAGCACAAAGCCTTGTAGTTTTTGTTAAACAGTTCAACAAACAATTTTTCTTTATGTACTAATTCTGAAGACATCACCTTCGTTTTTTAAGCACAATACCATCTAATTGCGCACGTAAAAATATAAAATAATTTCGGTCCATTTATTGAACATCTTATTTTTAAATTATAAACCGACTTTTTTCTATTTAGAAACGAAGGACAATAGCATTATAAAATATCATTGCCGTTCCGATCATTCTCAACTGGATTAGTATTCTTTATCAAAAAGTTATCTCACTGAAATAATACCCCTTGCTCGAAGCCCTCACGAAGCTTCGCCAGAGCATCGCTACACGGAGCTATTCGAGCCACGGGGTATCTTCCGGACAGCTTCGAGGGAGGGGTATTATTTCCCAATAATTACCATTAATCTCCATGGTTATAACGGAAGAAACCCGCTTGATAACAAAATCAAGCGGGTTTCTTTATACAATATAATCGGGTATTTCTACCGATCATGAACCAAATCTTTAGTCACCCAAAGTAGCAACCATCACAGCCTTGATCGTGTGCATACGGTTCTCTGCCTCATCGAACACGATAGAATTTGCAGACTCGAACACGTCTTCGGTTACTTCCAATCCGTTCATGCCGAATTGTTTGTAAACATCACGACCTACTTGAGTATCAAGGTTATGATATGCCGGCAAGCAGTGCATGAATTTGCAGTTCTTGTTTCCGGTCAATTCCATAACTTTAGCATTCACTTGATACGGGGTCAACAATTTGATACGTTCTGCCCATACCTCAGCAGGTTCACCCATAGATACCCATACGTCAGTGTACAGGAAGTCGCAACCTTTCACTCCTTCTTCCACGTTATCGGTAATGGTAACTGTAGCTCCGGTTTCTTCAGCGATAGCCTTGCAAGTAGCAACCAACTCGGCATCCGGTTGCAATTCTTTCGGGGCAACAATGCGTACATCCATACCCATCTTAGCACCACCAACCATCAAAGAGTTACCCATGTTGAAACGGGCATCACCAAGATAAGCGAAAGTCACTTTGTTTAAAGGCTTATCGGTATGTTCCATCATGGTCAGGAAGTCTGCCAGAATCTGAGTCGGGTGGAATTCGTTGGTCAAACCGTTCCATACAGGTACACCTGCATATTGAGCCAATTCCTCAACAATAGCTTGTCCGAAACCGCGGTACTCGATACCATCATACATACGTCCCAATACACGAGCCGTATCAGCCATGGATTCTTTCACGCCAATCTGAGATCCGGAAGGACCAAGATAGGTCACGTGAGCACCTTGATCATGAGCAGCTACTTCGAACGCGCAACGGGTACGGGTAGAAGTTTTCTCGAAAATCAAAGCAATATTTTTACCTTTCAAACGAGGTTGTTCAGTTCCGGCATATTTTGCTTTTTTCAAATCAGCAGCCAAATCCAACATGTATTTGATCTCTTTCGGAGTGAAGTCCAACAACTTCAAGAAATTTCTGTTTCTCAAATTAAAAGCCATAACTTTATTAATTTTAGATTTATAATTTTAAATTTCAGATTCATTATTTATGGACAAAAGTACAATATCCCATCGAGAATTAAAAACTCATTTCCAGTTTTCAACTCTCCATTTTCAATTATCTTCTATCGTCCTCGTATTCCATCGTGATTTTGGAACCGTAACGTCTGTCTTCCAACTTTGTGGCTTCGGTAATCACTGATTTTTTTCCACCATTCTTAACAAAACGCAAACAAGCACGAATTTTCGGTGCCATACTTCCCTCTGCAAACACTCCTTCTTCCATGTATTTCATCGTATCGGCATAATCCAAGAATTCCAATTTCTGTTGCGACGGTTTCTTGAAGTCCTTATAAATATAAGGAACATCCGTCAAGATATAGAACTCGTCCGCTTTCACTCTCGTACCTACCATAGCGGAAGCCAAATCCTTGTCGATAACACCTTCCAACGGCTGGATGTCACCCTTCTCGTCGATATACACGGGGATACCGCCACCTCCGGTAGTGATCACGATATTACCTTCGCGAGCCAAACGTTCCACCAAATCGGCATTCATAAAATCTTTCGGGTCCGGGGAAGGAACCACCCGACGCCATCCGCCTTCAACCTTGATCTCTTCCTTGAAAACCCATCCTTTCTCGGCTGCCAGTTTATCCGCCTCTTCTTTCGTGTATATCTTACCCACGCGCTTGGTCGGATTCTGCATCGCCGGATCATTCTTGTCCACGATCACTTGGGATACCATCGAGATCACGTTACGTTGCAGACCGTGCTCTTTCAAAATATTTCTCAAGTTACGTTCGATCATGTAGCCGATCTGTCCTTGCGTGAAAGCCACACAAGTGTCCAAAGGCATGGCAGCGTTACCGTACATCTCTACACCGGCAGCATTATCCATAAGCACGTTTCCTACCTGAGGACCGTTTCCGTGCGAAATAATCAAATTATACCCTTCCTTAATCAAGTATATTAAATTTTCCAACGTATCTACCGTGTTGGCATTTTGCTCCTCGATAGTTCCTTTCTGGTTTCCTCTCAAAAGAGCGTTTCCACCTAACGCAACAACCGCTAACTTCTTTTCCATTACTGATATTTTATTGTTATTCTTCTTTTTGTCTAAAAAAATTCCGAAAGCACAAAGCTAACGAAATTAGTTACACAAAAAATAGCCAATTTTCATTTTTATCAAATCACAAATCACTGTATATCAATTCGCTGTATAAATATTCTTCCCGTTTTTATAAATATGCAGCGCGAAAACCATGTTTTTGCCTGCTCGGAAAAAAAAATAATGGATAATGGTTCTTAACCGCCTCTTTTTTTGTACCTTTGCACAATGCAAGACGAAAACAAACGATCATCGAGAAATTTGTTTCAGCGATTTGCCAACAAATACACTATCGTGGGGTTGCTATTTGTTATATGGATCGCGTTGTTCGATAAATACAGTTTTATCGATCAGTTACAGTTGCGCTCAAAAATCAGCCAGATGGAGAAAGAAAAAAATTACTACCGGAAAAAGGTTGAAGAAGATAAACGCAAAAAAGATGAATTGTTAGGGAATCGGGATAACCTCGAAAAGTTCGCCAGAGAACAGTACTTGATGAAAAAAGAGAACGAGGATATTTTTATTATCGTAAAGGAATAGGGTATTGGGAAGGATTGTTGCTATTGATTACGGGAAAAAAAGGGTTGGCATAGCGGTCACGGATCCATGCAAGATCATCGCCAACAGTCTAACGACAGTCAAATCACACGAGGTTTTACAATTTCTACAAGATTACTGCTCGAAAGAAAAGGTAGACCTTTTTGTCGTGGGACACCCCAAACAAATGAATAACACGGACTCTGAAAGCATGACTTACATCAAGCCGTTTCTCGTCGCACTCAAACGTAAACTCCCGGACATCCCCATCGTCATGTATGACGAACGCTTCACCTCAGTCTTGGCACACAAGGCGTTGCTAGAAGGAGGAGCCAAGAAAAAACAACGTCAGGATAAAGCAGTTATCGACGCCATCAGTGCCACGATCATATTGCAATCCTACATGGAATCACAAAGAAACATGAATATTTAATATGCTGTTACCTATTTACATTTACGGACATCCGAAACTTCGGAAAGTATCCGAGGACATTACCCCGGAATACGAGGGGTTAAGCAAACTGCTCGATGACATGTGGCAAACCATGTACGAGTCAGACGGGGTGGGATTAGCTGCCCCGCAAGTCGGGAAAAACATACGCATTTTCGTGATTGACGGAAGCCCATTTGAAGAAATTGACCCGGACTGTAAAGATTTCAAGAAAGCTTTTATCAACGCGCATATACTGGAACGTTCCGGGGAAGAGGTGCCTTTCAATGAAGGCTGCTTGAGTATTCCCGGCATTCACGAGGACGTGATGAGAAAAGATCATATAAAAATCGCCTATCGGGACGAGAACTGGGTAGAACACGTGGAAGAATTCACGGGCACCCGCGCACGCATCATCCAACACGAATATGATCACTTGGACGGAATCATGTTCACGGACCACTTGTCTGCTCTGAAAAAACGTTTATTAAAAGGAAAGTTGAGTAATATCAGTGCCGGGAAATTCAAACAAAACTACCGGGTAGTTTTGCCGAAATAGCCGAGGCTACGCCTATGCGTCCCATTCACTGGCATCGGTATCCATTCCTTTTCCTCGTGATTCCTTTAATCGCGGGAATTCTTGCCAGTGAATGGATGTTTGACATTCACTCCCGATTTATCCTTTACTCGATTATAGGCTCACTCCTTCTATTGACAGGAGTTGCCCGTACACGTTACGGAAAATTATTTTCTATTTTCTCGTTTCTGTTCATTTTCTTGACAGGCGTGTATTGCCATCGCCCGCAAAACCTGCCATTCGTGCCGGGTAATGTCTACACGCTGCAAGGACGCTGTGAACGGATCACTCCACCCGACAAAGCAATTATCTCCTCAAACGGGATTCGCATCTTCACGCGATACCGGGATTCTATCCGGTTTTCTGTCGGCGATTCGCTCCTGTTTGACGCCAGAGTCTATTTGCTGTCAGCCACGGGCAATCCACATGAATTTGATTACAACACGTACCTCCGTCACCAAAACATTCAAGCCCAAGCAATTCCGATTTCGACTCCGACACGAATAGGACACTCGGAAGATTTGTACTCTTTTTGTCATTCCCTGCAACAGCATTTGTTACATAAATTGTCAACAGTCGTGCCGGACAGCACAACCTATAACCTGCTTGCAGCCCTCTGTCTTGGAGATCGCCAAAATCTGACTCCCGGCACGAAACAATTATTCCAAGACACGGGAACCATTCACCTGCTTGCCATTTCCGGATTACATATCGGGGCTATTTATCTTTTACTACTTTACGGGTTACGTCTTTTCAAACTACGCGATCGCAGATTCACCCTCGCACTGATTCCATTGTTATGGTTGATCACGGGTATTACCGGCTTATCACCTTCCGCCTGCAGGGCAGCAACTATATTGAGTTTCATTATTATAGGAGAAGCATTCCGTCTGGATTATGTACCTTTAAATGCTATCGCGGCAGCAGCATTCTTCACTTTGCTTATCCAACCGACATTACTGTATTCCGTGAGTTTTCAAATGTCGTATGCCGCCTACACTGGAATTATACTTGTCTATCCGTTAATAACCATTAAGCGTAAGGCGCTTCCCCGGCTCACACGGAAGATATACCCCCTCCTCGCCGTCAGCTTTTCCGCGCAAATTCTGACTCTCCCGATTACTGCATACTATTTCCACACGATCAGTTTAAATGGCATTCTATTCAATCTCGTCGCCGTACCGGTTGCCACACTATTACTCTATCTCGGGGCAATCCTACTCGTGTTACCCTCTCTTATCGGCAGTTATCTCGCGTATCTTGTAACAGGTATCACTCAAATCCTGCTTTATTGCCTCCGAATATTTTCCGGTATCGCCATAAATCTGACAGAATTATACCCGACATCCTTCCATATCATCCTTATATATATTATAACTTTATCATTTATCTTATACGTGACCAGCCGACAACGCCGGATTGCCCACTTGTTTCTAGCCTCGACATGTTTGCTTGTTATTTTCATCTACGGTTACACGTTCCACAAGCAAAACCGACAAGAAATCGTTGTTTACAATAGATATCGTCATTCCGTGATACTCTTGAATCACAAGGGATACTATTCTCTACTGAAAAATACGGATACCATCCCAAGCCAGTTGACATACACGATAGCAAATGACCTGCAACCGCTTCCCGAGCATGACGGATTCATCGGGGACCAAATCATTTACACGAATAAGCAACTGCAAACTCGTAAACAAACAATTACAATTGCAGATGGTACATGTCCCACTATACCCGACCAAGGAATACTCATTATCACGGGAAATATTTTCCCTATCTCGGATACGACACAATCGTCATTTCCAAGTCAAATCATTATAGACCATTCCAATACCCCCCGATGTATCCGGGCATGGGACGAATTTTGCATTCAAAAGCAAATCCCTCTATTTAAAACAAATGAACTAGGCTCTATCGTGATTCCCTTAAAATAAAAATTGGTTCATTTTTCTATGTAATTCGGATTATAATTCTTTATTTTGCCAGTTAATTAACACCTAACGAAAATGGACATAGTAATAGCGGGAGCAGGAGAAGTGGGGACACATCTCGCGACGATGCTTAGTAAGCAGGAACATAATATCATGCTGATCGACAACGACGAAGAAAAGCTGGAATTACTTGGCAGCCAACTCGATGTCATGTCTATCGTGGGATCATGTACTTCTATCGGTGCGCTTAAAGATGCCGGAGTACACAAGTGTGACCTGTTCATCGCGGTAAATCATCAGGAAGATCAAAATATCAACTCTGCCATTTTAGCCAAAAAGTTAGGAGCGAAACAAACTATCGCACGGGTTAACAATAGCGAATATCTGGAGAGCGAAAATACGGAATACTTGAAGATGATCGGTATCGATTCCTTAATCTACCCGGAACGTCTGGCCGCGGAAGAAATCGTTGCTTCCTTGAAGCAAAGCGGTTCCCGCCAGTTACATGAATTTTCCGACGGTCGATTGCAATTACTCGGTATCAAATTATGGGAAAATGCCCCGGTACTCAACCTCACGTTGATCAAAATGGCAGAAAGATACGGGGCACAACATTTCCGTGTCGTTGCCATCAAACGTGCCGAGCGCACTATCATCCCGAGGGGAAATGATTCTTTCCGGTACGGCGATCTTGTTTTCATCGTGACGAAACCTTTCTATGTACCGAATGTATTCGCCCTTTGCGGCAAATCACAATACGAGGTTAAGAATGTCGTTATCGTGGGAGGTTCCCGAATCGGAATAAAGACAGCCTCTTTGCTTGAAAAAAACTACAATGTCAAGATTATAGAAAAAGACCGTGAGAAATGTATCCTTATCGCCGATAAATTAAAATCGACACTGGTAATCAACGGTGACGGTCGCGACCTCGCCTTGCTCCGGGAAGAAGGTATCAAAAATACCGATGCTTTTATCAGCGTCACGCATTCGTCAGAGACAAACATTCTCTCTTGTCTATTAGCCAAAAAGTTAGGAGTTAAAAAAAGTGTTGCCGAAGTTGAGAATATCGACTACATCGACCTTGCCGAAAACATCGGGATCGGAACGCTGGTAAACACTAAATTGATAGCCGCTTCACACATATACCGTTACACCATGAATGTAGACGTGAAACACTTGAAATTCCTCACGTTCTCGGAAGCTGAGGTATTTGAAGTCACGGCAGAAGCGGGTTCCAAAATTACCCGGAAAACATTGGCCGATATGAATTTTCCGGAAAATGCTACTGTCGGGGGAGTCATCCGTAACGGGGATGCCATCATTGCCAAAGGCGACGTGCAGATCGAGGCTGACGACAAAGTTGTCATCTTCGCTCTACCCAGTGCGGTGAAGAAAGTAATCAAATTATTTCAACGATGATCAACTTCAGGTTTATAACCAACATTATAGGAAAACTTTTGCTCGTCGAAAGTGCTTTTCTGATGATCTGTATCATTGTCGCCTTGATATACGGGGAAAATGATATGATGGCATTTACATATTCTACCGCCATCACTCTTGCCGCAGGAAGCCTTATGGCTTTCACGGTCAAGGTAAAAGATCGGGTTCTTGCCAAGAAAGACGGGTATTTTATTGTCACTACCACTTGGGTAATGTTCACCATATTCGGTTGTTTGCCTTTTTTGTTGGGAGGTACGATTCCTTCCATTCCGGATGCTATATTCGAAACCATGTCCGGATTCACGACTACCGGTTCGAGCGTTGTAAATGACATCGAGGCTTTACCACATGCCACGTTATTCTGGCGTTCGCTAACCCAATGGATGGGAGGTATGGGTATTATCGTGCTATTGCTGGCAATACTACCCGGACTCGGTATTGAAGGCCGCGACCTGTTTGTCGCCGAAGTTCCCGGTCCCACGCATGACAAATTCACCGCGACATTCACCTCCACCGCCCGCCGTATGTGGTATCTTTACATATCACTCACGGTAGCCCAGACCTTGTTGTTACTTCTCGGTAAAATGGATTTGTTTGATGCCATCTGCCATTCATTCACGACGATGGCTACCGGGGGATATTCCACGAAACAAGATAGCCTTGCTTATTGGAACTCGGCTTATATACAGTATATTGTCATTATTTTCATGTTTATCGCGGGAACTAACTTTGGTCTGATGTATGTTGCCATTCACGGGAAAATCAAAAAATTATTCCGTGATGAAGAATTTAAACTTTACTTCTTCATCATTCTCATAGCAAGTGCTATGATAGCATGTGTACTATATTTCAAGGGGTATGATGATTTGGAATTAAGCATTCGGGAAGCCCTCTTCCAAGTTGTTTCGATTCTCACGACGACAGGATTTGCCACGGCAGACTATTTGTTATGGCCTCCTTTACTAGGTGTGATTATTTTCGTACTTCTATTTATAGGAGCCTGCGCGGGCTCTACATCCGGCGGTTTAAAATGTATCCGACTGAATCTGCTGTTCAAGAACTCATTTATTGAAATGAAACGCATCATTCACCCGAACGCAATCATTAACGTGAAATACAACGGGAAGAGCATACATCCCAATATAATGACTGGAGTCATGGGTTTCTTTATCCTTTATATCTTCATCTTCGGGATATCCAGTGTTATCATGTCCTTGTTCACGGAAGATATTGCCACGGCTTGTAGTGCTGTTATAACAAGTATGAGTAACGTAGGTCCCGGATTCGGCGAGATTGGCCCCATGAGCAATTTCGCACACTTGAATGACTTCGCGAAAATATTCTTATCCATACTGATGATGGTTGGGCGTTTGGAAGTATTCACCGTACTGGTATTATTCAGTAGAGCTTTCTGGAAGAAATAAATAAAAAAGGACTTCCGCTCGAAGTCCTTTTTTATTTTATAATTCACCTAATCCCTGTCGGGTGACAACAATCTCATCGCCCGTGCAGTCGATAACGGTGGAAGGGATATTATTTCCATAACCGCCGTCGATAACCAAATCGACCAAGCGACCGTATTTCTCGTGGATTAACTCGGGATCAGTGATATATTCTTCAACTTCTCCCTCCTCCGCCTTCACGGATGTTGTCAACAACGGTCCACCTAGCTCGTCCACGATAGCTTGTACGATAAAATTTTTCGGAATACGGATACCGATAGTCTTACGTTTATTCATCAACGCGTTAGGCAATTTGCTCGTGGCAGGCAACACGAAAGTGAAAGGTCCGGGCAAACATTGCTTCATCAACCGGAATTCCTCGTTTGTTACCTTAGCGTATGCCGCGATATTTCCCAAATCTTTGCATATCATCGAGAAATTAGCTTTCTCCGGCTTCACTTTACGTATAGCCGATACTCGCTGCACAGCCTTCACACTATTAATATCACACCCTATCGCGTAAATAGTATCGGTCGGGTAGATGATAATACCACCATCACGTAAGAGCTCAACGATCTTCCGAATTTCCCTATCATTAGGATTATCCTCGAATAAGCGTACAAGCATTATCGCAAATTTATGAATTTACTTTCTTGTGATCTGCCAGAAATGTTGCCAAACCGGAATCTGTCAACGGGTGTTTCAACAATCCTTTGATTGCACTCAACGGACAAGTTGCCACATCAGCACCAGCCTCGATACATTGTATAATATGTTGCGTGTGGCGGATAGAAGCAGCCAAAACCTGCGTATTAAACCCGTAGTAAGCATACATATCCACGATCTTCTCCACCAACTCGATACCGTCGCTACTGATATCATCCAAACGTCCCACGAAAGGCGAAACATACGTGGCACCGGCCTTAGCAGCCAACAATGCCTGTCCCGGAGAGAACACCAACGTGCAATTCGTACGGATACCTTTATTCGTGAAATACTTGATAGCCTTGATTCCGTCAGCAATACAAGGAACTTTTACAACAATATTCGGATGCAAAGCGGCCAGTTCCTCCCCTTCTTTAATCATTCCCTCGTAATCCGTGGCGATTACTTCAGCACTTACATCACCATCCACGATATTGCAAATCTCAACGTAATGTTTTCTACAATTCTCGTCACCTTTAATACCTTCTTTTGCCATTAATGACGGGTTGGTAGTCACTCCATCCAATACTCCCAAGTCATTAGCTTCCCGAATCTGATCAAGATTTGCCGTATCAATAAAAAATTTCATCTTCTATTATTTTTTGCGTTTAACTTCAAAAATTACGGACAAAATTACAAACAATATCGGTAATACAATCATATTTAGTTTATAAAGTTCATAAGGTTCATAAAGTTCATAAAGTTTTTGCTCTTCAACTTTATAAACTTTACAAACCTTATGAACTTTACGAACTATGCTATTAGTCCGAAAAGTATCCAAGCCACTAACAACGTGAACACCACGTTAAAGGCTTGCGCTCCCAAGAAAGCATAAGTAGAACGACGATTTTCTGACGTGATCAGACTCTTGAAATCGGTTTCCAGACCGATAGACATGAAAGCAAGAGCAAACCACATTCCCTGAATATTTTTTAATATAGGCTTTGCTTCAGACACGATTTCCGGGGCCACGAAGAACGAAAAGACAACGGAAGCAGCAACAAATCCCAATACAAATTTGGGAAACCGCAGCCAGATAACCTTTAATGTAGGTTTCTCTTCCGCCACCTCTTTCTTCGAGTACGACCAATATATACTAATCAGAAAAGCGGCAACACCCAAAAGCACATTTTGCGAGAACTTCACGATAGTACTCGTTTGTAACGCCACCTCCCCGTATATGGCTCCCGTCGCTGCCACGGCTCCTGTCGTGTCGATTGTCCCCCCGATCCAAGCACCTGCCATATCTTCCGGCAACCCCATCAGCTTCGCCAGTCCCGGCATAATTAAAATCATCGGGACAGCCACCACCAATACCAGAGATACCACGTAAGACAATTTCTTCTTATCTCCTTTAATCGCACCGGCTGTCGCGACAGCCGCCGAAACACCACAAATAGAAACGGCACTGGAAAGCATCAATGACATCTCTTTATCAATCTTCATCTTTCGACACAACCAGAAACAGAAGTTCCAAACGGTGAAAACAACCACGCAAGACTGTATCAAACCTAACGAACCGGCTTTCAACAAATCACCGAAAAGTACGGAAGTTCCCAACAATACCAACCCGATTTTCACGAACAATTCTGAAGAAAGTGATTCCTTCAACCACTTGGGAATAGAAAACACGTTACTAATAAAAAGCCCGATCAAAAGACTGAATATCACGGTTTCGAAACCCCAATCTTTCAGAAACTTATTTCCCCCGACAACCATAGCCAGAAGAGTCAGAAAGAATACCACGGGAAAACTGGCCGCGATCATCTTAAACTTTTTCCCTGCCAACATTCCTGCCAGCAACGCCATGAAAAACATGAAGCAGAATACAATCAAAGCATGCCCCACATTATCCAGAGTAAATACCTTATTCATTAATGCATCGGCATCAGGCCAACTGAACGAAGGCCAATGCGGTTTCAATTGAAATACAATCAAAAGGATGATAAACCACCCGACGATAGTAGAAGTCCAATCTTCCGAAATCTTTAACTTGCTCATGCAAAATAATCTATTAGTTAGTGAATAATTTACAAGACAAAATTACTATCCGGATTCGGATGTATAATCCGTATTTTTACTGATTTACGATTAGTACATTTCCAACATACCTTTTATAGAGCCCAAGTAATACTCTTTCCATCCCTCCACGATTTCCTCGAACACGTCATCAGGAATATTCGTGTGTTCCAGTTCTACCTGAGTCTGTTCTCCGACTTTCTTCAGTTTCAACGTCACAATGGAACGTTCTGCCGTATCACCGAAGAACCACTCTTGTACAAGCAGACGATTCGGTTTCACTTCCAGATTTACCCCGCATATATCACCTTCCCACAAGGAAAACACAAATCCTTCTTCCGCTTTCATCTCGGCAGGATAACCACTCCATATCTCTATCTGGAAAGGATTTGTCAACGCAGTGAACACCTCTTCCGAGTCTGCCGCAATATCAACCGTATATTCAAAATTCATTTTCTTTCTATTAGATAAAAGAAAAGGCTGATTTCTCAGCCTTCCCCCGTATATTATTAAACGCTTATTTCTTTTGATATTGGGCATTCAACAAGTTTACCACCTCGTTGGTAATATTAAAACCATCTTGGGCAAACAACACGTTTCCGCCTAAAGTAGTACTTAATATCAACTGATAGCCTCTTGATTTATTATAATCCGTCAAGAAATTTGTAATGGCATCGTACAACTTACGATTGATTTCCATTTGTTCCCGTTGAGCGTTCTCGCTCATTTCCTGTTGCAGTTTTTGCAGATTCTGCTGTTTAATCAACAACTCCGTTTGAGCCTGTTCGGCTCTTTCGCGAGTAAGGAATCCACCATTCTCTGCTTTATGTTGAAACTCGGCAATTTCGCGATCAAGATTTTTTGCTTTCACGTTCAATTCCGTGCGATTTGCTTCGAGCTTTTTCAAAAATGCCTCATTTAACTCCCTTGATTGAGTATACTTATTAAGCAATGTATCCATGTTAATGTAGACTATTTTTGCATCCGCATTTACAGTTGCAACCCCGTCTTGACTGCTCGTACTCTTACTACTCCCGGAGAAATGTAATATGTATAAAACAATTACGGCAATCAACAATAACACATTTAATCCTATCGACAAATTCTTCATAAAAACGTAACTTTGATATTAATAAATTGCTTCACTGGAAACTCTGCCCACACGTGGCTTGTTTCAAATACAAAGATAATCTTTCTTCCTTTAGTTATCCGTTTTTTCTCTTTTTTCTATATAAAAAATTTTCTTTAACAAGTCTATTTCCTGTGCTCTTATCACTTTCCCTTTATCCGCCATACGCCGTGACCGCATTAAACCTTTCAACGCCGTGTAAGACTGCGTTCCTATCCCCAGCTTAACATCAACCATACCTTTCATCTCCACTTTTCGGGCTAAATCGGAGATAACCATCTTCTGGTTCATCTCCCGATCCATCTCTTTCACGGGGCGGGATGCCGCGTTAACAGCACCTTTCATATTATTATGGGCAGTGATCAGATCGGAATTCATTTTGAAATCTTCCATGAAGAAACGGGGCAACACAACGACTTCAGCCAATTGAATCGTATCCCGTACCATAAAAATGCCTAAAAGATAATCATCCTTTTTCAAAGTATCGGAAACAACAATTCGCACGGGTTCAAAACCAACGTGCGAAAAATACAACGTGTCGCCGACCTTTACATGCACGAAAAATCGTCCTTGGTTATCCACGCCCCGAACCACCTGCCCAAAACGATAAATCGCATCAGGTAGAGGCTGTACGCTATCTCGGTCACAAATCACCCCCGTAACAAATATATCCCGGTCATTCGTGTCTTGCCCCCGTAAACCAAGGCATAAAAAAATCAGAAGGATAAAAAGGCTATGCCCTCTCATTTTCTCTGGCTATTTCCGTGTTCTGCAAAATATTCAGCAACAACTCCCTAGCCCGAAATAATTGAGCTTTCACGGTCCCTAGCGGGATTGCCAGTTCCTGTGCAATTTCTTCGTAAGAATACTCCTCAAAATAACGTAATTCTATCAATTGACGGTAACGGCCTTTCAGCATAGCGACTTTTTCCCGCATGAACTCAGCCCGTTGCTTGCGTATCGTTTCCTCTTCCGGGGTCAGTACGTCAGCCGGCACACTATTAATATACCCGCGATCGTCAGGATTAATATCATCCTTATCCAAGGAAACAATTTTCGCTTTCTTCTTCCGAATAAAATCAATCGTGTTATTAGAAGCGATTTTAAACAACCAAGTACTGAATGCAAACTGAGGCGAATAGTAATTCAAACTCGCAAAAGCCTTCTCGAATGCCTCGAACATCAAGTCCTCCGCATCCGTTCTGTTATTCACCATCTTCAGTATCATAAAGTACACTGAGTCCTTATACCGCTTAAATAATTCGGCATAGGCTTTTTCATCTCCCGTTATTGCTCTTTTCACGACTTTGTAATCGTAGAGAGCTTTCTCTGACAAGTTGTTATTTAGCTCCATTTCTTTTTGTTAAAAAATGAATATCCATTCCAGTACCATCGATAAACAAAACCGACGGTACTAATAATAAACGAAGTTAGGAATAATTTTTTTTGTTTCAGACAAATAGCGCAAATATTTAGCAAAACAAAATCTGTTAAAAATGCCATAATCATTATCGCGAACAAATATACCGGATACACGCCCGTGAAAATCAAACAAATAGAGAGCGTGTAAAAAATTAAACGCACTATCATACCTTTATCTATTCCTAATCTCTCCGTCATTGTCAATCTCATCTTACTAGCATAATAATACGATATTTCGTTTACCTCTCCTTTTTTGTCACTTTTATCAATTATCACGTACGTATCCGGACACTTTATTGTTCTAACCGTTCCGAACTTCGATAATTCATTAACCATATCATTATCATATCCCAAATACGATTGTGAGTTCTTCGCGAATCCGCGGTTTTTAATGTAATACGATTTTCGGTAAGCCATGTTACATCCATCACCGAAAATATATTTTTTATTTTTTACCAAGACTAACATTTCTAAAAAACGGAGAAAGCGGAAAGCCCGCCATGTAGTGATATTATGCTCACCCGGGGCGTAATTTGCGTAACCGACAACTACCGCCGTGTTTTCATCAAAATAAGATTGCATAGTCTCCACCCAATGCATCGTGGCAGGGCGACAGTGTATCTCGGAGAACAACAGAATATCATATTTTGCCGCGAGTACACCTATATTTATGGCTAATTTTTTCGTGAAACGAAATTTCGTGTCGGGAAAAATACGCGTACACCGCAACTCCGGATAATCTTTCTGAATCTCCGCCAACACATCCTGCGTGTCATCCTCCGAACATTCATCCACCACAATAACCTCGTATTTACCATAGGCTTGCATCAAGAAACTAGGCAAATTTTTCCTTAAAGCCTCCGCGTTATTATGAGCGGTAATAATAACGGATACCCCCTCCCCTTCCGGCTTACCAAACGGTTTATCCTTCCGGGACACAATTATCACCCGTCGAATAATCAAGTACATATATATACATAACAACACGAGCAATGCGATTGCCCCGTACTTCAATATACCCGACTCTTCCCAAAAAACAAGCAAACTCTCCATTTTTCAAATAATATATGTTTTCTCGATAAAAAACGGACAAATATACTGACTTTAATAAGGAAATTAACGTATTAATTAAATTAATTCATGTATATTAGTTCGATTTTACTAACATAAAGCTACTACAATTATGGTACTACAAAAAACAAGAGGAATCATAGGAATACTCACCGGAGGAGGCGATGTTCCCGGCTTGAACCCCGCTATACGGGCGGTAACCATCAGAGCCTTGCGCGAAGGATATAAAGTAATCGGAATACGACGAGGTTGGGGTGGTCTGATAGACATCGTGCGGGACCCGGAATACGATAACTCCAACAATTTCTTCGAGTTAACCGAAGAAATCGTGAACAAAGCAGGGCGCACGGGAGGTACATTTCTTCACACGTCACGCACGCGGGCTTCACACGTTCCGAGGGCTAACGTGCCGAAACACCTGCAAGAACAATACTCGGACGATATCAATGATTTAACCCCGGAGGTTCTGAAAAATCTCGAATTTATGGGGATAGATTACCTGATACCGATCGGGGGTGACGACACACTGAGTTACGCCGTCCGTCTGAGCAAAGAAAGTGTCAAGGTGGTCGCCATTCCCAAGACAATGGACAATGACGTACCGGGAACCGATTATTGCATCGGTTTCAGCACTTGCATCACCAGAACGATTTCACTCACGCATGACTTGCGCACTTCTGCCGGATCACACGAACGTATTCTCGTGCTGGAAGTATTCGGGCGTTATGCCGGTTTCACCGCCATGCTACCCACGCTGGCAGGTGCGGCCAATCGTTGCGTGATCCCGGAATACGAATTCAATATCGAGCGCCTAACCGAATTACTTTGTGAAGACCGTTTCACGAACCCAAGCAAATACTCGGTAGTCCTCGTGTCGGAAGGGGCAACTTTCTGCGGCGGGAACATGATATTCCAAAGCGAAGAAACAGACATGTTCGGGCACAAGAAGCTGGGAGGCATCGGGAACATGATTTCCGAACAACTCAAGGAACTTACCCCGCAATTCAATCACGGGCAAGTGATCAACACGATAACCCAAAAACTGGGTTATCTTGTACGCTGCGGAGATCCGGACGCACTTGATTCCATCGTTCCCATGGCATACGGTAACCTTGCACTTGACTTGATAAATAAAGGATTGCACGGGCGACTGGTTATCCTGCGTAACGGACGCTATGACAACGCTCCCATCGAAATCGTGACCAGCAGCAAGAAACTCGTGGATGTCCAGAAATTCTACAACACGGACAGACTACGTCCCAAATACAACAGTTTCGAATTTATGCCACAAATGATACTATAAAGGAGGTGTGTTTTGACACACTTCCAGTCTGTAATGTCCATAAAGTCGAGCCTTCGGCTCCTAAAGTCTGTAAAGTCCATGATTTATAACATAATGATATAAATCAATTCTTTCGATACATTTGACCTTACGACATTATGGACTTTCAGACCTTATGGACGAGAGGGGGTGTTTCGCCCCCCTCCTTTACTTTTTCACTTTCACCGCGGTAGAATCAGGTGCAATACTATCCACCTCCACGACTACCTCCGACTCCTCGATGACAGTGCCCGTCGGTTGCTGGGCTTGATTACCCGATTGTACCTTACTCTTCTGGCTATTCCCGCAAGAAGCCAATGCCAATCCGGCAACAATAGTCACCATGCAAATCCATCCAATTCTTCCAAAAGTTCTCATCATAATTAATTTTAGTTTAGCTAGAATACAATAATAAATACTACGAGCATAATTGACAATATGTTACAAAAATAAGGTGGGTAACCATCACGGCCCCACCTTGACAAATTTAGAATTTTCAAAAATTGTTACGGAAAACATAACAATATCTTACTTGCATCGTTTAAACTAACAAAAGAAATGCCTCCGGCTTCTTATTAAACTAAGATCCCACTCCGAATTTAATAAAACGTGCATAGCACACCGGAGGCAATCTCTTCTGTGCAATACACGTTCATTTATCTTAATTCGAGTGGGATGCTGCAAATGTAAGCAATTAATTCCATAAACGGCAATAGTGAAGCGTTATTTTCGTGAAAGAATTAATACCTGACAACATTATTTTTTACTTTGAATTTGGAAAAAAGAAAATCAATGCCTAGTTTTGCACCGAACAAAGAGAAAGAAAGATTATGATATACAATCAACACATAGCCCTTACTTGGTGGTGGCACCTCTTTAAACTTCATAGTAAACAATGAGGTTATGTGATTGTATTGCATAATTGAAGATATAGAGAGAGCCTATTGTTTACTAGCAATAGGCTCTCTTCTTTTTTATTCACTATTAAAATCAGAAAACATGAAACAGATCAAGAAAATCCTGCTCACGGAGCAAGAAATGCCGACAACATGGTATAACATCGCGGCCGACATGCCGAACAAGCCTCTCCCCCCGCTTCACCCGGGCACGAAACAACCGTTGAAGCCAGAAGACCTTTACCCGCTGTTTGCCGAAGAACTGGCAAAACAAGAATTTTCCACGGAACGGTATATCGAGATCCCCGACGAAGTACAAGACTTGTACAAAATCTGGAGATCAACCCCTCTCGTGCGGGCTTACGCGTTGGAAAAAGCTCTCGACACCCCGGCAAAAATCTATTTCAAAAACGAGGGAACGAGTCCTGCCGGTTCACACAAACCGAACACGGCAATCGCTCAAGCCTATTACAATTATAAACAGGGAATCAAACGAATCACCACGGAAACCGGTGGCGGACAATGGGGTACGGCACTCAGTTTTGCCTGCCAGCATTTCGGTCTGGACCTGAAAGTCTTCATGGTCAAGGTCAGCTACAACCAGAAACCCTACCGCAAACTCATGATGAACACGTGGGGTTCCGACGTGATCCCCTCCCCGAGCGAACTGACGGCAGCCGGAAGAAAGATATTGAGTGAATTTCCCGATTCCCCCGGCAGCTTGGGAATAGCCATTTCCGAAGCCGTTGAATTAGCCGCGCAAGACCCGCTGACGAATTACTCCCTCGGAAGCGTGTTGAACCACGTGTTGTTACACCAGACAATCATCGGAGAGGAAGCACTGTTACAAATGGAGAAAGCGGGAGATGAACCGGATATCGTGATCGGTTGCTTTGGCGGCGGTTCTAACTTCGCCGGAATCAGTTTCCCCTTTATCCGTCGCAACTTGAAAGAAGGTAAACACACCCGGGTTATCGCCGTGGAACCTCAATCCTGCCCGAAACTCACTCGCGGAAAATTCCAGTATGACTTCGGCGACACCGTCGGTCTCACGCCATTACTCCCCATGTACACGCTGGGACACGACTTCCAACCGGCAAGTATTCACGCGGGTGGCCTGCGTTATCACGGCGCAGGAGTTCTGGTCAGTCAATTATTGAAAGATCAACTCATGGAAGCCGTCGCGATACCCCAACTGGAAACATTCGAGGCAGGAATCCTGTTCGCTAAAACCGAAGGCATCATTCCCGCACCGGAATCCACCCATGCCATCGCCCAAGCTATTCGCGAAGCAAAAATCGCCAAGGAAGAAGGGAAAGCTAAAACAATCCTTTTCAACCTATCCGGACACGGAATGATCGATTTATTCGCTTACGAGCAATACCTTGGAGGTAACTTGCAAAATTTCGAACTTTCAGATCAGGAGATCGCTCAATCGTTGAATAAACTGGAGAAACTCATGTGAAGAGCAAATAAGTCCGTAAAGCCTATAAGGTCCATAAGGTCAAAAGTCCATTGCCCCCACGGGACGTTTTGTTCACGATAGCAGAGCTGTCGGTGAAATCGTCCGGAGGGCACCATGACTTTGCAGACCTTATAGACTTTATGGACCTTACGGACTTTTGACTATTTTTGCTACATTTGCAAAAAAATCAGATAGCATGTTTTATACAGAACTTACTTTCCATATCACTCCCCACGTGGAGGACATTGCCGATGCACTCATCGCCGAATTAGGCAACCTCGGTTACGACAGTTTCTCGTACACGGACGACGGTTTCAAAGCCTACATCCCATCAAAAGATTTCAAGCCGGAACAAGTTGAAGAAATGGAAATCCTCTCTTTCTTCCGCTCTCTGTACACCATTACATGGGAGAAAGCCGAAATCGAGAACCAAGACTGGAACAAAATATGGGAAGAAAACTTCACCCCCATACTCGTTCAAGATCGTATTCTGGTGCGGGCGGGTTTCCACCCCTCGATTGATAACATCGAACACGAAATCATCATCGACCCGAAAATGAGTTTCGGTACCGGACACCACGCCACCACGGCTCTGATGCTGGAAAACATACTTGACATGAAACCCGAATTCAAGGGGAAAAAAGTACTCGACATGGGGTGCGGCACGGGAATCCTATCTATTATGGCAGCACAAGCCGGGGCGACCACCCTCACCGGAATCGACATCGACGAGTGGGCTTATAACAATGCCATGGAGAACATCGCCACCAACAACGTGCAAAACATCCGTGTACTGATCGGTGACGCCGCTCTATTGGACGGCAAAGAACGTTACGACATCATCCTTGCCAACATCAACCGCAACATCCTGCTCAACGACATGCACGCCTACGTGAATGTATTGAACCCGAACGGTTACCTCATCATGAGCGGATTCTACACGGAAGATATCCCCATGATCCGGGACAAAGCTGAAAGTCTGGGACTCAAATATCAATCCCACAAGATAAAAGACAACTGGACGGCTGTTATCTTCCATAACCTGTAACTCTGCAACGTGGCAAAACCACTTGAGGATACGGCGTTAAAAAAATGGATGCCGTTTCCCCAATCGTTAATATTTTAACAAGGTCTTGTTTTTTCAAATTCTATATGCAATATTTGCATCGTGAAAACACAAAAGTAGTATGATGACTCAAAATACAAACAAATATAAACATATGATGATGTGCATGCAAAGGCTCTTTGCAGGCTAACGTACTGTTGTGAAAAAAACTGACGAAGAAGCCTGTGTGATTACACGGGCTTTTTTCATGCGAAAAAATGAACGGATAAAACAAAAATAAAACATTATGAATGTACTGAAATTTGGAGGCACCTCTGTCGGTAGCGCTCCGCAAATCAAAGAAGTGGCACAACTCATCTCGGACGAGCAACCCAAAATCGTGGTACTCTCCGCCATGTCGGGAACCACCAACACGCTGGTTGACATCACGAACAACCTCTACCGGAACGATCGTCAGGAAGCCCTGACGGCGATACAGAATCTGGAACTCGATTACCTGATGACCATTAGCGAACTCTACGACACGGAGGATTACAAGCACAAGGGACAGGAATTCGTGCAAACCATCTTCACCTATCTCCGTTCCTTTATTAATAAAGACTTTTATCCCCTGCAAGAGAAAGCCGTCGTGGCACAGGGAGAAATCATCTCCACCACCCTCATGCACTACTATCTGCAAGAACAAGGCATCCCCTCGACATTACTCTCCGCCCTCGACTTCATGCGTATCGACAAGGATTGCGAGCCGGATTATTTCTACATCGAACAAAACTTGAAGCGCCTGCTTTCCAACCCGACCACCGAACGCATCATCATCACCCAAGGATTCATCTGTCGCAACGCCTACGGGGAAATCGATAATTTAAAAAGAGGAGGCAGTGACTACTCCGCCGCCTTGATCGGGGCTGCCGTCAATGCCAGTGAGATACAGATATGGACAGACATCGACGGTGTACACAACAACGATCCCCGTTACGTGAAAAACACCCAACCACTCCGGAGCCTCTCTTTCGACGAAGCGGCGGAATTGGCGTACTTCGGGGCAAAAATCCTGCACCCGTCAAGTATACAACCGGCAAAAAGGGCAAACATCCCCGTCCGCATGAAAAACACAATGAACCCCGGTGACGAGGGAACCCTGATCACCAAAGAAAGTCCGGTACGAAACTTCAAGGCTGTCGCCGCCAAAGACGGGATTACCGCTATCAAGGTAAAATCCAGCAACATGCTTCTGGCATACGGCTTCGTTCGCAAAGTATTCGAGATATTCGAGTCATGGAAAACACCGATTGACATGATAGCTACCTCCGAAGTAGCCATCTCGCTAACCATCGATAACACCTGCCATCTGGAAGATATCAAAAAAGATTTGACCAAATACGGGACAATCGAGGTAGAAGAAAACCTGTCCATCATCTGCATCGTCGGTGACTGCTCCATCAACAACAACGGCCTCGCCGCCCAAGCCCTCACCGCTCTGCAAGACATCCCGTTACACATGATCTCCTACGGGGCAAGCGAACACAGCATCTCCCTGCTCGTTAAACAGGAAGACAAACAACGTGCCTTACAAGACCTTAGCGAGAGATTATTTAATTGAGTTCATAAAGTTTATAAAGTTCGTAAGGTTCATAAAGTATAATATATGACAACAAAATAAACCTTATAAACCTTATAAACCTTATAAACTTTACAAACCTTATAAACCTAATTGAAAATGAATATAGAAACCGTCAAAACATTTCAATCTTTAAAAACACCATTCTATTATTACGACACCGCACTTTTGCGGGCAACCCTCCAATCCGCGACACAAGAGGCCAACCGCCACGGTTTCCATTTACACTATGCCGTGAAAGCCAATGCCAACCCTAGAATACTTGAAATCATCCAAGATTATGGAATAGGAGCCGATTGTGTCAGCGGCAACGAAGTTGCCCGAGCCGTTGAATACGGCTTCCATCCCGACCGGATCGTGTATGCCGGGGTAGGCAAAAGTGATGATGAAATCCGACTCGCACTGGAAAAAGACATATTCTGCTTTAACTGCGAATCACTGCCGGAAATAGAGGTAATCAACACGCTCGCCGGGGAACTCGGCAAAAAAGCATCTATCGCCCTTCGCGTCAACCCGAACGTGGACGCCCACACGCACCATTACATCACCACGGGAATAGAAGAAAACAAATTCGGCTTCTACCTTTATGACTTGGAGCACGCCATCGCCGTCTGCCGGGAATTGGAAAACATCCGTCTTATCGGGTTACATTTCCACATCGGTTCCCAAATCACCGACCTCACCGTGTTCCGAGGACTTTGCCTGCGGGTAAACGAAATACAGGCTCGTCTGAAAGAACAGGGTATTATCCTCCCCCACGTCAATTTCGGAGGCGGCTTGGGTATCAATTACGACTGCCCCTCCTGCGGGTTAATCCCGGACTTCGCTTCTTATTTCCAGACATTCGCCGATTTCTTCGAAGCCCAACCCGGACAGCAACTGCATTTCGAGTTGGGACGCTCTCTCGTGGGACAATGCGGCTCACTCGTTTCCCGCGTACTCTACGTGAAAGAAGGCAAGCACAAAAAATTCGTGATACTCGACGCCGGAATGAACGACCTCCTGCGTCCCGCCCTTTACCAAGCATTCCACCGCATCGAAAACCTCACCTCCATACAACCGTACGAAAAATACGATATCGTGGGCCCGATATGCGAATCCTCCGACTGCTTCGGCAAAGACCGGGAACTCCCCGCCACCCGACGAGGCGATCTCATCGCCATCCGCTCCTGCGGAGCCTACGGCGAAGTCATGGCCTCCCGGTACAACTTACGGGATTTACCCGGCTCTTTCTTTCCGGAATAAACCAAGCAAAAAAGGATATTGTTGAAAAGACACAAATTAAACTACCGAGAATTTCTCGGTAGTTACTGCCACTAGAAAAATATCACATACCCGATTTCGACAAATTCAATACATTCAATCCTGACTAACCCATTTCACGGCATCAGCAACGATCTCTTGTGGGTATTTATATGCACCTTTATCATTCTTTCTATCCTTGTCACTTAGGGTCACTTTCACCTTTTTAGTAAAATCAAATACCCCTAAAGATATCCAACCCACCTCATCCGCGTTTACAAAAGCAACAACTTCATGCTCGCCTTTCTCGTCGGAAAGGACATAATGGAATTCTTGTTTCGGATCTTTCCTTATATCATTAGGCTTCGTGTGATAAAAAAACACTTCATATTTACCTTCCTGAGGTAACACGGTACTCCACTCCACTTTTTGTTCTCCGGAACCGGCTCTTTTACCGTATGCACTTCGTATTGGATTACCATAAAAATGTTCATTCATAGAAGGCAACCATTTCTCACGTTGTGAAAATCGTTTGTAATATTTTTTACGGTTTTCTTCATCTCCCCGAAATAAAGATAAAATATTAAATCCCTTTGCTTGCACTACTCTGAAGCCAGCATCTTCATTATCAATAACAATCTCATTCTTACTCGGGAAAAAGGCAGACGAATCTATTCTGAAAACACCTGCTACAGTATCCATTGACACATCATTCAAACTCTCCAACTCTAATGATAACATCGCGGGAAGATTTTGAGCCAGAGGCATCCCCACATAAAAAGGAGCATAATAATTATGATAGGCATCCTTACGATTACGAGCCTTGATCTCCCGTCCCTCGTGAGGAGGAATAACCCATCCTTGATAATCACTTGTCACAATAACCCCCGGCACATCACCTCTATTAAAAACCTTAAAGCTATACAACATATCCGGCAGATACGATGTTTTCTTTAATTCTACTGCCCGCACGTCTCGAATCTCAAACAAAGGCAATTTATCGGTATTGTACCAACTCTCCACCAGTGAATCCAACCTAACACCAAAAGACTTATAGAATTGTTGACAAAATTCTTCAAGAGTAGTCTCTTTAAAAAGATGATCCCCCAAAAATTCGTGATAAAACCGGCGATACTGTATCTCATTTACATGTAACATGATATACATGTATAACTCTTCGCTTTTTTTGCGCATAATATTTTTAAACTCATCCGGCGATAATGACCTGTCAGTTAACGCGGTTCTTAAACTATTCCCGTTCAAGTATTCCACTATCGGATAATCCACTGCCCCATGATAAAATGTATTAAAACCATCACGTGCCATGTAGGCAAAAATATCATTCATAATTGGACATTCACTAGAAAAAATGGAAGTCGTTCTTCCTATAAGTGCAGGTCGTATATTACAATTCCCTTCTCCTAATATCATGTGAATATCCCCTCTCAGACGAATCATCAAATCCTCCTCTTCACCCCGATCGTTGGAACTCTTATGCCGATAACCTTTTATGGTATACAATTTTTCCGGCATAAACACCATTCCTCCCTGCTCTCGCTCTCCTGTCAACTGCGTCAAACTTGGAAAACAACTAAAATTACAAGGAACCTCCACAAGAACGAGCCAACGATATGGATAGTGTTGCCTGGGATCAAAAGGCCTTCTAGCGTAGACTATATCGAGTATTTCCGAATACTCCCGCGTGCCATCATCCATTTCATTCACAACTGCCCATTCTTCTTTTGTTAAATTCTCGGGATATGCTATACATTCATGCTCTAATTCCTTTTTTATTGTTAACAATCTCTTCGCCAGAGTATCTTTCGGTACATTGTACCCATCCAAAAGATAGTCGTGATCAGGAAGAAAGTACAAGGTCACGCGAGTGGAATCCACCATAATCTCATGTTCTTCATAATTCCCTATACACAAGCTAACACCCGGAACATCATGCCCGAACCGGAATAATGCTTCTCCCTCGCCCTTCTCGATAATATTTCCTTGCGAAATTGCCGTTAACCGAGGATCATGTTCAACCTTTAACGAGTATCGGGTAAAGCTTATATTTCTGCTGCCGGATAAATGATACGGCGGCACGCACACGGGATACCATATACACTCCGGCGTGAGCAACTTGTACTCTTTCCCGCAAAAAGCCGGCGTGTTTCCAAAATAATATATACCAAGAGCGTTCACGCCGGGTGAATTATATTCTTCGGGAGCTACATCCAGGAAACATATCTCGTTTTCAATATTCCCCTCGTAATGAATCGAAACATCATAAGTTTCCGAGGGGAACAACTCTTTATTTGACACGAGTATCTGGTGCTCTCTCCGAAAAACAACCGATTCCCCGTTGACTTCAAATGAAGTAATTTTTAAGCCCGGGTTCAAGTACATGATCAAGGGTATACTGTCTGAAGAGCCGTTCATGATCTTCATCCGGCTATTCACCGAAATACCGCCATTCTCTAGCTCCTTCAGGTGCAAATCTTGCCGGATAATCTTTGCTCCGGGATATTGGTCATAATCATCGTACACCCGCTTATAAGTTTCCCGACAATCACTGACCGTCACGTGTCGAAGATGATAAACGAACACCAATCCTCCGGCAAACACGAATAAAACGCAGGCAATACCAAGACACTTACGAAACACAAGCGCATGATTCGGGATTCTCGCATAAGGAATAATCGATAAAACCAAGAACCCTGCGCCAATCAAAAAAACACTTCCCCTTTGTAACAAATAGTTCCCGAGATTCACGTGTCCCGTGAAATCCGAAAACATATTTGGTATATATCGGGCGCAAGGATCGAATGCACCATTCCAAAAACCGGCTCCAAAGAAAGTCACACCACCGAAAAACAAGAGCAATACAAGAATAATTATACCCCGATTACGAACAAGCCGCATCACGAAACAAGAAATCCCAAGAAAATAAACCGATACGGGAAGTGTTAGCGTGAGCCAATAAAAAAAATAATTGGACAAATCGAAAGAATTGGAATACAAGACTAAATTTATAAGGATTGACGTTGCAAAAGAAATCCAATTCAATATCGTTACCGTCAACAACTTTCCCAAAAAATTCCCGAACACTATTTCGCTATTCCCTTGTGGGCGAGCGGACAACGCGCTCTTCGCTCCCTCTTCAAGCACCACCGAATCACCAGCAGCAAAACACGCTATCAGAAGTAACTGAATAATATTAAAATAATAGGCACTTTTAAAAGCAATGGATGAAGATAGAGCCTGTGAAGTCCAATCCATATAAAACTGGAACAAATTATTTATCGAGACCGTACCACCTTCTCTTGACAAAAAAGTATACTGATAAACAACAAGTCCTACGATTGCCAAAACGACAAACACTTGGAACAAAATACTCCTTCGCACACGTTTAAACTCATACAGAGCCTCAATAACAATATTGTTCTTATCCATTATATCTAATTTACCCCAATCTAAAAATGGCAAAAAACAGTTTTAAACATCAAAAAGGATTGCCTCAAATATAGTACTAAAACAACCCTCTTCGAATACTCTCGTTGAGAGCAGAACTAACCTCATAGAATATCATACTATTCGGTTATTTCCACCACGTAGGTCACCGATACACTCCCAAGGGGATTTGTCAAAACTATAGTATATTTACCTGAATCCTCTAATTCTACTTCCTCTATTTCAACAACCACTTCGCCTGCACCAAAAGCGCCCGTATGCCTGATACGATATATCAAAGAATTTACAATTTGTATACCATCCTTATAAACCTCACAAGTGGGCATTGGATACCCCGAATATTTAACACCAAATCTTATATTTTGACCAACTTTACCTGTAACCTTACCCGAATGAGAATAATCATACATCCTAGGTGCAAAAGGAATAATTTCTACCTCTTTTGCATTTTTTTGAATGCTTGGTGCTTTTACTTCTTCGCTATAAAATCCCGTAAGGAACACAAACGCCAACATTAATAATAATAATCTTTTCATAATTTGAAATATTTAAGTTAGTATATTTACAAATATAAGAAATTAAATTGCTAATCATGGCGTTTTTACTAAAAATTTATTTAATAATTGTCGCAGAGACCATTTTTGAAACGACATTGTTAAATGTGATTGTTAATGAAACTCATAAAAAAATGCACAACCTGAATTTGATTGTGCATTCATAATCACGTAGAAACTTTCCAGATTATTCCGTCTATTTCTGCGTATTCTTCTTATCGTTCGGCTTAGCGATCGACTCCCGCATACTCGTGTCCGCCTCGATATTCTTCATTTTATAGTAATCCATGATACCGAGATTACCGTTACGGAAAGCTTCTGCCATAGCGCGCGGCACTTCGGCTTCCGCCTCGATCACCCGGGCGCGCATCTCTTGTGCCAGAGCCTTCATCTCGTGTTCGGTGGCAACTGCCATGGCGCGACGTTCCTCTGCCTTCGCTTGGGCAATCTTCAAATCTGCCTCTGCTTGGTCTGTCTGCAACTCGGCACCGATATTCTTACCGATGTCGATATCGGCGATATCAATAGACAAGATTTCAAAAGCGGTACCGGAATCCAATCCCTTGCTCAACACCACTTTCGATATAGAATCCGGGTTCTCCAATACTTCCTTGTGCGAACCGGCAGAACCGATAGACGACACGATACCCTCGCCGACACGTGCCAGAATAGTTTCTTCCCCGGCACCACCGACCAATTGACGGATATTAGCCCGCACGGTAACTCTCGCTTTGGCGATCAACTGGATACCATCCTTTGCCACCGCGGCAACGGGAGGAGTATTAATCACCTTCGGGTTTACACTCATCTGAACGGCCTCGAACACGTCACGCCCTGCCAAATCTACCGCCGTGGCAATCTGGAATGTCAAATCGATATTCGCCTTGGACGCCGACACCAAAGCGTGTACCACTTGAGCCACGTGCCCACCTGCCAGATAATGTGCTTCCAGAAGATCGCGGTAAAGTTCCAATCCGGCTTTCTTGCCCTCGATCATGGCACGCACGATGATAGTAGGCGGCACTTTTCTCCAACGCATCAACACCAGTTGCAACAATGACACCTTTACATCGGACACCAACGCCTGAAACCACAACCCGATCGGAATGAAGTAGAGAATCATCCAAAGCAAGAA
Organism: Butyricimonas sp. Marseille-P3923; assembly: GCF_900184685.1. Classification (GTDB taxonomy): domain Bacteria; phylum Bacteroidota; class Bacteroidia; order Bacteroidales; family Marinifilaceae; genus Butyricimonas; species Butyricimonas muris. The sequence continues at coordinate 2,417,031 of NZ_FXXL01000007.1, forward strand.
CAATCCACCCGCGATGACCGCTACCAGAAAAAACAAACTGCTATTATCCATCCTTTATTCTGTTTTTAGTTTAACAATTATCTTATTTTTATACACCTTCAATACCACAACATCCCGGTTTTCATCTACAAATCCCGAACGGGATTCCGCTTCTACCACGCTGTCACCAACCCGCACTTTGCCCATGGGAGCCAAACGCCCTTGGGTAATCCCGACATCCCCTTCCCGTATCGTTTCATCGACACCTTCCACTGTACTGTCAATCTGCGTGTTCAATTGCATTCGCCGCCATGTCTTCGCCCGAAGCGCGTACCACGTCACCCCGAACCCGCAAACAGCCGTCCCGAGTAACGTGAAATGCCCCACGGTAGTACCCATGGTAGAATAAGCCAGCCAAATAGCCCCGGCAACACAAGCAAAACCAAGAATCCCGGCAACATTCACCCCCGGAAATACTAGAAATTCAAGAATCAACAGGACAAAGCCTATCGCGACGAGCATGAATAACACAAACCACTCCATATTCAATGTTTTTAATCTGCTAAAGATAGTTTATTTTTAATATATGACAAAAATCTACTTCATTTTTATATTGACTTCAAGTAAATACACGAATACCCCCACTTACCCTATCCCAAAACAAGGAATAAACTATACCGATAAACGGGTTTTAGGCGAGTTTTGAGTGGGTAATAGGCGACATCGCCTACTATTCGCCTGCACTTCGCCCACTCATAGCCTACGTTTTAATAAGAAATATGCTTTTTTAACGTGTGCGCAAAACACGCTTCCCGTTACCTTTCCCTACCAAATCTCTCCCAAACTTCATGCATCGCGAGAGGTCAACCCTCGTGCTACGGCTACGTATCCCTCTCGCAGCGGCACAGCATTCCCTCCCCATTTCTTGTCATTTTTCATCCTCGATTTTCAATTCTCGATTATTATATTTTACTTTGCATCGAATTTTCCATCACTGACACAAGTGATGAATCAAGCACCTAAAAGAGAGTTTGAATGAAATACACGGAATTGGATGACGAAGAAGAATTTTACCGCAAGGTAGAATATTACAATAAAACAAAAACGGAACAATTAAGTTACCATTATAAAGAAATACTGAAACTGCTGGGTGAGGATGCCGACAGGGAAGGATTGATAAAAACCCCGTACCGTGTAGCGAAAGCCATGCAATTCATGACAAGGGGATATCATGAAAACCCGGAAGAAATCCTGCGTTCCGCCCTCTTCAAAGAAGACTACCGCCAAATGGTGATCGTGAAAGACATCGAGATATATTCCCTTTGCGAACATCACATGCTGCCCTTCATCGGGCGGGCGCACGTGGCATATATCCCGAACGGGTACATCACGGGACTAAGTAAAATAGCACGTGTAGTGGAAGCCTTCTCCAGAAGATTACAGGTACAGGAAAGACTGACGAACGACATAAAAAATTGTATTCAAAATACCCTCAATCCCTTGGGCGTTGCCGTGGTGATCGAGGCGCAGCACATGTGTATGATGATGCGGGGTGTACAAAAACAAAACTCGGTAACAACAACCTCCGACTTTAGCGGCGCGTTCGAGAAACTTGCCACGCGGGAGGAGTTTATCCGATTAATTAGTAACAAATTTCATTAGGAAATAAACAAAACGAGTATGAAAAAAGCATTTGTTTTTCCGGGCCAAGGCGCTCAATTCGTGGGAATGGGTAAAGACTTGTATGAAAACTCTCCCGAGGCGAAAGAATTATTCGAGAAAGCGAACGAAATACTGGGATTCCGCATCACGGATCTGATGTTCAACGGAACTGATGAAGACCTGAAACAAACCAAAGTAACCCAGCCGGCAATATTCCTTCACTCCGTGATACTGGCCAAATCGTTGACCGAGAAACCGGACATGGTTGCAGGTCACTCGCTGGGAGAATTTTCCGCGCTTGTGGCTAACGGCGCCCTCTCGTTTGAAGACGGATTACGTCTGGTACACGCCCGGGCACTTGCCATGCAAAAGGCATGCGAGGCACGCCCGTCAACAATGGCGGCAATCCTAGGTTTGCCGGATGAAACCGTGGAAAAAGCACTAGAGGAAATTGATGACGTGGTGGTACCCGCCAATTACAACAGCCCGGGACAAATCGTGATCTCCGGAACCATAGAAGGCGTCACCGCGGCTTGCGAGAAATTGAAAGCGGCAGGAGCAAAACGGGCTCTCCCGTTGAAAGTAGGCGGCGCATTCCACTCCCCATTGATGGAGCCTGCCCGTCAAGAATTGGCGGACGCGATTAAAAACACGCACTTCTCCAAACCGATCTGCCCGGTTTACCAGAACGTAAATGCAAAACCCGTGTCGGATCCGGAAAAAATCAAACAAAACTTGATAGACCAATTGACAGCATCCGTGCGTTGGACTCAAACCGTGCAAAATATGCTGACTGACGGAGCTTCCTCATTCCTTGAAATCGGTCCCGGATCAGTTCTCCAAGGCTTGATCAAGAAAGTTAGCACCGAAGTGGAAACCGCGGGAATGCAATAGGTGTTTGCCGACGGCAAACGTTACAGGTTGCAGGTTGAGCCTTTGGCTCTGCAAGTTACAGGTTAAAAAGGACTCTTTCAAAAACTTGCAACTTGCAGAGCCGAAGGCTCAACTTGTAACTTGCAACAATTTTAAAGCCTCCCCGTAGGAGGCTTTAAAATTTTATTATATCTTTGAACAAAGATAATTCTATAAAGTCGAATATGCTAAGTAATAAAAATAGAAAACATCGTACGATTCAACACGTGTTCAAAATCAGTACGATCATTATTATCTGCGGTATAATCGTTTTGCTACTCCCCAAGATAGAGGGATTCAAATACTCTTACCAGAAAGGAATGCCGTGGAAATACGAAACGTTAATCGCCCCGATTGATTTCCCCTTGCACAAAAGTTCCGAGGAAATTACAGCCGAAATTGAAAAGATCCGGGAAGAACAGCCTCCCATTTTCAATTACACGGAAGCAAGTTCGGATGTACAGATCAACAAATTCGCCGAAAAATTAGGAGAGTACAAAACTTTGTTCAACGGGAACGACATCAACAAGATCGTGACAAAGTTACGAGAGATATACTCTCGCGGAATACTTTTAATGCCGGAAAAGTTCAATACAGACAAAATCAAAAACATTCTGGTCGTTAAGGACGGTATTGCCCAAGAGGAAAAATTCTCCAATGTCTACACGCTGAAACAAGCATACGAAACACTGGTAGAATACGTACAAAGTCTGCATCTCGCGAAAACAACCGAGGAAAAGATCCTCAGCATGGGCTTGAACAACTACATTAACCCGAATCTGGAATACGACCTTACCAAAACAGGACTGGCGGTAGAAACCAGCATGAAAAATATCACACCGACACAAGGCATGATAAACAAAGGGGATATTATCATCTCCCGAAATGATCTGGTCACCCCCGAAACATACAAGGTACTGGAATCTTTCCGTATAGAACACGAGCAAAGTCTAGGTTCGACGGTAGACCGAATCAGAATCACTGCCGCCCAAACCATCCTGACACTGATTGCCATACTCAGCTTTTCCATGTTTCTTTACATATCAAGAAAAAGGCTCTTCTACAACACGAAAGACTTCTTTTTCCTGTATAGCATGTTCCTGCTGACCATTGCCGTGGGCAGTATCAGTTATTTCCAGAATATAAATATTCTCGCGATACCCGTGCTGTTCTTCCCGCTCATCGTGAACATACTGTTCGGCACGCGTCCGGCACTTTACCTGCTGTTGGGCACGACCATGCTGATCTCGTACTACGCCCCGAACAACTACATGTATTTCTTCATGCAGATAGCGGCGGGAATCGTGGCCATGTTCAGCCTCTCCCATTTGCAGCGCAGATCACAATTATTCATCGCACTGGCTTTGATATTCTTGACTTACGTGCTTGTTTACGGGGCTTTCACGCTTATACAGGAAGGTTCATTTGCCCCCAAACACTTGTTTGCCATCCTTCTGTTGCTTATCAACACGGTATTACTAAGTTTGATTTACCCGGCACTCTACCTCGTGGAAAAACTTTTCGGGTACACCTCGGAAATCAGTCTACTGGAATTCTCGAACCCGAACCACCCGGCATTGCGTAACCTCACGAAGAAAGCACCGGGAACCTTTCAACATTCCCTCATGGTTGCCAACCTCGCGGAAGAGGCGATTTACCATATCGGCGGCAGTCCCCTGCTGGCACGTACCGGGGCATTATACCACGACATCGGTAAATCCTACAATCCGATCATGTTCATCGAGAACCAGACCGGTGGGTTGAACCCGCACAGTAACCTGGATTTTGACGAGAGCGCCCAACTTATCATCGCACACGTCACGCAAGGACTTGAACTGGCGAACAAGTACAAACTACCGGAAGCCATCAAGAACTTTATCCGCACACACCACGGCAAAAGTAAGGTGAAATATTTTTATTACTCGTTCAAGAACAAATACCCGGATAAAGAAATAGACGAAGCGCTATTTACCTATCCCGGTCCCGATCCTGTGAAAAAAGAATGTGCGGTGGTCATGATGGCGGATGCCGTGGAAGCCGCTTCCCGAGCTCTGGAAGTAAAGGATGAGGAAAACTTGACAAATCTTGTAAATAATATTATAGACGGTATGCTTCAAGAAGGAAGATTCGCCAACGCGGACTTGACATTCAGGGACATCTCCACCGTGAAGCGAGTATTCACGGAAATGTTGATCAACGTGTATCACGCCCGTATAGCCTACCCGAAATTAGAAAAAAAGTCGTGACCCAAACATATTAAATATATGACAACACAGAAGCCTGTAACAATCAAGGACATCGCGGAGAAACTGAAAATATCGGTATCAACGGTTTCCCGTGCTTTGAAAGACAATCATGAAATCAGCGCTAAAACCCGCAAAAAAGTGCAAGACTTGGCCAAGCAACTCGGGTACAAGCCCAATCCCCTTGCCGTCGCGCTGAAAACGCACAAGAGCCACTCGATCGGGGTTATCGTACCCCAGATCGTGAGCACGTTTTACGCTACCGTGGTAAAAACAATCGAGGAAGTAGCTGACGGTCACGGGTACAACGTGTTGGTTATCTCCTCAAACGAAAACTTCGAGAAAGAGAAAAAAAGCGTGGACGTCCTATTGGCAAACCGGGCGGACGGAATCATCATGGCTCTATCGCACGAGACAAAAGAATTTGACCACGTGAAACAAATCCAAGAATCCGGAATCCCCGTGGTATTATTCGACCGCACAACGGGTTCCGTGGAAGGAGTATCGAGAGTCGTGACTGACGGTGTTACCGCTGCCTTCCAAGCGATACAACATCTCGTGTCGGTCGGATGCAAAAAGATCGCCATATTAACCGGACCGGAACAAATAGCCATCGGCGGCAAACGCATGGAAGGTTACCGGAAAGCGCTGGAAGCAAATCATATACCTATAAAGGAAAATTATATCCGTTACTGTTCGGACTTAACCGTTGAATCCGGCAAGCAGGCCACGCTACAATTACTCGAAACGCGGGAAAGACCGGATGCCATATTCGGTATCACGGATGATCTGGCTATCGGTGCGATTGAGGCGATAAAAGAGAAAAAACTCAATATCCCGCAGGACATTGCCGTGGTAGGGTTCTCCAACACGAAACGCTCCCGGTACATGAATCCCACGGTTAGTTCGATAAATCAATTCCCGGAAAAAATAGGAAAAACCGCGGCTGAATTATTGTTCGAACAAATCATAAACAGCAGGCACGCGAGGATAAGAAAAGAGATCGTCAATTGCGAGTTAATCGTGCGTGAATCATCCGATAAACACAAGTAAACGATTGTCGCTAGAAATGTAAAAACTTAACACTATTGATTAAAACCTTGTTAATTACTCGGTTAAAGATTATTAAAGCCGTAAATCATCAATTTGAATGACTATTTTTGTAGAAAACAAATAACAGCTGCCCATGGATGTCATTGTGGATAAATTAACGAAGTCTTTCGAAGGACACAAAGCCGTGGATTCCATCTCTTTTAAAGCCAAAAGAGGGGAAGTTCTTGGGTTATTGGGACCAAACGGAGCCGGGAAAACAACCACGATGAAAATATTGTCAGGCTACCTCTTGCCCGAACGCGGGAATATCAATTTCGGCGATTACTCCATCTGGAAGCAGGCAGGAAAAATCAAAAAGGTCATCGGCTACCTCCCGGAACACAACCCGCTGTACCCGGAAATGAACGTGATCGACTTCCTGTTTTTTATCGGTAAACTTCAAGACATCCCGAAATACAAAATCACGGCACGGGTACTCGATATGATCCGGTTGTGCGGACTTGATAACGAGAAACATAAAAAGATTCACGAGCTATCCAAAGGTTATCGGCAACGTGTCGGAATCGCTCAAGCCCTTATTCATGATCCGGAAGTTGTTATTTTGGACGAACCGACTACCGGACTCGACCCGAACCAGATCTTTGCTATCCGCAAAATCATCAAGACCATCGGGGAAGACAAAACGGTGATTCTAAGCTCTCATATTTTATCCGAGATTGAAACGACTTGTGATCAAGTAATGATCATGAGTAATGGCAAGATCGTGGCAAACGGGACGACATCCGAACTCCGTCGGAAATCCGACGCGGGTTACAGTTTCAAACTGGGCATCAAAGGGGACGACATACCGGTCATCCACGATGCTTTATGCACGCTCCCGGAGATATTGCACATGGAGATTACCCAAGAGCAAAACTTCGAGATCCAGTGCAAACCCGACGTGGAAATCGGACGAACCATATTTGACCTCTGCCGGGAACATGATTGGTATATCAGTGAACTCACTCCCGTGCAGACCAGACTGGAAGATATATTTCGAAAAGTCACTCAAAACGAATAATTCATGGGCGCAGTAAAAGTTATCATAGATAAAGAATTAAAAGTCGCGTTCAACTCGCTCGCGATATACATTATTTACACGGTTTTCTTTTGCATAACGGGATTCATCTGCTGGTTCTCGTGGAAAAACGTATTTTACACCGGACAAGCCTCTTTGAATTACTTGTTCAACGTGTTCTACTGGACGCTTTTTTTCATGGTTCCCGTGCTCACGATGAAAAGCATATCGGACGAACGAAAGGACGGCACGTTCGAACTCCTGTTCACGAAACCGATAAAACCGTGGCAATTCCTTTGCGGTAAATTTTTCGCGATACTCCTGCAAGTCATTCTATGCCTGTTACTGACTCTGCCCTATTACATTACGCTGACATCACTCGGGCATGTGGACTATGCGGCCGGGATTTGCGGCTACCTCGGACTAATACTGGTTAGCGGTTGCTATATCAGCATGGGCATATTCGCGTCGTCATTGACGTCAAACACGATTGTTGCTTTTTTCGTCACCTTTGCCATCGGGATATGGTTCCAATTCCTGTTCGAGTTTATCGCGGGACTGTTCGGCTCCGGTTTCATCGCTGCCCTATTTACTTATTTATCCATGGGCGAACATTTCGATGCCATTCCCCGCGGAGTCATCGACACGAAAGACTTTGTATATTTCGTCAGTATTGTAACCTTGTTCCTCGCGCTAGCGAGATACTATATCAGTCGAACCAGAGCCTAATATATACCTAGTGATGAAAAACAAATTCATATATAACCCCACCTTCCTGATTTTATCACTGATAGCGGTAAATATTGTCTCCTATTTCGTTTTTGCCAGAATAGACCTCACGAGCAACAAGAAATACTCGTTGAGCCCCGTGAGCAAAAATATGATTAAAAAAGTCGATAAAGACGTTTCCGTAACCCTTTTCATGTCTGAAGGACTTTCGCAGGACAAAATGAAAATGGGACGGGAATTTAAACACTTGCTCAAAGAATACAAAACCCTTAGCAACAAATCGTTCACGATCACCACCATCACGCCGGACAACGACTCGAGAGAAATACTTGCCTTGGAAGCCGGCATACATCCCTTCTCCCAAGAAAGCATGGAAAGAGATATGGTGAAGATCCAAAAAATCTACTTCGGGGCAGTCATACAAATCGGGAACAAAAAATCGGTCATTCCCCTTATCAGCCAGCATACCCCGCTGGAATACGAAGTGACTCGCATGTTAAAAGAAGCGTGCGACACGACAAAACCGAATATCGGCTTCTTGCTGGGACACAACGAAATGCTCCGCGACAAGATCACCCAAATCAGGCATGAACTTTTCCGAAACGCACGTTTGGAATCATTATACATCGACCAATTCACAGACTTGAACCGTTACAAAGTGATTTGTATCATGGGTCCCAGAGACAGTTTCAGCAAGGAAGAGATTAAACGACTCCAAGAATACTTGAAGCAAGGCGGAAGACTGTATATCGCGCTGAATCACGCGGTCGGACAAATCACAGCAAGTCAAAATAACGGTTTTATCAATCGTGTCGGTCTTGAAGATATGCTGGAAAACTTCGGACTGAAGATCAACTATGACTTCGTGATCGATAGCTATTGCGGACGAATCCGGGTATCTCAAGGACCTTTTTTCCTATATCAAAGTGAGGTCAGTTTTCCGTATATGCCAACCATACAGAAATTCAGTTCTCATGTTATCACAAACGGATTGAATGCCATATCACTACTCTTCGCGAGTAGTATGACAAACGTGAAAACCACTTCCGCCTACACGTTCACCCCGTTGGCAAAAACTTCCCCGACATCGGGAGTACAGGAAGTTCCCGTGTTCTTCGACATACAGAAGACGTGGACCCGCCATGACTTCAACCGCCCGAACAACGTCGTGGCTGCCTTATTGAATAATGAAGACGACAAAAGTGCTATCATCGTCATCTCGAATGCCAGCTTCATGGAAGACAATGACTACGATGCCCTTCGCCTAGACAACATCAGGTTTGCCATAAACTCTATCGAATGGTTGGCTGACGATTCCGGGTTGATAAAATTGAGGAACAAATATATAGTGAATCAGACATTAGAACCGGTAAGTAATTCATACCGGACATTCTTGAAATATTTCAACTTTTTCTTGCCTATTGTCATTATACTATTAATCGGCTTGTTCCAGTACAGGCAATACAAATTAAAAAGACTGAGACGTTCCCAGTCCGGATATATAGATTAAAATGGAAGGTGTGTTTTACACACCTCGTTTCAATTTCTGGTACAAAGCATCACTCACCTCGCACAAGGGCGAACGTAGTTTTTGACTGGCAATAACCCCTTTGGCATGCAAGGCTGCTTTCACCCCGGCAGGATTTCCCTCCTCGAAAAGAGCCTTGAACATCTCACCCAAGTGCAAGTGAATATCTTTCGCTTCCCCAAATTCTCCTTCCAAAGCCAAATGCACCATAGTAGAAAAGTCATACGGCAACACGTTCGCGATCACAGAGATAACCCCACTCCCGCCAATAGAAATCAAGGGCAGGGCAATGCCGTCGTCACCCGAAAGGAATATAAAATTCTCCGGCATCCCGGCAATAATGGAAGTCGCCTGTTCAAAATTACCGGCAGCCTCTTTTATCGCGATAATATTTTCAAAATCAAGAGCCAGTCGCAACGTGGTTGCAGCCGTCATATTCACGGAAGTACGCCCCGGAACATTGTACAAGATTACCGGAAGAGGCGAATGTTCCGCGATAGCTTTAAAATGATTATATAATCCCTGCTGTGAAGGCTTATTATAATAAGGTGTAACACTCAATATTGCATCTCCCTGCCTTAAATAAGGTAACGTGGCAAGTTCCTCCACGACATGAGCCGTGTTATTTCCTCCAACACCCAAGACAATCGGCAACCGCCCGGCATTTTCCTCCGTGATCACATTCACCACGTAAGCCCTCTCCTCTACCGTCATTGTCGCGGCCTCCGAAGTAGTACCCAAAGCCACCAGATAATCGACACCACCGTCCATCACGTAATTCACGAGGTTTCTTAAAGAACTTTCGTCGATATTTCCCATTTCGTCAAACGGAGTAACCAAAGCAACCCCTACTCCCGAAAACTTTTTCATCTCAATACGTATTAATCTTTGTGAATAACTTAAACAAACGATCTACAAAAACGTCCGTATTCCGGACATTGGCAAACATAATATCATGCTCCACTCCCTCTCTGGATATACCGACCTTGCATGGTGATTTGGCATATCGTACAATGTAATCCCCCAAAACATCGGGCTGCATAGAAATGTCTATGAACACCCCTTCCGTCTTCTCCAACACCTCCCGCAACTTGGCATCCCGGATTTTCCCACCATACGTAATAGAAGACTCATCCGCGTACAACGCGTCTCCCGATCGTTCAAATACCGATTTGGACTGCCGGATAAAAGAAAGCAAATGCACTTCCATATACTTTGCCAGAGATTTTCTGATTTTATCTACCTCTGTCCAAGAAATATCATCAGCCACCCAGAACAACACACATTCCTTCGCCGCCTCTAAATTTTGAAATGCCAAAACCCGCTCGTCCTTGACTGCCACATCCTTTAAATGATATCTCTTGAATTTCTCGACTATAAATTTAAGCATATTCTTCTATTTGTACTTGAACAACCTAACGCAAAAGTAGTAATAAAAACTATACGCACCCCGCTTTGTTATTTTTCAAACATAAAAAAAAGTATCTGAAAAAAAACACGAAACTCTTGCATAAACAAAGAACATTCCATACCTTTGCCACGCAAAATAAACAAGGACTCGTAGCTTAATGGATAGAGCACTTGGTTACGGCCCAAGAGGTTGTGGGTTCGACTCCCGCCGAGTTCACGAAATCCCCTGAAAGACATCTTTCGGGGGATTTTTGTTTCCGGTAATGTCATCCCCTTTGCATTTTACCGGATTAATACTAACTTTACCACTCCACGAAAAGGAATACCGACAGTGACAGATAAAACCGAATCAACGATTATTCGCCTGCTGGCAGCCGGAGATGAACGGTGCATGAAAATAATGTTTGACATCTACTATCAACCGTTATGCACTTATGTCATGCGCTACCTTCTTTCCGTCGAGGACGCTAAAGACATCGTTCAATCCGTCTTCATCTCTTTCTGGAACAACAAAAAGGGACATCCGTTTTCAGGCTCTATCCGTTCCTATTTATTCGGCGCTGCAAGTAAAGCCTCTTTACAATTCATGAGAAACAAAGGCAAAACCTATTTCGTGGACATTGAACTGCATATTGATGACTTTCTGGATGAAATGCTTCATGACGACGAGGCAGAACTCGAAAAAATCAAAGAACAACTGTACGCCGCGATAGAAAATCTCCCCACCAATCCTCAAAAAGTATTAAAAGCCATTATTTTCAATAACACGCCTTATAAAACCGTGGCGGAAGAAATGCAGATATCCGTTAATACCGTGAAAACCTACTACGCCCGTGCGCTAGAAGCTTTGCGCAAGTCAATAGACACCAAAACATTCTCCCTCCTCTTTCTCTCTTTCCTGCATTCTGAAAAATAATTTCAAAATTTTATTCTATTCGTGTCACCCATTCTCATTTTTTGGGAATATCATATAAAACAGTGACACATGGAACATAAAACAATATACGAACTGATAGCGGAATACAGCAACGGCACCCTCTCCCCGGCGGCGCGGGAGCAACTCCGCCATCTCATAGACAATGACAGGGAAGCCCGGAAACTATTTCGGGATATCCGGGAAACAGAGAAACTACTAAAAACAATACAGGCACAAGAAAAACTTTCACCGCGAGAAGCTTGGGAAAACTTCTCCGAAACATTAACACACACTCGCCGGAAGAACAGACGCCTGCACCGGATTATCGGAACTGCTATTGCAGCCTCTGTCGCTTTAATCCTGCTCTTTATATTCCCGGATACACGATCGACGTATGCCCCGGAGCAACAAGTTGCTCAAACTCAAATCGAACCCGGCAGCGTGAAAGCTGTACTCAGCTACGCCAACGGCGAAACTGTCAACCTAACCTCCTCGGCATCTTCCCGCATCGTGGCTCCCGACGGTTCGACTATTGTAAACGACTCTCTGGAAGGATTACAATATAACAAGGATAACCGGGAAACAGGGCAAACCGCCCCGCTTCACATGATTACCGTTCCCCCGGGTGGTGAATACCGTTTCACGCTGGCAGACGGCACACGTGTATGGATAAACTCGTCCTCCGAAATACAATTCCCCAGTCAATTTTCCGGGAATACAAGGGAGATTTACATGAAAGGAGAAATATACTTGGAAGTGGCGCCGGATAAATCCCGCCCGTTCATCGTGCATTCGGGCAACGACCGGATTCGGGTACTAGGCACGAAATTCAACATAACAGCCTATCCCGAAGAACAAAAAACAATTACCACACTCGTCACCGGAAGTGTCGAGTTCGAACACAATAACTCGAAAATTCGCCTCTCGCCGGGAGAACAATCCATCATGGACCACACGACCGACAAACTGGAAAAACAAAAAGTCGATGTATCAATCTATACCTCATGGATTAGCGGAGCCTTCGAGTACGAGAATATGCCCTTATCATACATTGCCCGACAACTGTCCCGCTGGTACGACGTGCAATTCACCTTTGAAGCGGCGGAGTTCCGGGAGCACCCCTTTACAGGCATCGTGAAGCGAAACCAAACCTTGGAAGAAGTCCTCACGATTATCGGCAAGACAACAAATATCAAATTCGAAATATCCGAAAGAAATATTATTATAAAGAAAGCGGAAGATGCTGCAAACATCTCCCGTTTAAACAATTAATTCCATTCTCTAGGTGGAAAAAACAATTAAAGTACAATGTTATGAAAAAAAATCCATTTAAGAAACAGCATTTGAGTTTATTACTCATTTTCCTATTCGTATTCGGCATGGGGAGTTACGCTGACACTCCCGTGAAAAAAGTGACTCTGGACGTGAAGAATATACCTCTTCGCGAAGTATTCAAACAAATCAAAGAACAGACCGAAGTAAAATTCATTTACAGCGAAGTCGAAATTCAGAAAGCCTCAAACGTCACCTTGAAATTCGAGAACCAACCGTTAAAAACGGCATTGGATCTTATTTTCAAAAACCAGCCTTACACCTATGAAATCGAAAACGACATTGTCATCGTGAAACCGAAACCGGCGACCGACACCCCGGAAAAGAAAAAAACACGCACGATCAAAGGTCAGGTACTGGACGAAAACAACCAGCCCATCGCCGGAGCCAACATCTGGCTGAAAGGAACCACCACCGGAGTACCTTCCGACGTCAACGGAAACTATGTTCTTACATTTGACGAGAAATATAACACCGTCATGGTATCCTTCATCGGTTACAAAACCATTGAAATGCCCTTGGGTAAACAGGAAGTAATCAACTTCAAACTGGAACCCGACAAGGAAACCTTAGACGAAGTGGTGGTAACCGGATACCAAACCATTTCCAAGGAACGCTCTACCGGAGCTTTTGCCAAAGTAAGCGCCACCACTCTCGAAACCCGTCGTTTGGACAACTTGTCCTCCGTACTGGAAGGACAGGTCGCCGGGTATTCCGACGGAATCATCCGGGGAGTATCAACCATGAATGCCATGCAAACCCCGCTTTACGTGATTGACGGCTTTCCCGTGGAAAACACCACTATCGACGCCTACGGCAATGTCACGGAAAACATACCCGATCTCAACATGGAAGACATCGAAAGCATCACCATATTAAAAGATGCCGCCGCCACCTCTATCTACGGGGCACGCGCTGCCAATGGTGTCGTTGTCATCGTGACCAAAAAAGCCAAACAAGGCAAGACTCAAGTACAACTTTCCGGCTCGTTTACCATTCATCCTTATTCCTACTACACGGGTAACTTGACCAATTCGGCCGATATCATCGAACTGGAAAAATACTGGGCGACACAAAACGCCGAATTAAACAATGGCATAGACCGGGCGATTGCCGAGGCTGAAAACCTCCGGAACAACTATTCCACCCTACCCAGCGCGGGGACCAATATCTTACTCGACCTTTACACGAACAAGATTTCTCAAGCAGAAGCGGACGCGAAACTGGCAGAATTGAGCTCTCGGGGATTCGGCTTTTACAAGGATGTAGAGAAATACGCCAAACGCAATCCTTTCTACCAGCAATACAACCTGAGCGTGGGCAAAGCCACAGACCGGAATAACTTCAACCTCTCCGTCAGTTACCGGAACAACAAAGAAGAAGACCGATACACGAAAAACGATCAAGTCGGGGTAAATATCACAAATTCACTTCAACTGACTTCTTGGTTGAAAGCAGATGTCGGCGTTTACATCAGTTTCAAGAATAAAACGGAACAAACATACGACTTATTCAGTTCTTACAGTGCGGGCTTCACCGCGAGTCCCTACGATCGGTTAAAAGAAAACGGCACACCCGTCACCATTGCCGCCCAGCAAACAAAGACCGTGAGAGATAATATAGCCAATTACGGACTATACAGTCTGGATATCGTACCGCTTGACGAACTCGACAGACGTTTGAACAAAACCAGAGAATTTAACAACCGCCTGTACGGGAAACTGGATATCAAAATCCTTCCGTGGTTATCCTACAATACCATGTTCCAATACGAATACGGGGTAAGCCGCTTGAAACGTCTGGAAGAAATGGAATCTTTGAATACCCGCCAAACGGTCAACAAATTTGCCACGAACAATAACGGAGAAGCCTTGTATAACCTGCCCGCGGGGGATATATTCTACACGCAGGAACATCATTCCAACGCGTATAATTTCCGCCAGCAAATCAATGTTGACAAAACATTCAACGACTTGCACAACGTAACATGGATCATCGGGCAGGAAATCAGAAACACCAAGCTGGAATATAACAGTCTTACCCGCTACGGCTACGACAGCGGATTATTGTCATCACAATATATCGATGAAACCAAACTGACGGCAGGTTTCTCCGGTCTGATGAACTCGTGGGCATCGCTCACCTCTCCCCGGTCACAATCGGAATTGGTAAACCGTTTCGTGTCATTCTATTCCAACATAGCCTATTCATTCGACAACCGTTACACCCTCTCCGGCAGTATCCGTTGGGATCGTTCCAACCTATGGGGTACAAACTCCAAATACCAAAACAAACCGTTATGGTCTGTCGGGGCAAACTGGAATATCAACCGGGAAAGCTTCTTTAACGTAAACTGGATAGATTTACTAAAACTTCGGGCATCATACGGTATTGGCGGTAATATCGCGAAAGACGCCGCACCCTATCTCACGGCCAATTACTACGCGAGCACCTTAGTCGGAGGCTTGTACGGAAATATCTCTTCACCTCCTAATCCAAACCTGCGTTGGGAAAAAACAACGACCATAAACGTCGGTATAGACTTTTCAGCGCTCACGGGACGCTTGTCCGGAACGTTTGAAGTGTACAACAAAAAAAGTGTAGACCTGCTTGCCAACCAAATGGGAGTACCCACGGAAGGTTTCGGGTACAGAACCCTCTCCTTCAACAACGGGGCTATGCGTAACCGGGGATTTGAATTGACACTCCAAGGGGACATCCTCCGCAAAACCGAAGTCAAATGGAATGCGGGATTCCTTTTCGGGTACAACAAAAACAAAGTAACCAAGATTAATGTAACTGCACCCGTGTATTATCTCCAAATGGATTATCCTATGGCATACCCCAGAGAAGGAAAACCTTATAACGCTATTTACGCTTACAAATGGGCAGGATTGAGTGAAAAAGGAGAACCTCAAATGTACGATTTGAACGGAGAAATCACGACAACGAAATACACGGATCTCGAAGCGATCCATTATGCCGGGACAAGTGTTCCCGTTTACAGCGGTTCCTTCACGAACACATTGAACTACAAAAACTTTGAATTTTCATTCATGCTGCTTTACGCGGGCGGTCATAAAATACGCAACACCAATATTCCCACGATCAGCATGGGCAGGACGGTCAGTATGACGAACAAAGACATCCGTAAACGCTGGCAAGAAGCAGGTGACGAGGAAAAAACCAATGTTCCCCGCCTCTTGTTCAGCACATCCCCGGAATTTAATTACGCGCGGGAAAGCATATACGGGAAAGCAGACATTCACGTGTTGGATGCATCCTATATTAAAATCAGCAATCTCTCGCTCTCGTACAGAGTTCCGGTTGAATGGGTGAAGAAAATCGGTCTTGGTGCAGCCCGTGTACAATTCAATATCGAAAATTTAGCCACCCTTGCATTTAACAGCAAAGCCGGAGTTCTTCTGGGAAGTAAGAACAAACCGAATTACGTTTGTGGACTCTACCTGAACTTTTAATTCTAAAATCGAAAGACCATGAAAAAGAAAATACAATATATACTCGTAAGTATCAGTCTTCTGATAACAGGAGCTCTTTTTTCCTCCTGCAACGACTTTTTAGACATTCTCCCCAAAGGAGAAAAAATCCCGACAACCCTCGCCGACTTCGACGCTTTTATCCGGAATGAATCAAATCATCTTAACGATGCCACACAAGCCATAAACCTATTGAACGACGTGTACATGAAACCGAGTTCCCTCACTTCTGTAACACTAAATTCTATCAACTACAACTGGCAGGAAAACGAAGATCGCATCGAACAAAACAATTCCGATGAAGCCCTCTATTACTATTCCTATTCCGCCATCGCGAATTGGAATCTTATTATCAGCAGCGTACCCGATGCCACGGAATGTACCCAAGCAGAACGGGATGAATTGATCGCTCAAGCAAAAGTACTCCGGGCAATGAATTATTTCTATCTGACAAACTATTATGCGGAAGCCTACAACAGCACAACTGCCGCCACGAAGCTATCCGTTCCCCAGATTCTCAGTATGGATATGGGGGCTCCCTCTACCCAGATCACGATCGAAAAAATGTATGGATTCATTTTACAAGACCTTACCGAGGCTCTTCCGGCTCTCCCCGAAGAAGGTACTACCGTCCTGCACCCGACTCTGGGAACCGCATACGCCATGTTGGCACGGGTATATCTCACCATGGGCGATTACACGAATGCCTTAACATACGCGGAAGAAGCCTTGAAACAAAACGATGAACTATATGACTGGCGTACCTATTACGAGCAAAACAAAGAACAAATAGAAAAACCGGACGATTGGTCAACCAGTTATCCCGCTATCGGCTTGAATAACCCGGAAAACTATATTTTCCGCTACGGGACCAACACACAAAAGAACTTCGGACAAAGCGGAGTCAACGGAGCTTTAACCATCACGCGTGCCGCCCTTTTTGAAGAAGGCGATGCCCGTTTTGCCTCTAAATGGAAAGCGAAATACGAAGCACCCGATGATATATTCTATGGTATCCGTAATGATAAATTTAACGGTGGTGGAATCTCCACGCCCGAAATGTATTACATAAAGGCCGAATGTCTTGCACGCAAAGGAGGACAGGACAATATCAACGAAGCCATGAACGTTCTGAACGCCGTACGTGTAACCCGTATCTTCGCGGATAAATACGCTCCACTCTCTGCCGCCACGACAGAGCAAGCCGTGAAATACATCATTTCGGAAAAAGCGAACGAATACGTGCAAACCGCCATCCCTTTTTGGGATATGCGTCGCTTAAATCAAGATGCCCTGTACGCCCGGACACTCACGAAAGAGTTTAATGAAAGTACACTCACCCTATCCCCGACTTCGCACCTGTGGATAATGCCCTTCCCGTTGGGAGCTACAAGCAATCCGGGGAACGGAACCATAAAACAAAATGTAGAACGATAAGCTTTAAAACGACACGATAATGAAAACAATAATAATCATGATACTAGCCATCATCACGCTAGCCACCACTGCTTGTGCTTCAAAAGATTCATTTACAATCAATGGAACAATCACCGGCTTAACCGACGGAACAGAAATTTGCCTCGTGCCGGGTTCTACTCACAAACAAGAAAAACCCATTGCAACGACAACTCTTTCTAACGGCAAATTTACCTTTTCCGGTCAAGTTGAATCACCCCGGATGTTCTACATACAATTGAAAGAAAATTCGGGCGTAATACAAGTAATGGTAGAGAACGGGGTAAATGCCACTGTTACAAGCAAGGTAGAAACCCGGGATAACAATGGTCAAGAATGGACCTCTTTTAGTGATACAAAAGTATCCGGCTCCCCCATCCACGAGGAATTTCTCAAAAAAATGGCATTTAAAGAAGAATTAGAACAGATGTTTATGAGCAAAAATGAAAAACACAAGGTAATCAGCGCCCAAATAGGTGAAGCCAGAATGAATAAAAACAAAATTCTCATGGACTCTCTTGCCAAAACAAAAGAATATCAGGAAATGGCTGCAGACGAAAATCTTTTTTTCAAAGCTGCGGGGGAAAAGACAAAACAAGCCGTCATGGATAACAAGAATTCTTGGTGGGGACCTTTCCTTATGTTGCAATCCATGAGTTGGTTCGAGGAAGAGCAAAAAGAATGGTTCGCGAACTTCTCACCGGAAGCGCAGAAAAGTTATTACGGTCAAATTGTTTATGAAGAACTATATCCGGAAACCCTCGAAGGCAAACAAGCCCCTGACTTTACCGTAACTGACTCTCAAGGTAAAACACTCACTTTACAAGAACTAATAAAAGGCAAAAAATACACACTCATCGACTTTTGGGCATCTTGGTGTGGACCATGCCGTCGGGAAATTCCCAACCTGAAAGCCTTGTATAAAGAATTTGCAACCAAAGGTCTTGAAATAATCAGCATATCCATAGACAAAGACAATGCTGCATGGCAAAAAGCACTTCAAGAAGAACAATTTCCTTGGCCTAATTTCTTGGATAAATCAAATATCGCCGATGCATACGAAGTAAAACTTATCCCCGCGATCTTCCTTGTAGATTCAACAGGAAAAGTCTTATCCATCAAACTACGAGGCAAAGCATTGGAAGAAAAAATAAAAGAGTTTCTCAAGTAAGCATATATCATTTCACACAGCAGAAAAGAGTAGGTATTCCTACTCTTTTTTTCATTATCTAAAAGCAAATAAATTAAATACAGTCTACAACGCAAGAAAAGCAACCTGCAACTTGCCGAAGGCAAATGTAACCTGCAACTTGCAACTCGCCGGAGGCGACTAAAACAGAGGATGAGCTAGAATACCATTTACATCATAAAAAAAGAGCGACTCTTTTCAGAATCGCTCTTCTCTAAATCTGGCATCGACCTACTCTCCCACCTCTCGGCAGTACCATCGGCGCTAACGGGCTTAACTTCTCTGTTCGGGATGGGAAGAGGTGGATCACCGTCGCTATAGACACCGTTTAATAAAATTGAAAGTTGAAAATGGAAAATTGAAAATTATTCCCAATCATCCCTGTCTCCAAGCTTCCGTCACTCCATCGTGGCGCTCCCGCCACAGTGACAATATCTTTTTAAAGTTCATCATCTCAACATGTATCGAAAACCGGTCGTCAATTTCAATCCTGATTACATTTCATCATTTTCAATTCTCAACTTTCAATTTTCAATTGCCATTGTCATCTTGACAATGGCCCGGAACGTTAAACGTATCATCTAACCCGCCGAACGTCAACTCTCGGGTGATTAGTACCACTCGGCTTTGCCGTCACCGGCTTTACACCTGTGGCCTATCAACGTCGTCGTCTACAACGACCCTGAAAGGAGATCTCATCTTGAGGCAGGCTTCGCGCTTAGATGCTTTCAGCGCTTATCCCGTCCGCGCGTGGCTACCCGGCCGTACGACTGGCGTCATAACCGGTTCACTAGCGGCGCGTCCAACCCGGTCCTCTCGTACTAGAGTCAGGACCTCGCGAATCTCCAACGCCCACGACAGATAGGGACCGAACTGTCTCACGACGTTCTGAACCCAGCTCGCGTGCCACTTTAATCGGCGAACAGCCGAACCCTTGGGACCTTCTCCAGCCCCGGGATGTGACGAGCCGACATCGAGGTGCCAAACCGCTCCGTCGATATGAGCTCTTGGGAGCGATCAGCCTGTTATCCCCGGAGTACCTTTTATCCTTTGAGCGATGACCCTTCCACGCGGGATCACCGGATCACTATGCCCTGCTTTCGCACCCGATCGACTTGTGTGTCTCCCGGTCAAGCACCCTTGTGCCATTGCACTCGAAGGTTGATTACCAATCAACCGGAGGGTACCTTTGGAAGCCTCCGTTACGCTTTTGGAGGCGACCACCCCAGTCAAACTACCCACCACGCGGTGTCCTCACACCGTGAGTTAGATCCCAGACAAGAGAAGGGTCGTATTTCAACGATGGCTCCACGATTCCTGGCGAAACCGCTTCATTGCCTCCGACCTATCCTACACGTCCCGTGCCCGGGAACAACGCGAAGCTGCAGTAAAGGTTCACGGGGTCTTTCCGTCCCGTCGCGGGTACCCGGCATCTTCACCGGAACTACAATTTCACCGAGCTCATGGTCGAGACAGTGCCCAGATCGTTACACCATTCGTGCAGGTCGGAACTTACCCGACAAGGAATTTCGCTACCTTAGGACCGTTATAGTTACGGCCGCCGTTTACCGGGGCTTCAATTCAAACCCTCGACTTTCGTCTAAGCTCTCCTCTTAACCTTCCGGCACCGGGCAGGTGTCAGGCCATATACGTCATCTCTCGATTTGGCATAGCCATGTGTTTTTGGTAAACAGTCGCCTGGGCCATTTCTCTGCGGCTCTATCACTAGAGCGTCCTTTATCCCGAGGTTACAGGACTATTTTGCCTAGTTCCTTGACCATGAATCACTCGAGCGCCTCGGTATCCTCTACCAGACCACGTGTGTCCGTTTACAGTACGGTTCCTCGTCACTTGAAGTTTAGCGGGTTTTCTCGGGGGTTAACGCCCGGAACGCTATCCGCTCGGCCGAGGCCTCGCGGTACTATCGACTTTCGCCTCCGGTGGCGTGCTTGACTACCACCGTCATCGGGTACGGCCTTCAACGCGCTATTCCGTCAGCGCGCGGTTCCTTGGTCACCCCGTCACCGCGTAACGGTGACGAGAAGCACGGGAATGTTAACCCGTTTCTCGTCGGCATCCCCACTCGGGTTAGCCTTAGAGGCCGGCTGACCCCCGGCTGATTGGCATTGCCGGGGAATCCTTGGTCTTTCGGCGTGGGGGGTTCTCGCCCCCATTATCGTTACTTATGCCTACATTTGCTTTTCCTGACGCTCCAGCGTACCTCGCGATACACCTTCCGCGCCGACAGGAATGCTCTCCTACCGGTTCATGTTTATGAACCCCACCGCTTCGGTTGACGGTTTAATGCCCGTGTATTATCCACGCGGGATCACTCGACTAGTGAGCTGTTACGCACTCTTTAAATGAATGGCTGCTTCCAAGCCAACATCCTAGCTGTCTTCGCGATCCCACCTCGTTTTATCAACTTAACCGTCCATCGGGGACCTTAGCGGGTGGTCTGGGTTCTTCCCCTCTCGTCCGCGGACCTTAGCACCCGCGGGCTCACTCCATGGTTCAAGTGTTCTAGCATTCGGAGTTTATCCGGATTTGATAGGCGGTGAAGCCCTCGCGTCCAATCAGTAGCTCTACCTCTAGAACAGAACACCACAGGCTGCACCGAAATGCATTTCGGAGAGTACGAGCTATTTCCCAGTTTGATTGGCCTTTCACCCCTACCCTCGCGTCATCCGAAAACTTTTCAACGTTTACCGGTTCGGTCCTCCATCACGTGTTACCGCGACTTCAACCTGCACGAGGGTAGATCACAAGGTTTCGCGTCTAGCGCCACCAACTTTACGCCCTTTAGAGGCTCGCTTTCACTTCGGCTCACGTCCCTGAAGGACTTAACCTCGCTGGTGACGACTAACTCGTAGGCTCATTATGCAAAAGGCACGCCGTCACCGGATCTCTCGGCTCCGACCGCTTGTAGGCGCGCGGGTTCAGGGTCTATTTCACTCCCCGGCTAGGGGTGCTTTTCACCTTTCCCTCGCGGTACTGGTTCACTATCGGTCTCTCGGGAGTATTTAGCCTTACCAGGCGGTCCTGGTGAATTCAGGCAGGATTTCTCGTGTCCCGCCCTACTCGGGATACCACTGTCTTTAAACGTCTTTACGCGCACGGGGCTATCACCCTCCACGGCTTACCTTTCCAGGTAATTGCGCTTGAACGTTTATCGAGTGTCGTGGTCCCATGACCCCGTTGTCGCCGAAACGGCAACGGTTTGGGCTATTCCCCGTTCGCTCGCCACTACTGGGGGAATCACTGTTGTTTTCTTCTCCTGCGGGTAATGAGATGTTTCAGTTCCCCGCGTTCGCCTCCATTTAGGATGACTGGAATCT
>NZ_FXXL01000006.1 GCF_900184685.1 Butyricimonas sp. Marseille-P3923
TAAAATCAAGACCATGCGGTCTTGAAGTATCATGGGGTGTTAGTCCACGTTTCCGCGGGTTATCTCCCGGTACGGGGTTGGTTGCACACGTGTTACTCACCCGTGCGCCGGTCGCCGGCGAAGTATTACTACTCCCCGCTGCCCCTCGACTTGCATGTGTTAAGCCTGTCGCTAGCGTTCATCCTGAGCCAGGATCAAACTCTTCATTGTAAAATATTATTCAGAAATTTTGTTCTGGCAGGGTCATGTGTTCATGAATCACGACTCTCGTCGTTCTTCGATTCACGCTCGCTACGTTGTTTTGTTCACGTCAATATTTTAAAGAACTCTTCTTCTCTCGTCTTCACCCTCGCCCTTTTCTCGAGGCGAAAGCGGATGCAAAGATAAAACGTTTTTCCCTTCCCTTCCAAATCTTTTTCAAAGTTTTTTCAAACTTTTTTCGCGGGGTGTCGTTACAACTAACTTTTACCCCCCTCGCTTCATCTCTACAACATCTAAAGAACTTCGCCAACCTCTCTCTTCACTCGCCCCCCCTTCCGGTTTAGCGGGTGCAAAGATAACAGCATAAAATCCCCTTTTCCAAATTTTTTACCCTCTTTTTTTTAACTTTTTTACAAGACACTAGAAAACAAATATTTAAAAACAACACCACACGCCATTCCAAGTCTCAAAGTATTCCCGGTACTTGTCTTTTCAGGAAATTTCAATAAAATAGCTTCAGCCAACACGCGAATAAAATGGATTCTTCACTCCTTTTCATATCGATTTCATTTTTGACAAAAGAATGAAAATATCTTTTCACTATCCATTTTAGACTATCTATTTTAGATAATCTAAAGTAGATTATCTAAAATATTTCATCAATCCCTATTAAAAATAGGGAACCGGCCTACTTGACCGATCCCCCTCTTGGCATAGCAAAACGAAACAAATTAGGATTCCCCTATCGTCAAGACTCTACTATCTGATGCTTGTCGCCCGTTTTTCGACGTGGCGAAGCAATACGCCTTCACGTTTTCGTTGTTCCAGTCCTCCGGTAACGCGTAACTCGTGCTACCACTTTCGCCGCGGTCCCGCAAGGTCACCAATCTCGCGCGCCCCAGTACCGTTTCGTAAAGCACCCCGTAAACCCTGTCATCCTGCAAAGCGAATCCATCTTCCTCTCCTTGCATCTCTTGCTCGAACGTGTACTTCTGGCTACCCGTGCTGTACGCGACTGTGACCTTGGGAGGGTAAAGTATCCCCGCGGCCAGCTTCAACAGGTCGAGATCTACCGTTCCCACGTGTTTCTCGTCCACGTTTACCGCCCCCATGTTTCGCGCCACGAAGGCGTTCGAGGTCGTTCCGTTACCGATTCCCACGAATCCTTTCCGGATCACGGGTATAATCTTCCGGGACAAGGATACCAACGCTTTCATTCTCGCCCGTTGGTCAAGAATCTCCGGTGTCGGGTTATCTTTCCTTGAAAACACCTTCGCTTTGGCGATGTTTTTACTTCTCGTGTAACACAACGTGATGTTACCCACTGATCTTCTCGCTTTACCTAACAAATAAGAATTAAATTCTGCCATAATAATTGAAAATTAAAAGTTGAAAATTGAAAATGAAATCACTTGATTACAAAATCCACGAATCATAAATCATAAATCATAAATCATAAATCATAAATCATAAATCTAAAATGCTTCCCTCAAGGCGAATTCCAGCGCCAGTCCCGGGTCTATCTTCCGGTTCGTGATGTCCGAGTGCCCTACCACGTCGCGAATCGGGTAATTGGATTCCAGCAACTTGCACACCTCGACCAACGTCCTCACCTGTACACTCGTGTAACGATGCCAGTATGTCAATTCCTCTCCCGAGCAATCGGCATGTACATCTTCCGGCTTCACTTTCCGTCCACACTCCGCCACGAACGTGTTCCCTTCCACGCGAAGTTTTCCAAGGTTATCCAATTCGATACCGATTGAATAATGATTCAACTCGGCACGTCCCGCGTACCAGCTTCTCCCCGCGTGCCACGCCTCTATATTAAACGGCACGAGTTGAACCAGTTCCCCTTCCCGCCCGATCACCAGATGTGCCGAAGCGGTCACGTCCGGTCTGGTCAAGAAAAGAGCCGATGACATCGGACTCGTTCCCCCGGTATAGTGCAAAACAATCATATCCGGGCCTACCAACTTGCGCGTGTTTTTCGCACATTGCAAGTGAACCACACCGTTCCCCGTCAACCGATGGTTGACGATTGAAATTTGAGAATTAAAAATCATCATGTTTATACATTTAAAAATCTAAAATTAACATCGTTTTCGCGTGACAGCCTCTATGATTTTCTCCCCGCTTCTACCCACCACGTACCCGCCCAACCCGATTTCCAGCAAATCCCAGAAACGGGAGGTTTCCGCCAGAATCGGCAAGCTGGTGAACGTCCCGACAAGAATAATCACGGCAAATATCAACATCACGAGCGGGCGCCACGAGCGTTGCAGCCAGTTTCCCCGGGCTTCCTCCCCGACCACGGCAGCACTCGACTCCAAACGCTGTCGCTCGCGTTCGGCGATCACCCGCAGGATATCTGTTTCCAGCTTCTTTTTCTCCCGGGCGGGAAGCGTCAAGCGGTCGATCACCTCCCCGACCGAGTTGACGAGCCCCGCCACGGGTTTTCTTCCCCCGCTCATACCACCACGTGTTGAGAGTTAGAGAAAGCAGAAAACGACGGTGACACGAAAAAACAATACACGTGCACCGGCACATCTTTCACCCGGTATAGCGGGAACACGGCCATTCCCTCTCCTCGCGTGACTTGCACTTCCTCTACCACTTCCGGCGAGAACGCGCGATCGCCTCGCAACAAGACAACCATCAAGCGATCATTCTGATCCAAGTAGGCACTATCGTCGGCACCCGCCCAGCGAAGGGTTACCCGGCTCCCGTCGTCCACGGAAGCCGACAAGTCGTACACCCCGTCCCGGTTTCCCGTTGCAAGGCGTAAACCGTCATAATCAACAATTTTACCCCGGTGATCGAACATTTTCAGGTTCTCCCTCATGAACAGGGCGAACCCCGTGAGTTTAGCATTCTTGCCGGAACGACGCCAAACCTCTTCCAAGGGTGTTTCTTTCAAACGCTGGTAAAAACGAACCGCCACCCGGAAGCGATCACGAACCGCCTGTTGTTTCTCCGTGTTCGGGTTGCTCACCGATGCCGGTACCGCCCGGGCGTAATACTTGCCGTTCCGTCCGCTAAAAATCGTGTTACCGATTCGCCCTTTAATCTTGAAAATACTGCTTATTTCTGCCATCATCCTGCATTTTTAAGTGAATAAATTGTTTTTACTTGATTCCCGCCACGTGCAAAAAGCGGACGGGAAGAGATAAAGCCCGACCAAGGATACACGATCACGATAACGACCGTGCCACGCTTGTCCGGCAAGATGTTGTACAATACCCGTGTTGGAGTTGTGCCGGAGTTGTGGCTTGTTCTCGCCCTTTCCCCGCCTCCTCTTCGCCTTGTTCTCCCCGGGTCCCTCTCTTGTTCTTTAGTCCTGTCAAATAATAATTCCATATCGTTTAATTTTTGATTACACGACAAAAATAGTATGCCCACACACCACGCACAACTAATTTATCCCGTACACCCGATCCACTGATCCCCCGTCCCGTTCAACTGACCGAACAGCCAAACCGGAACAGCCATTCCACGAAACGGTTTATAAATAATGTTACTTAAGCGTGTTCTTCTCTACTTGTGCAAGCCCTTCACGCTTCCTAAAAAATGGAAACGGGCGAGAAAGCCCTCCCGGTAGGGTTGTCCTAGCGGGATTTCCTGTTTGCCGATATAAATCGTGTTCCCCCGTACACGTTCCACGTGCTCCAAATTCACCATGTAACCGCGATGCACCCGCGTGAACAGTCCCGCCGGAAGACCTTTTTCGAGGGTTAACAGCGGGTGCCCAACAAGAATTTTCGGGCGATCCTTCAAGTGCATGCAACAATAATTACGACTGGCTTCCAACCAAAGGATTTCCGCGTGAAAAACCCGGTCATAAGAATCTTTATTCCAAACGAAGAGCCGGTCTTTTTTGAAATCTATTATCTCCGCGACAGCGTTTTCTGTCGCGGACGTGTTTCCCGTCCCCGGGATGTATCTGTTTTCCATGATTATCAAGTGTTAGGTTTCATGAAATGACCATCCCGATAGATTTTATATATCTCCACGAAAAAACCGGGGTATACACTCCCTTCACGCACAAAAGAGGTACCCCGGCTGAATAAAAACGAGTAATCTTGATATTATTTTTTCTTTAACAACTCGTTGATTTTCTTTTGAAGAACTTTGTTTTCAAGATTTTTAGCAATGATGCGATTCTCCTCATCCAGCAATATCGTGTAAGGAAGCGCTTTCGCCCCGTAAAGATGAAAAACTCGAGCCTCCTGATCCAGACCGTTTTTCCAAAACATCCCGTCCGTGTTTATGGCCTTCATCCACGCCTGCTCGTTTTCATCCCTCGACACGCTAATAATTTCCAATCCTTTCAGGTGGAAGCGCTGGTAAAGATTGAGGATATTCACGTTATCCCGACGGCAGACAGGATCATTCGATGTCCAAAAATGTAACAATTTCAACTTACCTTTTACCGAGTGAAGGGAAAGCGAGTCTCCTTGCAGGGAAGCCACCGTGAAATCCGGGGCAACGTTTCCCTCCTTGACGTTTTCCCACATGGATATCAACGTTGCAACTGCACGTCCCGGTACTGATGTTCTAGCATTTTTACCTAGCAAATCATACCTTACTTTTAATGTATCCAATTCCAGTTGATACATATCGCTCGCCACGACATAAGCAACCGCATAAGTGTCAGCATATTTCTCCAACAACTCTTTTTCCTGTTCACGGGTAATTGCTATCGTTTCTTCAAACAAATTAGACAAAGACTGCATTTTCTCTTTATTATCAACTTGTTCTGCCAACTGATACTCTTTCTGTATACGTTCACATGTTTGCACAAGTAAGGTTTTAATTCGACTAAAATACCCCAAAATATCCTGTTGTTCACCTCCTTTTATTAACATCTCATTCTTTCTCACATTAATCATGAATTGAGTGTTTTCAAGTATCAGTGGTATCTCTACTTCCTCGCCTGTCATAACGATATTTACAGCCACCGCTCTCTCCACTTTTCCATGGAAAACAAAAGCACCATTTTCAACTTTGGTTATAGCCAAGGTGTCCGGAATATCACCTTCATTAGTCAGCAACAAAAGAGAACCATTAGCAACACCGTCAATTTTCCCACTGATCCTATAACCTTCTTGAGCTTTACAAATGACAGAACAAACTATCATTGTAAATAATGTTATAAACTTCTTCGTCATATGATATATTGTAAACAAGAATCCCAGGAAGAAACTTCTGGGAGCTTCTTTTTCAAATTTACACGTATTAAAAAAAAGTAAAAATTCAAGGCTCCATGAAAAAGCCTTGAATTCCCTAATCTACTTTAATAAGCTACAATATCAGCAAGTTTCACCCTAGCAACAGAACCATTTACCCCATCAACTAAAGTTACTTTGATGAATTTCACACTCCGAGTTCCCTCGGCAATCGGAAGAAGGGTGCTTTCCCCAGAACCTTGTCCCAAAGTATTCTCTTCCATAAAAGTAACATTCTGCCAACTTCTCTCGTCCACCGATGTTTTAATTTTAATCGAACTCGGTATATAATACTTCGAATCTCTATCTTTAGTCGGATCGTACAGAGCTTGTACGATTTTAATTCCATGTATCGGTTGTTCCTCTTTCAAAACAATAGTCAATTCATACGTCCGCACGACATCGGATTGCAAAGTGGACTCCCACCACGTGGCCATATCGTTATCCAACAGTTCCTCTAAATAAGACTCCTGATCTTCGATAGAACAAGTAATTGTATCTATCATCGACGGCAAGATGTAACTCAAATTATCTGGTAACTCGGTAGCACCTCTGTTTTCCAAAGAATTCAATTCACTCTCATTACCAAAATAATGATCGTTATACCTCTCGATAACAACTCCCCGTAAATCTATCGCAGCGTTTAGCGCTTTTATACTCCGTTCCTCATCATAAAGAATGCTTTTATCCTTAGTTGTTGGATAGATCCCCACGAGATAACGATTCTTACCGAGTATAATTTTCTTTAACTTGGAACAATACAAAACATCCTCGAATGTGGTCATATCATAGTCAAATTCCAACATAGTTACCGTGTCTATAAAATGTTCAAATTCAATCTTTTCGACATCTGATTTATCAGAAAAGCCATAACGCATTTGTATCGCACTTTTAAAATCAGAAGTATAGATTCGAGTGTCTTCTAATTCAATAGGTTCAAATTTCAATGTATCCGGACATCCCTCCAACTTTCCTTCTCTCTCGATGTAAATTTTCTCACGTGTATCGACATTTTTCAAAATATCAAAACCTTTCTTGAATATCTCTTTTGTCAACGTCATTTGTTTCTTCCCTCCATTAAGGCTACTCGTGTAGTGAAGAGTTATATCAATAATATTATCGTTCCATGTATCCATAAAGAATACCAAATGCTCCCCGACTTTATAGAATTTCGTGATCGCTTTCGTGAATGTCCGCACGATCTCATGGTCTTCCGTGTAAGGTCGAGCATAATTTGTTATCACAAATGATTCATTACCATTTTTATCCACGGCACATACCTCCAAAAAATATGTGCCATCAGCCAAATCAAGAAGCTCACACGAAGTTGTGCCTCTAGGTAACAAAGAATCCCGTTTCACGTCTTTCACTGTCCACGAAACCTTTACAGACTCAATGTCTGCATCGACACTATTTTTCCATTCTAAATGCAATCGTTTCCATCCCACCGTGACACTCAAATCCTTACACTTACCCAAATAACGGATTCTTCCGTTACCGGCGTCGTAAGTATCTTCAAGGCTTTCACCGCACCCTATCAATATCGCAGTGACAATCAATAAATTTATTATATATGATATTCTTCTCATAACTTATTTTTTTACGTAGACCTCTAACTCATGCATGGTAACATAATTTTTCACATTCGGGTAACTTGTCTGTATTTCCGACATCGAAGCATTAAACACCTCGTTGATTACCAATTTCAAATAACGATATTTTTGTCCCGAGTAAGCAAAAAAAACTTCCATGAAAGCAGGATCAGCCTTTTCTAGCTCTCTCGGATCCGAGATATAATCATAAGTTTCATCAAGGCAAGAAGCAGACCATCTATCTTTAAAATAAGTGTCTGGATCTTGTTCAAATTTACCTACTCTAATCCATGAATCATCATCCCCATTTTTATCATTGCTTGCATATACCGTCACTTTACACGGTAATTTATTGGCATAATAATACTCCCACAAATAGTAATTATATCCATACATAGTAAAATATGCATCAATATTTAACATTCCATAAATTCGGAGACTGGCAGGCACGATCTCTTCTCCCAAATCAATAATAAAAGGCTTACCTATCGCATTAGGTCCAGCAAGGAATGTATACGCCTCGTCAGTTTGGGAAGATAAAGCTTTCTCACCTCTCAAATCCCCATCAAAAAGGTATTCTATTCCCATTTTATCATCTTCATCATCAACCGAAAGATTGGCAATATCGAAAAAATTCTCACTTGTCAAGGCAAATTTTTTCTTTTCTAATGCTTCAATGTTTTCCCACACCTTCTGCCTCACGCGATAACCTTTATAATCTTCCGTGCGCAGGACAATCGTGTTAATAGCTGATTCCTGTTGTAACTGAAATACAAGAGTATCTCCACCTTTTGTTATCGGCAAAGTTTTCAACAATAATGTATCTGATTGTTTTGTCAGCGGATCTTCTCCCAAATATAGAACGTGGACAAAACCAGCAACATATTCAGGAGCCTTGTAAATAACCTGAAAGCCGCCCCACGAAGAAGAAACGTCTGCCCCGTCAAAAAAGGCGTAGGGAGCAGAATCATCCGTAGAAAATGTCACATCAATAGGTTCCGACTCCACGTTTTGGTTATTAACAAATGTCACCCGAGCGAGAACATTTTCTCTTGCCTCGTTGAACCCGTCCAAAACAAGTGAATCGCACCCGTAATCATTCACTTTCAACACCTCTTTTCCCCTGCAATCCCTGTAACGTACATTAATACCATATACCCCAGCGTTCGAGGGTAAAACATAACGCATTACTGCCCCTCCCGCAATCTTTTCAAAATTTACCTTGAAAGCATCTTCAGGCACGATAAAAACGTTATCATCTTCGTTTTTACACCCGAAGATTCCCATGAATATAATCAACACTAGTAATTTATATTTCATAATCAAATGTATTATTTTATTCATTTCACCAACCCAAATTCTGTATCACACTAGAAATCAATACTTCTTCCGATTGAATAGGATAGAGATAATCTCGTGGCACTGTAAATTTACACCCGCTCCACACTTCCACGGGACCTTCAAAATTATTGTAAAACTTTTGGGCTGATTCCCCAAGCACGTTCCATCCCATTTGTTTGCAATTCAATTCCTCGTGTGCTATTTTCCAACGACGAAGATTCCAATATCGTTGCCCCTCAAAAGCTAACTCTATATTGATTTCCCTACGAATAATATCACGCATACCTATCTTACTATCTACCCTTCCAGGATCTTTCGAGTAAGATTTCCATGCAGTCACCACATCCACAATACCAGCACGTTCCCGCACTTTATTTAACGGGGCGTACACTTTTTCCTCGTTAGGAACTTCCAGATACTCGTTCCACGCTTCAGCCTGCATCAAATAGAGTTCTGCCATACGAATGACGGGCAAAGTTTGATTATCGGACACATTACCAGCATACCCTTTCAACGGCCATCTGGAATTAAGGTGCTTTTTTAACCAATAACCATTAATATTCTGATAATCATTGCTAGTGATAATATCGTATTGCGTACCAAAATCCTCGTCTTTATAAGCTTCTATCGTTAAATTATCTGTCGACTTCGGTCCCAATTGCCATTTAAGCCGATCTGCCGCAATACAAGCATAAAAGCGAGGTTCCCTACGCAAATGCAGTTTCAGTATTTGAATTCCGGTAGGTACAACATCCTTGTACAAAGGGCTACTTTCCATTGCCATTTGATAACGACCATTATAATCCCACGTGTTGTCCAAATCTATAGGTAGCCCATGTTCCGTGTAGTACATTTCTACCATTTTCATCGAAGGTGCAAGACACCCAAATACCGCAGTCGACAGATAATTCGTTTTTTGTACCCTAGGCAAACACAATGCATGAAAAGTAGCATTCCTGCTGCTTGCATCTTTCCATTCTAACAATACCTCCGAATTAGTGAACGCAGAAAGTACACTTCCTTCAATATCACCCATCGTATTTAACAATTCACTACCTCGTCCAGCCGTCGTATTATACAAGGGATGGGAAACCTCGCATATCATAATCGCACTATCGGCAGCTTCTGCTGCCAATTTCCACTTTTCATGATCATATTCCTCGCTAAAAAGTGTTTCTCCATTCTTTCCTTTAAAATTTGAATAATATTCGTTTCCATTGAAAAGGGGAGAAGCCGCATAAAGTAAAACCCGGGCTTTAAGTGCCCATGCTGATTCTTTACTAAAAAAAGCAACACGCTCTGTCCCCCTATTCATAGCAAGAGGCAAATCTCGAATAGATTCGTCAAGTAGGCGAACCATCTCGTTGAAACATGTATCTACATGAGCACGAGGTTGCTGCATGAGTGATATATCCACATCCACATCAATATTTCGAGGAACCAAAACAATCGGTCCGTAACGACGTACTAACTCGAAATAAGTATAAGCTTTTAATGCTTTGATCTCTGCAGCCCATTGACGTTTTTCCCAATCTTCCATGTTATAAACGTTGTTAATATTTTCTAGAAAAATATTACAAGATCGAATGGTTTCATAAAAGGAAGTATAATGGTTAAATACTCCACCTTGATTCCAAATATTTCCATAAGGTTTATGTGCCATTTGAGCTCCCTCTGCAATTTTAAATCCGGGGAAATTATACTCTCCTCCTTGATAAAAATTTCTCATATATTCACCAGAAACGAACTCATCCGCTCCCAAGTAAGCTTCATTTTCACTAAGACTAGACACTATTCCTATAACTTGAGTATATATTCCACGAAGCCAAGTATCTGCATTCGCCCGTTGTTCAAAAACCGATTCCACGGTTTCAATATCTTTTTCCGGCACCATATCTAGATAATCACATCCATAGAATAGTAAAGCCATCCAAAGAAATGTCGATATTACATGTTTCATATTCTAAACATTTAATAAATTAAAAACTAACATTTACCCCTAACGAGAACGTACGTTGTATTGGGTAATTGAACCCACTATTCCCCAACTCTACGTCCCACACTTTAAAGTTTGTGATCAAGAATGGATTATTGACACGTGCATAAAATTTCACATTTTGCATTCTTAACTTTGTTCTCAACGCACTCGGCAAATTATAAGCCAATTCTATCGATGTGCAACGCAAGAATCGACATTCACGCATAAAATAAGTACTTTTACGCTCTTCCACTCCTGAACTCCAATCTTCTTGTGGATTATGAGTACTGATAGCATACGTGGAAAGACGCGGCCAAAAAGGATTATCCGTCATATTATCTTCACTCCAATGATCATCATAAATGGCCTTTAACATGGCTTGTCCGCCGACAAAAGGATTGATCTGCATGGGATCCATAAAAAATGAACGTTTACCAGATCCTTGGAAAGCAAAACTAAATTCCCAATTTTTATAATTCAAGAAACCGCTAAAACCGTAGATTACTCGAGGTGTTTCGGGAAAACCTATATAAGTGGCATCGTTCACGTCGATTTTTCCATCTCCGTTAAGATCCCGGTAACGAATATCCCCTGGTTTAAGTTGACCGTCTTGCATCGGAGCATTATCAATTTCCGATTGCCCGCGGAATAAACCATCGGCAATATACCCCACGGCTTGCGAAATTTCATGCCCTTTCTTGCGTTGCCATTCTGGCTTATCTATTGCCTCTTCTATTTCCAAATAAATAGCCTTACTATAAGTAAACGTACCGTTAAGAATAACCCAAAAATCGGAAGAAAAAGCATGCTGAATTTTACCGGCAAGATCAATACCTCGGGAGCGAGCTTTACCGACATTCGCCAATTGATACTCCTCCAACCCCACTGTAGCCGGTACTGCAATCCGGTAGTCTAATATATTATGGCGTATCTCTTGATATATATCAGCCGTTACATCCAATAATCCATCAAATAATTTTGTCTCAATTCCTAAATTCATTTGCTCTGCGACTTCCCACTTTATCTTCGTGTTCGGGTAAGAAGATAATTTATACCTATTAGTCGCATTTCCGTTAGGTCTCGGATCTGTTTCATTCTCTTTCTCAAGTACCGGAAGATGAGTGAAACGGGGAGATGAGATAATACCATCATTCCCTACTTGTCCCCATGAAAACCTGAATTTCAGGAAAGATAACCACTGGGCGGTATGGTTAGCTAAAAAATTCTCTTTGGAAGCCACCCATGCCATACCGATAGACGGAAAAAATCCCCACTGGTGATTTTTGTCAAAGCGTTCCGAGCCATTGTAACCAAAGCTACCTTCAAAAAAATATTTATCCCTAAAACCATATGTACCACGCATGGAAAGACTCATGTTGCGTTGAGGGATTCCCCCCAAGACACTACCACCGACATCATCCGTCGTTGTTTCTTGTGCATTGAACACTCCTGTCAAACTGGTTTGATGCTCTCCCCAAGCCGCCGAATGTAACGCACGAATCTCATAACTTAACTGAGTAGCTTGAGTCGAATTTTTACCTTTATAGTCTAAAGTTCTTCGAGCATCTTCTTCATTTAAAGCCACTAATGTATGTTTTCCTGTTTCAAAATCATAGTTCCCCAATGCATACATGAAAGGTTTGGTTTCATAAGAAACTGCATAATATCCCTCTTTATTCAAAGATAAGCTGGCACGCAACTCTAAACCTTTCAATAAAGATGAAAGATTGTGCATATACTCCACCCTGCTGGTTGCCGAATAACGACTACGATCCTTATACCCACTATGCAGACTCTTGTATGGATTGGTTGTTTCACTATTTATTCCTCCAAATCGCAAATGAGGCCAGGAATATTTTTCATCTCCCGGATACGTCGGGGCAAAATCCACCGGAGAAGCGTTAAAAGCCAAATAATAAGCTTCCGTCACGTCAGTTAACGGTCCATGATATTTATCCAAATTAGCAGAAGCATTAACCAATAATCTAATTCCCGCCGACAAATCAATATTAATATTAGTACGGAAAGTAAAAGTATTACTTTTGATATTGCAATCAAACTGATTTAATCTATCAGTTTTTAACATACCTTCGTCTTGATTATAATTGAAAGAAGCATAATATTGCACCATGCTCGACCCACCCCGCATGTTCAACCCCATGTGGTGATTAACCGTATAATCTTTAAACAAAATGTCGTACCAATCATTAGCAGGATATACCCACGAGGGATACTTTCCAGAAGCAGTACGTTCGATACGCTCCACGCTATATTGAGGAGTTGCACTTGGATTTCGAGCTAAAAGAGCCTGGTTATACATTTTCATGTAAGTAACAGCATCTACAACTTCGATCTCTCGCGTAGGCATAGAGGCAATCGCCTCGTAACGTACAGAAGTATAAACAGAACCTTCTTCTCCTTTTTTAGTTTCAATAAGAATAACCCCATTCGCCCCACGAGCGCCATACATAGCCGTGGCAGAAGCATCTTTCAACACACTAAAACTCTCAATATCTTCTGGAGCAATACGAGATAAATCCAATTTAGAAGATTCCACCCCGTCAATCAAAATCAATGGATCAATATTTGCTCCGGTCTGGAATGAAGTGATACCCCGAATATAGAATTTCGTATTCATTTCGTCCTCAGTCAACGCTCCCGGAAGTCCTCCTGTCTGCCAAGCGATCATACCGGGAATCTTTCCAGCAAATTGTGTCGTCAAATCGCTACTCGAAGATTTTAAAGTTTTAGCATCAACAGTTGTGATAGAAGCAACCACACTTTCCTTTTTCTGTGTACCAAATGCAACGACTACCGTTTCATCCAATACCTGACTGTCTTCCTTCAATGTAATCCGAAGAGTGTCTTTAGCTGTTTTCTCGAAAAATTCCATCGTTTCCCTTTTAAATCCGATGAAAGAAAACTCCAAGGTCCCCTTCGCCATGGGCAATTCCAAAGCAAACCATCCTTTCTCGTTCGTTGATGTACCTAATGCCAATCCACTCACTTTTACCGTTACTCCCGGGATTGGCTGTTTTTGCGTGTCATACACGAACCCTTTCAAGCGAACTGATTTTTTCTCCGGCTCATCCGAACCCACCACAGGCTTAATAATAACCATTTTGTCAACATATTCCCACGTGAATCTCCTCCCTAGCATTTGCCGTAATACCTCATCAACCTTCGCATTTTTCACGTTGAGCGAGATCGCTTGATTCACGTCCACCTCGTCAAAACTGTAAAAGAAATCCAGTTGTGTCTGCCGTTTCAGTTCAGAGATTACCTTGGTAAAAGGCATCCCCTCGACTTTCAGTGTCACCATCTGATCCTGTGCTCGCACGGACGCAGAAAGCGAAAAGACAAAACCACACATCAATAAAAAAGTCAATTTCATAACCATTAAAATTTTCGCACGTGATTTTTTTAACGGGAACCACGTGCCCGTTCGTTTTTTTTTCATAGTTTTGTGATAAGAGTTAAACATTCATCCTCGGGAAATCGCAAGTTTCCCGGGATGGTTTCGCTACACCGGGAGTTGTTGCTGCAATTCCCGGTTTATTTTTAGATTCATCTATTCAGTTCAGTCACGACAACCGTCCTACCGTTCACGGTAAATTTCACCCGCGTGGTTTTCTCTATTATCGAGAATATCTCGTTTGCCGTGTACTCCTTCTTGATTACCCCGGCAAAGACAAAACGCTTCACACGCTCGGAAGCAAAGAAGAAATCAACATCATACCAACGCTGCAATTGCGCCGCAATTTCTTCCAATGTCGCACCTTCCTCGAAATAGAATTTTCCGTCTACCCAAGCAGAAACTGCTGCCGCATCCACTTCTTTCGTCGAGATTCTACCTTCTTCCCACACGGCTTGCTGTCCGGGTGCAAGAATGGTTGACGCTCTATCTTTTCGATCGCTTACCCGCACCTTTCCGGATACCAACGTCGTACGAATCACTTCGTCCGGAGTATAAGCATTCACGTTAAACCGGGTACCCAGTACCCGCACATCCACTTCACCAACGTCAACGATAAAAGGTTTCCCGGCATCGGGTGCCACCTCGAAGAAGGCTTCTCCCTTAAGATACACTTTGCGTTCCTCACCCGAGAAGAATGTCGGGAAGCGAATTTCCGATTCGGAATTCAAGTAAACCCTAGAACCGTCTGCCAGTGTCAACTGATACTCTCCTTTACGCGGGACTACAATCGTGTTGTATTCCACCTCGGTCGATTGCCCCTCTCCCTGTTCATAGGTCACGCTTCGAGCCGAATCCAAGCGAACACGCACGCCTCCTTTAGTTGTTAAAGTATCAACTTGGACGGATGCCAAATTTATCCGTTCTCCTTTCGCCATAATCAACACGGCTTGAGGACTGCCCGCCTCCAGTACCGGAACTTGTGCCAC
Organism: Butyricimonas sp. Marseille-P3923; assembly: GCF_900184685.1. Taxonomy (GTDB): domain Bacteria; phylum Bacteroidota; class Bacteroidia; order Bacteroidales; family Marinifilaceae; genus Butyricimonas; species Butyricimonas muris. Next base: position 14,745 of record NZ_FXXL01000006.1, read on the forward strand.
GGGAATCTCTTTTGTTTCCCGTAACGAGAACCATATCGTGCCACCCACGAATAACGGGATCATTACCGCCGCAACCCAACGCCACAACATTGCCACCCGACGCCGATTCTGACCTTCACCCCGGTATCCCTCGACAACTCTCCACATTTTCTCCCGGTCGAACACCACATCACTCCGCTCCATCATCCCCACTTCCCGCAACACGCCCCGCACCCTCGCGAAATCCGCATCCCGCCAAATTTTCCGCCACTCGGCATCACCCGGCTTCACTCTCCCTTCCAGCACCGCTCGTAACCATTCTTTTTCGTCTTTTATGCTCATAGTTTTTCTGTTTTCTACCCTCTAAGCGAGAAGGGGTGAAAAAAGGGTGAAAAGAAAATGAGATTTTTTCAGAAAAATTGAAAAAAATCTTCGGCAAGCACAAAATTCTAAGACCAATATAGCACTAAATGTCTATAATAACATACTAATTCTTATTCACCACCTTGTTGCTCTTTGATTATCCAATGCCCATAAGTCTTTCCACCTTCACGTATAAGATTAATGCCAAGTTTCCTAATCGCAGAAAAATCACGCTGCACAGTTTTTTCTGATACTCGAAGTCTTTCAGACATTTCCTGTCCAGTCATCGTTGGCGTACAATAGATAAATTCTAATATAGATTTCTGACGATCAGTAAGTTCCTTTAGGACATCCTTTGAGACATTCTTTAAGACATTCTTCAAGACATCCGACATGTCATTAGGCTTCTCTTCTACAAGAGTTTCTATATGCAGTATCAATTTTACCTGCATTAATTCCGGTTGCTCAATGAGTTCCGGCTTCAACCAATGCTTCTCATTCCACGCACTAAGGATAAGCGGGAAGCCTGACCCAAGATTCTCCCCGTAACCAATCGCACGAAGCATTGCTTGCATACGCTGATTACGAGCTCTTGACTCTCCACCTGCATAAATTTGTTCTACAGGAAGTTTTAGTAAGCCCGGATTTGTAAGAACAAAACGATCATCATATTTTTCTACTTTCAATACACCATTAAGCATTAGGTCTGCATGAATGATAGCATTGGTCAAAGCTTCACGCACAGCCTTATGTTGAGGTGTATCATCTTTCCTGATAACCCCCTCCATCCTGAATGGTCGTGGTAGATCTTTTGTCAATTTAGGCAACACATTTTGTATGAAATTAAAAAGGTTATTTTCCCAAGTTCCATCGTATGTAAGGCGGTCACTATAACGTTGCTCTCCTATAAGATTGGTTTTATCAATATAATCCATACGAAGATTATCAAAACGGTCACGTACGGGTAAGCCCTTACCAAACATCAACAATCCTGCCATAGTCAATCCTTCAGTCTGTTCTTTACGATTCACCACATAGCCACCAATCTGCACTAGGAATTCCTTATGTTCAAGGCTATTCCATACATGCTCTGGATGATCTGTCCTGAACAACATACGATACCGTTCCAAAGAAGGAATGTCAATATCATCCATCGTATAATATTCTAAGAACATACGATCATTGCCTGTTTCATTAGAATCACGCACCATCATTCTTAGTTCTTGTTCCGTGCAATGATAATCACCTTCGTGATTTCGCTTGTAAGTTCCTCTTGAAAGATTATTGTTAATGTACACAGGGCGAATAGTATAATCTGCTCGTGGTACATTTATTACTATCACGTTCTTCCCCTCCACAGACACAACTTGCACATCCTCGTCACGCAACAAATTGATACTTACCTTCTCATGACTATTTATCGTGTTCCACAAGTCCTTACGCATCCTATCCGCCTCTCCCACACCGGTAATGACAAATCTCTTTGCCTGGCCCTCCCCTACCATGTTCTCGTCAACACCAAGAAGAATGGTACCACCATATGTATTAGCAAAAGCAGAATACGTTTCCCATAAAGAACTTGGCACACCTTTCTGTGCTTTCTTACATTCCAATGTCACACACTCTCCATCCGCAAGTAGTTTATATATATCTTGTTCTTTCATTTTTCCAATTTTATAAACATACCCAGAAAACTACATATCCTCCAAAGAGAAGAATTTCGTTTCAATGGAATATTTCGCCATTTCCTTTTGCTTCACGTGTTCCACTTTCTCCATGAACAACTTATGATTATAGTTATTCACATTTCGTTTCACCTCTGCCACCAATGCCTCGTTGCCTCGTGCCCGTAAAGCAATAATATCAATCTCAAAAGCCTCTATCTTTTGTTTACCGGACATACTTTTCATTTCCCACCATGAGCCGATTTCTTTGAAACCTCCGGCTTCCGCGAGTTTTTGCCTGAAATACTTTTCCAATACCCGTCCGGAATAAGTCGGATAATCAGCCTGCGCCAAGTGATACAAATCATCAAAATTTTGTAATTCGATATAGGAACGATTACCCTCTATATATTTGAACCAGAAACTCAAAAAATTATCTATTATAATATAGCGAACATTTTTTTTACTACCCGGCTTCGCGAAAATAGGACGTTCACGTGTGATCAAATGATAAACATTTTCCAGTTTATTCAAATGTCCCCCGATGGCTATTCCTCCCAAACGAGCTTCAATCTCGCCCTGCGTGTAATACCCGTTAGCCAATTCTTGGAGTATAGAAAAATATGTCCCGTAATTCTTCCCGAATTCCGTGATTAACAAATTCCGCCCCTCATCTAAAAAAGGCGACATTTCAGAGAAAACAAAACGATACATCTTCTCGACAGTCAATCGATCGTTATCACAAAACAACTCCACGTATTTAGGGACTCCCCCGGTAATCGTGTACAGAGCAAGTAAATCATCGTTACTATAACCGGGAGCGTATTCTTCCATAATCTGTTTCAAAACTTCCACTTTGAACGGACGCAACTGTAAGATATTATCCGCCCGCCCGAACAGGGGTTCACTATGCTCCGTGAATATCTTCTGCATCAAAGAAAAAACGGAACCACAAATGACCAGATTTACACGTGTATCCTGCCGATATGAATCCCACAAATTTTGCAAATCACTGAAAACTGTTTCATTAATATTATAGAACTCTTGAAATTCATCTATCACGAGATTGAAGGAACGTGTTTTACCCAATTCAAAAAGATATTGCATCAAATTTGAAAACGAAATCATCCCTTCCGGTACAAACACGGATAACACTTCACGCACATGTCCCGCAAATTCGGAAACCAAAACACTTTCCGACTTCCGACCGACAAAGAAATAAAGCGTCACAGAACCATCATCCTGAAATGCCTGCTTTATCAAACTGGTCTTCCCGATACGCCTCCGCCCTGTTACAACAAGCATTCGGGAATTTCGCGTGAAAGCAAGTCCCTGCACCCGCTTCAATTCTTCAATTTCCTTTTCTCGATTATAAAACTTCATTTGAACTAAAATTATTATTTTTGCAACCACGGTTGATTCAACCGCTGTTGCAAAAATAATAATTTTACTCGAAAGCGACTAAAAGAATCATCATAAATCTCTTGTCCTTATCGCCGAATTCATCCTTAATTTTCTTATACGCTGTTTTCATCTGTGTCTTTACCGTGTTCACGGAAATATCCAGTTGCTCGGCGATTTCTTTATAACTCATGCTTTCCATGCATCCCAAGATAAAAATTTCCCTACATTTCGGGGGGAGGGTTTCCATAATGGATTGCAAACGGTCATAAAGTTCCTCGAAATTATCATTCTCGTCAGAATCATCCACTCCGGTCATCATCATTTCCTGACGATAACGTTCCTCGACCTTCTCGTGAAGTTTGTAATCGATACATGAATTTTTAACGGAACGGCAAAGATAGGCATAAACGGAACCCGTGTAAGTAATTTTATCCCGATTCGTCCACAAGTAAATAAAAACTTCCTGCACAATATCCTCCGCCTCTTCCCGATGCTTCACGAATCCCAAGGCATAATGAAATAATTGTTCCGCATAACGGTCAAAAAAGGAGTTGAAAGCACTCCAGTCACCCTCTTGCATTTTCCGGAATAATATGTCCTCTCTTATCATCACACTAAACCACTGGTCCACGAAACAAATATCAGAAAATTCTATCTAATAAACAACCTCAAAATCCGAAATCAACAATCATAAATCTAAAATCAATTAATTCCCCGAAGAAGTTTCAAAAGAAATTAGAATCGTTTATATTTGCAACACATTTAAATCTAAAGCTTAAAAACGAAAAATGGCACAGACTCCATCTATTCCTAAAGGGACAAGAGATTATTCACCGGAAATTATGGTGAAAAGAAATTATATATTCGACACGATTAAATCCGTATTCAAACTGTATGGCTATTTGCCACTGGAAACTCCTGCCATGGAGAACCTTTCCACGTTGATGGGTAAATACGGGGAAGAGGGTGATAAATTACTTTTCAAGATACTAAATTCCGGCGATTTTCTTTCCTCTGTTACCGATAGCGAAATGACGGAGCGCAACATTCCTCGCCTGACAAACAAAATTTGCGAGAAGGGCTTGCGTTACGATTTGACGGTACCTTTCGCCCGTTTCGTGGTGCAACACCAGAACGAAATCACGTTCCCGTTCAAGCGTTACCAGATACAACCCGTGTGGCGTGCCGACCGTCCGCAAAAGGGACGTTACCGGGAGTTTTACCAATGCGACGTGGATGTCGTGGGTAGCGACTCCCTGTTAAACGAGGTGGAAATAGTGCAAATCGTGGACGAGGTCTACAAACGCTTGAAGATAAATGTCCGCCTGTTGATGAACAACCGGAAAGTGTTAGCCGGAATTGCCGAAACCATCGGTCACCCGGAAAAATTGGTTGACATCACCGTGGCTATCGACAAAATGGATAAAATCGGGGCAGAGAATGTAAACGCCGAATTACGGGAAAAAGGAGTATCGGAAGAGGCCATCGAAAAATTACAACCTATCCTGCATCTGGAAGGAACGAACGAAGAGAAATTAGCCCGCCTGCAAGAAATACTGCAAGGAAGCGAAATCGGTTTAAAAGGCGTGGCAGAATTAAGTACCGTGTTCCGTTACCTGCAACAACTCGATATCCGAATTGAAGTAAAATTAGACCTCACGCTTGCCCGCGGGTTAAGCTATTACACGGGGGCCATTTTCGAGGTCAAGGCATTAGACGTGGAAATCGGAAGTATCACCGGGGGAGGACGTTATGACGACCTGACCGGAATATTCGGGATGAAAAATATGTCGGGCGTGGGAATCTCGTTCGGTGCCGACCGTATCTTCGACGTGATGAACCAATTGGATATCTTCCCGAAAGACGCCACGGCAACCACTCGTATCCTGTTCGTCAACTTCGGGGAAAAAGAAGAGGCTTTCTGCCTCCCGCTCTTGAAAAATTTACGGGCAGCAGGCATTAACGCCGAGATATACCCGGAAGCCGCCAAGATGAAAAAACAAATGACGTACGCCGATAAGAAAAATATCCCGTACGTGGCATTAGTAGGGGAAAACGAAATCGCCAACAACATGGTAACCCTGAAAAATATGCTCACGGGAGAACAAGAAAGTGTTGCAATCATCGAATTGGCAGAGAAATTAAAATAAAAGCGTATGCAACTATACCGCAAAGAACAACGCCCGCTAAAAAACCACGGCTTCGATACTCGTTTTCCCTGACGGGAAAAGAGTTCATAAAGTTTATAAAGTTCATAAGGTTTATAAAGTAAAAAACTTTCAGAACCGCAGGTTCAACTTTATGAACCTTACGAACCTTATAAACCAAGGGGACCTCGTCCCCGCATGTGTGCAATCTAAAATCTAAAATTTAAAATCTAAAATTCCAATGACTCATTATATTACCCCGGAGTATTTAACCTTCGATCAAATAGAGAAAATCATTAATAAAAAATATAAACTCGCTTTATCTGACGAGAGCAAGAAGTTAATTAATGACTGTAAGGCATATCTGGATCACAAGATTGCCACTTCCGAAAAGCCGTTGTACGGCATCACGACCGGATTCGGTTCTTTATGCAAGATCACCATTTCGCCCGAAGACCTGAGTCAACTGCAAGCCAATCTCGTGATGTCACACGCTTGTAGCGTGGGAAAACCCGTGCATCAGGATATTATCCGTTTAATGTTGTTACTGAAGGCTCACGCTCTTTCCTTGGGTAAATCAGGAGTACAACTGGTGACCGTGGAGCGTATCATCGATATGTTCAACAAAGACGTGCTTCCCGTGGTAAAAGAATTAGGCTCATTGGGTGCATCCGGTGACCTTGCCCCGCTTGCCAACTTATTTTTACCGCTGATTGGAGAGGGTGAAGTATTCTATAAAAACAAAATCTATCCCGCCAAAGAGATCAACCAAAAATTCGGTTGGGAACCTATCCAATTGGGTGCAAAAGAAGGCTTGGCCTTGTTGAACGGGACTCAATTCATGAGCTCACATGCCGTTTACGCTCTATTGAACGCTTTCAAGGTGGTTAAATATGCCGATATTATCGGTGCCCTTTCTTTGGAAGCATACGACGGACGCATCGACCCGTTCTTGCCACAAATTCACGAGGCCCGTCCTCATCCGGGACAAATCGAAACGGCACGCAATATCCGCACTTTACTCGAAGGCTCTGAATTCCAAAAGGTGGAAAAAACTCACGTGCAAGACCCGTATTCTTTCCGCTGCATGCCGCAAGTACACGGTGCAGTGAAAGATACCGTGAATTACGTGGCTTCCGTGGTGGAACGCGAAATCAACTCCGTGACCGACAACCCGACCATTTTCATGGACGATGACCTGATTATCTCCGGTGGTAACTTCCACGGCGAACCGTTGGCACTGGTTCTCGACTTCCTTAGTATAGCTATCGCCGAGTTAGGCAGTATATCTGAAAGACGGGTATACCGTTTGATTGCCGGTGACCGCAAGACTCCCGAATTCTTGGTTGCCAATTCCGGTTTGAACTCCGGTTTCATGATCCCGCAATACGCCGCAGCCGCTATCGTGAGCAAGAACAAACAACTGTGCAGCCCGTGTTCCGTTGACTCTATCCCCTCTTCCAACGAGCAGGAAGACCACGTCAGCATGGGTGGTAACGCCGCCGTGAAGACGGTACAAGTAATCGAAAACGTGGAACGCGTACTGGCTATCGAGTTAATGAACGCCGCACAAGCTATCGACATGCAACGCCCAACCAAAACTTCCGAGTATTTGGAAAACTTCCTGTCTGAATTCCGCACTATCGTGCCGTTCAACAGCGAGGACCGCGTGATGTATCAAGATATTGAAGCTGCCGTTGAGTTCCTGAAACAAGGCGAATTCGCAAACTTCAAATAAAGTTGTCCAAAAAGCACTCATCTGCCGCGTTCCTACCTTGCATCTAAGTACTTTTTGAACAACTTTCTAAAATGAAAAAAAGGCTGTCCCTGAAAAGACAGCCTTTCGCATATAAAATACTAGAAATCAGCACAACAAACCTACAAAATCCCTTCAACTCCTTCCCTTCATTCGTTCTTCTCTCGTTTATCTTTCGTTCTTCAAACACTCCCGCATGTAGAAAGAACGACATAAAACGAACTGAAATTCATTCACCGGAACTTATTTCAACTGCAATTCGACAGAAACATTCCGGCAATAATCTATTTCCTCCAAAGATACATTAAAGAATTTTATTCGTACTTTTATGGAATTTCTGTTCCGTTTGCATCTATGTAATAACTTTCCCGTTGGGAATTGCGAATAACATAGGATGAAAAAGTATAATTCAAACAGATAACGATATGATAAAAAGACTACTAATTATTACGGTATTATTATTCGGAGTACATGTTGCGTTCAGTCAGCAGAATCTCTCCGACAAAGAAAACGAGGCAGCCCCGAAAATGGCCTTGCTTCAAGCACAGAAAGACTATCGACAAGCGGTAAAAGAAAAAAACTCCCCGCTACTGATACAATCTCTGATTCGCCAAATCAAGTATCAGGCTTTGATTGACATGGATAGTATCCCTCCCATGTTACAGGATCTGGAAAAATACATCGGAGAAGACCGGAATACGGTGGAAAAAAGCATTCTTCATTCATTGATAGCGGAACTCTACCAAATGTATTACATGAGTCAACTCTCCCAAATATACAACAGGACTCCCGTTACCGGATATATCCCCCGCAACATGGCGGAATGGACCGGTAACATATATATCGAGAAAATATTTCAGCACGCACTGGACGCAGTGAAAGCGCAACCGCAACTTGCAGAAGTAAATTGTCTGGATTACAAGGAAATAATGATTCTCGGGAAAAACTCCCCGGCTCTTCGACCGACAATGTACGATTTTCTGGTATATCGCAGTATTGATATATTAAACGGCCTCTATAATATTTCACAATATTACAAACAGAGTCCGGTCACCGATAATCAATTATTTGCTCCAGTAGCGGATTTCGTGGGAATGACTATCGAGGCTAAAACCTTCGACGTTTCTTCAAATATCATCAAACTCTATCAATCTCTATTACAATCGGAACTGACAGCCAAACGTGTGGATGCCGTTCTCATTTCCGATCTGGATCGTCTGGAATATATTCGTAGAGTAATCAACACGAACGACAGCGATTCACTATATACAAGCGCTTTAGAACAATTGGCTCACCAGTATAACAAAAGCCCTTACAACACGGAAGTTCTTTACAAACTCGCGCTGACTTATTATGAACCCGCCAGATTCAATTATGCCAATCCCGGCACCACGGAAAAACCTGAATACAAAAAAGCACTGGATATATGCAATAAAGGTATTCGCCAATACCCGAATTATTTCCGGATCAACATCTTGAAACAAATGGCTCAAGAGATAACACGAACGAACGTATTTTATACGCTTGAACCCAATGTCTATCCGGGACACACTCAAAACATAAAACTCTCGTTCAAAAATTTATCCGACATTTCGTTCACGCTATATAAAGTTGATGAAACCACATTAGACTATTTGCATCTTGACAAAAAAACACCGAAACTGAAAAAGATATCTACCCACACGTACCGCCTCCCCAAAGAACTGTATTCACAGGATACCGTTTTACAGATTCCCGTGACAAGTACCGGGCGTTATCAACTGACAGTTTCTTACGGAACGGCAAAACAGCAAGCGGATTCCTCTTATTTCAGTTCCAGTCGTCTGTCAACCATTGCCAGCAAAACGAGTGACAAAAACTACAATGTACTTGTATGCGATCTCGTCAGCGGAAAACCGATTCAAGGGGCAAAAGTGAAAATTTACAGCAGAAGCGGACGTAAATATGTTCTGGATACAGAATTCACTTCCGATGCGAATGGAATTGCCTCTATAAAAAACGTCCCCCAAGACCGTCTCTATCAAGTTACTTTAGGGAGTGACGACCACGGGGTAGTAACCCGCCTCCCGAATCAATATTTCAGTTCCTCGAAACCGATAGTAAAAGAAACCAGTCTTTTTACCGATCGGGCAATATATCGACCGGGACAAATCGTCTATTTCAGCGGAATTTCTTGGGAAGCAACCGCCGAAGCCTCAAAAGCCGTCACAGGAAAGAAATACACGGTAACGTTATCGGATGTCAATAACCAAGTCGTGGCGAAAGAAGAAGTACAAACCAATGAGTTCGGTTCCTTTGCCGGTAAATTCACGTTACCGCAAGACGTACTGAACGGACTTTTCTTCATTACCGCAGGCGAAGCCAATCACACCATTACCGTAGCCGAATACAAACGCCCGAAGTTCGAAATCACCTTTAACCCGATAAAAGGAGCTTACAAAGCTGGTGACCGACTTACGGTTTCCGGTATCGCCAAGAACTATTCCGGCGCCAATGCGGGCAATAGTAAAGTCACCTACTCCATCCAAAGCCGCTCTTTCGCGTGGAGATTCCAAGAAAATACAATTGCCGCCGGGAAAACTCAAACAAACGAGAAAGGCGAATTCAGTGTTTCATTCGACACGGAAAAAACAACAGACAATTCTCCCGGGGCTCTTTATAGAAATTTCGTCACGTACACGGTTTCGGTCACGGTCACCACTCCCAACGGGGAAACACAAGAGTCCAATTATTCGGTACAAGTAACACCCCAAAACTATCGGTTGAATTCTTCCGTTTATCCTTACATGAATAAAGAGAAACCGAATAGTATTACAGTCACGACGCTAAACTATAACGAATATCCATTAACCGAAAATATCACTTACGAGTTATCCGCGTTAAAACCGCTACAAAAACTCGGGGAAGAATATGACCGGAGTAATTTACCTGTGGATAAAAAAGTATTGGAAGGCACATTTACCACCAATACGGACAAAGCATTGGAGTTGAATCTATCTTCACTGCCTTCCGGAGCGTATCTGTTGAAACTTTCCGGCACGGGAGACAATAGTAACATTACCAACGAAAATATCATATATCTTTATTCCCCTCAGGATAAACGCCCGCCTTATCTCACCTATTTCTGGAGCGTGGAAGAGAAAACAACTTGCATCCCGGGAGAAGATGCCAGAATCTTATTAGGCTCATCCGCTAAAGACGTGTATGTATTATATGAAATATACTCCGACCAGAAACTCATGGAGCAAAAACGATTGGTACTAAACAACTCCAATACGACTTTGGCTATACCGTATAAAGAGGATTTCGGGAAGAAGGCAGAGGTAATTGTCAGCTTTATCAAAGACGGCGAATTTTTCACGAATAATTTCATGCTGACTCGGGAAGAAGCTGACAAAAAACTGGATATTATCACGAAAACATTCCGGGATCATCTTACTCCCGGACAAAAAGAAGAATGGTCATTCATCATTAAAAACGGACAGGGAAAAGCTGTCATTGCAGAGATGATGGCAGGTATGTATGATGCTTCTCTGGACAAAATCCGTCCAAACATTTGGAATTTCAACCCGGTTTACTACAATTACAGCACAACGCCCCGGTGGAGGTTTGAGAACTATCCGTTAAGGGGAACTCTCGGCTATAATCAGAAACGCATGGAGGTACCCGGATTTGAATTTAATAGATTAAACCTCTACGGATTAAGCCAATCCACATTCCTCGGTTGGGATAATGCTGTTGTCGCGGGATATGGCCATTCCAGAGGAGGGGCAAAACAAGAAATGATGGTAGAAGCAATGGCAGAAGAAGAAATAGTATTGCCCAGAAAGGTTGCCGGTATTGCGGAAGATAATGATAACACGAAATTTTATATCAGAGGGTTGAGTTCATTCAAAGCATCAGCCGATTCCGGTGTTCCGGGAGTCTTATCGGAAGAAAGTGTTATTGACGCGACTCCGCAAATCAGACAAAATTTCCAAGAAACAGCATTCTTCTACCCGCAACTTTTAACGGACTCAACGGGTAACGTGGTAATCAAATTCACGGTACCGGAATCTACCACGACGTGGAAATTCATGGCACTGGCACATACCCGGGATATGCAATTCGGACAAATTGAAAGATCGGTTATCACGAGCAAAGAGTTTATGGTCAATACCAATCTGCCCCGATTCGTACGCACGGGGGATAAGGTCGTGCTGCAAGCGACAATCAATAATCTCACGACAACCGCACAACAAGGTGAAGCATACCTCGAACTGTTCATTCCCTCGACGGATGTCGTGATCAGGAAACAACAACAACCGTTCAACGTGAATGCACAAGAGAACCAAACCGTAAGTTTCGAGTTTACCGCCCCGGAAGACACGGATCTACTCGGGTGTCGTATTGTTGCATCTTCAACACAATTCAGTGACGGAGAACAACATGTGCTTCCCGTGGTTCCCGATGCCACACTGGTGACTCAAACCTTACCGATATTCGCGAGCAAACAAGGGCAACAAACGTTCAAGTTGAATGCACCGAAAGGAATTACCCCATATCGCCTGACGCTGGAACTCACCGCCAACCCGGTATGGTACGCCGTTCTCGCCCTGCCGACGATAAACACGCCGCAAACCGAGAATGTAACCGAAATCACGGCGTCCTATTATGTCAGTACATTGGCGACGGCTATCGCTAACGCGAATCCGCGAATCACGGATGCCATCCGGCAATGGATGCAAAAACCGGATGCAGCACTAACTTCTCCGCTGGAAAAGAATCAGGAATTAAAATCCATTCTGCTACAACTTTCCCCGTGGGTAACCGAAGCACAGAGTGAAACACAACAAATGCACTCCTTAGGTGAACTTCTGGACGTGAACCGCCAGACCTATATCGCCCGGCAAGCCATCAAAAAATTGGCTGAACTGCAAAACGAAGATGGTGGTTGGTCATGGTTCAAGGGATTCTATTCCAGTACCTTCATGACTGAAAATGTCCTTGAGGCAATGGCACGGCTTGTCTCGTTAAACGCCACAAGCCACCCGGAAGAAGTAAAGATGATGCAAATCAAAGCGTTGAACTTCCTCGATAAACAAATCCAAGAATCCTACAAGGACATCAAAACTGCCGGATATTCCCAAATATTATACCTGTACACCCGCAGTTCATACCGGGATATCCCGTTGACCGATGCTCTGGAAGCTCACAAGTTCTATCTGGGACAACTGGAAACTTCATGGACCAAACTTTCACTGTACGAGAAAGCCTTGTCAGCCATCACTCTTTATCGATACGGTAAAACGGATGCGGCGAAACAAATCATACATTCTTTGAAAGAATACTCCACCACCACACCTGAAATGGGTATGTACTGGGCGAACAACCGTTCAACCCTTTTCACCAACTCCGCTATCCAGACTCACGTGGCGATCATGAGTGCTTTCCGTGAAATTGAAGGCAATTCCACGGATACCGAAGGGATGAAACAATGGTTATTGCGCCAGAAACAAACTCAAAACTGGGGCTCAACACCCACGACGGTCGACGCTATCTACGCTTTACTCCTCACGGGAAATAATCAATTGGCATCCCAAGAAGAACTGGCGGTAAAACTCGGTAACAAGAAATTGAATATTACCCCGGAAGAATCCAAATTGGGATACATCAAACAAAGTTTCACGGGCAAAGAGATTACCCCGAAAATGCTGAATGTAACGCTCTCAAAACAACAACAGCAAGCAAGCTGGGGTGGTTTATACCTGCAATATTTCGAGAAACTGGACAAAATCACCAGTCATTCGGGCGGAATCTCTGTCAAGAAACAGCTATTCATCCAACAAGAAGAAGATACCGGAAGTACGTTAATCCCGCTGGCCGGACAAGAATTAAAAGTCGGTGATAGAATCTGTATCCGTATCACGGTATCCAACGATCAGGATATGCAATTCGTGCATCTGAAAGATTTAAGAGCCGGATGTTTTGAACCGACGGAACAACTTTCCGGCAACCGTTGGCAAGAGGCTCTCGTGTATTATCAGGAAACGACAGATGTTGCTACCAACTTCTTCTTCGACTTCCTCCCGAAAGGTACGCATGTATTCGAGTACACGGTATGGATCGCGCAAAGCGGAACCTATCAAGACGGTATCAGTACTCTACAATGTGTATACGCCCCACAATATTCGGCAAACAGTGATGCAGGAACCATTACCGTACACTGAACAAATTGAAATAAAAAAATAGAAGTGAGGAAAAATCCTCACTTCTATTTTTTTATTTCAATTACCGGCTATTCAAGAATCAGACGGAATCCGGAACCATGCACGTTCTCGATCTTAATGGATGAGTCGTCTTTAAAATACTTTCTCAATTTCGTCACGTACACATCCATACTACGAGCCGTGAAATAATCGCTGGCACCCCAGATTTCATTCAAAGCCTTGTCCCGTTGCAACAGACCATCCTTGTGATAGTACAACAATTCCAACAACCGGGATTCTTTCGGAGTCAATTTAATCACTTCATCCCCTTTCGTGATCGTGCGCAATTCCGTGTTGAACAGATAAGCTCCCAACTCGATCATTTTCGGTTTAACCTCCGTATCCTCGTGTTCGCAACGGCTAAGGATTGCTTTGATTTTAAAAATCAACAATTCGGAATCAAAGGGTTTTATAATATAGTCATCCGCTCCAATCTCGTATCCCTGCTTCATATCATCTTTCATACTCTTTGCCGTGATATAAACAAAGGGCACGGTTACATCCAGTTCTCTGATTTTTTTCCCTAATGTAAAACCATCCATCTCGGGCATCATGACATCCAAAAGACACAAATCGAACTTCTCTTTGCGAAATGCCTCGAATCCATCCACCCCGTTCGTGCAATGCACTACATCATAATCGGATAATTCCAGATAGGATTTCAATACTGATCCGAAACAAGGATCGTCTTCTACTAAAAGTATTTTATGTCCCATATATTCAATTTTAATTTTCCATTTTAAAAATAATCTCTACCAAAGTACCTTTATTCTTTTTCGAGGTCAAGTGAATCTCACCCCCGTGCAATTCCACGATCGATCTGGCGTAACTCAACCCCAACCCGAATCCCTTTACATTATGCACGTTACCGCTCGGCACGCGATAGAATCGCTTAAACACCTTATCCTGAGCCTCTTTCGGTATCCCGATTCCGGTATCCCGAACTCCGATGATAAAACGATTCCCCTCCCGCTTTGTAAATATATATATATTCAACGAATCATGCGAATATTTTATCGCATTATCTACCAGATTACATACCACGTTGAGCATATGTACCTCGTCGGCTTGCATCACGTATCCTTCCGGATCAAGGTCAGCCTTGATAACTCCGCCCCGTTCTTCTACCTGCAAACGAAAATGCTCAACCGTTTCATCCACCAGCACGTTCAGATTTACATTCACTTTCTTCAAATGTACTTCCCGACGATCAAGTTTAGCCTGCAACAGAATACGCTCCACGTACTTATTCATACGTTCATTCTCGTTCCGGATCATCGAGTTGAATTTCAGCAATTGGTTTTTATCGTTTAGCACCTTTTCTTTCTCGATAGCAGCCGTTGCCAAAGAAATCGTGGCTAACGGTGTCTTAAACTCGTGTGTCATGTTATTAATAAAGTCATTCTTGATCACGGAAAGCTTCTGTTGCCTCATAATCACGACGATCGTTATAATAAACACGGACATCAAACCGATAATACAAAAACCGGAAGCAATGAACATCCACCCGATATTATTATAGAAGAGCGAATCTTTCGTGTCGAACATGATACACAAGTTAGCGTCTTTCTTGATTTGATCATTCGGGAAAAGATCCGTGTAATAGAACCCCTTCTTGCCGTGTTCCTTGATATATTTCAGCAATTCCTCGCCTTTCATCACCTTCCATTTGAAATGATTCTTTATTCCCGTACTCGCCATCTCATCTTTCAAATAGATATCCAAATCCACCCCCTCAAGCCGTTTGGCTACATCGGCATTATGCGGATCTTCCTCTTTCATATAACGGATCACCACTTTCCGAATCATATCCGACAAACGCTGTCCGTCCAATGAATCCGTCTGTTGTTTTACCTCTTCCTCTTCCGATTTTATCAACTGATGCGGAAAACTCCTGTCTGTGGCTTCCCTTATCGTTCTGGAGATTTCTTGAAGATATCTTGAATACCCCTCTAAAGGATCCTGATACCCGACACTCATATGCCTTATCGTCACCTGCCCGTTCGCCTGCTGCATCTCAAACGAAAGACTCGCGGAATTTGTTCGCAAGCGCTGCTCTTTTCCTTTTTCCAAAGAATCCAACATCTGGTCTGTGGCCGCAATCTGTTCCTCCAGAATATTGTATTGTTCTTTGACCTCCTGATAAAGTTTTCGTTCACTGACCTGATCTACTAAACTGACAGCTTTACCTAACACGTCATACACTTTCGAGGTAAAACGTGCTTCTCCTTCCCGCATACTGTATTTCATCCAAATCCACTGCACGCTTACCACAGCAATAAAAGCAATAAGCATGACAATAGACAGTATCCTGATAATAATTTTCTTAATCATAAGCTGACATATACAATTAGCGAAGTTAGTGTTTTTTATGTCATCATGCAACGCCTGACACAAAAAATTAAAAAGAGGTACCCGGGTAGGTACCTCTAAAAAACAACTAAGTAATAAAAACGGGAAAATAAAAACCAATTAATGGTTTTATACTTTATTGCAATTTGGTTTCCAATACTTTATAAATATTGCTTTCTTTATTTTCGATCTTCATTTTCTTGAAAAGACGCTTTTGCAACGCTAAACTATCTTGTAACTCATCTTTAAGCAAGAACAAAGACAATTCTTTACCGGGATTCGCTTCAATCAATTGTTTCGTCCAATTAGCACGTTGTCTCAGGAAACGTTGTTTCTGTAACTGGTGGATACCCAACATCACCTCGTCGTCCTTCGACAGCTTCTCTTTCTTGCTGATCTTCTCTATCAACCGATCTACTTTTCCAAGATCCTTTCCGTATCTCTCTTTATATTGCTTTTTCAGGTCATCATACTCGTCCATCAAGCCGGAACCTTTAGCTTCAATCTGATCCGGGAACTTTATTTTTCCTTGAATCCAAATCATATCCTTGGTGTCCAGTATAGCTTCAACCGTGGTTTTCCCATCAATATCCACCCATACCCTACCCGGGATTTGGAATTGCTCTGTCCTCAAATCAATCTTTCCATCCGTAACATCCTGCTCGGCTAAAATCGTCAACCCGGGTTCTCCCGGCATTTCTGCCAATAACTTAACCTTCCCTTTTAATCCTTCAACCTCACCTCGCACTTTTACCGTATTACTGTCACAAGCACCCAGTAAAAATGTCACAAGCACTAAAAATAAACCAATTCTTTTCATACTAACTAAATTTTATACACCATTTGTGACCATAGCCACAAGTGTAAATTTCATCTGTTATTATACTTGCTCTAATAATTAACCTAACATTACAGCAAATAAATTTACCTGCCGTAAACATCGACAAATATACAAAAATAAATTATAACCCAATATTCTGCAAAAGTAATTTCATCGATCCTGAAGGTTTTGACGCATCAGCATCGGTAATCCTGCCGTCCGGGTTGATTAATATGAATCTGGGAGAATTGGTTATCATGTAAGAACGATAAAAATCAGGATCTTTTAACAGGAAATGTTCACCCGGAATGTTTTTTACACGCGAAAATGCTTCCTCATCCGTGGCAAATGTCAGGAACCGTATATTTTTTTCTTTATATTCTTCAACAAGTTCTTTCCACGCTGTTGTTTCTTTTTCTTCCCCCATCGTACCGAAACTTGGCGTCAAGACACAAATATAAAGATATTTCCCGCGCATATCCTTCAACTGCACGTCCTTGCCCGAAGCATCGGTTAAAAGGATATTCGGTGCTGTTGCCCCGGCGGACAATTTTCTCCAACGATCAACCAACTGACGAACTTTTACCAATTTACTGGTATCGGAGACCTCGTTCCAACATACCGAAAGCAAGTAATCAGAATCTTTCAATCCGTTTTGGGCAAAATAGACATACACCACCTCCGATAACAAGAAATCCCGTACTTTAAGATTCGTCACGTTGTTTAAAATATAATTCACGAGCCTTCTGCCACTCATATTTTTCCCTCTGTAATAATAGAAATAATTCAGCAGGAATTGTCTATAAAAAGGGAACGACAACAGTTCCTCGTTGTTAAAATCAAAACCGGTAATAAAATCCGTGAACGCGATTCCCGGTTCATATTTCACGGAATCAGGGACTTGGTGCATACTCGGATATCCCACTGCCTGCAAGGCGATCTTATATCTTATTCTTTCTCTTTCCTTGTTCGTGAAATCATCACCAAGATTTTTGGCTTCCAGCAAAAGAATATTCATGTTAAGCATGTCCTGCATTCGCTGTATAAATTCTTCTTCTCCCAACTGATATACTTCATAAGGAAGATAAGACATCGTTCGCCCCTGCTCTCTCAAGTAATTATTAATCGCACTCAACGTTCCCTTAAATTGCGGAGACACAGTATTACGAACAATATTCACTTCCAAATCTTCTCCCGGGGAAAGATACACGTCAAAAGAGTTAGGCCTGTATACTCTTGCATAGACCCCTTTTTCCAGTGGTATTTTACCGGAAAAAAAGTATTTATTGTCCAACTTGAACTCGTACGACGTCCCGTTCACGTCAAAAGATATGACGGAATCACGAGTCATTCCGGTTTCTACACGCCCCGATACCTGTACACTTTTATTATGGACGCATGCAGCCAGAAGAACAATAAATAATATACCTACAAAACTCCTCATGCTCAATCACGTTAACTTTTGGAGTACAAAGATATGCATTCAAAACAAAAGTATGTGTTAAAGAAAAGGTAAATAAAAAAGGCGACCGAAGGGTCGCCTTTTTAGATATATTAACAATCGCTTATTTTACGATAGAAGTGAAATCACTGTTTTCGAAATATTTAGCGAACTCCATATCGGTAGCAGCTAATTGTTTGAATGAAGCGTCCATAGCGCATGCTTTGCTCAGATTACTCATTACAGCGTTAGCGTCATTGGTTCTCGCACCAATTACAGCTTTCAAGTAATAAGACATCGGGCATTCTTTGCTCTCTGCATTCAATTTCTTCAAAGCCTCGTTATTATTTCCGGCAAGTACGTTAGCCAAAGCGGCATTCACGCAATTGCATTTTCCAAAATAATTTACAGCCGCAGCGTAGTCACCACTCTTGATAGCGATGATACCTTTGTTGTAGTCCACTTCCGGACCGACACCGGTAGCGGCACCGAAATAAACTTCAGCTTGTTTCAAATCACCATTCTTCAAGGCCACTGCACCCAAGTTGTTTTGTACAACGGGATTGTTAGCTGACAAAGAATTAGCTTTATTGAAGTTTGCTTGAGCCTCTGCAACATTACCCATTTCGAATTGAACCATACCGGCGTCGTTGAAACCTCTCCAATCACTCGGGAATTGTTTCATGCAAGCCTGATAGATAGCCAACTTATCATTGTTATTATCAAACAAAGTAGCGGAATAAAGCAATTCGTCAACATTCAATTCAGCAGGATTGGATTTAGCCAATGCTTTCAACTCGTCGTCTGATTTACCAATCAATTCGGTATTTACCACGAACAAAGATCTTCTCAATTTCGGAAGGATTTGATCAGCCACAACGGCAAACACAGAAGCGATGTTCTTGATTTCTCTTTCTCTCACTTCAGGATCCGAATGCATTTCCAATACGCGAAGGATCAATTCTTTATCTTGGATATTTGATTCTTCCATAGCTTTCTTGAATCCGTCCCAGTCTTCAGCAACCACAAATTTCTTGAAGAAATTCTCGTCTTTGTATTGCTCAACTTTACCTTTTCTCATTTGTTTTTTCAAGAAATCGGAAGAACCGGCTTCACGTTTGTTGGCCAATTTATCATTCCAGTCATAAGAACCGTCGGGTGAAGCGTATGATCTGATATCAATACCATTCAAGTTCATGTTTTCTTTAGAAGCAGCTTCTTTGATATATGCTTCCAACTTCTTCATTTCTTCAGAAGTCATTTGTTTTGAACGGATATTAGCTGAATTAATCAAATAATAAATAGCAGCTTCTTCTTGTTGTTTGATAATTCTTTGGAATTTATCTTCACCGATAGTAGTAGCCGGAGCGTTAACAACCAGCATTTCGGTAGCAATCACACCGTCACCGATCTTTCTCGGCTCGAATTTCACCACTTTAGCGCCTTTAGATCCGGTAATATCAATCTCCAAATCAGAAAGTCTCATCGCATCCTCAAAAGGAACACGGCTTACATAAGTAATCGTCTTTCCTGCTTCGTAAGGAATAACCTCTGCATTTCCCTGAACTTTCTCTCCTTGGATGGCTTTCATCTCGTAAGCTTTCTCTCCACCTTTAAATCTTAACACGGGAGTAGCCTCGATAGCCACTTTCTTGTTAAAATATTTGGCAGGGAATGTCACGTCGATTTTCAAATCTACCATTCCACCTTTAGCCACTAATGTTTCCGGAGTTACAGAGTACGAAATTTCTCCTGCACGCTTCTTCATCTTGTTTAATGAAGAACAGGAAACAGTTATTAACCCAGACAAGGCAACAACAGCAACCAGACCTAATGTTCTTTTCATAATGATTTCTTAATTTTATTTGTAATACTCAAATTAGTTCACATGTTTTTTCACAAAACAAATGTATAAAAATTTATCTATATACGAAATCCTTCGCACAAATTTTGTACCAAACTCTAATTAATTTTGTCCAAAATTAATTTTTCTGCTCTTTCAAGTGCGCGAGACACCCCATTCGGATCAGATCCCCCTGCTGTAGCGAAGAATGGTTGACCACCGCCGCCACCTTTGATTTCCACCGCCGCATCTTTCACGATCTGTCCGGCATGCAATCCATAATCCTTCACTAAAGTATCGTTAATCATCACTGTCAAGTGAGGTTTTCCGTTAAATACTCCTCCTAACACGAGTACCAGATTATCCAACTCACCCTTTAACTGGAACGCGACATCTTTTGCCGCCGCCGGAGCCATACCGACCGTCCTCACGATCATGTTGATATCCCGAATCACGCGCTTTTCATTCTTCAACGCTTCCTTGAGTATTTTCAAACTCTCTTGAGTGAATTTCTCCACGTCCTTTTTCAGTCCCTCGTTCTCGTCCATCAATTCCTTGATATTCTCCAATATTCCGCGATTGGATTTGAACATGCTATCCATTTGTTTCAGCATCTTGAACGTGTTCAGTATATAACTTTCTGCTTTAGCCGCGGTAATTGCCTCTATACGACGAACTCCGGCAGACACTGAACTTTCGGACATGATCTTAAAGAAACCGATCTGTCCCGTGGCATGGGCATGTGTACCTCCACACAATTCCACAGATTCCCCAAATTTCACCACACGTACCAGATCGCCATACTTCTCTCCGAATATTGCCATCGCCCCCATTTTCTTTGCCTGACCAATCGGAATTGCCCGACTCTCCTCCAGCGGATAGTTTTTCCGTATCTCCTCGTTCACGATTGCTGCCACTTTGTCCAACTCCTCGTCTGTCACTTTCTGGAAATGCGAAAAGTCAAAACGCAGATACTCGTCGCTCACGAACGATCCTTTCTGTTCCACGTGAGTTCCCAACACTTTTCTCAAAGCATAATGCAACAAATGCGTGGATGTATGATTATTCTCCGTGGCAACCCGTTTATCCAAATCGACCTTGGCAGTAAAAACCTGAGTCAGGTCTTCCGGCAAACGATCGGTGAGATGCACCGTCAACCCGTTTTCTTTCTGCGTATCCAGAATATTTATCTTTTCGGTTTCGGAAATCAACCAACCGCGATCACCTACCTGTCCCCCGCTCTCTCCATAGAAAGGTGTTATATTGAATATCAACTGATAAAACGCCTTCCCTTTCGTACTCACCCGGCGATAGCGTGTAATCTGTACTTCCGTTTCCGTGTAATCATATCCCACGAACTCCTGCGTGTCGTCTGAAATCAACTCCACCCAATCATCCGTATTTACAGCCGCGGCTGAACGCGAACGCTCTTTCTGCGCCTCCATTTCCGCCTTAAACTCCCTGCGATTCACCACCAGCCCGTGTTCTTTCAAAATTAATTCGGTCAAATCCAACGGGAAACCGTAAGTATCATACAACTCGAAAGCCACGTTACCCGGCACGGTCAAATAATCCTCCGCCTTGGTTTTCTCTATAATCTTATCCAATAACTTGATACCCTTATCCAAGGTGCGCAAGAATGCATTTTCCTCTTCTTGAATCACACGCTCGATCAGTACCCGTTGTGACACTAACTCGGGGAAATGCTGTCCCATTACTTCAATCAGCACCGGAACCAATTTATACATGAAAGCATCTTTCTGATCCAAGAATGTATACGCGTAGCGTACGGCTCTCCGCAAAATACGACGGATCACGTATCCGGCTTTCACGTTCGAGGGCAACTGCCCGTCCGTGATAGAAAAAGCAATCGTTCGCAAGTGATCGGCAATTACGCGCATAGCCACGTCCGCCGCACTATCCTTCCCGTATTCTTTACCGCTCAACCGAGCTATCTCCCCAATAATCGGGGTAAATACATCGGTATCGTAATTGGACGTTTTCCCTTGTACCGCCATGCATAAACGCTCGAAGCCCATCCCCGTATCCACGTGATGGCTCGGCAAGTTCTCCAGATTGCCATCCGCTTTCCGGTTATACTGCATAAACACAAGATTCCATATCTCGATCACCAAAGGATTGTCCTTGTTAACCAAGTCACGCCCCGGCTTAATCTTGCGTTCTTCGTCAGGGCGCAAATCAATATGTATCTCGGAACAGGGACCGCAGGGTCCCATTTCTCCCATTTCCCAGAAATTATCTTTTTTATTCCCGTACAATATTTGTTCCTTGGGCAAATACTGCAACCAATACTCCAAGGCTTCATTATCCGCGTCAAGATGATCCTCCTTGTTCCCCTCGAAAACCGTGGCGTACAATCGGTTTTTATCCAACTTCATCTCTTCCGTCAGAAACTCCCACGCGTAAGCTATTGCCTCTTTCTTGAAATAATCCCCGAATGACCAGTTCCCCAACATCTCGAACATCGTGTGATGATAAGTATCATGCCCTACCTCTTCCAAATCGTTATGTTTTCCCGATACCCGCAGACATTTCTGCGAATCCGCCACCCGAGTCGCTTTCGGACGAACATTACCTAATATAATATCCTTGAACTGGTTCATTCCGGCATTCGTGAACATCAACGTGGGATCCCCCTTGATGACCATCGGTGCCGAAGGTACTATCGTATGTGATTTCTTCTCAAAAAAATCTAAAAATTTCTGTCTAATCTCTGCCGACTTCATACACTCAATATTTAGTAAATCCACCATTAAACAACGAATGTTACTTCTCACATTCAAACGGAAATATCATGTAATCATATTGATTGCCTGATTTCCCAAGTTGCAAAATTAGATTTTTTCTTTAACTTTGCATCGGAAATACTATTTTTTATTGAGTAACTATGCGAAAAGCAGGGTATCATTTTAATTCGGACACACTATCTTTTGATAAAATAGAATCAACTCTAAGGAAAAAAACTTGGCGGTTGTTCAAAAAATTCTTCTCCAGCTTCTCGTTGGCCATCGTCATGCTATACCTCGTGTATGCATTCATTGATTCCCCGAAAGAGAAACAGTTAAAACGCAAATACGAAGAAGTTCTTACCCAATACAGCCTTCTCAGCAACAAGGTAGAATACCTTGATAATGTTCTGAAAGACATGGAATCAAGAGATGACAATATCTATCGGGTGATTTTCGAGACAGAACCGATACCGTCCACCATCAGGCGTGCCGGCTCAGGTGGAGTGGACCAATACGAACATCTGAAACATCTGGATAACTCCGATCTGATTATCGGGACAGCTAAAAAAATCGACGAACTGTCCAAAGCCATTTTTGTCCAGAGCAAATCTTTTGATGCCATCGAAAATCTGGCTAAAAACAAAATAGAAATGCTGGCATCCATTCCGGCAATCTTACCCGTGTCGTTAAAAGAAGCTCATCAAGTAAGCTCCTCATACGGCTACAGGATGCACCCTATATACAAAACGATGAAGTTTCACGCCGGCATGGATTTCACAGGAGCCATAGGCACACCGATTTATGCCACGGGGAACGGCCTTGTCGTGGAAAGCCAGTTTGACAAAGGGTACGGTCGTCACGTTATCATTGATCATGGGTTCAGCTACCAAACGATGTACGCCCACATGGAAAAAATTGTCGTGAAGAAAGGACAAACTGTCAAGAGAGGGGATGTCATCGGCTACCTCGGTAATACCGGACTCTCTACCGGACCTCATTTACATTACGAAGTCCGGAAAAACGAAAAACCCGTAGATCCTATCAATTTCTACTTCAACGACCTCTCCCCTGACGAGTTCGAAAAGTTAGTAGAGATAGCGAACAACACGGGACAAAGCATGGACTAACAAATTGTAGATTTACGATTTTAGATTTAAAGATTGTATAACACTGGTATTGAAATCTGAAAATAATCTCATTTTCAATTTCCAATTTTCAACTTTCAATTATTATGGTGGAAGAAGAAGCATTAAAACTGTATTACTCTATCGGAGAAGTAGCCGAGATGTTTGGGGTTAATACTTCCCTCATCCGGTTTTGGGAAAAAGAGTTTGATGTAATCAAACCCCACAAGACCAAAAAAGGGAACCGCCAGTTCACGAAAGCAGATATAGACAACTTTCATCTGATCTACCACCTCGTGAAGGAAAAAGGAATGACACTGAAAGGTGCGCAACAACAGTTGAAAAACCGCAAAGAAGAAACCGAGCTTCATTTCGAAGTCGTGAAACGGCTGAAAAACATAAAAGAAGAACTGTTATCTATCAAAAATCAACTGCCATAATAATTTTAGATTTATGATTTTAGATTTATGAATTTCACAAGCTAATATCATAAAAACAGCAAGACCATGTACATTAAAGAAATTATTGCGCTAATAGAAGAATATGCCCCCCTAAAATTCCAAGCGAGTTTTGATAACTCCGGGTTACTTTGTGGAGATCCCAAACGGGAATTAACTTCCGTGCTTTTATGCATTGACGTAACAGAGGAAGTCGTGAACGAGGCCATTACCCACGGTCACAACTTAATCATCTCGCACCACCCGCTTATCTTCAGCGGGTTGAAACACATTACACCTGCCACGTACGTGGAACGCTGCGTGATCTCCGCTATCAAACATGATATCACGATCTACGCCGCCCACACGAACATGGATGTCGTTGCCAATGGTGTCAGCGGGCGCATGGCGGATAAATTACACTTGCATAACAGGCAAATATTACAACCGGAAGGCGACCTCTCGGAAGGCAACGGCTTCGGCATTATCGGGGAACTTGAAACTCCGGTCGAAAGCATGGCATTTCTCCGACAAGTGAAAGCAACATTCCACTGTGACAGGCTACGCTACACGCGACCTCATACTCCCTCTATCCATAAAGTTGCTGTTTGTGGCGGAGCCGGAGCCTCTTTTTTCAACCGGGCTCTAGCGAATGCCGCGGATATCTATATCTCCGGTGATTTCAAATATCATGATTTCTTTCTCACGGAAAACCGGATTATGATAGCAGACATAGGACATTATGAAAGCGAACAATTCACAAAAGAGATATTTTATGAGATACTTACAAAAAAAATATCTACATTTGCGGTTCAGTTTTCAGAGATTAATACAAATCCGATTAAGTATTTATAATATATGGTGACGAATAACAATGAGAAAATGCAAGAGCTGACAGTTGAAGAAAAACTGCAGAACCTGTATGAATTACAACGAATTGACACCGAGATCGATAAAATCAAAACTCTTCGAGGAGAATTACCTTTGGAAGTTCAAGACCTTGAAGATGAGATCGCGGGGCTAGAAACACGTATCGAAAACTTGAAGGCTGAATTAAGCGAACTTGATAAAACGACTTCCACGAGGAAGCAAGAAATCAAGAAAGCAGAAGAAGCGATAAAAAAATATAGCGAGCAACTCGACAACGTACGTAACAACCGTGAATACGACGCGTTGAGCAAAGAAATCGAATTCCAAAAACTCGAAATCGAATTACAAGAAAAAAGAATCCGTGAAGCGACCAAAGCCAAAGCGGAAAAAGACGCGTTAATGGAAGAATCCAAAAAGCGTTACGAGGATAAGGTTTCCGACCTCGAAGCCAAGAAAAACGAGTTGAACGACATTATCAACGAAACACACAAGGACGAGGAATCCTTACAAATAAAATCCGAACAATTGGCTGCAACTATCGACGATCGTCTATTGACCGCTTATCGTCGTATTCGTTCCAACGCACGCAACGGTCTGGCTGTTGTAACCGTGGATCGTGACGCTTGCGGCGGATGTTTCAACAAAATTCCGCCACAAAGACAATTGGATATCCGTTCCCGGAAGAAAATTATCGTCTGTGAATACTGTGGTCGTATCCTCATCGATAAATACATCTGTGATTACGACGGCTCGCAACAAAAAGCAGACCTTGACGCTCTCCTTGATGCACAAAAGAAAAAAGGACGAAGAATTAGAAAATCAGAAGAATAAATAAAAGTCAAAGGTCCATAAGGTCCATAAAGTCCATAAGGTCAACAATTGACACGAGGGCATAAACCTATAAACATTGACTTTACGGACCAAAGGGGGCTTTTTGAAAAGCCCCTTTTTACGAATCTAAAATTTTAATTTAAAACAAAATGATTCCAACAAACTACGATCCGCGAAAAAGCGAAGAGAAATGGTATCAATACTGGATGGAACATCGTTTTTTCCATTCCGTTGTTGATAAAAAGAGAACTCCGTATTGTATTGTTATTCCCCCGCCTAACGTCACGGGAGTCCTGCACATGGGACATATGTTGAACAACACGATACAGGATGTACTCGTCAGACGGGCTCGCTTGCAAGGAAAGAACGCTTGTTGGGTTCCCGGAACAGACCATGCCTCTATCGCCACGGAAGCCAAAGTGGTTGCCAAATTGAAAAGCGAAGGCATAGAGAAACGGGACCTTACCCGGGAAGAATTTTTGAAACATGCTTGGGCATGGACAGAGAAACACGGGGGAATCATCCTTGAACAATTGAAACGCCTCGGTGCCTCTTGCGATTGGGACAGAACCTGCTTCACGATGGATGAAATCCGTTCGGAAAGCGTGATTCGCGTATTTGTAGACCTTTACAACAAAGGATTGATCTACCGGGGTATCCGAATGGTGAATTGGGACCCGTCAGCCAAAACAGCCGTGTCTGATGAAGAAGTAATCTACAAAGAGGAACACAGCAAACTGTATTACCTCCGCTACAAAATAGAAGGCTCGGACAACGAGTACATCACCATTGCCACCACCCGACCGGAAACCATTCTCGGGGATAGCGCCGTGTGCGTGAACCCGAATGACGAACGTTTCCGCCATCTGGCAGGTAAAAAATGTATCGTGCCGCTCGTGAATCGTGTCATCCCGATTATCCAAGACGAGTACGTGGATATGGAATTCGGTACCGGTGCGTTGAAAATCACACCCGCCCACGATATTAACGACTATGAAATCGGTTTCAAGCATCATCTTGAATCCATCGATATTTTCAACGACGACGGGACACTGAACGAGAACGCCCAACTTTTCGTGGGCAAAGATCGTTTTGTCGTGCGTCAGGAAATCATCCCGGCATTGGAACAAGCAGGTAATCTGGTAAAAATCGAGGACTACAATAATAAAGTAGGCTACTCCGAACGTACCAACGTGGTTATCGAGCCGAAGCTCTCCATGCAATGGTTCCTGAAAATGAAAGATTTGGCTCAACCGGCATTAAACGCCGTGATGAACGACGACATTCGTTTGACACCATCGAAATTCAAGAACACCTATCGTTACTGGATGGAGAACGTGAAAGACTGGTGCATCAGCCGTCAATTATGGTGGGGACACCAGATTCCGGTGTACTATCTGCCGGATAGCAACGATTACGTGGTAGCCAATACTAGAGAAGAAGCGGCAAAACTGGTAAGAGAAAAATTCGGGAAAGACATCCCCGCCGATCAATTGCGTCAAGATGAAGACTGTCTTGATACTTGGTTCTCCTCGTGGTTATGGCCGATCTCCGTTTTCAACGGCATATTGGAGCCGGACAACGAGGACATCAATTACTATTACCCGACCACGGATCTAGTTTCCGGACCGGATATTCTTTTCTTCTGGATGGCACGCATGATTATGGCAGGCTACGAGTACAGGCACGAGAAACCGTTCAAAAATCTTTACCTAACAGGTATCGTACGCGACAAATTACATCGCAAAATGTCCAAATCACTCGGTAATTCACCCGACCCTCTTGACCTCATCAATCAATACGGGGCAGACGGTGTACGGGTAGGTATGCTTTTATGCGCACCCGCCGGTGGTGATTTATTATTTGACGAGAGTCTGCCGGAGCAAGGACGCAATTTCACGACGAAAGTGTGGAACGCCTTCCGTCTGGTAAGCAACTGGAAAGTAGCGGACATCGAACAACCGCAACATTCCAAGCTGGCACTCGATTGGTTTGAACAATACCTTAACAAGTGTAAGGAAACATTGAACAACCAATTCGACCAATATCGCTTGTCGGAAGCTCTAATGACGGTATATACCGGATTTCGCGACGAGTTTTCATCTTGGTTGTTGGAAATCATCAAACCGGGATTCGAACAACCCATTGACCGGACAACTTACGAGAAGACTATTTATCTCTTCGAAGAGATGTTGCAATTACTCCATCCCTTCATGCCGTTTATCACGGAAGAAATATGGCAAAACTTACGGGAACGCAAAGAAGGCGAGAGCATCATGATTTCCGTGCAACCTCAACCCGGCAGCTATGATGAAAACTTCCTGAGCGAATTTGAAAACACCAAAGAAGTTATCGCAGGTATCCGTACCATCCGCAAACAAAATAACGTTGCTTTCAAAGATGCCATCTCGTTAAGAGTAAAAAGCAACGACCGCTACCCGCTACGCTTCGAAAGCGTAATCATTAAAATGGGTAACATCAGCGACGTTGAAATGGTGGACGAAACCGTCAAAGGCGCATGGAGTTTTATCAGCAACACCGTTGAATACTTCATCCCCGCCGTGGGCGAAGTAGACACGGAAGAAAAAAGAGCCAAACTGGAAGCCGATCTGGCTTACGCCCAAGGGTTCCTCGCTTCCGTCATGAAGAAACTGAATAACGAAAAATTCATGAGCGGAGCCCCCGCACAAGTCATCGAAAACGAACGCAAAAAACAAGCTGACGCCGAAGCCAAAATCAAAGCTATCGAGCAACAGTTAGCTGAACTGTAAAAATCCGAAAAAAAGTCCCGGGAATCATATTCGCATTTCCGGGACTTTTTTTTACATCAAACAGAATAATCGCCCAATTCAAGAAAAATATAAACAGAAATCAAACACCCGCACATATATTCCAATTCCATCACTATGCAACAACATTACTCCCCTCCGGTCCTATATAAAACACGGTCGGGAGTTGATCTGGCGTTGTTGCCCGTTCTCACCCTCATCACATCCCATTTTCATCTAAACTTCTCCGGATACGCTCCACTCGCTCCCTCCTTACATCAAATTCCGCAAACTGAAGATTATTTCTTATATTTGCACAAGAACCACAAATCTATTCGTCAGTGAATTTATTAAAGATGATAAAACATGAAAACATTAATTTCACGTATCGCATTACCGGTAATAATATTGCTACTTTTCGCGCAATGCGCCACCGTACCTATCACGGGACGTCGTCAGCTTATCCTTTTCCCCGAAAACGAAATGGTATCCATGAGCCTGACCTCATACAGTAGCTTTTTAAAGGAAAACAAACTATCCACTGACGCGGTAAACAAAAAACGCATCAAAGACGTGGGGGCACGAATCTCGAAAGCGGTAGAACAATATCTTGCCGCTAACGGCATGCAGGATCAGATCGCCAACTTTCAATGGGAATTTAACCTTGTTGCCAGCAACGAACCGAACGCATGGTGCATGCCGGGCGGGAAAGTCGTGTTTTACGAGGGCATCCTTCCCTATTGCAAGACAGACGCGGGGATAGCGGTCGTCATGGGACACGAGATCGCTCACGCCGTGGCACATCACAGCAACGAGCGAATGAGCCAGCAAACCTTGCTACAATACGGTCAAGCTGCCGCAACGGAAATTCTCGGGCACGACCAATCCGATACACGCAAAGCATTGCTCGCCGCGGCAATCGGCATGGGCACGAATTTAGGCGTCACTCTGCCCTTCTCCCGGAAACACGAGTATGAAGCCGATCGCTTGGGCTTGATCTTCATGACCATGGCAGGCTACGATCCTAACGAGGCTGTGGCATTCTGGAGTAGAATGGCAAGCTCGGGAAGTGCCAAACAACCCGAATTTCTCTCTACCCATCCCGCTGACCAGAACCGTATCGCAAAATTGAAGGCCACGATCCCCGAGGCATTGAAATATAAACCTCAATAACCCCCGGGCTACCCGAAGGCTACCCCTTCCTGCCCCCATGGACGTAGCATGAACGTAGCACGAACGTAGCATCATCGACGAGAAGCGAATATGCTGGCAAGTTGCTACATTTATGTTGTCATCATAAGAGCGGGAAGAGGTAGGCAATCCATCAGGAACATAGGAAGGAAGACAGGAAATCGGGCAATAATTCACGATTTTCTTCATTTTCAATTTTCAATTTTCAATTTTCAATTATAAAATTCATACTTTTGTTGAATCATATCAATATAGTACTTTAGAATTATGGAAAACAAGTTGACGATATACAACACGCTAAGTCGAAAGAAAGAGTTGTTTGAACCGTTGAACCCCCCGTTCGTGGGGTTATATGTCTGCGGGCCTACCGTATACGGGGACGCACATTTAGGACACGCCCGCCCCGGCATCACGTTCGACTTGTTGTTTCGTTATCTCAAATATTTAGGTTATCGGGTGAGATACGTCCGCAATATCACGGACGTGGGACACCTCGTGAATGACGAGGATGACGGAGAAGACAAGATCGCGAAGAAAGCAAAGCTGGAACAGTTGGAACCCATGGAAGTCGTGCAATTGTACACGAACCGTTATCACAAGAACATGGAACAACTGAACACGCTCCCTCCCAGTATAGAACCTCACGCGTCGGGACATATCATCGAACAGCAGGAATTAATCAAAACCCTGATCGACAAAGGATATGCCTACGAGAGCGAAGGGAATATCTATTTCGACGTGGAGCGTTACAGTAAAAAATACCATTACGGGATTCTTTCCGGACGAAAAATAGACGAGTTGCTGGTAAATACAAGACAACTCAGCGGACAGGAAGAAAAACGGAACTCCGTGGATTTCGCCCTATGGAAAAAAGCGACTCCCGAACATATTATGCGCTGGCCTTCCCCGTGGGGAGTGGGCTTCCCGGGGTGGCATCTGGAATGTTCCTGCATGAGCCAGAAATACCTTGGCAACACGTTTGACATTCACGGGGGCGGTCTTGACCTGCAATTCCCTCATCACGAGTGCGAGATCGCGCAAAGCACTGCCGCGCAAGGACATCCTGCCGTGAGATACTGGATGCATAATAATATGGTAACGATCAACGGACAGAAAATGGGTAAATCACTCGGCAATTTCATTACCTTGGACCAACTCTTTGCCGGAGATAATGCCGTTTTGGAACAAGCCTACTCGCCCATGACCGTGCGTTTCTTTATCCTTCAAGCTCACTACCGTAGTCCGCTTGACTTCTCGAACGAAGCACTGAAAGCAGCAGAAAAAGGATACGAACGCCTGATGTCCGCCATCGTGCAATTGCATAAATTGAAAGCATCAAACGAGAATACCGTGGATGTAAAAACATTACGGGACAATTGTTTCAATGCCATGAACGACGACTTGAACACGCCCATTCTGATCGCACACTTGTTCGACGGGGTACGCGTGATTAACTCTATCGCCGCCGGAAGTGAAAAAATAGATGCTGAAAACCTGCAAATCTTAACGGAATTATTTGACAGCTTCGTGTTCGACATCCTCGGGTTGAAGGGTGAAACGGATTCCAGCGCCAGCAATCAAGCCCTTGGTAAGGTAATCGACGCCATGATGAATGTCAGAAAGGCGGCACGGGCAAACAAAGATTGGGCAACTTCGGATAAAATCAGGGACGAATTGAAGAATGCCGGGATTCAGATCAAGGACACGAAGGACGGTTACGAATGGGAACTAGAATAATTCAACGATGCATATTATGACTTCTTGCTACTATTACATATTATTATCCATTCTTCTGGTTGCTGCCTGTCAGGGGACAAATAAAGCCAAAAACACCGGGGACACGGCTGTTTCTTCCACCACGGAAGAAGCACGCGGCACGGGTCCGAAATACGTGAAAAGCGTACAATTTGTCTATCCCATGAAAGGTGATACCTGTCAATTTAACCAAGAGTTGAAAATAGTGTACGCCAATAACAAACGCTACAAGATCGACTCGGCACACCTTTTTTTTAACCAGAAAAAGATTGCCACGCTTGACAGTACCACGAAAGAATACATATTCAAGCTCCCGAAAGAAAAGTGCGGTACGAACACGCTGAAAATTATCGCCTTCCACCCGGATAGCAAGCAAGGAGTCGCCACCCAGTCATTTATCGTGAAACCGGATAAAGCACCGAAAAGACTGAATTACAAATTAGTCAAGACATACAACCACGCGACAGACGCCTCCACCCAAGGTTTGGTCTACATCGACGGAATCATGTACGAGGGAACCGGGATAAAAGGTCAGTCCACGCTACGCAAGATTGATTTGGAAAGCAACAAAACGTTAGCATCCCTGAGCTTGGATGCCCGTTATTTCGGGGAAGGAATCACCGTGTACAAGGATAAAATTTATCAACTCACGTGGACATCCAAAAAAGCGTTCGTGTACGATTTGGCAACCTTCACGTTATTGACCACCTTCGACTATTCCATGCAGGAAGGTTGGGGACTTACCACCATGGGTGACAAACTCGTCATGAGCGACGGGACACACCGATTGTATCACCTAGACCCGGAACTGTTCACCGTGATAAAAACAGTAGAGGTATACGATAGCAAAGGTCCGGTCACCAACCTGAATGAATTGGAATATATCAACGGTTATATCTGGGCAAACGAATGGCTCACGGATCGCATCGTGATTATCGACCCGGAAACAGGGGAAGTAACAGAAGAACTATTGTTACCGAATATGCTGACTCCCGCGGAGAAAGCCAAGTTAGACGAAAACGACGACGTGTTGAACGGTATCGCTTACAATGAAAAGAAGGGCACGATTTACGTTACCGGAAAACACTGGCCGAAATTATTTGAGATAAAAACTTACTAATTTACGATTTATGATTTCAGATTTACGATTGTATGAAAAGCGTTCGCCTCATGCGATAGAAATCTAAAATCTTAAATCATTAAATCTAAAATTGAATTGTTATGGTTGACGTGAAAATCGAGCCCTCTTGGAAGGAATTATTAAAAGATGAATTTGAAAAGCCTTATTTTTCAGAATTGATTCGATTCGTGAAACAAGAATATAGCACCACGAAAATATACCCTCCCGGCAAACTCATTTTTAACGCTTTCGACCACTGTCCTGCCGACCGGACAAAGGTTGTCATTCTAGGACAAGATCCTTATCATGGGCCCGGACAGGCACACGGGCTTTGTTTTTCCGTACCCGAGGGAATCGAGCAACCACCCTCTTTGCAAAATATCTTCAAAGAGATACAAAACGACTTGGGTACCCCTATTCCTACCTCGGGAAATCTGGAACGCTGGGCAGAACAAGGAGTACTCCTGCTCAACGCCACGTTGACCGTGAGGGCACATCAAGCCGGCTCGCACCAGAACAAAGGTTGGGAAACATTCACGGACGCCGTTATCAGAGTCATCGCGGAGCGCAAAGACAATCTGGTGTTTTTCCTCTGGGGCTCATACGCGCAACGTAAAGGTGCTTTCATCGACACGAACCGTCATCTGGTATTAAAATCCGTCCACCCTTCCCCCTTATCGGCAAACCGGGGCGGTTGGTTCGGCAACCACCAATTCAGCCGGGCGAATGATTATTTGAAGTCACACGGGCTGCAAGAAATAGAGTGGTAAACCACTCTATTTTTTTGTCCGTGTGACTTCAACCTACGACTCTGCAACTTGTAACTTGCAGAGCCGTAGGCTCAACCCGCAACTTGAAAATTCAAAGAATTTTCAATCTCCGCAAACGTTTGAAATTTTTCTCTCATTTCCTTGTGAAAGTCTGTTTTTAATATATAACTTTGATGCACGAAATATAAACAACATATCAGCTATGGTTAATTACAAAGACTTAGGACTGGTTAATTCCAGAGAAATGTTCAAGAAAGCAATGGAAGGCAAATACGCTATCCCGGCTTTCAATTTCAATAACATGGAGCAAATGCAGGCTATCATCGGTGCTTGCGTGGAAACGAAATCACCTGTTATCTTACAAGTATCAAGCGGTGCGCGTAAATACGCCAATCAAACGCTTCTACGCTACATGGCACAAGGAGCGGTAGAATACGCTAAAGAATTAGGATGTAATATCCCCATCTGTCTTCACCTTGACCATGGCGATACATACGAATTGTGCGTTTCCTGTATCGAGATGGGTTTCTCGTCCGTGATGATTGACGGTTCAGCCCTCCCGTATGAAGAAAACGTGGCACTCACCAAAAAAGTAGTAGAGTACGCTCATAAATATGACGTTACCGTGGAAGGAGAGCTCGGGGTATTGGCAGGAATCGAGGACGACGTGGTTGCCGCCGCAAGCGTGTACACCAGCCCGGACTTAGTGGAAGATTTCGTGAAGAAAACGGGTGTTGACTCGTTAGCTATTTCCATCGGTACCTCTCACGGGGCGAACAAATTCAAACCGGAACAATGTACCCGCAACGCTGACGGTATATTAGTACCCCCTCCATTACGTTTTGACATACTGGAAGAAATCGAAAGAAGAATCCCCGGATTCCCCATCGTTCTTCACGGTTCATCATCCGTTCCGCAAGATCAAGTTGCCAAGATCAACAAATACGGCGGTGCGTTGAAAGACGCGGTAGGTATCCCGGAAGAACAATTACGTAAAGCAGCCACTTCCGCTGTCTGCAAAATCAATATCGACTCGGATGGTCGTCTTGCCATGACCGCAGCCGTTCGCGAAGTGTTCGCCAACAAACCGGCAGAGTTCGATCCCCGCAAATATTTGGGACCGGCAAGAGATGCTTTAAAAGAATTATACAAGCACAAAACCATTAACGTTTTGGGAAGTGCCAACAGGGTAGAATAAAAAAAGGGGCTCAATGAGCCCCTTTTCTATGAAAAAAACACTACCTTTGCGCCCTATTTGGATTTAATACCATAGGAGCAAAATGCAGAAAATTAGAAACATCGCGATTATCGCACACGTTGACCACGGAAAAACAACTTTGGTTGACAAGATGATCTTTCAAGGAAACCTTTTCAGAGAAAAAGAAAACACGGGAGATTTAATCCTTGACAACAATGACTTAGAAAGAGAGAGAGGAATTACCATTCTGGCAAAGAACGTTTCAGTTCATTACAAAGATTACAAGATAAATATTATTGATACCCCCGGACATGCTGACTTTGGTGGAGAAGTGGAGCGGGTATTAAATATGGCTGACGGAGTTTTATTGTTAGTTGATGCTTTCGAGGGAACGATGCCGCAAACACGCTTCGTACTTCAAAAAGCTCTCGCATTAGGTAAAAAACCGATTGTAGTTGTAAACAAAGTTGACAAAACAAATTGCCGCCCGGACTTCGTGTACGAGCAAGTGTTCGACTTGATGTTCTCGTTGGATGCCACCGAAGAACAATTGGATTTCACGGTTGTTTACGGTAGCGCGAAACAAGGTTGGATGTCCACGGATTGGCGCAAACCGACAACAGACATTACTTCATTGCTGGACGCTATCATCAAAGATATTCCCGCCCCGAAAGTACAGGAAGGGACACCCCAAATGTTAATCACTTCTTTGGAGTATTCTTCATACGTGGGACGGATTGCCATCGGTAAATTAACCCGGGGCACGTTGAAATCCGGTATGCCCGTCACACTTTGCAAAAGAGACGGCGTCACCAAAATAAAAACCCGTATTAAAGATCTGATGACCTTCGAAGGGATGGGCAAACAAAAAGTAGAAGAAGTTGAATGTGGAGAAATTTGCGCACTCGTGGGAATCGAAGGCTTTGAAATCGGGGACACCATCGCGGACTTCGAGAACCCGGAAGCTCTTGCTCCCATCGCCATTGACGAACCGACCATGAGTATGTTGTTCACAATCAACGACTCGCCATTCTTCGGACGGGACGGAAAATTCGTGACTTCCCGCCATATCAAAGATCGTTTAGACCGGGAATTGGAAAAAAACCTTGCTTTACGGATTGAGCCGGGGCAATCAGCCGATTCATTTATTGTATTCGGGCGAGGCGTTCTTCATTTGAGCGTATTGATCGAAACCATGCGTCGCGAAGGTTATGAATTACAAGTCGGACAACCGAAAGTAATCATCAAAGAAATCAACGGCGTGAAATGTGAACCCGTGGAAGAATTAACCATCGACCTCCCGGAAGAGGTTTCCGGCAAGGCCATCGAGATGGTCAACCGCCGCAAAGGAACTATGACAAACATGGAGCACCGTGACGAACGGGTACACCTGACTTTTGATATCCCTTCCAGAGGCATCATCGGTTTAAGAAGCAACTTGCTGACCGCTACCGCGGGAGAAGCTGTCATGGCACATCGTCTGAA
Organism: Butyricimonas sp. Marseille-P3923; assembly: GCF_900184685.1. Taxonomy (GTDB): domain Bacteria; phylum Bacteroidota; class Bacteroidia; order Bacteroidales; family Marinifilaceae; genus Butyricimonas; species Butyricimonas muris. Next base: position 51,061 of record NZ_FXXL01000006.1, read on the forward strand.
AGGTTTCGAGCCCTACGCCGGAGATATCGAGATGCGCATCAACGGGTCGCTGATTGCCATGGAAACAGGAGATTCGTTTGCCTATGCGATCAACAAATTGCAGGATAGAGGTAAATTCTTCATTACCCCGGGCGACGAAGTATATGCCGGACAAGTAATCGGCGAAAGTTCACGTCAAGACGATATTGTTATCAACGTCTGCAAATCCAAGAAATTAACGAATATGCGTGCCAGCGGTTCGGACGAGAAAACGAACATCGCTCCCCCGGTATTATTCAGCTTGGAAGAAGCACTGGAATATATCAAAGAAGACGAATACGTGGAAGTCACCCCTAAAGCTATGCGTCTTCGCAAGATTTACTTGGACGAAAACGAACGTAAAAGAAGAAGTAAAACGATAGAATAAGTTCATAAGGTTCATAAGGTTTATAAAGTTTATAAAGTATATAAGTTTTTTCAGTAAGATGCTTGTGGCGGTAAAGACTTTATGAACTTTATGAACTTTATAAACCTTATAACTTAACAAACCCACATATGTTGACAAACATCCGTCTGCAATGCCAACAATTGACAAATTCACGATTCGAAACACCGAAAGAACTCGTGACATGGATGGGTGCGATACAAGCACAAAACTACCCGATGGTAAAATGGGCTATCGGAATAAGACTAAAATCAGGTTCTTTATCTGCCGTTGAAGAGGCTCTACAAAAAGGAGAAATCATCCGCACCCATGTCATGCGTCCCACGTGGCACATTGTCGCAGCAGAAGATTTACGCTGGATGCTGAAACTATGCAAACAACGTAATATAGCAGCATTCAAATCATGGTGTAGCCAAATAAATATCGGCGAGAAAGAATACCAAAAATGTAAACAGGACATAGAGAAAATTCTTGAAGGTAAGAGTCTAACCAAGGAAGAACTGGAGAAAACTCTTGTGCAAATGAGCCATAGCGGAGATCCTATATTCTTGAAATATTGTTTAAACCGCTCAGAATCGGAAGGCATCATTTGCAGCGGCGTTGATAAGAAACAAAAACCGACTTACGCTCTCTTGGAAGAACGCATTCCCCCTGTAAAAGAACTAAACAAAGAAGAATCTTTGGCTAAATTAGCTACTTATTATTTCAGAAGCCATTCTCCTGCCAGCCTAGAAGATTTCACTTGGTGGTCCGGTTTGCTCATCTCGGAAGCCAAACAAGCGATAGAAACCATCAAATCGGAGTTGCACGTGGAAAAATACGACTCTTTCGAGTTATACGTGCATGAATCCTGCTCTAACGCACTTTCCCCGCGAACACAACTTCATCTCTTGCCTTCCTATGACGAATACCTTATCAGCTATAAGGAGCGAGGCACGGTAATAGACCCCGTTCACCACCCGAAAGCATTCTCTAACAATGGCATATTCTATCCCGTCATCTTGTATAACGGCAGAATTGTCGGGAATTGGAAAAAGATTGCTCAAAAAAGTCAGATAAAAATAGAAACCACTTTCTTTGAACGTCAACCGAAAATCGAAAAAGCATTGCTTGAGGATGCAATTGAAAGATACCGAGAATTCTACAACACACGGGAATAAGTGAATTTCACGTGATTGATATCTAAAATTAATTTCATACCTTTACAGAAATATAATTACGCACTAAACCACAAGGTCATGAAAACAGAAAAGGAATCTTCCGATAATGACATCATTGCTTCCACGGAAAAGAAGCTGCGGAATGTACGCACGTGTCTGTATATATTGATCTTGGCCGCAATCGCTAAATTTGCCATGACGGACTTCTACGAGTCCAGTTTCCGCACGTGGCTCAACGTTGCGATACTATTTCTAATCGTCTTCCTTGTACTTGCCGTCGAGAAAGGATTGCGCAAAAAACTCCGTGCAGAAAAAAAGAAAGCAAAGAATAGCGCATACGAACACTCCTCTCTATAATCTCGGCACGGTAAACCAGAACGTGGAACCTAGTCCCTCTTCCGATTTTACACCAATCTGTCCTTTCCATTTCTCCACGATAGTGGAACATATTGAAAGTCCCAGTCCCGTACCTTGTTTGAAAGAATCCAATTTCACGAAACGCTGAAAGATAGACTCCTGTTTCTCCCGCGGTATTCCGGTACCTGTATCCTCGACAAAGAAATACACGTCATTCTCCCGGACTTCATACCCGAAATAAATATGTCCTTTCGCGGTAAATTTCAAGGCATTATTCAAATAATTACATATCACTTGACTCAACCGGTTTTTATCTACAAACAAAAACTGCAATCCGGTATGTTTACTCACAAACTCAACATTCACATTTTCCCTGACTTTCATCTTGTATAAAGCCTCGATGCCCGACAAAAGTAACTCCAAATCCACTTTCTCCGGGACAAAATCCAACACTCCGGCTTCAATTTTCGACAGATCGAGAATATCGTTTATCAACTGCAACAATAAATCCGTGTTCGTCCGTATCAACTTGATATACTCGTCCCTCTCCTCTTTTTCCACCTCCTCGTCCGTGGTAAGCAACTCGGAAAAACCGACGATAGCATTCAAGGGAGTCCGTATCTCGTGCGACATATTGGCAATAAAAGCAGATTTCAAACGGTCGGACTCTTCGGCCTTCGCCCTCGCCTCCACCAGTACCGTGTTATCAATCCAAACCATCATATACCCGAGAGTATTATCAACCTCATCTTTCAGTTCTTTCACGTGAACCGTGAAATAACAGGAAGAAACCCGACGGGAATAAATCCCGTACGCCTCTTTCCATGCCTTGGGAGAGAACACGTAATCCATTACCAATTGTCCCGTTCCGTCCAGCACTTTCCAACGCTCATCGGAAAGGAAACGAAGAGAATAGAGAGATAGTCCCAACAAATCTTTTTTGTTCATGATTCCCGTCGCCTCGAGGAAACACTCGTTCACTTCCTGCAAAACCCCTTTAGTGTCAAAAAGGCATATCGCCAAGGAGGTATTGCGATAAAGATAACCGAAACGCAATTCACTCTCTTTTTGAAGTATTTCCGAACGATAATGGGACATGCCGATACACAAAACATGCGACAACGTGCTGAGATACAATTTATCCTGTTCCGTCCACACCTTCTTTTCCCGCACGAAATCGACCCCCACGAATCCCCATGTACGATTATTCGAATGCAAAGGAGCCACGAGAATAGACTGAATACCCTGATTCGCCAATATCTGCCATTCCTCCTCCGGTATGCTTCCGCGGGTAGCCTCTAAATCATCCACGGCAAGCAACTCATTCTGCCATACCATGGAATAAAAATTTCCCGAGTTTGCCAAAAGTATATGTTGCAAGTATTCTTTTTGAGGTTCAATACCTTCCGCCACAATCTCGTACGTGTTGTCACAATATTGCCCGGAACGGTCCAGTTCGAATATATACGCCCGGTCGGCATTATATTCCTCCAACATCCGCAACAACATTTGATTCACCGCTTCCGCTTCGGTTTTCTCCTGTAAAAAAGTTTCCAGTGTCTCTGAAACATGAAGCTGGTTCTCCAAAGAACTCTTCAAACTCTCGCTTAACTTCTGTTGCCACTTCAAATAGTTCTTTGTCCGGTAAAAATAGAAACCGATCATTACCACCAAGACAAAAACCAACGAACCGATCAACGCATTTAGCAGTACTCTCCTGTTCTCTTCCCAGAAAGAAAGAGGAACGTTGAAATAAGTCACCGGTTCTCCCACGACTGCCGGGTCCAAGTTATACTTCACGACCAAACTCTTGTTCAGATGCGCCCCGAAATCATCACTGGCATTGTGTAACGGTATATCTTCCGGTTCAACCCCATGCAACAGTTCGACAGCAATTCCGGCTAACCGTTGCCCGTAATTCATGGACGAATAATAATAACCACCTATAAAATCGTCGCCTTTCCCGCCCCAATCGGAAAGAGAAAACACAGGCTGCCCCACCAGCGAGAGAATGTTGTCGTTCATTCTCTCGAAATCATTCGTCTGTCCGGTAACATCCTGCAACCATGACGCGTACACGATACCCGTGTGTTCCGGTAATTGCCGTAAACGCCGCAACAAAGAATCCGTCGTGAGGAAACGACCGTCCAACGGTATATAATTCAATTCCGGATGCTCTCCCGAAATAAACTTCTGGGCAAGTAAAGAGGCAAATATCCCGTAAAAACAATTATCCCCGATAAGGGCAACATTCTTCGTATCCGGGAACAATCGTTTCATCATATGTATCGTCCTATTCACCCCCATGCGCTCCGTCAATCCTGTTGCGTTATACCGCTTGCACAAATCGGCCGTTGCCACGAAATCATTCGCGGACAAATGTTGTTTGTCACAATAACGGTCAAAATCCATTCCCCAATCCTTGACCCCGCCAAGCAGTACTTTTACATCCCCCCATTCCCCGGAATAGGCTTTCCGGTAAGCCATCCAAGCCCCGTCGGCTATCAGTACGACAATTTTAGGAGGACGGGAAGTATGATTCCGAATAATCATCCTCATCCTCTCCAACCATATTTCAGAGGAAGAAAACCTGTCGCAATTCAGATACTCGCTATACACTTTAACCCTTCTTTCCACTCTTCCCACCTCGTCACGAAAAGTATTCTCTATCATCTTCGGCCAAGGATAGCGACTACTATACGAACTAATCAATAGAATATATTCATCCTCTTTTTCTTTCTGTTCACCAAAAAGATTCACCGTGAATAACAGGCATAAAACAATAACAATATTTCTCATATTGTTATCCTGATTTGAGAACCGTAATCCACATCGTCCGTGAAAGCTTGATTAAAATTGTACTTCCCGGCATAAATCAATGCCGCCCGGATTGTTCCCCCGTGAGTGAACACGCAGACATTCCGACTTTTCGTTTCTTTCAAATCATCCATGAAACTTGAAACCCGGTTGTATTGTTGTAAAAAACTTTCAGCCCCTCCCGCCGGCATACTTAACCAATCGTCATACCACTCCTGCAACCGGGGATCCTGAATCTCGTCCCAACGCTGTCCTTCCCAACTCCCGAAATTCAATTCTTTCAACCGCTCGTCCAACAGCATATTCTCGTACCCGCAATAAAGAGCCAGTTTACGACACCTTTGCAAAGGACTCGAATAAATAGCGTCAAACTCATGCTTTAATAATGCCAGCCGTACACGCTCCGCCTCTTCTTCAAACGAAGAAGCCACATCCACATCCGTATTCCCGTAACACATGCCCGGCACGACATTCACTTTCGTATGTCTTACCAAAATTACTTCCATAATACAATCTTTCACTTTGTAAAAATCGTCTTTTTTTTCCTATCCTGCTAGAATTTTGCCAATTAATTTATATTTTTGATTCGATTAGAAGTAAATCTAACTACAATGAAAAGTTCTATTTTATTTATACTAAGCGTCTGTTACATAGTAATTGTATGTTCATGCCAAAATAATTACAACTTCACGGGATACGCCCACCAGCTTGCCAACGGCAAATGGGGGTTCATCAACGAGAAGGGGGAAGAAATCATTTCCTACAAATATGACCACGCTCTTGACTTCCAAGAAGGTTTGGCGGCAGTCAAAATGGGCAGCAAATACGGGTACATCAATATGTCCGGCGATATCGTTATCCCGTTGAAATACGATGCCGCAGAATCTTTCCAAAACAACGTGGCAAAAGTCTATTTCAACCGCTGCCAAGGAATTATCGCGACTACCGGCGAAGAAATTATTCCCTGCCTGTATGATGAAATCGAATTTCCGGGAGAAGACACGATTATCAAAGCGAAAAAACTGAATAAATACGGCTATATCACCCTTACTGATCAAACCGTTATTCCCTTCCTGTACGACGACATCGAAGAGTTCGATTCTACAGGTATCGCTCTCGCGAAACGGGAACAAAAATTCGGGTTCATCAACAAAAAAGGGAAAGAAATCCTTCCTTGCCAATACGATAAAATCCGTAAATTCGGTCCAATTCTATACCTCACGACACAAGATTCCCTTCATGGACTTCTCGATATAAACAGGAAAGAAATTCTTCCCTGCCAATATACCTCCCTCACGCTATGCGACGGGAGAGTGAACCTATTCAAGGGCAAACTGATACGCGTGGAACGGGACAATAAATTCGGGCTTATGAGCGGGGACGGCAGGGAACTGACCGAATGTAAATATGATCGGATAGAAGACTTCCAGAATTACGAAACCGCTCCCGTCAAACGAAACGGGAAATACGGGTACATGAATCGTTCCGGAAGAGAAATCGTCCCTGCCGAGTACGAGGATATTCAAGATTTCGGGAACGGACTATTTCGCGTGAAAAAAAGTCAAAAATACGGGCTTGTCGATAGTTCGGGCAACGAATTACTCTCTTGTATTTACGAATCCGTCGGAAAATTGGGAGGTAACCTGTACCGCATGTCTCAAAACAAACACTTCGGCATGGTCAATATCAGGGGAGAAGTCATGCTTCCATGTAAATACAAAGACATCTATTGGCTAAGTCTGAACCTCGGACGCCTGCTCGTCATGGATGACGAATTCATGGTCGGCTTACGAGATAGCGAAGGCAAAGAACTTGTTCCTTGCAAGTACACCTATATCGGAGAATTTACCCCCGAGGGACACGCTATTGTCAGGCATCAAAACACAGAGGGCTATATCAACACGGACGGAAAAGAGATTGTTCCCTGCAAGTACAAAACCGTCTACCCAATCGGAGAAGACGGCACCTTGCAAGTTCAACAAACAGACGGACACATTATCCGAATCAAAATAGAGGACTAAATATCAATCCTTAAACTTGATCTTCAAGAATTGAAGACCTTATTATTCGGCGAGTTGTACAATACATGAGAAAATCTAAAACAAAAATTGATAGCGACACCAGATCACGAGTACTCCCAAGTAAAATACCTGTTCGATAATCAAGACGGAAGCCCCGCAACAATCGCCGGTATAGCCTCCTATCTTTGCCTTAAAGAAGAAGCGTAGAGCAACAGCCGCCAATATAGCGGGAACCACTGCCCAACAGAATGACGCATCTTTTAGAAAAAAGAAGGGAATCATCGTGATAGCCCCCACGAGAACAAAAATAAGTATTCGTACCTTACTGTAAATCACCTTTGTTTTACTCTCTTCTTCCTTGCGGACATAAGATAACGTGTTTATCATTACCGCTGTACACAATTTGGAAAAACAATCGGCGGCTATCACGATAGGAAAAATCATCGCGGGGTCGAAACTCGATAATAAAACATAATACAACATGAAATAAAGCACCAAACCTATGGTCCCGTAACACCCGATATGGGAATCTTTCATAATTGCCAGAATCTTCTCTTTAGAAGTTCCTCCCCCAAAGCCGTCAAAGAAATCTGCTAACCCGTCCTCGTGCAAAGCCCCAGTCAATAATATTCTGGCTATAATCGCCAACACACAAGCCACCCCCAACGGCAACACCTGTGCCGCCAACCACAGCACACCGCCGGTTGTCGCCCCCGTCAAAAATCCCACCAACGGCCAGAACTTAATCACATCCGCAAAATAGCGTTTATCCACGTTGACCAATCTCCATAATGGTAAACGCGTAAACATCATCACTGCCGCCAAAAGAGAACGCATAGTAATTTATGATTTTAGATTTATGATTTATGATTTATGATTCCAGCCGCACGAACCAACGCTTATTCTGTGATTTCAGATTCCGTGATTCACTCTCATTTTCAATTTTCAACTTTCAATTTTCAATTATTTAAAGTACTTCGTCACCGCCGCGGACTTAAAAGAAGCCATTTCGTTTATCATGTTCACGGCTGAAACCAGTAAAGGATAAGCACAGATTGCCCCGGTTCCCTCCCCCAAGCGTAAACCGAGATTCAACAGAGGTTCCGCCTTCAGGTAATCCAGCACAAGTTTATGACCGCACTCGTCGCCCTGATGCCCGTAGATGCAATAATCCGTCAATGCCGGGTACAAAGCCCGTCCCGCCAACACGCAATTCGTCATGATAAAACCGTCCACGATAATAATCATCCCCAATTCGGCAGCCCGAAGCATTCCTCCCACGGCAGCCAGCATCTCGAATCCGCCGAAATAACGAAGAATATCTTTAGCAGAACCGTCACCCTTGTAATTCTCCATGCAGCGACGCAAGACATTGTACTTGTGTTCCACACCTTCACGTGACAACCCGCTACCCGCTCCCACGCAATCCGATAAAGGAATCCCCGTCAAATAAGTCATCCACAGGGAAGAAGTAGAAGTATTCGCGATTCCCATTTCCCCGAAACTCACCACATTCGTCCCCTCAGCATACACCATATCCACGATCTCCGCACCAATCTCTATTGCCCGGTCAAACTCCTCTTCCGTCATGGCTGCCTCGTGCAAATAATTCGAAGTAATCTTCCGAATCTTCCGGTCAATCAATCCTTCCATAGGTCCGAAATCACAGTTCACCCCACAATCCACCAACTTAATCCCGAAACCGTGTTGACGGGCAAACATATTCACCCCGGCGCCCCCTTTGATGAAATTGGAAATCATCTGTGCTGTCACCTCGGGAGCGGAAAAACTAACCCCTTCCGTCACGATACCGTGATCAGCGGCAAAAATGATATTCTGTGGTTTTCTAAACTCCGGGGAAAGAGTTTGCTGTATCAAACCGATTTGAGCCGCAACCTTCTCCAACAATCCCAACGACCCTTTCGGTTTCGTCAAATTATTTATCTTATCAATCAAATCAGGCAAAATCGCCTTATCCGTTTCTTTTATAACAAAACTTCTCATACAATTAAAAATTATATTTTATTTACTTCACTCTCATGGCAATACCGGACACCATCAACACCACCTCATCGGCTGCACGACCGATATACTGGTTCACCCATCCCTGCAAATCCGTGAAACGGCGCTGCACGGGCTCAACAGCTATTCCCCCCATCCCAATCTCGTTGGTCACGAATATAAACGTCGCCTCTTGCCGGGTAAACCGGTCGAACTCTTCTTTTATCTCTTCCAACGATTTATCCACGTCCGAATCATTATCAAAAAAGAAATTCGTGCTCCACAAAGTCACACAATCAATGACAACCACTCTCCCCCGCACGTCACATTTACTTATAAACTTCTCCTCTTCCAGATTCGTCCATTGCGCTCCCCGGTCTTGTTGATGACGCTTTACCCGCTCTTTAAATTCCTCGTCCCACACCCTTGAAGTAGCCAGATAAACCGGGTTTTCGGACAAATGCAACGCTAATTCTTGCGCGTACCTGCTTTTCCCGGAACGCTGTCCGCCCGTAACCAATATTAGTTTTCTTTTCATCATAGCGACAAATTTCTCTGTTTTTTCAAGAAATTCAAAACATTATTCCGGAAAATATAAAACATTTATTTTCGCCCCCATCCCGGCAAGGAATCCACCCAAAATCCAAGAGTCACTCCCACCGTATAGCACGCGATATCACTCCACAGGAAACCGAACCCCAAAACCAACCCTCCCAACGTCGTCGCCCGGATAGAGTCTATCCAAGGTGCATGATATAACTGACTAACCTCTATCAAGTAAGAAAAACTCAACGCCCCCCAAAAAGACACACTTTTCTTCAAACTCACGAACAACAACCGACAACCGAAATACACCATCATCGCCCAAAGTACATCCCCGACATACATTCTCACGAAGTCAATCGAGCAGATACTCGTCTTCCGGGAAAGCAATCCCAACACAACAATCCCCAATGTCAATAATAAATATCTTAACCGCACACTTTTTTCCATATTACATCTTTTCATTTCCTTCCGGGAAACACCGAAAGACTTAACAAGACAACAAATCTCTCTATTTTTTCAAGAAAAGCAAAGTATTACCCCGAAAAATATACAATATTTTCTATAACTTTGACCAAACCAATATCCTGAATCACAATGAACATCACATTTGAAAAACTAGGAAATACACACCAGAAAGAGGTTATGGACATCTTCAATTACTACGTTGAAAACAGTTTCGCGGCCTTTTCCGAAACCCGATTGCCGGACATCTTCTTTGAAAAAATAATGGAGAAAATACAAGACTATCCCGCCTACGCCATAAAAGATTCAGACACGGGAGCCATCGCGGGGTTCTGCTATTTAAGTGCTTATCACCCATTCCCCACGTTCAAACACACGGCACAAATCAGTTATTTTATCCTCCCCCATTACACGCATGCCGGGGCAGGCAAAATGAGTCTGGATATACTGGAAACCGACGCGAAAAAACGGGGTATCCGGATAATCCTCGCCGACATTTCATCCAAGAATCCTCAAAGCATATCGTTTCACGAGAAATACGGGTTTAAACGTTGCGCGCAACTTGAAAAAGTGGGACATAAATTCGGGGAAGACTTCGACGTCATTATCATGCAGAAAGAACTGTAATCCTTGGGTTATCCCACGGTAATCCTACCTCATGGTGCTTACACCCCACATTTCACCCGCTTACACCTCCACCGGAAAAGGGCAAAATAACGGTGCAACAAGAGAGTTGTAAGCGTGTAAAGGTAGTATTACGGTAGAATCACCCCGGGAATACCGTGAGAAATGAAATTGTTTACTATTTTTGTATCGTGGATAATAAAAAATAGTGATGATTGAACTTATACTCTCCCGACACGGGGAAACACTGGAAAATCAACAACATATCCTGCAAGGACAACTTCCCGGCACTCTCTCCCCTTTGGGCAAAGCGCAAGCGGAGAATCTGGCGGAAGACTTAAAGGATGAACAACTTGACGCTGTCGTGTGCAGTGATTTGGCACGAAGCTATGATACCGCCCTCGCCGTGGCAAAACGTCACGGACTAACACCCCTGCAAACTCCCTTACTACGGGAAATGGATTGGGGTGTATATACCGGGAAGCAATTGAACGATGTCGATTGGCTGCATCTTCCCCCCAGCGTGGAATCCGTCGAGGCACTCTTTCAACGTGCCATCAACTTTATCCATTACCTGCAAGAAAACTTCCCGAATCAACGCATCGTTGCCATCGGTCACGGGGCATTCAACCGGGCTATCATCGCGTACCTTGAAGGGAAACACCCTATCGACATGATAGACCTCCCTATCATGGAAAACACAACCCGTGTCTATTATAAAATATAAACAATAATCGAGAATTGGAAATCCCCATTTTCAATTTTCAACTTTCAATTTTCAATTATTATGAGGATATACACGAAAGGAGGAGATAAAGGAACCACCGGAATACACGGGGGTAGCCGGGTAGATAAAGATGACATCCGCATCGAGGCAAACGGAACGCTCGACGAACTGAACGCGTCGTTGGGGGTCATCCGGGCTCTTTTGAACAAAGAGGACGAACGCCAAGAAGTATTAGCGTACCTTCAACGCTCGTTGATGACCGTCATGTCACAAGTGGCAACCCCTTCCGCTATCCGGGCACAGAACCCGAACAAACTCCCGGAGGCTCTGGATACATTTTGCGAGCAACAAATTGACCGGATGAATAACGAGATGCAACACCCCTCTACACATTTCGTGTTACCGGGTGGAACAATGATTTCCGCCCAATGCCACGTGGCACGCACCATCGCACGGAGAGCCGAAAGACGTTTATGGACACTAAACCGCACGGATGAAGTTCCCCCTCTCATCCTTCGCTTCATGAATCGCCTGTCCGATTTGCTTTTCACCATGGCACGCTGGGATATGGATAAAGAAGGCTCGGAAGAGGAAAAATGGAAAGCCTTTCTTTACAAGAAAAAAAGCAATTGAAAATTGAAAGTTGAAAATTGAAAATGAAAAGAATCACGGAATAAGCGTCGGTTCGTGCGGCTGGAATCTAAAATCTAAAATTTAAAATCTAAAATTAACACATGTTTCTTCGCTCTATCATGTTTGTCGGTACCTGCTCGGACGCGGGAAAAAGCATCATCAACACGGCATTTTGCCGTATATTCAAGCAGGACGGTTATCATCCCGCCCCCTTCAAGGCACAAAACATGTCCTTGAACTCTTTCTCCACCCCCGACGGGTTGGAAATAGGACGAGCCCAAGCCGTACAGGCGGAAGCGTGCGGTATAGCCCCGGAAAGCGACATGAATCCCGTGCTACTGAAACCCACGAATGACCAAAACTCGCAAGTGGTAGTAAACGGGAAGCCCGTCGGCAACATGTCCGCGAAAGCATACTTCATGTCCGACAACAAAGCCGGATTATTCAACGAAGCCTATGCCGCTTACGAGCGTTTGCGTGCCCGGTACAACCCGATAGTACTGGAAGGAGCCGGCAGCATATCCGAATTGAATCTCCGGGAACGGGATATCACCAACATGCGCATGGCACTGCGCACCGATGCCGCCACCTATTTGGTCGCAGATATCGACCGGGGCGGCGTCTTCGGTTCCGTCTACGGTTCCATCGCCCTACTGTCGGAAGAAGAAAAACGCCAAATGAAAGGAATCATCATCAACAAGTTCCGGGGGGACAGCTCCCTTTTCGACGAAGGACGTCGCCTACTGCACGAATTGACAGGCATACCCGTCGTCGGGGTCATCCCTTACTTCCGGGATATCTATATCGAGGAGGAAGACTCCGTTTCCTTGGAAACCAAACACGTGAAAGCGGAAAGCGGGAAAATCAACGTCGCTATCGTGCTGTTGAAAAGGATGTCCAACTTCACTGATTTCAACGTACTGGAAAGAGATGAGCGATTCCACGCTTATTACACGAACAACACGGACGAAATCCGTAAAGCCGATATCATCATCCTGCCCGGCACCAAAAACACAATAGCGGATTTACAGAATATCCGGGCAAACGGCATCGCTGAGGCAATCATTCGTGCCCACAAAGACGGGAAAAAAGTAATCGGCATCTGCGGCGGCTACCAAATGCTGGGCGCCCGCATCGAGGACCCCGACCAGATTGAAGGCGACATACCCGCCATACCGGGCTTGGGTATCCTCCCACTCGTCACGGTCATGGAACCGGAGAAAGTCACACGACAACGCCAATTCAACTTCCGCGATTACCCGGAAACTTGCCAAGGGTACGAAATCCACATGGGACGCACCGTCCTGCTCGACGGGGCATCCGCATCGCCTCTCAACCGGCTACCCGACGGACAGGCGGACGGCTACCTGCTCAGCGACAAATGCTGGGGCACTTACCTTCACGGCATTTTGGACAACAACGTCGTACTGAATGACTTGGCAACAGGTCTAACCCAAGCCTCGCCTACAACATTCGACTACGCCGAGTTCAAGGAACAACAATATGACAAACTAGCCCGGCACGTGCGAGCGTGTGTTGACATGGACTATATATATTCCACACTTAAAACCAAATAACAATGCTAAACGGACATGGTGACGACCTGTTTCAGACAGGAATAAATATTAAAGCCAATTTCTCCACGAATGTATGGTACGACGCAGACGAGGATATCATCCGCTCCGTCCTCAAGACACAAATCGACACGATATTCCATTACCCGGAACCCGCTGCCGAATCCTTTGTAAACGAGGTGGCAAACAGCCACAACCTGACACCGCGCAACGTGATTGCCGGGAACGGTGCAACCGAACTGTTTTACCTCATCGCCCACGCTTTCGAGGGGGCGAAAACGATACTACCGGTACCTTCCTTCAGTGAATACGAAGACGCTTGTACATTATACAACCACCAACTCTCATTCATCCCTTTGGAAAACTTCCAACCCATCGCGGGAGATTTGATGTTTATCTGTAACCCGAACAACCCGAACGGGTACATCTGGACGCGAGAACAAATAGAATATATCCTGCAACAATTCCCGGACATGACGCTTGTCGTGGATGAATCATTCATCAACTTCGCCCCGACAGCAGAAACCAGCGAACCGCTATTGTCCCGCTACCCGAATCTATTGATAATACATTCCATGACCAAGAATTTCGCCATCCCCGGCTTACGCTTGGGCTACATGCTGGGAAATGAAGCCTTGATAGAACGCATCCGGGCTTTCAAATCCCCGTGGAGCGTCAATTCGCTGGCTATCGAGGTCGGTAAATTCTTACTTAAAAACGGGAAATACCTACTCCCCGACACGAGCCGACTGATGAAACGAAAACAACAATTCGTCAACCAACTCGACAACCTTCCCGGTTTCATCCCGTTGAATTCAGGTACTTCATTCTTCCTCGTGCACACGAAATTCGACACGAGGCAACTGAAACAACATCTCATCGAACAACACGGGATTCTAATCCGGGACGCCTCCAACTTCCGCGGATTGGATGAACACTACTTCCGGATAAACACCCTCTCCGAAGAGAAAAACCAAATGCTCGTGAACGCGCTAAAAAATTTAGAATTAAAATGAATTCATTTTCAATTTTCAATTTTCAATTTTCAATTATAATCGTTCCCCTCGTCATCGGGTACCTGCTCGATTTACTTTTCGGTGACCCGAGAAAGTTGCCCCATCCCATCGTGGCTTTCGGGAATATCATCGCTTGGTGCGAACGACATTTAAACAAAGGGAGCCGTCGGAAAACCAAAGGTTGCTTCATCGCTATCGGGTTGCCTCTCGCCACCCTCTGCACGGGGGGAGTACTCGCGTGGGGTTCTTGGCTCATTCATCCCGCCGTCTATTACATCGTTGCCTCCGTTTTCGTCTTCTACGGTCTGGCAAACCATAGCCTTATTCAAGAAGGCGGGGAAGTGATTCGCACGCTCGAAACGCGAGGATTGGAAGCCGGAAGAAAACGCCTTTCATGGATAGTGGGACGCGACACCCGTCAATTGCCCCCGAAAAAGATATACACTGCCGTACTAGAAACGATGGCGGAGAACCTCAGCGACGGAGTCGTCGCACCGCTATTCTTCTACGCCTTGGGCGGCTTTCCCGCCATGATGATGTACAAGATGGTAAACACCCTCGATTCCATGCTCGGGTATAAAGATGCCCGTTACAAGGACTTCGGCTGTTGTTCCGCGCATCTCGACGACATTTTGAATTACATCCCCGCCCGATTAACAGCTCTCCTAATGGCCTTATCCGGCTATCGAAAAGGCATTTTCAGCTTCATTCGAAAATACGCCCGGCAACACGCCAGTCCCAATTCCGGCTACCCCGAATCGGCGATGGCAGGCATCTTGAATTGCCGCTTCGGCGGACCCAACATCTACCACGGTATCCTCGTCGAAAAACCCTATATCGGCAGCAACGACCGGGAACTATCCGGCAGGGATTACAAACGAGCCGCCCGCGTCAATCAAACCGTGTGCCTCGTTACCGTCTTACTGATTTGCACTATTTATTCCATCATATAAAGATGGTGTGTCGCAACACACCATCGCAGACTTTAAGAGCCGAAGGCTCAACTTTACGAACTTTATAAACTTTATGAACCGGAGGTGTGTTCCGACACACCTCCATTAATTTATTTCCGTCCCCCCAACTTATCGTCCATATACACGAGATTGTGCCCGTCCAATTTCCGAAGACGCTCCACGATTGTTTGCGCGGTATCTTCCTCTTCCACTTGTTCGTTCACGAATCCATTGATAAAATTCTGGGCAGCTTTATCACCTTCCTTGATAGCGACATCCAGCAAATCATCAATCAATTTAGAAACATGGCACTCGTGTTCATAAACATGCTCGAACACCTCCAACGGCGTCCCCCATGCCGCGGGCACCACGTCGATTTGCCCAATCTCGATATTTCCACCGCGTTTAATCACGAAATCAATCATCTCGTAAGCGTGCTCCAACTCCTCTTTAGACTGTGCTTTCATCCATGATGCCATCCCGGGATACCCACTCTGGGCGAAATACACGGACATTGACAAATACAAGTTAGAAGACCACATCTCGGCATTCACCTGAGCGTTAAACGCTTTCACTAAATTCTCTTTCATCATATCTCTTTTATTTAAAGTTTATTCTATTCTCCGAATAAACCCGAACAAAACATATGCCACGCGACGCCCCCTGTCAAAAATACCCGCCGCGGGACAAATTGTCATTCCGAATCCCGTAACGCCATATTCAACAATCGTTCCATCCCGCACTCCCCCCAGTAAAAATGGACGTAACTCGCTATTACATTTTTGTAACGGTAAACAGGTGTATCCACCCTTCCCCCTTTAGCATTGTACACTTCTCCCACGCGAGCCACCTCTTCCGTCCCCGGTTTCACGCGGGAATAATGAAACTCATGCCCCCGAATCGCCTTACCGTTCAAGACCACTTCCCGGTACCCCAGCTTCAACTTCATGGGTTCCATGGTCGCTTCCCGACTCAAAACCCCGACCATGGGATAAGCGACACCATCCGTTCCGGCAATAGATTCACACAAATACATCATTCCCCCACACTCCGCCAGCACACGCCCTCCCGCCTCGCAATAAGCACGAAGAGCCTGTTTCATCTCTTCATTTCCGCTTAATTCGGCAAGAAACAACTCGGGATACCCGCCCGGCAAATAAATCAAATCGGCTTCCGGCAACACGGTATCATGCAACGGGCTAAAAAACACGACCTCCCCCTCACGCTCCAAAGCCCCGATATTCTCCCGGTACATGAAATTAAAAGCCTCATCCCGCGCAACCGCAATCTTCATCTCTCCCCGTTCCGCGTCCCCGTTCACGCCACATGCCGGGAAATCCGTCGTACAAATCTCCAGCAACCGCTCCACGTTCACGGTTTTAGCCATCACCTCCGCCACCCGATTGGCAAACTCGTCAAAACAGCAACTCCCGTCAATCGACAACCCCAAATGACGGGAAGGAATCACAATCCCTTCATCCTTGGGGATATACCCCAGAGCTTCAATCCCAACATCCTCGCAAGCCCCCCGCAGGTAAGCGTAATGCGACTCCGACGCCACGAAATTAAAGATAGCTCCGACAACACGAATCCCCGGGTAAAAATGCTTGAACCCATGTAACACGGGCGCCACGGAATAAGCCGTCGACTTGGCGTTCAACACCAGCACCACGGGAATCCCCAGCACCCCGGCAATCTCGGCACTACTTCCCCTCATCTTGTCATACCCGTCAAACAATCCCATAACTCCCTCCGTCACGCAGGCATCAGCCCCCGTCCCGTAACGGGAATAGATTTGCCGCACGTGTTCCGCCGAAGCCATAAAAGTATCCAGATTGACAGCCTCCTCCCCGGCAGCCATCGCGTGATGTTTCGTGTCAATATAATCCGGACCACATTTGAACGGCTGCACTTTCATTCCCTTGTTCCTCAACAATCGCAATAATCCCAACGTGAAAGTCGTCTTCCCACTACCGGAAGTCGCCGCACCAATCAATACTTGAGGTTTACGCATAATCATCCATCATTTGTTTATCGCAAAGATACAACACCCGAAGAATAAAAAATAAATACGAAACAAAATAATAGCGTAAACACAGTACTCAAATCCCATAAAAAGGATTCACCGTTCTCACTACATATTAAATCTGTTTAAATTATAGCTATATAGATACACTTTAGTGTTTTTATATATAACTTTGCATAAACATTAAAAGCCAAAAGAGGATGAAAATCAACAAGAGCGTGTATGTGCTTTACCTATTTATTGGTGCACTAGTATTTGGGGGATGTAAAAAAGACGTTTATGACCCCAATAAAGACGAGTCGAAAAGTAATAATTCTGACTATTTGACTCGTGCAGAAAAATCACTGGATATCGATTACGGAATAAAAGGCTACAAAGCCGTATTCGAAATCTATACAGAAAACCCTATCGTTACTGAAAATGGCGTAAGCAAGAAAAAAGAAGGGGTAAACGCACCATTCAAAGTTTACACGAACGACGATTGTCAATACACGGGTTCTATCAGTTTACCCACGGCAACAGATAAAGTTTATCTTTATTCCGAATACATCGGTTTACCTGAATGCGTGGAATTGGAAGTCGGCGAGAGCGGCATCCGGTTCAATATGAAAGAATATAGAGAACAACAACAGTCCTCTGGAGCCAAAGCAGCAACCACTCTTGCTAAAAACGTATCACTTTCCCGTGCGGGAGGAGATAATCCATATAATATTTCTGCCCCTCTCGGCACATGGAGTAATGGTGATTATTTTCAAAAAAATGGAATACCGAACTATTTGTTGAAAGAATATGATATTCCGGAAGGATTATTGAATCGAATCCAAAATACATTAGAAGGAATCGATAATTCTAAATACGTGAGATCTTCTGACGTTGTAAACATCAAAGTAATAGAAAATGCCAGCATAAAACTTATTTTCTTGGACGGGAAGGGAGAGTATCGTAATGCAATGGGGTATTACTATTATAACTCAAAAAAAGAACTAACTGCAGAAGAATTTAACGCTTTACCCAAATATTTAGCTTTTCCAAGTTGTACTGAATACAGCCGTCCCGGAGGAACTTTATGGGGAGGTGATAGAATCAAACTGATGTATTATGGTGAAGACGGGAAAAGTGAAGGAAGTGAAACATTCCCGCAAGGAACAACTATCGGCTGGTTCTTACTTGCAAACGGATTTGAGGACTATGGTTACAATTGTAAGGTTAATTACAACCCGAAGAAAGGCACTTGGTTCTCGAATGACGAATTTAATGAAGGAAAGATAAAAAGTTGCATAAGCATATATGACAAGGAAAGCAAAAAAACGATTCTTGGCATTGAAGACGGAGGTGATAAAGATTACAAAGATATTCTCTTCTACGTGGAGGCAACTCCGGACGAGGCTATCTATGATCCCAATAAACCGACCACCGACCCCGAAGTGCCTTTCGACCCCGAAACAAGTGGTGAAACCGTCGGTACATTAGCATTCGAGGACTTGTGGCCTAATAAAGGGGATTACGATATGAACGACGTGGTAATCACCTACAAGAGAAGTTACACCTTTGACAAAGACAATAACATCCTTGAAATCCAAAACTCTTTTACCCCTTACCATGAAGGGGGTAAAATCCAAAGTGCATTCGGGTACCAGATTGACCTACCCCAAACATACGTGGACGAGGTAAAAATGACAAACAACAATACCTCTTCAGCCCAGCTTGATGCCAAAGGAATGGAAAAAGAGCAAGATAAAGCAACATTTATCCTCTTCGATGATTTGGGACAAGCCAAGAATAACGGAGAAATCACGTTGACAATCAAACTCGCTGCGTCAGCAGGAGTAAAAGTGGATGATATTCAGAAGAATAAATTCTACAATCCATTTATTTGCGTCAGTAGAAGCAAAACAGGAAACCCCGTAACCTCACTTCCCCGACGGGAAATACATCTCACAAATTACCCGCCGACCAAACTAGCGGACATTACAAATGATTTCGGACGATATGATGACCGGAGTGGTATTGACAAAGAAGGAAATGCTATTGGTCCTAAATATTATGTGGGTGATGAAACAAATCCCTACCCGTTCGCCATCGACCTTCCCATCACGGACTATGTAGTTCCGGATGAATCCGTGAAAATAAACATATTCTATCCCGATTTCTTAAATTGGGTCAAAGAACCTACAAAATACGGGGATTGGTATAAAAATCCAAAGAAATAAAACAATTCTTTTCTTTCATAAATAACGAAACCGCCCCATCACGAGGCGGTTTCATTTATAATAAACTTACATTAAATTCCTAACTTCTTTCTGATGTCCTTCGGAATCGCACTCTTGTGTACCAGAATATCCATCGTCTTCAACGCCATATAAGGATAAGAAACGTAGAAATACCCGCCGAACCGATTGTACTTGTTCCACGAGTTCTTCACGATAAAATAAGGTGTACCGTTCTGGTCCATCGCCTTGCCGATAACGTGCATACCATGGTCGTCGGTCGTCAGGTAACGGTCGAATTCTTCCTGCCGCATCTCTTGGGTAATCTTTTTCTCGGGAGCCGGAGCCAGCTTGAAAGCATCCAACGTCTGTTGTTCTTTAGGCAATTTCTCCCATTTGGCAATTTCAGCCCCGGTCATCTCTCTCGTGTCGGTCGAGGGCACCACCGCCACCCCGGCATCCTTCGTTGCAAATCCTTTCTCACTCACGTCAGCACCCCAAACGAAAGTGTACCCGTTATCAATCGCACTCTCCATCACCCGCATCAACTCGTTGAGCGGGATATTGTAAGCCTTATCCCACGACCAATTGTCTTCCACCTCCAAGGCAAACTCCGTGTAAAAAGGATGGTGCGTGAACGAGGTCAGATTCACGTAATCGTCCATGTTCAACCCCACCACCTCGTCGGCAAAAGTCCGGGGTGTGTACTCTTTTCCCTTGTACTCGAACTTCTCGGGCTCTTCACCAAGATAAACGTCCAAAATTGCATCAAACCCTTTCTTCCAAGCCGTACTCAAACGTTTATTTCTATTCTCGACCACCGCTTCCACGTACGCTTTCAACACGGCGTCAATCTCCCCGAACACATGATTCGGCTCCCCGTAATTCAAACCCTTGAACACCTCAAGAGGCACAATCCCGTACTTCTTCGCCATGTTAATTACATCCGACGAAGCACCACCCACGGCAAAATTCAACACGCCATGCAAACGCACGTACTTCTCCGCCTTGTCACTGTAAGCATGTTTCACGAAATAAATAGCCGAAAGATTAACCGAATCTTTTCCCTGTCGCATCATCTCCGACTCCAGAAAAGAAGCCGTAGACCACGACCAACAAGTGCCGGCACGGAACTGATCTTTCACGGAAGTAGCGGGCAATCTCTTAATGTCCGTAAACTTATACCCTTCAGGTTTCACGGTATCCTGCTTCACCGTATCTTGCGCACAAACACCTGCACAGGCAGCAAAGACCAAAACAAATAAAAACAATACAAACTTTTTCATATTCTTATATTATAATGACTATTCTATTTTTTGACAAAAGTAGCCAATAAGTCTGCATTCTGACGTCTACCCCGCAAAATATTTCCACAGATTTCATAAACAACAAATTAGCAGGTTACAAATCAAATACTAACTTGTAACCTGCCAACCTGTAACTTTCGCCTTCGGCGAAACTAAAAAGTATATGACACGGATGCCTGATAATTCCGGGGTTTTCCCAGTACAGTTGTTTTCTCGAAATACTCCTTGTCAAACAAATTATTAATATTCAAAGCCAGATTCACATGCCCTTTAATCGTGTAATATATTCCCGCATCCATCAGCCACAACGCCGGAGTGTAAATTCGTTCCTTGATATCGGAGAACACCTTATCCTTGAAATTTCCGCTTAATTGGAACGACAAGTTCTTCAACACCCCCGAGGGAATCGTATAATCGGCATACGCGTAAAAAGTTGTACGAGGCACACCTGTTTCACGCACATTCTTATTCTCTTCCTTGTATTTCGAGAATCGTCCGCTCTCCGCTATCTGTCGCAAACGATATTCCGCCCAACTCAATCCCGTCGTAAACCGAAGCGTCGGAAGAGGACGAACCACAATCTCAAAATCAAATCCCTTTGACATTCCTCGACCTACTTGCCCTTGAATATTCTTCGTCACGGTACTGCCGTCAACCACTACAGTAGTATCTCCCAAACTCTTCACGATATTATAGCGACTCGTGTAGAAAATCGAAGCGTTGACATCCACCCATTCATTCAACGTGTAATGCCCCCCGACTTCTGCCGAAATTCCTTTCTCCGGCTTAAACACTTCCCCGCCGTCCGTGTCGGGATTGAACTCGTTCCCCTTTCTATCCAAATACATAATATCCGGATTATAGAACTTCACCACCGGGTTGAAGAAAGAAGAAGCGGAAGCATAAAATGACAATTCCGGCACAGGGAAATACACCACTCCCGCCCGATACGTGAAAGCGGAAGTCTTCACTTTATTCCATTCCGAACGGTTCTCCTTCTTGTAGTCCTGTTTCCCGTCCAAAACCTTTGCTGTTGCCGTTTTATAATTATAAAAATCCACGCGTCCGGACAACATCACCTTCCATTGGTCGCTAAATTCCATCACATCATGCAAATACACGGCATGCGTTCTATCGGTTTTCAGACTTGCAGCTGAAATTTTAGAATCCCACCAGCCTTGTACCAACTGCGGATTCTTCAATGCCAACACAGCACCCAATCCGGGTCCCCACAAATCATCACTCCCGTACCCGTTATACTGTACAAAGTCAAACGCGAAATACGACCATCCCAATGTATAATGGTGTTTCACGAATCCGGTCTCCACGTTACCTGTCAATTCCAGCACATTACTCAATTGTTTATGCTCCGGGTTAAAGTTCAACGGTTTATTTCGCACCACAGAATCCAGATTTATATAGGTCGTTTTACCTTTCGAGGTATAATACCATTTATAAATAAATTCCTCCGAAGTCCGGTACCCCAATCCTTCCACGCAGCAATAATCCAAATCGCTATGGAAATAAGTAAACCTCTCTCGCAATGTCATGTTCTCGGATATCACGTGAGTGTACCGTGCCGTCACGTCCCATACTTTACGCTTCATCCGATTATTCGCGTAATCATTATATATCTCGTGATAATCGGCATAAGGATGCCGTTCTCCGCTCTTCATAAAAGGCTCGGCATCCTTACCGACTTCGTACACATCATAACGCACGGTCGGTGCGGCCCCTATTTCAGTCGTGTACTTATCATCCGCGTAACTGCCACTCACTTCCAATCTCCCTACTTTGCCGACATTCGCGCCTAAAACCCCATAAAGGGAGAATCTATTCGCGTTCGTGTGCCGGTAACCGTCGCCCGTGGAATAATGGATATTCGCCCGGTAATCAAGCGGTCCCACCAACTTTCCCCCGAAACCCAATGTAGCCCGTTTTTCTTCCCAACTACCATAACTAATCCGGACATTAGCTGAAAAATCCGGTGTTACCTTCTTGCGCACGATGTTCAAAACCCCTCCCATGGCAGAATGTCCCGCCAACACCGAAGCGGGTCCCTTTATCAATTCGATGGACTCCACGGATGACAAGTCCCCGTAAGGAACATTCTGGCTAACCGTTCGCTCGTCCCGCATCCCGTCGATCATGATAAGCGCGCTCCCTTGTCCCCGGATAGAGAATCGTTGGAACGCCCCCAGTTGATTTGTCTTGTGAATAATCCCGGGCAAAAACTTCACGGCATCTTCCAGATTCATGATACCTTTACGCTCCAGCATCTGCCCGGAAAGTTTACTTACCGTTATCGGGACAAAGCGCAACGGTACATCCAACCCCAACAAATCGATACGTTTTCTTTTTTCAAGCACACTTACTTCATCGATACGAAAAATCGTATCCGTGATACTTTTCTTTTTGCGCTTGTCTTTATCCTCGGCGAAAAGCGAGCCGACACACGCGAACAGCAATAATGCCAATACAACAACTTTTTTCATACAAACTATATATTAATAATGAATAAAGCATTATTAACATAGTCTTTAGGGCAACATGAGTTTCAAGGTAAAATCCGTATTTTTCCTCTCGCTTTTTCTCCCGAAAGCTATGGTTATCATCGTTCGGCAGGTCTTCTGACTTGTTCCGGATTTTGTTGCCTTCCCAGTTGTTACACCAGTGACATTTGAAGTACAAAATCCCTTGTAAAGGAACTTACAGCTGCGGGTACAGTCCCGGATTCACACCGGATTCCCTATTAAGCGTCGCCTTCATGAGCGAAGGTTCCGCACCAAAACGGGGGCAAAAGTAATATATTTTTCTATATTATGCATTTCTTGCATGACTTTTTTATTTTCTTTACAACACTCAGATTTTCAACACAATCAAAGGAAATGTAATTTCTCTACATCCTATTTTACCACTAATTCCCCTACAAATTATTAATTAATTTTTTCTCCGTTTCATTGTATTTTTTAATGGAATCTGCATACATTCGCGGAGTCTTTGGTGATGTGTTAATATCCCATTAGCGCACAAGAGGGAAGTCGGTTAGAATCCGACACAGTGCCCGCTACTGTGATGCCCGTTTCCCCGGGAGGGGATTCAAAGAAAGGTTCTTGCACCACTGTCCTCGCGGACGGGAAGGTACTTTTCTTAGGCGTAGTCAGGAGACCTGCCAAAGCAAAACAGGTAATAGCGTATTCCCGGGGTCAGGAGTACCATTATGAACTTTTAAACTTAATCTTACATGAAGAAATTTGTAGCACTGACTACATTATTCGTAGTAGCATTAGCGAGCGTCGCTTTTGCAGAAATCACCTTAAAGGGGAAAGTTGTAGATGCCAAAACCGGTAAAGCCCTTGCCGGGGCAAATGTTCGGTTAGTCGGAACAAGCATCGGTATCGCCACGAATAACAAGGGCGAATTCATTCTGGAAAAAATACCCGACGGGACTTACACGCTTCGTGCCAGCTACTCCGGCTACGAGGTCGGTTCCATGAAAGTGAACGGAAACAAAAGTGACATATTATTCCAGTTACTCGCCACCCCGGTAAACTTGAATCAGGTCGTGGTGACGGGAACAGGAACCCACCGCCGATTGAAAGATTCGCCCGTCCCGGTAGAAGTGATTAGCGGGTCGGACTTAAGGCAGGCAGGAGTAAATTCCTTCGAGGACGCCCTTCTGTTGCTGAACCCCGCGTTCAATATTCGCCCCACGGTCATGGGCTCGTACTTCACGCTCAACGGCATGAGCAACAAATACATCTTGATTCTCGTCGACGGGAAGAAAGTGGCGGGAGATGTTTCCAACAATACCGACTTGTCGCGTATTGACATGGGACGGGTGAAACGCATCGAGATATTAAAAGGTGCGGCTTCCGCCCTCTACGGTTCGGACGCCATCGCCGGGGTAATCAACGTTATCACCGAACAACCGAAAGACCCTATCAGCGTGCAGTCGAAAACCCGTTTCGGGGGAGAATCCAGCTTCTCGCAAAACGCCAGTATCGATTTGAATTTCGGCAAATTCACTTCCTCCACCTCTTACCAAAGGCGGCAGATGGACGGATGGCAATTAAACCCCAATGAAATCAGCGGCGACACGGTTATCCCCACGAGAAGTGAATCATCCAGTAAATTCCATTCCAATATTATTACCCAACACTTCACTTACGCCCCCAACGAGCAATTGAAACTCTACGCGCAAGGAAGTTATTTCAACCGGGAAGTAAACCGTCCGGTACAAGAAAAGAAAAACGACGGGGCGTACCAATACGACCTTACCTACATGGACTACAATTTCGGCTTGGGCGGAAAATACTTCATGAACGATGGAGCGTATATCTCCCTCGACCTTTACATGGACAATTACGAGTACAACAAACTCTACACGGTTGCCCAACTTGACAAAAAAGACACGACATTCCGGGTTGGGGATGAAGAATTGACCAAGCGCCAAAAATATTACAACGGGAACCTGAAAGGCGTATTCCGGGTGGGCGAATACAACAAACTCACGCTCGGTACGGAATACGCTAACGACTACATGAAAAATCCCGGCAGCCTCGACGAACCGAAAGAAATCTACACGCTCGCCGTATACGCGCAGGATGAAATCCGTGTATGGAAGAATCTACAAATCCTCCCCGGTTTCCGTTACGTTTACAACGAGATGTTCAAGAACCGCTTCACCCCGAAGATTGCCCTCATGTACACGCTCGGCTCGTTCAACTTCAGAACTTCCTATGCCGCCGGATTCAAAACTCCCAGCATACAGGAACTATATTACGACTACGAGAACCGGGGAGCCATCACCATCGGGAATCCCGACCTGAAACCGGAAAAAGCGAACTATTATAACGTGAACGTGGAGTATACCGGGAAATACCTCAATATTTCCGCGAACGGGTATATCAATGACGTGAAAGACATTATCGAGAAATACGACATCGGTGCCACGGACGAAGATAAAGCCAATGGAATAAAAACCCGTAACGTGTACCACAACCTCGACAAAGCCAGCATCAAAGGTTTCGACATCTCCGTGAACAGTTACCTCGGAGCCGGATTCTCCGCCGCGGGGGCTTACAACTGCGTTTACGCTGCCGACGGGGAAGGACGCCGCCTAAGCGAATCGGTAAGACACGCCGCCACCTTCCGGGGAGGCTGGACACACGAGTGGAACAAATACCGCCTGCACGTGAATGTCAACGGGAGAATACAAGGTTCGAAATACATCTATAAAAAGACAACGGACAAAAAGACCGGGAAAGACATATACACCGACACCAGTGCTCCCAAGTACCAACTCTGGAACCTTGCCACCACGCATACTTTCGCGCCCGTGGGTAACTTCCTGTTTGAACTGAACGCCGGGATTGACAACCTCTTCGACTGGACGGACGACCGCCCCAACGGCGTGAACTACGCTACCCTGAACCCCGGCAGAACATTCTTCGCCAGTCTTGTAATCCGTTTCACGAAATAAAACCGATATCATGAAAAACATATTAATAGGCTTTCTTTTATTAGCAAGCATATCCGCCTTCGGGCATGGCGAAGGTTTCAAGGAATCCGATATATTCAAAACCCTCGGACCGAATGACAAAATAGCCCTTCTTATGGTTCACTTCGGGACGACACACGACGACACCCGCGTACTCACCATCGAGGCTATCAATAAAAAAGCGGCAAAGGCATTTCCCGGCATCGAAGTCCGGGAAGCCTACACCTCCCGCATGATTATGCGCCGTTTGAAAGAAAAAGGCATCGTGAAACCGAATCCCGTGGAAGCAATGAACCAACTCATAGCGGACGGCTACACCCACCTCATCATCCAACCCACGAACATCATCGAGGGCATCGAGATGGAAGCCTTGCGCAAAGAAGTGGCTCTCTACCGCGACAAATTCAAGGACATCCGGCTGGGCAACGCCCTGCTCTACACCCCGGAAGACTACAAGGCAACCGTGCAAGCCCTTGCCGCGTCGCTCCGGGGAAAGGCGAAAGGCGATTGTGTCTTCGTGTGCCACGGCACTTACCACCCGGCAAACTCCACGTACGGGATGCTCGACTACGTGATGAAAGCACAAGGCCACAAGAATTACCACGTGGGAACCATCGAAGGCTATCCCGCCATGGATGACGTTATCCGGGAACTGGAAGCCAACAAGGCACAGGAAGTCACCCTTGTCCCCTTCATGTTCGTGGCGGGCGACCATGCCAAAAACGATATTGCCGGGGACTGGAAAGAGGAACTGGAAAAGAAAGGTTATAAAGTCAACGTCATCCTCGAGGGGCTGGGACAAAACGAGGCGATACAAGACCTGTTCATCCGTCACGCAAAATTCGCCTCTACCCACAAGCGGGAAGACATCATCGTGAAGAAAAAGAAATACGAGAAGACCGACGATATCGACTAATCACATGATTACAAGATTACTCATCCATATCCACAGGATACTGGGAATCATTCTCTGTATCCTGTGCTTCTCGTGGTTTATCTCCGGAATCGTGATGATATACCATTCGTTTCCCCGTGTAAGCCAAGAAGAACGCTTCGCTCGCCAGCAAGCCCTTGACACCGCGTCATTACCCGCCATGCAAGACGTGCTCCGCCGCCTGCCTGCCGATGTCCGCCCGGGCGGAATCAGCCTCGACAACCCGGAAGGACAAAACGTGTTCCATTTCGGGAACCGGCGAAAGAGTCATGATTTATACGCCGACACCAATGCCGTGGCACCGACAGTGAATTACGCCCTCTGTGAATGGCGGGCAAAAAACTGGTGCCCGAACAACAACATTACCCGGGTAGACACCCTGCACGCCCTCGACCAATGGATACCGCTTGCCCACAACAAACGGGAACTGCCCGTGTACAAATTCTTTTATGACGGACCGGAAGGATATCAATTGTACATCTCCTCCCGAAGCGGCAATATCTTGCAATTCACGGATTCCGACAAACGATTCTGGGCATGGTTCGGGGCAATACCCCACTGGGTATATTTCACGGTCATCCGGGAAAACCAGAACTTGTGGACGCGATTCATGTACTGGTCTTGCTACCTCGGGATGTTCATGTGCTTCACGGGATTCATCCTCGGCATTCGTTCCTACTGGCTGAACCGCCAGAAAGGCTTCCTTCGCACCCCCTACAAGAAACCGTGGTTCAAGTGGCATCACGTCACGGGCTTCTTCTTCGGGATATTCGTCTTCACGTGGATATTAAGCGGATACATGTCCATGGCACCGCTTCCCTCGTGGCTGTTCGGCGAACAGAAACCCCGTGGCATGACGCGGCAAGGCGCACCGGACAGGGGGACTCCCTCTCCCGACACCTACACGCTGGACTATCGCGACGCTATTGCCGCCGTCAGCCGGACACACGGTCCCGTGAAACAAGTGGAATGGACGCATTACGAAGGCATGCCCCTGTATAAATTGAGGACAGAGCGGGAAACCGTTACCCTCGACGCCTCTGCCGACAGCATCCGTCCCTTCCGTATCACGGAAGAAATGGTTTACGCCGCCATCAAACGCCTCACCCGGGATACCGTCCCCTACACGGTGACAAAAATGGAGGAGTACGACAATTACTACATTTCCCGCCGACGCCCGCTGCCGTTACCTGCGTACAAGGTCGAACTCGACAACGAGGCGAAGGATTGTTATTACTATAACCTCGAATCCTTCCAACCCGCGCACTACGACACGAACGGACGCTGGAAACGCTGGCTCTACCGGGGATTGCACACGCTGGACATCAAGTTCCTCGTCGAACGCCCCGTGTTGTGGACCGTCGTTATCTGGACACTCCTTCTCGGGGGAGCTGCCGTGTCATTCACGGGAATCATGCTCTCGGTGAAATACATCATCCGGTTGTGCAAGAGGCGAAAGAGATAAATTCACCTCTATTAACACTTGCTTGTAAATCACCATAAGACGGCGAGGAAACAGGGGAGTTCTTTTGAAGTTCTTTTGAAGTTCTTTTGGAGTTCTTCTGACGGGTTAAAAGAACTCCAGAAGATATTTAATAAAACACCAGAATATCATACCTTTTTCCCCGCCGTTTACTCTGGAATTTAGACCGGATTTGATTTGCAATCCAGCCGGTAAAAGTGTAATTTTGCCCAATACTTCAAAATTATGACAATGAACCAAGGAAAAATATACGTCGTCGGCATCGGACCGGGCAGTGAAGAAGACATCACTCCCGCGGTCCGTGCCGCCATCACACGCTCGGATGTGGTTGTCGGGTACAAATATTACTTCAACTTCATCCAATCCGTCATCCACCCCGGTACCGAGTGTATCGACACGGGCATGAAAAAAGAGAAAGACCGAGCCGCACTCGCTTTCGAGTACGCCGAACAGGGAAAAACCGTTTGCGTTGTCAGCTCCGGCGATGCCGGTATATACGGCATGGCACCCCTCGTCCTCGAGATGAAACGCGAAAAAGCGAGTCCCGTCGAGGTGGAGATACTACCGGGGATAAGTGCCTTCCAGAAAGGAGCCGCGCTACTCGGCGCACCCATCGGGCACGACTTCTGTATCATCTCCCTCTCCGACCTCATGACTCCTTGGGAGAAAATCGAACGCCGGATAGAGGCTGCTGCCTCCGCCGACTTCGTGACTGCCATCTACAACCCGAAAAGCGAAGGACGCTACTGGCAACTCCATCGCCTGAAAGAAATCTTCTGCCAATACCGCTCACCGGAAAACCCTGTCGGTTTCGTGCGTCAAGCGGGACGGGATGAACAGGAAATCAAGATTACCACGATAGCCGACTTCGACCCCGAGGAAGTGGATATGTTCACCATCGTGATTATCGGCAACTCGCAATCCTACGCGTGGGACGACAAAATCATCACTCCCCGCGGCTATTACCGGGAACAGGGCACCGATGAAGTGGGCATCGGGCAGGAAATCATGATGCGCAGCTTCCGCACCATCGAATCGGAATTACAAAATAAAGATATACCCCTCGGGCGAAAATGGGCATTGCTGCACGCCATCCACACGACCGCGGACTTCGACATGGAGAATATCCTCTACACGGACGACAACGCCGTGGAAACCCTCCACGCCCTCTTGCATGACGGGAAAACACGCACCATCATTACCGACGTCACCATGGCGGCTTCCGGCATCCGCAAGGGAGCCTTGGAGCGGTTGGGCATCGAGGTGAAATGCTACCTCTCCGACGAACGTGTCGCCGAAATGGCATCCCGCCTAAAAATCACCCGCACGCAAGCAGGCATACGTCTTGCCGCGGAAGAACACCCGGACGCCCTTTACGTGTTCGGCAACGCCCCGACGGCTCTCATGGAACTATGCAAACTCATGCGCCTCGGCAAAGCACACCCCGCCGGAGTTATCGGCGCACCCGTGGGCTTCGTCAACGTGCGGGAATCCAAACATATGTTGAAATCGTTCACCAACATCCCGAAAATCATCATCGAGGGACGCAAGGGCGGAAGCAACCTCGCCGCAACACTCGTCAACGCCATTCTTTGCTTTGACGACGCGGAAGGATTGCGACCGGGAAGGGACGTGTAAACAATTGAAAATGCAGAATTGAAAATTGAAAATGACAATACTGCATTTCTAAATTATAACCGATAATTGAAAATTGCCATGAAGTCTTCCTTCATTTTCAATTTTCAATTTTCAATTTTCAATTATCTTATGAACTTTACAATTATAGGAATTGACGACAACGGCCAACAGGAGTTCTCCCGGGAAATACGCGGGCACATCGCTTCACGTACCGTATTCTCGGGGGGGAAACGTCACCACGGCATCGTGCGCCCGTTCTTGCCGGAAGGCTACCGCTGGATAGATATCACGGTGCCGCTCGACAACGTCTTCCGGCAATACGAGGGAGAGGACGAGATTGTCGTTTTCGCTTCCGGCGACCCGCTTTTCTTCGGCTTCGCCAATACCATACGCAAACGGCTCCCGGAAGCGGGCATCCGGTTATACCCCTACTTCAATTCCTTGCAGATACTGGCACACCGCCTCGTGCTTCCCTACCACGACATGCACGTCGTTTCCCTCACCGGGCGACCGTGGCATGAATTTGACCGGGCACTCATCGAGGGACACGAGAAAATCGGTCTGCTTACCGACGAGCAACACTCCCCGGATGCCATTGCCCGCCGGATGCTGGCTTACGGGTACGACAATTACCGGATGCACACGGGCGAAATCCTCGGCAACGAACACGAACGCGTACGCACCCTCTCGCCGGATGAGGCAATAGGACAACGTTTCGTCGCTCCCAATTGCGTCATCCTGCAACGTACCCACGCGCACCCCCGTCCTTTCGGCATCCCGGAAAACGAGTTTGAACTACTCGACGGACGCACCCGCATGATTACCAAAATGCCTGTCCGCCTGCTCACGCTCGGCATGCTCGACTTGCGGGAACGCCACACGCTCTGGGACATCGGTTTTTGCACGGGTTCCGTTTCCATCGAGGCGAAACTCCAATTCCCCCACCTTCAAGTGGTAGCCTTCGAGCAACGCCCGGAAGGAGAGCATCTCATGAAAACCAATGCCGCCCGTTTCGGCACGCCCGGCATAGAAGTACACATCGGTGACTTCACCGCAACCGACCTCTCCGGCATCACACCCCCGGATGCCGTATTTATCGGCGGACACGGGGGTAAAATGGAAGAAATCATCTGCCGCCTGAACGAGGTTATCGTCCCCGGCGGCGTTATCGTATTCAACTCGGTATCGCCCGAAAGCAAAGAACTTTTCATCCGCGGTGCCGCCCGACACGGTTTTTCCGTCACGGGAGAACACCGCCTCGCGGTAGATACCCACAACCCGATAGACATTATACAAGTACAAAAAACATCAGCACATGAATAAGATAGCTATTATCATATCTTCAGAACAAGGCTTACAAATCGCCCGCACCATACGGCAAGAACTACCCGATACAGAACTTTTCACCAAAGGAGAACAGGCGGATTGCACCGGTATCACGTCCATCACCGCTTTCGTGTCCGAACATTTTTCCCGGTACGATGCCCTCATCTTCATCGGGGCTCTCGGTATATGCGTCCGTGCCATAGCCTCGTCCGTGCAGTCGAAATACACCGACCCGGCTGTCATCAACATCGACACCACGGGGCGACACGTCATTTCCGTCCTGTCGGGACACGTCGGGGGAGCCAACCAACTCACCCGCCGGGTAGCCAACATCTTGGGTGCCGAAGCTGTCATCACGACACAAAGCGACAACACGGGCTTGTGGGCTCTCGATACCCTTGGCAAAGAACAGGGATGGAAAACCGAAACAACCGCACCGATGAACGACATCATCACGGCATTCGTCAACACCCGTCCCACGGCTCTGCTCCTCGACACGCGGGACGAAGGCACCCGTTATCTGGAACGTACCGCACCGGAACACGTGAAAATATTCTACCATTTCGAGGATATCGATTTCAGTAAATTCCAACTCCTCGTTGCCGTTACCCCGTTCCGGCACGAGAGCCCGATACCCGCGTTGTACTACCGCCCGGCAGTGCTCCACTTGGGCGTCGGCTGCCGCAAAGAGTGCAATCCCGAGGGAGTAGCGGAAAACATTTTCCACGCGCTCGAATCGGCACGACTTTCTCCTCTGGCTCTGGCGAGTGTATCCACGATTGACCTGAAAAAAGACGAGCCCCTCGTTCACGATATTACCCGAAAAGCCGGAGTTTCACTGCACGTCTACACGGCAGACGAACTCAAAGATATAGAAGTCCCCAATCCCTCGGAAAAAGTAACGGAAGTCACCTCCGTGCCGGGAGTGGCGGAAACCTGCGCATTGAAAAGCGCCTCGAACACCCGGTTATTACTGGAAAAACAGAAGCACAAGCTATCCGAGGGCAACGACTTCACCTTTGCCGTGGCTCTCGACCGGACGGCTGAACGCCGGGGATTTATCGAAATCGTGGGTGCAGGACCCGGTGACCCGGAACTTATCTCCGTGAAAGGCAAAAACTTCCTTGAAACGGCAGACCTCATCCTTTACGCCGGAAGCCTCGTGCCCGTGGAACTGACCTATTACGCCAAACCCGGTGCCACCGTGCGCAGTTCCGCCACGATGACACTCGAGGAACAATTCA
This sequence comes from Butyricimonas sp. Marseille-P3923, assembly GCF_900184685.1. Taxonomy (GTDB): domain Bacteria; phylum Bacteroidota; class Bacteroidia; order Bacteroidales; family Marinifilaceae; genus Butyricimonas; species Butyricimonas muris. The sequence continues at coordinate 84,044 of NZ_FXXL01000006.1, forward strand.
GCCTCATGAAAGAATTTTACGACAAGGGACTCTTCGTCGTGCGCCTTCACACGGGCGACCCGTGCATATACGGGGCAATACAGGAACAAATGGCATTCTTCGACGAGTACGGCATGGACTACCACATCACCCCCGGAATCTCTTCCTTCCTCGCCGCCGCTGCCGCCCTGCAATCGCAATTCACCATACCCGAAAAGGTGCAGACCATCATCCTCACGCGAGGCGAAGGACGCACCCCCATGCCCGAGAAAGAAAAACTGCACATGCTGGCACGCTCGCAAAGCACCATGTGTATTTTCCTCAGTGCCTCCATTGTCGACCAAGTACAAAGCGAACTCCTGCAACACTACCCGCCCACCACTCCCGTGGCAGCATGCTACCACCTCACGTGGAAAGACGAACGCATCTTCCGGGGACAATTGCAAGACCTCGCCCGTATCGTGAAAGAAAACAACCTCACCCTCACCACCATGATTGTCGTCGGCGATGCCATCGACAACCGCGAGGGACTGTCAAAACTATATTCACACCAATTCAAACACCTGTTCAGAAATTAGATAATCATAAATCGTAAATCATAAATCGTAAATCATAAATCTAAAATATCATGGTCCTCATATTCGGCGGAACAACAGAAGGCAGAACGGCAGTCCGGGTACTCGACGAGGCAGGCTCCCCCTATTACTACTCGACCAAAAGCGACACGCAACAAATCGAGTGTAAGCACGGTACCCGTGTTGCCGGGGGCATGGATACAAGCGAGATGCAAGACTTTTGCACCTGCCATGACATCCGGCTTATCGTGGATGCCGCACACCCCTTCGCCTCCCAGCTGCACGCCAATATAGCCGCCGTATCCGAACGCTTGGACATCCCCGTCATCCGCCTCGAGCGCCTCTATCCCGAGCGGGACGAATCGCTCGTATGGTGCGACTCGTTCGACGATGCCATAGATTACCTTGAACACCACCACATCCGCAACTTACTCGCCCTTACCGGGGTACAAACCATCGGCAAGATGCGCCGCTATTGGGAAAAGACACCTTGCTGGTTCCGCGTACTCGACCGGGAACAATCACTCGACCTTGCACTTCGGGCAGGCTTCCCCCGGGAAAGATTACTCTTCTGGCAGGACAAACAGGACGAGGCGACTCTATTCCGGGAGATTCAACCGGACGCCATCATCACCAAAGAGAGCGGTGAATCGGGCTTCTACTCCGAGAAGATTACAGCGGCAAAAGCCCTCGGCATCCCCGTACTCGTCATTCGCCGTCCCGCGTTACCCGAAAGTTTTTACACCGTAAACGGGGAACACGGGCTACGCTACCGGGTGGAACGACTCGTGCCGGGATTCTCCCCCTTGCGAAGCGGATTCACGACAGGCTCCTGCGCCACAGCCGCCACGGTAGCCGCCCTGCAAGGACTCCTCACGGGCGAACCGCAACAGCAATCGACAATCACCCTCCCCAACGGTGAAACAATCACCTTTCCCGTTGCCTCCTGCACGTTTGCCCCGAACTCCTGCACTTGCGGCATTACCAAAGACGCGGGAGATGACCCGGACGTCACGAACGGCTACACGATATACGCGGAAGTTACCCCGTCCGCCACTCCCGGCGTCCATTTTCTACAAGGCGAAGGAGTCGGCACCGTCACACTTCCCGGTTTGGGCATACCCGTGGGGGAACCAGCCATCAACACCACACCCCGTGCCATGATGACCCGGGAAGCGGAACGTCTGCTCCGGGAGCACAAGGATATACCCGGCATCGACATCCGTATCTCCGTACCCGGCGGCAGGGAACTCGCCACCAAGACATTCAATCCCCGCCTCGGCATCACGGGCGGTATTTCCATCATCGGCACCTCCGGAGTAGTACGCCCTTTCTCCTCGGAAGCCTTCGTCAACAGCATCCGCAAAGAAATACAGGTAGCCAAAGCCCTTGGCTGTAACCACATCGTCATCAACTCCGGTGCCAAGAGCGAAAAGACACTCCGTTCCCGCTTCCCCGAACTACCCGACCAAGCCTTTATCCACTACGGCAACTTCATCGGCGAAACCCTCAAACTGGCAGAAACCGAGTCCATCCCCTCCGTCACCATGGGCATCATGATAGGCAAAGCCGTCAAACTTGCCGAGGGCAACCTCGACACGCATAGCAAACACGTCGTCATGAACAAAGCCTTCATCACCCGCCTCGCTGCCGAAAGCCAATGCCCCCCTTCATCCATTGCCCGCGTTGCCGACATCACCCTCGCCCGCGAACTATGGGACATCTTTGCCGACGCCCCCGCTTTCTTCGATACCCTCGTGCAACATTGTTACGCCCACTGCCTCCCCTTGCTCTCGCGGACACGTTTAGAGATTATTCTTATTCCGGAAGAATAAGTCCGTCAAAAGATTAAGCAATCAGCAACGAGGACAGGGCGAAAAGCGTTTTGACGCATTTGCCCTGTAACGAGAAAATCGAGTGATTAGATTATCAAAATAATTGCGTATCTTTGCCGAAAATAAATTAGAATGAAAGACACAAAAGAATCCATCATCAATCAACTTTCACCCTATCTATTCTGGGATATAGATAAGGCAACTCTTGATATGGATACTCACCGTGCCTACATTATCAAACGTGTTCTTGAATACGGTCAACTGGAAGATTGGCACGCCATTCTCGCTTATTACACGCAACCGGTCATCATCGAAGTAATCAAAAATGTCCGGGAGTTAGACCCACGGGCTCTTGCCTACATTGCCACGATAACAAATACTCCAATACACCAATTCAAATGTTACACCACACGACAATCGAACCCCACACACTGGAACTTTTAAGAAAGTTACAGGAATTACCCGTATTGAGTAATACCCGACTCGTGGGAGGTACCGCTTTAGCTCTCCAAATCGGGCATCGAAAGTCTGTTGACCTTGATATATTTGGAAATATTCAAACAGATAGTCTTGACCTAATACAGTATTTGCATACAATTGGTAAAATCATTCAGATAAAAGAATCTCCGAATATCCATATCTTCTCCATAGATGGAATAAAAGTTGACATCGTGAATTATCCATACCCATGGTTATCCCCGCTAAAAATAAAAGACGATATAAAATTGGCTGCTTTAGAAGACATTTGTGCGATGAAACTAGCCGCAATAACAGGAAGAGGTTCAAAAAAGGATTTTATCGACATCCATTTTCTCTTAGAACATTTCACTCTAAAAGAAATGCTTGTATTTTACAACCGTAAATACACGGATGGCTCTTCATTTTTAGTATTAAAAAGTCTTTCGTATTTTGAAGATGCTGAAAATGAACCTTCTCCCGTCATGTTGACTGATACAAGCTGGGATACGGTAAAAAACAATATAAAAACACATTTACAAAAACAGACATGAAAAACAAAACCAAAATTACCCGGGAAGACTACTTGAAAGCAACGAGGAAAGCCCGAAGGGAAGAAGAGATACGGGAGCATCTCCATCCCGTGAACATCAGCAGGGTTCACAAATCAAAGAAAGTTTACAACCGCAAAAGAAGCAAGGCGGCCCTGAATAAGGAGCTGCCTTATTTTTTACCCTTCCGGCAAGACAGCAGGCATAGCGCTTAACAACTCTTCAATCGTCTGCACCTCCATCACGGGCTTCCCCGGCACATTAATCTTGAAACCCGAAGTTGTCAAATCACCCGTTTCCACGTACACCCCCGATTCCACGTTCCGGTTAGCCAACACCCCGTTACGCTGCAACGCCTTCCGCACCATGGCATACTTTTGCCCGTGTCCCTGTAAGCGCACACGCGAAGTATATTGATTCTCTATCCGGAACAACCCCGTTTCCATATCAAAAACAATCCCCTTACGGGCAAAAAAACTACTCAAATGTCCCTCCAACGCCAAATCTTCCGGAGTGCCTATCGTGATGCCGTGTTGCTTATCCATCAGCCATATCTTGTCGGCAATCTGCAAGGCGAGTTCCAAATCGTGCGTCGAAAGAAATATAGTCTTCCCCGTTTCCCGTGTCAACTGGTGAAGCAACTGCATAATCTCCACCTTACTCGGGAAATCCAAAAATGCCGTCGGCTCATCCAAAAATATCACGGGTGTCTGTTGCGCCAACGCTTTTGCTATCATCACCTTCTGCCGCTCCCCGTCACTCAACGTGTGTACCATACGGGAAGCCAGATTCTCAATCCTCACCAGCGCAATCGACTCCTCCACTATCCGGCAGTCCTCCTTGTCAAGCGTTCCCCAGAAACCGGTATACGGACTTCTTCCCATCCCTATCAACTCCCGGGCACTCATGTTGCGCACGTCGCATTTCTCGGTCAGCACCACGCCTATCGTCTTCGACAACTCCTTGTCTGAATAAGTACCGAGCTCCCGCCCCATAATAAAAATCTCCCCTCCCAGCTTCGGTTGAAATGCCGACAAGGTACGCAAAAGCGTGGACTTCCCCACTCCATTCGCTCCCAAAAGACAAGTCAACTCCCCCCCGTGTATCTCCGTGCAAATCCCTTGAGCCACCACCTTCGTGTCGCTCTTACCCTTGTACCCGATAGAAAGATTTACCAAACGAACCATAACCCAAATTTAAAATCACAAATCGTAAATCATAAATCGTAAATCATTAAATTTCCACCTCATTCCTCTTCCGTTTCCCGAACAACACCGACGCCACCACCGGCGCCCCGACCAATGCCGTCACCGAATTCACGGGCAAAGCCCCCTCGAACCCCGGCAAACGGGCTATCAGATTACAAAGCAACGCCAGCGAAGCCCCCACCAGCATCGAGGTCGGCATCAATATCCGGTGGTCTGAAGTCTGAAATATCGCGCGACACAAGTGAGGCACCGCCAACCCCAAAAAGATAATCGGACCGCAATAAGCCGTGACAATCGCAGTCAACACCCCGGAGCAAGTAATCACCCACACCCGGGCACGATTAATATTCAGTCCCAGATTACGGGCGTACCCGTCCCCCAGCATCAACAGATTCAACGGCTTAATCAACAAAAAAGACAGCGGGATAATCACCGCCATAATCGTCACAAACAACATCATCTGGTTCCCCGAAACCCGGGCGAAACTACCTAATCCCCAAATCACGTACGCCTTGATATCCTCCTCCACGCTGAAAAACTTCAGTACCCCGATAACGGCATTCGCGATATACCCTATCATCACCCCGATAATCAAGAGAGTAACACTCCCCCGTATCTTCCGGGAAGCGAAAACGATTAATCCCATCACGGACAACGCACCCGCGATAGCCGCAACAGACAGCGCCACCTCCCCGATAAATCCCAGACGACTCAAGGCCACTCCCCCCAGTTTACCGGACAACAACACCACGAAAGCCACCCCCAGACTCGCCCCCGAACTGATACCCAGCACGGAAGGTCCCGCCAGCGGATTACGGAAAATAGTCTGCATCTGCAACCCGCTGATAGAAAGTCCCGCACCCGCCACCAACGCCGTCAACGCCTGCGGCAACCGGGACTTCAAAATTATATTCTGCCAAGCCACCGGTTCATCCCCGCTACCCGTCAGCACGTTCCAAACCGATGAAAACGGGATAGCCACCGAACCCAACAACATATTCAATAACAAAAACACCACGATAGACACCGTGATAAAAAACATCCATATCGTATTTCTCCCTCGTCCCATGCACTCTTATTTATTAAGCAAATCGTAATACACCGGTTCATGGTCGGGCAACACACCCGGGTGAAACACCCGAATCATATCGGCAAGCACCACCTCCGGTTCGGCGGGCATACTCTCGTAAAACGGCTTCTCCCGCATGTTACAATAAATGACACGTTTATCCTTAAAAGCCTTGAAATCAGCGTAACGCTCGTCTTGCGCCTTCAACGCGGCATAACAATACTCCCCGGCAAAACTATTCGCGATTCTCCAGTAGTCGGCACTCTCCGCCTGATTGTACACCGTCTCGAAATCCAACGTCACCCCACCCGAACGGGGGTCATCTTTCAAGAAATAATCCGCACCCGCGTCATGGAAAAGCTGTGCCAGAAAACTCTTTCCCCCCACGGCATACCACACCCCGCCTCTCAACTCCCCGCTAAACACCACGGGACGGCGTTCCACGTCACCGACCATCGCTTTCAACGAATTATACCGGTTCTCTATCCGGTCAAATTCCAATCCCGCCTTATCCTCCATTCCCAGCAACAACCCCACGAACTTAATCCATTCCGCCTGCCCGAGAGGAGTCATCTCCTTGTACCCGAGATGCGGCACCAGAGGAATCCCGATATCTTTCACGGCATCATACCCCCCGCGTTTAAAAGGCGAAATCAACATCAGGTCGGGATTCAGGCTCATGATAATCTCGTTATCAAAATTCCCCTCTATCCCGATACGGCACGTTTTCCCCTCGTCCACCCGCTTCTGCATCTCCCCGTTAAAAAGGAAACGGGTACTCGTGATACCCACCACCCGGTCCGTCGCGTCCAGTTTGATAAAATTAGACAACTGCAAAGAAGTCATGCACACCACGCTCCGTACCGGAACCTCCACCACGGGCAACTCTGCCGGGGTTTGCACCTTCTTTCCCCGGGGAATCAAAGCGTACTGGTAACACGTGTGGCTACTCTCCTGCGGGTCTTTGACATTCAACACGGCATACCCGTCCCGGTACTCCAACCAAAACCCTTTAGCGTACTTAATCCGAACCCGGGGAATCGAATCGCTCCCCGCCTGAACGGTCTGTTTCTCGACCGACTTCTTACTCGTTTTCGACTTGCAGCAACAAAACACTCCGCAAGCACACAAAATACACAATAAACGTACTAATCCATTCATCTCTTTTCCTCCGAAAGTATTAATCATTCGTGTCATCTGGCAGGTTTTCTGGCTTGTCATCTTTTCTCCTTCCCGGATTCCAATCCAGTGGTTTTATAGAAAAAATCTGCCCACCCTCGAGGCAGGAAACGACTTTACAGCTGCGGGGACAGCCCCGGAATTTCACCGGATTCCCTTTTCTTCCAACACGGAAGCACCAAGACGCCTGCAAATATATAAATATTATTTTGAGCGTATCCGTTTTTTAACGACTTTTGCACCCGGAATCAGTTTATAAAGTTCATAAGGTTCATAAAGTTTATAAAGTATTTCCGCTTTAAACCTTAAAAACTTTATGAACTTTAAAAATTTTATAAACTCATCGCATGAAAGGCAAAGTAATCAGCATCTCCCTCGGTCCGGGCGATCCGGAGTTAATAACGGTCAAGGCATTAAAAGCCTTGCAGGAAGTTGACGTAATCTATTGCCCCGGCACGAAAAGCAAAGAAGGGACTTTCAAATCGTACTCTCAGGACATCATCCTGTCCCTACCCGTCGAGGCTAGTAAAATCCGAGTCTTCCACGTCCCGATGTCCAAAGACCGCACGTTTGCCAACCGGGCTTACGATGAACTCTGCCTCGAAATCGCGGCACGGGTTGCCGAGGGGAAAACGGTTGCCGTCACTGCCGAAGGCGATTCCGGCTTCTACTCTTCCGGCAACTACATGTTCGAGAAACTCGCCTCCATGCACATCCCCACCTCCGTCATTGCCGGAGTACCCGCGTTCATCGCCGCAGGAGCGGTATCGGGACTTCATATCGTGAAACAGGAAGAAAAACTCGTCGTCCTGCCGGGCAAAACAACGCCGGAAGAACTTCACGAGCTCACCACCACGAACCACGTTATCGTCATCATGAAATTATCGCAATGCACCGATACCGTCCACGAATTCATCCGTCAACACCCGGATGCCGAATACCACTATTACCAAAACGTGGGTACCGCGAACGAACAACATGAAACCGACCGGAACGCCCTCGTGGAAATCGAATTCCCTTACTTTTCCCTAATGATTATACGACCTGCCAAAAGAATCTCTGTCGGCTAACCCAACAATTGGCACAAATATTGCGTACAAGGAAATCACGAGATGAATGATTGTTTAATCTATGCTAATTTAACTTTATCAATCTGAAATGATTCGACATACACTATATATCGCATTATTATGCGTCCTGTCGCTTTCCGCCAACGGGCAAGACACGGTCACCGTTGACACCACACCCGTGAAGACCGGATTCTTCCATCGGTTCTACCGTTATTTCGCGGACGCCAACAAAGAGAAAGAAGAAAAGCGATTCGACTTCTCCATTATCGGGGGACCGCATTTTTCAAGCGACACCAAACTGGGACTCGGGCTCGTGGCATCCGGGCTATACCGTATCGACCGGCACGACAAAACCATATCCCCCTCCAACGTCGCCATCTACGGGGACATCACCACCACGGGATTCTACCTGCTGGGAATCCGGAACAATAGCATCTTCCCGCGTGACCGTTTCCGGCTCAACGCCAACATGTACTTTTTCTCCTTCCCCAGCGAATTCTGGGGCATCGGTTATGAAGCCGGCAGACATGAAGACCGCAACACCGAATATAAACGACTGGAACAACAAGTCAAACTAGAACTCCTGTGGCGTCTGGCTCCCAACCTCTACGTGGGTCCCAACCTCATGTTCCGCAACGTGAACGCGAAAGATTTCGACGACATCAGCTTCCTCAACGGGGCACCCAAGAACGTCACCACCTTCGGGCCCGGAATCATAATCTCGTATGACTCGAGAGATTTTATCCCGAACCCTTACAAGGGAATCTACGTACAACTGGAGCAACAGTTCTTTCCCAGCTTCCTCGGTAACGATCAGGATTTCAAGCGTACCAGCTTCGACTTCCGGTATTATCACAAAGCGTGGAAAGGAGCTATCGTTGCCACGCAATTACAAGGAATATTCAACTACGGGGACACCCCGTGGAGTATGGTTGCCCTGATGGGCGGTTCGTACAGCATGAGAGGTTACTACGAGGGACGCTACCGTGACAATGACCTGATACAGGCGCAAGTAGAACTCCGTCAAAAAATATACAACCGCCACGGCATAACTGCGTGGGCAGGTGCCGGAAACGTGTTTCCGGACATGGACAAGTTTAAATGGAGCCACACCCTGCCCACTTATGGCATCGGCTACCGTTGGGAATTTAAAAACAGAATTAACGTAAGATTGGATTATGGTATCGGCAAAGGCGTCAAAGCATTCTACTTCAATATTAACGAGGCTTTCTAAAGGACTTGTCAACTTCGTGAAAAAGAGCAAAACCCTGTTCTGGCTCTTCATCGTGTTGAACCTTGTCCCCAACTTCTGCCTGATATTCACGGAACCTCTCTCCGCGATCGGGAAGATCATCCTGATCCTTGTTCCCTTGAGCATCTACATGATCGTCTTCTCGCTCTTCAAACGGGCGGGACTCATGCAACTCATACTCATCCCCGTGCTTATCCTGCATGCGTTCCAACTCGTGCTATTCTACCTCTTCGGGGAATCCGTCATTGCCGTGGACATGTTCCTGAACCTGCCCACCACGAACGCATCCGAGGCGGGCGAACTGCTGGGCAACATCTGGCCCTCCATCATCATCGTGTGCGTTCTGTACATCCCGGTCATCGTGCTGGCCTCCATCGCGGTTCATCACAAGGTAGTCCGCCCTGCCGCTTTCCGCCGGAAAATGCTCACGTGGGGACTCGTGCTACTCATCATCGGTTCCGGTCTTACCGCTTACGAGAAAAGACGGGACAACACCTACGAAGTAAAAACAGACCTCTACCCGGCGAACGTGATGTACAACTTCTACTTTGCCTGCAAGAAATGGAACCGCAGCATGGATTACCCCGTCACCTCCAAGGACTTCTCGTTCCACGCCACACGGGATACCGCCCATGAACGCCGGGAAATATACGTCCTCGTCATCGGGGAAGCCGGACGTGCCGAGAATTGGAGCTTATGGGGCTATGAACGGGAAACCAACCCGAAGTTGAAAAACGAGGCTAACCTCGTCTTGTACAAAGACGCCATCACGCAATCGAACACCACGCACAAAAGCGTGCCTCTCATCCTGTCTGCCGCCGACGCCTGTCATTACGAGCGCCTATACACCCAAAAAAGTGTAGTGACCGCATTCAAGGAAGCCGGATTCAAGACCGTGTTCCTTTCCAACCAAGTACCGAACCGCTCGTTTACCGACTATTTCGGCGAGGAAGCTGATTATTACAAAAACATCCGCCCCACCGAGGACGGCGGTTTAATCACGATCAACAATTACGACGAAGCCATGTTACCTTTCATGCAGCATTATATCGACTCGCTGGCAAACGACAACCTCCTCATCGTGTTCCACACTTACGGTTCACACTTCAATTACAAGGAACGCTACCCGGAAGAGTTCGCTCACTTTACCCCGGCTGACGCCACCGAAATCGAATACAAAAACAAGGCACAACTCGTCAACGCCTACGATAACAGTATCATTTACACGGATCATTTCCTGCACAACGTGATCGAGATATTACGCGCTTCCGGTAGCGACGCCACCATGATTTACTCCCCCGACCACGGGGAAGACCTGCTCGACGACAGCCGGAAACGCTTCCTGCACGCCTCGCCGATCCCAACCTATTATCAGCTACATATCCCGTTCATGATCTGGTTCTCGGACAATTACATCGAGGCACGTCCCAATTTCTATCAAGTGGCACGCTACAACAGCAACGCACCCGTTGCCACGAACCATATTTTCCATACCCTGCTGAACCTTGCCGAGATCAACACCTCGCACTTCGAGCCGGAATTTTCGCTAATCAACCCGGTTTTCAAACGACAACCGCGTATGTACCTCGGTGATCACGATAACCCTATCAATTACTACGAAGTCGGTTTGAAAAAACAAGACAAAGAGATGGTGCAACAGCGAGGCATGGATCACACGGTAAACACTTCCTGCAAAAACTAGGGATATACTCCTGTAAACCAACTGTTACATAACCCCGGCAGGTGACTTTCGGGTGAGTATTGGGCGGGTATTAGGCGACATCGCCTACTCATCGCCCACAGTTTGCCCACTCTTCGCCCACGATTTAGTAAACAATAGGCTTTTTTAACACCAACAACATGCCTGTTCTCGCGATGATTCACCGGACAATAAATTTGCACGTGCCACAGATTGGGATTAAAGAAGGGGCATTCAAGGGTATGTCAACCGTTCTGTTACAATTTTAACACGGGGACACAATATTGAAAAAATACCTCGTTCCTATTGCCGAAGCAATGCTTATTCACTATTTTTGACCCGGTAATAAAACAACTAACTTATATACAAGAAATGCCGTAACAGGCTTTCAAACAATTAAAAATCCATTCGAAATGAAAGTAGCAGTAGTAGGCGCAACAGGTCTTGTAGGAAGAAAAATGTTGCAGGTTTTGGAAGAAAGGAATTTTCCGGTAACAGAATTGATACCGGTCGCCAGCGAGCGTTCCGTGGGTAAAGAAATCACCTTCAAGGGAAAAAACTATAAAGTCATGGGAATGCAGGACGCTATCGACATGAAACCCCAAATCGCTATTTTCTCCGCCGGGGGGGACACCTCCCTCGAATGGGCTCCCAAGTTTGCCGCTGCGGGAATAACCGTGGTCGACAATTCCTCCGCGTGGAGAATGGACCCCACGAAAAAACTCGTGATACCGGAGATTAACGCCGACACGCTGACCCGGGAAGATAAAATCATAGCCAATCCCAATTGCTCGACGATACAGATGCTGGTCGCCTTGGCTCCCCTGCACAAGAAATACGGAATCAAACGCGTGGTGGTATCCACTTACCAATCCGTCACCGGAAGCGGTCTGAAAGGCATCAACCAACTGGAAGGTGAACGGGAAGGCAAAGAAGTAAAGAAAGCCTACGCTCACCCCATCGACCGCAACTGTCTCCCGCACTGTGACTCGTTCACCGAGAACGGGTACACGAAGGAAGAGATGAAACTCGTGAACGAAACGTGCAAAATATTGAACGACGACACGATTAAAGTAACCGCCACAGCCGTGCGGGTTCCCGTCGTGGGCGGACACTCCGAGAGCATCAACCTCGAATTCGAGAAAGACTACGACTTGGACGAGGTTCGCACCCTGTTGGCTCAATCCCCCGGCATCGTCGTGCAAGACGAGCCCATGCAAAATCTCTACCCCATGGCAATCACCGCCAACGAGCGGGACGAGGTCTTCGTGGGACGCCTCCGCCGGGATTTCTCCCAGCCGAACAGCCTCAACCTGTGGGTCGTTTCCGACAACCTCCGCAAGGGAGCCGCCACGAACGCTGTGCAGATAGCGGAATACTTGAACAAGCACCGGCTGTACAGTTAAAAACGAGAGAGATGGTAATTTTAGATTGAAAAATTGCCGATTCCGTGATGAATGAAGCCGGGGTGACATTCCAGCTCTCCCTCTGTTTATAGAGGGAGTACGGCGAAGCCGGGAGGGAGTTCGTTGAAGTACACGTGATGTCTGTATCTTTTCTTGGGAAAAGTGAGGATTTCAACAAACTCCTCCGTCGGCTGCGCCGCCACCTCCCCTATAAACAGAGGAGGAATTGAGTTACTCACCCCAGCTTCATTCATCACTAAATCCTTCAATCTAAAATCTAAAATCATTAAATCTAAAATTAATCCCCCTCTCCTGTCACCCGTCCCCTCTTGTTCCGGATTTATTATTGTATTCAATATTGAAACAATTAGAAATATAAACTAAAATCCAGAACATGAAATGTAAATTAATCCTTCTACTACTCGTACTTGCATCCTGTATGCAGAACGTCGCACAAACCGGAAACAACATCACGGTCACCGCGGATGTACAACAGATTCCCGACCAAGGCTTTTCCATCTCTTACATGAGAAGTATCGTGCGAGGATTTGAATTTGACAAAAACAAGCACGCCGAATGTACCATTGAGGATTTCGATTACTTGTACGTGACCATTCATAACGGCTTCAAAGAAGTCAAACTCATGTATCTCGAAAAAGGGGACAATGTAAACCTGACATTTGACGGGGAGAGCATGGCTAAAAGCCTCGTGATCACTGGGGGATGCAAACCGATTCAAGATTACCTCAACAACATAGACATCCAATGGTCACCGGACTCCGTCTTCGCCCAAGAGGTCCCGGAATTTATCAACAGCCTGAAAAATCTCGTTGCCGAGAACCAAAAAGATCTGGACAAATATTCCGATGAAATCAACAAGGTGAACAAAAAATTTGTCAAGAGAGAGAAAGCCCGTATCAAATACATGATGGGACTATCCATTCTCGACTACGCACGAGCCCACCCAAGTATGGCAAAACTCCGGGATTACAAACCGGGGCAGGATTACTACGACGCGATACTCGCGTGGATGGATGAAGACCCCGACTTCCTCAACATCCATGAATACCGTACGGTTGTGACAGAAGGCATTGCCTTCGTGCTCGGCAATCAAGGAGCGATTAGAAGTCCTTACGAGAAAGTAATGCAACAAGTGGAATACCTCCAAAAACATTTCAAAAATGAACAAGTAAAACAAGGTTTGATCAATTTCTTGGTTTGTAGTTACGTGCAAGCAGTAGGAATTATTCGCTCGAAAGAACTCATCGACTTTTATAATCAACATGTCACCGACAAAGATTTGGTCGCCCAATTCCAAAAAATTTATGACAGCTGGACAACTATCGCGCCAGGCAAAGGCGCACCTGATTTCCAAGCCGTGGACACCACGGGTAAGAAATATTCCCTTAAAGATTTCCGAGGGGAATATGTCTGTCTTTACTTGTGGCCTACGTTCCAACCGAGTATTACCGAATTCGGCTTCCTGCAAAAATTATGCCCGCTATTGGAAGAAAGAAAAGTTCATCTTGTCAGTTTATCTATTGACCAGACTCCCGATTCATGGAGAGAAGCCATCCGGAATAAAGACTTACAAATCGGGACACATCTCTTCATGGGAGCGGATAAAAATTTCCTGAAAACCTATCATTACAATTCAAACAACATGTACCAATTTGTTTTGATAGATCCCGAAGGCAAAATAATAGAAACCCATGTTCCCCGTCCGTCATCGGGTAAAATGGAGGAATTTATCAAGATTTCCACTCAGAATTAAACTTTCTCGCGGTCTAGCGTGCAGACCGCAACTTTTTTATTTCAAGAAATTTTTGTTCCTTTGCAGAAATGGATTGAAAAATAGGGATGTGGCAAATCAAGAGAATTTTTTAAAAGGCATAAACCTGAAAGAGGCAGGTGCATGGAAAGAACTTTACCGTTTTTTCTATGGTGCTTTATGCAATTACGCCACGGGAATTGTTTCCGATGACAGCATCGCAGAAGATATCGTCCAAGAATGTCTTATTTCCGTCTGGAAATCCGAACTCGTGTTTACCGAAGTGAAGGCTCTTTCCGTGTACCTCTATCGTGCCGTGTACAACAACTCGCTCAAGTACCTGCGGGATAAAAAAACAAATGACCGACGTTTATCCCGGTGGAACAGCGAACAGGAAGAAACGGAAGAAATTTTTTTCTATCAAGCCGTCGAGGAAGAAATGATACGGAAATTACGCGTAGCCATCTCTAAACTTCCCGAACAACGGCAAAATATTCTATTGTTGAGTTCCGACGGGTATAGCGTGCAAGAGATTGCCGACTGTTTGGGAATCAGCGTAAATACAGTCAAAACCCAGAAAAAGAGAGCCTACGTGTACTTGAAAGAACAATTAAAAGACAGTTATGTCCTGTTATTCTGGTTAGAATTTCTAGGAAAAAAATAATAGAAAAAAAACGAATTGTCTGTCACCCGCACTTCATCATTTGGGATTTATATATCAAAATGAATAAATATAAAACCAAAAAGCATGAAGTGGGATTTATTACACGAGAAGGCTGAATGGCTTTTCAGAAAGATTACCGGACTCCCGGATACTCCCGTGAATGGCGACGAGAGATTAAAGCACCTCGCTGATAGAATACACGACGGGAAATATATCCTAGAAAAAATACGCCAGCAGGAACGTTTCGATTATACACGAGCCTATCAAAAACTCGTGCACTCTAAAAAAAGATTCTTATTACCCGCTATTTGGAAAGTGGCGGCGGCAATCCTTTTATTAATCGGAACCACGACCGTGTTTTATCTTTTGCGACAACCCGAGCCCGTAACATATAACGATGATATATTTGTTAGCGCCATCAAACCGGGAGAACGTAAAGCCTATCTAATCAAACATGACGGGGAGGAAATTGAGTTAAAAAGCGAGAGGAAAATCATTCCGGAACGGGGAGCCAATATACAAGTGGATTCCTCCGGACTAAATTACGCCATGAGCGACACGGTTAGTTTACAGGAAGAATACTATAACACCCTAGTCGTTCCCCGCGGAGGAGAATACAACCTGACCCTGTCCGATGGCACGAAAGTATGGTTGAACGCCGACTCGGAATTAAGATACCCAGTACAGTTCACCGGAGATACGCGGGAAGTCACGGTAATCGGGGAAGCCTATTTTGATGTACAGAAACAGGCTGACAAACCTTTCATCGTAAAAACCGGACTAGGAAATATTACCGTACTCGGAACTCAGTTTAATATATCAAGTTATCCGGAAAAAGAACGGTTAATCACAACTCTAGTAACAGGAAAGATATCCTATAGCCTACCGGGCGGGAAAAATATCATTCTCTCACCCGACCAGCAACTCACGGTTAATAAAGACGGGACTACAGCATTAAAAGAGGTCGATACACACTATTTTACTTGCTGGAAAGACGGCATCTTCCAATTTGAAAACGCTAAACTGGAAGACATCATGGATCAACTCGCCAGATGGTATGATATCCACGTGTTCTACACGAGCGAAAACGTCAAGCATCTCCACTTCTCCGGAGATTTAAGCCGATTCAAGAATATCGATACCTTTATCGAGATGTTCGAGAAAAGTTCGGATGCTAAACTAACACTAAAAGGAAGGACTCTCATTGTCGGAATGTAATAAAAAGCAAACCGGACTCAGCGCCAACTAAAATCCGGTCTGTTTAATGATTAATTTATACAACTAAAGATTACAAAATTATGAAAAAAAAGGGAAGAATCGTGCACCTCCTTGCAAGTTTCCTGTTTTTATCTATCCTGCTATTGGGCTCTTTATCATCTGACGCTCAAAACAAAGTAGTGAACATGAATTACAAGGATGCATCTTTTGTGGAAGTCATCAACGCTTTCCGTCAACAAACCGGCGTGAAGTTTCTCTACAACCTGGAAAAGGTCAAAAACAAACGTTGCAAAGACTTGATTTTAAAAAATGTTCCGGTAGACAAAGCCATCGGAATCGTGTTGGAGCATTTCGGTTTTACCTATTCCATGGTCGAGGGGGTCGTCGTGGTAAAGGAACTTCCGCGGGAAGGCACGAAAATACAAACCATCAAAGGGAAAGTCGTGGACGAAAACGGGGACCCGCTACCGGGAGTTACCGTCCTTATCAAAGACACTCACACGGGTGTTGCCACTGACGCGAACGGCAACTTCACGCTCACCATCACAGAGAAGAAAGAAAGAATTCTCGTGTTCAGCTTTATCGGGATGCAGACAAAGGAAGTAAAATGCACTGGGAACGAGGTTCTGCGAGTTACAATGCTGGCAGACGCCACGCAACTCGACGAAGTCGTGGTCGAAATGGGGTACAACAGCTTGCCGCGCAAGGACATGGTGGGCTCATACAACACGCTAAAAGCCGACGACATCATGATGCAGGCATACTCCTCTATCGACCAGATGTTGCAGGGACGAGTCCCGGGGATGATGGTCATTAACACTTCATCCCGCGTGGGGCGCAACCCGAAAATCACGATCCGGGGAACATCCACGATCTTGGGAAATACCGATCCGCTATGGGTTGTCGACGGTATCATCCAGCCTGACCCGCTTCCTTTTAACTCAAGCAACGCCCTGACAAGCGATCTGGCTGACCTCGTGGGGAATCAAATTTCTTGGTTAAACCCGGCGGATATCGAAACTATCACGGTATTAAAAGATGCTTCCGCAACCGCCATATACGGTTCCAAAGCATCCAACGGGGTTATCGTGATCACCACGAAAAAAGGAAATGCCGAACGTACCAGCATACGGTACAGTGCCAATTTCTCTTTCCGTGCCCGCCCGAATTACGATATGTTTGACTACATGAACTCCAAAGAGCGCATTCAATTCAGTAAAGAAGCTTACGATGCCGGGGCAAGATACGCGAACGATCCTCTCCCGCAGATATACACCTACGAAGGATTAATGCGTATGTTCAACGAGCGGTCGATCACGGAAGAATATTTCGAAGAACGTATGGCTTACTTGGAAACCGTCAACACGGACTGGTTTGACCTGCTAACCCGCAACTCTTTCAGTAATAATCACAACCTGAGTATTTCGGGAGGTTCTCAAAAAGTCACTTACAACGCGTCATTCGGGTACACGTCCGACCACGGCGTGGAAATAGGGAATGATATGACCAGATTCTCCGCCCGGTTAAACGTGAACGTAAGATTATTAAAAACACTACAAGTCGATTTCAACATCAACGGCTCATTTGGAAATAATAAAGGTTACGGGCCGGGAGTCAATCCTATCGGATACGCGACGACTACCAGCCGAGCCCTTCCCGCGTACGAAAACGGGAAGCAAGCATTCTACAAGAAATATCAAAGGTATTCTTGGGTGGACGGACAACAAGAATTGGGATTCAATATTATGAATGAAATCGATAATAGTTATTCCAAGAATAAAAATTCCCGTTTTGACGTTTCCGTCAACGCGAATTGGGACATCACGCCTTGGCTAAAATACCAATTCGTGGGCAGTATCGCGGATAACCATACCAATGGCGAATCATTCGCGGGAGAAAAAACGAACTATATCACATCCAACTACAGGGGGTACGAGTACGGGACAGAAAAAAACGGCTCGGCGAAATACAAGGCGGCTATCCTTCCTTTCGGGGGTGAATTCCTCTCGAATCACAACCGCACGATCTCCTATAACATGCAACACAAATTGTTACTCTCCAAAACGTTCAACGAGATACACCGCGTAAATGCCATGGCGGGGCTGGAACTACGCTCGGATGAAAACAAAAGTGAACTGAACACCGTGTGGGGATATGTCCCGGAACGCGGGGAAAAAATCATACGTCCTAATTCATACTCGTATTGGACCCCTATCGGTATGTCCAAACCCACGGATTCAAAAATACTGGACTACTTGTACGAGGGAGGCTGGCAGACCACCAGCATGACAAGTAACGCCATGTCCTATTTCGCGACGTTGGCCTATTCACTCATGGATCGCTACGTGCTGAATGCCAACATTCGAGCAGACGCATCCAATCGCTTCGGACAGGACGTGAATAAACAATTCGACCCGATGTATTCTTTCGGTATATCATGGAGAATCGGGGAAGAAGAATTTATTAAAGATAAAATCTCGTGGCTGAACCAGATGAACATACGGGCAACCTATGGAATACAAGGTAACGTGGTAACTTCTGTCAGCCCGGACTTGATCGTTAAGCAAGAAGGAGTTTTAGATATTTATAACGAGTACATCCTCGGCATAAGCAGTTTGCCTAATCCCCTATTAAAATGGGAAAACACGAAAACATGGAATTTAGGTATCGATCTCCAATTATTCAAAGGCATCACGATGAATTTGGAATATTACGGTCGGCGGTCGAATGCCATCATCAGTCAGGATATTCCCAACGAATACGGACAAAAAAGTATGCAATTGAACGGGGGACGCATCGATAATCACGGGATAGAGTATTCCATAAATCTAACCCCTTTCAGTCGTAAAGATTTCGCATGGACAGTAGGTATCAACGCTTCTAAAAACTGGAACAAATCGAAGACCGATGACGTTTCGATTAAGGTGGATCAAATTAGCAAAAATGATTTCTTGAGTGGCGGAAATGGAAACCGGTTATTAAAAAAGGGTTATCCACTAACCGCGTTCTGGTCCTATAAATTCACGGGATTATCACCCGAAACCGGGTATCCTACATTTGACATAGGAGAATTCGAAGAGGGGGATAACACGATAGACCCGACCACATTCCTCGTGTACTCCGGTCAACGCCAGCCCTATTTCACGGGGGGATTGAATACACGAATCCGTTACAAAGATTTCACTCTTGGTGCTGATTTCGTGTTGTTGCTCGGTGGCAAACAACGCTTGACCAGCCCGTATAGCAGTTTTACAAATCAGGGTTCAAAGATTCCCGACCCGTATGACAATCTACCCAAAGATTTGAACAAACGCTGGAAGAAACCGGGGGACGAAAAACACACGAATATCCCGGCTCTCTTCACGAGCGAAGACGTGAACGAACTGAACATACTACTCCCGGACGGTGAAAAAGCATCCATGTATGAAATGTGGGCAAATTCGGACGCGTTAGTTGTAAGTTCCTCTTTCTTGCGCTGTACACAACTCTCCTTGAACTGGAACCTAGACCGGGCATGGTGTGCAAAATTCGGGGCGACCTCTCTTTCTGTCAACGCCAGCGTGAATAACCTCTTTGTTATTGCTAGCAAAAGGTTCAACGGCTTCGACCCCGAACTGGATAGAAGTATACAACCGAAGATTTTTTCTTTCGGTCTTAGTGTCGGATTTTAAATCTATAAACGATGAAACAAAGAATTATATATTTTATCGCCATCCTGATGTTCTCATCTTGCAGCGATTTCCTCGAACCAAAATCCAAAAGCGAGTTTGTACCTAAAGACGTCAGCTCGATGAATGAACTACTGTTGGGTACAGCTTACCCGCGTTGGGATACAAAAGGATTCAACGTTTTCCTGAATATTCTTGATGACGACGTGACGTGCGCACCCTATCAACCGACGACAAGCGGACAAAACCGAAAAGTTTGGCAAGCGGCTTACACTTGGCAACCTGATATGTTCACCATATTTGAAGACGAAGGACTTTCTCCCGACGCAACAAATATATACCAGACTTATTATACCAAAATATTGGGAGCGAATGCCGTATTAGATTATATCGACGATTTAAGTGATGAATCGGATATGAGAAATCTCGTTACCGCCCAGTCGCATGCTCTACGCGGTTATTATTATTTTACACTGGTAAATATTTTCGGGGTTCCCTATAACGAAAACAAAGACGGTCTGGGAGTCCCCTTGAAACTAACAAGCGGAATTGAAGATCGCACCTTTACCAGAAATACCGTGCAAGAAGTCTACGAACAAGTGTTGAAAGACCTTCTGGAAGCCGAACGCCTCTATAAATTAATACCGGAAAGCGAACACTGGAAAAATGACTATAAGACCAGCTTACCCATGGTACAATTACTGTTATCAAGAGTCTACCTGTACATGGAAGAATGGCAGAAGTCGGCAGATTACGCGCAATTGGTCATCGCCAACCCGAACTTCAGCCTGTTTGATTTGAATAATATCATCACAGAAAATGACGAAGGTGAGCGAGTTTACACGAACTTTCATTCATTTTCCTCTCCAGAAGTCATCTGGCTTTACGGGAATACTGAAGATGTCACGTATTTCGTTCGTCATTACAGCGGAGAGGATGCAAATGACCCGACCAGCCACTGTTACTTCAGAGCCTCGGATGAATTGTTGGAGTCTTTCAAAGAAACGGCAGGAGATCTCCGGGCAGAACGTTACATCATCGGGGAGTATAACCCCACTTACGTGAATGGAGAAGCCTATTATATTCCCCAAGCTTTCGGAAAAATCAGCGTAAGTTCCGATTATCGCCCGGGTTCTAATATTTTCGCCAGAAGTTTCCGGCTATCGGAAGCCTATTTGAATCTAAGTGAAGCCGCTGCCATGCTGTACAAAGAAAAAGGTGACAATAACGCCTTGACACAATCTTTGCAAGCATTGAACACCCTTCGGAAATATCGTTTCGAAGACTACACGGACGAACACATTTCCGATTCGGATAAATTGATATCTTTCATTCAAAGAGAAAGAAGGAGAGAACTGTGTTTCGAGGATCATCGTTGGTTCGACTTGCGTCGCTGGGGAATGAAATCCATACAACATACTTGGATTGGCGACCCGAATAGTTCAAAATCCTACACATTAGAGGAAAAAGACCGTAGTTACACGCTCCCACTACCCAAAGCAGCCTTGGAACAAAACAAGAGTCTGGTGCAAAATCCCCTTGCTCCCGCTCCCAGAACAAATTAAATAGTAATCCGATAATACGCGTACTATGAAACAAAGAACATTTATATTAACCCTCATGGGGATTATCATTACCCTCATGGCTTGCTATAGCGAGGATGACTTGACTCCCTCCGGCAACTATTCCGTTACCAAGTTTACCTTTCCGCAAGGCAATAACGCTTGGGACATGGATATCAAAGATATTCACGATAAATACAACGTGTATCTAATCTACAAGGAAGTTACATTTGTTGATTTAAACCGTCAATGGCAATCTTTAGGAACAGGTGACCAATTCACGGGAGATTCCTTGACGAACGAACAAGTTCCCGTATACGTGGATTTTCTAAAGAATCACTTTTTTGCTTTTATTAGCCCGGGAATAGCCCAGAAAGCTCTGCCCGTGAAAATTTATATGTTACACAATTTCAAGAAAGTAACGTCTGACGATGGCACCGGCGGAACAGGCACCGGCGGAACAGGCACCGGAGGAACAGGCACCGGTGGAACAGGTACCGGAGGAACAGGCACCGGAGGAACAGGTACCGGAGGAACAGGCACCGGAGGAACGGGTACCGGTGGAACGGGTACCGGTGGAACGGGCGGTACTACGGATCCAAACTTTGTTCCTTTAAAAATAGACGGATTTGATTATTGGGCAATCAGTTTTACCAATGACGAAATGAGCAATATGGATCCTTATTCCAAGAAGGTAAAAAGAAATATATTTTTCCGTACCTTCATCGAAAATGCCATTCGCAAAGGAAGTATCACGGAACCCGCTGAATTTAAAGACGGAATGGATTACAAAACAAATTTCAACACCAATAAACCTGAAGATCCGAACTATTATTTAACCAGAGGATTTTTGGATATATTCAAAGAACAGGCTCTATCCCCAAGAACACCCTTCTTTATCGGAGAATACACAGGGATAGGCTATGAAAATCCGGATATATACCCGTATGCGGATTTTGTTTATTACATACGTGCAGCAATGTGGTATACCCCGAATGAGTTTGAAGCATATTATCCTGCAGCAAAATATCCGTTAATCAAAAAAAGATACGATATAGTAATTAACCATCTGAAGAATACTTATGGTATCGACATTCAACAAATTGCAAAAGGACCTCAAGAATAATTTATAAAAGAATTGTCCCAAAGTTCGGATTATCCCAAAGTGAAAGATATCCTGCTGATATTACCTGTTGTCGAGGGATATCTTTCACTTTACCGATTCAATCTCTTTTCCCTACAAAAGTTTACACCTCATTACGCTTTCGACCTATGAAAAACAAATTAAGATTTCTAGTTATAGCAATACTATTCCCTTTATTACTTTGTGCGCAAAAAGCAGATTCTTTAAAACACGCATGGAACAAAACTTTTTCTTCCTCTGTAGAAATTGTCAATCAATACAAACAGAACCAACAGGGATTAAGCCCGGAAGCATCAATGCGCAACACTTGCTACATGATACTTAAAAGCGGAGAGTACATCATGTACCAAAAAGGGAATGTCGATGGAATGAACATACTATTACAACCAATCTCCCTGCCCGAACTGGAGCACCCGGTAGTAATACAATTCATGGAAAAAGAAAACACGCTTCCATTTGTCGATTACTATTTCATGATCAAAGAATTAAAGAGCGGAATCCCTTTCGATAATGCCAGAGATGGACTCACCTTCACAACAGAATTTAAAAGTCGTTCGTTAAATCGTTCCGATTACAATAAATTGGAAATGATCTTCAAAAGTTCAAATGAACACTTGAAATCAACCTATCTGGAAAAGTTTAAAGCCCTATTCCGCAACTATGGATGCACGGACAATATGTACAAACTCAAACCTGTCATTCAAAATTATATTCCGGACTCTCCTCAAAAAAATGAAGTATTAAACCTGTACTATCGCTACGAGAAAATACGGACAGGACAACCCGCACCGACTCCTGTATTAAAAGACGCCACAGGCAAAGAATACAATTTTAAAGATTTCTCTGGCAAAGTTATTGTTGTCGACGTGTGGGCTACATGGTGTTGCGTGTGCATCGAAAAAATGCCCGCATTCATGCAACTACGGGATGAGTTCAAAAATAATGACAACGTGGTATTCCTGACCGTATCCATTGATCGTAAAAGCGCTCGCGCCAAATGGCTAAAGGCTATAGAGGACAACAACATGACCGGAATGTTAAACCTGATTCCCAATCAAGATGAAGAATCTGCTTTTGAATCCGCTTATTGTATTCCCAGCGTTCCGCGTTACCTTGTTATAGACAGAAACGGGAAAATCGTAGATGCCTACGCCCCCTCCCCCGGTATTGAATTAAAAGAAATGATAACCAATACCTTGAACAAAGCGCAAGAAGGTACCCGGTGGGAAAACCTTTCTTTTCAGGAAGCCTTGGCAAAATCCAAAGACACGGGCAAAAAACTATTTGTAGACTGTTACACGAAAACCTGTGGTCCCTGTAAATACATGGTAAAAGCCATATTCCCGTTAAAAGAAGTCGGAGAATATTTTAACACGAACCACGTGTGTATCATGAAAGACATGGAAGAAGGCGACGGAATTGAAATCGGTAAAAAATACAACGTGCAAGTCTATCCCACGTACCTGATACTAAACGCGGACGGTAGCATCTATTGCCGTCTGGACGGGGGAGCTGTATCCAGCCCGAAAGAAGACTTCGTGCAGAAAGTAAAAGATGCTATCGAATTGGCCGAATTAAATAAAAAATACCTCGACGGCACAAGAGATCAAGCATTCTTAGAAAAATATATCGCTTTTCTGCAAACACATGATAGAACCCGGCTCCAAAAAATAATGAGTGAAACTATGCCGGGAATGGGGGTAAAGAAATTATGTGAGTCTCAAAACTGGAACTTAATAAAAAACGAAATAACCGACATTGACACGCCTCTATTCCGCTACTTGTTAAACAATCGAAAGAGTTTTACTAAAAAGATAGGGCAAAAGGAAGTGGAAGAAAAAATCATGTCCGCCTACCAGAATGAATTCCGCGTATTCAAGATGATGGGTATCGACTACGAAAAACGTATGGCAGACTTAAAGCAACTGGAAAAAGATTCTTATAACGGAGCCGTGACATTAAGATATAGTATGCTATTTCGCCATATTATAGACAACAAAATCGAGAATCGGGTAAATGAACTATTAAACGTATTGCGACACGGGATTCAACGTCTTGCTTCTCCGAAGGATCAAATGGCGGTATTGAGAGAACTAAACGGCTTTGAACAATTGGCAACCTCGCGACAAAAAACAGAGGCTTGTCAATATCTTAAAGACATCAGCAAAAGTCTTCCATCTAACAACACAGGATACATAGACAGAATAGTAAAGCGCTTTTCTCAAAATTAAAAAAGGAACAAACTTCTCTATTCAAAACACCGGGAACAATTCATCATAATTTGAATTGTTCCTTTATTATTTCATCCAAAATCACTTCCCGCACCCCGGGGATCTGCTCCTGTACACTACACACGTGACAAGCATACGCCATATCTATAGAACAAGGATAAACATATAAAGGCAATTCCCTCGTTCCCTCTGACAATGAAATTTTTCCATCTGAAAACCGCACGACAAAACTATTCAATGGGCGGGTTAATCCCGTACCGGTATATTTAAGGAAACTCTCCTTGACCGACCAGTAATCGTAGAACAATTTATCTTGTTCAACTCCGGAAGCAACTTCCAATTCCCGTACTTCCCGTGCGTGAAAGAAACGCCCGGCAACCTCCATTCTCGCCTTCGACCGCTTTTCAATATCTACACCGATCTCCCCATCGGAAACGGCACACACCACGTAAATCCCCGAATGAGAAATATTAAAAAAAACACCCTCCCGCTCCGCAACAAAAGGCTTTCCTTTCTCCCCCCGGGCAAACCGATAACTCCCGAAGGGCATTCTGAAATATTTCCTTAACGCGAAAACAGTTAAGGCTTCGCCAAGTACCCGACGTATAGCAACACCCTTATTTCTAAAGCTCCCCGCTTCAACCAAACACTCTTCCGACACTTTATCTTGCAAAGAAGTGAACACCTCGTCATACATTTCATCTGACGGAACCCGGATAAATAATACTTTTATCATGATGCAAAGTTAGAAAAGATATAAATAACACCTCCCTCCAATGAACAAATATTCCAGAAAACCTAATAAACACGGGGCTCTTAACGTTATTTTAAAATACAACGAAGAAAAATTTAAGAAAATATTCACATTTATGGTCGAAAAACTTGTTTATATCATTTTTATCTTCTACTTTTGAAACATCAAATTAACGTTTAGATAACATTTCAAAAACGCAAGGTCATGGAAGCAAAAAAAACATCCCGTTCCAATTTGGAAAACAAGCGGTTCATTTTCCGCG
This sequence comes from Butyricimonas sp. Marseille-P3923, assembly GCF_900184685.1. Taxonomy (GTDB): domain Bacteria; phylum Bacteroidota; class Bacteroidia; order Bacteroidales; family Marinifilaceae; genus Butyricimonas; species Butyricimonas muris. The sequence goes on from NZ_FXXL01000006.1 coordinate 109,597, forward strand.
AGATAGGGCTTGTTGTAGCTCTTGCAGTCGTGTTTTTTGCCTTTGAGACAAAATTCTACCAAGAAGAAACAAAAGAAATCATTCTCGTGGATACAGAGACCATTGAAGATGACGTTCTCCCGATAGTAGTACCTCAACAAGCATCCAGACCGTTACCCAAGATCAAAATGATGCCGATCGATTATATCGACATCGTGAACGAGGAATTGGAATTGGATGATCCGGACATCATTGACGTTACCGAAAGTCAAAACGGCTCGATAAACGGCATCGAAGGTATAGAAGATCAATATTCGACCGGTACGGGAGATGAAGAATTTGATGAAACTATACCATTTCTTAACCCGGAGCTCATGCCCAAATTTAACGGAGATTTAAACAAATGGCTTAGGAAAAACTTAAATTACCCGGAAAGAGCAAGAGAAAGCGGAGTTCAAGGAAAAATATTTATTGAATTTATCGTTGAAAAAGACGGTAGCATTACTGCGGCAAAAGTGTTAAGATCCGTTCATCCGGACTTGGATCGCGAAGCACTTCGAGTGGTAAACTCCATGCCGAAATGGAAACCGGGAATGCAAAGAGATAAGACCGTAAGGGTGAAATTTACTATCCCTATCACATTCCGCATCAGTTACTAGAAACATACAGTGATTTACATACAATACGAACATCCCGAAAAAGGACAATCTAAGTGGTTGTCCTTTTTTACTTCTCTTTATCCATGAAGCTAAATCTAACATTTCCAATAAAAAAAGAGCAAAAAAGTTTGCATTTGCCACTAAATTTTATTATCTTTACAGGTACATTACGCGAGAGTTACAGAATCTAAACAGCAAGAATATGGAAATCAAAAAAACACCCAAGGCAAACCTCGAGGGGAAGAAAGGTATCTTCTTCGAGATCGGTTTGGTCGTTGCTCTAGGTATTCTACTTTGCGCTTTCAACTGGAAGGCGACCACCGAAGTAGAAGAAGGTTTCAATACCGTGATAGATATTCCGATAGAGGAAGAAATTATCCCGTTTACTCATTCGTACTTAAAACCTCCTCCACCCCCTCCACCAGCCCCTAAATTAACCGATCTGATCGAGATCGTTGACCAAGAACTGGACATTGACGATGAACTAGAAATCGAAGATGCCGAAGCGGACGTGGAGAATCGCACAAATTATTCTTATGACGAAACCGGAAATGGCTATGCCGACGAAGGTGATTACGAAGAAGACATATTCCGAATCGTGGAAGATATGCCCACTTTCCCGGGAGATATCAATAAATGGCTAGGTAAAAACGTGAAATACCCGGTTATCGCACAAGAAAACAACATTCAAGGCAAAGTTATCGTGCAATTCGTGATAGAGAGAGACGGTAGCATCACCGACGTGCAGGTAGTAAGGCCTGTCGATCCTTCATTGGACAAAGAAGCCATTCGCGTAGTAAAATCCATGCCCAAATGGAAGCCCGGTAAACAAAGAGGTAAAGCTGTAAGAGTATCTTACACGGTACCGATCAATTTCAGATTACAATAAAAATCCAATACCTTCTGAAAAAGAGACTGCCAATACAGACAGTCTCTTCTATTTAAGAATATTTAAAGGAAAATCAATCCTATATTTAACATTTTCTTCAAAAAAAAGAAGAGAACTATTGTGGTTTATACCGAATTTGATTATTTTTACCGACGCAAATTGAAGAAATATAGAGCTTATAATATTAAACTAATAACATGGAAATCAAAAAAACACCTAAGGCAGACCTAGAAGGAAAGAAAGGTATTTTCTTCGAGATCGGTCTGGTAGTGGCTCTAGGTATTCTACTTTGCGCTTTCAACTGGAAAGCCAACACGAAAGTAGAAGAAGGTTTCGTTACCGTAGCCGAAGAGCCCGTGGAAGAGGAAATCATTCCAATTACCCAACAGATGATGAAACCGCCTCCACCTCCTCCTCCAGCTCCCAAGTTAACAGACTTGATCGAGATCGTTGACCAAGAATTGGATATCGATGAAGAACTGGAAATCGAAGACGTGGAAGCTAACGTGGAAAACCGCACTGATTATAGCTATGACTATGACGGAACCGGTTACGATGAAGGGGACTACGGTGAGGAAGATATTTTCCAAGTAGTAGAGGATATGCCCACGTTCCCGGGAGATATCAATAAATGGTTAGGTAAAAACGTGAAATACCCGGTTATTGCACAAGAAAACAATATCCAAGGTAGAGTTACCGTACAATTCGTGATCGAGAGAGACGGTAGCATCACTGACGTGAAAGTATTGAGAGGTGTTGACCCTTCTCTGGATAAAGAAGCCGTTCGCGTGGTAAAATCCATGCCAAAATGGAAACCCGGAAAACAGAGAGGTAAACCCGTACGAGTATCTTACACTGTACCTATCAACTTCAGATTACAGTAAGAAAGACACTTTAAACTAATAAAGGGGCTGTCGTTCATCGTCAGCCCTTTCTTTTCCTTATATATGAGCGATTATTTTTACACTAAAAAAGAAGCAGAAAAAGCAATTCTTGTAGGCGTAGCGCTACAATCAGAAAATATCAGCTACGATACCATGTGCGAATACTTGGACGAACTCGCTTTTCTGGCAGAAACAGCAGGAGCGGAAACAGTGAAAATATTCACACAAAATTTGGATAAACCGGTAACGGCAACCTTCGTGGGAAAGGGTAAGCTGGAAGAAATCAAAAACTACGTCGAAGAAAACGACATTGACTTGATTATTTTCGACGATGAACTCAGCCCGACACAACTCCGGAATATCGAACGGGAATTAAAAGGCAGGAAAGTCCTCGACCGCACGAACCTGATCCTTGACATTTTCGCTAAAAGAGCCCGTACCGCAGAAGCAAGAGCCCAAGTGGAACTTGCCCAGTACCAGTATTTACTCCCGCGACTGACAGGTATGTGGACTCACTTGGAAAGACAAAAAGGAGGTATCGGTCTACGCGGTCCCGGGGAAACGGAAATAGAGACCGACCGACGCATCATCCGGGATAAAATTACCCGCTTGAAAGAACAACTGGAAAAGATCGACAAGCAAATGGTCACGCAGCGCAAGAACCGGGGTAAACTGGTACGTGTGGCTCTCGTGGGATATACCAATGTCGGCAAATCCACCTTGATGAACCTTTTAAGCAAATCGGAAGTGTTTGCGGAGAACAAACTCTTCGCCACGCTCGATACAACCGTCCGGAAAATCGCTATAAAGAACGTACCGTTTCTTTTAGCCGACACAGTAGGGTTTATTCGTAAACTTCCTCATCATCTGGTAGAGTCCTTTAAATCGACTCTGGACGAGGTGAGAGAAGCCGATGTAATTCTCCATGTAGTAGACATATCACACCCTCAATTCGAAGATCAGGTAAGGATTGTGAATGAAACTTTAAGTGAACTCATCGACACCCCGAAACCAACGATCACCGTGTTCAATAAAATAGACGCCTTTACCTACACGAAAAAGGACGAAGACGACCTGACACCCATTGAGCGCAAAAATTACAGCCTGGATGACCTGAAACAAATGTGGATGTCCAAGCAGGGTGGGGAAACGGTCTATATCTCGGCAAAGGGAAAAGAGAACATTGATGAACTAAAGGAAAAACTATACGATATCGTGAAAGATATCCATTCCGCACGTTTCCCTTTCAACGATTTCCTGTATCAAGAATACGAAGAAGAATAGTTCGGGCAACTGTTTTAACCGTAAAATCCTTATAATTTATAAAGTCCATAAGATCAGCACCAATCGGCTATCTTATGGACTTTACAGTTTTACTAACCATAACAATTCCAGAGTTTTTTGACTAATTCACTTCTTTTACGGAAAAGTAAACCAACATATTTGGCTTTTCGGCTAACTTTTTGTATATTAGAGGTAAAAGCTTAACTAAGACAATTAAGTTATGGAAGTAAAGAAATCATCTAAAGCGAGTCTCGAAAACAAAAAGGGTATCTTCTTCGAGATAGGTCTAATCCTAGCATTAGCCTCTCTACTCTTTGCTTTCGAATGGAGAACTAACGTGAAGGTTGAAGAAGGCTTCATAACGGTCGCGGAAGAGCCGCTGGAAGAGGAGATTATTCCCATCACCCAACAATCACTGATGAGACCACCCCCTCCCCCTCCTCCCGCTCCTAGGTTGACTGACCTTATGCAGATTGTTGACGAAGAATTGGATATCGATGACATGCTCGAAATCGAAGATGCCGAATCTAATGTCGGGAATCAAAACTCATACGGTAACAATTATTCCGGAAGTAGTATGGGAGACTATGATAGCTATGGAGATGGTGAATACACGGGAGAATCGGATATATTCGTGGTCGTAGAGGATATGCCCAGATTCCCCGGCGGAGATGTACAGGCTTGGCTGTCGAAACATGTCAAATACCCGATTATAGCGCAGGAGAACAATATTCAAGGTAGAGTAGTCGTGCAATTCGTTATCGAAAAGGACGGCAGCATCACGGATGTAAGAGTCATCAGGGCTGTCGACCCATCACTCGATAAAGAAGCTGTGCGGGTTATTCAAACCATGCCGAAATGGCTCCCGGGGAAACAAAGAGGCAAAGCCGTAAGAGTTTCCTACACGGTACCCATTAATTTTAAACTACAATAAAAGAGAGGCTGCAGCCTCTCTTTGTTTATAAAGTTCGTAAAGTTCATAAAGTAATAGAACCTTATAAACTTTACGAACCTTATAAACTTTATAAAGCTTTCTATTTCACCGTAATCAAGAAATAATTCTTTTTCCCGCTCTGCAAGAGGATGAACTTATCATCTATCAAGTACTCGGGAGTAACAATCAATTCCTGATCCTGCACTTTCTCTTTATTAATACTAATAGCATTTCCTTTTAGAGCGCGCCTAGCCTCTCCCTTGGAAGACATCATGGAAGTCTTTTCCGCCATCAAGTCCACAATATGGATACCTGCCTCCAAATCGGCTCTCTCGACATCAAATTGAGGCACCCCCTCGAACACGGACAGTAAAGTATCTTCATCCAATCTCTTCAAAGCATCTGAAGTAGCATTGCCGAAAAGGATTTGTGATGCTTCCAATGCAGACTCATAGGCTTCTTCATCGTGAATCAAACAAGTCACCTCTTTCGCCAGTACCTTCTGCAATTTTCTCAAATGCGGAGCCTCTTGATGTTCGGCAATCAGCGCATCAATTTCAGCCGGAGGCAATATCGTGAATATTTTAATATATTTAGCGGCATCCTCATCCGTACTGTTCAACCAGAACTGGTAGAACTTGTAAGGAGAAGTCCGTTTCGGATCTAACCAGATGTTACCCGATTCCGTCTTTCCAAATTTCTTTCCGTCACTTTTGGTCATCAACGGCCACGTGAAACCGTAAGCCTCACCCCCGTCCTTGCGGCGGATCAACTCACCCCCGGTTGTGATATTTCCCCATTGGTCGGAACCTCCTACTTGTAACAAACAATTATAATTCCGACGTAAATAAAGGAAATCATATCCCTGCACCAATTGATAGGTAAATTCAGTAAAAGACAATCCTTGTGTAGAATCAGCACTCAACCGTTTTTTCACGGACTCTTTTGACATCATATAGTTTACGGTAATATGTTTTCCCACCTCCCGGATAAAATCAAGGAAAGAGAAATTCTTCATCCAATCGTAATTATTCACCATAATCGCAGCGTTGGATGCATCCGAGTTGAAATCAATAAACTTGGATAATTGAGCCTTGATCCCCGCCATATTCTTTTGGATCGTTTCTTCATCAAGCAGATTACGTTCCAAGGATTTGCCGCTAGGATCACCGATCATTCCAGTGGCTCCCCCGATAACAAAGATGGGTTTGTGACCTGCCATTTGCAAATGCTTCATCATCATCACCGAAACCAGATGCCCGATATGTAATGAATCAGCCGTCGGATCGATCCCCACGTAAGCAGTCGTTAACTCTTTTGCAAGTTGCTCTTCAGTACCCGGGATAATACTATGAACCATCCCTCTCCATCTTAGTTCTTCTACAAAATTCATCGATTCTTAAATTTATATGTTCGTATTCGTTCCAAATTATTTAAAAGCGCTCTCGTAAACGCCATTCGCGAAGTTAACAAAAGGTTGATACAATAGACTATCACTTTTTGTTTTTACTGAGATAAATTCATAACGATTGTCCATCGCGTTCACGATAAAAAGAATCACGCATACCACGATTGCCGATTTCAACACGCCCATCACGATCCCGAACAGTTTATTAAACAACCCAAGCGAAACCATATCAATCAACTTCGTGAGCAATTTCCCCAACAAATGAATCACGATAATAACCAGCAAAAAGGTAACCGCAAAAGCGATATAATAGGCATACGACTCCGGCATCGCTATAAAGTCTTTCAAAAAATCCTCCATGTTCACGGCGTATCTCAAAGAGATAAAAACCCCCAAGACCAACGCAAACAACGTTGACATCTCAACTATCAATCCTCGACTAAACCCTTTATAAGCCCCGTATACTAACGGGAGCAATATTATCACATCAATGTAATTCACTGTTAATTATTTAATCACATCATTTCAGCTCCCAAAGATAAGGAATTGTCTACTCTTACACGAGTATTCAAACCAAAATTATTCAACAAAAATATACCCGCATTCAATTTTCGGCAGTTTATGTCTTTAAACTGACAAATTCTTACTATTTTCGCAGGATATTTATGCCAGAATCTAAATTTGATAATTATGTATAGAACACATACTTGTGGGCAATTAAGGATAGAAAACGCGGGAGAGAGCGTTTGTCTTAGCGGATGGGTACAAAAGGTAAGAAAACTGGGAGCCATGACTTTCGTGGATCTACGTGATCGTTACGGCATTACCCAATTGGTGGTTGAAGAGTCCGCTCCCGAAGAAATTAAAAATAACGTGGCTAAACTCGGACGGGAATACGTGATTCAGGTAAGAGGAACCGTGATCGAGCGAGCCAGCAAAAACAATAAAATCCCGACGGGAGATATCGAGATATCCGTGAACGAACTTACCGTGCTGAGCGAGTCGGAAACTCCTCCTTTCACGATAGAAGACCAAACCGACGGCGGTGATGAACTCCGTATGAAATATCGTTACTTGGACTTACGCCGTCCCATTGTACGCAAGAACATCGAGTTACGCCACCGGATGGCGCAACTGGTAAGAAATTACCTGAGCAACCAGAATTTTATCGAGGTAGAAACTCCCGTGCTTGTAAAAAGCACACCGGAAGGCGCACGTGATTTCGTGGTACCTTCCCGTATGAACCAAGGTCAATTCTACGCTTTGCCGCAAAGTCCGCAGACGCTAAAACAACTGCTGATGGTTTCCGGTTTCGACCGTTATTTCCAGATCGTGAAATGTTTCCGGGACGAAGACCTCCGCGCAGACCGTCAACCCGAATTCACGCAAATTGACTGTGAGATGTCGTTCGTGGAACAAGAGGATATTCTGGATACATTCGAGGGATTGATCAAGCATTTGTTCAAAGAAATCCGGAACGTGGATATTCCCACGCTACCGAGAATGACGTGGATTGACGCCATGGAGCAATACGGCTGTGACAAACCCGATATCCGTTTTGACATGAAATTCGTCGATTTGACAAACGTGGCAAAGGGAAAAGACTTTGCCGTGTTCAACGAGGCGGAATACATCGGGGCGATCTGCGCACCGAAATGTGCCGGATACACCCGCAAACAAGTGGACGAATTGACGGAATTTGTGAAACGCCCGCAAACAGGAGCAAAAGGATTGGTTTACGTGCGTTACAACGAAGACGGCACATTCAAATCATCCATCGACAAATTCTATACCCCGGAAGATCTGAAGATTTGGGCGGATGCCTGCAAAGCAGAACCGGGCGACTTGCTGTTGATTCTCGTCGGACCGAAATTCAAGACGTTAGCTCAACTTTGCGATTTACGCTTAGAAATGGGTTCCCGCCTCGGTTTAAGAGATAAGGATGTATTCAAACCTCTGTGGGTGGTAGACTTCCCGTTGTTGGAATGGGATGAAGAAACCCAGCGTTTCTATGCGATGCATCACCCGTTCACCTCCCCCAAGCCGGAAGACATTTCTTTGATGACAACCGACCCGGGTAAGGTTAGGGCAAACGCTTACGATATGGTAATCAACGGAGTGGAAGTCGGTGGTGGTTCTATCCGTATCCACGACTCTGCACTACAATCCAAAATGTTTGATTGCTTGGGAATCTCGCACGAGACAGCGCAAGAACAATTCGGTTTCCTCATGGGTGCGTTCAAATACGGGGCTCCTCCTCACGGCGGTATCGCTTTCGGATTTGACCGTCTTGCTTCCATGTTCGCCGGACTTGATTCAATCCGCGACGTCATCGCTTTCCCGAAGAACAACTCCGGTCGTGACGTCATGCTCGACGCTCCCTCCGAGATCGCAAAAGAACAATTCGATGAACTAGGCATTCAATTGAAAACAAATTAATTTACGATTTATGAATTACGATTTACGATTACAAAAGCGTTGGCTTGCGGACGAGAAATCTAAAATCATAAATCTTTAAATCTAAAATTGATAAGGTGTTTTTTAAAGACGTCATAGGACATGAAGAGATAAAGCAACGACTGATATCTTCCCTGCAATCGGGAAGAATCAGTCACGCTCAACTTTTTGCCGGGGAAACGGGAGCGGGTTCACTGGCTTTGGCCTTGGCTTTCACACAATACCTGTTTTGCACGGGAGATAAACACGAAGATGCCTGCGGTGTCTGTCCCGAATGCAAAAAAATGCAGAAGTTGATTCACCCGGATCTGCATTTTGTGTATCCTGTTGTAAAATCCACGAGGATAAAAACACCTATCAGCGACGAGTATATCAACGAATGGCGAAAACTCTTGCTCGAAAGTCCCTATATAGACCTTGAAAAATGGTTAAGTGCCATGGGAGCGGACGAGAACGCCCAAGCCATGATATACACGGAGGAAAGCGGCAACATTCTCCGCAAACTAAACTTGAAATCATTTGAATCGGAATACAAGGTGATGATCATCTGGTTGCCCGAAAAAATGAAAGCGGAATGTTCCAACAAACTACTCAAGATACTGGAAGAGCCTTACCCGAACACGCTTTTCCTATTAATAGCGGAACATGCGGAAGAGATTATCAACACGATCCTTTCCCGCACGCAGCGAATCAATATTCCGCCATTAACACAGAAAGATATCGCCGAACAACTGGTACTGCAAAAACGCCTGGTTCGGGAATCCGCCGAGGAGGTGGCACACGTGGCCTCCGGGAGCTGGCTGAAAGCACTCCGGATGTTGAACGAAACTGACGAAACGATATATAACCAAGAGAAATTCGTACAGATGATGCGCTTGTGCTGGGAACGCAAGATGCTTCCTGTCAACGAATTTGTCAACGAATTGGCCTCTCTCGGGAGAGAGAAACAAAAAAGTTTTCTAATCCATTGCACCCGGATGTTACGGGAGAATTTTGTCCGGAACTTTGGGATAGAAAAAATTGTATACATGACAGAAAGAGAGAAGACTTTTTCCACGAAATTCTCTCCTTACGTGCATGAAGGAAACATCATTCCTCTTTTCGAAGAATTCGAGAAAGCATACAGCGACATCATTCGAAACGGGAACGGGAAAATTATCCTCACGGATCTTTGTATCAAAGTGATGCAAAACATCAGACCGTGACGGGAGAACTATAAAATAAAAGATAAAAACTAAAAATTGAAGCATTGGAAAAACGAAAATATTTACTCGAAAGACAGAAGTCCACTCATTTTCAATTTTCAATTTTCAATTTTCAATTAATACACTATGAGCGAAATAACTGAAGATAAACAAGAAAACATTGAAAATAAAGATATAAAGCAGCACCCCACGGTTGTTCCGGTAATTGACCATCGCCTGTTGGCAGGGAAACTTACCGTCTACAACTGGATGCAGGACATTCCGGAAGGTTGTACCCCATCCGATATCGTGGAAGTAAGATTCAAAAACACGCGCAAGGGCTTCTTCCTGAACAACAGCAACTTGAAACTGAATATCGGGGACATCGTGGCGGTTGAAGCGGCTCTCGGGCACGATATCGGAATCGTATCGCTCACGGGTGAACTCGTGAAAGAGCAAATGCAGTTGAAAAGGGTTGACTTGGAGCGCAATCCCTTGAAAAAGGTATACCGGAAAGCCAAACCGCACGACATCGAGAAATGGCAACAAGCCATCGCGTTGGAACACGATACCATGATCCGGTCGCGAATCATCGCCGCAGACCTCAATCTTGACATGAAGATCGGGGACGTGGAGTACCAAGGAGACAAGACCAAAGCGATATTCTACTACATTGCCAACGACCGGGTGGATTTCCGGAAGTTAATCAAGATTCTGGCGGAAACATTCCATATCCGCATCGAGATGAAACAGATCGGTGCACGTCAGGAAGCCGGACGTATCGGTGGTATCGGTTCATGCGGGCGTAAACTATGCTGTTCGACCTTTATCACGAATTTCATTTCCGTATCCACATCCGCGGCGAGATATCAGGATATTTCATTGAATCCCCAAAAACTTGCGGGACAATGCGGTAAATTAAAATGCTGTCTTAATTACGAGGTGGATGCCTACATTGACGAACAAAAGGACTTCCCCTCGTCCAATGTATGGTTGAACACGGGCGAAGGTATGCTCTATCACCAGAAAACAGATATTTTCGGACGGAATATGTCCTATTCGTTTGACAAAGAAGGACGCGGCGTGCTGATTAAATTACCCGTGGCACGAGTAAAAGAGATCATCGCCTTGAACAAGAAAGGGATCATTCCGGCGAAAGCACTCGAAATCGACAAGAACGAAGCGGTAAATATCAAATATACCGACGGTGTCGGCGAAGAGAGTTTGAATCGCTTCGACGAGAAGAAGGAACAAAGTGGCAGACGCCGTAATAGAAACAGGAACCGGAGAAATCCTCAAAAAGAAAATAACAACGAGGAAAACAAACCGAGAGAAAAAGACGTAAATGCCTCCGGGGAAAAGACCGAAAAGAAGACTTTGACCAAGAACGAGAACAGACCCGGCAACAGGCAAGACAATCGCCAAGGCAATAATCGTCCGAACAACCGTCAAGGTAACAATCGGAATCCCCGAAGACAAGGAAATAATCAAAATAACAGACCGGAAAACAAAAACAATAATAAACCGGAGAATAAAGAAAACAACAAACCAGCTGAACAATGAACAACTATAGACCATTCGCGGGCATGACTCCCGCAGTAAAGGTTATCATCATTATAAACGTCATCATATTCCTATTGATCAACACGGTAGGACAGAAACTGAATTTAGATTTGGTGAACATACTCGGCATGCACCTGCCGCAATCCCCGGATTTCAAAATATACCAGTATATCACGCACATGTTCACGCAACAGGGGCTCGCGCACCTTTTCTTCAACATGTTTGCCGTATTCATGTTCGGTCGTATTCTTGAATCCGTGTGGGGTACCAAACGATTCGTGATCTACTATTTCGTTACCGGTTTGGGTGCCGCAGCACTCCATTCACTGGTAAGCTGGTACGGGGTTCATAACATGCAGGAACAATTCTATGCCTTTCAAAGCACTCCCGAACCGGGACTGTTGGCCGAGTTTGTCCGGGCGCACGTGAGCAACCCGAAATTCGTGTCATACGCGATGCAGATCGTGGATCAGTGGAACCAATATCCCTCGAACACCCAGTTCGCGCAAATGGGTGAAGAAATATTCAAGAATATCATACAGGCATACCAGAATACTCCTACGATCGGGGCATCCGGTGCCGTATTCGGTATATTGTTAGCGTTCGGAATGTTATTCCCGAACACGGAACTCTTCCTGATGTTCATCCCGATTCCGATCAAGGCAAAATATTTCGTGCTCCTTTACGGTGCAGCCGAATTATTCTTCGGGCTTCAAAATTCAGTAGGGGACAACGTGGCACATTTCGCACACCTCGGTGGTATGTTATTCGGCTTCTTCCTGATCCTCTATTGGCGGAAACACAGTAAACGATTTTATTAGAAATAAACGGATATGTATAACAACTCGTATGGATCGAACTTTTCAGAAGGAATTTGGGGCGGGATAAAAAGCTCGTTCAGACAGGGTTCTGCTCTGACTAGACTTATCTATATCAATATAGGAGTCTTTATCATCATCAAGCTGATTGCCGTCGTGATCACCTTGACAGGTGGAAAAAATGTCGACGCCATGCTGTTGCCTTACATGGGAGTTCCCACCCTACCGGAAAATCTTCTCCATACCCCGTGGACCATCATCACCTACATGTTCACCCAGTTCGGATTTATCCATCTACTGTTCAACATGCTATGGTTATACTGGTTCGGGTCTATTTTCCTGAATTATTTCTCCGGCTCGAAACTCACGGGAGTATATCTTTTGGGAGGTATCAGCGGGGCAATCGTGTATATCGCCGCTTATGCCATATTTCCGGCATTCGAGGTCGAACGGTTCTACTCGTGGGCTATCGGGGCTTCAGCCTCCGTCATGGCTATCGTGTTTGCAGTCTGTACCTATCTCCCGAATCACAAGATATACGTCTTCCTGATCGGTCCCGTGCAGTTAATCCATCTGGCCATTTTCACGGCAGTAATTGACCTTATCAGTATCCCGTCGGGAAACGCGGGGGGACATATCGCCCATTTGGGAGGTGCCGTATTCGGCTATTTGTTCACGCTGTCCATGCGTCGCAACTTTGACCTCACGGGCGGTCTTATGTCACTCCTCGACAAACTGGGTAAACTTTTCAGTAAACCGAAAAAGAAAATGCATGTCAAATACAAAAAGAAAGTATCCGATATGAACGACATAGAATACAACGAGTACAAGAAACAAAAGGACAACCGCATCAACGACATTCTGGATAAAATCTCCAAACACGGCTACGAAAGCCTGACAAAAGAAGAAAAAGAGATTTTGTTCAAATCAAAAAATTGAAAACGAGTCAATTTACGATTTATGAATTACGATTTACGATAAAAAAGCGGTGATTGGCAGAAGGGATACTCAATCTTAAATCTAAAATCATAAATCAAGGAATTAATAGAATTTAAAATCATAAATTAATTTGGTTCGTCTATTTAACACGGTTATGAGGATCATCACGATTGCGGCAATGATCGGCTTGCTGGGAAGCTATACTTCCCCGTATGTAAACCCGAACACGTTTTATCCCTCGTCACTACTGGGACTCGCTTACCATTACCTGTTAATAGCAAATATCATATTATTTCTTTATTGGCTCTTCCGGTGGAAGAAGATTGCCATTCTTTCTTTTTTAGTCATTGCTTCCGGGTACCCGTTTATCACAACTTACTATGCCTTAAACCCCAAAGTAGCACCGGACGCACCCCACGATCTTTCCATCTTGACTTACAACATCCGGCAAATGAACGCGAATAACTGGATGCAGGAAAAAGACGCACCAAAAAAAATCATGGATTACATCAACAACAGCGATGCAGACATCGTGTGTATACAGGAATTTCCCAACCGGGACGCTTCCTTCCAGAAATTTCCGGAATACAAATACCGCTATCGCAACAAGGATGTTGCCTTGATCTCCCGTTATCCTATCATCCATAAAGGAGTAATCAAATTCCCTCCCGGCAATGCCGCCGCTTGTATTTACGCGGACATCGACGTGAAGGGTGACACCGTCCGGGTATACGCCATTCATTTGGAATCCTATCGCCTTGGCAACAAAGAAGAACAAATCTATAAAAACCTGACCAGCGGTAACACGGAAAACGCCACGCAAGGCGTCAAAAAGATATCCTCACGCCTCGTTCACGCGAACCGCAATCGAGCCAACCAAGCCGTTGAAATCAAAGCCCACATGCAACAATCCCCCTACCCCGTGATTATATGCGGCGACTTCAACGACACGCCCCTCTCCTATGCCTACCATACTTTATCCACCGGAATGACCGATAGCTTCAACGAAAAAGGACGTGGCCTCGGGAACACTTACATCGGGGAATTCCCCTCGTTCCGTATCGACCACATCCTGCACACACCATCATTCAAAACAGTATCTTACACTCGGGATACTGTCAGGTATTCAGACCATTACCCCGTGAAAACGAAACTAAAATATGCCCCTTCGCATAGATAACAGGAAGAAATTATCGTGTAATAGAACTATCATATATATAATATTTAACTAAATTCTGTGGTTGTAACCGCAAAATTCACATGAATTTTGCGGTTACAACCACAGAATTTCATATATTTGTCCAAAAGAAAGTTTATATGATAAACAGGGAAATCTACAATTCAATACTCGCCGATTTTAAAAGAAAAAAAGTTATTGTACTTCTAGGTGCAAGACAAGTCGGAAAAACAACATTACTGGAAGGGCTATCTTCCAAAGAAAAGAAATGCTTATTCTTAAATTGTGACAACCTTGACGACAAGTTGTTGTTAGAGGAAAAAACATCGACAGAACTCAAGTTATTGTTATCATCTTACGAGATCATTTTTATTGATGAAGCCCAAAGAGTAAAAAATATAGGTCTGACCATTAAAATGATCGGTGATTTAAAACTAGCCGGACAAGTGATTGTTACAGGTTCTTCTTCTCTTGATATGGCAAATGAAATAAACGAACCGGCTACAGGACGTATCATAGAATATCAACTATTCCCATTCTCTTTATCCGAACTTGCAGCTCATACATCCGAAAGAGAAGAACAACGTTTATTGGAACAAAGAATGATTTACGGTCTTTATCCTGAAGTTATTAACGAACCGACCGATGCTAAACGAACTCTAGTAACCCTTGCCAACAATTATCTCTACAAAGACCTTTTCACTTACAAGGGAATGAAGAAGCCTGACATCTTGCAAAAATTAGTTAGGGCTTTAGCATTACAACTAGGTAGTGAAGTATCATATAACGAATTAAGTAATTTATTAGGAGTGGACAGGGAAACCGTGGAAAACTACATCAATCTCCTTGAAAAATGCTTTGTTGTCTTTAGACTGGATTCATTCAATCGTAACATTAGAAACGAAATAAAAAAAGGGAAGAAAGTATATTTTTACGATAATGGAATCAGGAATGCTGTCATTTCTAATTTTGCACCATTGGAACTACGGAATGACGTGGGCGCACTTTGGGAAAATCTAATGGTATGCGAAAGAGTAAAACGTAATTCTTATTCCAAAAACTTTGCTACTCAATATTTTTGGCGTACCCATGACCAAAAAGAAATTGATCTAGTAGAAGATCAAGACGGAATACTAACAACCTTCGAATTTAAATGGAACACTAAAAGTAAAACCTCCATACCGAAAATCTTTGCAGAGACTTATCCCAACTCAATTTTTAAAGTTATAACACCAGACAACTTTTGGGAATTTGTCAAATAAACGGGATGACCGATAGCTTCAACGAAAAAGGACGTGGCCTCGGGAACACTTATATCGGGGAATTCCCCTCGTTCCGTATCGACCACATCCTGCACTCACCATTATTCAAAACAGTATCCTACACCCGGGATACGGTCAAGTATTCAGATCATTATCCAGTTCGAAGTGATCTGAAATTCAGATAAAGCACACTACTTTCTATAAACCTTCCATATATTGTTTTATCATCCGTTGCGTATATTGCATCTGCATTTGGTCAGAAATTCCGGCACTTACCACGAATGCCTGATTCAAACATTGCTTGGCTTTTTCCACGTTATTCGTATTCTGAAAACATTGAGCCAGTATAATCAAAAAGCGAGTATGCATTTCCGCATCCATATCTTTCTTTTCCAGAGCCTTCGTGATCCAATCAATGGATTTCGTGTAAGCATTCTTCGACAACTGCCCGTTATAAGCCATTGACAAATCCTCTAACGCCTGCCCGTAATCTCCCGCCTCAACTTGATCACCTTTTCCGGCAAAATATTTATCCATATTCTCGAAGAACTTTGCTTCGTCATGCCGATACAAATAATAAGTAGCGTCCGCTAACAACGTGATGGCATCCAACACGCTCAACGAACCGAATGAGATTTCGGAATACACCGGTTTCAAATCCTTGTTCACCCGTTCCAGACGATCCTTGTAAGCCAAATCACCTTTCTTACATAACTGAACAATATACCCGTTATTCAAAGCGATCAAGTAACCCGCAACCTCTTTATTTTTCGTCACTTGAACAAATTTGTCATAATTGGCGACAACAAAATCGAACACCTCATCCTCTTTAGAAGTCTGCGGGTGATATAACATCAATATCTGAAAGTCCTTCTCGTTAATCATGTTCCCCAACTTCTTGTTCTTCAAGTAAGCCGGGAAAAGACTCTCGATCCGGGTCGTCCACTTCTGCCGGTCATATTCCTCCTGTCTCGGCAAGAAAAGAGGGGCATCCAGTAACAATTGCTGATGCAAATCCAAATCGTTCTTTTTCTTCTTGAACTTCTCGTACATTTGTATGAAACTCAACTCTTCGCCTCTCGCGATCTTCGCTTCTTTCAGGAGGGCTGCCGCCTCCATTGCTCCTTGCGCCCGCCTCAACTCTTTACTTTCGCCATTGATAAATACCATCGTGGGCAAAACCTTCACATCGTATTTCTTCGCCACCTCGCTATTCTCCTTCGCCTCCACGTTTACCTGCACGCAAACAAAATGAGCGTTAAAATAATCGCCCACCTCTGGCAACGTGAATATCCGTGTAGCCATCGCCTTGCAAGGTCCGCACCAGTCCGCGTAAAAATCAACGAACAAATCCTTTTTCTCTTCCTTCGCCTTCTTCAAAGCCTCGTCAAAAGAGCCCTTGAACATCACCATCTGGGCAGACAAATTCCCCAGCGTTCCGAGCAGGAACGCCAACATATAAAATAATTTCACCATAAACTCCGATTTAATTTATAAAAGAATTATTATTCAAGATTTTATGACCCGTGACAGACCGTCCCGTCACGAATCATAAATCTCAAAATCACACTACTTATCCACTATAAAAGTATATACCTCTTCCAACACGGCACGCTGCCCCTCGTTCTCAATCTCTATCGACACCACGTATCTTCCAGCGGGAGCCTTGCAACCAAACGCAACATTCATACGTCCTCCCCCCATAATGGTCAACGATTGCCGAAATAATTCAGCATTTTCCAGATTATCGTTTTTCACGTTCGCAATAGCATACGACAAAGGTTCTGTGCCCAACACACTTTCAATAGGCTGGGTTACCCACGGAGATTGATATTTTATCCGATTTTCAAGTTTAACGATTTCACTTTTCATCATCGCTTCACTTTCAAATCCCAATTCTTGGGCAACTTTATCAACTGTATTTTCCTGAATACTTGCAATTTGCTTCCCCAAGGCTCGATATTCAGCATAAAGATCATTATACGAAGCCTCCAATTCCGCCATTTGTCTCTCAAGTTCGTCATATTCCTCATCACTAATACCCGGGTCATACATCTGATCCTCCAAATCATATATTTGATCCATGAGGGCATCCAATTCATCTTCCATATCAGCTTCTTGGTTTTCGAGTTCCTCGATCTCCGCGAGTAAAGACGACATACCCGCATCGTAATCAGCGCTATATTTATCCAGAGTACTTTTAACGTCATAGATATGCAAACTGTCTATAGCATACGTTGCATTTTTTATGTCCAAATACCCGACTTCGACATCGTTACAAGCGAAGAAGCCCAACGAATATCCGACTAATAATATATACCATATCTTTTTCATCATCTATTAATTAAAAAGTTATTTAGATCAAAGTCATAATTCAAAGATTGTACTACTCCATTATTGGTTTGAATATTCGAGGAGGCGACTACCTCGGGCTTTGCCTCTATGCTATTCTTGATAGCGATATACAAATGGAAAGCACCCGCATGTGCCATATCTTGATATGCATCTTGCAATTTCCACAAGAAAAGTTCACCCCGCAAACTTTCGCAAACGGCTCCTTCTTCTTCCGTTAATTTTTGCCCGACAACCAACCGCCTTCCCGCGGGAATATCTTCCGTCATAATTCTTTTAGGCACGATCAAGGCTTCCAAAAGCTTTTTACAGTCAGCCGCGTTAATATCGCTTACGCGGTCATAACCTTTCTTCAGCAAATAACGACAAATAACATGATTCGTGATCCCGAAAAAAGTAATTTGCTTGTACTCACCGGTACCATCAAAAAAAGTTTTCATACCCGCGTGCTCGATCATTACCCTCGTGGAGTCCCAGTCATAACCGTCCGTGTGGAAATAATCCCACATGGAACAATCGTGTACCCCCTTTGCCAATCCCCCATCGATATATTCGTATTTCGTGCAGGAACCAAATACTATGGCTACCATGATAATTATTCCCTTGCATATATTTTTTATTGTTGATGCCATAACCAATAACTATTTTGTTTCATTAAAGTGTTTTTCTCAAAAGAATTGCGAGCGACAGGGAGGTAAAGCGCTCCTCCTTTCACGTCTGCATCAGTCAGACTCTTGTACACGGAAGACAATTCCGTCCGGAAATATCCATTTCGCACGATGTCATAATAGCGCTGCCCTTCACCAAAAAGTTCCCGTTCCCGTTCATGGAATATCTCTTTCCGTAGTTCTTCAATATCTGCAGTACCGCTACCCTCGTATCCCTCGAGTCCTGCCCTTACACGAATTGCATCCAAATCATCCTTTGCCGGCTTCGCCATATTCAACCGGGCCCGACATTCAGCCCGAAGCAAAATCAAATCCGCCAAACGCCAGACAACCCGATCCCCTTCCATTGCCAGCAAGGGAGCAATCCCTTTATTGTGTTCTATCACACTCTGATCCGTTGAATAATACGGTTCATTCCATTTATTTATAAAGGCATATTCAGAATAAGCATAAGGGACAGAATCTACTACTTCCCATGTCTCCTCGTCATAAATATACTCCCATTGAGTAACCTGTTGTCCCAAATCCTTCCAGTACTCCTTCCTCCGGGTATCCGCCTCCTCCGGGAATATCTTTTCCACGGTTGCAACCAACATTTTTTTCTGTCCGGGGTCTTCAATATCCGTGTAATTAGTTGGAGAATAAGGATAGTTAATCAATGCCTGCCCGGGGTAAATAGGATAAAAACTCACTTGTGCCGTTCGGTTCTCATCCTCGTTATTTACGGCAATACTAAAAATAGTTTCATTGCTTTTTCTAACAGGTCCTAACGTGTTCTTTACCATATCCGCCACGGTCAGTTCCAATTTATAGCCCCCTACTTTTCCATCAATCACGAGAGACGCGTGCTCCTCCGCCTTTTTCCAGTATTCCTCTTTGTCGTATAATCCGCCCATCCAAGCGTAAATATTGGCAAGCAAAGTATGAACCGTCCCCAGGCTGGCGTATTGTTTAGAAGTTACGGCATCACCATGGGCATCCGTCAATTTATCATACGTGGGAAGTATTAATGCCTTCTCGGCAGCCCTTAAGGCTTGCGCGAACAAGGAATCGACAGGACTTTTGCCAACAGCCTCGGTAGATTCCGTCGGTTGAGCCAAGGGGGCATCTCCCCAGTTTTGAGCCACGTTGAAATAAGCAAATGCTTTTATAAAATTAGCCTGGGCTATCCAGTAATCAGCTCTCTCTTCCGAGATATTCTCGAAACGGAATCTATTTTCTTCAAGCATATTCGCGAGATAAATCGCCTTGTAATTCTGCGACCAACTTAACATATACATCTTGCTCATAAAACTCTGGGGATCGAGTTCCCGATAGCCTTCATTGTCCGCGAGGCTGTCACACTGCAACCCACACCATCCAAAAGGATGGACCATCGAAGAAGCACAAATATTTTTCTCGAATCCGAACATGGATATTAACGTACTTTCCAAGTCTTGCTCGCTCTTGAAGAAGTTCAGGTAAGTAACGGACTTCTCTGACTCGATATCCAACCAATCGTCACAAGCAAAAAGCGGTAAAAAGAATAAAATGATAAATATTTTTTTCATAATCTCTCTTTTTTAGAAATTAACAGTCAAACCCACAGTGAATTTCCTTGGCAACGGATAAGTCTGCAACATATCTATACCACTTGTAACATCCACCGTTTCAGGATCCAGACCAGAATAGTTCGTGATTAAAAACAAATTCTCCATCGTCAAGAAAACACGTGCACCACTGAGCCCAATCTTTTTGGCAATCCGGTCATGCAAATTGTAGCCAAGCGTCAATTGTTTCAAACGAATAAAATTCACGCTCTCGATATTTTTGTCAAATCCACCGTCAGATTGGAATCCCAGGCTAGAATAGTATTGATAGCCGGGGAAATCATAATTACCACGACCGTCCCCATTCCACATATCGTATTTCCGGACATCATTCAGCAATGGAGCTTCTGTCCCGTACGAGACACTTGCACGCTGATATTTTGCCTGATTCACGATATGGCGTCCCAAGGAATACACGAAGAAAACATTCAAATCAAGTTGTTTCCATCGAATCTCATTGGAAAAACCGCCATGGGCTAACGGGAGAGGCGTTTCCGCGTAATACCTGTCATCCTCATCAATTGTTCCGTCACTATTCAAATCCAATATCTTACGTGTGCCTTGAAAAAAGATCCCATACCCTCCATTCGTGTTCAAGGGCTTAGGCATACCGCCTTCCTTATCGATATAATACACTGGCACCTCGTTCGACGTGTTATAGAATCCGTCTGTCTTAAATACCCGGATACGATATAACGGCTTGCCCAATACATTATTTTCAAAATCATAACCATCTATCGTTTTATCCAAACGATTCCAGTTACGCGAAACATTGAACTTCATTCTCCACTTCACGGCTGTTTCCCGAAGAATATCAGCAGTAAGTTCCAACTCGACACCCTGGTTAGACGTTGCCAAGGCATTCTGCCACTGGAAAGTATGGAAATAGATATCTCCCGGAAGTTTCACGTTATTCAGTTGTCCCTTCGTGCGGCGATAATAATAATCAAGAGTAAACTTCAGCCGGTAATTCAGGAAACTCATATCCAACCCCACGTCATATTGATCGGTTTCTTCCCAGGTCAATTTCCTGTTTATCACACCGCCACTCTGATCGGGTACAATACCGACATTACCGTAAAAAGTATTCTGGCTCTGCCCCATTAATCCATGTGCCAAATAGCGTTGATTAAATTTCTGCCCCGATCTTCCCCAACTGGCACGAATCTTCCCGCTACTCAACCAGTATAGAGGTTTCACGAAAGATTCATCCGAGAATATCCAGCCGATAGCGAAGGATGGGAAAGTCGCCCAACGTACTTTCTCCCCGAACACGGAAGAACCGTCCCGGCGAACAGTGGCTTCAAACATATACCTTTCTTTATAATTATAGGTTAAACGCCCGAAATAACTATTCAAATGTTCTTCCTCGAAATCGGACGAGTAATTGAATGCCGATATCCACGCCGGGGTTTTCGAGCCCTCGTCCGCGTCGTCAACCAATCCTTGTTGGTTTCCCCAAGTACCTTGAACATAGTGAGTATAATCATTCGGTCCTTTTTGGGCGCGCCCCGAATTAGTATAATACTGGTTCTTCAGGAACGACAATCCCAATAAAACACTGAAATTATGATTTTGCTTCAAGGTAAGAGAATAATTCAATAAATTCTCGTTCTGTAAAGCGATGTTTCTGGATATCGCACCTTCCGATTTCGACCAGTGATGTCTTTCGTCATTCGTGCTCGGCTCGAATTGATTCATATTTTGTTGGCTATAATCAATTCCACCCGTGATACGCAAAGAAAGATTCTTGATAATCTCGTAATTCAGTACCATATTATAACGCGCAGAATAATCATGATTTTTCTGTTCCACGCTATTCGCCCTGCCCAGTAATTCTTCCACGACATTCCCCTTACTCGGGAGTAAAGTGGAAGTCTTCATCGGATCGACAGTCATCCCTTCAATCTTAGCTCCTCCTTTGGCTCCCCCCTTGCTTCTATTGGAATACCCCAAGGCGATCTGATTATCCACGGTCAATCGTTTCGTCGGGTGAGCCGAAATATTGGTCATCACGTTAAGACGCTCGAAATCGCTGCCATACATGATTCCTTCTTCTTTAAAATAACCGGCTCCGATCATATAAGTCACCTTATCTCCTCCACCGCTCGCCTGTATATTCACGTTATACACATTCGCAGTGTGGTAACTATACCTCCACCAGTCCGTCGAATTATTGTAAAAACTATTCAAACTATCCTGCAACACGAATGAAGTATTCGCACCACTTTGCGTCCCGTAAAACCAATCATAATAAGGTTGGTTACTTTCGTTCTTCGTGGAAAAGTTATACACTTCCCCGAAAGACGAAGGCATCCTCCAGGTTCCGTCAGCAGCCTGATAAGGAGTTCTCGTGTTACGCAATCCTTGAAGATTGTACCAACGTTCCAATTGTCCCCCGCTCTGCTCCGGCGTCCGAGGCAACCAAGACGCAGAATAAGAAGCGTTCACCATAAATTTTGCCTGTCCTGAACGCCCTTTTTTCGTGGTAATCAAGATCACCCCGTTACCCGCGCGGGAACCGTAAATAGCGGATGAGGCGGCATCTTTCAAAACCTCGATAGACTCTATCATCGAAGGATCCAAAGACGACAACGTGTTCGTTCCCGTGATGGGTGAAGTAAAAGCCTGCATCGGCACTCCGTCAACAACATACAGCGGGGTCCCGTATGCCCTGTCGGCACCCTCCGCGTCCTCTCCATTGGCATCTTTCACGAAGAATGAATTGTATCCCCGGATAGCCACGATAGACCCGCCACCACCGGGAGCACCGGAAATATTATTCACTTCCACTCCTGCCATGTGTCCTTGCAGCAAACTCTCGAAACTATGCGTGGGCAATTCTTTAATATCGTCCGCTTTAATGGAAGAAATTGAACTAATCACCGTCCGCTTCTTCTGCTGCCCGTAAGCGATCACCTGTACTTCATCCAACCCGGCGACATCCTCCTTCAGGATCACCCGAATAGAATCCCGCGTACTCTCCGTGAAAGCGATTTGCTGAGACTTGAAACCCACGAACGAGAACTCCAGCGTGCCCTTTGTGATCGGCAAATGCAGTGCAAACTTACCGTTCTGGGCGGTAGCAGTACCCACGGTGGTACCCGTGAGTTTTACCGTCACGCCCGGCAGGGGTTGATTCTTCTCGTCCAGCACCACACCCGAAACCAGTAAACCCTTTTGTCCGGAAGCAGTCGTTTGCACGAACGGGCGCACGATGACCACGTTTTCCTCGATCTCGAAGCGATAATTTTCCCCGAAAACGAGGGAAAGTACCTCTTTCAAGGACTTAGCCGTCACGTTCACGGTCACCTTTTGATTCACATCGACCTCCCGGTTGCTAAAAAGGAAATCTTTACCGGTTTGTTTTCTCAATTCTTTGACGACATCCCCCAGCGGCATATCTTTCACGTGGAGAGTGACCTTGTTATCTTGGGCGTTTGCCGGCATTGCCGCCATGCACAAGCCGCAAAACAACAAAACCCAAAACGCTCTCGTCACCCGAAAAGACCGCGAACAGAAACTCCGGGGAGCCTTTTGTTGCATGGTTTGATTTTTTTCCATAACTTTGTATTAATAGTTTAACATCACTAATCCAGAATCCTACTTCGGATTAGTTTGAACAAGACGGTATCTGCGCTAACAGATGCCGTTTTTCTTTATAATGAAGCTGTCACCGTCACCGTGCGACCGGAAACCGTGAAGCAAACATCCGTCGTTTTCTCTATCATATCCAACGTCTGCCGGATAGAATTGTCTCTCCAAACCGCTCCCGTGAACTCGTAAGATTTCAACTCCTCGCTCGCCCAGAACACTTGCAAGTCGTACCACCGTTCCAATTGCAACAATATCTCTTCCAACGGCATCCTTTCAAAATAGAATCGTCCGTTAATCCACGTGATATAATCCTCCGGATTTACCTCTCGCACACGGATACCTCCCCCCCACAAAGCCGCTTGTTGCCGAGGTTGTAATACAACGGCTGTATCGGACATCATACCCGCAACCTTCACGCTCCCTTCCACCAATGTCGTGAAAATTTGCCCGTTCTCCGGATAAGCATTGATATTAAATTCCGTACCCAATACCTCTATCATAGCATCCCCGTGCACGTCCACCCGGAACGGGCGTGTCGTATCCCGTTGCACCTCAAAATATCCCTCGCCTTTCAAGAATACCTTTCTTTCCCCCGAAGCAAATACTATCGGAAAACGCAACTCGGAATCAGCATTCAATCGTACCCGACTGCCGTCATTTAACACCAGTGTGTATTCTCCTCCCCTCGGAACGATAATCGTGTGATAAGATAACTTGGGATTCTCAGCCTTCACCGTGTTGTACATCAACGTTCCCAACGTATCTACCGCTAAAGCGCTCCCATCCTCCCGCCGGATCGTGTCCACGTGAGGTTTTGACAACTCCACCTTTGTCCCCCCGTCCAGCACCAAATAAACCCTGTGCAGACCGGTAGTGTCCGCAATAGTACTCTCCGCGACAAGTTTCGGCATCTGCCCATCCTCCCGGTGCAACACAAACAATATTCCCAATGCTAACGGAAGCATCAACACGGCGGCATACCTCACGAAACGAAGCATTTTCCTCTTCCTCGTCTTTTGCCTCAAATCATCCTGTATCTTTTCCCATATCCGCTCGTGATTCGCCTCCAGTCGGGTTCCTCTCAAACGAAGCAATTCCTTTTTCACGTGGGCATATTCATCCTTTCCCAACTCCTTTCGCAGTTCATCCCACTTTACCGTTTCCCCTTTCGTAAGGAAGCGGCGTAGTATATTTTCAATATGAACAGTATTCTCTTCTTTCATTTCTTCATCTTATATCCCATTAACAAGATGAGAAGAAAAAAGGGTGAAAGAAAAAGATATTTTTTCAGAATAAAATCAAATTATATTTGCCTCATCACGAAGAACACCTCTATTTCAATAGAATAGTCAAAAGTACAATCAATACTTTTCCCGGAATATTCAAATCGGAACGTAATTTTTTATACCCGAAACGCACTTGGGTCTTTACCGTGTTGATCGAAACACCCAACTGGTCAGCTACCTCCTGATACTTCAACCCTTCCACGCAACTAAGAATAAACATTTCCCGACATTTCTCCGGCAATCGGTCAATCGCTTCCAACAACTGCCGCCGCAATTCTTCCAGTTCATCGTCGTCTTCCCAACAAAATTCATCCTCATCGGAATGTAAAACCGCCTGCCGATATTTTTCCTCCACTCGCTCACGCACTTTCTGGTTAATGCATATATTTCTTACCGTTCGTTGAAGATAACCGTAAATCGATTCCGAGTAAGACAACTTCTCCCGCATCGTCCAAAAACGCACGAAAGCCTCCTGCACCAAATCTTCCGCCACGTCCTGATCCCGGCAAAAACCCATAGCATAAGCATACAACATATCCACGTACGTTTTAAAAAAATACTCAAACGCACATTTATCACCTTGCTGCATTCGTGAAAAATAATCCCGTTCCTTCTCTACTGTACTCATTTACGCCAATTTTGGAAGGCAAATGTAACAATAATAAGCAAATCACGAAACACATTTCCAAATATAAATACCAATCAACATGTCAAAGAACTTCTCCAATACAAAGATACTACCCGCCTGACCCTTTCTCCAACCATTTTTCATAAAGAGCCCACGTGTTTTCATAAACACCCCCGTTCAAGACATGAACACACCTTCAAGCTACCGATATCCCGCACAGAATCCGGCCTAATCAGTACACACGCCTACACCACCCCCTGAACATTCCCGCATCAAAAACACTCCCAAGCGCCTTTGATGCGGGAGTGATTCGAAAGTGATACGTGTTTGATACGGGAATTCCACGGGTTCTCTTCGGATTCTATCCGAATCCTAATATACCACATAACCCCGCAACCACCTATCAACTAACCGAAAAGAAAAATCCCGAACATAAAGGTCATCTTTCCCCTAAAGTAGGCTCCTTCATTCGATGTTCTACCGTTATTGATCCGCCATAGATATACCCCGAAGCATCTCTACACTGTGTATACAACAAACGCACAACCACATTACAACTCAAGTATTACCCATTTACATCACGACATTAGGCGGAATAAACCAAATGTAAATCAAAAGTTTACTTCACCACCCGGAAAATTCATATCCAAGAATTTTCTATTTTCAATAATTTATCTATATTTGCATCCGCAAACGGGGAATTAGCTCAGTTGGCTAGAGCGTTTGAATGGCATTCAAAAGGTCGTCGGTTCGATTCCGATATTCTCCACGAATAGTACTTAATTTGTTGACAATCAATAAATTACACTTCGAGTAGTGTTTTCGGATTTTTCTGTTCTCTTTTTAGGTTTTGGAATGACATTAAAAAAAACAGGAAAAAATGAAAATAAGGATTGCTAAAAAAACAAGTTGATTGAATCCCAAAAATAGAACGAGGAATCAAAGTGTGTAAAACCAAAGAAGAAAAATACACTCTTGCCGAAAGATTAATCAAAGAAATTACAACTAAATTAAAAATTCCCGTTTCTTATCTATTACTTAGATTGTAAATTCCGTTCTCCCGTTTTCGTGTCAAACATCCATTTCAAGCACTTCATATCCTTTTTCCATTCCGGCTCTATCTCTATCGACGCACAATCCAAACATCTCAACAACACGTTTCCTCTACCCGCATTCCCGATCAACCTCTTCCTAATCTTCTTCGCCATAACCTGCAATTGTTCGTAACTCTCGAACTTATCTTCCGGCGAAGTCGACAATACTCCAACACGAACAAAAGCACCGTGTTATTATCTCCCATGCTATCCTCGGTACTACCTGACGGGTACACTGCCGCCAAGATAACTGAATACCAAAAGCGATAAATAAAAAGTGGGGCAGGTCACCATCACGGCCCTACCCCTATAAACTGAAATTTTCAAAAAAATTGTCACGGAAATTGTAACAATATCTTTATATGTAACGTATGCCCTTACTTGTAAAGAGCCTCCGGTCTCTTTTCTTAAATCGTTTGCTCGATGAAATAAAAAAAGAACGCTAATAGCATACCGGAGGCTAACCCTTCTTATGCAACTAGCGTTCTTTATTTCATTCGAGCACTACAAATATAAGTATTAATTCTTTCGGTTGTAACAAATTGTTGTTATTTTTTTCTACTTTATCGTAAACCACTGTAATAAAATGACATCCTAAAATCAATAATCAGAGTTCATCCATTATCTTCCAATCAAAGTCACCATAGCCTAACTATACACAAAATTCCATATCATAATAAAAGCATCAACTTCCAACAATGGAATCATGAAAATTAACAATCGTAACAGAAACAAATGATACAAACATCTTTTCTCAGAATTATTATATCCTCGGGTATCGCGGTAATGACGCAAGATAACACCATTTTGTCGTAAATTAAGCCGCACAGCATACAATTGAGAATATTCTTATCTTGTTTTCAAATTTAATTCTTATATTTGTGACTTCATAAGCCATGATTTTTTTGGTTTACTTAAACGCCGATCCTCGCACGGGAGAAACCCACACACAATACTTTTCAGTTTCTCCCGTGCATTCTTTTAATATAATACATAACTCCTCGCGCATCTGCTTCCCAATCACCCGTATAGACATATCGACCTGTCTGAATCTAAAATTGGCACAGAATATGCTGCAATTATTTCCCGTAAAACCTAAAACAACAACAAAATGGAAGTTATTGCAGCACGTTCGATGAACGCTCTCTACATGTATCTGGACTTCGCTTTCCTGCTTTTCTTGGGTGCAACCCTTGTTTACACCAAAAGATACCTTGCCATTATCGTGGGGTTACTTGCCGGAGTGCTCTATTTTATAGTCGATTATGGCTATTTCTATCTTTATTTGGGTACCCGTTCGGTAGAAGGAGCTGATCCCTTTTGGTTTTTGCTCTGGTTAAGCATGAGTTACGGTTTCACGAACTTCGTGTGGATCTGGCTTTGGCTCGACCGGGATAAAAGGGCTCTCGAATGGTCGATACTCATCATCGCCTCATGGTTCACCTGCTCGCTTCTCAGCCAGAACTTCGGGGGCGGGTTCGCCCCGATATCCATATCGCGGGGAACCGGAGCGTATCACGGTATTATGGCATTAATCCTATTTGTCGGCTACGCCATACTCTGCATACATAATATAAAGACCAAAGACGAAAGCCAAAAAATCAACATCGTCTGGATACTCGCCATTGGCATTCTAGTGCAATTCGCGTGGGAGTTCGTGCTTCTGGTAACGGGTATACGCAATCCCAGCTTCATGACCATTGTAGTAAATTCACTTCTGGAAACCAATCTCGGTTTACCCTACATGTACTTTATCCATCGGGCTGTAAACAAACGTTACCATGAAGATCTGACGAAAAGAACAAATACGCTTGCCGCGTAAAATACAATTTCGTAATTTAGCCAAAAATAAACGAACGAAGTTATGGCACAGGAGAGCACGGAGGAGAACCGGAAACTAACAAAGAAAATCAGGCCTTACAAGATCATATACCCCATCGTCATCGGTTTGGCGGTGGTATCCTACATGCTATACCGGGAATTCGACCCGAAAGCATTCGACATGATCACCTTCACGTGGAACACCGTGTTCTGGCTGTTCGTGGCTGTGCTCTGCATGGCAATCCGGGATTTCGGGTACGTGGTACGAATCAAAGTACTTTCGGGCGATAAACTCACGTGGATACAATCACTCCGCGTCATCTTCCTGTGGGAATTTACCTCGGCGGTCACCCCCTCTGCCATCGGGGGAACCAGCCTCGCCATCCTCTTCGTGCACAAGGAAGGTATCGGTGTCGGGAAAAGCTCGGCAATGGTCATGGCAACCTCCTTTCTCGACGAACTGTACTTTATCATCATGTTCCCGATCATCCTTTTATGCGTGAACCATCAAGCCTTGTGGTATATGCCCGACACGACCAAGGCGGTCGCGGACAGCTTGATCGCTTTCGCGGCCATCGGTTACGGGGTGAAATTAGCCTACCTCCTCATATTGAGTTACGGGTTATTCAAAAATCCCCGGGGCCTCAAATGGTTGATCATGAAATTATTCAAATGGCGGATTCTTCGCAAATGGCGTCACGATGCCAACGAGGCGGGAACCGACATTATTCGTAATTCCCGTGAATTGCGGAAGATGCCCTTCTCCTTCTGGTTAAAAACCTTCGGGGCTACATTCTTCTCGTGGACTGCCCGTTACTGGGTTGTGAACGCCATTCTTGTAGCTTTTTGGTTCGGACGCTATGATTGGGCGCAACATTTTCTTATCTTTGCACGACAACTTGTCATGTGGATCATGATGTTGGTCAGCCCTACACCGGGAGGTAGTGGTTTCGCGGAATTTGTTTTCTCCAAGTATCTCGGGGAATTTCTACCGAGCGCGGGAGTTGCCATCGCGATGGCCATTCTCTGGAGACTCATCAGCTACTACCCTTACCTGTTTATAGGAGCGTTTATCGTACCCAAGTGGGTTGCCCGCAGTTTCGGGAAATCCGCCAAGCAAACGAAAAAATAAACAATTAAAGAGGAGAATGAACCATGGGACTATTTAAACAACCGGAATACAGACGCTTCAATCTGAAACCCCGTTACTGGGACCCCGAAGCGGAAGCCCGTAAAGAACGGGAGAAACGTATCCGTGCCGAACTGGGGCTCGCTGAAAACGGAACGGAATACGTCCCCGACGTGCGTGCCGGATTACAACGGGAATTTAATAAAAAGAGAGCTACACGTCCAAAGGCTGGATTAGGATACTCCACACGTTTGTTTCTCATATTAATTATCCTGCTCATGGTTGCTTTTTATCTGGTGACCTACAAGTTGGATGTAATCATGAAATTCTTCTAGGAGCGCAGGTATGGCAGATGTTATTCAATTATTACCCGATTCAGTGGCAAACCAGATTGCCGCGGGAGAAGTCGTGCAACGTCCGGCTTCCGTCGTGAAAGAATTGATGGAAAATTCCATTGACGCGGGAGCGACAAAGGTTCAGGTAATATTAAAGAACGCGGGAAAAGGATTCATTCAAATCATCGACGACGGCAAAGGAATGTCGCCGAGAGATTCCCGTATGGCATTCGAACGACACGCCACCTCCAAAATCTCTTGCGCCCAAGACTTATTTAACATACGCACCATGGGGTTCCGCGGAGAAGCCCTTGCCTCTATCGCTTCGGTGGCAGAAGTGGAATTACGTACCCGTCGGGAAGAAGACGAGCTGGGAACTTATCTTTTTGTCGCCGATTCCGAGTTAAAGAATCAGGAAAGCATCAGTTGTCCCCGCGGAACGAATATGCTCGTGAAAAACTTGTTTTACACGATCCCCGCCCGCCGGAAATTTCTGAAATCGGACAACACCGAATTGCGTAACATCACGACTGAATTTCTGCGGGTAGCCCTTGCCACGCCCGAAGTGGCATTTACCTTGACAAACAACGGGAATGAAATATATAATCTTCCCGCATCCGGACTACGGCAACGTATCGTGAACGCCTTCGGCAAGGCGATCAATTCCAAACTACTCTCCGTGAATTGCGAAACCGGTATTGTCACCATCAACGGTTTTATCTGCGTGCCGCAACATGCCCGTAAAACTTACGGGGAACAATATTTCTTCGTGAACGACCGCTTCATGAAGCACAACTTCTTCCACAAGGCACTCACGGAGGCCTATGCGGGACTGATCAGCGCAGACATGATCCCCTCGTATTTCTTGTATTTCACGGTAGACCCGTCTATTATAGACGTCAATATACATCCGACCAAAACCGAAATTAAATTTCAGGACGAGAGTGCTATTTTCCAGATTATCCTTGCCAGTGTCAAGGAAGCATTGGGAAAATTCAACGTGATCCCGACCATCGATTTTGACACGGCGGACAAAGTGGACTTCGTGCTACCCGACACCCCAATCGTGCCGAAAGTACCGAAAGTAAGCTATAACCCGAACTATAACCCGTTTAACTACTCTACCTCCATTTCAAAAGAGGATTCGGATTTCGAACAAAAAGCGAGAACGAGCGGAAGCAGCGGGGGCGGTAGCCAACGGGAGTACGAGCACCACCGCAAAGAACAGGTGCCCGCTAATTGGGACGCCCTCTTTGCCGGACTGGAGGATAAACAGGAAGAAATCCAAACCGAAATCCCGGAAATGGCGGAAAAACAGGAAGAGCACGAGGGCGTCATCTCATTCGTGCAAATGAAAGGTCGTTACATCGTGACCCCTGTTCATTCCGGACTCATGTTTATCGATCAGAAACGGGCACACGAACGCATCCTGTTCGAGCGTTACAAGGAAACATTGTCCCACCAAGCCGCAGGAGGACAGAAAAGCCTGTTTCCCGAAACACTGGAATTATCGGCAGAAGATTTCATGCTCGTGAAAGACATTCTCGACGATCTCATGCTTTTAGGATTCGAGCTGGGAGAATTCGGGAAAAATTGTTATGCCATATATTCTACACCTCCCGACTTATCGACCTCACGAGGGAAAGAAGTTCTGATGAGCCTGATCGAGCATTACAAGAACACGGAAGGTTCCATCCGGGACAAGATGCGGGAACGAATCGCTCTCTCTTTGGCAAAAGCCGCCGCACTGGACTATAACACCCCGCTGGACAGACAAGAAATGAGTGATCTTTTTGACAACCTCTTCTCTTGCCGACACCCGAATTACACGGCCGACGGCAAAACTATCATCCACATCCTGAAAAACGAGGATGTGACCCAGTGGTTCAAATAAAAATCACTTGCTACTTTTCAGATAAGCGCGCAATACCTTCGCCGTTTCGGGATTCGATGGACGGGACATATCCGAATCGATAATCCGCCCGTCGGGACTGATCAGTATAAACCGCGGGATCCCCCGTATCATGTAAAAGTCCATAAAGGAACGATCGCTTCCCATGTACAATTGCACCTCGCCCTTCGGATTCTCCCGTACCCGTTTCTCCCACATGGCACGGTCTTTATCACAGGCAACGGCAATAAACACGATATTCTCGTTCTCGAACTCTTTTTCCAACTTCTCCCAATAAACATTTTCCGCCCGACAGGGTACTCCCCATGTCGCCCACACGTTGATAAAGAGATATTTCCCCCGGAAATCATCCAGTCTGAAAGCCTGCCCCGCCATATCCGTGAACACGAAATTCATAGCCGGTCTACCGGACACGATCTTCATACATCGCTCGTACCCGTCATAGAAACGCTTCCGCATCTTCACGTCTTTCACGTACGTGTCATACGTTCTCAAGATCGTTCCCATGTGTTCGTCCACTCCCGCACCCAACAAATAATTATAAGCGTAATGATCGATCAGAAATTCTATCAACGTACTGTTTGTCAGATTGTGAATCACGTAATCGAATTGTGCCGTCACCCGTTTGTAAGCGTCATACTCCTTCAACCGGGAGGTGCTGATTACCGAAACCAAAGAAGCCATACCCTCTTGGTATTCTTTCAATACCAACAATTTCTCGTCTTCCTTTATAAACCCTTTGACACTGTCAAGATAGGACGTATCGAGTTGATAATCCTTATTCCCCGTGCTCCACGCGTGATACAACGGATAATTTTCCAACACCGTGTAAGCCGAAAATTTTATCCGGTTACGCTCCATTTCCTTGAAAGCCTCGTCAAACTCCATCGTATCCAGATAATAAATCTGTTCTGCCACATGCTCCTTCAGTTGTTGCAAAAACTCTTCCCCATCCAACTCGTACTCGAAGGACTTATTCCTCGATTCCAGACTGTTCAAATAAATTGTTTTGGAAGCCCCGGTGCCCTCGAAACGCGTATTTCCTTTCGCGTGGTCTCCGTACACATAAACGACCAATGATTTCCCATCCTCTATAAATAAAGGAATCCGGTCTTTCCCGTACCTCAAAGTGGCATACCCGTTTTCGCCCTCTTGCATAACCAATTTGGCATACCCCATCTCGTTCACGTCTATCACACGCTCGCTTCCGTTCATCACTAACTCCGGTTTCATCCCGGAAGTACCGACCAA
Source organism: Butyricimonas sp. Marseille-P3923 (assembly GCF_900184685.1). Taxonomy (GTDB): domain Bacteria; phylum Bacteroidota; class Bacteroidia; order Bacteroidales; family Marinifilaceae; genus Butyricimonas; species Butyricimonas muris. The sequence continues at coordinate 142,696 of NZ_FXXL01000006.1, forward strand.
ATTCAACTCCATGACAGTTTTGCGGGTATTACAACACCACATCAAACAAATCATCACCAACAATATACCACCAATTTTACCCATCATCTAGCCTGCCTAGTTTACAATTTGCTAAATTAATAATAACTTCTTTTAACCTCGATTAATATTTAAACTTTAACTTTTTATTAACATTCGGCACCTTGTTATTTGTATTAAGTCTAAATAGTTTTACAGTTTATTAAAACAAGCAACAACATGAACAAAATGGACAAAAAACAAGCTTTGCATTACCATGCCATGGGACGACCGGGAAAGATAGAAGTCATTCCCACTAAGCCACATAGCACTCAATATGACCTTTCATTAGCCTATTCCCCGGGGGTAGCCGAGCCCTGTCTGGAAATCCAGAAGAACCAGACCGACGCTTACAAATATACCGCCAAAAGTAATCTCGTGGCAGTCATTTCCAACGGAACCGCCGTACTCGGCTTGGGGGATATCGGGGCACTCTCCGGTAAACCCGTTATGGAAGGAAAAGGTCTGTTATTTAAAATATTCGCCGACATCGATGTATTCGATATCGAGGTAGACACGAAAGACGTTGACAAATTCATCGAAACGGTCAAAATGATTGCCCCGACCTTCGGTGGAATCAACTTGGAAGACATCAAAGCACCCGAGTGTTTCGAGATCGAACGCCGCCTAAAAGAGGAACTGGATATCCCCGTGATGCACGACGACCAGCACGGCACGGCAATCATCTCGGCTGCCGGCCTACTCAACGCGCTTGAACTGAACGGCAAAAAGATAGACACCGTCCGCGTGGTTGTCAATGGCGCCGGAGCCGCGGCAATCTCGTGTGCCCGCCTGTACAAAGCTCTCGGGGTAAAGAAAGAGAACATGCTCATGTGCGACAGCAAAGGAGTCATCTACTCCGGCAGGGCGGGACTCAATGCCGAGAAAGAAGAATTCGCCGTGGAAACTTCCGCACGCACATTGCAAGAGGCTCTCGTCGGGGCTGACATGTTCCTCGGACTTTCCGTGGCAGATATTCTGTCAGAGGAAATGATCCAAAGCATGGCAAAAGACCCGATCGTCTTCGCCTTGGCAAACCCGAATCCGGAAATCAGCTACGAGAAAGCCATTCACAGCCGCCCCGATATCATTTTCGCCACCGGACGTTCGGACTACCCGAACCAGATCAACAACGTACTCGGCTTCCCGTATATCTTCCGGGGTGCACTCGACGTGCAAGCCCGGGGAATCAACGAGGAGATGAAATTAGCTGCCACTTACGCACTGGCAAAACTGACCAAAGAACCCGTGCCCGAGAACGTGAAAATGGCGTACAACGATCCTTCACTGGCATTCGACAGGAATTACATCATCCCGAAGCCTTTGGACGGCCGTCTTATCAGCCGGATTGCACCCGCCGTGGCAAAAGCCGCCATCGAATCGGGTGTTGCACGCAAGGAAATCACCGACTGGGAAACCTATCAGGATCAACTGGAAAAGAGGATGGGACAGGACGAACGTTTGATGCGGAGAATGACACGCAAGGCAAAAACAAATCCCAAACGCATCGTTTTCGCGGAAGGAGCCGACATCAAAACCCTCATGGCGGTACAGGAAATCCTCTCCGAACAGATAGCACACCCGATACTCATCGGCTCCCGCGAAGAGATCAAAGCCCTGCAAAAGCAATACAAACTGGAACTGCCAGAATTCACGATATTCGATCCCGCCCGGGAAACCGAAAGAATAACCCGTTACACCCAGCTTTACTACGAGAAAAGACAACGCAAAGGAGTGACTCTGGAACAAGCCAGAACAGGCATGAAAAACCCGAACTTCATCGGACTCATGATGGTGGAATCCGGTGATGCCGACGGCTTCATTTCCGGTGTTCATTCCGACTATCATGACGTGCTTCGCGCAGCAAAGGATATCATCGGGTTACGGGCTTGCTGCAAATATGCCGTGGGTATGCATATCGTCACGAACAAAAAAGGAACCTATTTTCTGGCTGATACCACGGTAAACAGCCACCCGTCAGCCGACACGCTGGAATGTGTAACCGTCCTGACTTACGAGGCGGTGAAACAATTCAACGTGGAACCCGTGGTGGCACTCACCTCCTATTCTAACTTCGGCGAGTACAAACTGGGAAGCCCGGCACAGATACAAGAAGCCGTGGAAGTCCTGCAACGCAAATACCCGGAGATACTCGTGGACGGGGAGATGTCCGCTTCCGTTGCCTTCAACAAAGAGCTGCGACAAGCCCGCTACCCCTTCTCCCCGTTAGCAGACAAGGATGTAAACACCATTATTTTCCCGAACCTCAGTTCCGGTAGCATCGCCTTGGGCGTACTGCAAGAACTCGGCAACAACGAGATCATCGGTCCCGTGCTATTGGGCTTGAACAAACCCGTGCATATCTTACAAATGGGATGCAGCGTAAGGGACATCGTTTACATGACTACCCTCGCCGTCACCGATGCCCAAAAGGAAACACCGGTGGATATGTGCAGAATTTAATGATTTATGATTTTAGATTTACGATTTATGATTCAAGTATTTCCTTCAATCATAAATCGTAAATCTAAAATCACAAATTACTTCACCGGAATCTTCTCTATCCTCCTCTGGTGGCGACCGCCTTCAAAACCGGTAGCAAGAAATGTATCTATTATCGCCTGTGCCTCCTCGTAAGCGATAAAGCGGGCGGGGATACTCACCACGTTAGCGTTATTATGCTGGCGTGCCAAAGCGGCAAGTTCCGTGTTCCAGCATAAAGCGCAACGGATTCCCTGATGCTTGTTCACGGTCATGGAAATACCGTTACCACTTCCACACAACACGATCCCTTTCTCGTGTTCTCCCGCTTCCACGGCAAAAGCCAACGGGTGTGCCGTATCCGGGTAATCCATACTCTCGGCGGAGTGTGTCCCGTAATCTTTTACTTCATATCCTTTCTCCCGAAGATATTTCACTAATCTCTCTTTGTACTCGTAACCCGCGTGGTCACATGCTATCCCTATTTTCATCTTATTTAAAATTAACGCTACCCCGGTAGCCATATTATACATTTCCTACAAAGGTAAAAAATAGTCACAAATTAACAGGTTGCAAACCACAAGTTTTTTCTCGAACTTGTAACCTGCAACCTGTCAACCTGTAACTTAAAAAGGGTTCCTCAAGAACCCTTCTTAATATCATCAAAGAATCAATTTATATCCTTTTCCGTGAACATTGATGATCTCCACTGACGGATCTTTCTTCAAATGCTTACGCAATTTCGTGATATAAACATCCATACTTCTGGCATTAAAGTAATTGTCATCAGCCCAGATATTTTTCAAAGCATAGTTTCTCTCCAGCACTTTATTTACATTCAAGCACAATAAACGGAGCAACTCTGATTCTTTTGTAGTCAGCTTTTGTTCTTCTTCGCCGTCAAACAAAGTTTGTTTCTTGGAATTGAAGGTCAATTTACCAATTTTAAAGATTTCCTGCTCGTCTTCAGGTTTCAACCCGGTTGATCTTCTCAACACGGCCTCGATACGAAGCAATAACTCTTCCATACTGAAAGGTTTGCTCATATAATCGTCGGCACCCAGTTTGAATCCTTCCAACACGTCCTCTTTCATTGATTTAGCTGTCAAGAAAATAATTGGAATTTCGCTATTAATCTGCCTTACTTCTTTCGCTAATGTAAATCCATCTTTTTTAGGCATCATCACGTCGAAAATGCAAATATCAAACGGTTCGTTCAAGAACGTTTCATACGCAATTTCTCCATCCTCACATAAAATAGTTTCAAAACCTTTAGCTCTTAAATACTCTTTAAGAAGCATACCCAGATTGGTGTCATCCTCTGCCAATAAAATTTTAATTTTCTCATCCATAGCTATGTTGTTTTTAATAATTCGTGTTGATTTTCATTATTCTCTTTTCTAATTTGTCTGAAAAAATATACGAAATTAGAAAAATAAAGTTCTCTTTATCTTTTGCTTTTTTACAGTTAATGGTAAAATAATATCAAAACAGCTACCCTTTTCCGGGGAACTTTCCACATCAATCCTTCCACCGTGAGCCTCAACAATTTTCTTCACGTATGACAGTCCCAAGCCGAAACCTTTCACGTCATGCAAATTTCCTGTTGACACCCGGTAGAATCGTTCGAAGATTAGCTTCTGATCTTTCTTAGCAATTCCTATGCCATTATCGATCACACTTATTACAATTTCTTTATCTTTATTACGTGTATAGATGGTAATTTCCGGTGGTTTTACACAATATTTAATAGCGTTATCCACCAAATTGGAAATCACATTTGTTACATGTACCTCATCCGCCAGCACCTCATCCTGCTCCGCCTCCAAATAAGCCGAAAACTTTCCGCCTTTATCTTCCACGCGCAAACTGAATTTAGGCAACAAATCCTCTATCAGTTGATTCATATTAATATTCTTCAACTTCAGCTTCATCCGGGTTTCCGTGAATAAAGCGGTCTGTAACACACGCTCGACTTGGAAGGTCAGACGCTTGCTCTCGTCGCGGATAATCGTTGCAATCCGATCAACCGAATCCGGAGTATTCGTCACCGCACCGTCTTTCAACATCTGGGATGCTAAAGAGATCGTGGCAATCGGCGTTTTGAACTCGTGTGTCATATTATTAATAAAATCATTCTTGATCACTGACAACTTTTTCTGCCGTACAATGACAATTAGGCAGAACACCCCACAAAAGACAATCACGATCGTGATAATCAATCCCGGCAATATCATCCAGAGCGAACCCGCCGTGTCGGAAGAAGCATCCGGGAATTTCAAGTACAACACGGCAGAATTTACCTCACCCGGGAATATCTTCCGGTTAAAAGTGACATCGGACGCCTGACTCAAAAAATTGGCGGAACTCAATATAAACTTACCATTCTCTTTTATACCGAACTCGAAACGGGAGCGCACACCCGCATCTTTCAACGTATTACCGATAAAACCGTACAGGTTGTCCAAATCCACCCGACCTTCAATCTGATGTTTATCCTCTTTCCCCTCGGGCACTAATTTGTAATCTTCTCCCGTGCGTTCCTTAAGCGCTTGCCGCAATTTCAAAATAGAAGTTTCCAGATTATCCTCTTTAAACTTACTTCCCACGAAATCGCTTATATCCTGCACGTCAGAATCGTCATCCACCGAAACTAAAGTTGACCCCAACATCAACGCGACATCATTCTTTGACGCCACCAAACGCTTGGGATCGATATACGTGGGTGCATTCAGCACGAGTCCCGACTTTTTTGCCTGCAACAAATTCTGATCCTGCACAAATCTCCCCGACTCTTCTTTCTGGCGGATATAATCGACGACTTCATCCATGGCACGGTTCACCGTGAAAAAGAATTGCTCTCTTTTCACATCATAAGCCGTCTGGAAGTAACTCGCTTGGAGAATAACCAACCCCAGCAAAGAAATGCCAAACACAATCCCTAATATGATTATCTGTTGCTTTCTCATACATGCAAATTTAACAATTCGATTTTAACAATTAGCACGCTTAATAAAATTTAACTAAACTATAACTATTTGACATTCTATCAATTTTTATCAAATTCATAAAACAACGCCATTTTCAGCACTCGCACTTAACATTTAACATTTGTGAAACTTCTAAAAACGCTCAACGGTTCAACAACTTACACTTAAAAAAGTGTTGCTTGCCAATCATCTTTCCTTCTATCTTTTCTTAAATGCTTATAAGCCAAATCCGTGACCTCTCTACCTCTGGGTGTCCGCTTCAAAAATCCTTCCTTGATCAAAAATGGCTCGTACACCTCTTCCAATGTACCCGGATCTTCACTCACCGCCGTGGCAATCGTGGTCAATCCCACGGGACCTCCCTTGAATTTATCGATAATCGTCAACAATATCTTATTATCCATATCGTCCAACCCGAACTTATCGATATTCAACGCTTCCAAAGCATACGTGGTAATCTCGTGATCCACCACCCCGTTCCCTTTCACCATCGCGAAGTCACGCACCCGACGTAACAAAGCGTTCGCTATACGAGGCGTACCCCGGCTACGGGTTGCGATTTCTTTGGATGCCTGACTCGTGATCTTTGTCCTCAATATGGCGGCAGAGCGCTCCACGATTCCGGTCAACACGTCCAGATCATAATATTCCAGATGGCTGTTAATCCCGAAACGAGCCCTTAACGGGGCTGTCAGCAACCCGCTACGAGTTGTCGCCCCAATCAGGGTAAACGGACTCAATTGAATTTGCACCGAACGAGCCGCGGGCCCCTTATCAATCATGATATCGATCTTGAAATCCTCCATGGCCGAGTACAAATATTCCTCCACGATCGGACTCAACCGATGAATTTCATCAATAAACAACACGTCATTCGGTTCCAGATTGGTCAGCAACCCGGCCAAATCTCCCGGCTTATCCAACACCGGACCGGAAGTAATCTTTATCCCCACACCCAACTCGTTGGCTATAATTGCCGACAGAGTTGTTTTTCCCAACCCGGGAGGTCCATGCAACAGGACATGATCAAGCGATTCACCCCGCATCTTGGCAGCCTGCACGAAAATCTCCAAGTTCTCAACAATTTTCTTCTGTCCCCGAAAATCACCGAAACTCAGAGGCCGTAACGCTTTCTCCAGCTCCTTCTCACCATCAGGTACGCTCCCGTTTCTTATATCAAAACTTCCCATGAAACTAATCCATTTAAGATTTACGATTGTCTTTGCAAATTCAATTGGTAAATGTACAACAAAACAATTGAAAATGGAAAATTGAAAATGGAAAATGAAATTACCCGATCGGAAATCACAGAATCAGTAAATCTTAAATCATAAATCATAAATAGCGTTAGCACGCGCACAGGCTACCGTTCTCTTTTTCTTGCAAAAAACTCCTTCACCAAATCCCCGCACTCTTCCGCCAGCACGCCTCCGCTAACTTTCGTCTTCGGGTGCAACACCGAAGGGGTGAGCCGGGCATATCCCCGGTGCGGATCGGCAGCCCCGTAAACCAATTCGCCTAATTGCGCCCACGCCAACGCCCCACCGCACATCACACAAGGCTCCATAGTCACGTAAAGCGTACAGTCATTCAAATATTTTCCGCCTAACATGGATGTTGCCGACGTTATTGCCAACATTTCGGCGTGCGCCGTCACGTCATTCAGCCGTTCGGTTTGATTATGTGCCCGTGCTATCACCCGATCCTTGCATACCACCACGGCACCCACGGGAATTTCCCCTTCTTCTTCCGCCAGTTTGGCCTCTTCCAAAGCTTTCCGCATAAACATCTCGTGCTTATCCATCATACCTATATATTATATCATTTTTTATTCCGAATTTTTACCCACACAATCCACGTGTAAACCATGAGCACGCCAAGCACCCCTATCGTCGCGACCAATGCGAATATCAACCACCAATTCGTTTCCTCCTGCTTTTGACTCATGGCCTCGATCTCTTGAAGCAACTTCCGATTCTTGTAATTCTGCAACACGTTCCTGTAACGCCCCTCCTCGTTCAACACTTGATACAGATCCATTATCGAATCATGCCGACGGAATGCCTCGTGCAATTCCGCCTTTCCTTCCAGATGTGCATAATACTCGCACAACTGCTCCAACACGTCCATCTGCGCCCGCAGACTTTCCGGCGTCTCCGCCTCTCTTCGACTTACTTGTTCAAGATGCTCCAAAGCCTCCGCCTGTTCCCCGTTATCCCATAAACAACGGGCATAATTCAAATGGTTTTTGAAACTCACTTTGGGTGTCCTTAAGCCTTTCTCCCGGGCATATTGATCATATAAATCTATCACGGACTTAAAATAAACCAAGGCGGAATCACGCGTTTCCTCCTTCAAAAAAGAGTCGGCAATTCGCCCCAACAACGTATTACGCAGCCCCGGTCGTTTTTCCTCTCTCAATGCCTCTTTCAATATTACCCTAGCCTCCGCGTGCCTTCCCAATCCGGTATAAGCCTCAGCCACCTGTATCCCGTAACGCCCGAGACCGGCCGTATCCGGCAAATTCTTCAAAACCGCCCCGTACAAACGCAACGCCTCATCGTAACGTCCCAATCTCTTCAAGCTCGCCGCCATTTGCTCGAAAAAGGGACGCACATCTTTTTTATACCTCACTTTTCCCAACAACCGATAAGCCTCTTCATAACAAGCATATTGCTCTTCAAACTCCTCCAACACCCCGTAAAGCGTTGCCTTAAAACACCACATCTCAATCTCCTCCTTCGTATCCCCCATCCCCCGGTACATCGTTATCGCTTTCTCAATAGCGCCAAACGCCCGTTCAATATCTATCGCCTTGTAAAACCGTGCTTTTAAAAAATAGAACTCCGCCTCTTCCTCCTGTACAAACACCACCTTTGAATTTGCCCTGCCTATAAAACGAATCGCCTCTTCCACGCAATCATCTCGCAACACGAGAGTCCCGTACAGTCGCACCAGTTCCAAAGTCGCTCTGTTCTTCACCTCCCGTGACCCGAGCCGGTTTGCCTCCTGCAAATACTCCTTCGCTTTTTTAAGTTGTTCCGTCTTCATGGAATAATTCGTTCCCGCCACCAATAACACTTTTGCCCGCAGAAACTTAGGCAACTTCGCGGAAGACTCAACCAATGAATCAAACACAGGCGTCATCATGACAGAGTTCTTCAACTCGTCACACAACTCCTCCATTTTAGCTTTCTCGCTTCTCCGGCACCCTTGCAAGATCAAGAAAACAAACAGACCTATAAGCAACAAAATGCCATTTCGTCTCATACTGCATTATTTTCGTAACGGCTACAGACTACTGTCTTCGCGCATCAATACACACGACCGGTATTCATCAGGCTAACCTTTTTACCTGCAAATCCGTAACATCCTATACGGGTGGTAAAAATCTGCATTTTCCTTGACTGATGCAAATTTTCGTCCCTGTTTTTTCATTTTGATATAATTTTATACGTATCTTTATCTGTCAATTAAGTAATCTATTCATTAAAATAACAATTGCTATGCAGACAATTGATAATTACAACTTTAAAAACAAGCGGGCACTTATCCGCGTGGACTTCAATGTGCCGTTAAATGACAAATTCGAGATCACCGACGATACCCGCATGCGGGCAGCCGTTCCCACGATCAAAAAAGTGTTGGCAGGCGGTGGTTCCGTCATCTTGATGTCCCACCTCGGACGCCCGAAAAACGGACCCGAAGACAAATTTTCACTAAAACATATCTTGAAACATCTGGAAGAATTACTGGGTGTTCCCGTGAAATTCGCGGATGACTGCATCGGCGAAAGCGCGAAAGAGCAGGCTGCCGCGCTAAAACCCGGCGAAGTACTCTTGTTGGAAAATCTCCGTTTCTACAAAGAAGAGGAGAAAGGCGACGAAGGCTTTGCTCAAAAACTGGCTTCCCTCGGTGACGTGTGGATCAACGATGCATTCGGGACCGCCCACCGCGCTCATGCTTCGACTGCCGTTATCGCCAAATTCTTCCCGAATGACAAACTATTCGGTTACGTGATGAAGGGAGAATTGGAAAGTGTTGACAGAGTGATGCACAACCCCGTCCGCCCGTTCACCGCTATCATGGGTGGTTCAAAAGTATCTTCCAAGATCGACATCATCATGAACTTAATGGATAAGGTCGACAACCTCATCCTCGGTGGCGGAATGACCTACACGTTCAAGAAAGCCTTGGGCGGTCATATCGGCAAGTCCATTTGCGAAGATGATAAACTAGACTTGGCACTTGAAATCATGAAAATTGCCAAAGAAAAAGGTGTAAACCTCGTGTTAGCTACCGACACTATCGCCGGCGATGCTTTCAGCAACGACGCTAACACACAATTGGTATCTTCCATGGAAATACCCGACGGCTGGGAAGGCTTGGACATCGGTCCGGAAACCATCGCCACGTTCTCGAAAATCATCGAGGAATCCAAAACCATCCTTTGGAACGGTCCCGTGGGAGTTTTCGAAATGCCTAAATTCGCCGTGGGAACGAAAGCAATCGCTGACGCCATCGTGAAAGCTACCGCCAAAGGCGCCTTCACGCTCATCGGCGGCGGTGACTCCGTGGCTGCCATCAACCAATTCGGGCTTGCCGACAAAGTGAGTTACGTATCCACCGGAGGAGGTGCATTGCTCGAATACATCGAAGGAAAAGAATTACCGGGTATTACCGCAATCCGCGGGAAATAATCCCAAGTAAAATACTCAAAGAAATAAAACAGGGGCTGTCAATTCACTTTTGAACAGCCCCTGCTTTTCACTCCAACAAAGAATTGCCCCGACACATCTTACTCATTTCCATATTGTTGCCACACTCGGCATCATTTTATTTCTTACCATATTTGCTTTGGTACAATTTTCAGATACAATTAAATATACAAATTACTGATAAATATAACACAAGCATTATTATCGCAAAAATCTTTCGCACTCTATCGTTTCCCCAAACAAAAGGCAGCACGATAAAGTTAATACCAAGAATTAATTTTTCTAATAATTGTCCCAATTCTTTCGAACTCCTCCCTTGTACAAGGAGTAATACACCTAAAAGAATGAATAGCCAATCTGTTAATTTCAATTTTTTCATAACTACAATACTTATCACTATTTTCTAAATAAACTATATCGTGCAACCACACTCCCATAGCATAAAACAAGACCGTTGATCAATCAATTCTTTTATTATTTCAACTCCTTCAGCAACAATTCCCCCAGCACCGGATCAGAGGGGCGGCGGGAAGAAGCATCCCAAACCTTTCCGTCAGGATCCAAGATAATGAAGCGGGGAATACCATTGACAGCCATACGTTGCATGAAAGGATGCTTACGGGAGCGGGTGCACAATAATTGTACCCCCGTCATGCCTTTTTGTTTCATGAAAGCCCGCCATGCATCTGCATTGGAATCCAAAGAGATAGACACCCAAGCCAAGGAAAGAGAGGCCAAGCGTTGCTCCAAACGTTTGACATAGGCGATTTCCGCCACGCAGGGATTACAACCGGTAGACCAAAGGTCAATAAAGACGTACCTGCCTTTGAAGTCGGACAGATAGACGGTATCCCCCTTTTCGTTGGGGAATCCATAGTCACTCAAATCCACACCTTCCATGGCGGGATAAGTACTTTCGGCCAACCGCTCGGCGTAAGCCTTCAATTGCTCCTTCCCGTCTTTAGACTTCACAATTTCGGTTGCTTTTTTCAGCCGTTCCCCAAAGTCTTTGACGTTTCCCCGCAGCACTTCTCTCCAAAGTGCCCCCAGCAAATAAGCTTCCCGCAACTCCTCGTTTTTTATAGCGGCAGCCATATCGTTCAAATAGCTCTCGCGGGAACCTATTTTGATCTTTCCGGTTTGCACTTGGGCAAACAACCATTCTTGAAAAACGGGAAACCAATCCCCGGCAAACACCAAGTCGGGTAGCCAATCGATATTCAAAAGAGGATCGCTGTAATCGGTATCGACCTCCGGGGCGGCAAAAGCCTTCCCGAAAGCCTTCGAGAGATCAATCATCATATACATATCTCGCAACAACTGGTACTGGGCAACCCCTTGCACGACTTTCCGTTCTTCCGGCAAAAGTCCGGAGGCTTCGACTTGTTCCATGCGCCCTTGATAAGCACGAACCAATGCTTCCGCGTACCCCCGGGAGTACTCCTTCAAACCGGAGGTTTTCGGTTGATACTCGTCGGTAAACAAGCGTGACAACAAATTATTGATTCCGGCGTGTGTACCTCCGAACTTATCCTCACGGGAGAAATCCACCTCGAGCTTTGCACCCGGTGTCAAGAAAACGGTATTGGAAACAGTTTGCCTGCCCAAGGAAAGAGAAACAATCATCGGCTCCTTGACGGTCAGGGATTCACGATAATCTCCCTGCACCTTAGCTTCCAGTAATCGTTGGGACATCCCCATTTGCCGTTGGATAACCAACATCACCGGATTCTCCCCTTCCACTCGTCCCGAAACGACAGCCAAGGTATCTTGCGCCCGCGTAACACCCCAGCAGGTGAAGGACAACAATAACATCATCAATATTTTTCTCATACCTATCATATATAAATCAATTATCGATTCGACCGGAACGATATTTAGCGAATGTTTCCTTTACAGCCTTTTTCAAAGGTTCATTATCCATCGCCTCAACCATTTCATTCTCCATGCCTATATAGCGGTCTACCTGTTTCCAGCTCCCTTCCTTAACAATAAAATCCAAGAAAGGAGCCTGCCACAGGAAAGCACGAGGCAAATCCCGCAAACTCTTTTCCATGATATCGAGCAAAACATCGATATCCTGATTATTACGGGCTTCCACGTAGCGAAGAGATAAAACAATCTCCTCCTTTTTCTCGAAATCAACGGAAGCAATCTGTCTTTTTATCAAGGCAACCGACTCTGAAACCGGAACGTTAGCTTTAAAGGCCGCCAATCTTTGAAAATAACTATCGTATATTCTCTTATCCACGATCTCTTTCCCCACCTGTTTGTCAAATTCAGTCTTGTGGGCTATCAAATAAGCAAATCTCTCGTCCTCAAAAGTGATCTCATCTTGGTCGTAAAGATACCAGTATTGGGACAAACACCTCTCCACGTCAGAGAGTTGTTTAAACTCTTCCCCGGTGATATGTTTCAGTTCGGCATTTCTTTTCGCGTCCTTCAAGGCTACACGATAAGAGGGAAGTTGTTCCTTGCTCAAATTCCCTTGCCGATAGAGTTCGTCCAAATAAAATTGGGAAGTTTCCTCTTTCGCACCCCGCTTCACGCATTCCAGAAAATCCGTCCCTTTCCGCGCACCCACGATACGATGTTGCAAAGTGCCGTCGGGACGGAGAATCAAAAAGGTGGGGTAAGCGGTGATACGAAATTTTCCCCGTAACCGAGGCCCTTCCCCCTTCTCCATATCATACTTGACATTAATAAACTGATCATTGAAAAATTCGCCCATCTCGGGCAAAACGAACACCGTGTTCAACATATGTTTACAGGGACCACACCAACTGGTATAACAATCCATGAAAACCAGTTTGTCTTCCGCTTTCGCTTTATCCAAAACCTCCTGAAAAGTTAGGTCTTGAAACTGTACTCCTTTCTCTTGCGCGTTCAGTTGAATAAAACACAAAACGATACCACACAATATAACTATCCTCTTCATGATATTTTCTTGTTAAGTTATTTTCCTATTTATCCAATTCCCTCTCCAGCAACGCTTTCAACGCCGGTTCGGAAGGACGGGGAGCGTCTATCATAATCACATTGCCTTCCCGGTCGAAAACCATGAAACGGGGAATGCCTTTAATCTTGTAATCCTTCACGATCTGGCTCCACCCGTCGGCAAAAAGTTGTACGCCTTCCAGCCCTTCCTTGTCGAGAACTTCCAGCCATTTCTGGTGGTCTTTCTTCTCGTCCACGGAAACCCCGATGAAAACGACATCTTTCCCGTGCATCTCTTTTTCCAATTTTATCAAAGCGGGAATCTCTTCCCGGCAAGGTCCGCACCACGTCGCCCAAACATCAACCACCACGATTTTTCCCTTGAAATCAGACAAGGAAACCATTTTACCATTCCGGTCAGGATAAGTGAAATTTGCCGCCTTGTCACCCTTGTTCCCCACGTAAAGTTTTGCACTGAGTTCATCCATACGCCGGTGATGACTCTTGGTGGTCAGATAACGTGCAAAGTAAGTGACAATCTCATCGTATTTCTCGTACGTCTTTGCCCGCCCGGCATGACGCAACACAATTTCTGCCTTCAACAAATCACAAGGCACCCACCTCAATTGATCGGCAATAGTAATCTTCCGCTTCTCGAATTGCAAAGCAAGAGTGACATATTTTTCCAAGTAATCGACCCCATAAGGTTGTTCAAGCAGGGAGGCATCTCCCAATTTATCCTTTGTCACCAACCTCCTATAATATTCCGGGTATTCCTCCACGGCAGGGCGGCATCCTTTCCTCACGGCACGGTCTATTTTAATGGCAGTGAGGGCACGCAGGGCAAAATACTCGACATCGTACTCTACCGTCTGCCGCAACAATGCCTCAAAACCGGGATTCTTGGATTGAATCTTCGCCTTAAACGCTTCTGCTCGGGGTAAAAACTCCATGTACCAAGGGAATAATTCCTTATAAGTAAAGAAAATATAATCCATGTGATCCACCCTACGACGGACAGGCTCAAACAAGCCTTCCCATTCAGCAAGCAACAGGTTTTCAGGAGAATTACGAGAGGTAATAACGAGAGAATCCTCCAGAATATTGACCTCTGCGTTCATCCCCGCCTCCAAGTAAACACGAATACGCTCACTCGTTTTCTCCCCTCCCACGGTATAAAAACCGGGAGTGGCAACCTCCACGGCAAAACCATACCAACCGTTTGCGCCGACACGGGTTTTGCTAATCAAAGTCTCGCCCCCGTCTACCGCTTCATACAAACCGACTTCCTGCATTTTGTCGCGACTGACCAATCCCTTCACTTCTGCGAAAACACTCTGCTCCCGTGATTGAATACGCCGTTTCCCCTTCTCTCCCGCCCAAAGTCCCGGGCAGAGAAAAGTACAACACGACAAAAGTGCCAATAATACACCAATCCTTCTCATGATAATCAAACTTTTATGAGTCCGTAAAGTCTATAAGGTTCATAAAGTCCGTAAAGTCACAGATGTCCTTCGGACTATATTTATCGGCAGCTTCACCGCCGTAAGCAAAGTGTCCCGCAGGAATCCATCGACCTTACGGACCTTATAGACTTTATGGACCTTATAGACTTATTTTTTCAATTCCATTTCCAACATCTTTTTCAAAGCCGGATTCGAGGGACGAGGGGCATCGAACGACGCCACGTTTCCTTTACGGTCAATCACGATAAAACGAGGAATCCCGTTAATACGGTAATCCTTGGTTATCTTACTCCAACCGTTGGCAAACACCTGAATACCACCTAATTTCTCGCTTTCAATAAAATCAAGCCATTTCTGTTTATTTTTGGCTTCATCCACCGATACGCCCAAGAAAACGACATCGGTTCCTTTCATCTCCTCCTCGAGTTTTTTCAAATGAGGAATCTCTTGCTTACAAGGTCCGCACCACGTCGCCCATACATCGATCAACACAACCTTCCCCTTAAAATCGGACAAGGACACATTCTTGCCCCGCACATCCGGATAGGTGAAATCAGCAGCTATCCCCCCGGAACGGGTTTGGTATAGTTTAGTTCCGACAGCCTCGGCACGGGTCTTTAAAGAAGGTGATAACCAATATTTCCCGAATTTATTCATCCCATCAAGATACTCCTCGTAAGTACGATATTGTGAGAAAAAACGGTCAACAACAAACTCCCCTTTCAACCGATCATTAGGCAAAGCCTCCAAACAGGCTTGCTCGTAAGCCGCCTTATCGGAAGGAGCAACATTTTTTTGATTCGCGGCAAAAATCGCGTACAACCGCAACATGGTAGTCCCGTTCGGAAAGGCCAGCACGCTCTCGTCAGCAAACTTCTCGGGATTTACAATCTGGTTATAATATGCCGGGTAATCGGATGCTTTCGGATGTTTCGTGCGAGGCGTGTAGAGAAATACGATACCGTAATAATCCGCCGAATAGTCTATCCACTCTTTAAGGAGCGCATCAAAAACTTTATTACCGCTCTTCACGTTTGCTTTGAATGCCGGCAACCCATCGACAAATTTCTCGTACTCGGGGAAAAAATCTTCATAGGTAGAAATAATCTTCTGAAAGAATACACTTTTCAACCAAATATTATAATCATATTCTTGCCACTTATACAATTGCACGTTCTCTTTTGTATTCTTACCCGTCAAAGTAGCTTTATTCTCCCGCAACTCGATGTTAATCTCTTCTCCTCCTTTCACGTAAACAGGAAAATTCATCTTCTCGTCTTCTCCCAACACGTAGAAACCGGGCTTTTTCGGTTTCACCAGAAAACCGAAACTGCCATCGGGTTCCACTTTAGCCACGGCGCATACCACGGGCGCACCATCAATGGTTTCGTATAATTTGACTTGCGACAACCACCGATCCGCGACCTTTCCTTTAATTGCCGTAAACTCTTGGGCAACAAGCATCCGGGTGCAACAAAGCACCAACATCAAAACGAATATCTTTTTCATCTTTTTAAAACATTTATTTCTCTAAAAACAGACAACTATTTTCAATCAATCTCCGACCGAATTCGTTGAATATCAAATCCGGCATTCTTCAGCACGTGTTGTACAAGAATATAGCGTGCTTGCACCAAAGGATACTTCTCGTATTTTGCCTTGAACTCCTCCTCGCTATAATCCAACATGGCATCCAAGTAAGCGGCAAAATCCTCTACGGCAGTCGGAACAAAATAGGCCAATTTATCACCGACTTTACCTTGTGTCAAACCCAACAAACCAAAATTCTCGGGACAATACAATTCCAGATTTGCTTTGTACTCATCGTAATTACCCAATTTCCCCTCCACGAAAGTAAGCATCATTTCAGCGGAACTAAGTTTAGTTTCCCATTTTTTCCGCTCTGCCTCGGTTAAATTCTCATTTTTCAACTGCTCCAGCGCCTCCTCCTTTTGTTGTTCATACTGCAATTTCATGTTTGCATACACTTGCAGATTATTCACACTGGTAAGCCAAGAAACATAGGAAGGTACAAACGTTTCGTAATTCACCCCCCAACACTCTTTCGCTACCGCGGGAGATGCTGAAGTGTTGTTTTCAAAAGCATTAATAACAATATCTTGATAAGTAGACAAATTTTCTTGTAAAGCCACATAACACACCTCATGCAAAAAAGTCCGTTGGATAAGAGAATCCGCATTCTTTTGCTCAAAACAGTTCAAGGCAAAACCAAGTACCCCGAATCCCCGGTACACATACAAAGGCTTCTTCGCTCTCTCCATATCTTGCACGATCAGGACGGCAGGCACGTGCACGTCCGCTCCCTCAATCCATGCAAACAATTTCTCATCCATCAATTCCAACAAAGGAAGCATAGCCTTCTTGCTCTCGGGAGTCGACACATCCGCGGGAGTGTAAGTGATTTTCGTTTGAATATTATTTGATTCCGTCATGTCATAACTTAACCGAAGCACCTCGTAATAGAGTTTCGGGTTTCCGTTCTCGTCTTTCCAACCCCGGTCTTCAGAGCCGATCGTATCCTTGTAAAACACAGCCTTATTGTACTTTTCATACAAGTGATAAATCGCTTCATCCACCTCGTCCATATTCTCCGTCGGGGTAATCACGTACCAATCTTTCACCTCCGTGGGGGTCAACGCATCCTCCTCTGAACACGCCAAAAACATCCCCAGCAACAAAATACAAATAAACCTTTTCATAATGTTTCCTCCTCTTTTTCTTCTTCAAGTACAAAATTTGCAGACACCCCTCTCCGCTCCGGATTTTCCATGTTCCCGTCGCAAAAAGTGATTACACTCTGCGGTATCGGAATCATCCACGATCCCATGCTATTCTCGCTATATGCTTCAAGAGTTGTTTCTCCAACCTTTTCAGCCACGGCCACCCCCTTGTCGTTGGTTGTAATTTGATAACAAACATGTTCTATCGGCTTTTTATCCGGGTAAACCGAGTTTACCGCGTAACGGCGAAGGTCAAACCAACGATGTCCCTCGAAACACAACTCCTTGCGCCGTTCCAAACGCACGAAATCTACCAATTCCTTTCCCCCGCCGGGAATCGTCGGCATCACTTTGTAACGAGACCGGAGCAACTCTTTCAACGTGTTGGCAGCATCGCCCTGTCCCAAACAAGCCTGTGCCTCCGCCTTGTTCAAAAGCACCTCGCCATAACGCAACCACCCCGCGGAAGCTGCAGGACTTCCCGTGTTCGTGCACACCACGGTATCCATACTCACCGGATCATATTCGGCAAAAGTCATACTCGCCTTATACTTCCTCGGGACCAAATTTTTCTTGTAACGGGTGCGACTGAAAAAACGATTCAATCGATAATCATTCTCGTCAAACAAAGATTCAAACGTGGCAGAACAAGCCCACGACCAAGCATTCTGCTTCACCTCCTGTGTCTGGATCATGATAACTTCTCCCGTTTCCAGCAAATGGTCTATATCAATCTTGTTAACCGTTTCTATTTCAGCATCCTCCCCATGAATCCAATACATCACGTACGGTCCGTGGGAAAATATCGTTTCCACGGATTCTATCGTGGCAAAAGATTCGGCAACAGGCAACGAACCAAGTTCCCTTACCCCAAAACCTTCTATCTTATCCGCCGCCTCGATACAATCCTCATACCGTTCCATGTACAAATAAACCCGGCTCAACAAAGCGTAACAAGCCTCGGCACTTGCGATGCGTTTCGACTTACTTGGCGCACTCATCCGTTCAAAGAATTTAATAGCGGTCTTCAAATCGGAAACGATCGTTTCATAAACTTCACCTACCGTGTGGCGGGAATAATACATATCAATCACCTCCTCCGACAACTTCAATGGCACACCCCATTTGGCATTCGGGTTAGCCTTCTCGTAAGGCGCACCGTATATATTGGTCAACATGAAATAATACCAAGCCCTCAAAAAATAGGTTTCTCCTCCCACTTGATTCAATACCTCCTCTTCCCCTATTTTATTTTTCTCCCTCTGTCTGGGAATCTCCGATATAATAGAATTTAAGACAGCAATACGCTTGTAAAAATCCTCCCACACGGGATCGATATACGATGTACCCAGTATATTCATATTCGGGTCATCCGCCCAACGATAGAATCCGGACATAGTCTGCCAAGGTCTGTTATGAGTGTCTTTCTCTTTAGGATCGGGCGCCTCTTTTAGATCATCATCCATCAAATGAATATACGTCATGAAATCTTTCATGTTCGTGTTGTTCCACGCCTGAGCGACATACTCTCCACCCGGTCTTACAGTCACAGCGGGATCCTGATACCCGCTTCCCAACAACAATTCCTGCAAATCCGCTGCCGTTTCTATATAAGAAAGACTCTGCGAGTACTCGTTCAAGAAATCCTTACATCCCCCGCTTAGCCAGCAAAGGAGCACCGTAAACCACAAAATACTGTATCTTTTCATCATACATCCATTTTAAAAAACAACATTCAAACTAAACGAATACTTCGGTCGAATCGAAATATTTACCACGCTGGAAGTCCCCGATTGTTCCGGCGTCTGCCCTTTCAACTCCTTGCTCGCCCAAGTGTGCAAATTAGAGCCGGACAAAGACAAATACCCGGAAGACATCCCCAGCTTTTTCAACAACTCCTTGGGTAACAAATACCGCAAAGTAAGAGATTGCAAACGCACGTAATTACCACTCGCCACTCTAATATCCGAGTCATCATACATCGAATATATGGTAGCATTCCCGCTCGGTTCCCAATGATTTCTATACTCGTTTTTATACCACCACCCTTTATCTTGTCCACCGTCAATAGACAATGCCGGTATATCCGTTATCTTCTCGTCACCCGGATTTCTCCAGCGATTCACGAACTCCCGACGCAAATTCTGCATCGGTTTCGGTGACACGGCGCTATATTCCCCGGAAGCGATACGCAACAATCGAATCTTGTTCCCGAAACTATACGTGAAATTAACAGACAACGTGAAACTCCGGTAACCGAAATAGTTACTAACCCCACCTTGAATCACGGGCACCCGGCTTCCGGACTCATCCAAAACCGCCAACCACACGTCCTTCTTACTCAAATTCTTGTACTTTTCATGCAATTCATCAGCCCGGTCCGCTTCCAAGCCTTTGAACGTAGGCTTTCCCTCGCCGTCCAAGCCCGCATATTTATAAGAAAAGAACGTATTCAAAGGTGTTCCCGCCAACTGAACGGAACCACTCAAAAATTGTGACAACGACAATTCATCTTGCAAAGTTTTATCATTTTTACGCAATTGGTCGTTCAACAACTTATTCAACGTCTGCCCGATCTGGGGATCAAACCTCCACACGAACCCTCTCTTTCCGTTAGACGATACCGACTGGTTTATCGGGACAAAATTCAACGTCAACTCGATACCCTTATTCTCAACATTACCGGAATTAACCACGTAAGAATTTACCCCGTTCACGTTACACACGGTTTTCGACAGAAACGCGTCAATCGTTTTCTTGTAAAACCATGAAACAGAACCTTGAATCTTGTCTTTCAACAAACTGAAATCCAAGCCAGCGTTAAAAGAGTGTGTCTTTTCCCATTTCAAATCGGGATTCGGGAACTTGCTAATCGTCGAAGTATATCCACCCTTAGAGTTACTATATCCACCCTTATTGATAATCAAACGCGTAGGCTGATCGTTCGACATATTTCCTTGGATACCGTATGATACACGCAATGCCAAATTATTGATCCAATTCACGTTCCGAACAATATCCTCCGTCATGTTCCAGCGTCCGGAAAACGACCACACGGGAAGCAACTTCTCGTTACTACGGCTACCGAAAGCATTAGACCAATCCGCACGGGTATTCACGTTAAAAATATACCGGTCTTTGTAACTATACGTCAACGTGAGATAAGCCGACATCGTGTTTGTCAACGATTTAGTATATTTCGGGTGATTGGAAACACTCCACTCGTAGAATTTCGGGTATTTCTCATAATCACCATCGGCAAATCCGGCAAAACTCATCCCGCGGTCTTTATAATACCCCCGTTCCGTGTTCGCCTCTTTCCGGTAAGTCGATGACGACAACTCGTAACCGACAGAAGCATTCGTGAAATGGTCGTTATCCTTATCCCAATACCGGCTATAATCCGTTTGCAAACGAAGCATATAAGAACTATTACGCGTAGCATTGGTTTTCAGCTCTCCCCCGAAAGGGCACAAACTCTCGGACAACTTATTGCTCTTGTTCTTCAATTTAAGAATATAATTGGAATTTTCCCCGTACCAAGTTTCATCATCAGAAGTACCCATAGAATAAGAGGCAGTACCAACCAATTTCCACGCCTCCGACACCCGGTATTGCAACTGTGCGTTCACGCTAGCACTCTTTTGGGCTATCTTGTATTCAGACTCCTCCATCTCCCGAATGATATTAAACGGCTGATTATTCTTTTGGTACGTGTACAATGCACCCGTTTCCCAACGCAAAGGGATAGCACGGGTCATATTATAAGCATAATTCATAATTCCCAATTCACTCGGATTATACAACTTATCCTGCACGTTACCGGATATCCCGAATTGCATCTGGAATTTATTATGCTGCACCGTTACCCGCACACTTGCCGTGTAGCGTTCGTTCTTTTCCCCGCGAATCTCCCCTTGGTCGTTCGCGTACCCAAATGAAGCGTAATATTTCGCGCTGGTACTTCCCCCGCTGATACTCAACGAATGCTTGTGCGAAAAAGCATCCCGGCACAAGATATCAAACCAATCCGTGTTCAACGTTTCGTAATAAGCCGAACGTTTTTGAAACTCTTCAAAACTGATCGCACCGTATTTATAATGATCCAAATAAGCCTGCTCGTAACCGATCCAATCCGTGAAACTGTTATACGTTCCAGTATAACGCACCCCCCGCTCCATCAACTCGCGGGAAACATCCACTCTCTCCTTGGAATTCATCAAGTTCAACCCCTTGTCCGTGTACCTTGGGCGAGTCGAAAAACTTCCCGTCAACGAATAAGATAACTTGGGAGGTCCCACCTTTCCTTTTTTCGTCGTAATAACGATCACCCCGTTAGCAGCCCGCACGCCATACAATGCCGTTGCCGCGGCATCCTTCAACACGTCGATCTGCTCCACGTCGTCCGGGTTCAACCCGGCAATAGCATTACCCAACAAATTCACGAAATCGAGGTCGTTCAACTGTTGCGGATCAATGTTCACCGGATCCTGTTGAATAATCCCGTCTACTACCCACAACGGCTCCTGATTCCCGAGGACAGAAGAAGTTCCGCGTATTCTCAACTTCGGGGTAGCCCCCACCTGACCGCTATTCTGCATAAAAGTCATTCCGGGGATACGCCCCTCCAGCATCTGGTCGATACGATTTATACCCGGCACATCAATATCATCCATTTTAAGTGAAGTCACCGCCGCCGTCAAATGCCGCCTGTCAATCTGTTGGTAACCGGTAATAACGACATCTTCCAACTCGTTCACCTTCTCTCTCAACACCACCCGCAAACTATCAGTCTTCTCGTTAAAACTCACCTTCTGGCTCTCGAACCCCACGAAAGAAAACTCCAACGTACCCTTCGTCACCGGAAGCACCAACTCGAATCGCCCCCGGTGATCCGTGGAAGTCCCCATCGTCACGGAAGCCCCCGAGGACAACTTCACCGTAACCCCCGGCAACACTTCTTTCGTACTCTCGTCAACAACCGTACCGAAAATCCGCTTACCCTTCTTCTCGTCCTTTTTCTCGTCTTCCTGCTGAATCACGATCAGATCCCCGCGAAACTTATACGTCAACCCCGTGCCTTCCAACACCTTCTTCAACACGTTCTCCACCGTTTCGTTCTCGACACGCAAAGACAATTGCCCCAACTGATCCGTCTGCTCCGTGTTGAACACGAAATAAAGATTCGTCTGGCGTTGAATCTCATCGAACAATGTCCGTACTGCCACATCCTTCAAATTCAAGCTGACTCGTTCCTGTTGAGCAAATGAATTTGCCGAAACAGAGAAAGTAAAAGCGCACATTAAAATCCAAAAAAATTTCATCACTCTTTCAATTTTTTTTCTCGTACCACAGGGTAATCGAAAACATAATCGTTTTTTTTTCATACATTTGTCGTAATATAAATTAAACACTCAATAAACCCTCACGGTTCCAAGGCGAGGTTTATTGTTTAAATGAGAATGAAACGGAGGGTTTGCCGACCTTCCGTTTTATCTTGAAACACAAACTGTTTTCCCGTTTATAGTAAACACGACACCCGTCGCGTCCGTAATCGCGTGCAAAATCTCGTCTATCTGCTCGTAACGCTTCATATGCCCCGAGAAATGCAACCGCTTCGCGCTCTCCGATTGGAAAAACACTTCCACGTCATACCATGCCGAAAGTGTTTCCATAATACTTTCCAAAGACTCCCGCTCGAAAACAAACATCCCTTTTCTCCACAACGTGTACAAATCCGTATCCACTTCCCGCACGTCTACCTTTCCCGAGCCCCGGTCATAGAAAGCCATCTCACTAGGCTTCAACACGTATTCCCGCTCGGAACCCCGCACGGTCACCCCCACCTTTCCCTCGACCAACACCGTGCGCACCCCGTCCTCGGAACTCGTGTTCACGTTAAATTCCGTCCCGTACACCCGTGCCGTCATCTCGTCCGTGACAACAAAAAACGGTCGTTCCGCATCCTTCGCCACCTCGAAATAAGCCTCTCCTTCCAGATACACCCGCCGTTCTTCCCCCTCGAAAGCCACCGGATATTTCAGTTTTGTCGCGGAATTTAAATACACCCGTGTCCCGTCAGCCAACTGCAATTTAAACTCCCCACCCTTGGGCACTCGCAATATATTCGTGTCAACCCGAGTATTCCCCACGGAATCCGAGTACACCAACTCCCCGGCTGCCTGCTTCACGACTAATTTTTCTCCCACTTGAATCATTTTCTCCCGCTTCCCTTCCAGAACTACTTTCTTCCCGTCGGCAAGTTCCAGTATCACGTCTGTCTTCCGCAATACAGGCAAAGACTTTTGCGCCACCAGCGGCTGCTTCTCCTTCTGCCCGGAAGAAATTCCCCACCAAATCCCCCCGACAATCAAGGGTATCATAATAACCGCCGCGTATCTCACCCACGTGCCTATCCTCCGTCTACGACCTAATCCCCGTCCCTCGCGAAAACGCTCCCACGCCCGCTCCGTATCCACTCGTCGAAACACCCCATACTCCTCGGCAAATCGAGTGTCATTATGCAATCTCTCGAAAAGAACCCGGTGTTCCTCCCTTTCTTCCAACCAACTATCCAGCCGTATTTTCTCCCCCGGGGACAACGTCCCGGAAAAATACTTCCGAAGCAAACAACTTATTTCATTTTTATTGGCACTGCTCATGGCGTAATTTCTTATTTACACCAAATACGACCGAGGGTACAAAAAGAGGGTATCCGAATCAAATTATTTTTACCGCGTTCAATAAAAAATACAAATCACCCAATCTTTTCTTCAAATAATGCATCGCGTTTTTCTTGTACGATTTCACGGTAAGTACCGACAATTCCAGCAATCGCGCGATCTCCTCGTTTTTCTTCCCCTCCAGATGCAACTCGAAAACCGCACGGCTCCTTTCCGGCAATCCCTGTACAGCCAAATGCAATTCCCTGTACATCTCCTCCTCCACCAAATCCATCTCCTCCCATTCCTTCCCTTCCCGCAAAGCAACAGCCACGTACCGGTCTACCACCTTCTGGTGTTTCAAATAATCCAGACAACGATTCGACACGGCATTATACAAAAACGCCTTCAACCCGACAAACGAATTAAACTCCTTATCACCCTCCCACATACTCACGAATACTTCCTGAACAACATCTTCCGCCACATCCTGCCGTTGCACCCGCCTCATGGCATACACTACAAGGTAATTATAAAACCGCCGGAACAACTCATGATAAGCTCTTTCCTGCTTCCCGTTTACCTGTCGTACAAAAACATCATCAACGTCAGCCATGACACTCCGGATAAATAAAACATCACTTCAACGTTACAAATATATAACCTTTTTTCTATCTTTTAGACTCCACCTTCACATTTCAGGCATATAAAACAATCATCACCAATGTTTAATTTCCCCCTACCATTTCATAGAAAAAATCTCAAGCAACTGTTTCCGTTCCAAAGGTTTCGCCAAAAAGGCGTTGCATCCGGCATCCATGGCGCTGATTCTGTCAGAATCAAACGCGTTTGCCGTGAGAGCGATGATGGGTATTTCCGCGTCAAACTCTCGTATTTTCCGGGTTGCTTCCAGTCCGCCCATGACAGGCATTTTCATATCCATAAAAATAAGGTCGAACTTCTCGTCACGACTCATCTTTACAGCCTCAACTCCATTCAGCGCACGAACAACATGATACCCCTTAAGAATCTGTCGCACCAGCAAATAATTACTATCATTATCTTCAGCTACCAAAATTTTCAGTTCCCGTGATTTATCCAAAGAAGAATGTTTTTCCGAAAATTGCGTGATAACCGGATCACCATTCTCCTCCATGGATATGGCACAAGGCACCCACGCCCAGAAAGTCGAGCCGACACCGGGAGTAGAAGAACACCCTATCTCTCCCCCCGCACCCTCGACGATAGCCTTGGAAATAGCCAGTCCCAACCCGGTCCCCTGCGCGAACTCGTTCAACTTCTGGAACCGACCGAACAATCTATCCTGCAACTCCCGGGGGACTCCGACACCGGAATCCTCGACATACACCCGGATGCCTCCCCTCTCGATAGAGTATCCCATTTTAATATATCCCGACCGCGTACATTTCACGGCATTGGAAAGGAAATTCATCCACACCTGTTTAAGCCGGTTCCTGTCCAGAAATATCCAACAGTCCGGTCCGGGCTCCAATAAAAATTCGACATCAGGATTCGTGATCTTCTGCGAAATCATCATGTACAACTCATTACACACCTTCGTCACGTTGAAATTCTCTCTCCTACGCTCAAGAACACCCGATTCAATCTTGGAGAGATCAAGAATATCATTAATCAATCGCAACAACAACTCATTATTAGACCGGATAACATTCATGTACTCCTCTTTTTCCGCCGGATCGTCACAATCCACCATCAACCCGGAAAACCCGACAATGGCATTCAACGGCGTACGTATCTCGTGACTCATGTTAGCAAGAAAAGCCGATTTAAGCCGATCGGAAAGTTCGGCTTTCTCTTTCAGTTCCTTTAACTCCCGTGCCACGTTCTCCGATTTCGTGTTATTAAACTTGATTCCGGTATAACGAAGTACACGCCCTCTTTTATCCCTTTCGACCTGCACGCCGGTCACCAGCAAAGTCTGCCACTCCTTATCCCACCTCGTCTTGGAGCGGTATTTAAAAGCGAACTCTCTATCTACCCCCCGGAGCATACAATCGATATTTTCACGAACATGCTCTATATCATCCGGGTGGGTTACATTCAGATACTCCTCGGGAGTGATTGCCTTTTCCGAGAGGAAATCATTTACCGGATCGTTAAACGCCCGGAACTGCTTGCTCTCGACATCAAAATCCCAATAAGACATCCCGACAGTCTTAAAAGTAAGTTCTATCCTGTAATTCCTTCTTCTGAGTTCTTCATCCAACTGGTGAAGTTTGGAAATATTCTGTCTGAATCCCGTGAATCGCACAATATTACCCTCTTCGTCCCGTTCGAAAGGAACACCCGTAACACTGAAATATTGCCATGTTTCATCGTACTTGGTTTGCATGCGACAAGTAAAATCAATCGTAAGATCTTCTCCGGACAACATCGACTGGATAGCATCATTGAAAACAGAACAATCTTCCGGGTGGACTACCTCCATGTATTCGGAAACAGTCACAAGCTTATCACTGGCATAATCATTAATCGGGTCATTATAGGCTTCAAACTTCCGTGTCCGTATATCAAAATCCCAATGAACAATACTATTGAATTGCATCGCCAACTCCCGCTTCGCGAGCAAATCCTGTGTTCTCTTTACCATCCGCACTTTATCCGTCATATCCATTTGCGTTCCGACAATCAACCGCTTTCCGAAATGCTCCATAGACAATCGCATCCGGCTCTCGTAATAACGGTATTGTCCCTCCCGCTCGTCATAGAAACGCACCGTTATCTGCCCTTGTTGAATTTCTTTATCTATCAATCGGGAAAAAAGTTGCATCAACGGGACATGATCCTGAGGATGCAATTTCACCAATAACTCGGCAAGAGTCACACCATCTTCCACGATAGCCTTGCCATATAAAGTACCGAATACCTTCTTATCCACATCATACACCCAAGACGACATATTAGCCGTATCCATCGCCATCTCCATATCCTTCTTGCTCTCTTCCGTGTGAAACTCGGCTTCCTTCACGGCAGTAACATCATTCGTGAGTAATATATGCCCTATAATACTTCCCTTCTTGTTCCGCACCGCGACAATCCGCACCGCGTAAATCATGGTATCCCGATTTTTACTCTTGAAATAGGCATTGCTATTTATCTTGTCGAAGTCATACTCGAACTCCAGTTCAATCTCCTCTCCTCCCCGGACTTTTGCCTCCAACACTTCATCCATATAAGGACTATTGAAAAGATTAACCGTACCGACCACGGTATTCCGGTCGTCAACACCATATATACGCAAGGCACTATCATTTATAAAACGCAATATCCCCCGTGCATCATAAATCTCAACCCCCATGGGTAAATCAATACATACACTTTCCGTGAACAAAAACTGTTCATCCATTAATTCGGACACTTCCTCTTCAAAAGACAAATTACCATCCTCCCGAGAAGGCATTTCACGTTCTTTCATTATTCCTCTATTTTCGCCGGCACAACAGATGTGCTATATGTTTACACTCAAAATTCCTTCCATCCCCTTACGACAAGGGCATCTATCGTGCAAAGATAGAACAAAATAGGATAAATTCAGTCAATCACGAGTGATAATTATGAAAGATTACCATCACCAATTTACAAGACAATTACCCCCATACAAGATATTCCATTTTTAGCACCCGACTTTTCTATTTTTTATCCTTATCTTTGTCCCGTCAATTAAAACATATTATTCTTCGATTTATGGATTTCAGCATCAATATAAAAGAAATATTCACCGCCTTCATGGTACTCTTTGCCATTATTGATATCACGGGTTCCACCCCAATCGTCATCGGTCTTAACAGTACCGGGAAAAAAGTCAACGCAGCCCAAGCGTCAGGAATATCTCTGGTTATATTTATCGCTTTCTTTTTTGCCGGGGACGGGTTATTGAGATTATTCAACATCGACATACCTTCTTTCGCACTGGCGGGAGCGTTGGTACTCTTCGTGCTTGCCATAGAAATGACTTTCAACATCGAAATATTTCAAAACGACGGTCCCGAAGGAGCAACCACATTCATCCCCGTCGTGTTCCCGCTTATCGCCGGGGCAGGAGCCTTGGCAACAACCTTAACCCTCAAAGCCGAATGTAGCCCCTTGAGCATCATCATCGCCATCATCCTCAACATGCTCGTCGTCTACGTCGTCCTGCGCAACGTCTACCTCGTGGAGCGCGTCTTGGGCAAAAGCGGTGTCTACATCCTGCGAAAATTCTTCGGCATCATCCTGCTTGCCATGTCCGTGAAGATTTTCACCTCCAATCTTAATATTCTACTGGAATCCCTGCACTAATCAAAAACAAGAAATCCCTGTTTCCCCGAAAAAACATTACATTTAACATCTTTTAATATCAAAATCGGAGAAAAAGTGCTCCAATTTATATTTTAATAGAAAAAGGAAGCTACTAATTCCCGTGAAAACACGTCTATCACAATGCCGTTCCCTTCGACGGGACAAAAAATCTACCCGGGTCAACACCTTCCAAAACAAGCAGATGAACTTTTTTAGCAATACCTCCCGCGTATCCGGTCAAACTGCCATTACAACCGACAACACGATGACACGGTATAATAATACTGATCGGGTTATGCCCCACGGCACCTCCCACCGCTTGAGCCGACATATTCCGCACCCCCTTTTGCCGGGCAATTTCTTCCGCGATATCCTTGTAAGTTATCACTTTACCGTAAGGAATTTCCCTTAATATTTCCCACACGGCAAGACGAAAAGGCGTGCTATCCAAATGCAAATCGGGAGTGAAACCGGGCTCCTTACCGCCGAAATAACAATCCAACCACTCTTTTGTCCGCACGAAAACAGGCAAAGACTTCTCTTCATGCTCCGCCGACAACGTATCGGCAAAGTATTTCTGACCGTCAAACCATAGTCCTGTCAGACTATCGCCATCACTGGCAATCGTTATTCCACCCGCGGGCGAAAGATATTTACAAGTGTATTGCATAGCGTTATAGATTAAAAAAACATCTGATACTTACAAAAGTAAAGATTAATTCTTAACAAACAAATTTCTAATTTTTTTTCCAATACTTATCACCCTTTGTAACTTTTCACTACCTTTAAACGTCCCATTAAAAAATAATAATCATGAAAAAAATTACATTCATCCTCTTCATGTTCTGCTTCGCCATCACCGGAGCCATCGCGCAAGAACAAATCACGATTTCCCGTTTCCAAGGAGAAAAAATCACCGGGATTGAAGTCCACGGGGCATTCAAAGTTACCGCCAGACAAGGCGAATCCACCGGGGCATCGGTCACCATTCCCGCCCGACTGGAAAAGCAACTAAACTTCACGCTAAAACAGGACGGGATACTACTCATTACCTTTGAAGGTAAAATCAAAGGAAAAAACAACGATAAATTCACCGCCGAAGTCAACCTGTCTGCGTTAGAAAATGTCGAATTGACCGGAGCCTCCTCCCTCACTTTAACGGGAGAAATCACCGCGAACAACTTCAAGGCGAAAATTGTCGGCGCTTCCGCCATGAAGTCAACCGACCCCATCCGCGTAAATCAAGAAGCAGAAATACACTTGGCAGGAGCGTCAAAAATATCCGGTGAACTCACCGCCCCCGTGATAGCTTTCAGAATATCGGGAGCCAGCAACCTCACCCTCGCGGGCAAAAGCACGGAAGGCAACATTGAAGTAAACGGAGCCTCTCGCGCGAACCTTGACAACTTCCGGATCGACAATGCCACCATCGAAGCCTCAGGCTCCTCCCACGTCAACATCAACGTCGTGAAAGGACTCAGCGCCAAAGCCTCCGGGGTATCCTCGATCACGTACTCCGGCAACCCGAAAATCATAAAACTCGATGCCACGGGAGTATCCAAAATAAAGAAAGACAATTAAGTCGTTACTCCGGGTGACACACGCACACCGAATCGGAAACATCCTTCCCGTCGGCACCCGCCGCAAACACGTAAACGACAAGCTCGTCCGCCTCGACATTTCTCGGGAAATCCACGTTCGTGCCGATCGCCTCTCCCCGTGTACCCAATTCCACCACGCGGCAACGCTTGTTCCGTACACCAGCCACCACGCCATAAATTTTATCATCCAAGAAACAATCGATCAACTCGAGTTGCTCCCCCGGGGAGGTGAAATGCACCTTCCGGTTCTCCGCGTCCACCTCGGCACTAACCGATGGCGGCACCAATTGCCCGGCTGCCACCCGCAATTTCCGGTAATCAATCTCGCCACGGAACTCCCGTCCGGCTTTCTTGCGCACACTGATCGGTTTCTCCGGGTCAACCCTCTCCACTTCCACGGCATTCGTCACGTTCGCGCTCACGAACCCGTTGAACCCCTCCGGATAGCCGTTTCCCCCGGGAAATCCTAACCGAATGGCGACCATCAACCATCGTTTTCTTTCTGTCGTCGTGGCGAAGGCTATCGACTGCCGTTTCTGCACCTCCCCGTTCGGCTTACGCTTCAACCCCGCACTCTTGCAATAGTTCTTCCCGTTCTTCCGCACGTAGCCAATCACGTTCCCGTATTTCCCCCGTATTTTTCCTACCGGATTCACAAATTCTGCCATACTCTTTCTATTTTAAAATTTTTCCTGTCAAATATAAATATTTCCTACCAAAACTATGCCAAGATTAGGCAAATACATACATTAATTTATCACTAATCCCGTATGAATTCCGGTTTAATCCCGTATAAAACGCTATTAGTTCCCTATTAAAACGCTATTAAAACCCTATATAGTAATAGCGTTTTAATAGCTTATTATTTGGATTACTAAAATATTTTAAGTACTATTGCACCGGAATTGATACGGAATTAATACTTAAATCATATAGGTTATGGATAAGACTTCACCAATACTTCTTGCTCTACTTGCCAACGGTCCCGTCAGAATGGACGGGGTGACACTCTACCGCCACGGGAATGGCGTGCGGACGTGTAAATCCAAACGGGGACCCAAGAAATCCCGCTCGGAAGGGGAAGAACAGTCTTCCAACCAATTCACCGAAGTTCGGAAGATGTGGCGGGTGTACCGACGCACCACGGGAGGGCTACCCGTGTGGAAAATCTGGGCAAAGGAAACTCATGCCGCCAAAAGCGACTCGGCTTTCCACTCCGTGAACGGCGGGTGTATCCATCCGGGCGAGGGAGTGTGGGCGTTCCCGACATTCCGTTTCTCCATGGGAACCTTGGAAGCCCCGGTGATTACCGATGTAGCACGAGATGGCTGGACGGTTACTCTCCGCTGGGAAAATGACGCCGACCGACCGAAAGCAAGCGCCTCGGATCAAGTGTACCTCGGGTATTTCTACAACACGCAACCCCGTTCCCCGCAAATGATTACCTGCCATAACGCGCACCGCGGTGACGGGGAGGTAACCATGGAAATCCCCGCGGCAGGACAACCGGACGGAACGCCACTGCATCTATATTTGTTCTTCGGCAACGAGAACCCGGATCGCTTTTCACCGAGCGAATACGCGGGCATCTAGCTGTTTTTGCCCCGGTAATTTGCAGACAGGTAATCGAGAAGAATTTGGACTTGGTTGCGACGCGAGTATTGTTTTATCTTGTCCCAATCTCGCGGAAGCACCTCCTTATTCTTCCATATCTGATAACATTTCATGATCATATTTTTAATCCCCTCTTTATCGGCGTCGTCAACGATAAACCCGGCTTTTGTTTCGGCAAGTAGCGGGGCAACCACATCGTTAGGGTCGTACAAAGCTAAAATAGGTTTATTCGTGGCAAGATAATCGAACAATTTACCGGAATACACTCCTTTCCGCCCGGAGCTATGCACCATCACGAGAGTATCAACCTCGGTCGTGGATATCCTGATCGCTTCTTCATGAGGCACAGCCTTACATTGAATCACGTTCGACGATATCCTGCCGGGTACATCAACATGCCTGTGATTTCCAACTATTTTAATCCGACTGTTTTCGGGTAGTCTTCCCTCCTCGATTAATTCGGAAAAGGCGTTAAACAGATTATCCGGAATAGCCATTCCATAAAACCTACCTATATAGCCCATCGTGAATTGGGATTGAAAATTCACTTCATGACACTCCTCGTAATCATATCCGTTTCTCACTTCCAAAAACCGCTCGTGTGAACACATCGTCTTAAAATCATCAATAAGGGGCTTCGACACGGACAATACCAAATCTGCCTTCTCGAGTATTTTACGTTCATAAAACGAGAGCCGTTTCGCGTATATTTTGGAATAGACAGGATGTTTTGACATTTCGTCACGCATGTCAGCAACCCAAAAGAATTTGTATCCTCTCTTTAACAATTTCATCACGAGTGCGTGAGGAGTCAAAGGTCCGAAAGAACTCAATACCACATCGAAATCATTCCTTTGAAATAATTCTTCTATTTTTTTATATGCCTTGGCACGCCAAATACAGGGTCCCTTCAAAAATATTCTTGCTTCTAAAGCCCTAACCACTCGTCTTGGAGTCCATTTTTTATTTAACTGTATTTGTTTAAGCAAATACGCCGGAGTCATCATCGGATCTTTAATATAGTAAACTTCACAGCCATTCCACAAGGCGGTTTCATCACATTCTCCCTCGGTCACGACCGTTACCGAATGCCCCGCTTCATGAAAATATTTAGCGAACGAGTTAATTCGAAAAGAGGCAATTCGATTGTAAGGATAAAAATGCTTTGTGATAATTAGAATATTCATAGTCAATTTCATTTTCATGGATTCGTTCGCAGGGATGACACCAACGGTTTCAACAGCCTCACGTAATTAATCCCCGCGATATATGAAAGAGGCAGATAGACAACAACCGATATCAAAAATCCCGAGAGAAGAACCGGGAAATCACGGGTAACTCCCGTTAAATTTACCGCACAACTCCCTAAAAAACACGAGAAGACAGACACGAATAGAATTTTGGACATGGATTTCCATGGCATCAATCCCGAAAGCCCGGTGTTCAGGAGCCGTGCCGTACTTACCATTAAAACCACAAGACAAAAGACCGTGGTTGCCGTTGCAATGATAGCAATCGCAGACAAAGACGGAAAAAAGGTAACGCAAAGAAAATCAAGCCCTAGCAATAGTACCGCCGTGACCAAGTGGGCGTTGGCAAATATCTTGCCTTTGCCTAACGCGAACATTATCGGTCCGTACGGCACGATACGCACCAAATTTACTATCGTGACAATCCGGAATAAACCGGCAGCTTCACGATAAGCGGTCCCGTATAACACTCCCATTATTTCCGGGGCAAAAATGCAACAATAGACGGTAAACGGATATATTACCGACGCAGACTTGAGCACCACGTTTTTCCAAAGGACCAGATATTGCCCGCTACCGGAACCGTCCTTTGTCATCCGGGAAAATTCCGGTAATAAAATACCGGAAACGACACCAATCATTATCCCCGCTACCGGAAGTTCCTTGTAACCGTTCGCGAACATAGCGAATTCTTCCACCCCAAAGTAACGGCTCACGAAAAATTGGCTCGCGGAACCAATGACGAATCCATACAAGCTCGAAGAAAACACCGGCATCGAGAATCGCAATATATCCGCGATTGTCAAATCCGTTCTTCCCCGTGTTACATTTTTAAAGGGCAATGACAAGAGTCTCGTACCAACGAGAAAGGAGCCAAAAGAAGCGAGCACCAACCCGATAACTGCCCCGGGAACCCCGGTATTGAAAACAATCACGGGTATCACGGAACAAAGTACGCTGAAAGCGCGACTCAACAGCACGTACACCAGCACAACACGTGCCCTCCCGTACACGGTCAATACGCGCTCGACGCCCAATACCTGCATCAATAGCAAGGGAGTTATGGCAAAATATTTCAAATTATCGGTTAGCAACGGGTTGCCAAGTAATTCGGCTATCCATGATGCCCCCGTGAACAAGGTGACTGAAAAAACGGAAGAAAGTCCCCAGAATAACACGCCGAGTTTGCGAATCACCGCCTGCCCTTCTTCTACCGGGACACGTGCAAGAAAGTAAGAATACGCACCGGGAAGCCCGAAGGAAAAAATCATCAACAAAGTCGAGTAAATATAAATCACCTGACGATACGTGCCATACTCGACAGCAGTCATATATCGGCTAAGGATAGCCGATATGACCAATGTCATGCATAATGACAAGGCATTAGCCAGCGCCAACCATAACGCTTGCGCCGTTCTACTGTTATCCGCCACGAAACTCCTACACATCATGTTTCAATTCACGAGCATGTATACAGTTATAAACTACAGTATCTAAATGTTTTACAATATCCCTTCACATACAATCAACATAAAGTTGCATGGTTGAAGAACAAACATACAAACGTAATAAATTATCCGAGATATGCAAAAAATATGAAGTTGCATGGTTGAATAATAAATATATAATGTAACAAATTATCCGAGATATACAAAAACATGGCGCATGTACCGACATTTTAGGTATCTTTGTCTTATTGTCACAAAAAAATAAACGGATTTCCAAGGAGAAAAGGAGTTGTTCGAGGGACTGGCGATAGAGGCGTTGGAAAAGGATTGGGTGCGCAGACCGGTGTTACATCTCGATCTGAATATCGGGAAATAAGATTCTCCGGACAGCTTGGATAAAATCTTGAACGAGGCTCTGATAAAAAAGAGAAAGGACAAGAAAATTATTCTTATCCCTGCCCTAAATGTTTTCACAACGGAATAATCCTTATTGTGATTTGCTTAAATTAGTATCACAAACATAGAAAAAATAAACGAGATGCCATAGGATTTTTAAAGAAATATTTATAGTTTTGGAGAAATTCAAACAGTATGGTCATGGGGAAAAAAATTTTAGGACTGGATTTAGGAACTAACAGTATCGGCTGGGCTATAATAAACGGTAATATTGATAACGAAAACAAAGTACAATTAGAGGAAATAGAAGCCGCCGGCAGTCGCATTATTCCGATGGATGCCGCCATATTGGGGGACTTCAATAAAGGAAATTCAACATCACAAACCGCTGAACGTACCCGCTATAGAGGCGTACGCCGTTTACGAGAGAGGCATTTATTAAGACGTGAACGTTTACACCGTGTTTTAGATTTACTGGGATTTTTACCTGAACATTACACGAATCATTTGGATCGTCACGGGAAATTCTCAACAGGCATTGAATGTAAACTTCCGTGGAAACCGGATGAAAACGGAATACATGAATTTATTTTCAAAGATTCTTTCAATGAAATGTTATTTGATTTTGCCACCCATGCACCTGAATTAGTCGCGGGCAATAAAAAAGTTCCTTATGATTGGACGCTATACTATTTGCGCAAAAAGGCTCTAACACAAAAAATCAAGAAAGAGGAACTGGCATGGATACTACTAAATTTTAACCAAAAACGAGGCTACTATCAACTCCGGGGAGAAGAAGAAAAAGAAAATTCCTCTAAACTGGAAGAATTTTACGCGCTTAAAGTCGTAAAAGTAGAAGACAGCGGAGAAAAAAAAGGAAAAGACTCGTGGTATAACATTCATCTGGAGAATGGCATGATATATCGCCGGACAAGTGCCACTCCTTTAGAGTGGGAAGGCAAAATAAAAGAATTCATCGTAACAACAGATATAGACGCGGAGGGAAACCCTAAAAAAGACAAAGAAGGGAATATAAAAAGATCTTTTAGAGCACCGAAAGAAGAGGATTGGACGCTTTCAAAAAAAAGAACCGAGGCTGATATCGAGAAGAGTGGTGAAACCGTGGGCAGATATATTTACGATACCTTGTTACAGAATCCTTCTCAAAAAATACGCGGGAAACTGATACACACGATCGAGCGTAAATATTACAGGGATGAACTTCAACAGATACTGAAGGCACAAATCAAATTTCACCCGGAATTACAGAACAAAGAATTATATACTACCTGTATTCAAGAACTTTATCCCAACAACGAGGCACATCGCAATAATATTGCCGCAAGAGATTTTATTCACCTTTTCATGAATGACATTATCTTTTATCAACGCCCGTTGAAAAGTAAAAAGTCGCTCATTGAAAATTGCCCGTACGAGCAGAATACTTTCGTTGACACGGAAACAGGAGAAATCAAGACCTCCCCGATCAAGTGTATCGCCAAATCCCACCCGTTATTCCAAGAATTTCGCCTGTGGCAATTTATCTCCAACATCCGTATTTACCAGAAAGAAGGCGAAAATGCAGGGGTTGATATAGATGTCACCCGACAATTATTGCCCACAGAAGAAGATTACGCCGAATTGTTCTCGTGGTTAAATGACAAAAAAGAGATCGACCAAAAGAATTTTTTGAAATATCCGGCATTTCACTTGAAAAACAAAGCCGCCAATTACAGATGGAATTATGTCGAAGAAAAAACTTATCCTTGCAATGAAACCCATGCCCAAATCTTGGCTTATCTCGGGAAAGCACACGTAGCTCCCACCTTCCTCACGAGGGAAAAAGAAGAAGCCTTGTGGCATATTTTATACTCGGTGGAGGATAAACAAGAAATTGAAAAAGCTCTTCGGTCGTTTGCCCGTAAAAATAATTTGAATGCCGAATTCGCGGACGTATTTAAAAAGTTCCCTCCTTTCAAAAAAGAATACGGAGCCTATTCAGCCAAAGCTATCAAGAAATTACTTCCCTTGATGCGAAGCGGAAAGTACTGGAACGAAACTGCTATTGATGCCCAAACCAAGACTCGAATTGACAAAATAATTGCCGGAGAGTACGACGACAATATACGAAACCGGGTTCGGGAGAAAGCGATTAACCTAACCTCCATCAATGACTTCCATTCGTTGCCCACGTGGCTGGCGTGTTATATCGTTTACGATCGTCACTCGGAAATGAAAGATATCACCCGGTGGAAGACTCCCGCGGATATAGACGATTACTTGCAATCATTCAAGCAACATTCATTGCGTAATCCGAGCGTGGAACAAGTGATCACGGAGACATTACGCACGGTTCGAGATATTTGGAAACAAGCAGGTCGGATTGATGAAATTCACGTCGAGCTTGGACGAGAGATGAAGAATCCGTCCGGCAAGCGTGCCGACATAACACGACAGATTTTGGAAAATGAAAACACGAACTTACGCGTCAAAATGTTGTTGACGGAGTTTATGAATCCGGAATTCGAGATTGAAAATGTTCGTCCTTATTCTCCAAGCCAACAAGATATTTTGCGTATTTACGAGGATACCGTGTTAAATAGTACTCCCGAATTACCGGAAGATATTTCTTCCATATTGGACAAATTCAAACAAGGTGACACGAAAAGGTACCCCTCCCGTTCTGAAATCTTACGTTACAAGCTGTGGTTGGAACAAAAATATGTATCCCCGTATACAGGTGAGGTAATACCACTTGGCAAATTGTTCACTCCCGCTTATGAAATAGAACATATCATCCCGCAAGCACGTTATTTTGATGATTCGTTCAGCAACAAGGTGATTTGTGAAGCGGAAGTGAATAAATTAAAAAGTAATTGCTTGGGGTACGAGTTTATCAAAAAACATCCCGGGGAAAAGGTGTTCCTCGGTTCCGGGAAAACGGTTGAAATTTTCTCCGTTGAAGCCTACGAGCGTTTCGCGCGTGAACACTATTCGCGTAACCGTGGTAAAATGAAGAAACTGCTCATGGAGGATATTCCCGAGCAATTCATTGCCCGCCAATTGAATGACAGCCGCTATATCAGTAAAGTAGTAACATCTTTGCTCTCGAATATCGTGCGGGAAGAAGGAGAAGAAGAGGCTCTTTCCAAAAATGTCATTGTTTGCACAGGCGGCGTTACAGACCGACTGAAGAAGGATTGGGGGGTTAATGATGTTTGGAACAAAATTATTCTACCCCGTTTTGTTCGGTTGAATGAAATAACGGGATGCTCTCGATTTACATCCGTGAGCGCAAACGGGCATATTATTCCTTCAATCCCCCTCGAATTGCAGAAAGGTTTCAATAAAAAGCG
Organism: Butyricimonas sp. Marseille-P3923; assembly: GCF_900184685.1. Taxonomy (GTDB): domain Bacteria; phylum Bacteroidota; class Bacteroidia; order Bacteroidales; family Marinifilaceae; genus Butyricimonas; species Butyricimonas muris. The sequence continues at coordinate 180,733 of NZ_FXXL01000006.1, forward strand.
TATCGACCATCGCCACCACGCTATGGATGCTATCGTCATCGCGTGCGCGAATCGTAATATCGTGAATTACCTGAATAATCAGTCGGCAAGCAACAAAGCAAAGGTTTCCCGTCACGACTTGCAATCGTTACTCTGTACCAAATATAAAACTGACGATAAAGGTAATTATAAATGGATTCTCAACAAGCCTTGGGAAACATTCACGCAAGATATGCAGACGGCATTGCAAAACATCATTGTCAGTTTCAAGCAGAATCTGCGTGTCATAAATAAAACGACAAATCACTACCTGCATTACGAAAACGGGAAGAAAGTATATACCAGTCAGATGAAGGGAACAAGTTGGGCTATCCGCAAACCGATGCATAAAGAAACCGTTTTCGGAGAAGTGAATCTGCGCAAAATAAAAACGATTTCACTGAAGGAGGCTATCAAGCAACCGCAAGCGATCGTGGAAAAAGACTTAAAAAAGAAATTAATAGCCATGCTCGAACTAGGTTATGATAGCGGGAAGATAAAGAAGTATTTTGAAGACAATCGTGATGTCTGGCAAGACATTAATCTTTCAAAGATTGAAGTTTATTATTTCACGCGAGAAACAAAGGACAGGTATTTTGCCACTCGCAAACCATTGGATACGACATTTACCCGAAAGAAAATAATAGAAGAAATAACGGATACAAGTATTCAGAAAATCCTGCTCCGCCATTTAGAGGAAAATAATGATGATCCCAATTTAGCGTTTTCGCCTGACGGGATTGATGCCATGAATCGGGATATAAAGCGGCTTAACGACGGGACGCACCATCAACCTATTTATAAAGTAAGATGGTACGAGAAAGCTGATAAATTTGCCGTCGGACAATCGGGAAATAAAAGTTCAAAATTCGTGGAAGCCGCTAAAGGTACCAATCTATTCTTCGCGATCTATGAAACGGAAAGTGTTGATCCCAAAACCGGCACGCTTGCACGCAAAAGAACGTACGCAACAATCCCGTTAAATACGGTTATTGAACGACAAAAGAAAGGATTGGCGCCCGCTCCCGAGGATGCAAATGGGGATAGCCCGAAATATGTTCTTTCGCCCAATGATTTAGTGTATTTACCCACGGCGAAGGAGGTGAGTGATGGAAAGATTCATTTCCCGATAGAGCGAGAACGAATATATAAAACGGTGTCATCCACTGGATACCAGTGTTTCTTTATCAAAGCGGAAGTTGCAAAAAGCATTGTAGATAAAGTTGAATTTTCTCCCATGAATAAAATGGAACGAGCAATCACTCGAGAAAAGGAAATGATAAAAGAAACCTGTCTTCCTATTAAAATAGATCGTCTGGGAAATATTATAAAAATAGGAGACTTTAAACCGGAATAGCCATGCAAGAGGAAAATAAAAGTCAAATTCTTCTTTATCAAACAGAAGATGGAACAGCCAAAATAGAAGTGATCCTTTCCGAGGACACGGTTTGGCTGAGTATTGATCAAATGGCGGAATTATTTCAACGCAATAAATCCACGATATCCAGACATATAAAAAACGTATTGGAGAGTGGCGAATTAAAAACAGAGGCAGTTGTTGCAAAAAATGCAACAACTGCCTCTGACTTGAAAACATATCAAGTTTCTTATTACAACCTTGATATGATTATCAGCGTGGGGTATCGGGTAAATTCCCACCGGGGCGTACAATTCCGTATATGGGCTACGCAAGTGTTGAAAGAATATTTAGTAAAAGGATTCGCACTCAATGACGATTTGTTGAAGAGAGCGGGAGGAGGCAATTATTTTGATGAATTGCTCGCCCGTATTCGTGACATCCGTTCATCGGAAAAACTATTCTACCGAAAAGTTCTTGAAATTTATGCACTCAGCATAGATTATGACCCACGTACGGAAATGACCCGATCGTTTTTTGCCACGATACAGAACAAGATGCATTTCTCGGTTCACGGACACACAGCAGCTGAAATTATTTATAGCCGAGCAGACGCGGAGAAAGATTTCATGGGCTTGACCACGTGGACAGGAATGATACCAAAACGAAGTGACGCAGAGTACGCCAAAAATTATCTGACCGAAGAAGAACTGGATATCTTGAACCGAGTCGTTAGCCTCTTTCTCGATTTCGCAGAATTGCAAGCTAAAAGTCATACACCCATGTACATGAAAGACTGGATGCAAAAACTGGATGATTTTCTTAAACTTTCCGGGAAGGAACTATTGACACACGCCGGAAGCATCTCGGCAGAAATAGCAAAACTGAAAGCTGATACCGAATACGACAAATTCAAGCAACGAACGGATACGCAATTATCTCCCGTGGAGATACATTTTATCGAGAACTTTGAAAGAGAGAGGAAAAATCTAAAACAATAAAGGGTACTCACAAAAATATTTACATCATGATCAAGAAAACTCTCTATTTTGGCAATCCCGTATATCTTTCTTTACGAAACGGGCAACTAGTCATCAAATTGCCCGAAGTTGAAAAAAGCACATCTCTTCCCGAAACTCTAAAAAAACAAGCAGAAACAACCCGGGCTATCGAGGATATAGGCATTGTAATACTGGACAACAAACAAATCACCATTACATCCGGAGTCATTGAAGCTTTACTGGAAAACAATTGCGCGCTTATCACTTGCGACAGTAAAAGTATGCCTGTAGGTCTTATGTTGCCACTTTATGGTAATACAACACAAAATGAACGTTTCCGTGAACAATTAGACGCCTCTGTACCTCTAAAGAAACAGCTTTGGCAACAAACCATTCAAACCAAAATAAATAATCAAGCAACCGTATTAAGCCTTTGCACTCACGAGGAAATAAAATGTATGCGTGTTTGGGCAAATAACGTACGAAGCGGCGACCCGGACAATTTAGAAGCTCGAGCCGCGGCATATTACTGGAAATTATTATTTAGCAACATAAAAGGATTCACTCGCGAACGTGAAGGTATTCCTCCCAACAATCTATTGAATTACGGTTATGCAATCTTACGTGCCATCGTGGCACGAGGACTTGTCACAAGCGGCTTGTTGCCGACTCTAGGGATTCATCATCATAATCGCTATAACGCTTATTGCCTTGCTGATGATGTCATGGAACCCTACCGACCTTACGTGGACGAACTGGTATTTCAATTAACGAACGCACACGATATACCTATTGAGTTAACAAAAGAATTAAAAGCATCTTTGCTCACGATCCCAACTTTAGAAGTTGTTATTAATGGTAGACGTAGCCCTCTAATGGTAGCTGTAGGCCAAACAACAGCTTCACTTTATAAATGTTTTTGCGGGGAAAGCCGTAAAATAGTTTATCCCGAACGATAGTAGCATGGATCGTTTCAGTGAATATCGTATTATGTGGATACTTGTTTTCTTCGACTTGCCAACAGATACTAAAAAAGATAAAAGAGCATATTTCGATTTCCGGAAAAATTTACAACGGGATGGTTTTACTATGTTTCAATTTTCTATCTATATCCGCCATTGCGCTAGCATGGAAAATGCAGAAGTCCATATTAAAAGAGTGAAATCCTTTCTTCCTGAATTTGGAAAAGTAGGAATTATGTGCATCACAGATAAACAATTTGGAAGTATTGAATTATTTTATGGACATAAACCACAAGCACCCGATTCTCCCGGTCAACAATTGGAATTATTTTAAAACAATAAATCCCACTTTTATGTGAGATTTATTGTAAGGATTCTATCCCTTTTTTCTTTCCTATTTTAAGATATAAATCTTTGTTATTCAGCCAATAACAAAGATTGAGCTGTTTCCAATAGGTCAAAGATACTAATTTGTAAGCAAATCACAACATTAAAAAGTTTCTTCCCGACTACGATAAAGCTGTTTCCAATAGGTCAAAGATACTAATTTGTAAGCAAATCACAACGTACTCTTGTCAGGCATATTATTCAATTCAGCTGTTTCCAATAGGTCAAAGATACTAATTTGTAAGCAAATCACAACTGTTCTTTGCGGACGCCCTTTGGAGAGAAAGCTGTTTCCAATAGGTCAAAGATACTAATTTGTAAGCAAATCACAACTGGCTCATCTACTTCTTATCAGCGTCGCCAGCTGTTTCCAATAGGTCAAAGATACTAATTTGTAAGCAAATCACAACGATAATCAATAATAACGACTGGATAGTATGCTGTTTCCAATAGGTCAAAGATACTAATTTGTAAGCAAATCACAACCGACTACTTGCAATTATCGAAACACCGGCGCTGTTTCCAATAGGTCAAAGATACTAATTTGTAAGCAAATCACAACAGGGTCATGCAGGTAGATGCTAACGAGTATGCTGTTTCCAATAGGTCAAAGATACTAATTTGTAAGCAAATCACAACACTCATGGTCGTAATATTGAAAATCCTTATGCTGTTTCCAATAGGTCAAAGATACTAATTTGTAAGCAAATCACAACAAGAAGAAGAAGACGGTTGTTCCGTGGCAGCTGTTTCCAATAGGTCAAAGATACTAATTTGTAAGCAAATCACAACTGGAAGAGCGAGATATCCTCCGATTTTACGCTGTTTCCAATAGGTCAAAGATACTAATTTGTAAGCAAATCACAACTCCTCACCTAACGCTATTTTCCCCAAGGGTGCTGTTTCCAATAGGTCAAAGATACTAATTTGTAAGCAAATCACAACACCGCAATTAAAGGACATTTATATTGCACGCTGTTTCCAATAGGTCAAAGATACTAATTTGTAAGCAAATCACAACTTGATGTTGCATGACAAGAAAAACGATTGGCTGTTTCCAATAGGTCAAAGATACTAATTTGTAAGCAAATCACAACTCAACCAGACATGTGTCTTACTGTGTCTGAGCTGTTTCCAATAGGTCAAAGATACTAATTTGTAAGCAAATCACAACTATATATGAAAGAAAGAGTTAAACAACGGGGCTGTTTCCAATAGGTCAAAGATACTAATTTGTAAGCAAATCACAACAGTCATGCAGGTAGATGCTAACGAATATCGGCTGTTTCCAATAGGTCAAAGATACTAATTTGTAAGCAAATCACAACGGTTCCCGTACTCCTCTAGCGGAGTATAAGCTGTTTCCAATAGGTCAAAGATACTAATTTGTAAGCAAATCACAACTGCTTCTGAGAATGAGAAGGCACGTCGATAGCTGTTTCCAATAGGTCAAAGATACTAATTTGTAAGCAAATCACAACAAGAATTTATCACCGGAGGAAAAGATGGTGCTGTTTCCAATAGGTCAAAGATACTAATTTGTAAGCAAATCACAACTCCGAGAGTATGACCAAGTTCGAGTTAATGCTGTTTCCAATAGGTCAAAGATACTAATTTGTAAGCAAATCACAACACAAAAACAGAGAGAAAGGTAAAAATTTTGGCTGTTTCCAATAGGTCAAAGATACTAATTTGTAAGCAAATCACAACGCCGACTTATCATTCATTGTCACGGACACGGTTGTTTCCAATAGGTCAAAGATACTAATTTATATGTAAATCACAATACACAACAATATGGCTACAATCTAAGATCAAGATAAATCTCAATGCTAAAACTCGCAATAACGAGAGATAGACCGTGCTCCTAACGAAATAAATCTTTTCCCCATTCATTAGTAATATTAAAAAATACGTATTATTTTCGCGGCGTTATGGTTCTCGTGTAAGATATTCTACAATCTTACGTGGGATTAATAGGGAATCAGGTGCAAATCCTGAACAGATCCACTGCTGTAAGTTTCGTAACAACTTCTCCGGCACTCACGATCCACTGTCTATTTTAAGGATGGGAAGGACGCCGGGAAGGAAACAAGTCAGAAGACCTGCCATACACAACATTGTTTAACGTTCAAGGGGAAGGAAGAACGTGAACGCCGATAGCTTAACAATTGTCGACCGTGTACGTCAAGCCTTTTTCTGACTAAAAGGGAATTTATGTTCATGAAAAAGTGGTTTCATTTTCTGACAATCGTATGGATTAGCATGACGTTAGCGTCGTGCGACAAACCGGGGATGCCTTATCCCGACGGGGTGCTGGGCGACGGGGATATTGAGGCTCTCGTGCTGAACGAGGGGTTGATTAACACAAACGCCGGGGCGATATCGGTGATATACAAAGACAGTACCGTGGTAGTGGATGCCTTTCAAGACGTGAACCATCGCCCAATGGGTGACGTGGCACAATCCATCACGCTGATTAACGGAAAGTATTTCGTGGCGATGAATAACTCGAAGAAAATCGAGGTGGTCAATCCCGTGACGTTCAAATCCGAGGGAACGATACTCTACACGCAGGCGGGTTACCCGCGACAGATAGTGCCTATCTCGGAAACAGAAGCCGTCGTGTCCGACTTGAACCGACAACTGGTGCGTATTCGCACGGTAGCCCCTTACGGGAAGCCGCTGGAATATATTTCAATCCCGAGATGGGTGGAATATCTGGTCGTGGCGGAAAATAAAGTGTTCGGCATGACGCAGGGAGGTTTGTACGTGTTCGATGCCAACAACATCAATAAAGAGTACGCCCGGGTTATCAAGGATATATACAACGAGGAGTACACGAAGACGTGCCGGATGCTGATAGACAAAGACGGCATAATCTGGGGATTGATGCACCAGAAAAGGAGCGGTGTCGTGACAGGCGTCACGCTGAAAGGCGTAGACCCGAAACGGGAAAAAGTAGTTAAATCGTACACCCTCCCCATCGGCGACTCGAGCTCACAGACACCGGGCGAGATTATCGGCTATATCAATTACAACCGCACGGATATCGACCCGACGGGAACATGGATATACTTCAACGTGAAAACCCGTGCGACAGAAGAAAACGCCAAGGGCGAAAAAGAACAGCAGAGCGTGTACCGGATGAACGTGACGACGGGTGAATTCGAACATTATTACGACCTGCCGGGCGTGGGTATGATGTACGGGTTCGCGGTTAGCCCCGAAGGCGACGTTTACCTGTGCGATTGTTTGGATTACACGGCACAAAGAGGTTATATCCGTCATTATCTGAAAGACGGGAGAAGGGTAAGCCACAAAGTGGGTGTTTATCCCGGGCAAGTGTATTTCCCCGGAAGTCAACGTTAAAATGCAGAATATGTTCAAAAAAATAACGATAGGATTATGTGCCTGTTTCACGCTGGGCAGCGGGATGCAGGCAGAGGCACAGCGGCGGGATTCGGTGGCGATGCACGGGACTCTCGACACGGTGCAGGTGGTGAGCCGGCGTATCCAACACGCCAACGAGGCAAATGCCGGGGCGAAGGTTAGCCGCATAGACCCGGAAATCATGCAAGCGAATAAAACCCGTTCGTTGGCGGAATTACTGACGGACTACACGGCTATTTATATCAAGAGCCTCGGGATGGGAGCCTTGTCGACCGCCTCCTTCCGTGGAGCCAGTCCCTCGCAAACACGGGTGAACTGGAACGGCATCAATATCACGCCGCCGATGTCGGGAACGTTCGATTTCTCGCAAATCCCGGTTTTCTTCACGGACAATATCAACTTGTATTACGGGAGCAGCCACGTGAAGAACGGGACGGGAGCCATCGGGGGAAGTATCAACCTATTCACCGACCCGGATTGGCGAAAGGGAGTAAGCGGGAAAGTGCTGGGCGAGTACGGTTCCTACGGCACGTACACCACGGGGGCACAAGTAAACACGGGCGGAGAGAAATCAAGTTTCAAAACCCGCCTGTATTACCAGCACTCGGATAACAACTATACTTATTTGAACAAGATTCTGACCAACGTCCCCTTCCGCGAGAAACGACAGGATGCCGATTACACGCAATGGGCAGCAATGCAAGAAGGTTATTTCCGGTTGTCGCGCTACACCCGGTTGACGGCAGTAGCATGGTATCAAGAGGGCGAACGGATGTTGCCCCCCGCGCTTGGGGTGGTGAACCAATCACACGAGAAACAACGGGAAACGAATTTCCGGGCATACACGGGACTGGATTTCACCCGGGGTATACACGCCCTGCACGTGAAAGCGGCATGGCTGTACTACCGGCAGAAGTACGACAAATGGTACGCCGGGGGGATGTTTGACCCCGAGGGTACTAAAAATCAATCGCAAACGTGGCAAGGCATTGCAGACTACACGTGTACCCCGCAAGAAAACCTCGTGCTGGGGACAAGCCTGACTTACTCGCACGATTTGATACGAGTGAGCAGTTACATTGATATCGACTCGTCGAAATACACACTGGGCGACGTGGATTATGATATCCCGGTGGTAGAACCGCCATTCCGCCATCACCGTAACGTACTGTCGTGGCAGGCATCGGCGTTGTGGACCCCGGTGGAATGGATGATATTGAACGGGCAGTATATGTTCGAGCAAAACGATAGCCAGGGAGTATCCACGTGGTCGGCGGGCGTGGTATTTAACCTGTGGGAAAAAGAGTTGCAGGTAAAAGGGAATATGGCTTACAATTATCGGTTCCCAAGCATGAACGACCTCTATTGGCGACCGGGAGGCAACCCGGAGGTGAAGCCGGAAGACGGGTACTCGTATGACGCTTCCGTGGCTTACCGGAAACACTTGTACCGGGGGTTATCGCTGGACGCGGAGGTATCGGGCTACTTGATGTATATCGACAACTGGATACTGTGGTTGCCCAAGGACGGGAATCAATGGGTGTGGACGCCGCAGAATCACCGCAACGTGCGCTCGGAAGGCGTGGAACTGTACGGGAAGCTGACATACGAGATGGGGGATTTAAAGGTGAACGCATCCGGCAATTACAGTTGGTCGCAATCCCGTACCCGCAAGAAACAGCACGAGGACGACGGCTCGTACATGAAGCAGATTCCTTACGTGCCGAGATTCAAATGGAACGTGCGGGTTGCCGCCGATTACCGGGGAGCCTTTTTCTCGTGGCAAGTGACTTACATCGGGCGACGCTTTATCACGACCGACCAAGCATACGCTACAGACCCCTATTCGGTACACAATATATTGGCGGGCTACCGTCACGAGTTCCGTAACGGCATGAGCCTCACCCCGCAGGTACGGGTGGACAATCTACTGGACATTTATTACGAATCCACGCAGTACTACCCGATGCCGTTGCGTAACTGCCTCGTGTCGCTGATGTGGGAATTTTAGAGGAAGAATAAACAAGTTATTTAATATTACATGATGAAAATTAAAATTATGAAGAAGTTTTATTTAGCACTTTTGCTTTTGGGAATATTTGTAGGATTCTTGAGTTCTTGTAGTGATGATGACGATAACTGGACACCCGTACCACCGACCGTAACCATCGAAAGCGAGAATGGCAGTTTTTCGACGCTCCCGATGGAATCTATCGTACTGAAAGCCAAAGTTGACAACCCGTCAGAAACAAGCTTGGCTTGGTTTGTAAACGGGCAAAAAGTGGCAACAGATTCTATTTATACCTTCACGGCAGAAAGTATTGGTAATTATAATGTTTCTGTTATAGCATGCACTACAAATAGCCGCAATCATGCTTCCACTTCAATTGAAGTTCACGGGAAATACAAGTATGGTACTTTTATCATAAACGAATCAACCATGGGCAGTCCCGGGAATTTAATTTTCATTAATCCTAAAGGAGAGGTGACAGATAACGCCTATTACCTTGAAAACGGAGGTGACTTGGGAAAGCAAAGCCAAGATCTATTCATCAAAAACAATAAAATGTATATTCTTTCACAAAACGGGGGTGATGACGGAGGCTTTTTAACCATCCTCAATGCAGAAACATTGAAAAGGGAGCGAAAATTTCAGGAAGAACTTAACGGACAGGTGAGTATGCCTAGCCACGTGGCAGTACTAGGAGATGATGACATTTACCTACGTGACAATAATGGAATAAAAAGATTTCAACCATCAAGTGGAACCGTCACTCTTATTGAAGGCACAAAGGGTGCTCGGAAAAATACAATGGCTGTTGCTGACGGGAAAGTTTTTGCCACAGTAAAAAACACGGTTGTCGTAATTGAAGCAGGTAAAGATGCAATTAGCAATACGATTGAATTTGACGGGAATGTTTCCGGTGTAATTAAAGCATCCGACGGGAATCTTTGGGTTTCCGATGCATCCGGAAAAATCACTAAAGTTGACCCGAAAACATACGCCAAACTAGGAAGCAGCACTGTATCAGAGGAAGCAAAAAGCCTTCTGAACCCATCATACGCAGCAGCCCCCAGCATTACAGCCAAAGGGGACACGCTATACATGAGTGCCCTTAAATCAACAATTTACCGTCATATTTTCAGCACGGGAGAAACGAAATTAATGGTGGATGCCCAAACGATGGTCGACAACGTCGGTATCATTTACAACACGTGCGCTGTTCACCCGATTACCGGAGAAGTTTATCTAAATTCCATAAAAGGATACGGCCAAGACTACAAGATTAATAACATCAGTGTATTCAACTTTAGCGGGGATGAACCAGAATTAAGTGCAAATTACGAAAATCACACGGCATTCCCCGCCGGCACATTCTTCACTTATAATTTTGAATAAACGGTTCATGAAAAAGAATTTACTTTATATATTAGCTATTCTGGCTATCGCGGGAATGTGGAGTTCCTGTAGCGATAATGATGGCGGAGAAGATGAACCGGAGATGCCTCTTACCGCACCGGAGGTGTCTGTACAGAACTTGAGCTTGAAAAATGCTATTCTTCCCTCGAAAACGGTAAGATTAAGAGCGAATATCATCAACACCACACGTGCTGACTTGCAATGGTTCGTGGATGGGAAGGCAACATCAACAGACACGATATACGAATTCTCGTCCGCCACAGAGGGAGAGTATAAAATCAAGGTGACGGCATCCAACATCTTGGGCGAGGCATCGGATAGCACGTATATCACGGTACAAGACGGTTTCAAAATCTCGGACGTCACGAACTGGACGGGCGAAGGCGATTGCCGTTCGGTGCTGGCGATACAATGGGTAAAACCGGAGGTGGAGGATTTATTGCACCCGGCAGACGAGGATGTCTTTTTCCGGGCGTGGGGATACAAGTGGAATAAACCGCAAAAAGGGAAGATATCCCCCACGGGATTTGACATGATTAAAGCCATTGCCAAGAGTGATCCCTGCTTGTTCGTCATCGTTTCGAACGATGCCCTAGGGACTACTATCAAGGGATTCGGTTATGACGGCAACGGTGACGGGAAAATCTCGATTGAAAGCGATGATTTCGTGCACAACGAAAGAGAATACAAGGGGATTTCTTTGACAGAAACGAATTTCGCGGATGGTAACATATACGTGCAAAAGCAAGAGGATAACATTGATGACGTCAGGGTTACCAGCGAGGGCGACTGGTGGATGGGCGGCTGGTACGTGGCTTATGCATCCTACTGGTTGGGATACGGGGAAGCCGTACTGGAAGCGGAGGAGTACGAGTATTCCAATTTCTACGCCAGCAACCGGGAACTGGAAGACGAGTGCTGGGATGCATGGACATTCTCCCCGATTAATGACGCAGAACAAAATATCCTACCCATACCCCGCTTGTTGAAAGCAGCAGGCATCAAATAGCAATAGCATATTCCAAAATACTTAACTAAAAAATAATTTTATACATGAGCTCCCGGATGATCCGGGAGCTTTTTTACTTCAACATCATCAATACATTTCAAGAATAGTCTAAAAGGAGTGCGATTTGAATATAAAATAAAAAAAATACTTGATTATTTAACATCATTCTTCTATCTTCGCAAAGAATAATGGAAGTGAGTGGTGTCCCGATTCGTAAATCGCGTTTCGGGATGAAAAGGGAATCAGGTGCAAATCCTGAACAGAATCCCCTGCTGTAAGTTTCACTATACTTCCCGGGCATACTTTATCCACTGTCCCCGACACGAGGGATGGGAAGGAAGCCCCGGAGAAGGAAACGAGTCAGAAGACCTGCCACAAGCTAATATGTTTCATGTTCAAAGGGAAAGGAGAACATAAACGCCAGTACCGTTTACAAGTCGATATTTGACGCCATCTTTTTCCTACAAACAGAAATGTTTGTATCCACGTGGGATACATGGGTATGAATTAATTATTGCGTTTTTTAATATATAAAATTAATTCAAAAAAAACAGTTATGAAGAAGTTGTATTTCTTTTTTATCGTGTGGGGATTGATGATCTCGTTGTTTAGCGCGTGTAGTGATGATGATGACTACATCCCAACCCTGCCCATCGTGGGTTTCGCGCAAGGGAATTATTCCATGGAGTTGACGGATTCCATCGTGTTCAGGGCGGAAGTTACCAATGCTTTGGAAAACACGTTTAGTTGGGCACTGGACAACGATGAGGTTGCGACAGGTGACACATACGTGTTCAAAGCAGAAAACAGCGGCACCTACCAACTAGCCCTGACCGCAAAAAATTCAGACGGCACGACGACCAAAACCGCAACGATTACCGTGAATCCCGGTAAGTATAAAAACGGGACTTTTATACTGAATGAAGGGTTAGTTACGACTCACGGCTCGTTGATTTACATCAGCCCGGAAGGAGATATTACCCCTAATGTATATTACAAGGTGAACGGCGAGTATTTAGGAGATGTGTGCCAAGACCTATATATCAAAAACAACAAAATGTATATCGTATCCCAAAATGGAGGAAACGGGGGTGGTTTTCTAACCATTTGCAATGCTGAAACATTAAAAAAAGAACGTTCTTTTCATGATCCTTTTATCTTAGGAATAGACACGAGTTATTATGAAGACGAGGGAAAGATGGTGCAAGTAATCGATACCACTTTCTCGTATTGGCCAACACACATTGCCGTATTGGGAGATGACGATATCTATATACGTGATAATAGGAATGGCATCTTCCTAATGCACCCGTCAACAGTGGCAAATGATCACAGAGCGACTCTAATCAAAGGCACCCAAGGCGCCCGGAAAAATACCATGGCTGTGGCAGAAGGAAAATTATTTGCCTCACGAAGAAACACGGTCATAGTTATCGAACGAGGCAAAAACGAGGTTACACATACAATTGCATTCGGGAAGAAACAGATTTCCGGGCTAATCAAAGCCACAGACGGAAACCTTTGGGCCTCGGATGAAGGCGGTATTATTTACAAAATCGACCCGAAATCATATGAAATATTAGCACAAAATCAATTGCAAGGTGAAGCAGCCTCACTTTTGCGTATCAGAGCATCGCAACCTGCCGCACCGAACATCACTGCCAAGGGAGATACGATATATATCAGCAACACGACCACAACAATTTATCGTCACATTTTCAGTACAAATGAAACAAAATACATGATTGATGCCAAAAATTGGATTCCCGCTTCTTCTGATTTCTGGGAAGGGAACTACGCGAGTAAGCCATTGGTATATAATACTTGTGCTGTTCATCCTATCACGGGAGAGGTCTTTTTAAACACGGTAAAGGGAATTGGCTCACAACGCCACACGAACCATATCACGATTTTTGATTTCAGCCGCATTAATTCCGAGAGCGAAAATTATGCCAGAATAAGTCGTGATTACGCGAATTACACGGATTATCCTGCTAATGTATTCTTTACCTATAACTTCAAGTAAATCATTTAAAACAATCAAAACAATGAGAAGTTTATTATCAAAATCTTTCATAGCCTTATTATTTATCGGCTTTTTAGCTTCTTGTAACGAGGATACATCCATCTTAGCGGAAATGGAAGATTTAAAAACAAATACAACGCCTTTAGTTGTAAATGAAAATCTTCAATCCGTCAATTCTATTAATGATATCCAAAACTGGACAGGAACGGGAAATAACCGTTCCGCACTTACGATCCAATGGGTAACAGCCTCAGATATTGAGAATCCCACTGATGATGAAATTCATTTCTTGGCATGGGGATACCGTTGGGCTTCCGGTGCAACGGGAATAGATATGGTTAAAGCTATCGCAAAAAAAGATACTCGCTTGTACGTTATTCTCGGAAATAATTTCGGGGGAGTCACAATCAAGGGATTCGGGTATGACGGAAATAATGATGGAAAAATTAAAATCAGTAATTCTTCTCTCACTTTAACAGAAAAGGACTTCGTGAACGGCATCTATCAAGAAAAGAATGGGGATAATTTAGACGGTATGAAAACCTCTTCTCCCGAAGACCTCTGGATGGGCGGCTGGTACGAAGCCTACGCAAGCTATTGGTTAGGCTGGACTGACACAACAACAGTACCGGATGGATTTGATTATTCACAATATCTAGTTGATCAACGTTCATTAGCAAATAATTCTTGGGATGCTTGGACGTTCTCCACGATTAATTCGGCAGAATACAATGTTGATCCCAGACCGGAATTATTGAAAGCCGCACCCAATAATTAAGAAAAACAATAGCAGGATAATACACTTATAAAAAAGACCGACCGAAAAGTAAAATTTTCGGTCGTTTTTTTTTTACACAAATCATTTCAAACCTAAAGAAAAAAAAACTACATCAAGCAATCAAGTTCCATATTTTTGAGCCAACAATTTTCAAAAACAAAACACATTATACTTATTATAAGCACAATAAAAAACATCAATCCCAATAAAATTATTTTATTTGAAAACCACTATTGAAATACAATTATTTTATCATACATTTGTCATGCATTCGGTTCACTCCGGTGACGAACAGGGAAGCAGGTGAAAATCCCGCACTATACCCGTAGCTGTAAGCTCTATTCAACGCTTGAATCAATGATCCACTGTCACGCTGTCGATGGGAAGGAGATTCAAAAGCGAGAGTAAGTCAGAAGACCTGCCGATTGCAAATAAATTGGAGCTTTCGGGTGAAAAGCGAAAAAGACAATTCTCTGCCATACACGATCTTTTCTCGTGTTTTCCCCGAAGTATTTTTTTAATTATTAAAATTTTAATCATGGAAACATCAACCACGTTCTCAAGAATCGTGAAACGCAACGGGGAAATTTGCGATTTCAAACCGGAAAAGATTGAACAAGCTATTTTTAAGGCAACGAGAGCCATCGGACAGCCCGATCGTAAAACGGCACGTGCTCTGTGTGACAAAGTCGTGCAAATTCTTGCCGCAAGCACACCGGAAAAGGAACTCCCGCACGTGGAACAGGTACAGGACACCGTGGAGCTAGTGCTGTTCCAGCACGGCGACCTGCAACTGATGAAAACGTACTTGCTTTACCGCAAGCAACACGAGCAAATCCGAAACTCGAAGACCTTACTGACAAATATAGAGGTAATGGATAATTACCTGTCATTGAGCGATTGGAGGGTAAAAGAGAGTGCTAATTCCTCATACTCGCTGCAAGGATTGAATCAGCATATATCCACACAAATCACCTCCAATTACTGGCTAAGCCAACTCTACCCGGAACGGGTATCGGAAGCGCACAAAAGCGGGGCGTTGCATATCCACGACTTGGGATTCCTAAGCGTCTATTGCGTGGGATGGGACTTGAAGGATTTACTTACCGTCGGATTCCGGGGAGTGGAGGGGAAAGCGCAAAGCAGCCCGGCAAAGCACCTTCGCACGGCTCTCGGACAAATCGTGAATTTCTTCTATACCATGCAAGGCGAGGCCGCAGGGGCTCAGGCTTTTTCCAACTTTGACACGTTCCTCGCCCCCTACATACGCTTTGACAAGTTGAACTACAAGCAGGTGAAACAATGTTTGCAGGAATTCCTGTTCAACTTGAACGTACCCACCCGTGTAGGATTCCAGACACCGTTTACCAATATCACGATGGATCTCGTCGTACCCGATTTCTTGAAAAACGAACATATCGTGCACGGGGGTGAAATCAAAGAAGAGGTGTACGGGGATTTCCAAGCCGAAATGACGATGCTTAACAAAGCGTTCGCCGAAGTGATGAGCGAAGGGGATGCTTCCGGCAGCCTGTTCTCGTTCCCCATCCCGACGTACAATATCACCCCGGACTTTGACTGGAATACCCCGGAGTACGAGGGTATCTGGGAAATGACAGCAAAATACGGTATTCCTTATTTCTCCAATTTCGTGAATTCGGACATGAAGCCGGATAACGTGCGCAGTATGTGTTGTCGCCTTCGTCTGGATAAACGGGAACTCATGAAACGGGGCGGCGGTTTGTTTGCAGCGAACCCGTTGACCGGATCGGTAGGTGTGGTCACGATCAACCTGCCCCGCTTGGGATATGAAGCCGCATCGGAAGAGAATTTCTTCCAACGCCTGCAACACTTGATGGAAATCAGCAAGGAAAGTCTGGAAATCAAGCGCAAAATTATTGAACGCTACACGGAAAAAGGGCTGTATCCTTATTCCAAATATTACCTGCGTTACGTGAAAGAGCGTTACGGGTGTTTCTGGAAAAACCATTTCTCGACGATCGGTATCAACGGCATGAACGAGTGTTGCATGAACTTCCTCGGGGTTCCTATTTCACACCCGGACGGGATGGGATTCGCGCAAAAAGTGATACACTTTATGCGGGATATACTGGCACAATTCCAAGATGAAACCGGTAATATCTATAACCTTGAAGCCACTCCGGCGGAAAGTACCTCTTACCGATTCGCTTTGCTCGACACGGCCGAATATCCCGATATTATCGTTGCCAACCAAGAACAATTCAAACAGGGTGCCGATCCTTATTACACGAACTCCACGCATCTGCCCGTGAACTTCACGGACGACCTGTACGAGGCACTCGACCAACAGGACAAATTACAAACGCTGTACACGGGTGGAACTGTTTTCCACGTGTTTACCGGAGAACACCGCACGTCCGCACAAGCGGCTAAAAACATGATTCGTAAGGTAACGGCAAATTTCCGCCTGCCTTATATCACGCTCTCGCCCTCGTTCAGCATATGCCCCTCGCACGGGTACATCGCGGGAGAACATTTCAAATGTCCGCATTGCGGGGCTTCCTCGGAAGTGTACAGCCGGATAGTAGGGTACATGCGTCCCGTGAGCCAATGGAACAACGGGAAACGAGCCGAGTTCGACGACCGGAAACTGTTTGACAAGAGCGTCCGGGAAAAAGAAGCATGCACGCTATGAGAATCGGGGCATTTCTCAAACAAAGCCTGATAGACTGGGAGGGGAGAGTATCCGCAGTGATATTCACGAAAGGATGCAATTTCCGTTGCGGGTACTGCCACAATCCATACCTTGTTCTGCCGGAATTACTCCGGCAGACGCAAGATATAGAGGAACACGAGGTGCTGGACTTTCTCGACCGACGCAAAAACTGGCTGGACGGGGTGGTTATATCCGGAGGGGAACCGACGTTGCACGAAGACTTGATTCCATTTATCCAAAAAATAAAAGCCCTCGGGTTACCCGTGAAACTCGACACGAACGGGTCGCACCCGGAAGTTCTGGAACAGTTGATCGGCGGGAAATGGATAGACGCAGTGGCAATGGATATCAAATCTGCCCTTTCACTCTCGTGTTACCGGAAAGTGAACCGCACTATGACAGACTCCCTGCTGGAACGGATTCTTGAATCCGTTCGTCTTGTCAAGGACTCCGGGATAGAATACCAGTTCCGGACAACCGTTATCCCGCAGGTACAAACACCGGAAGAAATACAAGCACTGAAAAAAGAGTTCTTAGGGACACACTATATCCTGCAGGAATTCCGGGACGGGGATATTCTTGAGAAACACTTGCAAGAAACATTACCTATAAATTAAAAAGTAGTACTTTCGTATCATCATTTATATTCAAAATCATGCAAAGATTTTTATTGCTATTTATATTCGTTATCACGGTATTTACCGGACAGGCGCAGACGAACAAGCGTATCGTTTCACTTGCCGCCTCCATCACGCAAAACCTGTATTTACTCGGTGCAAATGAAAGCATCGTGGGCTGCACCCGTTTTTGCATCACGGAACCGGCAGATTCTATTCCCGTAGTGGCTGACGCAGTGAACGTGAACATGGAGAAAATCGTGGCTCTCCGTCCCGATATCGTTCTCACCGGAGGACTTACTCCGCCTAAAGTTCTGGAAGGACTCGAACGCATGGGTATAAAAACGCTACGACTGGAACAACCCAAAAACTTCGAGGAGATATGCGAGCAATTCATTATTCTGGGAGAATTATCAAATAAAAAGACAAAAGCGGAAAGCACCGTGCAGGAGTGCAAAACACGATTGAATGAAGCCAAGAAAAACATTCCTTCCGACAGACATCCCAAGGTATTCATGGAGATCGGATGCGACCCGTTGTATACCGCCCTGCCCGGATCGTTCATGCACGACTATATCCAACAAACCGGAGGAATAAATATCGCCAAAGACCTCGACAATGCCATGATATCCAAAGAATTTGTTCTTCTCCAAAACCCGGATATCATTTTCATCGTCGGCATGGGCATCGTGGGCGAAAACGAGATTTCCAAATGGAAAGAGATCAATAGCCTCAATGCCGTGAAAAATGACAAGCTATTCCCGCTTGACGACTACATTTGCAGCCCCACGCCCATCACTTTCGTGGAGACGATAGAAGAGTTGATCAAACTACTGTATTGATCAGGCAATTTGTATCCCGAGCTTACGAAAATTCTTCGGCTGACCGAAAAGCACGAACACGTCTTTTGTCGTGAACACAAGGTCGGCAGGAGGATTGTCCATGACCAGCGTTTTATCGGCCTTGACATCGTAACGCTTTAACGCTACGAGCTTTAACCCGAACTCTTCCTCGAAATTGGCATCCTCTAACTTTCGTCCCACGAAAGTGGAATGTACTTCCCACTCGATAATTAAATGGTCGTCATCCAACACATAAGAATCAATTGTCGTCCCCAACTCCACTTTCGTGGCAAAGAAATCGGCATATTCCCACTCGGGGTTTACGATTTCCGTGATTCCCATAGACGTTAAAATCACCTTGTGCACGGGAGAGATGGAACGGGCTACGATACGCTTCACCCCAAACTGCTTCAACAGGGCTATCACGAATAACGAGGTTCCAAAATCCTTACCGAATACCACGAACACTACATCCACGTCCAGCAACGGCAAGGTCTGCAACGCTTGGGCATTCTTCACGTCCAACGCTACCGTGTTCGTGATCGATTCCTTGTACAAATTGATCTTACTAATATCCGAATCGACGCCCAATACTTCATTCCCCCGCTTTGTCAACCGTTGTGACAGAGCAAGCCCGAAATTTCCCAGTCCAAATACAATACACTTCATAATAATTGAAAATTGAGAATTGAAAATTGAAAATGAAAAACATATTTTCCATTTCCGAGATTCAATTCGTTATTATATATCATTACCTTTTCCATTTATATTATCTGTCCAAATTATTATTCACGTCCTACTCTAATCATTTTCAATTTTCAATTCTCAATTTTCAATTATTAAAGTATTACCGTGTCGTCCGGATAAGTGTACAGTTTCACTTCCTGCCTGCGGATAAAGCAAGCCAGAAGGGTGAGCAAACCGACACGACCGACGAACATCGTGAGGCTGACGATCAGTTTGCCCGCAACACTCAGATGCGGAGTCAGATCCATGGTCAATCCTACCGTACCCAAGGCGGAAACGATCTCGAACACGGCTTGAGTTATCGTGGCTGTCGGTTCCAAGATGATAATAGCGAATGTACCCAGAATAATCCAAAGGATGGAAAGCACTATCACGGAATGTGCCCGATTCACGTTCTCCCGGGTCAGTTGACGATGCGCTACCACTACCCGATCGTTTCCCGTGAGATTCGCCCAAATATTCTTCAACGCGATCACGAATGTAGTTACTTTTATACCACCGCCCGTGGACATAGGAGCCGCACCAATCCACATCAACACGATAGTCAGAAAGATTGTCGTCGGGTGCAAAATGGATATATTCACGTTATTGAAACCCGCCGTACGGGGCGTCACCGCTCCCATGAACGAGGTCGCGAATTTACCCGTCAGGGACATTCCCTCCAAGGCATTGTGATTCTCGAATATCCAGAACAATCCCGTTCCCACGACCAGCAACACCAAGGTTGTCGGCAACACAATACGGGTTGTCGTACTCACGATACGGGGTTCATGAACCACCTTGTAATTCAGTCCCAACATACATTTTATCTGATTCCGGATTCCATAGTGCAGAAGACGCCCGTAATTAAACAAAATCGGGAACCCGATACCCCCGAAGATAATCAGAAACGCCAGAATAATCTGCAACCCGTACAGGTGGCGAATCAAGGGATCGTAGAGATTTCCCGGTAAAGTGGAGAACCCCGCGTTACAGAAGGCAGAGATCCCATGGAACAGGGAAAAAAAGATTTTATTCCCGACTCCCGCGACATCCTGTATCTGCAAATATACCAGATAGACACCTATTCCTTCTATAATAAACGTTGTCAAAACAATGTACACGACAGTCCTGAATATATCGCTTAGGGAAGCCTCGTTCAGCAAGTTCTTCATCATCAATTGATCGTGAAAAGAGGTCCCGCTCAAAAACGACATGGCGAAAAAACTCGTGAAGGTCATTACCCCTATACCACCGACTTGAATCAGAAACAACAAAACGACCTGCCCCATTAACGTGAACGTTCCCCCGGTATCGACCACCGTCAATCCCGTCACGCACACGGCACTCGTCGAAGTGAAAAGCGCATCCGTGAAACTTATTCCCCCGTAGGTTGCGTTAGGCAACCTCAGCAGTACCGCTCCCAGCAATATAATAAACAGGAAACTCCCGGCAAAAAGAACTTCCGGCTTCACCCGGCTTCGTATCACGACAAATATCTGTTTAGAGAGCTGAATAATACTGAGCAGCAATACCACCCCGTAAGTCAATACACGCTCTATCTTGAATAACACGGGGCGTTCCGTTTCAAACCCCGGTGTATCGAAATGTTTGGATAACAAGGTTAAAGCGAACAAGAAGAACAGCACCAGCACTTCTACCCAAAAACCTTTTTCCGCTCGTAACAGTCTAAAATTAAACACGAACCGCAACAATCCAAGAGCCAGAAAAAGACGCATGATTTCCCGAAACACGTAATATATTTCGTGGGAATAAGTATCGGGCATCCTGAAACCGAACCGATAAATGACTAAAATAACAGCCAGAAATGAAGCAAGGAATAACAATACATTGCTTACCAGTTCCACCATTTTTTTGACAGACTTGTATATTTTCCTCGCTCTATATTGAAACTCCACTGAAAGCATAACATCTTTTTTTAGTTTTTAACGGCATCCCCCTGCACGAGGTTACAAAAAACGCAAAAAACTCATTTGCCCGGAGCATGTCAAAAGTCCCCGATACTAACTTGTAAAGCTCTTTCAAGTTTAACCAATATTTCGCATCTTTGCACTGAAAATCACTATTGAATTTCCCCATGCAAGGAAAATATTATAAATGGATTCTATTTCTGGCTTTTTTACTGCTTCTCCTCGCGGGAAGTATTGTGGCAGGGCTTTGCTTCGGGGAGATTCGTTTTTCCATTCAAGATATATTTCAACTCTGGAACGGGGACCCGGAGGATGTTCGCCTGAACATCCTGCGTCAATTAAGAGTTCCCCGCATCATTCTCGGATTTATCGTCGGCGGTGCTTTAAGCCTGTCCGGAGTCATCCTGCAAGGAATCTTCCGCAACCCGCTCGTTGAGCCTTATACCTTGGGGATATCGGGGGGTGCATCGGTGGGAGTCACGGCTGCCATCGTCCTGTCACTACATACCCTGCACGGGAGTTTTATGCTTCCCTTCGCCGGGTTTGCCGGGGCTCTTGTCACGGTCATTCTGGTTTACACGCTCGGAGTCCGACGAGGTAATGTCCGCGTACACAGCCTCCTGCTGACAGGGGTGATGATTAGTTTTATCTCTTCCTCGCTCATGTTGCTGATCATGTCCGTCACCAAAAGCGAGAACTTGCACGGCATCGTGTTCTGGATCATGGGTTCTCTGAATGAAACCGACCCGACACTTATTGCACTGATTTCCGAGACCAGTCTCGTCGTGCTATGCCTTGCTTTTCTATACACCCCGGCGTTGAACGCCATGCGTTTGGGTTCGGAAAGAGCCATACAATTAGGTATTAATGCCAACCGGGCTATCAAGGTTCTTTTTTTGCTCAGTTCCCTGCTTACCGGAATATGTGTTTCTATTGTCGGGGTTATCGGGTTCGTGGGATTGATTATCCCTCAACTCATGCGTTTTATCATCGGTTCCGATTTTCGGATTTTGCTCCCGAGTTCTTTTATCGGGGGAGGTATCTTCTTGATTTTATCCGACATTTTCGCCCGAACGATTATTTCGCCCAACGAATTACCGATTGGGGTAATCACCGGAATTATCGGGGGTATCATTTTCATCCTCGTGATGAGCAACACCAAAACGGAAAAAACGATAGACTGATATGGACAACGCAATAGAAATAGAAAACCTTCAATGTGGCTACAACCATAAATTCACGATACGGGATATTTCGTTCACCGTGGAACGGGGTAAATTGACTTCCATTATCGGTCCCAACGGGGCGGGCAAAACAACTTTATTCCGAGCCATCACCGGCATGCTACCCGTGCAACAAGGCTCTATCCGGATAAACGGCACGGACGCATTCCGCATGACGCATAAAGCAAGGGCAAAACAACTTGCCATTGTCAACCAAACCGTGGAAGCGGATTTTATCTCTATCGAGGACTACGTTCTCATGGGATGCCTCCCCTACCACGCCCCGCTACAACTTTTCGAGAGCAAGGAGGACTACGTCATTGCCGAAAAGAATATGCGATTAACAGGTATATGGGAAAAACGTGCAAAACTCATGAACCAACTTAGCGGTGGCGAACAACAACTGGCAGCCATTGCCCGGGCTCTCACCCAACAAACGGAGATTCTCCTGCTTGACGAACCCACTTCCCATCTGGACATATCCCACCAGATGCGAATACTGAATCTCGTGCAACGCTTGAACCGGGAACAAAACCTTACCGTGTTGCTTATCATTCACGACCTGAACCTTGCCAGCGAATTCAGCGACCGACTGATTATGCTCAAAGAAGGAAGTATCCACTCGAGCGGCACCCCGGAAGAAGTATTGACTTACGACAATATCGAAAGCGTCTACGACACGCTGGTTATTACTCAAAGTAACCCTCTTTCGGGTAAACCCTGCGTATTCCCCGTGTCGGATAAACATCACTTCATAAATACAAAATAAACAGCAAGTACAAGACAGACGCAAGCCGCCAGATGATTCCATTGGAACGTCACTCCCTTGAAGAAGACCATGGAAAAAATAATAAAGATGGTCAAAGTGATCACTTCTTGAACGACCTTCAACTGCATTAACGAGAAAGGTCCCCCGTTCCCAATGAATCCCAGACGATTGGCTGGTACTTGCGCACAATATTCAAATAACATTTCGAATTAACCCATGACAGAAAATATTGATTATCTTTGTGATATCTATTTAGGAACAAAATTATGAAAAAAGCTATTACTTATATTCGAGTTTCAACTAAAATGCAAGATGTCGCAAGACAAAGGATGAAAATTCAAGAGTATTGCGCTCGAAACAACTATGAAATTGTTCAAGAAATTGTAGATTACGGAATTTCTGGGGCAAGAGCTGATCGAGAAGGCTATATTAAGTTACAATCTCTTACAGATAAAGATGGAGAAATATTAGTAATTTCAGAATTATCTCGATTGAGCAGGGAGGAAACATTAATTACAGTCAATACAATTCAAAATATTATATATCATGGTTTAGACGTGGTATTTTTAGACGATGCAAGTAAATATTATAAAGCTAATCAAGCTCTGAATTTAATAGAACTAATAACCTTACTTGTTAGTGCAGACAAAAATGCAAAAGAAAGAATCGAAATAAAAAGAAAAAATCAAGAAGGCAAACAAGCTATATTATCAAATAACCCCTATGCTATGGTTGATGGCAATATACCTTTTGGCTTCCAAGCAATCTATAATCCTAATGGACGTAGACCTAAAAAAATTCTCGAAGAAAATGAACAAGAAGTTGAACACATAAAAAAAGTCTATGAATTAATATTATCAGGATATTCACTTGGAGAAGTCGCAAGATACTTCAATAATAGAAATATTACATTTAGAGGATTCTTTGTTACCAGACAATTATTAGGTAGATTAATCAAACATTCTATTTACAAAGGAGTTAGAAAAAGGAAATTAAAATTCGATAGAGAAGAAGCAAGCGTCATTTCTGTCAATATTAAACCAATAATTACACCAGAAGATTTTGACAGGGCAAATCTTTTGGTAAAAGAAAATCATAAATATAAATCAACTGGCAAAAATCTATACAACCCATTAAAAGGAATTTTCAAATGTCGATGTGGACGTTCCATGATTGTAAAGGACAAGAAACCAGAAAAGGCTGTCACCAAACTCACATACAGATGTAGTTACGTGGGAACAGAAGACAATCCTATTGCCTGCCATTTCAAGGATGAAATCTCTTATCATCTAACCAATGAAATTATATATAGCTTATTCAAATACATGAATTATAGTGAAAATATTGACTTTTTCAAAGGACAGATTGATAACAAAGTACAAAACTTAATTGAAGAGATTGACGGTTTGAATAAACAAATCAAAAACAAAGAGTTAATTCGTTCAAACCTAGAAGCAGAAAATCAAGAATTAGTACAAAGCTATTTAGAAGCACGTTCTTCCACATTACGCACTGCGGTACAAAACAAACAAATCGAAATAGAAAATAAAATTGAAGCTCTTAAAAAAGAAATGGACAAACTAACTGATGCAAAACTCAGTAAAGAAGCTGATAAACTAAGATTAATTGACACCAGAAAAAAAGAAAAACTAGATAATCTTAATATTCAGGAAAAAGGAGAATTATTCCACAAACATCTTGCCTCTGTTACCTATTACACTGTCACTATGATGCAAGGTTTTTATGTCATTCAATTTAGGAGTGGTTTAGAGTTCATCATTGCTGTTAGAAAAACTGCTAGAAGCCCTCTAGTTTCTATCTTACCAGATAAATATACGCTAAACAAAGATACCCTTCTAATTACAGAATATAAAGAAACATCTAAAAATACAAGTCTAAAAAATTTCTCCCTAAACACTACTGTTACAACAAAAGAAATAACTATTCAAGAATATCTAAAAAGTGAAATTGCAGAACTAAGATCATTAAGAATAGACTATTCATATCGAAAACAGTATAATGAAAACTTAAAAATGAAACGTGAAGAATAAATATAATATACCTATTAAAATTAAAGCCTATCCCCTCTAAATTGAAGGAATAGGCTTTTTCAATTAGAATGACAAAGATTCATAGGTCTGCGCAACCTCTTCCTGCCTCAATCCAATATACCGTCTTGTGATAGCCAAAGAGGAATGGTTAAACATATCCATAAGCATAACTAAAGCCCTTTCTGCATTCTCTGGATTCTGGTTGTAAACCTGCCTTCCAAAAGTCTTGCGTAAACTATGACAGGAGAAGTTTTTGACGTTTACCCTGTACTTAGCCTTTATCTGCTTTAGAATCCTGTTTAGCTGTTGGGTGGAGTAAACGGTTTTCTTCTGGCTTAGAAAGACAGGAGAATTAAGGCAAACGGGGTTAATGTGGTTATAACAATCTGCAATGAACTTCTTTAGTTGTGGAGAAATGGGAATAGTCCTTTTCTTCTCCGTTTTGTGTTCCGTGATGGTGATTTCATCCTTATCCAGAATCAACAACCAAGCGAGTTGCTTCATGTCATACACACGTAATCCCCAGAAAGAACCTAGCGTGATAAACAAAGCGATTTTATAATTCCCGTCCTGTATTAGTTTTCTAGTTAGATTAAGCATATCAGCCCAATCCAGACGGTCTGCCGTGGTGTTAGAATACTTCAAACTCATAACGTTCAAATTTGTAAGATTAAATATGTAAGTGAATATTTTATAGAGCCAGAGAATAGCCCTAAATTGTAAGTAATTGATAATAAGAAAAACGTTCACTAATACAGAAAGTGAACATTCCACAAATATACAGGGCTTGCTTCTGGTGAAGCAAACCCTGTATACAGAGAATTTAATTTAAACTGTATTAGCAAAATTAATTATTTGCTTCTTTGCTGACAAGTTTAAATTATATTCTCATTAATTTTTGATATATGCAACCCAAATATTTATTGCAGTAAGTATCAATGATATTACTGAAATTACAATGGCAATCCAACTTTTCTTAGCGTTCTTGAGAGTCTGTATTTTCAAGTCCTCTTCTATTTTCTTGTTTGAATGTTTTCTTGTGTAACCTCCATTTTGGATATACTTTATTCCCAAATCTGTTATTTCTGGCAAATCTAAATCTTCTTTCCTTTTAAATTCAATTAATCCATCTGATAATAATCCTCTTTGTAGAAATTCGGTTTCCCAATCTTCATGCCCTTCTTCTTTAAATAATGTTTTGCAAATGAAGTCCATTGTTAATCTTTTGTCATCTTCTCCATTATTTCTAATCTTGGTAGAGATACGAGATAATAAACCATATAAGATTTTATCTAATTTTTCATCATGCGTCATAATCACTCTTATTCATATAGCTCACTTATTTTTTCAAACCAGCCTTTTATTTCTTCAAAAGCATCTAGTTGTACCAGCATTTCTTTTGTTAATCGTTTTGCTAAACATCCATTTACAATAGACTTAACTTCTCCTTGTTTTAATCCTGTTTTGGAAGCAAAGAATGTAGGTAGATCTTCGTTATCCCAATCTGAAATGGAATTACAATCTACTGCTTTGAAATATTCACTGTAGATTTCTTTTGGAATGTAGTTCTCAAGTTCTCTTTTTTTTGTTAATACGGCAAAAGATTTATCTGGACGGCTATTAATCTTCTCTGCTTGTTCTTTGTATTGTTCAGTGTTCTTTCCTGAACTTGAATCTCTATCATAGATATGGAACTCTATGACATTTGAATCTTTTAGATAATATCTTTCTACCCAATTTTTTAGATTACCTCCTATCATGGGAATAATGCTTATCTGTTTTTCTTCTAAATCAATAATAGACTTTAATTCTGGAATATTTTGATTAATATTCTTCAAGAATCTAATATCATACTCTCCTTCTACGCATACAACGAGTTTTGTTAAGTATGGCATTATTCCTAACGTTTCACGTATATCAGACAATTTATTATTTTCTTCAGAAACGATATTAGGCTTCCCCAATGAATCTTTTTTGATGAGAATAAGACTCTCATTTTCTGCTATTTTTGCAATCTCTGGGCTGTGAGTGGTAATAATCACTTGTCGGTTTTCGTCATTGGCAAGTTTAATTAGCGAATCTATTAATATTTTCTGATATTCTGGATGCTGAGAAGTTTCAGGCTCTTCAAGAGCATATATGACCCCTTTTGAACTTCCAACTCTTTCTTCAGCCTCTGCTCTAAAATAGTTTAGTAGTATTAATCTTCTAACGCCACTTCCTCTTTTATTTATTGGAATTCCTTCATCACCAGTGAATGAGAAGCTAAAAAGAGTATCCCAATTTTTGTTTTTAACGTTAGGATAGAGCGTTTTGGCTATTTCGGGATTCATTTCAGACAGTTTTTCTATTGTTCGCTTTCCTTTTTCAATGGCTCTCCGTTCTATTTCCTCAACTACGGATTTTAATTGAACTTCAACCTCTGCAATAGCTTGTTTGGTTATAACTTTTAAGGGATCTTGAACTTCTTTATCTGAATCTCTATTTTGTCTATCTGATTGAAATATGGCAAAATAAGGAAATTCAGAACTTATGCTATCATATATTCTTTTTATATCTTCTTTGTCTATTGGAATAAGAGTTAATTGTTTTTCTTTATTCTGAATAGAGTTATATATCGCTTTTCTGAAATCTGATAGAACTCTTTTATCTTGAACGTTTGCATCAAGCCCCTTTGCTGTACATATTTTTTTTAAATCTGTTATTTTCAATGCAACAAGAGGTTCTTCTGAAAATTCTTTTAAATAATTGGCAACGATATAACTCGTTAAACTTTTTGCTGTTAATGACTTCGTGCAATCCCATATTTTTCTTATTTCGAGTAAACCATCTTCATTCAATAAGTATTCCGCTTCCAATGATGTTTTTCTTTCTGGATCTATAAGATATTCTTTACTCTTATCAATTTGAAATGCTACACCAATAACAATTCGCGGAACTGCCCCAACCCTTAAATCTTCTATTTCAATTTTCACTGTTTCATTATTGAAAAAAATTTCAAGAGCCTCTAATATCGTTGATTTACCAACATCATTTTTTCCAATAATAACATTTAGATTATTGTTAAATGGAATTGTTATTTTTTCGTATCCACGAAAGTTCTCAAGATATAGTTTCTTTAGAATCATAATATTATCTTTTGATTGGTGTTTCTGTCTGAGAAAATGATATAGCAAAAGTAACTCTATTTCTAAAAGTTTCAAACGATTATGGACTTTCTTAATTTGGAAGGTCTGTTTAGATGCTGAATCTTGTCATTTGCCTTCGATTAGTAGGTTTTTTGTCTTCAAAACGATATAAGTGTGTTCGTTCAGGGAGAAAGAATGTCGTGAAGGTATACCATGGACCAAACCAGAGAGATGTCAAAATTCAGAAAATGAATCAAAGTCATAAAACGAGTCATTTGGAGGCTTTACTTTACGTTTTCTTAAATAGAAGTCTTTAACTTACGTCCAACATCAATTCCTACCCATCAGTTAATCGACAGTTAATATGAAAAGCTAACTCCAGTACCTTTTTATTAACCTGTATTAGCAATGTCTTATTCTTTGGTTCATGTTTCTTCAGGTTCCACTACTTTTTCCATACATTAATACTAGTAGGAAACTTCGTATCCTTGAAATAACTCCGTACTCTTAGATAGATTGGATATTTACCATTTCGCTTTACTGACTTATCAGCTCTTATACATTTGCCAATAGAGTATTCTACCATTATTATAAATAACTTATCTGGCTCGCATGAAACAAGTTAATTGACAGTTTGGAGACGACAAAAAAAATCATGTATTTTTTTTCGATGTAGTTTTGTTAGTTGTCTGTAAAAATGTATTTTTATGAAAATTAAAAGCCCGATTTTAAAATGAGTAAAGAACTAAATATATTAATATCTAGTTTGTCTGAAGATAATTTCAGAAGATTAGTTCAGGAGTATTTGAAAGAAAAATATAAGACTTCAAATGTAAGAATCACCGATGGCCCTTATGATGGTGGAAACGATTTGGAAATAATCATTGGTGATAAGGATATAAAAAGGAACATTCAGATTACTATACAAAATAGTAATTACGAAAAGAAGTTGGAAAAAGACTTGCAAAAAGCATCAGAAAATATAGAGAAATATAATTATTTAAATAATTTAGATTTTTATATTAGTCAGAATATTACAAAAGATAAAAAGAATGAACTTGTATATAATGCAGAAATTAATTATGGAATAAACCTGAATATTTTAGATGCCAATACTTTAGCACAAGAAGCAAGTACCTATTCCTCTATTAGAGATTTTACCTATGAAGCTCATGCAATTAAAACGAATGAATCTATACATAAAATTGCTGATAAGCAGACTAAAATTTTATTTGATGTCTTAACTCTAAATAAAAATAGTGTTGAGATAAAAAAGAACTTTATTAATTCATATATTTTTTCTTATTTATACATACATCCTAATAGTTCGTCAGAGGAGATATTTGATTATCTAAATCCTAATCTAAACAATACACTGGATATTAATTTCTTAAGGAAAGAACTAAATTATCTTCGTTCAAAGAAAAAGATAGAAAGTCAATTGGATAAAAATAAGTATCAACTAACAGCTTCTCAAAAACAAGAAATCGGAAATATATATTCAGTAGTATCAGAACAAGAAATAGAACTGGAAGGTATGATTAGCTCTTTTATTTCGGAGAATAATATCCCTTCTGATTCTGGAGAATTGATAAATATATTGTATAAACTATATAGGGAGAATTACACTATTGACATAGAAGAAGTCAAAAGTACAAATAACTCTTATAATACATCAATAAAAAAAACGTATTTTGATTTAACTAATTTCTTTATAAAGAAAGGAGTTGAGAAAGAAAATGCAGAACTTTACTCAAAAAAGTTAATTAAAGTATGTCAATCTAACGATTATTTGAATAAATTATCATCTATCCATTTATTTAATAATTTATACTCATCAAACAAACTTGAGAGATATGTAAATTCTAAAAAGCAAAGAATATTCTTAGATACTCAAGTTTTAATTAGAATGTTGTGTACGTTGTATAATGAGAGAGTTGACTATCCAGATATTGCAATGCATGCATCGAAGTTATTGTTAATTACATTGGAAAAATATAAAGATAAAGTATGTCTATATAGTTCTTTCGATTACATTGATGAGGTTGCAGGACATTTATTAGAAGCATATAAACTTAGACGGTTTCTACATTTACCTTTCATATCTAAATTGGGAAAATCCAAGAATGTTTTTCATAATTGTTTCATAGAGCTTATTTATCAAGGTATTCTTGATGAAGATACAGAATTTATAGATTTTATTGATGAAATAATGAATGAAGAAGTTGGTGATATAGCCTATGAAGAATTTTCTCAAATAGCAAAAAGAAGAATTACTGAAATATTTGAACAGATTGGAGTGGAACTTGTATATCATCCAACTTATCCAAACTATTCTTCTATAAAAATAGCTTATGAAAAATCTTTGGCATATCAGTCGAAAGAACGTTCAGCTACAGCAAGAGGAAATGATTTAAGAACTATTTTATTTCTTTCCCAGAAAGAAAATAATATTGATATAGAAACTGGTGAAATAAACGAGCCATTTCTTATAACTTGGGATTCTGCATTTTATTCCTTCCGAAAAGATTTGCTTAAAGCTCACCCAGAGCTCACTTACTGGTATATTTACTCCCCGCTAAAGCTTGTAGATAGACTTTCTATCATGAATTTTAATTTGAATCCACAATCAATAAGTCTAAATATAATTGCTTTAGCAGAGACAAATTTTAATTACTCAGCAAAGACTGGTTCTTTCATTGATGTAATTTCTAGTTATTTTAATACAGATGATGTTCAAAAGTTTGGAATAATTAATAAATTAGCTTTGCTAAAAGAGGATACCAGAGAAATAAACGAAATTCCAGAGAATGAGATTACAGATTCAGAAAAAGAAACTGACGTAATTACTAATCTCCTCCTTGATATCAAATCTCATTATAATTCTCTTGAGTCTAAATATAAATTTGAAGATATAATAAAAGTTTTTGAAAATATATCATTTGAGGATAGGATAATGCATATCTTAAAAACTAGATTGAAAAATCAAAATTCACAATTGATGTTCGATAGTTTTGATGAATTAATCAAAACAGAAACTGATAAATCAACACGATGAAACAAATATTGTAGACACAAAAAAGCAATAGAAATTTTTTATTGTATTAGCAATGGTTAAAATTTATGTTTTTTCTATGATAATGCTTTATCATATGATTTAAGAGATAAAGGGGCGTAAATAGAAGCGCACTATTTTGAATTCTCCAACTCCTAATCTTTCATTATTTTTTACACCGATGGTATTTATAACTCACTAAATACCATCGGTGTAAAAAAACACACAGTATACTGATTATCAATAACACAGTTCTTCCACCAAGGATCTTTACCTATTTTCGTAATCATTCCTTTTATTATCTAACCAAATAGTTTCTACTATATCCGTGTAATATTATCTTCTCCCCATACTTCTCTACTTTCAGCTTTCTCTTCTTCTGTTAATTCTACTTCAACAGAGTTTGGATCTTCTGGTAACTGTGGAAGTTCCTCTTTTGTCCAAGTTTTTTGAGGTTCTAATGTTCTACTCATAATCATTTATTATTTAAATTGTTAATACCTACTTCCTCATAATATGCTGAACTTTACACTCACCTATGCAATATTCATTCTCCTTTAGTCCATGTTCACTAGCATATTTATGTGCATCTTCCTCTGTTCTGAAATATATATCATCATATTCAGGATTACTAATAATTTCTCCAAACTCATCAATAAGAGCTATTGTCTTGGTGAATCCTGCCCATCCCCAGTATGGTTCTTCTCTAATTATTCCATTATCATAGACCCTGTCCTTCATTAGTTTTATTATTTAATATTGTTGCTCCTGTAGCAATAGGAACAAATACATATCTTCCAGTTAAAGCATCCCAAACTCTTTTCACGTGTGGAGTTGTTGATAAATCGTTAAATAATCTCTACTTAGTATTTTCTGGAGGAGGTAATGTAGGAAGTTCCTGTATATAAAACCTCTCTGTATAATCTTCTTTTGATAGATTATGTTCTCTCACATATTCATCAAGTTCTTCCTGAGAATCAAAATATAGATACTCTTTTGTAGCTTCAATTACTAGAATTAATCCATAACCAGTCCATTCTTTCATAATCATTTTATTTTATATTTATTGATTATATATCTAATTGCACTAGGAACTAGCAATATTATCCCTAATAGTATAAAACTTAGTCCAGGGTCATACCAAGGGCTGCGATACGGTTCTATATTAATATAAATTTTAATGACACCTACAATCATCCCAAATAATATAAGTGCTATTCCTAGTATATTAAGTATTTTCATTAGAATCTCTTTTTAGTTAATTTCTCCTCCATGTTTCAATGATAAGTGATTCATTAATACTTCCATTCTATAACTTCATACTCATCTTCTTCTAAACCATATTGTTTAGCAAATTCATGGAGATTATCTTCATTTTTAAAATATATCTGTTTCAACTCTTCGTTTTTCTCTCCACTTAGTAAACCAATTTGAAGATAATATTTTAAATAAGCATATTTCTCATCTGATTCATATACTATTCCATTATCATACACTTTCATGGCTGTTTTCATTATCTGACCAAATAGTTTCCACTAACTCATTCGTACTTATCTTATATACTTCAATTCTGTCTGAATATCCATATATACGATAATTTTCATTTATCGCTATATAGTTATGACTTCCTTCTTGTCCATAATGAATATGATATTCTAATTTACCATACTTCTCTTCTATCCCGTCTACAGCTTCATTCCATACTTCAACTAAATTACCTTTCTTGTCACGTATTTCTGTATGTTCATCTGCATATCTACACATGGTAATACAATCATTAACCATTACAAATATAGGGTCTCCTTCTTCTGGTGGTGGTCCTAATTTAGGTCTTGTAAACTTACCGTAATCCATATAACTTACCTCTGCTTTTAAGTGACATTATACATACCAGAAAGCAATCTCATATTCATCTTCTTTTAAACCATTCTCTTTAGCAAAAGCAATAGCTTCTTCTTTGGTTTTAAACATTGGACATTCTAAAGGAGCAGCTACTTCTATTTTCTCTATTTCTCCTACTTCTAATTTAGGTTTGTTTAGTAATTGTATTCCGTATGGTCTATATTCAAATTTATGACCTTCTCTCTCATATACAGACATAATTATTCATTTTTATCATTTCTTGCATGATGTGTTAGTGATCCCTTTATAGGTGGATAAAATTCTGTACCCATTATACAACTTGTAATGTAATTTCTAGCGTCCATTCTATCGCTTGTTTCTTGGGTTGTAATTCCATACTTTATACCCCATTCTGTTAGTGATTGTGCTAACTCTCTATGCTGGTCTATAAACTCTTTTAGTTCCTTTACTGGTGCAATATCTAACTCATCCAAGAAGGCATTATCACTGTAATAATTAGGATGCAGATACCCACGGAAAGGAGGTCTATTTCTTGCCACTTCCCAAGCATCTTGCTCTGACAGGAAACGATTCTCGTAAGGAGAGGCTATTTTCCACCTGAAACGCTCTAGGTTGTTTATAAAAGAGAACAAGGCTTTCATTGATTCATTATACAAATCTATTGTTGCCTGTTGATGTTCTGCTTTATATTTCGCATCTATCGCCTGTCGCTCTTCTTCGCTAATCTCATTTTGCCATTCTGTTTCCTTTATCTCTTCATGTTGTTTTACAACGTCTTCTTCATCTAGTACTTTGTCCAAAAACTCACACGTCTGAATGACTATGATACAAGCTACCACGATCCACACGCAAACAAACAGAACGGCATATCCAAAGTTTGTTGGCTCTATCCACTTCCAAACGAAGAATCCAACCCCAAGTATCTCTACAAGTATAACGACAGTATATATCGTTGTAATAAGTTTTTTCTTCTTACTCATCTTATCACTATATTATGAATTTATCCAATAGTTGACTTACTATAATAAGAATCGCAACAGGACTTAACCAGAGTATTAATATTAATCCAATATCTTTCCTACTTTTCTTGATAGAGCGTGATGAAAGCGTGATAACAAGAAATGCTAGCATTAAGCCAATCAATGTAATAAACACGTAATTACCAATATCATACCACTTGTCAAAATTAAACATATAGTGTTCAATATTACTACAGCTTGTTACCCCTGCCACAAACGCACATATACAATTACTTAAAAGCAACAATATAACATACACTCGTAAATCTTTCCAGTACTTCATATATTGTCATTTTAGTTGTCCATATATCAACAATTCCTTCACTAACATTCCCAACTTAAATGCGATCATTGGAAACAGGAACAAACAAAAATATAGCAGGCTACTTATCCATTGTTTCTTACAAAGGAGGTACAAGCCTACAAGTGTAGTCGCAATGCCTAGTGTCCACCAGTAGATTTTTAATATTACAGTAAGATTAGTAGTGACTTGTACAGCAAATAACACTATAAAACTGATAGCCCAGAATGAATAGACTATTTTCCAGTTTAAACAGGCATTCAATATATCTTTATATCTTATCATTTTGAAAATGTAATTTGTAAATCACCATATCTTGTGAATAAATGTTTGATTAACCGCAATATCTGATGTGTGGAGGAACATGGTAATACAAAACGCAACAAGTAATATTCCCACATTTTTCCATTTTTTCTTGTATAGTTGGTATATAAATGAAGGAATTAACCATATTCCTAAACCTAAATAGAATGATCTTCCATTTATATATAATTGCCCCAACTCAAAATCTCCAAATTTAATGACAGGTTTGAAATTAAGCCAATATATTGCATTAGGATCAAATGGAATTGTATTAAACAAGTAAAAAATCATGAATAGCAATATGATTGATATTCTAACATCATCTAAACAAGTAAGTAGTATCCGTTTCATAACTCATGAATTATAGATATTATTCCTCTAAAACAGATTGGAATAAAAAACATTACAGTATTTAACCATTGCCTTTTTCGTAACCAATAGCATCCAGATATGGCAAAGACGCAACAACCAATAATCTTTATAATGAATAATACTTCTATTATAGAGAAGAATAAATTCCAGTTATTCCGTAGGGTTCCAATTACAAGTAGATAGATGAACCATATTACATACATGATTTTCCAGTTCAAACAAACCTGTATTAATCTTTTTTTATCAATTAGTTTCTCTATCATCTCTCTTCCCAATATTAAAAATGGGACAGAAATGATTGATAAACGCAGCATCATCCCAAATGTTGATTCGTTAATTCTTGGGAAGATTGTGGGGATTAATATTGATAACACGTACAAGCATCCTAAATAATATAGCTGTTTATTACCTTTGGGAATGAACTCGCAAGCGATACAATAACAGGAATGGATAAATACTAACACCATAAAAGAGTTGATATTACTTACATATCCTACTCTATTTTTAATCGTCCATAAATGATAATCCCAGTAAACAACCAATTCAAATAGCAAGTAACCTATTGTAAGTGCAATCAAAGTCAGAATAAATGCTATTCCTATCTCTTTAAATATCTTTGTCAATACATCCATGTCATTCTTCTATTATTTGTTTAAACTCGCACCACCCCATAGCCTGCCTGTAATCCTTGTAAGAACCAACAGGAACGAACAATTTACATTCCATGTAGTTCTTTTTGCCAAATGTATTATCTCTCACGCTAGGAGGTATTTTATTCTTGGAATGTATCTCAATTAAAGAGTTGCAATTACCCAAGGCAAAATTCCCTAGCTCTTCTAGGCTAGAAGATAAAGTGATCGCAACTAAACTTTCGCAACTCCAAAAAGCAAATTCTTCCACGCAAGTAACCTTATCAGGAATGATAATCGTACTTAGTTTCTCGCAATGATTGAAAGCATTTTTACAGATACGAGTGACCTTACTAGGGATAGTAACACTTGTAAGACTAGAGCAATTCTTCAACATTCCAGTCCTTATTTCAGTTAATTTATTTGGCAAAGTGATTGAAGTTAGGCTCCAACAATTCCAAAAAGCGTTAGTACCAATTTCCATGATACTATCAGGTAACGTTATTGAAGCCAGCTTGGTACAACCACTAAAAGCCCCCTCGCCAATTCTATATAATCCATTAGAAATAAATATAGATGTTAGGTTCACGCAGTTCCAGAAGGCATAGTTGCCAATTCTATCCACGTGGTTAGGTATCGTGACGGTATGTAATTCAAAATTGTTACTAAACATCTTGTTACCAATCACGATGGTATCTTTAGAAATCTCTATTGTTTTCTTTAATACCCCTGCTTCTTTCTCGAAGTTAGGAGATAAATCAACGTGAATACCTTCCCTTGTTAATTCTTCATCAACAAGAGAGGTGTCACGTTTCGTGTCTTCCGTGAAAGATACTGTAAATAGCCTCTTTATTTTGGCTAACCATGAAACAGGCTTTCTGTTTCCCATATTTCAAAAACTTTTGTAAGCACGATTAAATTCTATTTTATATCAAAATCCAATCTTTGGTCTTTCTTGCTGTTGCATGTTACGTTTCATGATTTCCTCTTTTTGAACATGAATATCGCTTATCACATCATCATAAAGCGACATTACATTAAAAAATCTCTTTTTAAAGACTTTACTATTCTCAATATCCATGGACACGTCAATAAAATATGAATCATTATAAGTTCTGACTTTAACAAACCTGTATTTAGCATTGACAACCTGTCCCAAAAACAATTTGTCAAAACTATCAAATCGAGTGTTATACTCGTCATCTTCAATAGGAATAGAAAAATACACCACAAACACATTATCCCTTGGTATTATTTCAAGATGATACTTCAAGTTTTTACGAGTGAAATAAAGTTCTCCTTCCTCTTTCTCGTGTTCAAAACCGTTGTCATACAAATAATCACAAATGCGAGATTCCAATTTCTCTTTTGTTAGTTTGGTGTTTGAAATCAAGGTATAAATAATTATTGAAGCCAACAATATACATCCCCAAAACCATTCTAATTCTGTTAATTTGAATCCCAGATAAATAGCTAACAAGACTACACTTGCAAAAAATGGAATATATTCTTTCATATATCAATCGTTTAATCTAACTGCTTGTAAAAGGAAGTGAGTTCTTATCATGATTGGTATATAGCCATTCCACGATAATCACTCACTTACTGGTGATTAATCTTTCCACTTGTTCTCTAAATTCTTACATATTAATATATGTAATCATAAAATACACGCAAAAAAATAAATTCATGCTCATTTTAGCGTGTCATTGATTTTATTAATAATTTCATTTTTGTTGTATTGACAAGTATTAAATTCTCTTTCTTGTATTAGTTATTTTATTTACACCCACATTGTTCCCATAATCCTTCGAGTTGTTTTTCGAGTTCTTTGTCATCTGTAAGGTTATAAGCAACTTGAATATCTTTACAAGCACCCTTTCGGTCTTTATTACGAGCTTTAAATATTGCCCTATACATATAAGCATAAGCATCCCGTTTAAAATCCTCAGATTTAATAACTTCATCCATATCTTGTATGGCTTTTCTCCATTCTTCTATATCAGCATAAAGGTATGCTCTAGTTAAATAGTTATCTGGTTGTACGGGATCTATAGCAATCACTCTATTCAAGTCATTTAATGCTTTGGAATATTCTTGATGATTCCTGTACAATTGAGCTCTATTTAAAAGTCCAGTAGTGTTACTTGGATTACTTTCAATTGCTTTAGAAAAATAATATTGTGCATCACTGTTATTATCCATCACGTAAGAAATGATACCCATTGCATTTAACGCTAATTCATCATCTGGATTATTTTCTAATATGTTGGAAAATACAGAGGCAGAATATTCTAAATCACCTTCTTGCATGGAAACATAAGCAAAATCTCTAAAATAATTATCAACATTTACAGATATTTTTTTCCTGTATTCATCTAAATTGATATTCATGAATTGCCATCCCCTAGAAGTGTAACCATACACAATATCAATATTTTTGAGTTTATTTTTTATTGCTGGAAAAAACACTTTAAATCTTGTGCAAGAAGCCAAAGGTGTTGGAGTTCCATCGGCTTTATTTACACCAATTGTAGATGATGTTAGATAGTGTTTTATGTCTAGATCTTTATCATGGATTAAAAAACCTGCATCTTTTTTATTTAATTCACACCATATAACTGCATTAGGAATACTGAGATTGAGATTTGTATATGAAAAATAACCAATGGTCATGTTATTTTTAAACTCTAGGGCATGTAACATAATTTCAGCCCCTTGATTTGAAGGTATATTTAAAAGAATAAATTTGTCCCCTCGATTAAAAGAGGAATTATTTTTAACAAAGTCATTCTTTTTTAGCTGTTCAATTTTATCTTGATCTAATAACACACCAAAGTTAAGATTTTGTCCTCTTGT
Organism: Butyricimonas sp. Marseille-P3923; assembly: GCF_900184685.1. GTDB lineage: Bacteria > Bacteroidota > Bacteroidia > Bacteroidales > Marinifilaceae > Butyricimonas > Butyricimonas muris. The sequence goes on from NZ_FXXL01000006.1 coordinate 219,471, forward strand.
TTTTTGAAAGGTAGCAACGGCAAAACATTCTCCTTTGTCATTTAATATGGCACTACCACTACTACCAGGTGAAATTGGTGCTGTAATTTGTACCGTTTGTCCATGTTGTTGATCTTCCCTGTAAGAAGAAACAATTCCTTCTGAAACAGTATTTTCCAACCCAAGTGGAGCGCTAATATTATATATTTTTGCACCTTTCTGTGGAGATTTTGTTGCAAATTTCAAAAATGAATGTTGAGTTTTAGAAGGTTTGATTTTGAATTTTACAATATCCCATTTTTTATCAGAAGCCACAACTTCTTTTATTTCGTGTTCCTTTCCATCAACAGTTTTTATTATTGCCTTTACCGCACCATCTAGTACATGATAATTCGATATTCCCATTCCTGATGGATCAATAAAGAAACCAGATCCAGAACCTTTAGGTGCTCCAAATTCATCGTAAGTATATATTGTGAATGTAGCGTTTTCTGTTTCTGATATTATGTCTGATAATTTTTTAGTACACGCTTGTAATAATACCATCGTGATACAATTAATAAAAAAAATATATCTCATATCAATTAATTTTGAAATTAGGGTCTTTCTTTAATTTGTTTGTCACTTGAGGACGAGATTGAGGATTGGCATTTATTCCCTTTAGAATGTTTTCTCCTGCAACACCTCCTTTATTTAAATCATCTTTATATGAAGCAATCCCAAGTATATATTTGGCACATCCTCTAACATTATAAATGTACTCATCACGATCACAATATTGGTCAGGTAATTCGTTTAAAGCCTTATTCGCAAAACTAATTGCCGCTTCATATTGTTGATTTTCAAAATAACATTTCGCCATAGCTGAATAAACGCCTTTACTTTTTGCTCCTAAATATGTTGCGTTTGAATAATGTTCTATTGCATCATTATACAATTGATGATACTGTAATACTCGTCCCATCTCCTCTGAAAATTTTTGTTTTCTATAGCTATCATTGCTTAGTTTTTCATCGCCTGCCGTATACAAAACAAATATAGTTTTTTGATCACCTTGCACAAAAAGTAGTTGCTGTCCCATGTCAATATATTTGGGAATTGCAACACCACATTCTTTGCCAAGATCATCCGAGCATATATACAAATGCCAAGTATCACTATCCTGTCTATTTTTTATGTCAATTTTAGCAAGTGTTTCATTTGTTGCGGGGTTGATAAATACAAATTGGTTATTATTTATCAATACTGCGTTGTTTTCCATTGTTAAAGAATAGTTCTCATGTTGAATACTGATTCTTCCAATCACATAACATACAATGATATCGCTTTTACCGTGAGATGATGAAGATTCTTTAGGCTCTGCGGGAAGAAACTCCATCACGTAATTTAATAATTGAGTTGCAATACCCACTGCGTTGTTGGTAGTGTTCTTCGTGGAACCTAAAATACTTGTTTCTCTTGTACCATTACTGGTAATGCCAGCAGAATTAGTCCATGAACCATCTGGATTTCTTCCAAATCCTTCAGAATCTAATGTTTTTAGTACTAATTTAAAACCTTCCTCAAATAGCTCCCTCTCTTTGTTAGAATAATTGTTTCTGCGTAACCACGATTCTCTTTCTTGTATAAATAGGTTCTTCAATTTCTCCACGCTGTATTTTTTTCCAGCCCATTCAAAAGTTCTCTCCCTGAAATCGTGTTGGTTGTTTACTGTTTGGGTAGGTTCTTGTTGTTGTAAACAGAGTTTTGTAATATATCCAATGGTATTATTAACCTTTACTTTATAATATACACTCCCAGTATTGATGTCTAAAACATAAACCGTTTCTCCTTTTTTACATTTTTGAATGACATCCATGCTTGTTGGAGAGGGACGAAGGTATGCCATAATTCCATCTTTAATTACGGTTTGATAAATGTAAGCTTGTTGTGCAACTAAAGGATGGTTAATGATTATTAATGCAATCATAACCACGGTATTGATAATTCGTTTCATAGTAATATGTTTTTAATTTGTAATATATTCCATTACTTTATTGAACTCCCCAATCCCCGAAGAAATATTAATACAAAAAAGAAGCGTGGGAATTGTCAGTCTATTCACTTTGAGGGTCTGGACTCCCTTTCATACAAATAAACAGCTACCCCACGCTAAACCAGTATATATAATTGGATTGTATATATGGCAAGCATGAGCGTTTGTACTGTTTATCCCTGTATGATGAAATTGTCCAGATTCCAAAGTGAGGATAAAACTAAACGCTTCTATTATCTAACATGTTACCAAACAGGTTTTACCCTGCCCAGTGTCATACAAAGGTAGATAATTTTTAGCATCCTACAAACGCCACTACGGGGTAGCCGTGTAACAAATTTATGAATTAATCATCGCCCGCTGCCAGACAACGGGTATTCTATTGTAATTTAGAATCAGATTAATTACTCTATAAACCATTTATAGGTGTTATCACCATGCAAAGCTCTATCTATTCCTTCTGTTAATTGCGTGGCGTTTAATGACCTATCGAGGAAATTATCTATGTAACTACTTTTATTCGCACCTGTCAACATGTTGTAGAATTTCCATAAATTTATTTCATTCTCTCCATGCTCCCTCTTGAAATTGTCATCGTTGTAATACGCTTTAGCCACCATGTTAACCTGGCTATCCGTCAACTCCATGCATGGTAAACGCTTCTTCTCTCTGGCAGGTAAACATTGATACAACCTACTTTTACCCAAGAATTGTGCGAATTGATGTTCCGCGAGGTAAGAACCTGTAAAGCTCTTCATCAACCTTAAATGCTTTTCCGCATCGTACTGTTGGAATAACTTCATCACCCCTCTAAATAAATCATGGTAACTCATCGCTCTTAAATCAGTCTGGAAACCATCAGTAAAGGTACACAGGTTACAGCATACCTTGTTCTTGAATCCAATAGCAACACTGAACCTCTCTGATGTCTTCTTTGAATAGAGGTTCTCCCTGTTATACGCCCTCACACCTGTAATACATAGATTCACCCTGTTGCCGTTTATAGATTCATGAATAGTAGGTATTTCAAAAGCGAACGCCATTCTTTCGTAATAAATAGTCTTGTCACTTTCCAGTAATTCAGATACTGGTTTATGTATCGCTTCTGGAATCCTACCTTTTATAACGTGGCTAACCATTATATCAGGTTCATCCATGCTTTCCCCTCTAAACAATTCACTAGCTACCTTATGCACTGTTTCAATAAATGCTGGATGGGATATTGTCATCTCGTTATCCTTGCTGAACACTGGCACGATACAATCATTCTTTAAATGTAGCATATCTACTGGTGAAGTGTTAGCCTCTATAAAATGTTTTCTCCTTTCGTCCTTTCTAGTTGGTTCATTTACCACTTCATAAGGAGTGTAGGTAGGTTCTTCTTGCTTGACGTTATCACTGCCAAATAAAACTGGCAACAATCCTTCATTCTGGTTTGAAATTAATATTGACGTGTTCATAATCTAGTCTATTTACTGGTGGTGGAAATATTTGAAACTTCAGTTTATATATACAATTCATAAATTCTCCACCAACCTTGATTTATAAAGTTCATTATCACTTCTACTTGATTTATTCATTCTCTAGCGTTATGCCAGTTAAAAAATTAAACTGGAAATACATTTATAGTTTACGTTCTATTGGTGGTGAGGATTATTGTCCTTAGTGGCTATATATACCAATCCAGACAAAAATTCACCAACCTAAATTTTCATATCTTACCGTTAGCTGAATAACTGTAATACCCCTCTTCATAGTAAAGAACGTAATCCAGTAACTCTACATCTATGTATGAAAGTGCAATCTTTACCTGTTGTACCAGTTCATCATCCTGTTTAGTTGGCTTTATATCACCAGAAGGTTGATTTATACAAACTATCACACTTTTACAATTAGAGAGAGCAGCTAGTTGTACTATAAACCTAATATCCGTGATGTTGTAAGATAACGCACCTTCACTCACGGTAGATATTCCTAATACTTGATTCCTACCATTTAACAGGATAACTCTAGTTGAGATATGGTGCTCTATGGTATCTTTAAATGGAGAAACCAGTAGCTCGTGAACGTCCCTAGCCATTTTGATTTTATACCTTTTAGAAGGTTTAGTGTTATTCCTGTACACCAGTTCTACTACTGGTACTTTTATCAATTCTTCATTCATGACATTGTTTTAGTTGATTTTTAATTTGAATACATTAATGGTAATGAAATTGAGAGAGTTGTAAACTTGTCAGGTTTGGCAATGGAGAGGAAAGATTCTTGTTTATACTGCCTGTTTAGAAAGGTGATACTTCCTTCACTTTGGTATAACAATATCTTTCCCCTTCCCACTGCGCTCGCTGTCCCTGTTCCTTCTCCACTAAAGGGTTATTTTAGTAGAATAATGCTTTTACAAAAAAAAGTAGAGATTACTCTCTACTCTTCATCAAACAGTATGGCGAATTTCCATACAGTTAGCGTGTACTCGTTCCCGTTGTAACTGGCAGGCGTTTCCATGCTACCACAGCAAATAATAGTTTGCCCGTCTAGGATAGAAAACAAATCCTCGTAACTGGTATTCACTGCCAAGGGGTAAATGTATTGTAGCCTGTCTTTATACTGTTCCTCTATAACTGGATCACACGGGACATCATCGGGTGTTATCCCCGTTTGCTTGGAACCTTTCACCATGTTACGGATTCTAATATCTATCCTTTCATCCCCTTTCATGCAGGAGAGGGAAATACTTGTTGGGTCTTCACCCTTGAATCCAATAACTTTTAGAATATCTCCCACTTTTGGAGGTGCTGGTAACGTGACCAGCTTGCCCGCCAGTTTGGATTTACTAATGTCTGAAAAACATTTGGGCAGGATAACCTTGTTCACTTCAAAATCTTTTTTTAACATGATAGTTTGTTTTTAATTAATTGATTTTTTCCAGAGATGGGTGGGGGATGTAAATGGTACACTACCCTAGCGTGGAATACTCTTTATATATAATGCTAACCTGAAATCGAAAGGGAGGGGGTGTTTTATCAGAGGGTAGATATATATGTTTATGATATAAGGCTTCACTCAATATAGATGGGGAAATATTGCCATAGAATAATTACGAGAAACAATAAGTATTCATTAAATTTGTACAATAAACAGCTATAAACACCACAATTCAATATTATTGATATGAAACATGAAGATATTGTTATAGATAAAAAAAATCCTTTCGCAAATTGTAAATTGGGCAGAGAGCCTTATGCAAATATTTTGTCATCAATAGTTGATAGCTATGCAAAGGGATTTGTGCTTGCAATTAATGGAGAATGGGGAGTTGGAAAAACAACCTTCGTAAAAATGTGGATGCAGAAGCTAAAAAATGAAGGACATAAAACCATATACTTCAACGCTTGGGAGAATGACTTTGTTTTAGAACCTATGGTTGGTATTTTAGGAGAGTTGAAATCATTAATAACCTCTGATCCAGAGAAGCGTTTTGATTCTATTTTAAAAGGATTCGCAAAGTTCTCCAATAAAATAATTCCAGCTTCATTAAAATTTGTTGCAAAAAGTATTGGTTTAGGGGGTATTGCTGATGTGATAGAAAAAGGAGGAGAAGCAATGGCAGCATTTTTTGAAAATGAAATAAGCAATTATGACCAAAAAAAGGAAAGTCTCCAATCATTAAGAAATGATCTTTGTAATCTTGTTGCACAAAACAATGGAGGTAAACCTGTTGTTTTTATTATTGATGAGCTAGATAGATGCAGACCAGATTACGCTGTGGAAGTTCTGGAAAAGGTTAAGCATTTCTTTTCAGTACAAGGAATAATTTTCGTGTTATCAATAGATAAAAAGCAACTCGGCAACTCTATTAGAGGATTCTATGGTAGTGAAAATATTAATGCAGATGAATATTTAAGAAGATTTATTGATATTGAATATAGTTTGCCAGAGCCATCTATTAAAGATTTTTGCGAGTACTTGTATGATTATTTTACCCTTAATGAGTTTTTTGAAAATGAGTGGAGGTGTACCTATGATACTTTTAAAGATGATAGCCTGTTGTTTAAAAAGATTTCGGTTATATTATCAACAGAAAAACATCTTACTTTAAGAAAAATTGAAAAGTTATTTGCGTACACTCGTTTGGTGCTAAAAACATTTCGTATAGAAGGATGTGTTCTTCCTGAAGTTGTGTTCATGTTGATTTATTTAAAATACTATGAGAACGACTTATATAATGCTATCAAAAGAAATAAGTTAAATATTCATGATATTGTAAATCAGATCAATTCTATTTTTACTATTTCATTGAAAGATAAAGAACAATATGAGTATCGAACTCTTATTTTTGCTATGGCGAAATTGATTTACTGTTACAATAATTCTTATAGAGGTACAGGATATTATCAATCATTATTCTCTAGAGAAAACGAAGAATTATCTTTTGATACAGGTGAGATTGACAAAAATTTTCTTTATTTGGCATTAGAGCATTGTGACCAAAAATATACTAGATTTGAATTATCTACAAAATCATTAATACAGAAAATAGATTTATTAGAATCATTGAAACAATAGATAATCCATATCTATAATTAAAGGTATAATATAGTCTTCTTTACTTCTTTTGGACTAGAAGCCCTCTCTTTATAACATTTAGTATTTATCAATGAAGTAAGGAAATATTGTAAACTATGTATTTGAGGTGGCAGGTTGGGACACAATTTAGGCAGGTTACATTTCAATGAATAATAATTATAATGCTTCTTGGCGTTTCTATCTCCATTTCTAACTGCCGTTTCCAGTTCCTCTTCTGGTTGATCGTACCTGTGAATACATAGCACTTCCATTAGCTTGAAATCGTATGGAGGGGGGATAACATTCTTCTCTATACAATAGTTATATATAATATCGTATTTCTCTCTGGCTAACTTGTTAAAAGTTCTCAATCCAAAATTACTTTTAGCATGTGGGGTATCCAGTATGATGTTGTTATCCGTGATAAGGAAGAAATTATTAACTTCCACCAGTTTATGATGCTTTACTGCCAAATCTATATATTTCTTTACGGTTTTGGGAGATAAGTTTAATTGCCTAGATATTTCTGTCTTGTTATAGCAAGTGATATTGGTATTATTGATACATAAACATTTAAGTAGTACTAGGAAGGCTTTCAATTCATCAGGAATATCTTCCAGTAATAAATCTTTCTTGAACCTGACCCAGTTACTCTTTGGAATGTCTACATGATATGTAACAGGTGTGGTTAACTGTCCTTCATTGTTCCTGTAATTATACTCTTTACGCAGGAAGCCTAAATCTTCAAATTTGGCGGTGTACTTGGAAATGGTATCCACGTCCTTTATTCCTGTAACTTCACGAAGTGTTTCCCTCAGTACATGGGATTCACCTGTTTCGTAATCTGATTTAAAAAGTAACCATGTAAATGTATAAGTTTCATCTAGGTTCAGTTTACCTGCAATATCTCTCGTTATGATTCTATAATCCTTCTTTTCTTCTTCATTTGCCATTATTAATTCCAGTTTGAAACAACCATCTAAAAATGATCTATGGACTTTCTGGTTCTGCTTTTATCTCGTGGGATAGGCTGGCAAGCCTGTAACACCAGTACTAGTTATTAGTTAAATAGTTAATAGTATGTACCCTGTCAATTCCCCAAAAGCATACCCCGTCAAATCCCTAATTTTTAAATATTAATCTTTATGCGTGGATAATCTCTTTATTTCAGGTTGGAATCTCTGGTTACATGAAATACAGTTATATCATGTAGCTTTATAGATTAATCTTTACAGGGTGGTAGTATCTGGATTCTGGTATTCTCATCTGGAATGTAATATATCTTTCTCACTTTATCTACCTGTTTTTTAATCTTTTTCAGCCCTTTAGACTTTATCCAGAAACCTATGGATACCTTATTGTCAGGGATACCAGATTGTATGGCTAATCGCCTTAATCGCTCGTAAGTGTACATGATTTGATAATTTGATTGGTTAGTACGGTGTATCTAGTTTAGTGCCACTTGAAGACCAAAAATTACTCCTTACAGGTGGACTTGCAAGGAGTAACAGGAATCCTTTATATAGTTATTTCAAATGGTATGCTTTGATTATTAAGATGGTACAAAGATATTTAACATCTGGGATACCGACAAATAGAGTATAGGTATTCTTAAAATATAAAGTAAATAACTATTTAAAGAAAAAATATTTCCCTCTCACCTTGTTTGCCTGTCAATTTAATATATTAGTAACTTCGATTCTTATTTTATTTAGTAATTCAAATCAATACCCGTTTTATCTTTTACGAATTCGATATATTCTGTCAAGGTTTTTTCCGCATACACTTGGGAGAAAAAATCTAGTACATTATATTTTTTAGCAAGGAATATAATACCAGAATCTTTTTTAATTAATTCCTCTTTTGAATTACTCAACATTTCTTCTGTTTGATTTTTTATAAATTCTGAATTATCCCAGATGTTCCTATTTTCTTCTTTAGGCTTTATTTGTAACATAAAAATTAGAATAGTTGAAGCTTCCTCTGAAGTAATATAAGAATTAATATTACAAAAATGTTTATCAGAAGATTGAGCTTCAAAATATCCAGTATCGCTAACTTCAACTATTGATAAATCATATGCCCAAGATTGATTCTCTTGGAAACACTCCTTGTAACCTAAATAAAATTCAAAAATATAGCAATATAAAAAATCCCATGCCCAAATATTATCCACTTTAAGAGTTCCATAGCTACCACGAACCGAATGGATTGTATCAAAAAAAAGTCTATTGCCTGTTAAGGAGGAGAATTTTAGTTTGTCTTGCACGAAATGCATGATATCCACAATTCGATGTTGATACTCGTATAATAAACGATGAGCCTTACGTACATCAACTAAAGCCTTTTCCATATCAGCTTGATTTATTTTTTCCATATTGAAGAATTAAATATTGATATCGAAGATTGATTTATAGATAGATTGTTCTTGTTCAATGTTTCCAACCAAATGATATTATGTACTCCAAACATGTTTAAGCCCCAAATGATATTTTCAAGTATTCTGGCATGAGTTCGATCCTGTGTTTCATGATATTCTTGATCTAACGTGAAGAGTAAAGAATGCCAAGTACATTTGTAAACGCTATAATTTATTGATTGATTATTAAATAATATTGTTCGATCTTTCGGATCAAGATTTGTACAACCTCCTAAAGCAATAAGAATGATAGGTTTTGAATACCCATGTTCTACACAGAAAGAACATACTTCCTTGTCCCACTGTTCCTCGTACTGCCCACAATAATCACTCATTTTTGCTTCAATTATCATATCTAATTGATCAAATTGAAAGACTACATCTGGTTCCACGTATCTACTGTTAGTAATACTTTCATCATCAGCACTATATTTAGACCAAAACGAATATGAACATAATTCTCCAACATTTTGAGGTGTTTTTATCGCACACGCACGTTTAAGAATCTTGTAAATTGTAAAAGAAGGAAGGTAGATCAAATTTCCTAAAACTGTCGATGTTTTTAAATCTTCCTTCCATATATTTACATCAGGAAATTTATTATTAAGTAAAGATTGCAACATAGATTAAATATTTATCAATCATAAGCCAAATATAATCATTTTGTAACACAAAAAAGTCATTGATTAATGGTGATATTTTCAGGAGAATCTTTTTTACTGTGATAAAAATATATTTTACTTTTAACCAACTAAAAAGAATGATTATGAAAGCAAACGAGATGATTTTAATAGAAACGTTGAAGGATATTGAACCTGCATTAAAAGAATACTTCGCTTATGACAGGGCGATGTTATACCCTGAAATAGAAAGAATGTATCTAGCAACTCACCCAGCAGGATTACATAACATACAACTAGAAGACAAGTACAGGGTAGAAGTTCCAAGCACGCTAGATGAACTGGCAACAAGCGATAATCCATTTGATTGGCAACGTTACGCTCCTAGAGAGCAAAAGATGATAAAAGTGGTTGATACCTTGGCTTACATGACAGATAACATAAAAGGTATCCTTTTTAAAGATGATGGATTGAAGAAAAAGATAGAGGAATTAGTTGAGGGAAGTAATATCCCAGAAGAATATCAAGTTGCCATGGTTCACGTCCTCTGGATACTAGCCATTATCTACAAGAAGCATGAAGCGTTCAAACCTATCCTAGACCCAGAATTACTGGAGCAAAGTTACAACATGGATACCTATTTCCAGCAAGTAAGACCTGAAATGCTACAACTCTACCTGTTCCTTAAGAGGGATAAAAGGAAGAAAGACAAATCAATCACTTTAAGTAACAATCAAGAAAAGATCATCATTAACAACGCCATGGAGAGCTGGTTCACCAATCTCCTAGATTCCTACCTACATATATACTTGGGAGTAAATTCTATTGAAGAAGCGGAAGAAGAATTAAAGGAAGTCTATTCATCAAAGAAAGGACGAAAGGCAGATAACCCTGCACGAAACCTTGTAATAATGGGAATATACCGTTTATTAAAAAAACATTCCCAGTTAAAGGATAGCAAAATACATGATTTTATCTACGAGTACATGTGTATAATAGAAGAAGGTGATGTAGTTAATGCAACAATAAAATCCGTGATTGAATATTTCAGAAAAGGCGATTACACACCCCAATGGGTTCCCGCATCACAAGGTAATTATAGAATCTCCCCCAATAACCCTTCCAAACTTTATTTCTGGTAACAACACTAGCCGTCATACATTTTTTTCTTGAAAAATTCGCAGAGAATAGTAAAAATACTGGAACTATTTCTCTGCGAATTTTCATTTATTGCTTCTATAGTTTTGTGTCGTCAATCAAGAATGACGGCGCGCACCTCTTCCAAGATTGAGGGTAAGCTCCAGCCCTGTTGGATGCAAAATGTAGAATCCATAAAAATAACGACATGGATACCAGAAATATTATTTTAGACGAGAATTGTCTTGCAGTCATAACAGAAGCTAATGTAGTCTTAAGCTATGCTGCGATAGGGAGATTAGATAACCTTACTTCCTGCATTATTCGGAAGTTTAAAAACTTACCCGTGCAGGAAGCAACTTTTACTATTAACCTCGATAATGTATATTTGGATAACACCCCAAACGTCACTCTGCTAGTAGAAAAAATATTTCCAGATGCGATACGACCTTTGGTAAAAAGGAAGTTGTTATGCACTTTTCCTGATATCGAGTTTAAAGATGTACAAATCTTGATTGTTTCACGAGAAAATATAGATAGCGACGAGGAGGAGCAGGACGGTATGTTCTATGATGTAAATCTAGTGATAACAATATCACGTGAAATAATACAAGAGGAATAATCTACTGGAAAGATCATCCCGAATTCAATTATCAGGGTTTGGGATGGTCTACATTCAACTGAATGCGGGAAATACTAGAAATAAACTTTGGTTAGAATGAAATAGAGAGCTGTTTTATCTACCATTAATTCAATTATTATTTTTATGACAAAAAAAAAGAAACAATTTGAAATTGAACCAGAGGGGTCTGTTAACAAGATCGTGAAATGTCTTGATTCGTTACCTCCAGAAAAATTATTGGCTGTTTTATTCCAAGCATGTTTTCATATGCAGGAAAAAATAGATGATATTCATGACGAGTGTGTTCATGTCGTGAAAACGGCAGGAGAAGAGGAGGTGTGGGACGAGCAAGAATATCGTTCAAAAATTGACAACCTCCACGCCAAGGCTAAGAGTGTATGGCTTAACGCCTTTGACGGGGGAGGAAGTCCAAAACATCTCGGGAATAACCTGTTTGAAGAATTAAACCTTCAAGTATGATAGAATGAAGTTCTTGGTTTGGTTATGAGCCAAGAACTTCTAAAACCCGTGTTATCAATTTTCCAAATAAACCTGTTGCAAGAATTTTTTAGTGAAAACTATTGAAGCCCATGATTCATTTTTTTGACTTTCCCAAAATTGGATATTTCAATTTTAATATTTATTGGCTTTCTGTCTTTGAATTTGTAAGTTGCATTTTTGCATTGTCAATCAAGAACAACGGTGATCACTTCTTTAGATTGAGAACAAACTCCAACCCAGTTGGAAGTGAAATATTAATTTTAAAATAGATTTTATGAAAGAGTGTGTTTTAACTAAAAAGGGTATTATTACCCTAGCAGCCTTAAAGGCTACAGGTAAAAAGATTGCTTTTATTAAAGGTAATCGTCAGGTACAAGAGAAGAACGTAAACGCTAAACGGGCTTCTTTAAAAGAGAACGGTCAAATTATCCCTGCCGTTATTGTAGACGGTGAAGAGGTACAATCCGTAGATTTGGAAATCGTGGATGCAGAAACGGGGACACCTGTTGCACTAGAAGATCACGAGAAATATGTAGTCATACTGGATGGGCAGCACAGGTACACTGCCTACATCCAGAACGGTGACAAGAACAAGGGAGAGTTCTATTTCATGTACCCGTTAAACGAGGGGATAACCCTCCAAAAAATCTTGTCAGAGGCGAATATCGCTACCAAAATGTGGGACGGCAAGGACTTTGCCAGTGGTGCTTTAATGATGAACCCAGATAAAAAGTTGCCCCTTCTGAAGGCAATAGTTGAATTGCTTAATCAAGGTTTCCCGTTAGCCACTGTACAAAAATGGCTATGCTTTAAAAACGCAGGTATTAACAAAGAGGTTCTGGCAAAAGCCATGAACGGTAAGATTGACGAAAAACTCCTGAAAACTCCTTACTTGGAGAAAGGGAAACGACTTTTGGAAGCAGCCCAGAAATCATTTAACAATGACTTTTTAGGGAAACGGTATCTGGTTGACTTCTTAATTGAGAAGTATGAAGATGCAGACGACGAGAACAAAGCTGAAACGATGCAACAGCTAGTAGAGTTCCTCGTGGGAATTGACAGGAGTAAGGTAGACGAGATAGAGAAAGCCAAAGGTCAAAAAGGTGTAATAGCCAAGGAGCAGGTAATTTTAAACAAACTGAATGAGTTGTATAACTCCAAATTCGGTGCTTAGGAATTGAAATGTAAATACCGGAGGAAGCCTTTGGCTTCCTCCGAAAACACTTCCTTCAAAAATAAATAAGATATGCAAAAGACGAGTATTAGTTGGACTGAAAAGACTTGGAACCCAGTAACGGGATGCACTCCAGTATCAAGGGGATGTATGAATTGTTATGCCGCAGCAATGGCAAACCGTTTTCGTGGCAGACAGGGAAAATATAAAAACGGTTTCAAGGTTACTTTACATGAAGATTCCTTGGATGAACCTTTACATGAATTGAAATCATGCAGGATATTCGTGTGTTCAATGGGTGATTCATTTCATGAAGACGTATCTTTTGAATTTGTGGATAAGATAATGGAAACAATTAATAGAACACCTTGGCACAAATACCTAATGTTAACCAAAAGACCAGAAAGAATGGCAGAGTATTTTCAAACTCGTGAAGTTCCCCAGAATGCATGGTTAGGAACAACGGTAGAGGCGGCAGAGTATAAATACCGTGTTGATATATTGAGGTCAATAAAGGGTTCTTTTAAATTCCTGTCCTGTGAACCTCTTGTAGAGAATCTGGGAGAACTGGATTTGACAGGTATTGATTGGGTAATAGTAGGTGGTGAGAGTGGTAGTAGGGCAAGACCCATGAAAGAGGAATGGGTAATGAACATCAAGGCTCAGGCAGAAGTACAAGGTGTGGCTTTCTTTTTCAAGCAATGGGGAACATGGGGTAGTGACGGGGTGAAGCGAAGCAAAGAAGCAAACGGACATCTTTTAAATGGTAAGGTATACCAAAAGATACCTGATAAATAAGAATATAATACATTTACATGGATAAACCAGTTACTCGTTACGGGTAGCTGGTTTATTATTTTGACTATTCACAAAATATATGTGTATATATAACAATTCATTATTTCAGAAATACAAAATACACAGCTAATACCAAACATACTGCTGCCGCTAAATGATTCCACTTCAATGTTTCCCCTTGAAAAAAGACCATTGTAAAAATAGCAAAAATAATAAGGGTTATCACCTCTTGAATAACTTTAAGCTGCAAAAGCGTAAATGGTCCTCCATTTCCCTGAAAACCAATGCGATTAGCTGGAATTTGACATGAATACTCAAAAAATGCCGTCATCCACGATATTAAAATTACTCCAATTAATGGCCAATTATTAATAATCTTCATTTCCTGCAATTTCAAATGACCGTACCAAGCAAAAGTCATGAAAACATTGGAAACTATAAGTAATAATATCGTATATAATCCTTTCATATATTATTCATTATAAGAAATTTAACATTAAATATTTTTTTAAATTTTCCGCCCAATTTGTCAGGGGTTATTACGAATTTTTATACTCGAAAAGAGCGATACACCATGAAAAGAGGATAACACCGAAAAGCGGCCAGTTATCTATCCACTTCATTTCCTGTAGCTTCAAGTGTCCATACCAAGCAAATGTCATAAAAATATTCGAGACAATCAATAATAATATCGCATAAAGTCCTTGCATAGTATCAAATATTAATCCATGAAATGATCTCTTAAATCGACGCGAAAGTATAAAATTTATTATCTTTGTTGATAACGATTGGGACAAACTTTTATCAAGTACCAGAATCATGAAAGCAAATAAAATTCAAAAAATAGAGATCCGCAATATATGGGGAAAATATAATTTCCGGTGGGAAAACTTGAATCCGGACGTGAATATACTCACGGGTATCAACGGTAGCGGTAAGACCACGTTTTTTAATATTATCGATGCCTTGTTATCTGCCGATGTCAAACGGTTGAAATTATACAATATCGAGGCGGAAATCATGATCGACGGTAACGAGATCAATTTCCGAAAAGATAGTTCCGTGTCTTCCATAAGACAAAAACTAGCCGGGGTAAATTATCTGAAAATAAGTACATTCGATGTGCCTATCCGCGATAGACGAAAAATGGGCAAGGAAGACAGTCCCCTGTTGAGCGAGTTAAAAGAGATCGTGTACAGCGTGGGAGAGAACAACAACTCTTTTTCCGATTATCGTCTTCGTGCCACGAACTTTCCCGAGCAGGCAGAGAAAATCAACCGCCGGATTCGCGATTTCTATGACACGGTGAATCATCTGTTTGCCGGTACCGGAAAAACGATAGAAATTGACCCGATGACTAACCAGCTTGTTTTCCGTGACGGCAACGAGCTTATTCACCTGTACAAACTCTCCTCGGGAGAGAAGCAATTGTTAATCATCCTGCTCCGGGTTTTTCTCATGGACGGACAACCTTATATCCTTTTGATGGACGAGCCGGAAATTTCATTGCACATCGAGTGGCAATACCGTCTTTTTGAAGAGATTCAAAAACTAAACCCGCATTGCCAGATCATCACGTCCACGCACTCCCCGAGTCTTTTCGGCGACGGTTGGGGTGACAAACTCGTGTTTATCGAAGACTTATTAATTCAGTGACTATGACTAATTTTAGATTTATGATTTCAGATTTTAGATTGAACCTGCCTATCAATCGTAATTCATAAATCGTAAATTAATTAATTTTCAATTGTTATGTTTCGCCCTCCTATATCAAAAGAAAAATATTACTACCACGCTGCCAAACGCTTTATGATGGACGCACAGTTGTTACGGTGTCGTGCCGCCATACACGTGGAAGACAAGGATGATATTGTATTCTGGAGTACCATTTTCAAACATTTTCGTCCTAATGACCGGTTTCACTTTATCGCCGGCTCCCGGAACGAGAAAGGACACGAAACCAAAGGCGTGACACAATGTTTGAAATACATCAAATACTTGAATCCTAAATTCTTTATCTGCATTGACAGTGACTATCGTTATTTATTGCAGGAACGGAATATAGATATCAACCATTACATTTTTCAAACCTACACTTATTCTTTCGAGAATCATCACTGTTACGAAGAGGGACTAAATGACTTATGCCGCCGGATTACCACGTTGCCCAATCATCTTTTTGATTTCAGGCAATTCTTGAAACAATACTCGAATATCGTGTACAAACTATTCCTTTGGCATCTTTATTTCCTTGTTGCCGATCCTAAACGCTTCTCGATAGCGGAATTCAACGAACTGGCATCATTCGAGTGGCAACGCCGCCCCGACATCCGACAGAACGGACGCAAAGAGTTGAATATCCTAAAAAACAAGGTCGATCGCAAACTGGCACAATTACGTAGAGCCTATCCTAAAGCAGACCTTTCTATCCTGGAAGATAAATATAAAGAAATAGGATTGACGCCCGACACGACCTATCTTTTTATCCGGGGGCATAACGTGTACGATATGGTCTATATGCTCAACCGGGAAGTGTGCAAAAAAGTTTTACGACAAGCGAAAGACGCCTCCGCGGGAACACATCCGCGAGTTAATTTATTCGGTTACCGGAATAGTATTGACGACCAACTGAAGAAAAATATCCAGTTCGGGGCTTATCCCGCTATCTTGAAAATAGAGGAAGATATTCACACGCTGTTCTGACATCGGATTTCATTTCCAAGGTTTTTCTGTTGCAAGGATAGCCGTATGCTTCGCTCCGTCTTTCCCAATCGTGAAACGAACCGAAACATATATTCTCTTACCGGAAAGCGAGGATTCCCATTTCGGACTTTCCGCCAACAAGCGAATCAATTCTTTATTACTTTCTTTGGAGAAACCGTCTTTAATACGGATACGGCTAGGTACTTTCTTTTTATTCAGTTCAAAAGAAACCAGAACAATACCTTCATTTCCATTTTTCACGTCTTTTTCCGGGTATTTCAGAGCATCCGCCATGTAACGATTAAAACGTACAATATCATCCGCGGAAACTATCGTATCCTTTTTTAATTCATTCCCACCGACAGTCGCGACAGATCCCACCATACTTGTTTTCTTTACTGTATTATAACCTGTAACGACGACCTCATCCAATTTCTGCTGGTCTACTTCCATCTTCACTTGTATCTGTGTCCCGGCTTTTACAACAACGCCTTGCATTTTCATCCCGATAAAATTAAAGGTCAAATGCGTTTTCCCCTCCGGAAGTTCCAACCGGAAAGTTCCTTGTTCATCAGTCACGGTCCCGACACTTGTTCCGGAAACAAGAATCGTTACACCCGGTAACACCTCTCCTTTTTCATCGGTCACGATACCCTCCACCGTATTCATCGATACCCCACGTTCTTTTTTCATCACCTCCATCGCAACCTCCGCTTGTTCCGGTTGTACCTTCCGCAACATGCTCACGTGAGCCGAATCCTCTACACCATGACTACTATCCGCGGAAAAAACCTCAATAGCCTCACGCCTCATTTCTCGCGGGGCAACCATAGCCATTTCCTTTTCCAGAACTTTCGATGTATCTTCCCTTTCGACAAGCCACAAAGTACCACACATCGCCAAAACCAAAAACGAGGCAGCAATATACAACCAGCTCCGGCTTTTCTTCTTGCTCCCCTGGACACGCTCCTCCAAATGACGCTCCAAACGAATCAGACCATCAATCGGGTCCCCCGGAGTCGAGGTCAGTCCTTCCAATGCCTCGTACAAAAACGGGTCAGACAAAGCTTCCCGCTCCAGCCTATTGGCGGACTCCCCTTTCCGGTTGCCCCGCAGGTAATCTTTTATGTCATCATTCCGTTTCATACGATGTTATTCCTTTATGTTCCAAACACAATTTCAAATTTCGTTTCCCGTTCTGGATAAAACTTTTTACATTTTTCAAGGAAAACCCTGTTCGCTCTTCCACTTCCTTGTAAGAAAGTTCCTGCAGGAAGAAATAATTCACGCTGATACGCTGCTTCTCGGGGAGAGCCTCGATACAATCCTGCAATGCTTTTTCCCGTTCTTCATTCTCTCCTGTTATTGTAAGATGAAAATCATCGCAAAATTCCATAAAAGAATCGTCTAAAGAAACCGATAAATTTCTTGTCCGCTTCCGAAGTTCCATCAGACAATAGTTTCGTACGCAGGTATAAAGCCATGGCTTGAATGTTTTGATATCGCTCCCTTTTACTTTCACTATCAATTCCTCAAACAACTGCATAACGGCATCCTGTGCATCTTCCGGTCGTTTTAAATATTTCAATGCCACACCATACACAAGCGACATATATCTTCTGTAGACCTCTACCAGATACACCAACTCTCCTTTTGCACAATACTTCCGCAAAAGTTCCTCATCCGTTCTATGTTCCTGAACCTGATTCACATCCAAGTATTGATTTTTACAAATATACGAATTTATAAAATTTCTTTCTCAAATTTATGGAATTTCTTCAGCCAAATCATCTTCTTGAAAAAATAACTCTAATATTATATCGCTTATGAGAACTTACCATTTATTCCAAAAGATCACATTTATAGTGAGTTTGCTAGTTAGCTTGAGCCTATTGACTTCTGCCCAAAAATCTTTGGTCACGGGAAAAGTAATTACAGCCAAAGATGGTCAACCGCTTCCCGGTGTCACCGTCATTATTAAAAACACTTCTATCGGGACGGTATCTAATGTATCCGGAGAATTTTCTATTCAAGCGCAAATTGGGGATACTCTTGTTTTCTCGTTTATCGGACTTCAAACCCGCCTAGTAAAAGTGGAAAAGACAAAATTACTCGTGAAATTACATGGAGATCAAAATCAACTGGAAGAAGTTGTCGTGAGCGGGTATCACACGGTCAAGAAAGAGGCCTTTGTCGGGAGTTGCGTTACAGTCAAGGGTAACAGCTTACAACGACGAGCAGATTATTACTCTAACACGGAAGAATACAATAGTTTTTCACAAAATCAATTCCGTAAAGCACTAGATGCCCCGCTTTCCACGTTCTCCATTGACGTGGATGTGGCTTCCTACTCGAACATGCGGCGTTTTATCAACAACGGGCAAATACCTCCCGCTGATGCCATTCGCACGGAAGAATTGCTGAATTACTTCACGTATGATTATCCCGCTCCCCGGGGTAATGATCCGGTGAGCATCACGACTGAAGTATCCGCAGCCCCGTGGAATCCGCAACATCGCTTGGTACACATCGGAATCAAGGCAAAAGAAATTGCCATGGAAAATCTACCCGCCTCCAACCTCGTGTTCCTGATTGATGTTTCCGGTTCCATGAGCGACCAGAATAAATTACCTTTGTTGAAGTCGTCGTTAAAAATGCTCGTGCAAAAACTTCGCCCGCAAGATCGGGTAGCCATCGTAACCTATGCAAACCACACGAAAGAGTTGCTGCCTTCCACGTCCTGTGAAGATAAACAAAAGATCATATCCGTTATCGAAAGTCTGTATGCCAGCGGCGGAACTGCCGGAGGCGACGGGATACAAAGAGCTTACCGGGTTGCCGAAGCCAGCTTTATCAAGAACGGGAACAATCGGATTATTCTTGCCACGGACGGCGATTTCAACATCGGATTATCCTCTCCCCAAGAACTGGAGAAACTGATCGAAACCAAACGTTCTTCGGGTATCTACCTTACCGTATTAGGATTCGGTATGGGTAATTACAAGGACAACCGGGTACAAACGCTAGCTGAAAAAGGAAACGGCAATCACGCGTACATAGACAACCTGACTGAAGCAAAAAAAGTTCTGGTGAGTGAGTTCGGGGGAACATTATTCACCGTTGCCAAAGACGTGAAAATCCAAGTCGAATTCAATCCCGCGAAAGTACAGGCATACCGTTTAATCGGGTACGAAAGTCGTTTATTGGAAGACAAGGACTTTAACGACGACACGAAGGATGCCGGAGAAATGGGAGCCGGGCATAGCGTGACCGCCTTGTATGAAGTTATCCCGGTCGGAGTCAAGAGTAATTTGTTGGGAGATATCGATCCGTTGAAATACCAGAAAACCGAAAAGAAAGAGAAAAAATCACTGACGGATAGCCCGGAGTTACTGACACTGAAACTCCGGTACAAACAACCGGATTCAGACAAAAGTTCCAAAATGGAAGTTGCCGTCATTGATAAAAATACTTCATTGAATAACGTTTCCGAGAACTTCCGATTCTCGGCAGCCGTGGCAGGCTTCGGAATGCTGTTGCAAGACTCCAAGTATAAAAATGATTTGACTTACGATGACGTCATCCATCTTGCCCGTGAAGCCACCCAATACGACCCGGAAGGCTACCGGAAAGAGTTTATCCGTCTGGTCGAAAGTGCCGCCTTACTGAAGTAGTAAGGCGCACATCTATTTCATAAACTCGTACGCGGGAAGCATAACAATCTTACAGCCATCCTGCTCAAAATTAAAAAAGGTCTACAAAATCCGAACGGATTTTGTAGACCTTCCAAGTACTAAAAACGAGTGATTATTTTATCAAAATATCCCCTTTCAAAGCTGCCCGCGGAACAACAACTTCAGCAGAACCACAAGCATAAGCCCCGAGTACGTATTGTCCGTACAAAAAATAAACTGACGTTGCATTAAAATTGATTGCCCCCGCCAAATCTAATGTAGGTTCCATCGTAAAACAACCGTCCGGATTCTTAAAATTAGCCTTTAACAGCGTGTTTATCTGTGCGGCATTGGCATAATTCAAGATTTCCTTGTTCGTTAGGAACTTTTGATTTTTCACGTCATAATTGAATGAATGATAAGTCGTCATTCCATGCGCTCCTCCCGTGAAGGTATAAACTCTTAAACGTACGCTGACAAATTGGTCGGTAGCCATAAACACGCTATCGTCAACCATCAACTCATACTTCCAGTCCGGACGTTCATCCGGTTTGTCCGCGAATGTTTGAAATAATTCCGTGGCATCCGCCCGCAAGCTATCTTTCAAGTCATTTACTAACTTTTCGATCTTGCCGTTCAATACCATGCAACTCTTGTTGATTGTCTCGTCCGCAGCAGAGAAGACCGAACGGTCGATCTGAATGTCACAATCTTCCGAACTTACTTCCGAGTGCTCCTGTTTCACGTTCAGATTCTGAACTTTAGGCTGGCATCCCACGAACACGAGAGCCAATCCAATTGCCATAATTAGTGTACTTTTCATAGTGCATTTTGTTTTTTGTGTGTATCACAAAAGTATGAATTTAAACGTGTGGTTATTCACACCTCACAATTATTTTTTTAACAAATCCAGCTCCGCAAGTTTCTGTTTAATTTTCATCTGTACCATTGCTTTTGTCATCTCTTGGGTAATCTGCATTGATTCCATAAAAGCCTGATTATAACACTTTTTCGATTCCCCATATTCCTTCAGCACTTTATTCGTATCTCCTAACATCGCCAAGAAATTAATCTTATCCAATAACGACACGTCCGTGTATTGCAACGCCTTGATCGTCCATTCTTTGGTTTTCAAAATAACATCTTCAGGCACTTTTCCTCCCGTGGCAATATATACTTTTTGTGCTGCCATACCATAATCCGTCGCCCGAGCCTCATCTCCCAATTCTTTTAAGTAAGCATCCATCGATTTCATGTACGCTTCGCCGTCTTTTTTATAAAATATCTGGTACTCGGCATCATACAGATAAGTAAACCGTTGGCGGGCAGACATTGTTTTTTGAGGCACCACGCTATAAGTCAATTTCATATCCCCGTCAATACGTTCCAGATATTTTTTATACTCTTCTTTCCCGGCACGTGCCAGATTCTCTATCATTTTATTATTATACTCCATCACGTAATAAGCGGGTCCTTCACCCAACACCAGATACGCTTCCATATTTTTATTCATAAACTCCATCAGTTTATCCCCCGGCTTATCCGCTTGGTGAAAAGTATTAATAATCCGATAATCCTCCGCATTGATTAGTTCCGGTCCCATCTTCAAATCGATATACTCTTTGAAGAGTTTCTCGATTCGGGCGATCCATTTGGCACGCTCCATATCTTCCAACGTACCCACGTAAGCCGGAGCTCCCGCCAACACCTGCTGCATCAACTGCAAATCATTTTTTGAAGATTTAAGTTTCGCATAAGTCTCCTCGAAACTCATTTCGTCCCCTGTGGCAACCTTTGCCAATTTCAGAAAAGCATCCCCTGCCAATGCCCCCACGGACTGAGATAAAAGTTTTCCTTCAGCGCTAAAAAAAGCCAATGTCGGCAAAGACTTTACCTTATATTGTTTGACAACAGGTCTGTTTGCTGGCTCCTCAGTATCTATCTGAACAGAAATAAATCGCTCATTAAAATACTCCCCCACGGCGGGCAAAGTAAACACATCTTTGACCATGCGTTTACAAGGTCCGCACCAGTCCGCGTAGAAATCCACAAAAAGCATTTTTCCCTCTTGTTTCGCTTTTTCCAAGGCAGCATTAAAATCCCCCTCGAAAAAAACAATGCCTTGTCCGAAAGCCCGGACTCCCCCGAGCAATACCAATAATATAACTAAAATCGTTTTCATTTCTTTTCTGTTTAGAAGTAAACCCGGCAAGGATGTGCCGGGTTTTACCCGAATAAATAATCTATTTTACAATAAACGTATATACATCCGGCAATGCAGATGAATAACCGTCATTCGAAACCCTCAACGTAACCACATAGCGTCCCGCGGGGAGTTTCGTGTACAAGGGTAATTCCATCACACCCCCTCCGCGAACAATGATTTCCTGTTTAAATAATTCAGCATTCCCCCCGTCCGAAGCCTTCACGCTCACGAACTCATACTGCAAAGGAGCCGTTCCCAGCACTCCTTGAATTTTCGGCGTCACCCAAGGAGCCTCGTTAGCAATTCTAACTGCATCTTCTACCGGATCTAACGTTTTTTTCACTTCCAATTCATTCGGCAAATAACCGGCATTATCCGCCTTCAAATACCCGATTTTCATATCCTGGCATCCCCAACAGGTCATGACCAGTACAAGAAATAAATATACTTGTTTCATCATCATATTCTGTTTTTATAATTGTCCCAAGGTGTAAGAGTAATCCAAAGAATGAACGAACCCGTTATCCGTTTCGATATCGGTTGAAGCCACATCAATCATAGCCCTCGAATCGAAAGAAATTATTTTCAGGTAAACGGGTCCCACGTCCGGGATATCATGATAAGTATCCCGAAACGAATATATCCAGAACTTCGTTCCAAAAGCATTCGTGAACACTTCGCCACCCTCGCCTTGTGTCTGCCCGAGAATCTGTTCTCCCCGGGGAATATCATCCCGCTTGTGAACACCCGCAACCACGTGTTTCAACAGTATATCCCGACATACTTCTACCGGAATATCTTGAATGGCGTCATATCCCTGTTCTATCATCCAACGAAGGATAGATAAATTCGTCGGTCCGAAAAAAGTCATTTTCTCGTATCCCGCCTGTTTCCCCTGAAACAAATCCCGCAACCCGGCACGTTCCACTAAAAGCAGAGTACTATCCCAATCGTAAGAACTGGAATGTAAATAATCGTACATCGTCCCGTCAAAACGACCGTTTGCCAATCCCGTGTCAATGTAATTGTATTTTGTTTCACAAGAAAAAAGCGAAAACAAAAGCAAAAGCAATCCTATATTTTTCATCATCTTCATTTTTATTTACTCGAATTTTGACCAATAAATATTCTGGCGTATCAAATCATTATAGGTAAACGCATCACCGCCTATCGGCAGGAACAAAGCCCCATCCTTCACATCTTGCTGGGTCAACGTCTTGTAATTGCCTTCCATACACGCGTGAACGTACTCCAAACCATTCCGCATAATATCGAAATAACGGTGTCCCTCGAGCAACAATTCCCGCTCCCGCTCCTTGAAGATAGCCAGCCGGATATCATTCTCTCCCGGGCGGGGATAAAGTGTCGCATGAGCTCGCCCGCGAATAGCATTCAAATCATCTATAGCCAGATCATCATCCAGCTTCGCGTAACATTCGGCTCTCAACAAATAAATATCCGCCAGACGCCAGTAGCAATAATTCGCGTCAATATATGCCAATTGAGGAGTCGGACTCCACGACACATCTTGATAAACGGCATCCCTCCATTTGTAGATGTAAGCGAATCCTTGGTTTACCTTATACATCGTGTCATGTGACATAGAATCCAATTTATAAAAATACTCATCCCGGCGGTCATCCGTCTCTTCATAAAGATTTTTCACGGTTTCAGCTTTAATCGCAAAAGTCTTCGTCACCACGGAAGCTGGAGTTTCCGTTCCCTTCACCGGCCAAGTAATATATTGGCGTCCGGGGAAATAAGCCATCGGATAATCCTGAAAACGATCCAACTCGAACTCCAGAATATTTTCTTGGCTGGCTCCCATCCCTTTCATCGCTTTCGTGCATACCTCACCAACCGTACGCTCCAACTCGTAGTAACCCGCTTTCTTATCTATCAAAAGCGAACACCATTCAATAGCCTTTCCGTAACAATCTTTCGCATCTCCGTCCAACCCGTGCATCTCAATCATACTTCCTTTCCACGCGTACAAATGCGCCAACAACGCCGCACAACTTCCTTTGCACCCGTATTGTTTCGACACCCACGTGTTTACACCCAAAAGAGGCATTTCCTCGTATTTGGGCAATAGTTTGTATCCTTCCGAAGCATTCTTTATCGCCTCATCCAACACGTCCGACATCGAACTCTTGTTATACACTTCCATACTCGTGCTATTCTTCGTGATTACAGCCTCTCCCCACTTTCTGGCAAGATCGAAATAAACAAAACCTTTCACGAAATATGCTTGTCCGGCATAAAAGTCCAGTTTATCTTTTGAAACCCCTTCAGCCCGATGCAAATTATCCAATATCACGTTCGCCACGTAAATTAAATCATAATGATTTGTCCAATTGTTATAACTGGAATAAGGACTTACTAATGATGTCTGATTCAACATCCGATGATCTTGATAAGTTGAATTACCTACCAGATCAGCTATAAATCCGCGAAGAGGCATTATTTCATTCTCGAATGCTTTGTAACGGGAAAAGGCTTGTAGTTGAAACACTATCGCGTTAAAATCTTCCTCTGTCTTAAAGAAGTTCGTGAACGTGATGGCATTCTCCGGCTCCACGTCCAGCACGTTATCACACCCCCACAACAAGGGGAAAAGCAGTATATATATAATTTTCCTCATGGCTAAAATTTTACAGTTAATCCTAATGTCAATTTCCGGGCTAACGGGTAATACATGAAGTTATCGTACCCGGTATAGGGGTCTACGACTTCCGGGTCCACGCCGGAATAATTTGTCAACAGGAATAAATTCTCTGCCGTGAAAAACAAACGGCAACCGTCAATATTAATTTTCCGCATCCACTCTTTCGGGAAATTATACCCCAACGTCAATTGTTTCAACCGCAAATAATTCACCCGTTCTATGTTGGAAGAAACGGCTCCGTCAAATTGTCCCGTGTAACTCCGGCTACTAGAAGTTATGATCGGATAATCAGCCTTATCTCCCGGTTTCTCCCAAAATGTCGTATTTGCATAATCCACAAAAACCGTACTCGGTCTAAAATCGTACTGCAAAGAAGTAATTTTGTACAAATTAATAATCTTTCTACCTAACGTGTACGTGAACAAAACATTCAAATCAAAACCTTTCCACATAATCTCGTTAGCCCATCCTCCGTAAGCCTGCGGTAGAGTAGATCCAGCATAATACCTATCGTCGCCATTGATGACTCCATCTTGATTCATATCTTGTATCATTCTGGTTCCTGCGGCATACGGGTAACTTTTGATCATCGAATACAACAGATTTTTGTTCCCTTGTTGGTCATAATAAGCCGGAATATCTTTTTCTGACTCAATCATTCCTAAATCTTTATAAAGATAAAGCCCGTAAATAGGTCGCCCGAGCACCAACTGTCCGGTTCCGTTCACCATATCCATATCCGTGTACGACTTTTCGAAACGATTCCAGTTTCTTGAAATATTAAACTTTCCACGCCATTTAACCTCCGTGTCACGCAGAATATCATAGTTCAACTCCATCTCAATTCCCTCGTTAGAAATCTCCATCGCATTCTGCCATGCCGTTTTATGAAAATAATAATTCCCCGGCAAAGAAACGTTGAACAACAATGATTTGGAATACTTGTAATAATAATCCAATTTGAATTTCAAACGATAATCAAAAAGATCTATATCCAAACCTATATCGTATTGATCCGATTCCTCCCAAGTCAGATTAGTATTAATAATTTGAGAGGGCAATACCCCGGAATTTCCCAAGAAGTGATTCGCCAACTCAAGCGTCCCATGTGCCAAATAAGCATCACTGAACTGTTGTCCCGAAGTACCCCAAGATGCGCGAATCTTCGCGTAACTCAACCACCATTTTTTGAAAAACGGTTCTTCCGAAAATGCCCAACCAACGGCAACCGACGGGAAAGTAGCCCAACGCACGTTTTCGCCGAACACGGACGAACCGTCCCTCCTTAGCGTGTACTCGAACAGATATTTCTTTTTATAATTATAAGCCAAACGCCCGAAATAACTCAGCATGATTTTTTCTTCAAAATTAGACCGGTATGCCTGCAAGGCTTGGATACTTCCATATTTTTCGTAAGTCGTCGGGAATCCGTCTAAAACATAGTGAATCTTATCACTCGGGGAACCTTTACCCGAAGCACTAAACTGGTCTTTTGCCTCTCTCGAATAAGACAATCCCAAAAGGATCTCCATATTATGATTATTCCGAATCGTCTTATTATAAACAAGCAAATTCTCGTTAGAAAACATCGTTCCGCTACTGATACTTCCCGTTGACACACTTAATTTATCTGTCGGATCCAAATAACTGGGGGTAAAAGAATTTCGTTTCCCTTCAGAGAAATCCATCGACAAACTGGAAGACAATTTCAGCCCTTTAATAAACTCATACGCTACAGCCAGACTGGCCCGAATCCGGTAAGTGATGTTTTTCTCGGACGACTCGTTTATCTGTTTCAACGTTTCCTTTTCAATATCCCCGGAACCCGGCAAAATAGAAAGATTCAATTTCGGGTCAACAGTCAACCGTTCGTACTTACTCGCGCTCGAGAAAGAAGTATTCGCCGCCCCCCGGCTCCGATCCGTATAAGCAAGATACAAACGTGCATCCACGTTCAAGTTTGTACGAGGAACGACATTAATATTCGTCAAAATATTAGCCCTTTTAAACTCGCTCCCCAGCATAATCCCTCTCTCGTTATACCAGCCTGCCCCGATCATGTATTTTATCGTTTCCGTCCCACCGGAAGCCTGAAGATTCGCATTCAAAATCTTCCCCGCATCGAAACAATATTTCCACCAATTCGTCGAATTATTATAAAAAGGATTCAGACTATCCTGCAAAGGTCTTACCATATCCTTCTGCGCATCATTTAAAACATATCCGTTATTCCAAAAGAAATCATACGCGCCATTCTGGTGATATGCCTCCCGGTAAGATTCCGGCATTTTATAAATACCTGTCTGCCAACTCCCGTAAGCCGCACGTACACTTCTAAACTTATAGATATTAGCCATACGTTCCAAGTGTCCGCCCGTCTGCACCGGGGTTTCGGGCAAAATGGAATAGGAGTATGACACGTTAGCCGAAAATTTTCCTCGTCCCGTTTTCCCCTGCTTCGTGGTGATTAAGATTACGCCGTTACTCGCCCTTGAGCCGTACAATGCGGCAGAAGCGGCATCTTTCAAGACTTCAACGGACTCGATTGTCGAAGGATCTATCTCCGCCAAGGTGTTCGTCCCCGTCACGGGAGAAGTAAAAGAATGCACGGGTACACCGTCAATGACATACAAAGGAGTCCCGTCCGTCTGGGATTCTGATAACAACGAATTATAGCCCCGGATATTGATACGGGTACCGCCACCACCGGGAGAACCGGAAATACTAGTCACCTCGACTCCTGCCATATGTCCCTGCAACAAATTTTCCAGACTCGCGGAAGGCACCTCTTCCAAATCTTTCGCTTTCACGGAAGACACCGCACCGATCAACTCTCTCTTTTTCCGCTCTCCATAAGCCACCACGGTTACCTCGTCCAAACCGGAAACTTCGTCCTCCAACACCACGTTCACGGTCGTTTGCCCCTTCAACTCCACCTCTTTCGTCTTCATACCCACGAACGAGAACAATAATCTATCCACCGAACCGGGAACTTCAAATTTATAAGTTCCATTTACATCGGTCACCACCCCAATCGTCGTTCCCTTCACGTAAACAGAAACCCCGGGCAGCACCTCATTCCTCTTGTCTTTCACGACTCCGGTAATCACTTTTTTCTTCTCGTTCAAGGCAGCTTTCTTCTCTGCTTCCGCCTTTTTCTTGATCACGACCACGTTCTTCTCCAATGAATAAGTGTAATCGGTTCTCCTTAAACAGACATTCATCACGCTATCAATCAACACGTCTTTGACGTCAATCGTGATTTTCCCGATTTTATTCACCGCATCCATGCTGTACACGAACGTCATCTTGCTCTGTTTCTCCACAGCAAAAATGATGTCCAACATCGAAGCATTCTCCCTTTTCAAGGTCAATCTCTCCGTCTGGGCAAAGGCGTTACCAAGCATCCCGCCGCCAAAAACAAACGCCAAACAGAGGCAGACTTTCATACAAATTGTATTTATTCTCCTTTTTTTATCGTGCAGGAGCCACGTCCAAAGATTTTTTTTCATAACTTTGAAGAATTAAATTGATTTTGAATTTAACCAAATGGGTGGCAGGAAATAATCACCACAAAATTTCCGCTACCCGTTTTTATTTATATTCAGCTTAACATTAAGTTCCACTCATCACGGTCAACGTCTTTCCCTTCATCGTGAATCTCACTTCCCCGGTCAATTCCAATATATCCAAGAGTGTATCCACATGCTCGTATTTTTCCAATTTAAAACCGAACCGTTTATCTGCCATCTCCGGGTTCTGGTAAAAAATCTCGAAATCATACCAGCGTGCCATCTCCTGCAAGATATCATCCAACCGCTCCTCGTCAAACACGAACACCCGTTCTTTACGCAAACGATAACTCTCCCCGTTTATTTTCCGGTAAGAAAAATCTCCCGTGTTCTTGTGGAAGACAGCTTGCATATTCGGACGCAACACGTTATCCTTCACGCTTACCACCCCCTCAACCAACGAGGTTTCCACAACATCCATATTATTATAGGCTTTCACGTTAAAACTTGTTCCCAGTACCTTCACGTCGAGCGACTTCGTTTTCACGTAGAAAGGATGAACGGGATCATGATGTACCTCGAAATAAGCCTCTCCCGACAAATACACTTCCCGTTTATTTCCTTCAAAACGGGTCGGGAAACGAATTTCCGATTCGGCAAACATCCAGACATTTGTGCCATCGGCAAGCTTCAGATTATATTCTCCTCCCCGGGGTACCACGACCTTGTGATATTCCACCTTCGCATCCATAACGGAATCCAGACCGGAATAATCCAATCCCTGCCCTTCAGCCAGCGTGACACCAAAATCATTCAATTCTTTCGTCACGTTTTTTACTGTATCCAAAGCTATACATTTTCCCCCGGGTAGTTCCAACATCGTTTTGTTGGATTCAAAATAAGCATCCACGATATATTGAGGACGATCCTCCTGTTTACTTTTATTCACCAGAAAAATCGAGGCGGCTACAGCAAGAGGCAAGGCAAAAACAGCCGCCCACCAGAACATCCGGTACATCATCCCCGAAGACTTCTTGCCTGTAACTTTCCGAATCCTTTCCCAACTCTTATCCGCGCTAAACGATGCGTACATCTCTTTTTTGGCGGCAATAGATCGTTCGTCCTGAACCCGAGCCAGAAGTTGCTCTCCCTCCGGATGAGCATGTAGTCGTTTTTTCAACTCGACCTCCTCCTCCGGTGAAAGTTTTCCCTTCAGGTATTTCGTGATTTGTTCTGCTAATTCTATCGATTCCCTATATTTTTCCATAAATGTTTTCCTGACTATTCATATATAATATGCAGAAACACGATTTAGGGGTGAGCGGGAATGCGTTTTTTTTGAATTTATTTCAAAAATCTCTCTACAAGTTCATAAGAATAAGAAAAAACACGAACAAATTCTTCAACTCCTCCCGCAAAAAAGCATAGGCTTTTCTTTTCTGGGTCTTGATCGTGTTCACAGATATATGCATCTTCTCGGCGATCTCCTCCTGCGAACAACCATTCATACTCATTACCACGATTCGTCGTCTTTCTGGAGGTAATTTATCAATCGCACGAATAATTTCCCGGTGTACTTCTTCCTCGATAATAGCATTTAATACACTATCCGAATCGTCTTCTATAGCCGGATTTACATCTTCACATTCCCGGTGTTGCCGCAAATAATACAAGGCATTGTTACGAAGTGCCTTGAATAAATAAGCCTTAAAATAAACCATATCCGTGTAGATACCGCGCTTTTCCCAAATATGAATAAAAGTATCCTGCACCACATCTTCCACCGCTTCATGCTCTTGAATATACCGTTTCACGAAAGCACACGACGGATTAAAAAAGTTGTCAAACAACTTTTTAAAAGCTCTCTCGTCACCGTGGTTAAACTGATACAATAACATCTGGCACACCGTATAATTCGGGTGCAAGTTATGACTTTTTTTCAAAAATATCAACACAAAAAAGGCGACCCTTTCGGATCGCCCTTATCTTCCCTACAAATCTCCACTACTATTTTAACAATAAATCACCCTTCAAAATCATGCGGGGAACGGATACCTGAGCCGCTCCACAATAATGAGCACCTAATACCAAAGGCTCATAGGTAAAACAAATATCATTCGTTGAAAAATTTACGGTCGTCACGTTTGACAATGTCGGTACATCCGTGAAACAATTGTCCGGATTCTTGAAATTCGTCTTGATCTGTTTGTCAATCTCGGCACTCTTATTGTAATTCAATATATCTTCCAGTTCAAGGAATTTCCCTTGTTTCATACTGTAATTAAAAGCATAATACTCCGTCAACCCGTTCGCACCTCCCGTCAACGTGTACACTACCAGACGCAAGCTGATATAACGGTCGTCTGCCATAAAAACGCTATCCTGAATATCCAGCATAAACGGTATCATGGGATTGATCTTCATCTCCTGTGCTTCTTGCAGGTATTCTTTCAATTGTTCTTTCAAATCATTTTGCAGACTGTCAATCAATTTTGTCACCCGCTCATTCACCTCCTTGCATCCTTTCTCCAAAGCCGCATTCTGAGCCGAAAATACCGGACGATTCACGGATACATCCCATTCATTGTTCGTGTAAGACAACATATTCTCCTCTATATTAATCGTCGGTTTCTGACACCCGACAAAAAACAAAGCCAACAATGCTGCAATAAAAGTATAACTCCTCATAATATCTTCCTTTAATAACAATTTCCGTTGTATACGGAATGACTTAAACAAAAGTTTAGCTTCTTCTTAAAATAGCTATCTACATTTTTAATAATCAACTTTTTACTCCAGCAAAAAACTCTATCAATATCCACTTTTGTAACAATATCGAATATATTCCTTTGTATTATCCAAATATTCTTTTTAATTTTGATAACAAGAACAGATACTGATTCAAAATGAACAAGATATCAAATATAAATAATCAAAAGACAATTGAATCATCATACAACTCAATTCGTAAAAGTATTGTAATAGCTTACAATAAAGTTTATACTGCAGTTAATATCGCTATGGTCGGGGCATATTGGGAAATTGGGGAACAAATATACAAAGCGTGTGGAAATAACGATCGGGCCGAGTATGGTGCAAAATTTCTTGATTTTGTTTCTAAACATTTGACAGATGAATTTGGGAAAGGATTTACTGTTCGCAACCTACGCAATATGCGACAATTTTATCTGACATTTCCAATTCGGCAGACACTGTCTTCCGAATTGAGTTGGTCGCATTATTGTCTGTTGATGAATGTCGAAAACGAATCCGCACGTAACTATTATGCAAAAGAATGTGCAAAAGCACATTGGAGCGTGCGTCAATTAAAGCGACAGATAACAACTTTCTATTATGAACGAATATTAGCAAGTCAAAATAAACAAATAGTTTCAGCAGAAATTGAAAAATCAGAACCCAAAACCGAGTATCCAACAATTATTAAAGATCCATACGTCCTAGAATTTCTCAATCTCGAGGCAAATCCACATTTCTATGAAAAAGACCTAGAACAAGCTATTATCAATCATCTTCAGAAATTTTTGTTAGAAATGGGACGAGGGTTTTCTTTCGTTTCTCGACAACAGAAAATCACCTTTGATGGACGTCACTTTTTTATTGACCTTGTTTTTTATAATTATATTCTCAAATGCTTTGTACTTATAGACTTAAAACTAGGAGATCTCACACATCAAGACTTAGGGCAAATGCAAATGTATGTCAATTATTACACCCGTGAACTAATGAACGAAGGAGATAATCCGCCTATCGGCATAGTTTTATGTGCAGATAAAAGCGAATCTATTGTACATTATACTCTACCGGAAGACAATATGCAAATCTTTGCATCAAAATACAAATTATACTTACCAACTGAAGAAGAACTTAAACGGGAAATCAACCTGGAAGGCTTTGAGAAACAAGACAAAGTCTAAAATTGATTTGAAAATCACAAAATCCAGAAATCGCTAAATCAAAAATTAAAGGGCTGCCCATACAGACAGCCCCTTCCACACACACTTGTTCTGATCCTCACTATTCCCAATCCGACAACGGATTCTCTTTCTCCGATTTTATTACCCAGTCCCGCAATTTCACGTGTTTCAAGAACTTCTGAGCCACACGTTGAATATCTTTCACGGTAATACTATCCAAGGCTTTGTCAAAAGCACTGTGATCCGTGATATCTTTTCCATATTCCGCATAACTATTTAACACATTCATCCAGAAATCGATACCGAGATTCTCGTTTGCCTGCTCGTTACTTCGTTTTATTACCGTAACGACGGGAGCCAATTCACTCTCCTTGAAAAGTTCTTTGGTACTCTTCTCCAATTCCCGGTAGATAATCTCTTTCATCCTTTCCACCTTATCGCTCTCCGTCTCGAAACCGATCATCAGGGTTGCTTTCCTATCCGGAAAGTCCCGGTAGCCGGCATCCGCATTCACACCATAACTCGCGCTCTCCTGCTCCCGCACGATAGAGAAGTAACGAGCCCGCAACATCTGTCCCCAGATATTAAAAGCTATCTGCTCTTTCAGCGAGAACTTGCCATCATTCTCCAGCACGATATTCACCATCCCCTTGTCCCCCGGCATCACCACTTTAAATTCACGTGCAATAGTATCGGTATCCACGCTATAATCACGGATAATATACTCCTCTTTCTTTCCCCCGCGAGAAGGCAAAGCACCGATATATTCACACGCCAAGCGTGCAGCCTCGTCCCGATCGATATCCCCCACGATACAGAAATTAAACTCCCCGGCATTCGAAAAACGTTCACGATACAAGGATTCCAACCGTTCGAAATTCATCATATCGAAATACGCCACGCCATAATCCTTATTCCGTTCGTCTTCTCTCACGGTCAACATCCGGATAGTGTCCTGCACGAGATTCTGCGGTGTCTTCCGTTGGTTCTCGTACGCGTAGCGGGAACGCTCGACATATTTGTCAAATCGCGTCCTATCGAAACGGGGTTGCTGGAACAACAAGTAATACAACTGGAACAAAAGTTCGGCATTCTCCGCTTTCGTGCTTCCCCCGAAGCCTTCCGTGTAATCACTGATCATCATATTCAAACGGATCTGCTTGCCTTGTACCAATTCTTTCAACGTGCTCAAGTCATACTTGTACAATCCCGACTTCAAAGTCAATGCTTGCATAGCCGTTAATGTCGGTAAATCCTCCGTGGCGACAACCGAACGACCGCCATGACTGCTACATGCCAGCGAAAAGAACCCATGTCCCTCCTCCACGTGCTTGTAATACACCTTGGCGCCATTAGACAATGTCCACTCTTCCGCCTTGAAACGATCCAACTTTTTCACTTTCCTAATCGTTCCGGCTTGAAGTTGCAGGTCAAACGGTTCCGGCGTCTTGTGTTCTTCGACCTCCGGCTCTATATCTTTTTCCGCCACCTTAGCCATGATATTCAGAATATCATCTTTAGTCAAGTATTTATAATCCTTGTCATTCCCGGACACCACGATAATCTGATTGCTATCGTTCGCCCACGAATGAATCCAGTCACTCATATCCTCCGCGGTGATTTCCAGCAAAGCCTCTTTCAACAAACCCAACTCTACCGGTTGCTCGTGAAAAGGCATTCCCGCCAAAAAATGATTCTGGAACACGGATACATAATACGGGTTACTCTCCTTCTCTACCTCACTTTCCATTTTCATCAACTCTTGGAAAAGAGCCTCCTGCACTCTCTCGACCTCTTTGTCGGTAAAACCGTAACGACGAATCTCTTCCCACGCCGTCCACACCTGCTCGAAAGCCTCCGCATCCTGATTTTTATACGGAATCACGTCTAAAGAGAACCCGTTATAATTACGCACGAAACTATCGAATGTACCGGAAGCGCTCAAAAACTTCTCCTTGTTCGCGTTCACGATACGGGACAGACGTTGTCCCATCAATGCGTTAAAAATCCGTGCCTTAAAAGAATACGCCTTGCGTCCGACCTCATCCAATCCCTCCTGCCGGTGTGCCCGTTGGTGGAAAGAAATCATCTTCGACGGGTTCTCCGCATCAAGAATCAACATGTAATCCATATCCGCCCGGTCAGGAATCTCCACCTCGTACCGTTCCAACGGATTCTCCCTCGC
Source organism: Butyricimonas sp. Marseille-P3923 (assembly GCF_900184685.1). GTDB lineage: Bacteria > Bacteroidota > Bacteroidia > Bacteroidales > Marinifilaceae > Butyricimonas > Butyricimonas muris. The sequence continues at coordinate 254,199 of NZ_FXXL01000006.1, forward strand.
GGGAATCTGCCCGAACAGCTCCTTTACCCGCTCCTCGAACTCCTCCTCGTCAATATCCCCGACCACGATCACGCACTGCAAATCCGGTCTGTACCATTTGCGGTAAAACTCCCGTAATACATCCGAGGGAAACGATTGTAACAAATCGACCGTCCCGATCACGTTCCGTTTCGCGTATTTCGTGTGATTGTACACCACCGGAGCCGCTCCTTCCTGCAAGCGACGCCCCACGTTATAATGACTCCGCCATTCCTCGATAATCACGCCCCGCTCCTCGTCAATATCTTTATCTTTCAACAATATCTCGCTACACCAGTCTTTCACGATAAACATACACGTGTCCACCAATCCGCCTTCTGCCACGGGTACATCCTCGATATTATACACCGTCTGGTTTATCCCCGTCTTCGCATTGAACGTGAAGATACCTCTTCCCCTCAAATAAGGCATCACCCCTCCCGGGAAATGGGTAGTACCGTTAAACGCCATATGCTCCAAGAAATGCGCCAACCCGTTCTCGTGATCCTCTTCCAGTATCGCCCCCACGTTTTGCAACAGGTAAAAGCTCACCCTTCCCGGCTCCGCCTTCGAATGCTTCACGTAATACGTCAGACCGTTATCCAATTTCCCGTGACGCAATCCTTCCATGTCTTCCTGCGCGGACAAAGGAGTCCCAACCGTGAAAAGAAACACGGCAATCGTTACTAATAATCCCCTCATACTTTAATATTATTTCGCTAATTCCAGTGCTTCCAGTTTACGCTTCATAATCATTTGCACTTGAACAGATTGCATTTTATTCTCGATCTGTAAAGCCTCCATGTACCCTTGGTTATAAGCTTCTTTTGCTTTATCAAAATCTTTCAATGCCTTATACGTATCCCCCAACATCGTCACAAAATTAATCCTATCGATCAATCCGGTTCCCTCGTATTGCATGGCTTTCACCAACCAATCCTTCACTTGTCCTAATTGTTCGTTGTTCAATTTTCCCTTACTCATGACATACATATTTTGAGCAATCTCACCATAATCATTCGCTCCCACCTGATCACCCAAAGCCGCCAAATACTTATTCATTAATTGAACATAAGACTCCGCATCTTTCTTGTAAGACAATAAATACATTCCATCATAATAATATTTGAATTTCTCATAAGGAGTCAACGTTCCCGTCGGCATAATAACGTAAGCCGCTTCCAGATCACCATTGATTCTCTCCAAATATTTCTTGTATTCATTCTTACCCGCTTTTGCCAATTGCTCGATAACAGCATTATTATACTCGACCATCAAGATACCCGGAGCTTCTCCCAATTTACTCATGTACGTTTCCAGATTTTTGGCAATAAACTCCATCACCGCATCATCTTTCACGTTCTTTTTATTAAACTTATTCGCAATTTGGAAATCCTCTTTATTAATAAAATCCGGTCCCATCTTAGCCTTCACATACTCAGCATATAATTTATCAATACGCACAATCCATTTTTGTGCTTCCATTCCCTGCAAACCACCCACGTAATCCGGAGCCTGTTTCAATACCAACTGCATATCAGTCAAATCTTTTTTCGATTTAGCACGGTCATACAATTTCTCGAAACTTAATTGTTCCCCGCTAGCCACTTTGGCTGCATTCAAAAAATCATCCTTTTCCCGAGCTCCTGCCAAACGGGATGCCACGTTTCCATCCGCTTTAAAGAAAATCAATGTCGGCAATACCGTTACATTAAATTTCTCGGCAGTTTCTTTCTGCCATCCGGTTGCCTCAACATTGATTTGCATACACACGAACTTCTCATTCATGTATTTTCCCACCTCCTCATTCGTGAATACTTTTTCTGCCATTTGCTTACATGGTCCGCACCAATTAGCAAAAAAATCCACGAATACCAATTTCTTTTCTTGTTTTGCCTTTGTCAACGCTTCTTCAAAAGTTCCATCAAAGAATTTAATCCCTTGAGCAAATCCTCCCACAGATGTACCTAATACTAGGATACACGCTATGAACCACATTACTTTATTCCTCATAATCTATTTATATTTTTCGGATTCCGAGGCTTGGAGTCTTCCAAGCCTCGGAACATTTTATTTTTGTCTTATAACGAACGTAAATGCGTTCTCAATAATAGCACTATATTCCTCCGCATCAACTCTCAAAGATACCGTATATCGCCCATTAGGAGATTCCGGGACAAATGGTACTTCCATAATACCCCCGCCTCGGACTTTCAATTCCTTTTTAAACACTTCAGCGTCACCTCCATCAAAAGCCGTCACCTCATACAACGAATATTGGATAGGTGCCGTGCCTACAACACCTTGAATCTGGTTCGTTACCCAAGGAGCTTGTGCTTTTTTTCTTTTATTGTCTTCCCGAATAATATTCCAATCATCCGTAATAAAACCGAGCTCTTTTCGTACCAACATGGTATCCGGCATATATTCCGCATTACTCACATCCAAACAACCGATCTTCACATCTTGGCAACCACCAATCACCAGCATGAAAAGAAATAGTGTATATATATATTTCATACTTCTTGTTATTTTACCGTTTATAAATTATAACGTTCCAAAGGGATAGTCATAGTGTAAAGAATGTACTATTCCGTTATCCGACTCCAAATTAGAAGATGCAACTTTAATCTCCTGCCCTTTTTCAGAAATCAATTTCAAAGAAACAGCTCCTTGACCATCAATTCCTTGATATGTTCCTCGGTATGAAAAAATCCAAAATGAATTTCCTTCCACTCCGGTTAATGTCGTACCTCCTTCTCTTGCTCCTGATTCAGAAAGCGTTCCTGCCGGGATATCATCACGCATATAAATTCCTTTTACCACATGTTCCATAACTAACCGGCGACAATCCTCTACCGGAATTTCATCTACCCGGTAATAGGCTTTTTTTACGACAACCATTTCCATCAAATCAGGATCCCAATATTGCTCACTTTTATACATCCACAAACGAATCGTGTGATTTGTCGGTCCAAAAAAAGTTATTTTCTCGTACCCGTCACGTTTACCCATAAATACATCTTTTAATCCGGCACGATCTATCATTAAAACCAAACTATCCCAATCGTAATGATTCGCTTGAAAATACTCGTACATACTTCCGTCAAACCTCCCGTTTGCCAAACCGGTATTAATCGTTCCATAATTTGTTTCACAACTACCGAGTGTAAACAAAACCATAACAATTACAATGTACCTTATCATGATATTCTCTCTTTATCTGTTAATATTTCACGTATTTCAACCAATAGGCCGTCTGACGCATCAAACCATTCATCAAAAATGCAGATTTCGGAATCGGTTGAAAAAGAATCCCATCTTTCAAATCTTGATCTGTCGCATATTTCAAAGGATTTTCCTCCAATCCCGCATCAGTTTGTAAAGAATAAGCAAAATATTTTTGAATATACTCCTTGCCATTCCGCACCACATCTGCAAAACGATGATTCTCGTAAAGTAACTCTCTTTCTCGCTCTTTAAATATAGCCAACTTCAAATCACTCTCGCCATTTGCAGGATAAAGAGTCGCGTTAGCTCTCTGACGCACCTTGTTCAAATCATCCTTTGCCTCATCTATCCCGAGTTTTGCCCGACATTCTGCACGTAATAAATAAATATCCGCCACACGCCACTGCACCTGATTTGCTCTTAAACCGGTCATCGTTGTCGTGGTAGAACCTGAACTACTCATAAAATAAATTCCTTCCCTCCACTTCCTCAAAAATACATAAGGATAAGTCTGAAGATCATTCAGAATTTCATCATCCGTGTAAAAGTAAGCATCCATGCGCTTATCCTTCATCTCGTACATCTGTTGAGCGGTAGTCCACTTCAACCGGAACGATTTTGTTTTCTGGCTAGCTAAAGTTGCATTTACATCCACGGGATATCCTGTAAGAAAAGCTCCCAAAACTCGTACTGCCTGTGCGTAAGTTTCCTTCGGGTTTAACTCCAACTCGAATATACTCTCTTTATTGTATTCACCCATTTTCGACATCACCTGACACAACGTTTCCGGATCAGGTTGCATTTCATAGAAACCAACCTTTTTATCAATAATTAATGTACTATAATCTATTGATTTCTGATAATCGGTTGGCGCATTTCCTTCCAACCCGTACAATTCGATTATACTCCCCCGCCAAGCGTAAAGATGGGCCAACAACGCGGCGGCAGCTCCTTGGGATGCATATTGTTTACTCGTTATTGCCGCCCCTGAAAGATCTTTCAATTCTTCAAAAACAGGTAATAAATTATACGCTCTTACAGCATTCACGATTGCCGTATCTATCACTTCCAACATGGGCTTTCTCCCGTACTTTTCCAAACTAGTACTATTTCTCGTTATTACAGCATCACCGAAAAGACGGACTATATTAAAATAAGCAAGACTTTTAGTAAAGGCAGCTTGACCAAGCCAAAAATTCAACCGATCATTCGACATATTTGCCCGGTGAGCGTTTTCCAGTATTGTATTTGCTAAAAATACAATATCATATGAATTTTTCCATGCTTGATCTCCCCAGCCTCCACCTAATCCTCCTGCTAAATCCGAAGCTCGTCCTAACCTAGGTGCGTTATAAGTATCACTCCATTCATCCGCCAAAACACCTAACCATTTTAAATAATCACCCTCTCCCCCGATATAAGCACATTCTGTCGCAAACATCTCGAAAGCAGCCCCTTCAACATCTTTCTCATCCTCGAAATAGTTTGTATAAGTTACTTGATTCTCGGGTTTCACATCAATCCAACTATCGCATGAAACTCCCAAAAACAAGACTGATAATATAATTAATAATCGATTCATACTTAAAATTTTAATGTTAAACCTAACGTTAACTTCCGGGCAAGCGGGTAATTATCAAAATTATCAAATCCACTTACCGGATCAACAGATTCCGGGTCTACTCCCGAATAATTCGTGAGCAAGAACAGATTCTCCCCCGTGAAAAAAATACGTCCGGACTCCAAACCTATCTTTTTCATGATATCCTTGGGAACATTATACCCTAATGTCAATTGCTTCAACCGTACAAAACCAACCGTTTCAATATCTTTATCTGTAAAGGCATCAAATTGTCCCGTATATCCGGCATTCGCAGCCTCAACTCTCGGATAGTCTGTTTTATCTCCCGGTTGCTGCCAAAAAGTTAAATCACGATAATCATTAAAAATCGGTTTAAAATTATGGTCAAGCACCAGAGATGCTTTTTTCATGCGATTAATCATCTTACGACCGAAGCTAAATGTAAACAACACGTTTAAATCAAACCCCTTCCACATAATCTCGTTTGCGAAACCACCACTTGCTAAAGGAAGAGTGCTTGCAGCATAATATCTATCATTCTCCGAATCGATACGCCCGTCCCCATTCAAATCTGCCAACTGATACATTCCTTCCCGGTAAGGATTATTATAATAACCGGCATATAAACTATTTTCATACATATTTTGATCAAAATAAGAAGGGACATCTTCTGCATTCTGAATCATTCCCAAGTTCTTATACACGTAAAAACCGAACAATGACCGACCGATCACGTAAGGATTCGCGTTCCCCGGCACATCCAAACCCGAATAAGATTTCTCGAAACGATTCCAGTTGCGACTAATATTGAAACGAGCTCGCCAACTCACAGCCGTCTCGCGGAAAATATCCGCAACCAACTCTAATTCCAATCCTTCATTGGACACTTCCAACGCATTCTGCCATGCTGACTTAAAATAATACACAGTTCCCGGTAACGGTGCATTCCACAATACAGATTTTGAATATTTATAATAATAGTCCAACTTAAATTTCAGACGATAATCAAATAAATCCACATCTAACCCCAGATCATATTGATCTGATTCTTCCCATGTCAACGACTTGTTAAAGATCGTCGCCGGATCCATTCCAACGCCACCCAAAAACTTATCTCCGATCACGTAAGTTCCGTGTGCCAGATAAGGCTGAGCAAATTCCTGACCGGAAGTTCCCCAAGAAGCACGAATCTTACCATAACTCAACCACCAGAAACGATCCATAAAATTCTCTTCAGAGAACGCCCATCCCACGGCAACGGAAGGGAAGGTAGCCCAACGTACATCCTCTCCAAATACAGAAGAACCGTCCCGACGTAAAGTAACCTCCGTCAAATATTTCTGTTTAAAGTTATAAGCCAATCGCCCGAATCCGCTGACTTGAATCTTTTCTTCAAAATCCGAGTTATATTTTTGCAGAGAAACAATCTCCCCGGCTTTCGTATACGTTGTGTTAAAACCAGATAATACGTAGTGTATCTTATCACTTGGAGAGCCCTCGCCGGAACCGAACATAGAATTCTTACTTGTACGAATATAAGAGAACCCAAACAAAAAATCGAAATTATGTTGTTCCTTAATATTAAATCTATAACTCAACAATTCCTCGTTTTGAAGAATCATGTTACCCTCCATTTGTCCGATGGATTTACTCAAATTATTCTGCTGATCCAAATAACTCGGACTAAACGTATTCGAACGAGCCTCCGTGTAATTTGCAGATATACTTGCCGTAAGTTTCAATCCACGAATAAACTCGTACCCCAAATTCAAACTACTCCGGATATTATAAGAATAAGCTTTATCCACTTTGGCATTCAACAACTGTAATAATCGGTCTTTCACATCCCCCTCTGCCGGTAAAAGAGAAGACGTTTGCTTGGGATCTGCTGTCAAACGTTCTATAGCTGTTCCATCTCCAAATCCGGAACTCCCGCTTCCCCGACTACGATCAGAATATGACAAATACAAACGGGCATCCAAACTTAAATTCTTTCTCGGCTTCATATTTATATTCGTGATTATATTTGCCCGCTTAAATTCACTCCCGTACATAATTCCCTCTTCCTGATACCAACCTCCACCAACTAAATAAGTAACTCTCTCGTTTCCCCCGGAAGATTGCAGATTAGCATTAATAATTTTCCCATGGCGGAAAACCTGCTTCCACCAATTCGTGGCATTATTATAAAACGGATTCAAACTATCCTGCAATTGAGGTGTATAACCGTATCCCGCGTTATTCAAATTATATCCGTTCCCCCAAAAATAATCATATGTTCCGGCAGCATGAGAATAAGCATCATAATAAGAAGTAGGTAACTGCCAATTATCTCCTGTCATCGGATTTCCATAATTACCGGCTAATCTCTCGTTCCTCGCCATACTAATCCACCATCTACGTTCCGCGTTACCTATAAGCTGTTCCGGAGTTTTAGGTAAAACAGAATAAGAATATGACACGTTCGCTTGGAAATCTCCTCGCCCGATTTTACCCTTTTTCGTCGTAATCAAAATCACACCATTCGCGGCCCGAGAACCATAAATCGCAGCAGAAGCGGCATCCTTCAATACCTCAACAGACTCGATTGTAGTTGGATCAATCTCAGCCAATGTATTCGTTCCCGTCACAGGAGAAGTAAAAGAGTGAATTGGTACACCATCAACAACATACAACGGCTCCCCACTTGTTGTCCCATTCATCAATGAGTTGTAACCGCGAATAACAACGCGAGTACCTCCTCCCCCGGGAGCTCCTGAAATATTATTCACCTCAACACCTGCCATGTGACCTTGCAGTAGATTCGCCAAACTAGCCGAAGGAACTTCCTCCAAATCTTTCGCCTTCACAGAAGACACCGAACCGATTAACTCTCTTTTGTTCCGTTCCCCGTAAGCGATCACCGTCACCTCGTCCAAATCCGAGGCTTCTTCTTTCATCGTGACTATCAACTCATCCCCAGCCTTAAACTTTTTCTTTTCTTGCTTGAAACCAACAAAAGTAAAAATCAACTGCCCTGTTTCCACCGGCAAAGACAACATAAACTGCCCCATTGCATCCGTGGCACATCCCACGGTAGTGCTATCCAAACGTATAGTAACTCCCGGTAACGGCTGTTTCTTCTCGTCCAACACTTTTCCTTTCACGATGAATTTCTTCACGTCTTTCTTTTCATCATCCTTAGCAACAGCCGGCTTCACGATGATAACGTTCCCCTCGTACAAGAAGTTCAACCCAGCAAATACCCGTTTCAATAAAACATCCAACTCCTCGTCTTTTGCCGAAACGGTAATGTTACTAAAAGAAACCAGATCAGCATCATTATACACGAAATACAAATTCGTTTTCTTCTGAATCTCTTTAAAGAGTTCCATCGCACCGACATTCTTCATTTCCAGCGTCACCCTCTGTTGTTGCGAGAACGTGTTAGCGGAAATCGTCATGCAGGTCATTGTCAATAAAATAACTAATAATTTCATGATTCGTAATAGACCATTTTTCTTTTTACCATAGAAATAGTAAAAACTTTGTTTTTTTTTCATACATTTGATTTTGAAATTAAAAACTACTTGGGCAACCATTGTCGCATTTGCTTGCCCACATTTATTTCACTCCGGATAAGTGGCGCTTGTCCGGATTTTTCTTATTTACGCACTATTATCACTTTGCCTTTAATTTCGAAATGAACATGAGAGGTTTTCTCGATTAACCCCAACAACTTCTCGATCTCCCCGTAGCGGGGCAAATAACCGCTAAACCGCTCGTTGCGCACTTCGTCATTCATAAAAAATACATTTATATCATACCACAAGGCAAGCTCATCCAAGATTTCGCTTATACTCTTGTTTTCGAAAAAATAGTTCCCAAGATGCCACGCCACGTAAGGCATAACATCCACCTCCTGAACGGCAACCCGCCCGGACAGCTTGTTAAACACCGCCTGCTGGTTCGGATCAAGCATCACCTCCGGCTTTCCTTTCGGTTTCACGGACACGGAACCCTCGACCAATGTCGTCTGCATCCTATCCATCCTTCGGGTATTGATATTAAACTTCGTGCCGTACACTTTCACCTCCATACCATCAATCTCCACGATAAAAGGTTTTGCCACATCCTTTGCCACCTCAAAATAAGCCTCACCCTCCAAACGTACCCGACGCTCCCCCTTGATAAATTTCACGGGATAGCGAATCTCGGTGGCTGCATTCACCCACACTTTTGTTCCGTCCGACAACATCAAAGTGTACTCGCCCCCCTTCGGTGTAATCAACCGATTCTGAACTTCCACTTCCCGGTCTTTTTGCAAGGAATCCACGTACACCAAAGCCAGATCGCTCGTACGTATACTCATTCCGTCCTCTTGTCCCAACAACACACGAGAAGTATCCAGCGCCACAACCTTCCCGTCATTCAACACCAACGTCGCCTTTCTCGTCCCATGCACGATCTGTCCAATCCCGTAATCCTCCGCATCAACAGCGGGCTTTTGCTCCAAAAAGAAGAACAAAACTATCGTCAAAGGTAACACCAACATTGCCGCGTATCCCGCAACCTTTATCCACATCCGGCGCACTCGTTTACGATAAGCAGTATTCAGTCTGGCTTTAAAATCCTTTTTAAAATCCTCCCTCGTATCTTTTTCCAAACGGTATCCCTCGCGAATGGCAACGAAACGCTTCATATCCTCGTACACGGCACAATGCTTTTCTGACTTGTCCAACCACACCCGCAAAGCCTTCTCCTCCTCTTCATTCAATGAAGAAGTCAAACTCCGCTTTATCAATAACCAATCTATTTTCATCTTAATCTCACTCAAATTCACACCTAAAACACGGAACACCCGAAAATGTTTACACGAAAAATGATTTTTTTTTACTCCTTAGGCAAAAAAAATAACACATCAGAATAATAAGCTAAAAATCAATTTACCACAAATGCCAACATCATCATAAACCATTTCACACCGATTATCTGGCGCAAAGGTACCTGTAGATTCAATCGACAAAACCCTCGACAGTATTAAATAAGATACTTTTCTGTTAAAACGTGGGCGAACTGTGGGCGAACATCAGGCGATGAGTAGGCGAACCCGCCCAAAAGTCACTCAAAAGGCTATCTACCGCCACTCAATGGTAGAAAAGTTGCCTAGTAAGCAATCCTTACCCGAGAGTTTCCCGGGGCAAATTATGAACCGGATACCTTTAATTCTATTTTTCCCCTTCCTTGTCCTATCTTTATTCTTATTATGCTTACAACAACTTCTTCAATTCATCCATATCCGGCAAAGCTTTTCTTAATTCATCCGGCATATCATTAGCAGTCTTGTAGGTTGCAACTCCCAATGGTTTGTTAAAATCACGAACAGCATACTCGACAAAATTACGATCAACACCCTTACAAAGAATTATGCCAATAGACGGATTCTCATGAGGTTTTCGCACATAGTCATCTAAAGCCTGCAAATATAAATGCAATTGTCCTAAATGTATGGGCCGAAATTCCGAGTACTTTAACTCCACCGCAACAAGTGAATTGAGCTCTCTATTAAAAAATAACAAATCAATAAATACATCATGACCACAAACTTCTATGTGATATTGATTTCCAATAAAACTAAAGTCTTGTCCAAAGGTCATTATAAATTTTTTTATATTCTGCACGATAGCATTTTCAACTATTCTTTCATCAATATCTTCTTTATCCCTTTCATCCAAATTTTCCACGTTGATAAAGTCGAGTAAATATTCATCTTTAAACATACTGATCGCTTTCACAGATTGTTGAACATCGGGTATCGTGTTTACAAAATTGTTTGGCATCGCCCCTTGATGCCGATAATCATTCGCTTCGAGATGAACACGTAATGTATATTTATTCCAACAGTTAACCACTGTTTGATGAATATAAAAAGCACGTTCCTCTATAGTACTCGTTTTATGAATAATCTCCATGTGGTGCGTGAAACTGATACTAAAGAATTCCTCCATGTTTAGATTGCTCGCCAGTGGCGAGCAATCTATCATCAGTAGAGTATTACTATCTATTTCAATGGGATTTAATATTTTATCTTCAAGATTTGCAAATTTACTCGCCAGTGGCGAGCATTTTAAGACAGAACTCCATTCCTCATAAAATTGCCTCATTTTCCGTATATGTTGGGCAGAAAATCCACGCAACCCCGGTAATTCCTTTTGCAATCGTTGGCTAATAGCTTCAATAGCTCCTGTTCCCCAAAATTTATCACGAGAATTAAGTGATACATATTTCCCGATCCCCCAATAAAGTCCCAACTGTTCTTTGTTTACCAACTTAGCGGCCTGATATTGACTACGAAGTATAGCTGTCTTTATAATTTGTACTGCCGCATTATAAACTGTTTCTAATTTATGATTTTCTTCCATATCCTCATGGATTAATTTTTACCGATCACATCCGAAACATCTCTTTGCTATCTAAAATAGACGTTACACAATTCAATATTACAGGAGGCTTTTCAATTACCGCATAAATATAGTAAATCATATTCTGGATTTGGGATATTTTATACATTAAAATTTTTAAGAAAATTCCTAAATACAGACTCGCATGTAAATTTCCATACCTCTTTTAATTACGTTTCAAAAGTAAAACAATCGAAACATTTTGTATGTTAGTCAATTACTCCCATCCACTTTGAATTAGAACAATATTATTCTATATACAAAACAAAAATGACTATTTTTTATTTTGCATATAGAATAAAAATATACTGAAAACAGTTATAGCCGAAAAACTATTGATTATCACGCGGGATACAGAACAAGTGTTGGAAATGAACGGTAAAACAATCGAGGTCATTCCCGCGTGAAAATGGCTGTTAAGCCTGTAAAAGCAAACACGATTGACTCATCACGAAAAGGAGCAGGATGAAATCGTAATTCGAGAAACTTTCTTTAATTTTCTCCATTCCCCGGTGCAATTGCACCTTCACCGTGTTTTCGTTCATGGACAATTGCTCCGCGATATCACTGTATTTATAGCCATGCACAAACCGCAAAAGACACACTTCCCGACACCTGTCCGGCAATTCATCCATTACTTGCCGGATCTTTTCCAGCACTTCTTCCTCGTCGATCGTGTCAACATTATCGGAATACACTGCCGCCTCCGCGTACAATGCCATATTCCGGTCTTCGACCTTGGCATCCCGCAGGTAATTGTAGCATCGGTTCCGCACGCTCGTGTAGAGATACGCTTTCAACGATCCCCTGTAATTGGAAAAAACCGATTTCTCGTAAATCGTGATAAACACTTCCTGCACGATATCATTAGCCACATCTTCCCGGAAAACCATATTCAAAGCGAACGTAAACAACTTATCGAAATACCCATCAAACAATTCAGAATAGGCACTCCGGTCATTTCGTCTTAATCGCTCTATCAATATCTGTTCATCCAAAATATTACGTTTTTCTTGTATCCACGGTCAACAAAAATATTCCTATTTTCGATTCAATAAAAATATTTCCCGCAATTTATTATCAAATTAACATTGCTAGCACGAGTACACCGCACACAAGCCTCGTGCCGCATAAACCGGAAATCTCTAAATCATTAAATTATTAAACTGTTCCCAGAAACCGGGGAATGATTTAGTTACCACCCCGGCATCCCGAATGGTTAACCCGGGAAACTTCAACCCGGCAGGAGCAAATGCCATTGCCATACGGTGGTCTTGATACGTGTCTATATCTAATGAAGTCAACGTATTACGCACCTTATCCCAGCACAATTCCCCGTGTATCGGCACCTGCAATTTATATCCCAATTTACTTAACTCCCGCGTAACGGCATCCACCCGGTCACACTCCTTTATATATAAGGTTTCGACACCCCGCAAATGGAACGGGATACCCGATAAACAACAAGCTACAATCAGAGGAAGAGCCGTATCGGGCATTCCCGACAAATCCGCCTCGAAACGGGGCACTCGCGCATCATGGGTAGATAAACGAATCCCCCCGGTTACCCTTTCCGTGTGTACCCCTAACTGTTGCCATAACTCGACTTGACGCGCATCACCTTGCAAGTTATCGTACTCCAACCCCGGAAGAAAGAGTTTCCCCTCTCCCGCGACAACCAACAACTCGTAAAAAAAAGACGCCGCACTCCAATCGGCACTAACCCGGAAAGCAGCAGGCATATATTTCCCCCCGGGAATGACTACCCGATTCCCCGCAACACATACCTCTGCCCCGAAGCGACGCATCATTTCCGCCGTCATGTGAATATAATCCGCGGAAACGACTTTCCCTTTCAAATCAATCACGAGTCCCCCTTCCACCAAAGGAGCAATCATCATCAACGCCGAAATATACTGGCTACTGACCGAGGCATCCAAGCAAATCTCTTTCCCCTTCAACACGGCATTCCCAATCCATAAAGGCGGAAAACCCTCTCTCCCCAAATATTCAATATTTGCCCCCAGTTCCCGCAAAGCCTCCACCAGCACTTTTATCGGTCGCTGCTTCATTCGCCCCGAACCGGTCAATTCCCATACCCCGTCACACAAGGCGAAATAAGCTGCCAAAAAGCGCATGGCAGTTCCCGCGTGACCGACATCCACGAGTCCGCCCGTTCGGGACAACGCTTCCATCAACACAAGGGTATCATCGCTATCGGACAGATTTTCAGGCAACACCCCGTCCGCCAACGCACTCAACACGAGAGCCCGGTTGGACACACTCTTGGATGCCGGTAAAATTACCGTGCCTTTTATTTCTTTCCCTTCCCAAGCGATAACGTTATCCATGCTTATATCTGGTTTAATGCTTCCGTAATCTGTTCTTTCGTGCAGTAATTATTGATAGAAAACTGCCCGACATCTTCCAGAAGTGTAAAATTCACACCTTTACAATCGTTTTTCTTGTCATGCAACATCAATTCATACAATGTATCCACGTGCTCCATAACCGGGTAGGTTGGATAATATCTCTTGATAAATTCCCTCACCCGGCGATACACTTCGCCCGGGAAACCTTTCTCGCGCACGGAAAGATACAATTCGGCTATTATTCCCAACGCGATAGCTTCCCCGTGTAACATATTTTCCCGCCGCATCATGGAACAACTCTCGATGGCATGCCCAATCGTGTGTCCGAAATTCAAGGCTTTACGGATCCCTTTCTCATTCGGATCCTGAGTCACGATATCATTCTTCACGGACACGGATTTTTTAATTAACTCAAGGAATTCTTCACGCTCGGGCACGTTCGTGTCACAAGCCAATAACCGCTCCAGATACTCCATGTCAGACAATAGCCCGTGTTTCAGCATCTCGGCATAACCGGATACCCGTTCCCGAACGGGTAACGTCTGTAATAACGAAACATCAATAACCACTCGTTCCGGCTCGCTGAAAGTACCGATCTCGTTTTTCAACCCGTCAAGATTAAACCCCGTTTTCCCGCCTAACGAAGCATCCACTTGTGCCAGCAAAGTCGTGGGTACATAGATACAACGCATTCCCCGCTTAAACGTCGAAGCGGCGAAACCACCCATATCCGTCACCATACCCCCGCCCACGCATAATAATATAGAAGAACGACGAGCTCCCCGCTTACTCAACATAGACCAGACACGGGCAACACTCACCAGTGACTTGTTTTCTTCACCGCAATCGACTACCGCCACGTTCAACGGCATCCAATTCACTTTCTCCAGTAACTTATCACAAAAACCGACCGTGTGCTTATCCGCCACGATAAATAATTGCTCATGCCTGACACCTTGTAACAACTCGGCGAGGACAAGACTCGAATCCGTTGTAAATATAATACGCTCCATTTGTCCCATATTTCTGCACAAAATTACACTATTTCAACCGATACGGGGAATTAAAATTTAAAATTAATTGTTTTTCTCGCCATAAAAAAATAACTTTGGTCAAATTCATTAAAACTGATCGGCGCATGAACAATGACAATTCTACCTTGAACCGGGTGGCAATCACAATTGCTCCCAGATTAAACAATGCTTTATATTCTCCCCTATTCCAACAATGTGGCGGCATTACCGGTTTCTTTCAAGAGAGTGACAAAAATATAGAGTTGCTTTTCAAAGAAAACAACCTGACAAACATTCAACCGGAGCGTTCCCTGTGGCTGCAACTGGCTGAAGAGGAACTAAAGAACATGGAAAAACACCGTATTCAAGTCTGCGGAATAGAAGACACGAATTACCCCCGCCTGCTGAAACATTGTGCCGATGCCCCGCTGGTACTTTTCTATAAAGGTACGCTGGAACCCGACGAAGCCAAGAATATCGCTATCGTGGGTACTCGCAAAGCCACCGATTTAGGCAAAGCCCGCGTGGAAAATATCCTCCAGCAATTGGCTGACATGGGATTCCGTCCCAATGTCATCAGCGGGCTGGCTTACGGTATTGACATTGCCGCGCATTCTGCCTGCCTCAGGCACGGGCTTCGGGCACAAGCCGTGCTCGGTCACGGGTTGCACATGATCTACCCGGCACCCCACAAAAATATAGCGGACAAAATTCTGGAACAAGGTGGAACACTACTTTCCGAATTTCCAACTTGTGCACCGATACACCCCACGAATTTTCTCCAACGGAACCGCATCGTGGCAGGTATGAGCGAAGCGATACTCGTGGCTGAATCTCCCGTGAAAGGGGGAGCCATGTCCACCGCACGACAGGCATTATCCTACAGCCGGGATGTCCTCGCCTTCCCCGGTCGCCCAGAAGACACGAACTACACGGGATGCAATATGCTCATCAAACAAAATATTGCCGCCCTCGTGGAAAACGTCTCCGACATATTGAAAGCGTTGAATTGGGAACCGCTCCCGACAGCACCTTATCAAACATCACTCGATTTGTTCCCCGAATCAAGCGACGAAGACCTTATCAGACAAACTTTGACCGAAGCGGGAGAACAAAACATCGACCAACTCCATCAACTCACCCGGATACCCGTCCACGATCTGGCCGTCTTGCTCTTGAAACTGGAACTAGAGGGTATAGTCACCCGGCTTCCCGGTAAATGTTATTCACTTATTTAACCCGTTTTGTTACAGTTTTATAGCACGGGACGATAAATGATTTTAATTTTAAACTATTATAACGTTTGCGTGTATCAAAAAATAGTGCGAAAAATTTTTGGAATCATAAACAAAAGCATACCTTTGAACCGAATTTCACAATTCAAATTAAAAGATGTTTTTTTAAAGTTTTTACTTAAACAATATTCAAATGAAAGCAGAGATTAAAGAATTCATGGATGCCTTAAAGGCTAGAACCGTAGGTGAATCAGAATTCCACCAGGCTGTTCAAGAAGTGATCGAAACTGTATGGGATACCTATCAGTCAAACCCGAAATACAAGGCTAACAAGATCCTTGAAAAAATGGTAGAACCTGAAAGAGTGATCATGTTCAGAGTACCCTGGATTGATGATAAAGGTGAAGTACAAATCAACCGTGGTTATAGAGTACAATTCAACAGTGCTATTGGACCCTACAAAGGAGGTTTGCGTTTCCACCCGTCAGTAACCCTTGGTGGATTGAAATTCTTGGGCTTCGAGCAAACTTTCAAAAACTCTTTGACTACACTCCCGATGGGTGGTGGTAAAGGAGGTTCTGACTTCAACCCGAAAGGAAAATCTGATAACGAAGTTATGCGTTTCTGCCAAAGCTTCATGACTGAACTTTGCAAACACATCGGTCCTGACACTGACGTACCTGCTGGTGATATCGGTGTTGGTGCTCGTGAAATCGGTTTCTTGTTCGGACAATACAAGAGAATTCGCAACGAATTCGTTGGTGTATTAACCGGAAAGAACCGCGAATTCGGTGGTTCAAGAGTACGTCCGGAAGCTACTGGTTACGGTACCGTTTATTTCGCACAACATATGTTGGCTGAAAAAGGTGAGAAGATCGCCGGCAAGACTGTAGCTATCTCTGGTTTCGGTAACGTTGCTTGGGGTGCCGCTCAAAAATTAGTTCAATTAGGAGCTAAATTAGTTACTATCTCTGGTCCTGACGGATACATCTATGACGAGAAAGGTTTAACTCAAGAAGGTGTAGACTACATGTTGGAATTGCGCGCTAGCAACAACGACGTTGTAGCTCCTTACGCTGAGAAATTCGGTGCTAAATTCTTCCCGAAAGCAAAACCGTGGGAAGTTAAATGCGACATCGCATTCCCTTGCGCTATCCAAAACGAGTTGAACGAAGAAGATGCCAAGAAATTGGTTGCTAACGGTTGCCAAATGGTAGTTGAAACCTCTAACATGGGTTGTACCGCAGAAGCTGTTAACTACTTGAACGAGCACATTACTTTCGCTCCGGGTAAAGCAGCTAACGCCGGTGGTGTTGCCGTTTCTGGTCTTGAAATGAGCCAAAACTCAATGAGATATAGCTGGACTGCTGAAGAAGTAGACGCTAAATTGTCTCAAATCATGAAAGACATCCACGATACTTGCGTTAAATTCGGTAAAGAAGGTAACAAGATCAACTATGTTAAGGGTGCTAACATCGGTGGCTTCATCAAAGTTGCCGAGGCTATGTGCGCTCAAGGACACTGCTAATAATACAGTAAGTCTATATAAAAAATCCGCTCCAAATTCGGAGCGGATTTTTTATTACCCGGAATCAACGATATGAATAGTTTCCTGTACCTTTGTGCCGTAAAAAATTTAGGAAGATTTTCATCATGCGCTCTCAAGATAAATCACCACAAGGAACTGTTCGTATGGATATGTTGCACGGCAGCTTGCTGAACAAAATTCTATTGTTTGCACTGCCATTGGCAGCAAGTAGTATCCTGCAACAATTGTTCAACTCGGTGGATGTAGCTGTTGTCGGGAAGTTTGCCAGCAGTCAGGCTCTTGCAGCAGTAGGAAGCAACGCCTCGGTTATCAGCCTGATGATAAACCTGTTTGTTGGGATATCCGTTGGGGCAAGTGTCGTTATCGCGAACTATATCGGACAAAAGAATCAACGCGGTATCAAAAATGCCATACATACCGTTTCCGTGGTCACGCTAGCAAGTGGCGTACTATTACTCGCGGTCGGATTGCTCATCGCCCGACCTATCCTGGAAATGATGGACACTCCCGATGATGTTATTGACCTAGCCGTCCTATATCTCCGTATCTACTTTCTAGGGATGCCCTTCTTCATGATCTACAACTTCGGCGCTGCCATTCTTCGCAGTATGGGCGACACGAAACGCCCTCTCTATTGTCTTATCATTGCCGGACTCATCAACACGGCATTAAATTTATTATTAGTCATCGTCTTCAAAATGAGTGTCGCAGGGGTTGCCATAGGCACAGTCGTATCCAATATGTTTTGCGCCGGCATGATCATCTACATCCTTTTACACGAGAAAGAGCCTTTCCGTCTGGAAGGCAAACACATCAAAATATCCCGTCCCGAATTACGAAAAATGCTCCGGATTGGCGTCCCCGCGGGGGTACAGGGTATGGTATTCTCCATTGCCAATATCTTCATTCAAGCCGCCATCAACCGCTTCGGTTCAAATGCCATCGCCGGCTCTGCCGCAGCCCTTACCTATGAATATTACTGCTACTTCGTGGTCAGTGCGTTCAGCCAAGCTACCGTCACCTTCATCAGTCAAAACTACGGGGCCGGACAAATCGAACGCTGCAAGAAAGTATTCCGCCAGACCATGTTACTAAGCGTTGCTTCCTGCGCCATCCTGAACGGATTCTTTGTCTGGCAAAAAGAACTCGCTATCGGAATCTTCACCTCCAGTCCCGAAGTATTCCGATTTGCCACCCTTCGCATGGAAATCGTATTGCTAACACAAAGCCTCGCCTGTTCCTACGAGATAGCAGGTGCGGCCCTCCGGGGACTGGGGTATTCCATGCTACCCGCCATACTCACGGTATTCGGCACCTGCGTGTTGCGTTTATTCTGGGTGTACGTCATCTGTCCTCTGTTTCCCACCTTCGAAACCCTAATGATCATCTATCCCATCTCGTGGATTGTCACGGGGGCTGCCGTATGTATCGCTTATCATATCATTCAAAAGAAGTTGTTCATTCCCGAAAAAGCATACAATTTGCTAAATGGCAATAATTGAGTATCAGAGATACAAAGGCTACCTTTATTCCCATTCTCCAGAGAATAAGGTAGCCTTTTTATCACTTTTCAAACATTAACGTCCTCTTCTTCTAATCCATATCAAGATCGCAAATAAGATCAATACCAATGGAATTACTCCCATAAACAAAATCTTTGTTACAGTCATTCCTCCTTTGGTAACATAGACTTTATTATCCGGGAGTTTCGGACGACGAATATCAATAGGCACTTCTCCATCTGACATCCAAAAGAATGAGGAAGTAATTAAAGAATAATTGGATGCTTCTACCCCATTACGAGAAATACTGATCTCTCCGTTACTCAAGCAATCCGCATCTCCCAAGATAATAATTTTCTGTTCCCTGTTCCCCACGGCGCGAGAAAGAGCAACCATAGTTGGAACCTGATTCAATTCGACCTCCCCCTTATCCGGATTCATCACAGGTATTTCATCTACAAAGTCCGTACTTTCAACCTCATTCCAAACGGTTTTCAGTGAATCAGTAACTAACAATACTGTTACCTTGAAACCGCTATTCGGTATTCCGGATAAATCCAAGCCCACGGTAGAAGGCATCGTTGCCACGTATCCATATCTATACATGTCTTTTAGTTGGTAAGAAAACTCGGCTGCCTCTTTTGTTACCTTGGACATGATAAAATCCGACTGAAAATTCTCACTTGGACTCACCAAACGTCCCGACATAAAACGAACCCCGAATTGCTCCACAAGAGGATTCATGTACTTCTGACGCTTAGGTTCTCCCGCTATCAAAAGATTCCCTCCCCGGGCAATATAAGCATCCAAATTCTTCCGATGTGCTTCCGGCAAAACCTCCCTCACATCCGCGATAACCAAAATATTGATATCTTCAGGAATTTCTTCGTCTAAAGTAACTTGTCTGAAATCAAAACCTTGATTAATCAAAGAATAGCGGAAAGGCTTATCTTGTGCAAAACGATTATAATCTCTATCGCCTTGTTTGATACAATCACGTTCTCCGTGTCCTTCCACGAATCCCACTTGCGGCAAATCCATCACCAATCGTTTAAAAGCCGCGGTGATTTCCGTCTCGAACGGGAACACATACATATCATCATAAATACGCAAAAATGCCTTCTGCCCATTCTCTCTTTCCAATACCCGCACGAAACGATAATTTTCACCCGACAAATCTTCCAATTTGCTCACTTCATTCACATCAAGATAAATAGAAGAGTCTACACCATAATTCTGGGTAATTTTCACCATCCTCTCCCGATCATTCAAAGTAGGATAACGCTTATTCAACTCCTTCTCGTTATTTCCTTTGGCATAATAACGGACATATCTCATCTTGATATCCGGCTTAAAACGAGTATATTGCTTGAAACGTTTGATATCGCTCAACTCACTTTTCGGGAAGCCATACCACAAAAATCGATCTTCATCCAACACGTTGGCATAGGTGGTAATTGTCAAATTCCCTTTCATCTTGGACACGATTTCCTGACTATTCGGAGTCAAGGTATTTACTTTAGTCCGCGTAGCATCATAATAACACATGAATGTAGGTCGAGAACTCAAATACCCAATCGACACAGCAATCAATATCGCCAAGCAATACCAAGAAGTACTAACGAACCAACTTTTTTTCTTACGTATCACGGTCAACCTGATTACAGTAAAAGTCAGAAACAAAACGACAACAACCAAAAAGTAAATTACATCTTCGCTACAAAGCAAACCGTTGATAAATTCACCTGAACGCCCTCGAATTGATAACCAATACGTGATATCCCGCACAAAAGCGATATCCTGCCACATACCGCCCACGTAATTCAACACGGCAAATACCGCAAAGGTACCCATCGCTGCAACCACCTGATAAGAGGTCAAGGATGACATGAAAAGCCCGATAGCTCCATACGCGCAAATCAACAGGTAAAGCCCTAGCAACCCTGCCAATACCGGAGGTAAATCAAATTCATGCACGAAACATACACCATAAATCACGAACAGGCCAAGTACCGCAATCATCACAAGCGCATAAATCATTATTGAAATAAATTTCCCGATAACAATCTGAAAATTCGTCACTGGTGACGAATAAAGCAACTTGATTGATCCACTACTCAACTCCCGACTCATGATACCCATGGTCAATAAAGGTATATACAAGTATAAATACCCTTGAATTTCGGGAAACAATCCCCCACGCCAAGGACTGGTAAAAGTCCCCATGGTCACATTATAAACGTAACGTCCCAATTCTTGAGAAACGACATACCCCTCAAACGCATTCACAAACGTCATGCTGGCCTGAAACGTGAAAATAATCAAGATGAACCATGCTATAGGTGAATAAAACATAGTCTGCAATTCCGTCAGGGCAATTCTTTTTATAGCTTTCATATTTCTTCCTTTACTTTGATTTTTTAGACAATTCTGCAAAAATGGCATTAAGCGAACTTTTCTCTACGCGTATCTCGTTCAAACGCCAAGCATTTTTATAACTATATTCCACCATTTGTTCGATAACATCATTCACGTCCGAGGCTATCAACCGGAACTTCGTTCCCCCCAACTCTTCCACTCTTGTTACCCCGGGAACTTCAATCAACACTTCCGGGGCCGGAGCATCAAGTAAAGATACGAATACGGTGTTCGGGGTAATGTAATTGTCAAACTCATCCACACTACCCGAGAACACCATATGACCTTCTTCCACCATAAGAATATGATTACATATCGCTTGCACTTCGGTAAGCATATGGGTTGAAAGAATTACAGTTCTGTTCTCCGCAATCTTTTTTATCAGATTGCGGATTTCAAGAATTTGATTCGGATCCAAACCATTTGTAGGTTCATCAAATACAACCAACTCGGGACTATGAATAATTGCTTGAGCGATACCCACCCGTTGTTGGTAACCACCCGAAAGATTACGAATCAAGCGATTCCGGAAATGCAATATCCCACACTCAGTTAAAGCATTTTCCACCGCTCCCGGAATCTCGCTATCAGGCATAAGTCGAATTCCCGCGCAATGATAAAGGAACTCCTCTATCGTCAAGTCCATATGCAAAGGAGGTTTCTGGGGTAAAAAACCCATCAAACGCTTCGCCGCAACGGAATTTTCTTTTGTATTTATTCCCTTTATAAAAATATCTCCTTCAGTTTGTCTCAACACGCCACAAAGAATATTCATCAATGTTGACTTCCCCGCACCGTTTGAACCCAGCAATCCATAAATTCCCCGGGTAGGTATTTCAAAATTAATATCCCGTATTGCCCATTGTACACTATACCGATGAGAAACATTTTCAATTTTTACAATTGGTTTTTCCATAAATCTTAATTCACATATTTAAATTTCACACACAATACATTTTCCAAATACTAGTAATTGTAACCGAAAGCCCAACCGGTATAACTACTAGGTTTCCAAACGACATCCGTAATTTTACCCAAACCTTTTGTCACGTGATAAGTCGCTTGCTCTCCCAAACCTTCTCCTGTAAAGAAACGATCGTACGTACCCAACAAGTGGAACTCTCCATTTTCCAACGCCACACCTATCATCCAACTCGCCGGATTTTCAGTAACACTTGTAATCCTAGAACCAAAATCCTTGAACAATCTCAAACCTCGTTCCGGAATACTCATTTCATAGAAATACAACCTGCTACCTTCTGCCACAAACATATAATCACTATCGTATTTACATTTCATGTAAATTGAATTTTCATTCACTTTACCATCAGCTGGGAATTCTACGGGTGCCTGCATTTTAGAAATCTTAAAAACACCGGAATAATAATCCACGTAAGCATAGCACTGTTGTGAATAAAGTTTATCTCCCTTTTTCAACAGCATAAATAGTGTCGATGAATTGTAATCACTGGATGATCCTATACTAGCCACATAAACCGGAGTATACTCGCCGGTATTCCCCAGTAGTACAAAGCCATCCGGTATCGTTTCTCCATAAGTTATATCCAAAAGACGAGCCGCTGCAGATTCACTAGTTTGTGCAACCGTAGTAACCGGTATAATAGCTTTATTTGTTTCATCATATACCAGCATCGCTCCCAATTTATAGATCCATGTATCAAATATTTTCGTGATTTTCCCATTATTACCGAAATAAAGCAGATTCTCCCAACGGCATTGTCTTGAATCCATTGTTGATGCATTGATTTTTCTCCAATAAATAGATCCGTCTTTCCCGACCATATAGTGAGAAGTCAGCGCATCGATAAACTGAACCGGTTCAAAAGCTCTGGCAACCCCGGAACCGAAATCTTCATTAAAAGCATAATATTTAGAAAAATCATTTGCATTCAACACCCAATTATCACCATTCTCTTGGATTACCACGATCTCAGCGTAATTATTACTGTAACCGACCCAACCCATATCCACGGAAACCGGTTTACTACCCAACGGACTATCCGGGTGCAATTCTTGATAAAGATCAATACCATCTTCCCAAGAACACAAATACCCTCCGCCATACACCTCTCCACTTTCCGTGATATCACCATCCTCGTAATCCACGTACCCCTCATCTCCTTCATCCAGATTATAATAATTCCGGGTTTGAATAAGCATTGACAAAGCCGTCCTTCCCTCCTTTTCAGACAAGATCAACCAACCGGTCTTGAAACGTGAATTCACGGTATAACTCACGCTCACCATTGTCATCAGTTTCGTGGCACGTTCTTGCGCTATCAAGTAACCGGTGAAAGAACCAACTTCATCGGGAACAATTATCAGATTCCGTTCTCTACAAATTGTATCTCCACTAAATACATAAAAATAATCATAAGCTAATGTATCAACTTCCGGATTCACCCATGTAATCGTGGGGAAAATTTTTACCGTATCTCCCAACGTCACCGTAGACACATTCTGTTTCGAATAATAATTAAGTTTTTCAATGTTCGAATAAATATGATCATAATGACCCTTATCTTCATAACATGCCCCGAACGCGAAGACGATCAGACATAATAGCATATACTTCGTTATCTTTTTCATATCTTCCTATTTAAAATTAACCTCCGATATAAGCGACCTTCATCTCGGTACCATCCTTCTCGTACACGGTCTGATCATTCTCCGCCATCTGCTTCAAGTAGTTTTTCAGTTTCAGTGTACAGGTTCGAATCTCGTTGGCATCATTAACATTCACGTTTACTTTTCCGTCATTTATCTTGATAAATAACTCGTACTTCATATCAGAATACTCACCCAACCAAGTTTTTACCACGGTAGAGTTCCACCAATCCGGTTTAAATATAATATTCGACACGTTGATAATTGCCACTAAACGATCTGCTTGCCCTAAAGCAAAATCTTCAGTTTCTTCCAGACACAACGTCAAACGACGGGCTACGCTAGAGAGTTCCGGTGTCTTTTTAAAAACAATCACACAAGTATCCACCACTTGACCGGCTTCCATCACAAACTTTTCCGGTAATATATAAGTACCATCCGGAGTATCAGTATAATCCTTCATCACGGAAATCTTGTATTCCCGATCCTTGTCTGAGGGAAGTCCTATCAACTTCACTTCCAACTTATACTCTGCTTGTTCCACGTTAGGATAAGCAAGAAAAGAGAAACTGGTGGAATCTTGAATATATTTCGTGAACAGGATATAATCCTTGTCGCTATATAACTTAATATCATCTTCGGAACACCCGCTCACGCTCCACGAAAACGATAAAAATAAAATATAAATCAAATACTTTCTCATAACACTTTTATTTTATTATAAATATGAAGTTTCGCCATCAGGAAGCGGTGCATACCAATTTTCAGGTTTCATCTCTATATTAGTAGCTCCGTTATAAATATCCCGATTCAATCGTTTGAACATAAAAAAGGTTTGCCCTTCTGTCAAGGTTTCTCGAATAATATCGTTATACAAGATTTCAAGCAATACCTCTTTTGTCGTCTCTTGTTCAATATTCAACTTACACCCTCGCTTTGCACGCATGGTATTCAGCAATTCAATGGCTTCACGTCGTTCATTACGGTGCAGCAACATACATTCCAATTGAATGTGATACAATTCAGAAAAACGCAATAACGGCAATAGCGGACCTTGATCACTCACAGAGGCAGACACCGAAGATGAAGTGGATTGCGGACGTTCCCATACCAACCAACGCTTATTATTGTTGTACCGACCGGTCACACCGTTTGTTCCATACATACCGCGCAAACGATAATCATCCTCATCTCCCTTAAACAGAGATGCCAAGT
This sequence comes from Butyricimonas sp. Marseille-P3923, assembly GCF_900184685.1. Taxonomy (GTDB): domain Bacteria; phylum Bacteroidota; class Bacteroidia; order Bacteroidales; family Marinifilaceae; genus Butyricimonas; species Butyricimonas muris. The sequence continues at coordinate 279,402 of NZ_FXXL01000006.1, forward strand.
AATTAGCATTCATCACAAAACAGTTGGCATAAGAACCCGTCGTATAAGCTTCCCAGTTATCATAGCTATTGTTATTGGAAAAACAAAGTAATAACTCGTCAAAACGTTTAGGATATTGGCTGGCTGCATTAGATGAATATTGATAGCTACTGCTTGTCCAACGATACCACCCGGCATTAACAAATTCCAATGCTTCCAGCGCACGTTCATAAGCCTTGTCATAATCCCCTTTATAAAGATACATACGTGCCAACAATCCCGTAGCCGCCATATAATTCATCCGCATTCCCCGATAACTTACAAAATCATTAGGCGGAGCGGATGAATACGTGCTCGACTGGTAGATCCGTCCGGAAGTACTTTGGTTCCAACTCAAACAAAAAATAGTATCCACCGGGGCCAAAATCCCTTTTGCTTTCTCCATATCGGCAATAATACTTGCAAGCACATCATTCACACTCTTGTGTTCAGGCTGATGATCCGGATAAGTGGTCACGTAAGGCATTGCTAACCCTGTCGGGTTCGTCACCGGAGCAGGAGCAAACAAACGTAACAAATCAAAATGCATCATGGCACGAATGCCATACATCTCACCTAAAATCATATTCTTCTCCATACTTCCAAATTCGAAAAAGGAAGTGTCTTTCTTGGAAATCTCTTGAATAATATTGTTACAATTAGCAATCACATTGTATCCTTTAGCCCAAATATTAGTCATAATTGTTTGTACCCCCGAATACTCCCACGTGTATTTAGAAACATTATAATAGTTCGTACCCAAATTACTTGAAGAGGTAGAATTGTAATTATTTCCCAACACACTCGCTACCCCCCATGTTAATTCCCGTCCATATAATGAAGTTTCAGACAACAAACGATAAACCCCGTTCACGTACATATGAACACCATTTTGCGATTCAAAAGTTTCATCTTGCAGCATCTCCTGCTTGGAAGATACATCCAGGAACTCATCACACGAATTGAAGAAACCTAGAGGCAATAATAATAACAGATATATTAACTTTTTCATTTCTCTCTTTGTTTTAGTTAGAAACTAGCATTCAACGTAAATGTAAACGTCCGGGCAAACGGATAAGACAACCCCATCTCTTGCTTGATGGTCGACCACGTGTCGATATCCTTCATGTTAAATTGCAATTTCAATGTACTCAGTCCCACACGACGGATTAACTCGCGATTAAAGTCATAACTCAAAGACAAGGAATTGAAGTTCACGAAATTATTTTTCTGCACGAAACGAGATGTCGGACGAGTCACATTATACCGATCCTTCAACGCCTTTAACGGACTCACATCTCCCGGCTCCTGCCATCTATCCAACACCACCCGGTAATCAGCATTATAAGCGTTCAAATCCACATTCTCCACGTTACTGATCAAAGTACTATTATAAGCATCTCCACCCCATTCATACAGGAACGTCGTGTACATAGTGAAATTTCGCCAACGCAAATTAACACCGAAAGCACCTTGCGCCCAAGGCTCCGAATCCCCCACTTTCTGCTGTTCGGCAGAAGACCAATCATAAGTCAAAGTTCCATCACGTTTCACGTAGATTTCCTGTCCGTCCGCCGGGTTTATACCGATAGATTTCATTCCATAGATTGCCGTCAGCGAATTTCCCTCCTCATACTTCATATAAGGCTTCATATACGGTTCGTTTTTCTTTATGGTACTCATGATCGTTTGCATTTTCGAACCTTCCGCGATCTCTTTGTACCCGGCATAAAATTCATCAATCCGCTCATTATATCGTTTCAATGTTTCGGAAATAGATTTCAATCTATTCTTGTTATGCGCCAAGTTTCCGAAAAGAGAAACATCCCAATCCTTCGTAGAATACACGCGCCAATTCACATCTACCTCGAATCCCTTGTTCTCGACTTCCCCAATGTTATCCGTGTAGACCGAGAACCCGGAAGAAAGCGGCAAAGAAACTTCTGTCACCAAATCTTTCGTATTCTTGATATAATAATCAAACTTTATCATCACCCGATTGAACAACCCGATATCCGCACGGAAATTCCACGTCAACAATTTTTCCCACGTCAGGTTTTCATTTCCCATCGCCACCAAAGAAGCTCCGATTCCGGTTGGATACCAGTCATCCAACATCGCGTTCAACGTATTACGAGCTACATAAGGCTGGAAATTTGATTTACCGGTTTCTCCTACGCTGGCAGAAACTTTCAGATTATTCAACCAGCCGTACTTTTGCATATACTGATAATTGTGAATGTTCAATCCCGCTCCCAACGACCAGAAAGGAGCATATTTACGATCTGTACCGAACTCGGAAGAACCGTCAAAACGATAAGAAGCATCAAACAAATAGATATCATTCAAACTATAGTTCAAAATCGCAAATCCTCCTAACAAACGCGTTTCATTATCCGACATCGTGGGCTTCTTCACGATCTCGTAAGCGTATGCCTCGGAATGATGGTCCGCATCCGGAAAACCACGATAATGAGAATAAATATACTTCGTACTCGTTGATTTAATATTTGTACCGGCAGAGAAGTTTATATTATGTATTCCTATCGAACGATTGTAAGAAAGAAATGCATTCCCGTCCCAACTATTAGTTTTCGTTTCGGTTTTTATCAATTCACCCTTACTGAATAACTGCCCCCGTTCAGTATAAGTACCCGAAGTTGGAGATGTAAAATTTTCCGTCCAAGCGTCATTTAAAGTAACCGCCACTTGGGCTTTAACCATCCAATGATCATTAAAGAACCAATTGACAGACAAATTATTCGTCCACTCCTTATATCCGTTCTTGCTGAAATTTCCCTGCTTGGCTTCATATAACGGATTCTTAACAGAAGTTGCCCCGTTAGAAATCAATTCCACCCATGAACCATCGTCATTCAACCAATAAGCATAAGGTTGTTTACGGGAATAATCGGAAAAAGAACCATAAGGAGAATTCTCGTTCTTCATCACGTTGTAATTCACTTGATTTTTCACTTGCAAACCCTTCCAACGATAATCCAATGTCAATCCGGCACCAATACGATCGCGATAAGATTCCTTCATAACACCGTTTTGATTATCGTAACGCAACTCCACTCCAAAACGAATATTCTCAGCCCCTCCCTCCACGTACACACTGTGTTTATGATTAAACTGCGTCTGCAATGGTTGTGACAACCAATAGGTATCCTTTCCTTGTAACACGTAATTCAACTTTTTGATATAAGCACTGTAAGCACTTCTCCACCAACTATCCCAGCTACTTTCATAAGAAATTGCATTTTCCGGTTCAAATAAACCGGCAGCAACTTCTGCCGCTAATTTATCTTTAGCATTCATCAAGTTATAACTGCTCAAATCAGGAGCCGTAATCTCTAAATTACCATTGTAATTCACTGTCAATTCGCCCGGTTTTGGAGCCACCGTTTCGATCACAATCACTCCGTTAGAAGCGCGGGAACCGTACATAGCCGTGGCAGCAGCATCTTTTAGAATTGTGATATCCTTAATACGGTTAAGATCCATGTCATAAATCTTCTGCACGGAAACCTCGAAACCATCCAATATAAAAATCGGTGTATTCGGATTATTGGTTAAAGCATACTTTGACACATCTTCCGCTTCCAACGCATCCAACTCTCTTACATTAGAAATTCCTGAACGACCTCGTACATAAAATTCCGGCAACGTATTGGGGTCCGACCCCATATCGTTATTCCTCATCACACGCAAAGAAGGATCGAACACCTGCAAAATATCAATCACGTTTGAAGCCCCCACTTTCATGATATCCTCTTTTTTCACGTGAGTAGCGCTCCCCGTGAAACTGGACTTCTTGATATTCATGTATCCGGTAACCACCACCTCATCGATCTTCTGCTCATCATCCTTCATCACGATATTCAAATCTTTGCGCTCTTCGCCGGCTTTCAGCTTCACACTTTGGGTTTTCATTCCCACGAAAGTAAAAACGAGGGTTACAGTATCTTGAGGCAATGCTATTTTAAATGCCCCCTTGACATCAGTAACAACACCTAGCGAGGTTCCTTTAATCATCACCGTTACTCCCGGCAAAGGAATCCCTTTCGTATCCTTCACTATTCCCTGAGCTACAATTGTTTTCTCTTTCTTCTCGTCATCTTTTTCCCCCTTCCTCGTGATTATTATAAGCTCATCACGAAACTTGAAAGTTAAATCCGTATCTTTCAAAACACGTCTTAAAACTTCCTCTACCGTTTCATTCTTTACTTGTAACGATAATTTCCCCAATTGATCCGTCTGTAGCGGATTAAAGATAAAACACAGTTTGGTTTGTCTCTGAATTTCATCCAGCAATACTTTTACCGTAACATTCTTCAGATTTAACGTTACTCTTTCCTGTTGTGCCAAGGAATTAGCGGAAAGAGAAAAGGTAAAACCGCAAATTAACAAGAAACACAATCTCATAATCATCCATTTTTTTTTCACATGCTCTCGACTCAATCGATAGCATAATCGATTTTTTTTCATACATTTGTAAATTAAACAGTTCAACATTCCCAAAGCCCAACTCCAACAAGGGCCTATGGGGTAGAATCAACGGGAGGCCTTCAACACCTTCCGTTTTTATTTCGATACAACAATCGTTCGGTCATTTATAGAAAATTGCACTCCCACGACATCCGTGATTGCTCTCAAAATCTCGTCTATCTCGCTATATCGTTTCATATAGCCGGTAAAAATCATTTTTTTTACAGATTCGGCTTGGAAAAAAACATCCACGTTATACCATAAAGACAGCGTACTCATAATTTGCTCCAATGTTTCGTTCTCGAAAGCAAAATACCCGTCTTTCCAAGCCACATATTGACGTACATCAACTTTCCTCAATGTAATCTCCCCGTCCTTTCTGTTTCCGCAAGCCAACTCTCCCGGTTTCATGATTATTTCATCTCCATGCCGTTTATCGCGGATTCCCACCTTTCCGCTCAACAACACAGCTTGTACTCCCCGTTCCAAATGCGTATTCACGTTAAACTCTGTCCCGTACACCCGAATCACCACGTCATCCGCCACGACATAAAAAGGTCTACTCTCGTCCTTGCTTACTTCAAAATAAGCCTCTCCTGAAAGATAAACTTTTCGTTCTTTTTGATCGAACACCATCGGATACCTCAAATCGGTCGCGGAATTCAAGTACACTCTTGTCCCGTCAGAAAGAGTAATTTTAAATTCTCCTCCCCGGGGAATTTTTAACGTGTTTATCATTGTCCTCTCTTCCACTATCATCGTTGAATCATAAATCAAATTCCCTTCTTCACGTTTCACGACAAGCCCGTTTCCCATTTTTATCTCTTCCTGATGCACCTCCTTTCTCAACTCGTACACCTCTCCATTAGCCGCGACCAAAGTTGCCTTGGAAACACCCGGCTGAATCACGCTCTCCATGCCAGAAGCCGCTTCTCTCTCTTCGTGAAAATTTACATCCCAAAACCATAAAACGCCCAAAGTCAAAGGCATTATTACGGCAGCATACCACAACATCCGCCTTATTATCCGTAGCTTACTCTTACGTTTTCTCAATTCTTTGAACTGTAACCATGCTTCTTCGTCATTCAACTTATTAAACACAGCCACTTCCGCTCCTAAACTCAATTCCTTCTTGATTTTCTCAAAAAGTAGCTGATTTTCCCGCTCCTCCTCCAACCATACATCCAACTTATGTCGGTCTTCCGAAGAAAGCACACCCAATAAACAATTCCGAATTAATTGAATAATATTTCCTTCACTCGTGTACATGACGTCTATTAATTTACCTCATATACAACAAGAGGTATAAAAAGTAGCAAAAGAAATTCAAAAATTTTTAGGAATAAATCAAATCTCTCGCATAAACATATACAAAAGGAATAAATTCCCCATGTACTCTTTCAAGCAACGAAGGGCATTTTGTTTATGGGACTTGACTGTTAGAACAGATATACCCAAGATTTCGGCAATCTCCTCGTTCTTTTTCCCTTCCAGATGTAACTCAAAAACCGCACGACACTTCTCGGGTAACGCACGAATGGCAATGTACAATTCACGATACACTTCCTCTTGAAGCAAATTATAACTCTCTTCTGCCTCTTCCCCTACCTGTTTAGCGTAAGACAAGTATCTATCCTCCACCTGCTTGTGTTTCAAATAATTGAAACATCTGTTTTGCACCAGATCATAAAGATAAGCCTTGAAACCATGATAAGAATTATACGTTTTCTTACCCTCCCACACCGAAATAAAAACTTCCTGCACAATATCCTCTGCCACCTCCTGCTGTCCCACCCGACGCATGGCAAACATGACAAGATAAGACCGGAATTTCATGAACATCTCATGAAACGCCCGTTCCTCCTTTTCGTTAATCCGACGAACAAAATCATATTCTACACCATTCATTTCCACACCAGCAGAATTTTCAACAAAGATATGACTACCGGAGAAAAAATAAAAATTTATTTCGGATAAACGGATTAAAAAAATCGAAAATACCTACTCCAACTTCACCCATTTCACCGCATCCGCCACGATAGCGACTTCAGTTCGTCCATACACCTCTTTATCCGATAGCGTCACACTGGCCTCACCCGCCGGGAAATCGAATTCCCCGAGTTCTATCCAACCACGCCCCCCCCACTTGCGAGGAAAATACAGGTCAAGGGGCACTTCCACCTCCTTTTCCCAGTCACCACCACGCACCGTGTAGTAGTAAATGATTCCCTGGGGACACTCGAATGCACTGTAACTAGACTTTTCTGTAAAAGCAGTCACCCGGTAACGCCCCGCTTCCATTAAATTCACGTGCCATGTCGCTGTCGATTTACCACGCCCCGCCCCAATCTCGTGGTGCCCGCGTATCGAGTCTCCTTGAGCAAATCGGTCAAAACGAAACATCCAACGTTCAACTCTTACCTGGACATCATCTAATGAAGCAGGCTTTTTCAACCAACGACGCTGCAGCCATGTCAAATTTCCGTCAACAAACTCAAAACCGGATTCTGAATCATCCACGATAACCTCATTTTTAGGCTCTAGTGCACGAAACTCTTCTGGATTGACATCTTTCCACGTACACCCCGAGTCCCCGACAAGATAGCTCAAGTCTCGTTCTTCGACAACATGAAAACCCACTTCTCGTGGGCGATTTGCCGAAACTCCAAGGTAAAGCGGGAAAATATGTTTTTCAAAATAATATCGCATCTCACCGTTCACTTGAAATCCATCGTCCTGATTCACCACTCGAAATCTCTTCACCTCTCCGGGAGCCAAGTAACAGTTAAAAAACTCCGTTTTTTCCTGGTGTCCTGTCTTTCCAACCACGACGGTCACCAAACCACCACACTTCCCGGCATTCAAGACCATCCCCTCCGCCAACTGGATTCCCGTATTCCCGTCATAATAACTCACCATTTCCCGTGTCCGGTAAAATTGCTCGTGGGTTGCATTCTCCCACTCCCGAACAATTCCCGCGAAATCAACTCCCCAGCGCTCGCTCCACTTGCGTTCTATCGAGTCATACGAAATTTCTCCCTCCCGCAAGGACAAACTATCCAAGACAGAAGTTAGCTCTCTTACCGGGATATAATATTCCAAGCGAAGCCAGAAATCCTGCATCTTCATATCGAATATCATGTCCTTTTTCTCACTACCGAGCTTCTGGTCATCGAGCACCTCCTTTACATTTCGTCCCAGCAAGTGGTCACTCAGCTCGTGCAAAAAAGCAAAACTACTACCACGATAACCAAGACCCATCGGTAATTGTTTATCTTTGTCCTGCAAGTACTCGAACATCTTCCCCATCAGCGGGTCATCGACAGAATACACCCGATTTCGGGATTCCCGCAAAACGGTACGTCCCCCAACCCAGTATAAACGATCATGCCGTTTCCCCAGCCCTAAAGGATGACTAATTGATATACTCCGTCCTCCATCCCACAACGACGCATACAACTCCACACAAGCATCCATCAATTCTCCCGTATTTTTTATTCTCGGCCTTTTAGCTGTTTCCACCAGGTTCATATCAAAACCTCGCTCGTGAAAAAACACCACACCCAGCTCCACCATGCCCTCCTCCCGCTTTCCCGAGTGACTCGACAGGTAGAAAGAAACAGGGGTTTCCAACAAGTACAAGTTCGGCTCCCCGGGAGCGTACCACGCCTGTCCCGAGATCGATTCCAAGTTTTCCCAGTAAAAAAACTCCACGCTATTCAAAAACGCAACCACCCTCTCTCGGTTCAATCGAGTAAAGCGGCGGGCAAACTTACCGCCCCACGCCGTCAAACCGAACTGCAAGTTGTACGAATCACCCGCCCCGAACGTGAAACGCTTCAAGTCTCCACCCAAAAGAGAGATTCCACTAAGTGGTTTCAAACAAGAGAACGACACCCCGTCCTTGCTCTCCTGACGCTCCCCCTGGGAAAACAAATCTCCGCGACACGACCGGTCCACGTGAAGGTGAAAAAGCGTGAAATCCCGCGCCGTCGCCAGCGGCAAAAACGGGTTCACAGGCGGGAATGCCACCGGGTACCATAGGCTCGCCGGGGTCAACAACAGGAAATCATCACCCGTGAAAGCACCTCGACGTCCCGTCGGGAAGAACAAGTCACCGTGAAACACGTCTTCAAATTCATCGTCCGGCAGGTGCAGATCACAACAAGCGTCATCCACCTCTCCTGTGTATTCCACTCGGAGGGAAAGCGTATCGCCGGGTTCTAGTGCCCGTTCCACTAGTAACACATGACCGTCACGCCGGAAGAGTAATTCCTCCCCCTCGCCGCTCACCCCCGTCACCCGCAGACCCGGGTTAAGAAAGAGCACCAGACGCTCCAACCGCTCCCCGTTCGGGTTATGCACCCGCATATCGCTACGAGAACGCAACTCCCCACCACGCTGCTCTAGTCGAATATCGTGACTACCCACCCGGCAAGTCAAGGGTGACCAATAACGCTTGAAACTATCTCGAAGCTCCCGACGCATGGAGCGAACGTTTGCATAATCAAGCTCCACGAGGTAAAGGCTGCAAATCCCAACCAGCAAAAGGGACGAACCACTCAATCCGAAACGTCGTTTTACAGAGTCCTCGTTCGGGATACGAGTCATTCGACGAACGCAAAGAAACAACAAACCTAACCCCACCAGCAACCAACCGGCACGCTGCAAGAAGTACAAGCGCAGGTTCACGTGCCCCACCAAGTCAGAGAACAAATTCGGGATCCCGCTACCCATGTAATCCAACGTACCGTGAAAATGATAGGGTAACCAAAACAGGCAACCCAACCACCACGCCACCGACAACAAGATCGAGAATCCCCTGGAACCCGTAAGGTAACTCGTCCAAACTCCAAATCCCGCCACAACCACCCACGAGGGAAAATTCAACGTCAATAGGTAAAACAAGTAATAACCAGGGGTATATTCCGCCAAGCTGGTCAAATGCACTAGGAACACCGTCACCACGATCACCACCACGTTCAAGCAAATGAACAACAACCACGTTCCCGCCAAACTACCCCAAAAAAACACCACGTTGGACACCGGGCGAACGTGTAGCACCGCCATCTCACCCCGACCGAACAAACGAGCGGGAAAATCCGAAATCATTACCGATAGGAATAACCCCTGCACCAGACTGAAAAGGTAAGCGTTCATCAGGGGTATGGAGCAGGGGAAAGCCACCATCCGCCAGTGATGGCAACTTCCCTGCCCCTGCCAGTAAACGTGACAACCGACAATAAAGACCAAAGAGAACAACACGAGAACTCTAAACAGCCAGCCCCGGTTTTGTAATCTCGCCTCGTGAAGTGCTACATGGAAAAAGTCCCGCGTGTTCATAATTTAAGCATTCATATCCGGTTTTAACATATACATCTCTTTCCTATAAAATAAAAATATACCCTCTTTCCCGAAAATACCGAGATTATCTAGTGTCTGTTGGTCTGTTACAAATGCCATAATATCAAATATATTATTCCAATTTCACCCATTTCACCGCATCAGCAACAATCGCCACCTCTTTCCGATGCTGCACCTCCTTATCCGACAGTATCACGCTAGCCTCCCCCGCAGAGAAATAGTGTTCTCCAAGAGAAATCCAACCAGTAAACATATCTTCACTCTCCAACACTTCATCTAAATTCACTTCCACACTGATTTCCTTCCCGTTACATACCACGGTATAATAGTAAACGACACCTTCTGGTTTCTGAAAGGTAGAAGAAAGCAATGATCCCCGGTACACTTTAGCCATAACATTATACTTTCCCGTTTCCGGCAAAGTTATACTCCAAATCGCTTTTGAACGCCCAACACCACCACTTTTACAATGGAAACTCCTAATCGAATCCCCATGAGCGTTCACGTCTATCACCGAAGTCCAGTAAGGAACCTCTGCGTTCACCATCTTAAACTCTTCCCGAAATAAACTCTCTCTCTTTATCCATTTCTGAACTAAAGTCATCCTATCATCTTCTATCTTGAATCCCACACCCGCATCATCCACAACAATTTCATTGGCATCGGATTCAAATTCTGAGGACGAGATATCTTCCCACGTGTTACCTAAAACAAGTTCCTTATCTTCTATACCCGTGGCATAAGCGATATTAAAATACGGTGGACGGTTAGCGGATAATGACGTTTTCACGCTCACCGGATTAACATCTGTCACGATTTTAAATTCTTTTGCCTCTCCCGCATTGAGAAAATGACAATAACGTCGAGAGTTCAAGAATGAACCGCACTCCACGGAAACGATTCCACCCTCTTCTCCTATATTTTCTATTTTACCCACGATCTCGTATAATCCTTTTTCCGAGTAATAATAAGCCACCACATCTTTTATCTTGAAAAATTGTTTATGCTTTGCTGACACCCACTCTTCCATCACTCGATGCACGTCCACCCCGGAAGTAGCCTTTATATCCCCACAAATAGAATCATAATCCACTTCCCCGTCATAACCAGAAAAAATTGTATCAAGCATAACTTCAAACGCTCTAGCAGATATTTGCCACGTCAATCGATCCCACAAATCAGCTATTCCCAGGTCAAGCACGCGAGACAAAAAAGCTTCCCCAGCTGAACTATTCTCCAACGCCTCCGACAAGGTACTTCCCGTCAAGTAATCGTATTCTCGATTACGTTTATTATTTCCCTCTCGCTTAAGATCTGCCCGTGAAAATCCTCCCGCTCTCAATCTATCAAAGACTTTACCCATAAAAGGGTATTTCGATGAACTCACCCAAATGTCATCATCCGACAGCAAAGAATAATAATTATACACGTTAGTGTAATGTTCACTATCAATACCTGTACCTATCCCGAGCAAAGGATGAGAGTTACGGACTTTACAAGTCGGATCTCTCAAGTTTGCTTGCAACACGGCACAGATAGACGATAATTCTTCCTTGCTTCGCCCCTCACTCTCCACGATGTCCGCAATATCCATGTCAAATCCTCGTTCTGGGATAAAAACCATTCCCGGTTCCACTTGCCCCTGTTCCGTTTTTCCCTCGTGCGATTCCAATCGAAACGCCAAAGGTGTTTCTAGGAAACATAAACGAGAAGCTCCCTTTTCACACCAGCGTTTCGATAAAAGTAAACCAAAGTCATCTAATTGAAACAAAGGCTGATGCAATATCCTCATCAACAATCTATCATCCACTTTCGCAAATCGACGTAACAATATGTCATACCCTCCCAATGACAAAAATTCAACTTCTATCCCCTCTATATTCAAATGATACCTATTAAAATTTCCACCACACAAAGAGATACCTGTCAACTCTCTACTCGGCACAAAAAGCATTGTATCTTTCATTTTTTTTACATTCCCTTGCGAGTACAACACGTTCTGTTGCGATTGAACAACAGCAAGCCGGAATCGGGTAAAATCTCTCCCCGTGAAACTGGGTGACAACGGGTTCACCGGGGGAACAGCCACAGGATACCATATACTCGCCGGAGATAAAAGCAAAAACTCATCACTCACGAAAGCCCCTCTACGCCCTCGGGCAAAAAAACGATCTCCATAAAACGTATTTTCATACTCCTCCTTTGGTAAATGCAAATCACAAATACGCTCATCTATTTTACCCTCGTATTCCAAGCACATCTGCAAAGAGTCCCCCACCCCCAATCCCTGGTTGATCACGATGACCTGTTCATCCCTCGTGTATGACAAACGATCCTTTCCGACAACAATCTGTTTCACTCGCAACCCGGGGTTTAGAAAAAAATATATCTTCTCTATAGACTCATGTCCGGGGTTATAAACTATCATCTCGCTATGCAAAGTCAATCTCTCTCCCGATTGAGCGAGAGTAATCGCATGACTTTTCACCCGGCAAGTTTTCTCGCTCCAGTTACGAGCAAAACATTCTCGGTACTCGAGTCGAATCTGCAGATCCCGATAATAAACATATTCCAAGGCGACACCACACCCGACTCCCATTACCACCAGCATCACTCCCCATAAAACATTTTTTTTCAATACATCTACACGATTTGGCAATCTCTCCACCCAACTTACACCACACACTAATAATCCCATCCCCACAAAAAAATAAAGTAGCCGATGAATCAAGTAACGCCACAAATCCACATGTCCCGTCACTTCCGAGAACACGTTTGGCACCCCACTCGCCAAATAATCCCATGTTCCATGTTGCCAATAAGGTAAATAAAAAATACCCCCGAACCACCAAATCACACTAATCGTCACAGCCCAAAAACGAAACTTGGTTGCGTAACTCAACCACAAGGTGACCCCTGCCACGAATACCCACACAGGTATATTCAAAGTCAACAAGTAAAAAATATAATACCTCCACCCAACGGGAGCTAAACTCGTTAAGTTCACGACGAACACGGACACGAGAACCTCCACTACATTCAAAATCAAAAAAAGCAAGAAATTCCCAATAATCACTCCCCAATAATACGACACATTATCGTATGAGCGTGTTTTAATTGCATCCGAAGCACCACTTTGCCTCATTCGCAAGGGGATTACTGACACAATCAATATCAAAAACAAAGATTGTATCACGTTAAAAAGATACGCATTTACTAGTGGCATTGCACAAGGCAATGCCACCATTTTCCAATTTTCACAATTCCCTTGTCCCTGCCAATAAATATGACATAACAAAATACTTAACAATGAAAAGAGAGCGAATAATCGAAACCCCAAAGTTCGATATTGCTGTTTCATCTCATAAATTACTACGTAAAACATATCATTTATAAATTTAAATCATTCAATTAATTGGTTTTATCAATTACTCAAAAACTCTCTTTAATCATATTTTCAAACAATCTAATTTTCTAGATAAATCACGTCCCGTCTCATTGATACTTTAACATGAAGAATATTATATTCGTTACTGCTATTTAAATAATCCCGTTTATCCATAAAATAATACTCTCCAACATTCTCTGCATTAAAACACGCTAATGTGTATGCAGAAACACATCCAAGTTCTCTTTTCTCTATCGGTTGATTAGGTTTTTGAAAAAGTAATATAATCTCTTGATATCTTCCATCAAAAATACCACTAAAACTGATATGTAAAGTCTCCCCAGATTTAAGACTCGCTGTACGTTCATAAATTTGTCCAATACCTATTACCACCATTCCTATAATAAATGCCAATGTTACTGTTAAAATCTTTATATTCTTCATGATATCAAAATTTAAACGTTTACTTAATATACTTTTACTCTCTATTTCTAATATTAAAGTCACGACCTTATACATCAGAAAATTGCCCAAAACACTCATTCCGTCCCCCTATCCAACAGAAGACCGATACCACGAATAAAATCATCATTTTTTTCATAATTCTAAAATTTAAATGTTTAACATGAAGTAGTTCATATTGCAATAATAAACTTTCAGCCCTTAAAGAGTGCATCTAAAAAACACCCTAGCTTAATAAAACACAATCAGGTAACGGGGCATTCTTGCCTCATTACCTGATTGACACTTAAAAAACAACACTCAACAACTACTATCTGCCTCTTCTCCTTAACCAGATAAACAAAGCAAGACAAAGCAACAACCCGGGGAACCCGCCAAGCAACGCGTAATTAAGTACCTCGACTCCCGTATCACTCACTAATAATCTCCTGTCGATTGCCCCCGGACGCCTCACGTCAATAGGCACCTCGCCATCCGACAACCAAAAGAAACCACCTTGAATAATCACGTAATTAGCAGCCCACAATGGATTTCTGTTGCTCGTAAGCTCCCCGTCACTCAAGCAATCTGCATCACCCAATATGATGACTTTTTGTTCTCGAGCACCCATTTTACGAGTTAATGCCAAAGCTAACGGGTAAGACTTCTGCACCTCACCCACCTTCGGGTTACACACCACCTCTTGATCCACGATATCCGTGTTTTCCAACTCATTCCAGCAAGTCGAATCAGACATAAACAACGGTATCACGTCAAATCCTTTATCCGTCGTGTATTCCAACCCGGCGGCAGTAGGCATAACCACCACGTAATTAGGTCTCATGTAACGGAAAGCAAACGACAACTCCTCAGCCTCCGGTGTCGGTTGTGAAACAATCAAATCAATCGGCTGTTTCGGGGCTATAAAACCGGCAAAGGGCCCAAGATTCGCGTTATCCAATTTCTCCTGCTCGGGATCCTTCGGTTTCTCCGGCTGAATCAAAAAACCATCCACCAGTTTCACCCCGAAAGGCTCCAACACCGGACTCATCACCTCCTGTCGTCCGGGTTCCCCGATAATCACCAGATTACCACCTCGGGCAACATACTTATCGAAATTCTCCTTTTCCGCTTCCGTCATCGCCTCCCTCATCTCTGCAATCACCAAAATATTGATCTCAGCGGGAATCTCCTCCTCCAAAGTGACATCCTTATAATCAAATCCTTGATTCACCAACGCTTGCCGCATCATCGGCAAGTGAGTAAACATACAATAATTACGATCTCCCGGACGATCCGTTTCACGCTCCCCGTGCCCGGACAAGAACCCGATTGTGGGCAACGTCATCACCACACGCTTCAAAGCTGCCGTAATCTCCGATTCCGAGGGATATATCATGTGATCATCATACAACCTCAAGAAAGTCCTCTCCCCGGATTCCCGCTCCAACAGACGTACAGTACGATTCCCCTCTGTGCTTCTCAAATCAATTCGCGCACGAATCTGTTCCGGGTTCAAAATCTTCCTTGGGTTCAACTCCTCCCTCTCGATCACCTTCTTCGCCTTCTCCTCGTAACTCATTCCCGGGTATGCCCGTTCCAAATAATCATTCTTAACCGTGTCATAATAAAGCACGTACTTCATTTCAATCTCCGGCTTAAAACGAGTATACTGTTCAAAACGACGTACATCATCATTATAATTCTTCGGGAATCCCACCCAATTATTTTTATCCAAAATATTCACGTAAGTCGTGATCGTCAACCCGCCATCCAATTCATTGATAATTGCCTGACTATTGGGTGTCAACGTGTTCATTTTCGTGTGAGTCGCATCATAATAGTACTTAAAAACAGGACGGGAAGAAACATACGCCAACACCACAGCCAAGCCCCACACCCCGACATATTTGCCCAAAGATCTCACGAAACCCACTTTCTGCCGCCTTCCCTGCAATCGAATGATTGTCATTAACAGGAACAACATCACCACCACGACAAAATAAAGCACATCCTCGCTACAAATCATCCCGATCATAAAATTATCGGAACGCCCCGTCATACCGAACCAGTAAGTAATCTCCCGGACAAACGGGACAGCCTGCCACATCCCCTTCACGTACGTCAAAACGGCAAGAATAGCCAACGTCCCTACCGCCGCCACGATCTGGTAAGAAGTCAAACTCGACATAAACAACCCGACCGCCACATAAGCACACAACAAAAGGTAACATCCCAAAAGCCCCGCCAAAATAACAGGAATATCCACGTTCTCGATCGTACAAATCCCGTAAATAGCGTAAACCAACAACACCCCGATCAACACCAACCCGTATGCCAACATTGCGCAATACTTACCCAAAATAATCTGGGCATTCGTGATCGGGGAAGAATAAAGCAACTTAATCGAACCGCTTCCCAACTCCCGGCTCATCAACCCCATCGTCAACAACGGAATATACAAATACAAGTAAGACTGCACCGCCACGAACAAACCTCGCTCTCCGCCAAAAATCCCCAACGTTCGGTTGGCTCCCACGCTACCCATGCTCTGGTATCCCACGATCTCCGAGATCGTCCCGGCAAACAACATACCGGTCTGGAACGTGAATATAATCAAAATCAACCAAGCGATCGGGGAATAAAACAAATCCCGTAACTCCGTCTTTGCTATCTTAAATATCGTCTTCATCTCTACTGCAAATAAAATTTAATACTATTTTTTGGACAACTCGGCAAAAATGGTATCCAGCGAACTCTTCTCCTGTTGCAACTCGGTCAACTGCCATCCCCGGGTATAGCTGGCTTCCACGATACGATCCATCGCCTCCCGGGCATCCGAGAACTGGATGCGGAACCTGGGACCTCCCAATTCTTCCACCCGCACGATTCCCGGAAGAGCCTGTATATCCGCTACCAACGGAACCGCCGCCAGAGAAACCACCAGCGTATTAGGCTGCAAATAGTTATCAAATTCATTCACCGTTCCGGAAAAAACTAAGGACCCCTGCTCAATCATCCGGATATAATCACAAGTCGCCTGCACCTCCGTCAAGATATGTGTCGACAGAATCACCGTACGCTCTTGCGCAATCTCCTTTATCAAATGGCGCACCTCCACGATTTGATTCGGGTCCAAACCGTTCGTCGGTTCATCGAATATCACCAGTTCCGGTTTATGGATAATTGCCTGAGCAATCCCCACCCGTTGTTGATAACCTCCCGATAAATTATGAATCACCCGTTTCGCAAAATGCGAAATACCGCAACGTTCCATCACCTCCTTGATCGCTTTCTTCACCTCCCGATCCGGAATATGACGCAACTCTGCACAATACTCAAGATATTCCTCGACTGTCAAATCCGGGTGCAACGGCGGCACCTGCGGTAAGAATCCGATATGCCGCTTCGCCTCAACCGGATTCTTGCTCACGCTGACCCCCTTTATAAACACATCCCCTTCCGTCTGCTTCAACACCCCGCACATGATATTCATGGTTGTGGATTTCCCGGCTCCATTGGAGCCGAGTAATCCGTAAATACCATTTTTAGTTATCTCGAAATCAATATCCCGTATCGCCCATTGCACGCTGTAACGATGAGATAAATGTTCCACTTTTACAATTGCTTCTTCCATACAATAATTTACTTTTCAATTTTATCAATACGATCTACCAATCCCGGCAAATCTTGACACTATTAATACCAATCTTCATTACTAGTATGCCATCCGATCTGCTTCATGGAAACCACCTTACCTCCAAGATTTTTCTCGAACACTAACTTCGGCGAATTAATATTCCTTATATCATAAGCAAACATACTTCCGTCTTCACATCCTACCCACAATTGATCCAATGAAGCAAAAGCGTAAGCCAACGCCGTGATCTTGGAAGGGAACGAGGCATTAAACTCAAGGAATCTCACCGTCTTATCGCTCCAATCAGTCCCTCGCTGCACGTAATACAATTTATCTCCTACCGTATAAAAATCCCGATATTTAGCAGCATTTGCCGTTTCACTAATATCTCTATTAGATGCACTAACAAGAATTACCGATGAAGCATCCAATTTCACGGGCAAATAAAACCAACGCTCCATTCCCATGTAAGTCAACACTCCATTTCTATTATCAAAAGAGAAATCATCAACTAAAGTTTGAGGCTTAGACGAAGTCGGATCATTATAATATATTGTGAAAAGTTGTGTTGTCCCGCCATATCCCCAGCTAATATGGTTTTTAGCAGTAAGAAACAAAACCTCCGTACCTTCCGGGAATCCGGACACCGCCGGAGCCCCGTAATCTCTATTAATAGGAAGCACCCTTGTTTTATAAACAGAAGTCCACTCATGCTCTCCATAACTAATATCTTCTCTCCACGTCGTTGCCATCACCACTCTCCGATTCTTTTCATCATAACAAGGAATAAGTCCCCCGTATCGAGTATGCCCGATTTTCGTGATCTTATACCCTTTGGCATCAATATAATAAGGCTCCGTTAAATACTTACCCGTCAAATAATTCGCTGACCTCATTCTGGTAAACAAACGCCCGTCTTTCGTGGCAACAAAAGAAGCCGAACCTTCCCCGAAACTAGGACTCTGCGGAGCCTTTTCCTTCATGGCTATAATGTTAAAATCTGCGGGTGTCCCGTCCAAAAATTGATCCTTCACCTCGCTCACCTTCTCGAGATTCTGCATATTCACCTCGTAGGCAACTTGATCGGTCAGTATCACGCACGCACCACTGGCACTCACGTCCCGGGAAGTCTCCATCACCAGATCAAGCGGACTACCCGGAATCTCGTGTCCATTAATATCCTTATAGGCATCATCCCTAAACTCGTACTTGATAACCTTTTGCCCCTTCTCCTCTACAACACGCAAGCGAACAACTGAAAGTTTAGCGTTTTTACCATTTTCCGACAGAAGAAACCAATCATCCGGGGCAAACGTCGGATAAATCCACACGTAAAGCCGAGCCGGAAAAACAATTCCCGTCTTTTTCTCAATAATATTAAACGTCCCCCACTCCCCTTGACTATCACTATAACGTTTCAAATCTATTTTTTCAACCAACTCATCCGTCGGTATCTCAAAATCCAACTCTTCACTAATAACCACATCCCCAATCTTCCACTCGTAACGCACCTCTTCGGCACGTGCCACGGAATCCCCTTCCCATCTAAACATACTACTTCCCGTGAACTTCATCACCTCGCCCTTTCCGGCATACCCGTATATATTTTTAGGCGTACGATCATTGAACTCCTGTTCCCATGTCGGGGGATTGATTTCCACGTAATCATAATTTCCCTCGTCTTCAAAACATCCGGCTAACAAACCGAACATCAATAATACAAAATACAACCTTATATATTTCATAATACATCTTCATTTATTGATTAAACTTCCACTGCCATCCACTCGTAATTCTCTTCGTCATATATCGGATTTTCAGCCAAATATTGTTTAAACGCTTTCGTCAACTTAATAGCCTCGTCCGGATAATTCTTTATCATGTCACCATCCATATCATACGCCCCCGGTACATTCTCCAAAAACGTCTTATACTTCAATGAGGAATAGGGACCCAACAATCCGGCTTCCACCTCCCGCGTCCACCACACGGGACGTACGGCATCCTTTGTTAAATGAATCACCGCCCGAGACCGCTCGAATTGCCCGACCTGCACCTCGTCCGTTGGCACAATTTGTACCGTCAACCGAATCCCTTCCTCCAACTCATCCAAACGGGAACTCTTGTTCATTCGAATCTGTATCGTATCCAAAATCAATTTCGCATCCTCCGAAATAGGACGAGCCCGAAACGTGTACACATCTTCCAAGACGTATTCATTCGGGGTTGCAGTTGTCATCTCGTCCACCACCTTCAACCCGAAATGTAGATCCTCCGTTATAGGTCTTCCAGCCAACGCCACAACCACATCTGCCATCACGTACTCATCCGTTGGCTTGGCAAAAAAGAAAGTCACATCCGTCGAATCCGCTTTAGCTGTACCGGGAGCCTTCTCGTCCATAAAAAACTTATAAAAATAAACTTCATGACGTCCCCCGAACGGCTTAATATCCTGCTCGGAACAAGACCAAAATACGACCACACAAATAGCGAACAATAATATCTTTTTCATACTCATTCAATTTATCGATTACATACTCTGATCATCCGGCACGGGCAACATATACTCGGACTTGTTCAATTCCCGAATCTCGTCCTCTTTAAAATAAATCTTTGTCCCCAAGCGCTTATACAAATAAAATAGCTGACCTTCGGAAATCCACTCCCGCTGTGCGTCACGAATCAAATCCCGTTGGAACCCTTCATAATTCTGAGCCACGGGCAAATCTTCCATCGTCTTCCACTCCATATTTCCACCCTCACCCGGTACTTCCGCGTAATCCGAACGCTCCCGGCGAATATCATTCAATATCTTGTAAGCCTCCTCCATACGTTGATTTCTGGCATAATATTCCGCCATGATATAACGCATCTCTGTTGCCCGAATTACCGGTAAAATCTGCACATTCTTTTGACGTGTCGTCGCATCATCACTACAATACCATTTTGCAGAAATCTTATAATCCCCCCAAATACTATGATCTTCCGGTTTATAAAGCAAACACTTAGAACGAATATCCATCTGTGCCTCATCCATATTCCCGTCCGGTCTTTGGAATATCTTTTGTTTTTCCAAATCAAGCATCAACCAATTCCCTTGATTCATCCCATTCGTTTTTTTCTGGAAAAAATTTGCCAGACCATAATCATTATATGCCTCTTCATTATAAATGGCAAAAATCAAACCGGATACATTCTTTAAATCATTCTTTTCCTCGTAATTACTCCCTCGAACCCCGTTAAAATCATCCCTGGAAAACATATCATAAGAATTACCCGAAGGTCCCGTTGCTTTAAATTTCATCACCGCCTCTGCCATATGGAACGCCTCCTCCTGCATTCCCGCATACTGGTATGCCCTTGCCAACAGAGCTGTAATTGCGTAATAACTCAAACGATAACCTCGTCCCAAATAAAAACCGTCTATAGAACTTTCCTTTTGGTATCCTTCCATTCCATACTCCAACTCTCCATAGAAACGAGTTTTTCCGGAAGCACTCATACTCATCCCCAGAGCCGTGGTATCAAACTCGATCGTCAACTCGCGAGCCTTATTCAAATCCCGGATCACCTTCTCCATAAAAGGCTTCACCCCAATCCCATTCGGCTGAATATTAGGATACTCCTCCACGTACGGAACCCGCTGTTCCCCATCATCATGAATCAAAGCAGGAGCAAAAAGGCGCAACAAATCGAAATGCATCAAAGCTCTACAAGCGTACGCTTCTCCCAAAATCATCTTACGTTCCGGCTCTCCCCCCGCGAACAAATCCGGGGACACATCCTCCAGATTCTGAATCAAATTATTAGCGTTAGCCACCACATTAAATCCATCCTTCCAGATAGCATTAATCGTGGGTCTCAAATCGGCATGATAATAATCAAAATTCCGAGCCAGTTTATACATATTGGTACCTTGCTCCCCGTATTTCCAATCCCACGTGTACTGCCGTGAAATACAATCGACAATCCCGAATTGCAATTCCACCCCGTACAAATTCTTAGACGCCATAGCCTCGTAAATCCCGGCCAAAACGGAACGATAACCGTCGCCCGTGGCGAACAACTCCTCGCTAGTTGCCTGTCCTTCCGGTTGCAAATCCAACCAATCCTTACACGAACCAAACGAAAGCAAGGACAACAAAAGCATCATTTGTAAATATATCTTCATATCCTAAATCATTAAATATTTTAAAAACCAAGTGTCAACGTAAAGCTGTAATTTTTAGCGTAAGGATAACTCGTCCCCCGTTCCTGCTTTATAGAAGACCAACGGCACACATCATTCATGTTGAACCGCAAACCCAACGAAGTCAAACGGTATTTTCGAATCAACTCTTGGCTAAAATCATATCCGCAAGAGATACCGCTAAATGCCAAGTAGTTATTATCCTGCACAAAACGAGAAGTCGGTTGTGTTTTTTGCTTCCTTGCCAAATCAAAGAAAGGTGCGATATCTCCCGGCTTAATCCAACGTTGTGTCAACACCCTCCTATCCACGTTACTCCCGTCGATATCAGCCTCCTCCACCTTATTCTTGAGCGTTTCATTATAATCTTGAGCCCCCCATTGATACAAGAACGTCGTGTTCACGTAAAACCCTTTCCACGCGACATTGATACCAAAAGACCCCTGCGCATCCGGGCTCCTGTCACCCACTACAATCTCGTCGGCGGCATCCCACACGTAAGTACTCTGTCCATTACGTTTCCGGAACAACTCCTTACCATTAGACGGGTCAATTCCATAAGAAGGCACCGCATAAATAGCCGTCGTCGACGCCCCCACGTAATATTGAGTCAATGGGATATAAAGCAACTCGCCATACGCCTCTCTATCCTCGGCACTCATATTCTCGTCACTTTCTTGTTTTTTTCCATTATGGAAATCTTGGATATTTTGATTGTATCTCTCTGCCTCCTGCCCCAACTTCGTGATCTTATTCGTGTTGGAAGCCAGCGTGGCATTCAGTGCCACCGTCCAATCTTTGCTTTGCAACACTGTGGCATTCAACTTCAACTCAAACCCCTTATTCAGGATAGAACCCGCATTCGTGTAAAAACTGGAGAACCCGGATGAAGAACGAATTGTCAACTGTTCCAATTGATTTTTCGTCTCTTTCCTATAATAGGTTCCCTCCAAGACATAACGGTCATTAAAAAATCCCAAATTGATACCGACATCCACCGTATGCGTTTTCTCCCAAGTCAACTTAGGATTTCCCAACGCTATCAACGTATTCGACGGAGTATTATAATACCACTTATCCGAAGTCTGATACGTGGAAATAGCGGCATACGCAGGGAAATTCACATTACCCGTCACTCCATACGTACCCCGTAACCGCAAGGTACTCACCAACCAATGATCCTTCAACCATGAATAATTATGCACATTCACCCCGGCACCGACAGACCAGAAAGGAGCGAAACGCTTATCTTTCCCGAATTTAGAAGAACCATCCATACGGAAAGAAGCATCAAACAAATAAACATTATTAAACGAGTAATTAACAGAAGCTAAAATTCCCAACAAACGACTTTTATCGGAAGAAACATCAGCCTTTCGAGTTTGTTCCGCGGCGTATGTCGGCGAATGCAAATTACTCAACTGGAACCCTTGATACTCCAATGTTGTCATTTTATTATGCGACTCCTGAATATTCAAACCTGCTGTGGCATTTATAAAATGATCTCCTACCGATTTATTGAAATAAAACATCGCATTCGTGTTCCATGTAAAAGATTTATCGGAAATCGTTGTCAAAGCACCTCTTTCTCTCGTGGAAGTCGAGCTATACGCGGGGTCTTTCGGATCCGAGAAACTCTCCGTCTCCGAATCGGTCTTGGTTACAGAAAGCTGTCCCTTAAACGAAAACCCCTCTGAAAAATAAATATTCACACTAAAATTATCGGTCAAATCATTCAATTTCATCTTTCCCGCGTAACTGCCCAACATTTTAGCCCGATAAAGCGGGTTGACAGTCTTCCCGTCTTTCAACGTTTCCAACAGCTCACCGTCATTCGAGTAAGGAGCCCAGTAAGGCTGCAACTTCGCGTACAAATCAAAAGAACCGTATGGAGAATCCGAAGCCTTCGTCACATTAAAAGTAACAGAATTCATCACCTGTAACCACGATTTGTGCCGATAATCCAAATTCAAACCCACACCCATGTTATCCCGGTACGAATCGATCATAGCCCCGTTATGCGTCCCGTAATTCAAATCCAAACTGTAACGAATACTCTCCACACCACCGGAAACATTTAAACTATGCGAATGATTGAACACGTTATGCAACGGCTGAGCCAACCAGTCGGTTTCCACGCCCCTCCGTACCTCATTCACCAAATCATTATACGCGATATCTTTTATCAATTGTACACCGGGATCTCCATCCTCTGAAATATACTTTCCGGACAACCGTTCCACTTCCACCTTCTCCCAAGCATTACACAAATTATAATCGGACAAATCAGGAAACTCCGCTCCGGCATTAAAATTATACATTACCCGCAACTCTCCCGGCTTAGGCGCAACCGTCGTCACCACAACCACACCGTTAGCCGCACGAGAACCGTACATTGCCGTGGCAGCAGCATCTTTCAAGATTGTCATACTCTCGATTCGGTTAATATCCATGTCATAAATCTTCTGCACGGACACCTCGAAACCATCCAAGATAAAAATCGGCAAATTCGGGTTATCCTTCAAACTCGTTCTCTGTGAACGTCTAGCCTTCTCCATCTCCAAGCCGCGGTTCATACCGATACTCCCTTCCCCGCGAATCGTGAACTCGGGCAACGAGTTCGGGTCTGAACCGAAAAGCTTATTCTCCTTAATTCGAAAAGAAGGATCAAACGCCTGCAAAGCGGCAATCACGTTCTTGTTATTCGTCTTCAACAACTGGTCCTTATTCACCGTCGTAGCATTCCCGGTAAAACTCTCCTTACGCACGTTCATGTAACCGGTCACCACTACCTCGTCCATCTTCACCTTATCCTCCTTCATCACCACGTTGATCGTGTCCTTGCCCGCATACTTCACCTCTTGGGTAACCATCCCCACGAACGTGTATACCAGCACCACGTCCTTCATCTCCGGCAATGCCAACGAATAGCGCCCCTCGGCATTCGTGGCAGTACCAAGCCCAGTTCCCTTGATCCGAACCGTCACCCCCGGTAAAGGTTGTTTTGCCTCGTCCGTCACCCGTCCTGCAATACGGATTTCCTTTTTCTTCTCGTCCTCCTTCATGGGTTTCAGCACGATCACCGCCTCCTCGATCACGTAAGTCAACCCCGTGCCCTTCAAACACGCTTTCAATATCTCCTCGATACCGGAAGCTTTGACATTCACGCTAACCTTCCCGACCTTATCCAAGTCCTCCTGGTTATACATGAAAACAAAAGTAGTCTGGCGCTCTATCGCCCATAGCACATCTTTCAAATAAGAATCCTTCATCGAAAGAGTAATCTGTTGCCCCGTTTGGGAATACACCGACGCGTTCGTGCTCAATAATCCCAAAAGAACAAATAATAGTGTAAACTTCGTCATAAGCCATAGCTTTTTAAATTTCCCGAGGTTCTCCCGGAGAAAAATTGCTTTTTTTTCCATAAATTTGTTCACTAATTACATTAATAATTATCTCTGTCTCAACGGTGATAATTTCGGCAGGAAATGTTACCGGCATTTCCTGCCATTTTTATCTGCCGCGTTTAACCTTTAACATGTTTCCATTTCTCTCTATTTCTACCTTACCGTTCAACTCGAAAATGCGCAACAGAGGCTCTATCGTCTCGTGGCGGCTCATGTTAAAACCGAACCGGAAATCTTTCACCTCGTCACTGTCATACTCCACCGTCACATCATACCAGCGTTCGACATCCCGCATGATCTCCTCCAAACGCACGTCCCGAAAGCGAAATTTCCCCTCCTTCCAAGCTGTGTCATAACTCACATCCACCTTTTCCACTGTCACCTTGCCCGTCACCTTATCCAGCACGAAACGTTCATCCACCCGCAACCTTCTCGCCTCGGCAATACCCTTGCCGGAAACCTCGACAGCCCCCTGCACCAACGTCGTGCTCGTCATGTTATCATTCCGGTAAGCGGCTACATTAAAGCACGTTCCCAACACGGTTACATCATAACACGCCGTCCTCACGACAAACGGCTTCTCCTCGTCTCGTGCCACCTCGAAATAAGCCTCCCCTTCCAGTTCCACGTCAC
Organism: Butyricimonas sp. Marseille-P3923; assembly: GCF_900184685.1. Lineage (GTDB taxonomy): Bacteria > Bacteroidota > Bacteroidia > Bacteroidales > Marinifilaceae > Butyricimonas > Butyricimonas muris. The sequence continues at coordinate 304,973 of NZ_FXXL01000006.1, forward strand.
GGGTATCCCCGGTAAACCGGACGGGATAACGAATCCGGGTCATCGAATTCAAGTACACTTGCGTCCCGTCACTCAACACCAGTTGATATTCCCCGCCTTTCGGTACCGTTACCACGTTATACATCAAACTATCCGTCGGAACCTTCCCTGCCGTGTCTTGATAAGAAAGCATATTTCCGCAATTCTGTATAACCATTCCATCGTTTACCCGGATGGCACCGGAAGTTGCTGCCAAATCGACAACGTCCCCGGTGGACAAAATCAATGAAGCTTTCGCCCCTCCCGGTTCAATCGTGTGGCTCGCCATTACCGGTAACACGGACTTATCTTCCGTCTGTCCTTTCCACAGATACAGCGCCACGCACAAGGGTACCAGCAACACGGCAGCGTAACGCACGAAGCGTACCCACCCGCAGGAAATCCTTCTCTCCCGACTCCGTTTTTCCTTGTATCCCTTCCAGCCGCTCTCCTTGTCAAATGAATCGAACTGCAGCTTTTTCCACCTCCGGCTCTCCTCGTCCAACAACCGTTCGTACAAGCGTTCGTGTTTAGCCGAACTCTCCCGCCACGCCGCCAGCTTCCGTTCCTCCTCCCCCGACAATTCCCCCGTCAACGAGGCTGCTATCCATTGAGCGATAACAAAAGGATCGTATTCCATATCATTTTTTCCTTGCTTCATCATAAATAAATTTTTCCTCTATAAAACCGTCTGTTATTACAATCGTTTTAATATATAACACGAAAATCAATTTTTATGGGGAACGGAAAATTCATTTTATTCCATTTATTTTTCCAAACAGAATAAAACACACAGATTTACAAAAACTTACATTCTTGAAAAATCAATGAAGAAATACAAATACCAAGTAATAATAATCTTTCAGCATCACACGCAGTTTCTTGTAAGCAATTTTTTTCAACGTGTGCACGGAACTCTCGGCAACACCTAAACGTTCGGCGATCTCTGAATTTTTCAAACCGTCCAAGGACAACTGTATGACTTGACGTGTTTGCGGGGGCAACGCATTCACCGCCTCGTAAAAAATCCTGTACGCTTCTTCCTCGATCAATGTCTCCGTGTAAAATTCCTCCGACATCACGACAGACAAATCTTCCCGTTTCAATTTGTTATCCCGTATCGAATTCAGACAATGATTGCGCACGATCGTGTAAAGAAAAGACTTTATATTAAAGGTATCATTAAAATCCGCACGACGCTTCCAAAACTTCACGAAACTCTCCTGCACGATATCCGCGGCCAAAGTGTCATCCTTCAAGTAAGTCGTGGCGAACACGCACAAAGCCTGATAGTACTCGTCGAACAACTCCTTAAAAGCCAACTCGTCACCTTGTCTGATTTTTTCAATAGATAATCCCATTCTAGCCTGTTTACGGAATGAATCAAACACAAAATTATAAAAAATCGGGAAATTATTCCGTTTTACAAAAAAAATCAAGAACAAAATAAATATTCCAACATTAGATGTTGTATCAGAACAAAACGGGCTATCTAAAATTTCAATCGCACAAGGCTGTTTTCAATTTTCAACACAACACGAAGAAATCATCTACAAGTCAAGTCAATAACCTATATTAATACAACTATACTTCCATATCAATTCCGGTTCAATTCCGTCATGAACGCTATACGAACCCTATATGAACCCTATACGAACCCTATTATAAATAGCGTTCATAAAGGGAAGTAAAAGCTTATCTAAAGTTTTTTATGTACTACTAAACCGGAAGTCATATGGAAGTATAGTTTGATTCTTTCAGGTTATGAGTATATACAGTATTTATACTAATCCCGTGAAGAAAACCTGCAACCGGAAACCTTTGCATTCCCCCGAATTATTCCCTATATTTGTCCCGCAAGATAAAGGAAACATGTACATAGATACTCATTCGCACATTTATGCGGAAGAATTTGACAATGATCGGGATGAAACCGTGCGACGGGCTTTTGAAGCTGACGTCCGGTATATCATTTTACCGGATATAGATAGAACTACACGGCAATCCATGTTGGCGCTTGCCGGGCAATACCCGGATAACCTGTTCCCGTTGCTGGGAGTCCACCCTACCTCGGTCAACGCTTCGTACAAGGAAGAGATGAAAGCCTTCGAGAAACTTCTCGGGCAAACGACGATATACGGTATCGGGGAGTGCGGGATTGACCTCTACTGGGACAAAACTTATTACAAGGAGCAAATCGTCGTTTTTGAACGGCAACTGCATATCGCCCGTGAAATGGATCTTCCCGTGGTGATTCATTCAAGGGAATCCTTGCCGGAAATTTTCGCCGTGTTGAAAAAGCAACATTATAATATGAAGGGGATACTCCATTGTTTCCCCGGCAACGAGGAAGACGCCCGACGGGCGATAGATCTCGGGTTCCGATTAGGTATCGGCGGGGTCGTCACCTTCAAAAAATCTTCTATGGCCGAAGTCGTCGGCAAAATAGAAACGGAACACCTTGTTCTTGAAACGGACGCACCCTACCTCGCGCCTGTCCCTTTCCGGGGAAAACGGAATGAAAGTAGTTATATTCCGTGTATAGCCGCTAAAATTGCTGAAATTAGAGGTGTCGACACGAAAAAAATACAGGAAATAACAACGAATAATGCGATGAATTTATTTAATTTGCATAGCAAAAGCGTGGATAATAAATTTTGATTTATGACAAAACCCGTGTTGATTATATATACTGGCGGAACCATCGGGATGGTGAACGATCCCGAAACGGGGGCGTTATGCCCGTTCAATTTCGACCAGATTGCCTGTGAAGTTCCCGAAATCAAAGAATTCGGCTTCACGATCGATAGTTATACATTACCGGAAATCATCGACTCCTCGGATCTGCAACCGAAGCTGTGGAAAGATCTATGCGAGATCATCCTGAAGAATTACGACGATTACCGGGGATTCGTGATCCTGCACGGAACGGACACGATGGCATACTCGGCAGCGGCATTGAGTTTCATGCTGAACAACCTGACGAAACCGGTCGTGTTTACCGGATCGCAATTGCCGATCGGGAAAATTCGCACGGACGGGAAAGAAAATCTGATCGCCGCCATCGAAATCGCGGCGGCTTATGACCAAGAAAAAGCTATCGTACCGGAAGTATGTATCCTGTTCGGGGCTAAATTATTCAGGGGAAACCGAACGACCAAGATAAACGCCGAGAGCTTCGATGCGTTCCAGTCATTCAATTATCCCCCTTTAGCGAGCATAGGTATTCATATCCATTACGATTACAGTGCGATTGATTACACGCCGAGGGTGGAACCGGTGGAGGCATTCTGCGACGTGGACACGAATATCGCCATATTGAAAATATTCCCGGGTATGCGTCCGGAAGTGATCGACGCCGTAACGGGTATCCCGGGACTGAAAGGAATCATACTCGAAACTTACGGTTCCGGGAATGCCCCGACAAATAAAGTTTTTCTTAACAAAGTAAAGGATGCCCTGTCGAAAGGTATCTTTATATATAATGTTACCCAATGCCAAGGCGGAAGCGTGGAAATGGGTAAGTATGAAACAAGTAGAGAATTACTTAACGCCGGAGTTATCAGCGGGCATGACATCACGACGGAAGCGGCAGCGTGTAAAATGATGTACGTGCTGGGCAAATATAAAGACCCTAACGAAGTGAAAAAATATTTAAATAACGCCTTGAAGGGAGAAATATCACCCAAATATATTGGCTTTTAACGTTTTTTTTATACCTTGGTGCCCGATTTGGACTCAAGGTGGTGCAAATTGAAAAATATAACAGCTTAAAACAAAATATAGAGTTAAAATTTAATTATTAATAAACTAAAAATCAGTTAAATTGATCATGAGAAAATTATTTGCACTAATAGCAGTTTTAGGAATGCTTACTATTGGAGCATCATCTATGCTAATGGCTCAAGAGGATGAAATGACTCAAACAGAGACCACAGAAACTTATCAAGACGAAGAAACTACAACAGACCCGACCGTTCTGGAAGATGAAGACGCCATCGAAAGCTCTTCTTTCCACGCCGTTGTAAAACAAAAATTCATCGAGGGTGGTGCCATGTTCATGAGCTTCGTTATCTTGGCTTTGATCTTTGGTTTGGCTATCGCTATCGAGAGAGTTATCTACTTGAACTTGGCAGCTACTAATAGCAAGAAATTAATCGCGAGTGTAGAAGACGCTTTGGAAAACGGTGGTGTTGAAGCAGCGAAAGAAGTATGCCGCACGACCAGAGGTCCTATCGCAAGTATTTTCTATCAAGGATTATCCCGTTATGACCAAGGAATCGAAATGGTAGAGAAATCCGTTGTTTCTTACGGTTCCGTTCAAATGGGACTTTTGGAAAAAGGAATGTCTTGGATCGCTTTGTTTATCGCTTTGGCCCCGATGTTGGGATTCTTGGGAACAGTTATCGGTATGATCGACGCCTTCGATAAGATTCAGGCTGCAGGTGATATCCAACCGTCATTGGTTGCGGGAGGTATCAAGGTTGCGTTGATCACGACCGTTGCCGGTTTGATCGTTGCCATGATTCTTCAGGTGTTCTACAACTACTGTGTTGCAAAAGTTGAAAGTATCGTAAACGATATGGAAGATGCATCCGTAACCTTGTTAGATATCCTTGTAAAGTACAATCAAAAACACTAAACCATGCTTAAAGTAACCAAGTTATTAAATATCCTAACCATTGCAATGTTTGCCATTACAGTGGTGTTAGTTGGGTTATTTTTCTTCGGGGGAGAGCTTCCGAACGCCCAATATAGCACGCCTGTATACACAGACCAATTAATATGGTGGGCATATATATTGTTCGGGTTGACAGCCCTTGCTGCTTTAGTATTCCCGATTGGTCGCCTGTTGACCAACCCGAAACAGGCAGTTAAAACGCTGATTGCGCTCGTCGGAGTATGTTTACTCGTTTTAATCGCTTATTCCATGTCAGACGGAACGATCATGAATCTTCCGGGATACGACGGACCGGACAACGTGGAAGGCACTTTGAAATTTGCCGATACGATGTTGTTTACCATGTATTTCTTGGGAATCGGAGCCGTGTTGGCAATTATTGTAACTGAAATTATCAGACGCTTTAGATAATTATTATGGCAAGAAAAAAGACACCGGAAATTAATGCCACTTCAACGGCGGACATCGCATTCTTGTTGTTGATCTTCTTCTTGGTATCAACAACAATGGACGTCGATTCCGGTTTGTTCAGACGGTTGCCGCCCATGCCACCCGAGGATAAAGTACAGATTCCTCCCGTTGCCAAACGTAACGTTTTACAGGTGATGGTAAACAAGGATGATATGTTGGCTGTAAATTCCGAGATGATGGACATTTCCCAGTTGAAGGCAAAAACGATAGAATTTATCCTGAACAAGGATAATAAACCGGATCTCCCGAGCAAGAAATTGAAAGAGATTCCTTTCTTCGGGCAGGTCGAGATCTCGAATGGTATAGTTTCCCTGCAAAGTGACCGCGGTACGTCTTACAAAATGTATATTGCCGTTCAAGATGAATTGACGGCAGCGTACGATGAAGTAAGAGATATGAAGGCCATGGAGAAGTGGGGAAAGAAGTATAGTGAACTCACGGAAGAGCAGATGGATGCGGTAAGAAAATACATCCCGACAGCTATTTCCGAGGCAGAACCTAAGAATGTTGGACAGAAAGGAGGAGGTAAATAATGGCTAAATTCAGAAAAGAAGGCTCGAAAGATGTACCGGCAATTTCAACGGCATCTTTACCTGACATCGTTTTCATGTTGTTATTCTTCTTCATGGTAAGTACAACGATGCGCGAGGTTACCCTTATGGTCAACAACGGTATGCCCGAGGCAAGACAAGTTTCAAAATTGGAAAAGAAATCCTTGGTTAGTAATATCTATATCGGGAAACCGAAAGATCAGTTTGTCGGGGTATACGGTAGTGAACCGCGTATTCAGTTAAATGATAAACTTGCCAATTTAAATGAAATCAGTGCCTTCGTGATCGCCGAGCAGGAAACTCGCAAGGAGGAAGAGCGCAACATGATTACCAACAACTTGAAAGTTGATCAATTTACAAAGATGGGTATTGTTACCGACGTGAAGCAAGAACTGCGTAAAGCGAATTCGCTTCGTATCAGCTACGCGACACGGAAGAAAGTATAATACTTTTATCAATTATAATTTAAAAAAAGGGGGCAAATGCTCCCTTTTTTTAAAAAATTGATTAGCTTTGCACTCGGATAAAACAATGGTCCCCTAGTTCAATGGATAGAATGAAGGATTCCGGTTCCTTTGATATGGGTTCGAGTCCCGTGGGGATCACATAAAAGAATGTGTGTCAGTTTTGACACACATTTTTTATTCACCGGATTACCTTAATCTCCCGCAACCATTTCAATATATCCTCTTTCGCTTTCTTCACTTGGCTGCCTCGTACCGGGAAGCCGTCCAGTACCTTTGATTTCGGGCAAAGTTTCTTGATATCATCACCCGTATGTCCCATGCGGCTACCCTCGTGTGTCATAAACGGGATGATTGTTTTTCCCGATAAATTATACCCGGACAAGAATGTTGCCACGGGAGGGGCAATCGTCGCCCACCAACAAGGCGAACCCACGAATATGGTATCGTACTGCTCGATATTTTCGATCTTTCCCTTTATTGCAGGTTTATGTCCTTCCGCGATCTCTTTCTTTGCCTGATCGACTACCGCCTGATAGTTGGTCGGATAGGCTTTCTCCGGTACGATTTCAAAAACATCGGCACCCGTGGCTTCTTTTATCTGGTTCGCCACCTCTTTGGTATTCCCGCTATGGGAATAATACACGACCAGTACTTTTTTCTTTTCCGCTGAAGGCTGTGCTTCCAATCCGACGCCGGTGAATACCGCCGCTAACATGAATAAATAACATTTCTTGCTCATACTATTCTATTTTTGTGGTTATTATATTGTATCTCGTTTATTCGATAATACAAAAATAAGGGGAAACGATAAACCGTTCGTTATACGAATTACGGATATATATACCCGTATTACTGATCAGGGCAAACGCGTCAAAACGCTTTTGCCCTTTTAGTCAAAAGTTTATAAAGTCCATAAAGTTCATAAGGTTTATGGACCCTAGCGGGCGCTTTGTCCACGGCAGCATGGCTGCCGGTAAACCTTGTCCGAAGGACGCCCAGTACTTTATGAACTTTATAAACTTTAGGAGCTGAAAAGCTCAACTTTATGAACCGGGCGAAAAGCGTTTTTAACGCATTTGCCCTGTGTTACCGATTCGGATTATCGGGATTTTTATACCTTTGTACAAACTGATAGTTATGCAAAGACCGTTTAAATTTACCAAATTCAAACTGATCACGGGGTATATTCTGATACTCCTTCTCGGTGCTATTGCCATCATTTTTATTTACAAGCAGACGATAGCTCTCACGGAGAAAGGGAATGACGAGATTGTCATGCAACAGAAATTATTCATCATCGGCAACACGCTGACAAAATTATACGAGGCAGAGAATACCGGGTTGTCTTTTTCCCAAACCGGCTCGGAAAAGAATTTCAACAGGTATATGCAATTGATTCAAGATATCCGGTATAATATGGATACCTTGAAATATCTGTCCATGAGCGAGGAACAAAACATGCGGATCGACACGGTTCACGCGCTTTTGAGCGACCGGATACAGAATTTGAAAGATTTACTCTATGTCAAGAAATACGCTATCCCGGAGGATTTTTATAATAAGACAGTTGAAAAGATTGAATTTCTGAAAGACTCTATCGGCAAAGAGCCTAAAATCAAACACCGGATTGTCGCGACAGTGGATAGCAGTAAGATTATTAAAGAAAAGAAAGGATGGCTCGGCATCCGTACTAAAAGGGATTCCATTTTAAGAGTGGACACGACCTATCACTATTTCGCGGACACGGTCGGGATATCCAATAACACGGATTCACTCATGAACGTGATTCGCGATTCGTGGAGTCAATACCAGCAAGAGAAAGAAGAAATCGATGCAGAGATTTACAAGCGGGAAAAGATTGTCATACAAAGCGGACAAAAGATCACGGAACGTTTGAAACGCATATTAAAAGCCCTCGAAAAAGAGGAAATCGAGCACACCCGCATCCGTTTGGAACAGCAGCAAACAACCACCGAACAGCTTACCCAAACGCTCTCGTGGGTGGCAATCATAGCCTGCTTGCTGGTGGTGTTTTTTGTTATTCTTATCATCAATGACATCAGCCAAAGCCAACGATACAGGCGGGAACTGGAAGCCGCCAACGCTTACACGGAACGTTTGTTGCACAACCGGGAAAAGTTGATGCTTACCGTTACGCATGATATAAAATCACCTCTAAGTTCTATTATCGGGTATATTGAATTACTGAGCAATACACCCTTGGAGGAACGCCAATATTATTTCCTCCGGAACATGAAAGGCTCTGCCGAGCATATATTGCATCTAGCTAACAACCTACTGGATTTCTCCAAGTTGGAAGCCAACAAAATGGAGATTAATACCGTTCCGTATACTCCCGGTCGCCTCCTGCAAGAGATTGCAGACAGTTTTCTGCCCTTGGCCGGAGAAAAAGGATTGGAATTAAGGAGTGATATCAGCAACGCACTGAACGAACATTTCTTGGGCGATCCCATGAAAGTAAGGCAGATCGTGGTGAATATCCTCTCCAACGCCATCAAATACACTCAAAAAGGTAAGATTTCGCTCTCCGCCTTTATCCCCGGAACCAACAACGAGCAACTGATGATCGTTATCAAAGACTCCGGTCCCGGCATGACGGAAGAAGAACAGGAACTTATTTTCAAGGAATTTACCCGACTTACGCCACAGCACAATAACGGCGCGGAAGGAACCGGATTGGGACTCACGATCACGATGCAACTCGTACACCTGTTAGGAGGAGAACTCTCCCTCAACAGTAAAAAGGGGGAAGGAAGCACATTCACCGTGAAACTTCCTCTCGTGAAAGCGCCCATGCAAGAAACAGCCGCGACAGAACCGGGACAAATCGCTCCCGTTATGCACGAGGGAACAAAAGCCTTCCTCGTGGATGATGATGAATTACAGCTTACCGTCAATTCGGAATTTTTGCGTAAAGTAGGTATTAGCAGCGACACGTGCACCCATCCTCTTGAAGCGCTGTCCATACTCGAAAAAGGGAATTACGACCTTGTTCTCTCGGATATACAGATGCCTGATATGGACGGGTTCGAACTGGTGAAACAGATCAGACAGTCAGCATCGGAAAAGATAAAAGACCTTCCTGTCATCGCGCTGTCGGCACGAGCTGACATGCAGGAGCAGGAGTACCTTGATGCCGGGTTCTCTGCCTACCTGAATAAACCGTTTACCCCGGAACAACTTTACACCAAGGTAAACGAGTTATTGGACTGGGACATCAAAATAGCTCCACCCACGGGTGAAGACCATGACACGAACGCACCTTTTGACCTAAGTATGATCATGGTCTTCGCCGACAACGATAAGGATGCCGCAAACCAGATCATTCAATCCTTTGTTTCGGATTGTGTCCAGAATTTCCAACATCTTGAGGAACACGTGCAGCAACACGAGATGGAACAAGTCAAGAAACTCGCTCACAAGATGCTGCCTATGTTCAAACAATTGTCAATCCATCAAGTTATACCGCTATTACTCTCCCTCGAGAGAATGGATCCCGAACAAGTGGAAGAAGCACAGGTAGCTGAAACCGTGAGAAAAGTCGTTCAAACGGGGAATGAAGTAATACAGTTGCTTCGGAGTTTATAAAGTTCATAAGGTTTATAAAGTTACGGGTGTCCTTCGGACAAAATTAAAACGGCAGCACAAGCTGCCGTTGATATAATATCTCGTTGATTTTTTTAAACTTTATGAACTTTTTAAACTTTATAAACCTTATAAACTTTACAAACTATAAATCCTCCAACCCATAGTTTTTTAGCTTATTATACAGGGTTTTTCGGTCGATTTGGAGCATCCGGGCAGCCTCGCTCTTGTTATTCCTGCACTTTTGCAGAGCTTCCTTTATTAATTCGATTTCCATCTCCCGGCGGGTACCCATCGTCTTTTCCGGTTCGACAGGCTTTTGTGATAATTCCGGTGGCAAGCATATCTTGGTGATTAATTTTCCTTGGCAAAGCAGGGTTGCCCGTTTCACGATATTACGCAATTCACGAAGGTTACCCGGCCAAGCGTAAGTATTAAATATCCGCATCACCTCATCATCAAATCCTGCCACTTGTTTACCCAATTCTTCGTTCGCCTTGTCAAGGAAATGATTGGCAAATACCATGATATCCTCTTTCCGTTCTCTTAACGGCAAAGCTTGGATGGAAAACTCGTTGAGACGATGGTATAAGTCTTCCCGGAAACGCCCTTCGGCAACAGCTTCTTTCAAATTCTCGTTTGTAGCCGAAATAATACGCACGTCAAAAGGCACATCGACACTACTTCCCACGGGATGTACCTTGCGTTCTTCAAGGGCTCGCAACAATTGTACCTGCACGTCATAAGGCAGATTACCTATCTCATCGAGGAAAATCGTTCCCCCGGATGCCGTCACAAAATATCCTTGTTTATCACACGCTGCCCCCGTAAAAGCACCTTTCACGTGTCCGAAAAGTTCGCTCGTGGCAATATCTCTCGGGATAGCCCCGCAATCCACTGCCACGAAAGGCCCGTCTTTCCGGGCACTCGTCAAGTGAATCAGACGGGCTATATATTCCTTACCGGTACCGCTCTCGCCGTTAATTAAAACGGTCATCATGGTCGGTCCCACCAAACGGATATACTCGTACTGCTGATCAGCACTCTCACTTACCCCTTTTATATAAGCGAAAGCCGTTGTTTTAACTTTTGCCTGAACCGGCTTGGCAGGTTCCGTTTCCAGCTTCAACGCTTCCTGCAATTTCTTCAGAATTTCGTCCGGGATAACCGGTTTTGCCACGTAATCAAAAGCCCCCAACTTCATCGCCGTCACGGCTGTCTGAATATCGGCGTATCCTGTCATTAGCAACACCTGTGTCTCGGGTGTTTTCTCTTTAATCAACCGCAACAAATCAATCCCGTCCTTATCGGGTAAACGCAAATCCGTCAGCACAAGATCAAACGTCTCCTTGTCCAATTTTTTCACGGCTTCCTTGTACGAGAATGCATTCTCCACCTCGAATCCCCGTTTCCCTAACCAATTCTTCAACATGATACAGAAAGTCGTATCATCATCAACCACTAAGATTTTTGCCATACGTCGATTATTTTACACACGAAAATAGTTTTAATCGACTAAAGAAAAAAGTTTTTAACGCAATTTAGGATAAAGGGGAGTTTTCTTTATTCCGCTTCATGTTCGGGGTCACTTAAAAAGTGCGGTAGTAAAAGTCCCGAAATAGCCATCACGATGAAAAATATATACGTTACCATAATTCCTCCTTTTTTATCATTCAATCCTTTACTCTTATAATAGAGAATTGTATGCCATATCGGTAAACAGGGTAATACTATCACACAGATATCTAATTATCAACGACATGCTATAAAACTACAATTCCCCGTGGAATGTATTCCATGGGGAATTATGTGGAAAAAGTGTAGAAAAAGACTACAATTTCAACAAGCGTTTTTCAGCTTCCCGAACGGCAGAAATATCCCATGCGGCCATTCTTTCGTCAAACCTGTCCTTTATTTTGTTCAGACAAAGATTCCCGATACTCCCCTCGTGCGTGTGATGAATCTCATGCGTCCCCGCGTGATACTCCCCCTGTTGGACTTGCATTCCTATTTTTCGATAGGCTTCCCGAAAAGGTACTCCCGCCATCACCATTTCGTTTACATCTTCCACGGAAAAAATATACCCGTAGCGGGGATCTTTCAGTATATCCCGTTTTAACGCCATGTCTTTCAGCACGAGATGAGCCATAAAAAGACAATCGTTCAATTCACGGAATGCGGGTAAATATAATTCCTTCGTTAATTGCATATCCCGGAAATAACCGGAAGTGAGATTCCCACACAACATTGCCATTTGGATTGGCAATGATTGTAAGCGATTACACTTCGCCCGAATCAGTTCAAATATATCCGGATTTTTCTTGTGCGGCATAATGCTTGAGCCTGTCGTGTATTTATCCGGCAAATGTACGAAACCGAAATTTCCACAGGCAAACAGACAGACATCGGCAGCTAGCCGCCCCAAAGTTGTCGCCACGGCAGCCAACCCGAACAACACGTTCTTTTCCATCTTTCCTCTTTGCATCTGAGCGTACACGACGTTATACGCCAGATCGGCGAATCCCAACAACCCGGTTGTCATTTTCCGGTTCAAGGCTATCGACGAACCGTAGCCTGCACCCGACCCAAGCGGATTGGTATTTACCATATCGTACGCCGCTTTCAAGAGCAACAAATCATCTGTCAACGATTCGGCATAAGCGCCGAACCACAATCCGAATGAAGAGGGCATCGCTACCTGCAAATGTGTGTATCCCGGTATCAGTATATCCTTGCTTTCCTCCGCCCGCTGTATCAACAAACGGAACAAGCGTTCCACGCTTTCCAATGTCTCGAAAATCGCTTCCCGCGAAAACAATTTCAAATCAAGTAATACTTGATCGTTCCGGGAACGTCCCGTGTGGATCTTTTTTCCCGCATCCCCACATTCCTCCACCAGCATCAATTCTATTTGCGAGTGTACATCCTCAACCCCTTCTCCTATCACAAACTCCCCCTTTTCCACCCGTGCATGAATACCGATCAATGCCTTTCGTAGTTGTCTGTATTCTTCGTCACTTACCAAACTCACGTGATGTAACATTTCCAAATGTGCCAAACTCCCCGTCACGTCAGCTTTCGCCAACATCACGTCCAATTCCCGATCTTTCCCGATGGTGAATGATTCGGTAAAATTGTCTATATCGTATCCTTTATCCCAAAGCCGCATGAATTTTAGATTTTAAATTTTAGATTTTAGATTAAACTTCTCCGTCGGCTACGCCGCCAAGTGAGCCCGGAAGCCGGTCTCGAACCAGCTCACACTCAGCAAACCGAGAGCAAGCTCTCTTTCTGCCCTCGCTTAATCGCTGGTTTCCTCTATAAACAGAGGAGGAGCCAGAATAGTCTTTCGTTTCGGAAATCTTTTCATTTTCAATTTTCAACTTTCAATTTTCAATTATCAATTATTATCCCGTCCAATATTCGAACAAACGTTTCTATTCCTCGCTCTATTTCATCCAAGCGAATATATTCATTCGCCGTATGGGAACGGGCACTATCTCCCGGACCGATCTTCAGTGAGGTGCATGGAATCACAGCTTGATTCGAGGTCGTGGGCGAACCGTAGGGTTCTAATCCCAACTCCCGACAACGCCGAACGACCGGATGATCCGCGGGTACCGATGATGAATCGAGGGAGATAGAGCGGGGGGATACCTCGCATTTCACGTGGCGACGGATTGTATCAAGTATCTGTAAGTTCGTGTAAAGTTCATTTACCCGTACGTCCACCATGAAACGACAAGTCGCGGGAACCACGTTATGTACCGTTCCCGCCTCAATCCCCGTAACGCTCATCTTTACCGCTCCCAATAGTTCCGACACCCGTTCGAAACGATAGGTGCGAAACCATTCTATATCTTGCAATGCCTCGTAAATAGCATTCACACCTTCCTCCCGTGCAGCATGTCCTGATACTCCCGCAACATGGCAATCCAATACCATAAGACCTTTTTCGGCTATCGCGGGACGCATTCCGGTAGGCTCGCCCACGAGGGCAAAATCAATTCTCCCCAATTCCGGGAATACGCGTTGTATTCCCCCGGCTCCCGTGTTTTCTTCTTCCGCGGAACCCAAATACACCAGATTATACGCTTGTGGCTTTCTGTTCAACATGATGAACGCTGCCAACATAGACACGATACTTCCGCCCGTGTCGTTACTTCCCAAGCCGTACAATTTTCCATCTCTTACCGTCGGGGTAAACGGATCGGTATCCCATGCCCCACCGGGACGTACCGTGTCCAAGTGTGCATCCAGTAATAACGTGGGTTTCGCCGCGTCGAACTCCGGCGAGCGACTCCACACGTTATTACCTTGACGATGCACGTCGAACCTATATTTTTGCAGTATTCCGGTTATAACATCTGCCACTTGCCCCTCCTCCCCGCTAAAAGAGGGGATGGATATAATCCGTTTTAATACTTCTATTGCCTCCTTTGTATCCATTATTCTTCTCCGGTTATTCGAGTGCCTGCCTCGGGATTATCCAATTCATCGGGATGAACCAATCGCACGGATTGTACTCCCGCGTGTATTGCAGCAAATGAATACTCTAATTTTGGAATCATTCCAGCATGAATAGGTCCTTCCTGTCTGAGTTTGTCATACATAACGGGAGTCAAACGAGGAATCACGGAATTTTCATCTTCTATATCTCTTAATACTCCACGTTTATTGAAACAATAGATTAATTCGACTTCTACACGGGAAGACAAGGCTTTCGCGACAGCCGATGCGATTCCATCGGCATTGGAATTTAATAATCCTCCCTGCCCGTCACACGTGATCGGTGACAGGACTGGCACAACCCCACTTTGGAACAACAATTCCAATACAGTACTATTTACATGTACAACATCTCCCACATGTCCCCATTCTACACCTTCTTGCACTCTCTGTTTCGCACCCACCAAATTCATATCGCAACCGGATAACCCGCAAGCGTTTACACCAAGTGCCTGCAACCGGGCTACCAATATCTTGTTCACCCACCCGGCGTATGCCATCACGGTTACACGCAACATCTCATCGTCTGTTACCCGACGCCCGTCAATCATCCGGCAGGGTATTCCCAAACGTTCCGCCAATTGTCCGGCAAATATTCCTCCCCCATGCACAATCATGAAAGGAGGTTCTATTTTCGCCAGTTTCCGACAGAGCAGCTCCAACCGCCCCTCGTCTTCCAACAATGCCCCGCCAACTTTTATTACTTTATATCTCATGTCGCATTCATTTTCAACTTTCAATTTTCAATTGCCTTTAAAGCTTTCCGTGAAATAATCCACTTCCTCCTTTCTCATGCACAACGGGGGAAGTAACCGTAATGTATTTTTCCCGCTGTATCCCGTGATAATCCTGTAATTCGCCAACAAGCGGCGACGGAATATAGTATGCGGAATATCAATATCCACTCCTATCATCAATCCCTTTCCCCGTACTTCAATTACCCCGGGTAATCCTCTCAGTTGTTCGGCAAAGTATTCTCCGACCTGCAAGGCGTTCTCTATCAGATTTTCCCGCTGCATCACGTCCAACACGGCAATGGCCGCAGCACACGCCAAGTGACTTCCCCCGAAAGTGGTTCCCAGTATTCCTTTCCTTGCCTCTATCCATTCGTGAACAAGTACTCCCGCCACTGGGAATCCGTTCCCCATGCCTTTAGCCATAGTAATCATGTCGGGTTTTATCCCGGCATAGCGATGTGCAAAAAATTGTCCGCTCCGCCCGTACCCGGATTGTATTTCGTCAAGTATCAACAGAGTCCCGCGATTGTTACAACATTCTCGTGCCAATTGCAAAAAAGCAGGTTCCGCTACCCGGATTCCTCCCACACCTTGGATTCCCTCGATGATAACAGCCGCATACTCTTCGCTTGCCAATTCCCGTTCGAGAGCTTTCTCGTCATTCAACGGGATAAACTTCACTTGATGCCCCATATTCCACGAAGCCCGTATTTCGGGATTATCGGTCACCGCCACGGCTCCGCTTGTTCGCCCGTGAAAAGCCCCGCACATGGCAAGCACCTTTGCCCGCCCGGTCACGAACGAAGCAAGTTTCAAAGCGTTCTCGTTCGCCTCAGCCCCACTATTACAGAGGAACAGGTTGTAATCCATACATCCCGAAAGGTGTTTCAATTTCTCCTCCAACTCTCCTTGCAAATGATTCTCCACCGAATTGGAATAGAAACCGATCTTTTCCAACTGTTCCGTGATTCCCGCCACGTACCAGGGATGGGTATGCCCGATGGAAATCACGGCATGCCCGCCATAGAGGTCAAGGTATTTGTTTCCTTCCTTATCCCAAAAATACATTCCCTCTGCCCGGACGGGCTCTATATTTATCAGATTATATACTTCAAACATTTCTTGATCATTAAAAATAATTTGCTTTCAATCGCAATCCTGTCATTTCGTCTAAACCGAACATCAGGTTCATATTTTGCACCGCCTGTCCGGAAGCTCCTTTTATCAGATTATCAATCATTGATGTCACGAGCACGTTATCCCCCTCTTTATCCGGATGAATAAAACAATAATTCGTGTTCACAACTTGTTTCAATGACACCGGCTCATCGCTCATGAGTACAAACGGATGTTGCTCATAATACGTTTTATAAAGAGTTGTCAATTCCTCTAACGTGGCTTTACTTTGAAACACAACGTTCACCATAATTCCCCGTGTATGACATCCTCGCACGGGTACAAAAGCGATATCGGGTTCTGTTTTTGCTCCCGCCTCCTGCAAGGTTTCCCGAATCTCGCCCAAATGCTGATGCGTGAAAACCTTGTACACGGATAAGTTCTGCGCCCGGTTACTGTAATGCGTTTCTTCTGTTGGCCGTTGCCCCGCACCTGTCGCTCCGGTTATGCCGAAGACCGTAATTCTATCTGTCAACAATCCACCCTTCGCGAAAGGCAACAAAGCCAACTCTATCGCAGTCGCGAAACAACCCGGATTTGCAACACGTTGACATTCCATGATCTTGTCCTTATTTAACTCCGGTAACCCGTACACGAAATTACCTGCCGACGCCCGTAAACGAAAGTCATTACTCAAATCAATCACCCTCACGGATGGCGGTATCTTGTTCTCCGATAGAAAACGGGCAGAAACTCCATGCCCCATACACAGGAAAAGTACATCTATGTCATCAAAATCCAAATCCGTGAAAACCTGTTTTGAATACAACAAATCCCGATGCACCCGTCCTATCGGTTCTCTCCGGTGTGATTCACTCTGCAAATACCGCAATTCCACGGCGGGATGATTCACGAGAATCCGAATCAACTCTCCCGCCGTGTACCCGGCAGCACCTGCTATTCCAACTCTTATCATGACAATTAGTTTATAAAGTTCATAAAGTTCATAAGGTTTACAAGGTTTTAATAACTCACGAGATACCATATCAACGGCAACACAAACTGCTGCTTTAATTTTGTCCGAAAGACACCCGTAACTTTATAACTTTATGAACCTTATAAACTTTATAAACTCATTTATTAACCGCCTCGTGTATTCTCAACGGCATTGACAATATTCGGGTAAAGCCCTTCACGTCTTCCGCTGTCCATGCGTTGTTTTCCTCCCCGTATCTGGCAAAAGAGGCATTCATTAGATCATGCGGAGAATGGCATCCCAACAAATCAAAGTGATAGGGACGCATCAATACCCGTACTTCACCCGACACGTTACGTTGCGAGTGTTCCAGAAATTTCTCGATATCCCGCATCACCGGTTCCCCGTACATCGCCTCGTGCAGAAACATCCCGTACCAGTTGCCCAATTGCTCCTTCCAGTACGACTGCCACTTCGTCAACGTGTGTTTTTCCAGTAATTCGTGCGCCTTGATAATAATTAACGGTGCAGCAGCCTCGAAGCCCACGCGACCTTTAATCCCTACAAGCGTGTCGCCCACGTGCGTATCCCGCCCGATAGCCCAAGGGGCAGCCAAGGCTTCGACCACACGGATAGCCTCGATTTTATCAGCATACGTTTTCCCGTTCACCGCACACAATTCTCCCTGTTCAAAGGCGAGAGTCAATTCCTCTTCCCCCACCCGCTGCAACGACGAGGGATAAGCCTCTTCGGGCAACGGCTGGTCAGACGTCAGAGTTTCCCGCCCACCAACGGAAGTACCCCAAAGTCCTTTATTTATGGAATAAACCAATTTTGTCCAATCACGTTCCACTCCCTTTGCTTTCAGATAAGCGATCTCGTCCTCCCGGCTCAATCGCAAATCACGAGTCGGCGTGATAATTTCCATATCGGGAGCGAATACCGAGAAACAAAGATCAAAACGTACTTGATCGTTTCCCGCCCCCGTACTCCCGTGTGCTAACGCATCGGCACCGATTTCCTTGGCATATCGCACGATTGCCAACGCTTGAAATGTCCGCTCGGAACTTACCGAAACGGGATAAGTTTTGTTACGCAACACGTTCCCGAATACCATATAGCGAATACACTGTTCGTAATACTCGCCCGTTACATCGAGCGTCACGTGACGTTTCGCCCCAAGGGCGTACGCTTTTTCCTCGATCACGACCAACTCTTCCGGCGAGAACCCGCCCGTGTTGGCAATCGCCGTGTAAACCTCAAGCCCCAGTTCATCGCTCAAGTATTTCACACAGTAGGAGGTATCCAATCCTCCACTATACGCTAAAACAACTTTTTTCATTTTTCTGTTATTTACAAACGACAAACAACTCCCCCGTATTCCTGCTTTCCACCGGGATGATTTCCCGGTGCCTTAAAAGCAGCAAGCATAACACTCACCACCCGACGCAATTTTCGGAAGATTCTACCGGGTAGGTTCCCGCTCTTTTCCCCCGCTGCATCCCGAACACGGGCATGTACCTCTGGATCATAAATCATTCCCGTGCAAAGGCATTTTGTCATGTTTGTCCGTTGTAAGATAT
Organism: Butyricimonas sp. Marseille-P3923; assembly: GCF_900184685.1. GTDB lineage: Bacteria > Bacteroidota > Bacteroidia > Bacteroidales > Marinifilaceae > Butyricimonas > Butyricimonas muris. The sequence continues at coordinate 323,688 of NZ_FXXL01000006.1, forward strand.
CGTAATTTACGCATGATTTGCAACCTGCCCAAAACTCCTCGTCATCGGTCAACTTGGCAAAAGTAACAGGCACGTAACCCAACGAAGTATTGATACGCATCACTTGCTCGCCCGTGGTCAGACCAAACAATTTCGCCCGCGGGAATCGCCTTCGCGACAAATCAAAAGCGGCTTTCTTGATGCGTTTTGCCACTCCCAATCCCCGGTATGCCGGTACAACGATCAACCCGGAATTAGCCACGAATTTCTGGTGTCCCCAGCACTCGATATAACAGAAGCCCACGAACTCTTCTCTGTTCAAAGCAATAATCGCCTTGCCATCCCGGATTTTCCCGGCGATATACTCGTTCGTTCTTCTTGCTATACCTGTTCCACGCGCTTTTGCAGCGTTGTCAATCGCATCATTTATCGCCGTCACGTATGACAGGTGTTTCTCGGACGCAACCAATACTTCAATCTTCATCTTCGTACAATTTAATCTAAATCATTCAAATCATTTTCCGTTTTCTCTATATGCATATTTATTTATTGAGCTTGCAAATATATGCATTAATATTCCAAACGAACAAGTATTTATGCCATTTTTTTGAAGAAAAATAGAATTCTTATGCACGACATTATAAATCAAACGCTTCCAAAACAACCAAGCGTCACGTGGACACTTTACAGAGAATCTCTCGGGAATCACAAAATATTAGCCTCGCTTGATTATTGGATAAATATGCACAAATATAGACCAATAAAACTTTCTTACTTTCTCGTGCATGGAAATTCATCAAAATTCCGTAATATTGTGTTTTGTAATTAGAACGATGAAATATGTATAGAATTTGCTTCTTTCTGGTTCTTATCGGTCTTCTGATCGGTTGCGAGGACACATCAGTCCGACCGTCGCCCCCATCTCGTACCTACGAGCGCATCAACACGTTCACGAAAGACAAGATGACAGACCAGTATTTCTGGGCAGATGAAGTCAAGGATAAAAAGATAGAAGCAGATTTGGATCCGTTAACCTATTTCGCCAACATGAAATACGAGAAAGATCCATGGTCACGTATCACTAAATCACAGGGATTCGGTGAAATTGCCGATGCCAGCGGATACGAGAACGGATTCGGTTATCATCTCAATTTTTGGGAAGACAAGGGGTACATCATTGCCGAAGTGAATTTCGTGTATGACAATTCTCCGGCAGCAAAAGCAGGAATAAAACGAGGCGACCTGATTACCCGAATGGACGGTAAGAAGATTACCACGGAAAACTATACAAATCTTTATTACAAGAGTGTTTTATCTATCGGGTTGTCCGAGGATGAAGTATCGGAACCTTACAAGACGATAGAACTGACCGCACAGAATTTCACTATCAATCCTATACTCGCGTACGGCGTTATCGACCACGAGGAACGTAAGATCGGTCATATTGCGTATTCCAGTTTCGTGTACCGTAACACCACTTCACTACTTCAATTGAACAACGTTTTCCAAAAACTAAAAGAAGAAGGTATCGAGGAATTAATTCTTGACTTGCGCTATAATTCCGGCGGATATATGCTTGCTGTTAAACGCTTGTGTTCACTTATAGCCCCGGAAAGTGTCGTGGAAAGTGAAGAAATTCTGATACACAAAAGATGGAACGACGTGTATCAAGAGAAATATGCAGATATACCGGAACAACTGGAAGAACGTTTCGACAAAACGGTTCCCGCCGATTCCCGCTTGAACTTATCGCGCTTGTGGGTAATTACAGGAAAAGAAACCGCATCAGCTTCTGAATTGCTTATCAGTGCTTTATCTCCTTACATGGAAGTTAATGTCATTGGTGTTCCCACTGTCGGGAAAAACATGGGAGGTATCACGTTTACCCCGACGGAAAGTGACCTGCAAGGTTGGAATATCACGTTGATATCCCTGCTCTACACGAATAGCCGCGGCGAATCCGTACGTGGAGGTATTCAACCGAAAGAATATATACCCGAACCATTCCCGCACCGGTATGAACTGGACGATGTAAACGATCCGTTGCTTGCCGCGACTCTCGCTCTGATTCCCGGGAAAACTCCGGTAGTACTAAAATCCAGAAGTATGTCCGTGGAGAAACACAACCGGATCATTCCCGAAAAAGCCTCATCCGTCGTGATATTCGAAGACCACATTACTTCCTTTTGACAAGAGCGCCCCGTCCACTTACATCTTTTTTCGTGATACGGGGATTGCCGTCATACATAAGCAATCCGGCCGATGACAATTGCACTTCCAGCGTGCCCGACACGTATACCTCTGCTTTGGCTGCCCCGCTGACTCCCGCTTCGCAATCGGTTACCCGTAAATCCCACGCTTTTAAAGTTGCAGCGGAAGAAAGTTCCAGTTCCAAGTGATCGACCGCTCCCTTCAATTCCAATTTAGCGGCATTAGAGGCTTCCACGTCTAACTCTTTTCCTTCTACTTCCAATTTCACGACTGCTGCCCCGGAAGCATTTATATCCAATTTATTCACTTTCAACGGGGAACTTCCGATTAATCTTGCCGCCGATTCCACGTTAATATCAGTTATATCGGGCGCCGCCACGGATACATTCATAGCGGTAAAACTACGAATGATGACATTAGGATCAAGGAACACGTTTAGCTGACCGTTCTTTATTTCCGTTTTCACGTACGAGATGATATTATCATCCGCTTCAATCGTGATCCCGAATTCCGTACCTTGTTTGAGGTACAACGTGATTCCCTGCTGCACGGAAACTTTCGTAAAAGATTGTTTGGCATCCCGCGCCTGTACTAAAAGATACCCTGTTCCTTTAATTCGTTTGACTTGCGCGACGGCAGTCCCGACAATCAATAACGCTAATAGTAATAATAAGTTTTTCATGGTGTTTAGTTTATCAGGTTCATAAGGTTTGTAAAGTTTATAAAGTTCATAAAGTAACGGGTGTCCTTCGGACTGTGCTTATCGGCAGCTCAAACTGCCGTGGACAAAGCGCCCCGCAGGTGTCTATAAACCTTATAAACTTTATGAACTTTACAAACCTTACAAACTACTCTAATTTTCCCAACGATTTCAAATACTCCGTTTCACAAACCTTCAAAGCCGCTTTGGCATCCACCCAGTCACTCCATGCTTGTTGCCATTGCGCTTGAGCCTCAAGAAGATTGGTCAGACTCTCCATGCCGACGTCATATTGGTTGCGGGAAACTTTCAAGTTTTCCTCCGCCTGTGCCAGAGCCGACCGGGTAAGGTTTACACGAGTCTGGGCGTCGCTCAATTTAAAACGATTACCGGATATCTCCAGTTGCATCATTTCGCTCATCCTCTCTTTATTCAAACGGGTAATCTCTTCCTCGGCTTTCGCTACCCGCACTTTGTTACGTCCTTCCCCCCAGTTGAAAATCGGTATTTGAACCGAAGCCATAGCACTGAAAGAGGCAGAGTTGGAATTATCACCGTTCAATTTTAAACCGCCCCCGTAACTGTAACCTGCCATAACACCCACTTGCGGAAGGAAATCGGAACGGGTAACATTCACCTCTTTACGCTTCATTTCAACCTGTTTCTCAAGCATATTATAATCGGGACGCTGACTAAGTTCATCCGGTAATGACAAAATACCCGGTGTTATTGTCCCCGAAAGAGTATCGGTCAATTCCAAAGAAGTATTCAACTCCAACCCGATCAAACGGCACAGATTCATGCCTGCCAGCGTCCGACCGTGTTGTGCTTGTTGCAGTTGTAACAAGGCATCGTTGTGTTTCACTTGCGCTTTCAATACATCATTCAACGGAGCCATACCCGCGTCACGGGCATCCTCTAGGTTTTTCACCAGTTCACCCGTGACCTCTTTGTATTTCCGAGCCACAGAAACCAGCTCCTGCACACGGACATATTGCCAGTAAGCCTGCTCCAGTTCGACAAGCACTTCCGAACGATTGAGCCGGATATTCTCATCCGCCAACTCTTCACCGAATTTAGCCGCCTGATGTGCCGCCCGTATTTTACCCCCCATGAAGATCGGTTGCTGTAATTGCACTCCCGCCATATATACCCCTCTCATCGAAAGGGTAATCGGGATATCGGGCAAAAAGGCATACTCGTGAAAAAGGGGCTTGCCGTCAGTACCCATGACCGGTTTGCCGTCACCCCCCATGATCACGTTCGGCTGCAACTTGCCACTCTCGTCCGGCACATAAGTGGGGAGGTATCCCCCGGATAATTTGTACTCCTGTTTTTTCTGATAGTAGAAATACGTTCCCGAAGCAGAAAGACGAGGATAATAGTTCGCCCGGTACTCTTTCTTTGTCCAAATCGCTTTCTCTTTCTGCCGCTCGGCGATGGAAAGTTGTTTGCTGTAATCAAGCGCCATAGCCCGGCATTGCTTCAAATCCAGTTTCTGCTGGGCACGAGATGTCTGAAATGCAGCCAAAAAGATTATTATAATGATACAATATTTCATGATACTATGATTTTAATTTTTCCGCTCCATTTTTATCTTGAAAAAGAGAGAATACAACACGGGCAGGATAACGAGCGTTACCACCGTACCGATAAACAATCCACCCATGATAGTTACCGCCAACGAGCCGAACATATCATCGTTAATCAAGGGAATCATACCGAGAATAGTAGTCATTGCCGCCAGAAATACCGGACGCAAACGGGAAGACGAAGCATCAAGTAAAGCGAGCACTTTATCTTTCCCCGATCGAATCTGGATATCCACCTCATCGACAAGTACAACGCCATTCTTGATCATCATACCGACCAACCCGAGGGCTCCCACGATAGCCACGAATCCAAATTCCTTGCCCGCCAGAAGCATCCCGAGTACCACCCCGGTAATGGCAAGCGGCAAACAAAGAATAATCATTAGCGGACGACGGAAGTCCTTGAACAAGGCAATAAGAATTGCCAACACGAGAACGATGCCGAGAGGCACATTCTTGAACAGGTATTGCTTGGATTGCGTACTCGCGAGGTATTCCCCCTGCCATTCCGTGGAATAACCCGGCGGGATATTCAATTGCTCGATCTTGGGCAAAAGACTGTTACGCACGTCGTTTGCCGTGTATCCCGGGGCATTGTTACATTCGGCCGAGATGGAACGCTGCCCGTTGTAACGACGCACCACGGGAACCTCCCACGAGGCCGTAATACCGTTTGTAGCTTGATTCAACGGGGTAGAACCCGCCACGGCTGTCATCACTTCGTCGGGAGATATCATCCCCGCCATCAGTTCTTTCACCGTTTCAATATTCAACATATTGGTCGAGGGCACCAGACTCCACACCGGAACGCTATTCAACTTTCCGGGACGTTGCCGATCCTTCCCGATACTTTTGATATATATGGGCAAATCATGCTCTCCCTCGTAATAGGAACCCACGGGCAACCCGTCGGTCGTTGCCAATAAAGCCAGTCCCACGTCCTCGCGGGAAAGATTCGCCACCCGGGCAATCGGCTGATAGTAGTCCACGTTAAGCACGGGGGTGGTAGGTCCCCAGTTATTCGTCACCAATACCGTGGTTGAATCCTCTTTCATGATCTCCTCCACTTGGGCACAAAGCCTTTTCAACACGGCGGGATCGGGTCCCGTAATCATAAACTGCACGGGAAAATCCATGTACATGAGGTTGTACTGCTTCATCCGCACGTATGCCTCCGGGTAATGCTCGGAAAGGTAACGCTGCAAGGTATCGAGATTTGCTTTCAGGGTTTCGGGGGAAGTGAAGTCCACGATCAACTCCCCGTAACTGAGCGCGGGTTCGGCGACCGTACGTACCAGATTGTAACGTGACGGGGTTCCCCCAAGACTCGTGGTTACGGTCGTGACTTCCGGTTGACTTGAAAGGTAACTTTGTATCGACGCCAGATCACGTTTCACCGTTTGAGGGTTCGTACCGTATGGCATCTTGTATTCTATATACAATTGATTGTAACTCAAATCGGGGAAAAAGCCCTGTTGTATGAATCGGAACAAATATACACTGACGGCAAGTACAAGAATCACCCCGCCAAGTACCCACACCCGATGGCGTACCGAGAATTGCAGCGTGGAACGAAACGCCCGGTACGTCCGGGTACTGTACATCTTCTGCTCGTCCTCCACCTCGCCCGGTTTCACCCGCAAAGCCCGATCGGCTTGGATTGGCACGAAAGCAAGGGCAAGAATCCAACTCAACCACAGGGAAACTGCCAGCACGATAAACAAATCCCGAACGTATTCACCCGTCGTGTCGGGAGAAAGGAATATCGGCAGGAAAGTCAAGATACCGATTGTTGTTGCCCCGAGTAACGGCCAAGCGGTCTTCTTCGTGATATTAACCAGCGCAGCGGGTTTCGGGATTCCCTTCTTCAAATCGACCAGAATACCGTCCGTTATCACGATAGCGTTATCGACAAGCATTCCCATCGCCACGATAAAAGAAGCGAGCGAAACCCGCTGCAACGTACCGTGCATCATGTATAACACGAGCAACGATCCTAAAACCACGATCACCAATCCTGTCCCGATAATATATCCGCTCCGGAAACCCATGAAAAGCATCACGACAAGAATCACGATTATCACCGATTCGATCAGATTGACCATAAACACGTTAATGGCACTCCGTACTCTGGCAGGCTGAAAGAAAACCTTCTGGAAATCTATCCCCGCCGGAATAATCTCTTGTTTCAATTCTGCCAGCTTGTCATCCACTTTTTTACCCAGTTCGAGAATATTTCCCCCGGTTTCCATGGCAATGGATATAGCTATTGCCGGTAAAGTATCATATATCAAGCCTTCCCGTTGGGGTTCCACGTATCCTTTCGTGATTCGCGCCACGTCCGAAAGCCGTATCTGATCTTCCTCGTGCCCTTTAATAAGCAAGTTCCGGATGTCGTCGATCGCCTTATACGCCCCGTTCACGTTTACACGTACCCGCTTCTCCCCGCTGTCGAAATAACCGGAGTACACGGTTTTGTTCTGTCCGTTGAGCGTCATGATTATCTCTGCCGGGTGAACTCCCATGTTTGCCATCTTGTCTTCCAAGAACTCGACATTAATACACGATTGCCGTTCCCCATACACGTCCACACTGCTCACCCCGTCAATATCCAGCACGGAACGCCGGACGAGTTCGGCGTAGTCGGACATCTCCTGATAATCAAAACCGTCGGACGTCATGGCATAAAACATACCGTACACGTCCCCAAAATCATCCATAACAATAGACGGTTGGGCACCATCCGGGAGTTGGGATTGTACACCCATCACTTTTCTTCGTAAAATATCCCACTTCTGCTGCAATTCCGCTAACGGAACCGTACTGCTCAACTCCACCATAATCTCCGACACGTCGTCCATCGAACGTGAGGACACGTGGTCCAAATCGCCCATGGAACGAATCGCTTTCTCCAGTACGTCCGTCACTTCCAACTCCACTTGATAGGCAGAAGCCCCCGGATAGGCCGTCACCACCATAGCCTGCTTCACGGTAATCGCCGGATCTTCCAACTTACTCATCGTGAAAAACGAGTATATTCCCCCCACTACCAAAACGAAAACGAAGAAGAAGACAAAAGCTCTATTCTTTAATGCATATTCCGTAAAGTTCATAATATATTGTTGCTAGGCAACGTTGCAAGTTATCAGGTTGCAAGTTGCAAGTTAATTTCAAACTCCCTCCCCCTTCGGGGACTCCCTCTATAAACAGAGGGAGAGCTAAAATACTCACCGTCTTCGGTAAGATTCACCGCTCCTCCTCTGTTTATAGAGGAGGAGGCGGCTATGCCGACGGAGGAGTTCAATCTAAAATCTAAAATCCTTAAATCTAAAATTAAAGCAGTCCTCCCACGTTGGAAGAAGACACGGGAGTCAATCGCCGTACTTTCTGTCCGTCTTTAAGGGTATTGGTTCCTGCCGAAACAATCACCGTCCCGTCCGACAGATCGGATTCGACAATTACCTGTCCGTCCTTATGCAGTTCCACAATCTGAACAGGATGCATCCCCACGACCTCTTTCGCGGTGTCATACACCCATACATACGACTTATTCTCTTTCTGGAAAAGGGAAGAAATGGGAACAACAGCAAGACCTGCTTGCCCGGGAGTAAAACGAATCGTCACGCTAACGCTCATCCCTGCCGCCAGACTCAGATCGGACTCCGGTTTCATCCGGAAACGTACCTTGAACAATTGATTGTAATTCGCCTGTTGTGTCATATCCAGCAATTCCAAAGGAATCTTTACCCCCGGGTACACGTCCGCCTCGCAATAAAATTCCTCGAAACTCTCCCGACGGATAAAATCACTGGAAGGTATATCTATATTTACCTCGTAGTAATCATTATTAATCATGGACAGCACGGGAGTCCCCGTGTTCACGATCTCGTGGGCATCAAAGAATTTCTTTTGAATATACCCGTCAAACGGGGCTTTCAGTTTCGTATCATTCAAGGCATTCAAGTGGGCATGATACAATGCCGCGATTCGTTGCTTCGCCGCAACCGCCTTGTCATAATCATTTACAGGGACACTTTTCCGGTGATACAACTCGATCACCCGATCCGATTCTCCCGTCACCTGCTCGTACTCCGCCTTCGTGGCGTCATACTGCAACTTGTAATCCCTAGGGTCTATCTCTGCCAGCACTTGCCCCTTCCGCACATACTCTCCCACCTCTGTGTTGAAACGTAAAATAGGACCCGCTACCCGGAAAGCCAGCTGCACGTCGGAAGCCGCTTTTATCTTCCCCGGAAAAGTCGTACTACTTTCCCCTTCATACTTCTGCACCTCCGCTGTCTTTACCAGTTGCGCTATCTCCAAACCGGGCGTAGCCCTACGGCAGGAAAACACGAGCAACAAAAGTCCCGACACGGAAGCCCATTTCAATACCGAAAACACTGTCTTGTTCATATATATGTCATTTAAATCGACTATATATACTCAAAAGCCCGTGTTAAAGTTTCGATAAAATCATTTATCCTCTATATATTCCCACTTGACGGCATCACCTAAAAGCACCTGATCCGCCTCCCCCTCGTCAGTCAGCACGACTTTACATTCGCCCGGAGAAAGCCGGTATCGTCCTAATAATATCCAACCGAATGTCCCGTCACACTCCCCGACAACCTCTTTTTCCTCATTGCCATTTGTCAAGGTATAATATTGCCTAAATCCCGCATCACTCTCTGTTGTCGAAAATGCGGTCACCATGGAAAAACCGGCGGTTATACCTTTTCCCTGCTTTTCCTTATCGACTCTATAAGCACTCATCTTTGGCGGAATATAAGCATAAACATCATATTCGCCCTCCTTTTCGATCCGGGTAACCCACTCCATACTTGCACCCCCGCCTTGCATCATAAAGGCATGAGTACGTTTGGAAAGCCCGTAGGCACTCTCATTTTGTACGTATCCCGGTCGTACTTCCACTCCATCCATGAGCTGTATCGACCTATTCTGGCGCAGATATTTACTCTCCGGCTCCTTGGCGAACAAATCGCGTAACCGCTTCTTGGATGAAGACTGTACAATACGGAAACCCTCTTCCTCGTTATCTACCACGGTCACGTTTTCACCGAGGAGAAAATAAGAGCGCCCGAGCTCTCTCTCGTTATCGCCGGTTTTATCATCTGTCGTACCCCCTCTCTCTCCACTCAGAGTTGTCGGAATATTCAAAGAAAGATTAGTATTCAAAGTAATCATACCCTCGTCAAAATTAGTCACGATCTCCTTCCCGCTCTTTGCTTTTATCAAATAATTACGAGTGATGGTAGACTCTTCCATTCTTCTTCCGAAATTCCAAGCGGAACCGCCGGAAGAGGGACGCCCCTCTGTCTTCCGGGCTTCGATAGATACCACCCCGTCCACATCACTATCATTAAAAATAGTAAGACGCACCCTCGAGGCACTACCGCCCAATCCATCTATATACACGCTTCCATTACCTATAAGAGATAAAATTCGATTCATCTCATCCGCCTTTTCTTTATCTACACCCGCGGACTCCGCTTTAAAATCTTTTATCCAAAATTCAGGCAATCGCTTATTCGTGTACCAAGAAGGCAATACATCCCGCCAACGGACGCCAAATTCCCGTGCAAAGGTTTCATCAAACTGGTCGAAATCAATCTTTTGGAAACGATGCGTCGCAATATATCCATCCAAGAAATCGACGACCTGCTCTTCTGTCATATCTCCTAAAGCCAATCTCCTGACCAACTCTTTTGATTTCATCCGTAATACACGAAACAAAACAACCGGATCAAGTTCTCCGTCATGGAAAGCCTCTTCAAAACTATGAGAAGAAAGGTAATTCAAAGCACGTTCTTCCGCCATCTGGCCGGAATAATCTCGTGAGCGACTCTTTAATATGTTCAATAATACCGCGTTAATAATCGGATAATCACCTGACCGGAAACAAAGCGAATAATCGTAAAACATAGAAGCGGCATAATACAAACTGTTGCGTGTCGAGTAACTGTTTCCTGCCACATTCTTGATTGCCGAAGGACCAAACCACCGCATAAGTATCTGCCCCCGATCATAATTCATGGTTGTGGCACTTGTCAATAAATTCGTTAACCTCCCATGAACCGTCTGCCGGAGTCTGTCCATCTCGGATATATTATCAAAACCGGCGACGGAAGCCAGCATCTTCATTGTCCTTTCCATTACCGCCTTGTGATCAGACCAAACCCCGACTCCCCGTTCCGGCAGAAAAACCATCTCGGGTTGGATATATTCACTCGTCCCTTTTTCCTGCCGAAAAAAACTCGCTAAAGTTATCGGCGTTTCAATCAACTTCAAACCGGAATAAAGATAAGAATGACGCATCTGATACTCGACAGTTTCCCGCATCTCCCGGATTAACCCGGGCAATGAATCAGACAACGCCTCCAAGCCCCTCAAAATATCATCATGCCCTTTGAAAAGATAAAGTTCATACCGCACGGAATCAACGGTTATCTCCCTTTTCTCGTAACCGCCGATACAAAGTGAAATTCCCGGCAATGGAAGGTGATTCGTGAAATGTAACCCGTTATCCGTTTTTTCCTCATCCCCTTGTGCAATAACCGTCCGTTCGCCCGGGTTCGATACTTGCAACGAATAGAACGTGAACTCCGGAGATACGTCATACGGGTGAGCCGGATTCACGGGCGGTGTCGTTGTCGGATACCACAGACATTCCGGTGTCAGAAAAGTGAAATTCTTATCCAAAAACATGAACCTCTTTCCGTAGCGGCATTTCAAATAAGCATTACTTTCCTGCTCGAACACGATATCATCAGGCACTCCCAAGTAACATATCCGCTCGTCTATTCCACCCCGGTACACTACCGTCAGCACGATCTCCTCGTCAGGTTGCAATTCCCTTCGTACCCGAATCACTTGTTGCTCCCGCTCGAACGATAAATCCGAATCCCCCTTGATCGAAAGCACCTCCAAATCCGGGTTCAAATAAAGAATAACCTCCGGTAATGTTTCCCGTGTACGGTTCTGTATCAATAGAGTACTTTTCGCGCTCATTTCATCACCTTGTTGTTCGAAACGTATATCATGACGTGTCACGCTGCCTTTCGGCACGTTATTATATTTATTGTAAGTCTCCGTGTAAACCTTTCTCACGGAGATTTTTTGGGAGTGAAAAGAATAAACAAGACCTCCCGCCATAACACCCGCTATCATGCAAGCAATAGAAAGTCCCATCACGCGTACCCGGTTCACCGGACGATTGGAAAGTCGCTTGAACAAACACACCGTGAATCCGAGCAAACCGAAACCGACAAGTAACCAACACAACCGCTGTAAAAGATAACCGGTCAAATCCGAATGTCCCGTCACGCTCGAGAAAGTATTCGGCAAGCTATGCCCGAACGGGTCGAAAACACCTTGTCCCATGCCCCCGGCATAAAAAATCGTAAATCCGACAACCATCAAAAGGAGTAAAATACTCAAAGCCTGATTACGTACCCAAGTATGGATAAAGAAAGAGAGTCCAACCATGAAAATCAATGCCGGAATAATCAAAGTAACCAGATAAAACAAATATATCCACACGTTCATCGGGGAGCTACTGGCAAAAAGATGCAGCAAAGAACCGAAAAACAAAGATACAATCGCCATCACGGTAAACACCCCCGCGAACCCGGCAGCCATGCCCAATACATACTCGGCATTACTCTCCGGACGATAATAGATCGTGTCCATCGAATCCAGCTTCCTCTCCTTCGTCAGAAACATTCCCGCCAGAAATATCAACGGAATAGCCTGCAATCCCGCGAACAAATAAGCATTCATGTAAGGGAAAAACGAAGACAGGCTAATTAACCCGCTATTCGATAGCATAAAAAGATTCGACTGAATCAATATTTGGTATAAAATAATACAACAGAACGTCAGTAAAAAGAAGATTCGAAACAACCAACTCCGCAGCAATAACCTAGAGTTGTAAGCGGCAACCGTTCTCAAATTGTGAAGATTCATGATGACAGCATTTAAAAGTTCTTATTAGTCAAGGGCTTCGCGCACGTTTTCACAATGATAGGAAGAATAAAATACAATTGCAAGTAAATGAGCATCTTTCTTCATAAATCACGATGTACTCTTCTTGCATGATCACACGTTACTTTCCCCTCACACGGCTGTCAGCAATCACCGAATCACGGAATCATTCAATCCAAAATCAGTTCAGTCTTCCCGTCGCCTTCAGATATTTCGTTTCACTCAATCTCAATTCGGCCTTGGCATCGATCCAATCGCTCCACGCCTTCTGCCATTGGGCTTGTGCTTCCAGATAATTGGTAATCGTTTCCATTCCCACCTCGTACTGGTTTTTGCTCACGGTCAGGTTTTCTTCCGCTTGACTCAAAGACTTGCGAGTCAGAGTCACCCTCGTTCGGGCATCCTCGATATTATAACGGGCACGGGCTATTTCCAGCAACATCAATTGAGTCATCTCCTCTTTTTTCAATCGGCTCATCTCCTCTTCTGCCTTCATCGCCTTGATTTTACCTCTTCCTTCACCCCAATTGTATATAGGAATCTTCAATGACGCTATCGCGGAAAAAGAAGAAACATCCGTGGACTTCCCGTTCAACGAGATACCCCCGTGATACCCGTATGATGCGGATACCCCTAATTCAGGCAAGAAATCGGAACGTGTCAAGGCAACCTCCCTGCTCTTCAACTCGACCTCTTTTTCCAACAAATTATATTCCGGGCGTCCTTCCACCCCTTCATTGCTGTCCAATACCCCCGGCGTCACGTTCTCCTGCAAAGAATCATTCACCAGCAACGCGGAATGAAGATCTATGCCTATCACCCGACAAAGATTCATACCCGACAAAGCTCTCCCGTTCTCCGCCTTTTGCAACATTAACTCCGCCTCATTCAGACGCACCTGTGCTTTCAGCAAATCGTTACGGGAAGCCATCCCCGTTTCAAAAGCATCCGTCAGGTTGCGCACCAGCTCGGATACCACCAATTTATATTTCCCAGCGGAAGCCACCAACTCCACCACCCGCAAATATTGCCAGTACGCCTCGTCCGCCTCGGTAATCACTTCCGCCCGACTGTACTCTTTATTAATCTCTGCCATTTCTTTACCGATAGAAGCCATACGATAAGCAGAACGTACCTTTCCACCCATGTAAACGGGTTGTTCCAACATCACTCCCGCCGAATACGCCCCCCGCAAGCCTAATTCCAAATCAATATCCGGCATAAAAGCATATTGATTAAATATCGGGTTCCCGTCCGGTCCGATCAACGGCTCGTTCGTCAACGGGTTCAACAAATAATTCGGCTTCAACGTCCCGTCCAATTGAGGCACGAATGTCGGCAAATACCCCCCGTCAATCGTGAACGAAGTCTTTTTCTGCATGTAAGCATACAAGCCCGTCGCCGAGATTTTAGGCAAGAAATTGGCTCGATATGACTTCTTGTCCGCTTCCGCCTTTTCCTCTTGCTTCACGGCAATAGCCATTTTCTTGCTGCTCTCCAATGCCATTTCCCGGCATTTCTTCAAATCCAGATGTACCTGTCCGAAAACCGAACTACAGGCAACCGACAACAATATTACTAACGCGTATCTCATAACTCTTTACCTGTTACTTTTTTATCCTTGAAAAATACGGCATACAACACGGGGATAAACACCAGCGTGATCACCGTCCCCACCAACAAACCGCCCATAATCGTCACCGCCATCGAGCCGAACATATCATCACCCAGCAACGGTACCATTCCCAGAATCGTGGTCAGCGACGCCATCATCACCGGACGGAAACGAGAAGAAGACGAATCGAGCAATGCCTGTGTCTGAGCCTTCCCGGAAGCAATTTGCAACCCAATCTCATCCAACAGCACCACCCCGTTCTTAATCATCATACCGATCAACCCCAACGCCCCGACTATCGCCACGAAACCAAATTCCTTGCCACTGATCAACATTCCCAAAACGATACCGATTGCCGCCAAAGGCAAACAACAGAATATAATGACGGGTTTCTTGAAATCCTTGAATAACATGATCAATATAGCGATCATCAAAATTACCGCCAGCGGGATATTGGCAAACAAGTAACGCATGGAATCCCCGCTCGCCTTATGTTCTCCCAACCATTGCATCGCGTAACCCTCCGGCAACGCTATCGTGTCGATTTTCGCCAATAACAGCTTCCGGGCGCTCTCGGCTGTATACCCGGGGGCATTATTACATTGCGCCCGCAAAGCACGCTGCCCGTTATAGCGACGCACCACGGGATCTTCCCACTTCATCGTGATTCCCCGCGTAGCTTGATTCAACGGAATCGAACCGATCGTCTGTGACAACAAATCTTCACCCGAAGTCGTCCCCATCAACAAACCTTTCAGCGTTTCTTCATTCAAAGCGGCAGTCGAGGGCAACATACTCCACACGGGAATATTATCCAAGGCTTCCACCTTCTCGCCCTTACTATCCAGACTCTTCAGATAAATCGGTTTGGCATGCACCCCCTCGTAATACGAGCCGATAGGCATTCCATCCGTGGCGGAAAGCATGGAAAGTCCCACGTCCGAACGGGAAAGACCAATCGCTCGGGCAATAGGCTGGTAATAATTCACCATCAGAGTCGGCGTCATCGGCTCCCAATCATTCGTCACCAGCATCACCGCGGGTTCATCCCGCATGATCTGCTCCGCCTTCTCCGTCAACTCCTTCAACACCGCCGGATCAGGTCCCGTGAACATCAACTCTATCGGGTATTTCTTGTACATCAGGTTATACCGCTTCATCCGCACGTAAGCGTCCGGATAATTCGCCGTGAGATAATCCTGTATCTCCTCCATCGTTTCTTTCAACGCCTCCGGGGTCGTGTAATCCACGATCAACTCCCCGTAACTCATCGACGGTTCGGCAATAGACCGTACCAGATTGTAGCGGGCAGGAGTACCCCCTATACTCGTCGTCACGTGTGTCACCTCGGGGCGGTTCATCAAATAGTCCTCGAGCTCCGCCAAATCGGATTCCACCCGCTCCACTCTCGTGCCCTCCGGCATCTTGAATTCTATATATAACTGCGTGTAACTCAAATCCGGGAAAAAACCCTGCGGGATATACCGGTACAGGAAAGCCGTGATCGCCAGCAACACCACGACCACCCCGATAGCCATCGACTTGTGCCAAAGCATAAAAGAAAGGAATTGCCGGAACAAACGATATATCTTACTGTCATACAACTGCTCTCCGCTCTTCTTGGCTTTTACCTTCAAAGAATGATCCGCATGAATCGGTATATGCGTCAATGCCAGCACCCAACTCAACAACAACGACACCGCCAGCACGATAAACAAATCCCGCACATATTCCCCCGTCGTATCCGGGGATATAAATATCGGGAAAAACGCCAGTATCGCTATCAACGTGGCTCCTAACAAAGGCATTGCCGTCTTCTTCGCTATATTCGTCAACGCCGCCGGACGCTTCACCCCCCGTTCCAGATCGACAAGGATACCGTCTACAATCACGATTGCATTATCCACCAGCATCCCCATCGCCACGATCAAAGAACCCAACGACACCCGTTGCAACGTCCCGTCAAACAAATAAAGCACCACGAAAGAACCTAGCACGATAATCACCAACCCGGTACCGATAATCACACCGCTCCGGAATCCCATCGTCAGCATCAGCACCAGAATCACGATAACCACCGACTCGATCAGGTTAACCATGAACACGCTTATCGCGTCATTCACCCTGTCCGGCTGAAAAAACACCTTGTGAAACTCAACACCCGTGGGAATCCTCGATTCTTTCAGTTGTTCCAGTTCCCGATCCACCTTCTTTCCCAGACTCACGATATTCCCGCCTTTCTCCATGGACACGGCAAGCCCGAAAGCCCGTTTCCCGTCATAGCGCATCTCGTTGCGGGAAGGTTCCTCGTATCCTTCCGTCACGCTGGCAATATCCCGCAAGCGCAACTGATCGTCCTCGTGTCCCTGTATAATCAGATTCTTTATATCCTCTACCGAATGATAACTATCATTGACCGCCACCCGCAAACGCTGATCCCCGCTGTTAAAATAACCGGGATACACCGTCTTGTTCTGGTTATTCAACGTGGCAAGCACCTCCATCGGATGCACTCCGAGATTTGCCATTCTATCCTGCAAAATCTCTATATTGATACACGCCGTCCGGTTCCCGTAAATCTCCACCCGACGGACACCTTCTACTTCCTGCAATTCACGTTTCACCAGTTGGGCATAGTCCAACAATTCCTCGTCACCAATACCGTCCGTCGTAATCGCGTAAAACATCCCGTACACGTCACCGAAATCGTCCATCACCACGGAAGCCCGTGCCCCATCCGGCAATTGCGCCTGCGCGTTAGTAACCTTGCGGCGCAAAATATCCCATTTCTGTTCCAACTCATCCGGTCCCACGGTACTCTCCAACTCCACCGTAATCATCGACAAATCAGCCATCGACTTCGACTCTATACTACCGATAGCCCCCATCGAACGGATGGATTTTTCCAACACGTCCGTCACTTCCAATTCCACCTGATGCGCCGAAGCCCCCGGGTAAACCGTCACCACCATAGCTTGTTTCACCTTGATTTCCGGGTCTTCCAGCTTACTCATCGAGATAAAAGCAAAAATACCCCCAATCACCAGTACGGCAATAAAAAACTTCACCAGCGCCTTATTATTCAATGCATATTCCGCGAGATTCATCATATTTTGTTGCTTCGCAACGTTTAAAGTTCATAAAGTTTATAAAGTCCATAAAGTTTATAAGGTCAATGGGCACCGCGGGACGCTTTGTTCACGGCAGCATAGCTGCCGAATCTTAAATCTAAAATTTTAAATCTAAAATTAAAGCAGCCCCCCCACGTTCGTCTTCGATACCGGCTTCAACAACTCCACCTGCATCCCCTCCTTCAAACTATGCACACCTGCCGAAACGACAATCTCACCGGGAACCAATCCCTCGGAAACGATCACTTCACCCGTCCTCAATAACTTCTTCAACTGCACGGGACGTTTCTCCACGGCCTGTTTCCCCGGATTATACACCCACACGGAAGCCTGTCCGTTATCCTCGAAGATCGCGGACAACGGCATAATCACCAGTGCATCCATGTTAGGATTATAACTTATCGTCACGTTCACGCTCATTCCGGCAGCAATATCCAACCCCTCCACCGGCTTCAGACGCAACCGCATCCGGTAAAGCTGATTCAAATTAGCCTTTCTCGTGATTTCTATCAATTCAAGAGGAAACTCCTTTCCCGGAAATACATCTATCGTGCAAAAAAACTCCTTAAACTGATCCTGCCGTACAAAATCACTTGACGGAATATCAATCTCCACGTCAAAATAATTACTGTTAATCATCGACACTACCGGATAACCCGCCGCTACCGTTTCATGCGCGTCATAATATTTATGCTGTACATACCCGTCAAAAGGAGCCGTCAGATGCGTATCCTCCAACGCATTTTTATGCGCGTTATACTTCGCCGTAATCTGGTTGATTCCCGACACCGCCTTGTCATAGTCATTCACGGGAACACTTCCCCGCCGGTACAGTTCCATCACCCGCCCGGCTTCCTCCTTCACCTGCTTATACTCCGCCTCGGTCGCCGACAACTGTATCTCGTAATCCCGAGGGTCTATCCGCGCAAGCAACTGACCTTTTTTCACGAATGCCCCCACCTCCGGGAACACGTTTTTTATAGGACCCGCTACCCGAAATGACAATTTCACCTCCGAAGCAGCCTTAACCTTCCCCGGATAAACAACAGACAATTCTCCCCGGTAATCTCTCACCGTATCGGCTTTCACCGTTGCTCTCGTACGCTCTTGTCCGGACTTATTATTCCCGCAAGCACACAACAATAAAACGATCCCCAGCAGGGGAAGCACAACACCTTTCATCATCTTTTCATTTAAACATTCAGATTCAGTATCTTTCTGTCCCGGTTACGAAACCACTAAATCTTTTTTATTTTTTAGCTTTCTATACTCTATTTTATACAACAAACATGCCACAATAAAATAAACCGCCACTAAAATCCACAATCCCCAGAACTCCGGCAATACCTCTGACAAGGTGGCACCCGTGTTATTAATTTTCACGAAACCGTCTATCCCGAACGACGAGGGAAACAACTTGCCGAACCATACCCAATACTCCGGGATAGCCGACTTCGGCCACGAGATCCCCGAAATAAACATCAACGGTACCGACGTGAATACAAATATCAGAAACGGCATTTCCCGTTCCCGGCTCAAGAATGACATCGCGATCGCGAAAAAGACACACGCCAACAAGAACGGGAACAAAAACAACATCAATTCCCCCCGTTCCCCGATCTGTGTCATCCCAAACAAACGGGGCACGATAAAAAATACCCAATACCCCATGACAAAATAAACCGGGAGATAAGCGAACGCCTTACCCAACACTACCCGCACGGGACGACAGAAATGACATCCCACGGGCAACTGGCTTCTTTTGCGACGCCTGTCCCGTTCCGTCCCGGCAATCGTTCCCACTCCCAGCAACAAAGATTGTTGAATCACCAGAATCAATACCGCCGGAATCAGGAAAGAAGTAAAACCACCCTGCGGATTAAACAACTTCACGTCCTGAATCTTCACGGGCGACGCTTTAATCTCTTCCGTTATCTTCGTGGCATACTCCATACCCCGTATCTGGATATCCTTACTCATTTGCAAAGCCACATCCGTTGCCGCCATAAGCAAAGCCTTGTAATTTAACAAAGCCCCCATATCACAGAACAGCGACACGTGCGCCTGCTCCCCGAGAGCTATATTCTTGCTAAAATCCTCCGGTATCTCCAGAACCCCGTAAATATCTTTTTTATACATCAAAATCTTCGCCTCTTCCATATCCGCACAACGTGCCACGACATCCACGCTTGCCGTCGCATCCCAGTTCCGGATAAACTCCCGACTCGCCGCCGACTTCGAATGATCGACCACGGCAACAGGCACCTCCCGTGCGATCTCGTTACTATAAATGAACGTGTACACGATCGGGTAACCCAACGTCAACGCCACAAAAAACGTCAACACGGCATGATCCCGAAAAATCGAGTAAAACTCCCGTTTGAAAACGTAATATATATCTGTCCAAAAAATCATCATTCCATTTTAGATTTATGATTTATGATTTTAGATTTCAACCTGCAACTTGCCGCAGGCAAATGCAACCTGTAACCTGCAACCCGTAAGCCGCTCCGCGGCTTACGGCATATATTTAAACTCCAACAAATCCAACTTCAATTTCGGCAGGATAAACAGGGGCAAAAACAGGAACACAACCAATGCCGCGTAATTCTGCCATGAATAGATCATCGGTATACCATTCAAAGCTTGATCCACGTAAATCAAAAAATAGTGACGCATCTGGAATAGGTTAGAACCGAGCTGCGCCAATTCCGGCATCGAACGTACCGGATACGTGAAACCGCAAATAGAGAATGACAACACTCCCCACAAGGCACATACACTCAATGCTATCCGACTGCGCCGACTAATCCCCGTCACGAACAACGCGAAACACTGCGCCGAAAGAATCATCAGCACCATCGCCAGAAACATCGGGAAGTAACCGCTATTCAACGGGAAATGAGCGTAACCGTACAGGATAGACAGATACAACATACCCATAATCGTGAAAATAATCGCCTGCGGGAGCAATTTACCCAACAACGCCACGACAATCGAGTTGTTCCCGACACTCAACCACTCCCTCGAAGTCCTCTGCTTAATCTCCTCGCTGATACTATACACCGTGGTAAACATCACGAACATACACAGGAACGCGGGCAACAGGAAATTCGCCAGATAAATGGCGTAACTCAACCACGGGTTATTCAACGGGTGAGTATCCAACACCACCGGCATCAACTTCGCCGTCAACACGGGTTGATTCTCCCCTCGTGCCAACAATAAAGTTTGTTGCACCGCCCCGTTCGCCAGATTCGCCTGCATACGCATATCCTTGTAGAGCAGCGAACCCGCCAAAAAATAGGTATCATTCGTGTAGAACGACAACACGGGTTCGCTCCCCGTCGAGGCATCCCGCCGGAAGTTCGCCGGGATATAAAATATCCCGTACACATCCCCCCGTTGCAAAGCCTCCCTCGCCTCACTGAAATTCGCCGACCGCATCACCACATCCGTCTGGGCAAAAGCATTCAGCGAACGCACCAACGAACGTGAAGTCGTCGTGTTATCCTCATCCACGACCGCCACGGGCAACTTCTTCGGCAACCCGTCCTTCAACAAATCCATGAAAAACAAAAAACAAAACAGCGGGGCAAAAACCATCACGAACCAGTAAATCCGATGCCCTGCCAGCATCCGAATCTCCCGCTTCATCAGCGCCCCCACCGCCTTTATATTTTCACGCATAGTTTAAATTTTAAATTAAAGATCAAATATTCCTTCCATCCGAAAAGTAGTATTCATTTTCAATTTTCAACTTTCAATTTTCAATTTTTTTTAAAACGCTCATCCCCGGCCTCAGCCCTTCCACCTTCTCCATCGGCACCGCCTTCACCTCAAAGGTCTTCGCGTCATACTGTCCGGTTGTCTTCGTCGCCCGCCAAGCGGCATAAGTTCCCATATTCTTCAAATAAGTCACTTTCAAACGAACCTCTTTATCCCCCAACGCCGGAATATAACCCGTGAACTCGGCACCCATCTTCAAATCTCCGAGCAAATCCTCCCGCACGTTAAACACCACCCACATATCCTCCAAATCCAACACGTTCATCACCGGAGAACCCGTTCCGACCAACTCTCCCACTTTCGGGTAGCGTTCCGAAATCTCCCCGTCAATCGGGGATACCAAAAAAGTTTCCTTGATATAGGAACTCACCTCCTCGACTGCCCCTTTCGCCCGATTTACCTGAGCCTCGGCAGCCATTTTATCTTCTTTCTCCGCCCCGTTTCTAGCCATTTCGTACTGGGCTTTAGCCGCCTGTTCGGTTGCCAGCATAGCTTTATAATTAGCTTCCGCCTCATCCCGTTTCTGGGCGGACATCACCTCACCCTCGTACAACTTTTGCACCCGTTCATACGATTTCCGGGCAACCTCAAGAGCCGCCTGTGCTTTCTTCCAAGTTTGATAAGCCATCGCTTTTTGCTCCTCCCGAGCACCTTTCTGAGCCTTATTACTCATCGCTTGGGCTGCATCCTCCGCCGCCTGTGCCTGACTCAACTTCGCCAACACCTCCGGACTATCCAGAATCGCCACCGTGTCCCCCTTCTTCACCCGGTCGCCCTCGTTCACCAGAAACTTCTCGATTCTCCCCGGCACCTTACCGGAAATCCGAACTTCCGTCGCCTCCGCTTCCCCTTGTATCACCTCCGGCACCGGCTCCCAGAATATAAATCCAAAAATAGCCACTAAAAATACGATAATCACAATCCCCGTGAACATCAATACCTTCCCGCTAACCTTTTTTTCCTCTTTCATAACTTCCTTATATATTATAATCTCTCAATCAAAAATCTAAAATCATAAATCCAAAATTCCATACGCTTTTTCCAAATAAACCTTACACAACCTTGCCTCAATCCTCGTGTCTATCAATTCGGAATTAGCCGTCAGCCATGCCGTCTGTGCTTCCAGCACGTTCAACACGGGAATCGTACCCTCTTTAAAGCCAAGGTTAGCGAACTTCAGATTCTCCTCCGCGCGTTCCAGATTCTTCTCCGCCATTTTCAACTTCTTCGCGACCTCCTTCATCTTAAACTCCGCTTGATTCACCTGCAACTCAATCTGTTCCTTCGCTTCCTCCAACTTGTAATTCATAACATTGGTCTGTGCTTTCGCGTTCCGCAGGCTCTTGCGGGAAGCCCCCCAATGAAAGAGCGGTGCTTTTATTCCCACTCCCACGCTCCACATTCCCTCGAACTTACTACGCACCCCGTCATAAAAAGAAGGCGTACTGCTCAAGTAATTTGCCGTCAGTGCCACCGTCGGCAAATACTCTGAAAGTACAATCTTTTCCTTTTTCTTGTATATATCCGAGGCAAATTGCAGGCTCGCCACTTCCGGGCGACGGCTATACACCTGTTCGAGAGATTCCTCCGGCACCATTTCCACTTCCGTTTCGGTCATTTCCTCTTGCAACGCCACGATGGTATCCGTCGGCAAACCGCAAATCTGGTTCAACAACATCCGGGACAAACTCAACCCGTTATCCACCTTCGTCTGCACCATCTCCCCCTCGTTCAACTTCACCCGCACCGAAAGCACGTCCGCTTTCGTCGCCACTCCCGTCGAGTGCATCAATTCAACATCGTTCACGAACTTCTGCAACGTCTGCACGTACTTGTCCGCTAACTTTTTCCGGTTAACCAGCGATATAATCTGCCAGTACGCCTCGTCGGTCGCCAGAATCACGTTCTGCATCTCCTGCGCGCGCTTGCTTTTCGCCAATTGCTCGGACAACCCCGCTATCTGGTTATATGCCCTAATCTTTCCGCCCATGTACACCGGCTGCGTCAACCCCACCTGCACGATTCCCAAGTTACGGGCATCCACGGACATCGCCTCCTTCGGCAGAAGGGCGTAATCCTTCGGCACGTACTGCCCGTTCACCATAACCGGCTTACCGTCCGCACCGACCATCAACTGATCCGGACGAAACGTGAACTTCCCGTCCGACCCGATAGTCCCCACGGGCAAATGCGCATCTTCCGACAAAAGATTAATCTCTTTCTGGTTACGCAGGTACACCCCCATGGCATCAATGCCGGGCAAATATTTCGTGAAAGCCTCGGCCTTTTGTGCCTCACTCGCTTTCACCTCCTCGTCTGCAATTTTCAGTTTTTTGTTATTCTCCACCGCCAAGCGTCGGCAATCCTCCAAACTTAACACTTGCTGCGCATTCGTTGCCAATGTAAAGCACAGAAAAACAACACTCCAACCGATTCCTAATTTACATACTGTAAACTTTTTCATCACCTTATCGTTTTTATTTTCCTCTTTCAATTCTATCAGTTTTTATACTTTTCGGTATGTTCTTTTATAAAAATCTCACCCCACTTTCACGAGCGAATAAAGCTGCTCGTACTGGTAACGCACGGACGACAAAGCGTAAGCTATATCTTGATGCATGACCACGTAATGAATCAACCCAACGCTGATATTCAGCAAATTCTTTGCCAAAATAGACGTATCCACGTCATCCCGTATCTCTTTATTTTTCTTGGCCTCCAGAATCACCCCTTCCAACTTCGACATCCACGAGATTTTCGTGTTACTCACCATCTGTTTAAACTCCGGGTAAAGCGAAATCACCTCCACCATCAGCGACAGGCACAAAATCTCCGGGATATCGCTATCAAACCGCTTTGCCCCGTAATTCTCTATCTCCAGCAAATTATGTATCGTCAAATCAATAAACTCCCTCAAGGAATGTACACGCCCAATCTCCTCCGCCCTCCGGCAATTCAACATCCGGTAATACCTCGTGACACCTTCCTTCAATACCTCCTCCTTGTTCAGAAAATGATAATAAAAAGTACCTCTCGTCATCCCCACGGCTCTTTCCAAATCCGTGAGAGTAACCGCCTTGTATCCCTTCTTGAGGAACAACAGGAAAGCGGTCTCGATAATGGTATCCCTCGTTCCGTTCATTTTTTTATCAACATATAATATTGCTCGAACTGCATCCGCATATCGGAAAAGACATACTGCAAATTCGGCTCCTCAAATTCAATATTCAACATACTGCTCGACACCGACATCAAGTTACGCGCCAACACCGAAGTATCCAGCGTTTCCCGAATCTCCCCCTTTTGCTTCGCTTTCAGAATCACGCGCTCCCAGTGTGTCAAACGAGTTTTCGACAACGTGTAAATCCGTTCCCTGAAAGCGGGAAACAACGGCGCCACCTCCAGCACAAGCTGAAAAAACAACACTTCCAGAATGAAACACCCGAAAAACTTCTGCGCCAAATCGGCACCTTCCTCCTTGTTCCGAATTACCAAATCAATATACTCCCGCAACGTCGCCACCCGCTCCGCGTCCTCGTCACTCTCCTCCCGCGTGATACTGAAATAACGTTCGATTCCGGCCTCCAGAATCTCCTTCTTATCCTTGAAATAATAATAAAACGCCCCCTTCGTCAACCCTGTCGCCTGCTCCAAATCCTTCAAAGACGTACCTTTATACCCCCGGTTCAAAAACTGGAGTAACGATTTTTTCACTATTTCATCCCGAAGTTCAGCCATAAAACTACTTGTTACTCTTTGCAAAGATAAAGATAAAAATTGAAAGATAACTGTAGTACGTTAAAAGTACAAAAAGTGTTACCAACGGGAAAAGATATACAGTATAAAATAAACAGAAGAGCAAGGGAAAAACTAAACTTTTCTAAACTGAAAAAAGGAGTTCTTTAAATTAATTTCGTAATATTGCACTTACTGATTGACTCTACCATTAAAAACAAACATATGAAAAACAATGATATAGAAAAACAAAATGGGAACGTACTCCCGAATACCAGCCTGCTATTCGAACAAGTACGACAAAGAATCATACCGTTTAGAAATAGCGAGGCGATATTAGATGCGGACGTTGCCGAATTGTATGGCGTAAAAACGAAGGAAATAAATCAAGCCGTTCGCAACAATCCGGAAAAGTTTCCTGTCGGGTATATTTTAGAACTTAGCGAACAGGAGTTTGCCGATTTGCGGTCAAAATCATTGACCGCAAACATATCTCCCAAATCCCGTGTGCTTCCCAAAGCGTTCACGGAAAAAGGACTTTATATGCTTGCCACCATATTGAAAAGTCCGAAAGCTGCACAAGTCACCATTGCCATCATAGAAACATTTGCCATGGTACGCCAGCTCAAGCGTGAACTCCGTGCTCTTCATAGTGAAACGGATGATAAGAAGCAGCAATCAAAAATGCGGCATTTCGGAGAAATGCTTTCCAATATCGTCATGCCCGATTTGGAAACATCCGAAACGGAATCAAGCCTAGAAATCAACTTCTTGATAGGCAAAATCAAGCATACCGTGAAGCGTGTAAAAAGACAGAACGATTCGGACCATACGGAAATGGAATAAATTATCGTTATCATGTGTAGCACATTAAAAGTATAAAAAGCAACTTAAAAGAGAAGAACTCTTTTTTGGGGCGTGTCAATCTAATCCGGTCTTACTCCACGGTTACCTTAAAACGACATTTTTCCGCGCCCCCCAAAACGGTTTCAATTATTTCCACACGGATATTTTTATCGGGCAACAAATTTCCGATAATATACAATACACTCTGGCGTGAACATTCGCAATGTGACACGTCTTTTATTTTTCCGCTTACCACTTCCGGACAAACACACGCCGGGTAACCAATTTCATAAACGTGTCCTTCTTCAATTATTTCCGCGAAAAGCCATTCCGTATTCCCGTATCGTTTATACTGTTCGTCTAAACAACAGCCACATTCTTCAAATTGCTTTCTTTGCATTGGCAATACCGTATCCTTGACACAATGTATCGCCTTATCTCTATAATCCAACAATAACCCTATTTAGCATGAAGAGGAGTATAAAGCTCTATTAAATTTTCCTCCGGGTCACGAAAATGAACCACACTCATTCCCCACTCAGGCATATCGGTCGGCTGATTGACAAATTCGATTCCTTTCAATAGAAGCGCCCGATAAGCATCATCCACGTTTTCCACCTCAAAAGATACCATTGATTTTTCACGATATCCCACGGGCTGTTCTTTGTCCGCGTTACCCACCGCCGGAGCCATATCATCAGATACAAATATAGCAAACCCTTCTATCCCATCGGCTACTTTGAACGAAGCATAACCACTCTCCTTGTCCCCCCAAAGAGGTTCAAAACCAAGTTTTTCCGTGTAAAACTTGAAACATTTCTTGTAGTCTTTAACTAACAATCTTACCCCTGCAAATTTCATATCATGTAGTTTCTTGAAATTAGTTTACTCGATTTGACATTCAACATTTAAAATTTCGAACACTCCTTTTCTGTCATCGATAATAAAATTTCAGGAGCATGTACTGACAAAGATAAGCGTTTATAAGTTTCTTACAACAATACCCGGGATTTATATTTCCCTCTCCTGAAAAATTAAAAAACTGACATCATACTTGATTAACACTTCCGCAAAACCAAGTTCATCAATTCTCCTTACGGCATTTACCGGCATCCTGTAATATTCTTTCCATCTTCTTCTCCATGTAACAATTCGTGATATGCCAACGATGCTCGTCAAGCCAATACCTGTCCGCTTCGCGAGTTCCGGGATTCAAACCGTAATCTATACAGCCGAAATCCACCAAGCAAGTGACATCCCGGAACAAGCGGCTCAATTCTTTCGCCGACAAATCGTTGTAACAACACTTCACGGTATGAATCTTTTCCGCTCTTTCGGCAACCCGCAATTTTTTCAACCTGTTGAAACGGCAGGCGAGCGTGTGCAACTTGAAACAACGGGACAAATTCAATTCCGTCAAGTAATTGCA
Organism: Butyricimonas sp. Marseille-P3923; assembly: GCF_900184685.1. Taxonomy (GTDB): domain Bacteria; phylum Bacteroidota; class Bacteroidia; order Bacteroidales; family Marinifilaceae; genus Butyricimonas; species Butyricimonas muris. The sequence continues at coordinate 350,719 of NZ_FXXL01000006.1, forward strand.
ATCACATTCCAACCCCATCAAACCGGAACAACCCGACAAATCCAGTTTACGCAAATTGTTACAAGAACATTTAAGGTAATACAAACGCGGGCTATCGCCAAGGTACAATTGCCTCAGACCACAATCTATACAAAAAAAATGACCTAAATGAACGCAATCCCGAACCCTGACACTCGTCACGGGAATATGCTCGATTATAAATTCCGATAACCGCATGGCGGAAACGGTCACCGTGACCACGCGATTAACCCCGCGGTACGAGTGTTCACAATAGGGTCTTTTAGGTGTCCGCCAGTAATCCGAATCCTCAATACCCGGCTTGGGTGTGGCGTAACGCTCACTGCTCCCGTCACCCCAATCCACGACACACTCGTCCGCGTACACGTAAAATCTTATTTCCTTGGTTTTTCGCGTGTTGACGACTATCTCGATTTTTTCTTCCTGTTGTTCCATACTTCGTTATTTAAGTTAGTAAAAACGGGAGAGGGCAAAACGTCTTACCCTTCTCCCTTAACGCGGGTGGTAGTCGCGTATTGATTACCCGCGTTCCTGTATTCCAAGTTTGTCGAGGTGTGCACCTGCCGGCTCTTCCCTCCTTTGTTTTTCAAAAAAGGAAAGGGGAGGAGCTAATTTCCCCCTTTCCGGGCACGGGTTCAAATAGCTGGTTGCAAACATTGTAAATTCAATTTAAAACCCGCGCCAAAAAAATTCTAATTTGTCTACTTTGTTGAAAAATAACCCGATGCTAAAATCATCCGGTTATCCAGTACTTATATTTCAGCCGGAGTCCTCAAAAAACGAACTCCGGACTGAACAAGTCAACCCGGAGCTGTAGTATAACGGCAAAGGGGTTGACTTAATCGTGTGAAGTAGGAACGCCACCACGAAAAAGCAACCCCACGCCGCTATATTATATATCCATAAAGAATATACGAATACAACGACATGAGTGTTGCAATCCCGTTTCCCGTGACTAATCGTCTTGAATCCTACTTCAAGGAAACGCAAATTATAACCTCAACATCGTAAACAGGACATCATCAGCGGCTCTCCGCACAGTCCATAATACAAAGGTAGAAAAAATTTTCATTCTTTTACAACTTTCCGCGCGAAATTATATTCCTGTTCACACGTGAACAGCCTTATACCCAAAAAACAAAGAAGCTGTTTCCACTATCGGAATCACGGTAAAGAGCAGCACGTTTATCTCCACACGACCTGTCAATTAACTGAAATTAACAAGGAGAGAACAGTTCTGAAAAAAGTATTATCATATAATCTAAGTTATACTTTCTATATACCAACTCCTATTCATCTCCTATTCAACTCCCATTCAACTCCTATTATAAAAGTAAAAAAATAGTATTTGAATAGGAAATAAATTGAGATTCATTTATCGCTAATATTTAGTAAAACCATATATTATGTTAATTATTAATTTATCTTATACAGCTAATAGAGAGAAACACTACTATTAAACGTCCGTGACACAAGCCATAACCATGAATATCACGAAAACAAAAAACGCCTCCCGCGAAAGCGGAAGACGTCTTATATCTAATTGGGAACAATTCCTTATGCCACAGCCTTTTGGGCATCCATGCGCCGTACCACCCGACCGTAAATAATCAAGGCAATAGCCGACACCAAAGCGATAGCGGCAAAATAATACCATATGTAATGCGCGTTAGCCGAAGCGGCAGCCCATTCTGCCTCGCTGCTGAACAAAGCTCGATCGGGACAATACTTGCTCAAGAGGAATCCCGACAACCCGAACCCGAAAATGGATGACAAAAAGGAATGCAGATGGCTAAAACCGAGGTACATTCCCTCCTCCCCTTTCGGTGCCTGTAACGAGAAATATTCCAGAAAACGGGGTGAAATAAACACTTCCGCCAATCCTTGGAACACGATACCCACTATCATCATAAACGCCACCGGGTGCAGCCCGAGGATTTCCCCGCCTCCCAGCATATTCCCGGACGCCATGCACAAGGCGGAAACGGGCATGATAAACATACCGCAAGTCATCGAGAACAAGGCCGATTTCTTCCGCATCAATGAAGTTACCAGATTCACGGTCAACACGACCACCAGCGGGTTCACGTTAGCGTACCAACCGATGGCACTCGCCTCTCCCGCCAAGCGCGTCACGTATTTCGGCATCGTGGCGTACAACTGGTGTTGCACCATCCAGAATCCGGTGATAATCAAGATCAGCACGATCAATCGCCCGTTGGAACACACTTTTACCAAACCCGTCCATATTTGCCGGAAAGTTTTCCCTTCCCCGGCGTGTTTATCACTCTTGTAAAACAAATAAATCGCTATCAAAGCCAGAAAAGTCATCGCCGCCGAGAAATAATTCAACACGATCATTCCCTCGTGCCCCATGGCATCCCGTAAGGGAGTCACCAGCACTTTACCGGAGAACGCCCCGATATTCACCATCCCGTAAAAAATAGCGAACCCGCGGGCACGGTTTTTCTCGTCCGTTTCCTTCGCCACCGTACCGGAGATCACGCTCTTGATAAACGAGCCCCCGACGATAATCAGTATCATAACCGGAATAATCCCGTAACGATAAGCGCTTTCCTGCAACCCCGTGAACTTGGTCACGTAGCCGTATTCAACCAACCCCGTCGTGGACAGGAAACTCGGGAACAACCCCAGCCCCAAATACCCCAGCGACAGCAGGGCAAACGCCAACAACATTGATTTCCGGAAGCCGATCTTGTCGGCAAGAGCCCCCGAAAATGTCGGCAATAAATACAAACAAGCGGAAAAAACTCCCGCGATCGTGGCAGCCTGAATATCCGTGAAACCCAGCACGTTGCTCAAATACAACGTGATCACGACAAATACCCCGTAATAGGCGGCACGCTCCAGCAACTCTACCGTGTTGGCAACCCAAAACGCTTTACTAAACTTTACTCTCTCTTTCTTTTTTGTTGTCACACTCATACAATTAATTTATTACTAACATTTTCACACGCCTGCAAAAATAATATTTTCTGGTTATCTACCAAATGACTCATGTCAACTTGAATCACTGAATCATGATAAACAAGCGCGGTTGATTAGTTAATTTCAATTGTAAAAGATTTTCACCCCATCCCATTTTTTACCCTTTAATGCATCGTCCGAATACACGTGCAGGCTGTGTGCCGTATCGCTCAGACAGGTGATACGATGGATATGATTGTCGAATTTTCCGGCTTCCCCGATGGCGTATAATCCTAAAACATCATTGATTCTCAATTCATCGACCAAACGGATACCCCCTTCACAAGGTTCAAATATCTCGACAAGGAACTCCCCGTCGGCAAAGGTATACCCGGCAAACTGCGGGTGCGAGTGAATGGCGGTACGATTGCCCTTCTTCCACGACATCACGATAGCTTCCCATCCCGTGCGGGCATCCCGTCCGATATAGTCGCGAACATACGTATCATCCGCGAATCGGTCAAATGCAGCCAACGGGTTATTCCTCACGAAATCCAACACGTACGTTTTCACCTGTTCGCCCATTGTTTCGTCTATCGTACCGGAACGCACGATGTCCAGCAATCCGTCCATAAAGTTCTCGTACCCGGCAACCAGACAAGGAGCAGCCGCGAAATCCTCTCGTAAAATATTCTCTTTTTTATCCATAATAAGTAATCGTTTATTTTATCACACGCAAACATACAAGAATTTCCGCTTTCGTTTTTATGCATATATACTTACTTCTCGATGCATAAAACACGTAATATTTTTATAATTCCATGTAATTCACTATCTTCACGCTGAAATTAGAAACAAGATTATGAAGATTATATCTGTTATATTGCTTACGTTATTCGCGTTGCTCTTTTCTTCTTGCGTGAAAGATAAAGACCAAGAGGGCGAAATTGAAAACTATATCGAGGCAGGTGACAAACTGCCGGATTTTACCGTGAAGAACGCTGCCGGGGAAGAATTGAACAGCGAGGAACTGGAAGGACAGGTGACTTTGCTCGTGTTCTTCGTGACCACTTGTTCGGATTGCGAACGGGAATTACCGAAAATCGAGGAAGTATGGGAAAAATTGAAAGAGAACCCCGATTTCAGGCTTGTCACTGTTTCCAGAGAAGAAACCGTTTCTACGGTCAACAAATACTGGGAAAAGGAAAAATTCACGATGCCATTCTTCCTCGACTCCAAGCGGGAAGTTTTCTCGCTTTTCGCCAATAGCACGATCCCCCGCCTCTACTTGTCGAACCGGAAAAACATCGTAACTTGGATGGCAATTGAAGAAATGGAGTTAACCACAGAACAATTGATAAAGAAAATAGAAGAATTGATAAAAGAGAACGCCGTCTAAGCGAACCGAAAGCATGCCAGACACCTATTATTCAAATTAGCGACACAGTTCTATTTCAACATTTTTCGACCCTCAACCTCTGTCAAAACCTGCATTTGCTGAATGGCAATCCGGTTCAACTTTATTAGCCGTTCACGTTGCGGAAGTCCCTCATTGATAAATACAGCATTAAGGTTCTCCATATTTGACAGACAAATTAACTCATTTATCGTTGCGTAATCACGGATATTACCTTTGAGGTCTGGATTAGACTCCCTCCAATCCTTTGCCGTTATTCCGAATAGTGCTACATTCAGCACGTCGGCTTCGTTGGCGTAAATAATCGAAGTTTGCCTTGCAGTAAGTTCCGCGGGGATCAAATTGTGCTTAATAGCATCTGTATGAATATGATAATTAATTTTCGCCAATTCTCGCTTCGCAGACCAACCTAGCGTTTTTTGTTCCTCTATTTTCAGTCTCTTAAACTCCGTAACAAGGTATAACTCAAACTCCGCCGAAATCTATGCTGCAAATTTGAAGGCAATATCTGAATGGGCATATGTTCCGCCACCGTAGCGCCCGGCCTTCGATGTCATTCCAATGGCATTTGTTTCGCAGATCCACTTTTGGGGCGACATCCAAAAATGTGGCTTTGCCGATTCATTTTTAAACCCCTCATAAATGTGGGGTTTAAAATTCGGATTATTCAGCATTTCCCACAGACCGATATATTCAATTGTACTGTAAGTCCTTAACCACAAACTGATTATCTGTGATGGATTTTCCGCATCTCGAATTTTGGCAATGTCTGTCAGCGAAATATAATCTTCTTGATCTTTCTTGTAAAAGACTATTTCTGTATTCTTTACTGTTATCTTAGCCATACTATAGTCGCAATTTTTCACAAAGGTATAAATTTCTATTGTTCTGACAACAAGAGATTCTGATTACATTTTGCGACCACTTTTGAGAGGGGCAGAGTGTAACAAAACCTGTCTATGCTAATTCGCTACACTCTGCCTAAATCTGCTTTTTTAATTAGAAATTTATTTTATAATCGCATGAAAGCGTCAATCTCCCGGAACTGATCGGAAGAAAAATCACCCAACAGGTACTTGGCAAAATGGAACCACATTTTCCGTTGGTAAAATTCTTGCGGCATCCCAGAGAAACCGTGACTCTGACCGGGTAATATCACCAAATCGAAATTCTTTCCGGCACGCAAAAGGGCATCAGCCATGCGAAGGGTGTTTGCCGGATGCACGTTATTATCCGCGTCCCCGGTCACCAGCATCAAATAACCTTTCAGATTTTTCGCCAACTCGATATTCGTGGGAATACGGGTTTCAAATTTCACTTTCTCCACCGTGGTCGTGGTATCTTTTCCCGTCACGGAATCTTTCACGGTCTTTTTCTCGAACGATTTGATTTCCCTTATCCCGTGATGTGTTTCCCCCCACCACTGGTTGTATATATTATTATCGTGGTTCCCCGCGGAAGAAACTGCCGCCGTGTAAAAATCCGGATAGGTACATATTGCCGCCGTGGACATAAATCCGCCGCCGGAATGACCGAAGATACCCACTTTCGTTTTGTCGATGAAAGAGAATCTATCCGCCAATTGCTCGATCCCGAATTTATCATCCGCCAAAGGATAATCGCGAAGATTGTTATAACCAAAGGTATGATACCACTTGTCCCGTAGCGGGCTGCCACCCCGGTGCCCGAAAGTCACCACGATAAAACCTACTTGCGACAACGCGGTATTATAAGCCGATTTCACGCTAAATTTCAAGGGGATAGCTTCCGTCTGGGGACCCGGGTAAACATACGAAATGACAGGATACATCTTCGTGGAATCGAAATCAGCCGGTTTCCACATGTAACCGTACAGATCGGTTACCCCGTCCGCCGCCTTGATTGTAAACGGTTCCGGCATCCGCCATCCCGTCTCGTAAAGAGCCGTTAAATCGGGCGAAGCCAGATCGAGAATCTTCTTTCCCTTGTTATCCCTCAGTACGCTCGCAGGTTCCAGATCGACACGGGAGTAATTATCCACGAAATAGCGTCCCGACTCGGAGAAAGCCGCCTCGTGAGTCGCCTGCTCCGGCGTCAACATCTCCACCTGACCGTTCCCGTCCAGACGAGCCTTGTTTATCCGGGCGAAATAAGGACATTCCCCTTTCACCTGACCGTATCCCTCGAAATAAATGGTACGCCCGACGGTATCTATCTTAACCATCTTCCCGGAAGTCCATGCACCGGAAGATATCGCGTTCTTCAAATTACCTTCCCCGTCGTAAAGATAGAAATGACCGTGCCCGGTACGCTCCGACCACCAGATAATATCTTTCCCGTCATTCAATAATGACAAATGGAAGAATTCATTATTGAAATAAGGCTTGCTAATCTCGTTAAACAACACCTTAACCTCTCCCGTTTCAGGGTTTACCCGACAGAAGTCGATCTCGTCACACGTTCTTTTCTTCCGCAAGAAATAAAGACTCTCCACTTTCTTCCCGGGAGTGAACAAACGAATAGTCTGATCTTTCCATTTCTCCACGGGGACTTTGATCTCTTTCTTGTTCAGGGTATCGAAAAGATAAAGTTCTTCCTGTTGCACGTTCTCGTCACCCGCCATCACGTATTGGTACTCGTTGAGCGCGGGACGCTGGCTCAGGGAATTGACGATAAACAAGGATTTAATCTTCCTGCGGTCAGTACGGCGCACGTAGAAACGTTCGGAATTTTCGAACCAAGTTACACGCGCCGACTTTCTTGACGTAGAAGTATCCGAATCCGAAACGGCATACGAGTACTTCAACTCCCCATCGGTAGTCAATTGTGTTTCAACCGAATCTTTCACGCGCAACATGTACAAATTATGTCCCTTGGCATACACGATATAGGTACTATCCGGGGAATACGCCCCGAACAATCCTGTTCTTTTCGGTTTAGCGGGTGGAGTCGGCTTCTTCCGGGCGGAATCAATTTTGACAAGTTGCTTCGTGTAAATATTGTACTCGAAACGGAACGTGTCAACCATGAATTTCATCGTCTTCTGATCTTCCTTGAAAGAAATGCCCGTGATCGGGAGTTCGCTTTTGTTCACGGGTTTATGAGTCACTTTACTGATCTCTGCCGCCATAAAATCCCGGTCGAACATCTCCCGTTGTGATTTTGCCTTGGGGTCCACGAAGAAATAGCGTGTCCCGTCCGCCTTCCGGTACGAGTACCAGAATTTGTCACTCTTTTTCAAATAATTCGGATAGACAACCGTCGAACCGGTCAGATTCTTCGCGTCCATCTTCATAAACCTCTCTGCCTGCTTGAAATTCGCCTTCTGACACACACCGGTCAAAACAAGAAAACAAAGCAATGCACTCGTGAAAAACTTTATCATCATTCGTATTATTAAAATATTGATATACTCATATTACAACTTCACCGCACGAAATTAGCGATATCTCGTGATAGAACGATTGCACGTCCAAATCTTAATAAATATTTAACACATTTAGAAACTTTAATATAAGCAACTTCTACACAAACGTTTGTATATGTTGTAAAATATATAATTTCTTTCCCCGAATCATTTATTTATCTCTACTTTTGCGATGCGAATTTTTCATTAATACACCGAGGAATAATGGAAGTATACCCGATAAGCAAAGAAACGGAACAAACCTTCAAGGAAATCAGCCGCCGTATTTTCCGCCTGCAAAACGGAAGAAGCCTCGACAGTATGGAGAACGTGGGGGCTGACACCCGAGGACAAATCGGGGCTAGTTATCTCTCTTTAAAAAATTTGGCCACCCGTTACCCTAAAGAACAAAAATTGGCACAACTCTTGTGGGGTACAGGAAGACGGGAAGAACAAATCGTTGCGTGCTTTTTGTTCCCCGTCGAGGATTTGATTACTGAAAAAATTACACAATTGTTAGAGCATTGTCATAGCTTCGAGATCGCCGAATATTTCGGGACGCTGGTGCTTGCAAAAGGTAAAGATTTGAAAAGCCGGGTAGACGGATACCTGCAATCCGACTCTCCTTTCCTGCAAAGCGCAGCACTGACCGCTATCGGGCGAAACCGGATAGACAATAAATTAAATCCCGTATTTACCGACAGTTACATACAGGAGATCGACCCGAACAAATTCATCGACCCTCACGTACAAATGGTATACAACAGGATAAATACAGTACGACACAGGGACGGATAAGATGAGGTGTTAATTATATATAAAGACTCGCTGGAGTGGGAATCTTGATTGTTTTTATAAAAATGTTTCCTATTTTTGTGGTCTGATTACAGAAAAAAAGAATTAATTAATTTACAAACATAAATTTATTGCCATGGCAAAATTAGATTTAAGCATTTATGGAATTACAGGGGTAAAAGAAATCTTACACAACCCCTCGTACGAAGAATTATACAAGGCTGAAACAGACCCTACTTTGGAAGGGTACGAAAAAGGATATGTAACCGAACTCGGAGCCGTGAACGTGATGACCGGTATCTATACCGGACGTTCTCCCAAAGATAAATTCTTTGTGATGAATGAAGCCAGCGCAGACTCCGTGTGGTGGACGACTGACGAATACAAGAACGACAACAAACCCTGCTCGGAAGAAGCATGGGCTGACCTAAAAGCAAAAGCCGTGAAAGAATTGTCCAACAAGAAATTGTACGTGGTGGATACGTTCTGCGGGGCTAACGAAGGTACTCGTCTGAAAGTGCGTTTCATCATGGAAGTTGCATGGCAGGCTCACTTTGTAAAGAACATGTTCATTCGCCCGACAGAGGAGGAATTGGCAAACTACGGTGAACCCGATTTCGTTTCTTTCAATGCCGCTAAAGCAAAAGTGGATAACTTTAAAGAATTAGGATTAAATTCGGAAACCGCTACCGTTTTCAACTTGAAGACCAAAGAACAAGTTATCTTGAACACTTGGTACGGTGGTGAAATGAAGAAAGGTATCTTCTCTATCATGAACTACTTGAACCCGTTGCGCGGCATCGCTTCCATGCACTGCTCCGCCAACACGGATATGAACGGTAAGAATACCGCTATCTTCTTCGGTTTGTCCGGTACGGGTAAAACCACCTTGTCTACCGACCCGAAACGTCTTTTGATCGGTGACGACGAGCACGGATGGGACGACGAAGGCGTGTTCAACTACGAAGGCGGATGCTACGCCAAGGTTATCAACCTGAGCAAAGAGGCTGAACCGGATATCTACAACGCTATCAAACGTGACGCGTTGCTGGAGAACGTAACGGTAGACGCTAACGGGAAGATTGACTTCAACGACAAATCGGTTACTGAAAACACCCGTGTTTCTTACCCGATCTATCACATCAAGAATATCGTGAAACCGGTATCCAAGGGCCCGGCTGCAAAACAAGTTATTTTCTTGTCTGCTGACGCGTTCGGAGTATTACCCCCGGTATCTATCTTAACCCCGGAACAAACGAAATATTACTTCTTGTCCGGATTCACGGCTAAGTTGGCAGGTACGGAACGCGGTATTACCGAACCGACCCCGACCTTCTCCGCTTGCTTCGGTGCGGCATTCTTGTCATTGCACCCGACCAAATACGCGGAAGAGCTGGTGAAAAAGATGGAAAAAGAAGGAGCGAAAGCCTATTTGGTGAACACCGGATGGAACGGAACCGGAAAACGTATCTCTATCAAAGATACCCGCGGTATCATCGACGCTATCCTCGACGGTTCTATCGACAAAGCCCCGACCAAGGACATCCCGTACTTCAACTTCCAAGTTCCGACCGCATTGCCGGGAGTTGACCCGAAAATCCTTGATCCTCGCGACACGTATAGCAACGCCAGCGAATGGGAAACAAAAGCAAAAGACTTGTCTGAACGCTTTATCAAGAACTTCAAGAAGTTCGAAGGCAACGAAGCCGGAAAAGCATTGGTTGCAGCAGGTCCGAAATTATAATTATCAGGATTAGCACAATAAAAAAAGCACTTCCCGCAAGAAGTGCTTTTTTATTGTTCTAATCTATAAATAAGGCTATCCCATATATCCCTTCATGATACCCCGTTTGCTATTCCGCACGAACATGATGATTTCATCACGCTCTTTTGATGCCGGCATTTCTGCCTCAATCCGTTCGATAGCGTCTGTATTATTCAGACCGGACTGGAAAAGAATCCGATAGATATCTTGAATCTCATTGATTTTCTCGTTGGAAAACTCGCGGCGACGTAACCCGATAGAGTTTACACCGGCATAAGACAATGGTACTCTTCCGGCTTTCACGTACGGGGGCACATCTTTTCCGATCAATGAGCCACCGGAAATCATCACGTGACGTCCGATATGCACGAATTGATGCACGGCACTCATTCCGCCCAGAATAGCGAAATCGTCCATTTCAACCTCTCCGGCCAACTGGCAGGCATTCGTTACAATACAATTATTTCCAATTCGACAATCGTGCGCCACATGCGCGTAAGCCATTATCAAACAATTATTACCAATTTGGGTAATGCCCTTTGCGGCAGTACCTCTATTTACAGTAACACATTCACGTATGGTTGTGTTATCTCCAATAACGACAATTGATTTTTCCCCTCTAAACTTCAAGTCTTGGGGAATAGCGGAAATAACAGCACCCGGAAATATCTTGCAATTCTTCCCGATATGTGCCCCTTCCAGAATAGTAACATTCGAGCCAATCCTTGTTCCTTCCTCGATGATAACATTCTTGTCAATTGTCACGAACGGATCAATCACCACGTTATCAGCAATTTGTGCTTCAGGATGAACATAAGCTAACGGTTGTTTCATTCGTTTTTTATTTAATAGTATATATTATTTTCATTTTAGCGGGTGCAAGTTTACTAATCCTTCTTGGTTTTTGCAACTTGCGCCATAAATTCTCCTACTTCACAAACTAAATTTTTACCAACGAAAGCATATCCCCTCATCGTCACGATACCGCGCCGTATGGGAGCAATCTTGACTAATTTGAACACTAAAGTATCTCCCGGAACTACTTTACGACGGAATTTAATTCCATCAATTTTTACGAAATAAGTGGAATAATTCTCCGGGTCTTCCACTTGATTCAATACAAGGATACCTCCACATTGTGCCATGGCTTCCACGATCAGCACGCCCGGCATAACAGGTTCTTCCGGGAAGTGTCCCACGAAGAAAGGTTCGTTCATGGTCACGTTCTTGCAACCGATCACGATATCATCCGTTACCTCGTAAATCTTGTCCACCAACAAGAAAGGAGGACGGTGAGGCAATAAAGCACGTACTTTGTTCACATCCATCATAGGCTCGGAATCCGTATCCACATCCGGACGAACATCCTCGCGTTCCGCTTGTGCTATCGCTTTATACATTTTCCGAGCCATCGTCGTGTTTGCCTTATGTCCCGGTCTTTCAGCTATAACACGTCCTTTGATAAAACGTCCGCATAATGCCAAATCCCCGATAACATCCAATAATTTATGACGAGCCGGCTCGTTATCGAAATACAAGGTCAAGTTATTCAACACTCCTTGTTTTACCTCTATGGAATCATGATTGAATAATTTCGCTAAATGATCTACCTCTGACTGAGAGATTTCCCGGTCTACAATCACGATAGCGTTATCCAAATCTCCTCCCTTTATCAAGTTATGTTTTAACAACATCTCCAATTCCCGCAAAAACACGAAAGTACGACAAGGAGCTATCTCCTTGGCAAAATCCGTCGTCTTGTCGGAATAGGCCGCATATTGCATCTGCAAATAAGGAGAATCGTAAGCCACCACCAGATTCACGTTATAATCCGTATCCGGCAACAAGGTCAATTTGGTTTGCCCGTCTTCACTGCAATATTCCATTTGTTCCTTCACCACGAAATATTTCCGTTCTGCCGATTGTTCCTCGATTCCGGTTTTTTCAATGGCTTCCACGAAATATTTTGAACTCCCGTCCAGTATCGGAAATTCCTCCCCGTTCAACTCGATCAGGCAATTATCAATACCACAACCGTAAAGAGCAGCCATGGCATGTTCCATCGTGAACACGCAAATCCCGTCTTTTTCCAGACAGCTGGCACGATCCATCAATTTAATATATTCAGCCAAAGCGGGAATTTCAGGGGCTCCTTCCAAATCTACCCGATGTATTTTGTACCCAAAGTTCTCTTCCGCCGGCTTAAAAGTAGCCGTTACCATTTTACCGGTATGCAAGCCTTTTCCGCTCAAAGAGAATTCACTCTTCAAAGTTCTTTGCTTTACTGACATTTCTATTTTGACTTTAAATTTGCAACTTCTTTCTCTAAATCTCTCAATAGCCCGTACATTTCCGGCAATTTCCGGAACATCACGTAACATTTCTGATATTTCGGGTAATCAAAAGCAGGCGAACCGCGCAACACGGATTTCTCCGGGATATTGGAAGTGATACCGCTCTGCGCCGCAATTTGAGTACCCGCCCCGATTGTCAAGTGACCGACAAGTCCCACCTGTCCGCCGAACACGCAATTCTCACCGACTTTCGTTGTCCCGGCAATTCCCGTCTGGGCGGCAATAACCGTGTTACCTCCCACGACAACATTATGCGCGATCTGTACCAGATTATCCAGTTTCACGCCTTTATGAATAAGCGTAGACCCCATCGTAGCCCTGTCTATACAAGTATTGGCACCAATCTCTACGTTATCCTCGACCACCACGTTTCCGATTTGCGGAACCTTTTTATAATGATCGCCTTCCGGGGCAAAACCGAATCCATCAGCACCCAGAACCACTCCCGCGTGCAGGATACATGATTTCCCGACAACACAACCGGAGTAGATTTTCACCCCGGCATAGATAATCGTATCGTCACCGACGGTCACCCCGTCACCGATATAAGCCTGCGGGTATATTTTAACGTTATTACCTATTTTCGCACCTTTTCCTATATAAGCAAATGCCCCGATATAAGGCTTTTCTCCTATCGTGGCACTTTCACTAACATAAGACGGTTGTTCTATCCCCTGTGGTTTCGGGCGCATATCCTCGTACATCTGCAACAAGGTCGCGATTGCATCATAAGCAGACTCTACACGAATTAATGTACAGGCGTACTCGTGGGCAGGTTCAAAAGTCTTGTTTACCAGAACGACTGAAGCCTGTGTCGTGTAGACATAGTGCTCGTATTTGGGATTGGCAAGAAAAGCCAGCGTACCGGGTTTTCCTTCCTCTATCTTGGAAACGTTATTCACAATAACTTCCGGATCTCCATCCACAACCCCGCCAAGCAGAGCTGCTATATCCTTTGCTTTAAACTCCATAATTCACAAAATTTCGGCAAACTTACAAATTTTATTTGGAACAACAGACGGAATGTGACAAATATGTTTCACTTTTTCAACCATTTTCTTCCGTAAGCCGCTAATCTACTGCATTCTTCCGGAATCCGCTCGTTTTACGCGACGAATAGCTATTTTTCTTTAGATTTTTCAGCGAACCCTTTGGAATAAAAAGAATTAATTGTATCTTTGCAAGCGGTTATTAACACTGAGGGGGCGAGACGTCCCCTCTTCTGTTATCTTAAACTAAAGGATTGAATGAAAAGCACAAAGGAAATAAAAGAAATTATCAAATCCATTCTGGAAGGAAGCGAATTGTTTCTGGTGGATGTATCCATATCCGCAGATAATTCGCTCGAGGTCTACATCGATTCGTTGACAGGTGTCAACGTGGGCAAGTGTAGAGAGGTTTGCAAAAAATTGGATGCCCAACTCGACCGGGAGACCGAAGATTTCGCCATAACCGTTGCAAGTGCCGGAATCGGTTACCCGTTCAAAGTAGCACAGCAATACGAGAAGAACCTGAACAAAGAAGTTGAGGCAAAGCTACTAACGGGAGAAAAAATACAAGGCATATTAAAATCTTATTCAGACGAAGGCATCGTACTTGAATGTGAAGAGAAAGTCGCGGTTGAAGGGAAAAAGAAAAAGAGCCTTGTAAAAATAGATAAGAGCATTCAGTTCAAAGACATAAAGGAGGTAAAAGACATTGTTATTTTCTAAAACACACGAGATAAAATGGAAAACATTAATTTGATTGATTCATTTGCAGAATTTAAAGAGCTAAAAAATATTGACAGAGCTACCTTGATGAGAGTGTTGGAAGACATTTTCAGAAATATGCTCATCAAGCGATATGAGACGGACGAAAATTTTGATATCATTATCAATATAGACAAAGGGGACTTGGAGATCTGGAGAAATCGTGTCGTGGTTGAAGACGAAGAATTTGAGAACCCGAATACACAGATATCATTGACCGAAGCGAAGAAAATAGACACGGATTACGAAGTGGGAGAAGAAGTAACCGACGAGGTGAAATTCAAAGACTTCGGACGCCGTTCGGTTTTGGCATTAAGGCAAAACCTTTCTGCCCGTATCCTCGAGCTGGAGAAAGACCACATCTTCACGAAATACAAAGAGAAAGTGGGACAGATCGTGACCGGGGAAGTTTACCAAGTATGGAAAAAAGAGATTCTGGTACTGGACGATGAAGGCAACGAATTGATATTACCCAAACAAGAACAAATCCCGAGTGATTTCTTCAAGAAAGGTGACACCATTCGTGCCGTGGTAATCCGGGTGGAGATGAAAAACGCTTCTCCTTACATCATTCTTTCCAGAACATCACCCGTGTTCCTTGAAAGATTGTTCGAGAACGAAGTACCGGAAATATTCGACGGTCTGATCACCATTAAAAACGTGGTTCGGGTGCCGGGCGAACGTGCAAAAGTGGCCGTAGAGTCTTATGACGACCGTATCGACCCCGTTGGAGCCTGCGTGGGAATGAAAGGATCACGTATCCACGGAATCGTCCGGGAATTGAGAAACGAGAATATCGACGTGATCAATTACACGAATAATATACAACTTTATATAACCCGTTCTTTGAACCCCGCCAAGATCAACAAAATTGAACTTGACGAAAGCAATAAAAGAGCAAACGTATACCTTAATCCGGAAGAAGTATCACTGGCAATCGGTAAAGGCGGTTTGAACATCAAACTGGCAAGCCAACTCACGGGATACGAGATCGACGTGTACCGCGAATTAGAGAAAGAGGAAGAAGAAGACGTGAAGCTGGAAGAATTCTCGGATGAAATAGAACCGTGGATCATTGCAGAACTGAATCGCGTAGGTTGTGATACAGCCAAGAGCGTACTGGAATTAAGTGAGTCGGAATTAGAGAGCAGGACTGATCTTGAGATAGAAACCATCAGGGATGTTCTCAGAATTTTAAGAGCTGAATTTGAATAAGGACGCTCAAGATTATGAATGCTTGTAAATAAAATCTTAATATGGCAGTTAGACTAAGTAAAGTTGCTAGAGAATTTAACGTAGGCTTGTCCACGATAGTGGATTTCCTACAAGAGAAGGGGATTAAGATTTCATCTGATCCAAACGCAAAATTAACTGATGACCAATACTCTTTGATTGCCAAAGAGTTCTCCACGGATAGCGAGGCTAAAAAAGAATCCAATCGCGTGGACTTGAAAAATACCCGGCTAAAAAAAGAGACCGTGAGCATCGACAATATGGGAAATACGGAATCTCATCAAACGGAATTTATTTCCGTGAAAGACGAGATAAAACTGGAAAGCAAGATAAAAGTCGTGGATCACATCGACCTGAATAAACTGAATAAGCCCAAAAACGAAGAAAAGGTCGAGGAAAAGCCTGTCGAGAAAAAAGAAGAAAAAAGAGTGGAGAAAATAGAAGAAAAAAAAGAGGAAACACCTGTTGAAGTTCCGGTAAAAGAAACTCCGGTTCACGCACAAAAGCAAGAGCGTGAAGAAAATCAAGCTCCTTTCAAATCTTCCCCGAAGACTCTTATAAAACAACCGAAAGAGGAAGTAAAACAAGAGGCCGCACCGGAAATAGAGGAAGAAAATACCTATACCGGAAGACAGGAAGTCAACTATAAATCTTCCACCCCGACTATAAAGGACGTGAAAGTAGTGGGTTCCATTGACTTGGATGCCATCAATCAACGCACCCGTCCCCCGAAAAAAAGCAAACAAGAGCGCGAAAGAGATAAACGGGAACTTAAAAAGAAATCACTTGTTCCACCCAAGAGCACGGATGAACTTGCTCTCAAGAAGAATATTCCGGTCAGTGGAGACGGAAAAGAAGATTCTGATGATACGGAGATCCGTAAAAAACGGAAACGTATTCTGAAAAAGGATGAAAGAATCACTATTGATGCTCCTAAAACAGCTAAACAGGAAGAGAACAAGAAGAAACTCAAAAAAATCAAGAAGAAAAAAGCCAGCAAGGCTGAGATTTCGGAAGAAGATGTTCAAAAACAAATCAAGGATACGTTTGCGCGTCTGGGAAGTAAGGGAAAAACCAAATCTTCCAAGCACCGGAGAGACAAACGGGATGCCGTGCATCAAAAAATGCAGGCTGAAATAGAACAAGCCGAACTGGAGAAGAATATTCTTAAACTCACGGAATTTGTTACGGTTAGCGAGTTAGCTACCATGATGGATATTTCCGTGGCGGAGATCATTTCGGCCTGTATGTCACTCGGTCTGTTCGTATCCATCAACCAACGTCTGGACGCAGAAACCATCAATATCGTGGCGGAAGAATTCGGATTCGATGTTGAATTTGTCAGTGTTGACATTCAAGAAGCCATTGATGAAGAGGAGGAAGAAACAGAAGACATGCTGGAAACCCGTCCCCCGATCGTTACGGTCATGGGACACGTTGACCACGGTAAAACATCTTTGCTCGACTATATCCGTAAAGCAAATGTAATCGCCGGAGAAGCGGGAGGAATCACCCAGCACATCGGGGCTTACAGCGTAAAACTGGCAGACGGAAGAACGGTAACTTTCCTTGATACCCCGGGACACGAGGCATTTACCGCCATGCGCGCCCGCGGAGCTCAAGTAACCGATATCGCTATCATTATCATCGCTGCCGACGACAACGTGATGCCGCAAACCGTTGAGGCCATCAACCACGCAAGTGCGGCAGGTGTTCCGATTGTATTCGCTATCAACAAAATTGATAAACCGGGAGCCAACCCCGACAAGATTCGCGAAGAACTGGCAGCCATGAACTATCTGGTAGAAGAATGGGGCGGTAAATACCAATGTCAAGAAATCTCCGCGAAGAAAGGCTTACACGTAGAGGAACTTCTTGAAAAAGTATTACTCGAGGCTGAAATCCTTGAACTGAAAGCCAACCCGCATAAAAAAGCCACGGGGTCTATCATTGAATCCTCTTTGGATAAAGGACGGGGATACGTGGCTACCGTACTCGTGCAAAGCGGTACTCTCCACGTCGGAGACGTTGTGCTTGCCGGACAATATTTCGGACACGTGAAAGCCATGTTCAACGAACGCGGCGCCAAAATGGAAGAAGGCGGACCTTCATGCCCGGCATTAATCCTCGGGTTGAACGGTGCTCCGCAAGCCGGTGACAAATTCAACGTGATGGCGAACGAAAAAGATGCGCGTGCATTGGCAAACAAACGCGAACAATTACAACGCGAACAAGGACTGCGTACCCAGAAACATATCACGCTGGACGAAATCGGAAGACGTATCGCTATCGGAAACTTCCAAGAACTGAACATCATCGTGAAAGGAGACGTGGACGGTTCTATCGAGGCATTATCCGATTCCTTGATCAAACTATCGACCCAAGAAATACAGGTGAACGTGATCCACAAAGCGGTAGGACAAATTTCCGAAGGCGATGTCATGCTGGCTGCAGCATCCAACGCCATCATCGTCGGATTCCAAGTTCGTCCTTCCTTGAGTGCCCGCAAACTGGCGGAGAAAGAAGAGATCGACATCAGACTCTACTCCATCATCTACACGGCTATCGAGGAAATCAAGGCTGCCATGGAAGGTATGCTTTCACCCGAATTCAAGGAAGAAATCACTTCTACCGTGGAAGTACTTGAAACATTCAAGATTACCAAGGTGGGCACCATTGCCGGATGTCTCGTGAGAGACGGAAAAATCACCCGTAACTCGAAAGTACGCGTGATCCGTGATGGTATCGTGATCTTTACCGGAGAACTCGGTTCATTGAAACGTTTCAAGGATGACGTGAAAGAAGTCAGCAAAGGATTCGAGTGCGGTTTGAACATCAACAATTTCAACGATATTCAAACGGGAGATTTCGTGGAAAGCTTTGAACAAGTAGCAGTGAAAAAAACATTATAATTTTTTTAACTATAAGCTAAGACAAATTCTCTCGATAATTTTGTACTTTGCGTCACTAAATATTAGAGAGGAATTATTTTAAAAACTAATTGATTTACTCATGAAAAGACTTTTAATTCTTACAGCAATATTAACCATGATGGTTGGAGCTGCAAACTCACAGGTTTTAAAACCGGTGAAATGGCAAATTACTTTCAAGAAAGTCAGCGAAGGTGTTTATGACATCATCTGCAAGGCTACCATTGAAAGCGGCTGGCACCTGTATGATACGAAACTTCCGGAGAATGGTCCTCAACCAACCGTTTTCATCATGGACGAAGACGAATCATCCGATATTGAATTAGTTGGCGAATTCAAGGCTACCACAGAAGCGAAAGTAGAAAAAAGCGAAGCATTCAACATGGAATTGAAATATTTCGAGGAAACAGTTACTTTCGTTCAACGCGTGAAATTGAAAAAGGACACCGGTAAACTGGTAGGTACTGTTGAATACATGGCTTGCTCAGGCTCTCAATGTATTCCTCCCGCCGAAGAAGAATTTGAATTTGAATTGAAGAAATAAATTGAAAGCCGTCTTCGGACGGCTTTTTTTATACCTCTCTCGTATGGCATCGAGGATTCGACATACCCTCATTCTGATCACATGGATTACCATCCTTCTTCTCGCCTGCAAAGAGGAGAAGAAACCCGCACGAGCAGATCATGCTATACAGATACCGGCAACACCCGACACCGTTTCTTTATTCTTTTGCGGGGATATCATCCAACATCTACCCCAGATATACGACGCACACAACCCGACCGAGAAAGATTACAAATACCTGAAATGCTTCCGGTATATCGCACCTTATTGGCACGACTCGGATTTTGTAATCGCGAACTTGGAAACTACCCTCTCCGATAAAGAATACTCCGGGTATCCTCGTTTCAGTTCTCCTTGGCAAATAGCAAGAGATCTGCAACGTCTGGGAGTAACGACGTTCGTCACGGCGAACAACCATTGTTGCGACCAACTGGCTCGAGGCATCACGAAAACAATTTATTACCTCGATTCGCTGGGCATCGCCCACACGGGCATCTTCATGGATACGTTAAGTTATAAAAAAAGGAATCCGCTCTACCTTCGGAAAGACAATTTCAAAATCGCACTGTTAAACTACACGTACGGTACAAACGGACTTCCCATCCCGAAAGGTTTTGTCGTTTCCCTCATCGACACCACGGTTATCAAACGGGATATTCAGCAAGCCAAACGAGATTCGGCGACCAATATCATTGCTTTCATGCACTGGGGATACGAGTATCACACCTCCCCCAATAAAGAACAGAAAGCCCTCGCCACATGGCTACACGCACAAGGGGCAGACATCGTCATCGGTTCACACCCCCACGTGGTACAACCTATCGAATACATCTTATCGGGCAAAGACACCGTTGGAGTTACCGCCTATTCACTCGGTAATTTCATTTCAAACCAATCTTATAAAGGTACCGACGGAGGTATTTGTATCCGCTTAACTTTAACCCGCCCGGAAGCAAAAACCACCCGTTACACCATGGAAACAATCAAGTTCTACACATACCGCCCGTTCGAGGAAGGACGCACCCGCTATTACGTCGTCCCCGAAGCCCTCTCCGACAGCATCATAAAAGATTACCACCTCATCAAAAGCAAACGCTTTTTCAAACAAACCGACTCCATACTGAATTAGTTTATAAGGTTCATAAAGTCTATTACACCCGCAAATGTTTCGTCTACAGCAGCAAAGTTGCTGATTAATAATACCCGAAGAACTCCCGTCACTTTTAAACCTTATAAACTTTACAAACCTTATAAACCCTATAAACTTTCCCCCGAATCATTTCATTTTTGCCCGACTTAATTATATATTTGCTGTAACGTAAAAAAAATCACACTATGAAACTAGCAGTAATTGCACACGACGGGAAAAAAGCAGAAATGGTCGCTTTCCTAAACAGGCATTATGATTTCATGCATTCGGCAAACATTGAAATCATCGCAACCGGAACCACCGGGAAACACGCTCAAGACGCGGGATTAAAAGTTGAACGTTTGCTTTCAGGCCCTATCGGGGGAGATGCACAGATAGCGGCACAGGTTGCGGAACATAAAGTACAAATGGTCTTCTTCTTCCGTGATCCGCTGGACAAACATCCACATGAACCGGACGTACAAATGCTCATGCGTGTCTGCGACGTACATAATGTACCATTGGCAACCAATCCCGCCTCGGCAGAATTGATGCTTCGCGGATACGAAACCATGAACAAGTAATTGTTAATAATTTATTAAAGCTCACGCAAACATTTGCATATCTGCATTCTATACCCTAAATTTGCAGATAGTTAATAATATGCGCCATGAGAAAACGCCAGTTAGCAATTATACCGCTTCTTGTTGCCTGCATCACGATGCTGGCGACAACGGTTTTACCTCACCACCATCATGGCTCTCTCATCTGTTTCACCACAACACATTGCATCGAACAACAAGAAGGGAATACTTGTCAACACAATCATGGTTCCAACTCTTGTGAAAAAGAATGCGAAGTAAAACAACTTTTTGAAACAGATATAATAAAAGAACATAATCATAAATGTTCATGTTGTCCGGAACTGACTCCGGAGCATCTACTTCTCCCGTTATTTATCATTGCAGGAGAAAACTATTTATTCTTATTCCCGGAAGACACGCGAATAACACCGCCCACATTCTATCGGGAACGACTCCACGCCATCACGTGGAGCATGACTTCTGCCGGACGTGCACCACCTACCGTATTAGCTTAAAGAAATCGTTCCGGATTTCATTCTTTGTATTTATCGCAATCCGGTAAAATACATTACCTACATTTATTCGATTTATATACTCATAACAAATAACTTATTCATATGAGAACATTTTTTTATGCTATTACAATATTAGCAATCTCACTTGTCGGATGCAAGAGTAACTCATCACAAGACAAACACAAACATTCCGAAATGGAAACCCATGCAGGACACGACCATGCTCATGACCACAACCATGACAAGGATCACGATCATGATCCGAAACACGATCACAGTCACGACCACGAAACCGCGGAAGAACACGCCGCACACAGCCACGAGGCAGAAGAAGCAAAACATAGCGACGAGATAATCTTTTCCAAAGAGCAAGCCGCTAAAACAAATTTCGAAGTACAAGAGATACAGCCCGGCAGTTTCAACCAAGTGGTAAAAACCTCCGGACAAATAATGGCAGCCCCCGGCGACGAAGCAGTTGTCGTTGCCACCAGCAACGGTATAGTATCCTTTACCTCCAACAAATTGAGTGAAGGTACCGCCGTCAAAAAAGGGCAATCCCTATTCCAAATATCGTCCAAGAACATGGCAGAAGGAGATTATTACACGAAAGTAAAAGCCACCTACGAAACGGCAAAAGCCAATTACGACAGGGCTGAATCGCTCGTGAAAGATAAAATCATCTCTCAAAAAGAATTCGAAGCCGCCCGTTTGGAATACGAGAACGCCAGAACAGCATACGAGGCCGTATCGGGAGCCAAAACAGAGAAAGGTGTAAGTGTAAACGCCCCGATCAACGGGCATATCAAAAACATACTGGTAAAAGAAGGAGAATACATCACAGCCGGACAAGCACTGGCAACCGTTTCACAAAACCAACGGTTAGTACTCCGTGCCGAGGTATCCCAAAGATACTACAACGCGCTGAAGAGTATCAATAGCGCCAACTTCAAAACCCCATATGACAACCACGTGTACGAACTGGCAGACCTGAACGGACGCCTGCTCTCTTTCGGAAAGACTTCCGACAACAACTCATTCTTCGTACCCGTGTCATTCGAATTTGACAACAAGGGAGAAGTCATCCCCGGCTCATTTGTTGAAGTATATCTTATTTCATCCCCGATAGAAAATACCTTGAGTATCCCCGTTTCCGCGCTGACAAATGAAATGGGCTTCTTCTACGTCTACGTGCAAATCGACGACGAAGGCTACCGCAAACAAGAGGTTACCCTTGGCGCCAACAATGGCAAAGAAGTACAGGTACTGAAAGGACTGCACCCCGGCGACCGCGTCGTAACTCAAGGAGCCTACCAAGTAAAAATGGCCTCCGCGTCAGGTGCAATACCTCATGGACATAGCCATGAACATTAATCAATTGAAAATGGAGAATTGAAAATTGAAAATGAAAAGATATACAGCGTTATCAATTGTCTGCAAGAGGAGTTAGAGAGGGAAATTCTTCAATCTAAAATTTAAAATCATAAATTAATTTCGGATGTTAAATAAGATCATACAATATTCATTACACAACCGACTGGTGGTAATGATCGCGTCGATTGTCCTGCTTTTGTGGGGTTCTTACACGGCGCACAAAATGGAAGTGGACGTATTTCCGGACTTGAATGCCCCGACAGTGGTAGTCATGACCGAGGCACAGGGTATGGCACCCGAAGAAGTAGAACGGATGGTAACCTTCCCCATCGAAACAGCGGTAAACGGAGCAACCGACGTGCGCAGCGTGAGATCATCCTCCACGACAGGATTCTCCGTCGTGTGGGTGCAATTCGACTGGGGTACCAATATATACACGGCACGGCAAATTGTTTCTGAAAAACTATCTACCCTCGGAGATGCCCTTCCGGGTAACGTGGGAAGTCCCACTCTCGGTCCGCAATCCTCCATCTTGGGAGAAATGATGATTTTCGGATTGACCTCCGACACGACCTCTTTACAGGACTTGCGTACCATTGCCGACTGGACAATCCGTCCCCGCCTGCTCTCCACGGGGGGCGTGGCACAGGTAACCGTTATCGGCGGCGATATCAAAGAGTACCAGATACTTCTCGATCCTACCCGTATGAAACACTACGGCATCACCATGGACGAAGTACTGGCCGTGGTGGATAACATGAACCAGAACTCCACGGGAGGCATCCTCTACGAGTACGGTAACGAGTACATCGTGCAAGGTATTCTCGCAACCGACAATGTTGAAGAACTCGGCAAAGGAGTCGTGAAAACAGTAGACAATATACCTGTCCTTTTATCGGACATCGCCACGGTACAAATCGGGCAAAAAGAACCCAAACTGGGACTGGCATCCGAAAAGGGACATCCTGCCGTGTTAATCACGATCACTAAACAACCTAATTCCAACACGTTGGAATTAACGGACAAACTGGACAACGCCATCTCGGAATTGCAAAAGACATTGCCCTCGGACGTGCAAATCTCTTCCGACATTTTCCGTCAATCCCGTTTTATCGAGAGTTCAATCTCCAACATACAGAAAGCCCTGTTCGAGGGGGCAATCTTCGTGATTATCGTACTCTTCTTCTTCTTGATGAACGTACGTACCACCATTATATCGCTGGTAGCATTGCCCTTGTCATTACTCGTGGCAATTCTAACCTTACACGCCTTGGGATTAACCATCAACACGATGAGTTTGGGAGGACTCGCCATAGCCATCGGATCCTTGGTCGATGATGCCATTGTCGATGTCGAAAACGTGTATAAACGACTGCGGGAAAATCAACAAAGACCGACGGGCGAACGTCTTTCTTCCCTAAAAATCGTGTTCGAGGCATCCAAAGAAGTACGTATGCCCATTCTGAACTCCACGCTAATCATCGTGGCTTGCTTCTTGCCCCTGTTCTTCCTTTCCGGCATGGAAGGACGCATGTTGATACCGCTGGGAATCGCTTTCATCGTGGCCCTTTTCGCTTCCACGGTAGTAGCTTTGACCTTAACCCCGGTATTATGCAGCTATATCCTCACCACCCCGAAAGCATTGAAAAAAAGCGAGAAGGAACCCATTGTTTCCCGCACGCTGAAAAAATGGTATAAAAAAGCCTTGGAATGGGCTCTCCGCCACAAGAAAGTGGTTATCGGAACCAGTGCCGCCCTGTTAATCTTCACGATCATCATCATGACCGGATTGGGACGTAGCTTCCTGCCCCCGTTCAACGAGGGGTCGCTCACCATCAATACCAGCACCATGCCGGGTATCTCACTGGAAGAATCCGACAAGATGGGACGGATGGCAGAAGAAATATTACTGGGCATCCCGGAAATACAGACTGTTGCCCGCAAGACCGGACGTGCCGAATTGGATGAACACGCCTTGGGAGTCAACGTATCGGAAATCGAAGCTCCTTTCGAACTTGACAAACGCTCCCGGGAAGAATTTCTTGCCGACGTGCGCGAGCAATTGGGTAAACTACAAGGCATGAACATTGAAATCGGGCAACCGATCTCCCACCGTATCGACGCCATGTTGTCCGGAACAAAAGCAAACATAGCCATTAAGCTATTCGGTAACGATTTGAACAAACTGTACACCATCGGGGGGCAAATCAAAGACGCCATTCAAGGCATCGACGGCATCGCCGATCTGACTCTGGAACAACAAATCGAGCGCCCGCAACTACAAATCAAACCGAAACGGGATATGCTCGCCAAATACGGCATTACCTTGCCCGAATTCTCCGAGTTCATCAACGTGGCACTCTCCGGTAGAGTCATATCCCAAGTGTACGAGGGCGGTCGGGTATTCGACCTCACCGTGAAAGTACACGACAACAACCGGGTAAACATGGAAGAAATCGGTAACTTGATGATTGACGCCAACGGACAAAAAGTACCGCTTCACTACGTGGCTGAAATACTCCCTTCCGTGGGACCGAACACCATCAGCCGGGAAAACGTGCAACGAAAAATAGTCGTATCCGCCAACGTGGCAGGACGTGACTTGAACGGTGTCGTGAAAGATATCCAAAAAACAGTAGACGAACAAATCTCCCTGCCCGAAGGCTATCACGTGGAATACGGCGGTCAATTCGAGAGTGAACAAGCGGCTTCACGTACCTTGTTCCTTACCTCATTGATCTCTATCATGTTGATATTCCTGTTATTGTTCAACGAATTTCACAGTATGCCCTTATCCGGAATCATCATGCTGAACTTGCCCTTGGCTATCATCGGGGGAATCATCAGCATCTGGTTTACCTCGGGAATCATCAGCATTCCCGCTATTATCGGGTTCATCTCGTTATTCGGTATTGCCACCCGAAACGGAATCCTGCTCGTGTCGCACTACAACCACCTGCGGGAACAAGGTTTTTCATTATACGAGAGTGTTATTCACGGCTCTCTCGATCGGTTGAACCCGATTCTGATGACAGCCTTAACCTCCGCCTTGGCATTGATTCCGCTTGCAGTCGGGGGAGACCTTCCGGGCAATGAAATCCAAAGCCCGCTGGCTCAAGTTATCTTGGGTGGATTATTAAGCTCCACCTTGTTGAACGGCTTCGTGGTTCCGATCATGTACATATTGCTTAACCACAAGCAAAAAAATATCGAAAACTTGGAAGCGTAACCTTTGAAACAAACAATATGAATACATATAAATTATACATATTAAGCATCATGCTGTTGGGCATCCTCTCCGCGAGGGCCCAAAGTAGCATCGACGAGGTTCTGAAAAGCGTCGAGAACAACAACAAATCGTTGCAAGCCAACGTGAAGATGACCGACGCCCAAAAACTGGAATCCCAAACCGGCAAATTTCTGGCTAACCCGACATTCGAGTGGGAACAAATGTGGGGCAATCGGAATAACCCCGGTTCGGAATATTCATTCACGGTAAAACAATCGTTGGACTTTCCCAACACGTACGCGAACAAGAACAAAATCGCCGCGTTAAAGTCCGGTACATTCGACCTTCAATTCGCGGCTTACCGTCAACAACTTCTTCTGATGGCAAAACAAACCTGCATCGAAATCGTTTATCTACGCAAACAAAAAGTCCTGCTGGACGAACGATTAAGTAATGCCGAGTCCATGTTTACCCTCTATCAAAAACGGTTAGCATCAGGTGACGCAAACCAATTGGAATTAAATAAAATCCAATTGGAATTACTCAACGCCCAGAACCAAAGCCGCTTGAATCAAGCCGCACTGAACGCCGCGTTGGAACAACTGCAAAACTTGAACGGCGGTAACCCGCTCCCGTTCCAAAACACGGAATACCCGACAGGGGAAAGCTTAATCGACTTCGAGCAATTGCAAGCCGATTTCATCGCCGCCGATCCGAATTTGAAAGGCTTAGCCGAAGAGCAAGAGATTGCCAAACGGGAAGTGAAACTCAACCGCTCCCTCTCCTTGCCCAAATTCGACGTCGGTTACAAACGTAGCGCCTCATCGGGTAACGTCGCGTCCAACGGTTTCGTCGTGGGAGTATCCATCCCCCTTTTCGAAAACAAAAACACCGTCAAAAAAGCCAAAGCCCAAGCAGAATTCGCCACAGCCTCTCTCGAAGACAACCGGCTGAATCTTCGCACCAGCCTGCAACAACTCTACCATCAGGCAGAAGCCTTGCAGATCTCCCGTGAAGACTACGCCAAAGTCCTTGAACAACAGCGCAACGTGGAACTGCTCAACAAAGCCCTCAACGCCGGACAACTCTCCGTGATCGACTATTTCGTCGAACTCACCACTTTCTACGACAGCCAACAAAGCTATCTGGACGTGGAAAAAGAATACCACAACATTTTGGCTCAATTGTATCAATACAAACTATAGAGCACAGGAAACTCAACTAAAACAAGGAGGAATTCAGCAAGGTTGAATTCTTCCTTATTTTATATTCTGAATTTTATTATCTACCTTTGAGGAAAATAAAATAAGGAACTACATGCAAATCGCGGACACGGATATCCTCAATACATTCAAACAGAATGTCAATAAAGGAGGAAATCTCCTCTTTCGGCGTTATTATAGACCTCTTATTCTATTTTCCAACTCCCTACTCAATGATGATACTTTTTCAGAAGATATCGTACAAGACGTTTTTTACCATTTCATCAACACCCATGCATACACCCGCGTCACCCCGGACACGTTAGCCGCGTTTCTCTTCCGGGCCGTGCGCAACCTCTGTGTAAACAAAATTCGAAATACCCGCGAATACACCTATGCCGAACTTCTCTCGTTCGAAGCCACCGAGGAAGAAGCTATAACGTTCTCCCCCGAACTCGTCGAGGCTATCCGCGAAGCTATCCGCCAATTACCTGAAAGAACCCGTGCCGTTATTCTCTCCATTATCGTGGAAAAGAAAAAATACAAAGAAACAGCGGAGTCCTTAAACGTTTCCGTCAATACAGTCAAAACCCTTCTCAATCATGGACTGCAACAACTTCGCCGACAATTTCCCGACCCGGCAATATTCCTTTTCATGCAATTCCGACAATCCTGTTTATAAGCAAGATATAACTTTTTCAAAAAAAAACGAAGAAATACATTCACCCATTTTCACTTTTCTACTATTATCTTATAGACAGAAACCAAAGCTATGATGACAATAGAAGAAAAACGTACACGAATACATGACTACCTGACCGGAACCATGGATGAAGAAAAACAGCAAGCATTCAATCATTGGTTAAAGAAAGACGAAGAAGCACAACAGCTCTTCCGGGAAGAAGTTCGAAAATTCAGGCGTGTCGAATGGGCTGAACGGTGGGATCAGGTAAACGACATGCAAGCGGAAAAACGAACCATGCAACGAATCCGCTCCCGAAGATTACAAAGATTACAGGTTCGCTACGCGGCAGCAGCTATCGTATTCATAGCCATCGGGATAACCACATGGTGGTGGTCAACAGCGAAACAGGAAGTCCGTCGTCCGGTAACAATACCTTTGACAAGCCGGCAAATGCCGGTATTAACCCTAAATAACGGGGAAGAAATCATTCTTCCCCTTGGTGATTCCACAACACTGCGTTCCGATGAAATAGATATCCGGCTGACCGATTTCGGGCGACTAGAGTACACGAACAAAACAAATAACGACAAAAAACAGATACGTTACAACAAATTGACCGTCCCTTATGGCTGTGAATTTAACGTAATGTTATCAGACGGTAGCCGAGTGTGGCTGAACGCGGGAAGCTCGTTACGGTATCCCGAAGTTTTTAGTGGCGAAACGCGGGAAGTATTTCTGGAAGGAGAAGGTTATTTTGAAGTAGAACGAGATGAACAAATCCCTTTTATCGTACAGACAAAAGAAATGAACGTACAGGTACTAGGTACAAGTTTCAATATACGTGCCTACGAGGACGATCAAAACGTAATTACCACACTCGTGACAGGCAAGGTCATACAACACTATCCGGGTATCGACACAAGCCTCGTGTTAACACCTTCCCTTCAAGCAGTGTTTAACCCGGAAAGCGGTTCATTGTCGGTTCAAAAAGTGAAAGTTCACACGGTACTCGCTTGGCACAATGGAAGAATCGCCATCAGTGATGCCCGTCTGGAAGACATTTTCAAAGAACTCTCCCGCTGGTATGATTTCGAGGTAATCTACTCGGATCCGTCATTAAAAGATGTTCGCTTTTACTTGCACTCTAATCGCTATGCAGAAATAGAGGGTGTACTGAAACACCTTCAAGCAACTTGCGGTGTACGATTCACTTATGTCGGAAAAACAATTTACGTGTTAGATAAAAAGTAAAGGGATGTCCCCACATCCCCTTACACGTTAGTAACTCCACGATACTAACGAAATGTTAATTAAAATAGTAGAACAAAGTTATGAAACAAAAACCAAAAATTCAACAAACGCTAAGAGAAATGAAATTATTAGCGTTATTTACACTTTTGGGCTTGTGTTCCGTCCGCGCGGTAGCACACGGACAGGAAACACGCATCGATTTACAGATGTCAGGCGTAACCCTGAGCGAAGTATTTCAACAAATCGAAGAGTTGACGGACTACATGTTCGTGTACAAGAGCGAAGACATACGTGCCGCAGGCAAAGTGAACGTGAACGCTCGCCAAATGATGGTAAAAGACGTGCTGGCACATTGCCTGCAAGGAACCGGATTAATATTTTCATTCCAAGATAACGTGATTGCCATCAAGCAAAAACTCGCGGATGAAAAAAAATCCGTGACAATAAAAGGATTTGTAACAGACGGCCAAGCCGTTCCGCTTCCGGGAGTAACCGTGAGAGTCGCCGGAACCACCGTGGGAACCGCCACGAACGTAAACGGTTGGTTCTCGATCACCTTGCCGATGACAAGCGGAGCTCTGGAATTTTCGTTCGTGGGATACCGGAAACAATCCGTGCCTTTTACCGAAAAGACAGACACGATACGCGTCAAACTCGAGGAAGACGTTGCCGATCTGGACGAAGTTGTCGTGCGGGCCTACGGTTCCCAAAACAAACGGGAAATGATCTCGGCCATATCTTCCGTGAAAGCGGATGAAATGAAAGAACTTCCGTCTGCAAGCATCACGAACATGTTGCAGGGACGTCTGGCAGGAGTCAACATTATCCAGCAATCGGGAGCCCCCGGCAGTGCCTCGGTTATCGCCGTGCGAGGCTTCAACTCCCTGCTCGTGGACGGAGCCAGCGACGGGCAACCGCTTTGGGTAGTTGATGGAGTACCCATGCACTCGTTCGTTTCTCCGGTAACAGGAACCAATACACTGGCAGACCTCGACCCGAGCATGATCGAATCCGTCGAAGTATTGAAAGACGCGGCTGCAGCCTCTATCTACGGTTCCCGTGCGGGCAACGGGGTCATTCTGGTAACCACTAAAAAAGGAAAAGCCGGGGCGGCAAAATTCGCTGCCAACATATCCTACACTTGGTCTAAAGTCATGGAATACCCCGTGCAAACCGGGGGACGCATGGATCGTTACCTGCAACTTTTAAACCGAAGAAACCAAACAAACTATTACATGGTATTCGGGGTAAACAGAGGCTTCTACTGGCCTACCTCCTACGAGGAAATCTGGAATAAAGCCGGCGTGTACGACGCTTTTTGGCAAAACGGACAGACGTCAAACGTTCGGGTAGAAATGAACCTGCAGGACAGCTTGGACCCTTACTACAACAATTGCACCAACTGGTGGAAATACGCCTTCCGCACGGGAAAAGTCCTGAATGCCAACATTCAGGCTTCGGGCGGTTCCGACAAATTCCAGTACATGATCGGAGCCGGGATCTATGACGAGAAAGGTATCATGGTCAATAGCGGTTATACCCGGGGCAACCTCATATCCAACACAACCGCTCAACTCACTCAAAGCCTGCGTTTAGACTCTCGTATCTATCTGGCATACGTCGACAGAACCATGAACAAATCGGGCAGCGGAAGCAGCCGCTACGAGAAAATGAGCGTCGTCCCCGAACAAATGAAAACTTATGAAGGAGCCAGCGACGAAATCGTCAGTGAATGGCTGGATGCGACCAAGGGCATCAAGGACAGAACTGACGACTACCGGGCTATGGCCAGCCTTTTCCTTGAATACAAATTCCTCAAAGGATTCAGCCTCTCCGCGTCCGGTAGTATAGACTACTCCCAAAACAACATGAACAAATTTACGCCCAGCACTCTGGACGAATCCTATCACGAAAACAAATCCCAAGGAGCTATCATGCGTAACTTAATGATCTCCACGGAAGAACTGTTCAAATACAACCGCAGCTTCAACGAAATCCACAACATTGACATCATGCTCGGTTTAAACATCAACAAAGAACAAAACCATTACATCGGGGGATACGGGAAACGCGGCAGCAGCGACAACGTCAACTACTACGACCCCTCGATCAACTCCCCGATTTACAATTACGGGACAGAACAAAGTCCGAGATGGGAATCAACTACCAGTTATGAATCCGACTTCGAAGAAAAAGTAATGGTCAGCTACTTCGGGCGTATCGGCTACAACTTCAAACAGCGCTACTTGATGGAATTTACCTTCCGCCGCGACGGCTCATCCACATTCGGTGAAGGCAATCGTTGGGCAAACTTTCCCTCCATCGCCTTGGGATGGAGCTTCTCGGAGGAACCATTTATAAAACGCTGGACAGGCAATTGGTTAAACTGGGGAAAACTTCGGGGAAGTTACGGAACCTCCGGACAAATATTCTCGGATGCATACCTCGCCCACGGCTTGATGAGAGCCAACATGACCTCCTTCCAGTTCCGCACGGGCGTGTACACGGGTACACCTGTGGCACCGGACTTGACTTGGGAAAAAACCGAACAATACGACTTGGGATTAGACCTCGATATGTTCAACTACCGCATCAACCTGAAACTGGACTATTACTACAAATATACCAGTTCATTAATCATGAACGTCGGGTTACCCGGGGGATTCCTTCCCGTGAGCTCCCGCAAAGAAAATGCTATTGCCGTTTCCAACGAAGGTATCGAACTTGAAATACTGGCAGATATCCTGCGCGATCGAGCCGTAACATGGCGCACGAGATTCAACGTGGCTAAAGTATGGAACCGCTTGGAAGACTCTTACAGCGACAAAGACATCTCCATCCTGCGCAACAACCAACAAGACTGGTTTGTCATCGGTCGTCCGCTATTCGGGATGATGGTGTACAAACACAACGGCTTCTATAACTCGGATGATGAAGTACCCGTCTACTACAAGATAAACGGAGACGCCACCTACATCGGCGGAGTCACCAATCGCAGCAAGACAAGCGGCAAAGTCGGGGACTACAACCTAGCGGACTTCGATCATGACGGCTCGGCTGACAAATACAACGCGGGCTCACCCCTCCCTATCGCTTACGGGGGCTGGGTAAACGAACTTAAATGGAAAAACTTCGACATCAACATGTTATTCAGCTTCACGTTAGGCAGAAAAGTCATTCGCACCGCGGGCAACCAACTCTACGCCAATATCCCGCAAGCCTTCTTCGACAGTCGGGACGTGACCTTTTGGACTGCTCCCGGGGACAAGGCGGATTTCCCGAAATACGGCAAAATAATAGAGCCCATGCTGGATAGCAACATCGAAAAAGTACACTCCCTAAGTATGCGTCAATTAACCGTGGGTTACAATTTCGAAGACAACTGGATACGCAAAGCCGGACTCTCCGGTATGCGCTTCTTCATGACCGTGGAAAATCTATTCTGCTGGAGCAACTATTCATACGGCAACCCGGAAACCATCGACGTTTACACGGGATTGGACGACGGCAAATCATACCCTCTGCCGCGAAAATGGACATTAGGTTTAACCCTTAATTTTTAATCTGATGATGAAACAATTCTGTATTATATTAGCCATCGTGTTAGGACTCAACAGTTGCACGGACTTAATCGACGTTCAACCGGAAAACGCGACCACATATACCAACTACTTCCAGACACGCCAAGACGCCGAAGCCCTGTTGACCGAACTGCTGCTTCGCCTGCGCAACGGAGAATCCAACAGGTTAGGTCTGGGCTTGATTATCGACGAAGACAGCCGCTACCAATCCATGCGCAACATGGCAACAGGACTCACGGCTGACGGAAGCTCCGTCTATCGGTTGATCTATCAAGCAAGCCTGATCATTGAAAACGCTCACCGTTTCCAAATCCCGGAAGAAGAACTGAAACCCTACCTGTTACAAGCCTACTTCGCTAACGCCGTCGGGTATTGGCGACTGGCACGGGATTACGGGGAAATGGTTATTCTCCGCTCAACCACGGACTTCACCCCTCTCGCTAAAAGTTCCCAAAAAGAACTCCTTGACGAAGCTGAAAAATGGGCACTGAAAGCGATGGACCTTCCCGTGTACGATGAACTGGCAGGTCTGGATGGCCCGATCATCAAAAACTACGGGAGCAAAGGAGCTGCGGCAGCCTTGTTAGCTCACCTGTACGCTTGGAGAGCCAGCGTGGCAAACGAACCCGAATACTGGGCTAAAGCGGAAGAATACTGCACGATGATTATCGACCAAAAAGTAGGTTCCTACCAGTTGGCCATCAACCCCGAATCAGTCGTGCTGGACGTCATGAAAGGCAATAACCGCGAAAACATCTGGGAACTCGAAAACAACGCGCAGGAAAGCAGATACTTAACAAACAACTTCGTCGGCTTCCCCATCATTACCTCCTCCGGCTATGCCCCCGTCGGGGGATACAGTTACGGGTGTAAAATCCACAAAACAACCGTGAACAACATGTATTCCCGGAACGACCAACGCCGTGAAGCCTACTTCTACGGTTTGGATGCCGACTTCCTCTACCTGAAAAATGTAAACGGCAACATCGTGGCAGATACCTCGCGCAAGGATGGCGACAACATCGTGAAGAGCTACGATAACAAAACAATTAAACAAGCCTTCATCTATAAATTCAGGTATCCCTACTTCCATGTCACCGACAACACCCCCGAACCGCAATATCGCGGTCTGAATCAAAACGAAATCGTCTGGCGCCTTGGAGGAATCTACCTGTTGCGTGCGGAATGTCGCGCCCGCCAAAACAAACCCGACGCCGTGGACGACCTCAACCTGATCCGTCGCCGGGCATACGGTAACATGACCGCCTCCGGAGGAATCGTCGATGCGGCCAAAGAGAGCGAATACGCCTATCCCTGTGCCGAAGACGTGGAAAAAGGATTGGCAAACAACATTCAGTTAGCCATCTTCCGGGAAAGAGAAAAAGAACTATTCCAAGAGAACCATCGCTTCTACGATATCGTGCGCAACGGCTACTGCTTCTTGCACGATAAAGACAGTTACGACTACATCCGGAAAGAACTGCCCGCCGCCTTCTCGTACTTGACGGACAAAGACATCGAGGACGGGGCTTTACTCTCGGAAGTATCCTCCAACTTCTTCACTAACAACGACCTGATGAGACAGAATCTATTTTGGAACAGATATAACCAATAATCTTACAAGCATGAAACTCAATATATTAATAGTATTAATAATATTCGCGGGAGCAACCTCCTGCACGAAAGACAACTTCTACTACTCCGGGATCAGCGACGGTCGGCATGAAGGCAAAAACATGCTGGAATACATGCAGGCACACCCTTACGACTGGGATTCCACGCGGGTAATGATCCACCACGCCGGCGACGACATGGTCAAATTATTCGAGGGTAAAGACGAGCGGCACAAAGAATTCACTTTCTTCGGGATGACCAACCATTCCATCCGCCGTTATCTACTGCAACACAACCTGAAACAAGTCAGCGATCTGGATGCCGAGTGGTGCCGCACCATCCTCTTGAAGCACTTGATCGACGGTAAACTCTACCGTAAAGAAATCCCCGCAGGTGAACCGGGCTTGTATGAAACCGTCGGTACCGGAGGAACAACCCTCACCACGCTAGCCGGAACCAAAATCTGGACTTACGTCGTGGTAGAAGAAAAAAACGGAGTGGTACAACACGCCTCCCGTCCCATCTACATCCGCTTCGAGGAATCCGGACGGCTGCTGCAAGTTGTTTCCGGGGACATCGAACCGGATAACTGTCTGGTTCACGCCTTGGATTACAGATTCACGATAGGAGAAGAAGAATAAAACATGACAAAAAACAATACTATGAAAAAAATAATACTATTCGCCGGAATACTATTAACGATAGCCCTATCCTGCCACGAGAAAACGGAAGGATACCTCATCACGAAAAACGCCGCCTACGTCCCGGACACCATGTACGTTTACAAAACACCCGATCCCGTGACCGATGCCTTGAGAATACAGAACAAAGCCCCGTGGGTAAGCATTGCCATGCAAGGATACGAGGGAACGGAGGAAATCTATTTCACCATAGAATCCGTCACCTCCACCCTCGGCACGGAAGCCATTAAAACATTCCGTGACGAAATATCCATCCGGGGCGGCGGAATCTTGGAATATCCCTTGGAAAACAACGCGCAACCGGGAGCCTACACCATATCCGTGCGCCTGACAAACCCGGGATACAGCCAAGTTGTAGAAAACGCGATAACTGTCATCATCGTAGAATAAATCAAATAAAAAATCATGCTAGTAAAAAAGTTTTTAATCTTAATCCTTTGTTGCCTCGGGACATTAACCTCCCGGGCAGAAGGCATCAACTTTTTCAACGGCAACTTGCAAGACGCCTTGAAAAAAGCCAAAAGTGAAAATAAACTCGTGTTCGTGGACTTCATGGCAACGTGGTGCGGCCCGTGCAAGACACTCGCCACCAAAGTATTCCCGGACAAAGAAATCGGCGACTACTTCAACGCCCGTTTCGTGTGCGTGCAAATCGACGTGGATAAGGAAAAAGACCTTGCCCGCAAATACCGGATTCAAGCCATGCCCACCCTCGTGTTCATGGACAACAACGGGAAAGCCGTCACCCGGGTAACGGGAGCCGCCTCCAAAACCCGCTTGCTGCAAAAAGCCAAGGAAGCCACGGGAGAACTCCCCTCTTTCGACGAATTGTGGAACATGCACAAGAAAAACAAAAACGACGTGAACGTCATGCAGCAAATCCTGCATGAAGCGCCTTATATCATACAGGAACGCCGGGGACAAGGTTGGGAAGCCCGAGTCAAGAAAATATTCGAACAATACATGCAAACCAAACCCCGGGAAGACCTCTTGAATCCCACCGATTTCACCATCATCATGGGATATTCCGAAATGGAGAAAAACAACGAGCATGTGGAATTTGTCATCAGTCACCTGAACGACTACTTGAAAATCATGCCCTTCCGCCGTGTAGCCAACCCGATGTTCAGCTATACCATGAGCCTGATCAACAAACTGGCCAAGGAAAACGACCTCGATTACAAGAAAGAGATCGCACGCGCGGACGGGGACATGAAAGTCATCTTCGATTCGTTGCGTCACAGCACGTATTCCCCCGTTGAATTCCTGACAATTTTAGGCGATGCCTACAACGCACTTTACGGTCACAAGGATCAAGCAACCTATGTCCAACTCATTGACAACTATCTCACGCGAACGGGAGACAACGTCATGTTGCAGGAATACCAAAGTTTCATATCCGATTTATTAGCGGCAACCAAAGGGGATTTGAGCGACGACGCTGCCCGTACCGTACTGAAATGGCTGAACGCTTACTTGACTCTCGGTCAAAAAGCCGGAGAACAGCTTCAACCTCAAAATCTATTCTGGTACTACCTGACAAGCGGCGACTGCCTCGTCACTTTAAAGGAAATCACCAAAGCAAAAGAGGCTTACACACAAGCCTACATGCTGTCCATGCAATCGGGAAACCCCAACCTGCAAGCCCAAGTAAAACAAAAGTTAGACGCTATAAACGAGAAATAAACAAGCAACACGCGGAACTAACCACCTGCGACGAGCCAGCCAAGTGACAAAACTCCGGCTGGCTCGTTTTATTTTTAATACCGATATTTACGGGTTATCAACCACCACTATTTAGGAACCTTAAGCGTAACTTTACCTATTCCGAATAGCAACAGAATTATCCCCGTATAATCCTGATCCAGATAGACAAAGAGAGGTAGCAATAAACGAACGTTTATTAAATGCAAAATTAATCAAAATCTATCAAAGAGAAAATGATATTGTTGATTCTTTCATTTTCGTGGAAATCAATTGATTAACAATATTACCTTTTCAGAGGTAAAATCTTTCGATTGCCGTAAAATCCACTATCATTAAACGTTGGATTAATAAGTTTCAATCAACAAGCTATACCGCTCATATACGGTACTATTGATACTTATAAATCCACTATAATTATAAGGATGCTTTATGCCGAGGGGAAGTAAACATATACATTTTACGAACGGGGAAAGTATTATATTCGACGAATACTTTAGAAGTAATTTCAACAAATTCGTGGCTTTCACCTCTCGTTTTCTCGTTGATACTCAGCAAGGAGAAGACGTGGTACAAGATACATTCGTGCAGATGTGGGAAACGGCAGACCTAACTTTCGAATCGGAACCGGCACTTTCCGCTTACATGTATCGCGTGATACGCAACCGTATTTTGAATGACCTGAAACATTTAAAAATACAGGAAAAATACAATGAACGAATGCGCAGGGAAATGGAGAGTGAAAGTTTTCTCGTGAAATCCGTGTGGGATGAAGAAACCCGCCATTTACTTTACAAGGCCATAGACACGCTTACCCCGCAATGCAAAGAAGTGATTCGTTACCACTTGGAAGGGAAAAAGAACCAAGAGATAGCGGAACTTATGGAGATTAGCATCGTGACTGTAAAATCCCACAAAATGGTTGCTTACAGACAACTACGAGAAAGTTTATCCAAAATCATATTCTGTCTTTTCCTCACGTCCCTGCACTAATCACGAACAAACCGACCAAGAACAATCAACATATCCCTCTGGTTTTAAGTCGTTTTCAAAATATAATCATACCGAATATATGTTGAAGAAATACATGAATCAATGATGAATCTCGTATCAATTCCGGTGCAGTAGTACTTGAAAAGTTATTTATACCCTTTTAATAAGCTATTAAAACGCTATTATAGTATAGGGTTTTAATAGCGCTTTAATAGGGTTCTAATAGCGTTTTATACGGAAGTGAAACGGAATTCATATGGAATTCATACAGAATTTATTTAGAAATAATATAGGTTCTCACCTCATCAAATCAATGTTTTCCAACCATAGGATACAGGACAGAAACCGATAGAAATCAATCCATTACACCAAATTCTATATTTTCACATCAACAGCAATACTGGTAATCAATTCATCACGAAACAATAACTATTGAAAAAATATTTCAAAAAAAACTCATACCCTTCCAAAATTTAGTTGTTCTATAGTCAAACGGGAGCATCAGATCAACCTCCCCATGAAAAAAGACCTATGGAGAAACTGGAAAAATATATCAAAATGTGCCGCTTGGCTATCAAACGACGACTTACTCAAACCGACAAACAAGAAGAGGAAAAGTTGGACGCTTGGCTACGGGAGAGCGAGGAAAATCGTGAACTTTACCATTCAACCAATTATATCGATCTGGCAGAACTCAACGATTATTACTCTAAAACAGACGTAGAATATCAATTATCTCGCTTTCACAAAGGCCGTAAACGTACTACACGTTCCATTGTTTGGCGTTGGAGTGCGGCAGCAGCCATCCTTCTGGTGGGAGGTTTATCATTATACATGATGAACAAGACGGAACCGGTCATGATTTCGTCCATGAAACCACTCCCCGCGGGGGTGAGCCTCGTGTTGTCGGACGGACGTCAAGTTGACCTCTCGACACCCTATCACCCCGACACCGTCGAGATGGGAACAGCCATCGCCAATATACAGCAAAATACACTCATTTATACCCCATCCGACACGTCACGTGAAGTCAAGTTCAATACATTGATCGTTCCCAGGGGAACCTCTTTTCACCTTGTATTGAGTGACGGCACACGGGTATGGCTGAATGCCGACAGTAAAATCACGTACCCGGTTGCTTTCACCGGTAACACGCGGGAGGTGCGTTTAGAGGGAGAAGCTTTTTTTGACGTGAAAAAGAACGGGCAGGCACCCTTCACCGTAAATACCGACCGACTGAAAGTGCGTGTACTAGGCACGAAGTTTAACGTGAATACCTTCGCCGATGCCGGCTATGTTTCGGCAGCTTTGGTGGAAGGTGCGGTAGAAGTCTCCGGAATGACAGGAGAGCCTTGTCGACTGGTACCGGGACAAGTGGCAATGATCGACACGATCGGTAAAATCCGAATCACGAATACAGAACTAAAAGCCTATACCGCATGGATCGATGATATGTTCTGTTTCAGAAACGCTCCCCTGTCGGAAATTCTGAAACAAGTAGAACGTTACTATAACGTGAAAGTCATTTATGACGCGGGGTACCGGGAAGAATATTACACGGGTGATATCTATCGTAACAAACCGTTACAAACTTTGTTGGATGTACTGGAGATGACCATTCCCGTGAAATTTGAATTGCTTGATCAAGTTGTACATATAAGAAGGAAAGGATAGGTCGGTTGCAGACTAAATCCGTGAGGAAAAAATGTCTAACGCAAAAAGAAGAAAAAGAAGAATACAAACATTACTAAACCTTTATTGACAAAGAAATGAACAAATTGGTAAGTCTGTTTTTTCTGGTGTCGGTGACACTGGGATTAACTTCTCTACCCTCTACGGTAACGGCTCAGGCGCAAAAAATCACACTAAACGTGAGGCATGTGAAGCTGGTCACAGTTTTGGAGGAGATACAAAAACAATCCGGTATTAATTTCATTTACAATGAAAAAATCATCAGCGAGGTGAACGACATCACGCTGGACGTGAAAGACGCCCCGATCGATACCGTGATGACACGTGTACTCAAAGGGACAAATTTACAATATGAAATTCACGAGAAGATTATTGTCATCACCGAAAAGCCCGTTAGGGAAAAAGACTCCCGTAAGATAAGCGGAATTGTCCGGGACGAGAAAGGGGAAGTGTTACCGGGTGTAACCGTACTGGTGAAAGGAACCAGCGTGGGAACCGCCACGGATATTAACGGACGGTTCACCATCAATGTCCCCGAAGGAATCAAACAACTGCAATTTACCTTTATCGGTATGGCATCTCTGGATGCTGACATCCCGACGGACGGGAAAGAGATGCAGATCGCACTGCAACCTCAAGCCGACCAGTTGGATGAAGTCGTGGTGACCGGATTCCAGACAACCACAAGACGGAAAGCCACGGGATCAGTGGCAGTGGTACCCATGGAAGTTTTCGCCAATAAAGCTCAACCGACAGTAGACCAGTTACTGCAAGGGCAAGTCGCTGGAGTCAGCGTGCAGGCGTTGTCGGGACGTCCGGGTGAATCGGCCAAAATACGTATCCGGGGTACCAGCAGTCTGACAGGCGACGCCGAACCCTTGTGGGTAATAGACGGGGTACCGATGCAACGCAACGTACCCAAGATTAACTCGGGACAAATCAAATCCGGTGATTTTAATGACATTTTCGTGAATGGTGTCGGGATGATTAACCCGAACGACATTGCAAGCATCACTATATTGAAAGATGCTTCTGCAACCGCTATCTACGGTTCCCGAGCAGCAGGCGGGGTTATCGTGGTTACAACGAAAAAAGGACAAATCGGGAAAATGACCGTGAATTATTCGGCAAACGTATCCATCGGACTGAAACCTCAACGAAGTGTAAAACTGATGAACTCTGCCCAAAAATTAGCTTGGGAACAAGAGTTATGGGATGAATTCAGTGCACCGGGATACTCCCAGCCGAACACGTATTATCCCGTCGTCGGTATCGTCGGTATGATGCGGGCAGGCAAATTGATGGAGAAGGACGGGCAATTAGCTTTACTGGAAACCGGAGGAACAGCCTTAACCACGGAACAACAGGATGAATATATAAAAAAATTATCCGGTCACACGACAGATTGGTTCAATGAGTTATTCCGTAATTCAGTGTCCACGAACCATCACCTCTCTCTGTCCGGAGGTAGCGCAACGAATACTTACTACGTGGCTTTAGCCTACACGAAAGACAACGGGTTGATAAAAGTAAACGACTATGACCGGTACAACCTAACTTCCAACCTAACGCTGACACCCAACGAACGGGTGAAGGTAGAGTTCGGTTTTGACTTGTCCAAGCGACATTCCAATGATTACCCGAGAAAGTTAGACCCGTTCACGTACGCTTACTATGCCAACCCGTACGAAACTCCCTATAACGAAGACGGCAGTTATCGTCCGGATTTCACTTACTATTCCCTAGCAGCGGCGAACGGTTATCCCGATAAAGACAAACTCTTGCCCCCGGACGGATTCAATATCATGCGTGAAATGAATGAAAATTCAACCAAGGCGGACAACGTGTCCACGGGCTTACGGGTCGGTTTCGACTACGATATATTGAAACAATTGAAATTCTCGGGCTTAGCATCTTTCGCGTTCACGAATAACAAAACGGACGATATTTACGGGGAGAATACGATGACGGCATTCAATGACCGCTTGGATTTTGATAAATCAACCACGAGGACGTATGGTTCGATCACACAGACCTCGTCCAACAACGAGAGTTATAGCGTGCGGGGATTCTTGACTTACGCGGACGTGTTCAACGACATTCATCGTCTCTCGTTGCTGGGAGGGGCCGAGTTACGCGCAGAAAAAACGAAGAGTATCTTCGAGAAAAGATACGGGTACGATGCCGTAACGGGCAACTCCGCTATGCCTTACCCGGATAATATCACCCCCCAATCCATGGCGGCTATCATGGATGATTTATCCGGACAGGAAATTTCGGAAAATCGTTTTGCCTCTTTTTTCGCATCGCTGGAT
The DNA here is from genome assembly GCF_900184685.1 of Butyricimonas sp. Marseille-P3923. GTDB lineage: Bacteria > Bacteroidota > Bacteroidia > Bacteroidales > Marinifilaceae > Butyricimonas > Butyricimonas muris. The sequence goes on from NZ_FXXL01000006.1 coordinate 392,426, forward strand.
TATTACTTGATGGAGAGGTATATTTTCAGTGCCTCTTTCCGGACGGATGGTTCCAATCATTTCGGTAGTGACGAGCAATTCAATCCGACTTGGTCTGTCGGGGCATCCTGGCATCTCGGGGAGGAGCGTTTCATGGAGCCTCTGAAGACGTTTCTGGATTACCTGACTCTGCGTGTGGCAATGGGATACACGGGAAACGTGAATCCTTACACCAGCCCGCAACTGATTATGACATACACGGGAAAATACAGAACTACCGACAATAATGACAGGTACCGTATCGGTAACGTATACGTGGCTCCCAACCCGAAACTACGTTGGGAAAAAACCAAAGATATGAAAATAGCGTTGGAATTCGGCGTGCTGAATGAACGAATTACCGGTTTAGTGGAAGGATATTACCGATTGACAACAGATGCGGTAACGACCTCCCGGATTATTTCCAGCGTGGGGTTCACGTCGCAAAAGTATAATTCATCCAAAATCGAGAATAAAGGTATCGAGGCAACCCTAAAATTCGGCATTCTGGATAGTAAAGACTGGAAACTAACGCTATCCGCCAATTTCGCATGGAACCAAAACAAGTTGAAACGGTTTAAAGATTTATCCGGTAAAATATCGGGAGGATACGATAATTATGAAGGCTACCCGATGGATGCAATCTTCACGGGCAAGCCTATCGGGATTGATCCCTATGACGGCGTGTACAAATTTGAACTCCGGCCGGATGCCGTGATTAACAAAGCCACGGATCTGAACGATCCGGATAATTACTTGTTCTACCGGGGAACTTCCACGGCACCGTACACGGGTGGTTTCAATTTGCGTTGTTCGTACCGGGGGATGACACTGAACGTGGGAGGTTCCTACGCACTAGATGCCAAGATATACAACAGCATGAAATCTCCCGCAACAGCAGAAAGTGCACGCCAAGGTACCGGGAACAATTCTTACCAGACTTATTACAGCGATTTGTACCGGAATCACTTGAACGTGGAGAAAGATATCACGAATCGATGGACAGAAGACCACACGACAGGGGTGAAGTATCCGCGGATTACCGATTATTACGGTGCTCCTTTGAACCTGAATTATTACAACCCGTTCTACACGGAAATAACGCGTGGAGTAATGATAGAGAATACTTCTTACTTGAGAGTTTCCAATATCAGTCTGGCATATCAGGTCCCACAAGACATTGTCCGTAAACTGCGATTATCTTCACTGAACGTGATGTTCACGCTGAATGATTTCTTCACGTTCACGAATTATAGCGGTATTGACCCGGAAACACCGGGAGCAACATATCCCAAGACTCGCTCGATTACTTTCGGGTTGAATTTAGGATTTTAATTTATAAATCATAGAACCATGAAAAATATATTCTACATACTGGTACTAGTCGTCAGCGTTTGCACTTCCTGCAAAGAGTACTTGGACGTAAAACCGAAAGGACAGACGATTCCCGAGACTGCCGAGGAATTCTCTGCCATGTTGCAATACCATCTCGACCGCATTGATTACGAAGACGTGGGGGATTACGAGATTATGGGAGATGCCGTGACTGTTTTGTATTACGAGTTTTTCTCCGACAATCTGGACGCCAGTCTAACGTTTTACCCGGACGGAGAACGCTCTCCGGTGTATATCGGGAGTAAAATCAACACTTTTCAAGACAAATACGAGGATTTGTACAAGGTGATCGGAGATTGTAATATTATTATTGATAATTTGGATGAAAAGGAAACCGAACTGGGAAAGAAAGTACTGGCGACGGCTTATGCCTTGCGCGGGGTTTGTTACTACAATCTTTTGCGCCTGTTCTGCGAGCCTTATGACAAGCCGAGAGAACAAGAGATGCTAGGATTGTCAATCGTGGATCGCTTTGACGTGGAAGCAAGACCTATCCGGAATAACATGAAAGAATCAATTGATTTTATTGAAAAGACCTTGAAGGATGCCATTGCATTCAAGCAAACAGACCGGACTTTCCGCTTCACCGAGGATGTGGCAAAAGCTTATCTAGCAAAACTCTATTTATGGGTACAGAAGTGGGACGAAGCGATTGCCGTGTCGGAAGAGATTCTGGAGAAATACCCGTTACTGGAGGGAGCCGCTTACACGGATATGATTCAAGCGCGTTATGACCAAAAGGGAAGCGTGATCTTGAAATCATACGTTTATGGCCCGCGGGGAGATTGGAGTTACGGGTTATCCGTGGCTGAGGCAAAAGTACGTCCGGTGAGTGAGGAGCTTGTAAATCTTTTCGTTGAAAAAGAGAATGATGTTAGATACGGGTTGTCATTTGACAAGAAGAGGTTGAACGTGAAACGGATATGTTCCTGCGTACGTAGTGACGAGATGTGCTTGATCATCGCAGAAAGTTACGCACATAAAGGGGATGTGACAAATGCCTTGAAATACTTGAATTTACTACGTTCGAAACGAATAGCAAATTACGTCCCCTACACGGAAAGCAATCTACCTGTTGTGGACGCAACAGCCCTGATTAAAGTCGATGCCACGGGCAAAACCTTGACACCCCTGATCGCCACTATCTTGAACGAACGACGGAAAGAGCTTTACATGGAAGCCGACCGCTGGTTTGAATTGAAACGCAACGGAAGACCCGAGTTTTGGGTGGCAGCTAACGGATCAAAATACGAAACGCTCAAGTATTTCTACACAGCCCCCCTCCCGAAAGAAGATATCGACTTCGGGGCGGGAATTATTCAAAATGAAGGATACACGGAATAGTTTAACTGTTAAAACGACAAGATCATGAAAAAGATAGGATATTTATTTGTAAGCGGCTTTTTGCTGGCACTATGCGGATGTGGGGACGTGGATGAAGTCCCCCCGAAGACCAATAATTTGACCACGAATTACCTTGTTCCGAAACCCAAGTTATTAACGGCGGAAGAAAGGGAAGCGATAAGTGAACGGATTGCCCGGTATAACGAAGCGATCAAGTAAAAAGTATTAAACGATAAAACAAGAGTTATGAAACATAAGTTATTTTTACTCGTGTTATGGGCAATAGCTTGTTTAAGTTCAGCTTGTAGCGATGACGATAACGACAGAGCAACCTTGTCGTTCGGACGGGCGTATTACGTGCTGCAAGCCCAAGCGAACTTGGAAGTAGACCTGCGAGCCAGTAGCCCCGTAGAGAACGCACTCACGGTGAAGATAAACGTGAGCGGTTCTGCCGTGGAAGGAGAAGATTACAGTATCTCCGCCAAAGAATTCGTATTCCAGCCGGGAGAGGATATTGCGAAAATCACCATTATACCCTTGAATAATTATACCGAGGAACGAGAAATTAAATTGTCCGTGGAACCGGTAACCGGTTTTTCCCTGTGGAATAACAAAAGTACCATCATTCCCATAGAGCCAAAGGAAGTTCTGATATGTTCATTCTCGAAGAGCTGGGTCGAATTGGAAGCCATGTACAAGGCCGGTGTTGAAGTAAAAGGATCTGTTAGCGGAAAATTCAATTCCATTGTTGATTTGCATTTGCCATTTGAAATCGTGGCAGACGGAACAACCGCCATTGAAGGCAAGCATTACACGATAGAAGGCGACGCACGAGAATTCGTGATTCCTGCCGGGAAAAATAAGGCAGAGATTCAGTTGAATTTCCTTGAACGGGAAATCGGGAAGGACAAGATTACGTTTAGACTGATATTACCGGATGATACCTACCGCTACGGGAATTATGCCGATATGCAGGTACAAATTGTTGGTCCTCTGTCTTTTGAAAAGTTAGCCGGGAAATGGGAATATAAAACGTTCGCCAGTGAAACGGCTATTCGTGATATATTGGGTACCGACCCCGACTTCGCAACAGACCTTGATGAATTGCCAACCGCCAATTCCTCTGCCGGAACAATCGAATTTATCGAAGGAGCGGAAGAAGGTAAGGGACAAATGATATCCAACCTAACCGGAGATCTTGCCAATTATTTCCGAAATTGTGAGATCGAGTTCTCGGATCCCGAGTACCGTTATTTAGGAGATTTGAATACCAGCGCATGGGTATCGAATGCCTATTTCGATCCGGTAAATGCTTATTTTTCGGCATCAGCATCAGATGAAAGAAGTGCAAAAGTCGGGTTAAGATTATTAGACGGAGGGGAAACCTTGGAAGTTCGCATCGAAGACTGCGAACCGCAAGATTTCTTACAACTTATTTTCATGTTTGAAATGCAGGAACTGACACCTATCGTATTCCACTTCACCCGGATTGAATAGGAGCATGGCATATTTTTAATTATAAATGAATAAGGGTGTGTCGGAAGTAGACTTTTTCTACAGAAACTCCTGTGGCGGCAAATCCGGAAGAGAGTTTTGATATCTACTTTCGACACCCCTTTTTAACTTTAAATATTATTGCATGAGAAAGTATTGTATGTTAATTGTAAGCCTGTTGATGATTTATCCTTTCACGGAGGTGAGCGCAACAAGCAGGAAGAAGAAAGAAAAAGAACAAAAAGAAGTAGTAAAAACCAGTAAATATGACAAACTGGTACAGAAAGCCGGGCGCGTAACGGCAAAAGGAGATTTTATCTCCTTGCATAAGGTAGGGGGAAAACTCTATATCGAGTTACCCGTAGTGTATCTTGGACGGGATATGTTACTGGCCTCCACGTTAACCAGTGCCAGCGACAACCTGCTTTGTGAGGTCGGTTACAAGCCGGAAGACCCGCTGCACGTGAAATTTACGCGAACAGACAGCTCTATCTACCTGAGGAGGGTTAATACCAAGGCAACCTATAATGAGCGGGAAGAGGGGATGAAGATCGCGTTGGAGCGGAGTCTTACCGATCCGGTATTGAAAAGATTTAAAATCGAAACGTATAATAACGACAGCACCGCCGTGGTGTTCGACGTGACGGATTTCTTTGCCCGCCATAATGATATGTTACCCTCTTTACCCAAGAGTTACGGTGGATTTATCTCTATCAAATCCAGTCCTAACAGCGAGGGAGAAGCCCTGCGGGAAATCAAAGCTTTCGAGGATAACGCCACGATAAAGACGGACTTAGCCTACAAGGTGACCATGACGGTATTCGGTATTTTCACGATACGCGCGGACGAGCCCACGAGTATACAAGTTACCCGTACCCTGCTATTGTTGCCGGAAGAGAAAATGCGTCCCCGTATCGCCGATACCCGTATCGGGATATTCCTGACAGACAAACAACATTTCTCGACGGAACAAGACGAAGTGGGGATTTATTCCATGATCCACCGCTGGCGATTGGAACCGAAAGATGCTGAAGCGTATGCACGGGGAGAATTGGTTGAACCCGTGAAACCGATCGTGTTTTACGTGGATGACGCGTTTCCCGAATTGTGGAAACAACCGATAAAGGAAGGAACGGAACGCTGGAATAAGGCTTTCGAGAAAATCGGGTTCAAGAACGCAGTGCGGGCATTGGACTTCCCGAAAGATGACCCGAATTTCGATCCGGATAACTTGAAATATTCCTGTATCCGGTATATACCGTCAACCACAGCCAATGCCATGGGCCCCTCGTGGATAGACCCGGCAACCGGAGAGATCGTGAACGCATCGGTACTGGTGTACAACAACGTGATTCAATTGATCAACCAATGGCGTTTTATCCAGACAGCACAAATAGACCCGTCCGTACGCGACAAGAAGATGCCGGATGAGATCGTGAAAGAGTCTATCGCTTACGTGGTAGCACACGAGGTGGGACACTGCCTCGGGTTCATGCACAACATGGCCGCATCGGCTGCCTATCCGGTGGACTCGTTGCGTTCCGTCACGTTCACGCAAAAATACGGGACCACTCCTTCCATCATGGACTACGCGCGTTACAATTACGTGGCACAACCGGGGGATAAAGGCGTGAAACTTACACCTCCCGACTTGGGAATTTATGACGAATTCCTAATCCGCTGGGCATACCAACCGATACCGGAAGCCCGCACGGCACAGGAGGAAGTCCCCGTACTCGAATCATGGCTCGACGAGAAAGCCGGAGACCCGTGCTACCGTTACGGACGGCAACAATTACTGGAACGCTATGACCCGAGTGCTATCGAGGAAGATTTGGGTGATGACCCGATGAAGGCGGGAGATTACGGCATCCGTAACCTGAAATATATTTTATCCCACATGGACGAGTGGATCGCGGATGACCCGGACGGCTCGCACAAGCAACAATTGTTGGAACAGTTGATGGAACAATATTACCGGTATATCACGAACGTGATGTATAACGTGGGTGGTATTTACTTGACTGACGTAAAAGAGGGAACCCCGGGTGACCGTTACCGTTCCGTGCCGAAAGAGGTGCAAAAAGCTTCTTTACAATGGGCGTTGAAACAATTCCGGGATTGCGACTGGCTGTACAATAAACCGTTGAGCAAGAAGTTGACCCTTCGGATCAGCGAGGCGGATGTCGTAAGATCGGTGCTTGCTCAAAGTCTGCTGTCCTCTTATCAACGGGTAATTCTTTCTGCCCACGTGTCGGACGATCCTTACACGTTGAAAGCGTATTTCGACGACTTGTATAACGGGATATGGGAAAATACCATCCGGGGGAAGGCGTTGACGAACGGGGATAAATTGCTGCAAACGAACTCTATCGTGATGATCAATGATGTTGTCGGGAATAGCATGAAAAAGAAAGGGAAATTTTTCCTGACCTCTCTGGACGAGTTGAAGAACTATGGGCTGGACGAATCGGGTATGGTTCGGAAATTCTACAAAACGTTGAAGTCTATGGAACAGGAGTACGGGGACAGCTTCGTTGCCGAACAGCTACGCCTGCACGGCATTGGTTATGGCTATAACTGGCAAGACGAGGTGGATGTAGAAGCGATTGACAATTCCAAGCAGTATTTGTTTACCATGGCAAATAAAGTGAAAACGCTACTTGAAAGTAAAATCCCCACATCGACAGGAGAAACACGGGAACATTACCGGATGTTGTTGTTCTCTCTGAACAGAGCATTAGAGGGGAAATAAAAAACAGATTAAAAGCCTATAAAGTCAAAAGAACTCAGTCTGACTTTATAGGCTTTTTCATTTCAATTATCGAACTTCGTGTAACAACATATCCATCCGTTCCAATACAATTCCTTTTTCTCGCAAACGTTCGGCGCTATTGTGCCCTCCGGCGTACAGCCTGATATTAAAGCCTAGTGCCTCGGCAACTTCCGCGTCATGTAGCGTATCTCCCACCATTAAAGTTTCACGGGGCTCTATCGGATACACGTCCAACATTCTTTCACCTCTGGCAATCTTACCGTCGGCATAGATATTATCTGACCCGCACACACCCTCGAAATAATCGCGGATACCGAAACGTTCCAGCATATCTTCCAATAAGTTTTCCTGCAAAGCCGACAATATATATTGCCGTACACCCATTTCTTTCAATCCCGATAATACAGACACTACCCCCGAAGTCAACACGACATCTTTTGCCAACTCCTCGTAAGTGTCGACAAAATCAAGGGAAACAGCTTCCCAATCATCATGTTTGAAATCGAAACCGATTCCCTCGTAGTAGTCCTTCACCGGAAAACCGAATATGGATTTATATTCCTCCACGGTCAGTTCATTCAACCGTTTTTTTCTCAACATCCGGTTAATCGTATTTACACTAATCTTCACGTCATCCAACAATGTCCCGTTCCAATCCCAAACCACGTTTTTATACTTCATATTTTCCCTATATAAAATTAATTTTGATGAAAAGCCTCGATACCCGTCCACCCAAGACGCTCTTTGGCCACGTTTTCAGGAAAAATCCGATAAGTAACTTCCGCTTCACTTCCCAAGGAGCCGTCGGCATTGAATATCTCGACATGCATTTTGGCAACACGGGCATTCTGTTCCACGATACGGGAGCGCATGAAAATTTCGCCCCGGTCCGTGTACACGGTTGAACGATATTTCATATCCAGCGCGATAGTAACTCCCGCACTCTGTACCTTGGCGAAAATGTTCCAGCAGGCAATCTCATCCGCTAAAGTAGCTTGGATTCCTCCATGCAAAACATGAAAAAATCCTTGAAACTCGGGACGGGGAGTCCAGTAACAAGTAATATACTCCCCCTCCTCGTAGAACTCGCATCGCAACCCATGCTCGTTACCGGACGCACAACCGAAACAATTGTATCCCTCGTGTTGCTCGTAGGCGTTATATAATTTTTTCTTTTCCATTTTACAAAAAAAGGGACGTTTAAATGCGTCCCCGGTAATAAATTGTCTAATAATGTTACAAGTTACTATGAATCAACTTGGCACAAGTTTCCATTTCCTCTTTCGGGAATTGTTTCTTCGGGTTACTGAAATTCAATTCGTTTCCCTCCACTAATGGAACCAGATGCACGTGAGCATGTGGGACATCCAGCCCTAACACACCAATACCAACGCGCTTGCACGGTACACTTTTCTCGATAGCTTTTGCCACTTTCTTGGCAAATACCATCAAACCCGCTAATTCATCATCTGTCAAGTCGAAGATATAATCTTCTTCTCTTTTCGGCACCACTAACGTGTGCCCTTTTTGCATCGGCGCAATATCCAAAAACGCGTAATAGTTCTCGTCCTCCGCCACCTTGTATGACGGGATCTCACCATTTATAATCTTCGTGAAAATTGAAGCCATGTATTAATTTACGATTTTAGATTTATGATTTTAGATTTCACACACACAAATTCTCTCGCTCATTTTCAATTCTCCATTTTCAATTAGATTGAGATGTCCATAATCTCGAATTCCATCATTCCTGCCGGCACTTGTACTTCAACTTTATCACCCAGCTTTTTGCCGATCAGAGCCTTCGCGATAGGAGTCGTGATGGACAATTTCCCTGCCTTAAAGTCAGCCTCACTCTCGGACACCAACGTGTAAGTCATTGTCGCTTTCGTTTTCACATTCTTGATGGTCACCTTGTTCAAAATCTGTACCTTTGAGGTGTCAATTTGGGATTCGTCGATAATCCGGCAACTGGCAATTGTATCTTGAAGCTGTGCGATTTTTGCCTCAAGCAAACCTTGAGCATCTTTCGCGGCGTCATACTCTGCATTCTCGGAGATATCTCCCTTTTCAATGGCTTCACCGATTGCCTTGGAGATCTTAGGGCGCTCCACGTTTTGCAGATTGTCCAGCTCTTCCTGCAATTTTTTTAGCCCTTCTTTAGTTACATAAGATACCTTCTTTGTCATAGCATATAATATTAAAATCTTAAATTCATATATAAAAAAATAAATGACACTTATCCTCCAATAAGTGCCTTTATCTAGTAAAGAATTCCATAAATTAGAATTCCTCTCCTCTTGCAGACAAATTTATGACCTTTTTTTGAATTAAACAATTTTTCCCCGCAAATATTTTATAAACAAAAAAAACGTCATATATATCTGATAGAAAGTCTATCACCCCAAATGCTCAAGGAAGATATTCCTCACGTATATTCCGCATCGAGGCAAAAAGATTACTCCGGGCATGAGGAGATACGGCTTCCATCCGGTCAATCAATTTACTCACCGCATCCCGATTTGTCGCTTTCTCGTGAGGACAATGCTTCTTTTGTTTCTTGAACTGTCGCATTTCGGCATAGCGCAAAGTCTCATCATTGGAAAGATAAATCAACGGACGAATCAACGTGAAAGTATTCTTGAACATCTCCAACCGGGGCGGCATACTGCAAATCGTTCCGTTAAAAATCATGCTCATCATAAGGCTTTCCACCGCGTCATCCCGATGATGCCCGAGAGCCAGTTTTTTACAGTCGTATTCCTTGGCAATATCGAAAAGCATTTTACGCCGATGCCACGAACACACGAAACAAGCAGGTTTCTTCGGGTTTACTGTCATATCCAACCGAATTGTCCGATACACGTATTCCACACCCAAGCGTTCACAAAAGGCTCGCAAGTAATCGCTATCCACCTCGTATGACACATCCTCGACGGCAATATGGGCGGCTATCACCGTGTAATCCTGCTTCGGATCCTTTGCCCGCATCGCCAATACCTCCAACAACGCCAAGGAATCTTTTCCCCCGGATATGCCCACGAGTACCCGATCCCCGTCACCAATCAAGCGATAATCATGTATCGCTTTCCCCACCTTCCGGAAAAAATCCCGGGTGAATACTTTATCTTGCTTTTCTTCTGTTATCATCTACTTGTTTATTACCCTACCGCAAAAATAATTAAAATCTTCTCTTTTTTTTGTATGTTTGAAACCTCAATCAAAAATACCACTTATGCTAAAGAAAGTTCCGCACACTTACACTATTGTATTCTCGATTATTATCATCTGTGCTATCCTGACATGGATTATTCCGGGGGGTGAATACGCGCGGGAAACCATCGATGTAAACGGCGTGGAACGCACGGTTATCGTGAACGATTCATTTCATGAGGTTGCCAAGAGCCCGCAGACATGGCAAGTATTCTCCGCACTCTTCAACGGGTTCGAGAAACAGGCGGGTATTATCGCGTTTATATTGATCATCGGCGGAGCTTTCTGGATCATGAACAACAGTAAAGCAATTGACGTGGGAATTTTCTCTTTCCTGCGTTCCACGCGAAAACTGGAACACATCGGGATTATACGCAAACTAGGTGTAAACAATATTATTATCACGATGGTCATGCTACTTTTTAGTAGTTTCGGTGCCATATTCGGCATGAGCGAGGAAACACTGGCTTTCGTTATTATCATCGTTCCTTTGGCGATATCCATGGGGTACGATTCCCTCACGGGCGTATGCATGGTGTACGTTGCCGCTCATGTCGGTTTTGCCGGGGCCATTCTCAACCCGTTCACGATAGGCATAGCACAAGGGCTATCCGACTTACCGTTATTTTCCGGGTTTGAATATCGCTTGTTCTGTTGGGCGATTCTCAACGTGATTATGATCGCTTGGGTACTGCGTTACGCGGCAAAGGTGAAAAAGAACCCGAAAGCATCATTAGTCTACAATCTCGACAGTCACTGGCGTAAAGAGAAAGTAGCTACCACCGAAGAAATAGAATATAAAACCTATTCCTCCTCTTGGATGGTTTATCTTTTTATCCTTTCGGGACTTACCATTTTCTCGTTCTATTTCCCCCGCACCACGTTATCTATCGGAGAACACTCCAGTTTGACCACCTTTGTACTCCCCGTCCTAACCATATTATTCGCATTGATCGGTTTTTTCTCGCTACGAAAATCCTATCACTTTTTTATATTGACTATTCTGGGCTTCACGATTCTTTTCCTGATCGTGGGAGTCATGGGCTACGGTTGGTATTTACCCGAAATATCCGGATTATTTTTGGCCATGGGTATTTTATCCGGTTTCGCCGCAAAGGAGAATGCCGATAACATTGTAAAACTTTTTATTGCCGGAGTGAAAGATATTCTCTCCGCGGCGTTGGTTGTGGGACTTGCGGGGGGAATTATTATCATCTTACAGGAGGGGCATATCATTGATCCCATTCTTCATTCATTGGCAAATCTCATGAACGAAACGGGGAAGGTACTCTCGTTAGGAGTCATGTATCTCATCCAGACGATGATCAATATCATCATTCCGTCCGGTTCTGCAAAGGCAGCCCTAACCATGCCGATTATGGCACCGTTCTCCGATGTGATCGGGTTATCCCGACAAGCTACCGTTATGGCGTTCCAATTCGGTGACGGCTTTACCAACATGATCACCCCCACTTCCGGGGTTCTGATCGGGGCTTTGGGTATCGCACGTATACCTTATGACGTTTGGGTAAAATTCTTCTGGAAGTTTATCTTATTTTTGATCGTCATCGGGTTTATTTTGCTTATCCCGACCGCCACGATGCAATTGAACGGGTTTTAAAATATACAAAGACTCCACGCGTGACCACATGGCGGATTCTTCACGAATGAAGCCGGCAAGGTTACGAGTATTCCATTGCCTACCCGTTTGTAATTTAAATTACCCTTGTATCCCAACAACGAAACCTTTGTCCCTTTTTCCGGCTTTATACTGTAAAGCATAATCCGGGAAGGCGGATTCGGTTCATCCTCGTCATTCAAGTATATGGCATAAATCTTCCCGTTACTCTTGTGCCTCGTGTAACAAATCTTCGCTTCTTTGTACGGGGCTATCGGTCGGGTTTCGTAAATGGCTTCCCCGTTAATTTTCATCCAAGCCCCGAGCTCTTTCATGATCTTTATTCCTTCCGGCGGAATCTCACCATTACCATCTACTCCCACGTTCAACAGGAAGTTCCCCCCTTTGCTGACAATATCCACAAGGTTATGAACCAACTCACGGGTGGGTTTATATTTGTCTCCCGGTAGATACGACCATTGATTCGCCATGGTCATACAGGTTTCCCACGGGTAATCCCACGGCTTCTCGGGAATCTTCTGTTCCGGGGTACGATAATTCTCGTATTTTCCACCCACCCAACGATCTACCGCAATCAATCCGGGCTGGTACCCCCGAGCCATATCAATAATCTTGTCCAACCTGATATCTTGTCCCCGGTTCTCGGGTGCAACCCAACCACCGTCTAGCCAAAGAATATCCACGGGACCGTATCCGGTCATCAATTCCTTCACTTGATTAAAAGTAAAATTACAGAACTTTTCCCACATCCACGGGTGTTCCTTGATCTTGTAATTCACGTTCCGGTCGCCATGTTGCCATCGTTCCGACCAATAATAAGGACTATTCCAATCCGGTTTCGAGAAATACGCCCCGATCATGAAATCCCGCTCCCCGAAAGCCCGGTATATCTCTTTCAACACATCCGCTTTCTCCGCCGTGTGATAAGGACATTCTTTAGAAGTTATTTTATAATCCGTTTCCCTCGTGTCCCACATACAGAAACCGTCATGATGTTTCGTCGTGAACACGAAATACTTCATTCCCGCTTCCTTTGCCAATTCCGCCCATTTATCCGGATCGAACTTCACCGGGTTAAACGTCTTTTTCAGATCCACGTAATTCCGGTAATACTCGTCATAAGAAATCGTCGTGTCCCGTTGAATCCAATCCACATCTTCCGAACAAATCGTCCACGATTCGCAATATCCTTTCTGACTATACGGTCCCCAGTGCACGAAAAAACCGAACTTCAAATCCTGCCACCGTTCCAATTTTGCTTTCACTGCCGAATCCTGTTCCCAATAATACTCCATTCCCTCGTATTGTGCTTTCGATAAGGTACACCACAGAACGAGTACCACACATAACAATAATCTTCGCATTGTTTCTTTTTTAGCAATTAATATATTTTACACAAACACATACAAAGATAACAAAACAGGAATCATATAAAAACGGAATTGTTCAAAAAAGGATGAAAACTTAGAGTTCATCCTCTTCTGAACAATTTCTCTCAACAAGAACACCAATTTTATTCTAATCTCTCAGACACCAAAGCTCTTAACTTTTCCCCTCTAAGATTCTTGGCTATAATCCGGTTGTTCTCGTCCAGCACCAGAATGGTCGGTACGGCATCGATGTTATACATTTTTACCACATCACCTTGCCAACCTTTCAAATCCGAAAGGTGCAACCATGTCAGACCGTCTTTTTTAATCGCCTCTTCCCATTTGTCTTTTTTCTCGTCCAAAGAAACACTTACCACGACAAGCCCTTTCTCTTTAAAATCGTTGTATAACTTCACCATATTCGGATTCTCCATTCGGCAGGGGCCGCACCACGAAGCCCAAAAATCGATGATTTTCAATTTTCCCTTTACCTCATACAAGGCAATCTCCTTCCCTTCTGGAGTAGGCAACGTAAAATTCGGAGCCACGGCATCTACTTCCACGCCCTCTAACGCCCGAATACGCGCAGCCATCAATTTCCCCGGCCCCGTGTGTTTTGCCTTATCCGATAATCCGGCATAACACATTTTCAATCCGTTCAAAGCCATCCGTTCCATGCCCGCAGTCTGCACATAAGCCGCCAGTACATTGTCTTTATTTCTTTCCACGATAACACCCAAACGTTTTTGAGCGTCTGCCGTTACCTGTTCCAATTTTCCTTTCAACTCGTTCACTGTCCTGAAATGCTTGGCGGCAGAAGCCTCTTCCAATTCCATCTTTACTTTCCGAATCTTTTGATTTTCCTCAGTCACGGCTTCTTGATAGACGTTCAACTCTTTTTGCAACTTTCCTCCCCTAATCACACTCTTTCCAGATTGAAACAATTCCATCTCGTAAGGTGCATCCGTGTCCAAAATAAATACAAAACCACCACCGTAACCAGCCACATAAATCAAAGCTACACGAGGCTCATCCAACTCACCTTCAATCACGAATTTACCACTTACGATATCACCTTGCCCCAAGGTATCCACACGCCCTACCTCTTGTGAAACTACAATCATTTTTCCCTCGGGCATCTCCGGAATTGCTCCGTTAATCGTGAATTTTTTCTTTTCCCCGAAAACAATCCCGGGGAAAAATAAACAACCTAATACAAATAACTTCCACATAATTAATTCAATCTTCTGGTTATCGCCGTGTAAACAACATCTTTAATCACTCCAAACCCCGTAAACACGTGCGAGTCAACATAATCACCTCCCACACTCAATACAACTTCATGCAATTCACCCTGTCCTCCTGCATTTACCACGACACCCAACGTCCTGTAGGGTTCACTTTCATACTGAAAATCCCCCTCCGAATCAGACCTGAATTTCAACCGGGTAATCACATTTCCCGCATCATAAAGTTCCACTTTTTCTTTTGTTACGACATTAAACAAATAAACTTTACTTTCCTCCGTGTATAAAAATTGGTCCATGAATGCAACCGTTGTGGCAAAACATGTATTTCCGTTAAAACCTAACTTACCTAATTTTTCACGAACTACTTTTATCGGGGACTCATCCGCCTTTGCCGATTTACCTCCTTTACTACTAGCTTCTATTTTCAACAAATAACAAGTATCATTCATCACACCTATTGCCGTAGCACCTTCTTCACTGGAATTTACCGAAATTCCTTTACCCAACCACAATATCTCCATATTATGAGTAGCACCTTGTTTATCTACCTCTTGAAGTCCTTCAACAGGAAATGGAGTCAATTTTTCCAGATTATACTCGACAGCCTCTTGAGGATAGATATCTTCACTCACACCAAAATTATAACAACCATTCATTCCATTCAGACGATAGGACATAAATTTTCGATTCACCTTATCCCACACCGTCACGAAACCGGATTGTGACATATAAATCTTATCTATCACATAGTTCTGTACGTTATCCTCTGCCAAACCCGCAAAATAGAATCCACTAGCACCCGAATGATAAAATTTTCCGGCATCATCGACAACAATAGCATTCCTCCACAATACATGGGAAACTCCATACGCCAGATTAGTCGGGTTTAATCCCGGAGCGAATAAATTCCGTGAAGCCTTAGCATCTTCCAAGGCAAAAGGAAGCATAAATGATGCTGAATCAGACTGAACCACGTAAAGACGTTCCATATCTCGAGTATTAGAAACTGATCCCGCAAACATCAATGAATTCGCTTTCTGAAACCGCTCCACATCCCAAGTTTCCCGATAAGCATCCAAAGTAATAATCGCATGCGTGGAATCCGGATCCTCCACCGTGGACAATTTCCGATTGTTTTCCTCTCCATTCAACACGAACCACGCATGTACAAAAGGTAATCTTGTTCCCATCGTAAAATCCCGGTAAGTACTAATTCCGGTTTTTGTATCCGTCAATCGGAACTTAACATTATAACTGGATGATTTCCGAACCGGATAAGTAAGTGTTAATTCCTTCGTGAAGACACTATCCGTAACATTCTCATTACCTTCACGATAACTCACCACCCACAAATACTCCATATTCTCTTCCCCCTCGACCTCACTCTGAGAAAAAACAGGAGAATAAGTAACAGACAACTCCTCTTGAATCGGTTGCCGATAAGTATACCGGTACGAAGTCCCTTCCGTAACAACCTCTGGCACGGGATCGAAGGTAAGCCCTTCGATCGTGTTTATATCCTTGTAATCGTAGTTTCCTTTATCATCATAACATCCACAAAGAAGCCACGTGACAAAACTCAATATAACTATTATTCTCTTCATCATATTCCTATTTTACAAATTCATAGACATTCTTCTTTGCTTACAATACAGGGAACTGCTCGAACGGCAACGGATTATCAAGATGCTCTGTGTTATATTGATCATAAGCATTTCTCAACAACTGATTTAACCTAACCGCATCCCACTCCGCATACCAGTAGACAAAACTTTCATAGTCTGCTGCACTAAGCACCTCCTGCATAAAAGTATGTTTAGCCATAGAATACTCTCCCAATATAGCTAAATGAGGAGGATAATTCCACCACTGTGGAGCCGGCGGTTCCGGGAACGAAAAATCCACCTCTTCGTCCGGGTGTAAAGCCTTATATTCCGCCAATGCTTCATTCAAAGTCTTAAGGTCCTCACTCCAATTAGCATACTGGTTATACAAGGTCTTCAAAATAGTAACCATAAATGCATATTTATCTTCCGTATACTCTCCTACAACATCATCATCCCATTCTCTCGGTTGCGGGTATCGATTAATCAACCGTACACGATATTCATCCTTTTCCGCTACCCCCAGTTCCAAAGAAGGATCCGAATTCTCCACGTCGAACACGATGCTCACGGTAAATTCTTTCCGCACTTTTGGATTCAACACGTACACCTCTACCGTATCCTTTAACTGTCCGGCACGAAACACATATGAAGGTTCAAACTCCAAAAATGAAACTGCCGTTGGATCTTCTCCCTCTCCGACCTTAGCTTTCAATCGAAACTCCCGATCATAATCTGCGGCACGTCCCATCAAATACAAATTCAACTTCACACCTTTTTTTAACAAAGAATCTCCCGAATACTTGGACTCCAAATAATAATCGTTATCACCCGGTCCCCACCGCATCGTATCCGTTACGTACTCTTTCATGAAATCAACCGTAACCCTTAAAGCATTCGTGTCATAATTAAATTGCAGCCCATCTCGCTCCAACGAATAACTGATAATCTCTTTCTCCTGACACGATGCAAAAGAGAGCAACAAAAAACCTATATATAATATATACTTTCTCATAACCAATTCTTTACATTTTTAAATCACTCGGCTTCTCCATAAGTTTTCTCGTCATCCGGAACCGGCAGAACATAAGCAGAAAAGTTCTCCACGGGACAACGATAAAACGTACTCCTATTATGTCTTTTCAAGAAATAAAAATACTGTCCTTCCGCGAAAAACTCCTTCCGGTACTCCTTATCCAACACCTCCAACCGTTGTTCCTCCGTCACATCCGTTCCCAAATTATTACTTCTGGAAATACCCCGAGTAGTTCTCACCGTATTAATATATTGCCCACACTCGGACAAAGCCACAGATTCAGCCAAAATATAATACATCTCGGCTAATCGAATCAAAGGTATTTTTTCTCCATACAACCCCTCACCAAGATATTTGCGACACATCAAAAGATTACTAGCCGTATGATTAAAACCATACCCGGAACGATAACGCATATCATTCAAACCGATTCCCTCGTTAATCTCGAACAATCCGTTTGCATTATTTCCCGTAATATAATACTGCACATCATAAGAGGAACCATTCACCCAGTAATTTTTCAATTTCTCCTCCATATCATACATGGCAAGACCAAAAACGGTCTCTCCATATAAAGAAACATCCTGCTGATTATTCCGAACAAGTTCTAAGCCGGATTTTTCAATCACTTCCCGAGCATACTGTGCAGCCAACTCTTTATTTCCCCGATATAGATATACACGTGCCAACATCGCTTTCACCGCAAACTTATTCATACGATGCTTGCGTTGCCCGATAAAAGGCTCTTCAGCCACATGCTCGTAATTCATCGGATCATTTTTCAACAACTCTTCAGCCGCCTGAAGATCTGCAACAATGCGCTTAACAACTTCATTAGCAGCCATCATAGGAGCGCTCTCCGAATCGAACTTGTCCCGGAAAGGGATACATAACTTCGTGGAATCCAACGAATAAATCGGCCCCCACAAACGCAATATATCGAAATAATGGAAAGCCCGTAACCCAAGAGCCTCACCCTTCATCAAATCTCGATAACCTTCCGTCAAAATAACATCCCCGTTCGTTTCAAGATATTGCAGGAAATTATTGATATTCGCTATCTCGTTATACAATTTCAACCAAATATCGGCTATGGCATTTTTAGAACTTGTAGTCTCACCATACTTGTATATTGCCGCACGCTCCTCATCCGTAACAGCTCCCGGGGCATAATTATCATATCGTTGTACCAATTTCTCTACAAAATCGAATGTCATTTGTCTACCATACGATTTTTCAAGAGTCATCATACTATATAAACCCGTCAATGCACTTTTAAAACCATCCTCCGAAGTAAAGAATTTCTCTGCCTCGATATCCGTTTTGGGGTTCACATCTATCCAATCCTGACAGGACGATAAAAACAATGAAACGGTACAAATTGCAACTACTAATATATTTCTCATCTTGTACTCCTCCACATTTTAATTAAACAATACCGACAAGGACACGTTAAACATCCGGGCAAAAGGATAATCCAACCCCCGCTCCGTCTTGATCGAAGAAATTCGTCCTAAATCCTCCATCGTGGCATTCAATGACACACTTGCTATCCGGCAAGCCTGCAAGAACTTAAAATTCTTCGGGTCAAAACGATAACCAACAGACAAAGATGTAAAGGACAACTCATTACGCTTTTGAACGAAACGACTGCTCATCCCCGTTTGCTGGCTGACAATCGACATTGATTTATAACGGGCATTCCGGTTTTCAGGACTCCAACGACTGGATAACGCTCTACGATCCACATTATACGCCGCACTGGAATTTTCAATTTTATCCACCAACGTTTGATTATACCACCATGCTCCCAGTTCGTAAGTACAAGCTAAAGCAACACTCCAATTCTTATACGTGAACGCGGAAGAAATAGCACCTCTCAATTTCGGTTCCTGATCCCCGACAGCAATCTTATCGAGCGGATCCCAAATATAAGTCTTTTCCCCGTTACGAGTCAAAAACACTTCCTGCCCCGTTGCCGGATCTATTCCCAAGGAAGGAACAACAAACAACTGTGTCGTGGACTTCCCCTCTTCATAAATAGCTTCCGGAGAACCGTCTTTCTTCTCCAGATTCTTTTGATTCATCGCCTTCATCTCATTCGAAATCTTCTTGATCACGTTTCTGTTATGCGAGCCATTTGCGGAAACACTCCATTGAATCTGCCGCTCATAATCCTGAATAGGCATCACGCTGAACTGAATATCATACCCTTCATTCTCAACCGCACCCACGTTCATCGTCTTTGACGCAAAACCGGTTGAAGGCGCTATATTGTAATCCAACAACAACTCATCCGTGTAATTATTATAATACGAGAATGATGCATTCACCCGACTATTCCACAACCCGATCTCGAGAGCCAAACTCCGGTTCTTCGTCGTGGACCATCCCAAATCCGGATTACCTATTCCTTTCAATTGAGCACCTAAAATATCCGAAGAAGGATACGGGAACAACAAATCGTCGTAAGTATAAGTTTCTTTCGCCTGATACGGGGAATAACTTTGAGAACCTGTGACTCCATACGAACCTCGTACAACCAAATTAGATATTAATGTATTCTGAAACCATTTTTCCCGGTGTATATTCCAACGAGCACCGGCAGCCCAGAAAGGAGCCATACCCGTATTCGCTCCGAATTGGGAAGAAAGGTCACCCCGAACACTAAAATCAACAGCAAAGCGCATATCATACATATAACTCACTTGTCCTATCAAACCTACTGTACGGGAAGTTGATTCGGAACCTCTTACCCGATCATCCATCTCGTAAGCGAACAAAAAGTCAGTCATATTATCATTCGGGAAACCGAATGCTTGTAAATTGACACTGTTATTCTTTGATTCATCCACATTCCAACGCGCAAACAAACTCAACAAATGCTTATCCTTCGTGTAATTATAATTCACGGAAGCATTCACACTCCACGCCACATTATCTCCCGTATTCTTCTCGTACGAACCTTTTTTAGTTAGGTCCTCCTGCGGGATAAAATCAGTATGATTCATCGATTTAAACTTTTCCATACGGGAAATACCTTTTGTTATGGAAGCTCCCATCGACACACGGAAATTTTCCTGTATAGCACACTCTATCGTGAAATTATCCACCACATTAAAATTCTCTGTAAAATCCTTGTATTTAAACAAAGTATTATACAACGGATTTACCACTGTCACGGTTCCACCTCCCTCTCCCGGCAATATCTTTTGATCCAAGAAACTCGTGTATCTTCCGTTCTCATCCGTCTTCCGGTAATAAGGATTCAATCTTGTGTACAGACTAAACGAACCGTACGGAGAATTATCACCCCTCACGTTCGACAATGTTAATTGGTTTTGAATATTCCATTTTTTCCGACGGTATTGAAGTGACAATCCTAACCCCATAGTATTTCGGCCCGATTCCTTCATCACACCCGGCTCTCTCGAATAATTCAAGCTCAAATTATACCTCAATGCCTCGTCACCACCTTCCATGGATAGCGTATGGCGATGTGTTACAGCTGTACGCAAAGGTTCCGATAACCAATACGTGTCTACTCCTCTCTGAATTTCTGCCTTATAATAATTATAATAATTCAATTGACTCGTGGTCGTGAACACCCCGGCCTGTCGCTCGTATTCCAATTTCTCTTTCGCGTTCATCAAATTATAATCCGATAAATCAGGAACGGATATACCCATATTCATGCTATATGATATATTCAACGCACCCGGAAGCGGCTTCTTCGTTTCCACGACAACCACACCATTTGAAGCCTTGGAACCATAAATAGCGGTAGCTGCCGCATCCTTCAAAATTGTGATCGACTCCACCCGCTCCGGATCAAGATCCACTATACGCTGCAATGTAGTTTCAAAACCGTCCAACACGAAAAGCGGCATATTCGGGCGTTGTGAATAATCACCCATCATCATCTCCATACTATTCGCATCCACTCCCCCGTTACCCAATTGCACATCTCCCCGTAAACGGAACTCCGGCATTGCATTCGGGTTCGACCCTGCCCGATTATTTTCCAAAATACGGAAACTGGGATCAAACACTTGAAGCGCCTTTAACAAATTATTCGGACTAAGTTTCTTCAACTCGCTTCCCTTTACCGTCACGTAACCACCCGAGAAACTCTCCACCTTACGAGGAGCCATACCCGTCACCACAACATCCTCCAGTTCTGTCTGCTTCTCGGTCAACTTAATCACCACGTTCTCCATATTTCCCGTCACCGGAACAATTTCCTCCTCGTATCCCACGAAAGACACCAACAAAGCAGAAGTCCCCTCCGGCACCTCAATAAAAAACTTCCCGTCAATATCCGTCACAACACCCATTGCTTTGTTTTCCTTGAGAATAATACTCGCCCCGGGCAACGTCTCTTTCGTTGCCGCATCTATTACCGTCCCTCGAATCTTAAAAACGACCACCCCTTGTGCGGACTTCTTGTATTTCAAAACCACTACCCGGTTCATTTGGTATTCCACCTCAACCGACTGATCGCCTAACACAAGCAATAACACGTAGTCCAACGTCCTATCTTTCACATCGAAAGAAACACGCTTATCAACATCAATCTGTGAATGATTATAAAAGAATCTCACCTTCGCCGCCGAAGCCAACGTGTCCAACACCTGATTCAACTTCATATCCTTCACGTTCATAGTAATCTTCGTGTTTTTATACTCTTGTTCCTGTCCAAAAACATTCTGCATAGAGAACAATACACATAAAAAAACACAACAAACCAATTTAATAATTAAATCTCTACAGATCCACTTCTTTTTTTGCATAGTTTTGTATTGTTTTTAGTTTAGAGGCTTTAAATTAAAATCTATTCTAGAGGGGAATATAGTGCGAATATATTTCCCTCTATATTTTAAGCCTATTGCATCACTTGATTCAATATTTTCTTGTACTCTTTTTCCTTATTATACTTCTTCAAATAATCTTTCACCAACTTCTCGACCATATCAAAATCCTTATTTGCTGCCACCGCATCATATAAGAACACGAAAAGCGCCGTATCCCTCAACGCACCCTCGTAAAAAGCTGCCAAATCCTTGTATTGCTCCTCAATAGAAGTCGGTGCCTTATACTCTTTGCCTGCGGCACGGGCTTCCCGTTCTCTCACGTAATCTTTATAAGGCGACAACATACACATGTAAGCCCTATTTCTCAATGAAGCTTTATCATTACGCAACTTATACTCTTTCAATACACTCCAATAATCGGCAGTCATACAATCCTCCAATTTCTTCTTGTGCACTTCTGCACTAGCGTAAGGATAAGTAATCAGATTAGTCAACAGCGTACCCTCGATACTCGATAATACCATATTATACATCTCTGGCGTAATCTCACCCTTTACCTTATCCAAAATAGCTTTTTCATCCTTCAACTCCTGCACGGTAGCCTCGTGAAACTTCTTGGCATCAACTTGTGTCACCAGCATCGCCGGAATATTCGTCTTGTAACGCCGTTCACGCTGTAACATCTCTTTCTCGTATACCTTCGTGTTCACCGCCACTGCCGCTGGAGTTCCCGAGAATTCCACTTTATCATAACTCCGCCCTTTATAAGTAACCTTCAAATGAATAGAATCTCCCGGTTGCAAAAACACCTCGATAAAAGTATTCAGCTTCAATGTAGTAATATCATCCAAATCCACCGTGAATTCCATCAACTGTCCGTCCTTGTACGGAAACTCCATATTAATCCCATCCTTCTCAAGAAAATCAAAATGTAATTTATCTCCCTGATAACCGTATATTTCCGCACTCACTACCGTGGGACGCCCTTTCGCGTTACACGTCCAAGAGAACAACCCACATAAAAATACCGTCAACAACAAATACCTCATACCCTATTATTTATTTAAAACTTCCTTTACCTTCTTAATCAATTCTTCACCTCTAAGATCCAACGCAATAACTTTACCTTGCGGATCAATCAATACGGTATAAGGCACTGCCGTCACGTTACACAATTTCACGGGAGGCGTTCCCCACGATTTCAAATCACTCACTTGAATCCACTTCATTTTATTTTTCTCTACCGCATTTAGCCAAGCATCTCTCTTTTGATCCAAAGATACCCCCACGATTTCAAAATTCTTTCCCTTACACTCCTTGTAAAGTTTCACCACGTTAGGCATTTCCCTCATACATGGTCCACACCACGATGCCCAAAAATCAATCAACACGTATTTCCCTCTCAAGCTACTCAATTTAAATAAATTACCATCCTTATCAGGCAATTTGAAATCCGGCATATCACTTCCCACCTTAAACTCAGCCAATCGAATATATTCATCCAACTGTTTCGTGTAAGGATGCTCGTTCAAACTCGGATCGACCAAGGCTCTCAACTTCTTTAATTCATCCAAAGAAACATTCGCCCGCATCTCCCAAAAAATCATAAAAGGAGCTATTGCCTGATCGGAATAACGTTTTACCAATTCTTCCTGCAACTCCAAATTTCTTCTATTATGAAAATCCGTACGGGCCTTAAAATCTCTGGCCCTCGCCTCATCCGATTGGTTCCGGTTCAGCAACATATCAACACGGGCAGCCCGACTAACACTATCCATATGAAACTTTTGCGTTGCCCTATAAGCACTAAAAATCTCATTATTCGGCGTACCAACCACATCTGAATTCAAAAAAAACTGCGAATTAGCTTTCACGCGAACCGTTCCTCTTTCCACCCAAACAGGAGTAATCGGACTCAAACACTCCGGATCACCACTCTTAACGAAATACATCCTCGGAACGCCACAATCTTTAACGACAAACGTGTATTGATTATCAACGACATCACAACTATCCACAACCCACGACTCCCCATTAATCTCCTTCTCTTCCACCAAATACACCTTCTTACCCTTATAAACTCCATCCAATACACCGCGAATCACGCAATCCTCGCTTATCGTTTCACTCTGCCCGAAAAGCCCGACAAACGACATTATCAAACATCCTAATACTAAAATCCTTTTCATACAAATTGCTTTAACTTCAAATTAAACATGATAAAAATCACCTAACGTATAATTTATTACCCTCCATTCTACACGATAAAGAGGACGTCTCCCCCAATCGCTGAACAAAAGCATCAAAACTTTCTTCTTTATTCACCACGCCCGTGAATATCGACTCTCCCACACTCCCTTCCAGCACAATCTCCACCGCGTACCAACGCTCCAATATCCGGGCTACATCAGCCAATTTCTTTCCCCGGAACACGTACTGCCCGTCTTTCCAAGCAATGAAATCTCCCGCATCCACCACAGCCATCTCCACGTAATTCCTTTCGCGATCATAACGCAACTGGTCATCCGGTTTCAACTCGTAACACCGCTCCCCCGCGTAAGCTTCCACTTTCCCGCTAACCAAAGTCACTTCCACGAGCCTATCCCCTTTATACGCGTTGACATTAAAAGACGTACCAAGAACCTTAACACGTACCCCGTCCATTTCCACGAAGAAAGGATGACACTCGTCCCTAGCCACTTCAAAATACATCTCGCCCGAGGCATATACCACCCGTTCGTCGCCACCGAAAGCCACCGGGTAGCGCAACTTGGAACCGGCATTCAACCACACCTTTGTTCCATCCGCCAAAGTGAAACTATAATCACACAAAACCGGAGTTTCCAATGTATTATACACCGTTTCCCCTTTCACCGAATCGGGAACACAATACTCCAAACCACCCGCTTCGTTCTCCCGCACCTGTATCCCTTGCACCTCATCCAAAAGAATACCTTCCCCGTACAATACCATCTCCTGCCCGTTAGAAAGGGTCAACGTGGGAACTCTCCGCCCCGTTACCGCCACTTCTACCCGTTGGTTCTCCTTCGGCATCATCTCTCCCTCTTCCCGGTTAAAATAGAACAAAGCCACCCCTAAAGGCAACAGTAACATCGCCGCATATCGCACCATTCGTCTTACTCTCCGCCTCCGGTCGCCCAAAACTTTCCTCCTCCGCACGAAAAAATCAAAGGCCGTCTGCACGTCAGCTTCCCGGTATTGCCTAATCTTTTCCCGTGCCACCACGTCCGAATAAATTCGGTCAAACAGCATCTTGTTATGCCCCGACGCCCTCTTCCAAGAATCCAACTTCGCTTGCTCATCCCGCATGCTCTTCCCTGCCAAACTCTTGGATATCAATCTTGATATTTCAAATAATATCTCTTTCTTTGAATCCATAATCTATACTTTATCAATAGACACAAACAGCATTTTCCTGTCCATTCATATATAAAACGCACATCCTTTCCAAAAGGGGGGATGAAAAATAAAAAATAATATACGATTTTATTCGTAACGAACGTTACAACCAAATCAAACTAACCAGACAAATCAAATCAGCATCTTTCAAACGAGAAATCAATTTTCTCTTCCCGTTACTTTTATATTCTTTCACGGTATCCACCGAAATCTCCATCTTTTCAGCTATCTCCGCGATCTTCAACCCTTCAAGAGTCAACATCATTACCATTTTGCATTGAGGCGGTAATGTATCGACGGCAGCCATCAGACGGGCATACACATCCTCCTCCAACACCTTATCCCAAAAGTGTTCTACATCTGTTTGCGAAGACAAAACTTCCTTGTGATATTTATCCCGCACCTTTTGTTTCCTGAAATGGCTGATACATTTATTTTTCAGAGAACTGTACAGGAAATATTTAACCTCGCTCTCCGTTCTAAATTTGTACCCGCTTTCCAACAACGAAATAAACACATCTTGAACCAAGTCCTCCGCCACATCATTATCTTTCACGTAATAATTCGCCAGAGCTTTCAACGCCACGTAATAAATTCGATACAAGTGTTGATAAGCCCGGTTATCTTTCCGTGCCAGCAAATCCAATAATTCCTCTTGATTCAATGCATCATCTCCCATTGACAAAGATAAAAGAGGAAGCGTCCCAAAAACCTCATGGAACGCTTCCCGCTATAATAACTTGAAAATTAATTTTCTTCCGTGTAAGACTCAAGCGGGTCACAAGTACACATCAAGTTACGGTCACCGTAACCGTCGTCTACACGACCTACTTGCGGCCAGAACTTGTTCTCTGCCACCCAAGCCAGCGGGTAAGCCGCTTTGCTACGCAGGTAAGCGTGCGACCATTCATCGGCGGTCAACACCTTGTGCGTGTGAGGTGCGTTCTTCAAAACGTTATCCGTCTTGTCAGCCTTGCCCTCGCCCACTTCAATCATCTCTTCACGAATCGTGGTCAATGCCGCGATAAAGCGATCCAGTTCTTCTTTCGGCTCGCTCTCGGTAGGCTCAACCATCAACGTCCCGTGAACAGGGAATGACAAAGTAGGAGCGTGGAACCCGAAGTCCATCAAACGTTTCGCGATATCCAACTCGGAAATACCATACTCTTTGTTGAACATGTTGCAATCCCAAATCATCTCGTGCCCTACACGACCTTGCTTTCCTTTATACAAAATCTTGAAGCCCAACTTCTCGAAAGAAGAAGCTAGATAATTGGCGTTCAAGATAGCCATCTTCGTCACCATCTCCAACCCCTCGGCACCCAACATCAGCAAGTAACCGTAAGTCACGGGCAACATTCCCACCGAACCGTAAGGAGCGGCAGCAACAGCATGGATACCTTCCTCGCCTCCGGTCTTCACCATCGTGTGCGACGGCAAGAATTTCACCAGATGAGGAGCCACGCAAATAGGACCTACACCGGGACCGCCACCGCCGTGAGGCATAGCAAACGTCTTGTGTAAGTTCAAGTGACACACGTCAGCACCAATCGTACCGGGGTTCGTCAAACCGCATTGCCCGTTCATGTTAGCCCCGTCCATGTAGAACAAACCGCCATTCTCGTGAATAATATCCGCCAACTCTTTGATCGACTCCTCGAAAATACCGTGAGTCGACGGGTAAGTAATCATAGCACCCACCAAATTATCACGATGCTCGATAGCCTTCTTGCGGAAATCCTCCACGTCAATATTACCCTCCGGGTCTGTAGCCGTCACGATAATCTTGAAACCCGCCATCGTGCTTGACGCAGGATTAGTTCCGTGCGCGGAAGAGGGAATCAAAATCACGTTCCGATGCCCTTCCCCTCTGGCGATATGATATTGGCGAATCACCATCAACCCCGTGTACTCACCCGCTGCACCGGAATTAGGCTGCAAACTGCATCCTGCAAAACCGGTCACCTTACACAACATATCCTCCGTTTCACGTATCATCTGTTGATACCCCTCTGCTTGAGAAAGCGGAACAAACGGGTGTAAACCGCCAAACTCCGGCCAACTGATAGGCAACATCTCCACTGCCGCATTCAACTTCATCGTGCAAGAACCCAATGAGATCATGGAAGTAGCCAAAGAGATATCCCTTCTCTCCAGATTCTTCATGTAACGCATCATCGCGGTTTCCGAGTGATAAATATTAAACACGGATTGCGTCAAAATCTCATCCTCACGCAACATCGCCGGTTCCAACACCGTGCGGTCGTCAATAAACTCGACACGCTCGGCTGTCTTCCCTGCCGCCTTGGCAAAGATACCGATCAACGTGTTGATTTCCTCCTCGTTGATTTTCTCGTCAGTAGACAGACCGACCACTTTTCCGCACCCGCAATCACAATAGAACAAGTTTATTTCCTGCTCCAAAGCGGCATCGCGCACCGCCTCTTGAGTTACACCTTCCGGCAACTCGAAACGAAGCGTATCGAAGAATTTCTCCACTTTCAGCTTGTAACCCAACTTCTGGATTTCTTCTGCCAGAGTCACTGCCGCCGAGTGAATATGACGAGCGATACGCTCCAATCCTTCACGCCCGTGGTAAGCGGCATAGAATCCCGCCATCGTGGCGTTCAACGCCTTGGCAGTACAGATATTGGAAGAAGCCTTCTCCCGTTTGATATGTTGTTCGCGAGTCTGCAAAGCCAGACGCAAAGCATGATTTCCCTGTGCATCGATCGTCACGCCGATAATACGCCCCACGATATTACGCTTGTACTCCTCTTTCGTCGCCATGTAAGCGGCATGAGGGCCACCGTAAGACATCGGGATACCGAAACGCTGGGTAGTACCCACTGCCACGTCAGCACCCCATTCTCCCGGGGCGGTCAGCAACACGAGGCTCATCATGTCAGCGACAGCAGTCACCAACGCCCCGTTAGCGTGCGCACGATCGGCAAAAGCCTTATAATCCCGTACTTCCCCGTTAGCGGCAGGGTATTGCACGATAGCACCGAATACATCCGGTGTAAATTCAAAAGTATCATAGTCACCGTAAACCAACTCGATTCCTTGCGGCGCAGAACGAGTAACCAACACGTCCTTCGTCTGCGGGAACACTTGGTTATCCACGAACAATTTATTCGCCCCGGCTTTCTTCATCTCCTTGCTACGCAAACCATACATCATGGTCATAGCCTCGGCAGTAGCTGTAGCCTCGTCCAGCAACGAGCAGTTGGCAATCTCCATCCCGGTCAACTCGACCACCATCGTCTGGAAATTCAACAACGCCTCAAGACGTCCTTGGGAAACCTCCGCTTGATAGGGAGTGTATGACGTGTACCATGCCGGATTTTCCAAAATATTCCGTTGAATCACGGCAGGTGTAATCGTGTCGTAATACCCTTGCCCGATAAACGTCCTGTACAATTTATTTTTTGAAGCTACCGCTTTGATACGAGAGAAAAACTCGAACTCGGTAAGAGGAGCCGGTAAATCCAGCGGATTCTTCAACCGGATTGATTCGGGTACGGTTTGCTCTATCAACTCGTCAAGAGAACTGACACCCACCACCTTGAGCATATCCTCGATATCCTCTGGACGCGGCCCAATGTGTCTCCACAAAAATTTGTCTGTTGCCATCTATTTATTCCTAATTATTAATGATTTATACTCTAAACCATCGTTTCGTCAACGATTGTGTAAAAATAGACATAATTCCGCTTAATACCAAAAAACGAATAAAAAGTTACAGTTTATAATACAGCCTCACAATTCCGCCGTGGCGAAATTCGCGGCGGCGAAAATAATGACATTACAGAGAACCCTATGAAATTTTACAATCGAGAAAAAGAATTGGAATTACTTGCCCGAACAAGGGAAATTGCTTTCAACAATCATTCACAGATGACAGCAATAACCGGACGCAGACGAATCGGGAAAACAAAACTTATATTGAAAAGTTGCGAGGGCACCCCCACGGTTTATCTTTTCGTGAGCAGAAACAATGAAGCGGCACTGTGCCAACAATTCGCGCAAACCGCAAGTAAATCCTTAGACACATTCATCCCTGCTGAAATATCCTCTTTCGTGGGGTTGTTCGAGATGCTCATGAACTTGGGGAAAAATCTATCTTTCAACCTTGTAATAGACGAGTTTCAAGAGTTTTTTTACATCAACCCTGCCATCTACAGCGGAATGCAAGATGTTTGGGATAGGTACAAAGACACAACACGTGTAAACTTCATAGCAAGCGGTTCGGTTTATACTCTAATGCACCGTATATTCATGGAATACCACGAACCGTTATACGGTCGCTGCGACAACATTGTCAAATTAAAATCATTTACTCCCTCTATCATCAAAAAGATTCTGGCAGACTACAACCCGAAATACACTAACGACGACCTGCTAGCTTTATACACTTTTACCGGGGGAGTTCCCAAATATATTGAAATCCTACTTGACAAAGGATGCTACACGATAAACGATATGGTCGACTGTCTTCTTCAAGAAAACTCGATATTCCTTGAAGAGGGGAATATATTGCTAATCCAAGAGTTCGGCAAAAAATATGGAAATTATTACGCCATTCTTTCCGCCATCGCCTCAGGCAGAAACACTTCGGCGGAAATATCCGAATCC
Source organism: Butyricimonas sp. Marseille-P3923 (assembly GCF_900184685.1). Lineage (GTDB taxonomy): Bacteria > Bacteroidota > Bacteroidia > Bacteroidales > Marinifilaceae > Butyricimonas > Butyricimonas muris. The sequence continues at coordinate 422,437 of NZ_FXXL01000006.1, forward strand.
ATCGGCAACACAAGCGCAGGTGGTTTATTACAACGTCTTGAAGAAGATTACGAGGTAATAGCAAAAAAACGCCCGATTCTATCCAAGGAAGGTTCGCAGACCGTTCGTTACGAGATTTCGGATAATTTCTTACGGTTTTGGTTTCGTTATATCGTAAAATATCAAAGCTATATACAATCCGGGCTTTTAAATGATCCCGCTGGGATCGTCAAAAATGATTACCCCACTTATTCCGGGATCATGCTGGAAAAATACTTCAGGGAGCAACTCATAGAGAAACAATTATATAGCAATATCGGTTCATGGTGGGAAGCATCCAAAGGAAAAGACAAAGAACAGCATAAAATTGATATCGTGGCAATTTACGCCTATGAAAAAAAAGTACTCGTTGCCGAGGTAAAACGTCAACGCAAGAATTTCAAACCCGAACTATTTCAAGAAAAAGTCGAAGCGATTCGTACAAAACTATTCTTCAATTACGAGACAGAAACAGCTTGCTTCACGTTAGATGATATGTAAAAAGCGGAGAACTTTCATTCTCCGCTTTTTCGCGGGTGGAAGACCGGGTTCGAACCGGCGACCTTCGGAACCACAATCCGACGCTCTAACCAACTGAGCTACATCCACCATTTTGCTTTTGCGCTGCAAAGATAGAACAACTTTCGTTTCTCGCAAAGAAAAAGCTACAAAAATTTTACCGTCGGAACTTAATTTTTCCCGTCTCGATCTCCCGGGCGGCGTAGCACAGCTGCTCGTACCACTCCTCCCCGTATTTCGTGATCAAGGCATCTTTCAGGAACACGTACACCGGAACTCCCTCTCGCTCACCTTTTAACCTTGCACATGCACATATCGACCATTGATCGTAATTCATCGCCTCGTAATTCTGGTACTGCTTCACCCGTATCGGGTACAAGTGACACGAGATTGGTTTCCGGAAACTGCTCTCGCCCCGACTCCACGACTTCTCGATAGCACACCAGCAACTTCCGCCCTCCTCTATCGCGTAGGCACATTCTCGTCCCCCGATAAGCGGAGTCACCAAATCGCCCTCGACATCAATCGTCGAGAAACCTTGCTCCTCCACGGCGGCAAGCCCTTCCGGCTTCATGTACGGGCGAATCTTCTCGTAATTCTCCCGAATCCGCTCCGCTTCCCTCTCTTCCAATGGAGCCCCGGAATCCCCTTCCACGCAACAAGCTCCTTTGCATACTGCCAAATCACAACAAAACTTCTTCTCGAAAATATCGAGGCTTATAATCGTATTCCCTATCTGTATCATGTGCTAATTGAAAATTGAAAATGCAAAATTGAAAATGTTTTTTCAAAGTTACAATAATCTCACCCTTATTTCTCTCGTGTTTAAGCAGAGTTTAGTTAAATAACATGTATTATTATTTTATATTCTTTATACTTACCTTATACCATCTCCTATTCAACTCCCATTCATCTCCTATTCAAAACCTATTTTAAAGGTATAAAAATAGTATTTTAATTGAAATTGAATAAAATTTAATAAGACGAAAATACATCGTATTATCTATTTCAAAAACAATAAAATAATGAAACACACCCGAAACTCTCCTCGAAAAAAGGAGAAAAAACACCCTATCGGTCAACGTACCGACTGAAAATAAACAAGGGAGGCAGTCAACACATACGCTAACTTACCTCCCCTTCCACTAGTTGCAAAAATGGAATTCGATATACTTAAACTAATAAGGATTTACCCGTCATTTCCTTAGGCTGGGGAAGTCCCATGATAGCCAGCACGGTGGGTGCAACATCTGCCAACACTCCATCCCGCAAATGGTCGCATTTCGAATCGGTCACCCAGATGCACGGCACGGGGTTCAGCGAGTGTGCCGTGTTGGGCGTCCCGTCCTCGTTCACGGCATTGTCGGCATTCCCGTGGTCGGCAATGATAAGCACGTCGTAGCCGTTGGCACGGGCGGCGGCGACTGTTTTTCCCACGCATTCATCCACCGTGGCAACAGCTTTTTGTATTGCCTCGTACACACCCGTGTGTCCCACCATGTCGCCGTTAGCGTAATTCAAACAAATGAAATCAACCTCTCCTTGGTTTAACACCTCCACGATCTTCTCCGTCACGGCAGGAGCGGACATCTCGGGTTGCAGGTCATAAGTCGCCACTTTTGGAGAAGGCACCAGAATACGGGATTCTCCCTCGAAAGGTTCCTCCCGCCCGCCATTGAGGAAGAAGGTCACGTGCGCGTATTTCTCCGTTTCGGCGATGCGCAATTGCTTCAACCCTTGGGCGGATATATATTCCCCGATCGTGTTCACCACGTTGTCTTTATCGAAAAGGATATGCAATCCCTTGAATTTAGCATCGTAAGGAGTCATCGTGCAATAATGCAACGGCAGGGTTTTCATACCGTATTCCGGCATATCTTCCTGAGTCAACACGATAGTCAACTCCTTTGCCCGGTCGTTGCGGAAGTTAAAGAAGATCACGGCATCCCCCTCTTGTATCGTGCCTAACGGTTTACCCGCCTCGTCAACGCACACGATCGGTTTCACGAACTCGTCGGTTACGCCCGCGTCATAGGATGCCTGCATGGCTGCCACGGGATCGGTTGCCGGGGTTCCCACGCCTTTCACGATCAAATCGTAAGCCTCTTTCACGCGTTCCCAACGTTTGTCCCTGTCCATGGCGTAATAGCGCCCGATGATAGAAGCGATTCGCCCGCCGGATTGTTTCGTGTGATTCTCCAATTCCTCGATAAAACCTTTCCCGCTCTTGGGATCGGTGTCGCGTCCGTCCATAAAACAATGAACGAAAGTCTTCTCCACCCCGAACTCTTTTGCCAAATCACAAAGGGCAAAAAGGTGATCTAAAGAGCTATGCACGCCCCCATTGGATACCAAACCCATGAAATGCATCTGCTTCCCGTGCTCGCGAGCGTAAGTGAACGCTTTCACGATCTCCGGATTTTGAGCTATCGAATGGTCACGGCAAGCCCGGTTGATTTTCACCAAGTCTTGATAGACAACCCGTCCCGCACCGATATTCAAATGCCCCACCTCGGAATTTCCCATTTGCCCGTCCGGCAAACCTACATTTTCTCCGCTCGTGTAAAGTAACGAACGAGGATTCCGGCTCGCCAATCCCGTGATATTCGGCGTGGGAGTACTCCCGATAGCGTCTGAATGGTCGTGCTTACCAATACCCCAACCATCCAATATCATCAATAATACTTTTTTCATATCTATTTTATTTATTCTTGTTTTCAACTTCTAAACGGAGAGCAAAGTTAAATGATAATATTCAGTTTATCGCCTTATTTTCAGGGAAAATCAACGAAAACGTTTGTCATGACAAAAAAAATAATCGATATTTTTATAGTACTATGTATTGCATAATACTATTTTTTATTTATATCTTTGCCATGCAAAACTAAACAAATCAAGATATGAATATCGAGAACACGCAGGCTCAAATGAGAAAAGGGATTCTGGAGTATTGTATCTTGCTGATAATCTCGCAAAGGGACGCTTACGTTCCGGACATCATCAGCAGGTTGAAATCCTCCCGGATGATCGTTGTCGAAGGCACGATCTATCCCTTGTTGACCCGTTTAAAAAACACGGGTTTGCTTTCATATCGCTGGGAAGAATCACAACAAGGTCCACCCCGCAAGTATTACAGCATCACGGAAAAAGGACGGGAATTTCTCAAAGAACTGGAAAACTCTTGGAATGAACTGACCTCCGCCGTGGACAGTATCAAGGAAAACCCTAACAACTAAATTTAAAATCATGAAAAAGACCTATACAATCAATCTAAGCGGAAAGATTTTCCACATTGATGATGATGCTCTGGATAAATTGCAAACATACATCAACACGCTCAAGACGCATTACTCCCGCGAAGAGGACGGCAACGAGATCATGGAAGATATCGAGAACCGCATCGGGGAATTGTTCGCGGAATACCTGAAAGGACAATACCGGGAAGTGGTTACCATCGACGACGTGGAACAAGTGATTGCCACCATGGGCGCCCCGAATGATATCATAGATGAAGACGAAGAACCACAAAAGCCCGCAACACCAAAGCAAACCAAAAAACTATACCGTGATCCGGACAATCGCGTGTTCGGGGGTGTTGCCGGGGGAATGGCAGCTTACTGGGGTATATCGCCCCTGCTGCTTCGGGTATGTTTTATCATCATGACGTTCTATTACGGGATATTCTTTATCGTGTACATTATCCTGTGGATTGCCGTGCCCAAGGCAAAAACATCCAAGCAAAAACTGGAAATGAAAGGAGAGGACATCAATGTTTCCAATATAGAGCGTTCTATCAAGGAAGAATATCAAGAAGTCAAACACGGCAAAGGTGCCAAATACGCTAACCGTGTCGGCGAAGGCTTCTCGGACGCGATGCTCATCGTGGGGAAGGTGCTCGCTATCATCATCGGGATAGGACTTTTTTGCGGGGGTATATTTTTCTTGTTTTGCCTGCTCTCCGCCTTGTTCTTACCTCATTGGTTCCCGTGGGGAGAAAGTTACATGGGAATAACTTACGCGCTCTCGCCCACCAGTCTTATACTGGGCAAAATCGGCATACTTTTCCTTTTTGGAATTCCTATAATCATGATCATTTTCACGGCGATCAAATTGTTGTTCTCCTTCAAGAGCAACAACAAGGCGATCGCCTTTTCTGCCCTAGGCTTATGGCTTGCCAGCCTGACATTGCTTATTATCGTCGCCATCAGCGAGGGGACGACATGGACTCCCCGCACGAATACTTACGAGGAAACTATCCAACCGGGCAAATGTGAAACGCTCACGATTCAAGTGGATAAACGACATATCGTACCTAAGGACTTCTACCGGAACAGAGGAGTGCTTCAACTGCACGAGGGTAATTTGTTCTCTCCCTACTTTGCCATCCGCCCCTCGCACGGCAACACGGCAAGTATTGTCATCCGGTACTCCACGCACGAGAACAACCCGCAAAAGGAAAACATTACTTTCGATTACAAGTACACCAACGACACGTTACGATTCGACAATTACGCCCAATTGAACAGTAAATGGAGAGCGCAGAACGTGGATATCACGGTTTATCTCCCCGAGGGTACAAAAATACGGTTCACCCCGGAAGCGGTGAATCATTTAAGCAAGCGTAGACACGCGGCTTACCCTTTATATTCTGAACTAAACGACCATAAATCATTATTCATCATGCAAGACGGAGAGATTAGACCTCTCCTGTAAAAAGAAGCGGCAGACCTTTATCCCTTTGGTCTGCCGCTCTATTTTTATTTCTTACTGTCAATATCTTTCAACAACTCTTCCACCGCTTTCTTCAACTGCTCGTCTTCACCCTTGATAATCTTTTCCGGTGAATTGGCAATCTTCACGTCCGGTTCCAATTGTTGGTTCTCGAGATAACTTCCGTCAGGGAGACGATAGCCCACGATAGGGATACCGAAATACAGCGTGGGGTCTTGCAGAAATTCCCATGACACGCTGGTCATCGTTCCGGGAACAGGCATTCCCACTACGCGTCCCAAGCCTTGATGCTTGTACACCCAAGGCGTGCCGTGCGCGTTCGAGTAATTCGCCTCGCAAGTCAGCATGATTGACGGTTTGTTCCAACGACGGCTCGGCATGTCACAAGCCTCCCGACCGCGAACCACTTGCGTGAAATATTTCTTACCGCTGAACAGGATTTCGATATCCTCGTGCAGGCGTCCGCCCCCGTTAAAGCGCGTATCTATGACAATACCTTCCCGGTCATTGTATTTACCGAGGATATCGGAATACACGGAACGGAAACTCGGGTCGTCCATGCTGGAAATATGCACGTACCCCAACCGTCCGCCGGAAAGGCGCTCCACGTCGGCAGCCCGCAGTTTCACCCAACGCCTATAAAGTAAAGCGTTGAGAGTGGATTTATTAATCGGGATAACAATCTCATCCCAACGGGTTTTCGTCACGGGGTCATAGACTGACACCAACGTACGCTTGCCCGACTTGTTATTCAGCAAAGGATAATAATCCTCGCCCGCTTTCACTTCCTCGCCGTCTATTTTCTCTATAATCATCCCGGCTTTCACCTTGGAACGGGCGTTGTCGAAAGGTCCTTTCTCTATCACCTCGTCAATCAGCAAGCCGTCTTTCCTGTAATCCGTGCTCAAGAACAATCCCAGTTCTGCCGTGGCATCACCCTCCAAACGGGCAAAATAACCGGAACCCGTGTGCGACACGTTCAACTCTCCCAACAATTCGCTCAACATTTCCGAGAAATCGTAGTTGTTATTAATATACGGTAAAAACTTCTCGTACTCCTTCGTCATTTTCGCCCAATCCACGCCGTGCATATCCTTCACGTAAAAACGCTTTGCCTCTTGAAGGCGTACCCGGTTGAACATATACGCCCGCTCTGCCGCCAAGTCCATTTTCATCTCGGCAACGTAAGAAACAGGCGTCCTCTTCTCGGAAGCCAGATTGATTTTTTGCATTCCCCGGCTACCCAACAAGAACAAGTCTTTGCCGTCCTTATCCGTTTCGAGGGAAGCCCAACCGCTGTTCAACTTGTGCATGACACGCGTACTTCTTGCCCGCAGGTCGCTCACCCACAAATCATATCCGCCCTCGAAAGACGACATATAATACAATTTGTCCCCCGCTTTGTTCAAAATAGCATCACCCAGAGAGGATGAATTCGGTGTCAACCGCATCACCCGGTCTTCAATGCCTTTCAGCTCCACGACAATATCTTTCTTCTCTTTTTTGTCTGCTTTGGCATCCTCCTTTTTATCCTCTTTCTTCTCTTTCGCCCCGGCTGCCGCCAACAACTTCTCCTCCTCTTTCATCAACTCGTAACTCTCTTTGTTCAAGCGGAATTTATCGTAAGCCTCCTGATTCATGAAGACAATCATCACATCCTGCAACGAACCCCATGAAGCGTGATTACGCATCCCGTAACGCTCGCTGGCAAAAAGGATGGCATTCCCGTCCAGCACCCATCGGGGATTACTGTCAAAATAACCGCTATTCGTCAAGTTAATCGTTTCGCCACTCCCGTCCGCTTTCACGATAGCGATATCACTATACGGGTCATGCCGGTTACCGATAATCTCCACGGCAAACCATTTGCCGTCGGGCGACCACGTGTAAGTGAAACCGTCACCCGTGCGGTACTGGTATTTATCGTCCGCAACTTGTCTGACCTTCTTGGTCTTCACGTCCATCACCATCAGTTTCGTACGGTCTTCGATAAACGCCAATTCTTTGCCGTCCGGGGAGAATTGCGGGGCAAAACGCTCTTTTGTAGAAGCGGGCAACAAGGCCTCTTCCTCTATCAACGTCGCGTTGGGGAAATTAGCTTCCCCGTCACGGGCTATCTTGGCAGTGTAGATATTCCAGACTCCATCCCGTTCGCTGGCATAAGCTATCGTCCGGTTGTCCGGGGCGAAACTCAACCATTTCTCCTGCTCCGGGGTATCCGTGACCTGCTTGGTGGTCGTGTAATCGGACGAAGTCACGAACACGTTGCCCCGGATAATCATCGCCACCTGTTTCCCGTCCGGGGATACCGCCGCGCTTGTCGCACCTGAGGTAAAGCGCAAAGAAGCAACATTATTCTTTCCCTCGTCACCGATAATATCGACTTTCACTTTCTTGGGATTTCCTTGAACATCCTTCACGTATATCTCGCCGTCGTACCCGAAACAAAGACGACCGTTGTCGGCAATACTCAGGAAACGAACCGGATGCGTTTTAAAAGATGTCACCGCTTTCACATCGGCAGGATTAGCCAGAGGGAAAGAATACACGTTGAAAGAACCACCCCTTTCGCTCAGGAAGTAGACGGTTTGCCGGTCGGGGGACAAGACGGGGGAACGGTCTTCACCCGCCCGTTCTATCAGCCGCATATGTTTACCGCTCTTTATATCATAACGATAAATATCCCGGGTAATCGAAGAGGTATGGTGTTTCCGCCATTCATTCTCTCCGCCTTTGCAATCGTGGTACAAGAACATATCACCGGATTTAGAGAAACAGACCGCTTCCGCCGGGGTTGCCAATACTTGACGGGGACGCCCCCCTTCAACCGGAATGGCATATAGCTCTGTCAACGAGCCACTGGGGAACAGGGCACTTTGTGCCGGGTCTTGAAGTTGCGCCCCGTAAACAATCTCTTTCCCGTCGGGGGTAAAAGTATAAGGTATCTCGCGCGAGGAATTAGTCGTAACCCGATGAGCCTCTCCACCGCGGGCAGGCATCACGAAAATATCGAAATTCCCGAAACGGTCGCTCGTGAAGGCTATCTGCTTCCCGTCAGGCGACCAAACGGGATGGGATTCATGTGCCGGATGAGTGGTCAACTGTCTAGCCTCCCCGCCATCCGAGGACACGACGTAAATATCCCCTTTGTAACTAAACACAATCTGCTTCCCGTCAGGCGAAATCTTCGGGTAACGCATCCAAAGCGGTCCCGCCTGTACAATGAAGCCTGCTAATAAAAAAGTAATGGTCAATACGAATTTATTCATCCTTCATCTATTTTGATTTAAACTTATCTTAATGGATTGATTCGGGTGTCTTTCAACCACGAGAAATGAGCGAAGTCCGCCCCTTGGATAATCGCCAAACCTTTGCCGCTCTCACGGGAATAACAATCCTTTATCTTTGCCAATATATCGTCGCCCTCCTGCCACTTGACTTCATCCCGGATAAAATCGGCTACAATCATTCCCCCGTAAAACTCAAGACACGGTATTTCTTTTATTTCTCCCCCGGTGTCCACGACATCCGTGACCTGCCCCTCTTCCAACACCACGTACCCGTTACGCGTTAATTCAAAACCGGGTAACAATATATAATTAGCTGCTATCTTTCTGAGATTCATCTTTTCATCTTCTTGCATTCGGTCTTTCCCGTTTGGGCAAATTGGCTTTGGAAGCCGCCTTCATCATCTCTTCTCTCTGCTTGTATTCCTCTTCCAATTGTTTCTTTTTGTTGTCCCCCACGTACACCCGGTTCAAGCGGGTTTTCGTCACCCAACCGTCAATTTCCTTGGTTTTTACTTTCGCGTTTTTAACATCCTTGGTATCTACAATCTTCACAACCAATTTATTGTACATGGAATCCTTCACGTAGTGTTCCCATTTATATTCCCGACTCCGGATAGTATCATACGTGGAAACAGGGACATCCATCACTTTCAGCGTATCGTTACCGGCAGAAAGAAAATAAGATTCTATCTTGGCACTTCTGCCCTGCACGCGCTTATTCCATTTTAATGTCGTGAAGAAATGATACATGCCGGGGACAATACTATCCACCTCAATCAATATGAATTGATTCCGTTTATCGAAATGCACCGTGTCCGCTTCCACTACCCGCTCCCCGTAAACGATTGAATCTTTCTTGGGCGCCCCGACACGGGTGGAGTCCAGTCGTAGAGTATCGGCAACAATCATCGTGTAGCCCGGGAATAAATTCACCGTGTCATTTTTGGTGAACTGGCTCAACAAGCGCATCTTCTGAGTCTGCCGCCGACTAAGTGTGTCTATGACTGCATCGTATATCCTGTTGAATTCCGTGGAATTTCTCGTGTAATAATTCAGACAGGAATCGAAATCCGCACGGGTAATCCCGTATTTCTTGAACAAATCGTTATAGTACAAATAATTATCTTTCTCATTACGACGTTCGAATTTGGCAACTTCCAGCGCCCCGTCTGCCATGTGCATATCTATCAACAGAGCCGTAAACTGATTTTTATTTAACGCTACCTCTTTCGAACAGGCGATTACAGAAACGGCAATCATGAATACCCATACAATATGCTTCATATCTCTCTTTATTTTTAGCATTTTCGTCTTAATTTTTCCCGTACCATTTTGTTTAGTTTCGAAGAGAAGAGAAATTCGTTCAGCGCCTTGTTATCAGAGTACATAATGTTCTCGTTTGTACCTTCCCATTCCTTATGTCCCTCGTGGATAAACAAGACTTTCTCCCCGATCTCGAATACCGAGTTCATATCATGTGTGTTGATTACAGTTGTCATATTATACTCGTGCGTGATTTCCGATAACAGGTTATCAATCACTATCGATGTCAATGGGTCTAACCCGGAATTAGGCTCGTCACAGAACAAGTACTTCGGCTGCAACACGATAGCTCTAGCTATGGCAACCCGTTTCTTCATACCACCGCTAATCTCTGCCGGGTACAAATTTTCCACGTTCTCCAAATTCACGCGCTTCAAACAAAATATAGCACGCTCGATTTTTTCCTTTTCCGACATCGCAGAGAACAGATTCAGCGGGAACTTCACGTTTTCCAACACGGTTAGCGAGTCAAACAATGCCCCTCCTTGAAACACAACTCCCAACTCTTTCCGGATTTCTTTCAACTGTTTGGAATTCATCACCGTGATATCCCGATTGTCATACAGAATCCTCCCGGCATCAATAGTATGCAGCCCAATCAGAGATTTCAACAAGACCGTCTTCCCCGAACCGCTCTTCCCGATGATCATATTCACCTTACCCGGCTCGAACACGGCACTGATATCCGACAATACCTCTTTTTTATCAAATGATTTACATACTCCTTCCGCCTGTATCATTACAACAATATTTTGGTTAATATCACGTTCACAAGCAAGATGGCGATACTACTATCTACTACCGCTTTCGTGCTTGCCTTACCGACTTCCAAGGCTCCGCCTTGCACGCTATACCCGTAAAATGCCGGTATAGAAGTAAATATCACGGCGAAGAACAACGTTTTAATAATGGAATAAGTCACGTAATAAGGATTAAACGAGAAATGCAGCCCGTGGATATAGTCATCGTAATTGACAACCCCGGTAGCGATACCCGAAGCGATACCCCCGATAATCCCGATAAAAACACTGAATATATAAAGTATCGGATTCACCACCAATGCCGCCGCGATTTTAGGTCCCACGAGATAAGACACGGTATTCACTCCCATCACTTCCAGTGCCTCTATCTGTTCCGTGATCTTCATACTCCCGATCTCGGAAGCGATATTACTCCCGATCTTTCCCGCTAGTATCAAACTCACGATCGTGGAGGAAAACTCCAGTAACAAAGTTTCCCGCGTCAAGTATCCAATCAAGTAACGGGGAAGCAAAGGACTGGACATATTGTAGGCCGTCTGCAATGTCAACACGACCCCGATAAAAAAAGAAATAATAGCGACCAACACGATTGAATTCAGTCCCAGTTTTTCCAACTCGTTGACTAATTCCTTCAGGTACACCCTCTTCTTTTCGGGCTTGGTAAAAATTCGCCCCATAAATAATATGTACTCCCCTATCCTATTTAAAGCTTTCATCGGCATTAACTCCTTATATAAGACCCTCCTGAACCTCCTTCTTCAAATTTTATCGTAAAAATAGAAATTATTCACGGATTTATTACTAATTTCGACAACAATAAGATGAAATTTAATTTTAAACTTATAACTAGAAATGAACAAGAACTCGTATTGCGTTATTATGGCCGGAGGATTGGGAAAACGCTTTTGGCCCGTGAGTACCAAGGCTTGCCCGAAACAATTTTGTGACATTCTGAACGTTGGGAAAAGCTTCCTTCGCCAAACATTCGAACGAGCAAACCAGATCTTTGATACCCAAAACATCTTCATCGTAACGGGTGTAGCCTATGAAGACCTGACCAAAGAACAGATCCCGGAGATTCCAACCGAAAATATCCTCAAAGAACCGTTTGGTAAAAATACTGCCCCGTGTATCGCTTACGCTGCCTACCGGATAGCCCGTATTAACCCGAACGCCAATATGGTTGTTGTCCCTTCCGACCATTTTATCAGTAATGACCTCGTGTATATTGATAATATCCAGAAAGGACTCTCCTTTATCGAGCAATTCGGGGGCTTACTTACAATCGGTATCAAACCCACCAGACCGGAAACCGGATACGGTTACATTCAGATCAAGAAAAACAAATTCTCCGAATTCATTTCCAAAGTAAAGACCTTCACCGAGAAACCGGATATCGAACTTGCAAAAGTCTTTTTGGAATCCGGGGACTTCCTGTGGAATGCCGGAATATTCGTGTGGAAAGTAAAAGATATTATCGGGGAATTTAAAACTTACTTGGAAGACATTTACCTGCTGTTCGAGCAAGAATACAAGAACGCAGAGAATCCGGATTCACAAGAGAACATATCACATATTTACAGCCAGTGCCGGAATATTTCCATCGACTTCGGCATCATGGAAAAATCTTCGAAAGTATATGTTATGAAAGGGGAATTCGGTTGGTCTGACGTGGGAACATGGCATTCGTTCCACGAAATCAGCCCGAAAGACGAAAACGATAACGTATCCAATAGTGAACACGTGCTATTCACGGATTCCAAAGGGTGTATCGTTAATGTCCCCCGCGACAAGAAAGTGATTATCGAAGGCATCGAGAATATTATCATTGCCGAAAACAAAGACGTACTCATGATTTGTCATCGGGAGCATGAAGACAATATCCGGCATTTTGATGATATGCTGAAACATACAAAAAAGGAGCTTTAGAAAAGCTCCTTTTTTATATCTGTACTTTATACGGTTACTTTCACTTCTTCAATCCGCGCACTCTTTACGCTCAATATCTCGTACACGGCATTTTCAATCTCTATTTGTTCTCCTTCTTCAGGAATATCCTCGTTATAATACAGGATCAATCCGGCTAACGTTTCGTATTCCTCGTCTTCCGGCAGTTCCAAATCATACTTTTCATTCAAGTAATCCACTTCCAAACGACCGGAAAAGATAAATTCATTCGGACTTAATTGCTCTTCTTTCAAATTCAAACGATCGTGTTCATCCTCTATCTCCCCGAAAATTTCTTCCATGATATCCTCTATCGTCACCATTCCGGCTGTAATCCCAAATTCATCCACGACCACGGCTACACTTTTCTGCTCCTTCGTGAAAAGATTCAACAATCTCAATGCCGACATGGTTTCGGGCACGATCAGGATCTTACTCACCGCTTTCTTCACGGTCTCCGGGTGATGAAACAGTGCCGAGGAATGCACGTAACCAATCACGTTATCAATAGAATCCCGATAAATCAATATCCGGGAAAGCCCTGTTTCCACGAATCGGTTCCGCAACTCGTCCAGACTGCAGTCTATGGGCAGAGCCACGATATCCGGACGCGGCACGATACATTCCCGTAACTTGATTTCCGAGAAATCCAAGGCGTTACGGAACAACTTGATATCATGTTCATCCTCGTTCTCCACGCCGGCAGTTTCCCCCTCCTCTATCAGGTTATTCAAGTCTATCTTGCCGAAAGCACGATTCTCCTCTTTCGCCAATTTACGCCCCGTGAATATCCGCAACAACAGTCCCCCGAACCATACCGAGAAATAAGAAATCGGGAAAAACAGGATATAAAAGATAAATACAGGTATTGCAAAAATACGAAGAAACAAATTCGGACGCAACCGGAACACCGCTTTAGGCAAAAACTCGCCCGATACCAACATAATTAAAGTAGAGATTAAGGTTACCAGTATCAATCTCAATCCCAATGAAATACCATAACTTTCCAAACGAGGATCAAGGTAATCGGACATAAAAATACCATACACGACCATTACCACGTTATTACCCACCAGTATCGTGGTAATATACATTCCTGAATTGGATATAAAAAGGTCTATCACCTTCTGCGTGATACCCTTATTCGATTTATCAATCTCTATAAGCAACTTATTGGATGCCATGAATGCAATCTCCATTCCAGAGAAGAAAGCAGACAACACCAGACAAATTAATATAGCTACTAATACTGACATTTAAGGCTGTTGTTTTTCTACAATTACCCCGGTCACTTTATTAAAGACCGGATTCCGTAACGATTGGTCGGACTTGAATCCGTTGTTTCCCTCGATAATATTCTCGTCCGCCGTTAAGCGGGAATAGCGATCGGAGTAAACGATCTCCTTCTTCATATCCCAATAAAGAAGCTCCGTTTCCAACTTCTCACCCTTATCATTAATCACGACAACATCATCACGCAATTCCCACAGCATCTCCTCTTCCAATTTCTTCGCGTATTTCGAAGTGATGGAACCGATCATCGTTCCGTCTTTCTCGTACAACTCGGCATGAATCCCTTTCGGGAATTCATCATATTTCTTGTTTTCCTCGTTATACTTGTTATAAAGCGGTGTCGTTACCCGATATTTCAGTCGTGCGGAATCGGAATAAAACAATTCCATGTTTTCCCCTGACATTTCGGGTAATCCCGCCCGTGTATTGATAGCGTTGACCTCCTTGATGTCCGTTTTGCACGAGAAAAGCATTACCGCCCCAAAAGCAAGGGCGGTAATGCTTCTTATCATTATTCCTAAAGCACGATATCGAAATATCATATATTATTCTTTAAATCTAGCTGTCGTTGTTTCATTAATCCAACCACCGACTTTAACAGTTGCACCTGACGTGATAGAACGGAAGAATGCATCTTCTTTCGACGGGAAGTAAACAGAATACTTGGAAATAAACTCATTCGCCTTTTCTGCAACTGAAGGATCAACTTGTTTTGCCTTAGTAAATTTATCTACGGCAGCCCAGAATACAGTACGTTTCTCAAATTCATCTCCCTCGTAACTGTTGCTGGCAGAAGCATAAGCCAAACCGATAGTCAGATAAGCCTGTCCCAAGTTCGGATTACTCTTCAAAGCTGCCAAAGCATATTTCTTTGCTTGCTGGTAATCTCTTTTGGTAGATAGATGCACCTGAGCCAGATTCAAATTATAATCGGCACGATCCGTTTCGTTATCTGTTTTGTCAATTGCTTCTTTCAAGTATTGTTCGAATTTGGGAATATCATTCTTACGATAAAACATAATAGCCAAACCGTAAGCAGCTTCAGCACTCGGCTCCTTGTGATAAATACTTTCCGCGATAGTAGCGTACAACGGTAAATCCGTACAATCTTGCTTTTTCAGCAATTTGTAAATATCTTTCAATACACTCAGACTATCTTTGTTTGCCTCGTACTTTTTAACCAACAAGTCGTTTAAAGTCATGCAGTCTGCCAATCCGGAATCAATAAACATGGCTTCCAGATTTGCCTTACATACCAGATAATCATCACAGCCTTTTTCTCCCGAACTGGCTTGCTTATCCACGAAATCGGCAAAATCAATATACAAGTTGATAAAATCATCCTTTGTCAGTTGATTTTCCTTGGCTAATGCACACGCTACTTGAAATGTCATGTGAACTTGCATAGGAGGAACATCCTTTTCCAACTCGTATGACTTCATCATATTATGGAAAGCATCTTTAATCATGTTTATGTCGCCATTAGCATACTTGAATTGGGCCATACCTTTTTTCCCCAATACAATTCCTTCCTTATTGTTGGGATTATTCTTCATGTATTGGTTACGGCGATCAAAAACCATCATCAAAGTATCCACGTATTCCTTCTTCTTGGTCTTTCTAATCATATACTCCATGATCACCTCACCGCGTACGTAAGTATTCAACTGAAATGCCGGAGCATTCAAAAACACGTATCTCCAAGGGGCTAAAGCCTCCTCGTAATTTTTCTGTTTAAAATATTCAGTGTAAAGAGAGGCATTCAAAATGGTATTCGCGCTATCCAGCCCAAATTTAGACTCCAACGTTTGCGCCTTCGTCCCGATAGTGAATAAGCACATTCCTAATGCCAGTACAGCAATTTTTTTCATGGTCATCCCTTTATTTTAAGTTATAGTTCGAATTAGTATTTTTCATCACAGCATGTGTTCCAACTTGAACACGTTTGCAAAATTACCACTATTTTTCAAATACGGAAATCTATCCTTAATTTTTCACTGCCTATTAACCGTTTTTGATATTCTAAAACTCTGTTTAAACCTAAGTTTACCAGTTTATCCTCAAAAAAGACGGATCTATTCAGTGTTTTTTTCAAATATTCACTTCCTCCCCCAGTAATAATCACCACAGCATCGGGATTATCACGGTAAATCTCATCTATATAACCTCTTATTTCAAAAAGTGTACCATTCATCACGCCGTTCAAGATGGCATCATGTGTATTTTTCCCTATATAGCCGTGATTCACATCACATTTCACCAACGGCAGACTCACCGTGAACTCGTTCAAGGCACGGAAACGAATCCCCAACCCCGGGGAAATATTCCCACCTCGAAATTCCCCATCTGCGCTCACGAAATCATACGTGATAGCCGTTCCCGAATCGATAATCAATAATTCCTTTCCCGGAAACAACACGACACCTCCCACGCACCCGGCTATCCGGTCCACTCCTAAAGTCTTCGGCGTATCGTATCCCAATCTGATCGGCAAATCCATTTCCGGCGACATCTCGCAGAAAAAAGTAGAAACGCTCTTCAAATGCTCCCGTACTTCTTCGGATATTGATCCCGTGCTCGACAAGATCATATTCACTTCCTGCCCCCGGTGCAAATAAGCGGACGCCAATTCGTATGCTTCCGGCACGCCCATGCCGCAAACAACCCAATCCCCGTCATCATAAACGGCGTATTTGGTACGCGTATTTCCTATATCAACGATCAGATTCACTAATTTTCCATTTTATAGTTTATCACTTTCAACTTTCATAAACGTACTCCCAAACCTCCCGGATAATCGCCGACACTTTATTAATATCCTTTATATCCGTGAAAATCAGACTCAATTTATCATTCTTTTCACTCATCTTGCAAGAAATAACCTGTTTCTGCACGAATTTAAGCAATTCACTGAAAACCGGCGAAGCATAGAACGGAGAATCTTGATCACTGATAAAATAAACGACCATTTTATTATTCTTCACCATCAGACGCTCTATACCCAAATCGACACATTTCTGACGAATCCGCACAACCTCGACTAACCCGCTAACCTTTGAAGGTATTTCCCCGAACCGATCCCGCATCTCGATCTCGAAACGCTGTAAGGCACTCTCGTCCGTGATATTATCCAACTCCCGGTATAAACGAATCCTCTCGCTCACGTTTTCCACGTAAGTATCCGGTATCAACAATGCGAAATCCGTGTCAATCACGCAATCCGTCGTGAAAGCCGTCGGCTCGTCAGCCTGCTCTTTCTGCAATTCCGGAAATTCCTCATCCCGCAACTCCAACAATGCCTCGTTCAGAATACGCTGGTACGCCTCGTAACCGATTTCCGCTATAAAACCCGATTGTTCGCCACCCAATATATTTCCCGCCCCGCGGATATCCAAATCCTGCATGGCAATATTGAAGCCGCTTCCCAACCCGCTATAATCCTCGATAGCTTTCAACCGCCTTCGGGCGTCCGCGTTCACCAACTCCAAAGGCGGGGCCAACAAGTAGCAAAAGGCCTTCCGGTTAGAACGCCCTACCCGTCCGCGTAATTGATGCAAGTCACTCAACCCATAGTTTTGTGCCTGATTAATAATAATCGTATTTGCATTCGGGATATCTAATCCCGACTCTATAATAGTCGTCGCTATCAGCACATCGTAATCCCCCCGGATAAAATCGTGCATCACGGTTTCCAACTCCTCACCACTCATCTGCCCGTGCCCCACGCAACTTTTAATACCCGGGATCAAACGATGAATCATATATTGTATATCCCGAATATTATCCACCCGGTTATGAATAAAAAAGACCTGTCCGCCACGGCTCACCTCGTACGTTATAGCATCTTTGATAATCTTCTCGTCAAACCGGTGCAATTCCGTCACGATCGGATAGCGGTTAGGCGGCGGAGTCCGTATAATCGACATATCCCGGGCACCCATCAACGAGAATTGCAACGTACGCGGGATTGGCGTTGCCGTCATGGTAATCGTATCCACGTTCAATTTCAAACGCTTCAACTTCTCTTTCACCGCTACCCCGAACTTCTGTTCCTCGTCCACGACCAACAGTCCAAGGTCTTTAAACTTCACGTCCAGACTTGTAAGACGATGAGTTCCTATAATAATATCCACTTTCCCCGCTTCCAGATCTTTCAAAATCCGTTTGATATCCGCACTCTTCTTCATCCGGCTGATATACTCCACCCGACAAGGCATTCCCTCCAAACGCTTTTTAAAAGTATTGTAATGTTGATAAGCCAACACGGTCGTCGGCACAAGTACCGCCACCTGTTTGCTGTCTGCGACCGCCTTAAATGCCGCCCGGATAGCAACTTCCGTCTTCCCGAAGCCGACATCCCCGCACACCAGACGATCCATAACGTGAGGTTTCTCCATATCCTCCTTCACTGCCTGAATCGCCTTCATCTGGTCGGGAGTCTCCTCGTACATGAAAGAAGCCTCCAGTTCATCCTGCAAAAAACTGTCTTTTGAAAAAGCATAAGCCTCCTCTCTACGACGTTTAGCGTACAAAGCGATCAATTCCCGGGCAATATCCTTCACCCTTGATTTCGTACGCTGTTTCAGCTTATTCCATGCCTCGCCGCCTAATTTACTCACGGCAGGCGGCTCGCCGTCCTTCCCCTTGTATTTGGAAATCTTATGCAAGGAGTGCAGGCTCACGTACAACTCGGCGTTATTCTTGTATACCAAGCGTATTGCCTCCTGCTCCCTACCGTCATTATTTATTTTTGTCAATCCCCCGAACCGTCCGATTCCATGATCTATATGAACCACGTAATCACCGGGATGCAGGTTTTGCAATTCACTGATCGTGATCGCTTCCCGTCCCTTGCGTATCTGGGTGGTCTTCAAACGATATTTCTGGTAACGATCGAAAATCTGGTGTTCCGTGTACACGCATATCTTGACATCGGCATCACTAAATCCCTCGTGTACCGTACCGTCCACCGGGACAAAATTAACCGCATACCCTTTATCCGAGAATATATCCCTCAATCGCTGCAACTGCATGTCATTCGTTGAACAAAGATAAATGGAATAACCATTCTGTTGCTTATCCGACAAATGTTCCGCCAGCAAATCAAACTGCTTGTTCACCGCGGGTTGCACCTCTGCCTCCAGACGAAGTACATCTCCCCGGAAATAGAGTTCCGGCCCCCATTCGATCACGCTGTTGCTTTCGATCGAGTGAAACAAATCTCCGGCATCAATCAACACATCCCCGGCATCTTCCTCTCTCAACGTGTTAATCCGATCATGAACCAACAACGAATTTTTCATCCACCACGTGGTATCCTTCCCCAAAAATTCCATCAAACCCACGCTCTCGTCCTTCCCCGTCGCCTCGCTCAAATCGGGAACAATCACCACCCGTTCGATCAATTGCTCCGACAACTGCGTTTCCACGTCAAAATAACGAATACTTTCAACCTCGTCCCCGAAAAAATCTATTCGCACGGGGCGTTCCTCCGCGAACGAGTAGACATCCACGATACTTCCCCGGATTGAAAACTGCCCGGGTTCATACACGAAATCACTCCGCTCAAACCCGTACTCGGAAAGCAAAGATTCAAGAAAAGAAATAGATAATTTCTCCCCCTTGGCAACCGGCATCGACATATCCGCAAGCACGGTCTTACTGACCACTTTTTCAGCCAACGCCTCCGTGTAAGTCACCACCATGCTCACCTGCTTTGCCGTTAAAGCATTCAATACTTCCGTGCGAACCAGAATAGAATCATTATCCTTATCCTCGAAATTACCGACCCGACGATAGGAAGAAGGCAAGAAACGCACGTTCTCCTCGTCAAAGAAAGTCAACAGGTCATTATAAAAATAGGCTGCCTCCTCCTTATCGTTCATCACGAACAATTGAAGACTCTTCATCTCCTGCTCGACACTAGCGGCAACAAACGAAACAATCGACCCGATCCCGTTTTCCAGTTTTATCTTTATTCCCGGGCGTTCGCTCAAACGTCGGGTAATCTTCCGGACAACAGGATGTGCCTGAAAAAGTTTCAATAACTCCTTTGCTTCCAAATTTTTTCCTCTTTATCAAAAAAACGGCATACCTTTCAGCACACCGTCTTTCTATTTGTCTATATATACCTTATCATATAATCAACATGGCATCTCCATACGTGCCGAATCTATACTTCTCCTTGACAGCAACATCGTAAGCCTCCATCACGTGTTCATATCCCCCGAAAGCGGCTACCATCATCAACAAAGTAGAATAAGGCAAATGGAAATTGGAAATAAACGCATCCGGCACGCTGAAATCATACGGCGGAAATATAAATTTATTCGTCCAGCCGTCAAACTCCGTCAACCGTCCTTTCGTCGTCACGCAACTCTCCAGAGTACGCACGACTGTTGTTCCCACGGCACATATTTTATGCTTCTCGTCTTTCGCATCATTCACAATCTTCACGGTTTCCGGTCCCACGATAATTTGCTCCGAGTCCATCTTATGCTTTGTCAAATCCTCGACATCCACTTCCCGGAAATTACCCAAACCTACATGCAACGTAATATAAGCGAAATCAATACCTCTGATCTCCATACGTTTCATCAACTCGCGGCTAAAATGCATCCCGGCAGTGGGAGCGGCAACAGCCCCCTCGTTCTTGGCAAAAATAGTCTGATAGTTCTCGGCATCCTCCGGCTCCACCTTCCGGTTGATAAACCGGGGAAGCGGAGTTTCGCCCAACGCATACAACTCCTTTTTGAACTCGTCATACTCCCCGTCATACAAGAAACGCAAAGTTCTCCCGCGGGAAGTTGTATTGTCAATCACCTCTGCCACCATACTATCGTCTTCCCCGAAGTACAGCTTATTACCGATACGAATCTTCCGCGCCGGATCAACCAGTACGTCCCAGATACGTAATTCCGGGTTCAACTCTCTCAACAGGAATACTTCAATCTCTGCGCCTGTCTTTTCCTTGTTTCCATATAGCCGAGCCGGGAATACCTTGGAATCGTTAAACACGAACACGTCTTTTTCATCGAAGTAATCAATCACATCCTTGAAAATCTTGTGTTCAATCTTTCCGGTTTTTCGATCCAATACCATTAAACGAGCCTCATCCCGATTCTTAGCCGGATGCAAAGCGATTAACTCCGGCGGCAACTTATATTTAAACTTTGATAGTTTCATGCTGAACAATTTTATACATTAACCAAATCCTGCTAAATTACAAATTTTCTCCTAAAATTCCAATAATTTCATCCATTTTAAATCCGTCTTCCACCCGGAAGTCCCCTACACGAGTCCTTCTTAAAGCGGAAAGATGCGAGCCGCTCCCGCAAGTTTTACCCAAATCGTGTGCCAAAGAACGGATATAAGTCCCCTTGCTGCAAACAATCCGAAGCTCCACTATTGGAAACTCCACTTTCAATATTTCAATCTCCCTCACGGTCACTTTCCGGCTTTTCATTTCAACCTCGTCCCCCCTGCGAGCCATCTCGTAAGCACGGACTCCGTCGACACGAACCGCCGAATAAGAAGGCGGGAATTGTTCTATCTCCCCGACAAACTGACGAACAGCTTGCTCCAGACATTCCCGATTGACATGTGTATACGGAAATTCCGCATCAAAAGATGT
Source organism: Butyricimonas sp. Marseille-P3923 (assembly GCF_900184685.1). Lineage (GTDB taxonomy): Bacteria > Bacteroidota > Bacteroidia > Bacteroidales > Marinifilaceae > Butyricimonas > Butyricimonas muris. Next base: position 443,952 of record NZ_FXXL01000006.1, read on the forward strand.
TTCCAAATCATAAGAAGGCGTCGTGTGCCCGAAAGTTATTTCCGCTACATACTCCTTCTCCTGCCCCATGTACTCCTCTATATTCTTTGTTTCTCTCCCCACGCAAACAATCACGACTCCCGTCGCCAATGGATCCAGCGTCCCCGCATGTCCCACCTTGATTTTCCCGTACCCTTTACGCAGGCAGATGCGAATCTTGTTCACCACATCGAAAGACGTCCAACGCAACGGCTTATCCACCACGAAGACAGCCCCCGCTCGAAAATCATCTCCCTCTCTAAAACGTATATTTCCCCACTCCTTCATTATCCCAATACAATCGTCAATATACCGGCAATCGCGCAATAAATCGCAAACCAGATCAATTTACCCTTCTTCACGATATTGATCATCCAACGGCATGCAATGCATCCCGACACGAAAGCGGCAACAAACCCTACCAGCAAAGAAACCGTGGAGATACCGCTTTGAGAAGCACTAAATCCGCCTTTCATCAAATCAAGAAATGCCTCTCCCAGAATAGGGATTAACACCATTAAAAAAGAGAATTTCGCCACCGCTTCTTTTTTATTTCCCAACAGGATACCCGTGGCAATCGTCGAACCGGAACGGGATAACCCCGGCAACACGGCACAAGCCTGAGCGATTCCGATCACGAAAGCATCCATAAATGATATTTTCTCCTTCACTCGCGGTTTGGCATAATAAGCAAATGCCAACAACAAAGCGGTCACTAACAACATGCAACCGACAACCAATAACCCGGAACCGAATAGCTCTTCCACGTAATCTTTAAAACAAAAACCCACGATAGCCACCGGAATCATGGAAAGAAAAATCTTCAACACGTAGGCCATCTCATCGTTATACTTGAAAGTAAAGAATCCTTTGAAAAGTATTGAAACCTCTTTCCACAAGACCACGATCGTACTGCAAACCGTTGCCGCATGCACCGCCACGGCAAACGTCAGATTTTCCTCTCCCTGTAAGCCAAATAAGGCACTAAATATCTGCAAATGTCCGGAACTGCTTACCGGTAAAAATTCTGTCAATCCTTGGATCACTCCAAGAACCAATGCCTGAAACCACTCCATTTATTAATTAAAAATTGAAAATTGAAAATTGAAAATGCACGCACACTCAATACTCAATTTATATTAATACTATTTCTCCTCTTTTTCCTTGGACTTCCGCATGATTGCCCAAAACACGAAACCGAAACCGAACAGCACAACGATCGGGGCTAACGTGATTCTTCTGAAACTAAAGATATCGTAATTAAACGTTTCGGGAGAATCCGCTCCCCCACCCATCATCAACAGGAATCCGACCACAACAATACCGAATCCGATAAGAATCATCTTGTAATTTTCTTTCGGGATAGGGAATCCGTCTTTTTTTTCGTTTAAAATTCTTGCCATATACTTTATTTTAATTTACGCGTACAACGTGTTCAAATCCTTGTTCAAATATCGCCGCACCGAGAACCATGCCGAGAAGAACGACAACAGCACCCCGGAAAGCAACACGAATCCGACCATAACGACAATGACATCCATGTGCATGATATTAATCACTTTACTCACTTTCTCCTGCACGACAAATATAGCTCCCAATAAAATCAGGTTAGCAATCAACGCACCAAAGAATCCCCGCCACATGCTGCCATACACGAAAGGCTTGCAAATAAAGAACGGCGTCGCCCCAACCAATTGCATTGTCTTGATCAACAATCGCTGGGAATACACCGCCAAATGAATCGTGTTACGAATCAACGTGAACGAGATCAACACCAACACGGCACCCACGATCAAAAACAGCAAAGTAATGCGATGAATATTCTCGTTTATACTCTCTATCATGGATTTCTGATAATATACCTCGTGGATAATATCAAACCGGGCTAACCCCTTCTCGATCACAGCCAACGAATCATTATTCGCGTATTCGGGATTCAACCTGATCTCTATTGACGGCAACAAGGGATTTCCTCCCAATATAGCCTCGAAATCTTCCCCCATCTCCTTTTTAAAAGATTTCGCAGCCTGTTCTTTCGTAATATAAGTGGAAGAATAAACAAAAGGACGGGTATCCAAAATCTTCTGCACCCGCTTGATCTCCGCCTCATTCGTGTTGTCTTTCACGATAACGGCAAAGCCGATATTCCGCCTCACGTGATCTGATATTAACCGGGCATTCAACAAAATAAACACAAGCATACCCACCACGAGCAGCACTAGAGAAATACTGATCGTGGAAACAAAATATGAACCTTTTCCTCTTTTGCTTCCTGTACCTGACATTGTTTTTGTCTTAAAAACTCGACAAATATAATCATTCTACTCCCGAGAACAATCAATTCAAGAAAAAAATCATCACAACTCTTCATCTCATCCCCGAATAACTCCATGAATAACAGATTTTAAGAAATCAATTAAAAAAATCTGCCGCATTTTCTCCTAAAACCTTTTGCACGTATTAAAAATTGCCCTATATTTGCAATCGCAAAAATGGAAAGCGTTCCTGTCAAATTTTGCAAGCAATTATGCGAAAATAGCTCAGTTGGTAGAGCATAACCTTGCCAAGGTTAGGGTCGCGGGTTCGAGTCCCGTTTTTCGCTCCAAGTTGCTCGAGTGGTGGAATCGGTAGACACGCGGGACTTAAAATCCCGTGGCCATTGCGGCTGTGCGGGTTCAAGTCCCGCCTCGAGTACACGGAATTTTAGAGAGTTAGCATTAATTGCTAACTCTTTTTTTTATACAATCTCTATCTGCCAACTTCAATGATTCACCACTAAATCATAAATAAAATTAGAAAGGTGTTCAACAACACTTGTCAAACACCTTCTATACACTTATTTTAGTATTCTCACTTATTCTCGAAGACAATCTTGTCATCCTTCACGTCTACCACGATACGGCTGTCCCGCGACACCTCCTCCGCCAATATTTGCTTGGACAACTCATTCAGCAATGTACGCTGTATCACCCGTTTCACGGGGCGGGCACCGAATTGCGGATCATATCCGGCTTCGGCAAGCCATTCCACGGCTTTATCCGAAATTTCGATAGCGATACCGTTATTCCCCAGCATCTTCTTGACTCCGTTAAACTGCAAACGCACGATATCCACGATCTCGGACTTCTTCAACGGGGCAAACATCACGATCTCGTCAATACGGTTCAGGAACTCGGGACGAATCGTCTGTTTCAGCATCTCGTAAACCTCGCGATTTGTCTTCTCTAACACCTCGTCCCGGTTATTCTCGTCAATACCTTTCAGTTTATCCTGAATAATATGCGCGCCGATATTTGAAGTCATGATGATAATCGTATTCTTGAAATCGACCACCCGACCTTTATTATCTGTCAAACGACCGTCATCCAACACTTGCAACAAGATATTGAACACGTCCGGGTGCGCCTTCTCGATCTCGTCGAGCAACACCACGGAATACGGTTTCCGCCGAACAGCTTCCGTCAACTGTCCGCCCTCGTCATATCCCACGTATCCGGGAGGCGCTCCGATCAACCGGGACACGGAATGACGTTCTTGGTACTCGGACATATCTATACGGGTCATCAATGACTCGTCGTCAAACAGGAACTCCGCCAATGCCTTCGCCAACTCGGTTTTTCCGACACCCGTCGTTCCCAAAAAGATAAATGAACCGATCGGTCGTTTAGCATCCTGCAACCCGGCACGATTCCGTCGTACCGCATCAGCTAATGCCGCGATCGCCATTTCCTGACCAACCACCCTCTTGTGTAATTCATCCTCCAGATGCAACAACTTCTGCCTTTCACTCTGCATCATGCGGCTCACCGGAATCCCCGTCCATTTAGAAACCACGGCGGCAATATCATCCTCCGTCACCTCTTCCCGGATCAGCGATTCCCCGTGCTTCATATCCGCCAGCTTGGCCTTTACCTCCTCGATTCTCGCCTCCGCCTGCTTGATTTTACCGTAACGCAACTCGGCAACTTTACCGTAATCGCCTTCGCGTTCAGCACGACTAGCCTCGAACTTGTACTGCTCTATCGCATCCTTATTCTTCTGTATCTCGTCAATCAAGGATCGCTCGGACTCCCATTGAGCACGCAATTTCGTGCGTTCTTGGTTCAAATCCGCCAATTCCTTCTGAATCTCGTCCAATTTCTTACTTTTGCCATCCCGCTTGATCGCCTCTTTCTCGATCTCCAACTGCTTGATCTTACGATCCAACTCGTCAATCTCTTCCGGCACGGAATTCATCTCCAACCGCAGACGGGCAGCCGCCTCGTCCACCAAGTCAATCGCCTTGTCGGGCAAAAAACGATCGGAAATATACCTGTGCGACAACTCCACGGAAGCAATAATCGCGTCATCCGTGATCCGCACTTTATGGTGATTCTCGTAACGCTCTTTCAAGCCACGCATAATACTGATCGCACTCATCACGTCCGGTTCGTCAATCATCACCTTCTGGAACCGGCGCTCCAACGCCTTGTCCTGCTCGAAATACTTCTGGTACTCGTTCAGCGTCGTCGCACCTATCGCCCGCAAATCACCCCTTGCCAATGCCGGTTTCAGTATATTCGCCGCATCCATGGCTCCGTCGGATTTTCCCGCACCGACCAAAGTATGTATCTCGTCGATAAACAGGATAATTTCTCCCTCGGAAGACAACACTTCGTTAACCACGGCTTTCAATCGCTCCTCGAACTCCCCTTTATATTTTGCCCCGGCAATCAAGGCACCCATATCCAAAGAATAAATATTCTTGGATGCCAGATTCGAGGGTACATCCCCGTTCACGATACGCTGCGCCAATCCCTCGGCAATAGCGGTCTTACCCACACCCGGTTCACCAATCAGAATCGGGTTATTCTTCGTTCTCCGCGACAATATCTGCAACACCCGGCGTATCTCGTCATCCCGCCCAATCACCGGGTCGAGTTTCCCGTTTCGGGCACGTTCATTCAAATTGATAGCGTACCTTCCCAAGGCATCGTAATTATCCTCCGCCGATTGGGAATTTACTTTCGACCCCTTCCGCAACTCGTTGATCGCTTCCCGGGTTTCTTTCTCGGTCATACCCGCATCCTTCAACATACCGGACACAGGATCTTTCACCGACAACAAGCCTAAAAGAATATGCTCCAATGAAGCATATTGGTCACCCATCTCTCCCGCCAGCTTCGCAGCTTTCTCCAACACCTTGTTCGCCTCGTCGGACAAATAGGGGGAACCTCCCGATACCTTCGGGTAAGCATCCACGATACGGTCTAACGCCGCGACAACATTCCGGCTATTAATACCCAATTTATTAAAAATAAAAGTGGTGATATTTTCGCCCTTCTCCATTATCCCCTTCAACAAGTGACCCGTCTCGATCGCCTGTTGACCTTTTTCCTGCGCCAGCTGCACTGCAGCCTGCACCGCCTCTTGCGACTTAATTGTATAATTATTCATGTTCATAGTCTCAATCACTCCTTTCTGCGTTAGAAATTACAAAGTATATACCGAAACTCACGCCCAAAAGTTTCACGATTGAAATATGAAATCAACAAACGCCACATCTCACTGATAATCAAGAAATAAAAGAAGCATCGGGAATTTTTCCATTTCGAGAAACACTTCCCCGTGCCCCCACGTCTGTCATTTTGTCTTTAAAAACACTAATTATTATGTCAAAATGTCTTTTCTTTCCACATCCTTAACGTCTCCCCGAAAGGCGGATAAGCAATCCCCCGCTCCGTGATAATCGCCGTGATCAAATCAGCGGAAGTCACGTCAAAAGCCGGGTTATACACCTTCACGCCTTCGGGCGCCATTCTCCGGGCATACCATTTCTCCGTCACCTCCTCGCGGGCACGCTCCTCGATCTCGATCTGTTCACCCGTGGGACATCCCATGTCTATCGTTGAAGTAGGTCCTAACACGTAAAACGGGATACCGTAATATTTCGCCAATACCGCTACCCCCGAAGTACCGATCTTGTTCGCCGTATCCCCGTTGGCTGCCACCCGGTCACACCCCACCAACACGGCCTGCACCCGTCCCTGCTTCATCACCGTTGAAGCCATATTATCACAAATCAAAGTGACATCCACCTCGGCCTTCTGCAACTCATAAGCCGTCAATCGGGCTCCCTGCAATAGAGGGCGAGTTTCATCGGCAAACACGGAAAAGGCATATCCCCGTTCTTGTCCCAAGTAAACCGGAGCCAAAGCCGTCCCGTACTCGGACACCGCCAAATGCCCCGCGTTACAATGCGTGAGCAACCCCATCCCCGGGCGCAGCAACGACAACCCCCACTCCCCGATTCGCTTGCAAGCCGCGGCGTCTTCTTCCCGGATTGCCTCAGCCTCCTCCCGCAATACCCGCTTCCAGTCCTTCACTCCTTCTCCCCGATGTCGCAATAACCGGGCTTCCATCCGGTCTAACGCCATAAACAAATTCACCGCCGTGGGACGAGAGGATGCCAGATACTTCTTTACCTTCACGAACTCCCGATAGAAACTCTCGAAATCCGTCACCTCTACTCCCTGCATCAACACGGCAACCCCGTAAGCCGCTGCCACCCCGATAGCCGGGGCTCCCCGTACCTTCAACGAATAAATCGCCTCCCAAATCTCCTCCGCCGTCTTCAACGCCAGATAAACCTCCCGGTTCGGCAAGCACGTCTGATCCAAAATCACCAAAGCGTTTTGCCCGTAATCCGCCCGAACGGTTAGCATCGTAAACAAATTTCCCATATCCCAATAGTTTTCCGGATTTCTTTACTTATCAACTTCTTTAAACTTGTCAACAAAGGTATCCAAATTCTGAATCAAATAATCATCTTTTGCCCGGTAAAGGAGATTTCGTTCAGGCTTGAAAAATTGCCGTACACCGATAATAACATTCCTCTCCCCGATTTCGACCAAATGAAACGGTTCATACACATCTTTCACCCCCGTCACCGTATGTCGTTTTGAAATAAAATAACGAGCATCTTCCTCCTTGGACATATTATCCCTCGTCAACACATAAAATGTCGAATCCGTATCAAAAATCACCCCACATCTACTGCTTAATACAAAAGCAGGATAGACAAGCTGCCCGAATTGGTATATATTATCCAATTCCAGCAACACACGCCCACACCCATCCCATTTCTTATAAAAAATATGATATTTATTATTTTGATAATAATACATGAATCTCTCTGATATCTTATCATGATTATCTTTCGGCCTGTATATCTTATTCGCTAACACCTTATTCACCAAAAAAGAAACTTTCCGGTTCAGGACCTTATCTATTTTCGCCCTGTCCAAAGAAGTTTCAGTATGAGGCCCCCAGTAACGAGTCTCAAATGTAGTATCTCGTTGTTCCCTAAAAACACTTTCCTTGTTCTTTATTCCATGCTCTATCAGCTGAAGCGTTTTCGTCGCATTATACGTTTTCGCCTCCAAGTTAAACAAAAGGGTATCACCCGTACTTCCTCGTCTGCACTGAAGTTTATACCGGGGAACAATATCGTCCACGTAACTATGTTTAAAACTTAAAACAATCGGCTGTCTATAATCCATTTCTCTTGAAAGTATCTCTACCAACTGACCGATAATTAAAGCCTTAAACCTTTCCTCGTGTCGATTAAAGCCAAATTGACACCACACCTCCACGTTCCCGTATTTATTTGTCATTATCACATCCGAATGTCCCCAAACCGGCTTCATTACACAAAATAACAAAATCAGCACAAAACAACCTTTCATTTTACCTCTTTTCATATTATCATTCATCTCACTATAAAAAATTTAACTGTAAAGTTATAAATTTTCCTTCACATCTTGATAATTTAAATCATAAAAGGAAAGAGGGAGCCTTTTGATGTAACCACGAAAAGTGATACAACAAACATCTCATCCCGCATGAATGATTTGCAAAAGCAATAGGGAAAGAATAGCAAATAATAATACCATATAGGTTACTCCTTTGTAAATGGCTACCCTACCACATTATCTCTTTACCATCAACACACAAACACATCAAAAACGACCGCAAGCGTTCATGCTACGTCCATGCTTCGAAGATGCTACGTTCTTGGTCGGGACAATCCATAAGCCTACTTCGAACAAACGATAGTGTATTACCCTGAAAAAGTTTACCGTAAACTTTAGTAAACCTACATCAGCACTATCCAGAATATCTTATTTCATTGAATCTTCTCCAAGTTCACTATTTTCACTCCAAAGAAACATCGCGAAATTTCAAGTGAAAACATTTACGATAGTACCACATCCCGACAATATCAGCCAAGAACCAGCCGACAGGCACCGCCCACCAGATACCCACCACTCCTATTGCCGGAAGCGCAGACAAGACATAAGCCAAGACGACACGGGTTCCCAGCGAAATGACCGTTAAGACTACGGACATTCCCGGCTTTCTTATCCCCCGATAGAAACCGTATAACAAGAACAGACAGCCGATGCCACAATAGAAAGCCCCCTCGACACGCAGGTATTGAACCCCGATCGCGATAATCTCGGACTCTGTCGCGGGGACAAAAATAAGCATCAGAGGACGGGCGAAAATGAACACGAGCAAGGAAATAAAAAGACAGAACAACATTGTCGAAATGACCGCCACACGGATTCCCTCCCGGATACGCTTCGCCTTCCCTGCTCCAAAGTTTTGAGCGATGAAAGTTGAAAAAGCGTTACCAAAATCCTGAACGGGCATATACGCGAACGAATCAATTTTCACCGCCGCGGCGAATGCCGCCATGACAGCGATCCCGAAACTATTGATTAAACCTTGCACCATCAGAATACCGAAATTCATCACGGATTGCTGCACGCAGGTCAACGAGGAATAAACGGCAATCTCCTTTACTGTCGCCCATTTCATCCGCATATCCTGACGGCGGATTCGAAATTCCGGGAATTTCTTTATCGCGTAAAGACAGAGCCCGACTCCCGACACGGCTTGAGCGATGACGGTAGCCCATGCCGCACCGCGAACACCCCAGCCAAACAAAAGAATAAACAACAAGTCAAGAACAATATTCAACACAACAGCGACAGCCAAGAACCATAACGGCACAACCGAGTTACCGATGGCACGCAACAGGCAAGCATAATAATTATAAATAAAAGTGAAACCTATCCCCCAAAAGATAATCCACAGATATTCCCGCATCAACGGGTACACGTCTTCCGGCACCTGCAACAATCTCATGATAGGATCAATCCAAACAAAAGCGATAATATTCAACAACAAAGTGACAGCCCCTATCAATACCAAGGCAACAAAAGCACTACGTTTCATCGCTTCCTTATTTCCCGAACCGTACTGAAGCGAAAAGACTACCCCGCTTCCCATGCACAACCCTAAAAGTACCGAAGTCAAGAAGATCATCAAGGCGTACGCGGAACCCACCGCCGCCAAAGCGTTTGCCCCGAGGAATTGCCCCACGATCAGGGTATCCGCGATATTATATAATTGTTGTAATAGATTGCCCAGTATCATGGGGACGGCAAACCATAATAATCCAAGAGATATATTGCCGGCTGTCAAATCACGAACCTCTTTTTTATACCAATTGCCATACTCCCTTCCGAATACCGTTAATACATTTTTTTCAAGTTTCCCACAAAAGAAAAACCCTCTCAATCATTCGATTCAGAGGGTTTTCTTTCGATTTTTTTGTACCCAGGGCGGGAATCGAACCCGCACGTCTTTAAGGGACACTGGATTTTGAGTCCAGCGCGTCTACCAATTCCGCCACCTGGGCTTGAAGACGGGGACAAAAGTAGTGCTTTTCTGTCAAACTCCAAATATTATGACGTTTTTTTTACGAAAAAATGTCATAATATTTTTCAGCCCGGTATACGGCAGGATTCGGTTTTTCGATGAAAACGGGGCAAGATATAGTATAAGTCGATGTATTTTAACTACATTCGCGATAACGATATTTAAACAGATGAAAGCAGTTATTCGATTTATTCTTGCCCTATTATTTCTTGTCCCCGTGATGGCGCACGCGCAGCAAAAGGGAATCGTGAAGGGGCGCATATTTGACAGTAAAAATAATGAACCGGTTCCTTTTGCCAACGTGGTGATCTGGAAAACGACCATAGGGACGGCGGCCGACGAGAACGGGTATTTCCGGATAGAGAATGTGCCGTTAGGATTCAATCGACTGGAAGTGAGCAGTGTCGGGTATAACACGAAGCTATCGGAAGAATTTATGGTTAACACGGCTTCCGAGCGCACGGTGAACGTGGAGCTGGAGGAGAGTTCGGTGAGCCTTGAACAAGTGACAGTGAAAGCCGATCCCTTCCGCAAAACGGCGGTGAGCCCGATGTCTTTGCAGCGCATCGGGATTGCCGAGATCGAGAAGAACCCCGGCGGGAACCGGGATATATCGAAAGTGCTGCAATCCATGCCCGGCGTGCTTTCATCCCCGGCTTTCCGCAATGACTTTATCGTGCGGGGCGGTGGTCCGAGCGAGAATCGTTTCTACTTGGACGACGTGGAATTACCGAACTTGAACCACTTCGCCACGCAAGGGGCTTCCGGTGGCGTGGTCAGTATCGTGAATATTGATTTCGTGAAAGAGGTGAACTTTTATTCCGGTGCTTTTCCGGCAGACCGGGGAAACTTGATGAGTTCGTTGCTCGACTTCAAACAAATATCCGGGAATCCGGATAAAATAAAAGTACGGGGAACTCTGGGGGCTACCGATTTCGGGGTATCGCTCGACGGTCCGCTCGCCCCGAAAACGACCTTTATCATGTCCGCGCGAAGGAGTTATCTCAAGTTCCTGTTCGACATGATCGGGTTGCCTTTTCTCCCGGTGTACAATGACGTACAGTTCAAGACGACAACGAATCTTTCCCCAAAAAGCGAATTGACGATTCTGGGTATCGGGGCTTACGACGTGAATAATTTGAATAAAAACATGAAAGATCCCGACGATGACCAGAAATACCTGCTCGATTATTTGCCGGAAAGCGTGCAATGGAGTTACACGCTGGGTGCCACGTACAAGTATTACGGGAAGCGTTGGAATCATCTTTTCGTGCTCAGCCGGAGCACGCTGCAAAACGAGATCGAGAAGTACAGCCGGAACGACAAGAGTCAACCGAAACTGGTGGACTATACCTCGGGAGAAACGGAAAATAAATTCCGCTTCGAGCACAATCGCCTGACGAAGCAAAACGTGAAACTGAATTTCGGGGCAGGCATCGAGTACGCCACCTACAAGAACAAGACACAAAGGGAACTCTACACGCGAGGAGAGTTACAAAACATCCGCTACGACCGGAATTTCGAGTTTTTCAAATGGTCGCTGTTCGGGCAAGCCAGTAAAAGTTTTTTCCTCGAACGCCTTTCCCTGTCGTTCGGGGCACGGGTAGACGGGAACAGTTACACGTCGGGCATGAGCAACCCGTTGAAACAGTTCTCCCCCCGCCTCTCCCTGTCCTACTCGCTCACGCCGGAATGGTTCGTCAACGCGAGTACGGGGCGTTACTATCAATTGCCTTCCTACACGACCATGGGGTACGCGGACGAAAACGGGGAGCTCGTCAATAAACGGAACGGGGTGAAATATATCGCCACGAACCAATACGCGGCGGGAATAGAGTACCGTCCCGGCACCCGGACACAGATCACGCTGGAAGGTTTCTACAAGACCTACGACAAGTATCCCGTGTCGCTCGCCGACAGCATCGTGCTTGCCAACAAGGGGACGGATTACGTTGCCGTGGGTGACGAACCCGTGAAGTCGCTCGGCGAGGGACGGGCATACGGGGTGGAGCTCATGATACGCACACAAGAATTTTTCGGCATCGTGGCTTCTGCCGCCTATACCTATTTTTACTCGGAATTCAAACAGATGGATCACAACTTGCGCCCGACATCCAAGTATATCCCCAGTAGCTGGGACAACCGTCATATCTTTTCGCTCACCGCCACCCGCAAACTGGGGCTTTGGGATGTCGGCATGAAATGGAGGTACACAAATGGGGCTCCCTTCACTCCCTACGACCGAGAAACGAGTTCACTGATCGTAGCGTGGGATGCCAAGAAGCAACCTTATCTCGATTACTCTCGTTTTAATAGCGAACGGGCATCCTCGTTCCATCAACTGGATATTCGGGTTGACCGGAGCTTCTATTTCAAGAAATGGTCGCTTATCTTGTATGCCGACATACAAAATATATACAACCACAAGACGAAAAGCCCCGATCTCCTTGTCCCGGAAGAGGATGCGAACGGAAGCTACCGGGTAGACCCCGATCGTCCGGGGCACTACCTGATGCGATATATAAAAAATGACACGGGGACATTACTTCCCTCTGTTGGCATAATTGTTGATTTCTAAAGTAAAATAAAATATAAGCCGATTATGAAAAACATTATTTTTGATTTAGGAGGAGTGGTAGTCGAATGGAACGGAGAACAAGTAATCGACTCATTTAAAGGGAATCCGACGTTGATCATGAACATCAAAAACAAGGGATTCTTCAAAGACTATTGGACTCAATTCGACAAAGGAATTCTCGGGCGAGAAGAACTCGTGAACAAAGTATCCGTGCTCACCGGAATATCCGCCAAAGAATGTGATGCTTTCGTGGAACACGTGAAACGCTCGCTGGTACCGATTCCCGAAACAGAAGAGTTAATCAGGCTATTGTCCGCGCAAGGCTACAAACTGTATTGTCTATCCAATATGTCGCTCGACTTTTACGAGTATCTCAAGACGCGGGAAGTGTTCAACTATTTCGACGGGCAGATTATCTCGGCGATAGAACACATGGTTAAACCGGACAGGGAGATTTACGAGTTGATATTGAAACGATATCACTTGAAACCGGAAGAATCACTATTCATAGATGATCTTGCCGCGAATGTCAAAGCCGCACAGGCTCTCGGCATTAACACGGTACATTTCTCGGATAAACAGAAAGGGTACAAGGAAATCAGGGAGAGGTTGGGGAAAAAGGTTTCAAATTTTTCTTCCTGATAAAGTAATAAAAACGACAACAGAGCATAATGCCGGTCAGGGTGAGCCCGAGAGGATAACCCGTCCAAACCCCTTCAATACCCCAATCCAGAACGAAGCCGCAAATGTAAGAAACGGGCAAAGCGACCACGAAGTAGCCGATAAAGGAAATGACAGCCATAGAAGTCACGTCCGAAACGCCTCGCAGGGCATTGGCAAAGATAATTTGCAGACTGTCGCCGAATTGGTAAAAAACGAGGATCACCATCAACACGGCAACCAAGTCTACCACCTCTCCCGATGAAGTATATACCAGTCCGATATGTCCCCGTACCGACAGGAAGAATATGGAAACGGTCAAAGCCAACAAAGCTAACAAGTGGATTCCCGCCATGGTTGCCCGTTTCACGCTCGCGATATCTCCCCTACCGTAAAAGTTACTTACCCGTATCGAAACCGCAGACCCGACACCATAATACACCATAAATCCAAGGGTGGATATAGAGGCTACCACCTGATGCGCCGCCAAAGCGACCGTGCCCAGCCAACCGATCATTACCCCGCTGATGCTGAATAACGCGGTTTCCATCCCCATTTGCAAACCGACCATGATTCCCATACGATTCAGCACCCGCAAGTCTCCCGAATTATACGCTGTCCGACGATACCCCACCAAATAACGACGATAGGACAAACGCCGGAAAAACAAGACGGCGAACGCGACAAACATGAATACCCGGGATGCCAGCGTGGATATTCCCGCTCCCGTTAAGCCGAGTGCCGGAAGCCCGAAAGTCCCGTAAATCAGAATCGTGTTCCCGATAATATTCAGCACGTTGGCGGAGAGCATGATCCACATGGAAGTCTTCGTGTCCGTGATGCCGTCGGCAAATTGCTTGAAGCTGTTGAACATCATCACGAAAACCAACGAGGCTAACTGTAACAGGAAATAAGGCCGAATGAGCGGCAGTAACTCTTCCGGCTGTCCCATGCGATGAACATTCAAGAAAACCACTCCCATGATCAACGAGAGCAACACCCCGATCATCAAATTAGCCAACAGACTGTTGCGCAAAAGACCGCCTACCCGGAACTTATTCCCCCGACCGAAAAATTGCCCGATCAAAGGAGTCAACCCGTATGAGAAACCCAAGCCGAAAAGAATCGGGATATTGAACACGCTATTCACGAACGAGGAAGCCGCCAGATCAGCCGTACTGAAATGTCCCACCATAATATTATCCACCAACCCGACCACGACAACCCCTAGCTGTCCCAACACGATAGGCACGCCTATCTTAACCGTTTCCGAGTAATGCCGCCCGTATTTCTGTAACCAATTGCTCATGCTGTCCGTTTGAAAACACAAAAATAGAGATATATCCCAAAATATTCTAACTTTGCCCCGAATGATTGTTTCAATTTATAAGGCAAGACTCTGACAGGCGATTTTGAAAAAAATATTTAACCGTTGTCACCCGCGGGTGAATATTATTTGTCTCAAATGTAGGGATGGTATGTGAACAATGAAGATTAAAAAGACAAAAAGAGATGGAGGAAGAGACTAACATGCATTTATTCTCGACAGATGAACGTAGCAAACAACTGTTTACCACGTTTTATCCCGCGTTATGTCTTTTTGCCAACCGTATCTTGAATAATTTTGACGAGGCCGAGGATATCGTTCAAAATGTTTTCATTACCTTGTTACATAAAAAGGTGAAAATAAACAAAATAAACTCACTCAAAGCCTACCTTTACAGTTCGGTACATAACGCTTGCATTAATCACTTGAAGCATCAAGCATATATCACTGAAAAAATGAAAGACTTCGAGCAAGAAGTCTATGAAGAAAACAGTTACCTGCTTCAGCGAATCGAAAGCGAGATTATGGAAGAAATATTCAGTACCATCGAGAAACTTCCGGAAGAATGCCGGAAGGTCTTCAAACTAAGCTACATCGACGGTATGGAGGTTTGTAAAGTTGCCGAAACCCTTCAGATCTCAGAAAACACGGTGAAAACCCAACGCCTGAGAGCACGCAAATTCTTGAAAGAAAATTTAAAAGACTTGTTCCCCTTATTAGTCATTATTTTTCCTTGTTTTTAAAAATCTTCGAAAAAATAATACCCTCTGTCACCCGCGGGTTCAATTCTTTTGTCTTAAGGATAAAAGACGCCATAAAATGAGAAAAGAATCCGACATACAGAAAATTTCCGAACTAATCTTGAAACAGATGAGGCAGGAAATCACGGAAGAAGAAAAACTCTTTCTCGCCAATTGGTTGAAACAATCGAATAAAAACCAAGAATTATACGTTCGTATACAAAACGAAAACTATATACTGGAACAATATCGATTGAAACAAACGATTGACACGGACAAGGCATGGAAACACGTGACTTCCTTTCCCCGAAGACGCGTATCCCGCTATTTCGGGTATGCGGCAACCATTCTCCTTCTTCTCGGTACCTATTTTATTTACCGGATAGAAAGCCGCACGGAAATAAAGCCAAAAGATGTAGTTGCCATGAAACCGATTCAACCGGGAGTGGGCAAAGCCACCCTCATCGTGTCGAACCGGGAAGAGATACAATTGCACAAGAACTGCCAACTTGAATTAACGGATAATTCCGGGACAAAATACCGGAATGATTCTGCCACGTTATATTACCAAACCGGAACACCCGAGAATACAACCGCCCAAACGGATAATATCCATACCTTGGTTATCGGCAGAGGGGGAGAATACAGCGTCATGCTGGCGGACGGGACGAAAGTACATCTAAATTCCGATTCCAAACTCCGGTATCCGGTTACTTTCACGCGATCCGAACGCCGGGTGTATCTCGAGGGAGAAGCCTATTTTGAAGTCAGTCGGGATGAGCGACACCCGTTTATCGTGGAAGGAAAAGATTTTGCCGTACAGGTACTCGGTACAAGTTTCAATATATCCAACTACAAGGATGATGACGTGTCGCGGGTCGTGTTGCTGGAAGGTAGTGTACAAGTTAAAAAAGCAAACAAAAACTATAAACTGAAACCCGACGAAGCCCTCGAAATAAGCGGGGACGACATCAGCATCAAAAAAACAAACGCCAGAAACGCCATATCGTGGAAAAATGATAAATTTTATTTCTCCAACGAACGGCTGGAGGTCGTCATGATGAAATTGGCAAGGTGGTATGATGTGAACCTGTTCTACACGAATCAAACCATTAAAGATTACCACTTCACGGGTTTCATTCCCAAATATGCCGATATCACAAAAGCATTCCGCGTGTTGGAACTGACCGCTGATGTAAAATTTGAGGTAAAAGATCGAACAGTGACTATTATGAGGATATAATAATACAAATTAAATAGCTTATTATTAATTATTTATTGATTCGAAACACGAATCAATTCGGGTGTTGTGTGCATAAATCACACGTATGTAAAAACTTAAAAAAATTACCATGAAGTACAAATTGTTATTATTGCTCTGTTTTTTCACAGTAGCGTTCTTAACTGAAACAGAGGCTTCTGCCAGAAAGAAAAAGAAAGAAACGGCAAAAACTCCTGTCAAAAAAGAAAGTGCTTACGACAAGCTCTTTAAAAAAGACCACACACAAGCAAAAGGACTCATCAATTTACATCGGGTCGATAATAAATTGTATTTTGAACTTCCCCTTCAACTTTTGGGAAAAGACATGTTACTGGGATCGACCGTAACGGAAATCAGTGATAACGGGGATGCCATCGTGGGACAAAAACCCAAAGAGCCGTTGCACATACAATTTACCATGATCGATTCCACGATTCAATTAAGGCAAATTTTCAATTATTCGATCACACGCCCTGAAGATAAAAACATTGCCAATGCCATCGAGAAAGCCAATATCGGGGCTATTATCGGGGTTTACAAGGTTGAAGCCTACAACCCGGACAGTACGGCGGTGGTCTTCGATATCACCAAATTGTTCGTGGGTGATAACAAAGACCTCGAACCGATCGATGATTACGGTGCCAATACTTACGGGGGATATCTGGTCAGAAGCAGCCGCTTCCAGCAAGACAAATCTTTCCTCGGGGAAATCAAGGCATTCGAGGATAATGTTCTCGTGAGGAGCCACCTCTCTTACGAGTGTGATATCCGCGGAGGACAGAACTATTACGAATACAAAAAACCGCTTACGGTAGTAGCAACCCGGAGTATCGTACTCTTGCCGGAAATCCCAGCGAGACCCCGTATCGCGGATCCGCGAGTAGGAATATTCCCGACCATTAAAATCCAATACACGAACACCGACAACAAGGCTGTTAATGTTTTTTACGCCAACCGTTGGAGACTGGAACCATCGGACGAGATCGCCTTCAAAAAAGGACAACTCGTGGAACCGAAAAAGCCGATTGTTTTCTACATCGACGATAATTTCCCGGATATGTGGAAAAAATACATCCACATGGCAGTAGAGGACTGGAATCTGGCATTTGAAAAAATCGGTTTTAAAAAAGCTATCATCGCCAAGGATTTCCCGAAAGACGATCCGGAATTTGACCCGGACAACTTGAAATATTCCTGCGTACGTTATGCCCCGACATGGATGGCTAACGCGATGGGACCGTCATGGACAGACCCCAGAACAGGAGAAATCATTAACGCATCGGTATATATCTATCACAACTTGATCAGCTTACTGTACAACTGGCGCTTTATCCATACCGCCGCGGCTGATCCGGATGTACGTTACAAGATTCTCCCCGAGCAAGTTATGGGTGAGGCCATTCGATACGCGAGCCGTCATGAAGTGGGGCACTGTCTTGGTTTCATGCACAACATGGCAGCCTCGGCTTCCATTCCGGTCGAAAAACTGAGAGATCCCGAATTTACACAAAGGTACGGTACCACGGCATCCATCATGGACTACGCCCGTTTCAATTATGTCGCACAACCCGGCGATAAAGAAAGAGGCGTGAAATTAACCCCGCCGATTCTGGGAGAATACGATTATTTCCTCATCAAATGGAGTTATTCTCCGCTTTTAGACGCCAACTCTCCCGAAGAGGAAACGACAACATTAAACCAATGGGTGCGCGAAAAAGCCGATGACCCGATGTACAGGTACGGCAAACAACAAATCTGGACACATTATGACCCTAGCTCTCTGTCCGAAGATTTAGGCGACGACGCCATGATCGCGTCCGAATACGGTATCAAGAATTTGAAATACATCCTGTCGAACTTGAATAACTGGTTTACCGACAGCGACAAAGACTACAAGCACAGATTCTCTTTGTACAACGAGATAGTACAACAATACGTGAGATACTTGAATCACGTGTATGCCAATATCGGCGGTATTTACCTGACGGAAAGATACGAGGGAGATCCTCGTCCGAGCTATGAAGCCGTGCCGAAAGAGAAACAAAAACGGGCATTACAATTCATGATGGCACAAGTGAGAGATATCGACTGGATCGAAAATAAAGATTTGTTGAAGAATTTCACGCTTATCGGTTCCCCGAGTTCGGACATCCAATCCGAAGTAGTTTCCCGCATCGTGGACGGAGTAAGCAAACTCCCCCTCTGCGTGGCAAAAACAGATAAAGATCCCTATACCCCGGAAGAATACCTGAACGAGATTTATAACTTCGTGTGGGCTACAACACTAAAAGGCGGAAAAACCCAAGTGGCAGATCGTAAGTTACAAGACGCTTTCGTTTCCGCATTAATCAGCAAAAGTAGCGGTTCCGGTTCCGGCGGCAGCATCATGATCGGGATTACAGACGCCTTCAAAGCGATCGAAGTTCCTGAATATATCAAACAAAAAAGCATCGAGGATTACGGACACGCCGCACTTGAATATGCCGCTCCTCAAGAAGCTAACGACAACGGAGAGGTCAGCGGATTCGGGTTCCTGCAAGCCGTTAATTACACGACTTCGCCTTCCGTGTCACACATCTATTACGGGATGTTGCTAAAAACCAAGAACCTGTTGGAAAAGAACATAAATCATCCCTCGCTGGAAACCAGAAATCATTACCAATTATTGTTGCGTCGGATTGACAAAGCGATGAAATAGCCTGTAACCTTTTTAGTAATGATAAAAAAAATTGATATGAACAAGATAATGACTCTTCTCATCATTTGCTTCTTGATACCGACACTCGGTACGCAAGCCGCAACGAGAAAGAAGAAAGAGAATAAAACAGAACAGAAGAAGCAAAGCGAATACGACAAACTGTTCAATACACCCGCGTGCAAGACGGTAAAGGGCTTGATCACGTTACACAAAATCGACGGCAAGGTCTATTTTGAATTTCCGTTCTCGTTATTCGGGAAGGAAATGTTACTCGGTTCGACTGTCGAGGAGATTAGCGACAACACGGAAGCACTGGTGGGACAGAAGCCGCACAGACCCCTGCATATCTACTTCACCAAAATAGACACGAACGTACAAATGCGCTATGTTTACAACGCTTCGGTCACCAACGCCAAGGACAAAAACATTCAAGAAGCCATCGACAAAGGAAATATCGGTGCTATCGCGAAAATGTTCCCGGTCAAATGCTGGAATAATGATAAATCGGCGGTCGTGTTCGACGTGACAGACTTCCTCGTAAGTGATTTATACGAGATCGATCCTTTCGACCCGTACAGCGCAAGTACCTACGGCGGTTGGATTCAGCGTATCACGAACTTCAAAAAAGACCGTTCGTTTATCGGCGATATCATGGCT
Source organism: Butyricimonas sp. Marseille-P3923 (assembly GCF_900184685.1). Taxonomy (GTDB): domain Bacteria; phylum Bacteroidota; class Bacteroidia; order Bacteroidales; family Marinifilaceae; genus Butyricimonas; species Butyricimonas muris. The sequence continues at coordinate 463,662 of NZ_FXXL01000006.1, forward strand.
TTTGAAGACAACGTATCAATCAGCAGTCACCTTTCCTTCGGGGTAACCATGAGAGCCCTCGGCATGTTCGAGTACCAAACGGACAAACCGTTCTCCGCCCTCGTGAAACGCTCCTTAATCCTATTGCCGGAGAAACCGATGCAACCCCGGATTCTAGACCCGCGCATCGGGGTTTTCTACACGGGGAAAATGAAATTCACGAATGACGACAATGGTTCGGACGTCGTTTACTACGCCCACCGCTGGAGAGTTGAACCCAAGGAGATGGAAGCCTACAAGAGAGGAGAGCTTGTAGATGTAAAACAACCGATTATCTTCTACATCGACCCGAATTTCCCGCAAATGTGGATGAAATACATCCGCATGGGAGTGGAAGACTGGAACCGTGCTTTCGAAGAAATCGGATTAAAGAATGTCGTACAGACCAAAATGTTCCCCGTTGACGATCCCGAATTTGACCCGAACAATATTAAATACACCTGTATCCGTTATGCTCCCATTCCCGTGGAAAACGCCATGGGTCCCTCTTGGGTAGACCCGAGAAGCGGGGAGATTCTGAACGCTTCCGTGTACATCTATCACAATCTCGTGAGTCTTCTTTACACGTGGAGAATGTTGCAAACGGCAGCCGTAGACCCGAGCGTAAGGCAGATCACCTTGCCGGAAGAGGTCATGGGTGACGCCATCCGCTACGTCGCACGTCATGAAGTGGGACACTGTTTCGGGTTGATGCACAATATGGCATCCTCTAATGCCTTCCCCACGGACTCTTTGCGTTCCGCCACCTTCACGCAGAAATACGGCACGACTCCTTCCATCATGGATTATGCCCGCTTCAATTACGTGGCACAACCGGGGGACTTGGAAAAAGGGGTAAAACTCACACCGCCTATCATTGGACAATATGATTACTACGCCATAAAATGGATTTACAAGCCTATCCCCGAGGCGAAAACCGCAGAAGAGGAAGTTCCGACGCTGGACAGATGGATCAGTGAAAAAGCCGGAGATCCTATTTACAGGTACGGGAAACAGCAAATCATGTCCCGGTATGATCCGAGTGCCTTGGAAGAAGACTTGGGTGACGATGCCATCAAGTCCGCCACCTACGGTTTGAAGAATTTAAGATACGTCATGGAAAACTTGAACGAATGGGTTGCAGCATCGGACACTGACCTCTCTTTCAGAAATCAGATGTATTATGCCATTCTGAATCAATTCAGAACCTACATGGGACACGTCACTCCTATCATCGGTGGTATCTACCTGAACGAGAAATACGAGGGCGATCCGCGACCGACTTACCAGTCCGTACCGAAAGCAGAACAAAAGCGGGCTTTACAATTTCTGTTGCAATTACAGGAAGATATGTCGTGGCTGGATAACAAAGAAATGCTCAAAAATATCCCGATTATCGGTAATCCCGGAGTGCTTTTCCAGCAAACACTGATCAGCAATCTTATCAGCAACGCTTCCGGCTTAGGGCTATGCATCTCGAAATCAGAAGATCCATACACGGAAGAGGAGTACTTGCAGGATATATACGATTACATTTGGAAACCCACACAAAAAGGTGTCACGCTGAAAAGCCGGGAACGGGAAGCACAATTGACTTTCGTGAAGAGCCTAATCAAAGAATCCAAACTGGATGCCGGAAAAGGCAAGGCAAGAGGCAGTATGAACATCACGGATAACTTGACGCTGGATCAATGGCTGGATCAAAAGATGTTCCAACTCTACGGTTATGTCCCGGAACAAGCAAAATTATCTGCCGACAGCCCGGAACCGGTGCAAGGCGTTGGATTCCAAAGACGGGTAAAAGCCGAATTTCCAAGTATCGCACACGTGTATTACAATGTTTTGATGAAGACCAAACAACAATTGGAAAAAGCCAAAAACACGGGTAATACCGAAACCCGTAATCATTACGCTTTACTACTGCATCAAATCAACCAAGCTCTCAAAAAGGATTGACAAATAACAGGACGAGGGACTCGAAAAACAGTCTCTCGTCCCTATCTAATTTAATTACAAACATAACAATAGCAAACATGGAAAAAGAGTGTCATCTAAAACAGTTGCTATGCAAGGGGCTGCTAATTCTTTGCCTGCAACTTTTCGTTACCTTGTCCATCTCCGGGGAAAACCTGTACGGACAACAGCACAAAGTAGTGACGGTCAACTTGAAAAACGTAACGTTACTCCACGCGCTGGAATATCTGACAAACGTGGTCGGATGCGAGATTCTCTACAATCACGAACAAGTCAGGTCGGATAAAAAGTTTGACTTGGAAATGACAGACAAAACACTGGAAGAGGTTTTGAATAAATGTCTGGAAGGTACAAGCCTGACATACAAGATCGTGGATAACGTGTTCGTGTTGACCAACCGCACCAAAGAAGAGGAGAAAGCGAAAGAGATAAAAGGTGTCGTTGTAGACGTCAAGGGCGACTCCATCCCGGGTGTTACCGTCATGATCAAAGGAACTACTATCGGAACGAGTACCGATGCAAAAGGTCTGTTCAAAATGACCATTCCCGCCAACTTGAAAGATCTTACGCTCGTTTTCTCTTTTATCGGTATGGAAACCCAAGAAATACAGATTGGTAGCAAAACCACTTTCAAGGTTACTTTGAAAGAGAAAGAAGAAAATCTGGACGAAGTTATTGTTACCGGATATTCCAATATCAAGAAATCGAGTTTTACGGGTAAAGCCGTACAAATTAATAAAGACGAACTGCTAAAAGTATCCAAACGCAATGTCATTGCAGCCCTACAAACGTTTGACCCGTCACTGCGTATTGTAGAAAACAATGAATGGGGCTCAAACCCAAACAGGGTTCCCGAATTTTACATCCGGGGACGTTCAGGAATCGGGACAAAAGCCCTCGACAAGCAAACTTTAGAAAACAACCCGAACACGCCGACTTTTATCATGGACGGCTTTGAAGTTTCCTCACAAAAGGTATATGACATGGATCCGGAAAGGATCGAAACGATCACAATCCTGAAAGATGCCGCCGCTACCGCAATGTACGGTTCCCGGGCCGCAAACGGCGTTATCGTCATCACGACAGTAGCCCCCAAACCGGGAGAAGTTCGTGTAGACTATTCCCTGGTAGGAAGCATCTCATTCCCTGACCTTAGCGATTATAACTTAATGAATGCCGCCGAAAAACTAGAAGCCGAAAAACGTGCCGGATTTTACGACGGCGTCTTGAACGAACCCGCCTATTACGAGAAATACGAATATATCGCCCGAGGGGTAGACACATATTGGATCGGGCAACCTTTACGCAACGCATTCGGACACAAACACAGTATCTATATTCAAGGCGGAGTGGAGAGCATCCGTTATTCTCTAGACCTGTCATACAACAACAATGCCGGGGTTATGAAAGATTCTTACCGCAAAAACCTGGGAGCGGGATTGACTATTGACTACCGCTACAAAGGTCTGCAAGTAAAGAACTACTTTGCATATAAAACAAACGAAGCTCAAGAATCTCCTTACGGGAACTTTGCGGAATACACGAAACAACTTCCCTATAACGAGATGAAAGACAAGTACGGGAATTACAAGAAAACACTCACCTACGGGGACTTCGATAAAGCCAACCCCTTGTATGAAGCGACCCTTAGCAATTTTGACCAATCTTCCTACCGGGAAATTGAAGACAATATCGGTATCAACTGGATTATCACTGACGGTCTTCAAATCAAAGGAACTTTTGGAGTCACGCAACAATGGAACAAATCCGAAAAATTCATTGATCCCTTGTCTCGGCATTCCCCAAATAGCTCCAGCACGGGCGCGGAAGGCGACTTCAACCTCCTACGCGGCGAATTAACACGAGGTTCCGGCGAACTAACTACCTGGGACTTAAACGTAATGCTCATGTTCAACCAAAGCCTCAACAAGCATCATATCAATGCGACATTAGCTTACAACGCAAGAGGGACAAAACAAAATAGAGAAACATACATTTACAGGGGCTTCCCGTCCGGCGATTTATGTTCTCCGGCTTACGCAGAAAGCGTTTACAACAAGCCCAGCTTCGGGGATAACCTCACCCGCATGGTCGGCGTGATCGCATCAGCCAACTACGATTACAACAACATCTACCTGGCAGACTTATCTTTCCGCCTGGATGCTTCTTCCGAGTTCGGTGACAAAAAGCGAAGTGCACCCTTCTGGGCTGGCGGAATCGGTATCAACATACACAACTACAATTTCCTGAAAGACAATCCTGTCCTGACATTATTAAAACTCCGCACGAATTACGGGGAAACCGGTAAAGTCAATTTCCCCGCTTACGCGGCATCAACCACCTATCAAGCCCAACTGGACAACTGGTACAGTTCCGGGTACGGAGTATTCCTTATGGCTTTGGGAAACAAAAACCTGACTTGGGAAAAAACGAAATCTCTTGACTTCGGTGTCGAGTTCGAGCTATTCAACGGTATCCTTTTCGTGGATGCTTCATGGTATAAAAAAACCACCCAAGACCTGATCTCCGACGTGACGATCCCTCTGTCATCCGGTTTTTCTTCTTACAAAGAGAATTTGGGAGAAGTGGAAAATAAAGGTATCGAAATCAACTTGAGAAGCGACATATACAGGGATAAGGATATTGCAGCTTCCGTCTTTGCCAATTTATCCCGGAATAAAGGCAAAATCAAAAAAATATCCAACTCGCTAAAAGACTACAACAACAAAGTAAACGATTACTACAACTCCACCTCTACCGCTGACGAGGATTTAATGAAACCTCTACTAAAATATGAAGAAGGTCAGACATTAACCGCCATCTGGGGCGTACAATCCCTGGGAATCGATCCCGCCACGGGACAAGATATGTTACAAAAGAGAGACGGAAGCATCACTTACAATTACTCTCCCGAAGACCAAATTGTCCTGGGGGACGAAGAACCCGATGCCCGCGGCTCCTTCGGACTGAATCTGTCCTACAAAGGATTTTCCTTATTCACCTCGTTCATGTATGAATTCGGCGGACAATCATACAACCAGACTCTCGTATCCAAAGTCGAAAACGTGGATCTCGCCATATACAACGCGGACAAACGGGTGCTCTCCGACAGATGGTACAAAGCGGGCGACCACGCCAAATTCAAGAGCATAAAAGACCACTCGAAGACAACAAAACCGGTATCCCGTTTCGTGCAGGATAACAACTGGCTGAAACTAAGTTCTCTTACATTAGGCTATGATTTCCAAAGACATTCATGGATGAAGAAGATTCATTTGAATACCTTACGCGTAGAATTCAACATGAACGACATCATGCACATTTCCTCCATCAAAAAAGAGAGAGGTCTTTCATACCCGTTTGCAAACACGATGGGTTTTACAGTCAGAGTCGGATTTTAATTGAAAAGTTATGAAAAAAATATATTTATACATTACCCTTATCTTATTAAGCCTTTCCTCATGTTCTGATTGGTTGGACGTCGCTGCTTCCGATCAAATGAAAGAATCCCAATTATTTGAAAAAGGTCAAGGGTACAGAAACGCTTTACTTGGTATTTACCAAGAGTTATCCACGGAGAAACTGTATGGACAGCAAATGACCTGGGGAATGTTGGATGCCATGGGACAACTATACGATCCTTCATCCATTGTCACGAGTAGTGAATTTATAATAACAAACGCTGCCAAATACGACTACAAAAATTCTTACGTGAAAGAAGCCACGGAAAAAATATGGACTTCCATGTATCTATGTATCGCCAACTGCAATAACCTCATCGCGAACATAGAATCCGCATCGCCCTCCATTTTTGAATATAAAGAAGAAGAAAAAAACATGATCACGGGGGAAGCATACGCCCTGCGCGGATTCCTCCACTTTGACCTGCTACGGTTATTTGCCCCTTCCCTGGCAGCCGGCGGCGACGGGAACTACATTCCTTATTGTGACACCTATCCTGCCATATACAACAAAAGGCTGAGTGTGAAAGAAGTATTGAACAAAATTATTGCAGACCTTGAAAAAGCACAAGATTTAACCGCCCAGGATACGATGCCGGATAATATCGAAGCTCTGCAAAGAGTGCGTTGCCGTGTTGAAAACGAAAATTATTTTAAGGAAAGAGGAATATTCTGGGGATACCGCTGTACCCGCATGAACTATCTAAACATCACGGGTATCCTTGCCCGCGTTTATCTATATGCCGGCGAACTCGAAAAAGCCAACAACGAAGCTCAATATGTCCTCAATTTCGAGGGGATTGATTTCCCTAGTAAATACGGCGGATATTCCGGTAATAGTAAAAGTAGAAATGACATATTACTGGCATTCTTCAACAAAAGGATTTCTGAAACTTTTGAAGCATACACGGGCGGAGATTGCGGATATTTGAAACTTAAAAATTTGGATGAATTGTACTCCAACGAAACCGCAGACAAACGCTATTCCGAGATGATCAAGGAGGTGACAAAATCCACCAGGATGTCGGCAAAGTACATAAAATACACTAATAATTCCGACGAAAGAGTCAACGGACCGTTAATCCCAGTATTGCGCAAAGCGGAAATGTACCATATCGTGTGCGAATACCTGGTAAGCAAAGATCGGCTGGCAGATGCCGTCAAACTTCTGAACGACCTGAGATACGCCAGAGGCTTACCATTCAGCAACATGGGAACCAACTTATCCAAAGATGAATTTCTCGGGAAACTTCGCTTGGACGCACACAAGGAATTTGTATCCGAAGGACAAGTCTTTTTCATGTACAAACGCCTGAACCAAGGCATTTGGGACGGCAAAAACGGAACTGTTTCGCCGGACTATGTCCTGCCCATCCCGGACGGGGAAAATATTTAACCTCTTAAAAACTATATGTTATGAATAAAATATATTTAATCATCGCAACACTGACAACGTGTTTTGCAGCTTGCACGGAAAAAGATACCCCGGTATATAACGGAAAGAGCTACATCTACTTCTCGAACAATTACGAATCGGACAGCACGACTCTCTCGTTCTTTTTCCACCCCGGACAGGATAAATACCCGGTAGACCTTGAACTCACTCTCGGAGGAGAATTAGCCTCTGAAGATATTCCTTTAAAACTGGGTATCGACACGAAATTATCCACCGCAACTCCCGAAGATTACTCATTGCCTGAAAATCCGGTTTTCCGAGCCAATCACGAGAAAGACACCATCAGAGTCTGGATAAATAAAAGCGCAAAGCTAGATAACCAGTTTATCCACTTGTATGTTTCCATCGAAAGTTCGGACACGTACACCGCCGGTCCTCGCCCCCAACGTCTTGCGAAAATTGTCTTTACCTCGCAAAAAAGCCAACCGGCATGGTGGAATGACAATATCAGGAAAGTATACCTGGGGAAATATTCTCACGCCAAGTACGAAGAATTCATGAAAGCAACCGGAGTTTCAGACCTGACAGGAATGGAACGGGATGAAATTTATGAACTAAGCCTAAAATTCAAATACTACCTCATTGAACGAGCCAATAGCCCGGAAGGTCCCGTCATGGACGGCGATCAAGTAATGACAGTACCTGTTATCGGTTAATTTAAAAAACAAGACATTATGAAAAAGAAATATATTTGGTTATTATTGCTAGTTTTCACAGCATGGGGATGTTTTGACGACAAAGGGAATTATGACTATAAAGAACTAAACAAAATCACCTTTGAAAACATTCCGTATAACAATAGTATTTATTTCGGCGACCCCCTAGATATTGTTCCCAAATTAAAATTTGCCATTGACAGCGTAAACGTTAATCTAAAACATGAATGGCGGCACTTGGAAGAGGTCATAGCCACCACTCCAGAACTGCACATTGAACATTTTGAATACTATGCCGGGAAAACCAGCACCTTGTACTACCGGGTGGAGGACGTCGACAACCAAATGTTATACATCTACAAATTCTTGGTCACCGTTGCCGGCACATACCAAAATGGATGGCTTATCTTGGCGGAGAAGGACAACAAATCTTCTTTGTCCATGATAAAAATCAACAAACAAGAAGACGAAGAAGGTAATGTCACTCGCACTTACTCGCTCGACACGGACATCTACAACAAGGTCAATGACGGAGAGTTAGGCTCAAAACCTATCAAATTACACGAGCATTTCAACGCAGATGTATTCCGGACGAAAGGGCAAATCATGGTAGCCCAACAATCCGGCTCCGTGGAACTGGAAGGCAGTTCCCTTGCGAAGGTAATCGACACGGAAAAAGAATTTGTCGGGGACAAATACCCTCAAAATTTCTCGCTCAAAGATATGGCATACACTTACGCCGCCGGGTACCTTCTCTCTAATGACGGAAAAGTATATTACAGGAACAACGCCAGCACGGAAGAATACCAGTCCGGAAGATTCTTCAGTATGCCCAAGAAAGACTTGGAAACGGGAAAAGACCTTAACTGCTCTCGCATCCTGTTGCCCAATTTCAACGACTCCAGAAGCCTCATCCTGTTAGACAAAATAAATGACCAACGAAGCAGAATGGTATTTTTATCCGACAATCCCTACTACGGGGACCGCAGCGGCATTCAACTAACGGATTTCGTACTCGCTTCCGGGGCAACTATGCCGGAAGGCTTTACCCCGTTGGACAACATCGACAAAGCGGTTAGATTCTGGGGATGGCACACCAGTTCTAACGGTACAACAGATGTTATCTCGATATTAAAAGATCGAAATAACAATCAGTACTATTTCCATAAATTTGACTATGAGATCAACTGGGACGATGCCGTCGAGTACACGCCCAGATTCGAGAAAGTGTTTGTCGGCAACGACCTTGTAACAGACAAAACTATTTTCAGGTTATCGAGAGGAACTCCATTCCTATACTTTACCAGTGGAGCAAATAATAATGAATTATATTATTGTACGATCGATGAACTCACCACGGGTTACGAGAAAGTGAAAATTCCTTTCAAGGATGCTATCACGAGCGTAGAGATAAACTTGGAAGGAGATGTCCTCGGTATAGGGTTGAACAACGGGGAATTTTATCTCATTGATGCCGATAATCTACGGGAAGAAGGAATATTATTCCATGCCGAAGCCAACCAGAATATCGGAAAGATTGTTGATTGCATTTACAAAGTAGGAAATGCCTATAACGCACAATCGGGTTCCGAAATTTATTAATTTTATATTTTAAAAGGACGAGTCAAAAGTTCGAAATATTAACGGACTTTTGACTCGCCTTAATATATTGCTCTCCCAGTGTAAGCACTTCTATCTGATGCGGGCGGGGAATATTCCCATATTACATAACAATTCCTATTAAAAATAACAAATACTACCTTATCATCAAATCACAATCAGCTTCCTTTTCGAATCTTATATTTCCCTTTTTCAATAGGAAATGAGTGGGAATTGAGCTCATACATTCAAACTATAGAACATCCCCTCGGACAAAACACGGGATCAATCAAATCTAAAATTTAAAATCGTAAATCACATATACCCTTTCTCCTTCAACATCCCCTGTATCTTCATCGCGATCTGCATTCCCCATTGTTGCCCTACTTTCATACTTTCGGACATGATTCCCGGTTGTGCGGCAGCCATTTTCTTACCCACGGGTGTTTCATAGAATTTGATAATACCTTCCAAATCAGCCTGTGTCAGGTGTTTCGAATAAACCGGAGCCAACATACCGACAACATCGTCCATGATGGTTTTCATAATTTCCGCCTCGGCTGTTTTCCAAAATTCCTCGGGTACATTCGGCAATTGTTGCTTCATCATGGCAAACATTTGCGGAACGACCATTTTGAAAGTAGCATCACCGCCGGAAACAGTGATCATCTTTTTCAACGTCTCTACATATTCTTTTGAAGGTTGGGTCTGAGGAGCTTTTGCCTCCGCGACACTCCACAAACACAAGGATAACGCGATTAATAACAAAATTCTTTTCATATTCTTTTAATTTTTAAATAGTGTAACAAAGGTATCTTTTTCATATAAAATTCATACCTTGCAGACTGAAAAATAAAGAGCTGACCTATGAAATATGTATTTACACTTGTTGTATCCCTATTATTAGCATGCGGAACGTTATTCGCGAACGGGCCGTTATTACAGAAATTACAGCAAATCAAAGAGATATCCGATATACGGGAATTAAAAGTTCCTCCCTATAGCGAATATTACGAGTTTTGGTACGAACAACCGCTCGACCATAACAATCCCGCGAAAGGCACATTCAAACAACGGGTGTTGCTCGGGCATCGGGACTTCAAAGCGCCCATGGTGGCAATCTTGGAAGGATACGGGATATATTCTCCCACCGAAAGCGAGTTATCGCAATTATTCAAGACAAACCAACTCACGATAGAACACCGTTTCTTCAACAACAGCAAGCCCGCCGGGGAAACTCCTTGGTCGGACTTGACGCTGAAACAAGCGGCTACCGACCAACACGAGATCATCCAAAGTTTGCGCCAAAAGGTATACCCCGACACGAGATGGATATCAACCGGTATCAGCAAAGGCGGACAGACCACCGTCTACCACCGTTACTTCTACCCGGAGGACGTGGAAGTCAGCGTACCTTATGTTGCCCCGATTAACCTAGAGAAAGTGGACCCCCGTTTAGAGAAATTCCTTTCTAAACTCGGCGATACCCCGGAAAACAGACATTTGCTCGAAGGTGGCGGTAAAGAAACCAAATGGCAAATCTTCGATTTCCAGAAAAAATGTTTCGAGAACCTCAACAAATTATTACCCATGCTGGAAGAAACGGCACGTTCAAGAGGCTATACATTCGAAAAAGCAGGCGGCACGGAGCGGGCATTGAAATTAATCATCATGGAATTCCCGTTTGCATTCTGGCAATGGGGCAATAACATCAACGATATGCCACAACCGGAAGTGGAAGACTTCGAACAGATATACAATTATCTTGTCCGCATCTCGTCACCGGATTTCTTCAGTGACCAATCCATCAGAGACATCGAGGCCTTCTATTACGCCGCACTGACCGAAACGGGCATGTACGCGTACAACATCAAGCCCTTCAAAAAATATTTCAAAGAAGAAAAGGACAACATAATCACCTTTGACTTCGCTATGCCCAAGGGATACGAGAATACGCCTTTCAACACGAAACAATTACATGACATAAATAACTGGCTACAAACAAAAGCGGAAAATATGCTCTTTATCTACGGGGGAATAGACCCGTGGAGTGCTACCGCCGTTGACTTGAAAAAGAATACCAAGTGTGCCAAATACATAAAAGCGGATATGGATCACAAATGCCGTATCAAAGACTTCGAAAACCTTACCCGCGACGCCATCCTAAAGACCTTGAAAGCATGGATCAAGGGTGTCGAAGTGGAAAATGAAGCGGAAGAAGAAGTCCTATTCTACTAACTGGCGAATAATCGCATCCGTAGCGCCCAATTGTTTATTGACAAACTTTAAAGCACTTTGCCCGGCTGCCTCAGCGATAGCCGGGCTATTTATTAACGAGTCGAGCAAGGACGTGAATTGTTCCTTATCCTTGATCGAGAACGCTCCCCCGCAATCAATCAAGTCTACCGCTTCTTTGAATTTATGATACTTGGGACCGAAAATCACCGGGATTCCGTATATCGCAGCTTCCAACGTGTTGTGGATACCCTTGCCGAAACCGCCGCCGATATAGGAAATGGAACCATACCGGTATATAGACGACAGCACCCCGATAGTATCGACCACAAGTACTTGACATTTCGTCACATCGGCATTTTCATCCGTGTAACGTGCCACGGGTTTATGACACTTGTTCAGAATATCACGGATATGCCCCTCCCCGATCTCGTGAGGCACGATAATCCATTTAAAATCCCCTTCCTGCTTATTGATATAGTCCATGATAATCTCCTCGTCCCCCGGCCATGTACTTCCGCAAACCACGGCACGGCGGTCATTACAGAACGCTTCCACTTTCTCGATTCGTTTTGCCGCATCCGCGATCTGTTTCACGCGATCAAAACGGGTATCTCCCGTCTGTTGCACGTGGGTAATCCCGATAGAGGCGAGCAACTTAACGGATTCCTCGTCCTGCACGTAAAGGCGGGTAAAGAAACGTAACATCCGGCGGTACAGTCCGCCCCACTTTTTGAAAAAAGGCTGCTCCCGGCGGAAGATAGCAGATATCAAATAAGTCGGCACTTCACGTTCGTGCAACTCCCGGAGATAATTATACCAGTACTCGTATTTCACGAACACGGCAGCATCGGGATGCCATATCTTCATAAAGCGACGGGCATTTGCCGGGGTATCCGTCGGCAAATAGAATATATAATCCGCCCCGGGATAATTCTTCCGAATCTCGTAACCCGAGGGGGAGAAAAAAGTCAACAATATCTTCGTGTAAGGCTCTCTCTCTTTCAACTTCTCGATCACCGGACGTCCTTGCTCAAACTCCCCGAGCGAGGAGGCATGAAACCACACCAATCGTCCTTTTTCCCGTCCTGCCGCTTCCATCCGTTTCCATATTCCCTTTCTTCCCTTCACCCACAAAGCCGCTTTCTCGTTAAACAGAGAAGCAATACCAATAGCGCCGCGATAAGCGATAATCCCGAAATTATACCCCAACATAGTAATTTATGATTTATGATCTATGATTTACGATTTCTTTCCATTCAATCATAAATCATGAAATCGCAAATCATAAATTATTTTCGGCTTCAAAGGTATAAAATTTCTCGCCCAATGGTATAACTTTTGTAAATAACGTTAAGCCGGGAATAATGAACGGGTTATTCCATTAAATTTACTGTCGGTTAAAAAAGAATGTGCCAGTATAACAATAAAATTATCAGGTTATGAAGATCAGATGTTTATTAACGTGTATAGTAAGCCTTGTCATCGTTTTTCCCCTGCAAGCGCAGGTAGGCAAAGAGATGAAAGCGTTCCGTAACAAGGAAGGCATAACCGTGACGATGCTAACCCCATCGCTTTATAAACTGTATAAACAAAGCGATATGTCTATCGCCGCGGAAGAAGCCTTGAATAACATGAAAGAAATCAACGTGATGTACGTTGACAAAAAACGGGCAACCCCTAAAGTAGTCGAAGAAATCAACCAAAGACTAATCCCGATCATGGAAAACGAGTCCAAGTACACTCTCGTACGCAGCCATCAAGGCGTATACGGTCAGGAGCGTCTGTACGTGACACAGAACAACGAGCAGATCACGGCATTAGTATTATGGAACGAAGAAAGAGAACAGCTCTCCGTGATTGAATTAAAGGGAAATATCGACTTGGATAATGTGGATGAGATCGCTGCGGCTCTCAATGTGAAAGGACTTGACAGACTGGCATACATCAACACTCCCGCCGAAGGCAGTTCTTTCGCCGAGAGGATGGGCAACCCGATGGACCTGCTCAAACGGATGGAAGAGAGATTCGGGGTTAAGAGAGATTCGCTCTTCGGCGAAGATCCTTTCGGAACCCTACGGGAACGATTCGGGAATATGGGCAGCATGGAAGATATGATGAAACGTGCAGAAGAGGCATTCCGCAACATGGGCAGTATGTTCAACGGGATGGACGGCATGTCCGAATCTATTTCCAACGGTCTGGAAGTCATCCGCGAGAACGGTAAAACCCGTATCAAAGTAAACGTTACCAATTCGGAACTCGCGTACTTGATCGACGGGGTAGAATATGCCGCCGACAGCTTGAAAAACGGGATACCGGAGGAAATCGCCAACGTGATTATGGTCACCGAACCGGGTAACGCGAAGAAGTCCCACGTGATTATCAACACCCTGAAAAAATCAGGACAATTCATCAGCTATTCCAACGGCGTCTTGAAATACAAATACAAAAATCAGGAATTTACGGTCAATCCGGAGAAACTGTCCGAACCGTCATTACTCGTCAACAATCGGCTCACGAGAACATTCAACGTCGACCCGATGCAAATTATTCAAATACGCCCGGCAACGGAAAGCGAGCGAAAAATACTTAACGCTCCGTCCGCCCAAGTAGTTATTGTTACAGACGAAATGAATTTCGGGTTCTAACATTTTTTCCTTATTCTCGTATAGCAGTTAGTAGAAAATAGACTAACACAATTTATACACTATGAGACTGGCTGCTATGACGAGGACAGGATGTATCCTGTCATTTATTATTTTCACACTTATAACTTTGGCGGGGAAAGCTGCCCCGCCACAAGTCAACAAACCTTACAAAAGGACTAGCAATGCCCCGAACCTGCAACAGACACTTCCCTCGAACGACGAATGGTGGAAACTGTTCAGAGATCCCATACTCGACACGCTGATTGACAAAGCGGTAATCAAAAACTACGACGTCCGTAACGCGATCCGCAAAATAGAACTGGCTAAAGCCAAATTACGGGTAGACCGGAGTCCTTATTACCCGACCATCTACTTCTCGGGTAGTTACGCACCGGAAAAGAGCAGTCTTAGCGCCGACAAGAAAAACATCATCGAACGGGTGGGAAGCGCCACGGTCAATTTGAACTGGGAACTCGACGTTTTCGGACGAATCCGTAAAGAAAGTTCCTCACAGAAAGAGTTCTATCTCGCCGCCCAAGAAGACTACCGGGGAGTTATGGTATCACTTGCCGCCCAGTTGTCCACGGCATACGTCAATCTGCGTTGCGCCCAGAAGCAACTCGAAGTGACTCAAAGGAATATCGAATCCCAAAAACAGGTCATGGAACTCACGGAATCCAAACTAAACGTGGGACTCGCATCCCGGCTCGACGTGGCTCAGGCAAAAAGTCTTTACCTGCAAACAAAAGCATCCCTTCCGGGTATCGAATCAACTATCGCGCAACAAATAAACCTGATCGGGGTATTGATCGGGGAACATTCCGTTCAGATTCGGGATTCCCTGTTCAGAACACACCCGCTCCCGGAAAACCCGAGAGCGGCAGCCGTCGGGATTCCCGCGAACCTGATCCGCCAACGACCGGATGTACGTTCGGCAGAGAGAACTATCGACGGACTGGCCGAGGCTGTCGGGGCAAGCCGTGCCGACTGGTGGCCGAAATTTCTCGTGACAGGTTACATCGGTTACGCTTCCGAGAACTTCGAACACTTCACGGACAAGGAAAACATGATATGGCAAATTGCTCCCTCTATCAAGTGGACGATATTCAGCGGTCGTAACCTCGTGGAATCCAAGAAATCAGCACAAATCCAATTGGATGAAGAGATCAACTCGTACAACCAGACCTTGCTCACCGCCTTACAGGAAGTGGACAACGCGCTGGTAACTTACAACAAATCCCTCTCGCAAATCTCCGCCCTGAACGATGCTTACCAGCAATCACAATTAACACAGGATCTGGCGATAGAACAATATAAAAACGGTCTGACAAGCTACCAGAATGTGCTCACGTCACAATTGAGCCTGCTGAATTACGAAAATTCCCTCGTGGAAGCGCGGGCAGCGTCACTCCGTTACTTGATAGAACTCTATCAGGCTCTTGGCGGAGGATGGCCTGTGGAATAATTTTAGATTTCATTTACACGAACTAACATACATATTTATTATGAAAGTATCCAGTTTTATCTTCTTTATTCCGATCATCTTTTTAACGGGATGTGGGGATTCCAAGCAAAAAAAAGAAACACCTCAGGCTCCCTCGGTGGAGGTCGCTCATCCGGGATTCCGTACCGTGGTTTACACGTTTGAATACCCGGGGTATATGGAAGCGGAACAGACCGTCAATCTAGTTGCCCGCGTATCTGGGTATCTCGATTCGTACAACTTCACCCCCGGTCAGCGGGTACGGGAAGGACAAACTCTTTTCGTGATAGAACCTCAACCTTACAAAGACAAGGTTGCCCAAGCCGAAGCGAATGTAGAAAGTTGCAAATCCAAACTGGCATACGCCAAGGCATCCTACGAACGCATGAAAGAAGCCGTGAAAAATAAGGCTATCAGCGAAATAGACTACCTGCAATCCCAATCGGATTACGGGGAAGCGGTTGCCGCCTACGAGGATGCGCGGGCGCAATTGAGTTCCGCCAATATAGACCTATCCTATTGCACGGTAAAAGCTCCTTTCACGGGACGGATATCCCGTAACATGGTCGATCCCGGTAATATGGTAGGAACCGACGCCAACAATTCGGCACTGGCAACCATATACAAGGACAACCAGATGTACCTTTATTTCAATATGGCATACGCCGATTTCATGCAATTACCCCAAAACAGTCCGTCGGCACTACCCGTCACGATACAAGACGTGAACAATCCCGAAAAAACATGGATTGCCTCTCTCGATTACCGGTCGCCCAACGTCGACCTCTCCACGGGAACCATCACCGTACGGGCAATAGCCAGAAACCCGAACGGGGATTTGTTGAGCGGAATGTACGTGAAAGTTGTCGTACCTTACAAGAGTGTACCGAAAGCCATCGTCATTCCCGAGGCTTCCATCAGTACCAACCAAGGAGGACGTTACATCTACCTCGTCACCCCCGACGATACCGTGGAATTTCGTCAAGTAAAAGTCGGAACCCTAACCCCTGACGGCATGCGGGAAATCATCAGCGGCATCACCACCGAAGACCGCTACGTGACCAAAGCCCTCATCAACATCCGTCCGGGAATGAAAATTAAACCCATTTTAAAATTTTAGATTTTAGATTTACGATTTTAGATTCCAGCCACACGAAACCCAACGTTGCCGACTCCTTAAATCGTAAATCATAAATCCAAAATCATAAATCTAAAATTCAATCTTTATGATGTCCAAGTTTTTCATCAACCGCCCTATATTCGCCACTGTCCTTTCCATCCTTATCGTGGTGGCAGGAGTGATCTCCTTGAGCTCATTACCCGTGGAACAATACCCCACGATCACGCCGCCGACGGTAGTCGTGGAGGCACAATACCCGGGAGCCAACGCCACGACCATAGCGCAGATGGTGGCAACCCCGATCGAACAACAAGTGAACGGGGTGGAAGGGATGTTATACATGTCGTCCACCTCGTCCAGCGCGGGAATATACAAACTCACGGTCACGTTTGAAGTCGGTACCGACCTCGACATGGCAACCGTCCTCGTGCAAAACCGGGTAAACATAGCCCAAAGCGCACTCCCGCAGGAAGTCACCAAACTGGGTATCACGACCACGAAAGAATCTACCAACGTGGTCATGTTCCTCACCCTGACCTCGGACAACCCGAGCTATGATGCCCTATACCTCTCCAACTACGCGGAGTTAAACCTCGTCAACGAATTAAGCCGAATCAAAGGGGTGGGAAGTGTCGGTTCCTTCGGTGCCGGCAATTACAGTATGCGCGTATGGCTGGACCCGAATTTACTCGCTATCCGGGATGTCAGTCCGGAAGAAATCATTTCCGCTATCGAAAGCCAGAACATACAGGTAGCCCCCGGCTCAGTAGGTGCACCCCCTTTGGCAAGCCCGGTAGCTTTCCAATATACTCTCGAAACACAAGGATTACTTGTCAATGAAGAAGAATTCGGCAATATCATAATCAAAGCTCTCCCCGGCGGGAAATACCTCCGGGTAAAAGATGTCGCCACGGTGGAACTTGGCAGCCAGTCATACAGTGCCAGTGCCACGTTGAAAGGTGGTGCTGTCGCCGCCATCGCCATTTATCAGCTTCCGGGTGCCAACGCCATCGACGTTTCCCAACGAATCAAAGCACGGGTAAACACCCTCTCGTCCTACCTCCCCGACGGAGTAAACCTCAACATCACACTCGACACCACGGAATTTATTCACGCCTCCATCAAAGAGATATACAAAACTTTAGGTACCGCATTCCTGCTCGTGCTCATCGTTATACTACTGTTCTTGCAAAACTGGCGGGCGATGCTGATCCCGTTGATAGCAATCCCCGTCTCGCTTGTCGGAACCTTTGCCTTCATGAACATACTCGGTTTCTCGATCAACACGCTGACTCTTTTCGGACTGGTACTCGCCATCGGACTGGTAGTCGACGACGCCATTATCATCGTCGAGAATAGCTACCGACTGATAGAAACCGGGAAATACACCGATATGCGGGCAGCCGTCACCCAAGCCATGAAAGAGGTTTCAGGCGCCATTGTCGGCATTATACTCGTTTTGCTCGCCGTGTTCATTCCCACGGCATTTATCGGGGGAATCACCGGTTCGCTCTACAAACAGTTTGCCCTCACGATTGCCGCCGCTACCGTGATCAGCGGATTCAACGCCCTGACTCTTAGCCCCGCCCTTTGTGCGCTATTCTTGAAACCGGCAAAACCATCCCGTTTCTTCCTTTTCAAGGGATTCAATAAATTCTTCGAAAAGACCAGTAACGGGTACATGTGGGTAGTACGGGGCTTTATCCGCAAATCGGCTCTGGCGATGTTTATCTTTATCGTTTTGTCCGTACTTGCCTTCTTGGGCTTCATGTACAGACCGACCACTTTCGTTCCGAACGAAGATCAGGGATATTTCCTCGTCTCCATGCAACTCCCCGACGGGGCTTCCCTCTCCCGCACGGAAGAGGCATCTGCCAAAGCCGGAGCCATATTAAAAGACATCGACGGGGTGCGAACCTATATCACTATCAATGGCTTCTCCATGATGGACAACGCTCAAAGTTCCAACGCGGCATCCATTTTCGTGATGCTCGAAAACTGGGACAAACGTAAAGCAAAAGCCCTCGGAGTCGATGCCATCACTACCCGTTTCAACGAACTCGCTTACGTGGAAATCCCCGAGGCACAGAGTTATGCCGTATCCCCGCCACCCATACCCGGGTTAGGAGAAAGCAGCGGCTTCCAACTCATGCTGGAAGACATCAATAATTACGGTTCAGCAGCCCTGCAACAAGCCACGGATCATCTTGTCGATGCCGGCAACCGATACCCCGGACTTGCCATGCTCCGCTCCACGTTCAGAGCCAGTGTTCCGCAATATTACCTGAACATAGACCGGGACAAAGTGGAATTAATGCAAATCCCCATCGGCGACGTGTTCAGCGCGTTGTCGGCATATATCGGTTCTATCTACGTCAACAACTTCGTGAAATACGGACGTACTTTTCAAGTAAACCTCCAAGGCCTGCCTTCCACCCGTGAAGTCATCGATGATGTGTTGTTCCTCAACGTGAAAAACACACAAGGCAACATGGTTCCATTCTCCGCCTTTACCACCGTGGAACAACGTCTAGGCACAGAATTACTACCCAAGTACAACACCTACGCGGCAGCTTCCATATCCGGCTCGGCAGCAGCAGGATACAGTTCCGGTCAAGCCCTTACCGCCATGGAGCAAGTCGTCAAAGAAGAATTAGGCAACACGTTCGGGTACGAGTGGACAGGCCTGTCCTATCAGGAAGAAAATGCCAGTTCAACCACCACCGCGATATTCATTCTCGCCATCCTCGTGGCATTCCTTATTCTTGCCGCTCAATACGAGAGCTGGACGTCACCTTTCGCCGTTGTCATGGGATTGCCTATTGCCCTTTTGGGCGTTGTCATCGGATGCCTTGTAATGAATTTGCCGATCAGCGTCTACACCCAGATCGGTATCATCCTGCTGATTGCCCTCACGGCAAAAAATGCCATCCTAATCGTGGAATTCGCCCGGGACTATCGTGCCGCGGGAAAGCCGATCAGCGAAGCGGCTCTGGAGGCCGGACGGGTACGTTTACGCCCGATTTTGATGACCTCATTCGCCTTCATCCTCGGTGTATTCCCCTTGATCATTTCCACCGGAGCAGGTGCGGCCAGCCGAATCTCTCTCGGCACCGCAGTATTCTACGGTATGTTAATGACATCCCTCGTCGGCACACTCTTTATGCCCAACTTCTACTACATCATGGAATCCCTGCAAGAATGGTTCAAAAAGAAAAGTTCATGAAGTATTATAGTTTATAAAGTTTATAAAGTTCATAAGGTTTATAAAGTATTGGACCCCTGCGGGGCGCTTTGTCTACGGCAACTTGAGTTGCCGATAAGCATAGTCCGAAGGACACCCGTTACTTTATAAACCTTATGAACTTTATAAACTTTCAAACTCAATTAGTACACAATCGTCATTTCATTGATCAAGTTCTGGGCATTAGCCATCTTGTCTACAATAAACAACATATATCGCGTATCCAGATTGATACATCTTTGCAAATTTTCCTCGAAATCGATATCACCAGACATAGCTTCAGAGTTCCCGTCGAAAGCGGTACCGATCAACTCACCGTAAGCGTTGATCACCGGAGAACCGGAGTTACCACCCGTGATATCGTTATTCGTGATAAAGTTCACAGAAATATTGTCAGCACCGTAGCGACCGAAATTCTTTGCATAATACAAATCTTTCAACTTCTGCGGAACCTCGAACTCTCCGCCTTTCGGGCCTTCTTTTTCCATCACACCGGTTAAAGTGGTATAATAATCATAGAATACGGCATCCTTCGGTTTGTAGCTCTTCACGTTACCGTAAGTCAAACGAATCGTGGAATTAGCGTTCGGCGCCCATACTTTGTCGGGTTGCATCTCCATCAATCCTTTCACGAACAGACGGTCACCTTTAGCGATATTCGTCCGCATCTCTTGTGTCAAACCACCCAATTTCTGGTAAGTCTCAAACAAAGAGTTACCCATAACATATCCCGGGTCCTTCTCCAACTTCTTCATATCGGGTTTTGCCAAAAAGGCGTCAAAACGAGCCTGATCGGTAAATATTGATTTCTCTGATACCTCCTTGGCAAACTTATCGTAATTACCCTTGTATTTCTTATTGATCATTTTGATCACTTCCGGGTGCCATTCTTCAGCCACGTTATCGCTGTACATCTTCAGCATTGTAGCGATCAAATTCTTCTCAACATCCTTGTTATAATCCTTGAAAAACTCAGTCGCATTATCCTTAATCGCGTCCATCATGCGTCCTTTGATCATCTCCGGAGTTTTCTCGTCGAAATACGCTTTCAGCGTGTTCGTCACGCGAACGGCAAACAACGGACTCTCCGCTCCCTGAAGACCGGCTTCCTGCATATAAGACATAGCCTCGTTGTAAGGATGCATAGCTTCATAGCCTTCCTTAATCAAAGTCAAAGCATTACCATATTTAGCTTTACGAGCAGACTCGGCATTCATCCAAGTTGTAAATTCACGCTCGATCTTCTCCTTCTCACCCATGGTGTTCAAGTTCTTCAAAGCGATATTCTGCTCGTGAGAATATTTCCAGTAATTCGCGCACGATGCATATTTAGAAGCGTATTGGATACGGGTTTTCGGATCTGCATCCATTCCTTCTTTCATCACGCGCAATTTCTCTGTACGCACTTTATAACGGATATCGTTCGTTACATCCATCGTTTCTTTCAGACCGAAAGAAGTCAGGAAACGATCCGTCGTTCCGGGGAATCCCATGATCATGGCGAAATCACCGTCCTGTACGCCTTTAGCGGAAACAGGTAAATGATGTTTCGGTTTCAAGGGAATATTATTCTGAGAATAAGGAGCAGGTTCTCCGTCCGGTCCGGTATAAACACGCATCATACAGAAATCGGCAGTATGACGGGGCCATACCCAGTTGTCCGTGTCACCACCGAATTTACCCATGCTCTGTGGCGGAGCTCCCACCAAACGAACATCCTGATAAATCTTGTACACCAACAAAAAGAATTGATTTCCCTCGAACATATCGATAACTTGCGCCTGCAGGTTAGTACCTTTCACGGCTTCCGCCGCAATCTGTTTTGAAACCGCACCAATAACCTCAGCACGTTGTGCCTCTGTCATATCGTCTTTCAAAACGGCATTCACCTTGTCAGTAACATCTTCCATGCGTTGCAAGATAGAAGCCGTGATCCCGGGATTCGGCAACTCATCTTTCATATCATATGCCCAGAAACCGTTAGACAAGTAATCATGCTCCACCGTGGAGTGCTTTTGAATCACACCAAAACCACAATGGTGGTTCGTCAAGACCAATCCCTTGTCGGAAATAATCTCACCCGAACAGAAATGCCAAAACGGGCGTCCGGCGTTACCCAAACCCACGATAGCATCTTTCAACGACGCCTTGTTCACGGAATAAATATCTTCCGCCGTCAATTTACACCCTTGTGCCTGCATCTGCTCAATATTTTTCCCGAGCAGGGACAACAGCCACATACCTTCATCCGCCCGCACGATTGACGTTGAAAGTAAAGCAACTAAAACAATTAAAACTCTCTTCATCTGTTTAAATTTCACGTTTATATATAATCGAATTTAATTCATTCCTCCACCACGAACTCGTGTCCCACCGCCTACTATCCAGCGGTAAACGTTCGCGAATATACAATTTAATTCTCTGATACTTCACGTAACTCCCCGTGATTTAATATTATTATAACATTCAAACACTTCTCTCGACAACATCTCCAACCTTCAATAACCTTGGATTTAATGCAACACTCTCGAAATAAAATCCGAGACGAAAGGCAGTATGCACAGCCTTCATTTATTCATGGAAGAAAAACACCTTCCATGTACCCGGAAGAATTCCATGTCAATCTTATTTAAACATACTATTATTTCCTTGTAAAATTTAGTAGACCGGGTATTTGGAACTTGTCAAGACCTTGTTTTTCCCGAGTAGATTTTAGTATCCAAGTAGCATTATTGCTATCTTTTCTTGTTAGATATGCAAGACCATTGTTGTTAGATTGTTCTCCTTCCCAATACGTGAATATCAGTTCATCAGGTCTATATGCTCCACCCACTAACGGAATGCCGGATTCTTCTACAATATTGTTCTCTTTAATTTCTCTATAAAAAACAATATGACCATTTTTTATCCGTTTAACAGATCCCACGATAGCCTCGAAATATTGGTTCATCTTTTTCGCGTACATCACTTTCTTCACAAGTGTAATCTCCACGGTATCATTTGTAGCTACTTTTGAAACCCAAGTTCCAATAAAGTCAATACTGTTATATTTCAGTTTCAGAGTATCACTAGAAACAGAATATTCATGTTGTATATTTTTAGCAATACCTTGTACACTAAATATACCCAAAATCAAAATTAGAATTGAATTTTTCATATTACTCCCCATTATATATGGTTGAATTTTATCGTAGCGTATTTTGCAAATATATTAATATTTTTTACATTTATATCCTAAAGCTCAGTCAAATTTTATTCACATTTACTCCTACCAATTCATAAAGTCCATTTCATAACAATGGACTTTTCTTTCCATTGCATTTTTTCATTTAAAAACATACCTTTGTTTCGCAATCTTAAAATCACGAAATTACATGAAGGTATTCAAGTTCGGGGGAGCATCCGTGAAAGATGCCGAAGGAGTTAAAAATCTATCCTCTATTGTCCGCGGGCAACACGGGCAACTCATCGTGGTCGTTTCCGCGATGGGCAAAACGACCAATTTGCTGGAAACACTATGCAATGCTTATTTCCACCGGGATAGTAAAACAGTGGCAATCATGGAAGAATTGAAAAACTTTCACCTCGACATCGTCAACTCGTTATTTCCCCTAAATGCTTCGGTCTACAAAAATCTGGACGAATTATTCACCTCCCTCGAAAACATCTTGAATACCGAATCTTCCCTGTGCTACGACTACGAGTACGACCGTATCATCAGCTTCGGGGAACTCATCTCGACCACGATTATTTCCCATTATTTAAGGCTGAAAGGAATCGACAACCTGTTCATCGACATACGCAAATACTTGAAAACCGACCAGAACTACCGGAACGGCAACATCGACCTTGAACTCTCCGGGCAGCTCTGCGAAGAGGCTTTCGATTTTAAAAATACCACCATCTACGTCACCCAAGGCTTCATCGCCGGAACCCGTACCAACCAAACCACCACGCTGGGACGCGAGGGCTCCGATTACACGGCGGCATTACTTGCCAACCTGCTGAACGCCGAGGATGTCACCATCTGGAAAGACGTACCGGGAGTAATGAATGCCGACCCCAAAGAATACGACAAGGCACAAGTCATCAGCAAAATGTCGTACAAAGAAGCCATCGAGCTATCCCACTTCGGGGCAAAAGTCATTCACCCGAAAACCATAAAACCGATACAGAACAAACAAATTCCCCTGTATGTAAAATCATTCCTGCACCCGGAATCAAGCGGAACAATCATCGAGGAAATAGACGAGCACCTGAAACTCCCCCCCATATACATCAACAAGGGGAATCAATGCCTGCTAACCCTCACGCCAAGAGATTTTTCCTTCATCGCCGAAGAAAAACTCAGTCACATCTTTGCCATACTTGCACGATACAAACTCAAGCTGAACCTGATGCAAAACTCCGCCATCAGCTTCTCGTTCTGCATAGATTGCAACACGGTCATCTTCAATGAATTTCTGCAACAATTGCAAGAAGAATTTGAGGTACGTTACAACCAGGATGTCAAACTGATAACCATACGCCACTACACGGAAGAAGCCATCCGGGAAATAATAGGCGACTGCCCGTCACTCGTGGAACAACGAAGCCGGACAACCGCCCAATTCGTGTTGAGAAACCATATGTCGGAACCAATTCACTCTCGTTCATGAAACAACAGACCTTGTCCATCATCATACCCGCGTACAACGAAGCGAGTACCATATTCCGGTTACTGGAAAAAGTACATCATACCCGCCTCGTCCATGATATTCGTAAAGAAATTATTGTTGTAAACGATTGTTCCAAAGATAACACGGAAGAAGAAATCCTGCGTTTTACAGAAACTTACTTGGACTGCACTCTCGTTTATCACAAACAGCCGCACAATCAAGGAAAAGGAGCTGCAATTCGAGCGGGAATCCAAAAAATCACGGGCAATTGGACAATCATTCAGGACGCTGACCTTGAATACAACCCCGAAGATTACAACCCGCTACTGGAATGGATGATAGAGAACGACGGAAAAGTCATTTACGGTTCCCGTTTCCTGAACAAAACGAACAAACACTCCTACCAGAGCTTCTACCTTGGCGGACGGCTCCTCTCCATAGTGACGAACCTGCTGTACGGGCAACACCTCACGGACGAGCCGACCTGCTACAAGATGTTCGACTCGGGACTATTGCGTTCCATCCCCTTAAAATCCACGGGCTTCGAGTTCTGTCCCGAGGTCACGGCAATCGTCTGCCGCCGGGGATACAAAATACCGGAACTCCCTATCCGTTACTATCCCCGTAGCATCGAGGAAGGCAAAAAAATCAACTGGAAAGACGGATTGATAGCCATCTGGGTGCTGGTAAAAATACGATTCGCGAACAAACATTCACTCGAATAAATACCACGATCATGAATATATTCAAAAACATACAACCCCGAACGTTAATATATTACTGTTTAGGTATCATCACCTGTGTATTCGTCTTCAACTACATACAAATATTTGACTTCAAACCGGACTTAAACGGTGACAACGTGTACTACTACGCCCTCGGCAAAGCCCTCGCCTCCGGGCAGGGATACACCAACATCATGTTCCTCGAGGAAAGCCCCCACTCGCACTTTCCCCCGGGTTACCCGTTATTCACGGCACTCATCTTGCTGTTTTTCAAATCCTACACGGCACTGAAAATAGCGAACGGCGTTCTTTTCGGCTTATCCATCCTGCTTCTTTTCTTCCTGACGAAAAGAATTTCAGGCAATTTGCTTCTGGCATTACTGACCTGCCTGCTATGCTGCATGCAGCAAGCCATGTTGCGCTACTCGACCATCGTGATGAGCGAAATGTTGTTCACCTTCCTGACAATGGGAGTACTCTACCTCTTCAGCCTTCTCGACACGGACCGCCTTTTCAGCAAAGACCGTCCCCGCCGGCAAATACTCTATTTCGCTGGAATCATCATCGGGCTGAATTACATCTACTTCGTCCGCACCATGGGAACCTCCATCATTATCGCCGCCATACTCTACATGCTGCTCATTTGCGGACAAAAAGCCCTCGAATGGCTAAAAAGCAAGCGGGAGAACAGCGACGCGCGAATCATTCATCTCAACAAACGAGCCCTAACAAACAACCTGCTCACCCTATGCATCATTATTACCACTTTCGCCGGGGCTAAAACCGCGTGGGATTTCAGAAACAAAAGCATCGGGGTAACTCAAAGCGATTACCTCAAAGACTTCAAGAAAAAGCCCAAGGGACAAACCATGGAAACATTCTCCGACTGGACGGAACGCGTGCAAAACAATCTCGTCAGCTACATCGGGAAATGGATACCCACTGCCGTCATCTCCGACGAACCCGCATTTGACCAAAAAGTAACCCGAACAGACCTCATCAAAGGCACATGCATCGTTATTCTCATGATTTTGGGATTAATAGCCTTACCCCACATGAAACTCCTGCTCTTCCTGTACATCGGCATCACCATGGCAGTACTCATGGTCTGGCCGGAACAATACGCCGGACACCGTTACTTCATCGGCATCATTCCGTTATTCATCTTCCTGTTCCTGAACGGCTGCGTGGAAGGATTGCGCTTGCTTGTAAAGAAAATGCCGGAAACAAAATTCACACGTCTAATCCCCACCGGGGGAATGGTCATCGTGTCCCTTTTCCTCTTTCCGCATTACGCCAAAGCCCTAAAACCACAGCAAAATTTCGCCACGTATAAAGTTTGGAACGAAAAAATTGCCGACGCCGCTTTCGTAGAATACATATACGCCATCAACTGGTGCAAAAAGAACTTACCGGAAGACGCCCGCATCGCTTGTCGCAAACCGGAATTATTCTACCTCTTCTCGGGAGGTCGGAAATCAACCAGTTTCCCGCAATACGCCACCCCGGAAGACCTGCTCAACACGTTCAAAGAGAAAAACCTCTCGCACGTCATCATCGACCGTTGGTTCCGCCACGGGTATGTCACCGTCTACCCGATGGTACAAAAATACCCCACCCATTTCAAACCCTTGATTCAAATCGGGCAGAACACGAAAAAACAGCTCCCGACACTTATTTTCCAATTCTTCCCGCAAGCGGAATTGTAATATTCTTCAATAAACCAGAATACTGATTATGGATACATTAAGTCTCAAGAAAGCAACATCATTGTTCATCCTAACTTTAATACAAAGAGACGATGGACAAAAGAAACAAATTATGGAGACACCGGCAAATGACACGCGTGTTCAAAGCTCGCATGATTCTTTATGCCGCTTATAGACATTGCATTATTCACGAGGATGGCAGTATTGATAGTCATCCGCATTGGTTCGAGTTGGCAAAAGAAAAATGGGCAAGAGTTTACAAAACCTCAGGAACTCCATGTAACTGTTCGATGTGCAGAGGAGAAAAGTATAACCGCAAGGAATACAAGAAAGAAACTCTGCGCATTATCAAAGAATCATTGGATTAGCCAATAGATTGAAACGTCATGAGGGGGACAAAAGTCCTTGTCTAAACTCAACTCTCCCTCTGTTTCCAGAAAAACTCACCAGCACTTCCTCTGTTCATAGAGAAGGTAGCGGCGTAGCCGACGGAGGAGTTTTAGAGGAAAATGATTTTTGACACCCTCATAACGTTTGTTAAATCAAACAAAGCACTCAAAACAACAGCTATTACAAATAGTTTCATCCCAACATTTGATTAACGCCAGAAACTACAAAATACGCCATTTTGATACCATAAAAAACTTTTCACGCACCTTTTATCCTTATAGAAAATAAAAACAATGAATTATGACATTTTATCTTCCATGGAAGATAAAATGACACACTAGGGCTATAGATACTGAATTAACAGGGGAAACCTCTCCAATACAGTTATAAATGCAGTATCAATTCCGTATCACTTCCGGATGAATAGTACTTATAAAACTTTAGTAGTCCTTTTAATTCCCTATAAGAACGCTATTATAGTATAGGGTTTTAATAGCGTTTTAATAGGGAACTAATAGCGTTTTACACGGAAGTGAACCGGAAGTGATACACCATTGATACGGGATTCATTACTGTATTCCAGACGACTAGAGAATAACCTCTCGTAAATCACCGGGGAAAAGAAAATTGCACGTGTCGATATCGCGATCGAGTAAAAAAAGACATCAATTCCTATCAGTATTTCTACTTTCTAAATAAAATGGTATATTTGCAACTTGATTTTTTAAACGTGCAATAATAATATCTAAAAAGTTAGGAGTCACGATGGACAAAAAATTCCAAAAGTACAAAGGATTGGATCTCTCTCAGGTAAACAAAGACGTCCTGAAAGAGTGGAAAGCTCAACACACGTTCGAGGAGAGCTTGAAGATTAGAGAGGGGCATCCCTCGTTTGTCTTTTTTGAAGGTCCCCCTTCGGCAAACGGTATGCCGGGTATTCACCACGTAATGGCACGGACGATTAAAGATATTATTTGCAGGTACAAAACTTTACAAGGATTTCTCGTTGAACGGAAAGCGGGATGGGATACCCACGGACTTCCGGTTGAATTGGGCGTGGAAAAGAAACTCGGTATCACGAAAGAGAATATCGGGAAAACCATATCGGTGGCAGACTACAACAAAGAATGTCGTGCGGACGTGATGAAATTCACCCGTGAGTGGGAAGACTTAACCGACAAGATGGGATACTGGGTAAACATGGAAGACCCGTACATCACCTACGACAACCGGTATATCGAAACCTTGTGGTACCTGTTGAAACAACTGTACGAAAAAGGATTCCTTTACAAGGGATACACCATACAACCCTACTCCCCGGCGGCAGGAACCGGGTTGAGCACGCACGAACTGAACCAACCGGGATGCTATCGGGACGTGAAGGACACCACGTGCGTAGCACAATTCAAAGTGGTACGGGACGAGAAATCGGAAAAGCTGTTCGCGCATAGCGACGAAGTGTACTTCACCGCGTGGACAACTACCCCGTGGACATTACCATCCAACACGGCATTGGCTGTAGGCCCCGCTATCACGTACGTGGAAGTGAAAACTTACAACCCGTATACATTCCGCCCTGTAACCCTTATTTTGGCGAAAGACCGCTTCAGCGCTTACTTTAACAAGAAAGCGGAGGATATTGCCCTAGGTGATTACAAGGAGGGAGATAAACTTATTCCTTACGAGGTGGTTGCCGAATATCAAGGCACGGAACTCGAGGGCATCCGTTACGAGCAATTGTTACCGTGGATGACACCCATGGGCGACGCATTCCGCGTGATCTTGGGTGATTACGTGAGCACGGAGGACGGTACTGGTATCGTGCATATCGCCCCGACTTTCGGTGCGGACGACGACCGGGTTGCCAAGATGGCAGGCATAGCTCCCATGTTGTTGATAGACAAAGATGGCAATAGACAACCGATGGTTGACAAGCGGGGACGTTTGTTCCTGCCGAGTGAAATCGACCCCGATTTCTTGAAAAACAACGTGAATATCGACTTGTACGGGGAGTTTGCCGGACGCTTCGTGAAAAACGCATACGACCCAGAATTAACGGACAACGATCCCACGCTGGATATAGACCTGAGTATCCTGTTGAAACGGGAGAACAAAGCGTTCAAGGTAGAAAAACACGAGCATAACTACCCGCATTGCTGGCGCACGGATAAACCGGTGCTTTACTACCCGCTGGATTCTTGGTTTATCAAGACCACGGCGGTACGCGACCGGATGATCGAACTGAACAAAACGATCAACTGGAAACCCGCGAGCACGGGTGAAGGGCGTTTCGGCAAATGGTTGGAAAACCTCGTGGACTGGAATCTTTCCCGTTCCCGTTACTGGGGTACCCCGCTCCCGATATGGGTAAGCGAGGACGGAACCGAGAAAATATGCATCGGTTCGGTACAGGAATTAATGGAAGAGATGGAGAAAGCCGTACAAGCGGGCGTGATGAAGGAAAACCCGTTCAAGGATTTCAAAGCAGGAGATTACTCGAAAGAGAATTACGATAAAATAGATTTGCATCGCCCGTACGTGGATGACATTATACTGGTATCGCCCACGGGACAACCGATGTACCGCGAGAAAGACCTGATCGACGTTTGGTTCGACTCGGGAGCCATGCCCTACGCGCAGGTGCACTACCCGTTCGAGAACAAAGAGTTGATAGACAATCATATCAAATTCCCTGCCGACTTTATCGCCGAGGGAGTGGATCAAACCCGCGGGTGGTTCTTCACGCTTCACGCTATCGCCACCATGGTGTTCGATTCCGTGGCGTTCAAGAATATCATCTCCAACGGGCTGGTACTGGATGCCAAAGGGAACAAGATGTCGAAACGGTTGGGCAACGCCATCGACCCCTTCGACACGATCGAGAAACAGGGTTCCGATCCCTTGCGCTGGTACATGATTACTAACGCGCAACCGTGGGATAACTTGAAATTCGACATCGCCGGGGTGGAGGAAGTGAAGCGCAAATTTTTCGGAACGCTGTACAACACGTACAGTTTCTTTGCCTTGTACGCCAATATCGACAACTTCACGTATGCCGAGCCGGAAGTTCCGTTCAACGAAAGACCGGAGATCGACCGCTGGATACTTTCTTTACTCAATAGCTTGATCAAGGAAGTTACCGAGGCTTACGAGAGTTACGAACCGACCAGAGCCGGACGTGCTATACAGAATTTCGTGATCGAGAACCTGTCGAACTGGTACGTGCGTCTTTCCCGGAAACGTTACTGGGGAGGGGAACAAACCACGGACAAGTTGTCGGCTTACCAGACACTGTACACCTGCTTGGAAACCGTGGCTATCCTGTCGTCACCCATCGCACCGTTCTACATGGATCGCCTGTTCAAGGATTTGAACAGTGTCACCGGACGTTACACGACAAGCGTTCACCTCACGAATTTCCCCGTCGCTAACGACACGATGATAGACAAGCAACTGGAAGAACGGATGGATATGGCTCAACAGATATCCTCCATGGTACTCGGGTTGAGAAGGAAAGTTCAAATCCGCGTCCGCCAACCGCTTTGCAAGTTGTTGATCCCGATTTTGGACGAGGGGATGACCGCGCAATTGGATGCCGTGAAAAATATCATCCTGTCGGAAGTGAACGTGAAAGAGATCGAGTACATAACCGATACCGCCGGGATATTAATCAAGAAGATCAAACCGAACTTCAAGACTTTAGGCCCGAAATACGGCAAGTACATGAAGCAGATTTCCGCTCTCGTGGCAGAAATGGACCAGAACGACATCTATAATTTTGAAAAACAGGGTACTTACTCTTTGCAAGTAGGCACGGAGAATCTGGAATTGACACTGAACGACGTGGAAATCATGTCGGAAGATATCCCGGGCTGGCTGGTTGCCAACGAGGGACGATTGACGGTGGCTCTGGATATCAACATCACGAAAGAATTGCGCGAGGAAGGTATCGCCAGAGAGTTGATCAACCGGATTCAGAATTTGAGAAAGGAAAAAGATTTCAACGTGACGGACAAAATAGATCTTCAAATCGGCAAGCATAAAGACATTAACGATGCCGTGGAGAATTTCAAGGAGTATATCGCCAGTCAGGTTCTGGCAGAGAACGTTACGCTGGCAGACAAAGCCGATGAAGATGTGCAGATCATCGAAATCGACGATATACATACTTTCATAAAGATTCAAAAAATGTAACCTCCGCGGGCTATAACGAGTAAAAACGGATATTTTAGCAGCAGGAAGGTTGCAGAACGAATTTTTTTATTAACTTAGACAAAAACTTTACAACTATGTCAGAGAAGACCAGATATTCGGACGAAGAGTTGCAGGAATTCAAAGAATTGATTCTTGAGAAACTCGAAAAGGCGAAAAGAGATTACGAGGTTTTGAAAGCCTCGATCTCCGGAAGCGACGGGAATGACATTGCCGACACATCCCCCACTTTCAAGGTATTGGAAGAGGGTGCATCCGTGCTCTCGAAAGAGGAAGCCGGACGTTTAGCCCAAAGGCAGGCGAAATTTATCGCGCATTTGGAAGCTGCATTGGTTAGAATTGAGAACAAGACATACGGAATTTGCCGGGTAACCGGGAAGTTGATCTCGAAAGAAAGATTACGCGCCGTGCCCCACGCCACGTTGAGCATGGACGCCAAAATGGGACAAGACTCTTGATCGTTACAAGCGATCGAGAGTCGCTTTTTTTAATACTTTACAAGAATGAGCACGGGGAAAAAGCTAATTATTTTTATTATCGCCCTTTTGATCATCGATCAAGTCGTGAAGATTTGGATTAAAACGCACATGATGATCGGGGATGAATTCAGTGTCTTCGGGGACTGGTTCAAAATCCACTTTATAGAGAATAACGGGATGGCTTTCGGGATGGAACTCGGGGGTGGCAAATGGGGCAAAACCGTTTTAAGCGTATTCCGCTTAGTTGCCGTTGTCGGCATCGCATGGTACTTGAGACACCTGATCAAACAAAAAGCCCCGACCGGAGTGATTCTGTCTTTCGGGCTTATTTTCTGCGGTGCCGTGGGAAACATCATCGACAGTATGTTCTACGGGATGATATTCAATGACAGCTATTCCCAAGTGGCTACTTTATTCCCGAAGGGCGGAGGTTATTCCTCGTTCCTGCACGGGAAAGTGGTCGATATGCTTTATTTCCCGCTTTACGAGGGCTTCCTGCCCGAGTGGGTTCCGTTCTGGGGCAACAAGTTTTTCGTGTTCTTCCGTCCGGTATTCAACTTGGCAGACTCTTATATCACGATAGGCGTGCTGATGCTACTGCTTTTCCATCGCAAGTTTTTTGCAACGAAGAAGTAATTTAAACCTTTAAATCATTTTTCCATGCACGATGATGAATCCGGATTCATATCGAATATAAACGCGAAGAAGGAAATTGCGTGGAAGAAATTATACCGAAGTTACTACCCGGCTCTGTGCAATTACGCTTCCCGGATGATTCAAGATGAAGTGCTCGTGGAAGATATCGTGCAGGAATGTTTTATCAAATTATGGGATTCCCCCGTGACGTTTTCGAGTATCAGGGGGCTCACGGGATGGCTTTACCAAGCGGTCTATACCCGCTCGTTGAACACGATACGGGATAAAGCCCGCACGAATAAGTTGCGACAGGATTTATGGGACTCCGCACAAGGGGAACCGACCGAGGAAGATGCTGTCGATTCGGCTATCGAAGAAGAGATATTACATAAATTCAGAACCATCATTACCCAACTTTCTCCCCAGCAACAGGAAATCATGAAAATGAGCATGGACGGGATGAAAGTAAAAGAAATCGCCGAAACCCTGAACGTGTCGGAGAACGCTATCAAAATGCAAAAAAAGAGGGCTTATTCGGCCATACGGGAAGAACTCGGGGAATGCTGGAGCATCCTGCTCGTGACGTCGTTCCCGAATTTATTCTAAAGATTTGTAATCTGTTATTACAAAAAATGTAATAACAGAAAATGTAATATACATTCTCTTTATATTTTTCTTGAAATTTTTGTTACCCGTTTTTGTACCTCAGGTGTTTTATTGATAAATTAAAAACACATTTATGGCTCATTGGGACGAAATAGATGGTATATCCGGGAAATTGCTCAAGAAGATTCTGCTTGGGGAGGGCAGGGATTCACAAGAGGATTCCGGGCGGCTGACGGACAAATACAAGGATTGGGACACGCTTGCCAAACAATCCAAGAAGGTATTGAAGTATGACGCGAATAAGGCTTTCCGGGAATTGCAGCACCGGAAATATCGTCGCCGCCACTTGATGACACGATGGAGTGTCGCAGCGAGTATTATGCTGTTGTTCTCTCTCTCTATTTTCTTGATTCAGGAATCTCCCGAAGTGAAGCCCGTCAAGAAGATTGAGCCGGGGTACAAGAAAGCCACCCTAACCCTGTCCGACGGAACAAGCTGGGATATCCGGGAAACGGCGAAAGTGTTCCAAGTGAAGGATAGCGAGTTTAAAGTGGATTCGTGCGGGTTGAGTATATTCAATAATGCCATTGCTCCATCCCAAACAGAAACACAATACCACACGTTGAGCGTACCGAGAGGGGGCGAGTACAATTTAACCCTGTCGGACGGGACGCAAGTCTGGTTAAACTCGGAATCGGAATTACGTTTCCCCACGCGGTTCAACGCGAACAACCGGACGGTATATTGCAAGGGAGAGGTTTATTTCGATGTTACCCGGAACCCGGACTCTCCTTTTATCGTGAGATTGGATAAAGGTGAGGTCACGGTGTTAGGCACGGAGTTCTGCACGTCCGATTACGAGAATTCGGTCGTGGAAGTCACCCTCGTGACGGGTGCAGTCCGGTTCAAGGCAGAAAACGGGGATTCCGTGTCGCTGACTCCTTCCCAACGTCTGGTTTACAACACGGCAACCGACAGTATTTCCGTTACCACGGTGGACACCCGTGCATACACGGCGTGGAAGGACAATTTATTCTGCTTCGAGGATGAAACACTGGAAGACATCATGCAGACGCTATCACGATGGTACAATATAGATATACATTTTGAGTCGGAGGATTTAAAAGGGCGACATTTCTCGGGAATCATAGAAAAATACACGGAGATCAAATCTTTCCTAGAACTTTTCGAAACAGGAACAGGTATAAAATTCGACATTTATGGACACGAGATAACAGTAAGGAAATCAAGATAAAAAACGAAAAAGCCCCGTTCCGGTTGGCGCCTATCACGGGGACTTTATACGTTCAGTCAATATCATAAATCAACTAACATTCAAAATTATGCAAAAAAATCCACAAAACACTCGGGAATACCCGTGTGAAGTGAAAAAAATTTTAAGAAAAATGAGGATTACATTGTTATTGGTACTCTTGTTTGGCTTTTACGCGGAAGCTTCTTCACAAAAAGTTACCCTAAAAGTGAAGAATATGGACCTCTACACGGTTTTGTTGCAATTGAAAAATCAGAGCGGAGTTCGTATGCTATACGATGCGGATTACACGAAACAAATCAAGTGTAACGATGCTACTTTTCAAGAAGAAGATATCGCCGTCGTTCTGAAAAAATTATTGAAAGATACACCTCTTACATTCAACGTTGTAAATGGGGTTTTCGTAATCAATAAGGCGCAAGAAAAAGAGGAGAAAAAGAAATCCGTCACACTCAAGGGAAGGGTACAAGATGAAAAGAGGGAACCCATGCCCGGCGTAACAATACAATTAGTTGGAACTTCCATCGGTACGGTTACTGACACCAAGGGGCGATTTGCAATTACTTTACCACTGGAAAAAGGAATCATCGAATTTTCTTTCATCGGATACGTGAAACAAAAAGTTGTATTCTCGAAAGATATGGCGAACGACTCATTACAAATCACTTTACAAGAAGAACTTGTAACCTTAAATGAAGTGGTCGTGACAGGATACCAAACGTTGAAAAAACAGTCTATGGCAGGCTCGACAAGCCACGTGAAAGCCGGGGATTTGACGATGCTCCCGGGACACACGCTAGAACAAATGTTACAAGGAGCCATACCGGGAATGATGGTAATGAATCAAAGCGGTTTGACTGGAAGCCGGCAAAAAATCAGAGTACGAGGAACTTCAACATTATTGGGAGATGCAGAACCACTTTGGGTCGTGGATGGTATTATTCAAGAAGATCCTCTTCCTTTCAAAGCATCGGAATTAACCAATATCGGGAATACCGATATGATAAACGACTTTGTTGGAGGGGCTATTTCTTGGTTAAACCCCAATGATATTCAAGATGTAACCGTTTTGAAAGACGCTTCTGCCACTGCTATATATGGAGTAAAAGCAGCAAATGGAGTGATTGTCATCACCACGAAGAAGGGGGAAAAAGGAAGAATGTCCATTACTTATTCCGGAAGTTTTTCCACAAGTACAAAATTTTCCTATGATAAGATGAATTTAATGAACTCGAAAGAAAGGGTTGATTTTTCTAGAGAAATTTATGAAACCGGAGGATTATTTGAAGAACAAGCACTCGGGTATTTACACTACGCAATGAAGTACAAATTAAGGGAGATTTCCCTAGAAGAGTT
Organism: Butyricimonas sp. Marseille-P3923; assembly: GCF_900184685.1. Classification (GTDB taxonomy): domain Bacteria; phylum Bacteroidota; class Bacteroidia; order Bacteroidales; family Marinifilaceae; genus Butyricimonas; species Butyricimonas muris. Next base: position 499,603 of record NZ_FXXL01000006.1, read on the forward strand.
TTCAAAAGAAGTGAGAAAAATGGAAACAGCAAACACGAATTGGTTTGATTTACTTTTCAGGAATCCTTTTAGCCATTCTCATTCCATCAGTATATCAGGAGGAAACAATCAGGCGTCTTTCCGTGCATCCTTCGGATACTCTGATGCAAACAATACAGCCATAGGCAACGGAAGAACCAGCTACACGGGAAACTTGAGTACTTCCGCCACATTTTGGGAACGATTGGTAACAAGTTTCACTTTATCGGGAAGTATGAATAAAACCACGGCTTTCGGGATAACGGATCCTTACAGTTACGCAAGCAAAACAAGCCGAGCGATATTTTGTTATGACGAGAACGGGGATTATGTTTTTTATCCTATCAAGGGGTATAAATACAATTACTTGTTCGAGCAAAGAAACAGCGGCAATGCAAATACCGTGTACAGTATAAATAGCTCTCTGAATATCCGTTTCAGTATCTGGAAAGATTTTGTTTTCCAAACATTATTCGGGTTCAATCTTTCTTCTACTCACGGAGAGATTTATTTTACCGAACACACGAACCGGATCTCTCAAATTCGCGGTTACGAATATCACGCCATAGATGCCGCAACAAATGCTTTACGCCAAGACGGAGTGTTACCGCACGGAGGAGAATTAACCCAAAAAGAAAACAGAAATCAAAATTACACATGGAGAAATATGTTAGAATGGAACAAAAATATAAACAAACATAACTTCTCTTTGATGGTCGGACAGGAGGTTCGAGGTACTCGAGAGGAAGGTTCCTCGTGGACTCATTACGGATATTTACCAGATCACGGGAAGAGTTTCGCTATAGTGCCTCCAACCTCATACGTGGGAGGAAGTACTCCAAATTCATACGCGGTAGTTTACCCGACAATATCGGACAAAAAGGTAAATTATTTATCCTTTTTCGCATCGGGAAGTTATATGTTTGATGAACGCTACGCTTTAAACGCCAGCATTCGTATGGATGCCTCCAGTAGATTCGGGAACGATCGGGATGCACGTTATCAACCGGTTTGGTCTGTTGGGTTACGATGGAATATTACACGAGAACATTGGCTTGAAAATCAAGACATCCTGAATGACGTTAGTTTAAGATTTTCATACGGGTTCCAAGGAAACGTAGCTGAAAATGTCGGTCCCGACTTAATCATGACAATACCGAGCTCCGGCAGTATAGACAATAAAATCGGGAAATATGTTTACAACATAAAAAGTTTACCGGCACCCGGTTTGACTTGGGAGAAAAATAAAACAATCAATCTGGGTATCGATTTCAGTATTCTGCATAATAAAGTCAATTGCACTTTTGACTACTACCGTAAACGCACGGAGGATATGATCGTGAATCGTATCGTTCCGTACGAGAACGGAGTGACAAATATGATCATAAACGGAGGAAATATGGTCAATTCCGGATGGGATATGGCTGTCAGTCTAGTACCGATTAGAACTCAAGACTTCGTTTGGTCGTTAAGCACGACATTCTCAAGCAACAATAACAAAATTGACACGAAATTGGAGAATAAACCGGACTGGAAAACAGCAGCATCGGGGAAACTAAACAAAAAAGGTTATGCCGTTTCATCCTTCTGGGCATTTAAATACGCGGGATTAAATCCGGGAAACGGAGCTCCCCAATTTGATTTCCTGACGGAGAAGGATAATGCACTGGTAGAGAACGACGCAACGCAATACATGGTATATGCCGGTAAACTTGACCCAGATTTCTCAACGGGAATCAACATGAATTTCCGTTACAAGAAATTATCACTTTCAACAGCGTTTTATTTAAGTTTTGGCAACAAGCGTTTCCTGAATCCGCTTTACGAAAATACAACGAAAGCTCCTAACGAGAATGATAACCTCACAAAAGAGATGGTGAAACGCTGGAAGAAACAAGGAGATGAAGTTTTCACGGATGTTCCGGCAATCCCGAATAACTCGAGGAATGCATCAATATCTCCGTTCGGGCGATTAACCGGGCAAATGTATCCTTACGAGTTGTATAATTATTCCACGGCTCGTGTCGTGAATGCTTCCTTCTTACGTTGTAGTAATATAACATTAGCTTACACTATGCCGGAAAAATTGATTTCCAAGTTTGCTCAAAGCATGAATTTCTCTTTTACCGTAACAAATCCTTTTCGAATTGTCAGCAAAGACTTCAAAGGCATAGATCCGGAAGTCGCAACCGGGAACCAACCACTCACGAGCGATTTTACATTGAATTTAAATATCAGTTTTTAAAAGTCTGAAGTTATGAAATCACAAATAATAATAATTACGGTACTTTCCTTGCTAATGACAGGATGTAATGATTTCCTAAGTGTATCCGTACAAGATGAAGTACATCCCCAAACCGTGGATGATTTGGAATCGTTGTTATTAGGAGAAGCCTATCCTCATAATAAATACCAAAAAGTAGATCTATTAACCGACGATATGCAGTGCAACCCGATGTCGCCCAACCGGGAAGGAGGACAAATTGAAGAATTAAACCAATGGGAACCCTATTATTGCTGGTCGTGGAATCTTGTCGATATGTCAAGTTTTGGCTTTTGGGAATTTTACTACAAGAAAATCATCGGATGTAATGTTGTTCTAGATCACTTATCCGAAGTCAGCGGAGAAGATAAACAAAAAACTTTCCTAAAAGGACAAAGTTTAACCTTAAGGGCTTATTACTATTTATTACTAGTGAATTATTTCGGTTTACCTTACAATCACGGGAAACCGGAAGAGAATTTAGGCGTTCCGCTGAAATTAAATTCCGGTGTAAGGGACGAGTACTTCACTCGCAATACAGTGAAAGAAGTATACGAACGTATCGAACAAGACTTGTTAGAGGGAAATCGTCTGATGACTGAAAACAAAATACCGGTAAGCGTGTACGAGGTAAATGATTTAATGGCAAAAGCGTTATTGTCTCGAATGTACCTTTACATGGAAAAATATAGTGATGCTATTCATTGGGCTGATGAGGTGCTCTCCCAAAAACCAGAATTGCTTTCACTTAAAGATTTATCCTGGACACTAGGAACGATAAATTATGACAAAAAGATCGAAGGAGTGTATTCCACAAACATTAGTCCCGAAATTATATGGGTACACGAAGGAAATTCAGACCAGTATATTACTTGGTCGGGATTATATCCCGTGTACACGGTTTCTAATTCTCTTTTAAACATCTATGAAGAAAAAGACGGAAAAGCGATAGACTTACGAAAAAATACTTTTCGAAGACACTCGACCAAAGAAGGTGGCAAATTATGTTATATATGCAGATCCACGGATAATTATCAATTAGGCATACGCACGGCAGAAATCTACTTGAACCGGGCTGAAGCTTATATTCACCAATACGAAAAAACAGGCAATGAGGAATTCAGAACAAACGCCTTGAAAGATTTGAATTACCTCCGTCGTTCCCGTTACGATACACGTTCCTTCTCTTACCAAGAAATCTCCCACGAGAAGATAGAAGATTTAAAGGAGTTTTGTAAACAAGAACGACGCAGGGAACTTTGTTTTGAAGAGTTTCATCGTTGGTTTGATCTGCGCCGTTACGGGATGCCCCAAATTGAGCATACGTTTATCGGTAGTAGTAACGTGGAACAAAGTGTTGTCTTGAAAGAACAATCTCCCCGTTACGTTTTACCTATACCGGAAATTGTTTTAGACGCAAATCCTCGCTTACAACAAAATCAACAATAACGCAATAAATAGAATATTACTATGAAAATTCAGATACTATTTATTTCTATAATTCTCATTTTAGCCGGAGGATGTTCCGACAAAGACGAATTAACTCCCTCGGAAGGGCTGGAATTCAGCTATTCCTTGCCTCAAGGTGAGCACGATTATGATGCCAAAATTATGGATTGGTTTGAACGATACGGTTTTTATGCCCTTTATCGTTTTGCTCCGGAAAAAGACCTCTATTGGAATGGCTCTTTTTCAAATAAAATGACAAATGACAAATTTTCAGGTATCCATGGAGAAATGGCAAATGAAATCTACGTCGGAGAACAGTTGCAATTACTTGAGGAAAGTTTCTTGAATTTTTACCAAGACAGTACATTATACCGTTGTATGCCTATGAAGTTACTGCTTTGCTCGACATTACAAAAAGCAACATGCGGAGTGGTAGCTGATATTGACGTGTACACCGAAGGGTTAGATGTTATTGCCGTGAATCATGGGAATGAAAACATAAAAGAATTCAGTGCAGACAAACGTAATTCTTTTAAAGATGCTATAAACGTGGCTTTTTTACAGCGGATGATTTCAACTGGGAAAATAGGAGTATGGGAAGAATTCTCGTCCATCTCGGAATACAGAGCCACCTCTTCCGAAAGTTATTTCGCAAGAGGATTTATCGGGGGATATTATAGTAGCCGGGAGCCTGATACTGATTTGGCATCTTACTTGGAAGCAATTTTAACCATCCCGGATGAGATTCTCTACGCGGAATCAACAGCCGGTGATAATTCTTACAAAGGAATCCTGCACTCTTCAAAAGACACACACGGATTAATAAAAATAAAATACAATTTGGTTGTCAAATATTATAAAGAACGTTATCAAATAGATCTGTTGAAAATTAGAGATTTCAAATTCAAATAAACAGGAAAAAATTATTATTACCATACACTCCCGTTTATTCGAACCCCAAAAAATCAATAAAATGATAGAAGTTACTAATAAATTATTAAAAAAAAGAATCATGAAACACATCGTATTAATCATTAGCCTCTTAATGTTTAGTCCCATTATATTTGGACAAGGAGTAAATTTTGAACAACTCACATTCGACGAAGCCCTAACTAAAGCCAAAATAGAAAACAAACTCATATTCATGGACTGCTACACGTCTTGGTGTGGACCATGTAAACGCATGGTTAAAGATGTTTTCTCTCAAGAAAAAGCCGGAACATATTTCAACTCAAAATTCATTTGCGTGAAATGTGATATAGAAAAAGGAGAAGGTCCCGAACTGGCAAAAAAATTCAATATTACAGTTGTCCCGACTTTTTTCATTATTCGTCCTAATGGAAGCATACAGCACATGATCGTTGGCGGAGGAAATATCAATGATTTTATCGCCAAAATTGAGAAAGGATCGAAAGAAAAAACCTCTCTCGACTACTTGAATAAATTACACGAAAAAGGAAAAATGAACAAACAGCAACTTCTCTCCTATCGAATCGCCCTGCTTGACGCTAACGAGAGAGACAAAAGTGAAAAAATAGGCGAAGAACTAAACCCTCTATTAAAAGACAAGGACAAAATGAAAAAAGAATTTTGGCCACTCATGAAGAGAGAAGTCTTTGGTTCAGATAATTTTCAACTTGTTGTAAACAACATTGGTACTTTTAGAAAAAACATCGGTAAAGAACAAATTGATTCATACCTGTATAACAACTACAAGGATGCCATTGAAAACACGGTCAAAAGCAATGCAAAAGAACCTGTTACCCAACTGGAACAAATTCGTCGAGAATTAACCAACAGCGATTTGGAAAAATGTGACCTATTAATGACAAGACTTGACTTATACGAAGCGGCAGTGAAAGGAGATACGGAGAAAGTTATCTCGTTAGTCTCACAAAAGGATCCCGAAAATGATCTATGGCCCATCACTTGCGCCCTTAACACAATTAACCCAAAAGCCACAAAAGAACAACGAGACCGCATAGTAGCTTTAGGAGAAAGATTCATCGCACACGTTAATGACGAAAAAACAAAAGCATATTTAAAAAAATATTTTCAACAATTTCAAAACCCCACTCACAAATAAATATATCCTCAAAGAGTAGTAAAAGTTTATCTATTAAAAAGAGTATTCTTCAGCCATAAACGTACAATTTAAATAATAAGCAAAATTAAAATGATACGATAATGAAGAATCTCTTTTTAAATCTGTTTTTATGATTTCTTTTTACCTCAAAGGGATATTTCCACAACTTCTTCCGTTTAATTCAAATTGATTTATGAAAAAATTCATCGTTATTATAATATTGTTACTCCTCTGTCTTACTATTTTCGGGCAAGGAGTGAATTTTGAACAACTCTCGTTTGATAAAGCTCTAACTAAAGCTAAAACAGAAAACAAACTTGTATTCATGGATTGCTATACGTCCTGGTGTATACCTTGCAAATTAATGACCGAGAAAATTTTTCCTCAAAAAAAAGCAGGAGACTTTTTCAACTCAAAATTTGTTTGCGTAAAGTTTGACATGGAAAAAGGGGAAGGTATTGAATTGAAAAAAAGATTCAATGTCAAATCTTTCCCCACTTTTTTCATTATTCGCCCTGATGGAACAATGCAACACACAGTCGTTGGCAGAAGCGGAATTGATCATTTCATATCTCAAATTGAAAAAGGTTTAAATGAAAAAACCTCTCTTGATTACTTGAATAAGCTATACGAAAAAGGAAAAATGAACAAGAAACAACTTATAGCCTATCAAATAGCTTTACTTGACGCCTATGATAAAGCTAAAAGTGCCGAGATAAACGAAAAATTAAAAACGACTTTGAAAAATAAAGACAAACTAAAAAAAGAATATTGGCCGCTCATCGAGAATGAAAGCTATGGCTCAGATAACTTCAAATTAGTCATAAATCATATCGCAACCTTGAAAAAAAGGGTCGGTGAAGAAAAAGTTTATTCATATCTATACAATACCTACAATAAAGCAATTGACAACACAATGCGGCATAATGCCAAAGAATCCATCATTTTACTAAATCAAATAAACCAAGAATTAGTTTACCTCGATTTTAAAAAGAAAAATCAATTAATGGAAAAACTTATTCTAACGAAGGCACTTCTAAATGAAGATGTAGAAAAAGTCATTTCAATAGCTTCACAAGTCACCTCTACCAACGATGTATGGACTATCGTTTCAGCCATGAAAAGACTTAAAACTAAAGCAACAAAAGAACAATTAATCCGAATGGCTATGCTAGAAAACAAATTCATTACAAATGATATTTTTAAAGAAGAAGAAAAAGCGTATTTAAAAACTATTTTCGAAGCATTCAGAGTTGCTGCTTACAAGTGAATATGCTTGTTTAGATAATAGAAAAAATTCATGGAAGTACAAAAAAACTAAATAACATCAATCATACCTGCCATTTTTTTCTTGTTAAAGATAAGTTAATACTGTCCAAAACAATAACAGCATTTAGCATTCTTTCCTACCTTGCAAATTCATTTACCAATAATTTAAATTGATTTTATGAAAAGCCTTATCTCGATTATTACCTTATTGATATTCAGCTTTACTGTTTTCGGACAGGGGGTGAACTTCGAGCATCTTACATTCGACGAAGCCTTGGCGAAAGCTAAAGCGGAGAATAAGCTCATCTTCATGGATTGCTACATCATCGGATGCGGACCTTGTAAATACATGAGCGAAAAAGTTTTCACACAAGAAAAAGCCGGCGTATATTTTAACCCGAAATTTATATGTGTGAAATTTGACATGGGAAAAGGCGAAGGACCAACATTGGCAAAAAGATTCGAAGTCAAAGCCTACCCGACTTTCCTCATCATTCACCCAGACGGAAACATTCAACACAAGATTGTCGGAGGCGGGGAGTTGGAAGATTTTATTCCCCGTGTCGAAAAGGGGCTACACGAAAAAACTTCTTTGAGTTACTTAACGAAGTTACACGAAAAAAAGAAAATGAACAAAAAACAATTGATAGATTACCAAATTGCCCTACTTACTGCCGACGAAAAAGAGAAAAGTGCAAACGTAGCTGAAGAATTGGCGACTGTTTTAAAAGACAAGGACAAATTGCAAAAAAAATATTGGACAATTATCGAAAATGACGGCTATGGTTCCTCTAACTTCAAATTTGTCGTAGCTAACGTTGACCGTTTCAAAAAAAATGTAGGTAAAGATAAAGTAGACGCATACCTATATAATAATTATAACAAAGCCATTGATAATTGTACACGTTGGGGAGCAAAAGAACCCCAAGTTCAATTGACCAAAATCCGTCAAGAATTACTAAACCTCGGGCTAGAAAAGCAAGATAGATTAATAAATAAAGTAGATTTAATCGAAGCAACTTTGAACAAAGACGTGGAAAAAGTCATTTCGGTGATTTCCCGAAAAAAAACAAACGCTGACATTTTTTCTGTCATGTCAGCCCTCTATGCAATCAAATCCAAAGCGACAAAAGAACAATTGGAACGTATAGCTATTTTAGGAAATAAATTCATAGAAAATGCCGCTCCCGGAAGAGAAAAAGCAGATTTGGAAACAATTTTCGAGGATTTCAGAATTGCCGCTCACACAGGAATATACTTCCAAGAATTGACTTATGAGCAAGCCTTGGCGAAAGCGAAACAACAACGGAAGAGGCTCTTTATCGACTGCTACACCAGCTGGTGCGGTCCCTGCCAATACATGGCAAACAAGGTATTCACACAAAAGAACGTGGGTGATTTCTTCAACAAGAATTTCATTTGCGTGAAATATGACATGGAAAAAGGTGAAGGTCCGGAATTAGGCAAGAAATTCGGTGTCAGAGCCTACCCGACTTTTGTCATCGTGAACCCGGACGGAAGTATCCGCCACAAACTTGTAGGCGGCGGTGAAGGTGAAGAATTTATCAAGCGGGTAGAAGAATCTTTCGATGACGAAAAAGCTCTCGGAACTTCCATCACCAAATACAATGAAGGAAACCGGGACAAAGCATTTCTGGCTTCTTACGCCCAAACATTACTCGACCTGTATGATCCGGCAGCGAAAGACGTGGCAAATGAATTGTTTGTAACCTTGAGTGACGAAGAGAAAGTATCTCCCGACTATTGGTTTATCTTTGACAGAAAAGAACTTAGCCCCAAAGGTTCCGACGCGGAGAAATTCCTGTTGGCCAACCGGGCAAAATTCAACGCTACAATAGGAAAAGAAGTTGTTGATACAAGACTGAGCAAAGATTTACAACAAGAACTCATGGAAATCCTTGCCACGAAAGGACAGGCAATCAAAGCAACCCGATTTGACGAGATCACGAAAGAAGTGAAAAGTTTGAAACTAAGCAACGAGAAATCATTGCTCGGGCTTGTGGCTATCGGTAGAGCGGTAAAGGATGGCAATGTCGATCGTTTTCTGGCTACTTGCGAGAAAGAGATGCCAAAAGTAAAAGCAGACAAACGGTTATTAAATTACTATTTGTCGCAACTTACCACCCGAGGCACTGACGCACAAAAAGCCCGCTGGAAAAAAATCGCGGATAAATATCTATAAGAGTTCATAAGGTTTATAAGGTTCATAAAGTTTATAAAGTAATGGATGTCTTTCGGGCAAAACTTAACGGCAGTTCATACTGCCGCGGACAAAGCACCCGCAGGGACCATAAACCTTATGAACCTTACAAACTTTATGAACTTTATACCTCCTCTTTTTCATTTATAATTGTCAACCGTTTTTCATTTTCAATTGTTTTACGTAAGTTTGCACCCTAATTTTAGGACGAACTGCTTGAAAAAGCGATAACTCTGCTTCCGAGGGAAGCGAAAAGTAAAAGAGAATCGTGTATGATTGAAAATTTAGTAATTGTCGAGTCTCCGGCGAAAGCCAAGACGATTGAACGTTTTTTAGGAAAAGATTATGTTGTAAAGTCCAGCTTCGGACATATCCGGGATCTTGAAAAAAAAGATTTAGGGATAGATATAGAACATAATTTCCAACCCCAATACGAAATATCTCCCGATAAAAAAGCGATTGTAAAAGAGTTGAAGCAACTCGCGAAAGAGGCCAAGACCGTATGGCTGGCTTCCGATGAGGACCGCGAGGGAGAAGCCATCGCTTGGCACCTGTTTGAAGTGCTCGGCTTAAAAAAGGAAAACACGAAACGGATCGTTTTTCACGAGATCACGAAAGATGCCATACTGCATGCCATCAATAACCCGCGGGATATTGACGGTAACTTGGTAAACGCCCAACAAGCCCGTCGGGTACTCGACCGACTGGTGGGATTTGAAGTTTCTCCGGTTCTCTGGAAAAAGGTAAAACCATCGCTTTCTGCCGGACGGGTTCAGTCCGTGGCGGTAAAACTCATCGTGGAGAGAGAGCGGGAAATCAATCATTTCGAGGAACAAAAGTACTATAAAGTAATCGGTACATTCGAAACGAAAGATGCTAACGGGAATATCACACCCCTGAAAGCGGAATTATCCGAGCGTTTCTCCACGCAGGAAGAAACACTCAAGTTCTTGGAAGCCTGTAAAGAAGCATCCTTCTCGGTCAGCGATGTGGTAACAAGACCGACCAGTCGTAAACCGGCTCCGCCTTTCACGACTTCCACGTTACAACAGGAAGCCTCCCGGAAACTCGGTTTCTCCGTTTCCCAAACCATGTCCGTGGCACAAAAGCTTTACGAGCAGGGATCGATCACTTACATGAGAACGGACTCCGTGAACCTGTCCCAACTGGCTATCGGTGCAGCCAAAGCAGTGATCACGAATGCCCTTGGAGAAAAATATTCCAAGCCACGGAATTACGCAACCAAAACCAAAGGGGCACAGGAAGCCCACGAGGCTATCCGCCCGACTTACATGGACAAAGAATCCATTAGCGGGGATCGTAACGAGCAGCAACTTTACGCCTTGATCCGTAAACGGACACTGGCATCCCAAATGGCAGACGCGGAACTGGAAAAAACTACCGTAACCATTGCCATTTCAGGACAAAAATATAAATTCGAGGCAGAGGGAGAAGTCATCATCTTCGACGGTTTCTTGAAAGTTTACATGGAATCGTTCGATGACGAGAAAGAAGATGACGAGGCAGCATTACTACCCGCCATTCGCAAGGGCGACCAACTGGAACGCTCGCTTGTGCAGGCACAGGAACAATACACACTGCACCCGCCCCGTTACACGGAAGCAAGCCTCGTGAAAAAAATGGAGGCCTTGGGTATCGGGCGTCCCTCTACCTACGCGCCGACAATTACCACGATTCAAAACAGAGGCTATATTCTCCGGGAAAGCCGGGACGGGGTTGACCGGGAACTGGACCAAATCGATTTAAAAGGACAAAATATCAAAATAAACAAGATCAAGAAGACTTTCGGGGCAGAAAAGAAGAAACTTTTCCCCTCGGATATCGGGATGGTCGTTACTGATTTCCTGTCCCAGTATTTTACCAACATCATGGATTACAATTTCACTGCCAAAGCAGAAACCGCACTCGATCATATCGCTGAAGGAGAAATCGAATGGCAATCCATGATCGGCTCTTTCTACCGTCCTTTCCACGCAAACGTGGAGAAAACGCTGAAAGAGTCGGAGCGTAACAGAGGAGAACGCGTACTGGGAACGGAACCTCAAACAGGTGAAACGGTGAGCGTTCGTATCGGGCGTTTCGGACCTATGGCTCAAATCGGCGAGGGTGAAAATGTACGGTATGCCGGGCTACTAAAAGGGCAATTAATGGAAACCATCACGCTGGAAGAAGCTCTTGATTTGTTTAAATTTCCTCGCCAGTTAGGCGAATATGAAGACAAACCCGTCAGCGTGGGAATCGGTCGTTTCGGACCGTACATCAAACATAATCAGCTCTTCGTTTCTTTGAAAAAAGGAGTTGACGAGCCGGGTACAATCACGCTGGAAACCGCTATCGAGCGTATCGAGGAAAAGCGGGAAATCGAGAGAAACCGGAAGATCAAAGAATTTGATAATGGTGTTCAAATCCTTAACGGACGTTTCGGACCTTATATTACTTTCAATAAAGAGAACTATAAAATCCCGAAAGGACAAGAGGCCGATAAATTGACGTTCGAGGAAACCATGGCTATCATAGCGAAAGGTAACGACACCAAAAAGAAAACGACGAAAAAAACAACAAAGAAGACAGCAGAAAAAACAACAGAAAAAACGAAAAAAACAACCACAAAAAAGAAGAGTAAAAAGAGTGAGTAAGTGAATATATAGAAGGGAATAAAATTTATTTGCATAAAACCAATCCATTTTATATATTCGTACCCTCGAAAATAGATTATTTCGTGTGGAAAACATAAAATTTTAATATAAATGGCAACATTACAAAAAATTAGAAATCGCGGCGGACTACTTGTTAGTATCGTGATTGGTTTGGCCCTTGTGGCTTTCATTGTTGGAGATGCGCTTAGTTCTGGAGCCAGCCTTCTTAACCGCTCTAAAAATCAAGTCGGAGAGATCGCCGGAGAAGCTATCAGCATTCAGGATTATCAGCAAAAGGTAGCGGAGAACGAGGAAACGATCAAATCAATGAACAATTTACCTTCTCTAAACGAAGAGCAACAACGAATGATTCGCGAAAACACGTGGAATCAGATCGTGTCCGAAAACATCATGCAAAAAGAATATGAAAGTCTTGGGCTAGGTGTCAGCGGAGATGAGTTGTTCGATTTCACTTTAGGGGAAAATATGCATCCCAGTATCAAACAATTGTTCACCGATCCGCAAACCGGTGCTTTCGATAAAAATCTTGCCAGAGAAAGAATACAAATGATCTTGAACGCTCCCGCCAATAATATGCAAGCTCAAGCAAGCAAACAATATTGGTTGAACATGGAAGATCAGGTAGAAGCAGCCCGCAAGCAAGAGAAATACAATTCATTGTTAATGAAAGGTATGTTTATCCCGAACGAGATTGCAAAAGAATACGCCGAGAATGCTTTAACGACTGTTGACATCAGCTTCATCTCGAAGAGTTATAACACGGTAAGCGATTCAGCCGTAAGCGTGACGAACAACGAAATAAAAGATTATTACAATTCACACAAATATCTGTTCGAACAACAGGAAATGCGGCAAATCGTTTACGTGAACTTTGACGTTTCCGCTTCAGCCGAAGATATTCAAGAAACAGAAGAATGGGTAAAAGAGTCCATTCCGGAATTTACCAATGCAAGTAACGTGATTGAATTCGCTAATCTTTCATCCGAAAAAAGATTCCAACCCAAATACTACAAAAAAGGAGAAATCGGGAATGAAGAATTGGATGAATTTCTTTTCACTGAAAAAGGTAACGGCGTGTACGGACCTTACTTGCAAGACAACGCGTACAATATTGCACGCGTAGCCGACCGTAAAGTAATGCCCGACTCTGTAAAAGCCCGCCATATCTTGATTTCAACCCAAACGATGGAGGCTTCCCGCGCTGAGAAATTAGCGGACAGTCTGGCTGGATTAATCCGTAAAGGAGGCGACTTCGACGACCTTGCCAGAAAATATTCCGCGGATCAAAATTCAGCTATCAACGGGGGTGACTTGGGATGGTTTACACAGGAAATGATGATACCTTCATTCAGTGACACTGCATTTATTGCCAAGAAAAATGAAGTTAAAATCACGAAAACTCCTTACGGTTACCACGTTCTTCAAGTAATGGACATGACAAAACCGGTAGAGAAAGTATTACTCGGAATCATTGCCAAAGAGATTACCCCGTCACAACAGACGGTCAACAAAATCTACAATGATGCCCGTACTTTCGCAAACAATATCAACACGCTTGCCGATTTCGATGCGGCTGTTACTGCCAACAACCAAACCAAGCGTATCGCGAATTTAGGTAAAAACGACGCTACTATCCCGGGTATCGAAAGTGCCAGAGAGATTATCCGTCAGGCTTACTTAACGGATAAACCGGGATTCATCCTTATGGACAAGGAGAAATCTCCGATTTTCGAAACAGGGGATAAATTCACGGTTGCCGTGTTAACCAACATTCAAGAAGAAGGTATCGCACCGTTAAACAGTGTAGCCCCCATGATTCGTACCGAACTTATCAGAAAGAAAAAAGGTGAAATCATCGCAAAAGAATTGACCGGTGCTATCTCCGGTAGCGAAAGTTTGCTTTCTGTCGCTCAAAAGGCAAACGCACAAGTTATGGATGCGACGGATGTCAGCTTCAGTTCCTTCCAAATCCCCGGAGCCGGAATCGAACCCAAGTTAATCTCTGAAGTGATGACCTTGCAGGAAAATCAAATCTCCAAACCGATTATCGGTAACCAAGGAGTATATGTAGTAGTAGTTAATTCCAAAACCGTTGAAACGGCTACCCCCGAACAAATCGAGGCTGCAAAGAATTCAGCACTACAAATGAACATGACCAAAATTTATTATCAGACTCTTCCCGCCTTGATTAAGAAAGCAGGAGTTACCGATGCCAGATATAAATTTTACTAGTAGCTAAAACCACAAACCTAAGAAAACCGTCCGACACACCGGGCGGTTTTCTTTTGTCAAAAAAAACGCTATTTTTGTTTTGAAAAACAAACACGACATGGAAGAATATTTCGCACACGAAACAGCCGTCATTGACGAAGGCGCAATCATAGGAAAAGGAACTAAAATATGGCATTTCTCACATATCATGAGCAATTGCCGCATCGGGGAAAACTGTAATATCGGACAGAATGTAGTAATCTCTCCCGACGTCATTCTGGGAAATCAAGTGAAAGTACAAAACAACGTATCGGTCTACACGGGCGTGACCTGCGATGACGACGTATTTTTGGGTCCTTCCTGCGTGTTCACGAATGTAACGAACCCGCGGAGTGCCGTGAACCGCAAAAGCCAGTACGCACGGACGCACGTGGGTAAAGGTGCGACAATCGGGGCAAACGCAACCATCGTCTGCGGGCATGACATCGGGGCTTACGCCTTTATCGGCGCCGGGGCTGTCGTGACCAAAACCGTCCCCGCTTACGCCTTGCTGGTCGGGAATCCGGCACGCCAACTGGGATGGATGAGCGAATACGGGCATAGGCTGCATTTCGACAAAGACGGCATCGCCGAATGTCCCGAAAGCAAACAACGGTATCGCTTGCAAAACGGTATTGTAGAAAAGATTACAGAATAATAATATAAAATATTCCATCATGAATATAGCCATGGTAGACCTTCACGGGCAATACGAACGTATTCGGGAAGAGATAAACCACGCCATACAGGAAGTCCTCGACTCTGCGGCATTTATCAACGGACCGCAAGTAAAACAATTTGAACAACACCTCGCGGAATACAATCAAGTGGAGCACGCGATAACTTGCGCGAACGGAACCGATGCCCTGCAAATTGCCTTGATGACCTTAGGCTTACAACCGGGTGACGAAGTGATTGTGCCCGTGCATACCTACGTGGCAACGGCGGAAGTGATTGCCTTACTGCATTTAGTACCCGTGTTTGCGGATTGTGTGGCAGACCGCTTTACGATAGACGTTACCCGGATTGAAGAAAAAATCACCCCCCGCACGAAAGCCATCGTACCTGTTCACCTGTACGGTCAATGTGCCGACATGGAGCCTTTGATGGAAATTGCCAAACGCCACAACCTCTTCGTGGTGGAGGATGCCGCGCAATCCATCGGGGCGGAGTACACTTTCAGCGACGGACAGAAACTGAAATCCGGGTGTATCGGCGATATCGGCACCACTTCATTTTTCCCGTCCAAGAACTTGGGATGCTACGGGGACGGCGGAGCCTTATTTATCCGGGACGCCCGACTGGCAGAACGTGCCCGCATGATTGCCAATCACGGGCAAAAGATTAAATACCACCACGATATCGTGGGTTGCAATTCCCGGCTGGACACGTTACAAGCCGCCATTCTCGACGTGAAATTACGTTATCTCCGCGAATACACTGCCGCCCGTAACCGGGTTGCCGACAAATACGACGAGGGACTGGCTTCCGTCAAAGGCATTCTACTTCCCGCCCGAGCAGCCAATAGCACGCACGCGTTCCACCAGTACACGATACGAGTGGCGGACAAACGCCGGGATGAACTGAAAACTTTCCTGCAATCCCAAGGCATCCCGAGCATGATATATTACCCGGTTCCTTTACACCTGCAACAAGCCTACCTCCGCGAAGGACAAGGGAAAGGCTCGTACCCCGTGTCGGAGCAACTGAGCGAAGAGGTACTATCCCTGCCCATCCACACGGAAATGAAACCAGAGGTTCAAGAATATATCATACAACAAATACACGCGTTTTTTAATCAATAATACCCGTTCCATGAACATTATCACCATCGTAGGGGCAAGACCTCAATTCGTGAAAGCGGCAGTAGTCAGCCGGGAAATCAGCACTCGCGACGATATTCACGAAACCATCATACACACGGGGCAACACTTCGACCCCAATATGAGTGATTTGTTTTTCGAGGAAATGCGGATTCCCGCTCCCGGTTACAACCTCAATATCAACAGCCTGAGTCACGGTGCCATGACCGGTAAGATGCTTGAAGAAATCGAAAAGGTACTTATAGACAAGAAACCGGACTGGGTGCTTGTATACGGGGACACGAACTCCACCCTCGCCGGGGCTCTTGCTGCGAAGAAATTACATATCCGGGTAGCACACGTGGAAGCCGGGTTGCGTTCATTCAACATGACCATGCCGGAAGAAATCAACCGGATTCTGACAGACCGCGTTTCCGATATCCTTTTCTGCCCGACGGAAACGGCTATCCGCAACCTGCAAAACGAAGGCTTCGACCATTTCGACTCCCGTGTCGTGCTATCGGGAGATGTCATGCTGGACGCCGCCCTCTTCTATCGGCAATACAGCCGTCCGCCACAAATCGAACTGAAGCGGGATTTCGTACTCGCCACCCTGCACCGGGCTGAAAACACGGATACTCCCGAATACTTGTCGGAAATTATCCGGGCACTGGAAACGATTTCACGGGAGCAAGACGTCCTTCTCCCCCTTCATCCCCGTACCCGGGCAAAACTGGAGGCTTCCGGCTATAATACCCGACTCTCCCCCATTCGTTTCATCGACCCCGTGGGATACCTTGAAATGATTCACTTGCTGGACAAATGCTCGCTCGTCATGACGGATAGCGGGGGCTTACAAAAAGAGGCTTTCTTCTTCCGGAAATATTGTATCACGCTCCGGAACGAAACGGAATGGACTGAACTCGTTGACCACGGTTACAATGCCTTGGCGGGAAATTCATACGACAGAATTATCCAAGCCTACCGGGAGCAACCGCATCCTGACTTTTCTACCCCCCTGTACGGTGACGGACATGCCGCGAAAGTGATTGTCGATACTTTAATCGAGGCGTAAGATGAAAAAGAAAGTTTTGATTATTACCTACTATTGGCCGCCAAGCGGGGGACCGGGAGTGCAACGGGTGCTAAACTTCGCGAAATACCTGCCCAAGTACGGGTGGGAACCCGTGATACTGACCGTCAGAAAAGGCGAGTATCCCGCTAAAGACCCCTCGTTGGAAAAAGAAATCCCGTCGCACCTAAAGGTGTACAAAACAAAAACTTTCGAACCGTTCTCCATTTTCAAACTGGTTTCCGGCAAAAAGAAGGACGACGCAATCGGGACCTATATTCTCTCCGAGAAAAGCCCGAACCTCGTCACCCGCCTCTCCAAATGGATTCGGCTCAACCTCTTCATCCCCGATGCCCGTGTCGGCTGGAAACGTTACGCCGTGAGGGAAGGAAAGAAAATCATCCGGTCGGAAAACATTGATTTGATTCTCACCTCCTCTCCTCCCCATTCGTTGCAACTAATCGGTCAAGCCCTTGCCCGAAAAACGGGGAAACCGTGGATTGCCGACTATCGCGACCCGTGGAAAGAGGTCGTTTACAACCAAAACTTGAAAAGGAGTGCCCGTGCCGAGCGTAAAGACCGTCGTCTGGAACACGACGCCTTGAATGCCGCCGATGGCATCGTGTCCATCAGCAAGGACATCCTGCAATTGCTCGAAAGCAAACGCGAAAAACCGCGAAACGGTTGTCTGGTCTTCAACGGTTACGACAACCGTCCGGCTCCCCTCCCGCGTAACGACTGCCCCGTGATTACTTACACGGGAGTACTTTCAGTCACCCGTATCCCGACACCCTTACTCCCCGCCCTTCGGGAATTGCGGGAAGAAAATATACGGTTCCGGCTGAAATTCATCGGGAACACCTGCCCCGAACTGCGACAACTCGTGGAGGAAAACGGGCTGACAGCCGACACGGAATACATATCCTATCTCCCTCACGACGAATCGATACGCCATATCAACTCGTCCGACGCCCTGTTACTTGTTATTGATAACGTACCGAACAACAAGGGCATCCTTACCGGAAAATTGTTCGAGTACATCGGGGCTCAACGTTCCATCCTCGCCATCGGCAATACCGAGGGTGAAGCCCGCCATATTATCGACGAATGTCAATGCGGGGAAATGGTCGACTACAATGACACGGAAGGTGCCAAAAGAATATTACGCAAGCTCCACGAGGCATGGCAACGTCAAACACCCGCCTACTCGTTCTCGAACAGTTCCCGTTATTCCCGCGAGGCAACCACCGGGGAGCTGGCTCATTTCATGAATCACGTGCTTTCCCGGCACACGAAATAAACAAGCCTATGAAACTGAAAAATGCCTTATTCTTCGGAAAAAGATTGTTGACCGATTTCAACGAGAACAAGCATCTGGCTACTTGCACGGACAACAAAAGCACTGAACTGACTTATTATTATTTTCTTTTTGAAGAGGACAAAATCAACACGCGGGGCGGCAACCACCCGTTCCAATTTGATGAAGCGGGTATTCCCCTCGTGCACTCCTACATCGACGTGGTTGACGGAAAAGGATATTACTATTACCCAATCACCATCGGGCAATACGCTTTAGCCGTGTTTCATAGCTGGCTCAAAACACATGATAGCGAAAAGAAAGCCTATTTCCTCCGTTTTGCCGATTGGTTCATGCAGCAACGGGAGGAATCGCCCGAATTGGGTTGTTACTGGCTGACCGAAACCGCCAAACCGGAATACCGTGTCACCACCCCGTGGAAATCGGCATTCACCCAAAGCCGAGCTATCTCTATCCTCTTGCGGGCATGGCAAATGACACAAAACACGGAATACCTGCACGCGGCAACACTTGCCCTTATCCCTTTCACGAAAGATATATCCGAAGGCGGTGTTTCCGTTGACCGGGCAATCGGCGAAACATTCTATGAAGAGTACACGGCCGCCTACCCTACCCGCGTGTTGGACGGACATATATTCTCGCTCTTCGGTCTACACGATTACATTCGTGCCGTCCCGGAAGAAGTGAATCCCGACGGGCACGCCCTCGCCCTCCATCTATTCAAGGAAGGTGTGGAAGGGCTTATCCGCCAACTACCTAAATTCGACATGGGCTACTGGTCCCGCTTCAACCGCTGCGACCTGCCCGGTTACCCGCAAAACGACCCCTGCACTATCGGCTATCTCCGGCTGGTACGCCATCAATTGCTGGTACTCCACCAAATCACGGGTAAAGACGAATTACGCGCGTACAGTGAAAAATTCCGCCGATACGACAATATCCGGAATATCCTGAAAATGTATCGCCATAAATTCAAAGCTCTGAAAAAACTGAACAGGTTATAGCCCCATCCCTCACCCCCATGACCTAACCTTTACCCGACCACATAAATGGTGCAATGACCAATCATGAAGGTATCATAAACGTTGATTTACGTCTATGCTACGTTCATGATACGTTCATGCTACGTTCATGAGGTTAGGAAAAGGTTAAGAATAGGCTGCCCAACCATAAAATAAGTATAGATATTCCGTATCTCTCATTTTTGTGTTACTTTTGTAAAAAATGCAACCGATGTCCAATTAATGAACAAAGAATATGTGCGGAATAGCCGGAATATTTGAACGCGACAAGGATAACAAAGAATTGATGTCGGAAATGCTGACCGCCATAAAACACCGCGGTCCGGATGACCAAGCCGTCTATGTCCACCGGGATTTTACTCTCGGGCATCGGCGCTTGTCCATTATCGACGTGACAACTTGCGGGAATCAACCCATATTCAACGAGGATAAAACGGTTTGCGTTATTTTCAACGGGGAAATATACAATTACGAGGAGATACGGGAAGAATTAAAAAATAAAGGACACGTGTTTTACACGGCTACCGACACGGAGGTGCTGGTTCACTTGTACGAGGAACACGGTACCGGGTTCTTCAACAAACTGAACGGTATTTTCGCTTTTGCCCTGCTGGACATGAAGAACGAGCGCTTGATTCTCGCACGGGATCATTTCGGGGTGAAACCGCTTCACTATTTTTTGAAAGACGGCGTACTGGTATTCGGCTCGGAGCAAAAATCCATTATCCTTCATCCCAAGTACGAGCGACAACTCAACCTGAAGGCCTTACACGTTCACTTGAACTTGCGGTACACGCAAGGCAACGAAACCCTGTTCGAGGGAATCAAACGTATCCCGCCGGCACATTATGCCGTGTTCGAGAAAGGGTTGTTCACGGTAAAACGTTACTGGCAATTGTCTGTCGATGTCGATCGCTCCATCACGGAAGACGAAGCAAAGGAGCGGATGAACGCGTTGATCAAACAGGCCGTGAAACGCCAGCTGGTGAGTGACGTCCCCGTGGGAGTATATCTTTCGGGAGGGTTGGATTCTTCCGCTATCGTGCAAAAGATGCATGAATTGGGAGTACCGGAAATCAACACGTTTACCATGGGATTCAACGAACCCACGGACGAGTTTCCCGACGCACAACAGCTAGCGGATTACTTTCACACGAATCATCACACGCTGAGTCTGTCGATGAACCCGATGCGACAAATGCCGCAAGTTATATGGCACGCGGAAGAACCGAAAATCAATTTGTTGCAGGGATTCAACATGTCGGCGTTCGTCCACCCCACGGTGAAAGTTGTACTGGGGGGATTAGGCGGGGACGAGCTATTTGCCGGGTACGATATTCACAAGTTCGTTTACCCGTTCAACCAATGGCACCGCCATATGCCGCGATGGATGCAACGCTTCGGACGTTGGAAGTCGGATTTTATTTTCAAACTACAAAATAATTCCAAGTCTTTGCGGTATGACGAGTACCGACGGGGAGTGCAAATGCTTCTCTCGATTGGGGACGTGGAGCGCTTTTATCTTATCCTCCGTAACGCGTGGGACTACGACACGCCATTCTACAAGAATATTTACTCGGAGAAGTTTTTGCATCAACACCAAGCGGAACTTATTCCGGTTCACAAGGAGTTCGATAAAATTTTCAACGACGTGAAGAACGAGAACGCACTAAATCAAGTGCTATACACGGAATTCCAGTCCAAAATGGTGAATGATTACCTGCTCACGGACGACCGGATGTCAATGGCTCATTCCGTGGAAGAACGGGTGCCTTTCCTCGACCGGGAGCTGGTGGATTTCGGGTTCTCTCTGCCCGTGGAACTTAAAATCAAGAATAACCAGACGAAGTATCTGTTCCGGGAAGCCATGAAACCCTATCTGCCGCCCAAGATCATCACCAAGAAGAAATGGGGATTCACGGTGAACCCGTATCTCCAGTTCAAGAAGGATTTGAAAGATACCGCCGAAAAGATTCTGACGAAGGAATACATCGAAAAACAAGGCATATTCAATTACGAATATATCCGGTATATCTTGGATTATCCGGCTCACCCGAAACTCCGGTGGCACTATAATTTCATTTGGATTATCCTAGGACTCGCGATTTGGGAACAGCAATTTATCTATAAACGGGTAGAAGATAATATTGAGGCTTATTATTAAAGGGAAAATGTATGAAATATTCTATTATCATAGCCGTTTACAACCGATTGGATGAAGTGAAAGAACTTCTCGATAGTGCCGAAAGAATAGAAGGTGATCGGGAACTTTTTGAATTTCTTTTCGTGGATGACGGTTCGAAAGACGGTTTTCGGGAATTTATAGAGCAATACCGTTCAGCAAGCGGTTTGCAGATTCGTGCCGTCTACCAAAAGAATCAAGGCCCGGGAGCCGCGAGAAATCACGGGATGCGGGAAGCCAAAGGAGATTATTTTATCTTCGTGGATTCGGATTGCATGTTTCCCCCGCATTGGCTACGTGAAATAGAGAAAGTACAAAACGAACACCATTACGACGCTTTCGGCGGACCCGACACGTGTCATCCCTCTTTCTCCCCTCTGTTAAAAGCGATCAATTATTCCATGACTTCTTTTATCGGCACGGGCGGCACGCGAGGAAATAAAAAACATGTCGGACGTTTCTATCCCCGGAGTTTTAACATGGGCATATCCCGCGAAGTCCATGACACGATTGGAGAGATGGGAGGTCTTCGCCACGGGCAAGACATGGATTACTCGATGCGTATATACAATGCCGGATTCAAAGTAGGACTTATTCCTGATGCTTACGTTTACCACAAGCGACGGACAAGCATCCCGAAATTCTTCCGCCAGATATTCAACTGGGGAGTGGCACGTATCAACCTCTCCCGTCGTCACCCGCACACGTTGAAAGTGGTGCATTTGTTACCCGCAATCCTTATCCTCGGTCTGTTCGGGTTAGCCATTGTGACCTGTTTCACGGGGCTAATATTCCCGATGCGTGTCCTGTGGAGCATTGTCGGTTGCGGACTGCTGGCGGTTTGCCTGCTGGCTTTCCTTCAATCTTTGGGAAAGTATCACAGTCTCGCGGTTGCCTTCTTGTCAATCATCACGCTGTTGATTCAAGTGTTCGCATACGGATTCGGGCTTCTGTGGGGAGGGTGGAATGCCTTGTTGGGCAAAGAAGTGAGGGGATTTTCAAAGAATTATTACGGAAATAAAAAATAAGACATGAAAATAGGTGTCATATTAGATAAAGAGATCACGAGAGATCAACGGGTACTGAACGAGATCAAGGTTTTGGAAAATCACGGACACGAGATACACGTTCTCTGCCCGGATTTGCTGAATATCGGACTATCGGGGACTATCGGTAAAACTAAAATCACACGCTTCAAGATGTCAAACAGGCAAAGAGAAATCCTGTTCGGAATCGTGAACCGTTTCCCGCTATACAACTGGATATGGCAAAAACAAATCCGCCGTTTCATAAAAAATACCGGGGTAGAAGCCTTACACACGCATGATTTGTACATGGCAAAACCCGTGTACACGGGCAGCCGCGAATACCGGCTCCCGATCACTCTCGACTTGCACGAGAACTTCCCGGCAGCGATACAATCCTACACGTGGGCAACGACTTTCCCGAAGAGTTTGCTCGTGGTTCCCAAACGCTGGGAAAAACTGGAAAAAAGATACCTTGAATATGCCGACAACATCGTCGTGTTGTGTCATAGCTTTCAAGAAGAGTTAAAACAAAAATACCCGTCACTCGCGAGAAAACGCTTCGTTATTTATCCCAACGTGCCGGACACGGAGGAACTTTTAAAACACGATACCGCTCCCGAAACAGTTGCCAAACAAGATTTTATCATGTTCTATTTCGGGGCTATCGGTGTACGCCGCGGATTGATTACCTGTTTTAAAGCGTTAAAGGAACTTGCCCCGAAATACCCGGATATAAAACTATTGCTTATCGGCCCTATTGACAAAGGGGATAAAGAAGTATTCAAGACCTATATGAATGATCCTCAAATAAAAGAGCAAATCATTTACCACAAATGGAAGGATCTGTCCGAGTTTCCCGTTTTTGCCCGCCAATCCGCTATCGGGTTATCCCCTTTAATCAAGAATCCGCAACATGATTCCGGTATTGCCAACAAGGTTTACCAATACATGCTGTTTGAAACTCCCGTACTGGTGTCGGATTGTACCCCCCAGTTGGAATTAATCGAAGAAACCGGAGGCGGAATGGTATTCCGGAACGAGGACGTGGGCGACCTCACGGAAAAAATCATCTATCTCTATCAACACCCGGAAGAACGGAAACGCATGGGAGAGAACGGGAAGAAAGCCGTGTTGGAAAAATACAACTCGGTAGTGGCAGGCAACACGTTGAATACGATATACTAACGATCTAAGAAAGACAACCAAAGTTTGCGCACATTCGAGAGAAAATGATGATTCCAATGCTCAGGGTGAGTCAATAACAGGATCACGGAATCACCTTGCTCGATAGCCTCGACAGGGGATTTACCGTATCGCCAGACAGAAGCGTCGGTCACCGAGGCATCCGATATGTAGGTCGTGATTCTTTCCCTCAAAGCTTCGTCGTAAGCCTCGAAAAGGATATCATGTTCTTTTTTGAACGTATCGTCCACGAGAATATGATTCGGGACACCCAGTTTCCTGTTCCAAGCCGCACCGTGGGAACAGAGAGAGGTCATGGAACCGAAACTCTTTCTAAATTCTTGGATTTCCCCGGCTAATTGTTGTTGACAGGAGAGAAGGATTTCGGAAGAAATCTCTTTTTTGTCTTTCAATTGCAAGTATCTCATCTTCAAGGCTAAGGTTTCGTAATGCAGTCCGACCTCGAATCCTTCACGAAGCATTCGTTTCACGAGAGAGGATTTCATGGTTAAATGCCGGAAATAATAAGAGGCATGAACTCCTAAACGCCTTTCCACCTCGAACATCCTTTCCGCCCCGCGGGAATCTATATCCACATCGTGACGAAGCAAGAGAACATGCCCCGACGGATAATCTTCCCGCACCCATTCAAGTAACGACATTACCCGATAGCCGTTCTCCAAAGCCCGTTTCAAAAGAGCTTCATACTCCCCTATCCGGTCTTTCTGCCGAAATAACTTGCGATATATTCTTTTCCAGCGGTTCATCGGTTTATCCATGTCACTTTAGTCGGTTCAAAATGGAAACGTTTTTTAAATAAAGCTAACCCTCGGGAATTTCCCCAATAAGAGTCATAAATGATATACCTTACATCGTCCCGCTCAAAGCAACGCTGCACGACTTCCAAAAGCAAGAAATACACAACCCCTGCTTTCAGATAAGCGCCATGCCCCAATATATTATTTATAAATATCGTTTCGCCCAAATGCAATGTACGGATATACCCGACCAGTTTATCATCCATAAACACCCCGTACACGTCCATCCCCTCGCCCCGGGTAATATTTCCCCGCTGCAAATATTCTTGTTTTATCTCTTTTCCCTGCCGTACTTCCAATGAAGTGTTCACTTCAAAAATCTCATTCTCGAATAACTCCGGTTCAATAGACCGAAATTCAGCCCCTTTCTTGTGCGCCTGCTGATGAAAATACTTGACCGAGTTCTTGCCTTTCACCGTTTCGTAATACGCGGCGAAATCGTTATGATATTTACTTTTATCCAACAAGGCTATAGCTATTCTCTTACGAGGCACTAAAAATAAAAATTTAGCCTTTCGTTTACTAAATTCCCTACTCAATCGCCCGGCAACAACAGTCTTTCCCAGATTAACTGTTTTACGGGGCATAGAGGTCAAAGAAGACCAATAATATCCCAACATCAATTTCCAATTATCCCACATCCCCGTGATTCTTTGAAGTTCCACGTCATCGTAAAATTTCCATGCATAGAGCATAAAAGGATACGCGACCAACAACCCGATCTTGATAATGAAAGCAATCCATATATTCAACGGAGCCGTCAAAACGCTCAGAAGATAGATTGCCGTACCAACCGCAAGAACTTTTCCCAACTTACCCAACTCGTAGGGTATCGGATAAGCCTTTTGCGCGAAATAGTAGGGTATGCCCCAAGAAATTATTTGCGCCACCAAGGTTGCCAATGCAGCCCCGTACATTCCCATCGCGGGGATCAAAAGTATATTCAATCCCAGATTTATAAACGTGATCAAGATGATCGAGGAACTGATAATTTTTGTCCGTTTCGTGATTTGTAAACCGATAACGGAAGCATCCCGCAACATACCGAAGAATATCCCGAAAGTGATAAAAGGAACGATATACACGGAAGCATAATACGCAGGATTAGACGCCACCAAGGCAATCAATTCTCTGGATAATAAACTTAACCCCAAAACACAATACATTCCTCCGAAAGAGAGATAAGTAAATATCTTTGAATAAAAACGTCGATTGTTCGGGTCGTTTATTTTTTTCATCATCAAGGGCGTCAGTGCCAATTGAACGGAAGCAACGATGAATATTTTCAACGTGTTACCGATTTTATAACCGAATGCATAAAAGGCAACATCATCCATCCCTTTCATGTAATTCAGCATATATTTATCGAAAACGGTCAATAAACCGCCCACGATAGCGGGGAACATCAACGGGTAGCTATACGAAAGAATTTGCTTAATAGCCGCAAATTCCAATTTCAAGGCTGAATTTTTTATAATAAAAGGCAACAGGAGTAATATTTGGAATATAGCCCCGATCACTTGCGCCTCGTACACCCCGGTAATTCCCTTTTGCCGCCCCACGATAAAATAAACAGTTACACCCAAGGTAACGACCAATTTCAAAATATTGACTACCGAGAACTGCACGGAACGGCTTTTCAACCGCAACAGATCCAACACCGGTGCCACTATCGCGGATAAAACGGAATACACCAACAGCAAATTGAACACGTAAGGCAATTGTTCAAACGACTCCATTTTCTCCCCTGCCAACAACAACCCCTCTATAGAATCCCGGAATCCCCACAGGATCATACCCATCCCCACAGCTGCCACCGTGGTCATCAGCATTATCGTGAAGAACAGACTTTTCTGACGTTCCGCATACTCCTTATCCCAATACCAACGCACGAGCCCGGCATAAAAAGCCAATCCCATGGCGGCAACCAATACTTGGGACGTTACGTCCAGAAGGCTCAGCATCCCGTAATCGGCGGGAGAAAAGAATTTTTCGTTCGTGTACAACGGAATCAGAATAAAACCGACCAACTTGGAAGCAAAGTTTCCAACGCCATACACGACGGTATGCTTCATGGTCTGTTTTATATCTCCGAACATCTTTTACGCTAAAATATAAACTTATCTATACACGAAATATTTCTCAAACGGGAACAAAGATACTCATACCTGCTGATATAAAGCAATCATGGTGTCAACATTTTTCTGCCAATCATACATTTTCTCCACTCGTTCCCGACCGCTTGTTCCTAAAGCAAGTCGCAACCTGTCGTCCAGAAAAAGACGTTCCATGGCTTCCGCTGCAGCGGCGACATTCTCCCTAGGCACAATCAACCCGTTTATTCCGTCTTCCACAATTTCCACGAATCCCGGGGCATCGGACACGAGCACGGGACATTGGCATGCCATGGCTTCCACTATCGCGACTCCAAAACTCTCACTTCTCGAAAGAGCTACAAATACATCAAAATCATTCAATATCGCCGGCAATTCATGATTCGGTACACGCCCCTCAAAAATGATATCATCTCCTACTCCCGAATCTTCTGCCTGTTTTTCAAGTTTTCCTCTCAAACTTCCATCCCCGACAACACGCAACTTCATGCTTGTTTTAGCATATTTCTTCCGGAACAAAGCGAAAGCATCGATAAGTACATCAATCCCGTAACCATACTCCAACGTCTTCACAATCCCCACGGTGAATACCCCGTCGGGCTTTTTCTCCAACTGCCGGAATAAACTGACGTCCACTCCAAAAGGAGTGATCTCTATCTTCCGGGATGTATATTTCCGGGTTTCTTTTGCCATCACGTGACTCGTTGACAAAATGTGATCCGTCCGTTTCAATATAAAACGGATTATTCGTTTCCGAATATCGCTTTTCGAGGGGTAGACAAAAATATCCGTTCCCCAAACAGACACCAAGAGAGGATGAAATCCGGACAAAACCCCGAACAAACCGTTATCACTGATGCAATGGGAATGTACCAAATCCGGTTTGTAAGCACGAATCTGTCGCTTGATATCCCAAACCAAAGGGATATAGTACCAGAATAGCTTAAACAAGAAAAACGATTTTATCCCCCGTGCATTTCTTTCCTTGGTAAAGCCACGCACCTCCGCGTTCTCCATGTTTTTATAAAACCCCTCTTCCTTGTAAGGCCTAAAACTATATAGCAATATATTTATTCCTCTCTCGGATAACGACTTCACCCATTTTTGGGTATGCACGGCAAC
The DNA here is from genome assembly GCF_900184685.1 of Butyricimonas sp. Marseille-P3923. GTDB lineage: Bacteria > Bacteroidota > Bacteroidia > Bacteroidales > Marinifilaceae > Butyricimonas > Butyricimonas muris. The sequence goes on from NZ_FXXL01000006.1 coordinate 527,497, forward strand.
CGGATTAGCCAACATAAAAACTTTCATAACTCTCTTGCATTTTTAGAGAAAAAATAAAAATCTAAAAATACAAATAATTTGTCTACCGCCTAATCCAAGGCATACATTTTTCAAGAAATACGAATGCCATCGTCCCACCAAGACCATCCCCTTCTCACAATTTTTAAATACATTCCTCTATTTTGATAATTATATTTTTTACTTTCGCGAGAAATCGAATACATTAAAACACAAAAACATGAAGATGCCGAAGCTCAAATCGTTTTATCCTTATCTTGTAGCTTTTATCCTATTTGTCGTTATTGCCTACGCTTACTTTCCGGCTTTATTCGAGGGCAAAATAGTAATGCAATCGGATATTTCCTCGTGGCGAGGGGCGGCGAACGAGATTATACAGTTTCGGGAACAAACAGGAGAAGAGCCATTGTGGACAAACTCCATGTTCAGCGGAATGCCAACCACAATGATCTCCACGGAATATAAAGGCAATTACTTGAAAAACGTGTATGACGGTCTGTTCGTGGGACCTCGCCCTGCCAGCTATCTGATTTTAGGGCTTGTCAGTTTCTACCTGTTATTACTGGCTTTCGGGGTAAACCCGTGGTTATCTATCGTGGGTGCTCTCGCTTTTGGTTTCTGCTCGTACAATTTCCAGATTCTTCAAGTAGGACATAACGCAAAGATGGTGGCAATATCATTAATGCCAATGGTCTTGGCTTCTGTCGTTTTCGCCTTCCGCAAGAATCGGTGGCTGGGGGCGGTATTCTTCGGGATAACGCTTGCTTTCCAAATCATGGCGAATCACCCGCAAATCACGTATTATCTCGCTTTTATCGTTTTATTCTACGGAATAGCACAATTATACAAAGCCGTCAAGGCAAAAGCACTTCCCGCCTTTTTTAAAACTGCCACGTTACTCGTGGTAGCGGTTCTATTCGCGGCAGCCACAAATATAAATCACTTGTGGCCGACGTGGGAATATAGCAAGTACACGATGCGAGGCGGGTCGGAATTGACCTTGAACCAAAATAGCCAAACCAAAGGCGGGTTGGATAAAGAATACGCCACCGCGTGGAGTTACGGGATTGACGAAACCCTCAATCTGATGATACCGAACTTCAAGGGTGGAGCCTCCGGCGGAGCGTTAGACAAAAATTCGGAAACATACAAATTCCTGAATAGCCAAGGAGCGTCGAATGCCGATCAAATCATTCAACAATTACCCTTGTACTGGGGCGAACAGGCATTCACGGCGGGACCTATGTACATGGGAGCTATCGCCATTTTCCTTTTCGTGTTGGGACTCGTGTTAATCAAAGGACCCATGAAGTGGTGGATAGTGGGAATTTCTTTACTGGCTCTATTCTTGGGCTGGGGACGAAATTTTATGTTCCTGTCGAGTTTCTTCTATGATTACATCCCGCTATACAACAAATTCCGGGTGCCGTCCATGATATTGATCGTGTTACAGTTGACCATTCCTTTGCTAGGGATATATACCCTGAACAAAATTCTTAACGGGGAATACGAGAAAAAGACTCTGCTCAAAGGATTGAAAATAGCCGTAGGAGTTACCGGTGGTATTTGCGCCTTGTTCGCGTTATTACCCGGTTTAGCCGGAAGTTTCGTTTCACCGGCAGACAGTCAATACCCGGATTGGCTCAGACAATATTTACCCCAAGACCGGGAATCCCTGCTTCGCTCGGACGCATTCCGTTCTTTGGTATTTATCTTATTGGCGGGCATCGTTATTTGGGCATGGATGATTCAGAAAATCAAAAGTACACATGTCGTGATCGTCATGGGACTATTGATTCTTGCCGATATGTGGACCGTGGATAAACGTTACCTCAATAACGACCACTTTGTAAAACAACGGGAGTTTAACAATCAATACCAACCTCGTCCCGTGGATCAAGCCATCCTCGCAGATAAAGACCCGAATTATCGGGTACTGGATATATCCGTGAACACGTTCAATGATTCGCATACCAGTTATCATCACAAGACGATCGGGGGATACAGTGCCGCCAAGTTACAGCGTTACCAAGATATTATTGATTATTTCATCTATCCCGAGATGCAAAGTATCGGTAAAACGCTGGAAAGTTCTCCAACACTCTCTGCCATGGAAGAAAGTCTTTCCAAACAAACCGTGTTGAATATGTTGAACACGAAATATGTCATCGTGCATGCCAATTCCGCCCCCGTCAACAACAAATACGCTTACGGAAACGCGTGGTTTGTCAAGGATTATGAACTCGTGAACACGCCGGATGAAGAATTACTCGGGCTGAAACAAATAGACCCGAGAGAATCTGCCGTCATCAGCAAAGAGTTTGAATCCGTCATTCAAGATAAAGGTTTCAATTTTGACGAGAACGCCACAATACAATTGACCTCTTATGCCCCGAACAAATTGGAATACAAGACTTCCGCAGCAAACGAACAATTGGCCGTATTCAGTGAAATATATTATCCCAAAGGCTGGAATGTTTATATTGACGGTAACAAAACCGATCTTCTCAGGGCTGATTATATCTTACGTGCCGTCATAGTCCCCGCGGGAGAACATACCGTTACATTCGAATACAAACCGGAGTCTTATTACATGGGAGCCCGAATTTCGGCTATAAGTTCAAGTCTTCTTTTGTTAGCTTTGTTGGGTGGTATTGTATTCTATATCATGCGGTATATGAAGAAAAAAGAATAACGCAAGAGCATATCAATCATGGACCATCTTCAATTAATACAGAGTAAGATATACGAAATCCGAGGACAGAAAGTGATGTTGGATTTCGATTTGGCGGAATTGTATCAAGTGGAAACAAAACGTTTGAAAGAACAAGTAAAACGTAATATTGAACGTTTTCCCGAAGATTTTATGTTTGTTTTATCCACTCAAGAATGGAAAGAACTGGTCGCAAATTGCGACCAGTTGCCCGCAACAATGAAACACAGCTATGTCGCACCTTTTGCTTTTACCCAAGAAGGTGTTGCTATGTTATCTGGAATATTACGTTCCGGAATCGCTGTCCAAGTAAATATATCTATCATGAGAGCATTTGTAAAAATGCGTCAAATAGTATTAGAGGCACCTTTAGATAAAATTAGTCTTTTGCAAAAAGAAATGAGAAATTTGAAAGACTATATCGAAGATATTTTTGCAGACCAAAATACTATTAATGAAGATACAAGTATACAGCTCGAATTGATAAATCAAACACTGGCAGAATTACAAGCCCAAAATCGACAACCCAAAGAAAGAAGACGCATAGGATACGAATTACCGGGAAATAATAACGATAAATAATAAACAAATAAGTACCAAACCAATAACTTTGTACCCTCATTTCCGTATTTATACGGATGGCATAAAAATTGCTGAGTATTACGAAAATTAAATTTATATGAGAAAATATTACGGGATTCTTTTACTAGCACTTGGATTATTCAGTTCATGTGAGAAAGTAAGCAAGTTAAGTGACGATGCGGAGATTGTTTCTTTCTCAATTACTGATCAAACAGAAGGGATCGTATTAAATAAAGAAGGCATTACCGTTAGTAATAACGTGGTAAGTATTCCATTGGATTACGGAAGGAAATTATTTCCACTCACGATAAAGGCTAATATCAAATTTTCTTCAACTACAGATAAGGCCATTAGCGTGGATGAAAATCCATTAAACCTTAAAGAGCTTACATTCAAGGATGTATATACTCCACAATCTTTTTACCTTATTTCAGAGAGCGGTGTACCCCACTTGGGGCAAATCGTATTAAAGGATAAGCCTAACGCAGACATTACTAACTTTCATATTACGAATCATGCTGAAAAGGATGTAAATGTTTCCATTCATGATAATAATATCCGAATTAACTTCAAGAAAGATTTCAGCTGGCCAGTAACTATTGAGGCTGACATTACTCATAACGGAGAAATCAAAGCCGGTTCTGCAATATCTCCTTTCACGTTTTCCGGTCCCTACGATAAAAAACAAATCATTTTAATCGCAAAAGACAATCAAGACGAACGTGTTTGGAATATACAAGTTGTTCCGACAATTGAAAATTCCAATTTTGAATTATGGATTAACGAAAATACTTCTAAAGTAAACATAGATCCGACACCGGGCAAGGGGCTTGGATGGGCAACGGCAAATAATTCATTCGTACAAGGGACTACTCCGGTTCCTTATCAAAACGGGTACGCCGCTCAACTCCAGACAGGCATCCAAAATTTAAGCGGTTTGGGTATCGGAGAGTTAATAACGGCCGGAACAATATTTACCGGGTACTTCCAAATAAATATTTCTGCTTTAAGCAATCCCCCGTTAATGACCTATTTCGGAATACCATTTATCATGCGTCCGGAATCCATTTCTGTTGATGCCAAATACGAAGCTGGTGTAAAATTCCAACGCTCAGAAAAAGTGGGACTAAATTCTTACAAATTAAAAGATACGACAGGAGTTGACCAAGGACGTATCTGGGTTGAACTACTTCGCTGGGAAGGTAACGGAGAATTAGAATATCACGGGGATCCCGTTGACGGCCTAAAGGTTTTAGGAAAAGGGGAAATCATTTTTGATGGAGCGAATACAGCATTACGCAACTGGAACAATTACACGATCCCGATTAAATACGATAGCAAGTACAAAGATCTGGAACCGACACATATATCTATTGTAATGACTTCCAGTAGACAAGGAGATCTGTTTATCGGAGCTAAAGGTAGTACCTTAACCGTTGATAACGTTGTTGTAAACTTTTAACCTGAAAAGAAAATGAAACTGATATACCTTTTACTTGCACCATTATTTTGTACTTTAAATACCGTTGCCCAAGACAACAATCAATCAAAGCCTAACACGACTTCAGTAGATACTGATGATCAAGTAGAATATCGATTCGCTCTTGGAGTTCAGCTGGGAACTGATATTGGCGGGGCTATCCCGTTTCCGTTCAGTAATGTTCCGGACGTGTTCAACCCCTATCCTAAACTTTCGCCATCATTGGGAGCAAAACTAACTTTCCCTGTAACAAAGAAATGGACATTAGGCGCAGAACTCACGTACAAAAAAGTGGCTATTGATGCTGACGCCCGTATTGATGACCAGAGATTTCATGACGATAAAAACAATATTATTTCCCGTTTTTGCGGCTCTGCCGAAATGTCAATGGATTTTACCATGCTGGAAGTTCCTCTTTATTTCAAATACACGTTTAGCAATCAAAAAGACCGTATTCTGGTTGGACTCTACGGGGCATGGATCATTAATGCCAAATTTCGAAATACGGTGACCAAAGGATACATGATGACCGATGATAAAGTCTATAACGGTTCTATTGACCCGAGTAATCCTTTGCATATTAACTTTAGCAATATTTTGGATAGCTGGGATATGGGGTTCATTGCCGGATACGAACGCCAACTATTTCCCCGTATCGAACTCGGGTTACGGTTTAGTTGCGGATTCAAAGATATATTCAAACCCAGCAATCAATATTTCGATTATAAAATGCTGCACATGAGAGGAAGTTTGGTCTTGAGTTACAATCTATTTAACATCAAGCCACCCAAATTGAATCCATTCAAATAACCATAAAATAAAAGGCCGCAACTCATCATTGCAGCCTTTTGTTTTATAAATTATCCACCAACTTATACAGTTTATCCGAACGCCTTAATTTCATCTCGCAAGGCATAGAGAATACGGCGCCTTTCTCTACCCGCTCCACGGGATCTAATTCAAGACGAAGTTCCGGAACGGTCATTTGTACCACTCCCGTACTTGGACCGACAATCATCACCTCATCACCTACTTTCAAGTCGTATGATTCCAGTTTAAATTCTCCGACCTGCAATTTCGTGAAATAGTTCGTGACTTTACCGATACATATTTTTTTCTTGGTGGCTTTCGAACCATATACTTCACTCCATTCTCCCAAACGTTGTCCAAGATAATAGCCATCCCAAAAACCGCGGTTAAACACCGAAGCCAGCCGTTCTTTCCACGCGGCTATCTTCTTCGCATCGTAACTTCCGTCCGTGTAGGCATCCAATGCTTCGCTATAGCACTCGCAAACCGTCTTCACGTACTCGGCAGAACGGGCACGTCCTTCAATTTTAAACACCCGCACACCCGCGTCAATCATCTTATTCACGAACCCGATAGTACATAAATCTTTCGGGGACATGATATACTTGCCATCCACCTCCAACTCGATATCGCTTTCGGTATCTTTCACCGTGTAGGAACGCCGGCAAATCTGGTAACAAGCCCCCCGGTTGGCGGAGGCGTTCATTTCATGAAGACTCAAGTAACATTTCCCGGAAACAGCCATACACAAGGCTCCATGAGCGAACATCTCGATTTGGATTAATTCTCCCTTGGGACCCCGCAAATCATTCTGCACGATTTGACGATGAATCGTCATCACTTGATCCATGTCCAACTCCCTAGCCAGCACGACAACATCGGCGAACTGCGCATAAAACTTCACCGCCTCGTAATTCGTGATATTACATTGCGTGCTGATATGCACCTCTACCCCGACAGAACGAGCGTACAGAATAGCCGCTATATCCGACGCGATAATGGCAGTTAATCCCGCCTCTTTCACGCAATCGATAATACGGTGCATCTTATCCAGTTCATTATTATATATAATCGTGTTCACCGTGAGATAAGTCTTCACCCCTCTCTCGCTACAACGTTCCGCTATATTTCGCAAATCATCCAACGTGAAGTTAGCCGACGAACGGGAACGCATATTCAATCCCTCGACGCCGAAATAGACGGAATCAGCCCCCGCCTGTAATGCAGCTTCCAGTGATTCGTAGGAACCAACCGGTGCCATCACCTCAAAATCTTTCCTTTTCATATCGTTTCTTTAAGAAGACAAAAGTAATCCGCTTCATCGAGAATCTACCCATTTTAGATTTAAAATTTACAAAACACTTAATATTCATTGCAAATACCAAAAATTCACTCTATATTTAGCTGTGAGAAAAGAAAGTAATCTATCACGCTAAGACACGAACCATGATATTCAAGCCATACACCCTTAATCGACAACTTGTCACCAAGTTACAAGTATTATTCGCGAGTATGTTCCTTCTGGCAGGAACGCTTCCGACCATCGCGCAACACCATCACGAACAGACTAAAGACAGTACCGAAGATAATAAAGTCTACATGTTCGTCGAAGAAATGCCCGTTTTTCCCGGTAATCTGAATGCTTGGATATATAGCCACGTGCAATACCCGGAAGCCGCTAAAACCAAAGGTATAGAAGGCAAAGTGTACGTTCGTTTCATTATAGAGAAAGACGGAACGGTGAATGACGTGAAAATCATCCGGGGCGTATCCACCGAACTGGATAACGAGGCAAAAGAAGTGATTGCTTCCATGCCGAAATGGTATCCCGGCAAACAAAACAACACGCCCGTCCGAGTATATTATACCGTACCCGTCTATTTCGCCTTGAAAAGTACCGCTCCTAACGTGGAAAGACGCACTTTCGACAGGTATCTGAAAGCCCTTGAGGCAAACGAGGCGAAATTAAAACAAGGCACGGACACGGTGGCTTCCTCCTCCGCCGAAATGTACCGCCTGTACTTGAAAAAGCGTTACGGTTCGGACAAAGCCGCCTACAAAGGATTGGTTACTTCTGCCCGGGAACAACAACAATCTTCGGAAATCATGCTGAGCATCGTGATGCCTTCCCTCGCGCTGCCCGCGGAAGATAAAAACATGATTCTGAAATATTACAAGGAAGAGTGGGACGAGCAAATCAGACTGATAGACAGCCTCCCCGAGGAGAATTTTATCACACGATACGTGAATATCACCCCTCGTTTCCAAGAAAACAAAGTCATCCGGGAAATCAAAATACGGGATTACTTGGGATTAAAGAAATTCAAAAAGTACGTGGAAGAATGTATCTTCAGCCCCGGCAAGTTATTCCGAACGATTGTGGCTAACCCGCTTGCCGGCAAATGGGAAAAAATATCCGAGAATGGAGTTGAAGTTAAACACCCGATACAGAAGGAGTTCTATGACGATTTCTCGTTCCTGACGTCCGACGGCACAAAAGGCACCTACAAGATTACGGCAGGGCAACTCATTGAATCCTCCCAATCCGTGAAGGTAAAAGATATCATAGAATATACCGCCACGTACCAGTTCGAGGCAAACAACCAGATTCTCGTACTCACGGGAGAAGCGAAATTAAAATTGGCAAACGGAACGTTGAAAAACGTACAGGTAAAGGAAACGTGGCGTAGGATAGAGTAAAAATACAGATTTTTTTATACCTTTGCTTGGTTCGTAATGAATATTAAATCAAACTAAAAAATATATGAACGAGGAAGTACAATTTTATCTCGACGAAGCAAAAGAGAGAATGGAATCCGCTCTGAATCACCTTGAATCCGAACTCAGTAAAATCAGAGCGGGAAGAGCCAACCCCAAAATCCTACAAGACGTGCTGGTTGACTATTATGGTAGTCCTACCCCGTTATCACAAGTAGCCAATATTTCGGCTCCCGACCCGAGAACCATTGCCGTTCAACCGTGGGAGAAAAGCATGATAGCCCCGATTGAAAAAGCTATTATGACCGCTAACCTCGGATTAAACCCGGATAACAACGGAGAAATGATCCGCATCAATATCCCGCAACTTACCGAGGAACGCAGACGCGACCTCGTGAAACAAAGCAAAGGTGAAGCCGAAACTGCCAAAGTAAGCGTTCGTAACGCCCGCCGGGACGTGATTGAGCAAGTAAAGAAAATGGTAAAAGACGGGCTTCCCGAAGATATGTCCAAAGATGCCGAAGCCATGGCTCAAAAGATGACCGATGAATACGGCAAAAAAATCGATGAATATCTCGCCAAGAAAGAGAAAGACATTATGACAATTTGATGCTGGCATCAAAGATAAAAGTTAAAAGCTAAAAGTTTGATATACGAATCGTAACTTTTAGCTTTTAATTTATATTTTTTCCAAGTCTTCTGGAGTATCTATCCCGACCGATTCATGATCGGTAATACTTATTGCTATCGTGTACCCGTTCTCCAACCAACGCAATTGTTCCAACGACTCCGCTTGTTCAAGAACTCCTTGGGGGATAGAAGTTATCGCCTTCAAAATCTCCGGACGATAAGCATACATTCCGACATGCTTGTAATAAGGAGTCCGGGCAAGCCACCCGTCCCGTTCCACACCCCGGCAATAAGGAATCGGGTTCCGGCTAAAATAAAGAGCCGTATTCTTCACGGAGAACACCACCTTTACTTTATTCGGGTCAAAAACATCATCATTCCGTTCAAAAGGCTTCGCCAGAGTAGCAATCTGCACCGCCGGCTCTTCAAAACGGGAAATCAAAGACTCTATCTGTCGCGGGATAATAAACGGTTCATCCCCCTGCACGTTGACAACAACCCCGAAATTCCGGTTCAAAGCCTCATGCACCTTCACGTATGCCTCGTAACACCGGTCTGTTCCGCTACGATGCTCGGTAGAAGTCATCACCGCGCGTCCCCCGAAGGCCGTCACGGCATCATAAATCCGTGCATCATCAGTCGCCACGTAAACATAGTCGGATACCGCTGCCGCTTTCTCGTAAACATGCTGCACCATGGGCTTTCCGGCAATCTCAACCAACGGCTTCCCCGGGAAACGGGTAGAAGCGTAACGAGCCGGAATCAATATCAATGAGTTTTCTCGAACATTCATAATCTAATCTATAAACATTATCGTTCACGTTCCTCCGCGTGAAGGCGTCGTAAATGGTCTGAATTGGATAATATCTTTAATTTCAAATTCTTCGGGTAATTCGGGTGCTTTTCCAAGAAAGCATTCACCATAGAATACGCGTTCTTGCTGGTATGCCCGGAGAGTCCCGCGCTCAACCATGCCGACGGGAAAAATATATCGCCTGTTTCTTGAACTTCTTTCAATTTATCCAGCATTCGCGGAATGTATTCTTCTGCCTCCATTCTCCGGCGGGGATGATTCAACCAACGCAAACTCTCCTCCACCCAAACCTCGTTCACCCGGTTTTCATTCTTCAACAAAGCACTGAACACACTGTCCCGCACTTGTTTGTTACCGGAAACCGAGGGCAACACGTAAGCGAAATGATTCAACAAATCCTTATTCTTTATCGCCCCGTTAATATGCTTCTCCATTCCCCCGTAAAGATTGGAATCCCGCAACACGAGATTAAACGCTATCTTGATTTTATCGTCATCACTGACCGTCAAACCTGCCAACTCCCTCTCACCATTTAATACCTCTTTAAAAAACTCCCCGATCTTGGGTGAGGAATAAAGCGTCAGTAAAGTATTGAAATAGGATTTTTTATTCCCCGCACCATTATCAATCATGTTCACGCAGAAACGTTCCAACTCCTCCTGCAACAACTGTCTTCCCCCCTCATCCAGATAAGTCGAATAAACAGTCCTCAAGAAACTTAAGGTTCGATTCACTAGCAGATTATTCTTTTCATGAGGCAAATGTTTCATACAAAGTTTCACGAAGAACTCTCCTTTCACCTTCTTGTTCAACACGCCCTCGTACAACAACTGCCAAGCGACTGCACGATAAAGCGGATTTCCTATCTGGTTCAACTCTTTAGAGAGAAATTGTACACTGTACTCCGTCGGCAGGAAACAACCGTATCCCGACACATCGCAATCCGGCAATATCACGCCCGGGTTCCTGAAAGGAGTCAACGTATCCTTCAACACCCGCGCTTGACGATACAGCCGCCCTCCGGCACTCATCCAATAAATCGAAATCGCTTGCGGCCAAACCCGTTTTTTGCCACTTTCATCTATCATGGCAATAGCATCCTTGCCAAACTCAATCACGGGAGCACCGCTCTCCTTTATCCAGATTTCATTCCACGTTTCCAGATCACGTCCCGTTGAACTCGCCAGCAGATGAATCAAATCATCCCAATCCGCGTTGGAATACGACCAGCGACGCAAGTACTTCCGTAAACCCATTTGCAGCTGATACTCGGAAATCTCCCGCTCCAGCATACGCATCACGATAGGAGCCTTGTGATAAATAATATCCCCGTATAATGTGCCTGCATCCTTCAAGTTATTCAATTCCTGCAAGATCGGATGTGTCCCTCTCGTGCGGTCTGTCCGTAATGCCGGTTCATAATGATTCAAGAAAAAGTTCAACTGATGATTCACCTCCGGGTACAACTGTGCGATAATCTTGTCTGCCATGAATCCGGCAAACACCTCTTTGAGCCACACGTCGTTAAACCACTTCATCGTGACGTAATCACCGAACCACATGTGTGCCGTCTCATGCGCAATCAATTCACTCCGTTTCATCTGTGCCGTCAAATCCGCATCCCGGTCAAGGAAAAGAGTCGATGACTTGTAAAAAGTCGCTCCCGGGTGTTCCATACCCCCGTACTGGAAAGCCGGAATCGCCACCACATTGTACACCTCAAACGGGTAGCGGATTCCCGTGTAGCGTTCCATCCATTCCAGCGAATGGCTCACTTGCCTCGCAATCTCCGGAATACTGGCATTGATTTTCGCCGTATCCATTTCCCGGTGATAAATCCCGATCCAACGGTTATCCATGAATCGTTCCGTGTACGAGAACCGCCCTACCGAGAATGCAAATAAATACGTGCTCAAAGGTTTCGTTTCCCCGAACTCGTAAAGTTTATAATCATTAAAATATTCCACCCGAATACGTTCCCCGTTCGCTATTGCCTGCCACCCGGCGGGAATTTTAAGCGTCAACTTGAAACGCGCTTTTATATCCGGCTGGTCGAAACAAGGCATTAATGTCCGGCAACGATCCGGCACCAGCAAGGTGTACATCAAATCCTCGCTTCTGTTCAGAGAGGACTCTCCCGCTATAAACTGGATATTCAACTCGTTCCGTCCCTCTTTCAAATGTTCCGGCTGAATAATGATATGTTCGTTCTTGAACGTGTAAGGAACCCTCTTTCCCCCGGAAGTAACAGCCAGAATTTTATCTTCCGTTTCCTTGAAATCAAGAACAACCGGGGTTAATTCCGACAACTCGAAGAAGATTTCCGACTCTGCCATGATAGGCTCCTCACTCTCCTTGGGAACAGAGAAATATAACCGGTAAGATACGCCCCCGATATTGGATTTACGTTCCTTCGCCAGTTCAAGGGAAACACCCTTGTCTACCTTTTCCTGTGCCTTCTCACAAGCGACCAGCGATAGCAGTATAGACACTACAACGGATACACGACACGCCACGTTATTAATTATTTCTGTTTTACATCACGTTGGATATGGCATTCACCATTAAATACAGCACCCGACTCGATAGCGATATAAGCCGCTTTAATCGTTCCCGTGAACACGGATTTTGCTCTCAATGAAACCGAACCGTCCGAAACGATACTCCCCTCCATCGTACCCAGAATATCCACGCTCGGGGAAGTCACTTCGCCCTCTACCCTCGCCGTCTGCCCGATAATCAGACGTCCCGTCGTGATAATCTTTCCTTTTATAGTACCGTCGACACGTATATCATTCGTTGCATGAAGATCTCCGGTTATTTGAGTTCCTTCACTTAATAAATTTAACGCTACTTGTTGTTGTACTTCTTTTCCCATGATTTTGCATTTACTTTATTTTCTTACCAGACGTAACCACTTCATATCATATATCTCCCCCTCGATCCGCAACTTTCCCGTTTCCACTTTCCCACGCAAAACTGCGTTCTCGCCTATTATCAAAGAATGAGTATCCACGTCACCTTCAAGCACTCCCTCCACGTATAACTCCCGGCAAAGCACCTTGCCCGTCACGAGCGCTCCTTTTCTCACTTCCACTCGTCCCCCCGCTGTAATATTACCCAAAATTTTACCGAATAAGCATAAATCCCCGGGCAGACTCATATCTCCCCCCACCACGGAATCTTCCAAAACAACCGTTTGTCTTTTTCCTTGACAGTCCGGATTCACACTTTTTTCCATCTTAGTTGAGTAATAAACGACCAAATATACAACAAGTAATTTAAAATCGAAAATATTTTTTCCAGTCTATAAAATACTAAATTACAAGCATCTTATTCTAAAAGAGATAAATCAAATCTAAAACAGCCCAAACACTATAAATTCTATTTCTATAAAAATACATCAAATTCGAGGAGATTACAAATATTTACCAAAAATGACTCCAGTAGCATTTTTCTATTTATAATAAAAACAAATTACATTTTGCCAATTATTTATTTGTATGTATTAATCAATATTAATCACATACATCCTTTAATCCAAATATTATAACACACCAAAGGTTTAGTATACTTGTTTTATATAAAATAATTACACTTCGCAAATTGGAATCAATTTCACAACAACAAGAAACATAATAAATATATATATAATCAAATAATTCATCTATGCAGCTAAAAAAAACTTCATATCCATTCTGTTTAATTTTTTTATTCAAATTTTAATTGCTACCTTTGGTTTAGTATCAATATACATAAATCATCAATATTATGAAAACAGAAATTATTTTTACTTCCATTCTTATTATTCTTATTGGGCTAGCAGCCTGTCAAGATAAAGATTTATCCACGGAGCAAATGCCACCTATTATTGACAATACTTTACAATTATCACGATCGATACTAGAAAGAAGAATCGTACTAGATTCTATATCTGTGAATACCGAAGGCACCTTGGTTTTTGATACAGAAACAGCTTATTTGGCAATAACTGATACATTATTACATTTTACAGACGACGAACTAGATCGCTGGGAAGAATCTATAGGTTTTAATTCCTTAAGGAAAAAACTCAACGAAATTTATAACCAAGTTTATGCCATAAATAATATAGATTCATTCCCAAATTTAGTGAAAAAAAATGCTGACTATATTGAGTTAGAACACGGATTTATAACCCCTATTGTAAAAGCAAAATTTTACAGGAATATCCTCAATGAGAAAAATTATTTTTACATTGGCAATGATAAATATGAAGTTTTAGATGGAACTTCTGTTCGAATTACTACAATTGAAGGAAAAAACTCAAACATTCCACAACCTATTACTTTTTCCTATTGCAAACCAAACAGATCGTCTAATGTATCTACTTTATCATCTTCTAAATTCCCTCGTCCTCCTTATTATTATCCAGAGGGACTTGAATCGGATTACGAAGCCACAGGCAATAAAGGAGCTGCAATGTGTAGTTATGGCTCTGTCCAGTATCATCTAGCTCCATATTGGCTAGACAACTATCTTATTATAAAGTATAACGTAACAAGAAACATAACAAAAAAAGAAGAGCATCTTTGGGTAATTTGCTATTATCTTGATCTCGACATGTTTTCATACTGTATCCGTGATGACAAATGGATGTATTATATAAACAAAGATCAGCACCTAGAATGTAAAGAAATAAATGCACTCCTTGTACAAAATCCAGGAGGAATGGTTGGTTTGAGATGTGGATATGAAATTAGGAATGAAAGTGGTTACGCATGGGGAAGTCCAAATACCGAATATCATTTTTCACATTCGTATCCTTTCATATATTATAGCTCAACCTCTCATATTGATTGGTGTTCATATCCAAGTATTCCTCCTCTACATAGCATGACTAATTTCTCAATGAAAGGAAGAATATACCCCAATACTTATTGTATTGCATTCGGGTATAACACAACTATGCCAAGTACTACTTATTGAGGTTTAAATTTTCAAACATAACTGTACTAACATGAAATTCACTATATTTATCATTTTTATTACCATTATTTTTTCTTGTGGTAAAAATGAGAATAACTCCGATTGCTTCAAAAGTAAAGATGTAAATATCAAGATAAACACAATTCCTTTTTTCACAGCCTATATTGGAGAGAAATGTCTAATTATAGGAGAGGTAAATAAACCTCTAACTATGCAAATATTTGTCGATTCTATAAAAATCGGAAAAATATTCCAAAAAGACACACTTACATGGATTCCAGAAGAAAATAAATTTAAACTTGGAGAAGAACATTATATTCATGCATTAGTTTATGTCTGCGCTCACGACAAAAAGGGAGAAACAGAAATGATACATACTCAACAAATTACCATTTCAAAACGCAATGAGAATTGAAAAAATTAATTAATTGTTACTAGAAAAGTTTATAGTCGGGATATTTATCCTAGCCATAAACTTTTCTTCCCCTTTTGATTCTCCCTCACTAGTATCCCCACTTCACGAGCATAGCTCCCCACGTGAACCCGGCACCGAAAGCGGCTAGAATTAGATTATCTCCTTTTTTCAACTGGTCTTCCCACTCGTACAGGCACAACGGGATTGTCGCGGATGTCGTGTTACCGTATTTATGGATATTTACCATCACCTTGGAAGCATCCAATCCCATTCTCTCGCCGGTAGCCTTGATAATTCGCAGGTTCGCCTGATGCGGCACCAACCAAGCAACATCTTCCGATGTGAGATTATTGCGTTTCATGATCTCGACAGAAACGTCCGCCATATTCGATACGGCATGCTTGAACACGGGTTGCCCCTCCTGATAAATATAATGTTCTCTTGCCGTCACGGTTTCAATGGATGGCGGCTTCAAAGAACCACCCGCTTTCATGTGCAGGTGAACCCGCCCCATACCGTCGGAACGAAGAATATGATCGATCACCCCCACGTCCTCGTGCGTCGGTTCAAGCAGTATCGCGGCGGCGGCATCACCGAAAATCGGACAAGTCGCCCGATCCGTGTAGTCCGTGATTGCCGACATCTTCTCGGCTCCCACGACAACGACTTTTTTATAACGCCCACTTTCCACGTACTGCGTGGCAGTCGTCAAACCATATAGAAATCCGGAACACCCGGCATTCAAATCAAAACTAAACGCGTTCTTGATTCCCACCATATCGGAAATCACATTCCCGTTTGCCGGGAAATGCATATCTGCCGTTACCGTGCAGCAGATCAAGAGGTCGACTTCTTCCGGTTTCAACCCTGTTTTACGAAACAGATCCTCTACCGCTTTGGCTCCGAGGTAAGCACTGCCTTTATCCGTATCCCGTAATATACGCCGCTCTTTGATCCCGATACGTGTCATGATCCACTCGTCCGTGGTATCCACCATCCGGCTCAACTCCTCGTTGTCTAAAATGTAATCGGGATAAAACGCTCCTACCCCGGTGATTACCGCTCTTGGCCTTTCCATAAAAATATCTTTTCAAAATTAAACAGAGAACCGCCACCTATAAACAATCATAGCCCCCTTTTTACAGGGGGCTCTGTATTATTCAAGGCAATTCCCGTCATTGCACAAAATTATGCAACGACAGCTTTCTCGATAGCTAATTTACCCCTGTAATACCCGCACTCAGGGCATACAGTATGATACTGTACCGCAGCACCACAATTTGAACACTTTGCTATTGCAGGAACAGTTGCCTTATCGTGAGTTCTTCTCTTATTCCTTCTCTGTTTAGAGACCCGGTGTTTAGGATGTGCCATTTCTCTCTAGTTTTATTTAGTTATTATTAATTAATTTCTTCAATTCATCCCAACGGGGATCAATCTCATCACTCTCTTCCACTGTCATATCCTCAAGCACTCGCTCCATCTCCTCGTTACATTCGCCCTCGGGATGAACCACTCGAATAGGATAATTCAGCATATATATTTCGTATAGCGGCTCACTCAAATCCAGATAATCCTCATCTTGCGCCAAGATAATAAAATCATCATCATTCCCCTCTTCCCTTCCCCCGTACGTCGCGTACAAGTTCAGTTCTCCGCTAATTGATAAATCCATCTCCTCCAAGCAGCGATCACAAATAGCTTTCACCGCCCCGTCGATCTTCATCCGAACCTCCATCAGCAAGGATGATTTCACGATCTCCACTCTCGCGTTTACTTTCCCTTTCGTCCCTTTTGTCGCATCAAAACAATCGAAAAAATTGTCATCCATGACAAACTCGAAAGAGTGAACGCCCTCCCCTAAGCCCCTGTAGGCTATCTTATATTCTTTCAATCTGTCCACGATTCTTCAAGTAAAACGGCGCAAATGTACAAAAAAAATAATACGTTACACCATATACTATGTTTTTTCTCGGGAAAAACGCTTAGCCTTTTGAGTTAAAAGTTTATAAAATTTAAATATTCCTGTTAACTGTCTCTGGAAAAGAATATATTTACTTGGCTCGTCATATATAAAATCATTTACTGTAAACCTGCCCATATCCAGCATATTGAATTTATTCTCATCTAAGAGCCTGTTTAAATTTTCTGTATTAATAATTTTATATCGGCAATTTTTACCATATCGAATGTAAGTTCATAATTTCGGGATAGTCTTCTATCGTGATCAAACCACACGAATGTTCTTTCCACGATCCATCTTTTGTGTATAGGTCTGAATCCTTGTTGCTTGTATGCACTAATGACGATCTAGGATACCCAATATTTACACCCCCTAACGAAATTTAAACAGGCTCTTAATTAGCTTAATTTTTATCCCAAATCTTACAATCCCTTTGATAAAAACACCTCCGCCTTCACCTCATACACCTTCCCCTCCACATCCCGAACCGTCACAGTCTTCACCCCACGCTCATGGAGCAATTCGTCAATATTGGGAGTATCCAATGTCACTTTCTCCAGCGGTTTGCCATCCAAAGCAACTACCGTCCATTGCGGAGCCAATTTCTTTCTTGCCTCTTTTCCCCACACGGCAGCAATCTTCAATTCCCCATTATCAGCCCCCGTCATCACGGGACGACGATCTCCTTCCCACACCCCAGCATCTGCGTAAGGTTCAAAATGATAACGCCCGTTAGGATAGTCAAGAACGAATTTGCCCAAATCCGTCGTCTGAAAACAAAGCAACAAATACCCTATTCCCCCGGTAATAATCGGCACCTTCTCGAAAACAGCATCTCCCAAATGAAGACCCGTCATCCGTCCCCGGTAAAGCTTATCGGTCTTCACCATACCGCCCACCATCGTTCCTATAAAACCGTTCCCTTCCTCCACGTCGCCAATAATCCCAGCTTGCGTCCATTGTTCAAACCCTTCTACAGAAGGTAATCCAATAGCACCCGTTCCATTTCCCGTGTCGAACAATGCCGGTACATCATGAACCCCGCCTTTCCCCCTTACCTTGATAGAAAGTAATGGTACATTATTCCAAAGCCTCAATGTATCCCAACGAGAAGCAGAAGCATCCGCCTGATCTGAAAAAGTGATTATCTTCGCACGAGAGTCAACAGTCACCACGTAATCATTGATAATATTCGCTCCAATCGTTCCGTCTACACCCAAATGTTGAAAAACAAGATTATGCACACTCATTACTACCGCCTGTTTATTCTTCACCGCCAATTCTCCTAACAATAATTCTGGAATTTCAGCCATAACAACTTGCCCGTCAATTCCCTGCATGGAATTACCTGTCTGTTGATAAGCCAACTTCTCTGCATTTACCAATTTATCGGATACGCAAGTAATTCCAGCACACGTGTCAAACAGGAAGTAATACGTATGCCCGTTGATCACCACCTTCACCACCGGAACTCCTTGACGGAACTCGTAATTCAACGTTACGCCACGCTCCAACCGAATATTATTTCCGGAAGCCACTGCCGTCGCGGGCATTCCTCCTTGCGCCGGGGTTTGTATTCTAGCCATCTCTTTCAGTAAATTGACATACTTTTCCATCTCCTCCTGCGCCTTCTTCACTTCACCGGAATCAGCATAACAATCCACGAAAAGCAATTTCCTTTCGTCCAACGCCTTCTCCACGGTCTTCTTCCACGAACGGGCAGATTCAAACAAAATCCCTTTTGATTGACTTCCTCCATTTTCTTGCTGTGCCTGAATTCCAGCAGAAAGCAAAATACCAACTAACAATACAAATAATGATTTCATGATTCTATTTTTTAATTTGTCATTATGATAGAAATAACTATGGATATAATCGCTTTATAAGGCTATATTCTGCCCACGGGGTATAAACGGCATAATCATACTTTCTAAAATTAGCAGCTAAAAAGTCAAGTTCAGCTTTAATACTAACAGTATTCCCCTGCAATGTATTATTAATCGCATTGATATACCTTTCTTTCTCTTCCTGAGTATAAATTACAGGATTATTCAGATCATATTTCAAATACAATAACACTTGTTCTGCTCCTAAATCCGCGTATCGATGAGCATACTGTATCATTGCAACATCCAACAAAAAAGTCACTTCGAATTCAAAGTTTTTTTCATATTGTGCTTGCATATAACTTTCACCGAACAACAAATACTGCCAATGGTGCATCAATTCATGAATCAATGTGGCCAATTCAGTACCTTGTATCCCTCCTATTACACCAACCTGTAAATCCCTAAATATAATTGTTTTCGTCCCTTGATCATAACGAGCCCAAAGCCTAGGATCAGCTTGCAATTTCGAATCTTTTTCATCAAGCTTTATAAAAGCCTTACTTTCTCTCTTCCCTCCAACAGTTTGGTATATTTCATACATGATCCGTCGATAACAAGGATTATTTAAAAGAAAGGATTCAAGTTCTTTTGCTAATAACCGAATTTTGTCCTCTCGAAAACTTAAAGTCCCTCTAAATAAATCTTGTAACTGATTCATGGTAAGACAATATCGATCTGGAGCATCCCAAATATAATCACAAACCACTATATCGCCATCGTCCATGTTCGCCATCATAGTACCAATTTCATTTTCTTGTAAACAACCGGAAAAACTTATTACAAACAAAATAACAGAAATAAATAATATTAATTTCTTCATATCTTATTTCCTTCTTTTCTCCAACGTATCAAAATGTTTCAACACTTTAGCCCACGATTTTGGATTGTACTCTTGACATTCCTTTGCCCATCGTAAATCAGAATTAGGACATAGCACTAACACGTATGTTGCTGCCGGCGCAAATTCTTTTGCCTCCACACCTTCATGCGGCAAACGATAAATACCTTCAATCATGCGGCAATATTTCACAATCCCACTGCAAATTACTTTCAATTGCTCCTCGGTTACAGACTCGTATAAATCCAAATTACGAAAAGCAAAATCAACTTGAACTATTCTCCCGCCTCTATCAAAACAAACCATGATTTCGAATTCACGATTAACAAATATGTAACTAGCCTCTCTATCTTCATCTCCTTTTTTGCAAGAAAGATCTAATTTACGTTTCACCTCTTCAGGTATAATTCGAGTACATAACCATGCCTCCCATGCTTCAGAAGTATGAGTTTTAGGATTATTCTTGGGGTCTCTATCTTTATAGTAATTTTCATCATCTCCATCTTTCATATCCCAATAAGCTGACGGACTGAGCTCCCCCGCTTGCTTTCCGAAATAGGATAAATTAAAATTATAAGGAAGTTCTTCCCTCACGATAGTCACACTATCACTTTGACCATTTTCAAATTTAAATCTTACCGTATGGTAATTCCTCGTGTATCGTTGTCCGTAAAGTTGAACAATCGTACAAGCGCACGTCAATAATAGAATCCATTTTTTCATCATATCTATTTTTAATCGGTAAAAAAGCCCTCCAGGGGGCTGGGCGGTTAACCCGGCCTCCCAAAAGAGGGCTGTATAACAAAGATCTATGAAGTTCGTTTAATTGCCTTCGATCACCATGAAAGAAGATAATACAACAGTATAGAAATCCACGTAAGCATAAGAGGCGTTATATCCTTTCTTATGGAATTTATCGGCAACCGTTACGCGAATCTTTTGTGCCGTTTTCACGCTATGAGATTTATCCAAATAGATAATCGTGGTCTCACCCTTACCAGTGCCGACCGTCACGCTCCTGCTAAATGCCGCCGACTCCCAAGCTCCGGAGCCTGTTTCAAACTCAATATCCAACACATCGGGAGTTTGTACATCAGCCGGGGGTGTCATGGCCTGACCGACTTTGAAGCCAAGAATACGCTTGCTCTCCTTCATATCAATCTCGATAATATGTTTTCGGAGAATCTCACTCGCTTGGGGACTCCAGTATGCGTCACTTTCCTGCAACAAATTCGCCAAACCGGAATTATATCCCATGGCATCCATCGGATTGACCGTGATATCCCATCCCACTGTGTTCAATAATGAAAATTCCGGCAACTCGGCCACCTGATTCTTTGCGGTGAAGAAATCAGGAACCGTGTTGAAATAATGGTTCCCGTAATGATAAATCTTCACGCCCAATTCACCGGCAATAACCTCCAAAGCAGCCACACTCTCCTCTTGATTTGTCAACACGGACTTCACCGCATTTTCCGTTCCGGCAGCCAGCAAACGATTGCGTCCCAAGTGAAGCTCCTTCAAGTTCGGGAAATGCAACACGTCGACCAACGACAATTGATCGTAGTCGATATCCAACACCTCCACATCATTGATATCGCTTTGCTTAATCTCTCCTATCAAATCCAAACGACTTCTCACCTCGGCAGCAAAAGCCGCATCAAACATCGGTGTCTCGAAATACAACGGCACGGGTTGCAGCTCCAACTCCATGTTATCGATAGAAGCGATTCTCCCCTTACGATAGACGTTAATCGGCTTCGTGAAATCGACATTCTCTCCGATCATCGCGTACACCTTCCCGTCCGGCAAATTATTCACTTTTTCCACTGTCCAGAATTTTTCCGTGGCATTCCCTTTCTCGAAATACCCCACCTGGAAAGAAATCAAATTATCCGCCCAAGGCTCAAACAATACAAACAATTTCTTGCCTGCCACTTGATACGCCTTTCTCACCACTTGCGAGAACAGCGTCAATTCTTCCGAAGCATACGTGAAAGGACGCACGTACACCGGATCTCCGATCGACTTGCCGATAACCTCACCGTCTTTTTGCTCGATAGCTTTCACGCTACACGCGTACTCGTAGTTTTTCAAACCCGTAATCATGAAGTCCCTCGCGTCTTTATCGATCACCTGGGAATAGGTCGTCGAATCATCCGTCCATTCCACCAAGATCGCCGTCCGCCCCGGGTCTAGTTTCAACTCCCAAGTCAACAACACGCTCAACCATTTTGGCTCTCCTTGCAGGTCATAAATCTTGGTCAGGTACTGCACCGGTCCATCACCGGTATAATCTGAATAGGTATCCTCCAAATCCTCGCAAGCCGGCAACAATCCAAGTACGGCCACAAACACCCATACATATTTCAAAAAACTTGTTCTCATACCTCTCGTTATTTTTGACCGTAAACCTCCAATTCTTGGACAGTCACGTTATTGTTATTATTATGGTTATACGAATAATTCTTGTTTACATCCAAGAATGTCTCGTTAAACTGTATCTTGAAGAAACGGCACTCCCGCTCTTCAAAAGGGAACGGTATAGACAAATACACCGGCTTGCGCGCCTCGACATCTGCTTTAGTTCCTTGCCATGGTAACGGATTCAAAAGTGCTTCATTGTACCACCGGTCGACATTTTCAGCCGTCTGTTCCTGTTTGAAGCGACCTACCTCTTCCCAATCCTCTGCCGTTCCTGGATTCGTATCCTTATTATAATCACCTTCTCCTACCCAAGCAAAGACCTGCATATCGCAAGGCAATTTAGTATAATAATCATTATCGAAATCTTTATTTGCTGCATACCCATCAACATATTTCATATAAAACCGCATCTCTCCGACAATCATCGGTTTCTGCAAATCCAACACGAAATAGACATCATTGTCCGGACGCCATAAAGCATTAGGACCTGCCAAGAACGCAAATGGCGGAGTAGCTTTCCCCGATTTATAATATTCCGCCCCCGTCGTTCCTTTTGTATCGCCATCGAAAAGATAAGCCTTACCCAACGCACCCGGATTATAGTTATTTGATGAATTATACTCCATTTCTTTCGACTTATTGAACGGATCGATTAACTCGAAATCTTTACTCGGAATCAACAAGCGATCCACGCCTTCCACTCCGTTCCATACTTGTTTTCGGACAATCCGCTGCCGATCATCCTCTGTAGTAATCACCACAGTATAAGCATCCTGTAATTGCGAATCATCAATGGAATAAGCCTTCACGTTACGTCCCTCTTCCAACAGGAAGTTTTCCAAAAAGAGCGTATCCTGCACTTTCGTCGTCGGATTAATTCCCACGAAAAATACGGACGCCGATCCTTCCGTTCTTCCCTTTAAATCATAGATCACCTGGAAGCCATTCCAGTAAGAATTCACCTTCACTACATCAAAAAAAGTATAAAGATTGGAAGCCCGAGTATTAAACGCAAAGTGTAACACGTCGGATTCCTTTTCATTTTTATCCAGGAATGAAACCCGAACCGGCACATCCTCGTGTACCTGGTTGAATCCATTCAACACGATGGAATCCACGGCATAATCCGCGGTTTTATACACTTTCAACCCGTACTCGTCCGTGTATTCCACTTTCACTTTATTCACCCGCCGGTCAGTCAGTTTGTAGTGCATCACGGCACCACCCTCCACCGGGGTAAAAGAAAACATATCCTCGCTGATGGCCGTACCGAATGCTCCCTCCTTATCATCGGAACAAGCAACCCAGCAAAAACACCCTAAAAGGAGTAGACATACAAATATCTTTTTCATATTCAGTCGATTTTAGTCATTACCATCCCGGATTTTGCACGATACCGGAAATCATCACTTCTTCACTCTTGATAGGGAACAGGTAATCCCGTGCCGGGATAAACTGCGCCTGATCCCACACCACCATCGGACCTTGCCCGTTATTATAAAAGGCTTGCCAATTCTTTCCAAGTACATTCCAGCCCATCGGTTTGTCGTTCCAGCCTTCAGTAATTGCAGTTCCCCAACGACGTACATCCCAGAAACGATGTCCCTCGAACATCAACTCGATTGTCCGTTCGCGTTGGATAATACTCCGTAATCCCGCCTGCTCGTTAAATTTATTCGCATTCACGCCATATCTTCCCCAGCTATCCTGCACGGTCGGGATACCTGCCCGCTCGCGCACGGCATTCAAACGATCGAAAATCTGATCCCGATGCGCTCCATTCGGACCTTCATACTCGTTCCAGGCTTCTGCCACTGCCAAATAAAGCTCTGCCAATCGCATCGTCACGGAAACATTCACGGCGAAAGACATGATATCTTGCGAGTAAGTTTTCAAATTAAAATCACTACGCGTACCTTTCTTCACGAAATAGCCGGTAATATTTTGCGCGTAATTGGGATAAAGCCGATCTTGCTTTAATCCGAACAAACCGCCTTGATAAGAATCCACGATCAAATTATAGTTCACGGACTTCCCAAGCTGCCAGTACAGCCCAGGAGCAGCAATCATTGCGTAAAAACGAGGTTCTCGCTTCAAGTGCAATGCCAACACATCCGTTCCCATCGGCACCACGCTCGTGTACATGACATCCCGCTCTTGCGCCATACCGTAGCCATCTCCATACGTCCACGTCCGATCCTCCTCGATGGGCAATCCGTTCGCCGTGTAGAATTTCCGTACCATCCGGATATTCGTACCGATACTACCATCTAACACGGAACTATAGTGTGGATCCGTAGTTTTAGTTCCCAATTGCGGCAGAATTCTCTGGAATAGATCCGAGAATCCACTCACCATCATCACCGCCTCCGTGGAATTTTGGAAATTCGGTGCCCACAGCGAACACTCCAAATCCCGCATGGTATTCAACAATGGGGTGGATTTCTCTTGGGTACCGGCAATCAATTTATAACCGTGTCCCTCCAAAAACTGGATAGTTTCATCCAAATATTCAGCCGCCACGCGCCACTTCTCTTTATCCTCCACGGGGAAAAGTAACTCGCCATTCTTATTCTTCAGATCTTTGTACACACTTATGCCCCCGTTAAACAACGGAGAAGCGGCATAGAGCAATACGCGGCATTTCAAACCCATCGCTCCCTCTTTCGAGAAAAACATTCGACGAGTGGCATCTTTTTCGGCAAATACCTGCAAATAAGGGATTGCCTCATCCAACAACTGATTGATCGCTTTAAAACAACTATCCAGCGGACTTCTCGGTTGACGTTGTTCCTCCATCGGGGCATACACGTCGATGTTCTGAGGCACCAACACGATTGGACCATAGCGTTTAACCAACTCAAAATAGTAAAAAGCTTTCAACGCTTTGATCTCTGCCGTCCAAGTTTCCAGCTCGCCTTCATTCAGATTATAGACATCACCGATATGCTTCAAGAAAGTATTGCAATACCGAATATAATAATAGACACCATTATAGGTCCACATATCATTAATCGGTGCTAAAGCCGTCTGCAAGCCATCGGCGATCAAGAAAGAGGTCATTCCGCGATTCTCCCGCGCATAACGGTTGGAAATGTATTCGTCCGCACCACAAAAAGCCGGATTCGTGGTCGTATACACTTGCAAAGGAACAAATCCCTGGTTTGCATCAATCATCCATTGTTCCGCTCCGGTGCGTGTCTCAAATATTTTGGGAATCGTCAGAATATCATCCTCGGGAACTAAATTGAGGTACTCGTTACACCCCGTCCATAACCAGGCGGAACAAATCAAAATGAATATACTTTTAAATTTCATATACATGATTTTTAGAAACTAAAATTAACACCTACTGAATATGTCCTTTGGATCGGATAATTAAATCCATTGCTTCCCAATTCCACATCCCATAAATCAAAATCACTGATCAAAAACGGATTGTTCACCCGGATATAAGGTTTGATCCGTTGCATACCGAGCTTCTCTGCCCATTGGATCGGCAAATTCCAAGCCAACTCTAACGACTGGCAACGCAAAAATTTCACCTCCCGCATAAAATAAGTGGAAGCGCGCAAAGTTTCTTGACCCAACAAAGCCTCCTCCATATTGTGAGCCGTGATACTCTTGGTAGACAAACGCGGCCACAGGGGTCTGCTTTTCATATTCTCGGGAGTCCAGTGGTCTTTCCAAATAGCACTCAACAAGGCACGGTCGCCCACGAACGGCGTAACGGCACTCGGGTTGATAAAGAGTGAACGTTGACCTGCTCCCTGGAATGCGAAATTAAATTCCACGCGCTTGTAGCTGATCGTTCCATTGAAACCGTATACCAAACGAGGCTCCGTGGGAAATCCGATATGTACAGCGTCATCAATGCTGATCTTGCCGTCGCCATTCACGTCACGATAGCGAATATCTCCCGGCATCACGTCGCCCGATTGTTTCGGCGAACGGTCGATCTCCTCCTGACTCTGAAACAATCCTTCTGCCACGTAACCCACCACTTGCGAAATATCATGCCCCACTTTTCCTTGCCAAGACGGTTTGTCGGCAGCCTCTTCGATGGATTTGTACACCGATTTGTTGTAGGTGGCAGTCCCGTTCAAGATAAACCACAAATCATTGGAAAATGCATGTTGTACTTTAACAGCCAAATCGAAACCGCGAGAACGCACCTTGCCCACGTTATCATACGGGTATAGCCCCAATCCCATGCTGGCGGGCACAATCGTGCGTTGAGCCAAAATATTATGACGGATCTCCTCGTATACATCCAATGTAAAATCGAGCAACCCTTTCCACAAAGTCATCTCCAAACCAAAGTTGGTCATTTCTGCAATCTCCCACTGAATCGTCGGGTTGGCATAAGAATGAACCAGATAATGGTCCTGGGAATCCTGTCCCATGTTTTCCAAATAAATGTATCTGCCGGTATTGCCATAAGCGGAAGACCCGGTACCGATGCCGTCATTACCCACTTTCCCGTAAGAAGCACGAATCTTCATAAAAGTTAACCAGTTGTTAAAACGTTGCATAAACGGCTCTTTCGAAATCACGTAAGAGATCCCGGCCGCGGGAAAAAAACCGAAACGATTATGTTCCGCGAAACGTTCGGAACCATTGTACCCGAAACTACCCTCCAAATAGAAACGTTCCTTGAAACCGTATGAAAGACGCATGGAAAGTCCCATATTCCGGTTCTTGATGGCAGAAAACAAATCCCGTCCTGCAGAAGAGGTCACCTGCGACATATTCACCAGTCCCGTGTAACTGACCGTATGATCGCCCCAGAACTGGTTGTAATACACCCGGAACTCTCCGGTCAACTGCGTTTCTCCCTCTGCTACTTTAGAGTTAGGATCCACTTTCAGCGTCTTATCTCCCTCTGCCAATTGTTCCAACACATGTTTACCCGTTTGGTGATTATAGTCAGCCAACCGATATTTATAAAGTTCCGTCAGAAACGGCGTACTGTAATAAGCCTGCTTGTATAGCGACACGTTGGTTCGGATTTCCAAACCTCTTAAGAACGCAGATAAGTTCTGAATATATTCCACCCGATTGGAGGTAGCGAAACGACTCCGTTCCACGTATCCCTGTTGAATGGAAGCATAAGGGTTCTGGGAAGTTATCGTTTCATAACCGAAACGAAGGTGCGGAAATTTATAGGTATCATCCGCCGGATAGACCGCCGCGTAATCCACCGGACTCGCGTTAAACGCCATACCATAAGCGGTAGTCACGTTAGCCAAAGGACCATGATAACTGTCCAACGAAGAGGTGGAGGTCAATAACAATTTCGCAGTGGGAGTCATATCAATATTCAAATTGATACGCAAAGAGGTAGTATTATTCCGAATATTAACATTAAACGAATTCAACTTATCCGTTTTCAACATACCTTCATCGAAATTGTGACTGACGGAGGCATAATACTGCATAATCTTGGTTCCGCCTCGCACGCTCAATCCCAAGTGATGATTGAAAGACATATCCTTAAACAACAATTTATACCAATCGTTGGCAGGGTATACCCAAGAGGGAAAACGGTCGCTGCCCGTGTTAGCAATCCGTTCTGCCGTGTATTTCGGTTGTGCCAACGGGTCGCGTGTCTGTAACGCCTCGTTATAAGCCTTCATGTAGGTGATCGGATCTACCACGTCGATTTTCCGCGTCGGTTGTGAAGCAATTGCCTCGTAGCGGAAAGAAGTGTACACCGAACCCTCGACTCCCTTTTTCGTCGACACGAGAATCACACCGTTTGCCCCACGAGCTCCATACATGGCGGTAGCCGAAGCATCTTTCAACACGCTGAATGAATCAATATCCTCCGGGTCAATACGCGACAAGTCCAACACGCTAACCTCTACCCCGTCCAACAAAATCAAGGGAGCCGTGTTCGCGTTGTTACCGAAAGACGTGATACCGCGCACCGTGAACTGCGTGTTCATTTCGGCCTCGGTCAAGGCTCCCGGTTTACCACCCTTCAAATAACCGATCATACCTGGAATACGTCCCACGAAACTGGCAGTAAGGTCGCTATTAGAAGATTTCAACGAACTGACATTTACCACAGAAATAGAACCGGTCACGGATTCGCGTTTTTGTTCCCCGTATGCGACCACTGTAACCTCTTCCAACGCCTCTTCCGTGGGCTTTAGTGATACATTCAACTCATCTTTCCCTTCTATCGGTACCGTTTGGTCTTTGTACCCGATAAACGAGAACTTCAACACGTCGTCTGCCCGTACCAAAATATCATATTTCCCGTCTTTATCAGTAGCCACTCCCCGTGAGGTCTGATTGATAACGACACTTACCCCCGGCATGGGATTTCCCTTCTCGTCCGTCACGCGTCCCTTGACCGTGATAATGTTCCGTACCTCAGGTTCTTTGGTTTTCGGTTTTTTCTTGACAACGATCACTTTACCCTCGATCGAATAATCATAACCATGAGCCACGAGCACCTTTCCCAGCACCTCGTCCAGCGTCGCATTCGTGAAAGTCTCCGTGATTTTCACCTCATTGGATATATCATTTTGCTTGTAAACAAAAGTATATCCCGTCTTTGCTTTCAAATCCTCAAGTACTTCCAAGATGGTATTATTGCGGTACTTGACAGTTATTCTCTGTTGCCGCAAAGTATCATCCTGCGCATACACGGAGGCACACGACAACAGAGTCAAAATAAAATTAACCAAAACGATCTTACTCCATTTTCGAATTTCCACCCGAAAAATGGTGTGACTAGATTTTTTTTTCATACATTTGTTTTTGAATTAATAAGATATCGTCTGCCACCAACAGACGTTACACACCGTAAGCGGGAGAATTCCTTGAATTCTCTCTCTTTTTTTACTTTAACTTTTGAACTTCTATTTTTCCATCGGCATTTATTTTAAATTTCACATCTGCCACTTTACTCAACACGGCAAGAAACACCTCCAGCGTCTCGTCACTCGAAATACTTCCCTGCAGGATAATGTCTTCCCCGGGCAAAGATTCCGTCACGAAATCCACGTCGTAAGCACGCGAAACGACTTTCAGGATTTCGCTCAACGCCATATTCTCGATACTGATCATTCCGTCTTTCCACGACACCACGTCACTCACTTTCACCTGGCATACACGCAAGCTATCGACACCAACGCCCAGGACAGACTGCTCCCCCGGGGAAAGTACCACCGCCTCCGCCCCGTGGACAGGAATCACTTTCACCTTCCCGGAGGCAAGCGTCGTCAACTCCGGCTCTGACGGATAGGCAGACACGTTAAACTTCGTCCCCAGCACCGTCACCAACTGGCGCACGGTTTCCACGACAAACGGTCGCACCGTATCCCGTGTCACGTCAAAAAACGCCTCTCCCGTGACACGCACCCTCCGTTCCCCCTTCGCGAACTTTTCCGGGTATTCCAGCCTGCTGTCCGAATTCAGCCACACCACGCTACCGTCATTAAGCGAGATCCGGTACAACCCAGCTCCCCGGGGAATCGTGATCTTGTTATAAACAAGCACATCTTCTTTTTCTTCCTCCGCATACTCCTCCAATTTTTTATCGTACACGACCTTACCGTTGCTGATCGCCACTTGTGCTCCATCCCGCTCCTCAAACTTGATCCCACTGCCCCCCAAGTAATGTTGTCCGCCATCAGCCATCTCCAGTATCGCCTTACGAGCGGGCGGACCGATATAAGCCATCGTTCTACTCTCGTCAACGGAAGAAGCATCCCGCCATAACACGACCGAAGAAATAACCGCAACAACCACCGCGGCTGCCGCCACCCCGTACCACAACTTGAATGTCCGACGCCTCCTCCCCCCGATACGCCCGCGTATCGAAGAATAGTCCCCCTTGATCAACCGTGCACGCACAACCTCCCGCATAACGAGATTCTGCTTTCGCACCGTATCAAACAACTTACGGTTCTCGTCACAGGCTTCTTTCCATTCCAGAATCTCCCTTTCTTCCCCGGTAGAAAGTTTGCCATTAAAGAAGTCCAATAACTCGGATTCGGTAATTTGAGATTTTCTTTCCATTCTATCATATCAATTTCTTGCCCCATAGACCGGAAAAATGATAAAACGGTTGATTCAAATCAGGAAAAAAATCGGGGAAAATTAGAAAAAACTTTTCGAAGTCGTTTTAAAGCATTTACCAACAATGTTTTAACTGTTGCTATAGAAATAACAAATTTTTCAGCCGTCTCCCGGTAACTCAACCCGTCAATATACACCGCCCTCAAAACCTCTCTCATGCGCGGGGGTAACTTCTCGATCTCTGCCTCTACCGCCTGCAAAATCTCCTCCGTGAGCCAATCCGTATCACTCTCGTCCACCAACACGGGCAACACTCCACCTGCTTCCCGCAAGACATCCCGCTTCTCCAGTAACTTCAACGCCCGATTCCTCACTGCCGCGAAAAGGTATC
Organism: Butyricimonas sp. Marseille-P3923; assembly: GCF_900184685.1. GTDB lineage: Bacteria > Bacteroidota > Bacteroidia > Bacteroidales > Marinifilaceae > Butyricimonas > Butyricimonas muris. The sequence continues at coordinate 558,190 of NZ_FXXL01000006.1, forward strand.
CCCGGATACTACCCGACGTGATCCTCTCGTAAGCCCGCTTCTCCCAGAAATCCACGAGAAAATCCTGCACCACGTCCTCCGCCGCCGGAATATCACTCAAAAACGTGTCTGCCCACAGCACCAACGGTCGATAATAGTATTCGAACAAGACCTCCATTCCCCGGTGATCATGTTCTCCCAAAAAACGACATATCAACTTATCATCAACCTGCATAAATTCAAAAGCTCACACGCGTGTATAAATTATTGACTTCTCAAAGTTACACAAAAGCTTCTAATTTTATACTGGCATAACAAAAAAATACAAAAGAATATCTTCCGAATCACTTGTACCCCATCTCAAAATAGTAAAACATTTCCAAGGAAAACAATAAGAAAACCTACCTGAATTCATGTGAAATCCCGTATCACTTCCGGTTCAATTCCGTGTAAAACGCTATTAGTTCCCTATTAAAACGCTATTAAAACCCTATACTATAATAGCGTTTTAATAGCTTACTAAAAGGATACAAATAATGTTTCAAGTACTACTGCACCGGAATTGATACGGGATTCATCTTGAATTCAGGTAGGTTTTCACCTTATTTACGGTACTTCTCCTCCCCTTCCTCGAACATGCTCGTGTAACTGAAATAACGGCTTTCGCTGATTTCCCCGTCCTCTACCGCCTGAATAACAGCGCATCCCGGCTCATGAATATGAGTACAATTGTAGAAACGGCAATCTTTTGCCCGCTTGAATATCTCCGGAAAATAGTGTGATATCTCCGCTTTCTCCATGTGTATCAGCCCGAACGCCCGGATGCCGGGAGTATCCACGATATACCCCCCGAAACTCAACGGGAACATCTCCGCGAAGGTGGTCGTGTGCTTGCCCGTGTCGTGGGACTCGGAGATTTCGGCAACTTTCAATTGCAAACCCGGCTCCACCCGGTTGATCAAAGAAGATTTCCCCACGCCCGACAAACCGGAAAACACGGTCACTTTATCTTTCAACGCCGCCACGACATCCTCTATCCCTTCCCCTGTCAATGAAGACACATGCAAACACTCGTACCCGATCTCCATATATATTTGTGTCAGGGCACCCAACAGCATCAAATCATCCTCGTCATATAAATCGATTTTATTGAATACAAGTATGGCGGGAATCCGGTATGCCTCCACGGAAGCTAAAAAACGATCGATAAAAACCGTTGAGGTCACGGGATGATTCACCGTTACGACCAGCATCGCCTGATCGACATTCGCGGCTATGATATGCGCTTCTTTCGAGAGATTCGTTGATTTTCGAATAATATAATTTTTCCGTTCCTCTATCCGGTGAATCACCGCACCATCGGGATTTATCTCTACTTCCACGACATCACCGACCGCCACGGGATTCGTGGTCTTAATCCCTTTCATCCTGAATTTTCCCTTTATCCGGCATTCCAAGACTTCACCCGATTCCATCCGTACCGCGTACCAGCTACCGGTAGATTTTACGACAATTCCTCTCATTGTTCTTTGATTTACAATTCATGCTTCATACCCGACCTTGTTCCATAATAAACACTGTCGAAACACGTTAAGCGGGTACAAATATAGCGTTTCGCGTTTGCAAAGACAATCTATTTCGTTAATTTCGCGATACACGAATTTTGATAGATTATGAAATTAGTTTTCGCGACCAACAACACGCACAAGTTGGGAGAAATCAAGGAAATGCTGGACGGTCGGCATGAGATCGTTTCCCTGAAAGACATCGGATGCCACGAGGATATTCCCGAGGAACAGGACACGCTGGAGGGGAATGCCCTGCAGAAAGCGAGGTATATACACGAGAAGTTCGGCTACGATTGTTTCGCGGATGATACCGGACTGGAAATAGAAGCACTTGATAATGCTCCGGGAGTCTATTCCGCCCGTTACGCCGGAACTGCCCACGACTCGGAAGCGAACATGCGGAAAGTGCTTCGGGAGATGGAGGGTGTCAGTAATCGTAAAGCACGGTTCAGAACGGTGATCGCCCTTATCCTCGGTGATCGGGAGTATCTTTTCGAGGGTATCGTGAACGGGGAGATTCTCACGGGGAAACACGGGCACGAGGGTTTCGGTTACGACCCGATATTCCGCCCCGACGGTTACGCGGAAAGTTTCGCGGAGATGCCCCTGCACGCTAAAAACGAGATCAGCCACCGGGGGCGAGCCGTACGGAAACTGTACGAGTTTCTAAATGCCCGGTAACACGCTTCCATGCAGACGATCAAAGGCATCATATTGAAAAGTCTACCCTATTCCGAGCAGCAGCAAATCATGCACGTGTACTCGGCAGAACGGGGGTACATGCAATTTATCACCCCCATGACGCTTTATAAACGGAAGAACAACCACGCCGTGCAATGTATGCAGATCGTCGAACTCGAATATTATCCCAATGAACGAGGGGGGCTTCACAAGTTAAAATCCGTGTCTTCACTGGTGAACACGTCATCTATTTATTTCGACGTGTACAAGATGAATATCGCCTTGTTATGGGGGGAGCTTCTGGACTTGGTACTACGACATTCTGACCCGAACGAGAACATGTACGAGTATATCAGGTACTCCGTGGAATATCTCAACACGAGCCGGGAGGATATCGCGAACTTCAACTTGCTGTTCCTGTTCCGGCTTAGCAAGCTCATGGGATTCGGCATTGACGACAGCACCTATCACCCGGATTATGTTTTTAACATTAACGACGGGTGTTTCTATCCCGCGGGCGCTCCCGAGAATTATTGCACGGGACCGCGTTCCGCCCGAATCATACACCAACTCTGTTCCTGCCCGATGGAATCGCTCAAAGACATCCCTCTCAATCAACAAAGCCGGAAAATCCTTCTCGATATCGCCCTGCTCTTTCTCGGTTTTCATTTAAACGTGGACTTCAACACGAAAAGCATCCGGGTAATCCGGGAAATATTCTCTTAGGCAAGTTTTAAAATCAAGACATATTTTTACCCGAAATAGCGCAAACAGGGCATAAGGAGAGGTTTTTGTTAATGTTTTGTTAAAAAAATAAACCTTTTTAAGCGAAACAGGTCTTATATAGACAATCAGTTTTCACATTTTATTAACATACATTTCTACTTATTATGCATAGATTTATACCAACCTAAAATACCAATGTTATGCGTATCAAAATTGTAAATCTAAACAAAGTTTACCCGGGAGGTAAAAAAGCCTTAAAAGACTTGAATCTTGAAATCGAACCGGGAATGTTTGGTCTGTTGGGACCGAATGGAGCAGGAAAAACCACCTTGATGCGAATCATGACTCTCTTGCAGAGCTGCACATCCGGAACGATCTACTTCGATGACTATGACATCGCGAAAGACAGGAAGGCTATTCGCTCCATGTTGGGCTACCTGCCGCAGGACTTCCGCTTTTTCGAGAAGTTGAAAACGTGGGAATTCCTTGATTACGGGGCAGGTCTTGCCGGAATCAAGGGCAAACAGCACCGGGGCGAAGTGGTAGACGAGATGCTGCGTAAAGTTGGATTATTTGAAGTCCGTGACCGCTGGGCAAATAAATTATCCGGTGGTATGAAAAGAAGGTTGGGTATAGCACAAGCCATTATCGGCAATCCTAAAGTAATCATTGTCGACGAGCCGACGACAGGACTCGACCCGGAAGAAAGAATCCGGTTCCGCAATATCCTGTCGGACATCAGTGACAAAGATTCCATCATCATCCTTTCCACCCATATCGTGGGAGATATTTCCAGTACCTGTAAGAAGCTGGCTCTCCTGAACCGGGGCGAATTGAAATTCGAAGGCTCTCCGGATGAAATGGTCAATCTGGCAAGAGGGAAAGTATGGGAGATTTTCGTGACCGATCAGGAATACGAGGAGATCAAGGAAAAATACCCGATTATCTCGACAATTCCTACAGACGGGGGACTCGAGATTCAAGTCGTGGCGGAGAACATCGAGGAATACTCGCATAAAGCCATTGAACCGAATCTGGAACATGCCTACGTTTACTACATGGACTACTTGCTGAAAGATAAAATGAACATGCAGGTGGAAGCCATTCAAGAAAACGAATTGTTCAAGTAAACCTATACTAAAATCAGCGATGAATATTCACAATATCAATACAATATCAAGATACGAAACCAAGTTATTACGCCGGAGCTGGTTATTCCGGATATTCGCCGTTTTATCCCTTTTAATCATTGTCTTTTTCCAGATCAGCCTTCAATCAAATATTTTCGGCTGGTACCGTTGGGGCATGGTAGCCATGCCTTCGTCTATCCCGTTTGTCAACATTTATCTTTTCAATATCGCTCAATCTATCATAGCCATATTTCTGGCGGGCAATTTTTTGAAGAGAGATAAGAAACTGGACACGGCGGAGGTGATCTATGTACGCCCGATGAGCAACGCCGATTATATTGTTGGCAAGACATGGGGGATTATCAAGGCTTTCGTGTCGTTGAACATTATTGCATTAATCATCGCTGGTTTTATACACGTTTTCGCGAGCGATTCCCCGTTCGCGTTCCTCCCTTATATTTTTTATTTACTTACCCTGTCTATCCCGTCACTGGTATTCGTGCTCGGTCTTTCATTCGTGGTCATGAGCTTTGTCCGCAACCAAGCGGTGACATTTATCATCATGCTGGGATTCATAAGCGGTACATTGTTGTACTTGGGCGGAGTGGAGCAAGGAACGTTTGACTTTTTCGCGCTTACCGTCCCGAACATGTTTTCCGAAGTGCTGGGACACACGAATCTCGTTCCCTATCTGACACAACGCTTCACGTTCCTGTTCTTGGGTATGGGATTACTTTCTTTCACTATCGCGCTGGTAAACCGTCTTCCTTTGCATCCCAAGAAAAATATCTTACTCAACTTTATCGGTTGCGTTATCATGATTCTGGGATTAGGTTGCGGGTACTCTTACTATTCCACCTACCATCACATCGATAATCAACGCCACCTGTATTCCGAGAAATACCAAAAATACAACATCGCGGATAAAGTTAATTTATTGAGTCAGGATATCACTTATTCACAAAACAAAAAAGAAATCTCGGTTACGGCAAACCTGCAAGTACAGAACCGGAATCACAAAACGATCAATAACGTATTACTATATTTGAACCCGTCGTTGAAGGTCGAGAAATTAACCGCCAAGGGACAGGATATTCCTTTCGAGAGGGACGCTCAAGTTGTTGTGGCGGATTACAAACTCCGTCCTTATGAAACGGCTGAACTTCAAATCAGTTACCAAGGTACGATAGACGAGAATATTTGCTATCTGGATATCACGGACGAGGAATATTATGACACTCAAAACGGGAATAGCATTCTCCGATTCGGGAAGAACTACGCTTACGTGCAGGACAAATTTACCCTGTTAACCCCGGAATGTCTCTGGTACCCGACCACGTTGCCTCCTGTAAACCCAGAAGCACCTTATAATATAAGGAAGAATTTCGCCACGTTCTCTTTAAAAGTGTATAACCCGACGGAACGCGTGGTTTTATCTCAAGGTACTTCCTCCCGAAGCGGCGACACGACGTTATTCACCAATGCAGCTCCCTTACTGGGGGTAAGTCTGGCAATCGGGGATTACGAGAAAAAAAGCGTTACGGTAGATTCCGTGGAAATCGAACTATACAATTTTAAAGGTCACGATTACTTCTCGAAAGAATTTCCGAACATGGCGGATACCCTAGCCGGTTTCCTTTCAGATGTCAAAACGGAATACGAGATGCGCAAGGGACGCAAATACCCGTTCCCCAAGCTGGTCTTGGCGGAAACGCCCATCTCTTATGCCGGATACGTGCGCAACTGGAAAGGCAATAGCGAACAGATGCAACCGGAAATGGTGTTCTTGCCCGAACTGGCAGCCACTCTGCCGCGCAGCGATTTCAAAGCCTCCAAGAAAAGGATGAAAATGTGGGCTCAAAATGATCCGCGGGGAGGTTCATCGGAAGATATTGATCTTGAAATGAACACGATACGTGATTTTATCCGCAGCGTGTTCCAATCGGAAGAAACCTATCAAGAAGAGGGTAATTCTTTTGTCAATATGTTTACCAGCGGTTGGTCCGGTACATCCAAATTAAATAAATACGACATCTCGTCCATGTACTTTAACTACGCGACATCTATCTATTCGCAGGACTTCCCGATTATTGACATCGTGATGAACACCATGTTGAAGCAGGAAGAATCAAATCCCGGAAGAAGGTGGTTCCGTATGTTCTCGGGCATGGGGGACAGTCAACGGGCTTCGGCCTATTTGAACGGCAAGAGTTTTGAACAAGCCGTTCTAGACAACACGCTTTCCACGGAAGTGTTCTACGAGATGATGAAATTAAAAGGGATATACCTGCGAAATTATATCACTTCACGAGTTCCCTCTGAAGACTTCAAGAAATTCATGACCGACTTCTCTCAGAAATATAAATTCCAAGAAGTCAACTTCACACGTTTGAATAATGAATTTATCCGTAAATTCCATTTCAACTTGATGGATTTCATTCCCGGGTGGTACTCGATAAACGCCACGCCATTATTTATTGTAAAAGGGATAGACGCGGACGAGGTTGCCATAGGTGAATACACGAAATACATGGTACACTTCCAAGTTTATAACCCGACAAATATTGACGGAATCATCTCTGTCAGTGTTGAACAGGGCGGTTTCATGCGAGGTGGTCCCGGCAGACGGGGAAGAGCAGCCCAAATGGAAGAGAATCCGCCAAAAAATTTTATTATCGACGCGAGAAGTTATAAAGAGATTAGAATCCTTTGCGACGATCGCCCCAGCAACTTGACGATCAACACGAATATTGCCCAGAATCTTCCGAGCGATATCATGCACAATTTCGCGAAAGTGACCACAACCTCGACCGACACGGTAAGCGGTATCTTCGCGGGTAATCCTACCGTTTTCGCCTTTAACCCGAAAGAAATCACGGTCGACAACGAGGACAAAGGTTTCCGTGTAATCGAGTCGAACCAGAAGAATACGTTACAATCTCTTTTCAAAAAGGAGGAAGAAGACAAGTATAAAAACTTGAATTTCTGGATGCCCCCAAGTAAATGGACGGCAACCGTCGGTATAAATTATTACGGTGACTATATTAATAGTGCCATGTACAAGAAATCAGGAAGCGGGAACAATCAAGCGGAATGGAACACGCGAATCCAAATCCCCGGTTTCTATGAAGTTTTCGTTTACAGCTCGCCCGGCATGGACAGGATGATGTGGGGCCGTGGAGAACAACCCAAAAGATACCAATATTATACAGTAAAACATGACGACGGCGAAGAGGAAGTGTCTGTCGAAACGGGAGGCAGGAATACCACCGGTTGGGTTTCCCTCGGAAGTTTCTATTTCTCGGAGGGTAACGCCAAAGTTACCTTGAGCGACAGAGGTTCCGAACCGGGACAAATCATCATTGCCGACGCGGTAAAATGGGTTTACACGAGTAATAATAAATAATAACAATAACAGTTTATGAAAACACGTACGTCATTATCGTTGATCATTTCCGGGCTACTGATCATATTCTCCCCGGGAACAACGTCCGCTCAAGAGATTTTGACGCTAGAAAAGGCTTTGGAGATCGCTTATCAACAAAGCCCGTCGTTAATACAAAGTAAAATGTCACTTGAACAGAGTGAACTGTCTTTACTTCAACGAAAAGCATCCTTAAAATCTTTATTCCAATTCGATTTGAGCCCTTTTAACTATTCCAGAAGCAGTAGTTTCGAGGAAATAAGTTCAACATGGAATACCTACCGTACCATGAGTGCCGGAGGTAATTTCAGTATCACTCAACCTTTGAAATGGACCGACGGTACATTGACGCTAAGTAATGATTTCAACTGGCAAGATGCACAGAATCAATCCAACAATCTAACAAACACTTCTTTTTCCAATCGCCTGTCATTACGATTGAATCAACCTATTTTTACCTATAATCGAACCAAAATCGATTTGAAACAATTGGAATTCGATTTGGAAAATGCCAAGATAAGCTACGCAATGGCACAACTAAACATTGAAAAGACGGTAACTTCAGGATTTTACAATGTTTACCAAAGTTTCAAAAGCCTGACAGACGCACGGGAAGCATTCGAAAGTGCAAAGCAAAACTATGAAATAACCAAGAATAAGGTTGAACAAGGCCTACTTCCAAAAGAAGAGTTATTCCAATCGGAAGTAACTCTGGCAAATAATGAAACAAGCCTGTATAGTGCTGAAACAAATTACGAGTCTACCAAAGACCAATTCAAGCAAACCTTGGGTTTACCTTTGGAAATGGACATCAGTGTACTCACGAATACAGATATTACACCGGTAGAGGTTGACCAAAACTTGGCTATCAAATATGCTTTGGAACAAAGAATGGAGATCCGGCAAAAACAGATCAGTGTCGAGCAAGGTCTCTTTGATTTGATCGCGGCAAAAGCAACAAATGAATTCAAGGGAAATATTTCCGCCCAAGTCGGTTTATTCGGTAATGGAGATAAGGTAAAAGGTGCTTTCACCAAACCGGAAGATAACGAATCCGTGGGAGTCACTCTTACCATCCCGGTTTGGGATTGGGGGACTCGCAAAGCTGCTATACGCAAGGCACAGATTGCAAATGAAAATAAAGATATCGATTTAGCCGAATACAAAAAAAGCGTTGTACTCGAAATTCGCCAAATATGCCGGGAACTTCCCAGCCTCGTTAAAAAAATAGAGATCGCACGCAAAAACGTGGAAAACGCCGAACGCACGTATGATATCAGCGTGGAAAAATACCGCAGCGGTTCTCTATCGGGTTTAGATTTAAAGAATCAACAAGATCAGCTAACCAGTGCCAAAACTGAATACACGAACACGATCATCAGCTATAAACTGAAATTACTTGATCTGAAAATCCAGACATTGTGGGATTTCCAAACGAACACTTCTTATTTACCCGTGGACTTGCTAAAATAAAAACAACAAAATATAACAACTATGGCTACAAATAAATCAATAAAATATATCGGGTTCATTCTACTCGCATTTTCTCTGAACGCCTGTAACGAGCAACGTTCGAGCTCTTCTTCCGAAACAACAACTCCCGTCTGGCTCACGGAAGTCGGCAAACGGAATATTCGTGAATTGACCACCACCACGGGTACGGCAAAAGCCTCCAAAACCGCCGAGATAAAATCAGAGATTACCGGTAAATACGAACTGATGAATAATCCCAAAACCGGACGCCCTTATAAATTAGGTGACATCGTGGAAGCGGGAGCCGTCATTGTGAAACTGAACAATAAGGAACACGAGAACAGCGTATCGCTGCAAACCAAGAAAATGCAAGTTGATATCGCCAAAAAAGAATGGGACGGGCAAAAGGTCGTGTATGATAAAGGAGGGGCAACCGAAAAAGACGTGTTGAACGCCGAGAGCAGTTATATCCAAGCACAAACCGCACTGGAAACGGCAAATACCGAGTTGGAAAAAATAAATATCAGAGCCCCGTTTAAAGGGGTAATCGTCACTTTACCCTATTTCACTCCGGGAATAGACGTTGCTTCCGGCGAAATCATCGTGGGTATGATGGACTACAGCCAGATGTACATGGAAATCGCACTTCCGGAAAATGCCATCGAAAAAGTGAAAGTGGGACAAAAAGTATTAGTTACCAACTATAATATAAAATCAGATACTTTATCCGGAACCGTATCCCAGTTATCCCCGGCAATTAACGAGGAAACCCGTACATTCTCCGGATACATCGCTATTAACAACCCGGAATTGAAATTACGTCCCGGAATGTTCGCCAAAGGCGAGATTATTACTTTGCAAAGAGACTCCGTGTTATTTATCCCGAAAGAAATCGTCAATGCCCGCCGGGGAATGCGTAACGTATTCACGGTGGAACAGAATCGTGCCGTGGAGAAATACATCAAAACAGGCATCAGCGACGACCGCTACACGGAAGTCACGGAAGGCTTGAACGAGGGTGACAAGATCGTTATCAAAGGTTACGAGTTCTTGAGAAACAGAGGCAAAGTAAAAATCATGAAATAAAACGATATGAACAGTATCACCAAATTTGCAGTAAAATACCCGGTGAGCGTGCTTATGCTCACGCTGGCGGTATGTTTACTGGGTACGATATCTTATAATAAACTGGGAACAGACCTTTTCCCCGACTTGAAAAATCCCGCCCTTTACGTGGAAGTAAAAAGCGGACAAAGACCACCGGAAGAGGTTGAAAGACAAATCACTCAAAAAGTCGAGGGTACTGCCGCACGACAGGAAGGTGTACAAAGCGTTTACAGCATCAGCAGGGTAGGATATTCCAAAATCACGGTTGAATACGGCTGGGATCAGGATATGGATGCCGCTTTTTTAGATCTGCAACGTGCAGTTTCCACCTATGCCCAACAGGACAACGTGGACGAGATTAACGTCACCCGTTATGACGCGAACGCCAGTCCGATTATGACTATCGCACTCACGCACAACGAGATCAAAGACATGAACGAGTTACGTAAGGTCGCGGAGAATTATATGCGCAACGAACTTGTCCGCGTGGGTGGAATAGCAGATATTCAATTAAGCGGTCAGGAGCAAGCTATCGTGGAAATCTCCACGGACGCCTACATGCTGGAAGCTTTCGGGTTGACGGCAAACACTATCGCTTCCCAGATTACCGGCATGAGTCAGAACGTGTCCGGGGGAACGATCACCGACAACGACATCCGGTACATGGTAAAGGGGGCGAATCTGATCAATACCATTGAAGATATTGAAAACATCATTGTCGCTTTCAAGGAAAATACCTCTTCCACCTCCAACGCATCATCACAAGCGTCAACAGGATCGAGTAAACCGAAAGCCCCAATCTACTTGAAAGATGTCGCCACGGTAAGTATCCGCAATCAAGAACCCGAGAATATCGCCCGTTACAACGGTGAACGTTGCTTGGGTATCAGTATATACAAGGAGAACAAGTACAACACGGTAAATGCCGTCGATAACCTGCTCGTGAAACTCGATGAATTCCAAAAAAGTTTACCGGGATACGAGTTCCACGTGATCAGCAACCAAGGTGATTTTATCGGAAGTTCTATCAATGAAGTGAAGGACTCCGCTTTGATAGGTATTCTGCTCGCGGTTATCATTCTTTATTTATTCCTGCGACGGGTGAACATGACGCTTATCGTGAGTGTATCCATTCCGATATCTATTATCGCCACGTTCAACCTGATGTATTTCAACGGGCTATCCATCAATATCATGACATTGGGGGGACTTGCCTTAGGGGCGGGTATGCTCGTGGACAACGCTATCGTGGTCATGGAGAATATCTTCCGAAACATGGAAGAGAATCACCTCTCTCCCACCGAAGCAGCGGTGCGAGGCACATCGGAAGTGGCAGGAGCAATCACGGCATCCACCTTAACCACCATTGTCGTGTTCCTCCCGATTGTTTACCTGCAAGGTGCGGCAGGTGAACTGTTTAAAGAACAGGCATGGACGGTCAGCTTCTCGCTGCTATCCTCTCTGTTCGTGTCCATCTTGTTCATTCCCATGCTCGTGTCAAAATTTCTGGGTAAAAAAGACGGAAGAAAAGGTCATGCCATCACGATAAAAGGTTTCGGTAACTTCGTGGGACGCGTATTAAAAGTAAAATATGCCGTTATTCTGGCGGCTCTCGTCCTGATGGTAATATCTTACTTGATGCTGCCTTTTATCGGGATGGAGTTCATGCCGAAAGCGGAATCCAAAGAGCTTGCCATACTCATCAATATGGAACCCGGTACCCGACTGCAAAACACGGACAATGCCGTGGCGACCATTGAAGATGCCGCACGCACACTGGGCGGCGATGATATCGAATGGATATACACGCAAGTCGGTCCCTCCAATCTGGAAAGCACAAGCGGCGGCAAACTGGAAGAAGACAACCAAGCACAAGTAACCGTGAAAATTAAAAAAGATTCCAAACTGGACGCTGATTATTTTATCACGAATATAAACGCGAACTACCAACTCCCCGAAGGTGTTGAAATCTCCTACGAAAAAGGAGAGTCCGCCTTACAAAGTATTCTCGGCACGGAAGGAGCTCCTCTCGTGATCGAAGTGAAGGGAGAAGAGCTGGATATATTAAACGAATTGTGTTCCTCCATAAAAGAAAAGATATCGGGCATCCCCGGACTCTATGATATCAAGACCTCTATGGAACAGGGCGCTCCCGAGGTAAACATCAAGATCGACCGGTTGAAAAGCGGTATCTACGGAATCAATGTCAAAGAAGTAAGTGATCAGGTAAGTGAAAAACTGAACGGTAAAGAAGCGGGTTCCTTCGAGAACAAGGGCGAAACTATCGATATCAGTATCAAAGTACCCGAAGTTTCTCTTTCAGAGATGGAACAAATCGAAATCACGCAAGGGGACAAAAAATATCGCCTCGCTGAAATAGCGGATATCGAAATCACTTCCGCTCCGCGGGAAATCGGCAGAGTAAACCAAAGCCGCACGGGTACGGTTACAGCGATGATCGACAAAGGATACACGTTAAGCCACATCACTCCTTCCATACGCGAAAAACTATCGGAAGTAGAGTTCCCGGCAAAATACACGGCAAAGATTACCGGAGAGGAAGAAAAAAGACAAGAATCATTCGGCGGACTGGGCTTCGCCTTAGGTCTGTCCATACTGTTAGTGTATATGGTTATGGCTGCTCAATTCGAATCTTTACGCCACCCGTTCACTATTCTGCTGACTATCCCGTTAGCCGGGGTAGGTTGCGTGTGGGCATTCCTGATTACCGGACAAACACTCAACATGATGGCATTTATCGGTATCATCATGCTTGCCGGTATTGCCGTGAACAGTTCTATTATACTCGTGGATGCAATCAACCGCCTGAAAGCGGACGGTCACCCGTTGGACGATGCTATCAAAATGGCTGCCCAACACCGCGTACGCCCGATCATCATGACCAGTGCCACCACTATTCTGGCATTGCTCCCCATGTGTTTCGGTTTCGGGGAAGGAGCTTCGCTCCGATCTCCCATGGCATTAGCGGTTATCGGAGGGCTTCTGACCTCTACCGTCATGACCTTGATCGTCATTCCATGTGTGTATTACGTTATTGATAAAAAGAAGTCATGAAGACCATTATAAAAAGACGAGTTCTCATCTCGATGTTATTCATCGGGTTGGTACTTATGGGAATCTTTTCCCAGAAGCACCTGCCCATGGAAATATTTCCCAATGCCGAATTACCGGTATTGAGTGTCAACATCAGAGCCACTTCGAATTTGGAACTCGACCCCACGTACGTTGAAAATCACGCCGCTATCCCGGTAGAAGGCGCTATCAGTTCGCTCGACGGAGTGGAAAAAATAGAAACGTACATCAGTTCGTCAGGTGTTTCAATCCGAGTTGCATTGAAACAAAATGTAGACTTGAAATACGCGTTCCTGCAACTGGAACAAAATATAAAGAGCATATCCAAGAACATTCCCGAAGAATTTACTTGTACTGTCAACAAATCCTCTGCCGGTTCGGCAAGTGACAACTTCATGCAGTTGCAAATCCTCGGGGAAGACGATATCGACTATGTCCGCAACATCGTGGATAAAGATATCACCCCCTATCTCGAAAGCGTGGACGGTATCGCAGAAGTCCGAATCGTGGGTGGCCGACAAAAAAGTATCGAAGTCATTATCGATTTGGAACGATGCAAAGCACTAAATCTCACGCCATCTATCATCAGTAGCAAGATATCTGCAAATCTGGCGGAAAAAACATTTGCCGGCTCCGTGTACGAGAACAATAAACGTTATTTCGTCAACGTGACGGCAGAATACCTTGCCACCGAAGACCTTGGAAGTATCGTTGTAGCCGAAGGACCAATTCTGCTAAAAGATATCGCGGAAATCCACTTCGGGGTGAAGGAAGAAGACTCCTATTCCCGTGTAAACGGTAAGGAGGTCGTAACCTGTAGATTATACAAATCCCCTTTGACCAACGTGATTGATTTGTCTGAAAAAGTACGGGCAGAAATCGACCGACTGAATGAAGAGATAGCCTCCAAAGGGATCAGTATCGACATTCAGGAAGATCAGGCTGAAATCATGAGTGATAATATCAACGAAATTATCAACCTTGCCATATCGGGAGCTTTTCTAGCTATTTTCGTCCTCTTCCTATTCTTGCGCAAAATACATATCGTGTCTATTGTCGCTTTCGCTATACCGATATCCGTGTTCTCGTCCTTCTACTTCTTCTACTTGTTCGGCATCTCGATCAACACGCTTACCCTCACCGGTATTGCGCTCGCGGTGGGAATGTTACTGGACAATTCCATCGTGGTCATGGAAAATATCTATCGCCTGAAGGCCACAGGTATGCCCACGGATGAAGCCTGCGTGCAAGGAACCGAGGAAGTATGGAAAGCAGTCCTTGCCGCCACGATCACCACGATTATGGTATTCCTGCCTTTCCTTTTTGCCGACCGTTACGAGATTAAACTTATCGGAGAACATATCGGGGTGTCCATCGTCGCCACGCTGACCATATCGCTGGTCGTGGCGTTACTGCTGATACCCATGGCAGTCAATGCTATTTTGAAGAGGAAACCGAACGACGTTAATTTCAGCAAATTGTCACTGCACAACCGCCTCGTGCAAATCTACATGGCAATACTGAAAATGTCCCTCCGCCGCCCGGCACAGGTTATCATCTCCGCACTCGTGGTGCTTCTCGTCACGGTAGTGCTATCCACTTCCCTGACGCTAAATACTCTTAGAGAAATTCAAACAAACACGTTCAACGTGTACATTACTCCGCCAACCGGATACACGTTACAAAAGACTGACGATATGATTCGCCTGTTCGAGGATGAATTGCTCGAGGTCAAAGAGATCAAAACATTTACGTCCGACATCAGCGAAGATAACGTGGATATTACCATCCGACTGAAAGACGATTTTGAAAAAATCAACAATAAATCTATCCCACAGTTGAAAGACGAAGTACTGAAACTGGCAGATAAAGTAAACATATCCCAAATCAGCCTTCAAGCAACAGAAACCGCCGAGAGAGGTGGCGGCGGCATGTTGGGCAACGCCTCACTGCTTCGCCTGATGAATATCGGGAGCCAAAGCGAGAAAGTCGTTATCAAAGGACAGGATTTCGAGGCTATGACAAATTTTGCCGAATACTTGAAATACCAATTCGAAGACCTTGACAATATTTCTTATTCCAATGTCAGCAGTCAATCGGGTAGTTCTGTGGCAAAAATGTTCTTTGACCAGTACTTGATGGGAGTCAACGACATCACTCCCGGCAACGTGGCAAATGAACTCAATAATTTCGGTCCTGAAAGCACGGCATCCACAAAATACAAAGCGGGTGACGAAGAATATGATATCATTATCCGGGACGCCACGTATGACGAAAAAGACAAGACTACACAAACCCGTACGCTTGAGGATCTGCGCAATATGCAGGTGACGAACTCCAAAAACGGACTGGTAGAATTACGTGATTTCGCCCGCATCAACCTCGGACGGGACAAAGGAAGCATCATTCGTATTAACCAAGAGAAGGAAGTCACTCTCTATTACGCTTTCAACTCGGATATCAACGAATCGAAACCTCTGCTTGAAGCGGCACGGGAAGAGATTGACGAGCTAGTGCAAGGCTTGGATGTCCCTGCCGGAATCGCCGTACAAGTCGTTCACGAGGAAAATGAAATGGATGATTTCACTTTCCTTATACTGGCCGCATTCGTCCTTATTTACATGATACTCGCTTCCGTGTTCGAATCGATATCAGCCCCTATCGTGCTGATGTTCACGATCCCGTTGGCAGCAATCGGCTCGTTATTGGCATTATTGTTCACGAGCAACCCGTTGATGAATGCCAATGTCTTTATCGGCTTTATCATCCTGATCGGTATCGTGGTAAACAACAGTATCATCCTTATAGATTATACCTCATTGCTACGCCGCACGGGCAACCGGAAGCAACGCGCTATCATAACCTCCGGCCTATCCCGCCTGCGACCTATCCTGATCACGGCAATCACGACCATCGTGGCTATGGTTCCGCTGGCTCTCGGCACGGGAGAATACGTGTCCGGACTAGGCGCCCCGTTCGCGATCACTGTAATAGGCGGATTGACTATGAGTACATTGTTGACTCTAGTTATTATCCCCACGCTCTACTCCGGTATGGAAGACGCCCTTGCCCGCCTGCACTCGCAAAGCTGGGTGATGAAAATCATACAAATCGCGGCATTCATCGTGGCACTCACTTGTGTCTATTTCTGGACATATACAGTGCTCGACCGAATACTTTACGTCATTCTGACCGTTATACTGGTACCGGGCATCACGTGGTTCCTTGAGGACAGTCTTCGCCGTGCCCAAAGCAACATCATCCCTGCCGACGAAGAACTGGAAATCAAAGTATGCAATCTCGTGAAGATATATGGTCGCCCCTCCCGTTTCGAGCGGGAATGGACTTCCGGGCTGAAAATCAGGGAACGTCTGGGCTTGAAAGAGCAATACCGGGAGTGGAAAGACCTGCAACCCCTGCTATGGTCGCTACCCATCCTCGGCTTCATGTATTACTTCACGTTCAGTTATCAAGTATTATTCTTGTGGGCGGTCATCTTCGCTTTCATCACGTGGATCATGACCCTCGGCACCATGAATATCTTCCGGGAATTTTGTGAAAACCGGAACGGTAAGATGATTGCCAAAATCTTGCGCGTCATCGCTATCGCCATCTATTACGCGGGACCTTTCGTTATCCTCTACTGGTCGAGCAACAAGTTCGACAATAGCGGGGGAGCTATTTTCCTCGGTATGTTCTGGTATATCGGTATCGCGGCAAGATACTTGTCCAACAAGATTAACAAGGAGAACATTAATATTGATCTGATTGACGGTCGCTTCCGTATGTTGAAGAAAACCATATTCCGTATGGCTTCCAAGGCTCCGTTCATCGGCGTGAAGAAAAAACCGTTCAAGGCGTTAAGTTCCGTTTCCATGGAAATCCATACCGGAATGTTCGGACTCCTCGGTCCCAACGGAGCGGGTAAAACCACGCTGATGCGTATCATCTGCGGTATTTTCGAGCAAAGCTACGGCAAGATATTTATCAACGGTATCGACACCCAGAAGAAACGGGAAGAGTTGCAAGGCCTAATCGGTTACCTGCCGCAGGAATTCGGAACCTACGAGAACCTCACGGCTTGGGAATTTCTCGAATATCAGGCTCTGTTGAAAGGCATCTACAACAAGCGTGTACGCCAGAACCGGATCGCAGAAGTACTTTCCGCCGTTCACATGTACGAGAACAAGGATAAGAAAATCGGGGGATTCTCCGGTGGTATGAAACAGCGTATAGGTATTGCCCAGACGTTGCTCAACCTGCCGCGCATCCTCGTGGTAGATGAACCCACGGCGGGACTCGACCCGCGGGAAAGAATCCGCTTCCGGAACCTGCTTGTGGAATTGTCGCGTAACCGGATCGTGATTTTCTCCACCCACATTATCGAGGATATCGCCAGCTCCTGTAATCAAGTGGGCGTTATCAACAAAGGAGAACTGAAATATCACGGTACTCCTTCCGATATGGCCAACATAGCCAAGGATGTCACGTGGACATTCGAAGTACCGGTACGGGATTTTGCCAAACTCCCGTCCGACCTGCTCGTCGTTCACCACATCCGCCAAGGCGATATGATCAAAGTACGTTGCCTCAGCGAGCGCAAGCCCGCCGAGAACGCCGAACGGATACTCCCCGCGCTGGAAGACTCCTACTTGTGGCTGTTGAGAACCGTCAAAATAGAGAACAAAGAACAAATTATAACCCAATAAAACGCACCCCCAATTATGCTTCAATTTTGGATAGCGATACAGAAACTGGTACAATACAACATCAAGATCATCTTCGGGAACAAATTCCTGTACTTCATGTTGAGTGCCCTCGTGTTCTTTATCATCACCGTGGTGGTGTACCTGCTGGGTGATGACGAGATCACCCAAGCAACCGCCTACTCGATGCTGATGCTGCCGAGCATCCTGCTCGTCTTCTACCCCATGTGCTTCGGGTTACAAAATGACCAAGATGCCAAAATCGTCGAAATCATCTTCGGGATCCCTAACTACAGCTACAAAGTTTGGTTATTCCGGCTCTTGATCTCGTATGTCATCTGCTTCGTCATCACGTTGATCCTTGCATTGCTCACGGATCTCGCCATCGTGTCCATTCCCCCGATGAACCTCGCCCTGCAAGCTATGGTACCCGCCCTCTTTATCGGTACGCTCTCCTTCATGCTGAGCACCACCATCAAGAACGGCAACGGAACCTCCGTGGTCATTATCATCATCGGGTTGATCCTCTTTATGATGAAAGAAAGCCTCGGTGCCAGCCAATGGAACATCTTCCTCAATCCATACGATGTTCCCCTCGATAAAAACCCGCAGATATTCTTCAACGCCGTTTTCCATTGCCGGATAAACATGTTGATCGCTTCTGCCCTCTTTATCATCATCGGTCTGAACAACACCCGCCACCGGGAAAAATTCATATAATAGTAATGCCGCCTCATGGGCGGCATTACTATTATTACATATCCTCCATCGAGAGTCCCCTCAATTGAATCGTGTAACCCTCCAATTCCTTACCGACAACCCTACGGAACTGCACGCTCTTTTCATTCAATTGGTTCATGTTAATTTTGGTCGCGTTACGCTTTATCTCGATAATCTCTGCTGTATTCTCCAATTCATTGACCGCCACCAGATCAATCTCGTTTTCCCCCTTCCTGTCCCAATATCCACCTATTCGGGTAAACCTTTTCTGTTCAACCAACTTTGTCCGAAAATAACGTTCCAAAATCTTTCCGCTAAACACGGGATAATCCCGCTCGATCACCTCCCTCAACTGACCATAAGCACCGATTTCTATCATATAACTGTATTTATACACGAACCGGAACCAAAATGTCAAAAAGTTATCCTCCAGCGTATAGCGCACATTCTTGGTTTCCACTTTAGAAAAAATAGGAGTAACCTTAGATATCAACCCGTAATCCCCTTCCAACTTCGTCAAATATCCTCCCACCTCGCGGTTCACCACCGCTTCTATCTTCGCTCTCGTGTTTTCCCCTCTCGCAATAGCCGAAAGAATAGTAAAATAATTCGTGTACTCTTTCCCAAACTCCTCCACGAGCATATTTTTCCCTTCGGGTATAAAAGTCGAATCCTCCCTCACGATGTAATCAAGCATCGCCTCCATGGTACACGCACCGGCATCCATCAACAATTGCACATACTTCGCCACTCCACCCGTGAACGCGTACAAAGCCAATAAATCCTCCGCCGTGTACTCCGGATTATGTTCCGCGAGAATTTCCTTCAACACGGAAGTTTCAAAAGGACGCACCATCAACATCCCGGTAGAACGCCCGAAAAGAGGCTCTTTCGAATTCTCGAATATCTTATGCATCAAGGAATACACCGATCCACTCAATAACAAATTTATCTTGCTCTCGTCCTTATTCAAATCCCAATGCCGTTGCATATCACTATAAACCGAAGGGGCAATATTATAGAACTCTTGAAACTCATCAATGATAAGATTAAACGCCCGTTCCTTCGATAACTCCATCAGAAAACCGAACAACTTCCCAAAACTACTTATTTCCCCCAAAAGCGGAATCCCCAATTTGTCCTTAATTTCCTGTTGAAAATCCTGACACAAGTAATTCTCTGCCTTACGTGCCACGAAAAAATACAATGTCGGTTGCCCTTCCGTCGCCCTCAACAACAATTGTGTCTTACCGATACGCCTACGCCCCATAACTACCGTCATCCGCGCGTTCCGGGTTGAACGTTCCCGTATATCCCGCAATCTCTCGATCTCTTTTTCTCTATTATAGAATCTCATTTCAATTCGTGTTTAATTCGAAACCTTCAGTTCCGAAACAGCCATTTCGGAAACAGCCATTTCTATAATGCGAATATAGCATAAAAAACACTTCTCTCCAAAAATTGGAAAACACGTCCAAAATTTTTATATTTGCTTAAACACAAAACAGCGTTTGTTATGCGAGAATTTCGTCAACCCTTTTGGCAATCCGACACTTCAAGAACCATGCTCAAACCTTATATTTATATATCCATAGGTTTAGTAGGCCTTATCACGCATCAAGTTTACAGTGATTCTTTTGAATTCAATCCCCTCGTGTTAATCCCGATCTTCTTGTGGCTCTCTATATATCCGGCAATCTTCACCCAGTATTTCTACCTCACCTTCACGGACGACCAATTCCTCCTCCGAAACAGCATCTACACCCGCTGGCAGCGCATATACAACTACAACGACATCATCAAAGTCAAACTCTTCGGAGGTCGAGGTTATAACTGTGGTCCCTACATCCAAGTCTTCACGAAAAACAACCCCAACCATGCCTGGAGCTACGTCATCGAACTCGTAGCGGCAAAAGACTTTCCCGATCTACTCGACACCTTCAAAGAAAAGAATATCCCCGTGGAAACCGACCAAGGTTTCGATTACCTCGTGGACAGAAACTTCACCCGGTTCTAATCCATTTCTCCCAAATATTGCACAACAAATCTGCAAAATTCCCATAATTTTCAATACAAAATCAACGGATAGTTTTAATGGAAAACTAACCTCATCCAAATGGGGAAAGATTACTAAATGTTCTCCCGATACCGCATTGCGTGATATACAAGATTTGATAAATAAAAATGTATTACGCAAAACGGATGAAGGGGGACGAAGCACGAACTATGAACTCGTGTTATAATTTTAAAGTTGCTCGCGAGGCTTCATTACCATGGTGCGGAGATTAAACACCATATTTGCCGCAATATATGCGGCAAATATCTTTACAAATTGTGTATTCCCCGAATATGTACAATAACAAACGTAACTCGCAACCTTCACGCAACCTTTTTTCTCGAAATATTACCCTACAATTATTTACTTTGCGGTAAAACGATTTATACCATGAAACTAAAATATATCTACATCATTTTTCTAGCCACTCTCTCTTGCCAAACCCGCAACGAGGCATTAGAAACAGCCTTACAACTAGCAGGCGAAAATAGAAGCGAACTCGAGAAAGTCCTTGACCACTATTCACAAAAACCCGCTGACTCCTTGAAACTAAAAGCCGCCGAATTCCTCATCGCCAACATGCCCGGGCACTACACGCTGCAAGGTGACCTCATCAACGCATACCGGGCAAAGATAGACGCTGACACCATAGGATGCTACCTTCATCATAAATTGCTAGACATATCATTCAGTGAAATCAATTGGCTTAGAAAAAATTCCTACCACGAAGAAGACGTGGAACATATCAAGGCAGATTTCCTCATCCGCCACATCGACTTATCTTTCGAGAAATTACACCAGTACAGCTGGTTAAAAGACATCCCTTTTGACATATTCCTAGAATACATTCTTCCTTACCGCTTCGCAAATGAACGTCTCGATTTATGGCGTGATTCCTTGGATATCGCACCACAAGCATTAGAAGACCTATTTTTCCTAGACAATACAAAATACATCATGCCAAAAATCATTAATGACATTCCTTTATCAAAACCGATAACAAAGATCAACCCCCAAATACTCTCTGAACTACACCTTCAAAACATTTTAAGGGAATGTACTCATTGCGCCATAGCAGACAATCTTACACACCGTATTGCAAGCATTCCTTCCTGTATCGAATTCATCCCCCGCTATGCCAATCGCAACGGTTTTCACCAGTGGTGCAAAATAGTATCTTCCGAATCAAAAAACACGGCAGTCATGGGAGTAAACAACCAAGCAGCCAAAGTATATCAAAAAACCTATTCACGCGACCGAGTTGTCACCCCTGCGAAAGGCGAATACATCCCCGACTTCTTTCTTAATCCTTTCTATAAAGATGTTAGCGACCACTACGTGTACACTGCCGATGTCATTACCTCCGCGCAGAAAAAACTACCCGCATCCTCACGACACGCCTACCTGTGTGTCTTCAACAACCTCGAGTGGCAACCCGTTGACATCACGACCCATCAGCAATCAGCCGTCAAATTCAAGAATATCGGCAAAAACCACCTTTACCTGGTAACGTATTATCAAAAGAAAAAAATGCGCCCCATGCACTTTCCTTTCATCTTAAACTTGAAAGGAGAAATCAAGTATCTTGTACCGAACACTTGCACCCGACAAAAAATAACAATCAAAAGAAAATATCCTTTTAACGACTTGCTACACGCATTCAACAAATACCTACAACATCTCGTGATAGAAGCTTCCAACGATCCGAACTTCCTCACCCCCGACACGATAATATCCCAGTTTGACACCTCCCCTGTAACCTATGCACAAGGATATAACAAAACAGACAAGCGATTCAGATATTGGCGAGTATCGAATACCACCACTCACCCTGTATACATGGCAGAACTATCCTTTCTTGACAAAGCAGGCAAGCCATTAAAGGGAAAAACCTCCCCCTCGGATTCTTTGATTCTTGACAATGACCCTCTAACTAATATCACTCTCGACCCCATGAAAAAAATCATTATCGATTTTGACACTTCAGTCCATGCTGCAAAAATCGTGTGCCTTCCTAGAAGTGACGGCAACGGAATTTACCCGGGAAACGACTACGAGCTGTTCTATCATGACTTGAACGGTTGGCAATCACTAGGACGACAAATAGCCCCCGATTATTACCTCGAGTATCACGATGTCCCCCGGGGGGCTTTACTTTGGCTTCATAACCACACGACAGGCATTGAAGAAAGAATATTCACCCACGAAAACAAAGAAATTCGATTTTGGTAAACAAGGAAGTGAACAGCAAATACCGTACCCGATTTCTTGAAAGGACGACGAAATGTTTTCATAACCCAACTTCTATTTTACCCACTCATCAAGATGGACTGTTTCAACCAAAATTCCCTTACCCCGAACTATATTTACAATCTCTTGATAATCACTCGGGGCTACTAAATCGATAAAATAACGCCTAGATTTCCCTTTTTCCGTGAAAACCTGAATGTAATGATTTGACATCCCACCCAACCACACGAGCGTTACTTTCACAATATCTTCATAAAAATACTCGCCTTTCCAAAAAAAGAAGACTCCATTTTGAACAACTAGCCTATCATCATATAATATCACGTAAAAAAAAGAGTATGGATGAAAGCACAATAAAAATATCAACACGAAAATAACACCCATGTACATTTCCCATGGATAACCCATTGAACAAAAAATAGGAAAACCTAATAACAAAACAAAAACAAAACCCCATTTCGATGCTCGAATTTCTTCCGATTTCCAAAAAGAACGACGAAATATTTTCATACGACAAATTCTTTTCAAGATAAATACGCTTCAAGCCCTTCCGTTTCTACGGCAATCCCTTTAGCTTTAATCATCTCCACAAGTTCTCTGTAATCTTTAGGTGCAACAACATCTATACAATATCGTTTCACTTTTACCTCGTCCTTCTTAGTGAAAACTTGCATGTATATATTATTACCCCGTTTTATTTTGACCCGTGCAATATCCCCGTACAAGTATCCCTTTTGCATGAAAGAGTACACCCCGTTCTTGATAATCAATTTATCCGCTGATAATATCACGTAAAAATGTAGGGTAAAATAAATCGGGAATAACAAGTAAAAAAAACAAATACTTCCCAAACACGCCCAAACCGATTGCGTGGTAATAAAAACAAATGGAGCAAGGATCATTGTCACTATAAAAGTGAGCATAAAATTTACTTTAAATAAACTCGTGTTCCACAAAGATTGACGAAATGTTTTCATAATTCAATTTTTATCATTTAGATTTATCTTCATCATTAAAAATACTGGCATAGACATCTATTCCTTCGGTTTCCACCGTGACACCTTTAGCCTCGATATCCTTTACTATAGCCTCGTAATCTTGAGGATCAACGAGATCTATCGTGTAACGCCATGATATCCCGGAAGACTTTCTCGTGATTATTTTCATGTATGGATACGTTCGATCTTGCCACCACTTTATTTTCACTTTTACAATATCGACATATCGTACCTCTTTCTTCCAGAATGAATAAACTCCATTTTGCACTATCAACTTATCATCCCGCAAGACAACATAGTAAAGCCTTGAGATATAAAGTTGTACTAATATAAACACGAATACAATCGAGGCTAATATACCTCGAACATTAAATTCAACAGCACAAGCTGCAAATCCCCACAACAAAACAAATGTTATCAAGGCAAATTTAACATCAAATGCTGTACCCGATTTCTTGAAGGGACGACGAAATATCTTCATACTTAAAATGCATCTATACCTTTTGTCCTAACATCTATATCTTTTTCTCTCAAAAAAGCAACTAACTCTGGTAAATCTTTACGACTTACACGATCCAAATAATAACGCCAAGCCAGTTTGGCTTTACTGGTTATGATTTGTATATAAGGTATTGAATTTCCTCCATGATCAACAATATTTACTCTCGTTATATCCTTGAAATACACTTTCTTCTTCCAAAATGGGAAAATAGTATTTTTCACAAACAAAACATCATCAAGTAAAATAACATAGAATTCTAAAAACAAAACCATGCAAAAAGGAAATAAATAGACTATAAATAATATTTTCACCATTTCCAAATATGAAAGACCTTCTACAATACCTGACGAAACAACTAATAATGTTAAAAAAAACAATCCTATAACAACAGGAAGTCCAAAAGCAGTTTTCCAAAAAGAACAACGAAATTTTTCATAACAATTCATTCCTCATTTAGATTTATCTTCATCTTTAAAAATACGGGCATAGACATCTATCCCTTGGGTTTCCACCGTAATACCTTTTGCCTCGACATCCTTTACTATAGCCTCGTAATCTTGAGGATCAACGAGGTCTATCGTGTAGCGCCATGATATCCCAGAAGGCTTTCTTGTGATTATTTTCATGTATGGATACGATTTATCCCCGTGCCACTTTATTCTTACTTTTGCAATATCTATATATCGTACTTCTTTCCTCCAGAATAAATAAACTCTATTTTGAATAATTAATGTCGTATCGGTTAAAATAATATAGTATAATTGTGATATAAAAATATGCATCACGCAAAAGCAAACTACAACTAAAAACAGAAAGCCTAGTATTGTAAATTCAGTATTAGGCAGAACAACTAGTCCCAATAAAACAAAAATTACAGTAAAAAATTTAACTTCAAAAACGGTATTAGATTTGCTAAATGGACGACGAAATGTTTTCATGGTTCCGCAATATTAAAATAACCTCATATTTCACAGGTTTTTAGTTTACTTTTTTATTTACATTTTTAAACAAATTGATGTAATCTGTAAGTCCTTTGGTTTCAACAACTACACCTTCCGCTTTAATCGCCTCGATTAAAGCAGAATAACTTTGAAAATTGATTAAATTAATCACATAACGCCATGAACCCGTTTTATTCTTCTTGGTTACAATCTGCATATAAGGATATGATAGTTTCCCTGCATAAACAATCTTAACTTTTTTTATATCATTAAAAAAAACTTCTTTTTTCCAAAATGTATAAACACCATTTTTTATAATTAATTTCTCAGGTGTCAAAACAACATAAAAACATTGTACTATCAATAAATGCAAACAAACTATTATAAATACGAGCAAAAACCAAAAAGCAGGAGAGTTAAATTCACCTCCAAGAAGAGCTGGAACCATGAATATTATAAAGAATATTATGAAATACCTAAACTCACTTGCCGTAAGAGTTTTTCTAAATGGACTTCGAAATATTTTCATACGACAAATTCTTTTCAAGATAAATACGCTTCAAGCCCTTCCGTTTCTACGGCAATCCCTTTAGCTTTAATCATCTCCACAAGTTCTCTGTAATCTTTAGGTGCAACAACATCTATACAATATCGTTTCACTTTTACCTCGTCCTTCTTAGTGAAAACTTGCATGTATATATTATTACCCCGTTTTATTTTGACCCGTGCAATATCTCCATACAAGTATTCCTTTTGCATAGAAGAGTATACACCGTTCTTGATAATCAATTTGTCCGCTGATAATATCACGTAAAAATGTCGGGTAAAATAAATCGGGAATAACAAGTAAAACACCCAAATACTTCCCAAACACGCCCAAACCGATTGCGTGATAACAAGAACAAATGGAGCGAGTAATATCGTTATTATAACTGTACATGTAAGATTCTTTCTGATTAAACTCGTGTTCCACAAAGATTGACGAAATTTTTTCACATCTACATCTAGAACATTACATGTTTCTTCTATTTTATATTGATTCCTATTAGGATAAACTGTATCAAAACCAGCAGTTTCAACTACAATCCCTTTGGCTCTAATCATCTCTACAAGTTCATCAAAATCTTTAGGATCGACTAAATCTATAACATAATCCCACACGAATGTTTTTCGATCCTTTGTCAAAACTTTCATATAAAAATTAAGACTTGGCTTAATTTCAACCTTTTCTATCTCTTGGTAAAGATATATCTTCTGCCAAAAAGTATAAACACCATTTTTAAGTATCAATTGATCATCTGTTAAGGTCACGTAAAAATACTGCGTAAAAAATGCAGGAAAACACATTATACTCCATATTGATAGCATTAATAAACAACACCATAAAGAATTAGTTGCCCAATACATTAAAAGAACAAAAAATATCCCTGCTATTATAGCCATTCTTATAAAAACTCTAGAAGTATTTGCTTGCCAAAAAGGACGACGAAATATTTTCATAAAAAATCAGATTAATATTTAGATAAAACAAAAGTAACTTTTTAAACAATATCTCGAATAGAAATTAAAATATAACCTCTCTCGAGATATTGTATTTTAACACTTTAAGCTATAGATGGCATGCTCGCTGAAAAGTAAACATAAACATTACCTCCATTCTTCAAAGGTACTTGAATTAACGATGCATGACTATAATATTTCATACCAGAAACAATGCCTACAATAGAACTCAACACACCAATACCTGTCATAATTGGCATTAAACATGGAACAAAAGAACAGAAAAAACATGCAACCCCAACTGCTGTATTTATAACCTCCCAAACATCTGGATCAGGCACATCTGGATCAGCAAAAGCCACAATAGTTTGAAACGCCGAAATCCCTGCAGCTAATCCTCCCATTACTTTACCAAAATTTTTTGCATATAATTTCACATCGGGCTGATTCAGAAAACCCACCCAAGAGGTTAGCACCGAGGCAGTATTAATTCCAATAGAAAAACCGCTTGTTGCGTCATATATTGGCGTACTTCCCCGCCTTTTTACATATGTTGCTTCTATATTCCCTCTCTCTATATTTTCTGTCATTTCTTGAAAATATTGCTGTCCTAATTCATAATCTGGATCATACCCAGAACCTCCGCCACTAGTTCCTCCTCCAGTAGAACCGCCACCAGTTCCCCCACCACCAATGGAACCGCCACCAGTTCCTCCACCGCCCCAACCGGGATACCATCCGCCTCCACCACTTTCACTATTCGAATACGTTGCAGAACGTGAAGTTTGTCCCTCTTGAAAGGTTAAAGTAGAATAATCTAAAGGTGCCCCTTTTCGCGTATAAACAGCAAAACTAAGAGCCTTTCCTATCAACAAAGGTTCCTGCATCTGCCCCTCTTTATACCCAACAGCTTTCCTAAAATCCCCGTTCAATTCCGAGTAAAACACTCGCCCGGTAAAAGGAGTTCCCTCTCCACCCACAAAATCATCATCAGGAACCAATGTTGCAACAAACATATCGGTTTCTTCCGAATCTTTTTGGCGAGCAATTACTAAACGACGCTGACAAAGTATCTTTTTTTCACAAAGGAATTCAGCGTCTTTAATTACACGCTCCACACATATTGCATTGGACTGCGAGTGAAGAGGAACTTCCGTGATAAAATAATCCTCGTTTTCGGACTCTATTGCCTCATCCCACTCCGGAATCAACTCCGGCACAACAAAACTAGAAGCTCTCGAGAGAGGATTCTTGAAAGTAAGCGGGGCCAAATCCGTGGCGTTCTTCTCGAAATAAGCTCGTGCTTCCGACACGTCAATACCTTGAGGCGCTTGCTCCTTGACTCCGAAATCATCTGAACAGGAATAAATCAAAGCCAAGATTATTCCCAAAATCCAAAACTTCATTTTTCTCATAATCATTTTTTTTAATAGTTTCTAAACAAGTTAAAACTCTCTTTTATTTAGCGTCATGACTGCTCTCCATTTTCCTCCAAAAATGCTCTCGCTTCTCCTCGTGCCCGTATCACGGAGGAATTCACCACTTTCACGGGAATCGTCAACATCTGCCTCGCTTCCCGCCCTGCTTCCTCCGGCATCCCCTTCAATTGATACAACTTGAACAAGAGATGATGAGGCACTATATAATTAGGTATCATATTCGCCGCGAGACGGTATTTCTGCTCCGCCTCCTTCCATCGCCCCTGATAGAAATAACATTTCCCCAAATCACTCGCCAGTTCAGACGTGGGACGTAAGCTCAATCCCTTCTCAAGTACGGGCTGCGCGTTAAGCAAATCCCCTCTCGTGTACAAAGTCCTCCCGTAACGTAAAACAAAATCGGGATTACCCCCCAAGCGCTCGTAACACACCTTCAGTTCACTCGTCTTCATCCGGGAAGAAACCTCCCGGGCTTCTGTCAAAAGAATATCCGCTTTCTTCTCGTGATAATACTCGATAGACAAGACAAACAAGAATAAAACAACCGCTATTCTCAATATAAAAGCAAAACTCGTGTCCAAGTCAACAACCCATTCCCTGGCGTGACGGGCATCACGGGCAACAATTGCCAGCGAAATAATGGCAACAACACTCACGAGCTCGACAGAGAGAGGATAACTGAACAGCCCGAATCCCAAAATCACAACCAAAACACCCCCGGCAAAACGAGAAACCCGATTCCCTTTCGCGGCGAAATACAACCCCATCACGACCACCCCCACGAAAAGCAACAACCCCACGATCCCCGTTTCACAAACCACCCGCAAAAATTCATTAAAAGCGTACTCGTTGTTTCCCGCCACTGACACGAACGGGGAATCGGGACGCATCTCGAACCACGCTCCCTGCGCGGGCATGTAGGCGGCAGAAAAAGAACCGCAACCAAACCAAGGTGCATCACGAAATATCGTACCGGCAACCCGCCAAATCAAGAAACGCCCTTGCACCGACACCGGATGCACCAGATAAAGAACATATATTATACTCACGGGAACAACAATCGCGAGCAGCAAGAAAATATATTTCCCGATACGATACTTTTCACGGATATTTCCAAAGAACCGAGCAACACCCCATTCTCTCCCCGTCAACACGATCCATAAAATTCCAATACCCAATCCTACCCACGCCGCACGGGAACCCAAGAATCCCAAGGTAATCAATAGTAACACGATCCCTATTCCCCGCAAACAGCGCAAATAAAACTTTTCCCTTCGATAAAAACCGACCAAACCGGCTAAACAAGCGATTGCAAGAAAAACAGCCAATATAGCGGGATTCATAAACCCTCCCGTTCCCGGGTACAAATAATGATACGACGGCAGCCAGCCTCGCAATTGAGTCCAAAACCACATCGCCTGAAAAATTCCGGCAACAAACAACACGTCAAAATAATACACCCTCACTCCCGTGTTTCGAACATAAACATACAACATGATCGCCGCACCACCTAACAGCAACTTCCAGGCAAATATAGAAGAGCCAATCCCAACCGTTCGCCCCGTGTACCACGTCACGAACAACAAGAAAAACAAATCTAACAAATTGAAACGACACCTCCTGCTCCCGGGAAACACGACCAAACAGACGAGCAACAACAACATACCCGCGAACCCTGCAGTAATACCCGGCAAAGAACGGTCCACGTGGAATAGCACGGGAGCAAGTAGCAAGATAAAGTATAACGGTACATTTTTAAGCGCGAACATACATCCTCATTTTAGCGTTCAACAAACATTTCACAAACGATTTGTAACAAAAATATTACTTCCTGTCTATCAAAACGAAAAAAAAGGTTGCTTGAAGGTTGCGAGTTGCCTCCAGGTAATTTTTCTGTTTCCAGACTATTCCCCTTTCCCGTTTCGCGTGTTATAGTATTAAACTTGGATCACATGAACAAAAAAATAATATTTGGTATTTTCATTGCCACGGTAGCATTTTCATCCTGCCGCAATAACTTCAACACCACTACTAGCAACGAAAACGAGATCTATACATTTCCAAACGTATGCCTAGACACGCTTTATCCTAAAGGCATTATCCCCAAATGGCTCAAGGATACGTTATCTGAAGAACAATACAATTTCATTTACAAGCTTAGTCAAAAATACGAGATGAGTTATTATCCTATTTCTCCTAACAACCATGCTCTTCACGAAAAATCTAACCTCAAAGAAAAAATCGAAATAGGTGGAAATATCATAACCGGAGGCGGACACATAATTGAAGGTGGAAATTTGGGATATCAAAACAGCATCAAATTATACTGTCAAACTCACACAATTTATGAAACGCAATGGGACTCGAGCATGCTACTTGTAAATATGAACGTGATATACGAGCACCACCCCTCGCGAGAAATAGCGACTATCAGAACAATAAACGTAAACACCAAATGTCATAACTCAAATTTTAATGCCTATTGGCAAACACGTTCTCGTGAAGAAAAAATTGTCAATAATGGCAAGACCTTGGATTTACACATCAATGGTTACCTTAAAACCTCCCTCGAAATTGAAGGACTTATTGGTATTGATTTAATAATAACATCCATAAATAAAACATTCAACCTTCCCGTGGAACTAAAGTTTAACGATGACTAACGCAACACCTGTCGCGCCATATCTTTTATTCTATCCACCCGCATACCAACAAGCAACGCAACACCTAAAACCCCAGCTGTAACATGACGACTGATGAAACAACTTGGGATACAAAAAACACCCGCTACAAACAAGAAACAATAGAATACCTTCTCGAGTGAAGCACCTGTCAAATTTTTACGGGATATCACGTTCATTAACCGCATACACTCTATTTAAAGCGTAAAAAGCTTGTTTCAACTCTGCAAATACCGGGGAAAGTCCCTCGTTCAAAAGCCTAAAATCACAAAATATACTCGTGTCCGGTTCCGGTTCTTTAAGAGCCTCGATAAAACAAGGAGGTATCGGGGAATTTTCATCCAAAAACCGCTTTAACTCATTATATTCCTTTTCAAATCCCAAACTTTTAGCTTCCTTTTCCGAGAGCGTCAGCACGTATCTGTCGCCTTGGACTTTCACGCTAGACATCAAAACTCGTTTTTTAATCGTATTTGCCCGTATCAACCCCAAGGTCATGAACCTTAACCGCTCGGGCATTTCTTTCAAGCGAGCATTCATCAATTTCACGAAATCTCGCACGTACGCCGTGTAAATCGCCGGGCATTCTTCAACATTCATCGGCATCATCAAAGAATCGTTTTCCACCCGAGGACATAACATCTCCGCGTATTTTACCCGCACTTTTTGCTGGGAGAATGACACGCTCTTCACTGTATCTCGGATAACAAACAAATCTACCGGGTTATACACTTCATCCGTACATCGGCAAAATAAAAACAAAAAAAATAACAACAATACTTTCATACTTTTAAAATATAATCTAACACACCATTAGCGAATCTTAAATTGTGGCTTATCATACAAGAACTCAATGGGCACTATTGTAAAAAAGAAATCCTCTATAACCCTATTAGTTTCCCCATCTATAAAAACAAACAAGCGATATTTCTTCTTTATCCCTATGCTCCACGAATAAATTATAAACTTTTGTTCCGTAACGAATTTTTGTAGAAAACACCTCTTTTTTTAACGCATTCAATTCTGCCAAAGTACGAATCGCATTCTTACTTAAATTTTTCCTCTCACCGCCACGAAGCCATACACTACAATAACTATCCTTTTTATCTGAAGCTGTTTGCCTAAACAGCTGCGAAAAAGGATAACCTATTGCTTGCACCGAATCCAAAAACGCCAGCATTTGTGATTCTTTGAAAATTACCTGATTAAACTCGTAATTCAAAAGTTTAAATTCATCCGCGTTTTTCACGTTCTGGACATTCCAATTATGAAATAAATTCTCGAAATTATCTTCACTCGTCCGAATGGTCTTACCGACCTCATAAATAGACGTCGGCCACGAATATTGAGTTACCGATGTGTCACTTAAAATCAACGAAAAATACAATAACAAAAACATAGTTTAAATTATTAATGCGAATCAATAGTTGAAATATCAACTCTGATTCATGTTACAAAATATTACAATATATTTCTTTAGCAAACTAACTTCTTTCCTGTTATTAAATTCTTAATTTGCCTATAAGGCATGTAACAAATTATCTCATCATCATTCTCTACAATGATTCGAACATCTTTCCTGTCCTTAAACGAAAAACACGGGGCTGTATCAACTTTAGAAAAAGAAACCTTATATATATTCCAAAAATTCACCACAACAAAAGAACATATTAAAACAAAATGATGCCAATAAAAAATCCCATCACATACAGCATATGCCCATAACACCCAAACAATGAACGATAAAAATATTTTAATCAATAATATAACATAGAAATACATCCACTCGAAAACAAAAATATATTTACGCACACCACGAATCGCATCTTCTTTTACGAGAGAACGTATAAAATATACTCCTATTATACCTGATACTAAACTCATCGCAAAACCATAACGAATCCAATAAAGCATATTAATACCACTCAACCAAAAAACGAACATATAAACTAATGCATAAACACAAGTCGACTTCGCAAAAAGAACCATCATAATTAATAAATTATATTTAGAATATCCATTTTGTATTACAACATATAAATGGATATATCAAAATACCAGAATAATCAACAAAAAAACTCTATGTTTCAAAAATACATTCAAAAAATTTTTCATAAAACCTACTTATTAATTATTTCTATTTTTATTCCATTTTTCTCTCATTCCATCATTGCTTTATTCACATTTACATATTCACATCTCCTATCTTTTATATTACACATTCAAATTATAACATCACAAAAATCCAACTTTTTTCGAGAAAAAACGACGAAAAAGGTTGCGTAAAGGTTGCGAATTGTCTATTTTCGCAAATAAATGACGAAACCATGGATAAAAATCCAAAATTTATATTATACATTATTCCGAACATCATTTGCTTACTCCTGTGCAATCAAGCGTTTCATTTACATCATCTCTACCAACAAGAAAAACTACAATACCAATACTCACGAAACAAAGCTATCTCCAGTTGTATTTCTATATTCAATATAAAAATGCATAGCGACCATGCTAGATATTATTTTAACGCGAACACGAATGAACTAAAATTTTTCATCAACAATCAACATTTCTCTTACAACTTAGATTCAAAAAAAATCATTCAAGACATTACAATACAAGTTGATTATGATATTCGCGCTCCAAAACTCTGGACATTAAAAAACTTGTACTACTACTTCAAAGAAAACAACAATTCGTCCTCGGACACAACAAAATCCCTACAATTCGTTCTCACCGATAGCACGGGCAAAATCAAAGACACTTACCCACATCCCACGAGCGAAATTCCCTCCTCCCCCGAATACATCGACACACTGGGTTTCCTTACCCGTGACATACTATACGCCACGTACGACTACCCGCTAACCGCTTTCGTTCAAATAGCCGCTTGGCCCATCGCCACCACCCTCTTCATCTCCCTCCTGCTGGCATTCTGCGTCATTCATCTCTACATCAACTATCGTAACGAGAAACGGCAACGGGAAAACCAGAAAGAATACATCGACAGCATCGTCCACGATTTGAAACACCCCGTGGAGAACCAAAAACACCTGTGCTACCTGTTACCCCACCTGTCCAAAGAAGAGCAAATCGAACAAGCGGAAAAAAATCGGCAAGACCTGAACAACATGCTACACTCCATCGACCGGATGCTACTTCAATCCACCGATGCCCACGGCATCGTGCTAACCCCGAAAACGTTCAATTTACAAGAGATGCTCGCGCTCATCACCGCCCCCGACCGCTGGAACACACGTGAAGGCAAATCGTTCCACATTCGCCTCCGTTTCGAGGCTCCCGACCCGATGATTTCCGGCGACCCGCACTTCCTGCAAGCCGTGTTCCAGAACCTCATTGACAACGCGCTCAAGTACTCGGGCGAAGAAGTGGAAATAGACATCACCTGTACCGCCCCGAACAACAAACAAATGCTAATAACAATACAAGACAACGGACAAGGGATACCTCCCCGTGCACTACGACACGTTTTCGAGCGCTACCACAGGGCACACCATCAAGGCGACAAAAAGACCAAGGGCCACGGGTTGGGACTCTACCACTCCCGCCAGGTCATCCTCGCCCACGGGGGCAAAATCAATATAGACAGCAGCCCCGGCAACGGGACCACCTTCACCATCACCCTACCGAGAATTGCCAAAAAACAAAAATACTAACGCCATGGAAAACCAACCGAAAAACCATACCCGCGTACTTTACGCCGAAGACAACAAACGAACCGCCGAGCTACTTCAAAAAATACTCGAACTGCACGGCTACTCCGTCGAAATCGCCCCCGACGGGATAACCGCATGGAACGCATACCGTCGGGAACGCCCGAACATCCTGCTCTTGGACCTTGAACTACCCGAAATCGATGGAGTGGAACTCACCTGCCGCATACGGGAAAAAGATCACGCGACACACATCATCATCTACACCTCGCACGGCGAACGGGAACACGAGCTCGATGCCCTTGACGCGGGTGCCGACGAATTTTTCAGCAAAGACAAAGACGCCGAATTGCTGGCACACCATCTGAACAACCTCCGCACCCGCATCACCAAAGGGATAAAACGTCCTCACGTCTACCGGCTTTCGCCCATCACCTCTTACAACAGCGCCTCCCGCGTATTGACTATCGGGGAAAAAGAAATACAACTGGCAACAATCGACGCTCGCTTCCTGCAATTGCTCTGTGCCAAGAACAACGAAATCGCCTCCCGCGATTACCTCATCCAAGGCATCTGGGACAAAGCCTCCCTCCACAAGGAACCCGAACTGAAAAAATACGCCTGCCGGGTACGCAAAGCCCTCGAACCCGATCCCACCCTGCAAATCAAATCCCAAGACGGAGGATACATTCTCCTCCACTTGGAACGGTGATACATTCTATTTCCAAAACATTAGTGACTCGTGTTAAAATCAATATCACGAGAAAATAAGGTGTATAACTATCCCAGACATACACGAATTCAAATATACAAGCATATCACTTCCGGTATAATATCGTATAAAAAGTTATAGATTCGCTGTAAGTTCGCTGTTGCAACGCTGTACTATAACAGCGAATCTACAGCGAACTTACAGCGAATCTATAATATTTGCAACGGGAATAATACAGAAATCATTCGGAATTAAACCATGATTGATTATAGTAATCAGTAGATACTCTCCATTACGTCAAAGGGAAAACGACATCTACCCGTGTGATTATTATCCACGACAAGCACAAGCTAGAGTACTGACAATTAGTGGATACCCGTGCGCCCGAGTTTCTCGTTCAACTTGCGGCGAATGGTGTTGATGGCATTTTTGCGGCGGAGAAGTTCCATGATCTGTTGGGGATCGGGGTTATTTTGCGATTCGAGGATACGATTGTCGATGTCACGGGAGAGCATTTCCACTCGACGCATCTTGTAGTTATCCAGAATTTTCGGGAGAAGCTCGGCAAGCTTCATTTGCTCGGTTTCGACGTAATTATCCATCTTGTACCAGATTTTGCTCAACTCGTAGGGCTCGCTTAAAATGTTGGCAGCGACGGTGCTAATCTTGATATCCGGGTGGGCGATGAAATAGCGAGCCGGAATAAAGGAAGGCGACTCGTATTGCTGCTGGTACTCGGTCTGAATGACACGAAACAGGGGATTCAATAGTTCCAGATCATCTTCAGCCAACTCACGGACGATAAATTCTCCCACGGAAACACTACGCATGAAACCGTTGTGTTCCTCCTCGTATAATTCGTTGTTACCGAACAACAGCAAGTAACGCACGAGTACACTTTCTTCCAAATCACAAGGAGTGGCACCCCGCACGGGAGTAGTCGTAATCTGTATCTCGGGGACAGCTGAAGCGGAGTTTTTAACAGGTTGTTCCTCGTTTTTTAAACGTACTTTGGCGATCTCCGTGTAAAGCACCCGTTCCTCGACGTCCAACTGGTGGGCGGTTTCCCGCACGTAGACCGAACGCACGATGTTATCGGGTATCTTGGCAATACTTCGCACGATGTCGGTAATCAACCGTGCCCGCTCCACGGGATCGTCCCCGGCAGAACCTAAAAGCAGCTTCGTTTTGAAGTTGATAAAGTCCGTTTCGTTGTTAGCGATAAAATCCGCCAAGTCACGCGGCGTGTGACTCCGGGCAAATGAATCGGGGTCTTCGCCATCCGGGAGTAACAACACCCGCACGTTCAACCCTTCCTCGAGCACGAGGTCGATACCCCGGAGAGATGCCTTGATTCCGGCAGCATCCCCGTCGTAAATGATCGTGACGTTGGGTGTCAGACGGCGAATCAGACGTATCTGCTCGATCGTGAGCGAGGTACCGGAAGAAGCCACCACGTTCTCGATACCCTTGGCATGAAAGGAGATGACGTCAGTGTATCCCTCCACCAGAATACAACGGTCTTGTTGCACGATCGACTTCTTCGCGAA
The DNA here is from genome assembly GCF_900184685.1 of Butyricimonas sp. Marseille-P3923. Taxonomy (GTDB): domain Bacteria; phylum Bacteroidota; class Bacteroidia; order Bacteroidales; family Marinifilaceae; genus Butyricimonas; species Butyricimonas muris. The sequence goes on from NZ_FXXL01000006.1 coordinate 595,100, forward strand.
AAAGATACCGTAGAGGGTTTTACTCTTGTGGTATATCTCGGATTCGGGGGAATTGAGGTATTTCGATATCTTCTTGTCGGTGGTCATGGTACGCCCGCCGAAAGCGATAACCTTCCCCGCAAGGTCCTGCACGGGGAACATCACGCGGGCACGGAAACGGTCGAAAAGTCCCCGGTCGTTCTCGATAGTGAGCCCCGTTTTCACGAGAAATTCCTGCTTGTATCCTTTTTCCTGTGCCGCTTTGGTGAAAGCCCCCCACGCCTCGGGATTATACCCCAAACCGAATTTACGGATCATCTCGTCGCTGATACCCCGCTGGCGGAGATAACCCAAGCCGACGGAACGCCCCTCGTCGGTGTTCCAAAGCTGATACTGGAAATACTCGTTGGCATAAGCAGACACGATAAGCATACTTTCGCGCTCGGTCTGTTCCCGCCGCTGTTCGGGGGTAAGCTCTTTTTCCTCGACGGGAATATGATATTTCTCGGCCAAATATTTCAACGCCTCGACGTAAGACATCTGCTCGTGCTCCATGATGAAATTCACGGCATTCCCCCCTTTCCCGCAACCGAAGCATTTGTATATGCCTTTTGCCGGGGAAACGGTGAACGAACCCGTCTTCTCGTTGTGGAACGGACATAATCCCAAGTAATTGACTCCCCGCTTTTTCAAGCTCACGAAGTCGGAAACCACCTCGTATATATCCGCCGCGTCAAAGATTTTCTGTATTGTAGCCTGATCTATCATACGACAAAGATAGGTATTATGGAATTGAAAATTGAAAATTGAAAATTGAAAATGATGTATTAGTATTAAAATCTCTGAAAAGTTACGCCACTCAAGCGTTTTAACAATACTTTAACATGTTTGTAGTATTAGTGGAACGATATTTGTATACTTTTGCATGCGGAAACGTTTTGAGGTTATATCGTTTCCGCGTGCAACAATTAAATAGATCACCTATGGATGAAAATATGAATCAGAAAGAGGAGCTTTTAGCCGCCATCTCGGATCTTTTCCTAAGATTCGGGCTGAGAAGTACCTCCATGGATGATATAGCGAACCATTTGAAAATTTCGAAGAAGACGCTCTATCAACAATTTGCCAATAAAGACGACGTGGTGGAGCAAGTGATGCTATACAGAAGACGGGAAAGAATGAAATGTGTTGAGATAAAAGAGTTAGATCACTTGAACCCGATTGAAGTAATCTGCCGCATACGGGACTTCATCGAGAGTGACTTGGGTAGCCGATTGCCCGCCAATTATTTCGACATGAGAAAATATCACCCTGCCGTGTATCAAAGAATAGGGGAGCAGGAAGAAAACCTGACGAAACAATTTCTGGTTTCCCTGCTGGAGGACGGAATGAAAAAGAAATATCTCAGGGAGGATATAGACAAGGAGTTGCAATTGTATTTGCTGGGCAAACAGTTACACTTTTTGAGAGACCCGGATATTGTCGGCAAACTCGAATACCCTCTTTCGGTAATCATCACGACGATTTTTATCAATTTTGTTTACGCTATATCCACGGAAAAAGGTATAAAAGAGTATGAACGATTAAAAAATGAGTCAAAACAAGTGAAAGAGAAGTAAATTTATCATACCGAAGTTTTTTTGGTATGAGATTTGTATTGAGAGAAAAAACGCGTGAGAATTTCCCGGAAAATATAAATAATTTAATACTATAATCTATGAAAAAAGGAATGACACTCTTCCTACTAATGCTTATCGTGCCTTGGATGCTTCACGCACAAGAAGCCCCGCAAACGATCTCGCTGCAACAAGCAGTAGAGTTTGCCATCAAGCACAACAAAGAATTACAGGCCTCGCAGATGAACATCGAGCTGTACCGCCAAAAGGTTCGGGAGTCCGTATCAGCGGGATTGCCCCAGATTAACGGTACAATGACGTACACGACGAATTTCGGGTACAAGATGAACTTCGGCGGACAAACCATCAAAATGAAAGACCAGTCGAATGTCGGAGTCGGCCTGCAACAATTGTTGTTCAGTGGTGAATGGATACTGGGAATGCAGACCAGTAAGATTGCCGTGAGAATGACGGAACAAGAAGTTGAATCGTCGGAACTGGATATCGTCGAGAATATCTATAATTCGTATTACACGGTACTCGTGACGGAACGGATGTTGGAAATCCTGCGCCAGAACCTGGAGAATATGAACGAGATTTACAAGCACACGGAAAACATGTATAACGCCGGAACGGTTGAAATCACCGATGTAGACCAAATCCGTATCAACGTGGGACAACTGAAAAACAGCATGCTGTCGATGGAAAGAACGGTAGCGGTGAACTACAACCTGTTGCGCCTGCAACTCGGGTTGGAAGCCGGGGCCCCGGTTAAACTTTCGGACGGGTTGGAAGTGTTCCTCGATAACGACAAATCCAGCCGCCTGTACTTGGAAAAATTCGACATCAACAACAACGTGAGCTATCAATTGATGAACACGCAAACCGAGTTGAACAAGAAGTTGCTGGGCATCGAGAAATGGAGTTACGCTCCCACGATCTCCGGTTCGTACAATTTCAATTACAAGATTTTGAAACCGGCATTAGACATGAGCCCGAAGCACACGGCAGGCCTGACCATGAATATCCCGGTATTCTCGGGTATGAAACGCGACTCCAAAGTGAAACAGGCTAAAATCACGCTGGAGCAAACTTACTTGCAGAAGAGCCTGTTGGAAGACCAGTTGAACGTGCAGGACGAGCAATTGAAATTCAACTTGAAAAATGCCATGGAGAATTACAGTTTGCAAAAAGAGAATATCGACGTTGCCACGCGGGTACTGGATAACTACCGGAGGAAATACGAGTTGGGCGCCGTTTCCAGCTTGGATTTGACTCAGGCAAACAACAATTACCTACAGGCGGAAACAAATTACACGGAGGCCGTTCTCACGTTGTTGCAAGCACAGGTAAGCCTTGAAAAATTGTATAACCAACTCCCGCGATAAACAACTTTGAATAATAAAAACAAACAAAAAAATACAATGGTAAAGAATCTTATTCTATCGACAATAGCGTTAGCTATGCTTGCCGGTTGTTCCGGTAACAAAGATAAAGCGTCACAAAAAGACGTTGACGAAGCTATTCCCGTGAAGGTGCAAAAACTGGAAAGAACGGATATAGCCAAAACCTTGGATTACGCCGCCAACTTGGAAGCCGACAAACAGGTTTTCTATGCCCCGGCAGCCACGGGAAGAATTGAAAAGATTTACGTTGAAGTAGGCGACCGGATCAAGAAAGGACAACTGTTGGTCGAAATGGATAAAACAAACCTTATCCAAGCCGAAACTCAATTGAAAAACTTGGAAACGGAATACAATCGTGCCGTTCAGTTGAATAAAACGGGAAGTATTTCCAAACAGGCTTATGATGCAGCCGTAACCCAATACGAGGTGGCAAAATCAAACGTGGCATTCTTGAAAGAGAACACGCGCATGGAGGCTCCTTTTGACGGTATCGTTACCGGGAAATATTTCGAGGACAAGGAACTTTACACCGGCGGTTCGTTCGGTGGAGCGACGAAGCCTTCTGTCATCGCTATCGAGAAGATCAACCCGGTAAAGGCATACGTGAATTTGTCCGAGCAATATTACCTGACCGTGAAACCCGGAACGAAAGTTCAATTGAAGAGCAATATTTATCCCGACCGTGTATTCGAGGGTACGGTAAGCATTGTTTACCCGAGCATCGACCCGGCTTCCAGAACATTTACCGTTGAGGTCAAAATACCGAATAGTGACGAAGCGTTAAGACCGGGTATGTACGGAACGATCAATTTCTTCATCGGTAACACGGAAACCGTGGTTGCCCCGGCTATCGCCGTGTTGAAACTACAAGGTTCTAACGACCGCTACGTGTTCTTGAACAAGGACGGTAAGGCAAAACGCGTGGCTGTGAAACTCGGCAGACGTTTCGAGGATCAGGTAGAATTGATCAGTAACGACATTCACGAGGGTGACGAACTTGTTGTTGTCGGACAAGGTAGATTGGTGGACGGTTCTCCGATTTCTATCACGAAATAAATCATTTGGATCGCGGATTTACCCTCGATCTAAAATTTAAAATCTAAAATTTAAAATTCGAAATATGAGTATATACAATACAGCGGTCAATAAACCCATTTCTACCTTAATGGTTTTCCTTGCCATCATGGTATTGGGTATTGCCTCTTATATACAATTGCCGGTGGACCAGTACCCCAAAATGGACCCGCCTTACATCACGGTAATGGCTACCTACCCGGGTGCTAATGCCGCGGATATTGAAGAGAACGTTGCCAAAATCCTCGAGGACCAGTTGAACTCGGTGGACGACTTGAAAGAAATGACTTCCACTTCCTACGATAACCTGGCCGTTGTGTCACTGGAGTTCGAATGGGAAGTAAACCTTGACGAAGCATCTAATGACGTGCGGGATGCCGTGGATAAAGCGATGAACAACCTTCCGGATGACATCGACCGCCCCACGATCATGCGTTTCAACACGTCGATGATGCCTATTTTGATTTACGCGGTAACGGCAGAAGAGTCCTATCCCGGTATTGACAAGATATTGGACGATAAGTTAATCACCCGGTTGAACCGCGTGGACGGAGTAGCATCCGTTATCGTTGCCGGAGCCCCGGAACGTGTGGTTTACGTGGATCTTGACCCAAACAAACTGGACGCTTATAACTTGACGCTGGAACAGATCGGTAGTAAGATTCTCGCGGAGAACAAGGACATTTCTTCCGGTAACGTGAAGATGGGGGACATGGACTATACCCTACGCGTGGAAGGAGAATTCGAGGAAAGTGACCAGATCAAGAATATTGTACTGGGAACCCGAAACAACAAGATTATTTACTTGCGCGACGTGGCAAACGTTCGTGATACCTTGAAAGATATTACCCTTGAACAATCCATCAACAGAGGTCGGGGTGGTGTATTGATGGTAACAAAACAAACGGACGCGAATGCCGTTGCCGTGGCAAAACAAGCTAAAAAAGAGATCGAGCAAACCTTGAAAGAATTGCCGTCAGATATCAAATTCCAGATTATCTCGGACAACTCGGACTTTATCGTTAAGTCCATCAACAACTTGCAGGACTCTTTAATGTACGCTTTGATTTTCGTGGTTTTGGTCGTGTTCCTGTTCTTGGGACGCTGGCGTGCTACTTTTATCATCGCGCTGACAATCCCGATTTCTTTGATCGTTGCCTTTATCTACTTGTTCGCGACAGGAGAATCATTGAATATCATCTCTCTGTCATCCCTCTCTATTGCAATCGGTATGGTGGTGGACGACGCCATCGTGGTACTGGAAAACGTCACGAAACATATCGACCGCGGTAGCCGTCCGCGTGAAGCGGCAAAATACGGTACGAACGAGGTTTGGTTGTCTGTAATCGTGACCACGCTGGTGACCGTAGCCGTGTTCTTCCCGTTGACACTGGTAAGCGGTATGACAGGTATCCTGTTCAAGCAATTGGGTTGGATCGTTTGTATCACGGTATGTACTTCAACCGTAACAGCTATCTCGTTAACCCCGATGCTTTGTTCTCAATTGATGAAGATCCAGGAAAAGACGGACGGCAAGAAATTCAGTTTCTATCATTTCGTTTCCCGGATGCTGGAGAAATTAGATAACGTGTACGAACGTTTGATCCGTTGGGTACTTGTTCACAAATCGGTAACTATCATATCTATGTTCTTGTTATTCGGAGCCTCCCTGTTCCTGATGAAATTTATCAAGACGGACTTTATGCCCCAGAATGACCAAAATTACATGAACGTGTATGTAAAAATGCAATCCGGTCAACGCGTAGAGATAACGAAAAAAGTGGCGTTGGATATAGACTCGGTGATTCGCAATAGCATCCCGGAAGTCACGTTGATCAACCTTTCATACGGTAGCGAAGAGGAAGCTTCTTTCGCTTCGATGATGAACAGCACGGGTAATAACATCTTGAACATGCGTATTAGAACGGTAGATATCAAAGAACGTAAACGCAGCGTGTTCGAGATTGCCGACCAAGTACGCGGTATCTTGAAACAATTCCCTGACATCTTGCAATACACTGTAACCACATCAAGCGGCGGGTCGATGAGTAGCAACTCTGTCGATATCGAAATCATGGGACATGATTTTAACACGACGACCAATCTGGCTCACAAAATTGCCACTGAAGCCCGCTCCATCCCCGGTGCAGAAGATATCAAGGTCAGCCGCGACGAGGATAAATCGGAACTCCGCGTAGTACTGGATCAAGATAAACTGGCCCGCCACGGGTTGACAACTTCCGAGGTCGGTTCGTACTTGCGTAACCGCATCTACGGGTACCGGAATAGCAAATACAAAGAAAACGGTGAGGAATATGATATTATTGTACGTTTCGACGAAAAATATCGTTCAACCTTGTCCGAGATCGAGAATATCATTATTATTGACGGTAAAGGAGAAAAGGTTCGTTTACAAGAACTCGGAACGATTGAGGAGTTTTTCTCTCCACCAAACATCGAGCGCAAGAGTAAACAACGTATCCTGAAAGTATCTATCACCCCGGCAGCAGGAGTAGCATTGGGAGATATAGCGCAAGCGGCACAAACGCTTATCAATAACTTGGAAGACGTTCCGCAAGACGTAACCTTGTACATCGGAGGTAGTTTCGAGGACCAACAGGAATCGTTCGGCTCTTTGGTTATGTTGTTGTTACTGTCGTTGATGTTGGTATACATCGTGATGGCAGCACAGTTCGAGTCATTCAAGATGCCGTTTATCATCATGTTGGCTATCCCGTTCGCGTTTACCGGTGTGATCCTCGCCTTGTTGCTCACGAACACGACATTGAGTATCGTTGCCGCCTTGGGAGCCGTTATGTTGGTGGGTATCGTGACGAAGAACGGTATCGTGCTGATCGACTTTATCAACTTGATGCGTGAACGCGGCATCCGCTTGTACGATGCTATCGCCCAAGCTTGTCGTTCTCGTTTGCGTCCGGTATTGATGACGTCGTTGACGACTATTCTGGGTATGGTGCCGATGGCATTGAGCGTGGGTGAAGGTTCTGAAACATGGCGCCCGATGGGTGTTGCCGTGATCGGTGGTATGGTGTTCTCCACGATTATCACCATGATTATCGTGCCCGCCGTGTACGCCGCCATGGACAAGAGCGGAAGCCGTGACAAACAGAAAAACCTCAGGAAACAATTTAAGTTCATGAGTGATTTCGACGCGGAAAGAGATCTCCCGAAGAAAAAATAAATCACATTTATGATTTTAGATTTACGATTAGCAACCGGACGGGTCTTTTCAAAATCGTAAATCTAAAATCAAAAATTATAAACATAGTCAATATGAAAAAAGCAGTATTTATCACATATAATCAAGCCTTGACAGAGCGTGTCGCTTATATCCTTGACCAATTGCAAGTGCGGGGATTCACGCAATGGCCGTTAGTCAACGGGGCAGGGACCACGGATGGCGAGCCCAGAATGGGTAGCCATACATGGCCGGAAATGAACTCCGCCACTTTAACTATTGTTGAAGAAGAGATGGTTCCCTTGATTTTGAAATACGTCAAGAATCTGGACGAGGTAAACAAAGAAAACGGAATCCGGGCTTTCGTCTGGGATATCACGGATATGTATTAAAAAAAGAGCCTTTCGGCTCTTTTTTTTTAATCTGCATCTAACGATTTGAATCCTTTCCCCAATATCTCTTTAGAATCTATCACGTTGATAAAGGCTTCCGGATCGATTTCACGAATCTTGTGACGCAAAACCATCATCTCCCGGCGAGTCAGAATAGTGTAAATAACATCCCTTTGTTCACCCTTGTAAGCCCCGATGGCTGGTAATAAAGTCGCCCCCCGGTTGATGTCGTTCAAGATAACATTCTTCACGTTTTCGACTTCTTTCGTCACGATCATCAATGTCTTGTGAACGGAAGCTCCTTCCACTATCAAATCGATTACCTTACCCTCGATAAAGACAATAATCCAAGAGTACATCGGCAATCGCCAATCACCGAAAGCAACGACGGTTGAAAGCGTGATAGTACAATCCACGATGATAACCAAAGTACCCAAAGAAATATGGGTATACTTGTTCAAGATCATCGAGATAATATCCGATCCCCCGGACGTGGCTCGAGCCTTGAAAATCATACCGATACCGACACCATAAACAATACCCCCGAAAATGGCAGAAAGCAATTGCTCGTTCAGCATCGTACGATCCGCGATGCCCGGTTCCAAAAGAGCGTCATACCCGTAAACGTAGTGTATCAGACGCATGAATGCCGGAATGGCAAAGGTGCAAATGATGGTTTTTACCCCGAACATTCCTCCCAAGAAATAAATCCCCAAAAGCAACAAGGGTACATCCATGCATAAGGCCGCAATCTCGGTTTCCCATCCCCACAAGTGATGGAATACCATTGACAAACCGTAAGTTCCTCCCGGAGCAAAACCATAAGGCTCGGCAAACATCACCGCCCCTAACGCAAATACAAAACAACCACCTAACAACCAACCGTAGGTGATAAAGAAATCTTTAGAGAATAATTTCTCCTTAGTTACAAATCCCATACTAAATTTATTTATTATTCGACGTATTAATCGCACTCGTTAACGGCACAAAAGTACAACTTGTTTTCGACTTTTTACAACGTTTTCGTGGCTTGCAAAATTACCGTATCACACTATATATCAATGCAATAAAAATTAAACAACTCGCATAATTATACAATCCGCTTCATAATTATACAAAAACCAAAAAAAGTCCTTCAGAAATAATTTTCAATTCTCCATTTTCAATTTTCAATTATTTTCCCTACGTTTGTGAATGTATTGGAGAGTTAATGTTAGTCGTAACATTAGAAGGGAATCCCGTGAGAGTCGGGAACTGTACCCGCAGCTGTAAGCTTCATAACTTTAGTCTCTACTGCCACTGTCTGTACATAGATGGGAAGGCGACGAAAAGGAAGCAAGTCAGAAAACCTGCCAAGACGTAACTGTTTATGTGGCTTTCGGGAATTGAAGCTGGCAAGAGTTTTATTTCCAACAAGCATTGTTCTGTGAATAAGTGAGCCATGTAATTGGATGTAAAATATCTCTGCCAATTTGTTTTACGTTGAATTTACAAGCTCACTTATTTTTATAGACTACCCGTAAAATTCTTTCACCAGCGACAAAATCGCATCCGGAACCAAGCCAGTAATATCTTTCTTTTGAATAATCATTTCCCGGATTTCTGTCGCGGACAAGGGAAACAAAGGAGCATCTATCATCCGCATTCCCGGGAATTGCCCGACAGTCACGTCTATTCCTAACCGAGGATACACGAAAATAGGGCAATGTTGCACGATCCAACGATAGTCTTTCCACTTCGTAAAATTCTCGACATTATCCCCACCAATGACCAAAACGAATTCCCGCCCCGGGTATTTCTCGAACAATAAATGCAGTGTATCCACCGTGTAAGAGGGTTTAGGCATGGTGAACTCAATGTCACAGGCTCGTATCCGGGGATCGTCGGCAATAGCTGCCTCAACAATTCGCAGACGGTCTGCCTCCGGCAAAAGGAACCGATTGATTTTAAAAGGATTGCAGGGACTGATAACAAACCATACCTCGTCGCACAATTTATTATCCAATAAATAGCGGGCAATTCCCACGTGACCGTTATGGATCGGGTTGAACGAACCGAAAAAAAGAGCCGTCACGGGCTGCCTGTATCCCTTTTCATCCTGCACCGCCATAACTATTTCAAAAAATCTCTTACCGCTTTTTCCGCCTGCTCCAGAGCACTTTCCAGCTTATCGTTCACTACCACGATATCAAATTTATCGGCAAAGGTCATTTCATATTCCGCTTTCGCCACCCGCTCTTCGATCTTCTCCGCAGAATCGGTACCCCGGGACTCCAATCGCTGACGTAAAACCTCCACGGATGGCGCTTGCACAAAAATAGAAAGAGCCCGTTCCCCGAATATCTTCTTGATATTCACGCCCCCGACAACATCCACGTCGAATACGACCGTGTGCCCCTTCGCCCAAATCCTTTCCAACTCGCTCTTCAATGTCCCGTAATAACAACCCGGATAAACCTGTTCCCACTCCAAAAAATCATCCTTATCGATCTTCTGTCTAAATTCATCCGTCGAAAAGAAATAATATTCCTTCCCATGCCGCTCTTCCCCTCTCGGCGATCTGCACGTCGCTGAAATCGAAAATTCCAATCCCAAACCCCGGGAGAGCAGATAATTCACAATAGTACTTTTCCCTGAACCACTGGGAGCTGAGAAAATAATCACTTTACCCATCATTTAGTTTATAAAGTTTATAAGGTTTATAAAGTTCATAAAGTCACAGTTTCTTTATAAAGTTCGATAACATTTTAGATATAACTTCTGTTTCTGTCAAAAATTCAGAAAACATGTTTTCATCCAATAATAATATATCTTTAGCCAAATAAAGCATCGAACGTACTTCCCCGCACGATCCTTTAGCGATATAAAGAAATTGTTTGAATTCAAGATTAGACTTTCGTTCAAATCCTTCCGCAATATTATTCATAATCGACACAACAGCCCGTTGTATCTGATCTCTAAAACCGTAATCTTTACAATTGCCAAATTGACCATAAATCTTTTTTGCCAAATCACGAGCCTTCTGCCAAGCGAGAATATCTTCAAATCGTTCTACCTTCATTACTTTATGAACTTTATAAACCTTATGAACTTTATAAACTTATAACACATTAAGGCTCTGTTCTTTTATCTTTTCAAGTTCATCTTTCATGCGGACGACGAGCTTTTGAATGTCGTGATCGTTAGCCTTGGAACCCATGGTGTTGATTTCACGACCGATTTCTTGGGCTATAAATCCGAGTTTACGACCGGGAGCAACTTCTTTCTCGACAGTTTCGATAAAGTATTTACAATGGTTGGCAAGACGAACTTTCTCTTCCGTGATATCAAGTTTCTCAAGATAATAGATGATTTCCTGCTCTAAACGGTTCTCGTCGATATTTTTGATTTCGCCCCACTCTTTCATTTTGTCCTGCAAACGCTGTTTAATCGTCACCACGCGTTGTTTCTCGAAGCGGGGGACTTCGGCAGATAGACTCTTGATTAAATCTACACGTTTCAATATATCGGCAATCAATACCTTTCCCTCCTGTACGCGGAATTGATCCACGTCGGACAAGGCTTTCTCGATAGCACTTCTCAAAGCATTCCAAGCTTCCTCATCCAATTCATCCATCTTCACCTGCATGGTATCCGGGAAACGCATCACGGTTTGTAGTAATTCCCCTTTATCTATCTCAATACCCAAAGACGAAGCCACCTCGTTCATCTGGTTGTAATATTGTTTCACCACCGCCTGATTCACCGCGACTCCTTTTTCTTCCTCCGCGTTATCAAAATAGATATACATATCCACCTTACCGCGTTCCAACACATTTTTAATCATATTCCGGATCTCGATATCTTTCTCCTTGTAAAGACTCGGGGTTCTAAGATTAATATCCAATTGCTTTGAATTCAAGCTTTTTACTTCGACAATTACTTTCTTCGTTCCGTAGTCTGCTGTTGCTTTACCGAAACCGGTCATTGATTTTATCATACGTTCTTGTTTTTTATACAAACATTTAAGCACAAAAGTAAGGCTTTTTTTGAAAACCGACGTCGAATATTTACCTTTGTTGAGTTTTAAACACTACATAATGGAAACAAATCGTCTCTCTACCTTCCAAAAAGGAGTTGTCGGCGTACAATTTCTTTTCGTCGCTTTCGGTTCTACCGTACTCGTTCCTCTACTTGTCGGGCTTGACCCGTCCACCGCGCTTCTCACAGCAGGAATCGGGACATTGCTTTTCCACCTTGTGACCAAAGGTATCGTACCTATCTTCCTCGGCAGTAGTTTCGCTTTTATCGCTCCCATCATAAAAGCCGCGGAATTGTACGGCATGGCAGGAGCTCTCTCCGGCATGGTTGCCGTGGGTGCGGTATATGGAGTCATGAGTCTGCTCGTCAAATGGCGAGGCACGGACTTTATAAAAAGACTGTTTCCCCCGATTGTTATCGGTCCGGTCATTATTCTGATCGGGTTATCTCTCGCCGGAGCCGGCGTGAAAATGGCTAGCGAGAATTGGATTCTTGCCCTAACCGCTCTCGTCACCGCTGTCGTTGTTTCTTTGAAAGGAAGAGGACTTTTAAAACTAATCCCTATTTTTTGCGGGATTATCGTGGGCTATCTCGTGGCATTTTTCTTTTATGGCATAAACACGACTCCCGTAAAGGAAGCCCCGTGGTTTTCCTTGCCTCAATTTATAACCCCGGATTTCTCGTGGGAAGCCATTCTGTTTATGATACCCGTGGCCATCGCTCCCGTCATCGAGCATATCGGGGATGTCTACGCCGTGAATAGCGTCACGGGCAAAGATTTTATCAAGAATCCCGGGTTACACCGCACCTTGCTGGGTGACGGTATTGCCTGTGTATTTGCCGGACTCATCGGCGGTCCCCCGGTAACAACTTACTCGGAAGTAACAGGCGCCGTTTCCTTGACGAAAGTAACCAGCCCGGCAGTCATCCGGATTGCCGCTGTTACAGGTATTATTTTCTCTATTTTCGGTAAAATAAGCGCTTTCTTGAAATCCATCCCCGCCCCCGTGCTGGGTGGTATCATGTTACTCCTTTTCGGCACTATCGCTTCACTGGGCATGAGCAACCTGATCCAAAACAAAGTGGATCTCTCGAAAACCAGAAATATGATTGTCGTTTCCCTCATCCTGACTTTCGGTATCGGCGGTGCCGCCTTCCAATGGGGCAACTTTTCCATGTCGGGAATCGGACTTGCCGCTTTACTCGGAGTCGTACTTAACTTGATTTTACCACAAGAAACCACGAAATAGAGTTTATAAAGTTCATAAGGTTTGTAAAGTTCATAAAGTTACGGGAGTCCTTCGGACAATATTTATCGGTAGCTTATGCTGCCGTAGATAAAGCGCCCGCAGTGTCTATATACTTTATAAACCTTATGAACTTTATAAACCGATCTATTCTTAACAATTAAGTATCTGTGCTGTAACAAAAGATTCACAATATCAGCGGAAATTGCGGTCGTAAAAAGATAGAAAACAGATTACTTAAATGAATAGAAAATGAAAAACTTATTTCTAACAACAATTTTAATGTTAGCTGTTATTTTCAACAGCAACGCGACGAATGGGGAAACCACTCCCAACAAAAAAGTATCTATCTCGGGAGCCGGGGCTACCTTCCCTCTTCCGTTCTACAACCTAGCATTCAAGACCTATCAGGACAAAACCGGGAATTCCGTCACTTACGGGGGAATCGGCAGCGGTGGAGGTATCCGCAGCCTGAAAGATAAAATCGTGGATTTCGGAGGTTCGGATGCTTACCTTTCAGACAAAGAAATGAGCGAAATGCCCGCCGCGGTGATCCACATCCCGACTTGTATGGGAGCCGTGGTGTTAGCCTACAATCTTCCGGGAGTAGATAATCTGAAATTAACCGGAGAGATAGTGGCAGACATTTACATGGGTAAAATCACCAAATGGAACGACAGCCGCATTGCCGCTATCAACCCCGGAGTAAATTTACCCGACAAAGACATGAGTCCCGTGTATCGCTCAGACGGTAGTGGAACCACTTTCGTGTTCAGTGACTATATGACCAAAATCAGCCCGGAATGGGCAGAAAAAATCGGTACCGGAAAATCATTGAAATGGCCGGCAGGAATGGCAGCTAAAGGCAATCCGGGTGTTGCCGGGGTAATCAGCCAGACCGTGGGTTCTATCGGTTACGTGGGTTCCGAGTACGCCTTTGCCATGAAAATCCAATTCGCGCAAATGAAAAATGCAGCCGGAAAGTTCATCAACCCGAACACGGAAAGTATCTCCGCCGCCGCCAAAGGAGACATGCCCGCCGACACCCGCACGATGATTACCAATTCCACCGCACCGGATGCTTACCCGATCAGCTGCTTTACATGGATTCTCCTGTACAAGGAACAAGCCTATGCCAACAGGAGTCTGGCACAAGCAGAAGAAACGCTAAAACTTTTAGATTGGATGTTGGATTCGGAAGCACAATCCATGACCACGAAAGTAAACTACTCCCCGCTTCCTGCCAAAGCCGTGAAAAACGCGAAAGCATTACTGAAGTCGGTTACCTATAATGGAAAACCGATTTTATAATAAATCCACACGATACCATATCACAAAGAGAGTATCTCTGTCATCGAGATACTCTCTTTTTTTATAACAAGAAAATCACTATCTTTGCACCCTAATTTAGAGTTTTACACCCGAATGAAGAACATTAGAAATTTCTGTATCATAGCGCATATTGATCATGGCAAGAGTACTCTTGCCGACCGTTTGTTGGAAACGACAGGGACTGTCGTGGGGAAAGATTTGCAAGCACAAGTGCTTGACGATATGGACTTGGAGCGAGAACGGGGAATTACCATCAAGAGCCATGCTATACAGATGGACTACAATTATAAAGGCGAAAAATACGTCCTTAACTTGATTGATACCCCGGGACACGTGGACTTCTCGTACGAGGTTTCACGCTCGATAGCCGCTTGCGAAGGAGCTTTGCTGATCGTGGATGCCACTCAGGGGATTCAAGCACAGACGATATCGAACCTCTATCTCGCCATCGACAATAACCTGGAGATTATCCCGGTACTCAATAAAATGGATATGCCGAACGCCATGCCCGAAGAGGTAAAGGACCAGATCGAGGAATTGCTCGGTTGCGACCGGGAAGATATCCTTGAGGCTAGCGGAAAAACGGGATTGGGTGTGGACAAAATTCTGGAAGCCGTGGTCGAACGGATTCCGGCTCCCACGGGAGATCCGGACGCTCCCCTTCAAGCTCTGGTTTTCGACTCGGAATTCAATTCATTCCGGGGGATTATTACCTATTGCCGGATCATGAACGGCAGCTTGAAGAAAGGTGATAAAGTGAAATTTGTCAGTACAGCCAAAGAGTACGATGCTGACGAGATTGGAGTATTGCGTCTGGAACAGGAACCCCGTAACGAATTATGCACCGGGGACGTGGGATATATTATCTCGGGAATTAAAACTTCGTCCGAAGTAAAAGTCGGTGATACCATCACCCATGTCAGTCGCCCGTGTGAAACCGCGATCGAGGGATTCGAAGAGGTGAAACCCATGGTTTTTGCCGGAATTTATCCCATTGATTCGGAAGATTATGAAGACTTGCGTACTTCTATCGAGAAATTGCAATTAAACGATGCCTCGTTAACCTTTGAGCCGGAATCTTCTGCCGCCTTGGGCTTCGGGTTCCGTTGCGGATTCTTGGGCATGTTGCACATGGAAATCGTGCAGGAACGCCTCGACCGCGAGTTCGACATGAACGTTATCACCACGGTTCCCAACGTAATGTATATCGCCCACACCACAAAAGGCGAATCCTTCGAGATGCACAACCCCTCGGATATGCCGTCACCTACCGTACTGGATTATATCGAGGAACCTTATATCAAGGCACAAATCATCACCCCCACGGATTATATCGGACAAATCATGACGCTTTGTCTCGGTAAACGCGGGATACTGATAAAGCAACATTACCTGACCGGAAACCGTATCGAGTTGAATTACGAGATGCCACTGGCTGAAATCGTCTTCGACTTCTACGACAAACTGAAAAGTATCACGAAAGGATACGCCTCTTTCGACTATTTCCAGATCGGTTATCGCCGGGCAAATCTGGTGAAACTGGATATCCTGCTTAACGGAGAATCCGTGGACGCCCTGTCCGCCCTTATCCATTTCGACAATGCTTACTCCTTCGGGAAGCGCATTTGCGAGAAATTGAAAGAACTGATTCCCCGCCAACAATTCGATATCGCCATACAGGCTGCCATTGGAGCGAAGATCATATCTCGCGAAACAATCAAGGCTGTTCGCAAGGACGTGACGGCAAAATGCTACGGTGGTGATATCTCCCGTAAACGTAAACTATTGGAAAAACAGAAAAAAGGAAAGAAGCGAATGAAACAAATCGGTAACGTCGAAGTGCCGCAGAAAGCATTCCTTGCCGTACTGAAACTGGATTAGAAAATAAGAGGTGTGTTTGGACACACCTCTAGTCTGTAATGTCCATAAAGTCGAGCCTCCGGCTCCTAAAGTCCATAAAGTCCACAATTCAATAACAAAATGATATACAATATCATAAATTAGGACTCTCAATACATTTGACCTTACAACAATTATGGACTTTCAGACCTTATGGACGCAAGGGCGTGTTTTGACACGACCTCCTTTTATTTTCTAAACCAACCCTTTAGCATCCCGATAGCCCGGTGTTTCGTGTTATACACGGTACGAATACTCATCCGTAACTTCTCGGCTATCTCTTCCGCCTCGAAACCCGACAGATAAAGTTTCATCACTTTCCCCCCGGGATCAGGAATCCGCTCGACATATTCCAACAATGAAGCCCCCAGTTCACTTTCCACGATATCATTCTCAAAACCGCCATTCAATTCTGCCACATTTTTATATTTCCGCTCCACTTCCAAATGATTCACGTAATTCCTGTAACCATTTTTGATCGCAACAAACAGGAAAGCCTTTATTTTCAAAAAACTGTCAAAAGTAATATCCGTCCGCTCCCAGAGATTACAGAACACATCCTGCACCACATCATCCGGTTCCATTGAAGTAGTCGCGTAAAGACGCCTAGCGTAAGTATGAAGTTCCGTGAAATATTTCATATACACGGAAGTAAAAGCCGAAGTATCACGTCGATTAAAACGTGTTAACAAAACCGTAAGCTCATCATCATTCCTGCAAGGATCCATACACGACACTTTGATATTTTCCTCCTCAAAGTTAGAAAAAAATTACAAATCTCATAGTATCTATACAAGTTATTCCAAAATTATACTATTCTCGTTTCTTCCATCGTCGCTTCACCCAAGCCACTGCTATCGAACTCACGATTCCTCCCACGATACTAACCATGCCGGCAAACAAGTGATCTGCCACCTGCGACAACACCGAGTTAAAACTCAACGTTGTAAACATTCCTATCACAAAATAATCCATACAATTGAAAATTGAAAGTTAAAAACAAAAAGGCTCCAGCCGCCCCAAAACGAAGCCCCGTGCGGCTGGAATCACCCAATCTAAAATCAGAAATCAAGAAATCAGTAAGCTGTCCGACGCCCTTCTCCCGTTTTTCAACGTGGCAAAACAATACACCTTCACGTTCGTGTTGTCCCACTCTTCCGGGAGCGCACAACTCGTGCTGCCACTCTCGCCACGCTCTCTCAACGCCACTAATCTCGCCCGTCCCCGTGTCGTCTCGTACAATACACCATACACCTTGTCCTCCGCGGAAGCGTACCCGTCCTCCTCTTCCTGTACTTCCTGCGTGAACTGGTACTTCTTACTCTCCTCGTCGTACGTTACCGTTACCTTCGGCGGATTCACCAACCCGGTAGCTACCAGCAATTTCTCAAAATCTACTGTCGCCACGTTCTTCTCGTCCACCGTTACGGCTTTCTGATTCGACGCCACGAACGCATTCGACGTCGTCCCCTTCCCGATCCCCACGAAGCCTTTCTGCACGATCGGCAATAGACTCTGGGATAGCTGTACTAACGTTTTCATCCTCGCCCGCTGTGCCAAAGCCTCTGGCGTCGGGTTATCCTTCCGGGAGAATATCTTCGCCTTCGCGATGTTCTTCTTCCTCGTGTAACACAACGTGATGTTACCTACTGATTTTCTCGCTTTACCTAACAAATAAGAATTAAATTCTGCCATAAAATAATTGAAAATTGAAAGTTGAAAATTGAAAATGAACTCCTCCCTCAACTTCACGAACCAAATAATATAAGGTAATTCAGCTCTCCCTCTGTTTATAGAGGGAGTACGGCGAAGCCGGGAGGGAGTTCAATCTAAAATTTAAAATCTAAAATCATAAATCATTCCCTCAGCGCGGATTCCAACGCCGGTCCCGGGTCGATTTTCCTTGTCGTGATAGCCGAATGTCCCACCACGTCTTTGATCGGGTAATATTCTTCCAGCACTTCGCATACCTTCATCAATGCTTGTACCTGTACCCTCGTGTAACGATGCCAGTAAGTTAATTTCCCGTTCGAGTCATGGGTGTAAACCTCCTCCGGCGGAACACTCCGTCCACACTCGGCAATAAACAACCCTTCACGTAACCGCAATAACCCGAGATTATCCAGTTCGATCCCTATGGAATAACGATTCAGTCCCGAACGCCCCGCGTACCAACTCCGTCCGGCATGCCACGCCTCCGTGTCAAACGGCACCAGTTGAATAATCTTACCCTCCCGCCCGATCACCAGATGTGCCGAAGCGTTCACGTCAGGCCTTGTCAGATAGATTGCGGCAGCCTCGCTACCCGCCGCAGCCGTGTAATGCAATACAATCATATCCGGCCCTACAAGTTTACGCGTGTTTTTGGCGCACACCAGATGACTCACCCCGTCTCCCACCAAACGGTGGTTGACAATTGAAAATGGAGAATTGAAAATTGAAAATGAACTCATAAATCGTAAATCTAAAATCAAAAATTAGAAGCGTTTTTTTCCCGTGAAGGCTTGCACGATTTTCTCCCCGCTTCTCCCCATCACGTAGCCGCCTAACCCGATCTCCAACAAATCCCAGAATCGGGAGGTGTCATCAAGTATCGGCAAACTCACGAATGTTCCCACCAGCACGATCACCGCGAACGTTAACATCACCATCGGGCGCCACGATCGTTGCAACCACGTACCCCGGGCTTCCTCTACCAGAACTGCCGACCGGGCTTCCATCACCCGTTGTTCCCACTCCACGAAAACACGCGTCAAATCCGTTTCCAGTTGTTTCTTCTCCCTTGCCGGGAGTGTCAGGCGGTCGACCACCTCGCCAACCGCACTGACCACACCCTTTACTCCTTCCACCACCTGAATCCCGCGAGAATACTATTCTTTACCTCTGCCTCGAAGTAAAACTTCTTGTTTCCCATTCTCCGCACGGGGATAGCAAACAATTTCTCGTAACGGCGCAAAGTATTAGCAGAGATACCCATCGCCTTGCAAACTTCCGCCGCGGTCATCAACCTGTGCGACACGTTCGCCGCCGTTTCTATCGCCAACCGAACCTCTTGCCGGTACTCTTTCAGTTGCCGCAGCAACAATAGGGACATTTCTCCCCCTTTTTCATTTTTGTTAACTACTCTTGCCATGTTAATTGAAAATTGAAAGTTGAAAATTGAAAATGTAAATCACTAAATCAGAAATTACTGAATCAATAAATCATAAATCTTAAATTCGAATGTATTGGCTCGTCGAATACGCCTTCCCCTCTTTCTCCCGGAAAAAGCAATACACGTGTGCTGCCGTACCCCGTTTCCTTTCCAGCCGGAATGTTGCTTTCCCGTCACCTCTCGTTGCCCCGTCGATTTCAACAAACACGGGCGTGAAAGAACGATTCCCGTACAGCACGACCACCACCAGACTATCATCCACCCGTGCCGAGGGCAAGTTAGGACCATTCTCCCATGTCAACGTCACGGTATCATCATCCCCGACCATCGCCGACAAATGATCCACCTTTTGCATCATACCCACGGCCAATTGCAAGCGGGAGAAATCGCCAATCTTGCCATCCGGACGGAAAACCATCATGTTTACCTTCATAAAAAAATTGAAACCGTTCACTCCCGATTCTCCCACCGCCACTTTCCACGCATCCCGGAGGACAGTTTCCACCAAACATTGATAAAAACGGGTCGCCACTCTCAGACGAGAACGATTTTCCTGCTGTTGCAAAGTGTTCGCGTCAAGATACCCCGCGGGCATACTTCTCACCCGGCTCGTCCGCCCAACCCGATAAAAAATAGCGTTTCCCACTTTCCCTTGAATTGTACTGTTCGTTATTGCCATATTCGTTTATTTTTCATTTAACGATACAAAAATAACTCGCCATACAAGCGTCAACAACTCTATTTTCCCTTTGAACGAAACGTTCTTCCCCTTGTCACGAAACTTCTTCCCTTTTGATTACCTCGTGCCCACCGCCACACGAATAAAATAACACATTCTCATGAAATACCCTCCAACTAACACCGCAATCCCCTTTCACGCCCGCTTCACTCCCGGTACAAAGACGCCCGTGAGCGGCTTTGCACCGACTTTGTACCGGCTTTAAAGCGTCAATATTCCCTTTTCTCCACGGGATTTTTCCCCATTTACAACGGAATTCCCTATAATGAATATTTACTCTATCACCTTCCAATCATCCACGGTCCCCGTTTCGGAAGAGAAGCTAACCCCGACACGATGCAATAGACGACAGTCATTCAAGTAAGGCAAAGCGTATCCCTTCTCCTCTATCTGGTGCAAAGCTTCATCCGCCGTTCCATCCAACTTGAACTCGAAGATATAAACGTGAGCGTCCGTCTCCACGATGCAATCCACTCGCCCCTCGCTCTGCTGCTTCTCCGTGTACACCGTGTAGACACTCACTAAACGCATCAACAAATAGAAAGTATAATGAAAATAACGCTCCCGTTCCCGCTCGTTCTCCTTGCGGCGCATCGTGTAAGGAATGTCGCTCAAGAACGAGGTCAACAGCACCCGAAATTGTTCCGTGTCGCCTGCCTCCAGCGCATCCACCACGTTCAGTACCCAGTTGTTCACGCGCACTTTCGGTTTCAAGTAATCCGAGGCTATCATTGTCAGAAAACCACTTTTCACCTCGTTGTTCGGGAAGTCAAGCAAAAACGTGTTGCGACGCACGTTGTAATCCTTTATCGTGAGATAACCGCTTTGGTAGATCATCGGTAATGGCTTCTCCACGTCTGCCTTGTAATCCACGAACTCCCGCGGATCGTAATATTGACCAGTCAACTCATCAAGATTCTCTCGCGCATGATTCAACAAGCGAATCAAGTAAGTCGGCGTACCGCTCTGGAACCAGTAATCCTGTATTCTCATCGAATCGAAAGCGTTCAGCAAACTGAACGGGTTATAGACATCCACCAACTCTTCGCCAAAATGATAACCGTCATACTGACGTTTTAACAATTGTTTAATCTCCTCGACACCATACTTCCTTTTCGCTGCCATAGCAACGATCGCCTCCGCGAAATAGCTTTCCAACTCCTCTTGCGTGATCCCGCAAAGCGTTTCGTAACGCCCGTCCATGCTGATGTCTTTCGGTTGATTAAAACCGCTGAACACGCTTACTTGGGAAAATTTCGTCACCCCTGTCAAGAAAACAAATTGCAAGTGCTCATCGGCTGCCTTGAATACAGAGTAAAAACCTTTCAGGATTCCCCGGTTACGGTCTTCTAACAACATCCGGTTCCCGTCGACCTCCGTTTCTAACCGGGTATCAAGCACATCAAGGATCGGCTTGTCATACTCATCGATAAGCACCACCGCACGACGTCCCGTTCGCTCGTGTACTTCCGCCAACACTCGAATGAAACGTCGTCCTCTGTCGAGGGAATTGTCCGGCACTATCTCTAAATCACGCTCCCAACCAGAAATATATCCTTCAATCACATTTTCCAACGCACCTCCCTCAGTGAAATCACTTCCGTTAAAATCAATATGAAATACCGGATAAGTGAACCAATCTTTCTCCAGTTCGTCGATCGCCAACCCCTTGAAAAGTTCCTTTCGACCAAGAAAATAATTCTTCAAGGTCGATACCAACAAACTCTTCCCGAAACGACGGGGACGGCTCAAAAAATAAATTTTTCCCCCTTTCACGAGAGAATATATCATCTCTGTCTTATCCACGTAGACATAACCGTCCTCTATGATCTGGTCAAAGCTCTGCATTCCTATCGGGTACTTCATAGCCAAACTACTTTTAAGGTTATTATCACAAAGATAGTACAATATTTTCCTCGTCCCAACTCCTCAAAATATTTTAATCTTTGGTTGTAATCCACGACCGGGGTTCCCCGCCAGTGGACTCATTCCCCGGGCGGGTTTATACTAATAATTAAAAATTACTCTTTATCCTCTTTTTTATCCAATCGTTTGGACGTGTCCTCCAAAATATTAAACACTTCAGTCAACTCTTTCCGATAGGGTTTACTGACGGGTATCAGTTTTCCACCGACACGGACTACCGAAGTGCCGAAAAAAGCGTCAACGTGAAGCAAGTTTACAAGATAGCTCTGGTGTACCCGGGCGAAAAATTGCCACGGTAATTTACGTTCCAACGCTAACAAGGGACTTGTTACCGTGAGCCGGGTACCGTCTTTCAAATAAACATGACAATAACTCCTCGATGCCTCCACCAAAAGGATGTCGACATAAAGGTATCTCTGGCGACACTCGCCATTCAATATAAAAAGCCCGTTATTGATTCTACGGGCTGGCCTTACAGGTGCCGATACACCTCGTGCATTCTTTTCCATATATATAGATTTATGCCTTCGGAAAGAAGCACCGGCGGGTACCCGACTATCTTTTGTCCAATTTACCACTTTAGTTCACGCCACTCGTCTCGATTTTCTGGACGGATAAACGCTACTATTCACCAACTTGCCCAGTATTTGTTCCGGCTTATCCGTCAAATAATCTTATCACACGCTTATTATGTCATTCACTCCACTGTTTAAAAATGATGAACGAGGCCACCAATTCCAACTACCACGATCATTTATTTAAACTTAATCCTAGGGATCCTTTATCGGGTATTTTTCCCAAACTTCTTGCCCCCTGATCTTCCTGAAAAAAAAACTCTAACGGAAATACTAATACCACTATTTGCTTCGTCGGAGAGAGAAATATATACCCTCCCGGTTGAAAACTATTTTAGATACTTTTTTCAAGCTCTCACGACCGACAATCTACCCGATCACGAGCCAGTAATAAATCTCTTTCTTCTTCTCGTTGATCACTATTCCCCCGGGAATAACCATGTCCCCATTCCGGGGGTAATTCCCCTTTCTTGTTATATAGGTAACAGTCTTCTGCATACTTACTTGCACCGGCTACCAACACGTACAATTTCATGCCTTTATCCCAACCCGTGTAAGTTACATCTCCCCAAAATGGAATAATAGTGTTAACCACTAGTATTGGGTAATGACCTCGCTTGTTAAAAAAAATTCATAATAGAGTTATAATCTATCATCAAATCAATCCCTTCCGTTAGCATTCCTTCCGAAGGAGTTGGAACAAGTACAAACAAACTCGTGTCTTGCACATCACAAATCTCTATCGCATTTTGCTTAGCGAAATTCAAAAGCGTGTCATAAACACTTTCTGCTCCCATTTCTTTTGAGATAAAAAGATTATACGTGAAATCATCCTCATCATTTACTCTTGATGAATCATAAATCACTCTTTTATGCCCCGAGTCGAGAAATGGCTTACTACTTTCACCCATATAAAAATGGGAAAAAAGCGAATCATTCAATTTTACTCGAAGTTCTTCTGTCACCTTTATTCTTTCTTGCCCGTGATTAATACCTGTATATAAAAAATCCACATCAAATGATGAACGAAGCAATCTCTTCCTATTACCTCGATCATTTATTTAAAACACTTCCGAGGGGGATCTGTAGCCAGGCTTTATCTTGGTAGTGAACGTACCACATGGAGGATATATTCTCTTTGGCTTCGTTGGTTTTTCTATCAGTTCTTTTTGATCTCTGATTTTTCCGAGGAAAAAGTCTTTGACGGAAAATTTCATTCTCGCAAGTGCATCAGGCTTGGCAGAAGAGGTTTCCCAAATTTCAGTTATATTAATCTTTTCTTTCATCAAGAAATTGAATGTTTCTTTCACCCATTTTTCCGGCAACAGGTTATAGATATGTTTTTCAATCTCGAAAGTAACAGTAAAAACTTTCCCCTCCTTATCAAAATAAACATATATCCAAAATCTTTTATCAGCAAAAATGCTCGTGTCTTTCAAGCTGTGCTTAAGTTCCCTCGTGAGCACTTCATTTTTAATTTGCTTCAACCATTTCTTTCGAAACTCCTCGTGTTTAGAAAATAGCTTACCATCATCAGAAGACAAATACCGAAAAAGTAAAGTACGATCTTCTCTCATATTTCGATTCGAAATGTACATAATAACGGTAGAATCACTATACCCCCCTAGAGATTCTATTAAAAACTCTTGCGCTTGCATGATA
Organism: Butyricimonas sp. Marseille-P3923; assembly: GCF_900184685.1. Lineage (GTDB taxonomy): Bacteria > Bacteroidota > Bacteroidia > Bacteroidales > Marinifilaceae > Butyricimonas > Butyricimonas muris. Next base: position 619,320 of record NZ_FXXL01000006.1, read on the forward strand.
AAGCCAAAACAGCAAAAGCTTATAAGTAATATTATTTTTTTCATAATTCAAAATATTTATAGTGAGTCTCCTACAAAAGATTTCAAAAAGCTTGGATTAAAGTCAGGATAAAAAGGAAGATTATAACGCTCATAAAGAGGATCATTCCATTTTTGTACGTACTCATTAAATTTTGGAACACCTAAAAAAAACAAGTTCCCGCAACTAAGACTAACAAGCCATGCATTATATTCTCCAAATTTTTCAAAAGCTCGAGGATACCATGTTGGTGAATGTTCTCTTTGAGCACGTCGTAATTCCCAAATATCCCGTAGAACTCGAGCTTCGAATTCTATGTTCTTTGTCGCATATCTCATCACCTCGTAACCGTAATTAATATCCTGTGCGACGTGCAGAATTTCTTCCAGTACCAGTTCATCTTCGATGAAGATATCACTTTGAAATTCAATACTAGAAAAATCATATGCAGCGTAACTACTTAATTTTGAATTCATTTTAAACATTAAAGCTCCCCTATTCTGCATAATATTTGATATAACAGCATCTAATTCAGGGTATTTCATTTCCAAACTATACAAACATTCTAATAAATATTGCTTTTGCATAGGTGTCAGTGGTGACGTGGGAGCGATAATGGCATAATATTTTGTACCCGATGGGCGAAGCAGATTTAACTCACTCTCCGTTGATACCTCCGATATAGAATCCTCTAATAGTGATTCCTGGCAACTTGTAAACCACAAAATGACCAAGAAAATTAATAGTATTCTTTTCATAAGCATTTCAATATTTTATTTCTCTTTAGCCGTATTTCATTGAATCTACATAACCATTAATTCATTTCCCTACCGCTCGTTTCATCAAATCAAAGCCGTCGACGGCGTAAGTTCGTTGGTTATTGAAATCGTAACAAGAGGGATCAAACTTTTCATTCATCGCCATGTTATACAATTCTTTCAATATTTTGGCGGGCAGTTTCACGTAAACCGTGGAGGACGCTACAAACTGCACGGTCAACACGTTGCCATTTGCATCGATGTAAAACGTTACCCACAGCCCGCCGCCTTCCGTCTCTCCAACTTCTTTCAGTATTTCTTTCAATTTATCCGTCATCAATCTTTTCGCGCACTTGTTACGCCATTCGGCACGTTGCTCGGTCTTCTTTTTTTCCTTCGACAACGAGGCTAGTTTCTCGGGTTCAAACATCTCCCCGAACAACTTGTTAAAGTTTTTAATCCTTATTTCAAACGAGTCCCCGTCGTCAATCGGTTTTGATTCAAACCGCTGGGCATACACTCCCGTGATACAGAAACAAATTCCCAGCAATAACATAATTTTCTTCATAGTCTTAAAATTTAAAGGATTATTGGAGCACGAAAGAGGGTGAATCCACCCTCTTCGTTTGCTCTCTTTAATTTATCACTTCCGTGTTAATAAAGACTTATTTCCGCGATCCCCGAGTAATAGAATTCCATGTAAGATCCCGCGCTAACTGTTAATCGTACATACCGGTATTCGGAGTCTTTCACTTCTTTCGAGAACGGGACATAATTGATCTCCCCGTTACTCCTTCCCAGCGGATTTTCCTCCACGTACGTGGCATTCACCCAATGAACTTTGTCTTTAGAAAGCTTAATGATGATCTTCTCTGGGGCAACGGAATTCTCTCCCGTCCGGGAAAATTCTCTCTGCACCAAACGAAGTCCATTTAACTTTTCCAACTTATTCAAATCAAGCGTAAATTCATACGTCGTGAACTGGGACAAATAAATAGGATTCCAACTCGTGGCATAATCACCGTCCGTCAAATTTTCCAATTCGGAAGAAAATCCCTCCTTATCTTCAGGAACCAGGGTAATCTTCAATCCGGTCAAATCGAGAGGGGTTACCTCCGGCTGGACATTCGTGTTTTCTTTCTCCACAATATAACTCTTGCTAACGGTACGGTAATGCTTATTGTACCGGTCCACGGTCAAACCATTTAACTCATGCAATACATCTAATGCAAATTTCGAAGCCGCTGCTTCAGCGACAGTACTTTGCCCGTACTTCACATTGGTCACGGCTTCGGGCAAAAGATAACGCCGACTTCCTAGTACCAACTTTTCCAAATTCGGCAAGTTCAAAATATCATCGAACGAACGAATTGACCAATCCAAATAGAGCGTTTTCACGGTATCTGCCCATTCCTCCGGAATCTCGTCATCAAAACCGTACTGGCGTTTCATTTCCTGTTTGAAGTCCGCCTCAAATATTCTAGCAGAAGAATATTCATACGGTTCAAAGTCAATCACGTCTTCGCAACCCGGCAACTTTCCCCTGCGAGTCAAAATGATTGGTTTCGAAGGATCAATCTCGTCCGGCAACAACAAATAAAGTTTATTGACAATTTGCTTGGTCAATTCAAAGTTTCCCAACGAACCGTCCTTTTTCGTGTAGCTCAATCCCGCCTTTTCCATATTACTCTGCCACTGGAGAAAATAAAGAATCAAACGATTTTTTATCACGTACGACTTGGAAATCACACGATTGAACCCTAATACCTCTTCATGGGCATACGTGTAAGGACGAGCGAAAAGGGAAGTCACGATAGAGGAATTGCCATTCACGTCCACCCCGCTCACGGAAACTTCATAATTACCATCTTCCAATTCTTTCCCGTTTATACTCCCAATACTATATTCCGTGGTCCCGCGCTCCAACAACACGGAGTCCGTCACTCCCCCTTGCGCCCATTTCACCTTTATATTCCGAATAATAGGATCAATATTATTCGCCCACGTTACAATCAAGCGTTTCCAACCCGGTTTTACCAGAAGATCAGTACATTTACCTATATAACGGATCTCCCCGTTGCCCGAATAATCCTTGTACGTGTCTTCCAAACTTTCATTCTGGCAGGCGGACACGCATACAAGTATTCCGAGTAAAATTCCTATATATCTATTTATTTTCATAATCAATTCGTCTTGTTTGTGTAAACTTCTAATTCATGAAATTGAACATAGTTGTCAACATTCTCATATTTCGCAAAACTAGTAGCATCGGCAGTAGCGAATACATCGTTAACAACAATCTTCAGATAGCGATATCCATTCTCTCCTTGAACGTACATCGGGACTAAAATTTCCATGAATTCCGCCTCCGCAGCTAATAATGCTTTTTCATCGAGTTCCTGATACTGCATCGTATTCCAACTATAATTACACCATCTATCAGTATATGGATACAATCTTTTTTCTTGCTTGAACGTTCCCAACTCTTCCCATCCTTCCAAGCGATTCATCTCTTCGTATGAAGCCGGTGCTTTACCGTCATCCTTTATCCCGTAAAGTGTTACTTCACAAGGCAATTCATTTTCATTGTAAACATTACAGAGACCTCCCATCCCGCCATTACCCGAATCATACCACGTCGGTCCCGCCACATTTTTGAGCATGGAGTAAAAACGGGTAGAAGCCACTATCATGTTCTGTTTCAAATCCAGATACATGGGGTGCGCATATTCTCCCGCTCCATAAGGTCCTGCCAAGAACGAACAACATTTATTCCGGTTCCCGGGTTGAAAGCAAACCAACCCTTTCGTGTCCCCGTCGAATAAATACTCCACGCCCAATTTATCTATCGGGTCTTCAATGGAATTGTCGCAATAGAAAGAAAAATCCTGGGGCATTAGTTTAGTCATCTCGTATTTTTCCACGTCCGTCCACGTCCGCTCGTCCACCATGGAACCGCGGAAATCTTCCACCCGGAGAATCACCGTGTACGTATCCACGTCCTGTTTAATCTGGTAATTAACCTCCTCAACTCCGGTCGTCTCTTGCAACAAGAAACTGGTCATCAAAATCGTATCGGGCAAATTCGTCACCGGGTCGTAACCGAGATAGAACACGTGAGCCATACCCGTGGTTTCCGGCGGATTATTGTACCGCAACGTGAAACCTCCCCAGTTCGAAAGCACTTTCACGTTTTTTATAAACGTCACGGGACCGGAATCAGCAGTACTGAACGTCACGTCAAACGGCTGGGATTCCCGATCGTCATAATAACAAAAACTTACCTGGGCGGGAATATTGCTTGTCGCTTTATTAAAACCGACCAGTTTCACGGAATCGCAAGTACTGCTGGCAGCCCGAAGCATATCTTTCCCGTATTCATCCTTGTAACGCACCCTAATCCCGACAATACCCGGATCCTCAGGAAGGATATAGTGCATGACGGCTCCCCCGGACATCGGTTTGAACGAGAAAGCGTTATCCGGCAATTCGGCAACAACAAATCCCGACTTATCATCATCACAAGCCCAAAGCCCTATAATCAACAACAATAATAATATATTTCTCATAATTGCCTGTTTATAAAATTTACAATTTAATATAGCAAATCCTACATTATCCGTTACCACCCCGGGTTTTGCACGATATCGGATATCTGAATGTCCTCCGAACGTATCGGTGTGAAATAATCCTTGGGAGCTTCAAATTTACGCTTCTTCCACACGATCATCGGTTGGTCGTAATCGCAATAAAAACCTCTCTCCGTGGAAGACAACACGTTCCACCCGTACTGCGGGGCGTTTAACTCCTCCGGGGCAGTCATCCAGCGGCGCAAGTTCCAGTAGCGGCGTCCCTCGAAAGCGAACTCGATATTCCACTCCTGTTGGATAATTTCGCGCATACCGGCTTTCGTGGTCACTTTATCGGGATTCTTCGCATAAGCCTGCCAGGCTTCGCGCACCTCAAGAATTCCTGCGCGGGTGCGCACCTTGTCCAACGGATCATAAACCCGGTCATCCGGCACGTCCAGGTATTCATTCCACGCCTCGGCGGCAGCCAGATAAAGTTCCGCCAAACGGAATATATATCTCGGATTTTTAAGACTGTTTTTCAAAGCTGTATGGTAATTTCTGAATGGTATGTCCGAACTCAACCATTTCTTGATCCAGTAACCAGTAATATTCTGGGGCGTAGATTCGTCATACCGTTTCAGTTTCGTACCCAACACCTCGTTCTGCCTTACCTTGATATCCACTCCCTTGTACGTCACCTCACCTCCGGTAGTGTAAGCACGATACCATTGCGAGCGATCCGCGGCAATCATGGCGTAGAAACGAGGTTCGCGGCGACGATGCAAGCTCAACACGTCAACACCTAAAGGCAACACGTCACGGTATTTCTCGTCCGCCTCTTTACTCATGCTATACTTGGAAGCTACCCATTGTTTATCCTCGGTAATGGGAACCCCGTGTTCGGTGTAAAACATCTCCACCATTTTCATCGGGGCTCCCAAACACCCGTAACTAGCCGCATCATAATACCCATCAGATTGGGAAGGCGAGTACACCAGCGTCATACTCGTCAGGTAATCATAGCTATCCGAGTTATTAACGGTAAGGATTGATTCTTTACTGGAATAACCGTCACCGATCCACGTGCGTTCGATATCCATCAGCTTGTTGAGCAACGGAGAGGGAGCGCTACCCGTCCCGGAGATTAACTCCTTGCCGGCAGCTTTACAAATAAGAAGTGCCGTATCGCACGCCAAGGCAGCCCTTTTCCATTTCTCCTTGTCGTAAGCCGGGAAAAGCTTTTCCCCGTTTCTATTCACGAAATTTTGCAGGGAAGCATTACCGTTAAACAAGGGAGAGGCCGCATAGAGCAACGTCAGGGCTTTCAGCGTGACAACAGCCTCCTTGTTGAAGTAAAGCGAATGATCTGTCGGTTTGGCACTCATATAAGGTAACTCGCCCATAGCCTCGTCACACAATTTCACGATGGCATCCACGCACTCGTCTATCGGGCGGCGGGATTGTATCATTTCCTCCATACTCACGTTAGCATCGATATTCTTATCCACCAGAACGATCGGACCGTAACGGCGCATCAGGTCAAAATAATAAAACGCCTTCACGGCTTTCACCTCAGCTTTCCACAAGGCTTTCTCATCGGCTTCCATATTATATACCCCATCGATATGTTCTAGGAAGATATTGCAATAACGAATAGCCGCGAAATACTGGTTCTTATGCCAGACATTACAATAGGGTGATTGTGCCATTTGTAAACCGTCACCGATAAACAAAGCAGGAACCAAGCCTGCATTCTTCGTCCTGACATACTCTGCCCCACAATACTCGTCCGCCCCCAAGTATGCCGGATTTCCCGCTGATTCCGCCACGTTTACAGTTAGAAAAACATAGCAGGATTTGAGCCACACTTCAGCGTTTTCACGTTTTTCAAAATCAGTTTCGATCGTTTCGATATCATTATCCGGAACAACATCAAGGAACCCGCTGCATCCGGTCAGAAAAACGAAACACGCGAACAATACATTATACCATAATTTTTTCATCATCATATCTGTTTTCAGTTTAGAAACTAACATTCAAACCCACTGAATAAGTTTTTTGAATCGGGTAATTGAACCCATTTTTCCCCAACTCCACGTCCCAGATTTTAAAATCCGTGATGCAGAACGGGTTGTTCGTGCTAATCGCCAATTTCACGTTCTGGAGTTTCAACTTGTCCAACCATCTCCTGGGTAAACTGTAAGCTAACGTGATCGCCGTGCAACGCAAGAATGAACATTCCCGCATGAAATAGGTACTCTTTCGAACCTCCACGTCACTGTCATTCCATCTTTCCTGGGGGTTATGCGCACTTATCGCTTGATTGGAAAGACGCGGCCAGAAAGGCTTCTTCGCCATATTATCGTCCGACCAGTGGTCGTCGGCAATCTCTTTGAGCATGGCGTGATTATTCACGAACGGGCTGAGAGCCATCGGGTCCATGAAGAACGTGCGCTTGCCCGATCCCTGGAACGAGAACGAGAACTCGATATTCTTGTAAGTCAAGTATCCGCTAAAACCGTAAATCAAACGAGGTTCTTCCGGGTAGCCGATAAACGTGACATCATTTATATCAATCTTGTTATCCCCGTTCAAATCCCGGTAACGGATATCACCCGGTTTCACGTCACCTTCCTGGCTGGGAGAATTATCAATTTCTGCCTGATCGCGGAAAAGCCCCTCGGCAATATACCCTATAGCCTGACTGATCTCGCGCCCCTTTTTACGTTGCCACGGCTGTGTACCGATAGCTTCTTCTATATCTCTATAAATAACTTTATTATACGTCAGGGTTCCGTTCAGGATAAACCCGAAATCCTTGTCGAACATATACTGGAGTTTCCCTGAAAAATCGACTCCACGGGAGCGGGTTGATCCGATATTATCCAGTTGCGGCACTTCAATACCCATGGATGCCGGAACGATCACACGCTGCGAAATGATATTATGGCGTATTTCCTGGTAGATATCCGCTTGAATTTCAATTAAATCCCGGAAGAATTTAGTTTCGATACCGAAGTTCATCGATTCTGCCACCTCCCATTGAATGTTATCATTGGCATACGTAACCACGGCTTTGCGTGAAAATCTTTGTGACGAATAGGGAGGCAAATCTATACGTTCCTGATTCATCGCTACCGCTGACATCCCTTTTGACTGGATCGTTCCCAGTTTCGGGATATACACGTAACGAGGCTCGTCGATAACCCCGTCATTCCCCACTTTACCGTAAGAGAAACGGAATTTCAAATAAGAAAGCACCTTCGCGACAGGTTCCATCCATTTTTCACTGGAAGCTACCCAGGCTCCGCCGACAGCGGGGAAGAACCCCATACGGTTCCCTTTGGCAAAACGTTCCGACCCGTTGTAAGCGCCACTGGCTTCAATAAAATATCGATTCTTGTATCCGTAGGAAGCACGAGCCGAATAATTCAAATTACGTTGCGGCATCCCGTTCAGCACTTCAGTAATCGGGTTGAACGTGCGCTCGTACAGCTGGCATACTCCCGTCAACGAGGTTTGGTGGTCACCCCACGCGGCAGTATGGTAAAGACGTCCCTCGAACGTCAACCTCGTATCGGTAGAAGAACCCGACGACCCGACACTCAACGTTCTCGAGGAACCCGCATTACGACCATCTGCTACCAGCGTATGTTCCCCCGTCTCGAAGTCATAATTTCCCTCGGGCAAAGAATAGTAATAAGGTGCTGTTGTATACCCCTGGTCGTACAAACCGCTTTGTACCAAAGAAGCACTTAAACGCAACTCCAAGCCTTTCACCAGCACAGACAGATTCTGTATATACTCGGCTTTGTTAATTGTCGAATACCGGATACGCTTTTTATACCCTTGTTGCAAAAGAGCGTACGGGTTTACATCTACCGTCGGACCGGCAGAGGTCGTACCGAAACGAAGATGCGGCCACCCGTATTTCATGTCTCCCGGGTAAGTCGGGGCAAAATCTACCGGCGAAGCGTTGAACGCCAAAGAATACGCGGATTGGGTATCGATCAACGGACCATTATACCTATCCAAGGTGGCTGAAGAATTGATCACGAGTTTGATTCCTGCATGAAGATCAATATTCAAATTGGTTCGAAAAGCAATCTGGTGATTCCGGATATTACAGTTGAACTGGTTCAACCGGTCGGTCTTCAACATACCCTGATCGTAATTGTAAGCAAGAGAAGAGTAATACTGCACCACCCGGGAGCCACCGCGGATAGTCGCCCCGGCATAGTGGTTCACGCTGAAATCTTTAAACAGGATATCATACCAATCGTTGGCAGGATAAACCCAAGAAGGATATTTGCCGGAAGCGGTACGATTAATCCGCTCCACGCTATATTTCGGGGTAGCCGAATTGGAACGACCGATCAATGCCTGGTTGTAATACCGCATATATTCTATCGGGTCTGCCACCTCTATTTCTTTCGTGGGTTGGGTCACTACCATCTCGTAACGAGCGGTAGTGTACACGCTGCCTTCCGCACCTTTCTTGGTGGTAACCAAAATGACACCGTTCGCCCCGCGGGCTCCGTACATCGCCGTGGCAGAAGCATCCTTCATCACGCTGAAACTTTCCATATCTTCCGGTGCGATACGGGACAAATCCAACATGGAACATTCCACCCCGTCCAACAAAATCAACGGGCTGGAATTAGCCCCTCTCTGGAAAGACGTGATCCCGCGAATGACAATCTTGTTATTTAGTTCCTCTTCCGTCAAAGCTACCGGTAAACCGCTTTGTTTATAACCGATCAGTCCTGAAACCCTCCCGACAAGCCCGGCGGTGAAGTCACTGCTGGAAGTCTTCAGATCCATCGGTCGCACGGTGGTGATCGACCCCACGACACTCTCCTTCTTCTGTTCCCCGAAAGCCACGACGGTTACCTCTTCCAGGTTTTCCTCCGTGGGATTCATCGTGATATTCGCCCTCGATCTTCCTTTAACGGGAAACACCTCATCCTCGTAACCGATAAAAGTAATTTTCAACACGTCATCCGGCTTCACGTTCAAGGTAAACCGCCCGTTTTCATCCGAAGCGGTACCCCGCGTGGTACCAAGAATAAGAACCGTCGCCCCGGCTATAGGATTTCCTTTCTCGTCAACGACCGCACCTTTTATACTGATCGTGCTTTGCTGATCGCTCTCGGTTTGTGATTTCTTGATCCCGATCAAGATTAATTCTCCCTCGATCTGGTAAGAATACTTTGATCCATTCAACAACACGGTCAACGCGGAATCCACGCTCACGTTTTTCACCTGGATCGAGAAATGTTCGTTTGAAATCGCATTCCGGTCATCCCGGAAGCCATAGGCAAATCCCGTTTGTCTTTTAATTTCCGACAGGATACTTACTAACGTCTTATCCTTCACGTTCAGAGTAACTTTCTTATCATTTTGCTGTTGCACCTCCGGAAAACCGGAAGCAAAGAGTTGTTTCGGGCAATATAGAATCGGCATAATCAACAAAAATATGCCTATAGCAATTTTATTCACCCCTGTTTTAATCGTTTCTACTTTCTTTTTCATAAATTTGTAAGAAATTATAGATATAACGTTCTACTTACGTTTTCTGTAATGACACCACCAAAGGTTTCAGACCTTCGAAATCGAACCTTGTGGTTATTTTTTCAAGGGAATCTTCTCTAAGAAGATTCTCTTTTTTGGTAAATACAATCTACTTTATATAATAGACACCTCCTTCTTTTTTTACCGGTTTGTTAATAATCAGTCCTAAAGCACGCACCACCCAGTCTATCGTCGACGATTTGTCAAACTCCAGGCTGAAAGTTTCTTTTTCCAATCCCGGGGCAAGGCGAATCTCCACCCCGTACCATTGGGATATATCAAATATTATTTTATCCAATCTCGCCCGGTTGTATTTAAAACTATTCCCCAACCACGCGGTATAATCTGCCGGATCTACTTTTTCCACCCGCACGGCACTATCTATCATCGAGTAACATACCCGCTGGTTGGGTAAAATCATGGTTTCCTTGCCTCCCGCCGTCATACCTATACTCCCTTTCACGAGTACCGCCTCGGCAAGAGCGAGTTTTTCACTGCTGAACAAGTTAAACTCCGTACCATACACCTTCACTTGTGTTTCTCCGGCTTTCACGACAAAAGGAATATCGGATTTCTCCACGCTAAAATAGCCTTCCCCCTTTAGTTCCACCCGCCGGACTGAATCACAGAACTCCTCCGGGAATCTTAATTCACTGCCGGCATTCAACATAACAGTGGAACCGTCTGCTAGTTGCACACTGTAGGTATATCCGGCAGGAATTACAACCCGAACGATTCGGACATTTTTTTTAACAGGGGTGAGATTCTTCTCAGATAATTCTTCTTGTTTCTTTTTCCCCACGACATAGACATTCCCTTTTTCTTTTACTTCCAGCGTATCTAATGAAAGGATCACATCGTTTTTCTCGGTAGTGATTAAGGTCGGCACTTTTATCTCGGCCATTTTTATCACGGGAGTTCTTTCTATCACTTGTTCCCTTTCAGGCAACATCGTTGTTACCATGAAAAACAACACGATCGCTGCCGCCACGGAACTCCCCGCATACAACCAATGACGGGATGCTCTTTTCTTCCGCTCCAGTCCCCGCAATCTTGCCTGCAATTTTTCCCCCATCTTCTCCTTGTCCATCCGTGCTATCTGATGTATCTCCTCTACCATCCGTTCCACGACATCCGTCCCCGTTTGCCTCCCTTCCTCTTCTTCGGTAAACTCCATCTCACGCAAGAGAATCTCCTTTTTCATCGACTCCGCCCGCTCGATCGCCTTCCCGGCAATTTCCAAATCTTTTCTCTCTTTATTATCCAATTTCTTCATATATTTTTGCCATGCTTTTATTATAAAACAGTTTTCTCCGCTCATTTTTACCTGAGGTGAGTTGTATTTAATATAGTTTAACATCTTGTGTAAAAAAGGTATGTTTGTTAAACGAAGGAATTCTCGCAAATTGCTCATTTATTGAGCAATTTTTCACAAAAAAACGATATAGAATTTGCATCCGGCAATATCATACCGCTCTGGCATTTCAGGTTCAATTATTAGACTTGCCTCCGATTTGAAACAAAAATAAGGATGACTTGCCTCCGATTTGAAACATTTTCGTATATTTGCAACTGATAATCAACACCAAAGCAATTATCACTTTAAAATAACAACCTCATTAATTTACCTCGTGGGACAATTACCAAATATCATTGAAAAAGAATCTCTTTCACAAAAATAAAACACCATGAAAAACACCATCATATTCAACGCCCGCATCCTCACCATGAACGAGAACATGGAGGTAATTAAAAACGGCTCTATTCTGATAGAAAAAAATTGTATCAAAGAAATTCGTGACGGTAAAATCGAGATGCCCGATGCCGAATATTTCGACGCGGAAGGCATGATCGTAATGCCCGGATTCGTGAACACGCACACGCACGTGCCGATGACCATGTTACGCGGGTACGCCGACGACCTTCCCCTTCACACGTGGCTAAACGACCATATCTTCCCGGCAGAGGCCCGTATGGTGACACCGGAGAATGTTGCCGTGGCTACCCGGCTGGCCTTTATTGAAATGATCAAATCGGGTACGACCTGTTTCAACGACATGTACTTCTTCGAGGATATTATCGCCGCAGAAGCCAAGAAAGCCGGAATCCGTGCCGTTATCGGCGAATCGCTCATAGACTTCCCGACTCCCAGTTTTCACACGCTCGACGAGGGTATTGCCCGCTGTGAATCCCTCGTGCAGCAATGGTACGGGAACGACCTGATCCACCCGACGGTTTGCGCCCACTCGCCATACACCTGTTCGAAACAAACCCTGAGAAAAGCAAAAGATATAACGGAAAAATACAATATTCCCCTTCACATCCATGTTGCTGAAACCCGCAAAGAAGTAGAGGACGTCACGGCACAAACAGGAGCCTCCCCTGCTGAGTATCTCTACTCGATCGGCTTACTTGACCGAAACGTGATTGCCGCTCATTCCGTTTGGCTCAACCCGAAAGAAATCGAATTATATGCCCGGACACACACCTCCGTGGCGCATTGCCCGAAAAGCAATCTAAAACTCGCCAGCGGAATCGCCGACACGGACACCTACCTGAAAGCGGGGGTAAACGTGAGCATCGGGACCGACGGCACGGCAAGCAACAACACGCTGGACATGGTCGAAGAAACACGCTTCGCCGCCCTTCTCCCCAAGGGAACACGTTACAACCCGGAAGCCGTCAGCGCCCGCACCGCCCTTCGCATGGCAACCATCAACGGGGCTAGAGCCTTGGGATTAGGTCATTTGACCGGAAGCCTCGAAACAGGTAAACGGGCAGACCTCATCGTGATTCACGCCGACGCCAGCAACATGATTCCCGTGTACGACGAGTACTCTGCTATCGTGTACGCGGCGAACAGCAAGAACATCCGTTCCTCCATGGTCAACGGCAAATGGATCATGCGAAACCGGGAAGTTCTGAACATCGACAAAGAAGCCACCATGCACGCCATGCAACACCTTGTGAATGAATCGAGAAAATGTAATCAATAATTTTCAATCTTCAACTTTCAATTTTCAATTAAATACGTTAGTTTTGCAGACCTTTTTATAAAGAAAGGAGTTTATAAACACTATAAACCCAAATAGATATGGAGAATAAAAATTATGGAGGACTCGACAGCGAGTTTACGGCATACGAAACAGCCGAGATTGTAGTATTACCAGTACCTTACGACGGGACAAGCACGTGGTTGAAGGGAGCGGACAAAGGTCCCGATGCGATTCTTGAAGCATCGGCAAACATGGAACTCTACGATATCGAAACGGATTCCGAAGTTTACACCCGCGGCATCGCGACATTAGACCCGGTAACGGAAGCCTCTTCTCCCGAAGCCATGTCTCAAGAAGTGGAAAAACAAGTTGATAAAATTCTGACAGATAAAAAATTCCCCGTGATACTGGGAGGGGAGCACTCCGTGAGTATCGGGGCATTCCGGGCTTTTGCAAAACACTATGACAAATTTTCTGTCCTGCAATTGGATGCACACTCCGATATGCGCAGCGAATACGAGGGTTCCACCCACAACCACGCCTGCGTGATGGCCCGTGCCAAAGAATTGGCTACCGTTGCACAAGTAGGCATCAGAAGTTCCGCTATCGAGGAAAAGGAAAACATCATGCCCGACCGTATTTTTTACGCTCACGACCTGCATGATGCCAAAGAGGGCAACAACTGGATGTACATGGTATCCCAGAAATTGCATGACAACGTTTATATCACGATCGACTTGGACGTTTTCGATCCCGCTATTCTTCCGGCCACGGGAACCCCGGAACCGGACGGATTGTATTACCGGGAAGTATTGAATTTCCTGAAACTGATTAACGAGCGCCACAACATCATCGGTTTGGACGTGGTAGAACTTTGCCCCAACGAAATCAATAAATCATCCGATTTCCTTGCAAGCAAACTGATCTACCAGATATTGAGCATGAGGTTTCAAAACCAATAATACAATTTTAGATTTATGACTTACGATTTATGATTCAAAAAAGCGTAAGCCTTGTGCGGTTGGAATCCAAAATCTAAAATCATAAATCACAAATAAAGAAATTGAGTCAATAAGGTCCTCATAATTGTACCTTATATTTTTAAATAAATAAAATGGAAAAGAAAGATTTATTAAAAGACACTATCAAACACATCGACATCAAATCGTATGACTCAACCCAATTGATCGACGCGATGCGCGATATGTCCTTCACCTCTCGCGATACTGCCAGAGCAACTGATATCCTGATGATGATGGTTGGAGAGAAAGAGTGTACTAATATTCTTACCATTGCCGGAAGTACAAGTGCTGCCGGATGTATGCAGGTATATGTGGATATGGTTCGCAACAAAATGGTTGACGTGGTAGTTTCTACCGGGGCATCTATCATCGACATGGACTTGTTCGAGGCTCTGGGTTTCAAACACTACAAGGGACACCAGGACGTGCCTGACATGCAATTGAGAGAACTTTACATTGACCGTATTTACGATACGTTCATCGACGAGGAGGAATTACAAGCTTGCGACCACACGACTTACGAGATCGCCAACAACTTGGAACCCCGTCCTTATTCATCACGTGAATTTATCTGGGAAATCGGGAAATGGTTACACGAGGGACACGCCGTGAAAAAAGACAGCTTGATCCAAACTTGCTATGAATGTGGTGTACCCATCTTCTGCCCGGCATTCTCAGACTGTAGCGCGGGATTCGGTATCGGTAAACACCAATGGGAACACCCCGACAAACACCTGTCGATTGACTCGGTAAAGGACTTCGTTGAACTGACCCAAATCAAGATCAAGGCTGGTACTACCGGACTGTTCATGGTCGGTGGCGGAACCCCGAAGAACTTCGCACAAGACACCGTAGTCTGTGCTGAAATCTTAGGTTTCGACGTGCCTATGCACAAATACGCCATCCAAATCACCGTGGCTGACGTTCGCGACGGAGCATGCTCTTCTTCAACCTTGAAAGAAGCCTGCTCTTGGGGTAAAGTCGACGTTACCTACGAGCAAATGGTTTACGCCGAAGGTACAACCGTTATTCCCGCTATCGCAAGTTACGTTTATCACAACGGACCTTGGAAAGAAAGAGAATATAAAAATTGGAATAAATTATTCCTGAAATAATGAAGAAAGAAAAGGCTGTCTATTTACTTTTTAGACAGCCTCTTCATTTATAACGCATTTTTGCGGAAAATCTCTACACCGTCAAGGGGTAAAATTCCCCACCCATTCTTCCGGGTATATTCTTTCAACTATCCAAGAAATTGCCTATATTTACTTTTCGAAAACGGGAGATGGAAAACAAGAAAATCATTCATATTGATATGGACGCGTTCTATGCTTCCATAGAGCAACGGGATCACCCGGAATACCGGGGAAAGCCTCTTGCCGTGGGAAGAGCGGAGAAAAGGGGAGTCGTGGCAGCTGCCAGTTATGAGGCTCGACGTTATGGCGTACGCTCTGCCATGTCGTCCATGAAAGCCAAACAACTTTGCCCGGATTTGATCTTTGTCTCTTCCGGCATGGAACATTATAAATCCGTTTCCCACCAAATACATGAAATATTCCGGGAATATACCGATATCATCGAACCGCTGGCGCTTGACGAGGCATTTCTCGATGTCACGGAGAACAAAAAAGGCATCACCCTTGCCGTGGATGTCGCCCGGGAAATAAAGCGGGAAATAAAAGAAAAGCTCGGTTTGATAGCCTCCGCGGGAGTATCCTACAATAAATTCCTTGCCAAGATCGCCTCCGATTACCGTAAGCCAGACGGGTTATACACGATACATCCCGAACGGGCTGCCGATTTTATAGCGAAATTACCCATAGAAGCTTTTTGGGGTATCGGGAAAGTTACCGCCCGAAAAATGCATTCGCTAGGAATACACACGGGGGCAGACCTTCGCAAATGTTCTGCGGCTTTTCTCGCTCGCAATTTCGGGAAAAACGGGGCTCTATACCACGATTTCGCGCATGGAATAGACCCTCGAATTGTTTCCCCCGAACGTATCCGCAAATCAGTGGGTTGCGAAAGTACCTTCGACAACGACTTGACAAACTATATCGCCGTTATCATCGAGTTGTACCACGTGGCAGTTGAACTTATACACAGGCTAGAAACATCCGGTTTCAAGGGACATACCCTCACGCTAAAAATAAAATTCCACGACTTTTCTCAAAAAACACGTAGTGCCAGCGTGGCATATGAACTGAAAACTTTAAAAGAAATTCTCCCTCTGGCAAAAAAATTACTCCGGGAATTAGAACTTACTCAATTTAGGATTAGACTCATAGGACTCTCTGTATCAAATCCTTTCGAGGCGACATCTATTGAAGGACCATTACAATTAAGGTTTGATTTTGATTAATTATGAAACCTTTACGTTTAATTGACGTATATAGGCATACAATTTGAATAAATTATCATGTAACCGAAACTTAACGGAAACGTCACTCGGTTACGATGAAAACCTGATACCTTTGTATCAGTATTCAAAGAGAGACTTCGATTTTTTTTCATAAATTTGTTATTGGTATTTTGGGTCCCCGCTGAGACAGCGCGGACCATTTTTATTTTACCCTGTACACATCCAAAGTACACGGGAGCGTTTTTTTTCCTAGGCAAACCGGGACTGTATTAACACCTAATTCCAACCGTATTCAAACTCTATTAATAAGGTAATAATTCACCTTTTCCAGAGCCCGCCCAGAACTCAAACAGACCAACCATACTCCGGGATAGCTGTGCCACGGCGAAGCAACAGTTCGGCTACGGCAGAATAGCAGGTTCTTCCCGAGAATACAATTGATTTTTTTAAGGGATTATTTCAGTACATAGTGAAACCTTTCGTCGAGAAATACGTTTACTACTATAGATTTCAATGATTAATCTATATAATGGAAATTTAACTATAAGAATTTTCATATATAAAGAAAAGCCGATACCTTTGTATCGGATTTCAAAAGAGACTTCGATTTTTTTTCATAAATTTGTTATTGGTTGCCTCCTGCTGTGACAGCACGAGGCTTTTTTTCTTTCACCGTTGCTAAACTATAAAATCTTTTTTTACCTACAAACGTTTGCACCACTTTTAATAGTGTTAAATATCAGAATAGCCACAACAATCTAGTTATCAATAGTGTTGTTTTTCGCTTTAACACTTCCAGAATTGCGTTTTCACAAAAAAAAAGATCGTGTCAACATCTACAATGAGATAACTAACACGACCTTCTATATTTCGAAAATTATATTCTGCTTATTCCAAATAGGTATACCCGTACAATCCGGAACGGTAATTTGACAAGAACTCACGTCCTTCTTCTGCCGAGATAATTCCTTTCTTCACGGAACTCGTTACCCATACCTCGACGGTTCTAGCCATTTTCTTCGGCATAAACTGCACGTATTCCAATACATCCGCGACGGTTTCCCCTTCGATTACCTTATCAATCACGTACTCATCACCTTTCACCTTAATATGAACGGCATTCGTGTCCCCGAACAAGTTGTGCAAATCTCCCAGAATCTCCTGGTAAGCCCCAACGAGGAATACCCCCAAATAATAAGGTTCCTTCCCGTTCAAGTCATGCACCGGAAGGTGGTACGAGAAATTACGCGTAGAGATAAAATTATCTATCTTCCCGTCGGAGTCGCAAGTGATATCCTGCAAAGTTGCCGATTTCGTCGGCTGTTCATTTAAACGGGAAATCGGTATAATCGGGAAAATCTGGTCTATCGCCCATGAATCAGGCAACGACTGGAACAACGAGAAATTACAGAAATATTTATCCGGCAATAACTTGGAGATTTTCTTTAATTCGTCCGGTGAATGTTTCGTGTTCACCGCCATATCATATACATCACGGGCTACCGACCAGAACAAACGTTCGATTTGGGCACGGGTATGCAAATCAATCAACCCGAGATTGAACAATCCCAAGCCATCCTCACGTATCTGCATGGCATCATGCCACGTTTCGATTAAGCGGGGCTGGTTCAAGTTCTCCCAAAGGTCATACAATTCTTTCACCAGTTCATGGGCATCCTCGGCAATCTCCTCGTTCTCGTCAAAAGCCGGCAGGCTCGTGCTTGCCAATGCCTCGAAAATCAACACGGAGTGATGCGCCGTCAAGGAGCGTCCCGACTCGGTAATGATATTCGGCTGTTCCAATTCATTCTTCTCGCAAGCATCCACCAGAGCGGAAACGGCATCGTTCACGTACTCCTGAATCGAGTAGTTCATGCTATTGCCACTTGTAGCGGAACGGGTCCCGTCATAATCGACACCCAGTCCGCCCCCGATGTCGACGAAACGTATATTGTACCCCATGTTTTTTAATTGCACGTAGAATTGGGATGCCTCTTTCAATGCCGTTTTGATACGGCGGATGTTCGTCACCTGACTTCCGATATGGAAATGAATCAGTTTCAAGCAATCGGTCATCTTGTTCTTTTGCAGGACATCGAGCGCTTCCAACAATTCACTAGAATTCAAACCGAACTTGCTGACGTCACCCCCGGACTCTTCCCACTTTCCGCTACCGGAACTTGCCAATTTAATCCGGATGCCGATGTTCGGGCGAATTTTCAGGCGCTTAGATATAGCGGCTATATTCCTCAACTCGTTCAACTTCTCAACCACGAGGTAGATATTCCGCCCCATCTTCTGTGCCAACAAGGCCAGCTCGATGTAGTTCTCGTCCTTGTACCCGTTACAGATAATCATGGCATCATCGTCAATATCGATGGATAGCACGGCGTGCAGTTCCGGTTTGGAACCAGCCTCAAGACCGATATTATATTTCGTCCCATGACTTACAATCTCCTCCACGACCGGACGCATCTGGTTCACCTTGATCGGGTAAATTATAAAATTTTTCCCCGTGTAACCATATTCCGTGGCAGCCGCCTGGAAACAACTTGAGATTTTTTCGATCCGGTTATCCAGAATATCCGGGAACCGTAATAACACGGGAGCGGACACATCTCTCACCTGAAGTTCCTCCATCAATTCTTTGATGTCAATCCTTGGTCCTCCTACTTTCGGTGTTACCGTCACGTGTCCTTTCTCGTTAATCGAAAAATAGTTCAGCCCCCAACCGTTGATATTGTACAGTTCTGCTGAATCGTCAATGCTCCATTTTCTCATTTCTATTCTAAAGATCTTTAAGGTTGATTGTCCCGCAAAGCTACAATATATTTTTATATATGAGTTTATAAAGTTCATAAAGTTTGTAAGGTTTATAAAGTAACGGGTGTCCTTCGGACTATACCTATCGGCAGCCATGCTGTCGTGGATAATAAACTTTATAAACTGATTGCTTCCTACAAGTTTTGAATTTCCCGTATCCCATCACGGGTAATCATCAGACGGAAACGCCTGTAATCGACGTTTCCCTCGTGTCGCAATTGAATCAGGAAATTGACGTAGTAAATTTTCTCTCCCTTGATTGCCGTGTAACCCGAATCCCCCTCCGGAACATAAAGTTCATAAGCGTGCTCATCCATCTTCCGGGCAAAATTTCCCAAATCAAAGCGGATAATCTCGTTTACTCCCGAAATGTCATATTGACTATATTCACCTAAAATTTCCGCATCCAACTGTATCCACTTGCGGTAGAGAATAATCTTCTCACCCGCGTACCGGTTGTCGGCAGCCAAGAGATCAGTACGTGCCCGTCGGTTAATAATTTCTTCCGGCACCTTATTTTCCGATATAAAATCTACCCCGTCTTTGATCTGACCGACCACCTTATCCCCCATACTGATCTTCGTTTTCCGGTCAAAATAATTCTTCCCCAAGCGGTGGGCAAAATAGAATCGCATCAATTCCTTGATCCTGTCTTTCAGCATATAACTCACGACCAAAGCCACGAACAAGGGCATGGTAAAATTGCCGTACTTCTTTTGAAAGGAGAACGCGATTACCGTGGCAAATATCATCGAGAGCCCGGCTGCCAGACTATAATATATCTGCTCGACCAATACCCCGTCCCGTTTTTTCGATGCCTTCAAGAAAAGATCACTTTCCGCGTATTTCTTCAATATCCCCCGCCGATAAATCACCGTCCGGTTCTGATCCCGACTATCTTTCTCCGCTACCAGATAACCATGCTTCTTCTTGTAGGCTATCTCTTCATGCACCAGTTCCAGCAATTTCTCCTTCTCTTGCTCGTAACACTTCACGTCAAACTCTTTCAACCCGTCCAATAAACGAAACGTGTGAAACTCGATCAAGTTGGAAAGATACTCGTCCCCGAAAGAAAAATAGTTCAACGCTTCTTTCGGCAAACCCTGTACATGAACAATCTTTTTCAACTCCCGATAACGACGGGCAATAATCCGAACACAAGCCACATAGTGCCCTACCATCAATTCCCGTTCATTCACTTCCACCTCGTGATGAATCGCCTTATTCACGCTCCCCCGCAAGGCGCTTTTGAATATCGAGGTGAACATCTTGATTTGGTATTCGTAAGTTTCGATAGACTCCCTCGTGCGTTCCTCTACCAGATGTTGAAACGCATCCTCCAGAAACACGAAAGGGGTCCACTCTCCCTCCGCGATTTCCTCCAACGAATAAATCGGGGTAATTAGCCTCACGTTAGAACGCACGTCCTTGTAAAAATCATCTTTCGAGTAAGTCGATGCACTGATACCAAGACTATGAGGCACGAAAAACCACGTGTCCATTCTGAACTCGTTCTCCTCCCGATCACGATCTACCACGTAACCGACCTTAAACTCCACGGAGTACCTGTCATGTAACTTTACCCGAATATCAATCATAACGAATCTACATCCTAAAATCGTTATGCAATGTACGTATTATTTTCGAGAATATAAAAAACAGAAAGAACGCCTTCACAAGCGTTCTTTCCTATTTGGTCGAGATGACTGGACTTGAACCAGCGGCCTCCACGTCCCGAACGTGGCGCGCTACCAACTGCGCTACATCTCGTTTCCGTTTTGCGAGGGCAAAGATAATAAAAGTATCAATTATAATCACTATATTTGTGGAAATTTTTTTAGCAAACAATTTTTTTCTTGATATGGATACTATAAGACAAAATAAAGTAGGGCGTTTGATACAACGAGATTTAAGCGAAATGTTTCAGAAAGAGTGTAAAGAATACACCGGAGGTGCAATGTTATCCGTTACTGCCGTGCGAGTTAGCCCTGACATGTCGTATGCCCGGGTATACTTGAGTATTTTCCCGTCCGAACTCGCGGAGAAAGTATTAGGTATTCTGGACGAGAAAAATAAAAACATCCGTTTTATCCTCGGGAAAAAAATCGGAAAGCAAACGCGTATCATCCCGGAATTACGTTTCTTCGTGGATGACAGTCTGGACTACATAGACAAAATAGACAATCTATTGAAGCAATAGAAGACCGCCACGATGAAACTGTCGATATTCATTGCCCGGAGGTACCTGTTCTCTAAAAAGAAACAGAACGCCATAAACATTATTTCTATCATCAGCATGATAGGAGTTATGATAGGCACGACCGCATTGATTGTCGTACTTTCCGTGTTCAATGGCATCGACACGTTACTCACCACGGTAACAGACAGCTTCACTCCCGACTTGACGGTTACTCCCGCGCAAGGAAAATTCGTCGCCACCGACTCCCTGCTGCTGGAACAGTTGAAAAAGATGCCCGGTATCGCGTCTTTCGATGCCGTCGTGGAAGAAAATTCACTGGTAAAATTCGGTGATAAACTTGTCCCCGTGATAGTGAAAGGAGTCGAGGAAGATTACGCCCGCCACGCGGGAATTGCCCCCACCATCATTAGTGGGAAATTCAGTCTTGAAGAAGAAGACAAACCGACCGTGGTACTCGGGTACGGTATTGCCGCCGCCTTGCGCACCCGCCTTGGCATGCAATCACCGGTAACATTCTATTACCCGGACAAAACCGCATCATCGGCATCCATGTCGGCATTAAACAGTCAAAGGATATACCCGATTGGAATATTCTCCGCGCAACAGGATATTGACGGGAAATACGTGATTACCGGAATAGAAACCGCAAGAAAATTATTCGGGGTTCCGGGTGAAATATCCAAAATAGAGATTAAACTGAAAAACCCTGACAACCTCGCGTCTTTTAAAACATCACTCGCGACGGAAGTGGGAACAAAATACAAGGTACTCGACAAGTATGACCTCAACCGTTCGTTTTATGCCATGATGAAATCCGAGAAACTCGCGGTATTCCTAATCTTGTTGTTTATCCTACTGATTGCCTCATTCAATATCGTGGGCTCCGTTTCAATGTTGATTATAGACAAGAAAGAAGATATTGGCGTCTATCAAGCCCTGGGAATGACAAAAGAGAAACTCGTTTCAATCTTTAAACTGGAGGGGAACCTAATCACGGGAGTCGGGGCTTTCGCCGGACTTATCATCGGAACCGGACTTTGCCTGCTGCAAGAATATTACGGTTTCATCACCCTCGGCAACGGCAGTTACATCATCAACGCTTACCCCGTGAAAGTCGTTGCCTCGGATATCTTGATTATCATGCTCACGGTCATTGCCATCGGGTACATCGCCTCGCATTTCCCGGTACGATACCTCGTGAATAAAATTGTCAAATCGTAAATGATATATATATGTATAAACTTCTGATACTCTCGTTCACGCTTGCCCTTTTCACGCTTCCATCCACGGGACAGGAAAAAGAGCGTATCGTGTTGATAGAAACCAGCATGGGCAATCTCAAAGCCAAATTATACAACGATACCCCGATTCACCGGGATAACTTTATCGAATTGGCGAAATCCGGTCAGTATGACGGGACACTATTTTACCGGGTAATCAAAGACTTCATCATACAAGGCGGTTCCGCAGACAGCCGTAACGCGGTTGCCGGTCAGGAACTAGGATACGGTAGAGAAATCACGATAGACGCCGAAATCAAACCGCACCACTACCATAAAAAAGGAGCTTTGGCTGCCCCCCGGCAACCGGACGAAACAAACCCGCTCAAGAAGTCGGATATCTCGCAATTCTATTTCACCGTCGGGAGAAAATACCCGCCGGAAGAACTGGAGCATATCGAAAAATCGGTAAACGTGCCCATCAAAAGGGCTATCCAGAATAAATACTATACCCCGAAGAAAAAAGCGATTCTGGATTCTTTAAAAGCACAGAAGAACGTACCGGAATTCCGGAAAATAGCCAACAAAATCAAGGCGGACATCGCCCGTGACTGGGAAAACAACACGGAAAAACTTTTCATGGACGAGGCTAAAAAACAAGCATACACGACAGAGGGCGGCGCACACAGCCTGGACGGCGAATACACGGTGTTCGGGGAATTGATTGAAGGTTTTGACATTCTTGACAAAATCGCCGCTTTGCAAACAGATAAAAAGAACCGTCCGTTAAAAGACGTGAGAATAATCCGAGTAAAAATAATTGAATAATGATAGCACACAAACACGTATTACTATGGTGTAATCTTCTATGGGCAGGCGTTATCTTTTTCTTATGCGCCATTCCCTCGAGTTCCATACCGGACCCCAAATTGAATATCCCACATTTGGACAAGGTCGTCCATTTCGGCATGTTCTTCATCATGTCCGTATTCCTGTGCGATGCCTTACGCCATAAACTATCCTCGCGTGCCTGCTACTTGATTGCCATCGGGTTCAGTTTCGCATATGGCGGCTTGATAGAGATACTTCAATACAAATATTTCCATCGAGGGGGTGACTGGTGGGATTTGCTCGCCGATGTACTCGGCGGAATCGCGGGATGTTTATTATATCCCACGGCAAAAAAAATAATGGACAAACTTGTAGCCCGTTTCTGCAAAAATACTCGAGATAAAAATTGAAGTTCTCGAATAATTGAAATGTATCAGACTTTTTTATTACATTTGCGGACCAAGGATTTCAAATTTTCGAGAAAATGTTAGATAAGATTAAACAACTCCGTGATGAAATAGCAAACTTCCAAGCCGGTAGCTTGGAAGAAGTAGAGCAATTTAGAATCAAGCATTTAAGCAAGAAAGGTTCTATCGCCGCTCTTTTTGACGATTTCAAAAGCGTTCCCGTGGACCAGAAAAAGGCTGTCGGACAGGAGTTGAACGTGTTGAAGAATACGGCTTTAGCGAAAGTAAACGAACTGAAAGAATTGTTGAGTAACGCCGAAGAGGGACTCAGCGGGATGGATTTAACCATGCCGGGCAATCCCATGAAACTCGGGACTCGCCATCCTCTGTCTATCGTTAAAAACGAAATTCTAGCCATCTTCAACAGACTTGGTTTTACCGTGTCCGAGGGACCCGAAATAGAAGACGACTGGCATAATTTCTCCGCGTTGAACTTCCCGGAAGAACATCCGGCACGCGATATGCAAGACACGTTCTTCATCCAGAAGAATCCCGATATCGTGCTTCACACGCATACCTCATCCGTGCAGGTACGCGACATGGAAGCGCATCAACCGCCCATTCGTTTGGTTACCCCGGGACGGGTGTTCCGCAACGAGGCGATTTCGGCACGGGCACACTGTATTTTCCACCAGATTGAGGCACTTTATATCGACGAGAACGTTTCCTTCGCCGACTTGAAGCAAACCCTCACCTACTTCGCGAAAGAACTGTTCGGTGCAGACACACAAATCCGTCTGCGTCCCTCGTTCTTCCCGTTCACCGAACCGTCGGCAGAAATGGACGTATCCTGTACATTGTGCCACGGGAAAGGCTGCAACGTGTGCAAAGGCACGGGCTGGTTAGAAATCTTAGGTTGTGGAATGGTTGACCCCAACGTACTCGAACTAAACGGTATCGACAAAGAAAAATATACCGGATTCGCGTTGGGAATGGGAATCGAACGTATCGCAATGTTGAAATACGGCATCAAAGACATACGCCTTTTCTTCGAGAACGACATCCGCTTCCTTGAACAATTTTCGGCCGCAGGCAAATAATATATAAACACAACACAAGAGAGATGAGGATGCCGTTCACGCGGCTCCTCATTTTTTATTCATCCAAAACGCTTTATATGAAAAAAACGATTCTCGCACTACTCGTCGCCCTTTTCCCGTTTATTTCGGGATGTAAAGCACAATCTCCCGTGTCGGAAGAAGATAAAGCAATCCTCTCCCGGTTTTTCGAGTATGCCTCGGAAAAAGAATTACATCGGCTTCCCGTGAACGAACGAATCGTTGCTATCGGTCAATTCTTTATCAATACCCCTTACAAAGGCGGCACCCTCGAAATCAACCCGAAAGAACAACTCGTCGTGAACCTGCGGGAATTCGACTGTGTAACATTCACGGATAACGTGCTTGCCTTGGCTCTATTGAAAGAATATACCCCTCGACAGACAGAGGTCTACTTGAAGTATTTACAAAAGATTCGCTACCGGGACGGCGAAATCACCGACTACACTGCCCGGCTTCATTACTCCACCGATTGGTTGCACGAGATGAGCCTGGACAGCATTGTAAAAGACGTCACCTTGGAAAACGGGGGCATCCCCTTCCCCAACAAAGTGGGTTTCATTTCCCGAAACTGGCAGAAATATCCTGCTCTCAAACAAGATTCCCTTCTCGCAAGAAAAATGCTCCGGATAGAAAACAACATAAATCTCCGGAAATACCATTATATCCCCAAGAACAAAGTATCCGCTGCGACCAGGCAAATCCAACCGGGGGATATCCTGCTCATCACGACAGACAAAAAAGGGCTCGACACCGCCCACGTGGGAATAGCCATAGAACAAAACGGGCAGATTCACCTGCTCCACGCGTCACTTTCCGCCAAGAAAGTGGTCATTTCAGAAGTACCTCTCCCCGAATACTTGCAAGGCATTCGCTCTCATTCCGGAATAATAATTGCCCGTCCCTATCAATTTTAAATGTAATTAACATCCAAAACGCCATCTAACACGTATATTTGGTCAAATAATTGTAACAAAATTTGATATTAACCGTGGAATTTGAATATAAACCTAAAATCAAAAGAATATGAGAAAAGTATTTATCGGAACACTTGTCGTGTTAACCATAGCGATATTAAACGGATGCGGTAGCCGGAAAATAGCACGGGTAGACCCTAGCGAAACAATAGACCTCAGCGGACGCTGGAATGATAGCGACTCCCGTATGGTATCGGACGAGATGATTGGCGACCTACTGACATCCGCGTGGATACCCCGCTACCTGAAAGCAAATGATAAACGCCCGGTAGTCGTGGTCGGATTAGTCGAAAACAAGAGCCACGAACACATCAACTCGGAAACCTTCATCAAGGATGTCGAGAAAGCCATTATCCGTGACGGCAACATCCGTCTGGTCGTGGCGGGAGAGAAACGAAACGAGCTACGAAAAGAACGTGCCGAACAACAAGACTACGCCTCCCCCGAAACCACCAAGAAATGGGGTAAAGAACTGGGCGCCGACTTTATCCTGCAAGGCACCATCAACAGCATCGTGGACTCGTACAAAAAGCAAAAAGTGGTAACCTATCAAATCGACTTGCAACTCACCAACATCGAAACCAATGAAGTGGTATGGATGGGCGACAAGAAGATAAAGAAACATATCACGGATAGAGTATTCTAATTAGTTCGTAAAGTTTATAAGGTTCATAAAGTTTATAAAGTAGTCCCATAATGATACACATTCATCATTCATGCTTCTGTAGAAATACAATAAGGATTCATAAACCTTATGAACCTTATAAACTTTATAAACCTTACAAACTCTTTGGACTCATTATCATCCTCTTCCTCTTTTCCGGGTGTGCCACGTGGTACCAACGCACGGCTGAATTCCAATCGGCCGTGACTGCCGGAAACTTCGAAAAGGCAAACAAGCTACTGGATAAAGATAAAAAACAAGCCACCGGGAAAAACCGGATTCTTTATTACTTGAACAAGGGATACGTGGAGTTCATGCTCGGGCAACCCGAGAATAGTAACAAGTACTTTGAAACCGCCGAAAACTTGATTGACGAGCAACACCGCAATCTCGGGGCAGAAGCGGCAGCCTTGGTAACGAATCCCGAAATGCGTCCCTACCAACCGGAAGACTTCGAGGTCATCATGATTAATTTCTACAAGGCATTGAATTACCTTGACCTGAATGACATGGAAGGTGCACTGGTAGAAGTCAGGAAAATAAACATTAAACTCAATCAACTGAACGACAAGTATCCCGACCACAAAAATCGTTATCAGCGGGACGCTTTCGCCCACTTGCTTATGGGATTGATTTACGATGCATCGGGCGACGCCAACAACGCTTTCATCGCCTACCGTAACGCTTACGAGGTATATCAATCCGACTACGTGAAGAACTTCGGCGTACAAGCCCCGGAACAATTAAAACAAGACTTGATGCGTTCCGCGTACAATTGCGGCTTCACGGCAGAATTGAAGCAATACGAGAAAGAGTTCAACACCACTTACAAACATACCCCATCCCCCGCAAACGGGCAACTCGTCTTCTTCTGGCTGAACGGGATGGGACCCGTGAAAGCGGAGTGGAGTATCAATTTCGCCAAACAGAAAAGAGGCGACGGGGCTATCGTGTTCCACAACGACGAATTCGGATTCGCCTTCCCTTTCTTTTTCGACTCCCGCGACTCGGATTCTGACCGCCAAAGCATTGCCGACCTGCAAATGTTAAGAGTCGCCTTCCCCAAATACATGGAACGTCCGCCCTTGTATGCCAAAGGCTCTCTCGTGCTTGATGCCAAAACCTACCCCCTCGAAATTGCCGAAAACATCAACGAGATTGCATTCAAAACCCTACGTGACCGTATGGTACGCGAATTTTCCACGTCACTCTTGCGTGTCGCAGCAAAAAAGGGACTCGAATACACGGCTCGAAAGCAAAACGAATGGCTCGGATTCGCCGTCGGCATCGCCAACTCTCTGACAGAAAAAGCGGATACCCGCAACTGGCAGACTCTCCCCTATTCCATCTCTTACACGCGTGTCCCCCTCGACGCCGGAACAAACAACATCTCCCTGCAACTCACCACCCGCAACGGCTCCCGCAACACGGACCAAATCACCATCGAGGGTGGCGGCAAGAAAACCCGCTTCCATGTATTCCAAACCATGGATTCCCGCCAATTCTAACCCGCCTGCGCGATATACCCGAGCAAATACCATTCCCTATATCTTGGGTGGGATTACGATAGGTCTTCAGTAGCAATAAGTCGGCTTTATTCAACGTTCGCAAGCCGAATACAGCAGGAATACTTACAGAATACTGCTTCACTTCGTGTTCAAATTGACTAATCGCAATCCCGTTGGACGTTTCGTCAATTCAAAAAAAGGGACTTGCGACAAAATTAAAACCACCCCGGAAGAAGCCCTACCCGCATAATTTTGATTAATATCATCTCTCGTCACGTACCCCTCTTTCAATATTTTATTTACCGCATATTTAAAAATTTCAATCCTGATTTTCCCTTCATTTCCGTTAGAAGTAATTCTTTTCACCTCTCCCCAATTTACCTCGAGTATTTTATTTTCCTCCCCGTTCTCCCGCTTCAACGTCTTACCACCCAAAGGGATAATGTATTCGCTCCAAATCGAATCGAAATCAAGCCCCCGAGAATCAATACTCTCGCCACGCTCGACCGGAGAGCACTTATTTTCCTCTTCTCCTAAATAAATAATCTTGATTCCCAATTTTTTAGCGACTTTTTCGGCATCATCCATCACGCTACCACTTGTTACCATTATCGCCCTCGTGCAATCAAAATATTCTTTCGCACCACATAACTCCATAACCATTTGTCGATTGATTTTTCTCGTCCCTCCCCCGTAATTCTTCACTTGAATGGCTATTTTCTCATCCCCTTCCCAAGCAAAAATATCGACTCCCCAATCTCCCGTTTCCGGGGTGATTTCAACTCTATATCCTTGCTGACGAAAATAATCGCCAACAAACAATTCATATTCTCTAGGTTTCATTAATCTCTCAAATTAGCAAAAGGTCGTTTACCAAAATATTCTTTCTTAAATGACTGTATCAATTCTCGTTCCATTTCTTCCGGCTCCTCTACCGGCTTCCAACATATTAACAAATCCCCGGCATTCTCTATTTGCCAAATAAATCGACCTCCCCAATGACCGATATTTTTTCCCTGCCCAAACTTCAAATATTGCGACAAACGGGAATGTAACGTTGCACTTCGCCCTCCCGCTTTCCCGATATAAATCACGGGAGTACCAACTACCCAGTTTTCATTCAATTCATGTAACGAAACATTAGGATTTTTCTCTTTAAAAAATCCCCCGCTTCCCTTTTCCAAGAAAGTCGGTTTCCCCTCCTTCACGTGTAACACGAGATAAACACCCTTCTCTTTAGAAATACAAGAAGCATCTTGCCATAACTCGTTTATTGACACAAAACCAATAAACCCTTCTCTTTTCAATTCTTCGATAGATTTAAATTTCATTCTATTAAACTATATCATTTCATTCTATTAAACTATATCTCGAAATCACTCAAATTTATTTACAAATCTATTAATATAATAAATTATCTAACACTCACTACATTTCCATGTTTATCTAAATAAAAAGTATGTGTTTCTACTACATATCCACCAAAACTATTTTTAGCTCTATACGTGTGAGTTACTTTAAAACCACTATCATATTCAGACACGCTTGACCAAGTAACCGACTCATAACTCTTAGGATCTTTCAAAAGATTATCTTTCAAATAATAAACGACATAATCTTTCACCTCCCATTCTTCGATTTCTCCTGAAGAAAAGAAACTACTTATTACTCCCACAAAAAAAAGAATAACAATTATCCCTGTCGCAATTGAACCTGTTTTCTTATTATCCATCATTAATTTTTATTAATACATTAAAACCTTTCCTCCCATTTCACCATATTATCGACGAGTAAACTCTCCTTGTTTTAATAATTCTAACGTACGAATAGCCCATTCATCTTGCAAATTTACCGCTTTCTGCAACCAATATTCAGCCTTCTTTAGATTCTCTTTCGTTGTATTCCATTTTTCAATTGTTCCATCCCCCAAACACTTATTATTCAAATATAGCGACACTAACCAACGTATCGCTTCGACATTTCCTTGTTCCGCACTTTTTTCTCCCCAATATATAGCATTCTTAATGTCAACATCTACAACGTCACCCCATCCATAATACATCAAACACAAATTAAATTGCGATGAAGAATGTCCACTTTTAGCTCCTTTTTCAAAATACTCCCGCGCTATTGAAAGATTTCTTTCCACTCCACAACCTGTCATATATAATCTCCCCAATAAATATTGTGAATCCAATTCTCCTTGAGACGCCGCTAACTTTGCCCAATAAAGTACCTTTTCATAATCTTGTTTTACACATTGTCCAAATAAATAGATATGGGCAAGAGCATTTTGAGCTCCGGCATGCTGTTGCAATGCGGCTTTCTGAAACCAACAAAGCGCCTTATCAAAATTGGCTTCTATTCCTTTGCCATCAAAATAACAAATAGCAAGCCAATATTGAGCCTCTACATTCTCTCTATTTGCAGCCCGCTCAAACCATAAAAAAGCTTGTTGATAATCTTGTTTTACTCCTTTCCCCAACCAATAAAAGTATCCAAGATTATATTGTCCAATACAATCTCCTCGCTCCGCAGCCTTTTGTACCCAACTAAAAGCCTGTTGATTATTTTTTTCACATCCTAAACCATTGGAATATAAATATCCTAATTGAACCTGTGCATCTGTACAATTCTGAATTGCAGCTTTTTCGTACCAATAAAAAGCTTCTTCATAATTTTTTCTGACACCTGTTCCTTCTTGATAGCACCGTCCTAAAACACACTGTGCAACAGAATCATTCAACAATGCTGCTTCTTGCCAACATTCCAAAGCTCTCAAAGTATCAAGTTTAAGGAAAAGACTATCTCCTTGTTTACGCCATTCAATACCACTTTTCGCATTTTCACTTGTAGCTTTTTTATCATCTTTTCTTATTCCAGTACATCCAATCACAAAAATTGAAATTACGCATATCACTATTTTCATAAATGTCTATTTTATAAATACCGCTTCACTTCGTGTTCTCTAGGTTTCATTAATCTCTCAAATTAGCAAAAGGTCATTTACCAAAATATTCTTTCTTAAATGACTGTATCAACTCTCGTTCCATTTCTTCCGGCTCCCCTACCAGCTTCTAACACATCAATATTTCATTCTAACGGAATTAATGCAAAATCTAAAAATATGCATATCCGACATAGCATCATATTCCTCGACCAAATTATCAAAATCACGTTTTAAGTCTTCAACAAAACTGTTGTATGAAAACCCCTCTTTTTCTTCTAAATCATATTTCTCCCAATATTCCCTGATTGTCATCGCATAGCAATGCTTATCTTTTCATATCATCTCTATCTAATATCTTTAACAATCTCTTTTCAACCTCATCAGCAACTAACATCACGAACTCTTGCATTCTTTCTTGTTGCCTTTCTTCCAATTGCTCAAAAAGTTCTTCTCCTGGAGTGATACCAACCTCTAATTCATCCTCGTCTTCCCAAGCTGGTTTTTGATATTTATATTGAAATACTTTATCATTATCCATCTTTTTAATTTCTTCTATATAAGGACTTTCTTTATATTTCGGACATACAACATCAATTACTTGAAATTTATTTTTATACGCCTCTATCAATTTATCTCTATCTACACGAAAATTATTTTCAGATATATCAAGCAACGCTTCACTCCCACAATGCCTAAACCAACATTCTGGCTCATCCTTACTATCGTATACTGGAATTTTCCCATTCAATCCTAAGGCTTTTATTATTCCTTTCCACCAATCATCACCTTGCACTAATTTACAATTTCCCCGACAATTTCTTTTGCATAAAAGAACTTCCTTTAGCAACCAAAAATCTTTTATTTCAATTTTTAACCCATTTATCTCGAATTCCGTACGCCTCCAATATATCACCAAATGCAGTAACTCTTGAACCTCTTTAGAAAATTCTTTACAATTCACAACCATAAAAGTCCCTTCTTGTTGTCCTTTCAGTTTCTCCGCAATCCGTATCGCATCAGGAACTCTCTCAGACCTCCCCCGCATATTAAAACTTATTTTTATTTCCATATCATCTCAATTTTATATATCCACCTTTCTTCTCAAACATAGCAACATAAGTTTTATTCCCCACCCTCGCTGAAACCTGACTAGCGGGAAGCGGTAATTTATCCCCACGTTCGTACAACCCTTGCTGATTAATCTTCTCTGCGATTTCTGTCGCTGTCATCGGCTTTTTTTCGTCTTTCAAGACTTTCTCGATAGCTTCATGTAACTTCATCATTTTTTCTCATTTTTATTCCTTCCGCCAGTCCCCGATGCGGAAAAATACATACACGAAAAAAGCGTGGGTACTGTATGCTTATCCGGTAAAGTGGCTCTGGTAAACCATTGGTACAAATAAACAACAACCCACGCTCAACCGGTATATATGAAATACATATACGGCAAGCATGAACGTCATTCGTTTGTGTTCCTGTACCTTGAAAATTTACCAGACTTTCTTTACCAAGAATCAAACAAAACGCTTCAATATAAAATATGTCCACCACGTGACATCTCCATGCCCGTGATGCAACAAATTTACAATTTTATCACGAAATAAACAACGTTCGTGGGTTGTTGCAAGAACTTTAATTTATGACAAAGAAAAACGGGAACAGGGACAGAATATGGCACGCACTCGAAAAAAATATTATCTTTAAACCGTTTTACACGACATATTATGGCAAAAAGCGACTACACCAAGCGATATTTATACATCATCCGCAATGTACAGGAACACCCTTACATCTCCGGTAAAGAATTAATCGAACACGTGTCACGGCAACTCGTTCTACACGACTCGGAAGCCACCTCCTTCTCTACCCGCACCCTGAAACGGGATTTACAAGAAATACGTGACAAACTCGGTTTTGCCATAGAATGGGACAACCGAAGAAAAGGATATTACATCCCTGACAATGACGAGGCAAACGACCCGGAGGGAATCGCCCGCTTCTTGGAGTCTTTCGAGATTCTAAACTCCCTGAACGCGGACAACGGGCTGTCCCGCTTTGTTTTCCCGGAACACCATCACCCTTCCGGTACACAACACCTCTACCCCCTTGTTCAAGCGATGAAAGAAAATCGGCTTATCACTTTCAATTACTACAAATTCCGGGAACAATTAATGACCTCCCGCAAAGTAGAACCATACGCCGTGAAAGAATGCAGGGGACGCTGGTACCTAATCGGGAAAGAATCCGGTTCGAACATATTTAAAACATTCAGCTTAAACTACATCACGAACTTAAATATCACCCCACGCGCTTTCAAGAGAAATAACACTATCGACATCAACCTCTCCTTCCGGGATTCTTTCGGGATTATAAACGACGAGAAATTTCCCGTCGAGGACATCACCCTATCGTTTGACGCCCTTGACGGGCAATACATAAAAACGAAACCCTTCCACCACTCGCAACAAATCATAAAGGACACTCCCGACGAGTTCTCCATCACCCTTCGCTTGCGCATCACGAACGATTTTGTCATGGAACTCCTTTCCAGAAGCCGCTCCCTGCGAGTTATTCAACCATTAAATCTCAAGGCAAGAATCAACGAAATCTATCGGCAAGCCTTACTACGCAACTCCTGAAAGCCCCTAGAAATTCACGACCTTTTACCTTGGATTATTGGAATCACCAAACAACCATACATCACGAACACATTAAATATAAAAGACAAAAAAATCGCCAAATCCGTTACTTGGGTTTGGCGATTTTCTTGTTAAATTAAAGTGCCTTACTTCTTCATCATCTCCCCGAAATACTTGTAGAATAACGGGATAGTCGTGATTCCGTTGTAGAACTGCTCCAACGGGTAGTTCTCGTTCGGCGAGTGGATAGCGTCAGAGCCTAAACCGAAGCCCATCAGCACAGACTTGATGTCTAACACTTCTTCGAAAGTGGCGATGATTGGGATACTTCCGCCGGAACGTACCGGAACGGGTTGCTTTCCGTACACTTCCTCGTATGCTTTTTCGGCAGCCGCGTAAGCCGGAAGGTCAATCGGGCACACGTAAGAAGGTCCCCCATGCAGGTATTCCACTTTTACCTTCACGTAATCGGGAGCGATAGACTCGAAATATTCCTTGAATAATTTCGCAATTTTCTCGTGCTTCTGGTTCGGAACCAAGCGGCAGCTAATCTTGGCGTAAGCTTTTGACGGCAAAACGGTTTTTGCACCTTCTCCAGTGTAACCGCCCCAGATACCGCAAACGTCAAACGTCGGGCGAATACCCGTGCGCTCGTTAGTGGTGAACCCTTCTTCGCCTTTTACTTCTTTGATATCGAGAGATTTCTTGTAATCTTCCAAATTAAACGGAGCCTTTGCCATTTTAGCACGTTCCTCGGCACTTACTTCCAGCACATCGTCGTAAAAACCGGGTATCGTGATATGTCCTTTCTCGTCCTGCATCTCGGCAATCATCTTGCACAGCACGTTGATCGGGTTTGCCACCGCACCACCGAAAATACCGGAATGCAAGTCAGCGTTCGGTCCGGTCACTTCTACCTGCCAGTACGCCAAACCTCTCAACCCGGTCGTGATAGAAGGTACATCGGGAGCAATCATACTCGTGTCGGAAACCAGAATCACGTCAGCTTTCAGCATATCTTTATGCTCTTTGCAGAACTTCGGCAGGTTAGGAGAACCAATCTCTTCCTCTCCCTCGATCATGAATTTCACGTTGCAATTCAACTTGCCGGACTTCACGAGATACTCGAAAGCCTTGGCATGCATGAAAGCCTGTCCCTTGTCATCGTCAGCCCCACGAGCCCAAATCCTACCGTCCTTGATAACGGGTTCGAAAGGCTTCGTATTCCACAAGTCGATCGGGTCAACCGGCATCACGTCCATGTGCCCGTAAACCAACACGGTCGGGAGAGCGGGATCTACGATCTTTTCCCCGTACGCCACGGGATTTCCGTCTGTTTCATACACTTCTGCCCGGTCAGCCCCGGCGGCTAACATGATCTTGGTCCATTGCTCGGCACAACGGTACATATCCGGCTTATACTCGGACAATGAAGAGATTGAAGGAATCCGGATTAACTCGAACAACTCGTTCAGGAAACGCTCCTTGTTCTCTTCCACGTACTTTTTGATTTCTTCCATTTACTTGAATATATATTGATTAATAAATAATAAACACGCTTTCGCCGTGTAAATATAATATATTCGTGTGAAGGAATCAAACGGTACGCGTAAAAACGCTGCCGTTTAATTCCTTCACCCGGTTGCAAGTTACAGGTTTACAAGTTATAAGTTCAATACCCGAAACCTGCAACTTGCTAAGTTGTAACTTGTAACTGTTTTGACAAACGTATTTATCGAAACTTTTCAACATTTCAACATGCTATCTAAGATTAATTTTCTATTTTTGCCAAGTGTTTCAACTAATGATTTAGATATGTCAAATTTGCCCGAAATTAAAGTTTTCGCCGGAGAAAACAGTCGATACATTGCGGAAAGCATCGCTAGTTCTCTTGGGCTTGAGCTCGGTAAAAAAACGTTTACAAGATTCAGTGACGGAGAATTCGTCACCTCTTTCGACGAAACGGTGAGAGGGGAACATGTGTTTATCGTTCAATCAACCTTCCCGCCAAGTGATAATCTCATGGAGTTACTCTTGATGATTGACGCGGCTAAAAGAGCGTCAGCCTATAAGGTAATCGCGGTAATTCCCTACTTCGGGTTTGCCCGTCAAGACCGGAA
Organism: Butyricimonas sp. Marseille-P3923; assembly: GCF_900184685.1. GTDB lineage: Bacteria > Bacteroidota > Bacteroidia > Bacteroidales > Marinifilaceae > Butyricimonas > Butyricimonas muris. The sequence goes on from NZ_FXXL01000006.1 coordinate 655,079, forward strand.
AGACAAGCCGCGTGTTGCCATCGGGGCAAAACTTGTAGCCAATATGTTGCAAGCTGCCGGGGTAGACCGTGTAATGACGATGGACTTGCATGCCGATCAAATCCAAGGATTTTTCGATATTCCGGTAGATCACTTGTACGGTTCCACGATATTGATTCCTTACATCAAATCGTTGGGATTAAAAGATTTCGCCATAGCTTCTCCCGACATCGGTGGTGCCAAGCGAGCCAATTCGTGGGCAAAATACTTCGATTCGGGCTTAATCATTTGCCACAAAACCCGTATCAGAGCCAACGAAGTAGCCGACATGAAAGTAATCGGAGATGTTGAAGGCAAAAACATTATCATCGTGGATGATATGATTGATACCGCGGGAACAATTTGCAAGGCTGCCGATATGCTCGTTGAGGCGGGAGCAGCCAGTGTACGTGCCGTGGCTACTCATGCCGTTCTCTCGGGCAAAGCATACGAGAACATCGAGAATTCAAAACTCACGGAAGTGATCTTCACGGATTCCATTCCGCAAAAACAAGAATGCTCGAAAATCAAGGTATTGCCTATCGCCCCGATGTTTGCAGACACTATCCGCAACATTTACGAGCACAAGTCCATTAGCGACCATTTCCTTATGTAACTTTTCTTCCTATTATAAAAGTTCAAAATCACAAGAGGCTGTCCAACACAAATGGATAGCCTCTTCGTCTTCACGAGAAAGATACCCCAACTTTTACACGCCGCTCACGTATAACATTTATACAACAAAAAAAATAAAGGTTATGAAAACAATATTACATAGAGCTGAAAGCCGGGGATTTTTCGACCACGGATGGTTAAAAACCCACCATACATTCAGTTTCGCGGATTACTACAACACGCAACGTATTAATTTCGGGGCTTTACGAGTTCTCAACGACGACCGGATTGAAGGCGGCACGGGATTTGACCTGCACCCGCACCAGAACATGGAAGTGATTTCCATCCCGTTAAAAGGGGATTTGGAACATCAAGACAGCCTCGGCCACAAGGATACCATTCAAGAGGGTGAAATACAAGTAATGAGTGCCGGAACGGGTATCATGCACAGCGAGTACAACCGGAACGACGACCGTCCCACCGAGTTCTTGCAGATATGGGTATTCCCGAACAAGAAAAACGTTCCGCCCCGATACGAGAACGCCGTTATTTCCGATCTGGTACAACGCAACGAGATCAGTGAAATTGTATCTCCCTACCCCGGGAACGCCAAAGGACTATGGATATATCAACAGGCTTGGTTCTCCATCGGCGATTTGGACAAAAACGTACTGCAAAGCTACAAGATGAAATCAAAAGACAGCCTTGGCGTCTACATTTTCATCATCGAGGGCGGCATCACGATAAAGGAGCTGGAATTGAAACGCCGTGACGGTGTAGGCGTGTATGACACGGAAGAAGTCGAATTCAAAGCCACAGAAAAATCACGGGTATTATTTATAGAAGTTCCACCCTATCAATAATATATAACACACGTGAAAAAACCGTATCCCCAAAGATACGGTTTTTTTCATGTCAACCCTGTATCAAGTTAACCTCCTCTAAAAAAAGAGGACTTTTACAAACCAAAACAAATCTATCCCGTAAGGAAAAACCAGTATTATCATTTTTCAAACAAAGAACACAAATGACACCGGAAGATATAAAACAACTTGTTGCCTTTCAAGTAAATGAAATCACGGAAAGTAAAATTTACAGCCGACTGGCAAACATACAAAAGGACACGCACAACAGCGAAGTATTGAAGGAGTTATCCGCCGAGGAACTCAAACACTACCATATCCTAAAAAAATACACGGGCAAAAGCCCTTCTCCCAAGCACTGGAAAATCACACTCTACGTGTTGATTGCCCGTTTTTTCGGTCTTACTTTCGGGATAAAGCTCATGGAGAAAGGAGAAGTTCACGCGCAAGACTCTTATCGTAAATGGGCAGACGAGAAAGATTTGCAGACCATGGCAGACGAGGAAGAAGTACACGAGAACAAACTCATCGGACTGCTTGATGAAGAAGGGCTCAATTACATGGGAGCAGTGGTACTGGGACTGAACGACGCTCTGGTAGAATTCACGGGAGCCTTGGCAGGTTACACTTTCGCCCTGCAAAATCCCAAACTGATAGCCTTGACCGGAAGTATCACGGGTATTGCCGCCGCCCTCTCCATGGCGGCTTCCGAATATCTTTCCTCCCGTGCGGACAATGACGGGAAGAACGCGATAAAAGCGGCAATATACACCGGGATAGCTTATATCATCACGGTAGTCGTGCTCATCATGCCTTTCGTTGTCATGTCGAACCCGTACTGGGCATTGGTCGTTTGCCTTACCGGGGTAATCACGATCATCGCAATATTCAACTATTACTATTCCATCGTGAAAGATGAAAGCTTCAGAAAACGCTTTCTCGAAATGGCGGCGATCAGCCTTGGCATAGCGGCAATCAGTTTCGGTATCGGTTACGCTTTAAGAGTCGTCACGGGCATAGACTTATGACGCTTTTCCCGGATAAGCAACAGTCCGAGGTAGCACAGCAACCCGTTGAGCAAAAGAATCTCGAAACCGAACTTATACCCGAAAAGCAGTTCTTCCGAGTAACAATTCACCACGTAAGACAGCACCGGGGAAATCAAGCACACGAGAGGAATATACTTTTCCCGCACTTGGCAGCGGGTAGTCAACCCGAAGGCAAAAAGCCCCAGCAACGGACCGTACGTGTACCCCACCGCTTTAAAAAGAGCCGAAATCACGCTCGAATTATTCAACTCCCGGAAAAGTACCACGACAAAAATCATCAACAAAGAGAAAACGACATGCACCCCCATACGCTTTCTCTTATCCCGCTTATTCCGAGGATCTATTTTCAAAAAATCAATACAGAAAGAGGTTGTCAACGAGGTCAGCGAAGAATCGACAGAAGAATAAGCCGCTGCCGTGATTCCCAGCAAAAAGAATATTCCCGCTACCGTACCGAAATAATTTAACGATAAAAACGGGAACACATCGTCCGACTTTCCCGGCAACACGATCCCCTCCCGTTCGGCATACATGTACAATAAGGCTCCCAGCATAAGAAACAACAAATTCGTCACCAGAAAGAGAAACGAAAACGTGAACATATTCGTCTTACAATCCCGCAGGGAACGGCAAGTCAGATTCTTCTGCATCATATTCTGATCCAACCCGTTCAAACTGACCGTGATCGCTATTCCCGCCAAGAACTGCTTCACCGTGTTCTGCCCCGAACGCCAGTCAAAATCGAACACTCGCGAGAGAGGACTCTCTTTCACCGCCGCCACTGCCGATGAAAAATCGAGATCCAACGCTTTATTCACCACGGCAATCGTCAGACCGACCGACACCAGAATACATATCGTCTGCAAGGCATCCGTCCACACGATCGTTTTTATACCTCCCCGCACGGTATAAATCCACACGAAAGCAATCGTGACAAACACCGTCACGGGAAACGGAATCCCCACCGCATCAAAAAAAGCCAACTGTAACACCCCCACGACCAAGAACAAGCGGAAGGAAGCCCCCACCAACTGCGACACGATAAAGAAAAAAGAACCCGTCAACCGGGCTTTCTCCCCGAATCGGGAACCCAGCCACGAGTAAATGGAAACCAGATTCTGTTTATAATACAAGGGCAAAAGCACGAGGGCAATCACGATATACCCCACGCAATTACCCGCAACCACTGCCAGATACGTCCAATGTGTATTGCCGACCTCCCCGGGAATGGAAATAAAAGTCACCCCGGAAAGCGTAGTCCCGATCATCCCGAAAGCCACCAGATACCAAGGCGAATTTCGGTTTGCGGTAAAAAACATCTCGCTATTCGCCTTTCTGGTTGTCACGAAGCCAACCAGAATCAACAACAGAAAATAAGACAGCAATATCGCTAAAACTACACTCGTGGACACAGACAATTGTTTTAAATTCCACGACAAATATAGTCACTTTACGCTCCTTTTCTATTCCGGGACATAAATAATTTCACCATTCTCAAGTTCATAGGCAATCCCCACCTTCTTTCCCCGCTTACCCGATTTGTCTTGATTTTCCGAGGGAGTGTAACGATTGATCTTCTCACCTTCCTTGGTAATGATCTCCATATTTTCCTTTCCCGGGTTCTTCACCATGGTGAAATCCTCTGTCGAAAGCATTTCCGTCATATTATAGCGAGTCACCAGCGCAACCATTAACGCCACGGCAAACACCATTGCCACGTCGAAAAGATTGGATACCGCACTAATCGGATCATTATCCTCCTCCTTCTTCAACAAATTGCGTTTCATTTTCGTTCATTCTTTTCGTTCAACACCTCGACCAGACATTCCAGATTAGTCATATCCTGCAAATACCAACGTTGTTTCACTTGCTGCGTCAGGAAACCGATAGCTCCCGCCACCAGACCGATCACCGTCGTGGCAAAAGCCACCTGCATATTATAAGCCATAGAAGCGATATCACCCGTCGACAACCCTACCAACGCCGGTCCCATGGGAATCAAGGTTCCCATCAACCCGAGAATGGGTCCCAGTTTCGTCAACGTCTTGGAAGTTGCCAAATCCTTATCGGCGGCAATCTCGAAATTCGCCAACAACCGCTGCACTTGGGCTTTATTTCCCTGTTCCGCCAATATCCGTTTCATAAACATCACCACCAATGAACTACTCTTCTCCGGCAACTTGGAACCGAAATGATCGATATTATCCACATACAGCGTTTCCATCTGCTCCCGGATCAACTTGTCCGTCTTGCGAATAGAAACATACTGACCGAAGAAACTGCCCACCAGCAAAAGGGAGCGGAAAAACAATAAAATCAACAATACAATAACAGGCACCAACAATCCTGTTGATATCCAAAACATGATATCAGAAATCGCGTTCATTATCTTTTCAATTTAAAAGTTAGTTTTCTTTTTATTACATACACGATCCACCCCACGACAGCCCCCACCGCGAAAAGTCCGATACAACCGGACATTGCCGACCAATCGACTCGCATCGTCCCGTCCACGGCAGTACGCCCGTTCACGGTAGCGATAATCCCCAGAATGGCCGCCAAAGCATTGGTCAGGAAAAACAATTCCAACCGCAATTCCGCCTCCGGCAACAACCACTTGATAAACCAACGTCCCAAGGGAACAACTACTGCGATAAACAAGGCAAACAACCAAGCGATTAATTCAAACGACACACCCGGGAATGTAAATATCGTTTGCGTGAGCCCGAAAAACAATACCGGCAATATCAACACCCCCGGGAACCGGTACAACACCCGGTAAGCCCACATCATACGCCGCTTCACGGGAGAGAAATTCGCCACGTGAACCGACAACAGGCAAAAAGCCATTTGCAGGGACAATTCCAGTGTCAGAATCACCGATGTATCCAGCATCAACTGATTGTCGGACAGCCAATCCGCGATCTGCGTCTTCGATTGCTCGATAGCGTAAGGCCATACCAGCAACACGAAAACCGCGGCAATACCGGTAGCGACAAGCGTCGCTACCGGTTTCCAAAAGGTCTGCTTCAACAAAAAATTAAATGCCGTCAATAGAATCAGAATCCAAACTATCGTATCCATGATTACATACTGCTTTTACGTCTTTTCCTCATCAAGACCGCCAAACCGATCAACACCACAATCACCCCTGCCGCTATCCACGGCGTACTCACCCGATTCGTGCGCTTCTGTGTTTCCGAGGCTATCTCGTCTTTCTTCATCACCACCCCTTTGGACCGGTCTGCCGCAACCTCCCTCACCTGCTGAATACTGTTCCGGTACTCTTTCGCCGCTTCGGGAGTCGCTTTGGAAGCGATAAAATCACGCAATTTGGCATTATCACACACAAATCCGGAACATGCCGGTTTATACTTCTTAATCAAATCCGTGTGTAACTCCGACAAATCCGCCAACTGCTGCCCGGTAGCCTTCCACATCCCCTTACGCGCGGTTTCCATCATAATGGCAGTGATCTCCTGCAACGCGGCAGGACTCACTTTCTCGAAGAAATCCTGCACCCCGAGGTCAAATTTATCCTTCACGTACACGTCATAAATCTCGTCCCACATCTCGTTGTCAATCACCGAAGGTTTCATCACGTTCCACCCGTAAGTATTACGGATAATTTCAGTAAAACCGGACGCAGAGGTTGCCTCTCCTTTCATTTTTTCTTTAATATACGAGGGATTGAATATCGTCGTTCTGGATTCCACCCCGATCGCCTCCTTCACCTCCTGCATCTTGTTATTATTCCGGTTCCGGTAATCACTCAGGTAAGCATCCGGGTCTTTCCCCGTCACGTTACGCACGGCAAGATTCATTCCGCCCATGAACTCGTACACGTGATCAAGGCTCAACGCTCCCCACGTGTTACTCTGCCGGGGTTGTACCACCACGTCCGTGCGGGTTAGCGCTGCCTCGAAAGCGAATTGCCTGAATTTCTCCCAATTCTTCTCGCTACCGTAGTAAGCCCCCATGTTATTCAAGTAAGTCGCCGCGATTTCCGATTCACTCTCCCAGCGATCTCCCGCCTCTACCATCCCCGTGATTCCGGTTCCGTAACCGCCATTCGCACCCCCGAACACCCGGAATGTCGAAATCTCACGGGCATCCTTCGGGGAAATCCCCTTATCAATCAATGTCCTCTCCGCTTCCAGCACTCCGGCAGCCACTTGATTCTCGTATTTATCATCTTTGGCAGCCGCTGCCATTTCCACGGCTCTATTCACGAGGAAAAGACAGGAAGCCGCAATATCCCGCAACTGCCCGGAAGTCTGTACCACCACGTCTACCCGGGGACGTCCCAACTCGGCAGAAGGAATCAGCTTCAAATCGCTCACCCGCCCGAAAGCATCCCGCACGGGCTCCACGCCGAGCATATACAACACTTGGGCTATCGTGGCTCCTCCCGTTTCGATAAACTCGCCGGACCAAAGCGTGTAGCTCACCTTCTTCGGGAACTCCCCGTCATGCCGTTTCCGGTACATCTCGATAGTACTCTTTGCCAACTGCATCCCTTTCTCCCAAGCGGACTCCGTGGGAGTTTCCTCCGCGTTAATGGCAAAAAGATTGCGCCCCGTCGGCAAGGTGTTCGGGTTCACGATAGGATCTCCGCCGGGCGAAGGAGCCGTGTACCCGCCATTCAAAGCGTTCATCAACGACTCCAATTCGACTGCCGGACTTTCCGCCAATGCCCGTTTATAATTATTCACGTTCTTCAATGTCCGCTCCACTTCCATGATCGCCAAAGCCTTGTTCACCTCCTCTTTCGAGTACTCTTTCGCTTTCTTGCCCATCATCGCTTTCATCATGGCACTCATATCGGGCTTATCCTCTTTCGGCTTCGTCATTGCCGCCTTCATCTTCTCCATCGCCTCTTTCGGCGCTCCCATCTTCTCCGCCATAGCCAATCGATCCTCGGGCGTCTTGCCCTTGCCCGTCTGTTTCATCATCTCCTTCATCATCCCGGACATCCCCTCTTCCTTCTTTTCATCTTTCACGGTCGGTTGCTTTGCCGCCGCCGCCATCATCATCGCCATCATCCCCTTGGGCGCATTCCGGTCCGCGTCAATCTCCCGGGCTTGAGTCAACTCCCCGCTCGTGATTCCTGCCACGCGGCAAATAAAGTCGTCGTTCACGTTCTCTCTCCCGTTCAACAACCTCCCGACCAACTTCTTCGCCGGCTCCAGATAACGTTCGGTAAAAATAGCCTTCCGCTTCAATACTCCGGCATCCGCCTTTCCCCGCAACTTATCCAACGCGTACAACCCGTAAGCAATCGGGTCGGTCGCCATAGAATAAACGGAAGACTCTATCCGGGCAGCCTCGTAAGGCACTCCCATAGAGTACAACTGTCCGGTCACCTTCTCCGCCGCCAGTTCATCCGCGAAGTTTTCAATCTTCAAAACCTCTTCCTCGGTATAGGGAACCGTCAACACGCTATCCAACCCCAACTCCCGGTGCATACCCAAGGAAACCACCAACTCTTTCACCGCCAAGGAAGCCTGCTCCACGTCCTTCGCGTTGGCGATACCCTTCTCCGGGTACAATTTCTGGTTGTATATCTTTATCTTTTCCGTCAGACTCCGGTAAATACCCCGCACGTTACTCTCCATAAACGGGGGAGTCAGATAGGATTGCAACACCCCGTATCCCCGACGTTTGGCAATCATCCCCTCGCCCACGTCGCCAATGGAATAAATATACAAGTGAGGCACACTGCCCACGAGTCTGTCCGGCCAATCCAAATCGCACAGGGCTGCCTGCTTCTTGGGCGTAAACTCCAGACTGCCATGCGTCCCGAAATGTACCATGGCATCCGCCTTGAACCCGTATTGCATCCACAAGTAAGCCGCAATATAAGAATGAGGGGGAGCCGCATCCGTCCCATGCACGATCTGGAAAGCGTTATCCCCGCCCCCGGCAGCGGGTTGCGGCATTATCACCACGTTCCCGAACTGTATCCGGGATATTCCCAGTATCCCGTCAGCGGGACTCATGTATTCCCCGGGAAATTCCCCGAAAGCGGCAACCACCTCGGCATATTTCTCCGGGCGCAGGGCTTGTTTCACCCAACTCTCGTACTCCTCCCTCGAAATCAACAAAGGGTGACTCTCTTTCAAGAAACGATCTACCACGCCGTCGGCATAAGTCCCGAACACGGCACCTTCCGCCATGATCATTTTCTCCAGTTCCTTGTGATTTGCCGGAAGGCCGTCCACCCAGTAGCCCTCCTCTCTCATCTTCTTCAAAAGATTGTACAACGAGGGAACCACTTCCATTCCCGCCGCGCTCATGGCACTCTGTCCCGGTCCTTTATAGTAATAAATCACCACCCGTTTCTCGCTATTCGGCTTATCCCTCAAGGCTAGCGTTTTCTGTATATTCTCCACGTATGTTCTCAAACGGGAAGGCTCCGCATAGGAATGGCGTAATCCCTCCTTGTCCTTATACTGGGCGAACAAAGCCGACGTGCGGATAGCCCCGTCTATTTCGGGCGTAACAATACTCTGGGACATAAACCCGCCGGACATTCCCATGGGATCGCGTTCCCATTCCTCCACCAGATTATTCACCGTCAGCGGCGCGAACAACAGAATATTACGTTCTTTCAAATAATGTACCATGTCATCGCCCAAACGGCCGTGTGCCATATTGATTATCGCGTCCGGGGCAATCTCCCGGATAAAATCAAGCAAACGCCGCAACGACAACACCGGGTAAACATTATACCCGACCCGTTCCAGCGTGTCGATTAACCCCGTGGCATCGGCCATCTGTCCCGTCACCACGATTTTTTTCGCCCCATCCCTGTATAATTTCTTATCTTTCAAATATTTCTCGTACTCCCCGACAGACAGAAAGTCCAGTTCCTCCCCCGGCTTGTCCAAATCCGCATGGTACAGGATATCCGATGCCCGCTCGATCGGCTCCCCCGGTTCCTCGACAGCAATCATCACCTTCCTGTCAATATTCTTCCGCACGTAATTCAGCAAATTCTTGTAATTCCGCCTGCCCCCGCTACCGAGATAAGCCCGCAAGGCAGCCTGATCGACCGAATCTATCGTGCATATATTATTCGCCGGGTTCGTCGCCATCGTCGTGAACACCGGTACACCCTTGTCCGCCGCGTTTTGTATCTGCTGCCGCTGTTCTTCCACGACACGCAACCCCATCCCGTTCACGAACACCATATCGAAGCCGGACAAACGCCCCAACTCCTCGACGGGAACCTCCTGCAATTGAATAAATGAATTGTCATTCGCCTTCGCGATACTCCCCATCGTCATCGTCTGGAAATTCACGAAAGCAATCCTCGTGGTCCCGAACCATACACGATACCCCCACACTCCCAACAAGATCACGACCAAAAGACATCCCCATTTAAGCCATTTCTTTTTCATCCGTTTTCTTTTTATCTGATTATAATTTAAACAAATCCGCCAAATTCACGGACAACGTCCCGAGCACCCCTATTCCTCGTTGCGGGGTAACCGATTGATCGGCAGTCACGTTTTTATCCTTGAAATTAAACAGGTTATCCAGTCCCGCCGTAAAACGGAACCCTCGCGGGAAACGCCCGCTAAGATTCAACGCGCAAAACGTCCGGCTGTCATATTCATTCTGCACGTAACCGCCCGCGCTATTCTTGTACCACGTTTCCACCGAGGACATCCAACGCCCGTTCAGTGCCACCGACAGCGTCACCTTCCCGAACGTCTTGGAATAATTCGCCGTGAACGTCACGCTATGCGGACGATCACTCGCCATATTATACCCGTCAACCTCGGAATGTGCGTCAATATAGGCGTACGCGCCGCGCAACGTCAACCCGTTCCTGAAACGGAATTGCGCCATCACATCCACCCCCGTCCTTGTCGCGTTATCCGCGTTATAATATTGCTGGTTCTTCCCGTCCGAAGACAACCCCAAACCGATCTCGTCGAAATACCTCGTGTAGTACCCGGATACCGAACCGTTAAAAATCCCCCTCGTCACCTCCGCCGACAACGTCCCTTGGTGACTGATCTCCGGTTCCAAATCCTCGTTACCGTAAATCATAAAGAAACCTTGTCCGCCCATATCATACTCGCTGTGCAACTCTTTCAACGAAGGTATACGGAATCCCATCCCGTAACCGCCACGCAAAGCCAACACCCCGTACCTGTACATCAACGATATTTTCGGACTCGCGTGGAAACCGTATTCCGAATGGCAATCCGACCGCACACCCGCCAGAATACTAAACGAATCACTCACTTTCCAATCCTCCTGCAAATACAACACGTAAGTCTGCACGTCAAACTTTTTTCCCGACCCGTTATCAAACCAGTAATGCTGCAACCGCTGCGTGTTCATCTCGATCCCCGCAGTCAGCGTGTGTCTGTCATGGAGATATCCCGTGTAATTCAACCGCATGTTATGGGTCATATCCCCAAGCCTCTTTTCCGCAGGAGATTTTTTATACTCTATTTTCTTCTCGTAATTCTCGAACACGTACGACAAATCCAGAATATGCCTATCATTTATCGCGTAAAACATCTTCGGGTTGAGCTTGTAAGTCGAAAACACATCCTGTTCCTTTTCCTGTATATATTCCAGAATATGATTGTTATAATACGTTCCGTCCAACGATACACGGAAGCGATCGTTAAACGTGAAACTCAATTTCTGGTTCACTTGCCAAATCTCGAACCCCTTAACGCTCGTCATCCCTTTGGTCGAAGTATCCGCGACGACCGAATCCCGGTCATACATATCCTTGTAGTGCGTGTATTGAATTTGCCCGACCTCGTCTTTCAGCGCGTAAGCATCCCGCGTGCGATAAGAAAGCGACGTCAACGCGGAGAATCGCCCTTGCTTCGTACCCAATGACAGCGAATACTTACTCTCGTCGTTATTACCGTAACGGACGGAAGCGTTTCCCGTGAAGGGACGATCGGCATCCTTCGTGATAATATTCACCACGCCCCCCATCGCCTGCGAACCGTACAACGTCGACATAGGTCCTTTCACCACCTCTATCCGCTCGATATTATCAACATCAATCAAACTATAATCTATATTATTACTGGAACCTTCCCCCGATACGCGTTCCCCGTCAATCAAGAACAACACGTATCCCCCCGCCGAGCCTTGGAATTTCAATTCCGGCAAACCCGAACCGTGAGCCAACCCGAACTGCAATCCCGGCATCTCGTACTCCAACAGACTCTGCAAATCCAAAGGATTGATTTGTGCTATATCCTCTCGTGAGATGACACGGGTCAGCACGGGTACATCCTTCAACGGTTTCATCGTGCGGGTTCCCGTGATCACCACCTCGTTCAGCGCGTTATCACCCGGAGCCAGCGCGAAGTGAAACAAACTATCCAGACCGGGAACTACTTCCCGTTCCTTCGGGGCATAACCCGTGAAACTAACTCTTAACACACATTTCTCCCTCGACGTCAGTTTTACCGTGAACTCCCCCTTCGCGTTCGTTCCCGCACCGACAACAGTCCCTTTCACCCACACGGAAGCCCCTGCCAGCGGTTCCCCTTTCTCGTCCACGACTACTCCTTTTACCTTAAAAGAGGGAGCCTCATTCTCGTGTTCATCCGCCATTAAACACGGGGACAAAAATATCAAAAACAATATCAACAATCCGTTTCTCATCTGCTTCTCCATTGAACCAAGCACGGCTTCCGCGCGTTACTTTAGAGGATATTCGTAATCAAACGCGGCATATACCTTCTCGTTCTTATCATTGGAATAATCCGTGAATCTTATTTTAGCATACTCCCCGGCTGCCGTTTTCAACACGAATACATTCTTATTGATCTCGTAAGTATAAGGCGGCATCGAACCTGTCGGGGTTGCCGTCACCCAACCACACAATACTTCATTCAATTTCGTGGACTGATACCCCACGAAACCTTCCATCATGTTCGTCATATCCACCATTACTTGGTGATCGTCCGTGTCAGCCGTGAAATTCTCCCCGGTTACGGAAGACAAGGTTACCGCATCAAGGTCGAACGTGTTCAATTTCACCGCACCCCCGCCGTTCGTCTTGACATCATACTTGTGGAAAGCAATATCCCAGTCAAAAGAGGTTTCGTCCCCATTCAACATATAGACCTTGTTATCCCTCTCTTTCACGGTATAAGTCCCAGTGATCGCCATAGGCATAGCGCCCGGCTTAAAAGTCACCTTTATACTTGCCGCACTTCCGGCTGCCGCACCTATTCTTCCGCTGAAAGTTACTTCCTTGTACACCGTGGTTGTTTCTCCGTTGACCACATCGACACTTGTCGGTACTCCCGTCAACACCCACTCTTCCCCGTCCCGCGCTATTGCCGCTTTCGCCGATAAAGAATAAGGCTCCACATCACCACTCATGCTGAGCATCAAACTATCCAGAGAAAGCAATACCGAATCCTCGGCAATTGTAGAAATAATCAACTTCACGCCCTCTTGATTCCCGTAAGAACTCCCCATAACGGAGATATCTAAATCACCCTTGTATATCCCGGTGATACCACCTTCTTGGGATTTCACGCTAAGCGTCTTCACGGTACCCGTCTTAAAATCAAAATACGTCCACGCGTCATAATCGGCGGCAGCAACCACGGTGGATTCACCATCCCAACCACTACCGTTATCGTCATCAGAACAAGCTGTAAAACAGGCAACACACAACATCAGCCCCCACGCAATAAACTGATTCATCTTTTTCATTATATAAAAATTTTAATTTAACAGACTATTTATCGCTACAAAAGTATATCCCCGAACATCCCCTCACAATCCCCAAAAATGAGGAAAAACAGACTCCATTTCATCTATATTAGGGATTCTTCCTTAAATTTCACCACGGTACAAATAAGATATCACGTCAGTCACTAAACATCTGGATTACAATAATAAAATACATATCAATTCCATATAAATTCCGCATCACTTCCGTGTAAAACGCTATTAGTTCCCTATTAAAACCCTATTAAAACCCTATATAGTAATAGCGTTTTAATAGCTTACTAAAAGCTTAGTAAAAACTTTATAAGCGGAATTGAACCGGAAATCATACGGAATTCATACCGGATTTATATAGGAAAAGAGTACATCCTCTTACAATATTAGGTAATCACCCCTATGACATAAAATAATAAAAGAGTTTCCGACTTCTGTATTTTTATTACCTTTGTCATTCATTACGAGAACTAAAAAAAGAATAACATGGAATACAATTTCAAGGAAGTCGAGAAAAAGTGGCAAAGCTACTGGCAAGAGAACAAAACTTACCGGGTTGAAATGGATCCTTCCAAACCCAAATATTACGTGCTGGACATGTTCCCTTATCCCTCCGGGGCAGGGCTACACGTCGGACACCCGCTAGGCTACATCGCTTCCGATATCTATTCCCGTTACAAGCATTTGAAAGGTTTTAACGTGTTGCATCCCATGGGGTATGATGCCTACGGACTACCGGCAGAGCAATACGCCATCCAGACAGGGCAACACCCGGCTATCACGACGGAGAAAAATATCAACCGCTACCGGGAACAAATGGACAAGATCGGCTTCTCGTACGATTGGGACAGAGAAATCCGTACCTGCGACCCGGGATATTACAAATGGACACAATGGACTTTCATCCGGATGTTCAACAGCTATTTCTGTTACGACGAGCAAAAAGCCATGCCGATCAGCGATCTGGTAAAAGCTTTTGAAACGGTGGGTACGGAAGGACTGAACGCGGCATGCGGCGAAGAATTGCATTTCACTGCCGAAGAATGGAAAGCCAAATCGGAGAAGGAAAAACAAGAGATATTATTGAATTACCGTATCGCTTACCTTGCCGACACGATGGTGAACTGGTGCCCGGAACTGGGAACCGTGCTTGCCAACGACGAGGTGAAAGACGGGCTGTCCGAACGAGGCGGTTATCCCGTGGTACAAAAGAAAATGCGCCAATGGTCGCTCCGCGTATCCGCATATGCCCAACGGTTACTGGACGGGTTGGATAAAGTGGAATGGTCGGATTCGCTGAAGGATATTCAACGCAACTGGATAGGTCGCTCGCAAGGTGCCGACGTGATTTTCGACGTGAAAGATTCGGACGTGAAACTGGAAATCTTCACCACCCGCCCGGACACGATATTCGGGGTGTCATTCATGGTGCTGGCTCCCGAATCGGATTACGTGAAACAGCTGACCACCCCGGAACAGGCGGACGCCGTTGCCGAGTACTTGGACTACGTGTCGAAACGCACGGAACGGGAGCGCCAGACGGAAGTGAAAAAAGTGACCGGAGTATTTACCGGTTCATATGCTATTAACCCATTCACGAACGAGGCGATACCCGTGTGGATCAGCGAATACGTGCTTTCCGGCTACGGAACCGGAGCAATCATGGCAGTACCGGGACACGACAGCCGCGACTACGCTTTCGCGCGTCATTTCAATCTCCCGATCGTTCCCGTGATTGACGACGGGGAAGGACACGATATGTCCGAAGGATCATACGACACGAAAGTCGGCAAGATGATTAACAGCGGTATTATCAACGGCATGGAAGTGAAAGATGCCATCGCGTATATCTCGCAAGAAGTCGAGAAAAGAGGAATCGGTAAAAGCAAGATCAATTACCGCCTGCGGGATGCCATTTTTAGTCGTCAACGATACTGGGGCGAACCGTTCCCGGTGTATTACAAAGACGGTATGCCATATATGCTCGACGAGTCAAAATTGCCGCTGGAGTTGCCGGAGGTAGATAAATACTTGCCGACAGAAACAGGAGAACCGCCTCTAGGTCGTGTACAAGACTGGAAAACGGAAGAGGGTTATCCTCTGGAATTAAACACGATGCCCGGCTTCGCGGGTTCCTCGGCGTATTTTTTACGCTACATGGACCCGCACAATGACAAGGCTCTGGTAGATAAGGACGTCTGCAATTACTGGAAAAACGTGGATCTTTACTTGGGCGGGACAGAACACGCCACGGGACATTTGATTTATTCCCGTTTCTGGAACATGTTCTTGCATGATATCGGTGTTGCCACCGAAGAAGAGCCTTTCAAGAAACTAATCAACCAAGGTATGATTCAAGGACGTTCGAATTTCGTGTACCGGATACAAGGCACGAATACGTTTGTTTCCCTCGGGTTGAAGGATCAGCATAAGACCACGGAGTTACACGTGGACGTGAATATCGTGAAGAATGACGTGTTAGACGTGGACGCGTTCCGTGCATGGCGACCGGAATTCGCCAATGCCGAGTTTATCCTCGAAAACGGGAAATACATCTGTGGCTGGGCTATCGAGAAGATGTCCAAGTCCATGTTCAACGTGGTGAACCCCGACACGATTATCGAAGAATACGGGGCTGACACGTTGCGCCTGTACGAGATGTTCCTCGGACCACTGGAATTCAGCAAACCGTGGGACACGCAAGGTATCGACGGGGTGTACAAATTCCTGCGTAAATTCTGGCGCCTGTTCCAAAACGGCGAAGAATTCAGCGTGAGCGACGAGATGCCGACCAAAGAAGAATTGAAAGTACTGCATAAAACGATCAAGAAGGTGGAATACGATATCGAGAATTTCTCGTTCAACACGTCCATTCCCGCTTTCATGATCTGCACGAACGAACTGACAGCCTTGAAATGCAATAAACGGGCTATCCTCGAACCTCTCGTGATCACCCTCGCTCCTTTTGCCCCACACATGGCGGAAGAACTGTGGAGCCTGCTAGGCCACACGAGAAACATCACGAAAGAAGCCTTCCCGAAATGGGAAGAAAAATACCTCGTGGAAGACGAGTTCGAATACCCGGTTTCCTTCAACGGCAAGATACGTTTCAAACTCGCCATGCCCACGACAGCAACCAACGCGGAGATTGAAACAGCCGTAAAAGCCACTCCGGACTTCACGAAATGGATGGACGGGAAGGAAATCAAGAAAATGATTATCGTACCGAAAAAAATCGTGAACGTGGTGATAGGATAATAATAAAAGAGAGCGTCGCTCTCTTTTATTTCTTTTTGGGATTCGGTACGATAAACAGCACGCTGCATGTCCCAACCACACCCAATATCAATAATAATATCCTCACATGCAAATTCTCGATAATCCCGAAAGCGGAAATACTGATCATCGTCCACATACAAATAATGGATACCGCTTTTGTCTTCCAACCCACTCCTTTTTTCTCTTGAAAACGCCGGATATAAGGCCCCAACCACTTGGAACGATGCAAGGCATCATGCAATCGCTTGGAACTATTGTAAAAAAGCCATGAACTCAATAAAAGAAAAGGTGTCGTCGGCAAACCGGGCACGAAAATACCGATTATACCCAACACCACGGAAATACAGCCTATAATGATATATATCGCTTTCTTCATCCGCAATCACCCTTCTTCCTGTCCCGGCACGAAGGCACGCGCAAGCGCTTCGTTATACTGGGATAGTTTGTTACTCTTGTGAATCTTCTTCAATATTTTCCGGTCGGTCATCGGCATGAAATATTCCCAGAAAGTTTTCATTTTCATCACTAATTGATGCTCACCCTGCAAACGTTCGGCATAAGCGGCCAGAAGTTCGGCATGAAAGAGTTTGAATTTCCTGTACTTCTCCTCCGAGGTCAATTCTTTACCATCCAAGTATTCCATTGCCAACGCGGGGTTCGCTAACAATCCCCGGCCGATCATGACGCCTTCCAAACGGGGAAAGCGTGCCGTCACCCGTTGAATATCCTCTAGGGTCAACACATCCCCGTTGTAATACAAGGGATGTTTACATTGATTATAAAATGCCTCAAACGCATCCGGGTTAACCTCTCCCTTGTATTCCTGCGTACCGACACGAGCGTGCAGGATAACGGCAGCTAAAGGAGTGTCATTCAAAACAGGAAGCAATGACAGACATTCTTCAGGATTCTCCCATCCCAAACGCATTTTCACGGAACACTGCATCCCCGGGTATTCCTTCACAACTTCCATCAGCTCCCGTACCCGCTTCGGGTCGGACAATACGCCCGCTCCTTTCCCCCGCCTCGCAATCATCGGGAAAGGACATCCCATGTTGATATCCACCCCCGTGAAGCCTCTCTCTTCCAACATCTCCAGAGATACATCCAATTCCATCGGGTCGCCCCCCAACACCTGCGGGATCAATCTCTGCACGGTATTTAATTCGGGATCACAATCCTTCATATCTCTCGACCGGAAACTATCCCCTTTTTCAACCCGGATAAACGGGGTATAATAGGCGTCCACTCCCCCGAAGTATTTCTCGTGCAAGTTCCGGTATGTCCAATCGGTATGCCCCTGCACAGGTGCAAAATGTATTTTATATTTCTTCTGTTCTTCCATATCAAAACCCACTAACTACTATCATCTTGTTGCGACAAATATACAGTCTTTCTTCCCGTATATGAAAAGAATCTGATAAAAGTAACAATTTTTCCCTCGTACCCCGTACAACTATCGATAATAATCAGTAACTATGTCTCAAATTTTAGAATATGCGATTTTTACTTTGTCCACAATGCGGCATACGCCGTTTTCACGTGAAAGACGCACAAGGCAATCCATGTCTGGTGCAAGTGACAACCGATTACGAGGTTGTTCCGGTAAATGAAAATGACTCTCTGGAGGGATTCGACACGACAATTCTCTATTGCTTGGGATGCTCGTGGAGCGGTAGCCCGAAAAGTCTGAAACGATATTAATCAAACATGATCCAATATGAAACACCTGACTCTAATTTTATTATTATTCATGACCTGCGCTTGGGTTCAAGCCCCGGAAGACGATAGAGGATACATCGTGAAAGTAGGCGACAAAGCACCTGATATCGAATTAATCTTTCCTGACGGCACAAAGAAACAATTGAAAGACCTGAAAGGGAAAATTGTTATGCTTCAATTCACTGCCAGCTGGTGTGGCGTATGCCGAAAAGAAATGCCCTTTATCGAAAAAGATATTTGGCTGAAACACAAGGATAATCCCGACTTCGTTTTATACGGCATTGATCTTAAGGAATCGAAAGAAGTGGTCAAAAAATTTGCCAAAGAAACAGGTATCACTTACCCTCTCCTGCTCGATCCGGAAGGTAAAGCCTTTTATTCTTTTGCCGCGAAAGGCGCAGGCGTTACCCGGAACGTTATCATAGACAAAGAGGGGAAGATTGTCTATCTCACCCGCCTGTACGAACCGAAAGAGTTCGAGGAAATGACAAAAGTGATTGATGATTTATTGAAAAAGAAATAAGCCCGAAAGGCTTATTTCTTTTTCTTGAGAGGTTTCTTGGCTTTTTTCTTTTTCTTCTTTTTCCCACCCCGGTGTTTGATCAGGAAATACACGAGCAAGAACAAGAGCACGGCTCCCGCCACGGCGATAATTTGTTCTTTCCGGGTCGGGGGATATGATTTACCGGGTTGCTTGGGCATATGTTCCAGATGCGAAAGGGTATCCGCTTCCAACAACTTTTCCAGATCATCCGGTAGTTGCGGGAAGAAATCAATACCGGTCATTTTCTCCACTTTCGACACGGGTACCGCAAAACTGTTTATCGGGCGCCGACTCTCCTCGTTCGGCAACACGTAAGCTATCATCTGCTGCTTCGACGGGGAGTAAAATAATTTGTAATAGTAACCGGGAACGGTCACTTTTCCTTTGCCTATCTTCCCCTTGTTACTCTTGAAAATCGGTCCGGTTACCACGTACAGTTTTTCCCGCTTTGCCCGTTCCCGAACGTGTTCCTCCAACTTCTTCCAGATACCCCGGTTAAACATCGGTACTTGCGGCGACATATTCGACATGTAAAACGTTTCGCTCATCGCTTTCGCGTTAAACGACATATCAGCGGCAGGACACAAATGCCCCCGATCATACCCGCTTCCCTTGTAATCGGCTAACGTGGCACTCCATGTATCTAGTTTCGGGTCTACCCGAAAATTATCTTTCCGGCTCGCCTTCCCCGTGAGATTCTTGGCTTCCAACTCGTAATACACCCAATTCGCCTGTTTATGCTCTTTGTCAAAACCCAAACAATAATAGGTATATTCAACCAACATTCCCTCCCCCGAGGGAATATAACGGTTTTGCGCAAAACCACCCAGCGTGCAAAACAGAAACAGGAGGCCTATCAGCCTCCCGTGTAAAATATTCATCATTGTCTATTGTTTAATCGCTTCCTGTAAGGTATTATCAATCTGACCGATTATCGGGTAGAAACCGATATCATCCAAAGCGTGACGACCGATATAAGCCTCTATCCGTGTTCTCAAAATCTGGTAAGACTCTTTTATCTCCTTGTCATTCCGCTTCAATCCGCGGCGGGCAGCATAATTCGCCATTTCGTTTACCAGATCGAACTGCTTCAAGTATCGCTGGATAGCCTTGTAATCTTTTAAATCCTTCATCTCATTCCGGTGTCTATCCATGAAATCAAAAGTATAATCATACAAGAACTGAGTTCTCGTCACCGCTGCCAGATAACGGGTAGCCCCGGTCGTGTCAGCCGGCACAAAGACATCCGGCATAATTCCGCCACCGCCATACACGGTACGTCCGCCAACAGTCTGATATTTCAAATTCTCGTCAAACGTGATGCTATCCCTTTGAGAAAACTCCCCGTGCATCATACGGTTGTAAATATCGCTGTAATATTTCTCTTTCCCTTGGTCATAAGGTTTCTGAATAGAACGTCCCGAAGGCGTATAATAACGGGCTACCGTCAACCGTACGGCAGAACCGTCGGATAGCGGGCGTTGTTCCTGTACCAATCCCTTGCCGAAAGAACGACGTCCGATAATTAATCCCCGGTCGTTATCCTGTATTGCACCCGCGAAAATCTCACTGGCGGACGCACTAAACTCACTAATCAATACATCCACACGGATATCCTTGTAACGTCCCTGACCGTTGGACGTGAAATCCATACGGGCTCTGGCGTTTCCCTGCGTGTACAAAATCAGCTTGTCCGCATCCAGAAATTCATTTATCATCTTGATTGCCGTTTCCAGCACACCGCCCTCGTTCTCCCGCAAGTCGATGATTATCTTTTTCATCCCCGCCTGCTTCAAGCTCTCCATGGCATTCATAAACTCCATATAGGTAACCATACCGAATGTATTGGTTTTCAAATAACCCGTTGTATCATTGAGCATATACGCCACATCAACACTTTTTACCGGGATACTGCCGCGGGTAACCGTCTTCTTGATCGGCTTCGGTTCACCCCTTCTCACGATGGTCAAATCTACTTTCGAACCGAACTCTCCCCTCATCATTGCCATAATCTGGTCGGTGTTCTTGTTTACCCCGGCTACCACAGAATCGCCTACCCGGATAATCCGGTCACCATCCAATATCCCCGCTTTCTCGGAAGGTCCGCCGGGAACGACTTTCACGACCGTAACCGTGTCCAGATATTTATAGAACTGCACGCCTACACCCCCGAAATTACCGATAATTCCTTCATTTGCCCGCTGCATATCTTTCGCGGGAATATATATCGTGTGAGGATCCAAATCATTCAATATGATCGGGATTGAATTCTCTATCAACTCTGTCATGTTCACCGTATCCACGTACGAGTGTTGTATCATTCCCAAAATCACATCCAATTTATTGCCCATCTGCGGGTACACTCCCGCGGCAACAGACATTTGTCCGCGATCCGGCAAAAACCTGTTTATCATCATACCGAGCACGATAGCCAAAGCCAACACGATCGGTGTCAATAACGCTCTTAAATTACTCTTGTTCATATTTAATCTTTTATCTCTTTATCATCCGCAAACCCTATATACTCCACTTCTATTCCCGCTTTTTGCAGTAATTCGATTCCATCCGCGCTCCTGTAATGTTCCGAATATACCACCCGTCGGATGCCCGCCTGAATAATCAGCTTCGAGCATTCGATACAAGGAGAAGCCGTCACGTACAACGTTGCCCCGAAACTACTGTTATTCGATTTCGCCACTTTCGTGATAGCGTTCGCCTCGGCATGCAACACGTAGGGCTTTGTTTTATTGTCCTCGTCTTCACAGATATTCTCGAACCCGGAAGGAGTCCCGTTATACCCATCCGAAATAATGGCATCGCCCCTCACGATCAGGGCTCCAACCTGACGACGTATGCAATACGAATTTTCCGCCCATATCCGGGCCATTCTCAAATAACGCTCGTCTAACAATCGCTGTTTAGATTTCTCCATTTAATGCACTATTTTATTTCTTCCGACTTCCAATCTCGTCCAACATCTCGTAGAAATCGACTTTTCGTTCTGCCGGAACTTCAATCTTATCCAATATCTCCCGACTCTTTTCCAAATATTTATCTATTGCCGCGAAAGCGACTTCTTTTATCCCTAAACGATCATATATCCGTGTAACGGCTTCCACTTTCTCCTTGTGATCAAAATCCTTCTTCTCTATCCATCCCCACAACTCCTCCTTTGTCGCCGGATCAGCCAACTCCAACGCCTTGATAAGCATATAAGTTTTCTTGTTTGCCACGATATCTCCACCTATGTTTTTCCCGAATTCGGCAACATCCCCGTACACGTCAAGGTAATCATCCTGTAACTGGAAAGCTAACCCAAGATATCCCCCGAAATCATACAACGCTTTGTACTCGTGTTCCGGAGCCCCGGCAAGCAACGCCCCGTGCCGCAAACTACCGGCAAGCAAAACGGCTGTCTTCAAATAAATCATGTGGATATATTCTTCCTCGGTCACGTCATTTCTCGTTTCGAACACCATATCATACTGCTGTCCCTTGCACACGTCCAGCGCCACCTGATTGAAAAAGTCAATTGCCCGACGCAAGTATTTATCCTCGCAATGCTCTATACTCTTGTAAGCCATAATAGCAGCCGCATCACCACTTAATATCGCCACGTTACTGTTCCACTTCTTGTGAACCGTCGGACGTCCTCTTCTCAATTCGGCATCATCCATCACGTCATCGTGCAAAAGCGTGTAATTGTGAAAGATTTCTATCCCGATAGCGGATTTCAACACCTTCTCGATGTCCTCCCGGTAGAGATTATAAGCCATTAAAGTAAGCATCGGACGTAACCGTTTTCCACCGTCTTCCAGTATATACTGTATCGGCTCAAACAACGAATACGGCTCTTGCATATACTCTTTTTTCTCTAACTCTTTCGTTATAATCTCCCTTAAGTCATTTAGTGTGTACATCTCTTTCACGTTTTACAAATTTGTTCCGCTAAAGTATAAAAAAAGAGCAAACAACGCATCATTAACAAGCAGAAATATCTTTTTAACAGAAATATCCCGGCTTCCGACAAGGAAAACCGGGATACACGAAAAACGATTTCGAGAGCATCTTCTTAATGTCCGCCGCCTTCCAATTGCATTAATTGCTGGGCAACAAACATAATCATTGTCGCGTCCATTTCCATGAATAACCGACGCACGAATTTCGCCGCACGCTTTTTCACGACCTCATCCCCGTTCACAAACAAAGCCGCAAAATTATACATGATATACGCTTTATAGTCATCATTCAACTGAGCATACTCCTTCTCACACAGAGTCATAAAAGCATTCAAATCACCTTTCCCGTGGCATTCTATGAAACGAAATGCTTCCGTGTAATAATTATCCTTATTCAATCCCAAATCAATAATCTCCCTTTTCACTACATCATATTGCTGTTGTTCAAAAGGTATTTGAGCTATCAGATATTTTTGCATTTCCACTTTATACAAATTCCCGATTTGTTCCGAGATTTTATCCTTCACGGCAGGAGCAAATTTATCCCGACAAGTTATCATATAGCGGGCGATTGCATCCATAGGACTTTCGGTAAAAGAAATATACACAAACAAGTTTTCATCGGCCAGCTTTTGTTTATCATTCAACCCGCTAAAATAATCTTGCACGATTTTAAAAGCCTCTTCTTTTTTAGACATATCCGGACGACGATTCCGGTATACTTGTTCCAATTTCATTCCCGCGTAGGCAGAAATCAACTCGGCTGTACGCTCGCCGCTTTCATAACGTTGTTGCATTCGTTCGGGAGTTTTATCGGGGTCTATTTGACGGTCAATACTCGTGATAAAAGCAGTTCCATCCACCGAACCTCCCTCTTTAATCATTAATACTCTCTCAACCACATCTATGGCTACAAAAGTAGGATACGCTTTTACCTTGTACTTTTTTGCCAATTCCGGTCCCTCTCCTTTTTCAGCATCAATCTTAATACACACGAACTTATCATTCAAATAATCCCCGACCTCTTTCAACGGGAAGATATTTTTCATCATCATTTTACACGGACCACACCAAGAGGTATAAAAATCAATAAATACCAGTTTTTTCTCGTCTTTCGCGGCAGCGAGGGCTTCTTTATAAGTAATATCCCGGAAATTCGTTTGCGCCGTTGCAGAAATGACCAACAAAGAAACAAACAACAACAAAACAATCTTTTTCATTATATTCGTCTTTTTATTTACACGTTATTATCAATAAGGGAAACATGGACCAAATCCATACATAGGTCCCAGCATGGCAGTCATATCCACAGCCGCCTGACAAACATACCGCACACTTCTCAGTTTGCCTTCGCCGGAGAAAACTGTTATAGGTCCCCCGTAAGGTTGTCCTCCGCGTATATTATACAAATACACGGTATAATTATCACCTTCCTGTGTCCCGACCACTATGTTGTCAAAATTCAACGATGTATCCCCGAATAACCCCATGTTCCAATATTGATTGGAGAAATAAGAAATTGTAGCTCCTTCCGGGATGCCGGTTATCGGAATCTCCATTTCACTCTCGGCATCAAAATTATAACCGTATAATTTATTATCATGCACACAATAAATCAATGTTCCCGTCAAACCGTTGCCCGCAATAATATCCCCTTGAGCCAAATGCAAATTAGATTTTAAAGACCTAATCTCCACGATATTTCCCCCGGAAAGCAAATACAAATACCGGACTCCCGAAGTTTTATCCTGACACAGGAAATAGATCATCTCACTTCCTCCCACGTAATTAAGTCCACTCGACAGGCATTCCAAATTATCTTGATTCACTTCCGTATTGAACTCAACTTCCGATACACCGGAACAATTATAATCCACCGTCATGACACGATGTTTACTATTATTCCAGTATACATGACCTCCGAATCCCCCGTTCACTATTTGCACATGCTTACTGCTTTCACTATCCAAGGGGAAGCCCATTTTACCGCTATTTTCATCGGTAGAAGCAGAACGGATGCCTTTACTGGAAAAATAAAATATTCTCGAAAGACTTCTAACCATACAATAAGGGGACTCATCGGCCTCCATTTCCTCGAAAAGTAAATTCGAATTATCAAAAACTTTCAACATATCCACCGTACGGAAACAGGCAAATTTATTCTGTTCCGTGGTAACACATACCGTGTTGCCCGTTGCCATTACGTTCTCTTCCGTATCAATAAAAGCCTGCCCGAAACACACGGACAAATTACGAGGAGCCCCAATCAACGGTTCCCCTTGCGAGTTCGTCAAAAGATCTGAAACAAGACCGTCTTGTGTATATACGTCCAATTCCGAGTTCCCTTCCGCCGTTTCTTTCAAGATGTAAAAACCTTGAGAAAAAGTCGTGGAAACAGCTAATTTCATCTCTTCCGCAACTGAATAACCGTTCTCTTTAGCCGTCACTTCAAACACAACCGTGTAATTCCCGGCCGCCAAATTTATCTCGTACGATAAATTCTTCACGGAATCGATTTTATTCGTCCGGAATCCCTCTTGTTGATCCTCTTTATAAATATACCACGCGTAAGCTAACTGCTTTTCCGAATATTTCGTCTCGATTTTCGGTTCCCGTTCCAATTTATTTCCACTATAAGAGATAATTGAAGCATCTTTCAATGTATCAATCGCAATATCGCCAATCTCTCTGGTTGCCAAACTACTATCATCATCGTAACAGGCAACTAGCCCGAACAATGTAAACAATACGGCTAATAAAATATATTTTTTCATACTATCATCCATTAAATTATCAATTCCAAGATTTCGGTTCAAAACTTACCGGGGTACCGTCTTCTTCTTTGTAAGGTTCCTTATTTTCCGCTATCCTTTTGGCATTCTCTTCCTCTAACTTCCGAGCAAACCATCCTGCCAGATAATCGACATAAGCACTGTCACCCTCCATCAGTTCCTTGATATACTCGTCATCCCATTTCTTGTCTGTCCATTCTATCATCAAACGATGTTTTTCTGTTCCGTAAAGGCCAAATGAATAATCACAATAATATTCCTCCCATACCGAAGGTTTCGTCAATTTTGCAGAGATTGACAGCACACGGACAGTCAATCCCGCATATCCCGGTTTAAAATAACCGTTATCCTTGAATGTAAATTGTAACGTGACATCTCCATTCTCCAATGAAGGATCCTTTTTTACAACCACCGGAATTTCCGTTATCGTTTTACGAGCAGGGATGATGTAGTATTTCGCTTTCAACTCTTCATTCGTGAAGGCGACATAATGTACATCCGCTTTCGCATCATTCTGCCCGGTAAGAACCTGCTCCAACTCCAACGGTCGATCTTCATCCGACACGAAACCCATCGTTGATATTTTGAACCAAACCGTATCAACGTCCACATCTTCCCCGGCATACACGAATGAATACGAGGCGTATCTCATCTCGTCCGTAACCTTTTCCGTTTCCACGATAGTTCCGTCATAATTGTAATAAACGAAATTTAACCAGCAATCCGACGTACTATACACCGGCAAATCTTTTTCGCAAGAACTCATCCCCAAAAGTAGGATACAACCGATCATTATATTTATCAACTGTTTCATAATCATTTACTTTATTTGAGAATTAGGATTATATTCGGTTTCCGGCAAAGGAAGAATATATACTTTCTCGTCAGCCGTCCCATTACCCCAAAGCATACTTGCCGTTCCGGTTCTCTTGTAGGTATAGAACATCTGCCCCTCTCCATAAAACTCCCGGCGATACTCGTTCACGAGCTCCTTGGGAACATCGTTCAAGGAAGAAAATCCCGCTTCATTCAACACCACGTTATGAGCCAACATGTAATCCGTATACCACCCGTTTATCTCATCCAAATCGGAAGATGTTTCCATAGCAATCAAATAAACTTCGGACATACGCAACATCGGAATAATCTGATAATACAGCATTTGATTTTCAGCATCATCCGCGAAATAATACTTCGTGATCGCCGCATATAGGCTAGCCGACGCATCTTTCACGTTCCGGTTCCAGCAATTCAAATATCTATTATGCGAACCTGTATTCTGTCCCGCGTACAAATCTGTCAACATCGAATGGGAGACAACCAAATGTCCCGAACCAACCTGCACGTCTGTCTGATTTCCAAGCAAAAATTCCGTCGAGTAGGTTTTCACGTTATATTTACTGAGATACAACAGGCATTCGGACGGACAAGTCTTATACCCTTTTGCGATATCCGTTTCGCCACTCATTGTCATGACAGGTTTTCCATCCACACCTTTGGCGTCTATAATTCCTTTCGCCAACGCGTAAGCCTTTTCTTTTTTTCCCAAATAAAGGTACATTCTGGCTTGAATTGCTTTCACCGCCCAATAGTTCATTCTAGCTTGACGATAATACATATAACTGTTATTCAATTCATTCCCGCTTACAGAATTCAAGTTGGAGAAAGTATATTGAAACACCGGATCACTATCTTTCAAGAAAGATTCCGCTTTAACCAAATCGCTTTCTAGTTTTGCCACGTAAGCATCGAAACCATAGTAAGCAGGCATTTCGTCAATAGAGGTAGTTTCAGAATAGGGTAATTCAACTTGTTGGCTTGCTCCTTGCGGCATCTGCCCGAACAAGCGAAGCACATCCAACTGACAAAAAGCACGGATGGCGTAAGCCTCTCCCGTAATCACGGCACGAGCCGCCGGATCTTCGATGACATCACCATTTTTCTCAGCGTACTTAATAATCATATTAGCCTGAGCAATCACGTTAAACAACCCGGCATATATCGTTTTGATCGCGGCCTTAGAATAATCACTCGTGTAATTATGTTCCA
Organism: Butyricimonas sp. Marseille-P3923; assembly: GCF_900184685.1. Lineage (GTDB taxonomy): Bacteria > Bacteroidota > Bacteroidia > Bacteroidales > Marinifilaceae > Butyricimonas > Butyricimonas muris. The sequence goes on from NZ_FXXL01000006.1 coordinate 682,706, forward strand.
TCAAATCATTATCCTCGTAACGAGTCGAATTACGGAATTGATACCAAAGATTTGCCAATGATTCGATATTAGACATTGTCAATCTCTCCCCGTAAATATCTTGACCGGCTAAACTCATGTAACAACCCGTGAGAGCATCCTGAAATCCCTTGTACGTGGTAAACAAGTCTTTGTCTTTCTGTTCCGTGTCCGGCCGCACATCCAACCAATCATTACAGGAAACGGAAAACAAAGCCATGACTACCGTTATGATATATAATCTTTTCATAAATACAGTTTTTAATATTACATGTTAGAATAAGAACTTAATATATCCTTGAATATTACGAGCATACGGGTAACTGGTTCCGCGCTCCATTTTAATGGATGACAAATGCAGAATATCAGACATATTCACGCCAAAAGTGATAGAACCGGCACGAGTATATTTCTGAACCCAAGGAGAATCCCAACGATATTGTATCCCGACAGAAGATATCTCGAACACGTTATCATTCATCACGAAACGGGATGTCGCACGAGTTTGGGTATTACTCAGTTGCTTGAAGAACGTCACGTCACCCGCTTGAAACCACCGGGCTTTTAGCACACGGGCGTCCACATTTTGGCTAGTCAAGGTATTTTTTGTCACCTCCACCTTGTTCAACAAAGTTTCATTATACGCTTTACCTCCCCAGTAATAAGAACAGGCAACATTCACCGTCAACCCTTTCCACATAAACAGGATACTACCGTTCCCCCGGTATTTCTGCTCTTTCGCACCCAAATACACCTTATCCGACGGCTTCCAAGTATCCGTGATATTTCCGTCCTTATCAAGAAAAATCTCGTTACCCGTACTTGGGTCAATCCCCAAAGAACGAACAGCATAAATAGCGTTTTGCGGGCGTCCCTCGTAGAACAAGTTGCTCACGTCCACGTCCTCTTGTAAATACAATTCATTCTGCGCCTTAATCGCCTCCGAAAGTTTCGTGATACGATTCTTATTATATACCAATTGCCCGCTAAACATCAAAGTAACCTCCCGCTCATAATCACGAATAGCATACCCGCTCAAAGCCAACTCCCAACCATTATTCTTCACCTCCCCGACATTCGCGATATAAGAAGAGTAACCCATGGACAATGGCAAATCCATACTGGAAAGAAGATTTGCAGTCTTTTTCGTGTACACGTTCAATTCACCTTTCAAACGCCCTGCCCACAAACCAACTTCCATGCCTACATTCAACTCGTTCGTTTTTTGCCACGTTAACCTCGGATTTCCCCATCCTTGCAGAATCGCCCCGTTCCAATTCATATACTTGTTATCCGTGGAATACTTGTAAGTTGTCGATGCCCCGGTAGATGACCCCTGCTGCGAACCTGTTTCACCGTAAGACCCCTTCAACCTCAGCATGGTTATTACCGGATGACCTTGCAAGAAAGACTCGTTATGCAAATTCCATCCGATACCGGAACTCCAGAACGGGGCATACTTCTTGTCACTCCCGAACGTGGAACTACCGTCAACCCGGTAAGCCAAATCCACGTAATAACGACCGTCATAAATATAATTCACGTTCCCGGTCAACCCGAAACGGCGGGTACTTGTTTTCAATCCGTTAGGAATCCCGTCTTTCATATATTGTCGGGCATTCCCCAGAAAACTCATATCTTCACTCGAGAATCCTTCCAACTCAAAACTATACGAACGAGATTGAGTCTCCGCCAATGACCAATCAATACCCACGGACAAAAGATGTTTTTCCGCAAAAGTTCTATTATACGTCATCGTGACATTTCCGCTGTAACTATACTCTTTCCCGGTTCCGTAGCGATATAACCCTCTACGAAAAAAACCTTCATCCGTGGCATATTCCGCTTTTTTATCCCCGGTTGTGAAATAAGAATGCTCTGCCGGTAAGAAATAATCACTACTATTATCCGTGCTGGAAATACCTAATTGCCCCCTCAGCATCAATCCTTCCATAATATTCCACTCGATCGAGAAATTATTAGTCAATGATTGATATCCCGTTTTATCAAAAGAATTTAACGAGGCATCATACAACGGATTCTGCCTATCCAGATCACTATAACGAAAACCGTCAAAATAACGCACGAGATTACCGTTCTCATCATACGGCGCATCATACGGCTGTTGTTCTGCATAAGTACTGAACGAACCATACCTGCTTTCGCATCCCCGATTCATCCCGTAAGACGTGTAATTCTTGAAAATCAAATTATCAATCGTATACATCAACGTGATCGAACCGTTGAAATTACGCCGGGAAGAACCTTTCATCGCCCCGACTACATTTTTATACGCCAAAGAACCGCTCCACCGAAATTGTTCACTTCCCCCTTCCATTCGCAAATTATAATGAGATCCCACGCCCGTGTGTAAAGGCTTACTCAACCAATCCGTGTCAACCCCTGCAAGTACAGCCTTCAAACGCTTGTTATATCTTTCCGTGTATCTCACGTCATTTCCCGGTAAAGAAGACTCGTACAACCCGGACATCTTTTCCAACTGAAGCTTCTCTGCAGCATTTAACAGGTCATAAGAACTCAAATCCGGCGCCTCGATATCCATCCCAATCTCCGCGTTAATCCTCAATTTACCTGCCTCCGGTTGTTTGGTAATTACCACTATCACACCGTTCGATCCCCTTGAACCGTAAATAGCCGTGGCCGCCGCATCCTTCAATATGTTGATCGATTCAATCTCATCATCATTATAGTCCATCAATTTCTCCAGCGTGATCTCGAAACCATCCATGATAATCAAGGGAGTATTAACAGCATTAGATGCACTCTCGTTATACTCCTGCACGCTCATGGGCAATGAAGAATTACCCCGGATATTGATTTGAGGAATAGCGTTCGGGTTACTTCCGACCGCATTATTCACCATAAAATTCAACGATGCATCAATATTTTTCAATGTCTGCAACACGTTTTGTCCCTTGTACATTTTCAATTGCTCTGAAGTAATGCTTGAAACTGCCCCCGTATAACTTTCTTTCGCTTTCTTGAAGATACCGGTAACCACGACCTCATCAATCTCTGAGGTCTCATCTTCCAATGTCACGTTAATTACATCCTTGTCTGCATATACGACCTCTTTCGAAGTCATGCCGACAAACGAAAAGACCAGCACCGGTTTCTCCTGTCCGGCCGTCAACGTGATAGAATAATTTCCATCAACATCCGTGGCAACACCCAACGTCGTACCCTTGATACGCACGGTCACTCCCGGAAGCGGATTATTCTGCACGTCGACCACCTTCCCGGTAATCGTCAACTTCTTCACCTCTTCTTTTTTCGTTTCTCGTTTTATAACATAAACTCCGTCAAGCACCTCGCAAAAGAAACCCTTCCCTTTCAACACAGCATCAATAGCCTCTTTTACCGAAACATCTTTCAATGACACAGGACCGCACATCACTTTTTCCAATTGATTCTCGTTAAAAATAATCTGTACTCCCGTCGCATCCTTAATATAAATCAGAACATCACTCAGCGGTTCCGATTTCACGTTCAACGTTACTGTTTTCGATTGCGCCAAAATGGCACTCGAAACAGTAAACGTTAATAACAGAATGAAAACAACGCGTAATTTCATGCCCGAAAACATTTTTCTTAAATTAACAGGAATACCTTGCCTGTCAAACCGATTTTTTTTCATACTTTTGATTGTTTACATGTTAACATTAATGTGAAACTTGTTAGAGGTACGAGTTTAGGTCGCCAAACTTACGACTCGTACTTTTTTATCTTTTCATAACCACAATACTCCGGCCTTTTATCTCAAACTTAATATCACACCCTTCTTCAAAAAAGCGTAATAAAGTTTCAATTTTGGCATAACGATTCAATGTCCCCGTGAAATACAACTTTTTCAACGTCTCATCACTAAACGAGATATCCACGTTGTACCAACGCATGACATCATTCATGATCTCATTCAAAGGACAACGTTCGAAACGGAATTGTTTACTTTTCCAAGCAATCTCGTTATCAACCTTCACTTCCTGAACAACCGGATTCCCGCCATTTTCATAACTGATCTGGAACCCCGGTTTGATTTTTATATAATTCTCCTTGTCGTCTTTCTTGCAAAATCCCACGCTTCCCTCCACCAAAGTAGTTTTTATCTCCTTCTCCCCCATGTACCTCTTCACATTGAATTCCGTCCCGTAAACCCTTACATTTCCCAAATCTGTTTCCACCACAAACGGACGTTCCGTATCATGCGCCACCTTAAAATACGCTTCTCCCGAAAGAATCACCCGACGTTCCCGTCCCTTAAGACTCACGGGGAATTTTAATTCCGAATCCGCATTCAGCCAAATCTCACTCTTGTCACTCAATACCACATGATACTCACCCCCCTTGGGAATAATAACCGTGTTGTACGCCAACTCACCTGCCTCCCCATCCCCCGTGAAAGTGATTTTTCCCTCGTTTCGTATAATTTCCGCCACCCCTATCGCCAATCGAGCCGTGTCTGTCGTTTTATCCAAGTTTACATTCGTCCCGTCAGCCAGTACTAGAATTGCTTTGCTCTCCCCCGGGGTAATCTCTGCAACCGTTACATTTTCCTCCTCTATTGCCCGATTCTCTATCATAAATATTCCCCCGATACCCAGTAATAACACAGCCGCGGCACTCCAACCCAACCATTTCCGACGTAAAGTCAAACGCCGTTGTCGTTTCTGCTCTTTCAACATGCTATCCAATCGCAACATGACTCTCGGCATATTCGTTTCGTGTACCACATCCTCATTCCATTCGGCAACCATCCGTTCATAATACTCCCGATGCTTCCAGTCTGTCATCCATTCTTCAAAAGATGCTTTTTCCTCTTCTGACAGCTCCCCGTTCATGCTCCGCACGAGTAAACTCCAATCTATGTATTCATCCTGTTTCATATATCCGTGTTTCAATTTTCAAGTATAATATCCACACAACTCCAAAACGGGGGACAATATTTTTATCTTTTTTGTCAAAGAATCGAGAATATAAATAAATTTGTAATCAAAATCCATTTCACATGAACGAAGAAATAAATATCAATGAACTTGGAAAAAGAATCAAAAGGCGAGATGAAGAAGCCTTTCGTGTCATGTACTTGGAATATTTCTCAAAATTCCAACATTACGCCATGCGTTACCTTTACGACTGGGATGAAGCGGAAAATCTTGTACAGGAAGCCTTCTTCACGTTATGGTGCAACTTGGACAAATACAATGAAAACCGTAATATCATCGCTTACTTGCTCACGATTGTCAAAAACGCTTGTCTGAAATATATCCGTGATCTTAAAATTCACGACAATAACCAAGACAAGATGATCGAAGCCATTCTCTTTTCTAACCTCCCGGACGAAGAACCGGACGAAAATCTGCATCGCCGTTTGAATCAAATCCTCACCCAATTACCGGAAAAACAAAAAGAGGTGCTATTAAAACACGCAGTAGAACACAAGACTCTCCCTTCTATCGCCAAAGAGCTGGATATCGCCGAATCAACCGCAAAAACACATTATAAACGGGCTATCGCAATCCTGCGCAAAAACTTACAATTTATCATCTTTGGATTTTAAAAAGAAAGACTTGACAGCAAAACACCATCAAGTCTAACCGTACCCCCGGGCAGAATCGAACTGCCATTTAAAGTTTAGGAAACTTCCGTTCTATCCGTTGAACTACAGGGGCGCTCGTTTGAACTGCAAAACTAATCGAAAAAAACGTTAGTTCCAAATAATATTTTTCAATTCACAAATCCGCAGATTCAACTCTCCAATACAACTTTTCAAGTCATTTTTTTCGAAAAGCCTCAAATACATATATAAATCCGTTCAAGTATAAAAAAAGCTACCAGCCAAATTGCCGATAGCTTTGCTATGAAAAAAGATCCTCACCAAGTTCTCCATCATCGTGTAATCATTTTCCGACAAATCTCCCCTAATTCTGCCGTCCGTTGTTCAATACACCGGAATCATCTTCTATCACGTACACTCCCAGTTCATTAGCATTAAAAGCACCTTCCGGACAAATCTCTCGTCCGTTTTCATAAATCTTCCCGTCAAATTCACCCTTCCCGTTCATCCATTCCCAAATTTCGGGATACACGTCTTTTATATGTTTCATCTCTTGCGGGTAATTAAACCAATCTTTACCACACACTTGATTGTTTTTGTCTTTATATTGCATTCCCGTTTCGGTAATCACCAAACCGTAAGGCAATTTATCCTTATCCAAAGATTCTTTCAAGTGATTCACGGATAAAGCGTATATTCGAGTCCCACCGTCCACTTCAATAAACCATTCTACTCTCATAGCCCCTTCCCCGTTAATCTTGGATATATCCCAACTTCTTATCGTGGAACCGAGAAAGGTTCTATTCCGGTCAAAATTTACTTCATTGAACATGACATTGAGAAACCCCTCATACTCTTTGTCATCCTGCTCTTTCCCGTAATTGAACATTTGTTTTCGGCAAGTCTTGTCTTTCGTGATCAGGCCACTGAAGATTTGCTTACTTCCTTTATAAACGTCACATCCCAACTTTATCTCTTTTGTAGAACCTAACGCAACCGGTTGTACCCCGAAGCCAAAGATGTTTCCCGATTGCTGGTATTTCACGTGAATCACGAGATCATTATAATCATAGTCACCCACCCAAGAATCCTCGAAACAAATCACTTGAAACAATCGGAATTGATTTTCTCCTACAATATTCGGGAATTTATCATCAAAACCTCTGGACAAACTTCTTCCCCCAAGATCTTCATTCTTATCCGCGTAAGAAACTTTTGCCTGCACGCCTTTAGGAACAAGTATCGGAAACTCCGAATACCCAATGGCTACCGTATCTTCTCCCACGGTTACTATAGTTACTTTCCCGTCCTTCACCGGAACATTAAATTCTTCCGTTGTAATAAAACGAGAAACATCCTCCTTTGTAAGGTCACTTTTTAAGCCGTCGGAACAGGCTCCGAACATTACTCCGGCTACCAAAACAGATAAAACTTTTCTCATACACACCTTTTTAATTAATTACCTGAGACAAAGGTATGAATTTTATTTCTTTACCGGAGTCACTTTTAAGATATAATTGTCGAAAAGTATACTATTTTGTTACATCTTAAAACACACAACTGACACAAATAACCTTTATTCCCGTGTGTATCACTCGTTATCTCCGCTTGTCTAAAAATTAAATTATTACTAAAACAGCCTTAAAACATCGAAATTGAAAGTTTTGCAATCGATTTTATTAAAAAATTGATATGAAAAATTTTATTTCAAAAACTTATTATTAACTTCGCAACACAAATACATAACAGCGTATATTCACTTTAAAACAGATAAACATGGTTAGCGACTACAAAGAAATTCTATCAGACAGCGCCAAAGGAATGAAGCGCTCTGCTATCAGGGAGTTATTAAAGTTAACTCAAAAACCGGAAATCATTTCTTTCGCCGGGGGACTTCCCGCCAAAGAATCTTTCCCGTTAGAACAATTACAGGAGATTTCCGCGGAAGTAATCGCCACGGATGGTGCTGCCGCTTGTCAATACGGTTCAACCGAAGGTGTTCCGGAATTATTGGAAATTCTGGCTCAACGTTATCGTGACCAAGGATTAAGTTTCGTTACCAAAGAAAATATCACGATGACCACTTCTTCTCAACAAGGATTGGACTCTGTTGGTAAACTTTTCTTGAATCGCGGAGATAAATATATTTGCGAATTGCCCTCTTATCTTGGTGCTTTAGGTGCATTCAACTCTTACGGCGGCGTTGGCGTAGGAATCCCTCAAGATGAACAAGGTATGAGTGCCGTGGAATTGGAAAAAACTTTGGCTGAAATGAAGGCTAAAGGTGAAAAACCGAAATTTATTTATCTGATTCCGGACTTCCAGAATCCCGCCGGTATGACTATGCCGGAGGCCAGAAGAATGGAAATCCTGAGCATTGCCAAGAAATACGACATCTTGATTATCGAGGATAGCCCTTACCGCGAATTACGCTTCACGGGTAAACCGCAACGTATGTTGTATGATCTGGACAAGGGTGAAGGTAACGTGATCACGTTGGGAACTTTCTCTAAAATTTTCTTACCGGGATTCCGTATGGGTTGGGTTCTCGCTCACCCGATGGTAATCGACAACTTCGTGAAAGCAAAACAAAATACAGACCTTTGTACTTCCGCGTTCTTGCAAAAAATCACGGTGAAATTCTTCCAGAAGAACTACTTCGATGCCAACGTGAAGAATATCGTTGAAATGTATCGCAAGAAACTGGAGGCCATGTTAGGTGCTTTCGAAAAATACATGCCGGAAGGTGTTACATGGACTCGTCCGGAAGGTGGTTTGTTCTTGTTCTTGAACTTGCCGGAAGGATACGACGCAGAAGAATTGTTCCAGATCGCCATCGAGAAAAACGTGGCATTCGTTCTCGGAACCGTGTTCTTCGTGAACGGTAAAGGCAAAAACACCATGCGTATCAACTTCTCGTACATGAGCGAGGAAATGAACATCGAAGGTGTGAGAAGACTTGCCGAATCTATCAAAGAATTGTACGCAAGACATAAATAATTTAGAATTTAAAATTTAAAGTTTAGAGTGGAGTATATGAACAAAATTCATATATTTCACTCTAAATTTTAAAACTCAAATTTAAATGAAAATAGTTATTCAAAGAGTTACACGTGCCAGCGTCACGATCGAGCAACAATTGTTTTCTTCCATAGGAAAAGGGATGCTTATATTGGTGGGCATTCAAGCTGACGACACGGATGAAGACATCGCGTGGCTCTCTTCCAAAATAGTGAACCTTCGTATTTTCGATGACGAAAACGGAGTAATGAACAAATCCATCTTAGAAACGAGTGGTGAAATCCTTGCCGTCAGCCAATTCACACTGATGGCTCGCACGAAAAAAGGCAATCGTCCATCGTATATTGACGCCGCTCCACCGGCAATCTCGATTCCCTTGTACGAAAAATTTGTCTCCGTATTAAGCCAAGAACTTCATAAACCGGTGCAAACCGGTCAATTCGGTGCAGATATGAAAGTAGAACTCGTCAATGATGGCCCGGTGACTATTATTATTGATAGTAAAACCAAGATTTAAAAATGAAATGACTATTTTTGGGACTTTCAAATTAATTCACTTTTAAAATTATAACACTTTGGATATCGCGGAATTACAAACAGCAATAGACGCATGGATCAAGACGCATGGAGTCAGATACTTCAGCGAGTTGACAAACATGACGATTCTCGTGGAAGAAGTCGGGGAATTAGCCCGGGTGATAGCAAGGAAGTACGGGGAACAATCCTATAAAGAAGGAGAAGTAGATAATTTGGCCGAAGAACTAAGCGATGTATTGTGGGTTTTGGTGTGTTTGGCAAATCAAACAGGGGTGGATTTGAACGAGGCCATAAACAATAATTTTGCAAAAAAAACGGCAAGAGATGCTAATCGGCACAAAAAAAATCCCAAACTCTTTAAAGATTAACCACATTTATCCTACTTTTGCCTGTGAATGCGTAATCAATAAAAAATATCATGTGGACTAAGATAGCAGGGATTCTTCTTCGTAACCGGATTGCCTTTATTACAGGGATCTTGATCATAACCATCTTCATGGGATTCCAAATTCCAAAAGTGGAAATGTCGTACGAATATGCCAACTTGTTACCAGCCACAGATAGCGCCTATCTGGATTACGTTGATTTTCACGAGAAATTCGGTCAAGAAGGCAATGTTATGGTTTTTGCCGTTCAAGATTCGAACTTCTACCAGTTGGATAAGTTGAATGACTGGATTGCCATGTGTGATAGTTTAAAGGCTTTGCATGGAGTCATTGCCCTCGTGGATATCACGCATTCATATAACTTGCAAAAGGACACTCTCAACAAAAAATTCGAGATTCATCCCATTTTTCCGAATCGTATCAAAGATCAGAAAGAACTGGACAGCCTTGTCAATATTATTGAAAACTTACCCTTCTACGACGGGACGCTTTTTAACAAGGCGAAAGATATTTACGGGATGATGATTTCAGTTTCCGCCGATGTGATGAATTCTCCGGCACGGGTAGGACTGGTAAAGGATGTGTTGGAAATCACGGAAGAGTATTCAAAGAAATATAACATACAGATGCATTATTCGGGGATGCCTTACATCCGGGTAATCAATGCCGAGAATATCAAGGGGGAAATGTACATGTTCATTTTCTTGTCTTTGCTGATTACCACGTGTATCTTGTACCTGTTTTTCCGTTCTTTCCGAATTATTGGCTTCTGCTTGTTGATTGTTCTGATTTGCGTGAGTTGGACGGTCGGCGTCATGGCTATGCTGGGGATTAAAATCACTCTGTTGACCGCCATGCTCCCGCCTTTATTGATAGTGATTTGTATACCGAATCTAGTGTTCATGATTAACAAATTCCACGCGGAATACGACCGACACGGCAACAAAATTAAGGCGTTGCAACGCATGATTCAAAGAATCGGGAACGCTTCTTTCTTGAGTAACTTGACAACGGCTGCCGGATTTGCCACGTTTATCGTGACTTCCAGCCAAATTCTGGTAGAGTTCGGAATCACGGCATCTATCGGTATCGCCTTTGTTTACTTCGTGTGCCTCATCATGATTCCCTGTGGATTCAGTTTTATGCCTGACCCGGATAGCAAACAAATCAAACATCTGCATAACAAACTAGTAAATAATACAATAGATCATGTCATCCAGCTTATTCTAAATCGCCGGAATGTAGTTTACGCCATAGCTATCGTGATAGTCATTCTAGGTGGAATAGGGATATCCATGATAAAATCTACCGGCTATATGGTGGATGATTTGAAAGAAACAGATCCTATTCGTCAAGACCTTTCCTTTTTTGAAAAGAATTTTGACGGACTGATGCCGTTGGAAGTAACTGTCGATTTCAAAAAACCAAAGCAGGTTTTAAATTTACCTAATCTCGAAAAACTGGATAGACTCTCCAAAGAATTAGCCGAAGATGAAGATGTATCCAAGCCTATTTCTATCGTGGAAGTAATCAAGTTTGCCAATCAAGCCTTTTATAACGGCAAACCGACTTACTACAAGCTTCCGACCAATATGACGAAGAATTTCATCCTGAAATACGCTTCACAATCCACGGGAGAACTTGGTAACCAAGCCAATTCATTTATTGACTCCACTCTCCAGCGAACGCGGTTAAGTTTCCGGATTAAAGACATCGGCACCAAGAAAATGCAGGAAAAAGAAATTAAACTGTATGAAATCGCAGAGAAGTATTTTCCAAGTGATCGTTACACGGTGAAAGTGACAGGTTCAAGTATCATTTTCTTTAAAGGAACCCAATATCTTGTATTCAACCTTTTTACCTCACTTGCCTTGGCCATTCTTCTGATTGCCCTCTTTATGGCGTGGATGTTCAAGAGCAAACGTATGGTACTCGTGGCATTGCTCCCCAATATTATCCCGCAAATCATCACGGCTGCCATCATGGGGTATTTCGGAATCCCCATCAAAGCATCCACGATACTGGTATTCAGTATTGCCTTTGGAATCTCGGTAGACGGAACCATTCACTATCTGGCCAAATACCGTCAGGAATTGCAGGGAACGAACTGGAGTATCCGTTCCTCCGCAGTGTTGGCCTTGAAAGAAGCGGGACAAAGTATGATATACAACGCAATCATCCTGTTCTTCGGCTTCGGTATCTTCGCCCTTTCCGATTTCGGGGGAACCGTCGCACTGGGAATCCTAGTATCGATCACCTTGCTCGCCGCCATGCTTTCCAACTTGATCCTCCTCCCGTCACTCTTGCTGACGCTGGATAAACACACCACGAACAAAACATTCCAAGACCCCAAAATTGATATCTTCTCGGAAGAGGAAACGAAAGAAAAATAGAGAACGCGGAAGCATCATATCAGCTTCCGCTCCTTCAAATCCAAATAACTATTGATACTGTTCACGGTGAGGGCTTCCGGTTTGGAAAGGATCACCCGGATACCCATTTGGCTCAATTCCCGCACCATTTGTCGTTTCTCCATGGCAAATCCGGCGGCAATGGTTTCGAAATAGACATCTTTGACACCACGTACAGGACGTTCCAAAGCTTTATTCAGCTCCGAGTTTTCAAATAAAACAATCAATACCAAATGTCGGCTCGCCAGTCGTCGCAAAGCCGAAAGATGACGCTGCATTCCGGTTACGGTGTCGAAATTGGTAAAAAGGATTAACAGACTACGTGTCGGGATTTGTCGGACAACCGAAATATATAATTTCTCGAAATCCGACTCTTGATAATGTGTTTCCAACCGATAGAGGAATTCACTGATTCTATTCAATTGTCCCACCCGATTATCCGCTTTCACACAATTCCGGGAAGTATTGGAAAACGTGATTAATCCTGCCCGATCACCTTTTTTCAATATCACGTTGGACAATGTCAGTATGGTATTGATTGCATGATCCAGCATCGTCATCCCGTTAAAGGGGGATTGCATGGTACGACCTTTATCCACGAGGCAATAAATCTGTTGCGAGCGTTCCTCCGTGTAAGTATTTACCATTAAATGGTTATGCTTTGCCGTGGCTTTCCAGTTCACGGTACGGGGATCATCCCCCACCACGTAAGGCTTGATCTGTTCGAACGCCATATTCCCCCCCAACGCACGGGTACGCATTGCACCGTTCTCCGGGTGATAATTCCCGTAAGCCATTAACTCGTACCGGTGCATCATCATAAACGACGGGTAAACGGCAACCTCCCGTTCCAAATCAAAAGAGTAACGCCTTTCCACCAGCGACAAACGGGTAGATATAAATGCCCGAACCTTGCCGAACCCGTATGCTCCCCGTTTGGTTGGGCGCAAAGTATAATTTATTCTCTGCTGTTCGCCGGGCATCATATTTAAAGAGAAAGAAATATGCCGATTCTGGAACTCCACAGGAATCTCGTCTATCAAACGGCAATGCACCCCCACGGGATAACGATTCCGAACCTCGACACGAACGGGATTTTCCTCCCCGTTGGAAAGCTTGTCCGAAACAACACGGGAAGCCTCGAATCCTTGTTTATAACGGTACAAGGCTATCAACTCCAATAACACCATCACCGCATACATGAGCAAAGCCCCCGCCACCCATATCAATAGTAAAGGAAAGACATAAGCCATCACGAGGGCAAAAATGCCCAACAGCAAACAGGTGAAAAAACGCCCGGTCAGATATGTATCTTTAAATACTCGCACTATCTTGGTACTTCTATTTTAGAAACGATTTGTTGTATAACCTGATCGACTGTCACACCTTCCAACTCTTTCTCGGAAGACAGCTGCACCCTGTGCCGCAACACGGGAGCCACCAGTTGCAACACGTCATCCGGGGTCACAAAATCTCTTCCTTGGATGGCCGCGAAAGCCTTTGCTCCATTCATCAAAGCAATAGAAGCACGCGGAGAAGCCCCCAAATACAACCAGCCACTCTTGCGGGTAGCGTAAACGATATTCACGATAAACGTTTTGATCTTCGGATCAACCACCACTTGAGACACGGATTCCCTCAACTCCCGCAACATATTGACATTCAGCACGGGTTCCAACGTGTTCCAATCCTTGATTGCTCCACGGTCATGCAATTCAAGCACCTCAACCTCTTCCTCCGCAGACGGGTAAGTCACGTTTATCTTGAACAGGAAACGGTCTAATTGTGCTTCCGGCAACCGATAGGTCCCCTCGTGCTCGATCGGATTCTGGGTACCGACCACGATAAACGGGTAGTCCATCTTGTATTCTACCCCGTCATTCGTGATCTGCCGCTCTTCCATCACCTCGAACAAAGCCGCTTGAGTCTTTGCCGGGGCACGGTTAATCTCGTCCACGAGAACAAGATTGGTAAATATCGGTCCTTTCCGGTACTCGAAACGTCCTGTCGCGGGAATAAATACCGAGGTCCCCAAAATATCGCTCGGCATCAAATCCGGCGTAAACTGTATCCGGTTAAACTTCACGTCCAGCATCCGGGACATGACCTTCGCCATGAATGTTTTGGCGATACCGGGTACCCCCTCGATCAGAATATGTCCGTCAGCCAACATCGCCGTCAACAACAAATCCGCCACTTCCCGCTGTCCGACAATCACTTTGCCCATTTGTTCCCGAATCCGGGCAACCTTCTCGTGCAGACTCGTGAAGTCAATTCTGGACTCAAAATTTATCTGGTCTTCCATGCTTCTATCTTTTAGTTTTAAACAACTCTATATATTTCACTAATTCTCGTAACTTCTCTTCGTTCACGTGTTCTGTCTTCCGGATCAACAGAATCAAGTTCACCAACTTCTCCGTTTCCTCTTTCGGTACTCCCGAACGTTCCGCCAATAATACCGCAAACTCGGCGTTTAATTCATCTGTCCGTAACTTATAGTAATACCGGATTTCTTCCAAGAAACAATCTATCCGTTTATTAGCTATCGCCACGTGATCCCGATGTTTATAATACAGGGAACTCACCACCCCGACAAATTCCAACGTTCTGTTCTCCGGGGGACGAATGACAGGAATGTACCGTTGCTCCCGTTTTGAACGGAACAACACGTACAAAATGCCACCCAGCAACAATAATATATACGCCCATTTCAATGCCGGATACTGAAGAAGTACCCGGAAAGGAGTAGCCTGTCCCTTGCGCTCGTTTTTCTGGTACTCGTCCCAAACCGCGTTCAGATCGGCAGGGAGAAAAGACAGTGCCTTCTGGTAATAATCGCCCGCCAAAGAATCCAACAAATAAAAATTCGTGAAAGCGATCGGATTCGTGTGCAGGTAAAGAACCCCTTCACCGTAAGGCAGACGGATAAAATTCGGCATCGTTACCGTATCCACGTATCCCAGTATTTCCCCGGCAAATGATTTTTCCAATTTAAAATACCGGTGTTTTACCCGGAAAGGATATGCCTTTCCAAACCCGCGGATATAATCATTCCCTTCCCGAAAATCCTGTACTTCTTTTACTCCCGCAACAGATAACAACGTGTCCGGTATATATTCTGCCGAAAGAAAAAGCGTGTTTCCCCCTCCCACGTAATCCAACAGGATATCAGCCTCTCCATTCGCGTTTTTAAAATATCGGTTCACGAAGAAATATACTTCCGGTTCATCACTATCTTTCAGACGCAATCTCTCTCGCGGGGAAACCCGTGAAACCGTTGTCTTTCCTTCTGGGAACATATACGGCAAAGCGTCTTTCATGATATAAGTCCCGAAAGGTCCTTTCTTATCCACCGAGAAATTCATACTCCAATCCACGGGTTGCGGCTTATTTGCCTCGTAAATCGTGTAGATCGTCATTAGCGCTACCACGAGAAGGATGATCCACAAATTCTGCCCACGCTTCATTTCTCCACCTCCTTTCTGAAGTCTATAAAATATTGCCGGATATTCCGGTATGCCTCTTCGTCGACCGGAAATTCCCCGTAACAAACGTGATCGAATATACGGCTTAGATCTTCAAAAGTCCGGCTCCATTCCCGGTCACGTATCTCGTAAACATAGTCCCGATTGGTTTTGGAAGCTTCCCAACGAATCACCTGCTTCTCATCTAAAATTTGAAGCAACCCGGAATAACTTACCCGGACAGCGAGCGTGTAATCTTTTTCCTGCTCTGCCTTTACCAACATCCGGGAAAAAGTATCCCCGTCCTGCTCCCCGTTATAATCTCCCGTATCCGCG
Organism: Butyricimonas sp. Marseille-P3923; assembly: GCF_900184685.1. Lineage (GTDB taxonomy): Bacteria > Bacteroidota > Bacteroidia > Bacteroidales > Marinifilaceae > Butyricimonas > Butyricimonas muris. Next base: position 698,454 of record NZ_FXXL01000006.1, read on the forward strand.
GCAAAAAGTCCCTCTCCCCTCTTTCTGAAAACCAAACTCTTCCGATATTTTATAAGTAAAATGATCAAACCGCCCGCCAAAAGAATCAAGATAATATATAACACGATATCCATGACCTGTGAAGAAGAATCAGACCATTTCATCCGGAACAACCGTTCCAAAATCCAACGTTTAATCCAATCCCACAACCCGGGAGCGGCAGACATATCCCTCTCGTAATCGAAATTAGCGTCATTTCTATATTTTTCCAGAAAATCGGCACCGGGGGAACGCGTCACCTCTTCCGCCAACATCGTTCCCCGGCAGCAAACCAGTACAAACAGAATAATATATCTAGTCAGCCATCTCATCCGTTTTATTTTCAGGTCGAGTTCCCAATTCATCTATCCGGCTCAACAATGTCGTGTGTTCCATCTCTTCCGACCGGGAGAAGAAGAACATCCCCAGCCCGATAAACACAATCGTGTGTAGCGTGTATTTTCCCAAGTAAGAAAGTAACAGCGTGAACGTCACCTCGTAAATTCCCGGCATTTCCCCCGTAAACGCTGAAGTTACGGTCAATGCCATATAAGGTATACTGAATACATAAGCAACAACTCCCACCAATAACTGCAAAACCACGGCATAACCGACAGTTCGCCACCAGTTCCCCTTCGTGATCGCCATAGCCCTAGACATCAAGGCATCAAAGCCGTTGTCCTTGATAATAATCAAATAAGTCCCGAAAGTCAAAGCCACCCCAAAATAAATCCCCGGTACAATCAGAAAAAGACATCCCACAACCACGATAATCATATAAAAAAGCGACCATACGATAAAGATTCCTAGTTTTCTCATCATCATGGCAAATACCTCGCTAATCGTGATCCGTTCCTCCACCCCTCCCCGGTAATGATCCCAATATACCCGAAGATAACAAATGGAGAACAGCTGCACCCACGCCACCATAATCATGGCAAAAAGTCCCGTCATCATGGAATTAATCATCACATTCCCGAAAGCATCCGTCGTTCCCAGATATTGTTGCGGGTTATAAGTCATATCAAGCGCACCCAATAACAAATCCTTCATTAAAAACACAACCAACAGAATTACCGGAAACCCGATCACCGCGAAAGCCCGAATAAAAGGCACGAACTCCTGTTTCATAAAATTTATAGTTGCTGTTATCAAGTCCGAAAAAGAACGTTCCACGCTCAAATTAATCTTTTCCATACAATTCGTTTTTATGTAAGTAATAAGGATAAACAATAAAATAACCGATCACGCCACCCAGCGAAAGGATAATCGCCGCGGCTCCCACGACAGGATAACTATCGGCATATCTCGTGATAAAACTTTCAATCCATCCGGCAATCACGAAGAAAGGAATCAATCCCGTGACAATCTTTATACCCCGCAACGCACCCTCTTTAAATGAATACATCCGGCGGTAAGTGCCCGGAAACAAGAAACTATTCCCCATAACCAACCCGGCTCCCCCGGCTATAATAATAGAGGTGATTTCGAATGTCCCGTGTGCCCAGACCGAAAGAACCGAATGTAACAGCAATCCCTGTTGGAAGAAAAAATACTGGAAAGCCCCGACCATCAAACCATTCGTGAAAAGAATCCACAAAGTCCCCGCCGAGAAAAGAATACCGAAAACAAAGGCGACAAACGACACTTTTATATTGTTCGTGGTAATCATCACGAACATATCCAACTCGTCCCCGGAAGCATAAATACCCATTGGCGTCCCGTTCTCAATATTACTGATCGTTCTTTCCACGTAAGCATCCCCCAGAATAGAACGCACGAAACTCTCGTCATGTGCCGTGGAAAACACCCCGATTAATGCCGAGAACAAGAAGAGAAGCAACGCGAACAATAAAGTCCGTCGTTCCCGGTAAAGCAACAAGGGAAACTCGTGTCCCCAGAATGTCAACATCCCTCTCCTCTCGGACTGCTCACCCTTGCCGTATATATTAATCTGGTAAACAGATATTAACTGATTCAGATACTTCTCCACGTCGCTTCCCGGGTAAAAAGTTTTGGCATAAGAAAGATCATCAGACAAAATCACGTAATTAGAGGCAAGCGTATCCGTGTTCAAACGTCCCACGTTCTCCATTTCCGCCCATTTTGATTTATTCCTATTTACAAACCGCGATTCTTTCATAATCCGTTTTCCACACGTTTTTTACTGTGCTAAAATTAATGCATTTCGAGAGAAAAACTGTATTTTTGTGAAAATATTTCCATAAAACATGAACATCTCTATCAATACCGCCCATAATGTAGCTATCAATTACACTCCCGCGGGAGTTATAGACCGTGTTTTAGCCACCATTATAGACTTTGCATTCCTATTCGGGTTGCTATTCATGAGCGCTATCGTGTTAGGCGCATTGAGTACTTTCATAGACATGGACTGGTTAATGTTCATTCTTGTATTTCTATTATCTCTCTATCATTTAATTTGTGAATACGCGTTCAACGGGCGTAGCCTCGGAAAATTTACCATGCGTCTTCAAGTAGTCAAACTAAACGGTAAAAAACTCACATTCTGGGATTGTATGCTCCGTTGGATATTCCGTTTGATTGACATCACCATTTCCAGCGGAGCCGTTGCCCTTATATCCATCATTGTTTCCAAACACACGCAACGTCTTGGAGATCTGGCAGCGGGGACAACCGTAATCCGTCACGAGAGAAGCGTCACGTTAAAACAGATGAGCCAGTACGATGCCCCGGAAGAATACGAGGTCGTGTTTCAACAAGCCGCTCTCCTTTCCGACAAAGATATCAAAATCATCAAAGACGTACTCCGTGAAGTAAACAGAAACAAAAATTACAACCTACTTGCCCCTTTGGCAAAAAAAATTAAAGAGGTAACAGGTATTGAAACCGATATGGTACCTCTCGACTTTGTAAAAACCATTTTAAAAGATTACACGCGCTTGGCAAATGGCAATGACTAAAGACTCGCATCTTTAGCCGCTACCGTCTTTATCTCTTTCAGTACGTCTTCCAATAATTGTGACGTTCCTATTCTGAAATACTTCGGACTAATCCATGCTTCACCCAGCACGTGTTTCACGATTGTCAAATAACGAATAGCGTTTTGCACTTTCGTGATACCCCCGGCTACCTTTATTCCGACCATTTTCCCTGTTTGAACATGGAATTGGCGCAAAGCCTCACAGATCACGTAAACCGCCTCCGGGGTAGCATTCATGGGCACCTTTCCCGTTGACGTCTTGATAAAATCCGCCCCGGCGTATGCCCCGAGCAGAGAAGCATTGAATATACTTTCTATCGTCTTTAATTCTCCTGTTTCGAGAATCACTTTCAGCACGACTCCGGCACACGCTTCCCGAATAGCAACCAGCTCTTTATAAACTTGTTCGTAATTGCGTTCCAACACTTCCCCCACGGAAATAACCACGTCAATCTCGTCTGCCCCGGCGGCAATAGCCTCCTTACATTCGGCCAACTTCACATCGAGAAATGTCTGTGCGGCAGGAAAACAAGCCCCTACCACGGTCGTTTTGATCGGCGTACCCGCCAACCCTGCTTTCACGACTGGAGCGAAACGGGGAAAAACGCAAACAGAAGCCACGTCCGGCAACGTATTCTTCTTGATTTTCTTTAAAAGTTCTGTCACAAAAGCAGTCACGGACTTTTCGGAGTCAGTCACTTTCAACGTCGTGTAATCCATACAAGAAACGCACAATTCGAAATTCTCGTTGCAATAAGCCGGAGCGATTTCTTTTTCAATCACGCCGTCCAACTCAAATTCGATACGATCTTCCAAATTTGAATACCCGTAAGCCGCCAATGTTTCCACTATATTCTCCATATACTTTAATTTATTACTTAGGCTCCTCCCCCCATCTCTGTCTTCCTTCATACGAAAAAAATCACCACCGGGTTATGGCAATAACCCTTGTTCGTTTCCTTAAGCCAAGGCAAATTTACACAATGTTTGTGAGGTTTTAAAGTAAATCTCGCCCAAAATAATTAATTTTGGAAGGTGAAATTCAACCGAAATCTATAAGCTAAAGATAATAAAATATATGGCAAGCAAAACAGAAGAACAAACGACCCCGTTAATGCAGCAATATTATTCGGCAAAGGCAAAATATCCCGACGCGATCCTGTTATATCGTATGGGTGACTTTTACGAAACCTTCGGCGAAGACGCCAAGCTCACCGCTAAAATTCTAGGCATCACCCTGACGAAACGTTCCCACGGCTCTCCCGGTGACGTCGAACTGGCAGGCTTCCCGTATCACGCCATAGACAACTACCTCCCGAAACTCGTGCGTGCGGGGCAACGTGTAGCCATTTGCGAACAATTGGAAGATCCCAAGAAAACCAAGAAACTCGTGAAAAGAGGCGTTATCGAATTGGTAACACCCGGTGTTTCCTACAACGAGAACACCATTGACAACAAAAATAACGTTTTTCTCGCTGCCGTTTATTTTACCAAGACCAAAGCCGGCCTCTCCCTTCTGGATCTTTCCACGGGAGAATTTCTCACGACGGAAGGCACCCCGGCAACCATGGACAAGATACTAAACAGTTTCCAGCCCAAGGAAGTTCTTTACCCCAAAGGCTCGGAAGCCCGTTTCAACGAAATCTTCGGTTCTAAATATTACACGTACCCCATAGAAGAATGGTTCTTTGAAACCGAATCTTCAGCCGACCGATTGAAAAAACATTTCGAGGTCACCACCCTGAAAGGATTCGGGATCGACAAAATGGATTGCGGTATCTCTGCCGCCGGAGCCGTACTTTACTATCTTGATGCAACCAAACACGAACTTGTCGGACATATCACCTCGATCTCCCGTATCGACGAATCGACCTGCGTATTGCTCGACCGGTTCACGTTGCGCAATCTCGAAATTCTGGACACGCTTCACGAGGGCGGACGCTCCTTGGCAGACATTATCGACAGAACCATCACCCCCATGGGCGGACGTACATTACGCCGCTGGCTCTGTATGCCCTTGAAAAATCCGGCAGAGATCAACGAACGTCTTGACATCGTGGAATGTTTCGTGAACCACGAGAACGAACGCTTGGAACTGGAACAAATACTTCGCACCATCGGCGATCTGGAACGTCTTGCTTCTAAAATTGCCGTCGGACGTATCTCCCCCCGGGAAATAGTTCAACTAAAAGTTGCATTACAAGCGATTAAACCGTTAAAAGGACAAGCCTTGGCTACGGGCAACGAGATTCTATGCAAATGGGTGGAACGACTCGATGACTGCGAAGAATTATACCAAAGAATAGAAAAAGACATCCGGGAAGACGCCCCCGCTTTGCTTAGCAAAGGCAACGTGATCGCCGAAGGCGTGAACGCGGAACTGGACGAATTGCGGAATATCTCTTCCCACGGGAAAGAACTCTTGTTGAAAATGCAGCAACGGGAAATCGAAAATACCGGAATCCCCACGCTGAAAATCAGCTTCAACAACGTGTTCGGGTACTATATCGAGGTCACCAGAATCCACACGCACAAAGTTCCCGAAACATGGATCCGCAAACAGACGCTCGTCAATGCCGAACGTTACATCACCCCGGAATTAAAAGAATACGAGGAAAAGATACTGGGCGCCGAAGAACGGATTCAAACACTGGAAAGCGACATCTACAACGAACTCATGGCAAAGGCAACGACATATATCCGCCCTATCCAACAGGATGCCCGGATCATATCGCATATCGATGCTTTAATCTCGTTTGCCAACGTTGCCATAACCAACGACTACCATCGCCCGGAAATCAACGAATCATTCGTTATCGACATCAAAGCCGGACGCCACCCCGTGATCGAGAAACAATTGCCCCCGGGAGAAAATTACATCGACAACGATCTTTATCTGGATAACGAGAAACAACAAATCATTATCATCACCGGACCCAACATGGCAGGTAAATCCGCCCTCTTGCGGCAAACGGCACTCATCGTCATCATGGCACAAGCCGGATGTTTCGTCCCCGCCGCATCTGCCAAAATCGGGTATGTCGACAAGATTTTCACCCGTGTAGGAGCCTCTGACAATATTTCCCTCGGGGAATCCACCTTCATGGTCGAGATGAACGAGGCGGCAAACATACTAAACAACATCTCCGACCGCAGTCTTGTCCTCTTCGACGAGCTGGGACGGGGTACCTCTACTTACGACGGAATTTCCATCGCTTGGGCTATCGTGGAATTCCTGCACGAGAATCCCAAAAATAGAGCTAAAACACTATTTGCCACCCACTATCACGAACTGAACGAAATGGAAAGTTCCTTCCCCAAGATCAAGAACTTCAACGTGTCGGTGAAAGAAATCAGCAACAAGATCGTATTTCTCCGCAAGTTAGTCAAGGGCGGCTCCAACCACTCCTTCGGAATCCAAGTCGGTAAAATGGCAGGACTGCCCCAATCCGTCATCAAACGCTCGTCCGAGATACTGAAACAACTTGAAAATGACCGTAATTCCAACGGAAACATACAAAAAAATGTAGCCAACATCGGCAACGAACGGGAAGGTATTCAATTAAGTTTCTTCCAGTTGGAAGACCCGGTGTTACTCCAAATCCGTGACGAAATCGCGGGACTCGACATCAACAGCTTAACCCCCTTGGAAGCCTTGAACAAACTGAACGAAATCAAAAAAATTACGGGTATCTAAGAGATAAAAGCCCTAAAAGTCAAATGCTTTTAGGGCTTCTTTATATTATTTTACCTTTACCCATTTCACGGCATCGGCTACTACCATTTGAAAATACGTACTACGATATTTCTTAACCTCAATGGGAGCTACTCCCCGGTCGTCCAACACGACACGGGATTCCCCTTCCGGTAGAGTAAATCTGCCCAATGATACCCAAGCTTCTTCTTCCGGTAGGGTAAATTTGGTCGGCAACCAATCTCCTTCTTGAACTTCGAGAACAATTTCCTCTTTTCCTTCTGCTGTATAGACGGTATAGTAGTTTTTCATCCCGGGGTGATCCGTTGCATAAATCTGTCCCTCAACGACTTCACTAAGATGAGGTCTATAGATAAATATCTCATATTTTCCTGCTTCCGGAAGATTTGCCACCCATTCCGCTTTAAACTTTCCCGAGCCGGCTTTTTTTACAAAAGCACCGCGAATATGATCACCGCAAAATTCTTGTGTTATAGCAAGACTCCACTCGTTAGCTTTAACAGAACTGAAGCGCAAATATTCCCTCTCGTCCCCTTTTTTGAGCAGATCGGTCAATCGTTTTCGATTATCCGCCGAGTCAATCAAATGAAAATTTTCGTCCCCGTTATCAACAATGATCTCTCCCGGGCGGTAAAATTGATTTCTCTCGAGCAAGGTGACTTCTTCACTGGGTACAGATCCTGACAATGGAGAGTCTCCATGATTAAATGAAATATCTTTTGGGAAATTCCCCGAAAAATTAGTGCTCAATCGCAACTCATCTTCTATATCTTCATGCATGATAATTCGCTTGCATTCCCTAGGTTTAATCAGGTAACTTCTACGGTAGCAGATTGTTGCACCACCGATTCGACTTTCACGGGTAATGAGCGAAACAACACCATCCGTTTCTCCGAAATTACCCACTTTAAAATCAATGATTTGCGTATCTTCCGTCGTTTTGCGGGTTTCATCCTTTATCGTCAACAATGGAATCCGGCGCCCCGTGTACCACTCGTCCATGTATGCTTTAATATTCTGACCGAAACGCTGTTCAAAGCCTTCGATAAACGAATCGAAATTGACTTCCCGGAAACGAGTACTTGCATTAAATTCCTGCATGAACCGGGTTAAAGAATCCCATGTGGTTATTGTTGTAAGATAGCCTAATAAATAAGAAACCTTTAAAGAAATAACGGAACTTTGTTCCCTGCTGTATCCTTCCGTGATAATTCCTTCTAATCCCTTCTCGGCAATACGATTTATCATTTTCGGAGTCACGTCACCTCTAATTTCTTTTGGATTCATCATTTGCCTGAATATTTGGTCTATACCCTGATACGTGTCAGACGTGAGGCTGCTACTATAATCCGAAAAAATATGTCCTATGCCTATCCGGTCTAAAATGAAAGGTATCTTATAGGTCAACAGGAAATCTTGCACGCTTATGCCTCTGTCTGGCTGACCGGTAAAAGTACTGAGACACGTGGTCTCAACCTTGTATAATCTTTCACCGAAAAGTGCTATTTCCGGTTGAACATTATCTCTGAATGAATATGAGCCTGAAAGGTACAAGGATGCAGGAACTTCGACCAATTTCAAATACTTAAAGGGGTAAGGATTGGGTTTGCCCTCCTCGATAATATCCTTGCATTGCTTTGATATTTCCGTTAACTTTTTCTCTCGGTTCGGATTATCTTTTTTCAGTGCTTCCCACTCATCGAAATAATTCATGTAGAAATCATTTCCCGGGTACGTGTAAAACTCCACGGCAATCGAATCGATGGCGATCGCCCTTTTCTCGTATTTCCCCATGCAAAGAGTCAACTCGGTCAAATCTTGTAAATTATTGAACGTAACGTTATCTCCTTCTTTCATGGGTTCTCCTTGTGATAAAACGGTCATTCCTCCCGAATTCTCAACATGAAGGGTGTAACTTGTGAAATTAATCTCTTTAGACGCTTGAAATTCGACGGGAGGAACTGTCGTCGGGTACCACATCACTTCCGGTACAAGTAACGTGAATCCGTTGGAAACAAAAGCCCTGCGTTTGCCATAATTTTCATGGTATGAATAAGGAATGTCGAAAGAGAAGAAATTCTCGTCGGAAACATTTATCTGGTAAACATCCTCATCAATGCCTCCCTCGTAGTCCATCGCTAATTCGATACATTCACCGGGAACCAAGGGACGTTCGATGATAATGATCTGGTGCTCCCTGCGAAAAGGAATATTTTGTCCGTCGGATTCAATCTTGTTAATTTTCAGTCCCGGGTTCAAAAAGAGTAAAAACTGATCCATTTTTACTTTTTTCTGGTTTTGGATACTCATCCGGCTTGTTACCGAGAACTGATCTCCCCCGGGACGATACACGAGGTCATGCGTGAGCACGCGTGCCGTGGGATATTCGTTGTATGCAAGAAACGCTTCGCGATACGCGATTCTGTTGTTCAAGCGGGTTTGAAACTTATTAATATAAATATACCCTAACCCGAAGGAAAACACCAAAAGCAGAGTCGCGGAAATGATAAAATAAGGTTTCCGACGAGGGGCTTCGGGCAACCTCTTCATAAGAGAAACGGAGAAATAAAACAAACTGATTCCCAATAGTAAAAAAGCGCCTCGCTGGAGCAAGTAATCCCCTGTACCCGTGAACCCGATCATGGTGGAAAAAACATCCGTCTGCAAACTCCCCCGGAAATCCAGCACCCCGTGAAGAGGGGTTATCAAAAAACTGTACGAGAAATAGAGAAAACCGATTAGGATAAACCAACTGATAAACGAGAGTTTGACCAACCTGTTTACAAACAAAGATAATCCGGTGATAAAAACGAGCGAGGGTAACACGCGCGTGAGGAGATAAAAAAGATATACCCAGAGATTAACAGGCGAGTCGGGAATGGCTATATTGATAAGTACACAAGCAATCATGAAAATCACATCTACAACCAAAAACGGTATAAGAACACCTAAAAATCCCCCGAGAAGAGATTGTTCATTACCGATAGGTCGAGCAGAAAGTACCTCCCGGGTTTCCGCTTTCCTTTGCTTCCTTGTGATATCACAGATAATAAAAGTAACGATTAATGATTGAAATAGATTCAAAAAGTAAATTCCACGTAAAGGCATAGAAGATGCAAATACAACGTCCTTCCACAAAAGCCAATCCCGTTCCCACGGGACGAGAATACCTAATATACACAAAACCCCGAGAATGAAGAAATAAAATAACCAATTTCTTCTTACCAGCTTGCTCTCGTAAGAGATAGCTGCTTTTAAAGCTGTTGTTTCCATTATTGTAAGATTTATTTTTAGTACGAAACAAATATATAAACAAAATAGTGTTATACAACAGATAATAGTGTAAAAAACGAAGAACCCACCCCATAAATTAAGCCCCACAAGTTTCATGAAACTTGTGGGGCTTAATCCATTATATTATATAATCTATTCTTACTCCTTCCTCACGCTATAAATCACCACATCTTTCTCCGGGCGATCGGCACTTCCCGTTTTCACGGCTGCAATTTTATCTACCACGTCCAATCCCTCGATCACCTCCCCGAAAACCGTGTATTGCCCGTCCAAATGCGGCGTACCGCCAACCGTCGTGTAAGCCTTTTTCTGTTCTTCGGACAATACCAATTCCTCGTCGGCAAACAGACTGTCACACTCTTGCGTCAATTTCTCCGACAAGGTAGCAAGACCGGCAGTGTCGTTCGCTTCCTGCAAACGCTCCAATTCGCTTACATATTTCATCTTTAATTGGTTATACAATGCCAGTTTACGTCTTCCGTTAATACTTTGCACCATGGTTTCCAACTCTTCCGGTTCATAAACCCGCCCTTGAACGATATAGAATTGTGCCCCGCTGGAACCGCGTTCCGGGTTTACTTGATCGCCTTCACGAGCCGCGGCAAGCGCTCCCTTCTTGTGAAAATATTCCGGCACACGGAATTCCGCGTCCACCCGATAGCCGACATCCCCCTCGCCCAACATCACGTCCGGCGCTGCATTCTTGGACGTGGGGTCACCACCTTGAATCATAAAGTGGTTTATCACCCTGTGAAACAACAAACTGTCATAGAAATTCTCTTTCACCAACTTCAAAAAATTATCCCGGTGTTTGGGAGTATTCTCGTACAAACGAATCCGGATATCACCATAATTCGTGGAAATTTTCACGACAGGTTCAGCCTCCTCCTTACAGGAAGAAACCATCACCAAAAGCAACAAAACGCCAATAATCTTATTCATAATCGGTAGTTAAATTAGAAATTCTTACTTTCCACGCAAAAATAGAGGAAAATACTTTATTAACAATAAATTTGTTCGTATCTTGGCATGATAAATTATAAATTTCACGAAGTATGAAAGCGTATTTATTTCTCACGATTGCTGTTCTAGCCGCTTTTTTCTCCTCATGCACGGAGAAAACCACTAAAAAAGAAACCGTTCAGACTGTTCAGAAAGAAACGGTTATCATCCGGGACACTGTTTACATAAACAAGGAAGAGCCAAAAACGACCTCCGTAAAAGAAGCTCCCGCTTATTTCCTTATTGCCGGATGTTTTGAATACAAAAGCAACGCGGACCGCCTACGCGAGAAACTTCAAAAAGAAGGATACCCAAACGCATTAGTCATGCCCTATTTTGAAAACCTGTATCTGGTCGCTTACGAGGGATACGCCACTCACAAAGAGGCCGTTGCCGCTGCCCGGCAACTCCACAAGATTCCCGGCAATGAAGAAGCATGGATACATCCTGTCAAATAATTGAACGACTATGAAATTCGTGTTATTCCTGTCATTTATCGCGTTGCTCACCCTCGTCGGTTGTCAACGCGATAAAATGAATCCTAAAAACCTGACAACCGTTAATGTCAAGCGAGAACTGAGCGTGACTCCCGCCAAGGCAACAGCCGCCGCCAAGAGTACGGAAGAAACACCCGTGCCGCCGACGGAAGCACAACCTTCCGCGACACCTCAAACGACAACAACGGAAAAACCTGCAACACCGACAAAAAGCTACCACATCATCGTGGCAAGCCATCCCCGCGAAAGCCTCGCGCAGGAAGATGTCGCACGGTTAAAAGCACAGGGATACACCGACGTGCGAATCATCACGAAAGACCAACGCTACCGGGTAAGTATAGCGAACAATCCCGACAAACAGGAAGCCACAAGGCAAAGGGACGAACTGGCTCGCCGCTTGAAACAGGATGATATCTGGATTACCCTTTATTAAACAGTACGCTCACCACGATTACGCCATAAAAGAACCCGGCATAAATCTGGGCGGGAGTGTGTCGTTTCAAGTACAGCCTTGAAAAAGCCAGAACCCCGGCAATCAGAATCAGAAAAGGCAACAGGTTTACCACCTCCCCGAAATACTTCGTCCCCAACGTAAAGACAAAAGCACACAAAGCCCCTATCGCGGTCATATGCATACTCATCTTCCAGCGCATCGTCACGATCATAAACCCGGAAAGCAGAATCACCATAATCAAGTACAACTCCCGCACGATATTGGAAAACGGCAGATTCCGGGACAGATAAAACACCAAAAAAGCCCCCACGACAGTAGCCAGCACGGGAAACACCCTGTCTTGCTTATGTATTAACCGATAATTACCTATTAACCCAAGCCATTTCAACAACGGAAGGCTCAACAACGGCAGCATCGTCACTCCCAGTAAAGTCAACATATAAGACATACGTTGCGTGTAAACCGGAATCCCCGAGAAAATCGTGTCCGAATTAAACGTGATAAATAACATATACATCGGCAACAACAACGGGTGAAAAAGTACCGACACACACCATGCAAAAATTCTCATATTAAAAAAACATTCATTTTAAACTTCTCGACGAAGTCGAGCAACCGGAATATCCAGCAATTGGCGGTACTTGGCGATCGTCCTCCGGGCGATCTGGTATCCCTTGTCTTTCATCATATCCACCAATTCGTCATCCGTGTACGGCTTACGCTTATCCTCACTTTCTACAATATCCTTAAGCACATTTTTAATTTCCCCTGTACTCACTTCCTCTCCGCTACTCGTCGGCATACTCCCTGAAAAGAACTGTTTCAAAGAATATATACCGAACCATGTCTGTATATATTTTGAATTGGAAACACGCGATATCGTCGAAACATCCAATCCCGTGATATCAGCAATATCCCGCAAGATCATCGGTTTCAACTTACTCTCGTCCCCCGTCATGAAAAATTGTTTCTGGAACTGCACGATAGCCGTCATCGTCAGCATCAACGTGTTATTCCGCTGCTGCACGGCATCGATAAACGAACGGGCTGAACTCAACTTGTATTTCACGAAAGAAACCACATCTTTTTTCTCCCGTGAATTGGAATGCTTCTGGTAATCCTCCAGCATATTAACGTAAGACTTATTCAACCGCAACTCGGGAATATCTCCCGTGTTCAAACTAAGTTGTAACTCCCCGTCCACGATATCCAGATTAAAATCCGGTATAATCTTTTCCGCACCCGGCACGGACGAATCGGAAATCTGTCCACCCGGTTTCGGGTTCAATTTCAATATCTCGTCCACCGCCTCTTTCAACTCGGCATCCGAAATCTTCATCCGCTTGGAAATCTTCTCGTAATGCTTCTTGGAAAATTCCTCGAAATAATCCTCTAGAATAATACGGGCATCCACCAACGCGGGGGAAGCCCCTTCCGACAAACGACGTTTCACCTGCAACAACAGACACTCGCGCAAATCCCTCGCCCCTACACCCGGCGGGTCAAATTGCTGCACGACCTTCAACAGGGATTCGATCTTCGCGTCGTCCACCTCGATACCCGCGCCGAAAGCCAAATCATCCACGATATTCTCCACGTCCCGGCGCAAATAACCGTCGTCGTCAATATTACCGATAATATACTCGCAAATTTTTCGATCCAGCTCACGCAAATGCTGCGTGCCCAACTGTTGCACCAGATTCTCGCGGAACGAAATCCCACCCGAAAGCACGAACTCGCGGGCATCATCATCCTTGGATGCATTCGAGGAACTCAGCCTGTAATCCGGAATATCATCATCGTCACTAATATAATCATCCAAAGAAAATTCATCATCCGCGGAATTATATTCCTCTTCTTCATGCGCATTCTCTTCGTAATCCACCTCATCATCCCCCTCTTTGAAATCCACCTCCGGTTCCGGCTTCTCTTCTCCCTCTTCCAAAAGAGGATTCGACTCCAACTCCTCCTTTATCCGTTGTTCCAATTGATACGTGGGAAGCTCAAGCAGCTTTATCAGCTGGATTTGCAACGGATTGATTTTCAACCCCAACTTCTGTTGTAAACTCTGCTTGAGCATCCCTTTATCCTAAAAATTAAAATTCAGCATTCTTCGGCGCACGCGGGAACGGGATCACGTCACGGATATTTCCCATTCCGGTCACGAACAGCAACAATCGCTCGAATCCAAGCCCGAAACCACTATGCTCCGCCGAACCGAAACGTCTTGTATCCAAATACCACCACATGCTGGACACCGGAATCCCGACTTCCTGCATACGGGTAACCAACTTATCGTAATTCTCCTCGCGTTGCGACCCACCGATAATCTCCCCAATCTGCGGGAAAAGCACGTCCATCGCCGCCACGGTCTTGCCGTCCGGGTTTTGCTTCATGTAGAAAGCCTTGATCTCCTTCGGGTATCCCGTCAAAATCACCGGCTTCTTGAAGTGCTTCTCCACCAGATAGCGCTCGTGCTCACTTTGCAAATCCACGCCCCAGCCCGTCACCGGATACTGGAACTTACCGTTCTTATTCGGCTTGCTGTTCATCAATATATCGATAGCTTCCGTGTAGGTCACCCGCTCGAAATCATGAGTCAGCACGAATTGCAACTTCTCTATCAACTCCATGGAACGCTCTTCCGCTTTCTTGTCCTTCTCTTCCTCTTGCAAACGCTTGCTCAAGAATTGCAGGTCATCCATACAGTTATCCAAAGCGTAACGGATCAAGTATTTCAAGAAATCCTCCGCCAAATCCATGTTATCGTTAATATCATAGAAAGCCACTTCCGGCTCGATCATCCAGAACTCCGACAAATGCCGCGTAGTATTGGAATTTTCAGCCCGGAAAGTAGGTCCGAACGTGTAAATACGTCCCAAGGACATAGCCCCCAACTCCCCTTCCAACTGTCCGCTCACTGTCAAGTTCGTGGCTTTCCCGAAGAAATCCTGCTTAAAATCAACACTCCCGTCTTCCATCAATGGCGGGTTAACCGGATCAAGCGTTGTTACCCGGAACATCTCTCCCGCCCCCTCGCAATCGGAAGCCGTGATCAACGGCGTATGCAAATAATAAAAACCATGATCGTTAAAATACTTGTGGATAGCGTAAGCCATCGCGTGGCGGATACGGAACACCGCACCGAAAATATTCGTGCGGAAACGCAAATGCGCCACCTCCCGCAAGAACTCCAAGCTATGCTTTTTCGGTTGAATCGGGTACTTATCTGGATCGGCCTCTCCCATCACGATCACCTCCGAAGCCTGAATCTCACGAGCCTGTCCACTTCCGGCACTCTCCACGAGCAACCCCTTCACGTGAACAGCCGCACCCGTTGTCACCTTCTTCATCACCTCTTCCGGGGTCTTCTCCATGTCAACCACCACCTGTATATTATTTATCGTAGAGCCGTCATTCAACGCGATAAAATTCACTTGTTTATTACCGCGTTTGGTTCTTACCCATCCTTTAACCTCAACCTCAATACCGCAATCCGTTGATTGCAACAGTTCTTTGACTGACATTCTACTTGTTTTCATCTGAAAAACATTTAAATATTAAACTTACACTGCAAAAATAGTATTTTTTCCACTACGGCACAGTCAAAACCCTTAAAAAATAACTTATAGACCCTTTCGGTGCTGTACAAATTGCTTGCCAAACTTAGAATTCTCTCTTAGATTCTTCCATCACAGAACCCGAAATCTCCCGTTCGCCCCATCACTAGGCTATAAACAAATCACTCAAAATAGCATCCGATATCACCCAACCGGATTCCGTAATCCGGATTTTCCCATCCCGCTCTACCAAATCGCCGGAGTCCAAATACTTTTGTAACGACATCCCGACTTCCCTCCAAAACTTCCCGAACTTCTTATCCGCATCCAACTTATCTATCCCCCACATCGTCCGCAAATTCGTCATCACGTACTCGTTATACAAATCAACATCCGTTAATTCCTCTTTTTCAAAAGATAACAATCCATTATTTAAACTCTCTATATAGGTTTTCAAATTCGCCGTGTTCCATTGTCTGGAATGCAAATCATACGAGTGAGCCGAAGGACCGAAACCGATATAAGGCTTTTGCTGCCAATAGGACGTGTTATGAATCGAATATCTCCCCTCCCGTGCGAAATTAGATATTTCATAATGCTCGAAACCAATACTTTTCAAACGCTTGCACACCCTGTCATAACGACAAGCCATCACCTCCTCATCCTCCGGCTTAAACTTCCCCTGCCTCACCATCACCTCGAAAACAGTATTTGAATCAACACTTAACATGTAAACCGACAAATGCTTTACAGGCAAACTATTTACAATATCAACATCATGCATCAACTCCTCGTCCGTCTGTCCGGGCAACCCGATAATTAAATCCACACTGATATTATCAAACCCCAAAGATGCCGCCAATCGCACCCCCTCGATTGCCTGCCGCCCCGTGTGCGTCCGGTTTATTCGCTTCAAATGAACGTCAGAAAACGACTGTACACCAATGCTTAAACGATTAAAACCCATCTCCCGGATACCCGCCAACCGCTCCCTTGTCAAATCCTCCGGGTTCAACTCGATAGTCCGTTCCGCTCCCGGCAAAATATCATAATGCATTTCCAACGCATCCACTATCCGTTGCAACTCCCCCCGCTCCAGATAGGACGGAGTTCCCCCGCCGAAATAAACCGTACTCACATCCTTACCCGGCAAATACCCCCGCCGCAACGCTATCTCCCGCTCAATCGCGTCCAGATAAGCCTCTTTCAATTTCAGAGAAGCCACCGAATAAAAACCGCAATAAAAACACTTACTCCGGCAAAAAGGCACGTGTACATATATTCCCATGACATGAGTTTTACTGTTAATCTGCAAAATAACAACATTTATTCACACGCTCAACCATGATCCTGTTAATTTGTTTACTACATTTGTAATGTTTCGGAAATACAAATGGTTGCATGTATGGCTAGATGGTTCATTATCCTGTTCACCCTTATCTCTTTTTCCCTTGACGCGCAAACGCTTGTCATGGGAAAAGTCATCGCGAACTCGGGAGAACCCGTGAGTGGGGTAAATATCTATTGCATGGAGAATAAAAACGGCACCACCACCGACTCGCTAGGCTTTTTCCAACTGGAATGCACGATCCCCTGTACCTTGGAATTTTCGCATGTCAACTACAAGAGCGAAACTTACAAACTAACGAAAAGCGATGCCCCTTTCGTCGTCACGTTACGAAACAAACAAAACAACCTGAAAGAAGTAGTGGTAAGAGCCGTACCGGCAAGCGGGCGTATCCTCTCGTCCATAAAAAATATTGAACGGATACCCGCGATACTGGGAGAACAGGACGTTTTGAAATACCTTGCCACGATGCCGGGCATCGTGACCACCAACGCACTGAACTCCGGCATTTACGTCCGCGGGGGAAACAGTAACGAGAACGGCTTTTTAATCAACAACATGGTGATAGCCTACCCGGATCACCTTACCGGGGTACTTTCCACTTTCGACCCTTACATTCTGGGAAATTCCACCCTTTTCAAAAGCGGCTTCCCCGCCCGCTACAACAGCTTTCTCTCCTCTTATATAAACATGCGTCCCGATCCGGGCAACAAATACAAACACGAGGAGGAAGTCACCATAGGACTCGTGTCATCCGCTCTTAAAGCCAAAGGACCGATCATAAAGAATCACACCTCGTTTGCCGTTTCCGCCCGTACCTCTTATTTGCAGCATATCTCCAAACTCTACAACCGGTCAATGGACAACGAACAAAATCCTAACTATATGCCGGAGTACTCTTTCAGTGATATTACCGCGAGTATAGATTCACGTCTTTCGGACAAGTGGAAAGCCTCCGCTTTCGGGCTCTTCTCCATCGACCACATGAAAATGAAGATCAGCGAACACGTGCAATACATATTCGACTGGCACACGTTTTCCGGCAACATCAACGCTTCCTATACCCCCACTTCCAAAGAACAATGGGATTTCCAATTCGGTGGTAAAAACACGTACAGCGAGGGCGACGCCTTCGGCAGCATCCCCATGGGCGGCGGCAACCGCCATTACGCTTTACTGGGACAAATTTCCTACAACCGTAAACTCTCCGACAAAATAAATATAAACACAGGGAGCAAATTCGAGTATTCGCGTTTTGAAACGGCGAACAAATCAAACGAACGTGAAAACCTTCTGATAAAAAGTTCCGACAGGGATTTTAATCTATACGAGATTTACATGGATATAAACTACCGGTTAAATCACAACTTCACGTTAAATATCGGGGGCAATTACCAGTATTACCACGGGGATACCCGAGCTCACACGTTCTCCCCCCGGGCAAAGATCAGCTATACAAATAACAAAACCACCCTGTGGGCTGACTACGCGAAAACGGTGCAGTATCTGAGCCTGTACCCTTATTTCACGGTAAAAACCCCTATCGACATCTGGTACCCGCTGGCAAAAAACACGAAACCCGCGATCTGCCACCAGTACTCGATCGGCGTAAACCAAGAGATCGGGCAAACTCTTTCTTTTTATGCCGGACTGTTTTACAAAGACATGCGTAACGTGAAAGACTTCGCCTCGGATATTCAGACGGAATACTCCGCCTTGACCGACAACCTGATTCAAGGCAAGGGATATGCCAAAGGCATGGAGTTTGACCTCACGTTAAACCACCATGCCCTGTATGCACGTGCCAACTACACGCTCTCGGAATCCAAACGCAAGTTTGCCGAAATCAACAACGGGCGATCCTTTTTTCCCCCGTATGACGTGAAACACAACGTCGTACTGAACCTGTCTTATGAAATTTCACCCCGTTTCCTGCTGAACACACTATGGACATTCTCGTCGGGCGTGTACACGACATTCCCGAAAGGGATGGTCGTGGCACAAAACATCACGGAAATCCAGACAGGGGAAAATCCGGTTCTGATTCCCGTGTACACGGACCGTTATAATTACAAATTACCGGACAACCACAGGCTGGACGCCAGTCTGGATTACAAATTCAGCGGCAAGAAAACCTTTTACAAATTAAGCATCGGGGCATACAACGTGTACAACCAATCCAACCCCTCGTTTGTTTATTTTCAAGCGGAAACCACCCGTAACTTAACAAAAATTATCCCGAAATCCAAGGTAATGTTACCATTTATTCCTTATCTTTCACTGCGCATTAATTGGTAAAAACGAATGAGGAAAATCATCTCCATATTCATATTGACAGGTCTGTTCTCCTGTATGCCCGAAGAGGAACTCCCGATCAAAGACATGGGAGCCATCTCCGGATATTTTATCGAATGTTATTGCATTCCCGGAGAACCTTATATTCTAAACGCAGCAAAGATTTTACCTCTTACCGAAATGATTGACCCGGGAGCCGTCGTCGACTTGGATGTATCTATCAAAGCCGACAGCGTCATTCAACTGGTGCCCGTGCCGGGAGCCCCTTCCTTTCTAGGCAATTACCAACACATGACCCGCATGGAGAATTACGGGATAGACTCTCTCTTCCTGAGCATCCTTACACCCGAGAACGAACACATTACAGCTAAAACAGCCGTTCCTGAGGCTATTGAAATTTCTTCTTACACGGTTTCCCAAACAACCAATTCCGTGTCAATTACGTTCCCGACATCCCGGAACCCGAGGCAAAACTACTATATTTTCAGTATGCAAGCCCGAAAGAGCGATCAGGATGACCCGATATTGAAAAAAGAAACCATCTACATGGATCTGTCCGACCATACCCCGGGAACATCCATCGAAAAAACGATAAAATGCCCGCAGATAGAGCAAGCCGATGCTGTTTTTATCACGTTGATGCGCATCACCGAGGCATGCTATAATTACCAGATTTCCCTTTACGAGGCGAACAGCGCCAACCAAGGAAGTATCACCACTCCCGTTCCCCTCGTCGGTAACATACAAGGAGCTTTGGGCATCTTCACGTGCTACACGAAATCCAACAAATACATTCCAAAAGAGAAATTCAATTAACGACTGAAGACTTCAGTACCAATAAGACTGATAAACAGTAATAAATCCTACCCGAATACTGTATCATTCCCGTATGAATTCCGGTTCACTCCCATGTAAAACGCTATTAGTTCCCTATTAAAACGCTATTAAAACCCTATACTATAATAGCGTTTTAATAGCTTACTAAAAGCTTAGTAAAAACTTTATAACCAGAATTGAACCGGAATTGATACGGGATTCAAACCGAATTTATATAGTTTTTGGGGAGAACCTCATCCCGTTCTCGACATAAAGTACTTCTCCGGATTCCCTTCCCGCCCTATGATATTACATCCAAAATTTTCAAAATGTTTGGATTACTCTCTATTCATCATCTGTTGAAAAAATCAAATTTCAACTTGACATATTCTAAAATATTTTTCATATTCAACAGAAAAATCACACAACAAAGGGATATATTCAAAGAAATATTATTTATCTTTGCCAAGAGTTCTTAAAAATAAATTGTCATAAAAATATAGCAATTTATTAATATCATAGGAAAGAGGTTCTTTTATCTTAGATAAAGATTAAAAGGGAATACCGTGTAATTCGGTAACTGTTCCCGCAGCTGTAAGTCCTAACTTCAATTTGAAGTTGACTTCCTAGAACTACGTCACTGTTCATTCATGAATGGGAAGACTCTAGGAAAGGATAAGTCAGAAGACCTGCCTCCAACAATATAGATTTATCTCCTGCGGAGAACGGGGTGGTACAATAAGTTTTTATCTTATTGATAAAGCATCAAGATTTCCTAGAAATAAAGTTTATATTGTTAAACACAAACGACACTGTCGTATTACCTACCTATATATTAATAAGTTATACTTTATTATGGCTAAATAAAAGTAAGTTTAATAAAGAAAAGACGTTGCCAAACACCCCTCGAAATGGCATAGGCAACGTCCGCTCTTTCTAAGATAAGAAAGGAGGCACGAATGTAAAAAGAAATACTTAAAGTTTATTTGTGAAAAACAATCATTATTATAAATAAACAAGTCGTACAATATAAAAACTAATGATATGAAATCTATAAATATTTTATTGGCATCCATTACGATGCTTACTTTCATAATTTCTTGTTCAAAAGACGATAAGCTTATTTTAGAAAAGAAAAAAAATACTCATGCACTAATAAAATATCCACAAACCCCTATCGACATAGTGGCGGGTAATACAGACCAATACAACTCAAACTCAAGGGCATTATCCTTCCTTAAAGATAGTTTATGGCCTGAAGCAACTGGCCATACTTTAATATATGAAACAGATGAAATCACATCACTACAAGGGTTAGAAAGATATATTTATTTAGGAGCACTATTAAAAGGAGAGTCTTTAGAAACCCAAAAGTATCAGGCATTAACCAATAAAGTGGAACCTATTACTATTTCATACTCGTTTCCAGCTAAATTTGTAATTGATGAGATAGAAAGACCTTCTCTTTCTGCAATGAGACAATCTATTGTTAACACTATGAATAATAATGGTATGTCCGGGAAACAAATAGTGTCTTTCAGTTATGATATGAATCAATTCACCTATTACGACGAATTGAAGTTAAATTTTGCATCTAATATTAATGTTGCCAGCATTCTCAATATAACTGTAGATGCGGCAAAAGGGAAAATATCTCAAAGAACAGGCTTAATTGCTAAATTTATTCAGAAAAATTTCACAATGGACATGGATATTCCATACGATGGAAATTTACTTTTGAACAACGATGATATAAATTCTCTAACAGGCTATTCCCCTGTTTATATTAGTTCGATAACTTATGGGCGAATGGGAATTATAACTATGGAATCAAATTATAGTTATAATGAAGTTAGGTTAGCAGTAAAAGCTGCATTTGATGCCAAAATAATTAATGGAGATATTAGTATTTCCAGTAATTATAAAAAAATCATAGATGAATCTAATATAAAAATTTATATGGTTGGAGGAGATGGAAGTGGTGTTGCAGAATCTGTTGAAGGATTCGCCGCTTTTAAGAAATATATAATTAATGGAGGTTATTATTCTCCTGAGGTTCCAGGCGTTCCTATTGCTTTTACCGCAAGTTATTTAATTGATAATTCTCCTGTTTACACAAAATTTAGGATTAATATTCCAAAATAGAATTTTCAAGAATGAATTTATACACAAAATCGAAAAGATATGAAAAATATACTATTTATATCCATTATATCACTATTATTTTTTAGTGCTTGTGAAAAACACTCGTTGGAGATTAATGATAATAATCCTGCATTTAATCTTCCTAAATTCCCCGAGGAAATAATTAATGTTAATACTCATAACTATATGCCAGAAATGGCAATAGAAAAGTGGGAAAATGGTAATATAAAACCCTTTGGACAAAATAATCTTTCTCGTGCAACAGAGATTCTCAAAGATAGCTTGTGGAAAAATGACTTCGGAAGGACTATTTATGCTCAAGCAGACGAATCAATAATCTTGCCAAATCTTCAAAGATATATTTTCCCGGGTTCTTTGTTAAAGGGGAATACAATTTCTGATTGTAACTACACTCCAATTAGCACAACGATTAATCCAATAACTGTCTCTGTGTCATTTCCTGCTAAAAAAGTTGTGGGAACTATTGAAAAACCCTCACTATCTGCTACGAGAAGTTTTGTAAATGATGTTTTGCAACAAGAAGGAATTGGCTCCCAGAATTCATCACTAAATTTTAATATCGATCAATTTACTTCTTACGACGAGTTAAGGATGGCATTTGGCTCCAATGCAAAAACTAGTGCATTATTTTTTAGCAACACTTCATCTTCTTCAGAGAAAGTACAAAAGATATCTAAAAAAACAGGTTTATATGTAAGATTTGTTCAGCGCAATTTTACTATAGACATGGATATTCCGTCATCAGGAAGTTTAATTAACGGTCATTTAACTTCGGAGCAGACAGGTGGGTATTCTCCCGTGTATGCGGCATCTATTACTTATGGGAGAATGGGGATATTGGCAATAGAAACGGATTATACATATACAGAAGCACACAAGATTATCGAGCAAGCCTTTAAAACAATTTTCTACAAGAAATCAAGTACATTAACGGACGAAGCGAAGCGCATGTTGAGTTCAGCTACTATGCGAGTTTATCTAATAGGAGGGGACGGACAATCAGGCGCACAGACAGTAAACGGATATCAAGATTTTATTCGCCATATATCCGAAGGAGGTACATTTAATTCTATGACTCCAGGAGTTCCGATTTATTGTAGCTTTGCTTATTTAAGTGATAACGCACCTGTAAAGATTAAATTTAAAATTAATGTTTCGTCTGATCCTGTTTATGCAAGGATCGAGTACCGAAACATGGATGGAAAACCTTGGAGTAATTATAGACAAGGTTGGAAAAATGGAGATGTATATATTGCTTTCTATTCAGATTTAGCAGCAACAACTCGAACCGAACCCGCTTCTTTTATTAAATTTAAATACAGACAAGTTTATCGCTACCAACGTTGTCAAGATGCTAAATGGGATGATCTAATTGATGATGAATTTAAAGTTGAAGAAGAAGGTTTTATACAAAATACATATAAAGAGAATTCCATATTATTATTCAAACAAATGTGTTTACAACTTGAAGAAAACTATGACCCAGATGTTCTATTTGGTCAATATACTTGGTTCAAAGAATGGGGATGTCAATTAACTGAAGGGGATTATTACAAAATATTAAAACCTATCGCTTTGGATTCAAGATACAAATATGATGTTTGGCCAGAAGAAAACTATTAGTAATTAAATTTGTTCAATGAAAAGCTGTTTCCCATAATGGAAACAGCTTCTTAAACTAAAAGATATGAATAGATTATTCTTTGTTATAATTTTAATAAAAATAGGACTAAGCGCTTGTCACAACAATCTTGAGCACGAAGACCCTATAATAAAGATTGACTCCACGAATTTATCTGAAATAGTTTGGAGTGATTATCTTCCCTCCTCGCTGCTGCTAATGCACGATAGCCTTTGGCCAGATCAAAAAGGACATAGTTTTTTTGTACAAAGTGAAAAATTATTTGTAATCCCAAATAACGAAGTAAATATCTATATCGGAGCAATTATTGATAGCAATTTAAAACAATTTCCAAATGTGAAAGTAGTGGATAATGTAGATTGCAATTCAATTTCTTTATCATTTAGTACCAACAAAAAATGCTATCATTACTCTCAAATACCATCAAAAGAAAACATGAACTTGATAATAAAGGATTATCAACGAGAAAATGATAGTCAACAAATTGTATCATTCAAATATGATAATGGTTTTAGATATAATTCTTATAAAGAACTTTTTTTGCAATTTTCCTATTTGGGAATACACCTAGATAGTATATTAACAGGAGAAAGGTACGATAAAATTTCCATGAGCAAAAAGAATGGGATCGCCATCGTTTTAGAACGCAAATTGTTTAGTCTTGACATGGACATCCCTTCAACTCCTTTGAATTTTGCAGAAGAGAACAAGGATGAACATGTATATATATCATCAATAATGTTTGGAGATCTTAAAATAATGTTGATTGAAGCTGATTTATCTCTTAGTGAGATGAACACTTTTATTGGTTCAATAAAAAATAAAAACAATTTAACTGTTAAGGAACAGAATGTTATAAAAGATTGGAATATATCCATAATAGATATAAATTCAAAGGAAATAAAAAAAACAGGAGATCTGAATAATCCAATATATTGGTTTTATAATAAACTTTTAAATACGAATATTCACGCAGTCCCTATTTATGCAACTTTTGCTAATTGTAATGATCATAGCCCTTGCAATGTATCTTTTAGCATAGCATTGCCATAAATTCACTAGAATAACAAGATAAAAGGCAAAAACTTTATTCATTATTGGAGACTTAATTTACTTATTGATCAAGATATCTTTTCTTTGTAGAATATAAAAAATGGATTAAATCTTCCCGCTCTCGAATTTTCACGGAATGTTTTGGAGTTCAAAGTTTTTTGTGTAATTTTGCCCCTCATTTTGGAGTGGAATGCTCGAAAATTCGCGAGGAATACCTTAGCCATGCTCCCCGTGAAGCTTCGGATTCCGTTGAAAACTAAAAGTTTGCCCGATAAACCTCGTTATTTTCAACCGGAAAAAAGAACGCCAGAGCGTCCATGAAGAAATACAAACAGAAGTTTAATTAATAATTTAAAAAGAAGTGGATCAGATTAGTTACAAAACAACTTTCGTCAACAAAGCCACCGCGCAAAAAGAGTGGATTGTGATTGACGCTGAGAATCAAGTTGTGGGTCGTCTTGCCGCTAAAGTTGCGAAACTATTGAGAGGCAAATACAAACCCAGCTACACCCCGCACGTGGATTGCGGTGACAATGTTATCATTGTAAACGTGGAGAAAGTAATCTTCACCGGAAAGAAAATGACCGATAAAGAATATCGGAGACACACGCAGTATCCCGGAGGACAACGTATTTCAACTCCCGCACAAGAGATGGTTCGTTTCCCCGAGAGAATACTCGAGCATGCGGTAAGAGGTATGCTCCCCAAAAACCGCCTTGGTAGAGCTGTATTCAAGAACATGCACCTGTTCGTGGGACCGGAGCACAATCATGAGTCACAACAGCCTAAAGTAATTGATATAAATACACTTAAATAACAAGGTATGGAAGTAGTAAATGCAGTAGGTAGAAGAAAAACAGCGGTAGCCCGCGTCTATCTTAACGAAGGAAAAGGCAATATTACAATCAACAAAAAGAGCTTGGAAGAGTATTTCACGTTGCCTACCCTCCAGTATGTAGTGAAACAACCGCTTGAATTATTAGGCGTTGCCGGACAATACGATATCAAAGTAAACCTTGTTGGAGGCGGTTTTAACGGACAGGCAGAAGCTTTACGCTTGGGTATTGCCAGAGCATTGGTGAAAATCAACGCGGAAGACAAATCCAAATTGAGAGCGGCAGGCTTCATGACCAGAGACCCGCGCGAAGTTGAGCGTAAGAAACCGGGACGTCCGGGCGCACGTAAGAGATTCCAGTTCTCTAAACGTTAATCAGAGTTTAGTATCTAAATTGGCGGGACTTCTCGAGAGAACTACCCGGCGATTGATAAAATTTAAGAATGTAAACTTTAAAAATGACACAAATGTCAAATACGAATTTCGACGAATTATTAAATGCAGGTTGTCACTTCGGACACCTTACCCGTAAATGGAATCCTAAAATGGCTCCGTATATCTTCATGGAGCGTAATGATATCCACATTATTGACCTGAACAAAACCGCTATCATGTTGGACAAGGCAAGTGCAGCCTTGAAACAAATAGCCAAGTCAGGCAGAAGAATTCTGTTTGTTGCAACAAAGAAACAGGCTAAGGACATTGTTGCTGAAAAAATTTCAAATATCAATATGCCGTTCGTGACTGAAAGATGGCCGGGCGGAATGTTGACCAACTTCCCGACTATCCGTAAGGCAGTGAAGAAAATGACCACCATTGACAAAATGGAAAAAGACGGTACTTTCTCTCACCTTTCAAAACGGGAAAGACTCCAGATATCTCGTCAAAGAGCAAAATTGGAAAAGAACTTGGGCAGCATCGCTGACCTGACCCGTCTTCCGGCCGCTCTTTTCGTGGTTGACGTGATGAAGGAATATATCGCAGTAAAAGAAGCCAACACGCTTGGTATTCCGGTATTCGCTATCGTGGACACGAACTCAAGCCCCGAGGGAATTGATTTCGTAATCCCGGCAAATGACGACGCTTCTACTTCTATCTCTTTGATTATCGACAAAGTAGCGGGAGCCATCAAAGAAGGCTTGAGCGAAAGAAAAGCGGAGCGAGAGAAAGAAGGTGACAAGAAAGGCGCCGACAGAGCGGAAGCTCAAGAGGAAGTGGTAGAGGAAAAGGCCGCTACTGAAGAATAAATTAATTTTAGATTTTAGATTTTGGATTTTAGATTGAAATCATTCCAAGTTTTTGATTCAAACTCCATAATCTAAAATCTTCAACGAACAATTGAAATTTATAAGAATATGGAAATAAAAGCAGCAGACGTGATGAAGTTGCGTAAAGCAACAAATGCCGGAATGATGGACTGCAAGCACGCGCTCCAAGAGGCCGAAGGTGATTTCGACAAAGCCGTTGATATCATCCGCAAGAAAGGTCTTGTTGTGGCAAGCAAACGTGCAGACAGAGATGCAAAAGAAGGTTGCGTTTTAGCCAAAACCGACGGGAAGAATGCAGTTATGGTTTCATTAAACTGCGAAACCGACTTCGTTGCCAAAAATGAAGGATTTATCGGTTTCACGACTCGCATCCTTGACGCCGCTTTAGCCAATATGCCCGCCACTACCGAGGACTTGTTAGCTATCCAACTGGACGGTAGAAGCATCGCTGACCAGATTGCTGAACAAACCGGAGTTATCGGCGAGAAACTGGAATTAAGCTACTACGGTTGCTTGAAAGCAGAAGATTGCGTTGTTTACATTCACCCGGGAAACATGTTGGCTACCGTTGTCGGTTTCAACAAAACGGCTGACGCCCAAGTGATGAAAAACATCGCCATGCAAGTAGCGGCTATGGCTCCTGTTGCTGTAGACAAAGACGGTATCCCACAGAATATCATTGACCATGAATTCGAAATCGGTCGCGAGAAAGCTCGTGAAGAGGGTAAACCGGAAAACATGTTGGAGAAAATCGCTCAAGGTCGCTTGAACAAATTCTTCCAAGAGTCTACTTTGCTGAACCAAGTTTTCGAGCAAGACGGTAAAATGTCTGTAAGAGATTACTTGAAGAGTGTTGACAAAGATTTGACCGTTACTTCATTCTTGCGTTACACGCTGAATGTTTGATAAGCGACAAATCACTCGAAATAGGAAACAGGCTTAGCGATAGGCCTGTTTTTTTATCCTTAACGCGACTGATATGCTGAAAGAATACAAGTATATACTTTTAGACCTTGACGGAACGGTTACCGATTCCATGGAAGGTATTACCAAATCCATTCAATACGCCCTGAAGTATTTCGATATCGAGGTGAAAGACTTGAACCAACTCCGGAAATTTGTAGGTCCCCCCTTGAAGGAATCGCTCATGGAATTCTACCACTTCAGCGAAACGCAAGCCGAAGCAGGAATCAATAAATACAGGGAAAGATTCGCCGAAACCGGTATATACGAGAATGCCGTTTATCCCGGGATAGAGCCTCTCTTGCGACAATTGAACGCGGCAGGCAAAGAAGTGATGCTGGCTACCGGAAAACCTGCCTATTATGCCCAAAAGATATTGGATTATTTTCATCTGAGCCCTTATTTCAAGTTTGTCGGCGGCAGCGGACTCGACGGTTCGTTATCCCACAAGGATGAAGTCATCCAGCACGTGCTGGAAAACAACAACATTCAAGACTTGAGCCAAGTCGTTATGGTCGGTGACCGGAAACATGACATCAAAGGGGCTCAAAAAGTAGGAATCGACAATATCGGTGTCCTTTACGGTTACGGGGACGAAGAAGAATTAACCCGTGCCGGAGCCGACCGTATCGTGGCATCGGTGGAGGAGTTAGGACAAATACTACTAGTCTAATCCGCTTTCTTTTCCAGAATCGTCACGTAGCGCACGAATTTCGGGGAATAACGTTTCTTGTCCGATTTGGGGCGGGTGTTGTTGTCGTACATGTCGATAAAATGCAGGTTTACCCGTTCTGCCATGCCGGGAGGTAATATTTCCGCGGCGGGTTTGCCGGAAACCAACACGATAGGGAGAGAGTCCAGCAGGGTGGTGTCGTTCTCGATGTCCCAAGGTAAGATGCGACGTCCCGCCTCGTACACCAATTCAATCCGTAATTCCTCGTCCGACGGGTAATAAAAAGGGATATGATTCACTTCCTCGATTTCCCGCACTGCCGAGATGCTCTTGATTTCGGTGTTATTGAACATATTGGCGACACGAGGCATAAGCAGTGTTTCCACTAAAATCAGCAATAAGACGACTCCCGTGAAGACTTTCATCGATTTCATCCTTACCCCTCCCGCAAAAATAGAATAAGCGGCAACAAGGAAAAGGAGGGTAACAATGATAAAGAGTGCCAGTCCCATCTGCCCTTTGACGTAAAACAAAAAGTATATCGCCACGGGCATCCCGAGGGCTATCAATGCCGGAAGGAACGCGTTTACCCGGAAGACAACACGGTCGCCGGCGGTAAGCTTTTTCTCTTTCGTGGCTACAAATATATACACCACGTAATGCGCCACGACCATGGAGGCAGGGATAAGTATCGGCAGGAGATAACGGGTTTTCTTCTCCGGGAAAAGGGAGAGCAATACCAAGGTCACTAAGGTCCATACCACGGCAAAGGCGTATTCCTTTTTCATTGTCACTTTCCGTTTCAGCCAAGGCCAACACAATCCGGTCAACAGGAATAACGACCATATACCGGATTCCGCGAAGAATTGCCAATAATAATACCACGAGCGGACATTTCTCTCCATCCACGCCGTCGATTCTTTTGCCCACACGAACATGGTCATGTCCTTGTGGAATATAATCAGATACAAGTACCACCAGAAGCTAACCGCGACAAAGACCAGCAGCATGACCACTATCGGCAATCCCTTTCTCTTGAACGACGGACGGTACACGGCAATATAACTGAGCAGGAAAGGAAGCAATAAGGCGTAAAAGGCTACCGGACCTTTCCCGAGGAAGGACAACCCGAGAAATGTTCCCGCCCATATAAACATACCCCAGCTTGTTCGCCGACTGACAATTCCTTTATAAAAGAAGAGTATCGCTCCCAGCATAAAACTATGGCAATAGATGTCCCATGTCGCCACGCGTCCCGCCATGATGACATTGAAGCACGTCGCCAATACCACCGCAGAGAGTAATCCCAACATCCGATTGCCGCTTAACGCGGAAGCGAAGAAATAAAGGAAAAATACCATCAAAGTTGCCATGATTCCGGCAGCAGCACGTTGCATAGAGATGTTGTCCGGCTGAAGATATTCTATTCCCGCGGCCACCCAAGTGGGCAGAGGCGGTTTCTCTAAACGCAATTCCCCGTTCATGGTGGGTACCAACCAATTGTCGTACTCTATCATCTCGTGAGCCGTAACCAAGTTACGGGACTCCATAATATCTTCATAAACAGCCCCATTATTCACGAAAAAAGCGAAACAACAAACGATAAGAATAAAGAGGTAATGTATATAGTTTCTCTGCATAATCTTTTTGAATTACACTTGCGTTTAAGACGCAAATTTATAACAATAAAATTATTTTATATTGTATCCTACCTAAATTATCAAACAAAGGGGGCAAAACGCTTTTTGCACAGATAATTCAAAATCTAATATTGCTTTTACGATAAAGTTGATTTATCTTTGCCGCCTAAAATCAATTTAGTTTATGAAAAAAATATTTGTATTCTTTTTACTCTCTGTATCAGGTATATTGAGTGTGTGTGCTCAAGAAAAAAACACGATTAATTTATCGGGAGAAGCACGAGTTGATTATCACCATAACTTGGGTTCCGCCCCTGCATCCGAGAACGGTTTCCGGGGAAGTATGGTTAATTTGAAAATAAACGGCTCGTTCGGCGAGGGATTTTCCTACGCTTACCGCCAACGATTGAACAAGGCTAACACGGAAAGTTCTTTTTTTAATTCTATCGATTACGTTTATCTCAATTACGCGATTAATAAAAACTGGAGTCTTTCCGCGGGAAAACAAATCGTGGGTATCGGCGGATACGAGTATGACCTTGCCCCTATCGATATTTATACTTTATCCGAGTTCTGTAACAATATTTCCTGTTATCAATTCGGGGCGAGTGCATCCTACGCGCTTGACAATAACAAGGATTTGTTCACGCTTCAATTGTGCCAATCTCCATTCCAGATTGAAGGGAACCGGGATATTTACGCTTTAAATTTCGTGTGGTACGGGAACCGGGATTGCTGGAACACGATTTATTCCGCGAACTTGGTCGAGTATTTACCCCACAAGTTTATCGGTTATCTCGCTCTAGGAAACCAATTCAAATCGGGCAAAACCACTTTCAATATCGATTTGATGGGTCGCACCACGGGCGCACAAGTGAAAGACGGTGATTTATTCAAGGATTTCTCTATTATAGGGAGTATCACGCAAGAGATTGGGGAACACGTGATTTTACGGGTAAATGCCTCTCACGATGTGAACAAGAACAAGAGTGCAGGTGATTTGTGCGTGCTTCCCGGTACGGAAATCACGAACGTGGGCGGCGGTATCGAGGTATTTCCCGCACGTACCCGCGATGTACGGTTGCACGCTTATTATTCCTATTACGCGGGCCGTAACGCTTCCGGGACTTTACAACCCGATGACATGCAGCTTAGCGTGGGTTTAACTTGGAGAATTAATTTCATTAAAAAATAACTCAACCCTCTATTTATTAATCCTGTAAAAACATGAAGAAATTTATTCCCACCGGGATTCCATGCCTAATTATCGTGGTTGGAATTTTTTATTACATCGCGTCCGTGATGGAAATCCCGCACATGCTCAACACAATCATGAATACCGCTCATGATTTATTATTGAATACGGTCTTCTATTTAATGGGAATCTGTGTCATCACGGGTGCCCTAGGACGTATTTTCGTGGAGTTCGGTGTCGTGAAACTTTTGGAAAAAATCTTGCGTCCTTTGATGAAGCCTTTGTTCAATTTACCGGGAACTGCCTCATTGGGAGCCGTGTTGACATTCTTGTCGGATAATCCCGCTATTATTTCTCTGGCGAAAGATGTTCGTTTCGGCAGTTATTTCAAGAAATACCAATTGATATCTCTTACCAATTTCGGAACCGCTTTCGGCATGGGATTGCTTGTTATCGTTTTCATGATTGGTCAAGGGTATTACTCCGCACCTTTCATCGGTTTGTTCGGGGCGTTTTGCGGCTGTATCGTTTCCACCCGCCTTATGCAACGTTTCATCCTGAAATCGCATCCCCATTTCAAAGATGAAAGCGCGATAACTGAAATCGTGGAAGTGGAAGAAAATACGGATAATTCGAATAAAACTCTTTTCTTGCGTATTTTGGACGCCTTGCTTGACGGGGGACGCTCGGGAGTAGATATCGGTATCGCCATCATCCCGGGGGTATTGGTTATCTCCACGTTCGTGATGATATTAACTTTCGGACCGTCCGCAGAAGGATACACCGGAGCCGCTTATCAAGGAACGGAACTTCTTCCCTATCTGGCGGGTAAAGTAAATATTCTTTTCGAGTGGCTTTTCGGTTTCGAGGACCCCCACCTTGTAGCATTCCCCATTACAGCCCTTGGAGCGGTGGGCGCAGCCCTAGGTCTTGTACCTAATTTCGCGGCTCAAGGTTGGATTGACGGTAACGCTATTGCCGTGTTTACCGCTATCGGTATGTGCTGGAGCGGTTATTTAAGTACCCATACCGCTATGCTGGATTCTCTGGGATTCCGCCAGCTAACATCAAAGGCCATCGTCGCACACACTGTCGGCGGACTTGTTGCCGGTGTTATCGCGCATTGGGTTTATGTACTTTTCCAATTATTGTAATATGAAAAGCTAACGAAAAGGTTGTGAGAACCTTTTCGTTAGCTTTCCCGTAACACGTATATTACTTACGCGAACAGACATGAAAAATATAAAGCCGTATCCATATTTTTTGTTATTCGCCTTGGTTTTACCCGTGTTGTTGTTTCGGGATTTTACGCCCAACAACGAGTTAAAATACTTGAGCATCGCGGACGAGGCTTTACGAGAGGGGCATTTCTTCACTTTCTATAACCAAGGAGAAGTATACGCGGATAAACCACCCTTGTATTTCTGGTTTATCATGCTGTGTAAATGGATTTTCGGCGAATATCACATGCTAGTGCTTTCCCTGTTTTCAATCATCCCGGCACTGGTTTCCATTCACGTGATGAACAAATGGGTGGAAGAGGATACCACTCCCCGGTCAAGGTGGAACGCTTCATTGATGCTTTACACGAGCGCATTCTTTATCGGCTCCGGGCTTGTGTTGCGCATGGATATGCTGATGTGCATGTTTATCCTGCTGGCTTTGTACACGTTCTATAAACAATATTCCGGCAAAGGACGACCACTTGACCGTTTTTTGCTACCAGTTTATATCTTCTTGGCTATTTTCTCGAAAGGACCTGTCGGTTTTATCGTTCCTGTCGTTTCAATCACGGTATTCCTAATCGTGAAAAAAGAAATCCGGCAGTTCGGGCGTTATCTGGGATGGAGCGCGTGGGGTATTCTTCTGGGGTTATGTGCCATATGGTTCGGGTGCGTGTATATAGAAGGCGGAAACGCCTATCTCAATAACCTGCTTTTTAACCAGACCGTCAACCGGGCTATTGATTCATTCCACCATAAAGAGGCATTTTGGTATTACGGAATCACCATTTGGTACTCCATTGCCCCTTGGTCACTTTTATATATAGCGACCATCATTATTGCCCTCCGTAAAAAACTGCTCACCACGGACAAGGAGAAGTTTTTCCTGACCGTAATCGTTTCGTCTTTCGTGCTTTTATCCATGTTCAGCGCGAAGCTCGATATTTATATGTTACCCCTGTTCCCGTTTTTCACTTATCTGACTGTATTGTTGCTCCCTAAAATAAAAGAAAAACGGATTGCTTTCGCGGTATATATCCCGGTCGTCGCATTCATGATTGCCCCCGTTGTCGCTTTGGCAATCCATAACAAGTTTGAGTACCCGCACTCCATATTTATTTTCATGGCGATAGGTGTACTGTTCGTCTTCAGTCTATTCGCTTTCTCGCTGCTACTGAAGAAAAAATTATACCAAGCGATAAACACTGCCGCCTTAGGGATATTGGGAACATTGTTTGTCGGGGGCTTTGCCCTGCCGCGGCTCAATTCAAATATAGGATTATCCGAAATGGCTGAAAAAGCTCATGAAATTTGCGAAGAGGAAGATATCGACCACTATTATTACTACCGTTTCCGTAGCGGGGAAAACATGGATGTTTATCTACATGAAGACCCGATAAAGATATCGGACGAGGATTCTTTGTTCAAGGTGTACGAGCAAGGGGATTGCATGATTTTCCTAAAAGAACGGGATGTGGCTCGTTCAGAAGCTATAATGACATGGCTTGAAACCGTACATTACGAGAAAATAGGAATCTTTTATCTGGTACACCCGTCACAAGGCGAACAATTAGCAACTACCCTTGCGGGAGAGCCAAATGTTGCGACCGTAAGCCAGTAAACCCGTGGATTGCCCAAGTATCAAGACCGGGTCGTGCCGATAAATGGCGTATGAAACAATAATCAATGAACCGAATAAGCTGATTACCCAGAAACCAAGCGGGAGAAGGGATTCGTCTTTGCGCTTGGAATAAATCCACTGGTAAACGAAACGGAGGGTAAATATAATCTGCCCCATCGAACCGTAGATCAATAACCACAAAGGAATTTTCTCGTTCCGGAAGAACTGGTCGACAAACGCGCTTGCGTCTTCTATCATGTAAATGATTGCCGCAACGGGCGTAAGCAAAAGCACGGTACGCAAAACCAAAGGCAACCATTTCCACTGGTGCTTTTTGTTCAGGTTCCAGATATAAATATAATAGGATATGATCTGTCCGAAAATAATAGCGAAGTCATCCCTCAACCAACCATAAATGAATAACAGGTAGGATCCCAATATGCTCAATTGCCAGAATATCGCCGGGGAGATTACTTTTTTAGCTCGCTCGGACAATATCCATTGCAGTAATATCCGGGCGGAAAAGAAAATCTGAGCGAGAAATCCGATAACGTAAATCATAGATTGTTTTCAGCCACTTGATAGTTAATATAACGTTTCCTCATCCAACGGTAAGCAAAACAATCTTTGAAAGGACCGACCAAGCGGTTAGCCAAGTTATATTTTGATTTTCCGGCGATACGCGGAAAATGGCGCACGGGAACTTGTTTTACCCGCCCATGCTGCAACTGTATCAATGCCGGCAGGAAACGATGCATCCCGGTAAAGAAAGGAATCCGTTTCGCGTAATCGGTGCGCAACACTTTCAACGGGCATCCGGTATCCTCCACCCCGTCATGCGTCATCATTCGGCGGAACCCGTTGGCGATACGGGAAGACATATTTTTGACGAAACTGTCTTTCCGTCCGGTACGGATGCCCATCACCATCTCGAACTCGTCCGCGTGTTCCAACAGGCTATTAAAATCCTCGGGTGTCGTTTGCAAATCGGCATCGATGTATCCCACCCACTTGGAAAAAGAATTGTCTATCCCCGCTTTCATGGCAGCACTTAATCCCCCGTTTTTAGCGAGATTCAAAAAGAAAAATCCCTCGTTTCTACCGCAAACCTCCCGGATAAGGCGTTCACTATCATCTTTCGAGCCATCGTTTACAAACAATACGCAAGAAGTAACCTTGGCTGTCTTTAAAAACTCCCCCAACTCTTTCTCTAATCTTAGGATGTTCCCCTCCTCGTTATACACTGGCACTATGACTGTTAGATCGTAATTAGCGGTTCTGTTCATCTGCGGTGAAATTTATATTCTCAAATTAAATTATAGTTATAACAAAAATTCATTAGTTTTGTTGTTGCGTTTTAGCGAAGAAACTAAGTTTTTTGTTATAAAATTTAAACAAACAAAGATATGCAATATAACCGAATTTTGTTAAAACTCAGCGGAGAATCTTTAATGGGCGGTCAAAAATATGGTATCGACACCACGTGTTTGGAGAGTTACGCCCGTCAAATACATGAAATTGCAAAAATGGGAGTCCAAGTGGGGATTGTTATCGGTGGCGGCAATATTTTCAGGGGACTGAGTGGTACAAATAAGGGGTTCGACCGGGTAAAAGGCGACAGCATGGGTATGTTGGCAACCGTTATCAACAGTCTGGCTTTAAGTTCGGCTTTAGACAACGAAGGATGTAAAAACAAAGTACTCACGGCTATCCGCATGGAACCTATCGGGGAATTCTACTCGAAAGCAAAAGCCATGGAATATTTGAAAGAAGGGTATGTCACTATCATGAGTGCCGGAACGGGTAACCCGTATTTCACGACCGACACGGCGAGCAGCCTGCGTGCCATCGAGATAGAGGCGGATGCCATGTTCAAAGGTACCCGCGTGGACGGTATTTATACTGCCGACCCGGAGAAAGACCCGACAGCAACCAAATTCGATAAAATTACCTATGACGAGATATACAACCGGGGACTAAAGGTGATGGACCTGACGGCAACGACCATGTGCAAAGAAAATCATTTACCGATTATCGTTTTCAACATGGACCAACCGGGTAACTTGAAAAAAGTCATTTCAGGGGAAAATATCGGAACAATCGTGTATTAATAATTGAAAATTGAAAATTGAAAAATTGGAAATGAAGGGAGAAAACCTTCAGACTTTTTTCAATGGTTAATTATGAACGAAGAAAAAAGAATATTAGATACGATAAACTCTCCCGATGATTTGAAGAAGGTGCCGGAAGACGACCTGATTCAATTGTGTCGGGAATTACGCGAGAAAATCATTGACGAGTGTTCGGAACACCCCGGACATTTCGGGGCCGGATTGGGGGTTGTCGAGCTTACCGTGGCATTGCACTACGTGTTCGATACCCCGTACGATAATATCGTGTGGGACGTGGGACATCAAGCTTACCCCCACAAGATACTTACCGGGCGAAGGGACAACTTCTGCACGAACCGGCAGTACAAGGGACTCAGCGGGTTTCCCAAAAGAAGCGAAAGCGAATATGACGCTTTCGGGACGGGACACTCCTCGACCTCGATTTCCGCCGCGCTGGGAATGGCCGTGGCGGCAAAAATGAACGGGGAGGAAGACCGCCTATCGGTGGCAATTATCGGGGACGGGGCGATGACCGGGGGACTGGCTTTCGAGGGATTGAATAACGCGGGTATTAATAATGCCAACCTGTTGGTTATCCTCAACGACAACAACATGGCAATTGACCCCAACGTGGGCGGAATGAATGAATACCTTCTCGATATCACGACTTCCAAAACATATAACAAACTGAAAGAAGATATCTGGAATATTCTCGGGCGCATCAATAAAATCAGCCCGGGAGCCCGAAACTTCATCCAGAAAATAGATAATAGCGTCAAATCATTGATGCTACGCCAGAGCAACTTGTTCGAGGCTCTGGGATTCCGGTATTTCGGCCCCGTGGACGGGCATGATGTCAACCACTTGGTCAAGGTTCTCCGTGATCTGAAACAAATCAAAGGCCCTAAACTTCTCCACTGTATCACAGTCAAGGGGAAAGGGTTCAAACAAGCCGAGATAGACCAAACGACTTGGCACGCACCGGGGAAATTCAATAAAGAAACCGGGGAAATCATCAAAGAATGCAAGGAAAATACCCCGCCCAAATTTCAGGATGTTTTCGGTCATACCATACTGGAATTGGCTCATACCAATCCCAAAATCGTGGGAATTACTCCCGCCATGCCATCGGGTTGCTCGTTAAATATCATGATGAAAGAGATGCCCGATCGCTGTTTTGATGTCGGCATCGCCGAACAACACGCCGTTACGTTCTCGGCAGGATTGGCGGCACAGGGGTACGTGCCTTTCTGTAATATCTATTCTTCTTTCATGCAACGAGCATACGATCAAGTAATACACGACGTGGCATTGCAAAAACTCAACGTCGTTTTCTGTCTTGACCGGGGAGGATTGGTCGGGGCTGACGGGGCTACACACCACGGCGTTTTTGACCTTGCCAGCTTCCGTTGCATCCCGAACCTGACAATAGCCTCTCCCCTCAACGAGGAAGAATTACGCGATATGATGTACACGGCTCAATTGCCGGACAAAGGACCTTTCTCCATTCGCTACCCGCGAGGTAACGGGACAATGGTCAAGTGGCGTACCCCGTTCAAGGAATTGCCTATCGGGCAAGGACGTTGTATTATTGAAGGCGAGGATGTTGCCATCGTATCCATCGGAGCTATCGGGAACGAGGCTCTCAAAGCTATTGAAAAGGGAACGGGGCGTTCGGTTGCCTTCTATGATATGCGATTCCTCAAACCTCTGGATGAAAAATTACTCCATTCAATATTTCATAAATTCAAAAAAATCATTACCTTAGAGGACGGAACAATCATGGGCGGACTGGGTAGTGCCGTGCTTGAATTTATGTCTGATCACGGGTATTCCGCCAAGGTTGTGCGCTTGGGTGTTCCGGATCAGTTCGTGGAACACGGTACACAACAACAGTTATACCGTGAATGTGGTTATGATTGCGAATCTATATTCCGGGCAATTTGTTCGATATAAAAGGAAAGCATGAAAGAAGAGGCTCCAATACCAAAATTATCGGAATGTATTAGCAAATTCAAGCTAACATTTAAAGGTGTGCCTGACGAGTACCTCGAAACATTATTCACGGATGACACGGTAAAATTCTATAAAAAAGGCGAATACATCTATAAAGAAGGTTCTCGCATTAAAGGATGTTATTTTCTTTTTTCAGGTGTCGTGAAAATCTTCCAAACCGGAATTACCGGAAAAGAGCAAATTATTCGTTTCGGGAAAGAGAGCGAAATGTTCGGATTTCGTTCTGTCATCCGTAATGAATTAGCTTGTACCTCGGTGGAAACTTTATCCGACTGTATATTGTGTTATATCTCTTATACATCGTTGACACACATGATGAAACACAGTTCGGATTTCGCTTATGAAATGATGCAAATCGCCTGCAAGGAACTGGAAGAAGCCAATCGTCATATCCGTGATATCGCTCAAAAATCGGTAAAAGCCCGGCTGGCAGAAATACTCTTGCTTATTGCTTCCGATTTCGGTGTTGAAGAAGACGGGACTTTGCGACTGAATATCACCCGCGAAGACTTGAGTAATTTCGTGGGAACCGCTACCGAAACACTGATCCGACTGCTCTCCGATTTGAAGAACGAGGGACTGGTAGAAGCTAAAGGAAGGAAAATAAAATTATTAGATCATGATAAATTAAAAAGATTGGCTGATTGATTTAAAATCATTCAATATGTCTATCTTTGTGCAAGATAAATTTAAACTCGAATAACTTATGCCACAGATTTCAGAAAAAGGGATGGCGATGCCTTCTTCGCCGATTCGCAAATTGGTTCCGTTCGCGGATAAAGCAAAAGAAAGAGGGATTAAAGTGTACCACTTGAACATCGGACAACCGGATATTCAAACCCCGGAGGTCGCTTTGGAAGCTTTAAAACACTGTAACGAGAAGGTGATTGAATATACCCATTCTGCCGGAAATCTTTCCTACAGAAAAAAATTAGCCAAATATTACCAGAATATTGGTATCAATATCGACGAAACGAATATCATGATAACTACCGGAGGTTCCGAAGCTATCACGATAGCTTTCATGTCCACGTTGAACCCGGGTGACGAGGTGATTATCCCCGAACCGTTCTACGCCAATTATAACGCTTTTGCTCTTATGTGCGGCGTAAAGGTGAAGACGGTTACCTCTTCTATCGAAACAAACTTCGCTTTGCCCCCGATTGCAGAGATCGAGAAAGTAATTACTCCCCGCACGAAAGGTATCGTGATAGTGAACCCGAATAACCCGACGGGATACTTGTATTCCAAGGAAGAACTGGAACAACTTGCTACCATCGTGAAGAAACATGATCTTTACCTGTACGCTGACGAGGTGTATCGTGAATTCTGCTATGACGGATACAAACATTTCTCCACGATGCAATTGCAAGGCATCGAACAGAACGTGATCCTGTTGGATTCTGTTTCCAAGAGATACAGCGAGTGCGGTCTTCGCGTGGGTGCTTTGGTTACCCGCAACAAAGAGGTTATGACGGCTGCCTTGAAATTCGGTATGGCTCGTTTGTGCGCCCCGGCAATCGGTCAGATTGTTGCCGAAGCATCACTTGATACCCCCGCCGAATATTTTGAAAGCGTGTATAACG
The DNA here is from genome assembly GCF_900184685.1 of Butyricimonas sp. Marseille-P3923. Lineage (GTDB taxonomy): Bacteria > Bacteroidota > Bacteroidia > Bacteroidales > Marinifilaceae > Butyricimonas > Butyricimonas muris. The sequence continues at coordinate 738,410 of NZ_FXXL01000006.1, forward strand.
AATACATCGAAAGACGTGATTTCATGGTTGAAGCCCTCAATAAAATGCCGGGAGTTATTTGCCCGAAACCGAGAGGAGCTTTCTATGCCGTGGTAAAATTACCCGTTGACGATGCAGACAAATTCGCACAATGGTTGCTCGAGGATTTCGAGTACAACAAGCAAACCGTTATGGTAGCTCCCGCAAGCGGATTCTACTCTACCCCGGGACTCGGTAAAGACGAGGTAAGAATTGCTTACGTGTTGAAGATTGAAGACCTCAAGGGTGCCATGGAAACATTGGCAAAGGCTCTTGAAGTTTATCCCGGTAGAAAATAAGCAAGGCGTGCTTTGGCACACCTTCTAGTTCATAAGGTCTGTAAAGTCTATAAAGTCAAAGGTCCTTAGACCCTTGTTCTGTGACCTTACAGACCTTATAGACTTTATGGACCTTACAGACTTCATAAACTGCATCCGGCAAAACGACTTTAAAGACTCATTTTTCGACCATAACTTTACAGAAAATAAGGCGTTTCACTCATTTAGACCGAATATAAGCTTATCAGACACACTTTTATAAAACATTTTATCTATATTTGCCACGTGATTTCTAATTTTAAAATTACGACATGACATCGGATTCCCAATTTAATAGTATCAGACCCTACATGGGGGAAGAGATTCCAGCCGCCGTGGAGCGACTGAGCCAAGCAGAAGAGTTTTTGGCACTTTTTTCCCAAATGACAAGGATTGATAAGACTAAAATACAAGAGCAACTGAAAGGTATCACTACCAGAAAAGAGTTTCAGGAACGTTTTTTCGGTCCCACGATGAAGCGTTTGATAGCAGGAACGACCGACGGGGTGACAGCAACGGGGTTAGAATATATCGAACCGGGTAAAAGTTATCTCTTCGTTTCAAATCATCGGGATATTATCCTCGACTCGGCAATACTCAACGTGTTGCTATCAGAGCGGGGGTGCCACTATTGCGAAGCGGCTATCGGCAGCAACTTGTTAATCAACAAATGGGTGACCGATCTCGTGAAGCTGGATGCCTGCTTTATCATAGAGCGGGGACTTCCCGTGCGTGACATGATTACCAGTGCGAATATGCGTTCTCATTATTTGCGTGACGTCATTCACGAGAATGAGGATTCCGTGTGGATTGCTCAAAAAGAAGGAAGAACCAAAAACGGGGATGACCGCACGCAACACAGTTTGCTGAAAATGTTCCGCATGAGTGGTCCGAAAGGTTTCGTGGAGAATTTCCGTGAATTACGGGTTGTGCCTGTATCCATCTCCTACGAGTGGGAACCTTGTGATGATCTGAAAACCGACGAATTATATCAAAAGACTGTCGGTGAATATATCAAGACTCCTGCCGCGGATATGAGAAGTATGCAACAAGGTCTGTCCGGATACAAGGGACGGGTGCATTTTGCCATCACCCCCCCGATTGACCATGAACTGGAAGAAATTGACGCCAAGGACAATAACGGCGACCGTATCGCTGAACTGGCAACGCTTATTGATTCCAGAATACAAGGTAACTTCAAATTGTGGGAGAATAATTACGTCGCTTACGACTTACTTCACGGCACGAACAAGTTCACCTCCAAATACAGCGAGAAGGAAAAAGATAATTTCATCCGCGTGATGACTGAAAAGTTGGATAAACTCGAGGGAAACCGTTCCGTGCTGAACAACATTTTCCTTGAAATCTACGCTAACCCGGTTAAAAACGCTTTAGAAAGACATATATGCGAATAGCCAGATATTTGCTGATACTAGCAGCATTCCTTATTATGATATCCAGTACGATTAGTCTTTTTGCCCCGCAAAATAGTCGTACTGCCGTGTACGTGAACGTGGGCGCCATGGCAGCACTCGCTGTTGCCGTCGGAGTCATCAATTTCAAGAATACCCCGAGAAATAACATGTAATGTACAAGTTCAAACGCAATATACATCTCAAAGACCGCTCGGTGGAAATGTGGTTCGGGTTGACCAGTAAAAGCCGCAATCAACATAGTAATTTTACTCTTTACGTTCTCACGGAAGGTCCTGATAAGCCTTTTAGCTATGCAGAGCCTATCAAGAGCGGCATCCCATCCAAAAAGGAAGCCGAACGTTACGCGATTACCTATGCCAAAAACCTTCTGACACAACTCATCGAACGGGAAAAAGAAGAAAAAAAAGAACAAGAAGGAGAAAACGAGCTATTATAATATTAAAGATATGATTTCCGATAGAAAAGTCAGAGTAAGATTTGCTCCCAGCCCCACCGGAGCCCTTCACTTGGGTGGTGTAAGAACAGCCCTCTTTAATTACCTTTTTGCCCGCCATAACGGGGGTGATTTCCTGTTAAGAATCGAGGATACTGACCAAACCCGCTACGTACCGGGAGCCGAAGAATACATCATCGAATCATTGAAATGGTGCGGATTGACCGTGGACGAGGGTGTAGGTGCAGGGGGAGAATATGGACCTTATCGCCAAAGCGAGCGTAAACCGCTTTACAAACAATATGCCCTCCAACTCGTGGAGTCGGGCAACGCATACTATTCGTTCGACAGTGCCGACGAGTTGAACGCGCAACGTGCAGCACATGAGGCAAAAGGGGAAACATTCATGTATAATGCCGCCACCCGCAAGCACATGAAGAATTCACTCAACATGAGCGCGGACGAAGTAAAAACCCTTTTGGATAGCGGTGCAAATTACGTGATTCGCTTCAAGATGCCGGAAAACGAAGATTTGCTATTACACGATATTATCCGGGGAGAAGTACATTTCAATACCTCTCTTCTGGACGACAAAGTACTGTTTAAAGCAGACGGAATGCCCACGTACCATTTGGCAAACATCGTGGACGATCATCTGATGAAGATTTCGCACGTGATCCGCGGTGAAGAATGGTTACCCTCCCTCCCGCTACACGTACTCCTGTACCGGGCTTTCGGTTGGGAAGATACCATGCCGGAGTTTGCGCATCTGCCGTTGATACTGAAACCCGTCGGCAACGGGAAACTCAGCAAACGTGACGGTAACAAAATGGGCTTCCCTGTGTTCCCCATGGAATTTACCGATCCGGAAACCGGTGAAAAATGGCACGGCTACAAGGAAGACGGTTATCTGCCCGATGCCTTTATCAATATGCTTGCCCTATTGGGCTGGAATCCCGGCACGGAGCAAGAGATATTTTCTCTGTCCGAATTGTGCGAGCAGTTCACGCTGGAACGCGTAAATAAATCAGGCGCCCGCTTCAACCCGGATAAGGCAAAATGGTTTAATCACAAGTACCTCGTGGAAAAGAGCGATGCCGATTTGGCTGTCATATTAAATGAATTACTTGCAAAGGACGGTATTTCTTACGATATGAAGAAACTGGAGAAGATTTGCCATTTACTGAAAGAAAGAGCAAACTTCGTGGCAGATATTTACAATTCGTCACAGTATTTCTACAAAGCCCCGCAAAGTTATGACGAAAAAGGGGTGAAAAAATTCTGGAAAGAAGGAACACCCGCGCTGATGCAAGAGCTAGTCGGAGTACTGGAAAACGTACAAGACTTTACCTCCCCCAACACGGAAGAAGCCGTGAGGGAATGGGTTACGGCAAAAGAAATGGGTTTCGGTAAGGTTATGAGTCCGTTCCGATTGGCTATTATCGGTGCCGCTGATGGTCCTCATTTATTTGACATTATTGAAATTTTAGGGAAAGAAGAAACTTTAACACGACTTCACCGTATTATAGATATATTGCGATAACTCTATTAAACAAAAACCAAAAACTAAAAGTTGGAAAAGATCACACTGACCCTTTCTAACTTTTAGTTTTTAATACCGAAACGCATGGATATCTCTTGGAATAACGTGTTGCTGGCTTTCACGCTAACTTTATTTGCCGGACTATCGACCGGAATTGGTAGTGCCATTGCTTTTCTGACGAAAAAAACGAACAAAAAATTCCTGTCCCTCTCGCTGGGATTCAGCGCAGGAGTGATGATATACGTCTCTTTCGTGGAGTTGTTTCCTACCGCTAAAGAATCCATCGAGGAAGTGTACGACGGCAAGATTGCCGATATTATCACGGCTATCGCTTTCTTTTGCGGCATGGGACTTATTGCCGTTATCGACAAATTGATTCCTTCCTACGAGAACCCGCACGAGGTAAAATCCGTCGAGAGCATGGCGCAACAACCTCATGACAAGAAATTAATGCGCATGGGGATATTCTCGGCTCTCGCCATCAGTATCCACAACTTCCCGGAAGGTCTGGCTACTTTTATTGCCGGACTGTCTAACCCGGAAATAGCATACCCGATCGCATTCGCTATCGCCATTCACAATATCCCGGAAGGGATTGCCGTATCGGTTCCCATATTCTTTGCCACGGGCAACCGAAAAAAAGCATTCAAACTGTCTTTTCTTTCCGGCTTGTCCGAGCCCCTCGGAGCTATTATCGGCTTCGTTCTAATCTATTTCTTCATCGGGATTAATGCCGTTGTCCTTGGCGTTCTGTTTGCCCTTGTAGCAGGCATCATGGTATTCATCTCTCTTGACGAACTTCTCCCTACCGCCAAAGAATACGGCGCACATCATTTGTCTATTTACGGACTCGTTGCCGGAATGGGGCTTATGGCTTTTAGCCTGTTACTGTTCTAAAGATAAAGGCTCGATTTAACCGAGCCTTTATCTTTAGAATTTATTCCGATGAATTTTACTTTCATCGTATTTATCTTTCGCTTTTTGCAGACCATCGGGATAACCGACAGGAATGATACAAAGCGGCACAAATTGTTCGGGCATAGCCGTGTATTTCCGGACAACCCCGATGCGATCCTCGTAAGGATAAGCCGCCGTCCATACGGCTCCCAACCCGAGAGCCTCAGCAGCCAAGAGAATATTCTGCGTTACAGCCGAACAGTCCACGTACCAATAAGAAGAACGGGTAGAATCACCACAAACGACAATAGCCATCGGTGCTTGTGCCAACATTTTGGCATAAGGCAGACTTGCAGCCATCGAATCAAGCGCTGCCCGATCGGTTACCACGACAAATTCCCACGGACGTCTGTCCATCCCGGAAGGTGCAGCCATTCCCGCCTTCAACATAGCGGTAATCTTCTCTTCCTCTACTTCTTTCTTTAAATACTTGCGTACACTCTTGCGTGCCGCGATATTTTCCAAAACAGCCTTGGTCTTCAAAACCGGATCATCTTGTTGTTTCGCATCTCCCATACATGATGTTTTTAAAAATACAATCACCAATACTACGGCAAGCAGAACGTAAAAGGTATTAAATTTCTTCATTTTTTTCTTCATTTATTTTTTCAATAACGCTTCTATCCGCTGACGATAAGCCTTTGCACCTTCTTTCACGTTCCCGGCTCCGGCAGGTGTCGCCACGCCATAAACCACGTGAGGCGTTTGCCAGACCATACCCGAATGATTAGCCGTCAACTGGTAAGGACGCAATAACTCGTCCATCGTAAAATGATTCCTGCCTCCGGAACGATACGCCTCGTATTCCGAACCCGTTGTCGTGGCCACCATTAACGGTTTCCCTTTCACCACCTCGGTTTGTGCCAAGGGCGTGAAAATCTCATCCAACCACTTTTTCAACTGTGAAGGCGCACTCGCCCAATAAAACGGGAATTGAAACACAACCGCTTTCGCCTCCGATAAAATTTTCTTGTGCGCCTCGGCGTCAAAAGGCTTGGCGTACAAATCCAGAATTACCACTCCCGGAATATCTTTCACGGCATCAATCAATGCCTTATTCGCCTGTGACTCCTTGAAATTCGGGTGAGCCAACAAGATCACTACATTTCCTGAATTCTTTGCTTTTTCCATTTTCTCTGCATTTAAAGCACCCGCGGAAAAAATAACCGCAAGTATTAATACAATTGTTTTCATAAGCTTAATTTTCAGTTTGCAACTTCGAATATACGAAAAAAACGGTTTCCCCCCTTAAACTTCTTACAAAATAAAAGATACTTGCAAATCCATATTTAAATTCAATATCGGGAATGTTTCCGGTTAAACGACTATTCATTTTTATAAATGTAACCGAATTTTAAAAATTACGTAAGAAATATAGCATTTATTGTCACAACAAATGAAAAACATATAATATTACATTATCATGAAGACAGCGAAATACGTACTTGCACTAGACCAAGGGACAACCTCCTCCCGCGCCGTGCTTTTCAACCATGACGGAAATATTGTTGCCATGTCACAGAAACCAATCGAACAACACTTCCCTCACCCGGGTTGGGTGGAACACGATCCTAGCGAAATCTGGTACACGCAATCCTCCGTGGCCGCCGAAGTTATCGCCAAAGCAGACCTCACGGGACTGGACGTGGCTTGTATAGGTATCACAAACCAACGTGAAACCACGATCATTTGGGACAGGGAAACCTCTATGCCCGTCTATCGCGCCATCGTATGGCAAGACAGGCGTACTGCCGATATCTGCCGGGAATTGCAAGAAAACGGATATACTGAAATGATCCGGGAGAAAACGGGATTACTGATTGATGCTTATTTCTCCGCCACAAAAATCAAATGGATTCTCGATAATGTCGAAGGTGTACGTGAACGGGCTGAAAAAGGAAAGTTGTGTTTCGGTACGGTAGACAGTTGGCTCGTGTGGAAGTTCACGCACGGACGGGTACACGTGACGGATGTCAGCAATGCTTCCCGCACGATGCTGTTCAATATTCACACGTTGCAATGGGATAAAGAGTTACTGGAACTTTTCGACATTCCCGAAGCTATACTTCCGGAAGTAAAAAGCAGCAGCGAAGTCTATTCGGAAACCAGTACAACTTTGTTCTCGACGAAAATCCCGATCTCCGGAATAGCCGGCGACCAACAGTCCGCCCTCTTCGGGCAACTCTGCCTTGAACCGGGAATGACGAAAACGACATACGGTACCGGATGTTTTATGGTCATGAATACCGGAAGCGAAGTCGTAAAATCGGAAAACAATCTGTTAAGCACCATCGCGTGGAAAATCGGTGACTCCGTTACTTACGCCTTGGAAGGAAGTGTATTCGTGGGGGGAGCAGCCATCCAATGGCTACGGGACGGGATGCAACTGCTCAGGACTGCCTCGGAAAGTGAGGCTCTCGCAACATCCGTTCAAGATAACGGGGGAGTTTATTTTGTTCCCGCTCTCACGGGAATGGGTGCCCCTTACTGGGATCAATACGCCAGAGGTGCCATTCTCGGAATCACACGAGGAACAACTCCCGCACATATTGCCCGGGCAACACTGGAAGGAATTGCATTCCAAGTGTACGATATTTTAAAAGCCATGGAGCATGACACTCACCGCCAATCTCTCGAATTACGGGTAGACGGAGGTGCTGTTGCCAACAATTTCCTGATGCAATTCCAAAGTGACATTAACAGAACACACGTGGTTCGCCCCCAGATACTGGAAACAACAGCTCTCGGTGCGGCTTATCTCGCTGGATTGGCTATCGGGTTCTGGCGTGACACTGAAGAGCTGCGCAAACAATGGAACATCAACAAGGAGTTCTCCCCTGTTGCGACAGAAGAAGAGGTCGACAAACTCCTTCACATGTGGCATAAAGCTATCGAAAGAGCCCGTAACTGGGAAGAACTGTAAAACGATAATCATGAATCTAAAATCATAAATTCTCCATGTCACCATTTATAGCAGAGCTACTCGGAACAATGACGATGATCCTCTTGGGTGACGGCGTAGTAGCCAACGTCGTGCTAAAAAAGACCAAAGGATTTCAAGGTGGTTGGATTACCATCACCACGGCATGGGCACTTGCTGTTTTTGCAGGAGTCGTCATCGCCGGTCCATATAGCGGGGCCCACTTGAATCCCGCCATTACAATAGGTTTCGCCATCGCGGAAAAATTCCCGTGGGCAAGTGTACCTTCTTACGTGATCGCTCAAATGCTGGGTGCCGCCATGGGTGCGTTCCTCGTCTGGATTGTCTACCATGACCACTTTAAGGTCACGGACGACCCCGGGGCAAAACTCGGTGTATTCTGCACGGCTCCCGAAATCCGACATAACGTGGTAAACTTCGGGGGTGAGCTTATCGCCACCTTCGTATTGATGTTCTCGGTATTCTATATTACCGGGGCTGAACTGATAGCCGATGTCGATACAACTACCCCTATCGGATTGGGTTCGGTCGGTGCAATTCCCGTATCCTTCATCGTATGGGTAATCGGACTTTCTTTAGGCGGAGTCACCGGATATGCCATCAATCCCGCCCGAGATTTCGCACCCCGTGTAATGCATGCCATCCTCCCGATTCCGGGAAAAGGAAGCAGTCACTGGGATTACGCGTGGATTCCTATCTTAGGGCCATTAGCCGGCTCACTTGTGGCAGCGGTGATTTATATGATTGTATAGAAGTTTGTAAAGTTGTAAGGTTTATAAAGTTTGTAAAGTGACAGGCGTTACGCGAGGCGCAAAGAGCTTTACAGACTTTACAAACTGCCCTCCTCGCTATCCGTTTCCCCGTTCTCCCCACTTTGGAGTCCTAACACGTCTTTTGCATTCAAAGGAGATATTGCAGACGTACTTGTTTCCTCTTCCAATTTTAACCGGGCTTCCTGAGCCACGCTTCCCCCTCTACGGGCAACTTCCAAATGCTCGTTAAATGATTCCGGATTACGTACTTCCGATATTTTCGTGGTAGACAATTCTGCAAGCATACTTAATACCAATTCGGTATTCGTCATATTATCCCGTAGATTTTCTTTCCTCAATCCTTTAAATGACTTGTATTCCTTTGCAGTCATTCCCGCCCACGTTTTGTAGATAATATCAGTCAGAGAAGCAAATTGCACTCCCTCTTGCAATCCCCTACGTTTCCATTCGTCCGTCAGGTCTTTACGGATTTCTATACTTTTAAGCCGTTGGTTTATCCAATTATCGGAATAACCCAAACGTTTATAATCCAACATCGCCTGCTCAATAGACAACTCCGGATCTTGCATTTGATCTAAACGCTCTTTAGCAACCTGTGCCATCCATAACTTGAATGGCTCTGCTTTAGGGGAAGGAATGGATTGTATTAATCGGAATAGTTGTTCTGTATTAGCGACATCCGTCAATCGCATTTTACCGTCTTCGGCAAGTAATTTCAACTGGCTACAATTTGTAGCCGTTTCACTTCCCTCCTTTTTCAAACGGTTTTTTAGCACACTCCAATACTTTCTTGGATTATCACTTTCCGTCAAAATCGCGATAACGTCAATAATAGAGAAATACCATTCTTCCTTATCGCTATCCCATACCGTACGAACTTTCTTTTCCTCGAAAACCTTTATTGCATTCTGTTTTGTCATATTCACCGAATTTATCCTTTATTCCCCCTTGTATCGCTCCTCAATCTTATCAAACACTTCCCACAACGTTTCTATGGTCGGGGCTTGCAGCATTTGAATCCGCAAATCACGGAAATGGGGCAATCCTTTGAACATACAAGCCATGTGCCGACGCATGTGGAATAATCCCCGCACTTCATCCAACCATTCTTGGGATAACAGTATTTGTTCCTTGATAATCTCTATTTGTTCGTGCAGGGGCAATTCGGGTAGAATCTCCCCCGTTTTCATATAATGTTTGATCTGTTGAAATATCCACGGCTTACCGATCGTGGCACGCCCGATCATTACCCCGTCCACACCGTAACGCTCGAAAGCTTCTTTTACCTTTTCCGGGGTGTCGATATCACCGTTTCCGATGATCGGGATCTTTATCCGGGGATTTCGCTTCACTCCGGCGATAGGCTCCCAATCTGCCTCACCCTTGTACATCTGGGAACGGGTGCGCCCGTGAATAGCCAAAGCACTAATCCCGACATCCTGCAATCGTTCTGCCACATCGTCAATGATAATATTCTCGCAATCCCAACCCAAACGAGTCTTTGCCGTAACGGGGATCTTCACGGCCTGCACGATCTGCTTTGCCATTTCCACCATTAAAGGTACATCCCGAAGCATTCCTGCTCCCGCCCCTTTCGCGGCAACCCTTTTCACGGGACACCCAAAATTTATATCTATAAAATCAGGCTGCACTTCTTCAACAATCTTTGCCGCCTCGACCATCGAATCAATAAAGCGACCGTATATCTGAATGGTTACCGGACGTTCGGACTCCTCTATCGTCAACTTCTTCACGGTCTTGTTTATGGAACGCACCAACGCATCCGCCGATACAAATTCCGAGTAGAGCCAATCCGCCCCGTATCGCTTACAGAATTTCCGGAAAGGGGGATTTGTAACCTCTTCCATCGGCGCCAAAATCAACGGCCGCTCACCTACGTCTTTTCCTCCGACTATCATCTTCAATCAAATAAGTTTTGCCACAAAAATAATAATTTCTATCTTTAACACACGAAATAAACAGCACGGATATGGCTATAATAAAATTTATTCTTATCGGATTACTTGCAACTTTCGCCCCACAGAAAGAGGAATGGGTAAAAATAAGAGGCGACTACCAAATCACGTTCCTTTTCCCTAGCCGGGGCGAACGTCTGAAAAAAGACGTGAATGACATCCGTTCATGGATATACCAAACGAAAAACGTAACCTGTGTTTTCGGGGTTGTATGCACGCAATTGACGAAAGAAAAAGGCATCCTCGATGCTTACACGGTCAACCAGCTATATCTCGCCATGAAGAAAGAATCAGTTTCAATGCCGACCGCTAAACTCACCAGCGAAAAGCGTATACCATCAAAAAATGTCGAGATATGGGAGATTACCTACACGATAATGAAAGAGCTTGAAGAGATGACGTACTATAAAAGATTTATTTTCAGAGATAATTGTATGTATCAAGTATCTATAGGTGCGAATACGAAAGACTTGGAAGAACTCATCCCGCAGAAAAATAAATTCTTCAATTCTATTACTTTTTTGGACAACTCCAATAAATAAGAAACACAACCAACAAAAAATAAATCACCATGAAAAGTATTATCATTCCCTTGGCATTATTGCTGTCGATTCCCGTTATGGCGCGGGACAACGGGACAGGCACGAGCGACACTCTAAGACGTGACGTCAAAGAAATACACTTGCAGGATAGAGAAACAAGCAGACAAGTCAAGAAATCGGAAATATTAAGCGATCCCATCCACCGACACATATACCAACGGAGCCAAAATCCACGGTTCCGGGGACACTGGAGCGGATTTAATCTTGGATTTGCCGATTTCGGGGATTATGATATTGTTCCGGGCGGCTCTCCATTCATGGACTTGCAACGCAAGAATTCACTGGTAATGCAATTCAACATGTTCCAATACAGTATGCGTCTGAATAAATTGAATAATTTCGGGCTTGTTACCGGACTGGGATTAGAATACCAACGCTTCCGTTTCGAGCACAAAAACAGTATTCAACGGGGAGAAAACGGGAAAATATATCCGTTGGAAATAGATCATGTAAAGAAGAGTTCATTGAAAAACCTTTATCTCACCGTTCCCTTGATCTGTGAATGGCAATTCCCCGCGAAAAATCACCGCCGGGCATACGTGGGAGCCGGAATCATGGGCGGGTTAAGATTACACACGAAAACCAAAGTCGTGTACAAAAACGAGAACGGGGACAAACGTCGCTACAAAAAAGCGGGAAATTACAGCATGAACCCGGTAAAAGCAGACATTGTTGCCCGTGTAGGATACGACAAACTGGCACTGTGGGGCAGCTATACCCTCAACCGTATGATGAAATCAGGCAAAGCTCCTGATTTACACCCGTATGTTATCGGGTTCGGGGTAAACTTCTAAGAACGTTTAAAGTTAAAATTTAGAGTTATCATTAAATCACAGAATTAATAATCTTTATTGAGTTGTTTTTCACCTTTTTAAATCACTGTGTCACAACATTTCATACGTTGTGACGTAAAAACTATTACTTCCGGGATACTCCAAAAAGTACCCTCCATTCGACCAACGGTTCGCCCGTTCTAAAGATCGGAACTTATACGTTATATAAATATACATAAAGAGATGAAAACAACACTATTAGCGCTGTTTATATGCCTTTTCGGCATAAACGGCTTGAAGGCTCAGGATGCCAACTCGTCCACATCGGCATCCAACGTCCGTCAAGACAGTGTCTTCAAAAATGAGAAAGAAGAGAAAGTCCGTTTCAACGGACACGTGGCAGGGATTTACGGTGGATTCATCACCTTTGGTAAAAGCGATTATTCCGCTTACAAGAACAAAGATTTCATGAAACTAAAGCTACAAACCTCCTACACCGTGGCTCTCAACATCATTGAAATCAACATCGGGCTACAAAAACAAAAAAACACTGTTGGTATCGTGGCAGGCATCGGGGCCGAATTCCAAAACATGGAGTTCGACAACAAAATCGCTATCCACAAAAATAAAAAAGGCATCATAGAACCTTTCACCTATGACGAGGGCTCCATCTCTTCCAGCAGATTGAGAGTACTCTCTGCAAACATCCCGTTAATGCTCGAATTTCAATCCCCGTCCAATAAAACAAGCCGTTTCCATTTCAACATGGGAGTCGTGGGTTCATACAATTTCATCACACAAACCAAGGTAAAAATTACAGAGAATAAATTTCCTCACAAAAGCAAAACGATCAGTAACCGGGGAAACCTGAATATGCCCCGTTTCAATTTTGACCTCATGGCACAAATGGGTGGTAATCACTTTGCCGTATGGGCCCGCTACGGAATAACCCCTCTATTCGAGAAAAATAAAGGTCCGGAATTACATCAAGTAAGTTTCGGTGCTGCCATTCTGTTTTGAAAATTCATGAGGTCAATAGATACATCTATTGACCTCATGAATTTTTAATTTACCTTCAATCGCCCCCATCGAAATCACAGAATCATAATCTTTAATTCCAAATATTTTCAATAGTCCGCTTGTTTTTATAAATTCGTCCCTCAAATACTCAACACAAATTTTATAAAAATGAGAAAACTATTCCTATTCTTATCCTTAGGTATTTTCTTGTTCTCTTGCAAAGAGGCAAAGAAAGAAACCAAACAACCCAGTCCCTATCAGCCACTTGCTGACCAATACGCGGAGTTCACCTTGACAACTGACGTTAGCAAACTAACGGAAAACGAGAAAAAGATGATTCCCATCCTTATCGAAGTGGCGGACATCATGGAGAATATTTTCTGGCAAAACGCTTATGGCGACAAGGCTGCGTTGATGAAACCATTCGCGCAAGACTCGGCAGCCTTGAAATATCTTTCTATTAATTACGGACCGTGGGATCGTTTGAATGCCAACAAGCCTTTCATTGACGGCGTGGGAGCGAAACCGCTGGGAGCGAACTTCTACCCGACGGATATGACAAGAGAAGAATTCGACGCTTTGAAAGACCCTCGCAAGACGGATTGGTACAGTATCATCCGCCGGGATGACAAAGGGAATCTCGTCGTGATCCCTTTCCATGAAGCATACCCGCGAGAAGTTGCCAAAGCCTCCGAGTTATTGAAACAAGCCTCCGAGTTGGCAGAAGATCCCGGCTTGAAGAAATACTTGTCATTAAGAGCACAAGCCCTTCTTGATGACGATTATCTTGCCAGTGACCTCGCTTGGATGGATATGCAAGACAACACGCTGGATTTCGTGGTTGGTCCTATCGAAACTTACGAAGACCAACTTTACGGGTACAAGGCATCCCATTCCGGACAAATCCTCGTGAAAGATAAAGAATGGAGTAAACGCCTGTCAGAATACGCTCAATACTTGCCCAAGCTACAAAACAACCTTCCCGTGCCCGCCGCTTACAAGAAAGAGAAAGCGAACGCCAACCCGGACATGAACGCGTACGACGTGATTTACTATGGTGGAGATTGCAATGCCGGAAGCAAGAATATCGCCATCAACCTGCCGAACGACCCGAGAGTACACGCTGCCAAGGGAAGCCGCAAATTGCAATTGAAAAACTCCATGCAGGCAAAGTTCGAGAAAATGGTTGTTCCTATCTCTAAATTGGTTATCGCACCCGAGCAACAGAAATACGTGAATTTCGACGCCTTCTTCGAGAACGTAATGTTCCACGAAGTTGCCCACGGTCTTGGAGTGAATTACACGATTAAAGATAAAAAAGACGTGCGTTCTGCCCTACAAAACTACTACACTTCCATCGAGGAAGGGAAAGCGGATATCCTCGGGTTATTCTGCGTGACGAAATTAGCGGAATGGGGTATTCTTGAAAACAAAGACCTCATGGATAATTACGTGACCTTTATCGCCGGTATCTTCCGTTCCGTACGTTTCGGTGCTGCCAGCGCACATGGCAAAGCGAACATGATGCAATTCAACCATTTCATGGAAAGCGGAGCCATCACGAAAGACGAAACGACCGGATACTACACGATCGACTTCGAAAAGATGAAAAAAGACATCGAAGTCATCGCCGGGGAATACATCACGATCGAGGGTAACGGAGATATCGCAACTGCCACGAAACTCGTTGCAGAGAAAGGCGTTGTACCCCCGACACTGCAAAAAGACCTTGACCGCATCGCCGGAGCAGGTATCCCGAAAGATATTTTCTTCAAGCAAGGAACAAAAGTCCTCGGACTATAATAAAAAGTCCCTTACACATAAATAAAGGATGTCTAACAAAAGGCATCCTTTATTTATTGTAAATAAATCAATTAGTAATTAGCCAACACCTTTTTCCAAGCCACACGACAAATAACATATTCCATCAACACCGCCAATACCCACATGCTCGCGATAGCTATCCAAATGCCATACCACGACAAGCGCTGGGACAGGGTATGTACTCCCCCTATCACGAGCCACACGAAGATCAATGCCAGCATCCGCAATATATTTCGTCCCGAATCGGTCGTTCCCTTCTCCTTGGAAAAAGGAAAAAGCAACCCGGAAAACCAAAGATACACGTAACTCACAAGCGTATTCACGGCAAGAATCATCAGCAAATCCTGAATAATCACCCAATGCAACCTCACGACGAAAACAGCAGACAATGCGACATACACGGGAAGATAATACTTCACGTACAACGCCTTGTAACTGCCGAGGATCAACGCCCCCGGGCGGGCAAGCGGTCTTGAACGATACAACCACAGCAAATCCCCTTTCTCCATGATCGACATAGCCATCAATATCCCGATACTCACCATCGATGTCATGTAAAACGGGATATAAAACCCAATCCCCCCGGTGTCGCGTCCTTTGTAAATAAAGAATACCGCCAGAAACACCGTGTAGATAATCATCGGGAGCACTGCCTGACGGAATTTCAGATTCCCCTGCGTCAACCGCCATCCCAGCACGAAACCGGAAACCTGCACGGGACTCCACGCGAATAGCCGGGCCAGCGAGTAAAGCCAACCGTCCTTGCCTTTTTTCCGTCCCTTACCCGCGATCGCGGCATATTCATCAATTATTCCCATTTTTCTCGAAAAATAGGGTGCCAGATAAACCACTGCGATCCAACCGAACAACAACACCCCTGTTACCCCGGATAACGCCATCACCAAAACAGGAATAGTAAAGTGCTGTATAATCAACGTGAACGCCATAAAATAACAGGAAGGGGTAAAATACATCCACGTTGACGGATGAAACATATCCAGTTGTATCTCCCGAATCACCGTTCCCACCAATTGATAGCTCAACGCGACGGAGACGACCAGAATAACCTGAGCATAACTCATCACCCGTGCAAATTTATCTACCGCGATAAAACGCATCACCCCGAGATAAATCACGTTCGCCAGTAATAAAGTAAAAAGCGTATTCAAGAAAACAGATATAATAAAGAGTCCACCCGTCAACACTCCCTGCCAAAAAAAGACAACAATAGCAGGAATCAAAGACATACAACCCGATAGAAAAAACATATATGATAACATCGTCACCAGACGGGCAGTCAGGATTGTCTTGGAATTTACGGGCAAACGTTGTAGAATCTGATTATCATTCCGGTCGAAAAGCAACCGTGAGTATTCCATCATAAAACTCATCATAAACATGATCATCAAGTAGGAATGAAACAACAAAAGCGACACTTCAAACGTCCCGGACATGACCCCGAACAGGAAAAACACGGTACCGTATATCCCGAACGCGATACCTTGCCGCAATAACGTATTCGAGCTTTCCTTTTTCCGTTTAGACCTGTCGATACGATCATATTCCGTGAGTTTCACTGTCACGATAGCCACCATCCTGTCAAAGTCAACACCCATACGCGTGAACACTCCACGGAAAAGTCGCAAAATCCAAATTACAGCCTTAATCATTGTTCTTTATTTTCAAACACATCAACCATCCGTTCCGCTTGAACCACCTGCCCTGATGCCCCGATCAGACTCGTGAAAAGGCTCTCCAAAGAACCGACACCCGCTTGTTCCATCAATTCATGAACAGTTCCATTAGCTATAATTTTCCCCTCGTTGAGCAAAATCACCCGTGTCGCAATCTTCTCCACGACATCCATCAGATGAGAACAGTAAAAAATCGTCTTCCCCTCTTTCGCCAGTCGGGCAATCATCTCCTTCACGATAATAACGGCATTGGCATCCAGACCATTCAACGGCTCATCCATAAAAATAACCTCTGGGTTATGCAACAAGCCGGAAATGATATGTATCTTTTGTTTCATCCCCTTGGAAAAACTCAACATCCGTTCGTTTGCATTATCCCGCATCTCGAACAATAAAAGTAATTCTTCCACCTTCTTAACCACATCCGCCCGCTCCAACCCGTACAACGTACCTATAAATTCGAGATATTCCATCGGAGTCAAATGTTCGTACATGATCGCGTTCTCCGGAATATAACCAATCCGCTTCTTAATTTCTATATCGTTCTTCCTCAGATCGTATCCCAATACATTAACCTCTCCGGCATATTCCTCCATCAGCCCACACATGATCTTCACCGTGGTGGATTTACCCGCCCCGTTACTCCCAAGGTAACCAATCACCTCTCCCGCGCAAATCTCCATGTCTATTCCCTTCAAGACCTGCAGTTCCTCTTTCTCCTTCCGAAAACTTTTCTTTAAACCGGATACCCGGAGCACGCTGTCGTTCATCATATATTCATGCCGTTCGTTATTAATTAAAAATGCTTCAAAAATAAAAAAGCCTCATGACTTTATCGTCACAAGGCCTCCTTTATTTTGTTGCCCCACTAGGATTCGAACCCAGACAGACAGAACCAGAATCTGTAGTGCTACCATTACACAATAGGGCAATTGTTTCATTGCGGTGCAAAGATAGTAGTTTTTTGGGATTTCAAAAAACTACTATCTATTTTTTCATTTCACTTCAATATTTTTTGATACTCGTCGTCATTAGCCAACACTTCCAATGCCTTGGCGATATGTTTGTCTTTACGAATATGATATTCCAGCACTCCTTCCTGCATATAATAACGCTCCATAAGTTGATCGGCCAATATATCGGAAATCTCATTCTTAAACGAATCCAGATCCCGATCTATAGAATGCCCGAGGTCATTTCTCAACGCTTCAATCTGACCGGATATCTGATCGTAATATTTCTCATCCCGCGCAGTCTTCACCAGTTTATCCAACATGGCTTGAGTGGCTGTTTCATACTCGAATTTCTTCGTTTTCAAGTATTCCTTGAACTCGTTGAACAATTCATCGGTCAATTCAAATTCCGAGGGAGCAGGCAATGTAGGATGTTTTGCCGCGTATTCGTTCACGAAATCAAACACCATATCCTGCATCACCAATTCCTGTGAAACCCGGGCGTATTTCTCCGGCTCGATCTTGATATCCGGCGTGATACCCCCACCGTCATACACGGTGCGTCCGGCTTTTGTCTTAAACGGTTTTATCAATGAATCGGGAATCACGCCCACGCTTCCGTCCGGGTTACGATGCGCGTAATCCACCGCTTGAATACAACGTCCGCTAGGGATGTAATATTTTGCCGTGGTGACTTTCAATTTCGTGTTGTACACGAGGTCACGAGTGGTCTGAACCAAGCCTTTCCCGAAAGAACGCTCTCCCAGAACGACAGCCCGGTCATAATCCTGCAAAGAGCCGGATAATATCTCGGCAGCCGAAGCTGAAGCCCGGTCTATCAACACGGCAAGCTTCATGTCGGGCAATAACGGGTTCTTGCTCGTGGTATATTCTTTATCCCACTGCTTCATCTTGCCCTTGGTGCTCACGATCAGAAAACCTCTCGGCAAAAAGAAATTGGCGATCTCTACCGCTTGATCAAGCAATCCGCCCCCGTTACCCCGGAGATCAAGTACCAAAGACTGTGCCCCTTTATTTTTCAACTCCATGATCGCTTTCCGTACATCATCGGCAGCCTTATCCGTGAAACTGGTGAAATAGATATACCCGGTCTGATCATTCAACATCCCGTAGTAAGGCACACTCGGCATTTGCACGATTTCGCGCAATACCCGCTTTTCCATGGGTTTGTCTTCACCCACCCGCTGAACTTTCAAAACGACCTCTTTACCCGGTTGCCCTTTCAAGCGGGAACTCACGTATTCAACGGTTTTTCCTTTCATGTTTTCCCCGTCGATGGATAAAATCAAATCACCCGGTAGCAAGCCTGCCTTATGGGAAGGTGAATTCCGATAAGGTTCACGGATAACCACGTAATCTCCTTTTACCCCGATAATAGAACCAATCCCGGCATATTCTCCAGTAGTCATCATCTTAAATTCATCTATTCTGGACTCCGGGTAAAACTCGGTGTAAGGGTCTAATTTCTTCAACATAGCGTCAATACCGTCCTTCACCATTTTCTCCGGCTGAACATCATCCACGTAAAAAAGATTCACATCCCTGAAAAGCGTGGCAAAAATATCCAATCCCTTGCTAATCTGGAATCTTTTGTTATCCTCCTTCAATCCCAACATCCCGAAAGCCAATAACAACACTCCCGAGATGATAATAATAACGCGTGTATTTTTTCTCATAACCTTATTTTAATATCAAAATCTAGCGAAATTAGTATATATCCGACAAAATAGCAAATTTTAAGGCACCGGATCGTAGCCGGAGCCACCCCAAGGATGACAGGAACATATCCGTTTTATTGCCAGATACAATCCTTTTATTGGTCCGTGCTTGCGTAACGCCTCCACTGCATATTGCGAACAAGTCGGGGTATAACGACAGCTCGGGGGCGTCCATGGTGAGATACAAAGCTGATAGAACTTAATCGGAATCAGCAATATTCCTACCATTATCTTTTTCAATATAGACCAGAATTTTTTTAATAGCACCGGTGATTGCTTTTTCTATTTTATGAAATTCAAAGATATCATCCTGCAAATATATAAACAAGATGTCGATTGTTTTACCTTCCGGGATAGCGGAATACAATGTTTGTTTGTTCAATCTATACCCCTCACGCACCAAACGTTTTACCCGATTACGTTTTATCGCCCGTTTGAAACGTTTCTTCGAAACACTGATTGCCACGCGTGCCGGGGCATCTTTCTCATCCCTCGCGTAGAAACGGTATACAACGCGCAAAGGATAACTCACGAAACTTTGTCCCGAGGCTAACAATGCCTCGAAACCTGCCTTGTGACACAAGCGTTCCTCTTTGCTAAACGTGTATTTGATCGTTTCTTCCATGTGATAAGGGGTGTAAAACACCCCGGTTTATAAAGTTTATAAGGTTCATAAAGTTTATAAAGTAATGACCTTACGGACTTTATGGACCTTATAGAGAATGGTTGACCAAAATTTTCCAGAAAATTGTTCAAAAAGTGCTTAGATGCAAGGCTCTGATTCACAAAGAAGAGGGAGCGTACTAAAGTACGTGACCGAATCTTGGGGAAGCAGGAACGCGGCAGATGAGTACTTTTTGAACAATTTTCATTTTGATTTATTTTCTTTGTTGTAAGCCTTAATAAACTGTTCCAAAGCCATCGTCATCGAGGGAGCTTTCTCCGTCGGGGCTTTTATATCCAACCTTAACCCGGCTTCAATAGCAGCTTCTGCTGTCGCCTCTCCAAAGGCAGCGATAATCGTTTGCCCCTGTTCAAAATCAGGATAATTCTGAAACAAAGACTTGATTCCGGCAGGCGTGTAGAAAGCGAGAACATCAAACTCTTTCAAATCCGGGATATCCTTTGCCACTTCATTAGCTACCGTCCTATAAAATACGATTTTCGTGTATTTCAGCTTTAACTCGTCCATTAAAGCGGGAATATTCTCCTTGTGAACATCAGAAACCGGAACAAGGAAATTTTCGGTTTTATGCTTTAACAAGATTTTCGTCATATCCTCCACTTTCTTATCCCCGTAGAAAATCTTCCGTTTACGGTACACGATATACTTCTGCAAATAAAACGCTATCGCCTCTGAAATACAGAAATATTTCATTGTATCGGGAACAGTCACCCGCATTTCCGTACAAATTCTGAAGAAGTGGTCAATAGCAGTACGACTCGTGAAAACGATTCCGGTAAAATCCAATATATTAATTCTTTCTTGTCGGAATTCCTTTGCCGTTACACCTTCAACCTTAATAAATGACTTGAATTCTAATTTCAAACCGAGTTCTTCAGCCAGATCAAAATACGGAGACTTGTCAGTTGTCGGCTTGGGCTGCGAAACTAATATCTTCTTAATTTTCAAGACTTTCTATTTTTAAATTTAACCAAACTTTCTCGATTACACCAACAGCTTGCATAACACAAGCATCGGCACAATTTCGAGCCCACAAAGGTACAAAATCATATACAAAATTGAAACTTTGTAACCATATAATATTTTAATCAATCTTATAAATCTAAAAATCAAGAGGATGACAAACAAGGCGAATATCACGTGAAACAGGGTTGTTACAGCAGAAGATTTCACGAAAAACAAAGCCAAGACCAAAGGTGAAACAGACAATCCCAACACGATGCCGCTAACTCGCAAATTCAGTATAATATCCGAAGCACAATGCCGACTGTTAAACGTCCAGCCCAGAAGACGCACCGTTCCCAGCAACACGATATAATACCCGAATATGATCAGAAAATAAAACAACGCGTCCGAAAAAACGAAAGGATCACTCGTCATAAAAGCAATCAACATTGCCAAAGACGAGAAAGACAGGCAAATAGATAAAAGTACAAAGGAATAATTCTGACGGGTACCCTCTGATATCAACGCCACATCCCTTTTCCTGCTGAAGAAATAGAAATATACCGCCGACAAAAATCCTCGTCCCTGCAAACGAAGTAAAGCGACAAGAACAAGAAAAACTACCATGTATGTTAAAATCCCGGTGGTAAGATGAAAATCCCATCCTTCCAGCGGGGTTGCATCCACCAACCCGATGTAATTCGTCAAGGTATCCATCGGTGGTGCCGGCATCCGGGAAACCGATTCTTCCAATAAAGAAGCCGGAAACACGCTCGAATCCCGCACCACACTATCCGCGACTTGTTCTAACATATTCAACCATCATTTAGTGTGCCTCGTACCAACTTTTCCCGTACCCGGTACCCACGGTCAAGGGAACCGCCAGACTCACCACGTGCTCCATGCAATCTATAACCAATTGCTTCAACTCCTCGATCTCCTCGCGGTGGCATTTAAAATTCAACTCGTCATGTACCTGCAATATCATCTTGGAACGCAACCCCCGCTCTTTGATTTTCTGATGAATACAAATCATAGCTTTCTTGATAATATCAGCCGCGGACCCCTGTATCGGGGCATTCACGGCATTCCTCTCCGCTACTCCGCGTACCACGGCATTTCTGGAATTAATATCCCTCAAGTAACGGCGACGCCCCATGATCGTTTCCACGTACCCTTGCTTGCGGGCTTTTTCCACGGATTCCTCCATGTAACGTTTCACCCCCGGGTACAAATTGAAATACCCGTCAATCAATTCTTTTCCCTCTTTTCGGGAGATTTTCAACCGTTCTGCCAATCCCCATGCCGAGATACCGTAAATAATCCCGAAGTTCGCCGTTTTAGCCCTCCGTCTCATCTCGGGAGTCACCTCGTTCAAGGGTACATGATATATTTTAGACGCCGTTTCCGCGTGAATATCCTCCCCGTTCAGGAAAGCATCAATCAGCCCGGGAGCCCCGCTCAAGTGAGCCATTAACCTTAATTCAACCTGCGAATAATCGGCAGAGAAAAAGCCATAATCGGGATCACCCGTGATGAACGCTTTCCGGATATTCCGTCCCTCTTCCGTCCGGATCGGGATATTCTGCAAATTCGGGTTCAAGCTGCTCAATCGTCCCGTGGCAGCCTCTGCCTGATTAAAATGCGTGTGGATTTTTCCGGTCCCCGGGTCTATGTAAGTAGGCAGAGCCTCGGCATAAGTCGTCAGTAACTTTTTCAATCCCCTGTAATTCAAAATATGCCCCACGATAGGATGAGCCTCTTCCAATTTCGAGAGCACTTGCTCGGAAGTACTGTACTGCCCCGTTTTTGTCTTTTTATTCCCGGGGTCTATATTCATCCGGTCAAACAATACCTCCCCGAGTTGTTTGGGTGAACTGATATTAAATTCCTCCCCCGCGATATCGTATATAATCTTTTCAGACTCCGCGATTTTCCCTTTCAATTCTTCCGACAATTCTTTTAATGCACCCTTGTCGATAGACACACCCTCGTACTCCATATCCGCCAACACCCCGACAAGCGGCATCTCCAACTCTTCAAACAATTTGTAGAGCCCGACATCCTTCAAAGCCTCCTCCAACTTACTCTTCAAGCGGAAAAGAATATCCGTTCTCTCCGCGTAATCCTTGTCTTTTTTGCTTCCTTCCTCCGGGAATAAAGACAATTGCGGGTTCTCGGTATTATCACCTTTAATCAAACGATAATTCAATAACTCCAAAGCCACCCGCTCCAACTCGTGCGAACTGTCCGGCTGCAACACGTAATGCGCTATCTTGATATCGAAAATCCGGTTCTTTATCTCGATCCCTACCCTTCTCAACCAAATAATATCGTCTTTCACGTCATTGGAAATCAAAATCTTCCCTTCATCCTCAAAAACCGGGGAGAGCGATCGTATCACCCGTTCCGCCTCCGCTTTCCCGGACGGAAGCCGTAAATAACAGGCACTATTCGACGCCGTGGAAAAACACAGGTAATCCGGGTAAGAATTATAAATTGTCCCGTCCCCGAAGATCGCATTCAACACGAATTCCGGGGCTTCTTTCAATGTCTGCAATAACTCTTCCCGTTCCTCTTTCGTCGTCAATTCCCGGTATTCCACCTCTTCGGGATGTATCGTATCGACTAATTTCTCCTCGTGCTCTATCGCGAAAACTCGCTTCGCCAGAGAGAATAATTCCAATTCATTGAAAATCGGTTTTAAAACATCGTCTTTTATCTCGCCCAAGAATAAATCTGCAACATTCACGTCTGTCGGCACTTCCGTGTTGATAGTTACCAGTTCTTTCGACAGGAACACGGTATTTTGACAACACAACAGACTCTCTTTCTGTTTTCCTTTCAATTCCTCGATATGCCGGTACACCCCCTCGATACTCCCGTATTTATAAATCAAGGTCGCCGCACTCTTCGGTCCTATACCGGCACATCCCGGCACGTTATCGGCAGTATCTCCCATCAAACCAAGGATGTCTATCACCTGTTCCACCCGCTCTATCCCGAAATGGTCAAGCACCTCCGGGATACCCCACACTTCCGATTTATTCCCCGATCTTCCCGGTTTATACATGAAAACTTTCTCGCTCACCAACTGCGCGTAATCCTTATCCGGCGTGATCATATACACTTGAAAACCCTCCTTTTCCCCTCGTTTTGCCAAAGTTCCCACCACGTCATCCGCCTCGAATCCGTCCACGGTGACACAAGCTATCCCCAACCCCTCGATAATCTTTTTGATATAAGGAATAGACTTTTTCAGGTCCTCCGGCATGGGCGGACGCTGTGCCTTATACTGCGGGAACATCTCGTGACGGAATGTCGGTCCCTCCGGATCAAAAACAACAGCCAGATGTGTCGGCTTCTCCAACTCCAGAATTTCCAGCAAAAAATTAAAAAAACCGAAAGTAGCCGATGTATTTATTCCCGTGGTAGTAATCCGGGGATTGTTTATAAACGCGTAATACGAACGGTAAATCAGTGCAAAAGCATCCAGCAAGTATAATTTTTTCTCCTCGTTAGTCATCATCTTTCCTTTTCAAATTATTTCTTACAAAGTTAGCCTTTTTCTTTTACACGGATAGCTACTTTGAAAAAAAGACATCAAAATTACGCGTTTCGCGTAATATCAAAGTCTACAGCCCTCCCTACAAACGCACACTCCATGATAGTTCCGACTGTCGTGGAGTCTTTCATCCAAAATCCATGACAATCGTGTCAAAATATTTTTTGCTGTTATCCTCCCTTTCTCGAGATGAGGTTTCGGTATATTCAGTTATTTTACTATAACAAATAATGAATATACCATGTACTTTTATATTATCAAATTTTATTCAATTTCAATTAAAATACTATTATTTTACCTTTGAAATAGGAGTTGAATAGGAGATGAATGGGAGATGAATAGGAGTTGATATAAATTAAGTATAAAGTAGATACCTTATATTTATATATTATTTAACTTATCTTATCCTAAATTCAAGAGAAAAAAGGAGGTAATTTTTCCTTCAATTCTATTTTGATGTGGTTGCCATGTCTAAAATCCGAAATAACGTTCCTCTTTTAAAAGAAAAGAATATCTTTGAACTCGCAAACAAAGAAAGAAAAGATTAAATGACCTATCAATTGGATATACAACCTTGTCCGGAATGGAATTTGTTCACGCGATTACAGCGTCCGCTAGTCATTGCCGGACCTTGTAGCGCGGAAAGTGAAGAACAACTTTTTGAAACAGCAACCCTATTGAAAAACAACGGGATAGAAGTCCTGCGTGCCGGCATATGGAAACCGCGTACCCGCCCGAATTGTTTCGAGGGAATCGGAATGAAAGGATTACCTTGGTTACAGCATATCCAAAAAACTTTAGGGTTGAAGATATCCACCGAAGTTGCCAACGCCCACCATGTCGAGGCCGCTTTGAAACACGACATAGATATGCTTTGGATAGGGGCACGCTCGACCGCTAATCCATTTGCCGTTCAAGAGATTGCCGAAGCTCTTCGAGGTGTGGATATTCCCGTTTTCGTCAAAAATCCCGTCAACCCGGATATAGAACTTTGGATTGGGGCTTTTGAACGCCTTTATTTGCGCGGGATCAAAAAAATGGGAGCCATACACCGCGGCTTTTCTTCCTACAATAGCGCTCGCTATCGCAATACACCACAGTGGCAAATCCCTATCGAGTTAAAGCGACGCGTTAAACAATTGCCCCTCTTTTGTGATCCCAGTCACATCGGCGGGCACCGGGAATACATTCAAGAGATATCTCAAAAAGCCATGGATCTCGGTTTCGATGGTCTGATTGTGGAATCGCACGTTCATCCGGATTGCGCGCTAAGTGATGCAGCACAACAAATTACCCCGGTACAATTAAAGGAAATTCTAGAGCATCTGGTTATCCGGGAAGCACACCCGAACAACTCTGCCAATCATTTAATCATCGAGGAACTCCGGGAAAAAATAGATACCCTTGACTCTTCCATCATGGAAGCCCTCACGAATCGCATGAAAATTATCGAGGAAATCGGTCTTTACAAAAAGGAAAACAACATCACCATTCTCCAACCCGACCGCTGGGAAAGCATTCTCTCCCGCGTCACGGAAGAAGCACGTGAAAATAATCTCCCCGTGGAACTCGTGGAACGGGTGTTCAAAGCCATTCACCAAGCTTCTATCGACCGACAAACGGATATCATGAATAGAGGAGTGTCGAGACACACCTCTAGTTTATAAAGTTCATAAAGTTGAGCCTTCGGCTCCTAAAGTTTATAAAGTTAATTAACAGTATATCAACATTTATGCATTTATCAAATAAACTTTACGAACTTTATGAACTTTATAAACCTTATGAACTAGAGGGTGTGCCTCGACACACCCTCCGTTCACATAACAAATTGATCAGAAGAAGCCTTTCTGAGATTATCTGAATTTTTCAAAGTATGGTTCAAGTCTTTTTTTCATGCTCTCGGAAGAAGCGAAATACCCGTTAATCCTCGTTTCCAAAGCCAATACCTTCGCATTATCCACTTTCTCCCCACTCACGTTTACGAAATCCAAGGCAGACAAAATCACCCACAAATCGAAGTTCCATTTCGTGTTTTCCTGCTTATTCAAGCCGGAGTCCATGCAAGAAATAATGCACTTTGAATCTTGAGCGGCACAAGCCTCCAATAATTTCAATTTATTCTGCAATCTCTTGTCCGGAGTCCAACTGCAAGAAGCCCATTCTTTAGAAATTTGACCGAATAATTTCTTCATGCCATTCTCATCTTTTACCGTTTTCTTTTGAATGGCTTCATTTATAGTCTTATTGTAATTATCCGCCAAATATTTGTCCAATTTTTCCAATCCCACACTCTCTTTCAATTTGGAGAAGTTGTTCAATACAAAATTAAAATCGGCTGAGCCATAAGGCGTCCCTTCTATCAAAAACCAATAGTCGGCTTTCAACTTGTCGCTATCGACAACTTGCTTTTTCAATTCTTCCAAAATCGTGTTCGCTTTTGCCTGTTCCCCGGCACAAATAAGTACCCAATAGTAAGTCAATAACTGATCTTTCGTGATCGCACCCTTGTCGTACTGCTTATTCAAGTAATCAAAAGAGGTTTCTTCGTTCAAACCTCTTTCTACCCAAGCGATAAAAGATTTCAACGAGCCTGCCCCGCCTATCTTGTGTTGAATACTGCCATCGGGACGGAATATAAAAAATGTCGGGAAACTCTTCACGTTAAATTGTTTTGCCAATTCAATCCCTTCTCCTTTTTCCATATCATATTTCACGCTCACGAACCGGGGATTAAAAAAATCTCCCGCTTCCTTCGTCACAAAAACCGTGTTCAACATTCTCTTGCATGGAGCACACCACGAGGTGTAGCAATCCATAAACACGAGTTTATTCTCCGCTTTTGCCTTAGCCAACGCTTCTTTAAACGTTAGTTCCTCGAACTTAACCCCTTCTTGGGCATTTGCCGTGATGCCCAACGACATCACGACAAATAACAACATTATGATCCTTTTCATATTATACTAGATTTTTATACCCTCTGTCATTTGCATCAACATAAATAACATGGCTTGATAGTGCTGCTTGGAAGCCTGATCCGGGGCATCCATCGCTCTGCTCATCAATAAGGTTCTCAATTTCAAACCGATTCCACAACAGTTGGCTACAGTTTCATCGATAAGAGAGGTGTTCACCGGACGTTGCCAACCGTAGCCGTATCCTAAACCGAAGCTGTTCAGTATTTCACGATCTTTCTCGTCGTAAGCAGATTCTTGTCCCGATTCCACCACCATCATTTCATCCAACCCGTACAATTTCATTTCGTCTAAAGAAGGAGTTCCCGCCTCACTCGTGATCCCTCCTAAAAGTCCTGCCAGACCGGGTGACGGTTTCAACAATTGTTTCATGAAGGCCAACATGCCATTTTGCATAATCTTATCGACTTGAGTCACTTCCCGGTTAGAAATCGCACTCTCCCATACCCCGTTGTACAAATCATCGAAATAGGCTTGCAACGTGTACGGGTTTTTAGAGATATGCGATGACAACACGACATTCCGGCTCGCGTTGAACAACGCCATGACTGCCATATTTTGAAGGCGTGCAGAAGTTGCCACATCCAAGCCGAATTTTTCCGTCACCTCTTTGTTATCCAACCAATCGCAATCATTCAATTGCTTCAATACCCATTTCAAAGAAGCCTGTTGTTTCTCGCGGCTAACCGGCTCTACCCGTTTCCCGGAAGTACCGTCTTTCACATCCGTCAAATAAATGCCACCGACATTATAAACCACGTTCATCAAGTAACGGGCATACTGGTTGGCAATATTCTGGTACAACGCTCTCCGGTGAGTAGCCTCCGGGTCATCCTTGATCCATTCGTTCAAATGGTTCATAATATATTTCAGATTCTTAATCCCGTATTCACCCGCTTTCATCGGATCGTCACCCAAATCTTCCTCCAATGCCGAAGGATCTACGCGGAAAGCCACCTGTTGTTTGCGGAAACGGTAAATCGGATCCCCGACTTTCTCGTCTACCCAACCTTCCAGTATTTTAAATTCTTCCTTCGAATTTTTTGCCCCGGGGAAATACGTGTACAACCATTTAATAGCAAATTCGTCGTACGGACCTAAATCCGGCGGAGTCAATTTCACCCCTTTGTCCCCGGGCTGAGCCACGTAATTAAACCGGGCGTAATCCATGATAGAAGGCGTAGTTCCATATTTTCGAGTGAAACTTGCCGAGCGCAAAGAGTCCACCGGGTAAGTACTGGAAGCTCCCATGTTGTGCATCAATCCCAGCGTGTGTCCGATTTCGTGAGCCACCACGTAAGTAATTGACTCGTCCATCACGTCCTTCGGCATCTTTTTAGCCCGCACGCGAGGATCCACTTGTGCCGTTTGAACAAAACGCCAATGATTAATCAACTTAACTATATCGTTGTAAATAATCACCGAAGCGGTCATAATTTCACCCGTCACCGGATCAACCCAAGAGGGTCCCATGGCATTCTGCGTGTTCGAGGGAATATACCGTATGCAAGAATATTTCAAGTTGTCGGGATCAAAATTCGGGTCATTTTTCGGGAAATCATGTACTTGCATTACATTTTTAAAGCCAATTTTCTCGAAGGCCTGATTCCAGCGCAAAACGGCTTTCTTGATCGGTTCTTTCCACGACTCGGGAAAAGCATCATCAACGTACCACACGATCGGTTTCACGGGTTCTACCAATTTGCCTTTTTTGTAAGCCTCCGGGTCCTTGGGTTCTAATCTCCAACGATTCACGAGAGAATAATTGAGTAATTGGTCCTCGGCTTCCGTGATACAATGTTTTCCTGTTTGGAAAATACCTAACCTGAAATCCGGGTATCTCGGACGCATTCTCTTTTCCGGTAACAATAACAACGAGCGGGTAGCTTTTACCGACAACGGAGCATTATTTACCAGAGTGGAACGCCCTCTCTTTACCGTCACGTTATAAGCATACCACGTGGAGACCATAACGTTATCCTCGAATGCTTTTATCTCATCCAATTTTGTTCCCTCCTTTAAAGGCGACGCGCTAATCGTAATTTGTCCCCCGCCTTGGTTTACCGGTGATAAATCCGACTCGTTGCCCGTGAACAAGGAAGTCACGTTGATCACCACGGCGGAACGGTCTTTATTGAATGCCTCCACCTTGTAGGCTTTCAGCATCGGGTCTATAAAATTCCTTTGCTTCAACAATTCCCCGCGCTCTTTATCTACCTGTAAATCCAACGCCGCGTTGACACTGCGCATGTACACGGTAGTATCTTTTTCAAAGGTAAATTTAATATGCCGGGGTGTGTTGGTCTTGAAACCGTTCGTGCAGAACATCGGGTTACTGGATTCCGATGCCGTGGACCCTAACAACATCTCGCGCCCCATGTATTTCAACGGAATCTCCATGTACAATTTATCGTCCACTTTATGCAAGGTCATGAAACCTCCCTTCGTGGCAACATGCCCCTTGGTTTTGAACAATTTATCATACTTGCTTACCGGCTTTGCCTTAGGCTTATCCGGCGTTTTTTTTGTCGATACCGCTTCAACCTTGCCCTTTTTTTTCTCCTTCTCATTTTTCGATTGTCCGGCACCCGACGTCACCTCACAAAAAGAGAACAAAAGCAAAGACACCAATAAAAATACAATACTCTTTTTCATACATACAATATTTAAACATTACAAATATCTATCTGGCTTTCCGGAAGTTCCAAATCGCCCAACCATTAAACACGACAATAAAAACGCACAAAGCGCCAATCTGGGGTAATACATGCCTTAACTCGCTGCCGTAGGCGAAAAACAGACGCATGACCTCGATGTAATAGCGCAACGGGTTAATATCCGCTATCACCCTAGCCCATCCCGGCATACTGTCAATCGGCGTCCACATCCCGCACAACAAACAGATAATCAACAAAAAGAAGAAACAAAGCAACATTGCCTGCTGTTGATTCCGACAAGCCGTGGAGATCAACACGCCAAACCCGACCATCGACACGAGAAAAAGGAACGAAACCAAGTAAATGCTCCAGTAACTACTCTGGGGCACAATCCCGTACAACGCCCACACGATAATCAATCCAAGCGTAAGAATCGCCATCCCGATTACCCACGAGGGAATAATCTTCGAGAAGATAAAGGCACTCCGTTTCACCGGGCTCACGTTCATCTGCTCTATGGTGCCGTTCTCCTTTTCCGTCACGATATTCAATGCCGACAACACCGCCCCGATGATACACACCAGAATAGCTAAAAGTGAAGGTATCTGGTATAGACTGGACTCCCCGTCCGGATTATAACGGTGATTCACGACCATATTGATCTGTTCGAATCCCGGTTCCGTCGGTTTCTCGATAAGCGGAATATTCACATCCGCACCTCCCGCGTCAATCATCAATCCGGGTACCGTGATTTCTTCTCCTTTCTCCCATTCATTCATCTTTGCCGTCACGCGGGCTTCCGGGGATTGGTTCGCTCGCGGCATTTCAACCCCTTCCTGCAAACGGGTTTCCGCTTCCGCCCGTGCCAGCATCATTTGTCGCGCTTGTGCCAATCGTGCCTGTGACGCAACTTCCGCTTTAGCCCGTTTCGTCATTTCGGCTTGCGCTTGCGCTTCCACCCGAGCCATGATCTCTTCCTGTGACTCCATCCGAAAACCCGGCTGAAAACCGAACCCGTCCACGTACTCCCATATATACCGCTCCAGTATCTGCAAAAAATAAAATGAAGAAAGCCCTGCCGTCACGCCGTTCACGGCATCTATTTCCAGCATAATCGGGGCTTTTGTACGCTCCATGACATTTTTCTCGAAACCTTTCGGTATCTCAAGTATTCCTGAGGTCTTATTCCTCTCCAGCACTTTCAATCCCTCCTCGTAGGTGTCCGCATAAGCCCCTATCCGAAATTGGTTCGAACTCGTCAACTTCCGCAAAAAATTGGCAGAGGTACTCGTGCGGTCATGATCCACCACGCTCAAAGAGATCGTGGATGTCCTTACCTTCGCTGCCGGGGGAAGAATAAACAACAGAATCGACGTGATCAGAAACAGAATCAGCAATATCGTTTTATCCCTGAATATCTGGATAAACTCCTTCTGTAACAAAAATCCCAGCATCCTCATGACAACCGATTTTTAAAACATTTGATACTAATAACAATCAAAACCACCGTGATCGCCACCAACCCGAACAATTCCGGGTAAACGGCATCCATCCCCAATCCTTTGATCATGATATTTCTCGCTGCCGAGATAAACAAGGTCACCGGCATCATGTGCACTATCGCTTTCATCCCCAAAGACAATGAATCCAACGGGAAGATAAACCCGGATAACGTGATAGCCGGAAGCATCAATCCCGCGATAGAAATGATAATGGCACTCCGCTGTGTCTTTGTCAACACCGACACCATAATCCCCAATGCCAACGAAGACAGGGTAAAAATAGTCCCGACAAAAAACAGTAAGAAGATATTTCCCGTTATCGGGACTTTCAATATAGTGACCGAAATCAACAGGATCACCACGATGTTAATCATCCCGACCAACAGGTACGGTACCAGCTTTGCCAGAATAATCACGGGCGGGCGCACCGGCGACACCAGCAACACCTCCATCGTACCCGATTCTTTCTCCTTCACGATAGCGAGAGAAGCCATCATCGAGCATACCAGCATCAACACGATTCCGATCACTCCCGGCACGAAATGAAAAGCACTGTCCAACCGGGGATTGTACCGCATCTTTACTTCCGGAATAATCTGTATCGGCAATTCCCTTCCGGCATTGATTTTCTGTTGATAGCTCAATAATGTTGCCAATATATAGGATTCCAACGTGGATGCATTGATCTGTAAACTCGCGTCCATAATTACCTGCATATTCCCCACTCCCGTCCGCTTGATCTCTTTCTCGAAACCGGGCATAAAGACGAACACTTGGGATAAGCGTCCCCCCTTGAACAGTTCATCCACCTCATCCATTGAACGCACATGTTCTACCACTTTAAACGTGGAACTCGCGTCAATCTCCGCCACGATCTGCCTGCTCATCGCGTCATTCGACATATCCAACACAGCCGTGGGCATTTCCGTCAAACTGCTATTCAACGCGAAACCGAAAATCAATAACTGCGAGATCGGCAAAACCACCAATACCAATAGAGTCTTCCGATCCCGAAGAATATGATAAAACTCCTTGCGCGTGAAAGCGAAAAACTGATCTATAAATGTCTTTATCTTCATCTCATCCGTCCTTTCTTTGAGCCCTCCGTGCCAACAAATAAAAAACCTCCTGCATCCCCAGAACACCATGTTGTTGCTTCAATACAGCAGGAGTACCCAATGCCTCGATACGCCCGTCCACCATGATCGACACCCGGTCACAATACTCCGCCTCGTCCATGTAGTGGGTGGTAACAAACACGGTAATCCCGTCCGCTGCCGCCTGATAGATTAATTCCCAAAACATCCGGCGCACGGCGGGGTCCACCCCACCGGTGGGTTCGTCCAAAAACACGATCTGGGGCTCGTGGAATGCCGCCACCGAAAACGCCAGACGTTGCTTTACCCCTTGCGGCAGCAAACGTACCAGCGTGTTCCGTTCTTTCAAAAGACCGAGATTCCCCAGCACCTTATCCATTTTATCCCGAATCTCCGAACGTTGCATCCCGTAAATTCCCCCGTACAAGCGTATATTCTCCCGCACCGTCAAACTCTCGTATAACGAGAATTTCTGGCTCATGTAGCCGATTCTGCTCTTTATCTTTTCCGACTCCCGGGCAATATCGAATCCCACCACCCGTCCCGTCCCGAAAGTCGGTTTGCTCAACCCGCATAACATCCGCATGGCAGTGGTCTTGCCCGCGCCATTCGCCCCGAGGAACCCGAATATCTCCCCCCGCTCCACGTGAAAACTGATATGGTCCACCGCCGTGAAACTCCCGAATTTCTTCGCCAGCCGCTCTACTTCAATAACCCGTTCCATCGCTAATATCGTTTGTTAACATCATAAAATAATCTTCTATACCCGCCTCTATCTCGTTCCATTCCACCCCGGTATGCCCCGCACCTCTCAAAGATGCCGCAAACCGTTCCACGGGATAATCGTTCTCCTTGAACGTGGTGTGAAGCGAATCCCCGAACGTGAAACAGGAATAAATCCCCGGTTCTTCCCGGATGTCCCGCAATAACCGGTACATATCCCGTGCCCGGAAAGCGACCAGCTTTTTATCGTGTTTCCGGATCAACCGGTCCGGCGTATCCACCGCCAGCATACCCCCGTGGAAAATCAAACCGATACGGTCACACAACCGGGCTTCATCCATGTAAGGCGTGGACACCAGTACAGATATCCCGTCCTCACTCAGCCGCTTCAACACGTCCCAGAATTCTTTCCGGGATATCGGGTCGACTCCCGTCGTCGGCTCGTCCAAAAACAATACCTTCGGTTTATGGATCAAGGCACAGCATAGCCCCAATTTTTGCTTCATCCCTCCGGACAAAGCTCCCGCTTTCCGGTTCTTAAAAGGAGCGAGTTGCTCGTATATATCTTTTATCTGGTCATAATTTGCCTGTAACGTCGTGTCGAACACGCTGGCAAAAAAACGCAGGTTCTCCTCCACCGACAGGTCTTGGTACAGAGAAAACTTTCCCGGCATATATCCCACGATATTCCGCACCTCCCGGTACTGGTCGATCACGTCGAATCCCCCCACGGAAGCCCGCCCCCCGGTAGGCAAAAGAAGCGTCGTCAATATCCGGAACAGCGTACTCTTGCCTGCCCCGTCAGGTCCGATCAAGCCGAACACTTCTCCCTTCTTCACCTCCAGTGAAATCTCCTTCAGGGCGACGATCTCTTTCAATACCTGCCGGTACTTCATACTGATATTCTCCGCTACAATCATAATTTATTTATAGCGTGTTAAACTTCACGTCGGCATACATCCCTACCCGCAGGAAACCGTCGTTCTCTACATGGATTTTCACGGCGTATACCAGATTATCCCGTTCATCCTGTGTCTGTACCGTTTTGGGTACAAACTCGGCTTCCGAGGCTATCCAAGATATTTTCCCCCGGTACTCCCGTTCTTCTCCGCCACCCAATTTGGCAAATACCCGTACCGGATCGCCGACTTTTAATCCGCCTATACGCCCGCCTTCCAAGTAAACCTGAAGCGTCATGTTTTTCAAATCCCCGATTTTATACAGAGCCTTTACCGGGGCTGCCAATTCTTTCTCTTCCGTGTACTTCGCCAATACAGTCCCCTCGATAGGGTTTACAATCATGCAACGCCGGATCTGATCGTTTACTTGATCTACTTTCAGGGCTATTGCCGCACTTTCCGCCTTTGCCCCTGCTATCATCACCTCCGCCTGATGTGTTTGTCCCACCAAAGCCGAACGCCCCTCGTCCACCATCGCTTTCACGTCATCATACTGTTTCCGTGTAGCCGCCTTGCCTTCCAGCAAACGCTCCACCCTTTTCAACTCTTTCTCCCCTTTCTCCACCTTCAAACGGTAGACCTCCAATACCTTGTCCAAATTCGGGATTCGTTCGTCCACGGCCTTCACCGCCTGTTGTGCCTGTACCTTCAACCAATGCAATTGCATCGTGTCTATCAAACCAACCACCTTGCCCGCTTCTATGTAATCTCCTTCCATTACCTCCAAACGCTCCACTCTTCCACTCATCTCCGATGACACGATCACCTCTCTCGTTTCAAACATTCCCGACGCATCCCGCTCCTCCGTTTTGTCTTTGCAACCAACTCCCAGACAAGCCAAAATCACTAAACCCAATATCGTATTCTTCATCTCCAAAAACATTTAATTCTCTAATCGTAAATCCTTTAATAAAATTTGAAATCATAAATCTCAAATCCAAAATCATAAATCGTTATGAACTTTATAAACCTAACGTTATTTTCTTTGAATAGACCATCATCTTCAGCTCTACCTCCCGCAGTACCTTTTCCTGCTGTGCTATCAACGCCTGATTCACATCCGTGATCAACTCCGAGATCGTGTACACCCCATTCGCGTACTTCACCTCGGATGCCTGCCGGATACTCTCTCGCAAGCGCACAGCCTCTTCGTCACTTTTTACCAACTCCTGCAATTTTCTGATTTCCGCATCCTGCATCAATACTTCCATCTTCGTGTTGAAAATAAAACTCTCTTGCTGGTTTCTCACGCTCTCCTGTTGTACCTTAATCAATTTCCGGTCATTCCCTCGTGTATTCAACTTTCCGAAATTCCAACTTACCATCACCCCGCCGATAAAATAAGGCTTAAAATCACTGTCAAACGTGTTCAATCCCGATTTACCGTATCCACCCATCGCGAACAAACCGATTTTAGGCATGTTCTCGGCATTCTGCATCTTCAAATCGGCATCCAGCCGCTTGATCTTGCTATCCAGATATCTCAACTCCGGACGCTTCACCTCGCCATTTCCAAAACGACTCTCCACTACTGGAACTTGTAGTTTGGTTTCTTTCGACAAAGGTCGGTGAATCAAAGTCGATAACACGTTCAGACAAGCCTCCCGCTTGGCTTCCAGTTCAACCCGCAACTGTTTGTATTTTATACGCTCCACGTCTATCACATCCAAATCCGTCTCGTAAATCACCCCTTCTTTCAAAGCCACCTCGGCTCGTACCCGCAGGCTATCCAAAATCTCGTCCGCCCGATTCAACTGTTTCTCCCTCCCCTCTATCGTCAATAAACCGAAATACAACTGTTTCACCTTATCCTTGATCTCGTATAACTGGGCATCCAATCCAGCATGCATCATATCGACCTCCCGGTTTGCCATCTCTTTTCCCGCCTTCATCCTTCCCCCTGCCCACAACGCCTGCTTTAACGACAGCGACACATTATAACGATCCCGGTCACTCACGGGAATCGTCATCTGGGGAATCGACACCGGTACGTTCATCGTCGGCAAGTTAAGATTCTGCCCTTGAGCAACCTCGTTCAAATCCACGCTGATATTCACCTTATCCGGCATCTTCAAATCCAACTCCATCTTCTCCGACTGCCATGACGCCACTCCCGACAAACTAAACTCCGGCATATACACCCTCGAAATATTCGATAGCGTGTATTCCCGTGCCTGATCCAACAACCCATGTTGCCGTATCGCCGGGTAATTATCCATCGCCCACTGCTGACACTCCTCGATCGTGATCACCCGCTCCGGTTGACCACCCCTAGCCACTTCCTGCCCCCGAAGCGAAGCACTTAACATTATAATACACACAAAAGAAAACGCTCTCTTTCTCATAAACTCCAATTGTTAGCTGAACACATACTTATCTAAATTTTAAATTAAAACGAACACCTCCATAAAACAGGGTACACGCTTCCCAAAATTTATCGCAAAAAAAGACGCCCGGAACTCTGCCCGGACGCCTCTCTCACTAAATGAACTGATCTGTCTTATTGCTCTTTGATAAATTGTGTCAAACCGCTTTTCTTCAATAAATTCAATAATGCCTCGTATCGCTTGATAATCATCGGAAATTCACCATGCTCTGCCCGGATTTCGGCATCCGTCTTCGTGTAAATCATTTCCGTGAAATCAGAAAGGTCTTCCAACCAATTGGGAAAGTAAACATTATATCGATCCACTTTTATGTATCTTAAAACACCATATCTTCTTGGATTCGTTGTAAAATCGTCATTATATAAAGGCTTTTCATCATACCGATACGAACTATTATTGTTTTCCGCCAATTCAAAAAGATCTTTTGTAGCCCACGCCTTTTTTTCTGGGAAATCCGGTGTTTCCTTCGTGATATCGAAATAAGCCTGTAATTCCTCTTCATAGGTTACTTTAAAAAAATACTTCAACTCGTACATCGCCAATCTCCAACCATACATCCTTTTCTCCTCTTCGGTCATTTCCTCCACGGGTATAAAATTTTTCGCTTTCCCTCTCGACATGGTGTACCTAGAACTCAATGCCAACAAACCCAAATCCCGCAACAAAGAATCCTTATTAGCACCTTTCTGAAGAGTATCTAAAACCAAAAAACCATGTGGGCCGTACTTCCCTTTAAAATTAGGTCCATACTCTTTATTCAGATAAGGTTCAATCAAGTAATCCCGAAGAAGTTCCACCATCATCTGAACTTTACTTTCATCCTGTTGCAATGTATATTTCGGTTTACTAAGTTGGTTAGAAAAACCATATCCGGGATAAAATATTTCATAATGTGTGTACGGATTTCCTCCATGGTCATAACGTGTTTGCCGTCCGATCGTATCAGAATAGAAGATCGGAAAACCGGTTTCCACATAAACACTATATATCAACTGGTCCAACTCGCCCGCATTCGGATTATATTCTATCTCATACCAATTTTCCTCAAGATCCGATACAGAACCAGCTTCATTATCGCCACAGGAATAAACAATCATTCCCAACAATAATCCACAAATTAACGCTTTTATTTTCATCATCTTTCCAGTTTTAATATAAGATACTATCTTCTCGGCTGTTTTGCTCTATGGTTCCGTCGCTTTGTTCTATTTCAGCAACAGGTATGGGCAATACCCATCCGCCATCCGGATATGCCGGAAGCAAGTAATAACCTTGCAATATTCCGGGAGTACCATTACCACCATACGCATTACCGTACGTGTTGTGCTTGATACTCTTCGCATCTAAATAGTTTGGGCAAACCGCATAACGCCGCAAATCAAACCAACGCTGTCCTTCAAAACAGAATTCGCGGCGGCGTTCGTTCCGAATCAAATCAATCAATTCTTTCCCCGTGGCTGTAATCGGCTTCAAATTATTAACCCGATTCTCCATTAACTTTTTCAACGCTTCCCGTGCCAGTCCTTCTTGATTTGTCATAGCCAATGCCTCCGCCAGATTCAAATACACTTCAGACAGACGCAACGTGAAATTATCGGAAACAAAGGAATACTCTTGCTCAACATCGAGAGCTTTTATTTTACGGGGAATATAAAAATCCACTCTCCCCTCTGATGCAGGCACGTTTTCTTCATGAAAAAGAGTAAATTTTTTCCGACAGTCATTCGCTTCCTCTTCAACAAGTCCATGCTCGTCAAACAAAGCCACTAATTCATCGGACACACGGAAAGCGGCAGAATTAGTTCTGCCTTTCACGAGTGGAAATACCCGGTTGTTACTATTACTCCCTTGCGTGAAAATAATCTCGGGTGAATTGGCATCGATCCAAGAGGTATCTTTCTCTGCGGCTTGAGTTAAATTTTTTAAACTATACTTGTTGCCGCTTATCACGGCATTACACAAATCCGGCACCAAATCCCATTTTCCCATGTAACAGTACACGCGGCTTAAAAAAGTCTGAGCAGCCTCTAAACCGACACGTCGTATAGTTGTCGGTCGGTATGTTCCCAAATAATCAATAGCTAATTTCAAATCACTTACAATCAACTGATAAACGCTATCCACGGAAGCGCGCGTATAGTCTTTGTCTTCCACGTAATGAGTCAACTTGATCGGAACTCCCGGATCTCGCAAAGCCGTGATTTTGTCATAAGGCTTGGCATACAAATTAACCAAAAAATAATAATACGAGGCGCGCAGGAAATGACATTGTCCCCTTATCGCATTGCGGTCTTCATCCGTATCGTGCGTAAACTCCTCTACTTTATTCAAAATCACGTTCAATACGGCGATATGTTCGTACAAACGTCCCCAAGTCTTATCACTATAAAGCACTTTTGAAAAATTGCAAGGATCCTTTTCCCACGCATAATAACCGTATAATTTTGCCGATGGTTCGGTATCGACATATTCGCCTTTAACAAACTCTTCTACGTCGTCATCCATTACATTCAACCAAGGGAAATACGCTCCCGTTTTACTATCGGGTTTTAGCTGATCCTTAAAACCAAGGACAGAATGTTTCATATAACCACTCCCAACCAAAAGTTCATTCAAATCCTTACAAGAAGTGGCATAAGCATATTCAATCGATTCTTCTTCCAAAAAATCGGAACAACTTACTAATCCTAAAAGGAGTATCCAGATTCCAATAAAATATCTTTTCATAAATCTCATGTTTTAAAATGATACGTTCACGCTCAATGAGTATGTTGGTTGCACCGCCACGTTAATCTTATCTGCAGAACCGGATTGCGAAGCAGGATCCTGTCCTTTCAACTCTTTCGCACTCCATGTAAACAAGTTTGTTCCTGACAAAGACACGTACAACGATTTACAACGCAATTTTTTACAAACCTCGTCCGAGAACACGTAGCGCAAATTCAATCGTTGCAATTTCAAATAGTTCCCGCTAACGACTCGCACATCTGAAAAATTATACATCTCCCAAATATTCTTAGCGAATGCATAGGGTTCTCCATTCCACCAAGGAGTAAGAGTTACACCATATGCAGTCTTGTCCATTATTCCCGGAATATTCGTGTACTTCTCATCCCCAGGTACTTGCCAACGATTGACCATCTCTTTGCGTAAATTCTGTATAGGCGATACCGCTAGAGACTTGGCATCCGGATTATACAACTTCAACAACCGGATTTTAGAACCGATGCTATATGTCAAGTTGAAATCCAACACGAAACCTTTCCATGATAACATATTTGAAATACCTCCCTGCAAATAAGGCACGCGGCAACCGGAATAACGCATCACTTTCGTGAACACATCCGTTTTCGCCATGTCTACATACTCGGCGAAATATTCTTCGCTCGTGCGGGCAAAAGTCGGTCGTCCATCATCAGCACTCAACCCGGTAAATTCATAAGAATAGAAAGAATTCAAAGGTTTGCCAGATATATGGGCATTCCCGTTCAAGAAATCCATATAGGTGTATTCATCATGCAATGGATCCTCTTTGTCTGTTTCGATCAATTTATTGATCAATTTATTAACCACACCTCCTAACTGCGGGTCAATTCGCCACATAAATCCGTTCCGGTCGCCTCCCCCCATGGCGGTATTGATCGGGTTGATATTCACGCTCACTTCCACTCCTTGGTTCTCTACAGTACCCTGATTCACAGAATAAGAAGAAACACCATTCACTTGAGCTACTTTTTTAGTCAAGAAAGCATCCGTTGTCTTAGTATAAAAATAAGATAATGTCCCACTGAATTTATTATTAAACAATGAGAAATGCAGTGAACTATTAATAGACATCTGTTTCTCCCAACTTAAATCCGGATTTGGAAAAGATTTGATTGTCGAACCGTATTCATTAAACGCATTATCTAACTCGCCTTTCACGATGATTAATTCAGGAATTTGTGTCGCTTGAGTCGTTCCTCTATACCCGAAAGAAGCCGTCAACGCAAGATTATTCACCCAATACACGCTTTTCAAAAGATCTTCATGCATATTCCAACGACCGGACACCGCCCATACCGGCAAAAATTTGTCTCTTGCCCGATCGCCAAACTGGTTGGAGTAATCTACTGCCATATCGGCATTAAATATATATCGATTTCTATAACTATAATTAAACGTACCAAGGTATCGAAGTCTATTCGACGTACGATCCTTAAATGTTCCCAATGCCGCTGAATTTGTCGTCAACCATTTCGTGTAGGTTTCATATTGAGTGTAATCAATCGTTCCGACTTGCAATCCTCTTTCCGGAACATAACAACGAAAAGTCTTGTTCAACCCCGTGTTATGGGAAGAAGATAACTCGAATGTTGCCATAAGCGAAAACATATGGTCTCGCTCTTCGTCCAAAAAGAAATGGTAGTTCAACTGACTTCGCAAAGTATAATTTTCATTTTTGGTTGAATTTCTCCTCAATTCGCCCCCGTATGGCAAATTTGTCCCCTTCCGGAAAGAACCAGTATCAAAATATCCATTTTTTCCCCCATCCGTCCAATCGTCATTAGCAAAACCCTTTTTACTGAGCGATTTTGCATAATGCGTCAAAGCTCCATGATATACGTCATTATCAGTATTGGCTATGGAATAAGCAAATACTCCCGTTAATTTTAAATTATCTAAAATATTATAACTTGCATTAACTGAAAAAGAAAGTTGGTTTTTATCTATATGCTCGTAAGAATTATCTCGTTCATTCAATATATTAAACCATGACTCACCAGAACCTCCATTTAGCATTTTTTTCGGGTAAAAATAGAGAGAACCATCCTCGTTGTTAATTGGCACGGCACGACTAGTATTATACGCAAAATCCATCAATCCCACATCCGATGGCGTATGCTCCTGCTTTTGTACATTTCCCTTCAAATTGAACGTGGCATTGAAACGATCGTAATTCAAAGTGACCTTCATACCTGCCGTGTAACGATCGCCGAACTCCTTTTGAAGCACTCCGTTTTGACGGTTATATCCCACCGAAGCGTAATATTTCGCAGTCTTGGATCCCCCAGAAAAAGACAATGTATGCGTGTGAGAAAAAGCATCCCGGCAAAGTTCATCAAACCAATCCGTATCCAATGTTTCGTAATACTCCACTTGCCGCTTGAATTGCTCAAATGTCATTAAACCGTTACGATAATCTTCATAAGCAGCCTCGTAACCGATCCACGTGTTTTTATCGGCATATGTCATCTTCTTTTCTAGCAATTCCCGGGAATAAGCAACCCTTTCCGCTGAATTCATCACGTTCACCGTACGATCTGAATAACGCGGGCGGCGAGTAAGCGTTCCTCCGAAACTGTAACGTACCGTGGGAGGTCCTTCCTTACCTTGTTTTGTCGTAATCACGATAACACCATTGGCAGCCCGCGTACCGTACAAAGCCGTGGCGGAAGCATCCTTCAACACGTCTATTTGCTCAATATCTTCCGGATTCAAACCCGAAATGGCATTACCTAATAAATTCACAAAATCCAAATCATTCAACTGTGCCGGATCCACGTCTACCGGATCTTCCTGAATAATCCCATCGACCACCCACAATGGTTCCTGCGAACCCAATACAGTAGAAGTCCCACGAATACGTAACCTTGGAGAAGCTCCTACTTGTCCTGAATTTTGCATGAATATCATACCCGGCACACGTCCTTCCAACATCTGGTCTAGCGTGCTCATACCCGGGGTCATAATGTCATCCATTTTCAATGTCGTCACTGCACCGGTCAATTTCCGTTTATCAATTTGCTGATACCCTGCATTGATCACCACCTCTTCCAGCTCTTGCGTGTCATCCTCCAAAATCACGGTCAAAAACTCCTGCCCTGCATATTTCACTTCTTTCATCTTTTTCCCGATAAATGAGAAACACAATACCACGTCATCCCCGTCAGGAATCACCATTGTAAATTTTCCATGCACGTCGGTCGTGACCCCTCGGGTTGTTCCCTTCACAAGTACCGTGACGCCCGGCAAAGTATCCCTAGGAGTTGTCCCCAACACGACTCCGGTCACCGTTCTCTTTTTCAACTGCTGTATAGGTGTCGTCCGTTTTAATATAATCAAGTCTTTCTCTATCGTATACACTAGATTGGTTCCCGCCAACACAATATCCAAAATCTCACGGATCGTCTTATCCTGTACATTTATTGTTATTCCAACCACTTGTTCGACATCTGCAGCAGAATAAATAAAAGAAAGTCCCGACTTTTGCTTGAGTATATCCACCACCTCGATCAATGATTTTTGCTTTACTTGTAAATTCAACTTCATATCCTGTGCATTGGCAAACAACATACTCGCAGACAAAACCAAAAGCAACACGACTAATTTTATCGTTCTTATCGCTTTCATAAAACATATATTTAACCTATTAAACATCTATCTTCTGTAACTCATTATTATTCGCCCTCTTCTTCTTCATACCACACGCCATATTTTTCAGCAATATCGTGTATTTGCCGATAAGGAAGAGGATTCTTCGGGTCCGTAATCGCACGATGTCCTGTAACCGTGTATAAGTTTCGTAAAAACGGCACATCCAACGAACCTTTTATAGAAATAGGCGCATGCGGGTAAGCCATCCCGTTCTTGCCTATAAAACGGAAACGCAACTCATGGGTCTCTGTCGAAGCGGAAGTAGACGC
The DNA here is from genome assembly GCF_900184685.1 of Butyricimonas sp. Marseille-P3923. GTDB lineage: Bacteria > Bacteroidota > Bacteroidia > Bacteroidales > Marinifilaceae > Butyricimonas > Butyricimonas muris. Next base: position 781,587 of record NZ_FXXL01000006.1, read on the forward strand.
AAGCAACATATTTGTATGATTCGCCATAGGATAGACAAATTCAACCTCGTAAACATCCCCAGTTTTCTTAAACGACACGGCTTCTACGTATATTCCAAGAGCGTCAAAACCCGTATCTTCATACTCATCCTGCTCCATCTCCTTGTCTCTTACTCCCGCCAAATTATAAGTCAACCATGGGTCATCAAACAACACTGCTCCCGCCAATTCAATACCAGCAGGAACTGTGGTGAATTTACACAACACTTTCAATGTATCCTCCGCCACGATAGAACCTGAACCTGCCTTGGATCTTATATCTACTTTCTCGATATTAACCTCAAATGGCTCATAAGAATAATTATCATTAAATAACTGTGTACCTGCTATATAGCGCACATCCCACAAGGGAACTCTAATTTTATCTGGCGTCCCGGCTTTGAATGAATTAGTGCTACCTCCGGTCCCGGAATAGCGAATGCAATTATACTTAGGCTGAGATTTCGCGCTACTACTCAAACGTTCATAAGCACCCATTATACTCATAAAATCAGATTCAAAACCGGTTATTCCTTGTGTTACAAAACAAGAATGAGCAAAAGTTTTTAACACATACCCCAAATCATTCAAAAAAGCTGCCATGGCGCGTGCAGATTTGATATAGTTTGGTTTCCATCTCGTGTTGTCTACCCCACAAAACGCCATACCTTCTTTCACACTTGGGTAATAGTGCTGAATAAAAGCCCCTTCGTATTCCGGCATCCATACCAGATAATGGTCGCTTTGCTTTGCGTCCGGATTTTGTTTGAAATAATCCAACACCTCTTGTGCCATCGTTGCAATATCCTCTTTTTGCATATCTAAATAACTTTTGGTACTTTTGATGTAATGGATTTTAATAAACTCTGGGTTAGCGTCATTCAATTCTAGTCCAAATTTTTTATCCACCCGGTAACGCATAAAATTCTCATGGAAATAATTCTGTATATGCAGCGTCATCCCTGACAAACGATAATGCCAATTCTCTATTTCCAAAATATCGGACGGTACATAATACACTACATTCAAATTGTGCATCTGTTCAGGCGTATAGGTCTCTCCGGGAGGAACAATCTCTTCCTCCTTTTCCGCATCAGCTTCCCTATACGTTTTTGTACAAGATGTAATAAAAATGGATAAAAGTATCCATAATAAAAATCCTACATTTTTTTTCATCATGCTATTGATTTTAGATTACCACATTATTTCATTTTTCTTAAAAACGAATAACTAGTAAAAATTGGGTACAACAATTTCATTTTTTAAAACTCACACGATTGTTTTTTTTACCACACAAAACTCATCTTGCTAAAGATAGGCATTTTATATATATCTTATAATCTAACTCATTCTTTTTAACACATTCTTTATCACTTTTCCAAACAACGAATGAATTTAACTATATACCCCTTCTCTATCTTACAAATTATACAGCAATAAAATTTATTAATATGAAGGAATATACTATAACCAAGTTTTCACCCCAATTGCCTTGAGGCTTATATCGCAATCTATCAGTATCTATTTTATTTATCCATAATAAAAGCGTCCGGGAAATCCCGAACGCTTTTAAAAATACACAGATACTATTTAAACAAAACTAATTACTTCCTAAACGCATGTATTCGTCGATCTCTGTAAATTGATCCGTGGAATAATCGCCTAATAGATGCTTCGCGAAATGGAACCATATTTTTCGTTTGAAAAAATCCAAAGACACTCCCCGATAACCGTGATTTTGACCGGGTAAAATTAGCATATCGAAATTCTTACCGGCCTTGATTAACGCATCCGCCATTCGGAAAGTGTTGGCAGGATGCACATTATTGTCAGCATCCCCGGCCACGAGCAATAAATGCCCTTTCAGGTTCTTTGCCAACTCGATATTGGTCGGGATATTGGGTTTCTCGAATTTTACATTTTCAATCGTACTCTTCGTGGAATCTTTCACATCCTCCGGGGCTTTTGCTTTTTTCTTGGTCACAGGCTTGGTAGCTCTTGCCTCTTTTACCCCGTGGTGTGTTTCTCCCCACCAAATGTTATAGATATTATTATCATGATTCCCGGCAGAAGATACAGCTGCCGTGTAGAAATCCGGATAGGTACAGATTGCCGCCGTGGACATAAAGCCTCCCCCGGAATGACCGAATATTCCTACCCTTGACTTATCAATAAACGGGTAACGATCTGCCAGTTGTTCTATCCCGTACTTGTCATCAGCCAACGGGTAATCCCGTAGGTTGCCGTATCCATAGGTGTGGTACCATCTGTCACGCAAAGGGCTTCCTCCCCGGTGTCCGAACGTGACCACGATAAAACCCACTTGCGCCAAAGCCGCATTATTAAATCCCGTTGAAACGCTAAATTCCAAAGGAACTCCTTCAGTTTGCGGTCCCGGATACACGTAAGATATGATAGGGTACGTCTTCGTGGAATCGAAATCCGCCGGTTTCCACATGTAACCGAATAGGTCCGTTGAACCGTCTGCCGCTTTCACGGAGAAAGGTTCAGGCATACGCCAACCCGTTTCGTAAAGCCGGGACAAATCGGGAGATGCCAGTTCTACAACAACTTTCCCGTCCGTGTTTCTTATCACGCTCCGAGGTTCCAAATCAGCACGGGAATAATTATCCACGAAATATTTCCCGCCAAATAAAAAGTTCGTTTTGTGCGTTGCCTGTTCCGGTGTCAATATTTTCACCCCTCCTTTCCCGTCAAAACGAACTTTATTCAAGCGAGCATAATAAGGACTCACACCCTCTTTGTCTTGCCCGTAAGCCTCGAAATAAATGGTTTGTCCCGTGGTATCTATCCGAACAATTTTCCCGGATGTCCAACCACCGGAAGTAACAACATTCTTCAGGTTTCCCTCTCCGTCATACCGATACCAATGCCCGTGCCCCGTGCGTTCCGACCACCAAAGAATTTCTTCCCCGTCTTTCAATACGTGGAATTTAAATAGCTGATCATTAAAATAAGGTTCACATACTTCATTAATCAACACTTTCACTTCTCCCGTTTCCGGGATTACCCGACACAACTCCATCTCATCACAAGTCCTTTTCTTGCGCGTGAAATAAAGCCTTTTAGCGGGGCGTCCGACACTGTACACGGATAATTTTTGATCTTTCCATTTTTCTACATCTAATTTCACCTCTTTTTTAATGGAAATATCAAACACGTGTAATTCATTCTGTTGCACGTGTTCATCCCCCGGCATGGCAAATTTGTATTTCTGCAATGTCGGACGCCCCGTGCCTAAAGTATTTACCAAGTAAAGCTCCTCCATTTTTCTTTTGTCCTCACGCTCCGCGTAAAAGAATCTTGAATCACCGAACCAAGTAATATCCGGAATCACCTTTTTCGTGGAATCCGCCGTCTTGGGTGCGTAAGAATAACCTGTACGCCCGTCCGTTGTCAATTGTGTTTCCACGGAATCTTTCAGCGAAAATAAATACAGATTATGATTCTTGGCATATACCGTGTAATTGCTATCCGGGGAAAGTTTACCGTCGTATTTTATCGTCTTAGCCGGCTTCACCGGTGTTTTCGGATTTTTCTTTGTCGTGTCGGAAATCACTCGTTCCAAAGCGTTCGTCCGAAGATCGTATTTAAATCTTACTCCCTCTGAAGTAAATTGCAAAACCTTCCCTTTCTCTTCCAAAGAAAAACCCGATAATTTAATATCCTTGTAATTAACAGGTTTGTGCGTCACCCGGCTAATCTCACCCGCTAACTCTTTGCGGTTGAACAATTCACGATTCAACCCGGCTTTAGGGTCCACGAAATAATAACGTATCCCGTCTTTCGTTTCATATTTATACCAGAATTTATCCGTCCCCTTCAAAACATTAGGTAACACACTTGTAGAACCGACCAGAGATTCTAAATTCAAAAAACGCTCCGCTTGTTTATAATTCGCCTTTTGCCCTACCCCGGAAAGGGCGAATAAACAAGGTAATATCCATAAAAAATACCTTACCATTATCTTTATTTCTTCTTGTACTCCTTGATTATTTCTTCAATTATTTCCGCCGTCAATTCATGTCCTTTCAGAAGAGGGTAGCCTTCCCAACGTACGATGCCTTCCGGATCAACCAGAATAGCATGAGGGACAGCCGTTATCCCCAAGGCTTTATGCAATACTTTCTTGGTATCGATAGCACTGTAATACTCGATCACAGGCTCTTTCATCGCTCTCACTTGTTCTTCTTTCTGACCGCACATCCCAATGACCACCAAATCTTTTTTAAATTTCTTACTGAACTCATTTAAATCCGGAATCCCTTTCCGACAAGGAGCACAAGAAGGTCCCCAAAAATCAATCAACAAGAATTTACCTTTCATTTTCGGCTCTTTGGTCAACCATTTTTCAACCACTAATTCGGGAGCTTTTTGATTCAAGAAAGATTTTGCCCACATCTTTTTTTCTACCTTATCCTCATTCCCGTATTTCTTCATAATGTCTTCAATCACCTCCGCCGTCAACTTAACCCCTCCCAACGGATAACCTTCCCAACGTACTATACCTTGAGGATCTATCAGTATCACGTGCGGAATCCCTGTAATTTCCAATTCTTTACTCATTCTCTTTTCCGTATCCACCGCACTATAATAATCAATAACAGGTTCTTTCATGGCTTTCACTTTCTCCGCTTTCTCGTAAGAAATCCCGATCACCACCAACTTATCTTTAAACCGCTCACTGAACTCGTTCAAATGAGATATCGCTTTTTTACACGGGCCACACGTCGTTGCCCAAAAATCAATCAAAACAAATTTTCCTTTCGTATCCGGTCGATCCGTAATCCATTCTTCGACAACTAATTCCGGAGCCTTTTGATTGATAATCGATTTGGCATACAACCAAACTTTGTCTTGTTTTTGTTGTGAAAAAACAGGAAAAACAGACCACACGGCTATAAATAATAATACAACTCTTTTCATATATTCTTTTTTAATTCTTTAATTCATTTTCCAATACTTCCCGCATCTTTTCACGTCCCATAAAACCTCTGAAAGAATGTTTTATATTCCCTTCTCTATCCACGATTAAATAATGGGGCAACCCTCCCATCTTAAACTGCTCATCTATCAAATAGCGGTAAGTTTCATTCGTCACCCGGTAATGGTCGCCACTCATGTCCGGTATCATTTTCAACCAACGCTCTTCCGGTGAAGCCTTTGCCCCGGTAATAAACAAAAACTTAACCCCTTTTTTCTCAAATTCTTGTTTCACTTCCTCCATTTCATTCATCGCTTTCAAACAAGATTTACAGTACACGTACCAGAAATCAACAAATACCACTTCTCCCCGGTAGCCCGTCATGATACTGTCAAACACCTGTTCTTTCGGTACGTCCGGAACCTTTCCAATCTTATATCCCGGTTTTGCCAGATGTTCTGCCCATGCCTTATTTCCTTTCTCGTAAATATCGGTAAATAACTCTTTCACGTAGGGTGAAGCCGTTTGCATCAATGTCAGATGTTCCTTTTTTAAAGGCAGATCATTATTTACACGCAAATGGCAAACATGAGCTTTTTGTAAATCCAGTAAATAACCTCCTTTATTTTCCAAAAAAGCCTGCAACTGTTCTTCCTTTCTAAAGTACGATAACATCTTGTTAATCGAATGCTCGGGCAGAAGCATCAAATCATAACCGGCTTCCAGAAAAATTGGCTGCAATATATTAAAGCAGGGATATTTTGTATAAGGCAGCTCTCTCGAATCTTTTGCTCCTTGATACGCCTTCTCAAAATTCGGATTCATCGAATAAATATCTTCCGCACAATCCAGCAACGCTTCCAATTGAGCATAGCGGAACCAACCTTCACCTTGTTTTTTCTTTTGCTTCGATGACTCTTTTAATCGACTATCATACAATTCTTTACAATAAAGAATGTATTCATTTTCCGTCATTCCTTTGATTTTTTCCAAATCTACCGGATAACTACGGTTACGCTCACCACGACAAAGCAAATATTGATTCAATTCCGAATAATCCCCTTCAAATTCTCCCCTTGTTTCTTTTGTATTCACGTAAAGCCTTGCATTCTCCCCCGGATTCAGGACAATCTCTAATTCCCGATCCATACACGCTAAAGAAAGATTCAACAACAAAGAACCGTGTTGCTCGAATTCTATCAGAGTTTTCCCGTTTTCATCCAGTGCAAATTCTTGTTTACCGGGCAGAAATCCACCCCATGACAAATATCCTTCTTTCTTCATCCCGGGTTCATAACCCTGCACTTGAACTTCTAAACAAGTCCGGGCACTTTTCAATACCGGGGATTGCCATTCCCGAACTTTCATTTTTTCAGTCTTCTGCGCGTATCCGCTTCCCAAAAGACACAATATCGCTACAACGACAAGAATAACTTTACGTTTCATTTTCATGCGATTAAAAAAAGGTTGTCCAAAAATTATCTCGGACAACCTCCAAAAAACAGCTACTTGTACTTACTAATAATTTCTTTGATTTTTGCAGTTGTCAAATCTATGCAAAGACCTTCCCAACGGACAATCCCTTTCGGATCAATCAATTGGACGTATGACAACACGTGCAAATCCATAGTCTTCCATATTTCCCCTTGCGGGTCACTTGCCAAATTGTACTCGATTTTAGGCTCGATTTCCAGTAATCGCTTTACGCCATCTTTGGCACAACCAATCACCACTAAATCATCGGCAAATTCCTTACTCCATTTGTTTAACTTCGGGATTGCTTTCCGGCAGGGGCCACAGTGGAAACTGAAGAAATCCCGCAAAACAAACTTGCCTTTCGTTTTCGGTTCTTTCGGGTACCATTCCTTTATATTCCAATCCGGTACTTTTTCTCCTAAAAACGGTTTTGCCATATTCCGGTCAACCCCTCCATTCTCGTAATCATATTTTTTTAACAACCCTTCAATTACCTCGGCTGTTAATTCATATCCTGATAATACCGGATTACCTTCCCAGCGAACGATTCCCCGAGTATCCAAAAGCACTGCATGCGGGTAACCTTTCACTTCATATTTACCGATATATTCCTTTTTCGTATCGATAGCACTATAATACTCGATAACAGGATCTTTCATCCCCCGTACAGATTCTTCCTTGTTTGGAGCCACACCAATCACCACTAATTTATCTTTAAACTGCTTACTGAATTTATTCAAATCAGGAATACTCTTCCGACAAGGTCCGCAAGAAGGCCCCCAGAAATCAATCAACACAAATTTACCTTCCGTGTTCGGTACATCCGTCAACCATTTCTCAACTTTCAATTCCGGTGCTTGACGATTCAAATAAGATTTTGCATGCAAAGTTTTATCACCATTACTCTCCATTAATCGTCCCTGAACTTGATTCGAGGTCGTTACTGTCCCCTTTTTTTGTTGGGTATCGGCTGACTTATTCTTAACCTGCACGTTTCCATTACCCAACATCTTGAATAAATTCTGCAAATCCTCCGCACTCTTGACCTCCATTTTAATAGTCTTGCGAACGGTACCGTCACTTGTGACACTATCCTTCACTTCCGTTTTTGTTTCCTGTGCCTGACCGTTATAAAACATACCTGATAACGCGAACACTGCTAGAAAAATCTTCGTTCTTTTCATACATCCCTTTTTTAAAATTTACCCGAACTTACAAGTAAAAACCCTTATTCTTATTCATTCGTTCCGGCGTTGAAATTACTGTTTAACGCAAAACGAATAAACTTTCAAAACAGGGTACAAAGAAGATACATTTTAACAAATTCTTAATAAAAGAGGTGTGTTTTGACACACCTCCAGTCTATAATGTCCATAAAGTCGAGCCTCCGGCTCCTAAATTCCATAAAGTCCACGATTCAATAACACAATGACATACAATATCATAAATCAAATCTCTCTATACATTTGACCTTACAACATTATGGACCTTCAGACCTTATGGACGAGAGTGTGTGTTTTGACACACCCTCTACTCTATACAGTCAATACTATTTTAATTCTTATTTCACGGTCGAAACATTAATCACGTTTCCTTTGATTTCGAATTTGACTTGTTCTGTCTTTTCGAACTTATCCAACAATTCATTCATATCACTATACCGGTCAATATTCGCGTAGAAGCGCAAGTTTTTGGCGTCTTCACTCGTGTAGAAGACATAAACATCGTACCATTTGCTCAATCGGGTCAGAATATCTTCCAAACGTTGGTTCCGGATATTCAATTTTCCGTTTTTCCAATCCACGAATTCATCCACGTTTACCTCTCTCTGTACTATCGTGTTATTTTTCTTATCCAACACGGCTTGGTGACTCGGTTCCAGAATACAGGATTCATTGCCTGCCGATACTTTCACTTTACCTTTGACGAGAGTGGTTTCAACAAACTCTTCATCCTCGTAATCCCTGACGTTGAATGATGTTCCCAATACTTCTATTTTCTGGTTTTTCATTTCCACGACAAACGGATGTCCCGGATCATGAGCCACGTCAAAATAGATTTCACCGGATGCCTTCACCACTCGTTTATCTCCGGAGAATGTCACCGGGTATTCAATCTCCGAGAGAGCTCCCAAATACACCTTTGTCCCGTCCGAAAGTGTTATCCCGTATTCTCCCCCTCTCGGAGTCGTTACTTTGTTGAAAACTTCCTCTTGAATCAAAGTATCCTGTTTTTTCTCGTAACTCAATACAGAGCCTGTATTAACGATTTTAGCCGAAGCATCTTCCATCTCGTTGGAAAGATTTTCCAGTTCAACACATATTCCATTGGATAACTGCAAAATAGCTTTATTTCCTCCCGCTGGAATGGTTGCCATTTGGGTAGGGGCAACAGTTTTCTCGTCACGCCCTAAAGTAAATACCAGAATGCCTATCAACAAACAAGCCGCAGCACCTGAAACAGACCAATAAAAAAGATTGCGCCTTTTTCCCGGTTTCTTTTTCTCCAGACGATTGGAAAACTTCTTCCAAGAAACATTTGCATCCTTATCGGTAATCTCCTTCACGAACCCGTTTTTCTGATAAAACCTTTCTATCTTGTGAAAATAATCTTTATTCTCCCTGTTTGCCGTGTACCATTCTCCGAAACGACTTTCTTCTTCCGGAGAAAGTCCCCCTTCTAATTTGCGTTCTATGATATCCCACTCTATCTGTTTCATAATTCACCTCTTCTTAAATCTACATAAATTCAATTTTACATAGTTCTTCTGATACTGAAAACGAACTCATGTTTATTTCGGGGTACAGCAAAATGATTTTTTTTTCCATAAAATGACTATTTGAATATCATATACAAAAATAACAGCAAAAATGCCAAGTGAGTCTTGATATATTTATATGCTCTTTTTATATGCGTGTGTACGGTTCCCTCCGCTATATTCAAACGTTCCGCCACTTCTTTGTACTTCAACCCTTCGACGACACTCAATTCCAACACTTGCCGTTGCATATCGGGTAATTCCGCCAAAAGTTTTTTCACCTTTCTTTCCCGCTCCGATTCTTCTTCCCCGTACGGAAAATATACCATGGCTTCGGATTCAACAAGATGCTTTTGATATTTATCTATAATATTCAATTTACGATGATGATCCACGCATAAATTTCTCACCGAGGTAAACAGGTAACGTTCCAGTGGAATATTTTCCGGCATACTTTTCCCTTTATTCCACAATCCCATGAAAACTTCCTGAACAACATCATCGGCAAGCGCTTCATCCATTAAAAAATTTCGGGCAAAAAGATACAGACGTTTATACATAAACTTGTATAAACCTTCAAAATGCTCGGAATAATCCTCATTCAGCCATTCTACTGTATACAATTCATCACTCATAGATAAAATCACACACTCGTGTAATAAACATACATAGTTTATTGAATATTTTCCGTTCGATGTAACAGACAAATATAGAGATTATATTTTACTTCCAAAATAATCGTTTAAAAAACCTATTCTATTTGTACTCGAATCCAATATCTTTATTCATCGGATTTATGGAAATAATCATACACGACTTTTGCTTTAGCTGCCCCGATAACAGTTGCCAGTTCTTTCTGTGAAGCGGATTGAATCGCATTTACCGTTTTAAAATTCTGTAATAAAGATATTTCCGTCTTTTCTCCTATACCTTTTATTTCACTCAAGACACTAACCGTTTGTTTCTTTTCGCGCAATTTACGATGGAATGTGATACCGAAGCGATGGGCTTCATCCCGAATATGCATCAAAGTCTTTAAAGAAATAGATGTTTTCGCCAATAAATAAGGATCTTTATCGCCCGGGTAATAGATTTCCTCCATTTGCTTTGCCAAACCGATTATCGGTACTCGTTCCACCAAATCCAGTTTTCGTAAAGTGGCAACAGCAGAGCTTAATTGTCCTTTTCCACCATCCACGACTATCAAATCGGGAAGTTCTCCCCCCTCTTCCAAAACCCGATGATAGCGACGATACAATATTTCCTCCATGGAAGCAAAGTCATTTGCCCCGATAACAGTTTTCACGTGGAAATGTCTATATTCCCGTTTCGCCGGTTTCCCGTCTATGAAGACAACACAGGAAGCTACCGGAGTGGTTCCCTGTATATTCGAGTTGTCGAAACATTCCATGCGATGCGGTAAACGAGGCAATTTCAACTCGTTTTTTATCGTGTTCAACAAGTCCAATTTGGTATCTTGACGACGTAATCCTCTCTGCCGCTCACGATCCATTTTAAAGAATTTCACGTTCCGTTCCGATAAGTCCAGCAATTGTTTTTTCTCTCCTCGCTGGGGAATAGCGTAATTCAGCCCTTGCATAAGCAAATCAGGATAAAAGGGAACCAGAATTTCTTTGGAACGACTATTCACGAGCTGGCGGATTTCAAAAATTCCAAATGATAGAAGTGATTCTTTCGATTCATCTAGTTTTTTCTCTAATTCTATTGTATGCACTTGGTTTACAGCTCCATGAACAATACGCAAATAATTCACGTACGCGTATTTTTCGTCTTCCAGATAAGAGAAAACGTCTATGTCATTCATGGAAGCACTAACAATAGTGGATTTAGTCTGGTGTGATTTCAGTGCTTCTATGGCTTCCTTCATTTCTTGAGCTTTCTCGAATTGAAGCGAAATGGTATATTCCTTCATCTTTTGCATCATGAAGTCAATGACAGAAGAGATATTACCTTTCAATATATTTCGAATTTGGGTAATATTTTCCATGTATTCCTCTTCGGTCACGTACCCCACGCATGGACCCAAACAATTTCCTATATGATATTCAAGACAAACTTTATATTTTCCACCATATATCGCTGATTTATTGAGATTTAAATTGCATGTACGCAATTTATAAAGACTTTTTATCAAGGAAATCAGTGTACCGGCGTATCTGGCAGATGTAAAAGGACCAAAATACTCCGAACCGTTCCGGATAAACTTACGTGTGGTAAATACACGGGGAAAAGCCTCTTTCGTGATACATATCCAAGGGTAAGTTTTATCGTCTTTCAGTAGGATGTTATATCGAGGCTTGTATTTCTTGATCAAGTTATTTTCCAGTAACAAAGCATCTTCTTCCGTATTAACGACAATATACTTTAAGTCACGTATCTTTCTGACCAGAACCATGGTCTTCGAAGATTGATTATTCTTTACAAAATAGGATGAAACTCTATTCTTTAGATTTTTAGCCTTACCTATATAAATAATAACTCCATTTGCATCAAAAAATTGATACACCCCGGGAGTCGTAGGTAATTTACTAACTTTCTCTTTCAATCCTAATTCATCAGTCATATCAATAAAATCCTATATGAAATCAAATTTATCGAAGTCAAATATTCCCTTTTCGCCTATTTTCAGAGTAGGTATTACAATCAATGCCATAAACGAGAGCGTCATAAACGGAGAATTCAAGGGTGTTCCCATTTTAGAAAGTAATTTATTCAATTCCATGTACTGTTCTGCAACTTCCTGACCGGAACGATCACTCATAATTCCCCCTACCGGTAACGGTAACGCGTGCAATTTCTCGCTATCATTCACGACCAGTCCGCCCTTGAGTCTTATCACTTCATTCACGGCAGTTACAATATCCGTATCCGTGCTGCCTACCGCGATAATATTATGGGAATCGTGAGAAATTGAAGAAGCGAAAGCCCCATGTTTTATACCTATACCGGATATAAATCCGACTTGGGGTTTCGTGTTATAATAGCGATTCAAGTACACTATTTTCAAAATATCGGAATCCACATCCGATTGATAATTTTCTATTCTTCGGTCGAAATGGAGCATCATTCTCTCGGTAATGATACTATCCGGAACTACTTTTATACAGTGAATATCTCCTTCCACATCCGTGCGGATATCAATATCTTTTATAATATCGTGATTAAATAAATTCAAACAAGGAATTTTTGAATCCGGAATTTCTATTTTTCCCCCTTTTCGATAGACTTCTACCCCATTAATATAAGTAGCATGAATATTTAAAGATTCGAGATCTTCCAAAATGATAAAGTCAGCTTTATCCCCGACATGCAATGTCCCTACATCCAAATGATAAAAATGTACCGGATTGATACATGCCACTTGAAGAATATCGAATATCCCGAAACCGTCAGACACGGCTTTTTTCACTAAATAATTGATATGTCCTTTTATTAAAAGATCGTCGGCATGGGAATCATCCGTGCAAAACATCACGTTATCGGTACGTGTGGCAATTAAAGATTTTAAAGCATCATAATTCTTTGCCGCACTTCCTTCTCGAATCATGATCTGCATTCCTTTTGAAATTTTCTCCTCTGCTTCTTCCAATTCAGATGACTCGTGATCGGTTTCTATACCATGAGCAATATACGCACTTAACGCGTCACCCCTCAATTCCGGCGCATGACCGTCTATTCTTAAAGCGTATTTTTTAGCTATATCCAGTTTTGCTATAACTTCCGGCTCACCGTTAAGAACACCCGGAATATTCATCACCTCCGCAAGCATGGTAAATTGTCCGGTTTTTGCCAATATCTCCGTGTCTTCCGCGGTAATAATATTACCCGGTTTATCTAATGGAGTCGCCGGAACGCAAGAAGGTATTCCCCAGAAAATTTTTAAAGGTGTTTCCTCCCCGTTTTTTATCATCATTTTCACTCCTTCAACACCCAAAACATTCGCTATTTCATGCGGATCAGATACTACCCCCACTGTCCCGTTAGGAATAACCAATTTTGAAAATTCCGAAGGCATCAACATAGAACTCTCGATATGTACATGAGCGTCTATAAATCCCGGGCATATATAATGATCGTAAGAATTTGAATTTCTTTCTATCGAAAGAATTTTTCCGTCAGAAACAGTTATTGTACACGGATAAAATTCTCTATTGTCAATATCAACTAAATTTCCTTCTATCACTTTCATAAAATAACTGTTTATATGATGTTTATTTCTACTTTTTCTATCTCTCCCCAAGTTTTCATGTATCTATATTACAAGGTACCCTTCGCACCATTTTGAAATGTTCCACGTGAAACATTTCAGTTATCTTCCCATTAAAATCAATAAAACATTAATGTCCGAAGGCGATACTCCGGTTATACGTGACGCTTGTCCTATTGTTTTCGGTTTGATTTTAGTCAACTTTTGACGAGCTTCATACGATAGAGAATTTATCTCCATGTAATCAAATTTATTCTCGATGACTAAATTTTCCAATCGATTCAATTTATCGGCAATTAATTTTTCACGTTCTATATACCCCGAATATTTAATCAAAACTTCAGCCGCCTCAATAATTTCTTCTCGAATAGAATTATCAAAAATAAATTCTTTCAATGAAGGAATATAATCCACTATTTTAGGAATCGTTATTTGAGGACGAGAAATGATATCAATCAATTTCAATTTTTGACGAATAGGTGAAGAACCGAATAGTTCCAACACGGAATTTATTTCATCCGGAGAAATACTGAAATTGGAAATAAAGTCTATTAACCTGTCCCGCTTTAAAATTTTGTCTTCAAAAATAGAGTAACGATCTTCCTTAACCAAACCTATAGAATATCCCAAGGGAGTCAATCTGACATCGGCATCGTCTTGTCGCAATAAAATACGATATTCGGCACGAGAGGTAAACATACGATAAGGTTCATCCACTCCTTTCGTCACCAAATCATCAATTAATACACCTATATAAGCTTGATCCCGATTTAATACAAAATCTCTATTCTCATGTAAAGAAAGATGCGCATTAATCCCAGCCATCAAACCTTGAGCGGCGGCTTCTTCATAGCCGGTCGTCCCGTTAATTTGCCCCGCAAAATAAAGTCCCTTAATCAACTTCGTTTCCAAAGTCGGGTACAATTGTGTCGGTTGAAAAAAATCATACTCAATTGCGTAACCCGGACGATATATTTTTACATTTTCAAAACCTTCAACTTTTCGAAGCGCCCTTAATTGTATATCCCAAGGTAAAGAAGAAGAAAACCCGTTCAAATAATATTCCGTAGTCCTCTCCCCTTCCGGTTCCAAAAATAAATGATGACTATCCCTATCGGAAAAAGTATCTAATTTAGTTTCGATACTCGGGCAATAACGAGGGCCTATACTCTTGATAGTCCCGTTAAAAAGAGGGCTATCGTCAAAACCTTCACGCAATATATCGTGAACCTCTTTATTCGTGTAAGCGATATAGCAAGGTCGTTTCTCGAGTGAATTTGTATACGCGAAACTCAGAAAAGAGAATTTATGAAAATCATTATCCCCGTCCTGTCTGGTCAATTTAGAGAAATCGATACTTCTACCATCAATACGAACAGGTGTTCCCGTTTTCATACGTCCCACGGTAAAACCATGATCAAACAATTGCTCGGACAATCCATGAGAAGCAGGTTCAGAAATACGACCACCGGGAAAAGTTACCCGACCGATATGCATCAGACCATTTAAAAATGTTCCATTCGTGAGCACTACACGAGGAGCTGAAAAGGAAACACCCAATTGAGTCTTCACCCCTGCCACTTTCCCATCATCCAAAATCAATTCAATGACATCATCCTGCCAAAGATCGAGATTATCGGTATGTTCTACAATATCCCTCCACTCGGAAGAAAATACCATACGATCACATTGAGATCGCGGACTCCACATAGCAGGTCCTTTGGAAAGGTTCAACATTCTGAATTGAATCGTACTTCTATCCGTTACGATACCCGAATATCCACCCAACGCATCTATTTCTCTGACAATCTGACCTTTAGCAATACCACCCATTGCCGGATTACAAGACATTTGCGCTATCTTGTTCATATCCAAAGTGATAAGTAAAGTTTTTGATCCGAGATTAGCTGCCGCACAAGCTGCCTCACAACCGGCATGACCAGCTCCCACTACAATAACATCATATTCAGGTAACAACTGCGACATATCAAAGTGTTTTAAGCAATTCTAAGCAATGATTTTCATTTTGACGCATCTCTTGCGCATCATTATCCGATTTATCTTTAAAACCTATTAAATGAAGCACAGAATGAACTATCACTCTATGCAATTCTTCTTCATAGGCCGTACCGAATTCCAAAGCATTGGATTGAACCGTGTCCAGACTTATAAATACATCACCGGAAAGTACTTTCCCTTCCCTGTAATCAAACGTGATTACATCAGTATAGTAATCATGATTCAAATACTTTCTGTTCACGTCCAGTATATAATCATCATTACAAAAAATAAAAGAGATAGTACCCAATTTCAATGAATAATCTTCAGCAACAAGTTGAAGCCATTGAGTCACCCTCTCTTTTGAGAAAAAAGCAGGAAATTCACATTCCTCGTTGAAAAAAAAAATCTCACTCATCTAATTCATTCATAAATTGAAAACCATGATCACTTTGGATCCTCCGTCTTCAAATATCAAATCGTCAGAAAGCGTTTTCATCAGGTAAAGTCCTCTCCCGGCATCTTTTTCAATATTATCGGGCAAAGTAGGATCAGGTATATATGAATAATCAAAACCTTCGCCTTCATCCTTTACAGCAACGAACAAACGTTTATCTTCCTCATGAACTATGAATTTCACGTGCTTCATGGGATCCAATTTATTACCGTAAAGAATAGCGTTATTTACGGCTTCAATGACGCATAAACTTATTTTGCCGAACACGTCCGGTTCAACATTATAAACGTCCGAAAAATAATCGATAAAATTCTCAACTTTAACGATATTGCCAATTTCCGAGGCAATTGAAAATTCCAGTTTGTCCATGCTTTCAACAGTTAATATCTAAAATCTTAGACAAAATCATAATTAAATAACTCCTATTAATTATTAAACCAAACATACATAAACGTATCCAACAATACCCCACTAACTACAGTCTAGCGAATGTAAGCAAAATATTTCTAATTATCAACTCCGATAAATATAAAAATTTCATACCTACAATTTACCACGGCGTTAACCACAATTGTGGGTCCATATTATCCTTATCTTTCCATACTTGAAAATTTAATGTACTGTTTTCCCCGCTACTTGCCAACTTACCTATTTTCTGTTTCACGTTCACGGTGTCGCCCTTTTTTATAAAAATCTCCACCAAATTTGAATATACCGTCAGATAATTTCCATGGCGCACAATAACAACATTATTATCCCCCGGAATAAACATTATTTCAGTTACCACACCTTTGAATACCGCTCTCACATCAGCATTGTGCGATGTAGTAATTGTAATTCCTGCGTTATTTAACTTTACCTGTTTGAACACCGGATGTATATTCACCCCGAATTTTTCGGAAACAAACCCTTGTTCAACAGGCCAAGGTAACTTTCCTTTGTTTTTAGCGAAATCGTCGGAAATAAGTTTCTCTTCCGGTGTTAATTTATAGTTAGAATTTTTACTCCCGGACTTTTTCGCTTGAGCAGCAATAAGTTTCTCCAATTCTTTTTTAAACCGTTCCCGGTTTTTAATCTCGATATTCAGTTTTCGTAGAATCTCTTTCTCTTTTTTCTTGAGTTCCCCGACGTATTTATTAGCTTGATTCTGTTCCTTGATTAACTCGTTGTTCTGGGCAGATATTTTAGATTGCGTCGCGTTCTTCAACGCCATCAATTCAGTAAGTTGATTATTGATCGAAGTCAACGAATCATTCGTTTGTTTTATTCTCTCTAACTGACGTTTGGAATAATCCTGTACCTGCTCGAAATATTTATATCGAGCATAGGCTTGAGTAAAACTGGAAGAAGAGAATATATATACCAACTTATCGGATGTATTTCTTTTTTTCCAAGTTTCGTAAACCATTTTAGCATAGAAATCCAACATTTGTTGCTTACTCGCTTCCAGATCAGATTTAACGTACTCGTTGCTCGATATTTGTTTCTCTATATATTTAACTTCATTCGTGAGGGATTGGATCATTTCCTTTCCCTTTACAATTTTCAGGTTAATAATCGTGATTTTCTGAATAGTAGCCGATTGATCATTACGAGCGTTATCCAATAATTTGTTCAGGTAAGCAATTTCTTTTTCGGTCTTCGCATTTTTCTTTTTAATCGCCTCTATAGATTGCGTGTAAGCAACCGTAAAGGTGAAGAAAAAGATTAAAATCAATATGACGCGAAAAACATTCATGTTAATACATCCGTTTATATTTGCTCGATATTTTAAAGTTAGATGATACTTCAACATCAAATTCCACACGGCTGAAATCCAGTTGGACTTCCCAGTTGTCATCATCGGTAAAGATATTAAAAACTATCCGTTCAGGAAAAACTTTCCCTTCAAAATCTTTAATATTCTTGTACTTAACACTCATCCCTACTCTTTCTTCCATATCCTCAATAGACACCAGACAAGGTCTGAAACAATCAGGATTTATATGTATTTTCTGCAAGATCAAGGAAAATTCTTTGTTTTTCCTCTTTTTCTTGTATAATTTCTTCAACTTTCTACCGATTGCTTTCTCCTCCAAAGTGTACAAAACATAGTCATTACCGGACTTATCAAATTTGAATCGCTTATTTCTATCCATTTCGGTAGTACAGGATTCAAAATCAAAGAAACGGTTTGTCAACATTCGCTGAAAACAGTCGTAAGTAAAACCGACATCGAAACGCTCTATAAAATAGTTATAGTCCGATACAAAATACTTTTTATCTCTCGGACTGATAAACTTCACGCTATCGGGAGTCAATAAAATTCGTGCAACCTCGATCCCCATCGGGGCAGTCACCGATACCCAGATAAAACTATCCCTTTGAATACGCATCATAGCTTTCAAACTATGGGATTTCTTTTTCTCCTTTAACGTCAAATCTATTTTCTTGGCATATATAGTATTATAGTCCAATTCGTTGAAATAAACATTTCTAAGTAATCTTCCTTCAGTTATATTCGGTAATTCTCGTTTAACTTCAACTACTTTTTTAACAGACTTACACGACACTAATAAGATCAAAACCAAAATAAAAATAAAACTATTCCTCATGCTCTACCGATAAACCATTCACTATTTTATTTTTCAAATTATCACTAATATCATCACCCAATTCCAATGCTTTTTTCCACATTTTCAATGCTTCCTCCTTATCACCATTCATGTAAAGAATATCACCGTAATGCTCGTACAACACTCCGCTAGGCTTTTCCGTGTTTTCTATGGCAGAACGCATATAAAAACGTGCCAAAGAATAATTTTTAAGTTTAAAAAGTACCCAAGCATAAGTATCCAAGAAAGTAGCGTTATTAGGATCAGCACTCAACGCCGTTGAAATCATTTTTTCAGCCTGATTCAAACGCTCATTTCTTAAAGAAAGATAATAACTGTAGTTATTCAAAGTCATTATATCATTCGGATTGATAGCTATCGCACTATCAAACATGGAAAAAGCGATTTCTATACTATCTTGCTTGTAATAACATTCACCCAAATAAGCGTACAATTGAGATTTTATAAAAGATTTATCCGGGGCCAATTCAAGCCCTTTCTGAAGATATCCCGTTGCTTTCGCGTAATTTCCTTCAATCAACATAGGTAAACTTATCATCATATAAGGGAGCGGCTCGTTCGGGAAATAATTCAAACACTCCAACCCTTCACTTTTCATAGCTGCCGTATCACCCAATTGGTTGGATAAAAACATTAATTCCTCCCAAACCAGATAATTATTCTTCTCTTTAGAGATAATAAATTCGAGTTCTTTCTTACATTCCTCCAATTTATTTTCTCTCTTTAAAAAATCAGCATTCAAAGTTCTTACACTGAGATCACCCGGATATTTCTCCAATAATAATTGAACATATCTGTAAATATGATCGGTCGATAAACTTAAATCCGCTTGATTAACAAGTAATTTCAATAAATATTGAACTTTCAAGTTGTTGTCTATATTATCATTCGCCAACGCGGGACGAATATACTTTTCCGTGTTCAGAGAATCTTTTTTGGTTCGATAATAATCAGCCAGATAAAATTGAACGAAACCGTTATCGGGATAATCTTTCACAATCCTATTCAAGAGTTGTAATCCTTTTTTCTCCTGATTGTGTGACAAATACAACTCCGCCAATAATCCCAAATAATCAGTATTCTCCGGGTATTTTTTAATCAATTTCATGATCTCGGAAGAAGCTCTCTTCACGTTATCCATTTTGGAATACAATTTGGCTTTTTCTATTATCGCGGGTTCATTTACTCCGAATTGTTTCTCGTATCTATTCAAAACCTCTATCGCTTTCTCCCATTTTTCAGTCGAGGTATAAAGATCAACTTGAATAATATAAAAATCTTCTCTTTCAGGATGTTTGGCGATTAGTTCATCATATACCTTACAGGCTTCTTCAATCATTGATTTTTTCTGCAAGATATTCGCCAACAAAAGATTGTACCAAATATTATCGGGTTCAAGCTGAACCGCTTCACGCATCAACTGAAGAGGAAGGTTTAAATCTTCACCCAAAGAAAGTATACTAGATATCTCGTAACGCACCGCAGCACTCCGGTTATAAATTTTCATGCATTGGTCGAAATAAGTCAAAGACGACTTCAAATCACCCAATATTTTAAACCGGACTCCTTCCATGAAAGCATAGTCAAACTGCACTTTAGCTTCACCTTCTAAAGTTGGTTCAACTGCTTTCTTTTTATCTGCAAATACTTGAATGGCACATAAAAGAAACAGAATAACAAATAACGATTTAACTAATTTGTTCATTCTAAATTGTTTATTTTTTACCCGTGTGACCGAAGCCTCCCTCTCCTCTTTCCGTGTCGTTCAAAGTCTCCACTTCAATCAATTCAGCCTGTTCGACTTTATTAATCACCATTTGGCAAATCCGTTCACCGTCATTGATTTGTGTAACTTCGTGTGATAAATTAACCAAAATAACACCAATCTCTCCTCTGTAATCGGCATCTATCGTTCCCGGCGTATTCAACAAAGTAATCCCTTCGTTTAAAGCCAACCCGCTTCTCGGACGCATTTGAGCCTCGTAGCCCTCGGGCAATTCAATAAATAACCCGGTAGGAATCAATTTTCTTTCCAACGATTTCAACATAACCGGGGCATCCAAATTTGCCCGAATATCCATTCCCGCCGATGATTTTGTCTTGTATTCCGGAAGCGCATGCTTCGACTTATTCACGATCTTTATTTTCATTTCTCTCTATTACTTTGATAGTTAGTTATACAACACCTTATTTGTATAAATCGTGCTAAGATAGCTATTTTTTATGAATTAACTTGTACATAAAATCTTTTGTCAATAAAAAACTCATCTCTCTTTTCACGAAGATATAAACGAAGAGTATAAATAACGGCAAACGAACTAAACAAGTTACCAAATCCCCGTCAAATTTAATCATTCGCCCTGCAAAATAAAACGCCAGACAAATAACAAAATAGAAAAGAATTTTCGGTATATCATAATTAATCTTGTAAAAATGTCTTCCCAGAATAAACGAAAGTATAGTCATTACCAAAAAACAAGTAAACACGGAATAAGCGGAAGCCATAAAACCGATTTTAGGCAAGAAAATAACATTACCGGCAATAGTTATCACGCATCCCGCAATAGCCATGTACGCACCGTATATCGTTTTATCAGTCAATTTATACCACAAGGAAAGCGAATAATACATCCCTTGGAAGAGATTTGCCATGAGAACCCACGGCACGATAGCCAATCCCTCGAAATAAGTCGATTTAACGAAATATTTCAAAAGGTCGAGATTAAACATGACACCCAAGAATATCATCAAACCAAACCCGGTAAAATAGAGTAAAACATCCTCGTACACTTTTTTTGAGTCAGAGTTTCTGGAATAATTAAAAAAGAAAGGTTCAAAAGCGAAACGGAATCCTTGGGTAAATATATACATGATTAAGGCAAGTTTATAGTTTGCCCCGTAGATCCCGGTCATCGCCATGCTGGTAGCCTCATCTTCCAAAAGCTTTGGCATCAATATTTTATCACCTTGCAAATTAATAATTCCTGCTAAACTCACGATTAAAATCGGGTAAGAATACTTCAATATATCTTTCAATAAAGAGAAAGAAAAAACAAACTTAAACTTCAATATATAAGGAAGTAACATAAGCAGAGTTACAACCGAAGCCAACAGGTAAGAAATGAAAACGTAGATAACCCCTCCCTCCGGGTTATAAAAGGGAACATGTATTCCTTGCTTTTCGAGATAAGGACACAATAACAAGAAAAACAAATTCGAACCTACATTGATTCCTATATTCACTAACTTAATGATTCCGAAACGAATAGGACGGCTATCCAAACGGAGCAAAGCGAAAGGCAAAGTAGTAATCACGTCGATAGCCAATGTCACGGCTAATAGAGAGATGTAAATCGGATAATCTTCAACTTCCAATAAAACAGAAAGTTGAGGAAGAAAAGAAAAACAAAGAACAAGAAAAAGTATGGAAGTAAAGCTCAAAGAAGTCAATAGAGTGGAGAAAACTCTATCCTTACCGTCTTTCGTGGCGAACCTGAAAAAACCGGTTTCCGTACCATACGTCAACAGCACCATTAAAATAGAAGTGTACGCCATTAGATTGACTACTATCCCGTACTCGTCTGCAATAAATACTCTCGTGTACAAAGGCACCAGCAACCAATTTATAAATCGTCCGATAATTGTCGTGAAACCGTATATCACGGTTTCTCCCATTAGTTTTTTCAGTGGGTTCATATTTTTTCTACTTTTGCTTCAAGTTCATTGAAGTGACAAAAGTAAGAAGTTCTCAACAACAATATCATATATATATTATCTTTTATTTTTTTTAAAAAGAATATGAAGATGATTATAGGCTGTGAGTAATTGTGATAAAATAAATGGATTTCTCTTGTTTTTGTAGTTATTATTTGTTGGTTTGAAGGTTACTCACAATGTATGTATTGATTATGTACTGATAATCAAAATTGTTTTTGAGTTATCCACAATTGTTAGTAATAATGATTCGGAAAAAGTATTTTGTGAAATGATAGAAAACTGATGTTAGTAATTTGTAGAAACAAGCAGGGTTAATTTAAAAAACTATTCTTGGATTTTTGATTTCAATTATTATTTGCTTCTCTTTTCGTGAAATGCAAATGAAGTTATTCTTTTTAGTTCTTTTTTTATTCACAGTTACTAACGGGGATACTAACAAATAAATGTCTATATATTCATATATTGGTTTATAGAATGAACATGTAGGATTTATAGCTGAATATAGTATTACTTCGGTATCACTTCCACATCACTTCCGTGTAAAACGCTATTAGTTCCCTATTAAAGCGCTATTAAAACCCTATACTATAATAGCGTTTTAATAGGATTACAATAGAGTATAAAAAACTTTATAAGTACTACTGAACCGGAAGTGATGCCTTATTGCAGACGGATTCACTTGCGTTTTGGGTATGAATACTCCATTTTATACATATCAAATCCTTTAGCCCAATAATCTTTTTTGATTTCTTTTAGTTCAAATCCTTGTTTTTCATAGAATTGATAAGCTACTTGCGAAGTTCTGACGGTTATCTTTTGAACGCTTTTGATGGATTCAAGTTTTTCGATTCTATATTCAAGTAATCTGGTTCCCAGTGATTTTCCTTGGTATTCCGGGTGTAAAATATCCCAACTGATTTTTCCTATCGTTTTATTCTCGGCAAAATTGATTCCACCGCATCCTACAATTTTTTCATTAAAGAGTAGAACGTAATAGAGTTCTCTTTCATTATCCAGGTATTTGCTAAAATCATTCTCTTCTTCCGGTGCGAAGTATTCGGGCGTGTTTAACCTGATTAGATTCATCACGGAACTTTTGTCTATTGATTTGTATTCCCGGATTGTAATCGAATTATTCATTGTGTTTTAAGGTTTTACTGATAAAAAAAGGATGTATCTCGAGATACATCCTCTTGTAAGGAATAGTTGATAACGAGCAACTATTTTATTTCATTTTCTCTATCAGGGAAGTGGTGGAGTAACCTTCCACGAAATCTATGGTAACTACTTCTCCCCCTTTGGCTTTCACTATATCGTACCCGACTATATCTTCCGGTTTGTAATCCCCTCCTTTTACCAGTACGTCCGGTTGTACCGTTTTTATTAAATCGTAAGGGGTGTCGGTATCGAAGAAGATGACTTGGTCAACGAAAATCAATGAAGCTAACGCTAAAGCCCGGGCATTTTCATCGTTCACTGGACGGGAATCGCCTTTCAATTTTTTTACTGAACTGTCGGTATTTAAACCGATAATAAGTTTAGTTCCTAAAGAAGCAGTTTTTGCCAAGTATTCGATGTGTCCTTTATGCAGGATGTCGAAGCAGCCGTTGGTGAAGACGATTTTGTCGTTTCTGTACCTCCACATGCTGATGGTTTTAGAGGCTTCTTCTGGCGTGTGAGCTATTTTTTTCTCTATGTAAGGTAAAAAGTCCATTGGCGTGTCAGATTAGTTTGTTTGTAGCCGTGTCGGGGAATACGAGAACGGGTTTGTGTGATTTGGCTTCTTCGAAATCCATGGAGGCGTAAGAGATGATGATTATCACGTCGCCCACGGCGCATTTGCGTGCAGCCGGTCCGTTCAAGCAGATAATACCCGAGTTTCTTTCACCTTTGATGATATAGGTATCTAATCTCTCGCCGTTGTTGACGTTCACGATTTGAACTTTTTCGTTCTCTATCATGTTGGCGGCTTCCAAAAGAGCCTCGTCAATAGTGATACTACCCACGTACTGGAGGTTGGCTTCAGTAACGGTAACTTTGTGAAGTTTAGATTTTACTACTTCTATAAACATCTTCGTGTCAGTTTGATATACGTTTAAAATACAATATTATCAATCAGTCGGATTTTACCGGCGTATACTGCCACGCAACCGACTTTCACGTTGTTCTCTTTCCAATCCCGGATGGTTTTTAATTCGGTGTCATCCACGATTTCGAAATATTCGACTTCAAGGTAGGGGTTTTTGTTGATTTCTTCCGTTACCCATTGTTTTAATTCATCGACGCTCATTTCGGAAGTCAGTTTAGTGGCTTCTTGAAGAACGGCATGGATGTGAGGCGCGTTTTTCCGGTATTCCGGTTCCAGCAGGGTGTTGCGGGAACTCATGGCAAGCCCGTCTGCCTCGCGGATGATGGGGCAAGGTACGATTTCTAAATTATAGTGCAGTTGTTTTACCATGTTTTTAATCACGGCTACCTGCTGGAAGTCTTTCATCCCGAAATAAGCCCGGTGGGGTTGAACGGCATCGAATAATTTGCTGACGATTTGTCCCACGCCGTTGAAGTGTCCCGGGCGTTTGGCTCCTTCCATGACGCTCTCGACGTACCCGAAGTTGAAAACCCGGGTATCTTCCTCGGGATACATTTCCTCGACGCTGGGAGCGAACACGTAATCACACCCGTTTTTCTCGAGTAAGGCGACATCTTTGTCCAAGGTGCGCGGGTAGCGTTTGAGGTCTTCTTTATCGTTGAATTGCGTGGGATTGACAAACACGCTGACAACAGCCACGTCGTTTCCTTCTTTACATGTTTTTACGAGAGAGATGTGTCCCTCGTGAAGCGCACCCATTGTAGGTACGAGTCCCACCGTTTTCCCTTCTTGTTTCAGCTTCTCTATCGTGGTGGTTAATTCCGCTTTCTTTGTAATAATATTCATGATTATAATCTTGAAAATACGGGGTGCAAGTTTACAAACTATTTTCGAGATAATACCATATTGAAAGTTGAAAATTCAAAATGATTACTTAAATAGCGAGTGAATATTAGGGTGTATGGAGGAAAGGGCGTCCAATAATTCCTTGTGGGTAACGCCTTCCCGCATCACGATTAAAACGGTGTCATCGCCCCCGATGGTGCCTAAAACTTCAAAATAGTTCTCGTTGTCGATTAAGACGGTAACGGCTTTGGCATAACCGGGAAGGGTTTTCATGACGGCGATGTTGCCGGAAAAATCGATACTTGAGATGGAATCCGTGACGATAGCCGATGCTTTTTCGTCAGCCTGTTCGTTCTGGATGCTTTCCGGTATGATGTAAATGTAACCTTTGTCCTTGTGAGGTATTTTTGCCACTCTCATGAATTTCAAGTCACGCGACAGGGTGCTTTGAGTTGCTTCCACGCCTAGTTCTTTCAGTCTGAACAATAGTTCTTCCTGTGAACATATTTGCTCGTTCTCGATGAGCTTTCTAATAGATAACAAGCGCTTTGTTTTATTTCTCATAGGTGTTAATATTACGCCCTACAAAACTAATCAAAAATGTTTGATTTTCAATGGATGAATATATTTATGCATAATTATTTATCGAAACACATAAATATTCTTTGTAGTGTCGATTATTAGTTCTATTTTCGCGTATAATTACATATAATCTTTAGTTGATAGAATAAATATGCAGAAATTAAAGAAAGCTCGTCTGGTTCTGGAAGACGGGACGGTTTATGAAGGAACTTCCTTTGGTTACGAGAAATCGGTGTCCGGGGAAGTTGTTTTTTACACGGCAATGACGGGGTATCCCGAGAGTTTGACGGACCCTTCCTACAAGGGGCAAATACTGGTTCCCACTTACCCGATGATAGGGAATTACGGGGTCCCGGTGGATGATGAACGGGACGGGATATCGAAGTTTTTCGAGTCGGACAGGATTCATTGCAAGGCGTTGGTGATTTCCGATTATTCTTCCCGGTACAGTCATTGGAATTCACAAAAAAGCCTCGGAGATTGGTTGAAAGAACAACAGATTCCGGGGCTTTTTGGTATAGATACCCGGGCTTTGACGCGGAAGTTGAGGGATAACGGTGCGATGGTGGGGAAAATTTTGTTTGATGATGAGGACGTGCCTTTCTACGACCCGAATAAGGATAATATCGTGGCTGAGGTTTCTACCAAAAAGATTATGGAGTACGGGAACGGGAAGTATAAAGTGATGTTGGTGGATTGCGGGGTGAAGAATAATATTCTGCGATGTTTATTGAAACGTGACGTGACGGTGAAGCGGGTGCCGTGGAATTACGATTTCACGAGGGAGAAGTATGACGGGCTTTTCCTTTCCAACGGACCCGGTGACCCGGCGATGTGCGTCGAAACTATCGAACATATACGGAAGGCCTTGAAAGGGAATATCCCGATTATGGGGATTTGTCTTGGAAACCAATTGATGGCGAGAGCGGCAGGAGCTTCGACCTATAAATTGAAGTACGGGCATCGAAGCCATAATCAACCAGTGATGAAACCCGGGGGAACCCGTTGTTATATAACTTCACAGAATCACGGGTTTGCCATTGACGAGAAGACTCTTCCGGCAGATTGGGAACCGTTTTTCGTGAACGTGAATGACGGTACGAACGAGGGAATACGGCACAAGAAAAAGCCGTTCTTTTCCGCGCAATTTCACCCGGAAGCGTCGAGTGGTCCGGTAGACACGGAGTTTTTATTCGATGATTTCATCGCCTCGATGAAATCATCGAATATTTTGGATTTATGATTTACGATTTATGATTCCACCGATATCCGGCTAAATCTAAAATCGTAAATCATAAGGTAATCATTAAATTATAGAATTCATAAATCATAAATCGTAAATCATAAATCGTAAATCATAAATAAATATGAAGAAAGTTTTGCTTCTAGGTTCGGGAGCGTTAAAGATAGGGGAAGCGGGGGAATTTGATTATTCGGGTTCGCAGGCGTTGAAGGCACTGCGGGAAGAGGGTATTTATAGCGTGTTGATTAACCCGAATATTGCCACGGTGCAGACTTCCGAGGGAGTGGCAGATAAGATATATTATTTGCCGGTTACTCCTGGATTCGTGGAAGAGGTGATTAAGAAGGAACGTCCGGAAGGGATACTGCTTTCTTTCGGCGGGCAGACGGCATTGAATTGTGGGGTGGAGTTGTACAAATCCGGGGTATTGGAAAAATATAATGTACAGGTGTTGGGGACACCCGTGCAGGCGATTATAGACACGGAAGACAGGGAAATATTCGCCGGGAAACTGGCTGAGATTGACGTGAGAACACCGAGAAGTATTGCCGCCAATAGCATGGAGGAGGCTTTCGCGGCGGTGGATAGGTTGGGATTCCCCGTGATTATCCGGGCTGCCTACACGTTGGGCGGTTTGGGTTCTGGTTTCTGCTCGAACAAAGAGGAGTTGGAACGTCTGGCTTCCAGCGCGTTTTCCTATTCGCCGCAGATTCTCGTGGAAGAGTCTTTGAAAGGCTGGAAAGAGGTGGAATACGAGGTTGTTCGGGATAAGTATGACAATTGCATCACGGTGTGTAATATGGAGAATTTCGACCCTCTTGGAATACACACGGGCGAGAGTATCGTGGTGGCTCCATCGCAGACGTTGAGTAACAGTGAATACCATAAACTGAGGTCAATCGCTATCAAGATTATCCGTCATATCGGGATAGTGGGAGAGTGTAACGTGCAATATGCCTTGGACCCCAACTCGGAGGATTACAGGGTGATAGAGGTGAACGCGCGTCTTTCCCGTTCCAGCGCTTTGGCTTCTAAGGCCACGGGATACCCGTTGGCATTCGTGGCGGCGAAATTGGGCATGGGCTACGGGTTGCACGAGATTAAAAATTCTGTAACGAAGGTGACCACGGCTTGTTTTGAACCGGCGTTGGATTACGTGGTGTGTAAGATTCCCCGTTGGGATTTGAATAAATTCGAGGGGGTTTCCAAGGTGATAGGTTCCTCGATGAAGAGTGTCGGGGAGATTATGGCTATCGGCAGGACTTTTGAGGAGGCTATCCAGAAAGGGATTCGGATGATTGGGCAAGGGATGCACGGGTTCGTAGGTAATGTGCTTAAATCGAGAGATATAGATGAGGAGTTGGCGAACCCGACGGATGCCAGAATATTCGCCATAGCCGGGGCTTTCGATAAAGGGTACAGCGTGCAGAAGATTCACGATTTGACAAAGATAGACCATTGGTTTTTGCAACGTTTGGAGAATATTCACTTGTTGAAAGAAGAGTTGTCAAAATTGAATGGCGAGGAGGAGATTAGCGCGGATTTATTGCGCGCGGCAAAGCAATACGGGTTTTCCGATTTTCAGATAGGTCGGTTGACGATTAAAAATACGCCTCTTTCGCATCACGAGAAGATGTTGAAAGTGAGAGAATACCGTAAAAAACTGGGTATTTTGCCCGTCGTGAAGCAAATAGACACGCTGGCGGGGGAGTATCCTGCCATGACGAACTATCTTTATATCACGTACAATGGCTCTGAAAATGACGTGGCGTACGAGCGTGACGGTCTTTCGGTTATCGTGTTGGGGTCGGGAGCGTATCGTATCGGCAGTAGCGTGGAATTTGACTGGTGCGGGGTGAGTGCTTTGAACACGATTCGGAAAATGGGGTATCGCTCGGTCATGATTAATTACAATCCCGAAACGGTAAGCACGGATTACGATACCTGCGACCGCTTGTATTTCGATGAACTTTCCTTCGAGCGGGTAATGGATATTGTCGAATTGGAGGTGCCGAAAGGAGTGATTGTTTCCACGGGGGGACAGATACCGAATAACTTGGCGATGCGTTTGCACGGGCAGCACGTGAATATACTGGGTACTTCGCCCGAATCCATTGACAGGGCGGAAGACCGTAGGAAATTCTCGTCCATGTGTGATGAACTGGGAATAGACCAGCCCCGGTGGAGCGAATTGACGAGCATAGAGGATATATACGCTTTCGTGGATAAGGTAGGCTTCCCCGTGTTGATTCGTCCCTCTTACGTGCTCTCGGGGGCTGCCATGAACGTGGTGTCGAATAAAGACGAGTTATTGCATTTCCTTGAGTTGGCGGCGGAAGTATCGAAAGAGCATCCCGTGGTTGTGTCCGAGTTTATCGAGCAGGCGAAAGAGGTCGAGATTGACGCCGTGGCACAGGAAGGGGAGGTGAAAGCTTACGCTATCAGTGAACACGTGGAGTTTGCCGGTGTACATTCCGGTGACGCTACAATCGTGTTTCCCGCCCAGAAATTGTACGTGGAAACGATTCGCCGGATTAAAAAGATTGCCCGGTCGATAGCGAGGGAATTGAATATATCCGGTCCTTTTAATATGCAGTTTCTGGCGAAAGACAATGATATAAAAGTAATCGAGTGTAACTTGCGGGCTTCGAGGAGTTTCCCGTTCGTGTCGAAAGTCTTGAAATACAACTTTATTGACATGGCAACCCGGATTATGCTGGGGGAGAAAGTGGAGGCGTTGAACAAATCGGTTTTCGATTTGGATTACGTGGGAGTGAAGGCTTCTCAATTCTCGTTTGCCCGCCTGTTGAAAGCCGACCCCGTGTTGGGAGTGGATATGGCATCGACCGGGGAAGTCGGTTGCATCGGTGAGAATTATTACGAGGCAATATTGAAGAGTATGCTTTCCGTGGGACATCGTATCCCGAAGAAGAATATCCTGATTTCCTCGGGTCCCACGCGTTCCAAAGTAGAGTTGTTGAATTCTACCCGGATGCTGATAGAGAAAGGATTCACGATATATTCCACGGAAGGAACGGCTAAATTCTTCAAGGAAAATAATATCGACGTGAATATTCTTTACTGGCCGGATGAGGATAAGGAACCGAATATCATGGAATATTTGCATGACCGTAAGATAGACCTCGTGATTAATATCCCAAAGAATCACACGAAACGGGAGTTGGATAACGGGTATAAAATCCGTCGTGCTGCGGTGGATTATAATATCCCGCTAATCACGAATGCCCGTTTGGCAAGCGCGTTTATCTATGCAATCTGCAAAGTCAATCCTGACGAAATCGCTATCAAGAGTTGGGACGAATACGGGGAAAGCTGAGAGATAAAAACTAAAAGTTGAGTAAATTGCCGATTTAAAGTAGCGTTTTTTGAACAAATTGCTGTTTTGAATCGGCAATTTTGTATTTTTGTAATCACCATTACAAAAAATAGGTGCTTATGAAGAATAAGAAATTGAAAGGGATACTTTATTTATGCGCTATTCTGGTGTTATTCGCGCTAGGGTTGTTCATTTGGATGAAGACGTCCAAAATAGTGGAGGAGAAGACATTCACGATAAAAGGGCAACAGGAAGCGATTTTCGAGTATAACACGAAGATAGAATTACCTAAAGCGATACGTGTACATTTTGACGGGAAATTAGATTGTGATGCTATATTGATTATCAAGGAAAACGGGGAAGGAAATGCCATTCGTTTCCGTCGTTCTTTCCCGCTGAAAGCCGGAGAACTCAAAGATTACGATTTTCAGACAACTTGGACACATCCGGGTATGATTATCGAGTTACGTTCTAAAGATTGCGAAGTAAACGATGTGGAAATTCATATCGAAGTCGAAGGGTAAGTAAAAATTATTTGTTCTGGTTTACATTTTTGATTAAAAATCGTATATTTGTAAACTCAAATAAAAGTTACTATGGAACAAATATTTTCTCAAAGATTAAAGAATGCGAGGATCATGCAAGGACTCTCTATGGATGAATTGTGTGAAGTAATGGGTAATATTGTTTCTAAACAAGCTATTTCGAAATATGAGAATGGAAAGATGTTACCCAATAGTACTGTGTTGATACAATTGGCAAATGTACTTCACACGAGTATTGATTATTTTTTCAGACCGTTTCAGGTTAAATTAGAAGGAATTGAATTTCGAAAAAAAGCAAAATTATTATCCAAAGAGAAAGCTAAAATTGAAGAACAAGTTTTGGATATGGTGGAAAGATACTTGGAAATAGAAAGTATTCTTAACATTGATTCTACGTTTAGTACTGAATTGGATTATATAGTAGTACGGGATGCCAAAGATATAAGACCTTTAGTTGATCGGCTCCGAGAGGTATGGAAAATAGGTGAAGATCCTATCAATAATATTATAGAATTATTGGAAGAGAATAAGATTAAAGTAATAGAAATTGATGCAGATAATTCCTTTGATGGGCTTAGTGGCTTTATTGGGGGAAAATGTCCGTTTATTATTTTGAATAAGAATTTTTTACCGGAAAGAAAAAGATTCACGGCGGCACATGAATTAGGGCATTTATTATTGAATATAGATCCTGTTTTATCAAGTAAGAAGAAAGAATATTTATGTAATCGATTTGCTAATGAGATTTTGATCTCTGAATCTGTGTTTATTAATCTTATTGGCAACAGTCGGAAAGATATTTCTTTAAAAGAGTTGATAGATATTCAATGTCAATTCGGTGTATCGATAGATGCGTTGATGTATAAGGCGAAAGAATTGAATATCATAACGGAATCAAGATTAAAAACGTATTATATAAAAAAGAATAGAATATCTGATTTTAAAGAAATTGTAGAAAAAAGTCGTTTTCCTGAAGAATGTTCTTCTCGTTTCGAACGACTCGTGTATCGGGCTCTAGCAAGTGAAATAGTTTCATTCTCAAAGGCTTCTGTGTTGGTTAAAAAGCCAGTACACCAACTAAAAGAAAGTTTAAATCTCGTGTAAATGGAAACTGTTGTTGTTAATGATACCAATGTATTTATAGATCTCTGTGATATAGATTTATTGGATGATTTTTTTAGACTTTCTCAGAAAATTCATACAACTGATTTTGTTATGAATGAATTGGTAAAGGAAGAACAACGGGTAAAAGTTGAGCAATTTTTTAATGATGGCTTGTTAGCGGTTAAGACACATTCTGTTGATGAATTATTAGAAATAATTAATTATCAGCAGAAACAAGATAATAATGTGTCTATTACTGATTGTTCCGTTTGGTTATACGCTCAAAAGAATCATTATAGATTACTCACGGGAGATAACAAGTTGCGTAGATCGGCTGTTAAATCGGGAACTATTGTTTCTGGAATTCTTTATATTTTTGATCAGTTGGTAGAACAACATATAATAACTCCTCAAATTGCGTATGATAAACTAAATTTGTTGAGGACGATTAATCAACGTTTACCTGATAAGGATATTTCGGAACGTTTGAAAAGATGGACTGAAATGGTGTCGTGATGTTTGCGGCTAGAATGAGTGAAAAAAAAGGTAAAATAACAGGCAATGAATTGATTTATCCAGATTTTTACCGATATAAGTCCGGATTTTCGTGTATGCTTTTTTGATGTTTTTATGAACTTGGGAATGTGTTACGTTCAGCTCATTCGATATTTCGTCGTAGTTTTTGCCCGCTAATTTCATTTCTACGATTCGCTTTTGCAGGTCGGAAAGGTTATCCATTGCCAGATTCAGTTTTGTGAACAAGTCGTCATACGTGGTGTCATATTCGGAAGTGGTACTGAAAACGAGCGATTCGAAATACTTCAGGTTATTGCGGTCTATCACGTTCTTGTGGCGGAGAAAGCTGATACAACGATTTTTAGACATAGCCAGCAGGTATTGTTTCGTGTTTATCTCTTCCGGTATAGTTTGATATTTCTCGAAAAAACAGATAAACACGTCTTGAACCAAATCTTCGGTATCATCTCTATTCATTATATAGTGATAAATGAAGTTATATATATCACTATAATAGCTTTTGAAGATATGTTCAAATTTCTCCTCGGGCATATTCGGGATTTAAAATTTCTGTTTTTTTCCAAAACCACATCACAAATATATGCGATAAAATTTTTATTTGGACTTGTTGGGGTAAAAATATATTGTTGGAAATAATAAAAAAATATTGGAATAAGGGGGGCCCATTTTTTCACTTAAGCGTTTTATTATAAAAATCAAGTGGTTTTATGCAGATAGATTGGAGCAAATTATTTTCATATATCAACGGTTTTGCGGACCGGAAGACTATCGAGGAAGTGGAAAGTTGGCGTGAAAAGGATTCCCGGAATGAAGAGTTTTACCGGCGTACCCGGGATTATTATGCGAATAGTCCAACCCGGAACGAATCTTTTTCGGAAGGACAATTGGATATTCTTTACAAGAAGATGTTGAAGAGTAAACGAGGCAGGAAACGGCGTGCGTTGTGGCAAAGGACAACGGTGGCAGCGTCTGTTATTTTGTTGCTTTCAGCAGGTGTTTGGTGGTATTATACCGGGAATATGCACGACGAGAGTAAAGCACATGTTCCCGTTCATGCGGCGGAGGTAATCATTATTACCGAGAGCGGCGATAAGTTTACAGCCAAGCAATTGGATTCCGGTATCGCGAGACAAGTTGCCGATAATAAATTGGAATATTCCGCGCGTGAGAACACGAGTGAAGAGGATGCTGCCCGTGTGGAAAAACAGGTGCCGAGGCACACGATAATCGTGCCGCGGGGTAAGACTTTCGAGTTGGTTTTGGCTGATGGGACTTTCGTGTTACTCGGACCTTCCAGCGAGTTGATTTATCCCGTGCAATTTGATTCTTGTTCCACGAGAGAAGTTACTCTTCGGGGAGAGGCTTATTTCGAGGTGACTAAATCATCCAACCGTTTTGCCGTGAACACGGAGCGAATGAAATTGCAGGTGTACGGGACCACGTTTAATGTTTTTGCCCGGGAAAAGATGCCGGTTGAAGCCGTGTTGGTCGAGGGGCGGGTGGGAATCACTCCCGAAAATGGTACCGAAGAAACGATACTCCATCCCGGGGATATGTATTCTATTGACGAAGCGGGAGATATTAAAGTGATGCAGGTGGATTTGGCAGAATACAAGGCAAAACGGAATGGTTATGTCCTTTTCAACGGTAAAACGATAGAACAAATAGTGCGAAGTCTTGAATTATATTATGATGTTGATTTTGTGCACGAGGGAGTAGTTCCGGATACGCGGGAATACGTGTTCTCGGTGAAACGTACTTCCTCTCTTCGGGAGGTTTTGGACGTGATAGTGTCTGTTGCTGATGTTAAATTCGTAATCGACGGGAAGGAGGTGGAGATTACCCGGAAATAGCATCATGTATAAAGAAAAACAGGATACCCGTTTGCCGACGTGCATCCTGTAGAATAAATTAATGGTTCAGTGTGTATCTCGAAAATCACGAACCGGTTAATTAACTCGATAAATATTTAAAAACAAAGTTATGAAAAAAAGTTTACTATTTCGCAATAGGGGCGGTTCTTTTTGTAAGATATGCTTGTGGGTTTGCCTGCTATTGGGAGTTACGAGCGTGAATGCTCAAGACGTTTTATCTAAAAAAATTACACTTGAATTGAAAGATGCCCCCATTATTGAGGTGTTGTTGGAAATTCAAAAACAAACGGATGTGAATTTCGCTTACGGGAAGACGCAATTGGAACAACTGAAACCCGTTACGCTTAGCGTGAAGCAAATGCCGTTGGAGGAGGTTTTGAAAATCGTGTTGAAAGATACCGGTTTTGAGTATGTTATTCAACAGAATACGGTAGTAATCAAGCGGAAAGGTGCTAAAACGCCTGAAGTAGCAAAAATCACAATCACGGGTAAAGTAACAGATAAGGATAATATTCCTTTGCCGGGAGTTACGATTTTGCTGAAAGGAACAACTTTAGGTATCACGACGGATATGGACGGAAAATACTCGCTCACGATTCCCGGCGTGGAGAATCCGGTTTTAGTTTTTTCATTCATTGGTATGAAAAAAGAGGAAATTGCTGTTGACGGGCGAAAAGTTATTGATGTTGTGCTGCAAGAAGAAAAAACAGAGGTAGAAGAAGTTGTTGTGACCGGTATCTATAACCGTAAGAAAGAAAGTTTTACCGGTTCTTCGCAAACTTATAAAGCGGAGGAGTTGAAAGTAGTCGGTAATCAAAACTTATTGCAAAGTTTGAAAACACTGGATCCCGCTTTTGCTATTCTTGAAAACAATCAATACGGTTCCGACCCCAATCGTTTGCCCGACGTGGAAATTCGGGGAAAGAGTAGTATCGTCGGTTTCAAGGAGGAGTTCGGGGAAGATCCTAATCAGCCGTTATTTATTCTGGATGGTTTCGAGAGTTCTTTGCGCACGATTATGGACTTGAGTATGGATAGGATAGCTTCCGTTACTATATTGAAGGATGCGGCTTCCACTGCCATATACGGTGCAAAGGCTGCCAACGGGGTTATTGTCGTGGAAACAAAAGTTCCGGAGGCCGGTAAAATAAGATTAACGTATAACGGGAGTTTTGATGTGTCGTTTGCCGATTTGAGCGCTTATAACCTGATGAACGCGGCGGAAAAGTTGGAGTTTGAACGTTTGGCAGGAAATTTTTCTTCAAATGTTGTAACTCATGAAGAAGAGTTACAAATGCGTTATAATCGTTTATTGGCGAACGTGAAGAAAGGTGTTGACACATATTGGATGTCCGAGCCTTTGCGAATAGGTTTGAACCAACGTCATAATTTATACGTGCAAGGAGGTGACCAGCAGATTCGTTTCGGGTTGGGGCTGAATTACACGAATATAGAAGGTGTGATGAAAGAGTCGCGTCGTCAGTTGGTAAGTGGAAACTTGGATTTGTTGTACCGGGTTGGTAAATTGAATTTCCAAAATAAATTAACTCTTGATTTCACGAAGACCACGGACCCGATAGTTCCTTTCTCGGAGTATTCAAGAGCAAACCCGTATTACCCTAAATACAACGAGTTCGGGGGAATAGATAAATGGCTGGAAACACCGGGTGCAGGTGATACTCAATCTTCAGACGGGGGAATCTACGTGCCGAATCCACTTTGGAATGCTTCATTGAACAGTTATAACGAGGGGGATACTTATGATATGCGCAATAATCTGGATATAGAATATCGTCCTTGGGATTTTTTATATGTTCGCGGACGTATCGGGGTATCGAAATCGGTATCGACAACAGAAGTTTTTCGTTCACCAGAAGACACGCAATTCGATGAAACAGAGTCATTGAAAAAAGGTTCTTATTCTGATAGCCATTCCGAATCATTCGGGTATGACGGCTCTTTAACAGTAACTTACGGACAACTATTGGCCGATGCACATCAAATCAATGCTGTTCTCGGGCTTTCTTTTTCGGAAAGCACCAGTGATTCTAAATCTTTTTCCGCGATAGGTTTCCCACGCGGAGATTATACTACACCCGGTTTTGCCAATTCGTACACGGAAAACAGTAAACCCGGTTATAGCGATGCCAAAAAGAGAGCGGTTAATTTTTATTTTAACGGTGGATATTCTTACATGAATCGCTATTTGCTGGATGTCAATTTAAGAGCTGACGGTTCATCTGTATTTGGGTCTAACAAACGTTTCACCACGACGTGGGCTATCGGGTTGGCATGGAATCTTCATAACGAGGATTTTATAAAGAATAACACGAATTTGTTTTCCATGTTGAAAATCAGAGCTTCTATCGGTAACCCGGGTAACCAGAATTTCGGTTCATTCAAAACGATTAATACTTACAAGTTTAACAACTGGATGCAGAATAATTTTGGCACGGGTATTTTGGTAGACGCCTTTGGAGATCCGGATTTGGATTGGCAGAAGACATTGGATAAAAATATTGGTGCGGATGTGAGTATGTTCAATAATCGATTCCATATTACTTTTGATTATTACCACAAATTGACGGATCCTTTATTAGCCTCCATCGGGGTTGCCATGTCCGTGGGAGTCACTTCCCGTTTGGCAAATATCGGAAAGCAAGTTGACAAAGGATTTAACGGAACGATAAAATACTCTTTCATTTATAAGCCTAAAGAGCGTGTAAATCTGACAACGAGTTTGACTTTCCGGAGAAGCAAGGCGTATTATGATGGCATCGAAACAAAATTGGGAAAATACAACAACGAGAATATCGGGAAAAATTTGTCCCGTTATTTTGACGGCGGTAGTCCGACAGCTTTATGGACCGTTCGTTCGGAGGGAATTGACCCTGCCACGGGAAAAGAAATTTTCTTGACAAAAGACGGACGTAGAACATTTACTTACGATTATGAAAATGAAGTACTTGTAGGTGATACTCGTCCGGATTTGGAGGGGGTATTCGGCAATGTTTTGTATTTTAAAGGTCTTTCGGCTAGTATTTATTTCAGGTATAGTTTTGGGGCTGATGCGTTCAACTCTACTTTGTACAACAAGGTGGAAAATATTTCGAGAGAAGGTTTACAAAAGAATCAAGACAAACGCGCGCTGTATGACCGTTGGAAAGAACCGGGGGACAAGGCCAGATTCAAAGGAATAGCCTTGACGGATGTTACCCAAATGTCATCTCGTTTCGTGCAGAAAAATAATTATATCGTGCTGGAGTCCGTTCGATTGGGATACGAATTGCCGTACAATTGGATAAAGAAGACGGGTTTTTCAGGAATGTCGTTAAGTGCCTACATGAATGATATTTGCCGGATTGCTTCTTTGAAAGATGAACGCGGTATTGATTATCCGTTCGCGAGAAGTGTTACGTTTGCTATCTCGGTTAATTTTTAATTTTTGACAATTATGAAAACGAAATTTATATCTGTTTTTCTCCTGTTAGCTGGAATATGTAGTGGATGTTCCGATTGGTTGGATGTGAAACCCAGTGACAGAATATCGGAAAAAACAGCTTTTTCAACTATTGCCGGTTTTGAAGAAGCGTTAAATGGTATTTACGTTGAATTGAACAACGATAACTTGTACGGTCGGGCACTAACATGTGAATTTGTGGAAATCTTGGCACAGCGTTACGCTATCCCGGAAGAGAATAAGAGTCTCTATTCTTTAGCGAATTACGAGTATGATGGAGCTTATTCCAAGAGTAAAATTGAATCTATTTGGCAAAAGGCTTATAGCTTGATTGCCAATACTAATCTGTTGATAAAGAATTGTGAGGTAAACCGTGCCGTTCTATCGGACGATTACTATCATTTGTGCCGGGGTGAAGCATTGGCTTTACGCGGGATGTTGCATTTTGATTTATTCCGTTTATTCGGACCGGTTTACGGGGCTTCCTCGGAAACACTTCCTTATTACGAAGAGTTTGTGTTAGATGTAAACCCTTCTTTGCCGAGCGATAAGTTTATGGGTAAGGTGATAGATGATTTACTGAACGCGGAGAAAGAGTTGGAGATTGATCCCATAATTACGCATGGAGTCCAAGGCGATTCAAGAAATGTCTTTTTCCAATATCGTAATTTACGTCTTAATTATTATGCAGTACAGGCTTTGTTAGCCCGGGTTTACATGTATATCGGAAATACGGAGAAAGCGAAAGAATACGCGCTGAAAATTATTGAAATATCGGAAAAGTTATTCCCGTGGGTAGATCCGATGACGATGGGAACTGATGGGACTATTCCCGATAGGATGTTTTCGACCGAGGTATTATTCGCGTTGCAAAATTTGAATCGTAATTCAATATTTACCTCTCTGTTTGACGCGCAAAATCTGAAATTGCAATCATCATTATTGATTCCCCGTTTCGATGTTGTAAGACAAGTTTTTCAAAAAGCAGGAGGCTCGGGAGCTGATTACCGGTATAAATATTTTTTGTCTTCCGCTACATTTGACTTTGATGGAGAGAGTTATGCACTTTATGACCGTTATCAAGGGCAAGATTCATTGTACCAGCAAATGATACCTATGTTAAGAACAAGCGAGATGTATATGATTGCCACGGAGGTGACAGAAGATCCCGAGGAAGCAACCGACTATCTTAATACCTTGCGGGTAAACCGGGGATTGCGTGAAATCTCTTCGACACAAGTAGAACAGTCTTTGGAAGCGGAATGGCTTAGGGAGTTATATGGAGAGGGACAATTGTTTTTCTATTACAAGCGGAAAATGAAAACAGAGATTCAATCGGCATACGATCCGTACGGAACGAAAACAATCAATCTGTTGAGATATGTATTACCCATTCCAGACGGGGAAACAAAATATAATTAAAGTTTAAGTTATGAAACGAATTATTTATATGCTTATCCTGTTCATGATCTTTTTGGGAGCATGCGAGGAAAAAATAGATGTATACGAGGGTGCAAGTGGGATTTATTTTGACCCGACGGAAGCCGTGTTAGACACGATTGTGGTGCCATGGGGATTGAAGAATTCAGACATAAAGACGCAAAATATGAATCTGCGAGTGTGCTTGTTGGGAGATGTGGCTGATTATGACCGAAAATTCACGATTCAGGTAATCGCAGATGAACAAGATACTTTGAGTGCCGTGGAGGGCGAAGATTTCCGTCTTCTGCAAAAAGAATACGCGATTCTCGCGGGAAAAGCGGATGCGTTGGTGGAAATCGAGTTGTTGCGGGCTGATGATCTTATCGAACGTCCCCGGCGTTTTACGTTACGACTGGAAGAAACTCCGGAATTGGGATTCCTGTATTCTCGTATGCAAACATTAATTGATACTGCTCAAGTAACTTCACTGCGAGCGATAGATTATCAACGTGTCATACACATGGATGAACGTTTTCAAACCCCCGTGTGGTGGTCGCTTTATGGCGAAAACTTCTTTGGTAAATTCTCAACGAAAAAGGCTATATTTATTTGTGACCAAATGGGGTACGATCGTGAGGATTTTGTTGCTTCTTTCGTGGAAAGCGGTTTGAATAAAGGTAAGTTGAGATTTGCCGCGAGATACTTGCATGAATACCTTCAGGAGCATCCCGAATTGGATGAGGATGGAGAACCGATGACAATGGGACCTGATGCGCAGAAATAATTTTAAATATAGCTAAATAAGAGCGTTATGAAAAGATATTTGTTTTATATATTATTGGGGTGGTGGGCATTTTCCTCCTGTTTCGATGACAAGGGAAATTACGATTATCGCGAGATTAACGAGTTGTCCATTGCCGGAATCGGTAGGGATACGACTTACACGCTGATGGCTTTCGCGGATGTACTTCGTCTGCAACCGGAAATAGCTTCTACTTTAGAAAAGGATGAATCCGAGTACGAGTATGAATGGAAATTGATACCCAGTGGAATAGATATTAATGAAGTGAAAGACGGGGAAGATTTTGTTATCGGTCGGGATAAAAACTTGGAATGGTTAGCCGAGGCGAATGCCGGCACTTACGCCGGGTTTTATATCGTGACGGACAAATCAACGGGAGTTGCCTATCGGGAGCGTTTTTCCGTACGTTTGACAACAATGACGAGTGAAGGATGGTTGGTGCTTTGTGACATGGGGGGAGAAGCTCGTCTTGATATGGTAGTCAATAGGGATGAAACAAAGGATATTATTGCCAAGAATATTTGGGCAAACCAAGATTTTTCAGTGGGGAAACCCTTGAAGTTACTTCCTTGCTGGTTCCGTAATAAACATTCTCGTATGTTACTTGTTTCGGAAAAAGGTACTTACGAGATTGATAAATCGGATATGCACGTGGGTGAAGATACTGATTTCAAATGGTTTTTTGGAATTGTTCCGGAAGTGGTAAATCTTCAGATGGCTAAGTTCTCGCAACGTTGTACCCAAGGAGAAGACCGTTGGACACTTGTTACAGAAAGCGGGGATGTCTATTCCGAGCTTGCCGCTAACGGGGTCGGTTTTTTCGGGTATCCGGTGAATTTTATCAAGGGGGAACGGTTCGAGGCGGCTCCTTTCGTCGGGGTGATGAATCGCTGGATTTATATCGCCGGTGCTTCGGACCCGGTTCCGGTGATGCTATATGATGCCACGAACCGTCAGTTTGTGAATATTAAGCAAAAAGAAACTTATCCTTCCGTGATGGAATTTTCCGGGGATAAAAAGTTTGATGCACGAACCGGGCGGGATTTTGTAGCAGGGGCGAGTACGTATAGTTCGTTGGGCGAAGGGCTCAATTGGGTTGTTTTGAAGGACCCGAACACGAGGAGGCATTACGCTTATGGGATTCTCATGGGATACGACGAGAAAAATGAACAAAGGTTCTACGAGGAGATTAAAGGTCCCGGCTTGGAAAATGCGACTCAATTTGCCTTTAGTAATAACTATAATCATATTTATTATCTCAGTAACAACACGATTTATGCTTTTGACGTTGCTTATCCCGACGAAGAAGCGATACCGGTATTGACATTCCCGGGAGAAAAGATAAAAGTGATAAAATTTGAACCTTTGGTGTCTAATAATTCTTGGGGTGCTACTGATTCATGGCAAAGAAAACGCGCTTGGCGATTAATCGTGGGGTCTACGGTGGATGGTATGGATGAATCGGAATGTGGTGTCATGCGGACCTACGATACTCCTCAAGATTTGCGGAAAGGTAAGTTTGAACTACATAAAAAACACGATAAACTGGGAAATATTGTGGATATCACGTATAAAGAACCTGATAAAAATTAAATATTGATGAAAATGAATTGGATAGTCTGGTTAGGCAGTATGATTTTGGCTGCCTGCCAACCCTCTCCTCGTTACGTGGTAGAGGGACAGATAACCGGTTACGAGGGGCGAATATTGTTGGTTACCCCGAGAGTGACGGGAACGTGGGATACCTTGGGAAATGTATTGTCGGCAGATGGCACGTTTCTCTTTGAAGGAAGTGTAAAAGAACCGGTTATGGCGGAAATCGTGGCT
Source organism: Butyricimonas sp. Marseille-P3923 (assembly GCF_900184685.1). GTDB lineage: Bacteria > Bacteroidota > Bacteroidia > Bacteroidales > Marinifilaceae > Butyricimonas > Butyricimonas muris. The sequence goes on from NZ_FXXL01000006.1 coordinate 823,467, forward strand.
CCGGACACGAGATTACGAGTGCCTATACTTGTTGAAAATAGCGAGTTTAAAGTGGAAGCGAATATACCGGATGTTTCAACTTATGTCATAAATGGAGGGGGAGTCCTGCAACAGCAACGGAATGAATTGCGGAAAAAAGAGTTGGAGATAAAGGTGCAAAAAGATTCGATGCGGTTAGAATACGAGAAAATTTATGGCAATGATTACTTCGGTAAACTGCAAATACGTGGTTTATTGTCTAAAATGGATGAGCGTTATAGTGAAGTTGAGAGTGATTTTGTTCGTCAACACGATAATCTTGTCGGTGCTGCCGTCGTGTACGGGCGTATGCAAACTTTTTACAGGGCAAAACGTCTACACGAGAGATATGCTTTGCTGGGTGAAAACGCTCGTAAAACAGTGCCGGGGCTTTTAATGAAGCCGTATGTTGATAAAGAGTCACGAATCATCGTCGGGGGAACCGCTCCCGATTTCAAAATGGTAACTCCCGAAGGAGATTCGCTTTCTTTGTATGATATAAAAGCAAAAGTAAAAATACTGGATTTTTGGGCTTCTTGGTGTGGACCTTGTCGCGCGGAAAATCCTAATGTCCGGAAAATTTATCGCAAGTATAAAGACGCGGGATTGGAAATCGTAAGTGTATCTTTTGATACCAAAAAAGAGGCATGGATACGGGCGATTCAAGAGGATAAATTAAACTGGATTCATTTGTCTGATTTAAAAGGATGGAGTAGCATAGCTTCCAACCTGTATGAAGTTCACGGCATTCCTTACGTTTTCGTGTTGGATGAAAACAATCGAATTATAGCTGAAAGCCTAAGGGGAGAAGCATTGGAAGAATGTATTGTTGCAGCTTTGAAAGGAACGGAATAGGCTTGTTTCTTTAATAACTATTTGAAAATGTAGAGGGTGTGTTTCGACACACCCTCTCGTCCATAAGGCCTGAAAGTCTGACAATATCAAGATACGGAAAGGTCAAGCACGGGAAAGGGAAAAGATGTTCTCACGTCGGGTTATCGAAGTTCAGTCGTTTCGAAACGGCTGGACAATGACGGAATAACGGTTGAAGAACGAGAGAAGGGGCTGATTGAGGTCTTAACGTGAATTGTAATATCTTTATTGTCTTGCTTAATAATGTTCTAAATCTCGTTGATTTTGCCTAACTTTGTGGTTTAAATGCAAGAGAAATGAGCAACGGGTTATATCCTATCGGTATTCAGAATTTTGAGAGCCTGCGGAAAGACGGGTATCTTTACGTGGACAAAACAAGGTTGATTTATAGGCTGGTAAAATCAGGGCGTTACTATTTTTTGAGTCGTCCGCGTCGGTTCGGGAAAAGTTTGCTTATCTCGACGATTGAGGCTTATTTTCAAGGAAAGCGTGAGGTGTTTCATGGTCTTGCCATGGAGGAGTTGGAAAAAGAGTGGCTGCAACATCCTATTCTGCATCTTGATTTGAATATCGAGAAGTATGATTCTGTCGAGAGCTTGGGTAATATTCTCAATGATAACTTGACCCGGTGGGAGAACCTTTACGGGCGGGAAGCGTCGGAGGTGTCGTTCTCGTTACGATTCGCCGGGGTTATTCGTCGGGCTCACGAGCGGACGGGGCAACGGGTGGTAATTCTTGTTGACGAGTACGATAAACCGATGTTGCAGGCCATCAATAACGAAGGGTTGCAACGGGAATTTCGTAATACGTTGAAACCGTTTTACGGGGTTTTGAAAACTATGGACGGGGATATCAAGTTCGCTTTATTGACAGGTGTTACCAAGTTCGGGAAAGTCAGCGTGTTCAGTGACCTTAATAATCTGAATGATATATCCATGGATAACCGGTATGTCGCTATATGCGGGATGACGGGGGAAGAGATTCATCGTTATTTCGAGGCTGATTTGCACGAATTGGCTTCTGCCCAGAACATGACGTACGAGGAGGTATGCGCCCGGTTGAAAGAGTCTTATGACGGGTATCATTTCGTGGAAAATTCCGAGGGAATTTACAATCCCTTTAGCGTGTTGAACACCTTTTACAAGATGAAATTCGGTAGTTACTGGTTTGAAACGGGAACCCCGACTTATCTGGTGGAATTGTTACAGAAAAACCATTATAATTTGGAACAAATGTCCCGGGAGGAAACGAGCGCGGAGGTGTTGAACAGTATCTACGCGGACGAGAGCCCGATTCCCGTGATTTATCAAAGCGGGTATCTCACGATTAAGGATTATGACCCCCGCTTTGAGAATTATGTTCTTGGATTCCCGAATCGTGAAGTGGAGGAGGGATTTGTCAAGTTTTTGATGCCGTTTTACACGAGAGTGAACAAGGTGGAAACACCTTTCGAGATACAACAGTTTACACGAGAGATTGAAACCGGTAAGCCGGATGCTTTCTTGTGTAGGCTTCAGAGTTTTTTTGCCGATACGCCTTACGAGATTATCCGGGATTTGGAAGTGCATTACCAGAATGTACTTTTCATTGTTTTTCGTTTGGTGGGCTTTTACGTGAAAGTCGAGTATCACACGTCGGAGGGAAGGGTTGATTTGGTGTTGCAGACAGACCGTTATATTTACGTGATGGAGTTCAAGTTGGACGGAACGGCGGAGGAGGCTCTGCGTCAGATAGAGGAGAAGCATTACGCTCGTCCGTTCGAGGCTGATTCCCGGCAGTTGTTCCGGATAGGAATTAATTTTGACAATAAAACTCGAAATATCGGGGAGTGGATAGTGGAATGAAAATAGGTAATAAATATTTAACAGAATGCAGATATTAAAGAAATATTGGAAAGACTTTGTCATTTTTTGGGGATTGTTCGTGATATTCGTGGGAGGAATATTTTTCTTTTTTTACTTGGTTTCCGACGGGAAATTAGGTTTTATGCCCACGTTCGAGGAGTTGGAAAATCCGAATAATAGTTTTGCGACAGAGGTGTATTCTGCTGACGGGAAAATCATCGGGAAATATTTCGAGGGTAGCGAGAACCGTCGTTACATGGAATATAAAGATATTCCCCAGAGCGTGATTGACGCGTTGATAGCCACGGAGGACGTACGTTTTTATGAACATAGCGGTATTGACGTGCGTGGTCTGTTCCGTGTGGCAAAAGGAATGGCGACAGGTAATTCGGCTGCCGGGGGAGGTAGCACGATTACCCAACAGCTGGCAAAGATGTTATTCCCCAGAGAGGCAAACCAGAACTTCATGGAATTGGCGATGCGTAAGTTCCGGGAATGGGTGATTGCCGTGAAGTTGGAAAAGAGCTACACGAAAGAGGAAATCATCACCATGTATCTCAATAAATTTGACTTTTTGAATTTGGCGGTTGGTATTAACTCCGCGGCAAATATTTATTTCTCTACTTCTCCCGATTCATTACGGGTAGAGCAATCGGCCATGTTGGTGGGTATGGCGAAAAATCCTTCACTTTTCAATCCCGTGCGCCGACCGGATAAAACGTTGGGACGCCGGAACGTGGTGTTGAATCAGATGTTGAAATATGACAAGATTTCCGAAACGGAATACGATTCTTTGAAGAATTTGCCGTTGGGACTGGATTTTCATAAAGAAGACCATAAAGAGGGTATCGCTACTTATTTCCGGGAATATATGCGTTTGTACCTGACAGCTAATAAACCGGAAAAGAAGAATTACAAATGGAATAAAGATCAATATGCAGTTGATTCGCTGGCATGGGAGAGGGACCCGCTTTACGGGTGGTGTAACAAGAATCTGAAATCCGACGGTTCCCGTTATAATATTTATACCGACGGACTGAAGATTTACACGACACTGGATTCCCGGATGCAAAAATACGCGGAGGAGGCGGTGACCGAGCATTTAGGGGGAACGTTGCAACCGACTTTTATGGCGGAAAGAAAGCATAAAGCGAATCCGCCTTTCTCCAATGACCTGACGAAGGAAGCGATTAATGAAATTTTGAATACTTCTATCCGGCGCACAGAGCGCTATCGCTCCATGAACAAAGCTGGCAAGAGTTTTGCCGAAATCAAGAAAGAGTTCGCTAAACCGATAGCCATGTCTGTTTTCACGTGGAATGGAGTGCGTGACACGACAATGAGTCCGTTGGATTCTCTGAAGCATTATAAATCGTTCTTCCGTGCCGGATTTATGGCAATGGAACCCGCTACCGGACATATCAAGGCGTACGTGGGAGGTCCTAATTATCATTATTTCCAGTATGATATGGTGAGCACGGGTAAACGGCAGATCGGATCTACTATTAAGCCGATTCTTTACACCTTGGCGATGCAGGAGGGATTGGAGCCCTGTCAGAAAGTGTTGAACGTGCAGCAAACTTTCGTGTTGCCGGACGGGACTACATGGACGCCCCGCAATTCGACAAATAAGCGTGAGGGTGAGATGGTTACTTTGAAATGGGGGTTGGCGAACTCGGTAAATAATATTTCCGGTTGGGTATTGAAGCAATTTACCCCGGAGGCAGTGGTACAGATGGCTCATCGAATGGGTATTAACAGTTTTATAGATCCGGTGCCTGCTATATTCTTGGGTTCTTCGGAAGTTTCCGTGAAAGAGATGGTTTCCGCTTTTTCCGTGTACGCGAATAAAGGAGTGTACAATTCGCCGATAATGGTGACCAAGATAGAGGATAAGTACGGTAATTTATTGGCGACGTTCCAGCCCGAATCCCGAGAGGTAATCACGGAGAATACGGCTTATTTGATGGCGAATCTTTTGAAAGGTGTTATTGATGAAGGAACCGGTATCCGGTTGCGCTATCGTTATAAATTTACCAATCCGATCGGTGGGAAGACCGGAACGACACAGAATCACTCCGACGGTTGGTTTATCGGAATCACTCCCGATCTTGCCGGGGGAGTGTGGGTTGGAGCTGAAGACCGTTCCATCCATTTCCAGAACTTGGCGAATGGTCAAGGAGCCAGTATGGCTCTCCCGATTTGGGCATTATTTATGCAAAAAGTATATGCCGATAAATCGCTTGCCGTTCCGCAACGAGATTTCGAAAAACCGAATGGCGTGAATAAAGTCCTTGATTGTGATGACGAGGGTGACGAGGTGGTCACTGAATCCGATTTCGTGGATGAAATTTTTGACTAATACAATTGAAAATTGAAAGTTGAAAATGAAAGAGGAAAATATTGTTGCGGGGAAGTCTTTCCGATTTGCGGTACGGATAGTTAATTTGTACAAGTTTTTATGTGCAGAGCGTAAGGAGTTTGTGTTGTCGAAACAGTTGCTTAGGAGTGGGACGTCGATTGGAGCGTTGATTAGAGAGAGTGAACATGCGCAGTCTAAAGCAGATTTCATTAATAAAGTGAATATAGCTTTAAAAGAGGCCAATGAAACGGAATATTGGCTTCTATTGCTGAAAGAAACAGATTATTTAACCGAGTCAGAGTTTGATTCTATCATAGGGGAGAGCCGTGAATTAATCCGGCTTACAGCAAGTATAGTAAAAACAACAAAATTGAACGTTGAAAACTAATCATTTTCAATTTTCAATTTTCAATTTTCAATTGTTATGGTGAAATCTAAGACCGTTTACGTTTGCCAGAATTGCGGGGCGAAAGAATCCAAGTGGGTAGGGAAATGTGCCACTTGTGGGGAGTGGAATAGTTTTGTGGAGGAAGTGGAAGTTTCCGTGAAGGGGAAACGGGCGGCTTCTATTATCGGGAATAGTTCTTCCCGCCCGTTGAGGTTATCGGAGGTGAAAACCAATGCCGACGAACGGATGGATACGGGCGACGGGGAATTGAACCGGGTGTTGGGAGGCGGAATTGTACCGGGCTCTATGATCTTGTTGGGCGGAGAGCCGGGCATCGGGAAATCCACTCTTATCTTGCAATTTGCCTTGCATAATCATAACGGGAAGGTGCTTTACGTGTCAGGAGAGGAAAGTGTATCCCAGATCAAGATGCGGGCACAACGTTTGGGTGCGGAGAATGACGATTGTTTGTTTCTTTCCGGCAATTCACTGGAAGCGGTGCTGGAACATTCCCGTGCACTGGAACCGAAACTGTTGATTATCGATTCCATTCAGACGTTGTCTACCGAAACGGTGGATGCTATCCCGGGAAGTCTTTCACAAATACGGGAATGCACGAATGTATTGTTGCGTTTCTCCAAAGAAAATACTATTACCACTATATTGATTGGGCATATCACGAAAGACGGTCAACTGGCCGGTCCCAAGATTTTGGAACATATGGTGGATACCGTGTTACAATTCGAGGGTGACCAACAACACATGTATCGTATCCTGCGTTCCATGAAGAACCGTTTCGGTTCGACGTCCGAGATCGGGATATACGAGATGCTGCAATCCGGTTTACGTCAGGTAGCAAATCCTTCCGAGTTGCTCCTTTCCAATCATGACCAGAATTTAAGCGGGGTGGCTGTTGCCGCCACGATGGAAGGCGTCAGAACGATTTTGTTGGAAGTGCAGGCATTGGTAAGCACGGCTGCTTACGGGACGCCCCAGAGGTCCGCGACGGGCTTTGACACCCGTCGTTTGAATATGTTGCTGGCGGTGCTCGAAAAGCGGGTAGGATTTCGTTTGGCGGCAAAGGATGTTTTTCTGAATATCGCGGGAGGTATTCGGGTGAGTGACCCTGCCTTGGATCTCGGCGTGGTTATGGCTGTACTTTCCTCGAATATTGACGCCCCGATACCGTCGGACACGGTATTTGCCGGGGAAGTCGGGCTTTCGGGTGAAATACGTGCCGTTAGTCGTATCGAGCAACGAGTATTGGAAGCCGAGAAACTGGGGTTTCAACAGATATTCGTGCCGTCGGGGAATAAAAAGGCTCTTGTCAAAACTCCGGCACATATAAACGTGAAATTCGTGTCCCGAATAGGAGATATTTGCAGGGATTTGTTCGGTTCATAGATTGTTATCCACCATGTGTTTTCGTAGGATGATGACCGCTTCCCGCCGTTTATTATAGACGGTTTGGAGAGCGATACCTAGTTTTGATGCAATCTCTTCCGGTTTCCAACCTTCGAGATACATACGAATCACTGTGGCGTAATCTTCGGGCAGGATTTGAAGGGAATCGTACAGGGTTTTGTACAGCTCTACACGTTCCATATCGTCCGAGAATTCATATTCTACTTTACACTCCAATTCGAAACGTTGCTGGTGTCCCAAATGTTTTAATTTATTCTTGTATGCGTTTTTCAGGGCGATAAAACAGAATGTCTTAATGTATGCCAGCGTGGGAAATTGAACAGAACTTCGCTTCCATATATCGGCCATGACATCTTGGATAATATCTTCGGACGGGATGTTGAGAGGTTCAAACAAACGAGTTGCATATAGATATAGCTCTCTGTATATCCTACGATAAACAACGCCGAATGCATGGGCATTCCGTTGGTTGAACGATTTCAAAAGTGCATCATCCGACTCGTCTGAGTGAAGTGTCATATTCCTTCAATTTTTGCAAAAATAATATTATTTCGCAAGATGTAATAATTTATCCGCCAATCTTATCACCATTTTATCGTGGAATTCTTGCAATTTTGAAAAAAAATGTAGTTTCTCTCGGTAGTTTTTCCGGTTTCGGTTTATATATGGGTAAAAGCATAAGATATGAAAACAAAAAGAGATATAGACGAATTGATTGATACGATAAAAATACCCTCGGACCGAGAGGTTGAGGCGGCTGTGCGTCGCTTCGAGCAAAGGCTTCGCCGGATGAAGCGTCGTCGTCAAATAATATGGGCTACAAGTTCTGCAGCGGCTGTGATATTATTCGGTATCATTTTCACCTTGTTGTGGACAGAGGAACACAAGAGCGTTGAACCTGTGAAAGTTGCCAAGACCGTGAAAGTCGAAAACAAAGTCGTAGTTCCCACGTTGATTCTTGCCGGGGGAAACAGCGTGAACCTGAAACAAGAGAATGTAGAAAAGACAATTCACGAATCGAATATTCGAGTAGAGGAGAATCATATCGTTTATGATTCTGCCGTGAACAATACTCGGGAGATCGAGTACAACACGCTTGTGATTCCTGCCGGGTACACTTATAATGTTACGCTTGCCGATGGTACTCGGGTAACGCTCAACGCAGGAAGCCGCTTGAAATACCCGGTTGAGTTCGTCGGGGACAAACGGGAGGTAGAGTTGTCCGGGGAAGCGTATTTCGATGTGACCAAATCGGAAAAGCCCTTCGAGGTAAGTGTTTCTGATTCTAAAATCTGGGTTTACGGGACTCAATTCAATGTGAAGACCTCCCGTGAAAATACCGTAGAAACGGTATTGGTGGAGGGAAAAATCGGATTCCGGTCACCCGGTCGGGAGGAAGTGAAAGTTGTTCCCGGCGAACAAGTATCGTATAACGCAACTTCCGGGAATGTCGATGTTAGGCAGGTGGATACACGTTATGCTACTGCATGGATGGATGGTGTGTTCAAGTATCAGGATAAAAAGTTGAATCTTGTACTGGAGGATATTTCTGCTTGGTACGGGGTTGAATTTGAGCTACAAACTGATATTACGATGATTGAGGTTACCATGAATCTGAACAAAAAGACTTCGATAGAGGAGGTGATTTCATTTATCGAGTTGATGACAAATTGTAAATTCATAAAGGAAAGGGGGCATTACATTGTAAATAAGTAACAGAGAATAAAAAGATATCCCGCTAGGCGGGATAATCTTCAAGACAAAATCGCGGTCTTATAAAATTGGACCTTTATTGATCGCGACATTGATGCAGTAAATATTATTTACTATTTAAATTAATTAGTACTACAAATTTATGCAAAAAAAAGGAAGGGCGGTACATCTATCGCTAAAAAAAAGTATGTTGTGCATGTTATTGATATTCACAACGCTTAGTTTCATACCGTTGAATATGTATGGGACAACGAATTTTATTTTGGATGATATCCAGAAAAAGGTGACTATTTCAATGAAAGATACTACTTTGGAGAAAATCCTTGCAGAAATCAATCGGCAAACAGGAGTGGATTATGGTTTTCAGAGTAACGGGAAAGTAGATAAAAACAGGAAGTTTACAATAGACGTAAAAGAAGTTTCTGTCGAGGAAGCACTCACGATTTTGTTGAAAAATAGTCCTTATGATTTTATTTTTGAGAAGAATCGGGTAGTTATTATAGAGCGAAAAAAAGTTGCTAAACCGGTAGATTTGATAAAAATCAGCGGTCGTATCGTGGACGAGAAAGGAAATCCTATTGCCGGTGCGACAATCGTTATCGTGGGAACGACGCAAGGAGTGGCTTCTGATGCGGAGGGACACTACACGATAGCGGCTAAGCCGGATGATGTGTTACGGGTTTCCTTTATCGGTTACAAGACCGAAACGATTGATATTAACGGAAAAGAAAAATTGAATGCTCGTTTGAATCCCACGGAGGAAAATTTGGAAGAGGTGACTGTGGTGGCATTTGGAGAACAGAAACGGGAGAGTATCGTATCTGCAATAACCACGATCAGGCCGGAATCTCTGAAAAGTTCAAATAGTGATTTGACAACAACTTTTGCGGGGAAAGTTCCGGGAATGATTGCGTGGCAAACTGGCGGACTTCCGGGTGCTCTTACTGAAGAGGAGATGAACACTAAGTTTTATATTCGGGGTATCACTTCGTTCGGAGAAAATGCAAAAATTGATCCGCTTATTCTTTTAGACGGAGTGGAGGTCTCGAAACTTGATTTGGCACGTATTGATCCTGAGGATATTGAGGCATTCAGTGTGCTGAAAGATGCTTCTGCTACGGCGATGTATGGTGCGCGTGGTGCAAATGGAGTTATTCTTGTAACGACTAAAAAGGGTGTTGAAGGTAACGTGTATACGTCTATCCGTTATGAGGCAATCATGGCTGAAGCGACCCGAGAAATTGATGTCGTGGATCCGGTAACCTATATGATTGCGTATAATGAAGCGAGCATGGGGCGTTATCCCGAGCAAGGACCGAAGTATTCTGCTGATAAAATAAATAACACGGGGAACCCGCATTTCCCCTCGTGGCTTTACCCGGCTAACGATTGGTATAATATGATTTTTCGGAAAAGGGCAATAAACCATCATTTCGGATTGAATCTTCGTGGGGGCGGCTCAAAAGTTCAATATTACGCCTCACTTAACCATAATTATGATGAAGGGCGTTTTAAATCGGACAGATTGAATGATTTTGATGTCAATGTAAGGAATAATCAGTCTTCTTTACGTGTTAATTTGAATGTGAACATGACAGAGTCGGCAAAACTTGTGGTGACTTCTTTTACTACGCTTGACCAGTATAAGGGACCGGTATCTAGTGCTGCTGGAGCTTATGCAATGGCATTTAAGGCTTCTCCTGTGGATTATGCGGCGATGTATGAACCAGATGAAACCTATAATTGGCCACATTTGATGTTCGGTGGGGTTACGAAAGATTCTCCAAATCCTTACATGGAGATGCAATACGGTTATATCGAGAGAAGACGTTATTCTTCAGTGAATCGTATTGAATATATTCAAAATTTGTCCTTGTTATTGAAAGGATTGGAATTGCGTGGTAATTTATCCATTTATCAAGAAGGGCTTTATGTAACTCCTTTTGTAACAGAGCCCTATATGTACCGATTACTCGATTATGATCATCAAACCGGGAAGCATCAACTTCAGTCTTTGAAAGAGGATGCAAGGAGTACTTTGCAAACGGGGGAGAGTTCGTCTTCAGGATCAACTAGTCTAGAGGGACAATTTTACCTGTTACACAATGGTGTGTGGGGAGACCACACGACGAGTTTCACGTCAGTATTTAATTTGTCGCAGAAGTCAAATGCTCATCCGGGGGATATTTTATCTGCGATTCCCCAAAGAAACATGGGACTGTCAATGCGACTTTCTTATGGGTATAAGAATCGTTATTATTTGGAAGGTAGTTTCGGCTATAATGGTTCCGAACGTTTTGATAAAGATAAAAGATTTGGATTTTTCCCTGCCGCTGGTGCTGCTTGGATTGCTTCCAAGGAGCCGTTCATGCAGTCGACATCAAGGTGGCTCGATTATTTGAAACTTCGATTGTCTTATGGGCAAGTCGGGAATGACGGTATTGGAGGAACTCGTGGAAATCGTTTTCTTTTCCTTCCCAACATAATCCAAAATAAAAACACGAAAGAGTACACAATACGTGCATACGAAAATCCGTATATCGAGTGGGAAATTGCGGAACAGGTTAATTTGGGGGCAGAAATCAAGTTATTTAAAAATTTGATTGAATTGAATATCGATGCCTATCAACAAGTTCGTCATAATATACTCTCGTTCAGAACAACGATCCCCGCCACTGCAGGATTTGGTTTGAATCCTGAGGCCAATATCGGAAAGGCTCGTTCGCGAGGGATAGATTTGGAAGCAAACGTGAGACATTTGTTTAATCCTGATTTCTGGTTTATCCTGAGTGGAACATTCACGTATAGCAAAGCGACCTATCTCAAATTGGACGAGGCATTTGATAAACCCGTGTGGCAGATGAAAAAAGGACACGATATTTCGCAACAAATCGGTTATATCGCCGAAGGCTTGTTCCAGAGTCAGGAAGAAATAGATGCTGCTCCGAAGCAATCAGGTAACGTGATGCCCGGGGATATTCGTTATAGGGATATCAGTGAAGACGGTGTGATTGATGTGTATGATGCCACGCACATAGGGTTCCCTACCACTCCGAGAATTATATACGGTTTTTCTGGTACGCTAGCTTACAAGGATTTTGAATTTAATTTCTCTTTCCAAGGTTCTGGGCAACGGTCTTTGTTTATGAGTGCGTCGGCGTTATCGCCTTTTGTGGGTGACAATGCTTTGTTGAAAGATATTTGGGAGGATCATTGGTCGCCCGATAATATGAAAGTGAGACCTTTGTGGCCTCGGCTTTCCCCGGATGGAATCGAGGCTCATAATAAAGAGGAATATGTGGCAGGACAGGAGGCTACCCGTTATTCCACGTATTTTATGCGCGAAGTAAAATTCTTGCGTTGCACGGCATTGGAGTTGGGGTATAATTTACCTAAGAGATGGTTGGAGAAGATCAAGATACAACGGCTTAAAGTGTATGCCAGAACCAATAACCCGTTTATCATCAGTAATTTTGATTTATGGGATGTAGAATTGGGTAATAGTGCATTCAATTACCCGATACAAAGAACTTATTCTGTAGGTGTTAATCTTAGTTTTTAACTTTTAATGTATGAAAAAGATATTTATAGGAGTAATTGTTTCTTTGCTAGCGTTTACCGGCTGTAAAGATTACTTGGATATTGTCCCGAGAGAGGATATTCAGACTCTTGATGACATTTTCCAAACTAGAACAGGAGCCTTTCAATGGATGGTGGACTGTCATAAAATATATGAGGATTTAGTGTATGGAGAGCATTCGAACATGGCAATTCTGGGGGCGGATGAATATGCTGGAGGACAACGATTAAGAGATCGTTACGCTGCTTTTTTGATTGCGGATGGTGATCAGAACGTGATGCAACCGTACGATAATCGATGGACAACTTCGGGGATATGGCACTTGATTCGTAAGTGTAATACTTTCTTGGAATATATAGATAAAACCTCGAATTTAAAGGATGGTGAATTGGGAGAGTTTACAGGTATCGTAAAAGCCTTGAAAGCGTTTTATTATTTTGAATTGATCAAGCGTTATGGGCCTATTGCCATTGTGGATGAGAATTTAGAGGTGTGGGAATCATCGGAGAATTTGCGTCAGGCTCGACAGCATATTGATACTTGTTTCAACGAGGTTGTTCATCTGTTGGATGAGGCGAGCGTGTTGCTCCCGAAACAGAAAGACAAGAAAGAAAGTATGTATTCTTATTTTTCACAGGAAGCCGCAAAAGCACTGCGCGTAAGGGTGTTGCTTTATGCTGCCTCACCGCTTTATAACGGGAATGGGGCTTTTTATAAAGATTTCAGGAATATGAAAGGTGAGCCGTTGTTCGAGACGGAGTATGATGCTGAAAAGTGGCGGAAGGCTGCCGAGGCCGCAGACCAATTGCTCTCTGAACTTGTGGCGGAAGGGTATGAACTAATTTCTGGAAGTGACAATCAAGATTCGAAATTGCGAAACGTAATACGCGATGTGGAACTGTCCATTTGGGCTCCCGGTTATAAATCGACGGAGGCCATACATGTGGTGGACGGAAGGAATACGCTTTGGGTGAATCAAATCCCAATGTTGGGTACTACCGGAAATACATCAGACGAGAATGGAGACACGCATTGGGGCTCTTATTTTAAAGGAGATCTTGCTGCCAACATGAAAATGGTTGAGATGTTTTATTCGAGTAATGGAGTGCCTATTGATGAGGATATAAATTGGGATTATAACCGAAGGTATCAGATGGGACGCGAGTCGGATGTAAATTATCAGAATATCATCCCTCTTAACGAGGATGTTCTAAGGTTGCATTTGAGACGGGAACCTCGCTTCTACGCTTGCATTGCGGCGCCGGGAACTTATTGGCAAATGGGACCGGATCCAGCCATTTCGTCGGATAGAACGATGAAAGGTGATATCGTGTTGGTTCAGTCTTATAGGGGACAGCGTTTTGGATTGAAAGAGAGAACGATAAATCCGGATTATCCACAGAATCTTACCGGATACTGGGTGAAAAAAGGAACTCGAAGTGAGTTGGCAACATCTGAATATTTAGCTGGCTTGAATCGGCTGAATATACACGAAACGGTGAATATTCGTTTGGCGGAATTGTATTTGATTTCGGCGGAAGCCTGGTTGGAATACGATAAAGGTCCCGGAGGGGCGCACAGCATGCGGATATTCGAATGTTTGAATAAAATACGTGAACGGGCTGGACTTTTGGGGGTAAAAGAATCATGGAGCCGGTATTCTAAAAAGCCGAATAAGGTGAACACGTATGAAGGTATGCAGGAGATCGTTCGTCAAGAAAGAGCCATCGAACTTATGTACGAAGGCCATCGATTCTGGGATTTACGCCGTTGGAAAACGGCTCATTTGGAATTGAACGATAAACCGAAAGGTTGGAATGTGCTGGCGGAAACGAAACGGGAATTTTACAATAGTTACAGAGAGCCGGAGGTAATGTGGGGGCGTGCCCAGTTCTTGGCTCCGCGTGATTACTTGTGGCCGTTGAAGAGCGAGGAAGTGATGATTTCGGGTAATGTGCAAAATCCTGGGTGGTGATACATCGGGGAATATATGATTTCAGATTGAATGATTAAAAATATGAAATGATGAAGAATATATTATTGTTGTTAGCATTTATATGTGGCTTGTTTGCGTGTAAGGACGACGATGGGGGGCAATTCGAAATTGTGGTGGACTCCGACAAGTTACGATTGGTGCCGGTAGAGGGCGGAGCCATTCTTTACTATAAATTCGATGATCCAGAGATAAATCTGGTCAAGGCGGTATACGAGAGTGAGTTTGATGGGGAGATTACCCGTATGGGCAATGTAGCGAGCGATTCTATAGTGTTGAGCGGATTTCATAAACCTCATCAAGGAGTCAAGATAAAGGTTTCTTTGTTGGATAGATCTTACAATGAGTCGACTCCGATCGAGATGACGGTGGATACAAAAGCGTCGTCCATGTACGCCGTGCTGGATGAGCATGCGGACAATCGGCAGGCTTTCGACGTGATCTCTTACTGGGACGGATTCTCGATTTCTTCCGATTTGACGGGTAACGTGGAGGGGACCGTTATAGTGTCATTTATCGGAATAAATCCGTTCACGAAGTTACAAGATACGGTTCAATTGGATATGTTCACGTTGGAACAGGGTAAATATCGGAAAAGTTACTCGATTTCCGATAATCAGAAGGAGCAGTTAAAGGATGGCAAGGTGACGGCAGTGATAAAGACGTTGGACCATAATGCCAAGGTCGTTCGCCATCGAGTGTATCCCGATATTGTTACTATGGAAAGAGTAAAGTTACCGAATGCCAATTTCGAGTTTTACGATCCGTTCAAAAAATCAATAGAGATAGATTTGGGTGGTGATGACGAAATCCCTTCTGCTACTACAAATAAATTTGGATGGAAATACTTGTTTGATGGGGATATCAAAGGTACGAGGAGAGCGAAAACATATTATGAAATATTGAAGCGGGCGAATCAATTTACCTTTCTTACGGATGTAGGTGCTGTGCCGATGGAAGGAGAGGAGCAGCCTTTCTTTGTTATCGATATTAAAAATGAGACGGTGATAGGAGAAGTGCGTCTTTATGCGATGGTAAACTTATTCCAAGGGTCTCAAAGCAATAATTTTAATATGGGTGCAGAGGACGTATACTATGGTCGATTGCCTTCAAATTTTTCTATCTATGGTTGTTGCGATTATGATCCGGCTAACGGGAAAACTTCCGGAACTTGGGAAAAGATCGGAGAATTCAAACAAAAAGGAACAAGAATATCCGATCGTTGGTTTGCTGATCCGGATAAAGTAAAGATGAATCCGGATATGTCGTATTTGGTTTATTATGTACCTCGCACGCAAAGTTTGGTAGAGGTGGAGGCGTTAGGTCCTTATTTTTTGTCTGTACCGATTGAATTTACCGGTAAGCAATATCGTTATCTTAAATTAGAATTTCACGAAGTTTATGACGATGTAAATGGACGCGTGACATTTCATGAGTTTGAAGTTTATGCTAAAAAAGAGTAGTCATCATGAAGAAACTATTATACAGGATATTACCCATGTTTGTCATGGGATGGATTTCATTCACAAGTTGTGAGGATCTTGAGGATACCTATTCGGATTATGCCGGTGACGGACCGAAATCATTATTAACTATTTGTTATGACGTGAAGGCGAAAGCCGGTTGGGAAGAAGTGAATCTTTCTTGGACTGTCAAGGATGATCCCAAGCGGGATTCTATTTTGATCAAGTGGGAAAATGACAACGGTTCGTGGTCGGAATTGCTCGATAAGAATGCGACGGAATATACTCTCAAAGGATTGGGAAACTTCACTTACAGCATTTCTGTTTGCGGGGTGGGAAAGGTTGATGTCAATGGGAATCGGCAGGAATCGCTTGCTAGTCCGGTTTATGTTCGTCCTTACACGCTGGACCATGAGGAGTTGACTATTTTTTCCAGTATGGTATTGAAACAGTTCAAAAGAGGGGATGATTTACTGTTATTTTTGGATAAATGGTCAGAAGATATGGCCTCATTTAAAATCGGGTATTACGAGAATGGGAGTTCTATAGAATCTTTTTGGACGCCTAAAAGAGAGAGAGTGGGGACGGAGGATGACCCGAAATTCTTGCCGGATGGAAAGAATTATCATTGGCTTCGTGATGTTAATTTTGATAAAAAAATCACGAT
Organism: Butyricimonas sp. Marseille-P3923; assembly: GCF_900184685.1. Taxonomy (GTDB): domain Bacteria; phylum Bacteroidota; class Bacteroidia; order Bacteroidales; family Marinifilaceae; genus Butyricimonas; species Butyricimonas muris. The sequence goes on from NZ_FXXL01000006.1 coordinate 839,793, forward strand.
TTACCGGGAGGGGGAGATCGAGGCGCTTCCCGGACTGCAACTTCCTTTGCCTAACGTGGAGGTCAATACATCGACCTTTATCATGAATGCCGATTTCGAGGCATTGGTAGCGATGCAGTTAGGTGTGTCCTCGCTGAGGCTTGAACATCTTGTCGGTGTGAAAAAGTTGGATTTGGACTATAATCTTAGTTCAATGGAGGATATATTATATTTTCCCGACTTGGAAATTATTAATCTCGGTAAAAATAGGTACATGATGGAACAATATGCCCAGGTTACCCAATATCAGTCGAAAGTTGAAGAACATACACTTAGTCTTTTGGCGATGGAGATTTTGCGTGAAGAGAATAAATTAGAGGTAAATCAGTATAATAACCACTATTTTATTGATGATGCGGCGGATTGGTTCGTGAAGAAAGGTAATCCGGTTTTTCCGGCAGGAGTTGAATATATCATTCCGGGTAGCGGAGGATGGGAATGTGAGTCGGATCCGGTGACGGACATGAGGGATATCATGAATTTGTTTGATAATGATTCCAAAACGGAATGGTTGGCAAATATCGGGGTGAGACCGTTTTTGACGATGCGTACTCATGAGATTTTGGTTGATCTGGGTGAATACAAGGATATTCGAGGAATTCGGCTTGTTCAACCGGCGAGTTCGACCGGTATACATTTTAGAATTCCATTTATACGGGTATATTCAGGAAGTTCTGCAGAAGGACCTTGGGTATGGGCTTTGAAGGATTACACCGTGCAGTTGGGAACCTCGCCTAATGAAACCACTTTAATTCCGGTGAAAGATGAGGTAGAAAACCCGATATTGAATACCCGTTACTTAAAGATTATGATACAGGATGTTGCACATCAAGGAAATACTTCCGGACAGATGCGGGCGGCTCTTGCAGAGTTGACATTGATAGGGAGCGGATGGCCTGAATAAATGATTTATTATGAGAGTGTGTCAAAATTCATTTTGGCACACTCCCTGTCAGTAAAGTCAAGTCTCCGGCTTCTAAAGTTTATAAAGTCAATAAACGAATAAAGATAATGATTTTCAACAAGTACATTTGACCTTGTGACTTTATAGGCCTTTCGAATTTATGATCCAGGGGGGAGATTTTGGCATTCTCAAATTTTTTATTGTTGACGTGAAATTGCATATAGTTCATGAAAAAAATACTAATATTATTGGTTGTCGTGTTTGCGATGGGGAAAATTTATGCCCAAACCGGAATAAGATTTGCTCCATCACGTGTGTGGAACAGGATTGTTTCCCAAGCATTGGCGGAAAAGAAATTAATTTTTGTTGTTTGTGCCGCGGAAGAGAGTCGAGCATGTAAGACTTTGGAAGCAGAAGTATTCACGGAGGGTAAGGTCGGAGAGTTTTTCAACGCTCACTTTGTGAACGTTATATTTGATATGCAGAAAGATGCGGACGGGGTCAGTCATGCCAACGAATGGGACGTGAAGAGTGTTCCGACATTGTTGTTTATTGATCCGGAAAATGAGTATCCCATTTGTAAAATAGTGACAGCACTTAATGCTAGTCAACTTTTGAAGGCGGGGGAAATGGCTGTAGATACCAATAAACGAATGGATATCTTGATGAAACGTTTTCGTGGAGGAGAGCGTACGGAGGCGCTTGTTGCTAATCTCATCCCTCAATTGCTTATGGCGGGAATGGAGACTGAAGTGAAACAAATCGTATCGGACTACATGAACGGTTTGAACGTGAAGGAGATGATATCACCATTTAATTGGGCGTTAATCATGCAATTTGAGAATAATCCGTTATCAAAAACATTGCTAGCGGTTCGGGATAATAAAGAAGTTTTTTACGAGATGGAGAAAGTATCTAATGCCCGGCAAGTGGTGAATGCCAAGTTGGCGGATGCCATGGTAAGTATGGCGATGGAGTTTGCAATGAATCCTAATCTTGCCATTTATGATGCAGATTGTTATAATGCATTTATCGAGTACTTGAATACGGCTGATGGTATCGGGAAAGATATTTCAGCAGTTTGGTTAAATACTTCGATGCTTTCGAGGCAAAAGGATTGGAAACAGATGCTGGAAACGATGAAAGTTATAAAAGAAAATGGATTAATGCCGGATCAAATTTATCGTCAGTATTTTTCGTTTTTTATTCGTTCTTTGGCGGCAATGGAGGATAATAAAGCTGTCATTGCCGGGGTGAAGTGGTTGGACGATATTATCACGACGACACCGGGAACTGATAAGCAAGCATGTGCTGTTAAAGGTGAGATGTATATGCTTAAATCCTTGCTTTTGCGAGCTGTCCGTAAACATGGTGGTGCCAAGAAAGCCTTGAAAGAATCCCAAAAATACCTAGAATTATTTCACTAGATTAAAATTCAAAGTATTCAAAACTAATTTTTAAGTTACTGCTTTCGTTTATCGGTAGAGTGAATAAGGTCATTTAGCATTTCACTTGACAATACTTGAGTGATTGACGAAATGTTATCTGTTTGGATAGCATAGCTAAGATGAACGGTTCTGGTTTTAAATGCTTTGAATCCTAGATAGTTCGCCTCTACATGGTAAACGATATTCCTGTCACGTCCAGCATTGATGCCGGGAATCGCATCGTTTCCAAGGTGCTTCGGGATAATGGCCTTCGCAAGGAAGTGGCAGAATTATTGAAAAAGAGTAAGAAAAAGTAATCGTGTTTTATAAATTTGGTGCGTGCTAGGGGGGAGTCGAGAAATGGCTCCCCTCTTTTTATTTATTGTTTACGCCCGTCGGTGATTTTTTCATGAGGCATAAATTTAATTGTCAATGAAAACAGATTTATCGGGTGTAAGTGCACCTTTGAGAGTGTCACCGCTGGTGGCAGATGGCTTGTTTATTCGTCAGGACGAGTATTACAAGAAATATTTTTATGCCGAAATCGTTTGGATAGAGGCATCGGGTAATTATTGCTATTTTCATTTTAAAGATAACTCCCGGATTACCGTGGCGTGCCGTTTGGGTAGCGTGGAGTGGCAGCTACTGGACGCCTATCTTGTTCGTGTACACCGTGGTTTTATCCTGAACCTGCGTTATGTCGACACGTGGGCGGGCAACTCCTTGCGAGCCGGGGAGAAATGGTTCCCGCTGGGGGACTATTACCGGAAAAACGTGTTGGCTTGTTTTAATATACTGGATACTTCCCGGGAGAACCCGAAAAGGGGGAACGGGGAGTAATCGTGTAATTTAATATTCACCGGTCTCGTGGATAGATTTATCGACGGGTGCCGGTGAATATGTTTCAGGTGTTAACACGATACACGAGGTTGGGGAAACCCGATGAATATCCCGTGAAGACGGGGTGTAATCCCGGTGAAGACAGGGAACAAATTCCTTTTAAACTCCTTTCAAACTCCTTTCAAACTCCTTCGGGAAGGTTTTTGAAAAGAGTTTGATGAGAAGGGGAAAGGAATGCGCTAGTTTACTTGTTATTATTTTCAATTTGATTAGTTTGGCGCAAGAACTAGTTAAGAGACAAAAGTTTTTTGGCGTGTTGGAACACGGGAAATATTGTAGTATCTTTGCTGTAATAACGTTTAAAGTAGTTTGATAATGAAGTACCCGATAGGAATCCAGAGTTTTGACCGGATTATAGAGGACGGTTACGTTTACGTGGATAAAACCGCCTTGATTTACTCGCTGGTGAAAGAAGGAACGATCTATTTCTTGAGTCGTCCGCGTCGTTTCGGGAAGAGTCTTTTGGTGTCGACCTTGAAGAATTATTTCCTCGGTCGGAAGGAGCTTTTCAAGGGACTGGCGATGGAGGGACTGGAGAAGGATTGGCTGGAGTACCCGGTGTTTCATGTTGATTTCAACGGGAGCAATTTCACGGAGGGAGGTACGTTGGAAAATGTAATTGAAGGGTATATATCCCGTTGGGAGCAAGATTTTGGGATAGCGTCGGACAATTCCCTCGACAGGGGACGGCGTTTTATTCAAGTGCTGGAGCAGTCGCACGAGCGAACGGGACAGCGTGCGGTGGTGCTTATCGACGAGTATGACAAGCCGATTCTTGACGTGCTTGATACCCGGTTGGAAACGGAAGTCGACGGGAACTGTGGACGATTGGAAGGTGATCGAGTGATACTTGCAATATAAATTATGGCAGTGAATTGGGAAGAGCAGATATTGATTGATTTCCGGAAAGGGAAGTTGGATTTGTTGTACCGGGAGGTATATCCCGGGCTGATTCTCTATGCCGTGAAGTACTTGGGAGGGGAGAGTGAATTTTTGGCGGAGGATTGCGTGCAGAATGCCATTTTCAGCGCTTGGCAGCGACGGACAAAATTTGACTCCGTGTACACGTTCAAGTCATTTTTATATACTTCGATAAAGAACGAGATCATTAGTATTCACCGTAAAAATTCTGCAAAGGAGCGTTATGTATCGCAATTGGAGAATGAAGCGTTTTTCCAAAATTCGGTAATCGATCAGGAGGCGCAGACGATTTTGTACAACGCGATAGAAGAGTTGCCGGAGAAAGCGAGAATGGTGTTCGAGATGAGTTTTATCGAGGGGTTGAAAAACGTGGAGATTGCCGAGAAGTTGGGATTATTTGATAGTTCGGTCAAGAAATACAAAGCGAGTGCCCTTGATTTTCTGAGAGAAAAACTAGAATCTACGTTATTTTCTTTCTTATTTCTTTCCTTGTAATTAGAGGTTTATAATTTTTTTTGAAAAAAGATGCTTTTTCTATTACCCCATTCGGGGGAGGTTGCGTTATAGGGATAAATTTAAGAATCGATGATGATGCGTGATAATAAAATCGAATACCGGATAGCGAAATTGTTGGCTCGCCAGCGTGCCGGGCAAATCACGGACGAGGAGATGCGGGAGTTGGAGGTGTGGAAGGAGAACTCTCCCGAGAACGAGGAGTTGTTTCTTCGTTGGCAGAGAGGTGATTTCTTTTCGGAAGAATACGCTAAATACAAAAAGATAAATGGTATTCGGGCAAAGAATGCCATGCAGAAAAGAATCGACCGGGAACGCCGTGCCGGATTGCGTTTAAGGATATTGCGCTTTGGTGTGGCTGCCGCCGTAGTGTTATTGGTCGTTGGCAGTTTCTACTTGTTCAAGGGTGAACGGGAAGAGAAACGTGACGCTATGCCCTCTATAGCCTTGATTTCCGCCCAGCGCCCGACGCTGAAGTTGAATGACGGTTCGGTCGTGCTGTTGGATAGTGTTGCCGCCGGGTTTAAGGAAGAAGGGGTGACCGTGGCAAGAACGGGTGGTTCGACGTTGGCTTATCTGGCAGAAGATGCCATTAGTAAGCAGGTATTGGCCTTCAACACGTTGAATGTACCGAAGGGGGCGGAGTTCGATTTGATACTGGCTGACGGTACTCAAGTGTGGTTGAACGCGGAGTCGAAATTGAAATACCCGGTTGCTTTCGGGGGCAAGGAACGAGTGGTAGAGTTGGAGGGCGAGGGATTCTTCAAGGTGTCGAAAGACGCTGCACGCCCGTTTCGGGTGAAAACAAAGGGTCAAGTAGTGGAGGTGCTGGGAACGGAGTTTAACGTGGATGCTTATCCCGACGGAGAATACGTTTACACGACTTTGGTGGAGGGAAAAGTAAAAGTAGATACCGATGGGAAGAGTCTGGAATTAACCCCCGGTATGCAGTCCGTGGTCGGGAAACAGAATGTATATACCCGGAAGGTGAACACGGGGGATATCGTGAGTTGGCGGAACGGGATGTTCGTGTTGGAGGATAAGACACTGGAAGAGATTATGTCCAAGTTGACTCGTTGGTATGATTTCAGCGTTTTCTACCAGAATCAAGCCGCCAAGGATATTACTTTTAAGGGAAAGATTCCACGGTATGCTTCCTTCGAGTCAATTCTGGATATTCTGGAACGAACGGGTGAAGTGAAATTCAAGGTATCGGGACAAACGGTGACTGTATACCAGTGATATAAATAAAAAAGGGGAATTTGGTCGATTCCCCTATTACAAAACATCTGTTGGTCGCAGATGCATGTTTAACTGTAATGCTTTACAAATGTATGAAAAAAAAGAGTACAACGTGTAGTCTTCCGGAAGGAAGATTGCGAAAAATTCTGTTAGTTATGACATTGAAGTTTTTTGTTCTGCTATTGACGTTCGGGACAGCGAGTGCCATGGGGTACGCGCAGGAGCAGAAATTGAACGTGGTGTTTCATGATGAAATGCTGGAAAACGTGTTGGAATATCTCAAGGAGAACACGGATTACGAGTTCGTGTACCGGAAGGAGATTCTAGGAAATACAAAAGTGAAAAATGTAGAGTTGAAGGACGTAACCTTGCGGGAAGTGCTGGATCAGGTGTTACGGCAGAACGGTTTTGATTACGAGATCGTAGATCAAGTGATAGTGATCCGTAAACTTCCGACGGTGCAACAAAAGAAGGAAATTAAGATTGCCGGGCAGGTGACCGACGAGCAAAAGAATCCCATGCCGGGAGTAACCGTCATGGTGAAGGGGTTGACGATAGGGACGGCGACAGATCGGAACGGAAAATACGTGTTGAGATTGCCGGAGGTGAAAGATCTGACATTGATATTCTCTTTCATCGGGATGGAATCTAAAGAGGTGAAATACACGGGGCAGGACACGATCAACGTGGTATTGAGGGAAACCGTGAACGAGATGGACGAGGTAACCGTGGTCAGTACCGGTTACCAGAACGTGAACCGGAGAGATATGGTGGGTTCCTATACCACGGTGAAAGCGGAAGATATCATGATGCCTGCTTATGCCACTATCGACCAGATGTTGCAGGGACAGGTGCCGGGTATGATGGTATTGAGTTCCAGTACCCGTGCGGGTACTACTCCTAAAATTCAGATACGCGGTACTTCCACGTTATTGGGAAATCAAGATCCCATTTGGGTGGTGGACGGGATTATTCAGGACGACCCGATTTCCCTTAATGCCAGTTCCAACATGACTTTGGATATGAAGGAAATTATTGGAAATCAGGTGTCTTGGTTGAATCCGAATGATATTGAAACCATTACTGTGTTGAAAGATGCTTCTGCCACGGCTATTTACGGTTCCCGGGCTTCCAATGGTGTGATTGTGATCACGACGAAGAAAGGAAAGACGGGACGTATGTCTATCAATTACGCCGGTAATTTCTCGATAGCCCCTCGTCCGAGATACAAGAATTTCAATTTGATGAATTCGCAGGAACGAGTGCAATTCAGCGAGGATGCTTTTGCCGCCGGATTGAGGTATAAATTTGAGCCGATAAAACAAATTAATACTTATGAGGGAGCCTTGAAGATGTTCCAGAGCGGGGAAATGACGTCGGATGAATTTATTAAAACACGTAATTATTTGGAAACGGTGAACACTGATTGGTTGGATTTGTTAACCCGGACTTCTTTCGGGCACAATCATAACGTGAGTGTTACCGGGGCGTCGGATAAGGTGAATTACGCTCTTTCCGTGGGTTATAATTCAAATGACGGGCAGGAGAAAGGAAATAGTTCCGAGCGTTTGACTGCACGGGCAGCCGTGACCTTGAATATGAGTGATAATATTCGTGTGAACTTGACATTGAATGGTACAACCGGAACAAACAAAGGGTTCAACGGGGTAGACCCCTTGAACTATGCTTTGACAACAAGCCGTTCCATCGCGGCATTCGAAGAAGACGGAAGTTATTCCTATTACCGGAAAAGATTGGAATACAAGTACAATAAAGAAGTAGAATCTATCGGTTACAACGTGCTCAATGAATTGGAAAACACGGGTTCGGAAGTCAACACGGGTAGTTTGAAGTTGAGTTTTGATTTTCAATGGAAATTATTGAGTTGGCTGACCTATCAGTTTACTGGTGGGTACTCGTACAACACGACGAACAGCCAATCGTGGGCGTTGGAGCGTTCTACGGCAATCGCCTCGGCGTATCGGGGTTATGATTATGGTTCCGTGAGCGCCGAACACCCGTGGTTTAGTGCGGCTCTTTTGCCTTTCGGGGGAACGCTGTTCAGTTCTGCTGCCACGGTAACCTCGTATAACGTCCAGAATAAATTGATGTTCTCGAGATCGTTTAACGAGAATCACCGCTTGAATGCCATGGTGGCGATAGAAGCCCGTTCCACGAAAAACAAAAACGATCAAAACACACGCTACGGGTATGTACCCGACCGGGGTAATTTGACGGTACGTCCTACTCTGCCGGAAGATTTTGTTCCCGTGGGGGGAGGTGCCTCTTTGACGGGTTACGGGATATTGGAAGATTTATACAACGGTAGAAGTACTTTGAGCGAAAAGACGGATAATTTCTTCTCTGTTTTCGCGACCTTGGCTTATTCGTTGAAAAACAGGTATGTTTTTAATTTCAACGTGCGTAATGACGCCTCCAATCGTTTTGGGCAGAACACGAATAAACGATTCGACCCGACTTATTCTTTTGGTTTATCATGGAGGATGACTGAGGAGGAATTTATGCGGAACCAACGGGTATTGACAAACGTGAATTTGAAAGCGACTTGGGGGATTCAGGGAAATGCTTTGACGAATCTCAGTCCGGATTTAATATTGAACCAGAATGGGGTATTGGGGATATTCAACGAGTATTATTCGTCCATCAATTCTATTCCTAACCCGAACCTCTCTTGGGAACGCACACATTCGTGGAATTTCGGGTTGGATTTGCAGTTCTTCGGTAAAGTGAATGCCAATATCGATTACTACATCCGGCGTTCCAACGCGATTATCTCCAAGGACATTCCTTTCGAGAACGGTAGAGATGCCATGTCTGTCAATGGTGGGATAATCTATAACAAAGGTATCGAGTTTACGGTTTCTTTCGTTCCAGTGAATACGAAGAATTTCGGTATTAACATGAGCGTGAACTCTTCCAAGAACTGGAACTCCGGGGGGAAAGTCGATAAAGAAGTTGCCGATTTGGGTCAATTTTTGAACGGAACTACTGAAAGAATTTTGAAAAAGGGCTATCCGTTAGGAAGTATGTGGTCGTTTGACTTTGCCGGGTTGAATCCTGAAAACGGTCGCGCGATGTTCAATCGCATTATGTCGAAAGAGGAGTATAACGGGGACATGACCAGTTTCTTGAAATACTCCGGTCAGAAAGACCCTTATTTCACGGGAGGGGTAAATTTGAATATTCGTTATCGTTCTTTCACGTTGGCAACTTCATTTTCGTTGTTGTTAGGGGGTGTTGCCCGTTTGAGTTCTCCCTATCGTGATTTGGATACGGGGATTTATATGCCGAATGCGGAAAATAATCTTAACCGGGACTTGCTGAAACGCTGGAAACAACCGGGTGACGAGGCGCACACGAGTATCCCGGGATTCGTGATTGGAGGTAAAAATTACACGATGGAAATACCGGTAAATTCCAGGTATAATTTGTTTACCGCTTATGCTAATTCGGACGCGTTGACGGTACCGCGGTCATTCTTGCGTTGCCGGGGATTAAACTTGAGTTGGAGATTGAACAACGAGATGGCACAACGGATCGGGTTAAATAGTTTGACGGTGACGGCTTCCGTGAATAACTTGTTTGTCATTGCTTCCAAGCGCTACAACGGTTTTGACCCGGAGATGCCCAATCGAGTGATGCCCAAGACCTATTCGGTAGGAATTAATGTTGGTTTTTAAATGATTTGATATATGAAAAAGATATTATTCAATATAATTTTGCTCACGAGTTTATGTGCTTGTTCGAGCTTTTTGGAACCGGATTCTCCCAGTGAATACGTGCCCAAAAACGTCAATGCTTTGAACGAGATGCTGTTGGGAGATGCTTACCCGTTAGCAACTTCCGAGGGGTTGTTCAATCTTCACCATGCTTTTGACGATGATATCGAGATGAGTGAAGACTGTATTTTGCAGACCTCTACTCAGGGGATTGTCGGTTTGCAATACATCTATTCATGGAATCCTCATATGTTTGAGTTATATCCCTCGCAAACTTCCGTTTCGGAATGGAACAAGTATTACCAGTATATTTTGGGAGCGAATGCCGCTTTGGATTATCTGGACGACGTGAAGGGCTCGGCAGAGGAGAAGGCTTACGTGGCCGCGCAGGCTTATGCTTTGCGTGCGTTCTATTATTTCAATCTGGTAAACCTTTTCGGGGAACCGTACAATCACGATAAGAATGCCGACGGGGTGCCTTTGAAATTAACGAGTAATTTGTTAAGTAGTTTCGAGAAAAGGGAAACGGTTGCCAAGGTGTACGAGCAGATCGTGAAGGATTTGAATGCCGCGGAAGAGAATTTCCTGCTCTTGCCGATGGATCAACAGAATGCGGCGGGTTACCGTATAAATTTACCGGCTGTGCAATTACTCCATGCCCGCGTATGCCTGCACATGGAGGATATGGAAGAGGCTGCCCGATACGCGAAGAAAGTGATCGGGGATTGGGGGTTCGAGTTGTATGACTTGAAATCGTTCGTGAAGAAAACAACCATCACGGCAGGGGAAGATGCTTCTTATCCCAATTACGTGTCATTGGATAACCCGGAAACCATTTGGGTGTACGGGAATTCGGGGGATTTTACCGGGATCATCGGGGGTTCGGAAAGAATGGAAGATGGAACCACCTATGGCTATTACGTGAATGTTTCCCGTGATCTGATTGCTTGTTATAAAGATGAAGAGGATTTGCGGAAGACACTCTATCTCGTGGAAGAGTTACGCGGACCGATGAGTGCGAAACCGGAGCAACTGAAGCCGGTTGCCGGGCACTATCTCCCGTGGAGCAAGTGCGGGATGCAATATAATAATAAAGTAAAAGCTAAAACGGAATTCGGTATGTCACTTCGTTTGTCGGAGGCTTATTTGATACTCGCGGAAGCCGTCTATGACACGGACGAATCTTTGGCTTTGAAAATGATAAATGATTTACGTGAGAAGCGATACGCGGCGGATACGGATTACGAGGTAAATTATTCCGGCGAGGAGCTGTTGAATTTTATTCGGGAAGAACGTCGTCGGGAACTCTGTTTCGAGGGACAGCGCTGGTTTGATTTGCGTCGTTACGGGATGCCTCGTTTCGAGCGTCGCTGGGTGGAGTTGGGGGTAAATTTAGGCAAGTACGTGATGGAGGAGGGTGATGCCGCCTACACTTTGCCGATCCCTGTAAACGTGATAGAGCGTAATTCCGCCCTGACTCAGAATAAATTAACAACCGAGAAAACATTACAATAAAACGAGGAACCATGAAATACAAGTATGCCTTTAGTTTGATATTCTTGTTGGCAACGTTAGTTGCTTGTAACGATGAGGATAAATTGTATCCCCGTTCTGAGGATGCTTCCAGTATCAGTCGTTTTGAATTTCCTCAAGGGAATAACGCTTGGGATCAAGATTTGTTGGAAATCGCGAATACCTTCGGAACGATTCCCATTTACACGGCTTTCGATACCTTGGATTTGAATCAAGCTTGGTCCGGGACGTTCACGATAAAATATTACGGGGAACCCTTGAGTGACGAGTACGCGATATTTTATACCGATTTTTTCAAGAATCATGTATTTGGTTTCTTGAAACCGGAATTGTGTAAAGGTGTGTTACCCAATTATATCTATTTGGTCGATGATCTTCGTCAAGCAGGAGGTTTTACAGGCGGATACGCTCCTTTGCTCTGTTTTTGGGGCGGATTGGATTATTGGGCGTTTTCTTTCCGTGCGAAGGAGGAAAATTTGGCTTACTATGATTACGGGAGTATAATCATTAGACCGTATAAGCCTTACGATTTGCCGAAAACCCCATGGGAGTATAAGATACGGCGTACCGTTATTCTGCAAAACATTTTGACCAAGATGGTGGATAAAGGTACGATCGCGATTCCGGCAGATTTTCAAACGGGAGGAGCTTTCGATTATTCGATAAAATTCAGCACTTCGGTGAATGCCGAGAATTATTATATGAAACTCGGTTATCCCGGGAGTATGCTCGTGACGGCTTACGATTTCACACCTCTCCAGACAACGCTGACCATGGATGCCAAAACCAATTTCTCTAATTATTTGAAATTGGGAATGCGCTACACCCGTGATTCGGTATTGATCAAGTACCCGGAAGACAAGTACCCGTTGATCATCCGGTACTATGATTTCACGGTGAAATACATGAAAGATAAATACGATTGGGATATTACTCGAATGGCGGCTTTGAAAGAAGATTAATATGATGAAATTATTCGTATCTACTTTATTTATGTTATTGACGTTTAGCGTTTCCGCGCAGTTTTCCCTGAAGGGGAAACTGCGGACGCTACGTCCGTTGACAATCAAGGTGACCGATTTGTCGGGGAATACGATTGTCGAGTGTTCGGTGAAGAGTGGAGAGGAATTCAAAACCAAACCGGTACGTATCAAGAAAGATTTGTATAACGTCCATTTCGGAAGTTACTCGGAAATGATGATCCTCACGGATAGTCCTGTAATATTGAAAGGCTTTCTGAATGAAGACCGGCCGGAAGAGAGTTCCATAGAGTTCGACGGGATTGATCTGTATATGCAATATATGGATATCATGGCTAAATTTAGGGCTTCGGGCTCTAGGCGGGAGGAGATCCAGAATCCCGTGAAAAACGATTCGGCACTGGATCCCGTGGTACGAGTTTCGTTGATGTATTTGAACAAGGGATTCTTTGATCTGGATTACGAGTCTTACAGGCAGATATTGGATATGATTCCCGAGAACGAGAGGGAATCGCGGGTAGTGAAATACCTCGTGGATGAGGTGGCACGTCGCCGGAAATTTGCTTTGGGGCAGCAGGCTTACAATTTTACTTTCGTGGGTTTGGACGGGAATGACGTGAGCTTAAGTGATTTCAAGGGGAAGTTGGTACTGTTGGATTTCTCTGCCTCTTGGTGCGGGGGATGTCGCACGGAAGCGAGAAAGTTGGTTAAAGAGTACGACTCTATGAAAGGGGATGATCTTGTCGTTATCACGATATCCATGGACAACCGGGAAAAAGATTGGCGTAGGATGGTCGAGGAGGATAAACTGCCTTGGGTGACCTTGTGGAACCGGGAAGGATTCACGAAAGGGAACAAGCAAAATGTAATTCAGGATGCCTACGGTTTTTATCAGATTCCTTTTATCGTTCTAATCGATAAAGAGGGTAAGATCATAGCCCGTGACTTGCGGGGCGACGAGGTGAAAAAGGCAATAGAAAAAGCGAGAAAGACGTATCAATTTTAGATTTTAAATTTTAGATTGAAGGATTAGGGGATTTCCAATTCTGCATTTTCAATTTTCAATTGGAACAGGGTTCGTTTTGTATAAAAAATAAAAAACTGTAATGATGAAAAAGTATTTTACAATCTTGATGATGAGTGTATTGGTCGCTATTGGTAGTGCGGCAAAGGCTCAATTGGTGAAACAAAATTCAAAGGTGGAAGAGCAAAAACAGTCGAATAGGGACTGGTATAATTGTTCTTTTGAAAAAGACGGTGTGTATGGCGTTGGTGTAAACGAGGCGTATGAATTTTTGAAAGGAAAGAAAGCGAAAGCAAAACCTATCGTGGCACTTATCGGTACGGGTATCGACACGGAGCACGAGGCGTTGAAAGCGAATATCTGGAAGAATCCGAAAGAGAAAGCCGACGGGAAGGATAACGATAAAAACGGGTACGTGGACGACGTGAACGGCTGGAATTTCATCGGGGGCAAAGACGGGCAGGTGATGCCGTCCGTGAACCGGGAGGGAGAACGCGAGTTCTTGCGCCTGAAAGACAAGTACGGGGATATCATGAAAGACGGGGGTAAATTTTACACCTTTGTCAGCGGGAAAAGAGAGGAGTGTGCTACACCCGAGAATATGGAAGAATATAATTACTTCAATTCCGTGGTTCGGGGGGAGTCCCGGTTGTTGCAGGCTTATGGAGCCATAAATTCGGTGTATAATTCCCGGTATTACATGGGGCTGTTCGACCGGGAGGTACGGGCGGTTTCCCTAAAAAAGACAGGATTCACGGTCGAAGATGTCGTGAAGATGTGCTCGCCTAAAACAGCAGAGGATCCCACAAGCCGGGGAATAATGATTGCGGCGTTGCAAATGAGGGCTCATATGATGAAAAATGACGAGTGGGAGCGTAATCGCGATGCTTTTTTGTCGGAGACTTATCTTGCGGATCAAAAAAAGAAATATGAGCAAGCGGTAGCGAGATACGGTAATGACGGGCGTCAAGCGATCGTGGGTGACAATTATCTGGATATAAATGATCGCGCGTACGGGAATAACGTGTTGTTGACTGCGGATGCCGCTATCGGGACGATGATCGCGGGGGTGATTGCCGGACAACGGGATGTGGAAGGACGCAACAATCCCATCGCTGAACAAGCGAGAATTATGACCTTGGTGGTAGAAGCCGGTGCGGGAGAACCTTACTTGAAAGACATGGCTTTAGCGATTCGTTATGCTGTGGAGCACGGGGCTTCTGTCGTGGTATTGCCGCAACAGAACTCGTTGTACCCGGAGGTGCAAAAACAATGGATAAGCGAGGCGATTCGCTATGCAGAACAAAAAGGGGTATTGGTTATCGTCCCCGTGCACGAGATGTCCCGTGACATGAGCGAGGAAACGTTTTTCCCGAATCGTTGGATGGATGGCGGAAAAGAATTGACCAACCTGATGACGGTGGGAATGTCTGACAAAGAAGGAATGCCGTCCGCGAATTCGAATTTCGGGGCGAAGGAGTTGGATATTTACGCCCCGGGGATAAAAGTATTGTCCGCTTGCACGGGAGATATCTACCAGTACGGGAATGGCGTGCCGATGGCTTCCGCCATGGTAGCGGGTGTTGCGGCTTTGATTAAGACGTATTATCCGAAATTGACGGGTAGCCAGATTCGTGATATATTGTTACAGACGGTGACCTCCCGGAAGGGCGTGGAATTGGAAAAGAACGTCACGAGAGGAGGGAAGAATGCCGTAGACCTGTATCTTTTTGAACAATTGTGCCTTTCCGGTGGTATCGTGAATGCTTTGGAAGCCGTGAAAGCCGCTGATAAATTAAGCAAATAAGCTATGAGATACAAGATTATCATTCTATGCTTGCTTTGCGTGAGCGTTTTCCCGTCGATCGCGCAGCAATACAAGGCTGAATTGCCCTACCGGATGGTCGGGGGCAAGATGGTTGTGGAGATGAAATTGAACGGGACTCTACGTTCGTTTATTTTCGACACGGGGGCATCCCGAACTACCTTGACGGGTGAATTTTGTCGGGAGTACGGGCTGGCAGTGACGGATTCCTTGGAAGTGACCGACGCGAACGGGCGCAAGTCATTTTACCCGCTTGTGCAGATCGATAGTATAGAAACCCCCGATAACGTGTTTCGTTTCAAGAATGTGCCGGCGATGAAACTGCCGGAACCGTCGCCTTTGGCTTGTTTTCCGATCGACGGTTTGATAGGGAGCGATTTGTTGGCGCAATCAATCGTGGTGATCGACGGGCAAAAGAAGACCGTGACCATCACCACCGCCGAGAAAGAGTCTAGCGTGTCGCTTCGGAAAATGGCTCGTTTCATGCAAGCGAGAATGCCTGTTATATCACTCCAAGTGGGAAGCGGACACAACATTATTTGCCTGTTTGACACGGGTTGCCCGAGATTTCTTTCATTGAAGGAATCCGATTTC
Source organism: Butyricimonas sp. Marseille-P3923 (assembly GCF_900184685.1). GTDB lineage: Bacteria > Bacteroidota > Bacteroidia > Bacteroidales > Marinifilaceae > Butyricimonas > Butyricimonas muris. The sequence continues at coordinate 855,435 of NZ_FXXL01000006.1, forward strand.
GAGGCATTGCCATCCGGCTCCGCTTATGAATTTTTGTCCGAGGGGCGTAGCGTGGGTTCTATCGGCGTGGGGGGAATAGCCGCGGAGCGTGTTTCACGGCGAGTGAACTTCCCGTTGTTATCCGTGGCGGGGACTAAATTCAAGAACGTGATAGCGGAAACTGCCACGCCTCCTTACACGTTGTTAGGCGTCAAATTACTGGATTACGGTAAGGTGACGATAGATTATCCCCGTGCCCGTTTTTATTTTGAATCCTATAAGCCAGAGAATGAGTTGGGGGAGAAACCTCATAACGTGGGATTGCAGGTGAAAGACGGTGATCTGGTGGTTGCAGCCGTGTGGGGAGATATGAAAGATGTCGTGGAGATGGGCGACAAGGTGCTTAAAATTAACGGGAAGCCTGTCGGGAAATATGATTTTTGCGAGAGCATCCTTAACGGAATCCCGGAATTGAAGGCAAAAAAGAAAACAAAATTGACGATTCAAACTCGAGAGGGGGAGAAAGTGATTATTTATTAAAATCGAAACAAGAGATGAAAAGTAAATTATTCGTGTGGCTTTTGGTGGTCTTGCTCCCCGTGGTATCGTGGGCGCAGGTTAAAAATAACGTTTCCGAGGTAAGAGATTACCGGGTGGTAGACGGGAAAATCATTATAACGTGTGTCGTGAACGGAATGGATGCCGATTTCGTGTTAGACTTGGCAGGACATCCGGCAATATTGCCGGAGTACGTGGAGAAGTTGAATATCGACCCGGGTAGCAATGGAAAACTCCCGTACAGTACGTTCCAGTTCAAAAAAGTACCGACGTCCAAGGTCGTGTCGATTCATTCGATTTCTTTCGGGAATAGCGCTTTCGCTAATGAGCTTGGGGCTTTTATACTGGAAGATGAACCATATCTGCGGGAGTTGGGTGTTGCCGGTGTCATGGGAGGGGCTCTTTTCCGGGGGGTGGTTTTAACCATTGATTCCCGTCGGGAAAAGATAACGATGTCACAGCCTTATCGTCCCGTTTACATGAAATTGGATCATCGCGCGAATGCCAAACTGTTACAAGGCGTCGGGATGGAATGTCCGGTAACGATAGACGGCATGACGTTCTCTTGTATATTGGATACTTGGAACTCGGGATTGGTGGAATTGAACGAGGCTGATTTTGCTCGTCTGAAGGGGGCGTCGGGAAATGCGGTTCCCGTGTATAACGGGTACGGCAAAACTCCGGTATCTAGTCCCGCTAAGGTGGCATCACGATGTGATTTTGTACGGGAATCTTTGCAAGAAATGGTAATCCCCGTGAATGGTTCCCTTCTACGTTCCGTGGTGGGTGCGGGTATATTGAAACACGGGATTCTCTCGGTGGATTTCACTCGCCAGACAATTTATTTCCAACCTTTTGACCTCGTGGAAGTGAAAGATGAGGTGACGGAGAAAAAAGTCAAGCTGGAACCCGGGAAACTGAACGAGATCACGGGCATCTATTTCCGGGAGAACATTCATGATTACAAGAACGGGACGGAGTTCACGTACAAGGGCGATAAGCCGGTTGTAATTGATTTCTGGGCTTCGTGGTGCGGTCCCTGCATGAGATTATTGCCCGTGATGGAGCAATTGGCGGAAAAATATAAAGACCAAGTGATTTTCTTGAAAGTGAATGCAGACAAGGAAAAAGAGTTGTGCAATAAATTTAATATAAACGCGTTGCCGACCTTGTTCTTTTTGCCCGTGAACGGAAAGCCTATTGTTGAAATCGGGGCAGATCCCGAGAAATACGAGAAGATTATACAAGAGCGGTTGCTGAAATAAGTGTTGGCGATAGTTAGTGGAATGTTTATTCCTTTCTAAAATATATTTTTAGAGGGTTAATAGTTTGTGCTAAAAGTCCGTCCGTGAGGACGGATTTTTTCTTTATCAGGTGACCTGAGTGTTCGATTGAATTTTTCTTGATTTTCTCTCTCGGTTGAGGTGAATTTATGGTGTATTCAGTCATATAACTATTATTTAAAATGATAATATAATACATTTACTATATATTAAATTTTAATCAAATTCAATTAAAATACTATTATTATACCTTTGTAATAGGAGATGAATAGGAATTGAATGGGAGTTGAATAGGAGATGCTATAAAGCAAGTATAAAGTAGATACATGAAAAATTATAATTATTTAGCTTATTTCACTTTTTTCATGTCTGTATTGGAAGAGGTGTACGAGCATTTTGTTTGTTATGGAGAATGTTTTATATTTGTCGGGAATCCAATGAAGAGAAAGAAAGGGAGTATAATTTGATGCGGGAAGAAATTTACCGGGAACTATTTCTGGCTATACAGGAATTACCGGATCGTAGCCGAGAGGTGTTCGAGTTACACTTACAGGGAAAAAAGAACGAGGAAATAGCCGAAGTGCTTGCTATTCAAGTGAAAGCGGTGAAGGTATACAGGAGAGATTCCATTACTTTTTTGAAAAATCGTTTAGGAAACAAGTTCTGTTGGTTCATATTCATGCATGTAATTTAAAATTGTAATCTGTTATCGGATAAAGAAAAAGTTTTAACTTTGTGGGAGAAATAAGTGGGGATAACGGTGTAGGCGAGTAGTATGATTTGTAGTAAAAGCGTGAAAGATAATGGGGAGACTCGTGATGGACAGGCGGATTTGCGATTTGTTGAATGCTCATGACCAAAAAGGGATGGTGCTTCTGTTCGAGGCTTATTATAAATCCTTGGTTTCATGGGCAAATACCTTTTTGAATGATTTGGATTTGGCAGAGGATGTTGTTCAAGAGTTTTTCATCGCATTATGGAATCAGGAAATACATCGGGAGTTGAAACCGGATACGCTTGCCTCGTTTTTACGGGTGTTGGTACGTAACCGGTGTTATAACCGGATGGTGAAACGGGATGTTTTCAACCGTTTCGTGGGGTTGGAGCGAATTGAGTGTATATTTGAAGAATATGATGATTCCCGGGATCGCATGGTGTCGAAAGTGATGGCCGAGATTGCTCTCTTACCCCCTCGTAGTCGTGAAATTTTGAATTGCGTGTTTGTCGAGGGTATGAAATACCGGGAGGTGGCGGAACGGTATGGAATATCTGTTTCAACGGTAAAAACTTTGTTGGGTACGTCCGTGCGCAAGTTGCGGGAGCGTATGGGACGGGAAGGATTTGCCGATTTTTTACTTTTCTATTGCCGGTATTGTTAAATTTTTGGATTCGATTCATTTTTTTTGAAAAAGCACTAGACTTTTTTATTCTCTTTTTTGTACTAAGTATGAAAAATGAGAAGAACTATGGAGAAGTTAAGATTAAATAAGGAAACAGAAAGTCAATTGATAGCCTATTTTAATGGAGAGTTGGACGGGGAGGAAGAAAAAAAGTTGGGTGAATGGATAGCTGAAAATCAAGAAAATAGAGAGGCTTGCGAGGCGTTGTTGGAAGATTATTTGCGAATACGTTGGGCGCAGGAAAATGCCAGTATCCAGGAAGAGCGGGCAAAGAAGGTGATTTTCTCGTCTTTAAAGAGGAAGCGGAAACCGTGGTTGTATTATTGTGCGGCGGCGTCTGTGATATTGTTGTTTGTTTGTGTCGGGATTTTATTCACGAGGGAAAGGAAGGAGGTGTTGCCGCAAGGTGCGGTTGACGTGGAAATAAAGTCGGTTCATCCGCGGGCTGTTTTGGTGTTGTCATCCGGGGAGCAAGTGGAATTGGCTTCATCGCGGTTGGAAATACAGGAGCGGGATGGGTTGATCGTGAAAGTGGATAGCGGCAGGGGGATTCGCTATGATTCGTTGGCTCCGGAGTTGATTGAAAAGGTGGAGTTGATTTATAATAAAATTGTTGTTCCGCGAGGGGGTGAATATTTCGTGACGTTGAGTGACGGGACAAAGGTGTGGATGGATGCCGAGTCGGAATTGGAGTATCCGGTTAATTTTAGCGCGGATTGCCGGGAAGTAAAATTGAAGGGAGAGGCTTATTTTAGCGTGACGAAAGATGAGGAGAAGCCTTTTTACGTGCGCTCCGGGGAGTATTCCGTGCGGGTTTACGGGACGGAGTTTAACGTGAACGCATATAATCTGCAACGGATTGAAACGGTTTTGGTGGAAGGCTTGGTTGGTTTCAGGCTGAACGCCTCGTTGCCGGAACAGATGTTGCAACCGAACCAGTTGGCTTTAGTGAATATGGAGACGGGAGAGTGTGAGATTCGTGAGGTGGATATTACGCCGTACGTGGCGTGGAAAAATCAGGATATCGTGTTCGCGAACGAGCGTTTGGAATCGATCATGGAGAAGGTGGCGCGTTGGTATGATGTGGTCGTGTTTTTCCAGAACGAGGGGTTGAAGAATTTGCGATTCGATTGTAATATGCGGCGTTACGCGAATATTGAGGATTTGCTTTTCTTTTTGGAGAAGACTTCCAACGCTTGTTTCGCGATAAACGGAAGGACGGTGGTCGTGAGTAAAAAATAAGTGATGAATAGATTGAGCCCTTTTCATCACTTACGTTAAATAAATAGATAGGTTCCCTTGTGTCGCACCTATCAAGTATTAATAGTTCAATTACAAATGTATGAAAAAAAGAGAAATCATGTGCCATATTTTTGATAAGGCACATAAAAAAAATTGGATGATCATGAGATTATGTGTCATTTTTGTGTTTTTTCTGGAGTTCACGACTTTTGCCAATGGAGTGGCACAAGAGCAAGTCATTAGCTTGAATTTGAAAAACGTGAGTTATTACGAGTTGTTCAGTGAGATTCACAAACAGACGGGTTTGCGTTTTATTTACAACACGAACCAGTTGGAAAAGATGTCACTGATAGATGTTCAAGTGTACCGGAAAAAGGTTGCCGAGGTACTGAACGATGTGTTGGCGAATACGCCTTTCACGTGCTTGTTCGACAAGGAGGTGGTTATGTTGATTCAGCGGGAGAATGAGGACAAGAAGGGATTCCGGATTGTAGGGAAGGTTGTGGACGAGCAGAAAGTGCCTATGCCGGGGGTGACGGTGAAGGTCGGGGGGACAACCTTGGGAACTGCCACTAATGTTAAGGGGATGTTTTCGTTGTTGTTGCCTATTCAAAAAGGAACGTTGGAGTTTTCTTTCGTGGGGTATAAAACGTGTAAGCTGGAGTTCACGAAAGTGACGAAAGACACGTTGCTGATCGTGATGCAGGAGGATGTGCAGGCGTTAGACGAAACAGTTGTCGTGGCATACGGGACGACAACCAGAAGGGAGTCTACCGGTTCTATTTCCGTGGTTAAAGCTGATGAATGGAAGGGAATACCTTCGCCAAGTATTGCGAATTTGCTACAGGGGCGTGTTGCCGGATTGGACATCACGAATATGTCCGGGGCTCCCGGTAGCGGCGGTACGGCAATCACGATTCGGGGGTACAATTCTTTGGATGTGGAACAGGGACGTCGTTTTTCTAACCCGCTGTGGGTGGTAGATGGGGTGCCGATGAATACTTTCACTTCTCCTATTACCGGAACGAATTTGTTGGCAGAGATTAATCCGGATATGATCGAGTCGGTACAGGTGTTGAAGGATGCTTCTTCCGCGGCTATTTACGGTTCCCGTGCGGCGAATGGAGTGATTTTGGTGACCACGAAGAAAGGGAGAAACAGTCAAAAGGCAACTTTTTCGGCAAATGTTTCCCAGTCGTGGAATATATTGCCTAAATTACCGCAAGTAACAATTGGGCGAGCGGAACGGGATTTCCGGTTGAAGGCATTAAGAAATTATCGGGTAGCTTATTTGGACATGGAAACGTACCGGTATAAATATCCGACAACTTTATTGGAATGCTATTTGCACAATAAGGGACGTTTGGATTATTTCTTTTCCGCACAAACTTCTGATGCAGACGGAATGTTTTTGCAGGATAGTTTGAATCCGTTCTATAATAATTCAACGAATTTTTTCCCGGTTTATTTTGAAAAGGCAAAAATCACGAATGCTAATGTGCAGACTTACGGGGGATCGGAGAATATGAATTATGCTATCGGGTTGGGGTATTATGATGAGTCTGGTATATTGAAGGGAACCGGATTTAACCGGGTGGATTTAAATTCCACGTTGAACGTGAAGCCAACGAAACGTTTGGATGTAGATTTGCGATTCACGGCTTCTTTGACTAACCGGAAGCGGGGGGAGAAGGTGGATTTTCTAGGATATAGTCCCGTGATTGAAACTGTGCCGGGAGATCCGTATGAATTGTCTTCTTTGTATCCGGGGAAAGGTACTGAAGTATGGAATTATATTTTGGAAAAATTGAGTGGCACGAAAGAGAAAAATCGTTCAATTCGTTTGCGTACGAATTTTAAGTTAGGATATGAAGTGCTCGACGGATTGAATTTATCCAGTTCTTTTGCGGCAGATTATTCGGTTCACCGGAGAAATTATTTTTCTCCATCTTATTTAAGTGATGAAGGGTTTTCTATGTCTATTGGGGAAACGGGAGTGAATTTGATGGTGTTGAGTGAAAGTTTACTTTCTTATAATAAAACAATTCGAGAAGATCATAACTTGAATTTTGTTGCAGGATTTTCTTACCAGTACGATCAGATGGAGTATAACGGGGGATCGGCAGAGAATTCTCCTAGTGATAAGATCTATTATGCTCCGTCGGGAATGCCGGAATTGATTAAAAAAGATTATGATTCAGGGGGTGAGATCGTGATAGGACCGGGTACGACTGATTACAGGGCTTTGCAACATTATCAATCGGATATGCAGGAGAAAGTGTTAGTTTCTTATTTTGCCCGTTTGGAGTATAATTATAAAAAGAAGTATTTGCTTTCTGCCAGTTTCAGACAGGATGGAAGTTCGGTATTCGGGAAAAATAATAAATGGGGAACGTTCCCTTCTATTGCGGCAGGTTGGTCGTTCTCCGAGGAACCTTTTATGGAATGTTTTTCTTCTTGGTTTAATTTCGGTAAAATTCGGGCAAGTTGGGGAAAATCTGGAATGCATTTTGACGAACCGTATTTGGCACTAGGGTTAATGAGAGTTGGTGGAAATTCATTCCAAGGTAACGGAGTTATTGTTCCACAGTATAGTAACGGACTTTATAACGAGGATTTGTCATGGGAAGAGACTGACCAGTATGATTTCGGGTTGGATTTGGATTTCTTGAATTATCGTTTGGGTATCACGTTTGATTATTATTATCGTTATTCCGACAAGAAGTTGATGCCGGTTGCTCTGCCGGGGGATCATAATGGATATGGTACACAATGGCGTAATGCTGCCGCTGTTTCTAATGAAGGAGTTGAGTTGCTGGTGAAATACGAGGTATTTCGACGTTCCGATTTGTATTGGAAAGTGTCCGTGAATGCTGCAAAGAATTGGAATCGTTTCGAGAAGTCGTATGACGGGAAAGATGTTCCTGCTTATGGTTGGATTATTGGTAAATCGTTGAATGGTATTTATGTGGGAAAGACGGATGGATATATAAATTCACAAGACGAGATGCCGATATATTATAATGCGGGAGGTGTAGGTACTTATTATAATGCGTTTCGTGATCGGTACTATAAACCGGGTGATTATAAATTGGTCGACGTGGATCGAAGTGGAGGTTGGGAAGGAAGTCCAGATGATATTTACGCTGGGAGTGCTTTGCCGGAAGTTACGGGAGGTATTGTCAGCGAGTTACGTTGGAAAAATTTTGATTTGAATTTATCGATGGCGTTTCAGCTGGGACGGCATATGATAAATTTGACAGAGCCGAACGCCGTGGCGACAAATGATGGACGAAAATTGGTACATCCGTTATTGTTTGATGTTAATAAAGTGACATTTTGGGAAAAACCGGGTGATAACACGGATTATCCGATGTTGCAATACGATCATGGTGTGGGTAATTTCATGGGAGAGCTGGATCGTTTCGTGGAGAAAGTGAATTGGTTGAAATTGAAAACTGTGACACTGGGATATAATTTACCGGATAGATGGATGAAACGATGTGGGCTGGAACAAGTGCGTGTTTTTGTTAGTGGTGAGAATTTGTTTACAATCACGAATTATTCCGGATTGGATCCTGAGATCGTGTCAATTAATACGGGTATTGATAAAGGGATTGGTTATCCTTTACCCCGGAAGTACACCTTAGGTTTAACTGTAAAATTCTAAGATTATGAAGTATAAGATTATATATTTGTTATTTGTGTTGATGGTAACATTTGCATCTTGTGAGGATGTATTGGATGTTTCTCCTCAAAATTCATTGACTTTCAGGAATGCTTTGGAAACGGAGAAGGATTTGGAAGGTGCTTTAGCCGGGGCTGGGAATTACATGAGGAGTATGGCGAATATGAATATGAGTTGCCAGATTTTGAAAGGGGTTTATATGGATAATGATTTGTATGGTAATTATACATCAGAAAGAACGCTTGCCCCGGACGGAGGGGAAACCGATCCGGTGGGTTGGGATCGTTATTATGTGATCATTGCTCAATCTAATGTGGTTTTACATTTTGCGAATCAAGTGAAAATGCCGGATGCCCGAAGAAAAATATACATGGGACAAGCTTATTTTTATAAAGCCTTTGTCTATTTGGAATTGCTGCGGCGTTGGGGGGACTGTATTTTGGTAAAAGATGATGTGAGTTTGGAGCCACAAGGGCAATCACCTTGGACGGAAGTTTGTGATTATGCTATTGAATTGGCTCAGAAGGCTGTCGACTGTTTACCGGAGTTCCCGTACGTGACGGATCATTTGGGGAAAGCTCCGCATTATAAATCTACTCCTTGCAAGGGGGCCGCTAACGCTTTGTTGGCTCATCTTTGTGCATGGAAAGCCGGTGGAAAATATTTTGCGGTGGATCAAAATTATGACGAGCAAGCATTGTGGCGCAGGGCGAAAGCTGCATGTGATAGTATTATTAATTCAGGGATTTACGAGTTGGAAGATTCTCCGGAATTAGTTTGCACTTCTGCTTTGGTTGGAGATAGTAAGGAGTGTATATATGAGACCGTGTACAAGGATCTTTGGCATGAGATGTCGGTAATGGATAGAAGTCAAGCGTTTTGTTTGGCAGATTGGTTCCAGTCTTTTCCGGTTGTACCCAATAGTACACCCTATGATGCTTTAGATGTATCTTGTCAAATATATTTGTCAGAAATGGAAAAGATGTTCCCAGGTGATGACGAGAGAAGGAATGCTTATTTTTATAAGTTTGACATTTATAATTGTTCCGATAGTCTGGAAACGACACAAGGATTGGCTTATCCTTACAAATGGCGGAATCCTTACGTGGAAACCAGTGGTCATCAAGCCGGAGAAATGATAAATTACAATCAAAATAAAGTTTGGTGGCGTTTGGCGGATATTATTTTGTTGCGGGCGGAGTGTGCGGCTCGTTTGGGAGACAATGCCACGGCGATCGAAGATATAGATCGTGTGCGAGAGAGAGCGAATGCAAAATTGTATGATGTTTCCGAATACGGTGGGGATGTTCGCTATGCTGTATTTAAAGAACGGGAGAAGGAGTTGTTATTCGAGGGGTATCGTTATTATGATATCATTCGTAACGGTTATCATAAAACGGAATTGGAAGGAGGTTTCCAGACAGCATCGGAGCAGGATTTTAAAGATGGAGCATTTTTCTTGACTATTTATGTGACTTCGATGGAAAATAATCCTGCAATACGACAGAATAAGTATTGGGTAAAATACATGTAGACTGATGATCTTTATATTTAAAATTTATGATGATGAAAAATATATTACTCATAGCATGTGTATTTATAGGTTTGAGTGCCTGTGATACGCAACAAGACGTGATTGATACGGGGGTAGCGTCTCCTTATTTTGAAGGAACGATTATGGATTTTCTCCGTGCGGATTCGTATAACTGGGAGTTAACCGTGAAGATGATCGAACGTGCCGGATTGACGGATCTTTTCGAGGGAAAAGATGAAAATATACCTGAAATCACTTTCTGGGGGGTGAAAAGTTATTCTATTCAACGTTATATTTGGGACCAACAGATTAAGAAAGGAAAGAATGTTCAGTCGGTAAATGATATCTCGGTGGAAGATTGCCGGGCATTTATTTTACGTTATGTTTCTAAGGGGAAATTATTGAAGAAAGATATTGCCTATCGAAATACGGAATATCAAATTAGTGATGAGCGACAAGAAGGGAAAACGACAGTGATTTGCCTTGCCGGTAATCGCTTTTATGCCTATTTGGAAACATCTCCTTATGGTGGCGTTGCTGATGGTGGTGCGGTGACGTTGAAGTTGTATTCTTCGGTGTACGGGAAAATCCCGATGGCAACACCTGACATACAACCCATGAATGGGGTTGTTCATGCCTTGAATTACGGGCACGCTTTTGGAGAAATTTAAACTGTTGAAAATTTGGGATTATGAAGACTGAAATTAGAATAGGATTAATAGCGTTATTTATTTGGCTGACAACGCTCGGGTGTCAGGATGTGACCGTGGGCTACCTTTCTCTTGATTATGCCAGTTATTCGGTGGATTCTATGGTAGTAAAAAAAGAACTGGATATTACGCCTCCCGTGGAGGTGCCCAATCCCACGTTTGATATGTTTGTAAACGTATTTGGGATGGATCCGGGGGAGGTTATTGGAATGGGAATATATCCGACGAACAAAATTGGGGGAGGTGAGGATTATACTCGGAATTTGTATGATATTCCTTGGACATCTACTCCAGTGGAAGGTGTGGACGGGACGGCACCGGTCGAGGTGTATATCAAGAATGTTACAACGGACATGGGAGATGTAGAGCTTTTATTGGCGGAGGTTACTCTCTTTTCCACGGGGGTGTTTAGCCTTCCGTTGCATAATAGTGTCCCGAAAGGGCGGTATAAAATATCTTTGACATTTTCGAACGAAGGTTATTCCAAGGATTTAGATGACTGTTTCACGATTATAGTGAAATAAATATAGTGTAGTGTGTTAAGAAGAGAGGTGCCCGGTGTCTTCGGGTGCCTCTTTCGTTTTGAATGAAGAATTCTGTCCTTGTCTATAGCGCGATTGAACGATTAATTTTTATCTTTGTATTATTAAATGGAAAATTGGATGAAATGGGTGTGTCCGATTCGGAAATATTAACTGCCTTTCAGAGGAATATGAATGAGGGCGGGAAATTGCTATTTCAACGCTATTATAAGCCGTTGGTGCTATTTTCCGGCTCGATGCTTGATGATTGCAGTTTTCCGGAGGATATCGTGCAGGAGGTATTTTACCAGTTTATCAAGAATAACGCTTACCGGCACTTGACTCCGGAGGCTTTGAGTACTTATTTGTTCCGGTGCGTGAAAAACGCTTGTTTGAACAGGATTCGGGACCAGAAGGAGTTCGCGCAAGCGGAATTATTGAAGTATGATGCCATCGAGGAGGAAGCGACGACCGTTTCTTTGGAATTGATCGAGGCTATTCGCCAAGCGATAGAGAGGTTGCCGCAAAAGACCCGAATGGTGGTCATGTCTATTGTCGTTGAAGGAAAAAAATACAAGGAAACAGCTGAAGAGTTGGGGGTGTCCGTGAATACCGTGAAGACGTTGTTAAGTGGTGGTTTGAAACAATTGCGGCAGCAATTCCCTAATTCGCTATTACTGTTTTTCATCTTGGAGAAAAATAATTTCTAAAAAAACTTTCAAAATTGATTCACCCATTTTTTGATTCTTGTGTTTGTCTTATAAAATAAGTAGACGAATACGACACGATGAATAAGGATGAAAAAGAAATGCGAATCCGGGAGTATCTTTCGGGAGAATTAAGCAAGGCGGAAGAACGGGAGTTCAACGAGTGGCTTGCCGGGGATATGGACGCTCAACGAATTTTCGCGGAACGGGTGAAAGAGTTTCATTTGGTCCGTTGGGCGAAACGGTGGGAAGCGATAGATAATGATGAGGCTCGAAAACAGGTTGTGGGGCGGGTGCGCCGCCATCGCTTGCGGGTAGGAATTGTAAGGTATGCCGCCGTGATTGCCGTGATTCTGGTTTCCGGGTTGACGGTTTGGAATTGGCAACAACGGTCGCCGGAACCCGCTGCTTTGACTGTCGTTTCTGTTCCCGCCGCAAACGTGCCGATACTGAAACTGGCTGATGGCAAGGAGATACCTATTTCTCCCCGAAACACGGAGATCATTCGTTCCACCCGGAGGGTAGATATTCAACTGGCTGACTCCGGGAGATTGGAGTACGTGGCGAAGTCGGATTCGATTGCCGGACAGGTGGAGTACAATACTCTTGTTGTACCCCGGGGATGCGAGTTTAATCTCGTCTTGGCTGACGGTAGCCGGGTGTGGCTGAATGCGGGAAGTTCGTTGAAGTATCCCGAAACTTTTTCAAATGGGGAACGAAGGGTTTACTTGAACGGGGAGGCCTATTTCGAGGTGGAGCATGATGCGGAGGCCCCTTTTATCGTGAACACGGAATCCATGGATTTGCGGGTACTCGGGACGAGTTTTAATATAAAGGCTTACGATGACGAAAGCATGGTGATTACCACTCTCGTCACCGGGAAGATCAGACAGGAATTTCCGGAAGTGGGTAAGGATATCACGTTGACGCCCTCACGTCAATCGATATTTGACCGTGTTTCCGGGAAATTAGAAACGAAACAAGCCGATGTCCGGGAAACCCTCGCTTGGAAAGAAGGCAAGATTATCGCTAACGACGAGCGTCTGGAAGATATTTTCCGGCAATTGTCCCGTTGGTATGATTTTAAAGTGGTGTACACTCGGCCCTCACTGAAAGATGTCCGCTTTTATCTTCATTCCAACCGGTACGCGGAGGTGAAAACGATATTGGAATATCTCCAGACAACGAAAGGGATTCGTTTCACTTACGCGGATAAGACGATTTACGTGAGTCAATAAAATAAGGAGATGCCCTCACATCCCCTTACCTGTTAGCCCCTCAGCTAACATCTGTATTAATTTAATAATAAGCTAAACAAAGTTATGGGAAAAAAACGAAAAATTCAACAAACGCTAAGAAAAATGAGGACATTTGCATTATTTATGCTTTTGGGATTCTGCACTTGTCACGCTACCATTCGCGGGCAAGAAGCGCGTATCGATTTGAAATTGTCCGATGTAACATTGAGTCAGGTGTTCAAGAATATAGAACGGTTGACCGATTACATGTTTATTTACAAGTCGGAAGATGTACAATCCATTCAGAAAGTGTCTGTGGACGTGCAGCAAACTATGGTACGGGATATTTTGGGTATGTGCTTGAAAAATACCGGTTTATCGTACACGTTTAAAGGGGACGTGATTGTTATCCAGAACTCGAAAGAGCCGGAAAAGAAAGAGCTCCGGATAGTGGGACGGGTGACGGATGATAAAAAAGAACCTTTGCCGGGAGTGACCGTCAGTGTCAAAGGATTGTCACTGGGCACGGCGACGGATGGTGACGGAAAGTACGTGTTAAAACTCCCGGAAATGGAAAAGTTGTCGCTGGTATTCTCTTTTGTCGGGATGAAAACACAAGAGATAAAATACTCGGGACAGGATACGATTAACGTGGTGATGCAAGAGGACGTGGGACAGATGGAGGAAGTCGTCGTGACGGGTTACCAACAGATTGACAAGCGTCATTTGACGAGTGCGGTTAATTCCGTGAGAATGGAGGATATTGATGTCCCGGGAGCCAACCGGATCGATATGATGTTGGAGGGACGTATTCCGGGATTGCTGGTCATGCAGAACACGGGACAAGTCGGGGCCGCACCTAAATTACGTATTCGCGGAACTTCTACTATTCTGGGAAGTCAGGAGCCGCTTTGGGTGGTGGACGGGATTATTCAGCAAGACCCGGTGAACGTGGATCCGGCACAGTTGAATGATCTGGATTTCGTGAACGTGTTGGGGAATGCTATTTCCGGGTTGAACCCGAATGATATCGAACGAATTGACGTGTTGAAAGATGCTTCGGCAACGGCTCTTTACGGTGCGAAAGCGGCAAATGGTGTAATCGTGATCACCACCAAAGTGGGTAAAGTGGGGGCTCCCACGGTCACTTATTCTATGGACGGAACGTTTACACAGCGTCCCCGTTATTCCGATAGAGGGTTCTACATGATGAATTCCAAGGAACGGATAGATGTTTCGAGAGAGTTGATGGAGATGGGTGTACGTTATTCGGGGGTGTATAACGGTACGGATAATTGGATTGGTTATGAAAAGGCGTATCTTGATCATTACAAGGATGGAGTAATCGGTTTCGATGAGTTTACCCGACAGGCGCGAAGGTATGAAACGATGAATACCGATTGGTTGAAGATTTTGACGAAAGATGTCTTTTCTCACAATCATTCTTTGAGTATAAGCGGGGGAACGGAAAATATCCGTTATTACGCGTCCTTCGGGTATGCCGACGAGAGGGGAAACGTGAGGGGAGAGGAAAATGAACGTTATTCTTCCAGCGTGAAACTCACGGCTATGTATGAAAAATTCACGGCTCAAATCGGGGTAAGCGGTAGCGTGACGAACAAGAAATATAACCCGGACGAGTTGAACGTGATGAGTTATGCTCATAGTATGAGCCGGGCTATCCCGCTTCGCGCAGAGGATGGCGAATTGTGGTATTATAAGAAGGATGCGAGTCAATATTCCAAGTTTAATATCGTGAGCGAGATGGACAATTCCAGTAGGGATATTAATCAGAATACCGTGAATTTGACGGGGCAAGTGCGTTACAATTTCACGAAAGATTTGAAGTTGATCGCCACGGGTTCTTACTCGTTCAGTAACACGAGAGAGGAACTCTGGTTTGGGGAAAATTCAAATAAAGTGACCGTGATGAGAGGAAATCAGGATATGCTTTCGTCTTGTCCTTTCGGGGGAGTTTTAACGGAAACGGATACCCGTAGTAACGCGTACACGTTACGCGCACAGGTAGATTATAGTAAATACTTGGGTGAATCCGGTAAGCATTTCGTGAACGCGATGGGCGGTTATGAACTTTCTTCTACCAAATACTATAAAGAATCGCAGGAATTGCGCGGATATTATAAAGACCGCGGTAAAACATTCCCGTCATTCTCTATCACGAGCCGCGACGCTTCGGATTTTGGGAAATATCAGACATATTACATGTGGTTGATTAATAATTACCCGACTTACACGGATCAGTTGACAAATATGATGTCCGGTTTGGTAACTTTGACTTACGGGTATGACGATCGTTATATTATTAACGTGAATGCCCGCGCAGACTGGTCGAATGCTTTCGGGAGCCGGAGCAACGAGAAGTTCTTTCCCGTGTGGTCGGTATCCGGGCGTTGGAATGTATCGAACGATATCCTGAAGGGTGTATCTTGGATAGAGAATCTGGCCGTGCGTTTGTCTTACGGGTTACAGGGAAATATCCTGAACACGCAGCCGTCTCGTTTGATCATCAAGAAGGGCGATTATGACGATGCGTTGGGCGGATATGTTTCCACGGTTGACAAGTTCCCGAATCCCAATTTGAAGTGGGAAAAGACTCATTCGTATAACGTGGGTGTGGATTTTAGTTTCTTGAGTGGAAAAATCACGGGTTCATTCGCCTATTTCTATAAAAAGACGAAGGATGCTTTTCTCGAGAAGAGAGTGGCAAGCCAGAACGGTTTGACCAGCTACGTGGTGAATGCCGGGAGCGTGGAAAATAAAGGTGTTGAATTGGCATTGAATTTTACCCCGATAAACAACGCGTTGTCCAGCAATGGGAAACGGGGTTTCGTGTGGCGTATCGATCCGCAATTGGGACAAACGTTGAACACGTTGATTAATAATAAGATTAATCAAAACAATAGTGTGTTGCAGGATGAAATCACGGTAACGGATTTATTGAACGGTAATGCTTATGTTGCCGGGACACCGTTGAATACGTTCTATTCTTATCGTTTTAACGGTTTGGATAACACGGGAAGACCTACTTTCAAGGGATTGGAAGATAGCCAAAGAGAAGAATTGGCAGAGAGATACACGGATATGGCGAAGGCAGATAAGAAGGACGTGTGGATGGCGGTATTGGGTGAATCGGGAACGCGGGTGCCCGAGTTGCAGGGAGGAATTAACAACTATTTCGCTTATCGCAATTTCAGTTTGTCGTTTAATCTGACGTATAGTATTGGAAATAAAGTACGCTTGTTCAAGCTTTGTTCCGGGCAGTACGGTGCCATTAATCCCACTCCACACAATAATTTGCGGAAAGAGTTCGTGAACCGGTGGAGATACCCGGGGGACGAGAAGCACACGAATATTCCGGGTATCCGTACGGGGTTGGTAGCCCAAGGGAATACGGCGGATGTGGATGCCGATTATGGCTGGTGGCGTAACTACGCGGCGTGGTCGCCCGCGGCAACGAGGAATACTTCCAAATATGAATTGTATGATTATTCCGATTTGCGTGTGGTGCGCGGCGATTACTTGCGGTTGCAATCGTTGAGTTTTCGTTACGTGTTTGACGAGAGTTTGATTAAGAAGTGTGGAATGTCGAGTGCTTATATCTCTTTATCGGCGACGAATTTGTTCACGATTTGCGATAAAAAGTTGAAAGGACAGAATCCGGAACAATCGGGTACAAGCGATCTGGTGAATATTTCCGTGCGTCCGACTTATTCTATTAGTTTGAATGTTAGTTTTTAAATGGAGAAGAGATGAAAAAAATACTATATTATCCCTTGGTTTTATTGCTTTTCTTGTGTTCCGCTTGTGGAAACTTTTTGGAAGAGTATTCTCAGAATTCCTCGTATGTCGAGTCGGTGGATGATTTGGAAGAGTTGTTGTTAGGCGAAGTCTACATGAGGCGGGATATAAACAAGGTTACTATTGACGGCTCGATGTTGTATTTGCATATTTTGGCGGATGAATCGCAAGAGATGCCTTTACCGAGTACTTCGTATAGTGTGTCGCCTAAAACATGGGAAGAAATGTTCGGTTTTTTTACATACGCGGAAAATCCTTTTGTAAATAGTACCGGAACGGCTCGTGTTGATAAGGATTGGGCTTTGTTATACAGACGTATATCCGTGATTAACTCTATTCTTGTCGCGGCTCCGGATTTCGTGAGTGATGACGAGGAGATCGAGGCGCAACGTTTGCGGGTGACAGGCGAGTGTTATTATTTGAGGGCATGGAACTATTTCATGTTGGCAAATTTATACGGGGCTGCCTATGACACACAAAACCCGAATGACGGGGCAAGCGTGACGTTGAAACTGGAGCCGGCCGTGGAGGATACTAAGTTCGGGAGAGCAAACACGGGACGGGTGTACGAGCAAATTGTTGAGGATTTGAAGTCGGCAATCGAGCTTTTGGAGAAAGGTTCCGTGGTAGATTCTAAGGTACACGTGACGGTGGCTGCCGCTAACGCCCTTTTGAGCCGGGTATATCTTTACATGGAGCAATATGAACTGGCAGTGAAGGCGGCTGATGCGGTGAAAGGTTATGGTTTGTATGACTTAGTGAATGCTTATACCCCCGGAAGTGGAAATACATTTTTGACCGATGCGCTGCCCGAGGTGATTTATGCCCAAGGGAATTACGGCATGAATTATATACATGCCGGTACGGGGGCTGTCAATGGAAGCACTCCGTTAACTTTTAGCCATTCTTATGTCGTGTCGGATGAATTGGAAAGGTTATTTGATGATAATGACGTGCGGTACAGTGCATTTTTTACTCGTTCTTATGGTGTCGAGCGTTTGGTTTGTCGTAAATATCATCCTTTGTTGCAAACGGCGGTGACGGAAACCGATCCGATAACCGGAGCGAAGGTTTCTCCCGTCACCTCCGGGCAGGATATGAATGAAATAGGTTCTATCCGTTATGCAGAGGTCGTTTTGAATAAGGCGGAAGCACAGGCTTGTGCCGGGGATGCCGGGGCAACGGAAACTATCCGTCAATTTCTGCAGACCCGTTATTACACGATTCCTGCAATTCCTGCTTCCAAAGGGGAGTTGATCGAGTTCATTCGTCAGGAACGTAACAAGGAACTTTGCTTCGAAGGACATCGTTGGTTCGATTTACGTCGTTATGCCGTGAACTCTGTTCACCCGCAGGCGATTTCCGTGAAACACGTGTGGCATACCGCAACGCAGACAGAGGCGACTGTCGCCGGAAGCTATACGTTGAAGGGGTACGATAACACGACTAAAGGAAGCTGGATGTTGCCGGTGCCGGAGGACGTGATTAATTATTGTTTCCCAGTGTTATCTAATTTCGATCGTTTGAGTGGTGTAACAAAGAATTAAAGAGTGTACAATGAAAAAGTTGATATTATTATACAGCATGATGTTATTCTTGTTCGGGGCATGTTCCGATGAGGATAACCTGACTCCTACCGAGATTAAAAATTGGTTCGAGATTGTTGAGAAGGAAAATATGGATGTCGTGGATCAAAAGATTTATGATATCTACAAAAAGTTTGGCGTTGGTATATTCTATAATGACACCTTGGGTATGGAAGACCGCGGACGTCGGGATTCCGTGGGGAATATCATTTATTATTACGAGGTACTGAATTTGAGTTTTGACATGACGGGTACTATGGGGTCTGTCATCTGGACTCCGGTGGATGCGAGTTCTTTGGAAAACAAGAAACAGCTATTGCCGTTATTGGATTTCTTGGATGCCACGCTGTTACCTTTCGCGAAGGAGTCTAATATCCGTATTCCTGCCGTCATGATCACGGAAACCTACCGTGTTGCCAATAATGATAAAAACGTGTACCGCGGGTTTAATTATCTGGGGATTTCTATGGCTAATTTTAGCGAGGACCCGGATGATAAAAGAACTTATTTGGCAGATTTTATCAGCCAGACTTCCGCCAGCAAGATAGAAAATTCGCTTGATGAGTACTATGCCATCGCGGAAGCCGAGTTCAAACATTTGACTCCTACCCCGTGGAATATACAATACACGGGTCATTCAAGGACATTATGTCCGGAATTTAGGGAGTTTGATGAGAAAACGTACTATCTTGAAACTTATGACGAAGATTATCCCACTTGGAAACAAGAGAAAGAAAAATACGATGCCATGATCGAGGAGGGAGAAGAGTTGACGGAGGAGGATGAGGCTGCTTATTCTACTGCTATATGGTGGGTGGAAACGTACGAGGATGCAAAAGCAAATGAAGAAGAGATTCGGGAGAATTATGATCTTTATTGTCCCGAAGCACACGGAATAATAGGATTGACGGGTTATTATATGGTACCGTCAAAAGAGGGAGATTTAGCCCTGTATATGTCAGCCGTGTTCGCTTATTCCGTGGAAGAATTTAAAGGACTTTATGCTAAATTCCCGTTAGTGGTTGAACGTTTTGTCCTGTTGAGGGAAATATTGGAGGAAGCCGGTTTTGACGTGGACGGAGTGAGAGAATCAATGTAGTGTGTTCAAAGAGGTATGAGTCAAAAATGAGATTTATTTTTTGACTCATCCTTTATCTCGGGAGGATGTATAAAACAACCTCTTGTGCTATTCGTGTGCTTGTAAATTAGTATTGTATGTAATATAAAGCAATTTGAAAATGTCAGATTCTATTGTAAAAGTGGAGAAATTGTATCACCGTTACACGACACAATGGGCGGTACAGGATTTAAGTTTTGAAATACGGAAACAGGGTGTATTGGGATTATTGGGAGCCAACGGGGCTGGAAAGTCTACCACGATGAATATCATGTGTGGCGTGTTGAACCAAACTTCCGGTAATATTTTTATAAACGGGATTAATTTGCGGGAGAACCCGATAGAGGCGAAAAAGTATATCGGTTTCTTGCCCCAGAAACCGCCCTTGAACCCGGATATGACGGTGGATGAATATTTACATTTTTGTGCTCATTTGAGGCGGATGGACGGGAAGAAAGTCCCGGGAGCCGTGGAAGCCGCCAAGGAACGATGCGGGATCACGCATTTTAGCCGTCGCCTGTTGAGAAATCTTTCGGGAGGATACCAGCAAAGGGTCGGGATAGCCCAAGCGATTATCCATAACCCGAAGATCGTGGTGTTTGATGAGCCCACGAACGGGTTGGACCCTTTACAGATCGTGGAAATCCGTAATCTGATAAAAGAGATTGCCACGGATCGGGCGGTCATCCTGTCCACGCATATTTTGCCGGAAGTGCAGGTCAGTTGTGATGATATTATTATGATCACGCAAGGGAAGTGTGTTTTTTCGGGTAGTATCGGAGAGTTTGATAATTATATAGAACCCAATTCTCTGGTGGTTTCCTTGGATGCCGCACCGACGATAGATGCTTTGTTGGCAATACCGGCTATTACTCATGTCGAGAAATTGACGGAAAGACGTTACCGTTTGTTTTTCTCGGATGCGACGGATATCGCGGATCACGTGGTACACGCCGCTGTTGCGGGGGATTGGAAACTGACGGAGATTAATCTGGAACGGGGATCTTTGGATGAGGTATTTGCCCAATTGTCCGGGAAAAGCCGGGTGAGTAAACTGTAAGGCGTATGAGAGTTATTTGGAAAATAGCGAAAGCGGAACTACAAACGCTTTTCTTCTCACCGTTGGCATGGCTAATGCTGGTGGTGTTCGGTATCATGGTGTTCGGAGCTTTTAATGATCGGTTTGATATGTTGGTTCGGACGCAGGAGTTGGGAGATTGGATTGGACACGCGACACGACAACTGTATATAGACCGGGAAGGAATTTACGCGTCCGTGTTGGAGATACTGTATTTCTTTTTCCCTTTGTTGACGATGGGATTGATTAGTCGGGAACTGGGAAGCGGTAGTATAAAGTTACTGGATTCCTCCCCGGTAAGTACCTTTCAAGTGGTGCTGGGGAAATACCTGTCGATGTGTATATTTTCACTGTTAATGGTGGCTATATTATTTATTCCCGTCGTGTTGGGTATTTTTACGGTAGAGCATCTGGAGATGAAAGCTATCTTCACCGGGTTGTTGGGGATGTATCTGTTGATGTGTACGTATTCGGCGATCGGGCTTTATATGTCGTCCCTCTCCACCTACCCGATCGTGGCGGCAGTGGGAACGTTGGGAGTGCTTGCCGTTTTGAATCTGGTCGGGAGCGTGTGGCAGGAGTATGATTTCATGCGGGATATCACGTATTGGCTTTCTATCGGTAGCCGTATCGTGAGTTTTCTGGCCGGAATTATCGCCAGTGCCGACGTGATCTACTATTTGTTGATTATCTGTTTCTGTCTGGTATTAACATGGTTGAAATTGCGTTTTAAGAAGTTGACATGGCCGTATTGGAAACGGGGTGTTGTTTATGCGGGGCTTGTCGTGGTTGTATTGGCATTGGGATACATGTCTTCCCGCCCGAAGATGAGATTCTATGCCGATGGAACCGAAGATAAGCGGAACACGCTTTCGGAAGCCAGTCAAAAGGTGATGAATAATATAGAGGGCAAAGTGAAAGTCACTACTTACGTGAACGTGTTGCATAAAAACAGTGCTTTTATGATGCCGATTTCGATAAATGCGGATAAAGCCCGTTTTGAACAATATATGCGCTTTCACCCGGAAATGGAATTGGAATACGTTTATTATTACGGGAACACGAGATTCCCGAGTCAGGCGGCAAATGTATACGGGAATGCCGGGAATATATCAATGGATTCTCTTGCAAGATATATCTGCCGGATAAACAGGTTGAGCGAAGAAATACTTTTGTCCCCGGAAGAGGTGAGTAAGCTGAGTCCTATAGATTTGGCTCAGGAGGATTATCCTGTAATAAAAGTGATTGAAGTTGCGGGAAAAGGGATTAGACCGTTGCGCTTGTTCGAGGATATGCAGGTGTTGCCCTCGGAGGCGGAGATTTCCGCGGCGTTTAAAGGAATGAGTACGGAGTTGCCTTTGGTTACGTTTTTGGCGGGACGTGGCTCTCAAGATATAACCTCTCGCCTGCGGACGGGATATGACGGAATATTTAAAACGCATTATATCAGAGGGTCTTTGATTAATCAAGGTTTCCGGGTGGAGGAGGTGTCCGTCCGGGAGGGGCGGCTACCGGAAAATACATCGGTATTGGTTATCGTTAATCCTTTGGAATCTTATAGTGACGAAGAATTGAAGATGGTACACGAGTATATCGCTGGCGGGGGAAATCTTTTGTTGCTGGGCGATGCCGGGAATGAAAAGATCATGAACAGAATAGCGGCGCCCTTGGGGATTACTTTTACAGAAGGGTATTTGGTTGAGCCTCATGGTGATAATAGTGAAACACTTCCCCATATTGCCGTGTGTGAAGTGCAGGATGATGCTTTTAAAATTAACCCGAATTTCAGGGCGTGGAGGAAAGATCATATTCTGTTGCCCTTGAAAATGACGACAACCATTCGAGTAGATGAGTCCGGTGACACGGGATTTGAATTTCTACCGATGTTTACTTCGGCTCCTAACAGTTGGATAAAACGAGAAAAAGTGAATCTGCTGGAGGGAGAATTGAAACCCGACACGTCAAAAGGAGAGATACAGGCTCCCCGCGTGACGGTAGCCGCTCTGAGGCGTATGGTCGGAAATAAGGAGCAACGGGTACTGGTTACGGGGGATGCCGAATGGTTATCGAATATCGGCTTGTCTACCCAATACCCCGGTATCGATATAAATCCTTCCGGGTTGGCGATGACGGGAATGAGTTGGTTGGTTTACGAGGAAGCGCCGATAATACCTAAGCGGGGTTATGTTGCCGATTCGAGAATAAATTACCGGGATGTACATTTGGAGTGGATTTATTACCTGTACGTGTGGTTGTTGCCTCTGCTCATGGTGTTATTGGGTTTCATGTTGTATTATCGTCGTAACAAACAATAGATTTTTATGAAACAAGTTTATTATATAATGAAGGCAGAACTTCAGTCCCTGTTCTATTCTCCGGTCGCGTGGCTGATTCTGGTCGTTTTTTCAGTACAATGTGCCGTTTCTTTTTGCGATACGCTTGACCTCGTGACCAAAGCGACGGCGGAAGGGATGCAATTGCCCGGTCTGACTCGTTGGTTTTTCAACCGGGACTGGCAGGGGTTAGGTGTTTTTAAAGCCGGAATGCGTTACTTGTACATCTTTTTTCCCCTGTTGACCATGGGATTGATTAGTCGGGAAATAGCCAACGGTTCAATCAAACTGCTGGATTCATCTCCGGTAAGCGCGGTACAGGTTGTGATGGGCAAATTTTTGTCTATGCTCGTGTACTCGTTCATTTTGATTGCCGTGTTAATGATTTTCGTGATTTTTGGAATTTTCTCGATAGATAATTTCAGTTTCCCGGTGATTCTGGTGATGTTGTTGGGAATGATATTGACGATGGCAACTTATTCTGCTATCGGTCTGTTCATGTCTTCTTTGACCTGCTATTCGGTGGTGGCGGCAATCGGTTCTTTCGTGGTATTCTTCGTGTTGGAACGTGTCGGGAGTTTCGGGCAGAGTTGGGATGGAGTTCGGGATATCACTTCGTGGTTATCCCTCGCCGGACGAACAGATGCTTTCCTGAACGGTTTGTTCGTGAGCCAGAACGTGATCTATTTTCTGGGGATAACGACCCTTTTCGTGAGTTTTACAATATTGAAATTGTGGCTGTCCCATTTCCATTATAGTTTGTGGAGGCAGAGTGCTTGTTATCTCGGAATACTGGTGGCAATCGTGGGTATAGGATGGGTCACTTCGTTGCCTTCGCTGCGTTTCTACCGGGATGTGACGGAAAACGAGGCGAATACGATAGCCCCGGAAAGTCAGGCAATCTTAAAAGCATTGAAAGACAAGGGAAAATTAACGATCACCACTTACGTGAATTTGATGGATCGTTATCGCAATATCGGGTTGCCTGCTTCTATCACGAAAGATAAAGCCGGTTTTGATAAATATGTCCGTTTTAAGCCGGATATCGAGTTTAAGTACGTGTACTATTACGCACCGACAGATTTGCCTCATAATATACAGAGAATGAAGCCGAATCTGACTTTCGAGGAAACGGCGAGGGAAATCGCCCGTTTGAGCCGGGTAAATTTCAATATCTTTATGAACAAGGAAGAGATTGACCGGGTGGTTGATCTTGCCCCGGAACACTATCGTTTCGTGCGTTTCTTTGAACTGGAGGACGGCACTAGAAGCGTGTTACGTATTTACGATGATATACCCCCTTTGCCGGAAGAGAAAGAATATATGGTCGCTTTTAAACGCTTGTTGGGTGGTATGCCTGTTATCGGGGTGGTTGCCGGACACGGGGAACGTTCCATCTGGGACGGTAGCAATCGGGGGTATGAACGGGTGTCATCCAGTGTCTTTAATCGTTATTCATGGATAAACCAAGGGATGGACACGAGGGAGGTGACTTTGGATAATGACGTTCCGGATGATGTGCGGGTTTTGTTGATTGCCGATCCTAAAACGAATTACCCAGAGGAGGAGTTGGAACGGTTGGATAAATACATAGCCGGGGGAGGGAATTTGATTCTTATGGTCGAACCGGAAAGCCATGCGGAGACTCATCCCCTGTTGGAGCGTTTCGGTGTTGAATTGATGCCGGGATGTCTGGCTCAGAAACCTAATATCGAACTGGCGAATGTCGTGGAAACCTGTATAACGGATAAGGCATTTCGCTTTTTTGATGCCCGGCAGTTCTCGTGGGGAAAAATCGTCGTGGCTATGAATGGGGTAGCGGGTTTGCAATGGAATGAGAACAAGGGATATTCCGTGACTCCTTTTATGGAAACTTTTCCGAATGCATGGAATAAGGTCGGTAAAGTGGATTGGATTCTGGGACCTGTCGAGGCTGACCCGAAACAGGGTGAACACGTGGGAACTTATGCAACGGCATTGGCATTAACCCGAATGGTCGGGGGAAAAGAACAACGAATTTTTATTTCGGGGGATGCCGATTGGCTCGATAACCGGGAACTTCAACCGGGAGGGCGCCAAGGATTCAGAAGTCATTCTCCCGCCAGATTGAACGATATGCTTAGCGGGTGGATAACCGATGGGGTGGCTCCATTGAAACTTAGCCGCTTGCCGGAAACGGATACTTCCGTTTCTGTTTCACAGGCAGGAGCCGTGTGGGCACGCTGGTGTCTGGTATGGGGTGGTCCGTTGCTACTTGTTGCTATCGGGTGTTTTGTCTGCATTCGAAGGAACCGTTTTTAAAATATAAACATCAGTTGCATGAAGGCGATAGGTCATAACGTTGCCGGCTTTTGTCCGGAAGGGTGACCTTTCGCTTTCTCTTTTGGCGGGAGGTATAGGAAAAGCTAAGAGTAGTTTTCAAAAAGCAGGAGCAGGATAAGTAAATAATGTTTGCCGAGGATTTTCCGTAGTGATTTATAGGCGTTTTTCTTTAGGGTTTTTACCGAATTGACAGAAATACCAAGGGTTTCGGCTATTTCGTTGTTATTTTTGCCTTCGAGGCTGACGAGAATGACTTCCCGTGTTTGCGAGGGAAGTTGGTCGATGGCGGCACGTAGGATGCGTAGAGTTTCTTGATAGGTGACCTCTTCGAGGTAAAACTGTTCTTCTGCTTCCTCTTCTTCGGTTTTTATGATTTGGGCGTATTGAAATTCTATCTTTCTGTGTTTCAGGTGATCTAAACAAAGATTACGTGTGGTGATGTAAACAAAAGATTTTGCTTTCTCCATGGCGTCGAAGTCTGCACGCTTCTCATATAATCTGATAAAAGCATCTTGGGCGATATCCCGGGCAATGGCTTCATCTTCCGTGTATTTTCGGGCAAATTGAAATACCGGTTCAAAATATTCTTGGAAGAAGAACTTGAAATTGTTACTATTAGTCAACATTTTTATCCACCACTCGTGTTTTTACGCTTACAAATGTATAATTTTTTTGTGATTTTATTCACCCACTTAAAAAAGTCGGTCGTTATAGGGAAAATTAAGTGAAAGTTTATGGATCAGTTGACCGAACGTTATAAAATTGCCCGATTGATAGCCCGAAAGGTTTCCGGTACGCTTACAAGAGAAGAAGCTGAGGCTCTGGAGGCATGGATAAAGGTATCCGAGAAATATCGGGAAGAGATGATTCGCATCGAGAAACGACTGAAGGAAGATATACGACGGGGGAGAGAAGTGGATGCGGAGGCGGAATGGAAAGTCTTTCAACAGAGATTGCCCCGGAAGAGTTCTATACGTTGGTGGTGGTATTCTGCCGCTGCCGTGGTGGTCGGGGCGTGTGTGGTAGTGGGGGCTTTGCAATTATGGGATACAAAAGTTCCCATGCAGTTGGTTCAATCTGTGGAGAATAATATCAAAGAGTACAAGGCAAGACTGATTTTGGATGACGGGAGAGCGGTAAATATTACTGATACGATTTCCCAAATCATTGCCGTATCGGAAGGGGTGAATATAACGACTTCCGGGAGCGGGTTGAAGTATGAAATGAAAAAAGATTCACTCGCAAGTCCGGCTCGAGTGAAATACAATACGTTGCTCGTTCCCCGGGGAGGAGAGTATGAGTTGTTGTTACCTGACGGTACACGGGTGTGGATGAATTCGGAGTCGAAGTTGGTTTACCCGGTGCATTTTAGCGGGGACTTCCGGGAGGTGCAAATGGAAGGGGAGGTTTGTTTCAAAGTGGCGAAAAATGAGCGGCAGCCTTTTATCGTGAAGACACAAGGGATATCGGTAGAGGTGTTAGGTACGTTCTTTAACGTGGAGGCTTACCCGACGGATGAGGCGATAACGACTACTTTGGTAGAGGGGCGGGTAAACGTGTCGAACGGCAAACAGGATTACATCATGTCACCGAATCAGCAAGTGATTGCAGATGGTGGACAATTGGTCGTTCGTGAAGTGGATGCAGCTGAGGTGGTGCGTTGGATAGAGGGTGTGTGCTATTTTTCCGAGACTTCTTTGGAAGATATCATGGATAAGTTGGCACGTTGGTATGATGTCGAAATATTTTTTGCCAACGCATCAGCAAAAGAAGCTCATTTTTCGTTGGAGATCGAGCGCTATGATAATATAGCGGCAGTGCTGTCGAAGATAGAAAAAACCGGACGTGTGAAATTTAAAATTAATGGTCGAACTGTAATCGTGGAAGAATAAAAAAACAGAATGTACTGGCATACATTCCGTTTTTTGCTAATCAACCTCCATGGCGATGGAGAATATTGTTTAACGTTATCAACAAAAGTATGAAAAAAAAATGGAGAAGCAGTAATTTCTGTCGAAGGAAATTATTTAGAATCTTATTTATTATGAAGACGTGGATTGTTTTATTATTTGTTTGTACGATGCATCTGAATGCATTAAACCTTTACTCGCAACAGAAGAAGATGGATATCTCCATGAAAAATGTTTCTCTCGTGGAGATATTCCGGTATATCCGTCAGAATAGCGATTACACTTTCGTGTATGATAGTGATGCGGTGAAGCGGGTAAATGCTATCTCGCTGGATATGAAAAATGCGGCGGTGGAGGAAATCTTGGAGCAATGTTTCAAAGGAAGTTCTTTTGTCTATTTGATCGAGGGGAATTTGGTGATCGTTAAGGAACAGAAGGGGAGACAACAACAAACAAAAAGCATTCAGGTAAAAGGATTTGTTCAAGACACGAAGAAACAACCTTTGCCGGGAGTGACTATCAGTGTCAAAGGATTGTCTGTGGGCACGACGACGGATGTTAAAGGAAAGTATGTGTTGAAGCTCCCGGAAATGGAAAAGTTGTCTTTGGTATTTTCTTTTGTCGGGATGAAAACACAAGAGATAAAGTACTCGGGACAGGATACGATTAACGTGGTGATGGAGGAGGATGTTTCGGAAGTGGAGGAAGTTGTCGTGACGGGTTATCAAACTATTAATAAGACTCGAATGACGGGGGCTGTGGAGGTTGTCACGGCAAAAGATATAGCTAATAAAGGGTACGTTTCGGTCGGGGATGTTTTGAGGGGCTCTTTGGCGGGAATCAGTACTCGTAACACGTCCGGGAAGCCGGGAGCATACCCCGAGATTCGTATCCGGGGATTAAATTCTTTATACGGTGATATGAATCCGACTTGGATTGTCGATGGGGTTCCTTTTTACGGTAACTTGAATGATTTGATTCCTGAGGATATCGAGAGCATCACGGTGTTGAAGGATGCTGCCGCTACTGCTATTTACGGTTCTCAGGCAGCTAACGGGGTGATAGTGGTGAAGCGGAAGCAGGGGAGAGAAGAAGTCCCGATGATTCGCGTAACTTCGAGTTTCTCAATAGAGGCGGCTCCAAAGTCTAAATTGGATTTAATGAATTCGAAAGAGAAGATTGCTTTTGAACGTAGCGTGTACGAGGATTTT
Source organism: Butyricimonas sp. Marseille-P3923 (assembly GCF_900184685.1). Taxonomy (GTDB): domain Bacteria; phylum Bacteroidota; class Bacteroidia; order Bacteroidales; family Marinifilaceae; genus Butyricimonas; species Butyricimonas muris. The sequence goes on from NZ_FXXL01000006.1 coordinate 883,671, forward strand.
CCTAATCAAGCGGTGGGGGGAAGAGTAATCATGTTGTTGAAAAATGCGGATATGGGAAAAATTTCCCGTGAAGAGGCTGAAGAGGAAATCACTCGTTTGAGTAAGATTAACACGAATTGGTACGATGTGATATTTCGGACGCCTTTTTCTCACAATCATAATATCTCGTTTTCGGGTGGGAACGAGAAGTTGAAGTATTACGCGAGTTTGAGCGTGCAACAACGTCAAGGGTTAATCCCTTCCAATGATTACAGTAACTGGAACGCGATGTTGCGATTGTCCCGCGATTTTAATAAACGGCTGTATTTTTCCTTGAATCTTTCTTCTAATATTAGAAAAGATAAAGACGCGGATGCCGGGGTGAATATATTGCATTATGCGACTTTTGCCAATCCTTATGAACGTCCTTACGACGAGGAGGGAAATATGGAGTACGACCGCTCTTATTCTTATCAATTGAGTTCTTTGAAAGACGGTTATAAATCTGATTTTAATATCCTGAACGAGCTTTATAATAATACCTCGTGCACGAACGCTTTGAGTAATAATGTTTCTTTGGATATTGAGGTCAAGATATTGGATAATCTGAAATTTATCACCACGGGTTCTATTAATACTTATTTTGATAACACGGAGGTGGTGTATAAACCGGGAACTTACGTTGCACAAAATAACGCTTGGATGCGTACTTTATTCAGTGAATTGCCCGATAACTTGAACAACGGTTCGCTTCGACATAGGAATGTCAGAAATCATAGTTATACTTGGTCCAATCGCTTGGAGTATGTACAGGGGTTTAAGGAGAATCATTTTTTGAATTTGTTTTTGGGATATGAAATGTCTGAAGCCTCGGGTTATAGTAATTCTGTGCGTTTCCCGGAGTATGATCCCGAGAAGGGGTTGACGAATATACCGGAAATAGGGGCGGATAAGATTGCTTACGTGCAGCAAATGATTAAAAATTTGATGGACCAGAGTGAAGGGCGTAATCGTAGAGTGTCTTTTTTCGCATCACTGGGGTATAGTTTTAAAGATCGTTATGTTTTTTCTGCCAGTGCTAGGATGGATGGAGCTGACGTTATAGGAACTAAGAATCGATTTTCTCCCTTGTGGAATGCCAGTTTGAAATATAATCTTCATAAAGAGGATTTTATGACAAGGTTCGGGTGGATTAACGAATTGGCGTTTCGTGTTTCTTACGGGTACACGGGGAGTATCGATAAAACGGCGTTACCGTTTAACGTGCTTTCTTATTTGATGTCTTCGAAGTTTCTTGATATGGATATCCCTTCGTACATTTCTCCCAAGAATCCTTCTATTAAGTGGCAGAAGAAGCAGGACCGCAGTTTTGGTGTGGATATGGCATTTTTTAGGAACAGGATTCGGGCAACGGTGAATTATTATAATAACGTGACTCGCGATTTGTTGGATTCTAAAACATTACCTGTATCGGTGGGGATTAGTACGATTCGGTATAATAGTTCTTCCGTTCGAAATTATGGTGTGGAAGTTAGTTTGCACACGGTAAATATTCGTAAGCGGGATTTCACGTGGACGACATCTCTTAATTTCGCGAATAACAAGAGTAGAATAATAGAGTCGTTTTATAAAAACGTGCAGGATGTTCCTAAGGGGTACGGGCGCACGGAACCGGTGGAGGGGACTTCAACCAATTCGTGGATTGGCTACCGGTTTGCCGGTATTGACCCGTTGACCGGACACACGTTGGCTTTGGTGGATAATTCGAATCGTGAAAACCCGATTGGCTTCCAAAGAGAAGACGGGACTTGGGTGCTGGATATGGATGATGCGTTAAACGAGAAGGATAAGCGGCGTATTAAAAAGACTTTAGGTGATAGTTATCCACCGATATCCGGGGGATTCGGGACGGCTTTGAATTGGCAACAATGGACGTTGAGTACCCGGTTTACTTTTATGGCAGGGCATAAAATAACATCGGCTTATTATTCCGTGGCTAACGGGGGTAGTTTTTCATCGGCTTCTCAAAACGTGTTGAAGCAAGAGTTCAATCGTTGGAGGAAACCCGGAGATATAACCGATATGCCGGGGTATAGCACAACGGGAAACGTTGCTTCATTACAAACCGATTGGTATGATAGAAAATTGGAAAGTGGAGATTTTCTGAAGTGTACGGAGATTTCTCTGGGGTATTTTCTTTCTTCCAAAATCTGCAAGAAGTTGTTGCTCTCTTCTTGTCGGGTGAACTTGAATATTCGGGATATATTTACGATATCGAAATATAAAGGATTGGACCCGGAAAACTTTGGGGGATTTACTTATCCTAATTCCAGAAAATATATGCTTTCGTTGAGTGTCGGTTTTTAAATATAGAGATTATGAAATTACGCGTGAAAAGAATAAGTATGTTATCCTTGTGTCTGATCGGTTTCATGATGACCGCTTGCAAGGATTACCTGAATCTTATACCTAAGAATCAAAAAATCGTGTCTAACGTGGAAGACGTGAAAGCGGAATTGTTGTCGTATTGGGCGGCAACGACTTATTCCACGTTGTTGAAGACTTCCTATGGTAATTCTGCGCCGTTATCCTTGCCTATATTTAATGATGTCAATATTCAATTGGCTCTTTACGAGGATAATATGGATATGCTCGCTTTTAAAGAGCATTCGGATATAAATGACGGGTGTATGACATATTATTATCAGGATATCGATTGGAAAGGAACTAGTTTGGCTTCTTCTCTCTGGCAAAATTGTTATGTTTCTATCGGGTTTATGAACGCGATACTTGATGATTTGGATAAAGTGACGGCAACTCAAGCCGAGAGGGAAACGATAGGGGGTGAGGCTCGGGTAATTCGTGCTTGGAATATTTTGAAATTGATTCAGTTTTTCGCTCCCTATAAGGATAATAAGTTGGGTGTACCTTTAAATCTGGATTCGGAAAATGTGACACCGGGAGATAGGCGCACGCAAACGGAGATTTATGGGATTATTGAACGGGAGTTGAAGGAAGTCTTGGAATATACTACGCCAAGGGAAAAATGGAATTTCTTTTATTCTCCGAGCTTTGTTAAATCTTGTTTGGCCGAGATGTATATGTTTAGAGCGGGTTCTGCCGCAGCAAAAGATAAGGATTGGGAGATGGCCGAGAAGTATTCGGGAGAAGTGATTGCTACTTATGTTCCGGAGAATCGTGTTGAATTATTGATGGATATGTTTTCCGGCGAGAGTGTGTCTTATACTGTTGAGCATCCTTATTGCGCGTTGAAACTGGCAACTAGCCGTATGTTTAATATCGGAAGCCAGTATACGGGTATATGGGGGTCTAACAATGCCCAACAAGTAAGTTCGGAGCTTTGGTTGATGTACGAACCTGAGGATATTCGAAGAAAAGCTTGGTTCCGGGAGAATGAAGATGAAGGTAGAGTAAGACGTTGTATTTCCAAACCGGTTGTTTATTATTATGGTCCGGTTTGTGATATTTTGGTGTTATATCGTAAAGCAGATCTTTTCTTGATAAACGCGGAAGCGAAATGTCGTTTGGGGCAAGAGTCCGAGGCTGCACGCATGATTGAGGACTTTAGGAGGGCTCGCATCCCGGGATACAATACTTCTGTTACCGGTGATATATTGGCGGAGGTGTTGAAAGAACGGCGCTTGGAATTGTGTTTTGAAAATGGTTCGCGTTGGTTGGATATGAAACGTTTAGGGATTAGTTGTACTCGTTCGGGGTTTGATAAGGAAAGTAGCGGGACTAAAGAGTATACCCTTGATGCGAATGATTATCGTTATGCTTTGCCCATTCCCACCGATATCGAATTGGATTATAATGATATCAGTCAGAATCCGGGATGGACGAATTTCAACTAGTGAAAATTTATAATAGGTCGTTTATGAAAAAGATATTTTATTTGATACTGATTTCCTTGTTTATCGGGGGGTGTGAAAAGGATGACGATTTCTTTTTTGAAAATCCCGTTACGGAAGGAAATATTAAACTGGTTCGGTTGCGTGCTGACCACAATACTTTGCTGCCGGACGGAAAAGCCACGATGAAGTTTTACGCGGAGGCTTACAATATATTGGAATTACCTGATTATACACCAACTTACGAGGGGGATAGTGCGATTTACATACCGGGAATTGTTCGGGATACTTCGTTGATTCCGGCAGATCTTTTGCCGACAGGATTGTTTCGTTTGCTGGATGATTCCGGGAATGAGTATTCCGATTTTAGTTTTTCCACTACCGATACGCGGGAACGTACGATTCGTTTTCGCGTGGAAGCGGGGGAATTGACGAGCGAAGAAGTGGAAATTCGGGTAAGGCCCTTACCGCGGGAGAAGTACGAGGAAATAGAAATCCCCGTGATCTTTCATGTTTTGCATCCTGCTAAAAATCCGAGTATAGCACCTATTGATATTACCCCGGAAACTGTGGAGAAAAATGTAAAGCGATTGAATGACGTTTTTAATGGTGAAGCCACGACTGACCCTAACGGGGGGAATGCCAGAATTATTTTTAGATTGGCGGAATATGATAATAACGGGGTTAAATTAGAGAATCCGGGGATACATTATTACGAGATCGAGAGTTCTGTCGTTTTTAAAGAAAGCGATGATTATCAGATTTATGTTATGTCTAAGGGGAGCACGTTAATGTATGATTACCGGAACTATTTGAATATTTGGTTAATTAATGATCCTAGAGGGTCGTCTTTTATCGTGAGAGGACCTAACGTGATAGATCAGCCTGAAAATCCTATTCCCGGATTGAATGCCGGAGCCCTGTCGGCAACTTTTCCAGAGCGTCCCACGGATATTGGTTTCTTTGTCAACATGTCTCATTTCTTGAATCCGTTGCAATCCGCCGATTATTTTGAAATTTCAACGGCGATGGCTCAATATTTAGGATTGCTTACGACTCGGGGTGTGGAAGCATACGGGGAAACGAATTTCGTGAATGGCGATACTGATTATTGTTCGGACACTCCTTATTATTGGAATGATTTTTCTTCTGTTTTTAAAAATAATAGCAAGGGAAATAGCACGGATAAAAATACGTTATACTTTACCTCGTATAATGTGATGGATAGTTACAGTTACAAGAATTCCATTACGGTTGATCAAGTTGCTCGCGTTCGTTTGCATTTAGAGCGTTGTCCTTCTCGCTGGATGTATAAATCTAAATTCGCTTTTACCGGAAAGTTAGAGGATCGGAAATAATGATTAAAGATTAAATATAAAAAATAATACTATGAAAACATTTTTACTTATATTGATTTTGCTACTTGTTACTTGTTCTTCTCGTTTGTTCGCACAAGAAACCAAATTGACAATTGATTTGAGCCAATATTTTCAGAGGCCGAAGGTTAGTTTGTCCGGTCCGAATTTTAATGAAGTGCTGACTTACGATTCGTCTCGGAAAAGTGTGATATCCTTATCACTAAAAGAAGCTGCTTATTTCACTTTGAGTATTGATCTTAGTGCTAATACTCTCTATTTGGAACCGGGAAAAGATCTGATGATAAGCGTGGTCCCGAATGAAAAAGGAGAGTTTATTGCCATACATTTGGATCTTCGTTTTGAAGGAGAGAACGCAGATATTAATACTTATTTGAACACGTGTAAACTGGGCTCTATGGAGGATAAAGATTTTCTTTTAGATGAAACGACTTATCTTCGGAAAATAGAGCAACTTCTAAAACAAAATAAGAAAACAATTCACAAGTATAAATTGAATAAACAATTTGAAGAAAAAGAATTAATGCGTGCCCGTTATCAAGTGCTGGAAGGCGTGACGAGTTATCCGATTCAACATTTTTGGGAAGGGGGAAATAAAACAAGTGCTGTTTTTAAGGGAGGAGAAACTCCTATTGTAAAAGAATACATAGCTCGACAATTAATTGATGATGAAAAAGCGTGGCAAGTTTCTGCTTATAGAAAGTATGTGAAGTCAGCTGTAGCTATGTTGGCATTTACCGATTTTGGAGCTTCTTGGGAATCGATAATACAGGAGCGGTTGAGGGTATTGACACAATATTTTAAGAGTCCTCGAATCTTGGAAGATATGGTGCAAAATATGGCTCTCGTGTATGTCGAAAGCACAAGAGGTGATTCTTTGATGGGTTTCCAAACGGCTTATGATAAATATGTGTCTAAACCGGAATATAGGCAGGAGCTTGAAAAGGTGTATGCCATGTGGAATAAATTGAAAAAAGGGCAACACGTTGTTTCCAGTGGTGCGGTTTATGAGGATGTGGAAGGAAATACCGTCAGTTTGGATGATTTGAAAGGAAAGTATATTTACATTGATGTATGGGCAACGTGGTGTGGACCTTGTCGGGCAGAGATTCCTTTCTTGAAAAAATTGGAAGAAGAATTTCATGGTAAAAATATTCATTTCGTGAGTATTTCTATGGATGAACGGAAACGGAATTGGATTAAAATGGTGGAACAGGAGAAATTGGGAGGCATCCAATTATGGGGAGGACCGAGTGCTCAGATAGCGATTGACTATAAAATAAAGGGGATTCCTCGTTTTATATTGCTTGATAGGGAAGGAAAAGTGATTGATAATAATATGAGTCGTCCCTCTGAGGCTGTAACTAAGAAAGTATTGGAAGAATTAGAGGGAATTTAAATCGTGGAATTATGAATGTAAGATGGTTAATTGTCTTGTGTCTGTCGGTGGTCGGGGCGGCATGTGTACATACGATAGATGCGGAGGTGGAAAGTACACCTCGGGAAATTCATTTTAAAGTTCAGGCTTCAGCGCTTGCCCGTTCCAGCAAAGAGGTGTTCGCCGTGGGAGATTCTATCGGGATTTACGCGGTGAAACGTACGGAGGACGGGATTTCGGCGATACCCGCTCAAACGGGTAATCAAGCGCATAATGCTAAATGGGTAAAAACGGAGGACGGTTGGCAACCGGCTTCCCCGATAGATAAAGTACTTTGGAGTCAAGATAATGCACCCCTTGATTTTTATGCTTATTACCCGTACCAAAGAGAGGCTTTTGACCCTGCTGCAATAAATGTTCGTGTAAATTCGAAACAAAACTCGGAGGTGGCTGTTGAGGAATCGGATGTCTTGCGTGCGGCAAATACCCGAGGATTGAGCGAAGGTGAGGTGGAGCTTCAGTTTGAGCATATATTTTCTTTGGTTGAGGTGAAACTGGTGGGAGATAGAATCGTGGCAGGTTCTCCCGTGAAAGTAACCGCTAATGAGATAGCGACTAATATGCAACTTAATTTAGGGACAGGGGAACTGTCCCCCTTAACGACGGGAAGCGTGGCATTGTATTGTGTCGATTTGGAGCAAATGTTGTATAAAGCAGTGCTTCCCGCTCAGCAGGTGGAAGAAGGGTGTGCGTTTTTGCAATGTGAATTTGACGGTATCACGTGTATATATCGTTCTCCCGGGATAAGATTGGAACCGGCTTGTTTGCAGGAATTTGAAATTGAAGTGAAATAAGGGTTGTAAGTAAAATTCAGATAATAAAATGAAACGACAATATTATATATGGCTTTCCATGTTATTCTGTTTTTGGTTCGTGGAAGGATGTAATGATGATGATAGCACGTGTAATGATACTTCAGGAGCCGAACTTCATCTGTCAGCCTTGATAGACGGGATGACGGCGGAGGAAACTGCTTATCGGTTTCAAGGAGGGCAGGAAGTAGGTATTTGGTTATCAACTACCGATGTTTCTGGAAAATTGGCTAATGCCGATGGGGTACATAATATGCGTTTTTCTCAAAGTGCGGGAGGTTTGGTTGCTGAACCTCGTGCCACTTGGAACAATCGTTCAACAATTAACGTGTACGCTTACGCTCCGTATGATCGAGAGGCTCAAGATGCGCCTCATGCTTATCCTTTTCAGCTTAACTTGCGGCAAGATACCGTTTCGTTGACTCCGGATGGGAATCGGCAAAGTGATTTTTTATGGACGAAACATGCGGCAACTTACACGAGTGAACCGCTTTTGTTGTCATTTCACCACTTGATGAGTAAAATAATCCTGCACGTGAAAAGTAATACTTCCATGCCCGGGAGTTTGATAGGTGGGCAACTATCCGTTTGCAATACTCAAACCGCTGCCAATATAGATTTGGGAACGGGAACCGTATCTCCGGTAGGAGCAAAAGGTAATGTTGTTGCCCGGGAGCTTCAAGATATACCGAGCGGGTATGAAATGGCCCGGGAGGTTATTATCGTGCCCCAGACGATACATGTCGGGGAACAATTTTTGGATATCTTTACGCTCGGTAATTATTCTTGTGTTTGGAACGCGGACAAGGAGTTGGTTTTTGAATCCGGTAAACAGATTGTCATGGAGGTCGTGATTGACGAGGGAGAGTGTCATGTTCGGATAAAGGATATTTCTCCTTGGAAAGAGGGACAATCTCCAATCTTGGGCGAGGCTGTCGAAGATCTGCCAACATTTAAAGTGCTCGATTTTTATGACCGTCATGGAGTACAAGGAATTGTTATTGATGTGGACGAAACGGGAACACACGGATGGATAGTTTCCATGGATGAAGTGGAGTTAGCTTGGGGAACGGCTCCTATGGGCACTTACTTCCCGAATGCGTATGATAATAATAACGCACAAGCTAATTTGAATGCAGTCTTGGCGGTAGATCCTGATTTAAAGAATTATCCCGCTATGAAGTGGTGTAATGATAAGAACGTGGATGGGGTAACCGGTTGGGTGCTTCCAGCTCATAACGTGGTGAAAAAATTCGCACGATTAATTAGTAATCCAGATACATGGGCGCAATTTAATCAAGCAATTAGGAATTCTTCAGTCGCTAATTCGTCCCCGGTAAACATTGATTGGAATAGTTGGAATGATTATTATTATGCTTCATCTACATTGTCTATGACTGATAATGTGAGGAATGCGGGATGTTCAATGACGAATAATTATTGGTGGGGTACTTATTATGTCGATGCTAATCTTTTTCCTCAGGAAGCAATATTCTATGTCAGGGCATTTCGGGAGTTTTGAAATAGAATGTGATTAGTCCTTGGTGGCTTATTTATGTGGATGCGTTGTCATTTTCTGGAATTGTTGCATTTGATTTCTGGAAATGACAACGTGTTTTGTTATGGATACGGGTAGTAATATCTTTTTATGGACCGAATATGTTTAATGATTGAAAAGTTGTAACTTTGTGATGATTAAAATATCAGGTTATGGCAACGAAGAAACTTCCTTATGGTTTAAGTGATTTCCGTTTATTGCAAACGGATGATTATTATTACGTGGACAAAACTCGTTTTATCGAGGAGGTGGAGAATTCTCCTCGATTTTTATTTATGATACGTCCTCGTCGTTTCGGGAAGTCGTTGTGGTTGTCGATACTGGAAAGTTATTATGACGTGGCGTTCGAGGAGCGTTTCGAGGAGTTGTTCGGGAAATATTACATCGGGCAACACCCGACACCGGAGCGGAATAAATATTTGATATTGAGTTTTAATTTTGCCGGAGTGAGCCCGGATATCGATCGTTTGGAACAATCTTTCTGGGGGCATTTGGATCTTCGATTGATGGCGTTTAACCTGAAATACGCCCATTTGTTCCCCGCGGATTACATGGAGGGGTATCACCAATGCGTGAATGCGGAACAGCGCTTCGGTTACGTTATGCTTCGCTGCCAATTTGCGAAATTTTCTGTTTATTTGATTATTGATGAATATGATAACTTCACGAACGTGGTGTTATCGAAACATGGGCATGAACGTTATCACGAGTTGACGCACGCTGCCGGATTTTATCGGGCGTTTTTTAATAAATTGAAAGAGGCGACAACAGGTGGTGATGCCGCGGTAAAGCGGATGTTTATCACGGGAGTTTCTCCGGTGACGCTGGACGACGTGACCAGCGGTTTCAATATAGCACATCAAGCTAGTATGGAGGCTCGGTTCAACGAATTCCTAGGGTTCACGGAGAATGAGGTGCGGGAAATGTTGGAATACTACAAGAGCGAGGGGTGTCCGGTGGGGAATGTGGAGGAGCGTTTGGAGATAATCCGTGAATGGTATGATAATTATTGTTTCTCGAAATCTTGTTGCAATGTAAGGATGTATAATTCGGACATGGTGTTATATTTCGTGAATAGTTTAATCACGTCTGGTAGCACTCCCGATAGTCTGGTTGACCCGAACGTGAAAACGGATTACGCGAAGTTACGTTACCTGATTATTTTGGATAAAAAGTTAAATGGTAATTTTTCCCGGATTAAGCAAATTGCAGAGGATGGGGAAATTGTGTCGGATATATACCGGGATTTCCCGCAGAGGAATTGGTGAAACCGGCGAATTTCGTGTCGTTGCTCTTTTATTTCGGAATATTGACGATAGACCGGGCGGAGAGGGGAAAGGTTGTACTGAAAGTTCCCAATTTGGCGATACGGCAGATGTTGTTCTCGTATCTTGAACGAGGATACTTGGAGGCGGGTGTATTCGAGGTTAAGATGATGGAATTGAGTGATATGATGAGTGATATGGCTTATGACGGGAGTTGGCGTCCGGTATTCGAGTATTTCGGGAAAGAATTGCGAAATCAAACGTCTATCCGGGATTATATCGAGGGAGAGAAAGCCGTGCAAACACTCCATTTAGTGTATATGGGGTTGACGAATCATTTTACTATCTGGCCGGAGCAAGAATTGGGAAAGGGATATTGCGAGCTGTGGATGGCGCCGAATTTGGTGAATCATCCCGGAATGAAGTACAGTTACGTGGTGGAGTTCAAGTATCTGAAGCATGGAGCCACAGACCAAGAAGTTGCCAATAAACTGGAAGAGGCAAAAGAGCAATTGCGCCGATATGCCAATGACAAAAAAATAAAAGCCCAAGCCGGACTCACGGAAATACGTTATATCGCTGTCGTTTACCGGGCTTGGGAATTGGTTAAGTTGGAAGAGGTTTCTATGGCAAATATCGATACCCCGTGTGGTTGTTAATTTCAGAGTTATTGTTGATCGGGATGATCATAACACTCCAATAGTAATCACGGTTCGCAGAGAGCGTGTACTGCGGGTAGGGTCGGGAACCCCAACTATCGTCGCCCGCGACACCCATCATCCGATGGTCAAGACATACTTCCACGAAGTTACGGGGTAGGATCTCGTTGACGTGGGTTTGCTTGCGCTTGTGGTTTTGTGCCATTAGCGGATCATGGGATTCGGCTTTCGTGAAGTTTTGCCATTGGTAAGGGCTGGTGGATTCTTCACTATCGAAGTCCTCTATCCGATTGCGGGATACGTTGAATTCCATTAGATTCGAATCGGCTATAAAGAGGAGTCCTTTACCTGTTTTGTCTGTTAGGGCTAACCAACGGACATCTGTTTTGTGCCCGTTCTCCTGCGGACGAACGTAAGGCACGTACTGTTGCTCGGCGGTACTCTTGTAATGCCCGACGAGTGTCCCATGGTTGCGGTCGCGATAGTTCTCCTCGGGACCTCGTCCGAAATATTCCATTTGGTTGAGGTCTGACGGGACACGGAAGCGTGTACCTATTCTGGGTATTTCCGGGGCATTGGGATTAGCTTCCAGATGACAGGCCACGTTCAGGTAACCGAAGGGATAAATCGTGTAGGACACGTGGTAACGGGTGTTACTTTCCTGCAACCGATACGTGATTGTCAGATTCGTACTTATTGTCGAGGCAGAAGTCCAGATTCCGGCGATTTTAAAATTCTTGCCGGCTTGTTTCCACGCTTGCAGGCGATGGGGCATACCGTTGCCGTAGTCATTATCGGTGGGTCCCCGCCAGAAGTTGGGTTGGAAGCCGAAATCATCCGCTATATACTGTACGCCTTTCACCCGGTAAGAAGTAACGTACCCTTTTTGCTTGTGGAAGACAAATTCCATGTCCGGGTTGGAAATACGAATTTCCGGTCCGTTCTCTTCCATGGAAAGCACTGGTTCTGGGGCGGCTTGATAAACGGGTTTAGGTGTCGTTACCGGGATTTGGAATTGTTCGGAAGCCACGATGTAGCCTGCGGGAGCGAATAAGGCGGGCTTTTTGGTTTTCACGTGTAGATTCAAGAAATATTCCACGCCGGGTTTTATCTTTAGATTCCTAAGCGGGATGGTTACTTGACGGTCTTTACCCGGAGCGATATTTTGCGAGGGAAGAGTTCCCGAATGTAGAATTTCCGTGTCGCCGATCAACGTGTATTCAATGGCGAACTGGTTGAGGTTGGTGAAGTCATAACGGTTTTCTATTTTCACGACGCCTTTGCTGATATCGACCGCCTGAAACCAAACGTACTGATAGGCTTTTTTTACTTCCGTGAGTCCGGGGTGCGGTTCCCGGTCGGGACAGACAAGACCGTTACACAGGAAATTGCCGTCGGATGGAGCGTCTTTCCCGAAATCTCCCCCGTAAGCCCAGAATGGTGTATCGTTTTCATCTTTCACGAGTATGCCTTGGTCTATCCAGTCCCAGATAAATCCGCCTTGGAGATTGGGATAGCGATAGATCACGTTCCATAAATCCATGAAGTTTCCGGTACTATTGCCCATGGCGTGAGCGTATTCGGACATGATATACGGTCGGTCTGTTTGTGAATTACCCCACCGTTCGAGAGCGTCGGCACCCGGGTACTGGGGACAATAAATATCCGTGTTCCACTCGAGTCCGGCTCGTTCGTATTGTATCGGGCGAGAAGTATCCTGCGCTTTCAACCAATTGTAAGTCACGTAGAAATTGTACCCGTTCCCGGCTTCGTTACCGAGAGACCAGAACGTGATACAGGGATAGTTTTTGCTTGTTTCGTACATGTTCACGGTGCGATCCATGTGGGCATTCAGCCAGCGTGGGTTATTACCGAGCGTGCGACCTTTGCGAAGGTCATATCCCATGCCGTGGGATTCGATATTCGCCTCGTTGCACACGTAGAAACCGTACTCGTTACAGAGTTCATAGAAACGACGTTGTTGAGGGTAATGACAACAACGGATAGCATTGATATTATGGCGTTTCATCGTTTTGAAATCTTTTCGCATATCGGCTTCGCCGAGTACATGCCCCGTGTGTTCGTTATGCTCGTGGTAATTGACACCTTTGATGAGTACGGGACGCCCGTTCACAAGGAATTGGTTGCCCCGGATTTCAAATTTGCGGAATCCGACCCGAAAAGGAATAATTTCGGTTTGTTTGCCCGATTGTTCGATTTGAATAAAAAGTTGGTAGAGATGGGGTGTTTCCGCTGTCCATGCCTCTACTTGTGGAATCGTGGTGTCGAAATGAACACGGGCGATAGAATCGACGTTGACTATTTTCTGCCCTTCCGCTACTCGTGTACCCGACGGACTTTCCAATTGATAACGCACGGTGATTTGTCCCGGTTGTTTCGGATTTTTGTTTACCAAGGTTAGGTCAAGCCCGAAAAGTCCATTGGTATAACTGCTGTCCAAGTCCTGTCGGATGGAGAAATCCCAAGGATGAACGGGAGATTGCGCGAAGAGATAGACATCTCTTTCAATCCCGCTGATACGCCAGAAATCCTGACATTCAAGATAACTGCCCGTTGACCAGCGATAGACTTCAAGAGCGATCAGATTCTGCCCCGGTTTCAAGTAACGGGTGATATTGTATTCCACGGGATCTTTGGAATCTTCGCTGTATCCCACTTTTGTCCCGTTCACGTAAAGGTAACAACCGGACTTCACCGCCCCGATGTGCAGGAATATTTCTTTCCCGTCCCATTGTTCCGGCAATTCGAAGTATTTGCGATATGATCCTACCGGATTTTCTTCCGGCAGAAGTGGCGGTTGCGGGTTGCGGGGGCAAAACTCGTACGGGTGATTCGTATACAAGGCGACCCCGTACCCGTTGACTTCCCAGTTTGCCGGAACCTCGATTTCTTCCCAACCGGAATCATTAAAATCCGTTTTGTAAAAGTTTATCGGTCGTTTCTTGTAGGTAGAAACCCAGAGGAATTTCCATTTACCGTTCAAAGACTTGTAGTCTGCGGAAGCCTTGAAATCGTTATCTCGGGCTTTGTCAATATCCCCGTAAGTCATAAACGGGGTTCTCGGGTATTCTTTCCCGACAAAAGGGATCGTTTCGTCCTGCCATTCCGGCTTGTCCTGCATATAGGCTGTAAGACAAATGAAACAACAAAGAATAGTGAAGAATAGTCTTTTCATCTTTCGTGTGGTTTGTAGGTTACAAATGTAAAGATAGTACATTTTTGTTAAAAGATGACACGAAGGATGTAAAGTCGTAAGATTTTTAATAATATACCCCTTCATCTCTCCTTTGTACGGGGGATGAAGGGGCGTGGTTGTATCTGAACGTGTGTGCTAACGTTTAATCCCTTCAAAAATACTTGCTTTTTCCTGTGGCAAAAGTTTGCCCATCATTGTAAGGGTATTTGAATTGAAGGAGGGCGAAATCCTTGCCGAAACGTTATTAGAGCCGGGGGAGAGAGAAATAGTCACATACGCGGAAATACTCACTCCTTGGACATAAAAACTATAAATAACGCTTCCGTTCTTGTCCGTTTTCATTTTGACGTCCGATACATTCCCTTCGACCGTGAAACCGCCTAACCCGTTTTGAAGCGGACGGGGGGTATCGAAACTTACTTGTACGGTAGCTTTTTTATTTGCCATAGAAATGAAATTTCTCGTGGCACTTACGCTTGTTGATCTACCTCTTTTGAAGATCAAATGGTGGGCTTCCAGTACAAAATTATTGTTTTCCAGAGCCCGGATCGCTTCCTTGTACAATCGTTCATTTTCTTTTTGTTGAGCGATTTTACGTTCTTGTCTGGTTAGTTTGCGTTGCTCTTTAGCCGTCATGTTTTGTGCGGTTAGCGACGCGAAGGTGCCTAGCACGAGGGCCAGCATCATGAATAATGTAGTGATGTGTCTCATAATATAGTGTATTTTGAGATTTTTACGTGAAAGAAACAAGAAAGTTATTCCCCTGCACCCGGGAAAACCTGTTACGAGAGGGCGTTACTATTTCTTCATTATTCTGAAATCTATTGGTAACATCGGGTACATACATTTGTGACGCAAAATTTAATCAATGAAACTTTGAAAACATGAAAAACAATTTATTATTATCACTCGCGCTCGTTGTAGCTTTATTCTCGGCTTGTAATGAAAACTCCGATCCGGAAATCGGAGGTGGAGGCAATGAAGAAGAAAAACCGGTATTCGGAACGTATCTGACAGGAGATTTTCACCAACACACGGCTTACTCGGATGGTACGAATCCAATTAAATTTGTCTATTCTCAAGCTAAAAAATATGACCTTGATTTCTCCGTGAATAGCGAACACGGGGGTGCTTTCGGGGGTGATGCCAGTGAGGGGGATTTCGAGGGAGAATGCCCGAGATGGAGTGAAACAACCGTATTTAAAGGGGATGCAAACGGTAGAAACATGTGGCGTTGGCAATCGATAAAAGATTATAGTTGGTTACAGACAAAGGCTTTCGGGGATGCAAACAAAGATATGATTATCATGCAAGGTTTGGAATGGAACCCTGCGGGACACGAACATGCGAGTACGTGCATTATCACGGGACAATTTGATGGTCCCGATGCTTCGAGAAATGCTGATGCGATGGCACAGTTTGAATATATGTTTGATAACAATGACAAGGATCAGACTGGCGGCAATGAATACGGTTGGGTTAAGTCCTCGAAAGCAGGTCACGAAAAAACAATGGAAGCCGCGGCTTGGTTGCAGGCTAATCACCGGAAAACAAGTTGGATAGTACCTGCACACCCGGAACGCCAGAACAAATGGTCTATATCCGATTTCCGGGATTTGAATGATGTCGCACCGGATGTATTTGTTGCTTTTGAAAGTACTCCGGGGCATCAAGCATCCGCGAACCGTGGAGGAATAGGTAATTCATCTTCATTCAAAAAGAGTTATACTTACGGCGGTACCGGTATCATGGCAGCACAAGTCGGAGGACTCTGGGATGCGATGTTGTCCGAAGGGCGGAATTTTTGGTTAGTTGCCAATTCCGATTTTCATAAGCATGTCAGCAAGGGGGCGGATGATTTTTATCCCGGTGAATACCAGAAAACATATGTGTCTGTCAAAGAAAAAACGGCACAAGGTATTGTTGACGGTCTTCGCTCCGGCAATATATTTACGGTTCATGGTGATCTGATTGATAAACTTGAATTTTCTATCGGCTCGGCAACCATGGGACAAACGTATACTGCAAAAACAGAAAAAATCAAGATTAGTATTGTTGTTCGGGACCCTGAAACAAACAATAATAACATGTACACGTCGCTGACAAATCCAAAACTTGATCATATCGATTTAATCGCCGGCGAAATGCGTTCTAAAATAACTAAAGGTTCTGCGGAATACAGTATCGACAATTACGATAAAACGAAAGTTATCGCTCGTTTCGATGCAGTCGGTGGTGTAACTGACGCGAATGGTATCGTGAGCCAGAAATGGACAACCCGAGAAGGGGGAGTTAAAGTGATCGAGTACGAGGTGGAACTTACCAAGGATACGTATTTTAGGTTACGCGGAACAAATCATGGCTTGAATAAAGCAGGTGAAACCGATGCTAACGGAAATCCGTTAGTCGATACTCCCACGGCAAATAATGAAGCCGCAGCAAAAGTCTCTTTCGAGGATTTATGGTTTTACTCGAATCCTATCTTCGTGAAGAAAAATTAAGTAGTTAATAATCTACAAGGTACCCACTTGACTTTTCTATAGTTAGGTGGGTATTTACTTCCTATAAAAAAACCACCTACTTTCGTAAGTGGCTTATCTTCGGTGACCTCGGTGGGACTCGAACCCACTCTGTATAACATTAAAATACAACATATTAGATGCTTGCTGAATGTGATATGCACCTGTAAGGATACCAGATATAGATTAAACAATATTTTTCTTACAAATCATATTCTCTTTATTCTTCCCATCATAATGGAAATGTAGAGGCTGAATAAGTATCATGTTACTGTGTTCATAATTCAATCATTAATTTCTAGTTTATTAAAGTCAATAATCCATTTGTGCTTTTTGAGAAAGTTTGTTCCTAGTACCCCAGAAAACATCTTCTCTTTGGATGTGCAATAGGAGCATAGGCTTTGGTCAATGTAAAATAGTTCAGAATAAGTCTTTCCATTATATTCAAATTTGAGTATAGTAGATTCACATCCCATTATAACCCCATTTTTACATCTAACCTTCTTGATACCTTCTCTCTTCTGGAAAACATCTATAAACAAGTACAAAGGGGCTTTTATGGGGGCTTCTGGAGAGGGAAAATTTAAATTCAACCACTCATGAGATTTAAGCCTTTCCTGTGAAGCTGGATATTCCTCGTGAAAGAAGTCAACAAAGCAAGGAGCAAGTAGATTGTACTTACAACTAGTATCCACCAAGAAAGTGAATCCTATACCCTTGACTTGAATTAATATCATAGGTTGAGCCTTAAATTTTTCCATTGCTTCTCACTTCAAGTTTTTCAAAATCTACAATCCATTTATTCTCTATAAAGAATTGTACTCCAAGTACTCCATGAATTTGTATTCCAGTTTCTTCCTGCACTTGTTTAATAGCTTCAGAAGCATCCAATACAGAAAAAGTTGAAGTATAATCTTTTCCTTCAAAATTGAATGTGGCTTCAATGATAGGAGTTTCTTTGTAGTGTCCTTCTATTCCCATTGTTCTATATGTTCCCTCAAGCAGCTTTAACTCACTCTTGAAATGTTCATATACAAAATCAAATAAGGTGTTATGAGTAGCACCAGTATCAATCAAAAAACAAAGGTTATTTGTTTTTCTTGACATCAATATCAGTGGTAAACCTGCTTTTTGTAGACCAAATGTTAGTGGAAATTCCATTTTTTTCATTTATAATTAATCATTGTTCCATCTTGCATCTAAATCACCCTCATAAGCATCAGATAATCCACTTTCTATATCTTCTCTACTCCAACCATCATAATAAGCTTGCTCATCTCCATAAGGGTCACTCCAATTATCCACATCATTCATCCTCTCTTCTTCATAATCCCCAAAAGAAGTTCTGTGGGAATATATTTTTGGAGAAACTTTTTTAGGAATCACCTTAGCAATAGGCAATGTTGTTTTTCCTATGTCTGACTTTTCCATCAGTAAAGGGAATATCTTACCACTACTATTTACAACAATGGCTATTACAGGCTCTTTAGGAATCCCTGTTACTGCTACAAATCCTATATTACACCCATAGGTGAAAAGTACTTGATTTATATTGGAGAATGCTTTAACGTATAATGCTTCACAATTTGTCAATTGTTTGAATGCTTCCACTGAATAGGTATTGATATAGGTTAATCCATCAAAGATGACCTTATTTGTTAATTTATAAAGGTTTAGTTTCTCTTCTTTATCACCAATAAATGCCTTGATGGAAAAAAGATATTTTTCTTTTATTGCCCATATCCTATCATATTTGAATGGAACAACAATATTACCTAATGTATCTATGATTCCCCATTTATTATTTCCTTCTAAATAATGGTATTCTGTTACACGGGTAAAACCACAAGTAAACTGCGGGTCACACCAAGAATATCTCCCAAATGGTACAATTTGCTTATTCATATAATTGATGTAAGCATATTGATATTGAGAGTTTCTAACTAATGCCAAACCACAACTGAATGGCTGAATCTCTTTATATTGAGGAGGTATGACAATTTCACCCACTTGGTTCTTTACTCCAAACAAGTCCTCTTCTTGGAAAATGTGCAAGTTATTATCCATCTGATACTCTTTTTGTAGCCATAGCACAAAAAGAAGGTGTGAGCCAAGCCTCAATTGCAAGTCCAAGGTATTACCACACACCTATAATCACACAATATAAGGGAAGCCCACACCATATGGTATGAGTATCCACTACTTACTGTTGTGATTATTAGTCTTCAAGGTGGTAATTTTAGGACTATCACGAGTAAGAAGCAAACACTTCTTTTTCTAGTATGTCTTGATTAAACTTCTATTTCATTAGCAATCATTTAACTGTTACTACCGCAAAGTTATGACTTTTCAGCAATAAACAATCATTTAAAAGCTATTTTAGAAGGTTTTCAATCCATGCTAGTACCACGGGCATGAGCTTGTATCCTTGTTTGTGTTCAATACACTCCAGAAGAGGAAAGAAGTACTTCAATCCTTCATTCTTGATGGCAAATGTACCACATTTCTATCATTTGTCCCTGATTCTCATATCAATTCAATTTAAAAGCCCCAATCTTTACCAGAAAGGGGCTTGAAACAACAATAAAAACAATCACACGAGGGATACCCTCATTCATTCTTCGCTATAACACATATCATTATTATCCAGATAATAACATGAACAATAGCCTCGATAATCATATTCATTAGACCATATTTATCTTGTACAACTTTAAGCCTGTTATTTAAAAGCTACTCCAGAATAGGGTATTGTTAATAAACAGGGATACATCACCCCTTCTAGGCTCTATAAACCACCTTCAATGCGTAATCACGTCTTTTAATTCCAGTGACAGGTTGTATTCACTTCTCCTTTATTAGACAATGGAAGTGAATACATGGCTCACTTTAATGATACAATGTATTATTATATACCCAAGTGAGCAATGTCGAATTTTTCCAGTTTAACCTTATACGGTGTAACATCAATTTTTTCGACACTATAAAATTTCCCATCATAATGGATAAAATGTAACTGGTAGTTCCAGAAGTTGAGTTATGGTGAAGAGAGTTACTGGATAAACCATGAATACTCGTTTCTTTCATTTAGAGCCTTGTTTAGCCCTTCTGTCAATTGGGTGGCATTAAGAGCCCTATCAATGAAATTATCAATGTAGGATGACTTGTTAGCCCCTGTAAGAAGGTTGTAGACTCTCCACATGCTGATTTCCCTGTTACCTTCTTGAATGGCAAAGTTTTCATCATTGTAATATGCCTTGGCTACAAGTCCTATCTGGGTATCAGTCATAAGCATTGAAGGTAGCCTCTTCTTCTGTTCACTGGGTAGGAATTGATACATCCTGCTCTTTCCCAAGAACTGTGCAAACTGGCTTTCAGTCATGTAACAATCCTTGTAAGTAGCCATGTTGTGAAGGTGTTGGGCTGCATTATACTCGTGAATTAGCCTTATTGTGGCATTAAACAGGTCTGCAACACTCGTCACCTTCAACTCTGACTTGTACCCGTCGGTTGAAACACACATGTTGCAGCAAACCATGTTCTTGAAGCCAATAAACACCTTGAACTTCTCGATGCCCTTCTTGCTGTAAAGATTTTCATGATTGTAAGCCCTAACCCCTCCAACAGTGAGATTGAGCCTGTTGCCTTCTATATCCTCGTGAATGGAGGGGATTTGAATACAAAACATCATTCTTTCATAGTAGATGGTCTTGTCTTCTTCCAGCAAGTCTTTCACTGGTTTGTGAATGGCATCCGGTGTTCTACCTTTAATAACATGGCTAACCCTGATGGAGGGTTCTTCAATCTCTTCCCTTGGAAATGCTTGATTGGCAGCTTTCCAGACAGTTTCAATGAAAGAAGGGTGAGAGATGGTCACTTCATTATCCTTGCTGAATACGGGCACCACGCAATCATTTTTCAAGTGTTGCATGGTGGCTTCTCTAGTGTTTGCCTCGATGAAAGGTAGTTGCCCCTCTATTAATATAGCATCTTCTGGAGTCCCTTTCATTATTCCAGTTTCAGGAGCAACAGGTGAAGTGCTTGCTCCAGAATTGTAGGTAGTGATGATGCTTGGATAAATATTAGTTCTGACGGGCTGTAATAGCATTGTTTCCATATCTTGTAAAATTAGGTTGGTAATTGATACCGGGTTGTTTCATGGCTTCTTGTAGTTTGACTCTCCTCGTGGTGAAGTCACTTGATAATTGAATGTTCCATTCAGGGTAGGCATGGTAAATAGTGGTCAGTTCTTCAATGGTTCTGGCTTGGTTAATCTTGCTTTTAACTATCTCCATGCTTACCCCTTCATTGCACCAGTCTAAAATAGCCTGTCCTGTAGTGGGGGTAATGATAAACTCTGGTTTATTTACAAACAGTGCTGTTCTATCCTTTGATGCAATAACTTGATGCTTCATGTTGATATCAAACACTATGGTAAACTCGTAATCTATCCCATCTCTCATGACAGCTTTTAATCCTACCTTTTCAGGTACCATTTTACCATTCTTTTCACTCAAAACATAATCTTGTTTACACCTCATGGTGCAAATAACATGGCTTCGAGATTGTAGAATCTTTTGCATGAAGGCATTGATTCTTGGAGTTACTTTCTGCCAGTTAGTGAATGAGTTACCTTGCAGGTTGGCATGGTATTCAAGCAAGTAATCCCAGCATTGAGAGATTGAGTCAATTATAATCACTTCTATCCCTGCATCTTCACACGCTTTTATAGCCTCAATATAAGTTTCTGGGGTGAAGTTTTCACTTAGATTCAATACATTATAAGTTCCCAAGTGAGCGTATAAATCAGCACTTCCATTTTCACTATCAATAACTGCAATTTTAGTCCAGTCATTGCATAAGCCATAGGCTAATAGCAAGGCAGAATAGGTCTTTCCTGAGCCTGCACAGCCTTGAAGGGCAAGCTTTATCTTGGCTTGCTTCTTTGATGATACTCTTAAATTTAGCATATTCAAATACTATTAATGATTAACAATTTAGAAAAATAAAAGAGCAGCCAGACATTCATCCAACTGCCCTTCTGGAGTGTATTCATTAGCTATTACAAGGTAGTCAATGTAGTAGCCCCTCCTTCTCCTTTCTGGTGCAACAAGAAGAACATCTCTCCAGTTGTAGCGGAGCATACTTCAGAAATTACTGGTACTGTTAGTTCTCCTGTTTCTACCTTCCTTGAACAAGCACCAGTTTCAAAGCCATAGACAAAGAAACATTTGCCAGTGTGCTCATTCCTTTTCACTTCAATCTTTTCTACATTGTGGTGTGCTTTAAACTCTGCTACACTCATTGTTTTCACGAACTTTAAATCTCTTTCCATGATTGTGAATTTATTATTGTTGTAGGGGGGACTATCCCCACCTGAGTGATGGGGAGGGTGGATTGGTTGGAGTATATAGCATTCATGACTCCAGAATAGAAAAAAAATAATTTTGGACAGGTCTTTTTAATCAGTAAAAACAGCTATACATTACCATGTTCTATATATAATAATCCCCCTCTCTCTGGTTGAAAACAGGGGATTATTTGTACTTATCAATACATGGTACTAAGAATCTCGTATCCTTTAGTTTTTATCCCGTCAATATATCTACTTGTATCATTAATATTGTACCAGTATTTGAGGTCAGAACCTTTGGCAGTACTTGTGATTCCTACTTGCTTGTATATCTTTTCTAGGATAGCTTTTGCTTCTTTAGCTGGAATAAAATCTTTGCTTTCAAGTTCTTCCTTGAGAATGGGAAATACTTTATTCTTTAAGAGAATATTTTCACATTCAATTTTGAGTTTACTTTCCTTGAAGTTTAGAGCTTTAATTTTTGAAGCACCTAAAGTCGAGTAATACACCTCCAAACTAGGGTCAGCTGATCTCATTGATGCAATTATCAGCTTATCAGGCATGGAATTACTTTCTTTATGAAGACAATATTCTTCCATTTTTTCCTTGAATGAACCTTTAACTATCGCTTGTTTTAATTGTGTATCATATACTTTCCACTCTTGTTTACTTATAATCTT
Source organism: Butyricimonas sp. Marseille-P3923 (assembly GCF_900184685.1). Lineage (GTDB taxonomy): Bacteria > Bacteroidota > Bacteroidia > Bacteroidales > Marinifilaceae > Butyricimonas > Butyricimonas muris. The sequence continues at coordinate 906,399 of NZ_FXXL01000006.1, forward strand.
GAATCCACTATCTTCCAGTTGTCTCTTTACCATAATACCATTTTCATATCCGTGTTTCTATACCTTGTAACAATACTCTTCATTTAACTTGGCTAAATCATTGAACCTAAATGTATCTGTATTGGAATCATACATGGTGTAAGACTTCGAGTACTTGTCAATTTTTTGTAATTTAACAATATCATCAATCTTTTTAGGTCTCAACAGGTGAGAAGCCTTGTTGCACTCTTCGATTTCCTCTTTTGTTAGATCAGTTTTTTTTCTCATGTACTATTCAAACGTTGTATCATCAATATCTTCAATTCCAGTGTTGTATATGAAATACAATCTTTTTCTGAATGGATTACTTTCCAACCTTTGTCTTCCCGCTATTTGTACAAGATCAGTGCCTATATCAATGGTTGTATTCAATTTCCTGTTATCACTGATAACAAAAGTCGAAGCACATTCAGAGTAGAAATCACATCCTGCATAAGAGGTAGAAGTACAAAAGGTGAACATTTTGTGTTTTTCTCCTCTCAAGGGGATTCTACCCTTGTTAAACCCCTCTCCTAGTTCCTTTATTAACTTGTTATTATCTTCTGAAGCCCCGACAATGATGTTTACCTCCTCTGGTGATAACTCGCATTGTTTGATTATATTCAGAATGTTAGTAACAGAGTTTAAAAAGATGATGCATTCTTTTGAATATACTTGTTTCCCGTCAACAAGCAAGACAGGATAATCACCTCTTTTATACATTGAAACAATACCAACTCCAGCAGCCATAGGGGTAGGGGATTTTTCCCTGATAACTTCTACAGTTTCTTTTTCTTCCCATTTCAGTTGATAGTATACAACACCCTTTAATACATCTAGTTGTTCAATAAATTGGTCTAGTATTGGTGTTGCAGACAGGTAAGTAATGTGTGGATATTCCTTTAGGCTATCTAATAGCCTGAGGTTCACTTCTGACTTGAAAGAAGCATCTCCTAAAATGTAATGAAACTCATCCACCACCACTCTCCATGGCTTCTTGTTAGGAATGCACTCCCCAATCTTCTAAAAAGAATCATAGGAAACAAGAATCTTTGGTATAGTAGCCTGCTTGATATAATCTTCAATTTCTTTCTTGTGCACCCCTCCAATAACAAGCAAAGCATTAGGATATTGGGAGTTTTTGTTTTTTAATAGTTCATTCCTTGGGCTACAAATAATAGTGGGATGCTTGTCTGTTAATGCAATAGTGGTAGCACCACATCCAGTTACTTCTTTGTTAAGGATACCATTGGGTAATTCAAACCCTTCTATTTCACTGAGGTACTTGATACCTTTTTTAATAGAAATAATTTTTTTCTACATAAAAAATATGTTTTAAGTGGAACTTTTTTGCACTAAAAAACAAATTTATTAAAGGTGATCTCGGTAAAAAAAAGTTCCATCAAACTACCCATCACCTTAATTGATATACAAATATACGCAAAAAAGATGAGATGTCCAAATTTATGGTATTAAAAATCAATACATTAAAACATAAAATATTGAAGTAAGTCATTTTCGGATTTATTCAACCTGTTCTTGTGTGATGAGAATTTAGACTCTTTTAGGATTATGTATTCCTTCTTGGGTCTGGTGGTTTTGAAAAAACACCTGAATAAAGTGATAAGCTTTCTCCCTTTCTCTTTAAAGTCCTTATGGAGGTGGTAGTATATGATAGGCTGCATTTTAGCTTCAATTTCCTCGTTTGTGTATTTATTGCCTACTTTGAAAGTTTCGTGAACAGATAACTTCAATGGGTGCTCTTCATCCAGAGCCCAGAATACAACTGAATTATTGAGATTCTTGAAGCCTATATTATTACCACTTTTTAGCTCTTTCAATAGCTGGATGGCTTCCTCCATGTTGATATACTTGTACAGGGAGAGAACTTGCTTGTAAACTTTTCTTTGGGCACTATTCCCGTGGTAACTTTTCCTTGATAAAACTTTTTCATCTACTTGTTGGTTGTTATGTAGTTCCAGAATCTCATCCAGTACTTTTACTCGTTCTTTCTGGGTTAGTTCTTTCTGTTGTTTCTTTTCTTCCTCCTCTATCTCTAGTTGTTTCTTTGGTTTCTCGTTTGTATCATCAGGAATAGAGGTTACGTCATAATAGCTCTTTAATGCTGTTTCAAGAAATTTGGGTACTTTGTAGTGGTTTCTGTAAAGGTTAATTCTTAATAACAAGTAGTCAAGATTCATATAAGCTACTTCCCACGTGTTTTCAATATTCTTTCTTACAAGGGACACCGGAGAGAACCTTCCTTGTAACCTTCCTGTAACCTTCTCCTTTATCACGTTTTGTACTATTGCAAATAGTTTGGTTAAGCTCTTATCACCATCACTTAATTCATCAGCCACGTTGAGTAGTTTAACAATTTTACTTCCTCTTTCAATCATCAATGCAATTTCATTAAGCCAAGTTTCTTTATAGTACATAGTGTTGTGAACTAGATGATTACTAAGTGTTTCTTCTTTGGTTAGATTGATTATTTGCTTTAATGAAAAAAGGGTATTCCATTGTTTCGTGTCAGAAACAATAATCAAGTGAGCCTTTTCTGTTATCTCTTTCTTGAGTTTGTTAAAGCACCAAAAGATGATTCTTTTAGGAGAGCTTGGAGTTTCCCCTTCTTGTTCCACGTGGTATTTGCCTGCTTCTAATTGCTTGTTGGGAGAACATATGATGCCACATTCTTTTTGATATCTCTCTTCTAAATTCAATATACATAATTTGGATTGTCTTACAGAGGGGTATATCAGGATAACCTTATCCTGAACGGGTAATTTCTCTATGATAGTCTTAATTCTACCCGTGATATTCACGCAAGGATACAAGGTTACATTCTTGTGTAGAGGTTGTTGCCAGTGAATGATATGCCTTTTTTCTTCCTTCAAGAGGGGATGGGTGAATGCCAAATGATCTGTCGTGTAAATACATCTATTGGTAGGTGGAAACTTGATATAATAATCCAGAACTTCTGCATTCAATTGATTGCTAGTTGCTTGAAGTTCCTCCATGTTTCTAATCATGAAAAAATAATTGATTATTTCATCCTTGAGTAAAAATACTAATGTCTTTAAAGTGAATGATGAAATAATGAATTTTTTCCATTCTACATTGGCTTTATAACAGATAATTTCTTCTTTTATATTTCCGTGCAGACTATCTATACAAAGGCTACTCGTTGTCACTTGGGAATGTTGTAGGGCTTCTTCTGGTGTGGAGAATAGTATGATGGAGTTTCTTTGAGTGTGGAGTTCTAGGTAGGTTGCTCCTATATTGGGTACAGGGCACTCTATAATACCACAAGGAGTTTCATTTAATCTTTCAGATAAGTGAGAAGTGGTAGGGGTACATTCAATAACTATAGCCTCTTGTTCTTTTAGAATATTATCTGGAGTTTCCTGTTTTTCAATAGTATCTTGAATAATGATGTTATTACTGGATTCTATAGAGTATAATGTTTCTTCTTCATTAGAGAGAATTATATCATTATTACTTGTGATGTTTTCTTCTTCTCTTAATGTATAAATAGTTGAACTCTCTTCTATGTCTTCTGGAGTAAGATCAAAAATATCACTATATTGATAATCTGTATCATTAGTATCTATGTTTGTCATGTCTCACTTGTATTTAATTATAAAATATATAATACTAAGTGCGCAAATATACGCAAAAATTGAAGAATTAAAAGAGAAAGAATCCCTATAACCCAATCAACTACAGGGATTCTTTTTTAATCTCACTTCTGGAGCCTATAATGGTTCCTTGTGCTCTTGTTTGCTCTCTAGTTGCTTGGATAGCTGGAGCATATGGTTGCTGACATTTTTGTTTACTACTTCGGCATAAGATTTTTGAGTGATACTAATATTAGCGTGTCCCAACAATTTACTCACTATTTCGATAGGAACATTGTTATAGAGGAGGATAGTTGAAGCAAAGGTTTTTCTTGCCGTGTGATGCGTGAGTTTTTTCTTTATTCCCACTATCTCGGCTATTTCCTTCAAGTAGCTGTTCATCTTTTGGTTGCTGATAGTTGGTAATATGTACCCTTGCTCTCCCGCTTGATGATACTTTTGGATGATTTTTAATGCTTGTGGTAACAGGGGAATGTTAATCTCCCTTTGTGTTTTCAGTCTTATCATCTTTATCCATAGTTGATTATCAAACCCTTTTATGATATGTTCCTCTTTTAGCTCGAAAGCTTCATTGTAAGCCAGTCCAGTATACACGGAGAACATGTAATAATCCCTAACCCTTTCTAATCTCTCTTGAGCAAATTGGAAGTCTTCAAGAAGTTTTATTTCTTCCTCTGTTAGGTATATCAATTGCTTGACCTCTTTAAGAGGTTTATAGTTCCTGAAAGGGTATTTTGCACCATCATAATTAACTCCTATCCAAACTATTTGACAAACTCTTTGAATGATTTTATTGATTGTTGCAGGTTTATGATTCTTATTGACAAGTAGATATTCCTGAAAACCTTGGATAAAGTCATTATTCAGGTGTGTAAAAGCAATATCTTTAATGTTATGAATTTCTATCAGATAATCAAGTGTATGTGCGAATACCTCTTTGAATTTTGTTAGAGTACCTTTGCTATAACTTTTACCTATCAGCTTCTCCATTGAATCAATCTTCTTTTTGAACACCTGTATGAGTGTGACTGCTGACTCTTGATTTGCACCAGTGAATTTGGAATAAATATCATGCAGCGTGTAGTTTTCTTTCTTCTCTACCATAAACAGTGCTTCAATGTCTAATAGCTTACTTTTGATACTATTGAGATGAAGGTTGATGGTTTCTGCTGTTGGAGATGAACCTTTAGCTTGTTGTTTGATTTTATTCCATTGGTTATGGATTAAATACATTCCAGTAGAGTATTGCTGCCTTTCATTACCTATTGATATTCTACAATAAATAGGTGCTTCTCCTTTGATATTCATTTTTGAGGATAGTAAATAGAATGAAATCTTCAATTTTTGTATCATTTTTCATGTGATGTTACTATCTGGTATATAGTAAGATATATCACTTCTAGGTGTAATTTATTATGTTCACTATAATTACACCTGATTGTGTACCTAGCATATTCATATTTTATCTATTCTTAGAAGAAAGATGTTAAGAATTTATCAATAGACTAGATTAGCAATTAATCTTATATTATTGATTGTCAATGTATTTAATAGATATGAGGATAAAAAGAAAACCACCTACTTTCGTAAGTGGTTCATTTTCGGTGACCTCGGTGGGACTCGAACCCACGGCCCATTGATTAAGAGTCAATTGCTCTACCAGCTGAGCTACGAAGTCTTCCTTGTTGCGAGCGGTTTTAACCGTTTTGCGGGTGCAAATATGCAACAATATTTTTTAATCTGCAAGAAAATTATTCTTTAATGTTGTGATAAACGTTGGTTACGTCATCATCTTCTTCTAATTTTTCCAGCAATTTGTCGACGGTTTCTCTTTGTTCCTCGGTTAATTCTTTTGTATCGAGAGGGATACGTTCGAATTCTCCACTGGTAATCTCGTATTTGCTATCTTCCAGATATTTTTGGATAGCACCGAATGATTCGAATGCACCGTAGATAATCACGTGGTTTTCCTCGTCTTCAAAGATTTCGTCGGCACCGTAGTCAATCATTTCCAACTCGAACTCTTCGAGGTCGAAGTTTTCGGGGCGGGAGATTTTGAACACGCATTTGCGGTCGAACAAGAAGTCCAGACTTCCGGTTGTTCCCAGTGAGCCGCCGTATTTGGAGAAGCAGTGGCGCACGTTGGCAACGGTACGCGTATGGTTATCGGTAGCGGTTTCCACGACAACGGCGATACCGAAAGGTGCATACCCCTCGTACACGATTTCCTTGTAATCTGAAGTGTCTTTTGAAATGGCGCGTTTGATGGCACGTTCCACGTTTTCCTTCGGCATATTTTCCGCTTTTGCGTTTTGGATAAGGATACGCAAACGAGTATTATTTGCTGGGTCTGGTCCTCCTGCTTTTACGGCAATATCAATTTCTTTTCCTATTCTCGTGAACGTGCGGGCCATGTTGCCCCATCTTTTTAGCTTCCGTGCTTTACGGTATTCGAACGCTCTTCCCATATTATTGTGAATATAATTTATTATACGATTTGGAACGCGAATTTAGTTTTTATACTGAAAACTTAAAAGGAATTCCATGATTTTCTGGTATGAAAGTATCTCATTCGACGAGTTCTACGCTAAAATCATCAATATAAATACCCTCGTCGGGGACAATAGCCTTACCATAGGTGCGGATTTCCACCCGCAAATATTTTGCTCCTTCCGGGGCGGTGAATGTTTTGCCGTTGAAGACATTAATCCACCCGTCAGTTTGCTTCAGATAAGTTTGTGCTTGAATCGGTTTGTTGTATTCCGACGGGAGAGCCGTACTTTTGTTCTTTCGCCAGTAACAGTAATATTTCCACGAGAAATTAGCGGACGGGGCATTCACGAACATTTTAATCTCGTAGCGGGTGAGGGCTTCGACGGGAACATCTTGGTATAGATAAGTCTTTCCTTGCAGGAATACCGCTTGTTTTCCCGAGCGTGTTTTATCCCCGTTTACTTTTATTGCGCAGCTATCCCGCCCGTCTCTAAAGAAACGCCAGTGGTCGGGTTCTTTGTCGGGAGCTTTCCATGATTCAAATCCCCCGTTTTCCAATAAATTGATGCCATTTCCTTGTAATCCTCCTTCTTCCAATTCAAGAAAACTGCTTTCCACCCGGATGATTCGGTTCGTGTCTATGCTTTCCGTGAACGGGATGATTTTGCGTTTTTCTTTATCTCCCGTGCGATAGGTAACGGACAGGGTTGCTTCTCCTTTTCCGGCGGGAAAAGTCAAGAGTTCGACATGCCCTTGATTTGCTTCCCGATGCATCGGTTTCGTGATTGTCCCGAATGTATTCGTGTTTGAGCCTGTAAAATTGATGGCGGAGGGAACGAATGACACTTCAAAATTCACATTATCGACCTCTTCGGGTATACTTTCCAGCCTCACTTGCAATTGTGCCACCCTTCGATAAAGGTTTACAGTAAAGACTGCATCTTTATTTTCCGAGATACTTACACTTTGGAGAGACGTCAGTATATCATCCGCCTCTTCAAAAATCTCTCCTTTTTGAGGTAAACGAAGTAGTATATTCTCCAGTGTTTCTCCTGTATTGAAATTTATATCCGGGCAGTTAGCCACGCAAGCGAGGCGATAGCGTCCGAAGGGAAGTTTTGCCCGTAACGTGTTTTCATGCAAATCATTTCGGGTGAAATGTTCGTGACGGACAACACGGTTATCCCGGTCTATGGCGAACAGAGCCAGCGTCTCGAAAGCCGGGGTATGAAGAGATGCGTTACCGAGCGTGTAACTTTGGAACAAGAGTTGTGTTTCTTTTCCCGTGATTTGTTCGTCCCGATTACAGGAAAAAAACAGCAATAGCCCAAAGAAGATGATTTTCCTCATAAACGCTAATTTATCCTTACTTAACAAAAGTAAGGAATAAGTGCGAGAAAATCAAGAATTATATATCTTGATTAGAAAATAGAAATCCCGATATTCGTGGTGAATCTTTCGAGTGTTTCTATACCCATGTACGAGTTTCCGTGTTCGTTTAGTTCAGGGCTCCATACGGCGATACTGAGTTTACCCGGGATAATGGCGACCACTCCCCCGCCCACGCCACTTTTACCCGGCATTCCAACCCGGAATGCGAAATCTCCCGATTCGTCGTAGAAACCGCAGGTAAGCATCAAGGCACTGAGGCGCTTCGAACGGCTGACCGTCAAGATTTGTTCGTTGTTGTGCGGGTTCACCCCGTGATTTGCCAGAAAGAGAAAAGATTTTGCCAGATCCTCGCAAGTCATGACAAGGCTGCATTGATTGCAATACACGTCAATAAGCGAATCCACGTCGTTGTCGATGTTTCCGAAACTTTTCATGAAATATCCCAAGGCTTGGTTACGGCTGGCGTGTTCCTGTTCCGATTGGGCTACAATTTTGTCAAAATAAATATCTTCCGAGCCGGCGACTCCCCGCACGAACTGGAGTATCGCTTCTTTGGGACGGTGGTAGAGGTTCATCAATTTGTCCGTGACCACGAGAGCCCCGGCATTGATGAACGGGTTACGGGGAATGCCGTGTTCATGTTCAAGCTGGACGAGCGAATTGAAAGGAGTTCCCGACGGTTCCCGTCCCACGTATTGCCACAGGTCACTTCCCATGTGGCGCACGACCATGGCGAGCGTGAATACTTTAGATATACTTTGGATGGAAAACTTGGTCTGGTAATCTCCCGTGCCGATGATTTGCCCGTCCATGGTAGCTATGGCAATCCCGTACTGTTGCGGGTCTACGTTTGCCAAAGCCGGTATATAATTGGCGACTTCTCCTTTCCCGAAGAAAGGTTTTACCTCGTTATATATATTTTCGATAACTTCCTTGTAGTTCATAAGTTCAAAAACTTTGTTTTTGAGTTACCGCTTGCAAGTTGGCAGGTTACAAGTTGAGAAACCGGAAACTCGCTGGATTGCAACTCTAATTTGTATGTTTTTTGTGCGGCAAAGATAGAAAAGTTTTTGTTACATTAGTTTTCGGATGACTTTTCCCGAGTAAGTTTCCGTGAAATGTTCCCGGAAGTAAATCTTTTTAGGTACTTCGTACGGGTGCAATAGCTGTTTCAGTTGTTCCTGAAGTCGTTTTTTTTCTGCCTTGTCCCATGGTACATCTTCAATGACGAGAACGGTTCGTTGTCCCAGTCGGGTATCCTCCTCGGGTATAATAAAGAAACGTTGTTTCACGAGGAGGGCAATCTTTGCTTCGATTTTCTCGGGGAATAATTTTACACCCCCGGAATTAATCACGTTGTCATGACGTCCCAGCCATTCGAAACGTGTCGTGTCGACGAGATTTACAATGTCATTAGTGATAAAGGTTTGTTGATGCAAATGCGGGGCGTGGATGATTAGGCACTGCCTTTCGTCTGTTTCGAAATGCACGTCGCCTAAGGCAAAGTAGTCGGGTGATTTCTTTACGCCGTTAATATCCCGCAGGGCAATGTGTGACACTGTTTCAGTCATGCCGTAGGTGGAATAACAACGTGTGGGGGCTTGTTGTAGGCGTTCTTCCAGTACCGGGGAAAGGGCTGCACCCCCGATAATTACTTGTTTGATTCGGGAGAATTTTTCTGCTGTTTCCGGGGTGGTAAGACAGGTTTCTACCTGCATGGGAACCATGGCGGCAAAGTCAATGTCTTGTTCTAAATGCTTCAACGGGGATGACGAGGGGGGAACGACAATCAAATCGGCTCCCGCGAGAATACTGCGGACAATCATCATCTTCCCGGCGATATACGACGGGGAGAGGCATAATAATAAACGGGATTCGGAATGAATATCGAAGTACGTGTTTGTAATTTTAGCTGACGCCAGCATGTCCTGCTTTGACAACCGGATAGTTTTCGGTGTTCCCGTGGAGCCGGAAGTATGTCCGGTCACGTGGTCTTTATCGTCATACCATTCTTGCAGGAATGTGACTACATCCGGATTGTCGATAGCCTGCAATGCTTCCGGCGTGGTGTAGCGAATGCCGTTTATTTTGATTGTCATAATCTAAAATTCTATCGGGGTTACATCCCATGAACTTCGCGGGTTATACCGGATAGTCGAACCGGTTTGTTCCAGCGGGGCGGGAATATTATTCATGTAGAGTTGTCCGGTTCCCAGTCCTTGGGGCATACCCGTGGGGTGGGCTTTGAGAATATAAGCAGTCCATTGTGCGATGGCGTTGAGTCCGATATTGGATTCCAGCGCGGAAGTAATCCACCAGCCGATGCCGCGTTCCCGGGCACGTGATATCCATTCCCATGCGCCGGCGAAGCCTCCTGTTAAAGACGGCTTTATCACAACATATTGAGGATGAATCATGTCAAGTAACTCGCCTTTTTCACCCGTTTTGTTAATTCCTATCAATTCTTCATCCAGAGCAATCGGGATAGGGGTATTTCGGCATAAAATAGCCATCTCTTTCCACTGTCTTTGGCGGATAGGTTGCTCTATTGAATGGATGTCATAGCGAGCCAGTTCTTCCAGTTTACGGGGAGCCTCTTGCGGGGTAAAAGCCCCGTTCGCATCTACTCTCAACTCGACGGTTTCTTTGCTGAATTGTTTTCGGATATAGCGTAATAAATCTAATTCCTCCTCGAAACTGATAGCCCCGATTTTCAGTTTGACACAATGGAATCCGGCATCCAGTTTTTTGATAATTCGTTGGCGCATGGTATCCTTATCACCCATCCAGATTAAACCGTTAATCTCGATGTCTTTTTGTCCTTCGGTAAAAAGACCGGGATAGATAATGCGTTTGCCTCCGTTTTTTAAATCCGACAGGGCGGTATTCACTCCGAATCTGATAGAGCTCCAATTTTGTAGGTAGTGTATATGGCGTATTTTGCCAATATCCCGGCAGGTTTCTTGTAGTTTCCTCTCGTATTCCGGGCGGTCGTCCGCGCTTAATCCTCGGAATAAAGCACATTCCCCCAGTCCGTATATTTCGGGATGTTCCGAATCCCAGATTTTAATGAACCAAGTTTCTTTTTCCGTGAGAATGCCGCGGGAGGTTCCGGCGGGCTGTTTGAATTTCAGAATATATCTCGTGTACTTTGCTTGTAACATATCATTCTTCGGTTTTGTACAAGCAAAAGTAAGATATTCTGTAAATGAAAGCAAGGAAGAGGCTAAAAAGTCGGTTTGTACGAATTCCCTCCCCCTCCAACACCCCCTTCACAGGGGGTGAGAAACCGCTTCGGTAATCACTTCTTTTCGTGAATAATAACGAACCAAACAGTTTTCCCGCCTGTGTAGGGAGGCGTTAGGGTTAAATATTAGGAAGGGCGTTTAAAATCTTTTCGGCGTCCGGGGAAGAAGGACGGACAGCTTTGGGGTTAATAATCTTGCCATCCGGATCAATAAGAATGAAATGAGGGATACCGTTGATATTATAATCCCGTTGGAATTGACTCCCTCGCCCAAGCAAAAGTTGAACGCCGGAGAGTTCTCCCGATTTGACCATTTTTTCCCATGCCGCTTTGTCTTCGTCAGTGGAAAGACCGAGGAAGGTGATGTTTTTCCCTTCCATTTTCTTTTCCAGTTCTTTCAAGTAGGGCATTTCTCTTTTGCAGGGACCGCACCATGTTGCCCACATATCGATATATAAATACTTCCCTTTGAAATCCTTCAAGGAGTAAGTTTTGCCGTTAATGTCCTTTGCTTCGAAGTCTGGGGAAAGTTTTCCGGCAACGGCAATATTCCATTTGTCGTACTCCGTTTTATAGGCAGCCCGCAAAGTCGGGTCCGTCACGTAGGTATTGTAAATATTTTCCATTTCGGTGATATTGTTAATACCGTTTTTCTTTATCTGTCTGACTGCAATCTCGTTAAGAAGAGATTGTTTTAGCTTGTCATTTTTGAAATGTTGAGCGATATATTTCATTCGGGCAACATTTTTATTGTAAATGCCGGAGATTTCTTTATCCTTGCTTCCAAGTATAAGAGCGGACTCTATAATAAATTCCCTGTAAATGTCGAGGTCAATCAAACTCTCGTCCTCTTGTACATATTGTTCCAACGTTGAATAATACTCCTCGTTCGGGCGATAAGTCGTGTCGAACATGACATGCCCTATGGGATACATGACCAAACTGACTAGATATGAATATTTAATTCGTCCCTCTTCCAGTTTTGCAAATTCGGGATTTGTCGCTTCCAGTTTTCGGGCTTTCAGTAAGCTGGTAGCCTCGTCTATCTTCTCGTTGGCAAGGTTGATAATTCCGTCCAGTGAACGCTCGTAATCGGGGGGATTTATCGGGGTATAAGTGATAGAATTAAGGTATTCTATCGCCGGAGCGTTCTTCCCCTCGAATTTCATACCGTCCTTAAAATTGTTGGCATCAAAAGAAATCGTTACACGATCGCCTTTCCGGAAAAAAACATTCTTGGCTTCCTCGCCATAAAACAGCCGTGCGTATATCACATCGCCCTGCAATGTACAGGTAGCTTTCCCGTGTTTGTCCAAATCCATTTCCTTGATTATTTCCGGGCTGACAACAATGGCAATCTTAGAATAGGTCATGTTTTGCACTTTGAAGTCCACGACAATATCGTCGTTGTTCTTCTGTGAACAAGAGCAAGCGAGCGAGAGTAAAATAATAAATATAAAGATTCTCATTTCAAGTATATATTAATAATTAATCATAGATTTCCTGCATGGCAGCATCCAGCCATCCGCCTCTTGCGTTTACGTTAATAATCTTTCCCTTGTCGTCTACAAGGATAGAGGAAGGAACTCCGGTCAGGTTATAAGCTCGAAAGGCTGCTTTGGTATTATCAATAAGTTGTCCCCAAGGCATTTTTTCCTCTTCCATGGCTTGATGCCAATTCTTCGACTCACTGTCAATGGAGATACTCACGATATTTAACCCTTTGGGATGGTATTTACTGTACGTGTTACGCATGTGGGGAATTTCCGCACGGCAGGGACTGCACCATGATGCCCAGAATTCGATCAATGTAGTACATCCGGGTTTCACGAAATCCGATATTTTCTTTTTGCTTCCGTCCGGTGCCGTGAGTTCCCGGTCTATAAAGGGACCTCCTATAAATACCTGTCTGCCTTGAATTGTTGTCCGAAGAGCCTGCCCCATTTCCGAATTTTGCATTTCGGGCGATAGGCTGGTGAACAATCCTTCAATTTCTTTCAGGGAAAGGTCTGAATTTCTGTCGGAGAGTTCTTGCGCTATCTTAACGCTGATGGCGGATTCGGGGTGCGCTTTCAGGTATTTCATTTTAGCCTCTCTGATTGCGAGTCTTTTTTCCGTGACAAGTTTGGCGAGTTCGAGCGCTTTGGCTAAATCTTTCGTGCTGTAGTAGGCTTCCCCGTAAGCGTAAAACGTTTTACTCCGGTCATCTTCCATGGGCTGTATCTCGCTCAGGTAGTTCTGGTATTCAGTTTGTGTGCCGCTTCCGGAGATTTGGAACACGGGGTGTTTGCCGGAATAGTCGCAAGTGGCTTCAACCGCTGTGCTGTCGATAAATAACGAGAAGTTTATAATTTTACTACGAGTCTGTCGGTCATTGGGATCAAGGTAAATGTTAATCGTGCAATAACGCGGAACTTCGAATTTACCTTGGAATTTGAATTTGCCTCCCGATATTTTCGTGCTGTCGATAAAATGAGGTTGATTTGTATCATCCAGTGCCAGAAAAACGGGTTTCCCTTCCCATGCTTCGGGGACGTGTCCCGTGAGGGTATATCCGTCGTGTTTTGCACAACTGACGACGGATAGAATGAACGCGATAAATAAAATGTATTTCATTTTTTATTCTTGAGTTATAGGTTCTTTATAGATAATATCCACGATTCTGCCGAAACCGGAATGATACTCTTTGTAATCGGTTATTTGTGCAAGGTTATCAATGGCTTCGTACACTCTGAGTTCACCTCCGTCAGTACCGCCCTTGTCGCTACCCACGATCAAATCGTAAGAACGTCTGGCATTTTCTGCGTTCCTGTATAGATAGAATTTCAGACAAGTAATTTCTCCCGGCACCTCAAACTGGAATTGGGCAGAAGGGGTACTCGTGTCCAGATTCACCCGGTAAACCTTTCCGTCCACGGCATAAAACATCTGATTGTTCAAGGGACTGAATGCAAAATGTTCTGCTCGTGTGATATCAGTACAATTGGAGAGGTTCGCATAGTGGGTTTTTGTGTAGGGTGGTGTAGGCACTCCTGTTAGCATTTCTGCTAAATAGTCTCCTAACGTAATTCCATAAAGATGATAGACGCCATTATTTTCCAAAATCGTAAAAGTAATGTTGTTATACGAACCGGGCGCCATGGAAGATTCTGTATATTTACGTCCGGTATTTTCCATGTAGACGTAGTTATAGCCTATCGGGAATGAAAAGGAAACATCTTCTCCGGCTTCATCATCGCTCATATTCACGCAACCGGCAGTTCGATCTTGGGTAAAGTCCCCGTACATACCTCCCGGATGGTAAACAAATCGTTTGTGGTCTAAATCATAAAACATGAATACCGGGGCGAATTGCATAGAGTTCGTGATATTACATCCCACGTACGGTGCAACTTGTATATATTCTTTCGTATTATCGTCATTACGGAGATAATTCAATTTTGATTCCCATAATGCTTCGGTTCCATAACCGAAATTGCTACTGTATATTCCATCCGGTGTTACCATCATGCGAAAATATATTGCTGATGTGATATGAGTAGGTTTGGCATCGCTCATATCTCCCATTTCGTATTTCATAAGATACTCCTCTTTCCATTCGAAAGCATCTTTATGCAACCGGGTAGTTCCTTCTTCGGTAAGTAAATAAAATGGAGATATGGGGTCTACTTGTTGTTCTTCAGTGTTAAGGGCAATAAGTGCCAACGGTCCTTTCTTGAAAGGCATATCCGAATCGGCAAGCATATCCTTTGAATGTACCTCTTCTCCTAACACGGTAGAAATCATATCCAAACGGACATTGCCATTCTCAGAACATAGGAGAACCCATCCCTCGGACGTTGTCGTGACAACGGAGAGATTTGCCTGCTGTTGGTAAAATACGTCCAATTGTTTATCCTTTACTGTGTAAATCAATTTATAAGGACCGGGGCGTAAAGATATAATATCATTAAATTCTTTTGTGGTTGCCAACACTTCGCTTACAGCGTCATTTTCATCTTCTGCCTCGAATTGACGGATAGCCCGCCACTCGTATTCATACCGGTTTTCATCGGCTTGCAAGCCGTCTAACTGCACGGGGATAGACAAATTCTGGTATGCCAAAGCCGTAATGGAATTACCGATACCTTCAATTTTCACTTCCGGGATATCATGGTAATTATAATTACCTTTATCGTCTGCGCAAGCACTGATTCCACCTGCTATTGCAACAAGTAAAAAAAGTGATTTTATTCTATATAATATCTGTTTCATAGTTAGTCTTTTTATTGTAGTTAAAAGATTGTATCTCCATTCTCGTCAAAGATTTCAGGGTCGGGATTTTCCAATAACAATTGTTCCGCTACATATTTTCTCATTTCAGACATAAAATATTGGAATCGGAAGGATGAGATTTTTGACGTATCATTAAAGTCTGAGCGCGGGATGTTCATTACCCGACAAGTCAGAAAGAAACATTGAGGGGTAAATGGGTATATATAAGTGTACCAGGCAGCAGGTGCTGCTGTGAACAATTCCGAAAACTCTATTTTGTGACGTATGGCTGTAACATCCGTACCGCTTTGGATATCCGTGATCTCGTGCGTGATAATCGGTCTGAAATATTCGTTTTCTTCAATGGCGATCTCGATCGTTTTTGCTTCTTCCTGCAGGACGGTCGAACGCTTCAACGTAATTTCATAATTGAACGAACTGGCTCCCGCGGGTAATACCGGGTTGACGGGTAACA
Source organism: Butyricimonas sp. Marseille-P3923 (assembly GCF_900184685.1). Taxonomy (GTDB): domain Bacteria; phylum Bacteroidota; class Bacteroidia; order Bacteroidales; family Marinifilaceae; genus Butyricimonas; species Butyricimonas muris. Next base: position 921,916 of record NZ_FXXL01000006.1, read on the forward strand.
CGAAATCGTCCCCTTCCTTTGCACTTCCCCCGACAACTTTGATGTTTACCGGGCGAGGTTCATCAATAGCCCTCCCGACTAATTGAACCGGAATAGATACGGTTGCTTCGTTCTGTGATTCCTCGATATACACGAACGTGAAATTCGTGCTGTCCGTCAGTATATTCCCCACTCTTATACGTTGGTTGAAATAGATACCTTCCTCTGCACTATAGGTATTAACTTCTTCTTCTGAACAAGCGGTTAATCCTAGAATGAGCATAATCCATATAAATATATTTCTTGTTTTCATGATTCGCGTATTATTGTCTGTTATTGATTTCAGTGTCGGGTAAAGGCACCACGAAAACTTGAGTAGATGCCGCTTGGCCTGCAGGTTTACTTCCACTGCTGTTCGTTTTGTTTAAGATTGTTGTAAACGTCCGTTTATAGAAATAGAATAATTGTCCTTCACCATACAACTCGCGCATGTATTCGTAGGTCAGGTTCGTTACGGTTAGTGAACCCAAATTCGTGATACCTCTTTTATTTCTCAACGTGTTGATATATGGAAGTCCGTCATCCAAAGTTTCCGATTCGCTTTCTGCGGCGATCAGATACATCTCTCCCAACCTTAACATTGGAATCATCGTGTTCTGTATTAATCCGGTGGTACTCATATCATTGTATTTATAGAAATACCGGGCACCGTTTGTCAATCCGGGAAGAGTAGCCTGTTCCCAGTTGGCCTCAAAACGAGTGTCGCTCGTGGTAGAGGAACCCGACGCCGAGTACAGGAAATTCAATAATTTTTCATCCATGGTAAATATAAACGACGGGTTACGGGACGGGTCGTAGTAATTCTTGAATAACAGAACCCGATTCGTGTTCGTTAAGGCAAACAATACCTCTGACGAGAAAATTCGGTCACTCTTTGCCTCCGTCCTTTCCGTGAACGGGAATGTCCCCGCTTCTGCCGCCGTGATCACTTTCTTGGCGTAGGTGGAAGCATTGGTTTTATCCCCGGCATAGAGATAAGCCCGTGCCATGAGCCCTTGTACCGCGTAGTAATTCATACGCAATGCCCGGTAACGCAGGAAATTGGATTCATTCCCGGCAGACTCCATCAAAGTACCTTTCGTGATGATCGGGTCATTTGCCAACGCTTTCTCCGCTTCCTGCAAATCGCCGATGATATATTCCATTACCTTGTTTGCGGGTAACAAATCATTCACGTTCGGTGATTGGTGCAGATAGTAGGGGATACACACGTTTTCCGGGTTATTCATGTAAACCGGTCCGAACAGGCGCAACATATCGAAGTGCAACATGGCACGCAACGCCAAGGCTTCCCCCCGGATAATATCGTAATTGATCCCCGTGAAGAGTGATTCCCGTCCTTCTATATTATCGAGAATCTTGTTACAGTTCATGATCAGTGCGTAAGCCTTCTCCCAAACTTTATCCAAACGTCCCCGCCAGTATTCCGTGCTGTATTTGTAACTGTTCAAATCAATATAATCCCCCCATTTCCCTTGGTCGTCGCCGATCTTGTAGGCTCCGCCCATGAGTTCGAGCATCTCCACCATGAGGGTACTTCCGTAAAGGTTCTCGTCGTTCAACTCGATGTACACGCCGTTCAGTAATTTCTGGAAACCGGCTTCCGAGTTTAACAGGTCTTCTTCCGCTATCTGGTCGTAAGGCTTCACGTCCAACCAACTGTCACAAGCCCCGAAAACAAGGGAGCAACATATAAGCGTGATTAATTGTATTTTTCTTTTCATAATTCTTCCGTTTAAAAGGTTGCAGATATAGAGAACGACATCGTGCGTGCGAACGGGTAGTCAATGCCTCGCTCGCTCTTTACTGACGAAACTCTGAAAATATCGTTCATGTTAGCTTGCACGGTTAATGTGGACAACCCGACATGCTTGATGAAAGGTTGGGTGAACTCGTAACCGACGTTGAAAGACTCTCCGCTCAGCGTGTTCTCGTCCATCACGAATCGGGAAGAAGTTTCGGTCGTTTGAAAAAGAGAGATTCTTTTGAATTTAGCCTCTTGTCCCGGGGTACTCCAACGGTCGTACAAAGCCCGTTTATCCTGATTATAATTGATCCCTTCCCGGTCAATATTTTCCACTTTTTCGTAGAGAGCGCTATTGAAAACCTGACCTCCTAACCGGTAACGCAGGTAACATCCGAACGAGAAACCTTTATAGTAAAGGGTTGTGCCGAGCACTCCTTCCAGTTTCGGTTCGGTATTCCCGACCACCACTTCGTCATTCTTGTCATACGCGAAGGTGTAAGTCCCGTCTTTCTTGATAAATAAATCCTGACCTGTCGCTGGATCGATACCTGCCGATCTTACCGCCCAAATATCGGTAGGGCTGCCGCCGTCATAGTATCTGGTCGTGTTCAGGTTCGCTTGATTCTGTTCATTCATCGACTGTAACTTGTTCCCTATCTTCGAATATTTTGATTTGGCGTGCGTTCCGTTGAGGCTGATATTCCATACAAAACGCTCTTGCGGGCGGTAAATGGGAGAAACTTTTAACGTTACTTCAATACCGTCTGTTTTCAGTTGTCCCATGTTCATCATAACACTCTTCACCCCGATAGAGCTCGGTGTCGTGATGGCTGCTACCAGCGGATCGGTCTTTTTCCGGTACAAATCCAAGGTGAGGTTCACTCGCTCGTTCAGCATCGTGATATCGGTTCCCAAACTGTAATTGATAGTTTCCTGCCATGCCAGATCGGGATTGCCCAAGCCTTCGAGAATAACTCCGGTTCCGAAAATATTGCTCATCCAGTGCGTGAAAGCGTAGGTCGAGAATGCTTGGTAAGAAGCGAAATTCTGGTTCCCCGGGTTCCCGACCGAACCTCTGAGTTTTAATAACTGGAAGAAATCGCAATTCTCCATGAATTTCTCGGCGTGGATGTTCCAGCCTAAACCGACAGACCACGTGTTTCTGAAACGGTTGTTTGTCCCGAACACGGAAGTACCGTCACTGCGGTAGTTGAAATCAAACAGATAACGGTTGTCATAAGCGTATCCCCCGTTGATATAAAAACTGGCGGCACGTGTTTTGCTTTCCGTGTAAGTCGGCTTAGAGCCTGCTGGGTAGCTGTTCGTGAAAGACGGGGCGTCAAATTCATCTTCCGTGAAGCCGATAGCCTTATAACCGTTTCGAGTGTTTTCCTTGGTGCTGAAATTGAATCCGGCAACAGCATTTACCATGTGTTTCCCGGCGAACAGGCGTCCGTAGGTAACCGAAATATCTCCTTCGTAATTCAAATTTTTCGTTTGAGCATTCGTGTAGAGTCCTTTCTCCGTCTCGCTCATCTCATCAAAATCACTGTGTTGCGGGGAAAGACGTACCTCGGCTGTCGAATTGTTTTTGGTAATTCCGAACTTGGCTCTTGCACGCAGGTCATTCGTGGCAAACCATTCGAGGATAAAATTATTCGTGAACCCGAATTGATCCTGCACGTCGTAATTATTCAAGTGAGCGTTCCACAAGGGATTGGGTACGGAATATTCTTCGGGGTCTTCCGTGTAGTATAAATATTTGTCGATACCGCCTTCGCTGTTGTATTTTCTGAAATAAGGATTGGCTTTTGCGTATTCCGAGAAAGGAACAGCCGGGTTATTCGTTTTCATGTAATCCAGTATAAATTTATTACTGAACTGGAATTTCCCGGTACGGTAAACCAAGTCGATATTTCCGCTTATCGTTTGACGGTCGGAACCTTTCATCACTCCTTGCGTGTTGCCGTAACTTAACCCCAGCCCGTACCGGATGCGTTCCTCGCCTCCTTCGGCATAAAGGTTGTGTTTCTGAACGAAACCCGTGCGAATCGGTTCGCTGAGCCAGTAGGTGTTAACACCGCGTTCGATGTCTTGTAAACGTTGGTTCCTGAGATTGTCCATTGCGATTTGGTCCATCGGGTCGCCACTGGTACTGGTGTACCTGCCCGCTCTGGTTTCAAATTCCAATTTCTCCCGTGCGTTCATTAGGTTGTAGTCCGACAAGTCAGCCATGGTGACGCTGAAATCACCCTTGTACGAGAGGGAAAGCACTCCTTTTTCCGGAACTTTCGTTTCGATAACCAGTACGCCGTTGGCGGCTCTCGAACCGTAAATTGCCGTGGAAGCGGCATCCTTCAATAGTGTTACGGATGCAACCCGGTTCATGTTCAAATCCATGACAGTCTGCAAATCCGTTTCGAAACCGTCCAATATAAACAACGGTTGGTTCGGGTCGGTACCGTACTCTTCTTTCAATCCCATGACACTACTCTTGCCCCGTATCTCCACGTCCGGCAACCGGTTCGGGTCTGATCCGAATTGATTATTGACATTAATCTTGAAAGAGGGGTCGAGAGTTCTGATACTTTGGAGTACATTTTGCGTTCCTGCGGCTTTCAAATCTTCCACCTTATACGTGCTTGCCGATCCGGTGAAACTCTCTTTCTTTCTCCGGTAGATTCCGGTCACCACCACGTCTTCGATTTTTTCAACGGCAGGCACGAGCACGATTTTCTGAAAATCCGCCATATTGCTTCCGGTAAATTTCTTTATTTGGCGCTCGTAACCGATGTACGAGAAAATAATATTATACTCTGCCGAATCGAGAGGAAACGTGAATTGTCCGTCCGTGTTAGTGGCAGTCCCTTTGGTTGTCCCTTCGACCATGACGGTTACTCCCGGTAATGATTCCTGCGTGTCGCCGTCTACGACAACCCCTTTCAATTCGATGATTCTCGTTCGGGGCTTTTGAGATTCCGCCGGACGTTGCGTGATGATAATCGTCTTATCTTCAATTTTGAACGTAAAAGGAGTTTCGTCCAAAACATATTCCAACGCCGTCTTTAACGGGGTATTCTTGAATTCTCTCGTGATTCGTTTATTGGAAGTACTGATTTGTCCGGCATTATAAAAGAATTCCATTCCCGTGGCTGTCCCGATTTTCTTCAAGGCATCCAGTAACGTGGAATTTTCCAGTTTTAAATTTAGTTGTGCCTCTTGAGCGTAACTTACCCGCGTAAAACTGCAAAGCACTATAAGCAGGAATACCGGCAGGAGGATCTTTCCCCGGAGTTTATCCCGGGGTATCATCCGGCTCAGACTAAATGATTTGTCTTTTTTCATGTTGATTTAGTGTTAATTGATATTTATTTATACTCGAGTTTTCATTTTTTTTAAGCATACAAAATCTTGAACTTTATTTTTCAATAAAGTTTTATTCTTGATATTGAGGGAGTTCCTCTAACTATGATTTATTAATCGTTATCTCCTTTCTTACCTACTTCAAATATATAATCCCGTTCTCAATAATACATTTGATATTACTTGTCGTTGTTACTAACCTCGTGATATAGTCGATTCCCCGCTCGTGTCGGATCATCCCCGAAAAACGGGAATCGTGGTGTTCCTCCGATACCTGAATATCGATACCGTACATTCTGGACAATTTTTTAGCTAACACACTTAGTTTCTCGTTGTTGAAATAAATTACGCCCTCTTTCCACATGGCGTATTCCGCGGCATCTACCTCGTGTTTTTTTACCTTGTTCGTTCCTTTGTCCACGCGAATTTGCTCGTTCGGTGATAAAGTCACCGTTTGATTGTTCGCCGGAACGTGATAAGCTATTTTACCGGAAAGTAACGTGGTCACGTTTTCCGTGTTGTCTTCATAAGCCGATACGTTGAAACAGGTACCGAGTACCCGAATCGATTCCCCGTTGGGAATCTCCACGTAGAAAGGTTTCGTCGTATCGCTTTTCACTTCAAAGAATCCCTCTCCGTTGATTTTCACCCTGCGTTCAGATTGGGAGTCAAACGTCGACGGGTACTCGAACCACGTGTCGGCGTTTAGCACGATACGTGTCCCGTCTGTTAATTCAAGATTGAAATGCTTGCCCGAGGGGACATATATTTTCAATACTTTAGCCTCTTGCAGCATGATCTTTTTCCCGTCGGCAGATTGCAGTGCGACATTCGAATGTTTGTCTACATTTATCTTTGCGTCGCTTCCCAAGTTTGAAATGGCAGAATCCCCGACAATCAACTGCACTTGTTCGTTGCAAACGGATACTCCCATGTTATCGAGTTGGGCGTATACCGGAACATCTTGCAAGGCAGTGGGACGGAACACCAGAAACAGGAACACGAACACGCAAGCCGCGGCAACACTGCCGGAAATCCAATACATCCGGCGGGTATTTCTTCTCCGGCGGATTCTGCTTTTCACGTCTTGGTAATTCTCGTTCAATATATGTTCCTCGCACTCCTCTTCCGGGAGAGAGTTCCAGATTTCATCCAGCAACTCATCTTCATTTTCCCCGATGGGGCGATTCAAATATTTGTCTGCATCTGTTTTCATTCGCACTATTCACTAAAGTATATATATAATACCTGACTTCCCGAAACTACGTATTCGGAAATACTATTTTTTTATTTTTCCCCGAAGTTTTTTCATTGCTTGGTAGAGAATGGTTTCTACCGTTCGGACGGAAATGCCTAATTCTCGGGCAATGTCGGCACTTTTCTTGTTCTCGATATGACTCATGATCACCACTTGTCGGCTTCTTTCCGGTAATTCATTCAGTAAAGCGGATAATTGTTGTTCGGGATCGGGATATTCTTCGTGTCGGATCACGTTTTCTTGTTCCTCTTCGCTTTTTTCTTTTTTGAGGTTTTCTTGATGTTGTAGGTGGAGAGATTGGGTTTTGAGATAACGCAAGGAATTGTTGTGCGCGCTGCGAAGAAGGTAATTGCGGAGAGATTTCTCCCGGTCAAGATTTTTACGGTTTTCCCATAAGGCGACAAAGATATTTTGAATAATTTCGTAAGCCGCATCGGAATCACCCACGATAGAGGCAGAATAGTTTCGAAGGAGAGCGAAATAGCTTTTATATATTTTCTCGAAAGCCGCTTCCTCTCCTTTGATTAATGCGTCCAATAGTGATTGGTCTATCTGAGCCTTTTCATTTTTAGCATTTTCAGTCGTATGACTACCTTTTTCTATCATTATCAATGTACTACCATGTGTAATTCTATATTATTAAACGTTCGTTTATTGATATTGTTTTTTGTGTTCTTTACTTTTTGATTGAATTTTGAATATTTGCTTATTTTCAATGTATTACGTTTGTAACTACAAAATATCTTTTTTCGTTTAATAAACGAACGGATATTGATACTTGATGATGACAAATTTTATAGCCCCTGCTGTCAAGGAAACTTGGGAAATTGTTGGAAATCCGGGTCCCTTTTCTCCAAAAAGGCATTTTTACCCTCTTGTGCCTCTTCCATCAGATAATACATGAGGGTGGCATCTCCGGCAAATTCCATTATCCCGTGTTGTCCGTCGAGTTCCGCGTTCAATGCCCGTTTAATCATGCGGATTGCCATCGGACTCCGTTGCATGATTGTTTTGCACCATTCCACGGTTTCGTCTTCCAGTTGCTCGAAGGGAACCACTTTATTCACCATACCCATCTCTTCGGCTTCTTTTGCCGTGTACTGGCGGCACAGGAACCATATTTCCCGTGCTTTCTTCTGTCCCACGTGACGGGCAAGATAAGAGGAACCGAATCCTCCGTCGAAACTCCCCACCTTCGGGCCGGTCTGACCGAAACGGGCATTCTCGGAAGCGATAGTAAGGTCACACACCACGTGCAGCACGTGTCCGCCCCCGATGGCGTAACCGTTGACCATGGCAATCACGGGTTTCGGAAGTGAACGGATAGCTTTGTGTAGGTCGAGCACGTTCAACCGGGGTACCCCGTTCTCGTCAATATATCCACCCACGCCTTTCACCTTTTGGTCGCCTCCCGAGCAGAAGGCTTTATCCCCTGCCCCCGTGAGTACCACCACCCCGATATCACCGCGTTCGCGGCAAATATTCATGGCATCCAACATTTCAAAATTGGTTTGCGGGCGAAAAGCGTTATACACTTCCTGACGATCAATCGTGATTTTGGCTATTCCCTCGAAGAACTCAAATTTAATATCCTCGTATTCTTTGATAGTAGTCCAGTTTCGTTTTGACATATTCTTATGGTTTTAATATTTACATACTGTAAGCTAGATTATTCATACTCTCCTCTGAAGTGATAGACAAGTTGTTTGAAAGAATCAAGTTTGGTGCCTCCCACTAAAATTTCTTTAGGAGAAACATTGAACATGATAAAATTAAAGGCTTTCTCAAAATCACCGCCGAACGTGTCGGCGAGGACTATCGTAATGTCCGGCGTGTTTCCATTGGCGGGAATGACAATGTTTTCCGGAATAAGTACAAAATGCACGGAGTATCCATCGTTGTCAATTTGTAAGAATTCGTATTCAGCTTTGACTTCCACTTCTTCAATGTCACGCAGGGTTTTGGCAACCTGCTTGTCGTCGATGATGTCGGCAATGGGAGCAAGCGGCATCACGAATGAAAGTGAATCGCGTGATTTGGCTTTGGCGTTGTCAATCTTTGTGATTTCATCCCCGTGATAAAATGCAACTTCGATGGAACCATGATATGTCCCTTTCATGTCGAATAGAGCTTGTCGGATTTGCTTGGCGCTAATCTTTTCTTCATCATCATTACACCCTGATAAAAGGATAACGAGAGAAAGAATGCTTAAAATCTTTAATCCGATTAATTTCTTTTTCATTTCCACGATTTAAAAATACGAAATTAATTCCAAGTCTATTTCAAAGCCTCGAAATATTTTTTCAGAATCTCGCCGTTTATTTCCCCCGGGGTCTCGACAATCAATACCGCCGGACGTTGTGACGGTCCGTAAAAAACGGGTAGGATTTCCCGTAAAGCAGCTTCATTGTCGGCCTTGTAAACCTCGAAATTATGGGTTTTTGCCAATTGTTTCAGGTTCACCTTATGCGGTGTTTCGAAATACTTTTCCACCTCCTGCAATGCCGACGGTCCCGGGAGGAAACGGAAGATTCCGCCTCCGCCGTTCTGCATCACGATGATTCGCAGGCGGGCTGGTATCTGTTTCATCCAAAGAGCGTTCGAGTCGTACAGGAAACTGTTATCCCCCACGATGAGGGTTGTCGTCCCGTCAAAAGAACAGGCTGCCCCGATAGCGGTAGAGGTACATCCGTCAATGCCGCTGGTTCCGCGGTTGGCATCCGAACGGGATACTTGGGAATAGCGGAAAAGCTGGGCGTAACGGATGGGAGTACTGTTCCCGAGTTGCAGGTGGCTATCGGCGGGCAACTCGGGCATCAACACGGAAAATGCTTTCAGGTCACACCACGGGATGCGGTTTATATATGCCTCGTGTTTCGTTGTCGCCGATTCCGCTTTTTGCAACCATTTCCACGCGTAGCCGGAAGCGGATATCAAGGGAAGCGGTGTTGACAGGAATTGTTTAAAAAACTCCCCGGTATTTGTTTGCAGGTGCCGTGTCATGGACTTGTACGTGTCCGGCGGGGTGGCACGTTCGTCTATATGCCAATGTACGCGGGGCGGATGCTCGCGGATAAACGCCTTTATCATGCGGGAGATAATGGCTCCCCCGAACGTGATGAGTAAATCGGGAGCGTATGCCCCGGCTTCCCCCGGACGCACGGTCGAGATAATGCGATCGATCGTCGAGAAGGAACAAGGAGTAGTCAAGTTAGCCACGCTTTCCGTGAGAACTACCGTGTTCGGGAATCCCGCGAGTTGTTCGATATGTCGTTGTAAAACCGGATCGGGTGCTTGAAATCCCGCGATGATCATCACGTTGGTCGAAGACGCGAATTCTTGCCTCAGTTGGTTTATAATTTCGTCCGGGAAAACATTTCTTGAAGGAGTCGCTTCAATGACACGTTCCGCCGGAAGTGTTTTTTGGTGAAACTCGTACAAGGGCTCCCGCAGGGGAATATTTATATGGACTGGACCTTTGCGGGGAAGTCTCGTCAGGTTGATAGCCTCGTTAATCATGCGGTTCGCATACCAATGCTCCTCTTCGTTTGCTATCGCCGCGGGCAGTTGGTAGCTTTTCTTGACAAAACGGTCGAGTGCGCCTTGTTGCCGGATTGTCTGGCTGTCATCCTGATCAATCCATTCCGCGGGGCGGTCGGCCGAAATGACGATAAGCGGCACTCCTTGATAATAAGCTTCTGCCACGGCAGGTGCGTAATTCAACAAAGCCGTACCCGAAGTACAGACAAGTGCCACGGGTTCACCACTTTGTTGTGCCATCCCGAGGGCAAAGAAAGCAGCGGAGCGTTCATCCGTGATAACACGGTGGAGTATGCGTCTTTCTCGGGCGATTGACACCACCAATGGTGCGTTGCGGGAACCGGGAGAGAGGACGACGTGGCGTACTCTTTTTTGCACGAGCAGGCTCACGAGCACGCGAACGCTCTCGATATCAGAATGTAGTTTTTCCATAGTTGATCTGGCGAATCAAATTGAGTAATGTATCGGCTTTTTGACAAGTTTCCTGCCATTCTGTTTCCGGGTCGGACAACGGGGTGATACCTCCGCCCACGTATAGTTTCAAGGCATCGTCGAATACCTCCATCGTGCGCAGGTTGACAAAAAGGTCAAACGCCCCGGTTGCCTGTAACGGGCCGAGGTACCCGGCATAATATCCCCGTTCCTGCTTCTCGATTTCGGTTATCACTTGCATCGCCCGTTTCTTGGGAATACCGCAAACGGCCGGGGTAGGGTGTAATTGTGTGACCAGTTCGTCGATCCGGTCGGGTGGAATCTGCTCGTCACTTCTGAAAAAGGTGCAAAGGTGGAACACGTTGCCCGCTTGAAGCGTGATCGGTCCTTCCGTTTCGAGATGGCGGGTGAAAAATTGCTTTAAAGTATTTTGTATATAATCGGTTACTATTTGTTGTTCCTCGATGTCTTTCTCTCCCCATTGCGGCGGGTTCTGTGCGGTAGACACGGGTTGCGTGCCGGCAAGCGACATGGAGAAAAATCCGTTGCGATCGTATTTCAAGAAAGTTTCCGGCGAAGCTCCCATCCACGCGCATTTGCCGGGAATGGCGGCAAAGAAAAGAAAGGCATGATGGTATTGCCTCATCTGTTCAAACAACACGGGAGCTATCCGCAGGGAATCACACGGGATGGTGATCGTGCGGGATAGTACCGTTTTCCGCATTCCCTCCCGTTTCAACGTGGCGATTAGGGTGCGCAATTCGTCCAGATACTCGAAATGCTCGCAATCCTGCTTGGTGAAAATACGTCCCGGCGTGTTGAACACGGTATTCCGGAGATTAACGATAGCTTCCTGATCCGTGAGATAATCCGTGAACGTCAGGTCTGCCTGTATGAAGAAGGGGAAACTCCATGACGCGGGATTAAAAGGGGTGATGATGAAGCCTTTCTCGCCCCGGTGTTTTTCGAATCCTTTAAAAAGGCGGATGTTATTGGTCAGTTGTGCCCCGAATACGACTTCACGCGAACCGGGCAGGCGATAAGAGTAGAAAGGAATATTATTCCTCAAGCAAATGGCTTGTGCTTCTGCCACGGATAATCTATTTTCTGTTTGTAGTGTCATGATGTACCCTAATCTTTACGCGAAAGTAACCAAAATTCTTCTGCGTTGCTTCATGATTCAAGTAAAAACTAACTACTTTTGTAAAACATGAATAAAAGTGGTGACAAACATAAATTCTTGGGCGGTTGGCGAGGGCTTCGTGAGTTATTGCCGAATAACTCGGGGGCTTTCTCCCAGGTGTTTGCGTCGCTGAAGAATCGTAATTTCAGGCTTTATTTCGGGGGACAATGCGTGTCACTCGTCGGAACGTGGATGCAGCAGATAGCCATGAGCTGGTTGGTATTCCGCCTGACGGGATCCGTGTTCCTGTTGGCGACGGTCACGTTTATGGCGCAAATCCCCGTGCTGGTCGTGACTCCTTACATGAGTGTCTTTGTCGATCGTTTCAACCGGCGGGCTTTGCTGGTCGTGACGCAATCGCTGTCTATGGTGCAAGCCTTGCTGATGGCATTATTGACGCTAACGGGCTGGCTCGAAGTGTGGCACATTATGGTGTTGAGCCTGCTTATCGGGTTGATCAATGCTTTGGATAATCCTACCCGCCAGTCGTTCTACCCGAGTCTGGTGCCTGCGGAGAAATTGGGTAACGCTATCGCCTTGAATTCCGCCGTGATCAACGGTTCCCGTTTGATAGGTCCTGCCGTGGGAGGTGTGCTGATCGGCTTGTTGGGCGAAGGAATATGCTTTCTGTTGAACGGTGTCAGTTATATCGCTGTGATTATCGCCTTGTTGATGATGCGGATAAAACCGAACCGGGAAACCGTCGTGAAACAACGGGTGTGGGAAGATATGCGGGATGGATTCCTGTACGTGGCACACGATATGCCTATCCGTTCGCTGTTGTTGTTGATGAGCGCGATTAGCTTTTTCGGTTTGCCGTTGATGACGTTTATTCCCGCTTACGTGAAGACCATTTTGGGCGGGGAGAGCGAGATGCTGGGGTTGTTACTGTCGTGCGTGGGTGTCGGGTCGTTTATTGCGGCTTTATATCTCGCGGCACGGAAGAGCGTGTTGGGATTGGGAAAAGTGGTTATGCTCTCCGGCGCGTTGCTGGGAATCGGTCTTGTCGTGATGTCTTTCGTGACCGTGCCGTGGGTGGCGGCTGTCTTGTGTGTGCCTGTCGGGTTCACGATCATCGCGGCGGTAGCTTCCATCAACACTTTGTTGCAAACGCTGTCGTGGGAAGATAAGCGGGGACGGGTAATGGGGTATATGGCTATGGCATTCACGGGTATGGCACCCGTGGGAAGTATGGTGTTGGGGGCTATCGAGAAGTTTGCGGGATTGCAGAATATTATCTTATTGTCAGGTGCCTGTTGTTTTATAGCTTCTTTGATTTTTGAACACTACCGCCCGATAGTACGGAAATATGCCCGTCCGGTTTACGTGGAAAAAGGTATAATCAAAGAGATTGCCGAGGGTATAGGTTCTGTTGAGGAATACAAATTCTAATTTCTTTTTTTTGTCTGATATTCAGTGGGAAGTTATGAGGAAGTACTATCCATTATATAGAAGAAATCAACTATAGTAGTAGATCACTTCCGGTTCATTTCCGTGTAAAAAACTTTAAGTAAGCTTTTATAACCCTTTATGAACGCTATTATAAATAGGGTTCGTATAGGGTTCATATAGGGTTCGTATAGCGTTCATGACGGAATTGAACCGGAATTGATACGCTATTATTATGGAATTTTCTACCGTATTCTTATTGTTTCGAGTATATTTTGCTTTTTAACTCGCGTATGTTATCTTTGTAGGACTTACTCTATCACTTTATGGACGAAAACGATATTTTGCTCGTGAAACAATTAAAGAACCGGGAGGAGAAGGCTTATGTTTTCTTGTTCGAGCAATATTATAACCGTTTGTATCGTTTCGCTGCCAATTATTTATGTGATCCCGAGGCAGCTCATGATATCGTGCAGGATTTGTTCACGGATCTTTTCGAGAAGAGCGAGGTGTTGAATATAACGACTTCGGTAAAGGCCTATCTGTTTATGGCAGTGAGGAATCGTTGTCTGAGTTTCCTTCGGAATCTGAAAATCAAAGACTCGTATAAACAGAATGTATTGGAAGCCCACCTGTATTCGGATACCGTGGATGCGATAGAGGATGGCTCCGTGTTGGACGAGTTGCAGGTAATTGTCGATAAGATGCCCCCGGGAATGAAAGAAGTTTTTCGTTTGCGTGTCACGGAGGATTACAAATTTAAGGAGATAGCCGAAAAATTAGGAATTTCGGAAAATAGTGCTAAGGTTCAGATGAACGGGGCTATCCGGATGATCCGGGAAAAATTGCCCTATCTGAAAGATCGTTTATTGTTGTTCGCTTTGTTTTAAGGGGCTAGAGTCGCTTTCGGCGAGTTGCAACTTGCCTTCTGCAAGTTACAAGTTGCTCCTCTAGTGTTTAAGACTGTATCCCAGCTCCTCCTCTGTTTATAGAGGAGGTGGCAGCGTAGCTGACGGAGGAGTTTATTAATTCAGTGATTGAATGATTCCAGCCACACAAACGATGTTTCATTAATTACTGAATCGGCAATCACTGAATCACTAAATCGAAGAATTCCCTCTATAAACAGAGGGAGAGTTGAGTTACTCTTTGTCTTCGGTAACTTTTTTAATCCGATTTTTTTTTATTTGCTAATTAGTTGTTAATTAGTGTTTTGTTTATTGGTGTGCGCTACCTTGAAAATTTTTATCAAAAAATAATGATATTTTGTCTTAACCTTTTTCTCTTTTGAGGCGTCTTAATAGAAATTAAACCCGAAAACTATGGAAAATAGAAACGATGAATCTTTGGAATGGACGCTAATTAGGAAGAGTCTTGCAGAGGATTTGACAAAAGAGGAGCAGGAGCAATTGAATGCTTGGTTGGAGGCTTCTCCGGAGCATCGGGCTTTTTACAATCGGATTTCTAAGTTTGACCGTTCGGAAGGTATCGCGGGATTGTCCGGGGAAACGTATCAACGTGACCGGAACTGGTACGTGGATAAATTTCGGCAGAATAAGCGGAAAAACAGTAAACGACGTCTGGTATATTTCACTCGCTACGCGGCGGTGTTTATCATGTTGTTGGGTGTGGGGCTGTATTTCTGGTACGCGAACGGTTCGCGGGAGGTGATGCCCGAGAACGTGTTGCCCGTGGCGGTTCACGGGAAAGCGCAACCGATTTTGGTAACGGGGGATGGAACACGGGTGAATTTGGCGAAAGAGAGCAATTTGTTGAAACAACTCGCAGGTGGAGTGGTTTCTTCGGGAAGGGATGGAATCGCTTACACGGAATCGACAAATCAGGGAAAGAAAGCGGATCACCATACGTTGATCATTCCTCGCGGGGGAGAGTTTCGGGTAGAGCTTGCAGATGGTACTGTCGTTTGGTTGAATTCCGAGTCTGAATTTACTTATCCGGTGATTTTTAATGACACGACGAGAGAGGTTTCTTTGAAAGGGGAGGCTTATTTCGAGGTGACGAAGGACAAGAAGCCGTTTAAGGTGAGCGTGAACGGGGTGGAAGTGAAGGTTTACGGGACACGGTTTAACGTGAACAGCTATGACCCGCGGCAGGTACAGACCGTGCTGGTAGAGGGACGAGTGGGGGTAAGGTCTTTGGAACATGCTTCGAGAGAACGGATGATGAGCCCGAACGAGATGGCGGAGGTGAATACGGAAACGGGGGAATGTGTGGTGACGGAAGTGGATGCGTCGGCGTACGTGGCATGGAAAGAGGGATATTTCTCTTTCGAGGGTGAAAGTCTGGAGCAGATTATGGAAAAATTGGGACGCTGGTATGACGTGGAGGTGGTGTTCGCGGCTGATGATGCCCGTTCCCAACGGTTCTCGGGACGGGTGGACAGGAGCGAGGATTTCCGGGACGTGTTGAATTTGCTTCAGCGTACGCTATTAGTGAAATTTCAAGTGGATGGAAATAAAATAACCATTACTAAATAAAGAGACGGAAAGTGTTACCAGCACTTCCCGTCGTAAATAAGTTAACCGCCTAAATTGGAGGTTTAGGCAATTGAATCATCAATTAATTTACAAGAGTATGAAAAATTCGCGAGAAAAGAAAGCTTTTGCGGGGATTTATTGCAAAGTGTTCGTGATTATGACGCTGTGTTTGTGCATGGTAACGAATCTTTGGGCTAATTCCTCTTCTGCATCACCGCAACGGGTGACTATTAATCTTAAGGATGCGGCGGTCAAGCAAGTGTTTGCCGAAATCCGTAAACAAACGACTTACAATTTCGTGTATAGCGACGATCAGATGGATAAGTTGAAGCCGGTGACGTTGAACGTGACGGCGGAGACGGTGGAGAACGTGCTGAACAAGGTGTTGGAAGGGACTCCTTACACGTACACTGTCGAGGGAAATTCTATCGCGATAGTGGCGAGAGATAACGTGAAAAAGGAAGTGAAAGAGATCCGGGTAACCGGTAACGTGAAAGATAAGGACGGTCTGCCCCTGCCGGGAGTATCCGTGATCGTGAAGGGGACAACGGTGGGTGTCGCTACCGATATCGACGGGAATTACACGCTGACTTTTGCCGAACGGCAGGATGTTACGCTTGTCTTCTCTTTCGTGGGAATGCAAAGCAAGGAAGTTCCTTACACGGGACAGAAAGAGATCAACGTGGTTCTGGAGGAAGAGCAAGTGAGTCTGGGTGACGTGGTCGTGATCGGTTACGGTACGAAGTCAAAGCATGACGTGACGAGTTCGGTGTCTTCGATTAACGCCGATCGATTGAGTAAGTTTTCCAGTAGCGCAACGTCTTTTGACGGGATGCTGGGTGGTGCGTTGAAAGGTGTGTTGGTAACACAAAATAACGGTGCACCGGGTGCTCCCTCGAAGATCAACGTGAGAGGTATTACCTCGCCCGTGTCGGGTAGTTCGAATGAACCGTTGTATGTGATCGATGATGTGCCGTTTTTCTCGCAACAAGGCGGGATGAGCCCGTTATTGGTGATTTCCCCGAATGATATCGAGAGTATCGACGTGTTGAAAGATGCCGCCGCTACAGCGATTTACGGTTCGAGGGGGGCTAACGGTGTAATTATCGTGAAAACTAAAAGCGGGAGACGGAATGAGAAGTTGACCGTGACGGCAGGTTATAGCGTGACGGTGGCGAATCCGGTGAAAAGGTACAAACCGTTGAATACGGCTCAATTTGCGGAAGTACAGGATATGATGATGAAATATTCTGCTGAGGCAATGAATGCCCAAAAGTCAGCCCAAATAGGCGGTGGTTACCGGATAGACGAGGGAACACGTGGGATGATGCTCGGTAATATGCTAACTATGGGTGATTTGGATGTTGTATATGACGTGGATTATTATACTCCGTTAAGTACGATATATAATGGTCTTTTGGAAGGAGTTATTGGTGATGTTAATACCAACTGGGTGAAAGAAATAGAGAATTCTAATGCCACGAATCAACAATTCAATTTGGGAATAAGTGGTGGAAGCCAAAATATTAATTATTCTTTTTCATTCAATTCGGTGAATCAAGATGGTATTTATATTAATGACGGTTTTAAGCGATATGGCGGTCGTCTTGCCGTGGATGCTAATGTTACCGACCGGTTGAGAAGTGGGGTGACTATGGGGTATTCGTTATCTAAGCGGAAAGATGCCACGGGAACTGCAGATGAGTTTTACAAGGTTTGGAACATACGTCCGGACGCACCGGTTAAAAAAGAAAACGGGGATTGGGGACAAATAGATCTTAGTCCATCGTGGGGGATGCCAGTATATGGGGCTAATCCGGTTGCTAAAAGACAGATAAGTAATAGGTCGGAGATGTATCAATTTATCGGGAGTGCCTATGCGGAATATCGTATTATAGACGGGTTGAAGGTCCGGGGAGATATTAATATTGCAAATTTTCAATCCAAGGGCAGTAGTTTTACTCCGGCTTTTACCCAAGAAGATTGGTCTGCTATTGGCGGAAGTGCATATCCATCTACCCGAGATGTAACGAATAGTGATGTTTCAAACACATCTATTAATTTCCGGGCAGATTATAGTTTGGATATTGAGAATCACCGTTTGAGTTTCATGGTGGGATATGGATGGGATCGTACTTTCTCGACAAGTGAGTACGCCGGATACCAAGATTTTGCGGACGATGAGGTGTTGAATAATATAGGATCAGCGGCTAGTGCTTCTTATTATGGGGACGGTAAATCGGTAAATGGTCTGAATTCCGTGTATGCCCGTATCGGTTATATTTACTCGGATCGTTATCTGGCTGAAGTGAATTTCCGTTCGGATGCTTCTTCTAAGTTCGGACCCGGTAATAAACGCGGGTATTTTCCTTCGCTTTCTTTAGGTTGGAGAATGAGTAACGAGCGTTTCATGGAAGATTTTTCCAAATTGGATGATTTGAAATTGCGTTTCAGCGTGGGACAGACCGGCTCGACGAATATAGACGATTTCGTTTATAAACAATTGTTTGGTAGGGCAAGCAACGATCTATGGGCACAAAAACCTTCGGTATTACCGAAAGGTGCGTTCCCGAATCGAGATGTGCGTTGGGAGATGACGACAGAATATAATGGCGGAGTCGATTTTTCATTTTTTAATCGTCGTCTTTACGGGAGTGTAGATGCTTATTACAGGTTCACGGATGGGGCTTTGAGTCTTTCTCCCGTGGCACTTGAAACGGGATCGATAACATATTATTCAAATCTGCTGGACTTGACGAATAAAGGATTGGAAGTGGAAGTGAGTAGCGATATTATTCGGAATGATGATTGGAGTTGGACTTCTAGTTTTAATATTGCTTTTAACCGGAATAAAGTGAAAGATTTGCACGGGGCTACACTGTCCTCTTCCCAAGTCGATCAAATTGTCGTGGGATATCCGGCGGGAGTGATGAAAGGATATGTCGTGGATGGAATATTTCAGTCGAATGAAGAGGTTGATCGCTATAATTACGAGGCACGTTTGGCAAACGGGGTTGACCCGACGGATAATAGTATTTATTTCCAAGAGTCAGGTACAAGTGCCGGCGATTATAAATATCGCGATTTAGACGGGGATGGACGTATCACGAGCGATGATAGAAAAGTGATAGCTAATCCGGAACCGAAGTTTTTCGGAGGTTTCTTTAATTCGGTTACCTATAAAAATTGGAATTTGGCGGTGGTATTCCAATTCTCTCAAGGCGCGGAAGCTATGTTAAATGATTTGTCAACGTCTGCTTATGGAAATTTAGGATATAGTATTCCCAGAGAATTTTATCATAATACATGGACGCCGGAAAACACGAATGCTCGGTACGCTCAATTACTGGTGTCAGATCCCGGGAAAAATTATAGAACTTCGGACCGTTACGTATTTAAGACTTCTTATTTGCGGCTGAAGAATATCACGCTTTCCTATAATTTGCCGAATCTTTGGGCAAAACGGGTTGGGTTGGAAAGTGCACAATTGTTCGTGAGCACATCTAATTTATGGACATGGTCGAATTGGCCGGGTTTGGATCCTGAATTGATGGGAGACGATGTAACCGTGGGTAGAAATCCGATCACGCAGGCTGTGTTCAGTAATGACAATTATCCTTTAAGTAAGACATTTACTTTTGGACTCAAGGTTAGTTTTTAATAATATAAATAGAGATGGTATGAAATTAAGATATTTACTATATTCCTTCATCGGGTTTTTGGGTTTAGCATCCTGTGATTTGACCGGGGATATTGATAACATAAAACCCTATTATCAGTTAGACGAGAGTTCTTTGATACGGGATGCGAAGTCTGCTGATCTTGCCTTACGAGGCGTGTACGAGTTATGGCGTAGTAGTGATATTAGTATGATTACTCCTAATATGGGATTATTGGCGGGGTCATTAACGGCAAGTTCTCTGACAGATAGGGCAGTGTTTAGTGATAATACGGTCAAACCAGAATCTGAAACGATCGCAAAATATTATAAAGGGCTTTATGCTATCGTGAATTATGCGAGTCTCGTAGGCGAACAATTAGAAGAGGGGAGAGCCGTAGGTTTGGATTCTGTCAGTACGTCACGGATGATTGGAGAATGTCGATTCCTCCGGGGAATGGCAAATTTCTTTTTATTGCGTGCTTACGGACAATTTTATGATGAAAATTCTACCCTTGGGATCATACTGGTAAAACGACACATGACGGAGAATAAAGCAGCTGTGAGGAGTTCCGTGGAGGATTCTTACAAGTATATTATGGAGGATGTGGAGGATGCAATTAAAATGATACCAGAAGAACCGACTGAACATTATTATATTAGTAATCTTACGGCAAGGGCATTTAAGTCGAAGGTTTTATTATATCAAAAGAAATATAAAGAGGCTGCCGATTTGGCAAAAGAGGTATTGGATGAAGCGGCAGGGTATGGTTACACGATGGAAACTAATTTTGCGGATATATTCAAGCATGGACATACTTCTTCTGAAGCCTTATTTGCCGCTTATGCTTGGGGTTTCAAAGAGAGGTTGATTACAAATATAAGGTCAACGAAGCCGGGAAGTTATCCCCAACAAGTTGCTGATGTGTTAGTGGGTGGGGTGAAAGATGGTGACTTGGTGACCGGAGCAGGATTTGATTTGCGGTTTGCTGTGACTTTTGCAACAAGTACTTATGGCCCGAATTTAAATGGAAAATATCCATTGAACGAGAGTGATCTGAATGGACAGTCAAATTCTTATTTTTATTTGCGTTTGGCAGAGGTTTACTTGATTCACGCGGAAGCCGCTATTCGCGGATATGATGATTATGTCGGTGCTCGGGCAAGTTTAAAGGAAATTACCGATCGTGCAGGGTATGATACGGATTACGTGAATACGATTCCTGATAATCAACTGCTGGAGATGGTGCGGCAGCATAAGATGTTGGAGTTAATTGCGGAGGTTTATGAAGAATGGTTCGATTTGGTACGCTATCATATAGAGGGCGACTTGAAGATTTCAGACGTGAAGCCGACCGTCGTTTCGGATAAGCAGTTGATTTTCCCGATGCCGCAAACAGCATTGGCCGGAAATAATTTGTTAGAACAAAATCCATTATAAAAAAAGTATATGAGGACAGTAATTATTGTTTTAGCGTGTTTACTGGCGGGATATTCCTGCCAGAAGGCACCCCGTTATGTTGTTAACGGGAAAATCTCCGGTAATGCGGAGGGTATGAAGGTGACATTGAATAGGATAGATTACCCGCAATTGGAATTGATTGACAGCACGGTAATTAAGGATGGAAAGTTTGTGTTCGAGGGTGTACTTGCGGAGCCGGGGTACTACACGATACAGATTGACAGAAATCCTAAGGGAGAGGAATTCTCACTGAGAAATGTCACGAATAGTCCGTTCTATTTGGAAAATTCAGTGATTAGCTTTTCGGGGAATATTGATAGTTTACCCACGATGTACTGGAGTAATAAACCGCAGAAGGCGCCGAAAGTGACCGGGTCGGCGATGGAAGACCTCTATCAGAAATTTCAGGCGGATGGACGGGAGTTGAGAAACCGTTCGAGTGATTTGTATGAACAGTATTTGGAAGAATATCACCGTCCGGCACTGGATGGTATTTTCAACAAGGAGAGAGGGATTGAGTTGGCTCGTGCCATGGAGAAGCTGGAAAAGCAGTTGGCTGACATGAAATGGGAATTCGTGAAGAATAATATTCAGACTGTGGTGGGTTTTGATATGGCTAAACAGTATTTTCAGGATATGTACGTCCGTATCACCCCGGGGCAGATAGATGAATTGGAAACCTTGGTGGAGAAGGCATGGCCGAACACGGAGAAGGCTACCGAGTTCAAGAAAATGGCGGAAGTCGGAAAGCGTATCGCCGTGGGAGCCAAGTACCCGGATATCGAGTTGGTGAATCCGGAGGGGAAGAAAGTGAAGTTGTCGGAATACGTGCCCGCGGGGAAATATGCGATGCTGGAATTTTGGGCTTCGTGGTGCGGACCCTGCCGGGGAGAAATCCCTCATCTGAGAGAGGTCTACAAGGAATATAAAGATAAAGGTTTCGAGATTATCAGTATCTCTATCGACCGGAACGATGCGGAGTGGAAAAAAGCCATGAAAGAGGAGAATATGGTTTGGACGCAATTGAATGATCCGGGAGAGTTTAACGGTCCGGTTGCTAAAGTGTATAACGTGCAGGGTGTTCCCACGTGTATTCTTTTGGATAAGGAAGGACGTATTTTTAAAACGGATATGCGGGGAGCGCAATTGGATGCCGTTCTGGAGGAGATTTATGATTGATAATGCAACAATTCGTTTATTATAAATATGCTTTGTTATCCCGCTACCGTTCAGTAGCGGGATAATTGTGTTATAAAGTGGTTTGTGGTAATAAATTGTGTCACCGTTGTTGGGAAATAATTATATTCTTTATCTTTGTCCGTGGATAAAGTGTATATACGGTGAAAAGTGAGTTCGACATATTATTTGAGAAGTATTACGAGCGTCTTGTCTTGTTTGCCGAGGGGTACGTGGGGGATTTGAAAACGGCGGAAGATATGGTGCAGGATGTTTTTTTGGCACTTTTATCCCGAAAGGATTTAAAGAATGTGGAGTATAGCCGTTCCTATCTTTATAGTTGCGTGAAGAACGGGTGCGTGGATTACCTACGTAAATTAAAGATTACCGATCCTTTGGACGTGAAGTTGTTTGATGCGGCTTACTACACGGGAGATTTTGACGTGTTGGAGCAGGAGAAATTGATTTGCAGGGTCGAGGAGGAAATTGAAAAATTACCGGAGCAACGGCGGGAAGTGTTGAAGTTGAGTGTCTACGAGGGGATGAGTTATCCGCGGATTGCGGAAGTCACGGGATTGTCTGTCAACACGGTAAAAACTCACATGAAAAAAGCATATCAAGATTTACGAGAGACTCTTTCTGATCAGCATGTACATCTTTTTTTGTCTTTTGTTCTGCTGAAGATGAGACGAAAAGCAATCTTAAAGTTATTCAATCCATAATTTTTTTCATTTTTCGTTCACCCTGTTTTTTCATTTTTACGTCATAGGTGTAAAAATTTAAACAGATGAGTGAATCGGAGTTTATAAATGTATCTCTTCTTTACCGGAAAATGACGGGGGAACTTCTTTCCGCGGAGGAACAGAAGGCATTTGACGCATGGTACGCCGAGAACAAGGAACATCGGTTGTATTATAAACGTTTTTGCCGGCAACAGGAGAAGATTATGGAAAGACAATGTTCCCGTGTCGATGTCCGGAAAGGATATGCTAGTAGTCGGGGAAAGCGACGTCGTTATATGAACCGATGGACTTGGAGAGGAATCGCGGCTTCTTTGCTATTGTCCGTGATGCTCGGAACGGTTTATTGGCAAAACGGTCGCACGAAGAATGTTCAAGAAGTTAATTCGGGTTCCCGATTTTCCCCCGGTCATAAGAATGTGATACTTTCATTGGGTGGGGGACAAAAAATCGTTATTGATTCCACGTTCTCGGAAAAAACTGTCGGACAGGATTGTGTAGCGATTCAAGTTGAGAATGGCGTTTTGCGTTATCGACAAAATACGGTTATTACGGAGGCTCCTGTTTTTAACGAGCTGGTTGTTCCGCCTTCCGGAGAGTATATCGTGGAATTGGTTGACGGCACGAAAATATACTTGAATTCGGATTCCCGTTTGCGTTACCCGACGTCTTTCACTGGAATGAATGAACGCAGGGTATTTCTGGAAGGAGAGGCGTATTTTGTTGTTTACAGAGATGAGAAGAGACCTTTTATCGTTGAAACTTTGCAGGAAGAGGTGAAGGTATTTGGAACGGAGTTTAACGTGATGGCTTATCGGGATGAGGATGTCGTGCAAACAACTTTGGTAAAAGGAAGCGTCGGGATAAATGTAAAAGGAGAGAGGAAGGATGTGTTCCGGAGAATAGTACCGGGAGAACAATTCCGTTTGCATAAACAGTCCGGGGAGGTGCGAATAGAGACGGTGGACGTATTCCCTTACGTGGCTTGGAAGGATGGGCTGTTTGTTGCCCGGAATGATGATTTGGAATCCATTATGCGGAAGGTGGCACGTTGGTATGATGTCGAGGTGTTTTATCAAAATCAAGGTTTGAAAGAGAAACGTTTTTTCGGTATCATGAAAAAACAGACTTGTTTGGATGAAGTGCTTGAAATCATAGCCAAAGCGGGTGATGTGCAATTTAACGTGAGTGGCCGGACGGTTATCGTGAAAGAGTAAAAATAAAACAAGAAGTTGTTTGCAGCAACTTCTTGTCAATAACAAATAGGGAACAAACATTTTGCAGGTGTTGTTCCCGGTAATGTTTCATTTAAGAATAACAAATGTATGAAAAAAAATCGTTGGAACGTTCCTATACGGGGGAACTGTTTTCGAAAAATGTGGCTTATGACAAGATTATTGACAGTTTTTTTGTTCGTGATGTCGATGAATGTATCGGCAAGCCTCTATTCTCAGAATAAGACGGTCAGTCTTAAATTGAACGGGGCGACTTTGGAAGAAGTGATTCAATCGTTGAAATTGCAAACGGATTACGGGTTCTTTTATAACATTGATAACAAGGATATCAAAAGCGTCAGGAATATTTCTATCGACGTGAAGGATATGGCTTTGGAGGATGTGTTGTTGCACGTGTTGAAGGGTACGAATCTGACGTATTCCATCGTGAATAACGTGGTTATTCTTAACACGAAAAACCCGGTTGTCACGAGGGATTCGGTTCAAAAAGAACACGTGTTGGTCGGTAGAGTGATAGACGAGAAGAAGGAGCCTATACCGGGCGTTACAGTAAGATTGAAAAACACGAATATCGGTACGGCAACAAATAATAAAGGGATTTTTGTTTTCCGGTTGCCGATCACGAAAGGTGCGCTGGTATTGAGTTTCGTCGGGTTTAAGACGAAAGAGCTGGAATTCAAGCTCCCCTCTGATACGCTTAGAATCACGTTGGAAGAGGATTTGGCAAGTATTGACGAGGTAACCGTGGTGGCTTACGGGGAACGGAAAAAGCGGGAAGTAGTGGGTGCTATATCTTCCGTGAAGGCGGATGATATAAAAGAGGTTCCGACGGCTAGTATCGAGAATCTTCTGCAAGGTCGGATGGCGGGAGTCGAGATCAACACGCAGAGCGGTGCTCCCGGTGGTGGCGGTAGTGTTGTTGCTATCCGGGGATATAATTCCCTGTTCGTGGGGGACGGTCGCGATTACGGGGAACCGTTGTACGTGATTGACGGGGTTCCTGTACATTCGTTTACTTCTCCAATCACGGGGACGAATGCGTTGGCAGAGATTGACCCGTCGACAATAGAGTCCGTCGAGGTATTGAAAGACGCAGCTTCTGCGGCAATCTACGGTTCTCGTGCCGGAAATGGAGTGATCCTGATTACCACGAAAAAGGGTAAAGCCGGTAGGGCCAGTTTTTCTGCAAATGTATCCTATTCTTACTCTATATTACCCGAGACTCCGGTACAAACGGGAGGGCGAGGCGAGAGGGCTTTTAATTTTGACGTGATGAAGAATGAACATATGGCCGGGTATAATAACGGGGAATATATATTCCCGCAGAATTATTTGGATTCTAAAACCGGTTTGGGATTATATGACCGTTGGTGGTACAACGCGATGAAGCGCACAAGCGGGAAAAGACAGTTACAGGATTCCTTGAATCCGTATTATAATAATTCCACGGATTGGTTCCGTTATGCATTCCGTGCCGGGGAAATCGTAAATGCGAATATTCAAGCAAGCGGGGGAAGTGAAACGATAAATTACCTCGTGGGGGCCGGCTATTATACTGAAAAGGGGATCATGTACGGGAGTGATTTCTCCCGTGTAAATCTGATTGTAAATTTAGGTACGCAACCTGCCCGGAATTTGAGTCTGGATACAAGGTTGTATTTCGCGTATACAGACCGTAGTCGCGGGGCCGGTACCGGTGGTACCATGTCCGGGTCAAAAATCGAGAGGTTGACGGTAGATCCCAAGACTACTTCTTCTCTTCTTGCCGCCGGGGGGATAAATGAGGAGAAATTGCTCGAAGAGTTGAATACTTCCATTGAGAAGAATGAATCTTACCGTTTGCGTGCGAATCTGAATTTAAGATACCAGTTGTACAAGGGATTGAATTTGTCTGTACTTGGTTCCTTGGATTACAATCAAGGAATGAGAAATAATTTTCGACCCAGTACTTTGGATCCGACAAACGGTCTGAGTTCTTCTATCGGGGAGGTCGACCGGAACTTGTTAATTTTGAACGAGAATATGTTGACCTATAAAACCTCTTTTAACGAGAAACACAATATAGACGCGTTGTTCGGTATTTCTTACCAGTCTGATCAGAACGATTATATCGCGGCGAAAGGATTGGGGGGAGCCAGTGACAAGATTCATTATATCGTGGACGAGGGAACATCTGTTGAGGTTAATGGGCAGACCATATACTTGAAAGAGGCTAAAACGGATCGGACAGAAAAAGTGTTGGTCAGTTATTATGCCCGTTTGGCGTATAATTATATGCAACGCTATCTTTTCGAGGCAACTTGGCGTAAGGATGGTTCTTCCGTGTTTGGGAATAAGGTGCGTTGGGCTACATTCCCGTCAGCGGCTGTCGGGTGGGCTTTTTCAGAAGAAAGTTTTCTGGAAGACGTGTCTTGGTTGAATTTTGGTAAGATTCGTGCTTCTTGGGGACGTTCCGGGCAACAGTTCGGGCAGGCATACTTGGCGCACGGCGTGATGGTTCCGAACGGGACTTTCTTGGGACAAACGACAATTTCTCCGAATCCCATGGGTGGAATGATTAATCGTCGGTTGACATGGGAAGAGAGTGACCAGTATGATTTGGGGCTGGATATGGATATGTTTGATTATCGTATAAAATTTAAGTTGGATTATTATTATAAGTTGACGAAAGGTCTTTTGTATTACGTTCCCTTGGGCGGTAACTGGAGTTTTATGACGAATCAATGGCAGAACGCCATGCGGGTTTCGAACGAGGGATTGGAACTGGAGCTGGAGGCTGATATCTTCCGTGAAACAGCCGTTTCTTGGAGGATGAAATTTAATATTTCCCGTAACTGGAATCTTTTCAAGAAGAGTTACACGGGGCGTGACGTGGAAAAATACGTTATCGGACGACCGCTTTATTCTATTTTCTTGTACGAGGATGACGGTTATTATCAGACGGATGATGAGATTCCTTATGTTTATGACCAAAGAGGTTACAAGCATAAAATGTATGTAGGTGCAAACGGAAGCGGTAATGCTGCTACCCGTTATGAGGAGGGAACAAGGAGAATTTTGGATATTGATGGGGATGGCATGATCGGTGCGGGAGATATGGTTTACCAAGGTAGTGCCTTGCCGTTGGCTTATGGAGGCTGGGTGAATGAAGTTAAATGGAAAGGGTTCGATGTGAACATTCTTTTCACTTACTCTCTTGGACGTAAGATGTATAGAACTTATAATCATAAATCTTTAACAGGAAACCCGGATGTTCCGATTCTGGAGAACGTGGGTAAAGTATCTTTTTGGGAAAAAGAGGGAGATATTACCGATTACCCGAGAAAGGCTGCTTATAGTGATATTTTGCAGCAATTTGGGGGGACTTTGGCTTCCAACTTGGAAAAGGTAAGTTATATCAAGTTGAAACAATTCACGATAGGTTATGATGTGCCTAAACAGGTTGTAAAGAAATTGAAGCTGTCCGGTGTGCGATTGTTCTTCACGGGCGAGAATCTTTTCACATTGACGAATTATTCCGGTTTAGATCCGGAGGTTGTGGATATGTACTCGGGGATGGATGATTTTAATTACTACCCGTTGGCCCGGAAGATATCTTTAGGACTTACCGTAAATTTTTAGATGAATAGGTTATGAGAAAATTGATAAGATTATTGGCTGCAATTGTGTTGTGCTTGAGTATTTCATGCAGCAGTATGTTGGACGTTGAGCCTGAAAATTCTGTTACCTTTACTAATTTTTATAAAAATGAACAGGATATAGCCGCGCTGACTCGCGGAATGCACGCGATACTGGCATGGTCGTTTCGAACTTTTAATACGTTGGAATATGCGGGGGTGAAAACGGATGCTTCTCCTTCCGGTCATTTCCCATCTCCCGATGTTTTTATGCGTTTTCATTTATGGAATTCTGTCGGGACAAGTTGGAAGAGTTTCTATGACGCGATTTATCAATGCAATTTGTTGTTTGATAACGTGCAACAACCCGTGTGCGCTCAAGATCGGATGGATTTTTATTATGGACAGGCAAATTTCATAAAAGGGGTATGTTATCTGCAATTGGCCCGTTATTGGGGAGATGCCGTTATTTCCGGACATACAGAGGATACTCAAGCTCGTCCTAAAAAGCCGATGATGGAAGTTTTGGATACGGCATTAGCTTGTGCGGAAAGAGCTTTCATGTTATTGAAGAAGCATGAAGAATTGGTGGATTATGCCGGAGCCAGAATTACCTCGAAGCAATACGGTAGTAAAGGTAGTGCGGCAACTTTGATAGCACACATCTACGCGTGGAAAGCTGCGATGGGGAAAGGTTTGAGTGATGAAGAAGTGCGTGCATGTTGGGAAAAGGTGGATACTTATGCATCCAAAGTGATCGACACGGACGAGTGCGGGTTTTATGAATTGGAGAATAGTGCCGAGTTATTGGTTGCGAATACTTTAAATACACGTAATGGTAAAGAGAGTATTTTCGAGATAGAATTGAATGCGCAAGATAAAACATTGGATGGGACTGTTTTTACATCCGCTCGTTGGTTTGTCGGTTTTCCTGTTGTTCCGGGAGCACTTCCGGGAGATATTAATAGTAATCAATGGAAATTGAAAATTCAAACGGTTCTCGATATGTACCCGGGAGCGGATGAACGCAAGAACGCTTTTTTTTATAAACCGGAATTATATTCAAATGATCCGGACAGCGCACGCGCCTGTGGCGGATATGCTTTCGAGTATAAATACAGAAAAGGGTTGTACAGTACTTCCACGACTTCTGAACAGACTTTAGAATTTGTGAATTTCGACGTGAACAGGATGGTTTGGCGTTTGGCCGATTTGATTCTGTTGAGGGCGGAGGCACGGATGCATTTAGGGAATACAAACGGTGCCGTGCAGGATTTGTGGAGAGTTCAGCGGAGATCAAAAGCCGTTGAATACGCGGATGGTGATTTGCAAATGGCGATCTTCCGGGAAAGAGAAAAAGAATTGATTTTTGAAGACCACCGTTACTTTGATATCATGCGAAATAAAGGATATTATAAAACAGAATTGCCTAAAAATAAAGTGTTTGTTCCTTTCCCGTTCCCTCACGAGGAAGAGGAGGAAGTGTATAGTTTATTGACGGATCAGGAAGTGGCGGATGGTGCTCTTTTTTTACCGATAGGGGATGGAGCGTTCTTTTTGAATCCTATGATGATTCAGAATACATATTGGTTTAATAGAAAATAAAGTTATAGCCATGAAAAAATTAATTATTGGACTGTTGTTAGCCACGTTTTGGGCTTGTAATACAAAATATAATTATATTGATACGGGTATTTCAGATGGAGTTCATGATTGTTCTATGCTGGAGTACTTGAAAGGGGATTCATATAATTGGGATACCATTGTATGTGTTATTGAACGTGCCGGGTTAACTTCTTTGTTTGAGGGAGAGGGACCCGGGGAGCAGATAACGTTTTTGGGACCGACCAATCATTCTATCCGTAATTGGATGTATGACAGCGCATACATTGATGTAAACAGTATCCCCGTGGATACGTGTAAGAAAATCGTGTTGCGCCACGTGATTAAAGGTCGGTACATGATGACGGATATTCCTCGCGGTAGTATCGGCACGAGTGCCTCTTCCGGACGTGACGGTGGTGTTGAAATGCCAACTCTGGGAGGAGGAAAGGTGTGGCTTTACACGGTGTCTACTCCTGCTCACGGGGTGGAAGATGCCGGTCCGCTGACTCTTTATTGTGTTTCTTTGGATTTTCAAAAAAGTATTCCGTTGGCTTGTCCGGATATTCAAACGAATACAGGTGTCGTGATTTCCTTGGATTATAATTTTTATTGTGGTGAATTATAAATGAATAGAATTATGGGAAAATATATTGCTGGTTTTTTATTGCTGGTTGTCGTGGCGATGTCATGTCATGATGTGAAAATTGGCTATTTGGAAACGGAAAATGCTGTTTATGTTCCAGACTCGTTGGTGGTGAATTTGGAATGGACAGTGGAGGAGTACATACGATGGGAGAATGAATCCGATTGGGTTTCCACGGGGATACAGGGGGTGTTGGGAACGGCTCCGATTACTTATCGGGTGGCAGATGTAAAGGTGGACGGAGAAGGTGATGCCGAAGCTATGAAAGCGGCTTGTACAATTAATGGCGGCGGGATTTTTACTATCCCGTTTCATCACGAAATCCCCAAGGGTGTGTATATATTATCAATAGAAATAAGTAATGAAGATTATCATTTCGTAAAGGATGATATTTTCAGGATTATAGTGAAATAGATATTATCGTAGACGTGCAAAGCTCGTAGTGACCGAGAAATAATGTGCTTGGAATTGTATCTTATAGAATACAATTTCAGGCACATTTTTCCGATTCATACTAATGATCTTCATGCCCTTTCAGTACCGGGAGGCTGATGTGGTATTTCACTGCGACAACACGGGCAAGGATGACGCTTCCGGCAGTGACGATTTGCGTGGTGACGTGACCGATGCCGAGGGCATCACAGGCGAAGTAGATAAAGCCGCCGAGAATACAGGCGATGGCGTAAATATCTTTTCGGAAGATAAGGGGTACTTCGTTGATGAAAATGTCGCGAATGACTCCTCCGACGGCTCCGGTAGTCATACCCATGATGATAGCTACCCACGTGGGGAATCCGGCGAGTAAGCTCTTCTCGATGCCGACCACGGTGAATAGCCCTAGACCGATGGCGTCGAAAATGAAAAAGGTATTATTTAGCCGGATCACGTGTTTCCCGAACATGATGACGAACAGGAGGGCGAGTCCCGTGACAATCAGGTAGGATGGTTGGTGCATCCAGAAAGGGGTGACACCCAGTAATAAATCTCGGGTTGTTCCACCCCCGATAGCCGTGGCTGCTCCCACAACATAAGCCCCGAACCAGTCAAAACGTTTGGCAGAAGCAAGACGGATACCGCTGATCGCGAAAGCGAAGGTCCCGATATAGTCGATAATGGTAGTGAAATCTATATGCATAATCCTATTTTTGAGGGGACAAAAATAGTAATAATGTATGTCGATTGCTCTCGTTATAAGATGTTTTACAACAGGATACTACATCCAATCTTCGCTTTTTACTTCTCCTTCCACGGAAAGGATAATTCGTTTGACCGGAATGTTGCGTGAGGCTTGTTCTCTTGCCTTCAATGCCATTTGGAATAGTCCGCCGCAACAAGGAACTTCCATGATTACCACCGTTAGCGTGTTGATCTTGGCATCGTCAATCATACCGCGAAGTTTATCCACGTGGGAGTCCGTGTTGTGGTCGAGTTTCGGACAAGCGATAGCCAGAATCTTGCCTTTCAGGAAACGCTCGTGAAAGTTTCCGGCGGCGAATGCCGAACAGTCGGAAGCAAGGAGTACATCTGCGTTTTGGAAATACCCGGCTTGCGGGTTAAGCAGATGTAATTGAACGGGCCATTGCCGGAGTTCCGAATTTCCGGCACAAGCGACCGGGGCAGCTTTCGTGACAGGTTTCAGTTCTCTTGCCATGGAGCCGGGACACCCGCATCCCAGTTTTTGGGCGGGATGTAATTCTTGCAGGTTCACGGGAATGTTATGACGTTTCAGGTATTCCACTCCCTGTTTTAACAATTCTGTTTCTCCATGTTCTTTCAAATGGTGTAAATGAGCCAGTATCACGTGTTGCCCTTTAGGAGCGATACGCTCCATGACAGCCTCTTCACTATAAGGTTCCGCTTCTCTCTCTTCCAGTTCAATAGCGCCGACGGGACATTCCCCGATACACGCACCCAGCCCGTCGCAATACAAATCGCTGATCATGATGGCTTTCCCGTCTATTAACTGTAACGCTCCCTCGTGACAACCTTGTACGCATAAACCGCAACCGTTACACTTTTCCTCGTCTATCTTGATTATTGTTCGTTTCATCTTGTAGTTGTTTTTGATTTCTGATACAAAGATAAGGCACGAGGGAGAGATATTTTGTAATGATTATTACAATAGGGGAATAAATGTTTTCTTTATTCGTTCGAGTCCCTCTTTTACCGTGGCAAGGGGGCAACCGATGTTCATGCGGAAGAATCCTCTGCCTTCTTCGCCGAAGTCGGTTCCGCTATTGAGCCCTATTTTTGCTTCCTTGAGTAATTTCTCTCGCACCTGTTCGTGTGTCAACCCGGTATCCCGGAAGTCCAGCCAGAGCAGGAATGAGCCTTCCGGGGGAATCATTTTTACCCGGGGAAGTTCCCGTTGCAGGAATTGGTCCGTGTAGGTGATGTTCTTTTCGAGGTAGCGGAGCATTTTGTCCAGCCATGCGTCGCCATGTTTATAGGCTGCTTCCAACGTGATATGCCCGAAGATATTTCCTAAATCCAAGTGCAGGCATAATATTTCCTTTTCAAAACGGCGGCGTAGTTCGGGAGATGAAATCACGATAACGGAATTCATCATTCCGGCGATATTGAATGTTTTACTGGGAGCCATCATGGTTACCGTAATGTCGGCAATTTCGGGTGACAGGGCTGCCATTACCGTGTGCTTGTGTCCGAACAGGGTAAGGTCGGCATGTATCTCGTCGGAGAGAATGGTTACCCCGTGTTGCAGGCAAAGATTACCCATGCGGGTGAGTTCATCTTTCGTCCATACCCTGCCTACCGGGTTGTGCGAGTTGCTGATGATAAGCAGTTTCACTCCTTCTTGCAGTTTCCGCTCGAAATCTTCCCAGTCGATGCGGTAATGTCCGTTTTCTACTTTCAGCGTGCTGCACACGAGTTCCCGTTGATTGTCTTTTACCACGGCATGGAATGGCGGGTAAACGGGTGTAAAAATAAGTACTTTATCCCCTTTCCCCGTGTACACTCGCACGGCGAGGGACAATGCAGTCACGATACCCGGGCTACTTAATATCCACTCTTGTTTTACCTGCCAGCCGTGGCGACGTGCCGTCCAGTCAATGAAAGCCTGTTTTGCTTCATCCGTTCGGAACGTGTACCCGAAAACTCCTTTTTCACAACATTGGCGTACGGCTTCCAGAATTTCAGGTGCTACCTGAAAATCCATATCTGCCACCCACATGGGGAGGATATCCGTAACCCCGAACACGTTTGCCAGATTATCGTATTTCGCGCAAGCCGTGTTCCGGCGATCTATTATTTGGTCAAAATTGTACATATCGTTTGTTTTTAAGTTGCTGCAAGTTACAAAACTCTTTCGTGAAATCCATGTTTATCGGCTTTTGAAAGCTGAAACAATTACTTCATGTTTAAGTAACAAGTACTTAACAACACTATGCTTCTTTTGTATGTGTCCCATGACACGAAAATCATTTACATGCGGGGTAATCATGATGATTTTCTGGATCGGGTTACTCCCTTGGCGGAAGGCTGCGGCGGGAATTGGAGCCTCTATGTCGAGGAGAAAGTTTTAGCAATGGAACGGTCGTTTATCGTGTTGGATGAGAGATGGGGGACATTTGACTACATTAGTGTAAGAGGTTAATCCATATAAAAATCCTTAAAGTTTAGAGAATTGAATTGTGTTATTCCATCATAGATGATAGCATATTTTAAGATCCTGTCTTTAAATATCCCTTTTAAGTGATTTATTCCTTTCATGAAATCAGGGTGGAAAGTTTTACTGCTTTTGATTTCGTAAGCGTAAAAATTATTTGCTTTTTTGTGTAATAGATCTACTTCTTTTTGTGCGTTATCTCTATAAAAGTATAGGTTAGCGGGTTTACCTTGATTAAAACGGTTTTTCATTGCTTCATTGATAACCATGTTTTCAAATAAAGCACCACGGAGAGGATGTGTTTTTAGTTGAGTTTCATTTTCAATTTCTAGGAGATAAGCCGCTAATCCTGTATCGTAAAAATAAATCTTGGGTGTTTTTACCAAGCGTTTGCCGATATTTTCGTAATAAGGAGGTAACATGTAAGCTATATAAGAGGCCGCCAATATGCTGAACCATGAGTTTATAGTGTGTGACGATGTTCCGAGCTCGTTAGCGAGAGCTGCAAAATTGCATTCGGAACCGATTCGTCCGGCTACTAAACGGATAAATTTTTGAAATAAAGTGATATCCTTGATATTGATTATTTGTCTAACATCTTTTTCCACGTAACTATTATAGTAATTCATGTAAAAACGTTCGCGTGTGGCTCCTTTCCCCCAGATTGCCGGGTAACAACCGTTTAATATTAATGTGTTTGTGTCTATTTCTTTGATACGATTACTTAATTCATGCAAAGATAGAGGTAATAATGTAAGTATGGCTGTACGTCCCGCTAATGATTGTGTGATTTTTTGTAATAGAGAGAAATTACTGCTACCTGTTAAAATGAATTTCCTGTTTGGATGTTCATCAACATAAACTTGAACGTATGAGAATAAATCCGGGTAGTGGTGAGCCTCATCTATGATAATTCCGCCAGAGTATTCATCTAAATATGCTAGTGTGTCTGTCTGAATTTGTTCCCGTGTGGATATATTCTCCAGATTTATATAGTGGTAATCGGGAAATAATTCTTTGCATAGCGTTGTTTTGCCACTTTGGCGTGGTCCTGTAATTGTTATTACGGGATATTCTGTCAAAGATAATTTTACTTCTTCTATTAACTTTCTATATATTAATTCCATATCTTGATATTTGTGCAAAAATGAAGTTCAACTTCATTTTTGCACAAATGTAGTGTATTTGTTTGAAATTGAAAATAATAGAAAGGTGTTTTTTCTTTTTTTAATTCTATTTTTTGAGTAGAGTACGATCATTTAATGGCAATTTTTATCGGCGTTTCAACCGGGCGACAACGATGGAACTAATCACTCCGCCCACGATACTTACTACCCCGGCGAAAAAATGATCCGCCATTTGCGACAACACTGAATTTAAACTTAGCGTCGAAAACATTCCTATTCTTACCTCCTGTCCGTATTCTTTCAGTTGCCGCAGTAATAACAGGGTTATTTCTTCTCCTTTTTCGATGTTGTTAATCACTCTCTTCATGTTAATTGAAAATTAAAAGTTGAAAATTGAAAATTGAAAATATAAATCACTGAATTAGTAAATCGTAAATCTAAAATTTAAAATCTAATGTATTGACTCGACGAATACGCCTTCCCGTCCTTCTCCTTGAAGAAACAATAAAGATGGGCTACCGTACCTCGCCACCGGTATAGGCGAAAAATAGCTCTTCCCTCACCCCTCGTCGCACGCACTTCTTCAAACACGGGAGTAAACGAGCGATCGCCGTACAACACGACCACCATTAACTCATCGCCCATCCTTGCCGGAGCCAACCCGGCATTTTCCTCCCACGTCAAGGTTACAACGTCCCGGTCATCCACCTCACCCCGAAGATTATTCACCTTCTGCAACATCCCCACCGCCAACTGCAAACGTGAAAAATCGGCAATCTTCCCGTCCGGTTTAAAAACCTTCATGTTCAGCCTCATGAAAAAATTGTAACCGCTCGCGGACATTCCCCCTGTCGCCACACGCCACACTTCCCGCAAGGGTGTCACCACCATGTGCCGATAAAAACAAATCGCCACCATAAACTGAGAACGGCAATCCATCTGTTCCGGCGTCTTCGCGTCCGAGTATTCCGCCGGGGTACTCCGCACCCGGGTATCCGCTCCTACCCGATAAAAAACCGTGTTCCCGACTTTTCCCGATATCAACTTATCTGTTTTAGCCATACTGATTAAATTGAAAACAATAACTAATAAACACTCTCGTTCGTTTCTCTTTCCTATCACTCTCCTTTCAAAAACCTTCCCGAAGGTCTTTAAAAGGACTTTGAAAGGAGTTTAAAAGGACTTTGTTCCCTGTCTTCCCCGGGATTACTCCCCGTCTTCCCGGGGAATTCCTCAGGTATCTCCGACCTCTTGTACCGCGTTCTTTAAAATTCTCATCATCTTTTATTTTTAAATCAACGATACAAAGATATTTCCCCCACGTCCCCCCGCCAACGAAATGACACAGACAGCCAAATAACTGTATAAACACCCCGTAACCTGACACAGACGCCTAAAACACGAGATTCATTTTCCACGTAAAAACAGTTTTAACTGCTCACGGCTCTCTCGGGAAAAAATTTTTCATTATACTGAAACAAAATCACCAATTATTCATCAATATACTGACGAATAATTCTTATTATTGAAGACATTCTCTATATCAACTTGAAAAGCATTTAATTATTATTGCATTTTTAATCAGTTTGAAGGGAAAAAAGTATTTTTGTATTGACAAAATGGTTGTAATATACAACTAAAATTTCAGAATCATCTTAACGATACATTATTATGATATTTGCTTGTGATGTGATATTATAAAACATCCACCGGAGCCCGTCGATAAATTTATCCACGAGACCGGTGAATATTAAATTACTCTATTACTCCTCGTTCCCCCTTTTCGGGTTCTCCCGGGAAGTATCCAGTATATTAAAACAAGCCAACACGTTTTTCCGGTAATAGTCCCCCATCGGGAACCATTTCTCCCCGGCTCGCAAGGAGTTACCCGCCCACGTGTCGACATAACGCAGGTTCAGGATAAAACCACGGTGTAC
Source organism: Butyricimonas sp. Marseille-P3923 (assembly GCF_900184685.1). Taxonomy (GTDB): domain Bacteria; phylum Bacteroidota; class Bacteroidia; order Bacteroidales; family Marinifilaceae; genus Butyricimonas; species Butyricimonas muris. Next base: position 958,193 of record NZ_FXXL01000006.1, read on the forward strand.
ACGGACAAGATAGGCATCCGGTAGTTGCCACTCCACGCTACCCAAACGGCACGCCACGGTAATCCGGGATTTATCTTTAAAATGAAAATAACAATAATTACCCGATGCCTCTATCCAAAGGATTTCGACATAAAAATATTTCTTGTAATACTCGTCCTGACGAATAAGCAAGCCATCTGCCACCAGCGGTGACACCCTCAAAGGTGCACTTACACCCGATAAATCTGTTTTCATAGACAATTAAATTTATGCCTCATGAAAAACTCACCGACGGGCAATCCTGTTTATCATGCTTTCAATGAATAACCGTAAAAATCAATATTTATTATCCGTGTGTTATGGCCTATACTCCACGTACGTCTTTAACTTGGGATGAAATCCGGAATATTTCCCGGCTCCGGGATTATAACTGGTTCTTCCTCTGTAAACAGAGAGGGGGGAGTGCCAAACAGATTAGGCTCTCCTCCACACAAACACTAGCGATATAATTACTTCTCATCATAGCAATTATCAAGGAATAACGATATTCGAAAAGAGGGAGATTTATTGTTCTTTCTCCCGGCTCTTCATTTTGGCTTCCTCCTTTTCGAGTAATCTCCTAAATTCATCCTTCGGCAATCTCCACGGACGAAAAGTACCGAATACGTCATAGCTAAACTTATTCAAGAAGATAGTTGTATATTCATTCCCACTCCCACTCGAACCCCATACACTTAAAAGCTTTTGACTATCAAATTCATAATTGGGATTCAAAACATGGAAATCTACTTCTTTGAATGCTTTACACTCCTCCCTTATCAGATTCCGGTAAAAGTTTTTTAACGTGTTCTCCGGGAGTCCTTCCAGTTTCTGAAACGTTTCATCGGGCATAGAAAACTCCACGGCAAAAACACGTCCATCTTTATCAACAAAAAGTTTAAGATCAAAGTCTTTTAAAGCTTTTATTTCCGGAGGATATATTTCCCAAAGTTTATCCTCCCAATCAGAAATAGCCTTGTTCACTTCATCGGAGTTCAGATTGTAATTAATTTCTCCCGGGTATTTACTCTCGAACCGCTGAAAACATTTCTCAAAATCAGAGATTCTCAATTTCCAATATATCTCTCCCGAATTATTATAGGTTGTTCTTACCGGAATCACTTCCAAACCGTTAACGACTCTCTTAGGCAAAGTGTCTACAACATGTGGATACCATCTCGCATTTGCAATCATGATGCAAGATAAGCATACTGACAAGGTCAAAATTATTTTTTTCATAATCATAAATTATTGGTTAATACCAAGTTCTTCACTACCACATTCACAACGACAATACTCCAAACTTCGGATATTCATTTTGAAGAATTCGCACTTTGAGTATTTTCCCGAATTCTAATTTATAATGAATCAGAGCTATATGTACCGAGACACATGACGATAAGCTGACCAGCGTACTTACGACAAAAAATAAGAGTAAATTCTTTCCCATAAACGTTATATCAAAAGTTTGAAAAGAGTACCGTTTTTTGACAAGCCTTAAAACGGTACTCATTTTACACGTAGCTTTCGCCTACTTATTCATCATAATTACTCCTCATCACAGTAATTATGAAGGAATAAGGATATTACAAAAAGGAAAAATTATTGTTCTTCCTCTTGGCTTTTCATTCTTGCTTCCTTCTCCTTAATCATTCGTTCTCTAAACGGGTTAAATGTGCCGAACATATCATAAACACCCTTTTTCAACCAGATGGTTGTATATTTCGGACTATCAAAATCTTTATTAGAATTCAAAACATGGAAATCCAATTCTTTGAAAACTGTACACTCCTGTTTTATCAAATTCCGGTAAAAGTTTTTCAACATATTCTCCGGGAGTCCTTCCAGTTTCTGAAACGCTTCATCAGGCATAGAAAACTCCACGGCAAAAACACGTCCATCGTTATCAATAAAAAGTTTAAGATCAAAGTCTTTTAAAGCTTTCATTTCCGGAGGATATATTTCCCAAAATTTATCCTGCCAATCATAAATAGCCTTGTCCACTTCACTAGAGTTCAGTGCGTAATTTATTTCTCCTCGGCATTTATTTTTAAAGCGCTGAAAGCACTTTTCAAAATCAGAGACCCTAAAATCCCAAAAAACGCCTCCCCATTCATAAGTTTTTTTTACCGGAATTATTTCCAAACCATTAACTATTCTCTTGGGTAAGGTATCCACAACGTGTGGATACTCTGCGTTTGCTACCATAATGCAGGATAAGCATACGAATAATGTCAAAATTATTTTTTTCATGTCTTTATGTTTTTAAGATTATCAAGTAAGTTTCTGTTGTTCAAAATTTATCATAAAACCAGAAATCCATCAATAATAGATCGTAATCATCTAATTCTTCTACTCTTATATTTGAGTCTTGAATGGTACATATAAGAGGGCGGGCGAACCTAATAAAATCTTTTTTAAAGTAAAATAAATTAACGTCATTTGCAAGGATTTTATCCAACCATTTTAAATACTCAAGGTAATTATCATAGCCTACGATTCCTTGATAATCATGTGATAATACCCCAGCACGTCGCATAAACAAATCTGTTAAAACCCTTACCTCGTACTCCTCCCGAGCAGCCCAACGTCCCTTCTGATATGCATCAATTGTATGAAAACCTAAAAAGTGTAATAACTCATGTACAATATTCCCTAATTTAAAGCGATTTGGCTTAAAACCTATTTCAGATTTTTCAGGATCAAACCAGGAATCCTTATCATTCTTATTTCCTATAACCAGTCGAAATTTAATACCCCTATTTATCATATCATCTATAAGGACACGTATTTCTGGAAAATTGAGATAGATAAATTGAAGAGAACTTTCTAATTTGCTAAGAGAAGACCTATCTACTAGTCCAGATTCTTTATAATCTATAAGATTCTTCACCCATTCCTCGTAGTTAGGTCGTGTTGGAGGGAATCCTCTACTACCCAAAACCTCTAACTCTTGTTCATCTTCTATAATATCCATCTCATTAACACAACTATTAAGAGATAATAAGATAAACAATAAAAATCCAATGTGTTTTAATAGTTTCATTTTCATAGTTTTTAATGTTTGCAATGTTTCAAATTAAAAGGAAGACGGTCTCTTAGATGAGATTGAAGACTGTCCTAGGCTCAAACTCGTTACGTTACAATATTTCCTTATCTCTTTTTTCAGTATTTTTCTTAATCTTTTTCCCGTTCTTTGTTGCAGAGATTTTTAGCTACGATACGGATTCCCTTATCGAGAATAAAGGTGCTAGGGAATGCTGTTTACTCGCTGTTCGACACATTCGATACCCCTAAAACCGTATATATTAACATACACGAAGACCGTCAGTAGCGTCAATATGATGGATACCACCAAAAACACACTCTTTCTTTCAATCAACACGTTAAGAATAAAAATTACACCGATAAGCATCAGCAGTGTTAAAATAAAATGCGATAGATCGAAAACCATTAACAATACACCCACAAAAAAGGCGACACTCCCAAAAATTAGTTTAAACCTCCTGTTCATAATCTTGATTTTTAGAAGTTGTTTTAAAGTAATTTAGTTCTCCCCAAAGGACATTTAGAATTTAAGATTCAAAATGACAAAGGATCATGAGTGAAAGAATCTTTAAATCTAAAATCTCTGCATCTAATATGCCCTAGGGGAGAACCGGGAAGGAGTTTTATTACTCCTTATCCTTTTTCTTTTTCAGCATCTCCTCGATCTTTTTCTCCAGTTCTTTGCCCCGGAGATTTTTAGCCACGATGCGGTTTTCCTCGTCGAGGATAAAGGTGCAAGGAATACCTTTTACTTGGTATTCAGCAGCGATTTCTGATTTTTGTCCTTTCAAATCAGACACGCACTTCCAATTGCAACCGTCCTGACCGATGGCAGCCAACCAAGCGTGTTTGTTGTCATCGAGTGAAACGCTGATGATTTCCAACCCCTTCGGGCGAAAGCGTTTGTAAATCTTTATCAGGTTCACATTCTCTGCACGGCAAGGTTGACACCAAGATGCCCAGAAATCAACAACTTTTACTTTAGCTTTCGTCTCATGCAAAGAAAGCACGCCTCCATCGGACAACGGGGCCGCAAAGTCGGGAGCAATGGCTCCTATCGCTAATTTCTGTATCTTTTCCAACTCGGTAGCAATATGTTTGCCATAAATAGTGGCTTTCGCTTTTTCTCCCAGAATATTGTAGCGTTCCTTCAACTTCGTCTCGTCAAAGGTTTGAGATAATTTGGCATAAACGATATAGGCAGCCACGTAAGTATTGTTGTACTTGTTCAACAAAGCCAGTTCTTCTGCCTCCACTTGAGCCATTATCTTTTTGAAATTCTCTTGCAACTTCTGCGCTTGCATGGGATTCGCCTTAGCTTGTGCTTGCAGTTGCTGTCCGCTTTGTGCCAGATACTTGTCTAAATCATCGAACTCTTTCAATATCCTCTGGGACTCCCCGCCGCCTTCCACGATCAATTCGTTTGCACCCGGGGTAACCGTGTAGTTCGCGTTCTCTAGCATAATGGTTGCCAATGCCGAGTTTTTCTGAACCGGCATCAGGTAAGCCAACGTCGTTTCCGGCATCCGCCCCGTGAACTCAAAAGCTCCATTCGTGATGACCGCCTCTCCGATATCGATCAGGCCCTTGTCCGTGAGAGCCATCAACAGCAATTTCCCGTTGACGGAGTTACCCAACTGGCCTGTAATTTTGTAACTATCTCCTTGTGCCACGGATAACGTGACACAAGCGAATAACGTACATATCGTAATTAAAATCTTTTTCATCTTGTCATTTTTAATTCCAAATCATAAATCTAACATCATAAATCTCTCTGTCTCGGCACTTTCAACACCGGTTCTTTCTCCGTTTTCGGGGTGGTTTTCTCGATGACCAAACCGTCCAAGATCATCCCTGCGGGATAGATCATCGAGGCGGGATAGTAATTCGAAACATGGTTCATCACCTCTTCTTTCGAAGATATTGCCGCGATCTTCTGTAACTTCGTCAAATCGGGCATACGGAATCCGGCTGTGCGGACACGGGTTTCTTTCCCGTCCTTGAGGTCAACACGGTAAACCACGGGTGCCGACCCGGCAATCCCTCTCGCGATATAAGCACACGATTGTCCGGCATCTTTCGCCGCTTTAATGAGCATCTTCTTCATCTTCTCGTGGGCAACACCTTTGTCCACCTGTACATGAATCGTACCGACGCCTACCGCGATGGTCGGGCTTTGTGGTGAAAACATAAAGCGAGCACTACCTGTCGATTCCGGGGCTTTCAACGTCGGGATTCGTCCGTTCAGCATCTTCTTGAATACCCCCTTCTCGACCAAAGTCATCTCTGCTGCCGGAGTAACACCGTCTCCGTCCATCTCGTAATACCCGTATAACGGAGTACCGTTATACTCTTTCATCGTCGTATAGTTCTTAATCGTCAATCGATTATCTATAATCTTTCCACCGAACTGGTCTTCCAATCCGCCGCGGGACGGCCCAAGCGCACGATTGGCTATCAATCCGCCGCGATACAGAAGATTGCCGGACAAAATCGTTGCCACGGCTCCTCCCTCGAACATAACCGGTCCGTTGTAGTACTCTTCCACTAGAGGAGCTGACTTTAATTGCATTAAACTTTCGGCAAACGCCCTCACCCGTTCTTTCATCTTCTCGACGGAAGGAATCTCTTCCGTACTCAACAACGAAAGTGAGAATGTGTCTCCAATCGTCGAGCCGTCATCAGCACGGGCCTCCGCGATAAACGACAAGGTCACCTGCCCACCCGGCTCTTTTAATTGTACGCCTTCCGTGGTTAACCGATAGATATCCATCTCCACACCACTAACAGCCACGCTGGAATTATAAATATCTTTATACTCCTTGAATACCGCCGAAGCTTCGGTTACCAACTGTTCTAAAGCTACCTGATCAATCTCGAACTTAGCCGTCCGTTCTTGTACGCGGGTAACAGCCGGTAATGGCTGCATTTCCGGCAAAGCAGCCATTTCGGGCGATTGCGGATTCCGTTGCAAGAAATTCGCCTTCTGCGCCATCATCCCCAACGAATATTTGTACATCATATCCGAAGACTCCCAGAATCCGCGACGAATCACGTCATAGTCCACTTCCGCCGGTAACTTGACCGGAACAATCTGTTCGGAATACTGCACATCATTGTTGCGTTGATAATCTCCCAACATCATTCGCGTTCCCCCGTTCATTTGCCACGGCGAAACACTTGAAAACAGAACACCTCCCAAGGCACTGACTATGGAGAAATGTCGGTAACGAGCCACCGTGTACGAAATATAGTAAGGCTTGGGGCTATTCGGCAAAATCAAGGCGGCGTTATTACGGTCCAATTCGGCACGCATGGCGGCAAAAATAGTCTGGTCAGTGTCCCCGGTCATTTTATTTTCCGGCTTCGGAGAAGGTAAAACCGGGGGAATATCCCGGGCTTGTTCCCGACGTTGCGTTTCTATCTGGCTCACGAATATCGTGGGGGATATTGCCGTTACGGGAACCCAACCCGATTCGGCCCCGCAAGAACCCGTGAACACACTCGGATCGTTGCCGGCAGCCGCAATGTTCGAGAACATAGACAGGGGTGTACCAATCAAATCCACGCCTCGCACCAGTTGATCCGGCCGACCGTCCACGAATACCCGATAGACTTCCAACGGGGTCACGTTGAACGAGTTCAAACTTCCCCCCTCGCCCGTGTAGGTGAAACCGCTGGTCACGGTGCGGAAATAGTAACCGTATTCTTTTCCTTGCTTCTTGGCTTCTTCCACCAGCATGGCACGTAATTCGTCTTCCGTGTAAGGATGATCGGTTTCGATAATCAAATTGGATTGTCGCGAAACGGGATCTCCTCCCCCGGAGGTACGCCCGTGACCGTTACTTACAGGAAAACCGTCCAACGGCACTCGACTCATAAGGAACTCTTTCAGCACGCCGTTCACCACGTTATTCACCCGACGCGCTTTCACACCCTCGTCATCGTACACGTAGTGACCGTATAAATCCGTGTTGGCATAGTGCCTTTGCAACGGATCGCAATACACTTGAAACTCCGCGGGCAACACTTGTTCCCCGACCATTTTCTTAAAAGTCTGACCGCCCGATTTCATACGGTGGCCTTCCAAACGGTGGCCGAAAATCTCGTGAAAGAACACACCGCTAGCTGGGCCCGAAAGCATGGCGGGACCCGTGTACGGGTCGGCAACCGGAGCATCCCGCAGTGCCAGCAAACGATGGATCATATCCAGCACGTCTGCTATCATCCGGTTGTTACCCGGTAACTCGTCCGGCTTGTAAGCGAAATAATTCACGTTCAACGGCAATTCCATCCCGTCAGCCGCTTTCAGAGAAGCCGTCAACATCACTCGGGTAGCCACCCTGTTCTGCACGACCACGCTCCCTTCGCTATTCACGAAATAGGTGCGTAACACCTGAAAACTAAAACTGGCTGATCCCTCACGCAACTCGGGGCAACTCTTAAACACCGCCGAAATCTCGTTCATCCGTTGCTCCCAGAGCTGCCGGGTGGTTTCATCCAAAGTGCCGTTAGCAACGGGTGCCTCGTAATAATGTTCCACGGGAGCCGCGGAAAAGCAGGGGGCTTTGTCTTCATCCTCCACGCTTACCGAAGTCCGGGTCTTTGCCTGATCATACACGGAACGAGCATACTCGTAACGTTGCAGGGTCTCCCGCCAAATCGCTTCCCGGATGGCATCCGTAGCATCGTCATCCAAAGGTAAAACCACTCCCCGTGCTCCTTGAGCGTTCGGACCGGCAGTACCTCCCTGCGTGTTGTATTTGAAATTGTCTAAATTCTGATCGCCCAATCGGATTTGCGGCACCAATGTTCTCATGCGGCTTTCATTGGAGTTCGTAACAGCCCCGAACGAACTTATAATCGTAACGGAATAGTCGTCCATCGTCCGCATATTCATATAATAGGGGATATTTTCCTGTTTTTTTAACTCCTCCATGCTGTATTGTAATTCCTGCTTCATCAGTTGCAAAAGTTTATCCTCTTGCTCCTGACCGAATACACCGGAGAAACTTAATAACAGTATCCCGCTAAAAAAGAGTCTGGTTAAATGACTTATTTTCAACATAGTTTCTTTATTGTGTTTGATGAACGACCGCAAAAGCGGTCGTTCATCCATAATTATTTATAGAGATCGATACCTGCCAAGCGGCATGACCAGTTTCCACTCGGATCGGAACCGTCCCGTATGGTTATTTTGATATGCTTCACCTCTCGGGTGTCCTCGGCAATCTTCAACAAGGTTACTTCTCCTGACACACGTCCCAGATCGTTACTGGGCAAAAAGGTTACATCTTTCCAAACAACCCCGTCAAGAGAGGTCTGTGCAACCATCATGTCCGGCAAGAAATAGGGAGCACTTCTATCATTTCTGGGGATTACAATTTGCGTTACCTTAATCCCACTTATCGCGGTTCTCTCCTTCAATTCCATGTACATTTCATAGGTACGCATCGACGATTGCGTACTCGTTTGCAAAAAAGTATTTTTATTGTTATCCAACAAAACATCCCAATCCGCAAAAATATCCTCCGTCTCGCAATAAATCTTATTGCCATCCTCATATTCCTTGAAAGCTGACGCAGGTATAATCTCCAAATCATCAGGAGCTGCAGAAAATTTACAATACCTCATAAATGAATATACTTTATCGAAATAATGCATTCCAGCACCCGATTGATTTCCGTAGTACTCCACCTCCAAACCCAATATATCATCTTCTGCTGCTTTCTCCAAAGCGGCATAACTATTTTTCGAATTCTTGAGTATCTGACTCCTGTTATCCTTAGTAGCCTGTTCGGTAAAATAGCGATTCTTGCCCACCACAAGTTTTTTCAAATTGGTACAAAAAAGTATATCTTCCAAAGATTCAACGGAATAATCAAACTCCAACTCCGGCGCATTTTCGATAAATTTCAAGAACTCATCTTCTTTTTCTTGTGTGTCCGTTGAGTAACCGTAACGTGCCGTGATGGCGTGAACGAATCCCGCACTGAAATTTTTCTTCTGACTAATCGCCGTCGGGTCAATGACAACCGAATCCAGAGAGTTTTCCAAAATTCCCGTCCGAAGTACATAGACCGTATCCATCGGGTTTGCACTCACATCATCAATCGTGACCAACGTATTGTAACTGTCCGGATTCTTAAACTTATAATACTTGGTTTCTCCCGCGGCGTTCTTGTATTGTAACTGCATATCCACGATGTTATCATTATACTGGTCGGAGAAGAATATCATTTTCCCTTTCAAAAAATAGGCCTTGAGAACTCCTTGCGAAAACGAGCGCATCAACTCGTGGTCCCGCGTGTAAGGCCGACCGGAATAAGCCTCTATCAAAGACTCATTCCCGAATTTATCCACGGCACTCACGTAAAACTGGTACGTTCCATCCGCCAAATCCGTCAACTCGAAAGAGGTTGCCGTACCGGGAAGATACACCGAATCTCTTCGGCCCTCGAACAACCAAGCCACCTTTATCTTGTCGATTGTGGCATCCGTACCGTTTACCCAAGTGACAATCAACCGTTCCCACCCCGGAGTAATGTCCAAGTCGGAACATTTCGCCACGTAACGGATTTTCCCGTCACCGGCAAAATCGCTATAAGTATCTTCCAAACTCTCGCTACACCCCGTCATGAAAGCTACCGCCGCGAATAATAAATTAATTATATGTTTTCTCATATTCATAGCTTAATTCTTTTTTATATAAACCTCCAATTCATGCAATGTAAAATAGTTGTCTGGATTCGGATTTGCCGCGGAATTGAGTTTTGATCTAAACGTTTCATGTACGATGATCTTCAGGTAACGATACTCGTTATCCTCCACGGGGAACAAAACGTCCACATATATCGGATCTGCATCCTCAAATTCCGCTAAAGTCTTCGGAAGGCCTATACCGGATGCATTTTTATTTATATGAGGAAAACTCCACTTATCACTTTCCGTTTCGGCTTTCGGGTTTTGATTCAAATTGCCCAAGTATATCCATCCGTCGGCATCCGGATTGTCCGTTGTGCTATTGCCATACACCGACAATTTACAAGGAAGTTTATCATCGTACCATCCGAGCCAGACGTCTCCTAAAGCAGCTGCCCCCTGAGCGTCCTTCGCCTGCGTGGGAATAAGAGCGTACAAACGAATCCAAGCCGGCGTTTTCTGCTCTCCCAAGTCAAGCACCATCGGTTTTTCAAAAGCATTGGGTCCTGCCAGAAAAGTTCCATACACTTCATGACCGGTATATCCTAGATTCGGATTTCTTTCTGACAGGAAGAATTCCATCCGCTCTTTTCCTTTCAAATCTCCGTCAAACAAATACTCCACCCCGGTTTTCGCTTTCGCATTTTTAACCACCGTAAGCTTGCTCGTATTAAAGTTATCTGCCGTCACCGGCCATTGTTCCGTCAAGAAGGCATCAATATTAGGATAAATCTCCTGTCTCACCCGGAAACCTTGAAAATCTTCCGTACGGACAACCACCGTGTAATTATCCATTTTTCGTTCCATCTCGAATTTGAGCGTATCGCCTCCCTGACGAATCGGGAAACTACTCAAAGGAATCGTATCCGGTTGGTGTGTCAACGGATTTTCGCCCAAATAGAAAACATGGGCCATACCGGTTGTTACCTTGGGAGTTTGATAGATGACCTGAAAGCCATTCCAAGTAGAACTCACCTCCAAGTCCTCAAAAAATACCCACGGTGCGCTGGGAAGGGTAGAGAAGCTATACTCCCGTTTTGCGGATTCCTCATTGCGATGATTGACAAAAGAGACTTGGGCCACTACGTCTTTTGCTCCCGTGAAACCATCCAATAGAAGCGAATCGCCCCCGTAATCGCCAACTTTCAATACATCATTTCCTTGCCAGTTCTTGTAGCGCACATTCATGGCAAAAATACTCCTGTCATTCGGCAGCGAATAACGCATCATCGCACCTCCTGCCACGGGTTCAAATTTGATTTCCAACCCCTCGGTCACCGGATTAAAAACAACGTCATCATCGTTGCAAGCCAGAAAACCGAGTATCAATAATAAAATCCATATCGAATTCTTCATCATCTTATTTTTAGAATTAAATTCCTACAATCGTACATCCAAAATCTACAATCATAAATCCCTTTACCATCCCGGATTTTGTTTCATTCCGGAGATCAAAATTTCCTCCGCTTTGAATGGAGTAAAATAATCCCGAGGGGCAACGAATTTGAAACTACGTCCGATCTCAATAGGTCCGTTTTCGTTATTATAGAACGTCGCTGTCGTTGTGCCGAGAACATTCCAGCCGTATGATTTCCCGTTCATCTCTGTTTGGGCGGTCATCCAACGACGAACATTCCAATAACGGTGCCCTTCAAAAGCGAACTCGATGTTATACTCTTGGCGTATGATTTCCCGCATACCCTCTTTTGTCTTTATTTTTCCGGGATTTGAAGAGTAATTCGTCCAAGCATCCTCGACCGTCGGAATCCCTGCCCGTACACGTACTTTATTCAACGGTTTGTACACGTGTTCTTCATCCGGCGCATCCAAATATTCGTTCCAAGCCTCCGCCTGCATCAAATACACCTCCGCCAAACGAATAACCGCCATGGTCTCGTTTGTTATGCCTTGGTAATAATTCTTGGTAGGAATCCATGAATAAATGTATTTTTTCACCCAATAGCCACAAATGTTCTGGTAATCGTTGCTGACAATCACATCCTGCTGCGAACTCCAAGGGCCTTCTCCCTTGCGGGCCTCCACGAGCAGGTTGTTGTCTTGACTCTGAGTGCTTACTCCGCGCTGCCAATACATCCGGTCTCCGGCAATAGAAGCATAGAAACGAGGTTCCCGACGCAAGTGAAGTCTGACCACGTCCGTATTCAACGGAACGACATTCTCGTAGGCAAGGGCACTCTCCGAGCCTAATTTATAGCGGTTGCCATAGTTCCAATAAACATCGGCAGTTATCGGTAACCCGTTTTCCGTGTAATACATCTCCACCATCTTCATCGAAGGAGAAAGGCAACCGAACGCGAGTGCTTCAAAATGGTTATTATCACCCACCAAACGCGGGAGTATATACATGTATATCGTTGTCATTCCACCTTTCCACTCCAAGAGGTACTCTTTATTACTAAACATTGAATACGTGCTTTGCTCGATATCATCCATGTGGTTCAAAAGGGTGGTTTTCTTACCGCTTCCTTTCGCCGGAAACTCCCGGTCTCCCTGCGCACAAATTTCAGCCGCCTTGTCGGCAGCTTCAGCCGCTATCCGCCATTTTTCCCGATCGTAGGTCGGATTAAAAAGCAACTCCCCGTTCTTGTTCTTGAAATCGGCATAAAATATATTTCCGTTGAAAAGCGGAGAGGCGGCATAAACCAGCACTCTAGCCTTCAAGGCATAAAGGGCTTCTTTGGTAAACGTGAATCCATAGATTGCCGAACGTTGGGAATGTCTCGGGATATCAGGTTCAGCCTCGTCCAACAAACGAACGATCTCCTTAAAACAGGTGTCCACGGGTTGTCGCGGCAATTGATAATCCTCCATCTCCAAATCCACGGGCATATTTTGCGGAATCAAACAAATGGGACCGTAAGCACGAAGCAATTCAAAGTAGATGTATGCTTTCAAGGCCTTCATATCCGCCTTCCACCAATCTTTATCCTCTTGAGTCATGTTGTACGTTTTGTCGACATTATCAATAAAAACATTGGCTCTTCGAATCAATTGATACATTTTCGCCCATATATTCCCGTAAGGATCTTGCGACATCTGCTGTCCGTTTGCCACGAGGAAGCCGGGGAGCAGGTTGATTGAAGTGTATAAAACAGGACTGGGCGTATACTCGTCGGAGGCAGAAAAAGCAAGGTTTTTATCCGAGCTTTGGAGCAAAGAAATTAAATCTGCGTAAACCCCTATCCACCAGCCTTCCACTTTTGTCCGTTGCTCAAAAACCGATTCGATGGTTTCGATGTCTTTCTCCGGCACCATGTTCAGGTAATCACACCCGGGCAACAGGAAAAGACCACAAAGTATAGATACTAAATATTTTTTCATCATCACGTGTATTTAAATTTAGAAACTGACATTCAACCCCGCCGACCAAGTACGTTGTATGGGATAATTGAATCCACTACTACCTAACTCCACATCCCATACTTTAAAATTAGTAATCAGGAAGGGATTATTGACGCGGGCATAAAATTTCACGTTTTTCATTTTTAATTTATCCAGCACATTCTTCGGAAGGTTATACCCCACTTCAATGGCGGTGCAACGCAAGAAGCTGCATTTCCGCATAAAATAGGTCGAATACCGGGGATTGCCGGCGTTAGAATATTCACCCTCTTGCGGATTATGCATATTAATGGCTTGGGTTGAGAGACGCGGCCAGAATGGACGTTCTTTCATATTGTCCTCACTCCAATGATCGTCATAAATGGCTTTCAGCATGGACCGATTATTCACAAACGGACCGATCTGCATCGGGTCCATAAAAAATGCCCGTTTCCCCGATCCTTGGAAGGCAAAATTGAACTCAACGTTTTTATACTGGAATGAACCGCTAAAACCGTAAACGACACGGGGTGTGGTCGGGTACCCGATATACGCGGCATCATTCACGTCGATTTTTCCGTCACCATTCAAGTCGCGGTACCGGATATCTCCCGGCATCGTCATTCCGGTACCTCCCTGGCTGGGCGAGTTGTCGATTTCCGCCTGCCCGCGGAAAAGCCCTTCGGCAATGTACCCGATCTGTTGGGAGATCTCTTTGCCTTTTTTTCGTTGCCATTCCGGCGTGTTGGTTGCTTGTTCAATCTCTAAATAAATCGCTTTGTTGTAAGTAAACGTACCGTTCAAAATCATCCAAAAATCAGGACTGAAAGCGTGTTGGATTTTACCGGAAAGGTCAAACCCTCGAGAACGGGTTTTACCCACGTTACCGATTTGCAGCTCCTCTAACCCGGTTGTTTCGGGCATCGTGTAGCGTTTGTCAATGATATTGTGACGAATTTCCTGATAAATATCAGCATTGAGTTCCACGATTCCATTGAAGAATTTTGTCTCCACGCCAAAATTCACCTGCTCGGCAATCTCCCACGTGATCTTGTCATTCGGGTAAGATTCTATGACAGCTCTCTCCACCGTAGCACTTGTTGCAGTTCCCGGATGCGCCACACTTATCGTTGACACGACGGGCAGATGGACAAAACGCGGATTCGAGATGATTCCGTCATTCCCGACTTCTCCCCAAGAAAGACGGAATTTCAAGTACGAAAGCCAATGAGCGGTATGATTAGCCAAGAAAGGTTCTTTCGAAGCAATCCAAGCACCTCCCACGGCAGGGAAAAAACCGAAACGATGTTTCTCGGCAAAACGCTCTGAACCGTTGTAACCGAAACTCGCCTCTAAAAAATATTTATCCCTGAACCCATAGGTACCGCGCATCGCCAAACCCAAATTTCGTTGGGGAATACCGTTCAAAATCGAAGATACTTCCGATGCCGTGGTCTCTTGCCCGCTAAACACAGCCGTCAAACTGGTCTGGTGCTCGCCCCAAGCGGCCACGTGCAATCCTCTCAATTCGTAACTCAATTGTGAAGTTTGACTACTTCCTTTGGTTTCATGATTCAATGTTCTGGACGATCCGTCCGGACTTATCGCTAACAATTGGTGCTTGCCGGTCTCGAAGTTATAATCTTTTATGTTATACTTATAGGGTTTGGTGTTATAGACGTTATAATAGTATCCCACATAATTCAAAGATACGGAAGCCCTCATTTCCAATCCCTTGAGGATAGGTGACAGATTGTGGATATACTCTGCCCGCGTTACTGCAGAATAACGGCGACGATCGTTATATCCCTTGTGAATCTCCATGTAAGGATTCGCATCCGGTGCCGCATTGGTGGCTCCGAAACGAATGTGCGGCCAATTATAGGTATCGTCAGCCGGATAAGTAGCGGCAAAATCTACCGGCGACACGTTGAAAGCCATATAATATGCCTGTGAAACATCGGCCTTGGGGCCCCTGTATTTATCAAAATTCGCGGAAGTATTGATGTTCAAACGAATCCCGGCACTCAAGTCTATATTTAAGTTGGTACGGAAAGAGAAGGAATTATTCTCAATGTTCACTTTGAACTGGTTCAAACGGTCGGTTTTCAACATACCCTCATCCCGCGTATAATTCACGGACGCATAGTATTGTACCACACGCGAACCACCCCGAATATTTAAACCCGCCCGGTGGTTGATCGAGTAATCCTTAAATAAGATGTTATACCAATCATTGGCAGGATATAACCAAGAAGGATAAAGATCGGAACCGGTACGATCAATGCGCTCCACGCTGTATTGAGGCGTTGCACTCGGATCGCGAGCGAGCAATGCCCGGTTATACATTTTCATGTAAGTGATTGGATCTACAACTTCAATCTCCCTAGTCGGTCGGCTCATTACCGCCTCGTAACGAACAGAGGTGTAAACATTACCCTCTTCTCCCTTTTTAGTTGTTATAAGAATTACCCCGTTTGCCCCGCGGGCTCCGTACATGGCTGTTGCCGAAGCGTCTTTCATGACGCTGAACGTCTCGATGTCCTCCGGTACCATACGGGAAAGATCCAATTTGGAAGATTCCACCCCATCAATCAAAATGAGCGGGTCAATGTTAGCATTCGTCTGGAAAGAGGTAATACCCCGGATATAGAACTTCGTGTTCATTTCATCTTCCGTCAAAGCACCGGGAAGTCCGCCCGTCTGCCATCCGATCATACCGGCAATCTTTCCGGCGAATTGAGTGGTCAAGTCGCTACTTGAGGATTTCAATGTTCTTGCATCTACGGTAGTAATCGCTGATACCACGCTCTCTTTCTTTTGTTCCCCAAATGCCACCACGGTTACCTCCTCGATGTTCTCGGCCGTGGGATTCAAACGGATGTTTATTTTGGTTTTCCCTTTGACCTCCACGACTTCAGTTTTGTAACCAATGTAAGAAACCCGTAAGGCATCTGTCGGGCGCACGCTGATCGTGTAATTTCCATCCACATCCGTGACAACTCCTTGGGTTGTTCCTTGAATAATCACGGTGGCTCCGGGGAGAGTATTCCCCTTTTCGTCCACGATTCTTCCGGTTACGGAAATCATTTCTACTTCCGGTTTCGTTTTTGCCCGGATAGAAATCAAACTTTGTTGTATTGTGTATTCCAGTCCCAGTTTGGGAAGAATTTCATCCAACAGTTGTTTGACTTCTTTGTTCTCCACTTTCACGGAGATTTTCCCTTTTGATTTTACCAATTCGCTGTTGTAGAAAAAGTCATAATCTGTTTGCTTTTTCAATTCGGCAATGATCTCGTTCAAGGTGACATCTTTCAGGTCAAGAGTTACCTTTGCCCTTTGTTGGGCTTGCGCGCTCGCCGGAATGGCAGTGTACACGCCCAGAAATAAGATTACGAGAAAATTTTTAAAGATTAACATCTTTCGCCATGGATTCCAACTCCTTGGTAATACATAGTCTCGCTTTTTTTTCATAGTTTTGTAAATTAATAATTTAACATTTTATACATCCGTTTCTTGCAAGGATTCCGGTTGTATGGGTGAATAATGACAGGTTGAGGATTGATCAGGTCTTCAACCTGTATTTTTTTATTTCTTTTGAATGATGATCCGTTCGTTCGTGACAATGAATCTGATGTCGCGCGTGTATTCCAGCATCTTGAACAAGGGTAAGAGATCGTCATATCGCTTTAATCGTCCGCTGAATTTTATTTTCTTTAAATTCGAATCAGCAAATTCGATATTCACGTTGTACCAACGGGTGAAAATTTGCATTAACTCTCCTAACGGCATATCTTCAAATTCATAGTAACCGTCTTTCCATGAGGTGTATTGTCGTGTATTCACGGGGAAATAGTCTGCTTTTCGGGTTTCTTTGTTGTAAGCGACTTGCATTCCCGGTTTCATGACAAAATTGTTATCGCCGCATCGTGTTTCAACTCGCCCCTCTACCAACGTCGTTTTTACCCATGCTCCTTCCGGGTAGGCGTTCACGTTGAAAGCGGTTCCCAATACACGTACGGCGACCTCTCCCGTGTGTACAACAAACGGGTGGCAGGAATCGGTTGTCACTTCGAAATAGGCCTCTCCGATTAAATCTACTTCTCTTGTTCCCCCGATGAATTGGTCGGGGTAGCGCAGTGAACTCCCCGCGTTGAGGTATATCTTTGTTCCGTCCGGGAGAACCAGATTATATTCCGCTCCCAACGGGACGTTCATCGTGTAGTATTCTGCTTCTCTGACTTTCGATTCGTTGGACTTGACAATCAAGGTTTGTTTGTCGGTACGCATCTCTTTATTGCTATCGGACACGATAACGGTATTTGTTTTTTGACTGAGAAGACGTTTTTTCCCGTCGGGCATAATCAGTTCTGCCGTCGGGCGATGGAGGGATAAACCGGAAATGTAGGTTTGATTGATGCCGGCTTCTTTGTCGGGTGTATTTTCTTGTCGGAAGATAAGGAAGAAACCGACCAGCAAGATGATTCCGGCAGCACAAGACGACCAATAGATGAATTGGCGTTTTCTTCTCGCTTGACGGATTCGTTTTTCTACTTTAGTAAAAGCGACGGCTTCTTTCTGGTGTTTATCCAGAATCTTTTTTTGATGTTCCAGTTTTTGAATGATCTTTTCGACCTTCTCGTTTCGGACAGTAGCGTGTTTCCATTCTTCCAACAATTGCTTTTCCTCCTTCGTAAGTGGTTCTTTGTTTAGGATTTTCGCTAATATGTCATCTATGTTTTCCTTCATAATTTGCCGTTGTTTTCTTATATATTTTCAAAACGGCAAAAAAGGGTGATATGAATTTAAAGTTTTTCTGTTAAAAGAAGTAAAATTGATAAGAAGTGTTCTTCTTGAAGGTTTTCACGCAAAAATTTGAGGGCGGTTTTCATCTGAGTTTTCACCGTGTTGATGCTTGTTCCCAATTCGTCGGCAATTTCCTGATACGATTTATCATTCAAGCAGGCCATCAAGAATACCTTCCGGCATTTATCGGGAAGACGGTCTATCGTGTTGTAAAGTAGTTCGATTTCCTCCTGATGTTCCTCCCTGGTCATATCCTCGTACGTGTCGTTTTCCTTGAAAAAGGAGGAGTGTGCGTCAAACCTCTTCTTGTATTCTTTCAAAAATAAGAATGCTTGGTTTTTGACCATCTTAAAGATAAATCGGTCTAAATCACCCGTGAAAGAATGAAGTCTTTTGTTGTTCCACAAGCTGAAGAAGCAATCCTGTACGATATCCTCCGCTGCCTCAAGATCGTTTAAAATATGATAACAGTATAGTAAAAGGTTGTCATAATACCTTTCAAAAAGAAGGCGGAACGCACCGCTTTCGTCTTTCGTGATTAAATCTAATATGTTATCGCGTGGATTCATTCGTTTTTTTACTTTCACAAATGTAGTGAACTCCAAGTTTGATGCAAATTATTTGGTGGAAATTAAGTAATTTTATGCAATGTGGTCGGGATGTCAAATGATTGGCTGGAGGAAAAACGGTATGGGATTTTTGTACCCTTTCTCCCGAAATGTGACAAATTATTCGATAAAATACCCCCGAAATGTGACAAAAAGAAATAAAAATAGCCCCCGAAATGTGACAATTGTATGGAAATTAGTATATTTGTCCTATGGTAGAAAGAATCATAATTGGGGAATTACGGGCGTGGAAAACTAAGATATCAAGGAAACCCTTGATTCTTCGTGGAGCTAGGCAAGTCGGGAAAACGACGGCAGTGAATTTATTTGCCCGAGATTTTAAACAATATATTTATTTGAATCTCGAAACGGCACGGGATCGCAATCTGTTTATTCAATATCCCTCTATTGATACGTTAATCCAAGCTATCTTTTTCGAAAAAGAAAAACTTTTGGAGGAAAAAGATACTCTTATATTTATAGATGAGATTCAAGAAGTTCCGGAAGCGTTGAGTATGTTGCGATATTTTTATGAGCAATATCCGCAATATTGTGTTGTTGCGGCAGGTTCTTTGCTTGAATCTTTGTTTGATACAAAAATTAGTTTTCCTGTTGGGCGAGTAGAATTCAAGGTGGTCCGTCCTTTTTCGTTTCAAGAGTTTTTATTAGCCATGGATGAGGGCAATGCTTTGAAGCAATATCATAAAATCCCCATGGATACTTTTGCTCACGACAAATTGCTATCGTTATTTCACTTGTATACGCTAATCGGGGGAATGCCGGAAATAGTATTATCGTATGCTGGCAGTAAGGATATTGTTGCCTTGACTTCCGTGTTTGATTCTTTGATAGGTACTTATTTGGATGATGTTGAGAAATACACGTCAACTGCGGGGCAAACTCAAATTATGCGTCACGCTATCAGATCCGTGTTTATGGAAGCGGGGAATCGGATAAAATTCAATGGTTTTGGTAATTCTGCGTATGGTTCACGAGAAATGGGAGAGGCATTGCGGACAATCGAGAAAGCAATGTTGATTCATTTGATTTATCCCACCACGCAGACCGGTGAACCTTTTATGCCGGATATGAAGAAAAGTCCCCGTCTTCAGGTACTCGACACGGGAATGTTAAATTATATGGCTCATCTTCAAAAAGAGATTTTTGGTACCAATGATTTGAACAATGTGTATAAAGGGCATATTGCAGAACATATTGTGTGCCAAGAGTTATTGGCGCATCAGGTATCATTGCTCCATAAACCTCTTTTTTGGGTAAGTGAAAAGAAAGATTCTGTGGCAGAAATAGACTTTTTAGCCTATTTAGACGGTAGAGTGATTCCGATTGAGGTGAAGTCTGGAGCAACCGGACGATTGCGTTCACTTCACTTGTTTATGGATGCTTACCGGGGTAATGTTGCCGTTCGCTTATACGCGGGTGAGATTAGAAAGGATATATTGACAACTTCAAGCGGGAAAAATTATACCTTATTAAGTTTGCCTTATTATTTGACGGGGAAAATCGGAGAATATTTGAGAGAATTTGCTTTATAAGCCGTCGTTTTTTTGATGTGTAACTTAGCCTTTAGAGAACCCGAATTCACAAAAATAAAGAGGGTAATTCTCTGTGAATTACCCTCTTCTTGTTTGTAGTGTTACTTCTTATTTCTTAGCCAAGTCAATCAAAATTTCAAGGACTTGGATAGCACTCTTCGATACCTTGGTACCGGGACCGAATACGGCGATAGCACCCGCGTCGAACAGGAATTGATAGTCTTGGTGAGGAATTACACCACCCACGTAAACGAGGATGTCTTCACGTCCCAATTTCTTCAATTCGGCGATAACGGCAGGTACAAGCGTTTTGTGTCCGGCTGCCAATGAAGATACCCCGACAACATGCACGTCGTTTTCAACGGCTTGTTTAGCGGTTTCTTCCGGGGTTTGGAACAACGGTCCCATGTCCACGTCGAACCCGAGGTCAGCGTAACCCGTTGCGACAACTTTAGCACCGCGGTCGTGTCCGTCCTGACCCATTTTGGCAATCATGATACGCGGACGACGTCCGGTCATTTCAGAGAATTGGTCTGCCAATTCTTTAGCCTTCCGGAAGTCTTCGTCTTCCTTGGCAACACTTGAATATACTCCGCTCACGGTTCTGATAACTGCTTTATAACGTCCGGCAACTTTTTCACATGCATCCGAGATTTCTCCCAAAGATGCTCTCTTCTTGGCTGCATCAACGGCTAATTCAAGCAAGTTGCCTTCGCCTGTTTCAGCACATTTGGTGATTGCTGCCAACGCGGCGTCAACCTCTGCTTGGTTACGGTTAGCTTTCAACTCGTGCAAACGACGGATTTGTGCTTCGCGTACGGCAGTGTTGTCCACCTCGAGGATATCGATCGGGTCTTCTTTTTCCAAACGGTATTTGTTCGTACCCACGATGGTTTGTGCACCACTGTCGATACGGGCTTGCGTACGAGCGGCAGCTTCTTCGATACGAAGTTTAGGAATACCGGACTCGATAGCGGCAGCCATACCACCCAATTTTTCTATTTCTTGGATATGTCCCCATGCTTTCTCTACCAGTTCTTGGGTCAGGCTCTCCACGTAGTAAGAACCTCCCCACGGGTCGATAGATTTACAAACGGTGGTTTCATCCTGTATATAGATCTGCGTGTTACGCGCAATACGCGCGGAGAAGTCGGTCGGAAGGGCGATAGCCTCATCCAACGCGTTGGTATGCAACGATTGCGTGTGTCCCAAAGCGGCACCCATAGCCTCGATACAAGTACGTCCCACGTTGTTGAACGGGTCTTGCTCGGTCAGTGACCAACCGGAAGTCTGGCTGTGTGTACGCAATGCCAGAGATTTCGGGTTCTTCGGGTTGAATTGTTTCACGATCTTTGCCCACAACAAACGTCCGGCTCTCATCTTGGCGATCTCCATGAAGTGGTTCATGCCGATAGCCCAGAAGAACGACAAACGGGGTGCGAAAGCGTCAATATCCATTCCGGCGTTTACCCCGGCACGCAAATATTCCAAACCGTCAGCCAAGGTGTATGCCAACTCGATATCGGCAGTAGCACCTGCTTCTTGCATGTGGTAACCGGAGATAGAGATAGAGTTGAACTTCGGCATATTTTTGGAAGTGTACTCGAAAATGTCAGCGATAATCTTCATGGAGAATTTCGGCGGGTAGATATAAGTGTTACGCACCATAAATTCTTTCAAGATATCGTTTTGGATGGTTCCTGACAATTGGTCGAGTGTTGCCCCTTGTTCCAATCCGGCAACAATGTAGAATGCCAAAATAGGAAGTACGGCACCGTTCATCGTCATGGAAACGGACATTTTATCCAATGGAATCTGGTCGAACAGGATTTTCATATCCATGATTGAATCCACTGCCACACCGGCTTTACCCACGTCACCGATTACACGCGGGTGGTCGGAGTCGTATCCGCGGTGAGTAGCCAAGTCAAATGCCACGGACAAACCTTTCTGTCCGGCAGCCAAGTTGCGGCGATAGAATGCGTTGGACTCTTCAGCGGTAGAGAATCCGGCGTATTGACGGATTGTCCACGGGCGCATCGGGTACATTCCGGAGTACGGACCGCGTAAATACGGGGGAATACCGGCAACATAGTCCAGATGTTCCATGCCTTTTAAATCTTCGGCCGTGTACACGGGTTTTACCGGTATCAGCTCGGGTGTCAACCAATTTTTTTCTATGTGATTAGCCTTTTCCCACTCGGCAGCGGCGGTCATGGCTTTCTCTGTTGACTTGATATCTATATCTTTGAAATTTGGTTTCATCTTTCAATTTTTGATTTATAATTTACGATTTACGATTCTTGATTTTTCAATCTAAAATCTAAAATCTGAAATCTAAAATTATTTAATTCCCAATAGTTGTTGGTATGCTTTCAAGTCTTCCAGCACGTTGCATTTCACGTGAACATAGTGCTTGATACCAACCTCTTCCAATTGAGGTCTGCTCTCCGGGTTACCGGCAACCACGATGATTGCCTTGTCTTTCAACGCGGCGTAAACTTCCGGGGCAATCGTTGCGTACTCGTCGTCAGAGCTACAAATTACCACGATGTCTGCCTTGTTATCGATACATGCTTTAGCACCTTCTTCAACTGTCTTGAACCCGTTGTTGTCCATTACTTGGAATCCGGCGCAAGCGAAGAAGTTGCAAGCGAATTGAGCTCTGGCTTTACGCATAGCTAAATTTCCCATCGGCAACATGTAAACCACCGGACGGTGTCCATTCTCTTTCGCGAACATGTCGGTTCTCAAGCGCATAGCCTCGAACGCTTGTGTTCCGCGGTAGGGTTTCAATGTTTCTACCACTGCATCCGGTGCGGTTTCGTCTTCCGGCTCTAGGATACAAGCGCAAAGTTCGCGGTCAATCTTTTCGTTGAAGTTCGGGAATTGGTTCGTACCCAAGAAGTTTTCTTTCCGGTTAGCGATATCCTGATCTCTTTTCTGCGCGGTAGCTTTCACGGCTGCCTGAACGAACCCGTTCTCGATTGCTTTTACCATTCCGCCTTGTTCCTGTACTTGGAGGAATAATTTCCAAGCAGCCTCGGCAATGAATTGGGTCAATTCTTCGATGTAGTATGAACCACCTGCCGGGTCAACGATCTTATCGAAATGAGATTCTTCTTTCAACAATAATTGTTGGTTGCGAGCCACGCGTTCTCCCAATTCGGAAGGATGGCATTCGTAGATATAGTCGTACGGGTGAACCGTGAACGAGTCAACACCGCCAAGTGTCGCGGACATGGTTTCCGTTTGTGTGCGGAGCATGTTCACGTTCGGGTCGTAAACCGTCTTGTTCCATTCTGATGTTTCAGCGTGGATATTCATCTTGCACACGCAGTCGCAGCAAGGATTGTAAGCCTTCACGATCTTTGCCCACAAGTAACGGGCTGCTCTCAGTTTGGCTATTTCCATGAAATATTTTGAACCGGTAGCGAAGTGGAAACGCACGCGGGGAGCGACGTCCTTCACGTCCATTCCGGCGTCGGTCAAATTGTTTAAGTATTCTACTCCGGCAGCCAGACTGAACCCGAGTTCTTGCACGATGGAAGCTCCCGAGTTATTGAACACATATCCACCCACTTCAATGGTCTTGAAGTTTTTCAGGGTAGCGGTACTTTCGGTTGCGGCTTTTACAACGTCAAACGGTTTGGCGTCGCAGAATTTACCTTGCAAAAGGAGTTTGCTGATCGGGTCGATGTTGATTCCACCTTTAATTTTCTCCGGATCAATGCCTTTTTCGGTAACATATTCCTTGAACAGATTCAAGATAGCTACTTTGTTGCAGCAAGCCACGAAATTGATTTCGATGCATTCCAGACAAATGTCTTTTAAAAGAGCGGCCATGTCGGCTTTCGTGAAATTCTTGCAATTGGAAAGTACGAAACCGAGAGAGTCAACACCTTTGTTCAAAATATCCAACGCTTTCTTGTTTGCTTCGGCAACATCCTCTACCATGATGTCTTGGCGTACAAACCATGCGTTGTTGTCTTTTTTATTACCTCTCACGAAAGGATATTCTCCCGGGAAGCACGCTAAGTTCTTGAGGTTTTCCATGTCTTCCAACCGGTACATCGGCTGCACGTTGAAACCCTCGTTTGTTCTCCAAACCAGCTTTTTATCGAAGTCAGCCCCTTTTAGGTCTGCAATGACTTTGTCCTTCCACTCCTGTGTCGTGTTGGGTGCAAATTCATTGAAAAGCTTTTCGTTTACATTCTCTGCCATAATAGATTTTTATGTATTTATTCTGTAACTGTTTGTTATTAAAAACGAAAGGCAAAATTAGGCGTTTTTGTATAAATAAAAAAGAAATTCTTCTTTATTTCTACCCCTTGATTGGATTATAAGTCTTTTTAAGAGTTAGGAAGAGGTTATTTATTTTAGATTTAATGATTTAGGATTTAAGATTGAGTCTGACAAGAGGTTTCGGGCGAGTTTTGGTTGTATCAGGCTGGCATGTTATTTCCCCGCGTGTTTCATTTCTTTACGGGAGGCTTTTTCACGTGGTTAGAATTACCCGGAGAAATACGGGCTGTACGAGCTTTGCGAGCTTGCAGGGTGGCTTGTATTTATAGAATTTTTGCAGGAATTGTTTCGGTTTTTGGTGTATCCCAGTTATGTATCGGTACTTGTGTTCCTTGGGGCATACTACTTGTACAATCCTTTACCCGGGGGAGAATTACCGCGAGGGGTAAAGTTTGACTTTGATGTCTGTCCCAAACGCGAGGGAGTGTCTTCTGCCCGTGTGTGTTAAAAAAGCATATTTAATACAAAAACGTGGGCTAAGAGTGGGCTAAGTGTAGGCTAAGAGTGGGCGATGTCGCCTAAAAGTCACCCTAAAGTCATAAGATAGCCGTTAAATAGTATAGCTTAACCTTAGATTTAGGATAGGTGGAGTGTTATTATGTATTGGTGAAAATTCCGTGAGAGTGTTGGGTAAATTCCATGTTCTTGTCTTTTGTCGGGAAAATATTATTTCGTAATTTGCGACGTTAATTTTAAAAGCAAAAAACACATGAAGAAAATTAGAGCAGCCATCGTCGGGTATGGCAATATCGGTCACTACGTGCTGGACGCACTGGAGGCGGCCCCCGACTTTGAAGTGGCAGGAGTGGTACGTCGGGATGCAGCGAATGTCCCGGCGGAGTTGAAGGACTATTTGGTCGTGTCGGATATTGCTCAAGTCAAAGATGTCGATGTGGCAATCTTGTGTACCCCCACTCGTAGCGTGGAGGAATACGCTTCCCGAATTTTAGCCATGGGAATCAACACGGTGGATAGTTTCGATATTCACACGGAAATTACTGGATTACATAAACGTTTGGGTGAGGTTGCTCGGAAACACGGGAAAGTGGCTGTTATTTCAGCCGGCTGGGACCCGGGAAGCGACTCCGTAGTACGTGCCTTGTTGGAGGCTTGCGCCCCGAAAGGGATTACATATACAAATTTCGGTCCGGGCATGAGCATGGGACATACCGTTGCCGTGAAAGCTGTGAAAGGTGTAAAAGCCGCTCTTTCGATGACGATTCCAGTGGGAACGGGTATTCATCGTCGTATGGTGTATATCGAATTGGAGGATGGATACGATTTCAAGACCGTGGCGGAAGCTATCAAGACCGATCCTTATTTCGTGCATGACGAAACACACGTGATGCAGGTGGAGAGCGTGGATAACCTGAAAGATATGGGGCATGGCGTGAATCTTACCCGCAAAGGCGTATCCGGCAAGACTCAGAACCAGTTGTTCGAATTCGACATGAAAATCAACAACCCGGCATTGACGGGACAAATACTCGTGGCTACCGCCCGCGCTTCCATGAAGCAACAACCGGGATGTTACACGCTGATAGAGATTCCGGTGATTGATATGCTGTATGGCGATCGGACGGAGTTGATCAGGCATCTGGTGTAAACTTCTATCGGGAAATATATATTAGCGGCTTCTCCGCCAGTGACAGATGGGGAAGCCGCTATTTTATATTGCGATTTCATTTATCCGTTCCAATTCCCACCCCCGAAACTGCATCACGATGCAATGCAAGGCTGTGCCTTGAACCAATTGTTTCACACGCGGAGCCACGGCGTATCTTTTTATCTGTTCCACGGCTTCCAGCCATTGCGTTCCGGCTTTTGCTTCGGAGTCTTTCGCGGATAGGTATTTTAATTCCAGTATGTAACTATGCTTCACTTCATAACGTTGTAAGTCAGGCATCAGGAACAAGTCGCAATAACCATGATTCAATTCCACTTCCGGGGCAATCAGGTAGTAAGCATTCGTGCTCAGGTAGGCGGTGAAGAATCCTTGGATATTACGTTCTCCTTCAATGGTGTCACGGACGGAGGAATTTTCTTTGTAGGTTTGGGCGATGAATGTCAATGCCTCGTGCCAATGACCGTCATAAGCCATGTCGTAGAACATCGAACCCAGCTTGTTCAAATTAATATATTTCCTGTCTTGGTACTCTTCCAGCATAAATTCGTAATATTGCTTACGGACGTTGTTGTTTGGAATCCCCAGTACCAAATCACTTCCGCGTGTGGCGGTGATGGTCAACATGCCATAATAGAACAACAGGCTGGGGAATATCTCAGGGTCTGCTATTTCGGCTGCCGAAAAGGTAGTTACTAGGTTGGTGACTATCTGCCCCTCTTCGGTTATTTTACGCAACACGCCTCTTCGGTCACCGTCCAAACGATCCAGTTGGATGAGCCGTTTCATTTTGTTGTAATCCGTGCGAGTGTTGGGGTCTATCATTTCTTTCGGTGATTTTCCAAGAGTCATGTAATGACGCAGGTAATAGAACACCATGTCACAATTGAATATCTTCGGGTCGCGTTCCAAGCTTTCTTCCGCGAAGCAGTAGTTATCATACCACGGCTTTATTTCCGCTATCATGGCTTCTATGTCTAGGTCAGTCGGTAGTTGTCCGGCATTTTTATAATATAGAATCATTTCGCGAACATCTTTTTCACTGAATCCCAGCATCATGTTGAATTGGAAGTCGGTACTGATATTCCAGCCGATGTTGAACCCGCTGGTTAGGTCGTCCAAGGTCACGGGACTGACCCCGGTCATGAAGATGCGCTCGAACATACCTTTGAATTTCTTGAAAATCTCGCGGTAGAACCCGCTAGCGTGTGTCAGGGCGTGATATACTTCATTGCCTTGTTCGTTGAGGACGACGTTGGTGAAGTTGTCATACTCGTCGATAATGAGGTAGAGCGATGCATCGGTATTGCGTGCTTTTCTGTCCAAAAAGTTCAACTTGTTGCTGAAGCCGGATTGTTCTTTCATCTCGCTTCTGAATCCCGGGTAATAGTATGACTCGTAAATCTGGGCGAAATCATCCAGACCACCACTGCAATAATCATCAAAGTTTTGAGCCAATGTCCCCCCGAACCCACCTACACGCGAGAAATCGAGGTAAAGTATTTGGAATTTTCCTTGTAATGGCGTGGGGTGCGAACCTATCCAAAGATTCCCGAATCGTTTCTGAAATGCACCTTTTTGATTGATATCGTAATACGCCCGTAGCATACTTAGGAAAATACTCTTCCCGAAACGGCGGGGACGGATAAAGAATAAATTGGAGGGTTGCTCTTCTAATAGGGGCAGGTACGCGGTTTTATCCACGTAATATTGGTTTTGTTCTACTACTTCCACGAAGTTGGAGATTCCATAAGGGATTTTTTTTATATTTTCCATAACTGCTCCAGTTTTTAGTTTGTACCCGTGAGTTAGTACAAAAGTAACTCTTTCTGCTTGAAAGAACAAGGAATGGGAAAGAAAGTTGGGAGGAATACGAAGTACCCACTGAAAGTCAGGAAAAACTTTTAGTGGGTGCTTATTTTGACATATCCTCTTTCTATATTATACACTCTTCTGAAGGAGGAATATGAGTATCTGTATTTAAATTATTCAACGGTAGTAGTCCCATTTGTTCCACCTGTCTCCCATTTTGATACTGCTGAAGTAAATTCAACACCTATTTCGTTTACTGTAATAGTAAGGGTCGTTATATTTCCGGCTACAAGTGATAGATTGTTGATCGTATAGTTTTTTGCGGCAACATGTTCAAATGTAAGATTTATTTTAGTTAATGTAGCGGGCAAGAGCATAAGGTCGGCTGTGGGAGAAACTCCATCGCCTGTCGCTAATGTTACTTGTCCAAAATCAAGATCAGCGTTTACAGGTGTTGCGTTTGCGTCTAAAGTCGATACTCCTGCTTCATCAAATGTCATATCCAGTGCTGTTGGAACATTTATTTTTGCTGCAGTTAAATTACCATAAAAAGTGGCAGCTTCACTTGTTGCTGCCTTCACAACTAATTTAAGACGCGCTAGTTTATGTTTGAATAAGAAGTTTACTGTTTTGTCTGTTGTTGAGAATGGTAATTTTACAGCATCAGCAATAATAATATCGGTTGTACCATCAATTGTATAGCTTACTTTTCCTGCTTCCAAGGTTTCTCCAGCCGGATAATATGCAATGAAGTTCGCAGCTTCTGTTGGGGATTTGAAATATTGGGCAGTAGTGATGTTTGTGAATGTACCATTTGTTTGAAGATCACCTGTCGTAGTAACACTTGCTACTTCATTAAATTTTGGAGTAGCTCCATCAGCTCCTCTTAATATTTGGATGCCTGTTATGGCATTTGTTACGAGACCAGCATCATTTGATTCTATAATGGCTCTAGACATCATATTAATTCCTGCACCAAAATTTATTTCCACCGGAGCATTCGGGTCAATTTCATCTTCTGAAGTTGTAGTACAACTTGTCATAGCTGCTATGGCAAGTAAAGAGAAAATCATTTTTTTCATATTTTGAAGTTTTAATTTTGCTTCTGCAAATGTGAGTTGTATTTGGAAAGGGGGATGAGTAATATGTAAAAAACAAATTCTATTTACTTTTTCGCTATCGTTTTGTATGAATTTTAAATTTTGTACGTATTCGTAATTTTCAGGAATATTCTACGTATCGCTGTTTCCACTGCTTGGGGGTAATGCCTTCGTTGAGTTTGAAGGAGGAGATAAAAGAGGAAAGCGAGTTGAAACCAACCAGAGAGGCTACCTCTTGAATTTGCATTTCGGGATGTTCGATGAATAGAATGGTCGCTTTCTGGATACGGTATTTATTGACGAATTGGTAGAAACTAAAACCGAATTCGTTATTGATGAGATTCGAGATATAAGTACGGTTTGTCCCGAGAAGTGCGGCAACGTCGTTTATGGTGAGGTTCCCGTTCGTGTATATTTCTTTCTCGTCGAAAAGATGAACGAGTTCGTCTTTCATCTTCTCTCTTTTCATCCCTAAGTTCTTCAGGTATTTTTCGGGAAGAGGGGGGAAAACGGGTGATATTTCGTCCTCTTGTTCTATTGTCAGTTCATCCGGACAGCTTTTTACTTCACACGGGGGAAGCGGCTCTTCCTTGACTTGCGCGTGTTGAGGGGTATAGCATATATACGGTTCGTTGAGGGCGTGGATGAAAAGGTAGGGCACGAAACAGATAAAACTAAGATGAACAAGGTAATTGCTCCATACCGCTTGGGTAAAAGATGTACAAAGCATGATTACAGCATAGAGAATAGCCAAGGGGATGGCATGATTCAGCCAGCGGAGGTCTATATTTTCTTTGGAAGAATAGTTTTCTTCCACGGTTTGAACGTGTTCTCGTTTTAATTTGAGGATACGCGAGGTGTACACGGTAATCATGGAAGCCTGAATCGTCAGACAGATATATCGAAAAATGGAAAAGAGAGAGTTTTTATCATAGAACTCTCGTTGAAAAAGGCTCTCTTTTTCTTCAAGAAGGAAAAGTAACAGACCCGCGACAAGCATGACGATACCCGGTATGAAATGTAACCAGATTTTCTCCCGGGCTATTTTTTCCGGTTTCGTGAGTTTCCGGAAATAGAAGAAATACATGGGGATCAAGAATAAATGGATCGTGATATCAAACCCGGGCAAGAAGAACTCGTTTGTTCGGTGCGCGTGTATATCTTGTATCATGTCGGGGATGAAAAGCAAGCCGGAGAGTGTGAACACGACTCCCAGTACCCGGCGGGGGTGCATTCCGGCTTCTTCACTATACGTGGCTCCCTTTAAGATCAGTAACGTGATACCGCAGAACAGGGGTATAACAAAAGAGAGGACGTATGAAAAATACATCCAGAATGTTGCCGAAAATAGACTATCATTCATCATGCCGCGCAATGTTGTCGATTTACCTTCTTTGACGTGGCAAATATAATACAAATTGTGTCTATTTCGATGGTGTTTGAGCGTTTGGCGTGTTAATTAACAAAAGGGATTAAAATTGGTTCCATGAAAATTGTCATTTTATGGTAAATCTTGTATATTTGTCAAGGTTTATAATATGTGAGGAATAATTTATGCAAAAAATGCCGGATAATACGATTTGCTCTTTATTGAAACATCGTCAGGAAAAGGGGATGGAGTATCTGTTTGCAAAGTATTATAAGCCGTTGGTGCTGTGGGCTGCAACTTTTATGAACGATATACCGAAATCAGAGGATATTGTACAGGATTTTCTTGTGAAACTGTGGGAGAATGAGGTCGGACGTAATTTGGTCCCTGAAACATTAAAATCTTTTTTGTACACATCTGTTCGTAATCTAGCTTTAGATAGGAAGGAGAAAAATGATCCGTTGCGTGAGGCTGTTGATTTGGCCTTCGTTCAGACCCCTTGGGAGGAATATGATCATTTTAAGGATAATATTTTGCAGATTGTAAAAGAGGAAATCGCAAAACTTCCTTTAAGAAGTAGGGAGGTAATTACTTGTGTTTATCTGGAAGGCTTGAGTTATAAGGAAACGGCTTTCAGATTAGGAGTTTCTGTTGCCACGGTAAATACTCTTCTCGTTAATGCTTTGAAAAAAATGCGGGATAATACGAATCACGCTACGGAACTATTGTGTTTTTTCTTTCTGTTCTCTCCGGGGGAGAGCCTATGCCCTCAAATGTAAATCAATCTTATTTAGTTTATAATATATTGTTTAGCAGTTTTTTCGCTGTTACACCTAATTTTTTCCAAAATAATTTTTTCCCCATTCAATGATATCGTGAATTGTTCCGTATTATTAATGATAAAGGTTATAAAATATGTTGAATCGGGATGAAATAGATAGTTTTTTGTTGCGTTATCTTTTGAATGAATTGAATGCAGATGAATGTAAACAAGTGGAGAAATGGCTTGGTTTGGAGGAATATAAGGAATATTTCCGGGAGTTTTGTTGTTCCTATATACACATGCAATGGGCGGTGAGGGACGATGCGGTGAGTGAAGATTATAAAAATTTTAGGAAGAGATATACGAGGCGTCGTCGATTGAAGACATTGATCGGGATTGCTGCCGGGATTACTTTATTGATAGGTGTCGGACTACAACAATTCGTACAGAATAACCATACGTTTGTTCCCGGTATAGCGAACAACATGGTTGTTCATCCTGGAGCGTCACGGGCTATTTTGCATTTATCTACCGGGGAGATGGTACCTATTGATACGTCTTTCCAAAAGTTAGAGGAAAAGGATGGAACTTGTATCGAGGTGCATGATAATGGTTCTTTGAATTATTTTAATGACTCGGTTGTTCCGGGGGATATTGAGCTGTTGAATCGTTTAGAAGTTCCTCGTAAAGGGGAATTCCAATTAGTTTTAGCGGATGGAACCCGTGTATGGGTGAATTCGGCGAGCGAGTTGTCCTATCCGTCAAATTTCACGGGTAAGGAGCGGGTTGTTTATTTGAAAGGAGAGGCATTTTTTGATGTTACTCGTGATGATGCACGTCCTTTTGTGGTGAAAGTAGGAGATTTGGACGTGAAAGTGTACGGGACACAATTTAATGTGAACACTCATCGGACGGGAATTATTCAAACCGTATTGGTAAAAGGGTGCATAGGGTTGAATAACGGGGAGAAAGAAATGATTTTGGAACCTGAAGAAAAAGGTGAGTATAATAGTGCAGACCATGCTATTCAAGTGGAAAAAGTGGATGTCTTACCATATATCGTCTGGAAGGAAGGGATGTTTATTTTCAGGAACGAATCGTTGGAATCTATTATGGATAAGTTGACATTATGGTATGATTTAGAGGTGATTTATGAAGACGAGGAGGTAAAAGAGGAGCGTTTGTCAGGAATTATGGAGAGGTATAAAAACGTGAACGAGTTATTCCATTTTTTCGAGAAAACGTCGGAAATAAAATTTACAGTATATGAAAATACTGTTTATATTAAGAAACAAAAATAGAAAAAAGCAGCAGAAAAATGTACTACCATTTACTGCTGCAAAGATAATAAAAGACAGAGCGATTTTGGAGACCGATACTGTCTATTGTATAATCTAATACGCGAATTTATGAAATGTAAATGGATCTTTATGCCCACGGGTGTGAAAAGATTGAAAATTGTACGAATTATGAAATTGTTTTTGTTTCTTATGTTGGTTTTTACTTTTGGAGTCCATGCTGCCGGATATTCACAGAAGCAGCTGGTAACTCTTGATTTGGAACAATGTGACGTGAATTCATTGTTTCGGGAAATCTGGAAACAGACGGGATTACGTTTTGTTTACAACGAGAAGTATGTTGCTGAGATTCCTCTTCTGGACGTGAAAGCCGAAAAGAGGGAGGTGAAAGAGGTGTTGGATGAGATTTTTAAGAATACTTCTTTCGAATGTATTTTCGAGAATAACGTGGTTTTCGTGTCAAAACGTGCAGAAGTGAAAAGCGAACAAAAGAAAACAAAGAAAGTTGTTCTGAAAGGTAAAGTAACGGATGAGAACGGGGAGCCTATGCCGGGTGTTGCCGTGTACATTGCCAGCACAAATATAGGGACAACGACGGATGTTAATGGACTTTATAATTTGTCGATGTATCAAGGTAACGTGACCGAAGTGATTTATTCTTTTATCGGAATGCAAAAAGAAACTTTTATGTTCCCGAGAAATAAGGACATGGTACACGATGTAACCTTGAAGGAGGATGTACAAATGATAGAGGATGTTGTGGTGATTGGTTATGGTACCAAATCTCAACGAGATGTGACGAGTTCCGTGGGTTCGATTCGTTCGGATCAATTGATGAAGAGTGGTGGCAGTGCCGCAAACTCGTTTGATAATATGTTGGGTGGTTCGCTGAAGGGTGTTCTGGTAACTCAGAATAGCGGGGCGCCGGGGGCAGCGGCGACAGTCAATATCCGGGGTGTTACTTCGCCTTTGGTGAAGTCAAGCAGTTCGAACGAACCTTTGTACGTGATTGACGGAGTACCTTTTTTTAACAGTAAAGATGGAATTAATCCGTTGTCTGTTGTTGCACCTGATGATATCGAGAGTATCGACGTGTTGAAAGATGCTGCTGCCACTTCTATTTATGGTTCGAGAGGTGCCAATGGCGTAATCATCGTGAAGACCAAGAGCGGACGGCGGAACGAGAAAATGAATATTAGCATCGGGTATACGCTTTCTGTTGGTAACCCGGTGAATGAGCATAGACCTTTGAATCGAAGTGAATTTATGGAATTGCAGGAGGAGATGTACAAAAATTCCATGAGAGCATTTAACGAGGGTAATTTTTATGCCGATCCTGCGATGCTTCCTTTCGGTAAAAGCACGTATAATATGGAAACGGGAATGTATGAATCGTACGGGGGATTGGATGAAAGTTATTTCGGTGCCGCGAATACGAATTGGGTAAAGGAGATTAAAAATAAAAATGCGTTGACGCATCAATATTCAATTGCATTGAGGGGAGGAGGAGAGAAAACGAATTATTCATTTTCTTTTAATGCCTCCAATCAGGAAGGGCTTTTTATAAATGATAAACTGGAGCGTTGTGGTGCTCGATTGTCTTTTGACACGGATGTAAACCAACGGATAAAGGCGGGGGCTTCGTTGGGATATACTTTTTCGAAACAAAAACAAGGTGACTCGAGTGGCGACCAGGCATGGACAGAGCGTCCCGATATTCCTGTTTATTCAGATGGTAAATATACCCGGATAGATGCTTCCTTGATTTACGGGTATGAAGCTTGGAATCCCAATCTTGTTGCTAAACGGAGGTTGGTACAAAATAAAACGGAATCTTATCAATTTATGGGGAGTTCTTACCTGGAGTACGAGGTCATCGAAAATTTGAAATTACACGGGGATATTAACATGAGTGTATTCCAAAGTAATGACGAGTCTTTTACCCCGAAAGCAGTTATGACCGAGATGATTGCTCCATGGTCTTCGCCATCAAAATCGATCTTGAATACGGGCGATTCGAGGATGGCTACTTCTTCAATTAATCTGCGGGCGGATTACCAGTTTAGTTATGGAGCTCATCGGTTTAACGCGATGGTCGGGTATGGTTGGGATAGGACTTTTAATAGAAGTACTTCCAATGATTACGAAGATTTTCCGGATGATAACGTGCTGAATAATGTAAATTCGGCCGTTACCGCCACGGGGTGGTCGAGCGGCAAGGCTACAACGGGATTGAATTCCGTGTATGCCCGTGTCGGCTACGTGTACGCTGATAAATATCTTGCTGAATTTAACTTCCGTTCGGATGCTTCTTCTAAATTCGGTCCGAGCAATAAGAGAGGGTATTTCCCTTCTATTTCGTTGGGATGGCGTGCGAATAAAGAGAATTTCATGAAACGATGGGATTGGATGAATGATTTGAAGTTACGCGTGAGTTATGGGCAAACGGGTTCGACGAACGTGGAGGATTTTGCATATATCCAATTCTTTAACAGGGGATCAAAAGATTTGTGGGGTCAAGAATCGACAATCGGTTTAAAAGACGTGATGCCGAATAAAGACGTGAAATGGGAGATGACTAGCGAGTATAATGTAGGTTTGGATTATAATTTCTGGAACTATCGTTTATATGGTAGTGTGGATTATTACAATCGTTATACCGATGGAGCTTTAGCCCCTGCTCCGGCATCCTTGGAAAGTGGTTTTTCTACCTATACGGCAAACATGATTGATATGTCGAATCAAGGATTGGAAGTAGAGGTCGGTGGCGAAATTATTCGCAAAGGTGATTGGAGTTGGATGTCAACATTAAATGTCGCTTTCAATCGTAATAAAATTGAAAAATTGAATGGTGCAACTCTTGACGCTACCCAATCCCTTTTTTATGTAGAGGGGAAACCTGCCGGGATTATGAAAGGATACGTGGTAGAGAAGATTTTTCAGACCCAGGCAGAAGTCGATGAATTGAATAGAATAGCCCAAGAGAAAGGATTTTCCTATTATTACCAGCAATACAGCGGTCCCGGTGATTATAAATTCAAGGATCTCAATGGGAACGGTACAGTTTCTCCGGATGATTATGCCGTGATTGCTAATCCTGAACCGAATTTCTTCGGCGGTTTCTACAACTCTGTTAATTGGAGAAATCTGAATCTTTCGTTTATGTTTCAGTTTTCCGAAGGAGCGACGGCTTCTTACGAAACGTTGAGAATGGAAAATGGAACCATGGCGATGCAAAGTATCCAGAGGGAATTGTTCGGGAACACGTGGACACCTGAAAACACGAATGCCCGGTATGCCCGGCTTGTTCCCGGTTCTACGGATAATGTTATGCAGAATTCCGATCGATATGTATTCAAAACGTCTTATTTGCGTTTGAAAAATATAACACTGTCGTATAATTTGCCGGTGGATGCATTGCGTCGTTTCAATTTGCAGAATGTACAATTGTTCGCGAGTGTATCAAACATATGGACTTGGACAAAGTGGCCGGGAATAGATCCGGAATCGGTTTCCGGCGGGGATCCTACCATGGGAGTAGGCGCCGGTAGTGTTTCAAATATTGATCCCTATCCATTGAGTAAAACGTTCTCTTTCGGGGTTAAAATACAATTCTAAGTAAAACGTTAATTATAATATCATGAAAATACTATATAATATTATTATTCTGGTGGCATTCTCGTTAGGAATGGGGGCTTGTGATCTTGCAGATAATATTGATGATATAAAGCCGCAGAATCAACAAAATAAGGATAACGTCATGAGTGACTCTGCGAGCGCGGAAGCATTGTTGAGAAATGTTTACCAACAATGGAGAGCGGGAAATATGAAAGACGTGCGTAATCATTTGTTCTTGTCTTCCGGGGCTTTAGTGGCTCCGATAACGAGTTATTTTATGAGTGGGACATCTTTCCAGTCAAATAATGTACCTTATGATGATGGGGTGATCGTTGGGGTTTACACTTCGTTATATAAGGTGGTGAATATGGCAAACGTGGTGAATGAGTTGCTGGAAGAAGGGAATGCTCCCGATTTGTCGGAGAAGCGTACAGAAGAAATGATTGCCGAATGTCGTTTCCACCGGGCAATGGCACATTTTTATCTTTTGCGTTATTTCGGTCAATTTTATGATATGACGTCGAGTTATGGTGTTGTCGTGCGGGAAGAATCTTACCCGGATCACCAGGTGGCGACGGCTCGTTCGTCTGTCGCCGATGTGTATACTTCTATCTTTAAAGATTTGGATTATGCTATTGAAAAAGCCCCTGAATATGTTTCCTCGGACAAGCATTATTATATTTCCCGATTAGTGGCGAAAGCTCTGAAGGCAAAAGTTCTTTTAAATCAAGGGGATTATTCAATGGCGGAAACAGTCGCCGGGGATATTCTGCGAGATGCCGGGAGATATGGTTATAGTCTGGAAAATCGTTACGATGATGTATTCGTGAATAGCTATAATTCAAAAGAAGTGTTTTTTGCTCTTTACGCTTATGGTTTCGAGGAAAGTTTTTCGGCAGGAGATATCGTGAGTAATACTACTTTCGGTAGTTATACCGAGAAAATTGCTCGACTGGAAGGTTGGCCGGAAGAGTGGGGATTTGATATTGAAACCGGATATGGTTATGATGAACGTTTCGGGTATGTCTATCGAGCAGAAGGACCGAATATGGTGGGAGGTTCAGGAGAAGAAGAACCATCACCTTGGCCGGAACCGGAACCAGAACCGGAACCAGAGCCTTTGCCTGATGTATATGCGTTAACAGACGATGAAATGCTGCCGGATGGTGAAGGAACTATGGAGCCGGATGGAGAGGGGGCTCCCGGTTGGATTACTCCGGGAGTGGTAAAAAGAAACCATAAATATCCCTATCGAGATATGCTTGATGGAGAGAAGGGGAACACGTATTTTTATTTGCGATTGGCAGAAATTTATTATATCCATGCCGAAGCGGCCGCGCGAAATAATCATTTCGATCCCGCGCGGAATAGTTTGAAAGAGGTATTGAATTTCGAGAGAGCCTACGTTTATCCGCAGGAAATTGAAGAGGTTCCTGATAATGAAATGTTAGAGTATATCCGTAAAAATAAATGGCTGGAGTTGTTTGCCGAGAATAATGAAGAATGGTTTGATATGATCCGGTATCACAAAGCCGGAGATTTAAATATAACAGATGTAAAGAGTACGATTACGAGTGACCGACAATTTATATTTCCGATACCGAAAAGTGCTTTGGCAGGAAATAATCTGTTGGTGCAAAATCCTTGATATGTATTATTAATTTAATTTATAGAAGATGATGAAAAGATTATTTTTAACATTAGTAGGTGTCCTGTTATTTTTTGAAGGCTTTTGTCAATATGGGCTTGCTGAGCCGGAAAAAGATGATGCAGTGGCTCCCGCAAAGTTCTTTATGCAGAAATTAGTACCGGATGATAAGAAAGGTTTTGTAATTAAAGGGGAAATAAGTAATAGTAAAGACGGGTTGAAAGTATGGTTGCTTAATGATCTGGCTTGGCCGGCACAGAAAGGAGATAGTGCGGTGATTAAGAACGGGAAATTTGAGTTGTCCGGTTATGTGGAAAACCCCGTATTGGTGAAGATTATTATTGACACGAAACCCGATGGTCCGGACAGCCCGGATCGGTTGTTGGGAACGGCATTTTTTCTTGAAAATTCGGAAATAACTTACTCCGGAGATATAAATACTCTGGAAACATATTTTTACAATCCGGATGCTAAGGATAAAGTTCCCGCGAAAATTGCAGGCTCAAAAGAAGATGAGCTTTATCGTCGTTATAAAAGTGAGGAAACTCTTTTGAGAGCAAAGTACACGGCGGTGAATGACAAGTATCATGATCTGTTTGAAGAGAAGAAAATTGAAGAGGCTATCCCTGTAGCAAAGCAAGTTTTGGAGGCTCGGGCTGATATGCGGGCACTTCGATTGAAGTATATCAGACAATATCCTGGTAGTGGTGTCGCGAACGAGCAATTAATCTGGCTCATTTATCAAGCCCAGTATATTGATTTTACCAAGAAGCAACTTGACCAACTGGAAAGTTTGATGGTGAAAGCTAATCCTAATAGAGCGGGAGAGTTGAAAGAAATGTTTGCACGTGCGAAGCAAACTGCATTGGGAGAGAAATTCATGGATTTGGAATTGATGTTGCCTAATGGTAAGATGGCAAAAATGTCTGAATTTATTCCCAAAGGAAAATATGTTTTATTAGACTTTTGGTTTTCAGGTTGTGGACCTTGCCGGGCAGAGATCCCTCATTTGAAAGAAGTGTACGAGAAATATAAGGATAAAGGTTTTACTATTTTGAGTATCGCGGCAGAACCGAACAAGGAAGATTGGTTGAAAGCTTTGAAAGAGGAGAATATGCCTTGGAGTCATTTGTATGACGGTGATCCTTCCGTGTATGAAGGACCTGTTTGTACTCATTATAATATTGGGGGGTTCCCAACAACGATTTTGTTGGATAAAGAGGGAAGATTCTTTAAAACAGATTTACGAGGACTGCATCTTGATATAGCATTGCAAGAGTTATTTGGCGGACCGTCCAAGTAAGAAGTTTGAGAGGTTGTGAGGCAAATGAGGCTGTCCGGAAAAGTACCTTATACTTGCTTTTCGGACAGCCTTATAGCGTTAAATTGATAAGTTAATTTTTTATATGAAGAAACTAATTTTGATTTGGCTTTTGTTATTGACTTGCTTTTCCGTAAGTGTGGCTCAAGATTCCGGAATCCGGTTTGAGCAGACAAAAAAATGGAAACAGATCGTGAGTAAAGCGAAAAAGGAAAAGAAACTTATTTTCGTGGATTGCTACACGGATTGGTGTGGTCCTTGTAAAATAATGGCTCATTCCGTATTTACACAAGACTCGGTAGGGGGCTTCTTTAATCAGTATTTTGTAAATGCAAAATTCGAGATGGAGAGGGATGAGGATGGTAAGATGCTTAGGAGCAAGTACAGGGTTGAAGCTTATCCTACTCTTTTATTTATCGACCCCGTGACGCAAGAAGAAGTGATGCGTGTAGTTGGAATGAGGACTGCTGATGCTTTACTTCTTTACGCGGCGATAGCTATGGATCCGGAACATGAAAAAAATACGGCAGGGCTGAAGAAGCGTTATCTTGCGGGGGATAGGGATGTTGATTTTTTGAAGCATTATTACCGTGTATTGGAAGAATCCAT
This sequence comes from Butyricimonas sp. Marseille-P3923, assembly GCF_900184685.1. Classification (GTDB taxonomy): domain Bacteria; phylum Bacteroidota; class Bacteroidia; order Bacteroidales; family Marinifilaceae; genus Butyricimonas; species Butyricimonas muris. The sequence goes on from NZ_FXXL01000006.1 coordinate 997,737, forward strand.
TTTACCCGAAAAGGAAAAGATAGCTAAAGAGTTTTTGGATTCGGCTGATATCGAGCGTTTGGTTGCCAAAGAGAATTGGGATATGTTTGTCCAATATATTAATGACCCGTTAGCAAAACCTTTTCGTGTAATTATGGCAAACCGGGAACGATTTTATGGAGAGTTGGGACAACGTGCGGTGGATTATAAATTAGAATACACGATAGAAGATGCTGCTGATGAGTTGATTAATTGGACGCCCGAAAAAGGGGATTTTAATGTGATGCGTAATGAAAAATTTATTCAATTCCTGAAATCTGTCGATAGTCCTGTTGTTCCGGGGGTATTGGCGAGTCTTTATGCTTCCGGTTGTGTACGTGAAGGGGATTATCAAGGATTGGTAAATAATATTCGGAATGCGCTCGAATATAATCTATTCAGAGGAAATAAAGAAAAAAAGTTTTTGGAGAGGAATGTAAAGGTTCTTGAGAATTGTACGGATCGCTCGTTGATTCGTGACGTGGTTCGTTTGTTGGATGAAAAATGCGGGCAGGCTATGACGTGTTACGGGAAAGCTGATTTAATGAAATTGAAAGCCGTTTTGCAATTGCAGATGGGGGACGAAGCCGGGGCGCAACAGAGTAAAGAACAAGAGGCGAAATTCCGGGCGGAAGGAGATGAACGAGGTGAGTGGATGGATTAATTTGTACTTTGTGCAAGTCTATCTGGGGTGTCTAATATGAATGGACAGCCTTTTTCGTGCTTTCATAAGATTTATTCTTTAAAAATTGACATCCTGCCGTAAACTTTGTACTTTCGTCCCCATCTATATTAGAATCAGGTTTCATGAATGATGAAAAACTAAAAGAAGAAGTTCGCAAGGCTTGCGAAATCTTACGAAACGGTGGGGTAATTCTTTACCCGACGGACACGATATGGGGTATCGGCTGTGATGCGACGAACGAGGACGCCGTGAAAAAGGTGTACGAGTTGAAGCACCGGGAAGACTCCAAGGCCATGTTGGTTTTGTTGGATGATGTCGGGAAATTGGCTTCTTATGTGACAGTACCGGATATCGCTTACGATTTATTAGAGGTGAATGACAAACCGATGACGGTTATTTACCCGGGTGCGAAGAATATGGCAAAGAATCTGATCGCGACGGATGGAACAATCGGCATCCGGATCACCTCGGAGGCTTTCACGAAAGCGTTGCTTTACCGTTTCCATAGACCCATCGTGTCAACTTCCGCGAACATCAGTGGTGAGCCTTCCCCGAAGTGTTTTGCCGAGATCAGCGACGCCGTGAAAGCGGCAGTGGATCACGTGGTGGATTACCGTCAGGGAGAAACCGCTAATCCCGCCCCTTCCAGTATCATCAAGCTGGGTGCGGGCGGAGAAATCCAAATCATCAGAAAATAATAATCCGAATTTTGGAAGTTGTGGATGGCATTCATTTTCAATTTTCAATTTTCAATTTTCAATTGTTTTATGGCTTTAATTTTAAATATCGATACGTCCACGGATATTTGCTCCGTGGCAATAGCCCGGGAGGGGAAGGTGATCGCGTTGAAAGAGAATAACGAGGGTTTCAATCATTCTACTTTATTAGGCGTGTACGTGGATGATTTGCTGAAGGAAAACAGTTTGACCGCGAATGATCTGGATGCGGTTGCCGTGAGTATGGGACCCGGTTCATACACGGGGTTGCGTATAGGGGTTTCTTTAGCCAAGGGAATCTGTTTCGGTGCGGGCAAGCCCTTGATAGCCGTGAGTACCTTGGAAGCTCTGGCGAATGTCATTGCCGCGGGAAAAAGCGAAGAAGGATATTATTGCCCGATGATTGATGCTCGTCGCATGGAAGTGTACACGGCGGTTTTTGACCGGGAGGGGATTGCCGTGAGGGATATTCATGCCGAAGTAATAGAGGAGGGTGCGTTTGCCGATTTGTTGGATGGGCATAAGATGTTTTTCTTCGGGAACGGGAGTGATAAGGTAAAGGAGGTTATACGCCACCCGAATGCTGAATTTATTCCGGGGGTAGAAACTTCCGCGGCTAATATGACACTGCTTGCCGAACGGAAATTCGAGGCGGGCGATTTCGAGGATGTGGCTTACTTTGAGCCTTTTTATTTGAAGGATTTCGTGGCTACCGTGCCGAAGCGAAAAGTTTTGTGATAAAAATTATTTGTGATGAATATAAAATTACTGAACCCGTCGCATTGGACGGATTACGAGTTGATAGATAGTGGTGCTTTCGAGAAATTGGAGCGTTTCGGACGTTACGTGATAGCACGACCGGAGCCGCAGGCTATATGGAATAAATCGCTTTCCGACGAGGAATGGCATCAACGGGCGGATGCTTATTTCAAGAAAGACAAGAAGAACGAGGATCGGGGAGAGTGGGTTTGCAAACCGAAAATGTTACAGCAGTGGTTCGTGAACTACCGGTACGGGGATATGGCTCTCCGGATGCGCTTGGGGTTGACTTCTTTCAAGCACGTGGGGATATTTCCGGAACAGGCGGAGAACTGGGATTTTATATTCGAGCAAGTGAAACGGATTGGCACGGGGGCGAAAGTGCTGAACTTGTTTGCTTACACGGGAGGGGCTACTTTAGCTGCGAAGAGTGCGGGGGCGGATGTTACTCACGTCGATTCGGTGAAACCCGTGGTGTCTTGGGCACGGGAAAACATGGAAGCCTCCGGTTTGGACGGGGTGCGTTGGATCGTGGAGGATGCTTTGAAATTCGTGCATCGGGAAGTGCGACGAGGGAAAAAATATAACGGGATTATTCTTGATCCGCCTGCCTATGGACGCGGTGCGAATGGCGAGAAATGGGTACTCGAGGAGAATATAAACGAATTGATAACCCTTTGTGGTCAGTTGTTGGAACCGACGAACAGCTTTTTGGTGTTGAATTTATACTCTATGGGACTGTCAGCCTTATTAGCCAGAAGCGTGGTGCGCCAGTTGGTCGGGGAATGTCGTGGCGAACAATTCGGTGAATTGTATTTTACCGATTCATTTGAAAAAGCGTTACCGTTGGGGGTGTATTATAGATTATGGCGTTAATAAGAAGAAGTTATGACACAAAAAGAAGCTGTACAATTATTTGAAGCGAGAAAAGTCCGTACCGTTTGGGATAGCGAACAGGAGAAATGGTATTTTTCTGTCGTGGACGTGGTGGATGTGTTGACAGATAGTCCTAATCCGCGGAATTATTGGAAAGTACTTAAACATCGATTGATTAAAGAAGGGAATGAGTCGGTTACAAATTGTAACCAACTGAAATTACGGTCATCGGATGGTAAATATTATAAAACAGATGTTGCAGATACTGAACAACTATTCCGGTTAATTCAATCCATTCCTTCCCCTAAAGCAGAACCGTTTAAATTGTGGATGGCGCAAGTTGCCAAGGAACGTTTAGACCAATTACAGGATCCTGAACTGTCGATCGAGCAAGCCATGCTGGATTACAAACGATTGGGATATTCTGACAATTGGATAAATCAACGTTTGAAAAGTATTGAGGTACGCAAAGAACTCACCGACGAATGGAAACACCGGGGTGTAAAAGAAGGGCAACAATTTGCGACGCTGACGGATATCATAACACAAGCTTGGGCTGGAATGACAACCAGAGAATACAAGCAGTTTAAAGGATTGAAGAAAGAAAATCTCCGGGATAATATGACTAACATGGAGTTGATCTTAAATATGCTTGCCGAAGCCACGACAACTGAAATCTCGAAAGAAAGAAAACCAGAATCCTTTGAAGAAAGTCAATGGGTTGCTCAACAAGGGGGACGAATAGCGGGTAATACCCGGAAAGAAATCGAAGCCCAAACAGGTAAGAATATAATTTCTCCATTAAATGCTAAGAAGCATTTGCAGCTTGATGATTCGGAAGAAAAGAAAAATGATCATCAAGAAACACCGGAACTTGAATAAGAATAAAAAAATCACTTACTCGAGAATCATTTATCGTCCTAACTTTATATCTTTGGAATCTGCGATTTAAAATAGTAAATCTAAAATTTTTAGATTTATGCTGATTTTCTTATCTTTGCACCCTCAATGAAAAATATTAAATCTAAAAAATAATACTAGATGGCAACTACCGCTGATTTTAGAAATGGATTATGCATCGTTTTCAAAGACGATTTATACAGAATTGTACAGTTTCAACACGTGAAGCCCGGTAAAGGACCCGCTTTCGTGAGAACCAAAATGCAGAATATCAAAACCGGTCGTACGCTTGAGAATACGTTCACTTCCGGGGTAAAAATTGATGTTGTGCGTATCGAAAGGCGCCCGTATCAATTCCTGTACATGGAAGGTGAAGACTATATTATGATGCATACCGAAACTTACGAGCAAATTCCAATCGCTAAAGATCTGATCAACGCTCCTCAATTCTTGAAAGAAGGCGATGCTGTTGAAATGGTTGTACATGCTGACACGGAAACTCCCTTGTATGTAGAATTATTGCCGACAGTTGTTCTCGAGGTAACTTACACGGAGCCGGGATTGAAAGGCGACACCGCTTCTTCTACGGCATTGAAAGCTGCTGAGGTTGAAACAGGGGCAAGAGTAATGGTTCCTCTCTTCATTAATACCGGTGAGAAAATCCGCATCAAAACAGAGGATGGAACATACGTGGAACGCGTGAGAGATTAGTAATTTACGATTTTAGATTTTAAATTTTAGATTGAAAAAAATAATTTGAAATTTAAAATCTAAAATTGAATTAGATTTCAATCTCTCCATTCGCTTCGGCTTGGAGTTTTTGGATAACCTTTTCGGCGGAGTTTTGCTCCGCTTCTTTTTTGGATGCTCCCACGCCTCGTGCCATGATAGTTTCGCCAATAGTAATCGTGCAGATGAATTTCGAGCGACGGGCGTTTCCTTCCAGTGTGTCGATTTTAAGGTCTGCTTTTTGTTTCTGTGCCCATTCGATAAGGCGGCTCTTGTAATTCTTATCGACGTAAACGAGGTCTTCCAAATTCACATAATGAGGGAAAATATAATTCTCGATAAATGCTTTTGTCTTATCGTAACCTTGATCGAGATAGATTGCCCCGGTGAAAGCCTCGAATACATCCCCGTAGATGTGTTTGTTTTTGGAAATATCCGATTTGGCGATAACCTCTTCGCTCAATCCCATTTTGATAGCGATGATGTTTAACGATTCCCTGCTCACGATCTTGGAACGCAGGCGAGTCATGAAACCTTCATCTTTGTTGGGGAAGAATTTGTACAGAATTTCAGCGACAATAGCTCCCAGAACGGCATCTCCCAGAAATTCCAATCGCTCGTAATTCAGGACAGCTCCGCTTTTCGTGTATCTTGATGCCGATTTATGCAGCAATGCCAAGGTGTACAAGCCTCTATTGCCGGGTATAAAACCCCATTCTGTAATAGACAATCCATAAAACTTTTCTTTCCGATGAAGATAAAGTTTTATGGATTGAATTATTTTACTAATCACTTTCCAAATGTTTTTAGTTAGTGATTATTTTTTAAACACTACGCAAGCATTGTGACCTCCGAAACCGAAAGTGTTACTAATGGCTACATTGATTTTTCTTTCTTGAGCCTTATTGAACGTGAAATTCAGCTTCGGATCCAGTTCCGGATCGAGATTGCTGAAATTAATGGTAGGGGGTACAATGTCGTTTTTCACAGCCAGGACACAAGCGATTGCCTCCAAGGCACCGGCGGCGCCTAATAAATGTCCTGTCATTGATTTGGTAGAACTGATGTTCAGCTCGTAAGCGTGTTCTCCAAATGCTCTCTGAATGGCCTTAGGTTCTGCCACATCTCCTAACCCGGTTGACGTCCCGTGCACGTTGATATAATCAACGTCTCGCGTGGTAAGTCCGGCATCTTCTACGGCGAGCAACATCACGTCACCGGCACCTTCTCCGTTCGGATCGGGAGCCGTCATGTGATAGGCATCACAGTTTGAAGCACCGCCGGCGAGTTCGGCGTAGATATGGGCACCTCTTTTAACAGCATGTTCGTACTCTTCCACGATCAGGCAAGCACCACCCTCGCCAATCACGAAACCGTCACGATCCGCGTCGAAAGGACGGGAAGCCGTTTTCGGGTCGTCATTGCGAGTCGACAAAGCCTTCATGGAGTTGAAACCGCCTACTCCCGGAGGGGTAATGGCTGCTTCCGATCCACCGGCAATGATCACGTCTGCTTTTCCTAACCGGATAAGATTTAATGCATCTACTAACGAGTGTGCGGATGAAGCACAGGCTGATACGGTCGTGTAGTTCGGGCCTTTCAGACCTTCTTCTATAGCGATCATAGCTCCGCCCATGTTAGCAATCATCTTGGGTATAAAGAATGGGTTGAATCTGGGTGTGCCGTCTCCCAATGCAAATGTTTTACATTCTTCGTAGAATGTATCCAATCCCCCGATACCTGCTCCCCAGATTACTCCGATTCTCTTTCTGTCCTCTTGCGAGAAATCGAGTCCGGCATCTTTCACTGCCTCTCTGGAACAAATCAGAGCGAATTGGCTGTAAAGATCCATTTTACGGACTTCCTTCTTGTCGAAGTATTCCGTGGGCTCGTAGTTTTTAACTTCGCAAGCGAATTGCGTGCGAAATTTAGATGCATCAAAACGAGTAATAGGACCGGCGCCACTGACGCCAGCTTTCAAGTTTTCCCAAAATTCAGCCACATTGTGACCTAAAGGGTTGATAGTACCAAGACCAGTTATTACTACTCGTTTGAGGTTCATAAAATCAATATTAAATTATTGAGCGTTAGCTTCAACGTATGCAATCGCGTCACCCACGGTAGCGATTTTCTCGGCTTGATCGTCCGGAATAGTAATATTGAATTCTTTTTCCAATTCCATGATCAACTCTACTGTATCCAAAGAGTCAGCGCCTAAATCATTTGTAAAAGTTGCACCCGGTGTAACTTCTGATTCGTCAACTCCTAATTTATCAACGATGATAGCTTTAACTCTGTTTTGAATGTCAGACATAACATTAAATTTTAATTAGACATTTTTTAAATTCACACTAACGTCTATAACAGACGTCATAACTCTCTAAGTTCGGGCGCAAAGTTAGAGAATTTATTTTTCCTAGAAAATTTTTTGGCATGAATAAACTCTTGCTTATCTTTATGCGTTTGATATTTAATAGATTACAAGATGAAAAAAGTTGCAATATTTGCCTCTGGATCAGGTTCTAACGCCGAAAACATCATTAATTATTTCGAAAACGACACCGAAAATGTCGTGAAAATCGTGTTTTGTAACAAACCGAATGCGTACGTTTTGGAACGGGCGAAACGATTGGGGGTTCCTTCCTTCGTGTTTAACCGGGATGAATTTTATCATTCCGACTTAGTAATAAACGAGTTGAGGCGTCTGGAGATCGATTTTATCGTGTTGGCGGGCTTCATGTGGAAGGTCCCGGATGCTATTATCGAGGCTTATCCCGACCGGATCGTCAACATCCATCCGGCGCTTTTACCCTCTTACGGCGGTAAGGGAATGTACGGCATGCACGTGCACGATGCCGTCATCGCGGCGGGAGAAAAAGAAAGCGGCATCACGATCCACTACGTGAACGGTCACTATGACGAGGGGGCTGCCCTGTTTCAAGCAAAATGTACCATCACCCCTGAAGATACCCCCGATACCTTGGCGGAAAAAGTACACGCCTTGGAATACGAGCATTTTCCGCGAGTGATAAAAGAAGTGTTGGAAAAACTCTAAAGAGTCTTTCTAATTTTAAATTTTAGATTTTAAATTGAATGATTGCCGATTGTGGAATTTGATGTTTGTCAATCGTGTAATTCATTTTCCATTTTCAACTTTCAATTTTCAATTATGACGAGGAGATTTACCGTATTACTGGGATTATTATTTATTGGCTTCATACTGCAAGCTCAAGAAGCGAGATTATTAAGGTTTCCGCATAGCGTGGGGAACAAGTTGGTATTTTCATATGCGGGTGATCTTTATATCGTGTCAGCCGAGGGCGGTACGGCACGTCGGTTGACGTCCCACGTGGGGTACGAGATGTTTCCCCGGATATCCCCGGACGGGAAATACATCGCTTTCACGGGACAGTATGACGGCAACACGGAAGTATTCGTGATCCCGGTAGAAGGAGGTGAGCCTCGTCGATTGACTTACACGGCTACGCTGGGGCGGGACGATTTGGGTGACCGCATGGGGCCCAATAATATCGTCATCGGGTGGACTCCCGACAGTAAGCGTATTCTCTATCGTTCCCGGAGATATACTTTCAATGACTTCACGGGACAATTATTCACGGTACCTGTCGAGGGCGGAATGTCTGAAGAGGTGCCTTTGAAAAACGGTGGTTTCGCCTCTTATTCTCCCGACGGGAAAAAACTGGCGTACAACTATATCATGCGGGAATTTCGTGCGTGGAAGCGTTATCAAGGCGGTATGGCTGATGACATACGGGTGTTTGACTTCACTACCAAGAAATCCGAAAAGATAACCGATAACGTGCGGCAGGATATCATCCCTATGTGGTCGCCCGACGGGACTACGATTTATTATATATCCGACCGGGACAACGTGATGAATCTTTACGCTTACAACGTGAGCACGAAAGAGGATAAACAACTTACCTCCTACAAGGAATATGATATAAAATTCCCGGCAATCGGGGATAAACGTATCGTTTACGAACAGGGCGGTTACATCTATGCTTATGACTTGCAGACGGGAAAAGAGGCTAAAATCACGATCCGTGTAGATAACGATCAGGTATATTCCCGTCCGAAACTGACGGATGTCAGCGGACAGATTACCACCGTGGCGACTTCTCCCGGCGGGGAACGGGTGGTCGTTGCCGCTCATGGTGATATTTTTTCGCTGCCTGCCAAAACAGGAATCACCTATAACCTTACCAACTCCTCGGACGCGAATGATATGCAGGCAGGCTGGTCACCCGACGGGAAATATATCAGCTACGTGTCCGATAAAGACGGGGAATTTAATATTTATCTCCGGGATGCCGCCACGGGTAAGGAACGGAAATTAATTAAAGGATTGAAAAGCTATATCTTTAACTACAAATGGTCGCCCGACTCCAAGAAAATCATGTGGAGCGAGAAAGGGAATACCTTGAATATCTCCGACGTGGAAAGCGGCAAGCGTGAGATCGTGGAGCAATCGGGTATCCGTTCGATGACTTCTTACAACTGGTCGCCGGATAGCAAATACATTACTTACGTGCGTCCGGAAGCCGCCATGGATAATATTATCGTTTATAACGTGGCAAATGGTGAAAAGCATCAAATCACGGACGGCTGGTTCGGTTCAAGTTCACCCAACTTCAGTGACGACGGCAAATACCTCGTGTTCGTGTCGGCACGTGCCTTTTCGCCCACGTACAGCCGTACGGAATGGAATCACGTGTACAACGACATGAATAAAGTATACGTGTTGCCGTTGGCAAAAAACGCCCCGGTGCCTTTTGCCCCGAAAAATGATGTCGTTCCGGTAGAAACGGGAACAAACGTCAAAGATAAAAAGACCGAAGAAGCATTGGTTTACGATTTCTCGAACTTGAACAACCGCCTTGTCGAATTGCCCGTGCTTGCCTCCAATCATTATAATAATGTCCATATGCTCGGCAACCGGGTATATTACAACCGGGGTGGTCGAACCATGTACTTTGACATGGGTAGCAAGCGTGAATCCGATTTGGGTGGATACGTGGAATTTTCTCCCGGTTACAAGAAGGCAATAGCGTTCTCCGGTTCCTCGTTCCAAGTGCTGGATGTTCCGGTCTTTTCGGCTGATGTGAATTCTCCGGTACCGACCAAAGACGTGAAAAAAGTAATCGACTACCATCAGGAATGGATGCAGATATACAACGAGAGTTGGCGACAAATGCGTGATTTCTTCTATGCCAAGAATATGCACGGGGTAGATTGGGAGCACGTGTATGAAAAATACAAAGTATTGGTACCTTACGTCAACCACCGTACGGATTTGACTTATATCATAGGAGAAATGATCGCCGAGTTGAACGTGGGACACGCTTATTCTGTCAACGGGCGGATTCCTGCCCCGGAGAGAATCAAAATGGGATTGCTGGGAGCCAAGTTCAAGAAAGACAAATCCGGCTATTTTCAAGTGACCAAGATTATCGAAGGAGCCAACTGGAATGAAGCAACCCGTTCCCCGTTGACGATGCCGGGCGTGGGTGTAAAAGAAGGGGAATATATCTTGGCTATCAACGGGAAATCGTTGAAGGACGTCGATAACCTGTTTTCCGAACTGGTTGACATGGCGGGTAAAACCGTTTCCCTGAAGGTAAACTCCGCTCCCGACGAGAAAGACGCCCGGGAAGTGCTGGTCACCCCGCTTGCCGACGAATCGAAATTATACTACTATAATTGGGTACAAAACAATATCCGCAAGGTGGCAGAAGCAACCAACGGCGAAGTGGGTTACATCCATATCCCGGACATGGGCGTTGACGGGTTAAACGAGTTCGTGAAGCATTACTACCCGCAGTTGAACAAAAAAGCCTTGATTATCGACGACCGCGGGAACGGGGGTGGTAATGTATCTCCTATGATTGCCGAGCGGCTGATGCGTACCCAGACATTCTATACCATGCACACGAACCAAACCCAAGGCGCCGTGAATCCCGTGGGTACCTTCCTCGGTCCGAAAGTCTTACTGGTAAACGAATATTCAGCCTCTGACGGTGATCTGTTCCCCTATCGTTTCAAGTACAACAAACTGGGTACCGTCGTGGGACGCCGCACGTGGGGCGGAGTTGTCGGGTATAGCGGCTCCATTCGTGTCGTGGACGGCGGTTCCATCGTCACTCCCTCGTATGCCCCGTATGCCGCTGACGGCAGCGAGTTTATCATCGAGGGTAGGGGTGTATCTCCCGACGTGGACGTGGAAAACGATCCTTACTTGGAATACATGGGCGATGACGAGCAATTAAACCGGGCCATCCGAATCATACTCGAAAAACTGAAAACCGGGAAAAAAGAAATCCCGGCTATTCCCGTCTTCCCGGATAAGTCCGGGAAGAAAAAATAAATAGGATTTTGGGGTACCCGATTTTCGTGTTTGAGTGTATTATATGTATAATGCTATAATTCATTCAAGTATGAAGATTGTATATCTATTTTTAACGTGTATACTCCTGCTTGGTTGCGGGAGCAAAGATAGTGTTTCATTAGAAGAGGAATCAGGTACAAATGAAGAAATTGAAAATAGTGAAGGAGGGAATACCGGGGAAGAAGGAGGAGGGGATGAAACGGAAGGCAAGGAAATGGACTTTTTGCCGGTAGAAAGCTTACTTTCGTTTTCTTTGCAGCACGAGGGTGATTTTTATTTTGCAGAGATGCGGGAAAACAATACATTCGAGATTTGTTTACCGTTTACCGCTAAAGGTGTTGCTTTATCAGGTATTTGCACGTTGGATTCCGGTGTAACGATTACTCCGGATCCCGGGGAACTTTTTGAATATGATGCGGAGAGGGTCTTCGTGTTGTCGAAAGAGGGATACAAAGATACGGAAGTTGTTGTGCGATGTCTTTACTTGGAAGATGCCAGTAAGTATTTCACGGTTTTCTTTTTGGGAGATCCGGAGTACGATATGCGTGGTTTTACTAAAGAGCAAGTGCAGGGAATGGTATCGGATATGTTGGCGTTGAAAGATAATAAGACATTGTTTTTTGAACCGTCCCTTGGAGTGAAAGTGAATTACGAGCCTGCTTTAGTGATGATATTGGGGGATATCGATAAGGATAGAAGTTCAGATACCGGCAACGGTTTTGTGGAAGTATTCGGGGAAATATATGAGCGGGGGATCCCGTGTGTTACCTTGTATGGGAACCACGATTGGGAACCGTTTCATTGGGGTGGTTTGGAGGCGTGGGATGGAACGGATTACGGTTTTTCTTATGATGGCAGGAAGGCTAATAATGCTTCGCTCGACGTGGTATCCCGTTCGCTAAAGGAATCGGAAAAATTGGGGGTGATGGAGGTGAAGAAATTTATGGCTTCGGATTATGGGCATTTCGGGTACTCGGAGGTGATGCCCTTTTCGTTCAAATTCAGAACGATTCGTTTTTATTGCGGGCAGATATTTTGGTTTCAACAGTGGTATAAGGCCAAGTTGCTCCCGAGTTCTCAGGCTACGTTCTATTGCACGGATGAAATCGTGGATGATTTGGAAAAGAACATAGATGCGGGGTGGGGAAAGGAACCTGCCGTGTGGTGCCAGCATTACCCGATTTCGAATCAAAGCGATTGGTGGCATGACCGTCAGGGATTTGTTATGAATCCCGGTTGTGACAAGAGTCGTTGGAAAGGGTATGATGCGAAAGTCGGCAAGATGAAAGAATTGATTGGGAAGACGAAGAATCCGGTATTTTTTGCCGGGCACACGCATGTACAACAGCATTACGAGCATCAAGTTCCCGCCTTTCACGAGTATGTTTGCGGTTATTTCCATGATAGGCATATTTATGTTGCCTTGTTTAAAGAAGGCGAAGGTCTTGTCGATGTGCGTTCCGTGTTATTTTGAGTGGTCACTTTTACGTAAATTTACTTGTGGATTGAAAATCGAGGGATACCGCAATTGAGAAAATATTGAATCGAGAAAAATAAATCTCGGCTATCCCCATCTTCCCGGACTTATCGGGGAAGATGGGGATGGCCGGGATTAGTATTTGATACAAAGTTTTAAAAATGGTTGTGGAAGTGACTTCTTGTCCGAAGTTATTGCTTTCATGGGGGCGGTGATGATATACTTATGTACAATGCTTTTTTATACAGGTATCCGGATTATTTTGTAATTTTGTAGCCTAAATAGAAAAGGAAATGAGTACAAAAGAGGTTGAGTGGGACGGAATACCCGTCCCGAGGCGGTATTGGGCAATCTTGGCGATTGCCATGGGAATCACGGTGTCCGTGTTGGACGGTACGATTGCCAACGTGGCGTTGCCGTCGATTGCCGGGGATTTGGATGCCACGCCGTCAATGTCTATCTGGATCGTGAACGCGTACCAGTTGGCGATAGTCGTGTCCTTGCTCTCGCTCTCATCCTTGGGGGATATCTGGGGATACAAGCGGGTATATATTGCCGGCTTGCTGATATTCAGCGTGACCTCGCTGGTGTGCGCTCTTTCTACTTCTTTGACGCAACTGACCGTTGCCCGTGTTTTCCAAGGATTCGGGGCTGCCGCGTTGGCGAGTGTCAACACGACTCTGATTCGTATTATCTATCCCCGTCGCTTCTTGGGGCGGGGATTGGGCATAAACGCCTTGGTCGTTGCCGTGTCGGCAGCCGGGGGACCGACCATTGCCGCCGGAATCCTTTCCATTGCCTCGTGGCCGTGGTTATTTGCGATCAACGTGCCGATCGTGATCGTGGCATTGATTTTGTCGTGCAAGTTTCTTCCGTCCAATCCGGTGAAGGACTCGGGACGCACGTTCGACTGGAAGAGCGGTATCATGAATGCACTGACCTTCGGGTTGTTGATTTTCTCTATCGAGGGATTCACCCACGATATGAACTGGAAAGTATTGCTCCCGATGATTGCGGCGGTATTCGTGATCGGTTATTTTTTCGTGCGACGGCAGTTATCGCAAACTTATCCTTTGCTGCCTGTCGATTTGTTGCGTATTCCGATATTCTCGCTTTCGGTGGGTACTTCCATTTGTTCGTTTGTTGCCCAGATGCTGGCAATGGTATCTCTGCCCTTTTTCTTGCAGCACACGCTGGGAAAGAGCGAGGTCGCTACCGGAATATTGCTTACCCCTTGGCCCTTGGCCACCATGATAGCGGCTCCTTTGGCGGGAAAATTGATCGAACGGGTTCATGCCGGGCTGTTGGGCGGAATCGGTTTGTCGATATTCGCGGGAGGTTTGTTCTTGTTGGCGGTTTTGGCGCATAAAGTCTCCGGGGTGGGAATTGCCTTGTTTATGGTGATGTGCGGTTTTGGTTTCGGGCTGTTCCAAACCCCCAACAACAGTATATTAATATCCTCTGCGCCGCAAAACCGGAGTGGCAGTGCCAGCGGTATGTTGGGGATGTCCCGTCTGACAGGGCAGACCACGGGAGCCTCCCTCGTGGCGTTGATGTTTGTCATGTTTCCCGTCAACGGAACTTATGCTTCTTTGTACCTTGCCGGAATATTTGCCTTCGTTGCCGCGGTGGTGAGTTTCACGCGGGTATCTTTGCCCGAACCGGAATTGTTACGGGGAAATGCCAAGAAAAAAAGTTAACGGGATAGTTTGGGCTTCTATTTTGCTTACATTTGTGGCATGTTATAGTGGACTGCAATGAATGGAGTTGATGTATGAATAATGCAAAAAGGATTTGGAGAGCGATTGTTTTTCTGGGAATAATATTTGTCGGGATAACCCCGCGGGCGCGTGGACAGGAACGCGACAGTACGGTCGGTTTGTCTTCGCGTAAGTTCGTTCATGGAGTGAAAGCGGAGGTGCGTCCGGAGTATATTTTTCAGACACATTCTTTTTTAGAAGGTGATAATCCGGAGGGGAAATTGATCCGGGGTGCTTTCTCGTACCATTTGAAATATTTTCTCCGTTACCGTCCGGGAAGTGTTGCCGCCCGTGCTTATGGCGACGTTTATCAAGGAATAGGTTTCGGGTATTATACTTTCGGGGAACCTCGCTTATTGGGTGACCCGTTAGCATTCTATCTGTTTCAAGGGGCTCGTGTTGCCCGCTTCTCGCCCCGGGTGTCTTTTCATTACGAGTGGAATCTGGGTTTGTCCGCGGGGTGGAAGACTTTCAACACGTACGACAATCCCTATAATAAAATCATAGGTTCGAAGGTGAATGCCTATATTAATGCTAATTTTTATTTGCGTTGGCAATTATCGCCGGGTGTGAGTCTGACTTCGGGCATTACCGTGTCGCACTTCTCCAATGGTAATACCGCGATCCCCAACGCGGGACTGAACACGATCGGCGGGAATTTCGGGGTGGAATGTAATTTCCATAGGAAAGATGATTTGAAGCCGTTGCAAGCGAATGATGTTTCTCCTTGCCGCCCCTTTCGCCGTCATGTAAGTTATGATTTTGTATTTTTCGGTTCGTGGCATAGTCAGGGAATCAAGACTGCCGACGGACTTTCGCCTTCTCCCGAATCTTACCCGGTGTTCGGGTTTAATTTTACCCCGATGTATAACGCGGGTTATAAACTGCGATTTGGTATGTCGCTTGACGGCACGTATGACGGGGGTGCGAACCTTTACACGGAGTATGACGTGTACGGGCAGATAGATAAGTCGCAGATTGTCAGACCGCCTCTTGGCGAGCAGTTCGCGTTGGGAATTTCCGGACGGGTAGAATACGTGATGCCTTTCTTCACCGTGGGAATCGGGTTGGGGACTAATTTTATCGGGAAAGGGGATTTGAGTATGTTCTACCAGATGCTCACGTTGAAAATCGCGATGTCTCAAACTTCGTTTCTGCACGTGGGATACAATCTTCGGGATTTTCATGATCCTAACTTCTTGATGCTAGGTATCGGTTTCCGGCTTAATAGTAAATCTTTCGCTTTTTAATATCTTGATTTAATGCTGTTTTCACGACAAGGAACTATCCAAGACAGTTCTGAATAGAGTATGAATAGGGCATCAATTCCGGAGCAATTCCGCTTGTAAAGTTTTTAGTAAGTTTTTAGTAAGCTATAAGAACGCTATTCTACATAGGGTTCGTATAGCGTTCCTATAGGGTTCGTATAGCGTTCATGATGAAAGTGATGCGGAAGTAATACCCCATTGAGGTGTAAATAGTGCATGTAATCAGTAGGTTATGGAAAGGTCATCCTTTGCCGTTCTTATCGCTTTTTAGGGATAAGGTTAGAAACACTCGGAAAAAGTAACTTGTTTTAACGAGTGCGTGTTGTTATATTCATTATATTTGTTCCTGTGATATTTGAAGAAAATGCAAAGAATCTTATTGCTTAGGTTCAATGTATTGAGGGATTGTCTTATATTTTTTAAGAGGAGTTTTTATGCCATTTACTCATTTTCACGTGCATTCGCAGTATTCGATTTTGGACGGGGCGGCGAGTGTTCCGGGATTGATAGATAAAGCCATTGCTGACGGGATGCCGGCGATCTCACTGACCGATCACGGGAATATGTTCGGGGTGAAGTTATTTTACGATTTGTGCAGGAAGAAAGGAATCAAACCGGTATTGGGTGTCGAGGCTTACGTGGCACGGGTGTCGTTGTATAGCAAGGAGAAACCGGTGGACCGTTCGGGGGAACACTTGATTATTCTGGCGAAGAACCTGCAAGGGTACAAAAATTTGGTGAAACTGTGTTCCGTGGCGTTCGTGGACGGGTATTATTACCGCCCGCGTATTGATAAGGCTCTTCTGGAAAAGCACCACGAGGGGTTGATTATTTCATCCGCTTGCTTGGGAGGGGAGATTTGCCAGAAGATTATGGCGGGAGATATCGAGGGGGCTGATAAAGCGGCCTTGTGGTACAAGAATTTGGTGGGGGAGGATTATTATCTGGAGGTGATGCGTCATCCGGCAGAATCGGCGAAAGAGAGGGCGGAGGTGTACGATAATCAGGTGAGGTGTAATGCCGAGATTCTGAAGATGGGCGAAAGGTTGGGCATCAAGGTGATTGCCACGAATGACGTGCATTTCTTGAACGAGCAGGATGCCGAGGCGCACGATTTGTTGATTTGCTTGAATACCCGGAAAGATCTCGATGACCCGAACCGGATGAGATATACCCGTCAGGAGTGGTTCAAGACCACGGCGGAGATGCAGGCTTTGTTTCATGACATCCCGCAAGTGTTGGAGAACACGCAGGAGATCGTGGACAAAGTGGAGGAGTATAAGTTGGATTCCGACCCGTTGATGCCGGTATTCCCGATTCCCCCGGAGTTAGGAACCGAGGAGGAGTACCGGGAGAAGTTCTCAGCGCAGGATCTTTTTGACGAGTTTACCCGTAACGAGAAGGGCGAAGTTGTTTTGTCGCAGGAAGAGGCGGAGAAGAAAGTGAAGAAATTGGGTGGGATAGATCGTTTGTACCGTATCAAACTGGAGGCGGATTACTTGAAGGTGTTGGCGATGAAGGGAGCCAAAAAGCGTTACGGGGAGGAGATTCCGCCGGATATCATGGAGCGTTTGATTTTCGAGTTGCATATCATGAAAACCATGGGTTTCCCGGGTTACTTCCTGATCGTGCAGGACTTTATACAGGCGGCTCGTGATATGGGGGTGATCGTGGGACCGGGACGTGGTTCGGCGGCGGGGAGTGCCGTGGCGTATAGTTTGGGTATCACGAATATCGACCCGGTGAAGTACGATTTGCTGTTCGAGCGTTTCTTGAACCCGGATCGTATTTCATTGCCTGATATCGACGTTGACTTCGATGACGACGGTCGGCAACGGGTGTTGGAGTGGGTGACACAGAAGTACGGGGAAGATAAAGTAGCGCATATCGTTACTTTCGGTAGTATGGCCGCCAAGATGGCGATCAAGGACGTGGCGCGGGTGTTGAAGCTCGACTTGTCGGAGGCGAACCGTCTGGCGAAGATGGTTCCGGAGGCGCCGAAAATGACATTGAAGAAGGCGTACAAGGAGAATCCTGATCTGGAGAAAGAGAAAGATTCACCCAACCCGTTGGTGGCGAAGACAATTCGGTTAGCGGAGATTTTGGAAGGCTCCGTGCGGCAAACGGGGGTGCACGCTTGTGGTATTTTGATTAGTCGTGACCCGTTGACGGATCATATTCCGATTATGAACACGGAGGGTGAGAGTCTGAAAACGACGCAGTATGACGGGCATTTCGTGGAACCGATCGGGTTGATTAAGATGGACTTTTTGGGGTTGCGTACCCTTTCTATTATAAAGACGTGTTTGGATAATATCAAGAAGTCCAGACATATGACGATAGACGTGGATGCCATTTCGTTGGAAGATCCCGAAACATTCGCTTTGTTTTCGCGAGGAGATACTACCGGTCTGTTCCAGTTTGAGTCGCCGGGTATGAAGAAGCACTTGCGTGCCTTGAAGCCGAACCGTTTCGAGGATTTGGTGGCGATGAATGCCTTGTATCGCCCGGGTCCGATGGAGTATATCCCCGATTTTATTAAGCGTAAGCACGGGGAGGCTCCGATCGAGTACGACCACCCGATGATGGAACCTTACTTGAAGGACACGTACGGGATTACGGTGTATCAGGAGCAGGTGATGTTGCAGTCCCGTGCTCTCGGTAATTTTACCCGGGGTATGTCGGATACTTTGCGTAAGGCGATGGGTAAGAAACAGATCGACACGATGAATGCTTTGAAGGCGCAATTCCTTGACGGGTGTAACGCTAATCCCGAGTTCGTGAAAGGTGCGAAGGAGGTGGGCAAGGAGGTCAAACCGCTGGTGGAGAAGATATGGGGTGACTGGGAGGCTTTCGCTTCTTACGCGTTCAACAAGTCGCACTCGGTTTGCTACGCTTATATCGCTTACCAGACGGGATTTTTGAAAGCGCACTACCCGTCGGAGTTTATGGCTGCCAACTTGAGTTGTAACCTGTCGGATATCACGAAGGTGACGATTTTTATGGACGAGTGCAAGCGCATGGGATTGCGGGTGTTGGCGCCGGACGTGAACGAGTCGGACAATGATTTCACGGTGAACCATAACGGGGATATCCGTTTCGGTATGGCGGCAATCAAAGGCGTGGGACTGGCAGCCGTGGATTCGATTATCGAGGAGCGGACGAAAAGAGGCGAGTTTAAGGATTTGTTCGATTTCTTCGAGCGGGTGGATTACCGGACGGTGAACAAGAAGACGCTTGAAAACCTGATTACAGCCGGGGGATTGGACAGTTTCGGGTTGGACCGGTCACAGTATTTTTATATGCCGGACGGGCACACGACTTTTCTGGAAAATCTGGTGAATTTCGGGCAAAAGAAACAACAGGATAGCATGTTGATGCAGGCGACGTTGTTCGGGGGAATGGACGAGTACGACGTGAAGAAACCGACCATCCCGTTGTGCGAGCCGTGGACGGACGTGGAAAAGGCGCGTAAGGAGAAGGAATTGATAGGTATATACCTAACTTCTCATCCCTTGGATTCGTATAAGTTGGAGATAAACGCGATTTGCACGCCGTTGGATAGTTTGACGGATTTGTCGCCGTTCAAGGACAGGGACGTGACGATAGCGGGTATTATCGTGAATATGCGGATCGGGAAAACGAAGAAAGGGAATGATTTCGGGATACTGACGATCGAGGATTTTACCGGAACTTTCGAGTTGCCGTTTTTCGGGGAGGATTTTATCAAGTTCAGAAACTATTTTATCATGGAAACGGCAGTATATATAAAAGGCAGAGTACAGGTGAAGAAGTGGGGCGGAGCCGGGGAGCTGACGTTTAACGTGGTGAGCATGGATTTGCTGAGCGTAATTAGCGAGAATCTGATTCGCTCGATCACTTTGCAGGTGGACGTGGAGAAGTTGACGCACGAGATCGTGACAGAGTTACACAATCAGTTCGTGAACGAGCAGGGAGATTTGCCATTGAGTTTTGTGTTGTATGATAATTCAGGGCATCGGGTGAAGATGTTTTCAAGGACTTGTAAGATAGGACGTTCAAGAGAATTGTACGAATATTTCGAGAATAATGATGCTATTAAAATGAAAATTAATTAATTTCGCCGTGTCGAAGCGTTGGATTTTACGCGAGTATTCTCCAACGCTTTTAGCATGAAAATATTATTATAAACTTTAAAGATAGAAGTATGGCTATTGCAGTTAATGATTCAAATTTCGAGGAAGTTGTGCTGAAAGCAGAGGTTCCCGTGTTAGTAGATTTCTGGGCAGAATGGTGTGGACCATGTAAAATGATGTTGCCTATCGTTGAGGAAATCTCTAAAGAGTTCGAGGGTAAAATAGTAGTTGCTAAGGTGAACGTGGACGAAAGTTCAGCTTCTGCTAAATATGGTATCCGTAACATCCCGACAATTCTTTTCTTTAAGGGTGGTCAGGTTGCAGACAAGCAAGTTGGTGCAGTACCTAAAGCTACATTGGTGGACAAAATCAATAAATTGCTTTAATGAGATATTAAAACCGCTGAAAGGCGGTTTTTTTATTGGAGATTTATGATTTATGATCTTGGTGGATTGTTACTTATAGGGTTGTTTTTAATAAAGTATATATCCTGCGATTCCTGCCAAAACGATCATGAGGATCGGGTCCATTTTGAATTTGAAGGTGGCAAGGAAAGCTATGGCGAAGATGATATAGCTTTTGTAGTCTACGAAGTTTTGTTTGTTCATGAGTAACAGGGCAGCGGCACCGATCAGACCGAGAACGGTGGTTTTCAGTCCTGTCATTGCCCAGTCGACGTATTTGTTTTGCCGGAATATGAAGAAGAATTTGGAGATGGTGATCATGATGAATAACGACGGCAGGCTGACGGCGAGCGTGCATATTGCCGAACCCCAGATGCTTCCCGTCGCGGTGTAGCCGATGTATGTGGCGGTATTGAAGGCGATAGGACCCGGAGTGCTTTGGGATATGGCAACGATGTCCGTGAAGTCCGCGACACTGATCCATTGGTGTGTTTCTACCACGTCGTGTTGTATCAGGGACAGCATGGCATAGCCTCCCCCGAAACCGAACAGGCCGATTTTGAAGAAGGTGATGAATAGGCTGATATATAGTTCTAGGTTTTCCATGTAATCAGTTCGTAAGGTTCATAAAGTTTATAAGGTTTGTAAAGTTTTTCATTTTTTCTTTATAAATTTTCCGTACGCGATGCCTCCCGCGATGGCGGCGATGATGATATATATGGGCGATACTCCTGTTTGCCACACGATAAGGGCGGCAAGGGTAGGGATGATGACGGTTTTGCGGGTGATTCCGGCAGATTTTCCCATTTGGTAGAGAGGTGCGGCGATGAGGGCTACCACGGCGGGACGTATTCCCTTGAATACTCTTTCTACACCGGGGTTATCCTTGAAGTCTGTAAAGATCATGGCAATGAGCAGGATCACGATAAAGGAGGGTAGTATGGTACCGAGGCTGGAAAAGATGACACCTTTTACCCCCCGTGCCTTGTACCCGACGAAGATTGCCGTGTTGAGGGCTATCGGACCGGGGGCTGATTGGGCGATGGCGAGCATTTCGACAAATTCACTCTCTTTCAGCCACGCCTTTTTCTCCACGACCTCTTTCTGGATTAGAGGGATCATGGCATAACCGCCTCCAAGGGTGAAGGAACCGATCTTGAAAAATGATATGAATATTTGCCAGTATGAAGCCATAATTTGTATTAAATATCTGTCGCGAAGATACGATAATCCCGTCTAAATTTCTTAATATTGTGGTATCGAAATAGCGTAGCGGAGTGAAATATATGCGGAAAAGTACAAAGAGGAAATTAATTGTCGTGTCAGGCCTTTTGCTGGGGTTCGGTTTGGTCGTGTGGCTTGGTGTTTTCCGCAACTTGGGGAAGTTTAATACCCTGCAAGCGGTGCCCGCGGATGCGGTTTTTAAGGTGAATATTCGTTCCGTGAATAGTGTTCATGAACGTTTGCGGAGGAATTTTATCTGGCGCTCGTTGAAGAGCTATCCGTATTTCGAGGAGTATCATTCGGATTTACAGTATATAGATTCTTTGGCGAATAGTTACCCGAAGATGAAGCGTATCGTGACGGATCGTCCCGTGACCATATCCTGTCATCAGGTGGCGCTGAATGATTACGATCTCTTGTATATTTGTGATTTGGGTAAGTTGAACGTGATTCGCCTGTTTGAATCGTGGTTGCTCGCGCTCGTTGAAGATGATGAAATACGGGTGAAACGGTTCAAGGACCCGAACGGGGAGATTCGGGAATTGACTTGGGCGGATTTGCAGTTTTATTTCACGATCAAAGATAATCTGTTGATAGCCTCGTTGTCCCGTTCTTTGGTTTCCCGTTCGCTTGCCCGTTGTAAGATAAAGAAGAATACCGGGATGGTGGCGGCATCGGGCGATATGATTCTGGATATCGATCATCGTCAATTGGGAAAATGGATTGCCTCGGTTATGGAAAAATCCGCGGTGGTAAACGAGGTCGCTTTATTGAAGAATACCCGGTTGATGTTGCAGTTGAATGATAAAAATCTGCGTTTCACGGGGAAAACGAATCCCGACTCAAGTAGCTTTTCGTTGCTGGATGTGGTGAATTCTCTCGAGGGCGGAACTTCTTCCGTGAAGAATATTGCGGGCGAGAATACGGCGGCTTATATCTCTTTCTGTTTCCCTTCGTTCGAGAAGGTGGAGTCTTTGTTGTTGGAGAATTACAAGACAAATAATCCGCAGTCTTACGCGGAGATCACGAAATCTTTGGAGAGGATGAATAAATGGTTGGGGGTGGATGTGTTGGATTTGTTTTCTTCATGGATAGGGAACGAGGTGACGATCATTAAGCCTCGTTTGGAAAGCGGGCAACGGGCGGATAATATCGTGTTGGCTGTCCGAGGGAAAGATATTGATCTGGCGAAAGATCAGTTGACTTATCTGGCGGAACAGATTCAGCGAACGACTCCCGTGAAAGAACGGGTAATTGAATATAACGGACACACCATTCATTATTTCCGCTTGAAGGGTTTCTTCAATCTCTTTTTCGGGGGGATGTTTGATAGGTTCGAGCGACCTTATTATACTTTTCTGGAAGATTACGTTGTTTTCAGTAATTCCCCGGAGACGCTTACCGAGATGATCAAGGAATACGTGTTGGGAAACACGCTGTCCCGTGACGAGAAGTATTTGCAGACGATGGAAAGTCTGGGGAGCAGGAATAACGTGTTCGGGTACGTGCAGGCTCCGAATACATACGAGTATTTGTACGGTTCTTTTAAAGCGGATTCCCGGGGTGAACTGGAGAAGAACAAGGGGGCGTTTTTGAGTTTCGAGACGGTGGGGGTTGCTCTATCCAAGAATGGAGATGCTTTTAAGACGCAAATTGTGGCAAATTATAATGCCAAGGCTCCCGAGGAGTATCGTATGCGGGAGTTGAACCGACAGTTCGAGAATCAGATTGATCAGATAGAAGCGGGGTTTTATTATCCTGTCGTGCCGGATAGTATCGCGATTGGTTCCCGGGAATATTACGAGTATTCAACTGATAAAGTGCTTTTTCGCGGGGCATTGAAGGACGGGTATCCGGACGGGGTATGGTGCGTGTTTAACAAAGCGGGTAAGTTGATCGGGCAGTTGCCTTACAGCACGGGCAAGATTGACGGGGTAGCACCCTTCTTTTACGAGAACGGCGAGTTGTTGGCGCAAGTGAGTTACAAGAAAGGGGAGATTAGTTATTATAAGGAATTTTTTCCGGACGGAACGGTACGGGCGGAAATCGGATTCCGGAAGGGCGTACGGCACGGGGAAGCCAAGTTCTATTACGGCACGGGATATTTGTGGTGCGAGGGACGTTACAAGAAAGGGCTGCATGCCGGAAAATGGCGTTACTATAAGGTGACGGGGGAGACGATTTATGATTTATGATTTATGATTTAGTGATTGACGATTCTGAGATTTTCTTCATTCTTAGATTTTTCTTAGTAAGTTCACCAGTGAATCTCTCACTTGTGTGAAGTGAGGCATGTTTTCGGGTGAAACGGGTTCTTTCGGGGGAGAACTCATTTTCAACGGATTGATGGGGGTTCCGTTTTTGTACACCCGGAAATCCAAGTGAGGACCGGTGGCAAGTCCGGTGGCTCCGACGTAACCGATGGTTTCGCCTTGTTTTACGCGTTTGCCGGGTTGAATGCCTTTGGCGAATTTGGAGAGGTGCATATAAGTGGTGGAGTAGACACTATTGTGTTTTATGGTCACGTAGTTGCCGCCGCCGTTTGCCTGATATGCTTTTTTCACGACAACCCCGTCGCCGATGGTGTACACTTCCGTTCCCGTGGGGGCTGCATAATCCACGCCGTGATGTGCCCTGTATCTTTTCAGCACGGGATGAAAACGGTTGTTGGAGAATCCCGAGGATATACGGGAGTATTTTAACGGGGCTTTTAAAAAGGTTTTCTGCAAGCTGTTGCCTTCTTCGTCAAAATAGGAAAATTTGTCGTTTTGCTCGAAGGGGATAGCGTAGAAGTCTTTGCCGGTGTTCGTGAAAATCGCCGCTTTGACATTGAAGTCACGTAGAGGTTTGTCCTCGACGTACGATTGCTCGTATATAACCCGTATCGAATCGCCCTTCGCCAAGCCGAAGAAGTCGATAGACCAAGCGTATATTTCAGATAACGTGATCGCTAAAGTGGGGTCGGTGTTTGCTTCAACCATGGCATTCCATAAAGAAGAGGTTATACCTACTTTGGCAGTGTGTTCTTTTTTTACCACGTCTTTTTGTCCCACGTACACTTCCGATGTTTCTTTGAAGTCGATCACCACGTATTCGAGGGCGTTCTTCTCGTATATAAAGAACTCGGGGGTGCGAAGACTGTCTTTAGCGAGGAAAAGAGTATAGTTTTGACCCCGTTTGATACTTCTCACGTCAAAAACATCTTTACAGCGTTGCGCAATCTCGTGTATTTTGGCAGGGGATACCTTGTACCTTGCGAGGATGAGAGAAAGGTTCTGGTTTTTCTCCACTACACCTTCCGCTATCTCGAAGTTATCGGAGGGGATGCCGTATTTATAATGTACTTGCTGTAACTCTGTCGTGTCCACGACTTCGTCAACAGCGTTGGCTTCCAGTATCGCTTCTTTATTTCCTTTGTTACTCGGCCAAAAAATGACAATCCCCAGTACAAGGCCTATGGCTGCCCAAATCCAAATCCATTTCGTCTTTTTCATCTTCTTTTCTTACATCCGGTTAATCGCGTCGGTTCAGGCTTGCAAGTTAGGTGATTTGCTTTTAACCTGCAACAGAGTGGTTCTTTTTTTATCCACATGTTGTCGTTTGTGAAAACTTTCTTAATGTTGTTATTAACAAAACGTTAAAGTTGATTTTTTATTGTTGATGCGATTTGTAATTTATTACTTTTGACGTGATGGAATGTCAAAAAGTGTTTTTATAATGACGTGAAGAAGATTTAGGAGAGAAAAGGGTAATATTTTATTAACCAGTTGTTTGAATGGTTGGGAAATCTTAAAGTTTTCATAAAATTGATTTTGGAATAACACTAAATCAATTCTGAAACGTCTATTTATAAAGTTTGCAAAAGTGTTGTTGTAAGAGCATATTAATTTTAATAACAAATTTATGGAAGAGCCAATTGTAAAAGTCGAACACTTGTCACATCGCTACAGCATTCAATGGGCGGTACGCGACATTAGTTTCGAGATTCCTGTACGGGGAATTTATGGTTTGCTGGGATCGAACGGTGCCGGTAAATCAACCACGATGAACATTATTTGCGGTGTTATCAAACAAACGGAAGGTAATGTTTTTATCAGCGGGATTGACACCCGTAAACATCCGGTGGATGCTAAACGTCATATCGGTTTCTTACCCCAGAAGCCCCCTTTATACGGTGACTTAACTGTAGAAGAATATTTACTTCATTGTGCCAGATTGCGCTGGGTTCCGGATGGTGAACTTAAATCTGCTGTAGAGGAAGTTTTGGCACGATGTGGTATCACTCATTTCCGCAAGCGTTTGATTAAGAATTTGTCAGGTGGTTATCAACAACGTGTTGGTATCGCTCAGGCGATTGTTCATAAACCTGCTCTAGTGGTGTTTGACGAGCCGACGAATGGGTTGGACCCGAACCAGATTATGGAGATTCGTCATTTGATCAAGGATATCGCGCAGGATCGTACGGTGATTCTTTCCACGCATATCTTGACCGAGGTGCAAGCCGTTTGCGATCATATCATGATGATCGAGGAAGGAAAGCTCGTGTTCATGGGATCCGTTGATGAGTTTGACAATTATATTATCCCGAATACCCTTTATCTTTCCATGGTTGATCCTCCGGCAACGGAAGAACTTGCCAAGATTGAAGGCGTATTGGGCGTGGAAGAATTGGGTAGCATGAAATTCCGTATTCGTTTCACGGAAGCGCAAGAGGTTATTGATCGTATCGTGAAGGAGAGCGCCGCTAAAGACTGGCGTCTATCCGAGATTCGGGTAGAGAAGAGCTCTCTGGATAGTATATTCGCGGAATTGTCTAAAAAAGCACATTAAATAATCAGGTTATGTTTAAAATGATATATAATATCGCGAGAACGGAATTGCAAATGTTATTCTATTCTCCTGTTGCATGGTTAATCTTGGTCGTGTTCGGCATACAGGCTGGTTTGATTTTTGCCGGTAAGATCGAGGGATTGGTAGTTTCTCAAGAAATGGGATATAGCGTCGCGGGAGCCACGTTTAATATCTTCGCTAATCCTTGGGGAGCTGTCTTTGTAAATATGCAGAATTACTTGTATTTTTATATTCCACTTTTGACCATGAGTTTGGTCAGCAAGGAATTGAGTAGTGGTTCTATTCGCTTGTTGTATTCTTCTCCGATTACCAATTTGCAGATTATCGTGGGTAAGTTCGTGTCCATGATGATTTACGGGCTTTTCATGATTGGTATTCTTCTTTTAATCACGCTTTGTAGCTGGTCTGTTATTAAAGATTTCGATTGGCCAATGGTGTTTGTCGGATTGTTGGGATTGTACCTGTTGATCTGTGCTTACGCGGCTATCGGTATTTTTATGTCCAGTTTGACTTCATACCAGATCGTGGCGGCTATCGGAACGTTTGCCGTGTTGATGGTGTTGAGTATGATTGGGGACTGGTGGCAAGAGTATGATTTCGTTCGCGATGTGACCTATTGGTTGGCTATGCCGGGTCGAAGCGGTAAGTTTATCGCCGGGTTGATTTGTAGTGAAGATTTACTTTATTTCATCCTTGTAGTTTGTTTGTTCCTTGCGTTGACGATTATCCGTTTGAACGCGGTACGTCAAAAGATTCGTTTCGTGATCACGTTGGGAAGAAATGTTGGTGTTATTCTTTTGGTTTGTGTCCTTGGATTTATCACTTCCATGCCGAAAATGAAGGTTTATTATGATGCAACCGCAACTAAAATGAATACGTTGACCCCGAATAGCCAAGAGATCGTGGCTAAATTGGACGGTGGAATGACTATCACCACGTATATTAATGCGCTTGATCCGGGTGCTTCGTGGTATGCCGCTTTCTATTTCCTGAAACCGGATATGGATCGTTTCGAACAATATCTGCGGTTCAAACCGGATATGAAGTTGAAATACGTGTATTATTATGACACGTGCGCGAATCCTCAGTTGGACAGACGTTTCCCGGATAAGAACCTTCGCGAGAAGATGGTTGAGGTTTGTAAGATGTATGGTTTGGATTCCAACAGATTCATGGGACCGGAAGAGATTCGTAAGAAAATCGATTTGTCCGGAGAAGGGAATACTTTCGTTCGTCAAATCGTTCGCGATAACGGAGAAAAAGCTTGGTTACGAATTTATAACGATATGCAACGTTTCCCGAGTGAACGAGAGATTTCTGCCGCTTTCAAACGGATGGTGATGGAACTCCCGAAAGTGGGTATCGTGCAGGGACATGGGGAACGTAGTTTCTATGGTGGCAAAGACCGGGATTACAGTGCGTTCGCGGACGATAAAAGTTTCCGTCATTCTTTGTTAAATCAAGGGTTTGACGTGGAAGAAGTTCGTTTGGACAAACAAGTGCCGGAACATATCAATATCGTGGTGATTTCCGATATGCGCGAGTGGTTGACTCCTGCGGAGGAAGCTAATTTGCAACAGTATATCGACCGCGGTGGTAATTTGTTTATCTTGGGAGAACCGAAACGTAGGGACGTGATGAACCCGCTCTTCGCGAAATTCGGTTTCGAGATGACAGAGGGCGTTCTGGTTAAACAGGATACGAATCTTCAAGCTGACGTGATTTTGTCTTACCCGACGAAAGAGGCGGCTGACAGTATCGCTTATGATTTCGGAACGATGCGTAGATATAGAATGGTGATGTCTACCCCGAGTGTAGCCGGATTGGAGCAAATCGCGGATAAGGGATACAAGGTTACGACCATGTTCAAGACGGATACCATTGGTGTTTGGAACGAATTGGAAACCACGGACTTTATCGACGACACGATTCGTTTGAATCCTGCTATCGGGGAAGTAGAGAAAACCTATTCCACGGCTGTGGCATTATCAAGAAAAGTTGGGGATAAAGAACAAAAAATTATCTTGACGGGTGATGCGGACTGTATCAGTAACGGTGAGTTCGGAAGAAGAGTTCCGACTGCGCGTACTTCTAACTATACTTTGGTAACGGGAGGATTCTTCTGGTTGTCGGATGGAGAGGTGCCTATCGACGTGAGACGTCCGCCGCTACCGGATGATAAGGTATATGTTGCGAAAACGGGAGCTTGGATTATCAAGTGGTCGTTTACTCTCTTGATACCCTTGCTTTTGGCTGCTGCTGGAGTTCTTATCTGGATTCGTAGAAAAGGAAGATAGTATGATTTCCGATTTTAGATTTATGATTTTAGATTTAAAATGGAAAAGATAAGAGAATTTGAAAATGTGGATATGTAATGATTCACATTTTCAATTCTCAATTTTCAATTTTAATTGATATAGAATGAGTTTTAAAATAGACAAACAAACGTTGGATGATCTGGCGATCTTCGGGAATAACCGGACCAAATCTGTCTACGAGATTTTTAACCGCACGCAAACACGCGGTGGGGCGAGAATTCTCGAAGAGATGTTCCTTTACCCTTTGTCGGATGCCGACCAGATTAACGAGCGGAGTGACGTGATTCGTTATTACCGCGATATAGAGGCGGTATTTCCTTTCCGGAGCGAGATTTTCGATACCATGGAATTTTACCTCGGTAATACAGACCGTCGCACGCAATTGATGACGCAGGATAACACGTTGGGACGCAAGTTCAAGAATTTGGTGGGAACGGACACGGAATATACCCAGTTACATAACGGGATTGTATGTTGCATTGAGTTGTTGAATACTTTGGGTGATTTTCTGAAGAATTCAAAGTCGGACACGGGCAACAAGACGATAGCCGATTTGACGGCGAATTTGAGAGGGTTGCTTGATAACGAGAAATGGGCGTGGTATACTTCCGAGAAAGGAAAGAAGAAATTGGCTTACGAACAAGCGGTGGTTTACGACCGCGTGTTCCGTTTCGAGGAACGTGATAAGATGATGAAGATTCTTTACTACGTTTACCTGCTCGACGTTTATATGGCGGTAGCGAAGGTGGCACGGGATCGCAATTTCGTTTTCGGTAAGGCTTATCCGAACGACCGTAATATCTTGAAGCTGAAGGGTGCTTTTCACCCGTTCCTGACAAAACCGGTAGGCAATGATATAGAGGTAGACGAGAATAGTAACGTGATTTTCCTGACGGGAGCGAATATGGCGGGAAAATCAACGTTTATGAAAACTTTCGGGATCTCTATCTTCTTGGCTCACGTGGGATTCCCGATTCCCGCTAAAGAGATGGAATTTTCCGTGCAGAACGGGATGTTCACGACGATTAATCTGCCCGATAACCTGAGCATGGGATATAGTCACTTCTATGCTGAAGTGTTGCGGGTGAAGAAAGTGGCACAACAAGTGCGTCAAACTCAACATCTGATCGTGGTATTCGACGAGTTGTTCCGGGGTACGAACGTGAAAGATGCTTACGATGCAACGGTGGCGGTGACGGAAGCTTTCGCCGGAATCCGAAATTGCACGTTTATTATCTCTACACATATCATCGAGGCGGGTGAGGTTCTTAAAGAACGCTGTGACAATATCAACTTTGTTTACCTGCCCACGAAAATGGAGGGGAGTAAACCGATCTATACTTACACGCTGGCTTCCGGTATCACGGATGACCGCCATGGTATGATGATCGTGAATAATGAACGGATTATTGAAATCATTAAAAACGGAGAGGCATGAGTTTTGAAACAGATAAACAGACGCTGGATGATTTGAACCTGCTAGGTAAGTACAAGAATAATTCCGTTTACAGCATGTTCGTGGGGACGATTACCCGCGGCGGGGAACGTATGATGGAAAATATGTTCCTGCACCCGCTGACGGATGCGAAGGCTATTAATGACCGTTCTTCTGTGTTCCGTTATTTCCGGGATCACGATTTCGGGTTCCCGTTCGAGAAGGACGAGTTTGACGTGGTCGAGCAATATATCACCGGTGCAAGTAGTAAAAACGGTTTCCGGAATATATTCCAACTTTTGAAAGCGAAGTCGATGCATTATATCAGTAATGATCCGGAATTCAATATTATCCGGGAGCGGATACTGATGTCGATCAAGTTCTACCGGAAGGCTCGCGAATATTTCGATAAACTGGCGACCGATGTAGCGGGTAATCCGTTCCAGAGCGTTGTCGAGAAGGGACGTTCGTTATTGAAGGATTCCCGCATTGATAAATTGTTAGGACATCCTCGTCAGGATAATCCGGGATTGGTCAATCTGATCGCTTTTGACCGGGTATTTCGTTGCTTGTTGAACAAACAGTTCAAAGAGGTTATCGAGTTATTGCAGGGTGTCGACTTGAACGTGGTCGTGGGTAGAGTGGCTAAAGAGAAGAATTTCTGCTTTGCGACGGCTGCCGATGACGGCGAAGTGCTGGTTGCCGCAACGGGTTTGCATCATCCTCGTATCGATGGTGCGATTTCCAATGATCTGGAAGTGACGAAATCCAAAAATATTTTCTTCCTGACCGGGGCAAATATGGCGGGAAAGTCTACTTTGATGAAATCCTTCGGTATTGCCGTTTACATGGCACACATGGGTTTCCCGATTGCTGCGAAGACGATGCAATTCCGTATACAGGACGGTATGTACACTTCTATCAATGTGCCGGATAATATTAATATGGGTTACAGTCACTTCTATGCGGAAGTATTGCGCGTGAAGAACGTGGCTATTGAGGTGAGCCGCAACAAGCGTTTGATCGTGATCTTCGACGAGTTGTTCAAGGGAACGAACGTGAAAGACGCTTTCGATGCCACTTTGGCGGTAACCGAGGCCTTGGCGGAAAGACGTAACAGTGCTTTCATGATTTCGACGCACATTATCGAGGTGGGACAGGAGTTAGGCAAGCATTGTGATAACGTGACTTTCGCTTACCTGCCGACTGTGATGAAAGGTAAGTTGCCGACTTATACTTACGTGTTAGAGCCGGGAATCACGAGCGACAAGCACGGTATGATTATTATTAATAACGAGAAGATTATAGAGATAATCAAGGGCGAGGTCGTGTAATAATATCATAGATAATATATCTAAAAAGGCACTTGTGTGCAAGTTTATACAACTGTTTTTAATCCGGAAGTCAAAACTAAGGTTAAAAATAGTTGTATATATTTGTATTTAGGTGCCTTAATTCATATATTTGTGTTATGGTAGACTAGAAGGAAAAGAAGTTTTTTCATTTTATGGATAAATCATTCAACAAGAGGACGAGCGAGAGGATAGATTTTAAGCGACTATTCGATTTATATTACCCAAGACTAATCTTATTTGCGGGTAAATATTTGAGGGATTTGAATGATGTAGAAGATTGTGTATTGGAAAGTTTTAGTTCTCTTTGGGAAAATAGGAAAAAAATAGAAAATCCGGAAAGTGTAAAATCATACCTTTATTCCTCCGTCAGAAATAGATGTCTGAATATGCTCCGTCATAATCAACTTAGGCGAATCGTGGATATTGAAAATGGAATGGATATTATGGATGATACTTCGGTTGAGCTTTCCATCATAGATTCCGAGCTTCATGCTATGTTGTTGCAGGCTATTCGTAAGTTGCCGGAAGATGCAAGATTAGTTCTCGAATTGAATACCTTCGAAAGGTTGAAATTGCACGAGATCGCTCAGAAAATGGATATCTCGTTGAATCAGGTAAAAGCATTAAAGACGAAAGCCTTGAGGGAATTGAAAAAAGAATTGGGTGGTAAATTCTTGATTATTAGCATTATAATTAAATTACTCTAAAAAAAACGTCGTTTATTGATGAAAAAATAATGTTCGCGTGTCTTATATATAGAATGTAAAATATATGAAGATACACGAGTATGAAATAACAGAATTGATTTACCGACAGTTTTTAGGTGAATTATCTGAAGAAGAAAATAATAAACTTCGTCACTGGATAGATAGCAATCCGGTACACAAGCAATACTACGAGAACTTGTTTACTTCTTATTCCTTGGAAAAGATAAAATTGCTTATGAGCGTGGATACCGAGGAGGCATGGAAAAGATGGAATAGAAGAAGTGGCCGACAGAAACGTTTTATTCGACTCTGGACTAAATATGCGGCTATTTTTATTCTGTTAATAGGGGTAATTCTGGTATTTTATTCACGAGGGTATCAGGAAAAGGAGCTGCTTCCTGTTGCTGAAAATATTACAGAAGGGAAGGTTGCGGCAGTGCTTACTATTGATGGAAAAGAAAAGATTGTTTTAGGGGAAAACACGTTGGTAGATATTCCTTCTCCTGAAGGGCAAAATGTAACTGTTGATTCTTGTAATTTGTCCTATGAGTTATTATCCGATAAGGAAGATGCTGTTATGCACACGCTAGACGTGCCTCGTCGAGGGGAGTATTTCGTAACTCTTTCCGATGGTACTCGTGTATGGTTGAATTCTTGCACTCGACTTTGTTATCCCTCTTATTTCACTGGGGATGAAAGAAGGGTAGAATTGGAAGGTGAAGCGTATTTTGAGGTCAGTAAAGATTCGACACGACCGTTTTGCGTGGTTACTAACGATACTCGGGTTAAAGTGTACGGGACTGAGTTTAATTTGAATACACGGGATGAAAAGAAGGTGCGTGCAACGTTAGTTCAAGGAAAAATTGGGATAACGATAAAAAATACCAATGAAGAATATCTGATTCGTCCGGGAGAAATGTTGGAATACGACGTGGAAACCGGAGAAGTAAAACGGGAGGACGTGAATACCTATTTATACACGGCATGGAAATCCGGTGAATTTGTATTTATCAATACGCCTTTGAAGGAAATCATGGAACGTTTATGTAGATGGTATGACGTTGAAGGCGTGTTTTACGTGAATGAACAAGTGAAAAATGTCTGCTTTACCGGAGTTGTCACGCGATTCTCGAGTATTGAGGATGTGCTTGATATTTTGGAGAAGACGGCGACGGTGAAATTTTTGATTAAGAATAAAGTAATTAGTGTAAGTGAAAAATAAAACTGATAGCTGCGGGAACAACTATCAGTTTGATAAAGAATGTTTTCCTTACCCTTGTTAAGTATAATTTTATTAATGAGCAAATTTATGAAAAAAGCAGGAAATTATTGGAATTCGGAATGACAAATTGAAAATTTTTAGGTGAAAGAAGTGTTCGTGAGATAGAAGTAACTCTGTTTCAATGGTAATGGTGTGTAATTATTAACAAGTGAAACAATGAAACAACTAAAAAAAATCAATTTTAGGAATACGAAGTATTCCGGATGTATAAATTTTGTATTGAATTATAAAGCAGTAGTGTTATTGTTGGTCTTTATATTTCCTCTTTCCGTAGCGGCACAGAATCAAAGAGTGAGTATAAATGTGACTAATGCGGATGTCCAGACGGTGTTTGGAATGATTAAACAACAGTCCGGATTGAATTTTATGTACAACACGGAACAGATCAAGATAATTAATCCCGTGTCTTTAAACGTGCAAAATGTTACGGTGGATTCCGCTCTTACCCGATTATTGACGGGGACACCTTTCAAATTTACTTATGAAAAAAACACGATTGTAATTTCTAAGAAAGAAGTGAAAGGTGAGTCGGTAGTCACGGTGTTTCAAGGGGTAGTTGAAGACGATGCGGGAGTTCCGATTCCCGGGGTAACGGTCTTGCTAAAAGGTTCCTCGGTTGGTGTGACTACGGATATCCATGGTAAATTTAGGATGGTTGTTCCTAAACGGGAAAAAAGCGCGTTGGTTTTTTCTTTTATCGGGATGAAAAGTGTAGAGTATGAGGTGAAAGATGATAAGCCTTTGAAAATAAGGATGGAGAACGAGGTTACGCAATTGGATGAAGTGGCGGTGTTTTCAACGGGTTATTATGATGTTGATAAGCGTATGTCAACCAGTGCGGTTACCTCTTTGAAAGCTGAGGATATACTTGTACCGGGTATTAGTAACTTAGACCAAATGTTGGAAGGGCATGTGCCGGGAATGATATATAGAATGAATTCCGGTCAAGTAGGGGCTACACCTAAAATAAAAATCCGCGGTACTACTACTCTATTAAGCTCAACAGCACCTCTGTGGGTTGTCGATGGAGTCATTTTAAATGATCCGGTCAATATAGATCCGAGCCAAATCAATGACTTGGATTTCGTGAACTTGTTGGGAAATGCTATTTCCGGTTTGAACCCGGAGGATGTGGAACGTATCGATGTGTTGAAGGATGCTTCAGCCACGGCTATTTATGGTCCGCAGTCATCCAATGGTGTTATTGTTATCACGACCAAAAAAGGTAAGGTTGGTAAACCGTCGGTTTCTTATTCCGTGGGCGGAACATTCAGACAACGTCCCCGATATACCGATCGAGCTGTAAACGTGATGAATTCACGGGAACGGATTGATTATTCAAAAGAAGTTATCGAGAAGGGATTGAAAATCGGTGGTTTAAGTAGTTGGGTAGGGTACGAAGCGGCTATATATGATTTGTACAACAAAGACATCACTCAAGAAGAGTTTGAGCGGCGTGTGGCGGAGATGGAAACCTGCAATACGGATTGGCTTGATCTATTGTTGAAAGATTCATTTTCTCATTCCCATTCTTTAAGTCTTTCCGGAGGCTCTGAGCACATGAGGTATTATACCTCTGTCGGTTTTAACGATGACTACGGGAACATTATTGGTGAGAGCAGTAAACGTTACTCCGGACGGGCAAATATTGATGTAAATTATAATAAATTCTCTATGCAATTCCAGATTAACGGGAATCTGCAAAAAAGAAAGTATACTCCGACGGAAGTTGGGATAATGAATTATGCCTATAACACGAGCCGGTCTGTCAAAGCGTATAATGATGACGGAACTTTGTGGTATTATCAACGCATGTCAACTAACAGTAAAGATAATTACGACCACTCGTTCAGTATCCTTAATGAACAGGAGAATAGCTCTAATAAAATTCAAACGGACCAATTGGGGTTAAACGTTGCCATGTCGTACCGAATCATAGAACCGTTGAAATTGCAACTGCAATTTTCTTACAATATTGCCCACACGGAAAATGAAATATTTTTCGATGAAAAGACGTGGTATGCGGGAGAATTGCGTAAGACGCTATTAACGACCAACGAGCCGCATGCTTATTATTCGCTTATGCCGAAAGGAGGAGAGATCCGACTTGATAATACTAAAAACAGCGGCTATAATTTGCGGGCTCAACTTACTTTCTCAAAATTCATGGATGAAGCTCAAGAGCATCAAATGACAGCCGTTTTGATTGGAGAGGCCAGTTCAAAGCGTTACACGGGATTCAAGATCACGCGGCGGGGGTATATGCCTGACCGCGGGTTGATTATAGACAAAGTGGTGAACAG
Source organism: Butyricimonas sp. Marseille-P3923 (assembly GCF_900184685.1). Classification (GTDB taxonomy): domain Bacteria; phylum Bacteroidota; class Bacteroidia; order Bacteroidales; family Marinifilaceae; genus Butyricimonas; species Butyricimonas muris. Next base: position 1,033,328 of record NZ_FXXL01000006.1, read on the forward strand.
CGATAAGAATAATCCTTATCAGGCTTATAATACTTGGCTGCAGGAGAGCGAAGCAGCGTTGGGAAAATTTAAAGACCAACTGACAAATCTCGCCAATTTGACAGGAGTTCTTACTTATGCTTATAAAAGCACGTATATTTTAAACGCCAATATAAGAATCGATGCCTCGAATGCTTTCGGGGAGAGAAGTAACCACCGGCTTTTGCCTATATGGTCTGTTTCCGGAAGATGGAATATGAACGAAAATATACTTCAAAATTGTAATTGGATAAATACATTGGGATTGCGGGCTTCTTTCGGTTACCGCGGGAATATGTCGAATGTAGGTACTCCCAAGTTACAATTGATCAAGAAAGGTCGGGATGATTTCTTTAAGGAATACTATTCAGAAGTGAAGGCATTCCCCAATCCTTTCCTGAAATGGGAAAAAACCTCTACTTTAGATATTGGGTTGGAATTTTCTTTATTCAATAATAAATTGAACGGATCCTTCAGTTACTATTATTCCCATACCTCGGACGCTTTCATGGATAAAACGGTATCTCGGATTAATGGAGTTTCTATGTATCAAGTAAACAGGGGGACTTTAGTTAATCAAGGATATGATATCGCTTTGAATTTCGTACCTATCAATACCATGTTAAATTCATCCATTGATGGCAAGAAACGGGGATTTATGTGGCGTATAGATCCTAATTTCGGAGCCGTTCTGAACCAGTTAATCAACAAACTCAAATACAAGAATAGGACTTTGCAAGATGAAATCACTTACCAGAACTATTTGGATGGAAACGTCTATATATCAGGTAAACCGGTGAATACGTTTTATTCTTATAGATATAAAGGTTTGAGTCCTGTTGACGGGCGTCCGATGTTTTATGACACGGAGGAAACTACACTCGTTGACGGTGAAGAGGTTGACCGGAAAGAAATTCTTGAACAGATGTCCCAAGAAGAAGCGTATATGACCGTGATGGAACATTCCGGTTGCCGGGAACCTTTCCTGCAAGGAGGTATCAGCAACTATTTCGGCTGGCGGTCTTGGGGGCTTTCTTTCAATCTTGCTTATAGTATTGGAGCCAAGGTTCGTTTATTCAAAATGTATCCGAATGTGTCTTCTGGTGAAACGATTGCCCCGGGACCGGAAAAGAATCTCCGGAGGGAATTTGTAAATCGCTGGAGGCGTCCCGGTGATGAGATGCATACCAATGTCCCGGGAATATTGGATAATAGCGAGTTTTACAAAACTTTGTCCCCTTGGTGGAGAGAGATGGATAAAAACCGTTTTGCTTCAAATATATGGGAAATGTACGATCAATCGAATTTGCGAGTAGTAAGCGGCAATTATTTGAAATTGCAAAGCATATCGCTTCGTTACGTTATTCCTGAAGACTTTTGCAAGAAATTGTCGTTGAAATCCGCTTACCTCAGTTTCTCCGGCACGAACTTGTTTACTATTTGTAGCAGGAAATTGAAAGGTCAGGACCCCACTCAATCGGGGAGTAGCGATTTGGTATTATCGGTACGTCCCACATACTCGTTCCAGTTAAATGTGTCATTCTAAATAATATCATTGTCATGAAAAATGTAATCATTATATTAATAAGCAGCATTTTAATGTCATGTGGAGATTTTTTGAAAGAATACTCTAAAGAATATACATACGCTACCTCTTGTTCTGATCTCGATGAGGTTCTGATTGGTGGAGGGTATATGAAGTTGGAAAAGGATTATACAGTATCCGCTAATACCGGGTATTATTCTTGGTTATTCGTCATGGATGACGATATTGAGGAGTATGTTACCGGTACTTATAAACCAAATGCAACTACTACCAACGTGGCATTTCGCCCTTTTTACGGGTGGGCTAAAGAGCCTTTTATGAATCCCGAGAAAGGTACGGTAATGACTGATGTGTGCTGGTCGCAATTATATGCCCATATCGCTCTGTTGAACGTGGTTATTTCTCAAGTTGGAGAATTTACTCAAGACCCGGAAAGCATGCGTCGCAGAATAACCGGGGAAGCCCAATTTTTACGGGGAGCCTATTACTATTTATTGAATAACATATACGCGAAACCTTATAACCGGGCAACAGCCGAAACAGACTTGGGTGTGGCCTTGAAACTCACGGAATATGTTGATGACCATTATTATAAAAGAAGTTCTAATGCTGCCGTCTATCAACAAATTGTTCAAGATTTGAAAGATGCGGCAGACAACTTGGTCGGGGTAGAACAGTCCACTATTTATCGGGCGAATGAAATTGCGGCACGAACTTTACTGAGTCGGGTATATCTTTATATGGGAGAGTGGCAGGCTGCCTTGGACGAATGTGATAAGGTGATTGCCTTAGGATGTCATCTACAGGATTTGAACTCGTTTAAATATACAGGCTCCGATACTGATAGGGATTTTGCGCTAAGTGTCAATTCACCCGAGATTATTTTTTCACAAGGACATGTTTACTTTGCTTGTTTTATGAAAGAAGCTATGGGGGCGGGAAAATACCGTGTGTCGGAGGACCTTGGGCAATTGTACCGAAAGTATGCGGGAGAAGGCGTGCAGGACTTGCGGCTTCAATGTTATCTTAGTGAAATCTCCGGCGTCAGAGATGCTTACTATGGGCAAAAAAACGTTAATAATGCTTCTTATGCCACGGTCGCTGATGAATTTGCCTTACGGGCGTCTGAAGTATATTTGAATAAAGCCGAAGCTGAAGCCATGTTGAACAAAGACGGGGCTGCAGCCGTCAACACGTTGACGATTTTGTTGAAGAATAGGTTTAAGGATAAAAAGATTCCTAACATTAGTCATTTAAGCGGGAAAGAATTGATCCAATTTATTCGGGAAGAACGTAGGCGAGAGTTCTGTTTTGAAGGGCAACGTTGGTTCGATCTTCGCCGATACGCGGTTTATCCGGAATATCCCGAAAAAAGCATCATTGTGCATCCCATGTATGATTCCGGCAATCCTCCCGTGTTAAACGGTACAGCCGAACTCAAGATGGGAGAAGATCCGGCTTGGGTAATGCCTATTCCCGATTACGAAATTGAGTATAACAAAGGAGAGTTAGTTCAAAATGAACAACGTATTGATAGATAACCATTAATCTTAAACGATATGAGAATATACATACACGTGGGAATTTTACTCCTGTTATTACAATTCTGCGGGTGTCAGAAAGAAGATGCATTAGAACCTGGCAACTCAATTAAAAACTGGCTTATCGTGGAGGATAAGCCGGGTGAACTCAATCAATTAAGGTATCAACTTTATAAGAATTATGGTATATCCTTGTATGTTAATGATACAATAGGTTTCGAATACCGGGGGGAGGATAGTTATGGGCAACCGATTATTTATTATGAATGTATAAGACCGGGATACGGTATAACGACCGATAGTTACTTGAATTACAAGCTGTCCTCTGACACTTCCGCAATGATCAAGGCTACGAGAATCATGTTGGAAACAGTGGCTCCGCGATTGCCTGAAAATGAAAAGTATCGTCCGTATACTTACTTGTTATGCGATTCGATTTCCATTTCGAACCAAAGTATGTTTTTTGGAGAATACAAGACTATCTATTCCGTGTCTAATTCTTTAGTAACTACTTCTATTAGCATATCAGATTTGTCTGCAGGAGATGAGCTTCAAGAAAAATTGTGGGCAGCCCATGTCATAGGTAAAGCCGTTTTCTCGGGAATTATGGCATTCGAGGAAGAGTTAGAAGCGTTTTATGATATTACTGACGAGGGGTCTACTTCCACGTTGTACGGGAAAGGAAATAAATCTTACTCGGGGATCACGGAACTTCCGGAAGCAAGGTTGAAAGAAATAAAACAAAAAGGATTTTTACACCCGGGGGCCACGAAATATTATGCCAAGCGTTTAGAAAGTGCTTATCCTTCGCAAGCTCAAGACGTGGAAGATTTTGCGGGGGTAGTTTATGTGTTTACGGAGGCAGAAATAACCCAATGGTACGGGGAGTATGATAAAATCATAAGAAAATATCGAGAAATGAAAAAAGTAGTGGAGCTATTCAAAAAGTAATTGGAGCGATAATAACACCCAAAAGAGAGTATATTATAGAATTATAAATAAAAACGAATAAGGAAACAAATGAAATCATTTATTTTTATGTTGATAACATTTTTATTCGTGTTATCATGTAACGGGTCTGTAAATGCCGTAAATAAGAAAAAGAAAAAAACTACACCTGCACCTGCCACGACACAAGTTGCAGTACCTAAAAGTAAAAAACTCAGTAAATACGAGCAGCTATTCAAAGATAAATCCCACGTGGCTACGGAAGGCGGTTTTATGACGGTGCACAAGGTGAAGGGAAAACTTTATTTTGAATTACCCTTGAAATATATGCAGAGAGAGATGCTATTGGCTTGTGCCCCGTCGTCAAGTAGCAGTACGACTTTTGCTACCTTGGGGTTCAAAAGCAATACTCCGTTGCACATCAAATTCGTGTTAAAGGATAGTTCTGTTTATATGTGCAAGGTGAACACTACGACCACCTTGGACTTGAAAGACCAACGGGAACAGCACGTGCTTCGGGAGAATTTCACCGATCCTATCATGGAGGTGTACAAAATAGACGCTTACAACCATGACAGTACCGCTGTCGTGTTTAACATGACTCCCGTGTTTACAGGTTATTCAAAACTTTCCCCGGTTACTCAAGGAGGAGGGGGACTTATTAGCAAGAGAGCGACAATAAAAAGTGCGGCTACAAAGTTGGAAGACATCAAGGCTTTTGAAGACAACATCGTTGTGAAAACATTATTTGCTTACGATGCAAGTCTTGCTATCATGGGTAATACAGCCGTTACCGTGCCGTTAACATTGGAAGCCACTCATTCTTTATTATTGCTTCCGGAAAACAAAATGCGTCCTCGCCTTTCCGATTTGCGCGTGGGAATATTCTTGGAAGGAAAAGTTCTGTTGTCTGATCACCAAGATGGCATGAGCCAATACACCTTAGCTCATCGTTGGCGTTTAGAACCGAAAGATAAAGAAGCGTATCGCCGGGGAGAATTAGTTGAGCCGGTTAAACCTATCACCTATTATCTGGACCCGGCTTTTCCCGAATTGTGGAAAGAAGCTATCCGGGACGCTGTAATGGTATGGAATCAAGCATTTTCCAAGATCGGGTTTAAAGATGCGGTACAGATAAAAGATTTCCCGATGAATGATCCTTCTTTCGATCCGGAAAACTTGAAATATTCTTGTATCCGTTACGTTCCTTCTTCGGAAGCTAATGCCATGGGACCTTCTTGGGTGGATCCTTCCACGGGCGAGATTATCAATGCTTCCGTGTTGGTATACAACAATATTATTCAGTTGATTAACAATTGGCGTTTCGTTCAAACGGCACAAATAGATCCTCGGGTACGGGCTAAAAAAATGCCTGATGATATCATAAAAGAATCCTTGACTTACGTGATTGCCCATGAGATCGGACATACGTTGGGATTAATGCATAACATGGCTGCTTCTTCCGCTTTTCCCGTGGATTCATTGCGTTCCGCCAGTTTTACTCAAAAATACGGAACTACTCCCTCTATCATGGACTATGCACGTTTCAATTATGTGGCTCAGCCTAACGATAAAGGAGTTAAGTTGACTCCTCCCGACTTGGGTTGTTATGACGAGTATGCGATCAAATGGCTTTACACTTATTTCCCGGACGAGAGTGATGCTTTAGGCGAAGCAAAAATAATTGAAAAGTGGGTGGATGAAAAGGTCGGAGATCCTTATTTCCGCTACGGAAGACAACAGGTGGATTTGCGTATTGATCCCTCGGCTATCGAAGAAGATTTGGGCGATGACCCCATGAAAGCCGGAACTTACGGGATTAAGAACTTGAAATATATTCTGAAAAACTTGAATACATGGATTACCGATGATGACGATTACAGCCATCGAGCAAGTTTGTATAGCCAGATCCGTGCGCAGTATTTGCGTTATATGATGAACGTGTTGTATAACGTCGGGGGAATCTATTTAACCGATGTGAAAGAAGGTACCCCGGGAAAGAAAAAATGTGCCGTTAAGCGGGAAACGCAACGAGCTTCCTTGAAATGGATATTCAACGAATTGAAAAATTGCGATTGGATTGACAATAAAAGCATCACGGAAAAACTAGACTTGTCTGTTCCCGCTTCTTCCACGATAAGATCAGCTGTGATGAAAAATTTGTTAGCTTCATACCCCAATGTTCTCTTGTCTGCATCTGTGGCGGAAAAACCGTACACGGGAATCGAATTCTTTGACGATTTGTACGCGGGAGTTTGGGAAAGTGCCATACAAAATCGTAAGGTGACCGAAAACGATCGTGTGATGCAGGAAGCTATGATTAATAATATTATCAATATGGCTAATCCCGGAGATGGGAAAGGATTGTTCGGGGTGACCTCGGAAACGGAATTTGCACCTTCCTTGGATGAAATTCTGGTATATGATTTGGATGAAACAGGTCTTGTCCAGTACTTTAAAGAAGAACTGAGAAAAATGGAATCCGAATATGGCAAAGGTTTCGTTGCCACCCAGTTGGGCATCACCCATTTTGGGCAAGGATACAAGTGGCAAAGGAAAGTAAATACCTCTGCGATCAATGATGCCAAAACCCGTAATAACGCTCTTGGTTTAAAAATTGTCAACCTGCTGACTCAAAAAGTACATACCGCACCGGATAGAGTTTCTCGCGAACACTATCAAGCCATGTTGACGCAATTGGAAAAGAATTTGAAAAATAAATAGTTCATAGTACTGGAGAATGAAAAGGAGCATATTCACGACACAACTATTTCTCGTTTTCGTGGGATTGTTTTGTGGGTGCACGCCATCCTCTTCTTCCTATCAATTTAACTTGGAAGGAAATGTACGGGGGATAGCAAATGGAAATGTGATTTTGATGAAAAGTTCTTTTGAACAGGATACTTTGTTGAGAGCTTCTATTAAGGATGGATATTTCAAATTGAAAGGGGAACTTCCCGAGATAGGTGTGTACTCCTTGAAAATAAACGACAGGTGGAATAGTTTTTATTTCGACGGGACCCGTATGACTCTCGATGTGGACTATTCCGGTCAGCAGGAGTGGAAATTAACGGGATCGCCGGCAGAGGATGCGAAAGCGAAATTCCAAAAGGAATGGTTAAAGGACAGGATTTCTCCTATGGCGGATTCGTTACAACAAGCGTTTGATGCTTTGAATTTGCAGGATGTGGATCAAGAAGAATACTACGACAAGCTAAGCGGTTTGCTGGAATCCCGAGATATAAGGTACAATTTGGTACGTGATTTCGTGAGAAAGTATCCTGATAATATTTTTTCTGCTTCTTTAAGCATCAAAGAGATGGGATGGAATTACGATTGGGGAAAAAGCTTGTATGACCTGCTCACTCCGAGAATACAGAAATCCGCTTTGGGTAAGCAATTGGAAGAAAAACTTCTGAAGTGTGAATCTATTGCCATCGGGAAAGATATGCCGAAATTTCCGGTTGAAACCCTTGATGGCATACAACAGGAATTCACGTGGGAGAAAGGGATTTGTGTCATTGACTTCTGGGCATCTTGGTGTAAACCCTGTCGGAGAGAGATTCCTTTCTTGAAACGTCTGTATAATGAATTTCATGACAAAGGGGTTCATTTCGTGAGTGTTTCCATGGATAAAAATCCGGCAAGATGGCAGCAAGCTTTGACGGAAGAAAAACTTCCTTGGCTAAATGTTCGGAATATGGACGGGTTTGAAAAGCGGGGAATCCGGTCGGAATTTCACTTTAACGGAATCCCGTACATCGTATTATTGGATAAGAATGGAAAGATTGCAGCCAAAGATATCCGTTTAAAACAACTTCGAGCAAAGATTATAGAATTGTTAGGCAATTGATAGTCTATCCGTGTATTGGTTGTAAAAACGGATTTACTTGACAAACGAGAGGTTATCTGGTTGTTAAAAAGCAGATAACCTCTCGTTTTTTTTGTAGCGTTGTATGCGGGTTTAACCCCGGAATGTTAAAATGTAAAACAATTGTTGTTCCATGTTTATATTTCGTTATTTTTGGACAATAAGATTATGCAATGGCGAGTATTGATTATTTTATAGTTAAGAGATGTTTAGTAATGAGTTAGTGGAGGTTGTGGATTTATCCGATGCCAAACAGTTTAAGAAGGGCTACGAGCGATATTTTACCGCTCTAAAATATTTCGCCATGCATTATTTGGAAGACGAGGATGTTGTCCTTGATTTATTGCAGGATTTCTTCTTGAGGTTGTGGGAGAAAAGAGAAACATTTAAAAATGAAGAAACATTTAAGGTTTATCTTTACCGGGGCGTGCGCAATAATTGTTTGACTTATATACGGAATAAAAAAAGAGCGGAGAAACGTATGCAGGGATACGTACCGGAGGAGATTGAAGAAGATTTTGTCAGTCGCGTTATAGAGGCGGAAGTTTTTTCTATGATAAATGAAGTTTTCGAGGAATTGCCGGAATCTTGCAAGAAGGTATATCGTTTAAGTTTGGAGGGAAAATCTCATCAAGAGATTGCAGATGAACTGCATATCGCTATAAATACAATTAAGCGGCATAAAAATAATGCGAATCATTATATTCGGGAACGATTAGAGAAGTTATTGATATTGATGATGCTACTCTCTTCAGATATTTAATTCGGGGAATATTTCAAAAAAAAGTGTTCGAAGTGTATAACACCTCCCATGATAAGTGGAGTCTCTAATATAAAAACTGGAACATAGAGTGCCGGAATTTATAATAGAGTAAATATGTATAGAGTATCTCGAATATTGTTGAAATATTTCACGTTTGGAACAAATGACGAGGAATCCCGTTTTTTGAACCAGTGGCGGGAAGAGTCCGATCGTAATGAATTGCTTTTTAATAAGATCGGTTCTCGTGGGTTCTTGGAAAATGCCATGGATCCGAAGCATCGGAAAATACGGGAAGAACAATGGAGATTATTGGAGAAAAAGATATTGTTTGCCAGACGTCGGGAACGCATGGTTAAAAGTGTACGATGGGTTGCCGCTATATTAATTCCAGTTCTGTTAGTCACGTTCTATCAGTTAGGGAATGAAGACGCCGGAAAACCGGGGATATGCGTCGCAAGTGACTCGCCCGTTGCTTCTAAAGCCGTGCTTCATCTGGCAGAAGGCGGGGAAATCGTAATTACGCGGGATACAGTTTTTCAAAAAGAGATGAAAACGGTGTTGCTTGAGAATCGTCTTGACACAATTCATTTCCTCCCGAAAGAAATGAATGACGTTTTTTCAGATAAAGAATATCGGCTCGAAGTTCCCCGTGGAGGAGAGTATGTGGCTCGTTTGGAAGATGGAACTATCGTGCATATGGATGCAGAATCTGAGTTAATTATTCCTCAGAAATTCAAGAAGGATTCAAGACAAGTCGAGTTGAACGGACATGCTTATTTCATAGTAACGGAAGATAGTACACGTCCTTTTATCGTGAAATCGGGAAATCTGAAAATTCGAGTGCTGGGTACGGAGTTCGATTTCGATGCTTACGAGGGGCAGGAAATTACAACGACACTGGTGAAAGGGAGCGTGGAAGTATCCTATGGGGATTCAAAATGCAGGTTGAAACCGAACCAGCAGGCAAGGCTCGGTATGAGTGGTAGGATGGAAGTTTCGGATGTCGATACGTATCCCTTTATAGCTTGGAAATATGAACGAATTGTATTTATTAATCAGACGCTTGAGTCTATCATGAAAGTTTTGGCAAGGTGGTATAATGTGGAGCCTGTCTTTCTTTCCAACGAGATTAAGCAAGAGTGTTTTACCTTGGATATAGAGAAGTACGGGGAAATAACTCCCGTGTTGAAATCAATAGAAAGAACCGACAAAGTATATTTTGAAATAGGTGATAAACAGATTCTTATCTATAAGAAGTAGATAAGGATAATTATAACGAATGTAGGAGAGGCTAAAAATATTTAGTCTCAAGGGGTTTGTATCGTTTTTTTTTAGATGATAATTTAATATGAACTAAAAACAATTTTATGGAAAAAAAAGACTACATGAAACGCTTGTGTTTTTATACACGGAAGATAAGGCGTATGCTGTCTGTATTGTTTCTTTTTGTGCTTATGGGGATAAATGCTTTAAGGGCAGACACGATTGTTGAGAAAGTCGAGTTGAATATCTCGGTGAAGAATGCATCTGTGCTTCAAGTTTTTGCCCAGATAAAACAACAAACGTCATTCAATTTTGTTTATAATGACCGGGATATTTCCCAGATCGGCTTGAAAACAATGGATTTAAAGAAGGCGGATATCGTTGCCGTGTTGGATAAATGTATCGAGGGAACGGATCTGGTTTATGAATTTATGGGTAATGTCGTCATTTTCAAGCGGCGTGCCGAGGTTGTTCGGGATAGCGTGAAGGAGGGTAAGATAGTGGGAGTGGTAAAGGATGAACGAGGATTTCCATTGCCCGGGGTTACAATACAGATAAAGGATATGAAGTTGGGTACGGCAACGGATAAAGACGGACGGTATGCTTTCCGCTTTGTCCTCGGTAAACAGATTGTCCTGGAATATTCTTTTATCGGGATGGAAACCGTGGAAATAAGATATACCGGTCAAGACACGATTAATGTTGTTATGAAAGAGAGTGAGGTTGCATTGGAGGATGTCGTTGTGACGGGGTATGCCAATCTTTCCCGACAGTCTTACACGGGAAACGTGAAAACGATGACGGCCGCGGAATTAAAGAAGATTTCCCAAGTAAATGTATTGAAATCCATTCAAGTATTGGATCCTTCTTTTCGGATTGCTGTTAATAACGAGATGGGTTCTAACCCGAACGTGATGCCAAAAATAAGTATTCGCGGAGATTCCGGTATCGGATTGACTGAATTGGATGAGGTGAATGTGTCTAAAACGGCATTGCAGAATAACCCGAATCTGCCGACATTCATTTTGGACGGTTTCGAGGTGAGTGTTAATAAAGTGTACGATATGGATATTAACCGGATTGAATCGATCACGTTATTGAAAGATGCGGCAGCCACGGCAATATACGGTTCTCGTGCCGCGAACGGGGTTGTGGTGATAACAACCGTTACTCCTAAAGATGGGCAAATACTGATTAATTACGGGTATAACCTGAATGTACAGGTTCCTGACTTGCGGGATTATAATTTGATGAATGCCAAGGAAAAAGTAGAGGCGGAAAAAGAAGCCGGATTGTTTGATCAGGAGTATTATCAGCAGGCTTACTATCATGCGAAACTAAGATTAATCGAGCGGGGGAATAACACGGACTGGCTGGCTTTGCCGCTTCGGAATACGGCGAGTAGTAAACATTATCTAAGAATGGAAGGGGGAACAAACGGTTTTCGTTATGGTATCGACGTGAATTATCAAGGGAATAACGGGGTGATGAAGGGGTCCGAAAGAAAAACCGTTGGATTGGGTTTAGAGTTACAGTATAATATCGGGAAATTGTTATTCAAGAATAGTGCCACGTACACGGGAGTCAATTCGGAGGAATCTCCTTTCGGTTCGTTTAGCAAATACACCACTATGAATCCCTACTATTCTTATTTGGATGAAGACGGAACAGTTGCCGAAGTAATAAAGACTGCAACACCGAACGGTACGACCAGTAATCCGTTGTATGATGCCTATCTGGGTAGTTTCGATAAAACGAAAAGCAAGGAATTTATAGATAATTTCTCTGTCCAATATTATCTGACGAATAAAATTCATTTCAAAGGTTCTCTTGCCTTGACTTACACGACGGGCTCTTCTAATGCTTATACCTCACCCGAAGCCGGGCAATATCACAACAAGCCTTATAAAGGGGAAATGACTGTTGGAAATACAACCGCGACAGTGATAGACGGTAGTGTATTCGGGTATTATAACGATATGATCGGGTATCATAATATTAATTTGTTTGCCGGTATCAACGTGAAAGAGAGTTCAGACGAGAGCCATAGCGTGTACGTGAGAGATATTCCGGCGGGTGGGTTTGCTAATCCGCAATTCGCGAGAGAATTTCCGAATGCCCCGACAACTTTTCAACAAAAAACTAGATTGTTCGGAACGATAGTATCTTTGAATTACACCTACCGGAATATTTATTTGTTGGACGCCACGTGGAGAATGGACGGAAATTCATCTTTTGGGAGCGAAACCCGTTTTGCGCCGTTCTGGTCGATGGGGCTGGGGTTGAATATTCATAATTACGCTTTTATGAAAGGAGTAAATTGGCTCTCGGAATTGAAAATCAGAGGTTCATACGGTGTTACGGGTAAGGCTAATTTCCCCGCTAACACGGCTCGCACGTTGTATACGATTAACAGCAAATCAGTTTATCCTACAGGGTTGGGAGGAAATATTACAGCCATGGGAAATAAAAACTTGAAATGGGAAAAAACGAAGATAACGGATTTAGGTACTACAATCAATATTCTGGACGGCCTTTTGGTGTTTACGGGAACGTATTATTTCCGCAGGACAGTAGATTTGATTGCTGATATGTACATTCCTTCATCTTCGGGATTTCTGTCTTACAAGGATAATATCGGGGAGATTACCAATAATGGTTACGAGATAAGTTTACGGGTAAAAGCATTAGCTAAATCTGACGCTCAACTTTATTTTACGGCTAATGTGGCATCCAATAAAAATAAGATAAAGAAGATTTCCGAGTCCTTGAAGTCATATAATCAAAAGATAGAAGAGAAGTATCAGGATAATGCCCATAAAACCGAAACCAAAAAACCTTTGTTGAAATACGTGGAAGGCGCTTCGACAACATCAATTTACGCCATGCGGTCATTGGGGATAAATCCGCAAACAGGAGATGAGATATTCCGTTATAAAGACGGGAGTTACGGTACGGAATGGCTCGCTTCGGAGAATGTTGCTATCGGGAATACGGAACCGAAAATGAATGGTACCTTGTCTTCAAACTTGTTATTGTACGGTGTGACGTTGGACGTGTATTTTACTTATACATACGGGGGACAGCAATATAACCAGACGTTACAAACCAAAATAGAGAATGCTGATATTGAAAATAACGTGGATAAAAGAGTGTTTACAGACCGGTGGAAAAAGCAAGGTGATATAGCCGGCTTTAAGAGCTTGAAGCAATATAATGTTCCCACGAATCCAACCAGTAGGTTTGTACAAGATGACAACACGCTGACACTCCAATCTGTATCTGTCGGTTATGAATTACCTTCGGATATACTAAAAAAGATTCGTTTTAGCCGGGTAAAGTTGGCTTTTAACATGAACGATGTATTCCGTGTATCATCAATCAAGCAGGAACGAGGTTTGTCTTACCCGTTTGCCAGAAGTTATAGTTTTTCAGTAAATGTAGGTTTTTAAAGATATAGGTCATGAAAAAAAGATATATAATAAATATTGTCTTGCTGGCATTTATATTCTCGTCGTGTGATAAATGGTTGGATGTGAAGCCGGAACTGGATATATATGAAGAAACATTATTCGAGAAGGCACAAGGGTATTATATCGCGTTGAACGGTGTATATATTGATATGTCCGGCAAGAATTTGTACGGGAAGGAGTTGACATGGGGTGCGGTGGAAGCTTGGGGACGTAGTTATAGTCTGAACGAGAAAGCGCATCGTCCCTACTTGGATGTGGTTAATTTCGAGTATGACAAGAGTGAGGCAAAGTCGATAGCCGCCTCTATCTGGTTGGATAGCTATAAAGTTATCGCGGAGGCGAACAATTTGATTCAAGGATTGGAAAATGACGGGGAAGTAAAATTCAAGTATGGGGATGTTACTAAAAATATGATTCTTGCCGAGGCTTACGCGATACGGGCTCTCATGCATTTTGAATTGTTACGTATCTTTGCTAAAGCCCCTATCGCTGACAATGGTGGGGAGTCTGCCTTTATTCCTTACGTGACAACATACCCGTCTATCGTGAATCCTCCGGTAACGACGAAGAACATTCTGAAGTATTTGATTGCGGATTTAGAGAAAGCTAAAGAGTGGATTAAACCTTTTGACACGGATGTACAATATCCCGGGGGAAAGATTTTTAGTTACTTGAACGAGTCCCGTGTTAAACTGGATAACGGAGCGGGGGAAGTTTTAGGTGTTGATGAGTTTTTCAATTATCGAGCCAATCGATTGAATTATTACGCTATATCTCAATTGCTTGCCCGAGTCTGCTTGTATGCCGGGGAAAATGATAAGGCGTTCGAACACGCGAATGAGGTGATAAACGTCGTGAACAAAGGAACGAATTTTAGGTTTGTCGCTCCCGGGTATATTGGGGACCCGATGGAGTTAAGTACGATTGAACCTCGGTTACACTCGGAAATACTTTTTGCTCCTTATAACTCGGAATTGTCTACTTGGACGGAAGGATATTTTAGTTCTTCAGCTAAAGATTGGCTTTTAGTGCTGAACGATAAAAGTGGAATTTTCTCGGAGAACGCGGATGATGTGCGTTTGAAAGCGATACCCCAAAACATGGTTACTAAATTTTCTTTGGAAGGAAGGGAAGAGAGTGATATGATTGCGGCAAAATCTCTAGAACCGGTACTTCGATTCCCCGAATGTTATTATATTGCGGCGGAGGCTGTTTTTGATAAAGACCGGGCTTTGGCTGTCGAGATATTTAATAAAGTTGTGGACGCCCGAAATAATTCGGTTTATAACTTGAAGACTGACGTGGATAAAGGTACTTTTATGGAGGCGTTGGTTAAGGAATACCGTAGGGAATTTTTATGCGAGGGGCAAATGGTTTATGTGTACAAGAGATTGAACCTGCCGTTAAGAGAGAATGGAACAACTGTCGCTCATAATGGGAAATTAGTTATGCCGGTACCGGACACGGAAGCCGGGGTGCAGTAAATGATGTGTAATATAAATGCAAACAATTATGCGAATCATATTTTTACTTCTTTTATTAGGTTGCTTGGCGTTTTACGGGTGTCAAGAGGAAAAACCGGAAATGTTTACTCCCGAAAGGTTTATCAAGTTCATGTTCGGGAGCGAATCCGGCGAGGATTACTACAAAGTCGAGTGTAATTTCGCGTACGAGAGTGATAATACCACGGAGAAAATTATTTCCGTCCCTGTTGAATTTCGAGGCTACAATTTGACTGAAACGTTGTATTTTGCCGTTAACGTGGATAAAGAAAAAACGACACTCCCGGAGGATTGTTTCATTTTGGAAACAGAACAACCGTTTCAACAGGATGGAGATTTTATTGACACGATGCGCGTGAAATTACAGCGAAAGGCTATATTAAAAGAAGGGAGTAAAATCCTGAGATTGCAATTAGTACCTAATTCGGATTTTCAAGTTTATATGGCAGATTCTCTGTTTATAGAGATTACTGTGCTGGATATTTTCTCGTGGCCAGAATGGTGGACAGATGATATCGCTAAAGCTTATTTGGGCGATTATTCTAAAGAGAAATATGATGAATTTGTAAAAGAAACAGGCATTCGTGATTTTGGGGTTTTGGATCCTTCGGAAAAGAGATATTACGCTATCATGTTTAAAAGAGCCTTGGAAAAAACACCTAGATACGAGTTGGATGGACGTTTAATGTCTGTTACGATTACAGGATGATTTTTATAGAATTAAGAAATATGTATTGTAATGGACCAAAAAAAATAGGTTATGAGAAATAAGATTTTAATGATATGCTTCTTAGGCTATATATTATTAACCGGTTGCATGGATGACAAAACAAATTTGAATTATAGAGATATTGTATTGCCTGATACCGTTATTATAACAAATATAGAGGATCAAGAAAGATTTTATCTTCATGAAAATACTATAGATGCCAGATTCAAGGTGACTGCGGGGGATGAATTGCAATTAGATTTGGAGGTGAAATACAACGGTGATGATGAATTGACTTACGAGTGGCGGATGGATGGTAAAGTGATTTCAACAGAGCAAAATTTACGGCACGTGTTCACGGAAGGAGGGAACGGGCAGTTGTTTATTTATCGGAAAAACGCTGGTAATGCCACGATCTATGGTTTCCTCGTGGAGATACGCCGACCTTTTAGTACCGGAATTGTCGTGTTGGGTAAAAGTAATGGTGTCACTCAAATGGATTTTGTCGAGCGTTATTGGGAGAAGAAAAACGTGGAACTTGACGGAAGGCTTTATTCTAATTTCTCGGTCACGGAATATATTCCACATGAAAACGTGTATCCTCTTTACAATGATGGAGAAGAATTGGGGCAAGATCCCGTGGAAATATCCCGTATTACGGGATTGGCTCCGGATCCGGCTGATCGATACAGTGCTTTGCAAATCTTGGACCGGGATTGGCGGAAATCCGTTGCCGTGAATTCTGAAGATATGAAAAAAATCGTTTCCATGAAAGATGAGTTCGTGGGGGAACCGACTAATTGCATTCCGGTAAATTTTGAAACTGTCGGAGCTACCTCGCTGTTGTTGGATAAGTCTGGGAAAATTTACACGCGTGTGAATTATGACGCGGGGAATCCGAACACGGGACGTTTTATTCTTGAACCATTGGTCTTTGACGACCCTTATGATGTACCGGATAAAGGTTCTGAAGAGATTAAAGCCGAACGTGTGACAGCGAAAGATCAATTAGCGATTATTTATGAAAAGGAAAGAAAACGGATTCTTGCTATGACAGCTTCAAACGGGTATAATCAAAAACTGGATTATTATGCGGTTCATGATTTATCTCGTCCAAGCAATATAGCTAGTTTACCTGACGGTTATGTGCTTCTTGATAATTTTGATAAAGAGATCTATGCGATACTTTTCCATGAAAGTTTTTTTAATAATAATACTTATGTTATCTATAAGGACGGTTCGGATTTTTATATACAAACGTTCGAGTTAAATACTGTTTTGTACACGGCAGAGCATTCGATAAATTATAAAGCTGTTTCTAATTTGAAATTACCTGTTGACGCGGCAAGATTGATAGAACAAGGACATGGTCTTGTGAAAATAGCGATGGATAAGCGCTATAATGACTTTATGTATGTCGGGGCGGGGAAGGCTCTGTATTCGATGAGTATGGAAGGTACTGCTATTTCAAAAATACATGAATTCACGGAAGAGGGCAATATGAAAGATTTTGTTATCACTGCAACGTGGAGAGGCGACGGGGACAATGCAGCCCAGCGATATTTCAACGGGCGCGTGTTTGGTGCTATTTTTGATAACGGGGATTTTAGGGTGTTGAAATTGTATGACGATCCGCAGAAACCCGGGGAGGTACAGAAACATTATTGGGTAAATAAAAATTTTGATGGGGGAGCTGTTGCGTTATATTACTATTAGTTTGCGAGAATTATAGTGTATGCTTTAGTGATATTAGGCGGTGTCGTGTACGACACCGCTTTTTTGTTTGAAGAAATACAATTATATTTGTCTTCGTCTAAAATTATATGAATATATGACAAATACAATCCGGAGCGGAAGAATATGTTTGTCGGATTCGAGAACATTTAAAGAGGTATATGAACAATATTTTGCCGCTTTAAAGTATTTCGCCATGCGTTACGTGGGGGATGAGGAATTGGCGTGTGATCTTTTGCAGGATATTTTTATTAAGTTATGGGAGAAAGGGGATAAGTTCGAGGACGAGTTACAGTTGAAGGCTTACTTGTACCGGGTGGTGCGTAACCATTGCCTGACGTTCCTGCGGGATAAGCAGAGGCAAGATAGACGAATGGAAGGTTTTGAAGTGGAGGAGGCGGAAGAGTCGTTCGTGTACCAGATGATCGAGGCTGAAATATATGCCTTGATAAATGATATTTTTGAAGAACTTCCGGAAGCCTGTCGGAACGTGTACGCGAAGAGTCTGGAAGGAAAGAGTCATAAAGAGATCGCGGAGGAGTTGAATATTGCCGTTACGACCATTAAAAAACATAAGACAAACGCGAATAACTATCTGAGGGAACGTTTGAAACATCTCCTTTGTTTTATGATGTACTTGTATCCGTGAATGCCGTGATTTTAAATTGATTTCCCCACGTTATTGCTCTTTTATAGTTTTCCCATCCCAAAATTTTCCTTCGAAAGGGGTGGGATGGAAATAAATAGAATAAAAATCCGGGTGAGGTCAGTTCCCGAGAGAGTTGGTTTCGAGGTAAAATAAGTTAAATAATAAGTATATATGATATATTTGTATTGTAGTTGATTTATATCAACTCCCATTCATCTCCTATTCAACTCCTATTCAAAGCCTATTCCAAAGGTAAAATAATAGAATTTAAATTGTATTTATATAAAATTTAATAACAGTAAAATACCTGATATATATATTATTGATTGTTGTAAGATAACTGAACAGGATAGATTTTTTTCTTGAAAAAATGCCATATTTCTATACTACCTTTTTTGTTTTTTGGAGTTCTTAGATAAGAAAGATAGAAAAATATTTTAAGATAGGAGTAATTGATGAATATACGGGAGATTGAGAGATTGATAACGAAGGCACTTTTGAATGATATTTCGGAAGATGAACAACGCCGGTTGGATGAATGGTTAAATGCATCCGGGCGGAACAGGGATTTCTTTGAAGGTTTGCACTCGGGGAAATATTTGAAAAGGGCTGTCACGGACCGTAATCGCGTGTCGCGGGATGATCGGTGGAAGCGGTTGAGAAGGGAAACGGTGGCTATCAGGAGTCGAAAGATTCGTTCACGGGTGCTTCGAGTGGCGGCGGCGATTATTTTCCCGTTGATGGTGGGTGGAATGATTTGGTTGATGTCGGATTCAAAACAGGGAGATTCTTCAACTTTATTGGCACACGAGGAGATTAAGGTCGGGAGTTCCAAAGCCGTGGTAACCTTATCCAACGGGGAGAAAGTTGCTCTTTTCGGGGACACGACGGTACGCGTGAATGACGGGTTGGCGGTGATGGTGAATCAGAAGGATACGCTGAATTTCATGAGAAATAACGAGGCGGTTGTCGCTGATAATAGTTTTACCGTGATCCAGATACCGAGAGGGGGAGAGTATATCGTGCGTCTGGAGGACGGTACGACCGTGTACCTTAATTCCGAGTCGGAACTGCGAATACCGGTGCATTTTAATTCGAAGGAACGCGTCGTTTGGTTGACGGGAGAGGCGTATTTCAGTGTCGAGCACGAGAAACAACGGTCGTTCACGGTGAGAACGGAGCGGGCGGATATTTCCGTGCTGGGAACGGAATTCGGGGTTCGGGCTTATGCTGACGAGGCGGATTTGTTGACAACGCTGGTGCAAGGGGCGGTAGAGGTGAAGAGCGAGAGTCGCGTGCACCGGATTGTACCCGGCGAGCAGGCGAAGGTGGATGAGGCTGGTAATATAGAGGTGAAAGAGGTCAACGTGGATGATTATATTGCTTGGAAGCTGGGACGGATCGTGTTCGTGAACGCCCGTTTGGAAGATATCATGAGAGAGTTGCAGCGCTGGTATGATTTCAAGGTTTCGTACAGCAGCCCGGAGCAGAAAGAGTTGCGTTTCACGATGGATATCCTGAAGTACAAGGAGGTTTCCGATATATTTGATTTGATGGAAAAAATCAAAAGGATCACGTTTGTCGTGGAGGGGAACCATGTGACTCTAAAATAAAAAGAGAACGGTACCGCAAATACCATTCCCTTGTGAGTCTGCTAACAGACTAATGTAAAATCAATAAACAAAGTTATGGAAAATAATTAAAAGAAAAAAAGAAAGCCGATCATTTCTGCCGCAAACAGAATTGAAGAGATTGTGAAATAGACTAATGTAAAATCAAACAAATTATTTTATGAAGAGAGATCATGAAAGTTTTCGGGGATATCCCCGGTGGCTATGCCAATTGTTGTTATCCGTGAAGATAGTACTGTTGTCAGTATCATTTTCATTCGCTCAACAAAACACGGATCGGGTTAGTGTGGATATGAAAAATGCTTCGTTGGCAGAGGTTTTTGACGAGATCAAACGCCAGACGAAGTTGAGTTTCATGTTCAGTAACGACGATTTGAAACATGTCGGAAGAAAGGATTATGCGGTAAAGAATGTTACCGTGGATTCTGCCATGCGCGAATGTCTGGAAGGTACCGGGCTGGAATATGAATTGACCAATAACGTGGTGGTGATACGGAAAGCCCCGGTAAAGGCGGAGAAAGTGCAACAGATCACGTTGATGGGAACGGTGCGGGATCAAAAAGGGGAAACGTTGCCCGGGGTTTCAATCGTCATCAAGGGAACGGCTTTAGGTGGGGCTACCGATATTGACGGTCGCTATTCGTTGGCTCTTCCCTTGACCAAGGATATGGTACTTGTATTCTCGTACGTGGGGATGTTGACGAAAGAGGTCGTGTACGACGGGCAGAAAACGATAGACGTGACGTTGGAAGAGAACGTGAAGGAGATGGAAGAAGTCGTGGTTACCGGTATCTTTACCCGGAAGGCTGAGAGTTACACGGGTGCGGCGCGTACCGTGAAAGCGGAAGATCTGGCGAAAGTGAGTAATATGAATGTCCTGCAAGCCTTGAAAAACCTTGATCCTTCTTTTCAGGTGATAGAGAGCAATCAATTCGGTTCCGACCCGAACCGGGTGCCGGAAATCCAGATGCGCGGTGCTTCCAGTTTCACGGACATGAAGGATAAATACCAGACGAACCCGAACCAGCCGCTTTTTATCGTGGACGGTTTTGAACAGACTATCGAGAAGGTGATGGACATGGATATGAACCGGGTGGAGTCTATCACGACGTTGAAAGACGCGACGGCAAAGGCGCTTTACGGTTCCAAGGGGGCGAACGGCGTGGTTGTTATCGAGACCAAACGTCCGGCGATCGGTAAGATGACGGTAAGTTATACCGGGAGTATGGATATCCAAGCCCCGGATTTAAGTAGTTATAATTTGTGTAACGCGTGGCAGAAACTGGAAGTGGAGCGTTTGTCCGGGGTATATACCTCGTCCACGAATCACCCGGTGAGTCAACAGCGGTTGGATGAATTGTACGCGGGATTGAATAAAGAGGTAGAGCGGGGTGTCAATACCTATTGGTTGAGCAAACCGTTACGTACCGGGATCGGGCACAAGCACTCGTTGAATTTCGAGGGTGGCGATGAGTTTATCCGGTATAATATTAACGTGAGTTACAACAACGTGGCGGGTGTTATGAAGGGTTCCAACCGGGAAACATTCGGCGGAGGTTTTACTTTTTCTTATCGTTACAAATCTTTGCTTTTCCGGGAACAACTTTCTTTGTTGCATAATAAAGCCGATAATTCCCCTTACGGGTCATTTTCCGATTACGCGAAACTGAACCCGTACTGGAGGGCGAACAATGAAGATGGGACAATTCGGGAGGTGTTGAACCCGGTAGAGGTGGCCTACGGGAGTAACCCGGTTTACAACCCGCTAATAAATAAAACTTTAAACACGAAAGACGAAAGTAAATACACGGATATAACAAATAATTTTTATATCGAGTGGAGTGTCTTTGATGATTTGAAAGCCACGGGGCGTTTCGGTTTCACTTCCCGCACGGATGAATCGGATATTTTTTACCCGAGGGATCACACGATGTTCCGTGATATCGATATCACGGACGACGCTTATTTCGAGAGAGGTCAATACACGAAAGGGAACGGGAAGATGACAACCCTAACGACGGATATCGCTTTGAATTACTCGAAGATTTGGGATAAACACGTGATGTTTGCCAACGCTCAATGGAGCCTCGGTGAAACGAAATCGGAATCCGTTACTTTTCAAGCGGAGGGATTTGCCAATGACAAGTTGGATTACATCACTCATGCCCAACAGTATCTTGCCGGAGGAAAACCGAGTGGAAGCGAGTCTTTGTCCAGAGAAACGAGTTTTCTGGCTTCCGTGAACTATTCTTACGATTCCCGCTACCTGTTCGACGGTAACTATCGGGCGAACGCGTCTTCGTTGTTCGGGGCTGATCGCCGCTGGGGACATTTTTGGTCTGTTGGTGCGGGTTGGAACATGCACAACGAGAAATTCTTGAATGACATTGGGTGGTTGCAACGTTTGAAATTGCGTGTTTCCACGGGCTACACGGGTTCACAGAACTTCAATTCTTATCAGGCGGTTTCTACTTACAAGTATTATTCAAACGAAGTTTACGATAACATTATCGGTTCTTACTTGATGAGTTTGGCTAATCCCGACCTGCAATGGCAAAAGACACAGGATAATAACGTCGGAATCGATGTATCATTATTTGGTCGTGTCGATTTGACTTTTGATTATTATATCAAGAACACGAGTAACTTGTTGACCCCGGTAACGTTACCGCCTTCCGCCGGGTTCTCTTCTTACACAGAGAATCTGGGAAAATCACAGAACAAAGGATTCGAGTTGCAGGTAAGCGTGCGCGCGATTAATGATGCGGATAAGGATTTGCACTTGAACGTGTTCGGTTCTTTGATGCACAACACGAACAAGATCAAAGAGATTAACGAGGCTCTGTCAAGCATGAATGATGATAAGGATTCCGACAAAGATTTCAATTATGATCAAAGTACGAAAGAAAAGACCACGAAACCGTCCGTTCGCTACGCCGAGGGACAATCGATGAGTGCCATTTGGGCGGTGCGGTCTTTGGGGATCGACCCGGGTACCGGAAACGAGCTGTTTCTGACAAAGGACGGGCAACTGACTTACACGTGGGATGCCAACGATCAAGTCGTTTGCGGTGACGAGTTGCCGAAATACACGGGAACATTCGGTTTTAACTTGGATTGGAAAGGTTTCTCTGTAAATACTTCTTTTTATTTCCGTTTGGGCGGACAGATGT
This sequence comes from Butyricimonas sp. Marseille-P3923, assembly GCF_900184685.1. Classification (GTDB taxonomy): domain Bacteria; phylum Bacteroidota; class Bacteroidia; order Bacteroidales; family Marinifilaceae; genus Butyricimonas; species Butyricimonas muris. Next base: position 1,056,149 of record NZ_FXXL01000006.1, read on the forward strand.
ATAATCAAACGTTGGTAGACAAGGTTGAGAATTGCGATATGACTTACAACGTGGACCGTCGGGTGTATACCGGAAGATGGACCACACCGGGACAAAAAGCCGAGTTCAAGAGAGTTACCGACCCGAATTATTTCACGCGCCCGACATCTCGCTTCGTGCAGGATTTGAGCGAGTTGCAAATGACTTCTCTGAATGTCGGTTACGATTTCAGAAATTGTAAGTTCATGCAGAATGGTATTATCGAGCGGTTGAAATTGTCTTTCTACATGAATGATGTATTTCGTCTGTCAACGGTGAAGACGGAAAGAGGTACGGATTACCCGTTTGCCCGTTCTTTCTCGTTCCAGCTGCAAGCGACATTCTAACAGGTGGTAGGCTATGAATATACTAAACAATTATTCGACTAGATTATGAGAAAAGGTTTTTTAAAATATAGTTTGTGGATTTTGGTTTGTTTCAGCATGGTGGCGTGTAACGACTGGCTGGACGTGAAACCGAAAACCGAGATGGAAGCCGAAGATATGTTCTCCACCGAGGATGGGTTCAAGGATGCTTTGGCGGGCGTTTATACGGCGATGACAAAATCTTCTCTGTATGGTAGAGAGTTGACTTACGGGATAGTGGATGTGGTCGCCCAGCAATGGGGAGGAATCGGCTCCAATCATCGTTACGCGAACGCGTTGAAATACGAGTACGAGGCAACGAACACGAAACCGATTATCGACACGCTTTGGAACGGGTTGTATAACGCCATAGCGAACGCTAATAGTATTCTGGCTTATATTGATAATTCAAAAGCCGTGTTCACGGGGGATAATAAGCAGATTATAAAAGGGGAAGCGTTGGCTTTGAGGGCTTTCATGCACTTTGATTTGTTACGTTTGTTTTGTGCGGATGCGACAAGTGCTTCCGCTGAAGACGGGATTCCTTATGTCAATGAACTCACGAAGCAGGTAACCGTGTCGGTTTCCCCGAAAGATGTCACGGAACAAATTATCAAGGATTTGAAAGAAGCGGCTACGTGTCTGGCAAATGATCCTGTGCTGACGGGACGGGAAGTTTCCGCGAGTGATGACAACGGTTATTTGATAAATCGGAATTATCACTTGAATTATTACGCGGTTATGGGGTTGATGGCACGCGTGTACATGTACGCGGGCAATCCGACCGAAGCCCGTAAGAGTGCCATTGCCGTGATCGAGGCTCACGAAAACCGGGAGTTGTTTCCTTGGAGCACGAGGGGCGACGTGTTGAACGAGAAAAAGGAGTTGCGTGACCGTACTTTTTCCACGGAACATCTTTTCGCTTTAAATATAAGGAAGTTGAAAGATTATATCGAGGGGTCTTTCACGGGTACGAGCGTGCCTTTATTGACGCGGATTTCCCCGGGTAGTTTGTTTGTCGCGGGGAATGATTTTCGTAGTTTCTTCTTCGAAACCACGAATTATATAGGGGATGTACCTTCTAAACTGTGGCAGATGGATGGAATTACGGTGGAAGGTCAATTGTACACGCCCAAGCGTGACCGTATGCCGATGATCCGTCTAAGCGAGATGTATTATATCGTGGCGGAGTGTGATAAGGCAACGCCTTCCGTGGCGGTAGCCCGATTGAACGAAGTGCTCGCTAACCGGGGATATGAAGACACGGAGTTGTTGGATGCTTCGGTTGTGAATAGCGGGGATGCCGTGCAGGAAGAAATCTTGAAGGAATACCAGCGTGAATTTATTTGTGAAGGACAACTCTTTTTCTATCATAAGCGGATGAAGGATGAGAAATTGAATGGCTACACGGTGAATTATGTATTCCCGAAACCGGAGAATGAACTGGAATTTGGAAAATAAAAAACAGAGATTATGAAATTCATGATAAGATATTTTTTATGGCTTCCGGTATGTTTGACCTTTGTGTTGACTGCCTGCGAGAAAGAAAAAATCCCGTATTACAATGATGTGGAGCGAGTGAATTTTAATTACACGAGTATGGGGTTACAAAGGGACACGATTGATGTCGTTTATGGCTTCGTGCTGGATGAATATACCGACATTGACCTTGAGATATTGTTGATGGGGTATGCTAAAAATTACGACCGGACAATCGGGCTGAAGATCACGAGCGAGAATGGAGCTGTTGCCGGGACTAATTACGAGATACAAGACCGGCTTGTGCTGCCTAAAAACGAGGTTTCCGTAAAAATACCGTTGAAAGTCTTGCGTTCAAGTGATTTGCTGGAGGACGGGGCTAAATCTTTCTTGGTTGAACTCGTGGATTCCGATGATTTGAAAGCGGGACTTCGGACAACACTTTTTATCACGGTTTCGGATGACATTCCGGAAGAGTGGGTAGGTGGTGAAAATTGGTTTATGAATAAAGTGAGTGATTATTTCGGGGAGTGTAATCAAACTAAATACTTGTTCGTTTACGAGCAGTTAGGTGTTTGGGATTTTTCAGCTTGGAATCTGATGGGATTCATGGGTAATGATGCGAAATTCTCGCCGGCGAAGAGAATCTTGAAAGAAAAATTGGCAGAGTACGAAGCCGAGAACGGGCCTCTGGTAGATCCTAAAACAGGTGATCGAGTAACATTCCCGGATTAACAATTAAACGATGATTTTATGAACAAGAGATTTATAATACAGATCATTTTTTTACTGGTTGCCATCTTCGGTTTATGTAATTGCTATGATGACAAGGGTAATTATGATTACAAGGAATTAACGTCGTTGCAGATCGACACGACAGGTATTAAGGCACAACAAACGGCGTATCAGTTCGAGAATTTTAAAGTACCCGTGGATGTGAAATATGCGGGGAACAAGGAAGATCTGTCGTACGAGTGGAAAATTTACCCGCAAGTCCCCCAGAAGGATGAAGATGTGACTAAATATGATTCGGCAGTCGTGTTGTACACGAAAGCGGTGTTCGATACGATTATTTACGAGATACCGGGCGCGTATTATCTGACCTTGACGGTGACCGACCATCTTCAGAATATTCAAGAGGCTTTCACGTTAAAGTTGAATGTTGAAACTCTCGTTTCCCGCGGGTTGTGCGTGATGGATGAGAATAACGGTATTTATGATTTGCATTTGATAAAGTCTGCCAAGTTATTGCCGGATATCTTGGAATCGGACGAACAGACTTATTATCATGTCTATTCCGGTGTTAATGATCTGGAAATAACGAATGGGAAATTTCTGGGATTTGTTTCTGTTGATGCAGCAACGGATAATAAAGCACTTTATTTCTTTACTGAAACCGGAGGTGTAACCTTGGATATTGATACATACGAGATTATGTCGAGTGATTATCCGTCGTGGTTCTCTTTCCCGATGAGTATAACTCCCGCTCCCGGGGCTTTTATGGTAACAAGTCGCCCGATAGAGATGCTTATCAATAACGGATTGGTTTACGTTTGGGATCATGCGTCTATGGGGGTGACAACCTTTGGCGACCGGTTGAACGGGGATTATGAAGCGGCTCCTTATTTGCCGCGTATATCTACCAGTACATTCTCAACCGTGATTTTCGACAAGAAAAACAAACGTTTTGCTCCTATAAATCAATTCGGTTCACAGGTGGGTGAGTTTGAATCTACTGCGAGTGGTGAGTTCGATTTGGATGATATCGGTGTTTCCAAAGAGTTGAAGTTTATGGATAACGGTTTCAATTCTTACACTTATGCTGTTTTTTACGACACGCAAACATCCGAGTACGCATTGTACGTGATGGATTTCTCCGGAACGGAAGCCTCGCCGGTGAAGAAATATGCGATGGATAACTGTGAAGGAATAAACGGGGATTCTTATTACGCTTTCGGAAATCAAGGAAACGTGTGTTTCTATTCTTCCGGTAGTGACTTGTGCCAGTATAAATATGCTTCGACAAATGCGGGAACTGTCGTTCACTCGTTTGCCGGGGAAACAATTACCGGGATTGAAGTATTTAAAAACTCCGGACATGCTCAAGACGGGAAACTGTTGATTGTTTCGACGTTGACAGGTGGCGGAGAAGGAAAAATCTACTTGGTAGGATTCAATGAATTGACGGGTGCGATCGTGGACGGAACCGATAAACCTTATGGCGGTTTCGGTAAGATCGTTGATATATTGTACAAAGAATAAATAAGTATAGAGAAATGAGGTTGTTTGAAAAGAATCTTTCAGACAGCCTCAAAAAGAATTATCCATGAAAAAGAATAGTAGAATCGGAACGTGGTTGAGTGTTGTTCTCCTGTTGGTGATGTTTGGATTGCCGGTGAAAGCACAGAAGTATAAATCGGTATTCAAGGATCTGACGTGGGAACAAGCCGCGGAGTTGGCTCAAAAGGAGGGCAAAATCGTGTTGGTCGACGCGATGATGAAGGCTCGTACTCCCGAAGACCGGAAGAAACGGGATGAGGCGGAGCGGAAATTGTTCTCCGTGCCGGGGATTATGGATTTCTGTAACCGGAATATCGTGGCCATTCATATAGATATGGGAACGGAGGCGGGGAAGGCATTTGCCCCGAAGCTGGTGATGAATATGTACCCCACTTACGGTTTCTTTATGCCGGACGGGGATATTCTGGGTGTCGTCAGTCCTTTTATTTTAGCACAGAAACCGGAAGTTTTTTTGGAAAAGGGACAAAAGGCGGTGAAAGAAGCGGAAGTAAAGAGAAGTAACAAACGTTCTATTCTATTCGAGGAAATCGGGTTCAAGGAGGCGTTGGTGAAGGCGAAGAAGGAAAAGAAGTTGATTTTTATCGATGCTTATACCGATTACTGCCAACCGTGCGTGATGATGGTGAAGAATATCTTCTCGTTGGATAAAGTGGCTGATTTTTACAACGAGAATTTTATCAATCTGAAGTTGGATTTCGGTAAAGAGAAGGAATTGGCACAGAAATACGGGACATCGGGGTATCCCGCTTTTGTTTTCGTGAACGGGGATGGTAAGCTCGTGTATTTGGCAGGTGGTTACACCGAAGCGGAACCTTTTATCGGGTACGGGCAGGAGGCTTTGAAAAAAGCACAGGGAATAGAATTTACCGCCGGGAGCTGGAACGAGATTCTGGCAAAGGCAAAACAAGAGAATAAATTGATATTTATGGATTGCTATACCTCTTGGTGCGGACCTTGTAAACAAATGGCTCAAACGACCTTTGTCGATCCTGATGTTACCGCTTTGTTCAACGAGAAGTTTATTAACGTGAAGGTGGACATGGAAAAGGGCGAGGGGAAAGAATTGAGCAAGCGTTATGGCGTGAGAGCTTATCCCACGTTGAATTTTATTCATGGTGACGGGGAAATAGTGCATTGCGTGGTAGGAGGATTGGGTGCGGATGAATTAATCAGGCAAGGGAAACTCGTGTTGGAAGGTAAAGGATTAAGTTATATGCAAAACGAGTATGCCGACGGAAACCGGGAGCCGGAGTTTATAACTTCTTATCTGGAAGTGCTCGGGATGGCTAACTTGGGAGAGGACGCACAGAAGGTGACGTTGGAGTATTTCGCCACGCTCGACCGGGAGAAATTGAACGAGAAAAAGTATTGGGATATCTTTGTCCGGTACGTGAATGATGTGGATAGTGATTTGTTCCGGTATGTATACGCAAACCGGGAACATCTCGTTTCACTTTACGGGGAACAACAAGTGAATCGTAAGATACAATCCGTGTGGGCAACCGGGGCGAATCGGTTCGTGCAGGAAAAAGAGGGCGCAAAGGTGTTGGATAAGAAAGGTTTTGAGCGTTACGTGAAGCGGATGAAAAAGGCGAAAGTTGACGGTTGGGAAGACATCGCGGCGAACGCGAGAATGAATAATGCCGAGAAGACCGGGGACTGGAAAACTTACGTGACTGAGGGTGACGCGCTGTTGAAAAATGGCAAGGTTTCGGATTTGTTATTGTATAACTGGGGGCTAAGGATAACCAAGAACTGCAAAGACAAGGAGTTGAGGGCACGTGCAGCCCGTTGGTTCGAGAATGCCGCCGCCGAATCGGCAAAAAAAGAAGCCGAGGGAAAAGCGGGTATGATGTCGTATCGTACCTATTTCGAGAAATTGGCGGCTGAATTAAAATAAGTCGTGTTGAATTTTAATGGATTTAATAATAATAGTATGAGGAAATTTTTAAGTGTAATGTTTGTGGCTTGTATGGTGATGCTTACAAGTTCTGTTTTCGCCCAAAAGACGATAACGATCAAGGGAAAAGTGAAATTCCCGTACAACCGTTTTAACATGGAAATCGTGGAACGTCAAGGCTTTGACAAGACGGTTCTTGATTCATGTAAAGTGAACGCTGACGGCACGTACGAGTTTAAAATGAAAGTGGACAAACCGGGGGTTTACACCTTGGATTGCCAGAAATGGCAGTCCGTGTCGTTTTGGGCAGAGGACGAAGATTTGGAAATTAATTTCCGCGGGGAGGATACCGCTAGAATTAAAATCAAAAATCCCCCTTACGTGTATATTAACGGGGGACCTAACAACGAGGTGATGAATCTCATGAACTGGGACGGTTACCGGGGGTACCAGTTGATGATCGGGATTTCTCAAGGAGTTTATCGCATCCCCGGGATTGACGATGCGGCAAAACAGGAAGTGTCCGGGAAGTTTTACGATATGTTGGGTGACGAGTCCCGTGCCCGTGCAAGATTCCTCGCGGAGCATTATGCCGACCGGAATAGCGTGTTGGCGGTACTGCCCGCGTTGCGTGGCGAGGAAGACGAGGCATTGGTAGAACAGGTGCTTGCCCGTTTGGAAAAAGTGAACCCGAATTACGCGCCCCTGCTTAGATTCAAGGCGGATAGAGCCGAGGCGAAAGCACAGAAGGAGCGTTTGGCTGAAGGGAAAATGGCTCCGGAATTTTCGTTCCCCACGCCCGACGGAAAGAAACAACTGGGACCGCAGGACTTCAAGGGCAAAATCCTCGTGTTGGACTTCTGGGCTTCTTGGTGTGGTCCGTGTCGCGCGGAAATCCCTCATTTGAAAGAGGCTTACAAGGAATACAGTAACAAGGGTGTTGTATTCTTCAGCGTGTCGATTGACAAGGATGATGCCGCTTGGAGAAAGGCAATGAAAGAGGAGAATATGCCGTGGGCGCAAGTGTGTGCCCCGAAAGCCGGGAAAGACGTGATGAAACAGTATCAGTTCTCGGGAATCCCTTATATCTTGGTTATCGATAAGGAAGGGCGTATCGTGGCGAAGAATTTGAGGGGAAAAGCCTTGACCGACAAGTTGGCGGAATTGGTTAGCGGGAAGAAAAAGAGTGTTGCCATGCCGGCAATGGGCATGTAAATAATACAAGAGTTTGAGGGATACATGTATAACGAGAGATATTATGCTTCTTTTCGATCGACACAGCAACCGTACGGTATTCCTCAACTCTATAAAAAAACGAGAGATGAAAAAGTTTTTGTGCTTAATGATGATACTTTGCACGGCAGGCATCGCCTCCGCGCAAATGACTGCGGCTAAAAGAATCCCGCCGGCGGTGGAGAAGAAAGTCGTTTTGAAGGCTTCCGCGCAAAAGGTATGGGACTATATGTCCGAACCGGGTAATTACAGGAAATTCTCGGGAGTGAAGACTTTTACCTGCGAGGAAAAGGCATTGAATGCCAAAATTGAATTGGAAACGAAAGCCGGAAAGAAAAGAAGTCAACACATCAGCGTGATTGACTATGACAATTTCAAAATCTGTTATTTCGTGACGAAATCCGACTATGCCGGGGAAAAACAATGGGTGTACGCGTTTGACATTTATCCCAAGGGAGATGGAAAATGTGAGGTAGTACTTTCGGTTTTCTTCGGGTTTGACGAACTTAGCCCGGAATTTAAAGAAGGTATCACGAAGGAGTTTGACGATATCGTTTCCGGTTTGAAAAAGAAGTTTAAATCATAAGGATGTCTAATTAATATTGTATGTAATGAAGAGATTGTACGTGATAGTCATTTTGTTGACCGCGATTGTTCTGGGTGCCCGGGCACAGGAACAGGGAATCCGTTTCGAACAAACCAAGGAATGGAAAAAGATTCTGAAGAAAGCAAAGAAAGAGAAGAAGTTGATTTTTATTGATTGTTACACTTCATGGTGCGGACCTTGTAAAATGCTTTCGGCCAATGTTTTCACCCGTGAGGACGTGGGAAATCAATTTAACCGGGATTTCGTGAACGTGAAGTATGACATGGAGAAAGATGCCGACGGTGTGATACTGAAAAACACCTTTGACGTGAAGGCGTTTCCGACTTTGGTTTTCGTGGACCCGAACACGCGACAAGTGGTGCATAAGATGGTTGGCGCCGGTTCTGCCGAGTGGTTGATGGAGGGCGGAAAGATTGCCAATGATCCACGGAATAACTTGAGCGGGTTGACAATGCGTTATGATGCGGGAGAGAGAAGTGTTGATCTGTTGAGTCGTTATCTGAACGCGTTGGCTTCTGCCTATATGCAGGAAAAACAGGGTGCCGTTGCCGCGGAATACTTGAATGCTTTGTCGGACGACGAGATCGTGACCAAGGAAAACTGGGATTTGATCAAGAAGAACGTGAGTGATCCGTTGTCAAAACCTTTGCGGCAGGTGATGGCTAATATCGGTCGTTTCTATGAAGTTGCCGGTAAAGAGGTGGTGGATTATAAATTGGAAATGGCAATAAAAGGAGCCGTGTCGGAGATCGCGTATTGGCGTCCGGGTAACGGGGATTTTGATGAGGCGAGAAATACCGAATTGGTCAAACTTCTCCAGTCATTGGATTATGCTTTCGTGCCGGGTTCTTTGGCAACTTTATTTACTGCCGAATATATAAGAAAGGGTGATTACCGGGGAATGTTGAACAGTATGCGGGAAGCCTTCAAGTACAACGTGTTCCGTGGCGGGGAAGATCAGATGTATTTCCAGAACAATATCGAGGCTTTGACCGGTTGTGACGACAAAGCCCTTGTGCAGGAAGGTATTGATTGGCTTGATGCTCGATGTGCCCGGACGAATGACTATTTCGCCAAGGCTAACTTGATGAACTCCAAAGCCCGCCTGTTGACTAAAAACGGCGATACTTTAGGTGCGGACAAAGCCAAAATGGAAGAAGAAAAATATAACAAAGAAGGGGAGAAAAGAAGCGGGGGAAAAGCTGTAAGGGCTATTCGGATGAACTGATTGACAGGTTTCGAAAGTCCGTTTTATTGTTTGTGTCATGCTGAACGCAAGGTCTTTTGTTGCGTTCAGCATGATGTTTATATCCCGAATAAAATGAATTTAAGATTGTTCCTTAGGATTGTCATGGCACGTTTGAAGTGAGTTTTTACCGTGGTTTCGGCAATATCCATTTGTTCCGCTATTTCTTTGATTTTCTTCTTTTCCACGATGTGCAATAACACGACTTCGCGTTGTTTGTCCGGCAATAATTCCAGTATACGGTTGAGTCGCTCGTGAATATCTTCATCGATTTCCGGGTCTTCAATATTTGAGAATAACATTGCCTCGATGATTTTGTCCTGATGTTTATATTGAATGTCAAGGTTCCTCAAATAATTCATGCATTTGTTTTTCACGATTCCGAGCAGGTAATATGAAACGGACTGCTTTTCATCGTACCTTTCCGGGTACGACCATAGGGATAGAAAAGCATCTTGTACCATGTCTTCTGCTTCTTTCCAGTCATAAAGATAACGCATGGCATAATGTTGCAGAGGACGGAATGAAGTCCGGTACAATTCATGAAAAGCCTTTACATCCCGCTTTTTTATTCGGGAGCCCAGTTCATCCTTTTTCGAGAATTCGTCCATCCGAGATAGAATATTTTTGACAAAGATAAATTTTTTTCCTCAATCATGTCATCCGTTTTTTGATCTCGTGTTAATTATAGACAAAACCGAATGATTGGATTGAAAATTATGGAGAAAAATCATATTAGTTGGGATATCTTGTTGCGAAAAGTTCGCCGGACGTTGTCGCCTGCGGAGGAGGCAATGTTTCAAGAATGGTTGACGAGGGACGAACGGCATAAGGAGTATTACGAGCGTATTCATCGGGTTTGGTCGGCTGACGAAACGACGTGTGAGTTGGATACGGATATATCCGTGATGATCGCGGGATTTGACGAGCATGTACGGAAAGAGCGGGATTCGAGGCGAAAGAAGATCGTCCGGTACGTGTATCGTTTTGCCGCTTGTTTATTCATCTTGTTGGCTGTTGGCGGAGGTATTTTGTTCTTGAATAAAGGAGAGAAGCAGCCGGATCGGTTGGCTAATGTGAATAAAGAATGGGTACCCGGTGGGAATAAGGCGATTATTCTTTTGGCTGACGGGAAAAAGGTGGATGTGGAGATGTTGGCGGATACGATGTTGTATAAGGTGGACGGGATTGAGGTACAGAAAGACGCGGGCGTTATCAAGTATAGTGGTCTTCAAAAATCGGAAGTAACGTACAACACGATTATGATCCCGAAGGGTGGTGAGTATCAGGTAGAATTGAGTGATGGGACAATGGTTTGGTTGAACTCCGATACGGAGTTGAAGATTCCGACCGTGTTTGCGGGAGATGAAAGACGCGTGTATTTATCGGGGGAGGCATATTTTGTCGTTACCAAGGATGAGCGTAAGCCTTTTATCGTGGAGACGGATTTGGGTAACGTGAAGGTGTACGGTACGGAGTTTAATGTCAAGCGTTACCGGGACGACGGGCAATTGAAAGCGACTTTGGTCGAAGGTGTAATCGGGTTCAGCAGTGATCGAATTGCGGAATTGAAACTTAAACCGGGTTACCGGTTGAGTCTGGCGGAAGGTTCCGAAACGCCGGAAATCAGAGAAGTGAAAGTGTATAACGAGATCGCGTGGCGGGATAAACGTTTCAGTTTTGAAAACGAGACGCTGGAAGAGATTGCACGGGAACTGGAAAGATGGTATAACGTGAAGATTGTTTTCACCGATCCGGCTCTGAAAGAATTGGTCTTTTCGGGGACTCTCAGTCGTTACGGGAAGATTGAAACCATGTTACGACTTTTCGAGGAAGGGGTTGAAGTGAAGTTCACGATTGAAAGTGACACGATAAAAGTGATAAGGAAGTAAAAAAGTAGAGAATGCATTCTGTAGTCGGCAAACTTTAGATGACATTCTCCACTGATTCATTAATATTAACGAATTAATAAAACAAATGTATGAAAAAAAAGACACCTGACAGGCATATTCAGTCTGTATTTTCACGAAAAATGTTGTTGGTGTTGCACTTGTTGTTTTTCGTTTCGTTGGCTCACGCGGCAACGGAGGATTCGACTCGTGTGGTAACCTTTAGCACTAAAGCTGAAAGCCTGAATAATGTTTTGATCAAATTCAAGGATCAGACCGGGGTTGAGATTCTTTTCAACCGGCAACTCTTGGGCGATCAGAAGTGTAAAGAATTGAATCTGGTGAACGTTCCTGTTGATGTGGCTCTCGGGAAGATTCTGGAAGGAACGGGATTCGAGTTCTCGAAAGTGGATGGCGTGTATGTTGTTAAAAAAAGTACGAAAAGTAGCGTTACTCGCGTGGAGCCGCGTATGATTTCCGGGACGGTGAAGGATGAGCGGGGAGAACCGTTGCCGGGGGTGACGGTTGTTGTAAAGGGAACTACGCTGGGATGTGCCACGGATGTGGACGGGAAGTATAAGCTGCCCGTGTCGTCGGACGGGGATATTGTTCTGGTTTTCTCGTTTGTCGGGATGCAGACGAAAGAAGTTACTTACCGGGGTGAGAAGGAATTGAACGTGACGATGGAACCCGACGTGGTGGAGATGGAACAAGTGGTGGTTACAGGTATCTTTACCCGTAAAGCGGAGAGTTTCACGGGTGCTGCCACGACTTTCAAGCAAGCGGATTTAAAGCGCTTGGGGAATCAGAATATCCTGCAAAGTTTAAAGAACATGGACCCTTCGTTCATCGTGACGGAGAGCGTGGATTTCGGTTCCGACCCGAATCGTATGCCGGATATTCAGATTCGGGGGGCTTCCAGTTTACCGAACATGAAAGGTGATTACAGTTCCAACCCGAATCAGCCTCTTTTCATTTTGGATGGTTTTGAAGCGACCACTGAGAAAGTGTTTGATCTTGATATGAATCGGGTGGCTTCGGTTACGCTTTTGAAAGATGCGGCAGCCAAAGCTATTTATGGTTCGCGTGCCGCTAACGGGGTGGTTGTAATCGAAACGATACAGCCGGAAAAGGGAATGTTGAAAGTGACTTATTCTGGGGACCTGAATATCACGGGACCGGATCTGACGAGTTATGATTTGTGTAATGCGAGGGAGAAATTGCAGGTGGAGTTGAATGCCGGACGTTATACGGCTTATTATCCGGAAGATACTCAATTCCGGATGGAGCAATACAATCAGATACAAAAAGATATCGCCCGGGGTGTTAATACCTATTGGTTGGCAAAGCCGTTGCGGACGGGTGTGGGACACAAACATTCCTTGTATCTGGAAGGGGGAGATGATTATCTGCGTTACGGGGTTGACGTGTCTTACAACAAGGTTGCGGGAGTCATGAAAGGTTCCGATAGGGAGAACGTGGCAGGAGCGATCACGTTGTCGTATCGTTACAAAAGTTTGTTATTCCGGAACGTGTTGAGCGTTACTTTCAATAAAGCGAATGATTCGCCTTATGGTAGTTTTTCCGAGTATACGAAATTGAATCCTTACTGGAGCCCTCGTGACGAGAACGGGAATCTGAAGCGGGTGTTGGGACAATTCCAACCGAGAGATTGGCAAACGGCAACGGTGTATTATAATCCCTTGTATAATACAACCCTCGGGACGAAGAATTTCTCAAAGTACACGGAAGTGACCGATAATTTTTACGTCGAGTGGCAGATGTTCTCGGATTTAAAGTTTATCGGTCGTTTCGGTTACACGCAAAAACAGGATAGCCGGGAAGATTTTTACCCGGGTAATCACACGAAGTTTGCCGATTGGACGGGAGATGATTATTTTAAACGGGGGTCTTATTATATCAAAGATGGAACGAACAAGACATTGAAGATTGACGCAACATTTAATTATTCCAAGCAGTGGGACAAACATTTGTTGTTTGCCAACCTGAACTGGAATATGCAGCAGGATAGTTATGATTACCACGGTATGGAGGCATGGGGATTTTTGAACGATAAAGTGGATCATATCGCTTTTGCTAAACAGTATGCGGAGAACGGTACCCCGACGGGAGATGATGCCACAATGCGGGAAATTGGTGTGGTAGGAGCTGTCAATTATTCCTATGATAACCGGTATCTGGCGGATCTTTCCTATCGTCTGAGCGGTTCTTCGGTGTACGGGGCTGACAATCGTTGGGGGAGTTTCTGGTCTGTCGGTGTCGGCTGGAATATGCACCATGAGAGTTTTCTAAGCAATCAGGAATGGCTGAATCAACTGAAATTACGGGCTTCAATAGGATATACCGGAAGTCAGAATTTCAACCCTTATCAAGCGATGGCTACATACAAGTATTTTACGAGTGCCGAGTATGATAATATCGTGGGCGCATATCTGATGGGTATGGCAAATGATAAGTTGAAATGGCAACAGACAAGGGACATCAATATCGGTTTCGATGCCCGTTTATTGGACGGGTTGACGTTACGTTTTGATTATTATATCAGTAACACGGATAATCTGCTGGTGGATTTTGATTTGTCCGGTTCTACGGGATTCAGTACGTTCAAGGAAAATCTGGGAGAGGTGCAGAACAGGGGATTCGATGCCACGTTGAGTTGGAAGTTATACAATAATATAGAGAAGGATTCCTATTTTACGGTTTTCGGTTCGGTTTCTTCCAACAAGAATAAGATCGTGAAAATCTCTGACGCCTTGACGAAATCGAACGAGGCACAAGATGATGACGACGTGAATCCCTCGAAACCGTATACCCGTTTTGAAGAGGGGCAATCCACGAGTGCTATCTGGGCGGTACGCTCGCTGGGGATTGATCCTGCAACCGGTAGCGAGATGTTTTTAGACCGTAACGGGAAGAAGACTTACGTGTGGAATATTAATGATCAAGTGGTGTGTGGTGAGTCCAATCCGAAGATGCGGGGTAATTTCGGGTTTAACGCCGAATACATGGGAATTTCATTGAATTGCTCTTTCAGTTACAAGTTGGGGGGTGATTATTACAACCAGACTCTGGTAGACCGGGTGGAGAACGTGGATATACAGTATAACGTGGACAAGCGGGTATTCACGGGAACATGGAAAGAAGCCGGTGATGTCACTTTCTTCAAGAAGATTTCCGATACGCCGACGACAACCCGTCCGACGGACCGATTCGTGGAGCGTTTGAACGAATTGTCACTTGCATCGCTGAACGTGTCGTATGATTTCCGGCATTTACATATATCGAAGTTCGTGGAACGTTTGAAAATGTCGTTCTATATGACGGATGTGTTTCGGGTATCTTCGGTAAAGGCCGAAAGAGGATTAGAGTATCCTTTCGCCAGAACTTATTCTTTGGGATTGCAGGCAACTTTTTAACGATAACAGAACAGGATTATGAGAAATAAAATAAATAATTACAGAAAATACCTGTGTTGCGGCTTGGTTTTGCTGATGTTCGTGTCATGTAACGATTGGTTGGACGTGGAGCCGAAATCACAGGTGAAGGACAAGGACCTGTATTCTTCCGAGAGCGGGTTCAAGGAAGCGTTGGCGGGTGTCTATAGTATCATGACACAGGAATATCTTTACGGCAAAGAGTTGACTTTCGGGATGTTGGGCGTACTGGCTCAGGAATGGGATTATCAGCCGACAGACTATACTGACGATAAGGATTATAAATATGGAAACACGAAACCGGAGATACGGATTGATTCCGTGTGGAACGGTTTGTACAACGCGGTTGCCAATGCCAATAAACTGCTGGAAGAGATTGACGGCAAAAAGTCGGTATTTTCGGGTGTGAATTATGACGTGATTAAAGGGGAGGCTTTGGCATTGCGTGCATTCCTGCATTTTGATTTGTTACGTTTGTTCGGGGCAAGCTATGCGGAGAATCCGGATAAGATGGCAATCCCTTACGTGACGGCTTACACGCCGGAAACCTTCCCGCAGAGAACGGTGAAAGAGGTTATCGGTAAGGTGCTGGAGGATCTGGAAGCTTCATTGGAGTACTTGAAAAATGACCCGATATACACGGGAAAGACCGTCACGGAAACCGACGACAACGGGTATTTACTTCATCGACAGATTCACTTGAACTATTACGCGGTGAAAGGATTGCAGGCACGGGTGTACCTGTACAAGAAAGATTACGCGAATGCTGCAAGTTGTGCCTCGGAGGTCATCGAGTCCGGTAAGTTTGAGTGGGTGAAACAGTCCAATTTGACGGACGAGAAAATGGCGGATCTTTCTTTTTCCACGGAACATTTGTTTGCTTTGAACGTGGTGACGTTGGGAAGCCGTGCCGAGAAGTATTTTTCCGGGAGTAATTCTGTCTTCGCGGTGAGCGAGTCAACATTATTGGGGTATTACGAGTCGGCTCAGGATTATCGTTATCTGTACCAGTTCAAAACCGGCACTGGGTTGAGTAATACGTTGCGCTACCTCAAAAAATACGATCAGTTGGAAGGGAATGGTACTACCGCTTGGTCGGCGTCTTACCGGAACAAGATGCCGTTGCTCCGTTTGTCGGAAATGCACTATATCCTTGCAGAGTGTCGTCATTATACATCCGGGGATGTGTTGGCAGCGTTGAATGAAGTACGGCGTCACAGGGGTGTTGCAGACTTGGGAGAGGCTGATGTGACGGATTTTGATACTGTTCTGTTGTCTGAATTCCGGAAGGAAATAATCGGGGAAGGACAATTATTTTTTCATTACAAGCGGTTGAATTTACCGATGATCAAAGGGACGGATGCGGACGTGATCGGTCAGGGTGTGTACAAACTGCCGATGCCGAAAGCAGAGTTACAGAATCCGGGTTGGGTAAGCAATAAATAAGAAGGTATTATGAAAAGACAAATGATATATTTGGGTGTTATCATCGCTTTGGTGTTGTGTGCCTGCGAGGAAGACGACAAACTGATGTTTGATGAGGAGTCGCGTGCATTGAATCTTTGGTTCGGAACCGAATCTTTGGAAGGAAGAGTGGATAGTACGGAATACAATTACGCGTTCCGCCCGCTGAATACGGAGTTGGACTCGGTAATGTTCTACGTGAAGTTGGCGGGAGTGCCGTTGAAAGAGGATTACACGTTTGAATTGGAAGTCACGGGAGGTGATGCCTCGACAGTGATTGCCGGGGAGCATTACGTGTTGCCGTCTTACGTGTTAAAGGCAGGGACTACCGGGGGAAGTTTCCCGATATATTTGAAGAATACGTCAGATTTTAAGAATAAGGCATTTTCGCTTTCTTTAAGTTTGAAGGAAAATGAACGATTTGAAACAGGGGCGAAGGAATATGCTTCCCTAAAATTGAATATCAAGGATAAGGAGGAAAGACCTCAATACTGGGATGACGATCCGGAAACTTATATGCCATTGAAAAATTTCTTTGGTACATATAGTCACAAGAAGTATCAGTTTATTATAAAGGTGACGGGAAAAGTAATTCTTCGGGTGATCTATCAAGGTACACCTACCCCACCTTACGAGATATCTTATTTTGAAGCCCAGTATTTGCAGGCGAAATGCAGGCTTGCCGTTGAGGAGTACAATAATAACCCGGAGAATCCGGATCGTCCGTTGTCGGATGAGTACGGACCGATAACTTTTTAAAGTGTAAGGCTATGAATTTTTTGAAATATATTATATCGCTGATTGTTGCCTGTACGGGATTATGGGCGTGTTACGACGACAAGGGTAATTACGATTACCGGGAATTGGACGAGATTGTTATTGATTCGACAGGCGGGTTGATTCAAGCGGACTATTCTATTGCCCGGATGGATGTTCTGGACATTCCTTTGAAGGTGTATTACAAGGGAAAACTGGTGAATGGTTCCGAGGCGCAATACCCGGAGTTGGAATTTAGTTGGGTAGTTTATCAACAGGGCATGGGAACCCCGATCGCGGATCGGGATACAGTCGCCGAACAGATTGAATTGAAGATTCCCGTGGAGTTGGAAGAGCGGAACTGGGAATTGGTGTTCACGGTACTGAACAAACAGACGAATACCCGGGAGTTTATGAAATTCGGGTTGAAAGTGAATGCGGCGTTGAGCGAGGGATGGATGGTGTTGTACGAACGGGATGGTAAAACGGATGTCGGTTTGATCGTGGATAAACTGATAGCCCCGAACGTGACTAGGGAACAAACATGGGTGGATATATATTCGACGTTCAATGATGTCCCTTTGGACGGTAAACCTGTTCGTTTGCTGTATTCCGTTTCCACGAATCCGCAGGCAGTAATAGCGGTGACCGATAAAGATATGGTTGGCGTGGCACCCTCTTCCTTCAGTAAATTATATTCATTTAATGATATGTTCTGGACAACTCCTTCTGTACAGGCTCCTGATTGTTATACCGCTTTTTACAATAAACGGGAATTAGTAATGAATGACGGGAAGATGCACACGGTTAATTTTTCCACGAGCGGGGCGAACCGGACGAATTTGTTTTTCGGGGTACCTTGCACCGGGGTGTATGGAAAACTGGCAAAATGGTGCGCGAATATGAGTTCCGGTTATAGCGGTGTCGTGTATGATCAGGAGAACCGGAAGTTTATGTGTATAAAATCGAATCGGACGGAGGTTGTCGCTTTGCCTATTCAGAGCGCAGGGATTGCGTTCGATTGTAATGATGTGGGATTGGAACTGGTCATGAGTGATTACGGTTGGAGTCATTATGAATACGTGATTATGAAAGACGGGCAAGAACATTATTATTTGTTGGCAGCCGATTTTTGTAGTATAATGACTCAAAATATGATAGGTGTCGGGAAGTATGATATGGCAAATTGTAAAGGACTGTCGGATGGGATTTCTTCTATGACCGCCGGATACAAGGGTGAAATACTCTATTATGCAGCCGGTAGTAAAGTGTACCTGTACGATTATAAGTCCACGAACAGTACCGGTGATGCCGTGTGGGAAGACCCGAAGGGGGACGAGGTGACTTGTATCCGGTTGCAGAAATATTATCAGGGTTCGATGATGATGGCAAATACTCCGCCTAATGCTTGTGAAGTGTTGTATATTGCCACGTATAACGAACAGGAAGGAAAAGGAACGGTGTACCAGTTAAGAGTAAATCCTTCCAGCGGTGCGGTGGATTTGAGTACTCAAAAACCGTTTTATGGTTTCGGGAAAGTGAAAGACATGGGGTGGAAAATAAAGTAAATTAATTTATAATTTAAAAGGATATGAAGTATTGTTATTTACTTACGATCGTAAGTACCATTGGGATGTTATTGATTGGTGTGGATGGCTCTCGGGCTCAAATGACAGTTGCTCAACCCATGCAAACGAAAGCAGAAGTAGAAACGGGTATCCGTTTTTTTGAAGGCTCTTGGAATGAGGCATTAGCCGAATCGAGGAAAACCGGTAAGCCGATTTTTATGGATTGCTATACCGTGTGGTGTGTACCGTGCAAAAGGTTGGCGCAAGAAGTATTTACCAAGCCGGAAGTTGGGGAGTATTTTAATTCCCGTTTTATCAACGTGAAGATGGATATGGGAACCGATCAGGGGAAAGAATTGAACAAACGGTACAAGGTGACAGGATACCCGACTTTACTTTTTTTGGATAAAGACGGCAATATGTCACATCGCATCGTGGGGGCTCCGGATGGGAAGATTCTGTTAAGGGAAGCTGTCCGGGCGATTGAAGGAAACGGATATACTTCAATGAATAGGATGTATACGGAAGGAAATCGTCAGCCCGGTTTTATACAGAATTACATGGAAGTGCTGGATGTTGCCGGGGAGGGAAAGAAAGCGGCAGATATCTGTTTGGAGTATTTTGACACGTTGGATAAAACCAAGTTGAAAGAACGGGAATATTGGGATTTGTTTATCAAATACGTGAAGGATGTTGATTCTGACGAGGCTAAATACGTGTACAAGAATCGGAAAGAGTTTATCAATTTGTACGGGGAGAAAGAAGTGAACCGGAAATTGTTCCAATTGTATAATGGAGGGGCTTATCGTTATTGGAAAGAGGAAGATGGGATAGGGGTATTTGACGAAAAAGGATTCGAGAAGTATGTCCGGGATTTGTTGAAAAGGGATATCGATCGGAAAGAACAGATTATCAGTGATGCTCGCATGAATTATGCCATGAAAGCGGGTAATTGGGCAGAATTTGTTCGTTTGGGAAGTGAGCGTTTGCAAGCCGGGGAAAATAGTGAATTTATTGTTTACAACTGGGGTTTGCGGGTAAATATGGCTTGTAAGGATATGGTATTGCGTGAAGAGGTGGCGAAGTGGATGGAGCAGTTTGCTATGGCTTGTGACCGGAAGCCGAATGCCAAGGAATCGGCGTCATTAAAGAATTCTTTTTTAACCGTTACCGATAAGCTAAGGCACCCGGAGAAGAATGACAAGAATTACCGTCCCACGATCACGATAACCGGAAAGGTTGCGGCATTACGCGAGGGGGAAGATATTATCAGGTTAATCAAGAAGGAAGGATTTTTCAAACAGGTGATTGATTCTTGTGACATTAAGTCGGACGGGACTTACGAGTTGAAAATGAGGGTAGAAAACCCTGGCGTGTATATTTTGGAATGTCAAGGTGGACAACGGGTTGAATTTTGGGCTGGAAAGGAAGATGTGCGTGTTGATTTTCCCGGTTTCGGGAATGCCAAAGTTAAAGTTATGCGTTCGATGTATATTCGTGTTACCGGAGGCGATAACAATGAGGTGATGGATAAATTGAATTGGGAGGCTTTTCGGAATATGCAATTTATGGGGAATCTGTCTCGTCCGGTGTACGGGCAAAAGGAGATTGCCGATCCCGTGAAACAGGAATTGTCCTTACAGTTGAGTGAAGTTGCAATTCATGATATGTGCGACCGTTTACAGCATTGGGCAGAGATGTATGCCGATCGGGAAGCCGTGGTGGCTATTCTTGCCAAATTGCGAGGAGAAGAGTATGCCGAAACGGTTCAGAAAGTCTTGACAACACTGGAGGCAAAATATCCGACTAGCGTGGCAGTGAAAGATTTTAAAGCGGCTCGTGCACAACAGGAGCTTATAAAACAAGGTGGAATGGCACCTGAATTTTCTTGTCCGACTCCCGACGGGAAAAAGAATTTAGGTCCGCAAGATTTTAAAGGGAAATATCTCGTCATGGATT
Organism: Butyricimonas sp. Marseille-P3923; assembly: GCF_900184685.1. Taxonomy (GTDB): domain Bacteria; phylum Bacteroidota; class Bacteroidia; order Bacteroidales; family Marinifilaceae; genus Butyricimonas; species Butyricimonas muris. The sequence continues at coordinate 1,076,389 of NZ_FXXL01000006.1, forward strand.
TTTGGGCTTCATGGTGTGGTCCTTGCCGGGGTGAGATTCCTCACTTGAAAGAGGCTTATGCTAAGTATGCGGACAAAGGAGTGGCTTTTTTCAGCGTGTCTATCGACAAGAGCGATGCCGCTTGGAAAAAAGCCTTGGCAGAGGAAAATATGCCTTGGGAACAAGTATGCGCTCCACAAGCCGGGAAAGATGTGATGAAACAGTATCAATTCTCGGGAATACCTTATATTTTGGTGTTGGATAAAGAGGGACGTATCGTGGGTACCAATTTGCGAGGAAAAGCCTTGATGGATAAATTGGAAGAATTGGTAAACGAAAGTAAACCCAAAACATCCATGATGATGAGATAAAATTTTAGAGTCGGGGGATTTGCATAACGAGAGATATTATTGCTTCTCTTCTATCGCACGGCTTCATTGCAAATTCCCCGCTCTTGTTCTAGGCGTGTTTAGGTAGTTTTATGCTTTGCTACTTTCGTTATAAACAACACGAATAACCCGAGTCCGACCACGATTCCTACCGGGTAGCTGATGGCGGGAGCGATAAATAATCCGCCGACCTTGTAGGGGGCAATCATAAAATAGGTAGCGCACACGACACTCAGGAATGTTGCCGGAAGCGACATCATCCAATGCGGTTTGCCTTTCTTTGCCAGATAAGTGGCGGCTGTCCATAGGGTGATGGTTGCCAATACTTGATTACCTATTCCCACGTATTTCCAGATAGTGGAGAAATCCACGTTGCAGAGCAGGTAGGCGACCGCAAAAATTGGAATGGATACCATCAAGCGGTTCTTAATCGGTTTTTGGTTGAATTTCAAGGCGTCGGCGATAATCAATCGCATACTTCGGAATGCCGTGTCGCCGGAAGTGATGGGACAAACGACCACGCCAATGATGGCAATAATTGCTCCGAAGCGTCCCAGCCAAGAGTTACATATCTGGTTCACGATGATTGCCGGGGTTGCACCTCCTTCTGCTGCCGTATTCAGCCCTTCCGCTCCACCGAAAAATGCCATGGCTGCCGTGGCCCAGATCATGGCAACGATACCCTCGCAAATCATTGCCCCGTAGAAAATCGGACGCCCGTACTTCTCGTCTGTCATGCAGCGTGCCATCATGGGCGACTGCGTGGCATGGAAACCGGAAATGGCTCCACAGGAAATCACGATGAATAACATCGGGAAAAGAATATTGTGTTGCGGATCGGCATGCATATTGCGCATGGAATCGAAAGTCAGGTTCTCCAAAACAAGTTCTCCGCTAAATCCGCCGTAAAGCAAATAGGCTCCCACGCTGACAGCCATAAATATCAGGGCGGCACCCATGAACGGATAGATTTTACCGATTATCTTATTGATTGGTAATAAGGTCGCTATAATATAATAAGCAAATATGATGTATAACCAAGGCGTCATGCTCATCTTGGTCAGGCTGCCTAATAGTTCTGCCGGACCGTTCACGAAAGAAACCCCGACGGCTAGCAACAGAAAGCCCGTGAAGAACGTCATGAACTTGCGCACCCCGTTACCGAGGTATTTGCCCACGATGTCGGGCAGACTGGTCCCGTCGTGACGGGTAGATAGCATTCCGGAAAAATAGTCATGAGTGGCGCCCATGAATATACAACCGACAACGATCCACACGTAAGCCATGGGACCGTAGGCGGCACCGAGAATTGCCCCGAAGATGGGACCCAATCCGGCAATATTTAAAAACTGAATCACGAAAATACGCCAAGGCTTCAGTTCATGGTAATCCACTCCGTCTGCAAGACGTTTTACTGGGGTAGCGATAGTGGATGATGCCCCGAAAAATCGTTCAACAAATTTCCCGTAGGTGAAATAAGCGACGATTAGTAATCCGATTGAAATAATAAATGTTAGCATTTGCTTGAAATTTTTGCACGAACACAAAGTTATAAAAATGAGTTTGAAAAGTAAGTCTTTAAAGACGAAAAAAATGCACGCACGGGTAAAAAAGAAATGGCGACCAGTCTGGCATTGAAGGTAGTTGAGGTGCGCTAGATCTGATCGCCTGGCCTGGGACACGATATTGATATAATCCGTTCTACGGATTATTTCTGGATGTGGAATTGGATGTGGCCATTAGTGATGTGACATGACAAATGTATAGAGTGATTTTCTAATTACAGTAGGAATCAATGAGGATTTTCACCCCTGTAAGTTCTAAATATAAAGGAAAATTAGGCGTGTGTTTTTATTTTTGAAAATAAAGCATTGGTCTAATGTTGGAATCCTCATTTTTTGAAATGGAAGTCGTTTGGAACGATATTTACCGTAAATAGGGATGGTTTTCGATAATTTGATTTAACAAGAAAAAACGGAAATGATATTATAAAATGTTGTTTGGTTTATTTTGAAAATATCGTATCTTGGTCGAGTCATCCGAAGGAGGCGTATGTTATCGGCAAAAGAATATTTAAAAATACGGAAAGGAAAAATGAAACAAGAAGTTTTGCATGATAACTTATTGAATGCCATACGAACGAAAGTGCCTCACGAGGAAAATTTGGCGAGTGTTCTGGGAAATATATTATGTATTGGGAAGGAGGCGATATATCGTCGGTTACGGGGAGACGTTCCTTTCACGTTATTGGAAACGGCGCTAATCTCGAAAGAAATGAATATTTCGGTGGATAGTCTTTTGGAATCCGTGTCCCCGAAAAGCAGGCCTTTCCAGTTGAAGTTGACAGAGTTTTTTAACCCGTTGGAAACGGATTTCCTGATGATGGAGAATTACGTGGATGTATTCCGGACTCTTGACGAGAAAACCTATTCCGAGAGTGCATCTTCCACGAACATACTGCCGCAACCCCTTTATCAGGATTACAAATTTCTTTCAAGGTTCTACCTGTTCAAGTGGAAAGCCCAAAGGGACGGGTTGGATTCCGTGAAGACATTACATGAAATCGTACCGGAGGAACGGTTAGTCCGTATACAGAAGGATTTGGTCGTGGAGGCTCGTCGGGTAAAAGACACGAGTTATATATTCGATAACATGATATTCCTTTACCTGATCAATGATATCAAATATTTTGCTAGCGTGAACCTGATATCCAATGCCGACGTGCAGGAATTGAAAGAAGAATTGTTCCATTTTTTGAATTGTTTGGAACGCTTGGCGGCAAAAGGGAGATTCGATAACGGGAACAGGATACATTTTTATATATCCAATATTAATTTCGACACGACGTACTCCTATGTTCACACGCGGAAATATAACCTTAGTCTGATAAAGGCATTCACGTTGAACGGGATAGCGTCTTTGGACGATAAGACCTTCGAGAGCGTGAAAAGTTGGATTCTTTCCTTGAAAAGATTCTCGACATTGATATCCGAGAGCGGCGATTTACAGCGGATACATTTCTTTAAAAGTCAAAGAGAATTAGTCGCCACGTTGTGATTCGTGTCCCGTTGTCGTAAATCCGGCAATTACAATAAGGTCTATAAAACCATAAAGAGGGGGGATTTTAATTCCCCCTCTTTATGGTTTTATTAATTATAAATCGCTTCGAACAGAAATTTGAACGAGGGACTTGTAACCATGTGTTTATCGGCATTTCCGGCGTAAACTTCTCCGTTTGCCAAGTTCAGTTTCTTTACCGGTGCTCCTTCCGTGAAATCCAGACCTTTCAAGTCAAGCCAGAATACATTCGGGGTTATTGTAGATTCAAAGAAGTAAACCTTATTCTTTTGGTCTGAAACAGTTCTCCAACGCGTGGAGGAAATATTCGGTTGATCGGGAGTTGAAATCCCGAGAGGAACCGATACATTCCGGATAACACTGAATACTCCAGCCACGGCTTCCTGTTGTTTGTCTGTTTGCGGGATGGCATTGATGTAAAAGGAAGCCCTGACAAAACGGTCGGCTGCACGGTTCGTGCCCGGTAGCATCACCAGACCGCCGATTTGCTTCCAGTAATTGTTCAACGTGATTTGCTGTTCATAGGAAGGAGAGTTTGTCATCACTTGGTATTCTTTCCCCTCGTGTATGACCAGTTTGCCTTTGATGTATTCAAAAATGGCACTGTTACCCGAGGCATCCGAGATAGCAAGATGTAATGTTGATTTGGCTCCGTTCGGCATATCCGGTGCGTCAATGCGGAAAGTTTCCTTGCGCAACTCGTTTACCGCCTCGTCTACCGTGGCGAAATTGTCCAACACGTATTGTGTCCATATACTGATTCCCATTACCGGACGAGTGTCATTCGGACGGTAGTAATCGGATTCAGCCAGATACAGGAGGTTGGCAACCAATCCTTTCTCGTTCATCCCGTCGGAAGTACCGATATCATATCCGGCGGTGATGACACTACCGTATTTTGATTTCCAATGCATCGTGTTCCCTTTGTCGGCTCCCGCTCTCTCGATTCCTCTGGGAAACACGTAAATATTTGACTTTAAATCTTCTTTCCAGTCCATAGTCCTGCCTGTTACGACCATGCCGTTTTGTCCGATATATACCACTCGAGTACATGCATCGGTATACGATACCAGCGTTCCTGCCAGTAATAATGTTGCGATAAATAATGTTTTCCTCTTCATGCTTTCATGTTTTATGTGTTAAACGGAAATTACGTTTGACAAGTTTCTTAAAATTATATGAAAATCAAATATTATTCGCTGATAGAGTGAATCTTTATTTGGTAGAAATTCGATATATTTGTCATGTTAGAATCTAAACATCAAATATTATGAAGAATAAAATTTGTCAGAGTTGCGGTATGCCCATGATGGCAGAGGAGCAATTCGGTACTAATGATGACGGTAGTGTGAATACCGAGTATTGTACATATTGTTATCAAGACGGGGCTTTCACCGGCAACTACACCATGAATGAGATGATAGACCATAATCTTGAGTTTTTAGATGAATTCAATAAAGATGTGGAACGTCCGTTCACGAGAGAAGAGGCCAGAGCCGAGATGAGGAAATTTTTCCCCACGCTGAAACGATGGAAAAACTGAATGGTGCTTTAATTGACGGTTCAATGATTCGGGAAAATCATTGAACCGCCAGTCAAGGAATCAAAAGGATTTTTATTTCTGAAACAACCTGATAGCCTCGGCCTTGTCTTTTTCCAATTGTTCCCGAAGCTCCTTTATATCTTCGAATTTTCGTTCTCCCCGAAGGCGGGTAATCAGTTTTATCGTGATAGTCCGGTTGTAGATATTTTGGTTGAAGTCGAAAATATGAACCTCACAGGAAACGATGCCTTCTTTACTCACCGTCGGGCGTATCCCAATATTTAACATTCCATGGAAGACCTGTTCCCCGATGAAAACTTCTACGGCATAAACGCCTATCGCGGGGAGTAATTTTCTTTCTTCCGGGATTTGCACGTTTGCCGTTGGGAAACCTATTTCCCGACCTAATTTGCGTCCGTCCACGACTTTCCCGGTAATGGAGTAGGGGTAACCGAGAAAACGGTTTACCGTGTTGATATCGCCAACGGCCAAAGCGTTTCGTATTTTCGTGGAACTGACATTCACGTCATTCTCCTCGAATACAACTTCCCGTTCCAGAAAGAAACCGTATTTCAAGGATAATTCCTGCAAGCTTTCGAAATTCCCCGCCCGATTCTTCCCGAACCGGTGGTCGTATCCCACGACGAGTCCTTTGATATGAATCTTGTCCACCAGAATATTTTTCACGAAGTCTTGATAAGGTTGTTGGGAAAATTCGAGAGTGAATTTCAAGATAATCAAATGGTCTACCCCGTATTGTTCCAGTATGGCAATTTTCTCCTCGAGAGTTGTCAGTATACCCGGTTTCTTTTCCAGAGGATACAACACTTCCCGCGGGTGAGGTTCAAAACTGATAATAACGGACTCTCCGTCGATACGGTCAGCTTTCTCTTTCAAGTGTTGAATCACGCGGGCGTGTCCTAAATGCACTCCGTCAAAACTACCGATAGTGACAACCGGGTTCTTGATATTAATACCTTCGACTCCGTGGTGAACTTTCATTTCAAATGAGTTGAACAATTTGACGCGAAAGTAATATAAATAACCGAATAATGGAGTCTATAAAATTCATAAGGTTTATAAACTTTATGAACTTTATAAACCTTATGAACTTTATGAACCCGCTACTTTAGAAGCGATACTGTATCATCGTGTTGATACGACTCGCATTACCGTAGTCTTTGTTGAAGTCGTTACGGCGTCCGAAGACGTATTCGATACCACATGAACCGTATTCGCTGAAATCCCAGAATAGATTGGCGGCGGCGTATTGAGCGTATTTGTATGAGGTGGTCGGCATGCCGAACCGTTCCTCTACACGGGCGTAACTGTACATGATGTTGGAAGAAAGCTCTTCATTCCATTTGTGAGAGAAACCTCCATAGGCTCCCCACGCGCGGGATGCTTTCAATTTTCCCTCGGCGGTGGCACTGGGTACGAGGTCAAGACCTATACCGGATATATCCTGTATATAATTGGAAATACCTTTACCGCAAACACCTTGGAAACAGAAAGACGTGCTTTCCGAGAACTGCCAGATTCCACTTAAAGAGGCGCCCCAGCCCGTTACGATTTGGTCTTTGTCCTTGATTTCATCCTTGTAATACATGTTTCTTAATACCGCTCCGGCTTGCAAGTGACTGCCGTTTTTGAAACTGTATCTCACGTTAAGCGGGATGTCGGGAATCCTTTGATGAATATAATCCGTGAATTCTCCTTCCGTGTAAGACGGTTCCACGTATTCAAGGGCTAAAGAGGCTTGCCAATGCTCGTTGAAATCCCGCGTGTACCGGATTTGCGGTTGACGTAAGGCAACTTCACTGGTCGGGCCTTCCTCGTCGATTGTGGCAGGACCCGCGGAAATGTCACAGAAAGTACTCCATGTCTTACCAATAGTGAAGCCTCTGAATTTAATGAAAGCCTGTCTTAGGATAGGAGCGTTTTGTGAGCCTTCGAACTCCATTTCCATGTAAGTAACCAGTCTGCCGACTTCTGTATCGCCTACCAGTTTGAAGAATAACCGGGACTGTCCCACGTCGATACCGTAACGTCCGCCGGATTGATGACCTTTCAGGGCGATAGAGTTCGTTTCGAAGTAATTGTCATTGGGAACTCCGTTAAAATCGTAAATTCCCTGCACCTGTACAAACCCTCCCACGCCGAATACGAAGTTTTTATCCTTGTTGAAAAACACAAATCTCGGGGAAGCGGGATCGTTAAAGGATAGCGGAAAAGCTTCTTTCATCATTTTGTAAAAGTTATCCGCATCATTTTTTGCCGACACGGAAGTCACGTTGACTTGCGCTCGTGCTCCCGTGTAGATTCCACAAGAGATAGCAATCAACAATAGCAATGTCAATTTTTTCATAGTGCTACAAATTAGTTGGTTAATTTAGTAACACTATATACGGGGAAGGATAGTAAAAGTTCAGGTAATTCAGTGATTTGACCTTACGACCTTATGGACTTTAAGACTTTATGGACTAGAGGGCGTGTTTTGACACGCCCTCATCGAATTATATTTTGACCTCTTTCAGGATTTCCCGCAAGTCGGTCTTCTTCTTCAAAATGTCATATAATTGGTCGATAGCCACGCGTTCCTGTTCCATCGTGTCACGATAACGTATGGTCACGGCATTGTCTTCCAGTGTTTGATGGTCAACCGTGATACAGAACGGGGTTCCGATAGCATCCTGCCGACGGTAACGCTTACCGATAGAATCCTTTTCATCGTATTGGCATCTGAAATCAAGACGTAATAATTTCATGATTTCTTCCGCTTTCTCCGGTAGCCCGTCTTTTTTCACTAATGGCATAACGGCAAGTTTGACCGGAGCCAAGGCGGGCGGCAATTTCAACACGACACGCGCATCCTTTGAACCGTCTTCTTTCACGATCTCCTCCTCCTTGTACGCGGCGGAAAGGATTTGCAGGAACATACGGTCTACCCCGATAGATGTTTCTACCACGTACGGCACGTATGACTCGTTCAATTCCGGATCAAAATATTGTAATTTTTTGCCGGAGAATTCTTGATGTCGTTTCAGGTCAAAGTCCGTGCGGGAATGGATACCTTCTACTTCCTTGAACCCGAACGGGAATTTATATTCGATGTCTGTGGCTGCATTCGCGTAGTGAGCCAATTTCTCGTGATCGTGGAAGCGATAGTTTTCAGCCCCGAAACCGAGAGCCTGATGCCAGCTCATACGGGTTTCTTTCCATTTCTTGAACCACTCCAATTCCGAACCGGGGCGTACAAAAAATTGCATCTCCATTTGCTCGAACTCGCGCATACGGAAAATAAATTGGCGAGCCACGATTTCGTTGCGGAACGCTTTACCGATTTGAGCGATACCGAAAGGAACCTTCATCCGTCCTGTCTTCTGAACATTCAGAAAGTTCACGAAAATACCCTGTGCGGTTTCCGGGCGCAGGTAAATCTTGCTGGCACCTTCTGCCGTGGAACCCATCTCCGTGGAGAACATCAGGTTGAACTGGCGTACTTCCGTCCAATTGCAGGTACCGGATATAGGGCATACAATCTTATTGTCGATGATAATCTGACGCACTTCCGTCAGGTCGTTATCGTTCAACGCCTTTGCCATTCTTGCCGTGAGTTCCTCTTTTTTTCGGATATTCTCCAGCACTTGGGGATTTGTTTGGCGATATAACGTTTCGTCGAATTTCTCCCCGAATCTTTTTTTGGCCTTTGCCACGTCTTTCTCGATCTTATCCTCGTATTTGGCGATATGGTCTTCGATCAACACGTCGGCACGATATCTCTTCTTGGAATCTTTATTGTCAATCAACGGATCGTTAAATGCATCCACGTGTCCGGAAGCCTTCCAGATGCTCGGGTGCATAAAAATAGCGGAATCCAGTCCCACGACATTCTCGTGCAGGAGTACCATCGAGTCCCACCAGTATTTCTTGATATTATTCTTCAATTCCACCCCGTACTGACCGTAATCATACACGGCAGCCAACCCGTCATATATCTCTGATGACTGGAACACGTACCCGTATTCTTTACAGTGTGCTACCAGCTTCTTAAAAACATCCTCTTGTGCCATTTTAATTTTAGATTTATGATTTTAAATTTTAGATTCAGTTTGCGTTTATAATCGTAAATCTGTAATCTGAAATCGTAAATTAATTGTCTACTCCAATTTCTTTTATCGCTTCGGTCACGTTGATAGCGTAATCTCCGATTTTTTCACATTCGAAGAATATGTCACTGTAAACGATACCTGTCGCGTAATTATATTTCTTCTCCTCGATAGCCGTCAAGTGCTCCTGTTGCAGGATAGTACGGTAATCATTGATCGTTTGCTCCACCTCGTAAGCTTTTTTTGCTTTTACCTCTTTGTATTCAAGGGCAAGGTTGGCGCACATGACAACGAGAGCTTCGTCCACGATAGCCATCATGTGGCGTAACTTCTCGTCAAGAAAGTCTGGAAATTCTATATTCTGTTCATTCCGGCGACCGATAGCCTTTGCCACGTTCAACGAGGAATCCGCGATACTTTCAATTTCCGATACGATTCTAAACATGGCACGCAACCGTTGTGTATTTTCCGTGGAGAGTTTCGACTCGGAAACCTTGGTCAAGTAATCGGCGATTTCTACTTCCACCACGTCGCTCTCGTCTTCCAGTTTATCGATGCGGTTGAATTTCTTCTCGAACTCTTTTGTCGGCGTGTGCATGATTTCTACCACTTGGCGATACATGTCCAACGTGTTCTTTGCATAATGCGAAATCTCTTGTTTCGCTTGGAATAGAGAAGCATCCGGGGTAGAAAGCAACCCGATTTTAATGTGTTTCAGCGTGAACGCATCGTCTGCCGATTCTTTTGATTTAATCATCCGGGTAACCAACTGGGCAATCACTTTCGTGAACCAAATCAGTAAGAACACGTTAGCGACATTAAAACAAGTATGGAATAATGATAAGGCAACCGGCACGGAACCGACCTCCGTGAACGGGTTACCGATACCCAGAATTATACTGAGTTTTGCCACCCAGCCGAGGAATATCGGGAAGATGGCTAGTACCCATAATACCCCGAACACGTTAAACAGGAAATGTGCGAATGCGGCTCTTTTCGCTGTCGTGTTGGCAACCATGGCGGCAAGATTTGCCGTGATAGTGGTTCCTATGTTTTCACCCAACACCATGGAGGCGGCAATATCGAACCCGATCCATCCGTTGGCACACATGACCAGCGTCAATGCCATCGTGGCGGAAGAGGATTGTATCAATATCGTTAAGGCTGTTCCTATCAGCATAAACAGGATGTAGGAACCGTATCCCATGTCCGTGTAATTATGCAGAAAGTTTAGAATTTCAGGATTCTCGTGTATATTCGGCATGTTCTCCTGCAAGAAGTTCAACCCGATAAACAAAAGACCGAAACCGATGATTAATTCTCCCCAGCTCTTTCGTATCCGCTTTGCCGAGAACAGAAGCGGTAAACTCAGACCGATCAGGGGAAGCGACAGGCTTACCATGCTGACTTTGAAGCCGAGGATGGAAATCAACCATGCCGTGAACGTGGTTCCCACGTTGGCTCCCATGATAACCCCGATGGAACCGACAAGGTCAAGTAACCCGGCGTTCACGAAACTGACGACCATTACCGTGGTCGCTGACGAACTTTGAATGATTGTGGTAATTAGAAGACCGGTGATAACACCTTTCACGCGATTGGATGTCATTGCGGCGAGGATGGTTCTCATTTTATTACCCGCTACCTTTTGCAAGGCCTCACTCATCATCTTCATTCCAAAGAGGAACACACCCAATGATCCGATCAATTGCAAGAAATCGAGAATCGTGTAATTCATAAACAGTTATTTGTAATAAATAGAATTTGCGACGTAAAGGTATAACAATCTAAATAAAAAAAGCCCCCATGCGGGAGCTTTTTTTTATTTTAATTGTCGGTATTACATCATACCCGGCATCCCTCCACCCATCGGCGGCATTGCGGGAGCGGGATTTTCCTGTTTTTCCTCGACTAATACACATTCTGTCGTCAGGAACATTCCGGCGATAGAAGCGGCGTTTTCCAAAGCTACGCGAGCCACTTTCTTCGGGTCGATAACCCCAGTTGTCAACAAGTTCTCGTAAACACCCGTGCGAGCGTTATAACCGAAGTCTTTTTCACCCTCTTTCACTTTATTAACTACCACGGCGCCTTCTACTCCGGCGTTAGCGGCAATCTGGCGAAGCGGTTCCTCGATAGCGCGTTTCACGATCTCGATACCGGTAGTTTCGTCTTCGTTTTCGCCTTTCAAGTTTTCAAGAGCGGCAGTAGCGCGGATATATGCAACACCACCTCCGGGGATGATGCCTTCCTCGATAGCGGCACGCGTTGCGCTCAAAGCATCGTCGATGCGGTCTTTCTTCTCTTTCATTTCGATTTCAGAAGCGGCACCCACGTAAAGAACGGCAACTCCTCCGGCTAATTTAGCCAATCTCTCTTGCAGTTTTTCTTTATCGTAATCAGAAGTAGAATGTTCGATCAATTTCTTGATTTGGTTTACACGTTCCGCGATAGCTTCCTTGGAACCGCAACCGTTCACGATAGTGGTATTCTCTTTGTCGATGGTTACCTTGTCGGCACATCCCAGCATATCCAAAGTGGCAGTTTCCAACTTCAAACCTTTCTCCTCGGAGATAACAACACCGCCTGTCAAGATGGCAATGTCTTCCAGCATCTCTTTTCTGCGGTCGCCGAATCCCGGGGCTTTCACTGCCGCGATCTTCAAAGAACCTCTCAAACGGTTTACAACCAAAGTAGCCAGCGCTTCGCTTTCCACGTCTTCTGCGATGATAATCAATGCACGTCCGGCTTGAGCAACGGGCTCCAGAACGGGCAACAATTCTTTCATCGTGGAAACTTTCTTATCGTAAAGCAAGATGTACGGTTTCTCGAATTCTGCGTTCATCTTTTCCGTGTCGGTCACGAAATACGGGGAGATATATCCGCGGTCGAATTGCATACCTTCAACCACTTTCACTTCTGTTTCAGTTCCTTTGGCTTCTTCTACCGTGATAACACCTTCTTTCGTTACTTTTTCCATTGCCTCGGCAATCAAAGCACCGATATTGTCATCCCCGTTAGCAGAGATACGTGCCACTTGACGAATCTTATCGTAGTTTTCTCCTACTTCTTCTTTTTGGCTTTCCAAATTCTTCACCACTTCGGCAACGGCTTTGTCGATACCTCTCTTCAAATCCATCGGGTTAGCTCCGGCGGTAACGTTCTTCAATCCCACGTTGATGATGGATTGAGCCAAAATAGTAGCGGTAGTAGTACCGTCACCGGCATCGTCACCTGTTTTGGAAGCCACTTCTTTCACCATTTGAGCACCGATGTTGGCGTACGGGTCAGATAATTCGATTTCTTTTGCCACGGAAACACCGTCTTTCGTGATATGCGGCGCACCGAATTTTTTCTCGATAACCACGTTACGTCCTTTGGGACCGAGTGTCACTTTTACAGCGTTTGCCAACTCGTCAACACCCTTCTTCAATAAATCGCGGGCTTCAACATTAAATTTTATCTCTTTTGCCATAACCTTTTTAATTTTAGATTTTAGATTTTAAATTTTAAATTGAAAATCGATAGCGTGTAATTCATTTTCAATTCTCCATTTTCAATTGTTATAGAACCACTAGAATATCGGATTGATTCATGATCAAGTACTTCTTGTCGTCAATCGTGGCTTCCGTGCCTGAATATTTACCGAATAAAACGGTGTCGCCAACCTTGATTTCCATCGGTTCGTCATGCTTTCCGTTTCCGGTTGCAACTACGACGCCTTTTTGTGGTTTTTCTTTTGCGGAATCAGGGATGATGATTCCTGAAGCAGTTTTAGTTTCAGCCTCTACCGGCTCTACAATAATTTTGTTAAGAACTGTCTTAAGTGCCATAATTCTTAATTTAAAAGTTTATTATTAATTGAAATTATCTCTATTTTTAAAATCAAATACGTCATTGACGGTACACATTCCGTGCCAAACAAAAAAATGTCAGTATGACTGACATACTGACATTTTTTTTGTTTATAATATAAAATATAGAATCTTCTAGTTATTCTTGGGTATCTCCGCTGTTGTCATCCACTGGAGTCGTGCTAACCGGTGCGCCGAAATCAGGAACACTTTGAGTCGGTGCCGATTGGTTCAATTGTTCTTGAATTGCGGATTGTTTCCCACCTTGTTGACCTCTCGGGATCACCATGGCAGCCACGATACATAAAACGAGCATAGCGCCGGCTAGTGTCCACGTTGCTTTTTCAAGGAAATCGGTTGTTTTTCTTACACCCATGATTTGATTTGAAGAAGCAAAGGTTGAAGATAAACCACCGCCTTTTGAGTTTTGCACCAATACGATCAATATTAATAAAGCGCAAACAATAAAGATCAAAATAGAAACAACTAAGTACATATTAATTCGTATTATTATTTAAGTTCTCTTTTATTTTTTCAATCTGACTCGCGAAGTAAACACTTTTTTCCGGATATTTCAAACTTAATTTCGAATAAGTTGCGATAGCCTTGTCATATAATTGCTGACGGATGTATATTTTAGCCAATGTTTCCGAGAAAAATTCTGTTGTCGAATCCGTGTCAGTTGCCGTGATCTCGGGGGAAGGCACGTTTTCGCCCGTGAATTTGGCGATAGAAGGTTCCGTTTCAATAAATTTCTCGATCAACGTATCCCGTCGCTCCTCTTTTTGCTTCTTTTTGGTCAACCATTCGTTCGCGAGCTCGTCAAGTGATAACATTTTTTCTTCAGGAAATTCATTTTCCAGCTGGTAATACGGCATCGGTAAACGAGTTTTTTTCTCTTCTTCCCGATCTTCGAGAAGTTCGATGGCGACAGGTTCCTGCTGGTAAACTTGCTCGAGCGAAGTACTCTCAAGGGATAACAGGTTATGCAGGTAACGGTAGAATTGTTTGTGATCCGGGATGAAAATGGTATTTTGACGTAATTTCTCCGGGTATGCCGGATGTCCCGTATCATGTAACATTTTCAAGTACACGACACGTGCCGTTGAGAAATAAGGGTATTGCTCTATCAGTGATTCAACCTCCCCGATAAGCTCTCCTTCGTTACGTCCGGAACGTATAATATCTATTAATTCTTCCGTGTTCAAATTCTACCAGTTTACAAGTGCTTTATTAAACACGTCTTCGATAATCTTGTCCGTGATATTCTTTATTAATTCCGGTTCCGCCGCATCATAATTCACGTCTATCCCGTAATCCTCGTAATGCGAGAAACTACTGTCGAAATCGGACTTGCCAGTTTCGTCTTTCGTGTTCGTGTATTTCACCCGGATAGTGATCGTGAGGCGGTTCTGTGCTGCCACTTCATCCCGTTGGATATCCACCGGGCGTTGCGTAAAGCCCGTGATTTGTCCCTCGAACCGGATATCCCCGTTATTGTCTGTCACTTCCGTTAGACTGGTACGGTCCCTCAAGTATTTTTTCAATGCCTCCGTGAAATCAGAACCCAAGTTTGGTGCAAAAGGTGTTTTATTCGAAAAATAATCCACCGAGAAAGTCTTCTCCCCGTTGGTCAGAGATACTCCCGAGAAAGCGTATTTCACGCTTGACAACTTGCACCCGCTGAACGTCACGGCTAATAATAATATAGGTAAAATTCTTTTAATCATCTGATTCTTAATAATGAACTATGAGTAAATCTATCGTTTCGACAAAAATACGAATTAATTTTTTAATCGTAAGTCATAAATCGTAAATCATAAATCGTAAATCATAAATCGTAAATCATAAATTAATTGTCAATATTATATTCCTTCAATTTCCTGTACAGCGTTCTTTCCGATATCCCCAAATCTTGCGCTGCCAGTTTTCGTTTGCCGTGGTTCTTCTCCAAAGCTTTGATAATCATTTCTTTCTCTTTCTCTTCAAGGGATAACGATTCTTCAATAACGGCTTCCGTGTCCTCTATATGTCTTTCCTTCTCTGCCGAGAAAGATTTTGGCGGTTGTGGGGCAAGAAACTCTGATTGAGGTGTTTCGTAAAGCTCGCGTAACACGATCGAGGTCGGGGGTTCCGGCTCCGGCGTGATATGCTCTTTTTGCATAATATCGTACACCAGATGTTTCAAATCATTCATATCCTTTTTCATGTCAAAAAGAATCTTGTACAAGATTTCCCGTTCATTGGCAAAACTATGGTCGCTTTCCGGGATGGATGTTAAAGCCGGAAGGCTATTGTTGTGTGCCGGAAGATACCCTTTTAACGTCAGGGCATCCACCGATCTCTCCTGCTCGAGGATAGAGATTTGTTCCGTGATATTTTTCAGTTCCCGTACGTTACCCGGCCAACGATAGTTTTCAAGCACTTGCACGGCATCTTCTGTCAGTCTTACCGGGGGCATCCGGTATTTCTCCGCGAAGTCAGCGGCAAATTTCCTGAAAAGCAAAGAAATATCTTCTTTTCTATCCCTTAAGGGAGGGATGGGAATAGGAATCGTGTTGATCCGGTAATACAAGTCTTCCCTGAATTTCCCGTTTTTCACCGCCGTCGGGAGATCCACGTTTGTGGCAGCTATCACTCGTACGTTTGTTTTTTGTACTTTGGACGAACCCACGCGGATAAATTCTCCGGTTTCCAGTACGCGCAGTAATTTCGCTTGCGTGGAAAGGGGTAATTCTCCTACCTCATCCAGAAAAATAGTTCCCCCGTTACTTACCTCGAAATATCCTTTCCGGTCGGCTAAAGCTCCGGTAAACGAACCTTTCTCGTGGCCGAATAACTCGGAATCAATCGTCCCTTCTGGGATTCCGCCACAATTGACGGCAATATATTGTTCATGCTTGCGGGTGCTGTAACTGTGAATAATTCGCGGGAATATTTCTTTTCCTACCCCACTTTCCCCGGAAATCAGTACCGTGAAGTCCGTGGGTGCTACTTGTACAGCTTTCTCTATCGCCCGGTTTAATTTCGCGTCATTACCGATAATTTCAAAACGTTGTTTGATATTCCTGATATCCTCCATATCCCATTTAAATAATTAAAGATTCGTGATTTACGCCGCCGAACGGTAAAGCGTGAATCCCCTATCCATGAATTGTTCATCTGCAAAATTAGCAGATTAAACTGACAAAATAGCATAGAAATGGGAATAAATTTGAAAACGGGATTTCTGTTATGCAAATTATTTCCATATATTTGTAGCTATAATCGAACGTTTCATTATAGTTCTCTTATTTCTGGTACTGGATTTATGTTGAATTGTAAGGCGCTGATTATTAATTCATATTTCAGTCGTGAAAATGCGTAATGATTAATTTTATTAATATCAACAAACGTTGGTTTTATGATAGAGGAACCACCTATAGATATCGGTCGTTTAATTGGGGGTGATGAGAATGTTTTTCAAGCTCTGTTTGTTGATTATTACCCGTCATTAATCTCATTTGCAATGAAATATGTTGAGCGGGAAGAGGCAGCTCAAGATATTGTGCAAGACGTTTTCGTGAAGGTTTGGGAAACTCGCGAAAAATTGCGCGGTGTTGAAAATCTCTCCGCTTATCTCTATCAGATGGTACGTTTTAAATGCTTTAATCATTTGCGGGCGGAAAAGATTCGTCATGACGCGACCCGTTCATTTACGGAAGAAATGGATGTTGTCGAGATGAACGAGTATATAAAAGAGGAAACTTTCCGTATCGTGATGAGTATCGTCGAGGAACTTCCTCCCGGTAGTCGGAATGTCTTTTCCCGTGCGATACAAGGTTATTCCGCCAAAGAAATCGCGGATGAACTGGGAATCACGATAGAAACGGTGAAGAAGCAGAAACAAAATGCCCGTCGGGTATTAAAAGAACGATTGGGTAATCTTTTCATGTTTTTCTGTTTATAAGGTATTTTTTGATATCTCGGGTAATGTCATCTTGTATTTTACAATGGGATGTCAAGGTCTTGTTCTATCCGTGACCTATATGAATCGGGTATGAATCCCGTATTAATTCCGGTTCACTTCCGCTTGAAATGTTATTAGTAAGTTTTTGATAAGCTATTAAAACGCTATTATAGTATAGGGTTTTAATAGCGTTTTAATAGGGAATTAATAGCGTTTTACACGGAAGTGAACCGGAATTGATACGGGATTATTCCTGTTTTCGTGCAGGTTATAGGTATGATACGGGTAGGTCATGGGCGTGATTTTTTTTTGAAGGCGGCATACCTCCTTTTTCTTTTTGAAGTGTCATACAAATGTAAACGAGTTTAAATATGAAAAACGATAGAATACACGAGAAAATTCCCGGTTTGTTGGCAAAAGCCATCTCGGGCACGTTGAGTGAAGACGAGAGGGAGGCTTTGCAGGCATGGAGAGAGGCGGATGAGGCAAACGAGCGTCTTTACGGGGAAGTGGTGAATGCCGGGTATATAGAGCGTAAATGCCGGGAAACGGCACGGGTGGATGTCGTGGAGGGGTACATGGAAGTTCTGCGGAAGAGGAAACGTAATGTTCGGGTACGACGAATCCGGAGGATATCTACCGTGGCTGCCGGGATGTTGATACCGCTATGCGCTGTTGTCTTCTGGTTGGGTAACGAAGAGAAGAAAGATGTCGTTCCGGAACAAGTGGCAGAAGTTATCCGACACGGGGAGGTGAAAGCGGAATTAATTCTGGCTGACGGGACCACCAAAATGTTGAGCACGAACGTTACGGATTCTTTGCTTTTGCAGCAAGGCGCGAATGTTGTCATTCGGGAACAGGGAGTCAGTTACGTGGGGGATTCTTCTGATGTAGAGGTACGGTATAATACGTTGCGGGTTCCCCGCGGCGGGGAGTATTCAATCACGTTGTGTGACGGTACGGTGGTGTATTTGAATTCCGAATCGGAATTACGTTATCCCGTGAAATTCGCGGGAGGAGAACGGAGGGTTTACCTGTCCGGGGAGGCCTATTTCGAGGTGATGACTGACGGGGAACACCCGTTTGTCGTGGATTTGAAAACTTCTGCCGTGAAAGTCTTGGGTACCGGGTTTGACGTTCGGGCGTACAAAGACGAGGGGGAGATATTGACAACCTTGGTACATGGTTCCGTGGCGTTCTCTGTCGGGAAGGAATCTGTCGTGTTGAAGCCGGGAGAACAGGCTGTACTGGATAAATCGGGTGAGTTGGAAACGCGGGAGGTGGATACTTATTTGTACACGGCGTGGAAGGAGGGTGTGTTTGCTTTCAAGCAACAACGGTTGGAGGAGATTATGAATATTGTTTCCCGTTGGTATAACGTGAACATTTTTTGGGAGAATGCTTCTCAGAAAGAAGTTACTTTTACCGGAAAAATGCGTCGTTATGACGACTTTTCTAAAGTCGTGGAGATGTTGGAAATGACGGGGAACACGGAATTCGAGATTAAGGGAAATAATATTTTTATCCGGGAAAAATAAAAAAATGATATTTGACATACCTCCTTTTTCTTTTTGAAGTGTCATGGGGGTGTAGAACGATTGGAAAAAAGAGTTTACAGAGAGAAATAAAAAAGACGGGATATTGGCCGTATCCCGCCTTTTGAAACCGGACGAACCGGAAATTGTTTCATTAAACGTTTACAAATGTATGAAAAAAAATGAAATGCATGACCTTTCCTGGCGTGAAAGGTTGCTAAAAACATGCTTGATTATGAAATTTGTAGTCTTACTTCTGTTTGTATCGACGCTGCATTTGTCAGCGAGTGTTTATAGCCAAGAGGCTAGAGTGACGATTCATTTACAGGATGCATCCTTCGAGGATGTGGTGAAAGTGTTGGAAAATTCAACGAATTTTACTTTCCTGTATAGAGATCATCAAGTGGCACAAATCAAAAACTTGAATTTGCAGTACACGGAAGCTGATATCAAGGTGGTTCTGGACGCTTGTCTGAAAGGTTCCGGGTTGACGTATCGTTTGGTAGACAACACGATTGTGATTCAACCGGTGTACACGGCGGTTACGGATTCAATTGCCAAGATTACCGTGAAGGGAATCGTGAAAGACGAGAAGGGGGAAATTTTACCGGGGGTGACAATCCGCGTGAAAGGAACAACTATCGGTTTTGTGACGAATGCCAAGGGGGAGTTCGATTTTGATTTGCCGAAGCGGGATAGTCTGGAATTGATCTTCTCTTTCGTGGGATTTAAACGGCACAATGTGTTCGTGAAGGACGGGATGAAGCCGTTGACGGTGGTGATGAAAGAAGATTTGCAGACGGTGGATGAAGTGGTGGTGACAGGTATTTTTAATAAGCCGAAGGAGAGTTTCACCGGTGCTGTGACTTCCGTGTCGAAGGAAGAGTTTCGAGCGACTTACTCGAGAAATTTAGTGCAAACATTGTCTATTTTAGACCCGAGTATACGAATTTTGCAAAATAATAACGCGGGTTCGAACCCGAACGCTTTGCCGGAAATTCAGTTGCGGGGACCTGCCACGCTGGTAGATATCCGGGACGTGCAGAGTAGTTCCCGTGCCGAGTTGAATTTGCCGTTGTTTATCTTGGATGGTTTCGAGGTTTCTTTGCAGCGCGTGATGGACTTGAACGATGATGACGTGGAGAATATTACGGTGTTGAAGGATGCCAGTGCGACGGCACTTTACGGTTCGCGCGGGGCGAACGGTGTGATCGTGATTACTTCGGCGAAGCCGATACCGGGGAAGGTCACGGTGAAATACCGGGGATCGTTGCGGTTGGAGCTCGTGGATTTGAGTACTTACGATCGTCTGAGTGGCAGGGAAAAGTTGGAATTGGAAGAGAAGATCGGCGTTTGGGATGATTACAAGGAAACGGACGCTTACAAGGGAATCCGGGCGGCCGTGGATAACGGGGAGAATTACGATTGGTTGAAGGTGCCGACGCGGAATGGCGTGGGGCAAAATCACGTGCTGACGATCATGGGGGGCGACGAGATTTGGAAGTTTGCGGCCAGTTTGTCGTATGATGAGAAAATAGGTGTCATGAAAGGTTCGGAGCGTAATAATTTTAACGGGTCGTTGCATATCACGTACACTTCGGATAAGTTTACGGTGGACGAGGTGCTTTCTGTCGGGGTAAACACGAATTCGGATTCTCCTTATGGGGCGTTCTCCGAATACGCGCAGATGAACCGGTATTGGAATCCGTACAACGAGGACGGCACGCCGGTGTACGATTATAGTCATCCTTTAAAGATGAGTAGCGACGGACTTGGTGTGCAAAACCCGATATACGACGCCAGTGTGGGGCGTTGGAATAAGGCTGAGTACACGAATATCCGGAACACGTTTTCGTTACGCTATAATTTCAAGGAGAATTTTTATTTGGTTGGTTCCTTGGGGTTGACCCGTCAATTGGACACGAGGAATACTTATACGCCTCCTTCTCACGAGTCGTTCGCTGGAAAGGAAATCGACCAAAAGGGGTCGAATTACCGTATGGACAAGAAAGACGATCGTTGGCAGGTGCGTTTAGGGGTTGATTACACGAATACTTTCGCGGAGAAGCATATGGTGACGCTTAATCTCTCCGGGGAGATGGAAGAGAGGAAGTCGGATGCCGTGAATTGGGCGGCTGTCGGTTTTATGAATGATGCCGTGAGTCATCCTTCCATGGCGTTGAGTTACCCGGCAGAAGGTATGCCCGGCGGGAGC
Organism: Butyricimonas sp. Marseille-P3923; assembly: GCF_900184685.1. GTDB lineage: Bacteria > Bacteroidota > Bacteroidia > Bacteroidales > Marinifilaceae > Butyricimonas > Butyricimonas muris. The sequence continues at coordinate 1,097,040 of NZ_FXXL01000006.1, forward strand.
GAAACGACGACTCGCCGTATCGGGTTGCTTTTCTCCGGTAACTATTATTATGATATGCGCTTTTTCTTGGATGCCAGTATTCGGGTCGACGGGTCTTCTTCTTTTGGTAAAGAGAGTCGTTACGCGCCTTTCTTTTCCGTGGGTGGCGGTTGGACGGTGACTAACGAGCGGTTTATGTACGGGTGTTCGAACGTGATTAATAATCTGAAGCTCCGCGGTTCTTACGGGGTGTCCGGTAACATGGGATTTTCCCCGGAGGAGGCGTTGGCAACGTATAAGTTGGAAACGAATGTTTCGTATTTATCCGGGATGGGGGCTTATTTGCAGACGTTCGGGAATCCGGAATTGAAGTGGCAGAATACGCACCAGTGGAACGTGGGCGTGGATTTGGGGTTGTGGAATGACTTGTTGCAATTCCAGTTTAATTATTATACCAAGAGGACGAATAACACGGTGTCGGAGATGATGTTGCCTATTTCTCACGGGGTGGAAATGTGTAAGGCGAATATCGGGGTGATTCGTAACGAGGGGTACGAGTTGAACGTGACGGCGAATATTATTCGGGATTTGGAGCGCGAGTTCACGTGGAACGTGACGGGGCGTTTTTCCCGTAATATCAACACGGTGGTTAAATTGTCGGATACTTATAGAGAGGCTCAATTGCAGTACGATAACCAGAAGATGAGCGGGCATGAAACTTTTTACAAGTATCAGGAGGGACGTTCGATGGACGCGATATACGGGTTGCGTACGATTGGTGTGGATCCGTTGACAGGGAAGCGGTTATATTTGACGCACGACGGGCAGGTGACATTGCGCCAGAGGATGGTGGATATGGTGTATCTCGGGGAGAGTCAACCCAAGGTGAACGGGACGATTTCCACGTCATTGCTTTACAAGGGTATCACGTTGAACGTGGGGTTCGCGGTTCGCTTGGGAGGAAAACAGTTTAACTCGACTTTGTTGGCGAGAACGGAGAATGCGGATTTCCTTTATAATCTTGACCGGCGAATTCTGAACGGTTGTTGGGAAAAAACCGGGGATTATGCGTTGTTCACGAAAATGGACCCGAGTCCTTATCGGGATTACACGAACGTGTGTGATATGTTCGTGCAGAGGGATAACGTGTTGCAATGCACGAATATCAATGTCGGTTACCAGTTCCCGAAGGTTTTCACGAAGAAGTACTTGGGGATGGAGTCTTTGACCGTTAGCGCTAATTTGTCGGATATATTCTATATCTCGACGATCAAGCGGGAAAGGGGTATCGATTACCCGTTCTCCCGGAACCCGAATTTTTCAATTTCTTGTTCTTTCTAATTTTAATGATAGATAAAATGAAAAAGAGTTTTTACATATTGTGGATGGCGTTGGGATTGGTTTCCGGCGCATGCACGGATTGGTTGACCGTACAACCTGAAACGACGATTGTTGCTGATCATCTCTACACGACGGACGCAGGGGTAGAGCAGGCTTTGAACGGGACGTATATATTAATGAAGACGTCGGTGTATAATCCGGGCGGGATTATGGGTGGAGCCGGTTTCGCGGAGGGGTTGGCCGCTACGTGGTCGAACATGGGGAATGATCTTAACAAGCATATTTATAACATAAATAATGAATTCGTGGGCAGTATGTTTGATGGTGCCTTCATGGGTTTGTATAAGATTATCTCTAACGCTACGCCCTTGATTAACGGGATGGAGCAGAACAAAGAGTTGTTAAGCGAAGAGGTGTATAATATCGTGAAGGGGGAGGCTCTGGCGATTCGCGCTTGCGTTCATTTGGATTTGATTCGTTTGTGGGGACCGATGCCCACGAAGGTCGACCGGACGAAAACGTATTTGCCGTATGTCACGGAGTATTCTACCTCGAAATACACTTATCACACGTATGACGAGTACATGGAGAAGTTGTTTGCGGATTTGAACGAGGCGGAGGCTTTGTTGAAGAAGTCAGACCCGATTTTGAATTTTCCTGCGAATAATACGACTAACGGAAGCACGAAATGGTTGAAGCGTCAATGTCATTTTAATTATTACGGTGTTCTGGGGTTGCAATCCCGGGCTCGCTTGTGGTACGGTGATGAAGAAGAGGCTTTGCGTTACGCGAAAATGGTGAAAGAGGCGGTGAACACGGATGGTACTCCTAAATTCAAGTTGGGCGATCAGGCGCTTTTCAGTAGTTTCGGTGATGGGGCTTGGGACGGGACGATGTACCCGGAGCATTTGTGCGGGGTGGATGTTTCGGAGGTTTTTGACTATAACAAGAGTTCTTTTGGTGGGACGAATGTGAAAGTCGAGATGACGAATATGGCTTTCTCGTTTTTGGAGTTGTATGATAATAACACGAGTGATTTACGTTTTCAGGTATGGCTTTATTCTACAAGAAGACCCCCGTTTAACGTGACTTGTCGCAAGTACGAGTGTATGCGTCCCGACACGAGGGCAGAAGCGACGAATATGCCTGTTGTCCGGTTATCGGAGATGTACCTGACGATTATGGAGTGTGGGACATTGACCGAGGCGAATGCCGCTTTCGAGGAGTTCTGTACTGCCCGGAAGATGACATACGTGCCTCTCACGGAGGGCGATCGCAAGGAGCGGGTGATGCGCGAGTTTATCAAGGAGTTGATGGCGGAGGGGCAAAATTTCTTTACCTATAAGCGTAACGAGGTGAAGCGAATGTTTAATCAGCCGGAGGATAGTGATGATTGCGATATACAGCAATACGTGTTGCCATTGCCCCCGAAGGAGTTTTAATTAAAAAATAGAAGGTTATGAAAGCATTTATAATAGTTTTTTTGATTGGCATGGTTGTCGTGGCTTCTTGTTCGGAGGAACTCGTGGAGCCTTACGAGAGAACGGAGAGTTATATTTTTTTCATGAGAATGTCCGGGATGACGGCAGTAGACTCGTTGTATGATTATAATACGACGATTAATCTTCCCTCGGGTAGTAAAACGAAAGATACGGTGTATTTCAAAGTGGGCGTGGGTGGAAATTACGGGAAAGGTCCCCGGAAGATCACGTTGAAGCAATATACTTACGAGGATATTAGTTACGTGGCAGAGGAGGCTGTCCCCGGGGTGGATTATATCGCTTTTGATGATCCGGTGATGGAGGAATATTACACGATTCCGGCGGATTCCTTGGAGATGCGGATTCCGATAATCATAACTTCGCCCACGACTTATCCTAGAAAGGTGTTGAATTTCAAGTTGGTGGAGAATGAGGATTTTAAAGTGCTTCATAAAGGGACTCAGGAATTGGGAATTTCTGCCGGACGGATAAAGATAGGATGGTGATTGTATCATGTATAAAGGTTTTAATATGAGAAAGTTATTGTTGTCGTTCGTCAGTATGTTCGTGCTTATATCCGTGTTTGCGCAGACGAATTTTCAGAATTTGACGTTGGAGAAGGCATTGGAGAAGGCGAAGACGGAAGATAAATATGTTTTTGTAGATTGCTATACTTCGTGGTGCGGACCTTGTAAGATGATGGCGGAAAAGATTTTGCCGTTAGAGGAGGTCGGGGCTTATATGAATGAACATTTCGTGTGCGTGAAGTTTGATATGGAGAAAGGGGAAGGACGGGATATCGCGAAGAAGTTCAGGGTGACGTCTTACCCGACGTTTTTGATGTTGAAAACGGACGGAAGTTTGTTGCACCGGGTTATTGGCGGTACCGGAACCGGAGAGGAGTTCTTGAAGAAGGTGCAGGAGGGATTGGATGAAAATTCTATCGGAAAATTGGAAGTCCGGTACATGAACGGTAATCGCGATATGGATTTCTTGATGAAGTATATCGAGGCTCTGGTGCAGGCTCGTGACGTGGAGAAAGCGAAAGGGATTGCTCAGGAAGTATTGGTTTCTTTGGACGATGACGAGAAGTGTTCGGCTCCTTATTGGTTTATTTACGAGAACAGGGAGTTGTCGCCCGTGGGTTCGGGAAATATGGTGTATTTGTTGAAGCACGTGGAGAAATTTCGGCAAGGTGTGGGTGTTGAGAAGGTGGATGCTGCCGTGGCGGGATTGTTTGAAATGCAACTGGAAGATATTCTCCGCGGGCGGAATCGCAACGCGACTCTTGCCGATGTGGAGGATGCCGAAAAGTTGTTGGAATCTTACCATTTGACGGGACAGGAACACTTGAACGGGTATATTGCATTGATAAAAGCCGTGATGGCGGAAGATACGGATGAAACTTTACGGTTGTGTAAGGAGATGTTCCCCAAGATGTCGGATGAGAAAATTTCTTATTTGTATTTTAACCCGATCACGTCGCTTGGCGAGAAGTGGGATAAAAAGCAGAAAAAGGAATTGGAGGCTTTAACCAGACAATTGGCTGAGCAGGTGCAAATGTCTCAATTAAAACATTCACTGACGAATTTTGCCAACGTGGGGATTTCCCTGTTGGATCAGATGAAAGGGAGATAAAAACGGGGGTGTGTCAAAACACACCCTCTCGTCCATAAGGTCTAAAAGTCCATAAGTTCGTAAGGTCAAATGTACAGGTAATTGGAGTGTTATGATACTGAATATTAATATATTATTAAATAACTGATTTTATAGAATTTAGGAGCCGAAGGCTCGACTTTATGAACTTTATAGACGAGAGGTGTGTTTTGACATACCCTCGTTTTATTTTTTTCGTATCTTTGTCAAATTCGAGATATGAATTAAATGGTGTGAGTATGAAGTTGGAAACTTCAATAGAGATACAAGGATTAGTGTCTGGTGACCGGAAAGTGTACCAGCAGGTCTTTGATGTTTTCTATGATAGTTTGTGCTTGTTTGTCCATCGTTTCGTGGAAGATGTTGCCGTTTGCGAGGATTGCGTGCAAGAGGCTTTTATCTCGTTGTGGAATAACCGGGAAAGTATAGTGTCGACGGTTCATTTAAAATCTTTTCTTTATCAAGTATGCCGTAATAATGCTTTAAATTATTTGAAGCATGAGCGGATTAAAAATGAATATGCCGCCACTATGGTAAATGAACTGGATTCGCGAGTTTGTTTTATCAATTACGTGATTGAGGAGGAGACGGAGCGTATTCTGGCTCAGACGGAACAGGATTTACCACCTAGATGTAGGGAGATTTTTGTGCTGGCTATGCAAGGGAAGGATAACGAGGAGATAGCACGATTGTTGGGCGTGTCGGAAAACACGGTGAAGACACAAAAAAAGATTGCTTATAAACGCTTGAAACAGAATATTGCGGATATAGGTATGCTGGTCGTTTTATTGAATCAATAAAAAAATCATTCTTTTTTTATTTTTCTTTTCACCCCGGATGGGATGTGAATTGTAATAGGTGTATGAAATTGAAGAAATGAAAGATTTGAACGAATATATAGAAGATATTCCCCGGTTAATTGCGAGCGACCTGCAAGGAGAGATTACTCCCGAGGAGAAGGTGCGATTGGAGGGATGGATTCGGGAAAACGAGAAAAATAGGGAGGTGTATGAACGATTGCGTGCGGGAAGAGAGCGTTCACGTCGGAGAGAGGCGGTTCGGGAATTAAATAAACGTGCCGCTTGGGAGCGGGTGAATAAGGCCACGGGCGGAAGGCGATTGTTCCCGATGGTAAAAGTGATGAAGTATGCCGCGGGGATCGTGTTACCGCTGTTGTGCGTGGGGGTGGCTTTCCATTTTCTAGGGAAGAAGGAGAAAACGATTGTCGCGAAGGTGGAGAACGTGGTGGAAATAAAGCCGGGAGAGATGAAAGCGGAATTGGAATTAGCCGGGGGAGAAAGATTGTTGCTGGGAGGGAATTTACAGGATTCGTTGACGAACGAGAATGGCGTGGATATTTTGAAGGATGGTCAAGGAATTTCTTATCAAGGAGAGAGCGTGGGGAAGGAAGAATTAGCGTATAATACCTTGAAAGTCCCGAGAGGCGGAGAGTTTAAGGTAAAGTTGCAGGATGGTACGGTGGTTTACGTGAATTCTGCTTCCCGATTGCGTTACCCGGTGAAATTCACGGGGAAGGAACGGCGGGTGTATCTGTCGGGAGAGGCTTATTTCGAGGTGGAGAAAAACGAGGGAATGCCTTTCGTGGTGGAGATGGAAGAGGGCGAGATAAGGGTGTTGGGTACACAGTTTAACGCTCGTTCGTACAAGGAGGAAAAACAGCAATTGACGACCTTAGTGGCGGGTAAGGTGTTATTGACCTCGAAGCAAGGAAAGAGCGTGGAGCTTACACCGGGAGAGCAAGGTGTGATAGGCGAAAAAGGTATCAGTAAGGGAAAAGTGGACGTGTATCCTTACACGGCTTGGAAGGACGGGAATTTCGTGTTCCGTAAACAACGTCTGGAAGATATTATGAATATCGTGGAGAGGTGGTATGACGTGAAAGTGGTGTTCGTGGACGATTGGTGCCGGGAGGTTAGTTTCTCCAGAAATGTGCGACGTTATGACGGGTTTAATAAGTTAGTGGAAATGTTGGAAGTAACCGGAAGTGTGAAATTTAATATCAAGGACAATGTGATATATATAACCAAAAAATGAATTGAAAAGATGAAAGACGGAATATTGGCACTATCCCGTCTTTCGTTACCGGATGAACCGGTATTTGTTTTACTCTAATGTACAAATGTATGAAAAAAATTAGGATTTTAGACCTTCTTTCGAAAAGAAGGTGGTTAAAAACATGGTTAGTTATGAGGTTTGTGATACTGTTTTTGTTAGTATCGGCTATGCAAGTGACTGCAGGAGTGTATAGTCAGGAAGCGAAGGTGACCCTGCAAGTGGAGAACGCTTCGTTCGAGTCTGTTATTCGGTTGTTGGAAAAAAGTACGGATTACACGTTCCTGTATGAAGACCGACACGTGGAGGGCGTGCAGCACTTGAATCTGCATTATAACGGTGCGGATATAAAGGAGGTGCTGAACGCTTGTTTGAAGGGTACGAATTTGACGTATAAGTTGATTAATCGCACGATTATTATTCAGCGGGCTGCGGTTGTATCTGCTGATACCTTGCAGAAGATCACGGTGAAAGGAATCGTGAAAGACGAGAAAGGGGAAATCTTGCCGGGGGTGACGATTCGGGTGCAAGGAACAACTTTGGGTTTCGTGACGAATGCTAAAGGTGAGTTTGATTTTGACTTGCCGAAGCGGGATAGTATGGAATTGATTTTTTCTTTCGTGGGTTTTCAACAACAGAAAGTACGAGTGAAAAAGGACATGAAGCCGTTGACAATTGTGATGAAGGAAGATGTACAGAAGGTGGATGAGGTGGTGATTACCGGTATTTTTAACAAGCCGAAGGAGAGTTTCACGGGGGCGGTAACAAGCGTGACGAAAGAAGATATTAAACGAAATTTTTCTCGAAATTTATTACAGACGTTATCTAATTTAGACCCGAGTTTCCGTATCGTGGAGAATAATGCTTATGGTTCAGACCCGAATGCTTTACCGGAAATTCAATTGCGAGGGGCTTCTACTTTTGCAAACGTACAGGATTTACAATTGGCGACTCGGGCGGAATTGAATTTGCCTTTGTTTATACTGGATGGTTTTGAGGTTTCTTTGGAGCGAGTGCAAGATTTGAATAATGAAGATATCGAGAGTATCACGATATTGAAAGATGCAAGTGCGACGTCTATTTATGGTTCCCGGGGAGCAAACGGTGTTGTGGTGATCACGTCGCTTGTGCCGCAAGCCGGTACGTTGAAAGTGAGTTATCGGGGAAGTGTAAAACTGGAAATACCAGATTTGAGTACTTATGATTTGTTGAATGCCAAAGAGAAGTTGGATTTGGAATATCGATTGGGTGCGTGGGACGCGGAAGCTTATCAAGATTTGTACCGAGAGTTGAAAGAGAAAGTGGATAACGGCTTAGATTATGATTGGTTATCTCTTCCGGTGCGGACGGGCGTGGGGCAAAATCATAGTTTGAACGTGATGGGAGGAAACGAAGAGTGGCGTTTTAGTGCCAATTTGGCTTACGACGAGACTATCGGTGTTATGAAAGGATCTGATCGTAAGAACTTTAACGGTTCGCTAAACCTGAGTTATCAAAGTAAGAAATTAATGGTTTCGGAAAATCTTTCCGTCGGAACGAATAATAATGCTAATAGTCCTTATGGTTCATTTTCGGATTACGTGGCTATGAATCCCTATTGGACTCCCTATGATGATAACGGTAAGTTGATAGAGAATTACGATCATCCGCTTACTACATCTGCCGATAGCAAAAAAGAGAATCCTATATATGATAAGTATATCGGGAATTGGAATAAAACCAGATACACGAATGTGCGGAATTCCACCAGTGTACGGTATAATTTCACGGAGAATTTTTATTTGGTGGGAACGTTGGGGCTGTCCCGGAATTTTAGTCAAGCCGATAATTTCGTACCTCCTTCTCATAAACAATTTGCCGGGAAAGAAGCGAATCAGAAAGGAAGGTTCGGGAGAACCGAAACTGAAACCAATCAATGGCAGGGGCGTTTGAATTTGAATTACACGAATACTTTCAACGAGAAACATATGTTGACATTGGGAGGTTCCGGCGAGATAGAAGAAAAAAAGGAGGAGAGGTTATCATGGGCCGGCACGGGATTCTCGAATGATAATATTGATTTCCCGTCTATGGCATTGGGGTATGGGGATAACACGTATCCGACAGGTTCTAAAAATACAACCCGCCGTATAGCTTTGATTTTTTCAGGTAATTATTATTATGATATGCGTTATTTCTTTGACGTGAGTTTTAACGCGAACGGCTCGTCTTCTTTCGGGGAGGATAGCCGATGGGCTACATTTTGGTCGGTAGGAGCCGGGTGGAATATCAGTAATGAAGAGTTTTTTATCGAGCACGTTCCTTTTATTCAATGGTTGAAGGTAAAAGGTTCTTATGGCGTTTCCGGGAATATGGGATTCAGTCCGGAAGATGCGATGGCTGTGTATACTTTGGATACGAAAAATGATTATATGTCACGATTCGGGGCTTATTTGAAAGCATTCGGCAACTCGACGTTGAAGTGGCAAAATACTTACCAATTGAATCTGGGAGTAGAATTGCACACGTGGAATCGTCGCTTGCAATTTGAATTCAGTTATTACGATAAGTTGACGAATAATACGGTAGCGGAAATGTTACTTCCCGTATCTCATGGATTCGGGACGGCTAAGGCTAATTCCGGTTCAATTAGAAACAAGGGATGGGATGCGAAAGTTACCGTGAATTTGTTCAGTAATCCGAATAGGGGCTTTACTTGGAGCGTGACGGGTTCTTTTAATCACACGAAAAATCTTATTGAAAAGATTTCGGAGGGGTATAAGAAGTTCTTGAAGGAGTTGAATTCAAGTATGTACACGGCTGATGTGTATTATCGATACCGTGAAGGTTATTCTATGGATGCGATTTACGGGTTGCGTACCGTGGGAGTAGACCCTGCCACGGGACAACGGATGTTTTTAACGAAAGACGGGGATGTAACTTTTGCTCAAAATGCGGAGGATATGGTTTATTTGGGGGATCGTTTACCCAAGGTAAATGGTAATTTATCCACGAATCTGGCTTATAAAGGGTTTATGTTGACTGTCGGTTTTGGCGTGAAATGGGGAGGTAAACAGTTTAATAGTACTTTGGCAAATAAAACGGAAAACGCTTACTTGATTCTTAATCAGGATCGTCGCGTGTTATCGGATACTTGGCAGAAACCGGGTGATGTTGTTCCTTACAAGAAGTTGATGTTGAATTCCGCGAGTACGAATACTTTTCCTTGTGATGCTTTTGTCCAAAAGGATAATGTATTCCAATGTACGAATATTAATGTTTCGTATAATTTCTCGGAACACTTCTGCCGAAAGTTAGGATTTAAAGGTTTGTCGTTGGGTGCGAATCTTTCGGATGTTTTTTACATTTCAACTGTTAAACGGGAGCGGGGGACAAGTTATCCGTTTTCTCGTAACCCGAATTTTTTTCTTTCGCTTTCATTCTAATTTGGAAATATCATGATAAGAAAAGGTATTTATATATTATGCACGTCTTTGGCACTGGGGTGTTGCGCGTGTAACGATTGGCTTACGATTGTGCCGGAAACTACGCTTGTAGCGGATAATTTGTTTGAAACAGATAATGGTGTTCTTCAGGCTTTGGACGGAGCTTATGTTTTAGCTGCCGCATCTATATACAAGCCTAACGGTTATATGGGCGGGGGTGGTTTTGCCGAATATTTGGCGTGTACATGGACGAACACGAATGTAGATTTGGCAGCCCACGTGTATAATTTGGATAATGCTTCGTTTGCAACCGGTTTGGATGATGTATTTATGGCGTTTTATAAAATCATCAATTCGTTGAACCCGATGATCGAGGGATGTGATAAGAATCGGGAGAAATTGAGTGAAGAGTATTATAATATAGTGAAAGGTGAGGCATTGGCTTTGCGGGCTTCGTTGCATTTGGATTTGATACGGATTTGGGGACCGATGCCAACGCAGGTGGATGCTTCCGTGGAATATTTGCCTTACGTGACACAAAATTCCATAGAGAATTACCCGTATCATACTTTCAAACGGTTCATGGAGTTGTTGGTGTCAGATTTGGATGAGGCCGAGCAATTGTTGCAGAAGTCCGACCCGATTTTGAATTACCCGTCTGATGGCAGCACGGAATACTCTGGATTTTGGACAGACCGGAAGAGTCATTTTAATTATTACGGCGTGTTAGGATTGCAGGCTCGTGCCCGTTTGTGGATGGGGGATAAGGAGGGTGCCGTGCGTTATGCCGCGATGGTGAAAGATGCGAAGAACGAGGACGGGACGCCGAAGTTTACTTTGGCGGTGGAAGGGAATATCGGTAATAATCTTTTTTATCCGGAACATTTGTGTGGCGTGAATCAGGATAAGTTTGATTATCAGCAGAGTGGTTTTAACCCGGGTATGACTACGCTTGGATATTATAATTCCAATTATAATTCATTCGTGACTGATTTATTCGAGGGCAACACGAACGATTTGAGATACAAGAGTCATTGGAGTTGGACTAGAAATCAAATGATGCAAAATGTTCGTGTTACGAAGAAATATAATGAGATGTATCCCAGTTCTACGGCAAAACGAAATATGCCGGTGGTGCGTTTGGCTGAGATGTATCTTATTATTATGGAAGCTGGAAGTTTGAGTGAGGCGAATGTTGCTTACGAGGAGTATAGTGCGGCTCGTAATCTCACGTATACTCCGATGTCGGAATCGGATAGGCAGGAGAGGGTATTGTGGGAATATATACGGGAATTTGCAGCCGAGGGACAAAATTTCTTCACGTATAAGCGTTTTGCCGTGAAACGGATGTTGTGGCAGGATATTGAAGCGGCAGATTGTGGCGAGGAGCAGTATGTGTTGCCATTGCCCCCGAGTGAATACAAGAAAAGATAATAAAAAAACAGATGGTTATGAAAAAGTTATTTATAGCATTGGTGATCGGGTTGATCGGGTATGCCTGTTCGGAAGAGAAAGTAGGGGTGTATTCTTTGGAACGTGATTACATTTATTTCCAGTACGAGTCGTCGAGATTGGGGGCGGCAATGAATGTTGCGGATAGTGTGTATCTGTATTACAATTCTTCTTCGGTTAGCGTGAATTCGTCACGACAACGGGATACGTTCTTTTTCAGGGTGCAGGTTGCCGGTGTGGCAAGAAGTGTGGATCGTAAGATAAATATAGAACCGTATAGTTTCTTGACGAATGGTAGAGAGGAAGCGATAGCGGGAGTGAATTACGTGGCTTTTGATGATCCGGAGATGGAGAAATGTTGTGTGGTTCCCGCTGATTCCGTGAGTGTGAATATCCCGATCATTGTTACTTATGATCCGGCAATAGCGGGGAGTTATAAAGGTTTTATGTTCGCCTTCAAACTTGTGGATTCAGAGGATTTTGAAATAATGGCGACTAATTCTAATCTTAGTGCTAATCCGGCACGTACTCATGCTTTCGTGCAATTTACTCAAAGTAATTAATCGTTATTAATTGATATTGTTATAATTTCCTTCACGGTCGATGTTTTCATTGACCGTGAGGAAGATTATTGACACATGTTGTTGAAAAGATTTTAAATTATAGGATATGAAAAAGTTTGTATTGTTGTTTACTGGTATGTTGATGATGGCGTCTGTGTTTGCGCAGACTAATTTTCAAGAGTTGACGCTGGAGAAAGCGTTGGAGAAAGCGAAGGGCGAGAATAAGAAAGTTTTCGTGGATTGTTACACGTCATGGTGCGGACCGTGTAAGATGATGGCGGAGAAGGTGCTTCCCTTGAAAGAGGTGGGCGAATATATGAACGAACGTTTCGTGTGTATCAAAGTAGACATGGAGAAAGGGGAAGGACCGGATCTCGCCCAGAAATATAAGGTTACGGCTTACCCGACTTTCCTGGTATTGCAGGCAGATGGCAGTCTGATGCAGCGTGTCGTGGGTGGCACGTTGGACGGGAAAGAGTTTATTCAGAAAGTGGATGCCGCTTTTGATGAAAATTCGGCAGCTAATTTGGAAGCCGAATACGCCGCGGGGAATCGTGAGATGGATTTCTTGTTGAAATACACGAAAGCTTTGATTACGGCTTGTGATTTGGATAAAGCGAAAGCAGTGGCGCAGGATATCATTGGTTCTTTGGAAGATAGCCAGAAATACACGGAGCCTTACTGGTTTATTTACGAGGATGTAAGTTTGTCACCGATCGGCTCCGGGAATATGAATTATTTCTTGAAACACACGGAGCAATTTCGTGAAGGTGTTGGTATCGAGAAGGTGAATAAGAAATTAGCTTCTTTATTTGATTTGCAACTGGAGGAGATTATCCGTGGAAAGAATGCAACCGCCACTTTGGCTGATGTTGAGGGTATCCAAAAAACATTGGATGCTTACAAGTTGACCGGACAGGATTATTTGTACGAGTATATCGAGTTGATTAAAGGGATGAAAACGGGAAACACGGATAAGGTGTTGGAAATGTGTAAAAAGGTGTTCCCGAAAATGGCGGACGAAAAGATTGCTTACTTGTATTTTATGCCGATTCTGAGTTTAAGGAATAAGTGGAGCAAGAAGCAGGCGAAGGAGTTGATATCCTTAACCGACCGTTTGATAGAACAAGTGGAGATGTCCCAGTTGAAAAATTCGTTAGGCAATTTTAAGACCGGGGTGCTCGAGAAGATTTGATTTGGTGCGTGCTATTTGAAATAACAGAATGGTTTGTACAGGTGGGGATTCGCATGAAGTGGAGTCCCCCGCTGTTTTTATGTTATCGAGATATGATGAGGAATTGTTTGATAGGTTTGGTTTTGTCGGTCGTGTTGGGCGCTTGTGGTGTAGAGGAGTGTACAAGGTTTAAAGTTGTTTTCCCGGTGGGAGAGAAGAGAAAGGTGGAGTTGGAAACTGTGGAAGGAGGGCGTAGAGCGATTGTGTTCGAGGTGAAGGATTCGATACGGGAGGGGGTTATGGTACTTCCTTTGTCAAGGGGGGTGTTTGCCCGTTTGTGGGTGGGCGATATGCCTTACACGGTGTGGATGCGACCGGGTAAACCGTGGTGTGCAACTTTCATGTGGAATGAATGGTTGTTCGAGGGGGAGGATGTGGATGTGAACGGTTATTTGAACACTTCTCGCGGGTTGCAAATGTATTTCACGGATTATTATAGAATCCCGAACAAGGAGTTCCGGACGAAATTGGAGATCGTGAGTTCTGAAAAGGCGAATACATTGCAGAATGCCGCGTTGGATGTGGAGTTTGTAGAGCAGGAGGCGAAACGACTCCGGTTTATTCGAGATCGACATGTGGCTTGTGGGGTGGTGTATGGCGAGATAAAAGATTGGAACGAGAATTTGCGGGAGAATACCATGCAGGTGTTGCGAGAGGGACTCCGGGAGGATAGTTTGTCTTGGGGAATTCCGGAATACAGGGAGATGATTGATAAGTCGTTGATGGCATTGGCTAAATTGGAGGGAGCGGGGAAGTCGGGACATGATTTGGTGTTGGAGGTGGTGAATCGGGTTGTGGAGAATTACAAGGATAAGCGGTTGGTGGAGTATGTCGTGAACAGGAATGTACTGGAGTATGTCAAGAACGTGGGTGTGGAGAATGCGGAAGAGCTTGACCGTGTTTTTCGGGAACACGTGCGGGATACAGGACTCGTGGCGGCGTATGATAAGGTGTATGTTACCGGAAGAAAATTGATGAAAGGGCAACCTGCCGTGCCGTTTACTTTCAAGGACGTGGAGGGGAATGAGGTGAGTTTGTCGGATTTCAAGGGACGGTACGTGTATATCGATTTGTGGGCCACGTGGTGTGGACCTTGCGTGGCAGAGATTCCTCATTTGAAGAAATTGGAGGAGCATTTCCGGGGACGGAATATTTGTTTCGTGAGTATTTCCAGTGATAAGAAGTGGGAAACGTGGGAGAAGTATGTACGAGAGAGAGAAATGGAGGGGGTACAGCTTCACATGGGGAAGGATGAGAAATATATGAAGGAGATTCATTGTGAAGGGATTCCCCGCTTTTTGCTGATCGATAGGGACGGTAATTTTATAAATGCCAATATGACTCGTCCCTCGGACGTGAGGACACGGGAGGTGTTGGAAGGCTTGGAGGGGGTGTAAGATGAAGCGGGTGATGCTTTGATATTTTTATGAATGTATTGTTTTGGAATATTTTGTGTATTGTATGTAACAAAAATATTTGCAATGAAAAAGATCGGGTTGTTGATGATTATTGTTTTTGGGGTGTATGTTTACGCTTTCCGGGGAGTTGCGGGATTTGAGGAACAGGTGGTGAAGAATTTTAATTCTTACGTGCGGTGTCCTCATGAGAAAGTGTATTTGCATACGGATAAAAGTGCTTACGTGGTGGGGGAGAACGTGTGGTTTAGGGCGTACGGGGTACACGGGTTAGTGAATATTCCCGAGATACTTAGCCGTTTCGTGTACGTGGATTTGGTGGATAAGCGGGATTCGTTGGTGCGACGGGTAAAAGTGGGATTGAGGGATTCTTGCTTTTACGGGCAATTGGCTTTGCCGGAGGATTTGGCACAGGGGGAATATTGTTTGCGGGCGTATACTTATAATTTGCAAAATTTGGGGTCTGAATATTTGTTCAAGAAAAAGATACGAGTCGTGAATCCGCGTGATTCAAAAGTAAAAACGGATGTTTCTTATCGGAAAAATGAAAATGGGTATGTTGCCGAGATAAAGTTCACGGACGGCAATGGAGACCCGTACGGGAGAGTCCCGGTATTGTGTAATATTGGGGAGAGGAAATTGGGCGTCCCGGGAAAGAAAATGTACACGAACGAGCGGGGTGTGCTTGAGATGGAAGTGGATTCTGCCGGGCAGGTGATCAACGTGGCATTTGCAAACGGGAAACCGTTCGTTTTTGATCGTTATATACGGGTACCCGAGTTGCAGAATGATTTTGATGTGCAGTTTTTTCCGGAAGGGGGGACTTTACTCGTGGGTAATCGTCAACAGGTGGCGTTTAAAGCGGTTGGTGCAGATGGGCATCCGGTGGAGGTGACGGGAACCGTGTATCAGGATTCCGTCCCTTTGTTCGAGATGCAGTCAGTGCATGACGGTATGGGGAGTTTTATGTTGCCTGTGAATTGGGGCAGGAAGTTTCAAGTAGTCGTGAAAAACGAGGATGGGATAGAAAAATCGTTTGATTTGCCGGAATCACGGCTTGACGGATGGGGGATGGCCGTGACGAAAGAAGAGGGGAATATGGTGGATTATCTGGTGATGAGGGGAGAGGATGCCGTGTTGCCGGGTGAATTGTACGTGTTGGTACATAGCCGGGGGGTGGTGTTTGATATCCGACCGGTGACGGGGAAGACGAGAGGACGGATAGATCGGAATTTGTTGCCGGAGGGGATAGCCCAAGTGGTGTTAATGGATGGTGCCGGGAAAGTGTACAGCCAGCGGCTTTTCTTCGTGAGACATAATGAGCGTCCGGAATTGAGGGTAAAAGCTAATCAACGAAATTATGTGGCAAGGGAACTCGTGGAGTTGGAAATCGGTTTTGAAGAAGGGGGGCAGGAGGGGGTGTTTTCTCTTTCGGTGACGGATGAGCAGAAGGTGTTCACGGATTCTTTAGAGGATAATATTATGTTGAATCTGTTGTTGACTTCGGAGTTGAAGGGATATATTGAACATCCCGCTTATTATTTTAACGAGTGGACGGAGAAAACGGAACATCATTTGGATTTAGTGATGCAAACACATGGTTGGACTCGTTTTGACCCGGGAAAGTTGGCTTCCGGTGAGTTCCCGAACGAGAAACACGAGATTGAGGTGGCACAAATGGTTTCCGGGCAGGTGAAGAATTATTGGGGGAATAAATCCGTGGGAGCCAATATTATATTGCTCTCGAATTACGGGCAGTATTATATGACGGAAACGGATGAAGAGGGAAATTTTACGGTGGATAATATTTTATTTAATGATAGTACTCGCTTTATCGTGCAGGCGATGAGTGCTAAAGGACGTCAACGTGTAGAAGTTGCTGTACGGGAGGATGAGTTGATAGCTCCGGTTTATGATTTGCCTGACACGGAGGTGGAGAAGAAAAAGGAAGAGGAATTTTTGAATAAGTTCGGTTTGAATTACTATTACGAGAATGGAGAAAAGGTTTATGTGTTGGAAGAGGTGAACGTGAACAGGAGAAAACGAAATAAAACGTATTCGTTTTATGATAATTTGGCTGAGCGCCAACTGGATTCGGTCAAGTTGGCGATGTATGCGGAACGGAACGATGTGTTTCAAGTTTTATTGGCAGAAGTTCTGGGAATTTCATTTACCAAGGATACGACCGGGGATGTGGTACTGATGAACGGTCGTCCGATGCGGGTGGTGGTGAATGAAATGGAGGCGGATATGATGCTCGTGAAATCCATTCCGGTGAAAATGTTGTTGAATATTGCGGTCATCGGTCAGGAGAGAGCCCGAGTCCTTTTGGGAGATAGCGGTTTGGGTGGTATTTTGGCGATTACGGCGAAACCGGGTTATTGGATGGGTAGTTCTAGGGAACGCTTGAATTTGGTGTCGTTCAAATTGTTGGGATATCAGGAACCGGAGGAGTTTTATATGCCTCGATATGACGTGGATTCGGTGCGTCGGGATAGTCGTTATGACGAGCGTACGACAATTTATTGGAATCCTATGGTAAAGGTGAAACGTGGGGAAAGTACGAAGGTGTCTTTTTATACGGCAGATACGTACGGGACTTATTCGGTGACGGTGGAAGGGGTGACTCGGGATGGTGTAGTGTGTAGGAAGAGAGGAACTTTAGTATTAAAATAAATATTGGATTTTTGAATAGGAATAATGTATGAAAAAGATTTTATTTGTTGTTTTATTGTGTTTGCCTTATTTCGGATGG
This sequence comes from Butyricimonas sp. Marseille-P3923, assembly GCF_900184685.1. Classification (GTDB taxonomy): domain Bacteria; phylum Bacteroidota; class Bacteroidia; order Bacteroidales; family Marinifilaceae; genus Butyricimonas; species Butyricimonas muris. Next base: position 1,114,414 of record NZ_FXXL01000006.1, read on the forward strand.
GCGCAGATGAAAGCTGAGGTGTTGCCTTTGCGAGATACGGCAGAATTGAAAGTTGGGGATCGTGTCCCCGTGTTTGTTTTCCGGGATACGGCGAACCGAGAAATGACGTTGAAGCAGTTCAAGGGGAAATACGTGGTGATTGACGTGTGGGCATCGTGGTGTTATCCTTGTAAACAGGAATATCCGGCGTTAAAAAAATTGGCAGAGGAATACAAAGATAAAAAGATCGTGTTCGTGAGTCTTTCCTGTGATACGGAAAAGCAACGTTGGTTGAATGAATTGTGGTGGGGAAAGATGAGCGGTTATCAATGGTGGATAGCCGGGGACGAGTCTGCAATGATCGCTTTTCGGGTAGGAGCGATTCCCCGGTTGATATTATTAGATAAGAAAGGGCGGGTAATGAATTTGAAATTACCAAAGCCTTCAAGCCCGGAGTTTGAAAAGATTTTGGAGGGATTGAAGGGAATTTGAAGTTAATTGTAATTCATGTTTTTTGTATGGTAAGGTCTTGTGTTTCCAAATACGAGACCTTACCGTATTTATTATATATTCTATTTTATCCGAAGATTGTTGTATATTTGTCTAATGGAAAATAGTCTATAATGAAAGTAGATAATGATGCGAAACAATTGATAATCGAACTTCGAGGAGGAAAAGAAGATGCTTTTGCCCAAGTGTTTCGTATGTATTATAATCCTTTGTTGAATTATGCCGGTCGTATTCTTCATGATGCCGAATTGGCAAATGATTTGGTACAAGAGACTTTTTGCAATTTGTTCGAGAGGCGTAAAGAATTGAAGGAAGATCTTCAGTTACGATCTTATCTTTATAAAACAGTATACAATCGTTGTTTGGATGTGATTAAGCACCAGAAAGTAGAAAGTAATTATGCTAATCAGGAATTATTGGACTTCTATTTCTCGAAAGTGATTGAAACCCCGGAGGCGGAGTTGGCTTTGTTAGAAGAGGATTTGAAGGGAGCGCTTCAAGAGGCTATCGCTAAATTGCCCGAACGGTGTCGGGAAATATTTGAATTGAGTAAAATAGAAGGATTATCCAATAAACAAATCGCGGAAGAATTGAATATCTCCGTGAAAACCGTTGAGGCTCAGATGACGATTGCTTTCACCCGATTGCGGAAAGAGTTGGGATGGTTGTTGTGCGTCATTTTTTTTCAAAATTTCTAGAAAATCTTTAGGGGTAAATTAGTCTTTAGTCGTTATAGAAATATAAAACGAAAAATAATGACTTGTAACTTTGATAAAGATGAATTGATTTTAAAAGTTTTGGATGGGAAAGCAAGCCCGGAAGAAATTTTGGCTTTATCTCGCTGGATTGAAACAGATTCCGCGAATGAAGAGTATTTTAATCAATTGAAAAAAGCATGGAACTTGACGAGCGGGCCTATTTCTTCTAAAGAAAGGGAAGAGAAGGAGTTTCGCTATTATATGAACTATATTAGATCAAAGCGTAAGATTTATCGTTTGCGTCGGATATATAAATACGTTGCGATAGTAATCTTGCCTCTATTGGTAGGTGTTGTTTATTGGTTACAAAGAGAGCGGATGCCGGAAGACGTCCAGTCTATACCTGTTGTCGCCCGAATTGAGCCGGGAGAATATAAAGCAACTTTAATAACAGCTTCAGGAAGTACGATCTCTTTGCTTCCTTCGAATCAAGAAGATATTCAGGTGGACGAGAATATTTCGGTGACGAACGGACAGGACGGAATAGCTTATGACAATGTAAAAGGTTCGGTTGGGTCATTACAATACAATACGTTGCAGACGTCCAGGGGTGGAGAATATGCGGTGACATTATCGGACGGTACGCGGGTGTATTTGAATGCCGCATCGGAAATGAAGTATCCCGTGATGTTTGATGAGCGAAAGAGAGAGGTGTATTTGTCGGGAGAGGCTTATTTCGAGGTGACGAAAGACACGAACAGACCTTTTTATGTTGTAACGGATGCTGTACGGGTGAAAGTCTATGGTACGAAATTTAACGTGAATACATACAGTACCCGGGGGATTCAAACCGTGTTGGTCTCCGGTAAGGTGGGGGTTCGTGGAAAAGGTTCGAGTGAAGAATATATGATGAAGCCTTCGCAATTGGCAGAGTTTAATGACAAGGGTGTGTTTAAGGGTATTCGGGAGGTGAACCCCACGGCTTACACGGCCTGGCGAGACGGGCGTTTTGTTTTTGAAAACGAGAGTCTGGAAGAGATATTGAATAGCTTGTCCCGTTGGTATAATGTAGATATTATCTACGGAAATGAGGAAGTGAAGAGGTATCATTTTACCGGGCATATGGAAAAATATGAAAGTATAGATATTTTTTTAAGGGCGATTAGTAAAATGGTGGGGGTAGATTTTACTATAAAAGATAAAATAATAATAGTGACAGAATAAAGAAAAACGGAGAATGTTGACGCATTCCCCGTTGTAACAACAGCGGCAGAGTAGTCCTAGAAAAACGCACTGTCGCTAATAATAATCTTAATAATGCAAATATATGAGAAAAAAATGGTTATGCCAACTTCTGGGTGGGCATAGAAAACGAAAAGTCTTATTAATGATGAAACTTTGTATTTCTTTGATGCTGTTTTTCACGTTAGGTTTGTCAGCATCGACATTAGGTCAACAAGAACGAGTAAACCTTAATTTGAAAGATGTTTCCATTAAGGTATTGTTTGATGAGATTCAAAAACAGACGGATCTGTCTTTCGTGTTTAACACGGAACAGACGGAGAAGTTAGGTGTGTTCTCCGTGCAGGCAATAAATGAAACGGTAGAGAGTGTATTGCGTAGGGTATTAAAGAATATCGGAATGATGTTTGAGTTTGACGGGGGATTGATTATTGTTCGTCCGGAGCCGGAAAAGAAAAGCGTGGAGAAACTTGCGCTTACCGGAAGCGTGAAGGATGAAAAGGGAGAAACGCTGCCGGGTGTGACCATTCGGATTAAAAACACCACATTAGGATTCGTGACGGACGTGGATGGTAATTTCAAATTTGATATTCCAAAACAGGATACGATTATCTTGATTTTCTCTTTCGTGGGGTACAAAACGCAAGAGTTTCAGGTGAAGAACGAGAAGCCGATCGTGATCGTGTTGAAAGAGGATGTGGCGGTGATGGATGAAGTGGTTGTTACCGGTATCTTCACGAAAGCGAAGGAGAGTTACACGGGTGCCGTGACGACGATTACTGCGAAGGATTTGCAGCGGGTGGGAAACCGGAATCTGGTGTCTTCCATCCGGAATATAGACCCGAGTTTCAATATCGCCGAGAATATCACGATCGGTTCGGACCCGAATAAGTTGCCCGATATCACGGTGCGCGGTACTTCCAGTTTGGATGTCGGGGTGAAGGATTTACAGGAGGGAACGCGAAGCACGGCGAATCTGCCTTTATTTATCATGGACGGGTTCGAAATTTCATTGGAGCGTATGATGGACTTGGATGAGAATCAAGTGGAGAGTATCACCTTGTTGAAGGATGCGAGTGCCACGGCCATGTACGGGACGCGCGGGGCGAACGGTGTGGTTGTTATCGTGACGAAAAAACCGGAACCGGGACGTATCCGGGTGACTTATAAAGGAAGTCTGAATATAGAGGCTCCGGATCTAACCTCGTATAATTTGCTGAATGCGCGGGAAAAACTGGAATACGAATGGGCTGCCGGTTTGTACGATGACGAGGAGCCCGAAACGATGCAAGAGTTGTGGAATCTCTATAACCAACGTAAGATGGATGCGGAAAGAGGTGTGAACACCTATTGGTTGAAATACCCGGTAAGGACAGGAGTCGGACATAAGCATAGCTTGCGTGCAGAAGGAGGCGATGAAATCTACCGTTACGCTGTCGGATTGTCATATAATGATATTGCCGGAGCGATGAAAGGCTCTAACCGGAAGACACTAAACGGGAATGTATTTCTCTCGTACAAGTATAATAATTTGACATTCCAGAATGATCTACAGGTATCTTTCAATCGTTCTTATAACTCACCTTACGGCACCTTTAATGACTTTGCGAAAATTAATTCTTATTGGAGCCCGTATGATGAAGACGGGAATCTCGTAATGACATTGGAAGATTATCAATATGCGACGGTTAAGGATAAAAATACCGTGTATAACCCGCTTTATAACGCGAAATTACCGAGTAAAGACGAGAGCCGGTATACGCAAATTCAAAATAATTTTGCTATAGAGTGGCAGGTACTGCCGGAATTATCTTTGCGAGGACGTTTGGGTATTACTTCCAGAACAGATCGTTCGGATAAATATAAATCTGCCAAACACACGGATTTTGCCAAATATTCGGAATCGGATTCCGATCGGAAAGGGACTTATACTTACGGAACGGGTGAAGCATTTAATTATGAGGCGGATTTCACACTTAACTACTCGAAGGTCTTTGCAGAAAAACATCAGGTGTATGTTGGTTTGGGATATAATTTCGCGCAAGAGAAAGATGAGTTTTTCACGATTGTGGCGGAAGGGATTTCCAATATAAATATGGATTTCCTGGGTATGGCAAGTAAGTACGAGAAAGAAGGTAGCCCGAAGGGTACCGAAAGTTTTTCAAGGCGACTTGGAGGTCTTGCCAATGCGAACTACACGTATGACCGTCGTTATTTTGTGGACGCTTCAGTCAAAGTGGAAGGCTCTTCCAAATTCGGTAGCGATAACCGTTTTGCTCCTTTCTGGTCGGTTGGTATCGGGTGGAATATGCATCACGAGGCATTTATGGCGGACAATAAGATACTGAATGTCGCCCGGTTAAAATTGTCTTATGGTACTTCCGGTTCGCAATCTTTCAACTCTTACCAGGCAATGACAACGTTTAAAGATTACGGTGGTGGTGGTTACCAGGGATGGTACGGTGTATATATGATTGCTTTAGGTAATGAGGATTTGGGATGGCAGAAAACAAAGCAGTTGAATATCGGGACAGAGTTGGAATTCTTTAATGGTCGGGTGCGTATCAATGCTGATTACTATAACAAAGTGACGGATGATTTGTTATCCGACATCACGTTGCCTTCCGCGAGCGGTTTCGACAGTTATAAGGCAAACGTGGGAAAAGTTGCCAATACCGGGGTGGAGTTAGGCGTGAACGTCTACCTGATTCGGGATACGAAACGGGATTTGATATGGCTAGTCGGGGGTACGTTGGCTCGTAACAAGAATGAAATTAAGAAGATTTCAAATTCATTGGAGTTCTTGAACGAGCAAATGAATAAAGAAGCCGGAGGGAATCCGAGTTTCCTATACAAGGAAGGACAGTCGATGAACACGATTTTTGCCGTGGAGTCAAAGGGAATCGACCCGAGTAATGGAAAAGAGATTTTTGTTAAGCTGGATGGGACGGAAACTTATAAATGGGATGCAAAAGATAAAGTTCCTTGCGGCATTGAAGAACCGAAAATTTGGGGAAATCTGAACACGATGCTTCGCTTCAAGGGTTTCACGTTGAATGCTATTTTCGGTTACCGTTACGGCGGCCAGATGTATAACTACACGTTGGTGAGCCGGGTGGAAAATATTAAACCGTATAATAACGCGGACAAACGCGTGTTGTACGATCGTTGGAAGGAACCTGGTGATAACGTTTTGTTCAAAAGTGTGCGAAATACTGAAACGACGAATGCTTCAAGTCGTTTCGTGATGGATGAGAATACGTTGGAATGTCGTTCTATTTCATTAGGATATGATTGGGATGCACCCTGGTTGGCGAAAGCCGGGATTTCTTATTTGACTGTAACGGGATACATGGAAGATGTGTTTAGAGTTTCGTCCATAAAGCAAGAGAGAGGTATGACTTACCCCTTCTCGCGTAAGTTCTCACTGGCATTATCCGTTAGATTTTAAATAATTTAGATTATGGGAAATATTATAAAAAAGAAATATGGCTATATTCTGTTGGTGTTGTTTGCGATAAGCTCGGGATGTAGTGATTGGCTAGATGTAAGTCCTCGTAATGAGATGAAAGAGGAGGAGATGTATAAAAATGAGGAGGGGTTTAAAAGTGCATTGATGGGGGCGTACGTCCAATTGGCAGAAAAGGATCTTTATGGTAGGGATGCTTCGATGTATTTGCCGGAGTTGTTAGCACAGCATTGGACGATTCCTACAAGTAATACTCAATTAAGATACAATATGAGTAATTTTAATTACACGCACGAGACTGTTGAAAAAGCTCTTGAAACGCTTTGGAAAAAGTATTATCAATGTATTGTGCATTTAAACAATGTGCTGGGTAATCTGGAAACGACAGGGGTGAGTTTCAGCAACGGGAATAAAGAGTTGATTAAAGGTGAAGCGTTGGGATTGAGGGGCTTTCTTCACTTGGAGATTTTACGTTTTTTCGGGCCTATCCCTGGCGATGGGGCAAACGGATTGCCGGCTATCCCGTACCAAGAAGAGATGACGAAAGATCCCGGTAAGTTGGTATCAATTACTTACGAAAAGGTATGTGAAAAGATCATTCGGGATTTGAACGCTGCCGAGGAGTTCTTGAGCAAGGATCCTATCGTGTTCGGTTCGAACGATCAGTTGAACCGGATGTACGCAGATTCTGAATGGGAAGGAAAGCCTCAGGACGAGTGGCAGTTTTATCGTCAGGTACGTTTTAATTATTATGCTGTAAAAGGAGCGAAAGCCCGATTCTATCATTGGATCGGGGATAAAGAAAATGCGGTGAAGTACGCGAAAGAGGTGATTGAGGCTAAAAATACGGATGAGACCTCAAAGTTCGAACTGACGACGGAATCAATATATAGTACGATATTCAAAGGAAGTAATCTGGTGATGAAGTCGGAACACCTTTTCGGGGTACATAACCCCAAACATCAAACTATTTTGCAATCTTTGTTTAAAGATGCACCCCCTTTATTAACTCAAACTGTGGCAAATATCAATACAGCATATGAAAGCACAGTACATCCGGATGATATAAGATATAAGGTGAATGTTAAGCCCGGGCGTTATTGGGAAGAAAAGACCTATCAGAATAATGTAAAAGCAGTCCATTTCTGGAAATATACCGGAAATGACCTATACGCTCCGTTAAATGTAGTGCCATTGCTTCGTTTGTCTGAAATGTATTTAATATTGATTGAGGATTTACCATTGTCTTCTGTCGGAGAGTATTTTAAAGCGTATCGCGTGTCGAGAAGTTTGGATGTCTCTATTGATAATTCGTTGATAACGGAGCAAGATGTTTCGGAGCGATTGGAGAAGGAGTATCGAAAAGAGTTCTTCGGTGAGGGACAGATGTGGTTCTTTTACAAGAAGCATAATTTTACCAGATTCTCTTGGCCTAAGACTAGAACGATTAAAGAAGAGGTTTATATGTTGCCTATTCCTAAGAGTCAAAGTGTGTTTGAATAGTAAATGAGATATTATGAGAATAATTAATGCAAGTATATTGATATTCCTGCTGGTTGTTAGTATCGCCGGTTGTGAAAAAGAGACGGGGTTGAGATACGGGGATGTTCCTGCGCTCTATTTTAAGTATTCCGATAATTTGGATGAAATCTACCAAAGAGATAGTTTGGACCATTCTTTTTTCTTGGTACCGAAAGAGGAGATGCGGGATACCGTTTTGATTTATATTCTCACCATGGGCAATCCGGCGGATGATGATCGACCTTTCGAGTTGGTACTGGCAAATGCCGGACAACCGAAGGCTGCCGTGCCGGGAAAGCATTTTGTCGCTTTCGATGATCCGGAAATGAAGGAGCATTTTAAGATTTCTAAAGGTGCGGTAGGTGTCGATTTCCCGTTGATCGTTTTGCGTGATCCTTCTTTAGACACGGATACGATACGTTTTGAGTTGAAACTTGTGGAAAACTCTTATTTTAAAACGGGTATTGATGCCTGGACGCGGTTTGTTGTAAAGACAACCTCTCAGGCAACAAAACCGGCGAACTGGAATACGCTTTGGAGGTATCATTTCGGGTTGTCATGGGGAACCGAAAAGATGAGGTTTATTATAACGATGGTCGGTTTGACAGATTTTGATACAAGGCCGGAATCGGGGTATGCCGCTTATTTAAGTGCCAAAGCAAAGCAAAAGTTGTTAGAGTATAACGCCGCGCATCCTAAGAAGCCGTTAGCAGAGGCAGATGGAACATTAGTAACCTTTGATAATTAGAAGATTTATGAGACTAAGAAATATATTAATAGCCTTGGTAATGGCTGTGTTACTTCAAGGTGTATATTCATGTATTGATGACAAGGGAAATTATAGTTATATTGACAAGGAGACTTTATTCCCGGTAACTATTTCCGGTTTTAAAGATACGACCGTGGTCATGCGTACAGTTTTGAATATAGATCCGGTATTGGACAATATGGATGATACGTCGCGTTATATCCATTTATGGTATGCTTTACCCACTGATGTGGCGGGATACACCCCGAAGCGTGACACCTTATCTTTGGAGAAAAAACTATCATTTACAGTAACCTATGAGACGGGTACTTACAAATTAGTGTACGAGTTGCGCGACCCGAAGTTGGACATCTACACGTATAAAGACGTACGATTGACGGTACAGTCGGATCTTGGTACCGGATGGTATATATTGAAAGAAGAAAACGGAGAGACAGATATTGATTATGTGACAGAAGAAGGTGTGCTGAAAGAGAATCTGCTTGCTTCTTCCGAGCAGGAACGTATGAAGGGGAAACCTGTAAAGATGTATTATCAATCTTCACGTTATTCTGTTGACGTGGAGAATCCGGACGGGACAGTCACGAGATTATCGAATCAAAGAGCATTTCACGTGTTGAGCGATCAGGACATGAGGACTTTTAATGCGGATAACATGGGGATGTTTTATGATTATGAACATTATTTTTATGAAACACCTGAAGTATGCCATCCTCAAAATTTCGGTGTGGGAGGTAGTTATTATTATTATGCGATTAACGCGGGAAAACTTCATTCGCTATATACTATGTCCGCTAATAATGGTAAACTGGGGTATGCGAGACCGGGAATGTATGAATTGCATTCTGATATGTTACTAAGTATGAATGCTGCAATGGTATTCGATAAAACAACTTCTACATTTTATAATTCATCGGCCGGGGGCACAACAATTGATGTATTCGGTAATGCCCCGGCGGGTAGTGTTTCTTCTACTGAAATGGACACGGATTTGATTTGTTTGCTGACGAAAAAAATAGCAAACACCAGTACAGGTTATGCCCTAATGAAGAATAAGAATAAAGATGAATATTATTTGTTTAATGTCTCGCATTCCATGTCGGGATATCCCTTTACGTCAGTTGATACGGTTCCATTGAATTGTGAAATACTAGATGCCGAGGTGAGGGGAGCTTCAATATACGCGAGTGCGATATATTACGCGAAGTCGAAAGGTGACGGTGATGTGTTGAAGGTGTATAAAGATTCTCGTGAAGAGATTCGTGAGAGTGAATTAATCTCCTTCCCGGGAGAAAAGATCGCTTATATCGAGAATATAGAATCTCCTTGGGGAGTTACGCCGGCTTATAATCGTTTACTTATTTTGACAAATAGTTCTGCAGGTTGGAAATTGTATCTGTATGATACGGTAGGGCAAACCCCGGAACTTGAGGAAACCCCTGTACTCGTTTATTCGGGTAGAGGTAAGGCAGGGTACGCGATATTGCGTTAATCGTTTTACCTCTGTTGAAAGCGCTAGAAATTCAAAGAGAAACAGGATAAGAGGAGGGAGTAAAATATTATTTTTAAACTCCCTCCTAGCTTTACTCTATTGATCTCGAATAGTTTGAGCCGGTTTGAGGTTGATAGGCCGTGAAGCCGGTGAAGATTTTTTTATGTTAGAACGGAATTTAGGACTCTCTATTAATTCTTTTATTTGAAATCTAATCAATACGGTTTATGAAGAGAATCAGTTTGTTATTGTTATCAATTTGTATAGGTACAGTCGTGTGTGCCCAAAAATACACGGAAATAAAAGGTTTTGTGAAAGATGATCGTTTGAAAGAGATCCATCTTTATCGTGTGGCGGATGGTGTCTCTCATCTTTATGCTTCCACGAAAGTGGCGGAAGACGGATCGTACGGTTTTCTCTTTTCTCCGCCGGGACCGGCTTTTTATACTTTGGGTAATGATCAAATGGATTTTGTGATTTACGTGAGGGGGAACGACAAGATTCATATTGATATCTTGGAGAATAAAGCTGAATTGGGGAGGAAAAGCACGAAAGAGAATATCGCTTTATACATGTGGGAAGATTTTGCTGCCGACGTGCGATTAAAAGCAGTTTATTTTAACCGGACTAAAAGTGATTACAGGGATTTCTTCCCGGAATTCACCGTGTTCGTGTCTAAGATAGATTCAATCAAGAGGAAGATTAAAAGTAAAAATGCTGCATTTGACGCTTTATTGAAAAAGAAAATTGATTATGACGTTGATTATTACGCGGCTTATTTCTTGCGAACACCGAGAGTTGTTCATCCCGAACGTGCGGATTGGCCGGAGTTTTATACCACGATTATTTCTGACGATAAGTTCACGACAGACGAAGTGTTGCAGTTCCCTCAAGGAGTTCGGATGCTTGATATGTATGCAAACTTTGGGCGGATTTCTTCGGATAAGAAATATTCGAGTTTGGAGGAGTATCAAGATGCCTGTTTGGGATATTTAAAAAACGATCGCTTGAAAGGAGAATATTTGGTGCATAATGTTTTCCCGGGTATAAAGAACTATAATCAGTATTTGAGTACGTTGAATCGTTTTGAAAAATATTTGGCTACTTCTTCTCAAAAGGCTCGCGTGGAAGCTATCGGGGCCGCGTTATATGAAACGGCTCCCGGTAAAACGGCAGCAGACTTTACTTATCCGGATGTGAATGGAAAAGACGTGTCATTATCTGATTTTAAAGGGAGAGTGGTATTGGTGGATGTGTGGGCAACGTGGTGTGGTCCGTGCCGAGGTGAAACTCCCCATCTGAAGAAACTTGAAGAAGAAATGCACGGGGCAGACATCGTTTTCCTTGGCGTATCCGTGGATGAAGCAAAAGATAAACAGAAGTGGCTGGACTTTATCCGAAAAGAAGGCATGGGAGGTATTCAGGTACACGCCTCGGGATGGAGTAAAATCACGAAGGATTACAAGATAGAAGGTATCCCCCGCTTTATGGTCTTCGATAAAAACGGGAATATTGTTTCGATAGATGCCCCTCGTCCGTCTTCTCCGGAATTAAAAAAGATGTTGGAAACGGAATTAAAAAAGTGATTGTTTCGTACGATAAAATTTAGAATTTTCTCAAAAGTCTATAAGGGTTATAATGTCAGATTACGATAACATTTAACGTGTAGGCATATTGTTATTGTTGAAGGCTTGATGGAACTTATAGACTTTTGATTTGAGTTTTTGGGATTAGTTATTATTCATGAATCACTTCTCTTTTCTAAAGAAATCTAAAACTTTGTTGTTTTCAATGCAGGATATAAATGATTATTTCGTAGCTTTGAGGCTTAGTGTAGGATTATTTAGCTATGAAGAGGAGAATATCGGCATTGTTTATCTTTTTTTGTTCGTGTATTAATGTATTCGCGGGAGATACACGAGAGAAAGATTATATACTTATTTTGAACTCGATAAATTTTAACGAGGCATGGGCAAATAATTTGTATCAAGAAGTGCTGGCTGATGTTTCTTCGGAAAAGATAGAGGTTCGGGCGGAGGAGTTGTTGATACCAATGATAAAAACGCTGGAAGAGGCGGATTTGAAGAAGGCGGATTTATCGCGGAAATACACGAAGCCGCCCAAGGCTGTCGTGTGTATAGGGGATCCCGCGTGGCTGTTGTGTCGTTCTCTGTTTGACCGGGAGTGGAGGGATGTGCCTACTGTTATTTGTTTTTCTAGGGATTCGATGCCTTCTCGATTAGAGGATTTGCTTTTGGGTGATTTGAATAATGAGGTGGAATTTGTGCCGACGGAGGAGATGATCCGTTCGTATAACGTGACAATCTTGAAGCAGCCTTCTTTTATAAAAGAGATGGTGGAGTTGATGCAAGGGTTATTGCCGGGTATGAATAAGGTCGCATTTATTTCAGACGGGAGGTATATTAGCTCGATGATACGTAAAGAGGTGTGTCAGGTGATAAACGAGAGCTTTCCATACTTGCAATTAGAGTTACTTTCCTCTCAAGAAATCACGACAGAGAATCTGCTGGATTCATTGATGCTCTATGATGAACGGGTGGGAGTTATTTATTATTCTTGGTTCATGGGACGTCAGCAAGGGGATAATCGGTACTTGGGAGATAATCTCCAGAGGATAATTTATGGTTTCTCGAAGTCACCTGTTTTTACTTTGTCCGAGATGGATATGAATACGGGAACCTTCGCGGGTGGTTATTTTATTTCTTCTTCGGAATTCGGGCAAACAGTGGTTGCTGCGGTTAAGGAAATATTGAGTGGTAAAGCTGCCCGTGATATACCGGTTCAGAACGGGGGAAAACCTCGTGCGTATCTGAATTATCATCATTTGGTGCATCACGGGGTAAAGCCGGATTTATTTCCCCAAGATGCGGTATATTACCAGATGCCATTGGATTTTTTCCAGCGCTATAAGATCTATTTCGTGATAGCTATTGCTGTAATTATCCTGTTCGGGGCTCTGATTTTAATGCGTTTTCATCTTTTGTTGCAGCGACAGAAACAAAAGACCCGCGAGTATCAATTACTTTCACAATATCGCTGTCTCGTGGATAATATGCCTGTGATTTACGTGAGAAAACAGTTGTTGCCGGATAAGGAAGGACATATTTCCGACTTCATTTTCTTGGACGTGAATTCTACTTTCGAGAACGTGTTCAAAACGACACGGGAGCAGGTTGTGGGTAAACGGTTATCGGAAGCTGACGTGGATAATCAGTTGCTGGATTACATGATGGATAAGGAATCCGGACGGTTGGCTTCTTTTGTTTTCCCCGGGGAAGGCAATGAAACGCGATATTTTGATAAATTGACTTTCCCCAGTACTGAAAAAGGGGTGTGGGATGTATTTTTCATTGATCGGACGGATGAATATTTTGCTTCATTGGCTTCCCGGGAATACCAGCGGTCGTTGGAAAGATTGAACCGGCAATATGATTTGGTACTGGATGCAACCGGATTGATACCTTGGACTTGGGATCTTCGGAAACACACGGTGGAATACAATACTGCCTATATTTCAAATCAATATATTGAAGATGGGAGCGATCAGAAAATAATGTCGGAAGCGGATAGCCAGTCGCGAGTGCATCCGGATGATCGAGAACTGATTCAGAAGGCGTATGACGATTTGCTAGGGGGACGGGTGGATGTGATAAAAGAAGAGTATCGGGCTTCATTTTCCATCAAGGACCCGGTTTATTATTGGTTCGAGAGTTTTGTTATCGTGGGGGAACGGGATGAATCCGGTCGACCGAGCATGTTAGTGGGAGGTTCTATAATCATTGATGACCGCAAGAAATTGGAAATGGATCTCGTGAAGGCGAAAGAACAGGCAGAAATCTCGAATCATTTGAAATCGGCCTTTTTGGCTAACATGAGTCACGAGATTCGTACTCCGTTGAATGCTATCGTCGGGTTCTCGAACGTGTTGGCGGAAACCGTGGACGAAGAAGAGAAAAAAGAGTATATACAGATTATCGAGAGTAATAATACCCTGTTATTGCAACTGATTGGGGATATTCTCGATTTGTCAAAGATAGAGGCGGGGGTATTCGAGTTCGTTTATTCTAAGGTAAATCTTAACTTGTTACTGGTAGAAATGGAACAAACAGCCCGGTTACGCCTGAAGAATGACGCGGTGTCCGTTGAATTCACGGAACGCCTGCCGGAATGTACAATTTACTCGGATGCCAACAGATTGATGCAGGTTATGAATAACTTGATCACGAACGCGATAAAGTTTACCAAAAAAGGATATATCCGTTTTGGGTATAGAATGTTGGACGATGAGAAAATCTATTTCTTTGTTTCCGATACCGGCTGTGGGATTCCTGCTGATAAAACGCGAGAAGTGTTCGGGCGTTTCGTCAAGTTGAATCCCTTCCAACAAGGCACGGGGTTGGGACTTTCCATTTGCGAGAGTATCGTGGTAAGACTGGGTGGGAAAATCGGGGTGAACTCGGTAGAAGGCGAAGGTTCTACATTTTGGTTTACCTTGCCGAAAAATTCGTGTTAAAAGTATTCCAAGAATAGATGAAAAATCAATATTTTATTTACATTTGACCAATATTAAGCTATTGTGCCGTGCGTGAAATTGGAGACGTGAATGAATACTTGGTCAACGGGTTGAGAAATCAATCGCATGAGGTCTTCGAGGTAATCTTTAAAACCTATTATCCCAGCCTCTACAGGTTGGCTTATGCCTATTTGATGAATAAGAATTTAGCGGAGGATATGGTGCAGGATACTTTCGTGTCCCTTTGGTCTGCCGCACCTTCATTGCCCGCGGATACCCGTTTGAAAAGCTATCTCTATTCATCCGTGAAGCATGGCTGCCTTGATTATATAAAACATCTGCAAGTGATTGATGCCAACAAGGAGAAATTGGCTGAGGCTTTGATTTTTTCCGGTACGGTGGAGTACGAGGATAATCAAGAATTACTGGACAAGGTAAAACAATGTATGCAAGGATTGCCGGAACAGCAGAGAAAAGTGTTGGAATTGAAGGTTTTCCAAAAAATGAATTACAAGGAAATAGCGCGAGAACTGGATATTACGGAAGAATCCGTTCATACCTATATTAAAAGAGCGTACAAATATTTGCGCGAATCCGTGCCTTATAAAGTTTTAATGATTCTTTTCTGTTGATGCTTATTTTTCCAAATGCTATCTTTGGGGGTGTTATTTAAAAAATATTCACTATATTCGTACCCGAAAAGTATCGAATATAGATAATCTACCGATAAATGAATATGTGAGAACAAAGCACTTGGATATTCACGTGAAGAGTTTGCACAGAAAGGGGGGGTATCATGACCAGAGAACAAGAATTATTATCCTTATTGGCTCAATTTAAGGAGTTGGGTATCGATAAGCAGATAGATTACAATAAATTCTATCTGTATTCTCTTATTACCCATTCGACGGCTATTGAAGGTTCAACGGTCACTGAGATTGAAAACCAACTTCTATTTGACGAAGGTATTAGTGCCAAAGGTCGCTCAATGGCTGAGTTGTTGATGAATTTAGACCTCAAAGCGGCATACGAGCAATCGATAGACTTTGCAAAGAGCCATAGCGATATTACGGTTGCGATGCTTAAGAAGCTATCTTCTATCGTTTTGAAAAATACAGGGACAACTTATCAAACTGCTTTAGGTGAATTTTCGTCAGCCAATGGAGAGCTGCGTTTACTGAATGTTACGGCAGGAGCCGGGGGGTATTCCTATATGAATTATTCAAAGGTGCCTACAAAGCTTGCGGAACTTTGTGAAAGTATAAATCAGAGACGAAAAACTCTATCAAAGGCGAATGTTATTGAGTGCTACAAATTGAGCTTTGATGCTCACTTTGATTTGGTAACTATTCATCCGTGGGCTGACGGTAATGGCAGGATGTCTCGTTTATTAATGAATCAGTTACAGTTTGAATTTGAGATTATCCCGACAAATATCAATAAAGAGCGTAAAGCTGAATACATTGAAGCTCTTATTGCTACGCGTGAGAATGATAATATTGAATTGTTCCGTAACTTTATGTTTGATGAACATATCCACAATCTTGAACAAACAATTCGTAATTATCAGGGTTCAATAGAGAACGAAGGTATAGAATCTCGTTCCGATGTCGGTATAAATGTCGGTATAAATGTCGGTATAAATGAACAACGTGCATTAGAGCTTATTCGAATTAATAGTCGAATAACTGCGAAAGAAGTTGCAGGAGCGCTCTCGGTTTCTTTACGACAAGGTGAGCGCATTATGGCGACGTTAAAAGAGAAAGGTCTCATTAGGCGTATCGGCTCTAATAAGTCAGGGCATTGGGAGGTAGTTTTATTTTTTTAGCCAAAATTTTTTGCTCTGCTTGTAGCTTTTGAAATTAATTTGAAAAAAAGTTGGAGAATTTTGTCCCCCGGTTTTAAAGTGTGTCGTCTTATACATGTAAAGCAAATGATGAATCATGGAAATCGAGTGGAAAAAAATAAAGCGAATGGCTCTCGGTGATTCTTCCGAGCGGGAAAAACAGGAAGTGTCGGAATGGCAAGGGGGGGACAAAGAACGAGAACGCTTTTGTAAAGATGCCGAGGCTTTCTACCGGGAGGGGCAGGAGGTGAATGACCTGTCCCGGGAAGAAATTGAAAGGGCTTGGCTTACCGTGAGGCAGCGGACACGGAAGCATCGGTTTATATCTCGCCGTGTGGTGGGATGGATTGCCGGGGCAGCTGTTGTTGTCGGGGTATTTTTCGGTGTCCGTTTGATAATGGATGGAGAACCGAAAGTATCACCAATGGTTAAGATGACTAAGACAGAGGGTGTTCGCTTGGTGTTGTCTGATGGTACAACTCATGTCGTTAAGACGGGTGAAAATACTACCTTGAAGGTGCCGGGTTTCGAGGTAAAGAACAATGGATTGAAACAGTTGGAACAAAAGCAGGTGCTAGAGTCTGATAAGAAAGAGATAACCTATAGTGAAGTGATTGTTCCCCGGGGAGCGGAATACCAGTTGACTCTGGCAGACGGTACGCGGGTGATATTAAATTCGGAATCCAGAATTCGTTTCCCCGATGAATTTCAATCGGACGAACGTAGGGTATATTTGCAGGGTGAGGCGTATTTTCAAGTTGCTCGTGACGAAAACTGTCCTTTTCTGGTGGAGGCGGCAGCGGTAACGGTAAAAGTGTTAGGAACGGAATTCAACGTGAATGCTTACCGGAAAGACGATGTTTCGACGACATTGGTTACGGGGCGAGTGAGCGTGGCGGCAGGTTCGGATTCTTTGATATTGAATCCCGGTCAGCAGTGTGTGGCAGGTGGTGGTGCTCTGACTGTACGAGAGGCTGATTTGGTGTCAGTGCTGGCATGGAAGAACGGGGAATTCGTGTTCAAGGATGTGACCTTGGAAGATATGATGAATGAACTTTCCCGTTGGTATGATATGGAAGTGGAGTACGAATCGGGGCATTTGAAAACCGATCGTTATTATATATACGTGGAGCGGAGCAAGACACTGGAGGAGGTATTGGATAAAGTGGCTTTGACCGGAAAAATAAAATACACAATACATGGAAAGAAAGTGATTGTAGGACAGCAATAAAAAAAGCAAAAGATGCGCGAACATCTCTCGCTTTAAGGCTGAATTATTCATTAAATAAGTCAAGTACAAAGTTATGCAAAAAAATCGACGAAAATGGTTTGGGACGAGCCCAAACAGGAAATTTATTTTCCTATTGCAAACGATTTTTCTAATCGGCGGGTTGTTATGCGGTGGCAACACCCGTGTGTGGGGGCAGACAGAGCCCAAAGTCAGTCTCGATCTGAAACACGTGACATTTGTGAAAGTTATCGAGAGTTTGCGTCAGCAGACGGGATACGAGTTCGTGTTTAACGCACCGGATGTGGAACACGTGAAAGATGTGTCGCTTTTGTTGAAAGATGTTTCGCTACGGACAGCAATGGATTCGTTGCTGCGGGGGAAAGGTTTGACATACAATATCACAGGACAGACAGTTGTTATAAAAAAGCAGAAGGCGGAGCTGAACGTGAAATTAATTCAGATCAGTGGTCGAATTGTGGATGAGAATGGGAATCCTGTTGCCGGAGCGACAATTATGGTTGTGGGTACAACGCAGGGGGTTGCTTCTGATGTTGAAGGACGTTACACGATAGCCGCAAAGCCGGATGACGTGTTGCGGGTTTCTTTTATTGGTTATGAAACAAAGACGGTTAAGATCAATGGAAAAGATAAGATAGATTTTCGTATAATTCCCATAGAGGAGAATTTGGAGGAAGTCGTGGTGACTGGTGTTGTAAATAGAAAGGCGGAAAGTTATACTGGAGCAGCAGTGTCGGTAAAGGGTGATGAATTGCGAATGGTGGGTAATCAAAATGTATTTGCAAGTTTGAAGAATTTGGACCCGACGTTGTATATAATGGATAATTTGGATTTTGGTTCGGACCCGAATGTGCTACCAGATATGATGATGCGTGGGCGTACGGGGACACAGGAGGGGCTGCCAGTGCAGGACTTGAAAGGAAATTATGACAATAAGCCAAATCAGCCGTTGTTTATTTTGGATGGTTTCGAGGCGAGTGCGGAGCGTATTTTTGACTTGGATATGAATTTGGTGGAGTCATTGACGATTTTGAAGGATGCTGCGGCAAAAGCATTGTATGGGTCGAAGGCTGCAAACGGAGTGGTAGTGATAGAGACGAGGAAATTAACTTCAACAAAGCCGCGCATTACGTACACGGGTAGTATAGATTTGCAGATGCCTGATTTGTCGAGTTATGATTTGGCTCATTCATTGGAGAAGTTGGATGTGGAGTATAATGGTGGTGTGTTCGATGATGACAGCTATTCGGAAGTAGCGCGCTATGCGACGTTGAGAAGGCAGGTGGCTTCGGGACTGGATACGTATTGGTTATCGAAACCGGTGCGTTTCGGTTACGGGCAGCAACATTCGCTGTATGTTGAGTTGGGTAAGGATGATTTGCGTATGTCGCTGAATTTTTCGTATAATGACAACAAGGGGGTAATGAAGAAATCGGATCGACGGGTACTTTCAGGTGCAGTGAATGTGGCTTATAATTACAATAATAAGTTTCGTTTCCAAAATAATTTGCATGTGAATGGGACGAAGTCCTCGGATTCGCCGTACGGAAGTTTTAGAGAGTATGCCGTGTTAAATCCGTACGAGTATCCGTACGAGAGTGACGGTACGTTGAAAAAAGAGTTGAGCAACGGAAATGCCAATCCCTTGAGTAACGGGTTGTCGAATACGAAGTTATTGTCATCTTATTCGTCTTTATCGAATAATTTTAATATGGAGTGGACAGTGGTAGAGGGGTTGCGCATACGGGGACGTTTCGGTTTTTCGTATAAGGTGAACGATGCGGATCGTTATTATTCGAGAACACATACCATATTTAAGGATGAGAAGAAGGTATTGAAGAGGGGAAGATATGAGGTAAATAATGGTAAAGAGACAACATTGTCGGGTGATATCAATTTGAATTATGCTCGGACTTTTAATGATAAGCATAATATTTTCGTGAATGCGGGGTATAATTTGTCTGAGACTAAAAACCGGGAAGTCATCCAATATACGGTAGGTTTTCCGTCAGAGCGGATGGATGATATTATGTTTGCTCAGGAGTATGCTGATACTCGTCCGCAGGGAGCTACGCGTATCAGTCGTGATTTGGGTATATTGGCAATGTTTTCGTACACGTATGAAGACCGGTATCTACTCGATGCTACTTATCGGGCGAATGCTGCGTCCATGTTCGGAACCAATAATCGTTGGGGTACGTTCTGGAGTTTGGGCGTGGGGTGGAATATGCACCGGGAGGAGTTTGCGCAGAGTTGGGAGTGGCTGGAGACTTTCAAGTTACGTGCTTCATTGGGGTTGACAGGTAACCAAAATTTTAGGCAGAATAACTCAATAGCTGTTTATCAGTATGAGTTGGGACGTTTTTATGACAGTATGGTGGGTAGCCGCTTGCAGAATATGGAGAATCCTGATTTGAAGTGGGAGAAGCGGATGGATTACAATGTGGGGATTGATGCTGAATTTTTTAATTTGAATGTACGTTTAGACTTGTATAATTCGTTGACGGAAAACCGTAATTCTACCATGCCGATTTCTCCTTCGACAGGTTTTGAGTCGGTTGCTACGAATATGGGAAGCGTGCGGAACAAGGGCGTGGAGGTGTATCTGGCATATACAGTGTGGCAGTCACGGAAGGGATATTTGCGTTTGAATGGTTCTATTGCTCATAACAAGAATCGATTGGTAACGGTATCGGATGATATGAAGAAAATGTCGGAGGAATACACGAAAGGGGAGGATATGAGTGCAATCAAGGGTGTTTACTCGTATGGAGTGGATCCGGCTACCGGACTTGAATTATTTCGGGGAAAAGACGGTTCCCGTACGTTTGTGTATAGTGAAGGTGATCGAATAGTATTAGGTGTTGGTGACCCGAAGTATCGCGGTATTTTCGGTTTGTCGGGGGAGTATAAGGGGATTGGGTTGAGCGTGAGTTGTCGTTTTTTGGGTGGAGGACAGATGGTCAACCGGACATTGGTAACGAAGGTGGATGTAGTGGATATCAAGAATAATGTGGACCGGAGGGTGTTGACGGAGGGGTGGATGAAGCCGGGCGATCATGTATATTTTTTGCGAAGGATACCGGGCGTTCCTTATCGCGGAACTATGTATGACCCTGATTCACGAGCTTATCCTGAGTTGACGCCGCGAACAACCTCACGTTTTGTGCAAGACAGGAAGGAGTTAGATATTGGTTCGTTGTCGGTGTATTATGATTTCAACCGGAAGTGGATTAAACATTTAGGGATGGAGCGTATGCGTTTTTCGGTGTATGTGAATGATGTTTATAAATGGTCGTCGATGGGCGTGGAGCGGGGGATCGATTATCCGTTTGCGCATATGGTTTCTTTGCAGTTGTCGGCCACTTTTTAGTAACGAATGATAAATGGGAAATGATATGAAAAGAAGATTATTTGTGTTGCTGACTGTTTGCAGTTTTGCTTTGGCGGGGTGCCAGAAGTGGCTGACAGTGGCTTCGGATACGGAGATTGCGAATGAGGACCAGTTTCGAGATCAACAGGGATTTATGGATGCTGTAATCGGGGTATATACTTTGTTGGGGCAGGAGGCTCTTTACGGGAAGAACTTGACGTGGGGGTATGTGGAGTTTTTAGGACGGAATTACGAGTTGGTGGCTTCTTCGGCATATAAGGACTATTTTGATTATAATTATACTTCGAGCACTGTGTCTTCAACAATTAGTAGTGTTTGGGGAGCTGCTTACAATACAATAGCCAATATCAACAATTTGCTGAAATGGGAGCGAGAGAGAGGGAGTGTGATGGTACCTGCTATCGACTCGTTGGTGAAGGGGGAAATGCTGGCCGTGCGGGCGATGTTGCATTTCGATTTGTTGCGGATGCATGGAAAAGGAAATCTGGCAAAGCATCCGGAGTATTTGAAAGAGTTGAGTATTCCGTACCAGACGGAGTACCGAAAGGAATTGCCGCCTCGCTATACGTACGGGGAGACGTTACAGTTTATTATAGAGGATTTAAGGCAATCGATTGCTTATCTGGAGATGGATCCGGTGAGGAATGTGCGGGGCGAGAATTTTTACGAGAGGTTGTACTTCGAAGGTTTTCTGACTTCCACGCCCTCTTTGCGTAGCAACCGGATGAATTATTATGCGGCAAAGTTGTTACTTGCGCGCGTACTGATGTGGAGGGGTACGGAGGAAGATAAGCAGGAGGCATTTGCGTTGACGGAGGACATTTACTTGCATGCACAAGGAAATACGGAAGAGACGTTGACTATGTTGGTTTATGCAACTTCTTTTAATGCTGCGGAGTGGTGGGATCGGGAGACTGATATGCGGGGAGAATGGATATTTGCCGTGAATGTGGAGGGCTTGGGTGAGTTGACAGGTGGTGTGTTTGGTGCGAATGATGTGGGTAGTGCAACGCTTTATTTGTCATCTGCTTCAGTTACAGAACGGTTTGAGTTGCCGGATTTACAGTTGGACTATCGTTACTTGAAAGCATTAGAGGGGGAAGGTTATAATCGGGAGAATTATTCTATTCTAAAGAATCGTAAACCGACGGAGATAAAAAATGCAATGTTTCGGGAAAATACGATGTTGATGCGTTTGCCGGAGGTGTATTATATCATGGCAGAGTGTTTGATGACTTCCTCGGAGTTGTATAATCGAGTGCGAGCTGCAAGGCTTTTAAACGAGATCCGAGAGGTAAGAAATATTAACCGTACTTTGAGTGCGGCGAGATTGCAGGATGCTGAGATTATTGCTGAGATTACAAAAGAGTATCGTAAAGAGTTTATCGGTGAAGGGATTCAGTTTTTTTATTACAAACGTTTGGGCATGGAGAGCATTCCTGGTATAAATAAAACGATGACGGATGTGCAGTATGTAATTCCTTGGCCGGAGACGGAAGCAGAGTATTATTGATGGGATGAATGTTTATTTTTTTAATTTTATAAATATGTCAATGAATAAATATATAGCTAGCATAGCTTTGGCAGGAGGTTTGTTTTTGTTGGCGTCTTGTGAAAAGGAGCCGTTGGTATCATATCACGGTGGAAACTTTGTGAGTTTCCAAAAGCATGATTCGTATATCTCTTTTTTAGGGTATACGTATGAAGCAAGGCCTTTGGATACTTTGGTGGTGGAACTTGCCATTGGGGGAGATATGGCGGATTATGATCGGTATGTGACAGGGGTTGTGGTGGAAGATTCGGTCGGAGTGAAGGATGAAGAGAGACGGACGACGGCTACTCCTGATGAGTACCGGATTTTGGGCGGGGTAGTAAAGGCAGGGGAAGTATACGGAAAATTCGGCATTGAACTGGTAAATAGCGACCGATTGTTGGAAGAGGATTTGAAAGTGTGTATCAAGTTGGTGCCATCGGATGATTTTGAATTGGGGTTGCGTCCGAATGTGGAGATGGATATCACGTGGGTGCGGCGATTGGTGAAGCCGGCTACTTGGGAAAGAATGCGTACCTTCTTTTGTGATCAGTATAGTACGATTGTTTACCAGACGATTATTCAAGTGACCGGTCTGAGTGAAATTCCTATAGGGATGACTCGTGAAGAGTTACGAGTATTAGGACGGAAATTCGGTGATTATGTGCGAGCGTATAACGAAGAACACGGGACACCGATGGTGCATGATGACGGAGATGACAAAGGAACTATTGTTCGACCGATGTATTAATATCAAATAGAATAGCGATGAAGAAGATAAGTTTAAAATATGGTTGGGTAGGCTTGCTAGTCGGTTTGTTTTTTGCCTGTTCGTATGAAGATAAAAGTATTTATGTGGAGGAGTTGTTGCCCGAGATTTTCATCGACACGACTGGAGTGTCGGATGGAGCGATGGAGTTACGTGTAAGTAGAGATGCGTTGTTGTCTATTCATCCGAAAATTGTGTTTGAGGGGGCGACGGATGAGGATTTTGAGTATGAGTGGCGTTTGGGATTGAATATGGAAGGAGGATCGGCGGCAGGCATGGGCGATTATATTGTGCTTTCTACGCAGAAAGATTTGGACTGGGTTGTGGATATTTTTGGGACGCCGCAGTATAAGTTTTTTCCTTTGTGGTATCGAGTGAAGCATAAGAAGACGGGGATGATTGCCACAATCAAATGGTTACTCACGGTGCATTCGGAAGTACCTTCGGGTATGGTGGTGATTGACACGGAGGATGAGCAAACTTCTGATTTTACAGTAGTTCGGGACCGTTGTTTTATGAATACCATGGCTGATAAGCCTACTACTTATAACCGTAATATTTATTCGCGTACGCACGGGGGACAGAAGTTTGATGGGGTGGTGAAGAATATCTTCCATCAGAAGTTATATAAGGGTGCAGAATTGGTGGATTATATGCACGGATTTACCGATAATAACCGTATTTTCCGTATGGATACTTATAATTTTGATGTTATAGCAGAGGGGAAGGAGTTGTTTTATGATCCGGATATCGTGTTGAATATTGATAATTATGTAGAATTAGGTACTTGGCACGATGTGAGTGCTTTTTGTATTATCGATGGGAAATTGTATAAGCGTCTTAATGAGAGAAATGGAGATATTGTAATTAGTAAATTCGGTCTTCCTTTAACGATGGATGAGGGATGTCGTATTCCCTCACAACTTGCTGGAGCTGAGCGGTTGGTCTTTTTGAGCGAGGAGGACGGGAGGTTTTATCGGGTAAATATAAATGATTACGTGGATTATAACGCACCTAAACCTTATGCCGATTCGGTGGCTATCGGTGCAGCGTTTGACCCGAATAATTTGAAGGGATATAAAACTGTTGCAGCAGAGACCTTTGGGGTGCATGATTTTCGTTTTGTGTTAGAGAAGGAGGGAAAATATTATTTCTGTACGTTGAATAGAGATAACCCCGGGGAGTGGTATGATTTGTCGAATGCACCCGACATAGAGCATGCGGTGGCTTTTGCTATTGGTAAACAGGCGAATTATATATGGTATGCGACTCCGGATAAGGTCTATACAATCAACCGGAATATTGCAGGTAAATTATCTTATAATGAGTTCTATGATCCGGAGGATCCGATTGAGAAACTTTGGCTTCATAAAGGTTCTCTGGATGCTTCTAACCAAATGACGACTAGGGAATGTGGATTGCTTATTACGACATGGAACGGGACTGAAGGGAAGTTGCATTGGACAACTACCGGAAATGGTACAAATGCAACCGGGTATATTCTTTATGATTGGGAAAAACTTCCGGGGGTAGTTGTCTTTGATGGGTTTAAGAGAATTGTAGCAGTGGCTAATATTTGGTAAAATAAATAGTTTGTAAAATGAAAGAGAAGGTTATCATGTTCGTAATGGTGCTGATACTGCCATGTATGTTGTTTGCACAGGGGATTAGGTTTGAGGAGATAAGTTTTAAGGAGGCAATGACAAAGGCTCGGGTAGCGGGGAAATATTTATTGGTGGATTGTTATACGACGTGGTGCGGTCCGTGCAAGATGATGTCGGAGGAGGTGTTTACGCAGGCAAAGGCGGGGGAGTATTTTAATGAACGATTTGTGGCGGTGAAGATCGATATGGAGAAGGGGGAAGGTCTAGAGTTAGCTAAGCTGTTGAAAGTGACGTCGTATCCTACGTTTTTAGTATTTAAGAGCAATGAGACATTGGCTACTCGGTTTTCGGGTTCATGCAGTCTGGATGCTTTTATCGAGCAGGTGGAGAAGGGAATTGGGCAGGAGTTGTCGTACGAGGAGTTGGGGAAAAAGTATGCGAGTGGGAAGATGACAGAGGATGAGGTGATTGCATACGTGGGGGTGCTGACGAAAGGGGGAGAGTATGAGAAAGCGGTGGGGGTTGCTAATCGTTTGTTGGCGGAGTTGCCGGAGGAGAAGCATTTTGAGAGGAAGTATTGGGTGTTGTATGAGAATTGGGAGGTGGCGCCGATGGAGTCGGAGCATTTTAAGTTTATCTTGAAGCACAAGAAGCGGTTTGACGAAGGGGTAGGAAAGAAATGGGTGGATAATAAAATTGCGGGGGAGTACGAGGCTTATCTGTACCGGGTGTATGCGGGGAATATTATCCGGCCGCCGAAGTATGACGAGACAATTGTGAAGGAGATCGAGAAGCATGCGCCATTGCTGGCAGAGGATAAGTGTGAGAAGGTGTTGGCACAATGTGCTTTTGCTCGTGCCCGTGAGCATAAGAATCCGACGAAAATGCTAGAAGCGTTGGAACGGTTTGTGGATGAGTTGACAGAGCGTGATTTGTGGGGAATAACATCGGCCTTTTATAAGGCAGGAGGATTGTGGCGGATAGAAGACCGAGAGCGGGTGAGGGCTGTGGGAAGGAAGATGGCTGTCAAGGCAAAGGAGGAGGAGCGAGGGATTTATGTGAGGGATTTTTTATTGGAGGAGAAATGAGGGAATGACATAGTAATCACATTTATTAATATTAAAATTAGAAGATATGAAAAGAAAAGATTTGTTTTTGGTGTTTGTCACAATCTTATTCGTTGTTTTCGCTAGTTGTTCTAAATCTGACGAGGTTGTTCCTGAGGAACCGGAGGAACCAACAGCGCCTGGAGATAGTACAAGTATTGTACTTGTATCTATTGCTGATGATGCTTTTAAGGCCTATTTAGTTAAAAACTTCGATACGAATAGTGATGGCGCAATCAGCGTTGAAGAGGCTATGTTGGTAAAGAAGATAGAGTGTGGAGAATTAGGCATCGCATCTTTGGAGGGAATTGAGAATTTTAAGAATTTGACTTATTTGTCTTGTAACAAGAATCAACTTACCGAGTTGGATCTTAGTTTGAATGAGGCTTTGACTTATTTGGACTGTTCTGAGAATCAAATCACGGATTTGGGGCTTAGTGAAAATGTAAATTTAGAGGTTTTGAAGTGTCAGAAGAATGAACTTTCTGGATTGGATTGTAGTATACAGACAGAATTAAGCTACCTGAATTGTTCAAATAATCAACTTACGGTTTTGGGGCTGAGTGAGAATGCTGTTCTGGATACCGTATATTGTGCTGGAAATAAGTTCTCTAAATTGGATCTTAGCGCAAGTACGGGTTTGGTCTACTTGGAGTGTGCTTACAGTGGAATTTCTGAATTGAATTTGGGTGCAAATACTTCTTTGACCTATTTGTCTTGTGGTGGTAATTCGCTTGCCTCTTTCGATGTCAGTATGTTCTCAACTTTGACTCATCTGTATTGTAGCGAAATAGGTTGCATTACCTTAGACCTTAGTAAATGTACGGCATTGACAAAGTTGGAGTGTAGTGGTAATCAGAACCTCACGTCCTTGGATGTCAGTGCATGTACTGCTTTGACTTCTCTGTATTGTGATAGAAATGCTCTCACGACGTTGAATGTTGTAGGATGTTCTGCTTTGGAATATGTGAATTGTAGTGCTAATCAACTCACGTCCTTGAGTGTTAAGGGATGTACTGCATTGACCAGCTTGAATTGTTATAGCTGTGGTCTCGGGCTATCAGAAATGATTAATATGTGTTTAACTTTGCCTGAAGGGAATGGTGGTACCGTGATCTATCAAGACGAAATTCCTTCTGGATTGTTAGATTCAAAAGGCTGGACTTGGTCACGGTATTAAATTATATAGCTCCCTCAAAGCGTAATATGGCTTTGAGGGAGTTTTTTAGTTCGTTTAGCATGGGTATATTCTAATGGGTGCAAGTCCCTAACATACCTATAAATATTGTGTTGATTGGATTTTGAAAAATACTTAGACACAGTCAATCACGGCAAGTTGATAGAAGGTTTGTTGCGTGCAGTTAGGAGGAACGTGTTATTTTTTCATCCATAAATACTTGCTTTGTGGGGTAATGCTAGGCGATTATCACGAAGACCGTGTTCAGGGTATAGTCCAAGAGAGCCCTTTGAGTCCTTTGTTGAGCAATGTTGGACATAGGGTTGGAATCTCGAGGTCATAGATTTGTGTGTTACACGTATGACTGCATGATTTTCTGCAAGAACAAATGTTCTGCCTCATGTGTAAAGGAGAGTGTAATTGCTTTTCTTGAGAAGCGTCTTTTCTTAAAAAGAATTTTGCAGATGAATGGCTTCCCTGCGGAATACTAGCTGCTGTCATGAACAATGACAAATTGAAGCAGTATATTGCATCGTGAATAGAGAACCGCTACGTACTGAACAGTAGGCGTGGTGGCGTGAGATTTGCTTTTATTGTTTACGCCCGTCGGTGATTTTTTCATGAGACATAAATTTAATTGTCAATGAAAACAGATTTATCGGGTGTAAGTGCACCTTTGAGGGTGTCACCGCTGGTGGCAGATGGCTTGCTTATTCGTCAGGACGAGTATTACAAGAAATATTTTTATGCCGAAATCCTTTGGATAGAGGCATCGGGTAATTATTGTTATTTTCATTTTAAAGATAAATCCCGGATTACCGTGGCGTGCCGTTTGGGTAGCGTGGAGTTGCAACTACCAGACGCCTATCTTGTGCGTGTACACCGTGGTTTTATCCTGAACCTGCGTTATGTCGACACGTGGGCGGGCAACTCCTTGCGGGTTGGGGATAAATGGTTCCCGATGGGGGATTATTACCGGAAAAACGTGTTGGCTTGTTTTAATATACTGGATACTTCCCGGGAGAACCCGAAAAGGGGGAACGAGGAGTAATCGTGTAATTTAATATTCACCGGTCTCGTGGATAGATTTATCGACGGGTGCCGGTGAATGTTTAGTACAAGAGTACACTCTTGGAGAGTTGATATTGGGTTCAAGCTTAGATGATTATTCTTCTAAATTACAGAAATGTTGTATCAATAACTTTGGGTATAGAAATATTTATTATTGTATTTCCGGTCAGTTTGAAGAAAAAAAAGTATTTTTGTACTGACAAAATGGTTGTAATATACAACTAAAATTTCAAAAAGTTTATCCGCTATCATTTGCAGAATACTTGTCTGTGGCTCGGATGGAGAAAGCTGATGCACTGGAGGAGTATCTGATGTACGGCGGTATGCCTTTGGCGGTTCTTGAGCCGGATGAAAAGGAAAAACGTAAATATTTGAAAGGTCTGTTCTCGAATGTCTATATCAAGGACATTGTGGAACGCTACAACCTAAAGGATGACAATACATTGAGTGCTTTGATTGATGCACTCTCATCGTCAGTAGGCTCACTGACGAATCCGAACAAACTGGCCAATACAGCAGGTTCTTTGATGGGAAAATTGCCTTCGCACAATACTATCAAAAACTATTTGGACTATGTGGAGGATGCTTTTCTTTTCCAGAGCGCAAAACGATGGGATGTGAAAGGACGTAAGTATTTCGACACGATTCAGAAGTATTACGCCATGGATTTAGGATTGAGAAATGCTAGGTTGAATTTCCGTCAGCAAGAGCGTTCGCACCTGATGGAGAATATGATTTACAATGACTTGATTCGCAGAGGTTATTCAGTGGATGTGGGCATTGTAGAGTTGACACGTGTAATAGACGGCAAGCGTAAGTTGTCGCAATATGAGATTGACTTTGTGGTTAACGTGGGCAATGACAAGGTGTATATTCAGTCGGCATTGAATGTGGACACTCCTGAGAAGAAAGCACAAGAGGTTTTCTCGCTGAGAAACACTGGCGACTTTTTTCGCAAGATTGTTGTGCTGGACGGTAGCCGCAAACTTTGGTCGGATGAAGATGGTGTGTTGTATGTGGGTGTGATCCCATTCTTATTGGAGGATGTTGTGGCGGAGGTGATTTAGGCGAATTAACGCTTGACGAACACTTATCGACGGGTGCCGGTGAATTCCTGACAATGGTTGCTTCGGATTACTTGAAGCCGAAAGTACGCGTAAACAACTGGGTGCTGGACGTGGTAGACGCACTGGAGGCGGGTGACATGGAACAATTTCGTGTGCTGTTGACTTCATTTTCCAGATAGGGATAACTTCTATTGTAATCCCGGTGAAGATAGGGAACAAATTCCTTTTAAACTCCTTTCAAACTCCTTTCAAACTCGTTCGGGAAGGTTTTTGAAAAGAGTTTGATGTGAAAGGGAAAGGAAAATGCGAGTTTATTGGTTTATAAGTACGGCTAACCTTCTCACTGTCTTGCCCTTTTTTTGAAAAAAAAGATAGAATTGTTTGGTGGTGAAATATAAAGTTCGTACATTCGCGAGCCAAATTGAATAAAAGTAACTAATTTAAAAGTACTTGTATGCCAACTATTCAACAGTTAGTAAGAAAAGGAAGAACAAAAATCCAGGACAAAAGCAAGGCTCCGGCTTTGGATGGTTGTCCGCAAAGACGCGGGGTTTGTGTTCGTGTGTACACGACAACCCCGAAGAAACCAAACTCAGCGATGAGAAAGGTTGCCAGAGTTAGATTAACCAACGGAAAAGAGGTAAATGCTTACATTCCGGGAGAAGGACACAATTTGCAAGAGCACTCTATCGTTTTGATTAGAGGTGGTCGTGTGAAAGACCTTCCGGGAGTTCGTTATCACTTGGTTCGCGGTACATTGGATGCTGCCGGTGTTAACGGTCGTTTACAGAGTCGTTCCAAGTATGGTGCCAAGAGACCGAAAAAAGGTGCTGCTCCGGCCGCTCCCGCTAAAGGTAAGAAAAAGTAAGAATTAACAGGAGTTGTTTATGGGTTGTTCCCGAAAAGTTGAGTAAATGGTCGTGAGACCGTTGAAGACCGGAAAGGGCAGCGAACGAACAAATTCGTAAACTAGAAGAGATGAGAAAGAGTAAACCAAAAAAGAGAATCCTGTTACCGGACCCGAAGTTTAACGATGTATTAGTAACTCGGTTCGTTAATGATTTGATGGTAGACGGAAAGAAGTCTATCGCGTTTAGAATTTTCTACGATGCTATTGATATCGTGGAAGAAAAAATGAGCAAAAAAGAAGAAAAGCCAGCGTTGGAAATCTGGAAACAAGCTTTGGAGAATATCACTCCGCAGGTTGAGGTGAAGAGTCGTCGTGTAGGTGGTGCTACGTTCCAAGTGCCGACGGAAATCAACCCGATGAGAAAAAGAGCTCTCTCCGTGAAAAATATGATTCTGTTCTCTCGCAAAAGAAGCGGTAGAAACATGGCAGAAAAACTAGCTGCTGAAATCATGGCTGCATACAAGGAAGAAGGAGCGGCTTACAAGAAGAAAGAGGATATTCACCGTATGGCTGAAGCCAACAGAGCTTTTGCACATTTCAGATTTTAATTGAAGGGATAGAAAGAAGATGGCAAAAAGAGATTTACATTTTACAAGAAACATCGGTATCATGGCTCACATTGATGCCGGAAAAACCACAACGACTGAGCGTATCCTGTATTTCACGGGGGTGAACCACAAGATTGGTGAAACTCACGATGGTACGGCTACCATGGACTGGATGGTGCAGGAGCAGGAGAGGGGTATCACCATTACTTCTGCCGCTACCACTTGTTTCTGGAATTATCAGGACCAGCAATATAAAATCAATATTATTGATACCCCGGGACACGTTGACTTTACCGTTGAGGTAGAGCGTTCATTGCGTGTGTTGGACGGTGCTGTTGCATTGTTCTGTGCCGTGGGTGGAGTGGAAGCACAATCGGAGACCGTTTGGCGTCAGGCAAACAAGTACGGGGTTCCGAGAATCGCTTTCGTGAACAAAATGGACCGTTCAGGTGCTGACTTCTTCAAGGCAGTACGTGAGATTCGCGAGAAATTGAAAGCTAACCCGATTCCTCTGGAGTTGCCTATCGGTGCTGAAGAGAATTTCGAGGGAGTAATCGATTTGATCGAGATGAAGGCTTACGTGTGGGAGAATGGATCGAAGGATGCTACAATTAAAGAAGTTCCGGCTAATTTATTAGCGGAAGCTCAAGAATGGAGAGAGAAGTTGGTTGAGGCTGCCGCTGTTCAGGATGAGGCTTTGATGGAACGTTTCTTCGAGGATCCTGATTCTATCACGGTTGAAGAATTGAAAGCCGTGGTTCGTAAAGCCGTTATCGCTATGGATTTCTGTCCGGTGATGTGCGGTTCTTCGTTCAAGAACAAAGGTGTTCAGAATTTGTTGGATGCCGTTATCGCTTATTTGCCGCACCCGCTGGATATTCCGGCTGCTGCAGGTAAAAGACCGGGAACAGAAGAATCCGTGACTTTCGAGATTGATCCTGATGCTCCGCTTTCCGCGTTGGCATTCAAGATCGCGACTGACCCGTTCGTGGGACGTTTGTGCTATACACGTGTTTACTCTGGTAAAATCGAGGCTGGTTCATACGTTTACAACCCGCGTACAGAGAAGAAAGAGCGTATTTCTCGTTTGTTCCAGATGCACTCCAATAAACAACAGCCTAAGGATGTGATCGAGGCTGGTGATATTTGTGCTTGCGTTGGATTTAAAGATATTCGTACCGGTGATACCTTGTGTTCTGAGGAAAATCAAATCGTATTGGAAAGTATGACATTCCCGGAACCGGTGATCGGTATTGCTGTTGAGCCGCTTACGCAGAAAGATACGGATAAGTTAGGTATGGCTTTGGCTAAATTGGCTGAAGAAGACCCGACTTTCCGCGTGAAGACTGACGAGGATTCAGGGCAAACCGTGATTAGTGGTATGGGTGAGCTTCACTTGGATATTATCCTTGACCGTCTGAGACGTGAGTTTAAGGTTGAATGTAACCAAGGTGCTCCTCAGGTTGCTTACAAAGAGGCTATCAACGGAACGGTTGAACACCGTCACGTGTTCAAGAAACAAACTGGAGGTCGCGGTAAATTCGCTGATATCATCTTCAGAATGGAACCGGCAGAAGAAGGAAAAGAAGGTTTGACTTTCGTGAACGAGGTGAAAGGTGGTAATATCCCGAAGGAGTTTATCCCGTCTGTAGAGAAAGGATTCAAGGATGCCATGGTAAACGGTGTTTTGGCCGGATACGAGTTGGTGAGCTTGAAAATTACTTTGCTTGACGGTTCGTTCCACCCGGTTGACTCTGATGCTTTGTCTTTCGAAATGGCCGCTAAGATCGGTTACAAGGAAGCAGCACAGAAAGCGAAACCGGTGTTGTTGGAGCCGATCATGAAACTCGAGGTGGTAACCCCGGAAGAGTACATGGGAGATATTATCGGTGACTTGAACCGTCGTCGCGGACAAGTTGAAGGAATGGAGTCAAGAGCCGGAGCTCGCGTGATCGAGGCCAAAGTGCCGCTTGCAGAGCAATTCGGTTACGTGACCGTTTTGAGAACTTTGTCTTCCGGTCGTGCAAGTTCATCCATGGAGTTCTCGCATTACGCTGAGGTACCGAAGGGCATTGCCAAGGAAGTCGTAGAGAAGAATAACGGTAGAGTAGAATTATTGTAAGAATTTTGGATTAGTGATTTACGATTCAAGAGTGATCGAGAGTCGTAAATCTTAAATCATAAATCATAATTAAAAACATGAGCCAAAAAATCAGAATTAAGTTGAAATCTTACGATCACAACTTGGTTGACAAGTCTGCAGAGAAGATTGTAAAGACAGTAAAGGCTACCGGCGCAGTGGTAAGCGGACCGATTCCGCTTCCGACTCACAAGGGTATTTTTACTGTAAACCGCTCTACGTTCGTGAACAAAAAGAGCCGTGAACAATTCTTGGTATGCACGTTCAAAAGATTGATCGACATCTACAGTTCTACTGCAGGTACGATCGACGCTTTGATGAAACTAGAGTTACCGAGCGGTGTTGAAGTAGAGATTAAAGTATGATAACGGCGAAAACCTATGTCGTTATTAGAGAGATTGAAAACCTATTTTTAAAAAGAGAAAAAAAGAGATGCCAGGTTTAATTGGAAAAAAAGTCGGAATGACTTCCGTATTCAGTGCCGAGGGAAAAAGTGTTCCATGCACTGTGATTGAGGCCGGTCCATGTGTTGTAACTCAGGTAAAAACTGTAGAGAAAGACGGTTACACAGCACTTCAGTTGGGTTTTGATGACAAAAAAGAAAAACACACAACGAAGCCGCTAAGTGGACATTTTAAGAAGGCAGGCACAACTCCGAAAAGAAAGCTCGTTGAGTTTTCAGGGTATGATGTCGAGTACAAGTTAGGAGATGTAATTGACGTGAAACTGTTCGAGGGAACAGAATACGTTGATGTTGTAGGGACCAGCAAGGGAAAAGGATTCCAAGGTGTTGTGAAACGCCACGGTTTTGCTGGAGTTGGAGAGGCTACTCACGGTCAGCACAACCGTCAGAGAAAGCCGGGATCTATCGGTGCTTGTTCTACACCGTCACGCGTTTTCAAAGGAATGCGCATGGGTGGACAAACAGGTGGTGATAGAATAACGGTTCAGAATCTGGAAGTGTTGAAGGTGATACCCGAGAATAATTTGTTATTGGTGAAGGGTTCTATTCCCGGAGCTAAAGGTTCATACGTAATTATCGAGAAGTAATGGAGTTAAGTGTATTAAACATTGCCGGACAAGAGACAGGCAGGAAGATAGAGTTAAATGACGCTATCTTCGGGATTCAGCCTAACGAACACGCTATCTATCTTGATGTAAAGCAGTTTTTAGCGAACAACCGCCAAGGAACCCACAAGTCAAAACAAAGAAACGAGATTTCCGGTAGTACCCGCAAGCTGAAAAAGCAAAAAGGTACCGGTGGTGCCCGTGCTGGTGGTATCAAGAGCCCTCTGTTCAGGGGTGGTGGTAGAGTGTTTGGACCCGTACCAAGAGATTATAGCTTCAAATTAAACAAGAAGCTGAAAAGATTGGCCCGTAAATCAGCGTTATCTGTGAAAGTTGCTGAAAATGCAGTTACTATTGTTGAGGATCTCAACTTCGAGGCACCGAAGACAAAACAGATGGTACAGCTGTTGAATAACCTGAAATTAGGTGATCGGAACATCCTGTTGGTGACGAACGAGATGAACGATAACGTTCTGTTATCCGCTCGTAACTTGCAATACTTGGATGTGATGAGAGTTTGCGATCTTGCAACTTACAATATCATGAGAGCTAAGAATCTCGTGTTCGTTGAAAGTTCGGTGCAGGGCCTGAATGAAATGTTCAATCTTAATGAAGAGTAAGACATGCAAGTGATATTTAAGCCCATTTTGTCAGAGAAAATGACAGCATTGACTGACAAGCAGAACAGAGTAGCGTTTGTTGTAAACAAAGCAGCGAATAAATTAGAGATTAAGAGAGCAGTTGAAGCAATGTACAGCGTGACCGTGAAGAATGTAAACACGATGGTGTACCAGGGAGATGCAAAATCCCGTTACACGAAAGCAGGTGTTATCTCCGGAAGAACCGCTTCATTCAAGAAAGCAATTGTGACCTTAGCAGAAGGTGATAGTATTGATTTTTTTAGCAATATTTAATTAAGATGGCTGTAAGAAAATTAAACCCTGTAACTCCTGGTCAGAGACATAAGGTAGCGATTACCTTTGATCAGTTGACTACAGATAGACCTGAGAAATCATTGTTAGGACCGAAGAAAAGAACCGGTGGACGTAACCATTCCGGTAAAATGACAATGAGATATATAGGTGGTGGTCATAAACAAAGATACAGAATAATAGATTTCAAACGCGATAAGGATAATGTTCCGGCTCGTGTTGCAACGATCGAGTACGATCCCAATCGTACGGCGAGAATTGCTCTATTAGTGTATGCAGACGGAGAAAAACGTTACATCGTGGCACCGGACGGGTTGCAAATTGATCAAACCGTGATGAGTGGTGCAGGTGTTGCTCCGGAAGTAGGTAATTCTTTGTTCTTATCTGAAATCCCACTAGGTACAATCATTCATAACATCGAGTTGAGACCGCAGCAGGGAGCCGTGATGGCTCGTAGTGCCGGTTCATACGCTCAGTTAGTGGCGAGAGACGGTAAATACGTTTCTATCAAGTTACCTTCCGGTGAGGTTCGTATGGTGTTGGCAGCTTGTCGCGCCACAGTAGGTACGGTGTCTAACTCCGACCACGCTTTGGAACGTTCAGGTAAAGCCGGTCGTACGCGCTGGTTAGGTCGCAGACCTCGCGTGAGAGGTGTCGTGATGAACCCGGTTGATCACCCGATGGGTGGTGGTGAAGGCCGCGCTTCAGGAGGACATCCTCGCTCAAGAAAAGGCTTGTTGGCTAAAGGATACAAGACTAGAGCTCCGAAGAAGCACTCTAGCAAGTATATCATAGAAAGAAGGAAAAAATAACTGATTAATTATTGATGTTATGAGTCGTTCGTTAAAAAAAGGCCCTTTTATAGATTTCAAGCTAGAGAAAAAAGTATTGGTGATGAATGAGTCCAATAAGAAATCGGTTGTTAAAACCTGGGCTCGTCATTCCATGATTTCTCCGGACTTCGTAGGGCACACTATCGCTGTACACAACGGTAATAAATTTATCCCGGTATTCGTGACTGAAAATATGGTAGGTCATAAATTGGGAGAATTTGCGCCGACGCGTACATTTAGAGGCCATGCTGATAAGAAGAAAAAATAATGCATGGTAAGGTTGAACTAAAGAAGATGTATTAAAATGGGTGCAAGAAAAAGATTAAGAGCAAATCAGAATAAAGAAGCCAAAAAAGAGAAGGCTTTTGCAATTCTTCGCGATTGTCCTACATCTCCTCAAAAAATGAGATTGGTGGCAGACTTGGTTCGCGGAGTAGATGTACAGAAAGCTTTGGATATGCTTAAGTTTTGTCCTAAAGAAGCTGCTCGTAAGGTTGAAAAGCTGTTGCTTTCAGCGATTGCAAACTGGGAACAGAAGAACGAAGGGAAGCGTGTTGACGAAGCAGCCCTGTTCGTGAAAGAGATTTTCGTTGACGGTGCAGGTATGTTGAAAAGACTTAGACCGGCCCCGCAAGGAAGAGCACACCGGATTCGTAAACGTTCAAATCACGTGACGATCGTGCTGGGAAGCAAGACAGCTGTAGAAAACATTACAAAAGAATAGTTACATGGGACAGAAAGTTAATCCAATAAGCAATAGATTAGGAATCATCAAAGGATGGGATTCTAACTGGTTTGGCGGTAAAAACTATGGCGATAAATTGGTGGAAGATTACAAGATCAGAAAGTATCTGAACGCCCGTCTCGCTAAAGCAGGAATCGCTAAAATTGTTATCGAGAGAACTTTGAAACTCATCACTATCACGATCAACACCGCTCGTCCGGGTATTATCATCGGTAAAGGAGGTCAGGAAGTTGACAAGTTGAAAGAGGAGTTGAAGAAGATCACCGATAAGGAAGTTCAAATTAATATCTTCGAGATCAAGCGTCCGGAATTGGATGCCGTGATCGTGGGCAATAACATAGCTCGTCAGTTGGAAGGCCGCGTAGCTTACCGTAGAGCTATCAAGATGGCTATCGCTTCAACCATGAGAATGGGAGCGGAAGGTATCAAAATTTTGATCTCCGGTCGTTTGAACGGTGCGGAAATGGCGAGAGCCGAAATCTACAAGGAAGGTAGAATTCCGTTGCACACGTTCCGCGCTGATATAGACTACGCTCAGGCCGAGGCTTTGACTACCTACGGTCAGCTGGGTATTAAAGTTTGGATTTGCAAAGGAGAGGTTTACGGTAAACGCGAACTGGTTCCGAACGCGCTGGTAAGTGCTCCGAGAGAGAACAACCGTCCGAACAATGCCGGCAAAAAAGGCGGGTTTAAAAAGAGAAAAAAATAGTCTTTTAACTTTTAAACAGATCAAGAGCTATGTTACAGCCAAAGAGGACTAAATACAGAAGGTCGCAGAAAGGGAGAATGAGAGGGAATGCCCAAAGAGGACATGAACTGGCATTCGGATCTTTCGGGATCAAGGCGTTGGAGAACATGTGGATCGAACAACGCCAGATTGAAGCAGCCCGTGTTGCGGTAACTCGTTACATGCAAAGACAGGGTCAGATATGGATTCGTATATTTCCAGATAAACCTATTACTAAAAAACCCGCTGAGGTTCGTATGGGTAAGGGTAAGGGATCTCCGGAAGGGTTCGTTGCTCCGGTTACACCGGGACGTATTCTTTTCGAAGCAGATGGAGTACCTTATGCAATCGCTAAAGAAGCATTGCGTTTAGCGGCTCAAAAGTTGCCCATCGCTACGAAGTTTGTGGTTAGACGTGATTATTCCGAGTAGTCGTTGACTATTTGAATTTCGAAACGAAAAAATGTAAGAGAAATGAAACAATCAGAAATTTGTGAATTAACCACAGAAGAGATAAAGGAGAAGATCGCTACAGAGCAATCGGCCTTGACGAAGTTGAAGATGAACCATGCTGTTTCTCCTCTTGAGAACCCGATGTTGATCCGGGCTACAAGAAGAAACATCGCTAGATTGATGACGGAGTTACGCAAGCGTGAATTAAACAAGTAGTAGAAAATGGAAAGAAATCTTAGAAAAGAGCGTACCGGTCTTGTGGTAAGCAACAAGATGGACAAGTCTATCACGGTTGCTGTTCACTTTAAGGAGAAGCACCCGATTTACGGGAAGTTCGTCAGCAAGACCAAAAAGTTCACCGCCCACGATGAGAAGAACGAATGTAACATCGGGGATACCGTGAGAATTATGGAAACCCGTCCCTTGAGCAAGACCAAGAGATGGAGATTAGTTGAAATCATTGAAAGAGCTAAGTAATCATGATACAACAAGAGAGTAGATTGACCGTAGCCGATAACAGCGGCGCCAGAGAAGTGCTTTGTATCCGTGTTCTTGGTGGTACCAAGAAAAGATACGCACGCGTAGGCGATAAAATCGTTGTTACCGTGAAGAACGCCATCCCGAACGGTGATATTAAAAAGGGAACCGTTAGTAAGGCAGTGGTAGTTCGTGTAAGCAAAGAGTACAGACGTCCGGACGGATCTTATATCCGCTTTGATGATAACGCTTGCGTGTTGTTGAACAACGCGGGAGAAATGAGAGGAACTCGTATCTTCGGACCTGTTGCCAGAGAAGTTCGTGAGGGTTATACCAAGATTGTATCTTTAGCCCCCGAAGTACTTTAAGATTTTAGATTTATGATTTTAGATTTTAGATTGAAAAAATGATCGGAAGTCTTGAAATCATAAATCGTAAATCATAAATCATAAATAATTTATACGATGAGCAAGAAGTTTCATATAAAGAAAGGTGACTTAGTTCAAGTAAATGCAGGAGAAGACAGAGGGAAACAAGGGAAGGTACTTGAAATGATTCCGGATAAGCAAAGAGCTATTGTTGAGGGTATCAATCTGGTAAGTAAACATACCAAACCCAACGCTGCTCACCCGCAAGGAGGAATCATTAAGAAAGAAGCTCCAATCCACATCTCCAACTTGAACGTTGTTGACCCGCAAACCGGAAAGCCGACCAAAATCGGACGCCGCCGGAACGCAGAAGGAAAATTAGTAAGATACGCTAAGAGATCCGGTCAGGAGTTGAAGTAAGAATAAATAAAATTGCAGGTTGTTATAGAGCAACTTGCAATTTATGATTTTAATTTGTAGTTTTGCAGCCGCAAAATGAAAATGATATGCCGTGAGGCATTATAACAAATATTATAAATGAAATACGTACCAAATTACAAAAAGAAGTATAGCGAAGAAATTGTACCGACTTTAATGAAGGAGTTCGGATACAAGTCAGTTATGCAGGCGCCCAAATTGGAGAAGATAGTAATCAATCAGGGTGTGGGATCATCCATTCAGGATAAGAAGATCCTTGAGTTTTCAGTGAACGAGATCGCGACCATCACCGGTCAGAAGCCCGTAACTTGTAAATCAACCAAGGACGTTTCTAACTTTAAATTACGTAAGGGCATGCCGATCGGCGTAAGAGTGACTTTGCGTAAAGAACGTATGTATGAATTTTTAGAAAGACTTATTGTTTCCGCGCTTCCGCGTATCCGTGATTTCAAAGGAATCAACAATAAGCTTGACGGAAGAGGAAATTACACTTTAGGAATAGAGGAGCAAATCATATTCCCGGAAATCGTGTTGGACAGTGTTCACAAGATCATGGGTATGAACATCACTTTTGTAACTTCGGCTAATACCGACGAAGAGGCTTTTGCTCTTCTACGAGAATTTGGATTACCATTTAAAAAGAACTAAAAAAAAGCGAAATGGCAAAAGAATCAATGAAGGCCCGTGAGGTTAAGCGTGCAAAATTGGTAGAAAAGTACGCCGCGAAACGAGCTAAATTAAAAGAGGAAGGAGACTACATTGGATTGAGCCTTCTACCGAAAAACTCCAGTCGCGTTCGTTTGCATAACAGATGCAAACTGACAGGAAGACCGAGAGGGTACATGAGACAGTTTGGTATAAGCAGAATTCAATTCCGCGAGATGGCTTCAGCGGGACTTATACCCGGAGTTAAGAAGGCTAGTTGGTAATATTTAAAAATTTGAAGAGATGACAGATCCAATAGCAGATTTCCTTACACGCATCAGAAATGCAGTGAAGGCAGGTCATAAAGTAGTGGATATCCCGGGATCAAAGATGAAACGGGAAATGACCAAGATCTTAAAGGAAAAAGGATATATCCTGAATTACAAGTTTGAGCAAGATGGTATCAGAAGCAATATCAAAATCGCTTTGAAGTATCATCCCGAGACGAAAATGCCCGCCATTAGAACATTGACACGTGTTTCAAAACCGGGTCTGAGACGTTACACGAATGTAGAGGACATGCCTCGCGTGCTGAACGGATTGGGTATCGCGATTTTGTCAACGTCATTGGGCGTAATGTCTGATAAAGAAGCTCGCCAAAAGAATGTTGGCGGTGAAGTATTGTGCTATGTTTATTAATAAAAAGGGCGGAAAATGTCACGAATAGGAAAATTACCAATAGATATACCACAAGGGGTTACAGTAACTGTAAATCCTAACAACACGGTCGTGGTAAAGGGTCCGAAGGGAGAACTTTCTCAGGACGTACACGGAGATATGATCGTGAAGGTGGAAGGAACTCAACTTGTTGTTGAGCGTCCGTCAGAAGATAAAGCTCATAAAGCCATGCATGGTTTATATCGTGCTTTGATTCATAACATGGTTGTAGGTGTTTCTGAAGGTTACACGATCAAACAAGAGTTGGTCGGAGTAGGTTACAGAGCGAATGCTGAAGGTCAGGTTCTTGAATTAGGGTTAGGTTATTCACACGGGATCTTCTTGGTGTTACCGAATGAAGTGAAGGTGAGTGTACTCAATGAAAAACGTGCTAACCCGATTATTACGCTGGAAAGTTGCGATAAGCAACTTATCGGTCAGGTAGCGGCCAAGATCCGTTCATTCCGTAAACCGGAGCCTTACAAGGGTAAAGGTATCAAATTTGTGGGTGAAGTTCTTCGTCGTAAGGCTGGTAAATCAGCTAAAGTTTAATCACCTGTAAAAAAGTAATGTTATGGCTTTAACTAAGGTAGAAAGAAGAATAAGAATAAAAAGAAGAATACGTAAAGTAGTCTTCGGAACTGCTGAGAGACCTCGTTTGACGGTGTTCCGTTCAAACAAACAAATCTCTGCTCAGTTGATTGATGATAATGCCGGAAAGACATTGGTTTCAGCAACTTCACTCTGCAAAGAGATTGCTGAAAAGAAAGGCAACAAGACAGAACAGGCACAATTGTTGGGTGCAATGATTGCTGAAAAAGCAAAGGCAGCCGGTATCGAAGCTGTTGTGTTTGACAGAAACGGGTATTTGTATCACGGAAGAGTGAAAGCATTA
This sequence comes from Butyricimonas sp. Marseille-P3923, assembly GCF_900184685.1. Lineage (GTDB taxonomy): Bacteria > Bacteroidota > Bacteroidia > Bacteroidales > Marinifilaceae > Butyricimonas > Butyricimonas muris. Next base: position 1,155,337 of record NZ_FXXL01000006.1, read on the forward strand.
GCAGATGCAGCTCGTAACGGTGGTCTTAATTTTTAAAAGTAGGCGAGCATGGAACAGAAGATTAATAGTGCAGACTTGGAATTGAAAGACAGATTGGTGGCTATCAACCGCGTAACCAAGGTTACCAAGGGAGGTAGAACCTTCAGTTTCTCTGCAATCGTGGTGGTAGGCGACGAGAATGGTACGGTAGGTTACGGGTTAGGTAAAGCTAACGAGGTAACAACCGCTATTTCAAAAGGTGTTGAAGCCGCGAAGAAAAATTTGATAAAAGTGCCTGTATTGAAAGGAACTCTTCCTCACGAGCAAGAAGCTAAATATAGCGGAGCAACCGTATTTATGCGTCCCGCTTCTTCAGGTACCGGGCTGGTAGCCGGAGGTGCTATGCGTGCCGTATTGGAGAGTGCCGGGATTAAAGACGTGTTGGCAAAATCGAAAGGATCATCCAACCCTCACAACTTGGTAAAAGCTACTTTTGCGGCTTTGAAGTTATTGAGAGATCCCCGAATGATTGCTCAGCAGAGAGGCATTAGTCTTGACAAAGTGTTTAACGGATAAAACTGAATGAACGATGGCAAAGATTAAAATTACACTGGTAAAAAGTAGAAGCGGTAGCGATAAGCGTCAGCTTGGTACTTTGAATGCGTTAGGCCTCGGAAGAGTAAACAGTAGTGTTGAACACGAAACCTCACCCCAGATCATGGGTATGGTAGCCAAGGTTAAACACTTGGTTCGCGTTGAGGAAGTAAAGTAATTGTCGAACCTATTTTAAAGATAGTATACAATGGATTTAAGTAGCTTAACACCGGCTGCCGGATCAACTCACAGAGAGAAAAGAATTGGTCGCGGTCAGGGTTCCGGAAAAGGAGGTACTTCTACAAGAGGACATAAAGGTGCGAAATCAAGATCGGGTTATAAATCCAAGATCGGTTTTGAGGGAGGACAGATGCCTTTGCAGAGACGTGTACCGAAATTTGGCTTTAAAAATATAAATAGAGTAGAGTATAAAGCTATTAATGTAGGGATGCTTCAGGATTTGGCCGAGAGAGAAAATCTTACAGTAATTGAAAAAGACGTTTTGATTCAAGCCGGATTAATGTCTAAGAACGATCTTCTTAAGGTATTAGGTGATGGAGCGTTAACTACTAAGTTGGAAGTGAAAGCTAATGCTTTCTCCGCTAAGGCTATAGCAGCAATTGAGGCTGCGGGCGGAACGGTAGTTAAATTGTAAGATTAAAAATTTGGGCGTTTAAAGTTGTTTTTAAAATAGAATTACTATTTTTGAAGCAACTTTAACAAAACCCAGATCAATGCCTTAAAAGAAAGAACTTATGAAGTTATTTGATACATTAAAGAACATTTGGAAAATAGAGGAGCTCAAGACTAGGATTTTAACTACGCTTGGGCTTATTCTCGTTTACAGGTTAGGAACAGAGATCGTACTGCCCGGTATCGACCCTCATGGCTTGCAGGCCTTGAAAGATCAAACTTCCAGCGGCGTTTTAGGCTTGTTGGATATGTTCTCGGGGGGAGCGTTCTCGAATGCGTCGGTATTTGCTTTGGGTATTATGCCTTACATTTCCGCCTCCATCGTGGTGCAGTTATTGGGAATTGCAGTTCCTTATTTCCAGCGCTTGCAGAAAGAAGGAGAGAGTGGAAGACGTAAGATTAACCAAATCACGCGGTACCTTACTTTAGTTATCCTCGTATTACAAGGTTCGGCGTATCTTACAAACTTAAAAGCTCAGGTGCCTGTAGAGGCTTTCGTGTCTACCGGTTTTTGGCAATTCCAACTTCCCTCTATCGTGATTATGGCGGCAGGCTCCATGTTTGTCCTGTGGCTGGGAGAGAGAATCACGGATAAGGGAATCGGGAACGGTGTTTCGATCATCATCATGATTGGTATCATCGCTCGTTTGCCATTTGCTTTCGTTGCAGAAGTAACTTCCAGAGTGACTCAACAGGGAGGAGGATTAGTAGCTTTCCTGATCGAATTGATAATATTGTTTCTCGTGTTCTGCGGTTCCATTCTACTTGTACAGGGAACGCGTAAAGTGCCTGTACAGTATGCCAAGAGAATCGTGGGTAACAAACAATACGGTGGTGTTCGTCAATACATTCCGTTGAAAATCAACGCTGCCGGGGTTATGCCTATCATTTTCGCTCAAGCTATTATGTTGTTGCCGGTATCTTTGATTAATTTCTCCAATGCGGAGGGATTGTCCGGGTTTGCAGCGGCATTCTCTGACTTCACCGGGTTCTGGTATAATTTCACGTTCTTTGTATTGATTGTTGCGTTTACTTATTTCTACACGGCGATCACGGTAAATCCGATGCAGATGTCAGAGGATATGAAGAAGAACGGCGGATTTATTCCGGGAGTAAAACCGGGAAGAAAAACTATGGAGTTCCTTGATACGATTATGTCGAGAATCACTCTTCCGGGATCTATCTTCTTGGGAATTGTGGCTATTCTTCCGGCTTTCGCTCAAATATCGGGCGTGAACCATCAGTTTGCCCAATTCTATGGAGGTACATCTTTGTTGATTTTGGTGGGTGTAGTTTTAGATACATTACAGCAAATCGAGTCTCACTTGTTGATGCGTCACTACGACGGGTTGATGAAGTCGGGACGAATCAAAGGTAAAAATCCTGGCGGACCTGCTGCGTATTAAAGAAAAATATTGTACTTTCGCGACATGATTTTTTTAAAGACACAGGAGGAGATTGAGTTATTGCGGGAAAGCAACCGATTAGTAGGAAAGACTCTGGGTGAGGTGTCCAAACACGTTCGCCCGGGTATTTCGACTTTAGAGTTGGACAAGATAGCGGAAGATTTTATCCGTTCCAATGGTGGCATTCCCGGATTTCTCGGGTATGGAGGTTTTCCGAACACGCTTTGCATTTCAGTGAATGATGAAGTGGTTCATGGAATACCGTCCTCTCGTTGTTTAGAAGAAGGTGATGTCGTATCCGTTGATTGTGGGGTTGTGAAGAATGGCTTTTACGGGGATAGCGCCTATACGTTTGCTGTCGGGGAGATTAGCGATGAAGTGAAAAAACTTTTACAAGTGACGAAAGACAGCTTGTACAAAGGGATAGGACAGGCAGTAGCGGGAATGCGGACAGGAGATATCGGTTATGCCGTACAATCATACGCCGAAGCGAACGGTTTTTCCGTCGTGAGAGAATTGGTAGGACACGGGGTAGGGAAGAATTTGCATGAAGAACCTCAGGTTCCGAATTACGGTCGCCGGGGACAAGGTTGTAAGTTGAAGGTAGGGATGGTGATAGCCATTGAGCCTATGATAAACATGGGAGTGCGTAACGTGTTTCAGATGGCGGACGGGTGGACGATCAAGACAAGAGATCATTTGCCGGCAGCCCATTTCGAGCACACGATAGCTATCGGAAAAGGAGAAGCTGATATTTTGTCAACATTTGAATATATAGAAGATTAGGAAATTGTAAATTGCAAATTTTAGATTGTAAATTGGGAAATGAAGGGTTAATTTAAAATCTAAAATCTAAAATCTAAAATTGAATTATGGCGAAACAGCCTTCAATAGAGCAAGATGGAGTGATAACGGAAGCATTGTCGAATGCTATGTTTCGTGTCGAACTGGAAAACGGGCATATCATTACGGCTCATATTTCAGGAAAGATGCGGATGCACTATATAAAAATACTTCCGGGAGATAAAGTGAGAGTGGATATGTCCCCTTACGATCTCACGAAAGGTAGGATAACATTCAGATATAAAAATTAAATTGTAGAGCAATGAAAGTAAGAGCATCTGTCAAGAAGCGTAGTGCTGATTGCAAGATTGTAAGAAGAAAGGGCGTTTTATTCGTCATTTGCAAGAAGAACCCGAAATTTAAACAACGTCAGGGTTGATTATTAATTAAGTAAAAACGTAAAAGAGTTTTATGGCAAGAATCGTTGGTGTAGATTTGCCCTCAAACAAAAGAGGGGAAATAGCTCTAACCTATATCTTCGGTATAGGTAGAAGTAGTGCCAGGACCATATTAGAAAAGGCCGGCATCGATTTTGACACTAAGGTAAAGGACTGGAATGACGATCAACTAGCTGCTGTACGTAAGGTCATCAATGATGGGTACAAAGTAGAAGGAGAGTTGAGAACATCGGTTCAGATGAACATCAAACGACTGATGGATATCGGTTGTTACAGAGGAATCAGACATCGTATCGGTCTTCCCGTAAGAGGACAGAGCACGAAGAACAATGCCCGCACGAGAAAGGGTAAGAAGAAAACTGTTGCTAACAAGAAGAAAGCAACTAAATAATTGATAAGAGATTGAATTATGGCAAAGAAGTCTACATCTAACAAGAAACGGCTAGTTAAAGTAGAGGCCGTGGGACAAGCACACGTTCATTCATCTTTTAATAACATCATTATCTCTATGACGAACGCTAACGGACAAGTTATCTCTTGGTCATCGGCAGGTAAGATGGGATTTAGAGGATCAAAGAAAAACACCCCTTATGCAGCCCAGACGGCAGCTACCGATTGCGGTAAAGTTGCTTTCGACTTGGGTATGAGAAAAGTTAAGGTATATGTTAAAGGACCGGGTAACGGTAGAGAGTCTGCAATTCGTGCGATCCACGCTTGCGGTATCGAGGTTGCCGAGATCATTGACGTTACGCCGCTTCCGCACAATGGATGTCGTCCTCCGAAACGGAGAAGAGTGTAATTAATATATTGGGTGTAATTTTAAAAATCAAATAGAAATGGCTAGATATACAGGACCTAAGTCTAAAATAGCAAGAAAGTTTGGTGAGCCCATTTTTGGACCGGATAAAGCGTTAGAACGTCGTAACTATCCTCCTGGACAACACGGAATAGCTCACCGTAGAAAGAAGATTTCCGAGTACGGAACTCAATTGAAAGAGAAACAAAAAGCCAAATATACTTACGGTTTGTTGGAAAGACAATTCCGTATCTTGTTTGAGAAAGCCGAGAGTAGTAAAGGTGTTACCGGTGAGGTATTGCTCCAATTGTTGGAGTGCCGTCTGGATAACGTCGTTTATCGTTTAGGTGTAGCTCCTACGCGTGCTGCTGCTCGTCAGTATGTATCTCACAGACATATCACCGTGAATGGTAAAGTATGCAACATCCCGTCATGTCGCATCCGCCCGGGCGATGTTGTAGCTGTCAGAGAAAAATCCAAATCTTTGGAGGTGATCAATGATTCACTGAGAGGGAATAGAAGTAGCAGATACTCTTGGTTAGAGTGGGATGCTGCCGCTATGAGTGGGAAACTACTTAATGTACCGGAAAGATCAGATATCCCGGAGAACATTAAAGAGCAGTTAATCGTAGAGTTATATTCTAAGTAGTAAAATAAAAATATATATGGCAATATTAGCTTTCCAGAAACCGGACAAAGTAATCATGCTTGAATCAACGGAAAGATTCGGTAAATTCGAATTCCGCCCGTTGGAGCCAGGTTACGGCATCACTATTGGTAATCCACTACGCAGAATTTTGTTGTCTTCTTTGGAAGGCTTTGCGATTACCGGTATTAAAATTCAAGGTGTAGATCATGAGTTCGCGACGATCCCCGGTGTCATCGAAGATGTGACCGAGATTATCTTGAACTTGAAACAGGTTCGGTTGAAAAGAAAAGTGGAGGACGTGGAGTTTGAAAAGCTAACCGTTACTGTTTCCGGACAAGAGACGTTTGCTGCCGGTGCTATGAACCAGTTCCTGAAAAGCTTTGAAGTTTTGAATCCGGAATTGGTGATCTGTAACATGGATACTGCCACGAGCCTTGAGATAGAATTAACCATTCAGAAAGGACGCGGTTATGTTCCTGCTTCAGAGAACATGCCTGCAGACGCTGAAATCGGGGTAATTCCTATCGATGCTATTTACACGCCGATCAAGAACGTGCAATACGAAATCGAGAACTACCGCGTGGAGGGTAAGACCGACTACGAACGTTTGGTGTTCGAGATCGAAACCGACGGTTCTATCAACCCGACGGATGCGTTGAAAGAGGCGGCTAAAATTTTGATCCATCACTTCATGTTATTCTCTGATGAAAAGATTACTCTCGAAACAGAGGATAAATATGGAAACGAAGAGTTCGATGAAGAGGTATTGCACATGCGTCAGTTGCTGAAAACAAAATTGGTGGACATGGATCTTTCCGTTCGTGCACTTAACTGCTTGAAGTCGGCTGAGGTAGAAACTTTAGGGGAGCTTGTTCAATTTAACAAGAACGACTTGTTGAAGTTCAGAAACTTCGGTAAGAAGTCCTTGACCGAGTTGGAAGCCCTTCTGGAGAACAACAACCTTGAATTCGGTATGGATGTTGCCAAGTATAAATTAGACAAAGAGTAAGTAAGATGAGACATAATAAGAAAGTTAACCATTTGGGTAGAACTAGCTCGCACAGACACGCGATGCTTTCTAACATGGCTTGTTCTTTGATTCTTCACAAGAGAATCCGAACGACAGTTGCTAAGGCTAAGGCTTTGAAGGTCTATGTTGAGCCGCTTTTGACTAAGGCCAAAAACGACACGACTCACTCTAGAAGAACCGTGTTCTCTTATCTTCGTCGTAAAGAAGTTGTTGCTGAAATGTTTAGTGACATCGCGGAGAAGATTGCTAACCGTCCGGGAGGTTACACCCGTATTTTGAAATTGGGTAACCGTTTGGGTGATAACGCGGAAATGTGTATGATCGAATTGGTTGATTACAACACGACTTACACGGAAGTGAAGAAAGAAGAAGTGAAGAAAACGACTCGTCGTAAGAGATCTACTTCTGCCAAGAAAGAAGCCGCTCCTGTTGCAGAGGCTGCTGCTGAAACTTCGGTTGAAGAAGCTCCGAAGACAGAGGAGGAAGCTCCCAAGGCTGAATAATTTGAAATTCAGATATAAAGAAACCCCGGACGTGAGTCCGGGGTTTCTTTGTTTGTTGGTTACAAACTAAAATTCCTCTTCTATGCCATTCATTTCATTCTGTTGGCGTTGTTGTTTTTTGGGGGTGGCTTTCATGTTGCCGAAATTGTAGCTTAGGGTGAAGCGGAATACTTGCCCTTTTCTCCAGCTATCGCTATCTTGACGGAAGCCGTTGCCGGAGGTGACACTATGCCAGTTGCGGGAATTAAGGATATCCTGTACGTTTACGCTGAAAGTAACTTTCCGGTTGAAGAACGATTTCCGGGCACCGAGATCTATGCTGTAATTGGATTTCCGGTGTCCTTGGGCAATGATCCGTCTCGAATTATAATTCCCCGTTGCCTGTAGGGAAATAGCGTAGGGAAGCATGGCATTGGCGATCATTTTGGCATTCCACGAGAAATTATCATCTTTTTCCCCTGTTACCGGGGTGTCGGTTCCTTCCGGCGTGTACGAGAAGCCGTCCAGCTTGTTGTAATAGAGATTCATGGTGGTCGTTATATCCAGAAAGCTGAAAAATTTGTTTTTTGCCACGATTTCGGCTCCGGTGGACGACGATCGCGTGATATTGGCGGAAGTGCTTTTCATCACGTCTCCCTCGCGGTAGCGGATACGTTGGATGACATCATCCGTGTTCCGATAGTACGCGGAAAGTGAAAGCGTGTGTTTTTCCCAGTTCTTAATGTAGTTTACCTCGAAGGAGTTGGAGAACTCCGGATCGAGGTACGGGTTGCCATACGAGATATTGAGCGAGTCAGTCATGTTCACGAACGGGTTTAGCTGCCATCCGCGGGGACGGGAAATGCGACGGGTGTAATTTATTTGTACTTCGTTGTCTTTCGGCAGGCTGTACGAAAGAAATACACTGGGGAACAGACTGAAGTAATCATTTTTGTAAGGTTTCACCTCGCTCCGGTGTTCCCCGTAACCCAATGATTTCGTTTCGGTATCCGTGTATTCTCCCCGTAACCCGACTTGTACCCCGAATTGGTTTAATTTGGTCGAATACGTGGCATATAGAGCCTGTATATTCTGGTCGTATATGTATTTGTTGAACAATAGTTCGTCCAGCACGGCAGATGCTTCCGTTGCCCCGGAATAGGTTTCCACGGGACTTTTCCGGTTGCTGAGCGAGCCTTTGTACCCGGCTTCCACTTTACTGTCTTCGCTGAATTTATTTACATAGTCCACTTGAAATTCCCATGATTGGCTGCGGTTGTCGCTTTCCTGTTGTTGCCATGAAGCGGTTTCTTTTCCTTCCGGGTAAAACGAGTGTTGCTTGTACGTGTCCGTACCGTCCGATTTCCACAAGTCCCATGAAGCGCGGGCAGTGATGTTGCTGTTTTTATTGAATTCGTGTTTATAGTCCAGATTGATATTATTGCCGTTCGACGAATTCTTGGAATGCGTCAGTCGTTCGCTCGTGGTGAAAGATCCCGGCACGTTGCTCTCGTAACGGATCATATTGTCCGATTTCCGATCCCCGAAGTGCGCGAATGCTTCCAGACTCAAGTGATCCTTGGGGGTAAAGTTATAGGTAATTCCCGCGCGGACGAATACCGAGCTACCGTTCCGGTCACTTTTTCCTTTCTGGTTCAAGTAGGAAACGGGGTTACCTGCTTCGTCCGTGTTCGTGCGGTTGGTATTGTCTTCCCCCTCCGATTTCCTTTGCCGGTATCCGGCGTTCAGGTAGGTTTCCACTTTGCCGCTATTGTAGTTTATATTGGCGCTGGCATTATAGCCGCCCTGTGTATCGGCTCCGGTTTGTATGCTTCCGTAATAGCCTGCTTTCCGGTCTTTTTTTAGGATAATATTGATAATGCCTGATGTCCCTTCCGGGCTGAATTTTGCCGAGGGATTGGTGATCAGTTCTATCCGTTCGATACTTTCCGCCGGAATCTGCTCAAGTATCTGTGCTTGGTTATCCGCGGTCAAGCCGGATGCTTTCCCGTTAATCCAGATCGTCACGCTGGAATTACCCCGCAGGGAGATTTCCCCCTCGTTGTCCACTTCCACGGAGGGAATATTGCCGAGAATATCACTTGCCGATCCTCCCGCTTGAGAGATGTTAGAGGCCACGTCAAAAACCTTTTTATCAATCTCGAACCTCATTTGAGCGCGTTGCGCGACTACTTGAACTTCGCTGATTGCTTGGGTATCTTCCTCCAGAAGGAGGTTGCGCAGGTTGATATTTCTCTCTTTCGAGGAGATCGTGAACTCCTTTTCCAGCGTCCGATACCCGATATAGGATGCGGAGAGAATATAAGTACCGTTTTTAATTCTACTCAAGTGGAACACTCCGGTGGAGTCGGTCACTGTTCCCGTGACTAACGTTTTGCCGGAATCTTTTGTCCGGATACTTACGTTTACAAACTCTAGGGCTTCTTTTGTCTTCGCGTCGATAATCTTCCCCTTGATACTTCCCGTTTGTCCGGTTTGCGAGAACACGGCAGTGCCCAATAAGACAAGGAAGATAGTCAAGACGACATCTTTCATTTTACTCATACACTTTATACACAATTTTGAACATTCCTCGGAGAAAGACAAGTCAATTTTAGATTTTAAATTCTAAATTTCAAATCGCTTGTATCCTTGATCTTCCTCCGTGACAATAAGACAAATTTAATCGGAAAAGGTTTATAATGTCCTTGAAGTTTACTTTATACCTTTCTTTTTTTACGTTAGAAGAGGTTGTTAAAATAAAAAATTTCCCAAAATGAAGATAGTAACCAGCTCTCCGTCTGCTTCGCATCCTCCTTCTCTATAAACAGAGGAGGAGCTGGAATACAGTCTTGAACGTGGGAAAAGAGGTATATAGAGAGGAACTGTTTATAGTGGAGGTTGTGGTAGTGGTTTTATTCAGAAGTGATGTTCTCGATAGATTCTTGACTTTATGCATTTTATAAACTTTAAAAACTTTATAAACTATTTCGGGTGACTTTTTCGTTTGTTTTACGTACCTTAGTCACAACAATTTATTTACCAACTTTTTAAAGTAAAGAAGAATGTACATTACTGAAGTTATAGGAAGAGAAGTGTTGGATTCCAGAGGGAACCCGACAGTAGAAGTAGATGTTCTTTTGGAATGTGGAGTGATGGGACGTGCTGCTGTGCCGTCCGGGGCATCCACCGGAGAACATGAAGCATTGGAATTGCGTGACGGTGATAAAAAAAGATATGGCGGTAAGGGTGTGACCAAAGCCGTGAATAATGTAAACACGGTGATTGCCGATGCGTTGTTGGGAATGGAAGTGACGGATCAAGTCGGTATTGACCGGACGTTGCTTGAACTTGACGGAACCCCGACCAAGAGTAATTTGGGCGCCAATGCTTTGTTGGGCGTATCTTTGGCTTGTGCCAAGGCTGCTGCCAATGCTTTGGAGATGCCGTTGTACCGTTATATCGGTGGGGTAAATGCTAAAGTTTTACCGGTTCCGATGATGAATATTATTAACGGGGGTTCTCATTCCGACGCTCCGATTGCTTTTCAGGAGTTTATGATTCGTCCCGTGGGGGCGGAATCTTTCCGTGAGGCTTTGCGTATGGGCGCCGAGGTTTTCCATAGTTTGAAAAAAGTACTTCACGATAGAGGATTGAGTACGGCTGTCGGCGACGAGGGTGGTTTCGCTCCCGCGTTGAAAGGGACAGAGGATGCGTTGGAATCTATTATAAAGGCTATCGAGGCTGCCGGGTACAAGGCGGGCGAGGATGTAATGATCGGTTTGGATTGCGCTTCTTCCGAGTTCTACAAGGATGGTATTTATGACTATTCCAAGTTCGAGGGGGCCACGGGTGCTAAACGTACTTCCGCGCAACAAGTGGATTATCTGGAAGAGTTGATATCCCGTTATCCGATCGATTCTATCGAGGACGGAATGAGCGAGAATGACTGGGATGGCTGGCAATTGCTGACAAAACGTATTGGTGACCGTTGCCAATTGGTAGGTGATGACTTGTTCGTGACCAACGTGCAATACTTGAAGAAAGGTATTGATATGGGGTGCGCCAATTCTATCTTGATTAAGGTAAACCAGATCGGTACTTTGACCGAAACGTTGGATGCTATCGAGATGGCTCATCGCGCAGGTTACACTTCGGTGACTTCACATCGTTCCGGGGAGACGGAGGATGCCACGATTGCCGACATCGCTGTTGCCACGAACTCCGGTCAGATCAAGACAGGTTCATTGAGCCGTTCCGATCGTATGGCAAAATACAATCAATTGCTTCGTATCGAGGAAGAATTGGGTGATAGCGCTCAATTCCACGGTCGTAAGTTTTCTAAGTAGATTACGAATTTTATAAAATAGTGAAAGTGTCCTGATGAAGGGCACTTTCACTATTTTTATCGTGTAACTTGCCATTGGAGATGGTGAAAAATAATGGCAGATGTGAATAATGGAAAGATATTTTTCTTAAACTTGTTGTTTAAATGTACAAGTGTGTTGCAATAATCGTGTGTTATTGTAATGATTATCAATCTAAATAGCAAGAATTATGAAAAAGTATTTAGCTGAAATGATCGGAACGATGGTTTTGGTGCTTATGGGATGTGGAAGTGCGGTGATTGCCGGAAGTGAGATCGGTTTCTTGGGTATTGCGTTTGCATTTGGTTTGTCCGTGTTGGCAATGGTTTACACGATTGGTAGTATTTCCGGTTGCCATATCAATCCGGCGATTACGTTGGGTGTGCTCTTGGCGGGACGAATGAGTGGCAAAGATGCCGGTATGTATATGTTGTTTCAAGTCATCGGTGCCCTTATCGGTTCGGCGATTCTTTACGTGATTTCTTCCGGAATGGGATTGGAAGGAACAGGTGCGAACATGTACGGGGAAGGTAATGCGGTGCCTGCTTTCGTGGCGGAATTTGTCTTTACCTTTATCTTTATTCTGGTTGTACTGGGGTCTACCAGTGCCAATGCACCTGCCGGGTTTGCCGGGCTGGCTATCGGTCTTGCGTTGGTGTTGATTCATATTGTTTGTATCCCCGTGACGGGAACATCCGTGAATCCGGCAAGAAGTATCGCTCCGGCGTTGTTCGAGGGTGGTAAGGCGTTGAGCCAATTGTGGCTGTTTATCGTGGCTCCTTTCTTGGGTGCTGTTTGCGCTGCCGGGGTATGGAAATATTTCGAGTGCCAGAAATGTAAATAAGATCAATATGTGATTTGATACGAAAAGTTTTTAGGGCTATAACCCTAAAAACTTTTCTTTTTTAGATACTTTTTAGGGGTATAACCCTAAATCAGTTTCTCCTGTCCCATTGTCGTTTAAGCCAAGCGACGATGATGGAACTTAGTACACCGCCCAGCAGGCTGACCGTTCCCGCGATCAGACTGTCTGCTATTTGCGAGAGAAAGGTGTTGATGCTGAGGGTGAAGAACATGCCGGTAAGAAAATAATTCATACAATTGAAAATTGAAAATGAAAAATTCCGGCCGCCCGAGAGCGATGCCTGTGCGGCTGGAATCTGAAATCTAAAATCGTAAATCACTGAATCAATAAGCTGTCGGAAGCGCTTCTACCGTTTTTCGTGGTGGCGAAGCAATAGACATGGACTTTTGAGGCATCCCAGTCTTCCGGGAGGGCGTAGCTGGTGCTGCCGCTTTCTCCCCGGTCACGGAGTGCGACCAGTTTGGTGCGGTTCATGGTTTCCTCGAGCAAGACGGCGTACACTTTGTCATTCGGGAGGGCAAAACCGTCTTCGCTTTCTTGTGTTTCTTGCATGAACGAATACTTCTTCGTCTCTTCGGTGTACTCTGCGCTTACTTTGGGAGGGTAGAGCATACCGTTTCCCAGCAATAAATGCTCGTAGTCGATCGTGGTGTTATACTTTTCGTCAACCACGATAGCGCCCATGTTGGCGGCGGTGAAGGCATTCGAGGGTGAGCCTTTGCCGATTCCCGCGAATCCTTTCCGGATGACGGGCAGCGCTCTCCGGACGATTGCCGTCAAGGCTTTCATTCGGGCTCGCTGTGCCAGTATTTCCGGGGTTTTGACATCTTTGCGGGCGAAGATTTTCGCCTTTGCAATGTTTTGTTTGTTCACGTAACATGTGGTTACGTTACCTACTGATTTTCTGATTTTTCCGAGTAAATAGGAATTGAATTTTGCCATAACTTAATAATTGAAAGTTGAAAATTGAAAATTGAAAATGAATTTTGCACCCTTTGCATGGATCCGATACATCGGATGCAAATTTTTTAATATTGAACCTGTAACTTGTTACTCGCTCCTGCCGAGTAACAAACTCTCCAACGTGATCTCCGGGAGTGCGGGACCCGGATCGAGTTTACGGGAGGTGATGTCCGAGTGGTGCAGGATGTGGTAGATGGGGTACGCGGAGATTAGCAGGCGACATACTTGGCGCAGGGTTTCAACTTGTGCGTCGGTGTATTTGTGCCAGTACGTGAGTTTGTCGTTCGCATAGTCCGCGTAGACCTCGGAAGGCATTACTTCCACCCCACATTCGGCGAAAAAACGTTCGCCTTTTCTTTGCAGTTTTCCGAGGTTGTCGAGTTCAATGCCGATAGAGAAATGATTGAATTCGGCACGTCCCCGGTAGTAGCTGCGCCCGGCGTGCCATGCCTCCACGTTGAAGGGCACGAGTTGGATGAGCTCCCCGTCACGGGCGATCACGAGGTGGGCGGATGCTCCCATGTCGGGGCGGCAAAGATAAAGTGCTGATGATAGGGCGTTTCTGCCTGCCGTGTAGTGTAAGACGATGGTGTCCGGGTCTTTCAGCAATCTGGTGTTTTTCGAGCAAGTCAAGTGAACTGCATGGCAGTCTACAAGACGATGGTTTAGTATGTCCACGGTAGAAATTTAGAATTTAAAATGAATTATTCTGTGATTGTCGATTCAATGATTTTGTGATTGCAAGGGAACGTTGTTGGTGTAACCTCAATCGTAAATCATAAATTAAAACCGGCGTCGTTTCCGGGTGATGGTTTGTAAAATTTTTTCTCCGCCGCGTCCGATGACATAACCGCCAAGACCGATTTCGAGCAAGTCCCAGAAACGGGAGGTGTCAGCGAGGGTAGGCAGGCTGACGAATGTGCCCGTGAGGATGATGGTCGCGAATGTCAGCATCACCAAGGGGCGCCACGAGCGTTGCAGCCAATTGCCTCGGGCTTCTTCCCGGAGTACCGAACTTTGTTCTTCTGCCAGTTTTTCGACGTGTGTCTGGAGTTTTTCAGTCAGTTCCGCTTCCAGTTGTCTTTTTTCTCTCGCGGGGAGAGTCAGGCGGTCTACTGTTTCGCCAATCGCGTTGATAAGTGTTGTTAAAGGTTTCATCATATCTTTGTTTTTTTGTCGGGACAAAGATATAGCCATGATTTTCCTTTCCCGTTACGGGCGATATGTGGATGTTGGGGGATATGGACAGTGTAGATTATCATACTAAAGGCATCGAATTCGATGCCCTTAAAATTTATTCCACTAACAGTCTTTCGATATCTTTCAACCGGTAGTAGGATTTTTTGCCTACTTTCCGGGTGGGGATGTTGTATTTTTTGACGTGTTTGTAAAGGGTGTTGGGTTGGATGTTCAGTATTTTGCACACTTCCGTCGAGTCCACCCATTCGGAGTGTAGCCGGGCGGGGATTTTCTCGATGGTGAGGATGAGTTTGGCGATTTTGGCAGTCAGGAGCGATACTGCTTTGACGAGAGCGACGATGGCTTCGATTAAATTGATGTTTTTCATGATATTTATTTTTTTGTTATTATAAAAATAGTCCGTTGCCACCAGTGAAGGTTCACGGGCGGTACGTGGATTTTGGTATTTTTCGGAAGGGGATGTGTGGGGTGAAGGACAAAAAAGTCCGCCATTCCCGGGGGAGGGCGGACATGAAAGGGGTGGAACATCGGGTGTTATTGTCGGTTGCAATCTTTTTGTTCGATATGGTCGAGGTACATTCGTTTTATTTTGTCCAGAAAGGTGGTTGGGTTCGGTCGACTTTTGACGTGACTCATGAGGGTGTCGTAGTCTTTGTTCGGGGGGAGGTTCCACGCGCGGCAGAAGTAGTGGATGAAGTCTTTCTTTCGCCATTCTTCACGCGTGCATCCGGCGATGCCCGTGTCGAAGAGGAATGATAGCATCTCGGCAGCTTCCGATTCGGTGACGTTTAGGCATAGCGGCGAGGGAGGGACGGGAGGCAGCCCGTTCGTCCACCCGTGTAAACGGAGGTAGGCATCCTGTACCACCCGCAGGTAGTCGTCCGCGCGGAAGCGGGTGGGAGTGTCCAGTTGTTCCGGGGGCAGGGGAACACCGTCTTTCGTCACGCGCAGGAAACGGTGGGTGTAATGCCCGTTGCGGAAGGTGATGGTGCCTTTCATGTCGAGCAGGTGTTGCTGTACCATGGAGAGTATCATCTTGTTGTTGGCGGCGGCGAGCACGGTTTGGCAGATGGTGCGGGTTACGATGGCTTCTTTCTTCAGCAATAGCTTGTAGAGTTCTCCCGGCGATGTGGTGCCGTTGAAACGGAGTTCCGCGGGGGTGTTTCCCGATAGTTCGATGTCGGCGGTCGCGAGAGTGGTGATATAGTCGGTGATGTATTCTTCTTCGTTCATGGGTGTTCGTATTTTGTTTTGATATTAATCGTTCAATTTGATGTAGGTGTCCGGGGTGTAAGCGTCGCCCTCGCGTGAAATGAAATAACAGTAGAGATGCGTCGCGATGCCGGGAGTGTTTTCCGTGGTGAAGGTGGCTCGCTCGTCGTCGCGGCATACGGGTAGCGGATTGACGAACCGGATGGTGAACGACCGGTTCTCGTTCAGGTATGCCACCGCGAGGCGGTCGGTGTTCCGCGGCGATTGTTTTCCGGCGTGGTTTTCCCACGTGAGGGTGACCGTGCCGTCGGTGTTGCGGGTGGCAATCATGTTGTCGGCAGTCTTGAGTCCGCTCGCCGGGCAGAGCGTGAGGCGCGAGAAGTCGCTGATTGTGCCGTCGGGCAGGAATACGCCCATGTTGGTTTTCAAGTAGAGCGAGTAGCCGGATGACGCGGCGGCTTTGTCGGCGGCGGTTCGCCACGCGTCCCGTAGCGGGGTTTCCCGCAGGCGTTGGTAGAAGCGCACGCAGGCGGTGAGCCGGTTCCGGTTGGCTTGTTGCTCCGGCGTGTTGGCGTCGCGGTATTCGGCAGGTGCCGTGCGGATGCGGTACTGTTGTTTCACTTTGTAAATGATAAAATTTCCGATTTTTCCCCGTAGGGTTTCCAGTAAACTCGATTCGAATGTTGCCATAGTTCGTGATTTTAAATGAATATTAATCCGTCAGTTAGCGTGGAAATAGGCGGGAGAAAGACCGGAACGCGAGGGGCAACCCCGCTGTATCCCCGGTGTCAGTCCGTGTTCCCCGCGTTGGCGGGTGGTCGTGTCACGTTTGCAACAAGGCGGTGAATCGAAGTTAATCGCTTATCACCCCTTTTTCTCTCCTTTATTTCCCCGGCTTCTGTCCGGTGGTTTTGTCGGGATAAAGGTACGCCGTGCCCCGCGGGGCGCCGTTGCGGGTGATACGTGGATATTGTTTACCTTCGGTAAGTTGCGGGTTGCATTTGCCTTCGGCAAGTTACAGGTTACAAGTTGGAGAGGAAACTGTCCCCACCCCGGGGTAAATACCCGGAATTTCGGGACAGTTTCGTTTTCCGCTTGTAATTTGTTGCGGGTGGTTAATTCACCGTTGACGTGTTTCTTCCCAATTGGATAAGGCGATAGGTTTTTTCTATCGGTTTACCGTTGTACGTGGTGACGGTGAATTCCGTTTCGCGCGGACCGGCTTCGCCAGACGGGTAAACCGGGAAGGGTACTTTATACTCGTGTCCCCAGAAGTTTCCCGAAAAATATAAACTTCCGGAGAGTGGTTTTGCCCACCAGTCGCAATTTTCTCCGAATTGCACGATAATGGGTTTGACGGGCTCCACTGTGCTGCCGGCTTGGCTAGTCGCAATACCGCGGACATCGAAGATGACATCGTCGGCAGTCAGACCGCTACCCGCGATAATGATGGTGCTTAGGGTTTCGTCGAACTTTATCTTTCCTTGGTTCACGAGGTCGTTGTTCAGCACTATCTCGTGAGTGGGGCTGAGGATTGTTTTGTCAACGGTTCCGCTTTGGATAATGGTGACTTCTCTGGTTGCGAGTCCACTTCCCCCCGGTATCCATCTTTGCGTCACGACTACTTGGCGCTCGGGTTTCCCTATGTTGTCGGTGATACTGGTGCCGAGGAGATCTCCCATTTTTTTATTGAAGAGCCACGTGCATCCTTCCGGGATAACGAGGTCTGATGCGCGCATTATTGCAGCGTCAATACCGAACGGGGGCAGGTGGAATACAGGCGAGTCGCTCATGGTATTCGGGTCCCATATGCTACCTAAGAAGGACTTGTCCAGGTGTGTCATGTCGGTATATTCCTTGTACACGAGGTACTCGTTGATAACCTGTTTTTTGTTCGCGGCATCGTACGTGATGATTGACAAGTTTACCGTGAGGGGACGTGTTCTTTCGTCGGCGGTTTTGTCGGTAGCTTGAAGCTGGTAGGTCATGGGGGTGGTGGCGGTGTTCACCACTTTCAGCCAGTTGCAATCGTCCGGCAGCACGATGCCGATGGGCTTGTCGTTGTCCGTTCCGGTGATGGTGGCGAAAGGTGTACCCTCGGCGTGGGGGAGGTTGTGGACGTAAAGGTTTTTGTTGTTGTCGCCAAAGAGGACGGCGGCACTCCTTTCTTCCGCGAGGGTAGCGCCGGAGTTGAGTCGCGCCGCGATGTCGTCGGTGTCGACGGTTTCGCCGTACACCCAGTCGGCGATGGTGATGTACGCGGTGAGGTTACCCTCGGTGTTGATGATGTTCACCACGTAGCGGGTGTTGGGTTGCATCCCTTTGGTGGTGGCGGTCATCGGGTCGCCGGCGAATTTGGCGGTGAGGGTGAGTTCGGTGGTACCGAGTTTTCCCTTGATAGCCACGGTGGGGTATTCCCCGGCGGCGTCGTTGGCGTTCATCGGCAGGGCGTAGAGAGCGGCGTTGATGACTTCGGCGTTCGTCACGGTTTTCTCCGCGAAGGCAACGGTTTGATTCGTTCCGGCTGCTGCGATGTCTTTGAACAGGGTGGCGTTCTTCGCACCCGTGAGGGTGACGTCGGTGACGGTGAAGCCCGTGGCTACCGGGTTATTGATGTCGATACGTGCCACGCGGCGGGTGAGTTCGGCGCTGATGCCCTCGGCGAGCTTGGCGGCGTCATACTCGTTGTTGGTCTTGAGCGTTCCGTCCGTGTCGTATGCCGACCACTGTGCCGTGGATTGCATCACGAGCGGGGTGGCGAAGTTGGTGGCGTTGTCGGAGAGGGCTGTCTCGAGGACGTTCCATGCCTTCACGGCGCTGAACGCGGTGGCGCCGCCACCCGTGCTCCGGTCGTTGCCTACGGTGATGTCCGGGTTGGCGACTGCGGTGCGGGTTTCGCCGTCATTTGCCACGAGGATAAAGGCACGCTTGCGGTCGGCGTTTTTCACCACGCCGAACGATGCCTTGTAGCCGTCGCCGTCGGGAGTGAGCACGATGTCGTTCGTGCTGCCTTGTGCCACGTACTTGTACACGCGCTCGAGGGTGTAGTTGTCGACTCCGGTTACCGCTGCCGACGTGTTTTGGGCGTCGAGGTCGACGAAGCAGTAGATGTCGAGCTTGTCAATCTTCACTTCTCCGGAGAGGGTGACATTGTCACCCGCCGCACGGGCGAGGCTTTTGCCGTTTATCCCGGCAATGTTCATCTGCACGGCGGTTTCGCCGTCTTTCAAGACTAAGTCTTGATTGTCTTCTTGTGACGCGATTTCATCACTACATGCTGTCGCACTCAACGCGAGCGCTACTACAGCCAATCGAAAAAATTGTTTGATATTCATAGTTATTTGTTTTAAATTGCCTTCGGCAAGTTGCAGGTTACAGGTTTGCAAGTTGCAAGTTGTTCCTCTGCTTGCTGCCGGGAGGCGTTGTTAATTTTCAATTTTCAACTTTCAATTTTCAATTATTCTGTTATTTTGGTTTGTGTTTGTTTTATATAGTATGTTTTTGTTTTACCTCCCCGCGTGTGGACGGTGAATGAGCCGACGCGGTCGGGGATTTTCTGGTCGATGGCGGGTGGAAGGTATGCTTGGGGAAACACGATGATTTGGTTATCACTCGTGTACGTTACGCGTACCCAGTCGTCGTTCGAGGTGACGAAGGCGGGGATGCCGTTCGTCCCGACGACGGAGAGGCAGGTATTGTTAGCCTCGATGTCTAGGTCGTCGAGGTATGAGTTTAAAGCATGTTCCAGTCTTTGTTTTAGTGCCTCATTATCGGGATTCGCGAGATATTGGAGATATAAGTTATAATATTCTGAATGGTAGTTCCCGTGATTCATGTAGATGGTGTCGCCCTCGAGGCGTAGTTCTTTCGCGGGGAGCAGGCGTAGTTCCAGCGCGTGACCGGTGGCGAGGAGGGCGTCGTTGGGCGTGGCGTCCTGTATGACCGTCCAGCGATTGGTGACGACGGGGCTTGCCGGGTCGCCGTTCTCGCGGGTACGGACATGGAGGTATGCCGTGCGTTCTTCTCCGTTGTTGTCGGAATTGATGGTGTACATGAGGTAAGGGACGTTTAAGCCGTTATTATTGATGTCTATCCACGGGTAGTCCTCCTCCGGGTAGGTTTGGGGAAATGCTAATGATATGTTGTTGTCCGGTAGAAATTCGAGGTTAATGTAAGGCAGGGGCGGCAGATGGATTACGCGGTTCGCGTTGTCCACGCTCGCGAGGGCGGTAAACGGTTTTATATTGATAATAAATGTTGCGGCGGCGTGAGTAGGATTGTAGTATTCTTGGTAGACGGTGTATTCCGTGTATTTGTTGTAGCCGCCGGCATTCCGTGTGACGATGGTGATGACTGCCTTGCGGGGACGTTTTAGGTAGTTCGTTTGGGGTCTGCTTATAGCCCGCGATGCGGAGGATATATCGTCAGGGGCGTACAGACCGAGCAGGCAGGTGTAGGTGTTGTCGGCATCGGTTTTCTTGTCGGCGACGTATATCCACGTGCAGTCGTCGGGGATGATGATGCCGACGGGGTTCGCGTCACCCGCGGCACCCCGGATTTCGAGGAATCCGCCGCCGGAGGTGAACAAATCCGTGGTGGCGTAGGTGATGCGGTTGCCGTCGATGGTGGTAGAGTCCCCGTGGGGTATCTGCCCCGCGTAGAGGGTGGAGGTCGTGGCGAGGTGATACTCGCTGTTGAGCGTGCCGGCGATGTCGGGGGTGTCGATGGTGCCGCCGTCGTTCCACGGGGCGACGGTGATGTCCAGGCGCAGGTTGCTGCCGTCGTTGCGCACGGCAATCGTGTAGCGGGTATTGGGGAGTATTTTAGCCGTGATGCCGAGCGTGACGGGGTTGCCCGCGTAGGTGCCGGAGAGGGTAATTTCGGCGTTGTCACTATCGCCGGATACCGGATAGAGATATATGGCGGCGGGTATGGCGGCGGCGTTAGAAAGTGTTATTTCCGGGTAGTCTTGTTGCATATAACCGCTGAAATCATCGATGAACAGGGGCACGCACGGGTTGCCCGCGGCTTTTATGCCCGTGACGGTGAATCCGGTGGTGACGGGGTTGCTGATATCGATGCGCGCCACACGGCGTATCATGCGGGCGGAGATACCTTTGGCAAGGTCTTCCCGCGTGAAGACGGGGTCGTCGATGTATTCGCCTGCCCCGGTAATGACGGTGTGGGTGGCACGTGCGCTCATGAGCAGCGGGCAGGTGAGATTCTTGCTGTTGGGGAGGGTTGCCGAGGCTTCGGCGAGGGCGGCGGTGTAGGTGGTTGCCGAAGTGCGGTCGGCACCGCTGACGGGGACAGCGGTGTAGGTGACACTACCCGCGGCGGTTTCATTGGCTTTGAGCAGGAAGGCTCGCTCGCGGGTGTCGTCCTTGGGGACACCGATGGCGGCACGGTAGCCGTCGGCGTCGGCGACGAGGGTCATGTCGTTGGCGTCGCCGCCGCTGGCGTAGGTGTACTCGCGTTCGAGGGTGTAGTCGTCGAGCGTGGCGGCGTCGGTGCCGCTCGCGGTGAGGTTGACGAAGCAGAGGACGGTGAGTTGTTGGATAACATTCTCGCCAGCCGACGCTATGTTGTCGTCACCGGCACGGGAGATGTCCGTGGCGGCGTTTGCCGCCGTGCTGCCCCCGTGGGAAAGTCCCGGCAGGGCGATTTCCACGAGCCGCTCGTTGGCGGCAAGGTGCGGCGTGTCGGGCTGGTCGACGGTTTCGTCGGAACAAGCTATTAGCGCGAGCGCTAATAGCAATTGAAAATTGAAAATTGAAAGTTGAAAATGAGGGGTTCGCCAAAGGGTTCGCCTGCGGCGAGTTGCAGGTTGCATTTGCCTTCGGCAAGTTGCAGGTTGCAGGGGGCGGCGGGTATGGTAGGGTGTTGTTTCATGGTTTGCTTATTAATTTAGTTTGATGATTTTAGATTGAATGACTTCTCGAAGCGGAAGGCTATTTCTGCTCTCCCTCTGTTTAGAGTCGCCTGCGGCGAGTTGCAGGTTGCTTCCCTCGCATTAGTGACTGTAATCCAGCTCTCCCTCTGTTTATAGAGGGAGTACGGCGAAGCCGGGAGGGAGTTTTTGTATATCGTGATAAGAACTCCTCCGGCACTCCGTGCCACCTCCTCTATAAACAGAGGAGGAACTGGAATAGTCTTTGGCTTCGGGAATTTTCTCATTTTCAATTTTCAACTTTCAATTTTCAATTGTTATATCGTTCCCCCGCCGGCGCCTTGCGTGACGCGGATGGTTTTGCGGGCGATATTGCCGCCGGCATCCCGGTAGAGGATATTGATGTTGGCGGAGCGTTCCGCCCCTCCTGTATTGGTGTCCATGCGGATGCGGCGGACGTATTTTCCGTCGTGTGCCGGGTAGTATTGCATCGTTTCATATAGGGGCACTTCCAGCCAGAGCCAGTCTTGTTCCGGGGGGACGGTGGCGATGAAGCCTTTCTCGTCCTTGCCGACAAGCAGCAGGGCGTCGGCGTATGAGGGATTGGTTGTGCCGGAGTTGTAGTTGTCCGGGATCATGACGGCATCGTCGGTCACGGTAATGCCGCTGAGCGTGGTGCTGTTCACCGTCACTCCGGTCGTGAGGAGGGCGGGAGCGAAGTTCCCGGCGGATTGGGTAATCGTGTAGTCCTCGGTGATGATTCCGGAGGTGGCATCGTCCCATACCCGTATGGTCAGCGTGACGGAGCGGGGGGAGGAACTTTGGAAGTTATCGTCGGCGTTGAGGTTTACCCTGAGATTTTCTCGTTGGGGGTGGAGCCAAGATTGGTCTTTCAGTATTCCGGCTACCGGGTCTCCGGTATAGTAAAGATATCCTTTCTGGAAGGGCGGGAGGGTAATCGTCCGGGTGCTTTGATCGAAGGTGCATCCCGCGGGTACCGCGAAGGTTCCCCGGGCGAGTTGCGTGCTTAGCGTGAATACATTGGGGAATATCCAATCCTGTACTACCCGGTACTCGTGATGTATGTTTTTCCCGTCGGCGTTGGTGACAAGGGTAAGGGTGGTTTCCCGGGGCGGGGTATAGGGCGGGGTGGCTTTATCGTATTTTTTGCTCGTGCTGTATGCTTCGCTTTCGCGTTCAGGATTTTCGGCAACCGCGGTGACCGTGACAGCGTAGCTTCCCCCGGTGGTGTTCTCGCTTGCTTTGTCTGTGACAAGCCATTTCACGTCGTCGGGAATGATGATACCCACGGGATGCGTGTCGTACGCTGCACCGCTGATGTTAATGCCCGGGAATGGGTTCGCGTATGAGGTGGCATCATACAATATGGTAATCACGTTGTCTTTTTTACTGATATAGCTGTCGTATCCCTTTCGCGGAATGGAGATGTTGGCTTCCGGGTTGAGCCTGCCGTAGAGGTCGTCGCTGTCGATGTTGCTGTTGGAGTCCGTCCAGTCGGCAAGGGTGATGTTGGCGGAGACGTTGGTACCGGAGTTGATGATGTTGATGACGTAGCGGGTGTTGGCATTTATCCATTCTGTTGTCGCGGTCAGTTCGATGTCGACGCCGTGAAAGGTGCCGTTAATGAAAATGAAGAGCGGATTGCTGCTGCTGTAGTAGCCGTAGGGAAGATACAGTGCTGCCGGGATGAAAGTGGCGTTGGCTAGAGGGTGCTTGTAGAGATACGTCCTGTCCCCCTCCGATATAGAGCCCCCGAACAGGAAGCAGTTCTTGTAGTCGACGTTGGCGGCGTGGATGCCGGTGATGGTAAATCCTGTCGCGGCGGGGTTGCTGATATCGAAGCGTGCCACTCGCCGGGAGAGGGTAACGGTCAGTCCTTTGGCAAGGTCGTTGGCGGAGAATATATCGTGCTCCTTGAAGTAGCCGCCCGTGAGTTCTTCTTTCCAGAAGGCTATGCCGCTGGCGGGAAGGGGCGGGCGTATGGCGTCTGCCTGGTCGGTGGTGGGGAGGATAAGTTTGTCGGTATTTGTTAACAGATTAGAGTGTGTGTGACTCATCTCGTTGCATCTGTCCACGGTGGCGTTTGTCCGGTCGGCGAAGCTGGGGGTACCCGTTTGGTATATCGGGACGGCAACTGCCGAGGCGGGGGCATCGCCGGCGTTCGCCTTGATGTAGAAGCGGCGATAGTACGAGTCCTTTTGCACGGGAATGGCGACGGAGTAGCCGTTGCCGTCGGCGGAGGGGAGCATATCGTTGTTGTCGCTGCCCGCCTTGTAGCGGTACACCCGCTCGAGGGTGAAATCGAATGTATATAATCGACCGTTTTCCGCTGCCGCGGGGTCGTAGGTGCCGCCCTCGGGGTTGATGCCGACGAAGCTGTATATGGTGAGTTCCTCGATGGCGTTCTCGGCAGGGGTAGCCGGTGCGTCGTCGCCTGCGCGTCCGACGGGTACGGCGGTGTTGCCCATGCCGTCGAGACGAATGGACACGAACTGCTCGCCTTCGCGGAGGTCAATGCCGTTGTCGTCGATGATTTTCTCGGAAGTGCAGGCTATTAGCGCGAGCGCTAATAGCAATGCAAAATTGAAAGTTGAAAATTGAAAATGAAACCGCTTGGTTGTTCCTCGCGTTGTGCCTCTCCCCCTGTGTAAGGGGGAGTTGGAGGGGGTAGTTCCCGTTTCTATATTAGGTCTTTTCATCTTTATGTTTTTAAATCTTTTCATTCTAAATTTCTTTTACATTTCTTCTCCGACATCCGTATCTCTTTCGGGTTCGGGGTGCTGTATGACGCGGTAGGTGGTGGTTACCTGTTTGCCGTCGACGAGGGTGATGATGTCGAAGTATGCTTGGCGGTCAGCCCCCGTGATGTTCAGCTGGAGTAGGAATTGCCGGAAGAAGCCGGGAGGTGTTTTTTCGTTTTGGGAAATCATTCCGTCCGAAGGGATATGCCGGGACGGGTAGAATGAAGTCTCGAGTGTAATCCAGTCCACGTCCGGCAGGTTGATGATTACCGGTTTGCCTCCCGGGGTAAGGATGGAGAATGGCGAGAGGTTGTCCGATAATGTTGAGATTCTTGTTGCCGAGGGGCGTATGCCGCCGCCACTACTCATGTTCGAGTTTAACGGGGACACGTGGATGGTGTTGTCCTTGATGTACAACTCGTCGGTTTTGTGCCCGCTTTCGAGGCGGATGGTGGCGGATGATGCCATTCGTGCCTCGTCTTCGGCGGTGACGGGTTGCTGTATGACGGTATAGCGGCGTTCTTCTATGATGGTGTCGGTGGGAGAGCCCGTGTCGTCGTTGACGACGAGAGCCCGGCGGGTGACAAGTTGTGCTTGCCGTTCTTTGCCGGTGAGGTTGTCGCCGACGGCGTAGACGTAAAGCGGGGGGATACCATCCATTAATTCGATATCGGAGGATGAAACGTAGAGCCAGTCTTCGGTGGAGTATGCCGATAATGTTTTCCTGTTACCCTCGGTGGAGGATACACAAATATATTTTCCTGTCGGGATTACGGTGTTGGCGTCGTTGGCGGACGCGAACGGCGGCAGGTAGACGGCGGTGTTGAGCGTCATGTCCGCTTCGGTGATGTCCGTGGTCGTGCCGTTATCGAATACTTTTACCGCGGGAAAATCGGATACCGGGGTGTCGTTATTATTTAAAATATCGAGCACGAGAGTCCATTCGTCGTATTTGTACGAACCGTCGGCGGAGCGGGTGATAAAGGTGAGAGCGCAGCTTTCGGGGCATAGCTTTCGCGTACTGACGCTGCCTGTCCCTGCTCTCCCGGATATGCCGCTACCGCTCGCGGGGGTGTTCACGGGCGTTAAACTCACGCTTTGGAGGATGGGAGGCACTCCTCCTCCGCTATCGTCGCTTTGGACTTCACCAAGGGTGGTTTGCCATGCCCCGGACGGGGTGGTGGTGCTTGTCCCGATTTTAATCTTGTCTGCAAATTCGGGTGGGATGACGATGCCCACGGGGGCGGAGTTGCCGTCGGCTCCCGTGACGGTAAGGAAGGACGATGCGTCCGTACCCGAATATACCCGAATAACGCGGGCGGATTGTTCGATGTCGGCGGCTTTGTTATTACGGTTGATGATGGCTCTGTTCACGAGACCGCCACTAACGGCGGGGGTGAGCGTGTACGCCGTGTTGTACTCGCCGGGGAGCGGGGCGTCGATGTCGCTGCCCTCGTTCCACGGCGCTACCTCGATGGTAACACTGACGTTGTTTCCTTCGTTGCGTACGCGGAGAAGGTAGCGGGTGTTGGGCTTGAATGCCGCCTCGACGGTGATGGTTTGTAACGTGCCGTTGAGAGTGCCGGTGATGGTGATTTTGTTTTTGTCCTCGCCGGAATAAGGGTAGAGGTAGCACGCTCCCGCGATGTATTCGGCATTGCTGATATCGGAAGACGCTGCTAGTTGCATACCTTGCTTCGCTAGCGTGTAGGGAGGAAAAAACATGATGTTGCTTTTGTAATTTCCGGTGATTTTGGTAATCGTGAATCCCGTGGTGGCGGGGTTGCTGATGTCAAAACGCGCGACGAGGCGGTAGAGCGTGACGGGAAGCCCCTCGGCGAGGTCTTCGGCGGAGAAAGGTTCGTCCACCTCTGTATAGCTTCCGTCGTTCATGGCAAGGCGTTTGGGGACGGTGCCGGTGGCGGGGAGGTAGGTGTCGATACCTGCGTTTGCGCCTATCCATGCCGCTATGTCCGCGTACGGGGTGGCGCTTGTCCGGTCGCTGCCGACGGGGATTGCCGTGTATGTCCTTGCCGTATTGTTGTCGTTTGCCACGGCGAGGAAACGGCGGAGGCGGTCGTCCTTGGGAATGCCGATGGCGGCACGGTAGCCGTCGGCGTCGGGAACGAGTGTGAAGTCGTTGCCATTACCGCCGGAGGCGTACTTGTACACGCGTTCGAGGGTGTAGCCCGCCTTGACGGTGGCATCGTTGCCGTCCTGCGCGAGGTTGACGAAGCAGTAGATGTCGAGTGTGTTGACAACGGCTTCGGTTTCAATTATTTTATTGTTCGCCCGGGAGAGAATACCCGCCTCGCTTTTGGCTGTCGCCGCTTTACCCATGCCGCCGAGGGTGAGGGTGACCGCCTGCTCGCCGGGGTTCAGGCGGACGGGCAGGGTGGGAGCGGTCGTGTCGAATGGCTTTTCGTCCGTGCAAGCTGCGGCTATTAGCACGAGAAGCAATTGAAAATTGAAAATTAAAAATTGAAAATGAGGGGTTCGCCAAAGGGTTCGCCCGCGATTCATTCGCCTGTGGCGAGTTACAGGTTGCAGGTTGCATTTGCCTTCGGCAAGTTGCAGGTTGTCGGGGGGCGCGGGTATGGTAGGGTGTGCTTTCATGGTTGTTTATTTATTTTAGATTCTATATCTTTCATTCTTCTCATTTTCAATTTTCAATTGTTAATTGGCTCCGATGTTTCCTCCCTCTTCCCACCCGGAGGTGTTGGTCTGGAAGATGAGGGTTTGGTCTTTACCGATTTGTATGGTGAGGTCGAATTCTTGTCGTATGTTGCCGGTGAGCCGTATACCCATTGTCCGGAAATAGGTGCCGAGGTCGACGGGGGTGATGAGCGGCAAGCCGTCACGGGTGAGGTGGACGGTGGGGGAGCAGTCGTCGGTGAGCCGCAAGGTAGTGAAGTTTGCCTTCACCTTGCTGCCGGTGATGCCCGCCCGCACGGTGTACGTTCCTTTGCCCGCCTCGTCGTCGTGACAAGGGAACGTGTAGTCGCCCCACGGGGAGCCTCCCGTGAAACGGTAGCCGAGGGGTATGCCCTCGACGCACATGACGGGAGAGCCGTCGCCGCGGGCAATGGCGGGCAGCACCCCGTCCGCCCACTCGACGGTGAGGTTCAGCCGGGCGTGGGCGTGCATCAGCCCCACCCGGAGGCGGGTGACGCCGTGGCGGGGCACGGTGAACGAGGTGTTCCCGTGGTAGAGCCGCCCCGCCCGACGCAGAGGTGGTGCGGGATGTCGTCGCCCCCGTGGCGGGAGGCGTTGTCCCGCGGTCGGGGATGCAGGTGACTCTCGGGCAGGTGGCTCGTGCCGGGGGTAACGTTCCGGAAGGTGCAACCGTCGGGCAAGGTGTTTGTCCATGTAATGAGGTTGTATTTACCCGGCGGAAGGCGGAACGTTCCTACCCCGGCACGGCATGAGTCACCCGGAAATTCGCCCACCAGCAAGCCGGTGGAGTCGTAAACGAATTGCCGGATGCCCGCCGCGGGAAATTCTCCCGAGGTGATGGATTGCCCGTCACTGCAAGTGTAGTCCACCCACACGTTGTAGGGACAGACAGCCAGTTCGGGGTCGAGGGTGCAGCTGGTGAGGAAAAAAATTAATTTTAGATTTATGATTGACGATTTAAGATTAAAAAACCGGTTGATTTTAGATTTATGATTTAGAGTCGCCTTCGGCGAGTTACAGGATTCATTCGCCTTCGGCGAGTTACAGGTTGCAAGTTGCATTTGCCCGCGGCAAGTTGCAGGTTGTTTTACCGGTGTTGGGGACGGTATTCCAGCTCCTCCTCTGTTTATAGAGGAGGTGGCAGCGAAGCTGACGGAGGAGTTTGTTGAGGCGGTAGTGCCACAACAAACTCCCCCCTCCGGGGTGCTCCCTCTATAAACAGAGGGAGAGCTGGAATACTCTTTCGTCTTCGGTAAACTTTTCATCTCTATTATTCTAAATCTTTCTCATTTTCAACTTTCAACTTTCAATTTTCAATTGTTAATTGTTTTCTCCCACTCCACCACGAACTCCGTGCGTCGCAGGCGGGGGAATATATCTTTGAGCATATCGCGGTAAGGGTCGCCGTCGCGGAGGCGGATGAGGCGTGCTTCCCTGCCGTCGAAGATGTTGCATTCGCGGATGATTTGGAGTACTTCTTCCTTGTAGGGTTTGTCGGATTCGCGCAGAAGCCGGACTGTACCCTCCCAGTCTTCGGCGACGGAGTAGGCACGGAATAAGGTTTGGTCTATCGCAGGGTATGCCCGGCAGAGGTGCTTGAGCACGTTTGCCACCCGCAGGGCGGCGAGGCGCGCGTTGTGGTCGTATTTTCCCTCGGGGGAAGCGTAACCCGTGAGCGTGACGGAACGGATGGTGACGGTGGTATCCGCCAACAAGGGACGCAGTACGCTGTCGATGCGGGACAATTCCTGTCGATTGTCGCCGAAATCGGGCAGGAGGGGTGTCCTCCCGACGGGATAGGCGAGATACATGATTCCCCGGCAAGAATGGTCGGCTGGCGCGTCGAGGGAATCGAGTAATCTCTCTTTCAGCACGACGAGTTGCCGGATGGTTTCGCGGGCTTGCCGCAAGCTGTCGGACAGAGCCGCGTGGTCATCGCGCAACACGGTGTACTCGTCGGTGAGCGACACGTCGGGCATGACGGTCTGCACGCCTAGAATTTCGTCGGCGAGACATTCGCTAGTAAGATAGCGAATGTCGAGGGCTGCATCGCGCATCCACGGGCTATAGGGAACCGTGACGGTGTATCGCAGGGCGATGTCGTGTCCCCGGCGGAAGCGTAGTTCCCGGTAAATTTTGTCGGGAAGCCGGGCGAGTGCCGTTTCCCGGGCGTCGAGCTTTGCCCTGCGCTTGCCGGCGATGATGACGGCGGGAAGGGGATTTTCTTTGCCCTTGCTCGCGAGCAGGGGTATAATGGTGACGGATGCTTTCCTCGACAATTGAAGACCGCGGGTAGTTACCGACAGTTGTACCGTGACGCTGTCGTCGGCGAGCGATACCCGTTCGAGAGTCACGCTTACCCGCGGGTGGAAGAACGCGGTGTCCGGCACGGTGGTGTTCGCGGTGGCGGTTTCGGTAACGTTCGCGAGGAATAAGAATAATATAATATAAGGTATTATTTTCATTTTCTCGTGTTTAGTTGATAAAAAACATGAGTGTCACGGCGGCTTTCGTGGGACCGAAGTAGTCGCGTTTGTAGCGAGCTTTGATATCGGCACAACCGGAACATTGGTATTTGTCGTATCGCAGCCGAATGTAGCCCAGTCCGAATGCCGCCTCCACGCCCCACCGTTTGCCGACAACCCAATGGTAGCCGTAAGTGATACCCGCCCCGAAGAGGGGCCCCCGGTAGTGGTAGTTTTTCAATCCCTTGATAAAGGATACGCCCCCGATATCGAACCGTCCGACGAGAGCATGTACCCCGGCGAAGTGTCCCTCGAAAGTGCGGCAGAACCAATAGCGTAGTTCGGGTTGGAACAGGTAATGGCGCAGGGAGGTGTTGCCCTTGAAATCTACAAGGTTGTAGGCTCCCCAAAGATCCACGGTCAGGCGGGGATGGACGGCGAACTCGATACCGAAGTTTGGCGTCGCGGTGGCGGCATGCAGGAGATTGGTTTTTATCGCCACGTGGCGTTGTGCCTGTGTCGTGGTGACGGTTAGTAATAACAGTAAGCCGATACCTACCCATGTCGTGATATGATGGGACGCGTGTTTTTTCATAGTTCGAGGGTTTTAAGAAAAGGATAGAGAAAGTTAGCAATAACTGATCTGGGATAGTACACCCCAAAAATGGTGAATAACTCGTAGTCGTTTGACAGTTCGCGGGTTCTCTTCCTGTATAGCATTTCGACGACGCGCTCGACATACTCGTCAATAGCGGGGCAGGAGTACAAGGGTTGCAGCGTGTGAGTGATATCGTTGCAGAGAGGGAGTAGCGAACGGAAATACAGTTCGCAATAGAAATTATTGAGATCGGCGAATTGTATTTCCAAGGTTTGTCCCGGATTGAGTATTTCCACTTCCCATGCCGTGTTTGCCGGGATGAAAACAAGTTTACCTTTCCCCGCCCGACAACGGTCGAATCCGGGTATAGAAACTATACCGTCTCCGTCCAGAATAATAATCACAAGATTTTTATCTGAAGCCTCTTTTTCTATCCGACAGCTTTTAGGATAAATGTTTGTTGTTAAACACAATTCTCCTGTTCTGTCTTGATATTCAATGTTGCGATCCTCACTTGCACGCATCTTTTCAAGATTGTTTCACGTATTATTAAACGTTCGTTTAATAATATAAAAAAGAGTGTACTAAAATACCATATTATAGCTATACAGGTAATATATGATTTTATATATTTAATGTAATATTATTGAGTTGATATATAATTGATATCAAGAATGTTAGATGTCAAACTCACGCAAAGGTTTGCGTTTTTTTGAATTTATTTAGTCCATTAACAAAAAAAACAATACCTTTGTATCATAAATTCAACGATTTTTGATATATTTTTAATCTCGTTTTTGGTACTCTATGTTTTTGTAAATCTTTACTTTAGGGGAGAGTAAGTTGTCGTTTTCCTATGCCTTTTATTATGCGAGAAGTATTTTGGACGCTGTAAACGAGTGTTTTGTAAAAATCGCCAGTGTGGAGTACGATTTTAATGTAAAAATCGCCATTTGGAAAAAATACCTATCTTTTATGATTATGGAATACAATTATGGAAACGATAAAACGAATACTTGAAGATCGGATTGTAGAACGGATAACGCCCGGTAAGGCTATATTGATTTTTGGCGCTCGACGTGTGGGTAAGACGATTCTCATGCGTAAGTTGGTAGACAATTATCCCGGACGAGCGATGATGCTGAACGGGGAGGATTTTGACACATTGGCTCTGTTGGAAAATCGTACCATAGCGAACTATCGTCATTTGCTGGAAGGAGTAGAATTGCTTGCTATTGATGAGGCACAGAACATTCCTTATATCGGCAATATACTAAAACTGATCGTGGATGAAGTCGATGGTATCCGTGTGTTGGCAAGTGCGTCATCATCATTTGACTTGCTTAATAAGACCGGGGAGCCATTGGTCGGTCGGGGTACACAGTTTTTGCTTACGCCTTTTTCCCAGCGTGAAATAGCACAGACGGAAACGGCACTGGATACTCGCCGGAATCTGGAGGCACGCTTGATCTACGGTTCGTATCCGGAGGTAGTGATGGCTGATAGTTTTGAATGTAAGACAGATTACCTGCGTGATATCGTCAGTGCTTATCTGTTGAAGGATA
Organism: Butyricimonas sp. Marseille-P3923; assembly: GCF_900184685.1. Classification (GTDB taxonomy): domain Bacteria; phylum Bacteroidota; class Bacteroidia; order Bacteroidales; family Marinifilaceae; genus Butyricimonas; species Butyricimonas muris. The sequence goes on from NZ_FXXL01000006.1 coordinate 1,186,770, forward strand.
TTCTAACTATTGACGGCTTGAAGAATTCTAATAAAATGAGAGAGTTGCTTCGGCTCGTTGCCTTTCAATTGGGGTGCGAAGTTTCTTATGAAGAACTGGAAAAACAACTTGGCATGAGCAAGACTACAGTAGAGAAGTATCTCGATCTGCTGGAAAAAGTGTTTGTCGTGTATCGCTTGGGAGCCTATTCCCGCAATTTGCGCAAGGAAGTGACTAAAGCCGGGAAATGGTACTTTTATGACAATGGTATTCGGAATGCTATTATCGGGAATTTTTCGCCTTTGGCTATCCGGCAGGATGCCGGTGCGCTTTGGGAAAATTACTTGATAGGAGAACGACGAAAGAGGAGTTTGAATGACGGAACAGGGAAAGAGTTCTATTTTTGGCGCACTTATGACAAGCAAGAGATAGATTTAATAGAAGTGCACGCCGAGCAACTTACCGCCTTGGAGATCAAGTGGGGAAACAAAATGCCTCCTGTGCCGAAAGCCTTCGGGGAAGCATACCCTCACGCGGAGTATCACGTGGTGAACAGGGATAATTATTTGGAATTCGTGTAAGCGGTTAAATAATTTGTCTTTTCCAGAGTTTATGCAAAAAATCGGTTGCCGGTAAAATTTCTACACCGTTCATGACGCGTGGGGTGCGATCGAGTGACACGACGATTAGGCGCGCCTCGGGATGTTCCTCGCTAAAAGCTTTTAATCCTTTCAAGTGGCGGGATTGTACTTCTTCCGTGGATTTGATTTCAATAGCAATTTTGGCATCTCCCAGTATCGCGTCCACCTCGTAGCCGGATGTCGTGCGCCAATAAGATAGGGTATTGGTATTGTCAGTGTACCCGAGGTAAGCGATGAGTTCTTGAATGATGAGATGTTCAAAAGCATGCCCGAAATCGACGGAGCCGGGAGCTAGTTCATGACGTTTTGTTAGATAATTGACAATCCCCACGTCGAAATAATAGAATTTTGGAGATTGTATTAATCGTCTTTTGATGGCTTTCGCGTATGCCGGAATCATATATCCCAACATGGTTTCGGATAGAATGGAGAAATATTCTTTTATCGTGGGTGCGCTAACACCTGCATCGGTGGCAATGTTGTTATAATTGACAATTTCCCCGTTTGTAAGAGCTGCAATTTCAAGGAAACGGCTGAATGAATTCAAGTTTCTTGTTAGTGCTTCCGCTCGTATCTCTTCTTGTAAATAGTCGCCAATGTATGCTTGTAGGCGTTTATGCGGGTTTTCTATTAAATAATGTCTGGGAAGCATACCGTTGTTGACAGCGCGTATCAGATTGAAGTCGGGGAGTTCCTCGCTAACAAAGGGGTAGAGTACGTTTCGCACGGCACGTCCCCCTAGTAGATTTGCTCCGCTTCGTTTTAGTTTTCGTGCACTTGACCCGCATAATATGAAACGAATGCCCCGATTGGTGATAAGCCAATGCACTTCATCCAATAGTTCCGGAACTTTCTGTACTTCATCTATAATGACTAAGTCCGATTCTCCGGATAACATAAAGTTCCTCCCGTAAAAGTGACGGACGACGGTGTAAACGTTCGAATTCATCTGCTTTTAGCAGGTCGTAATATTTTGCTTCGGGAAATAAACTATTTAGCAATGTACTTTTCCCCGTTTGTCGTGCTCCCCATAGGAAAATGCTTTCTGTTTTAGCATCGTCTAGTTTTAAGTATCTTGTTATCATTGTATAGTGCTTTAGAAAATCATGAAAATCTAAAGTACAACTTTAGAAAATCATGAAAATCTAAAGTATAACTTTGGAAAATCATGAAAATCTAAAGCACAACTTTTGATTTTCACAAAACAAAGATATGGAATTTTCTATTTTCTGTGACATTTTCTGTGACATTTATTCGGAATCTTCCTCCGTTTCCTTTTTGGGTTTCCCCTCGACGATGATGACGATTTCGCCTTTTACACCTTTTTCGGTGAAGTGTGTGATTAGTTCTTTGAGAGTACCCCGCTGGAAGTCCTCGAAGAGTTTGCTGATCTCGCGGGCAACACAGGCATGGCGGCTTTCTCCGAAAAATTCAGCCATTTGCTCTAACGCTTTGACAAGGCGGAAAGGGGATTCGTAGAAAATCATCGTGCGGTCTTCCTCGGCGAGGGAGATGAGTTTTTTTTGCCGTCCTTTCTTTTGCGGCAGGAATCCCTCGAAGCAGAAACGGTCGCAGGGAAGCCCCGAATTGACGAGGGCGGGCACGAAGGCAGTTGCCCCGGGCAGACATTCGGTTTCTATACCTTGCTCTATACAGGTACGGACGAGCAGGAAGCCGGGATCGGAGATACCGGGTGTGCCCGCGTCACTGATCAAGGCGACGTCCTCTCCGCGGGCGATGCGTTCGGCGATGCGGCTCACTTGCTGGTGCTCGTTGAACTTGTGGTGCGAGAGCAGAGGGGTGTTGATCTCGTAATGCTTGAGCAATTTCGCGGATGTGCGGGTGTCCTCGGCAAGCACGAGAGGTACTTCTTTTAATATACGGAGTGCTCTTAGCGTGATGTCTTCAAGGTTGCCGACGGGGGTAGGGATAAGGTACAGTTTTGCCATATAATTTGAAAATTGAAAGTTGAAAATTGAAAGTGAGGTTTCAAGATTCAACGATTTAATATCCGCAAAGGTAGGAATATATCTATGATTTTATTCATAATTTGACGATATTTCTCTTTTAGAGAGGAGATGCCCGCCGAGTGTTTGGGGTGATTTACAGAGATTTGGGAACGTAAATATCGCTAAAAGCGTGTGTTAGTGAAAAAAAAATAGTGATTTCTTTGGTTGGAATGAAATTTGCCGTATATTTGCAACCGCTAAAGCAAAATATGGTCCGTTCGTCTAGGGGCTAGGACGCAAGATTCTCATTCTTGTAACACGGGTTCGATTCCCGTACGGACTACAAAGCTGATAATAATCGGCTTAGCGATGGTCCGTTCGTCTAGGGGTTAGGACGCAAGATTTTCATTCTTGTAACACGGGTTCGATTCCCGTACGGACTACCGAGAAGGTAGTGGATATTTAATGGTCCGTTCGTCTAGGGGTTAGGACGCAAGATTTTCATTCTTGTAACACGGGTTCGATTCCCGTACGGACTACAAAGTTGAATTAAATTAATTTGTAGAGATGGCAAATCATCAATCATCAGAAAAAAGAATACGGCAGAGCGAGAAGAGAAAATTACATAATCGTTACTACGCTAAAACTGCTAGAAATGCCGTTAGGAAACTACGTGCGTTGACTGAGAAAGAGGCTGCAGCAGATTTGTTACCGAAAGTTTCATCTATGTTAGATAAGCTTGCGAAAAAGAATATTATCCACAAAAACAAAGCTGCAAACTTGAAATCGAAGTTGGCTTTGCACGTGAATAAGCTGTAATTTCAATAGACATAAGATATTAGGGTAATAGGTCTTGAGCTTGTTACCTTTATTTTTTATGTGTCGGGTAATCTTGAGAATTTATTCTTAAGATTTTTTTTATTTTGAAAAAAAATGGTTACATTACCGGCTGTAAAGATAAGGTTATGGCTGGAGAATATATTCCTATTTCCTCGTGGGCGGAGGATGATAAGCCCCGGGAAAAGATGTTGGCGAACGGCGTCGCCACGCTTTCCACAAATGAGTTGCTCGCTATCCTGTTGCGATCGGGAAGCGGCGGGGAGTCTGCTCTTGATCTTGCCCGGCGTATGCTGGCGGATTGCAATAATGACTTGAATACTTTGGCGCGCTTGTCCGTGACGGATTTCATGAACCGTTACAGGGGAGTGGGCATGGCAAAAGCAGCCTCGATTATCGCCGCGGTGGAGATCGGGCGGCGCAGAGCGTTGGCTGCCGCCCGAGAAGAGCCCGTGCTGACGACAAGCCGGGATCTGTATGACTATCTGCAACCGCTCATCGGGGATTTGGATCACGAGGAGTTCTGGGTGGTTACCCTTTCGAGTGCCTGTCGGATAAAGTCATGTGAACGTTTGTTCTCCGGAGGTATGGAAAACACGATTATCGATATCCGGATGGTGTTCCGGAAAGTGTTGGAAGCCAAAGCGTGTTCTATCGTTATCGCACACAACCACCCTAGCGGTAACAATCGTCCGAGTCCGCAGGATATTGCTCTGACGAAAAAGATTCAGGAAGCGGGAAGGTTGTTGGATATCATTCTGCTTGATCATATTATCGTTTGCCCCGATCGATATTATAGTTTCGCGGATAATGGGATGTTGTGAATTTTAGATTTGATGATTTTAGATTTTAGATTGAGGGCGTAAATCACTTAATTGTTATATCTTTGTGGCAGCATATTGTGCCACATTGACACTCGTTTTGTTTGTCAATGTGGCATGTTGACTTGTTGGCAGGGATTTTGCTTGAAAAAAGTAGCTTAATTTGTTTATTCATAAAAAAATATATACGATATGTCAGAAGAGAAGAGAGCGACTCACGAGGAAGAACTGGAGGAGTCACAGAATGTTGAGAATGAGGTAGAAGAAAAGTCTCACAAGAAGAAAGAGGATAAATCTTGCAAAAAGGAAGAGAGTAAATTGGAAGAGTTGGGACAAAAGCTGGCGGAGATGAATGACAAATATCTGCGGTTGTCGGCGGAATTTGATAATTACCGGAAACGTACTTTGAAAGAGAAAATGGAATTGACGAAGAGTGCCGGGGAGCAGATATTGACAAATATTCTGCCTGTGGTGGATAACTTCGAGAGAGCCTTGAAGAGTATGAGCGTGTCAAAGGATGTGGCAGCCTTGAAAGAAGGGGTGGATTTGATCTATGCTAATTTCAAGACGTTCCTAACGCAAAACGGTGTAAAGGAGATCGAGACGGACGGGGTGGATTTCAACACGGATATTCACGAGGCTGTGACCACTATTCCCGCACCGACTCCCGAATTGAAGGGGAAAGTGCTGGATTGTATCGAGAAAGGATATTATTTGAACGATAAGGTGATGCGTTTCGCGAAAGTGGTTGTAGGCGAATAAATTAAGATTGCGTGGTAATGGAAAAGAGAGATTATTATGAAGTGTTGGGCGTGTCTAAAAATGCCGATGTTACCGAAATAAAAAAAGCGTATCGCAAATTGGCATTGAAGTATCATCCGGATAAGAACCCGGGTGACAAGGAGGCAGAGGAGAAGTTCAAGGAGGCAGCCGAGGCGTACGATGTGTTGAGCAATGACGATAAAAGGCGCCGTTACGACCAGTTCGGACACGCCGGGATGGGTGGTGCCGGTGGTTTCGGAGGTGGAGGTATGAGCATGGATGATATCTTCTCTCATTTTGGGGATATCTTTAGTGGAATGGGCGGTTTTGGCGGCTTCAGCGGTTTCGGCGGGGGCGGACGTTCAGCCCGTAGGGTGAACCGGGGTACGAATCTGCGGGTGAAGGTGAAATTGAACCTGCAAGAAGTAGCTACCGGAGTTGAAAAGAAAATTAAAGTGAAAAAATACGTGGCTTGCCAGCATTGTAGCGGCACGGGTGCGAAAGACGGGAAGTCTTTCACTACTTGCTCGACCTGTAACGGTTCGGGACAGGTTACCCGAGTGCAGAATACAATTCTTGGTGCCATGCAGACGACTTCCACCTGTCCCACTTGCGAGGGTGAAGGAAAGATTATCAACGAGAAGTGTACCTATTGTAACGGAGAGGGCGTGTTGTTGTCGGAAGAGGTGATCACGATTAATATTCCGGCAGGGGTGGCAGAAGGGATGCAGCTGTCATTGGGCGGTAAAGGCAATGCTGCCCGTCGCGGAGGTGTGAATGGAGATTTGATTGTGCTGGTGGAAGAAGACGAGCATCCTGATCTGGTAAGGGACGGCAATGATTTGTTGTATAACGTGTTTATCGGTTACCCCGAAGCGGTTTTGGGAGAAACGGTAGAGATTCCGACGATAGAGGGCAAGGTGAAAGTGAAAATAGAGGCAGGAACTCAACCGGGTAAAATATTGCGTTTGCGCGGAAAAGGTTTGCCGGACGTGAACGGGTACGGGAAAGGTGACCTGTTGGCGAAGGTGAACGTGTGGATTCCGAAGAACTTGTCGAAAGACGAGAAAAAGTTAGTGGAGAAAATGAAAGAAACGACCGGATTCAAGCCCGGAAGTAATGACAAGAAAAGCATATTCTCCAAGATGAAGGATTTTTTTGAATAGAACAAATTTATGATTACACTGACACAACTGGAATATATTGTAGCCGTTGACGAGCATCGGCATTTTGCCACGGCAGCGGATAGTTGCTTCGTGACACAGCCGACGCTGAGTATGCAAATCAAAAAGTTGGAAGACGATCTCGGTGTAATCATTTTTGACAGGAGCCGACAACCGGTGGTGCCCACGGATATCGGGGCAAAACTGATCGCTCAGGCACGGACGGTTTTATCGGCGACACAAAGAATAAAAGAAATTATCAACGAGGAAAAACAGGAGGTGGCAGGCTCTTTGAAGATCGGGATTATTCCCACGTTGGCCCCCTACCTGTTACCTATTTTTATAGGGGATTATATCCGCCGTTATCCAGCCGTGAAGGTCGAGGTTGAGGAGTTGGTATCCGAAGAGATTATCAAGCGATTGAAACGGGACACGTTGGACGCGGGTATTTTTGTTACGCCTTTCCATGACGAGAAGATCGTGGAACGCCCCGTCTTTTATGAAGAAATGATGATCTACGCTCACGCCGGTCATGAACTTTTGAAGAAGAAAGACGTAGAAATACAGGATATCGCCACTCCCGATATATGGATGCTGGGTGACGGTCATTGTTTTCGCGATCAAGTGGTGAACTTGTGCGATATGCACGACACGCAGCACAAGAACCTGCCCTTTGATTTCGAGAGCAATTCGTTGGAAACATTGATGAAGATCGTGGATAGGGAAGGCGGTTTTACTTTAATCCCGGAACTGGCATTGTTGTATATGACGGAGGAGAAAAAAAAGCAAGTTCGTTCGTTCACGACCTATAAGCCTTTGCGGGAGGTGAGCGTCATTTATTCGCGCCACTACACGAAGCAGAAGTTGATAGACCTGCTTTGCGAGGATATCAAACAGGTGGTCCCCCCGGGAATGTTGAAGAAGGAAAGAGGGAGGATCGTCGAATGGAAAAAATAAGATAAATGTAATACCCTAAGAAGATGGATAGTATCAAGAAGAGTTTTTTAGAGGCACAGCAGGTGTTGGCTGATTTTGTGGCGGATGACGAGAAGTTGAAACAGGTCGGGTTGGCAGCCGAGATATTATCCCGGATTCTGAAAAGCGGCGGTAAGGTGATTAGCTGCGGTAATGGCGGTTCCATGAGTGACGCCATGCATTTCGCGGAAGAACTTACAGGACGCTTCAGGGGTGACCGCCCGGCATTGCCTGCCGTGGCGATTTCCGACCCGACGCACTTGACGTGTGTAGCGAATGACTTCGGTTTTGATTATGTGTTTTCCCGGTACGTGGAGGCGCACGGGAAAGCGGGAGATGTCCTGCTGGCTATCAGCACGTCCGGTAATTCGGCAAATGTCGTGAATGCCGTGAATACAGCGCATGATCGGGGAATGCTGGTGATCGGGCTGACAGGTAAGGACGGCGGTAAGATGAAGAATTTATGCGATGTGAATATTTGTGTCCCGTGGAATGGTTATTCCGACCGGATACAGGAGATTCATATCAAGATTATTCACATCTTGATAGAACAGATCGAGTTGCATTTGTTCGGTGAATAGATATAAAGGTGTATGACACATATTTTTTTTAAACGAAATAGTTATGGGAAATAAAATTAATGACCCTATCGCCCGATTGATGGGGTTGAGGTACAAGTCACATCCGTGGCATGGGTTGGATATCGGGCCGGATTTTCCGGCAGTGGTGACAGCATTTATCGAGATGGTGCCTACCGATACGGTGAAGTACGAGTTGGATAAAGTGAGCGGTTATATCAAGATTGACCGTCCGCAGAAGTATTCAAACGTGGTTCCTGCGTTGTACGGTTTTTTGCCGCAGACTTATTGCGGGGATCTGGTTGCTGACTATTGCATGGAGCAAACCCAGCGGGCGGATATACACGGTGACGGCGACCCGTTGGATATTTGCGTGTTGACAGAGAAAACGATATCCCACGGGGATATTATTGCAGAGGCTCGCCCGATCGGGGGATTCCGTATGTTGGACAAGAACGAGGCTGACGATAAGATTATCGCCGTGTTGAAACATGATGCCACGTATAGTATTTATAACGATATATCCGAGTTGCCACACGTGGTGATCGATCGTTTGAAACACTATTTCCTGACCTACAAGGATCTTCCGGGAGAAGAACGCCGCACGGAAATTACCCACGTGTATAATAAGGAAGAAGCCTACGAGGTGATTCGTAGAAGTGCGGAAGACTACAAAAATCACTTCCAAGGCTTGGAGGATATCTTGAGTCGGGTTTAAACGTGAATTGATTCTGTGATTGTCGATTGATTGATTTCGTGATTCTATAATCACCTAATCGTCAATCATAAAATCACTGAATTTTTTTATCCTCCCCACCCTTCGCGATCGAGGCTGCGATACTGTATGGCTTCGGCGATGTATTCGGGTTTTATTTTTTCACTGTGTTCCAAGTCCGCTATTGTGCGGGATAGTTTTATGATGCGGTCGTATGCTCTGGCTGATAAGCCGAAACGTTGCATAGCGATTTTCAGCAAGGCGGTGCATCTATCATCCAAAAGACAATATTTTTTCAACAGAGGTGACGTCATCTGGGCGTTGCAATATATGCCTTGATGCTCGCGGAATCGGGCAGTCTGTATTTCTCTGGCGGCAATCACCCGCTCGCGAATGGCGGCACTGGGTTCGCTTTCGGTGTTGCTGGTCATTTTATCCAGTTCGACGGGGACGACTTCGATATGTATGTCAATGCGATCAAGCAGGGGACCCGATATTTTGGACAGGTATTTATGCACGGCTCCCGGCGGACAGTTGCACTCTTTGGTGGGGTGATTGTAGTAACCGCAGGGGCAGGGGTTCATGGAAGCGATGAGCATGATATTTGCCGGGTATTCCACGCTGAATTTGGAACGACTGATGGAAATCATCCGGTCTTCCAGCGGTTGGCGTAAAACTTCCAGTACAGATCTCTGAAATTCGGGTAGTTCGTCAAGGAATAATATTCCGTTATGTGCCAGTGAAATCTCCCCGGGTTGAGGCCAAGAGCCGCCACCGACAAGAGCCACGTTCGAGATCGTGTGGTGGGGGGATCGGAAAGGACGGTTGACGATCAGGGAATTGTTGTTTTGTATTTTTCCCGCGACGGAGTGTATCTTGGTTGTTTCGAGAGCTTCTTCCGTGGTCATGGGCGGCAGGATTGTCGGTAATCTTCGGGCGAGCATGGTCTTCCCCGAACCCGGTGAGCCAATCATGATCATATTGTGTCCGCCCGCGGCGGCGATTTCCATGGCTCTTTTCACGTTCTCTTGTCCCTTAACGTCTTTGAAATCCAATAATTCGTTGTCGGAGTGCTGTTCCATGATTTTCCGGTCGAACACCGCGGGGGAGAATGATTTTTCTTTTTTCAAGAAAGCAATGACCTCGTTGATATGCCGGAAGCCATATACCTCGAAATCTTGAACAACAGCGGCCTCGTTGGCATTCTGATAAGGGAGGATGATTCCTTTGAACCCTTCTTTCTTCGCGTGAATGGCAATGGGTAGTACGCCTTTTACGGCTTGCAGGCTTCCGTCAAGGGACAATTCGCCCATGATGACGTAGTGTTCCAAGTCGGCATCAGGAAGTTGTTCATTGGCAGCCAGAATACCGATACCTATCGGGAGATCGTAAGCGGAGCCTTCCTTCTTCACGTCGGCGGGAGCCATATTGATAATAACTCTTTTACCCGGGATTTTAAGTCCTATTTCCCGGAGGGCGGAATCGATGCGTTGTTGACTTTCTTTCACGGCATTGTCCGGTAATCCCACGATGATGAATTTAGCACCCCAGAGGATGTTTACTTCTATTGTAATTGTAATAGCATTGATGCCGTACACGGCACCGCCGAATATTTTGACTAACATAACTGTCGATCTTTATTTCACATACAGGCAGGTAAGTTAGGATTATTTTACACGGAAACAAAATGGATAGGGTTATTTTTTCTCTTCGAGTTTTTCCAGTGAAACTTTTTCTCCGTCGAATTTGGCATACGTGAAATGAGTAATCCAGTCTCCCGTGTTGATATAATAGCTGGATTCCGCCAGTTGCATAAAGATGGGAAGGTGGCGATGACCGAAAATGAAGTAATCGATGTGCCGTTCCTGCAATACTTTCTTGCAATACAGCACGATCTCTTCTTTGTCATCTCCCAAGTATTCTCTCGCGTCTATTTTTCCGTTTCCTTTTAGTCGGGAGTGTGCCGACCATCTGTTTGCCAAAGCGATACCCCAGTCGGGATGAATCAGCCGGAAGCATCTTTGCAGGAAACGATTGTGGAAGGCTTTGCTGAGGAAAAGATAGCCTTTGTCATTCGGGTTGAGTCCGTCGCCGTGTCCGATAAGGAAGGATTTCCCGTTCATTTCGATTTCGAACATAGAGGTATGCAGGATCACCCCACATTCCTTTGCCAAGTAGTCGAACGCCCAGATGTCATGATTTCCGGTAAAAAAATGAACTTTTATCCCGCTGTCGGTGAAATTGGCGAGTTCTGCCAGAAAGCGCACGTGTCCTTTGGGAACCACGTGTTTGTATTCGAACCAGAAATCGAACATATCACCCAACAGGTAGAGCTCCGAGCAAACGGGTTTTATCTTTTTCAAAAAATCCACGAGCATCAATTCCCTTTCCCGGTTATTTTTCAATAGTTTGGCACCCAAGTGTGCATCGGAGAGGAAATAAACGTTCTTACCCTGCATGATGATATGTTCGTTCTGTTTTTATTATTTCTTCAATAAAGTGTTCAAACGATCTTCCAGACGACTGCCGTACAAGTTCTTGCCGACAATCTCTTTTTTCTGGTTGATGATATAGTTTGCCGGAATATTTTTGATGTTCCAGCTTGCGGCAGCTCTGCTTTGCAAACCACCTTCATCCCATACGCAAATCCAGTTGATCTTGTTCTGTTTTATGATTTCTTCCCACAGCAATCTGTTTTTATCCAGACAGACCATGTAGATTTCAACGCCCTGTTTCTTGAATTTGTCATACACCGTTTTCATCTCCTTGATGTATTCCTGACTTTCTTTGGCGGTGATTAGCCCGAAGTCGAGCACGATATATTTATCTTTCAGGGAGAGCAATGATACCGGTTTCCCCTCCGTGTTGGGAAGAGTGATGTCCGGCAGAGAACTTTCCGAGTTGTTGATCACGGCTGCCAATTGCTGGTTGCGGATCGCTTGGGATATTTCTTTCAAATGGTTCATGATCGCTTTCGTGTATTGCGATTCCGGGTACAAAGCGGTTAATGACGATGCCACTACCTTGAAATAATGAAGGTCTTCTATCTCGTCCATGATACCGAGATTTCCTCCGATTTTCTGGTACAGGGCGTAGTAGGATGCCGGAGAGGTTGCGTGTTTGATGATAAAATCCCGGGTGAAGTTGATCTGTTTGTTTATAGCCTCCTCCCAAGCTTTGGCGTATTCTTCTCTTTGTTTGTCGTAAGCAGGCTCCTGCGGCAGCGCCTGATAGGATTTTCTCAAGGAGTCGGTCAGCGTGATCGTGCGATCGAGTTGGAAGTTTAATAATTTGATCCACAATGAATTTTCCGATCCATCTACCCAATAGTTGTTCTTGATGTCATCGAGTTTTCCACTTATTTCTATTTTTTCTTCCGGAGTGGCGATGATTGTAACCTGCTCGTTATTAGCGAATTTTAGCGCATAGAAGGTCGGTAGGTCAACATTAATCTTGAAAGTAAACTCTCCTTTCTTGTTAATTTTTGTTGAGTCTATAACTTTCCGGGAACTCACGTCAATTTGTTCCAAGTATACTTTCGTGTTGTCCGCGTCTTTGATGGCTCCGGTGATCTCGACATTCGTTTTCTTGCTGCAAGAAGCGATAAGAACTACAAATAGCCCGAATAGTAATATTTTTCTCATAGTTTGTTGGAATGATAAATAATCTACATCTATATTGAAATTCGAAAGTAATACTTTTTTTCGATTTTTTACATCAATAGAGAGAGAATTTGAATAAAAAAACCGTTAATAAATTGTTAATGCTCTGTTTTAGAGTATGTGGATTGAAATAAAGTTTTATTTTTGCAAACGATGAAACAGCAAAAAATGAATATACGCGCCCTTTTGTTATTGGTTGTTTTCCTTTTAGGGACAATCGGGGTAAATGTGAGTAAGGTGTACTGCCATCGTTGTCAGGAAACTTATTCGCGTTTGATATTCATTCCTGCTGATACGCCGTGTCCTTGTACGCACGGTTGTGTTTGTTGTCACTCGTGCCATAATATGCACAAAAAGAATTGTGATAATGCGAAACAACAGCATACATATTATAAGGTCTACGGCGAGTGGGCTGCTTCTCATTTCGAGGTGCAGTTCAGTGATATGGTGATGGAGGTGGATTCTGCCCCTGTCTTTTCCGATCGTGCTACATCTATTGTCAAATCATTTAATCCTGCCTTGACGTACACGGATAATTCTCCGCCATTGGAGTTGCTGTGTACATTCCGTTGTTGATTTATTTCTGTTCCGTGAAGAAGGAATCCCCGCGGGTCCCTTTCAGACTGGTCGTGCGTGTATGCTTGGCCGAGAAGTATTATGTGTGAATTGAAACTAAAATCAAGAGCGAAAGTAATTGTATGAGAAATCTTTTTATTATGGTGTGTTTGTTCGCATCCTTCGGATTGCAGGCGCAAACAATTAAAGGCCGGGTTATGGAGGAAACAGCCGATGGCGAGAAACCGCTTGCCGGGGCAAACGTGTATTGGGTCGGAACGAGCAAAGGAGCCGTGACGGACGGTAACGGAGAGTTCAAGTTGAAGTGGGAGAAGGTGGGAAAGTTGGTAATCAGCTTTATCGGTTATCGGTCGGATACTATTCAAGTGAAATCGACGGATAAGTTTGTTACCTGTACGTTGCAATCCGGGGAGTTGTTGGATGAAGTGAACGTGCAAGCCCGGAAGCAAAGTACGGTGATGACGACCAATCGCCCGTTGATCGAGCAATTGATTACCGGGGAGGAATTGTGTAAAGCCGCTTGCTGTAACTTGGGCGAAAGTTTCGAGACCAATGCGTCCGTGGATGTTTCTTACGCGGATGCGGTGACGGGAGCAAAACAGATTCAGTTGCTCGGGCTGACGGGAAAATACGTGCAGATGATGACGGAGAATATGCCTAATTTTAGGGGACTTGCTTCTCTGTACGGGTTGACTTATATTCCCGGTCCTTGGATGTCGGCTATTTCCGTGTCTAAAGGTACCGGTTCGGTTATCAACGGCTACGAGTCGATGGCAGGCCAGATCAGCGTGGATTACAAGAAACCCCGTGATCCGGAATTGTTTTCGGCAAACGTGTTTACCAGTAGAGAGGGGATGTACGAGTTTAACTCTAATTTCAGTATCCGTTTCAATGATAAATGGAGCACGATGTTCCTTTTGCACGGGGACTGGATGGAGGAGCCGCACGACGGGAATAAGGACGGTTTTCTGGATATGCCCGAAAAGACACAGTATAACGTGATGAATCGTTGGGCGTACAAGGATGATTCTTGGTTCCTTCAATTCGGTGGAAAGTTTATCGACGAAACTCGTGAGGGGGGACAAACCTCGCACGGGGGACATGCCGAGCCGAATCCGACCTACGGGCTTTACAAGATAGGTATCGATACGCGTCGTTACGAGGGATTCTTGAAGTTAGGGTATCTGATGCCTCAATACGAGAACACGAGTATGGCATTGCTGCTGAATTACACGGATCACACGCAGGATTCGTATTACGGGAAGAAAATATATAATGCGGGACAAAAGAGTTTCTTCGCTAATTATATTTATCAGTCCATATTCGGGAATAATCCGGGACAGATGTACTCGGCAGGTATTAGTTTTACTTATGACAAGTATGACGAGGATTTCCGCGATCAATTGGTCGTGGCGGACGGACTCGAGGGGGTGGATGCTACTTTCAAGCGCGAGGAGCGTGTTCCGGGGGCATTCTTCCAGTACACGGGAGAGTTTTTGGACGAGCGGTTTGTCGTGATGGCGGGTTTGCGTTATGATTATCACAATATTTTCGGTAGTATCTGGACGCCCCGGGCTCATATCATGTATAAGCCGGATGAGTTCACGAATATAAAGGCTACTTTCGGGCGGGGATTACGCACGGCGAATATTCTTGCGGAGAATAGCTACCTGTTGGCTTCTGCCGCTAATTTTTACGTGGAAGGTAAGTTATTGGCTAAGAATCCTCACTTGTTGGACGAGTTGAAGATGGAAGATTCTTGGAATTTCGGGGCAAACGTGAACCGGAAGTTTACCTTGTTCGGACGCACGTTGAATGTTAATCTTGATTACTATCACACGAAGTTCAACGATCAAGTGGTAGTGGATAACGAAACGACATTCGATCAGGTGAATTTCTATAATCTGGAAGGGAAGTCCTATTCCAATTGCTATCAGGCAGAGGTGAAATACGAATTGATTCCTCGTCTGGAAGCGACGGTGGCATATCGTTATAATGACGTGAAGACCACGATTAAAGGAGAGTTGAGACGTACCCCGTTTACCAGTCGTTACAAAGGTATGGTGAACTTGTCGTATTTCACGAACCTGAAAAAGTGGCAGTTCGATTTCACCACGCAGTTCAACGGTTCCGGTCGTTTACCCGAACAGGGAGGCATTGCTGATGAGTTTCGGGTTGCACCTCGTTTCGATGCATTCCAGATTATGAACGCTCAGGTGACAAAATATTTCCGCTTGTGGAGTGTTTATGCCGGATGCGAGAATATCGGCGATTTCACGCAGAAAAATCCGATTGTGAACGCTCACGATCCTTGGAGCAGTACGTTCGACTCGTCGAAAGTCTGGGGCCCTCTTCACGGACGTAAATTCTATATCGGTTTGCGTTTTGCTTTAGACCGGAAAGGATGAGATAAAAACTAAAAGATAAAAGTTGAAGACTAAAAATTGATAATAAATAAATATTTGAATATGAAAACAATGAAGATTTTATTTACGCTGGTAGTGTTCGTAATGATGGGTTTAACCGTGAATGCGCAAGCAAAAAAAGATACGACTGTTATTTTCAAGGTGGGTATCCATTGTCCTTCTTGTAAAGCGAAGTTAGACAAGAATATGCCTTTCGAGAAAGGGATAAAGGATTACAAGTTGAATATGAAGGATTCTACCGTGTTGGTGACCTATCGTATGGATAAGAACTCCTTGCCGGGATTGAAAGCGGCTATCGAAAGACATGACGTGAAAGTTCTTGCTTTGTGTGACAAAGACGGTAAAGTTATCAAATGCGACAAAGGACACAAATGTTGCAAAGAAGGTGCAAAAGCAGAGTGCAAAGGAGATTGCAGCCAATGTGACCACAAGAGCGGAAAGCATGAATGTGAAGGCAAATGTGATCATCACAAAAAAGATCAAACGTGCAAGGGAGAATGCGGTGACAATTGCTGCTCTAAAACCGGAAAGAAAGAAGATTGCTGCAAAAAGAAATAAGAGGAAGGTGTGTCGAAACACACCTCCTCGTCCGTAAGGTCCGAAAGTCCATAATGTCGTAAGGTCAAATGTACGGGTGATGTATGTGTTATGATAGTGTATATTATTGTGTTATGAAATAATGGACTTTAGGAGCCGAAGGCTCGACTTTATGGACCTTACAGACTAAAATAGGGTGGCAAAGCCACCCTATTTTTTATTGCTCTTGAATGAATTGATTCATTTTGTCGAAGTGACGTTCCATGTCTTGTAGAAGGCGGACTTGCACTTTTGTCCGTTGCAGGTTGTGCTCCGGGTAGGTGATCGGGTAGTAATGATCACCGTCAAGGTAATCCGTCAGGAAACGTACTGCTTGCAAATAGGTCATCAGAATACATCCTTGTGCCAGTGTTTTTTTCTCTCTTAGGGTAAAGAGGTGTTTTGCCTTTTCCATGAATCCGGCAGTGAACGCCTCAAAAAATGCCATGTTGAATACCACTTCATCAAGGTTGCGGGTTTCTTCCCCGGCCGAGTTACAAGCGGAACGGATGGCATCCCCGAAATCATAATGCACGATTCCCGGCATCACGGTATCCAGATCAATCACGCATAGCGGGCGATCGTTGTGGTCGAACAAAAGATTGTTGGCTTTCGTGTCGTTATGTGTCACCCGAAGCGGAAGGAACCCGTCGTCTTTCAGCTGCTGTAATTCGAGCATTTGCTTGTCGAATTTCTTTAAATATTCGAGCAATTCTTTACTTGACTCGATTCTTTCAGGGCTGGCTTTTGCCAGTGCTTCCTTTAATTCTCGCTGGCGTCTGGGAACGTTATGGAATAAAGGAATCGTTTCCGTCAATAATCTGGCGTCAAAATCGGATATCCGGTTTTCGAATTCACCGAACCCGATACCCACTTGATAAGCGATCTGGGAGTCCGGAATGACGTCGTAACTCTTTGAGCCTTTGATAAACAGGGAGAGAGTCCAGTAGTTCCCTTCGTAATCCTTGTGATACGCGTTTCCTTTGTCCGTGTAGAAATACGTGATGTATTTACGGGTGATATCGCTCACCTTGTGTCGGAGCAGACGGTTACGAATGTGTCCGCATACCAGTTCCTTGTTTTTCACGAGTTTTGGAATATCCTTGAATACGTTGCTATTGAGCCGTTGAAGGATATATTCAACATCCTCATCTACCTTGACGAGATAAGTGTCGTTGATGTGCCCGGACCCGTAAGGCGTGGCCGACACGAATCGACCGCTGGATACGAACGTGTCGTATATCTTCTTTAGTTTATCCATGGCGTTGTTTTTTTATGTTTTCCCGTTGTTTTTTTATTTCCCCATGTCCGTGTACAGCCCTTCCCCGTCGAATTTTTGTAGGGCATTGTTCACGAGTTCCGTGTCTTCCTTGTAAGTGACACCAAACCATTTTGCACTGGTGTTCAGTACTTTCACTTTCACGGTCTTCTGCTTGATCAGTTCGTCTACCACGAACGGGATGTATATCTCCGATTTCGGGTTATTGCTGTTGGCATGATAAAAGTCGACAAACTGTTTTTCGATTTCCCCGAAAAGCATAGGCGTGAATCCCCAGAAATTCATGGATACCACATCGTCCTCGTGGAGGATAACACCGGAGTCCATGTCTTTGATAACCGTACCTTCACGTCCGATTTTGGTGCGTTCCGTGATGCTGGTCAGGAAGTTGTCTTTGTCCGCGGTACATACTCCCCGCGATACGGTACCGTTTTCCGACAGCGTGGCTGCTAACCGGTAACCGGCAAGGCTGAAACAGTTTTCGTCCGGATTATTTGCGATGAAATCATGCATCTTCACGAAAGCATCCCGACCATAGAAGTCATCGGCATTGATAGCGATAAAAGGTTCGTTGATACTGTCTTTTGCCGACCAGATAGCGTGTGCCGTACCCCACGGTTTCTCCCGTTCGATAGGGGGCATATTCCCGGGCAGTCGATCCATTTCCTGAAAACAATACACGGTTTCCACCAGACTTTCGGCGTATTTCCCCACGGCTTCTTTAAATTCTTCTTCAAAGCTGCGGCGGATGATGAAAACGATCTTGTCAAATCCGGCATGCACGGCGTCATAAATGGAGTAGTGCAATAATGTTTTTTTGTGCGGTCCCAATAACGCGAGTTGTTTCAGACTACCGAACCGGGAACCCATACCGGCTGCCATAATGAGCAGGGTGGTTTTGTTTTTCTTTGTTTCCATAAATATATTTGATTTCTTATGAATAATCTCTTGTTAGGGCAAAACTAATAAAAAGTCGGGAAAGAAGCTAGCAAGATGTATTTGTTTTTATACTTCCTCCGTGATGTCCGGTTCCGGAAGTTGAGTCGGGGCATCTTGGGTGGGCAATGCTTCCACCGAACGCAGGTGGCGTTGTATGGCACGGGTGCGTTTTCCCATGACTTCTTCAAGTTGGTTGTTTGCCGTCTGGAGATTCTTTTGAGCTTTTTCGAGCATCCCGCCGAATTTGTCAAACTCGGTTTTCACGGCGCTCAAGATACGCCATACTTCGCTGCTTCGTTTTTGGATGGCTAAGCTACGGAATCCCATTTGCAGACTGTTGAGGATAGCGGCAAGCGTGGTTGGTCCCGTCACGATGACATGATACTCCTGTTGTAACTGCTCCAACAGCGAGGAACGGCGGATCACTTCCCCGTAAATGCTCTCGAAAGGAAGAAACATGATACCGAAATCGGTCGTGTGGGGCGGGTCGAGGTATTTCTCCCGGATGTCTTTTGCCATACCCCGGATGGTCTGCTCTATATTGCGGGAGGCGGTTTCTACACGTTTCGGGTCACCGCTCTCGTGAGCTTCTAATAGTTGTTCGTAGATATCTTTCGGGAATTTAGCATCCACGGGGAGATAGACGGAGTCTTCGCCGTTGTCTTTTCCCGGTAGTTTTATGGCGAATTCCACCAGTTTGTCCGAGCCTCTCTTCGTTTTGACATTCGTGTCGTATTGTTCCGGTGCAAGGATTTGTTCAAGAAGCATGGAGAGCTGTACTTCTCCTATTGTTCCGCGTATTTTCACGTTGCTGAGTACTCGTTTTAGTCCTCCCACGTCTTGGGCGAGAGTCTGCATTTCTCCTAATCCTTTCTGCACGCTTTCGAGTTGTTTGCTCACGAGTTCGAATGATTGACCGATGCGCTCGTGAAGTGTTTTTTGTAGTTTTTCGTCCACAGTGGCACGCATCTCTTCCAGCCGTTTTTCCGTGTTTTGCAGAAGCTCCTGTTGGCGGGTACTCAGCTCGCCCAGTTTCTCCCGTTGCAGGCGGTTCGAGGCGTTCATGCTTTCGGTGAAACTTTTCTGGAACGCTTCTATGGCGGCATTTGTTTGTGTGGTGATATTTTTTAGCGCTTCCCGGTGCTCCGTGCGAAAATTGTTGAGTGATGCGGCAAGTTCTTCTCTATCCTGTCGGGAGCGGTTCTCGTCCGCTTCTCGGTTATAGCGGAATTCCTCCCGGAATGCTTTTTCCACGCGGGCTATACTCTGTTCCAGTTGAATAAAAGATTCCCGGGCATCCGTGCTCTTTCGGGTGCGGAGCAAGATTACGAGCAGTATGATATTGAGGAGTAAAAGTGCTCCCCCGGTGATATACATGAATAATTCCATATTTCTGAGCCTTTAACGGTTCAAAAATATGGAAAATTACTCAGAGTTTGGTGAACTCCTGTCGGATTTGTTCCCGCTCGTGTGGAACGAAAATCAGCGCGGTCGTGTCATACCCTCGTTTCTGTGCCCTGTGTATAAGGTCTTGTAATTTTGGGGAAGGCAGTTTCGGCGTACGGCTCACGATCCAGAGGTGGTCGCATTGTGAACTGCCGATGAGGGCTGCACTGTAATCCTTTTCAACCTCCAGAATGTGGTAGTCCGTGTTGAAAATCAGAAAAAACGTGACTCTCAGCACCCCGGGGCGAGTGGTGTCCGGGATATGTACTCTCCCGACAATCTCTTTTTTCTCTCCCGATAGACTGTCCCGATAGCCGCATCCGATGACTTCTATGTCGCCGTCGGGTTTGACAACATAGTTGGTTGTTACTCCGACCAGTCCCCGCTCGAAAGGATGGTCAAAACGTGCAATTTCATACCATAGGCCGACATACTTTTTCAAGTCGAGTGAATCGAGCGCCCGGTTGTTAATCGTTCCGTCGGATTGCGCTGTTGCTGACATGATATTGCATCCGACAAGCAATATCGCTACTAATAATGTTTTCATAGTACGAGTTGACAGTAAGGTGTTTAGTTACTCGTGATACGTGAAGCCGGGAGGTGAGGTTAGTTTATAAGGTTTATAAAGTTCATAAAGTTTATAAAGTTTATAAAGTATTCTTTAGCGAGTTCGTAAGGGGGTAAAGCCCATAGAGTCACGGGTGTTAATTGTCCGTTAGTGCTGTTATAAATAAAGTGCCCGCTAGGGTTTATTACTTTATGAACTTTATAAACCTTATAAACTTTATGAACTCATTTATTCTTGTTCGCCAATTGCCCGCAAGCCGCATCT
The DNA here is from genome assembly GCF_900184685.1 of Butyricimonas sp. Marseille-P3923. Taxonomy (GTDB): domain Bacteria; phylum Bacteroidota; class Bacteroidia; order Bacteroidales; family Marinifilaceae; genus Butyricimonas; species Butyricimonas muris. The sequence continues at coordinate 1,206,926 of NZ_FXXL01000006.1, forward strand.
ATATCTTTACCTTTGCTGCGGCGGACGTTGACCACGATGTTTTTGCTTTCGAGGAAGCGGACGAATTGGTCCCTGTTTGCGTCGGGACTGTGGCGGTAGGGGGCGTTGTCGACTTCGTTATATTCGATGATATTTATTTTCACAGGGAATTGACGACAGAATATAGCCAGTGCTTTGGCATCTTCAAGACTGTCATTTACGCCTTTCAGTAATAGATACTCGAAAGTGGGGCGAGTTCCGGTTTTGTCGACAAAGTATTTTATTGCTTCTGCCAATTTCGGGAGCGGATATGCTTTGTTAATCAGCATGATTTTATCCCGTGTGGCATTTATCGCGGAGTGTAGAGAAATGGCGAGATTGAAACGTACGTTGTCATCGGCAAGGCGCCGGATACCTTCCACTATTCCTGAGGTGGATAGCGTGAGGCGTGAGGGCGACATGCCCAATCCGTCGTTTCCCGTGATACGGTCTATCGCTTGCAGCACGTTGTCGTAGTTCAATAACGGTTCTCCCATTCCCATGAATACAATATTGGAAAGCGGTGTGCCTCTTTCTTCCGCCAGGCGTTTGACGGCAACTACTTGGTCGTATATCTCTTCCGGCAGCAGGTTGCGGGTGAATCCCAATCCTCCTGTGGCACAAAAACTACATTTCAGTTTACATCCCACCTGTGAGGACACGCAAGCTGTCGCTTTATCCCGGCTGGGGATAAGAACAGCCTCGATCAGATTACCGTCGGGCAACGTGAATCCTAACTTTGTAGTACCGTCGCTGCTTTCTTGCCGATGAGTAAGTGTACCGGTCTGTAAAGTGAATAGTGAGGCAAGACATTCCCGGGTTTCTTTCGACAGGTTCCTCATATCATCAAAGTTCGTAACTCCCTTTTGCCAAAGCCATTGCCATATTTGCTTTGCCCTAAATGCCTTCTCCCCGTGTTGCACGAGGATTTCTGCCAACTCCTTTTGCGTGTATGCCCGTATATTTGTTTTTTCCATGTGTTGTCGTTTTCCACCGCAAAGATAAGGAGAAAACTTAAAACTCTATCCAAATATCATTCTCTGAAAAATATTCCCTCAATTTATGAATTGCCCGGCTTTTCAATACCTTGACTGTATTCACGGCAATGCCCAATTCTTCCGCGATCTCTTTCGTGCTGTTTCCGGCAAGGGAGAGGTCCACGATTCGTTTGCATTGTGGGGGAAGGGCATTGATTGCTTCAAGTAACAGTAGATTCGTTTCTTGCTCGATAATCGTGTCCCACACGGAATCTTCCTGTTCATTAATAAACGTTACCTGCTCGTAACGGTTCTTTTCACGGGCGAGTCCCCGGAGATAATTCAGGGATTCGTTGCGCACCATGATAAACAGGTAATTTTCGATGGATCCCAGATTATCGTGTTGTTTCTTATTCTCCCAAAATTTGATGATCACCTCTTGAGCTATATCCTGTGCGGCATCCGAATCTCCGGTTATTTTGAATGCGATGGCGCATAAAGATGCGAAGTATTCTCGGATAAAATCTCCCAGATCAAAATGATTGCCCGTGTCCTCTTTATCAGTGCGCATGTATGGATTTTTTCACTTATTCGACAATGTTGGATGAATAAGTCGGTGGCAAATATAATCATTTCCCTATGATTTTTTCAGGAAAAAGTATATCTTTGTGAAAATAGAATAGGTTAACGCTATGAATTACAAGGATAAGTATATTCGTTTTGATTGGGCTATCAAGCGATTGTTGCGGAATAAAGCTAATTTTGGAGTACTGGAAGGTTTACTTACAGTACTACTCGGGAAAAATATTCATATCTTGGATATTTTAGAAAGTGAAGGGAATCAACAAAACGAGAATGACAAATTCAATCGGGTGGATATCAAAGCTCGTAATGACGAGGACGAGATTATCATAGTTGAAGTACAGATTACAAGGGAATTGTATTTTCTTGAACGAATTCTTTACGGGGTTGCGAAGGCGATAACAGAGCATATTGAGTTGGGGCACATTTACTCGGAAGTTAAAAAAGTGTACTCGATTAGTATCCTCTATTTCGATATTGGTAAAGGGAACGATTATTTGTATCACGGGCAGAATTCTTTCGTGGGAGTTCATACGGGAGATTTTCTTCAGGTGACGACAAAAGAGAAAGATGCGTTGGTTCCAAGGCTTCCTGCCGAGATTTTTCCGGAATATTTCCTTATACGCGTGAATGAGTTTGACAAGGTAGCAGTAACCCCGCTTGAGGAGTGGATAGATTACCTTAAAAGTGGTCACATTCGTCCGGATACACAGGCTCCCGGGCTACAAGAAGCTCGCCAGAAGTTAATTTATTACAGTATGGATGCAACAGAGCGTGCAGCGTATGATCGTCATGTGGATGCGATCATGATACAAAATGATGTGTTAAGTACCGCTAAGTTGGAAGGATTGACAGAGGGGCGCATGGAGGGGCGCATGGAGGGGCGTATGGAAGGTTTGGAAGAAGGGCGTATGGAAGAAAAACGGCAAATAGTCCAAAACATGAAATCATTAGGTTTGTCGTTAGATATTATAGCTCGGGCAACGGGTCTTTCTGTCGAAGATATCAATCAATTATAAAAAGGAATTTAATTTATTCAAGGGGAGGGCGTGGCAAAACACGTCCTCTCGTCCATAAAGTCTGAAAGTTCATAAGGTCGTAAGGTCAAACGTGCAAGGTGGTCTGTGTTTCATCATATTGAATATCATTACTTTATTGGATTGTAGACTTTATAGACCTTAGGAGCCGAAGGCTCGACTTTATGAACTTTATAGACTAGAGGAGTGTTTTGGCACACCTCTTTTTTTCGTGAGTGGACAGGGAGATAAAAAAAATTATCCTCTCGTGTAATACCAAGCGATAATCAGTGGTGTCTTTAGATAAAATGTAAAAGAATGAAAGAATTTCAGAGTCATCAAATCGCACGGATCATCTTACGCGTAAGATACGGCATCGCAACCGAAGAGGAGAAGCGGGTGTTTGAGGTCTGGATTAAAGGGGGCGAAGGACGACAGGCACTTTGTGATAAGATTGTTGCCGACGAGGGTTTGAAGGAACATTTGAATTTGAAATCGGGATACGATCTACAAACGGACTACGGGAAATTGCAGTCCGATATTTTGCGCTCTTTGACGAGGCGAAACAGGCAAAAGCGGGTAAAACGTTATCTCTTGTGGTGCGGTAGTGCCGCGGCAGTCTTCATACTGGGGAGTATGCTCCTTTTCGAGTACGTGCTAGATACCCCGAAAAAGGTACAACTCAAAAAAGTGGAAGTTGCCAAGGTGTTGCCTTCTGCGGCGACGGTACAAGATAAGGTAATTCTGGTTTTGGCGGACGGGGAAAAAGTGGGGATGACCAAGATACAACAGGATTCCACTCGGGTAGGGACAGCGTTGGTCATGGGACAGGAGGACAAGTTGGTTTACGATTCCGACCGGATGCAAGCAGATTCGGTGGTGCCCGATAAGTTGGAGATGAACAAGGTTATCACGACAACCGGGGGCTTCTACTCTTTGGTATTAAGCGACGGAACCCGGGTTTGGCTCAATTCCGAGAGTGAATTGGAATTTCCCGTTCTTTTCGGCAGGGGCGAAAGGGTGGTACGCTTGGAAGGCGAAGCGTTCTTCGAGGTAACCCCGGATGCCGTACGGCCTTTTATCGTGCGAACCAACGATATTCGCACGAGAGTGTTGGGAACCTCTTTTAATATCAAGGCCTATAAAAACGAGGCTGATGTGATTACCACGCTTTTCACCGGAAAGGTAGACGTGGCGTCATTGGCGGATACCACTGGCAAGGTGGTGCTTTCACCCGGCAAGCAGGCGGACTGGAATCAACAAACCGGGAAATTGAGCGTGTCCGAGGCGAATCTGGATAACGTCATCGCTTGGAAAGAGGGTATGTTCGTGTTTAACAAGGAAAATATAGAGGTCGTGACCCGTCAGATTGAGCGTTGGTATGGCGTGAAATTTATTTATGAAACCGGGGCAAAGAAGGATTACACGTTTAACGGTTACTTCAGCAAGGACGAGACGCTGAAGTCTATCTTGGAGGCGCTCACCTTCACGGGGGGACCTGAATTTAAAATAGAGGGAAATGTCGTGTACGTAAGAAATAAATCATAATAAAAAGCAAAATGGAGCAACTTTGCGGGCGCTCCACTTTGACGACCTTGTTCAGCGACAAGGCTAATGTTAAATTTAATATCACAAATTTATGAAAAAAAGGACGAAACCAAAAGTCTTTTCGGGACTTTTATGCACGTGCAAGAGATCGTTTAGTGTTTTTTCACTTTTCGTGACGGTGCTACTTCTCGGTTCTGCCTCGCTTTTGGCGCAGCAGGCAAATCAGAAAACCATTTCAATTGACTTCAAGGATTTCAGCGTGTTGCGGGCACTGCATGAAATCAACCAACTCGGGGGAAACGTAGTCACCTTCCGGGAAGAGGTCGTGATGAAAGAGGCGAAAAAGATTACTTTGAAACGGGAAAAGATCACCGTGTTCGAGGCGGTAAAGGCTTGTTTGGAAGGGACGGGATTAATTTGTTCACAGCAAAAGAATGGTAAAATTCTTGTGGGGCCAAAAGAGGAGTCGCAAGTGATGACCGTGAAAGGTAAAGTCGTGGATGAGAAAGGGACTCCATTAGCCGGGGCGACAATCGTAATACAAGGAACAACACAAGGTGTGGCAACGGATGCGGATGGTAAATTTTCTCTTCCCGTGCGTCCCAATGACGTGTTGGTAGTTTCTTTTATCGGTTACAAGAACGAGTCTGTGCTAGTGAAGGACAAAACGAATGTTAATGTCCGGATGAAACCCTCGGAAGAGAGTTTGGAAGAAGTGGCAGTTGTCGCCTTCGGGGAACAAAAGAAAGAGAGTGTGGTTTCTGCGATCACGACCGTTCGCCCCATGGATTTGAAATCTTCCAATAGTGATTTAACTACCAGTTTTGCCGGAAAGATAGCCGGTATCGTGGGGTGGCAGACAGGAGGAGCTCCGGGTGCGTTAACTGAAGAGGAGATGAATACCAAATTTTATGTCAGGGGTATTACCTCTTTTCAGTCCGGGGCAAATATAGATCCATTGATTCTCTTGGACGGGGTGGAAGTTTCCAAAGTAGATCTGGCACGTATTGCCCCGGAGGATATCGAGACATTCAGCGTGATGAAGGATGCTTCGGCGACAGCCATGTATGGCGCCCGTGGAGCTAACGGTGTGATTCTGGTGACCACGAAAAAGGGAGAAGAAGGAAGTGTGTATGCTTCCGTGCGTTACGAGGCGATTGCTAGTATGCCTACCAGTAATATTGACGTGGTTGGTCCGAAAACTTACATGAAGATGTACAATCAGGCTTTGTTGAGCCGGGACCCGTATGCCGCTCCGGCGTATTCGGAAGAACGCATCAATCGTACGGGTTCGAGTAAGTATCCCTCTTGGGTATATCCCGCGAATGATTGGTATAAAATCATGTTCAAGGATTATAATGTGAATCATCACTTGGGGTTAAATATCCGGGGAGGTTCTAACGTGATGCAGTATTACGCTTCCGTGAATTACAATTTAGATTACGGTATGTTGAAAACAGACAAATTGAATGATTTTGATTGTAATATAAAAAATGGAACGTTAGGACTTCGTGTAAATTTGAATATAGATTTGGCTGCAGGAATCCGTTTATTGCTTAATTCCAGTGTGACCGTGGACGATTACAATGGTCCAATGATTAATGCGAATAATGCTTATGCGATAGCATTTAACGCTTCTCCCGTGGATTTTGCGGCGGTTTATCCGGCGGATGATACTTATACTTGGGAACATATACGTTTTGGTACGACTGCCAGTAAGAAAAGAAATCCTTACAAAGCATTGCAACAAGGTTATCAAGACCGTAGCCGTTACGCGTTTATCAATAAAGTAGAATATATTCACAATCTTTCTTCTTTACTGAAGGGGTTGGAATTGCGTGCTAGTGTGTCATATGTGAAACAAGGTAATGAAGATAAGGCTTTTAAAACGGATCCATACGAGTATTCTTTAGAAAAATATGACCATGAAACGGGTAAACACCAGTTACAGGCAATGAATCTGGAGGCTGCAAATACGTCTTTATCTTTAGCTAGTTCTAAAGAATCCTCTAAAAAACAAATGACTTACGAACTACGTGCCTTGCATACGGCTGCATGGAACGATCACCAGACAAGTTTGACGGCAGTTTTTAATGCATTGGAAGGAGCGGATACCCCAACCAGTACGGTTTTGCAGTCCATGCCTCATCGTAATTTGGGTTTTTCCATGCGTGGAACTTATGGATTTAAAGACCGTTATTTTGTCGAGGCTAGTTTCGGGTACAACGGTTCCGAGCGTTTTGCCAAGAAGCATAAAATGGGCTTTTTTCCGGCTACCGGTGCAGCGTGGATCGTTTCGAAGGAAAACTTTATGCAATCTGTTTCCGGTTGGTTGCCATTCTTGAAATTACGGGCATCTTGGGGTAAAGTTGGTAATGACGGTATTATCAATATACCCCGTTTCGTGTACTTGGAAGAAATAATTAAACAGACTTCACAAGGTTTTTCTCTGAAACCGGCGGAGAATTCCGGGTCATTTTATATTATTAGTAGTTATGGTAACGAGGATGTGGAATGGGAAATTGCCGAGCAAATAAATTTAGGATTAGAAACAAAATTGTTTGATGGTATCGTGGAGTTTACACTGGATGCTTATCAGGAGATCCGTCATAATATTCTTGCTTTTAGGACCGTTATTCCCAAGGCGGTAGGATTTGAGACTCTACAACAGGATAATATCGGGAAAGCCAGATCCCGTGGTATAGATTTTTCCGGAAAAATTCAGCATGCTTTTTCGTCTGATTTTTGGGTGATTTTGAATGGTACGTTCACTTATAACAAAGCCACTTATATGGAATTGGAAGAAGCTAATGATAAACCCCAATGGCAGCGGAAAGTGGGGCACGAGCTTTCGCAGCGTGTGGGATATATAGCCGAGGGGCTTTTCCGGGATCAAGCGGAGATTGATAATGCACCGACTCAAGGTGGAGATTTAATGCCGGGAGATATTCGTTATCGTGACGTGAATGGTGATGGGAAAATTACTCTCGAAGATGCCGTGCATATCGGTTTTCCGGAAACGCCGCGTGTTACTTACGGGTTTAGCGGTTATTTGAATTATAAGAATTGGGAATTTAATTTTGCTTTCCAAGGGTCGGGTAAACGCGGGTTCTTCATTGAGCCGGCGGCAATTTCTCCTTTCGTTCAGGATAATGCCATGTTGACGGAAATATATAAAAGCCATTGGTCCACGGATAACATGGACAATCGCCCTTTCTGGCCTCGGTTATCCACGAAGAGTATAACGGAACACAACCCGCAGGAGGATTGGAATTCAACAACAAGCGATACGTATCGCAGTACTTATTTTATGCGGGAGTGCCGTTTCTTGCGTTGCACGGCGTTAGAATTGGCATATAATTTACCGGACAGGTTGAAAAACAAGTTGAGAATGAAAAACGTGAAATTTTACGTGCGGGCGAATAATCCTTTCTTGATTTCTAATTTTAAAGTGTGGGATGTTGAATTAGGGGGGGACGGATTCAATTATCCGATTCAAAAGACCTATTCTGTAGGATTGAATTTTAGTTTTTAATGAAAATATATGAGGTATGAAGTTGATTCAGAATATATTGTTGTCTATGGTATTCCTGTTTGGAGGATGTGATTATCTGGATATGGTGCCGGAAGGGGATATCGAAACCACGGATGCTATTTTCACGAATCGGAAGAAAGCCGATACGTGGTTGTATACCGCTCACACGAGTCTCATGTTTTTGCCTAAATTGAACCAAAATCCCGCGTATCTTGGGGCGGACGAGTACACGACGGGTAATTATATGCGAAATAGTTTTCTTGAAGCCAATACCTATAGCGGTTTGTATATCGGTGACGGATTACAGATGTCGCAGGAGCCTTATGGGGATGCATGGAACGGGTATGCTTATTATTCGAGAATACGCTATTGTAATACATTCTTGCAAAAGATATGGAATGTTTACGATATGGAAGAACCGGAAAAGAAACAATGGGCGGCAGAGGTGAAAGCCCTGAAAGCGTTTTATTACTTCGATTTGGTACGCCATTACGGGCCGATCGTGTTGGTGCCGGAGAATATTGCGACGGAAGCATCTATAGAGGAAATGAAAATGCCTCGTGTGCACGTGGATACTTGTTTTAAAGAAATCGTGCGTTTGCTGGATGAGGCTATTGTTGACCTTTTGCCGGATAGTGAAAAAGAACCCAGTCGTAGGGCGTATTTCTGTAAAGAATCGGCGTTGATGCTTAAAGCGAAAGTGTTGCTCACGGCAGCTTCTCCTCTTTTCAACGGGAACGAATTTTACCTGAATTTCAAGGATAAGAACGGGGAGCCGTTATTCAGTGAATCGTATGATCCCGAGCGATGGCGTTTGGCAGCAGAGGCTATTGACGAGGCTGTCGAGACTTGTGAGTTTTATGGGCGCAATCTTTATTCAGGCTCTACGACAGCACGGACAGAATTGCTGAACACGATGCGGGATATTGAGGAGTCGGTACATGACTTGGGCTTTAATAATCCCGAGTGCTTGTTTTCAGTACGGAATTCAGGTAATAATTCGAATGGAGGGGATACTTGGACTCGATTTATAATGCCGTCGTTTGTGAGCACGGACGGTCTTTTCAATTCTAATTTTTTAGGAACTTTGTCACCCAGCATGAAGATGGTGGAAATGTTTTACACGGACAACGGGTTGCCAATTGACCAGGATAAAACGTGGGATTACACGGGCAGGTACGAGATGAATCGGGAAGCGGATTCCAAATATAAAGACGTTGTTTCGTTGGATGAGAATGTTTTGAGTTTACATTTACGAAGAGAACCTCGTTTTTATGCCAATATCGCGGCGGATCGTTGTTATTGGCGTCAAGGCGTGGATGACGTGAATTCCAAGGTAACGAGAAACTATCAAGTTAAAGCTTATAAAAATGAACAGTTTGGGACAAGGCAAGATGTAATTCAAAGCAGTAATCCACAGAATATTAACGGGTACTTTTTGAAAAAATACCTTTATTCTACATTGAAATTTTCAACTTATCCTACCGAGATAAAGGCGTTGGGGGATAATCCGGTACCGATTATGCGAATGGCGGAATTGTATTTGATGCAAGCTGAGGCGTGGAACGAGTACGAGGGACCGAGTGATGACAAAGTGTATGCACCTTTGAATAAAGTAAGGGAACGTGCCGGTATCCCGGACGTGGTTTCGGCGTGGAAAAATTATTCTCGTTCCCCGGAAAAAGTGGACTCAAAAGAAGGTATGCGGGAGATTATCCATCGGGAATACGATGTAGAGTTGGCTTTCGAGGGACAGAGATTTTGGAATTTACGGCGTTGGAAAACGGCTCATTTGGAATTGAATGAAGTACAGATGGGTTGGAATGTTGTGGGCGAAACGGCACAAAGTTTTTATAACAATTTTCAAGGGCCGGTGGTCGTGTGGGCAAAACGTAAATTTGTATCTCCGCGGGATTACTTGTTTCCCTTGAGAAACGAGGAAGTGATGATCTCCTCTTACGTGCAGAATCCGGGATGGTAATAATTAATTTTAGATTTACGATTTTAGATTCATTTATAAATATATGATTATGAGAAATATATTACTAATACCGTTATTTATTTTAAGTCTTTGGGGTTGCACTGACGAAGAAGACGGTTCCTTTGGAACATCTGTTTCGGGGGATAGAATCACTTTCAAAGCTGTTCCCGGCGGAGCTATTATGTATTATGATTTAAAAGGACATAAGGATATTTTTTCTATACGTGCAATGTATACGGATGTGCTGGGGCAAGAGGTCAAGGTTGACGGGACTTATTTGAGCGATTCGTTGAATTTGGTCGGTTTTAACGAGGCTCAGAGAAATATTCCGGTACAAGTCTCTTTTTTTAATCACAAACTAGAAGAGTCCAAGACAATGGAACTGGCATTTGACACGGAAGATTCTGCTCCCGTGGCGTTTTTTGACCACGTGAAGGTGACCCCGAGTTGGAACGGTTTTTCCGTGGTTTACGAGTCGCCTGTCACGACGGGTTTCGCTCACGTGTTTTACTTGGGCGAAAATCCGAAGACGCACGAGATTGATACGATTTGGTTGGAATCCGTTTCAATCCGGAAAGGGCGGGATACGCTTAGTTTTATGCTTCAGCAGGAACGTTCGAGCAATACGGTGATTATTGCAACCGAAGATTTCCGGGGCTATCGGGTAAAACAACAGATTTGGGAAAACGTGGAAGCGTATGCTATTGAGCAGTTTCCTTCATCAAAGATACAAGTGTTAGATCCGTGTAATATTGTAGTGAAAAATGAGAAATTGTGCATGGGACCTGAATATTTGTTTGACGGGGACACGAAGCCCTTGAAGCGCTTGGGAACGTCGAATCCCGAGAGACAGTATTGTATGTTCGGTGCAGGAAAGAATGCTGTGGGACAATATTGGATTATGGATTTGGGGGAAGAGAAAACTATTGCTAAATTGCGTATGTTTGCTCCATATAGATATGGAACATGGCTTGGTTGGGAATGGAGAAGTAGTCATATAAATAAACTCCCGAGCGAGGTGACGGTTTATGGAAGCAATGATCAAGTTTCGTGGACGAAACTGGGGTATTTCTTTCAACCTTATTTGCAACCCGGGTGGGTAGAGGAGGCTAGAACGAGTATTATGGATTACAATTTGTTGCAGGCTGCTGAACCCGTGTATGCCGATATTAATTGCATGGCTTTGCCACAAGGATTCCGGTATGTGAAATTTATGGTGAATAAGACTTTTTATGACGAAAAGTCATACCAAGCATCGTATGCGGATAATCCTGACGGCTACGTCGCTTTAAGTGAATTGGAAGTTTACGTGAAAAAAGAGTAGTTATGATGAAGAGAATATATTTTATATGGATGTTCGGCATCCTGTTTTTAGCCTTCGGGTGTGAGGAACTGGAAGATACTTATAGTGATTATGCCGGTGACGGAATGATTCGTTACGTGGGGAAATGCTCGGACGTGACGGTAAAGTTAGGATGGGAGCGTTTAATCGTGGAATGGAAAAATAATTTGGATCCGGCTATCGAGAATATCCGGCTCACGTGTCAAGTCGGGAAAAATATGATCGCGGATACTTTGTTGGAAGCCTCTGTCACCTCGTGCGAGATTAAGAATCTGGAAAACGAGAATTACGAGATAAACGTGTACGCGGTGGATGGAAACGGCAATATGTCTTTGAGCGAAACCGTGTACGGGCGTCCCGTCACGAGCAAGCACGAGTCTATCGTGAGTTTTACCACGGGTGTGGTAAAATATTTTTTCGTGGGTAACAATATTGCCATGTTTTTTGATAATAACTCGAGCAATATATTGAATATTCAATTGCATTATTACGATATGGAAGGTAACCCCCAAACGATAGATTCGCTTCAGAAACAATTTGGGGAGAAATACATGTTGTTGAGAGACGTCGATGCTTCCCGGGAGGTGACTATAAATCGGGAGGGACGGGTCGGAAATTGCGTGGATGATATCATTCTTCCGTCTTATTCTTTGAAAAAGGACGATTGGATATTTTCTGCAAATTTCCGTAGTTTTCTCAAAATGCGTTATGGGGTGGAAAATATCACGAATGAGTTCGTGGAAGATAGGAAAGTGCTGGAATTCGATTATGATATTATGAGTTTCGAGGATATACTTTACTTCCCAAATTTGGAAAGAATCGTGTTGGGAGGAAATCGTTATATCGAACCGCAATTGTTACAGCTTCCGGCGGAATATCACGTGAACATGACAAGTGAACTTTCTGAAATGGGGAAAAGCGTATTTGCCCTGCAAGTGGCACAGGAATTACGCGGGCTAAAAATTGAACGTTATAATCAGCATTATTTTTCAGATGATATTTTGTCTGATATTGAACTGGATGTGGAAAAAATGGGAAATCCCGTGTTACGGGAACCCGTTTACTTGGACGCCAAGGGTTGGACTATCACTTGTTCCGAACCTTACGACTCTAAGCCGGGAAATCTTTTGGATAATAACTACATGACGGCTTGGAAAACTTCTCCGCATAGTAAACTTACTACTTATGAACTCTTGATAGACATGAATAGTGTTCAAACCGTGAACGGGATGAAAATAGCTCAGGCTCTTGATCTGCAGGCGATGAATTCGTCCCCCAACAGGATCGAGATTCAAGTTTCAGAAGATAATATCACGTGGGAATATTTGACCTATCAATTGGTGAACACGGTCGGGAATTCCCTCGGGGAGATAACGCTTCTTCGCTTGGATAAACCGAAGCAAGTCCGTTATATTAAATTGGGCGTGAGTGACGTGCAAGGAGAATACACGGCAAGTATCGCGCTTGGTGACGTGGCAGTCTTTTAAATAATAATTAATCGTGCTGGAAAGTGAATAGGTATCGTCGTCGGAACGACGATACCCGTTTGCTTGTATTGTCTAAAATTTTTAAATGTAGCTGGAAATGAAATCAATATTATTATTTTTCACGTTGGTATTATACAGTGTCGTAACCCTTCACGCGCAGGAGGGATTCCGGATCACGGGGAAAACGGAAGCCCCGGATGGGAAAGTTTATTTAGTTTCGCCGGCTCTTGGTGGGGCGGATACATTGGGGGGTACCGATATGGTGGGTGGAGTCTTTTTATTGACCGGTAAGGTGGCAACACCTTGTGTTGCTTTCGTGGCAACGGCCGATGGGAAAGGGCGTTTCCCGATTATGCTCGAGAACACGGATTTCAAGGTGACGATGGGGAAAACCGGACTTTTGATTGAAGGCGGTAAAGATCAGCAGTTGTATAACGAGTACCAAGAAATGAACGTGAAATCCGCACGTGAAATAGCGGAAATGGAATCCGAGTATAAGGTGGCGATGGGAATCCAGAATCAAATGAAAATGAAGGCACTTCAAGAGCAGATGAAAAAATATATGCGGGAAAATCAAGAAAAGGTGTCTGCGTGGATGAAGGAGCACGGGAATAGCCATGTTGTTGCTTTTATCATGGCTTCGGTAGCCCAGAAATTAAATTACGATGGATTGAAGTTGCTTTACGATTACTTGGGACCTGATGCACGAGCCAGTTTCTACGGGCAAGTCTTGGAAGCCAAAATGCAGATGCAAAAGAAAGTAGCCGTGGGGGAAATCGCTCCCAATTTTACCGTGGTTACCCCGGAAGGTAAGACCGTGTCACTTTACGATATCAAGGGGAAAGTAAAATTGATTGATTTCTGGGCATCGTGGTGTAAACCCTGCCGGGCTGAAAACAAAAACGTGACGGCGATTTACAAGAAGTACCATAAAAAAGGCTTGGAAATTTTCGGCGTTTCCATGGACAAGGACGCCGCTGCATGGAAACAAGCGATTGCCGACGACGGGTTGGTATGGTATCACGGTTCCGACCTGAAAGGCATGAAACAATCCCCTGTCGCACAACTATACGGCGTAACCGCCATCCCACACACGCTCCTCCTCGACGAAAACAACCGCATCGTGGCTAAAAACCTCCGGGGCAACGCCCTTCAGGCAAAAATCGCAGAGATGTTGAAAAAGTAGTAAATTATGAAAAGGTGGTTATTAATATTAATCCTTTATCAATTATGCATGTGTATTGCTTGTTCGGAAGATGAAAAAGAATTTTTCGAAAGGCAGGATATTTCATTATTGTCTCGTTCTTTTTTAGATAGTATACAAGTACCGTGTTTTGTTAATGATGAATTTGCGGGCGCAATGAATGAAGCATTAAAGATAATAGGTGATTCTATTTTGATTGATTTTTGTTGTAATTCGAGTTATTTGTTTTTTGAAAATGTTAAAGGTGAAGAATCAAAATATCCAGTATCAGCAGAGATTTATAAATTTAGTAGTGGGAAATATCAAATATTGATAATTATTAATAGTGACGCATTGAGTACTTATACATATAGAGGACAGCTTCTTGTTGCTTTACATGAATTATATCATATATATTTGGCAATAACGATGGGAGAAACTGATAATGAATGGGGACATTATTGGATGGTTTATGGTGGAGTATATACAAGGTGGCTTGAACGAGCTTTTAATTGTGGAAGTGATGCAAAATATCTTGCTTATATAGGAACATCAGTATATCAAACTTCTGATGTGAAAAATAAGGTTCATAAAATGTGGGATAAATATAATTTGAAATAACATATGATGGCAAAGACGATATTATTTTTATTATTCTATGGATTAGTAGCAGTGTCAACCTGTCAGGCCGCAAATGATTGTGTGCATTCTCTTGATACTCTTACTCACGGAGGCGTGCAACCTGAAAAAGATGATATTTTTATCATCTTCACTTCGATTTCTGACACAACCCGCAAAGAGGGCGTGTTGAGAAGTGAACTTTGGGATTCTTCGTATATGGATTCACCGAGTATTCACTTCTACCTTCTTGCAGATACTTTCCTGAATGAAGTCAGTTTTACAAACGTGGACTTTAACTTGGATTCGATAAGTAAAATCAGACCAGTGGATATTGCTAGTGATAAAAGGGCAAAATGCATGATGCCTAAAACTTTTTTATCTAAAATTAAGCCGATAGATTTTGATAAACGCAAGGGCATGAAGACAAGGGAAGAGGCACTTGAATTCGAGAAAAGTACACGAGGTAAAACGGTGTGGGTTATCGATAGAAACGACATGACGAGGGATAGTATAAAGTTGATGAAAGTGGATGTACTTGTTCAACCCCTTTTTTAATTTAAATGGTATTAAAAAGAATAGTTATGAAGAAATCACTTTTGATGCTGGAAGTTCTTGCTGGCATCCTCCTCTTGTATTCATGCGGGGGGATGAAGAATGGTTTCACGCAGGAAGAATACCGGGATGTGTTGAAAGAGAGAATCAGTAATAGGAATTATCAATTAATCGTGAGCCGGGAATTTCGGGGCATATCAAGCGATGAATTCTTCGGTGGATACGGTTTCCCGCTTCACGTGAAAGGAGATACGTTATATTCCGATGTCGAGTTGGAAGCGAAGCTGGCAAGAGAACAAGCCCACGTGGCTTTCAAGGGTAAGATATTGAATTACGAGCAGAAAGAATTGCCCCGGGGGCAGATAGAGGTTGCTTTTTCCATAGAGATACTCGATAGTGCACGAAACGAGTTCACAGCTGAGCGGAAAGTGGAGTTCCCGAAATCTTATCGTATCGTGTTCGGTCCTTGGGATGCCGTGAATGTTTATATTGACGGTCGACAATATCAAGGTAAATGGAAAAAATAGACTGAAATGTAGATGTTTAAATTAAAAAGAGTATTGAATGAAAATCGTGTTATTGTTTTTAGGAATTTTTTTCGCGAGCTACTCCGTGGGGTTCTCGCAAGAAGGGTATAAAATCGAGGGGAACATTCCCGGTTTGCCGGACGGCGGCATCGTGTTGGTTGTTCCCACGGTGAAAGGGATTGTTACGTTGGGCAAAACCGAGGTGAAGAACGGCATTTTCGTGTTCGAGGGGCAAGTGGAACAGGGCTGTGTCGCTTTGATTAAAACGGCGGACGGGAAAGAAACCATTCCCGTGATGCTCGAGAACACGGGAATAAAAATGAGATTAAGTGAGGCAGGGCTTGTTATCGAGGGTGGCGAAGCGCAACAATTGTATAATCAATACCTCGCTTTGACGCAAGATATTGCCCGGGGACAAAGCCAGATTCAGACTCAATTTGAATTGGCAATGAAAATGCGGAGCCAAGTGCAAATGGATGCCGTGCAAAAGCAGAGCGACACTTACGCCCGGGAAGCTCGTCAACGGGAGATCGAATGGTTGGAAACGAACGGCAACCATTACGTGGCAGCGTATATTTTGGCGTCGCTCATGGATCAATTGGATTACGAGGATTTGAAGGCTCGTTTCAACCTCTTGGGCTTTAACGGCAAATCCAGTTTCTATGGTCAATTAGTTGCCGCTCGTGTCATGCAGCAGCGAAGCGTAGCCGTGGGTGAGCTCGCTCCGGATTTCACCGTACCTACTTCCCGGGGAGATACCATTCGTCTTCACGAGTTGAAAGGCAAGGTGAAATTGTTGTGTTTCTGGGAATCAAGTAATAGTATTTGCCGTCAATGGAACGTGGAATTGTTGAAACTTTACAACAAATACCGGTTGAAAGGTTTGGAAATCCTAAGCGTATCCTTGGACGAGAGCGCGCAAGCGTGGAAAGCGGCTATCACCGAGGACGGGATGACATGGAAAAACGCTTCCGAGCTGAAAGGTCCCGTCAATTCCGACATCGTTCGCCAGTATTTCGTGAAAAACATTCCTCATACCTTGTTGTTGGACGCTGAAAATCGGATCGTAGCCAAGGATTTGAATGCTGATGAATTGAAGAAGAATATCTCGGAAATGTTGAAAAAGAGCAAGAAAAAGTAATCGTGTTTTTATAATTGGTGCGTGCTAGGGGGGAAGTTCATGTTGCCCCCCTTCTGTTTATTGTCTACGCCCGTCGGTGATTTTTTCATGAGGCATAAATTTAATTGTCAATGAAAACAGATTTATCGGGTGTAAGTGCACCTTTGAGGGTGTCACCGCTGGTGGCAGATGGCTTGTTTATTCGTCAGGACGAGTATTACAAGAAATATTTTTATGCCGAAATCGTTTGGATAGAGGCATCGGGTAATTATTGCTATTTTCATTTTAAAGATAACTCCCGGATTACCGTGGCGTGCCGTTTGGGGAGCGTGGAGTGGCAACTGCCGGACGCCTATCTTGTGCGTGTACACCGTGGTTTTATCCTGAACCTGCGTTATGTCGACACGTGGGCGGGTAACTCCTTGCGAGCCGGGGAGAAATGGTTCCCAATGGGGGATTATTACCGGAAAAGCGTGTTGGCTTGTTTTAATATACTGGATACTTCCCGGGAGAACCCGAAAAGGGGGAACGAGGAGTAATCGTGTAATTTGATATTCACCGGTCTCGTGGATAAATTTATCGACGGGCTCCGGTGAAAGATCATTCATTTTTATCGGGTAACGTGCTTGTGCCTCGAGAATGGCAATGATTGATAAAAGTTATTTGACGTGTTGGGACGTGGAAAATATTGTACTATCTTTGCAATAGTAACTAAAAATCAGATAGAGATGAAGTACCCGATAGGCATGCAGAGTTTTGACCAGATCATAGAGGACGGTTACGTTTACGTGGATAAGACGGAGATGATATATTCTCTCGTGAAAGGGGGGAAAATTTATTTTTTGAGTCGTCCCCGTCGTTTCGGGAAGAGTTTGTTGGTATCGACCTTGAAGAATTATTTCCTCGGTCGGAAGGAACTTTTCAAGGGATTGGCGATAGAGGGGTTGGAGAAGGATTGGTTGGAGTATCCGGTATTTCACGTGGATTTTAACGGAAGAGATTTCACCCTTGAGGGGACCTTGGAGCATGTTCTTGACGATTATGTTTCGAGATGGGAGGAAGATTGGCAAGTGGAGAGGGGAAAAAGTCCGGTCGTGGGTGATCGTTTTATTCGAGTGCTGGAGCAGGCGCACGCTCGAATAGGTAGGCGAGCGGTGGTGTTAATCGATGAATATGATAAACCTATTCTTGATGTGCTTGACACGGGTTTGGAAACGGTGCTGGGAGAAAACCGGATGTTGCTGGAGGAGCGGCACCGTAACGTGCTGAAGGCTTTTTACTCGGTATTCAAGGCGGCTGACGAACACTTGCAGTTTGTCTTCTTGACGGGGGTGACGAAATTCTCGCAAGTGAGCGTGTTCAGCGGTTTCAATCAGCCGAAAGACATTAGCATGGACGGGCGTTATGAAACGCTTTGCGGGATCACGCAAGAGGAGTTGGAAAGCTATTTCGCGGAGGCGATTGTTGCCATGGCAGCGAAAAGGAAGTGTGGTGTAGAGGTGATTAAACAATTATTAAAACGTCAGTATGACGGTTATCATTTTGGCGAAGAGTTAGTGGATGTCTATAACCCGTTCAGTTTGCTAAACGCTTTCGATTCGATGAGAATACAGGATTATTGGTTCCGGAGCGGTACACCGACTTACTTGATACGCTTGTTGAACCACACGCGGGAGAATCTCGACGAGTTGACGGGGCGATATTACGATCCGCGGGAGTTCGTGGATTACAAGGCGGACGTGGAGAAGCCATTGCCGATGATTTACCAGAGCGGTTACTTGACGATCAAGGATTACAACGCCCGTCGTAACACGTTTTTGCTCGATTTCCCGAATAACGAGGTGAAAAGTGGTTTCCTGACAATGGTTGCCTCGGATTACTTGAAACCGAAATCGAGCGTGAACAATTGGGTACTGGACGTGGTGGATGCGTTGGAGTCGGGTGACACGGAACAATTCCGCGTGCTGTTGACCTCTTTCTTGAGCGACATTCCCTACACGATGCGACGAAAGGAGAACGAGCGTGAACGGGAACGTTATTTCCATTATACCTTCTATTTGCTGATGCGTTTAGTGAGTGTCTACACGGTGTACACGGAGAAACAACAGAGCGAGGGGCGTGTGGATTGTGTTATCGAGACGGACGCTCACGTTTACATCTTCGAGTTCAAGCTGGACGGCACGGCAGACGAGGCCTTGCGACAGATCGAGGAGAAGGGTTACGCCCTGCCTTACCTGAATGACCGTCGTCAATTGCATTGCGTTGGTGTTAGTTTCTCCTCGGAAACGGGCACCGTGGACGATTGGGAGGTGATCGAGTAGATATTTTCAGGATATATATTACAATATTTTTGCGTCCCGCTTTATCCTCACGGAAAAGGCGGGACGCGATGTTTATAATATTTCAGCAGGTGAGTTGTGAGGAGGCGGGGAAAATGAATCTCGTGTTTTAGGCGTCTGTGTCAGGTTACAGGGTGTTTATACAGTTATTTGGCTGTCTGTGTCATTTCGTTGGTGGGGGGACGTGGGGGAAATATCTTTGTATCGTTGATTTAAAAATAAAAGATGATGAGAATTTTAAAGAACGCGGTACAAGAGGTCGGAGATACCTGAGGAATTCCCCGGGAAGACGGGGAGTAATCCCGGGGAAGACAGGGAACAAAGTCCTTTTAAAGACCTTCGGGAAGGTTTTTGAAAGGAGAGTGATAGGAAAGAGAAACGAACGAGAGTGTTTATTAGTTATTGTTTTCAATTTAATCAGTATGGCTAAAACAGATAAGTTGATATCGGGAAAAGTCGGGAACACGGTTTTTTATCGGGTAGGAGCGGATACCCGGGTGCGGAGTACCCCGGTGGAATACTCGGACGCGAAGACGCCGGAACAGATGGATTGCCGTTCTCAGTTTATGGTGGCGATTTGTTTTTATCGGCACATGGTGGTGACACCCTTGCGGGAAGTGTGGCGTGTGGCGACAGGGGGGATGTCCGCGAGCGGTTACAATTTTTTCATGAGGCTGAATATGAAGGTTTTTAAACCGGACGGGAAGATTGCCGATTTTTCACGTTTGCAGTTGGCGGTGGGGATGTTGCAGAGGGTGAATAATCTTCGGGGTGAGGTGGATGACCGGGACGTTGTAACCTTGACGTGGGAGGAAAATGTCGGGTTGGCTCCGGCAAGGATGGGCGATGAGTTAATGGTGGTCGTGTTATACGGCGATCGCTCGTTTACTCCCGTGTTTGAAGAAGTGTGTGCGACGAGGGGTGAGAGAAAGGCGATGATCCAATTGAACCGGAAGCGAGGCATGGCGGCACATTTGTATTGCTTTTTCCGGGCGAAAGAGGGAAAGGCGTATTCGTCGAGTCAATACCTAAGAATTTAGTGATTTACGATTTTAGATTTATGATTTTGCGATCAAGTGATCTCATTTTCAATTTTCAACTTTCAATTAAATAGATATGGCAAAAAAAGGATTTGATGAAAAGAAAAAGATGGAAGATGTTTATTTGGAGATTCTCCAACGTTTGGAAGAGTATCACCGGGATGTACGAATAGCGATCGAGACGGTGACACGGGTGCCACACCGCTTGATGAATACGGAAGAGGTATGCAAGGCGATGGATATTTCTCCTAAAACATTGCGTCGATATGCCCGATGGTTCGGTTTTCCGGTACGTAAGGTAGGAAATCGGAATCTTTATTTCGTGGCAGAGATTAAGAATGCCGTACTTAAAGGGTTGGGCTTTTGGAAGGAGTAAAGGGTGTGGTCAAGGCGGTTGGCGAGGTGGTCGATCGCCTGACTCTCCCGGCGAGGGAGAAACGGCAACTGGAATTGGATTTGCTACAGGTACTCGCGGAATGGGAGCGGACTCGGGTAGAGGCGCAATCGGCGGTGTTGGTGGAGGAAGCGAAGGGAAGTTGGTTGCAGCGATCGTGGCGACCGTTGGTGATGTTGGTATTTGCGGTGATCGTGTTGGTCGGAACGTTCACGAACCTGCCGATTCTTGACGATACTTCCCGCTTTTGGGACTTGCTGGAAATCGGTTTGGGCGGTTACGTGGTGGGACGAGGCGGAGAAAAAATTCTGTAAGTCTTCATGCGAAAACGACGTTTTTAATTTTAGATTTATGATTTACGATTTATGAGTTCATTTTCAATTTTCAATTCTCAATTTTCAATTGTCAACCATCGGTTGATGGGCGATCGGGTACGTCATTTGGTTTGCGCGAAGAATACCCGGAAGCTGGTGGGACCGGACATGATTGTCTTGCACTATACCGCCGCGTGGGGAGCCGAGGCTGCCGCGATTTACCTGACAAGACCTGACGTGGGGGCTTCCGCTCATCTGGTAATCGGGCGGGACGGGGAGATCATTCAACTTGTGCCGTTTGACACGGAAGCGTGGCACGCCGGGCGTAGCTGGTACGCGGGGCGGTCGGGATTGAATCGTTATTCCATAGGGATCGAACTGGATAACTTGGGAAAGCTTCGTTTGTCGGGGGGAATGTTCGTTGCCGAGTGCGGGCGGATTGTTCCGGCGGAAGACGTCTTCGCGTACGAATCGGAAGGGAAGTTGACTTACTGGCATCGCTACACGAGGATGCAGGTGCAAACTTTGGCGAAAATTTGTAGCGTGCTGGAGGAGTATTACCCGATCAAAGATGTCGTGGGTCATTCCGCGGTCACGAACCGGAAAATCGATCCGGGGCCGGCGTTGGAGGAAGCGTTTAAAAATTTATGATTTATGATTTACGATTTCATGATTTTTGATTCATGGATTTAAGTGTTTACATTTTCAATTTTCAACTTTCAATTTTCAATTATTATGGCAGAATTTAATTCTTATTTGTTAGGTAAAGCGAGAAAATCAGTAGGTAACATCACGTTGTGTTACACGAGGAGTAAGAACATTGCGAAAGCGAAAGTATTCACGAGGAAGGATAACCCGACACCGGAGATACTGGCACAGCGGGCGAGGATGAAAGTGTTGGTACAGTTGTCCCGGAGTCTTTTACCGGTGATACGGAAAGGCTTCGTGGGGATCGGGAAGGGGTCGACCTCGAATGCTTTCGTGGCGGCGAACATGAAGGCGGTGACGGTGAACGAGAAGAACGAGGCAACCGTTAATTTTGAACAATTGTTGGTGGCTGCCGGGATTATCAATCCGCCGAAGGTGACTGTGACGTACAGCGAGGAAAACCAAAAATTCCTTTTCGAGCAAGAGGGGCAGGAAGAAGAGGACGGGTTCGCGTTGACTGACGACCAAGTGTACGGCGTGTTGTACGAAACGGAACGGGAACGGGCAAGGCTGGTAGTGTTGAGAGCCCGGGGTGAAAGTGGCAGTACTAGTTACGCGCTCCCGGACGAGTGGGATAACACGAAAGTGAAGGTGTATTGCTTCGCCACGTTGAAGAATGGAAAAAGGGCGTCGGACAGCTTATTGATTCAGTGATTTATACTGGATACTTTTCGGGAGAATCCGAAAACGGGGGAGTAGTTGTGTAATTTAATATTCACCGGGCTCGTGGATAAGTTTATCGATGGGTACCGGTGAATTTTAGTACAAGAGTGTATTTTGGGAGAGTACCCAAGTGGAGAATTTTAACTATGATTGGGGTATTTTTGTTTTATTGTTTTATCTGAAAGATGGTACATTTTCGTATCTTTGTTTTCAAGATAAATTAAATATAGATTTGTATGCTGCAATCACGAACTCTTGAAGACGAAAAAATCCATTTTACGGTTATGGCCATAGAGGCTGGGGCGAAAAAAATGGGAATATCGCCCATGGATATGTATCAACGAATGGAAAAAGTAAATCTTGTAAAACGTCTATTATTAGATTGCTATGACGTGATGCATACCCAGAGTTTAAAACATGTGGCAGAAGATGTAGTTGAGGCTTTACTAAATTGGGAAGCGCGGGAAGGAGGTAATAAATGAGGATCATGCTCTACCATGGTTCTACGCTCCCGATAGAGCATCCTTTGGCACAAGTGGGACGTGAGGATTTAGATTTTGGCAAGGGTTTTTATCTAACAGTTTTACGAACACAGGCTGAACGTTGGGCTAAACGTGTGCAATTGATCCGAGCTAGTGATAGTGCTTGGGTTAATATTTATGAGTTTGATATGGATGTCGCTGTGAAAGAGGGGTATCGTGTACTTTGTCTTAAGAGCTATGATTCTCGTTGGTTGGATTTTATAGTTGTCAGTCGAAGTGGACAACAACCATGGAAAGATTACGACATGATCGAAGGTGGTGTCGCTGATGATCAAGTTATTGATACGGTGGAAGATTATATTAATGGCAATATTACAGTGGAGCAGGCTCTTGGGCAGTTAGCTTATGCGAAGCCCAACCATCAAATATGTTTATTGAGTCAAGAACTTATTGATAATCATTTATATTACGTGAATTGCTTTCGGTTGGATAACAAGGAAAGGAGGTTATAAATGAAAGATCAGGTGCTTTGGAGAAAAATAAGTCGCATTATCATGTTGTTGGCTTCTCGTTTGGAAGTCAGCCCGGAGCGAGCATTGGGAATTTTTTATAATACTAAGGTTTGTCGTATGTTACATGATCCTCGCTATGGTTTATACTTGATGAGTGATCTTTATATTGTCAATGACATATTGCATGAGTTGCAAGGTAAATAGTGGATTATTGTAATATGGAGAAATTTTAAAATGTCGAGGAGGAAAAATGAAAGATCTCCTCGATTTTGTTTTTTGTTTTTAGCAATACCTTTTTGATATGTTATATCGTTTGGAGGGACCTTTCATGCACGATAACTACTTTAATATTCTAAATATGATTGTAATTCTATATAAATGTACGATTTATTCTAAATACGGTTGTAATATTTGGAAGTATATTTTTAGTTGATAGAAATTTTTTTTCGTAAAAAGGTTGGGTAGTTGATTTTTTGGTTTTTATTATATATTTTTATGGAGCGTAAAATAACGTTTTTTGTTTCTACGGGATAGAACATTAGGAAAATATATTAATGGTGGGGTGTAATTGATTTATTGTCAGGTGTAATTACGAGAATGGCGTGTAAAGATAACCATTTAATATTTTCGAGTCTTTGAAAGATTGAAGAATCTAGTTTAATGATATGTGCGGAGGAGAAATTATAATCTAAACATTTAAAAATTACAGACTATGAAATTATTTGGTTTTATCTTATTGGCAAGTGTCTTGTTGAGTTGCGTTCGGAATGTTTCGGAAGAAAGTGTTAATGGACGGGAAATTCGTTTTCGTTCTAATATTCAAGACTTGAAATCCGGTAGTTTATCCCGGGTGGATGGGTTTAGTGAAGGGAATAAAATATTTCTTTACATTGCTAAGCGGGAGAGTGCGGATGTTGTTGCTGTTCCTGCAAGTGAAGATCTTTGTAAAATGAACTATGGGCAGGAGGGCGATTTGACTTTTGCGGATGGTGGTGAGCATTATTATCCTGATGGGCGGATAGACGTGTACGGGT
Source organism: Butyricimonas sp. Marseille-P3923 (assembly GCF_900184685.1). Lineage (GTDB taxonomy): Bacteria > Bacteroidota > Bacteroidia > Bacteroidales > Marinifilaceae > Butyricimonas > Butyricimonas muris. The sequence continues at coordinate 1,230,901 of NZ_FXXL01000006.1, forward strand.
ATTATTGGGAAAAGGAACATTCGGAACCACAAGAATTGGCCCGAATGAATGTTAGCGTGGAAACAGATCAATCTAACGGTTTGGATAAATCGGATTTTTTGTATGTGAAGGCGGCGGAGGGATATGCAAAAGATGCTGAGCCGATAAAATTGGAGTTTGAACATCTGTTTTCCAAGATCGTGTTGAATATTACGACGGAAACACCTGCTATTATTGATTTGACACAATTGGAAAATGTGAAATTGCATGATGTAGTTACTATCGGGATTCTTAATTTAGGGACGGGTGAAGTCGAGAATGGAGAAGCGAAAGATGAAATTATAATGCCGAAATCCAACAATTCTTCTGTTATTATTTTGCCGCAAGAGATAGAGGATAATAAGAAGTTGTTCTCGTTTCAAGTTGTAGGGATTGAGGAGCCGTTTGAAGTAGAAGTTCCTGCCAATAATTTCGAGCAAGGGAAAGAATATACGTATAACGTGAAAGTGAATAAATACCCGGGTATGGGACCTGTTGAAATGCAGTTTTCGGTGTCGGTAAAAGATTGGTACTCGGAAGAGCCTTATGAGATTGTAATTGAAAAAGGGGAGGAAGTTGAAGTTTTGTTGACGGAGGTCGCTGTGGGAGTGAATATTAGTAAAGCGGATCTTTATCTGTCCTCGGGAGAGGTAAAACGGGAATTGAAAGCGATTGCGGTGGTGGATAATAAGATGAAGTTTGTTTTCCCTCGCTTGGAGGAAGGAGGCAGCTTACGATTGGAGAAAGCGATTTTTTACGTGGCGAATGGAGAGGCTTTTGAGTATTATTTTAAGGATAAAGAGTTAAAAGGTAACAATAATGATGAAGTCGCTTTGCCCGCCCCGAAGGTAGGGGACGCTTGGGCAGGAGGAACGATATTTATAGTTGGAGAGGTTACTGGCTACAATGAAACAGATAATGAATTTGAAACGAATATGGAGGGAATTAAGGCTTACCGGGGAAGGATAGTGGCGAACGAGTCGTTGGGAGAGTTGGAATGGTGTGACTTTAAGTCTAAAGGCTATACAAAGTCAATAGGTGCGACAGATAAGAATAATGGGGCAATTAATACTGATGTCGTGAGAACCTTTATAGAAAACCAAGGTGAAGATATGACTAAATATCCTGCTTTTAATGCGTGTTTAAATAGAGGTGAAGGGTGGTATTTTCCTGCAATGAATGAAATAAAATATATAGTGTCGCAGTTAATTATATTGAATCCCAATATAGTAAAACAAGGTGGAGATTTGATAGATGATAGTACCGTGTATGGAAGTTCTACAGAACAAGGAGAGGGGACTGTATCGGATTATTGGCGTACGGATAGGTTTGATGCTAAGGATAATGCTGCAATAGTTCGAGCAGTCCGTGCCTATTGATAAAACCTTTTGAACTATATGCCGTAATTCTGAAAGAGACCCGTTTGTTCGGTAAGGAATGGATGGGTATCTTTCAGAATTTAAGTTCGTAAACCTTTTAAATTACAGTTTATAAGTCTATATTTGCAAAAAAATTAAAACACAGAACCATGATAATGCATAAAGTTACAACTTTAAATCAATTTATTATTGAGCGGCAGGCGGAGATTCCGGGTGCTACCGGGGAGTTCTCGAGACTTTTACATCATATTGGTATAGCTGCTAAAAAAGTTCATCGTGAGGTGAATAAAGCTGGTTTGGTAGATATATTAGGTAAGGTGGGTTCCATCAATGTCCAGGGTGAGGACCAGCAAAAGTTGGATGTCTATGCCGACAATACTTTTATGGATGAATTAAGGGCAAGTGGTGAGTGTTGCGGGGTTGCAACAGAAGAAAATCAAGATATTGTGGTTTTCGAGGAAGGCTTATGTAGAGATGCCAAGTATGTTATATGTATGGACCCGTTGGACGGCTCGTCGAATATTGACGTGAATGTGTCCGTGGGGACTATTTTTTCAATTTATAAACGTGTTTCTTCGCTCGGGGAACCCTTGACAATGGAGGATTTCTTCCAACCGGGGACGCAACAAGTGGCTGCCGGGTACGTGATTTACGGGTCGTCGACCATGTTGGTGTACACTTCCGGTAACGGGGTGAACGGTTTCACGCTGGATACGTCTATCGGGGAGTTCTGTTTGTCACACCCGAATATGCAGACGCCGGAAAACGGGAAAATCTATTCTATCAACGAGGGTAATTACGTGAATTTCCCCGTGGGAGTGAAGAAATTTATTAAATATTGCCAAGAGAAAGATGATGCAACCAAGCGTCCGTATACTTCTCGTTATATCGGTTCTTTGGTGGCCGATTTCCACCGGAACATGTTGAAAGGGGGAGTATTCCTTTACCCGCAAACCAGCTCGCACCCGACAGGTAAGTTGAGATTGTTGTACGAGTGCAACCCGATGGCATTTATTGCCGAGCAGTCGGGAGGTATGGCGACGGACGGGGAAAGGCGAATCCTTGAGATCGTGCCGGAGGCGCTGCACCAGCGGGTGCCTCTCTATACAGGCTCGAAGAAGATGGTACAGAAGGTTCAGGAGTTTTTGACTTTCTTCAACAATATCTAAGAAACAGAAAGTTCAAATGGATGATGGCACTAGCAATCATCCATTTGAAATTAAAAGAGAAATAAAAATTTATGCTATATGATAACGAAACAGTTAATTGAACCGAAGAGTATCGTGGTCGTGGGCGGCTCGGATGATATACATAAGCCGGGCGGAACCGTGTTGAGAAATTTGCAAGACGGTAATTTCAAAGGAGAGCTTTACGTGGTAAATCCTAAAATGGATGAAGTGCAAGGCGTGAAGTCTTATCGTGACGTGAAGGAGCTTCCGCAAGTGGATTGTGCTATTTTAGCGATTGCCGCTAAATTCTGTCCCACCGCAGTAGAGGTACTTGCCAAACAAAAAAATACAAAAGCATTTATTATTTTGTCTGCCGGGTTCCACGAGGAAAACGAAGAGGGTGCTAAATTAGAGCGTCAGATCGTGGATACGATTGATTCCGTGGGTGGAGCATTGATAGGTCCCAACTGTATTGGGGTTTTGACTAACCATTATAGCGGGGTATTTACCAGTCCGATTCCGGAGTTGAACCCGCAAGGAGTGGATTTGATTTCCGGTTCCGGGGCAACGGCCTTGTTTATCATGGATTCGGGGATGCAGAAAGGTATTAAATTCAATAGCATGTATTCTGTCGGGAACTCTGCCCAGATGGGTGTTGAGGAGATTCTGGAATACATGGATGAATCGTTTGATCCGGAAACGAGTTCCCGCGTGAAGTTGTTGTACGTGGAGAGTATCGAGAAGCCGGAGAAGTTATTGAAGCATGCTTCTTCATTGATTCGTAAAGGTTGCCGTATCGCGGCGGTTAAGTCCGGTGGTTCGGCTGCCGGGAGTCGTGCCGCTTCTTCACACACGGGTGCGTTGGCTAGTTCGGATGTTGCTGTTGAAGCTTTGTTCCGTAAAGCCGGAATCGTGCGTTGTAACGGACGTGACGAGTTGATGACGGTTGCCGGAATCTTCATGCATCCCGAGGTGAAAGGAAAGAATATGGCCGTGGTGACTCACGCGGGAGGTCCTGCCGTGATGTTGACCGATGCGCTCTCCAACGGCGGAATGGATGTGCCGCATATCGAGGGAGAAAAGGCAAAGGAGTTGTTGTCTAAATTATTCGGTGGTTCATCTGTCGGGAATCCGATAGACTTCCTTGCCACGGGTACGGCAGAGCAATTAGGCTTTATTCTGGATGCTTGTGACAAGGATTTTGATAATATCGACGGGATGGCTGTTATTTTCGGGAGCCCGGGATTGTTCCCTGTTTTCGACGTGTACAACGTGCTTGATGAAAAGATGAAGACAAGCAAAAAGCCGATTTTCCCCATCTTCCCGTCATCCAAGATCGTGAAGGCCGAGATCGACGAGTTTGTTTCTAAAGGACGGGTGTATTTCCCTGATGAAGTGTTGTTCGGAAATGCCCTTTGCAAGATATACAAGACTCCCGCGCCTCAACCGGAGCATTTCGATATGCCGGATATGGACGTGAAGAAAATCCGGGAAGTGGTGGATAATGCGCAGAATGGTTATTTGTCACCGGAAGAGATTCATGCTTTGTTGGATGCGGCAGGAGTAGCCAGAGCGAAAGAAGGCGTGTCCGATAACGAGGAGGAAATCGTGAAGATGGCGAAAGAGATCGGGTTCCCGTTGGTAATGAAAGTGGTCGGACCTATTCATAAATCGGATGTCGGCGGAGTCGTGATGAACGTGAACGACGAGGAAACTGTGCGTCGGGAGTTCAAACGGATGATGCAGATCAAAGATACTTACGCTATTATGTTGGCTCAACAGTTGAGCGGTACGCAAGTGTTTATCGGGGCGAAACGCGATGATAAGTTCGGACACATGGTGCTTTGCGGACTTGGCGGAATCTTTATCGAGGTGCTGAAAGACGTGAAAGCAGGGTTGGCTCCGATGTCCAAGTCTGAGGCTCACGGGTTGATTAAAGAACTGAAATCTTACAAGATTATCCAAGGAGTGCGCGGGCAAGAGCCCGTGAACGAAGATAAGTTCGCCGAGGCTGTGATGCGTATTTCCGCGTTGGTAAAAGTAGCCCCGGAAATCTTCGAGATGGACTTGAACCCGCTTCTGGGTAACAAAGACAACGTGGTTGCCGTGGATGCCCGTATTCGGATTGAAAAATAAAGAAATGAGGGTGTGTGTTAATACACCCTCTAGTCCATAAGGTCTATAGAGTCTATAAGGTCGTAAGGTCAGGCGTTATGGACTTTATGGATCTTACGGCTAAATTAATATATAATGAAGAAGAAGGATTTTATTGTTCTGGGGTGTGTGATTTTGTTTCTGCTCCCTTTTTTCGTGTCGGAAACGGTTTATTCCTTTTACAAGACGTTTAATGCCGAGCACGGTATGATTATGAGTTTCCTGAAATTTGGTATTCTGTCGACTTTCGGGGAGTGTATCGGGTTGCGTATCAGCGCGGGCGTTTATAATCGCAAGGGATTCGGGGTGTTGCCGAGAGCTATCGTGTGGGGAATCCTCGGGATGGGAATCAGTATGGCGATGACGATATTCGCGAACGGTGTTCCTGCGTTCTTGAAAACGATGGGGATGGAGAACGCGACGACCGTGATGGGAGAGGCTTTGTCCGGGCAGAAAGTGTTCGTTGCATTCTGTATTTCCGTGGCGATGAATACAATATTTGCTCCCGTGTTTATGACATTGCACAAGATTACCGATACGCATATATTGAGTCATGGCGGTACGTTGGCAGGTCTTTTTACCCCGATACAGATGGGTGAGATTATGGCAAACCTGAATTGGCGGGTACAATGGAATTTCGTGTTCAAGAAGACGATACCTTTTTTCTGGTATCCGGCTCACACGATTACTTTCTTGCTGCCGGGAGATACGCGGGTATTGTTTGCCGCTTTATTGGGTGTCGTTCTCGGAATATTGCTGGCGATCGCCACGCACAAGAAATAAGACGAATATAACTTTTAGACATTTTTGCCGTATAGTTTATAGTTGATACAATAATCACTATAAACTATATTTTTATGGATAAGGTTACAAGGAAAGGTAAAAAGGAGGTCGAAAGACAAGAAGAACCGTTGCGCTTGACTGCTGATCTTGAAGGAAATTATCTTTTGGATGAACGGACAAGTGAAATGAAGTGGTTAGGGATATTTTATTCCCCGGCGGGTGGAAATGTTCATCGGGTGGCTAAAATGCTGAAGAATAAAATCGGTGCCGGTAAAGTGGATATGTTTTGCGTGAATGATGTCCCCGCGGGGAAATTGTTGGATTACAAGAATATGATTCTGGTTTGTTCTTCTCTTGGCAGAAGTACGTGGGAACGGGAGCAGAGAGATCAATGGGCGAAGTTTTTCCCGCAGATGCGTAAGATTTCGTTAAAAGATCGTTTTGTCGCTCTCGTCGGGCTGGGCGATCATATCACGTATCCCAAGAATTTCGTGGACGGGATGGGATACATGGCAGAGTTGGTAACCGGACTCGGTGCGACTTTAGTGGGTAAAACCACCACGGACGGGTACGTGTACGAGGATTCGACAGCCGTGGTTGATGATCTGTTTGTCGGATTGCCTTTGGATGAGGATTTCGAGCCGGAGAAGACGGATGCCCGGATAAACAAATGGTTGGATATGGTGATGCCGGAGTTTGAGGGGGTATAGGTTTTAAGCTGGAAGTTAAAAACTAAAAAGCTAAAAACTAGAAGTGCGGAAAATACGTCAACTTTTAGTTTTTAGCTTTTAGTTTTTTAGTTTTCTTTGAACGGTGGGTATTGTTTTCATTAAAAATGTTTACTTTTGAGGCAAATGACTTCATGGTTTATTGGTCTTTACCGTGATGATCGTTATTTGTAAAACGCAAAATATTATTGACATGACGAGATGTATTGTATGGATACTGCTCCTCTTGATTGGGAGTAGTGTGTTTGCCCAAAAGGCTGATTTTAAAGCTTGTTCGAGGTATTCGGAAAAAAATCTAAAAAGTCGTATTCACAGTTTATCGGTTTATCCTTCATGGATAGGGAGGACGGATTTCTTTTGGTATTATTACACAACGGACGAGGGGATGAAGTATTATCTGGTGGATGCCGGGAAAGGGAAAAAGCAGGAATTATTTTCAATAAAGGAGTTTGCCGCTAAATTGGCTGAGTTGACAGGAAAGACGGAAGATGTGAAGAATCTTCGGTTGGCGGGTTTTCAATTTGAGGGAGATAATCCCTATCGTTTTACTTTTTCAAAATACGGGAAGAGTTTCGAGTATAACGTGAAGACCGGAGAGCTGAAGGAATTCCGGAAGGAAGAAGTCAAGAGAGAGTTCGAGAGGAAGATTTATTGGCAAAACTGGTCGCCTGACGGGAAATATATGGTATACGCTTACAAGCATAACGTGTATTTGCAGGAGAAAGACGACACGATGGCTTTTCAATTGACGACGGACGGGGAGCGTTCTTATTCTTACTCTTACCAGCGGGATAAGGATTCGGATAAGAAGGAGAGTGCTGCCATCACGTGGTCGGGAAATTCCAAGGTGTTTTATTGTTTGCGGCAGGATCGCAGAAAAGTTGAGGAGGGATGGTTGATAGATCATCTGGCACAGCCTCGTCCGACATTGAAATCTTATAAATTCCCGATGCCGGGGGAGAAACACGTGTTCACGTATGATTTGCATTTGTTTTACCCGGAGAAGAAATTGCATGTCAAGGTGGATATCGGGAAATATCCGGATCAAGAGGTGAAGATGATGCTTTTCGATTTAAAAAAATACCCGGATTATCTTTATTTCACGCGTAAAAGCAGGACGTGTAATCAAATGGATCTTTGCCGGGTGGATGTGAATACAGGAGAGGTGTTCGAGGTGATACATGAAGTGTGTGATCCTCATTTCACGGAACAATTGTTCGAGTGTCGTATTTTGAATGGTGGGGAAGATATTGTATGGTGGTCGGAGCGTTCGGGTTGGGGACAATATTATCTGTATAACAAGGACGGAAAGTTGAAGAATCGGGTTACTTCCGGTGATTTCGTGGCAGCCCGAATTTATGAGATGGATACGACAGGACGGAGTTTTGTTTTTGAAGGCTATGGGCGGGAGGAAAGTATTAATCCTGAGTACAGGCTTTTTTACCGGGTGAATTTTGATGGTTCCGGGTTCACGTTGTTAACCCCGGGTGACGGTTACCATTCAATAGATTTGTCTAAGAACGGCAAGTATCTGGTGGATAATTATTCAAGAGTGGATATGGCTCCGGTTGCAGAATTGAGGGATGCGCGAGGGCGTAAAATCATGGCGCTGGAGAAGACGGATTTGCGATTGTTGTATGAAACCGGATGGAAAGAACCCAAGAGGATAAAAGTGAAGGCTGCCGACGGGATCACGGATCTGTATGGGGTGATGTACCAACCGTTTAAGATGGACTCGACTCGTGGGTATCCTGTCATCGTGAATGTTTATCCCGGGCCACAGGAGAATCTGGTTCCGCAGGCTTTTAGTATTGATGATAACGGCAACGAGACATTGGCTCAGTTGGGGTTTATCGTGGTAAATGTCGGTTTCCGTGGCGGATGTCTCACGAGAGGGCGTAATTTCCATTGTTTCGGTTACGGGAATTTGAGGGATTACGCATTGGCGGATTGTAAGTTTGTTGTCGAGCAGTTGGCTGATAGATATTCTTATATAGATATCGATAAGGTTGGTATTTACGGTCATTCCGGGGGTGGATTTATGGCGGCAGCTTCTATTTTGACTTATCCCGATTTTTATAAAGTTGCCGTGGCTGCTTCGGGGAATCATGATAACAATATATACACGAAATGGTGGGGAGAAACTTATCATGGCGTGAAGATGAACGATAAGAACGTGTTTGAATCCAAGATTCCCACTAATATTGAATTGGCGAAGAATCTGAAAGGGAAGCTGTTGCTGATAACGGGGGACATGGATATAAATGTACACATGGCTCACACGATCCGGTTGGCAGATGCTTTGATAAAAGCGAACAAACGTTTTGATTTGATGATACTTCCGGGGGCGGATCACGGGTTGGCAGGCGATTACTACCTTAATTTGATAAGGTATTATTTCGTGGAGAATCTAATGGGACAGAAAATGGATAATATCAATATGGGGGGAGTGGATTGACTATGAATAAACGATCCTTTTTTGAGTTTCGATTAAATGAAGAGAACCTAAGACAAGTACAAAAATACTCTAATACCAACTATTTGATAATTAGTACAAATAAAAAATGATATATTTTGAATATTAATTAAATTCTTCGTATTTTGAAAACTCAAAAAAGGATCGTTTAATGACAAGAGAAAGTCACGGGAATATTGAATTTTTGAACGGGGAAGTGATTGGTTTTGAGTGCTTTTTTAAAGAGTGTTTTGCCAAGTATAACGCTTTCGCATCCCGTTTCGTGGATGATGTTTTCGTACGAGAAGATGTCGTGCAGGAGGCTTTTGTCGCTGCTTGGTCGAATCGTTCGGGACAATTTGAATCGGAATTGGGACTACACTCTTTTATGTATAAGATGATCCGGAATAAATGTATTGATTATTTGAGGCATGAAAAGGTAAAAGAGCGTTTTTCCAGTAAGTATTCGAGTGAACAGGAAATTGAAGAATATTCCATGCAGGCAATCATCGACGAGGAGAGTCGATTCTTGATTCATAAAGCGATACAAGCTTTAACTCCTCAGGTGCAAGCCGTGATTAAATTGCACTTAGAGGGGAAAAAGAATAAAGAGATTGCGGAGGAACTGGAAATTAGCGAGGCTACTGTAAAGTTTCACAAGTCTGTTGCCTATAAACGATTGTATCATTCGTTGAAGAGTTTAATCCTGTTTATTAGCGTGTTAAAATAAATTTCAAAAAAAATCAATTTTTCACCTATACTGTTTTCCATCTCAACCGTTTTTCTTTTAAACAGCAAAAGGAATGGAAGATATAAAACAGTATATAAGTGTAGCCAAGCTGATTTGTAAAAGGAAGCTTTTTAGGTTGAGCGATTCGGAAGAAAAGCTGTTAGATGCGTGGAGACAGGAGGCAGAAATAAAGGAGCGTGTGTTTTTGAATTTGCAGAATATCTCTGTCGATGAACTGGAGAAGCGTTACGAATTACCGGATGTGGATGAGAAATGGGAACATTTCAAAAAGATCCGTTCAAGGAAACAAAGACGATTGGCATGGGGTTTTGGTGTTGCGGCAAGTATCTGTTTGTTAGTGGCGGTTGCTTTGGGATACTGGACGCAACGTCCCGTTGAGAAAAAATCATTATTGGTGGAAAACGAACGTCCGAATCGTGTCCGTCTTATCTTGTCAACCGGGGAAACGGTTGATGTTTCTGCCGAGTCGGAGAAGATCGTTGCTTTGAACGAGGGAACAAAGCTTTACATGGAAGGGCATTTGAAATATGTACATGATTCTGTACCCGTGAAAGAATTGGAGTATAATGAGTTGATTGTTCCGCGGGGGACATTTTATCATTTAGTGCTTTCTGATGGGACGAAGGTGTGGTTGAACGCGGATTCCCGGATAAGGTATCCGATAGCTTTCGGCAGCGCGGAGCGTAAAGTGGAATTGTACGGAGAGGGGTATTTTGAAGTGGCGAAAGAGGAAGGACGACCTTTTATCGTGAACACGGATAGGATGGATGTTCGGGTGTTGGGAACAACTTTTGACGTGAATACCTATGAAGATCGGGGGATGGTGTATGTTGTCTTGAAGGAAGGGCTTGTGGAAGTGGTGGCGGGAGGAAACAGCTCTCGGATTATAACTCCCGGATATATGGCATTATTGGATGTAAGTGATCCCCGGGGACAGATACAAGTGGAAAAGTGTGATGTGGATGTGTATACCGCATGGAAACAAGGAAGTTATAGTTTTCGAAATATGCCGTTGACAGAGATACTAAAGCAAGTGACAAGGTATTATGATGTAACGATTGTGTACGAGCAAGGATTTGAGGAGGAGTATTACACGGGCGATATATCACGGGATATTTCCTTGGAGTCGTTGTTGTCCGTGATAGAGGCATCAACATCCGTGTCATTTAAAGTGGAACGCAAAATGGTTTATATACAAAAGAAAAGAGATTAGGCTAATTGGTCTTTTCCTAATCTCTTTAACGCAAAATGTTATATAGACATAACATACAAATATAGATAAAAATGATGGTAGAAAAGTTTTTTTTCAGGAAATTCAACAAGAGTTGTGCTTTTTTGGTATTGCTGTTGTTCGCATCAAGTCCCCTTTGGGCGGGACACGTGTCGGAAAAGATTACATTGAAGGTAACGAACGAGAAGTTGGTAAAGGTGCTTGAGGAGATTAAACGTCAGTCCGGGTACAGTTTCATTTACAACGAGAAGTACGTGAAAGATTTAGGCGGGATTACCGTGGATGTAAAAGAAGTATCGTTGGATAGTGTGATGAAGCTGGTGTTGAAAGGTACGGATTTACGTTACCGGATACAAGATCGGATTATTATGTTGGAAAAGGTATCTTCGGATGATGCCGTTCAAAAGTTTAAGGTTATCAAGGGTGTGGTGAAAGATGATCGGGGAGAGCCATTGCCGGGTGTAACCGTTTTGGTAAAGGGAACCACAATCGGCGTATCGACAGATGCCAATGGAAATTTCGCTTTGAATATGCCGGAAGGTTATTCCATTTTGCAGTTTTCTTTCATTGGTATGGAAACAAAAGATGTGAAGTTGGTAGAGGATCAAACCGTTGTAAACGTGGATATGAAAATGACCGTGGGGGAGTTGGATGAGGTCATTGTTTCTACCGGTTACACGCAGACAACGCAAAAACGGACGACAGGTTCTGTGGCGGTAGTCGGTAGAGAAGTTTTCGAGAACAGGGTACCCACGAGTATCGACCAATTATTGCAAGGTCAAGTGGCAGGAGTCAGTATCGTGGCTAAATCCGGACGACCGGGAGAATCCGCAAAGATTCGGATCCGGGGAACAAACACGCTTACCGGGGATGCCGAGCCTTTGTGGGTAGTTGATGGGGTACCTTTGCAGCGCAATATCCCAAGTATTAGAGGGGGGCAGATTAAAGCAGGAGATTTTAATGATATTTTTGCTAACGGTATAGCGGGAATAAACCCGAACGATATAGAAAATGTAACTATATTGAAAGACGCTTCTGCCGCTGCAATTTATGGTTCAAGAGCAGCGGGAGGTGTGATCGTTGTCACAACAAAGAGGGGTAAAGCGGGAAAAATGTCTGTTAATTATTCTGCAAACTTTTCTGTCGTGATGAAACCTCAGCGTGATGGTAATTTAATGAACTCGAAGGAAAAATTGGCTTGGGAACAAGAATTGTGGGATGAGTTTTCAGTAAAGGGATATAATTCTCCTGAAGAAGATAAAGAATGGTATCCGGTGATCGGTATTGTTGGAATGTTGCGTGCCAATAAACTAGGGAAGGATGGTAAAGTTTGGACAGATGAAGGTTTTGAACCCATGAATACGGCGGAGCAGGATGCATATATTGCCGATTTGTCCAAAACAACAACGAATTGGTTTGATGAATTGTTCCGGACTGCATTTTCTATGAATCATTACCTTTCCATGTCCGGAGGGTCGGATATTGCAACTTATTATTTGTCTTTAGGATATTCCAAAGATAACGGGATTTTAAAAAAGACTTCTTATAACCGGTATAATGTATCGGCGAAAATGAATCTAAAACCTCATGCCCGGGTTACAGTGGATTTTGGGGTTGATTTTTCACAACAGAAATCAGATGGCTCTTCTTTAAATGTGAATCCATTTCAATATGCTTATTTTGCAAATCCTTACGAGAAACCTTATAATGAAGACGGGTCATATCGTCCGGACTATACTTATTTTAATTTGAATCAGATTAATGGTGGAAGAGAAGCGATACTCCCGCCGAATGGCTATAATATTATGCGGGAAATTGATGAAACTTCAAGTGTCGCAGAAGATTATTCGGCCAATTTGCAATTAAACCTGAATTACACGATTTCATCAAAATTCCGTTTTTCTGGTTTGGTTTCTTATAGTTTTATAAATAATAAGTCGGATAATATTAATGGAATTGAAACTTATGCGGCTTTTGTGGATAAACCGAGTGTTTTGGATGGATGGAATAGCCGGAGAACGTATGGTTCTATCACCCAAGCGTCTGCTAATAATACAAATTATAGTGCGAGAGGACAGTTGAATTATTCGGATATTTTTAATTCGATACATCGATTGCAGATTTTAGCGGGGGTAGAAATTCGAGGTTCAAAGGCAAAGAGTATTCAAGAAAAGCGATATGGCTATGACCCTGTTACAGGTAATTCATCTACTCCGGCTCCCGAGAAGAAAGGGGAGCAGGTGGACTATACAGAATTGGTAAGCATGTCTACTTTTATAGATGGACTCTCGGGGCAAAGCATAGAAGAAACTCGTTTCGCATCATTTTATGCTTCATTGGATTATAGCTTGTATGATAAATATATTGCCAGTCTTTCTTTTCGGACGGATGGTTCCAATAATTTTGGTAGTGATGAGCAATTTAACCCGACTTGGTCTTTGGGATTGGCATGGCATGTCGGGGATGAGTCTTTTATGGATAGATTACGACCTGTGTTGAGCCGATTGAAATTGAGTGTAGCCATGGGATACACGGGAAACGTGAATAAAAGTGAGAAGCCAGAATTAATCATGTATTATTCAACATCTTATAGAAAAACCGAAACTGAAAATTTACGGATTGGTAATGTAAGGGCTGCCCCTAATCCGCATCTACGTTGGGAAAAAACACGAGATATGAAGGTCGCTTTGGATTTCGGACTTTTCGATAATCGGATTAATGGATTGGTAGAAGCTTACTATCGTTTAAGTAAGGATCTGGTAACTTCAGTTACAGTTCCATATGTAACCGGATTCTATAATCAGGGGTATAATACTTCAGAAATGGAGAATAAAGGGATTGAGGCTACTTTACAAGCGGTTGTTGTGAAATATAAGGATTTTAAATTTAATGTTTCTGCGAATATTGCTTGGAATGGTAATAAATTGAAACGTTATACCTCTCCTATTAGTTATGTTGCAAATAATGTAGTGGGTTACCCACAGGGAGCCGTTTTTGCAGGAAAGTCACTAGGTATAGATCCTCAAACCGGGTTATATAAATATAAATTACGCTCGGATGCAGATATACTGAAGCCATCAGATTTGAGTGATGTGAATAATTATATTTTTTATAAGGGGACCATGACAGCTCCTGTGACCGGAGGTTTCAATTTTAATATTTCATATAAAACACTTACCTTGAGCGTCGGAGGAGTGTACTCGTTAAATGGAAAGATTGTGGATGAAATAACTTCTCCGGTGAGTTATAATACATTAAGTGCTGGAACTTCAGCTGGAGAAAAAATTCCAACGAGTCAAAATGATTTGTATGTAAATCATTTAAATGTACGAAAGGATGTAACCAATCGTTGGACTGAAGAACGTAGGACGGGAGTGAAATATCCCAGAATTATTGATTATTACAAGGCTCTTACTGATCATGACGGGAAACCTCTTAATTATAGTTTGATATATCCAACTTCAAGTACTATTACGCGAGCATCTATGATGGAGAGTCTTTCTTACTTAAGAGTAAAAAATATGTCATTGTCTTATGCTTTGCCACAGGATGTAGTAAAAAAGATGGGAGTGTCTTCATTGAGTTTCTCTTTCATTTTGACGAATTTATTCACGATAACGAATTATTCGGGGATAGATCCGGAAACACCGGGAGCGACTTATCCTTTGGCTCGTTCCTGTTCGTTTGGACTTAGTTTGGGCTTTTAATTTGTACGATTATGAAAAAGATAAAATATATAAGTTTAGTGATGATGGTATTTTTTGCATGTGTTTCTTGTAAAGAATATTTGGACATAAAACCTAAAGGAGAGGTGATCCCCAAAACTGCAGAAGAGTTTGCAGCTTTGTTGAATGGCCATTTGGAAGAAATCGATAATGGTTATGACGAATATATTTTGGGGAATGCAATGGAAAAATACGAATTTGAATGTTTTGGAGATAATTTGGAAAATAGTTTGACCAAAAACGTGACCGGAATGGGTGCGGTTCCGAAATATATAGGGGATAGACTGAATTCGTTTAGAACACAATATAGTAAGTTATATGTCTTAATCAGGTCATGTAATTTAGTTATCCACGAGATGAAAGAAGATGACACTGATATGGCAAACGCTTGTTATGCTACGGCTTATGCCATGAGAGGAATTGCTTACTATAATCTGATGCGTCTTTTTTGCGAACCTTATAATAAAGAGAAGGCGGATGACCAGTTGGGGCTTTCTATTGCAACGCGCTTTGATATGGAGGCTCGTCCCAAACGCTCTAGTTTGCGAGAGGTGGCATCGCTTATCGAGGAGGATTTGAAGAAAGCGATTTCTTACAATTCAAAATCAGAAATCTTTCGTTATACTGTGGATGTCGTGAAAGCATATTTGGCGAGGTTGTATTTCTGGACGCAAAATTGGGAACAAGCAATCCCTATTGCTAAGGAGATTTTGGATGCTTACCCGTTGGTTGAAGGGATAGCATATACGGATATGCTGTCGGCACAACATGCCCAAAAGGGGAATATTCTTTTGCGGGCATATTTATATTCAAATTCAAGTGGCGATCAAAATTATAAGTCGGCACAAGGGTATTTGACGGTAAAACCTATTAGTAAGCGGTTTGTTGATTTATTCGTGGAAAAAGACAAAGATATTCGTTATGCGTTTTCATTTGATAATAAGCGAGTAGCAACGAAAGTACCGATGGCTTGTGTCAGAAGTGCGGAAATGTGTTTGATTTTGGCTGAATCACATGCTTATTTGAATAATACGAAAGAGGCCCTTGAATATTTGAATCTGCTTCGTTCGAAACGAATATCGGATTATACGCCTTATACAATGGGAAATTTGCCTGCCGTGGATGAAAAAGCTCTGGTTCGTGAAAATGCAGAGGGAAAAGCTTTTACACCTCTGTTGTGGGCGATACATGTTGAACGGCAGAAAGAATTATTTATGGAGGGAGATCGTTGGTTTGAATTGAAAAGGAATGGGTGTCCTGAATTTTGGTGTGCCAAAGATGGTTTTAAATACGAAACAAAACAATTTATGTATACGGCTCCAATCCCTTCGCAAGATATTGATTTGATACCGGGTATGATTCAGAATGAAGGATACGTGAAATAAAAAAGGAGGTAGTTATGAGAACAAGAATATTATTGGGATGTTTAGGATTTATGTTATTGATTTTTTTAGGTGGATGTGATAAACCGGATGGAGAGCCCCCTCGCATATTATCCGAGGGGCAGGATTACCAACTGCCGGAAATAAAACTTCTAACATTGGAAGAACGGGAAGAAATCCGCTTGTTGAAAGAAGAATACAAGAATGCGATTAAAGACTTGTAATTGTTTAAGATATAGCGAAATATGATGAGAAATATATTTATATTGTTTATTTGTCTGACCTTTTCGACGTGCTTTGTTGCATGTCATAGTGATGATAAGGAGGAAAAAGGTCCACAATTGGCTTTTTCACAATTGATTTATACATTGGAGGCTGAAAATCCTTTGGAAATAGAAGTGCAAGTTTCTGAACCTGTGCAAGTAAATACCTCTATAAAATTTAATATACGAGGGGCTGCCATACAAGGTGAAGAATATGAACTTTCAGCTGATGAATTCGTGATTCAGGCAGGAGAGAGTAAGGCGACTATAGCGGTAATTCCTAAAAATAATTATGATGCAGGAAAGACAATAAAGTTAGAATTGTTTCCTGTTGAGGGATATATATTGGGAGAGTTTAGTTTTACATTGATTGAAGTGCAGACAAAAGGACAGTTAATTTGTTCTTTTGCCGAGGAAAATTATGTGTTACCGGGAGAGATCACAGTTCGGATGGATGTAAAAGATGCAAATACCGGTAAATATTTTTCAGCAAATACGGATACTAAAATTCCTTTTATTGTCGGAGAGAATTCGACGGCGATAGAACATGTACATTACGAATTTGTAGATAATCTCGATAAGGAATTTGTTGTCCCGGCTAAGAGAAGTTATGGTACGATAAAAATTAAATTTTTAAAGTGGGAAGAAGGTAAAACAACTTTGTTTCTACTCGTACCGGAGGGGAGTAATCGTTTTTTGCCTGGTGATGTTGACCAAACGGAGGTTTATATAAAGGGAATGACAATGCCGGATCGCTTGGAAGGAAAGTGGGCTTTTAAAGAGGCAACATCAATAGATTATTTGAGAGTAAATAATTGGTACGGAGGACCGGAAGAGGTTGAGCATTTACCGGAAAATAATCTGCCAACCGATATGTTAGAGTTTGTAAATGGCGGAACTCAATTGAAAGTGCATGCAACAGGAGATATGGCACATTATTTTAGAGATTGTAATGTGAAATTCTTGAAAGAGCAACAATTGTATCTGTATGAATCTGCTGGAATCGGTAGACCGCCTCTTGTAACGGCTTCTATGTTTGAATTAAGTCAAGCAAATGTAAACTTCTCCGGGGCACATGAAAAGCTTAGAGCTGTTCAAGTAGGATTCAGGTTATTGGAGGATAACGAAACATTAGAAGTTACAGTTTTGGATTATGAACCTACGGACTTCTTATATGATACATATGAAAGTTGTGCTGCCTACGCTCAAGAGGGGGAGTTCCCAATGGATTTCCACATGGTTCGATATCATTTTACAAAAGTGAAGTAACAGATGAAGTGGGGTATATTTTTATGGATTGCATGCCTGTGGGCGTGCAATCCTAATAATGAAGTAAAGATTGCGGGAGATTTACTGAATTATAAAGGAAATAAGTTGTTTTTTGAGATTTGTACTCAAGACACAACGATATCAGTGGTGTTAGACAGTACCGGTTTTTTTAAGGTGCAACTGCCTTTAAAAGAGGCTGGATATGTGCGGTTGGTGAATGGTAAAGCTGCCGTGCCTCTTTATTTGAAACCGGGGGACGATGTTAAAATAAAAATGGATGTGAAGAGAGTACAGGAAGGGAATTATGAGTCCGTTGAATTTCCCGAAGGAGATCGTGCGGAAACACGTATGATGCTTGATTATTACGGGAAACAATGGTTCCCGTCAACACAAGAGATGTTCGTGTTACCACCCGTCGAGTTTAAAGAGATGATGGATTCTATCGTGCGATATAATGATGCGATAATTTCCGAATTCGTGAAGAAGAATCCTTGTGATCCGGAATTCGTGCGTTTGTTTCGTATTCAGGTGAAAGTCCCTTTGGCTGCTTCTTATTTTTATTACCCTATGTACCATTCTTTATTGAATCGGGAAGATCAAAGTGAGGAACCCGATGATTTCAATATCTTTGACAAGACACTGCCCAAGAATGATATTGAGGTCTATCGGAAAGTGTATCGCTATAAAGTCTACGAGGTTTCCTATTGGAATAATCTGTTAGGGGGAAAATTGGCAGACCTGATGAGCGAGCCAGTGCAATTCGTGAATGCCTATATTGACGAGTTGAATAAATTAGGTTTGAACCAACAGATTCGGGATGATATCGGGAACAATTTTGTAATGCAGTATTATAAAGAATTGCCGACGGAGGCTCAGAATGTTTTAAAAGACAGGCATAAAGAAGTTGTCGAAAATGTAAAATACCGTTCTGTGATAGAGAAAATGATCTAGGAATTTTCAATTTTTCAATTAAATCACTATCTTTGCGCCGCCTATCGAGAATAGGTAGTAATTAATAAGTTAAAAGTAAAAGAATGGCAACTAAAATTAGATTAGCAAGACACGGTCGTAAAGGCCGTCCGTTCTACCATGTAGTGGTAGCAGATAGTAGAGCGCCGCGTGACGGTCGTTATATTGAGAGAATTGGTTCTTACAATCCGATGACTAACCCGGCTACGATTGATTTGAATTTTGACAGAGCATTGTATTGGTTACAAACCGGTGCGCAGCCGACCGATACCGCGAAGGCAATATTGTCTTACGAGGGTGTTCTTTTGAAGAAACACTTGTTGGAAGGAGTGAAGAAAGGTGCGTTTGATATGGCTGCTGCTGATACAAAGTTCGAGGCTTGGAAGAAAGAGAAAATCGCTAAGATTCAGGCTAAGATTGCGCGTTTGGCTAACGAGTCTGAAAGTGAATACAAAGCTCGTCTGGAAGCTGAGGCTAAAGTAAAAGAAGCTAAAGCAGAGATTGTAGCTAAGAAACAAGCTGAAATTGCAGCGGCAAAAGCTGAGGCAGAGGCTGCAGCAAGAGCAGAAGTAGAAGCTGCCGCTACAGAGGCTGTTGCAGCGGAAGTAGCTCCGGAGGCTCCGGAAGAAACTCCAGCAGCTGAATAATTTATGATCAAGAGGGAAGATTGTATAAAGATCGGCGAAATCGGTAAGACTCATAACTTACAGGGTGCGTTGATTGTTTACACGGAAAATGATCTTCTTGAACAATACATGGATGAACCGGTGTTTCTTCTTCTGGAAGGAGCACCGGTTCCCTTTTATATCGCGGAAGATGGTCTGACGGCACGGAACCATACTTCTTATATCGTCAAATTTGATTTTGTTGACTCGAAAGAACAGGCAGACCGATTGGTGGGGAGTGATTTGTTGATGGACAAATATCTGCTTGAAGAGGAGGATATGCCTTTGGAACTTTCTGATCTGATCGGGTTTTCCGTGGTTGACGAACCGACAGGTGAAAAAGGGGAGGTTGTGCAGGTTGATAATTATTCGGGAAATGTAGTTCTTTCTATCCGGATATTCTCGAAAGAAATTCTTCTTCCGGTATCCGATGAATACGTGACAGACATTCTTCATGATGAAAAATTGCTGCATGTAAATATTCCTGAAGAAATCAAAGAACTTTATTAAACCTTTTTAGGAATACAAACGTAAGCAGATGTGATTTTTCTATCATCATAGTGTCTTATTGGTATTTCCTTGGTAGAGTCGAACTCTCTAAAACTTCAATTTTTATTAAACCAAAATTTTCTACGATTTTTATTTCTACTTTAGAACAAATTTATATTTGGAAAATTTTTCAAGAAAAACAGAATTATTAATCGCCTTATTGTCAGTGTTATGACTAATAATTTTGGAAAACTTGCAACAAGTGTTAGTAAAAATATTTTTCTAAGAAGTTTTTTTTCCATAGTTTTGTTCTGTTGGAAAAGGGACCAAAAAGAAAATTTATTATATACGCTAAATGGAACAAACTACAAAGAAAGTGGAGAAACAGAAACAGGCTGTGAACCAAAAGAAAGTGTACACGCAAGAAGAAGCTTATAGTAGTTCTCTTGATTATTTCAAGGGTGACGAGTTGGCTGCACGTGTTTGGGTGAGCAAATATGCTTTAAAAGACTCTTACGGGAATATTTTTGAGTTGAACCCGAATGATATGCACCGTCGTTTAGCTTCAGAAATCGCACGCATCGAAAAGACTTACGCCAACCCGATGAGTGAGGAGGAGATTTTTGAAGTTTTACGTGACTTCAAGTATATCGTACCGCAAGGAGGTCCAATGACCGGAATCGGTAACGATTATCAGATTGCTTCATTGTCTAACTGTTTCGTGATCGGTCACGACGGGCCTTCTGACTCTTACGGGGGAGTGATGAAGATAGATCAGGAGCAAGTACAATTAATGAAGCGAAGAGGCGGGGTGGGACATGACTTGTCGCATATTCGTCCCAAGGGCTCGCCGGTAAAGAATTCGGCCTTAACGTCAACAGGTATTGTTCCCTTTATGGAACGTTACTCTAACTCTACGCGCGAGGTTGCACAAGACGGTCGCCGGGGAGCTTTGATGTTGAGTGTGTCTATCAATCACCCGGATTCCGAGAGTTTTATCGATGCCAAGATGACGGAAGGTAAAGTGACCGGAGCAAATATTTCGGTAAAGATTGACGATGAATTCATGAATGCCGTTGTTGAGGAACGTGATTATATACAAAAATACCCGGTTTATTCCGATGAGCCGAAGAACGTGAAACAGATCAATGCCGTTAAGTTATGGAACAAGATCGTGTACAACGCTTGGAAATCCGCTGAACCGGGAATCTTATTCTGGGATACGATTATTCGGGAAAGTATACCGGATTGCTATGCGGACTTGGGATATAGAACGGTATCTACCAATCCTTGTGGGGAGATCCCTTTGTGTCCGTATGATTCTTGTCGTTTGCTGGCGATTAACTTGTATTCATACGTGGTAAATCCTTTCACGAAAGAGGCTTATTTCGATTACGATTTATTCAAAAAGCACGTGGCTATCGCTCAACGGTTGATGGATGATATTATTGATCTGGAGCTTGAGAAGATTGATGCTATTTTGGACAAAATTAGTGCGGATCCGGAAGACGACGAGGTTAAGGGTGTTGAAATCCGTTTGTGGGAGAAGATTAAAACGAAAGCCAGAGAAGGACGTCGTACTGGAGTGGGTATCACTGCCGAGGGCGATATGCTGGCTGCTTTGGGTTTGCGTTACGGTAGCGATGAGGCTGTTGATTTCTCCGTGGATATTCACAAGCGATTGGCTATTGCCGCTTACGGTTCTTCTGTCGAGATGGCAAAAGAACGCGGGGCTTTCAAGATTTTTGATGCCAAGAGAGAGGAAAACAATCCGTTTATCACTCGTTTGAGAGAAGCTGATCCGGAGATGTACAAGGATATGGTGAAATACGGACGTCGTAATATTGCTTGTTTGACGATTGCACCCACGGGAACGACCAGTTTGATGACGCAGACGACTTCCGGTATCGAACCGGTGTTCTTGCCCGTTTACAAGAGAAGAAGAAAGGTAAACCCGAATGATAAGAATGTGCGTGTGGATTTCGTTGATGAGACGGGAGATGCTTACGAGGAATTTATAGTATTCCATCATAAGTTTGCCCTTTGGATGGAGAAAAACGGGTATGATGTACGCGAACGCTATACGGATGAGGAAATCGATGAGATGGTTGCCAAATCTCCTTATTATAAGGCTACATCCAATGATATCGATTGGGTAGCTAAAGTGCGTATGCAGGGGCGTGTGCAGAAATGGGTAGACCACTCTATCAGTGTTACCGTGAATCTGCCGGCAGACGTGACGGAGGAATTGGTGGGACAGCTTTATATCGAGGCTTGGAAGAGCGGTTGCAAGGGATGTACGGTTTATCGCGACGGTTCTCGTGCGGGAGTACTGGTTTCCAATAAAGATAAGAAGGAAGAGGGTGCGATGCCGTCAAAACGTCCGAGAGAGTTGGATGCGGAGATCGTGCGTTTCCAGAACAACAAGGAAAAATGGATTGCTTTCATCGGTCTTTATAATGGTCGCCCTTACGAGATATTCACCGGTATTGCTGATGACGAGGAAGGTATCATGTTACCGAAAGCCGTGACGGATGGTAAGATTGTCAAGAATACGGACGAGGATGGTAATAGCCGTTATGACTTCCAATTCTCTAACAAGAGAGGTTTCAAAACAACGGTTGAAGGGTTGTCTTACAAGTTTAACAAGGAGTACTGGAATTACGCCAAGTTGATTTCGGGAGTCTTGCGTTACGGGATGCCGATCAATCAAATCGTGGATTTAGTGGCAGCCATGGAATTTGATAACGAGAATATCAACACGTGGAAGAATGGTGTCGAGAGAGCTTTGCGGAAATTCATTCCGGACGGAACCGAGGCTACTGGTTCAGTGTGCGAGAATTGCGGTTCAAAATCTGTCGTTTATCAGGAAGGTTGTTTGATCTGTAAAGTTTGCGGGTCATCCAAGTGCGGTTGATGCTTGATGATAGAAAAATAAAACGGGGAGTTTTTGAACTCCCCGTTTTATTTTTTATTTCTTTTTGCGGTTTCCTTTTCCACTTTTCCGGCCGGAAGCTGCATCTCCCCGTCGGCCTCGGCGGAATTTACGTTCCGGTTTTTCACGTCGGGAGGCAGGTGTTTGGGGCGTAACGGCAGGAGTGGTATTTTTACTTTCGCTTTCCACGAGGGCAAAATCGAGTTGGCGGGCAACGAGATTTGCTTTGGCTACTTTCACGAGTACTTGGTCCCCAAGCTGGTAAACTTTCCGGTGGTGGCGTCCCACGATACAGTAGTTTTCTTCGTCAAATTCATAGTAGTCACCTTCCAGTTCATTGATGGAAACCAGTCCCTCGCATTTGGTGTCATTCAGCTCCACGTAGAATCCCCATTGCGTGACACCGGAAATCGTTCCCATGAAATTTTCTCCTAATTTGTCACTCATGAACTCGACCTGCTTGTATTTGATCGAGGCTCTTTCCGCATTAGATGCCACTTGTTCCATGTCGGAACAGTGCTTGCACATCTCCTCGTATTTTTCGGCATTGGCAGAACGTCCCCCGTCCAGATACCGTTGCAACAGTCGGTGAGTCATCACGTCGGGGTAACGACGGATGGGTGACGTGAAGTGCGAGTAATAATCGAAAGCCAGACCGTAGTGTCCCACGTTTACCGTGGAGTAAACGGCTTTTGCCATAGTACGGATAGCTAGTGTTTCGATCATGTTCTGTTCCGGACGGTTTTGTACATCTTCCATTAATTTGTTCATGGAAGAAGATAGTTGCCGGGGAGAGGTCGTGCGTATTTTATACCCGAATTTTGCTATGAAACGACCGAAGTCTTCCAGTTTTTCGGTATTGGGTTGCTCGTGGATACGGTACACGAAAGTTTTTGCTTTTTGCCCTTCTTTTGTTTTGCCGATTCTTTCGGCTACTTTTTTGTTGGCGAGCAGCATAAACTCTTCGATCAACTTGTTGGCTTCTTTCGAGCGTTTAAAATATACTCCCGTGGGTTTACCTTTCTCGTCAATGTCGAAGCGTACTTCAATGCGGTCAAACGCGATAGCGCCGTTTTGGAAACGGGCAGCCCGTAGCTTCTGGGCAAGATCGTTCAGCGTTATTATTTCGGTTTTGAAATCGCCGTCTTCGCCCTCGATCATGGCTTGCGCTTCTTCATACGTGAAGCGTCTGTCCGATTTGATAACCGTCCGTCCGAACCATTGTTTAATCACTTCAGCGTTCTCGTTCAGTTCGAAGACTGCCGAGAAACAGAGTTTTTCTTCATTCGGACGCAGGGAACACAGTCCGTTGGATAAATGTTCCGGTAGCATGGGTATCGTGCGGTCCACGAGGTAAACAGAGGTTGCGCGGTTATACGCTTCTTTATCCAAGGTCGAGTCGGGTGTCACGTAAAAGCTGACATCGGCAATGTGTATGCCTACCTCGTAGTTCCCGTTTTTTAATTTTCGGAACGAAAGGGCGTCGTCAAAGTCTTTGGCGTCTTTCGGGTCGATCGTGAATGTCGTGATATCCCGGAAATCTTTTCGGTTTTTGATTTCTTCCTCGGGAATAGCGTCTTTTATTTTTTTCGCGGCTTTCTCCACCGTGGTGGGGAATTGAACCGGAAGTTCGAATTCTGCCATGATGGCGTTCATTTCGGTATCATTATCTCCCGGGGTACCCAGTACTTGGAGTACTTTGCCTATCGGGTTCTTTTGGTTTTCCGGCCATTCGGTAATCTTGACGATGGCTTTCTCCCCGTCTTTTGCCCCGTTCAATTCGTTCAACGGGATAAAGATATCGTAAGGCAGTTGTTTGCCGGTCGGTACGAGGAATGCGTATTGTTTGGAGCATTGGATGATACCCACGAAAGTTTCTTTCTTGCGTTCCAGAATCTCTACCACTTCCCCTTCCGGGCGACGTCTGGAACTTCGAGCGTAGAGCAAGACCTTTACTTTGTCCCCGTTCAAGGCATGGTTCAAACCGACCTGCGGGATAAACACGTCTTCCTTGCATTCGTCGGAAACCAAGTAGGCAGTACCCTTGGCAGTCAAGTCGATGATTCCCGTGACGTAAACGGTACTTATTTTGAATTTAAATTGTCCGGTTGATTCTTCCGAGAGCATATTGTCGTTTTTCATCTCGTAGAGAACCGTCATGATCAACTGTTTCGCGTTCATGTTTTTGATCCCCAATCGCTGCGCCAACTGTTTGTAATTAAAATGTTCGTTGGGGTTTGCGGAGAATATATCGTATAACATCCGGCGTATTTCTTTTTTACCGATGTCTCGCTTTGTTTTTTTTTCTTTTCTTGGCATATTTTGAATTTAAATATAGGCTTGATTCCTGATCGTTGATTAAAACGAGGCTACTAATATACTAACTTTTTGTTTGAGTTTATACGTTTCTTCACGAGAGAATGATCCGTGTATAACTCTTTTCAGTGCTTTAATTATTATGAAATTTAAAAAATACTGAATTGTTGTACCCATTTTTTGTTTTTCTTTCGTTATGGACATGAACTTAATGGATTTTTTTTTACCAAAAACAAACATTTTTATGAAGAAAAGTATTGGATATTTTTTATGGGTGTCTTTTATCTTTATGCTGTTTGGTTGTGCTGAATTGTATAAAGGTGATGAGGATGAGCAAGTGGAGGTGATACTTCCTCCGGGGCCGACTTACACGGCTGAAACAGAGCATACTTTAAATGTAGTGTATTATGTGCCTGCCGATGAATACGATCGGGAATATTGGCATTGGCGTCTATCCGGCTTCGCTCTTGACATGCAGAAGTATTTTGAATTGTGTTTGCAGAGAAACCGGATTCCCAACAAGAAATTCGGTTTGATCGTGAACGAGAATCCCGATTACGTGAAGATGCACTATATCAAGAGTACTCGGACGACAGAGGAGATGACGGAAAAGAATATCGCTGCGATGGCGGAAGAGGTGTTGGCTTATTTCGAGCAGCACCCGGAGGAAAAAACTAGCGATAATTACTTGGTATTTATGCCTGAATACACGGGTAGTTTCTGTGCACATTATAGTTTGGGAACTTATTCCGGTATTGCTTTCTGTGGTGTGGATCACGAGAAATTTAGAGTACGTTATTTGACTTCAAGCCGGGGACGTGAAGCGCATTTGGCTTCTTACGGGGAGGTGCTGTACACTTTGGCACGTTCTTTCGGGGTTCCGTTGGAAACGCACAAAAGGAGTTCCGCAACATTCTCTCTTTTGGGATCGGTGGAGGCAAAGACTTCTAATAATGCTTATGCATGGCGTTGGTATTACACGCGTTATTGTAGTCAGTTGGCATATACGACAAGTGTGCCTAAAGGTGGTCTTTTGGACAAAGTGATTTTGCCGGAGGCTTCGGCACGGTTGTTGGAAAAACATCCGTTGTTTAATAATGCTGCCTCTGTGGAACCGGAACCGTTGGAAGTGGAGATTGACGAGTGGGATATAAAGAGCTTGCCGGGAAGCCCGACGATACTTGACGATTCTGTCTTTATTTCTTGCACATTCCATAGTAATAAACTTGTCGATGGGGTGATACTTTATAATGACCCATGGTGCTCTTTTGATGTTACTGTTCCATACTCTCCGGTAAATGCAGCAACTTATGCTCTGTGTCGCAAAGCGGGAATAGCTTTGGATCGTAATGAAAATTGGGATGGAGGTAACGACGCTTATGGGGTTTATAAAAGTACGTTGCTTGCGGAAGATTTAGGGAATAATACTTATCGTGTCAATTTTAATATAGCGATGGGTGATTTACTTTTAAAGTGGAAGCCGTTTTACACGGGATTCGCTCCCAAGTGGTATTGGTCGGAATTCCGGTTTAAATTTATCGGGAAAGATGGATCCCGCTGTCCCTCGTATCCTTCTGTGAAAGGACCTTTGACCAGTGAAACGGAGGGGGATTACAGACGTTTGTATCAATTGGAAGGGATTGGAGAAACTGCGAAACACGATATTGCAAAGCGTTATGGTGTCAAGGGGAAATAGATATAATTGATTTTTAATTATCAAATACAAATTATGAAAGAATTGAGTTTTCGTTTCAGGTTTCGAGGGAGTCCGAAACCGATAGAATGGATACGAATTATGAAACTATTCGTTTTATTTGTTATGTTGTCATCGGGTTCTCTTTTGGCTACTGCGAAGGCACAGCAAGTGAAATTGAATTTAGAAATAGAGAATAAATCGTTGATCGAGGTAATGGATTTGTTGAAAGAGAAGGCCGGGGTACAATTCGTGTATTCTGGTGCGGATGTGAAAAACGTGAATAATATCTCGGTATCCGTAAAAGATAAAAATGTGATTGAAATATTGGATATGGTGTTGAAAGGGACCAAACTCACGTATGTGCAAGAAGGGAATTTAATTATTTTGCGTCACGCTACTCCTATGCGGGCGAAAGACGAAAAGCCAAGAGTCGTGACGGGTACCGTGACAGGTGTGATGAAGACTGATACCCTTGCGGGTGTGACCGTGCAAATCAAGGGTACTACAATGGGAACGGCTACCGACATCAAAGGACGTTATAGATTGACTCTTCCTGCCGGTAGCGACGTGGAATTGATATTCTCCTTTATCGGGAAAAAAACCAAAACGGTAAAATACACGGGGCAGACCGAATTGAACGTGATTCTGGAAGACGATGCCGAAACGTTGGATGAAGTGGTCGCCTTGGGATACTTGAACACGGACAAAAAGAAATTGACAAGTGCGGTAACCACCTTGAAAGCGGAGGACATTATGATGCCGGGAGTATCTTCTCTCGATAAGATGTTGGAAGGGCGCGTACCGGGATTAATCTTTATGCAAAATTCCGGGCAAGTTGGAGCTACGCCTCGTTTACGTATCCGGGGAACTTCCACGGTCTTGGGGAGCCAGGAGCCTTTGTGGGTACTGGATGGTGTTGTATTGAGTGACCCGGTGAATGTTGATCCGGATGACATTAATAATTTGGATTTCGTGAACTTGTTGGGAAATGCCATTTCCGGCTTGAACCCCTATGATATCGAGGATATCAACATATTGAAAGATGCCTCTGCCACCGCTTTGTACGGGACAAAAGCTGCCAATGGGGTAATTGTTATAACCACGAAAAAAGGGAAAGTAGGGCCTTTGCGCATGAATTACCACGTAGACGGGAGTTTTGCCCGCCGTCCGCATTATTCGGATCGGGCGATTTACTTGATGAACTCTCGCGAGCGTGTCGATTACTCCCGCGAGGCGATCGAGAAAGGGATGAGATACAATAATACCGTGGATGGATGGACCGGCTATGAGGCTTTGGTAGAGCAATACAATAAAGGTTTGATCAGTTTCGATGAGTTTCAAGAAGGGACTACTCGCTTCGAAACCATGAATACTGATTGGTTGGGAGAGATCACTCGTAATTCTTTTTCACACAATCATACCCTCTCGTTCTCCGGAGGTTCAGAGAATATGAGATATCATGCTTCCGTGGGTTACGGTCGGGAGAATGGTGTATTAGTCAAGGAATCGGCTGACCGTTATAATTCGGTATTGAACTTGAATTTCACGCAAAATAAATTTAGCGCTCAATTCAAATTGTCTGCTAATGTACGTGAGCAAAAGCATACTCCTGCGGATGTAGGTTTGTTGGATTATGCTTACGGAACTAGTCGTGCGGTGCCTTTATACGATACGGATGGGACATTACATTATCATAAGATTTCAAAAAATGGTCAGTCTGTTTATTTTAATGTGTTGAATGAACGGGATAATTCGTATAACACGGTAAAAGGTCATTCGGTGAGTTTTATGACTAATTTGTCTTACGAGATAATTCCCCGTTTGAAAGCACAGGCCACTTTCTCTTATATGTTATCCGACACGGATAACGAAACCTATCATGCTGAAAATACGGCGTACGCATACAGTTATTCTTACTTCTATAAGGACCCGCGGTACAATGATTTCGTTTCCAATAGACTATCCTACTTGCCTTTGGGAGGAGAATTACAAAAGGATAACACGAAAAACAATAGCTATACCCTGCGCGGACAAGTTAATTACCACCATTATTTGGATGAATACGAGCAGCACATGGTGTCTGTAGACGTGGGGGGGGAGTTGAATTCTTCTAAATATACGGGATTTGCTAAAACTATCCGTTGTTATTTACCGGATCGCGGTTTGACGGTCAATAAAGTGGATGAAAAAGTGTATATAAAGTATGCCGAATGGTTGGCTTCAAATCCCAATGCTTTAGGGAAATTGAAAGATAAAACTTCCAACAAAGTCGGTTTGTACGGGTCGTTGACCTATAGTTTCCGCAATACTTACATTTTCAATATGAATGCTCGTTTAGATTTTTCCAATGAATTTGGAAATTTAACAAATGACAAGATTCTTCCGATTTGGTCTTTTTCAGGACGTTGGAACTTGAAAGAGAATGTGCTTGCTGGTGTGAATTGGGTGAACGACGTGGCGTTACGTGCCTCTTTCGGTTATCAGGGAAACATCACCAACGAAGCTACCCCGGAATTGATTATCCAGAAAGGGGAGGTAAATCAGATATTCAATGAGTATCAATCCACGATTAAAACATTTCCGAACCCGGATTTAGGTTGGGAGAAGACAGCTTCATTCAATACGAGTCTTGATTTCTCCTTGTTCAATAATTCGATCAAAGGTATGGTTTCCTATTTCTACAAGAAGACTAAGAATGCCTATCTGACCAAAAAGGTGGCTCGCGTAAACGGAGTTTCCTCCTACAAGGTAAACGAGGGTACAGTAGAGAACTCGGGTTTTGAATTCAGTTTCAATATCGTGCCCATGAACCGCATGCTTTCCAGTATCAGCGCCGATGGCGAGCGTAAGGGATTCCGTTGGAGTATCGACCCGCAATTAGGTCAAGTGGTAAATAAATTGATCAACAAATTAGGTCGGGGGGATGATTTCGATCCCTTGCACGATGATTTTACCTACCAGGATTATTTGAATGGAAAGGCTTACGTGAGCGGACGTCCGTTGAATTCCTTTTTCTCTTATGAATTCACGGGATTAGACCCGTCAGATGGGCGACCCACCTTTGCCCGTGTGGAAGAGGACCTTTGGGACCAATACATTGATATGTCGAAGAGTAAGGTGTTTACCACCGTAATGCAATACTCCGGTTGTCGGGTTCCTTATTTGCAAGGTGGTGTTTCCAATACTTTCGAGTATAACAACTTTATCTTGAGTTTTAATCTTGCTTATAGTATCGGTTCCAAGGTGCGTTTGTTGAAATTGTATGATGGTGCTTCCGGGGAATCGCTTGTTCCACAACCGATAAAAAATATGCGTAAGGAATTCGTGCGTCGTTGGCGACGTCCCGGGGATGAAGAAATTACCAATATTCCGGGAATGTTGGAAGCAGGGGCTTTTAAAGCTTCGTTGACACCTTGGTGGAACAATGAGCCGTTTAAGTTTGCCGATAATATTTGGCAGATGTATGACTTCTCTAATATCCGGGTGGTAAGCGGTAACTATCTGAAATTGCAATCTTTGAGTTTGCGTTACGTGATGCCGCAAAAGATTTGTAAGCACTTGCACGTGAAGAACATGTACGTGTCTCTCTCGGGAACGAATCTGTTTACATGGAGTGCCAAGGAGTTGCGCGGGCAGGACCCGACCTCTCAGTCCGGATCGGCCGACCGTATTAACTTGTCCGTGCGTCCCACTTATTCCTTTAGTATAGATGTATCATTCTAAAAATATAAACCTATGAAAAAGAGATATACATTCCTGATTTGCTTGTTGGGTTGCCTATGGGGAGCTTGTGGCGATTTCCTAACGGAAGAGTCCCACGAGTTGATGTATGCCCGTGATTGTAAGGATATGGAAGAGTTGCTGATCGGTAACGGGTACATGAAGGCGTCCTTGGCGGCCAACGTTGCCACCTATGACGTGTCGGCTGTTAACTCCTATTACTCTTGGTTGTTTGCGATGGACGATGATGTACAGGCAGCCATTGCTGGGCTGGAGATAACCAAAGGTGTGTTTACTAATGAATTGCGGGCTTTTTACAAGTGGGAAGCCGCCCCGTTTAATATCAAGGGAGATGCTTTCGAGGATAAGAATTGGGCAACACTGTACGAGCATATTGCGGTGCTGAACGTGATTTTGGATAAGGTCGAGGAGTTCACGCACGACACGGAGGAGGACCGTAACAGCGTGAGGGGGCAATGCCATTTTCTGCGTGCGGCATATTATTACTTGTTGGTGAATATTTACGCTAAACCTTACGATAAAGTGACGGCATACAGTGATTTGGGAGTACCCTTGAAATTATCCCCCGTGGTGGAGGACAAGAATTTCACCCGTACTCCAGTGGATTCCGTTTACAATCAAATCGTGCATGATTTGCAAATGGCGGTCGATTACTTGGAAGGAATCGAGATGCCTTCCGTCAACCGGGCGAACCAAGATGCGGCACGCCTTTTGTTGAGTCGCGTGTATTGTTATATGGGTAAATGGGATTTGGTTCCGGAGCTTTGCCGGGAAATTTTGAAAGGGAAGTATTCCTTGATGAACATGAAAAGTTCGGGGCAGGCAACATGGTTGTATAACGGTTGTCCCGAGATTATTTTTACCCAGGGACAAAGTTTAGGAGCGGGGGTGTTCTATCAGGAAAATAATGCTGATATGGTGGACGCTTTAGCGATTTCTCCCGGGCTGTTAGAGGTATTCTCGGAAGAGGAAGGTGATGTACGTAAAGATTTGGTGTGTAGAGAGCATAAGTATGGTGGTTTTTTGTTACCGGCAAAATTAACAGGAAAAGATACGCTAACCTTGAACTCTATGAAAACCTACGTTTCAGATTGTTTCTTGTTGCGTTTGTCTGAAGTGTATTTGAATTTAGCGGAGGCATTGGCAATGACCGAGCGGGACCCCGAGGCAAGAGAAGTACTTGCAGATTTGATGGAAACCCGTATCCACGATTTGCGAACCTTGACGGAATCCGGTGAGGCTTTGGTAAAATTGATTCGCAAGGAGAGAAGAAGGGAGTTATGCTTCGAGTGCCAGCGTTGGTTCGACTTACGTCGTTATGCGGTCAGTCCCAAGTATCCGGAAGCGATTTCTGTCCACCATGTCATGTTTGAACACAATGCGGGAAATGCAAGTACGAAAGGGGACTATATCGGGTATTACGAGTTGCCTGCTTATCCGGATGGCAGTTGGGTGATGCCGATTCCTACCTACGAGATCGAGCAAACCGAAGGAGCTATTATACAAAATGAACGTGTGGATTGTTTTTTAAAAGATGAATAAGATGATGAAAAATATATTGTTAAGCCTTGTGATAGCCTGTGGCCTATTTATGGCTTGTTCCGATGATGAAACACCAAATCCCTCCTATGCGGAGCGGGATTGGTGGTCACTCGCCTACGATCCGGATGCAGATGAACTGGATCAGTTAATCTATGAGATATACGAAGAAAGTGGTTTGCGTTTTTTCTATAACGATACCTTAGGATCGGAAATTCGGTATAATAATGGAGTGCCTTATACTCATTATCAAACCTACAAGATGGGATATAATTTTACAACTTCAGGGGTAACAACTTCTGCTAACTATCGTTTGTCATACGATCGGGAGGTAATCAAAGATTTTGTCGATTACTATTTTTTAATTGTGGATCCAGTATTGAACACTTCGTCTTTTTCCTATAAACGTTTTTTTGTAGTGGATACGGTATTCAAGGGCAAAACAAATGCTGAAGTCTTGTCTTATTGGAATGACATAGCTAATAACACTGTTGTGGTTAGTATGACAGATGTGACTAAGAAGCATTTCAACACGTTGTCGGCTGAAGAAAGAAGGGGATTGATGATTAATGTTTTGTTGAATCAAGTGTACGATATGTTTGGAGGAGGAGCCTCAAATACTGAAGAGTTGCAAGATTTCTTTGATATAACGAAAAACTCGGCTACTTGGCCGACAACGATAAATGCCACTAATGCTCCTTACGCTAAAGGTTTTAGAATAAAAGGAGCCACTTTGGATTTTTTTCCGGATGGAAGCATATTAGACTACGAGAATATAGAGAAATACGGGGCGTTGAGTTTGGGTGCATTGAATGGAAATTATCAATATTTCGTGTCTACAAATGTTGATTTTATGGATTATTTAAGATTGATTTTTACTTGTACGGATGCTGAAATTCGAGCACGATACGGGGAACACGAATTGATAATGCAAAAGTACGAATACTTGAAAACTCTATTGGAAAAATATGGTTTAGAAAAGTTTTTTGCATACCGCAAAAAACTGGATGAAGTAGAAGATTAATCGTGAACAGATAAACAATAAAAAATCCGGGTCTTCAAACCCGGATTTTTTATTTACTTGAACAAGGAATTACTTTATCAATCCCTTGTCAAATTTCTCTTTCACTTTTACCAACATATCATTGGTCATGCTGGTAAGGTCGTATTTCGGTGCCCAGCCCCATTCCTCACGGGCGCAAGTGTCGTCCATGCTGTTTGGCCAGCTGTTGGCGATAGCTTGTTTTACCGGATCGATTTGATAATCCATTTTGAAGTCCGGGATATGTTTGCGGATTTCTGCTGCGATTTGTTCCGGCTCGAAACTCATGGATGCGATGTTGAAGCTGTTCCGGTGTTTCAGTTTGCTGGGGTCGGCTTCCATCAAAGTAACCACGGCGTTCAAGGCGTCCGGCATATACATCATGTCCATGTAGGTGCCTTCCTGCACGTTGCAAGTGAATGAACCTTTCCGGATGGCGTCATAGTAGATTTCCACGGCGTAGTCCGTGGTTCCCCCGCCGGGAAGAGTCACGTATGAAATCAATCCCGGGAAGCGTACGCTACGCGTGTCTACCCCGAAACGGTGGAAATAATAGTCGCTTAGAAGTTCCCCGGTTACCTTACAAACACCGTAAATCGTGGTGTTTGAACGTTGCAGGGTATCCTGCGGGGTTTTGTCTTTCGGGGTGTCGTTACCGAAAGCACCGATAGAACTCGGCGTGAACACGGCGCAATTGTTGTCCTTCGCGATATACAGGGAGTTTGTCAACGCCCCGATGTTAATATCCCATGCCAGTTTCGGGTTTTTCTCTCCCGTGGCAGACAATAAGGCAACCAGGTTGAAGATGGTATCAATATTGTATTTTTTCACGATGGCACTGAATCCCTCTCCGTCAAGAGCGTTCAATTCCTCGAAAGGACCCGCTTCTGCCAATGCTTTGCATTTTTCAGCACTGATATCGGCTGCCACTACATTGTTATCTCCATAGATAGATCTCAGATAAGGAACCAGTTCGGAACCGATTTGTCCCCCTGCACCAACGATTAATATTTTCTTCATCTCGATAGTTTTTTATGACGAACGATGTTATTTTTCTATATTAGATTGTAGCGCGAAAATAATTAATTTAAAACGTTAGAGAGTAACAAACGGGATTTTTTTTTATACTCCCGCTTCATAATATTCATCTATCTGTAAGTTAGGGGCTTTGTAGGCGGCAACGGCGAGTTGGTCGCAGCGTTCGTTTTCAGGTATATTGGCGTGTCCTTTTATCCAGACGAATTTCACGTTGTGTTTGCGATAGAGTGCTAAAAATTGTTGCCACAGGTCGGGATTCTTTTTATCCTTGAATCTTTTTTTCTCCCACCCGAACACCCAACCTTTCTCGACGGCGTCGACGACGTATTTCGAATCAGAGTATATCGTGACGTTGCTTCCCGGGAAGCGCAGGGCATTCAGCCCGATGATAACGGCAAGCAATTCCATGCGATTGTTCGTCGTGAGCCGGAAGCCTTCCGACAATTCTTTCCGGTGCGGTCCCGCCATAAGCACGACCCCGTATCCCCCGGGACCGGGATTCCCGCTGGCTGCACCGTCTGTGTATATCGTGATATCTTGTGGCATATGTAATATTTGAGGACGTAAAAGTAAAAAAATCATTTGACATTTCAGGTATGTAACCGGTAAGTCATCGCGTATTCCTTCTGTCCGGTAGCCTCGTCTTCCTGTTCTCGTGTAATTTTGAAGCCTTGGTGTTTATAGAACGTGACGGCTCGTGTGTTTTCCCGGTAAACGTTTAGCTCCAGTTCGGGTTTTAGTGTTTTCACGTAAGTCATCAATGCTTGCCCGATTCCTTTACCTTGTCGGGCGGGAGCCACGAATAGGGCGGCGAGGTAATTTCCCGATAGGGAAATAAATCCGGTGATTTCTCCGGTTGTATCATCCGTGTGAACGAAAGTTTCGCTTTGGGGTATATATATTTCGCGCATGCTTGCCGTGTTGTTTTCCCAGTAGGAATGGGGAATGAAATAGTGGGCGATGGCGGATGCTTCCAGCCATATCCGGATAACGGCATCTTCATCTCGTGGTTGGAATTTTCTAATCATGGACTTTCGTGTGTTATGTAGGAACAAATGTATATAAAATAATTTGTAATCGTTGATTATCTTTTAAGCATGGGTTTTACTATGGCATTGCACGGGTTTTGGGTGACTTTTGGGTGACTTTTAGGCGGCATCGCCTACTCTTTGCCCGTACTTCGCCTACACTTCGCCCACGTTTTAGCAAAGAATATGCTTTTTTAACACACGCGGGAGGAATGTTGTTGCCGGCATTAGAAACGCGGGAAATAGGCGAGCTTTACGCTTTACCATAGGCCATTCCCTTGAAATGTTTAGTATAACTATTTATCATTTCATGATGTTTTTACGCGCATGAGAGCATATTTTCGAAAAAAAGTCCTTTCTTTGCATAGTGGTTAATCGGGAGGGGGTGATTTCATGTGCCTTATTATCATGAAAAGTTGATGTTCACGGAAGTGCGCTTGTTTAAATGTATTTACGATGATGAATAAGATTGTAAAAGATAAGTCGATTGATATCGTGACTCTTGAGCGTTTGTTTGAAGAGGTATGTTTCACGGGGGAGGAAGCGGAAGTTCTTGAGAAGTACACTTGTGATTATGATTTTACCTCTGTCGAGAAACAGGGGCCGGAGTGGATTTTTTCTTTGTTGAATGTCATTCGGTCGGAACTGGCGGGAGAGGAAATCGTGATAGAGGATTATCGTTACCTGAACGGCGTGTTTATTCGTGTTCTGGAATGGTTGATCGAGGGGTCGACTTATTTAAAATGTTACGAGGGCGTCAAGTTGAATGACCAGCGGATGCTGGTGGAACGTTACTTGGATGAGGCTCTTGCGTCGAGAGAGGCGATCCGGTTGATAGACACGGAGGGCGAGGGGGATTATGTGACGGATAAGTTGCGGAAGTTGACCTTGTCGGGCTATCTGTTTAAAAAGTCGTTGGTGTGGATTACCCTGTCAACAATCGTGCGTTTCAGTCCCCGCTTGCATCTTTTACCGGCAGAAGGTTTTGTGCTTTTGGTGTATCACACGTTGAACAAGAATTTCCCGCGGGTGACAGAATGTATGAACGAGCGGGTGGCATTGATGCGGGAACAAGATGATATTTTAAGTTTCGAGGGTAGGACGGAAGAACAGCTTCAAGATACGGTTTGGATTCTCGGCGCGAAATTGTTGTCGGGAGTTCCCGTGCAGGAAGAATTTGCCTGCCTGCGTTCCATGTTTTTCAGGTACCTGTATATTTTAGGGGAGAAAAAAGAGGAGTTGTTCCGGGAGAACGCTTTCAATTCCCTCTTGTTTAACCAGAAGAATCCGGTTTTCGCTTGGGAGGATTTGTTGAAATTTTCGCTTGCCGACTTGAAAGCCGTGATAGAGGAGAAGTCGGTCGCGGCTTTGAGAAATTGTCAAGGACGGATGTTTGACGGGAAGGGACAGGTACTGGTAGACAACAAGGCAATCACTTTATCTGCACCGACTTCCACGAAATTCGACATGGTGGCGGAGATTAACGGGATGGCGTTGAAAGTCGGGAGTAACAAGAGAAAATTGGTTTTCGACGGGGAACTTGCTGAAGTGACAAAGTCATGGAGAGGCGTGTTCGCCGATTTCTCGGATGAACTCAAGAAGAATGTTTTGAAGAAAAGACGTCCGCCCGTGGGCGTGAGCGTGACGATAAAGATAAAATTGATATATAACCAGAACCCGACGTTGGCGTTCGTGTCGGTTGTGGACGACCAGTACGAGGGGAACGGAGTGCTGCACGTGAGCCATATTACACGGGCAAAACTGGATACGATTGAAGATATTTTGCATCCCGGCGATTTGCTGCAGGCGACCGTGGTCGAGTCGAGCGAGGAGAAACTTCAGTTTTCGATTTGGGAGGAGTTGAATCGTTCGGCAGCCGTGCGTCTGGATGCCGGGGACGAGTGCAATGCTTTGTTCCTGTACGAGAAAAACGAATTGTTGATTTGGCTTTCTGAAAACGGGTATATCGTTTACACGAGTGTCCCGGAAGGAGTGGAGATAAAAGAGAATGATTGTTATTTATTGAGAATAACCGATATACCGACCCGGGGACGGATAAGGGGTGAAATGGTTCAGGCCTCGACCGAGTCTTTTGATCGGCATGATGCCGTGTCGAACCTCGTGTACGAGTACTTGGGTGATTGTAAACGTTTTAGGGAAGGCGACGTGCAGGCGAATTTTAACATGGGCAAGATAGAACGGTCTGTGGATATTTCGCACGGGTACGTGAAGGAATTGATTCGTTTGTTACAGTTCTATTTGACACGGGAGGTTAGTCTGGGTAATCTTAATTTGCTTTATTTTATTCGGTTGCTCTCTCACGTGTTGGGCGATAATCGGTTGAAAACTTATTACGATTGCTTGATAAATTATTTGATCATAAGATACGAGTTCGTGGAAGAAGGGGATGTCAGGAAGATCGATTTGGATTTTTTGGAACGTGATTTCCAACGTTTCCCTGCTTTGGAGCGACAGTGGACAATTATCAAGATTCTCGCGGCATGTAAAGACGGTTCGTGCGCGGATGAGCTGGCGCGTTACTCCCGTTCGGGGGATGAAGATGTCGCAAATGTTGCGAAGTATATACTGGAAAAGGAGTTACCGGGACATACGGTTGGGACTTCCCGCTTGATACATGATGAACTTTTGGCTTTACTATCTTTCAAAAAGGAAGAACAGGAAGAATTGACGTTTGGCGAGCGGAATTTCGTGAGGGAGTTTATGGAGTCAATCGTGTATCCCGCGGGTTCGAGAGGTGCGGACGTGGAAGCACAAATCGATATGATGATGTGCGCGATATGCGGTTTCTTGAATGAACAGGGCGGGGTGGTCTATATCGGGGTGAATGACGAGGGCGAACCTGTCGGTGTACACGGCGATCTGGAGTATTTGTATTGCGTACCGGACAAGTACGAATTGTTCCTGCATAAGAGAATTATTGAGGCATTCGGTGCTAATATAGATAGCTTGACTTTGATTAGATACCGGGAGGTTGATGGTTGTTTGGTTTTTGCTGTATCAGTTCCGCCTTATCATCAGGTGGTAGAGTATGATTCCATTGTTTGGGAAAGGAGAGGGGAGGAGTTGTTGGAAATGCAGGGGGAAGACGTGAAAGTTTTGGAAGAGAAGCGGAAAACGGTGGAACCGGGTATCATGGCAAGAGAACCGTTATTCCCGGGGGATAAAGGGTATGTTTAAAATCATACCCCTGCTTATTTACCGATATACTTCCATTTTACCGCATCGGCAAAAATGATTTGTTCGGGAGCGATTCCTTTGTCGCTTAACGTGATTTTATTTTTCCCTGCAGAAAAATGGAACGTGCCGAGGGGCATCCAACCATAGTCCATGAGTCCTATCTTTAACGTGATGTTTTCTTCCCCGTCTCGGGTGGTTAGCGTGTAATACTGCTCGGGGTGTCCCTCGAAGGATACTTGCCTGTTGACGATGAACGCGGATACTTCATACTGCCCGTCTTCGGGTAAATCTGTTGTCCATTCTACGGGGGTATTGCCTTTTCCCGCTTTCTTGAATACCATACTTTTGATGATGTCGCCATAGAAGTTTAATGTCCCGGCACAATATGTCCATTCGGGAATAGGTTGTTGGTGAATGGCATTAAACGTGTACTCGTAAATGTATTTCTTCTTTTTCTTCGGTGAGAACAATGTACCTAACTTTTTCTTTCGTGAATTCTCGACGATTTGGAATCCGGGGTCTTCGTTATCCACGATAATTTCATCCGCGGGAGGTAGGAATGCTTGTTTCCCGATGGCAAATTTGCCCCGTGAGGTATCAGAGGTTACTTCTTGAATATTAGGTAAATTCTGTGTGATACCGTTGGGTAGGTTGCCGGACAGGTGGAGGTTGATGGAGAGATAAAGTTGATGTTCGGATTCTTCAATTT
The DNA here is from genome assembly GCF_900184685.1 of Butyricimonas sp. Marseille-P3923. Classification (GTDB taxonomy): domain Bacteria; phylum Bacteroidota; class Bacteroidia; order Bacteroidales; family Marinifilaceae; genus Butyricimonas; species Butyricimonas muris. The sequence continues at coordinate 1,269,573 of NZ_FXXL01000006.1, forward strand.
CTTTGATTTCCCAACTTGTTTCTGCCGGGATGTGATAAATCCGCCCTCTTGTTCTTCGTCCCGCTTGTATTGATATAAATCCGTCTGTTTTGCTGTTATTGCATATCTTGAAAGATAATTGATACAGGTTAGGCTCGTCGGATTCTATTTTCCGGGCTTTTATGTCTTTCACGATGTAACTAGGTATATCACGGGCATTGTACCATCGGGGAAGGATGTCGTTCAAGCGGATATGGTAATCGTTTTCTAGTCTTGAGCTTAGGGTGTCGAAAGACAATTCCCGGAAAGGAGATTCATTCTTGCACGTGTTTATGAGCTGTTGAAATTGGTCGGGAGATATTTTGAGGGCGATATAGTTAAGCAGTTCAGATACTTTTAGTTGAAGTATGTTTTCAACCGTCTTCATGGGAAGGGTGGCGTCATTTATGGCGTCTTTTAGACTACGGGTAGAGAGGTACGTGGTAGCCTCGAACGTTTCATCGGAGCCGATGAAATGGATGTTGTTGCGTTTTCTTTGTGTCTCGAAAGTGTATAACAATTTATCTATGACAGGATAGTCTTTCGAGTAGAAGTAATTTGAATGATTGAAGAACATGGGGGTTATATCTTGATGGTTGTACGCCATCTCCGGGGTTGCGCTTCTGTTATCGAGGTAGGGAATGAAGATATTGTATTCCATCAATACCGTGTTGGGTTGGAATAGTTTGCGAAGAAGAAAATCAAGGTACACTTCTTCCCGCGATTGGGTGTAAGGCATTCCCATGTTAGCTCTTTCTTGCATATTTTCTTGGAGTTGCTTCCGGAATCTTCGTGTGAAAATATTATGTGCCGTGATCCATTTTTCCGGGAAGAGTACGATTTCGGGTTGTACGAGTTCCGTGCCGTTTTCCCATTTCCGGGAGAAGGTCGTGAGAGAAACCGGGGTTTCCACTAACCGGAATTTCGAGAACGGGTATCGTTTTTTGAAGCGATTTTCCAAATACTTTTTGTTCCCGAGTAAAGCGGTTTTTAGTTTTTCTTCCGTTAAATCTTTGAGAGTCTTTGCCAAGTGGTTATGTCCCTTGAAGGTGTATAATTCCATGGTGACAGAGTCTATCTCGATGGAGTTTTTCTCGAGATGGCCGATACATAATGTCAGTCCCGTCAACGGGTGTGTGTTATTGAACCGTATGGTATCTCCTTTGGATTCCGGGGTACCTTGGGATATGACCGTTTTATCTTGTTCCCCGGTGACTTCCAAGGAAAAACGGGTAAAGTTTTTAATCACGGCGTAAGGGGTACTCAGATTCACGGAAGGGATCGTCGTGGGGTACCACAGGCATTCCGGGGTCAATAGGGTGTAGTCGTTTCCCGTGTAAGCGTAACGTTTCCCGAAATGCAAGGGAGAGTTCTGGAATTGATCGTTCCAGTAGGAGTCCGTGTTTATATCGAGATAGCACACCCGTTCGTCAATGTTTCCCCGGTAATCTATCGTGAACGAAAGCGTGTCGTAAGGCAATAACTTTTGGGGTAAGATAATTACTTGATTTTCTCTACTGAATGTGATGGCTTCACCATCGTTATTCGATAGTCCCGTGATTTCTAATGCCGGGTTCAGGTATAGTAAAATTTCAGAGAGCGGTGACCCGGAGGTGTTGGTAATTTGAAGGCGGCTATGACAGAAGAATTGCTCCGCATGCCTGCGTATGCTGATTTCGTGTTCGGTAATTCGGGTGGGAGTATAGTTATTGTATTTTAATGCTGTTTCCCGGTAGCATGCCCGGACGGCGTCGTCCTCGCGGAAATGCTGGTAGTAATGCGTGCCGGGGAGGATGCTTAAAAGTAATATTCCTGTCGCGATAGTGCGGTTGCGCCCGTTTTCACGGAGGTTGCCGGGAAGTCGTGTTTCCTGCCCGATGGAAAAAATGATACAAGCTATTCCTGTAAGCAGGAAAAAGGTGCGTTGATTCAAGTAATTTGCTAGCCCGACGTGTCCGGTTATAGCTGAAAAGACATTCGGCAAGCAGGTTGCCCGAAAATCCAGAAGTCCGTGTAGCATGGTTGGCAGATGGTACAGGGAGATGAAAATGAATATAAATAAAATAAACATGGAGATTCCCCTGTTTTTGACAAGGGCTGTGGCGAGCATTGAGAAGCCGAGCAAAAATAGTAAAGAAGGAAACGATAACGTGAACAGGTAAAAAATATACGGGAAGAATTGGAAAGGAGAATCGCTGTCAAAAATATGTATGACCATAACCGAAGCGAGGGATATGATATTCAATGCCAGTAAGGTCACGATTATTCCAAGGCTTTTTCCTGTGGCGTATTCGGTATTGCTGATATTTTTGGCTTGTATGGTAACCAGCGTGTCCGCGTGTTTCTCTCGTCCTTTCCATTCATTTACGGCTAAAATGATCAGAATGGATTGGAGTATCGTGAATAAATACGTGTTGATGAACGGGATTGAAGAGGATAAAGTAATCATGAACCAATGAAAGGTTTGTTCTTTGCTCTGTAAATAATATTGAAAGAAGAGGATAACGAGTAATCCGATCAAGGCGATACCCGTGAAAATAGGGGTTCTGTGGATGTATTTTATCTCGTAACGGGCTACGGTTTGAATGTTTTGAAGGTTCATGGTGAATTTATTTGTGACACACGTTTACATATAGACACCACCGGAACTTTCACGGGATGAATGACATTGAATATTTTTTAAGGAGCGTCTTTTTTTTTTAGAATGGATGTTTGTCTGACGGGACTATCCGAGTTCGTAATTGCCTGAACTGAAATACACCCGAAGTTTACGAATTGCGGCGTATTTTAAAGTTTTTATCGTGTTCACGGAAATTCCCATGATTTGAGCGATTTCTCTATTTTCGTAACCGGACAGGACAAGACGCATGATGCGAGCGCTTTGGAGGGGCAAGGTGTTGATAGCGTTTATTAAGGTTTGGTTTGTATCCTCGGCAATCAGCTGGTTTAAGACTTGTGGATCTTCCTGCTCTTCAATTTCCAGTTTGGTATATCTTTGGGTTTCGCGTTGCAATCCTCGCAGGTAATTCAAGGATTCGTTTTTTACCATGGTATAGAGAAAATTGCCTATTGAGTTGATATCTTGTTGATTATGCTGATTTTCCCAGAATTTGATAATGACTTCTTGTGCGATGTCTTGAGCCGCATCCGGCGACCCGACAAAACGAACGGCAACGGCGCATAGAGCGGCGTAATGCTCCTTGATAAATGTCTCTAGCTCATGGGATTTCCTCATATCAATAATCGTTCGTTTAAAACGATTCAAAATGACAGAATATAGCCGCAATTCCGATTTTACAATGCATTAATAATGAGCATTGTTAAAATTCTTTTGGTAGGATTGAGAAATAAATACTAAATATTAAAAAACGAAGGTTAAATAATATCGAGATGCAAGTTTATAAATAATTTTTGAATTTTTCATATTTTCATTCATCCCGTCTTTCGTTTTGTGGTGTCTATATAGAAACAAGTGAAAAATGATGACATATAATAAAGCACAAATACTGGCACAAATAATCATTCGGGTAAAGTTGGGAGCGGCATCCGGGGAGGAGAGAGAAGTTTTGGGTGGATGGCTGGATGAGAGTGAAGAGAATCGCCAGTTGTATAAAAGTATTATTCGTTGGAAATGTATCAGGGAAAGATTGAGATTGGAAGATGAGATTAACCAGACAACGGATTTCAAACGGGTACATCGTATCGTGTCACGTCGTTTGGCGTACAGGGATACCGGGCAAAGGCGATGGGTCCGGATGGCATGGGCTTCCGGTGTCGCGGCTGTTTGTTTATACGGTGTTTTCTTTGTTTGGAATTCGATGCGGCAACCGGATGTGCCGATTGCCATGAATAAACAACAAAAAGTGGAGGAAACGGGGCAATCTCCCAAGCGGGGAAAAGTGATGCTGGTGCTTGAAGACGGTCGGCAGATCGGCTTGGAACGTAATGCTTCCGATAGTGTAAAATTGGCACGAGTGCCTCTTGTCGAGGTGGGAGAAAGTTTGTTGTATAAACCGATGGTGGATTCCTTACCCTCGCAAGAGATTATTCATAAAATATACACGACGGTAGGGGGTGACTATTCGCTGGTATTGGGTGACGGCACGCGGGTTTGGTTGAACGCGGAGACGATGCTGGAGTATCCCGTGCAATTCGTGGGGAAGGAAAGAGTGGTAAAGTTGACCGGGGAAGCTTATTTTGAAGTGGCACGTGACACGGAAAAACCGTTTATCGTGGAGACGGGCAATATGCGGACTCGTGTTTTGGGAACATCTTTTAATATAAACGCTTACACGAACGAAGAAGCGATTTACACTACCCTGTTATCCGGTAGAGTGGAGGTGAGTCTGGCAGACGGAGTGGGACAAGATATGGCTCCCATGATATTGGAGCCGGGTATGCAATCCGCTTGGAAACGGGGTTCGGGTGATTTCGTGTCGAGAGAGGTGGATTTGGATAACGTGATTGCTTGGCGATACGGAGTCTTCATGTTTAATGAAGATGATCTTGATGTGGTAACACGAGTGCTGTCCCGGTGGTATGGCGTGCAGTTCGTCGAGAGTCGGGGGAGCGTTGGAAAGCATACTTTTAGCGGGAAGATGAGTAAGGATGAAAACCTTGAATCCATTTTGAAGATATTGACCTTGGCAGGAGGTCCTGAATTCAAAAGGGAGGGAGATACAGTATATGTAATTGAGAGAAAATAAGAAACCGGAAATGCGTGGCAAGCATTCCCGGTGATATCTTCCTTGTTGACAGCAAGGAACGTGTTTAATTAAAAACAAAACAAAGCTATGAAAAAAAATTACAAGACAAAAAAGTTTTGTAGACTTTCGATCAGATGTAGCCTGTTGTTATGCAGTATTTTGATACTGGGAATAACATCTGTATTCACGAGTTCGACGGTCTACGGGCAAAAAACGGTTCAGCGATTTTCTTTGAAACTCGAAAGTGTGAGTGTCTTGGATGCACTTCGGGAAGTAAACCGGTTGAGCGGGAACTCGGTCGTTTTCAAGAAAGAGGAAGTCGAAAAGGAGAGCAGGCGGGTTACCGTGGATTTGAAGGATGTCACGGCGTTGGAAGCTGTTAGGGCTTGCTTGGCGGGTACGAAACTATCGTGTGTGGAGAGCGACGGTAAAGTGGTAGTTATACCGGAAAAGGAGCAGAAGGCGAAGATCGTGTCGGGTGTTATTTACGATGCCTCGGGACAACCTTTACCGGGAGCCACGGTGGTCGTGAAAGGAACGGCGTCAAAAATCGGTACCAGTGCGAACGTGGACGGGGAGTATCAGATTGTTGTTCCTGCAGGTACGAGTGTTCTGGTCTATTCTTTTATCGGTTATAAATCGAAAGAAGTCGAGATCAAAGAGCAGACGAAAATCAACGTGACGTTGGAAGAGGACGTGAAGAACGTGGACGAAGTCGTGGTGGTTGCTTACGGGACGCAGAACAAGCGGGATGTGCTGGGTGCCATGTCCACGGTGAATGCTGATGACATCAAGGATATTCCTTCACCGTCACTTGCCAATCTTTTGCAGGGACGGGTTGCCGGGATGAGCGTTATCAACATGACGGGAGCACCCGGTGGTGGAGGAACTTCGATTTCCATCCGCGGGTTCAATAGTTTGTCGGTCGAGGCTGCACAGCGGTTCAGTAACCCGTTGTGGGTGATTGACGGGGTGCCCATGTATAGCTTTACCTCTCCGGTCAGCGGGTTGAACACCTTGGCGGAAATTGACCCCAAGGACATTGAGTCCGTGCAAGTGTTGAAAGATGCGGCGTCCGCTTCGATTTACGGATCGCGTGCGGCGAACGGGGTAATTTTGGTTACAACTAAAAAAGGACGTTTCAATCAGAAGGCGAAAGTCAGCGTGAACGTGTCGCAGACTTGGATATTCAATCCCTCTTTGCCGGATCTCACGGGTGGAAATCGGGAACGCTACCATCGTATGGAAGCATTGAAAAATTATCAAGAGGCCGGTTTTAGTGATTCGCAAAACCGTTACTTGTATGTGGATTCGTATAAAGAATCTTATTTACGAGATATCATGTACGATTATTTTTGGGGTAAAGGGAATGGCGCCGGAGTCCCTTTGTACCAAGATAGTTTGAACAAATTTTATAACAACTCCACTAATCTCTTTGATTATTATTTCCGCACGGCACGAGTGACGGATGCTAGCCTGCAATTGACCGGGGGAGCGGAACGGATGACTTATAACTTCGGTTTGGGCTACTACTCGGAAACAGGAGTACTAAAAGGTACTGGGTTCAATCGTATGAAATTGATATCCAATATAACGGTTAAACCGATGAATAAAATGGATGCTAATTTACGTTTCTACTTGGCATACACGGATCGTAGCCGTTCTTCCGAGGAGATGAATACACTTTCATTTAACACGGGAACCGATTTGGAGCAAATACCCAAGGAATTGTTGGAAACATCCACGCTTTACCCGGGAAAGGGAACTCCCGCGTTCGATGAGGCTACTAAGCGTTTCCGGGGTACGAAAGAGAAAAACGATTCCTACCGGGCAAGAGCCAGTTTTGATGTTAATTATGAGTTTCTCAAAGGTTTGTCTTTCAAGACGTCTGTGGCGTTAGACTATTCTCAACAGAACGTGAATATCTTTCTGCCTTCTGATCTGAACGATTACAATGAATCTTATTCTAGCGGGCAGGTTGAACGGTATATGATGTTGTTGAACGAGAACTTGTTGACCTATAAGCGTTCTTTTGCTGAAAATCATAACGTAGATTTCTTGGTGGGATTGTCGCTACAATCGGATGAGGCGAATAAAATCGGGGGATACGGTTACAAGGCTCCCAGCGACTTGATTCATTACGTGCCTTGGTACCACGAGTCGTATGATGTGGCCGGCAGCCGCCAATTGAAAGAGTATTTGTCGACCCGGAAAAAAAGCACGATGGTTGGTGTATTCGGTCGGTTGAATTACAACTATATGCAGAAATATTTGCTTTCTTTTAGTTTAAGGCGTGACGGAAGTTCCAAGTTTGGTGAAGATGTACGTTGGGCTACTTTCCCGGCTTACGCTGTCGGTTATGCATTCTCTGAGGAGTCGTTCATGAATTGGGCGAAAAACGTGTTGGATTACGCGAAAATCCGGCTTAGTTACGGGAAGTCGGGGAAACAATTTTCTGAGCCTTATATTGCTTTGGGATTGCTAGAACCATCGGCTCCGTTCCTTGGAAACCCGACTGTTGCTCCGGACTGGGACGAAGGATTGTTCAATCCTACTTTGACTTGGGAGGAAACAGACCAGTATGATTTCGGTCTGGATCTTGATTTATTCAATTACAGGCTGAATGTGGTGTTGGATTATTATTATCGTTATACTGACAAATTATTATATAACGTGACGCTACCGGGAAACTACTCGGGATACATCAAACAGTGGCAGAACGCCTACGCGATTTCCAACGAGGGAATTGAGTTGCAAATCAAATGGGATATTTTGCGTCGGGACAACTTGAAATGGGATATGACCTTCAATATTGCCCGGAACTGGAATCGCTTGGAAAAGAGTCTTAACGGTGTGGATTTCCAAACGTACGGGGATGCCGGTTATTTTGACAGTAACGTGAGTATTATCGGTAAACCGCTGAATGGACTTTACGTGTATAAGGATAAAGGATACTATAATAGCGACGACGAGGTGCCTTATATCTACGAGAACGGGAACAAAGTATACCTGCATGGTAATGGTTATCGTCAGTATTTCCGGGCAGGCGACCGTGTCATGATGGATATGGACGGGAATGGTTCGGTTTACACCTCGTGGCCTTTGCAAGAAGACCGGGTGTATGCGGGTTCGCCCCTGCCGAAAGCTAGCGGCGGTATCGTTTCGACACTCAACTGGAAAGGTTTTGACGTGAATGTGTTGTTCACTTACGTGCTTAGCCGGCATATTTTGAATGCCGGGAAAGGTGCTTCCGTGGGTACGAGCTTGGGATTGGAGATGGATGATCTAACCCTTCCTATTTTTGCCGATTTGGACAAAGTCACTTTCTGGCAAAAACCGGGCGACAAGACGGACTTCCCTGTTAATCGGCTGGAAGCCGGGTTGGGTAATTTCACGACGATACTCAGTTCCAACGTGGAAAATGTGAATTACTTGAAATTGAAAACCTTGACAATAGGGTACACTTTGCCGCAAAAATGGACAAGACGTGCGGGAATGGAAAGTGCGAGGGTATTTATTTCCGGGGAGAATCTATTCACGATCACCAATTACTCGGGTCCCGACCCGGAATCTGTTGACGTGGTTACCGGTGTGGATAATTTTGGTAATTACCCGCTCAGCACGCGTGTCACGTTAGGTTTAACCCTTAATTTCTGATGTTTATGAAAAAGAATATATTACTGCTTGTACTTCTTGCGGCATTCGCTTTTGGCTGTGAGGACTTTTTGACCGAAGAACCGGAAATCGCGGTAACCAACAATAATTTCTGGAAGAACGAGAAGGATGTTGAGAGTGCTGTATACGGTATGCATTCGGTTTTTCGTACGGTGTTTGGCGATGTGGTCATGCTTTACCGGGATAGGGGGATGCCTTTTGATTTTATGAATGCATTATGGCAATATCCTTCCAATAACCAACCCAGTTATATGTGGAATGCGAGTTATCCTGCCATCGACTGGAGGAACGAGTATAAAGTGATTGCCCAAGCTAATCTGGTGATCGATAATGTCGACCGGGCGAATCTACCGCAAGAAAGACACAATTATTATTTGGGGCAGGCTTACTGTATCCGTGCTTACACCTATTTTTATATCCTAAGGGCATGGGGGGATGCACCCTTGATTAAAGAATCGGTGGACGTCGGCGAGAAAGCCCGTACCCCTTGGCAAGAATTGGCTGATTTCGCTATCGAGGATTTGAAGTTGGCGGCGAAAATGTTGCCGAAAGCTCGGGATTTGTATGATGCCGGAAACGTGAAAGTAACTAGCAAACAGATTCCCTCCAGTGGTACTGCCCACGCCATCTTGGCTCACTTGTATGCATGGAAGGCTGCATTAAATAATGAGCCGGAACTGAATAAGCTAAGTATTGCCGAGGCGGATTCTGTTATTAAACACGGTGGTTATGTGCTGGCGGGAAGCCCGAAGGAAGTTTGTGACGTGGTGATGCTGGGAAATAGCGACGAGGGTATTTTCGAGGTCGATTACCAGAATATGCCGGGAGATTTGAAAGGCTCCGGGGCGTTTATTGCCGGGGCTTGCCAGAGATGGCCGATTCAACCGTTGACGACTCCTGCTACACGGCGTTCATTATTGCGTATCAACAACACCACGGTCATGGAAATGTATATGGACGAGTCGGATGAGCGACGGGATGAATATTTTTACAAGTTGGACTCCATGGCAGGCGTGGCAACGTCGGTGACTCAAGGAGCCGCTTATATCAGCAAGTGGCGGGGCGTGGTGCTTAACGTCGGGGGCTCGGGTGACGGAACCTTGAAGTCGTACGAGGATAACGAGATTTTGATCCGTTTGGCAGATATCATTCTGCTTCGTGCCGAGGTGAAAGCAAAGATGGGCGATACCCCGGGGGCTATTGCTGATTTGAATGCGATCCGTGATAGGGCTGGCGCTCCTTTGTATTCCAGCGCCGAGGGTGACTTGCAGGAAGCTATCGCCAAGGAGCGGGACAAGGAATTGTTCTTGGAAACGGGAATTCGTTACTACGATATCATTCGGAACGGAACTTTCCGGGAGAAGCTGAGAGGTAAATACAAGACTCTTACCGAGCAAGATGTGGCTGACGGGGGATACTATCTGCCCGTGGGGAGTGGGGCTTTCACCAACAATACCCTAATGCGACAAACGTTATATTGGAAACGGAATGGATACGCTTATTAAAAATGCAAAATTATGAAACTACGATATTTAATGATTCTATTTATATTCGGTCTGGGTGCGTGTGATGATGATTATTTTCACGATACCGGACTGGCAAACGGACGGCATGATTGCACCGTGTGGGAATATTTGCATAAAGATTCCTACAATTGGGATTCGACGATACTGGTAATTGAGCGTGCGGGACTGGTGGATTTGTTTGACGGGAAAGACCCGGCGTATCCCGAGATTACTTTCTTCGGACCGACGAATTTCTCGATTATGCAATTCATGTACAAAACGGTGGACGGTAATGAAGAGATGCTGTACAATCGGATTGCGGACATCCCCGCGGATATGTGCCGGAAAATGATCCTGTGTCATGTCCTTCCCAAGAAAATGATGAAGGAAGAATTTGATTATGAAGTGAAAGGAACCTTAGAGGGAGGGACCTATATTAATGCTATATCCGGCACAGAATTGCGTGTTTTCCGAGCAAAATCGTCTTACATGGGTATTGCCGACATCGGGGCGGAATCTTTGGGGCTTCATGCTTTGGCAACCGGTTTCCTCGTGGGAATCGCTTCTGCCGATATTGAAATGAATAACGGGGTTGTGCACTCTTTGAGTTACACGTACCAATTTTCAGAACTTTAATAATTTTCAGGATGAAGAATATGTATAGAATAATGATATTATTGGCTTTCGTGACCGTGTCGGCAGTCTGCTGCCAGGATATTACGGTTGGTTACTTGATGACTGCCAATGCCGCTTACACGCCGGATTCGTTGGTAGTGAAAGCCGTGCTGGATCCGGAGGATGATGCTCACCAGATAAAATTCGAGATTCCTTGGCAATCGACTTCTATCGAGGGGGTACAAGGAACCTTTCCGTTGGTTTATTCCATTAAGAGCATTGCGTGTGATAACGGGCATTCGGAAGCGGCTTCTCAATTTACGATGGCTCGCAAGGGGGTAATCGAATTGCCATGGAACCATACGGTCCCTCCCGGTCGTTATGTGATTACACTGGAAGTTTCTAACGAGGGATACACACGAGTGTTGGATTCTGTTTTCACAGTCATAGTGAAATAAAGTATCGGGTGTGCTTTTTCAAGAGGGAGCCTGAAAAGTTTGGAGAGCTTTGGGTTCCCTCTTTGTTTTACTGTCTACAAGTGTTTACACCAGCGTGAAACTTGAATTTAGTGCTGTTTTGAGTTCTTGAATCAGTTTATTCGCGTTTAGGGGTTTGGATACATAACTATTGAATCCGTTTTTCATGATTCGTTCCTTATCCGAGGCGAAAGCATATGCCGTGACGGCGATAATGGGAACCGAATCAGAGAATTTCCTTATCTCTCGCGTGGCTTCGTAACCATCCATTTTGGGCATATTGATATCCATGATGATGATTTGAGGTTTGTGTTGTTGGTATAATTCAACTGCTTCCAGTCCGTTCCAGGCGTGGATAAGTTTGTATTTTGAACCAAGAATAGATTGAAACAGCAAATAATTGCTTTCATTGTCTTCTGCTATCAGTATTGTGATATCTTTCTGTTTTATGCATTCTTTCTGTATTTCTATAATAACGGGTTTACTTTCTTCGGTGGCAGTCAAGTGCGGGATGGTGAACCAGAAAGTGCTGCCTTTGCCTTCACCATCGGATTCTACACCAATACGACCTGACATTTTTTCAACGATGCTTTTGCAAATGGAGAGACCGAGCCCGGTTCCCTGCGCGAAATCGTTCAGTTTGGTGAAACGTTCGAAAATACGTTTTTGTCCTTCTTGTGATATGCCTAATCCGGTGTCGCGGACGAAGAAACGGATTTCATTCTCTTGCAGTTCATAACCGAAAGTGATACATCCTTTGGGGGTGAATTTGCAGGCGTTTGTCAGTAAGTTTATCAATACTTGGGACAAACGATTGGGTTCTGTTTGGATGTAACAATCGGCAGCCCCGAGAGTGAAGTTCAATATTACCCCCGGCTGAACTCGTAGGCGTACGGTGCTTTCCACGGAACGAATGAGTTCATTCAAGTCGGTAGATTGGTAATTGAAATCGAGCGTGTTCGATTCTACTTTTGCCAAATCGAGCACGTCATTAATCAATTGTAGCAGTAATTGATTGTTATTCTCGATGATTCCTATAAATTGTTGTTTTTGTTCCTCGTCTTCGGTCGTGGTCAACAGGTTCGAGAATCCCACGATAGCGTTTAATGGCGTGCGAATCTCGTGGCTCATGTTGGCGAGGAAGGCGGATTTCAGACGGTCGGATTCTTTCGCTTTTTCCCTTGCCGAGATAAGAGCCTGTTCTTGTTTTTTGCGTTCGGTAATTAATAACAATGAGCCGATAAGAGCGGTGGGGTGCTCGGTATTATCGCATTGGGACACGGCGGCGTTGATTTCCAGCCAGTCAATGTGTTCTTTGCCCGCTTTTTGAGAAACAATGCGGAATTCTGCCTTGGTGTATTGTAATTTCCCGTTTAAAAAGTCGTGGTGTATTTGCTTTACCCGGGCAACGTCCTCCGGGTGTATTCTTTGGAAGTATTCGCTTTCTTCGATGATATGTATCGAGTGAGTCGAGCCTTCCTGCTTGGTGAAGTTCATGTGGCTCAGTACACGTTGTACCTCGCAGGCTATTTTGTGATTTTTCAAATCCCAACGCCACGGGATAATACGTGCCACGCTCAATGTCATATCCAATTTTCTCGCCGATTCTCTTAAATCGTTCTCTGCTTTGCTTCGGCTTGTGACATCCAGCCCGAAGATATCAATCACGTTTTCTTCTGCCGACTGGCAAATGATGAATTCATAGAAGGTGTTGGTCTGTTTGAAATAATGCGTGAACGTGACCGAACTTTCTTTTTGGAAGACGGTTTCGATGAAAGGTGAAATATATTCCACGGGGAAAAGCGAATGCTGCTGGTCGTTATCCGTGTTTTGCTTGGTTAGCGTGTTGAATGACTCGTTCGTGGAATGGTAAGTCAAGCGTGTCACGTGACTGTCTTTATTGAAATTGACGGCGGCTTGCGCGTAACAGATGGGCATGTTGCGTACCAGTATGTTGTGTGTTTTGAAGAGGGCGAGTTTCTTGCGTTGGAACAAGGAGTTCAAGACGGCAACGATAATCAGCGACACGAGGATAATGATACCGATGATGATCTGCCAGCTATATTGTTGCCATAGGGTTTTCGGTTTGTTGATAAACTTTGTTCCCGGCAGACAATTTTCAATGGAAAGGTGGTCTTGGACTAGTTGAATGTAGTTGACCACGGGGTGTGATTTTGTAGAATAGATAAAAGGAATGTTGCGCATGGATTTCCCTTCCAGCATTTTGATGACAAGTGCCGGAAGAGCTTCTTGTGTTTGTTTTCGCTCGGGAAAATAACCGCCAAGAACACCATCTTGAAGATAGGCACTTCGTAGGGCGAAAACGGGATGGGGGGATGCGGAAATCATACGTGTATCCCCGGAAATGAGCGTGGGGAAGCCGTGCACGTTTTTGCGTTCATAGAACCAAGTGGAGAAAAGTAAACCGATTGTCAGATCCCGGCTGACCAAGTATTCTTGCAAGTGTTCGGCGTTTTGATCGTTACCCACGAGCCACTCGTATTCGAGGGTAGGGTATTTTGCTAAAATATACGCGTGAACAAGTCTGTCCAGATAACGATTCGTGTAAAGTTCGTCCGCGATGAAAACGATTTTCTTTATTTGTGGCTGCATTTGTACCATCATATCGATGGTTTGTTCGTATAGGAGCGGTATCTCGATATACGCGAAATTGTATTGCTCTCTGACTTGGGATAACGGGGTTAATTTACAGTCCATTAAATTTAGTGTGCCACCCGTGTAATAATATTCGTTCGGTGCGAATGAATCCTCGTTACCGATTAATATCATCGGGATATCGCCCCATTCTTGTTTGATACGATCTCTTAAAGTAAAAGCCATGTTGCCGATTAGTACCAGATAGTCAGGTTTTTTATTTTCGAAACGGGTGAAAATGCCGTCTTCCATCTGTTTGAATAATGTCTTGTTACGGATGAACGTGCCGTTCATGTGAATGATTTCGGCAGACACTCCTGCGGTCTGGGCTGTTTGCATTGTGATAGGAGTGATCAATTCCTGACTCCATGGAGCTCCTTCGTTATAGGAATTGATAATAAGTAGACGTTGCTGCTCTTTGGCTTCTGTTGTTTGGGGTATGAGCGCCGATGTAAATCCCAAGTATGCAAATAGCATAACCACGCACTTGGAAATAAGATAGGATTTTTCGTGTATCATTATGGCAATATATTTTCTTCGCTTGTAAAATTGTATAGAATTTCTATCCTCGTAATTTGATATTTTATGTGTCTGCAAAAATATTAAAATCTGCAATGATGATCAAAAAAAAGTAGGTTGTTTTTTGATTTGTTAAAACATTATTATTCAATAATATTCCTATATTGAAGTATTATTGACTGATATATAATTGTGTTTTTGGGGAGTCTATTTTTAAACCATCGTTAAAAGAGATTGAAAAAAAAGGGGTTAAAAGAAGTGGTTTTAATAATTATAAAATATCTATATTCATGTATGTACCAAATTATTACATGAAAATTTTGCATTGTCATAGGAACGTATTAATTTTGTATCATAAAACGATCGTTTAATGCGATTCGAGTTGTGAGTTTAATTTGATTGATAAATAGATGTTTAACATGGGTGCTGAATGGTGTTATTTATTTTGTTAAGTATACCTTGTTAAAGTGGATTGCAGTTCGATGAGGTTTACGTTGGGTGTATAAATTACGATGAATCTTGAATATGGGAAAAATGAGTTTAAAGATTTGCGTGTTTTTGCTTTTTGGGCTTTTTTTCAGCACGGGAGCGAAATGCCAAAAGATGGCAGTAAAGAGCAACTTGTTGTATGATGCAACGGCAACGATTAATGCCGGTGTGGAGTTTCGTTTAGCCCCGAGGTGGACGTTTGATCTTTCGGGTAATTATAACGGGTGGACTATATCGGGTGACCGTAAGTGGAAGCATTGGATGATGCAACCGGAAGTCCGTTACTGGTTTTGTGATCGTTTCGCTGGACATTTTCTAGGTGCACATGCGTTAGGGGGAAAGTACAATATCGGTAACTTGAAAAACAGCATCTCTTTTCTGGGGACTGATTTCTCCAAGTTGACAGATCGTCGTTATCAAGGTTGGTTTATAGGTGCCGGGGTAGCTTACGGTCACTCGTGGATACTTTCCAAGCATTGGAATTTCGAGGCGGAAATCGGTGTGGGGTACATTTACACGCGTTATGACGTGTATCCTTGTGCCGAGTGCGGGACGAGATTGGCAAAAGGGCGGTCGCATCATTACGTGGGACCGACAAAAGCGGCGTTGAATTTGGTTTACTTGTTTTAAAAAGGACGGTTATGAGAAAGATATGGTGTTTTATCATGTTGATATTATTCGGGGCAAACGTGAGCGGGCAGAAACTTGCCGACGGGCAGGTCGTGGTGAGGAATCTCGACGTGGTGCACGGAGAGAATGCCTTGTTTGTTTCGATGGATTTGGATGTATCCGCTTTGGATATTGCCACTAACCGGGAATTGCTTTTTGTTCCGGTATTGAAAGGAGATCGGGATAGCGTTCAGTTACCCTTTGTGATAGTGGCGGGACGGAACCGTTATTTCTATCATTTGCGCAATACTCCCGTGTCGGATGGGGATATGCTGGAACGCGCCGGACAGGCAAAAGTGATTCGTTATCGAGCCGCATTGCCGCTCGAGGGATGGATGTCTAAGGCGACGCTGGTAATAGACGAGAGTGCTTGCGGTTGCCGTGGCGAAGGGGAGGACAGTCGGGTACCCTTGTTGCGGATGGAGCCGAAGGTTTATACCCCGGTGTTCGTGTATTTGCCCCCGGAAGTGGAGACGGTGAAGACGCGGGAGGTGAAAGGTTCCGCTTATATCGATTTCCCGGTGAATCGCACGGAGATTCATGAGGATTACCGGAATAACCCGTCGGAGTTGCGGAAGATCAGGCAGACGATAGACGTGGTGCGGAATGATCCGGATGTTCGTATCACTTCGTTAAGCATCAAGGGATTTGCCTCTCCCGAGGGTACTTATGCGAATAATACCCGTCTTGCCAAGGGAAGAACGGCAACATTGAAAACGTATGTGCGGGAGTTGTATCACTTCCCGGACAGCGTGATCTTGACTTCCTATGAGCCGGAAGATTGGGCGGGGTTGGAGGCTTACGTGGACAGCACGAATTTGAGAAATCGTGATGCGATACTGGCGCTTATCCGTTCCGGTGTGGAGCCGGATGCTAAAGAGAAGATGATAAAATCGACTTATCCGGAGGATTACCAGTTCCTGCTGAAGAACGTGTATCCCGGTTTGCGGCACTCGGATTACGTGGTGCGATACGTGGTACGTACTTACACGAGTGCAGAAGAGATACGCCGAATCATGAAAACACAACCGCAGAAATTGAGCCTTCGGGAGTTGTATATTGCTGCGCAAGGTTTGGAGCCGGGCAGTGACGAGTACAACGAGGCTTTCGAGATTGCGGTGCGGATGTTCCCGGGGGATGAGGTCGCTAACTTAAATGCTGCCAATGCCGCCATGGCGAAGGGCGACTTGAAGGGAGCTGCTCGTTACTTGGATAAGGCGGGTGACCGTGGGGAAACTGTTTATGCCCGAGGGGTCTATGCCGCACTATTGAAAGATTATGAAACGGCGATGAGGGTTTTCACCGAGGCAGCCCGGAGGGGCATAGCTGAGGCAGAAGATGCCTTGCGCCAAGTAGAAGAAGTAAAAAATGACCAATTTAAATAAAAAGAAAAGATGAAAAAGATGTGGAATTATTTCGCGAGCATTCTCGTGATGGGTCTGTTCGCCGGGTGTAGCAATGACACCCTTACAGGTGACGATTCAGACGGGGAACTGAATGGATCTAAAGATGCCGTTTACATGAACGTGACGGTACAACTTCCTGCCGGGGGAGGGATCGGTGCTCGGAGTAAAACAGACACCCCCGACAAAGGTGATTACGTAACCAGTACGGATAAGACGGAAGAGGGGAAAGACTACGAGAATAGAGTCGATGAGGTGTTGCTTGTGTTGGCAACGACTAAGAACGAATTTATCGCTCATAGTATTATAGAAACGGATAAAAAAGATGTTATTAAAGAATTGAAATCGTCATCTTTCAACACGACTAAAAAAATTAGTAAATCGGAATTGGCAGCGTACTATGATAAAAAAGGAGATGCTAATGGAGATTTGAAAGACGCTAAAGTGCATGTTTACGTGTTCTGCAACCCCACGCAGGATTTAAAAAACAAGATTAAGAAAGCAGCATTGGAGTCAACAGATTGGGTAAATGAGATTGCAACAGTGGAGGCTGAGAAGGTAGAGACTGAGAATTCTGATGTTTGGGGTGGAAAAGAGCATAAGGGTGGTTTTTTGATGTCTAATGCCATGAGAGCAGAAAAGACTTTACCTAAAAACATGGAAGATTGGAAAGATTATGCATCCGAAACTACCGCTTTCGATTTATCCGGATGGAATAATTATGGCACAGACAAGGAGGTTAATAATAGTGAGTCCGGGGCAATCAAGGTGGAGCGTTCTGTCGCTCGTTTTGATTTTAGAGACGGAAGCTCTACTGAAACAGATGCTAATACCTATGATGTTGTAAAGAAGGATGGTAACACTATTATGCAAATCCAATTGCAGAAGATTGCATTGGTAAATATGAGTAAAGAGTTCTACTATTTGCGTCGGGTGTCTAACGACGGATTGGGTGCCGGTACTATTTGTGGTGTGGAAACATCAAATAATTACGTGGTTGACACGGATGCTGACTACAAGAACGGGACTATTGATATAAATTCTTATGGAGATCATTTTAATTATTGTCTTGGTAATGTGGATGGGGGAATATGGAAAATTGACCAAGAGGCTCGTAAACAGTGGGCTGTATATGAAATAGCTAAAATATTAGCTCCTACCGCAGAAGACGATAATTATAAGGATAAAGAGTATAAAATTTGGCGTTACGTAACCGAAAACACGATTCCCGGGGAAACAGGCAATCAAAAGCAAGGAATCTCTACCGGGATTGTTTTTAAAGGTAAAATGGTTGTTCCCAATGGTGCGGATGAAACTTCTTCTTTAGTCAAAGCTATTAATAATGTTAAGGGAGAATCTATGACAGATGATATCCTTTACACGTATTTGACAAATATTTACGTAACTTGGAAGGAGGTTCGCAAGGCAGCTTTACAACCGGATGCTAGTCAAGAATTTTATAAAGCCGTATTTGGAGATCCCGAAAAGGCAGGCGATGTTAAGGCAGAGGTATTGAATGCTGCTGGGGAGGTTGAAACACCTGCTAAGTATAGTGACAATATGGATAGTCCAGATTACTTGTGGGCACAATGGCATGAGAATCAATCAAATATAGGTAAGCCTGAATATTGGGAAAGTTTTAGAGCTGCAGCAGTAAGATCTTTGTTTACAATTTATCAGTCTAGTATAGACGAAACGACTAAGATCCCCGGGTATTATTGCTATTATTTTTACTGGAACCGTCATAATGATAATGAGAAGGCAGGAGAAATGGGGCCAATGGAGTTTGCCGTGGTACGTAACAATGTATATAAGCTTGCTGTTACTAAAATTGATCGTCTTGGTCACCCGCGCATTTCGGATAACGATCCTGACCCTGTTGACCCGGAAGATCCTGACGAAAAAGGCGATGTTTACCTGACGCTTTCCGTTGAGGTGTTGCCTTGGGTAGTTCGTGTAAATAATATCGAATTTTAAGAAACGACATGCAAAGTAGAAAACGAGATATAGTTTCAAGAATCATCGGTGCGACGCTCTGTGTCGCATCGATGAACTTTGCCTTCTCTTCGTGCGAGAAAATATATGAAGATCTTGATCCATGCGCACACGGGGTATCGCTTCGTTTTATCTACGACTACAACATGGAGTTTGCCAACGCTTTCCCCAAGAAGGTGGATTGCTTGACACTTTATATATATGACGAGGAAGGCAATCACGTGGGTACCCGTGTGGTGACAGGACCGGAACTGCGTGACGAGGGTTTTCGGATGACGTTGGACCTCGAACCGGGGAATTATCGTTTCGTGGCTTACGGGGGGATGGCTTGCGGGAAAAGTTCTTTTTCCATGGTACGGACACCGGAATCGGGGTGCAAGTATAGCGATGTGCGGGCAAAGATGGATGTGGATTGTTTGACGAATCCCGACCGGAAAAAGTTGCACGATATGTACTGGGGGCAGCTAACGCTTGCCACTGCCGACTTGTATCAAGAGGGCGTGGTAGAGATGATGAAGAATACCAACAATATCCGAATCATGTTGCAACAGATGAACGGAGAGCCGGTAGATGATAAGGATTTTGATTTCGAGATCACGGATGATAACACCTTGTTCGCTTGTGATAACGATTTGATCCCGAACGGGGTCGAGACGTATACCCCTTGGGCTCGAGGACAAGCTTCGACGGGAGTGATGGAGGGAAGCAAGGAGGTTATCGAGGCGTACGCGGAATTTTCGACTTCACGGCTGATGCTTAAAAATAGCCCGAAACTCGTGATTCGCCGGAAGGATGGCGAGGAAGTGGTGAACATCCCGTTGAACAATTACTTGCTTTTGTTCAGGAGCGAGTTTCATAAAGATATGGACAAACAGGAGTTCTTGGACCGAAGGAGCGAGTGGTCGATGCTGTTTTTTCTTGATGAGGATCACACGTGGCTGAAAACGAAGATAAAGATTAATGATTGGACGGTTAGAATCAATGATGCAGAGATATGATAATGAAAAAGGTTGCGTATGTTATCATATTGTGGTTAACGGCATCCTTGTTAGCAGGAGGGTGTAGTCGGGATACGAAGGAAGATGCCGGGGAAGAGGTTCTAGTGAATCTCGATATCAGTGTGGCGTTATCCGACGTGGCTCAAACCTTGGCTCGTGGTGTTAAGGAAGATGCAGGGCCTGCAAATGATGACGAGAAGATGCAAAAGTTGCGTGTTGTCGTGGTGCGAGAGAATGGTATAGTCGAGAAAAATGGCCTTATGAATCTTTCTCAGCCAGCCGTAATGAATGAACGCTTGAGCGAACGTTTGAAGGTGGTTAGCAAGGAATGGAAACAGATTTACCTTTTCGTGAACGAGGATAACGAGAAAATCAAGGTCGGTCATGGAGATAGCGATGAATCGGTTTCTTTAACAAGTTTTCTTGAAAGCATGGCAGTTGGGTCAGTATTCCCGACAGAAGAGATTTCCGAATTGACTGTCCGGTTGGACATGCCTTCCGGGCAATTGGAGGGGGCTTTGCCTATGAGCGAATGTCATTGGGTGTATGTACCCAAAAAGGATCATGAGTGTGAGCTTTTCGTGACGAGGGGTGCCGTGAAATTCTCGTTCCGAATCACGAATAAAGGTTCGAAAGATAGCAAATTAACCGAATTGACTATCAAAAATATGATGGACAAGGAGTATTACTTGCCGCGTAACGCGAAATACGAGAACGAGGAAATTGATGGCAATAAATATTTAGCGATACAAACTTATGATATACCTTCGTTTGCCAAAGAATACGATTACAAACAAGAAGGGCTTGAGATTTCTTTACCTGTTAATAAAGAGGTCGCTTTGAAGCCTATTTATTTGCTGGAGGGGAAACACGAGGGAGCGTATTCCGTGGGAATCAAGGTGAACGGTGGCAACATGGAAGGGGTTCTCGAAAATTTACCCAGAAAACTCCCGAGAAACACGCATGTCGTGGTTAATATCACGGTTAATAACAAGAATTTAGAGTTCGAGGTAAATGTTGAACCTTATAGAGAAGTTGAACTCGAACCGGGTTTCGGGATAAACTGAAAACTTAAGGAGATATGAAACGGGATATAATATATAGTCTTTTATGTATGTTGTTCATCTTTGTTATCGCTTGCGAGGATGAACCGTTGGGAGAAGAAGATGATTTTACTCCCGGTGCCAAGAGTGTGGTGACAGCTACCGTGGAATTTAAACCATTGGTTCCTGCCTTAAATGGAGCGAGTAGAACAGCGGGGAATGCGATAAAAGAGATTAGCAGTTTATGGATGTTGTTGTACTCGGAGGATGGAATGTTGGTCGAGAAGTACAAGATTGAAGATTTCACGAAGACAACAATTGGCAGGAATGACCTTACAACAGGTGGACCCTATGCTGAATCGAAAACCTCTCGTGCATCATTTAAACGGGCTGTTCCTCAAGGACGGTACTATGTTTACGCGGTTGCCAATCTGGATCTGGAACTTGATATTTATAAAGACGCTATTCAGACTCGGGATGGATTGAAAGGAATATCTTTTAACTGGGTTGCCGAAGATGTGGCAAAGAACAGTCAAATGTTCGGTCACTTTTCAGAGGATGGAAAGATAGATGCCACGGATGGAACGGTGCTTATTAATAAAAATACGACGAAGTTGTACGCGTGGGTGCGTCGTGCGGCATCGAAAGTGACCGTGGCTTACGATGGGACGGATCTTAACGAGAACGTGTACATTTATTTAAAATCAGTACAAATCAAGGATATTCCGGCTACTTGTTTTTTAGGAAAAGAGAATGCTCCCGATATTACAAAAGATAAAGCCGCTCTTATAAAGGATGGGGAGTTAATCGATTATTCCGAAGGCAACACCACTTATAACTCTAATTATAAAGCGAGAATCACGAAAGGAACTCCTAAATACAGTAGCGCAAATCCGGATAAAAATGAAAAAGATCCTCATGGAGAGACAGTTGAGGCGCTTTACTTCTTCGAGAATATGCAGGGAGAGGGAGAGGAAGGAACTGAAAGTGATAAGCGGCAAGATGTAAGTGGTAACAATTCCTCGGTAAGCTACCCGACAGGAGGTAAGGAAGATGATAAGGCTTATAAAGATGCGAAGCCCTCGGGAACCTATATAGAGGTAAGGGCATATTACGTGTCCTCTAATGAAGAACGCGTGGGGAGTGGCGATATAGTCTATCGTTTTATGCTAGGAAAAGACGTGATCAAGGATTATAATGCTGAACGAAACTATCACTATAAATTAACTCTCAAGTTCAATAAGTTTGCGAACGATGTGGATTGGCATATCGAGTATGAAGAGGAAGTACCCGGTATTGAAGTGCCGCAGCCTTATTACATTTCTTATCTTTATAATCGTACCATGGATTTCCCTCTAAAAATCAATACTGCCGGGGCTAAACTTTTGTCTTTGGACGCGAGAATTATATTCAACAATTGGGCTCCGGAGGGGGCTTCAACACTGGATTATGCGAGGCAGTATGATTGTGCGGTGACGTCCAGTGCTGAAAATGCACCTTGGAATGGTTTTCTGTCGCTTCGCAAGACCACTGCCAGAGTGCTGACAATTGATCCTGACCAAGCGAATGAGGCGGCTGGCGTGGAGTATGTTGGAACTGAGGATAATACTGCTGGTAATAAACTCTACTATAATAGTAAAGCAAGGGGAAAAAGGAGTTACACTATAAGCGAGGGACAAACAGAGTACGTTGATGATGATAATGGTAATTATAGTATAAAACCTACCGAAGGGAATAAAACCGTCAATGTGAAGATTCCGTTGTATACCCGAGCTAAACAGATGATTATTAGTACAGCTTATACCGGTAATAATCCTTATGTAGCCTATCAACGTCGTGCAGAAGTGGAATTTACCGCGAAAATCAAGTTTGATGACGAGAGGGGTGAAAAGATATTAAAAGATACGGCAAAGATTTTTCAGGTGCGACGTGTTGTCAATCCCAAGGGAATTTATCGAAGCGCGGAGAACACGACTTCCTTTCACGTGAAATTGATGAGATTGCCTAAAGAGGAGGCTACCGAGTTTGAAGTTTTCCCATCCGAAGGACCTTGGCGGGCTTATATTCCCGAGGAGGTGGATGGAGTTTCTTTTGAAGGGGATGATTTTATTACACTCAATGGTGGTCAGGAGGTGGTAGGAAAGACGGGAAGTCCTATCGAGTTCACCGTGAATTTCAAAGGGAAACTCAAAGAGGGGGAGGCTCGTCACACGATTATTCGTGTAGACTATCATAATTATACTTGCCAACACTTGATTTTCGTGACGCAGGGAGATGCCCCGGTGCAACTTGTGAGCGATGGTGCGAAGTGGCATACCCGCAATTTAGTTAGCGAGACGCGAGAGGCTGCCAATCCTCTTGACGAGGGTTCCTTATTCCGTTTTGATAACTTGGAGCAGCCCATTGCGGCATCCAATCAGGTAAATTCTCGAACCCCGTGGACTAATGTTAAAAAAGAAGATTTTGAAGATGCTAAAGATAAGGAATTTACAATAGTGGGGAGTGAAAAAAAATTACTGTGGGGAGAGATAGATGCTGGAACTTCTGACACATCTCCCACGTGGAAGGTGAATTTAGGGAATGGAGCAAGAATTGCAAAGTACGAGGATTACCAAGCTCTTTTTGATGATGCAAATATCCAACAGGGGTATGGGGTGCTTTATGGTGATGAGGCTAATGATACTCGCGCAAGTATTCAGGACGTTTATGAATACCGTATCAGTGCAGATGGGAAAGCTAGCGGCTATGGAATGAGAGGATGTTTCGTGTATAATAAGACTAATGGTAAGCATGTGTTTTTTCCTGTAGGAGCATCGGGATATGGGCACCGAAGGAACTATGATTATGAGCCGTGGGGCGGTACTCCATTTAATGAGAATACTAATGGAAGAGGTGTACTTAGATATGCTTCCGGGAGAATAGATTATTACCCCAATCCCAAAAATAATCCTTTATTCTATGATCTATTCCGGCGACCGGGGGCGGTTTATTGGTTGAATAATAAAGTAGAACCGGGTTCTAAAGTTGCTTGGGATATAAATTATTTTACTTTTGATTTTAACTCATTAGATGACGCTAATGTCTTTGCGAAGAAAGGAGGGGATAAAAAAAGTGATGCTTGTTTTATCCGTTGCGTGGAAGATTAACTGCTTTAAACATATCGAAAACCTACTGTACTCCTACCTAAGATCTAGGGTAATAAGTACATGGGGATGCTTTAGGCGTCGTCAATCTTCGGGGTTTCTATATGGGAGATAATAGGATGTCCATAGAATGAACGGGGAACGCACGGGGACAGGGTATGATTAGGGTATTATTTGGGTAGGATTGCAGTAGGTTTTCGGTAGGTGTAAAGTCTTTTAGTTGTTTTATTCGCGGTATTGAGAAATGAATGAATTTTATTAATTTTGCGGCGTTTTTTCGAATTTTGTATATGAGGAATGTTACACGAATAGACACTTTAATTATTTTAAAAATGAAAAAGAATTTATTGTTTGCATGTATGTTAATGTTGTGCATCTCCACGTTTGCACAATCTAATCAAGAAAAGAATTTACCCGGTTACAAAACATCTTTTGAAACCAATAATTTTTGGGATAATTGGTTTGTTTCTATGAATTTTGGCGCTCAGACTCTTTATGCAGAAGGTTCTACTGATGCTAAATTCGGGGATAGATTGACTTTTATGCCGGCATTGTCTGTCGGTAAATGGTTTGCACCTTGGTGGGGAGTGAGAGTACAAGGTTTGGGAGGTGCGTTACACGGCTTCCAGAATAACGGGAAAACCATGTTGCACAAGCATTACGGGGCTGTTCACGGGGATTTCATGTTCGGGTTGTTGAATTTCTTCGGTCGATACAACGAGAATCGTTGCTTTGACTTGGTTCCGTTTGCCGGAATCGGTGGTGCGTTCATTGGCAGTGACCAGTCCTTCACGATTAATGCCGGGGTGCAGGCTCGTTTCCGCTTGTGCGAACGTTTTGATTTGAATCTGGAATACTCCGGGATGATTTTAGATGATGACCTTGTGGTTCGCGGAGGATTTCCCAATGATGGAATTATGGGGTTAAGCGTGGGTGTTACCTTTAGATTTAAAAATCGTTCTTTCAAGAAAGCCGTTAGCCACAAACAATACGCGGAGCTTCAGAGTTTGACAAAAGCGCAAGAGGCACAAATTCAGGAATTGTTGAGAAGAGCCCCGGATACCGTGGTGAAAATTGTAAAAGAAGAGGTGCCGACAATGAAGACGGATGTTGAATACAAGGCATTGCCGACGACGATTAATTTCGCTTTCAATAGCTACAAGATTGATGCAACCCAAGAGGTGGGTATTTATAATTTAGCTCAATTTTTGAAAGAGAATCCTGACGTTCGTGTTCGTTTGACCGGTTACGCTGATAAACGCGGAACCCAGAAAGCGAATATGTACATTTCTGAAAAACGCGTAAACGCGGTTGCGGATATGTTTATCGATAAATACGGGATTAACAAGAAACGTGTCGTGAAAGACCATAAAGGTGTTAGCTCCCGTTATGACAAGGATGAATGGAATCGTTGCGTTCTGGTAGAGATAATTAAATAAGATACGATAGTGATTTTAAAGAAGCCCGGCGGATTTGTCCGCCGGGCTTCTTTGTTCGTCTAGCATGGGTATATTCTAACGGGTACAAGCTAACCAGTGCCAAAGGTGTCCACCAGTTTGGCTTCCGTCTGGAAATCCAATATTTTAATATTAAAACATTAGAATGTTAAATTGAGAGATAATTAGAGGAAAAGTGTTCTGCATTCTCTATATTTGCCTCGGAAGAATGTTTTTTGTATGGAGAGTAATAAGAAATTAATCGTGGGAATAAATTGTAAAGCTAAAAAAGCATGGGAAGAGTTTTACAAGACTTATTATGAACCTTTATGTAATCATGTTTATCGTATTTTGCTAAATAAGGAGGTTACAGAGGATATTGTGCAAGAAATATTTTTAAAGATTTGGGATTCTGAGGTCATTTTTGAGAATGAAAAAGCATTGATTAGTTATTTGTATCGGGCAGGAACGAATAATTCGTTAAAATATTTACGGGAGCAGAATACGGAGCAGGAGAGATTGAAAATGTGGTGTGATATGGAACAGGAGATGACCGAGGATGATTTCTCAAGTGTTGTTAGAGAAGAAGTGTTGCGTAAGTTGCGTCATTTAATTGATCAATTACCTGCGGAGCGGCGAAGAATTATATTGATGAGTATGGAAAATATGAGTGGGGAAGAGATTGCCAAGCAATTGGGGGTTACCATTAATACTGTAAAGCAGCAAAAATACAGGGCGTATAAATTTATAAAAGAGCAACTTGGTGATCGTTGGATCATCGCTCTCTATTTTTTCTTGTAATTTTTTTCTTTTTTCCTGTTATGCTTTTTTTCTTTTTTGGATTTTATATACAAAAAAGAATGTATGAAGCGTTGCGGATTTACAGTATTTGAAATTGTAGAGGAAGTTCTTCGGAACTTTTTAAATGAAAATGATGAGAAAAAGAGAGAAGAGTTTCAAAAGCTAATTAATGAACCCGCTTTATTAAATAATGGGAAGGAATTAGCTGATCGTAAACAAGTGGTTGCTTGGTTGAAGGAACCGTCTCGTTTTTCTTCTCAAAAGGCATACAGTGAGTTTAAAGTGTATGTGCGCGGGCAACAGCGTCAAATCTGGAGAAGACGGATAAGATATGTTGCAGCTGTTTTGGTATTGCCATTTTTAGTGGGGGGTATTTATTATTGGCATGTTATTAATTCCGAAAAAGAAGATCAGAACTCGGAGACTCAATTAATACACCCGATTGCTTTTAAAGCATCTATCGAGTTGGATGACGGGAAGCGAGTGTATTTAGGTGCCGAAGAGGGAAAAATAACCTTGAGTGATCAAACAGAAATAATTCGAGATCAAAAACAAGTGGTGTATGCGGCTTCTGATTCGCTAGATGTGCATAAAATGATTTATCATGACCTTTGTGTACCTCGAGGAGGAGAGTATGCGTTGATTTTGTCGGATAGTACTAAGATTTGGATTAATGCGGATTCAAAATTACGATATCCGGTTCAATTTAACGGGAAAGAACGGGAGGTATTTTTACTGGAAGGAGAGGCTTATTTCGAGGTAACCAAAAATAGTGAAAAGCCTTTTTTGGTGCGTACTTCACGGGGAACTGTAAAGGTATTGGGGACGGAATTTAACGTGCGTAATTATAAAGATGAGGGATGTGTGGTAACAACATTAGTCAATGGTTCCGTTCAATTTGGAAGTAATCAAAATCCTGAAAGTAATACCGTTTTGCGTCCCGGGTATCAAATTATAGCCGGTTCTGTTATAGAGGATTGGATTGTTCAAAAAGTGAATTTGAAAGAGTATGTAGGTTGGAAAGAGGGACTATACGTGTTTAATAATATGACATTGGAGGAGTTAATGAGAACGGTGGAACGTAATTATGATGTGACGGTGTTTTTTGCTAGTGAAGAGTGTAAGTTTTTGCGTTTTTCGGGTGATTTGAGAAAATATGATGATGTTCGAAATTTTTTGCGTTACATTGAGATTGGTGGGGATGTTCGGTTTGTTATTAAGGAACGTGTAATTACAATATATAAAAAGTGAAAAAGGGAGCCCTTGGCCCGGATACTCCCTTGTTATTTGTGAATAATTACTTGGAATAATTAAACATTCAAATCTATGAAAAAAAATTGGATTAATAGGCGTGATATACCTATTCGTGTTTTAAAAAAAGCATTTTTGGCTATGAAATTAACTTTCTTATTAACAGTGTTGTTGAATGTAAACGTTTGGGCAACAGTTTTTTCTCAAGAACATAGGGTCTCTCTGCAGTTGCAGAATGTTTCTTTGGAAAAAGTAATCATGGAATTGCGTAAACAAACGGAAATTCGTTTTTTCTATAGTATTGATAAGATTAAAGCTATAGAGAATGTTTCCGTGGATGCGAAAAACGAGACGTTAAAAAGTGTGCTAAGTAGCTTGTTGGTTGGTACGGGACTTACTTATACTCTTTTAGATGATGTCGTGGTAATTAAGGATGAAGGGGAGGTCGTTGCCAAAGATTCGGTACAAGGTACTCTTATTAAAGGAATCGTGAAAGACAAGGAGGGGATTACTTTACCCGGGGTGTCGGTTACGTTAAAGGGAACTTCAGTTGGGGTGGCTACAGACGTGAAAGGTGCATTTGCTTTACAAGTGCCTTCCAAAGACCGGATTGTGTTGGTTTTTTCTTTCGTGGGTATGCAGACGAAAGAGGTGCTTTATAAAGGAGAAAAGTCGTTGGAGATAGTTCTGGAGGAAGAAACACAGAGTATTGACGAGGTGGTCGTTACCGGTTACCAAGTGATTGACAAACGAGAGTTGACAAGCGCTATTTCTACGGTGAAGGCAGAACAGTTGGAGCGGATGGGTGCTTTGACGATCGATCAGATGCTGGAGGGTAAGGCTCCCGGGTTGATGATTATGAATATAAGTGCGCAACCGGGAGCAGCCACGAAGATGAGGGTTCGTGCCGGAGCTACTTTCACGGGAACCCGTGAGCCGTTGTGGGTTATTGACGGGGTTATTTACGAGGATCCTGTTCCTTTGACTCCTGCAGAGATCAATAGTTTGGATAACGTGAATTTGATTGGTAATGCCATCACGGGTTTGAATCCTCAAGATATTGCCCAGATAGATATTTTGAAAGATGCTTCTGCCACGGCTATTTATGGAACTCGAGCAGCGAACGGGGTTATTGTCGTGACCACGAAGCGTGGGAAGAGCGGATCGTTGTCTCTCAATTATAATGGATCGATAAGTGTGGTGGATCGTCCGCGTTATTCGGACCTTAATTTGATGAATTCAAAGGAACGTATTGATGTTTCGAGAGAGATTGCGGAGAGGAATCTGTATTATCCTTCTCAAATTCACCAGTTTGTCGGGTATGAAGGGGTGTTGAAAAAGTATTATTTCCGGGAGATTGATTATGCTCAGTTTCAAAAGGAGGTCGCAAGATTGGAAGCGTTGAACGAAGATTGGTTCGGGGAGCTTTATCGGGTAGCTCTTACGCATGCGCATTCCGTTAATTTATCCGGGGGTAATGAAAAGATGAGGGTTTATGCGGGTTTGAGTTATGATAATCAACGCGGAACGGAGCTCAATGTGGGGTTGTATCGTGTCAGCGGTCGTGTTAACGGGGATTTTAATTTGAGGAAAAACGTGTTGATATCTGTCGGGTTGAGCGGAAGTTCACAAAAAGCAAAATACAATCATTCGGCGTATTCGGCTTTTAACGAGGCGTATAATATGAGCCGGGCGGTACCTGCACGAGAGGAAAATGGCGGTTTGTATTATATTGACCGGATATCTATTCAGAATACCACTGGTGATTATCGTTACGTGAAATACAATATCTTGAATGAACTTGCTAATTCGGGTCGTACGGTGTATAACAGGGATTTTAATGTTCGTGCTTCTGTTGATTGGGAGATTATTCATGGTTTGAAGGTTCGGAGTCAATTTTCTTTCCGAAATACCACTAATTCTTCCGAGGAGTGGATCGGTGGAGATACGTATTATATGTCAATGTGGCGTTCTATCGGTGATGACGCTGACGAGGAGAGTAAAAAGGGTACGGTGGTACCTTTCGGTGGATTGTATTCCAGCGGTATGGTGCTTTCGGAGGCAACTTCCATATTGACACAGATCAACTATAATAAGTCTTTTGGGGAACGGCATTTTTTTAATTTGAATATAGGGCAGGAGGCTTCGTCTACTATTTATAAAGGGGCGGAAGGTTGGATGGCTCCCGGTTATAATCACGAGCAAGGTAGGTCGTTTATAAAGATTCCGACTTTTTTGATGACGGAGATTGATGATTTGAAATATCCTTTCATGCTTCGTTGGTTGGCGGCTGGAGGAGTAGGTGGAGCTTCAGTTTATCCGACCGTTACGGATCGCGTGAGGAACGTGATGTCGATGTTCGCTATTTTTAATTATTCGTTTGAGAACAGGTATATTTTCAATTTTAATATCCGAAGTGACGGTTCCAATCAGTTCGGTCAATATGAACGTTATAAATTCAGACCGGCGTGGTCTACTTCCGTGCGTTGGAATTTGCATAATGAACCTTTTATCAAGAATATGGCGGTGTCGTTTATGGATGAGTTGGCTCTTCGTTTGTCTTATGGTTTCCGGGGGAATCCGCCTTCGGCTTCACCTTATCTGACGATACAGAATTACGGGCAAGGTAATACAGATTTATCACCGGAGTATGTTTCCGAACTGGCATCTTTCCCGAATGCTAATTTGAAATGGGAGCGAACGAAGACTTTGAATATCGGGTTGAATCACTCTTGGTTGGGTGGTCGTATCAGCGGGGCTTTGGATTACGGGTATTCGAAGAGTCTCGATTTGTTGTTGACTCGTCCGGTTTCTTTAGTTAACGGTGCTTCTTCTCAGTTGTATAATGGAGGTTCGAAGGAAGACCATACTTTCGAGTTTAATATTATGACGCAGAATATTAAGACAAAAGATTTCCAATGGAATATGAATTTTAATATCACTCGTGTGAAAGAGAAAATTCTGGATGGTATTAACGAGGATGTAAGTTTCAGTACCGTAGAGAGTTTTTTGAACGGTTCGATTTATATGAAGGGGTTCCCGATAGACGGTTTTTATTCTTATCGTTTCGGGGGATTGGATTCCAATGGTTTGCCGACGTTCGAGGGAATGGTTGGCGATAAGAATCTTACGAACCGGGATGGTTATTGGGATACGAGGACGATATACGCCCAATTACAAAAAGCTCTGGTGTACGAGGGAAGTCGGTTGCCTTTGTTTTACGGGGGATTCGGGACGGAGTTTAAATATAAGAATTTGAGATTATCTGCAAGTTTCACGTACAAGATAGGGCAGAAGGTTCGTTTGTTGGAGATGTATGGTGAGAATCAAACGATGCCGTTGCCGGAGCAGAATATGACGGGCGAGTTTAACAAGAGATGGCGTAAGCCCGGGGATGAGGCTCATACGAATATTCCGGCTTTGTCCAATGAACTTTTGACTCCGTCGTATACTTTTGAAGAAGCCGTGTCTCCGTATGTTCTTCCCTGGCAAAAATCTTACTGGTGGGCTTATGACCGGAGTGATGTACGTACGGCTAAAGGAGATTATATCCGGTGGCAGCTTTTGACATTGAATTACGATTTGCCCGATCGTCATTTGAAACGGTTAGGTATTTCTAATATGCGCTTCGGTTTTCAGGTTCAGAATATCGGTTACTTGACTTTTGATAAGAAGTTGAAGGGGAAGGATCCGGAGCAGGTGAACTCTGTGGGAATGCCGGTGTTACCTTCTTATAATTTTAGCCTTGGTTTTAGTTTTTAATGTATTATATTGAAATTATGAAAACAATTAACCTGTATCTTTTGCTTTTGACAATTATATTGGCTGGGTGTGATGGTTTTCTTGATGAGTCGTCACAGGATCAGATTAGACCCAATAAGGCCGAGCATCTTGCTTCTCTTGTTTTGAATGAATGCACGTTGTCGCATCCTTATTTTTACGGGGCAAGCCACATGACGGATGATATTTCCGAGAATATGCTTACCCCGACGAGTAAAAAAAGGAATTATAAGACCATTTATACTTGGAAGAATGAGATTGAACTTGATGATTACGGTGCGCAGATCGGGACGAATGTGGCGTGGGGAAATTTGTATCGTTCGATCGCTATTTTGAATGATGTGTTGATCAGTTGTGAAGATATTCATGATGACGAGAAGGGGTTGGCTTTCGTGAAAGGTGAAGCTTATTTTTTACGGGCTTTGGCATATTTTGACTTGGTAAATTTGTACGGGTTGCCCTATGATCCGGAAAAGGCTAAAGAACAATTGGGTGTTGCTATTCGTTTGGATCATGGGGTCGAGCAATTTTATTCAAGGAATAGTTTGGAGGAGTGTTATAATTTGATCGAGCGTGATTTGTCGATTGGTAAGACTGAATTGGAGAAGTCTGGGTTGGAGAAGTCGTTGTGGCACCCGTCTGTGAATGCATGTAATTTATTGATGTCGAGAGTGAAGTTATTCCGTCAGGAGTGGCAGGCCGCGGCAGATTACGCTGATTCGGTTACATCGAAAGTCGGAATGACCAAGTTGTTGGATTCTATGAAGTTTGTAGATCAGTCCAATAGCGAGATTATTTATTCTTTCGTGTATGATAGAAGAGTTTTAAGTATCGAAAATATGGAGAATACCGGTTTCGTTGTTAGCGAGAATCTGCTTTCTTGTTATGATCAGGATAATGATATTCGTTTCCGGAGCTTTTTTGTAATGCGGGGTGATTCTCGGCAAAAGTATTATTACCCGAGAAAGTTTGAATCTTATTTCACTTCTCTTGGCGGGTTTAATATGCGAGTTGCCGAGGCATGGCTGAATAAAGCGGAGGCTTGTGTTCGGCTGGGAGATATTAATGGTGCCCGTTTGGCGGTGAAAAGGGTGGTTGATCATCGATACAGACATCCCGCGAATGTAGTTATCCCTTTTGATGATGAGGAACTTCTGCAATTCATATTCGATGAGAGAAGGCGGGAATTTTGTTTTGAAAGTCATTTCCGTTGGTATGATTTAAGGCGGATGGGTGAGGAATACAGACCGGAAATTAAGCATGTATTTACCTATGTTAATGATGATGAGGTGAGAGAGGGACAGGAGAGTTACCGTTTACTCAAGAATGATCCTAATTACGTGTTGCCGATTCCTTTACAGGAACGCGAGAATAATCCGTTGATTATTAATAATGATCGTTTGGAGAAATTGCCTGAATAATCTTTTGACTTTTAATAAAAATTACCGAGATGAATAGGATAAGTATTATTTTAGCTATTAGCGCATTATTGTTTTGTTGTGTCGCTTGTGAGGACGAGGATGGGTTGTCTCCCTCGGGCTTGGATGTTGACCGGGTGCAAGATTTGCTTGATTGGTCAAATCCCGTTGTCAAAAGATATTATGACGATTATGGTGTGGCATTGATGACGGATTTTGATGAAAATCTGGATATAAAGTTTAATTTTTACGAGAGTTGGGCCAATCGTTTCTGGAGAAATATGGAGATCGGGAAGATGGAGCGAAAATCGGAATGCGATTCGGCGATAGCGGTTCTTGATACGGCTGTTTTCCGTTATTTTAAAGATGAACTGGAATTTCAAGGGGAGGTGTATCGTTCTGATTTTAAGAAGAAATATTTTCCGAATAAAATATTGATAACAAATAAGTTGATTGTCGGTACGGATGTGAGCGGTCTGATAATGCAGACGGTGAACAGACCGAGTAAGACGGGGGCAGGTTCTACTTTTTGCCAGAGTAATGATAATGCGATAGTGGTTAATTTGGAGTCCGGTATGTTGAATATTTCACCGGAGAAGTTTGAGCAGGTGACGAAAGCTATTTTGTACGTGATGATTATTTATGCTTTTGAAAAGTATGATTTGTATAGTATGATTCCTGACGCTTTCTATGAATTTAGTAAACCGTATTATGGTAAACGTGTTTATCAAGTTCAGGAGGAACTCGGTGAGGAACAGCACGCTATTTCTCGAATGGAGTGGGTTGAGAATTACCACATGGTTGTTACAAGCGTGGGACCAACGGATAATATGTTCGGTTTTCTTGCCACGTATCCTATTCCTGATGCGAAAAGAGATGTCCGTATTTGTATCGATCATTTGATTAATCCGGAAACGATTGATGGTGCCCGGGTTGAAACGGAAAATGCTCCTTTTGTTTACCAGTTGGATTCGCGATGTTCTATCAAGATGTGGTATATCGCCCAAACGTTGATAAAGTTAGGAATTGATGTTATGGCGATATCTCCGGATCCTAATTTCAGGGAATTTATATCCAACAAGACGCAGGAGGATATTGATGATATAACCAATAATTTGTTTTAAGCCATGATGAGGATGAAAAGTACATATTTATTTATTTTTTTTCTGGTGAGTTTTTTGTTTATAGCTTGTCAGGAAACTCCGGAGTTTCCCGATCCGAAGTTCGATTCGACGGATACGCGAGTTTACGAGGTAAGACGCGACACGGCGGATTTCGTGAATCTGGAATGTTTTATGGATGTGCCGAACGGTATTGACCGGATAGAAATCTTGGAGGGGCGTAGTTATGAGGTTTTAGACGTGTTGGAAGAGTATAAGGGTAAGAAAGAGTTGGATTTTAATTATCAGGTGGATATCAGTGATATCGTGCGCGATTCTTCTCTTGCTTTTATCGTAAAAGTTTATGATTTGAAATATCGTACGTATAATAAGGCTTTTATGGTACGGGTGAAGAAGTTTTCCGTTCCGGAGATTATTTTAGAGGGAGGGGAAACGATTTCGACGGATGTAGATGCTTTTTCTATACGGGCGACTTTGACCACGGGAATGATCCCGATTCGTCAGGTACGTCTTACGGTTGACGGAGAGAAGCAGGAACTTCCGGTCGTGGAAGAAGATATGACCGAGTACGTGTTGAATTATCGTATACCGTTACGTCGTCAAAAAGAGTATTCCGTGCAAATTTTACTGGAGGATGTGGATGGAAGACGAACGACGAAGGTAGTGAAGATTTTTAAAGTTCGGGAGATGGAGAAGCCGGTAAAGATTCTTTGTGGAGGTCGGTTGCCGTATGAGGTACTTTTGGAGTATGATGAGCAAAATCGTATAAGTTTGATTGATATTTTGGAACATTACAAGTTCCAGATTATGTATGAGCAGATCAAGGAAAAGGAGGTGATACGGAGTATCTCTCAAAGCGGTTATGGTTTGGAGAACCCGGATTATATCAGTTATGTTTTTAATTATGACACGACAGGAATATTGCAGAACGTGACCGAGTCGTGGGGATCGGCAGTTACTTACCATGTCGGTCAATGTTTGTACGATAAAGAGAAGTTGAACGGGTTCGTGGCGGGTGCTGTTGTTGTTACCCAGGTCGCGTACGAGGATGTACCCGGAATCGGCGAGATTATGTCGGAGGTTTGGGGAACTGCATTTGCAGCGACATTGGAGAGGGATCGTCTTCGGGCGACAGATTTTCAAACGATGAGAATTCCGACTTATTTGAAACAATTGCCCTATTCTTTGTTTGTTCCTTTTAAGGTGGGTATTTTGTTCCAAGATGTTTTTCTTAGTCCGTACGTGTATTTGAAAATGGTAAAGTATTTGGATGCTTCTGTTGTTGTGAATAATTTTTCTTACAAGACGGATGAAAAGGGGCGTTTGTCTTCTCTGACCAGAACTTCTACTAGTACCGGAAGTGACGGTCGTGCTATTATGTATTATTATCAGTTTGTGTATAAAGACACTGTTTTGCCCGAGAATTAAGTTTTAATAAAATAATAATATGAAAGACAGGATTAGCTGTGTTAAAATCTTTTTGTTGCTTTTATTCTTGGGATGGAATGGAGTGACAATGGGCATACCGGCCCAAAGAGGGGTGTGTCATAAGGTATTGCCGGATGGAACGACTTTATCCATTCGCATGTATGGGGATGAACGATTTCATTACTTGACAACGCTTGACGGTTACGTGATCGCTCAAAAAGAGGACGGTTTTTATTATTACGTTGATTTTTCTTCGACAGGTGCGAGAGTGATTAGTGATATGCGGGCTAATGATCAGGGAAAGCGTGATTCCCGGGAGAATGCTTCTTTGACAAAACGTGCGAAGGGGTTTCCTGCTAGTTTCAAGGCGCGTGCAAAGATGCGATACGCGGAACGGGAACAAAAGGATGTTCAAAAAGTTTTTGTAGCCAAGGGAAGCCCGAAGGCTTTGGTGGTGTTGGTCGAGTTTGAGGATGTTAAGTTTGCAACGCCTTCTCCTCAACAAGCCTTTAATGACCTGCTTAATCTGAGGGGATATAGTGCTAATGGGGCCACGGGGAGCGCACGTGATTATTATCGGGATAATTCATACGGGCAGTTCGATCCTGAATTTGTGGTTGTGGGACCCTATAATTTAGGCAAGCCAATGGCGTATTACGGAAAGAACGATGATTATGGCAATGATGTGCGTATGGTGGATTTTGTTAAGGATGCCTGTCAGAAAGTTGTGGATAACGGGGGGGCGTTGAGACAATTTGATACCGATGGAGATGGGGTGTTGGATAATGTTTTTATTTATTATGCCGGTTTTAATGAAGCGGAACACGGACCGGCAGAGTCGATTTGGCCTCATCGTGCTTCTCTCGCTTTGCATAATTATACTGTGGATGGGATGAAGTTGGCTGATTACGCGTGTACTTCAGAGCTTCGCGGAAATACAGGAAATAGAATGGCGGGCATCGGGACATTCTGTCATGAATTTGGTCATGTCGTAGGTTTGATGGATGCTTATGATACGGATTACGGTGAAAATGGAGAGGGAGCAGGTTTGTTCGAACTTTCTTTGATGTCATCGGGGAATTATAATAATGACGGGTGTACTCCCCCGTGTCTTACTGCCATTGAGCGTGTGATGGCTGGGTGGTTGGAACCGGAGGAGTTGACTCGAGCCGGTAGTTATAATCTGCTTCCGATCAGTGAGAATAAAGCTTATTTTTATACGACAGATGTGGAAGGGGAGATTTTTATGTTGGAATGTCGCGAACAAAAAGGATGGGATGCATTTATTAGAGGTGCGGGGTTATTGATTTACCAAATCGATCGTTCGAATAATTGGGTGAATGGTGTTAAGGCGAAAGATCGCTGGCTTCAGAATACGATTAATTGTATTAAGGCGCATCCGTGTATGAGAATTATTCCGGCGAATGGCGTTGAGGCAGGTGGTTTTAGTAGTTCGGGCATGTTTTATCCCGGTTCGTTGAATAAGACGCAAGTGCAGCCGAAACCTTGGTCCGGTATAGAGTTGGGGAAGGGATTGTCTAATATCAGTCAACGTGGGAGTGAGCTTTCATTTGATTTTTATTTAGCGGAATCGGTTGGGATGACAGGTGTGGTTACGAATATGAAGGGAGAGCCGCAGTCGGGGGTTCGTGTTACACTGAAAGCTGTGGAAGAGGTGGTAGCTAAGAGTGTTGTTCCTTTTATTGAATATGCCAGAAGCGCACGAAGTGAGAGTATTGAGACAATCACGGATTCTCGCGGAAATTATACTTTTAAGGATATACCCGCGGGAAAATATGTTGTTGAAGCGGAGAAAGAGGGGTTTGCTCGTTTTAGTACGGTGAAAGATATAATATTGACCGATAATCGTTTAGATATACAACTTCAAACACCTGCGGAGGAGCGTGCTATGAAGTTGTCCCAGAATAAGGATGAAGAGATTATGGGTTCGATACGTAATATTTCGGGAGCGGGTCCGCTTTACGTGGCGCACAACTGGACAGTGGAGGAATTGAGGGATTATGAAAATTGCAGTTTGAAGTGGGTGGATATGGATGTGTCGAAGGCCGCCGGTTTGGAACTGAAGGTATGGCTCGATGATGCTTGCGTGTTGACCAAGTCGTTGGATAATTTTGTTTACGGAAGGTTGAATCGGATTTACCTGGGAGATGATGCCGTTATGATTCCTGCTGGTAAAACTTTAAAGATTGGTGTACGTGCCACGGGTGAAACGAACGAGATCGAGATCCCGATTACCGCTTCCCGTATTTCTGGGGGAGGAGTGATGAGTTCTAATGGAACGTCATGGGAAAAGCAGGAGATGTGTATGATTTTGTCTGCTTGGTTGTTGGAAACGGTGTGGTCAACAGGAGTGGAGTTGGATCAGAAGGAGGTGACCGTGGGAATTTTGGATACTGTGAGATTGAGTGCGAAAGTTCTTCCGGAGGACGTAACTAATAAGGCTATCGTGTGGAGTAGTTCGGATAATCAGATTGTTAAAGTCACGGATAAAGGGGAAGTTATCGGGTTGACCGAGGGGGTGGCTACGGTTACGGCAGCTGCGGCAGACGGGAAAAGCAAGATAACATGTAACGTGACTGTTGTGCAGGATATTGTTCAATTAAAAGATTTCATGATCGGACAGCGGGAAGTGCGGTTGGTATGGAATGATGATAAAGAGG
Source organism: Butyricimonas sp. Marseille-P3923 (assembly GCF_900184685.1). GTDB lineage: Bacteria > Bacteroidota > Bacteroidia > Bacteroidales > Marinifilaceae > Butyricimonas > Butyricimonas muris. The sequence goes on from NZ_FXXL01000006.1 coordinate 1,307,398, forward strand.
TGTTGAATTGGAAAATCAGGTATAAACAGCAGAAAGATAATAATTTCCGTGTTCTTGAATCGGATACGACGTTCTGTATTATCAATCAATTGTTGCCGGGTACGGCGTACGACGTGGAGATTGTGGTTCAATCGGGGGATGTTGAAACCGGAGCGTTGGTGAGCAGAAGTTTTACCACGGAGAAGATTCAAGAGGAGGTGGCTTCTCTAGCAGGCATTCGGACGGATTGGCGTGAAGGAGATTTGTATTGGCCGGTAGTGACTAATATTCAAAAGGATGTACGTCGGATCGTGTGGAAGTTGGACGGGAAAACTTTTGTGCCTACCCGGGATTTAGTATTGCCTGCCGGTTCGCATGTTTTGAGAGCGGAGGTGACGACGACTGATGGTGTGACGGAAATTCTGGTTCGTAAAATAAATGTTCAATCTAAAGCGAAGAAAGATGTTAAATAAAGTTGTATGTCCATTATTGCTAATGTGTTGTTTGCTCGGTTGTAAAGATGATGAGGTAGAGACGATGGGAGATAATGCCAAGCGTGAAAAGTTTTTACAACAGACGGTGAGTGGCGTTTATGATGGTGATGTTCCTTTGTTGATGTTCGATGAAACTAATCATCAAATGGCTTTTACGGAGGATCAAAGGGTTTGGCGAATCCAAACGGATAGTCAGGATAAATATGTTCACTGTGAATTGGCGGAAGCTCCGGTGGCGGAGGCTAAGGTGGTGATGAGCGTGAAAGCTAAAGGGGTGAATGACGTGCTTGCCGGAGAACAGGAAGGGGTAGTGTTGAAAAAGGAAAATAATAAATGCTGGCTCTGGTCGACTGCTACCGGAGTCGGTTATTTGATGCAAAATAATGAATAATTGTTGAATTAAAATCTGATGATTATGAAAAAGAATCTGATGTTAATGCTTGTGTTAAGCATTTGGGGAATGTTGTGTTCTTGTAGTGATAGTGACAAAGACCCCTCGGAAGTACCTCTTACGGTGAGTCCGTCTAAAGTGGAGTTTAGCGCTCAAGGAGGAAGTAGGGAGCTTGCCGTGGTTACGACTGCCGAGGCGTGGACGGCTTCTTCCGACGCGGAATGGTGTAAGCTCGAGCAGGCAGGCGATAAGTTGAAACTCACGGTGGAGTCCCACAACGAGGTGGAGTTACGGGCGGCTAAGGTGACTGTTAAAGCGGAGTATGCTGTAGACCAAATTGTGGAAGTGCGTCAATCTGCAGCGGCAGAAGCTACTTTGGAGTTGTCTGCCGATGTTTTAGAATTCAAGGCTAAGACTGCGGAAACGAAGACGATAACTATTGAAACGAATCAGGCAGACGTGAAAATAGACACGAAAGATATGGAATCGTGGTGTCATGTTACACTTGCCGAGGATAAAACTTCATTGAGCGTGACACTTGATTTGAATTCTGAAGCGGCTCGTGAAACGACCTTTAAGGTGATTGCAGGTACGGAATCAAATAATGCAGAAGCCGAGGTAACGGTAAAACAAGCGGATGGTTCTATACAGATCGAGTTGTCGTCTACGGAAATAGAATTGAATTCTCTTGGATACCGGATGCTTGTGACTGCTAACCTTGATGTTAAGCAATTGCAACTTACGTCTAATGCTGATTGGTGTAAAGTTGAGGCCACGGATAACGGTATTGTTATTTCTGCCCCGACGAATTTCGATCAAGATGAGCGGAATGCTGTAGTGACGGTTTCTGACGGGAAGGAAACGAGCGTGGAAGTAAAAGTAGTGCAAACCGGAGAAAAGTTAGAAACGGGTAGCATCTTTAATTACAATGGACAAGAAGTGGGAGTCGTGATCCAAAATGAAAATGGTCAAATTGACGTTTGGGCGTTAGAAGAAAAGGAAGGATTGGTATGGAGTACGGAAAATAAGGCAATATCGGATCTATTTTATATGGAGTCGGCTCAAAATATGATTAAAAAAGTTAAGCAAGAGGAAAATTGGCAGGCAAAATATCCCGTATTTGCCTATTGTGCTGAAATGGATGAGAAAACCGGCATGGAGGGGTGGTGTTTGCCTGAGACTGATATGAACTCTAAGTCTCCATATCATAAAATAATAGCTAATATAAAACAATTAGATGCAGTTCTGGAACAGTTTGGACAAGGAGGGTATTTAAATAGTAGTTTTAATCGTAAATACTATGCAAAATATTGGACTTGTTCAGAAGATCAAAACAGTTCTGCAAATGCCTATATTTGCCAATATGGTGAATCAAAAAACTGTCGCGTGTGGGGTAAAGGCGAATCGAACAGCAAAAATGGGAATTTCCCAACTGTACTAACTCGTTGCGTTTGGTCGTATAAGTATTAATAATGGTGTTTTTATGAAGGTGTGTTTAGAAGGGAATGGACTTTTAACACACCTTCGCTTTTTCTTTTTCAGTGTAGAATATTAAAATGGAGTATGAGTAAAAACTATGATTCCTTTTCAAGAGGAAGAGGTTGCGTTATGTTTCTTCTTTTCTTCTTGATACTCCCCGGTTGGGGGGTGTTGAATGCCACGACGATTCCTAAAATAATTCATACAGAGTCGCAACAGGTTAAGGATTCTCTGATTCATGGAGTGGTTGTCGATGAAAAGAATGTTCCCATGCCGGGAGTGACCGTGCGAGTGGAGGGAACAAAAGTGGGTACTGCTACGGATAATAAAGGTGAATTTAAGCTACGGTTACCGGGGAAAGGTGGAGTCTTGATATTTACGTTTATAGGGTTTAAAGAAAAGAAAGTTGCTTATAAAGCGGGGGCACCTCGTATGGTGGTGGTGCTTGAAGAAGATGTCGAAAGTATAGATGAAGTTGTTGTTGTGGGATACGGAACAACAACTCGTCGTAAAGCGACCGGGGCGGTTTCCGTTATTAAAGCAGAGGAACTTGAGGGAATACCTACTTCTAATATAGCTAATCTTTTGCAAGGGCGGGTTGCCGGTATGGATGTTACCAATATGTCGGGAGCTCCCGGAAGCGGGGGAACGGCTATTACTATCCGGGGGTACAATTCGTTGGATGTTGAACAGGGACGGCGCTTTTCCAACCCGTTGTGGGTTGTTGACGGGGTCCCGTTGAATTCTTTTACTTCTCCGGTCACGGGTACAAATTTATTGTCGGATTTGAATCCGGATATGATAGAGTCTATCCAAATTCTTAAGGATGCGTCTTCTGCGGCTATTTATGGTTCTCGTGCTGCTAACGGGGTTATCATCGTGACCACGAAGAAGGGAAGTAAGAACCAAAAGGCTACTTTTTCAGTCAATGCCTCCCAGACTTGGAGTATTTTACCCCAGTTGCCCACGGTTACCATCGGGAGTGCCGAGCGTCGTTTCCGGCTGGAACAACAAAGACGGTCGATGGTGGCTTATCGGGATCCAGAAACGGGACGATATAAATATCCGACTTCTTGGAAAGAGGTATATGAAGTGGGTGGTGATGCAAAATTAGACGGTTTTTGGGAGCCGCATAGGAATTTAATTGCCAAGAAAGGAAATATTTATCAAGATAGTTTGAATGCTTTTTACGCTCATTCAACTAATTTCTTCCCGATGTATTATCGCACGGGGAGAGTGACGAATGCCAATATTCAGGCTTACGGGGGACAAGAGAGAATGACTTATGGTATCGGTCTCGGGTATTATGATGAAGAAGGTATTGTGAAGGGAACCGGGTATAATCGTATCGATTTGAATTCGCAGATGAATGTTACTCCCGTGGAACGTTTTAATGTTGATTTGCGTTTCAACGCTTCTCTTGCCGGTCGTATGCGGGGAGTTCGGTCCGGGCAATTGACCTCCGTGCAGAACGTGGAAACGGTACCGGGAGATCCTTACCAGTTAAATACTTTCTTGCCGGGAGAAGGAACTGTCGTTTGGGATGAGATTATTAATCAATATCAAGGGATTCATGAACGGAATCGGTCTGTACGTTTGCGTTCTAATTTTAAACTCGGTTTGGATTTGATCGAGGGATTGAATATTTCGGCTTCACTTGCCGCGGATTATTCAATTGAAAGAAGAAATTATTTTGCGCCCGCTTCGTTGGACGTGAACGGGTGGTCGAACAGTTTGGGAGAAACGGGAATTAATCTAATGGTATTAAATGAGAACTTGATTTCTTATAATAAGATAATTGGAGAGAGTCATTCGATTTCTGCTATCGGTGGTTTTTCTTATCAATATGACCAGATAGAGTACAACGGGGGATATGCCCGGAATTCTCCCAGTGATAAGATCGAGTATGCGCCCGGTGGACTACCCGGTTTAACGATTTTGGGAAGTGGTGATTTTCAACAAACTGTTGCGTTGAAGAATTATATTTCGGACATGGAGGAGAAAACATTACTTTCGTGGTTTGCCCGTTTGGAGTATAATTATTTGCAGAAGTATTTTTTATCAGCTTCCATACGGAGGGATGGTTCGTCAACTTTCGGGAAAAATAACAAGTGGGGGACGTTTCCTGCTATTGCCGCGGGTTGGACTTTCACGGAGGAAAATTTTATGGAGTCGTTCAAAAATTGGTTCAATTTTGGAAAGCTTCGGGTGAGTTGGGGGATGTCCGGTATGCATTTTTATCAGAATTATCTGGCGTTGGGAATTATGGCCGTGGATAATTCTTCTTATTTGGGTAATCCTGTTATTACTCCGGTGTGGAATGACGGGTTGTATAATCAAGATCTATCGTGGGAGAAAACGTCCCAGTATGATTTCGGGCTTGATTTGAATTTTTTGAATTATCGACTTGGTGTTACGTTAGATTACTATTACCGGTATACAGAAGATTTGCTAATGCCTGTGCCCCTGCCGGGAAATTATAACGGTTTTCAGAATCAATGGAGGAATACTGCCGCAATTTCTAATGAAGGTATAGAGTTGATGGTGGAGTACAAGTTCTTTGATCGTCCCGATTTTTTGTGGCGTATGTCGGTTAACGGGGCAAGGAACTGGAATCGTTTTGAGAAGTCATACGATGGTCATGATTTGGATAATAAGATTATAGGTAAGCCTCTTAATCAGATGCGCGTGTTGAGAACGGAAGGGTTTATTAATGATCAGGCGGAAGTTCCTGTTAGTTGGAAAACAGATGGTTCAAACGGACCGATGAACGTGGGTTCGGGATATATGCAACCGGGAGATTACAAAATCGTGGATGCGAGTGGCGACGGTCATATAGATGGTAATGATTTGGTATATATCGGAAGTGCTTTGCCCTCTATATCCGGGGGAATTGTCAACGAGTTGAAATGGAAGGGATTTGATGTTAATATGTTATTAAGTTATCAGTTGGGAAGGCATATTTTGTATCCGTATGCAGTACAGTCTATTATGATGAATAATGATTACTACGCTTTGGTTTTCGATTTGGAAAAAACTACTTTCTGGGAAAAAAACGGGGATCGTGCCGATTATGCTAGATTGCAACCGGGAATTCTTGATAATCATGTGTATGATTATTTGTTAGATAGAAATGTTTCCAAGGTGAATTGGTTGAAATTGAAAACATTGACTGTTGGCTATACTCTTCCTTCTCGGTGGACGAGATGTTGGTTTATCGATCAATTGAGGTTTTTTGTTAGTGGAGAAAATTTGTTGACTTGGACGAATTATATCGGTATGGATCCCGAAACTGTCGATATTACCACGGGTATTGACGGGGTGCTTACAGGAAATGGAATACAAGGTTCTTATCCCTTGGCGAGGAAGTTTACCATAGGTGTTACGTTTAAATTTTAGTGAGGATGAGAAAACTTAGTTTTATTATAGGTTTGGGTATTTTGTTCGGTTGTTGGGCATGTAATGACATTCTGGATATGGATCCGGAAAATTCGGTTACTTTTTCGAATGCGATGCAAACAGAACGAGAGATCGAGGTCGGTTTGGGAACAATAGAAAAGAAAATTCGGGATTATTCGCAAGATAACCAGCGGATTAAACCTGCTCGGGCCGGACGTTTTGCTTCCAATATTTGGGGTAATAGTGAACAAACTCTTGATCAACCGTATACTTACGCTTTGTGTGATTGGGGTAATATTTATCAGATTATTGCTTCGGCTAATATTGTTTTGCCTTATATCGATCAGGTAAAAATGACTCGAGAGCGAAGGAATTTTTACAAGGGTCAAGTATATTTTTTCAAGGCATTTTGTTATTACGAATTGATTCGCAGATGGGGTGATTGTCCTTATATCGGAACTCAGGTCGAGCTTGAGCCGATTGCCAAGTCTCCTTGGACAACGATTGCGGATTCCGCGATATACATGGCGCAGATGGCTGCGGATTTGTTACCGGAATTATCGCAGGCGACAAAATGTGATGGAGGCGGGATATCGTATAAGTCGACTCCAGTCAGAGGGGCTGCCAATACGTTGTTGGCGCATCTTTGCGCGTGGAAAGCGGGATGTAAGTATTTGGCTTCACGGGATGAGAATGATTACGATGAAGACGAGTTATGGCAAAGAGCGGAAACCGCTTGTACCGATGTTATTTGGTCGGAAGAGTACGAGTTAGCTGCTACACCGGAAGAAGTCTGCACGCGGGTGTTGGTTGATGGAGGGAAAGAAGCGATTTTCGTGAGTGTTTTCCGGAATTTCTGGAATGAGGTAGGTTCTAATCCTTTTAACGTGTATGCCACGATTTACACGACTTATCCGGTGAAACCGATGGTTGGTCCCGGTGAAAATAGAGGTTGGGATGCTGTAAGTTATCAGGATGTAAAAGCAATGTACCCGGGGAAAGATCAACGACGGAATGCGTATTTTTATAAGCCGGATTCCATGAACGTGCAGGTGGTCAGTGAAGGCGGTACGCCTTTGTATCGGGATGCGTTTTTATATAAATGGAGAAAATGTGTGTTGGAGACAGCGGGGAATGATAAGGGGAAGTTCATCACGTTTGATCAAAATATGATTTGGTGGCGGTTGGCGGATGTGATTTTATTGCGTGCGGAATGCAGATGCCGTTTAGGTAATAAGAAAGGCGCGATCGATGATTTGAATACGGTACGTCGGCGTGCGGGAGCTGCTGATTACAAAAATACCGAGTATAACGGAGATTTGCAGCGTGCTATATTCAAGGAGCGGGAGAAAGAGTTGCTGTTGGAAGGTGAGCGTTATTTCGATATTATGCGCAATAATTATCGAAAACTTGATTTGAGGGGAAATTTTGTCACCTTGGATGATCAGGATTTTGTTGACGGTGCGTTCTGGAATGCTGTCGGTTCGGCGGCTTTTGCGAGGAATACATTGATGAGACAGAATACGTTTTGGTTGAAAAAAATGTAGAATTATAAAGGTGTATGAAAACGATGTTGAGATATATTGCAATATGTATTTTGAGTGTCTGTTGTTTTGCTTGCACGAAACAGGATGTTATAGACACGGGTATTTCTTCTCCTTATTACGAGGGGTCGGTTATGGATTATCTTCGGGGAGATCATTACAATTTTGGTATGACGGTCGAGATGATCGAGCGTGCCGGACTTGTTGATTTGTTCGAGGGAATGGATGCGGATTGTCCGGAAATTACTTTTCTGGCGTTTAAGACACATACGGTTTATCTTTATTTGTTGCGAAACGATTTGGATAGTGTGCCTCAACTTAGTTCTACATTTTGTAGAAACGTGGTTATGCATCATGTGATCCGGGGAAAGCATCTTAAACAAGAGATGGGATACCGGAATCCCGAGGTTAATTTCACTGATGGGGAGTTACCCGCGGAGGAAATCGGCGGTAGTGTGTTTACGATGTTGGATGGAGGGGAAGTGTTGATTTACCGGGAGAAGACGGATTACGGGGGCATACCGGATATGGGACCCGAGTTTATGTATAGCTATTCTTTGACGGATAAGAAGTATTGGCCTGTTGCTACTCCTGATATCCAGCCTGTCAATGGGGTTATTCACGCTCTCACGGAGTATTATCGTTGGGATTATAAAATGGCGGAATGGCAGTAAGTAATATGATGGATGAATGTAAAAATTAGATAATATGAGAAAATTATTAGGAATAGTTCTGTTATTACTTGTCTACTGGGGATGTCAGGATATTACGGTAGGTTATCTGGATGTAAAAAATGCGGCATACAATCCGGATTCTCTAGTCGTACGTATTCATTTGGACTCCACGGGTATAGATGCACAACGTGTTAAAACGGGACAGCCTTGGATGAGTTACCAGATAGAAGGCGTGGAAGGTACGAGACCGATTTTTTTTAGTGTTCGGGATGTTGTGGCTTTTGATGGTGATAAAGATAGCATGTTGAAATGGTTGTCTGTTAGAAATGATGGAACATTTATGATTCCGTTAGAACATCAAATTGCTCCCGGACGCTACCTCATCTCTCTTGATTTTGAAAACGAAGGATATAAAAAGTTTAAAGATGCGGTGTTTACTGTAATTGTAAAAGAAAAATGATGAAATTGAAACAGATTATTGCGTGTTTGATTTTCGGTTCGCTTGTTGTTTTAATGGCTGTTCAGCAGAAGCCGGGGTTTGTTATTGAAGGTTATGTTGATACTCCCAAAGAGGGAACGATGTTACTTATTACTTTGAACGCCAGTGATACTTTTGCGAGGGCTCCTATCGTGGACGGTCGTTTCCGGCTCACGGGATCCGTTGATTCCATTATCGAGGCAGCGTTAATTCCTGAAGGGTGTACGATGGGAGCTTTACCGCTTTTCCTTGAAAATAGCGAAAATAAATTTGAAGCTTATTATAATCGGACGAATGATATTTTTTCCAGTAAGGTCACGGGAGGAAGTATCCAAGATATTGCGGCTAAATTCTTAAGCCTTTCTTTGGGTTTTAGAATTAAAATGGATGCGGTAGCCAAGGATATTCAGCGGGCTCAACAGGATGGAAAGCAAGAAGATCTAGAGCGTGCCGCTCGTCGTTACGGGCAATTGAAAGTTCAAGCGCGACGGGGTGAGGACTCTTTGTTGAATGTGTATAAAGATACTTATGTCGCGGCTTATTTGTTGTTTACCAGAAGCAGGCATGATCTCGATTTGTTGAAGGCGGAAAGTCGGGTGTTGGGACCAAACGCTTGGAACACGACTTACGGTAAATATATCAAGTCGATGTTGACGCAATACGAGAAGTTGAAAGTTGGGGAAACGGCACCTGATTTTTTCGCGTACACACCTGATGGAGAATCGGTATCTTTGTATGATGTTAAAGGTAAGGTGAAGTTGTTGTATTTCTGGGCTTCTTGGAGTGGAGATTGTCAGAAAGAAGGTTCGAAATTACTAAAACTTTATGATGAATTTCATGACAAAGGATTGGAGATTGTCGGTTTTTCCATGGATCTTAGCGAGAAAAGGTGGTTGGGGGCTTTAGAACGGGAACAATATCCTTGGATTCAGTTGATTGATAAGAAGAATCAGGGTAAGGCTTCAGATTTGTATGTAGTTACATCAGTTCCGAATATATTGCTTTTGGATGAGGATAATAAAATTGTAGGGCGGAATTTGCAGGATGAAGTTCTTCAGGCGGAATTGGAAAAAAGATTAGGAAAATAATAGTTGTAAGTAGAGTTCCCGGGAAGTGAAACGGGAACTCTACTAGTATAAAATCTAAAATTCTATTTTATAACTAATATTCGGTATTATATTCGCTTCTCTTTCAGCCTCCACCTGACGCGTGATATAATTATACCTATGCCCGTAATAATCCTTGTATCTGGTAATATTCAGTACTTTGGCCGCAACCTCATGTGACACTTTTTTCTTGTTTATTTTATAACTTATTGTGAGATGTCCCAGTAAAACCGGGGCTAATTGTTTAGAATAAGGTTTACTCTCGTCATGAATTGCGTCTTGTTGTTTTAAAGAAACGATTTCATTAATCGGGGAATACCTGTCACCACCTTGAAATGTTGCTCTGGCATTTATCCCCAGTATATTCTGATGATTTTCACCTAGCATCCATTCTTTCCCCGCGAGTAAATTGAGTGCGAAATTACGATTGTAACGGGTATTATACCATTTGTCCCTTGTTGTTTTGTACCGGGAATTGAATATGGAAGCTGTTATCATGTAATAATCTCCGCGTGACATATATTTCTCGAATGTGATATCAATCCCGTAATTAAGCCCTTTCCCCGTGTTAATAAGTCTTTCCGACAGAAACCAATCATCATTGCCTTGTAAATTAATAAAAGAGTAGGTGCTGTCGGGCAAAACCGGAACATCATATAGATATTGTATATAAGGTTCAATTTTTAAATGTTTATTTTCTCCAATATTCCAATCATAACCTAAAGACAAATGATGCGCTTTCGTGAAATCAAGGTCTTTATTTATTTTTTCCCCTTCTTTTTCCGTGAAATAATAATTCAGCATTTCCAAACGGCTGTGCATGCCATAAGCCAAAGAGTATGCTTGGTTGGGCATAAATTGACATTTCAGGCTCACCCGCGGTTCAATCGTGTAATTCCCGTTGAGGGTAAAATATTGTGCGTTTATCCCGACATTCACGCTCCATTGGTTTGTAAACCGGAATGTGGAAGAGGAATAAGCGGTAAGCAAAGAACTGAATCCCGACTCATCAGTTAAAGTTTGTAATTCTCCTCTTGTTTTTTGTGCGTCTTGCATGGACATGTCATATTTCAACCCGGTAATTCTGAAACCTGTTTTATTTGTATGATGTTCACTGTATCGCTTTTGGAACGCGGAGGAAAGCACGAAGTTCCAGTTGGTGTTTTTTATGACGTTTTTCGGTACAAGTAACACATGTTCATTCATTCGTTCCGTGTGCATATCCAACCCGCTAACGGTCAACGCTATTGTTGTTTTCAAGAAAGATGTCTTGTCAATATTTATCTTGTGATTGACTCCCAATGCCCCGGCGTATTGTTTCACGTCTTGATTTTCCATATCCTGCTCGTATTGCCATTTGCTTTTATCTTTCTCCGCTATGGTACCCGAGTGGTCAATTAATCCCATTCCCCACGCGGAAAAAATTCCGGCCTTACGGGTTGGGAAAAATAATTTGAATGACAGGTCTTGATAGTCCGTGCCGTCCGCATCTTCCGGTTGCAACGGTGATAATAATGCCAGCGTGGAATAACGGTAATTAAAGAGATAGGAACCGTCGTATCCTTTCGTGAAAGGTCCCTCGGATGCAGCCTCGATACCGAGAAAACTGATTTGTGCAGTATGTTCATGTCGTGTGTTATTGCCATTTCTAAGATACATGTCAAAAACACCCGATAGGGCGTTGTTGTATTCGGCAGGAAAAGCCCCGGTAAAAAAATCGGAGTTCCCGAGAACCAGACTACTTAGAGCTGTCAAGCCACCACCGCCGAAACTCGTGACGTCTGCAAAATGGTTCGGGTTGGGTATCTCGACATCTTCCATGCGCCATTGTAGAAACTTGGGTGCGTTTCCCCGTATCGCGATGCCATTATTTCCCACGTTTGCCGTTACTCCCGCGAACGAGGATACCAGACGTGCCGGGTCATCCATCCCGCCCGCGTAACGGCTTGCTTCTTCCACGCTCAGCATACGCCCGCCCGCTATAGCCATGCTGTTAAGAGGTTGTGTTTTATTGATGCTCGGTTTGACTGTTATTTCGCCCAATTCCATTAAAGTTTCCTGCAAACGGATGTCAAGAATTATTTCTTTGGAAGAACTGACAAGAATCTCTTTCACGGTAACGGTTTCATACCCTAGACAACGTACTTCTATATTATGTCTTCCCACCGGTACGTTCGGCAAAGAAAATCGGCCTGCCGTATCCGTGGTGGCACCGATGACGGGAGTAATATTAAGCAACATGACAGTCGCGTAAGGAACAGGAGTGCCACTATTTTTTTCGGTGACAGTTCCTTTGACGGTCTGGTATGATTGCCCGTGCGAGAAATTGAAAAATAGAGTATTCAGCAGAATAACAATACAAATTTTCTTCATGGCTTCAATTGCATTAAATTGTTTTTAAGAATTTTGATGCAAAATTACCCGGCTCTCGCGGCGGTTACAATACTGATAAATCAGTAATCACGTATCCAGTAGGCCTAATGTTTGAGCGTATTTAATCGCTTCTATGGAATTGTTCACGTTCAGTTTTTCAAGTATTCGTTGCCTGTGAGTGTTTACCGTGTGTATGCTGATGTTTAAATATTCAGCGATTTCCTTGCTTAGCTTTCCCCGTTCTATCCATTTCAATATCTCTATTTCCCGTTGTGACAAAATGGTGTCTTTATCGAAATATTTGTCTAGCGGGGAAAATATATCTCCTGTTTTGAAATTGACCAGTTGGGAATTGACTTTTGAAAAAGGGGATTGATTGAGGGAAATATCAACAATGCTTAAAGACAACCAGATATTACCCCTTTTGTCTATTTCCAGAATTTGTATTTGTTCGGTAATTCTTTTGTATTTACCGTTAATCAAAGTTCTGTATTCCCGAATCAGTTTACTGTATTTCGTGTATTTATTGTGCATGAAAATATGCTTCATCGCGGCAATGCCGTTTTTCAGGACTTGTTCGTAATCATCGGGATGAATTTGCACGCTCGTGTATTCCCCGTTTGAATTTTTGAACAGTTCTTTGTGATACGATGACTCGTAAACATGGCATTTTTTATACATGTCGAAAATCGATACCGCGCTTCCTGAAAAAACAGTTGATTTTGATAAAACCGAAATATGTTTATCCAGTATGTCATAATCTAACTCTTCTTTATCGAAATGCTGGGATTTCAACAATTCGAGGTATTCTTTTTGAAGGTTATCCATAGAATTGACTATTATGTTTTTTCAGGCGTAAAAATAGTAATTCTCGTGTAAAAACAATTTTTAGGCTTCACTTCAAAACACGCCTCTCGCCCGTGAGGTCAAATATTCAGGTATAATATTGAAGGCTACAACCGCATGTGTAAAATAGGATATTCTTTACCTTCTCCGTCTAAGCTTGACCTTTTGTATACGCTAAAGCCCATATGTTTATAAAAACCGACAGCTTGAGAGTTTTGCTCGTTCACATCGACTTTAGTTACTTGCAAATTATCTATGGCATAAGTAATCAATTTTTTCCCGATACCCGTGCCTCGATAATTATTGTCGATAAATAACATTTCAAGATTTCCTTCAGCGATTCCCATAAACCCGATTAAGATACCCTCTTGTTCAAACCCGAATAGAGTGACATGCTGAAAATATACCGGAAGGTGTTCTTTATAGTATAGAAAATCTTCCTCTTTGAGAAAATCATGTGTACTCAACACTGCACTTTCCCAAATTTCCATCAAACGCGGATAATCCGTAGCTTTTATTTTTCTAATCATAACTGTACTTTCGATTTAAGGTTGTAAAGTTCGGAACTTGTATATTCAAAACACTGAACCCAAGTTAAGAAATACGTTTACGGATTCTGCTTAGTGCTTGCGGTGTGATACCCAAGTAAGAAGCTATATCTTTTAATGGTATATAGTTTAATGTAATGCCATATTCTTCAATCATCTGTAGATAATACTGTTCAGGAGAATATTTAATCAAGTCGATATTTCTTTTCAAGAGTTTATTCAACAATATAGCATTCAAATCTTCGAATACGGTTTTTACCTTAGGGATAGCAGTATATAGTTCATTTACTCGTTTCTTGTCTATTCGGTAAATAACGCTATCTACAATTGTTTGCACGTTAAATGCAGACCTTGTTTGTAATGTAAAAGATATGTTTGACATTGAAAACGTACCCTCTTTACAAAACCAGAAAACTTGTTCTTCCCCTTTATGATTTAAAAGCCAGCAACGTAATATACCATCAAAAACGAAATAACTATACCTTTCTATTTCTCCTTCCTTAATCAAGAATGTGCCTTTGCTAATTAATATTCGTTCAAAATATTGGTCGAATAATTTAGATTCCTCCAAATTAAAAGTATTGGTGCTAAAATTAAATTCTTTAAGTAGTTTTTCTAAAAGCATAAACTAAAAGTCACTGGATTATAAAAAGAAAACCTGTAAGTTGTTGATGCTTACAGGTTTTTGTCTTTCCTTTTCGCCTTTCGGCTCCACGGGAGTGGGCGCTGAGGGATTCGAACCCCCGACCCTCTGGGTGTAAACCAGATGCTCTGAACCAGCTGAGCTAAGCGCCCGTGTTGCTTGATTGCGGGTGCAAATGTAATGCAATTTTTGAATACTGCAAAAGTTTAGTCGATTTTTTTTCAAAAAAGAAGAAGGTTTTATTTAAATGTGGAATTTAATGATAGAGAAAAGTCATTTTAAAATTATTTTTCATGTAAATAGAGATTTTATTGTATTCTATATTATTGAATGGCAGTTGTTATAATTTTATTAGATGTAATTATAAAAACAATCGATTTGATTTATATCATTATGCTTCTTACATTTGTAATAGAAAAATGAAAGAGAAATATAATAATAAAAATCAATAGATATGAAAACAAAGAATTTAATCGGATTAGACGTTGAGAAATCAAAACAATTAGTTGAGCATTTGAATGATTTATTGGCAAACTATCAGTTGTATTATCAGAACGTGAGAGGTTTCCACTGGAACGTGAAGGGACGCGGGTTCTTCCAGTTGCATGCCAAATTTGAAGAGTATTACAATGACGCTATCGAGAAAATAGACGAGATTGCTGAGCGCGTGCTTACGTTGGAAGGGACCCCGTTACACGCTTACTCGGCTTACATGAAAGTAGCCGAGATCAAAGAAGTAACGGGTGTTTCCAACGGGTTGGAATGCGTGAAGCATATCATGGACAGCCTTGTGATTTTAATCCGGAAGGAAAGAGAGATTCTGGCACTTGCAGCCGAGGCGGGAGATGACGGTACTCAGGATATGATCAATCCTTATATCTCCGAACAGGAAAAGACTTTGTGGATGCTACGGGCATTTTTAAGTGAATAAGTTTAAGTTTTGAATTTGTAACCACAGAAGGCTATCGGAATCATCCGGTAGCCTTTCTCTTTATCAGCTATAGAAACCTTTTTCGGCAACTTCTCCCTTGGGGTGACGTTTTAATTACTATATTTGCGTTATATAACAATCTAATTCATCAACACCATGTGGGAGTATATTATTGCCGGAATAGTGACTTTAAGTAATCTGGCTTTCTTTCTTTACTATAAAAGAAGGATGTCCGAAGTGCGTGACGGTATGGCAGAAACGATGCCGGAGAGGATCATTAGCTCTGTGCCGGATATGATTTTCATGGTGGATAACAAACTGGATATACAAAAGATATATAATGCCGACGCTTCGAAATTGTCGTTACCGGTTGAGGCGTTGATCGGGAGAAACTTGAAGAATTGTGTTGACCCGGAGTGCGTGGAGGACGTGACCGCTAATATACAAGAGGCTTTATTGACGGGCGAGGTGCGCGAGTCCGAGTATTCGGTAACAATGAACGGGAAAAAGATACTTTACGAGGGACGTTTCAAGCGGGTGGAGGATAATCTCGTCGCTTGTTTCGAGCGGGATATCACGGAACGTAAAAAGACGGAGGCTGAAATCAAGCAGAACGAGCGGCTGTTGAACGCTGTTTTGGATAATATGCCGATGCCATTGATAATTAAAGATATCGAGAACGATCTGAAATATATTTTTTGGAATAAACAATGCGAGCTACTGGGAGGATATACCCGGGAAGAAGTTCTCGGGAAAAATGATATTGAAATTTACGGTGAAGAACGGGGGCGTCAGTACAGGGAAATAGATTTCGAGATTATAAAGAATGGCGGTTCGTACCGGGAACAAGAGGAGTACGTGACCCCCGATGGCGTGAAACACGTTTCGATCGTGAGCAAAAACATGGTGGCAAACGACGTTCATCATTGGTTGTTAGCGACCCGTTGGGATATTTCCGATTTGATCGGGGTGCAGGAGCAATTGCAAAAGGCGAATCAAAATTTGAGGCAAATACAAGAGATCAATCAGTTGATACTGGATCACTCGAATAGCGGATTGGTATACGTGAACACGGATTATATCGTGGAGTGGGAAAATTTGGCCAAGTATTCCACGCATCCTTTAGCCGGAAAATACAAACAAGGGGTATGTTGTTACCGGAACGTTATGGGCAGAGAGGAACCTTGTCCCGGCTGTGTGATGCAGCGGGCTTTGATTTCCGGTAAAGTGGAAACGAAGGAATTGGAACTGGAAGGCGATGTGTTTGTTGAAGTTGTGGCGACTCCCGTGTCCGCGGAAGATGGCAGGCAACCGCGGGGTGTCGTGTTGAAATACGAGGATGTAACCGAAAGGCGCAGAGTGGCGAAAGAGTGGATACGGGCGAAAGAGGCCGCGGAGAATTCCGATAAATTGAAATCGATGTTCCTGTCAAACATGAGCCATGAGATTCGTACGCCGTTAAACGCTATCGTGGGATTCAGCGAATTATTGACACAGACGGAAGACCGGACGGAGAGAGAAGAGTATATAGATATTATTCAACGGAATAACGAGTTGTTGTTACAATTGATCAGTGATATACTGGATTTGTCCAAGATTGAGGCAGGGACGTTGGAATTTGTTTACACGATGGTGGATATGAATGAATTGCTACGAAGTCTCGAGTTAAGTAGTCGCCAGAAAATAGTCGATAATCCGGATATAGAGGTGGCTTTTATCTCCCGTCATGACGAGTGTATCGTGTACACGGAGAAAAACAGGGTATTGCAGGTATTGTCCAACTTTATGAGCAACGCCTTGAAATTCACGAATAAGGGACACGTGCATTTCGGTTACGAGCGACGGGGGGATGAGTTACGTTTTTTTGTTTCCGATACCGGTAGGGGCATCCCGACAAATAAGCAAACCGATATTTTCAAACGATTTATCAAATTGGATAGTTTCTCGAACGGAACCGGATTAGGATTAGCGATATGCCAGACGATCGTGAATAAGCTGGGAGGTACTATCGGCGTGGAATCCGAGGAAGGGAAAGGAAGTACTTTCTGGTTCACTTTGCCCTTGAAACCGGGGGATAGACTTCTATAATAGATAGTATAGGTTAGGGTGTAATCCTACTCGTTACCCGTGTGATTTCCGCGGGAATAGGGGATCACTTCCGGTTCAATAGTGCATATAAAGTTTTAATTTAGCTTTTACTTCCCTGTAAGAACGCTATTGTATATAGCGTTCGTATAGGGTTCGTATAGGGTTCATGACGGAAGTGATGCGGAATTACACCGGAATTATACTACGAATCCTGTGGGAATCGTGCATGTATTCCCTTTGTTCAGTACAGGTACAAATTACGATTGTTTCTCGATATCGGCTCGTGATTTACTTTGTGTCACGAGGTAGACGCCGAGGAACACGAGGAGGGCGGCGACGGGTTTGTCCCACGTGAAGCTATCCTGTCCGATGAGGATAGCAACGATCGAGGCGATGATCGGTTGGGCGTTGTTGTACATGCTGACAGTGGTCGGGCGTATACGTTTCAAGGCGATGGGTACGAGCAGGTAAGCGACTCCGGTTGCCATGATGACGATGTATGCGAGGCGTAGCAGGGCGTTCAGGTCAAGCACGGGTGTCATGAATATTTTGGATTCGCCGAGTTTGTCGAGGCCAAGGGGGAGAGCAACGAGCGCGGCAAAGAGAAACATCCATTTCATTAAAGTGACCGGGGAGTAACGCTGCGATATGGTGCGGGTGATGATCAGGTACGTGGCATAAGTCACTATATTCACGATGCAAAGAAGAGTGCCGAGCGTGTGATTGCTCCCGCCACCTGCGGGAGTGGATTGAAGTATTAATAGCAATGCCCCGCAAGCCCCGATAAATACTCCGGTTGCTTTTTTACCGGTGATAGGTTCTTTCAGGAACACGGCTGCCATGAGCATAACGATGACGGGAGTCATGGCGGCGATAAGGGAGATGTTGACGGGCGAGGAGTATTGCAAGGCGACGGCAAAGGACAATTGTGCCCCGATAAGCCCGAAGAGGGCGGCGAAGAAGAGTATTGTCAAATCTTTAAAACTTACTTTTTCTCGTGGCAGAAACAAGGAGATACTCCAGAAAATCAAGGTGGCACATGACATCCTGACCAGCGTGAGGGCAAACGGGTGAATCCATTCCGGGACTAATGTTTTGGCAATAGGGGTGTTCAATCCGAAGATGACGTTTGTCATCAGAATAGCGATGTGTCCTTGCCATTTTTCTCTGGTCATGTGAACTTGAATTAAATGTTCGTTACAAAAGTAGGGCTAAAATCAGAGATTTGTTCCGGGATTTTATTAATTTTGAAAATCAATTTCGGGTGTGGATTTTTGGGAGTGTCGAGTTTAATTGATGCAAGCGAATGGAAGAGAATTTGAAATATCGGGACATGGCGATTTTGACGAGAGATTTGAAAGCGGGAGAAGAGGCTGCTTTCGATTTTCTCTTCCGTACTCGTTACAAGAATTTGTGTCGGTTTGCCGCCACGTTTGTCGTGCATTTCGATGTGGCGGAGGATATCGTGCAGGAGATTTTCGAGAAGATATGGCAGAAGAGTGCCCGGATCGCGGAAGGTGAATCCATTGATAGTTATTTGTTTGTTGCCACGCGTAACGCTTGCTTCACGTTCTTGAAAGATAGGCGGGAACGTGTTGATTTGGAGGGTTTGAAACAGGAGTTGGAGGCTCCCGAAGAGGTTGTCGAGTTCGAAAGTGCGGAGTTGAATCGTTTGTGGGGGGAGATCGAGAAGTTGCCTTTGCAGTGTAAGACCGTTTTTAAATTGGTGGTGTTGGAAGATATGAAGTACAGGGAGGTGGCTGAGGCTTTGGATATTTCGGTGAACACGGTGAAGACTCAGGTTAAGATTGCCTATAAGACTTTGAGGGAAAGTTTACAACGGGGACAGTTTACTCTTTTCTTGTTGCTTTACGGGAGGAGGTAATTATATCCAGATATTTTTTTCAAAAAAAATCATTTTTTTCTTCACCCTGTTTTCGTGTTTTGTAGTACTCTATGTAAAAATCATAGAAAATGAAAATTGAAGACAGGGTATATGAATTGATTTCTGGTAAACTCGATGACGTGTTGTCAGAAGAGGAAGAGAGGGAATTGTCGGGTTGGTTGGAAGCTGACGGGGAGCATCGGGTGATTTTCGATGAGATGCGGAGATTGCACGAGCAAGCGAAATTGTTGCGGCGGGAGTTTAACCCGGACGTGGAGGGTACGCTAAGGAGATTGAAAGTACGCGGGGGAAAACGGATCGGGTTGCACGCATGGTGGAAGTACGCGGCGATGTTTGTTTTGCCGTTGGGTATTGCTTTTGCTTTGTGGCAGGGGTTGAAAGAAGAAAAGATTGTTTTGCATCGGCAATTCGGCGAGGTGGCTCGCCCGGGGGCGGAGCGTGCCGTGTTGAAACTTTTTGACGGGAAAACCGTGGTGTTGGATAGTACGTCTGGGAATATGTTGATTGCGCGAGGTGAGAATGTTCGGGTGGAAGTGGATTCGAATCGCTTGTTACGTTATTCCCGGGAGGATACTATTGTGACTTCGCGGGAAGAGAGGAAGAACGAGTTGATTGTTCCGAGAGGGGGGGAGTATCAGATCGTGTTGGCTGACGGGACGCAGGTATGGTTGAATTCGGCGACTAAGTTGATATTCCCTCAAAATTTCACGGGAAAGGAGAGAAGGGTGATGTTGTCGGGTGAGGCTTTTTTTGAAGTGGCACGGGACGAGAGTAAACCTTTTATCGTGGAGACTTCCAGAATGGACGTGAAGGTGTTGGGAACCCGGTTTAACGTGAATGCTTACACGGATAGCGAGATGGTTTCGACCACGTTGGTGGATGGTAGCGTGGAAGTGGCTTCCGGTACACAGAAACCCATTACGCTGGTTCCGGGAGAGCAGGCGTATGGGGAAGCGGGAGAGTTGGAAAAACGGGAGGTGAATGTGAGGTTGTATACTTCGTGGATAGATGGCAGGTTCATGTTTAATAACGTGGAGTTGGAGGAGATTGCGAAACAGATTTCTCGTTGGTATGACGTGGAAATTTTTTTCACGAACGAGAACGTGAAGAAAATCCGTTTCACGGGTGGAATGGTGAAGTTCAAACCGTTGGATGATTTGATCCGGATGATAGAGAGCACGAGTTCGGTATGTTTCAGCGTGAAAGGGAGAACGATAGTGATTTCGGAAGGATAAATAAATACCGGAAACGTGTGATGGCATTCCGGTATTTAATAGATAAATGTCTTGCCCGACGTTTGGCGATGGAGGACAAGACGAGTTATAAATCTTAAAAACAAATGTATGGAAAAAAAATGTGATTTGGGGATTAATCCCCCCAGATGGCTAAAAAAATTTTTATTGGTCATGCGAATAACAGGTATTTTGTGTTTGGTGTGCGTGATGCATTTGTCGGCGGCGGTGTACTCACAAACGGCACGTATCAATTTGAAAATGAAGGATGCGACGATCGAGCAAGTGTTGAACCGGATTTCGGAGTCGACGAAGATGGATTTCTTTTACAGTAATTCGAAGATTGACGTGGCGAAGAAAGTGAACGTCGATTTTTTTGACGCCACGTTGGAAGAGGCTTTACGTGCCATATTTAAGGGATGTGATGTTAAGTTCGAGATTGCGGATGATTTTGTGATCATTCATGATGTGCGGGCGAAGGTTGCAGTAGCGGTTGATACACTGAAGAATACGATTTGTTCCGGTAAGGTGACAGACAAGGAGAACAATCCATTGCCGGGGGTAACGGTGATATTGAAAGGGACATCTATCGGAACAACAACAGATGTGAAGGGATGCTTTGAGTTTCCGATACCTCAGACCAAGAATCCGGTGTTGATTTTCACGTTTATCGGGATGAAGAGCACGGAGAAGGCGGTTAAGGTCGGGGAAATTTTGCATGTCCAATTGGAAGAGGAGAACACGGAATTAGAAGAAGTGGTTTCCTACGGTTATTACAACGTGGATAAACGTCTTTTGACAAGTTCCGTTACTTCATTGAAAGCAAGTGATATTATGATGCCGGGTGTGAGCACAATTGATCAAATGCTGGAAGGGCATGTTCCCGGTATGATCTTTATGCAAAATTCGGGACAAGTCGGCGCCTCTCCGAAAATCAAAATCCGGGGGACTACCACGATACTGGGAAAACAAGCCCCGTTATGGGTATTGGATGGTATTATTTTATCTGATCCGGTAAATGTTGATGCTTCTCAATTGAATGATCTGGATTTCGTTAATCTATTGGGTAACGCGATTTCCGGATTGAACCCGGAGGATGTTGAACAAATTGATGTATTGAAAGATGCTTCAGCTACAGCTATTTACGGTCCTCGTGCTTCGAATGGGGTTATTGTTATTACCACGAAAAAAGGAAAAATCGGTAAACCAAGTGTTTCTTATTCATTGTCCGGAACATTTCGGAGAAGACCTCGATATTCGGATCGAGCCGTGAACGTGATGAATTCGCAAGAGCGTATAGCGTATTCGCGTGAAGCTATCGAGAGTAAATTGCCGATTCCTAATATTTCCACTTGGATAGGCTATGAAGCGGCGTATTATGATTATTCTAAAGGAATTTTGAATCATGATGAATTTACTCGGCAAGTACGTCGAATGGAAACTGTCAATACGGATTGGTTGGGATTATTGATGAACGATACTTATTCTAATTCTCACACGTTAAGTCTTTCCGGTGGAACCAATAATATGCGTTATTATGCATCGCTCGGTTATAGTGACGAGCAAGGAAATATTAAAAACGAGGAGAACAAAAGGTATTCCGGTATGGTGAAATTGGATCTCAATTACAATAAATTCATCGCTCGCTTCGGTCTTTCTGGTAGTCTGTCAAAACGCAATTACACGCCGGAAGTCATTGGAGTTACCAATTACGCATATAATTCATCTCGCAGTGTGCCGGCTTATAATGAAGATGGTTCTTTGTTTTTTTATCAAAGAGAGGTAAGTGATTTATTTGATCACTCGTATAATATCTTGAATGAGATGAAACATTCGGATCAAACAATTAGCACTAATTTATTGGGTCTGAGTGTTGCGTTAGCTTATAAATTTTTCCCTGCGTTAAAAGCTGAAGTAACATTCGGTTATAATATTTCAGATACGGATCAAGAAACTTACTTCGGGGAAAAAAGTTGGCATATCATGTCAATGAAGGGTATATTGAAGGAAACCGGACAACAGAGTGAATATGCGTCATGTCCTTCCGGGGGAGAATTAAGTTTGTCAAATACCAATAATGAAGGTTGGACTACACGTTTCTCGCTTTCTTATAATAAGATGTTGGATCATGAAGAATCACATTTGTTGAACGCCACTATGATTGGTGAGATCAGTTCTGTTCGCTATCATGGTTTCTCTATCACGAAACGAGGTTATTTACCTGATCGAGGGTTAAGTTTTGACATTATAGAGCCGGGGAAATTTAAAGAATACGATAAATGGCTATTGACGGATGAAGCGAGAGGGATCATGACGGATAATTTGACAAGGCTTGTGGGGTTGGTCGGTAGTATCAATTATTCTTATAAAAATGAATTCATACTGAATGCTAATGCTCGTATTGATGGTTCGAATAAATTTGGCGATCGAAGTAACAAAAAATTGAATCCTATCTGGTCTGTTTCCGGTAGATGGAACTTTGAAGAAAAACTCTTGTATCACGTGCATTGGGTTAATCGGTTGGCATTAAGAGCTTCTTTTGGGTACCAAGGTAATATGTCGGCGCAGGAATCCCCTCGTTTAATCATAAAAAAAATGGGAACCGATCGTTATTTTAAAGAATTCTACTCTACGATTAAAAATTATCCTAACCCGAATTTGAAGTGGGAAAAAACGTCGAATTTGAATGTCGGGTTAGATTTTAGTTTGTTTAACGAGAAATTGCACGGTTCGATAGAGTATTATTATCGTTACACGAAAGATGCTT
Organism: Butyricimonas sp. Marseille-P3923; assembly: GCF_900184685.1. Classification (GTDB taxonomy): domain Bacteria; phylum Bacteroidota; class Bacteroidia; order Bacteroidales; family Marinifilaceae; genus Butyricimonas; species Butyricimonas muris. The sequence goes on from NZ_FXXL01000006.1 coordinate 1,330,276, forward strand.
TCTTGGCTAAACAAGTTTCAGTGGTAAACGGGGTTGAGTCTTATCTCGTAAATGGGGGAAATATTAAGAATCAAGGGGTTGAATTTTATTTTAATTTTGTCCCAATAAATAATTTGAATGCGGGTGGAAGTCGAAAAGGGTTTGTTTGGAAAATTGACCCTAATTTCGGTTCGGTGTTTAATCAGTTGGTTGACAAGATTAAGCCTAAAAATAAAGTTTTACAAGACGAGATCACGTATCGTGATTATCTTGATGGTAAGGTGCAAGTGGTGGGACGTCCGGTAAATACATTTTATTCTTACCGTTTCAAAGGTTTGAATCCTGAAAATGGAGCTCCCATGTTTTATAATACGGATAGAGTGACTATGGTGGACGGGGAAGAAGTTGAAACAGCTACGATATATCAAGATATGGATAAGGAAGAGGTGTTTACTACTGTACTTGCGCATTCCGGTTGTCGAGAGCCTTTTTTGCAAGGAGGTGTTTATAATTATTTAGGGTACGGTAATTGGGGGCTTTCTTTTAATTTGAGTTATAGTATCGGTTCTAAAATACGATTATTCAGGTTATATCCGAATGATGGTCAGATTGTTTCGCCGGAAAAGAATCTTCGAAAAGAATTATCAAATCGATGGAAACGTCCTGGGGATGAGAATATTACAAATATTCCCGGTATTTTGAGCGGATTAGATCAATTCTATGCTACTAATTTGTGGTGTAATGATAAACCTTATGTTTTTGCATCCAATATTTGGCAGATGTATGACGAATCAAATATACGGGTTGTTTCGGGCAATTATTTGAAATTATCTTCTATTTCTCTACGGTACGTGATTCCCGAATCTTTGTGTAAAAAAGTATATATGCGTTCGGCTTATCTGAGTTTTAGTGGAACAAATGTATTCACTTTATGCAGTAAAAAACTTAAAGGTCAGGATCCTTCGCAATCAGGTACAACGGATTTGATTAATATTTCCGTTCGCCCGACGTACTCACTTCAATTAAATGTAACATTTTAATTATGATCGATATGAAAAAGTATTACATGATATTGTTTTTTGCCATTAGTTGCGTGACATTTCTTTCGTGTGGCGATTTTTTGCAAGAATATTCTCAAGATCTGGTTTATGCATCTTCGTGTACTGATTTGGACGAAATTATGATTGGGGACGGATATATGCAACGTATGCCGGAAGGTAGTTACGGGGCGACAAGTATTACATATTCTCGAACCAGTCACTATTTCCCGCATCTACATGTGATGGATGATGATGTAGAAGAATTTGTTTCGGGATATTTTTCAGAAACTAGTTTAATAAGTCCGGCTTCTTGGTGTAGGAATTTGTATACGTGGCAAGAAGAGCCGTTTATGACATTAAGTAATAGTCCGATTGACAATTATGATTATGCTCGCCTTTACAAGCATATTGGCTACTTAAACGTGATTATATCCTATGTCAAAGAATTTCAAGATGATCCAGAAGAGCTTCGTCGTAGAGTGTTGGGCGAAGCTTTGTTTTTGCGCGGAGCTTATTACTACTTGTTGGTGAATCTTTACGCGAAACCTTTTTCAAAAGAAACTGCAGATTCGGATCTTGGTGTTAGTTTGAATCTCACGGAATATATAGAGGACAAGCATTTTAGTCGAGATCCGGTATCCCATGTTTATAAACAGATCGTGAAAGATCTGAAAGGTGCCGCTGAAAATTTAGCAGGTATTAAACAGCCGACAATTTATAGGGCTGATGAGCAAGATGCTAGATTGTTGTTAAGTCGTGTTTATTTGTACATGGGAGAATGGCAATTGGCGATAGAGGAATGTGATAAGATCATTGAACAAAAGGTGACTTTGTACGATTTTAACGAGTTGGCAAGAGGACAAGTTATAAACACATCGAAATCTCCCGAGATATTGTTCACGCAAGGTAGTTCAAGCGTGCAAATTTTAATGACTGACGATTGGATGAAGCCGGCAATCGGACGTTATCGGGTGTCAGATGAATTATATAATTTGTATTTCAAATATGCAGATCAGGGTGTTGTTGACCTTAGAGCTAATTTCTTTTTTAAGAGGTCAGAAAAAGAAAGTGGTAAGTATCTTTGTATAAAAGGTACTAAAGCTTATAATGGAGCGACCTCTGTGTTTGATGCTTTTGTTATGCGTGCGGCAGAGGTGTATTTGAACAAGGCAGAGGCGCAAGCCATGCTTGATGAGGCTGAAGCTAAAAATACGATCAAAATATTGATGGATAAGAGATTCGCGTACAATCAGTCGCCTAATATTTCTAATTTGAGTGGTCAAGAATTGGTAAATTTTATTCGGGAAGAACGTCGAAGAGAGTTGTGTTTTGAAGGACATCGTTGGTTTGATTTGCGTCGTTATGCGGTGTCACCAAAGTATTCGCATGCAAAGGAAATAGTGCATAAGGTATTCGATGCTGCGTCTAGTTATGGTGGAGCGGGAGTGTACAAGGGGACCTATGTTCTGAAACCCTATCCGAATGATAACGCATGGGTATTGCCTATCCCTAATCGAGAGCTGGTGTTTAATGAAGGAGTGACGGTTGATAACGAGAAACGAGAGGAGCGTACGATGATTGGTAACAACAATTAAAAATCACGAAATTATGAAGACATTATATTTTATAACATGCATAATTATAATTAGTTTTTTCGCTCGTTGTACAAATGGTGACGAGGATGTGGTAGCAACGGAAAGTTCCCCGGATTGGTTTGAAATTGAAGATAGACCGGGGGAGTTGAATCAACTGTTATATCAGATATATAGAGATTATCAGTTTTCTATTTTTGTGAATGATACCTTGGGACAAAGAGATTTGGGGGTAGATGCGTATGGTAATCCGATTATTTATATACAATTATTTGATCCGGGTTATTATGTTTGGGGTACTTATTCTGATTTGGGGACAATGGCTTTGTCCAAAGATACGTTGGCGATGATTAAAGCGGTCACTACATTTAAAGAACGTTTTCTTGCGGTTCTTCCGGAAGAAATATACCCTAGATCTTTATTGTTCGTTGATACCATAAATTCTCGAATTGAGTATCAATATGAAGCGTACAATGCTGAAAATTATGTGTATAGTAATGGGATAAGAGGATATGTTGTAGGAAAGTTATATTCGATACTTCAAATGGATGATTTGGAATTGAATCATTGGGTTGGGGAAATATTTGCCCCTCATTGTGTTAATTGGATAACAGCCAACATAAATAAGGACGAATTAGACAAGTTTTATACGATTACTGATGAGAGTGCTTGGGCATCGAAATATGATTATATGTTTGGATATAATGATGAAGAATATAAAAGAGACTCTAAATATATAGGATTTTGGCGTTGGAAGAAAGAGTTTGCAGAAAAGAATATGAAGAAGTCTATAACTAAAATAGATGATTTGCATGACTTTGCAGCTTGGGTATTTGCTTATTGGAACAGAAAAGAAGAATTTTATGAAACATATAAAGATTTTGTATGCTTAACTCAGAAATTTGCTATGTTTGAAACCTTCTTTGAGGCTTATTGTGAAAAATATAAAATTGATCTTTCAAATTAAAAGAAAGGGGAATATCACAAACATATTCCCCTTTCTCGTTTTTGTATATTATAAATCACTATGTTTATGAAAAAAAATATTTTTATCGTATTAATTGTAACTACTTGTATTACAGCCTTTGGACAAGATGGGATTCATTTTGAATCATTAACTTTTAAAGAAGCTTTAGCAAAGGCAAAACGAGAAAAGAAGTTGGTGTTCTTAGATTGCTATACATCATGGTGTGGGCCTTGCAAAAGTATGGAAGATAATATATTCCCGCTAAAAGAAGCTGGGGATTATTTTAATCCAAGGTTCGTGAGTATTAAACTTGACATGGAAAAAGGTGAAGGGGTTGAGTTGGATAAAAAACTTGGAATTGCAGGATATCCGACATTTTTTATTTTTACCCCGGATGGAAACATACAGCATAAACTCATGGGGGGTGCCCGGAGTTTGGAGATTTTTATTAGTAGGATAGAGAAAGGCATGAAGAAAGAAACTTCATACGGTTATTTACGAGATCTTTATGACGCCAATAAAATTGGTAAGAAGCAATTGATTAATTACAAGATTGCTTTAATGGATGCTTTTGAAATAGATAGACTCCGTCAAGTAGAGCACTTGCTTGACTCTCTTTTAACGGTAAAAGACAAACAGAGAAAAGAATATTGGCCTATCATAAAAGGTTATGGTTCGGATGATTTTAAGTTGGTGATAAATAATTTGTCAAAATTTCGGAAATGTATAGGTACTCAAGAAGTCAATCAATATCTATCTAACAATTTTCGTTCAGCTATTCCTCGTCCGACAAAATATAAATCAGAAGCAGATGATAAAAGGCTACAACAACTTCTTTTGGAACTTCAAATGCTAGACCTGCCACAAAAAGAAGTATTGTTAATTGAGATAGAGCTTACACAAGCTATAAAAAATAACGATTTTCCCCGTATAATTCTGTTATTAAAGAAATATGTTGTGCATGATAATCTCAACTTTGAATTAATATTTTCTATTATGAGAGAATTGTATTCATCCGTTACAACTGAAGAAAGTCAGGAACTAATGGCATTGCGAGAGTTGTTAATTGAAAAATGTCCGGAAGCGCAACAAGGATTTCTCAACTTCTTTTTTGGAAAGTTACTAGAGAACTTAAATAATTCTTCAGAATGATGGGTATTATAAATGGATTTTCTAAATTATAATTTTGTGGGAGGTTTAGGTAATATAAGGGAGGATAAAAATCACAAGTGGTCAGATGAAATTCTGGCCACATTTTTTATGTTGTTTGGGATAGTGCCTTGTTTGCGTGGGTTATATCTCCCCTTGCTTGTTTTCTTTGAATTAATTCACGTTATTTGTGCTTGTTATGATTACAGAAGATAATATAGAGTACTTTGTGACCCAAGCGCACCGGTATGGTGAGGCAGGGTTGATGCTTTGCAGTAGCGGGAATTTGTCATGGAGAGTCGGGGAGAAGGCTCTTGTTTCGGGAACGGGTTCATGGTTGCCTGTTTTGACGGGGGAGCGGGTGGCGGTATGTGATGTGGTGAGCGGGCTGTCGGAGAACGGGGTAAGACCTTCCATGGAGAGTGTTTTTCATTTGGGGGTTATGCGGGAGCGGGCGGACGTGAACGTGGTGTTGCATTTCCAATCGGAGTACGCGACTGTTGTGGCGTGCATGAAGGAGAAACCGGAAAGTTTTAACGTGACATTGGAGGTGCCTTATCACGTGGGGGAGATTGTTGTTATTCCTTATTATTGTCCCGGCTCACCGGAATTGGCGCAAGCGGTAATTGACGGTATGCGGGAACACGATGCGGTGCTGATGAGTAATCACGGGCAGGTGGTGTGCGGGAAGGATTTTGACGATGTGCTTCAACGGGCGTTATTTTTCGAGATGGCGTGCCGGATTATCGTGCAGAGTGGGGGTGAATACGATGTGCTTGGAGAAAAGGATGTGGAGAATTTGAAAAGATTGCGTTTTAATTCTCGATAATTATTTGCATCTTTGTTTTCAAATATCAAGAATATGAGCAATCTGCAGATGTACACAGAAGCCGTGAAAGTCATCAAGGAAGCGATATTACGGAGTCAATATCGTGCGGCGGCTTCTGTAAATAAAGAGCAGTTGTCATTGTATTATGGAATTGGCTGCTATGTGTCGAAGAATTCCCGTGAAGGTTTTTGGGGTAAAGGAGCAATAGAAACTATCAGCCAACAGTTGCAGAAAGAATTGCCTGGGCTTCGTGGTTTCTCTGTTGCTAATATTAAATTTATGCGTCAGTTTTATGAAACATGGTGTGATGATTTAAAGTCGCTAACCGTGGTTAGCGGAATAGGTGAAGACAAATCGCTAACTGCAGTTAGCGAAATTGATATCCAACTGTTAATACCCAGTGAAAGCATAGAAAAAGAGAATTTTGAACTCACATCGTTTTTAGCATTAGGTTTTACACACCATATGATTATTGTCCGTAAAACGGCATCACTTACAGAACGCCTGTTCTACATTCGACAATCTGTTATAAACAAATGGAGCAAAGAAGTTTTATCAGCAAGAATTGAAGATGATTTATTTCATCATCAAGGAGAGATTGCCCATAATTTCATTCAAACGATACCTGATGTCCGACAATCATTGAAAGCCATAGGTATGTTTAAGGATGAATATCTTTTAGATTTTATCAATGTCGAAGAACTTGCTGAACGGGATAAAGAAGATATAGATGAACGGGTAGTAGAGCAAGAAATCATACATAACATAAAGAAGTTTATTCTTACTTTCGGACGTGATTTTGCATTTGTTGGTAATCAATATAAGTTAGAAGTGTTCGGAATAGAGCATTTCCCCGATTTAATATTCTTCAATCGTGAGTTGAATGCATTGGTTGTAATTGAATTGAAAAAAGGTGCATTCAAATCCACTTATTTAGGACAATTGTGCACTTACTTACGTCTTATGGATGATCAAATGCGTAAACCTCATGAAAATCCGTCTATCGGATTGGTGTTATGTAAGAGTGCAGATAAGAAGTACGTGGAATATGTAATTCAAGACTACGATAAACCTTTGGGTGTTGCTACCTATAAGACCTCGGACAATATGCCCGAGAAATTAAAACGGGCTTTGCCTGATATTGAAGAATTGAAAAAATTGTTATAAGTGAAGTATTGAGGTGATAGAATTTTAGTTTGAATTGGTTATGTAGCATGGATCATTTTATTGAAAATGTGAACAAGAAGCGAGAGGGAGCGTGGAGAGAGTTGTACAGGAGATTTTATCCTGCACTCTGTAACTATGCCTTGAAAATCGTGAAAGATACGGATGTCGCGGAGGATGTTGTTCAGGATTGTTTCATTAAAATATGGGATTCATCTATCCGGTTTGAAGATGGTCCTTCATTAACAGCTTATTTGTATCGGGCGGTATATACCCGTTCATTAAATCTGGTACGGGATCAAGGGTACGCTCAAGGACTTTACGAGAAATGGGGAGAGAAAGTGCTGGAGGAGCAGGAAGAGTTTGATCCTGTGATCGAGATTGCGGTGGAGGAAGATGTCGTGAACAGGTTCTACGCGATAGTGGACGAGTTGTCCGAGCAGCAGAAGGATGTGCTGTTGATGAGTATGAATGGCGATAAAGTGAAAGAGATTGCCGAAAAATTGCAGATAAGCGAAAATTCCGTTAAGACGCAGAAAAAGAGGGCGTATGCTTATGTACGTGAACGTTTGGGTGAGGGGTGGTTCATTTTTTTGATTTTTTTTGTCACCCGTTTTTTAAAGTCATGTGTTCTTTAAATGAGAAGAAACATGAAATGATACGAGATTGGAAAAATATAGCGAATAGATCCAAGCGGGTTACGGATTATCTAAAAGGACTTTTTTTAGAAGAGGAAAGTTCTGACAGAGAATTTGTTGGTGATTCGATGGAGGAACGGATTGCCGGGAGGCTTTCCCGACCGGATTATCTGAAACAAAAGTATGAGGAACAGCGACGTTTTGATGCTGATGCGGCTTTCGGGAAATTGAGAAGGCGTAATCGTCGCCGGGTGATGATTCGGGTAAGTTCGGTAGCGGCTTCGGTAGCTGTTCTTTTAGGGGTGGTTTGGATGTTCCAAGTGGAACCGGAGCAACGGGGGAATGTGCCTTCGGTGAAAAAGGTGATTACTCCCGGGGAACGGAAAGCGATGCTCGTGTTGAATGACGGGCGGACGCTTGACCTGAAAGAGGCTCGTTCCTCGAGGATTGAAACCATGGAAGGAGTTATTCATATTGATTCCGCGGGAGTGATACGCGGAGAGGAGGCAAGTGAAGTTGTCGTGACGGAAAAGAGTTATAATAAATTGATTATTCCCCGTGGAGGAGAGTATCATCTGGTTTTGTCAGACGGTACGAACGTGTGGTTAAATTCCGAGACGGAGTTACATTTCCCGCTTCAGTTCAAGGGGGATTTCCGGCAGGTTTATTTGAAAGGAGAGGCTTATTTTGACGTGAAAAGTAATCCGGGTAAACCTTTTATCGTGAACACGGCTGCCGGTGACGTGAAAGTATTGGGTACGGGATTCGACGTGGCTGTCTACGACTCGACCACGATGATTGCGACTTTGGAACGAGGGGCAATCAGTTACGTGCATGAGTCGCAACCGGAAATCGTGTTGCGTCCCGGGGAACAATTAACTTACAAGGTGGGGGACGAATTACCTCGTGTCAGTAAGGTGAATACAAGATTGTACACGGCATGGAAAGATCATCTTTTTTGTTTCGAGGAACAGCGTTTATCGGAGATTATGGTCGTTTTAGCCCGTTGGTACGATTTGAAAGTGCAGTTTGATTCGGAGGATTTGAAAAACGTGGAGTTATCCGGAACGCTGGATAAATATTCGGATGTAAGACCGTTATTGAATTTATTCGAGTTAGGAACAAACGTGAAATTTGAAATAGAAGATAATGTTGTGATAGTGAGAAAAGCAAAATAAAAAAAGGGCTCGAAACAGAGCGACCAAACCATGTATCGAATCCCTTTTTGTTCTAAGTGTTAAACTTATAAAATCAAACAAAGTTATGAAAAAAAATCCACCCGAAGTGTGGGTACGACCACATTGTGTCAAAAAAATTTTTCAAGTGATGAAACTGACGTTATTTTTTGTGATGTTTTTCTTTATTTCAGCCAGTGCATTTACCCAAAAGGTGAATATCTCGGTAAAGTCCGATATGAATTTGAACGAGGTGCTGAAGCAAATAAAGAATCAGTCGGGAATCCGTATTCTGTATGATGCGGGTAAGACGAAACAAGTGCAGTGCCGTGAGATGAAAATCACGGAAATGGATGTAGTCGAAGCGTTGCGACAAGTGCTGAAAGATACTCGTTTCGAGTTTTTCGAAGAGGGAGGAGTGTATATTGTTCGGGAACTTGCCGTGCAACAGGCAAAGGTTATTCGTATTGTCGGAAAAGTGACGGACGCTAAGAAGCAACCTCTACCCGGTGTTACCGTTCAGTTGAAGGGATTCCCGATAGGAACGGCAACGAATAGCACGGGAGATTATCAGCTTTCAATACCGAATGCCCCGGAGAAGTTTTCTCTCGTGTTTTCTTTTATCGGTATGGAAGCGCAAGAGATTGTCTATGCCGGGAAGGATACGATCAACGTGGTAATGAAGGAGGATGTGGCGACATTGGATGATGTTGTCGTGACCGGATATATGACAGTAAATAGAGGTAGTTACGTGGGAGCCGTGACCACGGTAAAAGTGGACGATATCAAAATTGCGGGTATGACTTCTATTGATCAAATGTTGCAAGGTGTGGTTCCCGGTATGACAGTTCGGATGAGTACCGGGCAGGTCGGTGCTTCTCCGAAAATTAGGGTAAGAGGAACTTCCACGTTGTTAGGAAATAAGGAACCTGTCTGGGTGGTCGACGGCGTGATTCAGCGTGAGCCGATCCCGATGCAGGATGAGTTGTCCGGGGATATCGAGGATTTACGTTTGATTGTATCGAATGCTATCTCTTGGTTGAATCCGAATGATATTGAGACTTTGACTGTGTTGAAAGACGCTTCCGCCACGGCAATTTACGGATCGCAAGCAGCAAACGGCGTGATCGTGATAACCACGAAAAAAGCAGAAACGGGAAGACTTTCCGTGTCTTACAGTGGGAGTGTGACTGTAGGTCAACGTCCTAAATACGGGATGTACGACCGGATGACTTCACAAGAAAGAATGCAATTATCCCAAGAAATCTACGAGGAACGGGTATCGTTTCCTTTTTCGATATTGCCTATCGGGTACGAGGGACTTGTAGAGAAATTGAACAATAAGGAAATCACGGAGAGTGAAATGAAAGAGGAGTTCCGGAAAATGGAGCGGATGAATACGGATTGGTTTAGTATTTTATTCCGTAATTCTGTCAGTCACCAGCATTCGCTTAGCGTGACCGGAGGGTCGGAAAAAATTTCAAACCGGACTTCAATCAATATCTCCGAAACGCTCGGAGAGGCTATTGGGAATGAAATGTCGAATTTTTCCGTGAGTTCAAATACAACGATGAAGTTCCTGCCTACTTTACAAGCCAGTTTTTTGGTTAACGGGAGTTTGCGGAACACGGAGGGATTTGCTTATAACGTTAGTCCGTTTGATTATGCTTATAATACATCTCGGGTGATTCCTGCTTATAATGAGGACGGAACGTTGTTTTATCATGAAAAGGTAGGTGCCTCGAGTAATTCTATACCTTTGAAAAATCGGTATAATTATAATATTCTTAATGAACGGAATAATACGGGGAATGAAAACACGACGAAAAAGATTTCTACTTCTTTGGATTTAAATTGGACGATTCTTCCGGGATTGCAGTATCAAGGCGTGTTCTCCTATGGGCTGTCTTCTTCCAATATTAAATCGTGGGCTACGGAACAATCATTTTATATCACGAGTATGAGGGGATATGAGTTTGGTTCCGTGTTGGCGAATCAGGCGGAAGAGAAAGGTTCTCGTTTGCCTTGGGGGGGATTGTTGTACACGGAGGAATCATCTGTAAGGGATTATACTTTCCGGAATAGTTTGGTGTATGACAAGACGTTTAAGGATGTTCATCGTATGACTCTGCAAGCTGGAATCGAGATCGCATCGGCAAAAACGACAGGAACGAGAAACAAGAATTACGGTTACTTGAAATACCGGGGTGAGTCGTTTGCAAGTGTTCCGCTGATGTATACTCCTGTTGGGGCGTCGGCTACAAATAATGAGCTTTATGAAGAGATGCGAACGAACCGGAAAGTGGTAAATCGTAAATCAAATTCTTTGAGTGAATATTTCACGGGTATATACTCGTATGATAATCGTTATGTGGTGAATTTTAACGCTCGTTTGGATGCTTCCAACCGATTCGGGCAGGATCCGGATAAGAAATTCAGACCTACTTGGTCAGTCGGGGCTAAATGGAGAGTTGCTAATGAGCCTTTCACCCGGGGATGGAATTGGATTGATGGGTTGGATATATCGGCTTCATATGGTTATCAAGGGAATGCCGTGGAAAATGTTTCTCCTTATCTGATAGCGTCAGATGGTGGTTTCCATGAACAATATAAACAATATACGTTGAATATTAAAGGCTTGCCTTATGATAATCTGGGTTGGGAGAAGACGAAGAGTTGGAATTTCAGTGTGGATTTAGCTTTCTTGAATGGACGGTTGAACGTGTTGGCAAATGTTTTCGGTAAGAATAGCGACGTGCTTTCTTCCCGGGATGTGCCGGCGGAGAATGGTATGTTGAATTCCGTGATTTTCGGTTCTAAAATGGAAAATAAGGGGTACGAATTAACAGTAAATGTCGTGCCTGTCCGGACAAAGGATTTCTTGTGGCAATTTTCCGTGAATACGGGTGTTACGAAAAATAAACAGACGAATAACGAGCGGGTGAATACCGTGGACGATTTCCTGAACGGAACTTGTATTGTCAACGGTGAGGCTTACTCGGCATTTTATTCATTTGAATTTGACGGGCTTGACCCGGAGAACGGAACACCGTTGTTTAAAAATCTGGATATAGATGACACGGAAGATTTCACGAAATTTTTGGTGTTGAGCGGTAAGGATGAACCAGACTTCAGTGGTGGTCTTTCCACTTCGTTCAGGTATAAGAATTTCCGTTTCCAAGCTAATTTCTCCATGCAGTTCGGGGGACAGGGGCGTATTCCGGACTTCTATAATACTTCCAGCCAAAAGGGACTTCCTTCCCCGGAACAAAATGCTTCCCGAAAATTGTTGAACCGTTGGAGAAATCCCGGTGATGAAACAATATATCCTTCTTTACCCGGGCGAGGCAGTACCATGGAACTGCGTTTGCCGACAAGCGGAGGAACATATAAGTCTCCTTATCAAATGTATAATATGGCGAATATTCGGGTGGCCGATACGGATTTGATCCGGTGTACTCAATTGTCGTTGTCTTATCAGTTTGGAGAGCAAGTGTTACGGGTGCTTCACGTGAGGAACTTGAACCTGAGCGCGAGTATGGCAAATCCGTTTATGATCGTGTTCGATAAAAAATGGAAAGGCATTGATCCGGAAACGGGAGGATGGCCTACCCGGCGTACGATGTCACTCTCGTTGAGTGCTGCATTCTGATGTTGAAATTGAAAAAAAAGAAGATATGAAGAAAAGAGATATATTAAGATTGGCTGTTGTTACAGTGGGATTATTTTTGAGCGGGGGATGTTCTGATTTTTTGGAAGAAGAATCCCAAGATGAAGTTATCCCGAAAACAGTGACGGATTTTAGTGAATTGCTCATGGGATCCGGTTATCCTTCCACGGCATATTATCCGGGATCGATACTTGCCCAATTGGATGATGATAAGATGCTTGACAGGGATGGAGAAAATGTGCTTGGAAGTACTAATGCCGAGGCGTGGTTTCCTGCCTTTACATGGCAACCGGATTTGTACCGGAGAGATGAGGGGACGCCTTTGGCCTCAACGGAATACTATATGTGGTACGAGCGGATTAAGGGATGTAATGCCGTGCTGGATTATATTGACGATGCTATCGGTACGCAGTCAGAACGTGAGCAAGTGAAAGCGGAGGCTTTGGCGTTAAGAGCTTATTATTATTTCTGGTTGGTAAACCTGTACGGGGAACCGTATAATTATAATAAAGAAGCGTTGGGAGTTCCTTTGAAATTAACTTCTACGGTGCAGGAGGAAGTCGGGGGAGTCCGTAGCACGGTGAAAGAGGTGTACGAACAGATATTGAAAGACTTGGATGCTTCTGCCAAGTTGTTTGAAAAATATAACGTGGTGATTGGAAATTACCGGATGAATCTCCCTGCCGTGAAGATTTTGTTGTCCCGGGTATATCTTTACATGGAGGAATGGCAGAATGCGGTTAACGCGGCAAATGATGCGATAGAATTAGGACGGGGATTAACTGATCTTACTTTAGTGGATGAAAACGTGAACTATTGCATGAACAGTTATGATGTGAATGAGACGGTTTGTATTTTCGGTGCAAGAATAGATAATTATAGCATGGCTTACGTGGTTAGTTCAGATTTATTGAAGTTGTTTAATAGTAAAGACAGAAGGCTAGGGATTTATATTATTGCTCAATATTCTTGGATTGGAGATTTTACGGGTTGGCTAATAAATAAAAATGCTGCAGCCGGAGAGCCGGGACAGTGTTTGCGTCTGGCGGAAGCTTATTTAAACCGTGCAGAAGCTTATTCGCGGTTGACCGGAAAGCAATCCGATGCGTTGGCTGATTTGAATACGCTTCGTAAGCATCGTATTATGGATTACAGGGATGTATCGATTACCGATCCGACGGCTTTGTTGGATACCATCCGGAAAGAACGCCGTTTGGAACTTTGTTACGAGGGACACCGCTGGTTTGATTTGCGTCGTTACGGGATGCCGGAGATTACGCATATTTATCAAGAGAGTACAACCAGTCCGGCTATGGTGTACACGTTGAAGGAGAAAGATCCGATGTACACGTTGCCATTACCGAGTAGCGTGATGGATAAAAATAAGGAATTGGTACAGAATGCTTCCGACAAGGAACCGCTGAGAGTGGGTGTTAGTATGTAATGATTTAAAAAATAAGACGTTATGCGAAAGATATTTATATTTGTGATTGTCGCTTTGAGTTCGTGGACTGCCTGCACGGACAATGATAATGACTTGGGACCGGATATCCCGTTTGGCGAGAGTTATAAATTGCCGCAGGGGAAATCTCCGGCAGACGATCGGGTGGTGGCTTTGTTCGAGAAGTATGGTTCTTATTTCTTGTACGAATATTCGCAAAAGGATTTTAACTGGACGCAGGTTGCGGTCTCTACCGGTAATAATATATTCGGAACGGTATTGGGGGATCCGCAGTATTTAGGAGGGATGTTGGATTTGCTGGAAGAAGTTTGGTTGAATTATTATCCGGATGATTTTTTAGAAAAGAATCTTCCTTACCGGATACTTCTTGCCGATTCCGTGAAACAGACCTATACTTACGAGAGGCCTGCAACTTACCTTAAGTTATATCTGACGACGAATACGTTGGCTATTGCGGGATTAAATGAAGATGTGGGTTCTATGTCGCTTGCTGACAAAAAGTCGACGAAGAATTGGATACAACAGGCTTTCTTGGATCATTTATTAAATATTAATGCTATTGAAGCTCCCAATGAATTTTATCAAGTTAGCGATTACACGAAAGCTACTGAACGAGATCCGACGAATGCTCGGGAGCGAGGTTTTATTCCTAGTATAGATTTGGAGGAGCAATATGGTTCTGCGAGTGAATGGTGTTATTTCGTGGATTATTACACGAAGATGTTATCGAAAGACACTGATTTCAAGCAGTACGTGAAAAATATGATTAGTCATGCTGTGACAGAGGAGAATTCATGGGCAACTTATCTGACTTTTCCGTTGGTAAAGAAGAAACATGACATTTTGCAAGCGTATTTCCTCGAAAAGTACGGCATTGATTTACAAGCGATCGGGAATGCCAACGCCGGTTATGTCGAGTAGTTTTTATTAGTTTATAAATAATTATACTGAAAGTCACTTGTGCTATCGCCTTTCGGCGATAGCATGGGACGACTATGTCTTTTGAATTTCGTGTTCGTTGTATGGAATAATTTAAATAAATCACTAAATGGAAAATTCAATTGTAAAAGTAGAGCATTTATCTCATCGTTACAGTGTCCAATGGGCTATCCGGGATATTAATTTCGAGATTAATCAACGGGGTATCATGGGACTCCTTGGCTCCAACGGAGCGGGAAAATCAACGACGATGAATATTATATGCGGGGTGTTGAAGCAGACAGAGGGAAACGTGTTTATAGACGGGATTAACCTGCGGGAGAATCCGGTGGAGGCGAAGAAGAATATCGGATTCTTGCCTCAAAAGGCTCCCTTGCATTTAGATTTCACGGTAGACGAGTATCTGACGTATTGTGCGGATCTGCACATGGTGGAT
Organism: Butyricimonas sp. Marseille-P3923; assembly: GCF_900184685.1. Classification (GTDB taxonomy): domain Bacteria; phylum Bacteroidota; class Bacteroidia; order Bacteroidales; family Marinifilaceae; genus Butyricimonas; species Butyricimonas muris. The sequence continues at coordinate 1,345,316 of NZ_FXXL01000006.1, forward strand.
AAGAAGCAGATTAAGGCGGCGGTGGATGAGGCGAAGGCTCGTTGCGGGATTACGCATTTCAGCAAACGGGTGTTGCGGAATCTTTCCGGGGGATACCAGCAACGTGTGGGTATCGCGCAGGCAATCGTGCATAAGCCGAAATTCGTCGTATTGGATGAACCGACGAATGGATTGGACCCGAACCAAATCACGGAAGTACGCCATTTGATAAAGGAAATAGCGGAAGAGCGTTCGGTGTTGTTGTCTACCCATATTCTTTCCGAAGTACAGGCTACTTGCCGGAATATTAAGATGATCGAGAACGGGCAGATGATATTTTCGGGCAGTATCGAGGAATTTGATAATTATATCCAACCGAATACCCTGCTAGTGGAATTGGATACGCCGCCGATGGAGTGCGATTTGCTTATGCCGGGAATCTCCAAGGTGGAAACCTTGTCGGAAAGACGATTCCGTTTGCGGTATGACGGTGATCAGGATACGGCTAAACGTGTGGCTGAAACTTGTGTCACGAGAGGATGGGGATTGATCGAGCTGGTGATCGAGAAGAGTTCGCTGGACGCGATATTTGCCCAATTATCAAAAAGTGCTTCCAAGGGGAGAAAGTAGTATGTGAATTTATACGAGAAGAATATTATGAGAAGAATATATAAAATTGCAAAAGCGGAGTTGGCTACCTTGTTTTATTCTCCGGTAGCATGGTTTATTTTGGTCGTGTTTGCGTTTCAAGTAGGGATGACGTTTGTCGGGTTGATGGAAGAAAAGGCTCAGGCGAATACCTTAGGTTACGCGTGGGGGATGCAAACGGCTTCGTTATTAGGTGGTATGCGCGGCTTGTACACGATCGTGCAACAATATCTTTACTTGTATATGCCTTTGTTGACGATGTCGTTGATGAGCCGGGAATATAGCAGTGGTTCCATTAAGTTGCTGTATGCGTCGCCGGTGACTTCTACCCATATCATTCTGGGAAAATTCCTTTCCATGATGCTTTACGGGTTGGTGTTGATGGGAGTGTTGTTTATCATGGTGTTATTTGCCGGTTGTGTTATTGATAATTTCGGATTCAAGGAAGCCTTGGTCGGTTTGCTAGGACTTTACTTGTTACTGTGTGCTTACGCGTCTATCGGTCTGTTCGTGTCTTCGCTGACTTCCTATCAGGTAGTTGCCGGTATCGGGACACTGGTGATTCTGGCCGCGTTGAACTACGTGAACCAAGTAGGACAGAGTTATGATTTCGTGCGTGATATTACCTATTGGCTTTGTATTTCAGGACGTTCGGGAGAGATGATTGCCGGATTGATTTGCAGCGAGGATATAATCTATTTTATCGTGGTGTCGGCAATGTTCTTGTCACTAGCTATTTTGAGGTTGAATTCAACCCGCCAGTACGCCCCGAAGGGCGTCATGTGGGGAAAGTATCTGGGAGTGATTGCGGGAACTTGTCTGATCGGTTATATCACTTCTCGCCCGATGATGATGTGTTTCTATGATTCGACGGAAACGAAACGGATGACACTGACGCCTGTAAGTCAGGAAATCATGAACTCGCTGGAGGATGGAATGACGATAACGACTTATGTGAATTATTTGGATCGAGATGCTTATTACGGGTGGCCCGAGATGGTGAACGATGATAAAAGGCGTTTCAAGCAATATCTTCGCTTCAAGCCGGATATTAAGATGAAATATGTTTATTATTATGATACGGTGACTACTAATCCTTGGCTGATGAGTCGCTATCCGGGAAAAACAATTGACGAAATCGCAAAAGAGGAGTCTGAAAAAAGGGACTGGGATATCAAAAAAATGCTGACACCGAAACAGATTAAAAAGATAGTCGATTTGGAACCGGAAGGGAATGTTTTCGTGCGGTTGGTAGAACGGAAAAACGGACAAAAGGCTTTCCTGCGGTTGTTTAACGATATGGAAAAACACCCGAGTGAGGCGGAAATCGGAGTAATGTTCAAACGTTTTGTAATGGATATGCCCAAAGTGGGATTCCTTACCGGACACGGGGAACCTTCCATCACCGGAGAGCGGAAACGAGATTATTTGTTGTTTGCCGGGGAGAAAACATTCCGCCATTCATTGCTGAATCAAGGATTCGATACGGAAGAGGTTTCTATTTCGGGTGATGCTGATATTCCCGGTTATATAAATATTTTGGTTATTGCCGATATGTCAGAACCTTTGACTCCGGGAGAGATGACGAAATTGAACAAGTATATCGAGCGTGGCGGCAATTTGTTGATCGCGGGGGGAGCCGGGAAACAGAGCGTGATGAACCCGATCGTGGAATCGTTAGGCGTGCGTTTGTTACCGGGAACGTTGGTACAGAAAAAGGTGGATATTCTTCCGAATTCCATGATGGTGAATGCCGTGCCCGAAACGGTGAAAGAGCTTTCGTATCATTACGAGTTCATGTGGTTGGTACGTAGGTTTAAAGTGAACATGAAGGATGCCGTGGGACTGGATTACACGACGGATAAGGGCTTTACCGTGCGGGAGTTATTGCGAACCGATTCTACCGGATGTTGGAATGAGATGGAAACACGGGATTTCGTGAATGATTCCGTGGTATTGAATCCCGCGGCGGGAGAGATCGAACGAATGTACCCGACGGCTTTGGCTCTATCCCGTAAAATAGGTGATCGTGAACAACGAATCATGATCTTGGGAAATGCCAGTTGTATCAGTAATGACGGGGTAGCCGGAGAACGAGGGGTAGCCGTGGCGAATTATCCGTTGGTAACCGGGACGTTCCATTGGTTCTCTTACGGGGAGGCGCCTTTGGATGTACGCCGTCCGAACGGGTCGGATGTCGGGATTCATCTGAAACGTCCGGATATGCCGTACGTGAAGATTGCCTTTATGGGTGTTGTTCCCGTGATTCTATTGTTGTGGGGTACGATTTTGTGGATTCGTAGAAAGAGAAATTAATAAAAAGAAATTGAAATAATGGGATTTCGGATAGATAAACAAACTTTGAACGACTTGGTGATATTGAGCGCCGGGGCTAACAAATCGGTGTACGAAATCTTCAACAGGACGCATACGCGAGGAGGGGCAAAAGTACTGGAAGAGATGTTCCAGTACCCCCTTTCCGAATACGATTTGATTGCTAACCGGAGTGCGGCGATACGTTATTATCAAGAGTGCGGGATGGAATTTCCGTTTAGAGCGGCTATTTTCGATGCCATCGAGTTTTATCTGGATAACACGGATACCCGTAGTCAATTGATGAGTCAGAATAATACGCTGGAATGGAAAGTGAAAAATCTGATGGGAGCCGAAACGGGATATACATGGATACAAAACGGTATTCTGGGATGTCTTGAATTGTTGAATACCTTGAATGATTTTCTGAATAAAACCGGAAGCACGGACAGTAAAGACGTGACCGAGGTAAATGTGAACTTGAAGAATTTGTTGGACAATGAAAAGTGGGCATGGTACGCGGGTAAGAAAAAGATAAATTACGAGGAAGCCGTCGTCTATGACCGGATTCTTCGGTTCGAGGAACGGGAGAATTTCCGAAAGATACTTCATTACGTTTATTTGATGGATGTATATATCGCCGTGGCACGGGTCGCTAAGGAACGAGGGTTTGCTTTTGCTTCCGTGCTTCCTGCCGAGCGCAACGTGTTGAAGATAAAAGGTGTTTTCCATCCGTTTTTGGCGAAACCGATAGGCAACACGATCGAGGTCGACGAGAATAGCAATATCATTTTTCTCACGGGAGCCAATATGGCGGGGAAATCCACGTTTATGAAAACTTTTTCCATCGCGATATTCCTTGCGCACGTGGGGTTCCCCGTTCCGGCGGAAGCGATGGAGTTCTCCGTGCGCAACGGGATGTTCACGACTATTAATCTGCCCGATAACCTAAGCATGGGATATAGCCATTTCTATGCGGAGGTATTACGTTTGAAGAAAGTCGTGATGCAATTGCAACAGACCAAGAATCTCGTGATCGTGTTCGACGAACTTTTCCGGGGTACGAATGTCAAGGATGCTTATGATGCCACGCTTGCCGTGACGGAAGCCTTCGCGGGTGTTCCCAATTGCTTGTTTTTGATTTCTACACATATCATAGAAGTCGGTTTAGTTTTGAAAGAACGGTGTAAGAATATTCGTTTTGTTTATCTTCCGACTAAAATGGAGGGGAGCAAACCGGTTTATACTTATCGGCTGGCAGAGGGGATCACGAATGACCGACACGGAATGATTATCATCAATAACGAGAGAATCATTGATATTATAAACGGGGAAGGAGGAAAATCATGAGTTTTGAAACGGATAAACAGACTTTGGACGATTTGAACATATTGGGTAAGTATAGCAGTAATTCGGTTTATAGCCTGTTTGGTGGATTGGTAACCAGAGGGGCGGAACGATTAATGGATCAGATGTTTACCCATCTCTTGACGGATGCTGAAGAGATCAACCGGAGAACAGCGATTTTCCGTTATTTTAAAACGCATGCTCTTGAATTTCCCGGTGATTCCGAGGAACTGGAAGAGATCGACCAGTACATAGGGAATGCCGGGCGTACATCTTGGTTTGTCAATTTGTTGTTGCTGTGCAAAATGAAGTCTTTGGAGTTGATTAGTAAAGACGAGCATTTTGGCATCTGGCGTGCCGGCATGGAAGCGACTATTCATTTCTTGCGTGAAAGCAAAGCGTTTCTCGAGCGGGTGAATGAAGATATAGCGGACAATCCATTGGAAGAACGAGTGAAGTGGGGATTGAATTTGTTGAATAATAAGGCTTTTGCCCGGTTGTTGGAAGATACGACACGACCTTTGAGTTTCGGTCAGATGTTTTCTGTCGACCGTTTGTTGCGGAGCGTATGGCTCAAGCCGTTGCAGGAGTTACTCGGCCTTTTCTGCGAGATAGACCTTTACATAGTGGTCGGACGAGTGGCTCGTGAATATGACTTCTGTTTCGCGGAAGCCATGAAAGAGGGAGAGGTATCTATCGAGATAAAAGGTTTGCATCATCCCTGCATCCGTAAGGCTGTTTCCAACGATCTTTCCATAACCCGCCAGAAGAATATCTTTTTCCTGACGGGAGCGAATATGGCGGGGAAGTCCACGCTCATGAAATCTTTCGGTATCGCGGTGTATATGGCACACATGGGATTCCCCGTGGCTGCCAGAGAAATGCGTTTTACCGTGCAGGACGGGATGTATACCTCTATCAATGTGCCGGATAATATAAACATGGGATACAGTCATTTTTACGCGGAAGTGCTTCGGGTGAAGAAAGTGGCTATCGAGGTGAGCCTTTCCAAACGGCTCGTGGTGATCTTCGATGAACTTTTCAAGGGTACGAATGTCAAAGATGCTTATGATGCCACGTATGCCGTGACCTCGGCTTTGGCAAAGCGCCACGCTTGTTCCTTTATGATCTCGACGCATATCATCGAGGTCGGTCATGAGTTGGGTAAAAATTGCGATAATGCAACCTTTGCTTACTTGCCCACGGTGATGAACGGGAGTGTACCGACTTACACCTATAAGTTGGAACCGGGAATAACCAATGATAAACACGGTATGATAATCATTAATAATGAGCGGATTGTCGAGCTGATTAGGGAAGTGAAGTAAAGGGAATATTCCGGATGATATAATTACCTCGTCGATGATTAATTGTCGATGAGGTAATTTGTTTTATAGCTAATTACTGGTGTGGTTGTTTTTCTCGATTATATCGTTTATTTTTGCTGTGATAGTAATATGTACATGGAAGATAAGGAAATCGATATTTTAATTCGTTTGCAGAAGCGTGACCGGGAAGCGTTTCGGTTTCTTTACGAGCAGTATTTTGCTAAAATGGTTTTATTTGCCGAGAGTTACTTGTATGACGAGGAGGAGGCGAAAGATCTGGTACAGGATTTATTTTTTTATATCTGGGATCACGCGAAGACCTTGCAGGTGATGACCTCTTTGAAAGCATATCTTTATACCTCTTTGCGGAATCGCTGTCTGAATGTGTTGCGTGAACGTAAAATCCGGGATGAGCATAACGATAAGTTATTTGAAGCACAATTGTTTTCCGGGACGGAAGATGTTGTGATTGATGAAGAAGTACAGCGGCGTCTGCAAGAAGCCTTAGACTCATTGCCGGATCGGTGCAAAGAGATTATCCTGTTGAAGGTGGTGGAAGGAAAGAAGAATCGGGAAATAGCCGAGCAATTGGATATTGCCGAAACGACGGTAAAGACTCAGGTACAACGGGCATACCGGATGTTGCGTGAGAAGTTGGTGCCGATTCTATTGTTGATAGAATGGCTCCAGCAGGGGTAATGCGTTCGTGAGCTTAAAAATATTTTGTTAAAATCATTTTTTTTGTACTCCGTTTTTTATTCCGGTGTGTCTTAGGTGTGTAATTGTGATGAAACTATGACAGACAGGATGCATATAAATTGGGATATCATTGTGCGACGGCTATTGCATGAATCTTCGGAAGAGGAGAATCAGCTAGTGGAGAAATGGCTTGCGGAGGATGAAGCGAACCGGGAATATTACCGGAAGGCGAAGCATTACTTTGACGTGTACTACACGGGAGAGGAGTCCCGGAAAGTAGATTCGGAAGGTGCGTGGGCGGAGTTCGTTACTTATACCGATAAGTCTTCCCGTAAATTTTTATGGAAGAAAGTCATCGGGTATGCTGCAGCGGTGCTTATACTTTTTGGGGTGGGATTCACGTATTGGATGTCGGATAGCCGGGTAGAACAGCCGGAGGCGGTAGCCGTGAATCAACCGTTGAAACCGGGTACGATGAAAGCGTTTTTAGTATTTAATTCGGGAGAACAAATTGCGTTGACCGATTCGTCCGTGTTGGAACGGGTGGTTGAGGAGTACAAGCAAAAAATGGTGACCTCTCGCGATATGCAACAGGAAAAAGAAGAATATAATACACTTGTTATTCCAAGAGGAGGTGAGTACAATTTGGTATTGGCAGATGGGACAAGTGTGAAACTGAATTCCGATTCGAAATTGAGTTTCCCGGAGAGGTTTATCGGGAAAGAGAGAAGGGTACGATTGGAAGGTGAGGCTCTATTTCAAGTGGTAAAGGACACGGGGCATCCTTTTATCGTGGAAACGGAAAATGGAGAGGTCGAAGTTTTGGGAACGGTGTTTAACGTGAACGCGTATCCCGATGAAGAATTCGTGCAAACCACGCTGGTAGAGGGGAAGGTAGCATTCCAAGGAACAGGAATGCCGGATGCATTGGTAATTACTCCCGGAGAACAAGTAACCTACGATAAAGAAACCCGGGAAGCGGATGTCGTGAAAGTAGACACGGAAATCTACACGGCATGGGCTGAGGGGAAATGGATTATCGAGGGCGAGAGATTGGAAAATATCATGAAACAACTGGCTCGTTGGTATGATGTGAAAGTTTTTTATCAAAACCTGCGAGTCAAGGATTTAGTTTTCACGGGTGACTTGGAAAAATACAATAACTGCGAGGTCATATTGAATATTATATCCATGACGACAAACGTGGTTTTTGAAGTAAAGGATAATACTATAACTGTAAAAATGTAATAAATAAAAACCGGAAGGTGTTGCGACCACCTGCCGGCTGAAAATGTGTTAATCTTTGTATCAATCTTAACATTAACAAGACAAATGTATGAAAAAAAATCGAAACGAGGGCTACCCCGCTAAGTGGGTATGTCTAAAAAAAATGATTTTAGTGATGAAACTGACGTGTTTTTTTACGGTGCTCTTACTATTACAAGTTTCGGCGGCAACTTACTCGCAGAAGCGGGTGAACTTGGATGTCGAGAATGTAAGCATGTTGGATGTAATTCAAGAATTACGCCAGCAGACGGGCTATAAATTCTTTTTTAATCACAACGAATTAGAAAAGGTGAAAGATGTTTCCGCGAAGTTCGAGAACGAGGAGTTGGAGAAGGTATTGGATGCGATTCTCGGGAAAGTGAATTTGGCTTATCGCGTGGAGCAAGGTGTGATTATTATTGTATCGGGCAAGGGAAATGACGAGAAAAAGGAAGTTGTACGTATCACGGGAAAAGTGACGGACGAGAAAAAACAGCCGCTTCCCGGGGTAACTGTTATCGTGAAAGGTTTGACGCTGGGGACAGCTACCGATACGAAGGGAGCGTTCTCGTTGACTTTACCGAAAGCAGAGAATATATCGTTGCTTTTTTCATTTATCGGGATGGAAACACAAGAAGTGAAATACACGGGGCAGGATACTCTTCGTGTTGTCATGAAAGAATCAGCCGAACAATTGGATGAAGTGATCGTGCGAACCGGGTATCAGAATATTGATAAGCGTAAGTTGACCAGTGCCGTGCAAACCATCAAGATGGACGATATAAGGGTTGCGGGAGTGAACACCATCGACCAGATGTTGGAAGGACGTATTCCGGGTATGATTTTCATGCAGAACTCCGGTCAGGTGGGTGCCGCACCGAAATTGAGGATACGGGGTACCTCGACTGTTCTGGGCAATAGGGAGCCGTTGTGGGTGCTGGACGGGGTGGTTTTGACCGATCCGGTGAACGTGGATCCGGCACAAATCAATGACTTGGACTTCGTGAATCTGTTGGGGAATGCCATTTCGGGATTGAATCCTAACGATATAGAACAAATCGACGTGTTGAAGGATGCTTCGGCAACGGCTCTTTACGGTGCTAAAGCGGGTAACGGGGTGATTGTGATCACGACGAAAAAAGGGAAGGCTGGTCCTCCCAGCGTGACTTATTCCGGAACGGCTTCTTTTACACGGCGTCCGCGTTACAGCGACCGGGCTATATATCTGATGAATTCAAAGGAGCGGGTAGATGTTTCCCGAGAGTTGGTAGAGCGGGGTGTTTATTATAACAATGTGGATAGCTGGGTAGGATACGAGGCTGTGGTACAAGATTATTACAATGGTGCGATTGATTATAAGGAGTATAACCGGTTGGTTTCGTATTACGAGACATTGAACACGGATTGGTTTGATATTGTGTGTCAAGATGTGTTTTCACATAACCATACGTTAAGCCTGTCGGGTGGTTCTACCAATATCCGCTATTATGCTTCTCTCGGGATGAGCGATGAGAACGGGGCTATAAAAGGCGAGAATAACAAACGCTATTCAACGACGTTGAACTTGACGGCTAATTACGAGCGTTTTACTGCACGCTTCCAACTTCAGGGAAATGTATCGAGCCGTGATTACAATCCTTCGGAATTAGGCGTTTTGGATTATGCTTATAACATGAGTCGTGCCGTTCCGGCTTTTAATCCCGATGGTTCCCGTTATTTTTATCAGCGGACGGGTAGCACTATGCCGGTGTTTAATTTCAACGTGTTGAACGAAATGGATAATTCCGGGGATAAAACCAAGGGAAGCGCTATTAATATGCAGGCACATATCGGTTACAACGTTATTGACGATTTAAAACTGGAGGGGACATTATCTTACGCGGTAAGCAACACGAATCAGGAGATTTATTTCACGGAGGATACCTATTACGTGCATAAGTTACGTGCCGACCAGACGGAACGGAATGACTTGTGTCCTATCGGTGGTGAATTGCGGAAAAGTGAGGTGCGCAATACCAGTTGGATGGCCCGGGTGCAAGCAAATTACGTCAAGAACGTGGGAAAAGAGGGTAAGCATAACGTGAGTGGTTCTGCCGGTTTGGAATTGAATTCTCAAAGATACGATGGCTTCAATATTACACGTCGTGGGTATCATAGAGATCGGGGTAAATTGTTTTCTTCTATTCCCCAGACGTACACGGGATATTATAACCAATTTATGGCAAGTGCCAATGCTTTGGGGGTTATCACGGAAAATTTGACAAATTCGGTAGCGTGGTATGCGATGGCCGGGTACGATTATGACAACCGCTATATGTTGAATTTGCATATTCGAGGGGAGGCTTCCAATTTATTCGGGTCACGGGCAAATGATCGAATGATGCCGATTTGGGCGTTGTCCGGTCGTTGGAACGTGAAGCAGGATATTTTGAAATCTGTTGATTGGGTGGATGACATCGCGTTAAGGGGTTCTTTCGGTTATCAGGGGAATATGTTGAGTAACCAGACCCCGAATATGATTATTAGGCAAGATATTGACTATTCAGGGAAATACGGTGAGTTTAATTCGAAGGTAGCCCATTACCCGAATCCTGATTTAAGATGGGAAAAGACAGCCTCCACGAACGTTACATTGGATTTTTCGCTTTTGAAAAACAAGATTAACGGTTCGGTTTCATACTATTATAAAAAGACACGGGATGCATTTTTGACCAAGACTATTTCCGAAATCAATGGAACCAAGCAATACGTGGTAAATAGCGGGACGCTTGTAAACAAGGGAATAGAGGTGAGTTTGAATTTTACCCCGATCAATCGTGCCGGGCTGGATGGCGGGAAGAGAGGGTTTGTTTGGCGCATAGATCCTCAGTTGGGACAGGTGTTGAATGAATTGGTAAATAGTGCGATAAATAACCGGAATAACGTGTTGCGGGATGAGATCAAGTATACCGATATGTTGACCGGTGACGTGGATATTGCCGGGGAGCCTTTGAATACATTCTATTCATATCGCTTTAAAGGATTGAGTCCGGTAGACGGTTCTCCTGTTTTTTACGGGGCGGAGGATGAATTGCAGGATGAGCTGAGCAAGAAATATAACAATATGGAACGGGAAGATGTCTTTTTGGAGGTAATGGAGAGATCAGGACGGCGTGAGCCTTACCTGCAAGGGGGAATCTCGAATTATTTCGGGTATCGGAATTTCGGTTTATCGTTTAATCTGGCTTATAGTTTGGGTAACAAAATTCGTTTGTTGAAATTGTGTACCGAATACGGGACAACCAACCCCAATCCGTCAAGCAATTTGCGGCGTGAATTTGTAAATCGTTGGAGAAAGCCGGGTGACGAGAATTATACCAATATTCCTGCGTTGAATACAGTTGCGGGAGCCCATACTAATCCATGGTGGAATAGTGGATCGAATGTGACACATACAATTGCATCTAATATTTACGAGATGTATGATAATTCGGACATCCGGGTGGTAAGTGGAAATTACTTGCGCTTATCGTCGCTTTCTTTCCGTTACAACGTGGATGATCGGTTTTGCAAGAAATTAGGTCTTAAGTCTGCCTATATCAACTTGACGGGAACGAACTTGTTCACGATAGCCCATAAAAAATTGCGGGGACAGGATCCTACCCAGTCCGGTTCGTCGCCGAGTGTAAATCTTTCGGTACGTCCGACTTACTCGTGTAATCTTAGTATCACTTTCTAAAATTTGAGCGATGAAAAAAAGAGTTTTAATTTATATATTCGGGGTGCTTGCCCTTGGTCTTGGCTCTTGCGGTGATTTTTTGGAAGAATATTCGCAGAATCAGCGATATGCAACCACGGCGCAGGATTTGGACGAGTTGCTTAGAGGTGAATGTTTTATGCAAACGCCGAACCTTACTTCCAGTACTCAGGAAACGATGAGTTTCAGTAGCGGGCTTACCATGAATTATCCGTGGTTGCACGTGATGGATGATGACGCGGAGGAATTCGTGGAGGGGGTATTCCCTTACACTTCGAATTACCCGCGTAATGTACTGGGTTCTTTCTATCACTGGGGTTCCGATCCGTTTTTGACTTTGGAGAACGACCAGTACAGGGATAATGATTGGGAACGGTTTTACAAGAGTATAGGGGTATTGAATTCCATCATTTACATGGCGGACGAATTTCGTTCGAAAGAAGAGGATATCGAGTTGTTGAACAGGGTGGAAGGCGAGGCGCGTTTTCTTCGGGCAGGTTATTATTTCCTGTTGGTAAATATCTACGGGATGCCTTATAGCAAAGCTACCGCGTCCCGTGATGCCGGAGTGCCTTTAAAAATCACGGAACATATAGAGGATAAATATTTTAGCCGTAGTTCGGTGGAAGCGGTGTATTCGCAGATAGTCACGGATCTTAAACGTGCAATTGTTTGTCTGGAAGGTATAATGCCTTCTTCGACATTGCGGGTTGGGGAAGTTGCTGCCAATGCGCTGTTGTCGAGAGTGTATTTGTATATGGAAGAATATGAGGCATGTATTGCCGCTGCAGACGAGGCAATGTCGGGGGCTTATTCGGTGATGGATTTGAACAGTTGGACAGATGGGAAAAACGTGATTTCATGGACATCGCCCGAAACGATTTTCACGCAGGGGGGGAATGCTGTTGTTTCGACATTCTTGAATTCTTCGACCGATTGGAATAATCCGAATCCGGATTATACATATCCGGAGCAAGCGTTTTCGTACCAAGTGTCCGAGGAGCTGTTGAGATGTTATGGCGATGGGGATTTGCGCAGAACCGCTTTTTTCAAGAATTCTTTGCATGCGGCTATTCCCGATAAGTATAAGACGTGGACGGATTATAATGATAATGACGAGATTGGGGCGGATTTTTTGATTCGTTTGCCGGAAGTGATTTTGAATAAGGCAGAGGCATTGGCGATGTTGAACCGGGATGGGGACGCGAAAACCGAGTTGGAAAAATTGCGTTCCAAACGATTCGCGGTAGCTCCGTCGGTAACGGAAACGGGTGGGGCATTGATTGACTTTATCCGCGATGAACGCCGTCGGGAGCTTTGCTTCGAGGGACATCGTTGGTTTGATTTGCGACGCTATGCCGTGAACAGTATTCGCCCTCTGCCGGATAATTTCACTATCCGTCACCGGAATAATGCTTATGAAGCAAATTCACGAACTTGGTATGAAAACGGTTATTACGAGTTGAATGCTTACATGCGAGATCGTGCGGCTTGGATGATTCCGATTCCGAACTATGCTATTGAATTTAACCGGGGAGAACTCCAGAACGAGATTCGCCCGAATAGAGAACTTCAAAGAGATTGATTATGAGAAAGAATAAATTCCTTTATGTATTGCTTTTGTCCGTGTTATTCACGGCGTGTGACAAGGAAGATAATTTGACGCCTTCCAACCTCGGTAAAGATTGGTTCACGATTGAAAATTCGGATGATCCTGTCGACCGGGCGATTTATCAATTCTACGTGGAAACGGGGATTCCCGTGTTCTATAACGATACGATCGGGCAAGAAACCCGCGTCGACAACTGGGGTAATTCTTATACACATTACGAAATTTTACAGTTCGGTGCATCAGCGTTGGGGGGAACGGAAACTCCTAATCCGTTTTCGGCTTACGAGTTATGTCCGAGAGAAAATGTTGTTGACGGGCTTGAATTCCTGCGTGAAGAAATCGTGCCTGTTCTGCCCGAGAGTATTAAAATTCGCAGTTTCTTGTTGTTGAAATCTTTAACGCCCTATAATCCGGCAACAAGCAAGGAGGCTTTCAAAGGATTGAACACCGTGCTGATTTCCCGTGTTACCGAATTTGGGGACATGAGCGATGCGGAACGGCTGAACATGAAAGGAGCTGTTCTTAATGCAGTCCTTGCCACGCCGATCGCTGCTTATGCTGAAGAACTGGCAGTGTTCTATCAGACGACACGCGGCTGCTACACGCAGGCAGATTTGTATGGTTGTAATGGGTGGCGTTTTTATAATACTTACGGGTTCTCTGATCCGAGAACTGTCGGTTTCTTGAAAGACCCGAATCCTTATGATTATGGTAATATGCCCACGGAAACTCAGGATGTCGGTATGTATATCAGTGCGATATTTACTTCTACGCCGGAAGAGTTCGAAGCGTCGTACGGGGCATTTGATGCCGTGATGACCAAATATAGAATTATAGTGTCGGTATTGAAGGAAATAGGGGTTTCTATATAGATTATTCGTTTATTCATAGAGTGTTACTATTAATGGAAGAGAGTCAAACTCTCTTCCGTTGAGGAACACATTGCCGTAATTGAAAGAAGTATGTTTTGTATTGTATAAAATGAACTGAAATGAAAAAAATTCTATTGATTTATGTCGGGATTTTGTGTTCTGCGCTGGTTTTCGGGCAGACAAATTTCCAGAAATTGACATTAAACGAAGCCTGTGAAAAGGCGAAAGCGGAAGGGAAAATGGTTTTTGTCGATCTTTACACGTCGTGGTGTGGACCTTGTAAAGTGATGGCTGCCGATGTATTCCCGAACGTACAGTTGGGTGAGTTTATGAACAAGCATTTCGTGTGCGTGAAATATGACACGGGTGCGGAGGAAGATGGCAAAGTCCTCGCGCAAAAGTTCAACGTTCAGGCATACCCGACATTCCTGTTACTGAATACCGCTCAAGGGTTAGAAAATCAAATTGTCGGCGCCACGATTGACCCGTCAGAGTTTAAAAAAATGGTGGAAGAGGCCATGTCGGCTTCAATTGCCAGTTTGGGAAAACAGTACGCGGAGGGTAACCGGGATGCTTCTTTCTTGACAAATTATTTGCAGGAATTGTTGAAAGCCCAAATGATCGCGGAAGCACAAGAAGTACGTGCGGAATTGTTCAAGGTGGTTCCGGACGCCCAAAAGTCGAATAGAGAGTATTGGTACATTTATGATAATCAGGTATTATCCCCGATTTGTTCGGAACCGATGGATTTCCTGTTTGCACATTTCGACCAATTTCGCGAGAGCATGGGAGAGGAAAAAGTGTTGGAGAGAATCTCGATGGCTTTTGAGATAAAATTGAGGGATATGATTCGCGGTCGGGAAAAGATGGATGACTTGGATAAAGTGATAAAGCAGATGAAACCTCATCACTTTAACTCTCGGTCACGCCTTGATGTTTATGCCTCTTTGGCGCAAGCGTTGCGTGCCGCTTGGGCGGATAACAAGAATAAAGAAAAAATAGAAAAAGTACTCGTGTTATGTGAAAAAGAATTCCCGAAAATTGATGGAGAGGATTTGGTTTGGTTTTATTTTCCCGTGACAATTTTCATCGCGGGTTCCGGGACGGAGGAACAATACGCTCGTGTGGTGAAATTACACGAGTACACTTACGAGCATACCGGGCATCAACCTTTGCAAATCGGACTGGGAAATATGCTCAATGCTAGGAATCAAAAACAGAATTAATATTACAAGTAAAAGAAAATGAAAAAGTTATTATTGGTATTTGTGGGACTCTTGTGTTCCGTGGTTATCTTCGCTCAAACCAACTTTCAGGAATTGTCGTTAGAGAAAGCTCGCGAGCAAGCGAAGACAGAGAATAAACCCATATTTTTGGATTGTTATACTTCTTGGTGCGGTCCGTGCAAGATGATGGCGAATAATGTCTTCACGCTTGAAGCTGCCGGTGATTATTTCAACAAGAACTTTGTTTGCGTGAAAATCGATATGGAAAAAGGTGAAGGTCCGGCTATCGGGAAACAGTACGGGGTTGACGCGTATCCTACCTTTTTGATTATTAATGCTGATGGAAAACTGATGCATAAACTTGTCGGGGCGATGTCGCTCGAGGAGTTGATTGAAAACGTCGAGTGTGGTTTAAAGGCAAGCAGCATTGCGGAGTATGAAACGCTGTATCAGTCGGGGAAGCTGGATAAAACGGAACAAATGGCATATTGGAAATTGCTCTCTATCTCCGGAGAGGTGGTGAAGGCTCAAACCGTGGGTGATGACCTTTGGGGAAAACTTTCAGAAAAGGATAAGCTAAACCCGACTTATTGGGCATTGTTACGCTCGCGGGCAACGACCATAGAGGGCGAGGAGATGAAGTTCGTTTGCGCCAATAGGGAATATTTTGAAAAAGAAGTCGGGAAAGAAGAGGTTGGTAAGTTGATTTATAATTCGTTTATAACCGAATTGAACATGATGATTATATACCAACTACCAGCGAAAAAATATGAAAAGGTACCGGCTATTAAGGATTTGCTTAAAAATAACGATGTACCTCGTAAAGAGGCTCTTTTGAAGATGGCCGAATTGGCTGAAGCCCGGGGAAATTATGATGAAAGGGCTTATCTGGATATTCTTGATGCCAATTTGGATGTGTGGGATGATTCGGAAAAAAGAACGATATTCGAGGCGGCAAAATTATTTATCTCGCTTGCCAATGGTAAAGAACACACGAGAATGCTGGGAGATATAGCCTTACGGGCACAAGAAGCCGTGAAAGATGAGGTGGTTAAAGAGGGAATTATTAAAATAGGGCTCACTTCCAGAAGAATGTCGGGAAATGACGGCGTGTATTGGGAAGACTTGGCATCACTGAAAGAGGTCATGGAGCGAGCTTTGCTCGAGAGTAGGTATGTATTCTTGTATTTCCACAACGACGGTCAGACTTCAAAGCTTATCAATGAAAAACTCTTCTCTAGCAAAGAGGTGGGGGATTACTTGAACAAGTTCTTTATAAATTATAAAATACACGTTGGAGAAGGGGAGGGAGCTAGAATTGCCAGAAAATATGGTGTCATTGTTCCCAACGTGGTGGTTATGATCGATAAATACGGGGATGTTCGTCACCGGGTGTCCAATCTCATGCAAGGTGATTTCATCGAACGGATGAGCGAAACCTTTGATGATAATAAAGCCGTGGGAGAACTTGAAACACGATATGCAATGGGTGAGCGTTCGCCCGAATTTATGGTGAAATATTTGATGGCACTGGCTAAGATATCTAGCCCGAGAACTTCGCTTGTTGCCGTGGAGCTATTCGCTTTGCTTGATGACGAGCAGAGAGTTTCTCCCGAATTTTGGATGCTGTATCACCCTCAATTTTCCATGATTAGTTCGGATATGAAGAATTATTTGTTTTCGAATATTCAGGAATTTCGTGAGAAATCAGGTGTCGAGAAAGTGGATGAGTTGGTCGCGTATCAAATTAATTCCGACCTAAATCAAGTCCTTTATAACGCGAAAGCAAGAACTACTGCCGAAGATATAGATAGGACGATACAATTTATTAAACAAAATAAGTTACAGAACTCGGGTCAATTAATAGGGTTGGCAAATATTGTCAAACTGTTCAAGAACAAGGTTTGTAGCGTTAAGGAATACAAGAAAGCAAGTAAAGGCATGAAGCCGGAAGAGATTCCGTTCGCGGATTTATACGCGAATGTCCTCGCGATGGAGCCGGGGAGAACGGAAGAGTGGAATGCGTGGGGGAAAGAGATAGTTGATTCTCTTACCGACCCTAAATATATACAGTGGTATAAACAATTTCTTAACTTGAAGTAAAGTATATTTTTTACTTGGTTTGGAATTTTGAACAGCCTTTTGAAAGTTGAATAATGAACTTTCAAAGGGCTGTTTAAGTTTAAAATGGAGTCGATTTTCTTCCCCGTTTCTGGTAAAATAAGTTAAATAATATGTATATAAATTGTATGTTATTTATAGTTGATTTGTATCATCTCCCATTCAACTCCCATTCATATCCTATTCAAAGTCTATTTTAAAGGTAAAGAAATAGTAATTTAATTGAATTTGAATGAAACTTAATACCATGAAAATATATAGTATATTCATGATTGATTCAGGAGGGATATTTGAATATGCTAGAAACCCACCTTTTATTTTTTTTGCTTTGATGATAATTGTGTTGCGAGTGTAATTTCATTATTTTTAGGGCGAAAATTTCTCTTCAATCCCAAGGGGTAGAGGGGAGATGAGTTGTGTTTTGTATTATTTAATGATTTTGATGATGATGAGAATTGTTTGTGTTTTGTTTTTTGTAAGCGTGTGGTTATCACCGTCCTGTGTATCCGCGCAAGTGAAAGCCGTGAAAACATGGGTGGCAAAAAAAGCGGAGGAACGAAAACCGTTGAATAAATTTGCTTTTTACGAGAAGGCGTTGAATAAGGAGGAGGCAAGGGAAATCGCGACTTTGTTGTTTGACGAGAAGCTGAAAGAGGTGAAGAAGAAAAACGAGCGGATGTGGGGAGGGAAATGTTTTAGTCGGGAGGGGTTGCGGATGCCTTTTGATTATAAGGTGTTCGGGGAGAAACCGGCAGACGGGAGGAGTCTTTATATTTCCATGCATGGCGGGGGAAGTGCACCGGAGGCTGTGAATACGCAACAATGGAAAAATCAGATTCTGTTGTACCAGCCGAAGGAGGGCGTGTACGTTGCACCCCGGGCGCCTTGGGATGATTGGAATATGTGGTTTAAGCCGGGGTTGGACGAGTTTTTCGACGAGTTGATCCGGACGGCGGTCGTGATGATGGACGTGAACCCGGATAAGGTGTATCTGTTGGGTTATTCGGCGGGGGGTGACGGCGTGTGGCGTATGGCTCCCCGTATGGCGGATCGTTGGGCTGCAGCTTCTATGATGGCGGGGCATCCCGGTGAGGCTTCTCAGGTTAATTTGCGTAACGTTCCTTTCATGATTTGGATGGGGGAACGGGATGCGGCTTATAACCGGAATACTTTAGCTGTCGAGAAAGGAGTGGTGATGGATTCTTTGCACGCTTCCGACCCGGAAGGGTATATTCACGAAACGCGTATCGTGAAGGGGAAAGGGCATTGGATGGATCGGGAAGATCGTGCGGCAATTCCTTGGATGGCGAAATATCAACGAGAGCCAAACCCGACAAAGGTTGTGTGGAGACAGGAAGAGGTGGTGATGCCTTCTTTATATTGGTTGCGTGTTGATACGGATGAGGCGAAACACGGCATGGAGGTCGTCGTGGAACGGAACGGGAACACGTTTACGATTCTGAAAAATGATTACAAGCGATTGATAATTCGGTTGAATGATGAAATGATTGATTTCGAGCAGCCCGTGGAGATATTTTACCAAGGGAATAAACTTTTTAGCGGGAAAGTGAAGCGGACGTTGAAGAATATAGCTGAATCGATAGACGAGAGGGTGGATAGGCGTTTGATTTTTAGTGGGAAATTGACGGTTGTTGATAACGGGAAGGTTGAGTGAATGCTCTTTTTGATCTTTGATAAAATCGCTCGCCATGGTAATTGGCGGGCGATTTTTTTCGGTTATGGAAATGTTAAAATGGAGCGTTTTAAATGTAGGTTGAGGGTTGAAGAATTAACAAAGAATTAATGTAGAATCATTTTGAATAGTGAAATCAGGGGTGTAATTTTGTTGGTATAATTAGTGCGTGTTCTTCAGAGAACTTTAAAGAAAAATGATTAAAACATTTAGAAATGAAAAAATTAGGATTGATTTTTGTTAGTTGCGTCCTCTCGCTGTTTGCCGTCCAAAAGACGTATGCGCAGGCTCAGGACAAGTTATTGCAACTATTGAAGGAAGAGTTGGCAGCCGATATGAAAGAGCTGCAGAAGCAGGAGAATCCTCCTTACCACATGAATTTTCGGGTAATGGATGATCGTACCGTGAATATCTCGAGTGCTTTCGGGGCGACAATGCGGGCACAGGAGCAACATGTACGTTCTTTGGTGCCGCAGATTCGGGTGGGAGATACGATTCTGGATAACTTTAAATATAACGCCATGGGGGCTCAGCCTGACCGGAACGGGAATTACCGGATGGCTTATATCGGGTTGGATGACGAGAACGGGATTGATGCAACGCGTCAGGCAATTTGGTACGAGGTGATGCAACGTTATAATTTTGCCACGGAAGCTTACGAGCAGGCAAAGACGCAGAGTAAGGTAAGCGTTGCCGACGAGGATAAAGCTCCTTCTTTCTCTGCAGCCCCGGTAGAGAAATATTACGAGGCCCCGATTCCTGCCGAGAAGCAGGCTATCGATATTCCCGCGTGGGAAAAGAAACTGAACGAGGTTTCCGCCGTGTTCAAGAGTGAACCTTTATTACAGAGCGGGGAAACAAGCCTGACCTTCCGGGTATTGCGTACCTATTTCGTGAATACCGAGGGCACGGAAGTGGTGCAGAACCGCACGTATGCCCGTGTCATGATGAGTGCTTCGATGAAAGCGGATGACGGGATGGAATTGCCTTTGAATATGTCTTATTTTGCTTACGAGTTGAAAGACCTTCCTGATGCAAGCATCATGATTGCCGATGCGAAAAAAATGATTGAGCGTTTGAAAGTATTGCGTGTTGCCCCGGTCGTTGATCCTTACACGGGTCCTGCATTGTTGTCGGGTCCTGCAAGCGGTGTCTTCTTCCATGAAATTTTCGGTCACCGTATCGAGGGACATCGTTTGAAATCGGGAGGACAGACCTTCAAGAAAATGGTAGGTGAATACGTGTTGCCGAAAGAATTCCAAGTATATTGCGATCCGACTTTACGCAGTTATGCAGGGGAGGAATTGAACGGGTTCTACCTGTATGATGATCAAGGTGCAAAAGCACGTCGTGTAGATGTAGTGAAAGATGGTATATTAAGGGAATTCCTAATGAGTCGTGTGCCTTTGGACGGATTCCCTCGCACGAACGGACACGCTCGTACTTCCGGAGGTGGTGATCCTGTTTCCCGTCAGTCTAACTTGGTGGTGGAAACGACAGCCCCGAAAACGGAGGCGGAATTACGTCAGATGTTGCTGGAAGAAGCTAAAAAGCAAGGAAAAGAATACGGTTATTATTTCAAAGAAGTAACGAGCGGTTTCACGTTGACCGGTGAAGGCGGTAGCTTGAACTCCTTTAACGTGACCCCGTTGGAAGTGTATCGGATATATGTTGACGGTCGTCCGGACGAATTGGTTCGCGGAGTGGATTTGATCGGAACCCCGTTATCCATGTTCTCCAATATCGTGTGCGGTGGTGATACCCCAAGCGTGTTCACGGGCGAGTGTGGTGCTGAATCCGGTTGGGTGCCTGTTACGGCTAGTTCCCCGATGATTCTGGTAAATAAGATTGAAACGCAGCGTCGTCAGAAATCAATGGATTTACCTCCTATTTTACCGGCACCGGCGAACAATTGATTGATTTCAGATTTATGAATTATGATTTACGAGTGAAATTATGTCGGTGAATAAGTTGAATCATAAATCTAAAATCATAAATCAAAAATTAATAGGATCGTAAATTTAAAATCTAAAATTGAAATGAAATATATATTATCAATATTATTGTTTTTCCTGCTTGTGGCGCCGCTTGCCGCCCAGAATGATCAAGATCAGGTGATCTTTAAAGCTATGCAGGATGAGATGCAACGCAACAAGGAACAGTTGATGTTGCCGGGGATGCAACCTCCTTACTATATTTCTTATACCTTGGGACGTTCTCGTCAATTTCAGGTGAGAGCCTCGTTAGGCGGTATCGTTAATTTCACGGAAACGCCGTGGTCTTCCCGCGGGGCGGTACAAATGTTTTTAGGTAATGATGATAATAATAACGATTTCGCGTATAGCTGTGTTGCGGCTCAGTTGCCGATGCCGGCAGAGCCCGATTATGCCGGCATGCGCAGGAATTATTGGATGGGGTCGGATATGATGTACAAGTGGTCGTTACAGGCTGCCAACATGAAAGAATCTTACTTGAAGGCGAACCCGAGAACGCCCGAAGAGGTGAATTTGAAAGATCGCCAGAAAGTGGAGCCTGTCACGAAAATCGAGGAAGCTAAAAATGCTTACACGATAGATCGTGCCGCGTTGGAGAAGACGGCAAACGAATTATCTGCCATCTTCAAGGATTACAAGGATATATACAATTCATCGGTAAATATCAGCGGTGCGGATATTGAGATTTATAAAATGACGACCGATGGTGTTGTGTTGAAACAACCGATGAGATATACCAACTTGTATGCCACGGCTTACGTGGTGACCGAGGATGGTGTACGTATCGATGATACTTATTCCGTGATTGTAGACCGTCCGGAAGATTTACCTTCGCTTGATGAGTTGAAAAAAGGCGTGAAAGCGTTTGCCGATAATTTGATCAAGTTGAAGAATGCCCCGGTTATCACGGAGTATTACGGTGGTCCGGTTTTATTTGAAGGAGGAGCGAGTTCTTCTGTTTTGACCTCTAATTTATTGAGGAGAGGTGCTCTTTACGCTTATCGTAAACCTGCTTCTGACCGTATGCAACCGATCAAGACTTTGGATGATCGTCTGGATATGAAGATCATCGATACCCGTCTGACGGTGAAGAATTATTCTTCTTTGGAAAAATACAATGGTGTCACTTTATTGGGAGCTTATGATATTGACGCCGACGGTATCGTGCCGCCCAAGGAAATCACCTTGGTGGAGAACGGTATTTTCAAGGCGATGTTGAACGGAACCGTTCCGACATTACATGCGCCCCAATCGACAGGTAGTTCCCGGTTCACGCTTTCTTCTATGGATGGAACCTATACATTGGCTCCCGGTACAATTCATATTAAAGCCGACAAGGGTACTAAGCCGGAAAAGATGAAAGCCGCTTTGATCAAGGCAGCCAAGGAGGAAGGTTTGAAATACGCTTATATCGTGCGCGGCTTGGCAGGAAAGGCTTCCCGCATCTACCGGGTGGATTTGAAAGACGGAAGCGAAACGCAAGTACGTTTCGGTGATGTTTCCGGATTCACGTTACCCAACTTGAAACGTATGTTGAATATTTCCAACAAGGAGAATGTAAGCAATTATCTTTCTAACGGAGAGGTGTTGTCTTCAATTATTTATCCTTCTTCTATTCTGGTGGAAAATATAGAAATCAACAAGTCTGACGTGAAGAAAGACAAAGAACAGGTATTGACTTTCCCGTTGCAGAAATAGTCATTATAGAAAATAGAACACAGGGAACTTGGCTCGCTTTTACGGTGAGCCAAGTTTTTTTATGATACTTGTGATTATTTGATTTGCAATTATTATATTTGCAATAATTGCAATTTAAATAATCTGATGATGATAGCAAAGGTTAGGAATCCTTTTATAATTAGCGGGTATGTTTCTGCCGAATATTTTTGTGACCGGGAGATGGAAAGTGATGAACTTACGCGGGCTTTTTTTAACGAGCGTAATACGGTGATTGTTTCTCCCCGGCGTATGGGTAAAACAGGGTTAATAGAACATTGTTTTCATCGTAAGCAGGTGCAAGAAGAGTTCTACACGTTTTTTATCGATATTTATGCCACGGGTACGTTAAGGGAATTCGTGTTCGCTCTAGGCAAGCATATTTTTGAAACCTTGAAGCCCAAGGGGAAGAAGTTTATAGAGCAATTCTTTGCCACTATCAGTTCACTGCGTCCGGCATTTAAGTTAGACTCAATGAGTGGACAGCCTGTTTTTGATATCGGGATTGGAGATATCAAGCAACCGGAATTATCTCTTGAAGAGATTTTCATGTATTTGGAAAGAGCCGATAAACGTTGTATCGTGGCTATTGATGAGTTTCAGCAGATTGCCAAGTACCCGGAGAAAAACGTGGAGGCAATGTTGCGCACGTGTATTCAAAGATGTAAGAATGCTAATTTTGTGTTTTCCGGTAGCCAACGCCACATGATGCAAAATATGTTTTTTTCGGCATCAAGACCGTTTTACCAGAGTGCTTCTCTTCTGAATCTGGAAGCCATTCGGCAGGAGCGGTATAAGGAGTTCGTGTATCATCATTTTCGTGAAGCGGGTAAAAAGATTACGGAGGAGTGTATCACACGCGTGTATAATTTGTTGGAGGGGCATACTTGGTATATGCAGATGTTGTTTAATCGTTTTTATGAACAGGTGGAGGCAGGAGAAGAGATGACGGTAAACCTTGCTGACCAGATATTGCATTTAACGGTGGAAGCGAATAAAACTGTTTATCAAAGTATGGTTGCCATGTTGCCCGAAAGGCAGAAAGAGGTGTTGTTTGCAATAGCTAAAGAAGGGAAAGCCATGGAGATAACCTCGACGCAATTTGTCAAAAGGCATGGATTGCATTCGCCGAGTTCCGTGCAATCCGCGATAAAACAATTGCTCGAGAGAGAGTTTATAACTAAGGATGGAGGGGTGTATCACGTTTATGACCGGTTTTTCGGTTTTTGGTTGGCTGAAACGTATGGAACAGGATATAAGCTTTAATTCAAAACAGTAGTGGGGATAATGAAAATGTCTGTGAATAAAATGAATCTGGCGGATAGGTTCGAGCAGGTCTATAGAGAATACTCGAAGCCGATGTTTTTGTATGCCCTTAGTTTTTTGATTTCGGAGGAGGAAGCGGAGGATGTTATACAAGAGGTTTTTATAAATTTCTGGAAGGACAAAACGTATCAAAAAATCCGGAGTGAGGTCACGAAGACTTACTTGTTCCGTTCGGTAAAGAATAGTTGCCTGAATCGATTAAAAAAGAAAGATATTTTGCGTGATCGACTGGATGTGTTGCGGGAAGAAGTGGTTGAGGAGGAGATGGTGAAGTGGAACGACGCGTTGATTCAGGAGGTGGAGGCAGAAATAGAGCGGATGCCGGAACAGACGAGGGAAATTATTAGAAGCGTGTTTTTTCATGAAATGAAATATCAAGAGGTCGCGGATGCGTTGGGAATATCTATAAATTCCGTGAAAACGTTGTTGAAAAACGGGATGAGGCATTTGCGGGAGCGTTTTGCCGAACGGATGGATTTGTTTCTTGTTATGGTGCTGATAAATTGATGGTTATGCTTGATGCTTGATTTTTTTTGAATTTTTTCTCTTTTTGATTCACCCGATTTTCTTTTTTATTGTCTATACGGAAAAGAAAATAGGTCATGGATACATGGAATGAAATAGACGAGTGGATTGCCCGATACCTGCAAGGGGAGCTTCCGGAACAAGACAAGAGTAGTTTGATTCGGTGGTTGGATGCTTCCCCCGAGCATGAAAAGTATTTTCGGGAGATACTTCGGACAAAGGTGCATGTGGATGCTGTCGGAAAACGGAGTAGATTGGAGCGGATGCAAGAAGATGTGTGGAAGCGTATAACCCCGATTTTGGAGAGGCGAAGGAGATTGTGGTACGCGTGGGGAAGTAGTGTCGCTGCCGTGGTAATGGTGTTGGTAGGGGCGTTTTTCGTTTGGAGAGGACAACGGGAAATCAAGGGTGAATCAAATGTTTTCGCGAGTGTTTTACAAGTTGAATCCGGATCGGCTAAGGCGATTTTAGTGACTTCGTCGGGAAAAAGGATCGAGTTAAAGGAAGGTGAAACTCGTCAAGTGGCGGATATTTCCGGTGTAGGTGTGATACAGGATTCAACGGGAGGAGTTCGATTCGAGGATAAAGGGATGCCCGGGGAGGGGATGCGTGAGAACAACACGATCGTGGTGCCTCGGAAAGGGGAGTACTTCGTGGAGTTGAGCGATGGTACGAAGGTCTGGATAAATTCGGATTCGCGGTTGGAGTTTCCCAATCGCTTTTACGGGGATTCCCGGGAAGTGAGTTTGCAAGGCGAAGCTTACTTCGAGGTGGCGTCAAACCCGGATAAACCGTTTTACGTGCATCTGGGGGAAGTGAAAGTGCGTGTGCTGGGGACGGCATTTAACGTGACGGCTTACGAGAATGACGGGTTGACGGAAGTGGCGCTTTTGCACGGGAAAGTTAGTTTTGACGTGGGAAAGGAGGCTTATGCGCTTGAACCGGGAGAGGTTGCATCTTTAAACAAAGAGAACGGTAAAACCACTATTCGGGAAGGTGATGTCCGGATGATTATTGATTGGAAAACCGGTAAGTTTAATTTTGAGGATATGCCCTTGGAGGTATTGACCGTGAAATTATCTCGTTGGTATGGAGTTTCTTTTGTCTTCGTGGATGAGGAGGCAAAAGGATTACGTTTTTCCGGGGCGGTGACTAAATACAGGAGTTTGGATTACGTGTTGAATATGATATCGAAGACGACAAACGTGAAGTTCGAGGAGGAGGAAGGGAAAGTCGTGATTCGTGCGAAAAGATGAAGCTTATATAAAATGAATTATCCCGAATAGTGGTGACGCACGATCCGGGATAGGGCTTATTAATAATAATATACCTATTTGCAAAAGTATGAAAAAAAAGCGAACGAGGTGGTTTTTCATGCGAGGTTTTGAACCACGAAAATTATTGAAAGTAATGAAACTAAGCGTAATTTTATTATTGGCAAGCATGCATCTGGCGGTTGCCGGTGTTAAGGCTCAAGCGAAGATCACGGTTGAGGCGAAGACCGTGACTTATTTGGAGTTATTTAAACAGATCAAAGAACAGACGGGGCTTACCGTGGTGTATAGTAACAACGAGTTGGATAAGTCGCAAACCGTGGAAGCGGGATTCGTGCAGACGGATTTGAAGGTTGTGTTGGATAGAATCTTAGAAGGCACACGTTTGACTTACGAGATGATGGATGAGTTTATCGTTTTGAAATTAGCCCCGGAGGAAAAGAAAAAGTCGTTGAATATTGTGGGGCGAGTGTCAGATAAAGACAAGTTGCCTCTCCCCGGGGTAACGGTGATGGCGAAAGACTTGAAGTTAGGGACGACGACGGATCTTAACGGGTTTTATTCTTTGCTTTTGCCGAAGACGGATAATCTTTCTCTCGTGTTTTCGTTTATGGGAATGAAGACTGTAGAGGTGAAGTACGTGGGGCAGGATTCGATTAACGTGGTGATGGAGGAAGACATTAAGGCTTTGGATGACGTTGTGATTACCGGCTACGGGAGAACGGCGAAGGGGAATTACACGGGAGCGGCGACCACGGTGAAAGTGGCGGATATTATGATGGCGGGAGCTTCTTCTATCGACCAGATGTTGCAGGGGGTGGTTCCGGGAATGCTGGTGCAGTCGGGAACCGGTATGGTGGGTTCTTCTCCCAAGATACGCGTAAGGGGTACTTCTTCTTTGCTAGGGAGTCAGGAACCGGTATGGGTGGTTGACGGCGTGGTGCAACGGGATCCCCAACCGTTTAACTCGGAGGATAACACGAAGTTTTCGGTGGACGCGGATGATATTTCTCAGTTAGCGGGTAATGCAATTTCATGGTTGAATCCCAATGATATAGAAACAATCACTGTTTTGAAGGATGCTTCGGCTACCGCTATTTATGGTTCTGAGGCGGCTAATGGTGTCATTGTTATCACGACGAAAAAGGCAAAAGCAGGTAAAGTTTCGGTATCGTATAGCGGGGATTTTTCTATAGGTCAGAGGCCTCGTTACGGGTTGTATGATCGGATGAATTCACAGGAGATGATGGAGTTCTCGAAGGAGATGTACGAGGATCGGGTGGTTTACCCTAACACGATTTTGGAGGTCGGGTATGCCGGATTGTTGAAATCTTATTTGGATAAAAAGATTTCGAAGGAAGATTTCGATAAGGAATACAGGAAAATGGCCGAGCGAAACACGGATTGGTTTGATTTGCTGTTCAGTAATTCGTTTAGTCATAAACATAGTTTGAGTTTGAGCGGTGGTTCTGAAAAGATTCAGAACAGGACTTCGTTGGGATACACGGACGAGAGGGGAGAAGCGAAGGGGAATAACGTGGCGTTGTTTACGGCTACCTCTAACACGACGGTGAATTTGTTTGACAATGAATTGATGGTGAATTTGTTGTTGAAGGGTACTTGGCGGAAAGCGGAAGGTTTTGCCTATGACGTGGATCCTTTCAAGTACGCGTATAACACGAGCCGTGTGATTCCTATGTATAACGAGGATGGTACTTTGCATTATCATGACAAATGGGCGGAAACCGGAAGTACGGTGATTAATAATAAATATAATTACTTGTATAATATTCGGAATGAGTTAGATAACACGGGAAGCGAGAACAACACGAAGAGTTGGGGGGCGACCTTGGACTTGAAATGGAATATTTTGCCGGGATTGGAATACCAAGGCTTGGTGTCTTATTCTTCCTCGTCGGCTGACGTGAAAAAGTATGCCACGGAGCGTTCTTTTTACGCTTCCACTCTCCGGGGTTATGATTTCGAGGCTTACGAGAATTCTGCCGAGGAGTTCGGGTATACCCGTTTGCCTTTCGGGGGATTGTTGGAAACCGGGTTGACGGATGTGACTACCATCACGGTGCGGAATGCTTTGGTGTATGATAGAATGTTCAAGGATGTGCACCGGATGACGTTGCAGTTGGGTATCGAAACCAATTCTACTAAAACGAGAGGGTCGACCGGAAAGCGTTACGGGTATTTGAGGGATCGGGGCGAAACTTTCGTGAAGTTGCCGATGACGTATAAAGATAGCTGGGGTGATCCGATAGATAATGATTTGGCACAAGGAGAAGCTACCGTGTTGAATAAGATTGACAATAAACTGAGCGAGTATGTTTCCGCTGTGTATGCTTATGATAATCGCTACGTGTTGAATGTCAGCGCTCGTCTTGATGCATCCAATCGTTTCGGTCAGGATAAAAATAAACGTTTCGAGCCGACATGGTCGGTGGGAGCGAAGTGGAGAGTGGCTTCGGAGAGTTTCGCGAAAGGTTTGTGGTGGTTGAATAATTTGGATTTGATTGCTTCTTACGGTTATCAAGGTAACGCGGTGGAAACGGTTTCACCTTATTTGATAGCGGAACAGGGAGGCGTGAACGAATATTATAATGATTACGTGTTAAATGTGAAGTCGTTGCCTTATTCTGATCTTGGATGGGAAAAAACGAAAACCTATAATTTCGGGGTAGATGCTGCATTTTTGGAAGGACGATTGAATTTCACGGTGAATTATTTCAAAAAGGTCAGTGACGTACTTTCTTCCCGTAATATTCCCCGGGAAAATGGAGTGGAGAAAGCTATCGTGGACGGAGGTGAGATGACGAATACCGGTTATGATTTCGTGATTAACGTGATTCCGGTTCGGACGAAAGATTTCACTTGGCAGTTGTCATTGAATACGGCCGTGACCAAGAATAAGGTAAATAAGAATCAACGGATCAATACCTTGAACGATTATCTGGATGGTAGTGCAGTGGTGAACGGGGAGGCTTTTTCCACTTTCTATTCTTTCAAGTATGCAGGTCTGGATGATGAGAATGGTTTCCCGAAATTTGATTATATGGATGTGGTGGACGGGGAGAGTCCGTTGGCCTATTTGGTGAAGTCCGGTAAGTTTACCCCGGATTTTTCGGGAGGTTTGAACATGATGTTCAAGTACCGGAACTGGTCGTTGTATGCTTTGTTCAACGTGCAGTGGGGAGGACATGCCCGTTTGCCGAAGTTGTATGACACGGATAGTAATTACGGGATTCCAACCCCGGAGCAGAATGTATCCCGGGATTTAGCCAAGCGTTGGCGGAAAGCGGGAGATAAAACCGATATTCCTTCTATTCCGACGAGCAAAGCCTATATCAATCTGCCGACGACAGCCACGGTAGCGAGTTCGGAAAGACGGTTGTATGATATGTATAATAATTCCGATTTGCGAGTGGCTAACACGGATTTTATTCGTTGTCGTTCTTTGTCATTGTCTTATGATTTTGAACAGAAGTGGTTATCTCGAATCGGGGCGCAACGGTTGTTGCTTAAGGCAAGTATGACGAACCCGTTTATGTGGGTTTCCGATAGTAAATGGAACGGGTTGGATCCGGAAACGGGAGATTGGCCGACGAGAAGGGTTACTTCATTGTCTTTACAAGTGATGTTTTAAGAGGTAAGTTGAGTGTTAAATAATAAATAATGATATGATGAAGAAATTACAATTCATGATATGCTTATTGGGATTGCTGGGGCTGGGGGCTTGTTCCGATTATTTGGAGAAAGAGTCCTCGGATGAGGTAATCGTGAAGACTGTTTCCGATTATAGTGAATTGCTTTTGGGGGCTGGCTATCCGTCACCGACAAAGGCGATCTATAATACGCTCTATTTGTTGGATGACGATTTTATGCTGAATGATAATAATTTTAACGACGAAACGGATAATGCTGGTGCAGTGGGTGTTTTCCCGTTTTTTACATGGCAACCGGATATGTGGGAACGACAGGAGGTGGATAAATCTTCGTATGATGAGACTTATTCCCCGACATACGAGCGGATTATGGGAGTGAATGCCGTGTTGGACGGGATTGATGAGGCAACCGGTGATGTGGAAGAGCGTGACCGGGTGAAGGCGGAAGCCTTGGCATTGAGAGGTTATTATTATTTTATGTTGGTAAATCTTTACGGGGAACCTTATAATTATAATAAAAAGGCATTAGGAGTACCTTTGAAGTTAACGGCTGATATGGAAACGAACGGGAAAGCCCGGAGTACGGTGGAAGAGGTGTATGGACAGATCGTGAAGGATTTGACGGAATCGTCAGCTTTGTTTGAAAAATATACCAAGCGTAGGGGAAGTTTCCGGATAAATTTGCCAACGGTTAATATTCTTTTGTCACGTGTTTATTTGCACATGGAGCTATGGAAAGAAGCTATTGCTGCAGCCACGAAGGCGATAGAACATGGTAATTTGTTAACGAATTACGTGAATTTACCGGAAAGCGCAATTTGTATTGCCAATTATAGTTATTCGGAAGTGGAGTGGGTGTATGGTAACGGAAATACACCGAGTCGATTGAATACGGTTCTTGTTTCTTCGGATTTGCGTGAAAAGTTTGATGCAAACCCGAATGATACCCGTCGGGTACTTTGGTTTGATGCGAACTGGAATATTACTAAAAAACGACTGAGTTACCCGAGCGGTACGCCAAGAATGCCGACAAATTCGATTCGCATGTCGGAGGCTTACCTGAATCGGGCAGAAGCTTTGGTACAAGATAATCAAATCGGGTTGGCATGGGATGACTTGGAGCATTTGCGGGAGAATCGTTATCGGGATTATGATGAAGCGGAAATTACAGATGCGGTGGCATTGCTGGAAGCAATTCGTGAAGAACGTCGATTGGAACTTTGTTATGACGAGGTGCGTTGGTTTGATTTGCGGCGTTATGGAATGCCTGCTATTTCTCACCGGTATAAGGCAAGGAGTTCGGCGAATTGGCAGACTTACGTGTTGACGGAAAAAGATCCTTTGTACACGTTACCGATTCCTAATGAAGTGATGGACGAGAATCCGGGATTGCAGCAAAATGAATCGGCAAAGCAGCCTTTGAGGCAAGGGAAATGAGAAATGTAGAATCTAAAATGTTACAACGATGAAGACGAGTATATATGTATTCTTGTTTGCACTCCTGTTTTTAGGAGCCTGCGCGGAGGACAAAGAGATTGGGGAGATTCAAATAACTGACCCGGATTACGTGTTGCCACAGGGAGGGAATGCTGCCGCGGATGAGGTCATTTTGAAGTTGTATGAAAAGTACAATACTTATTTCTTGTATAAATACACGGAAAAAGATATAGAATGGACTCAGACGGCTCTTTTGACTTATTATGATTATGAGCCGATAGAACCGGATGATGTTATGAATTTATTAAACTTGTTGGAAATTACTTGGTTTGATTTGTATGATGCGGAGGTTTTGAAGAGAATGATGCCTTATCGGGTATTTTTAACGGGGATGTTGAAGGAAGATATTGGCTCTTGGTGGGAAAATTGGGTAGATATTCCGGCTCGTTATCTGGAAAACCAGATTGCCATTAATAAGGTGGAGAAGGATGTGGCTGATATGTCTGCCGCGGAAAAGAGAGAATTTAAATCTTATTTGCAAACCACGTTCTTGGAATACTGCGTGGCTTATGGTGTGATAACTATTCCTGATGAGTTTTATGCTGGAAGTGATTACACGAAATCTTATGCAAGTAGTTCGGAAGAAGCGAGAGAGTGGGGATTCGTGTACAATCCGAAAACGGATAGTGAATGGAGTTATGATACTTACCAAATCACTTCTACAGATGATGTAAACGCTTATTTGGCTTCTTTGGTATATCGCACTACCGGGGAGTGGGCTGAGGATTTGGAATACCCGTTGATTCGGGAGAAATATCAAATACTGGTCAACTGTCTGAAGGAGCAATATGGTATAGATGTTTGTAAAATCGGTAACACTGTTTATGAATAATGTTGTATGTTTAAAATGTATTGTATGAAAAAAAGTATTGTAGGTTTATTACTTTTGGTGTTTATGGCACCTTGCGTGTGTAAATCTTTTGCGGCAGAAAGGAAAAAGAAAAATGTCAAAGAAGAGACGAATGTCGCGAAGGAAACGAAATACGAGAAGTTGATGAAAAAAGCGGGACGGGAGACCGCTTCAGGGGAGTTTCTTTCTTTGCACAAGATTGGGGGAAAACTTTACGTGGAACTTCCTTTGAAATATTGCGGACGTGATTTATTGATTGCTTCCACGACATCGGAATCCAGTAATTCCAGATTGGCTATGGTCGGGTATAAAACACTTGATCCTTTGCATGTCAGATTTATAAAGATGGATAGTACGATTGTACTCCAGAACGTAAATGCCGAGATGGAGGGGGATAAGGAATTGGAGATTGCCATAAAACGAAATTACATGGACACGTTTTATAGGAAGTACCCGATAGCGGCTTATAATAATGATTCTACTTCGGTTGTATTTGATATGACGGAATTGTTCGTCGGGGACGAGGAAGCTTTGAAGCCGGTTGAGAGCAATTACAGTATTCTGGGGATCTCTTCTCGGTTAAAACCGGGATTTGGTATGTTGGATAAGATCAAAGCTTTCGATGATAACGTAACGATAGCGTCGTACATGACTTATGATTATAGTATATCCTTTTTTGGGCAGAATATCGGGTCGGGAGAATTGACGACTAAAGTAATGCGTACGATATTGTTGTTGCCGGAGGAGCGAATGAAACCGAGAATCGCAGATTCCCGTGTAGGTATATTTCTTACCGGCAAACAAAATATCACTATGGCGGCAGATGGGATTGAAAGTTATGCATTGGCTAACCGTTGGAGATTGGAGCCTAAGGATATGAAGGCATGGGAACGCGGGGAACTGGTGGAACCGGTGAAACCTATCGTGTGGTATATTGATGATGCTTTCCCCGAATCATGGAAGGAACCTTTGAAACAATCGGTTTTGATATGGAATCAGGCTTTCGAGAAAATCGGTTTTAAAAATGTGATGGTTGCACGTGATTTCCCGAAAGATGATCCTAATTTTGATCCCGACAACTTGAAATATTCATGTATTCGTTATGTGCCGATCTCGGTTGAGAATGCCATGGGACCTTCTTGGGTAGACCCGAGAACCGGAGAGATTATTAACGCGACCGTACTGGTTTATAATGATGTAATTAAATTGATTAATAGCTGGCGTTTTATCCAGACCGCGCAGTTAGACCCGAGAGTGCGGGGTAAGAAATTGCCGCAAGAGGTGGTGGATGAATCCTTGGCTTACGTGTTCGCCCATGAAATAGGACATACGTTGGGATTGATGCATAATATGGCTGCTTCCAGTGCTTATCCCGTGGATTCGTTACGTTCTGCTTCCTTCACGAATAAATACGGTACGACACCCTCTATTATGGATTACGCCCGTTTTAATTACGTGGCGCAGCCGGGTGACGAGGGAGTACGTTTGTCACCCCCGGATATGGGTGTGTATGATGAGTATGCCATTAAATGGTTGTATTCTCCTATCCCGGGTAATAAATCAGTACGGGAGGAAGCTAAAATATTGGAAAGTTGGGTAGACGAGAAGGCTGGCGATCCTATCTACCGTTACGGGAAACAGCAAGTGTATTCTCGTTATGACCCGAGTGCCCTTGAGGAAGATTTGGGAGATGATGCTTGTAAAGCGGGAGATTACGGGATCAAGAATCTGAAATATATTTTGGAGAACTTGAATAGTTGGATAAAAGATGATGAATCGACAGCTCACAGACAGGAGTTGTATTCGGGACTTTGTAACCAGTATACCCGTTATTTGTTGAATGCCTTGACTAACGTGGGAGGTATTTATTTAACGGAGGTGAAAGACGGAACTCCGGGTGAGCGTTGGAGAGCGGTTCCTCGAGATGTACAACAAAAATCGTTGAAATGGGTTATTAAACAATTGCGTGAAAGCGATTGGTTGGATCAAAAAGATGTGACGAGCAAATTCCCGTTGGCTATCAATCAATCTCTTATGTTGAAATCTCGAGTGGGGAAAAAATTATTCCAACTTAATAAAGGCATATTATTGTCTTCTCATGTCAGCACTCAACCTTATACATTGGAGAATTACTACGATGATCTTTTTGCCGGAATCTGGGAATCGGCTATGAAAGGGCGTAAGTTGACGGCTGGTGATAAAATATTGCAGAGGTTGGCTGTGCAGGAGGCGATAGCTGCAGCCGGAAAAGTTATGGATAAAAAAGGAGGAGGTAAATCTCTTCAAATTGCAGATATGATTTATGCTCCTTCTGTAGATGAGATTGCCCTTTACGGGTTGGATGAAACGGGTTGTGTTAATGAATATTTGCCGGAATTGCGAGCTCTCGAGGAAGAACACGGGAAAGGTTATGTTGCAGCTTGCTTGCGGGAGAAATGTCAGTTTGGGGATACTGGCGATTACGGTTGGCAGAAAGAGGTGAATGTAAGTGATATAGATGAATCTGCTGCTTATTGTGCCGCTATGTTGAAGAAAATAGAGAATTTGATAAAAACAAAACAGGCAACGGCAAATGTAGGGGATAAAATTCATTATCAATCCCTTTTGTTAATGATTGAAGCACAGAAAAAATAGCGTGTCAATAAAAAAAGTCGGTCAATTTTTGACCGACTTTTTTATATTGGTTACCTTAATCTTATTTTATCTCAATGGTTCTTTGTTCTTTTTTAATATCCTCGATGGAAATCTTCGGTAGATCGATGGTTAATACACCGTGTTCTACACCGGCGGCAATCTTTTCTTTGTCAACATCGTCGGGCAGAATCATTGTCTGCTGGAATTTAGAGTATGAAAACTCGCGGCGTAAGTAGCGTTGTTCTTTCTTCTCCTCGTTGTTTTCAATTTTCTTCTCCATGGTGATGACCAGATTATTATCTTCGTCAATGCGAACGTTAAAATCTTCTTTTGTCATACCCGGGGCGGCAACTTCTACTTTATAATCTTTTTCCGACTCGATCACGTTGATTGCAGGTGCAGTTGCGTTTGTTCTAGTCATCCACTCGTTATCAAAGAAATCATTAAAGATACTTGGTAACCAATTTTGAGTTCTTCTTACAGGCATCATAATTTCAGTCTCCTATCTTTAAGTTTAACATTCAATCTTATCTTTGGACTCCGGTTCTTTTTAGGAACCGTCGTTTGATAAGGAATAGTGCAAAGCCTGTGCCATCGTGATTTACGGACTTTTTGTCATGGATATTATGTCAAATTTTCATTTTTTGCTTCGTCATATGACAAATATTTTCAATTTCAAGTACGTTTTTGTGATAATAATTGTAGCTTTATGGCTGTTTAAATAGGTATGTACTTAATAAATACATTATGCATAGATCAAATAATAATTACAATTGGGCTAGAACAATATTTGTTGTAGCGTTGGTCGTTGGCCTTGGATGGATGTCTTCTCCGGTAATGGCACACGGCACGGAAGTGTGTTTGGCAGATGGTGATACTACCGTACATGTGGTTGCAGATGTACAGCCGGAGTTTAACGGTAATCTGAATCAATGGCTCGGGGAGAATATCATGTACCCGGAAGAGGCTCAACAGGAGCGTATCGAGGGCAAAGTGTTCGTGACTTTCACGGTAGAAAAAGACGGGGCAATATCTCATGTTACCGTCGTGCGTTCGGCTCACCCGATTCTGGACGCGGAGGCTGTGCGCGTGATCCAAAGTATGCCGAAATGGAAACCCGCCATGATGAACGGTGAAGCGGTACGTTTTTCCAAGACTTTGCCGATCACGTTTAAATTGGCAGAGGAACAATTGACTTACGGGCAATACCTGAAGAATCTGGAAGAGGAGCAAGAGCTGCTGAAACAAGGCAATCAATTAACGCCGGAGGAACAGACAGCCCGCGTAGAGGCTTTCAAAAAACAGTTGGGAGATGATGCCACGCTTTACAAATTGTTACTGGAAAAGAGTCAGGCTATCAAAGGCGAGATCGACAGTGTGGTGAAAGCTCAAACCAAAGTATTGAAGTTGAAAAAGACGGATGTAAAAGAATTGACAAAAATATACGAGAACGAGATTGATGCGAAGATTAAATTGATCGAAAGTCTGGGAACAGATGATTTTGTCAGTAAGTTTGTATCTTCCGAGATAAAGATGAGACAACTCGAGATGGACAAGATGTTGCAGATAAAAGATTTATTGAAAGATCGTTTTAAACTCTATTTCGAGAATTATATTTTGCAGCAATAATTATTACAAGGTATTAAATGACGGGTCGGGATGTAAATACCCCGACCCGTCATTGTTAAATTCAGTCTTAAGATAAGACATTTCAATAATTTTGTCATATATTTGACACTCCAAGATAAGACTATATGGTGATAGAGGATAGTGTCATATTAAATTCAATCCGGAATAATAAACCAGAAGGTATACATTTACTTTTTGATCGATACTATCGTCCGTTAGTTCTATACGCGGATGAATTCTTGAAAGACCAAGCTACTGCCGAGGATCTGGTTCAAGAGTTGTTTTTAAAATTATGGGAAGGTGATTATCTCTTGGAGGTATCTGAAAAGAATCTGGCGACTTATCTGTTTTCCGCGATAAGGAATAAATGTCGTACTTATTTTGAAAAGAAGGATGTTTTGCAAAAACGGGAAATGTTGGAAGATGTTGACATCCCGGTAGAGATGGTCGTGCGGATTGACGAGGAACGGATGGACATCGTGATGAAAGAAGTCAATCTTCTTCCCGAGCGCACCCGACAGATCGTGGAGTGTATCATGTTGAGGAACTTGAAATATAAAGAGGCTGCCGAGGAATTGCACATTTCTGTAAATACCGTAAAATTCTTGCTTAATAAAGGTATCGTGCGTCTGCGCGAACGTCTTGCTCATAGAAGCAGCGAAATTCTTCTATTTTTCTTGCGTCGGTTACACTTGTTTTAGTATTGGGAGATAATGCATTAGGATTTTCTAGGAAAAAAAACGGAAAAATACCTACCCATTTTTCTATTTTTTCTGTCTTCCTAGAAAAATATGTATTCGTATGCCAATACAAGAGGAAATATATGAACTGATATTCACGAAACTTAGTCAAGGTCTTGACAAGAACCGGAAGGAGTGTCTGCAGGCGTGGCTGGATGAAAGTGAACAAAACAGAAATGCTTACCGGGAAATTTGTTCTTTATGGTATAGTGGCAAATGGGCTTATAAAAGAGAACAAATACAAAAATCCGAAGGATGGGAGAAAATACTTGAAATCAAGAAAGGAAGACGGAAGAAACGTTTACTCAAAATATGGAGTGCGGGAGTTGCAGCTTCTGTTGTATTGATTATGGGAGCCTTTTTCGTCTCCCGATTTATGGATAGAGGACATGTAGAGCGAGTGACGGAATCCAGACAGGCTAATGTAACATTGATTCTGGCTTCAGGTGAACGAGTGGATGTAGGTCATAGGACAGACCGGATGATTCGGGAAGCCGGATCGGTGATTCGTTCGGATTCCGCGTTGCTGGTTTACGAGGAACATAGCATCGATACTCTTTCGGAAGAGACCGTGTATAACGAACTCGTTGTTCCGAAATGCGGGGAATATAAATTGCGTCTCTCGGATGGAAGTTTAATCGTCTTGAACTCGGAATCCAAGCTCCGGTATCCCGTGAATTTTAATGGTGATACCCGTGAAGTCTTTTTATCCGGGGAGGCTTATTTCGAGGTGGCGAAGCATCCCGGTAAGTCTTTTGTGGTTCACACGGATCATGCGGATGTTCAGGTATTGGGGACATGGTTTAATGTTTCAGCCTATCCGGATGAGGAAAACACGGAGGTTACTCTTTTGAACGGAAGCGTACAGGTGGGGCGTGAAGAGGAACAAGCCATATTATTGCCCGGACAGCAATTTTTATTGAATAACCGAACATCGGAAAAGACAATACGTGACGTGGACACGAGCGTGTATGTCGCTTGGACTCGTGGTTTATTCCGGTTTGACGCGATGCCGCTGGAACAGTTGATGTTGAAATTGAGTCGCTGGATTCCTGTTACTTACACGTTTAAAGATGAAGCGATAAAGAAAATTCGCTTTACCGGGGGATTTCGGAAATATGACGACGTGGATCATACGCTCAAGATGTTGGAAGAAATTATAAATATTTCATTCAAAAGAAAAGGGCAGGAAATAATCATAGATTGGTACCAAAACTAACATAGAACGTAAAAACTTAAAATTCAAATTTATGGAAAAAAATCAAAAGGAAGGGCCTGAACCTTTACGGTACAGGTCGTGGAAGCTTTATACTGTCATGAGATTGACTTTGTTGATGAATGTCTTCTTTGTGCTTTTCTCTTTTGGAAATGGTTTTTCTCAAAAGAGGGTTACGATAGATTTGGGTGAGACAACGATAAAGGAGGCTCTGGTCGAATTTCAACGTCAAACCAATAAGATTGTAATTTACAGCGACGAGCATTTGGCCAATGACCAACGGGTGGTACTGAATTGTAAAGATGTGGAACTGGAAGAGTGTTTGAAGTTAATCTTGAAAGGAAGCGGTATGACTTATCGTTTTGAGGATGATTATATCTTGATAGTCCCTCTTAAAGTCTCTGAACAGGATTCTACTAAAACCGTCGCTAAAGTGGTTATTTCGGGTGTCGTGAAGGATACTGAAGGACTTCCTCTTCCGGGAGTGACGGTGCTGTTGAAAGGTATGAAGTTGGGGACTTCAACAAACTCGAAAGGGGAATTTACTTTGGAAATACCAAAAGTAAAAGATAAGGAAATACGCCTTGTCTTCTCTTTTATCGGTTTGCGAACGAAAGAAGTGATCTATAAAGAGAATGAACAGAAAACTCCGTGGGTGATCGTGATGGAAGAAGATATCCGGCAGTTGGGAGAGGTGACGGTAAGTACCGGTTATCAAACCGTGAACCGGAAAGATATGGTGGGGGCGTACACGACGGTAAGGGCTTCCGATATCATGCAACCGGTATATACTTCTGTCGACCAGATGCTGCAAGGGCGGGTAGCCGGAATGATCGTGATGAATACCAGTTCCCGGGTGGGGACGAATCCTAAAATACAGATTCGGGGAACCTCCACGATATTGGGGAATCAGGATCCGTTGTGGGTGGTTGACGGTATTATCCAACCGGATCCGCTTCCCTTGGACGTATCCTCTACCATGACGGAAGATTTGAAAAATGTACTCGGTAATCAGATTTCTTGGTTGAATCCTTCGGATATAGAAACGATCACCGTGTTGAAAGATGCTTCGGCTACGGCGATATACGGTTCGAAAGCCTCGAACGGGGTTATCGTTATCACGACCAAAAAGAGTAAAACCGATCGTCTGAGCGTGAATTATACGGCGAATTTTTCTTTCAAACAGAAACCCAGTTACGGGATGTTCAACATGATGAATTCCTGCGAGCGTATTGATTACTCCAAGGAAGCCTACGAGAATGGGGGACGTTTCATTGCAGAGCCTGTGGCACAGACTTCGTCGTACGAGGGATTGATGAGGCTTGTCGCGAGCAAAGAAATCACGATAGAAGAGTATGGAACTTACTTGGAGAGGCTGGAAACCGTGAATACCGACTGGTTTGATATATTGACACAAAATGGTTTTAGCCACAATCACAATCTCAGTCTGATGGGCGGATCGGAAAAAGTGACTTATAATTTGTCATTTAACTTTAGTGATGACCAAGGGCAGGAAATTGGCAACTCTGCCAAGAAAATGGGACTTCGGTTAAGAGTGGGTGCGCAATTGCTGAAAAATTTGAACGTGGACGCTTCCGTCATTTTAGCAAGGGGAGATAACCGAACTTTCGGTCCGGGAGTCAACCCGATGGAATATGCCAAATCAACAAGTCGGGCTCTGCCCGCTTATGACGAGAACGGTGCTCCCCTCTATTATTTGAGAAGTAATCCTTATGCTCCCGCGGGTAAAGACATCCTTTACAGTTATAATTTTGAAAACGAGCGAGATAATAGTTACGCCAAGGCGTTTAATATGAATACGAATGCCTCCCTCAACTTGAATTGGGATGTTACTTCATGGTTCCGTTATGAATTGGTACTTGGTTACACGGAGGTATCGAATACTTCCAAATCATTCGCGGGTGAGCAAACGTATCATATTGCTTCCAAGTACAGGGGATATGATTACGGTACGGCAGAACCCGGAAGCGATGAATTTAAATCCGCCATGCTGCCTTTCGGGGGGGAATACATGACTTCATACCTTTCGAATAAAAGTTATAACATTCAAAACAAATTTGTATTTAGCAAGACTTTCAATGAAGATCATCGGTTGAACGCGATGGCGGGAATTGAGGTACGTTCGGAGGATGCGGACGGTACGGCAAACACGGTATGGGGGTATACTCCGGACAGGGGGAATGGCTTGGTCGCACCGACCGGATTGAAGCAGTTGGTGACAGCAGAGACTCCTAAAGATTGGGGTATATTGCAGGCTTTGTATAGTGGCGGATGGAAAGAAACGGATCAGGTGAATAACTATCTTTCCTTGTTTGCCACCGTGGCTTATTCTTACAAAGATAAATATGTATTCAACGCGAATATTCGTTCCGATGCCTCGAATGCTTTTGGGCAAGACGTGAATAAACGTATGGACCCGACTTATTCTTTTGGTGTTTCTTGGCGGATGGCTGAAGAACCTTTTATAAAAAATCATATCAGTTGGTTGAACCAATTGAATTTCAGAGCGACTTACGGGGTGCAGGGAAATTCTGTAAATACGGTAAGCCCTGAAATGATTTTAGGAAGATATAGTACAGTTTTCAAGCCATTTAACGAGTACGGGGCGGGAATACGTTCTTTACCTAATCCTAACTTGAAATGGGAACGGACGAAATCTTGGAACTTGGGATTCGATTTACAATTGTTCAACGGGATTACCATGAACCTTGAATATTACGGACGCTCATCTGATGCGATTGTCGCGCAAAAGATTCCGGAAGAGTATGGAATATCTTCAATGAACATTAACGGGGGAAGAATCACGAACCACGGTGTGGAGTATTCGGTTCATTTTACTCCTTTCCAACGAAAAGATTTTGCGTGGACGATAGGGATCAATAGTTCCAAAAACTGGAATAAAGGCAGTTCTGTCAATGAAGTCAGTACACCTGATTTAAGTGAGTATTTGTCTGGCTCCTCCAGTCGTGTTTTAAAGAAAGGCTATCCGATATCTGCCATCTGGTCTTTCTCCTTTGCCGGATTGGATCCCGAAACAGGTTATCCGACGTTTAATTACATGGATTTCGAGGAAACGGATTCAAAAATGGACCCGACAGAGTATCTGGTGTATTCCGGTCAGACAGATCCTTACTTTACGGGCGGGTTGAATACCCGTTTGCGTTACAAGGACGTTTCTTTTGGCGCGGACTTCTCTGTCCTTTTAGGAGGTAAAAAACGGTTGCCAAGTTTGTACTCGGGAGAAAGAGGAAGTGTATTTATGCCGGATCCGTTTATCAACGTGGATAAAGAAATTGCTAAACGTTGGCGAGAGCCGGGTGATGAAAACAAGACCAAGGTTCCCGCGATTTACACGAGCAGCAATTTTAGTGATTATTGGGTAAAGAGACCGGATGGAGGTAGTTCGAATATGTATGAGATGTGGGATAAATCCGATTTCCGGGTAGTTAGTGCCTCTTTCCTGCGTTGTACCCAGATGTCATTGACATGGCGTGTTTCCGGGGAATGGTGTAAGAAACTTTATTTGACCAATTTGTCTATCAGTGCTTACGTGAACAATGTATTTGTGATTGCCAGCAAGAAATTCAACGGTTTCGATCCGGAATTGGGGAACAGTGTCATGCCTCGTACTTATTCTTTGGGAATTAATATTGGATTTTAAAATGGAAGTTTATGAAAAAGATGATGTTATATTTTTGGGGAATACTGCTCGTGTGTGCTTCTTGCAGTGATTTTTTAGAGCCGAGATCAAACACGCAATTTATACCGGAAGATGTTTCCGCTTTGCGGGAACTGATGATTGCGGAGGTATATACGCTGAATATTGCCATGGCCGGACCTTTGGTGCTTTTGGATGACGATGTTGACGGGGGCGAATTTATAGAGGGAAGGACAAGTGCGGTTGAAGGTCCCTTGGCTGCTTTTAGTTGGCAACCCGATATGTTTGAGATATTTGGAGCCGCGGGTATGAGTGACCAATGGTTTGCCCTGTGGAGAGACGGGTATAGCAGGATATTAGGGTGTAATGCCGTGCTTGATTATGTCGATGATGTAAATGGCCTTGAAGAGACTAGAAATGAGCTGAAAGCACAGGCTTTTACTATGCGTGCCTTTAATTATTTGTATATCGTGAATATATTCGGGGCCCCTTATTCTTATGATAAAAAAGCATTGGGCGTTCCGTTAAAACTGAATAGTAATATCGAGGAATCGTTGATGTCCCGGAATACGGTGGAAGAATGTTACGCCCGCATCGAGAAAGATTTGTTGGAGGCAGAACGACTGTATTTGACTATACCTGTGGAAAAACGATGGAGACCGGACTATAAAGCCAGTCTGCCGATGGCGCAATTGTTATTGTCCCGCGTGTACCTTGAAATGGAGAATTGGGAACAAGCTCACAAGTACGCGGAAAAGGTGATTTCCGATTACGCTTTTCGGTTGAAGGATTTGAATGAATTTGTACCCACGGAAGACGTACCTTATTATGATTTCTGTAATGTAAATTGCCCGGAGCAAATATTTTCTTATTCTCAAAATGGTTGCTTGACTGTTTTCCCGACGGAGGGAATACCTAAAAACAGGTGGAATTATGTCGCTTCTCATGGTCTGTTGAAATGTTATTCGGAAAGTGATTTGAGAAAAGACAATTACATTATTGATGAACCCGGGTGTAAAAAAGAAGCTCCCGAAGGCATGCCTTGGGATACGTTGGTACGTCGTCCTGTCGGGAAGTATGGTGTGAATTCTAATCGGAGCGTGATTGAAAGCGCTCAATCTGTATTTAGTCTTCGGGTGGCTGAAGCGTATTTGAATTCTATGGAGGCGGCAGCATTCTTGTACAAGGCGGGAGACGCCCAAATGCAGACAAAAGCCATGGAACGTTTGGAAGATTTACGCTATATGAGATATCGTAGAAAAGACTATCGGAAATTGAGTGTTTTTTCCGATGCGGAAGCATTGATCACTTATATCCGTGAAGAGCGTCGCCGGGAACTTTGTTTCGAGGGGCATCGTTGGAATGACCTAAGAAGGTACGGGATGCCGGAAATAAAGCATCGCTGGAACTTGGATGGGAATCAATGGGTGGAATACACGCTAAAAGAAAAAGATCCTGCTTATACACTTCCTATTCCGGAATCGACACGAACGAGAAATTCATCGTTGGTGCAAAATCCTTTAGCCCCCAAGCGGGAAGGTGTAGCTGTGCGATAATGTATAATTTAAAACATCGATTATGAAAATGAGATATTTATTGTTGTTGATCACGGGACTAAGTCTTTTTTTAGGCGGTTGTTACGATGAAGACAAGGCAGTGCCGTCCGGGGATTATTCTCCCGTGCGTTTTGAATTCCCGCAGGGGAGTGAATCGTGGGATAAACTTTTTGAGCAAATGTATGATGATTTTGGTATTTGCGTGATTTATAAGGATTTTACACCGGGAGATTTGAATAAAAACTGGACGATCTCTGCCGGTGGAGATTGGACCGGACATCCGGTTCCAGATGACCATATGCCGAAATACGAGGATTTGTTAAAGAATTATTTGGTTCCTTTCTTGGGGAAAAAAGAGATCGTGGAGGCATGTTCCCCGCTCTATCTTTATTTGGCTGAAGATTTAGGGGGATCTTATGCTTCTTACGGTGATAATGTTGGAGTTAATCTGAATGGTTTGGATTTTTGGGCAATAGGTTTACTTGATACAATAAAATTTATCTTTGATATTCCTGGTATAGAGGATTTTAGGCACGGGCTTGTACATTCCGTGTATAATAAAATTGTTGAAAATAGTGTGGTGAAAAATCTTATCACTGAGCCAGTTGGCTTTCAAGCAGGAATAGATTATAAAACGGAAATTGAAAAG
Organism: Butyricimonas sp. Marseille-P3923; assembly: GCF_900184685.1. Taxonomy (GTDB): domain Bacteria; phylum Bacteroidota; class Bacteroidia; order Bacteroidales; family Marinifilaceae; genus Butyricimonas; species Butyricimonas muris. Next base: position 1,389,112 of record NZ_FXXL01000006.1, read on the forward strand.
GAGAATCCCGAAGATCCGAATTACTATATGAATCGTGGTTTTGTTGGATATATTACTTGTATGACATCTATGTGTTGTATGTTTAATTGGAGTGATTATTGGTACGGGAATATAGAACAGATTGTCACGGCGAAAGGAGGAGATTTTATGATGTTCACCCGTGCGGCAATGCGTTGGACGAAAGAAGAGTTTGAGGAGAAATTCCCACCCGAAAAATATCCTCTGGTAAACGCACGCTACAAGATGGTCGTCGAACAATTTAAGAATTACGGGTTTGACTTGCCGGGATTTGCAAAGAAAGTAAAGGAATTACCTACACCATTCTAAGTTTCTGGAAGATTTATTTTCTCCGGTTAGAAAACAGGGGGATCGTGTGTCGGTCTTCCTGTTTTTACTTTTTGCCACTTTGTCAGTTCTCGTGTAACTATGCGTCATTTTCAGACGTATATTACAAGTTGGTACATGGTTTGTATTAACATATTACAGAATGTATAAATTATAAAAGTATGGCCTATATAGATTACTATAAGATTTTAGGAGTTGATAAAAGTGCTTCGCAGGATGCCATCAAGAAGGCTTTTAAAAAGTTGGCCAGAAAGTATCACCCGGACTTGAACCCGGATGACCCGAATGCCAAGCTACGTTTTCAAGAGATAAACGAGGCAAACGAAGTATTGGGCGATCCGGAGAAACGGAAAAAGTATGACCAATACGGGGAAAACTGGAAACATGCCGATGAGTTCGAGGCTCAAAGGCAGCGCCAGCAACAGCAAGGCGGCGGTTTCGGTGGCGGCGGTGGTGCTTACTGGTCGTCGGAAGGCGGTTTTTCCGGCATGGGGGGTGACGGGGAGTTCTCGGACTTCTTCGAATCCTTGTTCGGTTCCCGTCGTGGCGGAGGGCGTTCTGCCGGATTCCGGGGACAGGACTATAACGCGGAATTACACCTGTCATTTCAAGATGCGGCACATACCCACAAGCAGATATTAACGGTAAACGGAAAGAATATAAGGATCACCGTTCCCGCGGGAGTGGCGGACGGGCAGGCCATCAAGTTGAAGGGACAAGGCGCTCCCGGCGTGAATGGCGGTCCGGCAGGAGATTTGTATATCACTTTCGTGATAGCCGAAGACCCCGTGTTCAAACGCTTGGGGAATGATCTGTACGTGACAGCACCGCTGGATCTCTACACCGCAATTCTCGGCGGAGAACAAATGGTAGACACCATGGACGGGAAAGTGAAATTGAAAGTAAAACCCGGCACGCAAAACGGGGCTAAAGTAAGGTTGAGAGGCAAAGGATACCCCGTCTACAAGGAAGACGGCAAGTTCGGCGATCTAATCGTGACTTACTCCGTGCAGATACCGACCGACTTGACGGAGAAGCAGAAAGCGTTGTTCAAGGAATTACAAGGTCTTAAATAAAACGTGTCAGTTATGCAAACAGATTTGATTATAATTAAAGAATATTGCCGGCAAAGTCATGTCGATCCGTCGTTTATCATCTCTCTGGAAGAGGATGGATTAATCGATATTCAGGTCGTTGACGGCGAACGTTATTTACCTGTTGAGCAATTGGGAGATCTGGAACGGTTTGTGCGTTGGCATGAAGACCTGTCCGTGAACATCGAGGGTATCGGTGTCATCCATGAATTGATGGGACGTATGCACGATATGCAACGGGAACTCGACCGTATGCGTCGGGAACTTCGCTTGTTCCATGCCGATTACCGGAATACCCCGGAAGAGTATTGAGAAATTTGAAATAAATAGTGAAAAGGCAAAGAGATTTTTGAGAAAGGCTCTTTGCTTTTTTGTTTTTTATTTATATATTTATCAACAATTTTAAGCGTGTGTAACTTTAATGAAAATACTATGACTACTACCCGTTGTTTGATAAATAGTTTAATCACAATGCTTTTCTGTATATATGGGGGAGCAGGTATTTCCGGTTTGAAAGCGAGTGTAATCTTTTCTGGAACAGTAGAACGGGACACGACCGTGTATCTCGTGGCGGATGAAGCTCCGCGATTCGAAGGTGAATTGGAAACATGGTTGGGTGAAAACATCCGCTACCCTCAAGAGGCGTGGGATAACGAGATTGCCGGACGGGTGATTATGGCATTCGTGATAGAGCCGGACGGGAGTATTTCGGGGATCAAGGTGTTACGAGGTGCCCATCCCTCTTTGGACATGGAGGCAACGCGGGTTATCGGGGCAATGCCGAAATGGAGCCCGGCAAAGATTGGCGGTAAGGCGGTGCGTTTTTACATGACCTTTCCTTTGCTTTTCAAAATAGAACAACCGATGGCGGGAGTTCACTCTTACGAGGATTACGTGGCAATGTTAAATCGGGAAGCCGGGATTCCGCTGGATGAAGTGGCTGAAGAACAAGATCAGGAAATACTTCAAATTCTGATGGATAGAGAGCGAGTCCGATTCCGTACGGACGCGGAAGCCTATTTGTATTATCGAGAAGATTTACGAAAGAAAAAGAATGCGGTCACCACTCGTGCGGCAGGGTTACTTGAATGTTATAATTTCAAAAGTGCTAACATAAAAGTTCTGGCGGCAGTATTTGAACAGATTATCGGACAGGAATTAGCATTGGTTGAAGGGATTGGAAAGGAGAATTTCATAAAACGATACGCCGCTCTCTCCCCCCGTATCCGGCATCTGCGGATGCAGGAAGAGGTACGGTTGAAGGATTGCATGAACGAGCGGGAACATCGTCTGTATTTCACGCGAGAAATTAGTCCTAGAATACAGGCACAGGAAGAAGTTGTCGGCGATTCGTGTTCGTGTGGTTGTATCTTCCATATACTCTCGCCTCTGACCGCGTATAGGGATTTGAATCACGTGTTAGCAAAAACGCTGATATATCCTATTGTCGCGCAGGAAAGGAATATTCAAGGGAAAGTCTGGTTGAGCTATACCGTAGGAATAGACGGGAAAGTATCCGCGGTGGAAATTCTGCGTAGTGCGGACCCCGTTTTGGACAAAGAAGCGGTAAGAGCTCTCAAAAGTATCACATTCCCGGTGCCCCCTTATTGCCTTCTGCACAAGCGTAGAGTGGCGCTTCGTTCGGTAGCTCCTGTTAATTTCAGAATGCAATAGATGATTAGGTAGAAGAAGTTTAATCAATATATGTTATTTATGGCGTTTGTGATAAAAAGAGAGTGGAAAACAGGGCTATTCCTGTTATTCACTTGTTGGTTCACGGGAGTATCGGTCGCGGAAGTTTCCGCTTCGGTCAAAGATTCGCTCTCGTACGAAAACTATTGCAAGATGTTGGAACGGGAAACCCGTGTCCCGGTATCCGAAATCCCGAATGACGAGGGAATGAAGTATTTGCAGGAACGAATCAAGGCAATGAAAAAAGAGTACGGGAACGACAAGCGGGCGTATGCCGCGATGGTGGAGCAACTTCGGGTACATATCAGGCAGGAGTCCTATGACCATGCAAGGAGATTAATGATTACCGCAAAGTTGACGAATACCCGTGTTGATGATTTGGAAGCGGTATGCTATTATTTTAATAGTGAAAAATTGAAGTTGATGAAGGAACTTGGTCCGAAGAATTTTATTTATAATTATCTGGTGGCTTACCCGAAATTTGCTCACTTGAAAATTCTACAAGAGGCAAAAATGCGGGAATTCATGAACGAGAACGACCGTCGTCGGCATTTCTTGAAGAATGTAATGCCCTACACTTTGTCTTATGGGCAGGTAGCAGACGAGGAGATGCTGAAAGATTGTTTTTACGTACAGATGCCGGTATTTGCCCAAGGAAACGTGATGGCATGGATTTCTCAAAATGTAAAGTATCCCCCTGAGGCAATAAAAATAAATGCCCAAGGGAAGGTTTTTGTCAGTTTCGTGATTGAAACCGACGGTTCTATCACAGACGTGAAGGTGGTAAAAGGATGCAATCCCTTTTTGGAGCAAGAAGCGAAGCGGGTAGTAAGATGCTTCCCGAAATACATCCCCGCTTGGTGTCCGATCAAAAAGCGCAGTTTCCGGACAACCTACACGGCGCCGATCAGTTTTCGGTTATCCTCACCCCCTCATTTGCCTGATGCTCTCTCTATGTCCGCCCGCGACTTACTTTGAGTCACGAGATACACCCCGGTAAAAACCAGCACGGCAGCCACGGGCTTATCCCACGTGAGGCGGTCTTGTCCCATAAGGATTGCCAGTGTGGCGGCAACGAGGGGTTGGGCGTAATTGTACATGCTGATTGTTGTCGGGCGGATGCGTTTCAACGCGATCGGGATAAAGAGATAGGCGAGGAATGTCGCAGCGAATACCACGTAAAACACGCTTGCCAAAGCGCTGAATGTCGTGTCGGGGGAGAATAGTTTTGCTTCTACCACTTCCTGTATGCTGAACGGGAACATGAGAATCGTGGAAAAAAGAAACATCCATTTCATCAACGTCACGGGACTGTAACGTTGCGCGATAGGTTTGGATATAACTAGATACGTGGCGTAACAGATCACGCTGATAAAACAAAGTAAATTACCCGTCATCGAGCTGCCGGAACCACCCGAAGTCCCTACCGCGTAAGAGTGCCAGATGATCAGCACCGCCCCGCAAGCCCCGATAAGTACTCCGCTCGCTTTTTTCGCGGTGATCGGTTCTTTCAAGATTAAGGCTGAAATCAACATCACCATCATGAGATTCATCGTCACGATCAGTCCCGCGTCGATTGGCGATGTCATGCCAAGTCCTTTAATGAAAGTGAATTGATTCATGGTTGTGCCTAAAATGGCACAAAAAAACAGAATTAATAAATCTTTTTTACTTACTTTTTCGTTTAAGACAAACAAAGAGGTGATCCAAAAAGCGAGGGCACCGAATGACATGCGTAGGAACGTGAGCCCGATGGGGTCGATCCATTCCGGCATTAAGGTTTTGGCGATCGGAATATTCAATCCGAAGAGAATGTTAGCAGAGAAGATAGCGATGTGTCCGTGCCATTTATCTTTTGTCATAGGCTGATGTATCTATATTGTCATACGAAAGTAGCTTATTTTTGTAATATAAACAGTGAGTGTATGAAAAAAATAAAAGTGGGGCTATTGCCTAAAATTATCGTGGCGATTATTCTGGGTATAGTATGCGGATTTTTCTTTCCCGATTGGTTGGTAAGGATATTTTTGACCATAAATGGTCTGTTCAGTAATTTCTTGGGATTCATCATCCCCTTGTTGATCTTGGGATTGGTTGCCCCGGGTATAGCGGATCTCGGTAAGGGTGCCGGGCGTTTGTTGTTGATCACGGCTTTGCTGGCATACGGTTTTACCCTTTTCTCCGGCTTCTTCACTTATTTTGCCTGTGATCTGAGTTACCCGTGGTTGCTCGGTGATGCCGGAGAATTGCAACCGATAGAAGCCTCCGCGGCGGTGCCGCTGGCTCCCTATTTCACGGTGATGATGCCGCCGTTGATGGACGTGATGAGTTCTCTGGTTCTGGCATTTACTCTTGGCTTGGGAATGTCCGTGATTAACGGCGCAACCCTGAAAGGGGCAATGGAAGATTTCAAGGATATTATCAACAAAGTGATTGTCACCGTGATTATTCCCTTGTTGCCCTTGTATATCTTCGGTATATTTTTGAATATTTCCGGCTCCGGTCAGGTGTCCGGCGTGCTGGGCGTGTTCGTGAAAATTATCGTGGTCATATTCTTCCTGACCATTGTACTGTTGTTTATACAGTTCTTTATTGCCGGGTTCGTATCGAAGAAAAACCCGTTCCGCTTGTTCCGTAATATGCTTCCGGCTTACATGACGGCATTAGGAACACAATCCTCGGCTGCCACGATTCCCGTTACATTGGAACAGTCGATTAAAAACGGCGTGAACCGGGAACTGGCGGCGTTCGTGATACCGCTCTGCGCGACGATACATCTTTCGGGTAGTACGATGAAGATCGTGGCATGTGCCATGGCGATCATGCTGATGTCAGGTATGCCGGTTTCTTTCGGGTTGATGGCGGGCTTTATCTTTATGCTGGGTATCGCTATGGTTGCCGCTCCCGGGGTACCGGGAGGAGCTATTATGGCGGCACTGGGATTGTTGCAGTCCATGCTCGGTTTCGATGAAACGGCACAGGGGTTGATGATCGCGTTGTATATTGCCATGGATAGCTTCGGTACGGCTTGTAACGTGACGGGTGATGGTGCTATCGCCGTGATCATGGATCGTATCAACCGGAACAGTAAGCACGTCGGCACGCGCAAAGAACTGGAAGAGGTAGCGGTAATCGAGTAATTCTCTCTATTACCTGTACGAGATAGGATAGTAATTAATATAATAGATATTTTTACTAAGTACTAGCTATAAATCAATTCCAATTTATTTCCTATTAAAATACTATTTTTTTACCTTTATAATAGGAGTTGAATGGGAGTTGAATAGGAGATGAATGGGAGTTGATATATAGAAAGTATAACTCTGATTCTATAATGGTACTTTTTTCAGTACTATCCTCTCCTTGTTAATTTCGGTTAATTGGCAGGTCGTGTGAAGATAGACGCACTATTCTTTACCGTGATTTCAATGTTGGAAACAACTTCTTTATGTGGGGTATAGGGCTGTTCACGCGTATACAGGAATATAATTTAGTGCGGAGAGTTGTGAAAGAATTAAAATTTTTTCTACCTTTGTGTTATGGACTGTGCGGAGAGCCGCCGATGATGTCCTGTTTACGATGTTGAGGTTATAATGTCCATTTTTCAGGAGTCGCAAACTTTTAACAGAAATGTTATTGAAAGATGGGATTGCAACACTCATGTCGTTATGTTTGTATATTCTTGATGGATATATATTATAACGGCGTGGGGTTGCTTTTTTCATGATGACAGTAATTGCGACTCCCATGAATTAAGCTAGCCCCTGCCGTTATCCTACGGCTCCGGGTTGACTTGTTCAGTCTGGAGTTTATTTTTTGAGGACTTCGGCTGAAATATAAATACTGGATAACCGGATGATTTTAGTATCGGGTTATTTTTCAACAAAGTAGACAAATTAGAAAAGTTTTTTTGTGCGGGTTTTAAATTGAACTTACAATGTTTGCAACCAGCTATTTAAGCCCGTGCCCGGAAAGGGGAAAGTTAGCTCCTCCCCTTTCCTTGTTTTGGAAAACGAGAGAGGGGAATAACCGGTAGGTGAATACCTTGACAAGCTTAGAATACAGGAACGCGGGAGCCATACGCGACTACCACCCGCGTAAAGGGAGAAGGGTATGACGTTTTGCCCTCTCCCGTTTTTACTAACTTAAATAATGAAGTATGGAACAACAAGAAGAAAAAATCGAGATAGTCGTCAACACGCGAAAAACCAAGGAAATAAGATTTTACGTGTACGCGGACGAGTGTACCGTGGATTGGGGTGACGGAAGCAGTGAGCGTTATGCCACACCCAAGCCGGGTGTCGAGGATTCGGATTACTGGCGGACACCTAAAAGACCCTATTGTGAACACTCGTACCGCGGGGTTAATCGCGTGGTCACGGTGACCGTTTCCGCCACGCGGTTATCGGAATTCATTATCGAGCATATCCCCGTGACAAGTGTCAGGATTCGGGATTGTGTCCATTTAGGTCATTTTTTTTGTATAGATTGCGGTCTGAGGCAATTGTACCTTGGCGATAGCCCGCGTTTGTATTACCTTAAATGTTCTTGTAACAATTTGCGTCGACTGGATTTGTCGGGTTGCCCCGGTTTGATGGGGTTGGAATGTGATTGCAATTACTTGACGGAATTGAATTTGTCCCGTTGTTTCAAGTTGCACACGCTCGCCTGCCGTTTCAACAGGTTGAAAAAATTGCGGGTTGCCGAAAGAGCGGAAAAGATTCATACCGTGAAGTGTTGTTACAATGATTTGTCGGCGAAAGAATTGAACCGGTTGTTCCGGGATGTCACTTGCTTGGTGGATTTCGGCTGTATAGATTACGGTTTGAATCCCGGAACTCGCGAAGCGGACAGGTATTGGCTTGACGAGCATCGTTGGCATATCACGAATTGTTACATGGAGAAGAAGACGGAAAGAATATTACGGGATGCCGGGATGGGTGGCAGGACAGAGTAATCCTATTTTGATGGATAAAGAATACGTTTTTAAATCCGATAAGGGCTATCGCGTGTACGATCGTTTCATGGAATTGTGGTTGCAGGCATTGCCTTATGGTAACTTATGACAACGAATGAAGCGTTTTGTTCGTAAGAATGGAAATTCTTTGTTAGCTTTGTGGGTATGATGAAAGATATGAAGACGATTATAGACTTATTCGAGAGAAGTTGTGAAATGTTTCCCGACAGACCTTATTTATGGGAGAAGAAGGACGGGGAATATAAGGCGACGACGTACACGGGGGTGAAACGGGAGGTGATGAACTTCGCCGGGGCATTGTGTATGTTGGGGTTGGAGCGTGGCGAGAGGGTGGCGTTGTTGAGCGAGGGGTGCAATAAATGGGCTTATTCGGAGCTGGGGATGTTGTATGCCGGGGGTGTGAACGTGCCGTTGTCAATCAAGTTGACGGATGGGGAGATTGTGTTCCGGATCGAACATTCGCAAGCGAGGTTTCTGGTTGTTTCGTCGAATTTTCTGAACCGGGTGAAAGGGATTGAAGACCGGGTACAAGGCGTGGAGAAGATTATCGTGTTGGATTCCGCGGTGAACGAGGGGCGTTATATCGGTTTCGAGGAATTGCAGCGGAAGGGAGAGGAATGGTTGGCGGGACACCGGAACGAACTGGACGAAAGGGTGAAGGCTATCGACGAACGTGACCTCGTGAATATCTCTTACACGTCGGGGACGACTGCCGAGCCGAAAGGTATCATGCTCTCGCACCGGAATTACGTGACTAACGTGTTGCAATCGGATTCGCTTATCCGGATACCGGACTATTATAAAGTGTTGCTGTTCCTGCCGTGGGATCATAGTTTTGCCCACACGGTGGGACTTTACTCGTTCATGTATAACGGGGCTTCGGTCGCGTCGGTGGATTACGGGCAATCGGGAATGGAGTATTTGCGCAATATTCCCGTGAACCTGCAAGAGGTGCAACCTCATATATTGTTGAGCGTTCCGGCATTGGCAAAGAATTTCCGTAAAAATATAGAAGCGGGCATACGGGCGCGGGGACGTTTCACGGAACGTTTATACCGGGCGGGATTAAGGCTCGCTTGTAAATACAACGGTTTCGGGGACGACCGGGGCAAGGGATGGAGATGCTTGTTGAAACCTCTGGTGAAATTGTGGGACGCGGTGTTGTTCTCGAAAATCAGGAAACAGGTGTTCGGGAGAAATTTGCGCTTCTTTGTTGGGGGCGGTGCCTTGTTGGATATCGAGTTGCAACGTTATTACGCGGCATTGGGCGTGCCGATGTTTCAAGGCTACGGGTTGTCGGAGGCATCCCCGGTGATTAGTTCCAACACGCCCGGGCGCTACCGTTTCGGTTCGTCCGGAACGGTGGTAAAACCGATGGATATCCTGATTTGCGACGAGGACGGGAAGCCGTTACCTCACGGGCAGAAAGGGGAGTTATGGATCCGGGGTGGAAACGTGATGGAAGGATATTGGCGTAACGGGAAAAACACTGCCGAAACGATTGTCGATGACTGGTTGCACACGGGTGATCTGGGATATCTGGACGAGGCGGGTTGGCTGTACGTGCTGGGGCGGTTCAAGTCATTGCTGATCGCGAATGACGGGGAGAAATATAGTCCGGAGGGTATCGAGGAAACGATAGCCGAGCAATCTGGGTACATAGATTATTGTATATTGTATAACAATCAATCGCCTTACACGGCGGGGTTGATCGTGCCGAATAAAGCCGCCTTGCGGGAATATGTCGGGAAGCGGAACATGGAACCGGATTCCCCGGATGCCTATCGTTTGATGATAAAGAAGTTGCAGGAAGAATTGATGGCTTACCGGGTTGGCGGGCGCTATGCTAATTTGTTCCCGGAAAGGTGGTTGCCCGCGGTGGTTGCTATCCTGCCCGAACCGTTGACAGAGCAGAACGGGATGATAAATTCCACGATGAAAGTGGTAAGAACTCGGGTTTATGATCATTTTAAAGAAGAAATCGACTATCTTTACACCCCGGAAGGGAAGGATATGGCGAATAGGCATAACCTTCAGAATCTGAAAAGAATAATGAATAAAATTTAGAGTTTAGAATTTAAAATTTAGGATGTAGCGTGATGGGAATCTAAAATCTAAAATTTAAAATCTAAAATTAAAACATGGGTCGTCGGAAAACAAAACAAGTAAAAGTCGGTGATATTTATATCGGGTCGGAGTATCCGGTGCGCGTGCAGTCTATGTTGAACACGGACACGATGGACACGGAGGCTTGCGTGGAGCAGGCGATACGGATTATTGACGCGGGAGGTGAACTGGTGCGTATCACGGCTCCCGGGGTAAAGGAAGCGAAAAATTTAGCCAATATACACGCGGAATTGCGCCGGAGGGGGTACACTACACCGCTTTCGGCTGATATACATTTCAACCCGGAGGCAGCGATGGAGGCGGCGAAACACGTGGAGAAGGTACGTATCAATCCCGGTAATTTCGTCGACAAGCGCGCCACGTTCCAGACGTTGGTTTACACGGACGAGGAATACGGGGAGGAGTTGCGGCGGTTGCGGGAGAAGTTCACGGCGTTTCTGGACGTGTGCCGGGAACACGGCACGGCGGTGCGAATCGGTACGAATCACGGCTCCCTGTCTGACCGGATTATGAGTCGCTACGGGAATACGCCTGCCGGAATGGTGGAGGCGACGATGGAGTACTTGCGCGTGTGTCGTGACGAAGAGTTTGATAACGTGGTGATCTCCTTGAAGTCCAGCGATTGCCGCGTGATGGTGGAGGCGGTGCGTTTGCTGGTGCGGCAGATGGAAAAAGAGGGGATGGATTACCCGTTGCACTTGGGAGTGACGGAAGCGGGAGAGGGGGAAGACGGGAGGATTCGCTCGGCAGTAGGTATCGGTACTCTCTTGAACGAGGGATTGGGCGATACTATCCGGGTTTCACTGACGGAGGAACCGGAACGGGAAATTCCCGAGGCATTAGCTTTGAGTATATTATGTAGTCGCGTTGACGTGGGTGTGGAACCTGTTAAGTTAGACGGGTGTTATTCGCGCCCGGTGCTTGTCGCGGATATATCCAAGGTGGATTGCATAGACGAAGCGGTGATGGAGAAATTGGATTTTCACGTGGCAGCGGTGAATGATCCGGTGTACGGCGATATGTTGCGAGGGGGAGTACGCGCCCCGGAGATTATTTATACCGAGGCACTGGGACCGGAATTGACAAAATTGCCGGATTCGGTGACCGTGGTCGTGCCTTTCGAGATGATAGATGTGGCGCATGTTTATAACCGTAAGGCGGCAGCGTTAATCAGTGACAAGGAGTTTCTTCGCCTTTCGCGTCCCGTGGAGGGAGATGGTATTTTCGTGGAGGTGCGTAACGGGAAGTTCATGAATGCCGATTTGGCGAGAAAATTGAAGGAGAATAAGTCGGCTGTCGTGGTGCTTACCTTGGATGTGGCTTCTGTTGCGGTGTACCGTGTTTACTTGGGGGGGCTTGAACGTTTAGGTATTGAAAACCGGGTGATTATTCGCTTGATATCGAAAGAGAAAGATGTATCGACGCTTCGTTTGTTGGCGGCGGCGAATTTGGGAGGTTTATTCTTGGATCGATTGGGATACGGGTTGTGGTTGTCTTGCACCGGGGTGCCGGACGCGTTCTATGGCGTGCAGTTGAGCCGGGATATTTTGCAATCGGCGGGAGTGCGCCGTTATAAAACGGAATTTATCAGTTGCCCGGGATGCGGACGGACATTATATAATTTGCAGGAGTCGGTGGCACGGGTGAAGGAGGCTTTCGGGCACTTGAGCCGTTTGAAAATAGCCGTGATGGGATGTATTGTCAACGGGCCCGGGGAGATGGGTGATGCCGATTACGGTTACGTGGGTGCCGGGAACGGGAAGGTGAACCTGTTCCGCGGGAAAGCGATGGTGCGCGTGGGTGTGCCGGAAGGAGAAGCTATTGAAGCGTTAAAACAATTAATTATAGAAAGCGGAGATTGGAATGACTGATGTAAAGGACAGCGCTCCACTTGTACTGGGAACGGAGAAAATCGGGAAGTTGCTGATGCAATACGCGATTCCCGCTATTATTGCCATGACGGCATCTTCGTTGTACAACATGGTGGACAGTATATTTATCGGGCATGGCGTGGGACCGTTGGCTATCGCGGGATTGGCTATCACTTTCCCGTTGATGAATCTGGCGGCGGCGTTCGGTTCGCTGGTGGGGGTGGGTGCCTCGACACTGGTGGCTATCAAGCTGGGGCAGAGAGATAAGGAGAGCGCCAATCAAGTGTTGGGCAACGTGGTTTTGATGAATGCTATTATCGGGTTGGTGTTCATGACGGTGGCTCTGGTGTTTCTTGACCCGATATTATTGTTTTTCGGGGCGAGTCCCGATACCTTGCCGTATGCCCGGGAATACATGGAGGTGATTCTGGGAGGTAATCTGGTTACCCATATTTACATGGGGCTGAATGAGGTACTGAGGGCGTCGGGCTACCCGAAGAAGGCGATGACGGCGACGCTGATGGCGGTGATAGTGAATTGCGTGTTGGACGCGTTGTTTATTCTCGTGTTCGAGTGGGGAATAAGAGGGGCGGCGTTGGCGACGATCGCGGCTCAGGTGATATCTTTGAGTTGGCAGTTGCATCACTTCTTCGATAAAAAGAGTTTCCTGCATTTCCAACGAGGCATATTCGGGTTGAAACGGCATATTGTCGGGGGAATGTTGGCTATCGGGTTATCGCCGTTCCTGATGAACCTGTGTGCCTGTTTCGTGGTTATTCTGATTAACAAGAGCCTGAAAGCTCACGGGGGAGATTTGGCTATCGGGGCTTACGGTATCGTGAACCGGGTGGTCTTTTTGTTTTTGATGATCGTGATGGGATTCAATCAAGGGATGCAGCCTATCGCGGGTTATAATTTCGGGGCTCGGCAATTTGATCGACTGAAACAGGTATTGAAATACACTGTCTTTTGCGGGGTGGCGGTGACGACTATCGGTTTTTTGGCGGGGCAGTTGTTCCCGCGGCCGATTATCTATCTTTTCACGTCGGACGCGGATTTGACTCGTATCGCGGTGGAAGGGTTGCGTATCGTGTTGATATTTTTCCCCGTGGTCGGCTTCCAGATGGTGACGTCGAGTTTCTTCCAGTCCATAGGGATGGCGAAGAAAGCGATCTTCTTGTCGTTGACCCGGCAATTGCTGTTCTTGATCCCTTCACTGTTGATTTTCCCGAATTTCTTCGGCACGGTAGGAGTCTGGATGAGTATGCCCGTGGCGGACGCCATCGCGACGGTTGTGGCGGCGTTGATGTTGAGGTGGCAATTAAAACATCTGAATGTGTAAATAAATTTGTACATAATGGACGACAGGTTTGGGAAAAAAACGGTAGTTTTGTAGAAGAAATAGCTTAAAGATAGACTTATGGAGAATTTTGTTATTACCGTCGGACGTCAGTTCGGTAGTTGCGGCAAGGAAATAGGGCACGCCTTGGCGAAGCGATTTAATATTGCTTTCTACGATAAGGAGTTGATCGCGTTGGCTTCCAAAGAGAGCGGACTTTGTCAGGAATTTTTTGAAAAGGCGGACGAGAAAAATTCGGGGAATCTCTTGCAGGCTTTTGCTGCCGGGTTTACGTTCGGGCCGTTCCAGTACAATGATTTCCTTTCGAACGATAAACTTTTTCAGATACAATCGGATGTAATCCGGAAAGTGGCGAATGAACACTCCTGTGTCATCGTGGGGCGTTGTGCCGACTATATTTTGCGGGACAACAAAAGATGTATCAACATATTTATCCATGCCGATATGGAAGAACGGGTGAAAACCGTGATGAATCGCCAGCATATCCCGGAACAGGAGGCCCGCGAGCTGGTGCGCAAGATGGATAAGACACGTCCTAATTATTACAACTTTTATTCGGATAAAGAGTGGGGTGTTGCCGCGTCCTATCATCTGTCGGTGGATTCTTCCCTGCTGGGGGTGGAGGGAACGGTTGATTTTATCGAACAGTTCGTGAAGAGAGCGCTGAATGAGGAAACAATTTAAGATTTATGATTTCGGATTTACGATTTAGGATTGGGAGTAATCTTAAATCGTAAATCATAAATCTAAAATCATATAAACGTTTTATTTAAATATCCAAAATGCTAAGAGGGCAAGCAAGAGTATAGAGCCTAAAAATATAAAGGTGAAGCGGAAGTAATATAGCTTATCAGCCTGTTCCTTGAGCGCGAATTCTTTTTCAGCTTGTTCCAATTCCTCTACCGAGAAATTTTTTGAATAGGGAGAATGTGATTTCTTTTTTTACTTCTGAATGAATATTGTAAATGTATAAAATTATTAGCAGAAATCAAATTATTATCCGGTAATATGTTAGATTATATGTTTTGAATTATACGATTTGTATAATTCAAAATAAATAATAACTATGCGCTTTCTTGATCTTTTTCTTAAATTAATTTTTTCTGAAAAAAGTTCGAATTTTCCTCACCCCTAAAACGTCTTTTTGGTGCTTTAGGGGAAAAGTGCTAATAATTGAAAAATGGCAACAGAAAGAATTCACATTGAAACATCGGAAATAGACCTGAAAGACGCCCAGATTTTCAAGGCTGTTTTCAATATGTTTTATCCTCGTGCCTACACTTTTACGTTGAAGTTGCTTCAGGACGAGGTCGTTAGTGCTGACATCACTCAAGAGGCTTTTCTGTACATGTGGGAAAAAGCATATTGTTTCCCGGATTTGCTCGCGTTTAAATCTTACTTGTATAGTTGTTTGAAAAACAAGACGCTGAATTATATCCGGGATTATAGGGTGGAGCGAGGAATGCAGGAATTGAAAGATGTTTTCGTGGATGAGGTTGACATTGACCATTTGATAATAAAGCAGGAATTGAAAGCCCGGATACTGGATGAGGTGAACAGGTTGGGAGGGGTGAAGCGGGATGTTATTTTATTACGATTGGAGGGATATAGTTATGATGAGATTTCAGAAGAATTGGGATTGAGTATAAACACGGTTAAAACTCATAAAAAGCAAGCGTATAAGGATTTGAGAATCCATTTGTCGGATTACAACCAATGCGTTTTCATGTTAATAGTATTGTTGACCATATGTTTTTGTTAGCAGGTAAAAGGTATATCTATGAAAAAAATAAGGAAGGATATAGAGATAAGTGATTTACTTTACAGATCTCTGCGGGGAGAAATCACCGTTGACGAGAAAGAGTTGTTGGAGGCTTGGTGCTTGGAATCGAGGAACCGGGAGTTGTTTATGGAACTTCGGGAGGCGGATATTCTTTACGAGGGAATAGCGGATATGAATAACGTGGACACGGAAGCGCCTTTCAAAAAAATAAATGACAGGATAAGGCGCAGGAAACATGTGCGGATGATGAGATATTTTTCGGGGATTACTGCCGCGGTACTGGTGGTGGCGGTATTGTTTCTTTGGAGCGCAGAAGAAAAAGAACCGACAAGAGCGATTCCGCTTTCTTCTGTTTCCAAAGGGCGAATGGAACCTTTTGCGACTTTGGTGACGACCGGGGGAAAGGTTGTTTACCCGGAAGATTCTGTGAAACAATTGGCTGTAAACACGAGAGAGAGCAAATTTGTTTTTCCGGTAGAGGAAACGACCGACGAATCACAACTTGTCCAAATGCAGGAAATTGAATATAACGTGCTGACGACTTCTAAGCAAGGAAATATAAAAGTAACGCTATATGACGGTAGCCACGTGTGGTTGAATGCCGGGAGTGAATTAAGATACCCGAATGCATTTGTCGGGAATAAACGAATCGTGTACTTGAAAGGGGAGGCATTCTTTGAAGTGGTGAAAGATGATGTCCATCCTTTTATTGTGAACACGGCTTCTGCCGTGATTAACGTGCTGGGAACAAGTTTTAACGTGAACGCTTATGATGTATCGTGCGTGACTACATTGGTGGAAGGCCATGTGCGAATGAAAAACGGGAAACGGGATAGCGTGGAACTTCGTCCGGGAGAACAGGCTTTTCTGACAAAGTACGGGGACATCAGGGTGCGTGAAGTCGATGTAAGATATTCCACGGGTTGGATGAATAACCTGTTTGCCTTTAAAGAAACACCATTGCGAGAGATCATGGATGTGCTGGGCGAGTGGTACGGCTACACGTTCCGTTTCGAGGACCCGAAAGTCGGGAATGTTTTATACACGACCATGGTAAAGAGATATCCGGATGTGGACAGCGTGTTGCGGGTATTGGAGGGAACGGGTGATTTCCGGTTTATAAAGATAAATGACATTATTATCATAAAAGGAAAATAGACAAAGAGCCTCGTATCTCTTTGCCTATCTCATACTTAAATTTCAAGTTAAAAACACAAATCTATGAAAAAAAAACCGATTCATTGCTCTTTAAAAGAGCGGATTTTTAGGAATGACAGGTTTTTAAGACAATTCCTTGCGTTATTGTCTTTGCTTGTCATAGGAAACGTGGGAATAACCGTGGCGCAAGCCGTCCCGAAGTTCACGGTGAATTTTAAGGACGCTTCGTTGACGGAAGTGCTGGATTATTTAGGGAAAAACAGCGACTATACCTTCACGTACAACAGTGAGAACGTGAAAAATGAAACCGTGAAGATTACCGAATCTTTCAAGGACGCTACATTGGAACAAGTTCTCACCAAATGTTTGGAAAAGACCCGTTTTGATTTTAATGTCGTGGAAAACCATGTCATTATAAAAAATAGGACGGTGTCAATGAATGAATTCCGTGTAAAAGGTAAGGTTGTTGATATGAAGGGACAACCTTTGCCTGGAGTGACAATTATGTTGGATGGTACTAAAGTTGGTTTTGTGTCAGATAACCAAGGGGCATTCAATGCAGTGATTCCGGTGGAGAAAGGAGTTCTTTCTTTGTCTTTTATCGGTTTTAAAACAAAAAAGGTGAATTTTGAATCTGGTAAAGAGCTGGTTGTTAAGATGGAAGAAGATGTGGCAGGGTTGGATGAAGTGACGGTTGTTGCGTATGGTGAACGTAAAAAGAGAGAGATGATCGGTTCGGTTTCCAGCGTGAAAGGGGATGAAATAAAGGAAATACCCTCTTCCAGTTTGGAGTCTCTTCTTCAAGGACGTATGGCGGGAGTAGAAATCACGAATATGTCCGGAGCTCCCGGTGGGGGTGGGGCTATTGTTGCTATTCGCGGTTATAATTCATTGATAGACCAAAATTCACTTTCGTTGGGTGATTACGGGGAACCTTTGTACGTGGTGGATGGTATTCCTATGCAGGGATTTACCTCGCCGGTAACGGGTACGAATACTCTTTCCGCTATTGACCCGGCTACCATTGAATCTATTGAAGTTTTGAAAGACGCAGCCTCTGCCGCAATCTATGGTTCTCGAGCAGGTCGAGGGGTTATTCTGATTACCACGAAAAAAGGGCGTGAAGGGGAAGCTAAATTTTCAGCGAATGTGTCCTATTCTTGGTCTCAATTGCCTTCGACTCCTGAGCAAACAGCGGGACGTGCAGTACGAGATTATGCGTTAACGGCGTTGAGAAACCAGACGAGGCCTTATCAGGATCCTGTAACCGGGATTTATAAATTTCCGCACAATTTGCAGGAAGCCTATGGCCTTTATAGTTATGGGGCAGTGTACGACGGTTTTTGGCATAAATCTTTAGTAGGAATTCAAGAAGGACAAAATCCTGTATTTAGTGTAATACAAGATAGTTTGAATCCGTTTTATAATAATGCCACAAACTGGTTTAAGTATGCGTTTCGAACCGGAAAAGTCTTAAATGCGAATATTCAAGCAAGTGGAGGAAGCGCTAGAACACAATATTTGATAGGTGCGGGAGTTTACGATGAAAAAGGGATCGGGTATGGTAGTGATTTTACCCGTGTAAATCTTTTGACGAACTTGAATGTTCAACCGGTGAGAAATTTCTTGGTAGATTCTCGGATTTCTTTGACTTATATGTCTCGACAACGAGGAGATGCAACCGGAGGAATGAAATCTGCTCAAAAGATTGAAAAGATGCCGGTGGATCCGACAAAAACATCATCATTTCTGCCGGGTGGTGGTTGGATAGAAGAAAAGTTGTTGGAAACGATCAACGAGCAATCGGAGAAGAACGAATCGTTTGATTTGAAGGCTTCGCTTGTTTTAAATTATGATATTCTTCCCGGTTTACGTTTGAGTTTGAATGGCTCGGCCAGCTTTAGTCTTGCCACATTGAATTTATTTTTACCGAGGAAATTAGATAAGTATGGATTGAACACTTCTAAATCTGAAATAGAAAGACGTCTGTCCGTGTTGAATGAAAATTTACTTAGTTATAAAAGATCATTTAATGAATCTCATAATATTGATTTGTTAGCGGGGCTTTCTTTCCAGAAAAACACGGGGAATTTTAATTTTGGACAAGGAAGAGGTGGTGCAAGTGATAAAATTCATTACATCTACGAGGGATTTCCTGAGTTACCGGCGGCTAATATGACGGTTGGCGATGGAGATAAAATACTTCAACACGCTCGGTCTGATTTCGAAGAAACTTCAATGGTGAGTTGGTTTGCGCGTGTTGCTTATAACTATAAGCAACGTTATTTGACAGAGTTTACATTCCGTCAGGATGGTTCTTCGGTTTTTGGTGATAAAAATAAATATGCGAATTTTCCTGCAGTAGCTTTAGGTTGGGCCTTTTCAGAGGAAAAATTCTTGGATTGGGCATGGTGGCTGAGTTATGGAAAATTTAGAGTATCGTATGGGAAATCGGGAGAAATATTTCCTGACGCCTATCGGGCGCATGGTTTGATGATTCCCGGAGGAGAATTTCTTGGGCGTCCGTTGATGAATATAGATGATAATGCGCTGAAGAACGGAGGGATGATTAATCGTGAGTTGAAATGGGTGAAACATGATCAATACGATTTCGGCTTAGATATGGATTTCTTCGATTATAGGTTAAAATTTAAAATAGATTATTATTATCGTTGGTCCACGGGAGTGATTGCTAATTCCAAGATCCCCAAAACGATTTATTTGTATGAAAATCGATGGGTGAATGCTAATGATATTTCCAACGAGGGACTTGAGATTGAAGTGGTCGGGGATATTATTCGTGGAGAAAACTGGAGTTGGAGAACACGTTTTAATGCTTCCCGTAACTGGAATCGTTTGAAAAAGACTTTTGATGGTAAAGACGTGGGATTAACGAACGGGATTCCTCACCATATGTTAGGTAAACCGTTATATAATTTGTGGGCATTCGTGCATGGGAAAGTCTATGAACATGAATCGGAGATTCCGACATACTATACGCCTAATGGTGAAAAATACACGATGTATTTGGCAGATAATAAATATCCTTTCGGCGTTGGAATGAAGGAAGTGGTTGATATGAACGGAGACGGAATTGCCGACTATCGGGATAAACGTAATATGGGACAAACATTGCCGAAAATATATGGTGGCTGGGCTCATGAGGTACGTTGGAAGAATTGGGATTTAAACGTGTTGTTGAATTACTCGTTCGGAAGAAAGATTGCTTGTATGTATCGTTCTGATTCAATGGACCCGAAAGAGGTTATTGGCGGTTCAAATCTTTACGTAGATCTTGATGATGTACGTTTCTGGGAAAAACCGGGAGATGCTGCGATAAAAGGGATTTATCCGCAATTATCCTATTTTGATGCGACGATGTTACAATTTAGTCTGATAGGAGGGGTTTTGTCTAGTCAGGTGGAAACGGTAAATTACGTGAAGTTGAAGCAATTAACTATTGGTTATAACGTGCCGAGAGAGTGGTGTCGAAAGATAAAATTGGATAATGTTCGGGTATTCTTTACCGGGGAGAATCTATTTACTATCACGGGTTATTCCGGTGAGGACCCAGAAGTCGTGAGTATATTTACCGGTATTGATAATTATCGGGCTTATCCGTTGGCTCGTAAGTTAACTTTAGGTTTAACTGTAAACTTTTAATAGGATATGATGAAAAAATTAATAATATTAGGATTGTGTGTGGCAAGCTTTACCGGTTGCGATAGTTTTATCGATTTGACACCGGAAAATGCAGTAACCTACACGAATGCCATGGAAACACCGGAAGAGATGGAAGCCGTACTTTCCAATGCTCAGGCTTGTTTTCAAGGGACATTTACAAAATTGAAAATACAAGAAAAAGCCGGGGCGTATTGTAATGGAGCGGTAGCGGGTTTCGGGGGGCCTGCTAGTTACGTGGATGCTAAAGCGCATTTGTGGGATAACGAGATGATGAATACGGGATATTGGGGAGGACATTATGCTACTATCGGGTATGCCAATATCGTGGAATATAACGTGAAATCAAATTGGACCGAAGAGGCTAAAAACTATTTTTGGGGGCAAGCCGCTTTTTTGAAAGGGATGTGTTATTTTGACCTTGCTCGTTGTTGGGGGGAAGCTCCGGTTGTTGTAAATAATGATTATGAAGCTCCGCAAGTGGCAAAGAGTTCCAATCACGATTTGTTGGAAGAAGCAACTCGCAATGCGTTACGGGCCTTTCAGTATTTGCCAAGATATCGGGATTTGAAATATGCTGATGGAACGCAAATGGACAATCGGCAATATGGTAATAAAGAGAGTGCGGCAGCTTTATTAGCACACCTTTACGCGTGGAGAGCTGCAGTGGAAGAAGGAATTACTCTAGACAAGTCGAAAGAGTATTGGGAAGCTTCGGAGAAATACGCTTCGATGCTTGTTGATGCGAATGGAGAATTAGCAGGGTATGTCAACTTAGCTTCAACAATAGAGAATTTGCAGAAAAATACGTTGAATTCTCGTTATGGAGAAGAGGCTATTTTAGAGTTGGAATTCAACACGAAATATACACAAACTATGCCGGGAGAAGATTTTTACGTGGGTGCGAGTGCATGGGGGTATCCTTATAAGTATGGTTCTTATGAAGGAGATCGGATTGATATTAGTGTTAGCTGTAAATTAATAAACGATTTGTACGGAGAGAATACTGCGGATGAACGGAAGGTTGCTTATTTTGATGTAGAACATTATGATCCGGAGGCAACCTTTACCTGGCCGGATGAACCGGCTCGTATTGAGGTGTATGAACCTTTCCCGGGATGGGTTATGACGCAGGTTGTAGGGGGATTACCGGAGGTGGCTGTTAATCGAGCATACGTGAAAAAGTTTAATAAAGAATTTATATATACAGATGATCCGAATCAACCGGAAAAATACGTGAATATGGATTGTAATAAAATATTATGGCGTTATTCCGATATTCTTCTTTTAAGAGCTGAGGTACGAAATTTCTTGGGAAAAACGGACGAGGCAATCGCGGATTTGAATCGTATCCGGTCACGTGCAAAAGCAGATGCGTATCCGGCAGCAAATGATGCCAAGGGGTTACAATACGCTATATTCCAAGAGAGAGAAAGAGAGTTAATCTACGAGAACCATCGTTTCTTTGATATTATGCGAAATAAAGGATATTATAAAACGGAATTGCCCGCTAATTTCCGTATTTTGACAGAGCAGGAGGTGAAAGATGGTGCATTGTATTTGCCTATTGATAGGGATGCTTCGGAATATAACAAGTTAATGATGCCTAACAAGTACTGGTATAGTAAGAAATTTTAATTAAACGTTACGCTGATGAAAAGAATATATAGTATAGCAATTGTTTTGCTTGGTTTTATCGTTACATCTTGTGGAACGGATTATGGATTTATTGATACAGGGCTATCGAAAACACACGAGGAAAAAACAATGTATGAATATTTCCAGACAGATTCCTATAATTGGTCTTTAGTAAAACAGATGGTTGATAGAGCTGGCTTAAAATCGATGTTTAATGGGGAAGAATCTGATTATAAAGAGATCATGTTTCTAGGACCGGTAGATAATACGATTAGACGTTGGATGTGGGATCATGAATACCGGGAAGTGGAGGAAATTGATGCCGCATTGTGTAGAAAAGTTATATTGCGTTATGTCTTTAATAAAGTATATGAGCGTGAAGATGTTCCGGAGAAGACGTCAGAAACCGGCGATGGTGGCGTGAATCTTGTTGCGGCGGCGAATAATCCCGTGTGGTTTTATTCTGTTAAAACACCATTCCAAGACAATCCTAACGTGATGATAACCTCTTTGGAATTGGTTATGAAAGATAATGGGCAAAAAGCCTATATCGCTTCTTCCGGTATTAAAGTGAAAAACGGGATGCTACATTCTTTGGATGACTCACATAAAATAGGTACTGATATAAATTGATATGGTTATGAGAAAAATATTAGTAATTGGTTTTTTAATGACATTATTGGGAATTGCGGTTGGATGTCATGATGAAGATGTTAGTTATTTGGACGTTTCTGCTATGGAGTATCCGTTGAATTCAATGACTGTAATATCTGGGTTAACACTTGATGATACATTAACTATGAAACCGGGTAGTGCACCTTGGGATCCACCTACTTATCCTTATAAATCGAGGATAAAAAATAATGCGCCGTGGGTTTCACTGGGATTTTATGGAGGAACAGTGGAAGGGGCTCGTCCGTTACTCGTGACATTGGAAAGTGTAAAAGTAAAGGGGGAAAAAGCGAATGCAGAGGTGTTGAAAGAAGAATTGGTTATCGTGGGAGAAGGAAGATTGGAGATACCTTTGTACACGAAAATACCGCTTGGTGAATATGTCTTGTCTTTTCGAGTGGCGAATGTATCAGGGAGTGATGTTGTTGAAGACGCATTTACTGTTATCGTGACGGATGATAAAACACCTTGGTTGAATTGAATTTGGCAAAATATCAAAACGTGCGTGAGTGGTTTATAGTTACATGCGCAAAGAATAAGAAGTTTCACAGGTTGAAAATTAACAAAAATAAGAATTGAGATAATATTATCTTGATGAGAATAAAGAGGGAGTTGAACACAAATCGGCTCCCTCTTGTTTCGTATTTTTGTATTAATGGAGGGAAAAGGCGTTTCATCCCGTGTAATAAATGTCGATTTGACAATTATTCACTGTATACAAGTTAATCTCGTGCCCGTCGGTAAATATTTCATGAGGCATAAAATTAATTGTCAATGAAAACAAATTTATCGGGTGTAATCGCACCTTCACGCTTGTCACCGCTGGTGGCTGATGGCTTGTTTATTCGTCAAGACGGGTATTACAAGAAATATTTTTATGCCGATATCCTCTGTATCGAGGCATCGGGTAATTATTGTTATTTTTATTTTGAAGATAAATCCCGTGTTACAGTGGTATGTCGTTTGGGTGCCGTGGAACGGCAACTGCCGGACGCTTATCTTGTTCGTGTGCATCGGGGTTTTATATTGAACCTGCGTTATGTCGACACGTGGGCGGGCAATTCCTTGCGTGCCCGGGATAGATGGATCCCGATGGGTGATTATTACCGGGCAAACGTTTTGTCTTGTTTTAATATATTGGATACTTCCCGGGAGAACCCGAGAACGGGGGACGA
Source organism: Butyricimonas sp. Marseille-P3923 (assembly GCF_900184685.1). Lineage (GTDB taxonomy): Bacteria > Bacteroidota > Bacteroidia > Bacteroidales > Marinifilaceae > Butyricimonas > Butyricimonas muris. The sequence continues at coordinate 1,412,686 of NZ_FXXL01000006.1, forward strand.
GGAGTAGGTTTATTTAATATTCACCGGTCTCGTGGATAAGTTTATCGGCGGGCTCCGGTGGAAGGTTTGTCGATTTTGATGTAGTGTTTTGTTTGTCAATTTATTGATGAGATAGATTCCCGGTAAAGACAGGGAGTAATTCCGGAGAAGACAGGGAACAAAGTCCTTTTAAACTCCTTTCAAACTCGTTTCAAAAACCTTCCCGAAGGTCTTTGAAACGAGAGTGCCACGAGGGGGAAACGTGAGAGAGTGAGTATTCGTTGGGAATATGGTATGACTATAAAACCGAGTGTGATAGATGGTGTAGAATCAAGAGATGTCCACTCGTGTGTTTCTTCAAGGCTTTGATGTCTAGTGTTTTGTAAAAAAACTTAAAAAATAGTGGTCAGAAAATTTGGAAAAAGGGAATTTCTTCGCTTATCTTTGCACCCGCTTTCGAGAGAGAGGGCGGGCGACGCGAGAAGCTTAAACGAGATACTGGAACGAGAGGTTTTAGAAACCGCCGAAAAAAGTTTTGAAAAAAGCTTGAAAAAATTTGGAGGTTGAAAAATAAGCATTACCTTTGCAGCCGCTTTCACGATGAAGGCAGGAGGGCAGGATAGAGGGGCGATAGGAAACGATAGAAGAAGAGTTCTTTAAGATATTGAAATGAACAACGTAGCGAGCGTGAATCGAGCCGACGAGATGTCGGGATTCATGAAACACATGACCCTTGCCGGAATAAAATTTCTGAAATTAACTATTACAATGAAGAGTTTGATCCTGGCTCAGGATGAACGCTAGCGACAGGCTTAACACATGCAAGTCGAGGGGCAGCG
>NZ_FXXL01000005.1 GCF_900184685.1 Butyricimonas sp. Marseille-P3923
TCTCGTCTTCACCCTCGCCCTTTTCTCGAGGCGAAAGCGGATGCAAAGATAAAACGTTTTTCCCTTCCCTTCCAAATCTTTTTCAAAGTTTTTTCAAACTTTTTTCGCGGGGTGTCGTTACAACTAATTTTTACCCCCTCGCTTCATCCCGACAACATCTAAAGAACCTCGCTAACCGCTTCCCCTTCACTCGTCCCCTTCCGGTTTAGCGGGTGCAAAGATAACAGCATAAAATCCCCTTTTCCAAATTTTTTACCCTCTTTTTTTAAACTTTTTTACAAGACGCTAGAAAACAGAACCTTTCAGAAAACTACATGACACATGAGCTAAATAAAAAAACGAAGTAACACACGAGAGGGAGTATTTCGACACTCCCTCTCGTCCATAAAGTCTGAAAGTCCCTAAAGTCATAAAGTCAACGGACTTTATAGACTAATCAACTTCACGCTATCAACTTGCTATCCGACACTTCCTTTCCCCTCTTCAACATGGCAAAACAATACACTTTCACTTTCGTATTATCCCATTCTTCGGGAAGGGCATAACTTGTGCTACCGCTCTCGCCACGAGTTCTCAACTCCACCAATCTCGATCTGCCTCGCTCCGTTTCGTACAACACGGCATACACTTGGTCATCGACAAACGCGTAACCATCCTCTTCCGCTTGCTCCACTTGCGAGAACTGATATTTATTGTTTTCCTCGTCATACGTTACCGTCACCTTCGGCGGGTTCAATATTCCGGATGCTACCAACAACTGATCGAAATTAACGGTTGCCACGTTCTGTTCATTCACCTCTACCGCTTTCATATTCCGTGCCACGAAAGCATTCGAGGTAGAGCCGTTACCAATTCCCACGAATCCTTTTCGGATAACAGGTAAAAGATTCCGAGACAACTGCACCAACACTTTCATCCTTGCCCGTTGAGCTAACATCTCCGGTGTCGGGTTATCTTTCCTTGAAAAAATTTTCGCTTTCGCAATATTCTTTCTTCTCGTGTAACACAATGTGATGTTACCCACTGATTTTTTCGCTTTACCTAACAAATAAGAATTAAATTCTGCCATAATAATACAATTGAAAATGAATAATTGAAAATGAACTTTGCATCCCCGGTATAGATCCGAGTACCTCGGATGCATTTTTTTTAGTACAACGTAATTTCTGGTAGCGCCGGTCCCGGATCAATCTTACGGGGAGTAATATCCGAATGACGCAGAATATGCCTAATAGGGTATTCCGACACCAACACCCGACACACATCACGCAACACTCGTATTTGCCTATCCGTGTACTTGTGCCAATAAGAGATATTCCCACCCGAATCGTCCGCGTAAACATCTGATGCCGCTACCTCCGCACCACACTCTGCCACAAACCGTTTCCCGTCCCAACGCAACTTCCCGAGATTATCAAGCTCGATTCCAATCGAGAAATGATTGAACTCTGCACGTCCCCGGTAAAAACTCCTACCGGCATGCCACGCCTCGACATTAAACGACACCAGTTGAAACACCTTCCCGTCCCGCCCAATCACGACATGAGCGGATGCCCCCACGTCCGGGCGAGTAAGGTAGAACGATGACGTTTCGGCACTCCTGCCAGCCGTGTAATGTAACACGATAGTATTCGGATTTTTTAGCGGTCTGGTATTCTTCGAACAAACCAAATGCACCACCTCACCATCCACCAAACGATGGTTCACGATTGAAAATTGAGAATTAAAAATTGAAAATGAACTCATAACTCATAAATCTAAAATTAAAAACGTCGTTTCCGCGCGAAGACTTGTAAGATTTTCTCCCCACTTCTCCCCATCACGTACCCGCCTATCCCCACCTCCAGCAAATCCCAGAACCGGGAGGTATCGGCAAGAATCGGCAAACTTGTGAATGTCCCCACGAGCACAATCAAGGCGAAAGTCAACATCACCAACGGTCGCCACGAACGTTGCAACCAATTACCCCGGGCCTCTTCCGCCAGCACCTCCGATCGGGCTTCCATCACCCGTTGCTCCCACTCGACAAAAACTTTCAATAAATCAGTCTCCAGTTGTTTCTTCTCCCTCGCCGGAAGCGTCAGCCGGTCAACCAATTCGCTGACCGCACCGACAATACCTTTCACCGGACTCATACCTTCAAGTGTTGCGAATCCGAAACATACTCACCCCCGGGGGACACGAAAAAGCAATACAAATGAACCTCCACGTCTTTGATTCGCGACAACCGGAAGGTCACCGTTCCATCACGCCTCACGGCTTTCAAATCATCCACCACCTCCGGCGAGAACAACCGATCCCCGTAAAGCAAGGCCACCATCAAGCGATCATTCTCCCCTAGATAAAGGTCCTCGTCATCATCTCCCCACCGTAGCGTCACTTGCCCGGAACCATCAAGAGAAGCCTCAATATCGCGAGCGTCACAACGGTTTCCCACCGCCAAGCGTAACCCGTCAAAATCAACTATCCTGCCCTCGTGGTCGAACATATTCAAATTCTCCCTCATGAACAAAGTATAGCCCGTGAGTTTTGCCCTCTTCCCCGACAATCTCCAAATCTCCCCCAGCGGGGTATCCTTCAATCGCTGGTAAAAACGAAGTGCCACCCGAAACCTGGCACGCACCATTTGTTGCTTCGGCGTATTCGGGTTTGTCACCTTTGTCGCCACTGCCCGAGCGTAACATTTCCCGTTACGCCCGACAAAAATCGTGTTACCGATTCGTCCCCTGATCTTAAAAATACTGCTTACTTCTGCCATCACGCCACGTTTTTAAATGAACAATCCACGTTTCTCGTCCTATTTCCCCCGCGTACAAGAGGAAATGGAGATATAATAAAGATTCGCCAAGGACACTCAATCACGACAAGAATCGTATCACGATAGTCATGTCCGGTGTTAGTCAAATGGTTCTCGGGAGTATCTCTGGAGTTGTAGCCCGTTCTCTTCCTCTTCCCTCCCTGTTTTCTTCCCCTTCTCAACGGGAAACACGCCTGCTCCCCGGGGATGTCTGTCAATAATCTCATAACTTTGTTTTTTTTAATTACATCCCAAAAGTAACACGCTGTATAGCCGAACGCAAGTTTATTATTCGAGCTCGGGAGAACAAGACGCCCACCGGAAGTATTCTTCGTCTGAGAATACACAAGAATTTAAACTTCTAATTAATAAGATTTAATTTCACGCAATCTATCGAAGAAATTACATACACTTACAAAACTTATACACTATATTTGTACTGTATAACAATACTATTATGCATATAAATAGAAATATAAACATACAAGACGAAAAACTATCTAATGGTTTACAAGAAGTTTTAGTAATAATGGATCAAATCCAGAATAGTACAGACACCAAACATATTATAGATTTTAGCCACACTACATTTGTATCACCGACATTTGTACTTCCTTTAATGCTTTTTGTCAAAAGTTCTGACAAAGAAATCCACTTCATGAATATCACACCTTATATGAATCTTCTACATTTTGGCGATGGATTTTCCCCTGATCAAATAAGAAAAACCGAATTTACCGCACGAATGGAAGAGTACACAAGAAAAACATATATCCCTATCATCAATTTTCCCGCAACAGATAGTCACGAAGATGATAAAAACAATATTCTTTCAACAATAGAATTTATTATAACGAAACAACTCAATTTAACACCCAATATTATTACCGGATTAAAATATATGATTGGAGAAATTGTTGACAATATCACAGAACATTCTCATTCTGAACGCGGATATATATTTGCACAAGCGTACCCGACCAAAAAATATTTAGATATTTGTATCGCAGATAGTGGTATCACTTTATTAGGTAGCTATCAAAAAAATAATGAAGAAGAAATCGCTTCCGACCTCGAAGCGATTCAAGCTGCCAACAGGGGAATCTCCACGAAAAACCTTCCTAATGCAGAGAATAGAGGGTATGGTATCATAACCTCTCGCAGAATGCTAACGGATGGATTAAACGGACAATACATCATGATCTCTGGTAGTGCCATGTATGCACGTGACAGAAATTTAGATCAGTTTATTGTACTACCCGATAAAATTTATTGGAAGGGTACTATTATTGCTTTACGAATCCCATATATAAATCGTAAATTTCAATACATTAACTATATTGAATAAATAAATTTTGTAACTTTGCAATATGGATAAGATAACAATAGATATTTCAGCGATAATTAGCCAAGACCTTAAATCTAGAGTTGTGGTTCGAGATTTTGAATTATATATTAAAAATCTCCACGTTCCCGTAGTTATTGTTGATTTTCGTAATGTAAAATTTGCAACACGTAGTTTCATCGATGAATTTTACAATACATTTTTAAAATCAGAAAACGCTGAAACAAAAGTAGAACTCGAAAATATTCCCTCTGATTTACAAGCAATTTTCGAGGCTGTCAAGCTAACACAAAATCGTCCGAAAAGTAAAGACAACACAGGTGCTGTTGTTTACTTGGACAATATATCAGATATTAAAAAATTTTTTAGCACGTTAGCTTTATAAGATTTCACGAACCTGCCCGGGAGGTTGCCTCTCGGGACGGGTTATACATGTTTATTTATTATTTTTCACGAGTTTAGATTTGTGCAAGCCTTTTACCTTTCCTAAAAAGCGGAAACGGGAGTGTAAATCCTCCCTGTAGGCAGGACTCACGGGAAAATCCTGTTTGCCGATATAGATCGTGTTCCCGACCAACCGATCCACGAGGTCAAGGCAAACGGCGTAACTCCGGTGAACCCGAACGAAATCTTCCGGGGGAAGCATCGCCAACACGTCCTTCAACGGGTGAACCACGAGCATTTTAGTACCATTCTTGAAATGAAGGTAACAATAATCACGATCCGCTTGCAACCAAGCGATATTGGAACACAAGACAATCCGGTACGCGTCATTGTACCACACGAAAAATCGATCGTTACGACAACGATCACTTACCACGACGGCAATATCTGCCGGGAGGTTGTTTTCTATCTCGACGTTAGTTTGTTTTTCTGTCATAATATTTGAATATTATGTCCCGAGAAATAAACCTCCCAACAGATTACTATTTGTATTAAAAAAGCGGCACCACAAGTAGTACCGCTTTATCTCGAACTACATCGAGGTGATTTATAGAAAAGCACGCATCGAGTTAATTTACTTGTCCCCGAATAATCTCCACGATTCGTTCGTTATTGACAACAATCATCCTGCGTTTATCACCAGTAACTCCCGACTCCAAACGATAAGTACACATCGGCACGTTGCCCCGCATCATTGTAGATAAGTACCACATATCCCTTCGTTTCGTCAATCTCTCCCAATGTTTTCCAACATTCCCCCTCCCTTCTTGGATATAATTCTATTGATTCAATGTATTTTTCAATCTCATTATTTCTCATTCCTTAACATCTCAACCACATAAATTATCTCATCCATCAAAGCGCTGGGACTTCCAGCATAGCCTTCCGAACGATAACGAATTCGCCCATTCTTGAGTATCGCTTTTTGAGGGATCCCCGAAGTCCCTGCAAACATTGATTTATATACAGCATTTCTACTATTCTTTTTGCCTGTTTGATCAACATCATAAAGAACTTCCATATTTTCAAAATTACTTCTCTTCCATAAAGCATTGATTTTATCTTTCTTGGGTAAATCTTGTGTCATAATGAAATAAAATTTCACATTACTATCCTCCTTATAATGATTAACAGCCATTTGCATTCCATCCAATGCTGCAATACAAGGTCCGCACCATAATGCCCAAAAATCAATAACTACAATAGCATTCCCGAAATCTTTAGAATTCACAATACCTCCATTATGAGATTCCAAAACAAAAGGTTCGTAAGGTTCATTCACCATTTTTGCCCTAAGTTTCTCCTTTATCTTTTCCACTTCTTCTTCAGATTTTAATGACGTAAGCCACTCTTCAAAAGTAGTTGCGGGCTTCTTTCTCAAACTGCCATAATAAGCCTCTAGTTTTTTGTATATATGTGGTGTCATCTTGGATGCTTTTGCACATTCTATCATAGCCGAGGCTGCCCTCTTTTTTTGACCCAATTTTTCAAGACTTTCTATATACGCCTCATTCCCATGAGGATAAGAACGATACCTTTCTTTTTCATCGAGTAATTCCATTACATTTACAACATCTTTATATCGCCCTGCTTTTCCTGCAATTTGGGCGTACACGGCAATATTGTATCTTAAATTTAAGCGAGCAAAAATTCCCGCTTGCATAGGAGTATATTTATTATCCTGCATATATGAATACGAATTATCATTTACTTTGAGCAGCATTTGATCTATGAATTTTTTAGTGATATCAACGTAAGTTTTAGCAGGTGTAGGCAATTTCCGAATAGAATACTCTGCCGTTTTATGAAACAAATTACAAAGCATCACCATATTCATTTCCGGCAAGACTTCCGCTAATTTCTCGTACTCTCCATTTTTGTAATAATCCGCACCCATACACGAATAAAGGTTACGATAAACAAACCCTTGAGGGTAAGGATTTTTATACCATTCCGTAACTGGGAAATCTTTCCTAAATTTATCAAAGGCGTTAGCACGTTCTTCCCCTTGTAAAGAATTTATCGCTAGCCCTTGCACACGACAAGCTGTTTTACCGAATGGGAAACGATTTAAAATCAAACGATCTATACTATCCGCTTTTATTTTATCTTTCAAATCTTTCCGATACACATCACTTATCAAAATATATTCATCTTCGGATACTTGAGGCTGCCCTTGTACCGCCTCGATAAAACGTTTCACATTATCAAGATAATGCTCACCTTGAATTCGCTTCATAATCGCCCTAAGTACTCCTATATAATGTTTCCCGTACGCCCCATAATTAGAAGTTTCTTTCTGAAGCCTAAAATAAATTGCCTCATCCGAGATTTCCTTATAACTTCCATTAAAATAACTCGGTATACCAAAACCAAGCGACGGCATACGGGTTATTCCCCAAGCTAAATGCGTACCCGGCATGAAGTTTCCCGCATGCTTCCGAACAGAATAGAAAAAACCTTGATCATCATTATTATCTGTTGTATCCGGTTTTATCGTTAAAGTAGATTGAAACTTGAAAGCTACAAAACCACAATTTTCAGGAAGCGTGTACGTACCTTTCCAAATATCTCCCTCTCGTTTTAATACAACATCACCAATTGTCCACTTGTAACAATCATACGTATAAACGATTCCCACGATATCATGCTTCCCTTCCAAGGGACCACCTTTAGGATTATACGCCAAGTTTATCACACAACCTGCTACCGGTTTTTGCGGTTCGACTTCCAAACGGGAATCTTTTTGTTGCCCGAACGCAGTTGCGATTACCAGTAAATACACAATTGAAATACAAACAATTCTTTTCATTACATCCATATTTTAATTACATAATTTTTTCTTTCATTTCGCTATTACTCGTAAGTTGTATTACCTATCTTTCGGATATCTATATTGTATTTCTCCTTATAATAATTAATTAACACATTCCATTTGTTCTGAATTAATTTATACTCGGAGTTATTTAAATAGATTTCCATTTGTTCATCACTCCGGGAGAATAAATGATACAAAAAGGATTTTAGATCATTTGTTACTGCATACTTCCAAGAAGAAGGATACACGTACCATTCTTCCGCATAATTATCCCCATAATAACGACTAGGGAGAAAACCTCTTTTTCTATATGTATCCAGAGTCTTTTCTGTTAAAGGTAATTCTGGAGCTGTATTATAATCTGTTCCATCGTAAAATTCTTCAGGGATATCCAATATACCTTCTGCGATATAATAATCCCACATGGCAGTTATCAATTCCAGTTTTCTCGCCCTTTTAGTCTCGGCATTCATGGTAGTCAAATTCGCATTCATTCCTGATATCGCAACAGAATTACCATTTAACATGTAATTGTAGAGTATAAGACGTGTCATCTGAGGGGTGGAGCGATCCAAATAAATAGAATCTGCTAAAAACACGCGATAAGGTAATCCTCCTTTCTTCAAAAATTCAGGAGGAAAAAATTGCAACCAAATGGCGTCAATATAATTCAACATGGCGTCAACGTATTGTACGTCTCCCATGCTAATAACATATTTTTGAACAGCACCCGTTCCCGCTGCTTGTTTCCATAACGCATCTTTTTGTGTATAGTTATAAAGCACGTATGAATCATATGTCTCATATATCTCTTGAATACGGGCATTGGCTTCTACCGATGCATTACCCTGCGGAAACTTGTAATCCTCTATAATTTCAATAGGAATTCCTACTTCCTTGTCTTCATTACAAGAAAAAATATTCATCGAAATCAATCCTAAAATAAAATATATAGTTTTTTTCATGATTTTTACTTTTTATATTATAGTATTTCCTTGTCTATCTCCATTTTCTCTTGATGAATTTTGCAAAAGCCCAGAATTTTGCAGAAGTAAACTATTAGGCAAAGGAATCGTATAGAGAGGATCTTTTGCTTTCAACACGAAATTGTAAAGAGTACCTCCTTTTTCAAATTTATACGAATGTTTAATTTCCGGCATTCCTTGACGGCGTAAATCAAACCAACGATGTCCTTCAAAACAAAGTTCTTTTCTACGTTCCAATCGAATTTGTTCAAGAAGCTCTTTCTCGCCATAATTCTCGTCCGTGTATCCGATAATACGCTTTTTTCTGAAATTGTTTAATTCTGCCAAAGCAGATTCATTATCTCCCAGCAAAGCGTATGCTTCCATCCTATTCAAAACAGCTTCCGCAAAACGGATTGATTGTCCGAAATTATTTCCCCCGTATGGTTTAGTCATTAACACATTATTAGTAGGTACATCATTATAATCCTTTTGGGATTTGAAATTATTAGCTAAGAAACGTTGGTCATTTATTTCATCCCATAATTCCCTGAATTCGGGAGCTGTACCAGGCTGATAAGCGTAAGCACTGGAAACGGCAGATGGACCAAAAAGCCATTCTACTTCTGGATTATCATACGTGATGGGATAATACAGGTTACCACTGGCAATATAATCCAGCGCATTTACCATATCCAATAAAATAGCTCCTTGTTCAATCGCTTTATCCACTTCCGCAATACATTCCTCGTAACGTTCCATGTAAAGATACACCCGCGAAAGAAGAATGTGAATCGCTGGTTGATTTACGCGATAATTTTTACGAATAACCGGAAGGGGATCCATCAATCGAGCAGCCTCTTCTAAGCCTTTCGCTATAACTTCTTCATAAATATAAGCTACGGTTTCCCGTTTCAAATGCTCTTCTGTCAAGTCTGCGGTCAGGCGAACCGGGACTCCTAAAGCTTCCTTGTTATGATTGTACGGTTCCCCGTAAATATTCACCAGTTGAAAATAAAGCAATGAACGTACAGCTAAAGCTTCCGCCTTTACCCGCTCCTTTTCGTTATCTGGACCGACAGCATCATCAATATAATCAAGAACCGCATTACAACCTAATATTTTCGCATAAAATGCCCCGTATGTAGTAGAACTTGGAGAAACATTTATTTCATTTCCATAGCCATCATAATCCGAAGCATAAGGTTGCCACGAATAATACGGGAAGTTTAAAATTGCCGAATTACTACCCGCATATTGGTCACTCTCTCTTCCCACGTATGTTAGGAATAGTGCACAATCATCATCCATTAGCGAGGTAAAAGAAAAACTTGGTGAATTCACATCTGGATATCCCGTACCTAACAAGAGTTCCGAGAAGTCTGCCGTTGTTTTCGGAATTACCTCGCTTTGAGATTCTTCTTTCAGAAAATTACTGCAAGCTCCAGTCCCTAGCCATGCAACAATTAATAATAAAATAATTATTTTATTTCTCATAATTTCGTTATTACAAGTATTATTAAAAACTAAAACTCAAAGAACAAGATGCCGTCCGACGGGCAGGCCAATTCGCCGTTTCCGGATCTCGTCCATCCCATTTCTCATCAAAAGCAATAAAAAATGGATTAGAAAGACTTAAAGAAAAAGAAGATTGCCTAATGCCTATTTTCTTCAACCAACCAGAAGGAAGATAGTAATGTAGAGAAATCATTCGACACCGAATAAAGTCTGTTTTCGCCACTCGTAAATCCGATTGATTATACATATCATATGGATTCAATTTTTCTCCCGTGGGTAAAGTCGTACTCATCGAGTTCGGGTTTCCCGCTGGAATTGATGGGATATTGGTGATATTTTCGTCTCCCGGTTTACGCCAACGCTTGAATAGATAACGAGGAGCATTTCGCTCTGGAGCCGGAGCACCGGAGGCGGCAAAAAAAGTTGGAAGAAAAGTTTTTGCCCCGAATGACATAGCGAAATTAGCCCGCAAACACCACTTCCTGTAGCGCAAAGAAGTACTAATTCCACCTGTGATATCCGGCTCTCGGCATCCCACTTTAACTAGATAGTCCAAATCATTTTCCGTATCCTCTACATCCATATACTTAAACAAGGGACGTCCATTTTCAGCATCTAACCCTTCGAATGCGTAAGCATAAAATGTTTGATATTTTTCATTTTCCACGATAGCATTACCTTGAATATAATCAAGTCGCGTATTTACTCGTTCATTTTCTCTAATAGAATTTTTCACTTTACTAGTGTTGAAGGAAAGTGACCATGAAAAATCTTTTGTCTTAACCGGTGTCACGCTCACGTATAATTCATATCCTTTGTTTTTCATTTTCGTGCCATCTACATAAGCATTCTCCACCCCATTCTCTATAACCACATTGCGTGAAGCTAAAACGCAACTTATCTTATTATAAAAACTTAATCCCGCACTCACACGTCCTTGAAAAAATGAAAAATCAATACCCAAATTCCAGTCTTCCGTTTTCTCCCAACCCAAGTTAGGATAAGGTAAAGATTTCAATTTTAACGTGTACTGTTGAAAATAGGAATCCAAACCTCCGTCTGAGGCTATCATATAGGGAGATACAGCTTGAACTGCATTACCTCTCCAACCATAAGAAAACGAAACATCAAACATATCATACCACGAGGAAGCCCATGCCATAAAAGGTTCATTACCAATACGCCACTTCATTCCTAATGACCAACTTGGATTAAATTTCTTATTCTCATCCTGCCCAAATCGATTAGAGGCATCCAGCCGCGCATTAAAATTCAAAACGTAACGTTGCTGGTAACTATACACTAGTGTAAGATATTCACTTAAGGTGTTGGACGTTGTTGTTGTCACGGTACTTCCGGCACGCATATTCTCGTGCAAATCATTAGTATTCTCTCTCAACCCATCTACAGCTGTAACACTTTTGGGCACCGTCGCAAACTTTTCTCCCCGGTAATAGAGGTAACCATATCGCATATTCGCACTTCCCTCCATATTTGTTGAATTAACCTCAAACCCAATGTTCGCTATTAATTTATGTTGTACCCCGAATACTTTATCATACACAAGACTTGTCCTAAAAGAATAATTATTATTTTGCCCATGTTCTTGTCGCAACAATCCCCCAAACGGCAAGATACTGGCATGCTGCTCAACTGAATTGGGCAATACTTCTCCAACCTCATAACCGCGAATATTGGCAATATAATAAGAATATTCCGTCGCCCATGACTTTACTTTATTAGAAGCCAACGAGTAAGAACCTCCAACTTGCCATTCTAAATCTTTCAACAAATTCAATCGAATATTTAACGCAGCCTGCAAATTAATCCCATCTGTTTCAGTCCCAGTATTATCCATTTCATTGATGATATTGTAGTTGTATGCGTATTTATCAAGTATAGACCAACTTGTACTTCCTGATTTTTCATGATAATACAATCCACCATTTTCATCTCGTACAGGTATAGCACGTGTCGTATTCATCGCATAATCATAAGGACTAACCCCAAAAGCAAAATTTTCCGTCGTGCGATAACCACCATTCAATTGAAAATCTAGACTAAATCGATCCTCCTGTCTAAAAGTGGTATTAGAACTTACAGTGAAACCCGACATATTATTTCCCTTCGCTTCTCCTAAAGTACGATTCACCCCCATGGAAAAACGACTCGATAATTTTTTCCCGTTACTAGAAATACTCACGTTATGATTATGACTAAAATTGTTTTTAAACAAAATATCAAACCAATCCGTATTCATATTTTCCATCTTGCGAAATTCCTGTTCAAATTGTTCTCGAGAGATTTCTTTTCCTTGCAATTTTTGGATTAGACCAGCATAAGCAATTGGCAAAACATCCAATCTATAACTTTCCCTGTCTTCCCACAGCTCCTGGGAAAATTGCATATATTCCTGTGAATTCATCATATCGTACATACGATACGATGGTTTCTGCCCAACACTGATACTACCATTGTAAGAAATACTAAAACCTTCACCTTTTGCTTTTTTAGTCGTAATCACAATTACCCCATTAGCAGCTTGGGTACCGTAAATAGCCGTAGCAGAGGCATCTTTCAACACGGTAATTGTTTCAATATCATGAGGGTTCAACCAAGATATTGCATTACCCACGGTTTCTTGCAAACTCTCCATTTCTGATGAAAGAGGGCTTGCATCATCGGGAAGCGGAAGAGGATTCGCTTGTATCACGCCATCCACTACCCAAAGCGGTTCTTGATTACCCAATAAAGTCGAAGTCCCCCGGATACGAATTTTCGGGGTTCCTCCCACTTTACCAGTCTTGTTAATAACTGACATTCCCGGCACCCATCCTTGCAACATCTGGTCAATTGTGGACTCTCCGGCTACCTGTATTTCTTCCGCCCGCAATTGCGTTACTGCCCCCACGTAACGACTGCGATCAATCGTTGCGTATCCCGTCACCACAACCTCTTCAATAGTTTTTACATCCTCCCGCATGATCACCCGCAAAGTATCCTTTGCCGTTTCTTCTGAAAAACTTATAATTTGATTTTGAAACCCTACAAAAGAAAATTCCAGTTGCCCTTTTGTTACTAGTAATTCTAACGAGAATCGGCCGTTAACATCCGTTGCTGTCCCCACAGAAGTTCCTACCAACTTCACTGTCACGCCCGACAAAGGCTGCTTTTTTGTATCGTACACAAAACCTTTCACACGAACAGACTTCCTCTCCGGCTCATCAGTTTTCGCTCGAAGTCGAAAGACTACCAACTGACCATTCACTTCAAACTCCAAATTCGTTCCTTGCAAACAATGCTCCAACACGGCAAACAAATCCTCGTTTTCCGCCTTTACAGAAAGATTAGTTATCTCCTTTATGTCTTCACTAGAAAACAGAAAAGTATAACTCGATTGTTCTTGTAACAAATCCAAAACATGTAGAAGTGTTTCATTCTTCACATCCAAACTCACTTTCTGTTGAGAAAATGTGGTCGCATGCACTGATGTCAAACTTAACACCAAGAGGAAAAATCCAATTTTCATCACTCGTAACATTTTTTTTAGCCATTGCCTTCGGCAATAGCACGCATTAAACTTTTTTTTCATACATTTGTAATGACGTTAATATTATGGACTGTTTCCAGCAGTCCGTTTGATTAAACCCGAGGGATGTTTCCAGCATCCCTTATTTTTTTACAATAACTTTATTCCCTTGATATTCAAAACGCACTTTACCTGTTTTCTCAAACTGTTCCAACAAACTCTCCACTCGCTCAAAGCGATTGATCACACCATAGAAACATAGTGCTTCCAATTCCGAATCGGTAAATTCATACTCCATCTCGTACCAACGTGCCAACGTTCGCATGATATCCCGTAAAGGAGTATCCCGGAAGACGAATTGTCCCTTTATCCATCGGGTATAAAGGTCTGTGCTCACTTGCTCCACATCCAATTGCCCACTTGCCCGGTCAAGTATAGCCTGCTCCCCGGGAATCAATATACGCTGCAAATCATCCTTCACTGTTAATACCTCCACCTTTCCGTGAACCAAAGTAGTTCGTGTGGCAGCCTCGTCACTGTAGGCATTCACGTTAAACGCCGTGCCAAGCACCCGCACGTTCATGTCATCTGTTTCCACCACAAAACGTCCTTTCCCGGGTTCCACCTCAAAATAGGCTTCTCCCTCTAAACGCACCCGACGTTCAGACGCCCCGAACACCATGGGATAGGTCAAACGACTCTCGGCATTCAACCAGACCCGTGAACCATCGCTCAACGTGAGGTGGTATTCTCCGCCCCGGGGAACTTCCACCGTGTGATAAAGCGTATCTTCCACGACGGGGTTATTCTCGTAAGAAAGCGACTCTTTTTTCAGATGCACGTTCACACCTTTATCTATAATAGTCTGCCCCGGCTCTTGGGTAGTTAAATCAATTCGCGTTCCGTCCGAAATAACCAATCGGACACTGTTATTCCCGAAAGCAATTGCCGAAATAGGTTTTCTGCTCGAAATTTCTCGGGTATTCGATGCCCAGAACCAAGTCCCGGCAACCAAAAGAATCACGGCCGCAGCACTCCACGTACACAAAGAGAGTATCCGTTTTCTCCGTTTCTCCTTGCGTCCACGAGAGAAACGTTGCCACGCTTTCGCTACCCGAGCTTCATCGACCACGGGTAAATCCCGTTCATAATACCGACAAGCATGTTCCACAAAACGCCGCCGTTGTTCATCCCCCGCTATCCAACGCTCCAAGCGCTCCCGCTCCTCATCGGTCAGGCAACCGTCCACTCGCTTCCGGATTAAAGTCCAATCTATCTGTTCCTGATTCATATCTTTTCCTCAAATTTCCCCTAAAAGACATGAACTTCAATTTTGGGTGACACGAAAATGATTTTTTTTCGATTTTTTTATTCAACAAACGGGATTTGATGTATTCTTCTATTTCTTGCGCTATAACAGAATAAACAGTGGCGCCTCGTGAAAGGCGCCACTGCATTTTTCAGTTCTCCAACTGACAATTCCTTATTTGAGATTTTCCCTGAAAAACTGTTCGATTTTATCGTAGGGTATCACTCCTGCACGATTGTCGTAAAGATCCACGTGAGAGGCCCCGGGGATAATCATCAGTTCCTTGTTATCGCCCTTCAGTTTCTTGAATGCATCCTCGCTGAAATAACGGGAGTGTGCTTTCTCCCCGTGGATTACCAGAACAGCACTACGGATTTCATCGCTATATGCAAGTAGAGGCATATTGATAAACGAAAGAGCCGATGTCTTGTTCCAGCCGCCATTCGAGTTAAGAGAACGCTTGTGATAGCCGCGTTCCGTCTTGTAGTAATTGTGGTAATCTTTCACGAACCAAGGGGCATCGTCAGGCAGCGGATCCACCACGCCACCGCCGAGAGCGTATGAACCGTTCTTCGCATCAATTGTACGCTGGGCATTGAGCTGTTTGCGGAGTTCGTAACGTTGCTCGGCATCCATCGAGTCAAAATAACCATTGGCATTCACCCGGCTCATATCGTACATTGTAGAAGTAACGGTCGCTTTGATCCGGGTGTCGATGGCAGCCGCATTAATTGCCATTCCGCCCCATCCGCAGATACCGATAATTCCGATACGTTCGGGATCCACGTCATCACGCGTAGAGAGAAAATCTACCGCCGCACAGAAATCCTCCGTGTTGATATCGGGAGAGGCAACATAACGAGGTTCCCCACCGCTCTCGCCCGTGTACGAGGGGTCAAAGGCAATAGTCAGAAAACCGCGTTCTGCCATCGTCTGGGCATAAAGTCCTGATGACTGTTCCTTCACGGCACCGAAGGGACCGCTTACTGCAATAGCGGGTAATTTCCCAACGGCATTTTTGGGTATATACATATCGGCGGCAAGCGTGATGCCGTAACGATTGCGGAAAGTCACTTTACTGTGATTCACCTTGTCACTTTTAGGAAACACTTTGTCCCACTCTTGAGTTAAATTCAAGTTTTCGTTCTCCATGGTATTAGAATTTAAATTATCGTTTGTTGCAAATAAACTTCCAACGGTGCAAAAGCACACGATTAAAGCCGTGGATAGTTGTCTAATTGATTTTTTCATATCATTTATGGTTTTAATTGTTTTATCTTATAACGCAAAGGTAAAGCAAAAGCCCCACGGCATAATTGCTGTGAGGCTCAAAGATTATTTCTCAAAAGCTCAATTTATCTTCCCGTGAAATCAAGAGAAAACGGCAGTCGGCGGTACCCCGTACTGCTTCTTGAACGCCGTAGAAAAATGCGACGGGTTCTTGAACCCGACCTCAGCGTAAACATCCGCAACCTTTCTCCCACCCTCTTTCATCTTGGCGTAAGCTATCTCAAGCCGTTTGCGAATCAACCATTTTTCCGGCGTGAGGTCACTTATCTTCTTGAAATCACGCTTGAACGTGGCAAGGCTTCTTCCCGTGTAGTGCGCCAATTCGTCCAACGTGAACTCGTACATATAATTCTTGCCCATGAAGTCCAGAATATCAATCTTCCACGGCTCGTTGAAATCGAAAAGCATCGGTGCGAACCGTTCGTCAATATGTAATAGAGCGAGCAACCCTTCCTGCAACTTCAGGTTCATAAAATCATCTTGCGGCTTTACCTCCGGGTCGAAATAGGGCGTCATCGAGGCGAAAAGACTCGCGATTTCCGCGGTTTTAGGCAGCTTGATTACGCCGGCATCCAACTTGGACGTAGAGGCAGGAAGTTTGTAATGGTCTAACTTACCGTACATCTCCCGCAGGAAATTCCTTTTAAAATTCAAAAAGATACCGCAATAACGTTCGCCGTCACACGTCTTTTTATACATTGTAATATGGTGGTCACGGGGAATGAACACGCATTCGCCTTTTCCGACACGAATCTGTTCTTTACCATTATCAAGAATCATCTCGCCCGAATAGACATAATTCATCGCGTACTCGTGCGAACGATGGATACAACCGCTCTCGTCATCATAAAAGAAACTGAAAAACACGTCGTTATAAGCGAATATAACCTTCATTGGTCCTACTTGGTTAGCATTTTCTTGTTCCATAGTTCTTAAATAAAAATATCCAGAAAAAGACAGGAAAGATTTTCCCTCAGAATTTTATACGCCCGTTTCAAATGAGTGCGCACGGTGTTCTCGGACAACGCTAATTGCTCGGCGATTTCCAAGTATTTTTTACCTTCCATCACGTGCAACTCCACAATCTTACGCTGTTGCTCGGAAAGTTTTGACAAAGCCTGTTGTACCAAAGCAACTAATTCTTTGTCGTCTTCCACATCATCATCAGCGAAAGAAAGTACCAAAGCCTCCGCTTGTCGCTTTTTGTACTCGTCCAAAAGGCGGAGCCGTCTGAAATAACGTAAACAGGCATGTTTCACGGAAGAATAAAGATAGGCTTTCAAATTCAAGTTCTCCGGCAATCGCTTCCGGTTCTCCCACATCCCGGCAAAGACGGATTGAACGATATTCTCCGCCTCTTCTTCACTCATCACGTAACCGTACGCGAATAAAAACAAAGGACGATAATAATAACGGAAAGCCTCTTCGAATTCTTTTTCCGATGACATCCGATTATTTACCCCTTCACTATTTTTATTCAATTTATCCATATCCATAACACACGTAATCCAATATTGTGCAAATGTAGTAAAAAAAGGAAATAATGCAACCATAGTTACAGCAACAGCAGTTGCGATAGATTCCGCTTTATCTGTTCCAGACCGGGACGGGAGAGCGGGGAATCTTTGAAATGGCTTTTGAAAGTTTCCGCATCCAATTCAAGCCAATCTTCACGGCTCATGTGCATCAGCCACTCGTCAGGCAAAAATTCTTTCACGCGGTGCATCACCGCCTTCCCGTTCCACGGGCATACTTCCTGACAAGCATCACACCCGAAAAAGCGCTGTCCCATCTTTTCTTTGATTTCCAGCGGAATTTCATCTTTACGCTCAATCGTGTTATAAGAAATACAAAGGTTGGCATTCACTTCGCGCGAAGACAAAGCTCCCGTGGGACAAGCCTCCACGCAACGGTTGCACGTCCCGCAAAAATCCCGCTCTTCCGGAAGAGAATAGCCGGAAGGTTCGAAATCGGATATAATCACCCCTATAAAGCAAAACGATCCCAACCGGGGATTCACCAACAAAGTATTGCGTCCTATCCAACCTAACCCCGCCCGCCGTGCCCACTCGTGCTCGAACACCGGGGCGGAATCGACAAACACCCTCCCCCGAATATCACGTCCGGTCTTCTCCTTTAAAACAGAAAGCAACCGGAATAACCGTTCTTTCAGCACGATATGATAATCTTTCCCGTAAGCGTAACGGGCGATGACAGGTACATCCTTCTCCTGACGCCGGGGGGTATAATAATTAGTCAATGTTACAATCACGGAACGGGCTCCTTCAACAAGTAAAGCGGGATTCTCCCGCTTCTCTATATTCTTCGCTATGTATCCCATTCCCGCATGAAACCCTTTCTCTATCCAACGAAGCAAAACCTCTTTCTCCCGAGTCAGCGTATCGACCGGAGCCACCCCGCAAGCATCAAACCCTAAGAGCCGGGCTTCCTCTAAACAGTTTATAAGGTTCATAAGGTTTATAAAGTTATAAGGTTCAAAAGGTCCTATAAGGTCTACTAACTTTATGAACTTTATAAACCTTACAAACCTTATGAACTCAAATCCCGAATCCCAATTCCAACTTCGCCACCTCGCTCATCCGATCGGGAGTCCAAGCCGGTTCAAAAGTCAGATTAACGGTAACCTCGTCAATCCCGTCAAGCGTCAATACCACGTCGTGTACTTCCTGCACGATCTGATCGGCAATGGGACATCCCGGAGCTGTAAGCGTCATTGTGACAATTACTTCGTTCTGCTTCGGGAACTCGATACCGTAGACAAGCCCCAACTCCCATATATTCACCGGCACCTCCGGGTCATACACCGTCGACAACTTCTCTATCACCAAATCTTCCATTAAACTTTTTCCCATATCACATCATTTTGCCTCGTAAGCCAAGGCGTAATACTTGATTTGCTTTATCATAGACAACAACCCGTTCGACCGCGTGGGCGACAAATGCTGGGTTAATCCAATCTTGTCAATAAAATCCAGATTAGCGTTCACGATGTCGTGAGGCGTCTGCCCGGAAAACACCCGAATCAACAACCCGGCAATACCTTTCGTGATAATCGCGTCACTGTCAGCCTCAAAGTATAATTTACCGTCTTTCAGTCCGGCATGGAACCACACCCGCGACTGACACCCTTTTATCAAGTTGTCGTCCGTCTTGTGCGCCTCGTCCATAGCCTCCAAACCATTCCCGATCTCGATCAGGTAAGCGTATTTATCCATCCAATCATCATACATGGAAAACTCTTCCACGATTTGATTCTGAATCTCTTCTATCGTCATTGTCTTTACATTTTGAAAATCTGTTCTATTTTCTTCAACCCGGCACAGAACACATCTATTTCCTCCCGGGTATTGTACATGGCTATCGATGCGCGAGCCATTGCGGTTACCCCGTAATGTTGCATCACCGGCTCGGCACAAAGCTGTCCCGTCCGCACGGCAATACCCATTTTATCCAACAGCGTCCCGAGGTCAAACGGGTGAATCCCCTCTATCCCGAAAGAAATCACGGAAGACTTTTCCGCCGCTTCCCCGTAAAGGATGATACCGGGAATCCGGCGAATCTGCTCCATCGCGTACCCCAACAACTCGTGCTCGTAACGGGCTATCCCGTCCAAGCCAATCCGGTTCACGTATTCCAACGCCTCGCCCAAGCCAATCACCCCGATAAAATCGGGTGTCCCCGCCTCGAACTTGAAGGGCAACTCGTTGTAAGTCGTTTTCTCGAAACGCACTTCCTTAATCATCTCGCCCCCCCCCTGCCACGGCGGCATCTGTTCCAACAGGCTTTTCTTCCCGTACAACACGCCAATCCCCGTGGGACCGTAAATCTTATGACCGGAGAACGCGAAGAAATCACAATCCAATCCTTGCACGTCCACCGGAATATGTTGAATAGCCTGCGCCCCGTCCACCAGAACGTATGCCCCGCGGGCGTGGGCGGCATCTATAATTTGCTTCACGGGATTCACCGTTCCCAGTACATTCGACACGTAAGCCACGCCAACCAGTTTCACCCGCTCGTTCAACAACTTCCCGAACACCTCCATGTCCAACTCACCCTTGTCATTGAAAGGCACCACCTTCAACACCGCTTTCTTGCGATCGCACAACATCTGCCACGGAACGATATTCGCGTGATGCTCCATCTCCGTCACGATAATCTCGTCCCCCTCGTTGATAAATGCCTCACCGAAAGAGTGCGCCACGAGATTGATACTCTCCGTGGTTCCCCGGGTAAAGATAATCTCCTCGGTGAACGCGGCGTTGATAAACTTCCGCACGATTTCCCGTGCTTCCTCGTTCGCATCCGTACATTTATTACTCAGGTAATGTACCCCGCGATGCACGTTAGAGTTATAACGCAGGTAATATTCCGTCATCTTATCGATCACGGTCAGCGGACGTTGCGTGGTTGCCCCGTTATCCAGATACACCAGCGGTTTATCATAGATTTTTTCCTCCAGTATCGGAAAATCCTTCCTGACTTGACTTACATCGAACATAATTTATTGCTTACAGTGCATCACGCAATTGTGGCACTTCGTTAATTCTCCTCTTAAACGTTTATCCACCAGATTGTCAATCTCCTCCCGCAAAGGTTCCAGTTTCACCCGCCCGACAATCTCGTGCGCGAAGCCGAACATCATCATCAAGCGGGCTTCCGCCTCACCGATACCCCGGCTACGCAAGTAAAACATAGCCTCTTCGTCGATCTGTCCCACGGTAGCCCCGTGACTGCATTTCACGTCATCGGCATCAATCACCAGTTGCGGCTTCGTGTTCACCTGTGCCGTGTCAGTCAGCAACAAGTTATTATTCGCCTGAAAAGCCTCTGTCTTCTGGGCATCCGGTCGCACGGTAATCCGTCCGGCAAAATTCGCCAGAGCCGCGTCGTCCAACACGCCCTTGAAATGCTGGTTACTCGTGCAACGCGGGGCAATATGGTCGATAAAGGTGAAATTATCCACCTGTTGTTTCTTGTCAGACAAGTACATCCCGTACAGGTTACACTCGCACCCCTCCTCGCTCAAGGCGGCGTACAAATTGTTACGAATGAACCCGCCGTAAAGCGAGATCACGTTGGCATCATAACGCGAGTTCCGCTTCTGGCAAACAAACACGCTGTTAATCTGCGACGCCTCTATATGTTGATTCTGCACGTGATAGTATTCAAACGCGGCATTCTCCCCGACGACCACCTCCGTGGCATTATTCGACAGGAAAACATCATCCGACAAGGTATGGTCACATACCAGAATCGTCGCTTTCGCGTTACGTCCCAGCACCACCATATTTCTCTGGAAAGACATCAAATCCGCGTTAGCCCGCATCAGATTCACTATTTGCAACGGACGCTCCATCACCACGTTATCGGGCACGTACACGAACACGCCGTCCTGCGCGAAAGCCGTGTTCAGCGCCACCAACCCGTCCGAGTCAGCCGGACGCGTGTATTGGTCATAGTGTTGCTCGAAAATCTCCTTGTACTTCACGCTCGCCTCGGCAAGACTGCAAATAATTACCCCTTCCGGAATCCCGGGAACACGGTTTTCCTGCACGAACCACCCGTTGATGGTCAGCATCAGATTGGTTTCCAGATTCGGCACATGGCACTTGAACAACTCGTTCAAATCAACACCCTGCTTGATATGTTTCAATACCACCTTGTAATCCCGGTCGAAAACAGGCAACGTATCCGCGTACAGGTAATCTTCCGTCTTGTACGGGACACCGCCCAGCGCCACGAAACGCCCGAACGCTTCCTCCCGGTGACGGTTCATCACCTCGCCGCATCCCTCCCGGAGTAACTGTTGTCCCTCCCGGAAAAGGGTGGCAAAATCGTTATTTATTTTCTCTAATCTCTCCATTGTCTATTACTTACCGGAATGTACTTCCTCTTTTATCCAATCATAACCGTGTTTCTCCAACTCCGCAACCAACTCCTTGCCGGCGGTTTTCACGATTCGACCGTCATACAGCACGTGCACCACATCGGGCACGATATAATCCAACAACCTCTGGTAGTGCGTGATCACGATCGTGGAATTATCCGGACGACGCAACTTGTTCACCCCGTTTGCCACGATGCGCAAGGCGTCGATATCCAAACCGGAATCCGTCTCGTCAAGAATAGACAATTTCGGCTCCAGCACCGCCATCTGGAAAATCTCGTTCTTCTTCTTCTCCCCGCCGGAAAAGCCCTCGTTCAACGAGCGGTTCAACAAACGGCTGTCGATGCTCACAAGTTCCATCTTCTCCCGGATCATCTTCAGAAACTCACCGGCAGGATAAGGCGGCAGCCCCTTGTATTTACGCTGTTCATTCACGGCAGTCTTCAAGAAATTGACCGTGCTTACACCGGGAATCTCCACCGGATACTGGAAACTCAGGAATATCCCTTCCCGCGCCCTGTCTTCCGCCGGCAACTCCAACAAGTTCTTACCGTTAAACCAAACCTCCCCTTCCGTCACCTCGAAACACTCCCGTCCCGTCAACACGGCGGAAAGTGTACTTTTCCCTGCCCCGTTCGGTCCCATAATCGCGTGTATCTCGCCCGCGTTCACCTCCAAGTCAATCCCCTTCAAAATCTCCTTCCCGTCTATCGAGGCGTGCAAATTCTTTATCTTTAGTAAACCCTTCATATTCATTTTAGATTTTAGATTTTAGATTTCAGATTCCAACCGCACCAACCGCCCTCGTCCAAAACCATAAATCATAATTTGTCATTCATAAATCGTAAATCTCAAATCATAAATCGCTTCCATATCATCCCACGCTTCCTTCCAAGCTAATCTGCAATAATTTCTGCGCTTCAACGGCAAACTCCATCGGCATTTTGTTGATAACATCTCCGGCGTACCCCTTGATGATCAAGCCGACAGCGTCCTCCGTGGATATTCCCCGCTGGTTGCAGTAAAATATCTGGTCTTCACCAATCTTGGAAGTCGTCGCCTCGTGTTCCACCTGTGCCGTGGGATTAGCCACCTCAAGATAAGGGAACGTGTGCGCGCCGCATTTATCTCCCAGTAATAACGAATCACACTGCGAGAAATTACGTGCCCCGTGACAACTTTTCACCACTTTCACCTTTCCCCGGTAGGAGTTGGAACTATATCCCGCCGAAATACCTTTCGACACGATACGGCTACGGGTATTATTCCCGATATGTATCATCTTGGTTCCCGTGTCCGCCTGCTGGTAATTATTCGTCACCGCCACGGAATAGAACTCGCTCACGGAACCGTCGCCCTTCAATATCGTGCTCGGGTACTTCCACGTGATCGCCGATCCGGTTTCCACTTGCGCCCAAATCAACTTGGCATTCTCCCCCTTGCAAATTCCCCGCTTCGTCACGAAATTATAGATACCGCCCTTCCCGTTCTTGTCACCCGGGTACCAGTTCTGCACAGTACTGTATTTCACCTCGGCATTCTTCTCGATCACGATCTCCACGATAGCGGCGTGCAGTTGATTCTCGTCCCGCTGCGGGGCGGTACACCCTTCAAGGTAACTCACGTAACTCTCCTCCTCCGCCACGATCAGCGTACGCTCGAACTGTCCCGTCTTCGCCGCGTTGATACGAAAATAAGTCGACAACTCCATCGGGCATCGCACCCCTTTCGGGATATACACGAACGACCCGTCACTGAATACCGCCGAATTTAACGCCGCGAAATAATTATCGGAATAAGGCACCACGGAGCCCAAGTAACGTTTTATCAAGTCCGGGTGATTCTTCACCGCCTCGGAGAAAGAACAGAAAATAACTCCCCGTTCAGCCAACGCCTCCTTGAACGTCGTTTTCACCGACACGCTATCCATGACCGCGTCAACGGCTACCCCGGAAAGCGTCTTCTGCTCGTCCAAGGGAATCCCCAATTTATCGAAAGTAGCTTTCAACTCGGGATCAACCTCATCCCAAGACTTTTTCACTTCCTGCTTCGGGGCAGCGTAATACACTATATCCTGATAATCAATCGGCGGTATCTCCAATTGCGCCCACGCGGGCATCTTCATGGTCAACCAATGCCGATACGCTTTCAACCGAAATTCCAGCAACCACTCGGGTTCCTCTTTCTTTTGTGAAATCAACCGGACAACAGATTCGTTCAATCCCTTGCCGATCATCTCGGTTTCCACGTCAGAAACAAAGCCGTATTTATACTCACCCTCGGTTACTTCATTCAATATATCGTCTTGTTCTTTAGCCATAACTCATTAATTGAAAATTGAAAATTGAAAATTGAAAATGACAAGGATATACCCCCTGACAAGACCTAATTATTCAATTTGTGCAAAAGTACAAAAAAATATCACCCGCCCAATTATCTATGGGGTAGATAATATCTATTACGTGATAAACCAATATTATGATTCAACCGCCGAGGCATAAACCCGCGAACAAGAAAAACTTGCAACCTGCCAACCCGTAACCTGCAACGTGGCAAAACCACAGGAGAAATGCGCCAAAACGCTTTTCATCCGGTCCATAAAGTCGAGCCTTCGGCTCTTAAAATTCATAAAGTCTATAAAGTCACGGGCGTCCTTCGGACTGTGTTCATCGGCAGCAAAGCTGCCGTAGGTTAAGCACCCGCAAGATCTACGGATTTTACGAACCTTATGGACTTTATGAACCTTTGACTTGAGCGAAGCGACTTCCCATTTGCGTCATTCGGCAATTTAGTGTATTTTTGTACACGAAACAAGAAAGACACGAAGTATGAGTGAAAACAAACCATTGACAAAACTATCCACGTTAGGGGAATTCGGGTTAATCCGCCACTTGACACAAGATATAAAATTAAAAAATTCTTCTTCCGTGAAAGGAGTCGGCGACGATGCCGCAGTTCTGGACTACAAGGATAAAAAAGTGCTCGTCAGCACGGACATGTTGATAGAAGGCGTACATTTCGACCTCACGTATGCCCCATTGAAACATCTGGGATACAAGGCCGTAGCGACCAACGTCAGCGACATTTGCGCCATGAACGGCACGGCGAAACAGATTACCGTTTCGTTAGCCATATCCAACCGCTTTTCGCTGGAAGCCGTGGAAGAATTATACGAGGGGATTTACCTCGCCTGCGACCAATACGGGGTAGACCTCGTGGGCGGCGACACGACATCTTCCAAAACCGGCATGTGTATCAGCATCACCGTGCTCGGGGAAGCAGACGACGAAGAGATCACGTACCGCAACACGGCAAAAGAAAACAACTTAATCTGCGTAAGCGGGGATTTGGGAGCCGCCTACATGGGTTTGCAATTACTGGAGCGGGAAAAAGTGGTATTTCAAGAAAACCAGAGTTCCCAACCGGACTTCTCCGGCTACGAGTACATACTGGAACGCCAGCTAAAACCGGAAGCCCGGCAGGATATCGTCCGCCTGTTGAAAGAAAAAGGCATCAAGCCCACGGCCATGATGGACGTTTCCGACGGCCTCTCTTCCGAGGTATTGCACATATGCCACGATTCCGGTCTGGGTTGCAAAATATACGAGGATAAACTCCCGATTGATTACCAGACTTACAAAATGGCGGAAGAACTGAACATGAACGCCACCGTGTGTGCCCTCTCCGGCGGTGAGGACTACGAATTGCTGTTTACCGCCCCGCTGGAAGATTTCGAGAAATTATCCGCCATGGAAGGAATCAGCATCATCGGGCATACCTGCGCCAAAAGCGAAGGATATAACTTGATCACGAAAGACGGCAATTCTTTCGAACTGAAAGCACAAGGCTGGGTAAATTTTAACCCCGACAACCAACAATAAACGACCGACCATGAGCAAACTGGACAATATATTGGACGAATCTTTACTGCACAGTGCCAGCGGCGACCGGAAAGCCCTCCGCCTGTTGTTGAGAAAAGTCATCCCCGACAGATTCCGCTATTATCACGAGAGCCGGGCAATAACCCGCCAAGAGGAATTTTCCGATATGCTATACAAAATCCTCTTGCTCGAACTGGATGAGGAAGAAGAAGAAAGCATCGAACTGGCTGAACTGGCATACTTGGGCATCAGCGAAAGAATCACGTGTTCCCCGGAAAACATCTACGATTGCGTGAAGAAACGAATCATATTGATGCATTATTTCGCGGACTATTTCACGGATAGCATGATTGAGGTATTTCTGAAAAAATACAGGGCGGACAATCTATTGGAAGCCCGGAAACTTGCGTTGGAATCCCTCGAACGGATGCAGCTATTCGATATTTTCTTTATGGAACAAAACTTCGGCAACCGTATCGACCGGGACGAACAACTCTCCGACGTCAACAATGACATTGAACTCGCTCCCAACCTCTCGGACGAGGAACTGGAAGAAGCCGGACTGATGCACCGGGTGCTGTACGCCTATTTGAAAATGAAGTACAGGGAATAAACAACCCTTTACTCGGGGGAAAGCTACCGCGAAGCATTAAATTAGCCTTTCTCCCACATCCCGAACACGAGGAACAACATTTCGCCAGCGTGTGTTAAAAAAGCATATACTTTACTAAAACGTGGGCGAAGTGTGGGCGAAATACAGGCGAAGAGTGGGCGATGTCGCCTAACACTCGGGCAACACCCACCCTAAACCCTTCCTAATCTATTAGCTATCCCTTGAGTTAGGGATACTAAAGTATTGGCAAACTACTTAATTCATGCCATACAGAAAGAAGAGTGCACTTTTTACAGCACACTCTCCATGAAAAACACGTCTGATAAAAAGCACACTCCGGCGAACTATCTTCCCCGGCGACGAAGCCAGATATAGAGTCCGCACAAAACCATGAGTACCGGCAACACCCACATAAACACGATTTTCCAAACGGCCGCCCCGGTCTGTCCTAAATAGAAATCCGTATCCGTGGGCGCGGGTCTGCGAACGTCGATAGGTACTTCCTCGTCCGACATCCAATAGAAAGTTCCCATGATGACGGAAAAATTGGAAGCATTGATTCCTTTGCGCCCTGTGCTTAATTCACCGTTACTGATACAATCGGCATCACCGAAAATCATTATTTTCTGTTCCCTGCCTGCCACCTCCCGGGTCAAAGCAACAGTAGTCACGTAGGATTTCTGCACCTCCCCGCTTCCCGAATCCAAAGTCACCGTATCATCCACGAAATTCACGGTCTGCAATTCGTTCCATACTAAAGAATCGGTTCGGAATAACGGACTTACCTTAAAGCCTTTACCCGTGGTATACTCCAACCCGGACACGTTCGGCATAGTAACTACCGATTCATACTTCCGCATATCCGCAAAATGATAAACCAATTCCCCAGCCTCCTCCGTCGGGTAGGCTTGAATAAGTTCCGGCGCGTAATTCTCCGTGGTCCGGACAAGGATTCCCGGAACGAGTTTCACCCCGAACGATTCCAAAATCAGGCTCATCACGTCCCCCCGTTTCGGTTCGCTCAAGATTAAAAGATTGCCCCCGCGGGCAACGTACTTATCCCAATTCACCTGTTCTTCCGGCGTGAACGGGGAGCGCATCTCTGCCACCACAATGATATTCACGTCTTCCGGTACTTCCCGCTCCAACGACACTTCCGCCACGTCAAAACCTTGGTTCATCAGAGCATAACGGAATTTCTTGTCCTTCGTGAAAGCACTGTAATTCCGGTCACCGTCTTGGCGGATGTTCCGTTCGCCATGCCCGGTCAGAAAGCCCACTTTCGGCAATCTCATCGCGAGACGTTTGAAGGCAGCCGTGATTTCGGTTTCCCCCGGGTGATGCATCATATCGTTAAAAGTTCTCAAGAACGTCTTTTCACCGCTCTCCCGTTCCAATATCCGGACAAACAAGTTTCCTTCGCCGGAAAGGTCGATTTGTTTCTTGATTTGTTCCGGAGTGATGAATAAATTGGAATCTAAATTAAAAATACGCATGTACTCTTTTGCCCGTTGTTCCGTATTTTTACCCGGGAAACGCTTGTCCATTTCCGGATTGACCACGGTATCGTAATAGTAGACATATTTCATTTTAATATCCGGCTTGAACCGGAGATAATGACGGAATCGCTGTTCATCATATTTCACCCGATCCGGCAGTGCCGTCCACACGTCTTTTTCATCCAACACGTTCACGTAGGTCGTTATCGTCATACCTCCTTCCAGACGTTTGATTACATCCTGACTGTTAGGTGTCAACGTATTCGTCTTGGTTGCTGTCGCGTCATAATAAGTCATCAATGACGGGCGGGAAGAAAGGTATCCCAGCAACATTGCCAGAAACAGCACGGAAAAGTATTTACCAATAGTAGACACCCACGGACTCTTCTGCCGCACGGATTGCATCCGTACCACGGCAAGCGCGAGGAACATCGCCACGACAATAATAAAATACAGCACGTCTTCGCTACAAATCAACCCGTTGACAAATTCATTGCAACGCCCCGATATGGAAAGCCAATAAGTAATCTCCCGTACCAGAGCTACCCCCTGCCACATATCTTTCACGAAATTCAACACCGCCAACATGGCTAAGGTCAACACGGCGGCAACCACTTGATAGGAAGTCAAGCTCGACATGAAAAGACCTATCGCCGCGTACGCGCAAATCAAAAGATACAACCCCAACAAGCCGGAGAGTACCGCCGGAAGGTCAAAGTCCTTCACCACGATTGCCGAAAAAATAATCATTAATACCAGCACCCCGATCAACGCTAACCCGTAGATCATCATCGACAAGAATTTGCCCAGTATAATCTGGGTATTGGTCACCGGCGAGGAGTACAGCAACTTGATAGAGCCGCTTCCCAGTTCCCGGCTCATCAATCCCATGGTAAGCAAAGGAATATACAGGTACAGGTAGCCTTGAATATCCGCGAATATAGAGTATTGAGAACTGGCGAACAGTATCGGGGTAAGGGGAGGGAGGGAATATCCCATCGTTTGCCCTTGGGCTATCTGTACCAGATATTGCCCGAACGCCATACACCCTTGAAAAGAGAAAATCACGAGTATCAACCACGCCACCGGTGAATAAAAAAGAGTTTGCAACTCTGTTCTAGCTATTTTATATATCGTTTTCATTGTATTTGTTTTTAATCTGTCTACTTTTTAGATAATTCAGCGAAAATAGCATCCAGAGAACTTCTCTCCAGATTGATTTCCGTCAAACGCCATCCACGGGCGACACTGGTTTCCACGACCCGCTCCATGACTTCCTGCGCATCGGAGAATTGCAACCGGTATTTCATTCCTCCCAATTCTTCCACGCGCAACACTCCCGGAAGGGATTGCAATTCTTCCACCGGGGGCATAGCTACCAGATTGACCATTATCGTGTTCGGGATGATGTAATTATCAAATTCATCCACGGAACCGGCGAATACCAGCGAACCTTGTTCTATCATGCGGATATAGTCACAGGTAGCCTGTACTTCAGACAAAATATGAGTGGAAAGCACCACGGTACAATCGCGGGCGATTTCCTTGATCAGATTCCGAATTTCCACGATTTGATTCGGGTCCAGCCCATTCGTGGGTTCGTCCAGCACGACAAAATCCGGACGATGGATGATGGCTTGGGCAATACCCACCCGTTGCTGGTACCCACCGGAAAGATTACGGATCAGACGCTTTTGGAAATGGGTAATCCCGCATCTCTCCATGACGTCCCCTACCGCCTTACGTGCCTCGCTATCCGACATCAACCTCATGTTAGCGCTGTAAATCAAATATTCCTCGACCGTCAAATCCATTTGCAATGGCGGTTTCTGGGGCAAAAAACCGATATGACGTTTCGCCTCCACGGGATTCTCCCGCATATCGATTCCCTTGATAAATACGTTTCCTTCCGTTTGCTTCAATACCCCGCAGATGATGTTCATCGTTGTTGATTTCCCGGCTCCGTTGGAACCCAATAATCCATAGATACCATTTTGAGATATTTCAAAATTAATATCCCGAACCGCCCACTGCACGCTATAGCGGTGTGACAAATTCTCTACTTTTACAATTGATTTTTCCATTCTTGTTATTTATACAGTAAATACTTTCGTTTATGCACACGACACCCTGACCACCCGGTAAACAAGCGGTCTTTTGGAGGTACTCCCGAACAAAGTACCTCCAAAAATCAAATACATCTATTGCGGGTAATATCTCATAAAAGTGACGCCGCCGTCATAGTGTTTCTCCCAGATAATCCGGTATAACGTTTCGCCCGGTTTCCGGGGGTCGGTGTACACTTGTACCAGTTTCATATCTCCCGTGTCAAACCCCACGGTGTACACGGCTCCATTCACATAACCGTCCGCCGCACTCGAGAAAGAACGCCCGGAAGACGCCGTCAATGCCAAATGCGTGATATTCCCCGTCACCCCGGTGCACTCGAACACTTTCTCCAACCCGGTTCCACTCGTTGTCATCCGGTAAAGTGCATTCCCCACGGCGAAATAAATGTATTCCGGTCCAAGCACACCTATTTTCCATGCTTGGAATACCGCCGTACCGGATCGCCACAGGCTTGCAATATCCTCCGAAACCCTGAAAGCCGACGTGGGCGAGTACGTGATTTGCGTTTGATATACCCGGTAAGTGAATTGTTGCATATAATAATCCCCGTTTTTCTTGTATACAAGATACCACGTACTCTCGGGCGTTATCGTACCGGAATTGAGTACTTCTATTAACTCCGCGTCAAAATTACTCAATGACATATAATTATCCGGCAACGCGGGATATTCCGGGAAAGCGGAAACGACTGTTTTGTCCACAACCGATGCCACAATCAAGAAACGCTTTTTCTCCCGCTCGTAAACCATCCCAACCGGGAAGATTCGAGTAGCCTTGATTTCTTCGCTTCCTTTATCCGGTATATCATAAGGATCATCAAACGTCAACGGCTCGGAAATAAAAGAACCCGTGCAGGGGATGCCGTCGTCATAATTGATGCGGGAGTAAATTTTACCCGACTCGTCCAGCAACAGGCTGATCGCCCCCGTGTTCACGAAGTCTACCGGTTTCAAATTAGCCGGAATTTCAACAAACTCATCCCGCAACATGGTAATTTTCCTGATTGTTTTCTGCTTCACGGTCACCGCTTTCGTGTAATCCTTATCCAACAGTTGGAAATATACTTCATCCAAATTCCACGTCAAGCCGGTCATACGTTCTACTTTCACGACATGCTCACAAGGAAATTCCTCGCCGTCATTGCACAAGGGATAGATATTTTCATGACCTATATATTTAGTCACGCTAAACCCTTTCAACGACTCCCCGAAGAAGTCAATGTCTTCCTTGACATAAGAGAGTTCCACGAAATCGAAAGCTCCCTTTCCCCCGTGATTTCCCATAATCATCACCCCCCGCTCGAAAGGAGCCGCCATTCTTATTACAAACGTGTAGACGAAAGCGCTCTCCCCGCCTTCCCGCCAGATATACAAAGCCCCCGACGTTTCATTCATAAACGTATCCTCGTACACTTCCTTTTCTGCAACCACCTTGCCATCTACCCGCCACTCGTAGGTCAGTTTTTCCGTACCCCGGTAATATGCCCGTGCATTCATTTTCAATTCAGTACCGGGAGATACGGTAAAACTAAAACCGCTCTTTTCTTCCAATACCACAATCTTTGTCCCCGCATTCTCGTTCGTGATAATGACCGAGTCCGGCAGTAAAATAGCAGATGTATTCAAATTGGTTTTATCGTCCAGACAACCGATGCCGAAAAACCAAAGTATATTGCATAGCCAAAATAATTTTCTCATAATTGTTCATTTAAAAGTTTTGTACTTTTATATCATCTTACCCGGCAATAGGTACTTTCATTGTAGTGCCGTCCACATCCTCACGAGGTTTTGCCTCCAGAGCCCGCTTGAATTTTATCGCGTAATGCCGTTTCTCGGAAGGGGTCAACACCCCGAAATCCTGAATTCCGGTTTCCTCAGCGAAAGCCAAATACTTCAAGTAAGAATATTTACCCAGATAGGACAATTCCACTACCCCACCTTCTTCCCACCATTCGGGACGATCCACCACGTCGGACACGTGCAGTTCGATGTACACCGAATCCCGCATATAGGGCTCGAAATTCTCGTTCTTCACCAGTTCGAACCTCAATACTTTTACCCCTTCTTTCAGCACCGGCTTCCGGTGAACGGTAATTTCTACCGTATCGACATTCCCCCGTCCCCCGCGAAACACCTGTTCCAACGGCAAATCATAACATTCCGCCGGCAAGGTCGTCATCGTGTCGACCACCGCTACGCGGAATTTCAAATCCTCGGTCAAATCATTCCCGTTGAATTGTACGGGGAAACGGAACACTTTATCGGTCACGCCATCTTTCTCGAAAGCGAACGTGTAACTTCTCTTGTAATAATTCTCTCCCGGATTGCTGCCGAAAGTCAACCGGATATACCTGTCAGGAGAAAATAATTCAGGCTTTTCCTCTTCGCAAGCCACTAAAGCAAAGAATAAAAAAGATATGATATATAGATATTTCATGTCATTGCATTTTATTGAATTAATTACTGTATCGCAGACTCGTTATTCGGTATTGGCATTACCAATTTCCCATGGTGATCTACCGTAACACCCTCTTCTATTCTCAAGGGAAGATTTAACCGCTTATAAACGTAAACCAGATACCCTTCCCCGATAAACTCCCGACGATACTCCCGAACAATAGCTTCACGGAAATTATCGGCAGAAATACCCTCCGACAATTTTAATGAACTGTTGCTCCGGGCATCAGCCATTAAATTAAAAATCTCGATTGCCCGTCCCGGGTTCTTCTCGAAAACACTCTCCGCAGCAATATAATAACATTCCGGGAAACGCAAGACGGGGATGAAATTCTTGGTCGCATTCATCAACCGGACGTTTCCTCCCATATCCTCGGTCACGTTCCAATAATATTTCATCAAATAGTCCGCATAGAATCCTCCCGTATACCTTACATCCGACAAATTCCCGGCAAATATATCCCGTATCCCGGCAACATTAATTTGCGGTCCCCGCATCCCGAAGTAGAGATCCGTCCAATCCGGATAGTCCGTGCGATAGAGCCCCAATAACATCTCTTTATGCAGGCGGGGTTCGGCGCTGTACACGAACACGGGACAAGCGATAGCACTCGGATAGGTGAAACTGTAAAACTTTTTGGATTCCACCATATTCACCACGGCTGACGCGTAAGTGTACGCTTTATCTTTTTCGCCGGCATACAGGCACACGCGTGAAAGTAACTGGAGCATAGCCCAAT
Organism: Butyricimonas sp. Marseille-P3923; assembly: GCF_900184685.1. GTDB lineage: Bacteria > Bacteroidota > Bacteroidia > Bacteroidales > Marinifilaceae > Butyricimonas > Butyricimonas muris. Next base: position 33,246 of record NZ_FXXL01000005.1, read on the forward strand.
AATTAAACCGGAGAGCCCGATACTGGAAAAACTCATCCTTGACGGAAGTCACGTAACCGTCACTCAATGGCAAGCGAGTGGATACATTGTTATATTGGAAAGAAATATAGCCTTTGTTGCCTTCCAAGGTATCCATCGGGGCAACGAGGTCTTTCGCTTTCTCCAGATCGGCTATTATATTTTGTAACACCTCTTTGGTCGGTAGCGGAGTATTAATTTTAGAGGGGAAAACAGTCACGTAAGGCACATAGGCAGTGACACCTCCCCCATCCGACACGGGAGCCTGCGCAAATACACGCACGAGTTCAAAGTGCATCATGGCACGAATCGCGTACGCCTCCCCCAGAATCATATTCTTGGTCAAGTCGCCCTCCGGAAAACGGGTTTCAGTGTCCTTATTCAAGTTTTGGAGCAAATTATTCGCCTCGGCAATCACGTTGAAGGCATCCAACCAAATACCGGAGGCAACGCCTTGGGCTGCCGTATTCTCGTATTTGAAGTTAGCGATCTCGTCCCAGCTCTGGTGATTCTCTTTATCCAGAATATAGCTTCCGCCCCAAGCCTCAACAGCACCGAAGGTCAATTCTTTCCCGTATAGATTCTGTCCGCCCATCGCTATATAAAGCCCGTTCAACGCAGCATAGTATCCTTCGGCTTCTTCAAACAATGTTTCTTCATAAATGTCCAGTTCGGAATTGACATCCAACCATTTCTCGCATGACGTGAACAACGTCAACGTGATCAACAAACTTGTCAAATATTTTACCTTCATAATCATACTATTTTAGAATCCCACGTTTATTGAAAAATTAAAACTTCTGGCGAACGGGTAGGAAGTTCCCCTCTCCCGCTTTATCGTAGAAACACGGAACACATCACTCGTGTTAAACGAGAATCTCATTTGCCGTATAAACATTTTACGCAATAGTTCCCGCGGCAATTCATAACCCAACGAGAGTGATTGAAGGCTCAGCGTGTTGTCATCCTGCACGAAACGGCTAGTGGCGTATGTCGGTTTTTCCCAATCCTTTATGCTTTTGAATTTTGCCCGGTCGCCCGACTCTTTCCAACGCTCGGAAAACACCCGCTTGTCCACGTTCCCTTTCAAGTCGACATTCTCGATTTTCCCCTGCAAGGTTTCATTATACTGCTGCCCCCCGTAAGTATAAGTAAAATAAATATCCAGCGTGATTCCCTTGAAATAAAGGTTTGCAGACAACGTCCCGTTGAGCTTGGGTTCACTATTACCACATACCACGTTTTCCGAAGCCAACCACTTCGTGGCAATAGCACCATTCCGATAACGGAACATTTCCTGCCCGGTCTGCGGATCAATCCCCAGCGACTGCATGGCATAAATGGAAGAAGTCGATGCTCCCTCGGTAAATTTAATCAACGGCTTCATTGAAATTTCCTCCTCCACGTAATACCCATGTTCCTTGTCATCCAATAGCTTCTGGTAATTATCCTCTATCTGCTGGTTGTAGGACTTCAACGCGTCCGAAACCTTAACGATCCTGTTCTTGTTTGTCGCCAGATTGCCGGAAACATAGCATTGAAAATCATTTTTATTCAACACTTTCAACCGCAAACTCACCTCATGCCCCTTGTTCAATATCTGTCCCACGTTCTCTTTGTAGGAAACAAAACCGGAAGAGGCGGGAATATACATATCCGCGATCAAGTCCACGGTGCGTCGCTCGTAATAAGCATACGTCACGTCGATCCTCCCGTCAAACAGGCTCACGTTACCGCCCACGTCGGTAATTTTTGTTTTTTCCCATTTCAAATTCCGGTTCCCCATAGCCGCCATATCCACCCCGACACCCGTGGGGTAGACGAAATCATTCCTCATCGTGTAGACCGTGCGGGCTGTTCGCGCCGGGAAATTAGCTTTCCCCGTGATACCGTAAGACCCGCGTATTTTCAGTTCCGACAACCACTTGACAGATTTCATGAATGAATAATTATGGATATTCATCCCCAATCCAAGAGACCAGAACGGAGCAGTCCGAGACTCCGACCCGAAAGCCGAATTTCCGTCCAGACGCCCGGTAAAGTCAGCCAGATAAATGTTGTTATATGTATAGTTCATGGAAAGCATGGCACCGAATAAACGGGTTTTCTGTCCGGAACTGATAATAGGTCCCGATAGCTCCCGGGCAAATTGAGGGTTCGTGAATGTTCCGCGGGGAAGGTCCCTCAACGATGTCGTTTTATCTTTGTCCTTACTCTCTTTCCAGTTTATTCCGGCTACCAGATTGATATTGTGGTGACCGATCAGATTGTTGTAATAGAGATTGACATTCCCGTCCATCGTGGTAACCTGCCCGTCACCCAGAACCAGTTCCCCTTTATAGGACGAGCCCGCCACATCGTATTTACTGGCATCCGGGGAAGTGAAGTTTTCACTCGTGTTTATCTTGTGCGCCAAAGCGATATTAGCTCGAAGATTCAAAGTATGCGAAAAAAAATACTGAAGGCTGAAATTATTGAGAAATTCCTTGTATTCCGATTCATTATAACTACCTAAATTCGCATCCCATAACGGGTTTGCTTTCCGGTTTCCCTCGATGCTCTCTATCGTTTTCAAGATATTGCCGTCCTCTCCCAAATACGAGTAATAGGGATTCATCACCGTGTATTGGGCAAAAGAACCGTAAGGCGACTCCTCGGATTTCATTCCCGTGTACTGGGACATATTGGTAAAACGAATCTTCTTATAATTATACTGCAATTCGACGCCTATCCCGGAAGTCTTGCGGGACGAACCTTTCATGACACCGTTATTCGCTTGATAGTTGGCATCGAGAGCATAACGCAGACCATTCGGGTTACCACCCTCCAAACGTATAGTGTGCCTGCTGCTCGCCGTGTTGCGCAAAGGTTTCCCAAGCCAGTCCGTCTCGGTACCCTCTTCTATTTTCCGAAGTTTCTGTTGATACACCCGCTCCAGATGAGAGTAACCGTCATACATACCCGCCACTCTCTCAGCCTCCAACTTCTCTCTGGCATTCATCAGGTTATAATCCCTTAAATCCGGTAACTGTACATCCAAACCATAATTGTAAGTAATCAGTATTTCCCCCGTCTTAGGTGCCACGGTCGTGATCACGACCACCCCATTAGCCGCTCTCGAACCGTAAATCGCTGTCGCAGCAGCATCTTTCAACAAGGTGATCGACTCGATACGATTGATATCCAAGTCATATACCTTACTGACAGACACCTCGAACCCGTCCATGATAAACGTCGGCAAATTCGGATCATTCTGCAAGGCTGTTTTGGAAACACTCGCCGCATCCAATTCCGTCAAACCAATCCCGGAAGCCCCCCGGATATTAATCTCCGGCAACACGTTCGGATTCGAGCCCATGTCATTATTCACCGTTATCCGGAATGAAGGATCCAACACCTGCAAGGATTTCAACACGTTCGTCGGAGATACCCTTTTCAATTCCGCCGCAGAAATGGTTTTCACGTTACCGGTAAAGGATTGCCTGCTGATATTGGCATAACCCGTTATCACCACGTCTTCCAAAAGAATCTTATCCTCCTTCATCACGACATTAATCGTATCCTTCCCGGTATATTTCACCTCGACCGTTTCCATCCCGATAAAAGAAAAGACCAGCACAACGGTCTTCCCCATATCCGGGAAATTCAAAGCATAGCACCCGTCTTTGTCGGTCGCCGTCCCCAGCTTCATCCCTTTCAATTGCACGGTCACACCCGGCAAAACGGTCTTCGTTTCATCCACGACTTTCCCCACGATCCGAATCTCTTTTTGCTTTCTTTCGTTAGGGCGGCTATCCTTCTCCCGGCGGATCAAGATCAAATCATTACTGAACTCGTATGTCAAGCCAGTACCTGCAAATATCCGTTTCAACACACTCTCCAACGTCTCGTTCTCCGCTTTCACGGTAAACTTCCCCAAATCCCGCGTCTGATCAATACTGAAAACGAAATTAAAACTCGTCTGTTTTTGAATTTCCCTCAGCAATGTATTAATCGACACGTCTTTCAGGTCGAGATTCACTTTTTCTTGCTGAGCCAGAGTTTTCGCCGTCAACGTGAAGGTGAAAACAAAGATGAATAGAATACACAATCTCATAATCAAAAAAATTTTACGACTTCGATGCCTATATTTTAGGCACGATTGCTTTTTTTTCATAACTTTGTATTTATAGGTTAATACTGCTTGAGGAGTTGGTGGTACAATCGCCTCAAGTTCTATCTATTACACAGGAAATGCTACAATCATTTCCTGTTTCTCATTTTTGCACGGTCACAGTCTTATCCTTCACGACAAATGTCACTCCCACGATTCGGCTTATCGCGTCCAATATCACGTCTATATTCTCGTATTTTTTCAGATAGCCTCCAAAATTATACTGTTTCAACTCCGGATTCTGGAAAACCACATCCACGTCATACCACAAAGCCAACACGTTCATTATATGTTCCAATGATTCATTCTCGAAAATCAGCACGCCATCTTTCCAGCCCGTGTACATCTCCGTATCCACTTTCCTAATGCCGACAAATTTCCCGTCCCGACCGAACTCTGCCAATTCCGACGGATTCACCTCGTATTCCCATGAAGAATTTTTTCCCTGTATCCCGATCCTCCCCTTGACAAGCACGGTCTGTACTTTCTCCCCGTAAGTATTTACATTGAACGACGTCCCGTACACCCGTATCCTCATGGCATCCGTGACGACATAAAAAGGTCTGTCCGTATCCTTTTCCACCTCGAAATAAGCCTCCCCGGAAAGATACACCTCCCGCTTTTCCCGGTCAAAGGTTACCGGGTATCTCAAACTCGTCGCGGCATTGATTTTCACCCTCGTACCGTCGGAAAGTTCCACACTGTACTCCCCTCCTCTTTCTGTACGGAGCACATTATATTCCTGTTTCCCAATTACACCCGAATCCCGGCTGTACATGATTCCCCCACCCGAATTTATAATACGTCCCCCCGTCTTTTCCATGAGCTCTTGATTCCCGTCCGAACTCAAAGCGATTTCAACCCCTCCCTCTATCTGTAACGTGGCTTTCACTCCTCCCGGCAATATCCCGGAAACAATAGCCACATCTGCCTTCTGCTCTTTTTCCAACAACTTTACCCCTATGCACACACATATCAATGGCAACATGACCACCGCCGCATACTTCAACACTCTTCTTCCCACGTGACGGGAACGTTTATGCCCGATTCGTTTTTCAAAACGTCGCAATAGCTGTTCTTTCCGTTCTTTATCATATATGGCGAATCTGGCACCTATCTCTTGGCTATCTTTCACTTCCCTGTAAAAACGGGCATTCCGGGCAGCATTCCCGATCCATCGCTCCAATTCTTCACGCTCCTCATTCGTGAGCACCCCCAACAAATCCCGTTGAATCAATCTGACAATCCGATAATCATTATAATCCATATTTTTCTCGTTTTACATCAATAAAACGTTCAAGTACTCCAAACGAAGTATCCGAAATCAAAAAATATTTCAATTTCTTACTCAGATCAACTTGAATACGGTCAGCAGGAAGAACAGATGCCCCATACGCTCCTTTATATATTGTACGGCTTTCACTTTCTGTGTCTTCACCGTGAACACGGACAGATCCATGATTTCGGCTATCTCGGCATTCGATTTTCCCTGCATGTGATACCTGAATATCTCCCGCCGTCTGTCAGGTAATTCCTCTATAACCGCAAAAAGCTCCCGGTAAATTTCCTCCCGCATCACTTTATAAGCAAAATCTTCCTCGTCATCCGAGGTTTCCCGCCGCATCACATCAGCGTATTTCTTCTCCACTCGTTGATGTCTCAGCCAGTCTACACAGGCATTTCTCACGGAAGTATACAGAAAAGTTTTCAAACTATTGTAAGACTGGAATTTCATCTTCCCCTCCCATATATCTACAAAAACTTCCTGTACAACATCCTCCGCCACCTCTTTACATTCCACGTATCCCGTGGCAAAATAAAGCAACGAATCAAAAAAATCCTTGAACAAACGGCAAAAAGCATCCGTCTGTCTCTCGTTTATTTGCCTTGTGAATAATATTTCGTCCATTTCCACCAATATCGCTTTCTACAAAAATAGAGATTAAATTTATAAGATTATTCACACGACTTAAAAATATTTATCTCTAAATCTTTCGATATACACGTACCGCCTCGATCAACAATGCCGGACAACAAGAAAAGAACTCAAAATCGACACAAAAAAGAGCCATGCTTTTTTACACGGCTCTCTTAATCTTTAGCGATTGGGATTAGAATCTTCTTTCTCTCGGTGCTCTATAACCTCTATTATCGCCTCCTTCTTCTCTCGGTCTTGCTTTTTTCACAACAATTTTCCGTCCTTGAAAATCTGACTCGTTTAAAGCATTGATCGCGTTGAAACCTTCCGTCTCGTCTTCCATTTCAACAAAACCAAAACATTTAGAATTACCAGTTTCTTTGTCCATAATTACTTTGGCTGAAGAAACAGAACCGTGCTCCGCGAAAAGAGCTTGCAAGTCTTCACTCGTGGTGGCAGAACTTAGCTTTGCAACAAAAATATTCACAATAAAAATAATTAAAATTAATAATACATGTAGAAGGGTACGTAGATAGATATCTTTGGTTTCAACGATAAACAACTATTTAACTTCTACCGCAGCAAATATAACTAATTTATTAATAATCAAAAATTAATATCACTTTTTTTCGCTAATTCCTTAAAATTTATCTCACCCCCGAAAAACACTCGCCGGAAGCCACCTATTCTCCATCTCCCCTATTTTTTTCATCCCGATTCTATTTTTTCTTTATAATCGCTTGCAATTTCAAAAAATTCCCCTACTTTTGCACCCGTTAAAACATAACAATGGTGCCATAGCTCAGTTGGTAGAGCAAAGGACTGAAAATCCTTGTGTCCCCGGTTCGATTCCTGGTGGCACCACTGAATAAGAGAGAGTTACAAAAGTGACTCTCTTTTTTTTGCCCAAAAATCTTGATATTTTAAGCCCAAAGTTAAACCAAGAGTTAAACCGGGATTAGCATGAGCACAGGTATTAACATCTTGTGTTGCAAATCTAAAACACCCTACGCAAGAATCGGAAATTCTTTATAGAACCGAAGCAGGGATATGGTTTCTGTCCGTAGTTTTGTACGAACGAATTTCTTCATATCCTCATCCATTAACTCACCTAAACCGTTCAGAATACCTCGGTCACTCACACTTTCGAGATGGTCGATACATTTTTGCATGTAATCAGCTAGTGACATTTCCATGCGTTTTTCAACAATCTCTTTGTTTATCGGCGTTTGTTTCTGCATGAAGAACCAACTATCAAAGATATCACGATTCGTTAATTCTCCACGGTCAAGTAAAGCACAGAGTTTATGAGCGAACATATCCGGAGCGACCATAACCTGCATGTTGATACCCAGCAAGTTTTTTCTTTCGTAATGGTTATTCCACTGCCGATTGGATATTTCTATTTTCAATTTCCGTTCACCGACACCATAATCCAGTACGATAATTGGACCATAGAACTTTATTGCTTCATCGAATATCTTACCATATTTCAACAAGATTTTTCGCACCTTTTCATACACCGTTTTTTCTTTTGCCAAATCGAGTAGATTGAAGTCCAAATCGACCGAAAAACGGGGCAAATCATAAAAAAACATCAACGCTGTTCCACCTTTGAAACCGAGGCTATTTGCCAACTCGATATCGGAATAGATGTCTTTGAGTATCTGCGTCAAAAAAAATTTATGTTTGTTGATGTTAATCATTCGCAAGCAGTTTTTTGACTCTTGCCGTAAGCGTTTTGGAATTATATATCGGCAAAAGTTTAGTTATTAAATTCTTATCAAGGGAATTTAGGTTGTCAAAATAGTATGTTGCATTTAAATACAAGATGTCCAAAAAGGCACGTTCGGGCGTGGCGATATTTACATTACCGATTTGACTGATACCTTGCGTGACGATAAGGATTTCACCCTTAATTTTTCGATAGGCACAAGTACGACCTTCTATATCGATACTACGACTCAAATAACTGACAGCAGTTATCCGTTCATCATACTGGAAAACAACACCGGCTTTTTGCAACACGTATTCCAATGAAATATAAGACGGAGTATAAAGCAAACAGACCAATTCTTCGGGGTTGTAGTTGGGTTTAACATACACACCTTTTCGTGGACGAAGCAACTTTCCCTTGCGGACATAGTAATTCAACCGTTCGTTCAACTTCTTAAAGTCACTCTCTCCGATAAGCATAGCAATATCGTTCAGAGAGAACACAGTCCGAGCGTCGCTAAAAATCGACAAAATCAAATCGCTATTTCGAGAACTATTCATTGGATTATTTTCAATGTTTAGTTCACAAAACTAAGAAATAATTCCGATTCGACCAAATATCCTGCATTGTTTCTGCTATGCGCTAGGTTACCCGATTTTGACCGAAATAATCTTACCCGTTGATTTTTTTGCCGCACACACCTCAACAACAAGACTTTATTAAAAAAGGACAATCGAAAAATCCATGAATGAAGTTTGTTTCAATTACTGATTTTCCGATTGCCCCTTGTTTAAACCATGTTTAAACCGGAAACTAACCTAAGATTCCTACTTTAATCCCAAGAAGTAATCTCTCTCACTAAAAGAGGGTGATCCGACGAATTTTTCACGTTCACGATAATTTTCATCTGCTCGAAAAAACGCCTTATCTTCTCGTCAATTCCGGAAACATAAATCATCTTTATCCCGCATTCCGCGAGCCATTGGACGAAATAATTCACGTTCCAGTTTTTCACCTCTCTGTTTTTTATAGAAACAACCTTATCATCCTCTGTCGTAATCGTTGACACCTTTATCGCTTTTCCTTCTATATTTCCACTAAGGTGGCAAAGTTGGTTATCTTCTAAAAACAATGCTGCTTTCATTCTTTCCTTTTAATAAATTGTATATGTTATGTTATAAAAATCACACCACTCTATACGGATAAAGGAGCAAAAAGGTTTATTCTTTACACGTTAATCTCATTTATCATTTGGCGTGAAAAGTATATAATTACAGGCAGAAATTATAGTTATTAATAATCCCGACACGAGTACGAACCAAGCAAACGGATTGTCAACCATAAAAACAACAGACACGATTCCATTGATAAGCACAAAAATACTTATCAACAAAATCGGGTAAGCAAGAAACGTATGTGTTACATTCTTGGGGAGTAATAGCAACAATAACCACCCACTCAAAACAAGGGAAGCCCCACACATCAAACTCATATATATCACGCTATTAAAATCACTTCTCGACAAGCACTCCAAGCCGTCTTGTACAAGTGGCGTGAATGTCGCGATCTCGTGTATAACTCCCAAACAGACTATCATGATGGATAAAATCTTACTCGCGGGTACCAATTCTATTTTCATATTTCAAGTTTAAAAAATGATAGAACAAATGTATATCGTATATCACTTGCATTATTGACAATAAAGCCATAATTTTGTCCAAAAGCGACAAAGCATGTATATATCGGCAGGTTTATTGAATATACTCATCAAGCAATTTCAAACGCCCACAGCGGAATTTTCCAAGTTATTCGCACAAAGAAAGTTTAACCAAGATACATTGCTAAACCCGACAACAAAAATTGACGCGAACATACTGGGATTATACTTGGAACACGTGGTAAAACAAAGCGGCAATAACAGAATAGGCTTAGAAACAGGATTTTTATTACCCTTTGTCTTAATCGGCAGTATGTACAATATTTATAACCGCAGTAAAAATGTCCGGGAGATTTTCGAGAATCCCGCACCTCTCGACCTCACGGCTAATGATATTCTAACCTACACGAACAGGGAGGACAACGATTATTTCTTTTTTGAAATATCAATGAATCGTGAATTCGCTCAACTATACCCGATAGCTTCCAGGCAATGGATGGAGATGCAATACGGCATTTCGCTTCAATACGCGTATAGTTTCACGGGAAGATATTTATATCCCTCGCGGGCTCACTCGATATACCCCAAGAAAGGCACGATAGACAAACTCGAAGAGTTTCTATATTGCCCGATAGAGTTTAATCAAGACAAGCTATCTCTCGCTTTCAAGCGTTCGGTACTGGATTTACCCATCATTACAGGAAACAAATCATTATATCCCGTCTTCGAGGACTACATGCACGAGATAAAACAAATGGATACGGAGCAAAGCAATAGTTTGGCAAGAACAGTTCGCCGCTATCTCATGCATAACCTTTCAAATACCGATTTATCTTTCAAACGCGTGGCAGAAAAATTCAACATGAGTGAAAGAAACATGCAACGCAAATTAAAATCGGAAGGCACATCATACCAACAGATATTAAATAACCTACGAATGGATTTAGCCCAAGAATACATCAGGGAAAAAGTACCTTTCACAGAGATTGCTTTTTTGCTAGGATTCGAGAGTCAAAGTGCATTCAACAAATTCTTTCATAAACAATTTCATACCACCCCCGGTCTTTACTCTGCCTCTTCCGTGTCCAGACAGAACGGATGACCTTCGGGGTCAAGCATCGTTCTGGAAGTTCTGAAAAACAGAGAGGGGAACGTACACGTTCCCCTCTCCCGAGCATAATAATCACCACGTCACCTATCGACGCTCACGATACACGACATCTTTTATTCGCGCGAAACCGTCATATTCCACCCGTTTCGTCACGGTATTATTCACCCCGTCAACCGGATAGAATCCTAACTTGCCCCCATTATTATCCGGGGCATCCGTGTTATAGGAAGCAACCATCAGTTCATATTGCCGAGCCATAAACTCTTCGGACTGATTGTTCAACTGACCTAAAGAACATTGGCGATACAGGTTGAATTTCAACATCGTCACCACTTCACGCTCCCCCAAAGCAATCGTACTCATCGGGTAAGTCGTGTTTGTTCCCAAGTTATGCAAATACACCTTATTCCCCACGGCATAAAACATATACGGGAATTGGGAATGAAAAGCGAAAGCCGTTGCCTTATCAAAATCGGGAGCATCCATATTCTCGTACTTGACTTCCTGCACGAAACCGTTACCGGACATATTAATCCCGTAAATGCGACGCCTTCCCCCGCCATCTTGCAAGACCGCGTACACCAATCCGTTAGAATAACGGGTACTCTCCATATGCACCAACTCCATGCCCGTCTTGAAACTGAACAAGCCGCTTTCCGGATCAGGCAACGGGGTTAAAGTCTGCATCGCGTCATCATCACTGTAATTGTATTTCCACCCCACGAACCTCCGGTTATCCGTGTCATACAGCAAAGCTGTCGACGCGTTCCCCGGACGAGCCATACTCACGCCGACATACGGGGCAACCCTGTATTCCGGTGCTTTTCCCCGTTCAGAAGTATTCACGGGATACTCGAAAGCTGCCCCGGCAGAACCCAGCACTTGTGCGTAAGCATTCCCCGCATCCGTCACGCAAAAGCAAGCCAAGGCTCCCGCCGTACTGCTGTTATTCACCGACGTGTAGCACACGACACGCTCATCTGCGGGAGGAATGATAAAATCAATATTATTGATATCCCACGAAACATCCGTCTTGAAGGTTTCCCGATCCAATTTATACGTGCCCTCACCCGTCATCACATAGATCACGTCATTAGGACTCGCGAAAAGATTCGGATAAAAACCGATACCTCTGGCATGCTTCAAATCCGGCAATCCCAACGGCGCCAACAAGTCATAAGCCGGGATAATCCGCTCCGCGGAAATAACCGAAATCATATCCATCCGCACACGTTCTTCCTCCCCCTCGTCACAAAGCACCATCCACCCCTCGTAGGTCGGGGACGACACCTTTATGTCGAAAGTAGCGGAAGCCTGTATTCCCGAACGCTTGTCCGTCACGGTAAACCACCCGATATACGTGTCCGCCACGAAAGCTGCCAACGTATCCAACTCCAGTGTTTTCGAGGGGTTCAAATCCACCCATCTCTGCCCGGACACCATGACGCCCCCGGACTTTTTCTCGATCCTGTAACCGAATTCGAAATTAGTGTTATCCGCCCCGATCTCCCCTTCCAGCGAAGAAACGATCTTCGGTTTCACGACAATATGATCGGAATTTCCCAACACCTCAACCACCTCCGGGATATTCTCGATAGTTATTTCCGCCACCTCGTGGTACTCGTAATTTCCCTTATCATCAAAACAAGCACAAAGGGAAAAAGCAAACAAAAACAATATAATACGATTCATTTTCATAACATCATTTTTTAATATTATTCATACCGGGAATAATCCACCGCATAGGAAGGAGCAAGCTGCATATACTTCCCGTCCGAATCCGATACCGGGGTTCCGGCATCCGCTTGTTCCTGCAAATACTTCTGCACGGTCATGGCAAAAAAACTAAAACGACCGTACTGCACCTTAGCCCCGGCATACCCCGCGTTACTCCAATCCGCGGGAGTCAAACCGCAAGCCGCATTAACAACCAGATACTTCTTGGGAGTCCAGTCCCCGAAAAAGCTCCCCCCGAACATCGACCAGTAACTCGGCTCCGTGTACATCTCGCTCAACGAGAAAGCGAACACATCCCCGTGAATCATCTCACCCGTCGCCGTATAAGCACTCGTGTTCTTGTACTCCGGGAAATAACACTTGAAATACTCGTTATCCTCCAAGCGAAGAGCCAAACGCACCGTTCTCTCCATCAAATCATCCGTGCGGTAAAAACGCACCCGCACGGATGCCGTACTGGCTCCTGCCGGAACCACCACCGTATCCAGATCCAACTCGTAATGCTTCCCCTCCACGGCTGTCGTTCCCGCCTCGTCTACCACCACTTTGAAAGGACGGTCATAATCCGCCACCTTTCCCATCGTCCGCACGGTAGCCGCAAGCATCACGCTCTTTGCCGAGGCTTGCGCCGACACGAACGAATAAGAAAGCGAATCCGCATAAAACTCCGTGGTACTGCCGTAAATATAACTCGTCACCCGTTGGAAATAAATTCCGGCATCATCCGTGGTAAAAAACGGGATATCCTGCTTCTCGCAAGCGCTCAAAATAAAACACAATCCCGCACCCCATAATATATTTTTCCATTTCATAATCTTATCCTTTTAACGATTAGCAATTTCACCGGAAGGCATAGGCAGCACGTAACGTTCCTCCCTTGCCCCGTAAGTACTGGTATCATACCCGTTCTCGTCACTGTTTATATTAATATACAAACGCTTGTACATGAAAAAGATTTGTCCTTCCCCGATAAACTCCCGCAAATACTCTCCCCGCAACCGTTTCATGAAATCATCTTCCGAAACCGCCGTCAAATTCGGCAATCCCCTCCGCGCACGGGCTTGATTCAGCCACTCGTACCGATCCGCCAACACGGGCTCACATTCTGCCGCGATATAATACACCTCACTCAAGCGAATCAATGACATGAAAACAGCATAGAAATACTCCGTTTCCGTCGTCCCGCTAGGCTGGTCGATTCCCTTGTACTTGATAAGCACGTGTCCGCTCTCTCCCACCCCGGAAGCAATCTGCCACCACGTCTGGAAACGGTAATCCTGTGTTTCTCCCGCGAAAAGATTCGTGTTCACGAAATCTTTCCGGGGATGCAGGTAATTATTCCCTGCTTGTTCCGCGCTGAAATAACCGGTATAAATATCCTTCCTGTCTTTCTTGTAAATACCCGCCAGCACCTCCGTCGAGAACACCCGATCGGGATTCGTCTGGTTTGCCAAAAGTTTATTCGGGTCTACCGCGGGAAAATGTTCATCCACCCTCGTGTCCGTCAGTAACTTTCGGGCAGCAGCCAAAGCATTCGCCTGTTCTCCCGCGTACAAGTACACCCTTGCCTTCAACGCCTGAACGGCATAATAATTCATCCGCAACTGGCGATAACGCAAATACACGTCTTGATCTTCCTCGAGGGAAGCCATAGGCCCCTCCGCGATAACCGGATCACTATCCGACAACAAACCCTCCGCTTCGTCCAAATCCCGCAAAATCTTCTCGTGAATTACCGAATCGGCAGGCAACAATGGCAAGGCTACCACTTTCGACGACTCGTTATAAGGGATTGATTCCGCTTGCGGTTGGAGCTTATAGACCGGACCGAACAAACGCAACATATCAAAATGCAAAAAGGCTCGCACGGCAAGCATCTCCCCTTTCAGCACCCGCGATTCCACCGTCGACAACACCCCCTCGCTCTTGTCGATATTCTCCAGTACCACGTTACAATTCAATATCGTGTTATAAGCCGCCGTCCACGTGTTCGACAACTCCGTTTCCACCGAATTATCCGTGTAAGCAAACGTGCTCAACGCCGTCAGATACGTGTTCACCGACAGCGGCTGATAACGTTTCGATATCACATCCACCAACTCGTAAGAAAGATTCTTCCCGTAAAGAGCCGCAGACGCCATCTTATTGTAAATCCCGTTCACCGCTGTATAATACCCGCCTCTCGTGGCGAACAACTGTTTCTCCGATTGCTTGTCCTTGGGTTGCACGTCCAGAAAATCGGCACACCCGACACTGCACGCCAACATCAACCCGCTCCAAATTATATTTCGTAATCTCATACTCATCTGTTATTAAAAATTAAACGAAAGTCCTGCCTCCATACTTCTCGCGAAGGGATACGCTATACCCCTCTCCGACCGAATCGTCGATGCCCGGAACACGTCACGCGCGGATGCCTGTATCTTCAAGCTACTCAACCCGAGCTTCTTGATCCACCCGTCATAGAACTCGTATCCCACGTAAACCGACTCCAGTGTCAACACGTTCTCCTTCTGCACGAAACGGGAAGACATCGGGGTACTCTCCGCGCTGGCGATATCCTTGAAACGCACCATATCCCCCACTTCCTGCCAACGCTCGTACAGCGCACGCTTGTCTTGATTCCGGTTCAAGGCACTCCTCGAGATATTCTCCACCTTGCTGTACAACGCCTCGTTGAACACGTCCGCCCCCATCTGGTAACGGAAATTCAGACTCACCGACAAACCTTTCCAGTTCAACGAGGTACCAAGCACCCCCTCCACGTCGGGACGGGTATTCCCGCAAATCACCTCGTCGTCATAGGAAAAATCATAAGTATAACTGCCATCCTTGGCATAGAACAACTCTTTCCCGTTCGAGGGATCAATCCCCGCGGACTTCACCGCCCAAATATCATCCGGGTCTGCCCCGTCATAATACCTCACCGTGTTCGCCCCCTTTCCACTGGCGTTCAACGTGGAAAGCTTATTCCCGATCTTGTCAATCTTACTCTTCTGCGTCCTCACGTTAGCCCGAATCATCCACGAGAAGCGCTCCGCGAAATTCTGGAAAATATAGTACGACACCGAAGCCGTCAAACCTTGCGACACCTGCTCCCCGGCATTCGTCATGTACGTCGGCGTACCGGAAGAAAGCGGGGTACTCACCTTAATCAATAGCGGGTCTGTCACCTTGTAATAATAATCCGCCGTCAGGGAAAATCGCTTGTTGAACAACGTCACGTCCAACCCGATATTCTTGTCCACGGTAATCTGCCACTCCAAATCCGGGTTCCCGACCTGCGACAACACGGCTCCCAGCCCGAAATAGTTCATCGCCCCGTATTGAAACGAGTACGTCAGCAACGACTGTGCCGAATCAAAACTCTGGTTCCCCGGGTTTCCGATCGACGCCCTCAACTTCAACAAGTCTATCCATCCCACGTGATTCATGATAAACTTCTCCTTGTGCAAATTCCATCCCAGTCCCACCGACCACGTCGTGTTATACTTCCGGGAGGTACCGAAAACCGACGACCCGCTTGCGCGCAAACTGAAATCCATCAAATAGCGGTCGTCAAAAGAATACCCCGTGTTGAAATACCCGTTCACCGAGCGGGACACGGACTCGTAATAAGTGGGCGTTCCGTTTTCGGGGTAACCGTTCGAGAACGAGGGATAAGAAAAATCACCCTCCGGGAACCCTTGCGCCGAATACCCTTGCGTGAGCGACTTATTGCTAAAAACATTTCCACCCGCCACCAGATTCACCCGGTGTTTTCCCAACAACTTCGCGTAAGTAACACTCAATTCCCCCTCCACCTGATTCGTCCGGGTATTTGCCGAGCGGTATTCCCCCTTCTTGATGGCCTCCACGTCCTCGTACCGGGTATCATTCCGGGAATAAAACTTCTCCGTGTCGTCATTCCCGTAAGTAATCCCCAACCGGGCACGCACCCGCCACTCCGCCGTGGGGAAATATTCCGCCATGAAATAATTACTCAACGAGAGGTTCTTCCCCTCGTCCCGGCTATTCTGACTGGCGTTCCACAACGGGTTTGATGCCTTAAAGAAATCATTTTTCTCCAACCATTTATCCACCGTCCCCGAATCATTATACTTCTTGTAATAAGGATTCGCCGCCGCGTACTCGCTGAATGCCACGATTGGGTTCTTGTAGTCGGTCGATGTCAACGAGAATTTATTCGAGAACTGGAATTTCGACACCCGGTAAATCAAATCGATATTACCGCTGATCACACTCCGGTCGGACTTTTCCATCACACCGGAAATCCCGTTATATCCCGCTCCCAGCCCGAACAGGAAATTTCCTTCACCTCCCTGCACGTACAGGGAATGTTTTTGGTTTACCCCCACCCGCAAAGGCTCAGCCAACCAATAGGTATCCACGCCACTCTCGATAGCCCTCAATTTCTCGTTATACAACTCGTTCATCTCCACCTCGCTTACCGCCGACCAAGATGCGGGTTCATACCTTCCCGCCAATCGTTCGAACTCCAACTTCTCCCTAGCGTTCATCAAATTATAACTCGACAAATCCGGCATCGACAGATTCATGTTCCCGTTATAACTTACCTGCAATTTCCCCGCTTCCGGCTTCACGGTTTCCACCACGATCACCCCGTTTGCCGCCTTCGACCCGTAAATGGCTGTCGAAGCCGCATCTTTCAGAATCGTGATCGACGCCACCCGGTTAATATCCAAATCATTAATTGCCGCCAACGTCGACTCGAAACCGTCCAGTATAAAAAGCGGCTGATTCGGGTCGGCATCCAATTCATCCCTCAACCCCAACATACTCGACTTCCCCCGAATCTCCATGTTCGGCAACCTGTTCGGGTCTGAGCCGAACTGGTTATCCTCGATAATCGCGAAAGCCGGGTCTAACGTCTTCAGGCTTTGCAGCACATTCTGCGTTCCCATCGTCTTCAATTCTGCTGCCGAGTACGTGGACGCCGATCCCGTGAAACTCTCCTTCTTGCGGGTAAAGATTCCCGTCACCACCACGTCCGCCAGTTCCACCTCGTCCGCCTGCATCACGATCGAAAGTTCCTTCCGCACCTCCCCACTCTTTAACCGTGGCAACTTCACGCTCACCGTCTTCATCCCGATAAAAGAAACCACCAGAGTAGCCGTGTCCGCAGGCAGCAACAACTTGAACTTTCCATCCACATCCGTGGCAGTCCCCACCAGCGTCCCCGCCAAACGTACCGAGACTCCCGGCAAAGGCACACCTTTATCATCCGTCACTTTCCCCTTCACTTCCTTACTCTCCACACCGGTTGAATCCCTCCCTCCGGCATTCGCCAACAGCGGGAATCCCAACAGCAAAACCATAAATAACCGGATAATCACGATTACCGCCATCTTCCGAGGTAGCAACTTTCGCTTAAAAACTTTCCTGTCATAAGTTTTTTTCATAACTTTGATTGTTAATTAATTAATAAAATTGATTTACACAAGGGGGTGATATTCAACGTTTCTCAGGCATAGAATACACCCTCTATTTTATTTTTCCGTTTTTACGATAGCAAAATTCCATTCAAGAAGAATCTTTTAATCTACAATCATTCATAATCTCGTAATCTTTTTTCATTTCATTTGTTATTAGTTAAATCACTACCCACCTCTTTTCTATACAAAAAGGATAAAAAACTTACTTGAATTATTTCTCGTTTCATTTTATCATATATTTATAATTAATTCGGAGAATTATTTAATTTATAATCCCCAACAACACCCACTTTAGTTCTTGTTTTTACCTCAAGTGAAGATATATATATCCTCACTTGAAAGCCGATTTATTCTTTTCTTTATAAAAAATTGAAACCATGAAATCGGAAATAGAGTTATATACTGCTCAAAAAGTAAAAGAACGCAGATTAAAACTAAAAATTAGCCAACGTTATCTAGCGGATTGCCTCAATATCAATCAACGATATATTAGCAAAATTGAAAATCCAGAATATGACGAAGCCTATAACGTTGATCATTTAAATGACATTGCCGTCATTCTTGAATGTTCCACACGAGATTTTTTCCCAGAGAAACCATTTAGAAGTAACAAAAGAAAACAATAAATATTTTTTCTACAATTCACATTTACTAGTAGTAAATAAGTTATAAGAAATTGTCCTTTTTTCATTGTCTTGATTTAATTAGAATTTTTAGAATAATGTCTATATCTATTTTGTCTATTACCAATACCTCAAATCATATTAAGTTCACCTCTCCCACTAACATATTACTTCAAACCCATTCTTTTGCACTTTTCCGCAAGTAACACAATTACACAACCTAGAACTCTCAAATTCTTCAACAAGAATACCACGAAGATATAGTTTAGAAAAATCACCTCCAAATAATTTAACAAAAATCTTCGTCGTGACGAAGTATGTCGATTCTGTTTATAACCTTTCTTTATAAAAAATTATACCATGAGAACAACAATAGATAAATACATTATCCAACGAGTAAAAGAAATCAGAAAAGCTAAAGGAATAAAACAAGAACAAATTATGGATCGCATGGGCTTAAGTTCCACATCTACATTTGTTTCCCAAGTCGAATCAGAAGATTATGAAGAAAAGTACAACATTTATCATTTAAACGAACTTGCCAAAATTCTTGACTGCGACATCGCAGACTTTTTCCCCCGCCCTTACCAAGAAGCAAACAGCTTACAGGAATATCGAAATGCAAAAGAAGAAGCAAAAAGAAAAGCAAAAGAAAAACGAGAAAAAAAGAAATAAGAACCAATGTGATTCGCTTAAATCTTCAAAAATCTTTAGTTTAAAATTTAAATATCTTGTTCCCGCATTCAATGACGGCTGCTTCCTCTAATTGCTTGAGATCACACCCCTCCGCCATTAACGGTAAGATTTATCGAAAAATCCAGCACCACAATCCTCATCCGTCATTTCATACGGATTAGTAAGGAACAGACCTCCCTGCATGGAACGAATCCTAATGGCAAGCGTTATCGATTCATCCTTGGTGAAAACTGTAGTTGCCCATTTTCAGGCCTGACTCTCTGCTATCTTCATGGGAAATAGGGCTTAACGAGACAACGGGTCAATCAGGCAATATATTTCCAAAGTATCATGTTTTTATCAATTTAGTGACTTGTATGTCACTAATGTACAACTCGAAATTAATAGAAGATTAATAGATAAATTAAAATTCGACACCCTCCCAAAAAGATTCTTCGTATTTTTGAAATCAAAAGTTGCATTGGAGAGTTGACTCTACCAGATTTAAGCGACTACTGATTGTAGTCGTTTTTTTGAAGATTTTCAGTAGTTTGTAGACTTTAGTTATTTCTTTTTATGCTAAATGGTGAACATTCCGGGAGTGGAATTTGGATAAAAATTAAGATTACATTATATTTGATAAAAATTGAGACTTGCTTTCTTATGACAGATATACATTCAAAAGAGGTTCGGAGTTATAATATGTCAATGGTTCGAGGAAAGAATACTCAACCTGAAATTACTGTTAGGAAGTATTTATTTAATCACGGGTTTAGATATAGAATAAATGTATTGAATTTACCGGGGAAACCAGATATAGTATTAAAAAAGTACGAGACTGTAATTTTTATTAACGGTTGTTTTTGGCATGGACATACTAATTGTTCTCGTTCCGCATTACCTAAAACTCGAACTGCATGGTGGTCTGATAAAATACAGAGAACAAAAGAACGAGATATACAGGATTATAATCAATTACAACAATTGGGATGGCGAGTTTTAGTTGTTTGGGAATGCCAGCTGCGCTCAAAAAAACAATTAGAAACACTTGATTCCCTCGCACAAACCATTCGCACAAAGTATAATAAAATGTGAATTTATGATACAAACTAATTGATATTTCGTAAAAAACAAGAACTCGGTTTTGAATAAAATAAACCGAGTTGTATGAGTAGCACTAAAAATAATCGAACCTATATTCAATAACAGACAATTTATTATTTATAATGCGGTAGATCTATTCCCATTCTCAAAGCGATATTGAATGTGGCGTTAATTAAACGTTGTGTGAATATTTCTTTTTGATTTCCAATATATACTAGTTCGTTAGCTTGTCCGTTTATAATTACGGGTAGAGGCATATTTGTGTCGAAAATATATTGTTCAATATATATGGTAAATAGCTTTAAATTCCATTGGATAGCTTTATTATCATTAATAAAGGAAAAGTGATCTGTTTCAACATTCCTAACGGCAATGTCTAATTCTGTAGTTTTGCCTCCGGTGAATGAAAAATTGTAGGATAATTTTTCGGCGGGACGTAAACAATCGCAACTTTGACTCACGCAAATTATATATTCAATATAAGGCTCCGGTTTGCCTTTTCTGGTAACGGGTTCTTGTAATTGAAATATATCTCCCGGTTTGATTTGATGATTGGGAACCGAATTTGCTTTCGTAAAAGTAAGAAATGAGTTAAGTGCTGCTAATTTCTCTTTTGAAGGCTTCGGGCTCTTTTCTGAGAATATTTTTTCTAATTCATTCAATTTTATATTTTCTATAATATGCTGAGTTACATGTGCCGAGAGACAAGATACCAGATATTCAAATTTATTTTCCCCTGTGTTTTCTTCATAATTGTTGGCATGATAGGTCAATGCTTCTTCGTCAATACCTCCCAGACCTTTTCCCAATACAGCCAATTTTCTATATAGTATTTCTTTGAGACGTAAGGCTAAAAGTAAGGACTTTGCATTGGGTATTTTTGAGATGATTTCGCAAGTTTGTTGGTATAATTTATCGGGTGTGATTCCCTTATTTGTCCCAATTTGTTGTTTTTCCAGGATGAAAATAATCGTG
The DNA here is from genome assembly GCF_900184685.1 of Butyricimonas sp. Marseille-P3923. GTDB lineage: Bacteria > Bacteroidota > Bacteroidia > Bacteroidales > Marinifilaceae > Butyricimonas > Butyricimonas muris. The sequence continues at coordinate 54,390 of NZ_FXXL01000005.1, forward strand.
TTATTTATTAACAAACCAGGCAGACCTATTTTTGTTATTGGTTTTATAAAAAAGTTCTCATTTCCTTCTCGCAAACAGGGAACTTCATTTATATAGTTTTCATACCAAATCAAAAAATCATGCACGGACATCTCTAGTGAATCGAAAATAGGACAAAATTCATTCCATACACTTTTTATTAATTGTTGAATTTTTCTAACTATATCTATTTTGATTGCCTTTTGTTTATCCGGGTACAATGTATATCCGGGTAAGTTTTCTTTTATTATTTTTTCCAAATCATCAATTGTGCAATCACATCCTTTCCTAATCAGAAAGTCATTAATTGTTGAACTATACACTTCATATCGTTTAGCTTTTTCTTCTTTGGTAGAAGTCGAATAAAAAAAAGAATAAATTTTATAAGCGATAGCTTGAGTATTCGGTTCCTGCGTGTAGATTGCTGCAAATTGGATGAAATCGTTATGAACAGCATCCAGTAATATTTTTAAACTGTCATCATATTTTACTTGGGTTTCCGGTTGCAACTCCCAATCCAGTATTAATAATTCTTTATTACTAAAGAGATATTCTTTGGCTTGTTTAAAACTCTCGTATCCTTTAAAATTGTATATGTCAAGATCACATTTTCCGTTTTCCCGAAAAGATTGGTATAATATCTTGGGCGCTTGTTTTTGTAATTTACTTTCTTCCGGTATTTCCTGATAAGGTTCCGGGTATTCATCATCAATACATACTGCAGAGCGGATGGATGATGATATAATTTCTATGATTTCGTTTGTTTCAAGCATAATAATAAATTATACGTTTTCTTTTTTATAAGGACGGATTATAAAACATGCACCACCTAATTTGTTGTATTTTTTATCATTAGTGGCAATAATATCTAATTCCACGGAACGAAGGCTCGTACGTGCCAAATATAGTCCGATTCCTCTTCCGTCTTTTTTACGCGTAAAAAATAGGGTGAAAATATCATCGATAATACGTTCATCAATTTTTTCACCGTTGTTTAAGATAAGAATTTCATTTGTATCTTTCATATACTCTATCCGTATTTCCCGCGATTGAACCGGAATTAGCCAGTATAGTGCATTGTTTATGATATTGATAAATACAGAGGTTATGACCGATTCGTATGTAAAGAATTGGTAAGATAAAAATTCATCATTAGCACTCAAATTTATATCATATTGTTCCAGTTTTGAAGCAAAAAAGACTCTCATCCCGGATAGAATATCCTCTCCTTTTATTTCTGTACGTTGCCTGCGAGTTGTATGGTACAAGGGTTTAAGCATTTTGAAATTAGCTTCAAGATGTTGAAATGCCGTTTGGAGTTGATTGTATTGCATCTTTATCTCGGAATGGGTATCCGTGTAACCTTTGAGGTATTCGATCGCATTAGCCATTTGTGCGTAGAGTACATTTAACTCGTGATCGATAATTTCAACCGATATACCTAATTGTGCCAATTCGTTTGTTGTTTCTAGTTTTTCTTCTAGTTTTTCTTGTTGCTCTTTGTACCAACCAACCAAATAATCATCGTCAATATCAAAACTTAAATTTTCTACATGATTAGTAAACGAGGAAAATCTTTTTTCAATTTGATTTCGGGTTTCTTCTCCGACTTGTAAAACGATGTTGATCGCTTGTTCATAATCCTCTCTCGTTTTTGGGGTATTCGGAAAAGATTTATGGGTTTCTTCTTTGAAAGAATCTAAAAATGTAACCTGTTCTTTTTTGAATAAGGTCTCAAAGTTTTCTGTCACCATGAAAAAACGTTTCTTATAAGAAGAAATGAGTATACCTATTTCTCTTAATTCAGCTGCATATCTTTTTTCAAAATCCGTTTTTAGATTTTGAACGTCAAAACGTTGTCGAACTTTAGATATTTCTTCACTACAATTTTTTATGAATTCCTCTGTTTTAGTATACTCGTTTTTATATTCACTGTATTTTTTTTCTTGTGCAGAAGTTAGATTCGTCCGTTTGGGTTTGTTTAAACGCAGTGCTCGTAATTCTGTTTTTTTTGATTCAAGTAAAGATACTAAATTGTTATAGTCATTATAAACTAATTCTAGATTATTGGCTTGTGTAACTAACTGGTTGTATAGTTGGTTTATTTCTTCTTGTAATTGTTCTATTTTGATTTGATTATTTTTTAGATCAGTAGAGAATTTTGCTTTTGTTTGCCTACTTCTCTTCTTTTCATCCTCTTGTATTTTTCGATTTTTTTCTTGAATATCCTTCAATTGCTCAGAACGGGCATTTTTCTCTTCCTGATTTTCTTCATTTTGACTTTTAAAAAATGTCAATGAAAGATCGATAAAAAATCGTATTAGATCTTTCTTAAACTCCCGGTAAGCTTTATTCTCTATAAATCCTTCACGACCGGCTTTATCAGTTAAATTTTTATTTTGTTCTCTACTTATGGTTATATAACCAAACATATTTCGGTGGCTAAAGAAATAATATCCGGCACTTTTGGTTCTTCGTTCTTCAAATTTCAGAAAGTCATAATCAACTCTTCCGTAAGGGAGTACTCTAAATTTATCACGATATATATATAGTCCCCCGAACTTATCTGTTTTATCGCTTATAGAGTGATAAGCTTCTGATGATAAAGAGGAATTTGTACTTTTTCCTTCCAGAATTCCTAACTCTATACCCATGGGGCCATAAGGTGTTTTACCCGGTATACGTACAGGTTTGAAGGTGTATGGATATGATTCTTTAAAAACTCGTACCGTACCGGTAAAAAAACCATTTTCGTCAAAAGAACCTTTGATGTAATGATCTGTATTATCGAAATCTTTGTGTTCGAAGAAATCATTAATAATATTGTACCGTCCTCCTGAATCATAAATATTGAAAACAGTAGTAAAGTCGGGGTCTTCAAGGAAAACATTATAAATACCACTAAGTGAGCGTCTTATTTCAGTGATGGCATCACTTTCATCATCAATGTTTTTATAATTATCTGCTAATTCCAGTAACTGTTCATTGGGTTTGAAGATAAGAAATGTAGTGCCGTGGTATTCGGTACTGAAAAAATCACTAACAATTTCTTTGTTAATGAAATCCGGGATAAATAAATTGTTGATATCTTCCTGCATAACTTCCATTTGCTCTGTTTGGTCTTGCCATTGACTTTTATCAAAGTTTTTCTGAAATTCAGCCAGCATTTCCGGGACTAGCAGACGAAATTCATCTGGGTTTGAGAATTCCCCTAATGGAATATTGATGTCATCAACGAATAAATTGTAATTTTCAAGTATTCTCCAATCTATAAATAGAGCCTGACATTTTTTGTTTTCTTTTTTCGTGAGCATTAACATGGGAGAACCTAAATAAGAGACAGACAGTCGTCCGATACCCTTTTCTCCCATGGGAATACGCATAGGTTTATAGAATCTCTCTTTATCTGTTAAAAATAATTTACCTCTTGCTTTTGAATCTGTTCCCAGAACAATCCATTTATTCAAAATATCTTCAGCCGACATTCCGAAACCATCGTCACAGAGTGTGAACAAGGGAGATTGATTATCCCTGTACCCAGGTAAATATAGATTGCAGCTTAAATGACCGGCATAGGCATCATAACCGTTTTTCCATAACTCTGAAATTGCTGTCGGTAAATCTGCAATTTGTCCTTTCCCGAGCAATTCAACGGCTCTGGCTTTGGTTCTGAATTGTACCATGATAATTCTTTTTAAGCTCTTGTAATAGTAATCCTAACCTTCTGCCGTATTCCGGAGGAACTGCATTTCCTATGATACGAGCGTTGTTTACGAGGCATCCTCCTTTGAAAATGTAATTGTGAGGAAATGTTTGTAAAGTTGCTCCTTCACGAATAGAAAGTCCGCGATTTTCTTCCGGGTGAGCAAAACGACCACAAGAAATTTTATAAAATCCGGTTGTTATAGTTGAAGAGGGTGTATTCCAACGTAACCGTCCGTATACATCAGTAAAACTATGATCTTTTCCTATATAACAAGGTAACTGAAGTTCTTCGTCATCTTTCCAAGCTAAACGACTACCTCCGTCATGAGGTGTTTTCATTAATCGTCTTAGGTTTATATCGTTTAATTTAGAAACGGAATGCATAAAATCACTTTTATCAGAATGACCAGCTTCGACTCGCTGAAAACCATGTGCTTCTCCTATAAAATCAACTAATTTAGCTTGTTCTTGATCCGGTGCGGGAAGATATACCTCGCCTAAACGAGAAGCAATTAAGGAGAATCGTTTGCGTGATTGAGGAACCCCGTAATAACTCATATTCACAATTTTCCATTCATAGCGATATTGTTTTTTTTCCAAAAAATCTAAAAATTCGGGAAGTACACTATCGTGACGACTAGCCAAACCCGGAACGTTTTCAACCAGAACGAATCCCGGATTATAATAATCGACAAATCTTTTGAATTCTCGTAATAAGTCTTTTGATTTACGAGCTTTTTCTCGGGAAGTATTAATGATGCTATAATATTGACAAGGACTACAACCGACAAGAATTAAATTATCATCATTGCGTAAGATATTTAGATTCTTCTCAAAATAATCATTTGGTAATTTAGTTATATCCGAATGAATGAAAGTTGTACCCGGGTTATTGTCTTCATAAGTTGTTTTACACGCAAGATCGAAATCAATACCGCCAACGACATGAATTCCGGCTTGACGAAGACCATGTGTCATACCTCCTCCTCCACAGAAAAAGTCAATAGCACAAAATTCATTTGTTTTACTCATGTCTAAACCTTAACTTGGTTAATATGCTACAAAAATACAAATAAACCACTTCTTTTTATAATAAACAAGAGTAAAAATTACCTGAATAGAGTAAAAGTACTAACATTTTCATTTCGAAACTAAGAAGAATCTTTTTTGGGTGTCTCGAATTCTAATTTTTTCTTTCGGTCTTCTACTAATTTTGTATTTAACATTACTGATATACAGTTCACTAATTTGGTTAAAACACGAAACATTCAGATGTATTGCCTAATTAACCCGTTCGTGTTCTCGTTAAGGCCTCTTTCCCATGAAGAATACGGGTGAGCGAAATAAAATTTAATCCCGAGTTTTCGGGCGACAAATTCATATTCGGCAAACTCAGACTCGTTATCAGAGGAATCGAGTGTATAAATTTTTTATATGAGAATAATAACCACACCATCACTCGAGCCAGTTCATTTGCATTTTTTCCTTTCTCGAGTTTCTCCATGATCAGAAAATTTGTTCTTCTTTCCGTCAGGGTAACGATCGCCCCCTTGTTATCTTTCCAGATAATCGTGTCTATCTCGAAATCCTCGAAACGTTCCCGGGTATTTATAATGTCCAGACGTTGATATCTTATCTCAAGATTATTGGCATAAAACGAGTATTCGCATATTTTCTCATTATCCTCAGCATCCATTTTATCTTTGTGTAAACAGGAAAAACAAAGAATAGTACAATTGTTTTCCTCTATATTTTATTTCTGCAATGCACTATATTTACAGCATAATAGAAATAAAATAAAGAAATAATTTCCCTAGGATTTAAACATCACCGACTCGGTTTAATATTCAATTTTAGACCCAAAAGACAAATTATCCCTCCATAATTATTCCGTAAGCGAGTCCACAAATTCCCCAAACCTTAAAATCTTCTCACTATTCACTTTATTGAAAAGCAAGTGTTCAAAATCCTTTTGCTTCTTCTTCAAATCAATCGTTTTCAGCAATTCGACTGTTGCTTGCTTGAATTCTTGCAAATTATGTATTCCACAACGCTTTGACAGAAAAGTGTAATCCGGTTTTGCTTGTGAAAGTAAAAACATCAAATCATAAAAATCACGACCTTTAGCACGAGCTAACATGGCTGCAATTTTCATACTGCACAATACACCATCAGAAGGAACGGGAAACGGAAAAAAGAATCCACACCCCTTGATATTTGTTATAACTGGAGGATAAATGATTTGTTGATCTTGACTCTCAACCTTAATCAAAAAACGCTCTTCCTTATGTCCGCTCAATCCTAAATCAAATAAGAGTTCCGGGAAATGGATGTTACGCCTGAATGCTGTTAACTTCGGATTTTCTTTATCTTTCGCTTCAACTCTTAGTCCCGAACGCTCCAAAAAGCGGATTACTCCATTCGTCATTTCAATAAACTCTTCTTTCGACAAGTCTTTGCAGTCAAAATCCAAATCTTCAGAAAACCGATCTATCCCTTTCACCAAACGCAAGTTTGTTCCTCCAATAAAAGCCATCTTTTGAATGGTTGGAGTAGAAGAAAGGTAATCCAAAATCATCAACTGCAAATACTCTTTCAGTATGTGCTTATCGAAACCCGAATTCCCACGGATTTGAACTGGAAAATAATTTCTTATCTGTTCTATCTGTATCATAAATCATAAGTCTTAAAAAGTAACTTTACCCGATAATCAAGAGCCTTACTTTGAAAGTTGGCACAATAATTCATCAGTAAATCTTTGTTTAAATCATCATGTAGGTAATCTTCATCCAAACGCAATTCCTCTAATTCCTGCTCATTATCATAGAATGGATAAAGATACAGCAAATCAAGCAATGCCTTTTCGGGGGTGGCAAACTGCATGGTACGGTTGTCTACCACAGGCTTCAACTCGTATCCGAACATCAGGTTCTCTTTGATATTTTTATAGGAGTATTCACCAAAATCGTTACTAAACGAGGCTGTTTTTAGTGATGTCACACAAGTAATTTGCACTACCGCTTCCGGTATCATCCCGTAGAATGCCAATGCCGTATGCAAGCTAATATAAGAGGGACGGTAAATCCTATTAGCAAAATAAAGGGAATAATCCGGTTTGTTCTTGTATTCAGAAAAAGCAAAATATCCTTGCCGTAAGCGTATAAGATACCCTTTCTTCACCCAACGAGTAAGATTATTGCGGTCAAAATCCGGTTGCCATGCATATACTTGATAGATATTGAAACATGCCAAATCGAATAGTTGATTTTTAAATTCCAAAAAGGTCATTCTTCATTTTGTTTCTATTATGCAGCAAATATAGTGCATTTTGGAAATAAAAACAAGATAATAGACACAGTCTTTCGAGATACTCTTTTTTGAGATTAAAAACCTATATTTGAAACCTGAAAGAAAAATGCTTCTTATCAGTTTTAATATCAAAGTATATATTACGATTAAATGTTAGCATACACATACATAAGCAAAGGTGACTTCAGACTCCAAGAGAAGCCGATACCTCAAATAAAAGATTCACGAGATGCTATCGTGCGTGTCACGCTTGGAAGTATTTGCACGAGTGATTTACACATCAAACACGGTAGTGTACCTCGTGCCGTACCGGGCATTACCGTTGGGCATGAAATGGTGGGTGTTGTAGAACAAACGGGAACCGACGTTACTACCGTGAACCCCGGGAACAGAGTGGTCGTGAATGTGGAAACCTTCTGTGGAGAGTGTTTTTTCTGCAAAAAGGGATTCGTGAACAACTGTACCGACCCCAATGGCGGTTGGGCTTTGGGCTGCCGCATTGACGGCGGACAGGCTGAATACGTCCGTGTTCCCTATGCCGACAGCGGACTCAACCGCATTCCCGATGCGGTAAGCGATGAACAGGCTCTTTTCGTGGGCGACGTGCTTGCCACCGGATTTTGGGCTACACGCATTTCGGAAATCACGGAAGACGATACCGTACTTGTCATTGGAGCCGGACCCACCGGAATATGTACCCTGCTTTGCGTGATGCAGAAGAAGCCAAAAAGAATTATTGTTTGCGAAAAGTCCCCGGAAAGGATTCAATTTATCCGGGAACACTATCCCGATGTACTGGCGACCGAACCGGAAAGATGCAAAGAATTCGTGCTTCAGCACAGTGACCACGGAGGGGCTGACGTGGTGTTGGAAGTAGCCGGAAGCGATGACACCTTCCGTATGGCATGGGAATGCGCCCGCCCCAACGCCATCGTAACCGTGGTTGCTCTTTACGACAAACCGCAACTTCTGCCTTTACCCGATATGTACGGTAAAAACCTTACTTTCAAGACCGGGGGCGTGGATGGTTGCGATTGCGCCGAGATTCTTCACTTGATAGAAGAAGGCAAGATTGATACCACCCCACTCGTCACACATCGGTTCCCCTTAAACAAAATAGAAGAAGCATATCGTGTTTTCGAGAATAAACTGGATGGTGTGATAAAAGTAGCGATAACAGGGAAAGAATGCTGAAATTAAAAAGAGGATAGATTTTCACCTATCCTCATAACCATTCACAAGCAGTTTTCGAATGCCTGACGCACCTACCAACAACTCTGGTTTTCACAAAGAAGTCCCACGAAAGTAGAACTTCAAATACGCCTATACAGTAGAATCTCATCCAAAAGATGCAATTAACAAGTCACGTACCACCCAACCGAGTTGGGGTTCATAGGATACGCGAATAGGCGCAAGACCAGTTAACGTTTTAAAACCGACATACTGAACAACTGGTCATTTTCCGCTTCGGGTATTTTCAGTTGTCGGCAAAATCTTTTAATTCTACATTTATCTGCATCAGTATGATAACTAAATTTCCATTTCAAATCTTCCGGAGCAACCACATGGTCAAGAATAGCCCTAAAATAAGGTAAATCCACGTCGCCCAGAGAATGTCCAAGTACCGTTATCTCCTGCAATTCCCGCAATGACTTGAAAAATTCCAGATTCCGGTCTATAATCTCTCCGCATCGTTTCACGTTTTCTTTATAATAATCCTCCAAACGCTCTTCAATCAAATCCGCGGCATAATACCTGACAGGCAACCGCCATCGACCTTTTGCTTCATCTTCCGCAAAGAATGCCAAATACACCAACTTATCATTGGCGAAATACCTCCCGTTTTTCCCTTTCAAATTAGGACGGTACCTTCTTTTGTTTCTATTTTTATGAATCCACTCGTCAAAAGCCGCCTCAGCATTCTCCGCACGATGTCCCAGCACTAACTTACCAAACTTTTGTCTTCGCTCTCCATGTATATACACAATTTGCTCCCGAGGAATACCATATTCAGTTTCAAGAAAAAGTGTATAATTGAAGTTCAAAAAAGCCGCATTTCCATCAAGTTGTAGCATTTTCTTCCTAAACCCTTTCTCGTAATGCACGGTATTAATCCAGCGATGGAAATGATACTGCATCTCGACAGAACACTCCTTTACAATATCGCTTACCCACCCTATTAGTGCATCGAAATTCGCGTAAAAGCCACCTTCTTCCTCGTCCAACTCAGATAAATCCTCATCCACGAAGTCAAATACCCGTTCCCGATTCAACTCGCCGAGGTATCTCTCGAAATCATTCCACAAACATTTACAAGCCCACGTATTCCTCGGCGCGGGCAAAGCACGCCCGTATTGCAGGCAAAGCAAGTAGTCTTTTATCGACTTAAAATTATTCATCATCGACCTTGGTCCGAAAAAGAGTTCAAACATCTTTAGCGCAAAGTCATCATGCCTGATTAAATACCCCCTGAAATCCCAATAAGTAGATTTCGCCCCGTGGTATCGATCAAATCCATTTCCTATCACGTAAAGATGTCTGACAGGTTCTCCGTTAATCAAGTTCTCAAGCATAAAGACAAATATATTAAAACAAATTCAACTATTATAATGTTATCTTATAAAGTATTCGTTTTAGCAGATTCTTGTTCCTATTTTCTCTATACAGCATATAATTCAAAGATTTTTACGTAAATTTGTCTGTCATTCAATCATAACACAAAACTGTTCTATAAAACATGACTTCTGAAACAAACCGTATAGATTACCCCGCAAGTTACCCGCAAGTTACCCCGCAAGTCAAGGAACTTATTAAAATATTGGATGGGAAATGACAATCCCCAACAAACCCAACAGTAAGTCACAAAAATACCGTTTAACGCCAGTAGGCAAGCTATTAAAAGAATTGTAATATAAATCATTAAACAAAGTCATCATGAAACCAACCAACATCACCCGGGAAGAAATGTGGGCAAGGCAATGCCTTGCGGCAGAGGATATTGATTATGCCGTGTGGGAGCGGGATAAGGCGATGTTGCACCAAATGGAGAGAATCAGCCGAAGTTGTTCGTTTGTGGTGGATGTCTATAAAGGCAAATATGTATACGCTTCCTCGAATTTTGCGGATTTATTAGGGTATGATAGTCGTAAAATCTGTACACTGGAAAGGCAGGGAGATTACTTGGAATCCCGGTTCCACCCGGATGATTTCCCTCAATTGGAAAAATTACAAATAAAACTAAGCCGGTTTATTTATAGCTTACCTCCCGAACAGCGGAATGACTATTGCAATATTTACAGTTTCCGGGTACGCAATGCCAAAGGACAATATACACGGGTAATCAGCAGACAACAGGTACTGGAACGTGAACGCACGGGAAAAGCGTGGTTGATCGTGGGGAATATGGATATCGCCCCCAACCAGAAAAAGCACGAACAAGTGGACTGCACGGTGCTCAATCTTAAAAACGGGGAGATATTTTCTCCGACTCTATTATCCCTGCCGCGAATTGACTTGACCGAGCGGGAAATAGAAATATTACACTTGATACAGAGAGGATTTCTGAGCAAGGAGATCGCTTACCAACTCGGCATCAGCATCCACACGGTGAATATTCACCGCCAGAATCTGCTTCGCAAACTAGGCGTGCAAAATTCTATCGAGGCTATCAATAAAGGATTGGATTTAGGGCTTTTAAAATAATTGCTATAAAAGATAGCTATAAATAACTATTTACCGCCTCATCCTGTTGAATTAACTTTGTACCTCTTTTCGTGCATTTTTATATAACTAAGGAGAGGTATATGGTTTTCAACAAAACAGAAGAACAGGAAAAAGAGTATTTACGCCAGCTCATCGGTATCATCAACGATATGATAAACAACACGGACAAGTCGGTAAAGGAACACGTGGACACGTTGCAGGAGTACAAGGATTACATCTGGTCGAATAAAGACATCGATCCTCACGAGATACGTTCCATGCGGGAGAGTATTCTGCGGCATTTCGCGTCGGGTGAAAGCGTGATTGACAAGCGTCGGCGGCTAGGGAAAATTCTGGAAATTCCCTATTTCGGGCGGATAGATTTCAAAGAGAAAAAAGAGGGAAGCGAAACCATGCCCCTCTACATCGGGATACACACGTTCTATGATCCCAATCAAAAAATGAACTTGATTTATGACTGGCGGGCGCCCGTTTCGAGTATGTTTTACGATCACGAATTGGGGGAAGCGGCTTATTCTTCCCCGACGGGAGAGGTTAGCGGGGAGATTTCGCTCAAACGGCAATACCGCATCCGGAACGGGAAGATGGAGTACATGCTCGAAAGTTCCCTGACCGTCCATGATGATATACTGCAAAAGGAGTTGAGCGCCAATGCCGACGACAAAATGAAAAACATCGTTACCACGATTCAGCGGGAACAGAACCGGATTATCCGGAACGAGGAAGCCCCGGTACTTATCATACAGGGGGTTGCGGGGTCGGGAAAAACGTCTATCGCGCTACATCGCATCGCCTACCTGCTCTACGCCCAGAAAGGGGATATCTCTTCCAAGGACATATTGATCATTTCGCCCAACAAGGTCTTTGCCGACTACATCTCCAACGTGCTTCCGGAACTCGGCGAAGAAACCGTACCCGAAACCAGCATGGAGCAAATTCTGTCGGGGATTCTCGACAATAAATACAAATACCGGAACTTCTTCGAGCAGGTGACGGAATTGCTCGACAAACCCGCTCCGGACTTTATCGAGCGGATACGGTACAAGGCTTCTTTCGAGTTTATCTCGCGACTGGATAAGTTCATCCTGCACGTGGAGAATACCTATTTCAAAGCGACAGACGTGCAACTCACCCGACTCGTCACGATTCCGGCTGAATTTATAGAGGAGCAGTTCCGCCGCTTCAACCGGTACCCCATGCGCCAACGGTTCGAAACGATGACGGATTATATTCTGGACATGATGAAAGTCAAATACGGTTTCACGGTAACCGCGGCGGAGAGGAACCTGCTGAAGAAGGAAATACAAAAGATGTTCACCGGGAATAACGACCTTCAAGTGTACAAGGATTTCTTCGAGTGGAGCGGGCAACCCGATATGTTCAAGACACGGAAAAATCACACGCTGGAATACGCCGATTTGGCACCCTTGGCATACCTGCATATGGCACTGGACGGGAATACCGTCCGACACCGGGTGAAGCATCTCCTGATCGACGAGATGCAGGATTATTCACCCGTGCAGTACAAAGTACTCCAAAAACTATATCCCTGCCGGAAAACCGTTCTCGGCGATGCCTGCCAATCGGTAAACCCTTACGGTTCGTCCACAGCCGACATCATCCGGAAAGCGTTCGTCACGGGAGAAGTAATGAAATTATGCAAAAGTTACCGTTCGACTTTCGAGATTACCGATTTCGCTCAAAAGATTCTGACAAACGAGGAACTGGAACCCGTGATACGACATGGCGAACACCCCGCAATCCTCCGTTTCAAGAACATGGAAGAAGAAATATCCGGTATCGCGAACATCCTGTCAACCTTCAAGACCTCGAACCACAAATCACTGGGAATCATCTGCAAGACCGAGGCACAAGCCATGGAAATGACGGAAAAACTTAAAGCGTACACCTCCAATATCTATTTCCTCTCCAACCGGAGTTCCGCTTTTGCGAAAGGCATTATCGTCACGTCAGCCCACATGGCAAAGGGGCTGGAATTTGACGAAGTCATCGTTCCGCGGGTAGACGATAAAAACTACTCCACCCCCATCGACAAGAGCATGCTTTACGTCGCCGTGACACGGGCGATGCACAAATTAACTCTCACATATCACGGGAAGCCGAGCGGGTTTATTCCTCCCTCCACCCCTTGCACACGTCAATCCAAGCCGTGTAATTAGAGCAATCTTCCAACTCCTTGATTGACAATTCGACGGCACTGTTACTTGTTCCCGCCGCAGGATAGACTATGTCAAAACGCTTGAGGGACACATCCAGATAAACTTTCGTTCCCGGGGGAATGGCAAACGGGCATACTCCACCGGGGGCGTGCCCGATATACTGTTCCACGGACTCTCCCGGTATCATCTTTGCCTTGTGATGAAAATTCTCCTTGTATTTTTTATTATCCACCTTGGCATCCCCGGCGGTGACGATTAAAATGGCTTCCTCCCCTGCCAGAAAAGACATGGTTTTAGCTATCCGTTCCGGCTCACACCCCACGGCGACAGCCGCTTCCTCGACGGTGGCACTCGATTGAGCCAATACCATTACCCGTTGTCCCAAACCGAGGGTATCGAAATATTGTTTTACTTTTTCTAGTGACATAAGCGAACCTCTTTATTTTGCACGACAAAGATAAAAAAGCCATTGCATTATAGTATCTTTGCCGATAACAAAATCACGAAATACAAACTTATGGAACCACGATTCATCACCCTAACCCAAGAGAACATTGCCCAAGAACACATCTGTTGCGCCTTTTCCGACAAGAAATGCAAGGACAGCTACGAGCTGAAAAAGGAATGGCTGAAGAGAGAATTTGACAACGGGTACGTGTTCCGCCGACTCGATGAACGGGCGAAGGTTTTTATAGAATACTGTCCCGCGGAGAAAGCATGGCTCCCGGTAGATGCTCCCGGTTACCTGATGCTCAACTGCCTTTGGGTTGCCGGACAATACAAGGGCAAAGGGTATGCCAAAGCGTTGCTGCAATCCGCCATTGACGACGCCACGGCACAAGGTAAAACGGGATTGGTGACCGTGGTCGGGACAAAGAAATTTCATTTCATGAGTGACGCGAAGTGGTTTTTACTACAAGGGTTCGAAACGGTCGAGAAAACCCCTTCGGGCTTCAGCCTTCTGGTGAAAAGATTGAAACCGGATGCGGCATTACCTAAATTCCACGCGAACGCAATCAGTGGCGAATGTCCGGATAAAGAGGGACTGGTAGCCTATTACTCGAACCGTTGCCCGTTCACGGAATACCATATCCGAGAGTCTTTAACAGCAACAGCCCAAAGTAGAAACATTCCGTTGAAAATAATCAAACTGGAAACCATGGAGCAAGCCCAAGCCGCCCCGACTCCTGCCACGATTTTCTGTTTATTCTACAATGGCAAATTCGTCACGACGGATATCAGTGCCTGTATAGATAGCAGGTTTGATAAATTATCACTACATTTGTAACGTGTAACATTGACAAAAGAATATTCATCCATTTATGAAACTCTGCATATAGCTACGCCCCGGGAATAGCACTTACCTAAAAAAAGCTATTCAGCACAAACGAACCATACCGGTTCGGTAGAGAGTTTTATTTTCAATTATTTACGAATTTCGAAATAAGATTTCGAGTTTATAAAACACCCGCAAGGTTCATTACTTTATGAACTTTACGAACCTTATAAACTTTTGACTCTACATATTTCGAACCATCGAATGAAGAGATGAATTATACTTATAAACAAATCTGGCTCATCAACTACCCGGTGATGATGAGCATATTAATGGAGCAATTAATTAATATCACCGACGCCCTTTTCCTTGGGCACGTGGGAGAAGTCGAACTGGGTGCGTCCGCTTTGGCGTGCGTTTATTACATGGCGATCTATATTCTGGGTTTCGGGTTCAGCCTCGGGTTGCAAGTCATGATCGCACGCAAGAACGGGGAGCAGCAATATGAAAAGACGGGCAGGACATTCTTTCAAGGACTGTTTTTCCTCTGTGGATTGGCGGTGGCGTTAATCCTCGTTTCGTATTGGATAACCCCGCCCGTCATGCAATATTTTATCAGTTCACCCCAAATCTATCAAGCGGTCATAGATTACTTGAACTGGCGGTGCTTCGGGTTGCTTTTCTCCTTCCCGTTTTTGGCATTCCGTTCTTTTTATGTCGGGATTACCAAGACCAAGGTATTGACACTGGTAGCGCTCACGGCTGTCATTATCAACATTCCATCCAATTACCTGTTTATCTTCGGGCTTGATTTAGGCATAGCGGGAGCGGCAATGGCATCCTCGTTCGCGGAAGCGGGTTCATTGCTTATCATTCTTATCTACACGCTACGCGTGACGGATAAAGTGAAATACGGATTAAAAATGGTGTATGACGGCAAGCTATTAAAAGCGGTACTGCGATTGTCCGGATGGAGCATGATGCACTCGTTCGTCAGCACAGCCCCGTGGTTCCTGTTCTTTATCGCCATCGAGAGATTGGGTGAAGTGCAACTGGCGGTATCCAATATCACCAGAAGTGTCTCGACGCTCTTTTTCGTGATTGTCAACTCGTTCGGCGCCACGACGGCTTCGCTCGTGAGTAACTTGATCGGCGAAGGGAAAGGGAATCAACTTTTTCCGCTCTGCCGCAAGATACTGAAACTGGGGTACGCCATCGGGTTGCCCTTGATTGTACTTGCCCTGCTTTTCAGCCGGCAAATCATGGGATGCTACACCGACAACACGCGCTTGATTGAAATCGCATCCACCCCGTTTATCGTCATGTTACTGAATTACCTGTTTGCCGTACCCGGGTTCGTCTACATCAGTGCCTTGACCGGCACGGGAGATACCCGGACTGCGTTCATCTTTCAAGTGACGACGATAATCGTTTACCTGATATACCTGTACGTGTTGAGCTATTGCTTCACGACACTGCTGGCGGTATACTTGACGGCTGAATACCTGTTTGTTGCCATGTTAGGAATACAATCCTACATCTACTTGAAAAGGAAACAAATATATTAAGTCAAAGGTTTATAAGGTTCATAAAGTTTATAAAGTTACGGGCGTCCTTCGGGCTGCTCGAGAGGGCAATTACTTTATAAACTTTATAAACCTTACAAACTTTATAAACTTATTTCTCCTTGTACACCCCGAAGCGATTCCCCTCGCTATCCGTGCACACGGCGAAATATCCCCCGCATTCCGCCTCGATTCTGGTCTTCGGGATGACGACATCGCCGCCTTTTTTACGAACCCTCCGGATGGCTTCCTCTATATTGTTGCAACGGAAGTGTACAAGCACTCCTCCCGCCGACGGTTTAAATTCGGGAGCCCAAGCGACGGCGCCGACAGTTTGTCCGTCCTCGATAAAGCACGCCATTTTCTCGTGTTCGCATTCAAAAACGGCGAGTTGCAGGTCAAGCACGGTTTCATAGAAATCAACAGCCCGTTTGAAATCGACAGCCGGAATCTCGAAAAATGCAATTAAGTTTTTCATCTTGTTCTTTTTTATTGGTTACTACTATGCCTCTATAAAGACAAGGCAAAAATAAGAACACCGCCTCTCCCCGGATAGAAAAAAACGGACATCCTTATATATGGGAAAAATAATCGGAATAAGGTGCGCAAATAGTCAAATATTCCGCCGGGGTGTACCCGGAAAAGAGTTTAAACTCTTTGATCATGTGGGACTGATCCGAAAAACCGCAAGCGTACGCGACTTGAGCGAAGGGGGTAGCCCCGTCCTGTTGTAACATAAACAAAGCCCGCTGCATCCGCACGATACGTATAAACTCCTTGGGTGTCGTACCCATGTAATCCATAAACACCCGACGGAATTGTTTATCTCCCAGACAAGCGACATCCGCCAAGCGAGGGATATCGACACTCGGGCAAACATTTATCTCGTGCAAGGCGGCAACAACACGTTTCAAGTTATATTCCGGGAACGTATACAGGCGGCGAATCAAAAACCGCTCGATCAACCGGATACACTCGTCCTGATCGGTCGTGTCCATTACTCGCGTTGTCAATAACTTGAAATCCTTATCCTCCACGTCCTCCATTGCCACGCTCTGCCCGTGAAACAAGCGTACCGGGATATGAAGAAAGGCTTTGGCGGCATAAGGCTGGAACACAACCGTGAGCATCTCTATCCGCCCCGTCGAGAGGACATCCGAGAAGCCGAACGTGTGACCGCAAATCATCGCGCGAGGTTGTAATTTTCCTTCTTTCAATAAAAACAGGGATTCTCCTTTATGAAACACCAATTGCACACAACCGACAGGCAACACCCGTTCGGAAACAGGCAGTACCGCGTCCTCTTCCAAAATCCAATAATGCCTCACGTATCGAGCCAACTCCGGGGCGGGCTTTATCATTCTGAATGACTGCATACTACCGGTATATTCTTTTAAACAACATAACAAAGATAATGTTTTACGCGTTTGCTATATTGTAAAAAAGGGACATTTTCAGTCCCTTGATGTAATTTCTGTCAATAAAAGCGTTCGATCCGATTTCTCCTTCACGTTCACGATAATCTTGACTTGTTCAAAAAAACGCATAATCTTCTCGTCAATACCGGAAACGTAAATCATTTTAATTCCGCGGTCAACTAACCAAGAAACAAAATTATTAAAGTTACGGATCTTCACCTCGCTGTTTTTGATAGAAACAACTTTATCTTCCTCCGTGGTAATAGTTGAAACTCTGATTTCCTTCCTGCGGGTATTCTCGTCAAGATGGCAAAGTTGATCGTTTTCAAAAAACAAAGCTGTCTTCATAACTTTATTTTTAAGGGGTTATACATAGGTTACTGACAAAAACCGCACCACGAAACCCGTGTTATGAAAACATTAAGAATTTATTGTAAACTTTTAAAGATACATGACAAGTCACGGGTATCCTTCGGATGTCGTTTATCGGCAGCCCAAGCTACCGTGAGCAAAGCGTCCCCGCAGGGGGCCATTGACCTTATAAACTTTATAGACCTTACAGACTTGACAGACTTAATTATTTTTCGCATATTTGTAAACACCAACACGATTAAAATACAGAACATTATGAGATTAGCCATGATTATTATTACCACTACCATCGTATGCCATTCATGTAAAGACAAGACACCTGACAAAACGCTCGCGAACGGGTATGCCACGCCTGATATGGCAGAGATTACTGCCAACAAAAACACGAAAGAAACGACAATCACCTTACAAGTCGATGGAGATTGGGCACTATTCGAGGCTTCTTCCATCGATGCGCTCGACACGCTACAAACCCCGATTGGCAATGGTAATTCCAGTAGTACAACAACCAACAGCATAACCATCCCCTCCCCGGAGAAAAAATATTACCGGCTCGTCACCCCGCGAGAAACGTTCACCTTCTCCGAGAGGCAACTCCCTATGGCGGGCGGGTATAACTTTCGTGACTTGGGCGGATTCCCGACTCAAGACGGGCGGCACGTCAAATGGGGTAAACTGTTCCGTTCCGACGATTTGCACAAACTGACGGAAGCCGATTTACATTACCTGTCAAGCATTCCCGTCACCTCCGTCGTGGACTTCAGGGGACCGAAGGAAATCGCCAATGCCCCGGACAAACTACCCGGCTCAACCCGCCATGCCTACAAGCTATCCATTGAACCCGGCAACGTGCTCACCCTCGTGAATTTCTCCGATCTCGGTCCCGAACAACTCGACAGCCTCATGACTCAAATATACGTGCATCTGGTCACCGAGGAACCATTTATTGAACGGTACAGAACATTCTTCCAATTATTGCAAGACAGCACGCGAGTCCCCCTGCTCTTCCATTGTTCCGCCGGGAAAGACCGCACGGGTACGGCTGCCGCGCTCATCCTGTACGCCTTGGGGGTGGACGAGGCGATCATCATGGAAGATTATCTCGCCTCCAACCATTACCTCGGCGACAAATACGCCAAGGAACTGGAACAGAACCCCGGTCTTAAACCCGTGCTCACGGTGAAACGGGGATTCCTGCAAGCCGCGATCGACCGGATAAAACAAGATCACGGCAGCGTGGAGAACTTCCTCGTGAAGGTATTACATGTAGACATCCCCAAATTCAAAGCACGCTACCTGTATTAATATACGCTGATTTTGACTATATTTGCCGCCCGATAAAAAGATACGATGAAACACGAGCGAGCAAACAAACGGGTGAACTTCTATTCCGGTATTCGCTACCGGTACATACTCTTGTACATCCTTTTGCTGCTTGTCGGTTGCCGGACAAAAACGGCGGAAAAGGAAATCGTCATCATCTCCACCAACGACATTCACGGGCATATCGACCAATTCCCCAAGTTGGCGACATTCGTGGAACGCGTGAAAGCCGAACACCCGAACGTGATTCTCGTTGACGCGGGCGACCGTTTCACGGGCAATCCTTACGTGGACTACGCCGAGGAACGGGGCAAACCCATTATCACGCTCATGAATGCGCTGGGATACTCGGTCGCCACGCTGGGAAATCACGAGTGCGACTACGGGCAGGAAACACTACGCCGAAGGATAAATGACGCCTCCTTCCCCATCATTTGCGCTAATATCAACTCCTCCCGTGCCGCGTTGGACACAATCGCACCCTATCATTCCATGACGGTCAACGGGCTTGAACTATGCTTCATCGGGCTGACGCAAACCACGAACGGGCTTCCCGACGCCAATCCCGATCATTTCACCGGAATCACTTTCGACGACTACCGACAGACTGCTGCCCGGTACAAATACTTGAAACAAAACGGCGATGCCCTCATCGCCATCACCCACTTGGGGGTAGACGCCGATTCCGTGCTCGCGACGTCCATGCCCGAACTGGACGTCATCATCGGCGGTCACACGCACACCTTGCTGGACACAGCCAAGTTCATAAACGACGTCATGATAGGACAGTCTGGAATCGCGCTGAAATATGCCGGAGTCACGATACTGAAATTCTCCGGCAAGAAGCTAATTCACCGTTCATTCCGCTCCGTCAACATCGACACGATTACCCGTCCCGAGCCCCGAATCCTCGATCTGGTAAACCAATTTTACGACAGACCGGAATTTAAAAAGATCATGGGGCATACATCCCGCCCGTTGTCCCAAGAGATGACAGGACACATCGTGACAACCGCCACGCGGGAAGCCACTCGCGGCGACTTCGCTTTCTACAATCTCGGGGGCATCCGCAAACCCCTTATCCCGCCGGGCGACATCACGCTGGAAACCTTACTCGAGATAGAACCTTTCGGCAACCATATCGTCATTCAGGAGATGACCGCCGAAGATATAAAACTCCTCCTGCTGAACCGCTTCAACGAACTTCGAAAATACCCGTTCACGGACTTGCTCATGGCGGGAGGTACCTTTTCCATCACCCGCGACAGCACGGGCAAAGGCATCGACGTCCTCTTGAAAGACCATTCCGGCACCCCGCTCGCGAACGGAAAGCGTTACCGTGTCGCCTTGAATTATTACATCAACGCCGAGTACTCCTTCCCGGGCAAAGGCAAGGGGATACACTCGGGCATTTCCGTCATGGAAGCCCTACTCGCCTACCTCAAGAAACACCCTTCTCTATAAACACCTCCCCGTTTCCCGGCGTAATACAACACTTATCCCCGCGTCGAGCTACCCGCAAGCCTCCCGCTACCCCCTGTACAAGGCAGGAATTACCCGAAATAGCCAAGATATCACGTGTGTTAAATTTACTTATTTACCACTAAAACGTGGGCGATGAGTGGGCTAACATCAGGCGAACATCGGGCGAAGCCTTTAGACAACCACCCAAAAGCTGCCCAACCCCCACCCATCGAGCCAGCTTATCCCTTGTCCCGGGGTTATAAATGTATAGCTATAACTTTTTTTTACCTCATCCCGCGCAAGTTTTTCCAACCGAGGTTGTCCAAACCCGTGACGAACAAGAGAAAAACTAACAGCATAAACCATGAAAAGAACCCGTATTATTATTTTAGGGATTATATCCATCCTCCTTATTCCCTTTATATCCGGCGCACAGGATCAGTTCACCGACTTTCTGAGAACAGAACTCCGCGCCCAAATGGACGAACTGAAGAAACAAGAGTTCCCCCCGTATTACATGAACTACCGGGTAGTGGACGAGCAATTTGCCCGCGTGATTACCTCCTTCGGGGTATTGACCGCGAAAGAGAGCAACCGGGAGCGTACGCTGGTGCCGCAAATCCGAATCGGGAATCCCGAATTTGATAATTTCAAGATCAAACAAATGGGTTCCCCCATCTCCCGTTTTCACGGACCGTCATACGCCGTACTCCCTATCGACGACACGAACGGGGACAACGCCACGCGGCAAGCCATCTGGAACGAGGTGAACAACCGTTACAAGTTTGCCATCGACGCCTACCAGACCGCGAGAGCCGAAACCACGATCAACGTGGCGGAAGAAGACAAGGCACCCTGTTTCTCGCAAGCACCCGCGGAAAAATACTACGAGGCACCGCTCCCCGCCAACCGGACAGCGGTAGACCTTGACGCATGGGAAAAACGACTGAAGGAAATCTCTGCCGTGTTCAAGAAACATCCCAAAATACTACGGGGAGATGCCTCTTTCCGCTACACGGTGAAACGTATCTACGTGCTAGACTCGGAAGGAACGGAAGTCGTGCAGAACCTCACTTACGCCCGCATCATGGTACAAGGTGCCGCGAAAGCGGACGACGGCATGGAATTACCGCTCGTGCTTTCCTATTTTGCCCATTCGCCGGAATCTCTTCCCTCGAACGAACAAATCATGAAAGACGCCAACCTCATGGCGGACAAGCTGATCGCCTTACGGGACGCGCCGATTGTCGACCCGTACACGGGTCCCGCCATCCTGTCGGGGAGTGCCAGCGGGGTATTCTTCCACGAGATATTCGGTCACCGCATCGAGGGGCAACGCATGAAAAGCGATAAAGACGCCCAGACATTCAAGAAAATGATCGGGGAATACGTGTTGCCCCCTCACCTCCAAGTGTTTTCCGACCCGACACTCAAGAACTACGCCGACCAAGACATGAACGGCTACTACAAATATGACGACCAAGGCGTGAAAGCCGAGAGAGTGGATGTCGTGATCGACGGGAAACTAAACGATTTTCTGATGACAAGAACACCGCTCGACGCGCATCCCCGCAGCAACGGTCACGCCCGTGCCGACATCGGTTACGACCCCGTGTCCCGCCAGTCCAATCTCGTGGTGGAAAGTTCCGACCCGAAAACGGAAGAGGAATTGCGCCAACTATTAATCGCCGAGATCAAAAAACAAGGGAAAGACCGGGGATACTTCTTCAAAAGCGTGACGGGCGGCTTCACCATGACCAACCGTCGGGGAGCGAATGCCTTCAACGTAACGCCCCTCGAAGTGTACGAGGTGTATGCCGACGGTCGCCCCGACAAACTGGTGCGGGGAGTAGACCTCATCGGGACACCCCTCTCCATGTTCTCGAACATCATATACGCCGGTAAAGCACCCGAAATATTTACCGGGACGTGTGGCGCAGAATCGGGCGGCATACCGGTAACCGCCACCTCCCCGACCATTCTCGTACAGAAAGTAGAAATGCAGCGCAAAGCGAAAGCCTCCGACCTGCCCCCTATTCTGGAAAAACCATGAAAGTCCATAAGGTCTATAAGGTCCGTAAAGTCCGTAAAGTCCATAACACTGGAGTCCTTCGGACTATATTTATCAGCAGCAACGCTGCCGTAGGAGAAGCACCCCGCAAGGGTCAATGACCTTATGAACCTTACAGACCTTATAGACTTTATAGACTTTATAAACCTTATAAACTTTATGAACTTTATGAACTTTAACCCTTGATGTCATGAAAAGATTTATCCTCTACATATTATTTCTCTTCCTCATCGGAAGCCTGTCACCCGTTTCCGCCCAGACGACCAAAGACGACGTTATCATCCAAGCCATGCAGGACGAATTGCAGCGCAACATGGAGCAATTGAGCCTGCCCAAGGTGCAGAAGCCGTTCTTTATCTCGTACGCCACGGGAGTATCCCGCAACTTCGAGATCTCGGCTACCTTAGGTGCGGTTACACGCTCGACGGAAAAACCGGAACACATGGTCGGCTCGGTCAAACTACTACTGGGCGATTACAGGGAAAACAGTGACAGCCGCTACCTCGGCAGGCACACGAGGGTAATCCTGTCCATGGAACCGGATTACGACCTGCTTCGCCAAGATTACTGGCTCGCGACGGATAACGCCTACAAGAACGCCTCCCGCGAGTGGATCACGAAACGAAGTATGCAGAAAAGAAACGTCCAGTCCGGAGAAGAAACACAACTCCCCGATCTACAACAAATACAACCGCAAGAAAAAATCATCACCCCCCAAGTCCCGTTTGTATTCAACCGGGAGCAATGGGAAGAAAACCTTCGGGAATTATCGGCAATCTTTGCCGACTACCCCGAATTGTACAATTCTTCCGTTCAACTGTCGGGCATGGACATGGAAGTCTACCTGACTACCTCCGAGGGAACGGTGGTAAAACAACCCGTGCGGGTGGTTACCCTTCGGGCAGAAGCCACAACCCGCACGGACGACGGGATGCAAATCAAGGACGCTTTCGGGATAACGGCACGCGTACCGAACGAATTGCCCGCGTTGGCGGAATTGAAAACCCGAATCGGGAATTTCGCCGAACAACTCGCGGCTCTGAAAAAGGCGGAAACTATCGACCCGTATTACTGCGGTCCCGTGTTATTCGAAGGAAGTGCCGCCGCATCCATTTTGAGAGAGAATCTATTGAGTCAGGAAGGACTGTTCGCCTACCGGATGCCCCAAGATCCCAGAACAGCGTCCCAGAACAAGGTCAATTCCATAGCCCCCCGCATGGGACTAAAAATCATAGACAACCGCTTGACCGTTAAGAATTACAGCACATTGAGCAAATACAACAACACCCCGTTACACGGAGCCTACGAGATAGATGCCGAAGGCGTGGTACCCCCTCAGGAAGTCACACTGGTTGAAAACGGGATACTGAAAAACCTGTTGAACGGCAGAGTTCCCACGCTCAACTGCGAGAACACTACCGGAAGTTCGCGTTACATCGCTTCCGACCGGGAAATCGCGTACAAAACGGCACCGGGAACCATACACGTGTCGGCAAAAAACGCCGTGAAACCGGAAACACTGAAAAAGAACCTGTTGAAAATAGCCAAGTCGGAAGGTCTGTCCCACGCTTACATCGTGCGGAAAATAGCCGGAAACGCCACCCGCATCTACCGGGTGAATGTAAAAGACGGCAGCGAAACACTGGTACGCACGGGAGAAATCATGCCCATCACCTTGTCTCATTTAAGAAGATTAAACGCTATTTCCAACAAAGAAAATGTCAGCAACTATCTCTTGGACGGAGAAGTCATATCATCAATGATCTACCCGTCGGCACTGTTGCTGGAAGACATCGAAATCAAAAAAGCGGAAGTGAAGAAAGAAAGCGAGCCGGCACTCCGGTTCCCGTTGATATCGGGGCAAACGCGTGTAAACACTTTTTGCCCGGTTCATAAAGTTGAGCTTTCAGCTCCTAAAGTTTATAAAGTTCATAAAGTAACGGGCGTCCTCCGGACAAAGTTTACCGGCAGCTACGCTGTCGTAGAAAAAACGCCTCGCGGAGAGCCATCTACCTTATGAACCTTATAAACTTTATGAACTTTACAAACCTTTAACTCACAGGATTATCCACTTCAAATAATTCAACTAAATTTGCACCATATGCATACACCAATACCCTAATACACAAAACGATACAACAGACAGCTAAAAAGCCGCAAAGACAAAAAATATCGCATCCGGCGATATACCCGATTGACAGTTTTTGACCCAAAAGTTGTACATGTGTGAAAAATTGAGAATAAAAGCAATCCTTGAAGGAGATCAACGAGCCTTCAAGGAGCTGGTTGACGATTATAAAGTGATAATCGTCAACACCTGCTACGCTTTCGTTCACGACAAAGACGATGCCGAGGATCTGGCGCAGGAAGTATTTATCCAAGCCTACGAATCCCTCGACAAATTCCGGGGAGAATGTAAACTCTCCACGTGGCTGTACCGCATTGCCGTGAATAAAGCGATCAATTACAAGAAATCCGTCCGGTACAGGATGAAAAGAATACGTCTTGAAGGGGACAACCCGATGTCCATTCCCTCGAAAGACGAATTGGCACAGGAAAAAATAGAAAAAGAAGAAATCATATCACATCTCCACCAAGCGATCAACAACCTTCCCGAAAGGCAACGCACCGCTCTGGTTTTAAATAAATATGAAGAACGCCCGTACAAAGAGGTCGCCGAAATCATGGGTATTTCCCTCGCTTCCGTCGAATCCCTCCTGTTCAGGGCAAAAAGCTATTTGGAAAAATATTTCAGTAACTATAAAAACGATTTGACATGACAACGGGTAACAAGAACAAGCTATTTTACTGGTTCAACATCATCTTCCTCATGATAAACACCTCTCTTGTGGTCTTCTTGTGGTCGAACACGAGCCAAGAGCAACCGACCGAGAACACGAGCCAAGAACTGAACATGGAGTTTTTAAGAGAGGAACTCGAACTGACCGACGAGCAATACAAGCAACTCATGGGAATGGATCGCCAAGTGCTCAAAAGACACGAAACCGTTCTGAAACTACTATGCCAGAACCGCTACCGTCTTCTGCACGAACTCGCGAAACCCGAGCCCTCCATGGAAGAACTGAACAACACGGCGAGGTCTGTCGGTTTCCTGCACCGGGCATTGAAGAAGCAAACCATCTATCATTTGCTGAACGTGAAGAAGATATGCACCCCGGAGCAATCCAAGAAGCTGAATAAAATCTTTATCGACATTTTAGAGATTGACAAACACTGCCCGGAGTGTAAAACCAAATGCAGCAAAAGCGAGAAAAAAGAAAAATGCCGTCGTTGCACGGGAACTTATCCCTATGACAATCAAGCCGAAGACCGACTCCGACAGCAAGAAAAAGATTCTTTGCTATAAAAAAACGGACATCTAACGCAAGTTATCCCGTACCCCGTTGTCAAATACACAAATACCTAATCTGAAGCGTCATGAAGTGGGAAAATATAATTCAAGAAGATAGAATCAAATCCGTGTCACCCGATTTCACGGAACAAGTGATGAGCCGCCTTGCCGGGTTACGCAAGTACGAGTTCCGATTCAGAAAACGCTACCTCGGGATGAGCATAGCGGCAGGCATCATTATGGGGATGATCATGCTCGGGCTGCAACACCACTTGGGGGAATCACGAGATCGTGACACGATGCTCAAAGAATGGATCGGTCAATACCATCTCGACGACATGAACCTTGAAAAAATGGACATCAATCTGTTTTAACGGAAACCTAATACCAACTTAACCTACAAATACAATTAACTATGAGTCTTTATCGTTTCATTTTTCTATGCTTGTGTATCTTCTTCACAAGCCAACTTCCTGTAACAGCGCAGGAAGCGGAAAAAAAGGTAATATTCGAGGGAACTATCCTCGATTCTAAAACCGGAGAAACCCTTCCGGTCGTGGTTATCCATATCAAAGAACTGAACATGTGGACGACTTCAAACCTCGAAGGCGCCTTCAGTTTCAAGAATATCAAACCGGGAACCTACACGGTTACCGCCTCGTGCCTCGGGTACAAGGATTACGAGATGAAAATGGTGCTCACGAAAAACGTGACCAATTACAAGCTCCGGCTGGAAGAAGTATCCCTCGCCATCTCGGAAGTGACGGTAACCGCCAAATCCGGCGGTAAACTGAACAGTTCCTACTCGATCAACAAAACGGCAATCGAGCACTTGCAAGCCACCAGTTTGACGGACATCATGCAATTGCTGCCGGGAGTATTGACCTTCAATCCCTCGCTGACAAAGATCAACCAGATCACCATCCGCGACTTGCCCCCTATCACCAACGGAACGGCTGTCCCGAACACGACCAACGCGCTGGGTACCGCCATTATCATCGACGGGGCGCAACTGACCAACGACGTCAACATGCAAACCCGCTCATCGGACAACAACGCGTTCTCCACGAGCAGCGAAGGGGGTATCGATACCCGCCAGATCCCGATCAACAATGTCGAATCGATAGAAGTCATCAGCGGTGTAGCCTCCGCCGAATACGGCGATTTGACTTCTGGAGCCGTTATCGTGAGGACGAAAGCGGGACGGGCACCCCTTGAAATCGGTTTCAAAACCGACCCGAACATCAAGCAGGTGAGCGCCACGAAAGGATTCGCCCTCGGCGGCAACAAAGGATTTTTCAACGCTAACATGGACTATTCCTACTCCAACAAAGACAACCGCTCCCCCGCCACCACGTTCAACCGGATCACGCTGGGATTAGGCTATTCCAACACGTTCAACAAAGAACGGACGCCCCTCAGCTTCAACGCCAAATTCAACGGTCACATGACTCTCGACAAGCAAAAAGAAGATCCCGACATGAAACAGGAAAGACTGTACAAAGCGGAAGACAAACAAGCGAGCCTCAACCTGTACGGGAACTGGATGTTGAACAAATCATGGATCACGAACTTGAAATACACGGTAGCCGGATCATACGGGAAACAATACAACTACGAGAAGAAATGGAATTCCGGAAGCATGCAACCCACGACATCCGCCACCGAATCGGGTCCCAACGTGGGGACATTCCTGCCTGCACAATACTTCAGCACCTTTTGGGTGGAAGGAAAACCCTACACGGCACAGGCGAAATTGGTTGCCAACCTGTCCGGTAAATACGGTGCCGTCTACAACAGCGCCCTCGTCGGAGCCGAATGGAGAGTAAAGGGGAACAACGGTGACGGCAAACAATACGGGCAATATCAACCCGCATCCGGACTGCGTCCCCGTTCATTTAAAGACATTCCCGCCATCCACGAGTATTCGTTCTTCGCGGAGAACAAGCTGACCATTCCCTTGAGCAAACAGCAATCTTTCGAACTCTCCACCGGAGTCCGCCTGTCGAACATCAGCGCGGACGCCGCAGATTACGACGTGATGGTCGATCCCCGTTTCAACGGACGACTGGTACTCTACGACCAGAAATGGAAAAAGAGCGGTTTGCAGCACCTCAGCATCCGAGGCGGCTGGGGTATCCAACACAAGATGCCGACCATGTACTACCTCTACCCCGACCCGAGATACACCGACAGAATCGCGTTCCAATACATAAACGGCGACACGACACTGGCAGTGTATCACACGCAGGTCACCCCGACCGATAACCCCGATCTGAAAACCCCAATCAGCCGGAACACGGAATTTGGCGTGGATGTCAACCTTTTCGGCATCAGGGCAAGCATGGTATACTACCGCGAGAACTTGAAAGACGCTTTCAGCACCAGCAAACAAGTGATCCCGTTCCACTGGACACGCTTCAAGAATCTCGACATCGTAACCAAACCGGAATACATCAACGGTGAAATCGTTTATGACGGCGGAAAAACCGTCGAATCCTATCAAGACTCTATATTCATTTCCTACGACAGTCCCAGCAACGGGAACCGCATCAAGAAATGGGGACTCGAGTACACGCTCGACTTCGGTATGATTCCCGCCATCCGCACCTCGCTGATTGCCAACGGAGCCTACCGCTACGAAAAAAGAACAGACCAGAGTCCGCTGATGCGCGATAAATCCACCACCTACTACGACTACGCCGGAATCTATGCAGGCACAGACAACGGGGTGGATAACGGAAGGATAGCACAACGCTTCAACACCAATTTACAGATTATCACGCATATTCCCAAGTTACGTTTCATCGTGAGCCTCACCATGCAATGCGTGTGGGTAGATAATAGTAAACGTACCTTCAGTTACAACGGGAAAAACATGATTTACATGAAAGACGAAGCCGGCAACATCGTCCCCGGTAACCCGAACAAGGATTCGCAACATTACAAGTACATCAACCCGACCCATTACATGGATTTGGCGGGTTATATCCGTGAGTTCACGGACGAACACGCCAAGATGCCCGAATTTCAGAACCTAATCCTCAGCTCCAAGCCGAAATACTTGTTGCAGGATAACTTAGACCCCTATTTCATGATGAATTTGCACTTGACGAAAGAAATCGGGAAACACACCACGTTCTCGTTCTACGTGAACAACTTGACGAACTCATCCCCGAAACGTTATTACCGTTCCACGGGACAATACCAGAGAATGAACTCCGACATCAGCTTCGGCGCAGAACTCAAGTTAAAATTCTAAACTCCGAATACCATGAAAAAATACATATACTCCCTTCTGGCACTATTCTTCATGACAGGCTGCCTTAAAGACGAAAAGATACACACGAGTCTACAACTTAGTCTGGACTTCCCGGAAGAATTTGCCGACATGGACAGGACTCCTATCGTGGTGACTTTACGAAACACGTCGAACGGCGTGCAATACAAGAGCAATTGCGACGCGAACGGTATCGCCTCGTTTAGCGCAGAATACGGTTTCTACGAAGCGAGTTTCCAACACAAACACATTGATAATGAAAGTGGAGTCATCCACATTTTCAACGGGCGTTTCGAGAATATCGTTCTTTCACAAGAAATGGAATCCAAAAACGCCACTCCTTACCCGATGGAGATTATCGCGGCAACTTCTGCCCAATTGATTATCAAAGAATTTTATCACTACGGATGCATCGGCAACGACGGGAAGAATTACACGTATGACACGTACCTGTGCATCTACAACAATTCGAACCAAGTGGCTTACCTCGACAGCATCTGTATCGGAATGGTTACCCCGATGGTAAGCAACTCCCCGAGCAGATTCATGGTAAACGGCAGCCTGCCCGATTTCTTACCATTGGACCAAATGGCTTGGCAATTCCCCGGAACCGGCAAGGATTATCCCCTGCAACCCGGCGAAGAATGTGTCGTCGCTTACTCGGCAATCAATCATAAAGCCCTTCATCCCAATTCCATCGACCTGTCGAAAGCAGACTACGCCTTCTGGACAGAAGAATTTGACATGAGTTCCAGCCAAGTACAAAAACCCGCCATCGGGGTAAAACACATGGAGTGCATTTGGAGAACAAAGAATACGACTAAAGCATTCCCGATCGCCAATACCGCCAAAGCCATGATATTGTTCCGCATAGAAGGACAAAGTGCCGCGGCATACGTGGCAAATCCTGATAATATCACGAAAGCCCCGGATCAACCGACCGGATTGGACTATCTGAAAGTGCCGCAAGAATGGGTACTTGACGGCATCGAATGCGTTACCAGCGCGGAAAGAAACAACAAACGCATACCGACCAGCGTGGATGCCGGCTTCTTCTTTATCGACGGCGGGGCTGCCGGATGCGGATTGGCTGCCATCCGGAAAGTGGAAGAAATCGCGGACGGAAGAATAGTCTATCAAGACACCAATAATTCTTCCTTGGATTTGGAATCCGGAACACCGACATGGAAAAACAGATAAGGTCATAACCCTAAAACGCAAGCATTATGAAATTCAATAAAATATATACCTTAGGTTTAAGCCTTCTCTTAGGCAGCACACTATCGCTCTCTGCCCAGAAAGAGGATAAAAACATCTACAACATGGAGCGTTTGAAAGCTGACAATCCATGGATTAGTTCGTACAATGCCGCCGGATTGACATTCAACCGATTCTCAGACTTCTCGTTAGCCGAAATCGGTTTCCAATACGACAAAGGGGATTTCAGAAACGTGATAGACCCGACGTCAGCCTTCGGCACGAAAATATTGGCAGAATCTTACCGGAAAATCGACAAAGTCTACTTTTACGGGAAATTCGCTTTCGATTATATTCATCGGCAAAACAAATCGTGGTCGAGCGTACTCGATCCCTACGCTACCCCGTTCTTTCTTGCCGACTCCGTACCGGGACGCCAGACTCTCGAATCTTATATTCTGGACGCGGGAGTGGGAACCACGTTTGGCGAACATTGGGCTGTAGGCGGATACGTTCATTATCAAGTAGCTTCCAACTCCAAGAAAAAAGACGTGCGCAACACCAACACGTACATGGAATTTGAAATCTATCCCGGTGTCATGTATAAATCGAAATATTTCAACTTGGGAGCCAACTTCCTCTACCAACGCTCGACAGAGAAAGTGACTAACAAACTTTTCGGGGAAGGAATCAATCACGAAGTATTCTACTTCGAAGGCATGTGGTTCTACACCTCTGTCACCACGACAAACAACTACTCGGAAGACCGTAACTACACGACCAACATTTACGGGGGCGCAGCCCAAGTCGAACTGGCAACCGGGAAAGTGAGATTCTTGAACCAATTCACGGGGAAGAAAGCCGACCAAACCATCTGGATCAATCATGTACAGGGACAAAGAGGCGGACAAATGGAAAGAACCACTTACTCGTACAACGGACACCTCGATATTGACGGGGATAAATTCCATCACGTGATTAAAGGGGAAGCCCATTTCAACGAAACGCAAGGCTTTGAAAATATGCAGAAATCCGAAATCGTGGACGGGTACACCACTTGGACTCAATACGGGAAGAAAAATAAAAACACGCAAGACGCCACCACTTACGACGTGAGCTACACGCTCTACCGGGATCGGGCGATGCTCGATAACTCGTGGAACGCCAGCGTGGGAGTAAAAGGTTTTAGTGTGGAAAACACATACCGCCTTTACCCCGTGGAATATTCCCAGAAATGGGAAAACACGGAAGTGTACGCCGCCTTCAACAAGAACTTCCAATTCAAGAAAGGGATGTTCGACTGCGGTATCGGACTTGCCTACACGGCGGGCGACGGCACGATGCTGAAAGTAAAGAGCGTGTCGGACGAAATCACGGGAGAAGACCTTTACAAACAGCGCACCGACCTGCTGCAACGTGAATTTGATTACATCACGGCAGACAAATTCACGGGCCAACTGAAAGCCCGCTATACCTACTTCCTGAACAAAGAAAAAGGCATGAACCTCTATGCGGACGCCCATGCCACGTGGAAGAGGGCTTTAAGCGGCAGTTTCAAAGACGACGACCGGACAGCGGTCAAAATAATGTTGGGATTTTCATTCTAATAATATAAAACTAAAGAAAAGTCATGAGCAAAATTAAAAAGAATTTATGGAGGCATGTATTACAAATAGGTGTGATTGCCCTCATTGTCGGATTTATCGTGAAAGTATTTTTCGGGGGGAAGCCGGCGGATGTTGAAGCTTACTGCCCGCTAGGCGGACTGGAATCTCTCGCCACCTTCCTGAATTCAAGCACTCTCGCCTGTAGTATGTCTATCGTGCAAATCATGATAGGTATCGTATTGGCTGTCGGAGTCATTCTATTCAGCAAACTGTTTTGCGGGTACGTGTGTCCCCTCGGCACCATCACGGAATGGCTGGGTGTACTGCGCAAGAAAATGAAGATTAAATACGAGATACCCATGGGTTCGGTAGCGGATAAAGTACTGCGGGTATTCAAGTATATCATCCTCTTCTGGATATTCTACATGACTATCACCACAAGCGAACTCTTCTGCAAGAACTTCGACCCCTACTATGCCATGGCAACCGGATTCAGGGGAGAAATCACGGCTTGGATGACCGTTATCTCCATGCTCCTGCTCTTCCTCGGCAGCTTATTTATCAATATGTTCTGGTGTAAATATATTTGCCCGCTGGGAGCGTTGAGCAATATTTTCAAATTTACCCTCACCTTCGCCGTGTTGGTCGTACTCTCCCTTATCGCCGGGGCTATCGGGTTATCCATGCCGTGGGTATGGTTGCTGGGAGTTGCCTGCGTGATATGCTACATCTACGAGATCGTGTACTACGAGAGCAAGGTATTCCCCTTGTTGCGCATCACGAAAGACGAAACGACGTGTACCAATTGCGGCGCTTGCAGCCGGAAATGCCCGCAACAAATTGACGTGAAGAACATGAAAGTGGTCAAACACGTGGATTGCACCCTGTGCGGGGAATGTATCGCTTCCTGCCCGGAGAAATCACTGAATATCAATCGCCGTTCCGGCTTGCGCTGGGTTCCGGCAATTCTGGTTGTCGTCTTGTTCTTCCTCGCCTTGTGGATGTCCCAACATTGGGAATTACCGACCATCGACGAGCGTTGGGGAGATGAAGCAAAAATCGAACGCCTCGAATCCTTCGAACGGGACGGAATGCGCACGGTGAAATGTTTCGGAAGTTCGAAAGCATTCGCGAACAAGATGCGCACCGTGCCGGGAGTTTACGGGGTAACCACATACGTGAACCGCTTCGCCGTCGTGATTCATTACGACCCGACCGAAACCACGAAAGAGAAAGTCGAGGAAAGCATGTTCACCCCGACAAAACGCAAACTGAACACGCCCCCGGCAAACGTGCAGCAATTGAAAGTTGTCACCATGGAAGTGGATAAACTTTTCGACCGGATGGATATAACTTTCTTGGGCAACATCATCAAAGAAAAAGAAGGATTCTACGGTATCGTATCCGAATACGGCTGTCCGGTGAAAGTAATATTGTACATGGACGTGAACAAACCCGTTGATAAAAAAGAACTGCAAGGAATCGTGGAAACCCGCAAATTCGAAATGCCGGTTCACGGGGGCGGGGTCAAAGAAATCACTTGTAACTACGAGTTGACTAGCGTATCCGATCAAGTAGACACGATAGGACGCCAAGAATTTTTGGATTACATGTTCCCAAAAACATCTTCCGCGTTCAAAGGCAACAAGGATAAATATGACGCGAACGTCGCCACCGCCGTTTACGAAATGGACTACCCCGGCATCGACAAACCGTTGATTCAACGGCAACTTCCTTACTTGGGCAGCTTCCTTTCCAACAATCCCGGTATCCTTGCTTACGAAACAGCACTCCGCGGCGATATGTCCGTCATCCGGATTACCTACGTGAAAGATGTCCTTGACGACGAAAAGATATGGGAATATCTCCAATCTCCCCAATGGACAATTCACTTTAAAGACGGCACCGTGAAAGATATGGATCCTACCCTCAGTTTCAAACAACAGGGAAAGACCGTAGAATGATTCTGTGATTGTCGATTAAATAGAGGTGTGTTTTGACACACCTCTAGTCCATAAAGTTTATAAAGTCCGTGATTAATAACGTGATGATATCCAATATGTATTCATGGATTACTTGTACATTTGACCTTACGACCTTATGGACTTTCTGACTTTATGGACGAGAGGGCGTGTCAAAACACACCTCCTATTACATTTTTCTCAAACCATTAAAATTATCACCATGTCACCAATACGTCAGATTAAAAGTCTGTTACTCGTCTTATGCCTTGCCTTCCCCACTCTTTCGTTCGCGGACGAGGGGATGTGGCTCGTGCAACTCATGGCACAGACCAACTACAAGGCAATGAAATCCCACGGGCTGAAACTGAAAGCCTCGCAGATATACAACGAGGAACAACCCTCGATAAAAGACGCCATCGTCGCCATCGACTACGGCACCTGCACGGGAAGCATGATCTCCCGACAGGGACTGATGATTACCAATCATCATTGCGCCTACAACGATATTCAAAAACTAAGTTCCCTCGAACACGATTACCTGCGGAACGGTTTTTGGGCAAAGAGCCAATCGGAAGAAATCCCCCTGCCCGGCAAAGTGGTTTTATTCCTCGACCGGGTGATTGACGTCACTGACGAGTACCGAGAAGAACTGAAAAAACACGCGCCGGAAAGAGAATACCCCATCTATTCCATGCGAAAAGTAAACTTCATGCTTGAGAAACGTTATGCCAAAGAAGGCTACGAGGTATCCTGCAACGCAATCATGAAAGGCGATAAATATTACCTTTACTTCTACCGCATATTCAAAGATGTACGTCTGGTATTCGCTCCCCCCACGTGCTTCGGGGCTTTCGGGAAAGACACGGACAACTGGACATGGCCCCAGCACAAGGGTGATTTCACCATGTACCGCGTGTACGGGGACAAAGACGGCAACCCGGCAGAGTACTCCCCGGCAAACACCCCCATCACCCCCCGTTATGTACTGCCCGTATCCATGAAAGGAGTGAAAGAAGGGGATTACGCCATGATCATGGGCTACCCGTACACCACCTCCCGCTACACGCCCTCGTGGGGAGTTAGCGAAAAAATCGGACGTTCCAATCCCGCCATGATTAAGGTAAGAACCAAAAAACTCGACATCCTTAACGAGGCGATGAACGCTGATCCTGAAGTCAATATCAAGTACGCCTACAAAGCATTCTCCATCAGCAACCCGTGGAAATTCACCATCGGGGAAAGCGAATACGTGAAACGCTACCAAGTGGCAGCCTTGAAAGCAGAAGAGGAACAACGCCTTGACCGCTGGATTAAAGCCGCTCCCGACCGTCTGGCACGCTACGGCAACCTGCTGGAAGAACTGAAAAACACGTACGACATCACCGCCCCCTACATCTCGTCGGACGTCTACTACAAGGAAGCCATTGTCAACGGTGCCGACATCATGCGTCTTGCTATGCGGGTACGGGGGTTGGAGTCTTCCATGCTCCGGGAGAAGGTCACCACACTCGACCCGAAAAGCACACAATGCGAGGGTTTCCGGGATTATTGCGAGAAATACTTCAAAGACTACGACGAGGCGACGGACAAAAAAGTATTCGCTGCCCTCTTCCCGCTCTACGTGAAGAACGTGAACCCGGAACATTTACCCGCGGAAGTCACGAACCTCGTGCAGGAGTACAACGGCGACTACACCCGGCTGACGGATTCACTTTACGCCCGCTCTTTCTTGGCAAACCAAGAGCGCCTGTACGCAGCATTGGAGAACTTCAATCTCGAACTGTTGGCAAACGATCCGGTGTACTCGCTCTCCCGAATCACGCGGGAAACGAATCAAAATCTACGGGACGGCATCCGGGACAACGAGAAAAAAAATGCTTACTTACGCACACTCTACACGAGAGCCCTGCTCGAAATGAACCGGGATAAAACTCTTCCCCCGGATGCCAACTCCACCATGCGCATCACGTACGGCAACATCGGCGGCTATTCGCCAAAAGACGGAGTCACCTATTCTTACCGTGCCTCTATCAACGGCTACAATGAAAAATACGTGAAAGACGATCCGGAATTTGACCTGACACCCGAAGTCTTGGCAGCCATCCGCACGGGAAATTGGGGACGTTACGCCGATAAAGACGGCAAACTATACACGAGTTTCGCCTGCAACTTGGACATCACGGGAGGCAACTCCGGCAGCCCCGTCCTGAACGCGAAAGGCGAAATCATCGGTCTTGCCTACGACGGCAATTGGGAATCCATGGCAGGCGACCTGTATTTTCATCCCGACTACAATAAAAGTATCTGCGTGGATATCCGCTTCGTTCTCTGGATTTTAGACAATTATGCCGGGGCAACAAATATACTGAAAGAAATTTCCATTGTTGAATAATAAAAAATTACTATATTTGTATTTGTCAAGGAGTGAGTAATCTTGATACGAAAAGCACACTACGATTATTTAATGTTTTTAATCAATCGGTCACTGAAGCACGCACCAAAAAAAGTGATCTTAGTTTGATTCCTTGACATAGCGACCTCGCGACGAGGTCGCTTTCTTTTTACTAACAAAACAATATCAATCATCAAAAAAGGAGGTTATCCCGAAAGGGACAACCTCCTCATCTTATAAAATAAGCATAAAATGCTAATTACTTTTTCTTCATTTCTTCCAACACGGATATCAAACCTTCATAATGCACTCTATCAGCACGGTTCGCTGATGCTAACTTACCCTTCAACAAAGTAACAACCCGTTTCAACATAGCTTGATTATACCCGAAACTATTGTTAATAGCATCAATTTCCACCTCACCTTGGAAAGGCGAAGCTCCCTGTCCAAACTGCACGGGCAACCCTTCAGGTGCCAAAACGTTCATTCCGAATTCTTCCTCAATATTCTGGGAATGACTATGTAGCACCTCCATCAATCCTTTAGGACACAACTCGTAAGCCTCAATTTCTGCCAAAGATGGATTCAAACTTTGAATTCCTTTATTACTTAGGTACTTAGTAGAGATAGCAGCCATATTCTTGAAAATATTTTCTTGAATTATTCTATCTGCTGCAGTTAATTTTCTTCCCTGAATCGTGGGAGCAAATACGCCGGCATACAAATCGTCGTAGAATTCACCAATTGTATAAGGATTTTTCTCTTTTGAAACATGAGAAGACAAAATTACATGTCCTCCTTTAGCAACGATAGCCTTACTAATTCCGGCAACAATCTTTGCAGACGGATATACAGCCAATCCCGTTTGATTGATTAATTCGGGAAGATTAATCCAGTCGCTATTTCTCAATTCTTTAATCACCCATGCCAACGCTTCCTTTTGTTTTGCATGCGGCACAGATACCACAGCCTCACCAGCCGTACCATCTTTCACTTGTGTCAAATGCACACCACCAACCTGATACAGCACATTCAACAAATAACGCGTATACTGCGACTGAATAGCTTTGTAAAGTTGCATTCTATGAGTGTAATCCACATCATCTTCAATCCACTCGTTCAAATGGCTCAAGATATATTTCAAATTCTTGATCCCGTAGGTACTTGCTTTCAACGGATCATCACCCAAATCTTCTTCCAATGCACTCGGGTCGATACGAAACATCAATTGCTGACGACCGTAACGATAAAGAGGATCTCCAGCCTTCTCGTCAAGCCATTTTTGTGTAATCTCGGCTTCCTCCCACATATCCTTCGCTTCCGGAACAGGAGAATACAACCACTTAATCACGTAATAATCATACACACCAAGTTCGGGAGGTGTCAATTTCACTCCTTTATCTCCCGGTTGCGCTACATAATTGAAACGAGCGTAATCCATGATAGAAGAAGTTGTCCCGTATTTTTGAGTGAAAGAAGCGGAACGTAACGAATCCACCGGAATTGAAGCAGAAGCTGACATATTGTGCATCAACCCCAAAGTATGCCCGATCTCGTGAGAAATGACATAAACGATAGACTCATCAAGAACATCTTTCGGCATCTTAGAGGCACGAACGCGAGGATCAAGTTGTGCGGTTTGAACAAAACGCCAGTTATTAATCAACTCTACAATATTATTGTATACAATCACGGAAGCATTAATAATCTCTCCGGTTGTCGGGTCTACCCACGACGGTCCCATGGCATTTGCCACTGCATTCGGGCAATAACGGATACACGTGTATTTCAAGTTATCCGGATCGAAATTAGGATCATCCTTCGGGAAATCTTTTGCAACCATCACGTTTTTGAAACCTATCTTCTCGAAAGCCTTATTCCAGATCAAAATTCCCTCTTTAATCGGACCTTTCCACTCGTCAGGAAAAACATCATCCACGTACCACACGATCGGCTTCACTGGTTCAACAAGCTCTCCGCGCTTCCAAGCCTCCATATCTTTGGGTTCCAAACGCCAACGGTTCGACAAGATATAAGAATCAAATCCGTCTTTTTGTTGAGATATTTTCCGAATAGGCAACTGCATCCTATCACTTGCCGAATTCACCGTGAAAAAAACTCCGACACGGGAATCCTGAACACGAGGTCTCATTTTAGCCTCCGGCAACAAAAGGAAAGTAATCACCGAACGAGTTGACACCTGTCCAAAATCTATTTTGCCAAATAATGATACGATATAAGCCTCTACCGGCTGAGAAACTTCCACAGATGCATTATCTTCAAATGCTTTTATACCTTCAAAAGAAAATTTACTTGAAACTGGAGATGAAGTTATCATTCCACCGCTAACTTTCGGGGCAAGTTCTTTATTCTCCTTTATAAAGGAAGTCACGTCAATTACCACGGCTGAACTATCCGCGTTATACGAATGAATCGAGAACGATTTTGCCGGTATATCGATATAATTCTTTTCCATGGCTTTCTTTATCCAAGGTTTATCTTCTCCCGCGGTAGCCGCCAAATTGGGTTTATTGAAAACAATTGCAGAATCTTTTTTAATCACGCGATAGAGC
The DNA here is from genome assembly GCF_900184685.1 of Butyricimonas sp. Marseille-P3923. Taxonomy (GTDB): domain Bacteria; phylum Bacteroidota; class Bacteroidia; order Bacteroidales; family Marinifilaceae; genus Butyricimonas; species Butyricimonas muris. The sequence goes on from NZ_FXXL01000005.1 coordinate 93,179, forward strand.
TTAGGATCATTGTATTTATACCCCACGTTAAGTAATGAAGGCTCCGAAGTGGCGGACACGGTTCCTCCCACTAATATTTCACGATTCACATATTTCAAAGGATACTCCAGATAAATCTTCTGTCCCACTTTGTGAATCGTCAAAAAATCACCTTTCGCGGTAACGATTCCCGGGCTTTTCATCAAAGTTTCGTATTTATTCTTCTTCTTGACAACAGGTAGTTTCACCTCCTCTGTTGCTTCTTTTTTCTTCTTTTTTTTGAACAACTCCCCTGCATAACTCTCTCCCGCGGAAGGAATAAGCAAGGACAGTAACATTGCTAATACAAAACAATTTTTCATTTTTAAAAATTTAAAATTAAACACTGTGATAACATAAAAAACAAACATTTATCATTAAAATAACATCCTATATTCCAACTCGTTTGTAGAACAAAAGACTTTTCACGAACACCCGTTTAAACAACGACTGATTAACGGGAGAAATAAACCACCCGGAGCGCAATACACCGTCTACTTCCACGAAAATATAACGCGGAAGAGCCCCTATCACGTAATCTTTCATGAAAGCACTTTTAGTCTTGTCACAAAACAAGTTTATCATCCACCCCGTTGGTTTTTTCCCCGTCAATATTTTTCTCCATTTGTCCATATCTTCACTCGCACCCACGGCAATATTCACGAACACGATACCGCCCTCACCCCATTTTTCATTCACATTTTTTGCTTCAGCAAACGTATCCAACTCGTCAGCACCATTCACGCTATCCAACGCCCACACGCAAATAAACACACATTTTTCCTGAAAGTCCGTCAATCGAAACGTATTTCCCTTGTCATCCGGCAACACGATTTCGGGCGCGATCGCGTTTTCCCGAACAGGAGTGTACATCTTCTCCAATTCATTCACCCGCTCTACAATCTCCCGATTTTTCATACAACACCTGAAAACTTCAAATACAGGCACCAGATCTTTGCTCATCCCATTCACTTGTAACTCCTTCTCCAACAATCCGAACGCGTAAATCTGACGCACTTTTTCACTCTTGATGCCATACAAGCACTCCTTCATACGCATATAACTTGTGCTCCCCTTATTCACCCGGAAATACCAATCCAACACGTTTTTCAAATCCCCCGGTGACAACAATTCCAACTCGGGAACATCCGGATCAGTACTCAATTGACAGGGACGCAATTTTTGCAAATCTCCAGGTCGCCCACCAATCGCCTCCCAATACCGAAAAATATTTTCCCGCTGATACGCGTGCCACAACAACGTGGCTCGCCCTCTCTCTTGGGTATCATCAATCCCACGCACAAGTTCGTTAGCCCGGGCATCCATCCCTTTCAATGCCCGCGTATAGCTGTCTATCGAAAGCGTCCCGTCCACATTCTCGTAAATCTTTTTTAATTCCGGGTAAGACGTTTGGGCATACAACTCCCCTTGTAGTAGCATAAAACACGCTACTATACTGCATACAACACTTCTCATACTCATTATTTTAACATCTCCAACAATTTATTCCGCAAAACTTCTCGACGTAAAGATTTCCCCGCGACAGTTCCATCTTTATCGAGTACCACGATAAAAGGAATACTCCTAATATCCAATGCCTTACATATTCCTCGTTCCAAATCAAACCCGTACCGGTTACGAACACTTAACCATTCCAACTTCTCTGCGGCATTGGCACGAGCCCAAGCCTTCGCCGAATTATCCAACGACACACTCACGAACTTCACGCCTTTCCCCTCCAATTCTTTATACAACGTCTTCAAATATTGAAGTTCCGCCCGACAGGGAGCGCACCAAGATGCCCAAAAATCAATCACGTACACGCTTCCGCCCCAATCCTTCAATGTCAACGAATCTCCTGCTATCGAACACACTTCTATTTCGGGAAATTTCTTCCCGTTAGCCATATTTTCCACCCGCTCCAATCTCCGTTTCAACGCCTTGCCTATCTCCAACCGCTTCACTCTCTCCGACAACAATTCATACATCTTTATACCCTTATCGTAATCGTTCTTCATCTCCATCAATGCAATATGGGCAGAAGCTATATTATCCGGATTCTCCTCTATAAAAATACAAGTTTCCTTAAACCTCAACTGTTGAAGTTCAGCTTCAGCTTCAAACGAAAATATATTTTCCATGCTAACATTCTTTTCCGACATCTCGCTTGCTTGCTTTTCCAACATCTCGCTTACTTGCTTTTTCTGCATCTCGCTTGCTTTTTTTTCCATCTCCATTTCATATTTCTTGAAACAGTCTTGGGCGGGCGAACCTTTCAAATTCTTCAAATGAGCTCCTTCAAGAAATTCTGCAACCAACTCTTGTCCATCCAATAGAACCGTCATCTTCTTATCATTCACCTGCAAAACATAACATCCCGGTTCCTCCAACTCCCCTTTCAAAATGAACTCATAATTATCCAAATCCGCAGAAGCCAAAACACGTGAAACAGAATCATTCGCGCGAATAAACACCGTCCCATACTTCATGCCCGGTACACGCCCTTTCATCGTAAAACAATATCCCCCGGCTTCTGAGCATCCCCACGCGCAATACAACAGTATAGCTATTATCACTAATCTCATAATCAAACAATTTCTATTTTACTTCAACATATCAAGCAAATTCAGAGTTTTCTTATCTCCAAATTGATAAGAAAACTCGGGCATCCCCGGAGCTATATACCAGGCATTTCTCACAGAACCATCCTTGTTGACAAACACGTAACGAGGCAACCGGGATATACAATAATCCCGCACGAAAGAACATCTTTCCACATCACAGAAAAGGAAGTCTACTTTACCCGCCTTTTCATCCACCTGTTTTCTCCACGCCTCCCGTGCATCCGCTTTCCCCAAACAAACACAGAGGTACACGAACCGATCGGTATTATTATATTCATCGGGTAAATCCATGAACCGACTTATTGCCTCGTTCTCATCCATTCCTACCGAAAAGACTCCTATAAACACATGTTTACCCTTGAAACCAGAGAGTTTCACGCTCTCCCCCTTTCGGTTTTCCAACACGAATTCAGGAGCGGCAGCCCCCGCTTGAAGCGGACGGTATTGCTCCACCAACGCTTCCACCTCTTTCACGGTTTCCGGAGTCTTGGAACACCAGCGCACATTCTCGCAAATCTCAGCCACTTTCTTCCCGAATCCCTCTTGTTCGAATGTTCTCCTCAAAAAGGGCAACACGTAAGCATTACGTATTTTCTCACTTTTCACGTTAAATAACACGTATGAACAACCACTCAAATTCATTCGAACCACATTATACACCTCCAAATAATCATCTATCAACTCCACCAGCATCTCTTGCGGCAACAACTCCAAATCCGGACTATCCAAATCAAACCCCGGATACAAACGCTCTAGTACACCATGTACAACAGTTCGCTCCGCACTTCGTTTTCTCAAGAAATCACAAGCATACGCAAAAACCTCTTTTATCTCTCTAATCCGCATACCCCTAGTGTCATTTTTCGGAAGAGTATTCATTAATTTCTCTGTTTGAGCATGTGCGGCACTCAAAGCCTCCTCAAAACCGGCAATATCATTCGCATCAATCACCTGTTGATAATTCTTTGCCATTTCAGCAAACCGTTCATCTTCTTGCGCAAAAAGTATGCATGGCATCAACCAACAAACAAACAATAATATACTACAAATAAAATATACTCTCATCACGTACTATTCTTGTAACAACTCCATGATTTTCTTTTTCAACTGCCAATTTCTCAAATTACGAGCAACGATACAACCATCTTTAATCAATAAAATATATGGTATACTATTAAATTTAAACTGCTCTCGAACACCTTTTCCATTCTTAAAACCGTATATATTCCGCACGCTTTTCCAAGGAATCTGTTCCTCCACACACGCTTTCTTCCAAGCCTCGACCTTATCATCCATGGAAATACTAATCATATTTACCCCGAATTTATGCACTTCCGGATACATCTCTTTCAAATAAGCCATTTCTTCGCGACAAGGTGCACACCAAGATGCCCAAAAATCAAGCACCCATATCCCCGGAAAACGTTCTATCACCTCTGTTTTTCCTTCTTCCGTTTCCACCTCGAGCGGGGAAACTTCACGTCCCAAAGCTAAACCAGCAAATACCTGTGTTTCTGCATACAATCGTTTACCTAATGTCAACTGCTGCATTTCCGGCGAAAGCAACGCGTACATTTCCATCCCTCGCTCGTAATCCCTATTCAGCATACCCAATGCCTGATATACCGAGAAAATACAATCAGGATACGCTTGTATAAAATCACGAACAACACCGTATTTTACTCTTTCCACCCCGAAATACTCGATTGTTTTTTCGTCCAAATTAACTTTATCTTCCGGATGTTTCCGCGCCTCCCTATACTCCCGTCCGATTCGTTCCTCTTCCGGCTTGTACTTCTCCTCCATCCATTTCTCGAGCAACAGATTCATCTCCCTTACCTTCCCCTCCGTCAAGTTTACCCTTTCATTAATAATATCAATAGCAACCTTCGTCTTCCCCTCATCCAATAGCAAAGGATGTTCCCAGTGATTTATTTTCAATATATACTCTCCCGGTTCTGGCAAATTCCCTTTCAACGAGATTTTTCCATCATCTATCTCGGAAGAAAAAAGAACATTTCGGGCGGAATCGGCACTTACAAGAAGTGCCGTTCCGTATTTACATCCTTTAATCTCTGCCGTCAATTCCATCCGACAGGTACCCGGTGCAGCACATCCCGCCCAAAATAAAATCCCCAAAATCACTCCATATCTTATCATAAATCCGACCGTTTCCCAAGTGTTTCCTGCAATTCCGATACAATCGATTTCATCAATTTGTATTTCTCGACACACAATTTAAACTCACCATTCTTCTCTTCAAACGCCGCATCATCTCCCAGCAACACTTCTTTCACGTAATCGGCAATATCCTGAATTACCGTAGGACAAGTATATTCTGTTAGTTTACCGGTCTTTTTATTTACTGTAAATTTCTTTCCTTTATCATACGACAAAAAACCGAATTTACGACAATCTTCATCCCAATCCGTATCTTTATTCGTTTCTTTCATGGACACTCCATACAACGGTTTATTCATTACCTTATCTACTTTCCCCACGGAAAAAGAACAAAAAACTGTCAGATTATCAGACTCCATCCCATTCATGTAAGCCGCATACTCTTCCGCCAATACAGTTGCGCCCAAACTCTTTTTATCTATTTCTGTCTCCTTCTTCTCATACAAAGCAACACAAGTTGTTCTTCTTGCTTTAAATACATCTTTCAAATAAAGTGTATTCTCATTAACATTACTTTTATTTATTAAAGAATCAACCAACAAGAAACTACAAGGAGAAGCTCCATTCAGCAATCCCGGTATCACTTCATCACGTAAAAATTCCATCCCTTTCTTTATCTTATCCCGTTCTGTAAGTAACGGATACCTGTAATTATAATGAGAGTTTACATTATAATTAATCCCCAAAACCTCGTAACGATACATCGGTTCTCCCAGTGAATTCACCCCGCGTTGAACTTTGGCAATTGTATCGTTATAAAAAATAGTAACACCCGTTTCCTTGTAAATCTCATAAGCCAAATGTCCTAATTCGTCATCCGAATCTTCCAAGACAAACCAATTCGTTTCTCCCGTGGGAGATAAATTTTCATCATCATCATTGCATGCCGCAAAGCACAACGCAACACCTAATAACAAATAATTCAATATCTTCATAACCTAATATTAATTCTATTTTACCGCTTTTCTTTCTTCACGTTCTTCATTGAGTTCCAGTCGACTATTCAAACGATGTTCTTCGGCCGGAATAGGAAACACCCAAGCCGGATCTTCTCCATAGGGAGCTAAAACATAAGTTTCATCAAGCCAACTATGAGTTATTTCCTTCTTTTGCGGATACTTACTATTCACGGCATATCGACGTAAATCCAACCACCGGAATCCTTCAAAATTAAATTCCAACCTACGCTCCGCGCGAATAGCCGTCATCAAATTCTCCCCATGCAGCACAACAGCTTCCGGTTCCGCTACTCGATACCGACGTAATTCTTGCCACAATTGATTAGCCTCATCCTCACGTCCCACGGCTGCCAACGCCTCCGCTTTATTCAGATAAGCTTCTGCCAAACGTAATGTAAAAACATCGGATATCCCACCATCATCCCATTTTTTTAACTTGGCTGGTAACAAATATGATATCATTACAGGAAACCACCCACTCCAAGAAACAACTTGTAACTTAGCCATCCCCACCATATAACGGAAATCATTACCCTGTGACTGGTCCGGCACTAAACGATTGTCATTAAAAGCATCTACCAAATCATCAGAAACACCATAAAATGGACTAAACAGGTTATCCCCAGGCTCAGCATCCCACACGATTTCATCTCCTCTTATGGCACCTGAACCAAAAAAATACCGTAACCGATAACCTCCTTGAGAAAATATTACTTCCGGCGAATGACTCGTTATCAGACTTTGTGAAGCACTCTCGATTAAAGTATAATCATCCAACCGATAAACATTATCTTGCAATAACGTATCACACTCGTTAATCACTCCCTCGTAATTCTCCATGTGCAAATAAACTCGGCTTAAAAACAAGCGGGCAGCCTCCATTGACGCACGATAAACAGACTTTCTCCCGTATCCGGAAAGCCATTGAACGGCATCTTTCAAATCGGCAACAATCTGCTTGTACACCTCGGCCACGCTAGCCCTGGAAAATCCGCCCTCTTCCTCGTAATCCTCCACGTAGGGACTCAACTTTAAAGGCACTCCCGGGTCTTTATCCGCTGTTTTCACGTCATAAGCCCTCGAATAGATATTGAGCAACCACCAGTAATACGTGGCACGCAAAAACATTGCCTCTCCTTTAATTCGATTATAATCAGGTTCATTCTTGAACTCTTCCGCCTCATACAGCATAATATTCAACGCGTTGATATGCCGATACAATTCACTCCACGCCAGATTATCCGTGGAACCGCGGTTATCATCTGTTAAACCACCTCTCCAAGGATCTCTTTGCCAACCGTAAATTGCAGAACGTGACATATGATCACCTAGCCCCATTAGTCCCAATCCATCATATTGCAGATCATCATCCAAAAGATGCATCCAAGCAGGTACCGAACCATTCCAATTGCTGCACTCGTCAAAAGATGCTATCGCATACCCTTCTCCAATCAACAACTGGTCCAAATCATTGATCGAATTCACATAAGTCAAATTTTGTGCATCCTCTTCCAGAAAGTCACTACAAGACCATCCGAATACCAGAAATACAATTAAATATAAAATCTTCTTCATAATCATCAACTAAAATGAAACATTCAAATTAAACGAGAACGTCGGACGCAATGACATGTTCAACTGAGGAGCACTTCCCGACTGCGTGGCAGGATCCTGTCCTTTCAGCTTCTTGTCACAAATCATAAACAGATTCGTGCAAGCAAAACCGATATAAGCCGATTTCATAAAGAATTTCCGACAAAAACCATCCGTAAACTGGTAACGTAAAGAAAGCGATTGCATCTTCAAGAAATTTCCACTTGCAACCCGAATATTCGAATTGTCATACATTTGCCAGATATTATCGGCAAACTTGTAATCATTATTATTACACCAAGGATCGTATAGCGAACGATCAAACTGAATCCCTGATAATACCCCAGGAATATTCGTGTATCTCTCGTCACCGGGCTGACGCCAACGATCGGAAAACTCTTTGCGTACATTCTCGGTTGGAATTGGGGCTATCGACCTATTTATTTTATTCATATTAGGATACATTTGCAAAAGGCGAACCTTTGATCCTAGACTATACGTCAAATTAAATGATAACGTGACCCCTTTGTAAGAAAAAGTATTACTGATTCCACCTTGAATTGTCGGTACGCGAGTTCCTGAATGTTCCATCACTTCCATAAACACGTCCTCCCGTTCCATATCGCGATACTTTTCCCTCAAGTCCACCGCGTTCTTTTTCGTTTCCTCGTTAATATCAAACAAGGGCAGACCATTAGCATCCACGTAGCAACCTTTTTCTGTTTCTCCATTCACCATCGAACCGGTATTATAGAACATCGGTCGACCATCCCGTTCACTCAAACCGGCAAAACGATAAGAATAAAACGTATTCACCGGGCGCCCCACGACAAGCACGCTTCCATCCAAATATTTATCGTAAGTCGGTCTATTCTGTAAAGGATTGTCTTTCACTTTCTTTTTGTTAAGCAATTGATTCAACACCGAGCCGAGCTGAGGATCAATCGACCAATGAAATCCCCGAACGTTTCCGGTTGAACGGAAATCAAGCGGCACAATTTTCAAGGAAATTTCCGTACCCTTGTTCTCCACGGTTCCCTTGTTCATCGTGTATGACGACCGTCCGTTCACGGTTGAAATAGTCTTCGTCAAGAAGGCATCTCTGGTCTTTTTGTAGAAATAAGACACCGTACCGTTCAATTTCCTTTTAAAGAGCGAAAATGTCAATGACACGTTGGTCGAAGAAGTTTTTTCCCATTTCAAATCGGGATTCGGATAGGTCACAATTTTGGCATAAAGTTCACCCCCGGCATTGGTCGCCCCCTCTTTCGAAACGACCAGCCTTGAACTCTCAGAGGGTAACATATTCCCTTGATAACCATAAGAAGCCAAGAGAGAAAGTTCATTGATCCAATCCGCCCCTTCCAAAATATTTTCCTTAACATTCCATCGACCGGAGAACGACCAGATCGGGGCAAGCTTTTCGTTAGCCCTGCTACCGAATTGATTGGATTGATCGAAACGAATATTGGCATTCAACACGTACCACATTTTATACGCATAAGACACGCTCCCGTACCCGGACAACAAATTCGATTTCGACGACCTGCGAGTGGAAGGATTATTATTCATCCATTTTACAAAATTGTCATATTCTTTTATATTATCAAGTTTAGCAACAATCCCCCCCCGATCACGCATATACCCTCTCTGGGTATGCTTGAATTGATCCGATTCTGACGAAGATACTTCAAAACCCGCCATAGCACTTAAATTGTGGCTCTCTTGAAAAGTTTGAGCGTAACTCAACTGCAAACGCAACATATAGTTATGTTTCTGATCGCTTTGTTTCTCTATTTCACCACCCATTGGGCAAAGATTACTCGCTCTATTATCCGTGGTAGTCCCTACTTCATGACGCAAATCCCCTATATAATAAGATTTTTCACCATACCAAGTTTCTTGATCGGAATTCGAAAAACCATAAGCCAGCGTTGCGCTTAAGTTCAAGGGATCAATAATCTGGTAACCCACTGTCGTGTTAAAATTGAACGAATATTGATTGATATCGTACGAGCTATTCTCCACCTCGTTCAAGATATTAAAATAAGAACCGACATAGTCACCTTTTTTATAAAACCAATAAGAACCATCCGGGTTCGTGGCAGGTACTGCACGGCTAGTATGATAAGCATAATTCATCACGTTCACCTTTTGAGGCGTGTATTCCCTTTCCTGCGCATTAGCGTCCATGCCCGCCTGAACCGAGAATCGATTAAAATGAGCCGACATTCTCATGTTTGCCGTATAGTTTTTATTCGCCTCCCGTTTCGTGGTCCCTTTGGCATCATTGTAACCGATAGAAGCATAATAGGTCACGTTTTCACCACCACCGGATACACCGATCGTGTGCTTGTGAGAGAAAGAATTCTGTCCCAATAAACCGAACCAATCCGTGTTCAATTGTTCCAAATAACCAATCTGTCGGTTCATTTCATTGAAATCAATACGATTCTGGTAATAATCCCGCATAACACCTTCATAACCTACCCAACTATTAAAAGAAGGGAACTCCAACAAAGCCGCGTCCATCTCCCGGCTATAAGCGATTCGCTCCTTGGAATTCATCATATACACGTTACGGTCGCTATAATGCGGACGTCTTGTAAAAGTTCCCGACAAAGCATAAGATACCGACGGGGCACCTTTCCGACCTTTTTTCGTCGTGATCACAATAACTCCATTCGCGGCACGAGCCCCGTAAATAGCGGTAGCCGAAGCATCCTTCAACACGTCAATCTGTTCGATACTCTCCGGGTCCAACCCTGAAATCGCGTTACCTAACAAGTTCACGAAGTCCAAATCGTTCAACTGTGCCGGGTCCACGTCCACCGGATCGGTTCGGATTATACCGTCAACCACCCACAATGGTTCCTGGTTTCCCAACAGCGTGGAAGTTCCCCGGATTCTCAACCGCGGTGCGGCTCCCAACTGTCCGGAATTCTGCAGGAACATCATACCCGGCACGTGTCCTTCCAACATCATATCAATCGTGTTCAACCCGGGAACCCGAATATCATCTGCTTTAATCGAGGTAATAGCGCTCGTCAATCTACGCTTGTCTACCTGCTCGTACCCCGTGTTCACCACGACAACTTCATCCAATTGATTCGACGACTCTTTCATTACCACGTTAATCGTATCCTTCCCGGTGTACGCCACGGTCTGCGTTTCCATTCCCAAAAAAGAGAATATCACCTCGATAACATCCGCTTTCGGCACAGGCAGAGTATATCTTCCCTCCATGTCCGTTGCCGTTCCCCGGCTTGTTCCCTTCAACACTACCGTCACCCCGGGAAGCGGAGCTTTTTTCTCGTCCGTGACCTTTCCCCTGATGATGAGCATCTTCTTCTCGTCCTTGGGCTCCTCTTTTACCTTAATAACAACAATATTGTTGTCATAAGAATACATCAGACCGTAACGAGGCAACAGATCGCTCAGAAAAACCAAAAACTCCTTATCCTTCACATCCAAATTCTTCACGACTTTCCCTTCCATTAAATTCAAGTCATAAAGAAAATCGCAAGCAACTTGTTTACTCACTTCTTGTAACACATCGTTCAAAGAGGCTTCTTCCACATGTAAAGAGACCTTTGCCTCCTGTGACAAGGTTGTTGCATGAACCGTCATACAAAAACCAAACATCAATACACTCAATAATTTCATGTTAATTAACATCTTACGATACAAAATCAATCGCCTAAGATTGACACACATTCGATTTTTCTCCATATTTTTGCTTGTTAGTAAATAAAAATATACTTTTTGACCGTTCCAAAATCAAGAAAGTATATGGTTATCAGGTTGGAACCCTTATTTCCAACCTGTTTTTCTTTTTACCGTGATTACTTTATCCTTTATTATAAATTCAACATTTCCGGTTTCTTCAAACTTATCCAATAAATAAAGAAAATCATCATACCGCTTCAATCGTCCCGAAAACTTATTGTTCTTCAATGCTTCATCCAAATAAAACACCTCCAAACCATACCACTTCGCCAGCACGTCCATGATATTTTCCAAAACCTCCCCGTTAAAGCAATAGAATCCATCTTTCCACGAGGTATAATACATCGTCGTCACACTCTTTTTCTCCGCATTCCCCGTCACCCTGCTAAACACCACCTGATGCCCCGCCTGCAACTCAAAACGTTGATCATGGTCACAATCCACTTGCAACCGTCCTTCTTCCAACGTAGCGATAATATCATCCTGCTCCGGGTAAGCCTTAATATTAAAAGAAGTCCCCAACACCGTCGCATCCATGTTCAACGCGTGCACGATAAACCGCTTTGCCGAATCTTTAGCCACCTCGAAATAACCTTCCCCCTTCAAATACACTTCCCGATTTTCCCCAGAAAACACCTCCGGGAAACGAAATTCCGAATCCGCATTCAAATGAACCGTTGTCCCATCCGCCAAAAGCACCCGGTACTCCGCTCCCACGGGAACCGTGATCGTGTGATACGCCACCTCCTCATTCTTCTCCTTGACTCCATCATTCGTGTAGATCAACGTACTATTATCATTTTCTATACGCTTGAAACTATCCTCCACGATCACCTCATTTATTCGGTCCGCACGCAACGGAAGAACCTTCCCGTTATCCAGCTTCAACGTCACCAAAGTACAATCATCGGCAAAGGTATTCGCCCTCTCCTCCACCACGGGACTTTTAAACAAGAACATCAAACCGAGCAGGAGCAACGCCACGGCAGCCACAGCCCCGCCATACCACAAATTACGCCGCCGATTTCTCCTTCTCCACCTACGTCGGATAGCCTCCATTCCCGCCTCGGCATCCCGCTCCAACTCTTCCTGCAACGTTTTTCCCACCCGCATTCCGTCCAATACTTGAACAATCCTTGCACCATCCCCTTGCTGAAGCCACTTCTCAAGCTTCGCCGAATCACTCGCGGACAATTCCTCACCCCCGAAATAATCAACCAATATATCTTCAATTTCTCTCATTCACGTTCGCTTTTTATATATAATCTACAAAAAAAGACAAAAGGGTGACAGCAGAGCAAATATTTTTTTATAAAAAAACAGGAATCAAGTTATATCATCGAAAAAATGTATCTTTGCTGGAAGAATAACACTATTACTAACACAAGGGAATAGAAATGGAACGAAAAATCATAGCCAAACTCAAAGCATGAAACTCAATCCAAAATCGTAAATCATAAATCTAAAATCTATCAAGAATCACTTGGCAAAGAATTATAAACCGCCAATCCTTTTACCGTTAACAGATATCTTTGCCTTGGATGTTTAGGATTATTAGGGTAGAGCATCACAACAAAACCCTCTTTCATGGCAGGATTCAAATAATTTGCTATAAAGTTCTCCCGGTCTTTCAAATTCATGGCCGCAAGCATGTCTTTAATTGATAATTGCCGTTCTGCCAATACACGAATCAAAGTTTGTATTGCAACAGAACTTGTCGGGTACTTGTCGGGTACTTGTCGGGTGCTTGTCGGGTGTTGTTCCTCAATCCATTCTGATGGAGGATTCACAACCATATACCGATTCTTCAATTCATTATGTTCGCCCATCATCAAATTCCTAAAGAACCGTGTTAAGAAACCCGTATCAGGCTCAATGCCTTTACGCACATTACGATAATTGGCACGAACCAGTGCATTGCGGAAATACCAAGAGTGTTCAGCAAACAAATCATTATCCACATCAAAACCTATACTTCTCAGATACTTTATCGTGAATACAGCCGTTGTTCGGGTATTCCCTTCACCAAATGGATGTATCTGCCAAAGATTTGAAACAAATTTGGCTATATGTGCCACCACCTCATCCAAAGACAATCCTTTATAAGAAAAGTTCTTTTCCTGTTCCAAATCATACTCTATAGCTCTATGCAAATCTTCTGCATTAACGTACAGCACCGTATCGCCACGAAGCACCCATTCCTTCTTTGTAATATCATAGTCACGAATTTTACCCGCAAATTTGAACACGCCTTCAAATAGTCGCCGATGAATAGAAGTAAAACCTGCTACAGAATAAGCAAATGACTTCTCATTCAAGATTCGGGCTATATTGGCTGAAACCTTGTCCGCTTCTTCTGTATCTTCATCATTCGGAGTACGAACAGTCTTAGATTGGTAATATCCATTGATAAGTGCTTTCACTTCATCAATGCTAATATCACCCTCAATATGTTTAACCGCTGTATCCTTCAAGTAGTCGGAGGTCTGTAAACCATCTACAGCCTGAAGCCCAATAGCGGTTTTCCAAGCTGAAGCCTTTTCTTTCTTGTCAGGCTCTCCATTGCGGATATATTCGTCAAAATTAATCATCATACACTTATTCAAACCTTAGATTTATTCCCCGATTTGTATGACAAATATAGTACTTTTGTTTTGTATAATCAAATAACTATCAGCAGTACGCCAAAGGTCTTCTAGCTGATATTCAACAAAGAAGTTTTATTATTTTGTATATAGACAAGAAAGAAAAAACGAGATCCATTTTATTGAATCTCGTTTTTGTATTCAGAATTATTCCATGAAAAAATTATTCCCCAGCCATACGTTCGGCAATCTTCACTGCCTGCAAAGCATTCAAAACACCTCCCGTAACACACAATTCTTCAAAATCTACCACCTTTGCCTCTTCCTTCTTTACCCCAAAAGCACGAGGCGACTCAACACGACGCCCTTTCCACGACTCCACACCCTCCAAAATCGCCTGTTTAACTTGGTCAGCCGTCAATTCCGGAAAATAATTCCATATCAAAGCCGCCACCCCGGTAACCACGGGAGCCGCCATACTGGTTCCGGACATTTTTTTATACCGATCATTCAATACCGTAGAATATATATGTTCACCGGGTGCGAAAAGATCGACACTGATTTTCCCGTAATTACTGAAACGGGAAGCCTCCCCGTATGGTCCTATCGAACCGACACAAATAAAATTCCGTAACGTTTTCTTCCGGCTTAAAAATTTATTCGGGTATCCAGTATATTTATCTAGTAAAAAACCATCATTCCCGGCAGCTTTCACGATCAACACCCCTTTACTCTCGGCATAACGCATAGCTTTATACACCAACTTCTTATTCGGGGAAAAGAATTTATTAATACTCATATTAATCACCCGAGCTCCATTATCCACGGCATAATAAATAGCCGATGCCACATCCTTGTCCTGCTCATCACCATTCCCGAGCATTCGCACGAACATCAGTTCTACATCCGCAATCCCGTTCGCACCTGACTCACCGGTCGGTTTCGCTCCCACGATTCCACCTACATGCGTTCCATGTACCGCGTTTGCCCCAAGCAAATTATTATTCCCGTAGCAACGTATCTTCAAACTATTCAAATCATCACCCACGGATTCGCGCATTTTCTGCCTCTCGTGCATAACCTCAACCTTCTTTCGATAAATTTTCAACGAATCCGGCAACGAACGCAAAGTAGAAAAATGCCGAACCACATCGACAAAATAACGATACTCCGCCTTTTCCTTCCTCGAAAGCTTCATTGTATCAACATTCGCAAACTTATCGCATAAACGCAAAAATTCCCAATCCGCCGCCACGGTTCCGGGTATATCTCTTCCATCGGGTAAACCCAAAAAATTCCAACCATGAACGTCATCCGCAAACCCGTTATTATCATCATCAATACCGTTCCCGGGTATTTCTTTCCGATTCACCCAAAGCCGATCTTTCAAATCCCGATGCGTCACATCTCCCCCGGCATCGATAATGGCCACAACAGTTTTCGCCTTGGGTTCCCGTCCTTTCAGGTAATCGTAAGCCCTATATATATCCGCCCCGGAAACCGTATCGACCTCCATACATCCCCAATGCCAATCGCGGGGCAACTCTTGAGGTTTTAATATCGCGACTTCGCTAGATTGCCCTTTCTTCATCTCCTCTTGGGCAATAAGCCCTAAAGGCAATAAAAATATCAATAACTCCAAAAAAACTATTGCTTTCATTTCTCTCATTTTACTATTATACACTTACATACGTGGAAATGCCATCACGCATCCCCTATCCATATTAAAATCTATAAAAAGTACCTAAAGGGTGACAAGCAACAAATTATTTTTTTACCAGAAAAATAAAAAGAAAAGATATATCATTATCTTTCATCTCCTTGCGAAGAAATTTCAACGCCCTCGCCAACTGGGTTTTCACGGTATTCTTAGAGATATCCAACCGCTCCGCCACCTCTTGGTAAGACATACCATCAACAAAAACCATCATAAACACTTGACGCCGCTCCGCGGGTAACAAATCAACCATTTGATAAACGACCTTGATAATATCTACCTGCTCCTCCAATTGTATCGTGTCTTCTTCAGACATCACTTCCCGGGAAAAAGATTGGTAAGAATCCTCTTTTCGCCGCACTTCTTTCAAATAAGTTATAGCTGAAAATTTAACCGCTTGAAAAATATACTTATCCAAACCGGATTTCAATGTCTTGTAAGGCTTCGTGACCCAGAATTTAGCCAAATAATCCTGCACGATATCCTTCGCCACCTCCTTATCATTCACCACCTGATTTGCGAAAAGCACCAACGTTTTATAATACGTATCGTATAGCAACCGAAAAGCTTTCTCTTCTGTTTCACCAAACATACGAAGTATTTTCTCTGCTATCATCATTTTCGCATAACGTTTAAATACGCCAAAAAAGTTGCACAAACCAGCAACATTGACGGCTTCAAAAATATAAAAAATATACAAAATACCAAAATCAACGAATCATTCTAAAATAAAACCTCTCCCCACGCCCCTTGTACTCCCCTTACCCTACCCCTTCGCAACCTCATGAACGTATCATGAACGTACCATGAACGTATCATAGACGTAAATCTGCGTTCATGATAGGTTTATGCCTCGAAAGAGCAGCACTTGTAAGGTTGGGGAAGGGGATGTCAAAGAGGGGGATGACTCGGAACAATGTTCCTCGAGAACGCGTTACGAACCCCGCCGTCCCTTCGTTCGAATCCCTCGAAAAAAAAGAGAGTCAGACACTTGTTCCAACTCTCATTCATCTCAATTTCAGCGGAAAGAGGGGGATTCGAACCCCCGAAACCCTTTAGAGGTTTACACGCTTTCCAGGCGTGCCAGTTCAGCCACTCCTGCACCTTTATAACTAATTGTACTTATGATGTTTACAATCAAATATTATAGTTTGCATTCTGTTTGGTTTAACTGGCGGTTTAACTCAAAGCTAAATCAAGAAGGATTAATACTATTAATGAACTCACTCTTATTTTATACTCAAATATAAGCAACATATAGCTTATATACAAGCAACTTACCACTAAATTATGGTGGTTGGAATATGATTTTTATACGCATACTTTCTGTATTAATTGGTAATGCAATAGGAATCAAATTTTATTCATATATCTAATTGAAACACGTAAGTTGGTGTAAAATTATCAACAACCATATACAATTCAATTTTTTCAAATTTTCCACCACGATATAAAAAGGGATGACAAACCGAAGTCTATCATCCCTTCACACCATACCTAGCACACGCTAACTATTCTTTGTATGTAACTGTTGTCGTAGATTCTAATTTCTTAACGCTTCTCTCGTCATATGTTTTGATTGTTGTAACATAACCGTTTTTGTCGAAAGTATATTCATAAGTATATGTTTCATTCCCCTCTTTCATTGATGCAATTAAATTCTTTGATTTAACCCCAAAATAACTTGTTTCCATGAAATCATATTCCCATACTTGGATTAACTGCCAATTAAAATCATAGTTTGATTTATTTTCGTAATCCGTATAAGTATAAGTTCTTGTGCCATAACATTCCAAAGATGTGATGTTCCCATTTAACCATTTGCATGAAAACTTACTTCCTGTTGTACTAATAAGCTGGTTATTCTCGGTATAATCAATACTTTCGTATTCCTCTGCTCCGACGCCAATAGCTTTAGTTACCAATTCTTTATCATTCAGTTCACATTCAAAAACACGTGATTCATCCCAATCTTCATCATTTGTGTCCCATGTAGCAACAAGCTTATTACCTTCTTTCTTAAATCTCGTTGTTATCACACGCCCGTCATCCTCTCCACCTTTATAAGTTTCCACAACTTTAGTCATCTTTCCTTCTGAATCATATTCAAAAGTAGTTGTACAAGTTTCTCCGTCACCGTAATCATCGATGAGTTTACTAACTAGCTTCTGTTTTGTAGTTGATTTTTCATCGTCTTTTTCGTCATCATCTGAACAAGCTACAAATACCGTAGCAAGTAACATCATCAATAAATAAATCTTTTTCATTTTAATCGTAATTTATCTTTTACCCAAGATTCCCAGAATGGTAAGTTATTATAAATAAAGAAGCATGGGAACTTACTAGATTATCTATCAGGAGGTATCGCCAAACACCTACAGGAAAATAAACAGTCATCCCATGCTAAACCATGTATATAGAGTTATATATACGGCAAGCATAGCATTTGTATCCTGCTTATCCCTTCCTGTAAAAATTTGGCGATTTTCCTGATAAGGATAAAGCTAAATGCTTCTATTTTACTAATATGTCTGTAACCCAGATGTTACTCTGGATAACAATACAAAGATAGATAAATATTAACATCCTACAAACGCTTTCAGGGATGACTGTAATGCAAAATTAGACTAATAGCTAGAATAAAAAGAATATATTACTAACGGTTTTCACTCTATAAACCATTTATAGGTGTTATCACCGTGTAAAGCTCTATCTATCCCTTCTGTTAATTGCGTGGCGTTTAATGACCTATCGAGGAAATTATCTATATAAGAAGATTTATTCGCACCCGTAAGCATATTATAGAATTTCCATAAATTTATTTCATTCTCTCCATGCTCCCTCTTGAAATTGTCATCGTTGTAATACGCCTTCGCCACCATGTTAATCTGGCTATCCGTCAATTCCATGTATGGTAAATGTTTCTTCTCTCTGGCAGGTAAACATTGATACAGCCTACTTTTACCCAAGAATTGTGCGAATTGATGTTCAGTGAGGTAAGAACCTGTAAAGCTCTTCATCAATCGTAAATGCTTGTCCGCATCATACTGTTGGAATAACTTCATAACACCTCTAAATAAATCATGGTAACTCATCGCTCTTAAATCAGTCTGGAAACCATCAGTAAAGGTACACAGGTTACAACATACCTTGTTCTTGAACCCAATAGCCACGCTAAACCTTTCTGATGTCTTCTTTGAATAGAGGTTCTCCCTGTTATACGCTCTCACTCCCGTGATACATAGATTAATCCTGTTACCGTTTATAGATTCATAAATAGTTGGAATCTCAAATGCAAACGCCATTCTTTCATAATAGATGGTCTTGTCACTTTCCAGTAATTCTGCCACTGGTTTATGTATCGCCTCTGGAATCCTACCTTTTATAACGTGGCTAACCATTATATCAGGTTCATCTATACTTTCCCCTCTAAACAGTTCACTAGCCACCTTGTGCACCGTTTCAATAAATGCTGGATGGGATATTGTCATCTCGTTATCCTTGCTGAACACTGGCACGATACAATCATTCTTTAAATGTAGCATATCTATGGGCGAAGTGTTAGCCTCTATAAAATGTTTCCTCCTTTTGTCTTTTTTAATTGGTTCATTTACCACTTCACAAGGAGTGTAGGTAGGTTCTTCCTTTTTTGTATCATTACTGCCAAATAAAACTGGCAACAATCCTTCATTCTGACTTGGAATTAATATTGACGTGTTCATAATCTAGTCTATTTAACGGTGGTGGAAATATTTAAATTTTCAGTTTATATATACAATTCATGAATTCTCCACCAACCTTGATTTATAATGTTCATTATCACTTTTACTTGTTTTATTTATTATTCATCTTTTAGCCAGTTAAAAAATTGAACTGGAAATGTGTTTAGAGTTTACTCTCTATCGGTGGTGAGAATTATTGTCCTTACTAGTAATATATACCAATCCAGACAAAAATTCACCAACCTAAATTTTCATATCTTACCGTTAGCTGAATAACTGTAATACCCCTCTTCATAGTAAAGAACGTAATCCAGTAACTCTACATCTATACATGAAAGTGCAATCTTTACCTGTTGTACCAGTTCATCATCCTGTTTAGTTGGTTCAATATCACCAGAAGGTTGATTTATACAAACTATCACACTTTTACAATTAGAGAGTGCTGCCAGTTGCACTATAAACCTAATATCCGTGATGTTGTAAGATAACGCACCTTCACTCACGGTAGATATTCCCAACACTTGATTCCTACCATTTAACAGGATAACTCTAGTTGAGATATGGTGTTCGATGGTATCTTTAAATGGAGAAACCAGTAACTCGTGGACGTCTTTAGCGGTTATTATTTTATACCTTTTAGAAGGCTTGGTATTATTCCTGTACACCAGTTCCACTACTGGTACTTTCATTAATTCTTCATTCATGATATTGTTTTACTTGATTTTTAATTTGAATACGTTAATGGTAATGGAATTTAGGGAGTTGTAAGTTTATCAGGTTTGGCAATGGAGAGGAAAGATTCTTGTTTATACTGCCTGTTTAGAAAGGTGATACTTCCTTCACTCTGGTATAACAATATCTTTCCCCTTCCCACTGCTCTCTCTGTCCCTGTTCCTTCTCCACTAAAGGATTATTTTAGTAGAATAATGCTTTTACAAAAAAAAGAAGTAGAGATTACTCTCTACTCTTCATCAAACAGTATGGCGAATTTCCATACAGTTAGCGTGTACTCGTTCCCGTTGTAACTGGCAGGCGTTTCCATGCTACCACAGCAAATAATAGTTTGCCCGTCTAGGATAGAAAACAAATCCTCGTAACTGGTATTTACTGCCAGAGGGTAAATGTATTGTAGCCTGTCTTTATACTGTTCCTCTATAACAGGGTCACACGGGACGTCATCGGGTGTTATCCCTGTTTGCTTGGAACCTTTCACCATGTTACGGATTCTAATATCTATCCTTTCATCCCCTTTCATGCAGGAGAGGGAAATACTTGTTGGATCTTCACCCTTGAATCCAATAACTTTTAGAATATCACCCACTTTTGGAGGTGCTGGTAACGTGACCAGTTTGCCCGCCAGTTTGGATTTACTAATGTCTGAAAAACATTTGGGCATGGTAACCTTGTTCACTTCAAAATCTTTCTTTAACATGATAGTTTGATTTTAATTAATTGATTTTTTTCCAGAGATGGGTGGGGGATGTAAATGGTACACTACCCTAGCGTGGAACACACTTTATATATAATGCCAACCTGAAATTAGAGGGGAGGGGGTGTTTTATAAGGATTCTCTATTTTAACCACTCTAATTCTCCCTGTATTTAGAATATATTCTTAACTTTGTATGGTTATATCAATCAAAGGAGAAGCATGGAGATACGTTTTGAAACTAAAGCGGAAAGTCAAGCCAGACGAGAGAGGGAGGCACTGGAAAGAACCCCCAACGAGAGATTTATATTCTTTTTGCGTCTGGTCGCCGAAATCGGCAAGTTTCAAACTTTGAAGGAGAGAACAAGTAACAACTTTATTCTTGAACGGAAAAAATAAACCTTAATTTCTTTTGACTGGGCAACTCTCTCCTTGTAGGCATTGGTCTTTATCAATGAAGTAAGGGTTGGTGGAAAATTTTTAAAATGTATATACCGACCAGAATTTTATATTTTCCCACCAGATATAAACAATGATAATTTCTTACCTTTGTAATCAACTAAAAATATGGCAACATGAATAGTAAGTTGGTTGATTTATTAAGAGAGGTAGATTCATTGAAAGTGCGGTTATCTTCCTTACGTCCTTTACCTGTCGAGGCATTAAAGAAAATTCAGGATGCTTTAGATATCGAGTACACTTACGAGAGTAACCGTATAGAAGGGAACACGCTTACCCTGCAGGAAACGGCACTTGTTGTCAATGAAGGAATCACTATTTCTGGTAAATCCATGCGTGAACACTTGGAGGCAATCAACCATGCGGAAGCTATTGACTATATAAAGGAGGTTGCCAAACAGGATATTGAAATAAGTCAAAGAACTATCAAGGAGATTCATGCACTCGTGTTACATGGCATAGATAGGGAGAACGCTGGAAGTTACAGAACCGTACCCGTGATGATTTCGGGTAGCACTCATGTACCGCCTCAACCTTATTTGTTGGAGAAGCTAATGGAAGATTTCATGCTGACATTTCAACGCATGGAAAAAGAAAACGTTCATCCAGTTATTATTGCCGCTTACTTGCATGATGAACTGGTGAGGATACATCCGTTTATAGATGGCAACGGGCGTACTTCTCGACTTCTGATGAACCTCTACCTGTTGCAAAAAGGTTATACCATTGTTACCCTGAAAAGTGATAACGACATGAAGTTACGTTATTATAAAGCTTTGGAGTCTTCTCACACGGAACAACAACATGATGATTTTTACTTGTTGGTTGCCGAAGCTGAAAAAGCATCTCTAGAGAGGTATATCTCTATTCTAGGATAAAAGTAATTTTATGAACCTATAAATGGTGAATTGGAATAGAAAGTTTAGAGATATTCGTGAGTTCAATTTCCTTGTGTGGTAAAACTGGAAATAGAATGTCAAATCAATATGTTATCATAGATATAAATATTTGATATTCTGATATATTTACTTTGTCGTACCCAATTCAATAAGTATTTTTGCATATGTAAATGATTGGTCTGATGTTCTTGTCTGAACTAGATACTCTTTTGTTTGTTAGAAAAATTTATTCCTATGAAATTACGTAAAAAAGGAAAAAACTCCAATTCAGAATGGTTTGGTGTAGAACATTATCGAATTTTCCATGAAATGGATTTATTCAGGTATGTAAACATGGAGAGATTAAAAATGTTATATCCTGAAATTTTTGGAAGTTCCAAACCGAAGCTTCTCAAGAAAAGACAGCACAACTAAATGATTGAAGCCAGTACCTCATATGTCCTTAGGGTGCTGGCTTTTTATTTGTTGGTGGAAAATTTATGGAATGTATATAGAGAATAAAATTTTGTATTTTTCCACCATGTTTTATCGAAAATCTATTTGTAATTTTGTATAGATAATAAAGTTTATAAAATCATAATTGTATGTACCAAATTCATCCTTGTTTCGACACTCCTGCTGATAATACAATGATATGGAGATATATGAATTTTACTAAATTTGTTTCTTTGTTAGAAACTAAAAAATTATATCTTTCCCGTTCTGATAAATTTGAAGATCCATTTGAAGGTTCATGGCCTAAACTAAATGTGGAGCATCGATTGGATGGACTTCCTTTACCACAAGAACAAATAATGAAAATAAATAAACTTTTGTCTAGTTCATCACAAAAGATGCTTGAACATATTTATATAAATTGTTGGCATATGAATACATGTGAATCTGATGCGATGTGGCGGATATATGTACATGGTAATGAAGGTGTGGCAATCCAAACTACGATTAATCAATTAAAAGAAAGTATAACGGATAAAACAAATGTTTATATTGGAAGAGTAAAATATATAGATTATAAACATGATTTTATACCTATATATAATCAATCAAATATATTTGATCCTTTTCTTTACAAAAGAAATAGTTTTTCTCATGAAAATGAAGTTCGTGTTGTAGCACTTGGAAATATTGAACGCTTGGCAAATGGTGAAGGTGAAGAATTACTGGGAGTTAATATAGATATTGAGCCTTCTGTTTTAATCCAGAATATTTATGTAGCACCATTTGCTGCCTCATGGTTCCATAATTTAGTACAATCAATTTTAGTAAAATATGGATATAATATAGGAGTAAATCAATCAGAAATCTTGGGAAAACCGATGTATTAATTTAAAGTTAGAAAGTTGTAAAATGAAATTGTATCATTATACTTCAATCGAAAATTTGGCTCTTATTTTAAAAAATAAGACAATACGTTTTAATCGACTTGATAGAGTTGATGATATAGAAGAATCTTCTATTTATGAAAAAACGGTTCCAATGGGTAAATACACGTTTGTATCATGTTGGACGGATAATGAGGAGGAAAGTATTCCTTTATGGAAGATGTATACTCCACAGATGAAAGGGGTTAGAATTGCAATGGATTATGATATGTTCTTGATGAAGAAAATTAATGAGGGCATTTATAAGACACCAATAGGACCCATTGAAATTAAAGGAGAGCTTGAAACATTATGCTCAATAGAGGAACAATTTAATGACAAATATGCTATTTTATTTAATGGGAAAAATGATCCTAATTTCTTTCGCAAAATAGAGTATGTTGATATGTGCGAAAAGGCAGGATTACAAGCAATACAGTTTAAATTGGTTGAAGGTAAGGTTAATCTGGATGTGGATACGTCTAAAGTTGGGAAATATAAAAATAAAAGATGGGCATTTCAAGAGGAAGTACGTTTTGCTTTGACGATTGTCCCTATGGTAATCAATCCTATAACTCACAATTTTGAAATAATTCAAGCAATACAAAGTGGTTTAGAATTACCGATGATGTATTATGATTTGAATTTGTCTGAGAGAGCATTGGAATGTATGGAGATAACGGTAAGTCCTTGTTGTAATGAGGCGGATAGAATAATTATAGAATCTTTGGTTAGGGCAATGAATCCTACGGCAAAGATTCAATCAAGTGGATTATCGGGATATATACGTAAATAAAAATAGAAAGACTGAAAATTTACTAGATTGAAAGCCAGTATTCCAAGAATATATGAGATACTGGCTTTTATTATGTGCTATTATTATTTCTTACTTTCAGCTTCCCAGATTATATTTAAAACCTGTTGAAAGTTGGCAAGTGGTATATGCTCTATTGATAAAGATTGTCCCGTACTAGTACCCTTTACATGATAGCAGGGGCTATTTTGCTGGTAAGGGTTAAACGTGTCACCACTGAAATTTATTTCCGTTAGCTCGTACTTGTCGAATCGTATCGAGTTCACGGGGTCGAGTTTATCGTTAAAGAATCCTAGTGTAACCGACCTAGTGTTCATGTAAGTAAAGTTTTGCCATTTATACATTCCAACTAGAATGAAGTAGGACACGTCTGTCATGTCCCACGTGGTAAGGTTTGATTTTACCACGCATTTTTTTAAGTCTTTACTGATATAAATACAATAACATAGAGGGAGGAATGAATCACTGATTGTCATTCTTAACTCTCTAACGGTTTGGAAAAATTCAGCATACTTCATAATCATGTATTGTTTAAAATTTATACTTGGTGATAAATTTGAAAATTTCATTCTCTTGTACCTTTTGCAATTTTTTCCACCAACTCTGGTTTCATGGCGATAAGTTTATACGCCCCTCCATTGGCGTTGGAAATCTTGAACTCGGGGTAATAATCTTCTATCGTTTTATCGGTTAAAGTGAAATATACTTTCTCTAGTCCAGCCTTTACCCCGTACTCTTTAAAAGGAATACCGTGAGCCATGAATATCACTCTTAGCCTCTCTCGAACGGTTTTACTCGGTATATAATCACCATTATTCATTTCTTGCTCGAACGCCTTGAATACATCATGTACCACGTGGGGAGAGAAACGTTGCTCGTTAGCCATTTGTTCATGGAATGTTTTCATCATTTTATCTATTTCTCCTTTCTTGTAGTTGGCTTGTTCAATGGCTGCTTTGCCGATCGTGTTGTAGGCATCTATTATATATCCAGTATCGTTGAATTCTTTCAACATTTCAATGTCGGGAATGATGTCGTGG
Organism: Butyricimonas sp. Marseille-P3923; assembly: GCF_900184685.1. Taxonomy (GTDB): domain Bacteria; phylum Bacteroidota; class Bacteroidia; order Bacteroidales; family Marinifilaceae; genus Butyricimonas; species Butyricimonas muris. The sequence goes on from NZ_FXXL01000005.1 coordinate 118,308, forward strand.
TCGGGATTTTGTAATACCATTTGTCGTAACCTGTCGAGGTGACTGACAACTTTTTTCCAGAGTTGTTTCTTGTTAGCCTTTCTCATGGCTATTTTATCATCTTCTCCAATTCTCTTGGTGTCATCGATGAAATTAATATTGAAATGTCCCGAGCCCTCGTACGCCTCGTGCAAGCTTCGGGCGGAGGTGTAATATCCCTTCACTCTTTCCTCGTTGTAAAGGTTATCAACGGAGAAGTAGTTTATCTTTCCTTCCTCGTCCAGTAATTCTTTATACTTGATTTCTTCCAAGTCTTTCAAAATGGCTTTCTTTTCCACCTCTGTCGTGGCTTCTTCTAAACGTAGGATTAGATGCTGGTGGGTGATTTCAAATTGTCGTGTCATGGCGGTAACCTCTTCCTCTGTCATCACTTCCATTTCATCGTTAATGTTAGATATAACGGTTAGTGAGTTGTAAGTATTCCCGTCCTCATGCTTATTTCTAAACCTTCCCTGTGCTTGTATCACCTCTGTGTACGGGTCAACAATAGAGTGTGGGATACTACAATCTGACAATATTAAAATATCAGGCTTCTTGATGGTATAAATATCAACGGCAGAAAAGAACCGACAAGTGAAGAAATTAATCTTGGCTAGCGGTAAATCCAGATTCTCGTGGCTGTTCTTGAAATTGCACTCTTTCAACTTCTTCACGCTCTCGTTAGAACAAAACACTTTATAATCTTCCTCTTTTATCAAGTTATTATTTAAAAGGTAGGTTATCACTTTATTTATTCCCGTTGTGGAATTGAAGAAGACGCATAGACATTGGCTGTTCTGGATTAACTCTCTTAACTGTCCCGTCATGGTGCGATTGAAACTTCTCGTTACTATTAATGTCATGTTCTTCCTGTAATCGAAATTTGGAACCACTTTCCAAATCTTGAAATCCTGTCTTTCCAGTTCGGGGTGACGCATTTCTAGTGGAGTGGCAGATACCATCGCTTTCCTCTCGAACTTGAAGAAGTCATTTATCGGTTGTGATATTCTGGGACGGTAATCAACGTCTTGAGTTATCTTCTCGCACTCGTCAAACAGGCAGAAGAACTCTTTATAGATGTCTATTCCCAGTTCCCGTGCCGCTAGCCTGATTTTCTCGAATCCCTCTGGTGTGGTTAATAGCTTTTTGTTGGTGATAGAGTTGTTATTCAAGAACTTCTTTACCAGTGTTTTATTGCATAAAGCATACACCGCTAAAGAGTTGTCAACCTTTTCAGCTTTACCGATAATAACAGGCACGTTTGGCTCTATAATAATAGAGGGACGTTTAGCCAGATGTAATTCCCAGTAGGTTGCCCCGATGCCTGTTATAGTTTTGTCAAGTATAACGTTGCTCCCTATCTCTTGAATACCTTTATTTTTGAACGCTTCTACTAGAGTTTCGTTACTTTCAATCGTGAAATACTCTGTTCTCATGATATTATCTGTTTACAAGTTACAGGAATCCCGTCTGGTGGTAATTTTGAAAATTTCATGTCGTGTATGGTTTTCAAAAATTTTCCACCAACCATGAAAAGGGGACTAGAGCGTTATCTCCAGTTACTTTCCAGATTCCAACCTTTGCCTTCAACACTGCTGAAGACTTGCAGACAATCTAATGAGGTGCGCACCGTAAAGATTGATTTGTCACAAAAGTAGAGTTCAGGGAGAAGGTGTGCCATAAAGAATAATAGCCATTTCGAACGCTATTCTTTAGACTTTCCATTTCCTTCAAGAACTCTATTTTCACGTGGCAAACTAACTTCAAATCGAGAGGTTAAACCATAAAGAATGGAGGTCATTTAGAGGTCTATTCTTTAGATGTTCTCTCTTTATCAATTCGTTCGCCAAAACAAAAATGCGGCAAAAAAGGGAGGTAGGTTATAAAGAAATGTAGCCAGTTCAAGGGGTATTCTTTAGCTGGCTATGAATCAAGCATGTACGTGGTAATACTACCAGAAATAAAGTTTGGAAGGATTGTTAGGGGAGGTTCTATAATTACCTTGTGAGGCTGGTATCCATTCTGGTTTGTAACCATGCTTGTCCAGATAAGCTATTTTAGAGTTTATGTAGTTCTCGTCGATTTGTTTATCTTCATCCTTTACCAGTCCTATCAATTCCATGTAATCGAGGATAAATTTATATATATCACTTTTTCTCTCCATGCCAGAACGGTTTACCAGTAAACGGTATATCCCTACCATTACAAGATTCTGTGCTGGGTTATCTGCCTTACGCCCTTTCTTCGGTGAATAGACTTCTTTCAATTCTTCTTCCGCTTCTTCAATGGAATTTACTCCCAAGTATACATGAAGGTAAGAATCTAGGAGATTGGTAAACCAGCTCTCCATGGCGTTGTTAATGATAATCTTTTCTTGATTGTTACTTAAAGTGATTGATTTATCTCTCTTCCTTTTATCCCTTTCAAGGAACAGGTAGAGTTGTAACATTTCAGGTCTTACTTGCTGGAAATAGGTATCCATGTTATACGTTTCTTCCAGTAATTCAGGGTCGAGGATAGGTTTGAACGCTTCATGCTTCTTGTAGATAATGGCTAGCATCCAGAGAGTGTGAAATATGGCATCCCTGTTTTTATCTGGTAATTTACTTGTCAACTCCTCTATTTTCTTTTTCAATCCATCATCTTCAAAAAGGATTCCTTTTATGTTGTCTGTCATGTAAGCCAAGGTATCAACCACTTTTATCATCTTTTGCTCTCTGGGAGCGTAACGTTGCCAATCAAACGGGTTATCGCTTGTTGCCAGTTCATCTAGCGTGTTAGGAACTTCTATCATGTATTTATCCTCTACCTTCCCCATGAATCCCCACGTGGCTGGATACATTCTTTCTATTTCTGGATATAACATTGTCCTGTTATAGGCGAAATACTCTACTAGAAATGGTTCTACTTGCAGTAAGGTTGCGACTGGATAGATAATATTGTTTGCCATGGTATGTATACTTTAAACAGGGTTAAAGGTAAAAAAAATACCACCTCCCCAGAAAGAGGAAGTGGTATAAAATTTCAAAGTTTTAATCTCTATATGGAAGTGAAAATATTTCCACCAAATCAAAGTAAATTACTCATGGCTTCATCTATCTGCTCATTCTCGAAACTATCCAGATAAATTTGAGTTGTTTTCAAATCGGTATGTCCCAAGGATTCAGAGATTATTCCTACATTTACACCAGAGCGTCGTAATACCGTGGCAAATGAATGGCGGGCGACATAAGTAATATTTAGAAATGCAATAAAAAACAGAATGACGATAATTAAACGTAAAACGTTTATAATTAAGCATTTTGCGAGAATTGCAGAACAGACAGACCTGCAAAAGAAAACAAAATATTGCGACGTTTCAGTTACCAGACTGTTAGCCGCCTGTTTCGGAAACGACGGCAGGTAACCGAATTTTTACCGATAAGAACAAAGCGGATTTGTATTCACTGTTTCTCAATGTTTTGCATGCCAAAGGACGCTTTTCAAAGGAGTATTTTTACAACCTAAAAAAGAGCGTTATGAAAGTGGAAAAATTCAAGGTGCTGCTCTACCTGAAAAAGAGCGAGCCGGACAAGACCGGCAAAGCCCCGATCATGGGACGGATCACCCTCAACCGCACGATGGCGCAGTTCAGCTGCAAGCTCTCCTGCACCCCCGGGCTGTGGAACGCGCGTGAGAGCCGGCTGAACGGCAAGAGCCGGGAAGCGGTGGAGACCAATGAAAAAATAGAAAGACTGCTGCTTGCCGTACACTCGGCCTTCAATTCCCTCATGGAAAGAAAAAGGGATTTCGATGCCGCCGCGGTCAGGGACATGTTCCAGGGCAATGCGGGCATGCAGATGACCCTGCTCAAACTTCTCGACCGGCATAACGGGGAAATGAAGGCCCGTGTCGGTGTGGACCGTGCGCCCACCACACTCTCGACCTACCTCTTCACCTACCGCACGCTTTCCGAATTCATCAAGGCGAAATTCAAGGTTCCGGACCTTGTCTTCGGGCAGCTCAACGAGCAGTTCATCCGCGACTATCAGGATTTCATCCTTCTGGAAAAGGGATATGCCGTGGACACGCTTCGCGGCTACCTGGCCATCTTGAAAAAGATCTGCCGCATCGCCTACAAGGAGGGCCACTCGGAGAAATACCATTTCTGCCACTTCAAGCTGCCCAAGCAGAAGGAGACAACACCGAAAGCACTCAGCCGTGAGAATTTCGAGAAGCTGCGTGATCTGGAGATACCGGAAAAACGCAGGTCACATGTCATCACCCGGGACCTCTTCCTCTTCGCCTGTTACACCGGCACCGCCTATGCCGATGCGGTAAGCATCACCCGGAAGAACCTCTTCCGGGATGACGAGGGCAGCCTCTGGCTGAAATACCAGCGAAAGAAAACCGACTACCTCGGACGTGTCAAGCTGCTTCCGGAAGCCGTCGCGTTGATTGAGAAATACCGGGACGATACCCGCGAGACTCTTTTCCCGCCGCAGGACTACCACACGCTCAGGGCCAATATGAAATCCCTGCGCCTGATGGCAGGGCTGAGCCAGGACCTTGTCTACCACATGGGACGGCATTCTTTCGCCTCGCTGGTCACGCTCGAGGAGGGAGTGCCGATAGAGACCATCTGCAAAATGCTGGGACACTCCAACATAAAGACCACCCAGATATACGCGCGCGTAACCCCGAAGAAGCTGTTCGAGGACATGGACAGGTTCGTCGAGGCAACCCGCGATTTGAAACTTATCCTTTAATCCCTAAACAATCATTATCATGCGCAGTACATTCAAGCTCTTATTCTACATCAACCGTAACAAGGTGAAATCGGACGGCACGACCGCCGTCCTCTGCCGGATCAGCATCGACGGAAAGAAATCGGCAGTCACGACAGGCGTCTATTGCAAACCCGGGGACTGGGACAGCAAGAAGTGTGAAATCAAAACAGCCAGGGAGAACAACCGCCTTGCCGCCTTCCGCAGCCGGTTGGAAGAGGCGTACGGGAACCTGCTGAGGAACCAGGGAGTGGTCACGGCCGAACTGCTCAAGACCACCGTGTCAGGCGCCAATTCCGTACCGGAATACCTCCTGCAGGCCGGAGAGGTGGAACGCGAACGGCTCAGGGTCCGCTCCAAGGAGATCAACTCCACTTCCACCTACCGCCAGTCGAAGACCACCCAGCTCAACCTCAGGCAGTTCATCGAATCCCGCGGGATGAAGGACATCGCCTTTTCGGACATCACCGAGGAGTTCGCCGAATCGTTCAAGGTCTTTCTCAAGAAGGAGCTGGGACACAGGAACGGACACGTGAACCACTGCCTGTGCTGGCTCAACCGGCTCATCTACATCGCCGTGGACCGGGAAATACTAAGAGCCAATCCGATAGAGGACGTGGCATACGAGAGGAAAGAAACACCTAAACTAAGGCATATCAGCCGCAGTGAACTGAAGCGGATGATGGAAACCCCGCTGCCCGACCCGATGATGGAGCTGGCACGCAGGACGTTCATCTTCTCCTCGCTGACCGGTCTGGCCTACGCGGATACGAGGGCTCTCCATCCCCGTCACATCGGAACGACTTCGGAAGGAAGAAGGTATATCCGCATCCGCCGCGCCAAAACGGACGTGGAGGCGTTCATCCCGCTGCATCCCATAGCCGGACAGATACTGGAGCTTTACAACACCACGGATGACGACAGGCCGGTATTCCCGCTGCCGGTCCGCGACGTCCTCTGGTATGAGGTACATGGAATGGGCGTGGCATTAGGCATGAAAGAGAACCTGTCCTACCACATGGCCCGGCATTCGTTCGGGACCCTGACACTGACCGCAGGTATTCCGATAGAGAGCATCGCCAGGATGATGGGCCACACGAACATCGACAGCACGCAGGTCTACGCCCAGGTCACCGACCGGAAGATATCCTCGGACATGAACCGGCTGATGGAAAGAAGAAAGCCCGCGGCCGGCAAGGAAGCCGCAGGCTAAATAAAAACTGCCGCCGGAATCGTAAATGCAATTCCGGCGACAATCCTTAAACTTAAATACGATATTATACCAATGCAGGGTGATAGTTCTCCTCCAGCAGCCTCTCGATGTCCGACTGCCTGTACAGGATCTTCCCGCCAAGCTGGATATAGGGAATCCGTCCTTGGTCCCTGTAATCCTGCAGGCACCTGCGGCTGATCTTCAACATCCCGGAAAGCTCCCTGTCGGTCAGGAACCGTTCCCCGTTGAAGGGAGGACGGTTGTCACGAGCAAGACGTTCCACTTTTTTCTCCATGTCGTCCAGCAGGGCAAAGAACCTGCGGACACGTTCGTTCTCCTTGTCGATAATGCCTTCCATCTCTTCCGCTCTTTAAAGGTTTCCGTTCTTCCTTCTTTCTCTCACCTCCTTCTCCTTGCGTCTGATGCCGACGTAGACCATCAACTTCTCCACATCCCCGGGCTTGTAATAGAACTTGCGCTGGAGGCGGGTGAACGCCAGCCGTCCGGTATCGCGGAGAGTCTGCAGGGTACGCGGCGAGATGTCAAGGCGCAGGCAGACATCCTGGCCGTCCAGTCACTCTCCGGGTTCCTTACAGCGGTTTCTCTCATACAATCTGTCCACACGTGCGGACAGGTTCTCGGCGCGCGCCAGCATCCTCTCAAGGACACCGGCCTCGATGTAGCATATTTCCATATTTTCAACTCGTTTAAATATCAGTGCGAATATAAGGGAAGAAACCATGAGAGGCAAGCACGACCGGCACACTGGCAGGAATAGTCATGGATAGTCGGTTTTTGTCATATGGGAAGGAAAAAGAAAGCCGAAGCAGGTCTGGATCCACTACCCCCTTTGGGTATGTGAAAGGAACGTTGTGGTGAAAGAAAAAACTCCTTTTCACACATGGATGAGGCAATGCCGGAAGTCCGGCAATAAAAAATGTGGCTTCTCTATCCGGGTAAATGCCATGATTACAGACTTCTTCCTGTTCCTATACCATCAGGTCGGTTACCTTCAGGTTAACAACTTATCCAACCTGTGATAGATCCGGATGTGAAAAGATTACTTTGGCTGGCTATTACAATATAATAAGTAGAATCATGTCAAATCTACTGCTGCTATTGTTTGTTGATAATGGCTGGCAGTAGAACAAACTTTCGTTAAACCAATACGTTCATTCTTTATTATCAAGTTTTTAGACTACCTTTGTATTTTATTAACTCATTTACCAAACATTATGGGACTACTCAAACCGAATCAAGTTTTGAACAAAGCATATAGACAGGTTGCGATTGAAACAACAGATTTTGACTTATTCAAAAATGCCCTTCGCACATTGAGAGACAATATTGTGGATGGGCAAAGAGAACACACGCAAAAAGAACATTTACGTAATTTTCTGAGTGAAACGTTCTACAAGCCATACTACATGGCTCCCGAAGAAGATATTGATTTGGCTATCCGATTGGATAAAACTATCAAGTCCAATATAGGGTTATTGATTGAAGTAAAGAGTACCACCAACAAAGGTGAGATGATTTCTAATGACAATCTTAATCGTAAGGCTTTGCAGGAATTATTGCTATACTATCTTAAAGAACGTGTCAATAAGAAGAACAATGATATTAAATATCTCATCGCTACTAATATTCATGAATTCTTTATTTTTGATGCCCATGAGTTTGAACGCAAATTCTATCAGAACAAACAATTACGTCGTGAGTTTCAAGACTTTGTGGATGGACGCAAAACCAGTAACAAAACCGATTTCTTCTATACTGAAATTGCAACAACCTATATTGAGGAGGTGAAAGATAGCCTTGAATACACTTACTTCAACTTACAAGACTATCAACACCTGCTTGATAGAACAGACAGTAGCGCTTCACGCAAACTTATCGAACTTTATAAGATATTCAGCGATACACATCTTTTGAAGCTATCGTTCCAAAATGACAGCAATTCGCTCAACCGTGGATTCTACACTGAGCTGCTACACATTATTGGTATTGAGGAACGCAAAGAGAATAATAAAACCGTGATTGTACGCAAAGCTGTGGAACGGCGTGACGAGGCTTCATTACTAGAGAATACTATTAACCAACTGGATGCAGAAGATTGTTTGCGTCACATAAATGGTCGTTTGTATGGGAATGATTATGAGGAACGGTTATTCAATGTTGCAATGGAATTGTGTATTACTTGGATGAATCGTATCCTTTTCTTGAAACTGTTGGAGGCTCAGATGTTGAAATACCACAATGGAGATGCAATCTATAAATTTCTTTCAATAACTAAGATTCATGACTATGATGATCTCAACACACTCTTTTTCCAAGTGCTTGCACGTGACATGGGCAGCCGCACACACTCCATTATGCGTGATTTTGCTTACGTTCCCTATCTTAACAGTTCTCTTTTCGAGGTGACAGATTTGGAAAGTAAAACAATTAAGATAAACAGCCTTTCACAACGTACGGTACTTCCTGTCTTGGCGAGTAGCGTATTACGAAATAAAAAACGCAATCTACAAGTCAACGCATTACCCACCCTGCAATATTTGTTTGCTTTTCTCGACGCTTATAACTTTGCGAGCGAAGGCAGTGAAGAAGTGCAAGAAGAGGCTAAAACACTCATCAATGCTTCTGTTTTAGGGCTTATATTCGAGAAAATAAATGGTCACAAGGATGGTTCAGTATTCACTCCAGGCTTTATCACTATGTTCATGTGCCGTGAAGCAATCACCAAGACCGTGTTGCAAAAGTTTAATGGTTATTATGGCTGGAATTGTACCACCCGTATAGAACTATACAACCATATTGACAATATAGTCGAAGCTAATGAACTAATTAACAGTTTGCGACTGTGTGATCCAGCTGTTGGTTCGGGTCACTTTCTTGTGTCTGCTCTCAATGAACTGATACTCTTGAAATACGAATTAGGTATTTTGGTAGATGCTACCGGTAAGCGTATCCGCAAAGCGGACTATCAACTTGCCATTGAAAATGACGAGCTGATTGTTACCGATACCGAAGGTAATTTATTTGCTTACAACCCACTCAATGCGGAAAGTCGCCGCATGCAGGAAACTCTTTTCAAGGAGAAGCGTCAAATCATTGAGAACTGTTTATTTGGCGTTGATATTAACCCCAACTCTGTGAAGATTTGCCGCCTACGACTGTGGATTGAATTGTTGAAGAATGCTTACTATACGGCTGAAAGTAATTACACTTATTTAGAAACCTTACCAAATATCGACATTAACATCAAATGTGGAAATTCTTTGCTTCACCGATTCGCTTTGACAGACAGTATTCAGACCGTACTGCGAGAGTCTAGTATCAGCATCAGCCAATATAAGGAGGCTGTAGCTAAATATAAAAATGCCCAAAGTAAAAGCGAAAAGCAGGATTTGGAAACGTTTATAACAGAAATCAAGTCGAAACTGAAAACAGAGATCAACCGCCGGGATGCACGATTGGTTAGATTGAACAAACGCCGCTCTGAGTTGGCAAACTTACAAGCGCCTCAACTGTTTGAACCGACAAAAAAGGAAAAGAAAGCGTCGGACAAGCGCATTGCCGATTTAAAGAAAGAAATTGCGACTTTAGAAAATATATTTGAGGAAATACGCTCCAACAAAATTTATCTTGGTGCATTCGAATGGCGTATAGAGTTTCCAGAAGTACTTGATGCCGAAGGCAACTTCTTGGGATTTGACTGTATCATTGGCAATCCACCTTACATTCAGTTACAATCTATGGGTAAGAGTGCCGATGTATTAGAATGCATGGGTTACATAACTTATGCACGCACTGGTGATATTTACTGCCTCTTCTATGAGTTGGGTATGAACCTGCTTACTCCCAATGGTTTTCTTTGCTATATCACGTCTAATAAATGGATGCGTGCAGGGTATGGTGAAGCCTTGCGAGGTTATTTCGCAAGCAAGACCAATCCTATTATGTTGGTAGATTTTGCAGGTATAAAAATATTCGATGCAATAACGGTAGAAGCAAATATTCTTTTATCTCAAAAAGCAGCAAATATTTTTAACACACAAGCTTGTTTGGTACAAGATTCGAATGGCTTGAATAATTTGAGCGATTTCGTGCAGCAACAAGGCGTGAAGTGTAACTTTGCAGATTCTATCCCATGGATGATATTGTCTCCCATTGAACAGAGCATCAAGCAGAAGATTGAGTCTGTGGGAATACCCTTGAAGGATTGGAACATCCAAATCAACTATGGGATAAAAACTGGTTTCAATGATGCTTTTATCATTTCTACCGAAAAGCGTGATGAGATACTAGCGAATTGTCAAACAGAAGATGAACGTGTTCGGACGGCTGAACTTATACGACCGATTCTTCGTGGCAGGGATATCAAGAGATATGAATATGAATGGGCGGACTTGTGGATTATAGCCACATTTCCTTCGCGGCATTATGATATAGAAAGTTATCCTGCGGTGAAAAATTATCTTCTGTCAATTGGCATAGAGCGTTTAGAACAAACAGGAGAAACTCATATTGTTAATGGCAAAAAAATAAAAGCCCGAAAGAAAACTAGTAACGAGTGGTTTGAAACACAAGATAGCATCAGTTATTGGGAGGATTTTTCTAAGCCAAAAATTGTATGGAAAATAATCGGAAACCAAATGGCTTTTGCATATGATGCCAACAATTATGTAATGAACAATGCCTGTTATATTATGACAGGCGATCATTTGGATTATCTGTTGGCAGTATTGAATTTTCCAATAACTGAAGTAACCTTCGTGTAATCATACGAGTCTGTGATTTCCTGCGTTTACGCAGTTTGCTATAAGCAAGATAGGCACGGCGTACATCAAGATACTTGTTACGGGGACGTTGTATGTGCAAGGTCTGGCAATGTTTGCACAGATGACGATGAAGCCATACAATACCTTCCCATAAGAGTTTGGTATCAGTAGGAAAACGCAGATGACTTTCATAACAGGTGGCATCGGTCATACAGACATGAAGGTTCTCAAGATAAGGTTTCCAATGCTCGGCAAGAATGAGCTGGAGGGGCTCAACGTCAAGGCGATGCGCTAGTTCCTGACGAATTGCACTAACGATTTTAGGATTGGTTAGTGGATGAAGCGGATCAATCTGAACACCACAAAACAACTGGTAATGAATATTACCGTTTAAATGCTCAATCAGTTGTGCATCGGAAAAGTTGGTATAGGACTTCAAGACCATCAAGGCTATTTTACCTTCGGGAGAAAAATAACTTTTACGACCCAAAGCAGAGGACTTCAAATGCATTTGTCGGGTCAGTTCCGAGAAAGGAAACAGAGCATGGAGGCGACCTAATTCACTCGTTGCAAAACTTTGACGATATTTTTTTAGCATATCGAACTCGGTAAAACCTAAACGAGGTTCGATTTCTGAGATTTTTTGTATCTTTACCATGTGTTTTTATTTTAGATTACCCCCGTTTTGGCCGTCAAACCGTTTTTTGGGGGGAATGCTTAAAGATACAAAAAAGGCAACTAACTCGCAATGAATTAGTTGCCTTAAATTTTATTATTTTAGGAATATCCCTGTTTTAATGATTGGTGTCTGGAACTGGTTGAGGAGTTATACTATAGACATTTACTGAATGTCCCTGTATAGTGTCGATAATATTAAAGAAAAACTTGTTATCTCCCTATATGCCAAAGGAATGAGCGTGTCAGACATAGAAGAGGAGATGCGTGAAATCTATGAGATAGAACTGTCCACATCAGCTATTTCCATCATCACGAACAAAGTCAACCAGGCTGCTCAGGAATGGCAGAACCGCCCTTTGGATCCGGTCTATCTCATCGTTTGGATGATTCTACCTATTTTGACTTTTCAGCCTATTAATTGTTTTGGTAACTTCGTTCATTAGCTTTTGATTGGAAGTTCTAAATGTGTTAAGTTCTTTGATTATATCTGCTTTATTATAGTATAAATTATACCAGCCTAATGTTTCAGCAGCCAATATGCGAAGTTCTTCTTCTTGGCTTTCATTTTTTATAATGTTCAGTAATGGCTCAATAGCTTTAGCAATAGGTTTATTTCGGAACCTACTTATTTCGCTTTGTATCTGTTTGGTAGTACTTTCCGGACTGTCAATAAGTGCAAAATCTCTTTCAAGTCCTTTCTTTTGGCGAGGAAGGTATTCTAACAATTCATTCACATAGGAAGAATCGTAGAAAGACCAATCGGCAGCCTGTTTCTTCAATTCATTCAAAGCCATATCATGGTCGAACGTGTTGATAGCACTAAAAATTCTGAAACGATGGCGGTTTTCATGTCCGCGTAATAAATAGCTTTCTATCCATGCCGGCAACAATTCCGGATTGCAATTCTTTTCAACGTATTCCACCGCATAACGACGGATCAGTTCATAACTGTCGTTCATGGCTGTCTGCAATACATCGGCAACCTCTGTCGGATAGTTCAAAGCTAATAGGCGTAATGCTTCCAACCGCACAACGAAATAGTTCGATTCGTGGTAACTTTTCTTCAGCAACTCAACGAGACCACTATAATTTGCCATTGACAATTGACGGAGCGCCATTGCCTGCATGTCAGCCATAGGGGAATTCAGCTGTTTTTTCCAGAATGTAACATTTCCTTCCTGCGCAACTAAAGCTTGGTTGATGTCCATATCCAGCCCGGCATTATTGGTGAAGTGAAAAGTCGGGTCACCGATCAGATGATTTTCCAAGAAGCAGGTAAAACGAGTGAACTGCCCGATGCGCATACCGGCAGCTAACAAGCCGAGAAATTCATCCGGCCATTTATCTTGAATGGTGTTAACCGTACATCCCATAGTAGCAATGGTCTTACCCTTATTGAATATATAAGAGCCTACAATGTTGTCATCCAAATGGAAAGAACCGTTGAAACAAGCATCGAACAATATAAAACGCGCATTAGGAGTCAAAAGACGAATATCTTCAGTATAGATATCCATATTACGGTTTACAATGGAATCCGATTTTATTTTCTCCTCATCGAAAGCTTCCGCACACCAACTTTCAGGCACCCCATACTGCTTGGCATATTCTTTGATAGCAGCTTCACGCCCATGTTTCTTGGCGTATGAAGGCACTTTGCTTCGCAAGAATATTTTGGCATTCTCAATACTCAAATTAATACCGGAACCATTTTCATAGCCATTGATATACTGCATGGTGGGGCCACCGTGGTGATGGAATAGCATGACATCTAATCCTTCGCGCTGAATCTCGTTCAAGTATAATGGTTTCATCGGATAGCGCATGTTAAAATCATAGAACTTCACTGTATTACCCGATTTGAATATTTGCGGCAATTGCTCACGTAAGGCTATTTGCTCACCGCTCCATGCCAAAGGATCTTCAGAATTGTAACCATGGCCACGGGCCATAGTCAGTTGGTCAAATGCATTTTGCTTTGCTTTTTCGGCAACTGCCTTTTTTAAGTAATCGCGTAGCATCTGATAACGGTTCTCACCTTCTAAATGTAATGGACGGATACGGGCCGAATAAATATCCGGTGAAATATACTGTTTAGAATCAGCACGCAATGTCATATAATGATAGTCAGGTATCAAACTGTCTTGTTTAATATAATCAAATTTTAATCCGAAGTCATCATAATAACGGTCGGAAGGAACGCTTGATTTCTGCCAATTGGCTTTGGGAGACCTTTTGAAAGCCGAAGATAGATGATGTGCATCACGAATCATTGGAATAGGGATGTCACCTATAAATACGCAACCCTCCAAAGGCGTTTTCTCATTCTCATGCAATTTGACAAGTTGCTCACGAATAGGTTCGGGCCTTTTCCAATCATCAATTAGCAAGTAAGTACCTAAACCTTCTTTTTCTATACTGGTACGATAAGCATCAATTTCACTTTTCGCTTCATCATAACTTTTCTGATCGACTACAATTGCAAAAGTAGTCTTTGTTTTTATACTAGGATGTACAACTGTTTGCGCCTGCATATCCTGTAAGCACAAAGCGGTAATTGCCAAAAGGATGTATTTATTCATATTTATAAACTTAATCTTTTGATTGTCTGTTCAAGCTCTGCTTTTAAATCTTCCGGAAGATTGGCTGTTTGTTGCATCTTCTTTATTTCTTCAAGAATGTGTGGCCGTTGTACAGAATTAGTAAACCAACCTAATGCTTCGGCCATTACTACACGTACTTCCTGTGGATTACCGGCATCACGAATTACATTCAAATAATCATCCACGTGGAAATGGAATGTATAGTTACGCACATTGCGGATTGCACTGATACGTTTTGCTTCCGGTGCAGCTACATCCATCAAGGTCTGATGGACTTTTGCCTCTTGTACAAACATTCTTTCCAGGCTTCTTAGTAATCGTTTTTTCTCTTCGTTTTCATTCAAACGGTCAACTTTTGCATAAAAGTCTTCTATTGTCTTTTCTACTTTCTCTTTCGGATAAAGGCTTAAAGCCTTGTTGGCACTCATTTGTACGCGTAAGCGTTCATTATGTTCGACCAATGCTTCCACAATAGCGGGCAATAAGGAATCGTCACCTACAAATCCAGCATAAATGGCACTTTGGCGAGCTACCATTTCATAAGTATCGTTCAAACCTTCGCGTAATGCTTCGATGAAGTTGTCGTCCTGATAACGGCTCAACAACTTGATAGCTTCCATACGAACCGTATTGAAGCCACTTTCCCGGTACTTCTTCAGGAGCAACGGAGATAATTCCTTTTGGGTATCGGCGTCAGCCAGCATACGCATGGCCAAACTTTGTACATCAGCGTATGGGCTGTTTAACAAATTCTTCCAATAGGCTTTGTCATCTTTGTGTATTGTTATATCGGTACTTAAAGTATTGGCTTCGATAGGAGCAAAACGGAAAGTGGGATCACCAAACAAATGACCTTCAAGTGATACGATTAGCTTATTGTATTGCCCGGCTCGTACACCATGGGACAACAAACCAATCATTTCAATAGTCCAGCGGTCTTGCAATACGTTACGGGTATTTCCTTGTGCTACTAATGTCTGACCGTCATTAAAGATATATTGTCCTGCTATATAGTCGTTTTCGTGAAAAGAACCGTTGTAGCACGCATCAAACATTATCATCTTCGGATTAGTGGAAAGATTTCTCTTCATTAAATCTTCCGTTACGATACGTTCATCAGCGTAGTGAAGAGAGTCTGCTTCCCAGAACTTAGGATTGTCCAGGTCTTTAAAAAACACCTCATTCACTTGTCGTTTTTCCTGCATCTGAATACGTAAGGTGTCTTTGTCACGTTTTCCAACATGGGACATGACTGCATTATAAAGTGTACTCTTCAACATTTTATAACGATTATTGAAATCAGTGCATGCCAATTCATCATTAATAAGCTGCCCTGTTGGCATTCCATGTTCATGAAACATAAATAAGTCAAGGTCCTTTCGTTGCAATTCGCTGAATAACTTATATTTCATAGGGTGTTTCATTCGGAAGTTCCAATGTTTGAATCCCATTTGACGACCAAAAGCTAATGGAAAGTTCTCCATATAAGCTTTTTCGTCATCCATCCATACAATCAGGCAATCGGAATTGTAAGAAGCACCATTGAATGAGAATACCCGATCTAATTGATTATGCTTATCTGCCTTGGCAGCAGCAGCTTTCTTCAGATATGAGGCAATGGCCGCATATTTATCCCCTTCCTTTTTTTCCGGATACTTGATACGAGCTGAATAGAAAGTAGGATTTAGCCGCTGGGGACTGTCTTCTGTCAATTTGTAGTAGAAATGCTGATGATTTACTGAGTCTTGCCTGATGAACTCAAACTTTAAGTTCAGATCATCATAAAAGCGGTCGGTAGGTACGGAAGACTGATCCCAAGGAAAGGCTTTCTCATTCATTTTGAATGCAGTAGTCATGTGTTGCGCATTACGTACCAATGCGACAGGCACATCGCCGATTAAAACCAGACCTTCCAATGAAGGGCATTCTTGATATGTTTTGATGATTATCTGTTTGACTTGATCTGGATTTTGCCAGTCACCGCTGATCAGATAAGTTGCCAAACCATCATCTTCAACCGCAGTTTTGTACTGATGCATGGCATCTTTGGTATTTGCATAAGTTTGGTTATCTGTTATGATAGCAAAAGCGGTAGGTTGTTTGACCAATGGCTTTATGACTGTTGTTTGTGCATTTCCTGCCAATGGCAAAAGAAATGCCAGATATATTATTTTTTTAATCATGGCCAATTAATTTTTAAGTCTGTAATATGTACGGTCGGCTTCTTCACGAAGGTTCTCGGATAAGCTCTTATCTTTTCTCAGTTGATCGCATACCCGAAGGATGTCAGGCTTCCGATAAGAATGAGTGAACCAAGCAAAAGCCTCCAATAAACAGGTTTTTAGCTTTTCACTTTCACTGGAGTCGGTAAGTAAAGCCAAGAGGCCGTCTACACAGGCATGTGCCATATGATTTTTCAGAGAATTGCAATAAAGGATGCGCCAACGTTCGGAAGTTTCTTTGCTTAATAACTCTTTTTGCATGCTACGACTATTATTGGCATTCTCCAAAACCTTACGCATCTCCTCCTTGTCTTGCAACACATAGGTCTCAGCCATTACTTTATCAATTGCCGCCTGTACGGCTGCCTGATCAAAGACTTGAAGCCCCAAACTCACATTAAATGCCACACGCTCGGATAGGTTGTCTTCTACATAGGCTTTGATTTGCGGATAAACATACTCGTTCAGTCCCACATGTTGCATCATACGAACAGAGGTGCGACGAATAAATTCATAGGAATCCGTAATGGCCAAGTGTAAGACTTCCCGGAAGTTTTTGTCACTAATCTTCTCAAGCAATGCCAAGCAGGTGAAACGTACCATCATGAACGAGGAAGTTTCAAAAGTTTTTCTTAATAAATCAGAAATACCCGGATAGTCATTGCGATAAAGGTTGTGCAAAGCAAAATTCTGTATGTCGGCATAGGGCGACTGTAATAACTCCAACATGCGGGACTCGCTATATGGTTCTTTGAACAAAGCATTGGCATCTACCTCATTGATAGATTGAAAACGTAGAGTAGGGTCACCGGTAATGTGCGATTCGAGAATATTCGTCAATTTAGCCCATTGCCCCACTCGTGCTCCCATACCTAACAGGCCGAGCATCTCGTTTGCCATTTTATCTTGCAGTACATTGACTGAATTGGCAAAAGTAGTTACGCATTTTCCTTCCGACATGATATAACGTCCGGCAATGTAATCTTTTTCCCGGAAATCACCATTATAGCATGCATCGAAAATTACCATACGGCTATTAGGCTTAAACTCTGTAACTTCCGACAGGATAATACCGGTGCGCAGGTCTAGTAAAGAATCTTCTGCAATTACTTTGGGATCATCATAGCCTGCAATCCAAGTAGTGTCCAAACCGTATGTGTTTTTCATCATATCCAGCATTTCGTCGAAAGACTTTTTGTTGTTTTGCTTTCTACGCGCTAAACCACGATAATAGTACTTCATTGCATCTACATGAGCATTCCACCTATTAGTAGCGGGACTACCGGAAAGATATTGACGTTCGGGCATACCATGCTCATGAAAAATAGACAAGTCCAGATCTGTGCGTTTCAGCATATTAATGACATCGTCCTTGGGATAATCGCTGAAATTATAACGGATGAAACGGGCCCGTCCCTCTTTATCGAATACGCCCGGCATTTGTTCGCGAATAGTAAAGGTTTCCGGTGTCCATGCAGTCAATGAGTTAGAGTAAGAGCCATCACCTGTATAGGAGAAGAATTGGTCTAATTTATTGTTTATCTGGTGCTCAGCCACCACTTTTTTAAAATAGCGGCTGATTTGCGCATGCGGTTCTTCGCCGTTATCAACAGCTTTGACACGTGCAGAATATATGTCACACCGAATTTGCTGTGGAGATTTTATAGCCAAATTATAATAGAAGAAATTATTTTCGACACTGTCCTGTTTCAAAAAATCGAATTGTAGGTCGAAATCATCGTAGAAACGGTCGCTGGGCACTGAAGAATCTCTCCAGTCATTGTTTTTCTCATCCATTTTAAAAGCGGAAGTCATATGCTGGGCTTTGCGGAGCATTGGAATAGGGATATCACCGACAAATACCACTCCTTCCAATTTATCCTTTTTGTAGAGCTTAACAATAACTTTCTTTACATCTTCCGGTTTATTCCATTCATTGTATACGATGAACGTAGGCAACCCTTCCATTCCTAGAATCTCCTGATAGGCTTTAAGCTCGGCTTCACAAGCCTGAAATGTCCCTTTATCTGTAATTACAGCAAAAGAGGTGTCCTTTACTTTCACAGCCGGTTTAACAAATGTCTGTGCCCGCAGAGATAATATGCTGCAGAGCATCAAACTTCCAGTTATTAATTTACGCATGTTTTGTAATATAGATTTCGTTATGTAGCATTAAAAATTACATCCTAAACTTATCGATAAATGAGTACGCCCATCATAATCATAGTCAGAGGTATTTACACGATCGAATACAACTTTTGCAAATAAGTTCATACGTCTGTTTTCTCTGACTTGTTGCGAATACGTTATCGACCCGCCAATACGATAGTAATCACAGGTATAATAATTAGTCAGCCCTTGTTGTAATTCGGTTACAGTTGGATAGTCTGCATGGCTGCCACCATATACATATTCACCTCCCAGATTATTGTTATACGCAACATGAACATCTATTAAAAGCCTGCGATTCAAACTATTGCCTAAAACAAAATTTTTTTTGCCACCTAAGCCTAAAGATAAATTTTCTGCATTCTGTACAGAATTAGGCATTAAATATTCATCGTCTTGCTTGGTATAATTCACATTTAATTCTGCTTTCCAACTATATTCATTCCCGCGGTTTCTGCTTAATGCATAATTAAGAGAAGCGGTTTGTGCCTTGTACGTAGAACGGATGTTATTATATAATTCCACCCAGCCACTTTGTGATTCAGAGTTATCGCGTTGAGAAATATACTGAATACCATCGATGTTACGATTTGTATATGTGGTTCTCATATAATTGGTATAGTCCTTTCCTTCCTGAATCATCGTTAAAGAAACATGAGCAGTTTTATCTTTTACACCGGCTATTTTTTTAGGAGTCGTATAGCTCTGCTGAACAGTTTCCGCTTTTACATCGTAACTGCCCTCAAGCAGTAAATTGAAAGAGGGCATACTGAAGTTGTACTGGAGAGCTCCACCGAAACGGTCTCCAATATAATTGCTGGTTACACCGCTGCCTATTCCTTTTATGGCTGTTCCCAAACCGTATAATATATAATAGTCCTGATCCACATAAGAGTTGACATTACTCATTCTTGAGTCTTCCTTGATAGAACTATACTTGAAACTTGCACCAAACTTGTGTGAATTATTCAACTTGTAAGTAATCCCCGGCGTCAGTCCCAGCGTATAAAAACGGGTATCCACACGCGGGTCGCGCTGTTTGGCAGCTAATGTAGCTACATAATTACCTTCCAACCCCAATGCCCAATGATTACCAAGTAAAGGAGTAGCTGCACGAAACTTCAGATCGTAATATTGATTTCTCCATTTGCTTAAGTGCTGGTCTGCGACATAGTAAGGCATTCCCCTGAATGGATCGGCAATGGAGGCGTTATATCCGGCATCTGTCAGATTTTTTTGTGCAAAATTAAATGCTCCCCACACATATGCATTTTTCAGATTGATAAAGCCTTCACTGGATACACCTACGATAGCCTCTTTCTGCCCCTCTTGCGGACGGCAATAGTTTCCGTCCTGTAAGTCATATCCCAATATAACATTCGAATAATTCTGAATATCATCGAATGGCATACCGGCAGCATTCTGTGAATGAGACCATAGTCGTCTTGTTTTCAATTGTTCCATAGCGGCGGGAGAGAAGCCCTGTGCCGCTCCCACCATACTTACAAGGCAGGCTATCATTACCAGCAGGCAGCTTTTCATATAGTTCATATATTGTTTTTTCATTGTTCTGTCTTTTTAGTTAATTATTACAATGTGTGATTCCATGAAGGCATTTTTGCTCCATTACGACGCATTACAGGAACAACGCCACGTTCAAAGTCATCCGTACTGTTGTTTGTATCCTGATATATATATGTACCTGTTTCTTCGCGAATAATAGGATTACCTTCTTCGTCTGTGGACAATTTGCGAGCAATACCTAAACCGCAATAAGTAGCTCCTACCCAAGTAATACCTGCATCAAGTACACCGGGGACACGTTTTGCATTCATCTTTGACTCATTGTTTACTGCTTCAACAGCATCCAATACATATTTAATAGGTATTTTTGCATAATAAACATTGCTGTTCGGTTTGCTAAGATCTGTTGTCTTCATATTTTCATCGTTGACCGGATCCCAAGCTTCTCCTTCAGGAACACGAAAAATCACATAAGCACCTCCGAATACGGATGTCAAATATTGTGGTATACTTCCCATCTCTGCTTTTCCTTGGTAGAAAACATGTTGCATATCATAAGCTGCCTGGTCAGGGAAGTTTGGATTATTCATATTAAACTCAAACTCAGAACTACTGCCGTCTATAGGACTTTGAGGGTTATAGATGTCCAACTGATGGTTAGCGGCAAATTGAGAAATGATGCAAGATTCACCTGGCGCTAACGGATATTCGGTTCCATTTCCTGGAAATTTCCACACACGTTCTCCATATGCATAATTATTACCGTCCGCTTCCGGCCAAATAGGTAATTTAGTGGTAGCTGTACCCGGAGTTAAATTTGCGAAATAAATACCGTCCAAATACAAAATGTCAGCAGAGTTATTGTATATCTCATAGAACTGGTCTCGGAAATAGACTCCTCCTTTTTCCGGACGGCTACCGCAATAATAAATCTCCTTGAATATTAATGGGCTCACTTTAAGCCCTTGTACTTCAATATTCAATGCGCTACCATGCTTAAATAATGCCGCATTTACAGAATTGCCATTGATGTAGTATTCATTGTTTTCTGTATCGATCGCTGTACCGGATACTGTTACCGAATAAATTCCGGGGATAATTCCGTCAACTTTCACACTATTATCAGTTACTTCTTTTACATAATGTAAATCTTCATCGTAATTGTCGAACTTTACAGTCAGATCTTTCAGTGTGGATATATTTTCAACGGTAATATCCAAATATACATCCACTGTGATAGGATTCACTTCTGCTGTGCCAGACATGTCCCTGAACGAATCGCATCCTATCAAAAGGGTACTTGCCAATGTAAACAAATATATTAAATATTTTTTCATAACTTCCTAAACATTATAAAGTGAGTGATAATTCCAGCCCAAAGAAAAATCGGTTATTCAATTGAATATATGAACCCGGATTACGTTTGGATTCTCTGCGCGGATAACTTCTGAACATATTGTTGGCAAAGAAAGAAACACGTAGCATATTGCTAATTTCTTTAGTTACATTCAAGTTAAAACAAAAATAAGGACTGTATGATTCTTTTATAGCATTATTATGACTTACATTATTCAACATATATCCATATCCTGCATCCTTTACTTGCTGGGTAGTGGTATATTTCCCCTTGGGAAACATATTTACAGACGCATCTTCCAATGCTAAATAGCCCACAGGTATAGAATCGTTTCCAAATGTATTCCAATTAGACTGCTGCCAAATAGCTTGTGCTGTCATCGTAACAACAAAACCGATACGCGGGATATTGTGAGTGGCACGTAAAGTCGTTACAAATTGTTGTTTGTAACTTGCATTGCCTTCTTGAGAATAAATGGCCACCGGTTTACGGGCTGAAGCAGCATCTTCGCTATTGTCATAGAAGCTATAACCCTGACGCCAACTCTTAGTACGCATCCATGAGCCATTTATTTGGAAGGCCGTACGGATAGCATCAATACGTCCGATATTCAAATCAAATTCTAAACCTTTAGTTTCTATATTTAAATTATTAGTTGGTTTTGCATAAGTAGACAATACCGGTAGGCTACTACTAAGCTCTATCCCGTTTTCTGTGCGCTGGTATTCATTGTAGATAAATGTATTGAAGGTGTTGAAGGTTTGGCTCATTACATAACCATCCTTCAGACGCTCCTTATAAGCTATTACATTCAGATTGGTTTTACCCACTCGTAAATTAAAACCGACTTCTGCTTTATGATTTTGGGCAATCTTCAAATCTGAGTTATCTACTTGCCGAACTTCTGTGGTAGTCATAAACAAGCGCTGGCTTTCCGGAATATTTTCATTGGTAAGCTCATTTATATTGATATATTCAAAATATGCATTTTCTGGATATAAATAGAGAAGAGAAGGCATCTTTGCAGCAATACCGTAACCTCCCTGAAGACTTAATAGATTCGGAATCAAATCAATGGATGCATTTACACGTGGCGAGAAAATGCCTCCTACTACTGAGGTATGATCATAACGCACACCAGCCTGAATGTTCAAATCATGCGTACCGCTTATGGACCATTTGAAATTATCTTCCACATATGCACCAAATTGGTTAATGAAAGGAATATCCTTATAGTTACGTGGACGGAAAGATGAATTATGACCGTATTGACTACGATAAGGAGGAGTACTTGGGTCATAAGTTTTTCCTTTACCAACGTTACCGTCACTCCGGAAATCCGCACCAATCAAGATGCGGTTGTTTACATGACCGCTCGCCTTGAATAGAGAACTCGTCACTTTAGCAAACAAATTAACTTCACGACTATCGATCTCATAGTGTCCCAAATAGCTGCTTGGTAGATAAACAGCATAATGATTTATGTCTTCCGGTCCAAAATTAGTAATTTGATTACCATTGGCATCATAGATATGCTGACCTGCAAAGTTACTAAGTACCGCACCGTTTGTAGTGGTCATGGAATAAGGAGATGTAGCAGAACTGTATACGGTTTCATAATAACTGTCTTTATCCATATACGTACCTGACAATACATAGCGTAGTGTTTTTAACCAGCCCTTATTTATATTCCATGTACCATTGGTATTCAAAGTAAAACCTATATCGCGGCCTTCCGAAGCTGTTTTAGTTTGTTCATCATCAGGATTACGTTCACGTTGATCCTTACCATAAATAAAATCAAAGCTGGAATTGGTACGTAACTTATTATTAAAGAAAGTATTTGAATAGAGCAACTTTGTTGTGGCACGCTGATAGTGCTGGTAACTGGATATTGGATTATTCGTATTATAAGCATAATCTGCACTTACATTTAAAGCGCCTTTCTTTTTTCCAAGTTCAAAACCGGTTCCCATAGACACCTGATAGATATTGGGATTGGCTTTTGCTTTGACACGTAGCGGCTCACGACCAGCTTTTGTATTAATAATTACTGCTCCTGAGGTCAGATCACCATATTCAACAGAAGGGATACCACGAACGATTTGTATAGACTCTATATTTTCAGTAGAAATACTACGAACATCGGTTCCACCAGCCGGCGAGGCACCTCCGGCCAATGAAGCGGGTGTTTCCGTACCACTTAATACCGTAGGGCTCATCGCAGATAGATTAGCATTATTTGAGATGGGGGCACCATCACGAATTATTGCGGTGCCCATAGCATTCATCGGAGCTTCCGGACCACTGGAACTGGAAACTTGACGGATGTTAATCTGTTGTGCCGAACTCATATCTTGATTCTGTGAAATTCCACCTGGCATCAATGACATTACATCATATAAACTGGTCGCTTGCATATGGTCCATAGCAGAGCGGGAAATGTGAGAAGATGTGGATTTGCCTGAACGGCTGTTGGTTGCAGTTACTGTAACTTCTTTCAACTTAAAATCCTCATTCCTCATTGTAAAATTAAGAACCAAATCCTTATTTACATTTATTAAGGTGTCAATGGAGACTTTGCCCAAATATTGAATTTGCATACGAATTTTACCAGTAGGTACGTTTTCCAGTATGTATCTACCATTTTCATCAGAGGTTGTCCCTAGTGCAATTTCAGGAATAGACACAGCTGCAAATTCTAAAGGCAAACGCTTGTTGTTGTGGTCGTACTCATAAACAGTGCCTGTAAGTTTTACTTTGTAATTGTTTTGCGATTTGATAGGGAGGGCAATTCCTATGCAAATAAGTATAAACAAGTATATAATATTACACCCCAAAATACCTTTTTTCATAAGTAACATCATATTTATTAATAATGCAAAATTATATGTAAATTTTAAATTAAAACAAACCATTGTGTGTAACAAAACTAAAATTATTAAAAATACATGTTGTTTTTGTTGGTGCCGTTGCATAATCTCACAGACCTCAACCGTCTGTTGTCTAACAATATAGCAACTGCATTATATTTAGGAAAATCCAATATATATTAGTACTTTATTTAAGTTCCATACATAGTAATACGGATCTTGAGTGATTAAAAGCAAACTGCAAATCTAAATAAAAAACGGGATGGTTGTAGTTCTGATATGCTATATCTTAATACAACGCAGATAAATACTTATATTTTCATTGATAGATCTAACTAAGTTAAAAAACGGATTTTCTCCAAAATTCTTCTGATAGCTCCGTTCCAGCCTCATATTTATCGCACTTTACAGAAGCCCCAGTTCAAATATAAGGAAACTGTATCTCTCTTCGATAAAAGATCTATTTTAGGACGCAAAATTAGATATTACAAAAGATTATAAAAATACCATTTTTTGGGTATAAAAACGCATCTAATACCTATATATAGGTATTAAATATCATTGGCAATGTATGTTCCATTTCATTAAGCAAACAATTTTTTGTATAAAATACAAATAGTACTTTTTTACCCACTTAAAAAGTGCAAGAATGTATAAAAGTCCATGTGTCAGCTATAATAGGGGCATGAATAGGCATCCGTTCCATACCTGTCCCTATTTGAATCGGTCACCCCACAGTGACCGGACATTACTCACCCAATTCGGATTCTCATTACAGTAGGCAACGAAAATCTGTATCAAGTTCCAAAGCCCGAGAATCATTCCATTAAACCTGGCAGGAATTGTGACAACATGTCTGCTTGAAACAGCTACTATTATGGTATCATGCTGTATTGTTATGCTATATACCATGTTCTAAGTCAAAACTCTTTTTTTTTAGAATTGAAGGTTTAAGGCTCCATCCGAAAGTCAATATCACTTTCTCAAAATTCTTTTCTACAGCACCCTTTGTATAAGTTAGGATGTCTTTCTCTAGAAAATTTTTGAAATCAGATGAACTCATGTCTCTAAAAATGTTTATATATTCTTTTTTAAGAAATTCATTTATGGCATGTGCCGATATCTTTTTTTGCGTGCACTTTTCTATAACATATAAGTTGCTTGGTACCGGTACCATCGTGTCCAGCCCCATGAAGATATTACAGTCTACCATAAGAGTATAAGCGCCGCTCTCGGCAAGAGGTGCGGAAATGCAGTAATTGGCTTGCTCAAGCAGAGAATCCACCAGTTCTTTTGTGGAAGAACTGATACTATTGGCCAATTGTTCATATCCTCTTAGATTCAGTTGGGATATGGTCTTTTCGATAGCCGGGATGAATTTCATTCCTGGACCCAGGTTCAAATCAAATCTTTTGTAATAGACAAGAAGCTCATTCCAATCTTTGTACCGTGAAGGTTTGATGATATTTACATTGTCTATACCATGTTGTTTAAGATACTCGCCGGAGGAAAATGCATCTTCTTTGAAGGTCTGTGTGTTTCCATCCGGGAAACTTAAATAGATGGTCTTATATGTGTCTCCAGTGTTGGTCCTTGCAAAAGCTTTACATTCCTCACCTTTGAGATAATATGCTGTGGTGATGTCAAAACCATTACCGCTGGCATCATTGTCATAGCAACAATTCCACTTTACCTTATCAGATGGGAATATACGGCTTATATTCTCTATTTGGGATTTGGTGACATATCCCCCCGTGCTTATGAATGCGCATGTGGTTTCTTTAGTATAATGGTTTATTTCGTAGAAACTCATTGCGTCAATAGCGGATTCAAAGAGATATATGTCTGTAACCTTGTCAAAAGGAACAAAATTGGCCATCCAACAGCTTTGTGCCTTGTCACCACCCGTGGCAAAGGCTTTATAATTGGTATTGGTCTCTGCAAAATAGTTCCTCATTTCAAAGTTAAGGATTTCCATCTGGGAGGGTTTGCGGAATGGAAAGCCGATATGATTGTTTTTTCCTACCTGGTAGATGAACAGTCTATTGGCGAAATCCTCCACAGTCTGTGGAGAGAGCTTCCTTTGGACGGTCAAATATGGATTATCCTTTTTGATAGGACGAGGATTCCAATAATTCAAATTGGATTCAATATCATTTGGATTCAGTCCCAGCAGAGGATTGTTTACCGTTTCGGTATCTTCATTGGTGATCTGTTGAGTAGGCATTGGTACACCATCAATGACGAAGAGAGGCTGGGTTCCTCCTGTGACGGAGTTGACACCTCTGATTCTGAAAGTCATTCCGCTTGACAATGAACCGTCTGTGGGGATAATCTGTACTCCGCTGATTTTGCCTTGTAGTGCTTGCAACGTCTGCGTAGAACTACTGTTTACAATATCTTTTATATTCACAGAAGCAACGGCGGTTGCAATATCACTTTTTCGCTGGCTACCATAGCCTACAACAACCACCTCATCCATCTCTGTGACTGAAGGGTCTAGAATGATATCAAATCTTCGGTTCTTTCCGATAGTGATAGTTTTGGGCTTATATCCCAGATAACTGATGACCAGTTTTTCAGAAGGAAGTACTTTTATCGTGAACTTTCCTTCTAAATCGGTGATTACTGCATTGGTGGTACCTTCGATATTTATCGTGGCACCGATAAGAGGTTCACTCTTCTCATCCAACACTTGCCCTGAAATAGTTACTTGCTGTGCTAATGCTACAGTGAAATGTAGTATTAGAAACAATGTGCTTAATAGTACTTTTCTCTTCATAGTGCAGATATTAAAGTTTATAATAAGGATTAATACAATTAGATTTAAAATGGTAGTGCAAATAAAGCGAATTATAATATCCATGTTTTGACCTATTGTACTTTTCTCTTGACCAAATTACAGACTTTTTCTTCAAAGGTAATCGCTTTCTATTAATTTCATTTATCACCGCGTAAAATTATTCGATTGGACTTTTTATAGTGAGTATTATCATGGGGAGTATTAAAAAAGATTGGATATGAAAAATAGTATGTTAAATCATTCTGTTTTCTCAAATATGCAGTGGGGTGTGAGCGCAAGGAAAAATATCTGTAGAAATTGATAATAATGTATTTTATTCAAACTTTCCATTTATCCAAACTCTATCAGTTATCTGCACTTAAATCAGGCTTTGATATTTCAAGAGTTTGGATAAATGATTAAGGATTCAGTCTGCATTAATACCGAACATAGCAGTCAGTGAACGATTGATACCTTACGTTCGCATCGTGCGAAGTCTATTCCTTTCCACACGGTTTTGCGTCCGGCTGAAGATGCACACTCGGCTTGCGCCTTGTTCCTTTGCTGTTTCTTTATACTTGAAGTTCTACAATTCGTTTCACAAAGAATTACCCTGTGGAAGTCTGCCCGCTTTCGCGTAGGGTGACGTTGAAACCTTTATCCAGGGCATTACACCATGGCATTCGCTTTCTCCACAATCCTTTACCCGCACCTCATTCGGCCGCTCTTACAATTGGCCACCCATCGGTTATTGGCTGACGGGAGAGATACGGGCTTACCAAGTTTCGCACAAATAACTGACGACCGACTTAGACTCCGCCTATCCACCAGCAGTGCGACATCCGTGTAGCACGATGTAACAGCGTACTATCCTGACTGCTTGCCTTTTGGAATGGCCCATAAATATCCGTGAGCTAATTCATAGTCACGATGGTACGGCGATTCACTTAGGTTACTCATATCAGTCAGCTTTGACATTCTTCGCCTATGATGCTTAGGTTGGAACGTCGTTGTCAAGAGGGCTTCGCACCCGACCGTTGCCAGTCACGTACGCCTCTTCAGGCTACTATTGATGGAACAATAGGTTCAGACACGATGCTGAACAATTACTTGTGTGACCTCTTGGCGCACATTACACTACTAAGGTAATGCTTTTATAGGAGAAGTCACATCTGTAAAAAACTTATTATCATGCAATTATCTTACTTTATCTTAGGCTAAAAGCCCTTATTCAAGGTGTCTGTATCCTATCATCCGCTACCGCTCGGTATCGGATTCCTCCAGACCGATGGCATGGCATATCTCCTCCACCAGTTCAGGAAGGCCGGAGTCTTTCTCCTGACGGGGATCGGGTGGAAACAGCGTGGAACGAAAGACACCCTTACAGACAGGGTCCGCCTCCTTGTTGTAGCGGAGGGTGTTCGGAATGTGTGAGGACAGCAGCCGCAGCCCCATCCTGTGGATGACCCGGTTCCAGGCATCATACAAATTCTTCCGTCCCCTTCTATCCACCATGTTCCAGAACAGCCGGATTCCTTTCAAGTTGCAGTTCCCCTTGGCGATCAGCTCCTCTTCCAGCACCTTGGTAAACTGCAGGGAACTCTGCATGACGATATTGTCCGCCTTGAGCGGGACAAAGATATAGTCCATCGCGGCAACGGTATGAACCACCCCCTCGCTGCGGAGCGTTCCGGGAAGGTCGAAGAGCACGATATCGAAAGTCTCCCCTTTTTCGTCCATATAACGCCGCAGGTCTTCCACCCCCTTTTCCGGGTCGCTTTTGATGACCGGATAGGCAGGCTTACGGATTCTTTCGTACTGCCGGTACAGGTTCACCTTCAGGTCGTCATTTTTCATGACATTCTCCATGTCCCTCTCACGCATCAGGGCGATGCTGTGCTGCGGGGAGTCACAGTCCACAACCGCCACACGCACGTCTTTGCGGTAATGCAGGACACTGGCCAGCAGTACCGTAAAGACGGATTTTCCCACGCCACCCTTCTGGCTGGCGATGGCAACCAACAACTCTTTTTCTTTTTTCATCATACTTCTTTTTCATTAAAAGTTAAACACTATTGTTTCAGAAACAAAAATAATGCTCCCATCGGGGGAGATCCCCTGTCATGGGGGACGAGCCTTTATGACCGGGCCGGGCAGGGACTCCTCCAGAATCATGTCCGTCGTTTCCCTGTATTCTTCCAGATGCCGCGAGACAAGGTGGTTGATGAACCCCTCCAGAGTGACCTTTCCGTTTCTCGAGGCTCCCGCCAGGATGGACAGTTTCCGGTGCAGGGCGGCGGGAATATGCAGCGACCGACGCTGCACGCCCGCAATGCCATGCAGGTATTCCTCCCCGTAGACGGACGGTTGCATGGGGCCATTTTTCCTTGCGGGACGTATAATGTCGTTACCGGACGTTCCACGTCTCTTCCGGGGACAGGCAGGCGCTTCCCCCATGATCTCACGGATGCGGTCCGCGTCCATCCCGCCAAGACCAATCCGCTCTTTTACGTTCTTTCCTGTCATGATATGCCTTCTTGGACAATGACAACGTTTTATCGGCGAGGTGTTCCTCCCGGCTGTCCGTCCTCATCCCAGGGACGGTAGACCTCACCGAGCAGGGAGGCGATGTCCTCCCTGTGTTCCTCCATATGGAGTTCCAACAACCGGATGATAAAACCGGAGATGCTGCCGCAGCCGGCGGCCCTGACCAGCATGGCGATCCGGCGGTGCAGTCTCCCATCAATGTAGGCGGTCTTCCACTCAGCGGCTCTGGGAGCGGGAACCAGAAACCTCCTCTTGTATTCCTCCGGACCTGTCACTTTCCCTGCCCGGACCTGACTTCCATGACTTGGTATCTCCACCACTGGTTCCAGGGATGGGGAAACGGGAGCTGACAGAAGGTTCCCCGTGAGTCCGACCCTCTCGAGAACGATATCGGAAAGCCGGTTCTTTTCCTTTTCTGAATCCATATTTTAAAATCTTAAATTATTAAATTACACAACTGGTATTGTCTCGGAATACAAAATAAAGGAAGAAGAGAACAGGATGAAACCACCTGTCACTTATAGTCATCCAAAGTCAGTTATTGTCATGATACACATGACGGGGGGGACGGAGATGCCGTTCCGTTCGGACGGTTCTTCCTATGCGGAGGCGACATCAGAGGCCCGTAGTGGTGTGGAAAAGCGAGCGGGATTCCGTTTCCTTGTCCACCGTTCCTTTTTAATCCTTATGGGCAGGCGTGAGAGCGCGCATCCGTCCGGATACGGATTCTTAAATTATCGGTCTATGGGAGTGTAAAAGTATTAATCCGTTAATGGAGAATTATGAAGGAAGACCATAAGGTGTACACGGCTACATTCTCCATTTGCAGAAGTGTAGAAGTAGTAATCCATTAATGAAGATAATGCAGAAAAACCATAAACCATATACGGCTCACTGCCGCTCTCCATTTGTAGATGTGTAGAAGTAACAATCCATTAATGGACAATAGGGCATGTAAAGGGCAGATTTCCCGTATATTCGCCTCCTTATTCCCGAATTATGGACGTAAGTCATATGATTATGGAGAGATATCCACCCTTTTATGGGGAGAGCAGCCGGCAAACACCTGATGGAAATGCCTCGTAAATCACAGGAGAATAGCCATACAATGGGCTAATACACAATAATTATTGGATAAATGTGGTCCGCTCCTGCGGACAGCAAGTTGTGTTTTCGTTTAACGAAAACAGGACGGTTTAACGGAGAATACACCGATAAACCGTTACTTATTTCAAGCTCCAGCGTCGCTTTTTACATATCTAACTATAATTCATTTGAAATCACAAAACAGATTGAACCGAATGTGGTTAGTTTGTCTGTTTATTTCATGTCCGAATCATTAGTATGCTATGTTGCAAAGTTCGTATTCATTATGAAAAAATCCGCTTACGAGAACAAGATATTCAGGTAATTTGCCATCCTTTCCCCAAAGAAGTTCGATGTTAAAAAGTTCAGAAAGCGTTTTGGCTATGTCAAATCCGAAGGCTTCGAGTGACGGACGCACTTTTTCCGGGTGTCGGCATGGTGTGCCGCAGTTACGCGTACACTCGTTATCTGAGCAGTGAAGACATTTACCTATATAGGCAAATGAACGCCCTCCATATTTCCGTTCCATATCCAATAATTCGCTCTCGATTCGTATCCGTTCCGGTAAAATGAGTTTTTGTGTATATTCAATCGGAATATCTTTGTCTTCAGGGATTATCTTCGTTGCCATAAGATGTGCATACTTGTATTGTCGGAGAAACGATTCCGTATCAAAATCAAATGGAGGACACCCCCAACTTTTACCGTAATTGGTACATTGTTTGCAAAGTTCAAGAAAATGTGGTTCGTCACGGAATTCGGCGATGTATCCTTCAACAGTGATGTCTGAAGTAAAATTTTCTACAGTGTATATACTCATTGTTTCAAAATCATTGTACCGCATAAGGAGTCGAAACGGATGTTTTCATTTTGGAAAAGTCTGTCAATGTATCCGCTTTTCTGCATTTCAGACGCGGTCAAGCAACTTAAATTCGGGGTATCTAACAATGCTATCGAATCGCACATGGACAACGCGATGTCAAGTTCATGTGTCGAGAACATGATACATTTTTTCTCGTCGTGGACAAGCCTACGAAGCAACGCCACAAGTTCGTAGCGATTAGGCATGTCAAGAAAGGAAGTCGGTTCATCAAGGAGAATGATAGGAGTATCCTGTGCCAATGCACGAGCAATCATCACACGCTGGCATTCGCCATCCGACATTTTATCCATCGTGCGGTTTGCATAAGCCTCCATTCCCACCGAAATGAGCGATTGCATGACTATCTCCTTATCTGTTTCTTGCATCCTACCTATCCAGTTGGTATAAGGAGCACGGCCTATGGCTACGACATCCTTGCACCGCAGGTTGGCGATGCGCGTGCGCTCGGTCGTGACGACAGCCAGCGTTTTTGCCATATCTTCGGTTTTCATGCAGGCGATGTCGTGCCCGTCGAGAATGATTTTTCCGGAATAACACCGGTTCAGACCGGCTATGGCGCGGAGCAACGTCGATTTTCCTGTCCCGTTTCTTCCGATAAGGGCTGTCAGTTGACCTTTTTTTATCGTGGCATTTACCTCGTGGAGCAACGAGTTTTCTTTGTAACCTATGGAAAAATGCTGTAATTCTATCATGCGGTGATGGATTTGTTGCGTAAAACCACCCATACGACGATTGGGATTCCCAATAGAGCTGTAATGGCGTTGATCGGCAAGGTGAATATTTTAGAAATGATGTCGCAAAGAAGCAATATCGATGCTCCCGAAAGAATTGTTCCGGGCAGAAGGACATGATGATCGCTATTTTGGAAAAGCATTCTTGTGACATGAGGCATAGCGAGACCTATGAAACCTATCGGACCGCAAAAAGCGGTTATCGTTCCGGCGAGCAGCGTTGTCGAGAGAAACAACAGGCTGCGTGAACGCCGAATATTCAGTCCCATTGTTACGGCATATTCCTCTCCGAACAGCAGGAGGTTAAGCGGTTTGATGGTCAGTACAGCCAACAGCAGTCCGGCAAACACCGATGGAACAAGAATCAGAAGTTGTCCGGAGGTGACGTCACCCAAAGCCCCCATCGTCCAAATGACAAAGGCTTTCAGCGATTCCTCTTTGCTGAGGTACTGCAATATCTGCACGACAGCACCTACGCCCGATGAGAACATCATGCCCAGAATCAGGATTACCATGATGTCTTTTATTCGCTGTCCGACGGCAGTTATCACGAGCAACACGACAGCCGCACCCACCCACGCTGCTCCGGCAATGCCTATTGATGAACCGATCCCGGCAAGTACCACAAGTGCCACACCGAGACTTGCACCGGAACTGATGCCAAGGACATAGGGACCGGCAAGAGGATTACGGAAGAGGGTCTGCATCTGAAGACCGCTGACCGATAAGGCAGCCCCGGCCAACAGTGCCACTATAGCTTTTATGAGGCGTATGTTGAGTACGATTTTTTCCGTGGCACGGGAACAATTTCCCCCGGTCAGTGCTGCCCATACATCGCGGATCGGAATGTTGACAGCTCCCACGGCCAAGTCCAGTAAAAAAAGACCGACCGTGAGCGTAATCAATATGGAGAATAATATAGTCGAACGGGAACGCATCTATTTCAGTTGCTTGTAATACACACACTCTTCCTGCACCAGTTCAGGATGGAATATCTTCACGAGGTCGCGGAGCACGATGTCAGGATTCACGACGGCAGACTCGTAATAGTCGTTACCCCCGGCTGTGTTGGTACGGGCGTTGTTGTTATACACCTCTCCATTTTTGAAACATCGGGTATCGGTGAATTTCGGACATGATGCCTTCAAGTCGTCAAGGGAGTTCGCCATTCCCACGTTCAACCACATGTCCGCATCCGACGCGAGCAGATATGCTTCTTCTAAGTCAATGGGGATAGAAGCGTTTCCCGTGTTCTTCTGGTAGATATAGCGGCCTCCCGCATCAGTAATCAAGCGGGCTACATAACTTTGGGTTGAAGGCATGAACCACGAGTCGCCATAGGGAACATTAAGCATAACCGAAGGAGTGCCGAGGGTACTGTCGGCCACTTTCTTTTTCAAGGCGTTGTATCTGACCGGGATTGCGGCAAAGGCTTTTTCACCCTTCTCACGTTTTCCTGTGACTTCTGAAAGCACTACCATCCATTCGGCCTTGCCGAGAGGCGACTCTTCAAGATAATCGCCGACATACATGAACGGTATGTCGAGTTCTTCGAGTTTGCTTTCCATTGCGCTTGCGCCGTTCACCCCATAGAGCAGAACGAGGTCGGGATCGAGCGAGAGCAGCAACTCGTAGTTGATGTTCCCTTCATAGCCGACATCGCCAATACTGTCGCGGCGGGCTTGGATGTCTGGGTTGGAAATGTAGTCGATTCCCGAAACGCCGGTTATACACCGGACTTCACCGATTGCGTCAAGCATGGCGATATGAGTGGAAGACATCGCCACGATACGTTTGGCGTCTCCTTTGAGTACCTGTCCTGCAAACCCTTCGGGAACCTCTTCACCGTTGCGGACGATAAACAGCCATGTGGTTACACTGTCCGCTCCCTGCCAGGGATTCCTGACGGTTATCAGTACGCTTTCCTTCCCGCCCGCCCCTTTGATGTCGAAGCCGGAGGCATATTCGGGAGCATAAAGCAGCAGGTTGAAATCATTGATTTTTGAGCTTTTGTTGTGGCAGCCTGTAAATGCCAGAGAAAGCAACAAAATCAGGCTTAAATTCTTTAATGCGTTCATATTGATGCAGATTATCGTTTACTATTTTTGTTTTTTCCGAACTTGGGTGTTATGCCGATGAATATCTCGAAATTGATGCCCGGCATGGGACGGGACAATACGGAAAGGTATTCTTCATCGAACAGGTTGTTGATGCTGCCCTTTAGCGACAGATCGGCCCATCGGAAAGAGAGCTGTTTTTCCAGTGTCACGTTATTCATGAAGTAAGGGGGCAGATAGCCCGTCAGGGTATAGTCATTACTCGACATGGTATAACGCTGGCTGTAATAACACCATTTGTAAAGCAGGCTCCATGTCCGCCATGACAGACGTCCGGTCACCGTTGCGGAAAACTCCGGCACGTATGGCAACTGTTTGCCGACGGATTGGTCTGCCGGACTCATCGGTTCGCTCTCGTTGATCGAGGGAGTCCACGAGAAAGTTCCGTTCATATCCAGTTTCCAGTCCTTTCCGAGCATTATATCAAGGTGGGCGTTGGTCTCTGCCCCGTAAGCATGTACCTTTTTGAGGTTTCTGGGGGAGAAGAATCCCTTGGTTGTGGGTAGCCAGATGATCCAGTCGTCGATGTGCGAATCGAACCAGTTGATACCACCGCTCAAAGCATATACATTTTCTTTCCCCACCGAGAACGACAACCCCACGTCGTATGTGAAGCCGTGCTCGCTTTTCAGGTCGGGATTACCGCCCGGCAGAAAATAGAGGTCGTTCAGCGTGGGAAAACGGTAGTTCCGGGAGATGGATGCTTTCGCCACGATATTGCCTTTTTTCGACAGTACCCCGTCGATGAAGAAAGCCGGGATAACCGGGGCCCATTCCGTACCGAACATATCCTCGCGAAGGACAAGCGAGGCGGCAAAACGATCGACAGGCCGCCATTTCGCAGAAACGGAACCGGAAAACTCGACACGTCCCTTGTCATACCCGACAACAGCCTTGTTACCTTCCTGCGAGATGATATTTTTGTCCGCGCTTTCCACCAAATGCTGGTGTACGGAAACACCGGCCGTGAACAGCCATTTCTCTGAAGGAGCATAATCCCCGTCCGCACTTCCGTAGAACGTGTTAATCTTACTGCGTGAGCGGGTCATCGAAGCCATTTCGCCGTTTCCCTTGTCCCGCTTGTAATCATAGGCCATCCATGTGTGTATATAGCCGCCTTTTACACCGACCTTCCATTTCTCCCGCACGCGATCCCACGAGAGGACGCCGCGAAACGTCTGCTCCCTTTGGCGGTTCTCGAAGTCCATGTCGTTCCCGTAATCCGTGCTGAGCATCGCCAGTTCCCGGTTGGAATTGATATACCAGGCGTTTAGCCCGAACTTGTCGCCTTCGCCCGTGTTATAATAAATTTCCTGCAAGACGTGCAGATCCTTATAAGCCCCGCTGCGGTTGCGTTCCGTCGGGTAATAGGAACCGATGATGTTCTTGTCCTCGTCATAGATGTTTTCCTTCTTGTCCCGGTTTCGGTATTTGTAGTCGTTGGGGGAAGAGGAATACACCACACGGGTGGAGGACTGCCAGTGTTTGTCACCGTAGGTCAGGCGGAGAAACTCGTCGAACGTGCTGAACGACCCCACTCCCTGCACGTACTGCAACCCGAACCCTTCATGGTTGGCCGGAGAAGTGGAGAGCCTGACCAGACCACCCAAGCCGCCGCCCGTTTCGTTTACCGATGACGTTCCGTGCAGCAGCGAGGCATCATCGATAAAGTAAGAAGGGATGGTGGAAAAATCCGTCATGCCCAGCATCGGGTTGTTAATGCGCATACCATTCCACGTCACTTGGGTATGCGAGGGAGAGGTACCCCGGAAAGCCACGGTGGATAACGTGGCGCGTCCGTAGTTCTTGACAAAAACGGATGAGTTGAATGTCAGCACATCGGCCATAGACAAGGCGATGTTCTCTTTCATGGCGATGGAATCGAAACGGGTTCGTTGCACGCCTATATCCTTCATAGGTCGTTTGCCCACCACCGTAACCTCCGGAATACGTAGTACCCTTTTGGTAATGCTGACGGAATTTTTCTGCTGGGCGGCAAGCAGAAAGGGCAGGCTTACCCCCACGAACAATAGAATAAGATGTCTTTTCATTTTTGTCCTCCTTCCTCGTTATTTCCAGCAGAAAGCTCCCGGAATGATTCCCACGTAAAATTCATCGATCAGCTTGCCTTGCGGCGAATAGCGATACACGATACCTTGTTGCTGGTAATCAATAGCGTCGGCCACATATACCTCCCCGTTGTTGGGATTGACCGTAAGGCCGTAGTATTTGGTGTCCCGAAACTCCAGAAAAGGCCGGACGGGAACACGGTCGGCTTCCACCGGCATTCGCCAAATATCGTTGTTGATCCAGTAAAGTGTATCCCGTGTACCGTTGAGCTGGACTTCCGAAGGCCAGTCGCCCAGCTTAAACTTGAACTGTTTCTCTACGGTGAAAGTCTCGGCGTCTATACGATAGAGAGACGGTGCCTCGTAACCGTATGGGCTGCCCTCGTAACCGCCATCCGTGATGGTCCACATCTTGTTGTATTTGTCCATGACCAGCGAAGTAGGTTGTATGCCGATGGTCAGTTCGTCCACGACCTTGTCCGTCTCCGTGTCGATTTTCAGGATGCGGTTCTGGTACGACCAGCAGTTCACATAGACGTACTTGCCGTATTGTACCATTTGTTCGGTGGAACCCGATTCCATGTCCATGTCTGGACATTCGATATAGCCGGTAATCTCGTATGTCTTGGGGTTGATGATGAAGATACGGTAGTCCCATATCTGCGTCACATAGGCTTTCTCATCCGACAGAAAATGGATATACCGGGGTGAGGTGAAACCTGTGATACGGCCCACTTCCTTGAAAGTATTGATGTCGATGGCGAAAATCACATGCGAGTTGTTCACCACGATCCAGCCTATACCGTCCCGGATAACCATAGACTGGGCCACATCGCCCAACTTGAACCCGTTGGCACGGTAAAACACTTCATTCTCCACTTCGCACGTGGCGGGATCGTAGTAGGAAAGCGTGGCATTGCTGTACTGGAAATTCCCCTCGTTGGTAATGAAAAGACCAGAGGCCGATACAGAGAAATCTTCCATCTCTCCGTAATCCCATTTCATGCAACTGCCGAAAACTGGCAGGCAGAAAAGAAAAAGGCAAATCCGTTGTATTGTTCTGCTCATTGTCATTCGGATAAAAAAGAGTACCCGAATCATTACGGGTACTCTGGTTAAGGTATAAGGTTTAATCCTGCTGCGTATATTGTTTGTCCTTCATATTTTGGAAGGTTGGGTTATACCCACATTTCGTCACGCTCCAACTTTCCCCCGTAATCATTCCGTTTTCTATAAACTTGCCGAAGAAAGTGTAGTCGGTAAATTTCGTCAAACCGTCAAAAACAACCCCATGCAAGGTCTCCAACTTCTCCATGGAAAGTGTTTCCTGAGAAAGAGAAGTCGCACTTTTTATCTGTAGCGTACCATCTATAGTCTGTAATTTATCACAAGTAATGCCTGTTGCTTTATTAACGAACAACCCTTCACCTCCTACGTGAAGCAATTCCGGAATATCCAGCGATTTACTTTGTAAAGATATTGCTAACGAACCCTCTCCCTCTTTATAATATACAGGAGAAGCTGAACAACAAACTTTGGATAGTAAGGGCAAGTTACAACTGGTAAAATTTCCAGATAAATAGAACTGTCCTCCCACTTCTTTCAAGACTGGCATTGTGATTGAAGCAAACATGGGTATTTGGATATATCCATATCCATCTATGATTTCCAAGTCGGGAAATTTGGCATTGCTTCGCATTTGGCCTGTCACATTTAGATTTCCATATACATGTTGAATTGTCGATATGGTATAATCGGTATTGTTGGTGGTTGGCTTACAAGTGAAGTCTTTGATATTCTTGAACGTGATTTCAGGGAACTTATTATTCGTGAGACTGGTGATGACAAAATTTACATTTGACAAATCTTCGGCTGTTTCAATTTTGGAGAGCTGCACCTTGTTTATAATTTCAATCTGGGGCGCTGTTTCTCCGAAGGTTTCAAATCGGGCGTTCGGCAACAGCAGTGTTCCGCTCACATCTTCAAGATAATCCAGCGTGATGCTTCCAAGTGTGGTGATCTTGCTCCAGTCGGGAAGTTGTTTGAGTGCCGTGAAATTCTTTATCTTTATCTGTCCCTTTATCGTTGTCAGTTTGTCCATTCCACCGAAAGCCTGAAGCACGTCATTTCGTTGGGGAACAAAACTACCGGTAGGAGGAGCTTCCATATTGGCTTCCATAATAATACTTCCGTTTACTGTTTCGATTTCCGGAAGGTTGATGGTTTCCAACATCACGGGGACGGTATGGAAATCAAGGCCACCGGTCTCTTTCAGCTTAAGGAAGCTCATGGAAGTCAGCTTGGCAAGATTGTTTACGGACAAGACCCCTCCGACACTTGTCAGTTCCGGTATTTCCAAAGACGCAATCGAACCGGCTGCTGTGTTCTCTTCATTGAGTCCTTGAAGATTCAGATCCTGACCTACAGTAGTCAGAACCGGAAACTCAAAACTCTGTAACGACGACGCATTGAACATCACGCTTCCTTCAATAGTTGCCAGTTTCTCGAATAGGACATACGTCACTTGGTCGTTATATACCGATATGTCTCCGGAGAGCGTTTCCAATGCTTTCATGGAAATCATGTGAAGTTCCGTAGCTTTCGAGGCGACATCGGTCGAACCTACCTGTAAACCTCCGGCAGAAACGATATTATCCAACCCTGTCAAGTCTGCACCGTTGTAACTGTTACGAATGACAATGTTGCCAGTAACCTCTTTCAAAGATGCCAATGCAGATATGTCAGTGATTTTTTCTGCCTCTTCCGCATCAGAGCCGATAATCAGGTTCCCTTTGACAACGGTTGTTTTGGTTGCGGCAAAAGAAGCTACCTCCTCGGTGGTCTTCAACTCCACATCTCCGTCAGATTCTATCTCGCTTTTCACGACCTTATAGGTATATTCGCGGGCATCTCCGTTATAGGATGTCACCCGGAAGGTTCGTTCGTTATCCCAGTCCGTTACCGTTTCAGGATCAGGTATGATTGTTGCAGAAGTTGTGTACTTGAATTCCACTTCGGCGTTGTTCAGCGATACCGTATAGGGAACGGTTATTGTTACTGTATTGTCCGTAATGTCGGCCGTGTACGATTTCCCGTCCACGGTCATCACGACCGATGTGATGAAATTTTCATCTGCATCTTCAGGTATAATTTCATCGTTTTTGTCACACGCTCCCAAAAAGAACAAGGATAGGAGCATGGGAAGAAAATAAATTTTCATACTTGTAATTTTTATTATTTGGTTAGATCCTCAAAAGAAAATACCTCCGTAGAAACTTCGCCCAGCCAGCCGCTTTTGGCCAGAACACCGCATTGTATTTTGATAAAGTCAATATATTGCAGATTGGCTTCCGTTCCATCGGCATGGATGGCATTGGAAATTTTGAAACCGTTCCTTTGTCCGCTTCCATCCACCGTACTGCCGCCTTCTATCTGGTCGTTTCCGAAATTATCCACGTACCCCCAGTCATAACTCTGATTATCCCAATAACCGGTTTGAGAATCTTGGGTGTTGCGGGCGGCCAGACAAGTGCCTGTCAGGGTATAACTGTTTTCCGAAATCCAAGCCGGATAATAATAGTCTTGTGTATGATAAGCGGACAGATAGTCTACCCAGCCGTTTCTACCGTCGGAACTGATCCATTGGACATCCATTTTTTTGCCTTCCGGACGGTAATAGGTCACTTCAAAATTCTGTATTGTTTCTTCCTTGCCTGCTTCAGATCCTTTCAGTTCGTACCACTCGTCATCCGGCAATCCGTTTCCGTTTATATCTTGCATGACCCATACGATACCCGGTTCGGAACTGCCGTCAAAGGCGTTCCCCTGAACACAGAAATCATATTGGTTACCCGAATTGGGAATACTGTGGTCGAAGCCGACGATGATATAACCCCCGAAAGAACCTAAAGAGACGTGCAGTTTGTCTTTCAAACGCTGTGTTGCCCATGCGACAGCCGCTTCAGGGGATGTTTCGTTGCCGGTCATACCGCCTATCGTGCTCGTCTCGTTGATAAATTGGCCGGGAGCTGGGGTATATTCATAGACTTTATTCCAGAGCTTGGAACTTCCCGAAGCCCGGAAGCCGTCTTGTTCCTTTTTGTCCACACAAACGACTTTTACGGTGGCAGTGACAGCCGTTTTCCCTTTGTCGATATTCCTGCTTATTTTTTCCGTCGGTGTGTCTTCCGACACAGTACAGGAGACGGTGTATTCTCCGGGTGCGGACGGCGTGAACTTGAACATGCGTTCCACTTCTCCTTCCATGACCTGACCGTCCACACTCCACTCAAAACGGGGATTGTCGAAATACTCCAACAACGGACGCAGGAAAACAGGACGGTCGGCAAAAGTGTACCTGTCCGTGGATGTTTGCAGGTAAGACGGGGTCGGGAATTTGACAACGTAGGGCATCGTTTCCACGACCTCTACGCTTACGTCTTTCGTTGTTGTCCCATCTATATTGGAAGCGTTGATTGTCACCGTATAAACACCGAGTTCTTTTTCATTGAAAGTATAAGTATTCTCGGTGGAAACGATTTTTCCTTCCCGTACCCATTCGATTTTGAACCCTTCGACATCCGAATGCTGAATATCGGGAGTAAATGTGTAATCGGTATTCCGGACGACTTTTAGCCCCTGCGAAGGTAGTGCCAGTGAGATGACCGGAGGGGTGAGTTCTTTCACTTCTACTTTCAGTTCCTCTTCGGCATAGCCTTCCGCATTGTCTACTCTTAGTTTGACATAAAAATCCCCGCATTCATTCCATGTACGTTGAAGAGACGGACCCGAAGAAACCAGCGTACCGTCTATCGTCCAAGCAAAAAGAGCATCTTCAACATTCTGGTATGTCGGGGCGATAGTCAATTCGTGATCGACCTTGACCGTGTAAATACCGGTCTCGCTGTCAAGTTCTATTATAGGTTGTCCTCCTACTTCTTCGGTAATGACTTCATCCTTGTTGCAGGAGGTGAACAGCATACAGGCAGAAATAATAAAATAGTGAAAACGATGCATGATGTGTGGATTTTAGAAAAATAACAGGGATACCCCCGACAGAAGGGATATCCTTGTATTCTTTTTATTGTATGGTGATATCATCAATACAGATATAAGCCGGAGTATTCAAACCGTATGCTCCCGAATCCGAACCCTCGAAGTTGAATTTCACACTTTGCACCCCTTCGGCATTGATTTCCCAATAATCCCATGTCGTGATAGGATCAACCTGTTGTTGGCCGTTACGATAATCGGCTAAAAGACGTTTGTAAGTGCGGATCAGACCGCCATTCGCATCATAACATTCCAGATTCACTTGGAAATACCCTTTCATCTCTTTCAGAGGAGTCGCTACCCCCGTAGAACCGAACTGATTACCATAAGTAATGACACCATAAGTGTATGAGGTGTTGCAGATCCACAGGCCGACCAATTTCCGGGGAACATTGAAATAAAATTCTGGTTTAGCCATCCATGCCTGATTGTAAGCATCCACATATCCGTAAACGACACCGAAATTGGAACCGCTGTGCCCGGCTTCCTTATTCTGTCCTTCCGCTTCCACCGCAGTGTTATAGACAGAACATTGGTTTAGATAAGAATACCACCAGTCTCCGGTATTTCCCGACTGATTGGAGCGGATGTTCCAGTTGGAAAGTGCGATGCCGCCGCTGGAATACTCTGTGCTTCCACCTACAGTATTAAACATTGAAAGGAAGAGATATTCTTCCGGAGTATTGTCGTAAATGGTGGTTACTTGAGGATACCCTTGGTACGAATAAAGATTTTCTCCGGCCGAGGTAGGTCCTGCTAACATGCCGGGATCGAAATCATCGAAAGTGATAGTTAAAGTACCGTCCGAATTTGTCACAGCACGGGTTTGCGAAGTTCCGGAATCAACCGGGTCCATCAAAAAGTCATCGTCCGAGCTACAGCCAGAGAACAAGGCGGTTGCGGTAAATAGACAGGCACCTGCCAGAAAGCGTAATTTTCTTTTCATAGGTCACTCATTTTAATGTAAAACATATTATTAACAAACACAAAAAATTCCCGTTCGTGCGGACTTACACGAACGGGAATATGTCTGTCTTCAAATATTGAATGGCCGATGAGCTATTCCTTATTTGATTACGACCCGTATATCCCGCAGGTGTAAATCTCATTCCGGTCATGGCAGGTCTTCTGACTCGTCCCGGTCATCGTGCCTTCCCGGTATTACACCAGTGGCAAAAGTTCGATGTCCGTTTTTGTGGACTCACAGCAGCGGGTACTGTCCCGGATTTTCACCGGGTTCCCTTTTCATTCGGAAGGCGTAAACCTCCCGAAACCATTTCCCGACTGCAAAATTATCTATATTACATATCAATTCCAAATAATTCATAATATTTATAATAAAACACACAAAGCATGACAACCGTACTGTTTTAATTAGAGCATTCAAGTTTACGACAAACGAAGACGGTAATTATCATACACAATATCCATAAACCAACAAAACAGCTTGCCATTTTCCATAACAATGCGTTCTGGAATAGATAACTGTTAGCTGCAATTATGCAAGCAAAAAAAGCAGACAGAATAATGACTATTAATATCATGCACCAGAAATTAATCCTATAAATTTATGGAAAACAAGTAAGGGAATGGAAGTTCCGTTGCCGCATGGATGCAGGTGAAGGACCTTCTCTTTTAACGTTGGATACGCCAATGCACGCCAACGGAAGACTCTGATATTATCTGTTTGGAAAGGATATAGGATGTGCGTTACTTTGTCGCATATTCAGAATCTTAAAAAGAATTTTAGTATGGAACTGACAATTATTGAAACAAGCGCGTATTAGGAGTTGAGAAAGCTGGTCAGCACGCTGGTCGTACAGATGGGCGACTTCCAGAAAAAGATTGCCCCGCCTGCGCCGGACAAGTGAATGGATGCGCAGGACGTATGTGATGGACTTATGCCCAAACACTTTCTGAAGAGTTTCCAGCAGCATCCCCTTGAGTATGGCCAGAACGGCAAATGCGTGGCGTCCGATGTGCGGGGTGACCTCGCCCCGGAGTTGCATTTCCTGCCTATGATTCCAAGACTGAGCCGCATGGCATTGTATTCACCTACCGGAAAGACACATTCGGGGAGTCTTTCTTTTCATCCGTACCCCTATATTTTTCAATCAGTTCGATAGCAATGGGCAATAATTTTACGACATACGCCACTCCCGTTTTTATACGGTTGCCCATCAGCCATGTACCGCCGTCGGAGTCGGTATGGATATTATCGTATGTTATGGCTTTCAAGTCCACATAGGAAAGACCGGTGAAGCACATGAACAGGAACATGTCGCGCATGGCACGCTGGCGTTTGTATCTCGGTTCTATATGGATTATCCTTTGCAGTTCCTCTTCGGAAAGGAAAGAACGCCTCTTGTATTCGGGCATACACTCGAATGATGCGAACGGATGAACCCGTATCCAGCCTTTTTCCTGCGCGATATACATCAGCCACTTCAAGGTATTGACACGCCCGAAGACAGTGGAGTTTGCCAAAGCGCATGTACCGAGCATCCAGTTGTAGTAATCCTCGATGAATGATTTCTCAAGTTCTTCGATGACAATATCCTCTGCATTCTTCTTGCTTTTCATGAAAAGCAGGAGACTCTTGTAATCGGCAACCAGACCGCAGTAGGTGCTTTCGGCTTTCTCTATGCCGATTTTCTTTTTATACGGTTCCAGCTGTTCCCTGAAAAGGTTCATAAGGGTGTGGCATTCCTCTGAGAAGCCGACATAGCGGTTATAGACTTTCTTGGCTGTAACAAAACTGTCGTGGTCGCAGATGTACTGGTAGTGCCTGGTGATTTGCGCCTTGATATTGTCAAGCTCCTGATTGAGTGTACGGGCCTCCTCGGACTTGCCTTTGGCCCGGTTGGTTTTGACGTCCCACAAAGCGAGGGACACTTCTTTCTTACAACTGAAACCGGCTTGGGTTCCATTGATGGTGATACGGCCCATAATCGGTGTCTTTCCGTTTTTTACAGACTGTTTATTCTCAAAACACTTAGCTATACATGGTCTGCGATAAGCTAAGAGAGATTCCCCTTACACAAAAGCATGGCATCTCCTTGTCGTATCTCGCCTTTATACTTTTATGTATAGTAGTCTACCGGATCGAATGAACAAGACCTATCCCATACATAAACCAATTTAGACTGCTATGTTATTTTTGAGGAAGAAGATGGAATGAGACCAGATACCCTCTTTAAGGCTGACTGTAAGTCGATTAAATGTAGAAAAAGATTGCTTTTG
The DNA here is from genome assembly GCF_900184685.1 of Butyricimonas sp. Marseille-P3923. Classification (GTDB taxonomy): domain Bacteria; phylum Bacteroidota; class Bacteroidia; order Bacteroidales; family Marinifilaceae; genus Butyricimonas; species Butyricimonas muris. The sequence continues at coordinate 163,025 of NZ_FXXL01000005.1, forward strand.
TCACAAGTAAAGTGTATATTTGCATTGAAAGAATCGTTCTTTGACAGAGGCAAAAGAAAACAGAATATTGTAATTCGCTCGTTTCTAAATCGTTACCTGATATTAATTAAACAGAAATAACTGTTTAATTTTCAATTAGATAGAGATTGTATGATGTTTCGCGGTGTAGGTTGTAATATCAACATTAAGATTTATTAATTGGGCAATTTCTTTTAGCCTTTGATTTATCTTATCTAACACATAGTGAATTCTCGTTTGCTTTTTCTTCTTTGTTGGATAAACTTCATCATTTAGTATCGGAAATAGGTAATCATTAGACCGTTTATACTTGTTTATTATATCCAATGCTTCTGGCAGTATTTTCAATTTAATTTGTTTTCCAGTTTTTTGACGAAGATATACCAATTGCTCTTCAACTATATTACTGTCTTTTAAATGAGCAATATCAACGAAATTAATGCCTCCGCACAAATAGCTAAATACAAATATATCTCTAGCAAAATTCAATTCATTTCCTTTCAAAGCAATATTCATGATTTTCTGAATATCTTTTTTGGATATAGCACGTTTATTTGTTGAGGTATCAAATTTACTGACCTTATATTTCTTAAAAGGGTAATAGCTTTCATTTACAATTCCTTCGTCTATTGCTTTATTATAGGCAGCACGTAACGTTCTAAATTGAATGCTCAAAGTTGTATCTTTATTCTCTCTCTTCCTTAACCATTTCTCGTAATTATTTAACCAAGTAACATCTATATCGGAAAAATAAATATCTAACTTCTTTTTTGTAAACTTCAACAAAGAATTGTATGAACTCACGTATATACGCCAATTTCCTAATTGTTCATCATTTTCCATACTTGTAAGCAATTGTTCATAGAATTCTTTTACAGTCTTTTTTGTAACTTGTTTATGATTAAAAGTTATCAGAGATTGGGCAGAGTAATCTTTATCCTCCACTTGAAAAGTTAGTATTTGTTGTTGATATTTCTTGAGATGCGTTGAAATAACATTTTCTATCTTTTCTCGTTCAGGACAATTACGCTTGGGACGCCCTTTTTCAAAATCCCAATATTTAGGGTTGACGGATATGCCAATACTTATATATTTCTTTTTACCGTCTTTACATACTCTAAGCATTAGGGGATGCTCTCCATTGGCTAGCGTTTTAGATTTGTAACACAACACATTAACCGTTGCATTCATGTCAATTTTCGGTTTAACTCTTGGTTTAACTTTCCACCAAAAAACCGCCTAAAATTGTTCTTGCAAGCAAAAAGAAAAGGAGCTACATTTTATCTTGTAACTCCTTGATTTCTTGCGGAAAGAGGGGGATTCGAACCCCCGAAACCCTTTAGAGGTTTACACGCTTTCCAGGCGTGCCAGTTCAGCCACTCCTGCACCTTTCCAGATGCGGGGACAAATATAGAAATTATTTTTGTATCATCACGTATATTCTTATCTATTTTTAACTGGAAATCTAAAACGATTTTTCTCACGGGGCGTATCAATAGTACAATTTCACCGGAGGGAACGTGAGATGAAACGGTGAAACTAAAGAGATTGCTAGCATTAGGAGAGAGGGAATTCCCGGTGTCACAACTAGGAAAAAGTGAATGTAGATTGTTGCTAGTCTCGGTGCGGTTACTTCGCTAATGGACGTAACCGCACTTTCTTTACATGGAAAATTTACCATAATTACCAAAAACTTGTCTGCTTTTTACGTATAGTCTAAGATATTTGGTAATTTCGCGGTAGAAAACAAAAAACGTTATGGACGATTTACAACACGTGGGATACAGCAAGGAGGTCATTGAATTTGTGGCCGTGGCAAAGGAGTTTTGCGGGTATTTAGAATCCGCGCAAGAGGAAGAAAGAAATGATTTTCTCTCCAAAGTGCAGAAATTTATCCCGTTAATCTATTTGAAGGGGAGTTTGTTGCCGGATTGCGAGAGTGACGAAATGGGTATGCTGGATGAAGCGGTGACGGAAGAGGATTATAATATGCTGCTCGCGTCCCTGCACGGGATACTCGGGGAACATGACGAGTATCTTGAAGTTTTTGACGATAATATGCAATACAGCGAAACTCCCGTCGTGAACTCGATATCGGAGAAGCTCTGTGATATATATCAAGATCTAAAGAATTTTATTTCCTCTTATCGCAGCGGCATGGTTGACGTGATAGCGGAAGCCCTGTGGCAGTTAAATAACAGTTTTGAATTATACTGGGGTAAATCTTGTGCCAGCGTGTTAAGAGCGATTCATCTGGCGATTTTCAAAGTGACCGACACGAGCGAACCCCAATAAAATCCAAGATACTAAACATGGAATACCAGACAAAGATAAGTGAGGAGGAGATTGAGGAGTTACCGCTCTTCACGTTTGACGGAGAAATCGTCGTGATAGATCACGAGAATAAGGTTCAAGCGGCCGTGGAAGATTTGCTCTCGTATCCCTACATCGGTTTCGACACGGAGACGAAACCGGCATTCAAAAAAGGAGTGACGCACCAAGTCGGCTTGCTCCAGTTGGCAACAGATAAGCGGGTGTATCTATTCCGCTTGAACAAGTGCGGATTCCCGAAAGAATTGCAAGCACTTCTGGCAAACGAGGAAGTCACGAAAGTAGGCGTGGGCATACGGGACGACATCCGGGGGTTGAGAAAATTGGGGAACTTTACTCCTGCCAGTTTTCTGGACTTACAGATTTTCGCCAAAGCGTTCAAGATCGAGGAAATGTCTTTCTCGAAACTCATGTCTATCATATTTCATGTAAAGATTTCAAAACGACAACGCACGTCCAACTGGGAAGCCCCGAAACTTACACCCGCCCAAGTTCATTACGCCGCGACAGACGCGTGGGGTGCGCTCAAAATGTATAAAGCGTTGAAATCCGGGAAGAGTCAACTTCAACAAGTGTCCTAATTCGGGACTTTATCGGACACGGGAATGGAAAAATAAAATGTTGTTCCTTTACCCTCCTTCGAGTTAAACCATATCTTCCCGTGGTTCATTTTCACGAAATCCTTGCAAAGTTGCAGTCCTAACCCGCTACCCTTCTCTTTTTGAGTCCCGTAAGAAATGAAATGCAAGCCGTCCGCGAACAGATCCCGTTGATGCTCTTCACTTATTCCCTGCCCTTTATCTCGCACGGACACGATCAGATACCCGTCTTTCTCCTCCCCGTCAATGTTTATTTCCCCGCCCGTGTAACTGAATTTTATCGCGTTTGACAGTAAATTGCGCAACACGGTTTTCATCATGTTCAAATCGGCATGAACCGGAAAAACTTTATCCAAGTGATTGTACACTTTGATCCCTTTGGCCTCGGCGATATTTTCCTGCAATGTCACGACATCTTTGGCTGCCTCGGAAAAAGAGAACGTCTGCAAAACAGGTTTCAATACCCCGTTCCGGCTATTGCTCCACAGCAACAGGTTTTCCAGCAACAAATACGCCTCGTCCGTTGTTTCCTGCAACATCTTGATCAGATGCTTGATATTGGAATCCGGGATTTTCTCTTTCTGGTGATCTATCGCCTCGAGAATCATTTTCAACGTCCCGATCGGGGCGCGCAAATCATGCGCGATAACCGAATACAATTTCTCTTTGGAACGTACCACATTTTGAATTTTCTCGTTCTGACAGGCAATAATTCGTTGAGATTCCAGTAAAAGCAACTGATTGTTTATACGCAGCATCAACTCTTTTTTACTCAACGGACGGGAAATAAATTCCACTTCCTCGTAATCCGCCACTTTTTGAAAATCCTCGTGCCGGTTGGGAAGCGTCATGTAAAGTATCGGGATATGCTTGGTTAAAGTACTCTCTTTCAATTGACGCACGACAACAATACCTTTGCCGTCTTCCAACCCGAGGCGGACAATGATCAAGTCCGGCATCCTCAATTTAGCGAGTAAAAATACCTCGTCCGCCTCCAGAGTGGTTATCAACTTGAAATTCTCCCCGGCAAGCAGACTCTTCATTTTCTCCAGATTCGAGATGGAATCATCCGCCAAAAGTATCGTGTATTCGTTATGATCTATATGCATGCGTCGCAAATTTATAACCAATTTTTGACAAAAGTTCCTTGTAGAGCCGATTAAATATCTCCGCCTTACCCGTCAACTCATCCTTTTCATCCGCGTTGCACGCAATTCCCTCATGGATAGATTTCCACATGGGAAACATGGATTCGGAAAAAGTTTGCAACTCTGTCTTCAATAAATTCAACTCGTTCTCCGCCTCCCTGTATTTAGTCACGTTATGCCCGATCAAATGAATCTCAATATGCTCCCGCCCCAATCGCACGGGATAAGCGTACCACTCGATAAACACCACCTCGTCACGTTGCGCTAATTGGGCATGGAAGGTCAACAAAGTATCGGTATGTTTTGTCACCGCCTCCAACTGCTTGGAAGAGATATCCATTTCCGTCATCAAATCCCCTATCCTGCACCCGATAACATCGTCCGGGCTGTCACCGAATAACGAGTAAAAAGTCTTGTTGGAAAAACTGATATGCAGATGCCTGTTAAGCCTCAAAATGTAGTCCACCCGATTCTCGATAAAATCCTGATAAAGAGCGTGATGTTTCACCAGCTTGCGCAATATCAACTCTTTCTCCAACGCGCCCGACAGTACAGATGCCACCTGAATCAAAAAATCGATCTCCTCCTTTGTCCACGGCTCCTCGTCATGACATCGGCTCAAGCATAAAAACGAGAAAAGATGACTCGATATATATAACGGTAAAAATATCGCGCACCGTACCTGCATGGCATGCATGATATTCTTTAACCCCTCGTTTGTCACCTCGTTTACATCCCGTATATATATATAATTATCCCTTTCCAACTCCCGCTCGAGTTTCCGGTCATAATAGAAACTTCTCTTTTCGTCCGTTTCCGGGAACACGGATTCACCGTTTTTCGTCCACTCCTCCGATATCGTGAAAGTCATATCATGGTTAATACTCACGATATACACCTGATCGGCTCTCTCGTGTTCACCCAATCTCCTTAAAGCTTGTTTCACGTTTTTGTTCAATCCCACGTTAGTGGATAATAATACATTCAAATCCGAGAGAAACTCCGCCCCTGTCATGTTATTTTCTGTTTGCATACGTTCGTTTGGATCGTTTAGTCCTTAATAAATGCTTTCAATTGTCACTATTTATACCCGAATTTCACACTTTAGGTTACATAAATCCCTATTTTTATATAACAACAATAAAATACATCTCCAAATAATCAACTATTAGCCAATATATTAAATTCTCCTTCATATTTTCCTGTACAAAAAAGGTAGAAAACATTTGGTAACTGAGAAGATTTTTGTACTTTTGTGCCCGGGTAAGTCCTATGCGACCAGCTCCTGTCGAACTCCCCCAGGGTCGGAAGGCAGCAAGGGTAGATGGTTGTAGCGGTGCGACATAGTCAGCTTACCCTTTTTGGAAACGCCTCTTTAGCTCAGCTGGCCAGAGCACGTGATTTGTAATCTCGGGGTCGTTGGTTCGAATCCGACAAGAGGCTCAGGAAAGTAAAGTTCTTTCAGTTGCTGTTGTAGCTCAGGGGTAGAGCACTTCCTTGGTAAGGAAGAGGTCTCGGGTTCAAATCCCGATAACAGCTCAGGGATAGCAGTCAATTTCTTGGCTGCTTTTTTTGTTTTATAGAACTATTATTCAGTTCCGCTATTTCTCAAATTATTTACTCCCCTGTCGGTTGCGACAAACCGATGAAAATCTAAAATAAAAAACATGGAAAAGAAGAAAGTAGTAATCGCGAAAATACAAGTAATCAAGGGAAAGGAAAATAAATTCATTGCACTCGTTTCGCCACTGACCGAGTTGTCTAAAGCAGAACCGGGCAATCTGGTTTACAGTTTATATCAAGACACTTCGGAAAACAACCGGTTTATAGCATACGAGGAATATACCAATGAAGAAGCATTTAACTATCATTGCAGTACCGCTCATTTCCAAACCTTCGTAGAAAATGTAAAACCATTGCTTGCCGCAGAGATTGATATTCAAGTCTTTTAGAATAAAGAGGGACTGCCGTTTCCGGTCAGTCCCGCGCAGTAATGCGTGCATGTTATTCGTGTAGAGTAACACGCTTTTTACTATCTTAGGCAAGATGTAAAATCCTTTATTATTTCAACGAGCAATTATTATCTACCGTGATTCAAAAGCCGAAAAATGGGGGTACTGCCGTTTCCAGACAGTTTCCCCCGGTGCGAAGCACTCGCACGTCATTCACGCGTTAGCATCACCATCACAACTAATTGAGGCAAATGGGATGTTCTTCCAATATACAAGTAGGCTCTAATAGATTATTCCGGATTGCCCAAATGGCAAATTTTTCCTCCGGGATAGGGGGAATGTTTAACGTGATTTTGTCGTGATCTTCCATAATCCTTTTTTAGTAAAACATCTGCCGCGGTTTCCCCCGCGGCTATATCTTAAAATCGTCACGACAAAAAAAGATGCGTACCACATCCTACGCTTCCCTCCCCCAAGCTTCGAAACAATCGAGAAGTTCCACGTAAGACGGGTACGCATATCTTTATATATACGTACACCGTCACCGAAAGGTCACCTGATTGTTTCGAAGCTTGAGATGACCTTCGTTTGCCGTGCATATATTTTCTAACCAAGAACGTGCTACACACGTTCATCTAGCAAAGGTATGAAAAATTATTAAAATTATACACCTCCTGCCATTTTTATTTTACAGTTATCCAGATTTATTCATTCCCGCGGCAGAGGAAATATTCCTGTTTTTTCGCTGTAATTATTCGCACCCTTCTCAGCCCCTGCCACACGGGGCTTACAGCAGTATCACGCCTCACGTAAACCTGCCTTTAACCTGCCCATAAGTTGGTCTTAACCCGACAGGACTATTTAACGACAGGTTTACACCCGACAGGGATAAAAACAAGATTGAGGCTGCTGAACAACCTCAATCCCATAAAACTATCACTCCAAACCTTTTCTTCACAACAACGTTTCAATTTTATCACGTAGCATATTCCGACGAAGCCCTTTTGCCACAATTTTGCCCTCTTTATCAATAACCACGACAAACGGGATGGCACGAATCCCCAACATCTTCACGAGTCCTGTCTTTTTAAATCCTTGTGGATTATGCAAACTAATCCAAGGAATCTGCTCTTCCTGACAGGCTTTTTGCCAAGCATCAAGTGAATTATCCAAGGAGATACTGACAATTTCAACCCCTTTATCCCTCCAATCCGGGTAAAATCTTTTCAAACTTGCCATCTCTTCCCGACACGGGCCACACCAAGATGCCCAAAAATCAATAACGGTCACCCGACCCGTCCAAGAAGAGATAACAACAGTATCACCAGCTTCATTTATCCCTGTCACCCGGGGAAAGGATTTACCGACCGCCGATTCCGAAATATCCTCCAACGCTTTTCTCATTCGTTGCCCTTGCGCCGTTTCCTGCATCATCGGGGATAAAGCCCTGTACATTTCTATTCCGATTTCATAATGAAATTTTCGTTCTTTATCAGCTAAATACACAGAATAAACATTATCGGGATGTTTTTGGATAAAACGTAATGCCAGTTTCAGGCGTAACGAATCGTGTTTCATACTTTCTGTCATCATTTCATCCAATAATACTTGATCTTTGGCTTCCATGATCTTGAAATAATTATATTTCTCGTACACTTCCATCAACTTGGATTCATATTCTTCATATAAAATCCGTTCAAATTCCAGACGTAATTCATTTGCAGGAGAGCCTGTCAAACTATCCGCGGAAAGATGTTCGTAATCCGAAACCAACTCCATTTTCTTACCATCCAACAACAAGAATAATTTCTTATCCCCTATCTGCAAGCAAAAGTTACCCGGTTCCGCAGCCTCTCCTTTCAACTTGAATTTTCCCTGTTTCAATTCGCCTGTCGCACTCGTTGTCATTTCCGGTGTAAATAACACCACTTGCCCTGTATCTTTCCCCGCGATATTACCGGAAAGGTAAAAACGGTACCCCTCGGGAGGGGTACACTTCAAAAATAAAACAATAAATATAATCCATATCAAAATTCGTACTTGCATCACGCTATCACTTTAATAATCGGTTCAACGTAAACAAAAGAGACTGGTAATGACGTTTCGCGTCACCTGTTGAAGAAGGTAATGTTTCCTCCAATAATTGTTTTACTCTCAACGCCATATCATAAATATAGACCTTTGAATTATCTATTACCTGCCAATTCACTTCATGCTGCCAGCCATAACCATTCCCGAAGCTGTTTAAAGATAACTCCTTCTTTAAATTCAAATCTACAGATTCCGTTTCCAATCTCTCGAACTTTCCGATATACTTTTCAATCATTTCGTTTTCGTCCAATCCATAAGCAATCAGATCATCCGGTGAAGGAGCATAAGCATTTTGACTTGAAGCCAAACTGAAAAGTCCTTTCTCTTTCTTCTCCTGCAAAGTTTCACTTAACAAATCAAGCGCCGTCGTTTGTAAAATCTTATCACCTTCCGTCAAAGCCCTGCCTGTAAGAATATTTTCAAACACTCCTTTATAATAATCATCAAAGAACTCTTCCACCGTATAAGGCTCTTCTTTAGCAACATGAGCGGACAGAATCACACCTTCATAACTCTTTTTTAAAACTTCCGCTATCCGTTTACGAACAACAATACTGGAATTGACTTTCAACGGAAGTTTCTTTTTCAACGTTTCGTTATCCAGCCAATCACAAGTACGGAATTGATTCATCACCCAAGCCAACGAAGCCTTTTGCACCTCCCGGGGTACAGATTGGTAAATATTTCCCGGTGTCCCCTCTTTCACTGAAGTCAAGTAAATACCTCCGATATTATAAAGTACATTACGGATATAACGATAATATTGTCCCGTCAACTCCGAATACAAATCAGCTTTCTGTTTCCCGTTCTCGTCATCCACGATCCATTCATCCATATTCTTCAAGATATACTGCAAATTCTTAACGCCATAATCACCTGCTTTTACAGGATCGTCCCCCAAATCTTCCTCGAGGGCACTCGGGTCATAACGACTGTATATTTGCTGCCGCCCGTAACGATACCTAGGATCTCCGGCTTTCTCGTCCACCCATTTTTCTAAAATCTTACTTTCCTCCTCGGCGTCTTTCGCTTTTGGAAAATACTGGTAAGCCCACTTGATTAAAAATTCATCATATACCCCCAAATCCGGCGGAGTCAACTTCACCCCTTTATCTCCCGGTTGGGCAACATAATTAAATCGGGCATAATCCATGATGGAAGGCGTCGTCCCATACTTTTTCGTGAAAGAAGCCGAACGTAACGAATCCACCGGATAAGCGGCGGATGCCGCCATATTGTGCATAAATCCCAGTGAATGACCTACCTCATGAGCCACCACATAAGCTATCGACTCGGCAATAATCTTATCCGGCATCTTCTTGGTTCGCACGCTAGGATCGAGTTGTGCGGTCTGAACAAAACGCCAACCATTGATAACCTTCACTACATCATTATAGATCAATACGGTAGCAGCTATAATCTCACCCGTGGAAGGATCCATAAAAGAAAGCCCCATCGCATTTTCCGTGGAAGACGGGATATAGCGGATACAAGAATATTTCAAATTATCAGGATCGAACGACGCATCATTCTTCGGGTAATCCTTCACTTGAATAACATTTTTAAAACCGATTTTTTCAAAAGCCTTATTCCAACGTAAAGTCCCTTCTTTTATCGGTTTTTTCCATGCTTCCGGGAATGCATCATCCAAATAAAACACGATAGGTTTCACAGGCTCTACCAATTGACCTTTCGCGTATGCTTTCACGTCTTTCGGTTCTACCCTCCAGCGATGAGCCACGGAATAACTTTGTAATTGATCTTCCTCGGTCGATACATTCAATTTATTGTACAAGAATATTCCCACCCGGGAATCGCTAAATCGGGGGCGCATCTTTTCTTCCGGCAAGAGCATTAACGAGCGGGCAGCGACAACCGTAACATCATTCCGATAAACAGTAAACATGAAATATTTTAATGAAACGGAAAAAGACATCGTCGTCCTAATCGTCAAATTATCGTCAAAAGACTTCATTTCAGACACAAATGGTTCACTATTTCCCATTCTGAAAGAAACGGAATATTGTCCGACCTGTTCTGGCAGAATCGGCAACATTTCATTTTCCTTCAAAAACATACCGGAAACATCAAAAACTACGGCAGTACTATCCGGGTTATAAGCCAATATCTTGTAGGATGCAACTATCGGATCCAGATTATTCCGGGCTACAGCTTTTTTCATCGCTTCCTCCCGTTGCGTGCAGGTCGTTGTAGAATTAACTTTCCGCAAGCAAATCAATGTATCATCTTTCGTGAATTTAACATGATTCGTACTTTTCACCCCGATTTCACACACGAAATTATTGCTCGCGGCAGCCGGTGATGAAGCAAGTAACATTTCTCTCTTTAAATATTTCAACGGAAATTCAAAATAAACTTTGTCCTCTATTTTGTGAATCGTGATAAACGTACTTTTCACGCTCTTACAAGACTTATCTTGAAACAATTTCTCGTAAGCCGTCGGCTTTTTCACTTCATCCTTTTTTTCCTTTACCGTATCCGCTTTGACAACGGTTTCAACCTTTTTACTTTGCAGCGCGGCTTGTACTTCCCGATAAAAAGGAAATACCAACAATAATACCGCACTTACCATTTTCCACTTTTTCATAACATACTTTTATTTATTACATACAAAACCTACTCCCTCCACTTCCCCCTTAAGGAAAGCACAGGATACAAGGAACAATTTTCCGGACTCTACTTCCGTTTATATCAAGGAAGAAGCAGAAGGAGTAGTATATTCAGACATCACTATTTCAATTTCAAACCGGAAAGAGCTTCCAGATCGATACCGTAAATACGCTTCATCTCGTCGACTAGGATTCCGCATTTTTTCTTAATCATACCTTTGGAATCAACACCCCAATCATCCGGACTCGCGAACCAGAAATAATCAAACATAAACTGGTCTTCCGTGAAAATCAACTCGATGAAACCCAACATATCCTCCTTGGCTCCAATACCGGAACTCCATTTCACGATACCCCAGTCCTCGGCATTCTTGGACGTCACTTTAGAGTAATCCACTTCCGCGTAAAAAGCTTCCGGCACGTCCATCTTCTGATAATCGATACAATATGAAATATAAGCAAAATTCAACATCGCCTTGTATTTCTTCTTCCGGGATGAACTCGTAATCAAGTTAATACTCTCGTTCACGTTCCCGATACAAATATTATCAACCGTGTACGTGTAATCGACGAAAGCACCTTCATCCGTCAGACTTTTCTTCCGCAAAACAGTATCCGCCAGTAAAATCTTTTTCGGCAAAGTTGCTTTTAATGTCTCGGGGGAGTACAACCCCAGCCATTCGGAAAATAGCAAACTAACCGCCTTTTCCAGATACTCCTCTTTCGGGAGAGTCACTTTCAACGGGTACGCGTTATTGGGATACAAACTTGTCACGTTCCAAACAGCATCAATCAGATCGTAACGATACAACAAAAAAGTACCCGTCGACTGATAAAAATCCACAATCTGGTCATCAAACTCATGTTCGCCTTGCGGCACACTGTATTTTTCCTCGAGTCCCTCCGCGTCAATCTTATCGTCCTCATAACTACACCCGCACAACAAAAAACACAAGGACAAGATTCCTAATCCGATAATTATAGTTATTCTATTCATATCTTTCATTTTAATTCGATTTATAACGGCATTCTTTGAGGTTCCGAGGCTCCCGGATTCTGTTCCAATTTTCCGTTCCGGTCAATGGCTTCGGAAGGAATAGAAAGTACATACATCGGATCACCCTCTCTCAACACGTAAGTTTCATTCTGTTGTTCATTCAACTGCCAGATTTTCTTTATTTCAGGCATACCGAAACGTCGCAAGTCAAACCAACGCTGTCCCTCGAAGCAAAGTTCGCGTTGACGCTCTTCACGATAAATTTTCAACAAATCATCAGCTTCCTGCATCGGAATTTCATCCAGAACTTCACCGTCTCCCGGAAATATTCGCTTAGCCCGCAAGGCATTCAATAAATCCAATCCCTCTTGCCCGGCTTGTGCATCCCCAGTTTTCTTGTATTTCTGCAGTAAAGCCTCACACCCGTTCAGCCAAGCCTCGGCAACCCGGAATGCCTGACCGAAAGTGACGGACTTAGCCGCCCACTTATCCACCTTCTGACCAACCACCTCGCCTGTTATCCAATCCGTAATATCCGAAAAATAATATTCCAAACGGCAATCTTTTGCCGGAGCCGTTTGTTCAAATAACTTCATCAACTCGTTGGAAGGACAGTAGCTATCCGTAGCAGAACCACCCACATTATACCAGTTCTGTTTAGCCCCGTACATCCAGATAATCTCTTTATTTCCATTCTCCAGAACCTTCAATGTTGGTAACTCACCCGTTAAGTCTACCAAATCCTTACGCTCCATCACGTAACGGGAATGCATCAAAGCTGCATCCCAATTTTCCATGTACAAATAAACACGGGAAGCAAGCAAATGAGCGGACAACGCGTTCAAACGGTAAACAGCAGATTCCCTTCCTCTCATTTCCAACAAACGGATACCTTCATTCAAGTCCGACAAAATTTGCCTGTACACTTCGGATACCGTATTCCTCGGCGAACCGGTTTCTACAATATCCGGACTCAAGACAATCGGTACTCCCGGATTCGTCAACGAATCTTTATTGCTGTAAGGCAGTGCGTAATAATTCACCAACTGGAAATAATAGAAAGCCCTTAACACAAGAGCTTCACCTTTTAAACGCTCCTTGTCCTCGTCCGTCCCGATTGAGCCATCCGCGTATTTCAAAGCAATATTACATCCCAGTACCCGTTTATAATAATTCTCCCAACAATTCATCCCGCCAGTCATGCCATATCCGCCTTGTTCTTCCGCATCCAAAGCAATTTCATAAGCCAACGGTTGCCAAGTGTAAAAATTCTGGTATAGCAAAGCCTCATCCGATCTGCCGGAAGAATACAAACTGGTATACTCATCACTCAAATAGGAACAAACCACATCCATGGCTCTTCCCTCTGCCGGATACCCTTCCCCCCACAACAATTCATTGAAAGAGGTCGTCGTTTCCGGAATCATTTCATCCTGAGGTGTCTTCTCCAAAAAACTATCACAAGCAGAGAAACACCCCGCACATAAAATCAATATATATAATTGCTTCATCGTTCTCATAATCATCATAAGCTAATATTAATAGTAAAATTATAAGAAGGTTGTCTCGGTACGGCCGAACTCGATGTTTCCGGATCTTGGTTGCGCAACCGTTTGTTAGCTATCACGAATAAATCATTTCCCGAAAGCTCCATTGTCAACCCGTTTAATCCCAAACGAGAAGCGACACTTTTCGGGAACGAATAATTCAATCCGATACTGCGGCAACGCAAGAAATCTCCACTCACCACCCGGTGATTTCCCTCGTCCCACATCGTGTACATACTTTCCGTGCCCGCCGGGTGCACGTACATATAGGTACGTCCCGGTTTCAAGAACCCCGGGTTATCGGTAAATTCCTCGTCCCCCGGCTTACGCCAATGTGTCACGAATTCCGCCGGAACATTCTCGTAGTGGCTTGGAGCATCCAGCGCCATACGGGAATCATACACGGGACGCAACCGGATTTTAGCTCCCAGATTATAAGCAAAAGAAGCCCTCAACGTGAAATTATAAAAAACGAAACGAGTGGAAAGCCCTCCGGTCACGACCGGGTTACGACGCCCCGAGTATTCAAGAAATTTCGTCGGGTCCTCTTTCATCTCCGTGTTCGTGTACCCGTTTCCACTATCATACTCGAAAACAGGAAAGCCATCCTCATGTGTCAATCCCTTGTATTTCCATGACCAAAACGAACTCACCGCATAATCATTCAACACAACTGTCCCCGACAAATACTCGCCATAAGACCTGTTCTCCGTTTTACGACGAATCTTATCTCTGTTCCATGAAAGCACGGGAGAAAGCGTCCACCTAAAATTCTGTGTTTTCAACGGTACAAAAGTTAAAGAAACATCTATCCCCTCGTTCCGGATATTCGCCCCGTTCTGGTAAGCCGCATCCACACCTTGTTCAACGGGCACGTTCAACGTGTACAATAATTCTTTGCCCCTCTTCTGGTAATATTCCACGGAACCGCTGAAACGACTATCGAACATAGAGAATTCGAGTCCCAAATTGACAGTTTGAGTCTTCTCCCACCGCAGATCGGGATAAGGCAAACTTTTTAAATTCAGAACATATTCACCGATATACTCGTCTATGGGCTTCAAGGGATATTTCGCTATTAAATCCGGTCCCACTGTTGAAATCACATTTCCCTGCAAACCGTAAGATACTTTAAGTGACAAATCGTTAAACCATTTCTGCTTTTCCATCCATCTCTCCGAAACCACGTTCCAACGAGCGGCAATACTCCAGATCGGCAAAAAACGATTGTTCGTCTTCTTACCGAAACGACTGGATGCATCCACCCGGAAATTCGTATTTAAAATATAACGATTCTTATAGCTATAAGCCAAGGTCGCCAACAAAGACATTTTATTATTAATCTGGTCGGTCAAGGACACAGGATGCTTGCTGGCGGAAGTACCGTAGAAATCGTACAAATTCCCGGCATCTGCCTGATTATATTCATAATAAATCACTTTACCTCTATCGGGGAAGTAACCGTATTCCGCCGTTTCAAACCCCGTTTGTTTATGTGAAGTCATCTCTCCCCCGACCATCACGTTCAATGAATGCACGTCATCCCACGTCTTCATATAATTCAACCGGGCATTCACCATCCACAAATCACTATTCTCCTCGTCCCGCTCGTACCTGCCCCCGTAAGGATACATTGACAATTTCTCGTTGATACTTCCCGGCTCCACGCTCCCGTAATCATAACCTCTCAAATTAGCCATATAATAAGAACGGTCGGTAGCCCACTTTTCCGTTAACCCGCGAGTGGCAGAATAAGAAACCAACACATCACCTTTCAATCCTGCCAGAATATTCGCCCTTAAAGAAAGTGCTGTCGAGAATGATTGGTTTTCTCCCTCGGAACCTGATTCCCTTAACTCATCCAGCACGTTATAAGTCAAATCATACGTGAATTTATGCACTCCTTGATACTGTCCCTCTTTAATCTCCTGCGACACGTAATTCGTCGATCTCACGTATCTCTCGTCTGCTGCTAAGGTACGGGCAGTTCTCAACGCGTAATTCATCGGATTCACGTCGTAAAAAGAAGAGACCTGCCGATTGGAATATTCCATTTTAAAATCGGCATCCAACCATTTGAACACGGGTAATTCCACTCTGGAATTCAACGTGTAACGCTTCACATCATCCCCGTTCGCCGTTCCTTTGTCACTGGCAAAACTTGCCGAGATATAATAAGATATTCTATCCTTTCCCCCCGAAATAGAAAGCGAGTGGGAATGGGAGAAGGCATTAGAAAACAGCACGTCAAACCAATCCGTGTTCATAACCTCCCGTCTTGAATACTCTTGTTCTACATCGCTAAAAGGTATCCTATTCTCCAAATAATCAAGCATCGCTTTCTCATAACCGTAACGAGGCGTGGATGCCAGTATCAACCCATCCTCGAAAAACTCTTTCGATAATTTCATTCTCTCTTGGGAATTCATCACATCAGCCGATTTCCGGTAAGAAGGACGCTGTTTCACGGTATAAGTTCCCGAATAATTCACTGCCGTCCTCCCCGAACGCCCCTTCTTCGTCGTCACGACAATCACACCGTTTGCCGCCCTTGTCCCGTAAATCGCAGTGGCGGAAGCATCCTTCAAAAAAGTGATACTTTCTATATCCATCGGGTTTAAACCCGATATAGCGTTACCAAACATTAAATAATTCGGGTTCGTCATTTCCATCGCGGCAGCAACGTCTTCATTAGCGATATTCACAGGATCTTCCCGGATTACTCCATCAATCACCCAAACGGGAGCCGCATTTCCCAATAATGTTGCCGTTCCCCTCATTCGTATCTTCGGAAGAGCTGAAGGACTCCCCGAGGTATTCACAATCATCAATCCCGGGATTTCGCCCTGCAACATATCATCGATCGAATTCATTCCCGATTTCATAATATCGGCGGCTTTCACCGTGTAAGTGGAACTGGCAGACAATCGCTTGTCAATCCTTTGATACCCGGTCACCACCACTTCTTCCATTTCCTGAGCGTCTTCTTCCATCACGATCACCCAAGGATTCATCTCTTTAAAGCGCAAGCAGGACAATGTCTGTGTTTTCATCCCAATAAAGGACACAACAATTGTCGCCTTTGATAAATCGGGAACCATCAAAACAAATTTCCCGTTCTTATCCGTCGAGACACCGACAGTTGTCCCCTTCAACAACACGGAAACCCCGGGTAACGGCAAACCTCCCTCATCCTTCACGTACCCTGTCACCCGCGCATTCGTTAAAGAATCGGTCTTCGATTCTATCAAACGTTTTACGACCACAACCTTATCATTCATCTGATAATAAAGCCCCGTACCTTCCAGTACCTTACCTAAAATTTCCTCTAAAGACGTATCTTTAAAAACTGCATCCAGCCCTTTGATTCCGGCAACATCTGCCACGTTATAAAAAAAGGTAATCTCACTTTTCTTCTCCAACGTCCAAATAATCTCTTCCAAGGTAGCCCCCCTCATCTCTATACTCACCTTCATCTGTTGAGCCCGCACACTGGCAGACAGGGACATAACAGAACAAAATAACACACACATACATAATTTCATAATCCTAAAAATTTTTCCATACTTCCCTTTACAGGGGAAATACTCTTTCCACTTTTTTTTCATAACTTTGTTTTTCAAAATTTTTAAAACACTTATCTCATGAAAGTGAGATATTGACAGGCGATGTTCGCAGCATCGCTTGTTTTTATTTCACTCCTAAAACAATACGTTTCCCATTCACTTCTACTGTCAACTTATCCGTGGCACGCAGTACATTCAATATCGGCGTGATATCCTCGCTCCTGTCCAATTTCCCGGCAAAAGCCATATCCTTTATAGATTCATCAAGATAAACGACTTCCACGTCATACCAGCGTGCCAACGTCCGCATGATATCTTCCAACCTGTCCTGCCGGAAAATAAACTGCCCGTTTCGCCATGCCATAAATAAAACCGGATCGACCTCACGCACTTCCAACGCCGCTTTCTTCCGGTTCCATTGTGCTTGTTGGGCGGGTATGATTCCCACCTCCTCTTTTTTCCCGAATCCCGTGAAAACAGACACGTTCCCCTTCAACAATGTGGTTTGCACATTCAACTCGTCGGGATACGCCTTCACGTTGAACTCCGTCCCGGTCACCAACACATCCATATCTTTCGTCTTCACGATAAACGGGTGTTTCTTGGATGCCGCCACTTGAAAATACGCCTCTCCTTCCAACGTGACCACCCTCTCCTTGCCCGAAAATTTCACGGGAAACTCTATTTTACTCTCGGCATTCAAATAAACCGTTGTCCCGTCACTCAATATCAGATTATACTCTCCCCCGGTCGGAACAATAACTTTATTCGTTAATCCCGTTCCCTGTTCTCCCACCTCCCGGTTATAGTTAATTCCCGCGGAATCGTTCATGATAATCTTCCCGTCTTTCTCGACGATTTCATTCATACTTCGAGTATCCAGCTCGACCTGCCTCCCGTCGTCCAACACCAACACCGCCTTCGCTTGCCCCGGCACGATCGCGGCATCCGCCAAACACGGCTCCCCCGCATCCTTTACCGTCAACACCCAAAACACGATTCCGACAGCGACCAATGCCGCAACTGCCGCCGCATACGCCCACCATTTCCCGATCCTTCTGTCGTGCTTCATATCTATTTCCTTCCCGAAGGCATTCGCGTATTTCTCCACGTCAA
Source organism: Butyricimonas sp. Marseille-P3923 (assembly GCF_900184685.1). Lineage (GTDB taxonomy): Bacteria > Bacteroidota > Bacteroidia > Bacteroidales > Marinifilaceae > Butyricimonas > Butyricimonas muris. The sequence continues at coordinate 181,020 of NZ_FXXL01000005.1, forward strand.
TAGAAGCCCATTTCTGGATTCTCGACCTCACGTGGCTTTTCTCCGTCATCTTCTCGTAGAGAATCCGGTTCTCCGGCTCCTTTAGCCACTCCTCCAATTCCCGCCTCTCTTTTTCGTTCACCCCTTCCAAAAGTTGTTTGGCTATCAATTGGTATATTCTTTTGTCTTGTATCATCGCTTTCGACTGTTTTATCGCATTGTATATTCATATAACAACTGAAAAAAAGAAATCGATGAATCCCTTTTCAAAAAAACAATGTTAAATATTGAAAATACAATATCAAGGCAAGCGAGTCCAGTCCACCAAGAAAAGAAGATAAAAATAGTCTTTCAATAAGCCCCGCAGTTTCTTGTAAGCATTCTGTTTCAACGTCCTAACCGAATTGATTGAAATATTCAATTGCTCGGCGATCTCCCCGTTCGAGAGTTCCTGAAGTGACATTAGTATCACTTTGCGGGACTGTGGTGCCAATTCGTCGATAGCCTTGTAAACCAAAGCGTATACTTCCTCCTCGATTATATTATCCCGCGTATATTCTTCGGATTCCAGCATTCCTTTCTGCACGTAACGGGTAACAATCGCACCGTGTTTCAATTCGTTCAAGGCAAGATTTCTCGCCGTGGTGTACAAAAATCCCTTGATCTTATCCTCCGACTCGAAAGTTAAATCCTCACGCCATAATCGGATAAAACATTCTTGCGCAATATCGGCCGCAATCTCCATATCATCAATATATTTATTGGCAAACATTACCACAGACGAGAAGTTCTTCTCGAAAAAGACCTTGAAAATCCGACGATCCTTGTTATTTATTCCGATAACCGTATCCATAATACACCACTGTTACAGAACAAATATAGGCAATAATCGAAATTTCGCACAAAAAACGACTAAATATTTTCCGTTCTTACCAACAAGGCACGTTCCACATCCCACACTTTCCTCCTGCCGACTACCCCGGCAAATAGTATCAATCAACATGTCAAAGAACTTTTCCTATACAAATATACTTCCCGCTTTACCCTTTTCCTACCATTTTTCATAAAGAGCCCACGTGTTTTCACGAACACCCCTATTTAAGACATGAACACGTCTTTAAGCAACCGATATCCCGTGCCAAATCCGCTCGAATCAGTGTACACGACTGCATCACTTTTAAATCACTCCCGTATCAAAAACGCACCCAAGCGCCTTTGATACGGGAGTGATTCGAAGGTAATACGTGTTTGACTCGGGACTTCAACGGGTTCTCTTCAAATTCTGTCCGAATTCTGATAAAAAGAAGAATCCCAAACATAAAGGTCATCTTTCTCTTAAAGTAAGCACCTTCACCCAGTGTTCTATCGTTATTGCTCCGTTGTAGATATACCCCGAAGCGTTTCTACTCTGTATCTATAACAAACGTACAACCACATTACTTCTCAAGTATTGCCCGTTCGAATACTTAAAACAGGGGAAAACGGGACTCAATTAAAAAAGGAGCTATGCCTATTACAGACATAACCCCCAATCCATGCAAACTTTGCACGCGTAAGTCTAGAGTGAACAATTAGACATCACCTACTTCAATAACTGTTCTTGAATAATCTTCTCGTATTTTTCCGGTAAAGCACCCGTTTCTATAATCGGTTTACCCCCGACAGGGATAAAAAACAAAGTCGGCAGTGCCACTATATTAAACATACTGCACAATTCCTTCTCTTGATCGGCATTCACTTTCAAGAATATAACTTTATCCTTGTATTTCTCCGCCATCTTTTCCAATTCGGGAATCAATCGCATACAAGGCCCGCACCACGTCGCCCAGAAATCAATCACGACAGGCTTGTCGCCCTTGAACACGAACTCTTTCCCTACACGGTAATCATACACGTGTTCGAGAAAATAATCACGGGTGATCGGGTTCAGTTTGCCCGCTTCTACCGTTACTTCCGCCCCGGATTGTACCTCATCCTTCACTTCCGCCAAATCAAAAGATTGGAAATACACCTTCTGTTTTTGAAAATCAATAGAAATAATCCCCTCTTTTAATATTCCGGTTCCCAACACGGAACGGGGCAAATCCTTATTTTCCGTCACGAGTACGTCCGAAAAATCATTCTTCACGAAAGTACACTTCTTTGCCAACTTCGTACTATTCGTTACCACCGGTTCTCCATAACCATTAAACAATTCGGCCTTGCCCCCGGCTATGCCGTTTATTCGGGCATAATCGGATGATGTCAAAGCAATCATACCCTCGTTCCATGTATCAAAAGCTAATGGCAACGACACACCGTCAACCGCCACGGGAAACGAGACCACCGATCCCGGAAGTATATCCAAATCCGCCCGATGATCCAATTTCATGTATGAAGGGCGATAAGGTACTGAAGTCGTGATCTTCTTCCTTCTGCCGTCAATCGTCAACACGACATTACGGAACAGAGCTCCACCAATAACTCCCGCCACTCCCAGTTTCCGCAAGTAAGGTTCATCTTCCAGCACGAATGCCGCCACGCTATTCCCAAACACGTTATTCCCGAAAGCAATCGTACTTATTGAAACACTTTTAGCGGTCGGTACTTTCTTGTGAAGGAATGTATTATAACGGAAATCTCCCGGCTGATTCGGGTTTATTTTGAATTTCTCCACGTATTCCGGCAAGATAGCGTTATGTCCCGTCAAGTCCAACACGAAATCAGCCCGTTCGCCATTTACAATCATCTCCACGATAATTTTACCGTCCACTTCCCGGTAATCCCTCACCTCCGTGGCGGTGTTCTTGGATTGGGCAAATATCAACACGGGTAAAGATATTATTGCCAATAATATAAATATTCTATTTTTCATACTTCACTCTTTTTCGTAAACGATTACTTTTTCCCCTTGTCGGGTTCGGATCGTCAATTTGGTTTTCTTCTTCGCTTTCAACTCGGGTATGCCGTTAATAATACTCTCGCAGAAGTCATATTTACCCGTGGGTTTCCCGTTAATCTTCGTGACCTTATCGCCCACCTCGACAATGCCTTTCATGGCACTCCACACGGTAGACACGAACAACTCACCATCCTTTACCCGCAACGCCACGTTATAGTGCTTACTCCCCAAATCATTCTCCGGCTCATAAGCCTCAAAATAAAACCGGGCACGGGGGTAATCCAGCGTTACCTTGCCGTAATCCAGCAATCTTACGCCTAATAAAGTAAACGGCGGAGTAGATGTCTCGGAACTCACGTTTTTGAACTTTGTACTTCCCACGGATATCAAAGGGAATCGTACCCGATAAGACACATCCGCGGCAGCCATCCCGGCAACACCGATAGAACCTTCACCGTATCCCTCGGACAAGATATTAAACGCCGCGGCTGATTTCAATACCTCAAAATCCGTATTTTTCAAAGAAAAAAAGCCGGGGCATCCGGTATCGAACAAACAAGTGATATTATTCCCCGCTCCCGCCTGCAACGAGATGAGCGGCATACCCGCTTTCACGAACGGGAGCATTTTTCGCAATGATATAGCGGATGCTTTCTCGGCTGAAGTTATCGTGACAGTCTTCGCTTTCCCGTCAATCTCCACGATAGTACGTGCCAACAGATCGCTACCGATCAACCCATCCGCGTGAAAACATTCGAAAGGTGACGGTTGCGCCAATTGTAACGCCGGAACGCCTTTGAAATTTATTTTCCCGTCGGGAGTAAGCAGACTCTCGATAACCACGATCGGATAAGTCGCTTGGTTGTTGTTCACGTCGGTCACGACAAGAGAGTCCGTCACCGTTAATCCCAGTTCTTCACAAATCTCCCCGGTTAAAGCCGTGCGCCCTCCCGTATCGAAAATAAACGAACGAGGTGTCCCGTTCATAATCATCTCCACTAGCATTTTGCCCCCGACCATCCGGTAAGGTAGCACAGTCTTGTATTGCTGTGCCACTACCGGAAAAGTCATCATGCAAAATAACCATATAGTAATAATCCTATACTTCATACGATACTTGTTTACTGACTATTTACTCCGTTTATCCGCTGCCACGACAGCTTGGTACGCATTCACGATACCACCGGATAAACACAAATCATCAAAAAGGAATAAATCCTGAGCTCTTTTGCCATTCACCACGATTCCTTTCTCTATTTCCACCCCCCTTCTGGATGTCACGGTTTCCAAAAGAATCTCACGTATTTGTGCTCCCATCAGATTCGGGTAATAAGCCTTTACCAAAGCCGCCACCCCGGCGACCGTGGCTGATGCCAACCCTGCCCCGGTTCCCGTTTTGTACGTATCGCCCATATAGGCAGCGTAGATATCCATACCGGGTGCGAACAAGTCCAGTTCTTTCGCCCCGTAATTAGAGTTCATCGAAGGGTTTCCGTTTTTATCGGAAGAAGCGATGACCATTAGATTTGTCAACTCCTTATTTCCATCCATCCAACGATTCGGGAAAAATTCTACTTTGGAAAGGTCATACGCCAATTCCCAAACCGGAACAATGACCAAACTCCCTTTACCCTCGGCATAACGAATTGCCTCGTTCATCCAAATCTTCTGACCTTCCGGGTACAATGTATTTTGTTGGGGCAACACGATCACATCCGCCCCGTGATCCACGGCATAGCGAATAGCCAAAGCCATATCTTTTAAATAAGGTTCTCCGGCACCTCCACTCACCCGCAAGCACATGATTTCAGCCTCATCCATAATACCGTTTCCTCCCAAACCGTTATCTCTTTTTCCTCCGATTATTCCGGCTTGCATGGTTCCCGTGGCAGCTTCGGATGTCAGCAATACATTATTCCCATATTTATTGTCTTTTATATCCATATAATTATCACCGACAATCTCCTTACGCCCGTCATTACCCAATGCTTGCAACGCTTTCTCGTAAGATTCCCTGCCTCTCTGCACGGATGTCTGGACAAAATTTTTATAAATCACATCAAAATCCTCCGTTTTATATAGACTAAATCCATACGCAATCAGTGTAAAAACTACATCGCTTAACGAATCTTGAGGGGCTTTCGGATCATAGCAAGTCTGAAATTCTTCCAAAGTATGGTTATGCCCGGGGAATTTAGCATCCATCTGCTCCTTGAATTTTTGAGCATACTCTTCTATCACATAGCCTATTCTCCATCCCCCGTAAGTTCCGGCAAGCTTGGACTCCGGCACAACTTTATTCTTGTAATAGGAATACTCCGCCAAATTTTCGGGAGCCGGAACTTTCGTCCGTTTCCCGTCGATAATCTTAAAAAATTCACCGTTACTCGTCATGTAATCCGCGTATTTATCTTTCAAACGCAAAAATTCCCGATCTCCTTCCTGCATCAAGGATTCCATGACCTGCCCATCCTTACCTCCAAGGAAATTCCACCCGTTAATATCATCCGTGAAACCATTCTTGTCATTATCCTTTCCGTCTGCTTTTTCTTTCGGGTTTACCCAGATCGCCTGCTTCAAATCCTCGTGCTCCACGTCCAGACCTGTCCCGATTAAAGCGACAACCGGTCTTTTCTTTATCTTTTTCCCCTTCAGAAATTCATAAGCCTTATTCACTTCTACCCCGTATACGCCATCTTGGTCAAAAGCACAATTATACCAATCCAAATCCGCTTGTTTCTTTTGTACCTGCTCATCTTGCTTAATTAACTGTGCATTCACGTTACCTATACCGATGCACACCAGTAATAATAAGAAATACTTTTTCATCATTTACAGAATTTATCTTGTTATACAATACGAAATCTTTAAAATTTACACGCAATGATAGACAATCGAGTAATCCACAATCACACAATCTAAAATTTAAAATCTAAAATCGTAAATTACTCTCTGGCTTCCTCTATCGCCACCTTCACTTTCTCCCCTCGCAAACCTCTCGCGAGTATCCGTCCTTCCTTATCTATCAAAACGATAAAAGGGATTCCGTAAAATCCATAGGCTTTCTGAATCGTGTTAGGTTCATTACCGATCGTGAACCCCTCTTGATTCCATAACATCACCCAAGGTAATTTCTCTTCCTCCAACATCTTACGCCAGTCCTTTTCCCGTTTATCCAACGACACGCTGATAAATTCCAAATCATCCCCTTTTAACTCGTTATATATCGGTAAAAGACTTTTCATCTCATGCCGGCAAGGTCCGCACCATGATGCCCAAAAATCAACCAATACCAATTTCCCCCGAAAATCACTCAATCGAACCCTTTTCCCCTCCGGATCAACATACTCGAAATCATAAGCCTCCGCACCCACGGCAAACGTTCCCAGACTATCCACCCGATGAGCCAGCCATTTCGCAGATAGAGAATTTCGGTCAGCTTCCGGTACTAAATCCAATAACATCTTATTCGGTTCATACGCCTCCATATCGGCAATATAGGCCAACGCACTATACATGGTTCCATGTAACTTCCCTTTCACTTCTTCGGCAATTGTCTTTTTCTTCGGATTTTTCTCCGTGGGTATCCATTTCGACAATTCTAAAAAATCGTCTATCCCATGAAAGGAGAGAGAGCTATTCCCGGGATTCTTTCCATTATAAAATCCTGTTATTGTTACCTCCCGACCACCCAGATAAATCGGTTGTTCCGTGCTGCCCACGCTCAAAATATACACGTCCGGCATGACTTCTCCGGACATAGCTCGAAATTCTTTCCCATTGGTTACAGAAATAGATAATATCTCTTTTCCATCAATAGAAGTTACTTTGATTTCCGCAGGTTCCAGCAATCGCAACTTCCCGGATAGCACAAAATCGGTTTGAGCTATCCCGGGAGCAAACGCTCCCGAGATTAGCAAGAATACTAAAACAATTCTCAGCATATTTTTTTATTATTGCAAAACAACATTACCAATAGCTTGTAAATCTATCCCGTAGTTCTCCTTAAATTTATTTACAAGAACATCATATTTCTTCCGGATATAACCATTTACATCTTTTTTGGCATGCAATATTCCCTTGTTCGTGTAATCGTTAGCAGCCGGTTCGGCGATTAAAACTTCATACGGGGTCTGAATGATCGCCCGCATATAAATCTCGACATCATCTTCCAGTTTCGTACCGGATTTTATATAGCCCCGCTCATACATATTCGCGTTCGTCACTCTTTCCTCGTAACTCATTCCATCGTAAAACGCCGCATCTTCCACGATCTTACTATTATTCAGCAACCGACTCAAAAAAGCATCGTTAACATCATATTTAAACGTATTCTTTTGAGTATTTGTCATGGTCAAAACATTCTCGTTTCCCCAATTAAATGCTAAAAAATCATACCCGCTATACACGTTGCGCAATGCGGTAGAACCGTTTGCAGTACGCCAAGTCAATTCACTACATAACAATAACTTTAATGGTAAACAACGACGTAAAGTGGAATCCGGATAAAAATCCAGAAACAACGTTTCAATCAAATCCAACTGCTCACCCACGTAAGTTTCATCCGCGATGGCTCCAAGCAATCCATTATTGTACGGATATGCAGAACTGCTGCCTTCCGGAGTCGGTACAGACTCATTCCAACCGTCCAGATCCCAGTACAATTCTTTTAAATCGAATTTATACAAGATAAACGTATTACACCTTTCATTCCAATCCACAATACGATCATCATAATCGTGCTCTCCCTGAGGCACGCTATACCCGAATTCAGGAGTTGCTGTCGGCGTTAAAGCATTCTCATCATCGCAAGCGACTAGAGAAACGGCTAATATAAACAAATAAATAAAATGCAATTTCATAACTTCTCGATTAACGTTCATTTTGTTTCAAATAAGGATTACGATCTAAAGCGGATTGCGGTATCGGCAATACATAACGGGGATCTTCCCGCTCCAAGCTGATTTCCTGTTTAGATTCCGGGGCAATAAAATACACGTGTGTCAATTCAGGCATCCCGTAACGACGCAGATCAAACCAACGATGTTCCTCGAAACATAACTCTCTACGGCGTTCGTCTTTATAGAACTGTAATAATTCGTCAGCATCTGCGATATCAACCTTCGTGTAAGTGACATTCCGCGTATCATAACGATTTTCACGCAACCTATTCAAATCATCCAAGGCCAATGTCCGGTAATTATCTTCACCTGTTTCCATGAATTTACGCGCATACGCTTCTGCCCGATTCAAGTACAATTCTGCCGTACGAATTCCCCGTGTCGCCCATTTATTATTTTTTCCACCTTTAAAACCATAAGAAGGATAAATAACAGCTCTAAAAGTAGACCAATCCATCCAAGCCTCATATTTAAAATACATATATCGCCGCAAATCCCAATGATTATCACTCTCCGCAGAAAACTCGTACAAATCCATTAACTCGTCCGACGCGGTATAAGGAGCTGTTGCCAAACCGCCCCCTCCGGGATAACACGCGGATTCCGCTTGACCTCCATACATCCAGATAATTTCATCACTGGTAGATTCATTATAGACACTCCAAGTACTGCTTCCCTGATATTGCATGGCATCTTCCGTCGCACTCGCCAAAGAGGTTAGAACGGACTTCTCTCCCAACACCATGTTGGCATATTTCAAAACATTATCCCAATCTTCCATGTAAAGATACACTCTACACAAAATTGACTTTCCAGCCAAGGCACTGATTTTATACAAGGACATGTCTATCCTATTTTCTTCCACTAGCTTAATCCCTTCTTCCAGATCGGTTACTATCCGTTTATACACCTCTGCCACGGTATTCCGTTCCATGAAGCCATCGTTCACCTCCATCTCCAATTTTAAAGGTACTCCCGGGTTCTGAGCCGGATCTCCATAATTATAAGGTAGTCCGTAATAATTTACCAGTAAAAAATAATAATACGCACGTAATACAAGAGCCTGTCCCCGCATATTATTTTTTGTCTTCTCCTCCCCGCTTACCCGATCCATATAATCCATGACCGTGTTGCACCCCATGATTTTATTATAACAAACCTTCCAAGTATTATACCGGTTATCAGTGAGTTTCTCGTATATATCATCCCCCCAAGAAAACAAGGGATATATATTCTCGACAGAACTTTCCAGCGTTTCCTGTCCTCCGGCACCATTACATTGCACATCGTCTGTAAAAAAATCAATATAAGCATATTGCAAATTGCTCATGGGATATGCCTCTCCAACCATTACCTGCATCAAATCGTCAACAGTCGACGGACGCACTTGGTCCTTACTGGATTCTTCAAGGAAATCGCTACACCCGACGAATCCCAATAACAGTAGAAAGAATAATATATTTCTCATACGATTTATCATATATAGTCATTAGAAACTTAAATTCAAGCTGAATGTATAATTTTGCGACAAGGGTTGAGAGCCGGTGGCAACTTCAGGATCTTTTCCTTTAAAATCCTTACTTACAATCATAAAAGGATTGGACACACTGAACGAGAAGCCCACATTTTGAGCAAACTTCTTGATCCATCCCTTGGACAAGTTATAGGACAGTGAAATATTGTTACACCGAAGAAAAGAAGCATTCACAACCCGGATATCCGTGTAATTATACAACCGGTAACTATAAGTACTCCCGGAAGGTAAATTCGTACTGGCATTCGTTTTCTTGTATTCCGGCAAAGCAGGGATATTCGTGTGTTCTTCATCACCCGGTTTACGCCACCGGTCTACTAAATCTTTTGGTAAATTATTATACTCGTACGGGGTACTGTTTATTATGTCGTCATCAAACATGGTCGCTAAAAACTTTTTACCTCCGACCGATAGATAGAAAGAAGAAGAAAGAGTTAAATCCTTGAATCTAAATCCCATGTTCAATCCGGCAGTAAAATCCGGATCTAACTTTCCCATATACTTCATATACACGGTAGCATCCGTGCGGGCTTCCGGGGTATCGACATCGGGCAAATTATACAGAGGGACTCCGTTCTTCGGGTCTAATCCGACAAACTCGAATGCCCAAAATCCCGACACGGGATAACCTTTCTTGTTCACGTTTCCGGCAACTGCCTGCGTCCAGTTCTCGTTCGATTCCAATTTACTGGTAACTTTATTATAATTCTTGGAGGTATTTAATCCCATGGTCCAAATAAAGTTCTTCGTCCGCACGGGGGCAAAACTAAAAGATAATTCCCAACCGTAATTTTCCAACGAACCTCCATTCATTGGCATACTCAACACGCCATTCTCAAAAGGAACCTCTTTATTAATAATAGCGTCTGTGGTCTTTTTATAATAATACTCGAACGATCCGTTAATTTTATTCTTCCAAAACACGAAATCAGCACCGGCATTCACTGTCGCTGTCTTTTCCCATTTCAATTTCGGGTTCGGCAAACTCTTTATTTCCATGTAATACTCACCCGTGGCACCGGATATTCCAGCCCCGGACGGTATTCTGGCTATCAAATCCGGGCTTGCCGCCTCACTTGCATTTCCTTGGTATCCGTACGTCAATCGGAAACTAAATTCATTCAAGAAATCCTGTCCCTCCAAAAAATGTTCCCGTCCCATATTCCAACGCAAACCGAAAGACCAAACCGGAAGATAACGGGCATCCTTGTCCTGCCCGAAACGATTGGAAGCATCCGACCGAACACTGGCATTAAAAACGTAACGCTCATCGAAAGTGTAAGTAAAAGCGCCGTAGAAGGACAGTTTGTTAGACTTGTTATCAATAATAGAGGTTGTCGGTTGAGCGTACAACGTGTTCTCGCTAATACTTCCGACGTTCTGTGTCGTCAAAGGCGGATTCTTTATCGTCTGTCCTCTCTTTGGCAAGTAACCATAATATGTCCCCGTGAATCCGTCATATTTTGTACTGTTGACTTCCTGCCCCACTGTGGCGGTAAGCAGATGTCTTCCAAAATTCTTCACGTAAGAAAATTGATTCCTCCAAGTATAGTTCTCGCTGCGTGAATCCGACATGTTCAATTGTCCCCCGTGAGGTAATCTTGAAAGTTGGTATTTATCATCATTCGGACCATACATACCAAATTCATACCCACGTATTTTCGCGATAAAATGCGTCATCTCCGTTATCCAAGATTCCCCGTGAGTGGAAGAATAGTTGTACCCTAATGCCATCTCATATTTCAATCCTTTGATAATTTCCCAATTCAAACCGATATTTACATTCAATGAATTTGAGGTATTCCCGTTACCGGACTCTGCCAACTCATTCAACACGTTGTATTTATATCCGTCACGATTGATGTAATATGCCAATTCTCCATTTTCTTCAAACGCGGGAAGAACCCGGCTCGTGGTAGACGCGTAGGAATAAGGCGAAATACTATTGTGAAAACCATTCGTTTTTGAAACGCTACCGGCAACTCTAGCCGAGAATTGCAATTTATCCCAGAAAACCGTGTTCACGTTTATACTTCCCTGATAGCTCTCGGAGTCATTTCCTTTGGCTGTACCGTTATTATTTGTAATACCGAAAGAAGCATAATACGTAGTCTTGTCACTCCCCCCGGAAACACTGATATTGTTGGAATAACTAAACGGATTTTCATACAAGAGATCGAACCAGTCCGTATTTATGACTTCCAATTTCTTTACCCCGGTATTAAATTCATTGTAAGAAATTTTTTCCTGCAAATATTGTTGCAACAAAGCTTGGTACCCCACGTTTGCCAAAGAGGATGAACTGCCGACTAATCCGCGTTCATACATTTCCCGTGAAACATCAATTCTCTCCTTGGAATTCATTAAATTCAACTTATCATACGTGACCTTGGAACCGATAGAGAAATTACCCGAATAGCTGATAGACATCCGCCCTTTCTCCCCTCTCTTTGTTGTGATCACGATGACTCCGTTTGCCGCTTTCACACCATAGATTGCCGTGGCGGAAGCATCTTTCAACACGGTTACATCTTTGATATCGGAAGGATTCAACCAAGAAATGGCACTACCCACAAAATTTCGTATCATGTCAATATTATCCGGGCTTGTATTATACGTTGATAAATCGGTCGCTTTAAAAGGAAGCGGATCTTCTTGTATAATTCCATCCACTACCCACACGGGGTCCTGACTACCTAACAACGTCGATGTTCCCCGTACCCGTACTTTCTGACGTGTCCCCACCAAACCATCCTGATTCTGGATAACTACACCCGGCAACTTACCTTGTAATGCTTGCTCTAAAGATTGGGTCCCGTTCAGCACCAGATCCTCAGCCTTGATTGTACTCACGGAACCTGCCATATTCGATTTTTTAACCCGTTGATAACCTGTCACCACAACTTCTTCCATCTCTTGTGCATCTTCCTCCATCACGACCTTTAACTCTTTCTCGCCCTTCCAAGTCACCAACTTCATTTTCATACCCACGAAAGAAAAAATTAAAGTCACACTATCCCGTTTCGTGGTTGTAAATGTGAACTCTCCTTTTATTCCGGTAGCAACTCCTATTGTTGTGCCTTTTTCTCTGACAGTTACTCCCGGCAAAGGTTCTCCTTTTTTATCCTTCACAATCCCTTTAATAACTATCATCTTGTCCTCCGGTTTCTCATCCCTCACCCGAATAACAATCAAATGTCCGTTAATCTCGTAAGTCAACTTTGTGTTAGCAAGGCAAATATCAAGCACATCTTTCAAATCAGCTTGCTTCACGTTGATGTTTATTGACGCAACATGCTCCACATCCTCTATCGAATACAAGAATGTAAATTCTCCTTTCTGCTCTATGAGCTTGAACACATTCTCTAACTTCCCGCCTGACATTGAAATATCATATTTCGCTGTCTGTGCCATACTTTGCAGAACGCTCATCAAAAGTAATAACACTGTCACTCTCATTTTCAAAAAAGTAATTTGCATTTTTCTCCTGCCGAGAAAACTCGATTCTCGCTTTTTTTTCATAGTTTTGTACTAATTATTAAGATTAAACTCGGTTGTAAGCTTGTTGGCGCAAGCAAACAATCATGAAACTTTAAGCAAGGACGTGTTGGCGCACGTCTTTGTTTTTTATCTAATTCTCACAATAATTTTCTGTTCATCCACTGTAAATGATACTTTACCTGTTTTCTCCAACATCCTCAAAGTTTCCACTATATCGGAATATCTTTCCATTGTACCGGAGAACAAAATATCCTTCGCCCGGCTCTGCTCGTAGAATACAGTCACGTTATACCACCGTGCGACATCGTCCAGAATAGACTCCAAACGCTCGCGACGGAAGACAAACTGTCCTTTCGTCCATGCCCGATACGCCTCGGCATCCACTTCCCGTACCTCCAGTTTATTTTCCCCGACAATCAAATCCGCCTGTTGGTTCGGTTCAAGAATCACGCTCTCCGATAGCGTTTTCACCTCCACCTTTCCACTTAGCAAGGTAGCGGTCGTCCGCTCTTCAGAAGGGAACGATTTCAAGTTAAAGGAAGTACCCAACACCGTCACCATCATCCCGTTTACTTCTACACGGAAGGGTTTCGTGTCATCTTTTTTTACTTCAAAATACCCCTCTCCCCGGAGTATTACCCGTCGTTCATTCCCCACGAAAGCAACCGGATAAGTCAACTTCGACCCGGCATTCAGCCACACCCTCGTTCCGTCAGCCAAGGTCACGTTAAACTCTCCCCCTTTCGGGACGTCCAACACGTTCAGCTTTTCCGCCTGCACATCGGTTTCCGCTTGATAAACCAAAGTATTATCTATTTGCTCGATTTTCCCGGACAGGCTGTCGTTCACGATCACTCCGCTATTTTTCCCCAAGACAACTTGTTTGCCCGTCTCCAGATGCAAAATAGCTTTCCGCTCTCCCGGTACAATCGCCACCACCTTTTTCACCTCCTTTTGCTCATCTACCCGTCCCGTCATCATGACAGCGAACCATCCCGCTGCAACCAGCACAATCACGGAAGCCGCATAACCGATCCATCGCCACGACAAGTTCCGGTGACGGGGCGCAATTTGTTGCTCCAACCGACGCCATACCTCTTCCCGGTGAATCGCACGATACTCGTCATAACTCCTGCTCAACGCACTTCCCTCGGACAACTCGTCAAATAGCTGACGATTAAAATCAGACTCATCCACCCAAGCGAACAACTCCCGTTTTTCCTCATCGGTAGCAATCCCTATTTTTACTTTGTAGATTAAATCCGCTATCTGAATATATCTTTTTGTCATATATTTATTGCATTTACACTACAAAAACAACCGAGAAGAAAAAACGGGTAGTGAAAAAGAGAAAAAATTTGAAATGTCTTAAATAAAAAACAGAAGATAGAAGTTATCCCTTAATTTCTCACGCAACAATTTATAAGCATTCTTTTTATGGAATTTCACCGTGTTCAACGTGATCTTCAGTTCCTCGGCAATCTCCTGATTATCCATTCCTTCCATATACAACAAGCATACTTTCCTGCTGTGTTCGGGCAAAGAATCAATCGCCGTGAATATCAACCGTCGGGTTTCCTCCTCTATCACCGACTTCATGTAATAAAGTTCGGTGTCCTCCTCCCGTAGCATATCATTCACGTATTCCCGCTCCACTTTACGATGCTTCAACACATTCAACGCCTTGTTGCGCACCGTGGTATAAAGATAAGCCTTCACCGAAACCTCATCCGGAAATTCCCGTCTATTCTCCCACAAAGCCAGAAAAGTATCCTGCACCAGTGACTCACATTCTTCCCTCTCTCCCAGATAACGACCAGCGAAAAGAACTAAAGTATTGAAATATTGATTGAACACGCTCTTGAAATCAAGACGTGTACCGTTACCCAATATAATACTGTAATTCCTGTTCATAACTGCTTCTTTACTCACCTCAAAGCGTAGCAAATATGCGAATAAATTTTGAGTATCCATCCGTTTGAAACAGAAATTCGTTTTTCCCGTATTACAAAAAAATACAAATCATTTACAATTATGAAACATAAACTACAAATCTTACTAGCACTCTTTATCGCCATAAACTTGCAACCGCAATTCCTAAAAGCCTGCACCGGAATATCTTTTACCGCTAAAGACGGTTCCCGTGTCGTGGCTCGTACCATCGAATGGGGCGGCAGCAACCTCAACAGCCAATACGTTATCGTACCGCGAGGCTTCAAACAACAATCTTACACGCCCGACGGGATTGACGGAATGCCATTCACCGCCCGGTACGGCTACGTCGGTCTAGCCGTAGAACAAAAAGAGTTTGTAGCAGAAGGTCTTAACGAAGCCGGGCTTTCTGCCGGATTATTCTACTTCCCGCATTACGGGAAATACGAAGCGTTCGAGCCGAACCAAAAAGCGACAAGTATCTCCGACCTACAACTCGTTTCTTGGATACTAGGCAGTTGCAAAAACATCGACGAAGTAAAAGAGGCCATTAAAAAAGTACATATTATTGGCATCGTCCCGCAAGCCTCCACCGTGCACTGGCGTTTTGCCGATCCTTCCGGACACCAAGTAGTTCTCGAAATCATTAACGAGAAACCTACCTTTTACGAGAATAAATTAGGAGTACTAACCAACGCTCCGGGATTCGAATGGCAAATGACCAATCTTAATAATTACGTCAATCTCTTCCCCGGTATGGCTTCTCCACAACAACTGAACGATATAAAACTTTCCTCCTTCGGCAACGGTAGCGGATTTCTAGGAATACCGGGAGATATCACTCCCCCCTCCCGTTTCGTGCGTGCCGCTTTTTACCAAGCCACCGCCCCCCAACAAGAGTCAGGCTTAAAAACCGTTCTTCAATGTTTCCAGATTCTAAATAATTTTGACATTCCTATCGGGATTGAATATTCACCGAACACAAACCCCATTGACATACCTAGCGCAACGCAATGGACTTCGGCAACCGACATGACACACCGGATAATCTACTACCGCACGATGCACGATAGTGCAATCCGTAGTATCGATTTAAATAAGATCAATTTTGCTCGTGTCAAATACAGAGCCATTCCTCTTGACACAGTACAACAACAACCTATTATCCAGATAGATATTAAATAATTAAAACGAGGAGGAGAGTTAAACACTCCTCCTCGTTTTAATTATTTTTCTTCAATTGAATAATCTTCTCCCACCGAGCCTTTTGAGCGGGAGTAGCCGAAGCTAAAGGACAATCTTGATATTGCAAAAATGGACCAGCTAAACGAAAAAGCACCCAAAGTGCTAATTGAGAGTCACCTTGTAAAATAGGTATCTCTTTTTCACACACATCCAACAATTCGTCAATATCACCACCCTCCACCACCTTAGCGATTTCCAAAGAAGCTAATAAACTTTTCTCGTTCACCAATTTCATTTTTTTGAGCTCTTTCTCTATCGCCTTCAAACGCTTACTTCCGACATTCACCATCTCCCCTCCCATTATAGCCAAAATTTCATTACAAAGATCTTCTCCCAATCGTTTATCCACCTCTTCACGACCAATCGCTACGTAAAATCTTTCTCGTTTATCTCTTAAAAATTTAAAAGCTTTGGAATCGGAAGGACTCAATTGCGAATTACCAAAAATAAACCAATAATCTTTGGATACCTTTTCTTCATCACTTGCCACTTTCAACAACTCATCTACCACCACCACCGCTTTTGACCATTCATTAAACTTGTTCAATTTCTGAAGATATTGAAACAAAAATGCCTTATCTCGATCTCCGGTACGAAATTTCTCCTCCCAATTTCCTAATGATTCTGTACCCTCTATGCCTTCTTTTACCAATCGGATAAATTCATCTGCCTCGTATGCGCCAGAAATCTTATGTTGTATAGAACCATCAGGCAAGATAAGGAAAAACGTGGGATAGGCTGCAACATTATATTTTTGACCGAATTTCTTCCCCTCTTCTTTTTCCATATCAAACTTCACGGCAACAAACCTCGGATTAAAAAACTCGCCCACTTTTGCGTCGGGAAATACCTTTTCAGACATCAACTTACAAGGTCCGCACCAAGTCGTATAACAATCCACGAAAAGCAATTTATTCTCCGCTTTCGCTTTCGTTAAAGCCTCCTCAAAAGTAAGAATTTCAAAATTCACGCCCCCCTGCCCCCGAACTGCGATACAAGCCGCAAAAAAAACAATAAATAGTACAAACCTTCTCATCACGAACAACTCTAAAATATTAATTTTTTTTAATCCACCGACAAGACCAATTTATACGTCTTTCCCGGCTCGAACCAAGTATCATACACCAACAACATATCATCAGACAATGCCACTCGCCAATCCTGCTCGGGTGCTAAACGAGGATTTTTCAAACGCTCCGGAAAAATAACAGCAAACGGTATTTTACCAACCGTGGCAGGCTCTCCCGGTATTTGGTTATCAAACATTCTCATATAAATTCCATCCAATCGATCCACAGAAAAATTTTCTTTCGTTTTCAATGTAATCACATACTTTTTACCCTTACGAACCGTCTTCACGGTATAAGTTTCTTCCTCCGGTCGGAATCGCACATCCCATTTCGGATCCCCGAAATAAGCCAATAAATCCCGCTCCTGCCAAAAACCAAGAATATCCCCAACAGCTTCTTTACCCATCACCTTCGCCATCCGCTCATATATACCGGATATATCATTCATAACATCCCAATTGAAATCAAAACTTGCTTCCAACAAACTCGGAGAAAAATTTTGTAACGTATATAATATATGCTGCTGTCCTAAAAAATAAGCCTCTGCCATCGTGTAACGCCCGGGCGTTACATGCCAGAATTTCAAACCACCCCACACGGCTTGCCCCAACATCACTTGGTTTACCGGGTATCCCACCATTGAAGTTACATTCGGACGTCCCATCCATGCCAACGCACAACTCTTTTCGGGCTTATCCACATCACAACCGTAAGATCCCGCGGCAATATATACTTTCCGCTCACCCGCCCAATTCATCTCGTTATCCGACGTGTCTTGACGAGATATCTGATTATCTTCAATTTTAACCTCCTGCATCACGTGATGAAAAATACCATCCCGGGCATAAATTCTCTCGTGTACGCTGAAGTTATCAGGCATGGACAAATGGTAATTAGGAGCATAAGACTCACTCAACACGAAATCAGGCTTCACTCTTCGATAAAGATCATTAAATTTTTCAACCTGTTTCACGGCTGGCCAATATTCCATTGCCAACGTATCTCCTCGTTCCATTTTCATCCCTGATTTTCCCCAACTCACATACCCAAACCGCTCCCAGTCCGCCTCAGTCAATTCCACTCTATTCTGTGATATCAACCCGTTGCGAATCTCGAGTGGCTCTTTAGCATTATTCACCATCTTCATCGCCATATCCGCATCAAGCCCCGTGATAATTCCCCACATGAAATCGGCATATATCGAAGAAGTTACTTTACGCGACAAAATATGCATCCCAATAATATAATCCCGGGTAATCTGCTCCGGTTTCTCTACTACCGCAACATAACGAGGGCGCATACGTCGCAATGCCTCCAATGTCTCAGCAGGCTTCTCCGCGTAATATACCACCTCCGCACCGTGTAATCTCTGTAAAGCCTCTACAACCCCATTCCAAGCTTTATCCTGTTCTACCGATCTACTAGCCAACACAACATATTCGCATCCATCCACTTTCATTGACCGACGATTGCTGGCAAATACACTACCAACAATCAACAAAAACAACACAACAATACTTTTTCTCATCTCCTTAAATTCCTTTCAATTCTAATAATCGTTTCAACGTTTCTGGATCAGAAGGACGCGTCATATCAGCATCCACAATTTTCCCTTTCTTATCTAACAAAATAAAACGAGGTATTCCATTTATGTGATAGGCTTTCATAAACTCCTCTTTCCCCTCTGCATTTAATTGTACGCCCCCCATCTTGTTATCTTTCACGTATTTCAACCATGCCTTCCGACTCTCGTCCACTGACATACTCACGAAAACGATCTTTTTACCACGCATCTTCCGCTCCAATTCTTTCAAATGGGGAATCTCAGCACAACAAGGTCCGCACCACATCGCCCACACATCAATATACACGTATTTTCCCCTCAAACTTTTTAATGTCACGATTTTACCGTTCACATCCCGGTAACGAAAATCCGGTGACGCCATCCCGGCTTTCAGCGTATCCGCCACATTCTTCTCCACGCTCCCCGAGGTAGAGGCAATGGCTTGTCCCCCGGAGAAACCGAGAAGGACAAGCACGAAAAATATATAAATCTTTGTCATTTGTTTTTATTTTGTATCCTTATAAAATAATTTCAACGGTTTATCAGCCACACCGACAAAACTGTTCACCAATTGCAGGTTTTCCGTTTTATAAATATAAACGCTTCCCTTCAATCCGGTTGCCGCAGGGTCGTAAGTTCCAACGTACAAATACTCTTCATCAGGACTTTGCGCCATACAGGTAATTTCTCCGGGCACGGTGATAACCGACTCCACCTCAGAAATATCGGAGCCATGCCTCCAACGATATATGGAGTTACCGCTATTGTAGAAAATGCTATTACTATACTTCGTGTTATACAACATATCGGATTCCTCGGTCAAAGTCAACGGAGCAGAAAGTTCGTAAGACTTATCACTCCATTTCTCGTCCCCACTTTCATGCCCGAAAATTGCCTCCATATTCCACAATACCTCAATCCCCGAAACATAATTCGTCACCCACACCTTCCCGGGGTCATTTTTAGATTGGCTTACCACGAGCAAACTCTTTTTCAAATTTGTATTCCCCACTATCAAAAAATTGACAATCCGACGTCCTTCAAAATCAGTGCCGGAGTCAAGTGATGCCTTTCCCAAAAGATTTGTATAGCATACCAATTTTTCATCCTCCGCCACCACAGGCAGTGACATCATTACTTCATCCCAATCATTCCAAAGCATCGCCTGATACATCTTCGTTCCTTTCATCTTTGCCCCCCAAGCATCGCTCATCAATCCGTTCGACGTCAATTGAGATCCTACCACGATTCCATTCTCGGACAGCACCACCAATTCATCTCTACACGGAGACAATGCCACCGGTTGTATATTCAATTCCGACACCAAAAGAGTCAAATCTATCTTGCGCAACACGAGTAGCGTATTGGGCTCCAATTCATACGCACATCGGTTGGACTTGGAAATCACAAACACGGAATTTTTATACGCCCCATAATTCATCAAACTCATGTCCAAAGCATCCACTAACTCATAGTCTGGATTTATTCTGCTCCACACCTCCCAGTCAAAGTCTTCTTTCTTTGCCTTCAGCAATTCATTCGCATCTTCCAGCACAGAACAGAAGGACAACCGACCTTTCCCCGCATCATCAGAACTTAACACCAGCAATCCCCTTTCCATTCCAGCCTTGATTTCCACCATCATGTAGTAAAAAGCACTACTAAACCCATCAGACACCCGCAAACGTACCAAGAACTCCCCTACTCGATTAAAAGAATGTTCCAACACCGGTTTCTCCGAAACCAAATACAACGAATCCATCACCGGCTTTCCGTCTTTCCATTCGTTTACGTATCCCACCTTCCATTCATACACCACCTCATTTTCGGAATGATTCACCTCCGCTTCAAAATGCACTGGCATCATAAATTCTGCGTACGCCCTCTTTCCCTCTTCGTTGACGCCCTCTCCCTTAACTTTGACAATCGAAAGCTCGGGGATTTCGTTCACAAATCCGGTTGTGTCGTCATGAATACAGGAAACCATTCCCGCAGACACTACAAACAACCACAACAACAATCGTATATATATCTTTTTCATATTATGTTTTATTTAATTAAAGATAAGGATCAGGCATGCTTGTATAATCTCCGTCTTTCGGATTATTTTTCAAATGATCATACAAGGGACGGGCCACATATTTCCGAAGCAAGGTCCCATAAGGCTCATGCCATTTCTTACTAAACCAATAATAATAATAATGAGTTCCATTAGAAACATATTCACAATCCCTACCCAAATTCGGTTCAAAATACGACGTCCACACATAAGGTTCTTTCTGTTCCACCGCATGATAGAACCGCATAAACAACTCGTGCAAGCGAGGTGTCCACGGCGCCCCAAACATATTACTGTTTGCAGACCACCAATCGGGTTCTGTCAGTTTATACGGAAGCAAAAGGAAACACTCCTGCGAAACCATCACGGGACGGAAGTTGTCATTTTCCACAATTCTCAACCCAAGCGAAAAAGTGTCCGTTTCGGAATAGGCATAAGAAAAATTCAAGAAACCGAAAGTTTCGCCAGCCGTGATATTACACGTGTCCTTGAAAGAGAAACAGTCGGCAGGTATCGTGGTCAAGGAATCGACCACCTCCACCTTGAAACGCCGGTCGACATCCCGGGTAAATCCGAGGATATCCACCCTCTCTCCGTACACTATCCATTTTTCTCCTCCCGATGCCCTTGTAAACACATGAACAGTGTCTTTCCCTCCCAGAAAATACACCCCGTCCTTTGCCTCGGCGTCGTACCACAAATATTCTCGTTCGCAGCCCCCAAAAGCGAAAACCGCCAAAAGGGAGCAACAAAGTCCAAAAAATCGATTCAATATCGTATTTATTTTCATATTCTGCTCTATTTACATTGTGAAATCTTCTCTAAACTCAAATTCATCGTCCGGAATAAGCAATTGCCACATCTCTTCGGTCATGGTGACGACGTTCCTATCCACCGCTTCCACGGTTTCCGGGTGACGATGTTTCATCCTGAACCACACCTGCCCCTCCTGTGCCAACTCTCTCCGCCACTCCTTATCAATGTTCTCCAACGTCAACTCACCCTCAAACCGTTCCAAACCGCGCGAAGAGACTAAATCCTCCAAATATTTCCGTGCTGTTTCCGGGTGACTCTCCAACGCCGCCTCCGCTGCTATCAAATACATTTCCGTCACGCGGATCTGATTCACCCCTTCCACGCCCGCTGGCATCAAGGAAGAAATACCCGCCTCCACAGGATCGATTATTTTGACCCATCGGGTAGAACCACCGGTACCTGGAGGTGCGATAAGCCACTCCTTACGCCAATCGTTTCCCGCCTTAGATTCGTAGAGACTCATATCACTATCGGAAGGTTTATACGCACTGTAATCGGAAGTCGTCAGAAAACACTCGGCCATCGGATCGTACAAATTCTTATTGGATAGCCCCCAAATGGCTTCCGTTTCAGCCACCACACCCGCCACGACAAAACGGGCATCTTTCGGATCACTGATCAAAGGAAACTTCTCGGAATCAATGACCGCCCGGGCATATTCCCCCGCCTTTTCCAAATCACCCGGTTCCCCGCGCATGTAATAAACCCGCGCCAGAGTAGCCTGCACGGCATACCAATTAAAATGCACCTCACGATTTCGGCAGATCACAAACTCATGCGAACGCACCCGCGGCAACATCAAGAGCGTGTCGTCCTGCCGCAACAGTTTCTCAGCTTCCAACAAATCGTCGATGATCAAATTGTAACACTCCTTTACTGTCGAGAACGAGGTCACCGAAGAACCAAACCGGGTAATATAAGGAATGCCCCGCTCTCCCAATTTTACCGGAGCATACATCCTGAGCAAATCAAAATGCAGGTAAGCTCGCAATCCCAACGCTTCTCCCCGGTAAAGATCTCCGAACATGAGGCTCTCTCCCTCGTAAGCATCCAAATTCGCCAAAAAACTATTGATGTCGCTAATCGAACGGTACATCGTTTTCCAAATCGAATTGCACACCTCCCTTCCCGCCGGTTTCAAAAAATCATAATGCAGCACATCATACAACGCAGTATTTCCAGGTTTATAAAACTGTGCTAACAAATCCATCCGGCAAGGCACATAAAAACCGTATAATTCCGGTTTTGCCAATCCGCTATATATCCCATACAGCGCATCTTCCACACCTTCTCGGTCTGCAAACAACGTCTTTTCCAACACTTGCGTATTATCTCGCGAAGTCAGAAAATCATCGCACCCTCCCCACAAGAGAGCCACGAAAACCCATAATATCGTTAATCTTTTCATCGTATCGTCAATTTTTAGAATGTCGGACTAATGGTAAAATTGTATCCTCTCATATAGGGATAACCGGTACCCCGTTCATACTTCACCGTACTCAACCGGGCAATGTCGCTGAAACCGATCCCCAACCCTAACCGCCTCAATCCGATTTTTTTCAACCAATCACCTTCCAAATTATAAGAAATGTTGATGGAGGAAAGATACAATTCGTTATTGCGCTCCACGAAACGTTCCGTGTGACCGGTTGACGGCTCTTTTACATTCGGATACATCACGTAATCGTTCACGCTCTTCCAACGTTCGGTGAACGCCCGACGGTCCACGTTGTTTTCGATGGTGATATTCTCAATTTTTCCTGCCCGCGTGGTATTATAGATATCTCCTCCGAACGTATAGGTCAAGCCGGCAAACAGCGTGAGGTTTTTCCACCGAACACCGGTCGAAATTCCCCCCTGCATAATAGGGATTTTGTTCCCGATCGCCACCTTGTCCTTCGGATCATAAATAAAAGTGTAAGTACCATCCTTTTTGATAAAAATCTCTTTTCCCGTTGCCGGGTCTATACCGGCGGAACGCACGGCATAAATTGCGGTGGAGGATTCTCCCTCCTCCAACTGGATTCTCGGCGAAGAGGTGTTTTCGTCCCGATTTTCCGAATTTATATTTTTCAGTGAATTACTGATCTTTTTGATTTTGTTCTCCGTGTGACTCGTCGTGAAATTCAATGTCCAGCTCCAATCCTGCGTACGAATAACCGTTCCAGCAATAGCAAGTTCATACCCCCAGTTGGCACTTTCGCCCAAGTTGTATTTAACCTTGTCATATCCTATGGAAGGCGGCAACGAAACATCCATCAACAAATCCTTAGAAATCTCCTTATAGAAATCCAACTTCACTCCTAAACGGTCATTGAATAAGTTGACATCCATGCCGACATCCAATTTCAACGTACGTTGCGATTTCAGTTTGTCATTTCCCATCGCCGACGGCAAAGCCCCGAGATTGTCGTCATACGCATTATCACTATAACTATATATAGTTTGTGCTAGAACTCCCCCGAAATTGTTGCTTCCCACATATCCCGCACTTCCCCGAATCCGGAAACTCTGTACCCATGCCAAATCAGCAATGAATTTCTCGTTATGCAGGTTCCACCCCAAACCAACTGACCAAAAAGGCGCCCAACGCCGGTCTTTAGAAATCGTGGCATTACCAGAAGTTCGATACGAAAAATCCACGAAATAACGGTCCTTCAATATAAAATTGACATTACCGAAATAAGCCACCGTTGCACTATAGGATTCACTCCCGGTAGGATTCCCCTCTTCAGGATAACGCTGCGCAAAGTTCAAGTTATTCAAACGATCTTTCGTAAATCCCACCCCCGAAAAAGCAAACGAACTTCTTTTGTCTTGCGATATGTCCAATCCACCATGAAAACTCAACATAGTCCCATGCTCGTCCAAAGCAAGATTGTAATTTAACACACCTGAAAAAGCCCAAGAATAATTCTTGTCCCCGCTCAAGTTATAAGAACCTTTTTCATCTTCCTTAATGCCATCTTTCAAGAAACGAGAATCCTCCGGAGAAACAAAAGCATCCGTCTGACCGTCTCCCATAGTATAATTGGCATTAGCGGTAAAATATACTCCTTTCACGATATCCCATCTCACACTTAAGTTATTGGAAAAACGCTTGCTCTCCGCTTTACTGAAACTGCTCAACGTGGCATTGTAAATCGGATTAATCTTGTCGTATGACAACACTTTTACCCATTCCCCGTTTT
This sequence comes from Butyricimonas sp. Marseille-P3923, assembly GCF_900184685.1. Lineage (GTDB taxonomy): Bacteria > Bacteroidota > Bacteroidia > Bacteroidales > Marinifilaceae > Butyricimonas > Butyricimonas muris. The sequence continues at coordinate 205,693 of NZ_FXXL01000005.1, forward strand.
CATCCACAGGCGAATCATAAGGATTGATTTCCACCCACGAATTATAGCTACCATAAGGCGAATCCTTGGAATTCAATTTATTGAAATCGGAACGGAAACTCACCGTCAGTTTGTTGTTCCAAAAATAAGAGAAATAGAATCCCAAATCAAAACTGCGGCGATAGTCCCCTTTCATAACACCCCGATCATCCGAATAATGAGCGGAAATACCGTAGTCCATGCCGCTTCCCCGTCCGGTGATGCTCAAAGAATGGTTATGCGACCAGGAATTGCGCAACGGAATAGATTTCCAGTCGGTATTCACACCGGCATTCACCCGTTTCAATTTCTCGTAATAGAGTTCATCGTATTCACCTATGTTACTATCGTATTTTCCAAACAATCGTTCCAACTCCAATTTCTCCCACGGCGAACAAAGATTAAAAGAAGAAACATCAGGAAATCCAATGTTAGGCACAAAATTATAACGTACCCTCAATTTACTTTCCGTCACCTTCTTTCTCATGACCACGATAACACCGTTGGCAGCTTTTTCCCCATACATTGCCGTGGCGGAAGCATCTTTCAGAACATCCACTCGATCAATGTCAAACATATCCAAGTCATACAATTGCTGCAGGCTGATTTCCACCCCATCCATGATAATCAAAGGACGATTCAATCCTTGTTCCATCTTTTCACTATCAAGCGAATTCATACCCCGGAGGATAATTTCCGGCACCTTATTAGGATTCGAACCGTTGACATTGTCATCCACGATACGCAAACCGGGAACAACAAAAGACAACGCCTTGAGCATATTCGTCTTCGATATTTCCAACAATTGTTCACCCTTTACAGACGTCACCGCCCCCGTGTAACTGTTACGGTTTTGCGTGAAATAACCGTTCACCACAACCTCGTCTATCGACTCTACCTCTTCTTTCATCACGATACTCACCTCTTTGCCCGGGGTAACCTTCACTTCAACATTCCGCATCCCCACGAAAGAAGCCACCAGAACGATGGATTCTTGCTCAGGTAACTCCAACCGGAATTTTCCATCCACATCCGTGGAAACTCCGATAGAGGTACCCTTTAACACGATCGTTACCCCCGGTAAAAGTTCCCCGGCCTCATCCTTCACGACACCATTAACAACAATCTTCTTTTTCTCCTGCTTGTCATCCTTTACACGATAGATCACAACCGTTTCCTCGTTAATCTCATACCTCAACTTCGTGTCACGCAAGCAATAATCCAAAATCTCCTTCATCGATTTTTGCTGCATGTTCAAAGACACTTTAACATCCTTGATCTCGGTCGTCCAATACATAAACGTGAAATCGGTCTTTTTTTCCAATTCCCAAATCACTTGTTCCAGAGAAGCATTTTCCAAACGCACATCCAAAAGCTTATTCTGGGAATGCACCGCAGCTGTCACCTGAAAACAAGTAAGCATAAGCAAACACATTTTCAATGTCATAACTAGTAAAATTTTTTGCCAGATTCCTCGAAAAAAGGTCCCTGAATCTCGTTTTTTCTTCATAATTTTGAAAGATTAATAAATGAACTACTATTTATTAGTTGTCCATGCGTTTGTGTCACCAGCACAAACGCATGTTTTGTCTTATTCGCTTGATATATAAAACACACCATCCTTCCGGGATATAGAAATACTCGGATTTTTCTTCAACATCTCGATAATCGGATTCATGTTATTGTACCTATTTAACTTGGCTCCCACCCGCATATTTTTCGCATCTTCATTCATAAATTCGTAACGCACGTTATACCAACGAGCCAAATACTTCATCACATCCTCCAAACGCTCGTTCCGGAACACGAACTTTCCTTCCCGCCAAGCCATGTAACGTCCGACTTCGACTTTACTAACCTCCATAGTCCTTGCAGCCTTTTCGTAAACCACTTGCTCCCCATGAACAATATCCTTGAATTGCCGACCGTCAAAGACCTGTACTTTCCCTGCTGTTAATGTCGTCGTCACCACCTCTTCATCTTCATAAGCTCGCAGATTAAAAGAAGTCCCCAATACTTTGACCGAAATATCGCGAGTCTTTATCACGAACGGATGCGCGGCATCTTCGGCGACTTCAAAATAAGCTTCACCGGACAACTCCACCACTCTCTGCGCCCCTTTGAAACACACGGGAAAACATAATTTCGATTCCGCGTTCAAATAGACTTTCGTGCCGTCTGACAAGGTCAACGTGTACTCCATTCCCGTCAACGTACTTATCGTGTTTCGGATTTCCTCCTCATCCTTTACATCATGCGCGACATAATCTATTCCCATCGAATCCGTCACGAGCAGAGTCCCATCCGTTTCCTTCATCATGAATGTTTGGTCTTTCACGATATCCACCGTTTTCCCGTCAGCCAATGTCAGACGTGCCCCGGTAGTCCCCGCTTCTATCTGGTAAGCAAAAACAGGTTGTTTCGGCTCTTCTTCCCGAGAACGATTCAACCAAAAGAATAACCCGCAAGCGATTAGTATTATCCCCACCGCCGCGTATCTGGAAACGAACTTGAACCGATTTACCCGACCACCTTGCTTCTCTCCCGAAAGCACCTTTATTTTTCGATTCTCCTCGAAAACCTGCCATCCCTCCTGACAATCAAATCGCTCCGCGACACGCACAAATTCGTCATAATTCTCTCTGTTGAAAATCTCCTTAGCCAAACGACCGTTTTCTCTTTCCCAAAGCTCATACTTTTCCCTCTCCTCCCCCGAGTGAGTATTCATGAAAATAGCTGCTAGAATTTCCGCTATCTTAAAATGTTTTTTCGACAAACTCATAATATTTACTATTGCTATTTTATACTATAACACGCAAAGTGCAAAATAGGAATAGTCGAAAACCGAAAAAAATTACAAAAAAATAATCCTAACCCACGAAATTAACCCCATCCCCCAAGAAATCGCCCTTATTTCACTCAAATTCCACTGTAAATCCGAAGAAGAGTAACCGTAATAATACCTCACCTACCGTACTCTCTCCGTTCCCGCTCTTATGTTGCTACAAAAAAGATTATAGCAACATAAAAGCGGAAACATCCCATAAACGAACAAGGGAGATTATTACTCCGGATTTACTGCGGCTTCAAGGCGGCTTTACCACTACTCTACCAAGATTGAAATCAGCAAAACAATAACAACAAATAAAAATGTTCTTTCAATTGCTCTCTCAATTTACGATAGGCAGTTTGTTTCAGAGATTTCACGGAACCTTCACCAATCCCCATTTCTTTTGCAATCTGGGGATTTGTCAATCCGTCAAGAGAATAACGAATGATAGTCCGCATCTGCGGCGGTAACGCATTTACAGCCTTCCACACTAAAAGATAAGTTTCCTGCGCCACAACCCAATCCTCGAAAACACCCTCGGATTCCAACTCCCGCCCGTATTTCTCCAAATACCCCTGACTTACTTTCTCGTGTCGCAAGATATTTAAACAACGGTTGCGGGTGATCGTGTAAAGATACGCTTTCACTTTATAAATATCGCCAAAACGCTCTCGTCTTTCCCAATAATCGGCTAAGGCTTCCTGAGCAACATCCTTACATTGCTCATCATCTTTCAGGTATTTAGCGGCAAAAACACATAACATGATATAGTAATCATCAAAGAATTCCTTGAATGCCTTCAGATTCCCTAATTTTATATCCGATATAATATCTCGCATTACATCACCATGTTATCTTTATTTATGAAACAAAAATAAACAATATTCATGTATTACCCTGAAAAAAGTCGAGGAAATTCTTCATAAAAGAATTCCCTCGACCTTACTAAAATACATTTATGCTTCCCGACTATTTTTTTAATCTTCTCTCTAACATAAATAATAACGCTTCATAATGCATAAGCTCCGCACCTTGTGACGTGGAAACTTTACTCTCCAACAAACGTTGAATCCGTTTCCCTAACGTATATATATGAATGTCCGAATTATCTATAGCCAACACGGAAATTTGCCTTTGCCATCCATACCCGGAACCGAATTCAATAGTTTCCGGCATATCCCGGCATTCTTCTCTTCTTAATTCACCGGCAAATTTATTCGTGAGTCCGGATTCATCCAACCCGTAAGCAAGCACATCTTCCAAGGAAGGTCTATACGCATCTTGTGCATTCACAACCCCGAATAATCCTCCGGATTGTTTATCCTTAAACGTTTCCGCTACCATATTCACGGCAGCCATTTGCAACATTTTGTCCCCCTCTGTCAAAGGTTTGCCATTAATCGTATTTTCAAAAACCAAATTGTAGTAATCATCAAAGAACTCCTCTACCGTGTAAGGATCCGTCGCAACGTGCGCGGACAACATCACACCCTTATACAATTGATGCAAACTCAAGGCTAATGATTTTTGGATCATTACTCCCATATCAATTCCAAGAGGGAATTTACTAATCAATTTCTTATCACATACCCAATCCGAATTGCGAAACTCGTTCATCACCCATTTCATCGAAGCTTTCTGTTTTTCTCTGGGAACAGAAACAACCCGTTCTCCCGGAGTCCCTTCTTTCACCTCGGATAAATAGATTCCCCCGATATTATACATCACGTTACGAATATACCGATAATACTGGTTACAAATACCTTGATAAAGACTCAACTTGTGAGAATCGTCCGGATCATCTTTAATCCAAGAATCCAAATTTGACAAAATGTATTTCAAATTTTTAATCCCGTACTCTCCCGCCTTCATCGGATCATCACCCAAATCTTCCTCCAGCGCACTCGGATCATAACGGCTATATACTTGTTGACGACCGTAACGATACATCGGATCCCCGGCTTTGGCATCTACCATTTTTTCCAGAATTACCGCTTCTTCATTCATACTTTTAGCTGTCGGGAAATACTCGTAATTCCATTTTACCAGATATTCATCATATACCCCCAAATCAGGGGGAGTCAATCTGACACCTTTATCCCCGGGTTGCGCGACATAATTGAAACGGGCATAATCCATGATAGAAGGTGTTGTCCCGTATTTTTTCGTGAACTCCGCCGAACGTAAAGATTCTACCGGGATTGCGGCAGACGCCGCCATATTATGCATAAATCCGAGTGTATGACCGATTTCGTGAGCTACCACGTATTCGATAGATTCATCCATAATCTTTTTAGGCATTTTCTTGTTTCTCACCAACGGATCTATTTGTGCAGTCTGGACAAAACGCCAATTATTAATCATCTGCACCATATTACTGTAAACTAACACGGAAGCACTGATAATTTCTCCCGTGGTAGGATCCACGTACGAGGGACCCATGGCATTAGCGATACTCGTGGGTAAATAACGCACACAAGAGTACTTCAAATTATCCGGATCAAAGATCGTATCATTTTTGGGGAAATCCCGTACCTGCATCACATTCTTGAAACCGATTTTCTCGAACGCTTTATTCCAGCGCAAAATGCCTTTCTTAACCGGTTCGATCCATTCTTTCGGGAAAGCCGTATCCACGTACCACACGATCGGCTTTTTCGGCTCTACCAGTTTACCTTGCTTGTAAGCATTGACATCCTTGGGTTCAACACGCCAGCGATGTGCCACGGAATAAGTGACCAACCGGTCTTCAGCTTGCGTGAAATGTTCCTTATCCGTCAAAAAGATGCCGACACGCGAATCACTCTTACGGGGACGCATTTTATCCTCGGGCAACAACATCAGGGAACGAGTAGCAACCACCGTCACATCCGCTCTCGCGTAGGTTGACATTAAATAAGTCAGACTCACCGTGTAAGGCATAAGTACCTTTACCGTCAGATTATCATCAAACGTTTTGATACTACTCACAACCGAAGCACCATATTTCATTTTCGGCAAAATATTAAAAACGGAATAGTTTCCCCGGAATAATGGCAAATACTCGTTCTCTTCCGTGAAAAATTTAGTTACCTCGAACACGACTGTCGTTTGATCCGGTTTAAAAGCTGAAATTTTAAACGCCTCGACAACAACATCTAAAGAATTAGCCTCAATCGCCGACTTGATATTTTTTTCTTTCGCGTCATAAGTAGTCGTGGTATTTACACGTTGCAAATAAACTAACGAATCGACCAACTTGAATTTCACGTGCATCATCGTTCTGTGTGCCATATCGGCAAACACGCTGTTACTTGTTTCCGAAGCCGCGGAAGAAAGCACCATTTCCCGTCCGAAATATTCAAGAGGCATTTCAAAATAGAGTTTCTTGTCTATCTTGTGCAGCGTGATGAAATCACTTTCAGAAGTTTCAAATGCCTTGTCTGCAAACAAGCGATCATACGCAGTTTTCCGTTTTTCCGAAAATTCCTTCAATTTTCTTTTCGCTTCTTCCTGCGCCATTTTTGCACTATCATTCACCAAGGTATCACTTTCAGCGACCTCTTTCCGGTTGGATTTCTTTTTATCCATGACCTCTTTCAATTTTCGCCGCACCTCGGCCTCTTTAGTACTATCCTTGGTCAAGGTATCATACAGACATCCGTAACCGCTCTTTACCTCATTCGAGGCAAACAACTTTCCATAACCCGGTAATAATATTAATATTACCAACAATGCATACATACAATTTTTCATACTATTCTATTAAAAATTAGGTAATAAACTTCCATTTCTATTCGATTACAAATAGAGTCACAGGGAAAGAAGGTTCAAAAAGTCTTTAACCACTCTTCGAACAACTTCTCCCATAAACATTAAAACTCGCTCTAATCCGTCAATACTTTCCCGGTCAACAATTCCAGATCTATATCATGCAATCTCTTCATTTCGCTCACGAATAACTGTACTCTGGTTTTGCACGCCGGATAACTCCGAAATCGCATATTGATGATCGTTTGACTCGTCGACATCAAATAATCTATCGTTTTTTTGAAATCTTCCTGAAGGTTCAATTTGTAAGTACTCCCGTGAATAATTCCCATATTATATCCTGCTATTAAATCTGTTGCTAACGAATAATCCAAATCCAACGCTACCGGAACTTCAAATTTCCCGTTATCAATAATATAAGTCCAGAAAGCACTATTGATATTCTTTTTGAAAGTACTTTTCGTCGTTGCTGTCATGTTCTGCAGGCTCTCGTTGATATTACCGAAAGTAATACTGATATTTGTTGTCAAATTCGCCGCATTTGAATATCCGCTCCAGATGCTGTCCGCCAGATAAATATAATGAGGCAGGCGTCCCACGAAAAATTCTCCCGGGTAAAGATCCAACCATAAATCGAACAAACTGTTCACTCCCGCTTCAAGATTCTCTTTTTTAGGCGGTACGATACGGTAGATTCCGTACCCCTCGATAGACTGGATATTCCATAGCGGATCATGCGCCCCGTACTCGTACAGAATAAATATCTTATTCTCGTTGTAAAAATCGAGTATCAACGAATCGTACTTCTCGTTCCCCTGCGGGAGAACGTATTTCACGGATAAGGCCTCGGAAGGAACAATCGGATCGTCATCCTGATTACATCCTCCTATCATGAAAGAACACACGGCAAATACAAAAACTACCGGTTTCAAAAAAATCTTCCTATTCATATGTCTTCTACTATTTTATTATAAACTCACGGGTAAACGCGGAGACGATAACGTCTCGTTCAATTGCAAGCCACTATTCAAATCTGTCACGTAAGCAGGAATTTCCAACACGTACAGAGGGTCATGCTTCTCCAACACGTATTTCTCTCGTGTATTCCCGTCAAGAGCCCAAATCTTTTCCAAACGGGGCATACCGAAACGACGCAAATCGAACCAGCGTTGTCCCTCGTAACACAACTCCTTCCGGCGTTCCAGACGATAGATATCTATTAATTCATCGGCATTTTTCATCTCAATACCGGGAAGGGCAGCTCCGCCCGCAGACACGTAACGTTTGGAACGGAAGTCGTTCAACAATTGCAATGCCTCATTTCCTGCCCCGGCATTTCCCGCCTTGTATTGTCCCAACAATGCTTCGATCGCGTTCAGGTAAGCCTCCGTCACCCGCACTCCTTGCGTGTAAGCTGATGTTGAAGTCGGGTATTTCAAAACGGAAACCATGACACTCGTACTAATAAGTTCCTTAATAACCTGTCCCGTTTCATAATCGTAATGCGAGTCAAATACACTATCCCTTGCCACAGAGAAGAAACCGTCAGCACGGGCATCTTTCCAATCTTCACTTTCAAAGGATTCATACAGACTATAAGAAGCGACAAACGCACTGCTGGAAAGACTGGCATCACCTATGCCCCACACGTTATCCTTGGTCCCGTACATCCAGAGAATATCATCATTTTCAGCCGTAAAAATAGCCGTCGGTACACCTTGTGTATAATCACACAATTTTTTTTGTCCCATAACCACCCGGGCATGCTCCAACGCCTTTTCCCAATTTTCCATGTACAAATAGATTCTTGAAGCCAGCAAATGGGCAGTGAGAGAAGATACCCGGTATTTCGTACTTTCCTTTTTCCCTTTATCAAAATATCTTATACTATTCTCGATATCTTCGACGATCAACGAATAAACCTGTTCTACCGTACTCCGGGCAAGACTTAACGCCCCGATTTCCGGTTCGGTAACAATAGGAACACCCAAACTTACCTTGGGATCGTTTTTCTCGTCATTATAAGGCCAACCGTACAAATTCACCAGCTGGAAATAATGGAACGCACGCAGACAATAAGCCTCTCCTTTTAAATAATTTTTGTCAATTTCCGAACCGACGGATTCATCCGCGTATACCAGAATAATATTGCACCCCAAGATACATTTAAAATGAGCCTGCCAAGGTAACACCCCCTTAGTCGCACTATAAGTATTCCCCGCCGTATTATTAATGACATCATTTACAGCCCCGGGTTGCCACGTGTAGAATAATTTATTCTCGATATCAGCATCCCTGTATCCCGAAGAGTAAGTACTGGTCGGATAATTATTCTCCACGTCATCATCCATGTAATAGAGCATCCTATTCACAACCTGACTATTAGGCAGATATCCCTCGTACAACAATAATTCACTAAATGCTTGGGTAGATTCCGGAGTTACTTCATCCGAAGGAGTTTTCGCCAAAAAATCATCACAAGCCTGACAGATTAGCACAAGACTTATCAACAGTAATATATTCAATCTTCTCATGGTACTCCTATAAATTTAAATTAATTGAAAAATTATACGATGGAAGAATCGGTACATTCATGGAACCGGCTTCCGGATCTTCTTTATGCAACCGTTTATTCTTTATCACAAACAGATTCGTTCCCGTCAAACTGAAAGACAAAAAGGATAATTTCACGTTTGACAATATCTTCTCGGGCACTTTATAGGTCAAAGTCATCGATTTGCAACGCATGAAATCGGCACTCACTACTCGATGCTGGGAAGCATCCCACATTTCATAGATATTACTTGTTCCACCGGGGTGTATGCAAGATGCCGATTCCGTGGGACGCAAGAAACCCGGTTTGTTGGTTGTATTTTCATCCCCGGATTTTCTCCAGTGTTCAACAAATTCCACGGGCAAATTTGCATCGAATTTCGGAACGGTAACCGTATATTGCCCCTTCTGATAAACCGTACGCAACCGCTTCATTGCTCCCAAAGCAAAAGCGAAACTCGAATTAAAGGATAAATTCCGATAGGATAGGTTCACGTTAAATCCTCCTACTATATCCGGATTTTTACTACCGGAATGTACCAGATATTTCATCGGATCACTTCTTAATTCTTCTTTCGTGTAAGAGGTGTTTTCCCCTAAATCAAAAATAGGCATTCCATTGCTTCCCAATTCTTTAAAGTTCCACGACCAGAAAGAACCCACGGAGTAACCTGAAAAAGCGGAATACCCGTTCAAATAACTCAAGTACACATCTCTATACCCGGGACGTTTAACCTCGTTACGCGTAAAAGCCACGTTAGCCGACAAAACGAAGTTCCAATCTTTTGTTTTCACGACATTCCCCCTCAATGACAATTCAACACCCTCATTAGTCAACTTACTATCATTAAAATAAGTTTTCTCAACCCCGTACGCCAATGGCAATTGTCTATCATATAATACCTTATCACCAAATTTGATATAGTATTCCGCTGATAGCGAGAATCTGTTTTTCCAGAATCCCAAATCCACTCCAAAATTCACGGTACGCGTCTTCTCCCAATCCAGATCGGAATTGGGGATATTTCTCAATTGTAATTGGAATTCTCCCACGTAAGGATTTATCGCATTATTTCCGGTCAGATACCCGGCTATCAATTTCGGACTCACGCCATACACCACGTTTCCCTGAAAACCGTAGCTCACTTTCACGTCGAGAGCACTTAACAAATTCTGATCTTTCATCCACTTCTCCTCCAACATGTTCCAACGACCACTCACGCTCCATATAGGAGAGAAACGGAACTTCTTGTTCTCACCGAAGCGATTGGTTCCATCCACGCTAAAACTAGCATTCAGCACGTAACGACGTTTGTAATCATAAACCAATGCTGCCATTACTTTCACGGCATTGTTGGGTCTGTCCGAAAGTGTCACGCGGTGTTTCGACGTCGAAGAACCATAATTATTGCCTAAAAAACCGGAATCATCTTTATTATATTCATAAAAAATAGTCTTTCCCCTGTCCGGGAAATAACCATAATCACTGGAATTAAAGCCACTGCTTTTCTGTGAAGAAATTTGACCTCCACCCATAAGATTCAACGAGTGAGCCTCCTTCCACACGTGGGTAAACCGAAGTGTTCCGCGAAGTTCCCATCGGTTATTATCCTGATCGCGGCGTTGGTAATATCCCCCGTACGGGTATTGGGAAAGCTTACTTTCCATTCCCCCGATATCGACAGTACCGTAATCATACCCTCTTTTTCGTGCCATATAGGCACTTTGCTCCGTGGCGTAACCAATCTCCACTCCATGTGCCTCCTTATAAGCAAAAAGCAGTTCGCCCCGTAAACCCTTCCAAATATCCATTTTCAAATTTGCAGAAGCAGAAAATTCCGTTGTCTGGGTTTTCTTGGAAGTGTTTGCCAACTCGTCGAAAATATTAAACGTGATCGGGTTCTCGAATTTATATTTTATCCCGTCAACATCCCCGGATAAAGATTTTATCTCGGTGATATAACGCTCGTCAGGAGCAATCGTTCTCGATGTCTGCAAGGCATAATACATCGGGGTAGTTCCCATGAAACCCCATACTTTACGGCTCGAATAACCCATTTTTAAATCCGCTTTCAACCATTTAGCCAATTCCGTGTTCACCCGCACGTTAGCCGTGTAACGTTTCGTGTCGTCACCTTTTTGAGTTCCCCGGTCATTAGCAAGTCCCAATGAAACATAATACGTTGTATTTTGATTTCCACCGGAAACTGACAACGAATGATTATCACTTACCGTGTTCTCGAATAGCAAATCAAACCAATCCGTGTTAAGTTGCTCGCGGTATTGATACTCTTTCAAGGCATCCTCCAGTGACCCTTTCCCGTTCAAATAATCAATCATGGTTTTCTCGAAACCGTACTGTGGCAACACTTCAAACACAAGGCAATCGTCAAACATCTCTTTCGTGATAGCCATTCTCTGTTTAGAATTCATCATGTTAGCCGACTTCCGGTAACTCGGACGCTCCGTGAATTTCAAATTTCCCGTGTACGACACCGTCATTTTTCGGGCACTTCCTTTTTTAGTAGTAACCACAATAACCCCATTGGCCGCTTTCGTTCCATAAATAGCGGTAGCTGCCGCGTCTTTCAGAAAAGTGATACTTTCAATATCCATCGGGTTCAAACCGGAAATGGCATTACCGAACATAGAGTAATCTTCCCCGTCCGACAAAGCCATTATATCTTCATTCGACAGGTTCATGATATCTTCCTGAATCACCCCGTCGACCACCCATACCGGAGCGGCATTACCCAACAATGTTGCCGTTCCCCGCATTCTCACCTTTGGCAAAGAAGAAGGACTGCCGGAACCATACAGCAACATCAAGCCCGGAATTTCACCCTGTAGAACATCTTCCACGGAAGTAGCTCCCGGCACCATAACATCTTCCATTTTCACCGTGTAGGTCGAAGCTGCCGACAATTCTTTGGCAATAGTCTGGTAACCCGTTACAACAACTTCGTCTACCTCTTCCACTTTTTCCCGCATCACAATCTCGTATACCATCACTTTCGTCACCGGAACAACTTGCGATTCCATTCCCACGAAACGGACAAGTAATTTCTCTTCTATACCGTCCTTCACGTTGATAGAAAAAAATCCCAGCGAATCCGTCACGGTTCCCTGTCGCGGGTTACTTTTCAAAAACACCACAACTCCCGCTAACCGATGCCCTTGCTCGTCTTTCACCACGCCATGAATCCTACGCTCTCGCTGTTGTGGTTGACTAACCGTCGCTTTCTTTGCGGATATCAATATCGTTTTATCAGAAATCTCGTAAACTAAATTAGTATTCTTCAGGCAGAGTTTCAACACTTCCTCCACGGTCGCATTTTTCACCTTCAGATCGACTCCTTTCACGGCTCTCACGTCCTGAATATTATACAGGATATAATACCCAGACAACGCGCGCAACTCCTTCAGCACCTGTTCCAGTGTCGCACCTTTCACTTCCATTTTAATTTGCTGTTGTCCCAATCCCGGCAATGCAGACAGCAAAGTCGGGAACAGCATCATGATTACAATTAGTCGCATCACTCGCAAAATTTTACTTTTCCACCCATGCAGGTGAACAATTAATCCTTGTTTTTTCATACATTTGTTACGTTTTTAATTTATTCTCGCGTCAATTGCCAAACCGAGGCGAGTTTAATTACAATCTGTCCGATAAGATTTACCCGATCTTATCGGATTTCTTTTATCACGATATTTCGACCCTTAATCGTGTAGTCCACGTTCTGGGTCTTTTTCAGCATATCCAATATTTTTGAAATATTCTCGTACTTCCGGATCACCCCGTAAAAAGTCTTTTCCCGCAACACGGGCGACTCGATCGTGATATCCACGTCATACCAACGGGCTAATTTACGCATCATACTCTCCATATTCTCCTCGTCAAACACAAAGAGCTGATCTTTCCATCCCACGTAACTCTCCACGCTGACTTCCCGGCTCTCGATATTCCCCGTGCGTACATTCATCTCGGCCTGCCGTCCGGGAGTCAGCACCACCGGTTGTCCCGGCTGTATTTCCGAAGTTACCCGCACACTTCCGTTTACCAACGTAGTCTGTATCACGGGCTCATTCCGATAAGCCATTACATTAAACGCAGTACCCAACACCCGTATTGCCACACCTTCACAATGTACCTCAAACGGTTTTCCCGTGCGTGTCACCTCGAAATAGGCTTCACCTTCCAGATACACATCCCGTCGCTCACCCGTGAAAACCACCGGGTAACGCAACCGGGTTTCCGAATTCAACCACACCCGTGTCCCGTCTGCCAGTGTCAATCGATACTCTCCCCCGCGGGGAATAATTATCGTGTTGTACTCCAACTTTGTCCCCGAAACATTTCCATCCACTTGATAAGCGAGTATATTTGAATCATTCTTTACCATTATTCCGGCCATACGCGAAAGGTCTTTTGCCTCTCCGGCTGTCAAATCTATCCTGCTGCCGTCAGCCATTTCCAATATAGCACGTTCTCCACCGGGAAGCACATCCGCCACCACCGGACTCGGCTTCTGCTCTTCGCTCGTGAATAAAAGGATTCCTACAGCCAGCAAAGGTATCAATAACACGGCAGCCACCCGCACAAACCAACGTATCCGTCGAACTTTTCGTCCGGTCTGCCGCACGCCGGACATTACCCTCTCCTTCATCTTTTCCAAAGAATAAGCCTCATATTCCCGCAATCTTCCGGCAACAAATTCCGCCTCCGTCACCCGTTCGTAAAAAGCCTTATGTTCATCACTTTCCGCCAACCATTCTTCCAAAGCTTTCTCTTCATCCGGAAGAATAATTCCTTTCATTCGGGCTGCAATCCACGAAGCTATCTTCAAATTATTTTTGTCATTTACCATACTTGCATTTCCACCATTTGAACAAATAACGACTACCCTATCAAAAAGAATGACAAGTTTTCCATTTATTTTGAAAAAAAATAATCCACCTTAAAAATTAACCGATACGAACTAAACAAAATCCGATATAAATTCTTGGAAACTACACCGTGTTTTACACGGATTTCGCCATACCGGATTATTCAGCAACAATCTCTACAGCCATAAAAAAGCTTCCCCGAAAACCACTAATACGACTCCTGCACCAAAACGATTTTTCAAGGTCGTCATCGCCCGTTGTTTTTGTGTTTTCACCGTGTGGATAGATACTTTCAACGTGTCGGCAATCTCTTGATTACTCAATCCCTCCAACCCTAATTTGAATACCCGGGCACATTCGGTCGGCAATTCTTCTATCGCCCGATAGAGTTGCCCCAGCAATTCCTCCTCGATCATCTTCTCGTCCAAAGTATCTTCGCTCAACTCCCGAATCAGCTCGTTTTCATGCTTCTCTATCACTTGCTGATGCTTTAATTGATCCAAACACTTATTCCGGGCACTCTGGTAAAGAAATACACGAATCGGTAGTAAAGCAACAAAATCTTTCCGTCGTTCCCACAAACTCATAAAACTTTCCTGTACAATGTCTTCCGAGAAAACATCATTTTTCAGAATAGAGTTACAATAAAAATAAAGAGACTTGCCGTAAGTCGTCAACAAGAAAGCCAAAGCTTCCTCATCGCTTTCCCGGAGTCTTTTCACCAGATAATCCGGCTCTTCCCGAAATCTCTTGTTTTGTAAACTTCTATCTATCACGATGCATAAATTTATATAGGATCATTTCAGTATTAACGGTATTCGCTTCCGGCAAATAATTCCATTTGTCGTGATTCCCTCCACGGTAACGGTATATTTCCCGTAAGTATCAGCGGTATAGAACGACAGCTTTGCCGGATTTCCCTTGTCTATCGTCACAACCGGCTTCCAGTAAATCGTGGAACGCTCGTCATAGCGATTATCCTTGCGTACGGAATCCACGTCATATTTCGGTACATAGAATTCGTCCGGTACTTGATAACCCAGTAGCTTAAACGGTAATACGTTCGGACGTCCCAAGGGTTTCGGAGTCCATCCCGGTTCCGCTGAAATAATCAACACCCCGTTCGCTCCCTGTTTGCCAAAAAATATCTGTCCCTGCATACCGTCTAACAAAGATATATTCCGTAACGCACCCACCGGAATCAACCGGATTTGATCCATCGGCTCCTCGAAATCATTCACCAGTATATAAAGTTTACGCCCGAACTGCTTGAAACACTCTTCCCCCTCGTCATCATTCTCGAGCGTGACACCGGGTAACAATTGGATAATCTGGGTGATATCGAACATTCCATTCTCGGCAATTTGGGCGGAATCCAACTGGTGGTTCGCCAGATTATCATAGAACGAGTAAGACTTCTTGATTTTCCGCCGGACGACTTGCACCTCGTCCAACACGTATATTTTCTCGCCATTCTCGTAATAGTAATTCAACCCGTGTTGCTTGTAAAATTCCTCTTCTTTCTTTTTCTCCTGCATATTATAGGGTAAATCATAAACGGCAGGCAGAAATTCATCCTCATCCACTCTCACGGTAACACCCCGACGCCCTTTCGCACTCAATGCCTGTACCAGAAAACTCGTGCTGTCATGGAATGCTATTCCGTCCACGACAAAATTTCCCGTTTCGTCCGTTTCCACCATACGGCAAAGCCCGTAATTGGAAATCAACACGATATTCGCTCCCTTTGACTTCTTCCCCCAGAAATTATTTACCCGTCCGGACACGATTTGTCCGATTTCCAACGGGAATTTCATTTCAGAGAACTCTCCTTTAGCAATCTTGGAAATGTCAAAC
Source organism: Butyricimonas sp. Marseille-P3923 (assembly GCF_900184685.1). GTDB lineage: Bacteria > Bacteroidota > Bacteroidia > Bacteroidales > Marinifilaceae > Butyricimonas > Butyricimonas muris. The sequence goes on from NZ_FXXL01000005.1 coordinate 221,588, forward strand.
CGGGTCCACCCGTGAGTCATCATCACGAGGTCAAGATGCGCAGCAACTTCCGGGGTTGTATCGTTAAAGTAATACGCGGGATGATCTATATACCCCTTTATATCGGAAGTCATCAGCAGATTGGACAAAATATTATCCTCCAGCGAATCCTGCACCACCTTATCATTATCCGTGACAGAAATAGAAAAAGAGCCGTCCAGATATCCCTTGAAAGGTTCATCGAAATCAATTTCCATCTCCACCAGTTCCCGACTGACATAAGTCGGTTTATTCGTGGTGATCTTCAATTCGGGACGTTGTTTGAGCTTCCTGAAAAACAAACGCTGGCTATACACGTTAGCATCCCCGTCCATCAACACGATATGTGAAATTCCCTCCGGAATAACACTCATATCGATACTTCCTTTCATTAATCCGTTTACCCGGTTGGACCCCAGAAGCATACCGCGGCAATGTACCAGAACATACAACTCTTTCGGTAATTTCGCATTCACTGCCTTAATTACCCGATAATGTAACATAGAGTCCTGCCCGATAAGCGAAATACCCCACCCGTCGTCAGAAACCTTGGGCAAATCAAATCGCTTTTCGACCCCTTCTTCCGTTTTCATGACGGCATAAAATTCCTTACCCGGATTCACCGGTAACTTGAAACATCCCATCCCGTCATGTACTGTTTCTATCGTGGCAATCACCACGGAATCCTGATATACTTCTCCGCTGGCATGAACGGCACGCCCATCCGCCCCGATAGCCTTGAACGCCACTTTCTGCCAATTATTGGACAACAACGAACCGCCTTCTGGGAAAAACTGCACGTCAAAATCCCGCAAATGGGCTGGTATATGAATATATCGTTTGAAAGAAAACGGACGTCCCTCCGGAAACTCCACCTCGATAGTTTTCATCGTGGTGTCAATCTTCACCTCGAATTTCCCCTCCTTATCCGTCCGGGCGTTTTTCTTGGAATACTGATCCTTTTTAATTCCGGCAATATAGGTCAGTAAAACCCTATCATAAGGCTCTCCCTCGCTGTCCAGCAACCGAATCGTCGCCGTGTAATTATTCTCCCGGTTTTTCGTGTAAGTCACATCCGTCCACACCTTGGAATCTTCCGGATTTATAACCCGTATTTTCTTCTTGAACAGGAAATCCTCCCCTTGATTCTGCATATAGTAAGTATATCCCCGCAAACAATAATCCCCTTGTTGCAAATCCTTCGGGATATTCACCTGACCGTAAAAAGAAGAATCCCGTGACACCACCTTGATACGCTGCACGATAGAATCCCGTCGGTCTACCAAATCAACATACACGAATCGACTGTACACGATAGGCTGCAAGCCCGCCGCATGAACAAGATACGCCCGAAACCAGACTTTTTCCCCCACGTTATAGACACTTTTATCCGTGTGCAGATAAAGTTTTTCCTGCTGCAATTCCCGAATCTGTGCCGTGAGGTTACTCAACAACTTTTTCTCGAACGGGGACATTTCCTTAAACGCATAAGCCAGTAAAATAATCCCTAAAATGACAACGACTTTTTTCATACACCTACCACATAAAATTATTTATTCCTTTTAAACAGACTCCTCATCACGTCCGCCAAATCATCCAGACTATCATGTGAATCCGCGTGCGGTATACTCTTTAGCGCTCCAAGTTCCTGTTCACCTATACCTATTTGCATCGGGTAAATCAAAATACAACTATGCCTATTGAAATATTTGTTCAGATACGTCGGCACCAACGTCATGTTTTTCACGTAAGACGGGTAATTCCGACGGCTCATCACGATCATCAAAGCATCGTTCTCCTTCACATCACGGGAAATAATCAGGAAATCATCCCAATCGGCAAATTCATTAAATTCGACTTCAACAGCATGTTTCGCGTTCACTTCCTGCAAGACCGACAACACCGAGGCATCAGCATAAAATATAATTTTACTACTCGAATTTTTAGCAATATTCCATATCCGTATCACCCAATACGGAAAACCGATTTCCCGTTCGGCACGAGGGGGAACCACCACGATATATCGTTTGATTGTCGATAAGGGTTGCGACGGCCGGTACACCAAAGTAGTCGTCGCGCATTTCGACAAAACCCGGTCTGTCAGATTACCTAGGAAAGTATCCGATATCTCGCCCTCTTTACGGAGTCCCAACACAATATCCGTGATCTTATGTTCTTTCGTGGCATTTTTAATACCGTTCACCACGTCGTCGTCGTAGCGCAAAGAAGTCACTAACTGGTTGTCCGTGGCGGCTGCCGCTTTCGTGGCTTTTTCCAATAACAGATTCGCTCTTTTTTCTGCCGTCGAATCACCCGTGTCCGCTTTAATCACGTTCAAAGCGGTCATAACCGCCTTCGCTTTCTTTGATTTTATAGTTACGGCAAGATTGACCAACTCTTCCACGTTCTCGATATTACTCAACGGGATCAATATCCGGTCTTCCGCATCCTCGTCACTTTCCATCTCTTCCTCGGCAAACTCCGCCAAGGCTACCTCTTGCGCCCCTTTCTGCGTGGCAAAGGAAGCGACAATACAAGTCACCAGAATCATCACGATCGTACCGTTCAACACGCTCTCGTTCAGCAAACGAATCGGTTCCCCGTTCGGTGTCGTCCCTAATATCACGTTATACCCGACCAACACTGCTGCCAAAGTTGCCGCAGCTTGCGCGTTACTCAACCCGAAAATCAACGTTCTCTCCGAACTCGTGAATTTAAAGTTCCGTTGAGTCAACCATGCCGGAATAAACTTGGAAACCGTGGCTACCACCGTCATAACTACCGCTACCCATATCGAAGTCAGATCATTAAAAAACACGTGAAAATTAACCAGCATCCCGACTCCTATCAAAAAGAACGGGATAAAAAGAGCGTTTCCCACGAACTCGATCCGGTTCATCAATGCGGAAGTATTCGGTATCAGACGATTCAATGCCAACCCCGCGAGGAATGCCCCGATAATCGCCTCCAACCCGGCGGCCTCCGCCAAGAAAGAAGCCAAGAAGACCAATCCCAGCACAAAAATAAATTGCCCTACCCGATCATCATAACGCTTGAGATACCAATGTCCCACGACAGGAAAAACCCACAAGACAATAAACGCGAACAATACCGTCAAAACTCCCAGTCTGATCCAAAAACCTTGAGTCAGTTCCCCGGTAGACATTCCGACAATCACCGCCAACACGAGCAGAGCGAGCAGGCAAGTAACAACAGTTCCCCCGATCGCAACATTGACCGCCCTGTTTTTCGTGATCCCGTATTTACTGACAATCGGATAAGTCACCAAAGTATGCGAAGCAAACATACTCGCCAACAATATGGAAGTCGGATAAGAAAAATCCAATAAATAGACTCCCGCAAACGTTCCCAGAATCATCGGAATAAAAAACGTGTACAAACCGAATATTAAACTTCTCTTGCTATTCTTTTTGAAATCCGCCATGTCTATTTCCAGACCGGCAACAAACATGATATACAATAATCCTACCGTCCCGAACAACACGATACTGCTATCCCGATCCATAACGTGCAGGCCGTAAGGACCTATCACGGCACCGGCTATGATCAAACCGACAATATCCGGAATCCGGAACCGGTGTAACAAGAGAGGTGCAAACAGAATAATAAAAAGAATTACAGAGAATATCAACACCGGATTGGTCAAAGGTAATGTAACGCTTAGTATATTCAGATGCATCATAGGAGAAAATTTTAATTCTTTGCATTACAAATTTATTATTTTTTACCGAAGAAGAAATCTAAAAAGGATAATTTTGTCGGCAAAATCATTAAAACTTTAAAAATAATAAGCATCCATGAGAACTCTCAGTAGCCTATTCTTGTTAATATCACTACTTTACTCGTGTCAAGACACGAACGTAAAAAAGCAACCCGTTGATTGGGTAGACCCACAAATCGGTTCCGTGCATTGTCGTTGGTTCTTCTATACACCCGCGGCACTCCCCATGGGTATGGCAAAATTAGCCCCGACGACAAACGCCTATGGAAGTTACGGAAGTTGGACTCCCTGTGGATATGATGACCGTCATCATTCGCTCGAGGGCTTTGCCCATTTTCACGAGTTTCAAATCGGGGGAGTCGTGACAATCCCAACCACGGGTACATTGAAAACACTTCCCGGTTCTCTTGAAAACCCGGATGAAGGTTATCGTTCCCGCATCGACAAGAACACGGAATGCTCCACACCGGGGTATTATTCCGTGAATCTCACCGATTACAATATCAAAGCCGAACTCACGGCAACAACCCGCACGGGTTTTCACCGCTACACTTTCCCCGAATCACCGGAAGCAAGAATATTATTCGACATCGGACACAAACAAGGCGAAAGCGCAACCGTGACCGACGCAGAAGTAACCTATCATCCCGAAAGCAACGAGGTGACCGGTTGGGTGGAAAACTACCCGGTTTACGCCATTTTCTGTCAGCCGGAGGGAAAAGTGAAAATCTACTTTGCCGCCAAACTGGACAAGCAACCTGAATCTGTCGGTACATTTGTCAATGACAAGATTACCGAAAATTCTCATTCCGAACAAGGTCCCGGATGCGGATTATTCTTGAATTTCAAGACAAAAGAACAGGAACAGATACAAATGCAGGTAGGACTATCCTACACGAGCATTGAAAACGCCCGCAACAATCGGGAAATAGAGTCAAAAGGCAAAACATTCGACAACGTGAGAAACAGCGCTCGCGAAACATGGAACGAAATGCTGGGACGCATACAAGTCGAGGGTAGAACCGATGAAGATAAAACCAAATTCTACACCGGACTATACCATGCTCTACTCGGCAGAGGCATTGCCAACGACATAAACGGGCAATTTATTCAACATGACAAGACGATAGGTCAAATTTCTCTGGATGAACACGGGTTACCGCAATACGCCCATCACAACACGGACGGCATGTGGGGCGGCTTCTGGAACCTCACGCAAATATGGACTCTCGCCTACCCGGAAATCTATTCCAGCTACGTGAAATCCAATCTCGACTTCTACGAAAATTCCGGTTGGCTACATGACGGTGAAGCCGCTGGAGTCTACACGAATGGCGTGCAAACCAACTTTCAGGGGTTAGTGATTTGTGCCGCTTATCAGGCAGGCATCCGGGACTTCGATATCCACACGGCATGGGATGCCGTGCGTAAAAACGAATTGGAATACATCGGCAGGGACATGGGTAACGGGAAATACGATAACGAATACTTTATCAAGAGAGGCTATATACCCTTGAAAGATTACGTGTACCCGAACGAGTGGGTATGCAATTTCGGGGCATCCCACACGCTGGAATACGCGTTCAGTTGCTATGCCGCAGCACAATTGGCAAAGGCCTTGGGCAAAACAGCCGAGTATGACACGCTGCTATATTACTCGCATGCTTACAAAAACCTTTTTGACCCCGAAACAAAATACATGCGCCCGCGGGAAGAGGACGGCACATTCATGAAAGATTTCGACCCGATGAAAGGCTGGAAAGGATTCCAAGAAGGGAATGCCGCCCAATACACGTGGTACGTTCCGCATGACGTGAAAAATCTAATCTCCCTCATGGGAATAGATGTCTTCAACGAAAGATTGGAAAACACGTTCGCCGAGTCACGCAAGACTCTTTTCGGCGGCGGTAAAGAAATCGACAGTTTTTCGGGTGTCGAGAAACTATACAACCAAGGTAATCAACCTTGCCTGCACGACGCTTGGTTATTCAATTATTCCGGCAAACCTTGGCTGACACAACTATATACCCGTCTAATTTGTGACGAGTTTTACGGACTCACTCCCGAACACGGCTATGGCTACGGGCAAGATGAAGACCAAGGACAACTGGGAGCATGGTACGTACTGGCTGCCATGGGGCTGTTCGACGTGCAAGGGGGAACAAACATCACCCCCTCCTACCAAATCGGTAGCCCGAAATTCAACAAGATTACAATCAAACTTGACCCGAAATATTATTCCGGAAAAGAATTTATCATTGAAACGGAAAATTGCTCCCCGACAAACTATTACGTTCAATCCGCCACGTTAAACGGCAAACCGTTGGACGACTGCTGGTTCTATCGTAAGGAAATCATGAACGGTGGGCATTTAAAATTAAAAATGGATTCTATTCCCAATACCCAATGGGGTATCGCATCCATGCCCCACTCGAAATAAAAAATAGAGGCGTTTCAATGAAACGCCTCTATTTTTTTTATTATCAAACAATTTATTTTACCTCCCAAACGTCACCGCTGTTCAATAAATCGTCAACACAATGAATCGGTGATTTTGCTTTCACGTCTTCAATCTGTCCTTCCAGTGCATCATTATAAGTAATGCCTTCCACATCACGGATAACTCCCAATGCCACGGGATATTCCGGAGCTTTCATGTGCACCAGCATCCAATGTATAGAGGGATTCACACTATGAGCGTCATGTACCATGATATCGTCAAGAGTGATGCCATCTTTGCCAATCTCCACAACTTTCAACTTTCCGGCTTTCATATCGAACATGATACCTTTATCTTTGTTCTTTCCAAAAACCATCGGTTCGCCGTGCTTCAAAATCAACTGACGTTCCTCTTTCATTTCTTTATCGGTAATCGCAGCATGAGCACCATCGGCAAAAATCACGCAATTCTGAAGAATCTCCACAACTGCAGTCCCTTTATGACGCACACCCGCCTCAATCACCTCGGCAGTCAAATTAATATTCATATCCAATGAACGGGCAAAGAATTTTCCTTGTGCACCGATTACCAATTCTCCGGGATTAAACGGAGTTTCAATCGTACCGTAAGGAGAAGTTTTAGTCTTCGTACCCAATTTCGTGGTCGGAGAATACTGTCCTTTTGTCAGACCGTAAATCTCGTTATTGAACACTAAAGTGGTAATATCGATATTCCGACGGATAGCGTGAATAAAGTGATTACCCCCGATTGCCAACGCATCACCGTCACCGGAAACCTGAAGGATATTCAATTTCGGGTTAGCACTCTTTGCCCCGGATGCTATCGCGGCAGCACGCCCATGAATCGTGTGGAAACCATACGTGTTCATGTAATAGGGGAAACGAGAAGAACACCCGATTCCGGAAATAACTGCCCACGATTCTTTCGGGTACCCCAATTCAGCCATGGCCTTTTGTACAGAGTTGATGATACCATGGTCACCGCAACCCGGACACCAACGAATCTCTTGGTTGCTCTTAAAATCTTTCGGTGTATATTGTTCTGCCATGATTATTTTCCTAATAATTCGGTTATTTTTTCTTTCAGCTCAACTACCGTGAAAGGTAATCCTGCTACTTTATTATACTGATAGTAATTGTGGTGCGGGAACTTAGCTCTCAAATATTGAGCAAATTGTCCCAAATTCAACTCGCAAACGATAATCTTCTTGAATTTCGCAAGCACTTCACCCGTGTTCTTCGGAAGCGGATTAATAAAATTGAAGTGAGCCAAACTTACATCCGCACCCTCTTCTCTCAGTTCCTTTACCACGGAATACAAGTGACCGTAAGTACCACCCCATCCGACAACAAGCACATCGCCACCATCTTGGCTTCCGAACACTTCCTGTTCCGGGATATAATCGGCAATCTTAGCCACTTTCGCATCACGCAAGTCAGTCATCACCTGATGGTTTTCAGGAACATAACTAATCTCTCCGGTAACATTTACTTTTTCCAAACCACCGATGCGGTGTTCCAGACCTTTCGTTCCCGGCAAAGCCCACATTCTAGCCAAAGTTTCCGGATCACGAGCGTAAGGCTTGTAATCATCTCCCTCTTTAGCCACTCTCGGGGTTATCACCGGAAGATCTTTCATTGCCGGAATCTTCCACGGTTGCGCACCGTTTCCAAGATAACCGTCAGTCAACAGAACAACCGGAGTCATGTGTTCAACTGCTATTTTAGCTGCCCAGAACGCGTAATCGAAGCAGTTACCCGGGGTACTTGCCGCTACAACAGGCATAGGACTTTCACCGTTACGCCCGTAAAGAGCCTGCAATAAGTCGGATTGCTCCGTCTTCGTGGGAAGACCTGTTGAAGGACCACCGCGTTGAACGTCAACAATAACCAAAGGCAATTCAGCCATTACAGCCAATCCGGCAGCTTCGCTCTTCAATGCAAGACCAGGACCGGAAGTAGTAGTTATAGCCAGATTACCCACGTAACTTGCACCGATAGAAGTACAAATTCCGGCAATCTCATCCTCTGCCTGATAGGTTTTCACACCTAAATCACGTCTTAATGCTAATTCCTGTAAAATATCCGTTGCCGGAGTGATAGGATAAGAACCGCAGAACAAAGGTAAATTAGCCTTTTCAGCCGCTGCAAGGAATCCCCATGCAGTTGCCTTGTTTCCGGTAATCGTACGGTAGCGACCTTTCTCTATATGAGCAGGAGCCACATTGAAGTGTACAGCTAAAGCGTGTACGTTGGCAGCATAATTAAATCCGCTTTCCAAAACTTTCACGTTAGCTTTAGCGATCTCCGGTTTCTTACCGAATTTCTGGTTAATAAAATCTCTCGTATGATCTACCGTACGGTCAAACATCCAGTATATCATACCAAGAGCAAACATATTCTTACATTTAACGATAGATTTTTGATCCAGACCGCTGTCTTTCAAAGCCTCTTCCGTCAAAGTTGTCACTTTTACCGGGACTACATTATAATCCTGCAAAACAACATCTTCCAACGGATTTGCCTTATACCCTGCTTTCTCGATGTTCTTATCATTAAATGCATCCAAATTCACGATAATCGTCGCACCCTTTTTAGCCCAACGCAAATTAGCTTTTAAAGCGGCAGGATTCATCGCCACAAGCACATCAGCAAAATCACCCGGGGTTTTCACCGGATTATCCCCAATATGTACCTGAAAACCGGAAACACCACCTACAGTTCCTTGCGGTGCGCGTATCTCCGCGGGATAATCGGGAAACGTTGATACCCCGTTTCCAAATAAAGCTGCAGCATCCGAGAACTGCGAACCCGTCAATTGCATACCATCTCCCGAGTCCCCCGAAAAACGGATTACAATATTTTTTTTGTCGATAACTTCTGTCTTTTCACTCATGACTTAGTTATTTGTTCTTTAATATTAAATTACAAAATGTATATTACAAAATCACACAATTTTTATGTTGTAAAACATATGCAAATGTAGCCAATACAAACATCTAAACAAGTTTGTATCAGTATTTTTTTCTTTCGGCATATACCATTGACAATCAAGCTTGAGCATGTTGAAAAACATATTTTTCAACACAGATAAAATAAAACAGTTCTAAACAAGGCTCATTTTTCCGCCTTTTTTTGTTACTTTCTTGTTACCGTTGAAAATTCCAACGAATAATTTCCCTTTCAAAATGGAACAAAAACACCCAAAAAATTGTATACGTAATAAAAACAAATTTAACTCATTATGGCTAGATTTCTGAAAGATCGGACAAAATCACAAGGAGCCGCTCCCGGTTCCCTTATCTTTATCGGGAAACAGAAAATGACTAAAAATTCGATCCATGTCATACAATACACCCCGGAAGGAGTCAAAGAATCCTTTCCGGAAACAGTCGACGGTATCAGTAATATGGTATCCAACGACCACATGACATGGATCAACATATCCGGTCTTCAGAATACAGGCCTGATTGCCGAAATAGGAAAAGCATTCGATATATCTTCCCTTTTTCTGGAAGACATTTTAAACACAGACCAGCGTCCCCGGTTCAGCGATGAATCCGACCACCTGTACATTATTGCCAAATCTTTCTATCTAGGCAAAGAAGATGATATCGTACACATGGAACAACTCTCTTTCATCGTCGGCTCTCACTATCTGATTACAGTGCAGGAAACCGACGCAGATTATTTCAAGGATGTAAAGAAACGCCTTTATGACGGGAAAACCCGTATCCGCACTTATGGCACGGACTACCTTTGCTATGCGCTGCTGGATACGATTGTAGACAGCTATATCATCAACTTGGAAATACTGGGTGCCGCTATTGAGTCAAGAGGAAAAACAATCCTCGAATCCGATGTGAAAACAATAGAAGGTCTTTATCATTACAAAACGGAATTATCCTACATCCGGAAAAACGTCCGTCCTTTCAAAGAAGTCACCTCTCGTTTCACGAACTGTGATTCGTCCTTAATCAATGAACGCACGTACACCTATCTGCACGACTTGGACGACTTGGTTCTACAAGCACAAGAAGCCATAGAAATCTACTACTCCATGGTATCCGACCAGATCAATCTTTACCAAACCAACACTAGCAACCGGATCAACGACGTCATGAAAGTATTGACGATTTTCTCCGCCATCTTCATCCCGCTCACTTTCATCGCCGGCATCTACGGAATGAACTTCCAATACATGCCCGAACTAAATCACCGCTACGCTTACCCCATCCTATGGGGTATCATGATTGTTATCACCATCATCATGCTACTCTATTTTAAACGGAAAAAATGGCTTTAGTAATTTTAGATTTACGATTTCAGATTTATGATTCCAGTCGCACAAATCTGTGCTTGTGGAAATCTGAAATCGTAAATTACTAAGCCTGTCCCTTCGTTCCCAAATCCAACGGGAACATCGGGGTTCCGGGACCACCACCTTCGGGCAAGTTAATTTTACCGAAATTCATTTCAAATTTACGGATGTTATCTTGTAACGCCAACATCAAACGTTTGGCATGTTCCGGGGTCAGTATGATACGACTCTTCACGTCAGCCTTCGGCACACCCGGCATAATACGAATAAAATCCACGATAAACTCCGACGAGGAATGGGAAATTATAGCCAGATTAGCATAAGTCCCTTGTGCCACCTCGTGACTTAATTCGATATCAAGTTGTTGTTTTTTCTCTTCCATAATGGTTCGGTTATAGTTATAAAACAATAGAGGCGCCTTTCGGCGCCTCTATCTTATCGTTATTTTTCCATCCTTTCGAGATCCGCCTTAGAGCCTACGATCATACCTCTAAACTCTTTCATACCTGTTCCCACCGGTATCAAGTGACCGCAAATCACGTTCTCTTTCAATCCTTCCAGAGGATCGACCTTACCGTAAATTGCAGCTTCGTTCAACACCTTCGTGGTCTCTTGGAATGAAGCAGCAGAGATAAAGCTTGCCGTCTGCAATGCAGCGCGGGTAATTCCTTGTAATACCTGTGCCGAAGTTGCGGGCACCGCATCCCTAGCCTCAATCACCTTCAAGTCACGACGTTTCAATTGAGAGTTAATATCTCTCAACATACGTACCGTGATAATTTGTCCCGGTTTCACCCGATCCGAATCTCCGGCATCCAGTACAACTTTCTTACCGTAGATTGAATCGTTTTCTTCCATGAACTCACCTTTATCAACGATTTGGTTTTCCAAGAATCTCGTGTCTCCGGCATCTTGAATCAATACCTTACGCATCATTTGGTGTACGATAATCTCGAAGTGCTTATCGTTAATCTTCACACCCTGCATACGATACACATCCTGTACCTCGTTCACGATATATTCCTGTACTTTGATCGGTCCCTCAATATTCAGGATATCAGTCGGGGTAATCGCACCGTCAGACAACGGGGTTCCGGCACGTACATAATCGTTCTCCTGAACCAATATCTGTTTTGACAGAGATACCAGATACTTCTTCACCTCACCGGCTTTAGAAGTTACGATGATCTCGCGGTTACCACGCTTGATCTTACCATAAGTTACCTCCCCGTCAATTTCCGATACAACCGCAGGGTTCGACGGGTTACGAGCTTCAAACAACTCGGTAACACGAGGAAGACCTCCCGTGATATCGCCTGCCTTACCAACAGCCCTCGGAATCTTCGCGATCGTACTACCTGCCGTTACCTCTGCACCTTCTTTTACAACGATGTGAGCGCCTACCGGCAAGTTGTAACTCTTGATCATATTTCCTTCCGCATCATTGATACGCAAAGCGGGAGCTTTCATCTTGTCACGGAACTCGATGATAATCATCTCTCTAAATCCGGTCGTTTCGTCAGATTCTTCCTTGTAGGTTTCACCCTCAATCAAGTTCTCCAACCCGACAGTTCCGGCAAATTCAGTAATGATCAACGCATTGAACGGGTCCCATTCACAAAGCAACTCACCTTTATTTACTTCATCACCATCCTTCACGAACAATTTAGCCCCATAAGGAATAGCGTGAGAAATCAATATAATATTCGTGTTTTTATCCAGAATGCGCAACTCCGTCAAACGTCCGACAACAACGTCACAAGTCGTTCCGTTATCCAACACATGCTCGACAGAACGCAATTCCTCATACTCGACATAACCGTCATATTTCGCTTTCAACGAGTTCTCGCTGGAAATATTTCCGGCAGTACCTCCCACGTGGAAAGTTCTCAATGTCAACTGGGTACCCGGCTCACCAATAGACTGTGCTGCAATAACTCCGACAGCCTCACCTTTCTCAACCATACGGCTGGTAGCAAGGTTACGTCCATAACATTTAGCACAAACTCCTTTCTTCGCCTCACAAGTCAGTACGGAACGTACTTCAACCCGCTCGATCGGTGATTTTTCAATAATATCGGCAATCACTTCCGTGATCTCGTCACCCGATGCCACGATCAATTCACCGGTATTCGGGTGATAAATATCATGCACGGACACGCGTCCCAATATTCTCTCGGACAAAGAAGATACGATCTCCTCGTTATTCTTGATAGCCGAAATGGTAACCCCTCTCAACGTACCGCAGTCTTCCTCGGTAATCGTGATGTCATTTGCCACGTCAACCAAACGACGAGTCAGGTATCCGGCGTCTGCCGTCTTCAATGCCGTATCCGCCAAACCTTTACGAGCACCGTGGGTTGAAATGAAGTACTCCAACACCGAAAGCCCTTCCTTAAAGTTCGCCAAAATCGGGTTCTCGATAATCTGACCACCGGTAGCTCCGGATTTTTGGGGTTTCGCCATCAATCCACGCATACCACCCAACTGACGAATCTGCTCGCGAGATCCACGGGCTCCGGAATCCAACATCATGTAGATAGAATTGAATCCCTGGTCGTCAGATGCCAACTGCTTCATCAAAGTTGAAGTCAAGTTAGCGTTCACGTGTGTCCAAATATCAATAATCTGGTTATATCTTTCATTATTGGTAATGAATCCCATGTTATAGTTCATCATCACCTCTTCCACTTGATCGTATCCCTCCTGCAACAAATCTTGCTTGTTCTCCGGCACGATAACGTCACCCAAGTTGAATGACAAACCACCCTCGAACGCCTTACGGTACCCCAAGTCTTTGATATCATCCAAGAACTTGGCGGTCACATCCACCCCGCAACGTTTGAACACGTCACCGATGATGTCACGCAAAGCTTTCTTCGTGATCAAGGTATTAATATACGGATAATTCTTCGGGGTAAACTGATTCAATATCACACGACCGACAGTAGTCTTAATCATGTGGTTGATCGCGTTTCCTTCATTATCTACATCATCAATTTTCACTTCAATCTCGGCATGCAAATCCACAGCCCGCTCGTTGAAAGCGATAATCACTTCCTCGGGAGCATAGAACTTCAAACCTTCACCCTTCACGCCTTTTCTCGGTTTCGTGATATAGTACAAACCGAGTACCATATCTTGAGAAGGTACCGTGATAGGCGCACCGTTAGCCGGATTCAAGATGTTATGCGAACACAACATCAAAATCTGCGCTTCCAGAACAGCCTCGTTACCTAACGGCAAGTGCACAGCCATCTGGTCACCGTCAAAGTCGGCATTAAATCCAGTACAAGCCAAAGGATGCAAACGGATAGCCTTACCCTCGATCAATTTCGGCTGGAAAGCCTGAATACCCAAGCGGTGCAAAGTCGGCGCACGGTTCAACAAAACCGGATGCCCTCTCAACACATTTTCCAGAATATCCCAAACAATCGGGTCACGACGATCCACAATCTTTTTCGCACTCTTCACCGTCTTCACGATACCGCGCTCGATCAACTTACGGATAATAAACGGCATGTACAATTCGGCAGCCATATCTTTCGGAAGACCGCATTCGTGCATCTTCAAGTCCGGTCCAACGACAATTACCGAACGTGCGGAATAGTCAACACGCTTACCCAACAAATTCTGACGGAAACGTCCTTGTTTACCTTTCAAACTGTCGGACAAAGATTTCAACGGTCTGTTATTCTCGATCTTTACAGCGTTAGACTTACGAGAGTTATCGAACAATGAATCCACGGCCTCCTGTAACATACGTTTTTCATTACGTAAGATCACATCCGGAGCCTTGATCTCGATCAATCTCTTCAAACGATTGTTACGGATGATTACCCGTCTGTACAAATCGTTCAAATCGGAAGTCGCAAAACGACCACCGTCCAACGGAACCAGCGGACGCAACTCGGGCGGTATCACAGACAACACCTTCACGATCATCCATTCCGGTTTATTAATCTCTTTACTCTCGCGGAAAGCCTCTACAACCTGCAAACGTTTCAAAGCTTCGTTCTTTCTCTGTTGAGAAGTCTCCGTATTCGCTTTATTTCTCAAATCATAGGACAAATCATCCAAATCCAGACGCTCCAACAACATGGAGATCGCCTCGGCACCCATCTTAGCAATGAATTTATTCGGATCATCATCATCCAGATATTGATTATCCGTCGGAAGCTTATCCAGAATATCCAGATATTCCTCCTCCGTCAAAAAGTCCATTGTTTTGATACCGGTATCACCCATGATACCCGGGTTCACCACCACGTATCTCTCGTAATAGATCACGGTATCCAGTTTCTTGGAAGGCAAACCTAACAAGTAACCGATTTTATTCGGTAATGATTTGAAATACCAGATATGAGCCACCGGAACCACCAATTGAATGTGCCCCATGCGCTCACGTCTTACCTTCTTCTCCGTCACCTCGACACCACAACGGTCACAAACGATCCCTTTATAACGAATACGTTTGTACTTACCGCAATGACATTCGTAATCCTTCACCGGTCCGAAAATACGCTCGCAGAACAAACCGTCACGTTCAGGCTTGTAAGTACGATAGTTAATCGTCTCCGGTTTTAGTACAGCGCCACTGGATCGTTCCAGAATCTCTTCCGGCGAAGCCAACCCAATCGCTATCTTAGTAAAACTCTTTACTTTATTGTCTTTTCTGAAGGCCATATTTTATTTGTTAATTGAAAATTGAAAATTGAGAATTGAAAATTAATAGACTTTCTTTCCCCATTTTCAATTTTCCATTTTCAATTTTCCATTATATTAGGTTTACGCTCAATCCTAACCCGCGAAGCTCATGCAACAACACGTTGAAAGACTCCGGAATCCCGGGATTCGGCAGAGGTTCCCCTTTCACGATATGCTCGTAAGTCTTCGTTCTTCCCATCACGTCATCCGACTTCACTGTCAGGATTTCTTGAAGGATATGTGATGCACCGAATGCCTCGAGTGCCCAAACCTCCATCTCTCCGAAACGCTGACCTCCGAACTGAGCCTTACCTCCAAGAGGTTGTTGAGTAATCAACGAGTACGGACCGATAGAACGAGCATGCATCTTATCATCAACCATGTGCCCCAACTTCAACATGTAGATCACACCCACGGTTGCCGGCTGGTCGAAACGTTCTCCCGTTCCCCCGTCATACAAGTACGTGGTACCGAATCTGGGTACACCGGCTTCGTCCGTGTACTTATTGATATCTTCAAGAGTTGCACCATCGAAAATAGGGGTAGCAAACTTCACTCCCAAGTTCTTACCTGCCCAACCCAATACGGTTTCGAATACCTGTCCCAAGTTCATACGGGAAGGCACACCCAACGGGTTCAAACAAATATCAACCGGAGTACCGTCAGCCAAGAACGGCATATCTTCCACCCTTACCACGCGGGATACAATACCCTTGTTACCGTGACGTCCTGCCATCTTATCACCGATTTGTAATTTACGCTTTTTAGCCACGTAAACTTTCGCCATCTTGATGATACCCGTGGGAAGTTCGTCCCCGACAGTAGCGTTGTATTTCTTACGTTTGATCTGTCCCTCTATCTCTTTGTACTTGATGATATAGTTATGCAACAAGTCGCGGATCATATCATTCTTCTGCTTGTCTGTCGTCCACTTGTTCGGGTTGATCTGCAAGAAATCCATATTCTGCAACATCTTGTACGAGAACTTCACGCCTTTCGGAACAATATCCTCGTTCAAATAATTCTTCACGCCTTGTGAAGTCTTACCGTTCACCAGTTCGAACAACTTATCGATCAACAGAGAAGTAAGATCACCTACTTTACGTTGGAACTGCTCGTCTAACTCTGCCAGTATATTCTTTCCGGCAGCTTTAGTCTTGCGGTCGCTGATCGTGCGTTGGAACAGCTTCTTGTCGATAATCACACCCTTCAAAGACGGGGAAGCCTTCAAAGAAGCATCTTTCACGTCACCGGCTTTGTCACCGAAGATGGCTCTCAACAACTTTTCTTCCGGACTCGGGTCAGACTCTCCTTTCGGGGTAATCTTACCGATCAAGATATCTCCCGGCTGTACACGAGCTCCGACACGAATGATTCCGTTTTCATCCAGATCTTTCGTTGCCTCTTCACTCACGTTCGGGATATCGGCCGTCAACTCCTCAAGACCGCGTTTCGTTTCACGCACTTCCAAAGAATACTCGTCCACGTGAACAGAAGTGAACACGTCATTCCGAACAATATTTTCGGAGATCACGATAGCATCCTCGTAGTTGTACCCCTTCCAAGGCATGAATGCCACTTTCAGGTTACGCCCGAGAGCCAACTCACCCTTCTGGGAAGAATAACCTTCCGTCAGAATCTGTCCTTCTTCTACACGCTCGCCTTTTCTCACGATCGGCTTCAACGTGATTGTCGTACTTTGGTTAGTACGTTGATATTTCGGTAAATAATACTCTTTCGTATCCGGCTCGAAACTTACAAAAGCCTCTTCTTCCGTGCGGTCATACTTGATCACGATCTTGCGCCCGTCCACGAAACTAACCACACCCGGACCTTCAGCAACAATCTGTGTTCTGGAATCCTTGATCAAGTTAGCTTCCAAACCGGTACCCACGATCGGGGACTCCGGAGAAATAATCGGAACTGCCTGACGCATCATGTTAGATCCCATCAATGCGCGGTTAGCATCATCATGCTCCAAGAACGGAATCAAAGAGGCAGCGATAGAAGCAATCTGGTTCGGGGCAACATCAATCATGTCCACCTCTTCACCCGCTGCCAACGGGAAGTCGGCATCTTGTCTGGCTTTTACCCGCTTATTGATAAACTTTCCCTCTTCATCAATGGGGGAACTAGCTTGAGCGATTACCTTTTCTTCTTCCTCCTCTGCCGAATAATATCTCACTCCTTCTTCAGATAAATCCACCACTCCGTTATTCACCTTACGATAGGGAGTTTCGATAAAGCCAAGGTCATTGATCTTCGCATACACGCAAAGAGATGAAATCAAACCGATATTCGGTCCCTCGGGCGTTTCGATCGGACACAAACGACCATAGTGAGTGTAATGCACGTCACGCACCTCGAATCCGGCACGATCTCTCGAAAGACCACCGGGTCCCAATGCGGACATACGTCTTTTGTGGGTTATCTCAGCCAGCGGATTCGTTTGATCCATGAACTGGGACAACGCGTTCGTTCCGAAGAACGAGTTAATTACCGAAGACAAAATCTTCGAATTAATCAAGTCAACCGGGGTAAACACCTCGTTGTCGCGCACGTTCATTCTCTCGCGAATCGTACGTGCCATACGGGCCAACCCTACTCCGAATTGATTATATAATTGTTCGCCAACCGTACGTACGCGGCGGTTGCTCAAGTGGTCGATATCGTCCACGTCCGTCTTGGCGTTCAACAAACGGATCAAATATTTGATGATCTCGATAATATCCTCTTTCGTCAGCACACGGATATCCGGGTCTGTCGCAAGATTCAACTTCTTGTTCAACTTGTAACGTCCCACGTCACCCAAATCGTAACGTTTGTCCGAGAAGAACAACTTATCAATCACATCGCGTGCAGTAGCCTCATCTGGCGGCTCCGAACTACGCAATTGCCTGTAAATATGCAACACCGCTTCTTTCTCTGAATTACAGGGATCCTTTTGCAGCGTGTTATATATAATAGCATAATCAGCCAAGTTTTGCATTTCCTTGTGAAGAAGGATCGTTTTCGCGCCGGATTCGACAATTGCATCAATATGCTCAGGCTCCAGTACCGTTTCACGATCAACGATAATCTCGTTACGCTCGATAGAAACGACCTCACCGGTATCTTCATCAACGAAATCTTCAATCCAAGATTTCAAAACACGAGCAGCCAAACGTCTGCCAACGACTTTCTTCAACCCCGTACGGGAAACATTGACTTCATCTGCAAGACCGAATATCTCGAGGATATCCTTATCCGTTTCAAACCCGATCGCTCTCAAAAGAGTTGTCACGGGCAATTTTTTCTTCCGGTCGATATACGCGTACATCACGTTATTGATGTCCGTGGCGAACTCGATCCATGAACCCTTGAACGGAATAATTCTCGCGGAATAAAGCTTCGTACCATTCGCGTGGATACTTTGCCCGAAGAAAACGCCGGGAGACCTGTGTAACTGAGAAACTACCACTCGCTCTGCTCCATTGATCACGAAAGTACCCTTCGGAGTCATGTAAGGAACATTTCCTAAATATACATCCTCGATAACGGTATCAAAATCTTCATGTTCCGGGTCTGTACAGTACAACTTTAACTTCGCTTTCAAGGGTGCGCCGAAAGTCAATCCCTGACTCAAACACTCCTCGATCGTGTAGCGGGGCGGATCTATAAAATAGTCCAAAAATTCCAAAACAAAGTTGTTCCGTGTATCAGTTATAGGAAAATTTTCCTTGAAAACCGTGTAAAGGCCTTCATTCTTTCTGTTCTCAGGCGTGGTACCTAATTGAAAAAAGTCCTTGAAAGACTTCAACTGCACCTCAAGAAAATCAGGGTATTCCAGCTGATTTTTTATCGATGCAAAGCTTATTCTATTGTTTGAATTATATGAAGACATCTATTATTTTTTTTGAACCTAAACAATCATAACAACAAAATGGTTTAGAGTCCACATGAGACTCTAAACCTAAAAACCTACCGGTTTTATACCTTATTTAAGTTCAACTTCAGCTCCTGCCTCTTCTAATTGAGTTTTCAATGAATTAGCTTCTTCTTTAGAAACTTTTTCTTTCAATGGAGCCGGAGCCTTGTCAACGATTTCCTTAGCTTCTTTCAAACCAAGACCGGTCAATTCTTTAACCAACTTAACTACGGCTAATTTAGCGGCACCTGCTGATTTCAAAATAACATCGAATTCAGTTTGTTCAGCAGCAGCGGCAGCAGCGCCACCAGCTGCAGGAGCAGCAACAGCTACAGCAGCAGCTGCAGGTTCAATTCCGTACTCTTCTTTTAAAATGTCAGCTAATTCTTTTACGTCTTTTACGGTAAGGTTTACTAACTCTTCTGCAAGTTGTTTCAAATCTGCCATTTCTATTCTATTTAAAATTGTTTGTTTACTAAACTATAAAAATTATTCTTTTTCAGAAAGTGTTTTAACAACACCAGCGATCGTATTTTGTCCGGATTGCAACGCGGAAATAACATTCTGCATCGGTGATTGCAACATCGCGATAACGTCCGCAATCAACTCTTCCTTAGACTTAATACTGATCAATGCCTCAAGTTGGTCTTCACCAACGTAAGTACATTCCTCAACGAAAGCTCCTTTGAATACCGGTTTGTCTTTGGTCTGACGGAACTCTTTAATCAGTTTGGCAGGACCATTTCCGGTATCGCTCAACATGATAGCGCTATCTCCCTTCAACACGGAGAAAAGCTCCTCGTAATTGTTGTTAGCGTTTTCCAAAGCCTTTCTCAACAAGGTATTCTTTACTTGCACCAACTTGATGTTAGCGTTGAAACAAGCCCGACGCAAAGCTTGTGTATCCACAGCGTCAAGTCCTGAAATATCACTAACATACAAGTGCTTGTAAGTATTCACTTGTTCGGTTAAGGTCTCTATTACGACTTTTTTATCTTCTTTTTTCATACTACTGAAGTCCTTTTTAGATTACTACATTAATCAAGTAAAGTCTTTGGTTCTACTTGAATACCGGGACTCATCGTACTTGACAGATACACGCTCTTGATGTAAGTACCTTTCGCTGCAGTCGGTTTCAGTTTATTGATCACGTTCAAGAATTCTCTCGCGTTCTCCATAATCTTCTCCGGCTCGAACGTTACTTTACCAATAGAAGCGTGAATGATACCGAATTTGTCAACTTTAAAGTCGATCTTACCTGCTTTAACCTCAGTAACAGCTTTCCCGATTTCCGGGGTTACCGTACCACTCTTCGGGTTAGGCATCAATCCACGAGGACCCAAAATTCTACCAAGAGCACCTACCTTACCCATTACAGAAGGCATCGTGATGATAATATCGATGTCGGTCCAGCCGCCTTTCAATTTCTCGATATAATCGTCCAAGCCCACGTAATCGGCCCCGGCTGCTTTAGCTTCTTCCTCCTTGTCAGGAGTACACAAAACCAAAACTCTTACTTGCTTTCCGGTACCGTGAGGTAAAGTACATACACCGCGCACCATTTGATTGGCCTTACGCGGGTCTACACCCAGTCGAACGTCCATGTCAACTGACGCCTCAAACTTCGTGAAAGTTACTTCTTTCACAAGCTGTGCGGCCTCGTCGATAGAGTATACCTTTCCACCTTCGATCTTCGCTAAAGCTAACTTTTTATTTTTTGTCAGTTTACTCATTACGTTTGAAGTGTTACAAGTTCATTAAAAAGGTCTGTCACCGGTTACGGTAATACCCATACTTCTGGCGGTACCAGCTACCATACTCATTGCTTTTTCAATCTCGAAAGCGTTCAAATCTTTCATCTTGTCCGTGGCAATAGCTCTCACCTGTTCCCAAGTGATAGAAGCCACTTTCTTGCGATTGGGCTCCGCGGATCCGGATTTAAGTTTAGCAACTTCCAAAAGTTGAATAGCAACAGGAGGTTGTTTTGTAATAAAATCAAACGACTTATCACCATACACCTGTATAATTACCGGGATGATTTTGCCTGCCATCTCCTGAGTTCTAGCGTTGAATTGCTTACAGAAGTCCATGATGTTGACTCCCTTAGAACCTAACGCCGGTCCTACTGGAGGGGACGGGTTTGCAGCTCCGGCTTTAATTTGCAGCTTGATAATAGCTTCAACTTGTTTTGCCATGATTGTTTTTAATCAAATAATTGTTATTCTTTTTCTACCTGCATGAAACTCAATTCAAGTGGCGTTTTCCGTCCGAAAATCTTGACAATTACTTTCAAGCGTTTCTTGTCGGAATTCACCTCCTCTATCACGCCGGTAAAACCATTAAACGGTCCGTCAGTCACTTTAACCGACTCGCCAACGAAATAAGGAATACTTATTTCTTCTGGTTGTTCCGCGAGTTCATCCACCGTACCGAGTATCCGGTTCACCTCCGCTTGACGCATCGGCACTGGATCTCCTCCTTTGGTTTCCCCCAGGAAGCCTATCACGTTCGTGATGTCACGAAGCATGTGAGGGATTTCTCCAACGAGCGCGGCTTCAATCAACACGTAACCCGGGTAAAGGTTTCGCTCACTGCTATACTTTTTCCCGTTACGCACTTGATACACCTTCTCGGCAGGCACCAAAACCTGAGAAACATATTCCTGAAGCCCTAAACTGGCGATTTCATTCTCGATGTACTCCTTTACCTTCTTCTCTTTACCTCCAATGGTTCGAAGCACATACCATCTTTTCTGTATTTCAGCCATGTTAGACCTCCAAGATTATTAGTAAAACAAATTATATATACCGGTCACGATATGTCTGAACGAGAAATCCATCGCGAATATGCAAAGCGCTATGATGACGGAAGCTATCATCACGATCGTCGCACTACTTTGGAGCTCAGACCACGTAGGCCAAGTTACTTTATTCACCAGCTCATTATAAACATCTGATATATAACTCTTAACTTTCATTTGTTCTTTAATTTAGTTGCACGGGAGGAGAGGTTCGAACTCCCGACCCTCGGTTTTGGAGAC
This sequence comes from Butyricimonas sp. Marseille-P3923, assembly GCF_900184685.1. GTDB lineage: Bacteria > Bacteroidota > Bacteroidia > Bacteroidales > Marinifilaceae > Butyricimonas > Butyricimonas muris. The sequence goes on from NZ_FXXL01000005.1 coordinate 243,783, forward strand.
CGATGCTCTACCAACTGAGCCACTCCCGTGTGTGAGTCGGCACGAAGCCGACTCATTTATTTTGGATTTATGATTTAGTAATTTCAGATTAAATCATCAATCTAAAATCGTAAATCTAAAATCTTATTAGTCTAAGATCTCAGTGATCTGACCAGCACCAACGGTTCTACCACCTTCACGGATAGCAAAACGCAAACCTACGTTACAAGCTACCGGAGTGATCAAATTAACCTCGATGGTCAAGTTATCACCGGGCATTACCATCTCGCGTCCTTCCGGAAGAGTGATTTCACCGGTAACGTCCAAGGTACGGATATAGAACTGCGGTCTGTATCTATTATGGAACGGAGTGTGACGACCACCTTCTTCTTTCTTCAAGATATAAACCTCAGCTTTGAATTTATCGTGCGGTTTAACTGAACCCGGTTTTGCCAACACCATACCACGTTTGATCTCGTCTTTATCGATACCGCGAAGCAACAAACCAACGTTGTCACCAGCCTGACCTTCATCAAGAATCTTACGGAACATCTCAACCCCGGTACATACGGTTTTCTTACCGTCAGCACCCAAACCGATGATTTCCAATTCATCACCAGTGTGAACGATACCAGTTTCAATACGACCGGTAGCAACAGTTCCACGACCAGTGATAGAGAACACGTCCTCAACAGGCATCAAGAAAGCTTTATCAACGGCACGTTGCGGCAACTCGATCCAGTTGTCAACAGCATCCATCAACTCCATTACTTTCTCTTCCCATTTAGCTTCTCCATTCAACGCTCCAAGAGCAGAACCCAAGATCACCGGGGTATTGTCACCATCATATTGATAGAAAGACAACAACTCGCGAACTTCCATCTCAACCAATTCCAACATTTCCGGGTCGTCAACCATATCCACTTTGTTCAAGAATACAACGATTCTCGGAACGTTTACCTGACGAGCCAAAAGAATGTGCTCACGCGTCTGAGGCATCGGACCATCGGTAGCGGCGCAAACCAAGATAGCACCGTCCATCTGAGCAGCACCAGTTACCATGTTCTTCACATAGTCGGCGTGTCCCGGACAGTCAACGTGTGCATAGTGACGGTTGGCAGTCTGGTATTCTACGTGAGAAGTATTAATGGTGATACCTCTTTCTTTTTCCTCCGGAGCGTTATCGATAGAATCGAATGAACGTAATTCAGAAAGACCTTTTTTTGCTAATACCGTAGTGATAGCAGCCGTCAAAGTAGTTTTACCGTGGTCAACGTGACCGATAGTACCAATATTTACGTGTGGTTTGGACCTGTCAAAATGTTCTTTAGCCATAACTCTAAAACAATTTTATTATTAAACAATTTATCACAATAACTCTATATTCATGCAAGTAACTCGCTGTCTATCCACTCCTTGAACAGAAAAGGCGAGATCTCCCATTTAATTTGGCTTGCAAATGTACAAATTAAAAATCATATCTCACAATAAATGAGATCATTTTTCTCAATTTTCTCTTTTTTCTTTCGCCTTAACTAATTGTCTCTTGAGCACATCATACAACTCATCGACAGTCTCCTCGAAAGTTTTCGCGTTCTTTTTGGCAAATACTTCCTGCCCTTTTATATCTACATGTACCTCGGTCAGTTTATTCTCGAGTTGATCATCCTTTTCCAATTTCAAGGTAACGTCAACTCCCATAATACCGTCGTGGTACTTTTCCAGCCTCGAGAATTTCTTGTTTATAAACTCTTCCAACACCGGATTAACTGAAAAACCTACAGGATTAATTCTAATTTCCATATCGTTTCCTCCTATAATTTATGCTCGCGGGTGAGCTTGTTTAAAAATCTCCAACATTTTCTCTACCGAATTATGCGTGTAAACCTGAGTGGCTGCCAGACTGGAGTGCCCCAACAATTCCTTGATACCTTGGATTGACGCCCCCCGATCCAGCAAGTGAGTGGCAAACGAATGCCTCAACACGTGCGGACTGCGCTTTGACAATGAAGTATGTTCTGCCAACGCCGCCACCACCAAACGGTAAACGAATTGCGGGTAGATCGGCTTACCTTTATCGGTCACGAAGAACATCCCGTGTTCACGTCCCACGACTTCGGCACGCCCCTTGATATAACAAGCAATATCCTCCTCCAGTTCTCTCAAGATCGGGACTTCCCGCTGTTTTCCGCCCTTACCGTGGACACGTATACAATGCCGCGACAAATCAACATCAACCAGCCGTAATCCGACAATTTCAGAACGCCTCATGCCCGTGTCGTAAGCCATCAGCAAAATCAGAAAATCTCTCAACCCATGAAAGCCTTCCTCTTTCTCCGCATCATCCAGCGTGATCTCCATATCCTGCTCGTTCACGAAAACAGGCAATCTTTTCGGCAACTTCGGCCCCGAAATATCTTCGGCCGGATTCACCTCCATCACCCCTTCTTTCACGAGGAATCGGAAAAACGCTTTAACACTGCTCAACTTACGCTTACCGGAAGCCGGATGCAACTTTTGTTTCCCCCCTTTGTTCCTCAAGGCTCCTCTCATTTCCGCCACGACCCACTCCCTCACGAGCTTGGTCGTCATTCGGGAAAAATCCTCGTCTTCCTCGTCCATTCCACAAAAATCGTAAAACTGACGCAAATCCGTCTTGTAAGCGACCACCGTATGAGCGGAGTAACGCTTCACGTCTTCCAAGTATTTCAAAAATAGTCCGATCTGTGTCATTTTTTATAAATAATAAGTCGTAAGCAAGTTACGCCTTTTGTTTGGAAAAACAAAGGAAGAATTCGATTTTTTAATCTTCAGCTTGTTGCAAAGATTGACGATAGGCAGCCTTCATACGAGCCACTCTGTTTCTTACAGACGGTTTCGTGAAAGCTTGACGATCTCTCAGTTCTTTAATAACACCGGTTTTCTCGAATTTTCTTTTAAATTTCTTCAACGCTCTCTCGATGTTTTCACCTTCTTTTAATGGTACAATTATCATGATTTTCTAGTATTTAAAATGAATATTTTTTATATAACACAAAATTCGACAACACTTTATCGTGCTGTTCTCCACTAAATAATATGTATTCTTTTTAATCTCTCGATAATAATTGACCACCCCCTTTCAAGCGGATTGAAGTTTATATTTAACAATTCAAAAAACTGGTTGCAAAGATATATCAATTAATTAAGATATAAAACCCTTGCAGCCTATTTTTTTCTCGTACACAAAGAAATAATCATTCCCTTCCCTTGAGCACAATACCATGAACAAGGGTAAAACTCCCATTGACCAACAGCAAAGCACCCCACCTGCTTTTCAGCAACCGGAACTCATCACGAGACAATCGGCATGCCACCCGCGTTAAAAATACCTTTTTTATGCAAAAACGTGGGCGATAAGTGGGCAAACTGTGGGCGAAGTGTAGGCGATGCCGCCCAAAAGCCGCCTATAAGCCACCCAAAAACCGGATAAAATCATAGGACATCCCTATCTATAGCATAGCATGACCTTACCCCCAGAATATTTATCCCTCGCTAACTCAAGGATTCAGCAAATCCTTGCAATAATAATTCAAGATGCCGTTAATCATATCCAGATAGGTCTTCGCCTTCGTGTTTTCCGGGTTTATCCGCACGACTTCATTAAAATGATTCAACGCTTGAGTGGTATCCCCCTTGGCATAATACACCACCCCCAACTCCAACAACACGGTTTCACGTTCTCCCGCACCATTCTCCAACATTTGCAAAAGCATCGCGATAGCTTCATCCCTCTGTCCGTTCTTCGCTAATTGTTTTGCCTCTTCTATATTCATCATATCGAAATTTACTTATATAATATGTATAAACTTAACAGGACTTTTTTGTCCATTTCAAAGATAGTAATTTTTGTTGAACTATTTTACATACACGTCGGTTTCAAAAATCGCTTCATTTTTCACGCCATCTTTCACGTTCAACACGAGCCGGTTTTTCCCTTTCACGAAGACCGGTTCGTTAAGACTTCCCTCGAGCAAGCGATTTTTGGCATCGTAAGTGAACAGACACCACTTCCCGTTCACCTCCACCCGGTAAGAAGCAATTCCGGACAAATCGTCGAATACCCGGAATTGAACCCTTCGCCCTTTCACCCCCGTGTATAAAATCACCGGGGCAATCGTATCCTGCCGGATAGTGTATTCTCCCAACACACGGGTAGACGCCTCCAACCCTCCGGTGCGCCACTCGGTATTTAAAGGAGATAAACGTCCTTTTTCTTCCAACAGACAAAAGACGGATTTATCCGGAAAATCCCCTTCGACGGACAACCTTGCACTCTTCAACAAGGGATATACCCGTTCTGTCAAAGAAAAAACCTCTACCACCCCCGTGCTATCCTTCTCCCTCGAGCAGACACGAGGCTTACAAATAACGGGATATGCCAATGCCCCCGCTTCCAAGCACAAAGAATAATTACCGTTCCGCAAATTATATCCCCGAGCACATGTCAAAACCTCCGCCCCTTCCGGTATATCCAACCCGGCAGCCTCCTGCCGTCCCACCAGTTGAAACAATACCTTGGAACGATTCCCGTTTATATCCAGCAATTCGATTGCCACGTCGACAACACTATCCTTTTGCACCCCGATAAAACCGCCTTGCCTGTTGCTCGCTCCCAGCAACCGGGACTGACAATCCCCGAAAGCCAGATACACGTATCTGCCCTCCCGGTACTGGTGAAAATCTTTTATCGTGTTTACCAGCGGGGACTGATCAAAAGACAGGCGATCCATTTTCAACTCGAAAATTTTCTCCCCGTTCGCCGATACTTCCATATCATACACCCCGAGTTTATTCCATGAATCTTTCATGAAATCATCCGCTTGCACGCCGACACCGACATTACCGGCAGGCACGCTGATTTTCCCTCCCCGGTACACCCGGTTTCCCGTGTTTTTCACTTCCACCCGACGGGCCCCGGCGTTCACTCCTTCACGAGAAAAAGTGTACACGTAAACACCCCGCACGTTAGGTCCCGTTTCATCCGCCACGGAAAGATAGTTCAAAGGATTCAGCGCGTGCTCGCTTTCCGTTTCCCGCACCTCGAAATGCAAATGCGGTCCCATGGAGGAACCGGAATTACCGCTATAAGCGATCGTGTCACCCGCGCGAAAGAAAAGCTGCCGCCCCACGAGGTTCTCGTCAATGGCAAACGATTCCTTATTATATTGTATCTCCCGTACCACTTTCGCCACCCGGGGCACGAAACGGCTCAAATGCCCGTACACGGTAGTGATTCCTCCCTCGTGCTCGATATACAAGGCATTCCCGTATCCCGTGGGGGACACCTTGACACGGGCGACCATCCCGTCCTTCACGCAGATCACGGGCAGCCCTTCACGTCCCCCGGTCTTAAAATCGAGCCCCGAATGCAGGTGCGTGGCACGCAATTCTCCAAAATTTCCGCTCAATAGCGGGGTCCCGTGCAACGGGAACAACAACCGCTCCGACTGGGCGCAAATATTTGATGATAAAACGAGTAGCGTGATTCCCGACAACAGAATCCTTCTCCACAATCTTTTCCTTTTCATAAAAAAACGATTAATTTCACCGCAAATTTAATAACACTCTTGATATTTAAAAGAAATATTTCTATCTTTGTCGTGTAAAGAATATGTTATGACAGCAAAAGACAATGCCGTTATTAACGAGCTAAACGAGAAAATTGAACGACTGATAAAACTATATATATCCTCGCTGGACAAAAACAGAGAGAAGGATACGGAAATTAAAGAACTCCGTGACCGGATCGAGCGGATGAAAAGCGAGAACATAAAATTACATGAAGAAATCAAAACATTGAAGGTGGCGACAGCTATTTCAACCGGAGAAGGAAGTACCGAGGCGAAAAGTAGAATAAGCCAACTTGTGCGGGAGATTGATAAATGTATTGCTCTTTTGAATAATTAAATATGAATGATAAACTTACTGTTACTCTAAATATAGCCGGTAGGCCTTGCGTTCTGACCATCGAGAGAGAGGAAGAAGAGGCGATCAGAAAAGCCGCCCAGCTGATTAATAGTAAGATTGCAAAATATAGGGAAAAGTACGCGAATGCCGATCCCGTCGACTTTCTAGCAGTTACCGCGTTACAATTCACGGTAAAAATGTTGGAAGCCGAGAAACAAAACGACGTCGAGCCCGTATTAGAGGAAGTGAGGAAGATCAGCAACAGGCTGGACGGAGTTCTGAAAGAGTAGAATAAACAAGAGTTCTTTGAAAAGGAAATAGATATACCCGCATTATTTCGTATTTAACTGGAAAACTCAACACTTAACCAATTAGAGTGAAGCTTTGTTAGCCAAGGACAGGCCTCGACCCTTCGGGGTTCCTTCGGGACGGTGGAAGTCTGAATCTAACGGCAGCTCTACCCGTGTCTAACAGGGGTTTTTTAAAGAGAAATAGTGCGGGTTTTTTGTTTTGACAAAAAACACCAAAATAATTATATATAACAACTATAAATTCAAGTTACAAATATGATAACAACAATAATTACCGGTGTTGTTGCTTTGGTCGTGGGGTTCGTTATCGGTTATATCCTGATAAACATCACCCTCAAATACAGAAGCAAAAACATCATCAAAGAAGCGGAAGCCGAGGCGGAAGTGATCAAGAAGGACAAGATCCTGCAAGCAAAAGAAAAGTTCTTACAAATCAAGGCTGAACACGAAAAGCAGGTAAACGCCCGAAACAGCAAAATTCTTCTCACCGAGAACAAGCTGAAACAAAAAGAAGCCGAGTTGGCACGCAAAATGGAAGAATGCCAACGGAAAATAAAGGAAACGGAAACTCAACAAGAGACGCTGGAAGTGCAGAAGGAATTGTGGGAAAAGAAACACGCGGAACTGGATAAATTCAAAAAACAACAGATCGAGCAACTGGAAGCCATTTCCGGAATGTCGGCAGAACAAGCGAAAGAAAAACTGATCCAGTCCTTGAAAGACGAAGCGGAAACGGAAGCCATGTCTTACGTGAACGAAATCATGGAAGAGGCGAAGATGACGGCAAACATGGAAGCGAAAAAGGTCGTGGTAAAAACGATTCAACGGGTTGCCACGGAAACCGCCACGGAAAATGCCGTATCCATATTCCACATTGATTCGGATGAAATCAAAGGACGTATCATCGGCCGCGAAGGACGTAATATCCGCGCGCTCGAAGCCGCAACCGGAGTAGAAATCATCGTGGACGACACCCCGGAAGCTATCGTTCTTTCCGGATTTGACCCGGTAAGACGTGAAATCGCTCGCCTGTCCTTGCACCAGTTGGTAACGGACGGACGTATTCACCCGGCACGCATCGAGGAAGTGGTGAACAAGGTAAAAAAACAGATAGAGGAAGAAATAGTGGAAACGGGTAAACGTACCACGATTGACCTCGGCATCCACGGTCTGCACCCGGAACTAATCCGTTTGGTAGGTAAAATGAAATACCGTTCCTCATACGGACAGAACCTATTGCAACATGCCCGCGAAACCGCGAATCTTTGCGCTATCATGGCTGCCGAACTCGGCTTGAACGTGAAGAAGGCAAAACGTGCCGGACTATTGCACGATATCGGTAAAGTACCCGACGACGAGCCGGAATTACCGCACGCGATTCTCGGTATGCGTCTGGCTGAAAAATACAAGGAGAAACCGGATATTTGCAACGCTATCGGGGCCCACCACGAGGAGATCGAAATGACTACACTCATCGCTCCCATCGTTCAAGCCTGCGACGCTATTTCCGGGGCAAGACCGGGAGCAAGACGGGAAGTTGTAGAATCCTACATCAAACGTCTGAAAGAAATGGAAGACTTGGCTCTCTCATATAATGGAGTGGTGAAAACATACGCTATCCAAGCAGGCCGCGAACTCCGGGTTGTCGTGGGAAGTGAAAAGATCTCCGACACGGAAGCAGAAAAAATCTCGTACGAGATCGCCAAGAAAATTCAGGATGAAATGACTTACCCGGGACAAGTAAAAGTAACGGTCATCCGAGAAACACGAGCAATCAATTACGCTAAATAGTTTAAGAATCCCCAAACCAAATAATACCGGGCAAATGTTTGTCCGGTATTATTTGTTTTACTAAATTTGGTTGCTCAAAAAAGTAAACAGATTATGGAGCCGATAAAATCATCTGAACTAATCACGAATGAAGACGGTAGCGTCTTTCATCTTCACCTGCACCCCGGGGATTTGGCAGACCAAATCATCCTCGTGGGCGACCCGTCAAGAGTCGAAATGATCACTTCTTATTTTGATCATATTGAAATCAAAAAAAGTGACCGGGAATTCCACACGACCACCGGGCTGTACAAGGGAAGGCGAATATCCGTTATCTCCACGGGAATCGGACCTGACAATATAGATATCGTGATGAACGAACTCGATGCCCTCGTGAATATTGATTTGCAAACCAAAGAAATCAAGCCGGAGAAAAAGCGATTGAATATCGTACGCATCGGAACTTCCGGTTCCGTGCAAGCCGATGTTCCGGTTCATTCTTTCGTGATATCCGAAATGAGTTTGGGCATTGACGGGGTATTACGCTTCTACCGGGACAATGAAACGGTATGTGATACCGCTTTCGAAGACGCTTTCATCAAAGAATGTCACTGGACTCCCCTTGCCGCACGCCCTTACGCTGTAAAGGCTTCACCGGAGCTGGTAAGTAAATTGCACACGGAAGGCGTGACGGTGAAAGGCGTGACACTCACCGCGAACGGATTTTACGGCCCGCAAGGTCGGGTGCTCCGCCTGCCGATAGAGATGCCGACGGTCAATGACGAAATTGCCCGCTTCCATTTCAACGGTCATAAAATAGTGAACTACGAGATGGAAAGCGCCGCTATTGCCGGACTCTCCGCTCTCATGGGACATCATGCTACCACGATCTGTCTGATCATAGCGAACCGGGCAAACGGGGATGCGTCCTCCAATTACAAACCTTACATGAAAAAACTTGTCGAATACACGTTAGATTCACTCGCGCGTTAATTTTTAATTTTAGATATGATACAAAGAATACAAACAGTTTACCTGCTTATCATTGCCATTGTCATGGCAATACCTTTATTTGCCCCGATCGCACAAGTACTTGTACCCAACGATGCAAGTTACAATTTTTTCACTTACGGGGTGGTCATGATCGGACAACAAACAGTACTTCAAGCAAATTACTGGGCTTTACTTATCTTGAATATTTTCATGATCGGGTTGCCCTTCGTGACGATATTCCTCTACAAGAAGCGATTCCTGCAAATCCGCTTGTGCATAGCTGAAATTATTCTTCTGTTGGGCTCCATGATATTGATGTGGTACCATATCAATCAATTCCAAAGCAAAATAGATGCAGATATCATATATAAAATAAGTTTCATACTTCCCTTGGTATGTGTGGTACTCGCATACATGGCTATGCGGGGAATATTCAAAGACATCAAATTACTGAAGTCTTTGGACCGGATTCGATAATGAATAAATAAATCATATATAAACCAATAACTTAAAATGAGAAAAGTAAACGCCTTAATTACATTAGCATTGGTTTGTTGCACCTCTTACACGATGGCATGCACGAACTTTCTGTTCACGAAAGGATCCACGAAAGACGGATCCACGATGGTTACCTACTCCGCGGACTCTCATGTGTTGTACGGAGAACTATATCATTGGCCTGCACGGGATTGGCCAGCCGGAAGTATGCTCGACGTTTACGAGTGGGATACCGGTAAATTCATGGGCAAAATCCCTCAAGTAGCACATACATATAATGTAGTCGGTAACATGAACGAACACCAGTTGGCTATTTCCGAAACGACTTACGGCGGAAGAAAAGAACTGGAAACTCAAACCGGAGCCATTATAGATTACGGTAGTGCAATCTATATCACGTTACAACGTGCCAAAACAGCCCGCGAGGCGATCGTTGTAATGACCGACTTGATTGAAAAATACGGTTGGGCAAGTAGTGGAGAATCCATCTCTATCATCGACCCCAACGAAGTATGGATCCTTGAAATTATCGGTAAAGGAGAAGGCGAGAAAGGTGCCGTGTGGGTTGCCCGCATGGTTCCGGACGGATACGTATCGGCACATGCCAATCAAGCCCGTATCACCACGTTCCCGTTGGAAGGCAAAACTTCTATCTCTTCCGACAACATGAACAAGATCTACGACACGAACATCACCACCGTGTATGCTAAAGACGTGATCTCTTTCGCGAAAGAAAAAGGATTCTATCCCCAAGACGGTAAAAATAAAGATTTCAGTTTCTCGGATACCTACGCACCGGTAGATTTCAGCGGAGCACGTGCTTGCGAAATCCGCGTGTGGGCTTTCTTCAATGCCGTAAACCCGGATATGGGAAAATATTTCAATTACGCGAACGGGAGAGATATCAAGCGCGATGCTAAAGGATACGCCACGAACCGTATGCCGTTGTGGATCAAACCGAGCGAGAAGATAGATGTTCTTCAAGTAATGGATTTCATGCGTGACCATCTGGAAGGAACTGAATTGGATATGAGCAAGGATATGGGTGCAGGACCTTACGAATGTCCTTACAGATGGCGCCCGATGAGCTTCAAGGTCGACGGCAAGGAATATGTACACGAGAGAGCAACCGCCACTCAACAAACAGGCTTCACTTTTGTCGCTCAATGTAGAAGCTGGCTACCGGACGAGATCGGCGGTATCCTTTGGTTCGGGGTTGACGATGCGGCAAGCTCGGTATATTTCCCGATGTACTCTGCATCAACGGAAGTTCCGTTCGCGTTTGCCGAAGGTAACGGCAGCATGATGGAATTCACTAACAAGGCAGCCTTCTGGGTTTTCAATCAAGTAACGAATTTTGCTTATACCCGCTATAACTTGATTCACCCGGAAATTCGGGAGAAACAGGTCGCACTGGAAAAACAATACGTGAATTTCGTGCAGATGATTGACGCCGGGGCAAAGGAAATGTTAGCAAAAGACAGAAAAGCAACTATCGAATTTATCACCGATTTCTCTTGCCGTACCGGAAACCAGCTCGTGGATACGTGGAGAGATTTCTACGGCTATCTGTTCTGCAAATACATGGACGGAAACGTGAAAACCGCTATCCCGGGAGAAAAGAACCCGAAAGTAGAGCAACCCGCTTTACCGGAATGGTACTTGCGTATGATTATCGAACAGACAGGCAAGAAATTGGAAGTGGTAGAATAACTACTACTTCCAATTTCGGTTGCAGGTTGCAAGTTGAGCCTACGGCTCTGCAAGTTGCAAGTTCGAGAACCTGCAACCTGTAACTTGTGAACTCGTAACAAATAAATATTCCGGCGCTATTGCACCGGAATATTTATTTTTATATCTTTGCCACTCGATTTTAAAACGTACGCAGTCTCTTACATGAAAGACAAAAGTCGTAATACTGCGTTCGATAAGTGAATTTTTAAAATAAAGACAATGGACTTAATTAAAATTGCGGAACAGGCTTTTGCACAGGAAAACAGTGTTGAAATTCCCGAATTTTCTACCGGTGACACGATCAGTGTACACTACAAGATTGTTGAAGGAAACAAAGAACGTGTCCAAATTTTCAAAGGCGTAGTTATCCAAATTAAAGGTACCGGAACCACGAAAACCTTCACGGTTCGGAAAATGTCCGGTAACGTTGGTGTAGAACGTATCATTCCTTTCAGTTCTCCTTATATTAAAGCGATCGAGGTGAACAAGAGAGGTGCTGTTCGTCAAGCCAGAATTTACTATTTCCGTAAACTTACCGGAAAGAAAGCAAAAATTAAAGAGAGAAAATTTTAATTTAAGCTTTAGCCATATAAAAAAGCCTCGTTGCAGAACGAGGCTTTTTTATTGCATTTTTCTTCTTTGAAACGTAACAATTTAATCTCAAAATCCATATTATTCATTCAGGAAAATCCTACCTTTGCAAGAAGGTAAATAAAATGATAGCTTATGGAAAACAATGACATCATAAAAGTAGCCAGAGCCAAAGCCGAAAAATGGTTGGATAAGGCTTATGACGAAGAAACACGAGTTGAAGTACAACGCCTGTTAAATAACACGGATACAACCGAACTGGTGGAATCGTTCTACAACGATCTGGAATTCGGAACCGGGGGATTGCGCGGAATCATGGGAGTCGGCACAAACCGGATGAATATTTACACGGTAGGAGCCGCCACGCAAGGTTTCTCCAACTATATCAACCAAATGTTCCCGAACGAGAAAAAAGCCGTATGTATCGGACACGACTGCCGACACAATTCCCATCTTTTCTCGGAAACCGCCGCCAATATCTTCTCGGCTAACGGAATACATGTTTACCTGTTTGAAGACCTGCGCCCCACCCCGGAAATGTCGTACGCTATCCGGGAATTAGGTTGCAAAGGGGGAGTTATTCTCACCGCCTCGCATAACCCGAAAGAATATAACGGGTACAAAGCCTACTGGGACGACGGTTCGCAACTTGTTCCCCCGCACGACAAAAACGTGATCAACGAGGTGAAAAAAGTACAAGTCACGGATATCAAATTCAAGGGTGTTCCCGAAATGATCACCATTCTCGGGAAAGACTTCGACAAGAAATACCTCGACAAAGTGAAGACATTAAGCCTTTCACCGGAGGCCATCCAAAAAGAACATGATTTAAAAATCGTCTTTACCCCGCTGCACGGCACGACCTACGAACTCGTGCCGGAATCTTTGCGCAACTGGGGATTCACGAACATCCACACCGTACCCGAACAAAGCATCCCAGACGGGGATTTCCCGACTGTGGCTTCCGCCAACCCGGAAGAACCCGCCGCATTTAAAATGGCGTTGGATCTGGCTCGCAAAATAGATGCTGACCTTGCCATGGCATGTGATCCCGACGGCGACCGAATCGGTATCGCGGTCAAGGATGACAAAGGGGAATGGACTTTACTGAACGGTAACCAAACCAACATTGTATTCACGGAATACATCATCCGTAGAAAAAAAGAACTTGGGTTGCTTAAAGGTGGCGAATACACCGTGAAAACGATTGTTACCACGGAATTAATCAAAGATATAGCAGAGAAAAATAATATCATTTGTTACGACGTGTACACCGGGTTCAAGTGGATTGCTGACGTGATCCGCAAAGAAGGAGGAGAGAAATTCATCGGTGGCGGCGAAGAATCATTCGGTTTCATGCCGGGCGCTTTCACGCGTGATAAAGACGGAGTATCAGCCACTTCACTCATGGCAGAGATTGCCGCATGGGTGAAGATGCAAAACAAAACCATCTACACGTTCTTGAAAGAGATTTACGCGAAATACGGGTTCTCGCAGGAGAGAATGATTTACATCGTGCGCAAAGGCATCACCGGGGCAGAGGAAATCAAATCCATGATGAAAGAATTCCGTCACAATACCCCGAAGAGCATTAACCATAGCGACGTTGTCCTCAAAAAGGATTACTTAACACTGGAAGCGACCGATTTGCGCACGGGTGAAAAGAAACACCTTGATTTTGAAACGACCAGCGACGTACTGCAATTCTTCCTTGCCGACGGCAGCAAGATTTCCGTACGCCCCTCCGGCACGGAACCCAAGATTAAATTCTATTTTGAAGCCCGCACCCAGATGAAAGACGTGAATGATTACGAGCGGGCACAGAAAGAGGCGAATGACCGGATTGATGACATTATCAAAGATTTAAAGATTCAGTGATTTCGTGATTCGGAGATTGCCGATTATAAGTATTAGCCGACTAATTTTTATGAATTAGTCGGCTAATATATTTTAAATAATCATTGTTCCATTTCCAATTTAATAGTCAAATTTACTTTAGCCTACAAAAAATTTATTATACAAAAGACAATTTATTCTTAAAAATCATGATAAATATTTGCCAATAGTCTAGCATTTACTTATATTTACAACGATATACTAAAAATAAAACCCTTAAAGAACAAAATTATGAAAAAATTTTTGAAACCATTTTTATTCATCTGTTTAGGCTTAGTCATTACGACAATCGTATTTGCTAGCACAGCTAGTAGACCTAGTCCTCCGAGACTTCCTAAAATAGATGCGACAACGGATCATTCATGCACGATATCATACCAAGCACCCAAGGATGATGGTGGGTCTCGAATAGTATCCTATGAAATTGAATGCAGAGAGCACAATTCTAACATATGGATAAGCAAAGGAGGAACTACAGAGCTTAGTCATTACGTTGATAATATGACGAAAGGAGCTAAAGTAACATTCCGTGTTTCAGCCATAAATGGTGTAGGAAGAAGTGAGCCTGCAGAAACAAAAGAGGTAACAATTGAAGAGGTACATATAGCAAGATAACAATAAATTAAAAACTGTATAATTCAACACGACAATTATTCAGATTTTTCTACAAAAACAAGAATATCTTAAGCCTATAATAAGGCTATGTTATTTCACATGAACCAAATATTCAAGGAGAGGAGCCTTTCTCCTCTCTTTATTTGTTTATTTTCAAAGAATCTTCTTATTCATAATACAATATTTATATTTTCACCCTCTATAGTACTAAAAATAAACCTGCAAACATGAAAACTACAAATCTAAAAACAATTATAACTTACGAAAGCAAGTTGACAAGAAGGAATTGGCTATTCTACCTTTTCATTATTGGGGGAGTGTATATATTAGGTACTCTAATTCCAGGTGTTTTTATCCTAGGTATTGGGTATATTGGGTGGCAAGATGTTGCATTAACTTCTTCCATGCCTCTACGCGGCATCTATTTTCTGAACCTGTTTCAATCTCTCATTGTTACTTTCCTTGTTTGTGACATTCAAAGGAAACGGAAAAAAGCAGAAACGAGGGAAGTTCTCTTGACACGACCTATCAGCAACGGGCAAACCCTTCTCGGGGAGGTTATAGGCATTCTTATCCCATTCCTCACGATAGATATTATTTTCATGACCATATCCATGATTATCAATATATTCATCCCGAATTCTCACGTCAGTTTATGGATAAACCTTTTCTATCTTTTCACCTATACGGTTCCCACGCTAGTTTTCATCACCAGCCTATCTATACTTGTCAACAAACTGGTTAAACACCCCATGTTTAGTTGGTTGATTCTAATAGCTTTTCTTTATTTCGAATACAATTACGCTGCAACAGCTTTTTACGGCATACTGGACTTCCAAGGACGCTTGCTTCCCAACTCTTTTTCCACCCTAATAGGATTCATGGACCTATCCAATTTCCTACTCCACCGGGGTGTTTTCTTGCTATTAGGGATTAGTTTTCTCTACTTTAGCATTTTACTCGTGAAGAGACTTCCCGGAACCGCCGGGCGGCAGCGTTATTTAGCCGTTCCAGCCATGTTGTTTTTAGCATTTTCCCTGTACCTCGGTTTCATCTACATTGAAAAATACCAATCCCGCCTGGAAAATAGAATTACCTGCCGCAAAGCCTTTCTTAAATACACCAAAACACCCAAAGCCCGCGTGATTACACACGACATCACATATCACCCCAGGGGAAATACATTCTCGGCAACAAGCCGGATGCAAGTACAAAACCAGAAAAAAAAGAAAATGGACCAACTCTTGTTATTCCTTAACCCAGGGCTGAAAATTAACAAGATTGAATCTAACGGACAAAACCTTCCCTTTCATAGAGACCACCTAGCCGTTGTCATCGAACGTTCCCTGGCACCGAATGAATATATCAAATTAGATATCACGTACGAGGGATACATTAACGAAGATATTTACCAAATAAATCTACCCGACGAGAAATTTTTTCCCCTAAAAGATAATCCTTTTTCTAAAGAGAACTATGGCAAACATCCCGCTTTTGTATCAAGTAAATTCACTTTCCTAAGACCGGAAGTGCTGTGGTACCCGACAGCAGTTCCCTCGATAGCATTGCAAGCATCTGCAGAAATGAATTTCACGAGTTACACGCTCCATGTAAAAAAAACGGACGAACTGACTGTTTTATCCCAAGGAGTACCCATAACAGAAGGTGAGTATGTCACGTTTAACAATTTACAAAACTTGACGGGACTAACCCTCTGTATCGGGGAATACGAGAAAAGAGCCCTTACAGTGGACTCGCTTACCGTGGAACTTTATACTTACCCGGGAAATGATTGCTACATGAAATATTTCGACGAATGGGATCTCCTCAAAGAAGACAACCCAAACCGGGAGAAAGATTTAAAAAAAATGTTTTACCTGTGTAAAGATGAGATTGAGCAAGATAAACCCAATCCCTATCCTTTCAAATATTTCAAACTGATTGAGGTGCCTTCATCTTCTTATTTTCTACGTTCGACGTTGTTTAACGACTGCATGCAACCGGAAATCGCATTTTTCCATGAACGATTATGTCGCATAGAAACTCGCAATCCTGCTGATTATCCAGATAATAACTTCTACGACAGAAGCGTACAAGAATATCTTTTAACTGTCAATTTCCCCTATTTGTGGAATAACAATATGGGAATAAAACATATTTTCACCGATTATAATAGCTGCATCACGTCCGACACGTACCAAGGCATAGAACTAATATTCAAACAAATGATAAATCCGAACGTATATAGAAGCCCCAATGATATCATGAGCTTGGAATTATTAAATCGCATCGCTGAAAAAGGATTAAAAGGAATCATCGCCGAAGAATATAGCAGGGAACAAAACATCGCCATCCGTTCGAAAGTTTCACATCTACTTGGGTATCTTACCACAATCACGACCTGGGATTCCTTGAGCCGGCTTATGCAAGATTTCAACACACACATTCCTTTCCATGAAGTTAACTTCGATTCATTCATCGAGGGATTCGAACAACGTTTCGGGCAAAACATCAAGGCATACATGGACGAGTGGTACACAACTCTCGAAGTTCCCTTGTTATCGATAAAAGACATATACCGGAAAAAAACGGAAGATATGCAAATCCTCGATTTTAAAGTCGGCAATCCCAGCGGAACAGACGGTATTGTTTCAATTATAGCAAAGGATCCCCCCCCCAGGAAAAGTGTAATCAGAAATCTTCAAAGTTACTTAATCAAACCCGGAGAATACAAACGAATCGTCATTCATGAAAACATCGAATATGAACTACAATTAACCACAAACTTTTCAGGATGTTTTCCCCAAGACATTAAAGTCAGCCAAGCTCCAGTATCAAGCGCAATACCTAACAAAGGTATCACGTTACTTGACAGAAATCAATTCTACCCCCCGGGAGAAATCATTGTAGACAACGAGGATGTTAATTTCCATCTCATCGATTCGGCAAACAATCGAAAACGACTGACCGATCTAATCAAAAAAGAGAATAATGAAAAATACATTCCCTTCTATAAAGTTAAAGGCAACACATGGGAACTTACTCTTTCACAAGAGTTTCACGGAGAACATATTCGCAGTGCTTTTGTCAAAAAAGCCGGTACAGGAAAATCCAAAGCCGAATGGAAGGCAGATATTCCGGAAGCAGGGAAATACGAAATATTTGTCCATCGGCCTCATGTCTGCGAATGCCCCAACGGCATTTTCTTTGCGGTTGATTACCCCGAAACGAAAAACTACTATACCGTCTATACCCCAGAAGGTGAAAAAGAGATAGTCATAGAAACTCAAGAAGCAGACTATTATGTAGCATGCACACTTCCTTTGCCAGCAGAAGAAGCATGGATATCATTAGGCACATTTACCTTACCGGCAGGAGAATCATGTGTCGTATTGGACGACCGAGGAATAGCCTCCTTCAAGAATGAAAAATTCGGTCAAGAATACGCCCAACTTATTGCGGCCGATGCGGTCAAATGGGTAAAGAAAAAATAATAACGGAAATTCTGTACGATAAAGCCCCCTAAAAGTTTGGTGTTTTTAGGGGGCTTCATTATTTATAAATTCTCCGAATCCCCAAACAGCTCATCTTTGAAATTAATCAAATACAATTTCTTGCGGGCACGTGTAAATGCCGTGTAAAGCCAACGCCAATACTCGTCGTCCATCATCTCGTCCCCCATCCATCCCGGATCGATAAAAACGGCATCCCATTGCCCGCCTTGTGCCTTATGGCAAGTCACGGCGTAAGCGAATTTGATTTGTAGGGCGTTGAAATACTCGTCCTCTTGTATTTTTTTGTACCGCTTTTGTTTGGAAGGGATATCCATGTAATCCTCTTCCACTGCCGCAAACAACTTTCGATACTCGTCATAACTCAACGCAGGTTGTTCCGAGGTCAAAGTATCGAGCATCACCCAAGCCGAAATCTCTTCCTCGTACCCGTAAATACTGAGGCGGGCATGAACGAAATGAAAGCCGTACAAATCCTTGTATTTTCCCACTTTCTCCACGGTGGCAATATCGCCGTTGGCGATAAAATCAATCTTATCATATTCGGCACCCCAGAAATAATTATTCTTTACAACCATGATCTTATCTCCACCACCAAATGCTTCTTCCCGGTAAAGCACACGGGCACGGATACCCTCGTTAAAACGGTTCGCCCGCTTGTTGGAACGGCAGATAACCATCGTTTCGTCCATGCCGAACCTACCGTAACAATGATCCAATTCATCCAATAGTTCTCCTCCCCCGACACGTACTATATCCGGGAAGGGTGCAACTTTCAACAACAATTTGGCATAAGGAGCCGCCCCGATCATCTCCCGCACGAGAGTCGCATTGTACAAGATACCGGATTGTTCGGATTGACGCATAATATCCGTGAGGCTTGCCTCGTAAACCTCCATACCGTAACTCACTTGCAGAAATTCGGCATCCAATGCCGGACTGACATCCACTCCAACCGGGGGAAGCTGTGCCGTATCCCCGATCAGCACCAAACGATTGTTGCGCCCGTTATACACGAATTCAAACAAATCATCCAATAGAGAGCCCGTTCCGAAATTAGAATCCTGAGAACTCATCGAAATCATGGATGCCTCGTCCACGAAAAACAACACGTTGGCTCCCGCGTTAAATCCCAAGTTAAAGACACCAATTCCTTCCTGTGCATTTTTCTGGCGATAAATCTTCTTGTGTATCGTGTACGCCGATTGCCCCGAATAACCGGAAAACACTTTTGCCGCACGTCCCGTCGGGGCTAACAGCACGACATGATACTCGAATTGCAGCAATGTATTGACGATTGCCGCCACCAGAGAGGTCTTTCCCGTCCCCGCAAATCCTTTCAACAAGAACAAACTTTCGGGGTTTCGGTCAAAGAAAAAAGTCGTGAAACATCTCATCGCCTCCTGTTGAGAGGGAGAGAAATCAAATCCAAACTTCTCTTTTACAATACGTTCAAAATGTCCATGTATCATGATTAAAATAAATAGCCAAAACTGTGGTATAAACTTTTTTTTTCTTATATTTGCCGACACTGTAATCCAACGTGGATTCGTGCGAGGTGTTGAATAAACACCGTGTAAAGATATGAAAAAAACAGCTTGAAAACAGTAGAACTAACTTGTTTAATATATAACAAATATACAGACAGAAAAAATGAAACCAGTTAAGATCATTATCCAAATCGTTTTAGCACTTGCGGCTATCTACCTGGGTTATTTGTGTTATGCAAGCGTGCAGAACCCTATTCAATTTGAAAAATTGAGAAACCAAAGATACGATAGAATTATCCAAAGGTTAAAGGATATCAGAACTGCACAAGATGCTTACAAGAGTATCCACGGGGTATACACTAGTAGTTTCGATACTTTGATTCATTTCGTGAAATACGATTCGTTGAAAACAGTGCGTTCTATCGGAGAGCTTACCGATGACCAACTGGATCAAGGTATGACGGAACAAGAGGCATTGAAGAAAGGTCTTATCATCCGTGACACGATGCGTATATCCGCGCTTGAGCAACTTTTCGGGAAAAACTACCCGATCGACGATCTTCGTTACGTACCGTTCACCAAACGGAAACATGAATTCCTCATGGGAACAAACATGATCTGGACGGAATCAGGTATCGAGGTTCCCGTGTTCGAGGCTCGTGTAAACAACATGGTTATCTTCGAAGATTTATTTGAAGAATACGAAGATGCCATTCTCGAATACAACGGTGAAAGAAAAAGATTACAAAAATACCCCGGTCTGAAAGTGGGTAGCGTGGCAGAGGCAAACAATAACGTGGGTAACTGGGAGTAACATTCCGGTTCGTAAACGAGGAATACATGCAGAGTATTTATTTTGTTGACTCGGATTTCACTTACGAATTATCTACACAATCGATATTATCCATCCGTTATGCAACGGATGGATTTTCGTTTTGCGTGCATGACGCCCATGACAAATTAATGGTATTTGTTCACGAACCTTATGCCGCGGATTCTCGTGAAGCCGTGATTGCCCAGTTGAAGAATTATCTCGTGAACGACGTGATTCTGAACCTGCGATTCAAAAAGGTATATCTTATGCCCTGTTTCAGCGAGAGAACCATTATCCCCGGGGCTCTCTTTAACAAGGCGAACGTGGCAACCCTCTATTCCGTGAATCAAGAGATTACCCCCGATGATACGCTTTTGTATCATCATATCGAGAAAATAGATGCCTACCTCGTGGAAACGATCAATACCACTCTCAACAATTTCGTTTGGGAACATTTCCCGGTGCTCCAAATCGTGAACGAGGCATACCCCTTTATACAAGGAGCGTTAACAAAAGCATTGCATGGTTCGGAACAAATATTCCTGAACATACAGGCTGATTTTTTCGATATCCTATTTATAAAAGATACAAGGGTGCAATTATTCAACTCGTTTAATCACAGGACGGCAACCGACATCGTTTATTTCCTGTTGAATTGCATCAAAGAATGTGACATTCAAAAAGAGAAACTACACGTTTCGGTGTTCGGTGCAGCAACAAATGACGAGAAACTGAAAGAATTGCTCTCGACCTATTTACCCACTCCTTATTTCGCAAAAGAACCTATATTAAACGGTATCTTGCCCGGCAAGGAGATCAATTCATCCTATTTCATTCACTTGTTAAATCTTCATCGATGCGGATTATAAGCGGCACACACAAGGGGAAAGTCATATTCCCGGACAAAAATTTCAGGGCTCGCCCGACAACGGACTTTGCTAAAGAAAACTTGTTTAACGTGCTCAACAACTACATCGATATAGAGGGAGCCGTCGTGCTGGACTTATTTTCCGGCACGGGAAGTATCAGCTACGAATTTGCCTCACGCGGTGCAGAACGAATCGTATCCGTGGAATTGAACTACAATCATTACTCTTTTATAAAAAAGACGATACTCCAACTCGGTTTCAAGAATATCAACGTATTCAAAACCGACGTGTTTATCGCTTGCAAAAAACTGAAAGGCCAGTCCTTTGATATCATCTTCGCCGACCCTCCATACGATCTGGAAAAGATTATGGATATCCCGGCCGCTATATTTGACAATGAATTATTAGCCCCGGACGGGTTGGCTATTATTGAACATCCCGGCACGGTAGACTTCTCATCTGCCCCCTTCTTCTCCGAACACCGTCAATACGGCAGCGTAAATTTTTCTATTTTCAGGAAATAGAAAATGTAACATTGTTGTAATTAAAATGTATCTTTTTAGAAATCTTTTCAATCTACTTTAGCCGTCGAAAACAAGAGGTTTTCAATTATTTATTTAACGACTAAAATTTAGACAAATGAAAAAGATTTTAATGAGTGTGGTTTTGATTATCGCCTGCATGAGCAGTTTCGGACAAGAAGAAAAAAAGAAATTCCAGATTACCGGGAAACCTATCGTTACCGTTTTCGCTAACTATCATGCCGGATTGGGGGACGCGAACAAAGAATCCGGATTCGCGTTGGATCGCGCTTACTTGGGTTATCAATTTTCACTAACCGAGAAACTTAGCGGGAAGGTAGTATTCGACATGGGCTCCACGAAAGTAGACGGCGCAGACCTTGAAAGAGTGGCTTATATCAAAAACGCCATGTTAAGCTGGAAGACAGGAGATTTTACCTTGGATTTCGGGTTGATCGGTTTGGAACAATTCAACGTGCAAGAAAAGTTCTGGGGATACCGTTACATCATGAAATCATTCCAAGACGAGTACAAGTTCGGTTCCAGCGCAGACATGGGTATTTTGAGCAGATACAAATTTACCAAATGGCTCTCTGCCGATATCACGATCAGCAACGGCGAAGGGTACAAAAAATTGAACGGAGACAACAAATACCGATATGCCGTCGGAGCCACTTTATTCCCGGTAAAAGGTCTGACTATCCGTGCCTACTATGACCTCGCCAGCAAAAGCAGTGATGCAGACGGATTGAAAGATCAACAGAACTTGGCTTTCTTCGCCGGATATAAACACAAACTTTTCTCTCTTGGCGGTGAATACGACCAAATGTTCAACACCAAATCCAAAGAAGATAAAGACCAAAACGGTTTCTCCGTTTACTCCACGGTGAAATTAGCCGAAAAATTCGACGCTTTCGGGAGATATGACAACTTGGCTTCCAAAGACGATTGGAGCAGCGCAGACGGGCAACGGGTCTTAATCGGTATCCAATACTCCCCGATCAAACAGTTGAAGATAGCCCCAAATTTCTCGACATGGAATCCAAGAGACGGGAAATCAAGTTCTTTCGCTTATTTGAACATCGAATTCAAGTTGTAACATTAATGTAACATTCGTGCAACATTCATGTAACAAGATTCATCTAAACTTGCATTGTAAAAAATGAATCAATAGATGTTGAAATTAATACAATCAAAAATGAAAAACTTATTTATTATTCTTCTAGCTATCGCGATTGCATCTTGCGGCAACTCAAAGAAAAACAAGGGTTCCGAAGACAAGAAAATGAATATCGCTGCCGCCGGAGCTACATTTCCTCTGCCATTCTACAATCTGGCCTTCAAAACCTACCAAGAGAAGACCGGCAACACGGTAACCTACGGGGGAATCGGTAGTGGCGGCGGAATCAGAAGCTTGAAAGATAAAATTGTTGACTTCGGGGGCTCGGACGCCTATCTTTCCGACTCCGAAATGCAAGAAATGCCTTATACCGCAATACACATCCCCACTTGCATGGGTGCCGTGGTACTGGCATACAACTTGCCGGAAGTGAAAGATTTAAAGTTATCCGGAGAGGTGGTTGCCGATATTTATCTGGGTAAAATCACCAAATGGAACGATGCCAAAATCAAAGAATTGAACCCCGGCATTACCCTCCCAGACAAAGAACTTACCCCGGTATACCGCTCGGACGGTAGTGGTACGACCTTCGTGTTCAGCGACTATCTTACCAAGGTAAGCGCAAACTGGAAAGAGAACGTGGGTACCGGAAAGTCATTGAAATGGCCGGTAGGACTGGCAGCCAAAGGAAACCCGGGCGTAGCCGGAACGATCAGTCAAACACCGGGAGCAATCGGGTACATCGGCTCTGAATACGCGTTCTCGCTGAATATCCCGATGGCACAAATGAAAAACAGTTCCGGGAACTTCATCACCCCGAATACCGAAAGTATCTCTGCCGCGGCAAAAGGGGATATCCCGGCAGATACCCGTACCATGATCACCAATTCGGACGCACCGGACGCGTATCCCATCAGCTGTTTCACGTGGATTATCCTTTACAAAGAACAGGCATACGCCAACAGAACTTTGGCACAGGCTCAAGCCACTGCTAAATTACTGGACTGGATGTTAAGCCCCGAGGCACAAGCTTTAACAACAAAAGTACACTACTCCCCACTCCCAAAATCCGCGGTGGACAACGCCAAAGCACTATTAAACTCTATAAGTTTCGAGGGCAAACAAGTCCTTAAATAATAAAGTTACAGGTTACAAGTTGAGCCTACGGCTCTGCAAGTTGCAGGTTCTCCACGGCACCCGACTTGAAACTTGTAACCTGCAACTTGTAACTTAAATTATTATTTAATGCGTGATATTATTTTTAAACGGTTACTTTCCATTTGTTGCATCTTGATACTTTTGATCAGTGCCGGAATGATTTACTCTCTGGTGAGTGGTTCTCTCTCCGCGTTCGGTCAGTACGGATTCTTCCAGTTCATTGGTTCAACAGAATGGGATCCCCACCCGGACAGAGAAACATACGGGGCACTCTCGTTTATCGTCGGAACATTATTAACCTCTTTTCTGGCATTAATATTTTGCATCCCGTTCTCCCTACCCGTCGCTCTTTTTACCGGAGAATTTTTCAAAGGCAAAAGAATAGCCACTTTTATCAGTTCTATCATTGATTTATTGGCGGGAATCCCTTCTATCGTCTACGGTTTATGGGGATTTTATACCTTCCGCCCGCTCATTATAGAAATGGGCGTGAACGCGCAAGGATTCGGGATATTAACCTCCTCTATCATTCTGGCAATCATGATCATTCCCTATGCATCCTCTCTCAGTGGCGAATTCATATCCATGGTTCCCAACGAACTGAAAGAAGCCGCGTATAGCCTTGGAGCCACCCGTTACGAGGTCATCAAAAGCGTCACTTTCCCGGCAGCGGGCTCCGGCGTATTTGCCAGCTACATCCTTGCCTTGGGACGGGCTTTAGGTGAAACCATGGCGGTCACCATGCTAATCGGTAACACGAACAATCTACCGACCTCACTTGCCGACACGGGTAACACGATGGCAAGTATCATAGCCAACCAGTTCGGCGAGGCGGACGGTCTGAAATTAAGTTCGCTCATCGCTATCGGGCTGCTTTTGTTCTTGATCACGGCTATCATCAACCTGATAGCGAAACTCATTATAAAGAAACTTAACTGATAGAGAAATGAGTAGTCTAAAATATAGAACGATAAAAAGCAAGGCATTCTTCTGCATCACGTGCCTTTTTGCCTCACTGACAGTAGTCCCCCTATTCGCTATTATATGGGAACTCATCAGAAAAGGCTACAAGCAAATCAACTGGAACTTTTTCACGGAAAGCGCACCCAGCACCTTGGATGCCATGTTAGCACGCAACACGGGTGACATCATTCCCGACGGTATCGCTAACGGAATCACGGGTACATTACTTATGGTCGTGTTGGCCGCCGTTATCGCTATCCCGATCGGGATCATGGTAGGTATTCATCTGTCGGAACACCCGAAAACCAAGTTTTCCAATATCACCCGTTTTCTAACGGATTTGATACAAGGTAGTCCGTCTATCGTGATTGGTATTATCGCCTATGCATGGATCGTCAAACCAATCGGTAGCTATTCCGCTTTGGCGGGAAGCGTTGCCTTGAGTATCATGATGCTTCCCTTGATCGTCCGCTCAACGGAAGAAACATTGAAAATGTTACCGGGCAGCCTGAAAGAAGCCGGGCTCGCCCTCGGCGCCTCGTACACGAGTGTCGTACTCAAAGTATTACTGCCGGCAGCCTTCGGGGGACTGTTCACGGGAATCCTTTTAGCGATTTCCCGCGTTATGGGAGAGACAGCACCACTCATGCTCACGGCTCTGGGAAGTACCACAATCAACTGGGATATCGTGAAACCTACCAGTGCGGTACCTCTATTAATTTGGGAATTCTACAACGATCCCAACTTGATAGACATGATCTGGAGTTCATCATTATTCCTGCTGCTCTTGATTCTGACACTTAATATCACAGCAAAACAGATCGCTAAAAAATGGAGAATCCAATAATTTACGATTTTTGATTTACGATTTCAGATTCATCAATCGTAAATCAAAAATCAAAAATCATAACCAACATGGAAATCAAAGATCCTATACTACAACTGAAAAACGTATCTATTTCATATACACCCGGGAAAAATGCCGTGGAGTCAGTGAGCGCAGACATCGCCGAGAAAAAGATTACGGCAATCATGGGACCCTCGGGATGCGGGAAAAGTACTTTATTACGGGCAATCAACCGGATGCACGAGTTATACCCGGATATAAAAACCACCGGAGAAATTACATTGAACGGGAAGAATATATTGAAAACCAATCCCATGGAGGTACGCCGCATGGCAGGTATGGTATTTCAACGCCCGAACCCGTTCCCGACCATGAGTATCTACGACAACGTCATTGCCGGATATAAACTGAACGGCATCTCCCTCTCCAAACAGGAGAAAGACGAACTCGTGGAACAAAGCCTCCAGAACGTGGGTCTGTGGAATGAAGTGAAAGACGCCCTGCACAAAAAAGGAACTTTCCTCTCCGGGGGACAGCAACAACGCCTTTGCATCGCACGGGCTCTCTCGCTAAAACCGCAAGTACTACTGATGGACGAACCGACCTCCGCCCTTGACCCGATTGCCACGAACCGTATAGAAGAACTGTTACTCGATTTAAAAAAAGAGTTCACGATCTTGATTGTCACGCACAATATGTCACAAGCCGCACGTATCTCGGATTACTCCATGTTCATGTACCTCGGAAACCTCGTTGAATATGATGAAACCCGGAAGATGTTCACCAACCCGAGTGACAAACGCACGGAAGAATACTTGACGGGACAATTTGGATAACAACTTACGATTTATGATTTCAGATTTATGATTTCAGATTTCAAACAATAAATCATAAATCTACAATCATAAATCGTAAATCCCTAATCATCAATCTTAAATCATCAAATTTCATATTATGACTACAATAAGAGAAAAATACCTCGAGAAAATAAAAGAAGATTTTGAAGTACTGTCTACCGTCGTTATCCAGCAAATGGATATCGTGTTCACACTCACGGGAAGTAATAAAGACGCGGAATTACACGATAAAATAGAACACAACGAAGTAATCATCGACGGACTGGAAGTAAAAATACGGGACGAAGTGATCAACTCCATCGTACTCTATTGCCCCAGAGCGAGCGATTGCCGTAAAATCATGTCTTATCACGACATGACGGCCTATCTGGAAAGAATAGGGGACTTGCTTTTAAACATCGCGGACTTCCTGCGTGAAGTCGAACTCCAAGGGGAATTATATACCCTCTTCCGTGAAATCATTCGCGAGCAACTGGAAATAGTGAAAAAAATGACACAAAATGCTATCTTTGCTTTCACGTGTGAAGACGAAAACTTGGCGAAAGAGATTATCCGCACGGATGATATCGTGGACAAAAACCACAAAGAAATCGTTCACGGAATACCTCTTCATTTCGTGGGTAGAACCGTCAAAGATCAAGATTTATTAGATGCCTTGTCACTGAGCAACATGTCATACAACATCGAACGAATCGGCGATAATGCCACGAATATAGCGGAAGCGGCTATCTATCTCATGGAAGGCAAGAACGCGAAACATATTCATAACAATTAAAATTGAAACGATGGACAAAAAACGCATTTTAGTGGTTGACGACGAGGCTGATTTAAGAGAAATCCTGCAATTCAATCTCGAGAGCGAGGGTTACTTCGTCGCCACGGCTCCTTCCGCGGAACAGGCATTAAAGATGCTCCCCGAGGAATATGACCTGATATTACTGGATGTCATGATGGACGGAATGTCCGGTTTCAAAATGGCAGAGAAAATGCGCAAAGACCTGCACAATGCCACCCCGGTTATATTCCTTACCGCCAAAGACACGGAAAACGATATGCTCACCGGTTTCAGCATCGGCGGGGACGATTATATTTCCAAGCCTTTCTCGATAAAAGAAGTATCGGCAAGAGTGAAAGCGGTACTGAAACGAACAGGTTCCCCGGAGAGTAAGAAAACCATCATCGACGTCGGCGAAATGCATATTGACCAAAGTATGAAATGCGTGTCCGTTAATGACCGTATTATCCCGATCACTAAAAAAGAATTCGAGATATTAAACATGTTGGCACAAGCCCCCGGAAGAATATTTTCCCGCGAAGATATTCTCAATAAAGTATGGAACGACGACAGCTACGTGCTGGAACGCACGGTAGACGTCCACATCACCCGGCTGAGAAAAAAACTCGGAGACCAAGGAAAACATATCATCAATCGCTCCGGGTATGGCTATTGTATAGAACTTTAAAAAATTATTCCCATGAAATTATCCTATAAACAGAAGTTATTCATCTACTTCTTCATTGTATTCGCGGCATTCACCATCGTGATTACCTTTTTCCAACAGAACCGGGAAAAGGAATACAAGACCGAAACCCTACGCACCACGCTGGATGACTATTCAGACATCATAGCTCGTTTTATCCATCAACATCATTTACTTGAAAAACATCGGGTTGACTCGTTAAACAGCGTATTAACGCTCATGCCTTCCAACTTGCGCCTGACGATAGTCAGCCATGACGGGAAAGTCCTGTATGACAACAATCTCGACACGGGAAAAGAGATAGAAAACCATCTACAACGCCCCGAAATACAATCCGCGTCCATTCAAAAAACGGGTACAGCCATACGTCTTTCGCGAAGCACGGGAATAGAATATTATTACTACGCCAAAGACTACATCAATTACTACATCCGGGTTGCACTCCCCTACGACATCGAGGTACAAAATTTCTTGAAAACGGACAATATATTCCTCTATTTCATCACGTTGTTGTTCTTTATCACGCTGATCTCGCTGATTTACATATCCGATCGGTTCGGGAAAGCTATCTCCGGCTTGAAAGACTTCATTATCTCCGCAGAGAATCATAATATCGACTACAAAAATATTCGTTTCCCGCACACGGAATTAGGAGAAATAGGAGAGAAAATCATCCACAGCTACCGTCTACTGGAAGAAAGCAACAAGCAAATCAACGTGGAACAAGAAAAATTACTCCGCCATTTCCATTATTCCGACGAGGGTATCGCCATTTTCTCTGCCAACCAAGAAAAGATATACGCCAACACGCATTTTATCCAATACCTGAACACGATTTTGGATGAACCGACCTTTAAGGTGGAAGGACTCCTCAACCAACCGGATTTCAAAGAAGTGGCAGACTTCCTGAAACGCAACACCCCGGTCAACCCCAACACCGCGAACATCCCCGTTTACCAGAATAAAATCAGCAAATCCGGCAAGCACTTCGCCATTCAACTACTAATATTCACGGATAACAGTTTTGAAATCACACTAAACAACATCTCTGACAACGAGAAAAACCGTTTGTTGAAACAAGAGATGACCAACAATATCGCCCATGAACTGAAAACCCCCGTGAGTAGTATCCGCGGCTACATCGAAACCTTGTTGGAACAACAGAATATCGCTCCCGACAAACAACGTTTTTTCCTTGAACGCACCTATTCGCAAGTCGTGAGATTATCCGATCTGATCCGGGATATTGCCTTAATCACGAAAACAGAAGAAGCCGCGGAAATGTTTGAAAAAGAGCAAGTCAATATCCACGCCACTCTACAGGAAGCTATCACGGATTTACATGAGCCGATCGTATCTCATGGCATCACCGTCAAAAATAGCGTCGATCCGGCAATCTCTATCGAGGGAAACAAGACTCTCGTGTACGCCATTTTCCGTAATCTCATCGAAAACACGATCAACTATGCCGGAGAAAACATCTCTATCGGGATCAACAATTACACGGAAGACAACGAATTCTATTATTTCTCCTATTACGACACGGGGCGAGGCATCGACGAAAACCACCTGAACCGTATCTTCGAACGTTTCTACCGGGTATGCGAAGGACGCAGCCGTCAATCCGGAGGCTCCGGTTTGGGACTCTCTATCGTGAAGAACGCCGTCCTTTTCCATAAAGGAGAAATATCAGCTAAAAACAGGAAAGACGGGGGATTGGAATTTTTGTTCTCGCTAAGGAAGATCGAGAATGCGTAAGGGTTTATAAAGTTTATAAGGTTTATAAAGTCCGTAAAGTCGAAAGTCCATAAAGTCACGGGTGTCCTTCGGACAAAATCAAAACGGCAGCACAAGCTGCCGTTGGTATAGCGCCCCGCAGGGGTCCACGGACTTTCGACCTTATGAACTTTATGGACCTTATGAACCTTATAAACTTATTTTAATACTATTCAACGCAACCATTTTGTTAATCATCCATCTAATGCATAGATGCTTAATGGCAGATGTGATAACAACAAGTAATAAGAAAGGGAAAAAATGAAAAGCAAGAACACATTCACGCTAATTATTTTTTTGATCATAACTACACTCACGTTTTCCTCTTGTAACGATGACGGGTATAGCTTGGATAAATTTTGGCTAGAGTTTGGCACGATCGAGAAAACCGGAGATAACGAATACCAAATCCTTTTGGATAAAGGTCCCGTGCTATTTCCCTCCGTTTCGAACGTACCCGCCCGTTCACTGGAAAACAACGCACGAGTATTCGCGGACTTCACGATCCTGCAGGATGCCAACCCGGGCTCAGACGTGGATCATTACGTGAAAGTAAACGGTTTGCAGGAATTACTGACGAAACCGATCGTACCGTACAAAGAAGCCATCAGCGACAGTTTAGGAATGGATCCGATAGAACTACCCGAGTACTGGATCGCCAATGACTTCATCACTTTCCGTTTTTTCTACGGCGGTGGCGGAAGCATTACCCACATGGTAAACCTCACCAAGCATGAAGAGAAAACTGCCGACGGAAAGGTATTACTGGAATTCCGCCATAACGCTTACAACGATCCGGAAAACACCAGTAGAAACGGTTACGTGAGTTTCCCGCTAAAGGAAACCTTTAGCGAGGTAACGGACTCTGTCGAACTCCGAATACACTACAAAGCGTTTGATCAAAAAGAAAAAACAATTGACATTACTTATCGTCCTCGTAAATAGGTCTCTTCGTGACGGTAAGATGTAACGGGGAAGTTTCGTTCTGAACTTCCCCGTACTTTTTTTACGACGAAAATATCTTTTTTCAAAATTTTCTCTCCCAATATTTGGACTTTCAATAAAACTCTCTATCTTTGTACCCGCTTAACAAAAGCAACCGTTCTTTGAAAAAGGGGAGATACCAAAGTGGCCAACTGGGGCTGACTGTAACTCAGCTGACATCGTCTTCGTAGGTTCGAATCCTGCTCTCCCCACATTCGCGGAAATAGCTCAGTCGATAGAGCACTAGCCTTCCAAGCTGGGGGTCGCGGGTTTGAGTCCCGTTTTCCGCTCTCAATATAAAGCACTTACGAAGGTAAGTGCTTTTTGCTTTTAAACGGTTTTCATGAGACTTGGATAGTTTTTGTCAACCAAAACGTCAACCACGCTTCACTTTTTTGAGAAAAATAAGATCAATTCCCTTTCATCTTCTCGATTAAACGTGTGACAGCTGCCACCAATTGATCGTCGTCTTGATAAATCGTCACCACCAATCTTCCCCCCTCCTCGATACTCCGAAATCCGATATCCCTATACCACGATAGCTTATCTGCCATCGCCTCCCCGTAATCCGATTCATCATTGATACCGAAATGCTCCCACCGAAATATCGTTCCCGTGATTTTATTACGTACCGTGAAATCGGGAAACTTTTTCTGTTTTCCGACAGCCAAAGGCGCCTCATAATACACGTCAAAAAAATCCACAGCCAACAATTGATTCAGTATATACAATTCCTGCGTCGAACGCACGAGTACTCCATTAGCCGCTTCATACTTTTTAGCACTCTTGAAAAATGTTCCCGCCCCGGGATGCGAATCCGCCACATTCCGATCTTCACAAGTGGTTTCCTTTTTAATCACTCTGGCTTTAGGAAAAAAACGCCACTGGTAATGATGATAAATAGTGGTATCCACCGTGCAATTTCTAATCAATTGCTTCAAAATACCCTGATCGTGCATTTTTCTCATAAAACGACTAAAATCCATCGGAGTCGGAAAATGTTTAGCGAAATCCTCTTTATCTTTTATATAGTCATATATATCATTCAATCGAGCGATTTCCGATGCGGCAGACTCGTTTAACAATTTATCAATATATGTATTGATTTTCTTCAACAACACGTACTCTTGAGGCAATGATTCCATAGTAAATTTGATTTTTTCAACTGTAAATATAGAAAATAAAAGCGAATAATATCATAGCCGGGGCATCACACGAGCGGATTGCGGAAAAATACATCCGTTCACCCCTCCTTAATCGTTCACAGGGTTTACCTCCCTCGACAAGGAAAGAACAAACTAAAATAACTGGTAATTAACGAGGAAGTGTTTATTGATTAGGGAGGTGTGTTAAAACACACCTCCATTTTTGCCTTCGTGACAGCTATCGTGATTTCACCACGATATCAACGCATTGCGCATCAGCAAAAAACTTACGGGCAAAAGCCAACACGTCTTTCGCCTTAATCTTATCAATCACTTTCTCGAAAAACTCGGGAGCATCCAAACTTTTTCCCGTGCGTTGATAAAACTGGATATTTTCCGTCCAGAAAGGAATACTTCCAAAATCCGGAGCTGCATCCCGTTCTTTTTTCAATAACAGGATAAAATCCTCCACGTCTTCATCGGACATTCCCTCTTTCAAGAACTGCTCAATCTGCTCGTGCACGATAGCCCGCATACGGGGTCCTTTCTCCAAGGAACTCTCGAATTGCACGTTAAATAACTGCGAGGATTCGGGATAATCGGTAACATCCGTCCGCACGTGTACCCCGTACGAACCGCCCTCCGCTTCCCGAATACGCTGTTGAAACAAGTATTCGAAATGCTTCTGAAGAATCATCATGCAAAATTTATCCGTCGGTTTCGTCTTCAACGTGTTCGTGAAAGCCATATCCACCATGTACTTTTGCTCGGGAATATCCACGGCAATATCTTTCGCCATGCTCTCTTTTTTATAGTACTCGTACTTAACGGGCTTCTCCTTGCGGTAAGTAGAAGAAAGCGAAGCGATATATCGAGTAACAAGCTCCCGGGCAACCTCCCGTTCCAAATCACCCACGATATAGAAAGAAAAGTCCGAGGCATTCCGGTAACGCTCCTTGAAAATACGAACCATCTTCTCGTAATCCATCGCCTCGTAATACCGTACATCCCTCACCCAAAGCCGGGGCGACTTCACCATCCGCAACTCACGCAACACGTCATTGATAGTGTCGTCCGTCGTCTTACGAGAGTGAGCCAATGTCAACTTATTCACGTGCACATATTTGTCAAAAGCAGCTTTATCGAAACGAGGTTTTTCCACCACCAAATGCAAAAATTGGAAAGCGAAATCCGCGTCACGTGTCGTACTCGTGCAATTAATACTTTCGGATTTCTCCTCCAAGGAAATATCCATGTTGATGGAATGCTCCTGCACGAGCGCATTCAACTCTCGAGTCCCGTACTTATACAGACCGCTCTTCAAGAATAAAGCCACCATAGCGTCGGCTGACGGCAAATCCTCTGCTGGAAGCAAAGAACGTCCTCCTCGGCTACCTATCAAAACATTAAACATACCCTTGTTGTAATCGGTGTACTTGTAATAGACCTTCGCCCCGTTACTCAACGTCCACTCTTCCGCCTCTATCGGCTTCAACGCTTTCTCCTTGACAATTTTACCCGCCGGAATCTCGAAATCGACCAAAACACCGTTGCCCGCCAACTTCTCCTGTCCCTCCCCGGCTTCAAATGTCCACTCGCGAGCCTCCTGCATCACGGTTGAAATCTGTTCTTCCGCGGGGAAAGGATAATCCGCACTATTTCCTTGCATGATATAAATCCAATTCCGGTCGTCGTCAAACCAGCGAGCAATCCACTTCCGGAAATCCTCGGCGGTCAGACTGTTAAGAATCGCTGCCGTCGTATCTATATTCTGCTCGAACTCGCTAATCGGGTACCCCAACAAGAAATTATTCTGGTACATTTGCAAGTACATACTATTCGGGAATCGCTCTTTTTGCAACTTAAACTGCTCCAACCGCTTGAGATAACCAGACGCCATGCCGTGCAACTTTTCATCGGTTATCACCGTCTGATGAACCCGCACCATCTGTTCCATCAACTGTTCCAACGCCTCGATTTCCTGCCCGGGCAAAGACGACACCACGACATTCAATCCCTCGTAACCCCGAACGATATCGAAGATACCGATACTCGCATTAAGAAACGCCACATCGGAATTTTCCATACACTCCGCCAAATGGTCGCACATCATCTTGTTGTAAAACTCCCGCATCAAATCTTCCCGCAACATATCCCGTAACGAACGCACCGGATTCTTCCGGAAACGCTTCATAAGCACCATCCCGTTCGTCGGCACATCCTTGTCTATCAACTTATAATATTGAGGTTGCGGACTATCCGGAATATCGTACACGAGGCGAGGTTTCGGGTTCTCCCGCCGGGGAATGGGAGCGAACAAACGTTTCACCTCCGCTTCCACCGCATCCACGTCTATATCCCCGAGAATAATCACGGCTTGTTGGTCCGGACGATAGAAATCCTTGTAATAATCCCTCACTTGTTCCGCCGTGAAACTCTGCAACACTTCCACGGAACCAATCACGTCATGCGTGGCGTACTTGCTCCCGTTATAGATGAAAAAGTTCGCCTGCTTCTGCAATCGAGCGGACAAATCCATTCCCGCACGCCGTTCCTCTTGTATCACTTGCCTCTCGATTTCCATCTCCTCGGGATACAATTTAAGAAAACCGGACCAATCCCTCAATACCAAAACACAAGAATCAACCAACAACTTCGAAGCGGTAGGAACATTATTCACGTTATACACCGTTTCGTCGTGTCCCGTGTAGGCATTAAAATTACTTATCTTGTGCCGTTTCAAAAAAGCCGGAACCCCATCCGGGAAATTATCCGTGGCATGGAAGGCCATGTGCTCGAGCACATGAGCTAAACCATTCTGCTGCTCCTCCTCCATCAACGCACCCACGTTCTGCACGAGATAAAAATCGGCACGTCCCGGCAAACTTGTCGTGCGGCGAATGTAATACGTCAGCCCGTTTTCCAATCGCCCCTGCCGGAAATTCACCGATTCCTCTTGCGCTAAAATCGATTGCCCGAAGGATAAAAAAACAAAAAACAATAGTAACAAGTTTCTCATAACTCCCTCAACTTCTCTTGTATCATGTTCTGCAACTGTTTCATCAACTCCACGTCTTCGATTCCGGAACTAACGACAAAAGCTTGATTCAAACTTTGTTTTGCTTTCTCCAGATTACCCATGGCATTGAAACAATCTCCTAGCATATACAACAAACGAGTACGCAATTGTGCCGCCATCTCGTATTGCAAAGCCTTGTCCAACCACGCTATCACTTTCTCGTTCGCACCCTCCGGCAAATTACCCCGGTACACGGTGTACAAATCTTCAATCGGTTGGGTATAATCATTTACCGTCAAAGCCTTCTCCGCACCGGAAAAGTATTGATTCATCTTCTCGAAAAACGTATTTATATCCTTGCGGAAAAGACTGTAATACCCGTCCGCTAACAAAGATATCGCCTCAAAAGCAGAAAGCGAACCGAATGAAATATCGCTATATACCGGCTGCAAATCTCCTTTTACCCGCTCCAAATGTTTCTTGTAATCCTGTTTACCGTTTCTACAAAAAGAGAGGATATAATTATTATAAACACCCAAGATGAAATCTTGAATCTTCTCTTTCCCCACAATCTCCCCGTATTTCCGGTAATTTTTCACCAGAAAATCGAAAATCTCGTCATTACCCTTGATTTCATTGTGATACATGCTGATGATATACAAATCCTCGGCGTTAATCATATTCTCCAACTTCTTGTTCTTCACGTACTCCGGGAAAAGAGCCTCGATACGCACCATCCATTTATCCCGGTTATACCCGGTTTGGGTAGCGATAAACTCGGGAGCCCGAAACAACAACTCCTGTTGCAGGTCGGTATTTTTCTTTTCCTTCTTCGATTTCTCGTACAACTTCTCAAAAGTCAGCATATCACCCGTCACCATCTTCGCTTCATTGAGCAATGCGGCAGGGGCTTTCGCCCCCCGCACCACGCGCAACACCTCACCTTTCACGTTCACGAATATCATCGTGGGAAAAGCCTCCACCCCGTATTTCTTCACCAGTTCAGCCTGCTCGGAAGCTTCCGCATTCAACTTGCAACTCACGAAATGCGTGTTAAAATAGTCGCCCACTTCCGGAACGGTAAACACCTTTTGCGACATCACTTTGCAAGGTCCACACCACTCCGTGTAAAAATCAACGAAAACGTCCTTTTTCTCAGCCTTCGCTTTTTTCAAAGCCTCCTCGAAAGTTCCTTGAAAAAAAGTAATTTGAGCGGATAGACTCCCCATCATCCCCATCAACAGGAATACCAACACGTATTTAATCCTTCCCATAATATTTCCTCTCCTTTGAATCTAATCTTTTAATATAAACTTGAACACATCCTGCAAGACAGCCGAATGCCCTTCATTCTCCACCCTCAAAGATACAAAATAATTACCCGCCGGAGAATCGACCTGCATACCCACGTAAATCCGACCGCCACCAACAACTTGCACGTGAGAGGCAAAATCCTCCGCGGCTTCCTCTCCCCGGTCACTACGAACGCTTTCCAAGTAATAGCGCATAGGCTCCGTTCCCAAAATCTGACCTATCGTTGCCGTGGTCCACGGGGTATTTTTATCAATCTGGTTTTGCAACTGCACAATCTGTTCTTCCATCGTGAAAGGGTCAGCCTGCCCCATGGACAAACATTCATCCTCAATCTGCTTTTTCAACAGTTTCACTTCATTCCTCAACTCATGGAGTTGAGGTACCAACTCGTCTTCCCAAAACATAGCCAATTCATACGCTTGCGCCTCTAATTCCGCTACTTTATCTTCATCCGGATTTAATGCTCCCGCTTCCATAGCGGCTTCCTCCATTAATGCATCTATTTGAAGCTGCAATTCTTCCAGCTCGGCTTCCATTTCCTCCAATTCGACATTCAACGCCTCCATTTGGTCAAACAGCCCTGCCAACTCCTCGTGGGAATACAAGGCATCCAATGCCGTTTTCAACCCTTCCATCTCCGAGGCTAAATTAGAAAAACGCACGATTTCCAACGAATCTTTCGAATACCGGGCATTAGCACAATCCAAATACCCGACAGTCACGTCATTACAAGCATACAAAAAGCCACATCCCCATAACACGAATGCATATAATAATTTCTTCATCACTTTCATTTTAATATATATCCGACACGTTAAAATCATATCCCAGTGCTTGCACTACACCATTGTTCGTCTGAATATCCGAAGAGAATATCAACGCCCGCGACACATTCGTTTCCTCCAGCTTGAAATTCAATCGCACGATACCCACGTCACTGGTATTCATATCCATATAAGGTTCTTGAGTAGTCCACAATATTACAGTTGTACCATCCAGCAAGCTATATTCCTTGCCTCCTGTCACCTCGCCTGTCTGGCTATCCCATGTTCCGCGAGGCACGTCTGCCACCATCACCCGTTCCGTGATAATCAACTTGCTTAAAATAGCATAACACTCATCCCAGTACAAACTATTCACCTGCTTGTATCCCATATCCAACAAATAGGTACGAATCGAATAGTTCGTCAATCCTAAGAAAGTAATTTGCTCGTGTTCCCCTTTCCCCTCGAACAACTCTCTCAACCCTGCACGCTCAATCATCACAATTGTAGAATCCCAATCCCGGGATTGGGTATGCAGGTATTCCCACATGGAACAATCGTGCACCCCGTTCGACACACCCCCGTCATCGTAATTCCACTTGGTACACGAAACCAATCCTACCATCACGATGCAAATCGCAATTTTCAATATATTATTCATTATTCTTGCCATTGCCAATAAGTATTTTGAGTCATTAACGTATTCTTTCTAAAAGCATTGGAATGCACTTTCGTGTAAAGAGCGCCATTCCGAACATCCTCGTCGGTCAGCGTACGATAGCCACCCAACAAATATTTCCGGAAATACCCGTTCCGGACAATATCAAAATAATATTGCCCCTCGCCGAACAACTCCCGGCGTCTTTCCAAGAACACCTCTTCACGCAAAGCCTCTTTGCTCGTGCTACCGGCATACCCTGCCAATCCCGCACGCTCACGCACGCGGTCCAAATCACTAACAGCCTCCTCCGTCATATCCAACTGCACCCGACACTCGGCACGTAATAAAATCAAATCCGCCAATCTCCAAAACACCCAATCGCAATCGGTCAAAATTACAGGCATACCTGCAATATCTTCTTTCATTTGCCGAATCATGTAACGCCACTTCGCAATATGAGCATAAGGAGAATACAAACTATCCTCTTTCGATTCCACTTCCGACTCCGACTCTGAGTCTGACTCTGACTCAGACTCAGACTTGGCATAATACTTCAACTCTCCCAATTTATACCAAAACTCCTTTCTTCTCAAATCATTTTCCTCCGGATAGATTTGTTCTACCGTGGTCACTTTTATTCTCGTATAACTGTTCTTATTATCATTCACCATGTTAGCAATCTCACTTTTATCTTCCGTGAGATAAGGATAAGAAATCAGGAAATGCCCCGGTGCTTCTTTATGAAGCGATTCGTAATTCCGGTCATAATCCAATGCATTGTTCGAAATAGCGTAAATAATCTCGTCACTCTTCCGGTTCTTGCCAAGCACGTTCTCTATCAACCCGTTCATACTCTCCAAATCGTAAACCCCGGCTTTTCCGTCCAACACCACAGAAGCGTACCGCTCTGCATCCTCCCAGTATTTCCGTTCCCCGGTCAAACCACCCATCCAAGCGCAAATATTAGCCAGCAAGGTATTTACCGTCCCTAAGCTGGCACATT
Source organism: Butyricimonas sp. Marseille-P3923 (assembly GCF_900184685.1). Classification (GTDB taxonomy): domain Bacteria; phylum Bacteroidota; class Bacteroidia; order Bacteroidales; family Marinifilaceae; genus Butyricimonas; species Butyricimonas muris. Next base: position 282,417 of record NZ_FXXL01000005.1, read on the forward strand.
GTTTCGTGGTTATCGCGGCACCTGTCGCACCTACCAACTTGTCATGCGTGGGCAAAACCAACGCGGCTTTAGCTTCCTTGAGCGCTTCCTGCAAAACCTCCAAAGCGGGACTTTTACCGATAGGGTCAATGGACTCCGAGTTCGGCGTGATAGGAGCATCCCCCCAAATCTGAGCCACCCGGAAATAAGCCAATGCCTTGGCAAAATGTATTTGCCCCAGCCAAAAATCCGCCCGTTCCTTCGACACATTTTCGAAGCGGTGTTGATTCTCAATCATCACGTTTGTCAAATAAATCACGTCATAGAAAGCCGTCCAACTCTGCGTGTTTGAAGTCCCCGTGTATTTAAGCACATCCAATTTGCGATACCCGTCCACATCAAACTGCACGTCGTCCGCGTCTATGGAAGAATAAAAATAAGGCTGCCTACCGAAACAAACATATTTCATCCGGCTTTGCACCATGTTATACAAAGCTTCCAACTCACTCTCGCTCTTGAAATAATTCACAAAAGTAACCGAATCCTCCGGCTCGACCGTCAACCAATCATTGCAAGAGAACAAGGGAATAAACAAAAAAAGTATCAATATCTTTTTCATGCTCTACATTTTAAAAATTAACAGTCAATCCGATTGTAAACTTCCGCGGCAAAGGATAAGAACGCATATTATCTTTCCCGGAAGTAATATCTATCAACTCGGGGTCAATACCGGAATAATTCGTCAACAGAAACAAATTCTCCGCCGTCACAAAAGCCCGGATTCCGCCTAAACCTATTTTTTTACAAACACCTTCACCCAAATTATATCCTAAAGTCAACTGCTTCAAACGCACAAAATGTACCGTTTCGATATCCTCGTCATATATTCCCGCGTACTGGTTTTCCAAGTACATATATTTCTGGGCTTTCGGGTAATTGGCTTTCGAACCGGCACCCGTCCACGGTTTCAAATCTTTAAGACTCACGAACAGCGGACCACTCTCCTCTCTCGGGGTCAAACAATAATCATCGTAAACAGCCACCGCGTGACGACCTATCGAATAGTTGAACATGATATTCAAATCGAGATTCTTCCAACGAAGTTCATTTATAAAACCACCATGCCCCTTCGGCAGAGGACTCGCGGCATAGTACCTGTCATCAAAATCAATCTTTCCATCCCCGTTCAAATCCTCGATACGGTGAGTCCCGGGGAAAAACACTGCGTACGTGTTCGCACCCGACCACAAAGGTTGTTTCTCGCCTTGAGCGTTATAAATAAAAGGCACTTCGTCCATGCTGTCATAAAAACCGGAAGTCTTGTATGCCAAAATTTGATTCAAGGGTTTACCTATCACCTGACTACCGTAATCATAACCGTCCGCACTCTTCTCGAAACGATTCCAGTTTCTCGAGAAATTAAATTTCATTCTCCACTTCACCGCGGTTTCACGCAAGATATCCGCTTCCAACTCGATTTCGATACCTTGATTAGATATCGCCATAGCGTTCTGCCACTGGAAAGTATGGAAATAAACATCTCCCGGCAAATCCCATCTCGTCAAACGACCCGTCGTGTACCTGTAATAGTAGTCGAGATTCATCTTCAAACGGTAATCCAAGAAACTCAAGTCCAAACCGACATCATACTGGTCGGTTTCCTCCCAACTCAATCTTCTATTAATCACCCCACCATTCTTGTTGGGAGCCATTCCCGAGTTACCCAAGAACATTCCGCTGGCAGAAAACACCCCTTGAGCCAGATAACGCTGACCGAACTTCTGACCGGAAGTACCCCAACTGGCACGAATTTTACCAAAACTCAGCCAGTAAAAACGTTTCATGAAATCTTCGTCCGTGAAAATCCACCCCACGGCAACCGAAGGGAAAGTCGCCCAACGCACCTTCTCCCCGAAAACGGAAGAACCATCCCGGCGAACCGTGGCTTCCACCATATATTTATCCCTAAAATTGTAAGTCAAGCGCCCGAAATAACTGCACATCCGCTCTTCCGAGAATCCTGATGAATAATTAAATGCCGAAGCATATGACTCCAACGTTTCACCCGGGGCAATTTGGTTGATTCCATCCGAGCCGCCCCAACCGTCTCCCACGTATTGAATTTTATCATTCGGACCATTTATTCCCTCCCCGACATTCGAAAAACTCTGGTCTTTCTGGAAAGACAATCCCAACATAACATCGAAATTATGCTTCTCCAAGTAATTAAAACTATAAGACAACAAATTCTCGTTCAAAATAGACAAATCCCGAGTAATCGTCCCTTTCGAAGTAGAAAAACGATAAGCCGCATTCGTGTTCGGGTCCAAGGTACTTGGTCTAAACACATTCTGGTTCTGCTGGTTATAATCGACACCAGCCGACACTTTCAAATGCAAATCACGAATCAACTCGTAATCAAGCACCATATTATAACGCAACGAATAACTTTGGTTCTTCTCGGAAGTCTGGTTCAAATTCTTCAACATGGCCTCTCCGAAAGCCCCGCTACCGGGCAACAAAGTGGGAGTTTCCGAAGGGTCGGAAGTAATCTCCTCGAACTTACCCGCTCCCGACCCGGCATTACTACCCCGGCTACGGTCGCTATACGTGAGTCCCAATTGAGAATCCAACCGTAACCGCTTCGCCGGCTGAGCGGATAAATTAGACAGAGCGGTAAAACGAGTAAAACCCGTGTTCGGCATGATACCTTCCTCGTCATAATACCCGGCACCCACCATATAACGCGTGGTTCCTGTTCCTCCCGATGCCTGCAAGTTAGCGTTAATCACCTTTGCTGTCTGATAATTCTGCCGATACCAATTCGTCGAGTTATTATAGAACGGGTTCAAACTATCTTGCAATATAATGGCATTCTGTGGGCCGTTGGCACCACCCCAGAACCAATCATAAACCGGACCATGGTCATAACGATTATTATACACCTCCTCGTAAGAAGTGGGCAACTTCCACTCCCCGCTCTCCGTCTTGTAAGGAGCAACCGTATTTATCAAGGCATTCAAATGATACATCCGCTCGTAACGTCCGCCCACCTGCTTCGGAGCCACGGGCAACCAAGAAGCGGAATAAGAAACGTTTGCCGTGAAACGGGCTTTACCGCTCTGCCCTTTCTTTGTGGTAATCAAAATCACACCGTTACCGGCACGCGAACCGTAAATAGCCGCAGACGCCGCATCTTTCAGCACCTCGACGGACTCAATCATCGAAGGGTCCAGATTCGACAACGCGTTGGCTCCCGTCACCGGAGAAGTAAACGACTGCATCGGGATTCCATCCACCACGTACAAAGGCGTGCCGTACGAACGGTCTTGCCCCTCCCCTTCAACAAACAAAGAGTTGTAACCGCGGATGGCAACCACGGTACCACCGCCACCGGGAGAACCGGAAATGTTATTAATCTCGACTCCCGCCATGTGTCCTTGAAGCAAATTTTCCAGACTATGCGTCGGCATCTCTTGCAAATCCTCCCCTTTCACCGAAGAAATAGCACTGATGACATTCCTCTTCCGCTGCGAACCGTAAGCAATCACTTGCACCTCGTCCAAACCCGATATATCCTCCTGCATCTTCACCGTCAACGGCTTCCCGTCCGTGTAAGCCACCCGCTGTGACTTGAAACCGATGAAAGAAAAACACAAATAACCTTTCTCCTTCGGCAAAGGCAACACGAATCCCCCGGCGGTATCCGTCACCGTTCCAATCCGGGTACTATCCAGCAAAACCGTCACCCCCGGCAAAGGTTGATTCTGGTTATCAAGCACCTTTCCCTTGATAAGATACGTCTTTTTCTTCTCCTCGTCCTTTGCCTTCTCCCTAAAAAGAATAATAGTCTTATCCAGAATCCGGTACCCGAATCCCGTACCCTTCAAACAGGCTTCCAGCACCTCCTCTATCGTGGCATCCTTCAAATCCAAAGAGATATTCGCAATCTTTTCTACCGCGACATCATCAAAGAAAAAGCTATACTCGGATTGAGCCCGAATATCGTTCATCACGCTCTTCAAAGAAGCGTCGGAACACGTCACGCTCAATCTTACCGTCTGCGAATAAGTGCGAGCAGACACCTGCATCACCCCTATAAAGGCCAAGATAAAAAATAACTTCATAATTCTCCACTCTTTTCGCCATCTACCATGATGATGGCAATTTTCAATTGTTTTTTTCATACATTTGTGTTGTTATAAAATAAAACCTAATAACAATCCCTAGACCTTTGGTGTTAGCGCACCAAAGGTCTAATTTTATCGCAATCGAATAGACACAGTCCGTTCGTTCACTTCAAATTCCACACGTTCATTCTTCTCGATAATATCGAGTATCGCACCGAAATCCTCGCTCTTGTTCAAATCCCCCGTGAAACGAATATCCTTCGCCCCCGGATGAACGTAAAACACATGCAAATCATACCAACGAGCCAAAACATGGAACAAATCCTCCAAACGGGCATCCTCGAAAACAAAACGCCCGTCTTTCCACGCGGAATACAAATACGTATCCACCGCGTGTTTCGACAACTCCCCCGACTCCTTATCCAAAGTTCCCTGTTCCCCGGGGTCCAGACGAATTTCCTGCTTTGATTTCTGGGATACCATGATAACCGACCCGCTTTCCAACGTGGTCGTAACACCATCCTCGTCGGGATAAGCCCTGAAATTAAACGAAGTCCCGAGCACCCTCACGTCTGCCTGAGCGGCTCTCACCACGAAAGGACGCTTCTCGTCCTTCTTCACGTCAAAATAAGCTTCCCCCTCCACGTACACGACTCTTTTATCCCCCACGAACTCCACCGGATAGCGAATCTCCGTTTCCGCGTTCAACCAAACGGTAGACCCGTCAGACAAGGTCAAGAAATACTCTCCCCCTCTCGGAATCCGAAGCGTGTTAAACAACACCTTCTTCTCCCTCTTCTCCTCTCCGTCATTACGATTCGTGTAAGATATATTATTCCCCTCCACGGTCACGTGTATATCCCCTTGCATTTTCAACGCGCTAAAATTACTATCGGACAAAACCACTTGCTCTCCCCCTGCCAACGTCAAGATAGCATTCTTTGAAACAGCCACCCCGGATTGGGCTACCGGACGCTCGCCCTTCTCGTGTCCCGCGCTGATATACAACCCAAGTGCCACCCCGAACAACAACACGAACACGGCAGCGTACCGTGCGAACCATTGCACCCTCCGGCGTCTTTGCGACCTCGCCCGGGAAGCCATAAACTTCTTGTAATCACCTTGCCAATCCACTTGCTCATACTCTGCGCTCTTTCTTTCCAACGCCCCGGCTGTCCTAAACTCCTCGTATTTCTCCCGGTTAACTGCCGAAACAGCCAACCACTCGTCCAACTCTCTCTGTTCATCGGCACTCAATGCCCCTTCCAACGAGCGGGCTATCACATCCGCCAACCGAAATATATCTTTTTCTTTTTTCATATCCAATTCTATCATTACATAAGCAATGACCCCCATTCATCAAAAAAGGGGGTATGAAACCGATAATTTTTTTCGAAAAAAATCAGATATAAAACAAAAAGGTCAGCCCTGCCGCGGGAACAACATGTTTCAAACGCTCGTAAAGCATCTTTTTACCCGCCTTCTTGTACGACTTCACAGTTTCCACCTGAAGCGACAGAATATCAGCAATCTCTTGATTGCTTTTATTCTCCAACACCAACAAAAACACTTTACGACACTGCTCGGGAAGCTCAGAAATCGCTTTCATCAAATGATGATACACTTCTTCCTCCAAAATACTATTCAAATAATACTCCTCGCTCCCGTGCAACACATCCTCTGCATACTTTTTCTTCACCTCTTCATGGCGAAGATACTTTAAACAACGATTTCTCGTCGCCTGATATAAATAAGCTTTCAGATTATCTATCGAAGCAAATTTCTCCTTCGCCTCAATCAAAACCGTGAAAACCTCCTGCACGATATCCTTACTCGCGTCCAAATCGTCCACGTAACCTTTCCCGAACAATACAAGCGGGGTGTAATACTGTTCGAACAACAACTTGATAGCGTTATCGTCATAACGCTGCAAAGCATTTATGGACAAATCCTCTCCCTCCACGGTTACCTAATTATTTTTTGAGAAGCTAAAAATACGTTCTATCCGCAAATCTCCAAAATTTTCCACACAATTTCTATCTATCAACGCATATTTATCCTGAAAAAAATCAAAACACCCCTAGAAAACCTATAAAGAGCATCAAGGGCACTTTCGCACACGCTCTCCCCTGGAGGTCATGCGCGAAAAAGCAAGAGTATACAATGTAAACAAATGGAATACAGACATGAAACAAATATTAAACCCATATCAATACCGCATTACTCCCGTATAAAACACAATAGATTCCCTGTAGGTTCGCTGTAGAAACGCTGTACATGTACAGCGTTTCTACAGCGAACCTACAGGGAATCTACAATATTTTTTGTACTATTAAACCGGAAGTGATACATTAGTAAACATGAATTAATGTATTACTGCGGTAGTTCCTCTCCGGAACTTTGGTTATACAAAACAAAAATTGCGCGAAATAGCCATTACGGTATCCCGTAAACCTAAATCGCACAATTTTAAAAGCGAGTCACCGCAGCATCATCGCTTTCCAAAGATTCGTGAGTTCGCCCTACTATTTTGAAACTTTAAAATTACTATTTATAACAGCCTGCACCAGTTGACGCCCTTCCGTTTTCCCGGCATAGTCCATTAGCACAAATCCGCATTTCCCTTTTCCTAAAGCCCCGATAGCATCCGCTACAGGTTGATTCACTTTATCGGCGAAAGCCTCCGGCGTGGCGGTAAGTCCTTTCGTAGCACTAACGAATGTTATATACCAATCCGTGTCGGCACTTGTCCGGGCTTGCCGTACATTCGCCATCACCGCGTCCACCTTCTTTTGAGAATCTTTCAACGCGTAGGATTCATACTCGTCCTCCACGACACATGTTGCCATTCTATCCCCGTTTCCCCAGATTTTCGTTTCAAAGGTTGCACTATTTTTCCATCCACCGGGAGCAAACTCACCCCCGACATATCTTTCTTTCCGCAAATTATAACGATGCAAGAACAAAATTTTCCCCCGACATTCCCCAAGCGTCAGGTTTGCCTTGAAATCCTCCACGACAAAGGGACGCATAGCATCACTATTCAGTACACGCCATACCTCATCAACATAAACCTCCGTGTTTTTGCAATTTTCATCTTTCAAACTTACAACCAGTGTTTCCGTCGGGTATTTCTCGAGATACCGGCGAAACACGGGTAACACGTCATTCTCGAAAGACAAGCCGAAAGATACTATGCCATGTTGAATTTCCAATCCCTCTTTCGCATCCTTCAACCGAATATCGAAACAGCGAACTCCCAACCCCAATTGTTCTTCCAAAGTTAAATCTTGAGCGTTAGCCATTCCTAAAATAGAACCTTTCGCCCCACTGTCATGCGTCCCGGGAATGGACAACATGCTCAACAAGCACTCGTCTTCAAGACTTCCCATCCAAGTATAAGTATCCAAAGATGATTCCGGAACTTGCTCAATCTTATCATCTTTACTCCCGGAACAACACACGCACAAATACAATATCCATAAAACACATGCTCTCATTTGCCAAATCCATTTTAATATCCACTCTCTATTACCAAACAATAATCGCAAATATAGGGAAATTAACTTTTAACACAAATCTCTCGAAGATAAATCAATACAACGTTCCACCCCTATCTCCTCCATAAAACGCTGATCGTGCGAAACGACAATCACGGTACCCCGGTAATCCCGAATCGTAGAAGTCATGATTTCAATATTCTGAATATCCAGATTATTCGTGGGTTCGTCCAACACGAACACATCGGGCGTGTTATTACTTATCATCAGACAACAAAAAATCAATCTCATCCGTTCACCTCCACTCAATTGCTCGCAAGGTTTATCCCATACCTCGGCAGGGAATAAAAAGCGATTAAGTCGCGTTTTCAATTCATGCTCCGGCAGATTGTTCACGTTGTAATATTCCGCCTGCCCGTAAACAGTAAGATTATCTCGTAGCATGGAATACTCTTGGTCAAGATAGACATACTTGAAATCTGCCCGTATCAGTTCGCCACTTGTCGGTTCCAACTTTCCCAACAGCATACGCAACAAGGTAGTTTTCCCCGAACCGTTTCGTCCGCTCAAAGCGATTCGTTCCCCGCTCTTAATTTGAAAATGAAGAGGATGCGCCCACAACATTTCCGTCGAGTATCCAAAATTAATATCCCGTGCCGTGAGCAAAATCTTTCCCTCGTGCAACACGGACGGGTTAAAGTTCACTTTCATCCGTCCCGGCTCAGGTAGTGCCGCACGACTTTCCGAAAGACTGTCGGCGATAGAGCCTATCTTCTCCGCGTGCACGTCCTTCAACTTGGACGAACTACTTTCCGCCCTGTTTTTCAACGTATTCATCATGATACGGGGAGTCCCTTTCCGCGAACTCAGTTTCTCACCCCGCGCCTCTCTCTTTTGCTGACGCTCTGCTGCCTCCCGTGCTATCTTCTTTGCCAGACGTAACTCTTTCTGTTTATCTTCAATACGTTCCTGCAAAGCATGAATATCAATCTCTTTCCGCTCTTGGTAAAAATCATAATTCCCACCATAAACAGTTACTCCTCTCCCGCTCAACTCCAACGTCTGGTGTAGCAAATTCAATAAAGTCCTGTCGTGACTCACTACCAAGACCGTGGCATTCCCCCGACAAATCGTTTCATACAACTTCTCCCTGCTCCAATGGTCTAAATGATTCGTCGGTTCATCCAGCAACACGACAGAAGGGGTATGGATATCAAGTCCGGCAAGGAAGACACGGGTTTTCTCCCCACCGCTCAACAACGCCATACACGTGGTTAGCTCCACGTGTTGCAACTCCCAACCGTCCAGCGCTGCCCGACACTTCTCCTCTATCTGCCAATCGTCACCAAGTTCCGAGAAATACCCTGCATCAACCTCACCTCTTAAAATAGCGTGCAGGGCGTTTATTTTTCTCTCCACCCGCAATGCACCCGCTACCGTCAGGGAATCATATTGTCCCAAGTGCTGCGGAATGTAATAAGATGCGGCATCACAGACAATCTCTCCCCCCGAAGGTTGTAGTTGTCCCGCTATAATCTTCAGAAGCGTGGACTTACCCGAACCGTTGTTTCCTACTAACGCCACTTTTTCTCCCGTGTCAACCGTGAAACTGATATTTTGAAACAACGGCTCTCTATCCGGGTGAATATAAGTTATTTGTTTTACTATTATATCACTCATAAATACAATGTTTAAAGGTAGTTTGTAAGGTTTATAAAGTTCATAAAGTCTGTAAAGTACGCATCCTTACAAGATACTTTATGAACTTTACAAACCTTATAAACTTTATAAACTCTTATAGATTAAGGGACATGATTCTAAATTAAAAGTCGGCACTCGATGACCCTCTGAATGGTCATACCGGCACATGAAACAATTGATAAAACCCGACTTAATTATTTAGACATCTTCATTGGTGTATTTTTTTAGTTTCCAAGCACAAAAGTAAGGATTTTATTCGGATTTACAACACCCCGAAATGACGTAAAGCATTTATCACACCATCCTCGTCCACGGAAGAGGTCACGTAATCGGCAATTTTCTTCACTTCATCCCCGGCATTTCCCATTGCCACGCCGATTCCCGCGTGCTGTAACATGGAAATATCATTCCCCCCGTCACCGAAAGCCATTGTTTCATCCAAAGCAATTCCAAAATGTTCCAGCATCTTGTCAATCCCGACACTTTTACTACTGCCCCGGGGAATAACATCGGTAAAAAGCGGGTTCCACCGAGTTGCCTCACAGTGGGGCATAGCCTCCATGATTGCTCTTTCCTGTTCTTTCGTGAAAAATGCAACCAATTGAAACGTTTCTCCCTTACTCGCTTCCCGCAAAGGAGCGACCGGGGGTTCCGAGAAATCCAGCATTCGAAAGATTTGATGGCTCTGTTCGTTATGGTAGTTCAAATACAGTGTATGCTCGTGAACAAAGATACAAGGAAACTCATTCTCCTTCTCCATGTATTGCACGAGCGAGGCAATATCCTCTTCGGGAATACTATGCTTGTAAATCACCTGCTCTTTCCCCGCGAGGCAATATCCCCCGTTCAAAGTAATATACCCGTCAAACACCAGCGAACCCAAGTTATTTATAGAAAGCAAATGTCTTCCGCTAGCGATAAAAACCAAAATGCCTTTCTCCCGCAAGGCAAGTATCGCTCTCTCCGCAGACTCCGGTATCCGGTGAGTTTCAAAACTCACTAAAGTCCCGTCAATATCAAAAAAAATTGCTTTTACCATCTCCTTATTATTTCGCCACAAAAGTAAAGAATAAATCGTACCGGAAAAATTGCTCTATATCAAAAAACATTTCCGACGACATTCCCCGTAAACATCAGGTAATTATCAGCGTGGATGTTCCTTTTCTTCCGGCAGTACATTATCCAACCTGTATTCCAACGCCTTCACGGAAATAAGTATCTCCTTCACGGATATTCCCAAAGAAATTACCAGCAGCAACAAAGCCAGCACGAAAGTATAAACCGCCACGGTCTGCAACCCGATATAGATAAAAAGGGTACATATCACGCAAAGCAGCAAACTCATTACCCCGTATATCTGCATCGACCTTGCCATATAAAGTCGCTTTTTCAGATTATCAATCTGCAATTTAGTCATCGCGTTCGGACGACTTTCATGTTCCCCTTTCAAATTCCGTATCACTTGGGCATAAGCCAGAAAACGGTTCGTGTACGCCAACATAATCAACGAAATGGCGGAAAATAATATCGAAGGGGTTGTCAACGTCAATTCTTCCATAACATCACAAATAACTGCTTAATACCTGTTTGGCACATTCATATCCTTGATTGTACAAATCCGTCAGTTTCAACACGTCCCGTTCTATCCGGTCGACCTCAAGCGGTCGCTCCGGTCGGATGATAATCACCTGTCCTTCCTCTTCCAGTTGCTCCACGTAGTCGAGGGTTTCATTATAATGCTTATTCTTCACCCTCAGGCTCTCCCGCAAAGCCGGGTAACGGCGGTACATAAACCACGGGATAGACTTATCGGTCACCTCTTTCCGGTAACCTTTATTACGTGTCAACACAACCACGTTCCGAGAAAAACCATCGGCAATCGCTCTACGGATGGGTATCGCGTCACTAATTCCCCCGTCGAGCATAGGCACCCCATCCACGTAAGATTTCGGGCACACGAAAGGCAAACTGCATGATGCCCGACAGATATTCAACAAACGTACCCTATCGTTCTTCTCCTCGAAATAATTCGCTTCGCCCGTCCGGCAATTACTCGTGACCATGACGAAACGCCCCGGTGAAGCAAAATAAGTGTCGTAATCGTAAGGAATAATACGAGTCGGGAAATCATTGAAAATCAAATCGAAATCCATGATACTCCGTTTCGTGAACAAATATTTCACCCCGATGTACCGGTACTTGTCCAACAAATCGATATTACAGATTTTCGCCCTCCCCCGTTGCCGGGAAGCATACGACAAACCGTTGCACGCCCCGGCTGAAACACCTATCGTGTAAGGGAAGTACATCCCGTTATCCATCAGCCAATCCAACACCCCGGCTGTGAAGACACCTCTCATGCCACCGCCTTCCAACACCAATCCCGTACGTTCATCTATCATCATAACCAACAAACATTTTTCTCTTCTTTCGACACGGGCGGCAACACGTCCCACATTCCGGTTAAATCAGGTCCCTCACTCCCTGCCGCATAACGCAACAAATCTTTCCCCGGATGTTCCCGCCAATAATTCTCGATAGGGTCAATAAAACGCCAGCTTGCCTCCAAAGCATCATTCCGGGTATAAAGCATGGAATCCCCCTGCATGGCATCCAGCAACAAGCGCTCGTAAGCCCCCGGCAAATAATTATTGCAAAGCGACGCGTACAGGAAATCCATACCCACCTGCTGCACCTTGAATCCGCCTCCCGGCATCTTCAACCCGAATTTCAGCATCACCCCCTCGTCCGGCGTCATCCGGATAATCAACTGGTTGCAGGACGTCCCTTGACATTGCCCCTCGAACAAGTTGTGCGGGGTAGATTTGAAATGGATTACCACGCCCGAACGTTTATCCTTCAAACGCTTTCCCGTGTAAATATAGAAAGGCACGTTACTCCATCGCCAATTATCAATAAATACTTTCAAGGCGACATACGTCTCCGTGTCCGAATCAAGGGCTACATCCTTCTCCTGCAGATATCCCGGCACGGTTTGCCCCTTCACTTCTCCCCCCTCGTACTGCGCCCGGATGACATTACGGGCAATATCTTCACCCGTCCATAGTCGCAGGGAACGCAATACTTTTGCCGTTTCGTCGCGTATCACCTCCGGTTCCATCGTCGCCGGTGATTCCATCGCCACGAATGCCAGCAACTGCATCAAGTGATTTTGCACCATATCCCGTAGCGCACCCGCCGTCTCGTAATATTTCCCCCGCTTCTCGATTCCAAGAGATTCCAAGGCGTATATCTCCACGTAATCAATATAATTCCGGTTCCACATCGACTCGAATATCTGGTTAGCGAACCGCAACACCAAAATATTCTGCACCGTTTCTTTCCCCAAGAAATGGTCGATTCGGTAAATCTCGTTCTCGCGAAATACTTCCAGCAAAGAATTATTCAACGTTCGGGCGGTTTCCAAGTTAATTCCGAAAGGTTTCTCCACCACGATACGATGCCAACCACCTTTTTCTTTCACCCGGAACAAACAACTCCGCCCTAAATATTTCGTTATCGCCTGTTGAGAAGTCGGCGGAGTCGCCAGATAATACACGACCTTCATGGGAATCGCGTTCTCCTCCATGAGAAACATCACCCGCTCTCCCAACTCGTCCGCCCCATTCTCCGGGTCGAACGGCTGGTAATACACTTTTCGCATGAAACTATCGACCTCCTCACCCTTCAAATTATTCTCCCCTTTCAACTCCTGCAGCATCACGCGTATAGACAAGCGGAACTCATCGTCACTCATCGGGGTTCGCGACGTCCCCAAAATAACAAAACGCTCCGGCAACATTTGTCGCACGTGGAGCTCATATAGCGATGGCATCAGCATACGTTTAGTCAAATCGCCCGATGCCCCGAAAATTACCAATACTTGATCCTCCGGTCTGTTCATATTCTTTTACACGTTATAAGTACCTGAAACTGTTTTTCCGCCCTCCCCTGTCCAGTCCGTGTGGAAGAAGCGCCCTCTCTCCGTGTCTGTCCGCTCGTAAGTATGCGCCCCGAAATAATCCCGTTGTGCCTGAATCATATTCGCGGAAGAATCCAACGTGCGCAAATTATCGAAATAACTCAACGCCGCGAAGAAACAGGGAGCAGCTATCCCGTTGAACACGCAATCCACGATAACTCCCCGCAAGGCGGAAAGTGCATCCTCCATCTTCTCGTGAAAAAAGGCGTCAAACAAAAGATTCTCCAAAGAACTGTTTTTATGAAATGCCCGCGTGATCCGCTCGAGGAACACGGAACGAATAATACAGCCCTTACGCCATATCTTGGCTATCGTTCCCAAATCCAAGTTCCACCCGTAACGTTCGGAAGCCCTGCGCATCAAGGAAAAGCCCTGCGCGTAAGAAATCAGCTTCGCCGCGTACAACGCATCCCTCACCGCTTCTATTCCCTCGTGATTCAAGGGGATATTCGTCTTCATATCACCCACTTTACCGGAAGGATATTGCTTGGAAGCCCGTTCCCGTTCCTCCACCAATGCCGACATGAAACGGGCGAACACGGCTTCGGAAACCAACGTCAGGGGATCACCTTCATCCAGCGAGGCGATGACACTCCATTTCCCCGTTCCCTTCTGTCCGGCGACATCCAGTATATGATCCAGAAGATAATCCCCGTTCTCCTCTTTATAGCGCAGGATACGAGAGGTAATCTCTATCAAAAAACTATTCAATTCTCCCCGGTTCCATTGCTCGAACACGTCGCCCAACCCGTCATTATCCAACCCGGTCCTCCTCTTCAATATGGAATATGTCTCGGCAATCAACTGCATATCCCCGTATTCGATACCGTTGTGAACCATCTTCACGTAATGTCCGGCACCCCCCGCCCCTATCCATTCGCAACAAGGCGAACCGTCATCCAGTTTCGCGGCAATCGATTGAAGTATATCTTTCACGAGCGGCCAAGCCATTTCAGACCCTCCCGGCATGATAGAAGGCCCGTGTAAAGCACCTTCCTCGCCACCGGAAATCCCTGCCCCGATAAAGTAAAATCCCTTCTCTTCCAACATCTTCACCCGGCGTTCCGTGTCGTGATAATCGGAGTTTCCCCCGTCAATAATCACGTCCCCGGGAGAAAGCCACGGCACAAGCTGCCCGATCAATTCGTCCACGGGATCGCCCGCCTTGACCATTAACATGATCTTCCGGGGCAGACGCACCGATTCCACAAATTCCTCTATCGTGTAGGTCCCATGAAAGCGTTTCCCTCTCCCCCGTCCCTCGATAAAACGAGTCACGACGCTCTCCCGATCAGGATGTACCCGGTTATAAACAGAAACCGTGTAACCTTTATCTTCCAAGTTTAACGCAAGATTTTCACCCATCACCGCCAAACCTATCAATCCTATATCTGATACCTGCATAATAATTTGTAATTTTATTCGTAACTACGTTTTACGATATTTCTTATCGTTTTGTTCTCGTTCACACTATTTTATTCTTAACTTTGTTAAACAATAAAGCAAAAAGAACGCCAAATATGATAAAATCTGAAAAAGAAAAAATGCTTGCCGGGGAAATCTACGATTGCGGGGATAAGGAATTGATCTCCCGGTGGCACAGGGCGAAAGAATTGACACGCCTGTACAGCCAAGCCCCGACAGACCAACCGGAGGTTCTCGACAAAATATTATCCGAACTTTTAGGCTCCCGGGGTGAGAACGTGTGGATAGCAGCCCCCATTCATGTAGATTACGGGGAAAATATACACATCGGTAACAACTGCGAGATCAATCTGAATTGTACCTTCCTGGATTGCAACACGATCACGATCGGCGACAACGCACTTATAGGTCCCAACGTTCAAATATTCACCGTGTTTCACCCTCTGAAAGCCTCCGAGCGCTTCGGGCAAGCATCGGACACCCGTTTCCCTTTCTGCAAATCACAAACAGCACCCGTCCGTATCGGCAATAACGTCTGGATAGGCGGCGGTTCCATTCTCCTGCCCGGCGTCGTGATCGGCGACAACACGGTGATCGGTGCCGGAAGCGTCGTCACGAAATCCATTCCCGCCGACAGCCTTGCCGTCGGCAACCCGTGCAGAGTTATCCGGCAGATTTAATCATCTGCCAAATCATCGAACATCGAGGTACTCAAGTACTTTTCCGCCCTATCGGGGAATATCACCACGATATTCCCGGCATCGATCCGTTCCGCTGTCCTCAATGCCGCCAGCATAGCCGCCCCGCTACTCATGCCGGCAAAAATACCCTCTTTGGCGATAATCTCCCGTGCCATAGCAATAGCCTCCTCGCTCTCGACCATAACCTGCATATCGATATGCAACGGATCATAAATAGCGGGTACGATTGCCTCATCCATGTTTTTCAGTCCCTGTATATAATGCCCTTTCACGGGATGGGCGCTCACGACCTTTATGTTCGGCTGCATCTTTTTCAGAAAACGGGAAACGCCCATAATCGTCCCCGAAGTACCGAGAGCACTCACCAGATAATCAATCTCCCCCTCTGTCTGCTGCCATATCTCGATCGCCGTATTCTCGTAATGAGCTTGATAATTCCCGACATTACTAAATTGATCGGGCATAAAATACTTCCCCGGGTTCTCCTCCACCAATTTATGAGCCAGCCGAATCGCCCCGTCCGTTCCCTCCGCCGCAGGAGTCAGAATCACTTTTCCCCCATACGACCGGATAATCTTCCGTCGCTCCACGGAAACCGCCTCACTCATCACGATCTCCACGTCATATCCCTTCACGATACCGATAATTGCCAACCCGATTCCCGTGTTACCGGACGTGGGTTCGATAATTGTCTTCCCGGGCACCAGCTTCCCTTCCCGTTCCGCCTGCTTGATCATCTGCATTGCAATCCGGTCTTTAATACTTCCCGTGGGATTAAATCCCTCCAACTTGGCGTAAATATTCACGCCGGGTTTCACGTACAAATTATTAATACGCACCATCGGTGTATTACCGATGGTTTCAAGAATGTTCTTCTTTACCATTTGTATAATTTTTGATTTATGATCGACGATTTATGACTCCATGATTCTAAATAATCACCGAATCAAAAATCATTACATCACTGAATAAATAAGTTCCGAATTATCTACATCGACAGCAACAACAGCAGCAAGCATTCCCTTTGACAGATTCAAAGTTCAATACCCC
The DNA here is from genome assembly GCF_900184685.1 of Butyricimonas sp. Marseille-P3923. Classification (GTDB taxonomy): domain Bacteria; phylum Bacteroidota; class Bacteroidia; order Bacteroidales; family Marinifilaceae; genus Butyricimonas; species Butyricimonas muris. Next base: position 298,885 of record NZ_FXXL01000005.1, read on the forward strand.
CACCCGCGATTGTTGTAAAAAAATTGCCATCGTGTTCATGTATTAGAAGATTAATATTGGCCTTGCGGCACTTTGTTTATACCGCAAATATAAGAAAAACATTATATTTTTTACCGTTTCCCTCTCTTTTTTGAAATAAACTCCCGATAAGTTCAGTTATTTTATTGTGCCGTCCTGAAATCGGTTTACTCTATTTCAGGACGGCACAGTTTCAATTTACCCCACTGTTGGTCAGCGCGAGATTCACCACCTGTTCCTTTCCGCCTTGCAGCTCGGTTAGTCCGTCAGGGACGGGATAGGTGACTGTTTTTCCGCCCACGGTGATTTCTATCCACGGGGTTCCGGGAGTTACATTCTGCGGCAGGAGGATGACACGGAAGGTGTTGCCGGCGGATTCCAAGGGGGTGAAGTCTTCGACATCCACAATAGTCCATGCCACCACGGCGCCGTTCTTAGCTACAAGACCTTTGGCATACATATTCTTTATCACAACCGTAGCGGCATCCACATCCGCTTGCGTCAATGAGCCGGGAGTGTCGGACAGGCTGAGGTTTACCGTGAGGCGGTGCATGAGGTGGCGGAACGTCAGTTGTATCGGATTGTCGGTTTTTGTCCCGGCGGCCGCCGCATAGAGCCAATCGTAAGCGGCATACTGCTCCAGGGCGCTTTGATCGGTGGGGAGATTAATCTCCATTTTACCGTTTTCATCAAAGTCGGTCAGAGACCGTTTCGGGAAAAAGGCGGAGAAAGAGACCTCCGCACCCTCGTCGAATTCATCCCATGTCATGCCGGTAGTCCACGTTCCGTCCTTGTAGGTGGCGGGGTATTCTTTCTCGACAAACGGCGTCGAGTTAAAGATGAATCCCCTAATCGTCGTTTCATCGCCGGCGTCGAAGCTGCCCGTGCCGTCCTCGTCGTTGATGATGGCGCGTGTGTCGGGGTCATCGGCGGCATCGCTGCCCATGAAGTCGGCGATGGCGGTGGTGAAGCGGATGGCGTTGCCGTCGTCCATGCCGCCATCGGGAGCCGGTACATCGTCCCGCGAACAGGCAGACAATCCGACCACACCCGACAGGATGGCGATAAGGCATATATTCTTTTTTATTATTTTCATATCGTTGCGTTTATTAAACTACGTTGTTTTTATTGACTGTGGTTGAAGTTCCCGAAGTTGAACTTTGGCGGTGCCAATGTTGAACTTTGACCGCCTCGAAGTTCAACTTCGGGAAAGGTGCGGATTACGGTTGCGGGAAGGAGATGTCCTTCCATTTCATGTTGCTGTCGAGCACAGTCCATTCGTTGCCGTTGGAGACTTTGGGGACGGCACTGCCATCCTGCTTCTTGTCGGCGTTCAGCTCGAGGTCGCACTTGGCGGGATTGAATGTGTTCTCTCCGGTATGACCGGAGCTGGTTTTGTTCTGAAAAACGGCGTTGTTCTCTATACTGCTGCCATTATTTATATTAACGAAATCTCCGTCTGCGGTGGCTTTTATCCGGGTGAGGCTGCTGCATCCCGTTACGATATAATTGCCGAACCGGGTACACATCGGTATTTCGAGCGTTTTGAGACCCGTGCATCCGAAGAAAGCACACAGGTCTATTGCTGTCACATGATTCAAAGTGAGCGCAGTCAATGAAGTGCATTCCCGAAATGCGTATTGACCAATCCGGGTAACCTGCGAAAGATTCACCGCAGTCAGCGCAGTGCTGCCATAAAAAGCATATTCTCCGATTACCTGCACGTCATCGGGCAGCGTCACCTCCTGCAAGGCGCTGCAACCCTGAAAGGCGCTGCCGGGCAGTGTTGGCGTTGCATCCCAGCCCGTCACTCCGGTGAGGTCGCATTTCGTGATTTTTGTATTATAGAAAAATGTACCCCACTGACCGCCCATTCCTATCTTGGAAAGTTGGCCCGTCAGCTTGATTTCGGTGTGGCCTGCGGCGATGGCTGCAAGGATGTTTAGCTGTGCTTCGTCGGCGGTCATGGAGGTCATGTCGATGTCGCCGGAGGTGGGGGGTGTGAAATTTTTCGGGCGTAGCTTGATTTGATAATCCGTCGGGTCGAGGTAAAGCTCGAAGTTGTCGCCGTATTTCTTCGGCTGCTCTCCATAGAGGCTGACTATTGACTCCGTATTCACTTTCAAATGCTTGCAGTCCGCCTGCGTCAGTTGGTTACCGTCGGTTCCCTGGGCGATGGAGGTTATGCCGAGCAGGCTGAGCTTGAGGTGCACATCACCCGTGAGGGCTTTCGGAACGGAGATAAGGGGATGGGAAACGGTCTCAGTGCGCTGTAGAGCGATGTAAGCCCCGTCGGCGGTCTTTCCCCCGTTCAGCACGAGGGTGGCGCCATCCCCGACGTATGCACAGTTCGAACTGCCTGCCACGTACGACAATTCGCAGCCGTCACCCAGTTCCAATGCTGCTTTCTCGCCGTAAACCGTAATCACAGACATAGCAAGACCCCCGTCCAATGTCACGTTCCCACCCAGCGTAATCCTGCCGTTGAAAGCACCTACCACGGCAGAAAATGCGTTCGGAGCTTGAACCAGCTTGATATTGGTGAGTTCGATATAAACGGCATCGGCGTCGGCATTGTTATTTCCGAGGAAGTAATAGCTGCCCTGTTCCCAAGCGAGGGTGTGTCCGCCGCCGTCCATCTTGAAGTAGCCGCTGCCGTTTATGAATGTGCCGCTGCTACTACCTCCTGCGGGTATCGTGATGTCGCCGCCCAGCGTAATGAGCGTAGGGGCGTCGGCCGAGGCGCCGCCCGTCTTGAGGGCTTCGAGCAGGGCGTCGTAGGTAGTGACACCGCCTATCACCACTTCATCCGTAATCGGGGGCTGCGTGCCCCAGCCGGAGATGTCGCTGCCGGTCAGTTCCACCTCGGTGTTTCCCGTGTCGGGGTTCTTCTTCAGCGTGAGGTTGAGGGTGAGCCGCTTTCCGCTTTCGAGGCGGGTTTGGTTGCCGGGTTCGGCAGTGTTCAGGTCGGCAGGTACATGATAGTACCACACATCCTCGCCTACGGTTATCCTGAGCCATTCCGCACCTGCGGTGAGGTCTTGCGGTGCTACTTTCCAATCGGCATTGGCACCACCTCCGTTGGTGAGGATTACACCGCTAGCTACCCGGTCATAGTTCACCACGCCGGTCAGCAGGTTCACCTCCACGCTGGCAAACATCGTTGGCGCATCATTCTTTGCCGCGGAGTTTATCAAGGCGGAAGATAAGTCCGCCCCCTCCATGCCATCTCCCGCGGTCAGCTTGACGACGAGCCGGTGCATCAGATGCTTGAATGTCAGCGCGACCGTCCCGCCCTTGCTTGCCGTGGTAGTGGCGTGGAGCAGGTCGTCCGTGTTGTTCCACGCTTCGGGCGTATACAGGTATGCCGCAGGATTGGTAATGTCTGCCGTGATGCGCGGGTAATGGGAGGAGAAAGTCACCGCTTCCGTCTCGCTGAGGTCATCCCAGTGCAAAGTAGTTTCCCCGTACTTGTATTCCGTGTTGGCGTTCATGTAATCGCCTTTAGCCGTGTAAGTGTAAAGTCCCCACGTGTCGCCGGGGTCGAATGTACCTTTCCCGTCGTTATCGACAGTCGCACGCCCCGCGGATACCGTTCCGCCATCGACAGTGCCGTCGATAGAGGCGGTGATTTGCACGACATTGTTGTCTTCTTCCGGGTGATGACCTTTGTCTTTACCGCACGAGGCAAGCAACAGCATTGCCAGCGCAAGGGAAAATAGATTATTTTTCATATGCTTGTATATTGATTGAATGATAATTCACCGTGGAGATATATCTACAAAAATACAAGGTAAAAGCCGCCGAGGCAAAAAAAATGAATTATCTTTCGTTTGTTTGCACGAAAGATAATTAGCGGGCTTCCCTATTAACTCTCTCCCGGTAACATTTAGGTGTTATCCCCGTCATCTGTTTAAAGTCCCTGTTGAAATTGCTGCAATTGTTGTAACCTACTTTTTCACAGACTTCATCTATGCCGTATTCCGCATGTTCGTCAAACAACCGGGTTGCCTCGCGTAAACGCAGTTCCTTGCGCCACGAACGGAAATCCATCCCGTGGCACGTTTTCATGTATTGCCGGAAGAATGACAGACTCACCCCGAAAGAATCCGCCACGCGATCGGAAGAAATATCTTTCAGGCAGTATTCTTTCTCGTCTATGTATTTTTGTAATTTTTCTTTTAACAACCGTTCCTTCCCGGCAGCATCCGCCACGGCAACCTCGCCATCGGGCTTTCTCGCGCTTTCAGCCGCTGCCGACGGGACAACCGTGATGACAGGCATCGCGAATTTCATTCTGCGATAGTAATTGACAAACCACATCACCATGAAACTATAGTAAAGCACGTACAACGGGACGAAGTATTTGTACAAGGCGGTAAAAAATAACACGGGTATTGCCATGACGCCGACAACCAACGCGCTATAAAATCCCGTTTTTATCCACGACAGACGGTACTCCTCGTCATTGTCATAATAATCCTCCACCTCGCGCACCGTCCGACGGTACGCCAACATGAATAGCCGCGTGTATATCACCAGCTGGATAATATAAGCAACAATGCCCGCGTAAAAAAGCCCCCAATAATAGTCGGCAAAACAGAACAGGGCAACAAACAAGATTACGCCCGCTACCGTGATTCCTCCTGCCTGCCGGAGCACGATTCCCCACCGGACTACATTCGGACGTATGAAAACCAACATGGACATGGTGAAGAGCAGAGCTTGAAACGAAGCGACAAAAAGCGTGCTGGCAGGTTCGACACAACGGTCATACCCCGTGAAACAGCACACCAGACTGAGAAGCGCCAACACGAAATACGAAGGCACAAGGATATTGCGCGCCTTACGCAACTTCTCCAACCCGCTTTCCGGCTGTATTGTCGTAGCCGCCAGCATAACCCCGAGTATCGCGATCACGAAAGCCGAGGTTCCCATCAAAAATTTATACGTTACGACATCCATCCTTTCCAATCATTACAATCGCGAAATTACTTGCTTTTCGCTGTTTATACAATATGGCATCCCCACGGTATGTTACACAATTCTTCAACAAGTTGTTGAAGATTTCGGGTACGGTCGGCATAAAGCTGAAAAAAACGCTTGGCATATCGTATATTCGATTCGGAAAGTCCTTCTACACCGGGCATTTCCCTACGCAAATCCGCACTAAGGGTAGCATAGAATTTACCCCCGTATTTATTATCCACTTCCAACGAAACGATATCGCTTCCCAATCCCCAATAAAATTCGATGAGAACACTGTTCACCTTTACCGCCGCTTTTATCTGACTCTGACGATAACGGATACTCAACTCCTTCACCCATTGCAGATAGTCCTTGTCTAATATACTAATAGATTTGCTCATATTTTTTCCTTCATTTTTCATGCCTTTTACAAAAGCAAGTTTTCTCTTTTCGCCGTTCATGCACAAATATAAACAAATTATTTTATCTTCGCACCGCCATTTGGAAATGGTGAATCCATTTTCAATTTTCAACTTTCAATTTTCAATTTATATGATTTCAGTAGACGGATTAACAGTAGAATTTGGAGACAGAGCACTTTTTAAAGACATATCATTCGTGATTAACGACAAAGACCGTATCGCCCTCATGGGTAAAAACGGGGCGGGCAAGTCCACCCTGTTGAAAGTCCTTGCCGGGGAAAGACAACCCAACCGGGGTAACGTTTCCTGCCCGAAAGACACGGTGATAGCCTATCTGCCCCAGCATCTGATGACTCAAAACGAGCGTACCGTCTTCGATGAAACCTCACAGGCTTTCGCCCATCTTTTCGAGATGGAGAAAGAGATTGAACGTCTGAACCAACAACTGACCGAAAGAACGGATTACGATTCACCCGAGTATTACAAACTGATTGAGGACGTTTCCACCCTGAGCGAGAAATTTTACAGCATCGACTCCACGCATTACGAGGCGGATGTTGAAAAGATTCTTTTAGGCTTGGGATTCCAACGGGAAGACTTCAACCGCCCGACCTCCGACTTCAGCGGGGGATGGCGTATGCGTATCGAGTTGGCAAAAATGCTGCTTAAAAATCCCGATGTATTACTGCTCGACGAGCCTACCAACCACTTGGATATCGACTCCATCCAATGGCTGGAAGACTTCCTCGTGAACAACGGGAAAGCGGTTGTCGTGATCTCCCACGACCGGGCTTTCGTGGATAACATCACCACCCGCACCATAGAGGTCACCATGGGACGTATCTACGACTACAAGGTAAATTACTCGCAATACCTCGTGTTGCGCCAAGAACGCCGTATCCAACAGCAAAAGGCTTATGACGAGCAACAAAAAATGATTGCCGAAACCAAGGAATTTATCGAACGCTTCAAGGGAACCTACTCCAAAACGCTGCAAGTGCAATCCCGGGTAAGAATGCTCGAGAAACTCGAAGTACTGGAAGTGGATGAAGTAGATACTTCCGCCTTACGACTGAAATTCCCGCCTTCCCCCAATTCGGGTAAATATCCCGTCATCGCCGAGGAACTCACGAAGGACTATGACGGTCATGTCGTTTTTCAAAACGCCAGCTTCACGATAGAGAAAGGCGAGAAAGTAGCATTCGTCGGACGCAACGGGGAAGGAAAATCCACCCTCGTGAAATGTATCATGGGAGAAATCCCCTACACCGGAAAGCTGACTTTGGGCTACAACGTCCAGATCGGGTATTTCGCCCAGAACCAAGCCTCGCTCATGGACGAAAACCTCACCGTTTTCCAGACCATCGATGACGTAACCCCATTGGAACTAAAACACAAAATCAAGGATATGCTTGGAGCCTTCATGTTCAGCGGCGACGACGTGGACAAAAAAGTAAAAGTCCTTTCCGGGGGCGAACGTACCCGTCTGGCAATGATAAAACTATTGCTATCCCCCGTGAACCTGTTGATTCTCGACGAGCCGACCAACCATTTGGACTTACGTACCAAGGACATTCTGAAAAGCGCCTTGAAAAACTTCGACGGCACCCTCATCGTCGTGTCGCACGATCGTGATTTTCTCACCGGACTGGCAGAAAAAGTCTACGAGTTCGGCAACAAGAAAGTCACCGAGCACCTCGAAGACATCCAAGGCTTCCTCCGGAAAAAGAAAATGGAGAACTTGAAAGAAATCGAGCGAAAGGGATAATAACATTAATTATTGTAGCGAATATTACAGTAATATTCGCTACAATAATATCCCCCACACGTTATTGACAATCCCTCAATCGTTGCTCAACGGTTTCCAACCCTTGTACCTCTACAAATTTTGTCCGATTCTTCAATAAAAATTTCTCCGCATCCGAACCGTTGGGACTGTATTCTTTTTCAGCAAAAATATACCAATAACGAGATGAAACTCTCTCCTCGTCACTTAGTACTCGAAATAATTCCTTCACAACCCCCGGAGCACGGGAATCCTTGACAGAGGCCAATGCTTCCGCGTACGAAGTCAACAATTTCTTATCCCGTCTTCCCATATTATAAAATTCTTCTAGACACTCCAACGCCGTATACCCATTAAACACATCTTCAAGTTTTGCGCGAAAATATTCCGCATCCCCTATTCCAGTAAATTTATGACGAACACCTCCTTTCCAATTCACCACAACAAAAGTCGGGTAAACATGTACATCAAATTTTTTGCAAACCTCCCGACCTTCTTGTTTTTTTATATCGCATTTCACGTATATAAAGTTTTCGTTCATAACACGTTTGAGCTCTTCATCCCGAAATACCGTATCTGACATATATCGACAAACCGGGCTATCTGAATCATAACAATCTATAAAAACACGTCCCCGTCTTTGTTTAGCCACTTCAAATGCCTCCTCAAAAGTCATCGTGCGGGCAGCTATATTAAAATCGACAAACATCTCTTTCAAAAATTTCCTTTTTGCTTCCGACTCGTTACCGGTGATATATTGACACTCTAAAGCTGCCACATTCTTCAACTGATCTATTGACGCCCTATGCACGAGCAATTCGCTAGCTCGTTTCCCCGTATGACTCCATAATTCCACGTTCCCTCGTGAAATCAAATTTATAATCTTTTCAATATCCTCATTTGCAATAGCTTCACAAAAGTCAAGGGAAACTTCCAATTTTTCCCGTTTTTCAAAATACGATTTCTCCAATTCCTCGCGAATTTGAGTAAAACGAGTGGAAAAATCTTTCGGGCGTTCAGAAACAAGTTGATTTAAAGTCGAGCTATAATTTTGATACAAATACGACTCCACGTTTTCTCCTCCCACGTTTTTTTTGAAAATAGCGATATTATTCAATACTAAGCTAAAATCATCTGAACCATAAACACTTTTTTCAAGAATAGGCCAATATTCTTTTTTCATTTTATCCTTTTCCGTCAACACGGAGTCCAACTTCTTTCCAATCTCCTTGCTCTTCGCCCTTTCACCCGCATCTTGCAGCACGACCATGTAAATCATCAACTGCTCTTTCGTCATTTCTCCTTTCTCGTACAGCTTGTTCAAATAAGTAAAAGAAGTTTTCTTGTCTAACCCTCGCTCTACTTTATTAATAAAAGGTTCCAACTCACCTCCCCCTACAATCATATGTTGTATGGCTCCATCCGGACGAATTATAAAAAACGTCGGGTAAGCTTTAATTTTCAACTTCTTACTCAATTCCAGCCCCTCCCCTTTCTCCATGTCAAATTTCACACAGACAAATTTAGGGTTAAAAAAATCACCGGCTTCCTTTTGCGGAAATACATTTTCTGCCATAACACGACACGGAACACACCATGCCGTATAACAATCTACAAACACGAGTTTATTTTCTTGCTTTGCTTTCGCCAAAGCTTCATTAAACGTAAGAGCTTCAAAATTTACTCCTTGTCCAAAAAGAGATAAACTCGATATCAACAAAAATAAATTGACAATAATAATTTTCATATTACAAATTAATTTCTTTAGAACACAAAAAGAGTTGCAATAAAACATCTAATAGATTCATTGCAACTCTTTTGTCAAACAAGAATCAAAAGCTTTTACTTCGCTAAATCACGTTTCCACCAGAAGCAACGAGCAATGAACATATTAGTAGAGCCTTTACTCATACATCTTCCACCCATAGTTGGATTATTTTCCAAATTCCAAGCCCATCCCCATCCATACATATCCATATGAGCATCACACCAATACCATCCCGTGGTATATTCCGGCACGTTCAACGCTTTCAATGCATTATTTACTTTCTCACAATTAGCTTTCAATTTAGGCCATTCAGATTTTAGATTACCTTCCAGTGTAACGAAATCCCCCTTTAAACGCCAAAAACTTGGCAAAACCCATCCTTCCATTCCGGTTTTCTCTTCCATTTCCGCACAATAAGCAAATGCAGGAAATGCATCTTTCCAATCATTCGGATACATCTCTTTGACTTTACTATAAATAGGCTCATACCCTCCCCCTGTTATCACTGCGCCATTAGCACAAAACATTACATTTTCTTTTTCTTCCAAGGCAATCACCAAAAGTCCTTCTTCATCATGACTAACGACAATACCAACAGCCACTCCATTATGTTTGAAAACATCTCCGGGATTAAACACTCCACCTTCTTGCTCCACAAGAACAATCGTTTCACCCATAGTTACAGTTGCGCTCCTTGCATCTCCCCCGACATTACCGGATGCACTTACCACCAACTTACCGTCTTTCAACTCTGCCGTACACCAATCCTCGCTTGATTCCGCGGTTGTTGCCCCAGCAGGAGCATCTAAAACAATGCGATAGCCGCTGGCATTTAACACCACAGCATCAACTTGCTTCACGGTAACTTCAATTACTTTTTGATTCTCTTCATCAATCCCTGCCACCACATTAAACTTTGTTTCATTCGGTTCTCCATCTGCATTTTCCTTCACCTCCACCGTAAACGACTTATTATCTTCAGCAAGAGTCACGCTAAACCAATCCTCCTTCTCCACATTTTCCAAGCGGATGGCAGCTTGATTACTTGTAATCGTGATAGCTTCGCTACCTCCTGCTTTATCAAATATGATTACATTTTTCGACAACTCCAAAGTAGCTTCTGCCGCCGCCGATTGAAGCACAGGAATCACTTTATCCGGATTCCCTACCGACTTAATCAATAATTTACCTTCTCTCTTTTCTACAGAATTATTCACTTCGGCCACAACTTCCAACCATTGCTGATCCAACTTGGTCACAGAGAACCATTTTTTATCCCCTTCCATCTCTACATCAACGGTCCAATCCTCTGCGTTTGTCGTGACACGGATACGCTCCATCATGCCTTCAGTTGTTCCCGCTTCAAATTCCAACTTTTCCTTGTCTACCGTCAACATAAACTTTTCATCTTCCCCTTCTTCCTTGTCATCACTACACGCAAAAAAAACAGAAAACATAGCCAAACATAAATACAAAAACCAATTTTTCATAATATTTGTCTTTTGATTGTTAATAAATATAATTATGCCTATTAAAAACATATTTCTAAAATTCTACACTTTTTGATTGTAATATTTTCATCACTTTTATTCCCATGGAATCCGCACCTTCTACCGAAAACTTGATTGAATACTTCTCTCCCGCTTCAAGATGCACATTACGAATAATCATAAACGTATCATCAAACAAAAGCTCTTCTCCTTCACGCAATTCCGCCAACAAACTCGGTTCCTCCAGACGCTTCGGGAAAAAGAAGATATACTCGTCAATATCACACGCCTTCCCGTTCGATTCGAAAGTCACCGTACAAAGCAAACGTTGCTTCTTACACGTCATCTTAAAAGGAGATAATACCTCTTTCAACCTGATATTCCACTTCGGATCCCCGTAATACACCAACACATCCCGGTTTTTCAGCAACTCGATCTGTTCTCCCGTACACTCTTTTCCCAATTCTTTTTTTACCAAGATTCTTATCGCCTCATCGTCAACCACGCATCCCTCTTCATTCTCCGGCAAAACCAAACCAAGCGACTTCGGGTCCCACGCCGCCAAACGTTCCAAAATACACTGCTGCTGCAAAAACACAGCCTCGGCTACCGTGTGCTTAGCCGGAGTCTTCATTCGTTCCTTCCAGCTATCTTTCCAAGCCCCCGTACACCAATTTACTCCATTATAACCTGATAACTTCCCCAACTCACACGCTTCCAACCATCCCATATCCACCTTTTTCGGAATCTGTGCATCTGTCACCATCCGCATCGCATCAACAGCTTGCTCTCCGGTTATTATTCCCCAGACAAAATCCTCGTACGGGGTATCACTCATATTACGACTCATGGCATGCATCATTCTCACGAACAACGGGGTTATCTTCTCCGCTTTCTCCACGACAGTCACGTAACGGGGCTGTGCCTGTTTCAACTTATCGAAAACCTCCCCGGGATATTGATTATAATCAAACTCCACTCCCCCGTGATTCATCTTCAATGTCTCGGTCAATTTTTTCCACGCTAAATCCTCTCGCACAGCCTTGCTCACCAGAATGGCATACTCACACGTCCCTTTCTTTTTCTGTGCATATACCTGAAAAGTACAGCCCAACAACACCGCGAACAGCAATCCCACTAAATTAACAACATATCTATTCATACCTGTATAAATCAGTAATCCGTACGCAACAAATGAAGTTTATAATACATATTCATTGGCTTGTATGCCACGTGTTCCCACTTTTTGAGCAAAGACAAATCAAACGAATCCAACACGTACACGCTACCTTTACGCTCTCCCTCTGCCGTGGGATCATACACCCCGACAAAGACATATTTATTCGTAATATCCTGTGTCATACAAGTAATCACGGCATTGGGATTCACACTGGTCACGTCAAAACAAAGCTCGGATTCTTCTGTCGGCAACTTAGGTTCCGTCGAAGCACCGGGTTTCCACATGTAAATCTTACGGTCTGTATTATACAAAATCGAACGATGTTGATACACGTTCAAAACCTGCGCTTCCGGTGTTAAAGTCAACTCTTCACCCTCCGGTAAATCATACGTATACGAAGATACCACATTGTATAAACCAAACAGAAGATACATACTCCCCGTGTATCCGACATCGGAAACTTGCCTTATCGTTATCTTCGACGGATTCTCGATATTTTGCGTCACAATATAAAAATCATGTACACCGATATTTGCCGTTTCAAACGGTATCGCGTAAATCACTTTTTCTCCCAGATAAGCTTCCGGCCCTATCCCACTATCGGAAAGTCCATCAGCCCATATGCCATATAACTTTGAATTCTCGTCATCATGCAAAAAAAGAATATCTAAAAAAGTGCTGTTTCTCTCTATGCCCGAACGTATTTTAACCCGCTGAAAGCGATCCCAATGATGAACATCTTTGAAAACTTTCCTCTCTACTTCCATTTGCCAATTCCAAGTTTGTACCCGCATATCCCCATCATCACAGAATGCAAACAAATCAAACTTGCCCACCCCACACATTCCTAACTTTAATGGCGTTCCTGAAAACTCGAAACCGGTAATCACTCTCAATGTATTGTGATCCAAATAATATGCCTGTTTATTTTTCCGGGAAAGAATATAAGGATAACCTACCCGAGGAAACCAAATATCGCCCCCCCCGCAAACAAACGCAAAATCCACGATATCATCTTTTAGAACAGGTACATCCTCTGAAGTCCGATACCAGAAATCGGAAGCCTCTTTTTGCACGAGTTCTATTTCATCCGTCACGGTATTCTGCACGGAAAACATGGCATCACCCTCATCATTGCGACTCAACATAACCAACCCCTCGTCAAAATTACTGCTCGGCTTTACAATAAAATAACGATACGCACTGCCAAATTCATTCGATACCCTTAAACGAGCAAAATAAGGCTCTTGCCTGTCGAAAGTGAATCTTAGCACTTTATCATTCGATAACATTTTCAATGAATCTTGTGGATGAACCATATACACCCCTTTAGCACTAACATAAATCTTTCCATAACGCCATTGATAAGTCAGCGGACAGGACGGATCTGTTTGTGATATCCGATCAGAAGGATCAAACACGAACTCTTCCCCAAGTTTAGGATATAACACGGTATCCTGATCGGAAATATATATATCGGAAACCTCTATATGCGGTCCGGTCGTCTTATCTTTGACGCAACTTACCAAGCCGACAAGAAAAACCGCAAGCACCACTAATATTACCTTTTTCATACTCATCTACTTTTATTTATTATTGTACCACTCCGGAATTTCCACCTCCGGATTAGGATGTTCCGTAAAATAATCAAACAGCGGCACCAACACTCCTTGCTTAAATAAGGGTTGATAAGCCAAATATATCCCACTCCACTTTCCCTCATTCGTAAGCATCTGCAACCGATACCCAAACAGATCAAGCATTGCGCGATATTCCTCCGGTCTTGGCCATTTATACCATAATTCATTATAAATCTCAAATAACTTTCTGTAGGCAACTTCCGAAAATTTCCCTAACAAATCTTCCACCCACCATTTAGGTTGCTGGGGATGCACGACCTTCACGCCAAAAGTCACTTCCGGACTCTGCATCATCGGTATAAATTCATCATTTTCCAAAATCCTCAATCCTACCCACAATTTCATGTCCTCATACTCCTTGTAAGACGGACGACGAGCCCACACTCGAATCGCTCCCCGCACGGCCCCTGCCGTTAAAACTGCCTCAATCTTATAATCCGTTGATGGCATATTCGTCAAACTATCAACAACTTCTACAAGAATCTTCCTATCATAATCAACCGGGACTCCAAGTATCGAATACGAGGCACCTCCCGCTGCCCAAGTCGTATCAGTATACTCTGAAAACTGTATTTCCACGACATTCCGATCTAAAACAATACCCGTCTTCCTACTTGTATCCCATACCCACGGATCTTTTTCACACGAAGCGAAAAACATCAATAAAATAATACTCCATATCACGTAAAATTTCTTCTTCATAACTCTTCTCTCTTTAATTAATCAATATGTCGATTCATCGCGGTATTCAAACTCCTCGTCCGGTATATTCAAATTCCATTTATCCTCATCCATGGTAAGTTCACCTCCAATCTGAGGAACCAATTTTAACTTATCCGGCTGTCTTTTTTTCAAACGAAACCAATATTGTCCTTCCAGTACAAACTCTTTTCTGAATTCCTCGTCAATAATTTCAATTGTCAAATCACCATCGAAGTTTCCCATTCCTCGCGAAGCATAATATTTATTAAAGAAAATTTTTGCTTCTTCTGGAGAAGATTCAACCAAAGATTCAACCAGTATCAAATACATTTCCGGAATACGAATCATATTCGCTCCGTTGAAACCGATTCCCGCCAAATCTTTATCGCCCGGATTTATCAGCACACGATCCAACACTTTCAGATAACGATCTCCATAGATACGGATTCTATCCGCTAGCGACATATTATATATATTAGGCACTCCTATCCATTCATTACGATAATCAAACTTATCATCCCGTCTTTTATACATTTCCGGCTCCGCAGGCAACCACCCCCCGCTCTGCAAAAGAAGCTCCCCAGACCAATTATCATACATATTGGAAACATAAAGTCCGAAAATAGCTTCATCAGCATTTACCGTCCCTCCCATACAGCGGATAAAATGCGTGGAACTAATCGTTGTTCCGTCACTCGGTAACGGAAACCTGCCGGATTCGATTACCTCACGAGCATACATTCCCGCACTATCCAAATCACCCGCCCTTCCCCTTGTCCAATAGACACGGGCTAAAGTTGCCTTCACCGCATAAAGATTAAAATGAGATACGCGTTCACTGGTAAACAAATCATACATATTCTCCGGCAAACGAGGATAAACCAAAAGCTTCTCGTCTTCTGTCAATAACTGTTCCGCTGCCTTCAAGTCTGCAATAATCTTCTCGTAACATTCTCCCGTCGTGGAAAAAGGTGTCACGTACATCCCGTATTGTGTAACATAGGGAATCCCCCTATTTTCTTCCAAAGCCGAACCGTACATCCTCAACAAATCAAACAAGACATACGCACGAACCCCTAAAGCTTCCCCTTTGTACATCTTTTCATGTTTCAACCTCTTTCCATCCCAAATTTCCAACCTCTCTAATATTTTATTCACGTCACTTACAAACTTGTAAGAAGTCTGCCACATTTTTTTATACCTGTCTATCGCCCGTTGGTCCGTGTGATCATGCATTATAATCTTGTCATATATACCACCCGCCGAAGCATCACTACCCGCCTCTTTCCCTATAGCGAAATACTGTCCCAACAAATCAATCGTCTGTTGGAAAGTTTCTCCATACATATCCCCCTTTGCTAACGTCACGTAAAGCCCGTACATAGCCTCCTCTATCCCCTCTTGATCCGTGAACAAATCATCTTCCAAAATAGAAGACTTATCGCGTGCCGTTAAAAAATCCTCACAGGAAGAAAAAAAAACTCCCAGTAAAAATACCAATACAATAACTCTATTCATAATTCATTTATATTAGAATGTAGGACTAATCATAAAATTGAAACCGCGCATAAACGGATAAGAAGTACCTCTTTCATACTTCACGGTAGATAACCGCAACACATCCGAGAATGTAACACCCACTGTCAATCGCTTCAAGCCGATTCCTCTCACCCACGTTTGAGGCAAATTATACGAGATTGACACGGATGACAAATAAACCTCGTTCTTCTTCTCCACAAACCGGGCCGATTTAACAAACCGTTGTTGCTCATACTCTCCTTTAGGATACGCCACCACATCACCCGGTTTTACCCAACGATCCGTGTACGCCCGCACATCCACGTTTTTGGTTATATCTATATTTTCCACCTTTGCAGCCCGTGTCGAATTATAAATATACCCCCCGAACGTGTAACTGAATGCCATACCCACGCTTATATCCCGCCAAGCTGCTGAGAGGGACGAACTTCCCTCGAACCAAGGTTTTGTATCCCCTAATGCGACCATATCTTCCACATTATAAGTATACGTGGGTTCTTTCGTATCTTTTTTTAAAAACACTTCCAACCCGTTAGCCGGATTAATCCCCCACGAATCCACGGCATAAATAGCATCCATTGACTCCCCTTCGCGAAGTTGCAACTTGGGTGCAACCCCCTTGTCCCGCATATTCGCTTCGTTCTGTCTGGCTAGTGCATTACTAATTTTCATCAATTTATTTTCCGTGTGATGCGTATTCACGGTCAAACGCAACAACCAATCCGTTGTCCTCACCAGCAAAGAAGAAACAGATATCTCCATTCCCCAGTTCAAACTCTCACCGAGATTGGCTTGAACCGTGGCAGCCCCGGTAGAAAGAGGAAGCCCGATCGGCAACAAGGCATCTTTCGTGCGTTGTCTGTAAAAATCAAGATTCACCTGAAACCACCCTTCAAGAATATCCAACACGACACCACCATTCATATTCAAGGTGCGTTGTGCCTTCAAGTCGGGATTCCCTAATTGCGATGGAATTGCTCCTAATCCTAACAGATATGCGTCCCCGTAAGTATAGATTGTCTGCGCCATATTACCACCAAAATTACCACTACCGACAAAACCTATACTACCGCGGAATCGGAAAGTACTTATCCAAGAAAGTGCTTTGATAAAACTCTCGTTATGAGCGTTCCAACCTATTCCGAAAGACCAATAAGGAGCCCATTGATTATTTCCTCCCAAAACCGAACTACCGGAACTTCTATAACTTCCATCAAGGAAATATCGATTTCTAAAGATAAAATTCAAATTCGCAAATACCCCCACGCTTGCCGAATAATCGTTACTACCTCTAGGCTTTCCTCCCGAAGGATAAGTTCGGGCAAAATTAATATCATTCATTACAGGTTTAAGAAAACCTCTTCCCTCCATACCGAATGATGATGAATTACTTTGAGTTATTGTTGAACCGACATTCGTTGTCAAAATACTTCCCTTGTCATCAAAAGGCAACGAATAACTTACCGACCCGGTCATACTCCAACTTGTCCCCTCTGCCCCCGACAAAACGTATCTACCTTTGGTATTGGCAGATTCATTCCCCACCATAGATGATGTATGCAAACTGGATATATAATCATCACTTCGATTATCACTTAAAGATAAATTCGCACTTAAATTTACAATCATACCCTTCATCACATCCCAACGAAACGTCAAATTGTTACTTATATTCTTCGACTTGCTCTTCGAGAAACTTCCCGTTGACGCATTATACATAGGATTAACTGCACCAAAAGAAAGTTTAGGTATTAATTCTCCATACTCATCGTACGGACAATCATATGGATTCAGCACCACCCATTGAGAATACGATCCGTAAGGAGAATTTTTCGAATCCGTCTTTCGAATATCCGAACGGAACGTAACCGTCAATTTATTTCTAAAAATATACGAGAAATAAAAACCGATACCATAATTCCGCCGAAAATCCCCTTTCATTACACCATGTGCATCCCCGTAACGGGCAGTCACACTATAATCCAAACCGCCTCCTCTACCGGTAACAGAAAGCGAGTGACTATGCGACCAAGCAATTCGCACGGGTATTGCAGCCCAATCGGTATAAACACCCGAGTTAACCAACTTCAATTTCCTGTTATACTCCATTTCCTTCTCTCCATTCATTCCCTCATATATTCCCCAACGTCTTTCCAATTCCAATTTCTGTCTTGGATTACACAAACTATAGGAACTCACATCAGGGAATTGGATATCAGGCACAAAATTGTAACGCATCCGCAATTTACTATCCGCAACTCGTTTACGAGTCACCACGATAACCCCGTTAGCCGCTTTATCACCGTAGATAGCCGTTGCCGAAGCATCCTTCAACACATCGACACGCTCAATATCAAACACATCCATATCATATAATCCTTCCAAAGTCGTTTCCACTCCATCCACGATAATCAATGGAGAGTTCAAACCATACTGGTCATCGGAAGTCTTTATCGAAGTCGTACCCCGGATAATAATCTCCGGGATATAATTAGGATTCGAACCCTGCTCGTTATTATCCACGATTCTCATTCCCGGCACAAGCACGGTCAACGCCTTGAACAAATTCGTCTGAGAAACTGCAAGAATATCTTCGGAACGAACCGTGGATACCGCTCCCGTGTAACTATTCTTTGATGCCGTGTATATACCGTTTACCACCACTTCATCCACCTCGTTCACCTCCTCGCTCATCGTGACGTTAATCGTCTTCTCTTTCCCGACCTTAACCTCTTCACTCTTCATCCCGATACAAGAGAATTGCAACACCGTTTCCGACGAAGTAGGGACAACAATCTCGTACATACCATCCGCATTAGTTGCCACCCCCGTGGAAGTACCCTTGATTATCACTGTCACTCCCGGAAGAGGCTCCTTATTTTTATCAAGCACCACTCCTTTGACTGTAACGACCTTCCCGTCCAAGTTCTTCTTATCGGATTGGTATTTCACCGTAATATACTTGCCATCGGTAATTTCCGAGTAAGTGAACGGCTTCCCTTCCAACACCTTTTTCAACGCATCGAGTATCGTGACATTCTTCAATGATGCCGTCACCTTATACCCCTGCACGTGATCATACGTGAACAAAATCTTATACGGGGAAAGTTTTTCCAACTTTTTCAACACCTCCCCTAAAGCCTCCTCTTTAAAATCTACCGTAATATTCTTCCGTTCTTGAGCCTGAACAAAAGACGTTAAAAGCAAGAAACACGCGAACAATACAATCCGAGAAACCCCGAACAGCCTAATTTGCCCTCGCGTGCAAAAAATACTTTGATGTCCCATAAATTTGTCTTGTTAATTTTATAATTCATATACAAGAACACGCGTAATCAAAAATAGGGTACCCCCCCTTTTAAAAAAAATTAGACAAAAAAATAACAGCCGCAAACACGGCTGTTAAACAACACAAACACAATATACTAACCTGTTAATCTACAAATATCGTATTTCCCTCACGAGTAATTTTCATATCTCCCATCATATTCAATAATTTTAAGGCATTATCCACAGGCAAATCCCTTTCCGCCAAGAAATGCAAACGCAAATGCATAAATGTTTCATCCCGGAACACGACACGCACACCATACCACCTGCACAACTCCCGCATAATCTCCGCCAAAGATTCGTTATCAAAATAAAAATACCCTTCAATCCATAAATAAAAACTATCCGTGTCAACATTTTTAATCTCGAAAGAACCATCTTCCCTTAAAAACGCATCCTCTCCCGGACGAATAACCGCTTCCGCGGCAGAAACCTTATCCGTCACCCGGACGCTCCCCTGCAACAACGTCACGTGAGTATCCTCTCTGGAATAAGCACGCACGTTAAACTCCGTTCCCAACACCTCCGTCACCAGCTCCCCGACCTTCACTTTAAAAGGACGTGCCGCATCATGTGCCACCTTAAAAAAACCTTCTCCCTGCAACTCGACAACTCTCTCTCCTTCCGGAAAAACACTAGGGTACCTTAACCTACTCTCCGCGTTCAACCACACCCGGGTTCCATCCGACAAACACAATTGATAAAAACACCCGCTGGATGTCGAAAGCGTGTGCATTTCCATCTCACTGTCCGGTTCTACAGGTTCATAAACCAACATCTTGCCGCTATCGGAAGCCACCATGATATTACCCGGCAAACTATCCGTTTTCGAATTCGAAAGAACCACCTTTCGTCCGTCACCCGTGCACAACACCGCGCTCGAGAAAGAAGTGTCCGGCAAAAATGTAACAAACTCCCGTTGAACAGAAGGCTGAAAAGCAAACCTAAAGATCCACAACAACAACAAAATACTTGCCGCCCCGCTCACGAAACCGACCAACAAACGTCTATACCTCTTCACCCGCTGTTTTCGTGCAAACTTACCCCACGCCTTATCCGAATCCGTTTCCAGCAACTCACGGACGAAATAACTTCTGCAATCTTCCAACAAACGCATATCACGTGCGCAGTCCGGATCCGATAACATTCTTTCCAGCTCCTCATCCTTGATTTGGGGATCATCCAAAGCATCCAACAACCTATCTGTTTTATCCATATCTTGCTTTATATTATCCATCTTCTAATCTTTAATAAATACACCTATCATCTTGTTTAGGGTACCCCCTTCATTCATTTTTTCCAAAAAACTCTTCTCTCAACAACTCCAAAACCCTCATCATGTGCTTCTTCACCGTATTTCTGCTAATTCCCAACAAATCCGCCGTTTCCAAATACGTCTTCCTATTAAAACAACATTCTTCCAACACTCTCCGGGTTTGAACAGGTAAAGTAGAGATCACCTTTTCCACACGCTTTATTCTATCCTCATCCTCTCCTGTCAAATCCTCCCCCTCTCTATCCGCTTTCATAAGCATTGCTGCATATTTATCGACCGCCTTGCGATGACGCAAATAATTCATGCTTCCATGTTTCACCCGCAAAACAAGAACTGCAAACAATTCATCTTTTTTGAGTTCCTTATACTTCTTCCATGCATACTCGAAAGCTTCACTCACCACATCCTCACTCGCATCCTTATCATTCAAGTAAGTATAAGCATACTGACACAAACGAGAATAGTTCTCCTTAAACATATTCTCGAACTCTCGCTCCAAATTTCGACGCCCCAACATAAATATCAAATATAAATCCTAAAGACAAATTAATACAATTTCATCGACATTTTGCAAAAACAAAACCATTTTCTTTCACCCCTCTCTCCATACGCAACCATTTAATGAGCTTCCACCGGCGAATAAAAAGAAACGGGATCCCGTAGAATCCCGCTCCCGCAAAAAAAAATATAAAACACAACATATTATTTTTCATGCTTGTAACGGACGAAGACCTCCATCGCCTCGTATTCCGCCATCCCGATCTTGTTATACAAATCGGCCGTGTTACGATTGCGATCTTCCGCCCGCTGCCAGAACTCCCGCGGATCATCTCCCGGGTATGCCGGACCGTTATTCTGGGAACCGTGCCTGTAAATAGCTTCCCGTTTGATTGTCAATTCCGACGGGCTCACCGGTACAGCCATATCGACTTTCTCCATTTCCCATTCCAACCATGCCCCGCGGTACAACCACGTGTAACAATCCCGGAACCATTCATCCCCACTCACGACATCAAACGCCTGCATGATAGCCTCCAGACAAACGGCATGTGTCCCGTGCGGGTCGGCAAGATCCCCCGCCGCGTATATCTGGTGAGGCCTGATCTCCCGCAACAATTTCACGATAATATCAACATCCCCATCTCCTAACGGCTTCTTCTTCACCGAACCCGTTTCGTAGAAAGGCATATTCAAGAAATGCACTCTCTCTTTCGGTATTCCCATAAACCGACAGGCTGACAACGCCTCTGCCGAACGCAGTGCCGCCTTGTACGGTAACAACTCCGGCGATTCGTTTTCCTCCGGTTTCCGGTTATGTATCTTGTCTTTCAATCTTTTAAAACTCTCGTTCTCCATTCCCAAGTTACGAGAGAACATATCGGCAACATCCATCATCTGGTACAAGTAATCGTCAAACACGGCGATATTCCCCGATGTCTGGTACGCCACATGCACCTCATGCCCCTGTTCCACCAGACGCGCCTCGGTACCTCCCATGGAAATCACGTCATCATCCGGGTGCGGGCTGAAAATCAACACGCGCTTCGGGTAAGGATTCGCCCTTTCCGGACGGGTTGAATCATCGGCGTTCGGTTTCCCTCCCGGCCAACCGGAAATCGTGTGTTGCATATCGTTGAACACCTCGATATTCACTTTATTTGCCGAACCGAACAACTCTATCAGATCACTCAGACCATTCTCCTGATAATCTTTATCCTCGACCTTCAATATAGGCTTCTTCAATTTCTGGCACAAACGCAAAACCGCCTTACGAATCAGTTTCTTGTCCCAATCCACCTTGCTCACCAACCACGGGTAATCCGCTCTCGTCAATTCACCCGCCGCACTCTCGTCAATCACGAACTGCACGTCCGAATGCATCTGCAAGAAAGTGGCAGGCACCGTGTCCGACACCCGTCCTTCCACGGTAGCCTTGATGATCGGGGCTTTCTTCTCTCCCCACGCGAGCAAAACAACCCGTCTTGCTTTCATGATCGTCCCCACCCCCATGGTAATCGCTTTCGTGGGTACCAGATTCCGGCTCCCGAAATCCTTAATCGCGTCTTTAATCGTCAAGTCATTCAAGTAAACCTTTCTCGTGGTAGACGTGATAAAAGACCCCGGCTCGTTGAAACCGATGTGTCCCGTCCGACCGATACCCAGTACTTGAAGATCAATTCCGCCCTCCGCGTCAATCGCTTTCTCGTAATCCTCGCAGAATTTCTCTATCTCTTCTTCCGTCTGTAAAGTACCGTCGGGTATATGAATATTTTTAGGATCAATATCTATATGATCAAATAAATGATGATGCATGAAATAATGGTAACTCTGCTCCGACTCTTTCGGCATCGGCAGATACTCGTCCAAGTTGAACGTCACCACGTTGCGGAAAGACAAGCCTTCCTCCCTGTGCATCCTCACGAGTTCTTGGTACAATTTGATCGGGGAAACTCCCGTCGCCAATCCCAGAACACACTTTTCACTGCTGGCAGCTTTGGTTCGCACCAAATCTGCGATTTCCCGGGCAACGGCTTTCACCGCCTCGTCCGCCGTTTCATAGATCTGAACGGGTATCTTCTCGAACCTGTCAGCTCCCTCTCCCTTCGCGATGTAGTTTTTTGTTATTACCATATTGTTCCTCCTTTTATATACCGGTTAATAGAGTGAATAAACACTCTCCGAATCATCATACAAATGTTCCATCACAATCATCAACGTTCCCAGTATCGCCGAATAACCTCCCAAGTTACTCATCACCAGCTCGCAATGATTGCGCATCCGCGCCAAAGCGTATTTATTTACCGCCTGTCGCACCGGAACAATCAGCAAATCCCTCGCCTCCGTGACTTCTCCCCCGATCACGACCATATCCGGGTTAAACAGGTGTATCATCGCGGCAATCCCTTCGCCCAACTTCTCGCCCGCCTGATGCAACACCTCGATTGCCGAAATATCGTCTTTTCCGGCGGCATCTATAACGGCTTGCAACGACCTCCCCGCCACTTTCTCGATTGCCCGACCGGAAGACACCGTTTCCAAGCATCCGATTTTCCCGCAATGGCAAGGCGCATCCAGTCCCGAAATACGGATATGCCCGAACTCTCCGGCCATCCCGATTCCCCCGCGATACAACTTGGAGTTCAAAATCATTCCCAAACCGATACACTCGTTTACGCTAATACAAAGAACATTGTTTATATTTTTCGCTATCCCGAACGTGTGTTCCGCCATCGCCATCACGTTCGAGTCATTATCGATAAACACGGGCATCCCCAACATTTCTTCCAGAATATCCTTCAAACCGGGACGTTCGTACGTCAGATAAGTATAGGTATTCCCTTCCCGGTCTATCAATCCCGGAAGCGCAACCCCGCACATTTTGATCTTCGCGCGGTCAACACCCAATTTCTCGATAACCTCGTCAATTCTCTCCTTGATATATTTCAGCGTGACATCATCATCCTGTCCTTCCAGTATGGACGGGTATTCCAGAATCCCCTCTATCGGCTCATTTTGCAGGTTAAAAATAGCTATTCGCAAATACTCGCGCCCTATATCCACGCCCAGTATATAGGCAGCATCGGGATTCAATGAAAAAACATGAGGACGTTTCCCCCCGATAGAATTTCCGCATCCCCGGTCAACAACCCAACCTTCCTCCATCAACTCATCAATCATCTTACCGACCGTGGGAGTAGTCACGTTTGTCAACCGACAGATTTCAGGCTTCGACAACTCGCCCATCTTGTAAAGGAAGCCGATAATCGCCTTCTTCTGCAAGTACCGTTTCTCCTTCAAGCCCGGTAAAAAACCTTTATTTATGGTGTTCGAGTCGTTCATAATTTCATCTATCCGAAGAATTCATCATTATCACACCACAAATATATAAAATACTTTCTAAAATATTTACGAAAGTATCACTCAAAATGAAAAATATTTTTCTTACTACATAACTTTTACCCGCTATTCAAAACATGCTATTCATCCGGGCAACTGTAACAACCTTCCGATTCGTACTCTATCTCGACGGTCAAGTGGTCGATTCCCATCTCTTTCAATTTATCGACAGCCTCGTGCTTTACCTTGATAACATCTTCCCGCGAGGCAACGTCCGGGACAATCAAATGAGCGGAAGCGATATTCTTCTCCCCGTCCAACGTCCACACGTGCAGGTCATGCACTTCCTTCACCCCCGGCACCCCCTCCAGAACAGGCTTCACCTTATCTTCCGGTATATGTTCCGGCGTCGCTTGCAGAAGAATCCGGAAAATAGCGTACAGGTTGCGACACACGTTTGTCAGGATAAAAATACCGATACACACGGACAGAAGCGGGTCTATGAAATACCATCCCGTGTAACGGATAACCAAGCTGCCGACCAGTACCGCCAACCACCCCAGCACATCTTCCAGTAAATGCAGCATCACGGCACGCTGGCTGATGGAATTTCCCTTCATCAGACGCAATGCCGCAAAACCGTTCACCGCCAACCCCGCGATAGCCAACCACATCATCCCCGAATAATTTACCTCGGCAGGATGAAAAAGACGGGGTATCGTTTCCATAAAGACAAAAACAGACCCGACGAGCAACACGATAGAATTAATCAAAGCTCCCAAGGTTGAAAACCGCTTGTACCCGTAAGTAAATGTCCGGGTTCTCCGTTTCTTCGAGTATCGTTCCAAGAAAAAAGACACCCCTATCGAAAAAGCATCCCCGAAATCATGGAATTCGTCCACACGCCCCCGATAATCTCGATAACAGCGAAACCTAAATTCAAGAAAAAAGCGATACCCAAATTCTTCGTACTATCCCCGTGAGAATGATTGTGACCTGCATGTGAATGTCCCTCGTGCGAATGTTCGTTCTTCATGGCTACTTATTTTTTGTAAAAATACTCAATTCTTCCATGAATGGTTTCATTTCATCGAGAAAATAATTACCTTTGCACCCGATAAAAGTGGAAAGATTTGGCTGATTGCAACCACGGAAAAAAAGTGCTAAAACGCAGAATAATTCTGAATTCAACCATCCATGTACTTTCCTATAGTTTAATTTACGATTTATGATTCAATCTAAAATCTAAAATCCTTAAATCTAAAATTAATTTATGGGATACTTATTTACATCTGAATCCGTATCGGAAGGACATCCGGACAAAGTGGCAGACCAGATTTCGGATGCCGTGCTAGACAAAATCATCGCGTTCGACGCGGACGCCAAGGTTGCCTGCGAAACACTGGTAACCACGGGACAAACCGTCATCGCGGGAGAAATCAAAACGAAAACTTACGTGGACGTGCAACAAATCGCCCGTGACGTGATCAACCGCATCGGTTACACCAAAAGCGAATACATGTTCGACGGGAACAGCTGCGGAGTCCTCAGTGCCATTCACGAACAATCTCCCGACATCAACCGGGGAGTGGTACGCGAAGACCCGATGGAACAAGGAGCCGGCGACCAAGGCATGATGTTCGGTTACGCTTGCAGCGAAACGGATAACTACATGCCGCTAGCTCTCGAGTTATCACACCTGCTGTTATTCGAGCTCGCCCGAATCCGCAAGGAAGGACAGGAAATGACCTACCTGCGCCCGGACTCGAAATCACAGGTAACCATTGAATACGGCGACGACAACAAACCCGCCCGTGTTCACACGATAGTGATCTCCACCCAGCATGATGAATTTGTCCGTGCCAAAGAAACATCACCGGAAGCCCGGCTTGAAGCTGACGCCCAAATGGTGGATCAAATCCGTTGGGACATCATCAACATTCTGCTTCCGCGGGTAAAACAACAATTGCCGGAACGCGTGCAAGCCCTGTTTGACGAGAACCTGATTCTCCACGTCAACCCCACGGGCAAATTCGTAATCGGCGGTCCTCACGGGGATACCGGGCTTACCGGAAGAAAAATTATCGTTGACACTTACGGCGGAAAAGGTGCGCACGGCGGCGGCGCGTTCTCCGGCAAAGACCCTTCCAAAGTAGACCGTTCAGCCGCTTACGCCGCCCGTCATATCGCTAAAAACATGGTTGCGGCAGGCATCGCCGACGAAATATTAATTCAAATCTCCTACGCCATCGGTATCGCCCGTCCCGTGGGAATATTCGTGAACACTTACGGCACGGCAAAAGTAAACCTGAGCGATTCCGCTATTGCCGGGAAAATCGAACAACTTTTCGACCTTCGCCCGAAAGCCATCGAGCAACGCTTGAAACTCCGTAACCCGATCTATCAAGAAACGGCAAGCTACGGCCACATGGGAAGAACTCCCAGAACCGTGAAAAAAGTATTCACCTCGAACTATTGGCCGACTAAAGAAGTAGAAGTCGAACTTTTCACGTGGGAAAAACTCGATTACGTCGAAAAAATCAAAGAAGCCTTTTTATAAAAAAACGAGAGGGAACACCTCTCGTTTTTTTAGTTCGTAAAGTTTATAAAGTTCATAAAGTTGAACCTTCGGTTCTCAAAGTCCTTATACCTTACGAACCTTATAAACTTTATAAACCTTACAAACTTATTAATCCCTCCGCCCCATAAAGATCATGACATAATATAATAAGGTAGCTAAAGAACCAAGCGCGGCAATCACGTACGTGTAAGCAGCCCATTTCAAGGCATCCTTAGCACTTTCTTGCGATTCGTAAGTCGTTATACCGGAATTCCGCAACCATGCCAATGCCCGATGACTGGCATCAATTTCCACGGGTAACGTGATAAAACTAAATAAAGTCATTGCTCCAAAAAGAATAATCCCAGCCAACATTACTTGAGGGAATGCCTGTAATGTTAAGATTCCCGCCAACAGTATCCATTGTACCCACCGGGAAGCAAAACTTACCATCGGCACCAAAGCCGAACGCAATTTCAACATACCGTAAGCCTGCGCGTGTTGCAAAGCATGACCGCACTCGTGTGCTGCCACAGCCGCGGCTGCCACATTGGCACCATAATATACTTCCTGACTCAAATTAATCGTCTTGTTCGTCGGATTATAATGGTCGGTCAGTTGCCCCTGTACACTACCGATCTTCACCCCTTGTACACCATTATCCCTCAACATTTTCTCCACCACGTCTTTCCCGGTCATCCCGTTAGCGGTGGGTATTTTAGAGTACTTCTTAAAACGAACTTGTAACTGGTGGCTTACCAACCAACTCAAGATCGCAAATCCAATAAATATTATCCAAATCAAACTCATTCCTGTCATAAATCAATCAAATTAAAATTCATTTCAAATATATACAAAAAACAGACCATTCCCCCCGTTGATAAATATTTTTAGCAAGAATGACATAAACTATTGCTTTTTAATAAAATCTTCACTAATTTGTAACCCTCGAATTATTTGAACAGTTATATACGTTATTAACTAAACTGTATTATAATGAAGACCTATAAACCTAACGAAATTAAAAACATCGCGCTGGTGGGTAGTGCCGGGTCCGGCAAAACCACGTTAGCGGAATCCATGATGTACGAGGGCGGGGTCATCCCGCGCAGAGGTAGCATTAGTGCAAAAAACACTTCATCCGACTACCGTCCGGTAGAACAGGAATACGGATCATCAGTATTCCCGGCTGTACTATACACGGAGTGGAAAGAGCACAAGCTCAATTTTATTGACACCCCGGGTGCAGACGATTTTGTCGGAGGAGTTATCTCTGCGCTGAACGTTGTCGATACCGGAGTAATGGTCATTAATGCCGTTAGAGGTGTCGAGGTAGGAACCGAGATCATCGCACGTCACGCGAAAAGACTCAACAAACCGTTGATTTTCGTTATCAACCAAGTAGATCACGAGAAAGCAAATTTCGACCACACGATGGAACAAGCGAAAGCCGCTTTCGGTTCAAAAGTCGTGCAAGTACAATACCCCGTGAACCCGGGACTCGGATTCAACCGGGTAATTGACGTTTTAAAGATGGAAATGTACCAGTGGAAACCCGAGGGCGGCAAACCGGAAGTACTCCCCATCCCCAAAGAAGAAGAAGAGAAAGCACACGAACTGCATAACGCATTGATCGAGGCTGCCGCCGAGAACGACGAGCAACTCATGGAATTATTCTTCGAGAAAGGCTCGCTAACAGAAGACGAGATGCGCGCGGGAATCCGCAAAGGACTCATCGCACGGGATATGTTCCCCGTGTTCTGCGTGTCGGCAGAGAAAGACATGTGCGTGCGTCGTTTCATGGAATTTGTTATCAACGTGGCACCGAGTGCCGGCAGTATGCCCCCGTCCATCACGGAAGACGGTCAGGAAATTCCTTACGACGAAAAAGGCCCAACCTCCCTGTACATGTTCAACACCACGGTAGAGCCTCATTTGGGAGAAGTGATTTATTTCAAAGTGGCTTCCGGCACGGTACATGAAGGTGACGATCTATATAACGCCACCAACGACAGTAAAGAACGTATCTCCACGCTATACGCGGTAGCCGGGAAAAACCGCACGAAAGTACCTGAAATGATGGCAGGAGATATCGGCGCTACCGTTAAACTGAAAAACACGAACAACGGCGACACGCTGAACGAGAAAGACGTTCATTACAAATTCGGTCAAATCCAATACCCGAATCCCCGTTTCAGAACAGCCGTACGTGCCGCTAACACGAGCGACGAAGAAAAACTCGCCGAAGTACTGCAACGTATTCATCAGGAAGACCCCACGTTCCTCGTGGAATATTCCAAGGAATTGAAACAAATGATTATCTCCGGTCAGGGAGAATTCCACCTGAACACGATGAAATGGCGCATCGAGCACAACGACAAGTTGGAAATCGAATTTTACCCGCCAAGAATACCGTATCGCGAAACCATCACCAAATACTCTTACGCCGACTACCGCCACAGGAAACAATCGGGTGGTGCCGGACAATTCGGAGAAGTACATCTCGTGATAGAACCTTATGCCGAGGGCATGCCCGCCCCGACCATGTACAAAATCAACGGTGTCGATAGCAAAATTTCAGTGAAAGACACCGAAGTCGTTGAATTGCCGTGGGGTGGGAAACTGGTATTCTACAATTGTATCGTGGGTGGTGTTATCGACGCCCGCTTCATGCCGGCAATCTTGAAGGGTATCATGGAGAAAATGGAAGAAGGCCCACTTACCGGCTCATACGCCCGCGACATCCGTGTCAGCGTGTACGACGGCAAGATGCACCCCGTGGACTCAAACGAAATCTCGTTCAAACTTGCCGGACGTAATGCCTTCAGCGCCGCATTCAAACAAGCTGGTCCGAAAATCCTTGAACCTATCTACGACGTGGAAGTCCTCGTTCCGGACGAATACATGGGCGACGTGATGGGCGACCTCCAAACCCGTAGAGCCATCATCATGGGAATGGAAGCCGACTCCGGGTTCCAGAAACTAATGGCGAAAGTACCGTTAAAAGAAATGCAACGCTACTCCACGGCATTAAGTTCCATCACCGGTGGACGCGCCTCCTTCACGATGAACTTCTCCGGCTATGAAAAAGTTCCGTCAGAAGTTCAGGATGAGCTGCTGAAAACTTACCAAGAAGAGAAGGCAGACGAAGATTAATTATTCAATTATAAAATTTTTCCCCTTTTGAAAATGCGCAATGTGCTTGCCACTTCAAAAGGGGAGGTTTTATGGCAACAACCACTGCCCGCGGGGGAATGAGTGAACAAGAATATCAAGCGGGAATAAATTTCTTAATTCGAATATATAAATCAATAAACAAACAATAATTATGAAAACACTTTCTCCCAAAGGAATGAAATGGTTGAAATTTTTTCACGTGTTGTGCGCGATTTGCTGGATTGGCAGTGCTTTCGGGATGAATGTATTAAAACATTTTATCGACACGACGGTTCCGGAAGGACGGTACATTCTCTCGCTGGCGATAAAATTGCTTGATGATGAACTCATCTATATCGGAGTTTCCGGATGTCTTATCACGGGTATTATTTACGGGTGTTGCACGAAATGGGGATTCTTCAAGCATCAATGGCTGACACTCAAATGGATTCTAACCTTTGTCATGATTGTACTCGGCACTTTCATCATCGGACCGGCAGTCACCGGTAATGTTCATCCTGATCTTGAATGGTACACGACGAATCTTTCGGAATATACACGTAATATGTCCGTAACCGCATGGTGGGGCGGCTCGCAGATAATAATCCTGTTAATTGTCCTTTACCTTTCCGTGTTCAAACCGACAAAAAAGAAAAACAATGCCAGAGTCTAGATAGTGTCTTGAAATATCATACTTGCAAACTCCCCATCATTTTCATACTTTTGCCCCGTCATTAAAACACGGAACTATGCACCTATTTTACACGCCGGACATCACGGGCAATGAATACACGCTACCGGAAGAAGAATCAAAACACTGCATCAAAGTACTTCGCCTCGAAACGGGTGACCGAGTATCGCTAATCGACGGTAAAGGGGGATTCTACATCTGCGAGATCATCCAGCCGAATGCCAAGCGCTGTGAAGTCAGGTGCATCGAGAAAATAGAACGTTACGGGCAACGGGAGTTCCGCGTACATATCGCCATTGCCCCGACCAAAAACATCGAGCGCATCGAATGGTTCCTCGAGAAATGCACGGAAATAGGAATCGACGAGATCACCCCGCTACTTTGCGAACACTCGGAGCGAAAGATCATCAAACCGGACAGACTGGAAAAAGTGATCGTTTCCGCCATGAAACAATCGCTGAAAGCCTACCTTCCCGAGCTTCACCCGATGACACCCTTCGACGATTTCGTGCAGGCGCGGCGGGAAGGCGTAAAATGTATCGCCCACTGTGACGAGGACAACAAAAAACGACTGGACGAAGCCTATCTCCCCGACCAGCCGATCACCATACTAATCGGTCCCGAGGGCGACTTTTCCAGCCGGGAAATAGAACTTGCCAAAAACAACGGCTTTATCCCCCTGACACTGGGCGAAAGCCGCCTGCGCACGGAAACCGCAGGCATCGTGGCTTGCCACAGCATCAATTTCATACAGGAAACCCGAGTAAAACACGACTGACAAACGCCATCTTCCCTTACTTGGCTATAACTTTTCCTACCCGCAAATTAGGGATATACTACCCCGTTAGGCGACTAAAAGGCGACAATTGGCAGACTATTGGGCGGGATCGCCCACTCTTCGCCTACTTATAGCCCACTCTTCGCCCACGTTTTAGTAAAAAATACGCTTTTTTAACTTGGGCGAAAAATCCTCGTTCCGTAGCAATACACGACCAAAATTTTAACAAGTTTTACCCGACACCGGAGCTTAACCCTAGCATAACCGTTATGCCTCCCTCACTCAAGCCAAAGAGAGTGAGATAAATATTCCCCGCATAAATACTCCTTCGGAACAAATTGTAAATTTTCACGCGATACACCCGTCGATATGGAAATGATTTTATATTTTTGCACAACTAATTCAAGATTCCAGAAAACTCAAAAATCGTGGACTTTATTAACGAATTGAACGAGAACCAGAGAGAGGCTGTTGTAAACACGGAAGGCCCCACGCTTGTGATTGCCGGTGCAGGATCGGGAAAGACAAGGGTATTGACATATCGCATCGCTAACTTGCTGAGCAAAGGCGTACCCGCCTACCGTATTTTGGCGCTAACCTTCACGAACAAAGCGGCACGCGAGATGCAAAAACGTATTGCCACGCTCGTCGGACAAGGAAATGCCTCCAACTTGTGGATGGGGACATTTCACTCCATCTTCTCGAAAATCTTACGGGTGGAAGCCGAACATCTCGGGTACACGTCCAATTTCACGATATACGATTCGCAGGATTCTAAGAACCTGATCAAATCGATCGTTAAAGATTTAAGACTGGATGATAAGGTATATAAACCGAACGACGTGCTGGGACGAATCTCCATGGCTAAAAACAATCTGGTCGTGGCGCAGGCGTACGCCCAATCAGCAAAAATCGTGGCTGCCGATCAAGCGGCGAAAAAACCGATGATCACGGAAATATACAAGTATTACCAGTTACGATGCCGCCAAAGTGATGTCATGGATTTTGACGATCTGTTGTTGCAAACCAATATATTGTTCCGTGACTTCCCGGAAATACTTGAAAAATACCAGAAGAAATTCGATTACATTCTGGTCGACGAGTATCAGGATACCAATTACTCGCAATACCTTATTATCAAGAAACTCGCTGAACAACACAAGAATATATGCGTGGTCGGGGATGACGCGCAAAGTATTTATTCTTTCCGGGGCGCCCGTATCGAGAACATTCTGAATTTCCGAAACGACTACCCCGGCTACAAGCTCTGCAAACTGGAACAGAACTATCGCTCCACGACCACCATCGTGGACGCGGCGAACAGTATCATCAGCCGGAACAAGGAGCAGATACCCAAAAAGACTTTCTCGGAAAACGAGGAAGGCGACAAAATACGGGTAATGAAAGCCATGTCGGACAAAGAAGAAGGTTTCCAAGTCGCCCAAGAGATATTCCGCATCTCCCAGAACGAGCAAGCGGAATTTAATGACTTTGCCATCCTTTACCGGACAAACGCACAATCCCGTATCATGGAAGAGGCCTTGCGCAAAAGAAATATTCCTTACAAAATATACGGGGGACTCTCTTTCTATCAAAGAAAGGAGATCAAAGACCTGTTGGCATACCTTCGCCTGACCGTCAACCAGAATGACGAGGAGGCCTTGAAGCGAATCATCAATTATCCCAAAAGAGGTATCGGCGACACGACCGTGGACAAACTCAAGGAAGTCGCCCTGAAATACAACGCGAGCATCTGGACGGTACTCTGCAACTTGAACAAAGTACCCGGCGTGGTTTCTGCCGCGACGGCTGCCAAACTGACGCATTTCAGGCAATTGATCGAGGGCTTTACCGAGTTGGCAAAAGAAGAAAACGCGTACGACACGACTTACCGTATCGCCAAAACATCCGGTATCATCGACGATCTATCCGCCGACGATACCCCGGAAGGCGTATCCCGAAAGGAAAATATACAGGAGTTGCTAAACGCGGTGAAAGACTTCAGCGAAACGGCTTACAACGAGGGACGGGATGATAAACTCCCGTCGTTCCTCGAGGGAGTTGCCTTGTTGACTGACCAAGATAGCGAAAAACCGGAAGACAACAACAAGGTGACGCTGATGACCATTCACTCGGCGAAAGGATTGGAATTCGAGAATGTCTTTATCGTGGGCATGGAAGAAGACCTCTTCCCCGCTCAACAAAGCGCTTATACCCCCGCGGCTCTGGAAGAAGAAAGACGCCTGTTTTACGTGGCACTGACCCGCGCGGAGAAAAAAGTGGTCATGACATACGCCACCACCCGCTACAAGAACGGGAACGTGGTGTACCCGCAACCGTCACGATTTATCGCGGAAATCGACCCCGTGTATCTGGAAGGTTTTTTCACCCCCACCCGCTCGCGGGAAGACCGGCAATTGCAAGTGCCGGGACGCGTGACGAGGATGGCAAAACCGACTTTATCCCCTCAGCCGAACGTGGAAATACCGGATGTGGACACCTCCAGATTGCAAGCGATCAGCGGCGACACGGTAGTACCCGGAATGATTATCTATCACCCGAATTTCGGGGCGGGAAAGGTCATCACGCTCGACGGATTGGGGGTAAACAAAAAAGCTAAAGTGCTATTTGCCAAGCATGGTCAGAAAGTACTTTTGTTAAAGTTTGCAAAACTATACGTGCAAGGGGATACAAATTAACGACTTATAAATAAAAAGTATTATATTTGCGGCATATTCTAAATATCTATAATTACACGTGAGGGAGTTTTATTCCGGTATAGCGAAATGATTTTTCCGGCGTTTCCCCATAAATAACTAATTTAAATACAAAACATATCCTGTAATGGACTATAATAGCCAAAGAAAAAAACTGATTCTTCCGGAATATGGGAGAAATATTCAAATAATGATTGACCATCTGGCAACAATAGAAGATAGAGACGAACGCACCCGTGCAGCCAGAACGATTATCAGCGTGATGGGAAACTTGTACCCGCATTTACGCGACGTGCCGGATTTCAGGCATAAACTGTGGGATCACTTGATGATCATGTCGAATTTCACGTTGGATATCGACTCCCCCTACCCGCTTCCCGATAAAGCCATTCTGGAAGAAAAGCCGGAAAGGCTGCCGTACAGCAAACACCGTATCAAATATAAACATTACGGGTTGCTCACCGAAAAACTAATCGAGAAAATCAAAGAAACAGAAGACCCTGAAATAAAGAGAGTTCTTACCGTATTGACGGCAAACCACATGAAAAAATCGTTCCTCACGTGGAACAAAGACTCCGTGGAAGACGAACAAATCTATTGTGATATAAACACGTTGTACGGTGGTAATATCGAAATGCCGGAAGGAATGACATTATCTCATTCTAAAGACTTGTTGCAGAAGACGAATAAAAAACCTTCCAACAACAATAATAATAACAGGCAACAAAAGAATAGAAAGTTCAATTACAAGAAACACTAATTTATTTTAGATTTCAGACTGAGGTTACTCAATCTAAAATCTAAAATCTAAAATCTAAAATTAGTACATGCTGGTAACTCTTATTTTCGGGGGAAATCAAGGTGACCGGAAAGCACTCATTGATGAAGCGGTAAAAGAAATGTCGGAGCTCGGGAAGATCGAAACTCGTTCTTCCCTCTACGAAACCGCCCCTTGGGGATTTGAATCAGAGAATACCTTTTACAATCAAATCGTGACCTACAACACGGAATTATCCCCGGAAGAAGTTCTCGACAAATGCCAGCAAACCGAACAAAAACTGGGAAGGGTACGCGCGGGAGTACAATTCTGTTCCCGTACCATGGATATCGACATCCTGTTCTGTGACTCACTGCTCATCGACACCCCCCGTCTGACAGTACCCCATCCCAGAATGGCACAACGCAATTTTGTCCTGTGCCCGTTAAATGAAATCATGCCGGACTTCATGCATCCCGTTCTCCGTAAAAAAATATCCGAACTCCTGCAAGAAAGTCCGGATACTTTAAAAACCGAAATAATTGGGTGATTCGGAATTAAAGACACAAAGTAAATTCATTTTTCATCTCTGATTGTAAACTCACAAGCCTTGAAATTTCCCCTCTCGATACTGACCAAAAAACCCTTGTTTTCGGCAGCAAATCCGAGGTATCCTCCCATGGAATCTCCTAAACTTTTCCAAACATTTTCACGAGGGGCATATCCCCAACTCCCACTATCTCCAAAAACATAAACAAATTCTTCTCCATCTTTAGTCAAAACAAAAGATTTGACATTTGTTCCTTCACGAAGTTCTCTCGTTTCTTCATCCTCGTATTGCACGGGTAACTCTTTCCACCGAGCGGAAACCGGATCATACACTTGCACGTCCTGCTTGTTGCTAGAACTATATAAATTCCCGAAACAAACGTACCCCAGATTACCCGAAACAAACGAAATAGCCCCGTAACGAGGGTAATAAATATTAGAGATTTGTTTCCACCCCTTTTGAGGGTCAAATTCATAGAAATCTGCAAAATATTCACTATTTGTCGGTATAGATTCATCCACTCCTGTCCCGACATACGCTTTCCCTCCTATCACGAAAGCAACGGCTCCCCAACGCGGTTTACCCGGAAACTTAAATTTCAATTCTTCCCATTCTCGCGTAAGAGTATCGTACACGAAAAAATCATCATACGCTTCATACGATGTAGTGGGAGGATCCAATTTTGAACGTCCTAAACCAATATACGCCTTTCCTCCTATCGCAAAAGTAACGGCATGAGTCCGGTGCTTCCCCGGAAAGGGTTGTTCTATCCACACCCATTCTCGATATTTAGGAGAATATTTATAAAAATGTAGATTATCTCCCAATACATTATACCAACCCAATCCCATGTATGCCGAAGTACCAACATTAAAAGTCACGGCATCATACAATCCTAAACATCCGGACATTTCGATATATTTTTTATCCAAATCCGGAATTTTTATATTTACTTTCTTGTCATCGTCATGACAAGAAAGTAAAAGAATAATTCCTATAAATATACAACAAATCTTTTTTAATATCATATTCTTACATTTTACATCAAATATACAAAAATCTTAAATACAATTCATGATGATACTTATCATCATTTCCTTCTCCTCCGTCCGTGATTCGGCAATCATTATGGTAAGCGCCACAAGAGTATGATCGGCAATATGCTTGCTGCCATCTTCATTATAGAGAATGCCATTCTTGTCAAGAAAAAACTTTGATAAATATTACCTATACTGCCTTTGAAGGAATCGTCCTTTTCATGCCCGAACAAGTTGGAATCAGCACTAAAACGCATTTGGTCTATCAGATGGCGACATTCTTCATAATTTAGAATATATGTTGCCTGATTTCCCTTCGGGCGTTTCATACTCTGGTGATCATAATCATCAAGCAAAGTAAGGGCAGTGTTGTAGTTCTCGATCACGCTAAGCACTTGTTTGGCATCAAGTTCATTTTGGGTACGTTTCATAATGCGTATCACTTCTCCAAGCTGTTGCAGGCGTTGATCGTTGATGGCGTAGCCTTTGATAAGAAATTGTTTCAGTACAGAAGTTGCCCAAATTCTGAATTGAGTTGCGTTTTTTGAATTTACCCTATAGCCTACGGAAATAATCATATCCAAGTTATAGTAAGGTATAACTCGCCTAACGATTCTTCCACCCTCTTCTTGAACCTGTGCATTTTTTGCACAAGTTGCCTCCTCATATAACTCTTTGGCATTATAAATATTTCGAATATGTCTGACTATTACCGTTCTATCTACCCCAAACAAATTAGCCATTTGAGGTTGTGTCAGCCATACCGTATCTTTTTCTAATTTTACATTCAACTGTATATTGCCATCTTCACTTTTGTAGAGTACCAAAGAGTCTTGAGTGACAACCTGCATATTATTCATTGTCTGTTTCTGTTAAATCCGAAATCATTTACTCCTCTTGATCTCCGCTCCGATAGCGTTCAGTTTCTCGTCGATATTTTCATACCCCCTGTCGATCTGGTCGATATTGTCAATCACGCTCTTTCCCGGTGCGGAGAGGGCAGCGATCAACAAGGCGATTCCGGCACGGATATCCGGAGAGGTCATTTTCGTGGGACGCAGTTGCGACTCGTGGTTTTGACCGATAACCGTGGCGCGGTGCGGGTCACAAAGAATAATCTTTGCTCCCATGTCGATTAACTTATCCACGAAAAACAAACGGCTCTCGAACATCTTCTGGTGAATCAGCACGCTACCCCTAGCCTGCGTTGCCACAA
This sequence comes from Butyricimonas sp. Marseille-P3923, assembly GCF_900184685.1. Taxonomy (GTDB): domain Bacteria; phylum Bacteroidota; class Bacteroidia; order Bacteroidales; family Marinifilaceae; genus Butyricimonas; species Butyricimonas muris. The sequence continues at coordinate 336,303 of NZ_FXXL01000005.1, forward strand.
CCAAAAAGACACTCAACAAGTCGGGTGTCAAACCCGGCCACGGGGCATCGGCAACCGTGAGAATGGACCCGTCGATAAAGTCCTCTATCATGTAATGCTCTTGACGGGGGATGTATAAATCATCGTCCCGTTCCTCGATGCGGATTCCTAACTTGCGGAAAGCATTCGGGATAATTCCCAACTGGGGAATGGCGCATCCCTTGATCGTGATCTCCGAACGCGTCAAAGCGGCCAACCCGATGTAACTACCAATTTCAATCATATCCGGCAAACAACGGTGACGGCAACCATGAAGACTCTCGACACCCTCGATAGTCAACAGATTGGAAGCAATCCCCGAAATACGGGCTCCCATGGCATTCAACATCTTGCAAAGTTGTTGCACGTAAGGTTCACAAGCCGCATTATATATAGTCGTAACCCCTTCGGCGAGGACTGCCGCCATCACGATATTCGCGGTTCCGGTCACAGATGCCTCGTCCAGCAACATGTAAGCCCCCTTGAGCTTTTGTGCCGACGCCTTAAAACACCCGGACACCCCGTCATACTCGAAAGTAGCCCCCAACTTCTCGAAGCCCAAAAAATGGGTATCCAGACGACGACGTCCAATCTTGTCCCCGCCCGGCTTCGGCACCAACCCGAAACCGTGGAGCGCCAACAAAGGCCCGAGAATCATGATGGAACCGCGCAAACTGGATGCCTTATGGTAGAAATCTTCCGTTTCCAAGTACTTCAAATCGACATTGCAAGCCTTGAAGGAGTATTCCCCTTTTTGCAATCGCTCCACCTGCACACCGATACCTTTCAGCAACTCGATCAACTTGATCACGTCCAGTATCTCCGGTATATTGCTAATCACTACTTCTTCTTTCGTCAACAGGCAGGCACATATCACCTGCAACGCTTCATTCTTCGCTCCTTGAGGGACCAGTTCGCCCTTTAACCGCTTCCCTCCTATAACTTCAAACTTACTCATTCCGTATCTATTTTGTTCCGACGTAAAACTATCAAAAAATAGACGAGAAACAAAACAACACCAATTTTAAATTTGCATGACCAAAATTATTGCATACATTTGTGAAAATCATTTTTTATTGAAAAATGATTCTCACGTACCCAATATAAAAAGCTAACTCGTTTATTGTATAATAAATAATTAACGACTAAAATTACATTATGAAAAGCTTTCTAAAGTATCTATTAGCGACCGTCATCGGCGTATTTATCGTGAACATATTCATGCTCATTATCTGCATGGTAATGTTCATCAGTTCTGTCAGCCTCATCAGTTTTGCCGGCAGCAAGAGTGTTACTGTCACGGACAATTCTATTCTGAAATTATCCTTCAGCGATCCAATACCGGACAGAGCTTCCGATAACCCGTTAGAAAATCTGAATATCATGTCTTTATCCATGAACAAACAAACCGGGTTAAATAAAATACTGAAATACATCGAACAAGCCGGGAAAGACGACCGGATCAAGGGAATCTATCTTGACTTGACGGAAATAAAATCCAACTTCGGGGCACTCGCCACGATTGATGAGATTCGGGACGCGCTATTGAAATTCAAAGAAAGCGGAAAATTTATTTATAGCTACTCGAACTTGGGATACGACCAGAAAAGTTACTATCTGGCAACCGTTGCCGACAGTATATTCGTGAACCCGGAAACCCCGTTATTACTCACGGGAATGTCCGCCAACGTATCGTTCTACAAGGATCTGTTGAAGAAAATAGGCGTAGAGCCGGAAGTTATCCGTGTGGGGAAATTCAAATCGGCAGTAGAGCCTTTCCTGCAAGATCACATGAGCGACGCCAACCGTGAACAAGTGCAAACCTACTTAAATTCTCTCTGGGGAAATATCATCAAGGGAATCTCAGTAACCCGTAATATACCGGTAGAGAAAATCACTCGACTGACGAACGAGTTTCAAGTATATCCTGCCGGGGAATTCGTGAAAGAAGGCTTCTTCGACGGTACTCTCTACGAATACGAAATGCTCCGCAAATTGAACGCGGCTTGTGGCATTCCGGACTCTACCCAATTATCCATGATCACGCTCGATAAATATCAAAGAGCCGTGCTCCCGACCATTAACCTTGCCAAAGACAAGATTGCCGTTATCTACGCGCAAGGGGATATCGGTTTCCAACAGTCAGCTACAAGCATCGGACCGGAATTAGCGCAAACCATACGCAAGGCCCGGGAGGATAAAAATATAAAGGCTATCGTACTACGTGTAAACTCACCGGGGGGAAGCGCCTTGACATCCGATATCATCTGGAAAGAAGTTCAGCTTGCCGCCCAAGAGAAACCGCTTATCGCGTCGATGGGAAATGTTGCCGCTTCCGGCGGGTATTACATCTCCTGTGCTGCCGACACGATCGTTGCCGATCCCACAACATTAACCGGTTCCATCGGGATATTCGGGTTGCTGTTTAGCGGGGAGAAATTGATAAAGGACAAATTAGGTATCAATTCCGACGTGGTAAAAACCAACGACCACAGCGATTTCGGCGGTGGTTACCCGTTACCTATTCCAATCAGCGACAGACCGATGACCACCTACGAGAGAAACGTGATGCAAAACTACATCAACCGGGGATATGATACATTCCTCGACCGGGTTAGCCAAGGACGCCACATGACGAAAGAGGAAGTGAACGAGATCGCCCAAGGGCGCGTATGGACCGGAGAGGACGCCTTAAAAATCGGATTGGTTGACGTGCTGGGCGGATTGAACGACGCCATTCGGATTGCCGCCGCGAAAGCCGGTCTGACGGAATACCAGATCACGGAACTCCCGACGGAGCGCAACCCGCTTGAAGATATCCTGTCCAACCTTACCGAAACGGTAAAAGCAAAAATTGTCAAAGAAGAGTTGGGCGATTTCTATGATATATACCGGAGTCAAAAAGAATTACTAAAAATAAACGGTATGGTAGCCAGAATACCTTACGATCTCTCTTTTAACTAAAGCGAATGTAGAACATGGTGCTCAAATATCTTACTTTATGGCCATTAAGCGTCCTGTACGGTCTAGGTGTCAGCGTCAGAAACAGACTATTTAACCTAGGTATACTGGAATCTCACGAATTTGATATTCCCATCATCTGCGTTGGAAATATCACCGTGGGCGGTACAGGCAAGACTCCCCACACGGAAGCCTTAATCAACGTGCTGAAAAACGACTACCGGGTAGCTTGCCTGAGCCGGGGCTATAAACGTAAAACGTCCGGTTTCGTGCTGGCAACGGAGACATCGACTGCCAGCGAAATCGGTGACGAGCCCATGCAAATAAAAAACAAATTCCCGGATATCACGGTCGCCGTTGATGCCAACCGGGTGAGAGGCATCAAGAAACTGATGCAATTGCCGGAGAAGCCGGATGTTATCGTTCTGGATGACGGTTTTCAACACCGGTACGTGAAAGCGGATATCAATATTTTGTTGATCGACTACCACCGCCCGATATACGAAGACCACCTCCTGCCCTTGGGACGCCTCAGAGAGAAAGCAAGCGCCAAAGACAGGGCAAACTACGTGATCGTGACAAAATGTCCGCCTAACATTTCTCCCATCGAGAAGCGGATTATTTTGAAACACTTGAACTTGATGGCTTACCAGCAATTGCTGTTCACCACGATGAAATACGGGGACATCACCCCGCTGGATAAAACTAGCCGTTGCTCCATTACCCCGGACAGCGCTATCCTGTGTGTAACGGGAATCGCCCAACCGGCCCCTTACATCGAGTATCTTGAAAAATTAACCAAACAAATACACCAAATCGCTTTCCCCGACCACCACAATTACCGGGACGGGGATATTCACCGTATCATTCAGGAATACGACAAAATCAGCAACCCGAACAAATACATCTTCACGACAGAAAAAGATGCCGTGCGGTTAGCCTTGAGTAATATCCCGGATGAAATCAGACAACGGATATTCTATGTTCCCATCGAACCGGAATTTCTGACATCACAAGACCAACTCATTAAAAATATATACAACTATGTTAGACAAGATAAAAGAAAGTAGCCGATACTTGGCACCTTATATCAAAGGAGAACACACGATCGGGATTATCTTGGGTACCGGATTGGGAGAACTCGGGAAATCCATCGAAATAGAACACGCCATTCCTTACATGGCCATCCCTCATTTCCCCGTATCCACGGTACAGGGACACCGGGGACAATTGCTTATCGGAACATTCGGGGGCAAGAAAGTGATCGCCATGCAAGGACGTTTCCATTATTACGAGGGCTATTCCATGCAAGAAGTAACCTTCCCCGTGAGAGTCATGCACGCCTTGGGTGTAAAGACATTGTTCGTGTCGAATGCTGCCGGGGGCGTGAACACGAGTTATCTCGCGGGCGACCTTATGATCATCCGGGATCATATCAACCTCTTTCCCGAACACCCGCTCAGGGGTAAGAATATCGACGAATTGGGTCCCCGGTTTCCAAGCATGGCGGAAGCATACAGTACCCGCCTGATCGAGCTCGCCGAGGAAGCCGGGAAAAAACTGGATATCAAATTATGGAAAGGCGTCTACGCCGGACTGCAAGGTCCCTCGTTCGAAACCCCGGCGGAGTACAATTGGATTCGCGTTATAGGCGGGGATGCCGTGGGAATGTCTACCGTACCGGAAATCATCGTGGCACGCCACATGGGGATGGAATGTTTCGGCATGTCCGTCATCACGAACAGTACCGCCACTCCGGATTTACTCGACACCAATCACGCGGAAGTACAAGACGTGGGCAACCACGCCCAACCACGCATGGGAGCCATATTCAAGGAAATTATCAGCCGATTATAAACGGCCGAGTTCTATCATGATTTTAGCTGCACCACGGGCATCACTCAATGCCTCGTGGTGATTCAGTTCTATCCCGAAATGCTCGCACAACGTGTTCAGTTTATAATTAGGTAAACCTTTTACCAATTTTCGGGAGAGTCGGCACGTGCAATACGATTGGGGCATCGGGATATAGATGTCCGACCGCTCCAGACAAGCCTTCAAAACACTCATATCAAACCCGGCGTTGTGAGCAACCAACGCCTCCGTGTCAAAATATCGCCCCATCTTTCCCCACAAATCGTAAAATGAAGGAGCGTCTTCCACCATCGCAGGGGTAATGCCGTGAATCCCGATAAATTTCCGGTAAAAATAAAACGGTTCCGGTTTTATCAAATGCGAAAACTCATCCGCGATAACACCGTCACGCACCACGACTATCCCGATAGAGCAAGCACTCGTCGGGTGGTGGTTAGCCGTTTCAAAATCTATTGCCGTAAAATCCTTCAACATACTTTATTCTTTAAGCAGCATACGCTTGGTGAATCATAATCAAACATACAAAAATACGATATTATTGTCAATATCCACCCCTGTATTGTCAACAGATAATCTCATCTATCAAATAAATATAAAAACAAAACTAAACCAACAAATACCACGTACCAAATAGAAAAAATGAACGATTATGTGGCAAGAACTATGTAGAACAAGAGAAGAATATCTCGGAAGAGCCAAACTGGCAACAAAAGGTTATTCCCCAAGAAGAGTGGAAACCTTGCTTTACGAGATTGCCCGTCTGGACGGGATGGATATAAAGAAACAAGATTTTTTCAATATCTTGAATGACATCGAGATTTCACCCAAGGTAGAGCGGGAAACCGTACTACGGATAAAAGACTTGAGCAACGCTTTTCTCTTCCTCATGAAATGTGCCCAACAGCGCAAGCGGCTTTCGTCCGATTTCGTTCGGGAGGTCAGTGCCAAAGTAATGCACCATACCGGGAAAGAAGAAACGACTCCCGTGGGCAGTTACGATACCTCTTTGGGAGATTTCCGCTTAGGTGAAGAATACTACGAAGAAGGCGTCACGGCAAACTATGATCAAATACCGGACAAACTGGACAGCCTGTGTAAAGAAACAAACGAGAAACTGAATAACGTTCATGATATACTTACCGTGAAATTGGGAGCAGACTTTCATTATTATTTTTCCCACATCAAGCCTTTCGGGGCGGCAAACATCACTGTTGCTTTATTATTCATGAACTATATACAGATGATGTTCCTTGAACCCTTGATTATCATTCCGGGCGAGGACAAGGCAAAATACCTCGCAGCTTTAAAGATGCAGAAAGACAACCCGACACCGGAGGTCTTCGAGCGCTTCGTGGGAGAAGAATTGCTGAAAAACTTAAGGAAGGAAGTGGTCCCGCAAAAATGATATAATCCATTTCCCGACGCCGGAAGGTACGTGCTGACAAGCGTAAACCCCGGCGTCATTTTTTTCCCAAAATACAAACAAACGGTACTCTTCACGGAAAAATGACGTTTTAATACCTCATCTCGAAAAAAGTCCTTGAATTTCTTTGTGATTTATAATGAATCGACTATCTTTGCTGCCCGTTAATGTAGAAACAATTTTAAAAATTATATACGAGATGAAAAAGGGCATACATCCTGAAAATTACAGATTAGTAGTATTTAAAGATATGTCTAATGGCATGACTACTATCACCAAGTCTACCGCCGCAACGAGGGAGACTATCGAAATCGACGGAGTTGAATATCCATTGATAAAAATGGAAATTTCTAACTCTTCTCACCCGTTCTATACCGGTAAGATCAAATTGATCGATACTGCAGGACGTGTTGACAAGTTCATGAACCGTTACAAATCGCACATGGAAAACAGAAAGAAATAATCTTTCTGAAATAGAAATAAAAAAAGGAGATTCTGTGAATCTCCTTTTTTTATTTTATCTGTCCGGATCAGCAAACACATGCTCGATAATCCGACGATCCACGTCATCGAATACTTTATTCCGACGTTTCATCACGGCTTCGGCAGTCGCGATAAACTGAGGCATCATATGTTCGGTAAATCCACAGGCACCGCCCCAAGCAAAAGAGGGAATAAAATTACGGGGAAATTCTGCCCCGTACACGTTAGCTCCCACGCCGATCACCGTTCCGGTATTAATCATTGTAGAAATTCCCAACTTGGCATGGTCACCCATAATCAGACCACAAAACTGAAGTCCGGTTTTCCGGAAACGTCTCGTTTCGTAATCCCATAACTTCACCTCCACGTAGGTATTCTTCAAGTTCGAGTTGTTTGTTCCCGCCCCGATATTACACCATTCCCCCAGCACGGAATTACCCAAGAACCCATCATGAGCCTTGTTGGAGTACGCGAGCAAAACCACGTTATTTACCTCACCCCCGCACTTGCAATAAGGTCCTAAAGTCGTGGGACCGTACACTTTCGCCGCCATCGTCAATACCGCATGTTCGCACATGGCCAAAGGACCTCTCACGAGGACTCCTTCCATGATTTCCGCATCCTTCCCGATATACACGGGACCGCCTTCCGTGTTGATCACGGCACCGCGAACAACGGCACCTTCCTCCACGAAGACAGGATACTTCCCGTATACCCGCACGCCACTATCCAACGGCGCACTCTTCCGTCCCTCGGTCAATAACTTGAAATCAATCTCCAACTCTTGCCCGTTCAGTGAAAACACGTGATAAGGATATTCCACACGATTAAATTCACCCGTGAACTCCTTTCGTACTAAACCCGGTAACACGGCAGGCTCAAAGGCTGCGACCTCCCGTTTATCCACACGCAAAGCGATTACGCAATCGCCCTGTAATAACATTTCCCCCGGCTGCAGACCACCGATCTCACCCAACAAACGTGGGTTCGGACACACGGACGCGTTGATCAGCAAATTATCATCTTCCACAGACAACGGGTATTTTTCTTGCAGATAGTCCTTGGTCAGGTATGCAACCTTGTCACCTAACCGTTTTTCCCACTTCTCTCGAATCGTGAGAATCCCTACCCTTAGTTCAGATACCGGACGAGTCAAAGTAAGAGGTCTCAACGTTCTCCAACTTTTATCGTCGAATAAAATTATTTTCATTTGTGTTTTATATTTGTGTGCAAAAGTAACAATTGCATCTTTTTTTACCCTATTTCGACCAAAAAATCTTTGGCATAGGAATTGTCCTATTAAGTAATGGTTTATTTTTCAGGATTTTTTTGCCAAAATGGCAGTCCTCCGATTCAAGGCTAATCAAGGGACTCCCGAAAGAAACCAAATCACACGAAGAAACAACTACAAATAGATAAGGAGATTATAATGAGCAATATAGATTTAAAAGATTTTTTACAAGATAATTTATCAGAGGAAAATCAGGATTATTTATCTATACTGGGTGACGAGAAAGAGATGCTGAACGATCACAGTAATATACCTGACACTCTGCCAATTTTACCACTACGGAATACCGTGTTATTTCCGGGGGTAATTATCCCAATCAATATCGGTAGGGAAAAATCGCTAAAACTGGTACGTTTCGCTTACAAGCAAAGCGCATTAATCGGTGTCATCGCACAAAAGGATATCCTCACGGAAAACCCGCAGCAAACCGATCTGTACACGACAGGTACGGTCGCTTCCGTGCTAAGATTGCTAGAGATGCCCGACGGAACGACCACAGCTATTATCCAAGGGAAAAGACGCTTCCATTTGGATGACATCTTGTATGATGAACCCTATCACGTGGGTAAAATCATCGTGAAAGAAGAGGAAAAAATACACACGGAAGATCAGGAATACAATGCCATTTCCGAAGCCCTAAAGGATATGGCAATGAAAATCGTGAGATTTTCCAGCAATATTCCCAACGAGGCAGGCTTCGCCTTGAAAAATATCGAGAGCATGTTATTCCTTGTCAATTTCATATCTTCAAACACAGAGATTGATTACAGGGATAAACAAGAATTGCTCGAAATCGACAGATTGAAAGAACGGGCAAACAAATTACTGGAACTACTGGGCAAACAAGTCAAAGTTCTGGAATTAAAAGAGGATATTCAACAAAAGGTCAAGGTCGACCTTGATAAACAACAAAGAGAATACCTGCTTCATCAACAGATGAAGACTATCCAGAACGAGTTGGGCGCAAATCCCGTGGACGAAGACCTGCAAGAACTGGAAGAGGCCGCATCAAAGAAAAAATGGCCGAAGAACGTGGAAGAAATATTCCGCAAGGAACTCCAAAAACTGAAACGCCAGAACCCGTCAACCCCGGACTATTCAGTGCAATTCAATTACGTGAAGGAATTGACCGAGTTGCCGTGGGAGCACTATTCGGAAGACAATTTTGATTTGAAAAAAGCATCCGAAATACTGGATGCCGACCACTACGGGCTGGATAAGGTGAAAGAGCGCATTCTGGAATACCTTGCCGTGTTAAAACTGAAAGGAGATATGAAATCCCCGATTCTCTGCCTGTACGGCCCCCCGGGTGTGGGTAAAACCTCTCTCGGCAAATCCGTTGCACGTGCCTTAAACCGGGAATTCGTTCGCATGTCATTAGGCGGCTTGCATGACGAATCCGAAATCCGGGGACACCGCCGTACATACATCGGTGCCATGCCGGGTAGGATTATACAAAGTATCAAAAAAGCAGGGACCTCGAACCCCGTGTTTATTCTGGACGAAATCGACAAGGTAGGACAGGATTTCAGGGGAGATCCGCAGTCTGCATTATTGGAAGTACTTGACCCAGAACAGAACACGGCTTTTCATGACAATTATTTGGATATCGATTATGATTTATCAAAAGTCATGTTCATCGCCACGGCGAATGACATCTCCACGATCGCTCCCCCGTTGAGAGATCGTATGGAAATGATAGAGGTCAGCGGCTATCTTATGGAAGAAAAGATCGAAATTGCCAAACGTCACCTGATCCCGAAGCAACTGGCAAATCACGGGCTAAAAGCAGAACAGATCACATTCTCGGATGATATATTGAACTATATTATCGACAAATACACCCGTGAATCCGGCGTGCGCGGTTTAGACAAAACCTTGGCTAAGATTATGCGCCAAGTGGCTAAAAACGTGGCCTTAGACCCCAGCTTCACGGTGCAACCGACAAAAGATACCGTGGAAGAATACCTCGGAACTCCTATCTTTACCAGAGAAGAATACCAAGGAAATGAACTACCGGGTGTTGTGACAGGCTTGGCTTGGACTGCCGTGGGCGGAGAAATTCTATACGTGGAATCGAGTATCAGCAAAGGCAAAGGACAATTAACCATGACCGGAAGCCTCGGTGACGTGATGAAAGAATCTGCCACGCTGGCATTGGAATATATTAAATCACACGCCGAAGAATTGGGCATCAACCCCGCGGCAATAGAGGAACATAACATTCACATTCACGTTCCGGCAGGCGCCGTACCCAAAGACGGTCCTTCGGCAGGTATCACCATGGTGACCTCCTTGGCATCATCACTGACCGGACGAAAAGTGAAAAAAGCTCTTGCTATGACCGGAGAGATCACCCTGCGCGGCAAAGTCCTTCCGGTAGGCGGCATCCGTGAAAAAATCCTCGCCGCCAAGCGAGCCGGAATCAAAGAGATTATCCTCTGCTGCGAGAACAAAAAAGACATCGACGAAATCAAAAAGGAATATGTTTCGGGTATCACCTTCCATTTCGTCAACCACATCCGGGAAGTACTGGAAATCGCATTGATTTAAAAATAACTGGGATTTACGTCTGAAATACTCAGACGTAAACCCACATGACTGACTAGTTCAAATCGCTTGATTTGAATATTGGTACTATTCTCATCAAAATTTGAAGAGAATAAAAAAATAATCCTAATAACGCCTCTCGTGAAAAACATCGTCCAATTACACCCTATTCTTTCGGTTCCAAGGCTTCTCACTATATTCCTTCTTTATCCCTTTCGTTATCGGGTCGTATCGATTTAATTTACCAATTTGCTCAGACCAATAATCGTTTTTACGATCAACATAACGAAAATCGTAAAAACAATATTTCTTTTCTTTAAATATACTTCTATCATTACAACGTACTGCACTTTGCACACACACGTCATTATCAATATTTTCCAATTTCACAATTCTCGGAAAATTACTCTCGTTCGTGTAATTTATCAAAGCATCCATACAATCCCACGGACCAGTAACCACAGTACGTAGACCATCCTCGTCAATTCGCAGTAAAGAACGAATTAGGATACCTCCCCCACGTGATTTCTCTGTACCAGAATCCACTCTCCCCGTGAAACAAATATCCAAACCACTAGCATGCACGAAAAATGTACCCGAAACTTTGCAATTACGAGCATAAACAAAAGGACGATTACCAAACTCTAAAACATCTTTATGCTCTGGACTGAAATAATAAAACTCTACCTCGAGGAAACGATATTCCACACTACCTTGTTTGATACAAAATCCACGAAAAAGCTGTTTCGCAATATCCTCGAAAATCTCGCTAGCATTACTCTCCGTGAGGTTATGCACATTCTCCAATACATTTTGTAACGTTGTCATTTCTTGCGTTCAATTAATCAATCAACAATTCTTTGCAACAAACATACCTTCCCCTCGATACAAATCTAATAATAATTTCCGCACAGGAATTCCCAGAGCCTAGACATTGCTCACACGGGAGGTATTGTTCTATAGTGACAGTTCGGTTCGGAAACATCGAATTTGTAAAGGTCACCATAAAGATCCGTGTATATATTCCCATTGCCGTCAGAATAAGTGGGGTCCTACTTACTCGACGGATAGCCAAAAATTTTCGTTCGAGCAAGGGGTGATGGAAGAGGAAAGCCGCCCTCATCACATATCTTCCATCGGAAACAAACGTTTTTCTATTTCATACTTGAACAACACTTTCTTCCGCATACAATCCCACGATATCAATTTTATCTTGTTCCTTACTACCCTTCCCTTGCCACCACATCCAACGCAACTAACTCTTTTTCTCTATTATAAAATTTCATATTTGTCCTCCAATCAGTTTAATCAAACAAAATTGCCAAATTTTACAGCCGCAAAATTTACCACTGTAAAATTTCAAAGTCAATATAAAGTTATGAATAATCAACACATTATTAGTTTTTCCTATACACACATAGAATAATTCAATTAGATTTATCATACATATCAAGAAAAACTATATATCTTTGTATCGAGAAAACAAATTAATAACAATCATAAACACACTAAACAATGGAACCAATTATCAATTCACAAATTCCGGAATTCAAAGTTCAAGCTTTTCACAATGGTAATTTCAAAACTGTAAGCAGCGACGACGTAAAAGGGAAATGGGCTATTTTCTTCTTCTATCCCGCTGACTTCACTTTTGTATGCCCGACCGAACTGGTAGACGTGGCAGAGAAATACGAGCAATTCCAGAAAATGGGAGTAGAGGTTTATTCCGTGAGCACAGACTCACACTTCGTACACAAAGCATGGCACGATGCTTCTGAAAGTATTCGTAAAATCAACTACCCGATGCTTGCAGACCCGACCGGGGTATTGAGTCGCGCATTCGGCGTAATGATTGAGGAAGAGGGAATGGCATACCGCGGAACTTTCGTGGTAAACCCGGAAGGGAAAATCAAAATTGCTGAAATCCACGACAACAATATCGGACGTAACGCGGACGAATTACTACGAAAAGTGGAAGCAGCTTTATTCGTGGCAGAACACCCGAATGAAGTATGCCCCGCGAAATGGAAAAAAGGTGCGACCACGCTAAAACCAAGCATCGATTTAGTCGGTAAAATTTAACAGAATCACGCGAAAGCCGACGAAACCACATCGTCGGCTTTTTTTAACAATGAATCACATGCTAGATACGACACTAAAGAACCAGCTAAAAACTATTTTCGAGGGATTGGAAGCAACATACACGTTTGATGTCATTGTTGCACCTCAACACGAGAATCGCCAAGAACTCTTGGAAATATTAAACGACGTTAGCGAATGCTCCGATAAAATATCGTGCAAACTCACGGAAGGAGACGGGCTAGCGTTCACGATCTTAAAGAACGAAGAAAAAACAGGTATAAAATTCCGGGGTGTTCCCAATGGACACGAGTTCACCTCTTTGTTGCTCGCCATCATGAATCTGGAGGGCAAAGGCAAAAACTTCCCGGATGAAACCACCTGTAACAGGGTAAAAGCCTTGAAAGGCCCCATTCACTTGACAACCTACGTTTCACTGACTTGCACGAACTGCCCGGATGTCATTCAAGCTCTGAATGCCATGACCACGTTGAATGACCAAATCACGCACGAGATGGTGGACGGAGCAATCAATCAGGCTGAAGTAGAGGCTTCAAATATACAAGGTGTACCTTCCGTGTTTGCCGACGGGAAATTGATTCATGTCGGACGGGGAGAATTCGGGGAATTATTGAGTAAACTGGAAAACCAATACGGTAGCAACGAGGACACGATTGATACCACCGAAAAACACTATGACGTGATTGTCGTCGGCGGAGGACCCGCGGGGGCAGCCGCAGCCATTTATTCGGCACGCAAGGGGTTGAATGTAGCTATCGTGGCTGAACGCGTAGGCGGGCAGGTAAAAGAAACCGTGGGTATCGAGAACCTGATATCCGTACCCGAAACAACCGGTAGCCTATTGGCCGAAAACATTAGAACACATATTCAGCGCTACCCGATAGACCTGTTGGAACATCGCCGGATAGAGAAAGTTGAAATCGAGAAGAATCAGAAAATATTATCCACGGCAAAAGGGGAGAAATTCATCGCTCCGGCAGTCATTATTGCCACGGGAGCAAGTTGGAGAAAATTAAACGTGGCGGGTGAGGCAGAATATACAGGTAGAGGCGTTGCCTTCTGCCCGCATTGTGACGGACCTTTCTATAAAGGTAAACAGGTAGCCGTTATCGGCGGGGGCAATTCGGGGATTGAAGCAGCAATTGATTTGGCGGGAATTTGTTCAAAAGTAACAGTTCTGGAATTCCTCGAGGAATTAAAAGCTGACCAAGTACTACAAGAAAAAGTAAAGAGCCTGTCGAACGTGGAAGTATTCACCAACTCGCAAACTTTGGAAATCATCGGGAATGGAGAAAAAGTAACCGGGATACAAGTGAAAGACCGCAAGACAGAAGAAAGTAGAGTAATCACCTTGGACGGGATATTCGTTCAAATCGGATTGGTTCCGAATAGTGGAGCGTTCCGTGAAGTAGTGGATACCAACCGTCCCGGAGAAATAGTGATTGACGCGCATTGCCGCACGAACATTCCGGGCATATACGCGGCAGGAGATGTATCTTCGGTACCTTACAAACAAATTATCATAGCTATGGGTGAAGGAGCGAAAGCCGCACTTTCCGCTTTTGAAGACCGTACACGTGGGGTGCTGGATTAGTTTATAAAGTTTATAAAGTTTGTAAGGTTTATAAGGTTCATAACGGCAACTTTCGTTGCCGTTAAATTCTGTCCGAAGAATACCTGTAACTTTATAAACTTTATGAACTTTATAAACCTTAGGAACCCGGTGAACTCATTCCAAACTCTTCGTGAGTGACTTCACGAGTTTATATTTATTAAAAAACTCCCTCAATATTACCCTCAACACGGTATAACCCGGAATGGCAAGAATCATTCCCGGAATCCCGGCCAAGTTTCCCGCGATTAATATCACCAGAAAAATTTCCATCGGGTGAGCATGCACGCTATTCCCGTAAATCAAGGGCTGCAAAATTACATTATCAATCAATTGCGTGATAATAAATACGATACTCATATAAATCAGTAAAGGAAATACCACCGTGTAGAAATCCACGTCCACGTTCGTGGCAATTCCCACCGAAAGCCCGAAGGCCGCACCGATAAGCGGTCCGATATACGGGATTACATTTGTTATTCCGGTCATCAACCCGATTAACACGGCATTATTGAACGGCAAGCCGATGATGGTCAGCCCCATGATATTCAAACCCATGACAATCAACACCTCGAAAGTAATCCCTATAAAGTAACGAACCAGCAATTTCTGTATAGAATCAAGTGCTTTCCCCACCCCCTCGCCATAACGTGTTGGCACAACAGCCAACAACATCTTATAAAAAAGATTGCTGTCCTTCAAAAAGAAGAACGCCATAAACGTCACCGAAAAAAGGGCGATAAAAATACTGCTGATAGTCCCCGCCAAAGAGCCGAACAAATTTCTAATCTGTGTAACGTCCACCACGGATTTGAGATTCTTCACGATATACTCTTTTACATCCTGATTGGCATCTATAATCCCGAAATGCTTCAATCCCTCTTCCAAATCGGCCAAAGGGTCTTCCAGCTTGTTCACGATATTCGTGATACTGATATCGCTTAACGACTGAAATTCCTGACTAACCAACGGTATCACCGTGTAAAAGAAAAGAATACAGACAAACCATATACAAACTAAAGCAATCCCCGCCCTCAACCCGTTCGGTATGCGCTTACCTTTTATTTCAATCTTCCCCAGAAGCTCGATAATCGGATGCCCGAAAAACGAGAGCACGACCGCCACCAGTATATAAGCGATAATCGAAGAAAAGTACCAACATAAAAATCCGACCGCCAACAGTGCCAATCCCCCCAAACAATATTTTCCTGCATTATTCATAATTCAATTTTACATTACCGGGTTAAAACTACCCCACGTGTAGAAACAAAATTAGACAAATAAATTTATCCTATACACGCATAAGTATTATTTATGCAAAAAAAATCGAACTTAGAAAAAACATTTATACCTTTGGTAACGTTCTTACATAGATAAACAATAAAAACTGCCGTGTATGTTAAAAAAGGCTTGGTATCTTTACTATGACGGATTTAAGAATATGCCCCGCTGGGGACGTACTCTTTGGCTTATCATCATTATTAAACTGAGTATCATGTTTTTGGTATTTAAACTCTGGTTGATGCCAAACTACCTCAACTCCCACTATGACAGTGCCGAGGCAAAAAGCGAGCACGTTTTCAAAGAATTAACAACAAAACCTTAACATTATGCTTCTTGATCTGACAACCACCACTCTAGTGGAGTGGTCACGATGGCAATTCGCCATGACAGCAATCTACCACTACATGTTTGTTCCCCTCACGCTGGGATTAGCCTTGATGCTCGCCGTCATGGAAACCATGTGGGTAAAGACAGGTGACGACAGTTGGCTGAAAGCCACCAAGTTCTGGATGAAATTATTCGGTATTAACTTCGCTATCGGGGTCGCCACCGGACTAATCCTCGAATTCCAGTTCGGGACGAACTGGTCGAATTACTCTTGGTTCGTGGGCGATATCTTCGGGGCTCCGTTGGCCATCGAGGGTATTATCGCGTTCTTCCTCGAATCCACGTTCGTGGCAGTGATGTTCTTCGGTTGGAACAAAGTCGGCAAACGCTTCCATCTCGTATCCACGTGGATGGTATTCGTCGGCGCGAACATCTCAGCCCTATGGATTCTTGTCGCCAACGCTTGGATGCAAAACCCCGTCGGCATGGAATTCAACCCGATTACCGCCCGCAACGAAATGGACGATTTTTGGGCAATACTGTTCTCGCCCACGGCAATCAGCAAATTCACTCACACGGTAACCTCCGCGTACACGCTTTCCGCCTGTTTCGTGGTAGGTGTCAGTTCATGGTTTATCCTCAAGAAAAGACACCTCGAATTTGCCCGCAAGAGTATCATGCTCGCCTCGGTGTTCGGGTTGATCAGTATCATTTTAACCATTTACACGGGTGACAGCAGCGCACAAGACGTAACAAAGACTCAACCCATGAAATTCGCCGCCATGGAAGGCTTGAATGAAGGTGGCAGAGGTGCCGCATTCACCGTTATCGGACTCCCGGTAAACGATCCGTCCTTGCCGACAGATAGAATGAAGAAAATGGAATACGCCATCCATGTACCCAAAGTACTCTCGTTCCTCGGCTATCATGATTTTGACGCCTACATCCCGGGCATTCAGAATATTCTGGACGGCTACACGTCTCAATCCGGCGTAACCTATCCTTCTTTAGAACAACGCATGGCAAACGGTCGCACCGCGATTGATGCATTGAAGACTTACAAGCAAGCCATAAAAGAGAATAACCACACGATGGCCGACAGCACATTACAGATATTTAAAGCCAACTACTCCGATTTCGGGTATGGCTATCTTAATTCCCCCTACGATGCCATACCTCATATACCTTTGGTATTTTTCAGTTTCCGTATCATGGTAGGACTGGGAATGCTTTTTGTTTTATTATTCGCCCTCTCTTTGTGGTACGCCAAGAAAAGAAAATTCGAGAAATTCAAATTCATCCCCTACTTGGCATTATTCTGTGTTCCGATGGCATACGTCGCATCGCAATGCGGCTGGATAGTGGCTGAAGTAGGACGCCAACCGTGGGTGGTACAAGATTTAATGCCTACCAATGTTGCCGTGACAAAAATTGCATCGACTTGGGTTATGACCACATTCTGGATGTTCGCCGTACTCTTCACCGTCCTGCTCATCGCGGAACTGAAGATTATGTTCAACCAAATCAAGAAAGGACCCGAAACAATTGAAAATTGAAAATGTAAAATTGAAAGTAAACTCCTCCAGTGATTCCAACCGAAGACGGAGAGGAACCAAGAGAGCACCGCGAAGCCGGGAGGAAGTTTAAATCATAAATCATAAATCGTAAATCATAAATCATAAATGAATATGGAATTTCTTCAACATTACTGGTGGATTTTGATATCGTTACTTGGCGGATTGCTGGTTTTCTTGCTTTTCGTGCAAGGTGGACAAACCTTACTATATACCATTGCCAAGACCGAAGACGAACGGAATGTTCTTGTCAACAGCTTGGGGCGCAAATGGGAATTTACATTCACGACATTAGTCGTGTTCGGCGGGGCATTCTTTGCAAGTTTCCCCCTGTTCTATTCAACGAGCTTCGGAGGCGCTTATCTGGCATGGATGGTCGTATTGTTCTGTTTCGTGATGCAAGCCGTTTCCTACGAGTACCGCCGAAAAGCCGGAAACTTACTCGGGGAACGTACTTATAATGTATTTCTGATTATCAATGGTGTGATTGGGACTATTTGTATCGGTGCAGTGGTCGGCTCTTTTTTCACGGGCAACCCGTTCAAATTAGGCGAGATGAACGACGTTACATGGATGAGCCCGTGGCGAGGCATAGAGGTATTATTCAATTTTGCCAACATCTGCCTGGGACTGGCTATTTTCTTTCTCGCCCGGACTTTGGCATCCCTCTATTTCATGAACAACATCAAGCATGATGCCATCTACGAGAGAAGTAAAAAGCAAGTCCTGTACAACTCGGTGCCTTTCGTCATTCTATTACTGGTATTCCTCGGCATCATACTGACCGGCAAAGGATACGCCATCATGGAAGATAAAAGCATCCAATTGGTTCAATACAAGTATTTCCACAATTTACTGGAAATGCCCTTGAATACTCTCGTGTTGTTGCTCGGGGTTGTCGGAGTATTATTCGGTATCATCAAATCCGTCATCACTCCTCACTGGAGAAAAGGGATATGGTTTTCCGGAATCGGTATCGTGCTTGCCGTTATCGCCCTGTTCATCGTGGCAGGATTCAACAACACGGCATTCTACCCCTCGTACACCGACCTGAACTCTTCGCTGACTATCTATAACGCCTCGTCCTCCTACTACACGTTAAAGACCATGGCATACGTTTCTTTGGTTTCTCCCATCGTGCTCGCGTACATCTTCTACGCGTGGAGAGCCCTTAACAAGAAACAAATTGATATCCAAGACGTACAGGATGACCACCACGCGTACTAAAAGACTAGATAAGGGAGGTGTGTCGAAACACACCTCCCTTTACCAAACCCACACCTTAAACAGGTTTTCAATAACAACAAGGATTTTTATCGCCTATATTTATAAATGCAATTTATAAATTTCAAGACATTATATATATTTGCATTGTAAATAGATTGATAACAAAATCCTCAAAAGATTCATGCACGGAAATACAGACCTTGATTATACTATATTAAAAGCTATCGTAGAAGGAGATTCAAACTCTTTCGAGATACTATTTCGCAAGTATTATCAAGAATTGTGCAATTATAGCATGGGCATTTTGGGTGATGCCGAAAAAGCGGAAGATGTTGTACAAGATGCTTTTGTCTACCTGTGGGAAAATCGGCAAAGAATCAATATCACGACATCATTAAAATCTTACTTGTACCAATCCGTGCGAAACGGGGCTTTAAAAATCATACGAACACAAGTCCTAGAACAACGCCATATACCTCGCTTGACCGAGTTTATAGAATACTTGGAAAAATCCGAATTTTCTGAAGACGAACTTGCCAAATTGCAAAAAATTGAACAGGCCATAGACGAATTACCTTCACAATGCAAAAGCGTTTTTTTAATGAGTTTCATGGATAAAAAAAGCTACAAGCAAATTGCAGAGGAATTGGAGATTTCATTGAACACGGTAAAAACACACGTCAGTAAAGCTTATCGTATCATTCGAGAAAAAACACAAAACTTCAAAAATCTCTCCCTGTTTATTTGGCTCTATTTTAGAAAGAACTGTGAAACAAGGCAATAATACACCACAAAGGAAGTAAAACCTGTTTTTTTTAAATTCTTTCAAAAACGCTTTATAGACGTTCGGGAATGCTTGTAAAACGTCTTAACAACGAGAGTAGAACGTCTTTACTCTCTCTTTTATCACTTACTCATTATCTTATTTATTAAAAATTAAGCATTTACCTATTCTTCCCTAGCACATTAATTCCACCATCGAATATATTTTTTCATTCCAGCTCATTTTTTTCATTTTTTCAATCACCCTTTTCGGGTAGTTGTGGACCTCGATGACATAAAAATAAAGCCATGAAAAACGAATTAGATTATCTGATACAAAGAGTGTGCAACTCGAAGAAAAAAAAGATATATGACGAGGATGCCGGCTGGAAGAAAGTACAAGCGAGAAGTTTTCACAAGAAAAGACATTCTATCTTCCTCTTGTGGTCGGGATACGCAGCATGTGCCTCAATTATCCTAGGTGGTATTCTACTCGTAAGCAACCTATTAGACCACCAAACCACCATATCTCTCATGCAGAATGAATCACAACAGCCCTCCCCAAAAACTAAAGTGGAATTAACCTTAGCCAACGGGAAAAGTGTTGATTTAGATGACGTAAATGATTTGCACGAAGAAGAATTAGGAATATCCATCACTCGGGATAGCGTCAATAACCAATTAACTTACCGAAGCTACGAAGTTTCAAGACTAGACTCTTTTGAAATTCGCTATAATCGTTTAGCCGTACCTAAAGGAGCTGATTTCTCGTTTGAATTGCCGGACGGTACTTTTGTCGCTGTCAATTCCGAATCCATTTTACAATTCCCGGTACAATTTGCCACGGACGACCGAACCGTGTACTTGGATGGAGAAGCTTATTTCGAGGTTACAAAAAACGAAAAAGCTCCATTTAAAGTCATCACCGGAAATCGACAAATCACCGTACTGGGAACGAAATTCAATATCAGTTCATATTCCGACGACCCGAATTGGAGCACCACATTGGTCGAGGGGAAAGTATCCGTATCGGATAACGGTAAATTGCATGTGTTACACCCGTCAGAACAATACATCGCGAACAATTCAACAGGTATAACCGAAATAAAACGAGTAGACGTGAAATTATACACCTCTTGGTTACACGGAAAACTTCATTTCAAAGACTGCCGCATGGAAGATATTACCCGGAAATTGGAACGATGGTACGATTTCACTTTCATATATCAAGATGAAGATTGCAAAGATTTGAAATTCAGAGGCGTCATTGACAAAGACCGCTCTCTAAAAGAAACCCTATTTCTTCTGGAAGAAACCAAAGTCATTCGCTTTGAAATAAAAGATAATGTTATCACCATCCGTAAACGGTAACCTAGTCATAAATAACCGACAAGAAAGTGTGCAATATATATATTTATTCATTTAAACAGTAATAGATTAATGAAAAAAAAGTATCTCAAAACAGCTATGGCTATAGTGGTAGTACTTCTATGCATACTCCCGCTACAAGCGAGTACGCTCTCTCCAAGCGACAAGCTAAATTTCAAAAGCCAACAAATGACTGTTGAACAAGTTTTCGATGAAATTTCAACACAATTAAAATGTGACGTATTCTATAACGAAAACCAGTTCGACGCACAGAAAATGGTACATCTGCCGCGTTTGCAAATGACGCTGGACGAAACATTGCAATTCATTTTAGCAGACAAATATTCCTACACGCTGGAAAAAAACTCGATAGTGATTGCCGCCCGTCCTTCCGTTACAAGTAAGAAAATAACCGGAACGGTAAAGGATGAAAAGGGAGAACCATTACCGGGGGTGACCATTTTAGTAAAAGGAACAACAACTGGATCCGCCACAGACGCCAATGGTAACTATTCGCTAGTAGTTCCGAAATTAGGCGTGCAACTCATTTTCTCGTTTATCGGGATGGAAACCCAAGAGATCACAGCCACCAAAGAGGTAACGAATGTCGTGATGAAAATGGATGTAAACGAGATGGATGAGGTTGTCATCACCGGTTACCAAGTAATCGACAAGAAAAAACTGACCAGCGCTATCTCGAGCGTGAAAGCCAAGGACGTGATGATTGCCGGAGCCATGTCTATCGACCAAATGCTCCAAGGGCGTGTGCCGGACATGATGATGATGACAAACTCCGGGGAAGTAGGTGTCGTTCCGAAAATCCGTATCAGAGGAACCTCCACGCTCGTGGGTAACCGCGAGCCGCTATGGGTGGTGGATGGAATCATCGTGCAAGACCCGGTGCCCATTGCCCCGGAAGAGTTGAACGACCCGGATTATATCAACCGCATCGGTAACGCTATCGCCGGACTGAATCCCCGGGATATCGACCGTATCGACATATTGAAAGATGCTTCCGCCACGGCTATCTACGGGGTGAAAGCGGCAAACGGGGTAATCGTGATTACCACGAAAAAAGGGCAAGTAGGACGTCCCGTAGTGAACTACGATTTCTCCGCCACCTACCGTCGCCGTCCCCGGTACACTGACCACAATATTCATTTGATGAACTCCAAACAACGGGTGGAATTCTCTAAAGACTTGGTAGAAAAACACCATGTATATTCCACGGACGTCAATTTAATCAGCTACGAGGGACTCGTGAACAATTTATACAACGGCACCATCACCCACGATCAATTCACGAGCGAGGTTGCCAAACTGGAAAACATGAATACCGACTGGTTTGATTTATTAACCGAAGATGCATTTTCCCACCAGCACACGGTCAGCATCTCCGGCGGAAGCGAGGAAATCCGTTATTACTCGTCCATCGGGTACGCCATCGACAACGATGTCATAAAAGGAAATAACAACGAACGCTACACCGCCGCTTTGAACGTGGATGCCACCATATCACCCAAAGTGACAGCCAGCCTTAACTTAAACGCGAATGTCGGGAAAAGGGAATATAGCGAGGAGAGTGTTAATCCCATCGACTACGCTTACACCACGAGCCGTGCTATCCCAGCCTTAGACAATCAAGGAAGGTATATCTATTACAAGCGTCAATATGCTTATCAACAATTATATAACTACAATATCCTGAACGAACTGGATAATAGCTATTCCCGACAGGATAACTCGGCCATCACGTTGACGGCAAACTTACGCTACAAAGCAACCAACTGGTTGTCATTCCAAGCCATATTCTCTTACTCTACTTCCAACACGGAACAGGAGAGTTACTTGGGAGAACAAACCTGGTACGCAGCTTCCTTGCGCAAATCGGAATACGGAGAAATTTCCAGTAAAGACCCAAATATCATGAACGAAATGCCTTACGGGGGAGAATTAAAAAAAGCATACACGCGCAATAACTCTTACACGGGACGTTTGCAAGCAGACATTAGTAAATATTTCGGGACTGACGACCAACACAATATCACCGCCAACTTAGGATACGAGGTCAGTTCCTCCAAATATGCAGGATTCGATCGCACGGACAGGGGTTATTACAATGATAGAGGAAAACAATTTACAGCCATAAATTTAGACGACTTCACGCATTACAAGTCATGGCTGCAAAACAACTTGCCAAGCGTGTCAGACAATCTAACAAACATGATTTCCGGATATCTCTCCGTATCATACAGCTACAAGAATTATTTCACGTTAAATGCCAACACGCGTATTGATGGCTCCAATCAATTCGGAAGCAGAAGCAATGAAAAATTACTTCCCGTGTGGTCAGTTTCCGGTTCTTACAATATTTCAGAACACACCAATATGGACAACCCGTGGGTCAGCAACTTGGCCTTACGACTTTCTTACGGTTACCAAGGAAACATGCTGAGCGGTCAATCCCCGGAAATGATTCTAAAGAAACTGCCCTTCAACACGCATTACAATGAATTAGAATCGAACGTATCAATTTATCCCAACCCGGACTTACGTTGGGAACGCACAAGTTCTTTCAATGTCGGTTTAGACTTTGCTCTATTCAAAAATGCCGTCCAAATGAATGCTTCCTATTATTACAAGCACACGAAAGATGCCTTTTTGACCAAAAAGATTTCAAGCGTGAACGGACGCGGCGAATACGTGATTAATTCCGGTACCATTGACAACCAAGGATTCAGCATTGATGCCACGGTAAGCCCTATTTCCAACGACAATTTCCGATGGACACTCTCGGCTTCCTACTCTAAAGTGTATAATGAAATGAACACCCTGCCGGGAGATAATGAATACGAATTGGACGACTTCTTAACCGGTAATGCCTTGACGAAAGGTCACGCGGTAGGAACTTTCTGGTCATACAAATTCATCGGTTTGAACCCGCGTAACGGAGGACCTGTTTTCGATGATATGCAAGACCGTAAACAAGAACTCGTGGGCTTGAATAAATACGACACGTACACGATGGTATTGACACCTTCCGGACAACGGGACCCGAAAGTGCAAGGTAGTCTAACAAATACATTGCGCTACAAGAGTTTCCGCCTGAACTTTATCCTCAATTATAGTTTAGGCTCCAAGATCAGGTTATTCGGTTTATATCCCGAAGGTTTGAATTTCGACCCGGAAAGAAATGTGAATTATGAAATGGTAGACCGTTGGCGTACCCCGGGTGATGAAAAACACACGAATATCCCGAATATCATTAACGGTTCTGACGCGGAAAGTCGAGCATACGCGCAACATTGGTCATTAGGCCTACAAGATCAAAACATTCAGATCATTGCTGAAAATGCATGGACCATGTATGACAATTCGGATCATCGGGTAGTGAGCGGCAACTATTTAAAATGCTCGAACATGAGTTTCACCTATGATTTCCCGATAGAAAAATTAGAGAAGTGGGGAATATCCATGCTCTCCGCCTCGTTATCCACGACCAACTTATTTGACATCAAATCAAAGAAATTGAAAGGACAAACTCCTATCCAGAGCGGATTCTCTGAAACACAATTGTCAGAACGTCCGACTTGGTCATTAAGTCTTAGTGTTTCATTTTAAAAAAAGTAGATTATGAAATATATTTATTTAACAGGTTTGCTTTGGTTACTGTTCACTTCCTGTTCGGATTTTTTGAAAGAGTATTCATTGGACCAAGCTTACGTGCGAGGTTACTCGGATTTGGACGAGTTATTGATCGGGGAAACTTACATGGCAACCGAATATTATGACATGAATTTAGACAAGGTTTATTACCCATACATCCATATGATGGCAGATGAAACCCAAGAAAATACCGAAAGCGTTAATTGGCAAACCAGTTATTCTTTATTCCAAAAACAATTTTTCGGATACATTACTTGGCAATACCGGATCGGATTAAACCCGGATAAATTGACAACAAAAGCAGAAGATACAGACTGGAACAAATTATATAAACATATCAACACTGCCAACATGATACTTTTCGAGATTGATAAACAATCTGCGGAAACAGACGAGGACAAACAAGCCGTGGCACGTATTCGCGGGGAAGCCTATTTCTTACGGGCAGCTTACTATTTCACCCTTGTGAACTTGTACGGACAACCGTATCAGCCTGCCAATGCGGCAACCGCTTTAGGGGTACCCGTGAAAACCAGTCCCGTGATTGAAGATAAAATGTTCCCTCGTGAATCATTGGCAACCGTGTATTCCCTAATCATTCAAGATTTGGAACAAGCGGCAACTAACTTGGAAGGCATCGCCCGCAAATCCATCTACCGGGCTAACCTGACAGCCGTACGTCTGTTGCAAAGCCGGGTATATCTTTATATGCAAAACTGGGCAGAAGCCGCCAAATACGCTCAATTATGTCTGGATTTACAATCGGATTTAATTGATTTGAACACATTTGACGGTTCAAAAGCTTTTGCCGAGGCAAGCTCCCCCGAAACCATCTTTTCCATGGGAGGAAATGGTATACAAGCAATAATTACAACCGCACAAAAAGGACTTAGTGCCTCTGAAGATTTGAAAGCATGCTATAAAGAGGGTGACTTGCGTAAAGAACATTTTGTTTGCAACAATGAAGAAAATTGGAGTGACTTATATTGGTATTGTAACAAATACGTGAGAAAGGAAAACCAATACACGGCCAATGTATCGGATAATTTCTTGTTCCGAACCGCTGAGGCTTGGTTGAATTTAGCAGAAGCATACGCATGCATGGGAGGGAACAACGAAACTGCAGCCCGCGAGGCTTTAGACCACTTGCGTGAACACCGCCTTGAAATGAATTCATTCGACGCAACAACTTTGTCCGGCGACGACTTGATAGAAGAAATTCGTACAGAAAGACGGCGGGAATTATGCTTCGAGGGACATCGTTGGTTTGACCTTCGCCGATATACCGTGAGCGAGAAAAAAACTTTCACCGGAGCCATTCGTAACACCTACACGGAATGGGGCAACTGGAATACTCTATCAACGATGTACACATACGAACTCAAAGCCGGCGACCCGTCGTGGACACTACAAATTCCTTACGAGGTAATTCAGTTCGAAGAATTGACTCCTAACCCAAGAAACGAAAGAACCCATATATCCATAAACCAATTTTATCTATAATCATGAAAAAGTTACAAGCATATATCCTTTACGGAATTATCTTATTAAGCTGTTTTTCGTGCGAAAAAGAAGATAGCCTGCAACCTAACGCCCCGCTCCCGAACTTATTCGCCCCGGCAGAAGGAGCCACAGACCTCACGTCGGAATTACGTCGAAAATTTCACGAGGAAACAGGATGTTATCTATTATTCACGGACACGCTGAAACATGAATATATCGGCACTGATGTGTATGGTAATCCATTATATAACACAGAATTAATAGACTTATCATATGGTGTAAACAGTTCTGCAGAATGGGTATTCTCATTCACGAATCTATCGGGTTACGAAAAACAAAAAGAGGCTGTTGAATTAGTCAAAAAATATATTTTACCAGTCTTGAACAAGAACTATTATCCCTATTCTTTCTTGTTGATAGATAACCTCACCTCCTACACGTATTGGATTGAAGAAGGAGATACCGATGGCTTCTGGGATTCAGGAGCAGAACAAGACTTCTATTTCGGTCCCCGGGCTTTAGCGATTTCGATATCGCTGTTACAGGAAGAACCGGAAGAATTTGCCCAAAAAATAGTCAAATCCACCCTAAACCAATATTTGACAGGAGATAAATTACAAGAATTCTACGCTCCCGGCAAAGAGTATTATGGCAAATATTTCTATGATTACCAGTATGACTTCTGGAGTGAGGAAGAGTTTATTATGGCAACAGGAATTTTATCCTTTTATTATGACGGGTACGAATATTTTGAAGTGGATAGTATGGATTCTGATTTAGATATATATCTAACGGCAATTCTCGAGGGCTCCGAAGAAGACTTTAAAGCCGAGTATGGCGACTACCCCTTGGTAATTAAAAAGTATGATATGCTCAAACAACTTTTGATTAAAGGTGGTTTCAATTTTTAAATTAAACATTTATACAAAGACATATATGAAAAGACGATTTATAGCCATTGTCATCGGTTTATTGACCTTAAGCTGGGCTTGCTCGGACGATGACGATAATCAAATACCGGTAATCGAACCGGAAGCACAGGGAGTGTTCAAAGGCGTAGTCGAATATGAAGACGAGGAATTAGAAATTGAATTCCCGTGGGTACGCTACGGCAATTTGGAGTGGATGACAACCAACTTGAATATCGACATCAGTGTAGACCGATGGTCGACGTCAAACGGATGCGAAATAAGCCATGACCCCGACAGAAATCCCATTGATATGGAAATCGAGAAAAAACAAAATTACGAAACATTCGGGTGCCTTTATACCTACGAAAAAGCATCCATCCTCTGTCCGGAAGGCTGGCGCATCCCGACGGATGAAGACTGGCAATCATTGGAAAAAGCAATGGGAATGTCAAATACCGATTTAAACGCAACCGATTGGAGAGGAAATCCAGTCGGTACACTATTACAAGAAGAAGAAGGCTCCATGATAAACCTGCGTACCGGAGGCATGGGAGATAATGACGGTTTTTATTTCACTTATGTATATGGCTTTTACTGGACGGCAACCCCGGAAGCAGAAGAGAGCAATCTCCATTATTGCCGCCAGATAAGTTACAATTCCGGTAAAATAGCGCGGCTCACTATCGATAAAGGTAAAATGCTTTCCGTACGCTTTGTACGGGATGCTAAATAACAAACAAATAAATGAATACTAGAATGATGAAAATTTGGTTATTACTTGTCGGGCTACTATTCGCAGCCCTATGCTCCGCCCAAGAACAAGAAAGTGTTGATGCTTTGCGTCCCCCAACTCTTTTAGGAAAAATGGCTCCGGAGTACCCTGTACAAAAATGGATCAACCGGGAGAGCAAAAAGAGTGACAAAAAATTAACATTACTATATTTTTGGTCTACCTCTAATCCGACAGCCGCTTACATTGACATTCCTCGTTTCAACAAATTCGCGAAAGAATTTGGGGATAAATTGAATATTATCGGTTTATCGGATGATGCACCCGAATTCATTTCAGACATCGAACCGGCATTAGAATTTCCTTACGCTTACGCCCCGGAAGCCGTGAAGAACTTCAAAATCAAAATCCCCGGCTACTGTTACAT
Organism: Butyricimonas sp. Marseille-P3923; assembly: GCF_900184685.1. GTDB lineage: Bacteria > Bacteroidota > Bacteroidia > Bacteroidales > Marinifilaceae > Butyricimonas > Butyricimonas muris. The sequence continues at coordinate 364,395 of NZ_FXXL01000005.1, forward strand.
TATAGATCCCCGGGGAAAAGTGATTTATGAAGGTTTCCCCTTGCTGGAAGGAGAAACCATCACGGAGAAATTCTTGAAAAAATTAATCAAAAAACACTATAAGAAAAAATGAGAAAAATACTTATCACCAGCTTATTGCTGTGTCTATTCAGCTTCGGGATTCAAGCACAATGGAAACGCCAACCGTCCTTTAAAGGACAACGTTTTCCAGACTTCACCGTGAAAGAGTGGATTAGTAAACAACCGAAATTAAAAGGGAAATTCATCCTCGTTGATTTCTGGTGTATCATGGCTTATCCCGTAACACACCGCACGGTTCCCTATCAGAATCATCTGGCTAAAAAATACAAGAAACAACTTCAAGTGATCGGGTTAACCTGTGAAGAAGCAAACCTCGTGAAATTAATGGTCGATCCGTACATCCAATACTATAGCGGTATTGTCGATTTGGCCACAATTGACAATATATTTAAACTCGAAGGCTGGCCCACGAGCTACTTGATTGACCCGGAAGGAACCGTTGTATGGGAAGGCTATGTGCTCAAAGAAGGTCAAGGGGAAAAGAATATATTCAACTTGACAGAGGAGAAACTGGAACAATTCTTCAAAGACTATCAACAGAAGAAAAAGTCACGCAAATCCAAGAAATCATAATTCATTATTTATAAAGATTTAAACATGAAAAAATTATTACTATTTTTATCCACCTTTTTCGCTATCACATCCTCTTTTTCCCAAGAGAATGAGGAATTTGACTGGGACAGACCCATGTTAGGGAAAAAAGCTCCCGCATTACAAGTCAAAGAATGGTTAACCGAAAAGCCCGATACAACGGGCAAATTCATCATTCTTGACTTTTGGTCCACTGGTTGCGGTCCCTGCGTGAAGTTTACCCCCCACATGAATGAATTCGCCAAAATATTCAAAAAAGAGGCTGTTTTCATTGCCATCGCCTTACAGTCTAAAGCTAGCTTGGAAAAAGGAGTCAAACAAATTGAAAAAATAAAAAAAGAAAGGAATGAAAAATACACGCCTATAGAATTTTATCAAGCCACTGACCCCAAGTGCGAACTATTCGGTCGATATGGAGGTGAAAGCATACCCATGGTAATCATCATAGACCCGGAAGGAATTGTACGCTGGCAAGGCAATCCTCACGGGGAAAATGGTGAAGGAGCACTGACAGAAAAAGTGATTAAAGAAATCATCGCTAAATACAAGAAAAAATAAATGGAACTCACGGTTGAAAATTTCGAAGAAGCACGGCAAATATGCATACAGGCTGTTTTGGAAGCAATGAAAACTCTGGCGTACGATGCCTATATCGGGGGAGAAGGCAGTGAAGACGGAATATACGTTGCCGGCGTGAACGAGCACGACAGAATCCTTTATATCACTCATTTTGATTGGGAAGAAGTTTCCGAAATATTACCCGCAATCGAAGCCGGGGAAGTAAGGGAATGGCTCATCGAAATAAATAAAGAATGTTATTCCGATGGAATAATCAAGTAAAAAAATGACCGGAGATGTAATTCCCCGGTCATTTTCTATATTACCCAAATCTTCTTACATATAAGACGAATTATCCCAACAATGCGTGCAAAGCTCCTCCTTCGGCAACCCGATAGCCTTCACGATATCCTCCAAGCGTTGGAATTTCAGCGAATCCAATTGCAAATGCTGAGCCATCACCTCCAGCATCTTCTTGTACTTCTCCGAATCGGGGTCCGTATACGGTTTTAAAATCTCTTCCGTCAAATCGGACGTACCCTCTAAATCCCGAATCACCCGACGGGTAAACAAATCAAAATTCGAACGGGAAGAAGAGAAATTCAAAAACACGCAAGGGTACACCAACGGCGGGCAAGCAATACGCATATGCACTTCCTTCACCCCGCATTCCCGCAATTTCACCACGTTATCCTTCAACTGCGTACCCCGGACAATCGAATCATCCAAGAATAAAATCTTCGCATCGCGAGTGAACGCCTCGTTCGGCAACAGTTTCATTTTCGCCACCAAATCACGCATCGCTTGATTTTGCGGCATAAAACTACGCGGCCACGTGGGCGTGTACTTCACGAAAGGTCGTTTATACGGGATATGACGGGCATTGGAATAACCGATAGCGTGTCCCACGCCCGAATCCGGAATCCCGGCAGCGTAATCCACCTCCACGTCGTCATTCGCGGCAATAGCCGCACCGCAACGGTAACGGGCATCCTCCACGTTTATCCCCTCGTAATAAGAGGACGGGTAACCGTAATACACCCACAAAAAGGAACAAATCTGTTTCTTGCACCCCGGCTCGGTAATCTGCGTAATCCCGTCGCGAGTGATATGCAAAGCCTCCCGCGGTCCCAAATCACGCACGATAGAATACCCGAGATTCGTGAACGATGAACTTTCGCTTGCCACCACATACCCGAATTCATTTTTCCCCAACACGATGGGCGTCCTGCCATATTTATCGCGAGCGGCATAAATTCCGGTTTCCGTCAATACCAAAAAAGAACACGACCCCTTGACCGTATTGTACACGTTCTCGATACCTTCTCTAAAAGTATTACCGGAATTAATCAACATAGCGACCGCCTCTGTCGGGTTCACCGTGGAACTGGACAACTCGGCAAAATGCTTTCGCTCTTCCAAAAAACGAGCCACTATCTCGTCCAAATTATCCAAACGCCCCACGACCACAACCGCGAAACGTCCCAAATGCGAGGTCACCGTGATGGGCTGCGACTCCATATCGCTGATAATCCCGATTCCCAACGTAGAACCCGAAAACCTGTCCAACTCCGGCTCGAACTTATTCCGGAAATAAGCACTTTCCAAACTATGGATAGAACGATTAAAATCCACCCCGTTATAAAAAGCCATACCGGCACGCTTCGTTCCCAAGTGAGAATGGTAATCCGTACCATAAAACACATCTGCCACACAATCCTTACGAGATACACAGCCAAAAAATCCGCTCATATATTATCTTTTTAATTATTCTCGACCATCTCCTTTGCCGCACTCAAAGCCATATCGAACTTCGGGTAAATATTCCCGACCCCGACAAGTTCGCCGATTCCGCCTTTCAACAAATCTTTCTTCACCGGTTCACTTACTCCCGACAACACGATTCTCGTGTTCTCCTTTGTCAACTGTAGAATAGTTTCTTTCAGGTTTTTCAACCCGGTAGAATCCACGAACGGCACATGCCGCATACGGATAATCAACACACTATAATTCACGCCCAAGTTACGAATTGTTTCGCAATAAGTCTTAGCCGAACCGAAGAAAAACGGCCCGCTAATCTCGTATATACCCAAACCTTTCGGTAAATCCTTGTAATTCTCAGAGATATCTTGGTCCAGATTGGTTGCCCCGGTAATCTCTTTCGGCGCATTATCCGCCATACGCTTCATGAACAAGAGTGCCGCCAGCACAACCCCTATCTCGATAGCCACGGTCAAATCGACCAACACGGTCAAGAAGAACGTCACCAGCAAAATCACCACGTCGAACACCGAAGCCCGCAATATGGAACGGAACGACCGCCATTCACTCATGTTATAAGAAACCACGATTAAAATACCCGCCAAACAGGACATGGGAATCAAAGAAGCCCATTTCCCGAAAAACAACATAATCAACAACAGAACCACGGCATGCGTCATTCCCGCCACCGGGGTACGCCCCCCGTTTTTCACGTTAGTTGCCGTACGGGCAATAGCTCCCGTGGCAGGGATTCCCCCGAACAAAGGAGAGGCTATATTGGCAATACCTTGCGCTATCAACTCCGTGTTGGAACGATGACGACCACTAATCATACCATCAGCCACCACGGCGGACAGCAACGACTCAATCGAGCCCAGTATGGCAATCGTCAGTGCCGGTTGCAGGTAATAAGACAAATTCCCCCAATCTATCGTCGGAAAAGTCGGAGCGAAATTACACTTAATCTCCCCGAACAACGACCCGATAGTCGTCACCGAGTTCTCCGGCAAAAACATAGCAAGAGGAGTAATAACCAATATCGCCACGAAAGAACCCGGAACCCGTGATGTAATCTTCGGCATATACACGGTAATCAATATTGTCACGACCGTGATTCCCACGGCATACCAATTCACCGTGTTGATATTACTGAAATAAGCTCCCCATTTCCCGATAAAACTACTCGGTAAATCCGCAATCGTCAACCCCAAGGCGTTGGATATCTGCGTCGAGAAAATCACCAAAGCGATTCCTGAAGTAAAACCGACAATCAAGGGATGCGGAATAAATTTCAGCAACGTACCCAACCGTAACAACCCGAATCCAATCATAATCACCCCCGCCAATATCGTGGCGATAATCATACCGTCAATCCCGTACTGTTGGATAATCCCGTAAACAATAACAATAAAAGCACCCGTGGGACCACCGATTTGTACCCGGCTTCCTCCCAGCAACGAAATCAAAAAACCGGCAACGATAGCCGTTATAATACCTTTCTCCGGAGATACCCCGGAAGCCACGGCAAACGCAATTGCCAACGGAATCGCCACGATTCCCACTACTACTCCCGCGAGAATATCCTTAGAAAGATTCTTCTTCACGGTACCATCTTTAATTAAACCGAACAGCTTCGGACTGAACACCTTTTCCATAATGCTACCTTGTTAAAAACAAGCCGCAAAGGTAATAATATAAATGGTAAAATGAAAAAACGTGAAAATGAAAAACATTCCCGCAGGCTCTGCACAGTCAAACAGCCTGTAACCTGCCAACTTGCCGAAGGCAAACGCCTACACGTTAAAAACTTCCCTCACGTACTTCTTCAATTCCCCTTTCGACAGAGCCCCCCGTCCCAATCGCGGCTGCCCCAGCATGGGCACGAACAGCAAGGTAGGAATACTATGTACCCGAAACGCCCGTGCCAGCTCCCGTTCCACTTCACTATCCACCTTATAAATATCAATCTTCCCCTCGTACTCCCGCTTCAACTCCTCCAGAATCGGGGCAATGGTCTTACACGTGCCGCTCCAGTTCGCGTAAAAATCTATCAATGCAGGACGCTCCCCCTCAAACTTATACCTCCCGCCATCTTGGTAGTCAAACACTTTCTGTTTAAAGCTATCCTTGGTCAAATGCTCAATCATATAATCAGTTTATAAAGTTCATAAAGTCCATAAAGTTTATAAAGTTCTTTCCAAAAAACATTTGTTTGGTAGCTCATCCACTTTATGAACCTTACAAACCTTATGAACCTTATAAACTCCATATTCTTACGACATTATTTTCCTTTTTGTTTTCTTTATCGTATCTTTGGTGAGGCTATTTAAATATTAATACAATAAACATGAAAATCTTAGGAAATATTATCTGGGTAGTCTTCGGCGGACTATTCATCGCCATTGAATACTTCGTTTCCAGCGTGGGACTATTCATCACTATTATAGGTATCCCTTTCGGGTTGCAAACCTTAAAACTCGGCGTGTTGGCACTATGGCCGTTCGGCAGCAAGGTTGTCGATATTCCACAAAGCAGCGGTTGTCTGTCCTTTTTGATGAATGTCATCTGGTTCTTTATCGGCGGGATATGGATATTCCTGTCGCACATACTCTTCGGGGTAATCTTCTGCATCACCATCATCGGCATCCCCTTCGGCATGCAGCATTTTAAACTCGCCGGACTAGCCCTGACACCCTTCGGCCACGACGTGGAATAAGAAAAGCGGACCACATCCCTAAGGTCCGCTCATCTAAAAATGTCGCCAAGCGACAGGGATTTACACGTTCTGTGATTCACGATTTAGTGATTCAATATCATGAAAACAATATGATTTCCATCTCATTGTTTTCTTCATTTATGTTATCGTTTCACAAATCTAAAGAATAAAAACCGATAACACGTCCTTGGAAAAAGGATTTAAGATAGATTTAATACACCCTATTTCTTATCCACGACCACCTTGCAACTGTCGTCCAAACGCAAAACACCGCTAAACGTACTGCCATCCTCGTTTTTAAAACCGGTCAACACACCCGTTTTAGACTTTAACACCAACGCCTCGACTTGCTTCTGTGTTAATTTTTTCCCAAAAAATTCCATGGGAACAAGAAAATCACATGACTTCCGGTACAAACTACACCCCCAAGCAGTCCGTCCCTTGATTACGTCGCCGTTCCCGCACTTCGGGCATTTCAGCACGACAGGCTCCGCGGGCTCCTTTTTCTTCCGGGGAGTTTTCTCCTTTTTCGGTTCCTCATTTTTCACTTCCTCGGTCACCTCCACCGTGATTGCCTTCCGGGGCGAACATTTGACAACATGTACCAGCTCATTCACCATCACCTTCAACTCCTCCATAAAATCAGCAATCTGATAAGTCCCGTCCTCTATCATCCGCAACTTCTTCTCCCACTGTCCCGTCAATTCCGCCGACTTCAACAAATCATTCTGTATCGTGTCAATCAACTCCACTCCCGTTGACGTCGCCACCAGTCGCTTCTTATCCTTGCGAATATATCCCCGCTTTAACAACGTTTCGATAATACCCGCCCGCGTAGATGGTCGCCCAATCCCGTTCTCTTTCATCAAGTCCCGCAATTCCTCGTCCTCCACCTGTTTCCCGGCAGTTTCCATGGCACGCAACAAATCTGCCTCCGTGTAATACTTCGGCGGCTGCGTTTCTTTCTCCTGCAACTCCGGCGTATGTGGTCCTTTCTCCCCCACCTCGTACACGGGCAACACGTTCTCGTCACTCTGTTTGTTGGATGCCGCCGGAAACACCACCCGCCATGCAGGATTAATAATCTGTTTCCCGGTCGCCTTAAATTCATGTTCACCCACTTGCGCCATCACCGTTGTATTGGCAATCTCACAATCCGGGTAGAACACCGCGATAAAACGTCGGGCAACCAAATCGTACACCCGCTTCTCGTCGGGCGTCATGTCATAACTGAACACCCCGGTAGGAATGATAGCGTGGTGGTCCGTGATTTTCTTATCATTGAATACCTTCGCCGATTTTCGCAACTTTCCCCCGTTCAACACGGCGTCAACCAATGTCGCGTAAGGTTTTAACCCTTTCAGTATTCCCGGTGCCTTCGGGTATATATCATTCGGTAAAAAATTCGTGTCCACACGGGGATAAGTCGTCAATTTTTTCTCGTAAAGCGACTGTATCACTTTCAACGTCGTGTCTGCCGAGAAAGCAAACTTCCGGTTACACTCCACCTGCAACAATGTCAAGTCAAACAATTTCGGGGGATGCTCCATTGCCTTTTTGCGTTCCGAACTCTTGATTTCCAACTCCAAGGGCGTAATCTCCTGCATGAAGCCTTCCGCTTCCTCTTTCACCGTGAAACGTCCTTTCGTGTAAGAAAACCAACCTCCCCGGTAATCCGTCCGCACCTCCCAATAAGTTTCGGGTTTGAACTGCTCTATCGCCTTTTGCCTGTCCACGAGCAACGCCAACGTGGGCGTCTGTACCCGCCCGATTGACAACACGTTTTTCCCGTTACCGTAACGCAACGTGTAGGCCCGCGTGGCATTCATTCCCAACAACCAATCACCGATAGCCCTTGCCGAACCCGCCGCGTACAACGTGTCAAAATCCTTCGCGTCCATCAACTTATCAAACCCCTCCTTGATTGCCTCTTCCGTCAACGACGAAATCCACAACCGTTTCACCGGAGCCTTGCACTTCGCTTTTGTCATCACCCATCGTTGTATCAACTCTCCCTCCTGTCCGGCATCACCGCAGTTTATCACCATCTCCGCCCGATTGAACAACTCCTCGATAACAGCAAACTGCCGTTTAATCCCCTCGTCATCAATCAACTTGATTCGAAACGAGGACGGAATCATCGGCAGTACCGACAAATTCCAGAACTTCCACTTTTCCGTGTACTCGTGCGGTTCCTGTAACGAACAAAGATGCCCGAATGTCCACGTCACGCAATAGTCATTCCCCTCGAAATAACCATTCCGACGCACTTTGGCTCCCAACACCTCCGCAATCTCTTTCGCCACACTCGGCTTTTCCGCTATACAAACACGCATCGAATAATTTTAGATTTTAAATTTTAGATTTTAGATTTCACCCCACATTCCAACACTACTCCCCTTGCCGCCCGAAGCAATCCCTTCATTTTCAATTTTCAACTTTCAACTTTCAATTTTCAATTGTTTAGAAGCTCAACTGGATTCTCCCTTGAATCATACTAAACGTCTGTTTCCCTCCCTCTTGAGCATGTTTATCCAAACTCACCAGACTATAACTCATCTTTGCCGAAACGTATTTATTAAAATAATAAATACCACCGACAGACAAGTCATTTTGCTTGCCCCCCATGATTCCGGCATCTTTATCGTTCATATTCGTGATATTATAACGACACAAAAGCTCCAAGCACTTTTCTCCCGGGGCAACCGCCATACCACTCTCTTTATTATAAGCGTAACGCCCGTTCAACAAAGCATAACCGACCTGCGCGTACCAACCGTCGCCATTATAATTCTCCACTGCCGCCCGACGATTCACGTGAGCCAACAAGTATTCGCCCTGCACGTACCATTTATCAAGCACCATGACAACCTCCGCACCGAACCGCCATTCATTGATAGCATCCGTCACGTCGGCACGCAAAAACTTCTCCGGAATCAAATTGGAAGGAGCCCCGGCAGAATACACCACCTTACTCTCCTCCGCGTCCCCTAACGCGCTAAACCGGGAAGAAAACCCGATATGCATCACGTCTTCGCCATTCAGATAAGGACGATACAGTACCCGCCCCGACAAAGCATATCCCTCGTCACCTTTCTCCGTGTTATCCACATCTTTATCGCTAAATACCCCGGCAGAAATATTCAAGAGGTCGACATTGTACGTGTAACTCGCTCCCAACTTACGACGGTCGCCGAAAGCGATTCCGGTCACTGCCGCCCCGTTGAACTTCATATCCGAACTCCCGATGCGATACTCCAACGAGTAAGGTTCAAAAAAATGTCCCACCCGGAACAGATTCTTCCCGTCACGGTATTCTATAAAAATATCTTTCATGGATACTTTGCTCTTGGCAAATCCCACTTCAATCTTCCCAGTCCAACGCTCAAGGAAACGCACCACCGTCCCCAGCCTCAAATCATACACCTCCGCGGCATTTCCCAACGAAGTCTTATCACTAAAAAACACTCCCCCGTCAAACAACGCCCGACCAATCAAACGTGCCTCAAAATCCCCTTTCTCAGACTTCAACGCCAACTGCGCGAAAACTCCCGTGTAACAAGCCACCAAAAGTAAAAGCAAAAACACTTTCCTCATCATCAAGGTTTTAATTGATTAATAATTCATTTCAGAACAGAATATCTCTCGCGAAAATACAAAAAAATCAACGATTCACTATCTTTGTTACTTCAAACACAATAACGTGTCCGGCATACAAAAAGTTGCATTACATCTTGTAACATCTTGAGTAAAAAGCTCTACGGGCGAAAACAATAAAAAAACGACTCTATGGAAAAAGAAATCATAACCCGCACGATAAAAGCCTTGGAAAGCAACCATTTCGAGGTTTATTACGCCGAAAACAAGGAAGAAGCAAAAGAAATTTTCTTCAAGGAGATTTTCGAGAAAATAAAACCCGCCACCGTGTCGTGGGGAGATTCCATGACCATGAAAGCCACTGGCGTTTTGGACGAGATCGCCAATAATCCCGAATGCATCCTCATCCGCACCTTTCAAGAAGGATATAGCCGGGCACAGAAAACTTACTGGCGTCGCCAAGCCCTCCACGCCGACCTGTTCCTCACGGGCACGAACGCCCTCACGCGACAAGGACAACTTGTCAATATCGACATGGTAGGCAACCGGGTAGCGGGACTCACTTTCGGCCCCGAGCACGTCGCTCTTTTTATCGGTACCAACAAAATTGTCGAGAACATCGAGCAAGCCATGGAACGCATCCGCACCGTGGCAGCACCATTGAATGCCATCCGTCACACGAACCTGCATACTCCTTGCCAGAAAACCAAAACCTGCATGAATTGCCAGAGTGCCGACCGGATATGCAACACGTGGACCATTACAGAGAAATCATTCCCGCGGAAACGGGTAAAAATCATTCTTATCAACGAATCGTTAGGCTTATAATCATGAGAGAATTTGAATTTGAAATAGAAATGAAAGTACGGGACTACGAGTGCGACCTGCAAGGCGTGGTAAATAATTCCAACTACCAGCACTACATGGAGCATGCCCGTCATGAATTTTTGGAAACCACCGGAACCAGCTTTTCCGCCCTACACGACCAAGGCATCGACGTCATGGTCGCCCGTATCGACATCTCCTACAAACACCCGCTCCGGGGCAGTGACCGTTTTGTCGTGAAAGTCGCCTACGAAAGAGAAGGAGTCAAACTGGTATTCTTTGAAGACATCTACAAGCTCCCGGAACAAACGCTGTGCGCAAGAGGGCGAATTGAAGCCATTTGCCTTCAAAACGGCAAACTCACCCGCGGAGAACTTTTCGACACGATATTTATCGACAAAGTAAAAAAGAAACAAGAATAAAAAAACGAGTATCCACGTTCAAAAATGGATACTCGTTTCCAAAATTTCTAAAAACTACTTTCTACCACGGTGACGCATAAAGAATGAACGGAAATTCAAACTCTTGGCATCAGAATTATCCTCGAACACTGAAGACCGTCCTAAAGAATCATCTTCATCATAGGTGATATAAGAATAATTATATGATCTTCCATTGACATACTCCGTTGCAATGGTCCCATCTGAATTGAAAGAGTATGTCATATTACTGTCATGCTTCCCCTCGTTTTCGTATCCATCCGAATCTTTCTCGTACCACTCCTCCGTGTATGAAACCGGGAAATAAGACGATGCCTTTCCCAGCATTCCGACATACGCGAAAATATCCGCATCCTCCATGTCAAGAACGTCTGCTAATCCCACAGAGTATTGCCCCAGTTCATTTTTCTGGTCGCCATACTCAATCGTGCAAGTGGAACCGGCTTCCGACTTCTCACCATCCTCCGTGTCCATCTCCTCGGTCACAACCTTAACCAAGTTTCCGTTTTTCCACATGTAGGTAGCTTTATAAGTCCCCTTATAAGAAAAACTTTCCCCGTCTTCCTTACCACTCTCGCTAGAAGATTCCGAATAAGACGTTAGCTGACCATCTCCGTTATAAGAAAAAGAAATCTCTCCACTTCCTTTATAACTACCATCTTCATCCTTATAATCCCACGATGCTTTAATACTTTTGATATATCCCTTACCGGTAAACGACACTTTAGCCTCCTCGTCATCAGAGATTAAAATTCCCTTGTCATAATCAATCTCTCCCAACACATAAGAACCGCTTTTAACTTGAACACAGCGACCGTTGTCATCATACACGAAAGAGTAATTCCCGACTTTGGAAGGTAATTTCCCGGCGTATGTCATCGTCGGCCCTTGCGGAGTTTTGTCATCATCATCATCACTACAAGCTGCAAATAAGCACATTACCATGGCTATTATTGCCCATAACAAATTTTTCATCTTTCTTTTCGTTTAAGAATTATAAAATAATCAGTTCGCAAAATTAAGCAAGCTCACAAAAAAAATCAAGTCCTCAAATTCGTTTTTTAATATATCAATTCATATTTTTAAATTATCGGACAATTCTCATATTTCTGCCACGTTATGCTCCAAATAGTATATTCATACCCTATTCCTAAAGTTCTACTACCTCTACACGGTCACAGGTAGCTTATCTCCCGCTTACATCACCGTTACCGATAGGTGATGCAAGTAAGATATAACCGTCCAGTAAGTTTCATGAGATATTATTACGGTAGGATAACCTTGGGATATTCGGAAGAATCTAATATAACTGCTACCTCCACTCGACAAATATTCAACACATTACATCGCTTCTTACACATAAAAGTTCACTCTTTTCTCAATTCCTCTGTTCCTAAAAAATTATCTTTATCTATTTTTCTTGGAAAAAATATTTCGAATCTTTTGCAGTATTCAAAAAATGCACTACATTTGCATCCGCAATCAAGCAACACGGGCGCTTAGCTCAGCTGGTTCAGAGCATCTGGTTTACACCCAGAGGGTCGGGGGTTCGAATCCCTCAGCGCCCACAGCCACAAAAAGCCAAAAGGCGACGAGAAAAAGACAAACCTGTAAGTATCAAACACTTGCAGGTTTTTTCTTTGTACTTTTCAAGCCAAGAAATGGCTCACGTGAAAAATTAGGTGGATCAGAGCTCAATGTGTTATCTTTGCGTGTTTATCACTTAACCTATTTCAAAGCAATATTCTAGAAATATTTTGTACATTTGTAGAACAACAGCGAAACACGATGAAAACATGACAACAGAACAAGTAAAACAATTAATCGCCAAGGGAGAAGGAATAGAGGTGGAGTTCAAGGAATCCTACAACTCCCTTGCCCGGTCTGTTTACGAGACGATTTGCGCCTTCCTCAATCGCCGGGGCGGACACATACTACTCGGGGTGAAAGATGATAAAACGATCACGGGAGTGAACGAAGCCTCTATCCCCACGCAACTCGACACGCTGGCTAAGGATATGAATAATCCCCAAATCATCACGCCCACGTTTTATTTGGCAACAGAAGTCATTGACATTGACGACAAAAAAATCATTTATATATACGTGCCGGAAAGCTCGCAACCACATAGTTACAAGGGCAATACTTACGACCGTAACGAGGATGGGGATTTCAAACTCTCGAATCAAAAATTAATAACCGATCTCTATATCCGCAAGCAGGAATGTTACACCGAGAATAAAGTGTTCCCCTATCTGGACATGAGCGATTTCGAGGACGAACAGTTTGAACTCGCGAAAAAACTTGTCAAGACAAACAGAATCGATCACCCGTGGGGAAGCATGACGAACGAGGAAATTCTCAAGTCCGCCCGGATGAAATTGAAAGACGCCAACACCGGGAAAGAAGGATACACGTTAGCCGCCGCTTTACTTTTTGGCAAGGAAAACACGCTGGCGAGTGTACTCCCTCATTACAAAACAGATGCCCTTTGTAGGATACAAGACACGGAACTGTATGACGACAGGGATGATATACGCTGTAATCTCATGGGCGCATATTACAGGCTACTGGCTTTTATTCACAAATACCTTCCCGAACGAGCATATCTTGAAGGAACGCAACGTATTAGTTTACGAGATATGATTTTCAGGGAAGTTGTCGCCAACCTTCTCGTGCATCGTGAATTTTCTAACGCGTTCCCGGCAACGCTGACGATATACAAGGATACTGTTGTCACGGAAAACTGGAACCGTCCCTATATGAACGGACGAATTTACCTGGACAATCTTAAACCTCATCCCAAAAACCCGACAATAGCCAATTTCTTCAGGCAGCTAGGCTGGATGGAAGAACTCGGTTCCGGTATTCGCAGAATGTACAAGTATTGCCCCCTGTACGTGAAAAACTCGACTCCTGTCATTGAAGAGGGGGACGTGTTTAAACTTGTTATCCCGTACAACCCAATCAATGACGGTATAAACGAAAATGAGGGTGTAAATGGCGGTATAAACGAGAGGGTAAATCAAGGAGAGGGTGTAAATTATCGAAATGAAGGTGTAAATAGTGAAAGTGAAGGTGTAAATTATCGAAATGAAGGTGTAAATAGTGAAAGTGAAGGTGTAAATTATCGAAATGAAGGTGTAAACACTAAAACTCTCATATTAGAAATAATAACAAAAAACAGCGGGATAAACGTGATTGAACTCATGGAACGACTTGAGAGAAGTAAAACAACCGTTGAACGACATATCCGAACACTCAAATCAGAAGGCAAAATTGAATTTAGAGGCGCACCAAAAACCGGGGGATATTACAAACTATAATAATCTAACATTGACACGTAATATAGTTTGTACCACCCGAAAAGGTGGTACAAAGAACCTAATAACTTGATTGCGTTGCAAATAAAAGAACAAATGGAGCAACAAACACGCTATGGAAAAACATTCAACATTCTATTTTACCTCAAAAAAAAGAACTACCATGTTGGCAGTTCTTAGTATCTAATATTAAGCATCTCTATTCTTTCGATGGAAAATAATACTTAAAAAAGGGGAATCTTGACCATAAAAATTCTATATAAATAGGTTGACATTTGCTTTATCTGCCCGCTCCATATAGGTTGCGACACCACCAATAGTGACGTCATCCAATAACTCTTCTTTTTTTACACCCATTACATCCATCGACATCTGGCAAGCTATGAACTCGACTCCCTGTTCCAAGGCTTGCTCCCTCAGCGATTCGAGAGATTCAATCCCTTTTTGTTTCATAATGTAGCGCATCATGCGACCGCCCATACCAAACATATTCATCTTCGATAGTTTCAATTTACGAGAATTTGAGGGAAGCATCATACCGAACATTTTACCGAGGATATCCTTCTTAACTTTCGGTTTATCCGTTTTCTTGATCACGTTAAGTCCCCAGAAAGTAAAAAATATTGTCACTTTTTCACCCGTGGCAGCAGCCCCGTTGGCAAGCACGAAGGTAGCTAACGCTTTATCGAGGTCATCGCTGAACATAATCAAGGTTTTACCTTTACTGTCACGGGAAGTTACCGTTTCACAAGATTTGGCATTTCCTTTCTCTATAACAACAGTGAATCTCCCCCGCTCTTCAGACATGGAAATCAACGAATTACCGGTTGAATTACTCCAAGATTGGGCATCACGCGCAAATCCCGCATCGGTAGAAACAATCTCAACCCGTTCTCCCTCGTCAACCTTATCCATCGCTTGTTTCAGTCGCAACACGGGACCGGGACATTGCAACCCACAGGCATCTATCCTTACGGTCTTAATTTCAGCTCTCGTATCCTGTTGCTCTATGTTTTCATTCTTTCGGTCGGGCAGTATAACCGGTTCGCCCCGTTCAACCGGAGCAACCGCAGTGGCATAGGTTTTATATCCGCCCAACAAGTTGCGCACGTTTGAATATCCTCGTGCCAGAAGTATTTTTGTGCCAAGGTAACCTCGCAAACCGATAGCGCAATACAGTAGAATCGGTTTATTGACAGGAATTTCGGAACTTCGGCGACGAAGCTCACCCAAAGGAATGTTGACAGCACCCGGAATATACCCCATCGAGAATTCGTCTTTAGTACGGAGGTCGATAATCATTACCTCATCTCGGTTCACATGTTGAAGCTGTCGCCACGTCATACCGGGCATCGCCCCGCTAAGAATGTTACTTGCCACATAGCCCGCTATGGCGAGAGGATCTTTTGCCGATGAAAAGGGCGGAGCGTACGTGTGCTCTATCTTGATAAGATCGTATATGGTTCCGCCTTTTTTGATAGTTAGGGCTATCTGGTCGATACGTTTATCCACACCATCGTAACCGACACACTGTCCCCCGTATAGCTTACCACTTTGAGGATCAAACGTAAGCTTTATACTTAAAGGCAGGGCATCGGGATAGTAACCCGCATGCGAACCCGAATGTGTCCATGATTCGCGATAGGGGATATCAAACTGTTTCAATCGTTTAGCGGCCAAGCCCGTTGAGGCAACCGTTAAATCAAAAACTTTGGCAATGCTCGTGCCGATAGCACCTTCGTACTTTGTTTGATTATCGAAAACCATATTGTCGGCAACAATCCTCCCTTGACGATTAGCTGGATTTGCCAGATAGTTCAACCAAGGTTTCCCTGTCAACGGGTGCGGATACTCGATAGCATCACCCACGGCATAAATATCTTTGACGGAAGTTTCAAGATATTCGCTAACCCATATACCGCCCGTCTCACCAATCTTTAACCCGGCTTCTTTCGCCAGTACCGTAGCAGGTCTTACGCCAATTGAAAGTATGACGATATCGGCATACAGCGTTTCACCACTCCTAAAATGTATCATAATTTGGTCGCCTTTCCGCGAAAAACGCTCGACACTTTGTTCCAAATAAAGCTCGACTCCTTTTTGCAAAAGATGTTGATGTACTTGAGCCGCCATAGAAAAGTCAATAGGAGCCATCACCTGATCATTCATCTCCACAATGGAAACCCGCGCACCGGCATGGTGCAGGTTTTCCGCCATTTCCAAACCGATGAATCCTGCCCCGACAACAACAGCCTGCTTTACCTCTTTTGTCGATATATAATCCTTAATCCGGTCGGTATCGTTTACATCCCGGAGCGTGAAAATACCATCAAGGTCAATCCCCTCAAGCGGCGGACGGACAGGATTCGCTCCCGGTGACAGCAACAACTTATCGTAACTCTCGTCATATTCACTTCCGTCTTTTTTGCGAATCGTCACATTCTTCTTTTGCGGATTAATCCTGATAACCTCGTTTTCGACACGTACATCCACATTAAATCTTTCTCCAAATGATTGAGGTGTTTGCAAAAACAAACTCTCTCGTTCGGCAATCACTCCGCCTATATAGTATGGTAAACCACAATTGGCATACGAGATATATCTTCCTTTTTCGAGCAGTATGATCTCGGCAAATTCATCTGCCCGACGTATTCTGGCCGCGGCAGTAGCTCCACCGGCCACGCCACCTATAATTACATGTTTCATTCTTATTAATTTATATTTCTCTTATTTTAGTGATAAGTTCAAGGATGTTATCCGAATCACATTTAATTGCCTCTATGCATTTTTTCCCTTCGTCTGTAAGTTTAAAAATCATCTGACGTTTGTCAACTTCTCCAATGATACGTTTTACAAATCCCTTTTTTTCGGCAGATATAATTACCTTGGATGAATTCGAAAGGGTAAGTCCTAATAATTCAGCCACTTTCCCGGAAGAACATTCCCCCAAAGTATACAATGAACATAGTAACATTCCTTCATTCAAACCTACTTTGAAGTTTTTCTGGAGCACTCCTTCAAAATCATTTATCAACCGGTATATATCTCTTATTCTACAAAGAGGTTCCGCCTTTCTTTTTTTATCTATTGACATTGCTTCAAATTATTTATTTAGTGATACATCATCTATCATTTTTCTCATGACGAAATGCAAATATGGCTTTTATTTTCCAATAAAACAAATATCCAGTGGAAAATATATCCAAGGAAATATAATTTAGTACATAACAGACCACCATTCCCGGACAACTTCATCCTTATACCAAGATGTATCCTCTCTTCCGTTTTTAATGATTACTTTTGCATCATGTATCAGCTTGTACAACAATAAAAACATATAATGGCTCTGCATGACGGCAAGAATACATAAAAAATCGGACAAATGACAAAGAACGCTATCGAATCGAAATCAAAAACGTGGAACCCGTGGCACGGCTGTCATAAACTGAGCGCAGGTTGCAAGCATTGCTACGTCTACCGGGGCGACTCGAAACGAGGTATAGACAGCAGCATCGTCACCAAAACCAAGAGCTTTGACTTACCCGCCTTGAAAAAACGGAACGGAGAATATAAAATCCCACCGGGAACGCTGGTTTACACGTGCTTCACGTCCGATTTCTTTCTCGAAGATGCCGACGAATGGCGTACAGAAGCATGGGAAATGATACGAACCCGGAATGATTTAAACTTTATGATTATAACCAAACGCATCGACCGTTTGCAAGCATCCCTGCCCGATGACTGGGGCGACGGATACGATCATGTAACCATCTGTTGCACTGTCGAAAATCAGGACAGGGCGGATTACCGCTTACCAATCTACAAAACCGCCCCGGTAAAACACAAAATCATCATCTGCGAACCGCTCTTGGAACGAATCGACCTGACACCATACAACATCGGTTCATGGATCGAGCAGGTTGTCGCGGGTGGGGAATCCGGCAACGAAGCCCGTCCCTGCGATTTCGATTGGATAATGACACTACACGATATATGCGAGGAGCAAAATGTTTCGTTCTGGTTCAAACAAACCGGAGCCAAGTTCATGAAAGACGGGAAATTATATTCCATCAACTACCGCCAACAACATTCCCAAGCCCGAAAAGCGGGAATAAACTTCAGCACGGAATAGGAGCACTCCATTATTTCCACTCACGGGTTAGCCGGAATCTTGACTTTTTTCGACACGACACAATTGCAAACCTTGGCAAAGTTACATTTCAAATCACATTTACCGGGATTCGGGCGAAGTCCGATGAGTTCATAACGCAGTAAAAAAAAGTAAAGCGAGGAGTCATCCCACAATGCCTGCATCTACCCAAAAGAAACACGTTTCCGAGTCTCTTTTTTTTCTCCTCTATTATCAATCACATCTTATTCTATAAGTCCCAAGAGCACCGTGTAAGCCTCTTTGGGTTGATAATTCCCGTTATCATCGATATTGAACAAAAGTGGGAATTTATCACTATACGACTGCTCGTCTACTACTCCCCAAATAGTCAAGCCATATTGCTTTGCCTCATCAAGTGCTTTAAATGCTTTAAAGATATTCCCGTACATATTCGCCTGCCGCGTGTAATCACTAGGGAGGAGTTCACTCTCTTTTTCCATTCTTATATCCAATTCCGAGATATGTACCAAACCGAAATCCGATGCCATCTGTAATGTATTCGGAAGGTTCATTGTAACATCATACCACATATCTATATGAAACTGCAAACCTACGCCGTCAATAGGCACACCTTCAGCCCGGAGCATAGTCAAGAAAGCATATATACCATTGCGCCTTGTAGCATATTTCTCGTATTCCAGGTCAAAGTCATTGTAGAAAAGTTTAGCGTTAGGATCTGCCGCACGAGCTGTCTCGAATGCTATTTTAATATAATCTTTACCTACACGTTGAACCCAAAAATCATCGGGACTTAACCAATTACCCTCACCATCTGCTTCCGTCAGCCATTTAATCTCATTTACCACATCCCAACTTTCCACTTTACCTTTAAAATGAGTAGCAACATCTGTTATATAGGTTTTCAGTAATTCTGTCCATTGTTCCCGTGTTTTATCTTCGATAGGGATTTGTTGGAGCCAGAGGGGAACATCATTCGGCGATTGCCATACAAGAGTATGCCCGTGAACAGTCATGCCATTAGCTTTGGCAAAGTTTACAATCTTATCGGCTTCGGTAAAATTATAATCGCCTACACCTTGCCAAATCTGACGGGGTTTCATACTATTTTCAGCCGAAACCCGTTTGGCATTTGATTTCAGTATATTCACGTAATCGGAACCTGTTTCGCTCAAAGGAGCTCCTTTCATAATCGCAAACCCGACCGCAAAATCAAAATCTTTCAGTGTTTTCGCCACTTCCCCGGTCGTAATTCTATCCATCACGGCAACAGCATCCGAGGTGAATCCTGCTCCCGCTCCCTTGATATCACCTTGTATCAAAACGGTACGACCTTCGATTAATGTCGTTACGATTTCACTTCCTTTTGGAATAACCGCGACAATACAATCCTTCTCTGCCGCCCCGGTCTTTTTCCCGATCAGGATATACTCGTTATTATCCACGCGTGCCAGTGAAGTCACGCTTGTAGCTTTTCCTATAACAATACCTTTTACCCATACCTCTTGGGCGGGCAACATATTGATAGCCCCGGCTACCGAATAAGGATTAAGATAAGTACCCCTACCCTTGACTCCGCCAATTCCCCATTCTTCATCTTTAGGATCTGTTTCCTTATCAACATCGGCCTCAATCTCTATACTTCCCGGCTCTTCTTTACTTGTTTTGAAGGTAATCGTCCAAAGTTCTTTCTTGGCGGTTGTGATCTCGACATAGTCTTCCCCCTTGATTTTAATTGGATTACCGTCATTAGCGAGAGAAATTTTCAACGTGGAAGGCGCTTGAAAATAAGCGATGTCCGGCTCCGGTTTTTCCGCACGTTCGGGCTCATACTCAAGATATTTACCGTCATTCCCCTCGATTTTTGCCACCAATTGGGGATAAACAGATGTTGCACTCTCGTCGAAAATGAATTTTATCCCCACGTTATCCTGTGTACAAGTTAACGAGATGGATGAAACTTCCCCGGCTATAACCTCTTCAGTGACCGTGGCAAAATACACCGGTTCATTATAGTTCGGGTGCTCGACTTCCAACCCACTGACTAAAGTAATAGTATATTCCCCGGGCTCGAGATCATTTATCCGCGTTGCACCTTCAGTTAATGGCTCGGGACCGTAGCCATAACCGTTACCCATAATAGTTAGAAAATAGCCCGCGGCAGATGTCGAGCGTGCGGTTGTTTTAAGAACGACACCATCATCCAGCTTCGCCTTGAGCACGATAGCCCCTTTATCACCGTTAATCGAGTCCTCCGATATGGAACAGGAGAACAATGTTGCCAAAAACATTGCTATACCCGTATTCAAAAATTTCTTCATAGCGCTTATTAAAATGATTTTAAATTACTTATTATCATCTCCGTATTAGAGATTTATTTTGCGTTATCACAATTCTCCAACCAGATCTTCCTGTTGTATGTACCACGTCCAACCGTTAACAATGACACTTACACTCGTCCAAGGGTTGGTTGGCGATGAACCGGAAAGAAAAAATACAACCTCGTAGGAATCTTTACGATCCAGATACTCTTGGTCACTCCATTTATTTTTGTATTCTTCAAGACGGAGTGCAAGAAAAAACTCAGTCAGATCTACCTTAAATACCGTGGTGCCGGTCGTCTTGTCCTTCACGGAGAAATGATTCAGGCGATCAGTCATCAGGCGCATGGTATTCAGTTCTATAACACCCCTGTCGGCGGAGACCTGTTCCGTGTAATAAGGTTGATAACCCAGCGTATCGTCGGTCATCAGCGTGTTGTCATAGTCCATGTACCCGTTCGATTCGGTGAGTTCATAAATGTAATTGTCCACGTCCAAGGAGTTGTTTGTCCCCCTGTTCTCGAACACGAAACGAATCACGTTGGTATCCTTAATCAAGTTGATAATCTCAGTCTGGGAGTGATCACCCGTGAAGTTCACGTTGATAATTTCACCATACCATAACGGTTCAAGCGCCCTGTTGATGATAAGCGACTGCTCGCGCTTCAGTTTCAATTTCAACTCATTGATGGTCGACACGCCTCTGGCGAGCGACGTAATGTCATATGAATCACCCGCACCCGCCCAAGCCAATAACCGGTACTCGCCCACGGGTAGCTTCACTTCCATACGGTAGCTACCGTCAGCAAGCAGAGTACCTTCGTCGGTCTGAGAAAAAAGGTATTTACCCGCCTTATCGAAAACATACAATACCACCTTATTCACCCGTGAATGGAACGCATTGACTGAAAGCAAATTGTAATCGTACTTGAATTTAACAGACAAGCGACATTCGGGTAAATCTTCCTCGAAAGCAGTACACGAAGTCATTCCCCACGAGCATATGAAGAACAGGAATATGATTCGATATATATAGCGTAGCTGGTTCATACAGGTTGATTTAATCTTTATATATATGTTATGGAAAAGGATACATATTACTTTTCTCGTTAATTTCCTTTTTTTATGGACAACGTAAACTGTCCGTGTTTATATCCCGAAAATTTTGAAAAGGACTCCGTCAAAAGCCTAATGGCTCAAAAACCATTGTGGCTTTTGACATTCATCCTGACTTACAGGTTATTTGTTAAATGAAAGAATACCCATTACAAATCTTCACTTTGCTTATACCAAGTCCATGGATTGATGTTAATCTGAACCGAAATAAGCATATCATTATCTTCATTATCTTCTTCATCCGGATCCGGAATCGCCGGGTACCCAACATTCATGATCTTGTTGACGGTAATATCGTAAACGGAGTTGCGCACCACGCCAAACTCTCCCAGCTCATTCAACGCTCCTTGAGTACCGTCTGCCTTTAAGGCATCCACATCATCGTGCTTGATCATGATTCTGTAATAGTTCCAACCTTCCTCGAAATAAGATACCGAACCAAGAGTCCCCCCTTTTAGACCTGTCACGGCAGCAAATTTACTTTTAAGGTCAGCTATTCCGGCTTCAATTTTAGTTTGGTCAAGACTACCGCCTTGCCCATACGCTGTTCTAAACGCATCCCAATTTGCAGGAATAGTAACACTCTTGTCTACCCCCGGGTTGGTTTTCAGAAAGTCATTAAACGCATTTGTCAAAGGAGTGGGAATCGTGGTAGGATCCACACTCTGATTCAATGGCGGGAACTTTAGTGTCAATTCTGCCTCAATGTAAGTAACCAAAGATGCCAAGGTATAATACCCATTGGCCCCGATTCTGATCCAAGAATCACCGGGATCAAGAGTTACATCGGAACCATCCTTGTTTTTCAAACCTTTAGGTGCATACTGTGCTCTCAATAATACCTGGGTGGTATAAGCACGTTTATTATACTTTTGGATCTGCGTGTTTTCAAGACAGTAGGCGATACCTTTGTCTTCCAACCAGGTCAATGCCTCCGGGGCAGTCGAACTCGTGTAAGCGTCGTAATTCGCGTTATAAACAACAGGTGTTAAATCATTGTCAGTTCTATAATTAGGATCTATCCTGTAAGAACCTTTCTTGTACGTATCAAACGGGGCTCTGAATGTGTTTAACGGATAGTTTCCGGCAGGACTCGACGCTCCAACATTCCATGTACCGCTTGAGGTAGGAATATAGCCATCATCGGTATTCGCTGCTGCACCTTCGTTCCATGTAGGCGTACGTTCGGATAGGGGAAAAAATTTCTTATTTGTAACATTCAATACCCAACGAATTGCACCTATCTTGGCATTCGTGTTATCATCAATGCCGTTAGCCGTGTACAAACGTACTTTAGCGGCAACACGATCCACATAGATAGCTTGGGGGCTACTTTCCGCACTGGCAGCCGTGGTATGCAATGTCAAAGACGTGAGTGAACCATCATTATTGGATGGCTCCAAACTTCCCTTTGCATTAGTCATCATGAAATTATCTTTAGCGGCACCTATCACGTCAGTTATAGTGGCGGACTCTATAGCTTTATTCACATCGGTATAAGTTTTACCTTCCGCGAAAGGGCTTGCAAATTTACTTGAAGGATTTATCACAATTAATACATACTTTGCCTCCTTGGGAACTCTAAAAGCCGCACCTCCCAGACCTGTAGATTGTCCCGGCAGTCCCAAATTAGAACCCTCCAATTTTACATCTTTCACTACCACTTTAGGATCAAGGAGAGTAGTACCATCTTTGAAGAATATCGCTCTGGCATCCTTCACCTGAGTTTCATTAACAGTACCATTTTCCTGATTAGGAGTATTCGATCCTCTTGCTCCTTCCGTAGTCTGTATACGGACAGATACCCATGCTTCTCCGTTTTTGCCGATAGATTGCCCATCATCACGGTCATCAATCATGCCATCATCACTACATGCCGCAAACGCTAATACCGCGAGTGCTAACATAAAAAAAATTCGTATTTTCATCTTTTTGAGATTAGATTTAAAAATTAGATTTAAAATAATCGATTCGTCTTTACTTGTTTATATCCTTTTCTTTGTTTAATAATAATTCATTTTCTCTCTTTTTTGCCAATTCTTCTAAATTCTGCTTGGCAACTTCCAACCCGCTGGCGGCAGCTGTTTGCAGATAGGTTTCCGCTCTCTCGTAATTTCCTTCCAACAGGGCGAGTACCCCCATGGCATTGTTATATTCTGCCGGATAATTCTCCGGGGTTATTCTATTCAAGTAGCGCTCTGCCAAGGCAATATCATTACGCGTAAGCGCGGAGATAGCGGCATTCAAGTTGGCAATCTCGTCTTTCGGGAAGAGTCTGACGGCTGTTTCAAACACGTTGACAAACTCTTGTGACCCGTACGGGTAGGTATTTGCCACCAAGAACATCTCGTTCAAACTCAGATTTTGCGGACTGGTCAACATAACGACCTTTGCTTCTTCAACATCGAAGTTCTTCACGTTATAGTCAACTTTACAGATAGCAACACGCAGGCTCGGATAGATCGTGCGCAACATATGACGGTAGGGAACGCCTCCTGCCAATCGTTTCAGCTTGTCTTTCCTTTCTGCCGGGGATGGCGTGTACTCGATAATGTCAAGTATCCGGTTCCTGTATTCCATGTGACTTGCTTCCACGGCCTTAACCAAACCTGTCCAATTCTCTCCCCCGAAAAAGATACGGTATATGTTACGCGGGAAATCATATTGCATGGCAAGATAGTTTGCCAAAGCCCCGGAACGTCCTTCCGACAAGCGTTGGTTACCCGCCAGCGTTCCCTCCGGCGAAGCGTATCCCGTGATATCCAAACGATTCACCGTGATATTGGGATCATCTTTCAAGCTGTTGATCATATCGTGAATCTTGGACAACTCTTTGGGATTATTCATGTAGTAAGGGCGAATCACGGTTTGATTGACCTCGAAATCAAGGAAACATTCGGCGTGAATCTCCCGGCGTTTGACCTCTTCCCTTGGCGGTTGGATGTACACGAGGTAAGGGGTAACAATATATTCTTCAACAGGCGGAGTCGGAGCAAGAAGACGCTCCACTCTCATCAATTCCGTGTCACCGCACCCGCATTCGTCATATTGCATATCAAGGGCGGCGTATGCCATCCATGATTCGTAAGGCAGGGTGTAATGGTAACTAAATATCCCGTTTTTCTTTTTACTAACCTTTTCAATCACGTGGGATTCATTCTTGGTTTCCAGCTGTTTATAACCGGCAAACACCAATTTTCGTTCATATGCCAAGTATTCGTCCCGACCTTTAAAAGATATCTTCGGGAGATCGTATGTCTGTTCCGGGGTAACCAGCCGCGGGATCAAATCTATTCCATATGCCGATTTAACTTTCAGTCTGTCGAAAATGAAATCTATATCTACATGAAGTAAGTTTTCCACTCGTTCCATGCGTGCGGTTTTCACGATGACATTTCCCGTGTAAGAACGATTTTGTGCCGCGGAATGGGACATACCCACTTGAAATATTACCAGTATTACTGTTATGTATTTTAATATCCTATTCATCACTTTATTTTATAAGATACACCAATGAAATTCCTGCTTTGGTGGGACCAAAGTAATTCTTGTGACCGTCTTTCAGTTTTGAGCCGCATTCCGCGCAAGGATATTTGTCATATTTTATATAAGCGTATCCTACACCGACGGTAGCTTCTATACTCCAGCGTTTTTTTAATATCCACGATCGCCCGAAACTGAACCCCACGCCGTACAGTTCTCCCTCGTAACGGTGGTTCTGCATATTCTTGCTGATAAATGACCAGTTAGGCCACCCACCCGCGTTGAAATCGGCATAATGCACGTGTACCCCGACAAACATCCGGGTAAAGCGCTCGCAGAACCAATAACGCACTTCCGGTTGTACGCCAAAGTGCGCCAATCGTCTGCCATTAGCCGGTTTCCACGGGTTGTAATTGAAAGGGATGTCGAGAGTCCACTTACGTGCCAATCCGATTTCCAATCCCAAATTCATCGTGGTCGTAGCATCATAAAGCAGGTTACTCTTCACGCCAACCTGTTGTGCCCACGTCTTCACGGTACAACCTCCAAATATCAATAATATGAGAATAAACTTCTTTTCCATTTATATATTCGACAATTAGGTGTTTTTACTTTAATTCCACTTTTATACGTCGGGAAACATCTTCACCCGCGCTGCCTGAACCCGGGTTCAAGGCCGTTGAAAGATAAAAAGTTGCGACACCGGTTCCGGTTCGTTTTACCAGAATAATTCCATCGTCAACCGTAATATTTCGAGTATCGCCTCTCGCCGTTCCATTGGACGGCAGTAAGTCAACAGCGCCAGTAGCGGTACCCGATACGCAGTAATAGTTGAAATCTCCTGATGGTTTAGCAGCTTTTGTACTTCCATCACTCCATGCAGTTGTTCTCTTCTCCACCGTTACTTCTTTATAAATATTTCCATATCTGATAGTGACCGTTCCCAACGTAAGGTTTTCCGGAATGGTTATCGTCACATTCGTTGCTTGCACGCCACCGGGCTCAACCGACAAGCTGCTTGGAACCACCGTGATCCCCCCGGTTGCCGACAGGCTTCCGGTTACGATCTCTCCACCACTGTTCTTGACAATCAACTTTAACGCGACCAAATTTGAACTCGCGGCAGTTGTCGCATGATATAATATATAATGCGAGTTACTTACAGACAGGTAGTAATTATCGAACCTCGTGGTTTCATAAGCATCGGTATCGTCTATCGTGAGGGTGATTTTAATAATATGATTGAAAGCCTCAGCATGGATAGCTTCTTCCACTGAACCATGTCCTACATCATTTACTTCGGTTATATTAAAAGTATACCTATAATCGCGTAAAATATTTATCTTGCTTTTATTGTTATCCAGCAAGTCCATCTTATAATAATAGGTCTTACCTTGGTATGTACCTTTTATTACAAGACTTGTATTATTGGCTGTTCCCGACTCGTACAGGTACACGGGATTACTACCGGTAGTATTACTCGTGGCTCCCGAAATGTCCCCCGTTGTTTTTTTATAATCAACCACCCCGTCCCCACTAACCATCGCAGGCGGGGCAGTAGCCGACAGGTTGTGCAATACCCCGCGTTTGGGAGCGTTGACGACCGCGGAAACTGCAAGTAAGGTAAAATTGGCGGCAGTATTTCTTACCACGATTTGAGCCACGGCACGACCAAGTTGCAGCTTGTCCGTATCGGTACCGATGGTCGTGTTATCGTTAATCCCCGTCGTGGAAGGTTGGTAAACAAGACTCAAGGGCAACTTCTTTCGCGGATTGGTAAAAGGCACATCCGTCTGCGGATTCGTTAACGGTTCGGTATAAAGGATGTCACAAGACTGCTCTAAAGTTTTACCCTCTAAGACGGTTTTCAAGTTTTCCTCGTTAAAAACATACGAAGTAAAAGCAGTTCCGCTCTTTGCATAAAAGTTATCTTGCGTATTGGTAAATAACAACAGCTTGCATAGCGCGGTCTGCTTTTTTAATGCAACATAGGTTTTGTTTTTTCCCGGTACACGGTATGATTTTGCCACTTCTTCAAAAATATAACTACTACTCCCGTTATCTTTAAACAC
The DNA here is from genome assembly GCF_900184685.1 of Butyricimonas sp. Marseille-P3923. GTDB lineage: Bacteria > Bacteroidota > Bacteroidia > Bacteroidales > Marinifilaceae > Butyricimonas > Butyricimonas muris. The sequence goes on from NZ_FXXL01000005.1 coordinate 391,408, forward strand.
GATGATATAAGGTTCCGTATCAACATCGCTATCGGCAGAACCGGCTCGCGTCTCCGGCAAGGCATACTCGTTCATCCGCGTGAATAATTCAAGTGTAACCCGGTCGTCCCGCTCATCGGGAGCGAAGGTTTTCTCACCAATACACGACGCCAATACAAACAACATCCACACGACCGCCACGAGTGGTCTACAGCAAAAAGTTGATATGTATTTTAGTATATAGTTCATCATTGTTATTTTAACACGCAACGTAAGCTCACGGCGTCTATTATATTCTCTGTCATAGGACAAGAAGACATGTAACTAAACTCCATACCCCACATATTCCAATAAACATTTCTATTGGAACTTGTTATAGACCAACCATTGGCAGTGGAGGCAGAAGCATAATAACCTGACGAGGAGCGAAATTCCAAACGCCCGTTAGTCGGACCACCGCCTGATTCCGCGGAACGACGTCCTGCTGCCGGAAAAAATAACGACGCGTAACTGCCCGGATTGGGATTATGAAACAAAGTCCCCCGAAAAGCAATATTGGCATTATCCCCCGAAACAGCATAATATTTTACAGATTTAAATATCCCACCCACATTACTCATATTACTATACTGCTTTATCGGACGCCTGTCGAAAAAACCATCGGCATAAAACCCAAACGTAATCTCGTCTAGCTTCGCTTCCTTAAATTTCCCCGGCGCACGATCCGCGGGCTCCGCGTTATCGTTGGCACGGTCACTTGCGCTTCCGGACTGGGGATTTACAAATAAAGAAGTCCTCCACTCTGACAACATGGTTTGCTCGGGATTGTTGTTTAGTGCTAATTTTACTGCCGCATTATTACTTTCATCGTAACCCGTTTTCCCGTCATTAGGACGCCTGTATCCCGGGGGGCATGACTCTAAATAGTCTTTTAATATTTCTCGAGTGATACCGGGGTTTATATAATCCCAATACAAGTAATTGTTATCGTTACTACCCCATCTTGCATTATAACCATACCAGTCCAATCCATCTCGCCATTCCCCCCCCGAACCGTCTGTTTCAATGTATCCTCCGCTCTCGGTTTCTACGCTTCCGCTTGCAAATGCAGGAAAAAAAGCCCTTCTATGGAGCGTAGTTCTGTCAAGCCGAACTCCAAGCTGAAAAAACGCCCCGCCTTGCGTGGGGTAATCCACGTGCGCCCCGGCGTTAAGACCGACAATGTCGTACGCGACCTTATTGGCAGGATTTTGTTTAAATGCCGAACTTGTCACGTTGTAAGGTGAAAACTTGCGAGTGTTACTTCGCGCTTTTAATGTCCCCGCCCCGGATGTTGTCCCCGCGGGGTAAATCTGCATCACGTCTGTCGCACGCATCAGATAATCCGGTTCCTCTCCCTGACGCACGTACAAATAAGTTGTCATAAACTCATGTCCAGCAACTGCCGGATTCCTATGATAAAGTGTTATCCTCGCGTATCTGGGTTTAGTTCCTTTATTCGGGTTTGCCGACTTACATCCTATCCTGAAGTAAATCCGTCCCGTACCTTTCACCTTCTTCCCATTTTCCCCTTTGTAGAGATTAGGATTTACTTTGTAGTTTTCTGCCTCACCCGGGCTATCTGTCCCCAAACCGGGATCGAAACTCGGAGTACTACTCAACACAACCCAATCCCCGCCTCCTTCATAATCGACGGTAGCCTCCCATTCGGCAGGCGTGTTATAACTCGCGTACTTGAATACCATATTTTGCCCGCTGATAATTCTCTCTCCGGTCTCATCACTCCGGAAGAAGGCTCCCACGTATCCGGTCGGGCTACTTATATTCGGACTAAAATTGAAACGATACCCGTTTTGAGTCACCGTAACATCAATCGTACGTTGCATCTGATTGGAACCATCGGCTTCCTCTGCCAAAAGCGTTAATCTATAAGTGCCCGCCTCTTTGGTGTTGGCATTATCGTATCCAACTGCGGGGTCGGGCGTTGTTAAGCCTCTAGCCGTATATCCATTCACCAATATATCCATATACCCGAAACCTGTGGTTGCATCATAATAGAAACGGGTGGGTTCCGGGTTATACGGCCAGTATATATTCGTATTCGATGTAGAAGAATTGGCAGACAAATCATTAAAAATATAATTCGTGTACATCTCACTGGAACCATCACTAACAAATCCGTAAGTCACGCTTTTCGTGGGACCTCCGGATAGAACAGTTACTGTGTTTTTCACTCTCGCAACCGGCATACTCGAATAAAACGTAATCCGCACCCCGTTATAATCGGTAATATCTGCCTTCGTTTGCGACACATTAAGTATACGGACACCACCTATCTGCCAATTATTACTTACATCCGTCCAATCCTTTGCCTCAATATTCACCTCAAGGGATTTGTTAAGTGTACCTTCGAAATCAAGCCAAGTATTATAAGGCAAATTGTAATCGGAATCAAGTATTTTCAATTTGCACGAGGGACTGTATTTATCATCCGGCATATTGACGATAAGCTCTGTAGCTTTGTCCGCATTTGTTTTCGCGGGTTGCAAATTAGCAGGCAGCACGATCCTGTCCAGTTTCTTTGACCACAATATGGTTGCATCGATCGTTCCGTCAGAGAAACGGCTTGCCGGGTATTCTCTCGTCCCATTCAGGTTGATTGTTCCGGTATAATCGTTTTTAAACAAAGGTACCTTATCCGGAATCTCCGTCAACGTGATACCTTGAAAGTCTTCAGCCATAGTGCTAAACCTTGACTTTAACGTGACGTTCATTCTCACCGCCAAGCGGTCAAGGCGCAATATCAAAAGCGAGGTTTCGGCATCGGGCGCGTAAAGCCCTTCATCTGGCAAGGCACTTCTCGTGTAGTCATTAATATCCGTCAATGTCCCGCTACCCAATTTCACCTTACCCCCAGCCTGTACCGTTACATCTTTAATCACCTGCATCATGGGTATCATTTTATTGTCATCGAAAGCACTCGCTGGAAAAGCTATCTCGTGTAAATCAGCCAGTTTTTTAATATTATCGAAAAACGTAGTCCCTTCCGGTTCATTCGCGATGAACACCATCGTGTAGGGGTCGACACTTACCTTTACAGGGTGACGCACGACATCAACAGATGTATTAAAAATAGTGTACTTGGCATTACCCGAAGTAGGCTCGTCAAAGGCATCGAGTACATTTCCATTCTTATCAAACACCAGTACACGAAGTGTAAAAACCTTATTATCCAAGTTTTCTCCGTTTTTTTCACCCTCGTAAGAACGTGCTTGAGACATCATGCCATTCAACTGTATGTACACATAGGCATCATCCCGATCAGAAGAAACCAAATCGTCTTTACAGGCACATAGCACCCCTCCTACTACTATCAAAAGATAAAAATACATTTTCATGTAGAATGCAACTTCCCCTACCCGCTGTACAATAAATTTATATTTGCTTATAAACATTTACTTTGAATTCCACATTTTACAATACTCCATAATTCTCTCCCTTAATCACACAAGTGTTTTTATACTTGATACAAGAAAACACCCCTCCGGCACTTACCAAGTGTCGGAGTACTAAAAAATAAAGTTAGAGTAGGTTTACATTCAATCTTTTGTCACTCAATCTGTTTGCTACAAAATGGCAGTTGTACAATATTTGTAAAACATGAATGGCAGAAAGGAGAATATTCCTCACTTGGAGTAGCAAGCAAATTCTGTCATTAACAGATAGTTGAATTATTCAAGATATAGAACAAACCCGTTGTCCGGAAGTAAAACATTTGTAAAACAATCTAATTACCAACACATTATGCACATCTCTAATTTTAATAAACTTTTTGATTGCTATAATCAAGAGCAAGAGAAACAAGTACAGATTATACAAATTAACAAAGGAGAAAAACGAAAGTTATTCACCACGGATAATAAAATTGTATTTTTAATGCAAGGACATCTTCGCCTTATTTTCAATGATTTTCTAAGTCGCAAAACCATGAAAGGAGAAATTCTTTTCCTGCCGGCCGGAAGAACTTATTCATATCTTGCTCTTACCGATACCAGAATGATTATTTTCCGACCGGACACGCCGCTCAAATTACGCGAGAATTTTAGAATAGAAGAACTCCTTATTAATCGGGAAAACAAAGATGATTATCACTCTTACACGAGAAGTTTGATTGGAGTGTTGGATGCAAAGCCACAACTATGGCATTTATCGGAAGAATTAAACGCGTGTATTACAGACGGAATAAAATGCGACTGTTACTTTGATATAAAAACAAAAGAGTTATTATTGATATTGTATATTTACTATTCAAAAGAAGACTTGTATAATTTTTTTTACTCGATACTAAGTCAAGATACTGCATTTTCAGAATACATACGACTCAACTGGAACAAATTCCATTCTGTCAACGAGATGGCCAAATCAATGAACTTGACACACAAACAATTTTACAAACGATTTATTTCCATGTTCGGGCAAACACCCCAACAATGGATGAAAGAATCCCGCGCAAGCAGTATCCTTAAAGAATTAATCTTCACTTCAAAGTTAATCAAGCAAATAGCGAATGAAAACAGTTTTAGCTCAGAGCCACAATTTACTCGATTTTGTAAAAGACAACTAGGAAAAACCCCAACCCAAATCCGTAAAGAAAATATTACATCCAAAAGAGGAAATTGACAAAAGAAAGTCAAACATTGGTAAGTGTTATGTAAAAAAAACACACTACTTTTGCTACGATCAAGTGGCAAGAGAAAAACACCCCTCCGGCACTTGGTAAGTGTCAGAGTTTTTATAAGCTCGTATCCATATTATATACTGATACAAAGTTAACAAAAAAAATTACAAAACTGCTATTTTCATTTTATTATTCTCATGTACCTCCCATCCACTCAAGCAGAACTTCATGTACCGTAAACTTTCTATTTGATGGACACGACAAATTCGACCACTGCTTTCCCGGAAACAGAGGCAAAGAAAATACAATCAAGAAACTCGAATACTATGACATTATACTTCGTCACAAATTATTCGCTAATAACTAAGTCTATAGTTCGTTTGCAAAAGAGATTTTGGGATTAACGTTCTTTCAATTTGTTCGGGTACATGAGAACTGACAATATGTGCTATCAATTCACCGGTAGCATCCAACACGGAATTATCCAGCGAATCCAAATAAATAAGAGTTGTATGTTCGGAAGTATGCCCCAGACATTCACTAATAACCCTTATGGGTACATTCTCTTTCTTGGCAATAGTAGCCCAAGAATGGCGCGTCCAATGCGTACTTATCTGCTTTTTTATTCCTACCATAACACTCAATCTTTTAAGTCGGCTATTCTGTAAGCGAAGGGCGGTCTCGTATTGCAAATATGGAGGGCGCCCACTGCTCTCCTTGATTATAGGGAAAACGTAATGAGAACCTTGTACTTCTGTAGAGAAGCTATCCAGAATCTCCTGCATCTTAGCCGTTATCTTTATTTCCATCTGCTGACCGGTTTTCTTTCGCACATAACGTATAAAACCACCCCGGATATTCTCTTTCCGGAGATAAACCATATCCACGAAACTCATGCCTCGGGCATAAAAACAAAATTCAAAATAGCGTTGGGCGCGATAAAGATTTTCCGCGATTCGATACTCCTTGCTTCCCGTTTTTTTATTCGCAAGCAGATTCTCAAAATCAAGATTATATAGCTTCTGAATTTCATCCAATGCAAGAGCCCGTTTCATCGTTTTGGTTATTCCTTTGTACACGCTTATAAAAGGACATTCTTTAGCTTTAGGGATAAGTTTATCAGCGACAGCCTTATTATAGATTGCCCGAAGGTTACGCATATAATAAGACACGGTATTAGGTAATCTACCCGTATCTTTCAAGTGTTTCTCAAAATCCCTGATCAGGCAGGCATTTATTTGTCTCAATGGGATATCCTTCCCTTTATTAAATCTGACTAACCCTCTGGTAACAGTCCGGTAAGCTCTGGCTGTCCGGTATTGTCCTCTTTTTTCCAATCTATCAGCCAAAATTTGAGTAAATCTCAATATTTTACCATCATCAATGTGCTGACGACACCGACACAAAAGGTCATCCACCGAATATCGCCCCTGCTTTTCAAGAACAAGCAAATGATGGTTCAACATTTCTACCCCATCATGAATTTTACTTTCCAACGCTCCCAAGTACTTTACCCGACGCGAATCGCTTTCAGGATAAACGATTTGTTGAGTTTCTCTATCCCATTCTTCCGGGTAAAGGCGAAATCCTCTTAACGTGACAGTTTTTACTCGACGTTCATGAATTAGACGAACAGCCAGACTTCCCGGGTGGCGACCTTCACGAGCAGAAGGACGCAACACAAAATTTATGCTTGTCATACTGTTATATTATTGATATTTTATCGTAAATAATACATTCCGAAATTACCAACGGGAATAAAATCCGATAACTTCTTATATGCAAATTAAGGCATCATTCGTGTATAAAACAAATATATAGACTAACAATAACACAAAGTATAGTCCAACATTAGATTTATTCAAGTATTCAATGTTTTTTTAAGCTATTTTTCATCTAAAACAAGCTATCCCTTGGAAAATTATTCATCAATTGCAATGAGAATTTCGACACAAGCATTGTAATTTCTGTCCGTTTACTCATGTTCTTTGAAGATTCACAATAGAAGTGCAATCTTCACCTCTTTCCTGATTTTCGTGCCGACCACCACCCGCAAATCGGTTTATCCCAAAAGTTCTCCGACGGTATTTATATTTTTCAAAAAGAAAACCTTAACTTTGTAAAACATCAAATGCATTAACGCCATGGGCAACAAAGACAGGTATATCCGTTTCGACTGGGCAATCAAGCGATTGCTGCGCAACAAGGCAAATTTCGGGGTGCTGGAAGGTTTTCTGACCGTGTTACTCAACAAGGAGATACACATTCTCGATATTTTGGAGAGCGAGGGAAACCAGCAGAACGAAGACGACAAGTTCAACCGTGTAGACATCAAGGCTCGGGATCGGGACGACGATATTATCATCATCGAAGTACAAATCACACGGGAACTGTATTACTTGGAACGAATCCTGTACGGTGTGGCAAAAGCCATCACCGAACACATAGAACTTGGACACATCTACTCGGAAGTAAAAAAGGTATACTCGGTCAGCATACTTTATTTCGACATCGGGAAAGGAGATGACTACCTGTATCACGGGCAAAACATCTTCACCGGGGTACACACGGGGGATTTCTTACAAGTAACGTCAAAAGAGAAAAATGCCCTGGTACGAAGACTTCCGGCAGAAATCTTCCCCGAGTATTTTTTAATTCGGGTAAATGAATTTGACAAAGTTGCAGTAACCCCGCTGGAAGAGTGGATCGATTACCTCAAGAGCGGATACATCCGCCCGGACACGAAAGCCCCGGGATTGGAAGAAGCCCGCCGAAAACTAGTCTACTACAACATGGATGCAGCCGAACGGGAGGCTTACGATCGTCATATCGATGCCATTATGATCCAAAACGATGTATTGAATACAGCTAAACTGGAAGGACTCACAGAGGGATTTACCGAGGGACGGGCGAAAGGATTAGCGGAAGGATTAGCGGAAGGATTAGCGGAAGGACGCACGGAAGGATTAGCAGAAGGATTAGCAGAAGGATTAGCAGAAGGAGAAATGAGAGAACGGATCAAAATGGCAGGACAAGCCATGAAAATGGGTATGTCGGTCGAGGATATTGCAAAACTCACGGGACTCACGAGAGAAGAAATTGAAAAATTGTAATCAAAAAATGATTTACATATTTGATTCGTTTTTGGAAACGGGTAATGCAATCAAGATTATTTTTATACTATACACTCGACGAGAGAGCTTCACGAATTAACTTATCAACATTAGCCCCTTAAAGAAAGGGGGGAAGTGTCCACCTTCCCCCCGCCGCCGTCTTGAATTGAATTGGTTGCATTTGGCGGTCGCTGTCTTGCTTGTACAACACCACTCGTACATCACAGACAATCAGATCAAAAACTATCATTACTAAATATTTTGAGCATAAAAAAAACGCACCCGCTTAATCTCACTGCTCCCCCCGGTGGAACGATCGGAACAGTTCAATTAAGACGGGTACGTATATCTAATACGTACCACGTCTCTCCAAAGATACTCGATCGTTCCACCGGGAGAGTATCTATGGTGGTAGTACATTTAAAAGTTCTAAACTCTATCGAGCGAAATCTCCATCGCTCGTGTGACAAAGGTATAAATAAATTCATAAAAAGTACAACACACCTCTAAATACTTTAAATATCGAATATTTTCAGGTATTTACTCCCCTTATGTCCCCGACAAACCGGGGTTTTCCTATACTGTTAAGCGATTAAAAGGCGACAGTTGGCTGACAAATAGGCGGCATCGCCCACTATTCACCTACTCCTCGCCCACTCTTCGCCCACGTTTTAACAAACATTAATCTTATTTGGCTTGACAAAGGCTCCCGCCGGCAGTACCTTTGATTTACTTGCGAAAAAGCAAGCGGGACAGAACGGTAGGGTATTAGGTTACATTTAAAATTTAACAACCATGGTAGAAATTAAATCAGGAGCACTTCTCGGCGCCCACGGGCGTTACCAAGGGATGGTGATATTCCAAAAAGGCAAAAAAACGTACGGGAGAGCATTGCCCTCGTACGACGGAAACGCGGACTCTCCCTCGCGGAAAGTCCAAAACGCACGACTCGCGGCAGCCGTCACTCATTATCAAACGATAAAGGAAACGTTTCTTTATCACGCGTGGCGCATGGAAGCTACCCGCCGGGAGGTGATCTCGGGGTACAACCTATTCCTCAAGGAAAACATCAAAGCGTACAACACGGATTACACCGTGGGAGATTTCAGACTGCTGACGCTGATACCGGGAGCCCTTCAGGTTCCTTTCCGGATGCAGCAACAGGAAGCCCCAGCAGGCGTGCTTTCCATCACGTGGGAAGCCTCCCCGTGGGTCAGCCGCCAGAGAAACAAGGATACGTTCATGCTCGCCGTGATCTATGACGACGAACCCTTTCGCGTGGAAATTATCGAGAACACGGGCATCACCCGCCTCGACGGAACTGCAACCATTCCGCTCGCCAAAGCGGGCGCCGGAAAAGCCCACGTCTACGCCTTCTTCACGAACGAGGCAAGAGACGCCTTCACGAACAACGTGTATTTCAACGTGAAACTGGAATAACCCGTTCCCGACGAAACACGACAAAGACTCAATCATCCGGCAGTCCGCTTGCAGGGCGGACTGCCGGATGACAATCACACCTTTTTTTCAAACTTAAAACATAATCTTATGGCAATATTTGATTCACATCTTTTCGATAACGCCTCGGGTTCGGTAGGGAACGTCACCATGTGCCGCTTCAGGAACCGGAACGTGGTAAAAGCTAAAATCAGCTTCAAAAGCAAGAAGCAAAGCACCGCGCAACGAGTGCAACAGGCTCGCTTCAGCATCTTATCCGCTCTGGCACGCTATTTTTGCCCGGCAGTTCAGGCCGGCTTCCCGGGAAAATCATATTCCGAAGCCCGCACCCTCTTCATCGGGATGAACCAGAAAAGCGTGGAAATCGACGAGGAAACGCTCGCCGCCACGGTACACCGGGAACGCCTCACTTTCTCCAAAGGGAACCTGACACCTCCCGCGGTGGAAGTAACCATACATCACGAGAACCGGGAAGTTCACGTGAAATGGCAACGGCAAGCCCTTTCGCCCGTGGCAAAAGACGCGGATGACATCACCCTCGTTCTCTTCGACACGGCAACACAAAAATCCCGTGTTTACCCCCTAGGCAAACGGGGAACGCCCGGAGAAACGGCATTCCCGCTGCACAAGAAATTTACCCCCGGGAACACGCTCGCCTATGCCTTCGCCCACTCCTCCGTCAATGACAGGGCTTCCCGGAGTATTTTCATCGAGGTGAGGCACAAATCATAGACGCAAAACATGGGATTTAATGCCTCCTCTCCCCCTTCCCGACGTATACCCTCGTGATAACAGGCACAGGAGGCAAGATATAAAGAACAAAGCGACAAAATAGCTTTCCTCATCATTTCATGTTTTGTAACTTTCACTCTCCGAGAATTTTTCCCCGCTTCATCACCATCTGAATATTCCGCAACTCCTTGATATTATCATACGGGTTGCCGTTCAGCACGAGTAAATCCGCTTGCATTCCGGTTTCCACCGCTCCCGCTTTATCGGCGATGCCCAGCACTTCCGCGGCGACTCTCGTGACAGAGAAAATTGCTTCCATGGGATAGAAATCACATTTCTCCACGTAGAGATCAAGTTCGTCGAACAGAAAAGGAAAGGGGCGGTTCAAATCGTTGATATAGTCTGTTCCGGCACAAATTTTCACGCCGATTTGACGTGCTCTCTTTACAAAACGTACCGACCAATCCATTTTGTTCTCCATGCACAGGAAAAGAGTCGGGTCAAAAATCAACCCTTTCGCTTTCACCGTCTGCAAGAAACGCTCCACGGACATATTCTCGTGGTCGATCTTATCGTAATATTTCTCGTAATTCTCGAATATTTTACCGCTCAACCCTTCCGAAACGCCTTCCCATTCCAACATATACGCGTGAGAGATCACCTGCACCCCGGCATCTGCCACATCCCACGGTTTAGCGGGAAACAACGTGGCGTGTCCCCATACTTGCAACCCATGTTCCTTGGCTTTCCGCACGATCGGCAACAAAGCCTCCCGGTCGAATCCACCGTAAATCTTCACCCCCGTGCACCCCCACTCTTTTGCTTCCCGCATGGCTTTATCCAAATCGTCACCGGGACGGAGGCATTGCATCCACGGGGCGAAGGGCTCTGCCCATCCTTCCACCATACTTTTCTCCCGATCGTTACCCTCGAAATAGGCGGGACCCGCCATGAAGGCTGCATAATAAATGTCCGGTCCTATATATTTCCCTTGCTCCACGCCTTCCTTTAAATCTTTTAACACACGGGCATCCCCGGCAGCATCCCGGATAGAAGTTATACCGTGACGCAAGAAATATTCCAGATGTTTTGCCCGGTCTGCCTGTGTTTCCTTGGGATCATTGGCAATATGCACGTGAGCATCTATCAATCCCGGCATCACGTACTTTCCTGTCATATCCTTCACTTCCCCGTCAATCCCACTTCCCGCGTTCTTCCCGACAGCTTGAATATACCCGCCTTTCACCACGATATCAACACCCTCGCGGATATTTCCCTCCACGACATCGACAACATTCGTGTTTTTCAAAATAATCGCTTTCTCTTGAGCCGTCCCGTTCAGCCACAACACAAACAGTACGGCAAACAAGCCACATATCTTTCTCATGATTTTTTCTCTTTTATGATTTTTCGGATTTGTTCCAAATCGGGATTCTTCAACACGATATTCCCCTCCGGATCTATCAGGTAAACCGTCGGAACCTGCTCTACCTTATAAGCGTCACGCACCCGACTATTCTCGAAACCGTCACTATCTATCAGCTGTACCCACGATACCCCATCTTCTTTCAAAGCCTGCAACCAAAGCTCTTTCTTGCTATCCAGCGACACTGAAATTACCTCTAGCCCGCCTTCCCGTAATTCCGGGTATTGCTTATTCAATTCTTTGTTCTTTTTTCTACATGGCGCACACCACGAAGCCCAGAAGTCCAACAACACGTATTTTCCCCGGAAAGCCGCCAATTGTATTTTCTGCCCTTCCGCATCGGGCAATTCAAATTCAGGTGCTTTCCCTGTCAACTGCTTCGCTTTCATTTTCTCGTACAACTCAAAAATACGTTCCCGCATATCACTTTCCGGTCCGCCATTCCCCAATGCCTCTACCGCCCGGGTAAAAAACTCGAAATCCACCTCACAATAAAAAAGAATGTCATGTACCAGATTTTGGGCAATCTCTGTTCCCGCGAATCTCCGTACTCCTTCCAGCAATACATTATTTTTGTACTTGAACTTTTTATCCAGCATTTCCGAGATCATTGCTTTCCGGTGAATATCGGTAATCGTATCGTATCCTTGGCATGAATTCTCGTAATCCCGATTCAACTCATCCAGTTTCTTTTGCAATTCCACGTATTCGTTCTGCAAGGATGCCCCTTCCGAAAGCGCGTAATACCGCTCGTTCGATTCGACCAGCACGTAACGTATCTCTTCCGTGTACAACGGTATCCGAAGATAATCCTTCGGGAAGTTTATCAACACGACCTTTTTCAACGGAATATTCCCCGCTAACGAGAACGTTCCGTCCTCCCGAATGGGAGCCGCGATCAAATATTCTCCCCGTCGGGCATCGGGCATCGTGATTTCAACACTATCACTTCTCCATTGTTTCTCGATCTCACCCGATATCTGTACGGATTCCTGTTTACACCCCAACAAAACGAACAAGAATCCGAAATACACTAATCTCCCCATAACAAATTGATTTGATTTATTCAAAAAGGAGTGTCCATAAGGCCAGTAGCAAACTCTGACCTTACAGACTTTTGACTATCCTCCTAAATATACATATACTAAAACAATTTACGGCACATTCGTGAAGCCGTAACCATCTTGTTGCTTGTAAATGTTAGTTTCCGGGTATAACTTTTTCCACACGGCAGATGATAAAACCCCGGCGGGAATTTCTCCCGTCATCCTGTTATTTATCAATTTCAATCCGCCGTATCCCAAGTTCATCTTCGCCAATTCAACAGGAATCGTTCCGGTGATATTATTGTCATTTAACATCAAATAACTCAATGCGGTACAATCTCCCAACTCGGCGGGTAATGTTCCGGACAGCAAGTTATTGTTTATATACAAATTCCGTAACTTCGTCATAGTAGAAATACCATTCAAAGTTCCTTCCAACTGATTGTTTGCAAGATAAACATCCGTCAAAGCCGGACTGAACTCGCTCAAATTAATCTCTCCGGACAGTTGATTATTCTCCAATCTCAAAGTCTGTAATTCCGGCAAGTTCCTTAACCAAGAAAGATTACCCGAGAATGAATTATAACTTGCTTCCAGTTTCTTCAACTTCGTCAACCCGAAGAAAACATCAGCAGCTACACCTTGGATACCGGACTTTCCGGACGCTCCCGTTAGATTCAACTCCTCTAAACCGGATAAAGTAGATATCACGGCAGGCAATTGCGTCAACCCCGTATAAGGCATAGTCAGCTTTTTCAAACCTGTCATTTGTCCGATTCCGTCCGGCAAAGAAGTTAATGCCTCACAATGGCTCAAATCAATTGATGTCACCCCGGTTAAACTACCGATACTCTCCGGCAAAGCCTCCAAAGAAGTACATTCATAGAAATTCAACGACGTCAATTTAGTCAGATTGCCAAAACTTTCCGGAATCTCTTTCAATAATTTACAACCTCTTAAAGTCAAGCTACTTATCTGCAGATTCCCGAAATCACTTGACAGGCGCTCCAACCACTCGCAATTGGATAAATCCAATGTTGTCAATTTACTCAAATTACCAAAACCTTCGGGCAGCTCTTTCAATACTTTACAACCGGATAAAGTCAAACTTGTCAAATTCACCAACTTACTAAAACTTGTTCCTAAAGAAGCCAAAGATTGACACCCTCTCAAATCCAACGCGGTAAGATTCTCTGCCAATTCTCCGATATCATCCGGCAAGCTATAAATATTCGTTCCGGCAAGGCTCAACGACTTCAAACTTTTCATCTTGGAAATCCCCGTCGGTAAATCCCCGATCAAATACATCGTGGAAAGATTTAATTCTTCCAATGCCGGCAAAGTATAGAACCCGGCAAACGATTCTATCGGTACTTTCAATGCAGCAGGTTTAAACACCTTTAATGAAAGCATGGAAGACATATCATTCGGCAGGAACCATTCCGTTCCATCGGAAAAATTCACGTCCAGCGTTTCCAATTTCCGCAAATTAATCAAACTGTTCGGGCACTTGTACACTTTTCCCATTCCCCCGACTTTCAAAGACCTCAATTCTCGTAAATTTCCAATCTCGTTAGCCAGATCTCCACTCAATTTAAAATCATTCAACGATAAGCCGACAATCCGTTGTTCTCCTTCTATTTCTTCCAATATCACGCCCGTCCATTCGGTCATCGGTTTTTTCGTATTCCAAGGCTTCATCCAGTCCTCACCCTTCAGCGCTTTATACACGGCAAGCATTGCCAAGCTATCGGTTCTCCGGTTATATTTCGACTCGTAGGTAAACTGTTTCACGTACACGGTGTCAACTTTCCCGGTATTTTCTTGACGAACAATCAGTTTACAAAAACGCTCCTCCATCCCCTCGTTCACTCTCAACGTTACGCCAACAACGGCATTTCCCTCATCGCCTGATTTAGGCTCGTAATCCAACAGCCAAGATGTTTCTTTCTCCGGCTCCACACTCCACTTTCCCCCGATAGCACGCAACTCGAATCCTTGAGCATTCCCGAAAGCGTCTATCAGAATCTCGTTATTCAACAATTTCAACCCGGGAGTCATGTCTTCCGGTACAACCGGGTCGGGAATATCCTTGAAGTTATAATCCTCACAAGATGAAAATATCCAAAGCGACATGATGCCCAATAGCATCCAACTGATAATATATCGTTTCATAATCTCCATTATTAATATTTTCTTACTTAATCTTATAAAGTAATGCCACCGGCTCATCAGAGATCCCCTCGTATTTATTTACCAAGGCTCCCGTATCCGCGTCATAGATATACAACGACCCCTTGTACTCGCCTTCCCGATCCGGATTGTAAGTGGCAATATAGAATTGTTTCTGCCGCGAATAATCTTGATATTCTGCATCACTAACGCTTCGGGAACACTGGTAATGATTCATACAACGCACTTCTTCTCCATCAGGCAAGGTGATAAAAGGATTCGCCTCCAAATCATGTTGGGTATAGAACCATTTGTATACCTTATTCCCATTGGAAACAAAAGCACAAGAGTAATAATCATTCGGTAATATCTGTGAATCTTCCGTAACTATACCTTCCCGGATCGGACGTTCAAAAAGTACCCAAAGACCTCCTCCTCCTGCAAAATTGTACATCATAGCTTTAACACCCGTGATGACAGTTTGCCCTCCCGTGCGATTGATCACGTAGACATCATTACCGTCCGTTGATTCATTCTGAAACAATTTGACTACATACCTGCCTTTAAAATAATCAAAACAGTCCTGATAAGAGAAAAAAGGATCGTACCCGTTCGCACCATTCCAACACACGGCATCCCGGTCTTTACCGATAAATACTCTCGTCATGCTATTCTTCCAGCTCGGACGATCATAAGCATCCGTGTACACGGTTTCTTTCGGAAGACCGGGAAAGGGGAATATCGCCTGTTGATCCGTCTGTACCATCGCAACACCCCCATTTTTGGAAACAACTTCAAACTCTCTGCTAAAATTACCGTCATAAGCCATTAATCTCCCCGGCAGAAAATCCAAAGCGTAATATTTAAAATCATATTCATACACTTTCTTGAATGTTTTAGCATCTATCTGGAGCATTTTTTGTGACGTCCCATGCAAAATATACAAAAACTTTCCCACCTTATCCACGTCCACGGGATCCATAAACAATTCCTCCCCCTCGTTCGCGTAAGCATAAGCATTCTGCATAAACGTCGGTTGCATTCCTTGTTCTATTTCTTCAGGTGTAAGAGTTTTCATGAAAGCAATACTCCCTTTCCCGTCCGGGCGACGTCCTAGAATGGTATATCCCTCTTCAAACTGGGAATTCACAAAAACATGGTAATATTTGATCGTGCTTCCATCCTCGCTAGTTACCACTTGCCGCAGGTGATAGTGTCCCAAATCACGTACCACATAACTCAAGTCTTTTTCTTTAGAGATATTCTTGAAAACTGTCATAGACTCGCCCGTTTGCGAATCCATCGAGTAAAGTCCCATATCCCACTGGTAAGTTAACGCGTCGGTTTCACACTCTATATCTCCTTTAATTTCCAATGTATTATTGAAATAGATATTGATCGAATCTTTTGCCGTTTGATTAATTTTCACCTCGATAATCGGTTGATCCGCCAATTTTGAATTATCATCATAACATGCCTGTAAGCCGCACAAGATGACAATCATGCTCCATATATATTTTATCTTGTTCATAATATCCTATTTTTCAATCATTCATACTCTGTTGTTGCCGGATCCGGTAACTTGTAATGATCATCTCCGGATTGGATATAATACTCGTACATGGGAGTATAAACATGTTGTTTAAAGAAACCCAGATAAACATAGGTCGTCAACAGGTACTCGAATCGATCATGCGCCGTGTTATCCAGATACTCGCCCCATTTGGAAACGATATCATCATAAAGCACGGGGAGTGATTCTTTCGTGGCATGGAAATATTTGATAAACAGAATCAATTTATCCTGATTATATGTTCCTAAACGATCAGGACGCCACCATTCCGGCTGCTCTAAACTGATATCCCCAAAAAACACGACACATCTCGTCCTGTTCGTCGGTATATAATCGTCATTCGCTTCCAAATTCAAGTAGAGCTTGTACTGGATGTCTTTCACTAGATTGTCTCTCTTGAAATCCAATTTAATAGCAGCCGTCACCGAATCTTTCATGAAAACTTGAATCTCGTCCATATCATAATGGACACCCAGTTTAGCAGTCGAATTACGGATATCAGCACTTACTTTGAACTCCACGTCTTGGTCAAAATTCGCCAACCCAATCAAACTAATCGGGACTTCGAGATCGACATCTTTATCTTCTCTTGGTCCATACTGGAAAAAGAAGGAATCCCTATCGAAATAAATCTTATTTGTCAACGACGTGTTATATAATTGATAGTCATCATCCGTGCACGAAAATAATGCCCCGAATAACAATATGGCAATAATATATATCTTTTTCATAACATTCAAATTAATCTCTGTATTCATATTCACTATCAGGCACGGGGAACACGTAAATATCCTTTGAAGGTTGGAAAGTCTGGTCAGTAATCGCCTCATATATAGACATATTATAATGTTTCAATATCTGGAACCACTGTCCCTCACAAACCAATTCTTTCCGCCTGTCATTATTGATATTCATACGAGTCACAACGACCATCCCATCCCCCTTGTTAAAACCATTTAAACCACGGGCACGCACGACCTTATCCAAATAGGTGGCAGCTGTTTCCATGTCGGACTGCAATAAATAGTATTCAGCCACGATATAGTACAATTCCGGCAAACGAATCATATTAATACCGCTCAATTTCGTCACGGGACGCGTATTCAGACGCACCTTGAAACGATCGACCACTTTCATACACCGCAATCCCTCGGCACCATGATCGGACAAGGTCTGAAACCATTTATCCAAGCGATAATCGAACCCGTCCTGATCTATTTCATAAATATCACGATAATCCGGTTTGGGATCATAAGAAAGATTTCCTCCGCTAGAGTAAAGAACATCACGGGTAAAATTCGGAAATTCTTCTGAATACAATCCCCAAATTGTTTCCTTATCGGAAATCACTCCATTCATAATATCCTCGACATCAGTCTTCGCCTCCATAGAGAAATAGGGAGCTTCTATTACCTTCATGGCATAATTTTTAGCCGTTTCCAGATCTCCTTTCTCCCAATACACTCGTGCCAAGAGTGCTTGCACCGCATACAGATTCATGTGAATCACCCGGTCTTTCACGAATCCTCCGGCATTCTCATCCGTCCGGTCAAAATATTCGCCATGTTCCGCTAATAATCTCTCCGCCTCCTTAAAGTCCCGGATAATCTTATTGTACGATTCACTGATCGGGTCAAACGGGGTAACCTGATAAGAATATTTCTCCCGGTACGGAATACCCGTCGCGTTCGGGTTCTGGATAATACTCTCCGAGAACAAGCGCAACAATTCGAAATGCATGAAAGCTCTCAATCCCAAGCCTTCAGCCTTATACACGTTATACAAGGCAAATTCGGAAGGATCACGTTCCGCCAAATTCTCCAGCATGTTATTCACGTAAGAAATCCCCCTGTACATTGATATCCATATCGTATCAATTTCGGGACGCACCTCCATGTGTTTATAATTATACAATCGTAACTCGTTTGACCAGTGTTTATCCCATCTGCCTGAAAAATACTGCCCCACGACATCCACCAACCCGTAAGTCATATTCTTCCCGTACAACGGCTCTCTCGCCAGAAAAGAATAAACACCGTAAATAGCTTCCTCGAAACCTTCGGCGGTTTCAAACAGTTTGTTATTCACAATCTCTCCCGTCGGCTTGACATCCAAGAAATCATCACAGGAAAAGCAAGCGATCAACAGGATAAACAATATATATTTCAATCTTTTCATAACCATATTTATTAGAAAGTCGGACTAATTGAAAAAGTAAATCCGCGACTGAACGGATATGATGTTCCCCGCTCGAATTTAACTGTCGACATACGGAAAGGATCTTTCATCCCGGCGCTCAATCTTAAACGCTTAAAACCTATCTTTTTCAACAAGTTTTGATTAAATTCATAAGAAAGTTCTATACTTCTGCATATTACGTTGTTATCATCCTCCACGAACCGACTGGTATGATAACTGGTGCGCGAATCAGCATTTGCAATGTCCAGATAAGGCGGAACATCGTTCACATTTTTCCAACGTTCTTCAAATGCCCGTCGGTCTACATTATGCCGGGGATTCACGTTCTCTACATTATCGGCACGGGTAGTGTTGTAAATCTGCCCCCCGAAATTGTACTCGAAAGAAAGATTAATCTGCCATCCCCGGTAAGACAACATAGGGAAAAAGGCCCCTTTCAACCATGCATTCTCGTCACCCACGACCACCTTATCATTCGGATCATATTCCAATGTCCATGCCCCATTCCGTTTGATAAATACTTCTTCTCCGGTAGCCGGATTAATTCCCGCGGAACGAACGGCATAAATAGCGGTAGTGGATTCACCTTCTTTATACAATACCTTCGGTGATGAAGAACCATCTGCGTTTGCCTCCTCGTTGTACTTGGCCAAACTATTACTGATACCCAAAATCTCGTTCTTGTTATGGTCACCGTTTACTTTTATACTAAAACGCCAATCTTTGGTCGAGAGTAACAAGGCCGTCACGTCAAACTCGAATCCGACATTGCGCATCTGCCCGAGGTTATTCCGCACGGTACTCTCTCCCACGGAAGGCGGTACAGACATATCTATCAGTACATCATCCGTCGTCTTCCTGTAATAATCAAAAGTTAAATTAATACGTCCATCCCAAAAATCGGCAGTCAACCCGATATTGTGCGCTTTCGTCAAATCCCATTTCAAATCCCTATTACCCATCGTTTTGGGTATAGCACCAATACCGTGCAGATAAAAATTATCCCCATTATAAAAATAAGTTGTCACGGCTTGATAAGGTGCAAAACTCACGTTTCCGGTTACACCGTAAGAATAACGTAAACGGAAAGTATTCACCCATCCGAAACGAGTTGCAAATTCCTCGTTATGAATGTTCCAACCTGCCCCCACTGACCAGAAAGGAGCAAATCTATTCTCATCTCCAAACTTCGAAGAACCGGAACGACGGAATGACCCATCCACGAAATAACGGTTTTTGAGAATAAAGTTAGCATTCACGAACGGACCTATTTTAGTACTGACATCTTCGGAACCATCAGGTCTAGTCCCCGTACCGAATCCGGCTGCAAAATTAGGAGCATGCAAGGACGATTTATAAAAACCATAAGCCGTGTACCCGTCTCTTGTAGTTGTTTCTTTCATAATATCAGCCCCCGCATGAAGCGTCAGAAGTAAATCTTCCCCGAAATTTTGGGCGTAATTCGCGATAATCTTCCCCTCGTATTTCAAATACCTTTCATTTACAATTTCCAATGTTCCCTGCTCCGAACGGTTAGAAACACCGTTAAACACGTTTGACTCCGGAGAATAGAACACTTCCGTCCGATCCTTGGAAGTCACGATAGACCCGCTTCCATTGATAAAAAGACCGGGCAAAACATCCCAACGGAAAGATAAAGTATTCGTGAACGAACGACTATTTCCCTCGTCATAATTCCCGCATTCAGCCTCATACAACGGATTCGCCATTTCCCATGAACCTGTTTTATTCAAACGCCCGTATTCATCGTACGGCGCATCATAAGGATTCATTCTCACGTAATCTGAGAATTTCCCGTAAGGACTTTCTTTCCATTTCAAATCGGAGAAACTGGATTGGAAAGATACCGTCAATTTATTGTCCACGTGATAAGAGAGGAACATTGTCAAGCCTATCGTGTTACGGTAGTCTTTCTTCATGACACCCTTCACGTTTCTCACGTTCGCGTTTACCCGGTACGTCATACCATTACCCCGACCGCTCACACCGATAGAATTGTTTATCGTGAAACCGGAACGCAAAGGCTTGGACATCCAATCCGTATCCAATCCCTTGGATATTAATATCTTCTTCCGGTTATATTCTTCAAAATCATTCAACAACTCGAAATTATACAATCCGGCCAAACGCTCGAATTCCAATTTATCCTTGGCATCCAGATAATCGTAAGATTTCAAATCGGGTACCTCCAGCGCCCCGTCCAAATTATAAGACAAACGCAACCGGTCATTCAACACTCTCTTCCTCTCGATCACGATAACTCCATTGGAGGCTTTCTCTCCATAAAGAGCGGTGGCAGAAGCATCCTTCAACACATCGACACGTTCGATATCATTGATATCAAGGTCATACAAATCACGCATCGTGATTTCCACTCCATCCAGAATAATTACCGGCTGATTGGCACTCTGGTCAGCTTCCGTGGATAAAGACGAAGTACCCCGGATAACAATCTCCGGCATCCGGTTCGGGTTCGACCCGAAAGCATTGTTTTCCACCATTCGCATACCCGGGGTCAACATCGAAATCGCACTCACGAGATTCGTGTTCGACACAGCCTTGAGTTCTTCCACCGTCATCGTCTTCACGGAACCCGTGAAACTATCCTTCTTTTTCGTGAAAAATCCGGTCACGACAACATCCTCCAATGCCTTACTGTCGGACTTCATAACAACATTGTATTCCGTTTTCTTCTTCGAGATGTTCAACTCGTAGGTCTGCATCCCCACGTACGAGAATACCAGTTTCGTGGTATCGGATTCGGGAACCTCCAAGGCAAATTTACCATCGACATCGGTAGCCGTACCGATAGTTGTCCACTTGATTACCACGGTAACACCGGGTAGCGTCAATCCCTCCTCGTCCGTCACGGTCCCTTTAATCTTAATCCCCTTCGGCTTCTCGTCCTTAACGGGAATCGCGGCATAATAAATCACCACGTGATCACTCGTGATGTCATAACGCAAGGGCTTACCTGCAAGGGCGATATCTAATATCTCCTCCACAGACTTGTCATGTACTTTTCCATTTACAGTGTACTTCTGGACATCTTCATGATTAAACACGAACTTTAAATTAGTCTTCTTCTGAAGCTGTTCAAAAAACTGAACCATGTTCATGTTCTCGAACACAAAATCAATTCGCTCCTGTTGCGACCAAACTTTCGCATTCAAACTGGAGAAGCCCAAAATCAACACTAGGAATACCAGCTTGATTTTAATCATAATCCAGATTAGGTTTCTACATAAAAATTTCATAACTTTGTTTTTCAAGTTTAACATTAAAATTCCTTTGGCGAGGAGTTTTATATACATGAGGCATACGGCAAATATGCCTCATGTTTTATTTTTAATTTCTACTATTGTCTTTTACGGTAAGCATTCTTCCTTTTAAATTCAAACTTATCTTTTTCGTTTTTTCAAGAATAGCGATGACTTCGCTTATCGAGGAACTCCGCTTAAACCACGCGGAGAAATGGTAATCTTTCACTTGCTGATTCATGTAGAACACATCAACATCATACCAGCGGGCAAGCTCATCCAGAATATTTTCCAAACGGCATTGCGAGAACGAGAAGTTCCCGTCCCTCCACGCTATCTGGCTCTCCACATCCACTTTCCGCACCTCCACTTGCCCGTCTTTTAATATGGCTTGTTGTCCCGGAACCAACTTGTTCACTGTCTTACCTCTTTCAATTTGCACGCAACCTTCCACCAAAGTCGTGGCTGTCCCTTCGTTGGAATAACTCCGGGCGTTAAATTGAGTCCCCGTCACCCGGATATTATACTCCCTCATCCTCACGACAAAAGGCTTCCCGCCATCTTTCGCGACCTCGAAATATGCCTCCCCCCGCAACTCGACCTGACGCGTATCACCGGAAAACCTCACCGGATAACGGATATAGCTATCGGAATTCAACCAGACAATGGTTCCGTCCGACAGAGCTAATTTATACTCTCCGCCCCGGGGAACCGTTACCGCGTTATAAACGACGCCCGCCGGAACAGAATCCTGCACTTGATTATATACCAACGCCTTTTCCTCCGAATGGGAAATAACGGTACCTTTTTCTTTCAGTTGAGGCAACGTGTCCGTCAACACAATTTGTTCTCCCGTGGACAACGTTAAGGTCGCCATTTTCTTCCCGGGAAGTACCACGGAATGAGTGTAAGTTATTTTTTCATCTTGCTTTTCACGTGAAAGAAGCGCCAAAGCCACCCCCAGAACCGACACGAACATTGCCGCGTATCCCGCCACACGATAAACCAAAGTTCTTCTTCTAGCGGGACGCACCTTACGCCATGCTTTCTCCTTGTTTACCTTTTTCGCCACCAATGAAGCTAAAATCCCGGAGCGAATCTTACGCAAGTCTTCAAAATACTCCTGATGTTCCTCATCCTGACACCACGCTTCAAAGCACGCCCCCTCTTCTTGGGACAAACTCTCTCCCGAGAGCTTTTTCATGATTATATCTTCTATTTCTTCCTGCATTGTTATGGTTATTTTCATACTAAAGACAGGTAAGAATTTAAAACGAGTGGTTCAAAAATGAAAAAAAATCACCTATTCCTTATTTTTTTCTTTTTGCCGATATAACGCGATAAAAAGAACAGAGTAGGAAATACTCTTCCGTGCCTCTTCCCTCAGAAAAGAATATGCCTTTTTTATATGATCCTTCACCGTGTTCAACGATATCCCTAACTCCCCCGCTATTTCCGCATAAGACTTGGAATCGAGCACACTCATCTCCAGCACCCTTCGTCTTTTTTCCGGTAACTTCTCCAACAAACGACTCACCTCCTCGATCAGAACTTCCGGACTTTCATCCGTTTCCGACATCTCCGACATCAAACAATGTTGCCTGTATTTATCCACAACCTGCTGGTGTTCCAAATGATTCAGACATCTATTCTTTACACTGAATGACAAATATCCCTGAATATTCTCAATCCCCCTCAGTTCCTCACGCTTCTCCCACAACCGCACGAAAACCTCCTGCACGACATCTTCCGCCACGTCCGGATCATTCGTATAATAAACGGCTTGTTGCACCATTCCCACGTACGAAGAATCGAACAGACATTTGAATATCTTCTCGTCACCATCTATCAAGCGACCCATATCGATCGGAACAGCCTGCATCATAGATCCATTTTTTACACGTTTTAATTCCCCACATCTTTTATATCCCAAGACGACATAAAATACTCTCCGAATGCACAAATATAAAGAATAATCTTTAAAGCCAAACAATCACACAAATTATCGTAATGACAAAAATACACCAAAGGAGGAAGCCAAGCGACCTCCTCCTTTGTCCTAAAAACTATATAAATATTTCATTCTAAGTTGGAAATATCAAAACCATCACATTGCTTCATTGCTTCCTGCAATATCCGGTATTTCTTTTTCATCAAGGGATATTTCTCCAATAACATATCCCGTTCTCCCGGAGTCACACGGAACACGAACTCCAACCACTGCGAAACATCGATACTTTTATTGGGAGCTTGAATCCACCATCCTCCCAAAATCGGATCATCATCATAACTCGTGTTACCCGGATCGTACGAAATAAATCCCATCTCGTGCCAATCCACATCATCCGGAGTATAAACCACATCCCAGTCCCAATCACTCTGCCCGTAAAACTTCTTACTCACCTCGTAAAAATCATCCGGAATAACAAAAACACCTTTAACAGCAGCCAAATAATCACTCCAGAACTTAGCATTCACTTCTCCTCGAATCTCCCGGATATCGTTATCCGTATAATTGTTCATTTCCGTACGAATCCCGGCAATAGCGACAAAATTGGTACTCGCGTAAGCATGATAAGAAGGTATTTGATCTTCCATCCCGAGGAAAAGAACCGAATCAGCCATAATAATAGAATACGGGAAATATTTCTTTTTAAAATTATCCGGATAAATATCAATAAAGACATCTTTCACCATATCCAACCCCTTTTGTAATAAAACAGCTTCTTGAACAGGCGCTACAATCTTGATATTATTACGTTTTTTAAAATTGTATCGATAATCCTCTACTTCCGGATCTTTAATGATAATCGTCCGGTAATCTTGATAAAACTGATAGATATAATGTTGAACGGGATCGGATGGATCGTCTTCCAAGTTATACCAACTGTCTTCCACCTTGGCGTGAATATCATCTTCATTCGAACACGCGTAAAAGCCAAGCAACAACACGCATATAATCATTAATCTTATTCGTTCCATAACTTCTTCTTTTTAAATTTATCTACTTATCCCGTCGCGGGCGATCGATATTCTCTATTGATAAATTCATCTCCCGTTCTTTCTGTGGTATCGGCAAAGTATAAGCAGGATCATCCTTTTGTAAGACATATTCAATATAATTACTCGGATTCTCCGCTGAAGAAAAACGATGTGTAATCTTCGGACGATCCCACCGGCGTAAATCAAACCAACGGAAACCCTCGAAACAGAACTCCATCCGCCGCTCGTTCTTTACCAGTGTAAAGGCATCCTCAGCCGTCGTCGCCGTGACCTCGTAATTCTCGGAAATTCGCTTCTCCCGAAGAGCATTAATCTCCCGAAGCGCCTCGGTGGTCATCCCTTTTGCCGCATACGCCTCTGCCCGGTTCAGATACACCTCTGCCAAACGGAAAGCATGAGGATACATACCATCTGACGTGGAGCCATAATATTTCATCGGCTTCATTCCTCCTGCACTAAAAAATAGAGTAGAAGTCTTCCGTTCGTCATTTTCCGCATACAAATCCGATAAATCCGTTGACGGAATAAAAGCAGCACGCCTCAAAGAAGAGTACTGAAAAGCAGCCAAACCACCAGAAGGAGCTTCACCATAAGAAAATAATATTTCATGATTCCCGACATTCAAAAAACGAGGGATTGCATAGGTCGCCGTCATATCAAATAACACCTTTTCCGTCGAGAGCAGCACAGAATCGGCATAAGCAATCACTTTGTCATAATCCTTCCGGAAAAGTGCTATTCTGGAAGCCAACAAATAAGAAGTCGGCAAATTCGGACGAAAAATTGTTTTCTCGACTGTCGACACCTTAAAAGCTGCAATTGAAGATATTATATCCGCCTCCATTAAGTCATACACCTCTTTTATCGAAGAACGGGACAATGATTTTTCTTCAATACCTGTAGCCCGATTGATTGGTACACAAAAATCTTTAGCTGCCTGTTTTTCATCGACATACGGCTTGCCATATAAATTAGCCAACATAAAATAAGACCAAGCACGCAAAAAATAAGCCTCACCCGCCAAATCCATTTTCTCCACATGTGTTCCCTCCATTTCATCCAAAGCCTCCAATATAATATTAGCAATCAATATTCTATGGTAATATTCACCCCATGCATTGTCTTCCAACAAAGAATTGTCCTGCTGAATCTCTGGATATTCCTGCCAAGTGTAATAAGACCAAAATTTACGAGCATCCACACTCGTTTCATAAGGTCTTTTTATATTAATAATTTCGTCGGCATCATCTGTCATAATATCCAGATATTCACAAAGGACAACCTTATTGTTCAAACCTTCACCATACAAAAATTCCTTGTAATTCTGCACAGTCTTGGGAATCATCAAATCTTGAGAATTTTCCTCCAGAAAATCGCTACATCCACCCAGTAACATTCCCGTTACGATAATATATATAAGTATCTTCATCACAAACCTATTTAGAATGAAACATTTAATCTCAACGAGTATCCCCTCTGTGGCGGGACTGTACCCGAGCCCATGGTTACTTGTTCCGGATCACGTCCTTTCAAATCCTTGCTTTTAATCACGAAAAGATTGCTCACGTCAAAACTTAAGCTGGCAGCCGAGATATAAAACTTTTGTAACCATTCCGGGGCAACATCATAACGAAGACTCAAAGAACGGCAACGGAGAAAATCCCCCGAAACCACCCTTAAATCGCTTTTATTATACATATCCCAACGATTATTGGCTATCGGATATTTTCTCTCGTAAGTAGTAAATGCCATTGCATCATCCGACAATGCCGGGATAACCGTCTTATCCCCCGGTTCACGCCAACGATGCACAAACTCGCTGGACATATTTTGCTGCGGGAACGGCAATGCCTGTCCCGACTCGTAATAAAGATTATTCAACCGAACTTTATTCCCCAAAGCGAAGGAAAAGTTTGCATTCATCGTCAAACGTTTAAATCTCAAGTTCGTTGAAAAACCACCCGACAGAGTCGGCTCACGCCGTCCCGCGTACACGAATGCCGCATCGAAAGCCTCTTCCTGCGTAACAATAACAACCTCCCCGTCCTCATTCTTTTCCGACTCCCCGTAGAACGTGGGTAATCCCTCGTCATTCAACCCCTTGAAACGATAAGCGTAGAAACTGTTTATTGATTTCCCGTTACGAACCAAAGTCCCGTTCACGTAATCACTCCATGTCACGGACAGCTCTTCTCCGGCATTCTTCACCTTATTATAATTTTTTGCCGTGTTGAACGAAAAACTCCAGTTCCAATCCTTTCCCCGGACAGGATTCACGTTAACACTTAACTCCCACCCGCTGTTATTCACATCACCATCATTGATCGCCACGTAATCAGCACCAGTAGACGGAGCCAACGTTTTTTGCACGACTTGATCCTCGCCTATTTTCTTGTACACTTCTACCGTACCGGACAACAAGGAGCGGAAGAAAGAAAAATCGACACCTAAATTATAAGATTTTGTCTTTTCCCACTTCAAATTGTCATTGGGCAACTTATATAACGTGGATTCATACTCTTTAGAAATATTATCCAAAGCCCCCATCTTGACAATCAGATTCGGCGTTTGATCCGGATGCACATTTCCCTGTATCCCGTAAGACAGACGGAATGCCAGTTCGTCCAGCCATTCTACAGAAGTCATAAATACCTCATTATGCAGATTCCACTTGGCTGAAGCTGACCAAACCGGCAAGAAACGTACACTTTTATCTTGTCCGAATTTATTGGAACCGTCTGTACGAATATTAAAATTTGCGATATAACGATCGCCATAGGAATAAGTGAACGTACCGTACCACGACACGATATTCGTCAGGTTATCCGTAATCACATCCGGAGTCTTAGCCACCTTCTCTGCATATCCTTTCCATGTAGCCAAGTCTATATTCACAAACTTCTTTCCCCGTTCCGGCAAATATCCCCATTGCGTGGATTTCAGCGCATCGTACTTCGAGGAAGTAACCTCATTCCCGACCATAGCGGACAACTGATGTTCTCCCCAAGACTCATGATAAGCAAAACTGTTACGTATCGTGTACCTCGTGTTTCTTGTATCCTCCTTCACCAGCTCTCCTCCCATCGGGATCAAACACTTCGCGGCAAAATCACGGCTTACCTCCGCGGGGAGCGGTGTCCCGTAAGGAGTACCCCGTTGCTGAGAAACATAATAAGACTTCTCGCTTGCCCAATAAGTCTGATAATTATTGTTCGTCGTCAACCCGATAATAGAACTAAATTTCAAGCTGGGCATAATATTCCAATCCAAGGAAATATCAAATCTCAAAGCTTGATTCTTCACGGTCGAACCACTTTCCTTCAACTCGTTTAAAACATTAAAAGGAATATTTTCCGAAATCCCGAAAGCATTGTCATAATAAAACAATTCACCTTCCCCGTCATACACGGGAATCGCTCTTGATGTTTGTGCCGCATACTGGTAGACATCAATGGAATTATGAGGTCGTTTCGTGTTTGTCAACGCCCCACTCATATTCATTCCCACTTTAAAATTAGGAGTAAACCGGGTGTTTACCTTAATCAACGCGTTAAAGCGATCCAGATCCTCTTTTTTGTTTACACTCTGGTCATTCGCGTAACCGACAGAGAAATAGTAATCCGTGTTATCCGTTGCCCCGGATACAGCTATCGCGTGTTGATGACTAACGGACGTCCGGAACAACAAATCATACCAATCCGTGTTTAATTCTTTCAAATCTTTCACTTTATAACGGAACTCATCATACGACAGCTTACCGTTCCACAAATCCATCAATGCACCTTCATACCCCATGCTTGTTGGCTGGAACGTGTAAAACTGTAATCCTTTCCGATGCATCTCCTCCGACAACTCCACCCGTTCTTCCGAATCCATCAAGCGCATCACTTTATAAGAAGGCGGCGTCATAACCGAAATTCCCCCGGCATAATTAATTCTGGGTTTTCCCCTTTTTCCTTTTTTCGTGGTAACCACGATCACGCCGTTTGCTGCCTTCACGCCATAGATAGCCGTAGCACTCGCGTCTTTCAAAATATCAACCCGTTCAATATCATTCGGGTTCAGGCTGGAAATAGCGTTCCCTATCAGATTCACCCGATCCATACTGTTCAATTCCTCCGTAGAAAGTTGTACCGGTTCATCCAGAATAATACCATCCACTACCCACACGGGTTCCCGGTTTCCCGTGATAGAAGAAGATCCCCTAATCCGAATTTTCGGGGCGGCTCCCGGCGTCGATGTTTGATTCAAAACGGCGACTCCTGCCAGACGCCCTTGTAACATCTGATCAATGGAAATAGCATTTCCCCCTATCAAATCCTCCCCCTTGATCGAGGCTATGGAACTGGATAATTTCCGTTTGTCAATCTCTTGATACCCCGTCACCACCACTTCATCCATCTGTTCCACCGACTCCTTCAACACAACCTTCATGAACGCTGTATCCGCTTTTACCTCCTTGCTCTCCATCCCGACAAAAGAAAATACCAAAAAGATATCTTCCCCGGCAGGCACATCCAGTTTAAAAGCACCCTCGACATCGGTCACCGTACCCATTCCCGTTCCCTTGATCACGATACTTACTCCCGGTAATCTAATCCCCTTCTCATCAACCACCATACCCCGCACCTCTTTTTTCTTCGCTTTAGACTCCATTACCGTTTTCGGGCGGGTAATGACCAACACGTACCCTTGTGTCACCTCGTACCCGTAAGGCAAATGTTCAAATATTTTTTCCAACGCTGTTTCCAGCGACACTTGATTCAGTTCGACACTAACCCTCTGCCGAACATCCACTTCCCGGCTATTATACATGAAATAAAAACCGGTCTGCGCTTTGATTTCACGAAACACCTCTTTCAACGTCTGATCCGAAAACTTGGCACTTACAACCTGCTGTGCCACACTTCCGGCAGAAAGATGCAAAGCAAAAACAAGCATTAGTAAACTCGTTAATTTCATAATCCTCATGATTTTATTTGCACATTTCCCTCGTGCAAATTCATACCACTTACTTCTTTTTTTCATAACTTTGTTTTTTACATTTAAATCTATTCCTGTTTAGCCGACAGGATATTTCAAAGGAGTGTTAGCCGCACTCCTTTCATTCTTTATAAATCGTAATCACCTCCTTCCCGAGCTCGAAACGCACCCCCGAAAGTTTCTCTATCATCTCCAAGACGACATTCAACGGACGATGACGATCGGCAGCTCCCGTGAACGTAATCTCTCGCAGTGACGAATCGGTATAAACAAATGACACATCATACCAGCGTTCCAATTGTCCCGTGATCTCTCCAAGACTCATCTCTTCAAACTCAAATATTCCCGAGATCCACGCTATAAAAATACCTGCATCCACCTTCCTTACGTCAATACCGTTCGCCCCGGACAACGATTGTTCCCCCGGATTTAATATCAAGGAATCACCGCTCGCGAACACTTGCACCCGTCCGTTAACCAGTGTCGTGACAACATCTTTCTGCCCGTCATATGCCATGATATTAAACTTCGTTCCCAATACCGAGATCCGAGAATCTCCACATGTTACCCGGAAAGGTTGGCTTTCATTTCCAGTGACTTCAAAATAAGCCTCCCCCTTCAATCGTACATCCCTAAAAATCCCTCCCATAGAAACAGGATAAGTCAACTCGGACTCCGAATTAAGCCATACCTTCGTCCCGTCAGCCAAACACAGGTAATACTCTCCCCCCCGGGGTACACGTATCGTGTTCAACACGCTCTCTCCCGCCGTTTCACTCTCTAAATAATGAATACCCCCTTCCTCTCCTTTCCTTATAACCACCCCGTTTACCTCCTTCAAGGACATCATCGAATCTGCCGATAACCGCACACACCTTCCATCCGACAACTGCAACACGGCCTTGGTTGAGCCGGGCTCCACCGTAATTACATCTCTACCTGAAAACATCCCACCCCTCATGTATAAAAATACGCTTACGACCATGAATAACACCAGCGAGGCCACATACGGGTAATAACGCATAATACGCTTTTTCCTTCCCGTACCCGTTATTCTTCGTGTCAATCGATGCCAAGCCTCTCGCTCGTCCAGAGTATCATAAAACACAGTTTGCCTCACCTTCCGGTACTTTCCCAGATAATCCCGAAAAATCTCCCGATGCCTTTGGTCTTCATCTAACCAGATCTCTAATTCAGAACAATCCGAAGCCGTCAATTCATCCTTACAATATAGAATAACCAACTCAATAATTCTCTTATCATCCATTAGCAGTACTTTTTACTACCTAAAGCCTAAAAAGGCAAAAATGGGTGAACGAAAAAGCAAAAAAAAAAGAAATATTTTACCGAATCATCATCAGAACAATGATACTCAATGAAGTACGCAATTGTTTTATCGCCCTTGCAAGATGTGTTTTTATCGTATTCACGGATAGATTCAACTGTTCGGCGGCTTCTTTATACTTCATATCTTTCAAAACAATCGCTTCAAACACCTTCCGGCATTGCTCCGGCAATTTCTCAATCTCCGCGTACAACCTCTCCTTCTCCTCTTCCATCTCACCGGGAGTACACCTATCTTCAAGCAAATCCTCGTAATTCTCGATACCGTCAAAATGATACCTTCTTCTACTTTTTATTAATTTAATACAATTATGCTGCACGGAAGAAAACAAATACGCCCGCAAAGACCCTTGGAACTCCATCTTTCCCCGCCGCTCCCAAAACTTCACGAAAAGCTCCTGAATCAAATCCTCTGCCTCCTCGTAAGAATCAATAAAATTCAAAGCAAAAACGCACAAGGGCTTATAATACAGAGAAAACAAACCTTCCAATCCGGCTTCATCACCTTGATTGAGCTTTATTAATATTTCCTTCTCATCCGGCATCACCATATATAAATACGTTCTAAACAACCACCGAAGAAACAAAAATAAAGAAAATAGTTTTACTTGGCAAGAAGTAACAGCATCTCCCGCTCCTTTTTTGTCAAACTTTGAACAACAATACGATAAGATTCAGCGACCAATTCCCTTATCTTGTCATCCGGTACATCCTGATTAAAATAAACACTGTTCCAATATTTCTTATTCATGTGCCATCCCGGCTTTATCCCCATATATTGAGCCCTCAACTCACCCGCCTCCCCGGGATCACATTTAATACAACAAAAATCAAACACCTCAATATTCACGAAACAGAACCATTTATCCAGCACGTAGAAGCATAAAACATCACGACTATACCGATCAGCTACATTAGGAAACGGCATTTTTTCATGAACGCCCTTAAATGACAGGCAATATTCTCTAAATTCCTCAATATTCATTGCATCCGGATATAAAGAAGAAAGGGCTGCCGATTACAGACAACCCTTCCCAATTAATAACAACAATCTTAAATATTATAAAACGTAGTGAAAGCTTTTATCACGTAAGCATTATCCTTCACGCCGCCCGTCTCTCGAACGGAGTGCATCGCCCACATCGGATTACCAATATCCACACCGCGCATTTCCATTTGGGAAAGCAAAATATTTCCCAACGTGGAACCTCCTGCCATATCCGAGTGATTGACAAACTCTTGACACGGCACTCCGGCCATTTTACAAATCGTCTTGAACACGGCAGCGGAATCACCATCGGTAATATACTTCTGGTTAGCGTTAATCTTTATCACCGGACCGCCATTCAACACCGGATGATTCGTCGGGTCATGTTTCTCCACATAATTCGGGTGAAGAGCATGAGCCATATCGGCAGAAATCATGAAGGAATTATGAATAGCCCGGTACAAATCTTCCGGCTTACCACCCAACCCGAACACGATACGCTCCACGATAGTACGCAGAATCGGGGAACCGGCTCCCTGTTTCGTCCCGCTTCCCACCTCTTCGTTATCGAAAATAGCGAGTACTTTCGTCTTCCGGCATTTCTCCGAATTTACAAATGCCTTCAATCCCGCAAATGCCATCGCCAGATCATCCAACTTCCCGGTAGAAATAAACTCTTCGTTCACACCGAACAGACATCCTTTCTCGAATTCATACAACGTCAGATCAAAATCAAGAATATCCTCCTTGTTCACCCCCATCTCCTCGGCAATCAACTTTACCAGATAATTATCCTTCTCGAACGTTTCATTAATCATGGCAATCACCGGCAACATATCTTTTTGCTTGCTTAACGGGTTACCCTGATCATTCACGGCACGATTGAAATGGATAGCAATATGCGGAATCACCATCAACGGACGGTTGAAATTCACGAATTGCGTCGCGGGCTTCAACGGGTTCAGGCTCTTCAGCATCACGCGCCCCGCCATAGACAACGGACGGTCAAACCACGTGTACATGATAGGTCCCCCGTAAACCTCGGTATTCAACTTCAAGTATTGTCCGGCAACAGGCATCTCCGCATTCGGCTTGATCCGGAAAGTGGGAGAATCACTGTGGGCACAAATAATCTTGAACCCGTCACTGGCAATCTCGCCGCTTCCGATCTCGAAAGCGAAAAGGGACGAGTGATTCTTCGTCACGAAATACTTACCCCCTTTTTCTATTTGCCACGCTTCCCCGGAAAACAGTTGTTTGAAACCATGATCCAGCAACTCTTTTTTGGCATTCGCCACGGCATGAAAATTTGTCGGACTTTCATGTATAAACTCAATCAGTTCTTTTGCTAATTGTTTCTCCATTATATCTTGATTTATTATTTCATTTCTTTGTGCCCCAAGATAATCATTTTTTACCTCAACCTCCGCATCAGGAGTCAAAAAAATACGATTACCCCGTTTAATTTCTTCATGTATCCGCTTGCTGAACATGATAAAAGGCGAACTCAGAATATTTTCTTTATTATACAACACCTCTCCCCCCGTCTCCGCGTTCACGACAAGTCCCCCGGTAGCCGCCACCAACACCTGTCCCGCCGCAACATCCCATTCTGAGCATTTCCCGAATTTCGGGCATATATCCACTTTTCCCACTGCCACCATACACTGTTTGGAAGAAGCCCCCAAGGGCATTAATTCCACGTCATACCCCGCCGCCTTCAACCCATCAATATACTGCATCTCACTCTCCGTCAAATGAAAACGGCTCACCGCCACTCTCAAACGGGACGGAACTTCCATAGAAGCCTCCAACACGCTTTCCTCCCCATCTCGTGTTATCCCGCGCTCTCCATCCGCGAAAGCCCACAATATTTCCTTATCGCAAATATTATTAATCATCCCGAACACCGGACGCCCGTCTTCCACCAGAGCGATATTGATACAAAAACGTCCGTTCCGAAAAATAAACTCCTTCGTGCCGTCCAGCGGGTCAACCACCCACACGTACTTCCATTTTTTCCGTTCATCATAAGAAGGCAACGACGCCTCTTCACTAATCACGGGAATATCCGGATAGAGCTTTTTTAGCGCCCGCACGATAAACTCACTCGACGCCTTATCCGCCTCCGTGACCGGAGTCATGTCACCTTTTGTTTCTACATGAAAATTTCTTTTCTCGTATATATCCGACACCAGACATCCCGCTTCACAAATAATGTCTTGTATATCTGACACTTTAATCCAATCTAACATACTACTTTTCCTAAAAAAATCTATCTGATAAACATACAAATAATATTCGATTTTCACACCATCCAATAAAGACTTATTAATAATTAACAAAGAGTATTTACACGAGAATATATCACATCATTCTACAAACCAATACATTAACCATACAACATTTTCACAACACACCATTACCAAGCCATCCAAGCCCGTTTCATTAACCTACATTAACCTCAACAACAACTTTTATTAACATCAAACATTAGTTGGATTCACAAACTACCCCTATCTTTGCACCGTCTTTAAGAGATTGAAGATTTTTCATAAGTTTGTATGGTTTAGGTTAGTAGTTAGTAATGTAATCTTAAGAGTCGACATCCCCTGTCGGCTCTTTTGTATTTAAAGCCGCAAGATAAGAATAAAACATGAAACACAAAAATTAACAATCATGGAAGGAATCATAGAAATCGAAGGAATGGAATTTTTCGCCTACCACGGGTGCTACGAAACAGAACGAATCGTGGGAAACAAATTCATGGTATACGCCCGCATCCAAACCGATTGCAACAAAGCCGCCCAAAGCGATGACATCAACGACGCCCTCAGTTACCTGACCGCCTATGAAATTATTGCCCGTGAAATGATGATCAAATCCCACCTGCTGGAGCACGTGGCACAAAGAATGATCGATGCCCTCTACCGGACATTCCCTCAAATCACGCACGTAACTATTAAAGTATCAAAGCTCAATCCCCCCTTGGGTGGTAAAATCGCGGCAACAAGTGTTACTTTATCGAAATAAATTGCAGTAAGGTATTGCAGAATCCAAAATTTCACCTTATCTTTGCACTGCAAAATCGCAACAGGGTCGGTTGGCCGAGCGGTTAGGCAGCGGTCTGCAAAACCGCGTACAGCAGTTCAAATCTGCTACCGACCTCAGCAAAGCTCTGAAACCCCAACAAATAAAAGGTTTCGGAGCTTTTGATTTTCAAGAGGGGTGCGAAATAAAAAAGACTCAACGGGAAAATCTTCAAGAAGTACACGCAAGCAGATGTTGTAACAATCTTTTATTCTTAAAAAACACTATTTTTGCGATATGAATCAATCAATAAAAAAGCAAATTACAGGGCACCCGTTCTTAAAATGGGCTGGAGGTAAAGGACAGCTTATCCAGCAGATTAACAACTATCTCCCGGATAATATTTCAGCGATTGACACCTATATAGAACCCTTTATAGGTAGTGGTGCTATCATGTTTTGGCTGCTGTCAGCATACGACAATATAAAACATGTCGTCATAAATGATATTAATTCTGATTTGATAAATATTTATAGAGTTATCAAAAAAGAACCTTTAGATTTAATTTCAGAATTAGAACGCATAGATACAAACTACAAAAATCTAACTTCATACGATAACCAGAAAGAACTTTATTTAGCCCTTAGGGAAGAGTATAACGAGCGAAATTCATCATCGCGGTCTGTAAGAAATGCAGCACTATTCATCTTTCTAAATCGTACATGCTTCAATGGCTTATATCGTGTCAACTCTAAAAACAAATTCAATGTGCCATTTGGCAAATACAAAAACCCTAAAATTTGTGACAGAGAAACGATACTGCGGGATAGCGAATTATTACAAAAAGTTGAAATTCTCTGTGACGATTACACCGCCACCAAAGAGTACGTAAGCGAAAAAACTTTCTTCTACTTTGACCCGCCATATAAGCCAATCAGTGAAACTTCAAATTTTAACTCATATACTAAATTTGATTTTGACGACAACGAACAAAACCGACTGAAACAGTTTTGTGACGAAATATCAGCAACGGGAGCCAAATTCATGCTAAGCAACTCCGATCCGCGTAGCATCAATCCTGACAATAATTTCTTTGATAAATTATATCAGGAATACAACATTACGCGTGTGGATGCCAAAAGAAATATAAATTCTAAATCAGATAAAAGGGGAACTATTAAAGAACTTCTTATAACAAACTATTTAAAATCCTCTGCCACGACAAATAGCATCTAACTCTCTCCATTTCTTCCCGCGGCTAAAATTTGCAGCTTCATCCGGTGACAGCTCATCATAGATGGTCTGATATACTCCAAGCCTTTTAACTCTTTTGCCTAATATCGCGTTCTCTTTGTTTTCTTCGGCAATCATCCCCATATAGATAATGGTAAAATCAATGGCTATATTAAGGGCATCCGCCCCATACTTAGAAGTCATATCCTTTATGTATTGAATGGTAGAATCATCCAAGTCTTTGGTCGTCTTATTATAAATAGACACAAAATCTTGATAAATTGCATCTTTACCATATTTAGAAGCGTAATTAACAAGACGCTGAAAATATTGATAATCTCGCGGTGCATATCTCGCGGTATTCGGACGAGATAAATAAACACACCATTCATCAAAGCTTCCCCGAGCGTACTCCAAGTAACTGCCATCAGAAAAATCTGTAACCCGTGTAGCCATAAAGTTAGTTTCTTTGTTAAATTATTTGACAAACATCAAAGCTCCAAGCGCCGCAATCGATACAAATATAACAAAACAAAATGAATAATTAACATTTATATTTAGCACCAATCAAAAGAATTAATCAAGGAGCAAATAAAAAACTTACGTACTTATCTTGAATTTTTCACAAAAACAGAACCTCCCCCTACCATTTCCCGTTTATGTTCATACAAACAATCTAACAAAAAGAATCATGAAAAGAAGAAAAAACAACGTGTGGACAATCGTAGGAATCATCATTGCCATCGTGTTGCTAATCTATTGGCTATTGGCAGCTACCGTATTGGAAGAAGATGAAAACGTAGTCCCGATACTGAACGGAACAGAACAGGTGATTCCCTAGGAACCACCTGCCTCAATTCATTCTTTATTTAGGTATACTCGTGTCTATCTTTTTCAGAAGAATCGAATCCAAAGAGATCTTTCCCGGTCCGGCGAAGAACAGGAAAATGTAAATTCCCAAGTATATCAAAGGTAACTCTTTCACTTGAAAAGGATCATTACCATGTACGATAAGGATTACCACCAACATGGAAAAAATTAACGGGATCGTCGCCAGACGGGTGAATGCCCCCACGATAAGAAATATGGAACACCCCACTTCGGCGCAGATAATCAAGATCAGCGAAAGCGTACTTCCCAACCCGATCGGATCGAAAAACGTCGAGGACAATTCCGAGAACGAAGTCAATTTAGCAAGTCCATGAGTCAACATGGTTATTCCCACAAGCACACGCAATATAAGCAATCCCAAGCTCAGGAACTTCTGGCTAGGTGATATAACCGACGAAATCACTTTTTTCATAACAACATTTTTAAAAATTAAAACTGTATTAGTAACGAACATTCTTTCATGAATGTTTCAATTTCCAGACCCCCACCCTCGTAAAGATAGTGTTTTTAAAAATAAATCGTAGCTTCGCGATAAAATAATTGTCAAACTATGGGTATTGTTATCGGATTAATGGTCACGGGGATCATTCTGGGATACCTCTTCCGGGAGAGGAATTTGAAGATCGTGTATAAATTGATCAACTACGCTATTTTTTTATTACTTTTTCTACTGGGAATAACGGTCGGCGCCAACGGGGACATCATGAACAACTTGGCTACTATCGGTTACGACGCCCTGTTAATCACCCTCGCCGCCGTGGCGGGAAGTGTCCTTTGTGCGTGGGGCATCTATCGTTTTTTCTTTGTTCCGTCTAAATAAAACCAACTCATGAAAGGCAGCATCACGATTGTTTCATTCTTCATCGCCGGAGTATTGCTAGGACGCTTCATTGATATTCCCGCCATATTAACCGCGGAAGCCCCTACCCTATACGCCTTGTACGCTTTGATGTTCCTTGTCGGCATCAGCATCGGGAGTGACAAAAAAGCCCTGCAAGCCTTAAAACAACAAAACTTAAAAATCATACTTGTCCCCTTGGCAACCATCATCGGCACCCTCATCGGGTCCGCCCTCATCAGCTTTGCCCTAAGCGACAGAAGCATCACGGATTGCCTTGCCGTGGGATCGGGCTTCGGTTATTACTCCCTCTCCTCCATATTCATCACCCAATACAAAGGAGCCGAACTGGGCACCATCGCCCTCGTCTCAAACATCATGCGTGAACTGCTTGCCCTACTTGCAGCCCCTCTCCTAATCCGCTATTTCGGAAAACTAGCCCCCATCTCCGTGGGAGGCGCCACCACTGCCGACACCACACTACCTATTATCACCAAGTTCTGCGGCAAAGAGTTCGTGATCATCTCCATCATCCACGGGATAACCGTCGACCTGAGTGTACCTTTTCTCGTCACTTTCTTCTGCACGATATAAAAACACCATCACGTTAAATTTAAAAGTCAAAAGTTTGTAAGATAATTTTATTCTTTATATTTGTAGAATCTAAACACGTACTATGGGACAGGCGGAAACCATATTATCTCTATTTAAACAAAATGAAGAAAGAGCCTTCAAGCTGCTTTTTGAAACCTATCATGACACATTGCTGCTGTTCGCCAATCAAATGCTCGATGACCCGGAAGCAGCAAAAGATGTCGTTCAGAATTGTTTTGTCGATTTTTGGGTACACCGCCGTTTCGCCAATCTTCCCAACGGACTGGAACAATACATTTTTCAATCCGTCAAACATGCCGCCCTCAATCATCTTCGTGGAGAAAAAAGGAGAAAGAAATATTATATTGCCGCAAAAGAAGATGAGCAAGAAAACTTAAACGCCGACGAAACAGAGTGGAACGACGAAGCGCTATATAAAGCATTAAACGAACTACCGGAAGAACGGAGAAAAATATTCCTCATGATCTGTCTGGAAGGCATGAAATATCAAGAAGTTGCAGAAAAACTACAAATAAGCATCAATACCGTCAAAAAACAAATGGGACGTTCTTTCAAATTCCTGCGGGAAAAATTACAAAAGAATATCTTTATCACACTATTCCTTCTTTGGACAAAGTGTAGAAAAAAAATGTAAAAAAAATAATTTTCCTTGTCACACAAAACCAAAGTTCCGGTGCTATCTCCATAAAAAGCATCAAATATGGAGAATCAAAATAACGAACACACGGATTATTTGGATATACCGGAAACCATCTATGAAATATTAGCAGGTAACCTGTCCGGAGAACCATTGTCCGCCGAAGAAAACCGATTACTCGAAACATGGAAACAAGCCCATCCGGCAAATCAAGCCATATACGAACAATTTCGTTCACTCATGAAAAGAAATTCAGGCATACTGCGGGGTAACGACAGAAAAATCCTTTTTGAACAAATACAACAAAGAATCAAGACACAAGAAGCAAAACGACAGAAACAAAAACATCTTGCCTGGTTATCCGCGGCAGCAAGTATCCTCATCACATTGGGAATGTTCTACTATTTCAGTAGTAATCATCACCCCGAAATAAAAACACCCACACCCGCAGCCCAACAAATAAAACCGGGAGAATCCAAAGCCCTGTTACAACTAGCTACGGGAGAAATTATACCACTAGACGCCCGGCAACAGGAATACATCGTGGTTGACAGCACTTTTGAGATCAAAAACCAAGCCCATACCCTAATTTACGACACAAAGGACTCCACGACCAAGAATATCACATACAACACCCTCTCCGTACCCATGGGAGCCGAATACAAAGTGATACTATCCGACGGGACAAAAGTATATTTGAACTCCGGTTCGGGACTCCATTATCCCACCGGATTCACGGGAAAAAACAGAGAAGTATGCCTTATCGGGGAAGCCTATTTCGAAGTTGCCAAAGACACCCTTCACCCCTTCATCGTGAAAACGGGACAGATGTCCATCCGCGTACTGGGAACCTCATTCAACGTGAAAGCCTACCCGACACAGGAACAAACGGCAGCAACACTGGAAGAAGGGAAAATACAAGTCACCTGCCGGGGTAAAAGCTATGACATCGCCCCCGGCAATCAAATCACCTACAACACGACAAACCGGAAAACCGAAATAAAAGAAGTAGACACGGAACTCTACACGTCATGGAAATCAGGGTACTACAAATTCGAACAAATGTCTTTACAAGAGATCATGTCCACGCTGGCATTATGGTATGATTTGAATATATTCTACCAAAACCCGGAAACAAAAGACATTCTCTTCACCGGTCGACTGAAAAGATACGAGAATGTAGAAAACCTCTTGAAAAAATTTGAACAAACCAACGAAATTGAATTCATTATTAAAGAAAGGAGTGTAACGATAAAGAAAAAATAAAAAATTGGGAATCCATCAATTCCCAATCTCCAAGTTAAATTACACTTATAGCCTTGCAAGTAATAGGTGTAACATGTATAACTATCAACTACAAATTTATGGAAAAAAAACGAATGGGAACGAAAACCATACCTTGGATTTCGTTGCGTAAAATGTTAATCTTTATGAAATTCGCATGGTTCATCTTATGTTGTACATTCATGACAGTACAAGCAAACGTCTTCTCTCAACGAGTGATAATTAACGCGAATATGCAGAATGTATCCTTGACCGCCGTGTTCAAAGAACTCGGGAAACAGGCAAAATGTGATTTCTTGTACAATCACAACCTCATCAAAAACAAAGGAACAGTCAACCTCGTTGCTAAAAACAAAGAACTCAAACAGATTCTGGACGAACTCCTACCCGAATTCGGGCTGGAATACTTGTGGGACGACAACGTGGTAATCATTCGTGAAAAACCCATCGAACCGGAAGGTAAAAAAGAAATCCGTATCGTGGGAAAAGTAACGGATCAACAAAAACACCCACTGGCAGGTGTAACCGTTCGCTTGAAACCCGGTCAGATGGGCACCTCCACCGACATCAACGGGTGGTACCAAATCGTACTCCCGAAACTGGATTCCATCACCTTGGTCTACTCCTTTATCGGCATGGAAACCCAAGAAATCAAGTACAAAGGCAAGGACACCATAAACGTCGTGATGAAAGAATCATCGGCAATGCTGGACGAGGTCATCGTAAACACCGGTTACCAACAAATCGACCTGCGCAAAACGACCAGTGCCATACAATCCATCAAAGCCTCGGACATCGTTGTCGCCGGATTGCAATCCATTGACCAAATGCTGGAAGGCTACATTCCCGGTATGACCTTCATGCAAAACTCAGGTCAAATCGGAGCCGCACCACGCATCCGCATCCGAGGAACATCCACCGTGCTCGGTTCACAGGAACCCGTGTGGGTCATCGACGGTATCGTACAGGAGAACCCCGTGGATGTCGATCCGGAACAAATCAACGATCTGGACTTCGTCAATCTGGTCGGCAACGCCATATCCGGACTTAACCCGGAAGACATCGAACAAATCGACGTACTGAAAGACGCCTCGGCAACCGCACTCTACGGGGCTCGTGCCGCCAACGGGGTTATTGTCATCACGACCAAAAAAGGCAAACCCGGACCACCCACCATCTCTTACTCCTTATCGGGAAGCTTCATGCGCCGCCCGCACTACGGGGACAACAGCGTGAACATGATGGACTCCCGCGAAAGAATCGCCTATTCCCGGGAACTCATCGAAAAAAGAGTACCTTTCGGGGATTTACAAACTTGGATGGGATACGAGAAACCGCTCCGGGACTATTGGGAAAACAAAATAACTTTCGAAGAAATGCAGAAAGAAGTCGGGTACTACGAATCCGTGAACACCGATTGGTTCGACCTGCTCATGCGCAACTCCTTCACCCACAAACACACGCTAAGCATCTCCGGGGGCAGCAGCAGCTTAAGGTATTACGCGTCCATCGGTTTCAGCGATGCCAGCGGAAGCATAAAAGGAGAAAACAACAAAAGCTACACGGCAAACATAAACCTGACAGCAAACTACAACAAATTCACCTTCCGCATGGGAATAACCGCGGACGTGGGTAAACGAAAATACACACCCGGCGACGTCGGCGTCACCACGTATGCCTACAACACCACGCGGGCACTTCCCGTCTACAACGAAAACAAAGAACTATGGTACTACCAGCGTTACACGTCAAATAACCAACCCGTAGACTTCAACATCCTCGAGGACGTAGCCAATACCTCGCAAGACATCCGTTCCACGGGCATGACTATCCGGGCAACCGTAGACTACAAAATCCTCGAACCGTTAAAAGCCGCCATTACCGGTTCTTACTCCACGGCAAACACCACCCAGGAAACCTGGCATGGAGAAAAATCATTCTACGCCAAATCTCTTCAAATCCAGAACAAACTTCCGTTCGGGGGAGAACTCATCTATCAAAACTCCGAAAAATACTCCTACGTGATACGGGCGCAACTGGATTTCAACAAATTCATCGATTCCGAACAAATTCACCTCATCACCGCTTCCGCCGGGGGAGAAATATCTTCCACGCAATACTACGGGCTGAA
The DNA here is from genome assembly GCF_900184685.1 of Butyricimonas sp. Marseille-P3923. Lineage (GTDB taxonomy): Bacteria > Bacteroidota > Bacteroidia > Bacteroidales > Marinifilaceae > Butyricimonas > Butyricimonas muris. The sequence continues at coordinate 434,042 of NZ_FXXL01000005.1, forward strand.
TCAAACCTACCGGGGCTATCTGCGGGAAAGGGGAAAAAAGATGGCAGAAATCACCGATTGGAACCAATACGAGGATTTCATGAAATGGAGAGGCAAGACCTCTGCGGCTATAGGCGAATGGACAGATAAACTGACCAACGTGGCTTCCTTCTATGGCACCATCTCCTACAGTTACAAAAATATGTATTCCCTAAATACCAACATCCGCATAGACGCCTCCAATCGTTTCGGTTCCCGGGCAAACGAGAAACTAGCTCCCATCTGGTCGGTATCCGGACGCTGGAACATCAAAGAAAGCATCCTGCCAAAAGCCAATTGGATCACCACCTTAGACCTAAGAGCTTCATTCGGTTACCAGGGAAATATGCTAGACAACGCCTCGGCAAAACTCGTCATCCGTAAAGAAGGCATACAAGACACGTGGAAAGAATTCTACTCCACCGTGCAAAACTACCCGAACCCGGATTTGAAATGGGAAAAGACAGCTTCCTACAACGCCACGCTCGACTTCTCCTTCTTCAAAAATTTCCTCCGGGGCTCCGTATCCTACTTCTACAAAAGAACGCAAGACGCCTTCCTTACTAAAAACGTATCCAAAATCAACGGGCTGAACAACTGGACGGTAAACCAAGGAGTCATCACCAATCAGGGTATCGAAGTTTCCATGAACTTTACCCCGATAGACACCCGGAGCGTCAACATCAACGGATTCCGCTGGACATTCAACCCCAACATCGGGCAAGTCGTCAACCAACTCGTAAACCGGCGGTCACGCAAGGACAGATCCTTCGAACAAACCGTCACATACGATATGTACCTCAACGGCTCGGCAGACATCGCCGGTCGCCCGCTCAACTCCTTCTTCTCATACCGATACATCGGGCTCGAACCGGAAAACGGGCTACCCATATTCTTCGGTTCCGATCAAACCACTTACATCGACGGCAAAAAAACCGATCTCATGGAAAAATTCAACAAAACGAGCGACCGGCAAGACGTGTGGCAAGAAATCATGGTCTACTCCGGAAGCCGGGTACCCGACATACAGGGAGGAATCCAGAACACGTTCGCATGGCGACGCTTCAGCATGGCAATCAACGTGGCTTACAGCTTCGGAGCTAAAATCCGTCTGTTAAAAATGTATTCCAATGTATCCTCCAGATATGGCACCATCGCACCCCGACCGACGGAAAACGTACGCCGAGAATTTCTGAAACGCTGGCAAGTCCTCGGTGACGAACTACGCACGGACATCCCGGGAGTTGTTTCCGGTCCCGAATTCGTGAACACGCTTCATGACAAAGTATGGTGGAACAACTACAACGCCAAAAATGAAGCGGGAATCTCATACAGCTTCGCATCAGACCTATGGCAAATGTACGACAACTCCGATCTGAGAGTCGTAAACGGTAATTACGTCAAAATCCAATCGCTGTCACTACGCTACAACCTGTCCGACAAACTATGCAACAAACTGAATTTAAAAAACTGTTACGTGGGCTTCTCGGCAACAAACCTGCATACTTTCTGTAGCAAAAAACTCAAAGGGCAAGATCCCGCGACACAGAACGGTTCGGCACCACAAATCAACATGTCCTTGTGTCCGACCTATTCTTTCAACCTGAATATTTCATTTTAAACAAACCACTTATGAAAACAGGAATACTTTACATATCGCTCATCATCGTGCTGGTACTAACCTCCTGTCACGATTTTCTTACCAAATACCCGAAGGATACCGTGTACCCATCCTGCACCGACGATTTCCATGAACTTCTCATCGGCGACGGCTACCTCTCCGGACCTACCAGATGGGACATCGGCAAATGGCTCAATCTCATGGACGATGACGTGGAATACACCCGAACCGTAACCGCCGTTTCGACTTCCACCCAACTATACTTGAAATTCTACAACTGGGAAGCGAACCCGGACACCGAACCCACATGGAGCAACCTATATAAACACATCTTGTGCCTGAACACCATTCTGAGTGAAATCGATGACTTCAAAGACGAGAAAGGCGACGGCTACCGACGAATCAAAGGAGAATCACACTTTCTCCGGGCGGGATACTACTTCTTCCTAACAAACATTTACGCAAAACCCTACTCGAAAACCACGGCAAACCGGGAGCTGGGCATACCCTTGAAACTAACGGCAAAAATCGAAGACCGCAACTTCACCCGCAACACCCTGCAAGAATGTTACGACCAAATGATCTCCGACTTACAAAACGCAACGATGTGCTTGAAAAACATCGACCAACCCACCACCTTCCGGGCATCGGCAGAAGCCGCACACCTTCTACTAAGCCGCCTATACCTCTACATGGGCGAATGGGACAAATGCGTAGAACATTGCGACTCCGTAATGAAAAAAACAAAATATCACCTTCTCGACTACAACACCGTGACCGCGGGCAAAGCGCTATCCGCCACGTCACCGGAAACCATATTCACGAATGGTGGAAACTCCTACGGTGGTTCCAACGAATTATATATGTACATGTACCGTAGTTTTTTCCGGGTACGGGACGAATTCTTAAAACTATATGCGCAGGGAGATTTACGCAACAAACTATTCTTCAAATCGGGTAATTTCGGGGGAGCCCGTTACAACTACCCGAACAAACAAGCCTCCTCTGCCGGGGGTGAATATTCCGATACCTTCGGGCTCCGGCTATCCGAAGCTTACCTAAACAAAGCCGAAGCCTTAGCCATCCTTGGCAAAGAAACGGAAGCCATCGAATTGCTCAAAGCCTTGCGAGCAAAGCGATTCGCGGACAAGAACGGAGGAGAAATCACTCAAAGCGGCGAAGACCTTGTAAACTTCATCCGCACCGAACGCCGTTTGGAATTCACCTTTGAAGGACATCGCTGGTTTGACCTGCGACGTTATGCCGTCAGTCCAAAATACCCTTCCGAAACAAGCATCCGCCACCCCTACTACGAGGATGGCTCCGCCGTCACCTTGAGCGACATGGTACTGGGCAAATACTCGAAAGAACCTTCCGGATGGACTCTCCTGCTCCCGGAAGACGAAATCACCGAAAACCAAGGAGCCCTGCTCCAAAACGAAGGACGCAAAGACCGACAACCGGAAAGTAAAAAATAACACCCTAAAAAACACCATAATATGAAAAACAATATATTACTAAATATCCTTTTGGCAAGCCTACTTTTCTGCGGATGTGCAAGCGATGACGGCAAATTAGCCCCCACGTACGCCGATATCGACTGGTTCGCCATACAGCCCAGTGACGACCCGCTAGACGGATTGCGTTACGATATTTACAAGAACAACAGGATATCCGTCTACTACAACGACACCATCGGTTCTCAATACAGGGGTATGTCCGGATACGGCGATTCAGTCATCCATTACGAGATATTGGACTTATGCTACACGATAGAAGAAAACAACCAGACCGTCGAATACATGTTGTCGACAGACCGGGACAAACTCTACGACGCCGTCAGATTCATCCAGCAAAAAGTAATCCCCGACATCCCGGCAGTAGCCTATCCTAAAAGTTTCCTACTCGTCAAGGAACTGATATTAAACACGACCTCTTCCACCACCATGAGAACAGGGAAAACATGGACGGCAATGATGACCACCGCCGTTGGCAACGTTGAAGACATACAAGGAATGACCACGGAGGAACAGAATGATTTCGCTGCCGAAATCACGGGAGCAACCTGTGGGGCTTACCTGTACAGCAACCCGACGGAACAAGTCGAAAACTTCTACGCCCTCTCCGAGAAACTCGCGGAATGGGCAGACCCGGAAGCCGGGCATACCATATACAACTGCGTCCTTGACAATTACTATAAAGACCCTAGAGATGCCCATCCGGCATTCGACATCTGGTACGGGTTCGGCTTCCTCGCTCCCAACCCGGACGGCAGATACGCCGACGTCGACGAATACACCACCCCGACAAAAGCGCAAGACCTTGCCGCCTACCTCAAAGCCACACTCCTGTACGGGGACGACCTTGACCTATTCCGCGAGAACATGAAAAAAGAGATGAATGAAATCATCCCCGACTTCCTTGAAGAAAACCTTGACAAAAATGATCTGAAAGATCTCACGGAACAAGAATTTCAGGAACTCGTGGACGAATACGCGGAATACTACATGGAAATCCTGCTCGACAAATACCGAAATGCACTACTATTCGCGAATGAACTGAAAACCATGACAAAAAAATAATTCGGAAAACCTTAAAATTCGACGAACATGAAAAAGTTAATATATCTACTCTTGACCCTATGCCTCGGTAGCGTGATTGCCTGCAACGATGACAAAGAAGAAACACTGGACTTATCGGCGACAACCGTCACGCTCGAGGCAAGCGGAGAACCGCAAAAAGTGGAAGTGTTCACGGACAACCCCCAATGGCGAATCGTCGCTTCCAAAAACTCATGGATAACAACAGACCGTGACAGTTGCTACGTGATCGTGGGAGCCGAACCCAACCCCACCAAATCAGAACGGACGGAACGGGTGATCGTCGTTTCACGCAAAACCCCGGGCTTCCTCATGGTCACCCAAAAAGCCAGCATGCGGGCAATCGGCGACCCGTACCCGGATGCCACCCATCCCATCGGCATCGTCTACAAAGTCACCCACGGGGGAGAACACGGTCTGATCATGTCCCTCGATATGTTTGAAGGAGAATGGGGCGTACCGGATGTTCTTGAAAAAGTGCAATCGGAAACCGACGGCAAGAACAACACGCTCACCGTCATCCACAACCACAAAGACACCCCCGACTTTGCCGAAAAATACCCGATTTTCCACTGGATATACAACACCAAAAACAGCAACAACCCCGACGGGGAATGGTACCTGCCCTCCTACCAAGAATTACAGGAACTTTATTTCGCCGCCACCGGGTGCAAACAACTTGCCGGTACACACAACATCACGTGGCGGAACCAATTCGACGCCATGGTAAAAGCCGTCGGCGGAACACCCTTCGTCTATGACAACAATATGCACCTGTGGGCATCTTCCGAAATGACCGCACAAAATGCCTATCAGGTACTCTTTAAAACAAACGAAAAAAGTATGCCCTACACCTCCAAAACGACCAAACGGTGGGTGAGAGCGATCCGAGCCTTTTAAATAACCACTCAATAAAAACAAAATGTTAACTTTAAAAACTGGATGTATGAAAAAATTGTATGTACTCATCCTGGCACTAGCCCTTCTTGTGCCATGTAGCCTAGCGTATGGAGGAGAAAAAAAGAGAAAGGACAAAAAGAAAACCACTCAAACAGACTCCATAAAAAAGAAAGTCAGCAAATACGACAAACTCCTCAAGAAACCGGGTTGCCAAACCGCGAAAGGAAATTTCATCACCTTACACAAACTCGGGGGAAAAGTCTACTTTGAATTCCCGTTAAAATACATGACACGGGAGATGCTGATCGCCTCCACCCCGGCGGAATCCAGTGAACCCACGGTATGCCCCATCGGGTACAAGGGACGGGATCCCATGCACGTGAAATTCGTCCTTGAGGACAGCCTCGTCTACCTGCAACGCGTGACCAGCTCGGTAACGTACGACGAATCCGACCCGAACCTGACTCGGGCAGTCAAAAGCAGCTTCAAAGACGTGTACATCAAAAAATACCCCGTTCTGGCATACAATCCGGACAGCACGGCTGTAGTTTTCGACATGACCTCCTTGTTCATGACCAATGAGCCCGAACTTTCCCCCATCATCACGCAACTGGGTCCCTTGTCCGTCGTTTCCAACATGAAATCAGACCTGTCCTCGTTAGGTAGCATCAAGGCATTCGACGACAACGTGACCATAGAATCCAATTTGTCGTTCAGCTACGTACTGCGCTACCTGTTCTTCTCCGGCGGCGGCGGCGACGTATCCGCCCGGGTAGTACGCACCGTACTGCTATTGCCGGAAGACAAAATGAAAGCCCGCGTATCCGACTCCCGCGTAGGTATCTTCCTCACCATGAAACAACACATCTCCACCGAGGAAGACAAAATCAACTTTTACAGCATAGCCAACCGCTGGCGGCTCGAACCAAAAGACATGAACGCATGGGAACGGGGCGAACTGGTAGAACCGAAGAAACCAATCGTGTACTACATCGACAATGCCTTCCCGCAATTGTGGCAAGCCCCCATAAAAGAGGGTGTACTCCGGTGGAACAAGGCATTCGAGAAAATCGGATTCAAAAACGCCGTGCAAGTCCGGGACTTCCCGAAAGACGACCCCGACTTTGATCCGGACAACCTGAAATATTCCTGTATCCGCTACGTCCCGCTCAGCATCGAGAACGCAATGGGTCCCTCGTGGGTTGATCCCACGACCGGGGAAATCATCAACGCATCGGTCATCGTCTACAACGACATCATCAAACTAATCAACAATTGGCGTTTCGTGCAAACGGCACACATCGATCCCTCCGTCCGTGCCAAAAAGATGCCGGACGACATCGTGAAGGAATCCATCGCCTATGTCATCGCCCACGAGGTAGGACACACCCTCGGGTTAATGCACAATATGTCCGCATCCAACGCCTACCCCGTTGATTCATTACGTTCCGCCTCCTTCACCCAAAAATACGGTACCACACCGTCGATCATGGACTACGCCAGATTCAACTACGTGGCACAACCGGGTGACACAGGTGTAAGGTTAACCCCTCCCGACTTGGGCGTGTACGATGAATTCGCCATCAAATGGTTATATTCCCCCATCTCCGGTAACCTAACCTCCGCCGAAGAAGCCAAAATTCTCGAAAAATGGGTGGACGAAAAAGCCGGAGACCCCCGTTTCCGTTATGGCAAACAACAAATCCTAAGCCGTTACGACCCGACTGCCATCGAGGAAGACCTCGGCGATGATCCGATCAAGGCAGGCGAATACGGGATCAAAAACCTGAAATACATCTTCGCCAACCTGAACGACTGGATTCAAAACGACGAAACCACCCTGCACCGGCAGGAACTGTACGGGGAACTAGCCAGCCAATACTTCCGCTACCTCCGCAATGTGATGTACAACGTGGGCGGCATACGCATGACCGCGGTGAAAGAAGGCACACCGGGCAAACGTTTCGAAGCCCTGCCCAAAACACTGCAAAAACGCTCCATCACTTGGGTATTGAACCAACTCCGGGACTGCGAATGGTTGGACAATCAAGCAAACGCCCCACAAGCAAGCCTTTCCCTGAAAATGTCCTCCCGTGTCGTCTCCGGTATGGCAGAAACCATATTTGAAACACTATCCAACAAGGTACAAGTAGCAGCCCAACTGTCTGACGATCCTTACACGATACAAGACTACTACGATGACTTATACACCGGTATCTGGAAAAACACCATCGACAACAAGAAGCTGACCGCGAATGACCGGATGCTGCAACGCTTCGCCATGCTGGTACTCGTGAAAGGAGCTACCCGAATCATCGAAGGCAAAACTCCGCTTTTCAACGCCTATGCCCCCTCGCTGGACGAAATCATTGACTACCGCCTTGACCCATCCGGTATTACCCAACGGTACTACAAAGAGTTGAAAGAAATCGAAAAAGAGAAAGGACAAGCAGCCATCGCCGAACGATTGGAACAAAACTTCGATTACGGCTACAAGTGGCAAAAGAAACTGGAAATCGAAAGCATTGACGAATCCGAAGGCTGCTACATAACCATGCTCAATAAAGTAAAAACTTTACTGGAAAATCGAATCGCCACTGCCAACAAAGTAGATAAAGCACACTATCAAGCGATCCTGTTTAAAATAAAAGCCTTGAACAAATAATCGGGCAAAACGGATTGTTTCATTCATAAAGGCTGATCGAAAAATAAAATTCGATCAGCCTTTATCCACCGGTTCCCACACGCACACCGAATCCGATGTGTCTTTCCCGTCGGCTCTTCCCGCGAAAACGTAGACGAAAAGCCCGTCCGTTTCCGCCTGATTAGGGAACTCCATGCTCGCGACAAACGTTTCACCCCGCGTTCCCAACTCCTGCAATCGACAACGCCGTTTTGGCACAAAAAGGATTACCCCGTACACCTTATCATCCGCGAAACAATCCACCGACTCCACGGGCATCCCCTCGTGGGTAAAAACGACCTTCCGGTTTTCCGCATCCACCTCGACACCGACCACGGGGGTGACCAACTGCCCCGCCGCCATGCGCAATTTACGGTAATCAATCGTTCCCGTGAATTCCTTCTCTGCCTTTTTACGATTGCTCACCGGTTTTCCCGGGGCAATTTTCTCCACGGTAACCGCACTCGCCACGTTCGCCCCGGTAAAACCGTTAAACCCCTTGGCATAACCGTTTCCCCCGGGGAATCCCACCCGGATTATATTCATTAACCACTGCTTTCTCCCCGCGACCGTCCCAAACGCCATAGACTGCCGTTTCTGAGGTTCGCCACCGGATTTGCGTTTTAACGATGCGCTTCTGCAACAATTTTTCCCGTCGGGTCTCACGTAACCTATCACGTTCCCGTATTTTCCTCGAATCTTTCCTACCGGATTTACAAATTCTGCCATAGATACTTCATTTTATTTTTCCTACCCACAAATATACAAAAATTAATCCACAATTAACCCTATACAAGGGGAATACATAAATTATTTCAATTTTATTTTCGAATCAATACGGTATCACTATCGTAAGAAACGCTGTAGATTCCCTGTAGGTTCGCTGTAGCAACGCTGTACATGTACAGCGTTGCTACAGCGAACCTATTGTATATTTACAATATTTTTTGTACTATTGCACCGGAATTGATAGCTTATTAATACTTAATTCATTTATGTTATGGATAGAACATCACCTATACTTCTTGCAATGCTTGCCAACGGACCGGTCCGGGTGGATGGGGTAACCTTCTTTCTTCAAGGCGGACAAGTGAGAACCTGCAAAACCAAGCGAGGACCCAAGAAAACAAGAACGGAAGGCGAGGAGCAATCCTCGAATCGCTTTACCGAAGTTCGCAAGATGTGGCGAGTGTACCGCCGTGCCATCGGGGGACTTCCGATATGGAGTGTATGGGCAAGACAAACAGGAGCACCCAAGAGCGACACGTTATTCCATACCGTCAACGGGAGTTGCTTCCGCCCGGGCGAGGGCGTGTGGGCGTTTCCCACCTTCCGCTTCTCGATGGGAACACTGGATGCCCCGGTCATCACGTGTGCCGAACGCAACGGCTGGACAGTAACCCTGCGGTGGGAGAACGATGTCGATTGCCCGAAAGCAAATGCAGCAGATCAGGTGTATCTCGGGTATTTCTACGGCACGCTACCCCGTTCCCCGCAATTCATCACTTGCATCAATGCACACCGGGGCGATGGCGAGGTTACCGTCGAAATTCCCCCGGCAAAACAACCGGATGGAACACCTTTACACCTGTATTTATTTTTCGGTAATGAAAACCCGAATCGCTTTTCACCGAGCGAATACGTGGGAGTTTGACACAACTAAAATAAAGCAGGAAATAAATAAAATCGAACAAAATCAAGTAAACATATATAAAGATATTTCGATATAGCTGATTCCAAGCAATTCATTACGATAATAAATAAATACGGTAATCTATCCCTATTACCGTCAGAGGGAAATACCCTTTAATTATCTATTATTAGACCTTCGTTTAATGGTATCAAAAATAATAAAAAAAATATCCTTTCGAATCGAAATCAATATATTTTTTTTAACTGGTAATGAAGAATTTCCATGAAAGCGCTTAATACACAATGATAATATCGTAAAATAGCATTAAACGAACGTTTTGTGCTATGAGTGTTTCAATCACATATGGAGATATTAAGAATGGGGATATCAAGGCATTTGAAGCTCTTTTTCAAGAGTTTTATCCTTCTATGTGTATTGTCGCCATGAAAATTATCACAGATCAAAGTGCCGCGGAAGATATTGTGCAAGAGGCATTCATAAAACTTTGGGAAAAACGTAGCGCATACAATGACATCCCGAGTTTGAAAACGTTTCTTTATGTAGCGGTCAAAAATCTATGTTTCAATTACATTCGAGATAAAAAAATAACCGTGGATTACACCTCTCCCGAAGTCGAAAACCAAGAAGCCGTTTTTAAAGACCTCGTGATCGAGGAAGAAGCCTACCGAATCATAGATGATGCCGTGAATGCCCTCCCCCCGCAAAGTGCACGAATAGTTAAAATGTATTTAGACGGGAAACAAAATAAAGAGATCGCTGAAATATTAGGCATTTCTGTAAACTCCGTCAAGACACTAAAATATAACGCATTAGATTCACTAAAAACTTTATTAAAAGATTATTTCTATGTTCTTTTGCTATTTCTTGCAGAAAAATAATTCTAAAAGAAATGTCAAAATAAAGTGAAAAACGCACCCCCTATTCATCCTTTTCGAATTTAGCTGTGTTCTGCAAATAGAAATATAAATCAGAAACACAATAAAAATTTATGGAAGAAGCAGTAGTAAAAGTCGAACATCTCTCGCACCGTTATAGTGTGCAATGGGCGATAAAAGACATCAATTTCGAAATCAAGCAGAAGGGGACTCTCGGCCTGTTAGGTTCCAACGGGGCGGGGAAATCCACAACGATGAATATCATCTGCGGGGTTCTCAATCAAACAGAGGGCGAAGTATATATTAACGGTATCAGTCTTCGCGAGCATCCGGTAGAAGCTAAAAAACACATCGGCTTTCTTCCACAAAAGCCCCCGCTATACCCGGATCTGACTGTTGACGAATATCTCACGCACTGCGCACTGATGCGCCTCGTGGACAAAAGACAGGTTAAAGCAGCAGTGGATAAAGCAAAAGCTCGTTGTGGAATCACTCATTTCAGCAGACGATTAATTAAAAATCTATCCGGAGGGTACCAACAACGGGTAGGAATAGCCCAAGCCATCGTACACAATCCGAAATTCGTGATTCTCGATGAACCGACAAACGGGCTAGACCCGAACCAAATCATTGAAGTCCGCCATTTGATCAAGGAAATTGCCGAAGATCACTCCGTCATGCTTTCCACTCATATTCTACCCGAGGTGCAAGCTACTTGTGACACGATAGAAATGATCGAAAAGGGACGAGTTGTTTTTTCCGGCACCATTGGGGATTTCAATAATTACATGGAACCCAACACGTTTATCGTTTCCATGACAACACCCCCTTCTATAGAAACTCTATCCGCTATTCCCGGGATCACGCACGTGGAACATATCACGGATACCCGTTTCCGCATGCGCTTTTCTTCAGGTCAAGAGATCACGAAAAAAATGATCGAATTGAGCGTTGCCAATGAATGGCACCTTCACGAGATTATATTGGAAAGGGATTCTTTAGACGCGGTTTTCGCACAATTATCCGGAAAAAATATTTTAATATAAAAGATAATCATCTAACATGAAAACAATATTCAGATTAGCGAAGACGGAACTTCGCATCTTATTCTGTTCGCCTGTATCTTGGCTGATCCTAGTTATTTTTGCCTTTCAGGCTGGATTGAATTTCAGTGAAAATTTCGGGGGACAATTAAAACGCCAAGCCTTGGAATACGGGCTGGGAGAAGTGACATTGAATACTTTTGCCGGATACACAGGGTTGTTGGTTTCCATGCTTAAAAGCCTGTATCTCTATATTCCCTTGATCACCATGGGAATCATGAGTCGGGAATTAAGCAGCGGTTCTATCAAATTTCTATATTCTTCCCCGATAACGACAACACAGATTATTCTAGGAAAATACCTTTCCATGTTAATTTACGGGGCAATGCTCATGGGCATACTTCTGATCTATATCATTTTCGGATTTTTTACCATCGAGAACATGGATATCGCATTCGTTCTTACCGGATTGCTGGGACTCTATTTACTGACTTGCGCCTATGCCGCCATAGGGCTTTTCATGTCAAGCATCACGTCTTATCAAGTCGTGGCAGCGATGGGTACACTTGCAGTCCTTGCCGTTTTGAATTTTATCGGTGACGTGGGACAGGATATTTCTTTCGTGCGGGATATCACGTATTGGCTATCCATCTCGGGACGCGCTTATCAATTTCTTGGAGGAATGATTTGCAGTGAAGACGTGCTATATTTCATTATCGTAATTTCTCTATTTATTATCTTATCTATCATGCGCTTGCAGGCTGCCCGCAAGAAAAGAAGCAAGGCTGTTACATTTGCCCGCTATTTCGCGGTTATCGCGTGCGCATTGATCATAGGGTATGTATCCTCTCTTCCGACAAGTAAATTTTATTATGACGCAACCGCTTTAAAGAAAAATACCCTGACTCCCGGCAGTCAGGAAGTTGTAAAAAATCTGGACGGGGGATTAACCATCACGACTTACATGAATATCCTCGACGCGAATTACGGTAGCGCACTCCCGAGCCAACTAAAAGAAGATTTCTCCCGTTTCGAACAGTATGTCCGTTTTAAACCGGAGATCAAAATGAAGTACGTCTATTATTACGCTCCATCGGTTCAACCTTCTTTCGATGGACGTTTCGAGGAGTTACAAGGGAAAGAGCGTGCCGAGCGTATCTGCAAGATCATGGAACTTGATTTTGACATGTTCCTATCGCAGGAGGAGATTGACAAGGTTATTGATCTCAAGTCGGAAGGTTACCGTTTCCTTCGCGTACTGGAACGGGAAAATGGTCAGAAAACCACTCTTCGTCTTTACAATGACATGATGAAGCACCCGTCGGAAACCGAGATCACTACAGCGTTGAAACGCTTCCTAGTCCCCGCCCCTAAAGTTGCTTTTCTCACGGGACACGGGGAACGTAACGTGAATAGTGCCGGCGACCGTTACTATTACACGTTCGCCCGAAGTATTTATTTCCGTCACTCCCTGATCAACCAAGGATTCGATGCCACGGAATTATCTATTAAAGACTCCGATATTCCAGAAGACATTAACATTCTGGTTATTGCCGATATGCGTAGCCCTCTTTCCGAAGAAGAAATGACAAGATTGGAACATTATATAGAACGGGGCGGTAATCTTTTCATCCTTGGGGAACCCCATCGTCAAGAAGCGATGAATCCCTTGCTCGCCCGATTCGGGATAGAACTCATGCCGGGAACCCTCGTGCAACGTAATCAAGATTACCTGCCATCCGTTGTCACCGCGAAACTAACGGATAATGCCGCCGCACAAAGTCCCCGGTACGCCCAACTCAAACGATGGGGAGCCTCAATCGTTATGCCGGATGCCTCCCCTTTACATTATAGCACGGACAAAGGATACACTGTAAAACCTATTGCCATGACGCTTAAGGAGAATAGTTGGAATGAACTGGAAACAACCGATTTTCTGGACGGGGAGTTATCCATTAACGAGGCTATCGGGGAAAAGGAACAGTCTTATCCTGTCATTCTCTCGCTTACCCGCCAAAGGGGAAACAAGGAACAACGTATCGTGGTCACGGGTGACGCCGATTGTATCAGCAACACGGAACTGATGAACAGCCGGAACGGAATTTTCGCCGTCAATTTCGACTTCATCAGCGAAACGTTCAAATGGCTGTCATACGGGGAATTCCCTATCGATACATCCCGCCCGGAAGCTATCGACAACAGGATTCTTGTCAGCCGGGCAGCAACTCCTTGGATTTCAGCCTTCGCACTGGGCGTCATACCGTTTATATTGGCCTTCATTGGCTTTATGGTATGGTACAAGAGAAAGAAATTTTAATAGCTAAATTTTAAATTATAACACATGGAAGATTCAATAGTAAAGGTCGAGCATTTGTCTCACCGGTATCATATACAATGGGCTATAGAAGATATAAACTTTGAGATCAAAGAAAAAGGGGTGTTAGGATTGCTCGGTTCCAACGGTGCCGGGAAGTCCACCACAATGAATATTATATGCGGCGTGCTGAACCAAACCGAAGGGGAAGTTTACCTTAACGGCTACAACCTACGGACGAACCCGGTGGAAGCCAAAAGACATATCGGGTTCCTTCCCCAAAAACCGCCACTATACCCGGATATTACCGTGGAAGAATATCTGACTTATTGCGCACACCTTCGGCTAATGCCGACACATGAAATCCCGGCTGCCGTGGAACGTGCCATGAAACGATGTGATATCACACATTTCCGCGAACGTATTATCAACAATCTGTCGGGAGGATATCAACAACGCGTGGGCATCGCACAAGCCATTGTCCATAATCCCCGTTTTGTTGTCCTTGATGAACCGACAAATGGTCTTGACCCGAACCAGATTGTAGAAATACGCCACTTGATTAAAGAGATTGCTACTGATCATGCCGTATTGTTATCGACACATATCTTGTCCGAGGTACAAGCTACTTGTAATAACATCAAAATGATTGAACAAGGTAAACTCGTATTTTCCGGCAGCATGGACGATTTTAACAATTACGTTGCCCCTTCCACGTTGTTAGTCAGATTTGACGCGGCTCCATCCGAACAAACTCTAGGAGCGATAGAAGGCGTTGCCCGAGTGGAAAAGCTCGATCCCCGCAGCTATCGCCTGCAATTCGACGCGTCAAAGGATATTAGCGAACATATCGTACAACTCAGTGTTACCAATAACTGGGAATTAGCCGAGATACAACTGGAACGCTTGGCTCTTGACACGATATTCGCTCAATTATCAGGAAAAAAAGTACAACAGTAAACGCAAATTCTATCTATGAAAACAATATTAAAGATAACCAAAAACGAACTGAGCACGCTATTTTATTCCCCGATAGCATGGCTTATTCTTATTATCTTCACTTTCCAGTCGGGAATGGCTTATGCCGAAGCATGGGGTGATGCATTACGTTCCCAAGCTTTAGGGTATACTGTTATCGGGGCAACCAGACGCCTCTTGCTCGGTTGGCAGGGAGCTATTTCCAGTATGCAAGAACATTTGTTCCTATACATTCCATTACTCACGATGGGGCTTATGAGCCAAGAGTATAACCGTGGTTCTATTAAATTATTGTACTCATCCCCGATCACAAACCGGCAAATCATTTTTGGGAAATATCTTTCCATGATCGTGTACGCCTTGATTCTAGTAGCCATATTATTCGTTTACTATGCCTTCACGGCTTTCACGATCAAGGATATTGATTCATCGTTTGCCTTGACTGCTTTACTGGGAATATTCCTCATGATTTGTGCTTACGCGGCAATCGGGTTATTCATGTCTTCGCTCACGTCTTATCAGGTTGTTGCAGCCGTGGGGACTCTTGCCATACTTGCCGTACTCAACTATATCGGGAATGTCGGTCAGGAAATCCCATTCGTGAGGGATATCACATACTGGCTTTCCATCTCGGGGCGTGCAGACACGTTCTTTAAAGGTCTTATTACCAGCGAAGATCTACTTTATTTCCTACTGGTAATTATTCTTTTCATTATATTTTCCATTTTACGTTTACAATCCGAAAGAACCAAACGTACCGCATCACAATCCGCACTTCGCTATGGAGGAATTATTGTCGTGACTCTTTTGATCGGTTATGTTTCATCCCGTCCCGCACTTCGCTGTTATTATGATGCAACCGAAATGAAAGATAACACTTTGACTCAAAACAGTCTGGACGTCATGGAACAACTGGATGGTCCCCTGACTATCACCTCTTATGTCAACATTCTTGACGAAGATTATTTCCGGGTATTGCCCCGTTATCACAATCAAGATATCGAACGGTTCGAGAAATATATACGCTTCAAACCGGAGATCAAGATGAAATACGTTTATTATTACGACAAAGTAGACAACCCGAGTCTTGATCAACGCTATCCCGGTTTAAGCGACGAACAACGTGCTCAAAAAATATGTGAAGCTCTTGATTGGAATATAGATCAAGTATTGAATCCCGAACAAATACGGCAAACAGAAGACCTGTCTGCCGAGTACAACAAATTCGTACGGGTGTTGGAACGAGGCAACGGACAAAAATCATACCTCCGCCTTTATGACGATAATATGCGCTTCCCCACGGAAACCGAGATCACTGCCGCTCTTAAACGCATGGTCGTAAAAGCGCCTTTGGTTGCCTTCGTTACCGGACACGGTGAGAGAAATATAAACGGGGGTGGTGACCGGGATTATTATGCATTCTCTCAGTATAAAGGATTCCGTAATTCACTTATTAATCAAGGTTTTGATATTACTACACTCGCTCTTGATACCCTAGATAGAATACCCGATGAAGTGGATATTCTCGTGATTTCAGATATCCGCACCCCACTTTCTTCCAAAGAACAGGGTATGATTGATGGTTATATCGCCGAAGGGCGTAATCTGATTATCGCCGGAGAACCTCGTCGCCAAGAACAAATGAACCCCACGTTAGCAAATTTGGGATTAAGTTTCATGCCGGGTATTCTCGTGCAGGAGAGCAAGGATTATCCGGCAGATTTGATTTTATCTTCCATCACTAAAGCCGCTGAAGATTTAAGCAAAAGATTCAGCGATGCGGCATATTTCGGTTACAAGATCACGATGCCTTCCACTGTCGGAATCAAGCAAATAGAAGAGAAAGGTTTCACGATAATTCCATTGATGACAACCGACTCCACAGGTTCATGGAGTGAACTGGAAACGACGAACTTCGTTGAAGATACGGCACGCATCAATTCTGCTATCGGAGAAATCGAACAGGCAAATGTAACCATGATGTATTTAACCCGCCAGATAAACGGCAAAAAACAAGGCATCATAGTTCTCGGGGACGCGGATTGCATCGGAAACGGTGAACTTACACGCCAACGAAACGGGATCGAATCCTCTAATTTCACGGTTGTCACGGAATCATTCCGTCTTCTCACGAACGGAGAATACCCGATAGATACCAACCGAAAACGTTCCTCCGACAATAAGGTTTACTTGAATGAAAAGTCCGGTGTCTGGTTAAAAATTCTCTTCATGGGTGTTTTTCCCGGCATCTTGACTTTCTTAAGCCTTGCATTGTGGTGGAGGCGCAGGAAAAAATAAATCTCTTTATTTCCCCGATTCTTCCTTGTACGGGAGAATCGGGGAAATATAAAAAAAATTCCATTTTCTATCAAAAAAAATAATTTTCCATTCATCCTTTTGACCTTATCCCGTGTTCTGTAAATAGATAATAGTTTTGTAACGTCTATATTTATGTTAGAATACACAAAAGAATACCGTATCGCACAACTCATTGCCAAAGAAATGGCAGGAGAGCTTTCACCGGAGGAAGAAGCCGAATTGCAACAATGGCAAGCAGAACACTCTTCCGGAGCCAAGTTGCATGAGCGAATATTAAATCCCGACAATAAACGTTCTCGGGATCAACAATTCCATCGCGTTAACCCTCATGCCTCATGGCAAAAGGTCGAGAAACAAATTGCGCCCGCGCACAAAACAAAATCCCGTACACTTTTATGGTGGTCTAGTGCTGCCGCTGTCGCGATAGTGGCCATCACGATCGGCTTGTTTGTCCCGAGGTATGACAAAACACAACAAGAGGTTCTTCCCGTAGCTGAAATTCATGCAGGAAGTTCAAAAGCGATATTAATCACACCGGAAGGAAGGCAAATCAGTTTATCACAACAATCCACGCAACAAACACTTGATTTAGGTAACGGAATTATTGCCATCAACAACGGAAATGCATTAGAATACAAACGACAAGCAGATTCTTTAAACATCAAACATAAACGACATACAATACAAGTTCCAAAAGGCGGAGAATATGAACTTATCCTACCGGACGGGACGCATGTCTGGATAAACTCGGATTCGGAATTGTCATTTCCTGCTCAATTTGATGAAACAAAACGAGAAGTTGTGCTTTCCGGAGAAGCTTATTTTTCTGTCACAAAAAACGCGGCAAAACCTTTTATCGTGAAAACGAACGGGAATATTGAAGTGAAAGTACTCGGAACGGAATTTAATATTTTGGCATACCCGGATGCCGATGTTATCGAAACTACGCTATGCGAGGGTTCTGTTAACGTGTCGGATAAAAAGCAAAATGTAACATTAACTCCATCCCATCAGGCTGTTTACGAAAAACATTCCTGTAATCTGACTACCCGCAAAGTAGATGTACGTTTATACACGACATGGAAGGAAGGATTGTTCGTGTTTGAAAACAAACCGCTCGAAGAGATCATGACAACACTTTCCCGTTGGTATAATATCAACGTGTTCTATGTCAACCCGGCAGTGAAAAAATACCATTTCACGGGAGATCTGGAGAGATACGGGGATTTCAGAAAGACCCTCGGGATGATAGAAAAAGCGACATCCATACGGTTCAAAGTGAATGGAAATAATATTATAGTGGAAGAAGTTATCAATCAATAAAAAACAGGAGGATCTGATCCATCCTCCCATTTGTAACCAACTCATAAACAAGTCTATTTAGAAATCGATTATTTAAACTATTAAGTACTCAAAGTTATGGAAAAAAAACGGAAGTACACCTTTGATTTTCATCAAAGGTGGGAGAAAATTCTTCGGATTTTACGAGCAAGCCTCTTGATAGCGCTTATCACAACGATGTATTTCGACGTGAACGCTACCGCACAAGTCATCAAAGTGAGCGTTAAAATGGAAAACGCAACCATCGACGAAATGATTAAAACCGTCAGAACGGAAACGAACTATCGTTTCCTGTACCGGGTAGAAGAGGTTAATAAATACGGGAAACGTAATATCGACCTTCAAAATGTATCCATTGACGATTTCCTCAAGACCTTACTTGCAGGCACCAAGCTATCTTACGAGATTGAAGATGATGTCATCATCATCCGTCCTGCCGATGACAATAAAAAGGAAACTGAAAAACCTCGGACCATAAAAGGGAAAGTACTGGATGACAAAGGATTTACCTTGCCGGGAGCTACCGTCACAATCAAAGGCACAACACTAGGTGTTGTAACCGATGTGGATGGCAAGTTCAAGTTGGAAATACCTAAAATGGATAGTATTATCTTAGTTATTTCTTTCATCGGGTTTGAAACACAAAGTTATAAAGTAAGCAATGATCCTAAAAACGATGAAAACGAGATCGTTATTAAATTGCAGGAAGATGTAAAACAGATGGATGAGGTTGTCGTGACGGGATACGCCAACATCAAAAAGGAAAGTTTTACAGGAAGTTCTGTATCCGTAAAAAGAGATGAATTATTGAAGGTATCGAAAACGAATGTTATCAAGGCTTTACAAGTTTTTGATCCCTCTTTTCGTATACAAGAGAACAATCAATGGGGATCAGACCCGAATACCCTCCCGGAAATGTATATCCGCGGTCGCTCGGGGACAGGAGTAAAAGAACTTGACCCCAACTACACGACAAAAGCCAATTTGGAGAATAACCCGAACCTTCCTCTTTTTATCATGGACGGTTTCCAAGTCAGTATCCAGAAAGTGTATGACTTTGACCCGAACCGGATTGAAAGCATGACCATATTGAAAGATGCGGCTGCCACTGCCATGTACGGTTCCCGTGCAGCGAACGGCGTGGTGGTTATTACCACGGTAGCACCCAAACCGGGTAAAATAAATGTCAGTTATTCCATGACCGGTACGCTTTCCATCCCGGATTTAAGTGATTACAATCTGATGAATGCTAAAGAAAAACTCGCGACAGAGGTTGCCGCCCATATGTTTGAAGCAGATCCCATGTCCTCGTCCTACGAGAATAATCAAGCAACACTAGATAGAGAGTACCAGAGCAAACTAAACAATATTATCGAAGGGGTTGACACTTATTGGTTATCCAAACCGTTAAGAACCGTTTTCAATCACAAACACAGTATATTCCTTGAAGGCGGACACGAAGATTTACGTTTTGGCTTAAATCTAATTTATTCGAACAACGATGGTGTTATGAAAGAATCCAGTCGAAATAATACCGGAGTTGAATTTAGCATAGACTATAGGCTGGGAAATTTCCAAATCAAAGATAAAATTGTTTACCAACAAACCAAAAGTAAAGAATCACCCTATGGTAGTTTTTCCGAATACACGAAAAAGTTACCTTATGACAAATACAAAGATGAAAACGGTAACTATCTAGCACAAACGACAAGATGGAATAACGAATTTGCTGGCAATGGAAAAGATGCGATCAACCCGCTATGGGAAGCCACGTTATCTAGCTTCGACCGGACAAAAGATGAGCTCATCGAAAACGAATTAGGAATAAACTGGTTCATTACATCCTACTTGTTAGCTAAAGGAACATTCAAACTTTCAAAAACAATTAGCGACGGGAAGATATTCGTGGATCCGAAATCCAAAAAAAACACGAATCCATTGTCTGCAACCAATTTAACTTCAGGATCACTAACACAGCGTGATGGCAAAAGTGCATCATGGGAGTTTACTGCTAATTTATCCTACAACAGGAGCGTCGAGAATCACAATATAAACTTCAATCTCGGTATGAATGGTTCCAGTTCAGATTCTCAAAGTACAACAACGATTTATGAAGGATTTCCTTCCGGTATTTTCTCTTCCCCCAATTATGCTGAAAAAGTTAGTGAAAAACCATCGAATTCGAAAGATGTCAGCCACTTGATCGGTTTTATCGGTTTATTAAACTATTCGTATAATGATGTCTATTTATTAGATGCCTCTATACGTACCGATGGTTCATCAAAATTCGGACATAATAAAAAGTGGGCTTTATATTGGTCAGGGGGAGTTGGTATCAACTTACACAATTATGATTTCGCCAAAAATATTGGTTGGCTCAATCTTTTAAAACTACGCACAAGTTACGGATTAACAGGAAACGTGAGTTTCTCCCCGTATGAAGCACAAACCATGTACAAAACCATAGATGATGAATGGTACAAAACAGGATACGGAGCTACACTTATCGCATTGGGAAATGAAGATTTGGGATGGGAGAAAAAATACAAAACGAACTTCGGTATTGATTTTGATATATTCAACGGGATATTGAATCTTTCAGCGGATTATTATATTGAAAAAACCGTTGATATGGTGAATGATGTCACGATTCCTAGTTCTACTGGCTTCACGACTTATAAAGATAATATCGGAGAAGTAAAAGGTAAAGGTTACGAAATTATTTTAAAGAGCAATATCGTCAATAAAACAGACTGGAATTTTAACGTCTATTTCAATCTGGCACATGACAAACGTAAATTCGTGAAAATCGCAGAAAGCCTAAGGGCATACAACAAACAAGTTGAAGAGTATTTTAGCAATAGGGAGAATCAATACTACAATTCAAATTTGGACAGGACTAACGTATCCGAACCGTTCAAACAATTCGTGGAAGGAGGTTCACTAACCCCGATCTATGCCGTTCGTTCCTTGGGTATAGACCCGACAAACGGGCAAGAGATTTTCGTGAAGAAGAACGGTGAAATTACATACACTTGGAATACATCCGACCAAGTAGCATTAGGGGACACGGAACCGGACATCCAAGGTTCCTTCGGTTTTAATCTCCGGTATAAAAACTGGACTTTATTCACCTCTTTCATGTATAAATATGGCGGACAATACTACAATAAGACTTTAATAGAAAAAGTTGAAGACGCAAATATATATGTATATAATGTTGATAAAAGAGTACTAAAGGACAGATGGCAAAAACCCGGAGACCGCGCAAAATACAAATCTTTAGCCGACGGACTTAGTGGTAAAAAAACTCAGCCGACAGAACGTTTCATCCAAAACGAGAACGTGGTAAGTTTAAGTTCTCTTTCTTTAAGTTATGATTTCGAGCCCACGTTATTGAAACGAATCGGTGTCAGCATGCTGCGCCTAGAACTCGGAGCCAACGATCTATTCCGCCTTTCCACTGTAAAA
The DNA here is from genome assembly GCF_900184685.1 of Butyricimonas sp. Marseille-P3923. Classification (GTDB taxonomy): domain Bacteria; phylum Bacteroidota; class Bacteroidia; order Bacteroidales; family Marinifilaceae; genus Butyricimonas; species Butyricimonas muris. The sequence goes on from NZ_FXXL01000005.1 coordinate 455,859, forward strand.
GCAGAAAGAGGTCTAAGTTACCCGTTCGCCCGAAGTATGAATATAACATTAAATGCAACTTTCTAAAACAGATATCATGAAATTCAATAAACTATTTTTATATATCATTTTACCATTTATATTAGGAGGCTGTAATGACTGGCTATCGGTTTCTCCCGAATCCAATATAAATGAAGAAGAGCTTTTTGCTAAAGAAGACGGCTACCAAGTAGCATTGAACGGCATTTACAAAAGCATGGCAGGAGCTAGTATGTACGGACAGGAAATGTCTTACGGGGCTTTGGAAATTCTCGCCCATACTTATAGCAACGGTTATTTTAGTGGAGCATACAGTGACATATATAGCAGTAGATTCACGACCGTAAACTCTAAAAATCTTTTTGAAAAGATGTGGAGTACAACCTATAACGCTATTGCCAATTGTAACAATCTTATCGAAAATGTAAAAAATGAACCGACTACTCAATTCGAGGAAGGAGAGATCGGTAAAAATCTTATCTTGGGAGAGGCTTATGCCTTAAGAGGATTCCTGCATTTCGATATGCTGAGGTTGTTTGCTCCTTCCAAAAAGGTGGATGACGGCAAAACTTATATTCCTTATTACGATCGCTATAAATCAACATTTGAGCCTCATTTAACCGTGGATCAAACTCTTGAAAAGATCAAAAACGACCTGCTCACCGCAAAAGACCTTGTAGCCACTTTTGATACACTTCCTGAACATAAAAAATGGTTTTCCGTATCCCATCGTATTGAAGGAAGCCTAACTCCTCCCGACAATTTATTCTATGCCTACAGAGGATATCGCATGAATTATTATGCAATCGTGGCGACACTCGCACGTGTATACTCTTGGGCCGGTGATTTGAAAGAAGCACACGATGCCGCTTTGGAAGTTATTAATGCAAAAGGAGGTGGAGCATATTTTTTCACTCTTCAAAACGGTTCCGTTTTTCCAGAAAATCACAAACTCAATAATGAATTAATCTTTGTATTATCCAACCAGAAATTAATTGAAAATTATAAAGTTTATCTACCCGGGTCGACGGCGGACAGAACAAGTACTTTTTATATTTATCTGAATCAAATGGAATGGTACTCATGGAATCCTCCTACCGAAGATACCAGATACTTAACCTTCCTCGGTACTTATTCATCTAATAAATATCCTTTAAAATATACCTCTCAAACCGGGAAATCATATGGCGAAGACGCTATACCCATGATCCGGGTTAGTGAAATGTACTACATCGCTTCCGAATACCTATATAAAAATAATCAATCAGAAGAAGCCTTTAAGATGATTGATCAAGTTCGTAATGTTCGAGGTATTTTAAGTGATCCGATTAAAAACTATATCACTAATGAAGCATCTTTTGAAAAAGAATTGATTAAGGAGATTCATAAAGATTTAATGGTAGAGGGACAAGCTTTCTATTGGTATAAAAAATTCAACCAAACACTAAGCAGGGGTACTATATTCGTTATCCCCACACCTGATAATGAAAATATTAACTAACAAACCCTTCAAATATGAAAACATTTATTTTTCTGATATTCAGTTTTATTATACTTTGGGCTTGCTCGGAGGACAAGACTTACGAGTACAAGTCCGTGAAATACCTGCATTTCTCGAAACCGGAAGTACCTGACAGTGCTACAGTTCTGTCATTTACCCACTACCCGGGAGTAACAGAAAAAGAGATCGCTGTTGAAGTACTATTAGCCGGGGATCTCGTATCGAGGCCAACTCCATACCAATTAAAAGTCGATGCCGATTCTACCACTGCAAACGCAGAACAATACTCTTTTGACCTTATACAAGAATTCCCTGCCAATCAAATAAAAGATACAGTCTATATCAAATTATTCAATAAGGAGCTTGAAGGAAAAGAGGTAACTCTTTATATTCGGATAGTCGAGAATGAAAACTTTACCCCCGGTCTTAAAGCGAATCAAGCAGCTAGAATAATTTTCAACAACATCTCCAGCAAACCTGATTGGTGGGATGAAGAGGTTGAAACATTGTTTTTGGGAGAATGGAGTGCTAAAAAGTACTCTGAGTTTGTCAGTTTCACCAAGATTACAGATTTATCTGAATATGAATTTACCGTTAGACGAAAAATATGTCTTGAATTCAAGAAATACCTCAAAGATGAAGGTATTACAGAAGAAGACGGAGTTACTCCTATGGAAATTCCAGTAAATTAATCGAACGCTAAATTATTATGAATATGAAATTAATATATACATACTTAATTATTTTCCTCGCATTCATGAGTTGTTATGATGACAAGGGAAATTACGATTACACGTCATTAAATAGTGTAACAATAGGTTCATTTTCAATTTATCCTATTAGTTACGGGGATACTCTTCAATATTCTCCGGAATTAACATTTAGCGGAGATACAGCCTCTAGCAATTTTGATTTCGAATGGACATTATTCGGAACGAAAAAATTTAAATCACGTGATCTTTTCTATATCGTGGACACAATAGGCTCGGGTATCATCATCCTGCATATCACAGATAAAAAAACCGGAGCGATATATAGTCAACACACAACCCTCACCACCAAATCACCTTATGAAACTGACGGATTTGTGATCTTATCCAGAGGAGCAGGTAACGAGTCCATTCTATCCTACCTCCGGCAATCTTACAATTCAAATTATAATGCCACGGAAACCAATTACTATACTTATAAAGATTTTTATAATGTCTACGAGGAGATCAACAAAGAATCCTTAGGACAAGAGCCAGTAAGAATCATGCAACATTTCCACGAAGACGATATTAACCATAATAGTGAAACCGGAAGCTTTTGGATTTTACAAGGTGGTAATAATTCGCTCGATGTATCCGGAATCAGTTTCGAAAAGGATGTGTTGTTAAAAGATCAATTCCTTGATGGTGTCCCTGCCGGATTTGAACCATTCGATATTGTTGATATGACTTGGAGTACCTTCGTGATTGGAAAAGACGGAAAAATGTATAGCCGCAAGAAGAGTAGTCAATTCCTATTTAACACAGGTTATTTTCTAAACGATCCGGTCACTTTTGAAGAAAACGGAGTCACCCATGAAGTAAACGGTCTTGGAGTTATTCACCATCGCTATACAGCAGGAAGTTACACGTTACTATATGAAAAAAATTTGCATAGATTTTTACTAATCATGGATAGCGACCAACAAGTTGCCGGTAAAGTCACGGCACCATTCGTTCCACACGATGCATACGAATCAAGTGACGTCGCACGAATTGATAACCTCGGGGACATGAAAATGATTCATTGTGGCGCATACAAATGGAATAATTATCCGGACGCTATCAGATTCCATGCAATTTTACAAGACCCTGAAGGAATCTTTTATTCCTATGATTTTGGTTTAAATAGCACCAAATATGGAGACGAACCTGCTATATCAACCATAAAACAACAAGTATTACCGGAAGCAACACAACAAGTATTAAGTAATATTATCGGCAACGGTAAAAACATATTCAACACCGGTTACACAGACGCTAGTGCATGGGGAATAAAACAACTTCTAGGATATGTATTAATTACCCATAACAATGAATTATGGTTACTAAACCGCACTACAGGAACTATCATCCTATATGACACGTTTGAGGCTGATATCACATCTATTGACACTGAAATATATAATGCTTGGATCGCAGGAATCGGATTAGCAAACGGGAAATTTTACGTGGAAGAAGTTTCTGCACCAGCATACACCAATGAAGTACCTCATAGGATGTTCTCTTTTGAAAAGAAATTTGGAGAAGAAATTATTAGCGTGAGATTCAAGAATGGAAGTACGTGGATGTAATGTAATTCATTCAAGCAAGGACTAAAAAATTCATTCCAAGTACAATCGTAATATAAAACATCAAGCAAGAGCCCGCCTAACAAAGAAAAGTTAGGCGGGCTTCTTACATTTTATAGTGCAAATACTACTCTCGCAACACAGTATCCACGATAACCCGTTCTTTAATAATCTTCGTGTTCAAATAAAGGAAAACAAGGCGGGGATTGGATTCACGCGCCACGAGACTCAATGTGTCTGTATTCAAGAGATCGATCTTCTCTTTAGTCTCGTAAACCTCTTTGCTTCCATCCTCCTCGATGCTAAAGCCTTTTATCAGCAGATAGCCTTCTTGAACACTCCATGTTTTCAGTTCCAACGAGGGGATATTGATCGCTTCACACACACCTCCTTTTTTGAAATGGAAGCCTTTCAACTCTCCGGTTGATTCATAGGTATAAGGATTGCACCATTCTCCGATAATTTTCTTTTCCATCTCTTTTCGTGGATCACTGGCACAAGCCAAACACAATAAGGTTAAACCAATAGTCAACAAATTTTTCATACTATTATTACAGATTAAAATTATTATTTCAGAAATTTACTTCACCAAATCATACTTTTGATCGAACCCACGCTCATTAGCGTGAATTCCTTCTCTCATCCAACGAGGTTCCGGACTCCCTTTCAGGTAATGGTCAAAAAACTGCTTCATCCGAATAGTCCAGTCCGCCTCTGCCGCTTTATTGTACAAGAAATGGCGTTCACCCTTGTAATTTAGCAACCAAGCGGGTTTCTGCAAACGTCGCATGGCAAGAAACAAATTCAGTCCCTCTGAATAGGGGACAGCCTCATCCTTGTCACAATGAAATATCAACAAGGGTGTCTGTATTTTATCGGCATCCAGAATGGGAGAATGGCGAAGATACATCTCCTTATCTTCCCACAAAGATTTACCCAGACGACTCTGTGTTTCCTCGTACATGAACATCCGGGGCATTCCGCTACCCGTACGGATTCCGGTATACGCTGAGACCATACTGGATACGGCAGCCCCCGGACTGGCACAAGCAAACATATTCGTCCGGGTGACCAAATAAGCAACCTGATAACCTGACCAACTATGTCCTTGTATACCGATACGATTCTTGTCGGCAATTCCCTGGTCGATTAGCATTCGCGTACCACTAACCACAGCATCATAGCAGCTTTCACCGGGTGCCCCTACTGTAAAATGTATATCCGGCATAAACACGACATACCCGTTGCTGACATAAGAAACGACATTCAGCATTCCACTACTCCAAGTGGGTACGACATACCAGTGTAAACCCTCGGTATGAGTCTCGTAAAAGTTCACGATGACGGGATAGCGTTTATTCGGATCATAATTCTCCGGCAAATAAAGTAACCCGGCATTTTCTTTGCCCCCGTAATTCATCCACTTGACTAATTTTACGGTTCCCCAAGCATAATCCTTTTGTTGCGGGTTTACATCCGTTATCCGCACGGGACGGGTAAAGTTCAAATCGCTCCACCACAGGTCACGGGATTCGGTGTAACTCTGCCGGGAAAAAATACAATATTTCCCGTTAGCGGAGCGTTGGTTTATTGAAATGGAATAAGCCCCTTCCACCAATTTCTTCATTTTCCTGCCAGGAGAAAAACGATAAATCCCTTCATCCCGGTTATCCAAGTTCACGGAAGTCATTAAAAAGTCATTTTTCAGGTCGAGCATCTTATCGTCGTAGTCATTTTTCAAGCGACGGAACTGGCGACTTGTGGCTCGCCCATAGCCATTCGTCAACGAATAAACTTTTCTTTGACCCGTCAGGTCAACTACCCACATATCATAACGATCGTACAGGACAACCTGATTCCCGTCTTCCGTCCACCCGGCAATGCCGTAAGGCTCGGCGGGCTTAGGAAGGTCGTGCCATTCATTATAAACGGGATAACCTATCTCCCTAGAGATATTGACACGTTCACGGGTTGCCGGATTGATTTTATACCAGGCTTTCTCCAGCGCATCATACCACAAAGCGTACTTACCGTTCGGGCTCCATACCGGTTCCTCGTAAGCATTCCGTTCGAAGAGCACCGCTTCTCCCGTGTTCAAATTAACCAAGTAAATATCTGCGTTAATATCGTTCTTCCAGTCGGCAAAACGCTTATAGGGAGTTCTATCCAAGGTAAAAGCATAATCGCCCCGGTTGTTCTCCGGTAAAATCAACTTTTCCATTTTTTGATTCATTACCCGACAGCACGTCTTCGTGTCGAGATTATAAGCAAATTTCACGTTACTTGCCCTATAATTACCGCTTCGCTGTTGAAGAGAAGAAACCTCATCATCCCAAGTCCATAATTCCAACTCGAAGCGGGTATCTTTCTTTCCTTGCTTTTTCTCCAGTTCCTGGTAGACGGTATCCACGTCCAAAATAATCCGGTTTCCATTAGCAGACAAGCGATAAGCCCGCCCTCGCCATGTATAGTTTTCGGGGAATTGCACCTGATCCCAGTCCACTAAAAACCGGCACTCTCCTTCCGGCAGGTAAAAGGAATAAAGCAGGTTAGGATTTTTACTTCTCGAAGAATCCGACGCAACGGCAAAGGTTCCCTGCATTTGGTGAGGCAATAACGAATAATCTTTTAATATCTTCTCCCTATCCGAAAAAATAATGACGGGAACCCCTCGCAACGGACGGTAGCGCAAAGATTTATAATCACCGTGATTCTTGATATAAACCATCGCTTTATGCCCTTTCAACAAAGTGTAATTCTCGACACTATCCATCACGATGGAATCATTCGTCCCGATGTCCCGAATAACCAGTCTTTTCATATCCGGTCGTTCTTTATCTATCGGGTAAGAATAAGTGATTAATTCGGAAGTATTGTATTCCCTGAAATCATATTCCCTGTCCCAATAAATCTTTTTCATGTCATGCAAACGCAACAAGAATGTGGAATCGCAAGCACTGGAATCCACTTCAGAAGCCGCCACCGTGTAACGCAACCATTTCCCGTTAGCGAAAAAAGTGGGGCGAACGACGTGTTCAAGTGCCACTTTTGTTTTTTTCTCTGGATGATATAAATAAGTCACGGGGGGCAATGTATCATAACGGGAATCGATATGAACCAACCGATAGGTCACCCATTTCCCATCATCCGAGATATCAGGAGCATCCACTCTTCGCCATAATTTGTATGCAGCCGTGTCCAAAACTCTCTTTTGGGCAAGCCCGATTTCTCCGCTGAAGAGAATCAACAAAAAAATTATTCCGTATTTAATTAATTTCATCATGATAAATTTAATATCCCCTACTTCAAGGATTTTATCTCTTCATAAAATAATCCAGATCTGTCTGATAGTCCGCAGAGGAATCCCCTAAAAGCAAACGGGCAAAATGATGCCACAACTTCCGTTCAAAAAATACCTCAGCATCCCCACCAAACCCATGATCCTGTCCCGGGAGCACCAACATATCAAAATGTTTACCAGCTTCAATCAAAGCATTCACCATACGATAAGTATGAGCCGGATGGACATTGTCATCCATATCCCCCGTCACCAGCAACAAACCACCCTTGTAACGTTTCGCCAAATCCATGTTCGTGCCGACTTTAAATTCATACGTGTATTCGCCCTGGTTACCGAGTACACTGTCTTTCACTTCCCGTTTCTCTTCTTTCACCCCGTTGTGTGTTTCCGTGAACCATTTATTATAAATATAATTGTCATGGTTACCCGCAGTCGCTACCGCCGCCGAATAAAACTCGGGGTATGTACAGATAGCCGCAGCAGCCATAAATCCGCCACCCGAATGACCGAAAATGCCCACTTTACTCCTATCAATATAGGGATATCGATCAGCCAACTGCTCGATAACATATTTGTCATCCGCCAGAGGATAATCCCTCATATTTCCATAACCATAAGTGTGGTAATACTTCCCCCGCATGGGACTTCCCCCTCGGTGTCCCACGGCTATCACGATAAAGCCAAGCTGTGCCAATCGGGTATTATGCTTATGAACAATTTCAAATTGCGTCGGAACATGCTCGTAGAACGGCCCGGGGTAAACCGCTGAAATAACCGGGTAACGTTTGGTTGAATCAAAATCAAACGGTTTCCACATCACCCCGTACAAATCTACCTGCCCATCTGTCGCTTTCACGCTAAAACGTTCCGGAGCTTTCCACCCCATCTCTTTCACACGTGAAATATCCGCTTTCTCCAAATCCATTACCTTTTTCCCACGCTTATCCCTCACCACCATGTGCGGTTCCAAATCCACCCGTTGATAGGTGTCCACGAAATAATTAAAAGACTTCGACCAATCAACCATATGATTTACATCATCAAAAGTCAATTGTTGCACGCTATTCGGTTTATCCAGTTCAGCCCTACACAAGGTATAATAATACGGATCTATATTTTTATCTTTCCCCAAAGCATAAAAATAAAGCACACGGTCCGCAGTATCGATATCACAAATCGGTCCCGCAACCCAAGCTCCCGATGTAATTTCATTTTTCAAATTTCCTTCCCCATCATACAAATAATAATGTCCCCATCCCGTACGCTCGGAGCGATACACAATATCCTCACCGTCATTCAAAAACGAAATATTTACCATCTTGAAATCCAAAAAAGGTTTATCTTCCTCGTGAATCAGTACCTTCGTTGTTCCCGTGTTCAAGTCCGCCACACACAACTCTTTCTCGTTAAAAGCTCTGTTAATACGTTCAAAATAAACCTTATCCGATTTTTTATTCGTGTACAGCACTTCTACATATTGATCCTGCCATTTAGCCGTTTCCACTCTCGTGATTTTGTTCGTTTCCACGTCTATAATCAATAATTCACTTTGGGAAATCTCCTTATCTCCCGGCATGTCATATTTATACGTCTTCAATGTCGGACGAGGATTGGACAAACTATTCACCAGATACAAGTCTTCCACTTTACGGGCATCTTCCCGCACGGCATACACCTTTTTAGAATCCTTAAACCATGCCGCAATCGATTCGACCTCCACGTCCGATCCCTCAAACTCTTTGGCAAAAGTAAAATCCTTCTCCGCATCAAATGTCAATTGAACGGCGGTCGTATCCTTTCCTTTTTCTTGATTCCCCCTGACGTATAAGTTATGATTCAAGGCATATAATATATAAGCACTGTCCGGCGAATATTTCATCCATGACTCTTTCCCCACCCAAGGTTTCAAGGTATCAATCTTTTCCACCAGTTTTGTTTTAAACGTGTATCTATATTTTGCCCCGTCAAATTCAAAAGTGAAAGAACGTTCTTTCTTATCAAATTCCAAAGCCTGCAAAGACAGTGTTTTCGAGTTATACGCCTTTCTTGTCTCCTTGCTTATTTGCGCCAATAATTCGTCATTATCAAACAGCAGACGTTTAATTTTTCTCGCCGGGTCCACGTAATAATATCTTTTCCCCTTACTATCTGAAAAATAATACCAGAAACGCTCGGAATCATTGATAAACTCCGGTCGAATAGCCATACTATTTCCCGAAATACCTTCTATATCGTACTTGTTGAAACGTTGTGCCAACTTATAATTTGCTTTCTGCTGCCCAGTTGCAAAAAGAACACAAAACAGCAAACCCATTAAAACAATATTTCTCTTATTCATACCTTGTTTCCTTTTCAATATTCATCTTCAATAACAGTTTCATCTCCCAACAAATATTTTGCAAAATGATACCATAAACGACGCTCGAAATATTTTTCCGCTTTTCCCCTGAAGCCATGGCCGTTCCCCGGCAAAATAAGCATTTCAAAATTCTTTCCCGCCTTAATCAAAGCATCCGCCATCCGCAACGTGCTTGCCGGATGTACCGTCTTATCTATGTCTCCACTAACTAATAGTAAATGCCCTTTCAAATGTTCTGCCAATTCCATATTCGTGGGAACTTTACAAGCATACATGTAGATGGTACTGTCTTGCCCGTCACGACCTTTGACCATTTTAAGAGACTCACGCACACCATGATAGATTTCCGACCACCCACGATTGAATATATTGTTGTCATGATTCCCTGCAGAAGATACGGCAGCCGTGTAAAAATCCGGATAAGTACAAATGGCCGCAGTAGACATAAAACCTCCCCCGGAATGCCCGAAAATCCCAACCTTCGTGATATCAATATAAGAACAGCGATCTGCCAACTGTTCAATGACATACTTATCATCAGCCAAAGGATAATCACGCAAATGTCCATACCCGTACCGATGATAAAATTTCCCCCTCAAAGGACTACCTCCCCGATGCCCCACAGCAATCACGATAAAACCAAGTTGAGCCAATCTCGTGTTATAACCGTCATTCAAATGAAACGAAGTATTCACGTACTCGAAAAACGGACCGGGATACACGGAAGAAATAATCGGGTATTTCTTATTCGGGTCAAAATCTGCCGGTTTCCACATAATACCGTACAAATCCGTCAATCCGTCAGCCGCTTTCACAGTAAAGCGTTCAGGGGCACACCATCCCAACTCCTTCAAACGCCGAGTATCCGGTTTTGCCAATTCCATAATCATTTTTCCTTGGTTATTCTTCAACACAAATTTAGGTTCCGTATCTACCCGAGAATAGGTATCTATGAAATAACGCCGTGAAGTCAAAAATGAAATACTATGCTGGGCATTCTCCGTCGTTAACAACGTAACTCCCTCTTTGTCTATATTAGCTTTATACAACATATAATAATACGGGTCAATATCTTTTTCCCGTCCATAACCGTAAAAGTAAATCGCACGTCCTACCGTATCAATAGCAGCCATGTGTCCAGCAACCCATGCGCCGGAAGTAATCACGTTTTTCAAACGTCCTTCACCGTCGTAATGATAATAGTGTCCCCATCCTGTGCGTTCCGAACGAAACAAAATATCCTTTCCGTCATTCAATATTACCGTATTTTGCATATGATAATCACGAAAAGGTTTATCTACCTCGTGTATCAATTCTTTCACATCCAAAGTTTCCGTGTTCACCACACAAATATCCACCTCGTCCCACGTGCGTTTAAAACGCTGAAAGAAAAGTTTATCCCCTTTCTCCCCGGGGTGAAGTACCTGAATATATTGATCCGTCCATTTGTCAGCAGGAACCCGATTGGCTGTTTTCTTTTCCACATCAATAATCCACAACTCGTATTGACACAAATCCTTTTCCCCAGGCATCTCGTAGCGGTATTTTTCAAGCGTAGGACGCTTCGTCAAAGAATTTACCACAAACATATCTTTCAATTTCCGAGTATCTTCACGCACGAGATAAATATGCCTAGAATCTTTAAACCAACGGGCATCGGTTTCCGCCTCTCCTCCCTTATCATCCTCGGCATCCCGGGCAAAAGAGTAATACTTCTCCCCGTCCGTGGTCAATTGAATCTCGGTCGTATCCATACCTTTGTATTTATTTCCCCGCATGTACAAGTTATGATTCTTAGCGTACAATATATATTTTCGATCTGGCGAAAAATTCATCCAAGAATATATGTCTCCCTCCTCCTCCGCATCCTTTTTCTCCTCTATCGCCCGTACTTTTTTAGTCTCAAAATCAAATTCATATTTTCCGTCCATGGAAAAAGTCATCTTTGTCAAATCCTTGGAAAACTTCATGCCGGATATCCTTAAATCTTTCTCATTATAAGCTTTACGGGTTATTTGGCTAACTCCTTGAGCTATATCCGAGTTGTTGAAAAGCAAACGTTTCTCTCCTTTTACCGGATCGACAAAATAAAAATTCCGCCCCTCTTCCGTGACAAATTCAAACCAAAATTTATCCGTATTGTTAATTTGTCGCGGAAATATACTCATACTGTATTTTCCCAACAAACCGCCAAATGAAACCGCCTGAAACTTTTCAGCTAATTTATAATTTGCTTTTTGCTGCGCATTTCCCCCGGCAAATAACAATAGTAATGGCAATAACATGCACACTCTTTTCATAATACAATCTGATTTACATGCAATTATACAATTCCTTTTTTTTCATACAACACGAAAGGTCTTCGGAGGGAATAATATTCCTCCCCCCGAAATCCATATCTAAAAATAACATTCTAATACAAACCCGGATAACTCGGATTAGTCCCGTGTCCAAATTTATACTCTATATCAACAATCTCACCAAAGCCGCCTTTATGGTATAACTCCAACAATTCGGCAGAATCCTTATCTTGATTACATTTCACCTCAAACACATATACTTCTCCCGATTTCAATGCTACAGCCAAATGAGCGTTAAGCAACTGGTTATAATCTTTATAATCCTTCACGGCAAGTCCGACTATTTCTGACCCGAAGTGCGGGACTGAGGTTAAATTCAGAATCAAGCCATCCCAATAATTATAAATATTCAACTTATTACCGGAAGCCACTACCAATAACTCCTTCCAAGGCAACAAAGCCGCACATCGATAATCATTCATAATTGCAGCCGGTAATTGGGCATACTCACTTGATTCGACAATCATTTTTTGTCCGGGTTTATAACGATCAGTTTCTGCATTCAATTCATAATAATGCCAATAATAGTCATCACCATTTTTCAATATCGAAATATAAGCAGGAGAAGTATAGTAATTCGCTCTATTCGCCCAAGCATGAAATACGAATTCCCACTCAACATCCCTAAATAAAAACGGATGATTTCTTTCTGGAACATTACCCAACTCTAAATAAGAACCGACATAATTTGCAGGTGTTATCGTGTAACTTTTATCATTATAAGCACATTGACCATCATCCATAATACCAAAATACGTATTGTCCTCACCAATACCCACCACCAAGAAATTGTCAGTATAATCTCCTTTAAAATAAGGCAATAAGGCTTTTACTTTCTTCCCGTTCAAACTCGGATCATTCAAATAAAATCCGGAATGCAAGTCTACCGCAACAGAAAGATTGGTCATATAAATATAATTATCTGCATTTAACAACCATTTCCCATCATAACATAACACCGCATCTACCGGATCAAAATTGTCCGGAACTCCATCAAAAAACTCATTTTTCGCAGAGCCAACCGGAGACAATTCAATACCATCCAATTCTACAACTCCACTTTCCTGCAATACCATCACCTCATCTTCCACAAGAAATCCCGCTGCAGAGGGATAAATAAAATTCTCGACCAATTTACGAGGTCCCTGCCCCAAACCGGGCGTAACATTCATGAGTTCTCCTACATATACGATAGTATCTCTAGGTTTTTCCTCACCATCAACATACACTACTTTGGACTGTTTTTTACTCAATATCATCGACAATTGCGACTCATTACCAGCACCTCTAGACAAGATCAACCAGCCGTTTTTCTTCGGAGCCACCACATATACAGATATTTCCATAGTAAACGTAACACCAGTTTTATTATCCGTAGAACAAAACAACAATGTAAAATCACCCAACTCTTCTGCCACGTACGTGTAATTCAATTTATCGCTCAACAAAATCATTTCCTCTTCTTCTCCCGAATACCACGCATAAGAAGCATCAGGACTTAAGGTATCGATCGAGAAATGCACCTCCGGTTCAAATTTAATTTCCTCCCCCGGATACAACGTGTAGCTATATCGCACACCATCAACACTCCAATTCGTAAAATCATTCAAATCCTTATAATCGTAGTTACTTTTATCATCCAAGCACCCCACGGTAAACAATAGAATGAATATATATATTAAATTTTTTTTCATAATAACTCATTTTTTATCCTACAGCAGGAATAATTATTTCATTACCAAATTCATCTTTTAATGGAGCCTTACCCGATGCTATATTTTCCGGATCGCTATTGAATGCTTCAATCCGATACTTCAAGCGTAAAGAATACTTCTTCAAAATCATCTTGTCTTGTCCGTCAAATTCCACCCCATCTTTCGCCAATTCTTCCAAAAACATCGTGTATTTAGTTTCAGAATAATCCCCTAAATAAAGATATTCTGCAATATTATACTGGGGCTTACCTCCATAACCACCGTCCCACTCAGTCCACCACTGAGGACGTTCAATTTTATCCGATACCCAAATAATTGATCGGGTATACTTATCATCACCCTCTTTAACCCATTCCGTTTCATCAACTTTCAACATTAAACGACAAGCTTTTTCTTTCAACAACTCCCCGTTCAATAACGTGATTTCTATCGTATCTTGTGATGCCCCTGCCGGGAATACACATTTCTCGGGTAACACGTACAAGTCGGAAGGTAATGTGGTGTATTTCTCGTCTGCCGACACCGTGTACTCCCGCTCTTCTGTCAACCAAACCCCATTGGATTTCATTGGAATTCGTACACGAATCTCGCCACTTGGGTAAGCTTTAAATGAATAAGTAACACTATCGACAGTAGCATCAGCCACGAAATACACGTAAAGCGTATTATCGTTATATTCCATGATATCCTTTTCACTACAAGCTGAAATAACACCCATCCACGCAAATAACAATAATATATATCTTCTCATAATCTATTAATTTATATTGGTTTCAATATCAGGAAGAGGAACTACAAACACACTTTCCGAAGCCTTCACAAAACGACCTTGTGCCTCTGGAATGTCTTTATTTAAACGCTTGTAAATAAAATAAATCTGTCCTTCTCCCAACCACTCGCGACGCATATCATTAATCAAAATATCCATAAATTCGTTCGCATCGGCACGAGCAATATTTATCATTGAAGCATCGCGATCCTTCAATCCGCGACATTTTTTCACGTATGTCAAATAAGTCTTCGCCTTACTCAATCCTTCCGCCCCTCTCTTACACAAAATCTCTGAAGCAATGTAATACATCTCACTCATTCTGAGCAGTGGCACAAGATGATCAGAAATCTCTATTACACTTTTCGTGGAACCAGAAGTCATCGCATCATATTTCCTAAATCGAAAATAATTGTGTTGGTTTTTTATATCTTCAACCCAATATGTAAAACGATAATCGTTACTCTTCATAATCTCTTCGCCCGCAATATCCTCTTTTTCCAAGTCTTCGCCAAAATAATTTCTTTCGAGCTCAGAAACACATAAATAACGCGCCCTATTTTCATTTTCCATCTCATTTACTGCTGAATTATACTTTAACAAATCAATCACATGCAATCCGAATATAACATCAGCATAACATTTTCGATCCCCCCGACTATAGTTATTTGCCATACCAAAAGCTCTTGTCTGTGAAGCAAAACGAATCACTTCATTAGCTTGCTCTAAAGCCTCATCCTCTTTCTGCGCATACAAATATACCCGTGCTAATAACGCCGTTGCCGCCCAATAATTCATGTGAAAACCTCTATTAACAAGAAATCCCGCATCTGTTTTAAAATTATCATTTACACTGAACGTCCGAGCCGAATCGAACTTCCACAACAATTGCTTTGCATCTCTCAAATCTCTGGCAATCAAATCCAAGCATTCGTCGACTGTTTTAGGATTTGAAACGTAAGAAGGATAAATGTCCACATAAGGGATAAACTTACGTTCCCCAGGATTAGCAGCCGGGGATGGCGCAAACAAACGCAACATATCAAACTGTATAAAGGCTCGCAACACCAAGGCTTCTCCCCAAATCATATTTCTTTCCCACCATCCCTTTTCAAATTTCTCCGGTTCCGCATGTTCTATCTGCTGTACCAAATTATTACAATTAGCCACAATATTATATGCCTCTTTCCAAATCGAAGTGATGATCGGCTTGAAATCATAATATTCCCAATCATAATTATCTGCCCCATATTGCATGTCCCCCACACGACCAGATTTACTATAATCATACACTTGTCCCAACGCATCAACATCCCCCCATGTCAAGTTCTTTCCATACAAATTTATTGATTCCATACTATAATAGATGCCATTCAAAGCGTGGCGAAAACCATTTCCCGTGCTGAACAATTTCTCCTCAGAAATCTCATCCTCCGGCTCCACGTTCAACCACTCATTGCAGGAAAACATGAAGAATGACAAACCTAAAATCAAATATAATAACTTATTTCTCATAACTTAACTAACTAAAAAGTTGCACGTAAAGAAAAATTCACAGAACGGGCAAAAGGATAACTAGTTCCCCTTTCTTGTTTTACCGTCGACAAACGGAACAACTCGTTCGTACTCGCTTCCAAACGCAATGTCTTCAAATAAATCTTGCGAAGCCAAGCCGAATTAAAATCATAACTCACCGTCAATGCACTCAACGACAAGACATTCTCATCCTGTACAAAGCGGGAGGTCGGTAACGTTACATGATCCATATCTTGTATATCTTTCAGCGGAGTAATATCTCCCGGCTTTTCCCAACGCTGAGTCAACACTCGTTTATCCACGTTACTCCCCTGAATATCGGCATTCTCCACGTTCATCACCAACGTTTCATTGTACGTCTGTTTACCCCACTCATAAGCAAACGAGGCAAACAATGAAAAATTCTTATACGTGGCATTTATACCAAATGAACCGCTAGCCTTAGGCTCTGTATCACCAAGTACAACCTCTTCAGTCGCTTTCCACACGTTACTGACTTTACCGTTACGATATTGATACAACTCCTTACCATTCGTCGGATCGATACCCAATGAACGTACACCATAAATCGCAGTCAAAGAAGACCCCTCTTCATATTTCATGACCGGTTTAATAAAATCCTTATATGTCTTCCCTTCAGCTATCCAGTCAGCAGAAGAGGTCTGATCTTCTTCTGCGGCTTGATAATATTCATTTACTTGAGAATTATATGCTTTCAAAGCATCCGACACTTTCAATATCTTATTCGTGTTATGGTTCAAATTTCCCCATAATGCCACTTGCCAATCTTTGTTCTGCACGATATTAAAACGGAACTGAATATCTATTCCCTCATTCAATGTTTCTCCTAAATTACTCTTGTAAGAAGAGAAACCCGCAGACCCCGGCAAGGTTACGTCCGTAATCAAATCCACGGTCTTATTGTGATAATAATCAAATACCAACGAAATTCGACTATTCCAAAATTCCATATCCGCACCAACATTCAGCTTATTCGTTGTCTCCCACTTCAAGTCCCGGTTTCCCAAAGCCCTCAGTGCCACACCGAAGCCACCTATATACCAACGATCAAAAGTCTTATAAACTGTTTTCGCACTATACGACGGGAAATTCACCTTACCAGTCTGCCCATAGGAAGCTCGAAGTTTCAAACGATTAATAATTTTACTACTTCTCCAAAAGCTATAATTATGCACGTTAACACCCGCCCCGAAAGACCAGAATGGAGCCCATTTCTGATCGGAACCAAATTCTGACGACCCATCAAAACGAGCAGAAACATCTGCCAAATAAATATCATTCCACGTGTAATTTGCCATCAACAAAAAACCCGCCAAACGACTTTCTCCCTGATTTTTATTCGGTTTCACATAAATCTCTGCTGCATAATTAGGCGAATGATACTCCCCCGAAGGGAATCCGCGATAATGACTGGAAGTAGTTTCCGAGAAACGAGAAGTAGCATTCATCACAGCAGAAGCATTCACGGCATGTCCTCCGAACACTTTCGAGAAATACGCCCCAACCTGCATATCCCAATTGGTAGATTCTCCTTTCGTCAAATAAAGATCACCCGCCAATGCACTATCTTCTCCAGTAGCCGACACATTAGAAGAAAGAGGATCTATGAAACGTTCCCTCTTATTCAACTCTTTGGTTATAGCAAACTGACCTTTCAAATAGAAATAATCAGTCAAATACCACTGTGCCATCAAACGCTCGATAAAAACATCCCCCTTTTCAATATCAAAATTCGCCAAAAGAGCCTCATACAAAGGATTATTCAATTGTGTCTCACTATGAGTGCGTTTAGAAAAATCCAATTTACCTTTAATTATATCTCCATTTTTGTCATAAGGACGATCATAAGGCTGTAAATGAGCATAATCGGAGAAATCACCGTAAGGAGATTCATTTGCTTTCATGTAATTGTACTCTATATAATTCACAACCTGCAAATTCTTAAGTCGATAATCCACGTGAAATCCCAAATTGACTGTATTCCGGTAAGAATCTTTCATAACACCATTATTGTTATTGTAAGCAAGATCAAGCCCGTAACGTAAATCGGCATTTCCCCCTTCAATCGACAAGCTATGCTTATGATTTAGGGCATTTCGCAAAGGCAGCGACAGCCAATCCGTGTTTACACCTTCCTGCACTCGCAACAAACGTTCATTATATGCATTTAACGCCTGACGCCAAGTCATATAATATTTAGTCGTGTAAATCCCTGCTTTCGTTTCAATCTCCAATTTTTCTCTAGCCGAAGCCAAATTATAATCCGAAAGATCAGGCATGGAAACGGTTCCAGTCAAACTATAAGAAATAGTCACCTCCCCCGGCTTGGGAGCAACAGTCGTGATCACGACAACACCATTCGCCGCACGGGAACCATACATAGCAGTGGCAGCCGCATCTTTCAATATCTGAATATTCTCCACCCGCATCGGGTCCATATCGTACACCTTCTGCACGCTGACCTCGAAGCCGTCCATGATAAAAACCGGAAGGTTCGGGTTATTTTTCAACGAAGATTTGGATAAGGCATCTTTATCCAATTCTTTCACCCCAATACCGGAACGCCCACGGATGTAAATCTCCGGTATAGCATTCGGGTCTGATCCCCATTTATTACTTTGCTGGATACGAAACGAGGGATCAAATGAAGACAACGCTTGAATAACATTCGTGGAAGAGGCTTTTAACAAATCCTCACGCTTCACGGAAACCGAACTACCCGTGAAACTCTCTTTCCTGATATTACCATATCCCGTCACGACCACCTCGTCCATCTCCTCCACGTCTTCCTTCATCGTGATAACCAATTCTTTTCCATCGTTCTTCCGGTCGTTGCTCAATCGATAATGAATGGTTTCCATTCCAATAAACGAGAATACCAGGATTGTGCTATCCATCTGCGGTATCTCGACTTTAAACTTACCATCGATATCTGTCACCATCCCCAGTTTCGTTCCTTTTATAAGAATTGTAACCCCGGGCAGCGGCTCGCCTTTTCCATCGATCACTTTACCGTTTATCAAGCGAGATTTTTTCTCCACCTTCTCATCTTTTGCCGGGGTAATAATGACAACATCGTTTTGAATAACATAAGACAAAGGCGTGTCTTTCAACAACAACTTCAACGTTTCGTCCAACGTTGCATCCGTCACCTTCAGATCTCGTTTTCCATACTTCGCTACCTCTTCTATCTGGTACAAAAAACGATAACCTGTTTTTTGACTCACGTCCATGATAGCTTGATCAATCGTAACATTTACCAGATTTATCGTCAATCTTACGACCTGCGACTTTGCCTCTACCTGCAGGAAGAAGAGAGAGATAAACAGAAGAAGAAGGCTGCGTTTAAAAATAAATCGCATCTTTTCAAATCTTTGCATTCCGCTAAAGACTCCGTTTCCGTTTTTTTTCATACATTTACATGCTTAATAATTAATAATTGACTTTTTAATCGTTATTAAACTCACCTAGGAGCAGAAAATATTGGTACTATTTTCTGCTCTTTATATATAACAACATCTATTTGAATATTTTATTCACGAACACTGTTCTCCCTTTCACCTCGAAATGCACCCGCGTAGCCTTCTCCAACATATCCAATATCTCCGTGAAATCCTCGTACCGGGTTAACTCCCCGGAAAAATGATACTCTTTCAGCTCCGGATTCACCCAAAATATATCGATATTATACCAGCGTCCCAAACGATTCATGATATCCTCCAGCGTGTTGTTCAACAACACAAAACGTCCGTCTTTCCACGCGGAATAAAGACTAGCGTCTACCTGCCGGACAACAAGTTGCCCGCCCTCTCCATTATACACGACCTGTTGATTGGGTTGAATCTTCACACTCTGCTTTTCGTCATACACCCGAACCAATCCTTCGTTCAACGTGGTTTCCACAATTTTCTTATCCGGATAAGCCTGCAAATTGAACTGAGTTCCCAAGACCTCGACCGCAATCTTGTCATCCGCATTCACGACAAACGGACGTGCTGCATCTTTTCTAACAATAAAGAAAGCCTCACCCCGCAAAAAAACATCCCGTTCGTTCTTCCCGAATTTTACGGGAAATCGAATCTCTGAATCCGAATTCAAAAATACCTCCGTACTATCGGACAAAAACAACTTGTATTCTCCGCCGCGAGGTACCCGGATTGTATTATATGTCAACACATCTTCTCTACCTTCTCCCGCGATTTCCTCGTAAGAAACTTGATGACCATCATTTTTGGCTATCATGCCGCTTCCCAAAGCGATTAACTGTTTTGCATTATCCTGCAACACAATCTCGTCACCGGAAGAAGTAATTAAAACAGCCTTGGAACTACCCCTCTCGATACGAGCTATCGGTTGCGCAATCTCCCGTTTCTCCATCGGCTTTCTAGAAAATCCCAAATACAACCCTACCCCGACAAGTAAAATCATAGAAGCCGCTATCCCCATCCTCCAGGGAAATATACTCCGGCGTTTATCCTGTTCTACCAACTGCTTCTTGAGCAACTCCCATGACTCATTCACTTCAAAACGCCCAGCATATAAATCCCGGTCGGGAACATTTTTCCCTTCAAGGATACATTGAAACAATTCCCCGTTCCGAACATCCTCTTTCAACCACGCCTCCAATTTTTCTTCTTCAGCGGGAAGAATTGTACCGACCATTTTTTTGGCGATCAAACGAGATATTTTATAATCCTTCGGATATTCCATCATAAAACGTCCTAATTCTAATTTATATTTCTATCTACAGAACGTCAAAATTTCAAAAAGGGATGAGTGAACTTTTCGTTTTTTTTCAATTATATTTTTAACAGCAGAATCAGAAATACATAATAATAATCCTTCAACGCCACACGCAACACATCCATAGCTTTATATTTAAGCGACTTAACAGTATTCACGGTAATCCCCAATTCCTCTGAAATTTCTTTATTCTGTTTACCTTCCAAACTCAATTTTATAATTCGACGACTTTGAGTCGGTAGTGCATCAATTGCCTCGTTAACAATCCGGTATGTTTCCTCCTCTATCAATACGTCTCGAAAAAAATATTCATTGTCAGCAGCTCCTAGATTATCTTGAACAGGCATTTTCTTTTGCTTCCTCAAATAATCGAAACATTTATTCTTGACGGTTACATATAAAAATATATCCGGCGTTGTTTCAAAATCATAAAATTCCCTTTTTTCCCACAAACGCATAAACACCTCCTGAACGATATCTTTTGCAATATCCTCATCCCCGACAAGACGGCAAGCGACCATACACATAGATAGAAAATATTTTTTAAACAAGACTTCATAAGCCGCAATATTACCCGCACGAATGGAGTCAAATAAAAAATCTTCGCTATTTTGATCACTTTCAGACATAATTCTATGAGTTACACCAGAAAAAACTCTTCCGGTCACAAAAGTAGAGAAAAAAATGAAAATAACAATTTCACGAATAATTACTACTCATTCGCAACACAAATTATTTTGCAATAAAAAACTCGTTTTACATCTGTAAAACGAGTTCTTCACGTTAAATTATCTCACTCAATCATACTTTTGGTCTATCCCCCTCTCGTCTATATTTATCCCCTCTTTCATCCACCGGGGCATAGGTGCGTCTTTCAAGTAATGGTCAAAAAATTGTTGTAAACGAATCGTCCAATCCATTTCTGCCGCCTTGTTATACAAGAAATGTTTATCCCCCTTGTAATTCAGTAACCAAGCCGGTTTCTGCAAACGCCGCATGGCAAGGAACAAGTTTAACCCCTCCGAGTAAGGTACCGCCTCATCTTTATCACAATGGAATATTAATAGAGGCGTCTGTATCTTATCGGCATAGAATATCGGGGAATTTTTAATATACATTTCGGGGTCGTCCCAAAGTGTTTTTCCCATGCGGCTTTGAGTTTCCTCGTACATGAACATACGGGGCATACCGCTTCCCTCCCGGATTCCGGTATAGGCGGAAACCATGCTTGAAACAGCCGCACCGGGACTGGCACACCGGAACATATTCGTGCGAGTCACCAGATAAGCCACCTGATACCCGGACCAACTATGCCCCTGTATACCGATACGGTCTTTGTCGGCAATGCCCCGGTCAATCAACATCCGGGTTCCGCTCACCACGGCATTGTAACTACTCTCACCCGGGGCACCTATCGTGAAATGCACATCCGGCATGAAAACCACGTAACCGTTGCTCACGTACGTTACCACGTTAATCATGGCACTACTCAAAGCCGGCACGGGATTCACGTGTATATCCCCGGTATGGGTTTCATAGAAATTCACGATAACGGGGTAACGTTTCGACGGGTCGTAATCATCCGGCAGGTACAACAATCCCCGGTTGCGTTTTCCCTCGAAATTCGTCCACTCGACCAGTTTCACCGAACCCCAGCGGTAATCCTTCTGCTGCGGGTTTGTGTCCGTTATCTTCACGGGACGGACGAAATCGGTTTTACTCCACCAGATATCACGGAATTCATGGTAATTCTGACGAATGTACATGCAATATTTCCCGTCATTGGTCACTTGATTAAAATTCAAGGCATAAGGCCCTTCCATCAATTTACGGATTTTGCGGGCGGGAGTCTGCACGTAAACCCCTTGGTCGAGAGTTTCGGTATTCCATGTTTTCAACAAAACATTCTGTTTCGTGTCAATCCACTTGGAATCGTAATTCGCTTTCAATAAACGCAAAGAGGTATTATTTTTCCGTCCCCAGCCATTCGTGAGGGAATACACTGCATTTTTACCCGTCAGCTCTATCACCCACATATCATACCTGTCATACAAAACCACTTTATTTCCCCCGTCAAGCCATCCGGCGATGCCGTATGAATCGGCAGGTTTCGGCTTATCGTGCTCTTCGTCGTACACGGGATAACCAATCGCAGAAGATATATCCGTCAATTCTCCCGTGGTTGGTTCCAATTTATACCATGTTTTCTTTTCCCCGTGATAAAATAAAGCATATTTCCCGTTCGGACTCCATACCGGACGTTGACGAAAATCCGAGAATATCAATTTCCGCTCTCCCGTTTCTAAATTCACCAAGTATAAATCTGATGACTCACCATCCCTCCAGTCCGTCAGTCCGCGGTAAGGCGCCTCATTCGAAATAATCACGTAATTATATTCGTCACAGGTAGGATGAAACACTTGATCAAACTCCGCCGGCGAAACAAGTACACATTCCTTCGTGTCTACATGATAGACGTACTTCGGGGTGTTGCGCCGATAACCTCTCCCGTTCCTTTGGCGACTTTGAGAAAGTTCATCATCCCATTTCCACAATTCAAGTTCGAAACTCTTGTCCGGTTCCACTTTCGGGCGACGAGGCGTTGCCACCTTAGGCACACCGTCGACAAAAATATACCGACCGTTATTAAACGGCATATTCAACCCGCCACGAACTTTATACGCGGTATCGGGAAGCACCACCTCTTTCGTGTCCATGATCAACTTGTAAGTACCTTCTTTCATGTTAAAAGCATACAACAAGTCGGGATCTTTCAAGAAAGAAGTGTCCGACGCTACCGTGAATACCCCCTTCATATTCTCTCTATCCAACGTGAAATTTGTCAACCGGGCATCCGGATTACCATAAATCAACTTCTGCTTCCCCTTCACCGGACCGGTATAAAGAGATTTGTAACCATCACGCTCTTTCGTGTAGATGATCGTCTTGTTATTATCGAGCAATATATGGTAATCCAAACTATCCATGACAGTCGAATCTCCCGTTTCATAGTTCCAAATTACCAATCGTTTGATATCTTTGTCTTTCTCGTTTTTCCCGATAGGATAGGAATAAGTCATAACCGGAGAATCGGATGATTCGTTACAGTCATACGGTCTGTCCCATAACTGCTTTTTCATATTCCTCAGAGTCAACAGGAAAACGGAATCCTTTACCAACCCCGAAGTATCCCGCGGAGAAGGGGAAACCACGTATTTCAAGCATTTCCCGTTATTGAAGAAATGAGCTTGCTGTACATTTTCCAGTTCGTAAGTCTTACCCGACTCGTTATGGTGCAAATAAGTGACGGGAGTATCTTTCTCGTGCCCCTCGCCGTCAATATACACGAAACGGTAGGTAATCCATTTCCCGTCATCCGACATGTGCTGCCCCTCTACCCTTCGCCATAATTTATAAGCCTCCATATCAAGGGGCTTTTTCTGTGCCATGCCATCCGTCAACCAAGCGAATAACAAACAACACAGCAAAATATATCGTCTTTTCATACCTATATTTTTTATCTTTCCAAAAAGTAATCCAAATCCCCTTGATAATCCGCAGAGGCATCCCCTAACAGATATTTAGCGAAATGGAACCATAACTTGCGTTCAAAAAACTCATCGGCAGCCCCGGAGAACCCGTGAGAATTACCGGGCAACACGAGCATATCGAAATTCTTCCCCTCTTTAATCAAAGCATCGACCACTCGCAGGGTATGTGACGGGTGCACCGTACGATCCATATCCCCGGTCACGATCAACAAGCCACCCTTATAATTCTTCGCCAATTCCTGATTCGTCTTACTTCGGGTTTCAAAGGAGATTTCTTCTCGCTCGTTTCCGGCACTATCTTTTACTACCTGCCTTTTCTCCTTCACACCGTAATGGATTTCGACAAAGCCTTTATTATAAATATTATTATCGTGATTCCCTGCCGAAGATACAGCCGCACTGTAAAAATCCGGATAGATCAACAGTGCCGCCGTGGACATAAACCCGCCACCGGAGTGACCGAATATACCCACCTTTTTCACGTTAATAAAGGGGTAACGTTGTGCCAATTGCTCGATCGCGTATTTATCGTCAGCCAAAGGATAATCCCGCTGGTTGCCGTACCCGTAAGTATGGTAATATTTCCCCCGCATAGGCGTTCCCCCCCGGTGTCCCATGGATACCACGATAAAGCCCACTTGAGCCAAACGGGTATTCATGTCATCGTTTACAGTGAAACGGGTTTGCACGTACTCGAAGAAAGGTCCCGGGTAAACCGACGAAATAATCGGATAGGTTTTCGTGGAATCGAAATCCGCCGGTTTCCACATCACGCCATAAATATCCGTCACCCCGTCTGCCGCCTTCACCTTGAACCGTTCGGGTTTCTTCCAACCGAAAGCATAAAGGTTCTCCAAGTCCGGCTTCTCCAACTCCAAAATCACTTTGCCTTTCCGGTCGCGTACCACGTTGACAGGTTCCATATCCACCCGGGAATAGCTATCCACGAAATACTTGCTCGACGGAGAGATATCCACGTTATGCGAGGCATTTTCCGGGGTTAATAATGTTATCGCGTCGGTCTTATCCAAATCGGCTCGATAAAGAACATAATAGTAAGGGTCAATCTCTTTCTCCTTGCCTAAACCTATAAAATAAATCTGTCGGCTCGCCGTGTCAATCTTCATGATCGGTCCGGCAACCCATGCCCCGGAAGTAATTTGATTCTTCAAGTTACCATCCTTATCATACAAATAATAGTGTCCCCACCCGCTACGCTCGGAGCGGAAAAGGATCTCGTTCCCATCGTTCAAGAAATGAACGGCTCGCATCTGGTAATCCAGATAAGGTTTGTCTACCTCGTGTATCAACACTTTTACCTCTCCCGTTTCCGTGTCGACAACACAAATCTCGCACTCGTCCCAAGTTCTTTTATAACGTTGAAAATAAAGACGTTTTGCATCCTTACTAGCATACAGGATATCAATATATTGATCTTTCCACCGATCAATATTAATCTTTTTCACCTCCCGGGTATTCGCATCCCCGATCAACAACTCGAACTGAATCACATGTTCATCACCCGCCAATTCTGCCTTGTAAGTTTTCAGACGGGGACGGGGATTTGCCAAAGCATCAATCAACCACAAATCTTCGACTTGACGGGAATCGTCCCGAATAGCATAAAACTTGTGTCCGGTTGGGAACCATTTCGCGGAGCATCCCATGCGTTCGTCCAACTCGCCTTCATCTTCCCGGTTAAAGGTATAATAACGTTCCCCGTCGCTTGTCAATTGTACTTCTGTCGTGTCCTTACCCTTAGCCGCATTTCCCACGATATAGAGATTATGCCGCTTGGCAAACAACATATAGGAACTGTCCCGTGAATAGTATTTCCAATAAGGATCATAATTCATCTGCCCTTTCTGTTTTTCGGCTAATTTCAGTTCTTGCGTGTTAATATTGTACGTGAAATCATTCCGGTCAAACCAGAAACGAATTGTTTCCCCGTCCTCGTCAAAAGTGAAATCCAATTCCAAATCCTTGTGGTTATATCCCTTCCTAGTAATCTCACTGATTTTCATCAATAACTCCGCGTTGTCGAAAATCAAGCGTTTTTGTCTTTTAGCCGGATCAACCAAATAATAGTTTTTTCCCTCGCTCGTGCGGAAAGAATACCAGAAACGATCGGTATTATTTATATAACGAGGATGTACTTCCAAACTATTCTTTGTCAACGGCACTTGTGTTACGCACCGGAAGCGCTCGGCAAGCTCGTAATTCGCTTTTTGCTGCCCGAACGCCCCGACCGAAACAAGTAAAAACAGACCAATAATAAATTTCTTTATCATCCTATCTATCCCCATTCTTGTATTGTTCAACTTCATAATAGTAATCCCCGGTATCATCTCCTAGCAGAATACGGGCAAAGTGGAACCACATCTTACGCTCGTAAAATGTATTCTCCGCCCCCCCGAAACCGTGGTTCGACCTCGGTAAAATGATCATATCAAAATTCTTGTCCGCCTTAATCAACGCATCGACCATCCGCAACGTGTGAGCCGGATGCACGTTATCATCCATCCAACCGTGAATCAACAACAGACCGCCTTTATATCGTTTTGCCAACTCCATATTCGTACCCACTTTAAATTTAAAAGTTGATTCCGTCCGGTCACCGTTCACGCTATCCTTGATCACTTTCTTTTCTTCTTTCACACCGTTGTGAGTTTCGCCCCACCAATGATTATAGATTGTATTATCATGATTTCCCGCAGAAGATACGGCCGCCTTGTAGAAATCCGGGTAAGTACAGATGGCCGCGGTAGACATAAATCCACCCCCGGAATGACCGTAGATACCCACTTTTGTCGCGTCGATAAAAGAATAACGGTCTGCCAGTTGCTCTATCGCGTATTTATCATCTGCTAACGGGTAATCCCGCAACCTTCCATGACTGTAAGTGTGATAAAATTTTCCCCGCATAGGCGTTCCACCCCGGTGTCCCACGGCAATCACGATAAAACCCAATTGAGCCAAACGGGTATTGTCGTCATGAATCAACCGGAATTGCGTCGGCACGTACTCGTAGAAAGGACCGGGATACACGGAAGAAATAATCGGGTAGACTTTCGTCGAATCAAAATCAAACGGTTTCCACATCACCCCGTAGAGGTCGGTCACTCCATCGGCGGCCTTCACCTTAAAACGCTCCGGAGCCTTCCACCCGATCTCCAAAGCACGGCGAATATCAGGCTTTTCCAATTCCATAATCTCTTTCCCTTTCCGGTTTTTCAACACGATACGGGGAACCATATCCACCCGCTCGTGAATATCCACGAAATACTTGAATGATTTCGAGAAATGTACCTGATGATTCGTGTTATCAAAAGTCAATTGCGTCAAACTCTCCGGTTTATCAATATTCACCTTGCACGGGATATAATAATACGGGTCTATATTTTCATCCTTTCCTAAAGCATAGAAATAAAGCGTACGTCCCACGGTATCGATATCCGAGCAAGGCCCTGCCACCCATTCCCCGGAAGTAATAGCATGCTTAAAGTTTCCCTCGTTATCGTAAAGATAATAATGCCCCCATCCCGTGCGCTCGGAACGATAAATAATATCCTTCCCGTCATTCAGGAACATGATATTCGCCATTTTGTAATCCATGAAAGGTTTGTCAATCTCGTGAATCAACACTTTCACCTCTCCCGTCGTGAGATCGGCAACACAAACCTCCTGTTCGTCAAAAGCCCGGGTTTTCCGTTCAAAATAGATCTTATTACCATCCTTCGAGGTATAAAGTACATCCACGTACTGGTCTTGCCAGCGATCGACATCTATCGTTTTCATCTCCTTCGTTTCCACATCGATAACCGTCAACACGGTTTTCTCCAATTTCTGGTCGCCTGCCATCGAATACTTGTACGTTTTCACCTTGGGACGGGGAGTTGCCATCACGTCCACCAAAAACAATTCATCCACGTGGCGGGTATCTTCCCTCACGGCATACACCTTTTTAGAATCTTTCATCCACACGGCAACCGGAGTTGCTGGAAATGTATCCGTACCAACCTCTTCTTCTTCCTTGAAATAAGAGAAATATCTCTCGCCATCCGTCGTCAATTGTATGACAGTCGTGTCTTTCCCTTTATCCTTATTCCCCATGATATAAAGATTATGACGTTGAGCAAACATGATATAGGTACTATCCGGAGAATACTTTTTCCAAGAATCCCCGAAACCTTTATTAATCACGGTATCCAACTTCGTCACCTCCTCCGTCTTCATATCATAACGGTATTTGTGTTTCTCGAAATCAAAAGTGAAAGAAGTTCCTTTTTTATCAAACTCCAATCCTTGGAACGTGAAATCCTTCGCGTCACACACCTCGTGCGTTTCCTGATTCAAGAACCCGAACAGTTTTTCCGTGTTGAACAGCAAGCGCTTCTCTCTCTTCTCCGGATTCACGTAATAATAACGCTTTCCTTCTTCCGTCGTGAACGAGTACCAAAAACACTCTCCGTCATTAATATACATGGGGTATATACTCATGCTGTTTCTATCTGCCGACCGGAAATTCCGACTAGTGAAACGATCGGCAAGCCTGAAATTCGCCTTTTGTTGCGCGCATACAGAACTTCCTGCCACCAACAACAAAAGCATTATGATATATTTTGTTCTCATTTTCAATTCTCCATTTTCAATTTTCGATTCCCTTGTATTCCTCTATATTACCGTAATGATCGGCAGTGGTATCCCCTAACAAGTATTTCGCGAAATGATACCACAACTTCCGTTCAAAAAATCTATCCGCGCTCCCGTAACCATGAGTCTTACCGGGTAATACCAGCATATCGAAATTCTTCCCGGCTTCAATCAAGGCATCCACCATCCGCAAAGTATGAGCGGGATGCACGTTCTTGTCCATATCCCCCGTCACGAGCAAAAGATGTCCTTTCAAATTTTTAGCCAACTCCATGTTCGTGGGCACCTTCACGCTGAACTTTGACACTTCACGATCCCCGTTCACACTATCTTTTACCGTTTCCTTGGCTTCTCTCACTCCATGATGAATCTCCACCCAACCATTATTATAAATATTATTATCATGATTACCGGAAGAAGACACCGCGGCAGTGTAAAAATCAGGATAAGTACACAAAGCCGCCGTCGACATGAAACCACCCCCGGAATGACCGAAAATACCAACTTTCGTGATATCGATATAAGAATAACGATCCGCCAACTGCTCGATAGCGTATTTATCATCGGCCAAAGGGTAATCCCTCAAATTTCCATACCCGTAACGATGGTAGAACTTGCCCCGCATAGGGCTTCCTCCCCGGTGTCCCATGGAAACCACGATAAACCCGAGCTGAGCCAGCTTCATATTATAACTATCATCCAAAGTAAACGACGTACTCACGTATTCAAAGAAAGGTCCCGGGTAAACGGACGAAATAATCGGGTATTTCTTGTTCGGGTCAAAATCTGCCGGCTTCCACATGATACCATGCAGGTCAGTCAACCCGTCGGCAGCCTTCACCACGAAACGTTCCGGCGCACGCCATCCCATCTCGTAAGCCCTCCTCACATCCACTTTTGCCAAATCTTTAATAATCACCCGCCCGTTATTATCCTTCAACGTGAACCTCGGCTCCATATCCACCCGCGAATAACTATCCACGAAATACTTCCGGGATTTAGAAAACTCCGCCTTGTGTTGTCCGTCTTCCGGGCTCAACAACTTCACTCCTTCACGATCAAGATGAGCCTTCACCACTTGGTAATAATAAGGATTCATCTTTTTGTCATACCCGTGCGCGTACAAATAGATCGTTCTGCCCACCGTATCGATAGCAGCAATCTGCCCTGCCACCCAATCGCCTGAAGTAATCGTGTTTTTCAAAACCCCGTTACCATCATAATGGTAATAATGCGCCCATCCGGTACGTTCTGAACGATAAAGAATATCATTCCCCTCGTTCAAAAAAACGATATTACGCATATGATAATCAATATAAGGTTTATCTACCTCATGTATCAACACCTTCACCTCTCCCGTTTCCGTGTTCCCCACGCACAACTCCACTTCATCCCGCACCCGGTTATAGCGTTCAAAGAAAATCTTATCCCCCTTGTCCGTCACGTACCGAACCTCGGCATCCTGATCCTGCCAACGCTCGATATTAAAATCCGTCACTTTACGCTTGTCCACATCAATCACCGAAAGCACCCACTTCGACAAGTTCTTATCTCCCGCCATATCATATTTGTAGCGTTCCAGTACAGGTTTAGGCTTCGCCAATACATTAATCACCGCCATCTCGTCAGAGTTCCGGTTATCTTGACGCAAGACATAAACCTTATTCACTTTCGGGAACCAACGCCCTGCCATCGCTTCTTCATCAGATACCGTATCCTGACCATTCCGGGCATAGGAAAAATAACGTTCCCCGTTCGTGGTCAACTGAATCTCTGTCGTATCCTGTCCTTTATATTTATTCCCTCTCATGTAGAGGTTATGATTCTTCGCGTATACTATATAATTCGTGTCCGGAGAAAAAGACATCCACGAGTATATCACCATGTCCTCCTTCTTCTCTTTTTTTGGCAACTCCTTTACCTTCTTCGTCTTCATATTATACTCGAAATCTCCCCCTCCTAACGAAAAAGTCATCTTCGACATATCTTTTGAAAAATCTATATTTGATAGTTGTAGATCCTTCTCGTTATACGCCTTCCGGGTAATACTACTCACCCCTTGCGCTATATCCGTATTCTCGAAAAGCAATCGTTTTTCCGCTTTCACCGGATCAACCAGATAATACATCGTCCCCTCGTCCGTCCTAAAATCAAACCAAAACTTCTCCCCATTATGAATATAACGAGGAACTACCCGCATACTATTCCGAGCGGCAATCCCCGACAACCCCATCTGGGTAAACTTTTCTGCCAACTTATAATTCGCTCTCTGTTGGGCATCCCCTCCCAAGTAGGCGACAAGTAACAATAAAGATAATACAATTTTTTGCATACAGATTCATTTACATTTCAATCTATTAAAAATAACTCGAAAGGGAATTTCACCCTTTCGAGTATTTAAAACTATATATTCAAAACTTTAATATGGATTATAAGCACCAGGATTTGCACCTGAGCCAAATTTACATATCAAATCAACAATTTCACCAAACCCTTCCTTATGATACAATTCTACCAATTGGGCTTGTTTCATTTCAACATCGTATGCAACCTCATACACATACACCTCTCCGGATTTCAACGCTATAGCGATATGTGCATTATGAATATCTCTCACATAGTCTCTTACCGCCATATGTACAATTTCCGAATTAAAAGTAGGAGCATTCACAAACTGCACATTCCCTTTATTCGCAGAATAATAATCAAATCCATATAACTTATTACCGGAAGCAACCACGAGTAAATTTTTCCAAGGCAATAAAGTCGCACATTGGTAATCTGCCATCACTCCTGCATCCAATAAACCAAATTGATGTTCCTCCAGTTCTATCTTTTGCCCCGGCCTGTAATTACTATTCTCTGCATTAATAGAATAGTAACTCCAATAATAATTCCCGCTTCGATTTAAGATTGAAAGATAAACAAGAGGATCATAACGAGTAGCTTGTCCTGCCCAAGCATGGAATATATATTCTCCATCTATATTTTTAAAGAACGAAAAATCTCCTCCATCGGGTACCCGATCATTTAATTCCACGAGGCTACCAATATAATTATCCGCATTAATAGAAAAATTTCCATTATAATACCCACCGGGATTACCATCATCACGAACACCAAAGAATGTATTATCCTCTCCTATTCCCAAAAAGAAATTAGCACAATCATACCGGGCTCCACTTCCTTTCATATAAGGCAACAACTCCTTTACTTTCTTCTTATTAAACGCCGGTTCACTTAAATAACGACCGGAATGCAAATCAGTCGCAACCGACATCACAGCGGAATAAACATAGTTATCAGAATTTAACAACCATTTCCCACACCAACTAAGCACAGCATCTTGCGGATCAAAATTTGCCGGAAGGCCATCCAAAAACTCCTCTTCAACCGAACCTACCGGCTGTAATAAATTCCCATCCAGTTCAATACATCCTCCATCATATAGAAGCATTACTTCATCCTCTACTTCTAAATCCGTATAAGATGAAAAATGAAAATTCTCCACCAATTTACGCGGTCCCCGCCCTAAATTGGGAGTAACGTTCATATCCGTTCCTACATAAACAACTGTATCCACACTCTGTTCTTTCCCGTCTTCTCCTACAACAATTTTCGTCTTTTTTTTCGACAAGATTATTGATAATTCAGACTCTCCCGAAGCAGACTTTGATAACACTAGCCATCCGTTTTTCCATGCGGGAACAACAGTTACCACGATATTCTTACTAAACGTAATTCCCGTTTTATTATCCGTGGCTGTAAAAACTAAATTACATGCTCCCACCTTATCCGCCGTGTAAGTATAATCTTTCGTATCTGAAAGTTTTAACATTTCCTTCGTTTCACCCAAATACCATGCGCAAGTAGCATCAGGATTTAAAGTATCTATCGAAAAATGTACTCTCGGCTCAAACAATTGCGACTCACCTAGATAAAGTGTATACTCATTCTGAATATTAGAAACACCTTTACTATTCCAATTTTCAAAATCATTTATATCTCTATAATCATAATTACTCTTATCATCTAAACAGCCAACTGCCGATAAAAGTATACATATCCATAAAAATTTTCTCTTCATAATATTTCTTTTTTAACCGACAACAGGAATTACAATCGGATCACCATTCTCATCACACAAAGGCTTACCGGCATTTTCCGGAGCATCATTGTATTCTTGAACACGATATTTCAATCTCAGAGAATATTTTTTTAATATTGCCGTATCTTCTCCATCAAATACGACATTATCCTTCGCCAATTCTTCTAAAAACATAGTATATTTTACCTCGGAATAACTTCCCAAATAATAGGTTTCCGCAATATTGAAAATATTGGCATACCCGTATCCACCATTTAATTCTGTCCACCATTTAGGACGTTCTAATTTATCAGATACCTGAAATATTGCCCGACGGAAATTCAATTCCCCCTCCTTTACTTCATCATTGGCGTCAACTTTCAATACCAAGCGATATGCCTTCTCTGCCAATATGGGACCATTGTAAAGAATTATTTCTATCGTATCTTGATCTTGACCGGCAGGAAAAACACATTTCTCCGGTAACTTATAAAGCTCCACTGGCAAAGTAGTCATTTCCTTATCAACAGATATCGTGTATTCACGTTCTCCTCGCTCCCATACTCCCACGGCTTTTACCGGAATCTCCCAAGTCACTTCCCCTGCCGGATAAGACTTAAAAGACAGCACCACACTATCTTTTGTCGCATCGGCGACAAAAGAAACATATAAAGAATCATCGGAATACTCCATAATTTCCTTCTCTTCACAAGAAGTCAATATCCCGATAAATATAAATACCAAAATAAAATATCTTTTCATAGCCGTTCAATTATAAATTAGTTTCACCATCAGGAAGAGGTACAACAAATATCTTTTCACTTGCAAGAATAGAAGACTTATAACGGTCTGCAGGTATATTTTTATTCAGACGTTTATAAATATAAAATGTTTGTCCTTCACCCATCCAATCCCGACGCATATCATTTATCAAAACATCCATAAAAGCATCCGTTGACAAAGCATTATCTACCGCCAGTACAGAATTATCCGAAGTTCTCAAACCACGTCCTTGCTTTACAAATTTCAAATGCGTTTTCGCTTCCGTCAAACCTTCTTCTGTTCCCTGTTTTGCAAGTACTTCTGCTGCGATATAATACATTTCACTCATACGAACCATCGGCACCATCGTATTAGCTATATCCATGTAAGAGCCTGATTTTGAATCATCATATTTTTTGAATCGATAGTAATAATGATAATTATTCATATCTTCAATCCAATAGGTAAATCGCTTATCATTACTTGTCATCACATCATTCCGAGCACTCAAATCTTCTCCAAAATAATTATTTTCAGCCTCGCATATACTCAAATAGATAGGACTATTTCCCTCAAGTCGAGTCATTCCACCATATAGTTTTGACAAATCAATCACGTGTAATCCCCAGATCACATCTGAAGTAAATTTCATATCACCGTTATATGTATTATCCCTAAACCGAAATGCACTCTTCTCCTTTGCGAACTTAATTACTTCATTTGCCTGTTCCAATGCAGCATTCTCTTGTTGCGCATATAAATACACTCGAGCCAACAGTGCTGTTGCCGCCCAATAATTTAAACGATATCCTCTTCTATTTAAAAAAGTGTTTTCTCCAATTCCCGGAATATCAAATACTCCTTGCGCAAAAGAATTAGCAGAATCCACTTCCCATAATAACTTTTTAGCCTCTTTCAAATCCCCGATGATAGCAGTCAAACATTCCTCAACGGTTTTCAATTGAGATACATAGGTTGGATATACATCCACATAAGGAATAAATTTTCGACCTCCGGGAGATGTAACAGGTGCCGGCGCAAACAACCGCAACATATCAAATTGCAAAAACGCACGCAACGCCAATGCTTCACCCCAAATTGCTGATTTTTCCCGATTCTTTAAATAAAACATATCCGAGTCTGCATCCTTTATCTGTTGTATCAAATTATTACAATTCGCTACAACGTTATAAGTTTCCTTCCACATAGATGAAATTACAGGCTTCAGTCGGGAATTATCCCATGCATATGTCGCAGCACCGTATTCCATCACATCAGCAGCCGCGTAAGAATAATCATACACCTGTCCCAATGCATCCACCACTCCCCAACTAAGATGCATACCATACATATTTTGAGATTCCATAGAATAATAAATCCCGTTCAAAGCGTGCCGGAAACCATTACCGGAAGTAAATACATCTTCCTCCGCAATTTCATCCTCCGGTCTCACGTCCAACCATCCATCACAAGAAGAAAGAAAAACTGGCAGGACAAAACCCAACAATAATAATTTATATCTTTTCATATTGATTATTTTCTAGAAAGTTGCACGTAATGAAAAATTTACACTCCGGGCAAATGGATAACTCGTACCACGTTCCTGTTTTACCGTAGATAACCGGAATAAATCACTTGCCTGCACTTCAAAACGAAGAGTCTTCAAAAACATCTTTTTCAACCATTCCGTATTAAAATCATAACTTACTGTCAAAGCAGACAAAGAAAGAACATCTTCATTTTGCACGAAACGAGAAGAAGGCAATGTCGTATCATCCTTGCTCTTAATATCCTTAAACCGAGCTATATCTCCCGGTTTTTCCCAACGTTGGGTCAACACCCGCTTATCAACATTAGCATATTGAATATCGGCATTTTCCACTTGATTCACGAGAGTTTCATTGTAAATCTGCTTTCCCCAATCATACGCAAAAGATGCAAAAATTGAAAAGTTTTTATACATTATATTAAAACCAAATGAACCACTGGCATCAGGTTCCGTATCCCCGAGAGGAATTTCTTGTGAAGCCTTCCAAACACTACTTACTTCTCCCGTCCGATAACGAAATAATTCTTTTCCCGTGGTCGGATCTATTCCTAGAGAACGTACTCCATATATAGAAGTTAAAGAAGCTCCTTCTTCATATTTCATAATTGGTTTTGCTAATTCTTCCGGAGTTTTATCCCAACTTGCATTCAAAGACAAACTCTCTTCCGCATCGGCGTAATAATCATCTACTTGAGAATTATATGCCTTCAATGCATCTGATACTTTTAAAATCTTATTTACATTATGATTCAAATTTCCCCATAAAGCGACATTCCACGTTTTCGATCTAACTATATCATAACGAAAATTAATATCAAATCCCTTGTTCAAGGTTTCTCCCAAATTACTCTTGTACGATGAGAAACCGGCAGAGAAAGGCAATGTCACATCCGTAATCAAATCTACAGTTTTATTGTAATAATAATCAAAATTCAGTGTAACCCGATTGTTTAAAAAACTTAGATCTGTACCGACATTCAATTTATTCGTTGTTTCCCATTTAAGATCTTTATTTCCTAAAGCCTTCAAGGCGATACCAAATCCGGAAACATACCAACGATCAAAAGTCCTATAAATAGTCGAGGCACTATAAGAAGGGAAATTCACCTTACCGGTTTGTCCGTATGAAACACGTAACTTCAATTGATTGATATACTCATTATTTTTCAAAAAAGAATAGTTATGAATATTTACACCAAGTCCTCCTGACCAGAAAGGAGCCCACTTCTGATTAGAACCGAATTCGGAAGAACCGTCAAAACGAACCGCCAAATCTGCCAGATAAACATCATTCCAACTATAATTGGCAAGTAATACGAATCCCATAAGTCTCTTCATACTTTGAGTCTTAGAAGGCTTTACGAATATCTCTGCCGCATAATTAGGAGAATGATACTCCCCGGAAGGAAATCCCCTATAATGAGCTGAAGTACTTTCCGACTTTCTAGAAGTAGCATTCATAACAAGCGAAGTATTAAGCGCATGCAACCCAAAAGCCTTTGTAAAATAAACACCAACCTGAGTATCCCATTTTGTAGAATTTCCACTCGTCGTGTAGAGATCACCATATAAAGAAGATTGATCGCTATTATCTTTTGCAGTTGCGTTAGCAGAAAGCGGATCAATAAAACGTTCGCTTCTGGTTAATTCTTTCGTGACCGCAAATTGCCCTTTCAAATGTAATGCATCCGTTAAAAACCAATTCGCCATGATACGATCCGTGAAAACATCTGTCTTATCCCACTTGTAATTATTCAATAAAGCCTCATATAACGGGTTATTCAATTCTCTACCCCTTGAGTTTTGGGAAAACTCTAATGCACCAGAAACCAACACACCATCTTTATCATAAGGACGATCATAAGGCTGCAAATGCGAATAGTCACTAAAATCTCCATAAGGAGAATCCGGTGCATCGGTATATTCATATTCTATATAATTCACTACCTGTAAATTCTTTACACGGTAATCAACATGAAAACCAAAATTAAGCACATCCCGATAAGAATCTTTCATAACTCCGTTATTAGTCGCATAACTCAAATCAAGACCGTAACGCAAATCTTTATTTCCTCCTTCTACCGAGAAACTATGGTTCTGATCAAAAGTATTTCGCAAAGGCAACGACAACCAATCGGTCGTTACTCCCTCTTCTACTCGAACTTTACGCTTATTGTACTCATTTAACGCTTGCGCCCAATTATAAAAATTAGAATTTCCCGGCACATATAAATTCGCCCGTTTCTCTATTTCCAATTTCTCTCTCGCATTTGCCAAATTATAATCAGACAAGTCAGGCATATTCACTTTCCCAGTAAATCGATACGAAATAGTCACTTCTCCCGGTTTAGGAGCAACTGTTGTTATAACAATTACGCCATTGGCTGCCCGAGAACCATACATTGCAGTTGCCGCAGCATCCTTCAAAATTTGAATATTCTCAACCCTCATCGGGTCCATATCATACACCTTCTGCACATCAACCTCAAATCCGTCCATGATAAACACCGGAAGATTTGGATTATTCTTTAAATTAGATTTCGACAAAGCATCTGACTCTAATTCTTTCACTCCAATACCGGATCGACCGCGAATATAAATCTCTGGAATTGCATTCGGATCTGAACCCCACCTATTACTTTGCTGAATACGAAAAGAAGGATCAAAAGTAGACAACGCTTGAATAACATTTGTAGAAGAAGCTTTTAATAATTCTTCTCGTTTAACTGAAACCGCACTACCTGTAAAACTTTCTTTTCTAATATTTCCATATCCGGTCACCACCACCTCATCCAAGTTTTCCGTGTCTGGTTCCATCCGAATAGAAATTTCTTTACTCAAATCTTTCACCTTACCCACGTTCAACTCGTATGATTTCATCCCCACGAAAGTGAAAACCAAAATCAGCGTATCTCGCTTGGGTAATTCAATTTTAAATTTTCCGTCAATATCCGTCACCACTCCGACAGTTGTACCTTTCAACAAAACCGTCACACCCGGAAGAACTTCTCCCCTTTCATCTACGACCTTTCCTTTGACTGTCACTTTTTTAATCTCATCTTTTTTGTCGTCCGGAGTAATCACGATCAGATTATCGACAATCTTGAAGCTATACTTCGTACCTGCCAGACAAGCCGTCAAAACTTCTTGCACGGAGGCATTCGTGAATGAACGGGTAATTCCCGTAATCCCCTTGATTTCCTCGTCGTTGTACAGGAACTCATAATTTGTTTTTTGCTTTAACACACGCAAGACTTCACTCAAAGACTGTTGCTCAAACTGAACTGTAATGTTCTGTTGACCAAAAGCATTTTCACTAGAAAATGCAAAATGTGTGAGTAGCAGCATCACCATCATCAGCTTGCAGACCAATGATCGTTTACCGCAACTGAACACGCAGTTTTTAATTTTTCTTTTCATTGATAATTTATTTAGGTCATTTTTAGTATCCGATTACTTGAAACAAGGGGCAAAACACGAAAGAATCGCCCCTTTTCAAGCAACTGATGTTTATTAAAAAATACTACACACTCTCGTAATGAAATTTATTCACTACATGGGACCCTCCAAACTTGGTTTTTTCAAGAAAATAGCGTATATTTGTGGAATCCCTTTTGGGTTTATTTTTAGTACACATTTTATAAGGCCGGAGTTGCAGCTTCGGCTTTATTCTTTACACTACTTTTCCATCACTGTCACTGTTTTTCCTTTCAATTCAAATTTAATTTTTGTCGTTAAACTCAATAATTCCAGTACATCTGCGATATTAGCGTAACGAGGCAAATACCCTGTGAAATGATAATTCTTCACTGTTTCTCCCATGTAAATCACATCTATATTATACCATCTCGCCAATTTCTTCAATATCTCTTCCATGGTTTCGCTCTGGAACCGGAAATTCTCCTTCATCCACGTGGTATACACTTCCACATCCACTTCCTTCACATCCACTCGTCCGGCTTTAATCACAGCCTGTTGCCCCGGTTTCAACACCGTCTGGCGACCGTTCATATCAATCTCTATCTTCCCGGAAGCCAACGTAGTTTTGGAATCTTTCTCGTCCTCGTAATCATTCACGTTAAACGAGGTTCCCAACACTTTCACATCATAATCTCTGCAACGCACGATAAAAGGCTTCGCCGCATCTTTAGCGACTTCAAAATAAGCTTCCCCGGAAAGATATACCACCCGCCGATCGCTATTCGCGAAACTTTCCGGAAACCGGAGTTCTGTCTGGGCATTCAAGTATACATGCGTTCCGTCACCCAATGTTATTTTATACTCTCCCCCTCTGGGTATTTCTATTTTATTATATCGTATCTCCTTCAAGGAATCCGGACGTTGAAGATCTGTAAAAACAACTTCCTTACCATCATTCGCGGCAAAAGCCGAAGCTAATTCCACGTTATCTAACGAATCCAGATGATAGACAGCGCCAGAGGCAATTGTCAACGTTGCCATCGGACGCCCGGGAACAATCTTGACCACCTCTGCCACCTCAACAACTTTATTCTCGGACTTTTTATCCCGACTCATCCACAATGCTAGCGAAACACCCAACACCACAACAACAGAAGCCGCGATACGATACATCGCACCCAATTTTTTCCTGTGTCGACGAGCAACCTTCCGGGTTACTTCCGTCCACGCCTTATCCGCATCATACGACACAATCTTACGAATATCTTTAATTTGCAACTCTTCATCTTGTACACGGGCGAAAAGAACCTTGTGGGAATCGGACTCATCTAGCCATGCTTCGAGTTTCGACCGCCCCTCGTCATCAATTTCATTCCGCAAATACGCCAGTATTAAAGCGGCAATGTCATACTGATATATATTACTTTTCTCTTTCATACACTATTAATACACGACCCCTCGAAAAAAGGATTAAACGGGATTCTTTTTTTTTACGAAAAAAGTGTACGCAATTCGATATATCAAAAATACAACAGCATATTCACCTGAATACAAGCATATTAAATCTCAAAGAAACGAAGAAAAAATTACGTTTTATTCACCCGAAAAACCAAATGCAACATATCAACACCCCGAAAATGTTTAACAAAAGCCGCCACTTTTTTCATCCCGTTCCGCGATGCCACGTTTTGAGAAGCGACATTCGTATCCCGTATTATCGAGTACACTTCATCAAAACCCAACTTTTCAAAAGCATACTCCTTGCAAGCAATAGCCGCTTCCGTGGCATACCCTTTACGCCAAAACTCTTTTCTCAACAGATAACCGACTTCCGGAATCCGCTTCCCGTCACAATCTTGCCACGTGACACCACATTGTCCTATTAACTCCCCACTCTCTTTCTCCACAACTCCCCACAACCCGAAACCATCATTCGCGTATCTCCGGAATTGTCGGTCCAACCATTCCTGCACCTCCTGATCATTATAAGCCCCCTCGTAAGCATACATCACCACGGGATCTTGTAATAACTTACACACTTCATCAAAATCTTCTTGAACAAGTTCTCTTAAAATCAATCTTTCCGTTTCCAGTATCATATTTTCACCTTTTTTATTCTGCAACAAATTTAACGCTTTCGAAAAACAATTCAATCCAACATGAATATTTAAAACAAACACAAATACACCAATTATATTGCTACATAGTCATAATTTCAACACAACCTACATATACATTTATTTCAATAAAATTGTATTTCATTTGTATTACGCAAATAACGAAAAAGCACAATTACATCCACAAAAATGACGCAATTCGAAAAAATATAAAATATAAATGTATTATAAATGAAAATAACGTATATTTGCGCCATGAAAAACAATCGTTTTTGAATTAGAAGGGATGTGATTTTGTTCATTATCCTATAACAAATTAACTAATATTGTATGAAAAGAGTATTTATTTTGTTATGCATCGCTGCATTGCCTCTTTTGGCTAGTGCCCAAAACGAGAGCAACAACCTTGAAACTGAAAAAGGCAAAGCTTGGAGTGGCTTCGTCACTAACGGTTTCTGGGATAACTGGTTTACATCTTTCAATTTCGGGGGACAAATCTACTTCGGAGAATGTGATAGCAAAGCCAGCTTCGGGAAACGCTTAACTCCGGCCTTTGACCTATCCGTTGGGAAATGGGTATTACCGACAATCGGAGCCCGGGTTCAAGCAGGCGGTTTCACGTTAAGAGGTGCCACGGCTGACGCCGGAAACATCTACGCTAAAGGCGCTCTTAAAAACGGATACTACAAACAAAAATGGCAACAATTCAATGTACACGTGGACGGATTGCTCAACTTATCAAATTGGATTGGGGGATACCGTACCGATCGTTTTTACGAGGCTGTACCGTTTGCCGGTTTCGGAATGATCCATGGTTGTTCTTCCGTGGATAACACCAAATTCATGTTTGCAGCGGGATTGATCAACAAAATGCGTTTAACTGACGCCCTCGATGTGAACGTGGAAATCAAAGGTAGTTTAGTACCGCAAGCATTTGACGGAGAAGTAGGCGGATGCAAGGGAGAAGGCATACTGGGAGTTTCCGTGGGTGTTACCTACAAATTCAAACAACGCAATTTCAGAAGAGAGAAAAAAGCTGAAACAATATATACCGGTGTTTCCCCGGAAATGTTGAGCGCCGCAGAAGCAAAATTGGCAGAACAAATCCGTCGTGCTGACCGTCTGCAAGACGAGTTGGATCAAACTCGTAAAGCTTTGGATGCAGAAAAAAACAAAGCAAAGACTATCAAGAACGCTCCATTGGCTATTTTCTTCAAAATAAACAAAGCCAACCTCACCAGAAAAGAACTGATCAACTTGGAATACTACGCTAACCTCATCAAGAGCAACCCGGGACAAGTTTACAAGGTAATCGGTTACGCGGACAAAGCTACCGGTAGCGCCGAATTCAACCAGAAATTGAGTGAAAAACGCGCACAAAACGTGGCTGACGCTTTAATCAAGAAATACGGCGTAGATGCCAAACAATTGGAAGTAATCGGTAAAGGCGGAGTTGAAAATCTTTACAAAGGAGATGTAGAATTAAACCGCGTTGTAATCATAGAATAAACGCGTATCCGTCTTTAGGCAAAAAAGGGACTGTCGAACAGTCCCTTTTTTGATTACCCCATAAAAAAGAAGAAGAAAAACGGCATAAGATCTTTCAAACTCTCTTTCAATATCTTTTTCCCGCGGGCCTTTTGGGCCTTAATCGTGTTAACGCTCAATCCTAACTCATTCGCCGCACTTTCATTATCCAATCCTTGGAAATAACAGAGTTCAAATACTTTGCGGCACTCTTCCGGCAACTTGTTCACGGCATCGGCCAATTCCCGGTAGATTTCCGTCAAGATAATATTCTCCTCGAATGACTCCGCCCGCTCATCATAAGCCAATGAGGCGATATATCTATCGCGGGAACGCAAATTGCGCATATGATTCAAACAACCGTTACGAACGGAAAGGTATAAAAAATTCTTCAAATGAATCACGGACTGGAATTGTGTCTTTTTTTCCAACAGAGTAATAAAGATATCCTGCACGACATCTTCGATCACTTCCTCGTCTTGTAAATACTTGGAAGCAAAATAACAAAGCGAACCATAATATTCCTTAAATACCGACTCGATATCATTCACATCACCATCAAGCCCTTGCATTTTACTTCTTACCATCTTACTTACTCTTTTCCATGCCACTAAAAATAAATAAAGAAATCAAATTCAGCTAAAAAAGTCCCATCAATTAATCGTAACAAAACAGAAAAAACATTAATCACAACTTAACACCCCGCCGATTCAAGCGTAATCTTCGAGATACCCGTGTTATCCAACCGCCTGTCAATACTCATTCCTAACTCGGCTACAGGCAATAATTTCTTCATACACGCATTGTTTAACTTACCAAAATTAGGTATAAACAAGCAAAATGCCAAATTTACCCCGAACTTTTCGTCACGAACAACAAATAATTATATATCAACATATTGAAACGCAAACGTATGCACAATTATATGTTTTATAAGATGTTTTTTATCCGGAACAAATGTGTTAATTTTGTCCGCGTTTAGGATTACGACAAGGTATTTAACAATATATCAATCAAAAACAAAGACAATGATTTACTCGCATGAAGTACAACACATGTGTGTTGTGAAAAAAGGACCTAATCACGGTCCGGCACCCATCCCGGAAGAGGGAAAATGGGTTCGTTCCAAAGAAATCAAGGACATTTCGGGTCTGACCCACGGTATCGGCTGGTGTGCACCGCAACAAGGGGCATGCAAACTGACCTTGAACATCAAGGACGGCATCATCGAGGAAGCCCTCGTGGAAACCATCGGTTGCTCCGGGATGACCCACTCCGCCGCCATGGCGTCTGAAATCCTTCCCGGCAAAACCCTGTTGGAAGCGTTGAACACGGACTTGGTTTGCGACGCCATCAACACCGCCATGCGCGAACTGTTCCTGCAAATCGTGTACGGGCGCAGCCAAAGCGCCTTCTCCGAGGGTGGTCTTCCCATCGGTGCCAGCCTTGAAGACTTGGGCAAAGGAATGCGCAGCCAAGTGGGCACCATGTTCGGGACACGCGCCAAAGGAACCCGCTATCTCGAAATGGCAGAGGGATACGTTACCCGCATGGGATTGGACGAGGACGGTGAAGTCATCGGCTACGAGTTCATCCACCTCGGCAAATTCACCGACATGCTGAAAAAAGGTATCGACCCGAAAGAAGCGGTTGACAAGGCCAAAGGCAGCTACGGTCGCTTCGCGGAAGCCGTTAAATACATCGACCCGCGGCAAGAATAAACTAATTTGGTGATTTACGATTTATGATTAAGTGATTATTATCACGCTATTCAGAATCAAGAAATCACAAAAGTCGCTTGCGACTTTGTAATCATTAAATCTAAAATTATTATGGCTTTATTTGAAAGTTACGACCGCCGGATAAATCAAATCAACGCGGTATTAAATACACACGGGATCAAGGACATCGACGAGGCAAAGGCTATCTGTGACGCGAAAGGAATCGACCCGTACAAGATGTGTAAAGAAATTCAGCCCATCGCCTTCGAAAACGCGGCATGGGCTTACGTTGTAGGTGCGGCTATCGCCATTAAAAAAGGATGCAAGAAAGCAGCCGAGGCAGCCGAGGCTATCGGCGAGGGCTTGCAGTCCTTCTGCATACCGGGTTCCGTTGCCGCCGACCGCAAGGTAGGATTGGGAC
The DNA here is from genome assembly GCF_900184685.1 of Butyricimonas sp. Marseille-P3923. GTDB lineage: Bacteria > Bacteroidota > Bacteroidia > Bacteroidales > Marinifilaceae > Butyricimonas > Butyricimonas muris. Next base: position 500,310 of record NZ_FXXL01000005.1, read on the forward strand.
ACGGCAATCTTGCCGCCATGTTGCTTCGCGAGGAAACGAAATGCTTCGCGTTCCTTGCCGGGCACGAGTCTTTCGCCGCGGCAGAAGGCGCTATCGGTATCGCCAAATCCGCCAACAAGGTACGCCAGCAACCCTTGCAGGTAATCCTCAACGGGTTGGGTAAAGACGCCGCCATGATTATTTCCCGTATCAACGGTTTCACTTACGTGCAGACCGAATTTGATTACTACACGGGAGAATTGAAAATCGTGCGGGAGAAAGCCTATTCCAAGGGAGAACGCGCGCAAGTGAGATGCTACGGTGCCGACGACGTTCGGGAAGGTGTTGCCATCATGCGCCACGAGGGCGTGGATGTATCCATCACCGGGAACTCCACGAACCCGACCCGTTTCCAACATCCCGTTGCCGGCACTTACAAGAAAGAGTGCATGGAAACCGGGAAGAAATACTTCTCCGTGGCTTCCGGTGGTGGTACCGGACGTACCCTGCACCCGGACAACATGGCAGCGGGTCCCGCCAGCTACGGCTTCACCGACACGCTGGGACGCATGCACGGTGACGCGCAATTCGCCGGCTCCTCGTCCGTCCCCGCTCACGTGGAGATGATGGGATTCCTCGGCATGGGGAATAACCCGATGGTGGGTGCCACTGTTGCTGTTGCCGTTTCCATCGAGGAAGCAATGAAATAAAAACCTCGTTTTCAATAAATTTTTCATTCGGGAAGGGTGTGTTTCGACATACCCTTCTCTCTTATCCCGCAAAATCCGGATTTCATCCTCACCCGCTAACACCCGAAATCAACCCATTCCCGTGTCCTATCTTACCCCCGGGGGTGGATTTTACCAAACTTTCAGGCGGTTGACTAAAGGCTTCGCCTGTTATTCGCCTGATGTTCGCCCACACCTAGCCCACGTTTTAATGAAAAATATATAAATTTAACTTGACAAACCATCCTTCCGGTAGTATCTTTAAAGTGCCTATGAAAAGGCAAAGTAGATGGAACGAGGGGTATTAGGTAATAATTAAAAGTAACATTATGGTAGAAATTAAATCAGGAGCACTAAAAGACGCCAAGGGGAAATACAAGGGAATGGTTATTTTCCAAAAAGGCAAGAAAACATTCGGCAGGGCATTGCCCTCGTATGACGGTAACGCAGGATCACCCACCCGGGCAGCACAAAACGCACGTCTGGCAGCGGTAGTCACGTTGTATCAATCAATAAAGGAGACATACCTGTGCCACGCATGGCGCATGGAAGCTACCCGAAAAGAAATCTCGTCGGGATACAACTTATTCATTAGCACCAATCTCCAAGCATACAGCACGGACTGCACGGTAGGAGATTTCCAACTACTACACCTCACACGGGGCGTATTACAGACACCGTTCCAATTGCGCCGACAGGAAGCACCCGCGGGTACGCTTTCACTGACTTGGGAACCCGCCCCGTGGAGTAACTACCGCCGCAACAGGGACGAGTTGGCGCTGGCAGTGATCTATGACCACGAGCCGTTCCGGGTGGAGATTATCGACCACACGGGAATTACCCGAGAGGATGGCATGGCGGCAATCACGCTGGAGCAACCCCTCGCGAGGGAAGCGCACGTGTACGCGTTTTTCGTGAACACAACACGGGATGGATTCTCGAACAGCACTTATTTCAACGTGCCACTAAGAGGTGTGTATTGACACACCTCCGGTCTATAAAGTTCATAAAGTTGGGCCTCCGGCTCCTAAAGTTTATAAAGTTCATGATTTATACAAGTCATGATTACAGGTCACGTGACCCGGTGAACCTTACAAACTTTACGAACCGCCATCACTTTATGAACCTTACAAACTTTATAAACCTTATAAACCTATTTATCATGGCAATATTTCAATCCAATCTATTCGATAAAGCATCGGGCTCCGTGGGCAACGTAACCATGTGCCAGTACAAGGGAAAAAACGTGGCCAAGGGCAAGATTTTCAGCAAAAAAAAGAAACAATCTCCCGCACAACGGGTGCAACAGGTACGATTCGCCACGCTATCCAAGCTATCCTTCCGCTTTTGCAACACGTTGCAAGCGAGCTTCCGGGGACAATCGTGGTCAACGGCTCGCGCCGCCTTCATCGGGACAAACCAGAACGCCGTGGAGGTAGACGAGGAAACGCTCGCCGTGACGATTCACCCGGAGCGTATCACCTGCTCGACGGGCAACCTGCTCCCGCCCACGGTGGCGGTCACCTGCAACGACGGGGAAAGACGCATCCACGCCGAATGGTTCCGACAACCGCTTTCTCCCGTGGCAAAAGACAAGGATGACTTATTTCTTGCTATTTTCGACCAAAAAGCGAAAAAAGATATCGTCTATCCGCTGGGCAAACGAGGAGAACCCGGCAAAGCGGATTTCCCGCTCCACAAGAAGTTTCAGCCGGAAAGCATCATCGCTTACGTCTTCGCGGTATCGCCTCTCAACACACGGGCTTCCCGGTCGGCATACACGGAGGTTAAACACGAGTAAAAGAGAAGCGGGGGCGCATCCTATTTTGCGGATGCGTCCTCCCGCTTCACGTCGTCGTTCACGATTCCCCGTTTTACCTTTTTCACGGTTGCCCGCAGGTTGCCGATGCGGTAGGACAGGCTGAAATTAAAACTCCGGTATTGCAGCACGTTCTCGTGATGCTGGATATATCCCGGGGCGGACACCACTCCTTTCAAACGGCGCAGGCCGTCGGCGAAGTTATTGCCACTGCAAGAGAAAGTGAGCCTGTCTTTCAGAAAACTCTTGTTCAACGTGAGCGCGTAGTAGTAGTAACCGTCGGAATCGTATTGAAGGCGGACACGGGAACCGAAATATCCCCCGTAAGCGCTGCACCGGATGCCCCACCACAAGGTTTGCTGCACGACTGCGGTCGCCGAGTATTGCCAGCCACGCGCGACGGAACGGATTTCGCGACTGTCGAGGTCGATGTAACCGACATTCCCGTTTACCCGCAAACTCGTCTTGCCGCCCAAGTTAGCGTTCACGAAAAGATTGAGCGTCACGCTGTTCTCTTGCCCGATATTCCCGAAGGTATTCACTTTCCGACCGTTCTCCATGAAGGTGTAGGCACGGATGGAATTACCCGAGTAACGATACTCGACGCTGGTATTTATCATCCACGCGGGAGTAAAGGTACTGAATCCCAAACTCACGATATGAAAACGTTCCGATTTCAAACGGCTGTTCCCGTATGATACCACGCTGGCGTTGGTTTCCGAGCGATAAGGATTGAGGTGCTGTATCCCCGGACGCATGACACGCGTGTTGTAGCCGACTTTCCAGACACGTGTCGGGGTTACCTGCAACGAGAACGTCACGGAAGGAATCACGTCCGTGAAACCGGCGTCAAAATCCGGCTCCGTTCGCGAGTGTAAAGCGACATCAAACGCGGCACGTTCGAGGCGTACCCCGGCTTTCAGCCCGAATTTACGATATTTCAAGGCATACGTCAGGTAAGCGGCGTAAATATTCTGCACGTGAAGAAATCTCTCTTCCCTTGCCGGAAGCGACTCCCAAGCTTCTCCCGGGTCTTCCCGACGTTTATAGATTCCCTTGCTGGAAGCGGTGCGACGGATGTATTTCAACCCGCATTCCAAGGTCTGTAAGGTATCGAACGGGTGAACGTAATCCGCCTGAACGGTATGCTCGTCCGACCGTGCCTTGTTCTCATCCCGGATATCGTAAGGCGAGAAGGTGACTTGCGCGTTATCTTTCCAAAAGTCGAACATATACCGGTGATTGTACCCTCCCGATGGAATATAGTTGTACATGTAAGAAAGCGTGAAGAGTTGTTCCGGTTTCCGGAAAGTCCGCTGGTAATTGAAGGTCGCTTCCGTTCCCCCGTTATTTGTTTTCGACTTTTCGGTCGCGCGGTAACGGTACACGGGGGAGGTATCTTCCCGCTGCATCTCGTCCCGCTTCGCGGCTTCACGGATAATCTCGTACCGACGGGATGACAAGGAGAAAGTCAAGAGATTCAGAGAGTCCGCCTCGTAGCTTATCTCCGCGTTGATGTACGATGCCGGTTGACGTACCTTACCGCGCACTCTCGAATAGAGGTTGTGCGATTCCGTGTCATTCAGATTTGTCAACACGGAATTATATCTCGCGTCGCGAAGATAATTGGGATAATGGGAGAAAAAGCCGGACGCCGATAACTTGTCGTACTTGAGCATCCCGCTCAAAGCAACACCCCATTTCCCGATATCGTCCACGTTACCCTGCACGAAAACAGAATACCCCTCCAACCCGCCTCGCGCCATCTCGATATTGATAATTCCACCCGTCCCCGAGGCGTCGTACTTCGCCCCGGGACTCGTGATGACCTCGATTTTTCTGATTGCTGTTGCCGGGATTCCTTTCAACGCCTTCCCCGGTTTCTGTTTCATCAAGCCGGAAGGACGCCCGTTGATATATATGGTACACCCGCTCCCGTTCAGTTCGATATTATCGTCCCCGTCAACCGTCACGAGGGGAACTTTGCGCAACATATCGAGCGTGCTCGTCACGCGGGCATCGGGATCGGACTCGACATCATACGTTATCTTGTCTATCTCGAATTTTATCGGGAGCCTCTGAGCCGTGACGTTCACGTCCCCGAGCCTCTCCGCTGTTTCCCGCATGTACAGGATACCCAGCTCTGTCCCGTCCTGTCTCGTGCCGAGCGAAAACCCACGGGACACCGCCCGAAATCCCACGTGCGAGAGAGTCACCGTGTATTTCCCCGGCTGAAGTGCCGCCACCCGAAAATACCCGTTCGTGTCGGTCACGGTCAGTTTCACGGGAGCGGACGGGCGTTCCGCTCTCGCGACTTGTACCGTGGCATAAGCGACGGGCAACAAGGTAACACTATCTTTCAGCCAACCGGACACGAAGCCCCCTTTCTCCTTCGGTTGCGCGTGAACCGCCAAAGTCACGCAAAGTAATAGAATCAAGCTCAAATATTTTCTCCGATCCATCCGTTTCGTTTTTGGACAAAAATACACGGGTTTCCTTGCAGGGAGTTTACGCCATCCTTACATTTACCTTACATTTTACCGCCGGCGCACGATATCCCGTTTATTTTCCTTAGATTTGTAGAAACATCAGGATACAGCGTGGTTATGGACAAAGAATTCAATTTCATCAAAAGAAAGAATATTCTGGTTGTCGACGACGAACGGCAATTACTGGAACTCATCGAGAGTATTCTCCGCGGGGACGGTTTCACCTCCATCACGACCGCAGGCACGGCAAGCGAGGCACTGAAGTCCTGCAAACATTCCTTCCCGGATATTGCCGTGCTTGACGTGAACCTGCCCGACGGTGACGGTTTCTCGCTGATGAAGGAAATCCGGCAAATGAAGGACATCCCCATTCTTTTCCTCACGGCACGGGATAAACCGGAAGATATGTTCATGGGACTGGACGCCGGGGGTGACGATTACATGACCAAGCCTTTTCTTCCTAAAGAGCTTCTCTCGCGGTTGACGGCAATCCTGCGCCGCTCGTACAAAAATGAAAAGACCGTGGTGGAACTGGCAGATTGTACCGTTGATTTCGACAAGGCAGAGGTGAACAGGCAAGGCAGGATATTCCCACTGACGGCACGGGAACACGCTATACTGGGCGTACTGTACAAATCGGCGAACCGGGTGGTGACGATCGACACGCTCTGCGAAGAGGCATGGGGCGACAACCTGTACGGGTACGAGAACTCGCTTATGGCACACATCAGGCGTATCCGAGAGAAAATAGAAGACAACCCGTCCGCCCCGGTTTCCCTCATCACGATCAAAGGGCTAGGTTATAAACTCTTAATATAGTGCGCCATGAACGACCTGCAACATTCCATTAAACGAATCGGGAAACGGGTGCTAATCGGTGCCTTCCTGCTAATCACGATAAACGTGATCGTGTATTCACTCGTCGTTCACTATTACCTCAAGGCAGGCGGCTCGCAACCACCCGCGCAATTCATACGGAAGATTGCGGACAGGTTGCAAATAAACGACAACAATTTCCAACTCGATTCCTTACTTCTGGTGCAGATAAGAGAGCAACAGATGTGGGTGATGCTGCTGGACAACAAGAAGGGGAATATCCGCTGGGCAGTTGACCTCCCGAAAGAGATTCCCGACACGTACACCCTAAGCGATATTTCCTCTATGGCAAAATTCTACTTGAAGGACTATCCCGTGGTGACATGGAAAAAGGACGACGGGCTTCTCGTGGCGGGTTACCCGAAAGACAGTTACGCACGGTATAATAGTATGCAGCGGATAGCGGAAGTGAAATTTTTTCCCGTCCTCTATATCATGCTTATTTTCGGGAATATATTCGTGTTGATACTTGTCTACGTGTTTATCGACCACCGGATGTCGCGTTCGCTGAAAGGGGTACTCAGGGGCATACAAAAGTTGTCTAACGGGGAATCCGTTCAAGTAAAGGAGAAAGGGATGTTTGCCGACGTGGCATCCTGCCTGAACCGCACTTCGGGTATATTGCACAAGCGTTCCGTGTACCGGGAGAACTGGATAGCGGGTGTGTCGCATGACGTGCGTACTCCCTTGTCCGTGATTCTCGCACGGGCGGGCCAACTGGAAGAGGGGAATTACTCCCCGGAAGAAACCCGGGAACAGGCACTTTATATCCGGAATCAAGCTCTTCAGCTACGGGAACTGATTGATGATCTGAATTTATTTTCCCAACTGGAAAACGGAACCCGGACACCGCGGAAAGAAACGTTCCACCCGGTAACTTTTTTCAGGCAGACCATCGCCGCTTTTCTCAACAATGAACCTCGGACGCAACGTTACCAAGTGGAGACAATCATCGCTCCCGGTATGGAATCCGCCGTCCTGCACGGGGATGCACGTTTACTCGCGCGGGCAATCAATAACCTGCTTTACAATAGCATCCGACATACCCCGGAAGGGACGACATTGACATTGAGCTTGAAACATAAAAAGGGACGGTTCTGTTTTACCGTGGCAGATAACGGGGACGGGGTTTCTCCCGAATACTTGCGGGAACTACAAACTTTGGCGCAAGGCAGTCTGCCGGATGTACTTCCGGGACAGGAACACGGATTGGGGTTAAGTATAGTGTGCCAGATCGTGAAGATGCACAAGGGAGAAATATTCTTTTGCGATTTACAACCTCACGGGTTCTCGACAGAGATCAGGTTACCGGACTAACGTTGTTCCGCGGGGCGTTTGTGTTTCCAGCGCCGATGCGACCAAAGCCAGTATTCGGGATTTTCACGGATAAACTTTTCCAGCATGCGGGTATGCATACGGGTAAGTTCTCCCGGTTCCAAGTTTTGCGGATCGGAACACAGGTCATAAAACTCGGCGTGATAATAACCGCGTTTCACTTTTCTCATGTTGAGATACACTACCGGTTGGTTCAATTTGCGGGCAATTTTCTCCGTTCCCTCCATCACGGGCGTATCTTGATTCAAGAAAGTAGTCCAGAAATTCAACGAATGTTTATTCGGGGTTTGATCGCCGATAAACCCGGTCATGCATATTTTCCCCTCTTTCTGGTTACGCAACATCACCCGTAACGTGTCGGCTTTCGCGAGAGGCGTTGCCCCGAAGCGACTTCTGATCAAATAGGTCATCCGGTCGAATACCTTGTTGTGTATGGGTTTATAGATCGGGATTAACTCGATGCCTTTTTCCCACAGTTTATAAGAATACATCATCTCCCAATTGCCGTAATGACCGGCAAAGACTATCACGCTACGTCCTTGCTCGAAATAATGATGGGGTACGTCCAAGTTCATCATCACGCAGCGCCGCTTGATTTCAGCCTCCGATATGTGCCACAATTTGTAGAACTCGGCAAACATGTCACACAAGTGCCGGTAATAACGCCGGGCAATACACTTTCGTTCTTCCTCACTCTTCTCCGGGAAAGCGTTCCGCAGGTTCATGTCGACCACCCCGCGACGATACCTGATGCCATAATATAAAACAAGAAACAATATGTCCGTCACCCAATACATCATGGGCAACGGGAAGAAGCTTGCAATCCACAAGAATCCATATCCCGCGTAAGAGCATAAACAGATTAATAATTTCATTCGAACGCTATAAGTTTCACACGCATTTTGACTTGTTTTCCTACCACAAGTTTCTCAAAGGTAGCAAAATTGTCGGCATTCCGAAATATATCAATTTCTATTTACGCTTTTTCCATGTAATTTATTGTTTATATATACAAGGCAGAAACAGGCTATTCGCCTGAAGGCAGTGAGTAATCAAATAGATGTGGCAAATCCGGTTCCCAACCGGTAAAACCGAAGGGAACCGGAATCCGCTTACTTCGTTATCGAAGCAATCAATTTCATATCCTGTTCAATACGGTACATCATGGCACGGTAATGATCACGCATACGGCTGTCGGCATGTTGTTCGGACAATGCCTTTGCCTGATCGTGAATGTCATTCACCCAAGCGATCAGATTCGTCCCGTAGGTCGACAATTTGTTGCTATTGGTAAGGACGGCATTTTTCACCAACAAGTCCATGAAGCACATGATAAATATATTTTCCGTGTGACACTCGAAGCCGGACAGTACCGTGTTCTTGTCAAAATCCTTGAATAACAAACGACGTATATCCCGCCAGTATTCAATCAGGTTGTACGCTTTATCGCCCTCGACACGAGAAGCCAACTCGATATTCCCGATCACCTTGGGGTTTAACAAGTACGAGAACACGATCTCCTGCAAACCGAAACGCACGGCTTCCGGACCTACCCCAAATTCTTTGGCAAGTACCTCATCATACATCCAAGATTGAGGTGCGGCAAATACATACTCGGCAAGGAACGCCAACGTATTTTGCTGCAATTCTTTAGAAGAAAAGGCTTCCCCTTTTTCCAGAGTCATGCGGCAGCCGATGTTTTCCATCACTTTGTATACCAGATTCTGGTACAACGAACCTAAAGCTGTCGCTCCTCCCTGCGCGTACACCATCCAATCGTCGTTCTTCTTGTCGGCAGAAGCGGAAAGCTTGTTCAGATTCTTGATAAAGCGCTCCATGTTACGGACTCCCAAGCGTGCGGCCTCTATTTTATCCGAAGACAAATCCGAAGGCAAAGCCCGAAAATCGTAACTCGTGTTCTTCATGTAAAGAAGTGCCTTATCTTTCAAACGACGATCCGTGAGGTCTTTCAATAATTTCCTGTCAGTATTGATATCCTTGCTGTTCGGGAACAACCGGTAGCCCCACTCGATAGCCCAACGGTCATAAGCACCGACTTTACAGCCGACTAATTCATCCGTGGTCATCCTGTCCTCGGGCTGTGCCGCGAAGTTGTAGGAACAATCATCCAACACGGAAGCCGAGAATCCGTTCTTTTTCACGAAATTACGGTCACGAATCTGCGCAGGTGTGTAAGCGTAACTACCCGCGTAGTTGGGAAGTAATCCCAAAGCGAGTCCCACTTGTTTTGCCACGAACATACGAACGATAGCACCCGCCACCCGCGGATCAAAGTAATTCTTTTCCAAACGGGGGTCTACCCCGGCACAGCGGGCGAAATAGGTTTCCAAGTAGCCCCCCAGAGTAACGTGATTCAAATTCACGTTGCAAGCCAGTATCTCCCCGGTACGAATATCCCGATCGAAAGAAGTGGAGTTGCTACCCGCGTTGATACTATACGAGATCACGGCACGGGCGGAAGTCATCTCGTCCTCGTCCTTCGCCACTCGCACTTGAATGGCGTTTTTAAATCCCGCTTTCTCGAAAGCGGATTGCCATTGCAAAACCCCTTCTTTGGCATATTTGATCAATTCTTTCGGAAAATACGCGTCCAGATAGAACACGATCGGTTCTTTCGGCTCGGTCAGAATACCCTTGGCGTAAGCGTTCATGTCCTTGGGTTCGAGGTTCCATTTGGTAACGATGGTTCTTTTCTTCACCCCGTAAGGATTCGTGCCGAAATCGTAGTAATTCAAGGTTTCGTACCCCACACGCTCGTCGGCATAGCGCACCCGCATACGCCTTTCGGGTAACAGATCCACGTGACACTCGATGCCCGCCACGTTCTGATCAACAATCCACGTCAACTTGAATTTCACCCCGTTCCGTTTCTTCAACACCTCGTTCACGAAAATCATCTCGCCTCCCCCGGATTGCTTGTTACCCTTGAGGGCGGCACTCGTACCCTCGTCCGAGAGTTTATACCAATCGGCAACACCCTTAATCTGGTTCGTGATCTCGATAATCACCCCGGCGGAGTCCTTCCCCCAAGCCACGATCGGGTAAACCGCTTCCACGGGTAAAAGAGTTTCCTCTGCCAGTATGCGCTCCAACTCGGGTTGCTTCTCCGAAGCCACCATGCCATTATACTCGCTGTACATGTACAGTTTATCTTTCGGTCCTTTCTTGAAACACACCACCCCGGCAGATTCCTGCCCCGAAGCTCTCACCCCGATACCTTTCAACATCTGACCGGAGATAAAAATATCTCTCCCAAGGTATTCGTCAGCGATCTCCATGTAATACTTATCGTCCGCCTCGTACACGGGGAAAATAGCGTCCACCCGTTTCATTCCTTCCTTGAAGAATTTGTCAAACGACATGGGGCCTTTCTTTGTTTCCGCGGCAGGCTTCTTCTCTTCCGGGGCTTTCTTCTCCTGCCCGATACCCGATAAGGACACCAGCAGGCACAATGCAATGAACAATATATAACTTCTCATCATAACCTCACTTTTAATATATAGCATTCTTCTCTCCCTTCAACCACCCCCTTATCGTTTTCACGATCGCATCAGCGTGCATCCGGGCGGACTCGTCTTGCGTCTTAACGGCATAAGCCTCTGCCGCCTTTGCCACGCTTTCCATTTGCAGGGTGAATAACGTCAACAGGTTGGTCGTTTTTCTCACCTCAGAGTAATTCGTGATCACCATTACCTGACGGATGTATTCCATTTGAAGGTCCCGACGAGAGGAAGGTATTTCACCCCCGTTTTTCAACTCGGAGAATATACCGTCTTCCATATCCCGGAAGAACTCCTCGGGAGTGTAATTCCCTTCACGCCCGTACAACTCCACGCAAGTGGTAAGGAATGCAGATTTCGGCAACAAGTTTTGGATCACGAAACGCTGGATACTGCTCCATGTTTTTAACCCGTCGACTTCAGCCAATCCCGTGATACGTTTGTCAAATAACCAGTCGGGTCTGTTGAACACGTGTTTCGCGAGGAAGTCCATAGCCTCCTTTTGCCGTTCGAGTTCCACCATGCTGGAACCCGTCCCGGGCTCCGACCGCAAGGGAGTTTCACTGTAACGACCTGCCACGTTTTTCAGCACGTGCGTAACGAAATACATGTATTGGTTCAATACCCCGTTGTATATCATTTTCAGGTAGGTAGCCTCATCGTCATCACCTTTCGTCCACGCTTCCAGATTATTCATGATCAATTTCAAGTTCTTGATACCGTACTCGCTTGCCTTCATGCTATTGTCACCCAAGTCCTCGGACTGCCAGCGGGGATCGGACATATCCAATTCCGTTCCGAACCAGTATTTCGGGTTTTCCTTGTATTTCTCCCCCACCCATTTTCTTAAATAAGCGGTTTCCTCGTTCAGCTTCATCCCGGGGAAATAACGATATCCCCACTCTATGGCAAATTCATCATAGATTCCGATACCGGGAATCAAATCTTTCGTGTCAATCTTGTCTTCCGGCTGGGCAATATAGTTCATACGCGCATAGTCCATGATAGAAGCGGTATGCCCGTGTTTCTTCACAAATTCCCTATCTCTCAACTTCTCCACGGGATAAGTACTGCTTGCCCCGAAATTGTGGCGCAGTCCTAAAGTATGCCCTACCTCGTGAGCCACAACAAAACGCATCACGTCGCCGATTACCTCTTCCGGCATCGGGTATTGACGCACCCGGGGATCGGAAGCGGCAGCTTGGCAGAAATACCATTGTTGTACCATAGCCATCACGTTGTGGAAGATTCCGATATGAGAACAAAGTATCTCACCGGAACGGGGGTCTGCCATATGCGGACCGTAAGCGTTCGCTACCAATGACGCCTTGTAAGAGATCACTGAATAACGAATGTCCTCGATAGAAAAATCCGGGTCTTCTTCCGGCGTGGGAGCCATCTTGCCGATAATGGCGTTCTTGAAACCGATCTTCTCGAAAACAGGCTGCCACAAGTTCACCGCCTCAACAAAGTAAGGTTGCAGGAATTTCGGGGTGTTGCGATCGATATAAAACACGATCGGTTTTACCGGCTCCACCAATTCCCCGCGTTTGTATTTCTCCATATCTTCCGGTTTCGGTTCCAAACGCCAGCGGCTAACCATGCTGATACGTTCCGATTTGTAAGGATTCGCCCCGAAATCAACTTTCCCGTACGCGAAATATCCTACCCGACTATCCTCGAAACGCGGACGCATCGGTACTTCCGGCAACAAGGCAATGGATACCCCGATTTCCCAACGCGTGGGAGGAGTCGGCTCACTTCCGCCTTTCGGGTACGCCGGACTGGGCGGCAAGGCTCTCGAACCCGCGGAATAACTCTTCACGGAACGAAAGATGATGTTATTCTTAAAAGTGCTGATCTTGGTCATGTAAGAACGATCCGCTTGAAAAGAACCCAATCCCATCTTTTTAGCAGACGCTTTCAACGAGAACAAGTCATTATCCCCCGTCACGGCAGTCGTCACATCCAGCAACAAGGAGTTTTCGCCCTTCGCCTTCACGTCGAACACGTACAACACGGGAATCAGACTCGCATTCTTTACCGTGTTGTATATTCCCATCGTTGTGTCCGTCACGGCATAGCCGTAAGTGGGCTTTTTCACGAACACCTTGTCCTTGGGTCCCCGCTCGAAACTAATAATCGTGTGGGTCAAGGCATCTCCCGGGTAACCGTACATTTGAGTAGGGGTCGGCTTCGGATTCTCCGACCCCTTGATGATTGAAATCATGGATACAAATTCCCTCTCCATCATATCATCGGGAATTTCCATGTAATACTTGTCATCCTGCACGTATACATTGAACATCCCTTCATGTACCTCCGCTTCAGATTTTATAAACTCCGAAATAGCAGGCAATCCCTTCCGTTTCGTCGAATCCGCCTCTACTTTTTCTTTCTCTTGGGCAGAAAGTACAGGCACACACATCCCTAAATAGCATATAGTGAATGCTATTAATCTACATACAATTTTCATACTGTGATATTTATTAATTATTTCCTATTATCTCTATTTCAACCTTTCTATAATTTCTTTTATAAGACCATATTTTTTTAGGACGTGTGGTTTATCCCCATAGATTTCTTGCACTTGCGCCTCCGTGAAACCTAAATACAAAGCCACATAATCTTTCACATCTTGATCCCGTGAAGGGAAATAATATAAATTTCCTTCTATAATTTCCTTGTCTTGAGCCGGTTTTAAGAAACCATACTCTTCACACGGCACATAAAAAGGGTTATATGGGCTCGTATTATTAATATCCACCTTTTGTCCATAACCATAAAATTGATTTACATCCTGCGTCAAAACTTTAAAAAATTTAGCATCAAGATCGGCTTTATAATCGGAATAAATATCTGAAGCAATAGGTGCAGCCAAAACTTCACCTCCGAAAAGTCGTTTTTCTGAAGTGGTCATTTTCTTGATATCACTCAACTTTCCAATAGCAACGGCTGTCATTCCCGCGTATGCAGCAGAGGAATAACGAATTTGTCCGGTTGCAAGCCCTTGCCACAAAGTATCAACTAACAAATAACTTCTCGGGGCAGGAACATAATCCGGCAGTTTTGGTAATACATAATCTCGTAGAAATTCAACACCATCCATGATATCTTCCCGATTTTCTGACAATGAATACTCCACGACTTTAGCATCACTCATTCCACCCAAAATCGTATAATTCAATTTAATTGTTTCGTAATAAATGACAGGATTTCCAAAAGCATCTTTCTTTTCCCGTGTCCCCACCGTATCTGTATAGAAAATAGGTACTTTATATTGTTCGTATACCCCAAAGATGAAGTGATCCAACGGATCATCCGGATTATCGACATTTACCCACCAGTTGTTATCCTGTGAACTTGGAGTCAAGTCATCTTCTCCACTACAAGCCACCACGCACATCGATACAACAAATCCTAATACGTATATTATCTTTTTCATAGTCTTAGTTATTTATTTTACGATCTTCTCTCTCATTTTGTACTAACGCACCATTATTATATGTCATGGCATACTCGGGGATCGGCAACACGTAAGCCGTTTCCTCGTTATATTTTTTCAACCTATAATTCCCGGTAAATTGATATTCATTTCTTTCATCCCCCATACCGGTACCAGAGCCAGCCCAACGGTCATAATGCGGGTGAATAATCTCTTTTGTAAAAGGATGTGTTGCAGACACGGCATAACGTCGCAAATCAAACCAACGATGCCCTTCGAAACATAATTCTCTACGACGTTCATCCCGTACAAAAGTGATATAATCATCTCCTGTTTCAATCACAGATTGCAAATCAGCAACCTTGAATCGATTGCCTCTCAACTCTTGAAGACATGCTTTAGAGTCATTCTCCCGTCCTAACATGGCAAGTGCCTCAGCCTTATTCAATATCACTTCCGGGTAACGTAACAGGAACATATCGGACACATATCCATCCGTATTCTTATTTTTCAACTTGATACAACGGAAAGTACCGTCTGTAGTACCATCCACACCCGGCATCCTTGTCGGAGTGAGATAAACACTTTTACGCAAATCCTTCGCATCATATATTTTCAACAAATCATCCGACACCACCCAACCATAATGGTAGTATGGACTATAACTTGTTTCGGACATGATAAAATCCATACTGTAAGTTCCTTGCGAAAATATTGTTTCGGGAGAACCAGCATACGTACTACTTTTTGATGCATCAACCATATTAAAATCCAAACAAGAGTATTTATCCATAAGCATGATTGAATCACATTGAGCTACAGCATTTTCCCAACGCTCCATGTAAAGATACACTCGACTCAACAATAGACGGGCTGCAGCCTCGTTTGCCTGATAAACAGTAGTTTGTTCCACTCCTTTCAAAAGAGGGATAGCTTGTTTCAAATCATTCTCTATAGACTCGAAAACTTCTTTTACCGTATTACGAGAATAATACTTATCTTCAATATATTCAGTCAACTTTAAAGGTACTGACAAATCCGTGGCAGCCGAAGCCTCCCGGTAAGGAAGTCCGTAAAAATTCGTTAACAAGAAATAAAATCCCGCACGTAAAAAAAGAGCTTCTCCTTTTATCCGGTTACGTTCCTCTTCCGGATCATCTAACATATCGTCAACTTTAGGAATAACCACGTTAGCTATAGCAATGCGTGCATACCAATCTTTCCACGCAGGATCATCAAATGTTTTTCCCTCGTATTGGAACGGATTCTTTGCCCAATGATGAAACTCTTCAAGTTGATATACAGCCCCAGTGTATTGTTGTTTGCGATCCGGTTCGATAGCATCGTCATCCATAACATGAAGCCATGGACAAGAAAAACCATTATCTCCAGTCATCGTGAAAGCTGTTGACACATTTTGCTTAATGTATCCATTCCCGATAAGTAATTCTTCCAAGTCGGCACAAGAAGAGGCATATGTCAAATCCTGAGAATAATCTTCCAAGAAATCACCACACGAAATGGTAAACAATCCTAAGCACACGACCCAATATAATATTTTCTTTTTCATAACTCTAAACTTAAAAAGTGATGTTAATACGACAAGAATAAGTAGGACGAAGACTCATGTTAATTGTATTTGCCGACCCGGATTGAGTTGCAGGATCTTGTCCTTTCAATTCTTTAGCACTAATTGTAAATAAGTTTGTTCCCGTCAATTCAAAATAAGCCGCTTTTAAACGCAATGCTTTCAATACTCTTTCCGAGAAAAGATAACGAAAACTCACGGAAGATAATTTCAAATAATTACCACTCACAACGCGTATATCCGAGTTATCATACATCGACCAAATATTATCCGCAAAAGAATAAGAATACCCAGACCACCAGTTGGAAGCAACAGACGAATGGAATGCCTCTCCAGATAAAATACCCGGAATATTCGTGTAGGCCTCATCTCCCGGATTTTGCCAACGTTTTAAAAATTCCCGACGAGCATTCTCGTGTGGCTGCGGAGCAATCGTACCGTAAGCCCCATTCACATTCGGGTATAATTTTAACAAACGTATCTTAGAACCAAAACTATAAGCCAAGTTAAAGGCTAATACGCAACGTTTATATGACAATTTATTGGAAATACTTCCTTGTAACGTCGGCACCCTACATCCGGAATAATCCATCACGTATTTATACACGTCTTCTTTATCCATGTCTGCGAATTTTTCCTTATTCTCCATTTCCACATTATAAAACATGGGACGACCATCAATTGGATCCAATCCTTTGAATTTATACGAGTAAAAAGAATCCAACGGACGCCCCGGAATTTCCACGTTACCAGACAAATAATCAGCATATTTCACTTCATCGCGAATTACCTTTTCTTGATTATTAATCGCTTTGGCAATCAATTTATTCAATACCTGACCAATTTGCGGGTCTATACTCCAACGGAAACTATCAGTCCCCCCCTGCGGGTTAAAGGGTACGAAATTCAAAGCAAACTCCCATCCCTGATTTTCCAAGGTGCCTTTATTCACCATATAATTGGTAACACCATTAATCTCAGAAATTGTTTTACTCAAAAATGCGTCTTTTGTCTTTTTGTAATAGTAAGCAACAGTTCCTTTGATTGCATCATTCAAGAACGAGAAATCCAATCCGACATTAAAAGAAGCCGTTTTTTCCCATTTCAAATATGGATTAGGGAATGAACTTACCGTCGATTCGTATTTCCCAAATTGCGTGTTCATAGTTCCCTTCTTTATAATCAACTCGGGCGTTTGCGAATCCAACATATTTCCCTGATAACCAAAAGAAAGACGCATCGCTAATAAATTTACCCAACCACGATTGGCAAATAAATCATCCTTCATATTCCAACGTCCCGCAATAGCCCAAATAGGTAAGAATTTATCGTTACTCTTGCTACCAAATTTATTGGAAGCATCTCCACGCATGTTAAAAGTCAACACATAACGATCCCTATAACTATACGATGCCGTGAAATAGCCAGATATCATGTTCGTTAACGAATTTGTACGTTTCCCTAACGCAGCTTCATCATTAGCCAACCATTCAACGTACGTGGGATAAGCAGTCACGTCCACGGGGGCGTAAGACTCTCCTCGTTCCGGCATATAACAACGACGTGTTTGCGAAAAGCCGCGATAACGTGAAGAAGAAAGTTCTCCTCCCACAGAAGCCGTAATCATATGAATACGGTTTTCATCCAAGAATTTATTAAAGTCCAATTGCAAACGAGCCGTATAAGAGTTATTTCGAGAATCTAACAATTGTAATTCTCCTCCATAAGGCATATAATTTGCCTTTTTACCTTGTTCCGTGAATCCTGCATCTCGCAAGCAAGCAGCATAAAAACTCTTCTCCCCGAAATAAGTTTCCTCGTTCGTATTACTAACCTGATAAGACAAAGTTGCTGAAGCCTTTAAATAGTCTGTAAATTTATAATCAACAGAAGTATTTACAGATACCGAATTCGAACGAATCTCGTCTGAAGTATTTTCTATTTCATTCAAAATACTGAAAGGATGTGTAGAAGTAGAACCTCCTTCCAATGTGGACGTTCTATCGTAATAAAATAAAGTTCCATCTTCATTATACGCCGGAATTGTTCGAGAGGTATTGAAAGCATAACTAAACATACCTACATCTGATGGCGTATATTTTTTCTCGCCGACATTCGCTTGAAACGCAAAACGAGCAGAGAAACGATTGTAATTAGCAGTCAAATTCAATGCCGCTGAATACGCTTTATTTTGTTCTCCCTTATTAACCCCCTTCTCGTCATTAAATCCCAAAGACCCATAATAACGAATATTTTCAGTTCCCCCAGAAAGACTCAACGTATGTTTATGAGAAAAAGCATCCCGAGTCAACAAATCAAACCAATCCGTATTAACTGTTTCGTAGCGATCCACCGTCTTTTGGAATTCATCATAATTCATTCTTCCATTCCAGAAATCATAAATTGCAGCCTCGTAACCAACCCAAGAGTTTAATGCAGTAAATTTGATTCCTTTCTCCACCAATTCACGGGAAAAAGCTATACGCTCTTTAGAATTCATCACGTTCACTTCCCGATCCGTGTACCTCGGACGGCGGGATAAACTTCCTGTAAACGAGTAAGAAATAGACAGAGGTCCCACCTTACCCTTCTTCGTGGTAATCACAATCACACCATTAGCAGCACGCGTACCATACAATGCAGTAGCAGAAGCGTCCTTCAACACGTCGATTTGCTCGATATCATCCGGGTTCAAACCTGAAATAGCATTACCCAACAAATTCACGAAATCCAAATCATTAATCTGCGAGGGGTCAACATTCACCGGATCATGCAAAATGATACCATCCAATACCCAAAGCGGTTCACGAGATCCCAACACGGTGGAAGAACCCCGGATACGTAATTTCGGAGCTGCACCCACCTGACCGGAATTTTGCATGAAAATCATTCCCGGCACACGCCCTTCCAGCATCTTATCAATAGTCGAAATTCCGGCGACATTAATATCATCGGCTTTTAACGTGGTTACAGCACTCGTCAAATGACGTTTATCTATCTTCTGGTAACCAGTAATTACCACTTCCTCCATTTCTGACACGTCCTCATCCATCACGATATCCAACTTCTTGCCCGGGGTATATTTCACCTCCTGCCTTTTCATTCCCACGAAAGAGAATATAAAAGTCACCGTATCCTGTGGCAACGTGATCTTAAAATTCCCGTTCACATCGGTAACCACCCCCACGGAGGTACCTTTAATTAACACGGTCACCCCCGGCAGAGGATTCTTTTGCCTATCCTTCACGGTACCGGAAATCGATTTACCTTCTTTCTTTTCTGGCTCATCTTTTTGCTTGTTCACGATATAAATAATATCGTTCTCAAAGAAATAGCGCAACGAAGTATTTTTAAACACCTCATCCAATACCTCTTGTACTTTCCTGTTATCCGCTTTCACGTCGAAAGCTTTCAAGTTCTTTACATGCTCTTCATTGTAAATGAACCGTAATCCTGTTTGTTTCCATATTTCCTGACACAGCGTGTTCACGTCACATTTATGCAAGTCAAGGGAAACAACCTGTCCCTGCGAGTAACTGTTTGCCATTACCCCGGAAATAAAAAAGAAACAAAAAATCATCAACAGTCGCATAATTTTCAAAGTCTTTGATTTTTTAACGCTAAAAACAGCGTATTTCCAATTAGATTTCATAGATTTGTTGTTAAAGATTACACATGGTGAATAGGGATCCGCTTGCCAATGGACCTATTCATTTAACTTTTGAAAGGTGAAGATGGGGAAACATCTTCATCTTTTTTTATTACAACTTACTTATAAATACTGTATTTCCTTTCACTTTAAAACGAGCGTCCGATATCTTCTCGAAAGAACGGAACAACTCCTGTACATCCTTATATCGTTTCAAATTACCGGATAAATGCACATCACGCAAACCTCCGTTTTGATAGAACACATCCAAACCGTACCATCTACTCAACTTATCCATAATCGAACCCAAAGATTCGTTCCGGAAGATAAAATCTCCGTCTTTCCATGCCACGTACGGCAGTACATCGACATCTTCGACCTTTATCCCATCTTTTGACTTATCAAATATACCTTTTTGATTTGGTTTTAACAACACCTCTTTTCCACCTTGATTCATACTCACGGAACCTGTCACAAGAACAGTCTCCACCCCATCATAGGTATTCACGTTAAATTCCGTACCATAGACTCTGACTGCCACATCATCTTCCATCTGTACGATAAAGGGCATCTCTTTATTCTTTGCCACATCGAAATATGCCTCTCCTTTCAAATAAACCACCCGCTGCATTCCATTAAACCGTACCGGGTAAAGCAATTCCGTTTCGGCATTCAACCACACCCGCGTTCCGTCTGACAATGTCAAATTAAACTCTCCCCCCCGTGGAATCAACAAACGATTCATCACTTTCTCCGCATCTTTTTCCAAAGTTTCATCCTCTCGAACAGCTTGATAAGAAATACTACCCGTTTCATTCACTCGCACTGAAGTTCCATCCCGTTCCTCCAATTGTCGGGTTTCCATTCCCATCTCGACCTTTTCACCCGAGGATAATACCAGTATTGCCTGAGGCTTTCCCGGTTGAATCGATATTTCCCGTGCCATTTGTACCGGAACTTCCGTCGTGCGCCAGAAAAGAACACCTCCCACACTCAACGCTAAAACCAATACAGCCGCCACGCTATACCAAACACGTATATTCAAATTCTTTTTCAATTTCCGACGGAAAGTATTGAAATCCGGTTGTACCTCACGAGCATATACGCTCCACTCCAAAGCCAAGTGCACTCGCTGGAACTCCCTAAAATACTCCCGGTTACGCTCACTCTCGGCTAACCATATCTCCACGTCTTCACGAACGATTTCATCCGCTTCGTCCAAGAGATACAAGAGTAATTTTTCATCTATTTCGTTTTGCTCCATCATAGTCGTGATATTTTTCAACTATAATACAGTTCAAGAACAAAAATCATTGACTCGAAAATAAACTTTTTTCAAAGAAAAATAATTCACACAAAAATACACACTCGAAATCAACACATTACAAAAATCATTTTTCTCAAATATTTTCTTCTATTTCCTCCTCGACCGACAGAAATCGCCTTCCACAAATAAAGAGATAAGCAAGTAATTATCTATTTATCCCTTTTTACATTCTTAATATTTTCCTTTCAAAGACCTTCGGGAAGGTCTTTGAAAGGAGTTTGAAAGGAGTTTAAAAGGACTTTGTTCCCTATCTTCACCGGCACAACTCCCTGTTCTCTCCGGAAATTCATCATGCCCACCAAACTTTTGCATCGTATTTCTATTCTCATCATTTTCTATTTTTAAATTAACGATACAAAAATATCCTCCCTTCCTCTTGTCATCAACCAAATGACACAGACAGCCAAATAACTTTATGAACACCCCAAAATTTGACACTAACCTCATCTTATTCGTAACGAATACTTACTACCAAACATTGCGATGTATTCTATCCTCGACCTTGATTTCCTTTTGCTTGCAGATAGAAGATTTATTTATAAACACTATCCGTTGTAATCCCATGCATATCCCGTGGAGAATAGGGATTATTCTCGCTTAAAAGCCGGTACAAAGCCGATGTAAAGCCGCTCGGGAGCATCTTTATACCGGCTAAACACCTTGTATAATAAGACATTAACACGGAAATTCAATAAGATATCCACGTATCTTCCATGCTATTACCTACTATTAAGATATGGGACTCACGTGATTTCCAATAATCTTTTTTCAAGAAAAAATAAATACACCGCAATATCACCCTCTTTTTCAGTTGTTTGCCTGAGCTTTTTTAACGCTTTTACCAGAAGAGAATTTACTGTCGAAACCGAAATACCCAATTCATCCGCCACCTCTTTATATTTCATTCCCTTCAAATACACGCTTCGAATAATCTCTTGTGTTCTGGGCGGCAACTTCCCGATTTCCGTTTCCACCCGCCGGAAAACCTCGTCCTCGAAACTATCATATTCTTCCCAAGGACTCTCGTAACGTGCCACGTCACAAGCCCGCCTTAACGGATCTATTCTATCGAGCTGGTTCAAAGCCAAGTTACGCACGGAAGTAAACAAATATGATTTCAGTGTATCAGGCTGTAACTTATCCGCAAACGACTTCTCCCACAATTTAACGAAAAAATCCTGTACCACATCCTCCGAACGCTGAGTATCGTGCAAAAAAGTAGCTGCCCAAACCACTAGCGGCTTGTAGTATTCTTTAAAGAGAAGCTCCATTCCACCTATCTTCCGCTCTTTCAGCAACTCGCAAATCTCTTGGTCACTCACTCGCATATCCCATTTTTTGCACTTGAGTTACAAATATAGAGATTTTTATTCTCTAAAAACCGATTAGTGCCTTAAAAGTTGCTGTATAAATATCTGCAACAACCCGGGTTCCAGTAATATCGGGAAAATAAAACCATACACCGCCCCGTAGAAATGGGCATTGTGATTGATATTATCCCCGCCCCGCTTCGCCATGTACTGGCAATACCATAAATAAACGAAACCGAACACGATACCGGGAATAGGAATCGCGGCGAATAAATAAATCTTATCCCAAGGATTCAAGAATATGGCGGTAAACAACACTGCCGATACCGCCCCCGAAGCCCCGATAGAAGTATAATATCGATTATCCCGGTATTTCCATAAATCATATAGAGAAGCCGCTATCATTCCACCGAAGTACAGAAGTAAAAAACTACCCCCGCTAAAGCCCAAATACCCGAAAGCACTCTCCACGTACTGACCGAAAGAAAGAAACGTGAACATATTCACGAACAAATGCACCCAATCCGCGTGTACAAACCCGTGAGAAATAATACGGTACCACTCCTTAGAGTGTATCATACGGTAAGGCGAATATGACAGCTTGTTAAATAACGAATCATTGCTAAAACAAGCTATTGATACCACCACCGTGACAATAAGTATAGCGTAAGTTATCATATCCAATATTTAAAAAATTTTCCTATCCGTATCCCCGGCAAAAGCGGTTCGCTCGGCATAAGTCTTGTCATCCCCGTGAATATATAAAAGAGTTCCACCCTTTATCGTGTCAATAATCTTTTTACACACCGTCAGCGGTAAAGCCGGACATCCCAAGCTGCGTCCCAATCGACCGCACGACCGAATAGTGGACGGATCAGCATAGGCAGCCCCATGCATCACTATAGCCCGTTCTTTCGCGTTATCATTTATTCCTTTTTCCAATCCGTCAAGAATCAAGGAATACCCGTTCTTCCCGTAATAAGTATTTTCCGTCCGATAGAAACCCAACGAACTCTTGTAAGAACCCTCTTTATTGGAAAATGAAGTAGCGTACTTTTCCCCGCTGTTTCTCCCGTGCGACACGTATGACACGTAGAGTAACTTCTTCAATCTCAAATTAACCACGTACAAACGCTTCTCGGTAGAAGGTTTCGAGAAATCAATCAAGGTGAGAATATCCTTCGCCAATGAATCGGTTTGATTATACCCGGCAATCGCTCGTTCAAAAAGAGCATAATCCACGATACCCTCCAAACCAATCTCGTGATAAAGCGTTTTGCTATTCACGGGCAAATGCCTTTCTGCCGCAACACACGGTTGCGCCATCCAACAAATAATCCCGACAAAAAAAAGCGTCAAAAATACACGCATAACTATCATTTACATTAATCAAACACGATCACCAATGTCTTCTCCACCTCCGCCCAATCATACATGAACTTGGCATGTGACGTGGCATTTCTCACGCACATGTGCGACCTTGGCGTTGTCCCGAGCGACCAACTGAACTCTATCAACTCGTTGTGAGGGTAATTCACCGGTACCCCGTGTAAATAAGCTCCCCCTGTAAACCGGATAGCGTATGGTGCAAACCCTCCTTCTTCCGCCGACCCGTCCTTCAAGAACAACATCTCCGACAATTTCTTTTGAATGAAATAAATTCCCGGGGGTGTCGGCTGTTGATAAGGCGGTCTGTTAGCTCCCGTTGTAATCGGATTCATACTCCGCACCAACCACGTGGCTCCATCCTGTTCCAAAGTTGCTATGTTCTGGTTCGTTCGGTCAACAAATATAACTTTTTTAATTGAAAGAGGACCTATCAGCTTCATGTATTTTTTAGGCACGTGCCACACGCCACCGAAAGTAGCCGGGATAATCTGGAAATAATCAGCACTATCGCTGATCACGGAAACGTAAGCCCCGTCCCGACCGTAACGGAATGGAACTTTCACGTTACCTAAGCTGTACAAAGGAATTCCTTGATAACGATTTACCCCGAACGTATCCCTAATCTGCTTGTATTTATTAGTCATATATTTTTCTGTCAAAGGGGCTTCACCATTCTGATTTTTATAATTCCTTAACACGCCATACCCGTCATTCCGCTCTTGAAACGTCACGAGTGAATCCAAAAATGCCGAAATCTTATCCCACTGGAAACGTCGCTCCTGCTTCCCGTATTTATACGTGTCCGACAAAGTATGCCGGTCATACAACAACTTCTTCTTTATCTCGACGGCATGCGTTTCCACTCCCAACCACATGAAAAGTAGAATCAAGCCGTAACGTTTTATCCGAATCATCATTATTCAACATTTATATTTCAATAATGATGATACGTTAAAAAATCACATTTTGTTATCATGAAATAATAAAACGGGGACTTACACACGAAGTCCCCGTTTTTCAGATATAATTAAAATCTATACTTTGATACTTATGCAGGAATCAACCCCGTGATCAAGATCAACACCAACAATCCCAAGATAGCATACAACTCCGGGAACACGGCCAACACCATAGTAGTACCGAATACGTTATAACCGCTACCGATAGCCACGATACCGTTGGCACATACTTGAGCCTGACGGATAGCAGAGAAGAATGCCACCAAACCAAGACCTAACCCGGCACCGAAAATAGCTGAAGCAGGTCCCCAACCCATATCCACGTTCGTCAAGAAGCTACTCAACAGGAAGTATCCCACGAATCCGTACAAACCTTGTGAAGAAGGTAAGGCGGACAAACCGATATACTGACCGGAAGCGGTCGGATTTTTCTTCAACGCCCCCACGGCTGCATTACCGCAAATAGTAACCCCGTAAGCACTACCGATACCTGATAATGCCACCATCAACGCAATACCTAAATAAGCTAATAAAATTGGTTCCATAATTCTAATCTATTTAATTTGTTATTTTTATAATCTTTGTTTTTAATCATTTACTTTTTTTCTGAACGGCTCGTATTGCTTACCACCACCTTCAAATCCGGCATTCTTGTAGAACTCCACGAAAGTCAAACGCATCGGGTGCACGAACGAACTGATCATACACAAACCGAAATTTATCGAGTGACCAATAATCAAGATCAGAAATACCGCAATAAATTTTACAACGGCAGGTAGACCGTCCGTGAGTTGGAATGCCAACGTGTTGAACACTCCTCCCAAAATACTACCCGTCAACCCGATAGCGAAAAGACGGATATAGGAAAGCGTGTCCCCCAGCAATCCGGTAGCCATGTTGTACGTTCCCCACAACCCGGAGCCGAAATTCGTGAAAACTCCCTTTCCCGGAGAGTTGTAGAAGTAGATCGTGAGCGCACAGAGTCCCAAAAGCACGTACAACACGTACTTCAAAACCTCCGGAATCACCACCTTCAACATCGGCAACCCGATCAACACTCCCAACAAGAGAATTGCACCGACCCAACCTAACGTGGAAACCGCATACTTAAACCCGAATTGTTTCGTCAACCGAGCGGCATTCAAACACATTCCGTAAAGAATCTGAATAATACCCACGGCAACAGCGATAATCATCATCGGATTATAACCTCCCAAATATTTACCATAGTTCGCTTCTGTCAGGAACAACGATTTCACACCGGCAAGCCAAGGCCATTCCACGCTATCCAGAGCGATACCGAAGAACGAACCCGTTAATAACCCGACAACAACCGTCATGAGTCCCAGATACTGCCCCAACACGAGGTATCCTTTTATCGCGGGAGAAGCCTTTCGCCCGATGATAAAGCACACCAACCAGATAATCAACCCGTATCCGCCATCCCCCATACACATTCCGAAGAACAGCATAAAGAACGGAGCAAGGAAGGGGGTCAAATCCAATTCCTTGTATTGCGGCAAAGCAAACATCTTCGTTACCGGCTCAAATAATCTTGAATAAGCGCTATTCTTCAACTGCACGGGAACATCATCCTCGGGTGTAGGTCTGGTAAACTCGAAATACACATCCTTCGTTTCGAGGAAACTTCTCATCTCTGCTTCCTTCTCGACGGGAATCCATCCTTCCAATGCAATCACCTTTTCGTCCACGAACGTCTGCACGGCATCCTCCACTTTCAATTTATCCGCCATCTCCGTGATCTGTAAACGATACTTCTTCAAACGTGCAATCGCGTCTTGGGAAATCGCATCCAACTCTTCGCCGATCTTTACCGATTCCTCCCGTAGCCCTTTGATCTGTTTTTTTAACTCATCTTGGGTTGCTTGAGGGAATATATAGGGATCCGCTTCCAATTCCACCTTCATTCCGGCGGGAGTAACCGTGACAAAATACTTTTGCCCCATCATCTCGCTAATGACAACAGCATCATACGTCGCTTCCCATTCCGGTTGAAACTTCTGTTCCGCCACGGAAAAGAAATGAAATTCCCACCCAGCGGCTTCCAACTTCTGAATCTTCTCCCGGGAGAACTGTCCCCACGGGCGATAAGCGGCATAGTCTTTCTCCAACCCGACCAATTGCTGGTCGATTTGTTCCTGTCTGCTATACAAACCTTCCAGATATTCCAGCAAATGCTCGTCGTCAGCCTTTACCTTCTCGATCTGCTCCACATCGTTCCGACTCTGCATATGCGTGATCATCTCTCCGGCACGTTTAATCAACATCAACTTAGCCTGAAGATCCGTATCTTCTGCCGATCGTTCCGTATTCTCGTGAATATGAACCATTCCCTTTTCCCGGAGTTCCCCGAGAAACGTCTGATATTCCTTGTAAAATATCAACAGGGATAATTTCATCATAGGTACTATCATAGACTATTCCTCCATCAATTTACGGGTTTTCACGATCTTCTGCGACGACTTGGACAGATTTTCCTCGTCCTCAAGGAAACGCTTAATCTTACGAATAGCTTCCTGATAACCCGGTATCTGCACCTTCTCGTACAAGTTCACCTTTTGAGTGGTCTTCTTTCTCGCCTTATCGAGCAACTCCATTTTTCTCGCGAAAAACTCTCTCTCCAAAGCGATACTCACCACTTTCTTGATGTATTCAACTCCGTCAAGGAGCCATCCCGGTTGGTTGAACAAGCTGAAATCCTTCACCTCGTAGTCCACCCCGTCCAGAACGGGCGTCTTCACCCCGGCAATCTTCTTCACCGACATCCTTACATCCTTCACGACGAGAATATCTTCCTTGTACTCGTCATAAAGCTGCAGCATATCGTTGAGCGAATTCAGCGTCTCCTCCAACTTCACACTAAACTCATCCGCCACCTGTTTCGCTTTCTTCACCTCCGACCGCAAAGCCGACTCCTTGTTTTTGATGGTAGGCAATGCCCGTACTCTCATCTTCAACTGCTTATCCAGCCCCTGAAGCGAAGTTTTATTATATTGAAACTTTATCACCTTACCAGTTTTTAAATTTTAGATTTATGATTTACGATTTATGATTCAAAGACTCTTTAGATTTACGATTAACTTCGGATTCCAGATTATAACTTTTCGTTTTAATCGAAGCGACAATCATTGCAACAAGTTCATTAGCTTCTTTTTTCAAAGGAGCTATATCACTTTCCGACAACAAATGCGCTTCTTCCATAATCTCTAACCAATATACTGTTTCATCGCACTCTTCCTCCACGATTTTCATCTTACTAATAAAATCCTTGTCGGATTTTGCACGACAAACAGCTCTATAATTAGCACCGACAGACAAAGACGAACGCAATATTTGGTCACAAACAACTTTAGCCAATTGCGTTCTGGGAAGTTTCTCAACTAACCGAATCACTGCTAGCCCCAATTGTTTTGTCCTATATTTAAACGTCACTTTATCCATAATCATAAATCAAGAAATCATAAATCGTCAATCTTTATAGCCACCGAATTGTTCGATAATCTCCGCCTTAATTCCCAACTCCGCCTTGTTAAAGTATTTCCGGAACAGCTCCCACGCTGTATCCAGCATCTGCTCGACACTGATGTTTACGTCAATGGCAAGTAGGTTGTTCGAATACTCTTTCGCGAAATCAAGGGTACGGCGGTCGTAGTCCGTCAGGTCAAAACCGTTCTCCATCTTCGTGCGGGCATTGGCTGCATCGGCATACAGACGGATGGCGGCATTCATCACTTGCGGGTGATCCTTACGGGTTTTCTTACCGATCACGAGCTGTTTCAAACGTGACAAACTTCGGAACGGGTCAACGATAACCTTACCGATCTCCGAATCCTTACGCAAGAATAACTGTCCCTCGGTAATGTACCCCGTGTTATCCGGAATAGCGTGTGTAATATCACCACCGGACAACGTGGTCACGGCAATAATCGTGATAGAACCTCCGGCAGGGAACTGCACTGCTTTCTCGTAAATCTTCGCCAAGTCCGAGTACAGAGAACCCGGCATGGAATCCTTCGACGGGATTTGATCCATACGGTTAGACACGATACTCAAAGCATCGGCGTACAACGTCATATCCGTCAACAACACCAATACCTTCTCGTTCTTCTCCACGGCGAAATACTCGGCAGCCGTCAATGCCATATCCGGAACCAACAAACGCTCCACCGGGGGAGCCTCCGTCGTATTCACGAAACTGACAATACGGTCAAGCACTCCGGCATTATCGAACAGATTCTTGAAATACAGATAGTCGTCATTCGTCAATCCCATACCTCCCAAGATAATACGATCCGTCTGGGCTCTCAATGCCACGTTCGCCATTACTTGGTTATACGGTTGATCCGGATCGGCAAAGAACGGAATTTTCTGTCCGGACACCAACGTGTTGTTCAAATCAATACCCGCGATACCCGTTGCAATCAATTCCGACGGTTGTTTACGTCGAACCGGGTTCACGGAAGGACCTCCAATCTCTCGTTCCTCCCCGTCAACTGCCGGTCCCCCGTCAATCGGGTCGCCGAAAGCATTGAAGAAACGTCCGCACAAATCATCTCCAACCCTTAAAGTCGGAGCCTTCCCCAAGAATGTCACTTCTGCATTCGTCGGGATACCCTCCGTTCCGGAGAACACCTGAAGGGTTATATCATTACCCCAAATCTTCACGACCTGTGCCAACCGCCCGTCTACAATAGCCAATTCGTCATTTCCGACGCCTTGAGCATTCAACGTACACGTTGCCTTCGTGATCTGAGTAATCTTTGTATAAACTTTTTGAAAAGCAGTCGTCATACCTATTTTAGATTTTTGATTTCAGATTTTTGATTTAATGTTCTTGCCAAAGCAACGAATCATAAATCGTAAATCATAAATCATAAATTTATTTCTTTTTTCTCTCGTCAATAATCCCCTTCACCTCAGCCTCATACTTCTTGAAGGCATCGGATTGGAATTCGGAATAGTTCATCTGCTTGAATCCATTAATGATCCGTTTAAAGTAAGGATTAACCTCCTCGAACGTATCAAAATTAAACTCGGAGCGAACCACACCCAACACCATTTCCAACATATACTTCTGGCGCTCCATTGAAGTAGAGCCGTCAATGTTGTCAAAAGCATCCTGCTGCAAGATCACGAAGTCAATCAACTCGGATTTCCAGTATACCACG
The DNA here is from genome assembly GCF_900184685.1 of Butyricimonas sp. Marseille-P3923. Classification (GTDB taxonomy): domain Bacteria; phylum Bacteroidota; class Bacteroidia; order Bacteroidales; family Marinifilaceae; genus Butyricimonas; species Butyricimonas muris. The sequence goes on from NZ_FXXL01000005.1 coordinate 529,913, forward strand.
TGATATTCCAATGGCACACCGTCATCTCCCAAAATGTCGATCTGTTCGGCTGTCTCCCGTCCCCGTACCAAAATATTACGGGCCTCATTCACTCCGTCGATCCACGTGTCGGAAATATTCTTCTTGGCAAACTCCACGAACTCCGGGTATTCCAGATACTTGGAATAAGACTCCAACGTATCGATAGCCGGGTAACGTTTAGCATCGGCACGAGCCTGCGACAGAGCATAGAAACAACGAGCCACCTTCTTCGTGGACTCCGTCACCGGCTCTTTCAAGTTACCACCGGCGGGCGACACCGTACCGATAAAGGTCACGGAACCCGTCTTACCGTTATTCAAGTACACCATCCCGGCACGAGCGTAGAAGTTAGAAATAATTGCTGACAAGTCCATCGGGAAAGCATCCTGTCCCGGCAACTCCTCCATACGGTTGGACATCTCACGCAAAGCCTGAGCCCAACGGGAAGTAGAGTCGGCAAGCAACAACACCTTCATACCCATGGAACGGTAATACTCCCCGATCGTCATTGCCGTGTAAACAGAAGCCTCACGGGCAGCAACGGGCATATTCGAGGTATTAGCGATAATTGTCGTTCTCTCGTACAACTTACGACCGGAACGGGGGTCTTCCAGTTCGGGGAACTCCGTGAAGATTTCCACCACCTCGTTCGCACGCTCGCCACAGGCAGCCATGATAATAATATCGGCATCGGCAAAACGCGAAAGAGCATGTTGTAACACGGTCTTTCCCGTACCGAACGGACCGGGAATAAATCCGGTACCACCCTCCAGAATCGGGTTCATCGTGTCGATAACACGTACTCCCGTCTCCATCTGACGTGACGGACGCGGCTTATCCACGTAATTACGGATAGCCACCTTCACCGGCCATTTTTGTATCATACTCACGGGCACCTCTTTGCCAGCCTCGTCTTTCAACACAGCTATCGTGTCCATGATCGTGTACTCCCCGGCACCCACGATAGATGCCACGGTAAACTCGCCCTTCAGTTTGAAAGGCACCATTATCTTGTGATCCAACCAGTTCTCTTTCACGTTACCCAACCAGTCGGCAGCCTTCACCTTATCACCGACTTTTGCCAATGGGGTAAAACTCCATTTCTTATCTGCCTCCAACGGGTTCGTGTACTCACCACGTTTCAAGAATACCCCGGTCATCTTGTCCAAATCGTTCTGAAGACCGTCAAAATTCTTGGATAGCAAGCCCGGTCCCAATGTTACCTCCAACATGTGGTCCTCAAACTCCACTAAAGAACCGGGCTTCAATCCCCGGGTACTTTCAAAAACCTGCACATAAGCAATATCCCCAACCACCTTGATGACCTCCGCCATTAACCGCTCGTCCCCGAGCCGGATAAAACAGATCTCGTTCTGGGATACCGGTCCCTCGGTGCGCACAAGTACAAGATTGGAAATAATACTATGAACTTTTCCTTGTGTTTTATTCATCTCTTAATTTTAAATTTTAAATCACTTAAATTCTTCCGCGAACTCAAAACTCCGTCTAAACTTATCGACTACCTCCATGAATACCTTTCGCCCCGACTCGGAGCTCATCTTGCTCCACCTCTCGACGATCATCAGCTCAAGCATAAAACTCAAAACCTTTTCCATGGAAAAATACTCGTACACGACAGCCCCCTCAATGTAATCCCAATGAAGCAAATCCAATCCCCGTTCCCGTTCCACGAGATTAGGGTTATTCATCAGCGACATCACCTTCTCCGCGTAAGGATATTCCATACTCAAACCGAAATCTTTCGAGTTCGAAGTCCTCAGCGCCTTGGAAACCGCATTATTACCAATAATCTCCGGGGCAACTTCCTTACCGTATTTCCGACAAGTAAAAGCGACTACCAAATTCTTAATATTCATCGAGAATTCCGCGTACTTTCTGACAAACTTGTTTCCACAATTCATCATATAATCGTAATACATCCAACTCAACACGTTCTCGGGCGAAGTCTCGTATTTAAGATGTTCCCCTTTGAAATCGGCAATAAATTGATTCAGGTAAGCAGGTAAAGAATTTTTGGGTTCGGCTATTTCGTCTTCCAACTGTTGCAACGGGTATACTGTTTCAAGGGCGGTATCGGGTTCCATCTTATTCAGCAAACGAAGGACTTGCTTGTTATCGGCAGGAAGGAAGAAAAGATTCATCAACTTCACGTCCTCCTTCTTCAAAGCCCCTTGCGCCAACTCCCGAAACCCGTTCACGGACAACGACAATTTCCGATCGTCCAGAAAGACCTCCGGTAAACCCGCGATTAAACAGTAGTAATTATTCTTTAATATCATCCTTTTCAAATTTTAGATACTAAAAATCCAATATCTATTTATTTTCTTCAAAAAGGAGCTTCTTCGTAAAGCCTTTGATATATTGGTTAAAGAAAGCCTCGAACAATTTCTCCGAGAACGCTATCTGGAACCCTCCGTCTTTCGGTTGAATCACGAATCCTTCGTCCAAGTTACCCACGTTCACCGTGAGTCCTTTATCCAGCAAATCCTTATATTTTGCCGTTACAAATGACTCGAATTTATCTTTCTCGTCAGCAGAAAGAAGTACTTCCATATCCAAATTTCCCCCGGCAACATCCCACTTCTTCACGATTGTCATAACCAACTCTTGAATAAAAGCCTTTTCCTCGAATCCGACCTTGGCAACCTCTCCCGCTACTTCTCCGGCAACAAGATTAGTAATTGCCTGTTTCAATGCAGTGATCGCTTGACGGGCACTCAACGTCATTTCAGACTCCGCCTTCTTCTTCAAGTTTGCCACATCGGTTTCAGCATCGGCATTCATCTGCTCCGCCTTTGCCTTTGCCTCGGCAACAATCTTTTCGGCCTCTTGCTTCGCTTGGTTGATGATATTCTCCGCCTCCCGGCGAGCTTTATCAACCCCCTCATCATAAAGCTTCTTGGTCAAAATATCTAATTTATTCTCCATAGTAAAAAACGTATTATATATATTAATTTATTCTTCTTTCATCCAAACAAATAGAACTCAATAAACATGCCAGTGTTCCAGAAAAACGGCGTCAAGATATTAAAAAACCTTCACAAAAACAAATATTTTCTCATATTCCCAGGGCGAACGCATCAAAAGGCTTTTCGCCCGGTTCATAAAGTTGAGCTTTCAGCTCATAAAGTTTATAAAGTTCATAAAGTAACGGGCGTCCTTCGGACAAGGTTTACCGGCAGCTATGCTGCCGTGGACAAAGCGCCCGCTAGGGTCCATAAACCTTATGAACTTTATAGACTTTATAAACTTTTAACTAAAAGGGCGAAAAGCGTTTTGACGCATTCGCCCTGCTCGTATTCCAACAGCCTGCCAAAAGTACACGAGAAAAACTTATAAAACGAAAAGCCGCACCATTTAGATGCGACTCTTCACTTGTTTAACTTTTCGCTATTTCTCTCGTCGATGCTTACTCCACCGATATTTGCACCAAGCCACCACGACTGAACTGATCACTCCTCCCACGATACTCAATATCCCCGCCACTAAATCATTCGCCAACTGTGAGAAAAAGGCATTCAAACTCAACGTGAAGAATATTCCGGTAAAAAAATAAATACTCATCACGGATCACTCGATAATCAAATATTCACTATCCGATACTTGACTACCATTCTTTGACGTGGCAAAACAATAGGCCACAACCTTCGAGTTATCCCAACCTTTCGGAAGCGCGAAACTGGAACTGCCACTCTCGCCTCTATTCCTCAACGTGACAATCTTCAGGCGTTTCAATGCAGTCTCGAACAATACGGCATATACTCTATCATCCACTAACGAGTCAGCGTACTCGTCCTCTGATTCCCAAACAATTTTTTACTTCTGCCATAAGCTCTCGTTTTAATAAATACCAACGTTTACATCTCTCTCGTTTTTCTGAATGCAAAAGTACATCCCCTGCCAAACTCCATCACTACACGCGTGCCCCGCGTGTAGTGATTTTATTTTCAATGCATTGATTATCAATAGCGATTTTTTTTGAAAAATCCACAAACTAACTCTACCCCACATCATTTAATGCCTCCGGGCATCCTTCTCATCTTTGGCCTGCTCTATCAAAAACACCAACTGTTTCGAAAACACCGCTACATCCTTCAGTCTTCCAAAAATATCCCGCTTCAGATCCCGGTAATTCGGAAGTTTCATCCCGAAAACCCGCTCCACCAGCTTGATAATCTCGTCATAACCCATCAACTTTCCCCTCGGCGACCACAACACCTTCGCTAGACAAATCCCCAATGCCAATTCCGCCATTTCCATTTTCGGATTTTCCGACTTCCAAATTGCCAGCGGTCCGTCATCCAGATGCCCGGCAAACCATTCCGGTTTTTCCAATCGCTCCCGTACCAACCGGATCTCGTGCTCCACCCGCATCAATACGGCATGAAGACACAAACTCACCGTGATCTTTTTTTCCAGTCCCGTCACAAATTTGATACACCTCGTCCCAAACCTGCAACCGGATACGGATACCTTCCAAACCGCGAGCCACCTCACTATAATCCCGCACCTCCTCACTCCATTTCACCAAATCGTTCACGAACTCCAGAACAATCACCTCTATTTGTTCACCCGACATCTCTTGAGCACCTTCTTTTAACCAAGAGAACAACCTCCCTTTCAATAAATGTTCCATAATCACATTTTTTAATTTATAAAAAAAGCCCCGGGAACTCTTCTCCCGAGGCATATCTTCAATCACCGCATCGTCTAACCGGCAATCCCTTTACCCATAAATCCTTTCATCAATCGTAAATCATGGAACGAACAAGAAATTCCTTCAATCTAAAATTTAAAATCGTAAATTAGTCAGGTTTTTCGCCTCTCCCGATCTCAAAAACTTCTCCAAAAGCTCCACTTGCTTGATCGAATGAATATCTCCCGAAACATGATCGATCAAACCTGCCGCTGCCAGAGCCTTCGCCCCGTGTTGAGCCTCTTTTCCGTAAAATCCGACAAACGATAACAGATTCACCTGCATCCGACATCCCCTGTGCTTCAAATCCTCAGCACGTTCTTCCAAATGCCCCGCGTAAAACGGGTAACGTTCCGGGTGTGCCAATACCGGCGTGTAGCCCTTGTCCTGCAATCGAAAAACCACCTCCTCGAAAGAAGGCGATGCCGCCACGAAACTATGCTCCACCAGCACTTTTCCCCCGTCAAACGAGGCAATATCTCCCTGCTTGATCAAATCTATCATGTACTCCCCGACTTTGTACTCCGCTCCCGCGTCAGCGTCTATATCAATCCCCTCCTTTGCCAAACACGTTCTCAATGCCTCCAACTTCTCTAAAATCCCACCTCGCGTGTTCAAAGGCGACGGGAAAGATATATGAGGGGTAAAAGAAAACCTCTTCACCCCCAGTGCCAACATTTTCTTCACGATCACCACCGAATCCTCCATCTTCCTCACCCCGTCATCCAATCCCGGCAAGATATGAGAATGCACGTCATGCTCGTAAAAGAAGTATTGTTTATTCTCCCTTCGAAACCAACTCATCACTTTGTCGATTTACGTTTTTTCCCCTTTTTCTCACCGGCATCCTGCCCGTAGCCATAACCATAACCGTAGCCATAACCATAGCCATAACCGTACCCGTAACCACCGGAACGACTCATCTTTATACCGTTCACCACGATTCCTAAATTCTCCATACGTTTCCCTTTCTCCAGATCGGTAATCACCCGCAATCCCTTCTTGTCAAGCACGTTTGCCCGAACCACGTAAACACAGGCATCCGCATACCCGCTCAAGGAGAATCCATCCGCCAGTATCCCCAACGGCGGTGTATCAAGAATAATAACAGAAAAATCTTTTTTCAAGCATTCCAACAATTCGCCCATCCGGGGACTCGCTATCAACTGTGTCGGGTTCGGCGGTACAGTACCCCCGAATATCACGTGAAGGTTATCATCCACCTTCTCGATAATCGAACCCGGGTCATCCACCATCCCTGCCAAGTACGCAGACAGCCCTTTCTTGTTCTCTCTCTTGAAATACTCGTTCAATTTCGGGTTTCGCAAGTCACAACCGATCACGATCACTTTCTTACCCGCCTTGGCATAAGCGTTAGCCAGATGTGCGGCAACTAGCGATTTTCCCTCTCTTGGTATAGTGGAAGAAACCATGATCACCGGCACTCCCTTTTGCTTGATCAAGTAATTCAAATTTTCCCGAATCAAATGCATCGATTCCGACATCAGGAAATCTTCTTGGGAAACAGACGTTTTATCCTCGGGTAATTGCGGCAAAGTTCCCAGCAAAGGTGAACTCACAACCTTTTCTACCTCGGAAGCATCTCTCACCTTCGTATCCCACATATCTGCCACAAACATAATCCCCACGGGCAAAACGGCACCGATAAACAACCCGAATAATAAAATAAGCATTTTTCTCGGGGCTACCGGATGCTCCCCCGGGTCCGGGTTCTCGATAATTTTGGCCATCGGCACGTACATCAGCTTGGCGATCTCCGCCTCCTCCCGTTTCTGCATCAGGAACAAGAAAAGATTCTCCTTTAATTCCTGTTCGCGGGCAATGGAACGGTATTGTTTTTCTTGCGTGGGAACGGATATCAATTTCTCTTCCACCAGTTGACTCTCACGCTCCAGACTCTTAATCTTAATATCCAACCCCTTCTCCACATTCGCAATTGCCGAGCGGATACTACTTTTCAATTCCCGGAGCTGCATTTCCAACCCCGTGATAATCGGGTTACTCTCGCGGGCAGACTGTAATAACTTTCCCCTTCGCAACACCATCTCGTTATACTTACTGATCCCGCTGTTTAATGTCTCGTCCGTAAGCCCGAGCCGTTCCGGCAAAATCCTGAACTCCTCACCTTGCCTATCCTCAAGGTAAGAGCGCACGCTCTTTACCACGTCCATTTCCGTCGCCAACTTCAACAACTCCGCATCGGTCACCTTCTTCTGCTCCATCACCAAAGCCGCATCCGAAGTCAAGTTCGTCAACTGGTTCCTTTTCTTGAACGATTCTGCATCATTCTCTATATCACCCAACTCTTGGTTGATCACCCGCAAACGCTCATTGATAAACTCCACTGTCTTTTCCGACACGAGTTGTTTATCATCAATCCCGTTTTCATTGTAACGCCGGATCATCGTGTAAAGAAAATCCATGCCTTTTATCGGGTTCGTTTCTTTCAACGAAACCCCCACCGCACTCGTGTTCTTCTCCAGTAAATTTATCTCCAGCCGCTTGTGGAAATCCGTGGCGGCTTTCCCGTAAGATAACAGATCCACGCGTATTTCATCTCCAGCCCGTAACGACGAATCACTTCTCTCCACCGTCATCCGATAATCACCCATCGGGATCGCCCGGGAAAACTCCCCCTCGAACATGATATTCCTGTCCGCATCAAGTACCTCAATCCGGTTCATCTCTCTTGCTATCACGTAAAGCGTCGTATCTTTAATATTCTCCGGCAAATCAACCAAAACCCGCACGGGAGAGTCCTTATACAACTTCTCGTCCCTCAATACTTTCTCCCGCGTATAATCCACGTTCAATTCCAGTTCCTTTACCACATCCAGAATCAAATTCTTGGATTTCAATTCCACGATCTCGTTCTCCACCATCATGTTCCCCTGAAACAAACCCAACTCTTTCAACATCGGGTTCACCCCGACTTCCCCCTTCTTCGAGTCACTAATCATCACCTTCGCCCCCACTTTATACACCGGCGTCGAACTAAAACAAACGTACAAAGCTATGCCTGCACACAACGGAATACTGATGGCAAACCACCACCAACGAGCCAAAATTTTAAAGAAAAAAGCTCTCAGGTCAAAATACTCTTCTTCTTCTGCCTGAATCAAATTACTATCTTGGTTGGTCATCTTCATAAATTAATTCTTCCGAAACTATTTAGTCAAGGTTATAAGTGCCACGATCGTCGATAAACTCGACAATATATAAGGCAAGAAAGTACTCACGCTTCCCCCGGCTATACGCCCCTTGTTTGGCTCCACGTAAACCACATCATTCTGTTGCAGGTAGAAAAAGGGGGAATCTATAAAATCACTCGATGTTAAATCTATCCGTGCGAAGATTTTCTCGCCGCCCTGTTCTCGCATCACCAGCACGTTCTTCCGTTTCCCGTTAATCTGCAAATCTCCCGCCATACCCAAGGCATCCAACAAAGACACTCGCTCGCTGACCACTTTATAACTACCGGGACTTTTCACCTCTCCCAATATCGTCACCTTGAAATTCTGGAATTGTATCGTCACGATCGGATTCTTCAAGTAAACAGATAATTTTTCTTTCAACATCTCTGCCAAGTCATTTCGCGAGATTCCCTCCACTTTCAATTTCCCGAGTACCGGGAAATCTATTTCTCCGTTCTTGTCCACGAGGTATCCCCTTGGAATCTGTTGTGTCGAAGTCGTGCTTACCTCCCGCCCCAACCCAATCATCGGCGTGTTAAAGGGTAACGCAGATTCCAGATCATCACACGACACGATGATGGATAACAGATCATCCGTGTGGATCACAGTCTTGTACTCACTCTCCGCTTTTATCCGTTTATTAACATCCACATCCTGCAAATACACCACTTTCTTGCTCGAGGCACAGGAGGCCAACAATCCCCCGGTCAACAACAACACGATCACGTTTTTTATCAAACACATAGATTTAGATTATTTCTTGATACAATTTTTTATCTCTCTCGTGATATACGCCACATCCTCATCCGTCACGCGAGGACCGGCAGGGATACACAAACCCCTCTCGAATAACTTTTCCGAAGTACCATCCACGTAACAAGGATTCCCCGCGAAAACCGGCTGCAGGTGCATAGGCTTCCACAACGGTCGGGTTTCAATTCCTTTAGCGTCCAAAGCCACACGCACCTCCTCGTGATCTACCCCTGTCACCGCTTTGTCGATCAAAATCGTACACAACCAGTAATTCGCATTAAACCGGTTATCGGGATTCGACATCAACTCTATTCCATCCACATCGGCGAATGCCCGCTCGTATAATTCATGCACGTGGCGGTGATGAGCCACATGCTCGTCCAATACTGTCATCTGTCCCAAACCGATCCCGGCACAGATATTACTCATCCGGTAATTGTAACCGATCTTCTCGTGCTGGTAATAAGGATACGGTTCCCGTGCCTGCGTGGCGTAGAACATCACCTTCTTCTTTGACTCCTCGTCCGGACAAACCAATGCTCCTCCTCCCGAGGTTGTTATCATCTTGTTCCCGTTAAAACTCAACGCCCCGTACAACCCGAAAGTCCCGCACTTTTGTCCCTTATATTCCGAACCCAATGCCTCGGCAGCATCTTCCAGTACCGGAATGTCATATTTCCCGGCCACCGCACAAATCTCGTCCATCTTCGCCGGCATCCCGTACAGGTGCACCGGAATAATTGCTTTCGGCTTCCGTCCCGTTTTAGCGATCCGGTCTTGTATAGCTCTCTCCAACAACACGGGACTCATGTTCCACGTCTCTTCCTCCGAGTCTACGAAAACAGCCGTCGCCCCTTGATATGTCACCGGGTTGGCAGAAGCGCAAAAAGTGAAACTCTGGCATATCACCTCGTCACCCGCCTGTACCCCCAACAATATCAACCCCAAGTGCAAGGCCGCCGTCCCCGCACTCAATGCCACCACCTGCTTCCCTTCATTTTCAACTCTCAACTTTCCATTTTCAATTGCTTGTTCTCCACTTCCAATCAAAAAATCCCGCAGTGATTTTTCAAAAGCGTTCACGTTTGGTCCCAAGGGCACTACCCAATTCGTGTCAAACGCTTCTTTAATAAAATCCTGTTCCTTGCCGCTCATGTGCGCCAAACAAAGATAAATTCGTTCCCTTTTCATGCAAAAATCTCTTGAACACACCCTTCCGGTCAAGACATAACAACCACGTCTTCACTCCCGCGAGTGCCCTATTGATAAATAAAACTTATGATTATACTACGAAATATTCAATTCCCCAACAAGACCTCTCCATGACCGGGATATAAATCCCGCCCCTCCGCGACTTTCAAAATCGCCTCCACGGATCGGGCTGCATCTTGTTTGTTGCTACGTGGGAAAGTAGTTATTACCTTCACTTCCGGTATAAAAGAATCGCCCGTGAATATCTCTCCCCTCGTGTAATAAGTCAAGCAACTCTTGTCATGCCCGGGCGTCTCCAACACTGTCAAAAATTCCCCGGGAAATAGCTCCACCTCATCTCCATCATGCACAACTCTCACATGATCCCCCTTAAACACGATCGGATCATCATGATACTTCGAAAAATTCAACTTATCCGAATAAATTCCTTCCATTCCCGCTTCCGACGTGTACACCACGGATCGCAGGAACAAATCGACCATCCGGTTAATCCCGTACAAATGATCATAATGCGTGTGGGTTAGAAAAATACCTCGAATCGTCACCCCTTCCCCGATAGCCTCCAACACCGGAGCGACATCTCCCGCGTCCACCAACCAACACCAATCTGCCCCTTCCTCCCGCAACACGTATGTATTGGAACTAAAAACCGTATTTACGATCTGCACAATCTCCACAACTATTTTTTGATGATCCTACAAATGACGAACAATAGCTCCTATATGAATTTTTGTCGAATTCTTACTTGTCGGCATACTGAAATATATTCTACAATATTGATTAATATTTCGTTTTTGAGCTTTAGATGCATCAGGAGAATTAAATTTCAGATGTGGTTCACAAACAAGCGTCGTGTTTTCATCAGCAAAAAAAACATTAAATTTTTCATCTTTTTCACCTTCAAACGACCCTCCCTCAATATTGTATTTACAAGCAAAAATTCTAGGAAAATCAATATTTGAACATTGAGCAACACGGAACTCATTCATAAAATAAGTGTCCATCACCAATAAACAAGCCGTAATTTTCTCACTGTGCGAAACAAGCACTTCTTTTGTTTGAGATTTATATCGCTCACCAAATACAAGATTCGGATAATATTTAGAACATTCTTGATAGAAAAAATCCACATCCCCGGGATACAAACCTAAAAAATAACTACGAAACATTCGCCAATCTTCATACGTTCCCAATACTTGTTTCGAGCGTTCCATGCATTCCGTTTTCGTTAGTACAACTTTTGCACTACATGAATCTTCCGAATGCCATTCGATTAATTCATCAATTTCTTCTCCCGTAAAATTAGTTGCATGATACACCCCGCTGGTTAATAATATGAAAAATAATTGGGAAATTTCCTTAGGATAAGCATGTTGTCCTAATATAAAATCTCCACATGTTGTTCCATCAGGCAATAGTTCAGTGGCCATGAACTCATCCGTATTAAAAAGGAAAACATTATCTTTATCTGCCACTTTTTGTGTCAAGTCTCTAAAATTTTTCAACTTCGTCAAAATTGCAACTTCGTCATCGGAATGATTGTACGCGAAAGAATCAGAATATACATATAAATCCGCTCTCATTTACTTTTTCATTAATCCTAATTGCAAAATTTCCAACAATTGTTGTTCTTGTAAGTCAAAAAAGCCTTTAGGCCAATTCGCTATTTGCCCGTTAGAATCTATATTTAGTGGATAAACTCGGAACTCCTCATCAAAAAAATAGATAGAAACATGATCTTGTGTTACGCTTTTCTCTTCTTGCAAACAATACAACCGGACTGAATTCAATATATGTTCACTATGAGTCTCTATATTGACCTGCACCCCGTTCATCGCTAATAACGACAACAATTCCATCAACCGAGCCTGTGCAGATGGATGTAAATGTGCTTCAGGATTTTCTACAAACACGACACTCCCTCTTTCTGCTATCAAAGCAACAATTATAATAGATAAAATATAGCTATACCCAAAACCCATGTTAATGGATTTTGCCCATCCCATAGAATGTCTATTCTTCATTCGGAGTTGCAACGTGTTATCGGTTTTAACTAAATCCAGTTCAGATCCTCCCATTATATAATCACACCACTTGTTTACTTCTTCAATAAGTGACGCTGATTTACCATCCTTTAATCGAATGCCATTCAAGGAAGAGTGGGCAACTAAAACAGCTAAACGTCGTTCACCCAATATTCCCAAAGGATTAAATTCTTCCTCTTCACATTTTTCTTCATATAAAGTCGGTCCTAATCTTGAAGCAGAGATAAAATAGAATGGACTGAAAACCTTATCCATTCGCGGATAAGTTGATTGCAGAAAACGTTCTGTATTTAATTGTTCTTCCTCTGTACCAATAGAGCCTGTTGAAGTAAAATAATCCTTATCCGATATTTTTAGTTCGCAAATTTTACCACACCATTCATTTTTTGCTTCATAGCCCAAACAAATATTACGATAGTCTTCTTGATCCGTATCAATTTCAAACCTAACAATTCCTTGTCCTTTATTTTTTAAATCAGAACTTATCAGATCTTGGAAATGAGACAATCTCACAAAATCACCATTGACACATAATGTTTCTATATTTCCCGTCTTTTGTAAACTTTGAGCAAGCAACAATAAAGCTTGAAAAATAGTAGATTTCCCCCGTCCGTTCATCCCAGCTAAAATATTCATATTAGATAAACGGAAAGTTTGTTTGCTAGAGAAACATTTGAAATTTTCAATAGAAAGTTGTGTTATCATAGATTATATATCATTAGAATGCTCCTGTAACCAATTGACAGAATCACTCGGCAACCAACCGGATAATTGAGATAGTGAAACCTGACTTATCAACAATAAATCTGATGACTCCAATAATGCTTTTAATTGTTCATATAAAACTTGCTTACTTGAACTTGTAATAACAAACCATGAATTCTTCATACATTGATTTGTATTCGGGCTCAATGTTTTCAACGTTTGAAAAAAAGAGGAGTAATCTTTCTCATTATTTTTCAATTCATATGTTATATTATAAAGCATTCTTCATATTTTAATTGAAGTGCGAAGTTATATATTTTTTTCATTAAAGCAAACTACGTTTTTTGCCTCTCCATCCAATCAACGAAACGTGATCCACGTACCACGTACTATTTATATCTCGAACAAATCATCGTGCTTACCGGCCTTTATATCCGTCAAAATTAATTCCACACAAACAATCAATTCCGGAAGATATTTCTTTATAATCTTAAAAATATTCATGGGATCAACATTCCCATACTCGTGAGATATTATATTTCTTAAGGCAAACACTCCTTTCCAATATACCTGAGGATAATTGGGAAAAAGCCTTGAAGAAGTCCATTTATCAATTTTCCGTGCGATCTCTCCTATTACTTGAATTAACATACATGCAGCATCGAATTTCTCCATGCTACTCGGGGAAATTAAAAAATCATGATACTTTGCAATTGGAGCATTCCGCTCGACTACTAAATTTGATTTTTCAATCATCAAACTTAAATATTCTTTCACTAAATCCTTAGACGAAGATTGCATCTTTCATGATATTAACCTTAAACGAATCTCTCAACGAATCTCGAAAATTAACGACATCAACCTTGTATCGGGTCAATTTTTCCAATTCTTCTTGTATCTGAACCAACGTAAAAAAATCCGATTCCTGTAATACGACAACGACATCCAGATCACTTGTTGCTTTTTGTTGTTTCCTTGCAAAAGAACCAAATATTCCCAACATCTTAATCCCATATTTCTCCGCAAAATTGGTCTTAAAATCCCGTAATATATCTATTATCTCTGCTGTATTCATAACTACACTAAGTATATATTGCAAAGATAAACTTATTTCACGAAAAAAACAACATACTCAATTCGTCCCGTCAAAAGGAACTGTTGTAGCTTCTCCCTCCTTCGAAACTCCATCACGACAAATTATTGTTTTAATTGCAAGAAAAAATATTTTTAAATCAAGCATGAATGACACGTGATCCACGTACCACACATCCATCTCAAATTTTTTCAACCACGTGTTATTATTTCTCCCGTTGACACCAGCCCAACCAACAATTCCAGGTCTCACTTCGTGTCGTCTTGCTTGTTCCGATGTATAAAATGCCAAATATTTAGCCGGAAGAGGACGGGGACCTATTAACGCCATATCTCCTTTCAACACATTTACCAACTGGGGTAACTCATCTATTGATAATTCTCTCACAATCCGTCCCACGGGTGTTAACCTATCTGCATCAGGAAGTAATACTCCGCTTTCATCCGTTCTATCACTCATTGTTTTGAATTTCAAAATCTTAAACAACTTCCCCCTATATCCCGAACGTGTCTGCACAAAAAATATCCCATGCAAATTCTGGTGTGCTATTAGTAATAAAATAGCAATAATACATAAAAATGGGATTAAAACGCATAAGGCTATCAAGGCTATCACAAAATCCATCCCCCTTTTAACGAAAGACACGTACACGCTCATCTTATATCACGTATTAACATGAATGCTTCAGCTCTAGGATAAGAAACCGTTGCACCTCTATATTTTGCCAACGCTTCCATCGCCTCAATTGAACGAGAGGACGGAAATTCTCGTATTTGGGATTTGAAAAACCTCATCGCAACACATTTTGCATTGAACTCTTCCTCTGTCAACTCCACAAATACATTAGGTATAAATGCCTCTGATTGATACGGAACTCCCCACTCGGTTTCCGACAAAGTTTCATAAGCGTAAACTCTTTTCACAGAACAGTTATTCACGGGACGACAAGCAACAAGTGTCGCATCAAAAACCGCCTTATGATCTTTATGTATATCACCACGATGTGGAACAAAAACAGTATCAAATTGATACTTCTGAATAAGTTCTGACAATGCAGTCGCTATTTTGTAAGAAGGAAACGTATCTAACCTTGGCGCAGGAAAATCCATAAAAAAAGTATCTTCCACACCCAAGGCTCGATGTGCTGCTAATGCTTCATTCCTCACGTTTTGTATCCCTTCCAGAAGATATCTTTCCGGATCTCCCACGTGAGCGTTAGTCACAATCAAAACATATGTTTCGCTCCCATTATTTACCATCTTTTTCATTACTCCACCACAGCCCAAGACTTCATCATCCGGATGCGGAGCTACTACTAACACTTTTTTCATACTTAATATATATCTGAATCCCCGTAAGAATAATACCAATTTTTAAATTCAGTCAACACGTCACTTAAAGACTCATCAAACACTCTCACTCCTAAGAAGGTTTGTTTACCACCCAATACAAAACCATTTTTCTCGTAATAAATATGTCGCCGATCAAAAAGAGAAAGCCACGTGTGTACACTTGATATTTTTAAATCAAAAGAAGCAATAATGTGTGAAAGAAACTCGGGTAGCAAAGAGATGTTCTCCATAGCGATTCCATTTTCAACAATAAACGCCCCATATGAGCCATCCGCCATCGGGTACAATTTAACGACTAAAAAACCTGACAAGACAGAATCTCGATGTTCAAAAATATAATATTTATTAAAAGGGTTTTCTTTATACCTCCAATTCAAATAATCCACTGATTGATTCAAGGAAACACGGAAAGCAGAAGTTATTTGTTTTAATAAATCCGAATGAGATTGATCAAAAGTTTCCATCCTCGTTATCATGGGTGATAAGCAAGGTTTTATACTAGATGTCTCCAACACCAAATGATGAATAACGGCCAAATCTCTCCAACTCAAATTCTTGATAAAACCATAGTGAGAATTCTTATTGGGAAATCCCATAACGCATTTCGTATCGTATTTTTGGGCGATAAACGAGTACAACTCTTCCGCCAAAGTCTTGAATATCCCTTTCCCGCTGTAGTCAGGATGAGTCATTGTTGTCATAGAAAGAGATGCTTGCGTTATCTCATTATCTACCACAAATTGAAAAGGACTCACGGCATAATGTCCAATCAACAACTCTTTTTCCCACATTAATTTTATATAGTACTTCCCCACTGGATTCCGTTCGAAGCGCCACCGCCAATATTGTTCCCGCATTGGTTTCCCGAAAGTCAATTCAAACAAATGCAATATAGCCTTTTCATCCCCAGTTTGGTAATCTCTTATTTCCATTGATACTTCAATTATTTTATGTCAACATAATTTCACAATCATGTTTTACTTTACTAATTTACCCTTATTAATAATTTGAGTTTTATCACTTATTTCTATACCCGTACGAACTACTCTAGCCGGATTCCCCGCTATCAAACAATGACTAGGAAAACTTTTAGTAACAACACTTCCTGCCCCCACAAACACATGATCTCCAAGAGAAACTCCAGGAAGAATTATTGCCCTTCCCCCTATTACGCAATGTTTACCAATATACGTATCACACCACATTTTTTCCTTTCCTCTAGAATAATCATGAGCTATAATCATCACTCCCAAAGCTACTCGAGTTCCGTCACCAATGTGTACACCCTTAGGATGTGCGCGATCAATAAGAGCTCTCCAAGATATTTGACAATTTTTTCCAATATCAACACCTCTTATTTTCCGCAAATACACTCCATATGAATGATTTATCACTCGACTAATTTTTTGTCTAAAAGATAACTTAGCCATATTATTTTACTTTTATCAAATCCGAAACAACCATCGGTTGTGTTTTCATCCACATCGTTCCCCAAGTCAACCCTAATCCAAAAGATGACATCAACAAACTCTTCTCTGCAGTCATCAATTGCTCCCGCAAACGTGTTACCATCAAAGAAGGAATAGAAGCTCCACCCAAGTTTCCAAATTCTTCCAAATTATATGGTACTTTTTCCAAGGGCAATTTCAATTTCTTCACGATTCTGTCTACGATCATCTTGTTCGCCTGATGAATCAAAAAATAATCCACATCATTATCCCTGTTTATCTTGTAATCCGCCATAAAAGCCTCTATCGACTTGGGAGGTTTGGAAATTGCAAACGAGAACACGTTCATACCGTTTATCAACGTGTGTATGGGAGCTCGAACAATCCCGTTCCCAAAATCCTCGTACTCGAAAGACTCCCTCGTGATCGGCTGACGGAATCCCCCGTGTGGGGTCATCAGAGCCTCGTACCCTTTCCCATACGTGTGAAAGTCGACCACGATATCATTCGCTGTCGGATCATATTCCAAAGCCATCGCCGTTCCACAATCCCCGAATAACGGAACTCTACTCTTATCCTTCATGGAGCCCATCCGCAAAGCCGTATCCCCGACAAGTAACAACGCCCGCTTCACGTTACCGGAAGACAACAAATTTCCACCTGTTGTGATTGCATACATGCAACCACAACATCCCATCGGGATATCCATCGAAAAACAATTCTCCGAAAATCCCAACCGATCTTGCAACAAGCATGAAGTTGGAGGAGTTTTATAATCACCCGTTACTGATTCGAATATCAAAACATCAACGCTCTCCCGCTCCCATTTAAGGTCTGCCAATAGTTGTTCCGCCGCGGCAAAACACAAATCAGACGCACAAACATCATCGGGGGCAATATGCCTCTGTTTGATACCGACAGTATTATTAAACACCTCAGCATCTTCCGGGGTAAAAAACTCGAAATCCGTCGTGTGAACCACGTTCCGGGGAACAGCAGCAGCCACTCCCGCCACCTTCACGTTTTTAATTTCCCACCTTGCCATAAGTTCTAACGTGTTTAAATTTCAACCCCGTATTTGCACAATATCTCTTTACCCGCCTTGTAAGACGTGAATCCCATGATATCTTCCAGCTCGAACATGACATCAAACGATTCTTCCAATAAAGCGACTATATTTAACTGATGAACCGAATCCCATTCTTTCACATTGTCTTTTGAAAAATCATCATTTAAAACACTTTCTGTCACGCCAAATACTTCCACAAACACCTTGTTATATTTTTGCTCCATTTTTTTACTTATTGGTTATTCAATTGACTATATAAAACTTTCCCCACTCTATTTCGGGGTATCTCAGATATAATTCGCACTTCAAAAGCTGATGCCACAATACCAGTTTTTTCAACCAACTCCCCTTTCACCAACCCAGCTAACTGCGCATTTGTGATATAAACTATCATCTTTGCATCCGTTCCCACGCATGCACATTCAACCGGGAATGCAGCTCTTACGATTTGCTCACATTCATCAAGCCCAACCCGCATCCCATAAAGTTTTAAGAATCGTCCCGTACGCCCCACGATATAATAAAACCCATCATCATCCCGATAAGCCAAATCTCCCGTCTTCAAACATCCCTTTCGTTCATCTCTCAACGCCAAATCCTCCTTACACAAAGCATACCCCAAAGTTACATTCCTCCCCCGATAACACAACTCCCCTTCTTTGTGACTTTCCTTAACTAATTGTCCTTCCGAATCTATCAAAAATAGCTCCCCGTTAGGTACCGCTTTCCCGATACTCCCACATTTCGACAAGGCATATTCCGGCGGCAAATAAGCCATCCTAGCCGTCCCTTCCGTCTGCCCATAGGTGGCGATCCAACGTTTTCCGGTCTTTTGGACATACTCCACGAACTGAAGATTCAATTCCTTCGACAACTTACCTCCCCCTTGCGTCAACAACTCCAAATCAGGTAAATCCATTTTGAAAAAACGCATCAAACGTAAAATCTCGTAACTATATGGTACCCCTGTGAAACTCGTCGCTTTCCGCTCTTTCAAAAAAGTCCAAAACTCTCTTTGTGTCATGCTCAAATCCGTGATCAAAATTGTAGCTCCCACGTACAAATGACTAAAAACGACTGATAACCCCATCGTATAATACAAGGGCAACACAAGCAAAGGACGATCACTTTTCTTCAACTGGAAAAAAGTAGATATATTCAATGCAGACGCTTCCACATTTTCATAACTATGTCGCACCAACTTGGGACTGCCAGTGGAACCTGATGTGGGTAGCAAATGTGACAACTGTTCGTAAACAGGACTGCCGGTTTCTCCCGTCTTTAACAAAAAATACCCCCAACGCTCAAGTTTACACTCCAAATCAAATCGACCGCAATCTTTATTCGAAACACAAATATACTCCGGTTTGTATAAAACACGCAACTGCTCCAATAGTTCTCTGTCAATCTTGGGATTTAAAAACAAGGGTACAATTTCTGCCGCTATGCATCCCATGCCCCAAGCAACTCCCCCTATCTCATTGCCAACTAGCACGAACACCAGAGAACGGGCAGGTAACACACTTCCCAACTCGTGTGTAAAAGCCACCAGATTCCCGTACGTCAACTTTTCCCCGGCAGAATCTACTACCGCCAAAGAATTCGTATCCTGCCTGTCTATATTTAAAATCATAATATTTTATATTGAGGCACAACCGTCAACACCAAGCACTTGACCGGATACATAAGAAGCTCTATCCGAAGCCAAAAAAGCACAAGCGTTAGCCACATCATCCGGTTCTCCTAAACGCCCAAGTGCAATTCTCTTGATCCGCTCGTCAATTTTCTCTCCCGAGGATTCGTACAACTCCGCGAATCGCTCTGTTTTTACAATTCCCGGGGCAACTGCATTCACCCTTATTCCCGCAGGAGCCAACTCTTTAGCTGCTGATTTTGTCAGGGCTATAATAGCCCCTTTCGTGGCAGAATAGGCAACCTGTCCCGGAGAACCCAGCACAGCCGTAACGGACGCCATATTTATGATGGAACCGTTTTTATTACGTGCCATCAGACGAGATACCAATTGTATCATCTCGATCACGGCAATCACGTTAATCCTGAACATGAGTTCCGTTTCCGGTCTGGATATCATGCCTAATTTTTTATTAAACACGACTCCGGCATTATTCACCAATACGTCAATTCTCCCCGCCTCTTTATTTATCGACATGAAACTATTCTTAACCCCAGCAGCATCCGTGACATCAAAATACACGGGAGTTACTTTCGTTCCATGTTTCGCGGCGCAATCATTTGACCATTCGTCCATACTACCTGTTTGTACATCGCAAGCATACACGATAGCCCCGTCTGCGGCAAACTGTTCAGCGATAGCCTTACCTATTCCTTGTGCAGCACCGGTAATAATACAAACTTTATTTTGTAATAATTTCTCCATAAACACTAGCTTAAAGTCATTCCCCCGTCTATCTTTAAAGCCGTTCCGGTTATCCACGAGGCAGCATCAGACAATAAATATACAATAGCATGGGCTATATCCTGCGGCGTTCCATACCTTCTTAACGGGTAATTCAACAATTCTTTTTGACGTTGTTCTTCTGTGAATTGACCATTGTTAATCAAATTAGTCTCCACCATACCGGGATTTACACTGTTACATCTTATCCCTTTAGGACCGAGCTCCAACGCCACGGTTCTCATAAAAGCGTCAATTCCACACTTGGTGGTTGCATAAATCCCATTCCCGATAGAAACACGATACACCCCACCGGCAGAAGCCGTGAATACAAAAGAAGTTCCTTTTCTTACTTTTTTCTTTTTCACGAGATATTTTGTCAATAACATCGGCGCTATCAGATTTATACGTTGAATCCTTTCGATCTCTTCGACCGTGATGAATTGAGTCAAGGTAAGTTTCATAACTCCTGCATTACAAACACACCCGTCCAAATTCGGCACGAAATCTACCAAATCTTCAATTTCCCGTTCCTCTATGAGATTAGCTTTATAGCAAGAATGTTTCTGCCCGTTATCAGTATCAAGAGAGGCTAAAGTTTCCTTTAAGCCCTCTTCATTGATATCTGTCAAGACCAAGCCGGCCCCCATTCGGGAGCACTCTATCGCAGTCGTGCGCCCGATTCCCCCGGCAGCTCCTGTTACCAAAATAATCTTCCCTTTAAGACTATATGGATTATAACTCATGAATGCTATTTTTTTGCTAATACTTTATTATATAAATCTTCTATCGTGAGCGCTTCTCGAATATCCTCACCGTTAAGCACGACATCATATTCCTCGTCAATCATAGAAATTAACGCCAAAGCGATCAAAGAAGACCATTCATCCAATTCCCGAAATTTAGTGTTAGGTCTGAATACATCAGGAGCCGTTTCTTCAAACAACTCTATAAATTTTTCAATAAAATTCTTCATCTCTCTCTTTTTATCGGGTTTGTATTAAATCGTACAATTCTCTAATCGTTGATACGGAACGTAAGTCTGCACCTGTAAGAAACTTATCAAATTCTTCATCAATCATGGATATGATCGAAAGTGCTACCAAAGACCCCCATTCGTCTAATTCTTTATAAACTGTCTCCTCAGTAAAGTTATCAGCGGGAGTTTCATCAAACTCAGAAGCAAATTTTTCAACAAATTCATTTAAAGAAATCATATTCATATATTATTTAAAGGTTTATATTGTTTATAAGTAGGTATAGACCAGATCATGTCCACTTTTTTATTAGGGTACATGCGAGCGACTATTTTTTGTAATGTATCATCCGGTCCGACCTCATAAAAATCCGTTACGCCAGCATCTACCATATTATGAACCATTTGAGTCCATTGCACCGGGTGAGTTATATGCTCTATAAGATTACTCTTTATTTCTTCCGGATCTGAATGCATTTTCCCATCAACACATTGACAAACAGGAACTATAGGCGTATTAAAAATAGTTTTATCGATTTGCTTTTTCAACTCAAAACGGGCTTCTTCCATGTATGGAGTATGAAAACTACCTCCAATCATTAAAGGTACGGCTTTTTTTGCCCCCTCTTTCACGAAAGCTTTACAAGCCAACCTAACGCCCTTTTTAGAACCTGAAATTACAACTTGACCAGGGCCATTATAGTTTGCGAAATAAATTGGTTCACCTGTTTCATTCCAAATCTCTTTAATTCTTCTAGCGACATATTCATCAGTAAGCCCTATTACCGCACCCATCGCAGTATTTGTATTTTCACATGTTTTTTGAGCTATCAATGCCCTATGTAATACCAAATTCAATCCATCTTCAAAACTAATTGTACCATTTACGACTAAAGCAGCAAATTCACCAAGAGAATGTCCGGCAACAACATCCGGCATTACATCATCTTGAACTAAAGCTAAAGCTACTTCATACAAAAAAATTGCAGGTTGTGTATTTTGAGTTTCCATCAATTGCTGCTCTGTCCCATAAAACATAGTATCGGTTATTTTTCTTCCTAAAAACTCATTACCATGTTCAAAAATCTCTTTGGCTTTAGGGAAATTATCATATAACTCTTTTCCCATCCCTTCTCTTTGGCAACCTTGACCTGGAAAAATAAAGGCATTCATAAATTACAACTATTTTAAATCTTGGTTAATTGGCCTATAGATATTAGTTTCTGAAAGATCGCATGCAATACTTCCCCATGACAACCCGACCCCATAAGCCGCTAGTACTATTTTTTTCCACGTTGTTGTGTCGATTCCAAGCCCCTTGTGAGCATAATCTGTTATAACCAAAGGTACCGTCGTAGGTCCAGTATTTCCATAGTTTTTAATATTGAAAGGTGCCTTATTTTCACTAATCTTAAGTTTCTTCTTCATGAAATCCAAAGTGAATTTTGTTGCCTGATGTAAAGCATAAAGATCGACCTCATCTTTATCCCACTTCATAAATTCCAAGATTGTTTTAATGCTCTTCGTTCCACATGATACAATAAAAGCGAAAACATCATCTCCTTTATTTGCATTTTTGCTAAAATCCTGTTTTTGAGCGTTACTAGGCCAATGACGAAATCCTCCATTCACATTAATCACCGTGTCTGCCCCGGAACCATCCGAGCATAAATGAAAGCCCATGAAAGAATCACCAACAGAAACCAAAGTTGCAGACCCACAATCACCAAAGACCATTCTAGCACCAAGATTATTGGGATTCAATATTTTAGTATTTGTATCACCAGCCATCAACAATACATGCTTGCAAGCTCCGGAATGAATCATTGAAGCAGCTTGAAATAAACCATACATGTAACCGGAACAACCATAAGAAATATCAAAACAAATAGTTTCTTTCGACAATCCCAAACGATGTTGTAAAACCACAGATGTAGCTGGATATAAATAATCAAATGTTTGAGAAACAAACACGACCCCATCTATTTCATTCCTATCAATACCTTCATTCTTAATTAAAAGTTCCGCAGCCTCGAAACACATATCAGATGTCGTCTGAGAATGATCCGCAACGTGGACTCTTTCCACACCCGTTGTCTTTTTCACATTGTCGATCTCTTTTACCCCGTGTTTCTCCTTCAAACTATCCATTTCAAAACACCCTTGAGGAAGACAAGTAGCTATTGCCCTAACCCTTACATCATTTATTAAGCACTTCATTCCTTTATAATTTAACTGATTGATTGTCCTCCGTCAATAATTAACTCAATTCCCGTGATCCACTTACCCGCATCAGATAAAAGATAGACACACCCGTAAGCAACATCGTCCGTTCTCCCAAACCCTAGAGGTATTGATGATTCAACCTTGGACATCTCTTCTTCTGAAAAATTACTAACCGGTTTTGTCCTAATTATACCCGGTAGAATCGAATTTACCCTTATACCTTTATTCCCATACTCCAAAGCCATCACTCTAGCGAAAGAATTAATCGCTCCCTTCGTCGCAGAATAAAGGGAATTTCCCTTGTAAGGTTTTATGGAAGCTAGTGAAGAGATAAAAACTATTGAGGCTCCCTTATTTATCTTACCTTCATTAAACAAATGCTTTATCAGTGTTATATTTGAAAAAACATTAATCATGAATATTTCCTCTGTTTTTGCAAAAGAATTATACTTTACCGGGAGCGTTTTCACCATCCCGGCGCATAACACAACGCCATCAAGCAAAGGAAGTTGTCTCACAAAATCTATAATTAATTCTTCCTTGGATAAATCGCATATTAATTGCATATTCTCATTACCAACTAAAGAATCGCATACTTCACTCAATCTGTCATTATCACGTCCCGTGATAATCATCCTTCCTCCAGCTTCTGCACATTTTATCGCAATCCCTTTTCCTATACCAGAAGATGCTCCCGTAACAAGTATCGTTTTTCCTTCCAATGGATAAACTAGATTCATTATCTTTATTTTCACAATAATTAAACATCTATTTTTTTCGCAGGGTTCCCATGCACAGTTGTTCCTGTTTTCACACGGCGTATAACAAAACTACAAGCCCCGACTTGAGCGTTATCTTCTACAATTACTCTATGATTTAAAACAACAGAGGTATGTATTATCGTTTCATTCCCTATTCTTATCCCTCCGATACAAACGACACGCGTATCTATCCTGTTCCAATCACCAATAACGACATCATGTCCTACTATCGTATAATTCTGTATCAAATTATAATCGCCAATAATCGAGTCTGCACCAAAAGCAACATATGGACCAATTACATTACCTATTCCTAATTTTACGTTTGTTCCGACTCGCACTGTTGAATGAATAATATTAATAAATATTCCCCTCTTACGTAGTATTTTTTCACAACACATCTTCTTTGCATTTCCTCCCATTGAGCACGTAAAAACATCGTCAATTTGAGGCATATACTCATCAACGGAACCTAACACGGGCGGATAACCTTCATAAACATCCAATGCATTTAGATTATCATCTATAAAACCTTTTATAACAAACTCGTCCCCATATCCTGTACTTTCTCTCACCCAGTCATAAAATGTCCGCCCCATTCCTCCTGCACCAATGATTATTAAATCTTTCATGTTATCACAATATAATTATCCCAGATATCAAATTCATTTATTAGGTTCTAATCTATAATTTGTCAAAACTTCATCAAAAATAGTTGTCAATTTTGTAGTTATTTGTATTGGAGAAAAATGATTACGAGTGTCTTCAGCTATCTTGCCCCGATCATATGAAGAATAATTATCATACATGTATTTTAAAGCATCAACTAAAGCATTAACGTCTTCTACAGGAACTAAAAGACCATTAGAAGCATTTATAATTTCCTCAGGACCACCACACATAGTACCGATTACCGGTAAGCCTAATGCCATTGCCTCTATAAAAACAACTCCAAATGTTTCCATCCTCGAAGACAAGACAAATACATTACTATTTCCAAGTATATCAACTATTTCATTCTTAGTTTTACTTCCTAATAGATGAATATTATTTTCTAAACCCGCATTAATAATTTGCTTTTGTAGATTCTTTCTCTCAACACCATCACCTATAATATCTAACTTCCATTTGTCTAATGGGAAATCTACTTTTGTAAATGCTGAGATAAGTAAATCAAAACCTTTGAGCGTGCAAAGTCTTCCAATAGTAACAAAATTTATTTTTTTATTATCAACAACTGTAACATCTTGAAAAAACTCCGTCCCGAACATATTAGGTACCACAATGCTAGTTACATTAAAATGATTATATATCATTCGCTTTAACGATTCAGAAACAGTAATAACAGCATCAGCTTTTGAATACACTTCTCTTCCTCTTATTTTAACATGTTTAGATATATTTGTTTTGCATACTTCACTCCAATGCTCAATTACAACTAACGGCAAACTATATTTATATTTCAAATTGAGAACCCCATAAGAATTAAACAAATAATGAGAATATATAAGATCTGGTTTTCCATGTTTTTCTACAACTCTTTTAAATACATACTCAAACTGCAAGCTTTTCAACTTCCAAAAAGCTTTAATCCCTACTAAAAAATATACAATTTTACCCGGTATGATGTAATAGTTATAATAATCAACATCATTTATAATATGATGAGAAATTCCTAACTTTTTAAAAGATAAATGGGATTGACTGTCCACACTTATAACAACAACTTTATGGCCTGCCTTTTTTAAAATTTCAGCTTGATCTTTTTCAAAACATCCTCTATGTGGATCTCGTTTTGAGGGTATCCCCCTTGATACTAATAATATGAACATATATATAAATAAATCTTTCCCATCTTAGGGAATAAGTTAGAAGATAAATGCTTTATTTCTATTGCTTTTTTATAGCGAAGAAGTTTATTTAAACCATAAAAGAAGTATTATAGCTTATCGCAATATTTTTAATGATATTTATTCAAAATATTTCTTCCCAAACGAACAAACATTTTGGGCAAATATGGAATAATTTTAGGGAATAAATAAAATGTACGCAACTTAAATTCCTTAATTATCAACAAATAATAACTCATTATCTCCCTCTTTCGAAAAATACAATAACGCTTTTCCAACAACTCATAATCAATAAAGACCTCTTGCAATAGTATATCTTGAGGTTGTTGCTTCGCCTGAACAATTTGTTTAAGGCCAACGTCAAAACGCTCTTGCGTCATCAAATATTTATTCAAACACGCACCTATATATTCACGATATATGCGATCATTAATCAATTTCCCAGCTTCTCTATAGAAATCATCTAAATTATCGTAAGCTAAACGATACTCTCCAAATTCATCACCTAAATGCCTATCATCAATATTTAAATCATTCTCTAATTTTTCTGTAGAGGTATAAGCTAATACAGCTTTTTTATTACTAATTGCATAATCCCTCATTAGTCCCCCTCCAATAGGATAGGTTTGTAAGAATAAATCAACATGCCTAAATACTTCATTTATATCTCTTCTATATTCCAATAAAATCAACCTCTCTTGAAGTTTATTAGCGATTACAAACTTTTTTAATACACTATTATTATCTCTAGCAGCAAATAAAATAACTAATGCAGGATTCGCTATTAATAGCCTTTTCATTATATAAAAAAATGTATAATCTTTATCCATAACTTTATACATTCTACAACCTGTAAACATCAAAACAGTATCTTTTTTTATATGACTAGGAAATCCTTCAAAATCATTCTCATCAATAATCGGATAATAAGGCAATTTAAAAATATTTGCTTTGTTAAAAAACCTTCTTTGAAAAGATAATGTATATCCCCAATTTCTAAATTCTATAATATAATTAGTGCAATCAATTCCAGGCCAATATTGATGATCCCCTAGATTAATCCTATATTTATCTATAATATTAATTTTATACAAAACTAAAACATCTGCTAAGGAAAACGATGAATGGAGGAAAATTTTTTCTGGTTTAAAATCTTTTATCCACTGATAAATCAACTTTGCATGTTCTGAAAATTTTCTATTCTTCGGTATTTCAGATATTTGGGAATTTGGGTAAAGTTGAAGTTCTTTATATATTTGAGTATGCCATGCTTTTTTAGAAGTATCTTGAGTCCTGATATATAAAATATTTGCTCCCATTGCCATCAACGCCCTTATATATTGCTGTGTTATACCATGATTATCCCATGACAAAGAGTCGCAAAACACATAATTATTTTTTATTGGCTCATACTCCATTTCTTTGGGGAATAGCATATTAGATATCTTTTTTAAAATAACGTCTATACTCTTATTCCCAAAATCAACGCTAAAACTTTTTAGAAAATATACAATTCTCAACTTACATAATGCCTTATCAAAATTCTTATTTTTGATATCTTTTTCTACTTGAATAATTACTTTTTCCGCGATACAATCCGACATAAATTATTTTCTTTTATTATACCTATTGGAATATAAATCAACATTACATAAATAATCTGCTCTATAAATGGTCTTTGGTAAATTACACCATATAACAACATAATATAAATAATCCAATTCTTATTAAAACCGATACATCGCAATGAATACAATGAAAAACTTAACATGTACACGATAAAAAAGAACAATCCATAATTTACAATTATATCCTTATAAGAAGCTCCCCCAGCATTAAACCTCTGATTACTTCCTCTCCCTAATCCCCAAAAATACTCATCAGTATGCATAAATCGGTCGTACCATAAATCAAAATTTTGTGTCGTTCTATTTATCCCTACAAAATTTCCATCATCACCTAATTCAAAACGTCTGAATATTAAATTATAAAATACTTCATTTTTATACAAAACAAATAACACGATTAAAACAATACTCGTAATTAATAATTTATATCGAAAAGGAACTTTATACAATAAAATAATTAAAGATATTCCATAAAAAAACATAGAAAAAGAAAGTAAGCCTGCGATAAATATAATAATATTTGAATATTTTTTAAAATCATAATCTGAAAGGACTAAAAAAACTACAGCAAAAGTGCCAACAACTCCCGGTTCATCATAAACAGCAGAAAACCGATTAAATAAATATACTTTCCCTGGTTCATCATACACTAATAGAAAAGGATACTGATAGTAATAACCATCCTTCAATTCATTTAATGGAGAAATAATATTATAAGAAAAAGATACTCCAAGGATAGCAACAAATATATAAACAAATACTGATACACAAACAACTAATAAAAAGATAAATATAAATTTTTCAAATACTTTAGTCAAAAACCTTATTTCTATAAAAAATAAGAATATCGGAGAAATTAAAGATAATACACCAAAAATATTCAGCGTCTCTTGGTTTCTGAGAAATATTATTAAATATAACAAAGATAAAACAAAAACAAAAACAATATCCTTACTTTTTGGAAAGGAATATCTATTTCCAATAGAACATAAGAATAGCAACAACAATATAGTCCTCGGTATCCCCCAAACAAAATATGGCATTGACAATAGAAAAATACAAAATGCAACAAGCCATATGTGCAGATTATAAATATTCACTTTTGTACTACTTCGCATCATATAAATCCCCAAATACTCATTTTCTCCATATGTTCAATCCCACCCTATTATGTATTTCATATAACGAATAACCAACAATCACGAGGATGAATACAAACTTTATCAATAATGAATTTATCACATAACCATCAATGATATAATAGCATAAAATACACAACAAATAAAAAAGCAAAAAGAACCAGAAACTTTTTTTCAATTGTAGTAAATATTTCTTATATGACATGTATCCCACCAAAAAAAAATATATCAGATAGTTAAATGCATATGCATACCCTATTCCGATTAATCCCCAATAATAATACCCTAATAGATAGGCAGGAAGAGTAATAAATTTTATCCCTAACTCATTAAATAAAAATGCTCTACCGTCTCCCTTTGCTAAAAATGTAAAACCGAGAGACCAAGCTCCTCCTTTTATCAACGAACCAATTAATAACCATTTCACCATTGGAATAATACTATCAAATTCTTTCGTATATAATATACTAACTATATATGAAAGAAATACAAACATAATCATAATCATCGGCCCCAAAATTAAAAGAGCAATTTCAGCTTGCTCATTTACCCGTTTACAAAATTCATCTGGCACGCATGCAACTTGACTTAAACGAGGGTAATAATCTGTAGACATTGCAGTAAATACCATACCTAAATAGGATACATTAATTGCCCAACCTGCTTGATATAAACCTACATCATGAATCCCACTAAAAGACGTAATAAATGACTTTACACAAAATTCTACTAAAGTTACAGCAATTGCAGATATCGCCATCATAATCCCTAACTTAACTGTAGGAAGTCCTCTTCGATAAGCTTCTTTCAATGGAACACCTATTTTCTTTATTTGAATTCTTTGTGTATAATACCGACTAATCACAAAAGAAATCAAAGTCGTAACAATTAAAGCTAAAACGACACCATTCTCTCGTAAATAATAATATAATGGCAAAGTAAAAATAAGAGCACAAAAAGCACCTTGTACACGAGCTTTTGCCATCGCTTTCAGATGGCGAACTCCTTGCAAAATTGCGTAATGCCAATTAAACAAACAAGTAAAAAAAACAGCTATAGATAAAAAAATGAAAGAAAATATGTGATCATTAGAATTAAAAAACAATCCGCTCAATACAGGAGAAAGAAATATAGTCAACACCCCACCTATACCAGCAGTATATATTACCCATTTCCGTAAAGAAGCTATAATCACAGATAAATTGTAATTAGAGCCTTCAGGATTATTATTCAAAGATATTTCTCTAACAGCACTATTAGATAAACCAAGATTAGAAATAGAATATATCATCTGAACAGCTGTTGAAAAAACGCTCAAAATTCCCAACCCAAGGGGGCCTAACCATACAGCAACAAACTTAGAACGTACAATACCAATTAATATTGTAATGACTTGTACACCTCCAAATAAGCTAGTTGCTTTAAAAGCACTTTTATACCCCTCTTTTGAATTATTATTCACGATAGTCAAATCTATTCAGTACTTTTACCACGCTTTCGACCTCCACTCGGGTCAATACAGGACTCATTGGTAAACTTAACTCCTCATCATGGATTTGTTCCGTTATAGGAAATGATAACATATTCCATTCTTTATAACACTCCTGTTTATGAGGGGGTATGGGATAATGAATTATCGTTTGCACCTCATTATCATTCAAATATTTTTGCAACTCGTCTCTACGTTTACTTCGAATTGTAAATATATGAAATACATGCGCATCCCAATCATTCACAACAGGAACTGTTATCAGAGGATTAGTAATATTTTCTATATAATATTTTGCGATTTTCTTACGAATAGCCACATCTTCATCCAAATATTTCAACTTCACGTCTAATACGGCAGCTTGAATTTCGTCCAAACGGCTGTTACGACCACAATATTTGAATACATATTTTTTTAAAGAACCATAATTCGCAACAGCCCGTACAATCTCTGCCAATTTTTCATCATTCGTAGTTATCGCTCCCGCATCTCCTAATGCACCCAAATTCTTTCCTGGATAAAAACTATGTCCCGCAGCATCACCTAAAGATCCAGTTCGTTCCCCACGGAATTTACATCCATGAGCTTGAGCATTATCTTCAATTAATTTTAGATTATACTTCTTACATATTTCACCTATTTTATCTGTATAAGCGCATTGTCCATAAAGATGAACAACTAAAATCCCTCGCGTACGTTTTGTTATAGCTATTTCTATTTTACTATCATCTATTTGATAAGTCTCTATATCCGGTTCGACTAAAACAGGTTTCAATCCATTTTCTGTTATTGCTAATATAGATGCAATATACGTATTAGCAGGCACGATAATCTCGTCACCGGGCTGCATTATTCCCATCTCAATATAAGCACGAAATATCCAAATGAGAGCATCTAACCCGTTAGCACAACTAATAGAATATTTAGTTCCAATATATTGTGCATAGTTACTCTCAAATTTCTCGTTTTCGATTCCTTGCAAATACCTACCAGAATCTATAACACGCTCAATTGCATGATGTATCTCTTCTGAATACTTTTGAGTAACTTTTTGCAAATCCAAAAAATTTATCATAATGCTTTACTATATACAAATGAGTTATTTACTTCCCGTTCCAGCATATATTCGCCCTTTTCATACAAACGAATAGCCCTAACATTATCTTTTTGAACCTTCAATACAATTCGTTTTAGCCTCATTTCCATTGCTTTTTTTTCAATAAATCTCAACATTTTCATACCTATTCCAATACCCCAAAATTCTTTTTCCCCTATATACCCAAAAAATTCACCTTCTTCCTCTTTGACTATATTTTTGAGACCACAGGCTCCTATAGGTGTTGCTCCAAAAGAAATCCCCCATATCAAATAATCATTTTTACTCCCTAGTGAAGCAAACCATTTCAACGACTCGGATTTAGAAATATATTTCAAATTTACTTTATTTCTAATCTCGTCATCATTGAGCCAATTCCATGATTTTAACAAATATTTTTCATCAAAAAAGACAAAATCAACTTGTTCTTTTCCATAATTACAAAAATCTCGCAAAAAATTCAAT
The DNA here is from genome assembly GCF_900184685.1 of Butyricimonas sp. Marseille-P3923. Lineage (GTDB taxonomy): Bacteria > Bacteroidota > Bacteroidia > Bacteroidales > Marinifilaceae > Butyricimonas > Butyricimonas muris. The sequence goes on from NZ_FXXL01000005.1 coordinate 561,589, forward strand.
TCTGCTTTTTTAATCGCTTCTATTGTTAAGACATCTTTTGCACCAACCAACATCTCGTATCCTGTATGATCCCTTCCATTGTCATCAATAATAGCCTTGTACAACTTATTTATCACCAAACCATCTCTATTTGAATACATTATACCTATTTTAGAATCCAAATATTTAGATAAATTCACATCACTTATAGCTTTGTATCCTTTAGGAATATCATATCCGAACCACATTGTAGATTGGCAACCATTTATATGATCAACATTACCAATATTACCACCATGAAGCATTGATATATAATCTGCTAAATAATCCTTTTGACTAGCAGCAGAAACAAGATGACTAGCGATAAAACCACTAGATCTAGCTCCTATCTCAACAGGAGTGAGAGTTCCGTCAGGTTTCATTATTAACTCTAAATGACCAAACGAATTTTTCAAACCGATTGCTTTATAACACTCCTTTCCTCTTTGCGCTATCAATTCATAGACATTATCTGGATAAGTATTTGAATTCCAATGCAATTTTACAGCAACTCTATTATTTAACGCATTTTTTGAATGATATTTTACTGATATACCATACACCACAACATTATCAAAATCATCACCTAGCATATCAACTGTAAATTCCTGTCCCTCCACAAATTCCTCCACAATAAAATCAGAATCAAAAGATATTTCTTGTGCCTTTTCAATAGCGCTTAATATTTCACTTTTTAAAGAACACTTCTCCAATATTGTTATTCCTCTTGAACTTGCAGCTATATCCGGTTTAATAATTAATTTGTACTCCTTATTTAAACCAATTATATATTCAATATTAATATCTTTTGAACTTTTCGATATACGATTAAAAATACCAGCACGTTCCCAATCTTCACGCATTTGAGCCTTAGAAAGAACCATGTTAAACTTATCAGGCATGACTTTTAATCCGTACCTCAAATTAATTGCATTAACAGTAGGGACAGCCAAATCAATACAAGAAATCGCTCCATCAATATCATAATTTCCACATTCCAACACCGATAAAACAGTTTTTGTATCTTTAACATCTACCTGAAAATGCAAATCTCCCTCAATTGCAGGAAACTCGTTCCAATCAATAACAATCACGGAATATCCATAAGACTTCAACTTATCAAATACGCCACGCAACAACATATTTCCTCCAAGTAACACAAAATACTTATTCATTATTCCTATATTCCTCAAATTTTTTATAATCCCTTATATAATCACTTTCATCATACTTTTCCGAAGCTAAAACCATACAAATTGAACCTGATGAAAAGTCATCCAAATCACGCCAAATTCCGGGTAGTATATATAGTCCTTGATAAGGTCTATTCAAGATAAACGAACGTTTTACACAACCATCATCCAACGTTACTTTAAAAGAACCACTTGCAGCTATAATTAACTGACTTAATGTTTTATGTGCATGAGCCCCTCTAGATTCACCTCCTGGGACATCATACAAATAATAAACTCGTTTCACGTCAAACGGGATTGTCTCTCCATTCTCTACCACCGAGATATTTCCTTTTCTCTCACTATGATGTTTATCCAACTCAATAATCGTGCAATCATAAACATTATTAAGTTTCATCTGTATACAATTTAAACAATTCATAATCATAGATATAATCTTCCTTCACAAAAGGAGTCGAAGCCAATACTAGAGCCAATGAATTCGTTGAAAAATTAACCATTTCACGCCATAAACCTTTAGGGACATAAAGACCGTAGTAGGAACGATTTAATGAGAATGTTTTTCTATCCATTCCATCATCCAAAACGACATCAAAACTACCGGAAAGCGCAATTATAAATTCTTGATTTTCTTTATAAGCATGCCCTCCTCTAACTCCCCCTCCTGGAACATCATATATCCAATATGTCCGTTTTATTTTAAAAGGAATATGCATATATTCTTCCACAAAAGACAAATTTCCCCGAGCATCAAGGAATTTTGGTAAACTAATTATTTTAACATTATCAAGAGTCACAATCTATCGATTTACTTTTATTTCTTCTATTACTTTAAATAAATATTGACCATATTGATTCTTTATAATAGGTTTTGCTAATTCTTTCATCTTATTTTCTGAAATCCAACCTTTACGATAAGCTATTGCCTCTAAACAGGCAATCTTCATTCCCTGCCGTTTCTCTATTACCTCCACAAAAATAGAGGCGTCCGCTAACGAATCATGCGTTCCCGTGTCTAACCAAGCAAAACCCCGTCCCAATAATTGAACTTTTAGTTCACCTTTTTTCAAAAATTCCTGATTTATAGTTGTTATTTCCAACTCACCTCTTGCTGAAGGTTTTATTTTCTTAGCAATTTCAACAACTTTGTTCGGATAGAAATAAAGTCCTACAACGGCATAATTTGATCTTGGTTTTTTTGGTTTCTCTTCTATACTCAAAACATTACCTTTTTTATCAAATTCTGCTACACCATAACGTTCTGGATCTTCTACATGATAACCAAAAACAGTAGACTTCCCCTCAATTTCAGCCAAACGAACCGCATCTTCTAACTTTGGACGGAATCCTTGACCGTAAAAGATATTGTCTCCCAACACGAGACAAACACTATCACCCCCTATAAATTTCTCTCCGATAATAAAAGCCTGTGCCAACCCATCCGGATTCGGCTGCTCTTTATACTCAAAACGTACTCCATAATCAGAACCATCCCCTAATAATCGTCGAAATCCAGGTAAATCCTGCGGCGTGGAAATAATCAAAATCTCCCGAATCCCCGCCAACATTAACACTGATATAGGATAATAGATCATTGGTTTATCATACACCGGCAACAATTGCTTACTTACCCCTTTAGTAATAGGATATAATCGAGTTCCAGACCCTCCGGCCAATACAATCCCTTTCATAAAAATATTATTAATATTTATCAAAAGAAGCGTCCCCTCCGGTATAATAGCTTGATCCGGCATAGAAGTACCGTCGAGGGTGACGCTGTTACCGGGGGTTGCGTAACCCGGCATATCTCTCGTTGTAAGCGGCGAACTCCCGCTTTGCAAGTATATTAAACACTTTTATTGTAACATCAAAACCATTCTCCCGCGATTGCAGGAATCGTTTGACAATCTCCTCCTCCTCTTGCCTCACGGTGATAACCAAACGCGCACGCTCTTCCCCCAGACGCGTATGTTCTTCCAACGGCAACATCATCGCCCCGACCGCATCATCATACAGGCAAATGGCATCCCACCAAGACAACAACATTTCACGATTTCCACCCCGCGTATACCCCAACGCCTCTGTCACCAATCGTCCGGCAAGTTCTCCACACTCCTCGTCTCCGGCAAAATAGTAACAGTTGCACAACAAACGGCAAATATTCGGCGTGCGACAAGGCAACGCAATCTTGCCGTTCCCCCGTGCCGAGAGAATCCGGTATGCCGCATCCAAACCGTTTTTCAAGTAACTCAAGTCCGAGTACACCTGGTAGACATCCATCTTGTCCGCTGCATAACCCGCCCGGGTATCCACAGAAATATCATCGTTTTGCAACTGCCCGGGATACAAGTGAACGATCGATTTCGCTCGCTCGTGAATGATACCGGGAGTTCCAAAATCACGCTCCAGCCACGGGTACACCCGTACCATAGAGTACACCGTCAGGTAACCGTGTAACAAGCCCGACAATCGTGCCGGGGGATACGACCGGAGATCAAGGTTGTCCAATTGCTTGTACAAATCGTGAAATAAACCTTTTTCCATTTGTATTTTTTGATTTACGATTTTAGATTTATGATTTCAATTGTACTTGTTGACACTTTTTTCAATCGCAAATCGTGATTCATAAATCTTAAATTAATCCATTTGTTTTACTCTATTTTTTCCAAGAATGAACCCGGGATATAAGACGTGGCGATCGATGCCACTCCTTCCAAGCGGATTACCACCCGTTTGTGCCCTCTCAAACGCACCAATTCGCCTTCCAGTCCCTGTAACGGACCTTTGATCACCCGAACCCGGTCTCCTCGCTTGAGGTCTTTATTCAATATCTCGATGCCGGCAGGCGAGAAATCCAGCAGGAACATGAAATCTTCCATTTGCTTGTCAGGAACGATCAAAGAACAATGCCCTTCTATATCTTTCAAGTAAACGATATTCAGTGAACACTCGTTGATCAGGGAGAAACTCGTCACCTTGTCCGTGTGGATAAAAATCAACCCATGAATCAAAAGCACGCGGATCATCTTGCGACCCAACGGGGTTTCCCGCACTTGTTCTTCCAGCGGGAGGAAATTCTCTATTCCCAGTTCGTCCAGTTTCTTCTTGATCAATAATTCCTGGTTCACTCGCGTGTAAGCGACATACCAGTGTAGTTGTTTCTCCTTGATCATGTAATTATTTATTCACCTTCTTTACAAACGTTTTTTTGATACTTCGGCAATTCCGCGGGATGAGCCGACCGGACGCGCTTCGCGCACTAACCCTCTCACCGGTTTTGATTTATTGCCATGTGTTTCACGCACCCCACTTAAACAGTGCTATGTATTATAGACGCACGAAAGCTGTTTCGCAAAACGATATTTTATATCAGAAAACGATCATTTAATGATATTAACAATATTAATATTCACTTTTATGTACACACAAGTGTAAACACCTAATTACGAGAGTCAAAAAAAAATCTAATAAAAGTATTGCGATACTCAAAATTGATGTATATTTGCACCGCATCAAACGATCGTTTAAAAATATCACATAACAATCTTATACTCAACTCCAAAACTCCACCACATCACTGTTTTGCCCCATTGACGATTAATACTACTCTTTTTAACATCATCCCGTTTTCTCTTCCACCAATACCTATAGAAGACCCATTGTAATTATACCCAAATAATACCGTAATCATACCCCTCCTTCGTTCTTCCTCCGTTTATCCTCTGAACATCCTATAATCTTTCATATAGAAACACTGGAGCAGAACTACTCGAACATCAGCCCTATGAACTTATTACCTTGGGTTCTCGGTAGGATTGCATTGGGTCTTCTATGGGTGCAAATATGAAATATCAACTAAAATTAATACCTTCGCCGGGAATATAACTTTCGAGGGAACACCGAATTCTCTCGGAACTAAAACAAAAAAAGAATGCTGGATCACAAACTCACTATATTCTACCACACGGCAAAACATTTGAACACCACGAAAGCGGCTGAAATTTTACGGATTTCCCAACCGGCAGTGTCCAAAAGTATCAAAGAAATGGAACGGGAAATGGGACTAACCCTTTTTGAACGGGAAAAAGGAAGATTGGCACTTACCCCTGCCGGGAAATACCTGCTGGAACAAAGCGAAGACCTTATCGAACGGGAGCGTGCGATCACGTTCAACCTGCAACACATGAAAGAAGAGTTTTCCGGCACGCTCCATATCGGGGCAAGCACCACGCTCTCGCAATACATCCTACCCGAACTTCTGGCCCAGTTTCGAGAACGTTACCCCCAGATAAAAATCAACTTGATTAGCGGCAACACGGATCAGATCGAACAGGAACTCCTCAACCGGAATATTCAACTCGCGTTCATCGAGGGAACACCTTCACAACCGGATATTCATTACATACCTTTCCTGAAAGATGAAATCGTACTGGTAACCTCATCCAAAAACACAACGTGGGATTCAATTACCAAGGCACAATTGCAAGAACTGAAATTCGTGGTGCGCGAGAAAGGTTCGGGTACTTACAACATCATCCAAAAACACCTCTCCGACGCCGGAATTGCAATCAATGACCTCAACCAACAAATGGTAATCGGAAGCACGGAAGGCATCAAACAATACTTGAAATACTCGGATTGCTATGCCTTGGTTTCTATTTTCTCCATTCGAGATGAATTAGCTTGCGGGATGCTCAAGATCGTCGACATGGACGACCTCGAGATCACCCGAACCCTTTACGCTATCCACAAACAGGGACAAATAGACTCTTATGCCGAATTGCTGCTGAGATTCTGCGAACAACGCAAGAAAATCTTATGATTCAGTGATTGAAGAATCACCCCATCGGCAATCACTGGCTCCTTGAATCTTTGAATTGTTTCGGGCAGAAAAGATAGACCAGAAAACTACACACGAGTATAATGATCCCCGTGGTCACGAACAAATTCCCTATTCCGACCAGCGGGGACACAAGGCTCCCGAACAAAAATTGGAAGAAACCGAGTATTGCCGAGGCACATCCCGAGTTCGTTCTCTCCAAATCCAGAGCAAGCGAAGTTGTCGGTGGCATAATCGTCCCGAAACACAAGGCAAGCAACACGAACATCCCTTCCACCACGATAAAAGATAATTCCATAATCAACGCCGCTGCCGTGAAAACACTAAGTAACAGAAAAACTTTCGTCATCATCGACAATACCTTCTGTTCATTCCGAAAGAAAGAAACCAGTACACTCCCGATCATAATACAAAAAGCATTCGCCCCGAAACACAGGCTACAACCAATCCTATCTGTCCCGTTACTTCAAAAGGCACACGGGTAAGAATCCGGTTGATTACCGGGATAAAAAGAGTGATCCCTCTACTATATCTTTAAGTAATACCCTCTGAATATTTTTTATTTCCAAAATTCATAGATTTAGAAGAATTTTGCACCGAACAAAATTTTAAATAGATCATGAGCAAAATTCAACTGAACAAAAATCAAAAAGAAGTACTCTTCATCGTAGCGATGTTTCTTGTACCATTTCTTGATCCGGGCTTTGCCCTCTTATTAGGTCTGATTTTATCACTGACGATCGGACACCCGTTCCTGTCCATTAATAGTCGTGTCACCCATATACTTTTACAAATATCCGTTGTCGGCCTCGGTTTCGGCATGAATGTAGGTCAAGCTATTGAAGCCGGAAAAACAGGAATCCTTTTCACGATCGTTTCCATCGTGGTCACCATCGGTCTGGGACTTTTCTTCACTCGTAAACTACGGGTGGCAAAGGATACCGGCTTTTTGGTTTCCGGGGGTACCGCCATTTGCGGGGGAAGCGCCATCGCGGCTCTGGCTCCCGTTATCAACGCAAAGGACAAAGATATCACAGTCGCCATGGGAACGATCTTCATGTTAAACGCCGTGGCTCTATTCATATTCCCGCCTCTCGGACGTTGGTTGGAAATGAACGATCATCAATTCGGTTATTGGTGCGCTATTGCCATCCATGACACGAGTTCTGTAGTAGGTGCAGCCAAAACATTTAGCAACGAAGCATTGGTTATCGCTACCACAACCAAACTGATCCGGGCATTGTGGATCATACCCGTATCGCTCATTGCCGCATTCTTTTACAACAAAGGAACAAACAAAAAATCAAAAATTTCGATTCCTTATTTCATCTTCTTGTATGTCATTGCCATGATTGTTGCAACCTACACCCCACAATGGAATCATCTCTACACGGAAATCGTCAGCTTTGCCAAAGTGGGAATGTTGTTTACCCTGTTCTTGATCGGTGCCGGACTTTCTAAAGATACGATCAAACAAGTCGGCTTCAAACCCATCTTGTTGGGTATCATACTATGGATTTGTATCAGCATCTTGTCTGCTAGCGTAATTCTACTTCTCTGATTATTACGTTCATTTTTTCATTATACATAAAAAGGCTGCCTAAAAAGTAAATAGACAGCCTTTTTTATATTATCATGACCTCTCTATAAACTTTTTTCTAATCTTTTAAAATTATATAATACACATAGTAATTAAATTTGTCAGCAATGTATTGAGAATCATATCAAAATATCTAACGAAATTTTTTATGACAATGCGTGCAAATTATTTAAATCTATTACTCGTCCTGCTCGCGGGATTTCTTCCCCTCAGTATGCAGGCAGCAGAACCCGAAAAAAAGGTGATTCTGTACACTCCCTACACGAAAATAGCCGTGCCGCCGGGAGAATCTGTAAACTACAACATTGACGTCATCAACAACGGTGACGAAGTGAAAAACGCCGACATTACCATCAAAGGAATGCCCCGGGGATGGAAGTACGAGATCAAAGCCGGAACATGGACTGTGAACCAACTTTCCGTCCTCCCGAAAGAGAAGAAAAACTTCTCCCTGAAAGTGGATATTCCGTTAAAGGTAAACAAAGGCACTTACCGTTTTTCCGTCATGGCGGAAGGATTAGGCGAACTCCCTTTGAGTATCACGGTCTCGAAACAGGGTACTTACCAAACGGATTTCACCACGAACCAACCCAACATGCAAGGAAATTCGAAGTCGACATTCACGTTTAATGCCACGCTGAAAAACCAAACGGCGGACCAGCAACTTTACGCCCTTATGGCACAAGCCCCCCGGGGATGGAATGTGGTCTTCAAGGCAAATTACAAACAAGCAACTTCCGCTCAAGTGGAACCGAATGCTACCCAAAACATCACGATCGATATCAATCCGCCTGCCAATGTTGAAGCAGGGACATACAAAATTCCCGTTCGCGCGGCAACCAGCACGACTTCCGCGGACATGGAACTCGAGGTTGTGATCACGGGGACTTACCAAATGGAACTGACTACTCCCCGCGGGTTACTCAGCACGGAAATCACGGCGGGGGACACGAAACGAATCGACTTGGTAATCAAAAACACGGGATCGGCAGAATTGAAAGACATTCAACTCTCTGCCAATAAACCGGTAGATTGGGAAGTCACGTTCGAGCCGACAAAAATAGACCGCCTGAAAGCCGGGGAAACGGCTAATACTGTCGCTGTCGTGAAAGCATCCAAAAAAGCTTTACCGGGAGATTACGTCACCAAAATATCTGCCAAAACACCGGAAGTCAATTCAACGGCAGATTTCCGTATTGCAGTAAGAACACCTATGATCTGGGGCTGGATGGGTGTATTAGTCATCCTGATCGCGTTGGGATGCGTGTACTTCCTATTCCGCAAATATGGAAGGAGGTAAATCATGGACGAACCCATTATCGAACTTCATGATTTAACGAAACAATACGGGAAATTCACGGCAGTGGATCATATCAACCTCACCGTGCACAAGGGAGAGATCTTCGGGATACTGGGACCGAACGGAGCCGGAAAATCCACGACAATATTGATGATGCTCGGGTTGACCGACCCTACATCCGGAGACGTGAAAGTATGCGGCATCAACTCCACCCGCAACCCCATACAAGTACGGGAGAAGGTTGGCTATCTCCCCGAAGACGTGGGTTTCTACGATGACATGACCGGTATCGAAAACCTGCTCTACACGGCTCGCCTCAATCGTATCGACGAGAAAGAAGCCCGAACAAAAGCACAAGAATTACTTGAACGGGTAGGATTACCCCTCGACACGAAAAAAAAGGCAGGGAAATACTCCCGCGGTATGCGCCAACGTCTTGGCTTAGCCGATGTACTGATCAAGAAACCGGAAGTCATCATTCTCGATGAACCCACGTCCGGTATCGATCCTGCCGGAGTTCAAGAATTTATGGATCTCATCCGGCAACTGAGGGATGAGCACGGGCTGACCGTACTTTTCTCGTCCCACCATCTGGATCAAGTACAACAAATTTGCGACCGGGTAGGGTTGTTCGGGGCGGGAAAACTTCTGGCAGAAGTGAACATCGCCGAATTGCAAACCGAGGAACACGGGTTGGAAAACATGTATAACTGTTATTTCGGAGGAGGAAAAAGCCATGAGTAGAATACAACGTCCATTCTGGGTTATCGTCCGTAAAGAAGTGGCCGACCATGTCAGAAGTTGGCGTTTCATTATATTGATAGCCATCATCGCCCTGACTTGCATGGGTTCGCTCTACACGGCACTGACCAATATAGGGGCAGCGATAAAACCCAACGATCCCGACGGTTCGTTTCTTTTCTTGAAACTATTCACCGTGTCTGACGGGACATTACCCTCTTTCGTGATTTTTATCAGTTTTTTGGGACCACTACTCGGGATAGCTCTGGGTTTTGACGCCATCAATTCCGAGCAAAACAAGGGAACACTGAGTCGGGTTTTATCCCAACCGATACATCGGGATTACTTGATTAACGCCAAATTCACGGGAGCCTTGATCGTTATCGGGGTCATGCTGTTCGCACTGGCATTCATGGTGATGGGATTCGGGTTGATCGCCATCGGGATTCCCCCGACAGCGGAAGAATTCCTACGTATTATATGTTTCATCGGGGTAAGTATCGTGTACGTGGCATTTTGGTTGAACCTGTCGATTTTCTTCTCGATCAAATTCAAACAAGCTGCCACTTCCGCCTTGGCATGCATCGCGGTATGGTTATTTTTCAGCGTTTTCTATAACATGATCGTCAATCTGGTCGGAAAAGCCATCAGCCCCTCGGCAATGGCAAGCACGTACCAAGTCATCAGTTACCAGAGATTCATGCTCAACCTGTTGCGTTTTGCCCCAAGTATGCTTTTCAACGAGGCAACCACCACGTTATTGATGCCCTCGGTAAGAAGCTTGGGACCGCTAACCATGGAACAAGTACACGGCGCTATCCCCAGCCCGCTACCACTCGGGCAGAGCTTGATGGTCGTCTGGCCACAACTCACGGGACTGATCGCCGCTACCGTGATCTGCTTCGCGTTATCATACGCCTCATTCATGAGAAAAGAAATCAGATCGAGATAAAAATTAGGGAGAGTCGAAAAGACTCTCCCTCTAGTTCATAAAGTTTATAACCTTATAAACTCATTTTCTTGCAGGTTCACAAAAACAACATTATCTTCGCACGACAAAATAAAGAATACATGGTGTACACAACATTTATAATCCTTGCAGCCCCGGCAACGAACACGGACATGAGCCTGTGGGGGATGGTCGTAAAAGGCGGTTGGCTGATGATCCCGATTTTCATTCTATCCATCATAGCCATTTACATCGCGTGTGAACGTTATTGGTTATTCCGCAAGACGGGTATAAACGATGTCGCGTTCATGCAAAAAATCAAGGAATATATCCAAAACGATAACACGAAAGCCGTGCTTGCCGAATGTGAAGCGGAAGCAAGCCCTTTATCAAAGACAATAGCCAAAGGTATCGTCATGCAGGGAGAAGCCCCGAGTGAAATACGCCAAGCCATGGAAGAAACCGCCAACTATGAAGTAGCCCTTTTGGAAAAAGGCTTACCCACGCTGGCAACCTGTGCCGGAGTCGCACCCATGATCGGGTTCCTCGGAACCGTAGTCGGTATGGTGCAAGCCTTCTATGACATGTCAATGGCAGGAAGTAACATCGATATCACCCTCCTGTCCCGCGGTATTTACACGGCAATGATCACCACCGTGGCAGGACTTATCGTTGGTATCATCGGACAATTAGCTTATAATTTCTTGGTTGCAAGAGTCGATAAAATCGTTCTCCGTATAGAACACCACTCCTCCGAGTTTATCAATCTTTGCCTCCGAAAGAAATAATTCTAAATTATAAATTCTCAATTATAAATCGTGGCAATCAAACGCAAAAGTAAAATCAACCCGAACTTCAACATGTCGTCCATGACCGACATCGTATTTTTACTGCTGATCTTTTTCATGGTTTCGTCCACGTTGATCAATCCCAACGCCCTAAGGTTGCTATTACCTCAAAGTACAAACCAAACCTCCGACAGACCGATTGTTGTCGTTTCTATTGATAAAAATTATACTTTTTACCTGAACGAAAAGGTCATCCCGTTCTCCATGCTCGAACGCCGATTAGTGGAAGAACTAAAAGAACAGGAAGATCCCTGTATCTCTCTGCAAGCCGACAAATCAGTGCCTCTAGAACAAATCGTGAAAGTAATGAACATCGCGAAAGACCATAAATACCGCTTGATCTTAGCTACTACCCCAGAATAGGTTATCTTTAAAATCAACGTAAAAAAATAAATTGGCGAAGCTGAAACCTATCGCCCGCGTCGGCGTATACAACCTCACACAAGCGATCAAGAACTTGATACTCATCGCTTGTAATGATTATCTCGTTGTAGATAAAATATATTAGCAACAATTGTTAAACTAAAACTAACACAGTATGAAACGTTTACTTTTTTTATCATGCATCGGACTGTTCGCACAGTTTCTGGTCTCATGTTACCCGGGAGGCGCAGACACAGTGAAGGAGATGGATGTTGCCATAACCAATTATGACAAGAGCGCAGACTTCACCAAGTACACTACATTCTCACTTCCCGATACGATCGTTTATTTCGTGGCTCAAGGAGAAACACCGAATCACACTTACGATCCGCAAATCTTACAACTGGTAAAAGACAATTTCACTCAGCTAGGTTACACCTACATCGACCCGCAAAGCGAAAGCGATGAACAACCGAGTTTCATTGTCACCGTATCAGCTTTCTCTAACGTGAATTATTATTACGGGAACGACTACTGGTACAACTATTGGGGTTGGTATCCGGGTTGGGACTGGATTTGGGGTCCGACTTGGGGACCAGGTTGGGGACCTTCTTACCCGTGGTATCCTGTTGCCGTGTACTCTTACAGAAGTGGTTCTATCGTGATCGATATGATCGCCGCGGACCAAACCGCCCCGACAAGCGCGAACAAGAAAATCCCGGTACTCTGGAGTGGTGTTGCCGACGGCTTGTTACAAGGCTCTGCCCAATCTATTCTTGACAGGATGGAATCAACCATCGACCAATGCTTCGTTCAATCACCGTATTTGAAAAAGCAATAGAGTAGATCACTAATTGTCAATTTAAAATTCAAACGATTATGAGAAAGTTATTAATTATATCGCTTATACTATTCGGGTTAAGCCCATTGGTAAAAGGACAGATGCTGAACTTGAACTACCAGATGTCTGCCCCGTTTGGCAAAATGCACGATTTTGCGAGTAAAATGAGTTTCAGAGGTATGGACCTCGAGTACCATCAATTCTTGGGAGAGAGATTCTCTGTCGGAGGTATGATCGGTTGGAACACCTACTACAAAGATAAAGGAAAAATGAGTGGTAACTTCAAATTCAAAGGTAGCAGCGACATTCACACCATCACCGGTTATCAATACCGCTACGTCAATACAGTGCCCATCATGGCTATCGGGCGTTACTGGTTCACGGATCAAAACAGTACATTCAGACCTTATTTCGGTTTAGGTGTCGGAACAAGCTGGACGGAAATGAAACTGGACGTGGGACAATTCAGCTCCACGAACTCCAAATGGCAATTCGCCTTCGCTCCTGAAATAGGTACTATCATCCCCGTAAACGATCAGTTTGCATTCAACATAGGGGCTAAATACACCTACGGCACGAAAGCCGGAAAAGTAGAAGCCATGCAAAACTTCACGATTAGCGTGGGTATCGTATTCATGGGAAATTAAAACAAATAAAAACAACTGGGTAATCAATAGGGACGAGGCTGTGTTCACGATGGACACAGCCTTTTTTCGTTATTATTGGTTCAACCATTGCTTGAACTCCTGTATCCGTTCGGAACTCACGATTGCCTCTATTCCGCTCGGCGGCAAGGGTGACAAAATAATTTTTATCCTACTATTGGAATACTTCACCATCTCCTTGATAGCATCATAGCTGATAATAAACTTCCGGTTAATCTTGAAAAACCGCATGGGATTCAACTTCGACTCGATCCCGCTGATCGTCTGGTCAAGGATAAAATTCTGTCCGTCCCGGGTAAAAAGTACCAGATACTTCCCGTCCGCCATAAAATAAGCCACGTCACCTATCGCCACGGACTTCATCTTCGTTCCCACGGTGACTAAAAAGCGTTCTTGATACACCGTCAACGAAGCAGCCGGGAAAGGTGCATTCGTGGCAGAAAGCGAATCCAGTTTACTCAACGCATTCATCAACTCATCCTTGTCAAACGGCTTCAAAATATAATCTATCCCTTGGTATTTAAACGCCTTCAACGCGTACTCGTCATACGCCGTGATAAAAATCACCGGAACCGTGATCTCCACCTGTTCAAAAATATCAAAACTCTGCCCGTCCCCCAGATGAATATCCATAAAAATCACATCCACCTTATTCTTCCTCAACCATTTCACACTCTCGCTCACCGAATCCAACTTCGCCAAAATAGCAACATCCGGAGCCACCTCCCCCAACAACCTCTCCAATTCCGATGCCGCAAGATACTCGTCTTCAATGATAACTGCATTCATAAGCTATTTTTGATAAATACCCATCAGGTTATATCCCCGATTCCATATCCACAAAAATATAGAAAATAGTTCACGAAAGCAAAAAAGCAAGCACAGAGGAAAAAATCCTCTGCGCTTCCAACCACTAATAAACCTAAAACATACAAAATCTTATATCTGATTATATTCACTATAAATCCACATTTTATTCATCCCATTCATTCAAATTCGGATTATTTGTTATTGCCTCTGTTGGGAAAGGAATCGTATATTTAGAACTATTAGCGGGTAAAGTTACCATCTCCTGTTCAAAATTTTTATTCCAGTAAACTTTCACGATTTCAGGTCGAGTTGTTCTACGCAAATCATACCACCTATGTCCTTCCAATGCCAGTTCTCTTGCTCTTTCATCTGCTATTTCAGCAATTAATTCTTCTTGAGTCATTGCATCAATTACTCCAGCCCGCTCTGTATAATAACTATCAGTCAAACGATTTCTAATCAATGTTTTCAGATATGCTTTAGCATCAGAAATCTTTCCTGTTATATGAGACGCAGCTTCTGCCGCAATTAGGTATATTTCCGCACTACGGAAAGTTATTTTCATACTTGCATTATAGCACTTATTCGGACTACTCCCATTACGATAATACAGATTAACACGTAAATCCTCACTCTGATCATACTTATCCATGATATTAGATAACATTTCCATATCATCCGTTATCTCCGTATTACCTGTTTGTTCCAAGGCTAAAATAGACTCTTTAGATGTATATAAATAAGGTGCGGAAAAGCCTTCAACAGTAAAATTTTCCAAAGGACAGGAAGGTAATATCGCCTCAGCTGCAGCCAAAGCCTTATCCCATTCTCCCCGATACAAACGTACTCTCGCTTCTAACGCTTTTGCAGACTTCTTTGAAAAACGATAACGAGTCGCAGCTGGTTGCTCCTCAACAGTCATCAATTTTTCCCCTTCTTCAATATCCGATAAAATCTGGTCATACACTTTCTCTATTGAAACAGGCTTGAAAGCCTGGTTAATATCAATTGTCAAATAAAGTGGTACACCTCTTTCAGAAGAAGCAGTTGCGGCATCATAAGGTTCTGCATACATATTCAATAATTCAAAATGAGCATAAGCACGCAGTAATAAAGCTTCTCCCTTCAATTGTTCCCTAGTTTCAGAATGATCATCAATTCCAGCATCCATCACATCTTCGATAACGCTATTCGCATAAAATATAACATTATACATTTGAGTCCAAGGAAAAGTATAAGTTACCGGATCCGGAGATTCATCATTCCATGTTACAATATCAATCCATGCATCGTACGTGATTGCCACCATCCCCGAAGTCACTTCATCACTACGCATCGTCAGTAATCTTTTATGCTGTGGGAAACGACCGTAGGCAGTTGTCAACATCGCCCGAAATTCCGACACTTCATCAGGAATTACCTTTCCGACCGGCTCTACATCCAAGTAATTACAAGATGTAAACATGACGGTTATTACTATTATATAATGTATAAACTTCATAATCTTCAAACTTTAAAATGTTAAATCTAAACCGCAGGAAAATGTTTTTGCTAATGGTTGAGCATAAATACTTCCATAAGTCTCCGGATCAAAATATCCTTTATAAGAAGTTCCTATAACAAAAGGATTACGAGTTTCCAAACTTACACGCATACTTGCCAATCGCAATTTTTTTGCAATGTCATTAGGCAGAGTGTAACCTAATCTAATACTATTCACCCGGAAATAACTCATCTGTTTAAACCAGATATCATAATTCCTGAATGAATTTCCCGGATCCTTCACACTTATCCATTGATGAGCCATATTTAAGCTTCCATCTTCCAACGTACTACTCAACAACGCCGGATATTTCCCGTTAGGATTAGAAGAAGACCAAACATCAAATATTCTCTTTGAATAATTCTGCCCCGGAGAAGTCTGGGATGGATCATAAAATGGAGATTCTTGAACCGTTTGATCTAAAATAAAGCTACCTGATATTGTCAAATCAAAATTTTTATAATAGAAGCGATTAATTAATCCTCCTGTAAATTTAGGCTCACTCGTTCCAATATAGGTGAATAAATCTCGATATTCCTGATTAGATAAATTACTTGTTAGTGTTGCATCTCCAAATAAATCATAATTCAATTCCAAACCATAAAAATCATTGAAAGATACTTTTTGTCCATTTTTCCAAAACATCGGTATGCCATTTTCATCCAATCCTGCAGTCTTCAAAGCGAAAAGGGCCCCTATTGAATACCCCTCTCTAGAAGGCAAATAAGAATTATCAGGAATCTCTATACGATTGATTTTACTCTTATTATGTGCGATATTAAAATCCAATGTCCAACGGAAATCTTTTGTTTTAACATTCACGGTTGACAACGAAAACTCAATACCTTTATTTGTCACTTTTGCCCAGTTCATGGAAGCATAATCAAAACCATTCTCTCCTGGTAACGCTCTCGTTCCAATTAAATCTGAACTAACTCTATGGTAAGCATCGACAGAGAAAGTTATTCGATTATTTAATACTCCCATATCAACTCCCACATTCCAGTTTTTCGTTTTTTCCCAACGCAAATATGGATTCGGGGGTGTAGTTACCCCAATACTTGGTTCACTACCTTCTGGCAAAACAGAAGTATTTCCCCAGCTTCCAACTACTAACGGGGAAGTATTTTTATCTACATTTCCCTGAATTCCATAAGAAACTCGTAACTTTAAATTAGTCAACCAATCTGCATTTTGCAGGAAAGATTCTCGATCTGCATTCCAAGCTGCTGATATTGACCATATCGGAAGATATTTATATTTCCGTTCAACACCAAACATATTCGAACCATCATATCGTAAACTTCCAAACATAGTGTAGCGATTATCATAAGTATAAGATGCTGTCATATAATACGACAAAAATCTATCTTCATTAAATGACTTGCTATATTGTTTGAAATTAGCATCATTTTGATAATCGGTCCCATCCGGAATGACTAATGTCTCTGTTGTCAAAGAATTAGGGTCATAACCAAATCCTTTCGTATGAACATTGGTAACCTTACTTCCACGCATCTCCAAGCCGGTCATCACATTCACGGAATGCAACTCACCAAAATATTTAGCAAAATCCCCCTGTAATTTCCATTGATATTGAGAAAGATCATTATCCCAATACTGTATAACACCACCATCCGGCAAGAAGTATCTTGTTTCGCTCGGTGACCCATCTGACGGTCTATAAGTATATTTAGATTTTTCCTTATACTTCCGAACAAAATAAGAATTCTTGTTTGCGATTTTCTCTGTTTTCGAATTCTCTAATTGCATTGAAAATTGAGTAAACAATTTTAACCAAGAGGTTACTTTATAATCTACTGTAATCATGGGCTTTATAGATCTATTCTTCAATGAATAACTCGTGTTATCCATTTCCTCTATAAAATTAAATTGCATATTACGCCCATCATTATCCAAGATATCCGGATCATATATATAATCTCCATTCTCATCTTTTACATCCAAATACGGATTTACCATTCTAGTGTAATTAGAAGGATTGGTAAATGCTTCCGTATCTGTCACATAACTTTTACGCTTACTATCTGTTAAAAATAATGAAACACCAACATTCAGATTTTCAAGTAAACTAAAATTAGTCTTCATCGTCATATTATAACGTTCAAATCCGGTTCCTCGTGTCGTCCCCTCTTCATTATAATATCCTCCAGAAAAATAATAATTCGCCAATTCTCCTCCTCCCGATATGCTCAAATTATATTGTTGATTTAAAGCATTACGATACACTTCATCTTCCCAATCTACACCTGAACTTCTCAACTTATTAATTTCATTTTGAGCATCTGTCGAGATTGCATTAAAACCACCATTCTGCAAAACTTCCAACTGACCATATTTATTTAAAATACGAGCAACACCACCATACTCACTCCGGTAAGTTAAATTTTTCTGAGCTGCAAGTCCTAATTCAAAATCAACCTTTTCTGAAGCATTCATCAAATTTAGTTTCCCTAAATCAGGTCGTAACGTATAAAAAACAGAACCAGATGCGTTTATTCGCATTTTACCTTTTTTACCACTTTTAGTTGTTACTACAATAACTCCATTTGCAGCACGAGCTCCATATATTGCAGTCGCAGCGGCATCTTTCAATATCGTGATATCCTCTATATCCGCCGGATTCACACCTGCAATCGAGGTGTTATACAAATTATCAATATTATCCTTATCACTGAAATTAGCAGGGATATCATTCCCTTCCAATATCATTCCATCCAAAACCCACAATGGATCAGTACTTCCAGTCAAAGACACCGTACTACGAATACGCATCTTATTCGGGGCTCCGGGGGCTCCGTTTGTCGGAATGGATGTCATACCGGCAACCTGTCCCTCCAATAATTGGTCGATACTGGCAACACCTATACGTTTTATATCATCCATTTTCACCGTCTGAATCGCGGACGTCGCTTTCCGTTTCTCTATCTGCTGATACCCGGTCACCACCACTTCTTCCAATTGCTCCTGATCCGGTTGCAAAAGCACTTTAAACTCCGTTTTCTTGGAGATATCCAGTTTCAAGGGTTTATAGCCGATAAAACTAATTACCACGTAATTTACGGCTTTAGGCACTTTCAATTCAAAATTCCCATCGATATCCGTGATTGTTCCTTTAGGCCCTAAATTCTTGGATTCGGGGGCATCCGGATCAATAACCACTGTCGCGCCAATCAAAGTCTCGTTCGTAACGGAGTCCATTACCACGCCCTTAATTGTTCGGTAATCTCCCTCGTTTTGAGCGAGCAACCAAAGCGGACAGAATAACGCCATTAATAATAAAATCTTTCTCATGTTCATTTGTTTACTTCGTATGTTAAAGGTATAATAATTATCTCATGTTCAAAGCTTCCTTGATACGGATGATCAAATCTTCATAATGATTTCTCGTCTCAACGTCGCCCGTGTTTCGCTTACTTTCCGCCAATTTCAAGACTTTCAACAACTCACCTCTCTTCACGGATACCGCCTCGGAAACCCGTCCCATAGAAGTGAAATGTAAAACTCTCAATTGAGCGTCTTCTCTAGGTTCTATTTTAAATGCCGCTTCTTTTGACGCGAAGCAACATGTATTAGAATTATTGTGCAAAGCCTTTTTCGTTGTTTTCTCCACGGCTTTATTGGAGCTTACAATGATGGCATCGATAAAATTCTTCTGTGTCATTCTTTCATAAAGGGACAGATTCTTTCCCGCATTAGAACTAGCAAATATAACATTGTGAATATCCGCGAACATCTCCTCAGGCGTGTAACACTTGGTGCGACCCAACGTGGCCTCAGCATCAAACATACGCATCAGACGTTCATCTTTCAACAAATTATAAAACGTAGCGTACTGCATTTCCCGGGCTACCGTGTAAGGAGAATACTCTACCCCCATTTGTATCGGGTAACTCTTCTTCCATACATCTGCCCCGAACAACCAATCCGGCACGATAAAGACTTCATCAATCAAGTATTTCACGCTCTCCTTCTGTCTTTCCCTCGGAACGGGGACATAACGGTCCTCGGCACTTCCCATCACCGGATTGTTTATATATATTCCTCCCACGTTTGCCGTCACGTGTCCGGCATACATCTTCCATTGATTAATCACCGCCATCAACAACCTGCCGGCTTGTGTAAAGCCTTCACCTTCCTCTTCCGTCCATGCCACGATATTCGGCACGATACGTTTCAAGTTCATAATCCCGTAACGATTCGCTTTCACGACATCATCCCCAAGGTCTTCATCCTGTGACCGCGGATCAATCGGGTCTTTCGGGTCTTGTTGCTCCCCGTACCAGTACATCGGGTCACCCTCGTGTTCGCGAATCCAACCGTTCAATACAGGCAATTCCTCTTGCGGAGTCTTCGTGTCCAACCAACGATAAGCCCAATTAATGGC
The DNA here is from genome assembly GCF_900184685.1 of Butyricimonas sp. Marseille-P3923. GTDB lineage: Bacteria > Bacteroidota > Bacteroidia > Bacteroidales > Marinifilaceae > Butyricimonas > Butyricimonas muris. The sequence goes on from NZ_FXXL01000005.1 coordinate 581,708, forward strand.
AAACTTATCATACACCCCGATCTTCGGCGTTATATCCACCACCCCGTCTCCCGGTTGTGCCACGTAATTAAAACGGGCATAGTCCATGATAGAACTTGCCGTCCCCCCCATCTTGGAAGTAAAACTCGGGGATCTTAGAGAATCCGTGGGGAATGACCATGAAGCACCCATGTTGTGTTTCAACCCGAAAGTATGCCCTACCTCGTGGGAAGACACGAAACGAATAGCACTTGCCATATGCTCGTCGCTCAATTTATTCCCCCGTGCTCTCGGGTCTATCGGTCCCGTTTGCACCTGTATCCATGAATGGAGCAACGACATCACGTTATGCCACCATACCACGTCAGCCTCGATAATCTCTCCGGAACGAGGATCGACCACAGAGGGCCCCATGGCGTTCGCTTGCTCAGACGCCGCGTAGGTAATGACAGAATAACGAACATCATCAATGTCGAAATCTTCATCACCTTCCGGGACATCCTTCGCGATAACAGCGTTTTTGAAACCGGCTGCCTCGAATGCGGCCTGCCAATCCAATACTCCTGCTTTAATCTCCTCCCTCCATTGTTTGGGGGTCGAGGGATCGATATAAAACACGATAGGTTTAACAGGCTCTACCACCTCTCCTCTACTATATTTCTCTACATCTTCCGGTTTCGGTTCCAACCGCCAGCGGTGAACGAACTCCCGTTTCTCTACTTTTTGCTGAGCATCATTAAAATAAGCATGTTCCGTCGTGAAAAAACCTACACGGTTATCAGCGAAACGCGGCTTCATCGGTTTCTCCGGCAATAATACCAGATTAGTCGTCGTCTCCACTGTCAAAGGGACAGCCACGCCACCATCCACCACAGATGTCGTCATCAGCGATTTCACCACCACGTTAGACGGGAACACTTTCACACTCAATATCTTTGATAAATCTTTCTTTATAGTTCCCCCTAAAGAAATACTATTATATACATCATTAAAACTCTTCTCGCTTCCGTCAAAAATCTTGTTTACTTTGATTACCACGGACGTGGAATCTTTCCCGTAAGCCTCTATCGGGAAATACTCGATCACCGACTCCCGGTAATTCGCCTTTACCGACTCCGCTATCGCGTCACCTTCCGGGGCACTCACTCTGGGATTGTACGTCGTCACCCAAACCTTATTCAATTGCTCGTCTTTATAAAAACGTACCAGTTTATCGTCATATTCCATTCCCCTGTTCAACCCCGCATCATTCAACTCGTAAGGCACTCCCGACACTTTATTCACGATCAAAAGATCACGTCCCATTAATGAATCGGCGATCTCAAAATAGTAATCATTCTCGACCGTCAGAATCTTGATCATTCCTTCGGCCACCTTTGCCTTTTTTACTAAATCACCATAAGTATCCTTCTTGGCGACTTCCGTTTTTTCTTTAGACTCATTCTTCTTTTGTCTTTCACGGGAATATCCCGTCATGGAAAGCAACAATAACGCGATGATTACTGTCACACCTAAGATTAATGTCTTTGTTTTTGCCATACTTTATTTATTCGTTAAATCTGTCTAACTCTTTGATGCTATACAATATTAAGACAGATTTCGCTGAATAAAAATAAAAGTGGAGTGAACCCCCGAAAAAACGGAGTGAAGATTCGATTTTTAGTTATAAACCATTTTTCAAAAGAGGTAATCGACACACGTAATAACCATTTTGACAACCACATACGAATTTTTCCGGGGAATAGAACTCGTAAATGGTACGAATCCGCTCGAAACCTACGCCCATAGAGGCCTCGCTGGATTCCCCTCTTGGCTGGTAATTGTTTTCCACGATCAACCAATCACCTTCATCGTGTATATTAATATGTAACGGATTCTGAATCGTGACCAGATTATGCTTTATCGCATTTTCCACGAGCATTTGTAAACTCATGGAAGGTATTTTTGCCTCCAGAGAAAGGGGCGATACTTGAATCGTCAAATCCAGTTGTTCCCCGAACCGTATTTTTTGCAGGAAATAATATTGCCGCGTAAAGTCAATCTCTTCCTTTACCGTTGATAAACTCTCGTTTCTCGTTTCCAATAAATAACGATACACCTTGGATAATTTCAACACGAACTCTTTCGCCAAAGTCGAATCCGTTCCGATCAAAACGCTCAACGAGTTCAAAGAATTAAACAAGAAATGAGGGTTAATCTGATTCTTCAACTGTTGCAAATGCAATTCCATGGATTCCCGCTCTATTTTACGCCTTAGGCGATACTCCTTCCGCCATTTATGCTGGGCAAAGAAAAGCAACACGGCAAATATTATAATCGTCATCAAAGCGATCATTAACGTGTATCTATGGAACTCGTCCAAAATCTCTTTATTCCCGTACTGGGGCACGTTCACGGCAATCACCCATTTCTCTTCCCCTATCGTCAACGGGTAATAAATGCGGAGCACCTGAGAAGATAGAAAGACAGAATGCACCATCATTTCCAACTCGTGCTTCGTTTTCAACACCTCTCTCAGCGTATCCAATTCTTCCCGTGGAAAAGGAGATGTACCTAACAATCTCTCGTCAGGATGAGAAAGCAATATCCCTTGTTCATTCACGATAAACACGTAACTGGAAACTTTTCCGCTCGCCTCGGCAAAGTAAGAATGTAAATCCGTCAACAGAATATCAAAACCGAAAAGAGCCCTCCGGGATGCCGTCGGTTCTATCGCCTCTATCGTCGACCAGTAAATCTTACCTTCTTCCGTGTACGTCCCGCTATAATGATGCCCTTTCATTGTATCCAACAAGGTATACATATATTTTAATTCCACTCCCGAGAGTTTCAACCGATGAAACTCATAGCTATTGCGTTCCAATACACGCAAGGAATCTTTTGTACCTCTGAAAAACCACGTTCGACTTATTTTCGGATCCAACTGCAACATAGTCTGCATGAGAGAAACTAAATCAACCTCATTATATGACTCCGTTCGCCCAAAAAATTCTCTTGCCAAACGCTGTAATTCTTCTGTTTTCCGGAATTCATAAGCCACGGACTCCGCCCGATAACGGGATGCTTCCCGAACGTTCGCGTTATTCATATCATTACCGACATCACTGATCTTCTTACCGATCAAGTATATCGCTACCATAAATAACGCTAACAGGATTAAACCTATCGATATTATATTCGTCCGTATTCTCATCACGACAAAGATAGATAAACAATTGAAATACTATCCCTAGCACCATAAAAAAAGAGCGACTCTTTTCAGAATCGCTCTTCTCTAAATCTGGCATCGACCTACTCTCCCACCTCTCGGCAGTACCATCGGCGCTAACGGGCTTAACTTCTCTGTTCGGGATGGGAAGAGGTGGATCACCGTCGCTATAGACACCGTTTAATAAA
>NZ_FXXL01000003.1 GCF_900184685.1 Butyricimonas sp. Marseille-P3923
CAATAAACGATGGTTTTTTCATATTAAAATGTCGTTTGGCGAAACAGTTTTCGTGTACCTATAAGAAATATCACTGTTTAAGTGGGGTGCGTGAAACACATGGCAATAAATAATCTAAACCCGTGATAGGGTCAGTGCGCGAAGCGCATCCGGACGTAGTGTGCCGGGAAAATGGCGAGAAGGTGGAGAATCGCTTTTCGTAACAGAATCAACAATTACATGATCGAGGAGAAAAAAATACACTGGTATGTCGCTTATACGCGGGTAAATCAGGAATTATTTATCAAGAAAAAGTTGGACGAGTTGGGGATCGAGAATTTTCTCCCGCGTGAGGAGCAGGTTCGGGATACCCCGCTGGGTCGTAAGACTATTCGTGTACTTTTGATCCATGGTATGATTTTTATCCGTACGGATAAAGCCACGAGTTTCTCCTTGATTAACGAGTATTCCTTGAATATCGTTTACCTGAAAGATATAGAAGGGCGTTGTTCTTTGATTGTTCCCGACAAGCAGATGGAGAATTTCATGTTCTTGTTGGATTTTTCGCCGGGTGGCATCGAGATATTGAACAAGGACCTCAAGCGAGGTGACCGGGTGCGGGTGCTCAAAGGTCCCTTGCAAGGGTTAACGGGAGAGTTGGTACGTTTGAGAGGGCACAAACGAGTGGTGATCCGTTTGGACGGTGTGGCATCGATAGCCACGTCTTATATTCCGGGTTCCTTTCTTGAAAAAATAGAGTAGAATAGAACAATCGAATTAATTTAAGATTCATGAATTATGATTTGCGATTAAAAAAGTATCGATAAGTACAATTGAAATCATAAATCTAAAATCATAAATCAAGAAATATAAATGGAAAAAGGTTTATTTCACGATTTGTACAAGCGATTGAACATGCTTGATATCCGGGCGTATCCCCCGGGGCAATTGTCTGGCTTGTTACACGGTTACTTAACAGTGTATTCTATGGTACGGGTGTACCCGTGGTTGGAGGGGACTTTCGGTCACCCTGGTGATATTCACGAGCGGGCGAAAGAGATTGCACGGCTATACTCGGGGCAGTTGAGGAATGAGGATATTCCCGTGGATACCCGGGTGGGGTATGCGGCGGATATGATGGATGTTTATCAGGTATACTCGGACTTGGGGTACTTGAAAAATGGTGTGGATGCGGCTTACCAGATACTCTCGGTGCGGGAGAATGGTAAAATCGCTTTGCCTTGTCGGACACCGAATGTTTGTCGGTTACTGTGTAATTGTTACTATTTTGCCGGAGATGAGGTGTGTGGTGAATTGGCGGGGAGGTTGGTGATGGAAGCATTGGGATATAGGCGAGGCGGGGAACGTGATGTGTTGTTGGCGTGGTGGAGTGCTATTTGTTTGTACAATGATGTGGTCGGGGCAATGGAATTACCCAAAGAAGAACTGGAGCGGTTGAACGAGGAACGGACTCGTTTACGGGTCAGCGTGGAGCGGGAGGAGGACGAGAGGATCGAACGTTTCCGACAAGCGGGACAGGAAGCGGACTTTGGTTTGGTATCGGAGGTTTTTTATATTTTGGCGAAGCGGCAGTTCGAGGAATTGAATAAAACGTGTGGGTAGAATTATTTAATTTATAATTATGAAGATAGCGATAGTGGGAACCGGTTACGTGGGCTTGGTATCCGGGACGTGTTTTTCGGAAATGGGAGTTGATGTAACTTGTGTTGACGTGAATAAAGAGAAGATAGAACAGTTACAACATGGGATGATCCCGATTTACGAGCCGGGACTGGAAGAGATGGTACACAAAAACGTGAAGGCGGGAAGGTTGCATTTCACGACCGATTTGACCGAGGTTTTGGACGAGGTGGAGGTCGTGTTTAGTGCCGTGGGGACACCCCCTGACGAGGATGGTTCGGCAGACTTGAAGTACGTGTTGGAGGTGGCACGAACCGTGGGACGCAACATGAATAAATATCTGGTGGTGGTGACCAAAAGTACTGTACCCGTGGGAACGGCAATTAAGGTAAAACAAGCAATTCGGGAGGAACTGGAACAGCGTGGTGTGACGCTCGAGTTTGACGTGGCTTCTAACCCGGAGTTTTTGAAGGAAGGGGCGGCGGTAGAGGATTTCATGCGTCCGGACCGTGTTGTCGTGGGAGTGGAAAGTGACCGTGCTAAAGAGAGCATGACCCGTCTTTATCGTCCTTTTATGTTGACCAATGATCGGATGATTTTTACCGATATACCTTCTGCCGAGATGATTAAATACGCCGCTAACTCGATGTTGGCAACCCGTATTTCTTTTATGAACGATGTGGCGAACTTGTGTGAACTTGTTGGCGCAGATATCAATATGGTGCGTAAGGGAATCGGGGCAGATACCCGTATCGGGCAGAAATTCCTGTACGCGGGTTGCGGGTATGGCGGAAGTTGTTTCCCGAAGGACGTGAAAGCGTTGATCAAGACTGCCGAGCAAAACGGTTACGAGATGCAGGTGTTGAAGGCGGTGGAAAGCGTGAACGAGCGTCAGAAGTCGGTTCTGTTCCGCAAGTTTGTGAATCATTTTAGCGGGGATGTGAAGGGGAAAACTGTAGCGTTGTGGGGTTTGGCTTTCAAACCGGAAACGGATGACATGCGTGAGGCGCCCGCTCTGGTGTTGATTGATTTGTTGTTGAATGCGGGTGTGACGGTGAAAGTGTATGATCCTATCGCTATGGACGAGTGTCATCGCCGAATCGGGGATACGGTAGTTTACTGTAAAGATATGTACGAGGCGACGGTCGATGCGGATGCTTTAATGCTTGTCACGGAGTGGAAAGAGTTCCGGGTACCGAGCTGGAGCGTGTTGAAAAAATCGATGAATGGTCGTGTGGTGATTGATGGGCGGAATATATACGAGAGGCGGGAGCTGGAGGAGAACGGTTTTGAGTATTATAAAATAGGATAAATGAAAATACTGGTGACAGGTGCAGCCGGTTTTATCGGGTTTCATGTTGCCCGGCATTTGCTCGAGCGTGGTGATGAAGTGGTGGGACTGGATAATATCAACGATTATTACGATGTAAACTTGAAATACGCCCGTTTGGCAGAAGCGGGGATTGATAGGGAATGCGTTGAATACGGGAAACCGGTACAAAGTGTGAGGTACCCGTTATATCGATTTATAAAATTGAATCTCGAGGACCGGGAAGAATTACCGGGATTATTCGAGCGGGAGAAGTTCGAGCGTGTGATAAACCTTGCAGCTCAGGCGGGAGTCCGTTACTCAATTGAGAACCCGTTTGCTTATGTGGATAGTAATCTCGTGGGATTTGTCAATGTTTTGGAGTGTTGCAGGCATAATCATGTTCGACATCTGGTTTACGCTTCCTCGAGTAGCGTGTACGGGGCAAACGATAAAGTACCTTTCTCGGAAGACGATCGGGTGGATGAGCCCGTGAGCCTGTATGCTGCCACGAAGAAGGCGAACGAGTTGATGGCGAGTTGCTATTCCAAACTTTACGGGATGCCTGCCACTGGTTTGAGATTTTTCACGGTTTACGGTCCGTGGGGACGACCGGATATGGCGCCCATGCTTTTCGCTAAAGCGATCATGAACGGGGAGCCTATCAAGGTATTTAATCACGGGAATATGATGCGGGACTTTACGTACATCGATGATATCGTGGAGGGGATGATTCGTGTGTTGGACAAGGTGCCGGGAGTTAATAAAGATCGTCAACATAGCGTGTATAATATTGGTTGTTCCTCTCCCGTGCGGTTGATGGATTTTATTGAGAACCTAGAGCGGGCTATGGGAAAAGAAGTGGAGAAAGTTTATTTGCCGATGCAGCCGGGGGACGTGTATCAGACTTATGCGGATATTGGGAGTTTACAAAAAAATGTAGGATATAATCCGAATGTATTTCTTAAAATAGGAATAAGGGAATTTGTGAATTGGTTTAAAGGATTCTATTTGTAATGAATTAAGTGTATGTATATTAAATATTATTATTATTAATGAAGCCTTCTAATGTGGTGATTGTCAATACTGTATTTTTGTATGTGAAAATAGTGTTGACAGCATTTATAACTTTATTTTCAACAAGAATTATTTTAGATGTATTAGGAGTAGAAGATTTTGGTATTTATAATTTGATAGCTGGAAGTGTGGCTATTTTAAGTTTTCTAAATGGGGCAATGATGGTTTCAACACAGAGATATTTGTCTGTATGTTTGGGGAGTAATGATGCCTCAAAATTGTTTAAAATATTTAATACTAGTTTTATACTTCATATTGCAATAGCGTTATTAATATTTTTTGTAATTGAGATATTAGGATTATGGTTGTTTGATGGAATATTGAAATTTGATTTAGAACGATTTGATGTTGCTAAATTGGTTTATCATATTGTTGCGTTTACATTATTTGTGACAATTGTAGGAGTTCCTTATAATGCTGCTATAAATGCAAGGGAGGATATGTGGTTTTTTGCATTAGTTGAAATATTGTTAGTCGTGTTGAAACTATTGGCAGCTTTTTATTTATATTATACACCCTATGATGCCTTGGTTGTTTTTGCTGTTTCTACTTTATTGATAACTTTTGTTGGCTATATAATTAAATGGTGGTGGTGTCAATGGCATTATCAAGAAACAAAAATAGATATAAAAAGGGGTGTTGATTTTAAAATATTAAAAGAGATTCTTGCATTTTGTGGTTGGAATACCTTGGGAGCTGCTGCTCAGGTTGGTCGAAATCAAGGGACAGCTGTTGTCTTGAATGTATTTTGGGGAACTTTGGCTAATGCGGCTTACGGAATAACTAATCAAGTGAACGGATTGTTAGTGTCTTTTTCTCAAACTTTGACTAGTGCTATTGCTCCACAGATAATGAAAAGTAAAGGTAGCGAAAATCAGTCAAGAATGCTTTATTTAGCAATGTTGTCATGTAAGTTTTCCTTTTTTTTATCTTCGTTGTGGGGAGTGATATTATTGTCTGAATTACCTTTAATATTGCGTTTTTGGTTGAAAGAAGTTCCCGTGAATACAATTGAATTTTGTCGTTGGACGATATGGATATTTTTAATAATGCAATTGTATCCGGGGTTAGTGCGGGCATTACAAGCTGATGGTAGAATAAAGTATTATCAGATAGCGATATCGATATTGTTGTTATTGCCTCTTTTGATAGGATGTGGATTATTTGCTTGGGGATTTTCGATTAATAGTATTTTTGGGGTGATGATTTTTGCTCAAGTAATGACATTGTGTGTAACGCTGTATTTTTCAAAAATATACGTGGGATTAATTATAAAAGACTATTTATGGAATGTCGTTTTAAAATCTTGTATGATGTTCTCGGTGAGTCTTTTAGTGGCTTATATTTTTCATTATATAGAAAATGAATGGCTTCGTTTTATTTCTGTTGTGTTGACGGCGTTAATTACTCAATGTTTATTTTTTGGGAAGATTATATTGTCTGGAACAGAGAGAGAAAAGGTATATAGTATAGCATGTAAGTTAATATGTAAAATATTTGGAAATGTTAATGAAAAACGTTTTAGTTAAGATGTTTTCTCTTTTTCAAAAGAGAACTTTAAGGAGAAGGGTTAAGTTGCTCGGGAGTGGGCAAACTTTTAATAGATTTAGTAAGATCATATTGAATGATGGGTCTATGCCTTCAGATATAACTTTAGATTCTCATGTAAATATGTATGGTGTACTTACATCTTGTAATCATGGTAAAATATTTATGGGTGAATACTCGAAAATAGGAGTGAATTCACATATAAATTGCTCTAATATGATTACAATAGGGAAAGATACGGCAATAGCCAGTAATACTGTAATACAGGATAATAATACTCATCCAGTTAATCCAATTGATCGTAGAATTATGAGAAGGACTCCTCATGGATCAGACTTGAGGAGTTGGAAACATGCAGCGAGTGCCCCTATTATTATTGGAGAGAATGTTTGGATTGGGGAACATGTGCGGATTTGTAAAGGGGTAACTATTGGTGATAATGCAATTATTGCAGCTTGTTCTGTTGTAACTAAAGATGTTCCAGCAAATTCTGTGGCAGCTGGAAATCCAGCTAAAATAGTAAAAACTGATATAGATAAGTCTAGTACTTCTGTTTTTAGCCAAAGTAATGAAGATTGATAATTTTTTATTACTTCTATTTTCGTTTTTTTTAGGGCTAGGAGGGGTTTCTTTCTGGGGAAGTGCAAGCTCAGAAGGTGGGTCTGTATTTACTCAACTGTTTTTATTATTATTCATTTGTGTAGCATTTTTTTCTAAAAGAAATAGACTACATACTTTTAGTTATGGCAATTATATTTTTGCTTTGCTGGGAGTATGGTTAATTACTTTCCTTTCAAGTATTTTTCACCAGATTAATCTATTTGATGTGTTTTATCTGGTGTATTTTTTGAAGTATGCGTTGGCTATGTTGACGTTTGTTATATTGTTGATCTATTTTGAAAGGGATGAAAAGTTATTATTTAAATCTTTGTTTTGTTTTTCTTTTGCTTCGGGGCTTGTCGCTTTAGTTTTTCTTTTGAATTTGCTCCCAGGAGCTTTTGATTTTCATAATGGTCGTTTAGCGATAGTTGGGGAAAATGCTAATACAACAGGAGGGCGTTTTGCATTATCATTTATAGTATTATCATCATTTATCATTTTTGATGTTTTTAAGTGGCGGGTTAAGCGATTGGTTTTGATATTTTTCGCATTACCAATATTCTTCATGGTTGTAGCAAGTGGTTCAAGAGGGGCTTTTTTAGCAATGATAATAGTAACGATGATAATGTATTGGTATTCTATTGCTAGTTGGAAAAAAAGAATTCTTGTATTTTCTCCAGTATTATTGATTTCAGTGTTGTTTGTGATTTATTGGATGGGGACAAAGGAAGAGTTTGTAATGGCGGAACGTCTATTAGACGTGGTTAAGTATGGTAGTAATGGTGGACGTGATATGTTGATGGTACAAGCAATGGATATTTTTTCTGATTATCCATTATTTGGGTGTGGAGAACCGTTGTACGTTTTGGAACGTTCTATACGTTTTAATGAACATTTACCAGTCCATAATCTTTTGATTCATACGTTAGTAACAGGAGGAGTTGTTGCTCTTTTGTGTCTAGTCGCGTTTTATGTTTTATTGTTTAAAGATTCTGTTGAAGTATTACAAAAAACACCACTTCCGATGTGTTTGTTTTTGTATATTTTAATGCTAGCGATGAAATCAGGTGGATTCGCAACATTTTTATCGATGTGGTATATTTTTTCAATTGTTGCCGCATTATCAAGATTGATTAAAAAAAATGAATCTATGTCTTTATAGAAAATATTGGATGGAACTCACTTTATCGATTGATGATTATCTGAAAATATGATTATCCGCCGCGCGGAAAAGTGTTTGGTGTGACGATAAGAATTTCGTGTGATTTTTTGAATTATGTTATCTAATGAATGATAATTATTAAAACGAAATTGATACTTGTTTATTATAGGAAATATATATGAATATTTTGTTTTGTTCTAGGATATATGCTAATAAAGATACTGGTTTGTATTGGAGTATCCCTAATCAAGTAAGAGCTCAAGGGAAATGTGATAATGTTTTTTGGTACAATTTGTGGATGGGTGAAACTGAAGAATGGAAAATAACAAATTATTATCATTCGTTACAGGATTATCCGAGCGGACGTCTTAAGGATTTACCTGCTCCTTTTGATACTCCTGATTTAGTTGTATTTGAAACAGTATATATATTTGCTTTTAAAGCAATCGTCTTTGATGTTTGGAAAAAGAAAATACCATATATTATTATCCCTAGAAGTTCTTTGACGGCTCCAGCCCAAAAAATTAAACCTGTGAAAAAATGGATTGGTAATTTGCTTTTCTTTTGGAAATTTACGAGAAAAGCACTTGCAATACAGTATTTGACAGAAAATGAATATAAAGAATCTGGTGATAAGTGGAATAAGAAGCATATTATTATTGGGAATGGGATAACTCCCCCTTCTAACAAAAAAGAATTTTTTTCACGAGAAGGATTAAAAGGTGTATTCATCGGGCGTTTAACTTTGTATCATAAAGGTCTTGATTTGTTGGTTGAGGCATGTAATGAGGTGCAAGATGAACTGCGTAAAGCTAAGTGTTCAATTCATATATATGGTCAAGATAGAGAAGGTGTAGTTGAATATTTAGATAATTATGTGCGTAAAAAACATTTGGATGATATTGTTTTTTATCATTATGGAGCTGTATTTGGAAAAGTGAAAGAAAAGGTATTGTTAGATAATGATTTTTTTATTTTGACGTCACGTTTAGAGGGGCATCCGATGGCGTTAATTGAAGCTTTGTCTTATGGTTTGCCTTGTTTGGTTACGCAAGGTTCTAATATGCGAGAGGAAATTGAGGATGTGGATGCTGGGTGGGGTACCGAAGTGAATGTTGATTGTATTGCGAAAGGATTGTTAAAGATTTTATCTGAAAAAGCCTTGTTAGATTTTAAAAGCAAGAATGCTATTATTTTAGCAGAAAGATATAATTGGGATAGGTTGGCTCTAAAAGCTCATGGTGTGTACGAAATGTTATTAAAGACCAAATGATTATGGCATGGATAAATTATAATCATGTACTTGTAAATAAATCTATTATAAATTCTAATTTGGATTTTGATGAAATGTATCACCTTCTGCATACAGAGAATGTATTCATGGCAAAGTATATAACTGATTTTGACATGAGATCGTCAACAGAATGGTGGTATGTTATTAAAGATGATAAAATAGATTTATCTAAAATGAAATCTAAATATCGTAATGAGATTAATAAAGGATTAAATAATGCAACTACTAGAAAAATAAATCAATGGGAATTTAAGGATGAAATTCATCAGCTATTTATGAAAGTTATGAAAAAACGTAGCCAACATAAAGATAGGAATTTGGAAGATATGTTTATGGATAGATTTGAGGAATCGAATGAATCAATTGAATGGTGGGGTGTATTTCTTAATGATAATAATAAATTGGTAGCTTTTGCGATAGTTGATTCTTATGAAGAGTATGTGGATTTAAGAGAATTTTTCTTTGATTATGATTATTTGAGGTATCATATAAGTAATTCACTTGTCTATGCTTTATGTGTTCATTATTTGAATGAAAAAAATAAACGCTTTATATCTGATGGAGAACGTTCCATAAATCATCCTACAAATATACAAGATTATTTGATAAGGACTTTTGGATTTCGGAAGGCTTATTGTACTTTGCATATTGTTTATAAAAATGCTATAATTAAAAATATTGTTTCCTTTTTGTGGAAAATACGGAAAGCGTTGCTATTTCTTAACAAATTCTCTTTGGGCAAACAAATAAATACATTAATAAGATTAGAAACTATATATAGATCATTTAGATGATTCATTTAGCCGGAGATATTAATTTAACGGATGGTTTTTTTGATACTGGATTCGGAGTTGGAACGAGTCTAATGAAAAGAAATAATCCATATGTACATTTGGATAGAGAAGCTGAAGATGTTTGGGTCGGAAATTTTGAGGGTGTTTGTGCAAGTTCCTCGGATAAAGAAGGAATATATAAACGACAATTTTTGATAGCCCCTCAATATTTAGCTCATATAAAGCATTTTGATTATTATGGCGTGGCAAATAATCATGTGATGCAGCATGGACAAGTTGCCTATAGGGAAATGCTCCGAAATCTTTCTGAATTGGGGTGTGGTATATTTGGAGATAATATTCGAAAAAGTGTAACATTTGAACATCAAAATAAGAAGGTTAGTATACTTGGCTTTTCTGTACGTACAGAAAATTTTTCAAAAGAACCATTATATTGGTATTGTCCGGAATATATAGAAATACAAGAAGAATATCAGAAGATTTCTGATAGTGATTTCAAAATTGTTTATATTCATTGGGGAAATGAATTTATCGACAGACCTTATGAAGAGCAAAAAAGATTTGCCCATTGGTTGGTAGATTTGGGGTTTGATTTGATTGTGGGAATGCATCCGCATTTGTTGCAAGGTTTTGAATGTTATAAAGATAAATATATATTTTATTCCATAGGAAACTTCGTTTTTAATATGGTGTGGGAACCATTGAGATATTCTGTATTGATAAATGTAGATCTGGAAAAAAGTGATCCGTCAATCTCGTATAGTTATATTTATATTGGAGATGATTTTTTCCCAAAGCAAGTTGAAGAATGTCATGTACCTAAAATATATAGGTTTGAATATCTGAATACTTTGTTATGTGATATCGTTGCTAATGAATCTTACTACGACATGGTGTTTCAACGGATGAGAAAATATAGAAGGAACAATTGGAAAAATTTTATTGGCAATATAAGTCATTTTAAATTTAAAGATATACATGCACTTGTGCGTGATTTCATATATAGAAGAATAAAGAAATAGTATTAATGCTACATCGATTAATTTATTATTTAGGGATGCTCAAAAGGAATCCTTCTCTTTTGGAGTATTATAATTTTTTGAAAGAATCTGATTTTTGGTCATTAGAAAAGTTGCAGAAATATCAATTGGAAAAGGCAAAAGTTTTTTTTCAATTTGTGTATGAGCATTCAGTTTTTTATAGAGAATTGTTTGATCAAGTAGGGTTTAATGCACAAAAAATTACGTGTGTTGATGACATAAAAGTATTACCGATTATTGATAAAAATATTCTTCTAAGGGAAAATGAAAGAATACAATCGGATTATCGTTTTAAGAAATTGTTTTTTTCTGAAACTTCAGGTACAACGGGTCAAGTCTTGAAATTTTATAGAAATGAAGAATGGGAATCGGGACATCGGGCTGCAATGTTTAGGGGATATCATTGGTATGGTGTGAAAGTTTGGGAGAAAAATGGTTATTTCTGGGGATATAATATAGATAAAAAGCAAAAGTATAAAGTTGCATTTCTTGATTTTTTGCAGAATCGTTTTAGAATGTTTTCATATGACAAAGAAGAGTTGAAACGTTTTATAAAACGTTTGAGAAGAGCAGCATATTTAGAAGGATATTCTTCTATGATTTATGAAACGGCAAAAATGGTGAATCAGTTACCAGAGAGGAAGAATGATTTCAAGTTGAAAATGGTAAAAGGGACTTCAGAGAAAATTTACGAGAGTTATCAAGAGGAAATTCAAAAAGCATTTGGTCTAAAAATGATTAGTGAATACGGTTCTACTGAATCTGGAATTATAGCATACGAATGTCCGGAAGGAGGACATATGCATATTTGCATGGAAAATGTTATCGTAGAAGAGGTGAATGGTGAAATTGTAGTAACAAATTTATTGTCGTATTCATTTCCAATTATTCGCTATAAGTTAGGTGATTATGTGAAACTTGCGGATAAGACCTTTAGATGTAAATGCGGTAGGGAGCATTCTGTAATATTGGATATTCTTGGGCGTGTTGGTAAATGTGTTAAAGGGTATGTGCAACAATATCCTAGTTTGATGTTTTATTATGTGTTTAAGAATATTGCACAGACTACTGGTATTTCTTTAAATTATCAAGCAATACAAAAGGAGATAGGAAAGGTTGATTTGAGAATAGAACAAAATCAACCGGAATATCAATATATATTGCAGCGAGAATTGGATAAATACTTTAAAAAAGATGTTGATTTCAAGATTGTTTGGGGACAAACATTACATACTTGGAATGGAAAATTACGGGATTTTATTTCAGAATTAGATTGAGAGGTCTTTTTATGGAAGATTTAGTTTCTGTTATAATGCCGTCCTATAATTCTTCTCGTTTTATAGGGGAGTCAATATCGTCTGTGTTGAAGCAAAGTTATGTGACTTGGGAGTTATTAATTGTAGATGATTGTTCGCAAGATAATTCGGTAGAGATTATTAATCAATATACTGAGAAAGATTGTAGGATACGATTGATTGCATTGAAGTATAATGTTGGGGCGGCTGCGGCTAGAAATATAGCGTTAGAGAATGCTAGAGGAAGATTTATAGCTTTTTTGGATAGTGATGATGTTTGGCGAGAGAATAAATTGGAGTATCAAGTGAAATACATGTTAGAACATAATATCCCTTTTTCTTTCTCAAGTTATGAAATAATGAAAGAAGATGGAGAACGATTAAATAAAATTGTAAAAGTTCCTTCTAAGCTTTCTTATTGTCGTTATTTATGTAATACAATTATAGGCTGTCTAACGGTTGTGATCGATAGAGATGTTGTTGGCGATTTTAGGATGCCTATAATTAGAAGTAGTCATGATATGGCTTTGTGGTTGTTAATAATGAAACGAGGTTTTAAGGCGTATGGATTAAAGGAGTGTCTGGCAACTTATAGACTTGTTGCAACTTCTAATACTTCTAAAAAATGGAAAGCGGCAAAAGACGTATGGAAAGTGTATCGAGATATAGAACATTTGTCTGTTTTTTATTCCATGTATTGTTTTTGTGGATATACATTTAATGCGATATGCAAAAGGGTGTTGTGAAATTGTATTTGCGGTGATGTAATAATGTTGAGTTAATCTTTTTATTATGTTTCTAAAAGAGGTGTTTGACCGTTTCATGGCATTGCTCGGCTTAGGTGTGTTATGGCCTTTTTTATTAGTCGTCGTAATTTTGATACGGGTGAAAATGCCGGATGGTCCGGTGATATTTAGGCAGAAACGGATAGGTAAGGAGGGACGATTATTCACGATGTATAAATTTAGAAGTATGACAGTAATGCATACTGGTTCATCTGTGTCTGTGGCGGGAGAAAGTCGTATAACTCCATTAGGGGCGGTGTTAAGAAAATATAAATTGGATGAATTGCCGGAGTTATGGAATGTGTTGAAAGGAGATATGAGTTTCGTAGGGCCTCGACCGGATGTTCCCGGATACGTGGATTGTCTAACTGGGGAGGAGCGGGAAGTGTTGAAATTGAAACCGGGGATAACGGGACCTGCTAGTTTGAAGTACCGATGCGAGGAAGAGGTGTTAGCTAAGGTAGAAGATCCTCAAAAATATAATGATGAAGTGATTTTTCCGGATAAGGTGAGGATTAATAGAAATTATATTAAGCATTGGAGTTTCGTGTTGGATATGAAAATTATTATTTACACGATTATTAGAAAAGATTTGGAAGAAGAATTTTTGAAATAATGGTATGAAAGATAGAATTTGGCTTTCTCTCGCTCACATGGGTGGACGAGAGCAGGAGTTTATACGTGAGGCATTTGAAACGAATTGGGTGGTACCGCTGGGACCGAACGTGAACGCCTTCGAGAAATCCTTGAGGGATTTTTTAATTGAAAATGGAGAATTGAAAGTTGAAAATGAGGATAAGTGTGTGGTGGCGTTGAGTGCAGGGACAGCGGCGTTGCACCTGGGGTTGATACTTTTAGGTGTGGGAGAGGGGGATGAGGTGATTTGCCAGAGTTTCACGTTTTCGGCATCGGCGAACCCGATCGCTTATCAGGGGGCAACTCCGGTGTTCGTGGATAGTGAGGCGGATACTTGGAATATGGATCCGGTGTTGTTGGAGGAGGCGATAGAGGACAGGTTGAAGAAGACGGGGCGGTTGCCGAAAGCGATTATTCCAGTGCATTTGTACGGGATGCCGGGGAAGATGGATGAGATTTTGGAAGTTGCTGATAGATATAAAATACCCGTGTTGGAGGATTCGGCGGAGGCGTTGGGTTCGGAATACAAGGGACGGAAGTGCGGTACTTTTGGGGAGTATGCGGCGTTGTCGTTTAACGGGAATAAGATTATCACGACTTCGGGCGGTGGGGCATTGGTTTGCCCTTGTGAAGAGCGGGCGAAACGGGCGTTGTTTTACGCCACGCAGGCGAGGGAACAGGCTCCGCATTACCAACACGAGAAGATAGGGTATAATTACCGGATGAGTAATATATGTGCGGGGATAGGTCGGGGGCAGATGTTCGTGTTGGAAGAGCACGTGAGGAGAAGGCGAGAGATACATGATTTGTACGTGAGGTTGCTGGAGGGGGTGAAAGGAGTGAACGTGATGTGTCAGCCGGGGGGGGGAGATTTTAATTCGAATTATTGGTTAACGTGTATCACGGTGGAACCGGAAAAGGCGGGCTTCACACGTGAGGACGTGAGGTTGGCTTTGGATGCGGATAATATAGAGAGCCGCCCGTTGTGGAAGCCGATGCATTTGCAGCCGGTGTTCAAGGATGCACCTTTTTACGGGAACGGGACAAGCGAGAGATTGTTTGAGGTGGGGTTGTGTCTGCCTTCGGGACCGATGTTGACGGATAAAGATATTGAGAGTGTGGTTGGGGGAATTTTAGATTTATGATTTATGATTTATGATTTTGGGATTTAGTGATTGCTGACGATTTGATTAATTGATGAAGATAGAGGATACGCCTCGGGAGATGAGTTCCCGGGGCTTTTTTGTTTTATAAATTAAAATATAGAATTATGAGAAATTTAATGAAAGCGAGGTTATTCTCTTGGTTGGAGGATACTCAAGAAGAGATGACAAGGGAAGAGATTGGTTTGATGGTACAGGAGTTCATGGGGGATTTGGAGAGGTGGCTTGACGAGGGACGGGATTACAAGGTGGTTGCCCGTGGGTTGGAGCGGGTACGGGTCCGATTGGCGGTTTCGTGCGAGATGTTCCGGTCTGGTGACGGGATGGAAAAAAAAGAAGATAGTCGGTCGGTGTGCGGTTGCCGTGTTGGAATTGGTGGAACGTGAGATCCAGCTGGTGCGGGAAGGATTGGAATACCCGGAGTGGTTTGGGGCGAGGTTGAAGGGGGGACCGCTTGCCGTTTGGCGCTCGGGTTCGTTTAAGATGGAGATTGTTGAATTGGCCTTGGGGCTTTTCTTGGCAAAGGTGTTGTGGACACCGGGTGGCAAGTTGATGGAATATGACGAGATTATCAAGTTGATGGAGTCTGTATTGGGAATAGAGTTGCCTAATTACCGGGAATTGAAGCGGGATATATTTAACCGGAAAAAAGAGTTGACGGTGTTCTTGAAGCGGTTGATCGTTTTGATTGAACGGGAAAGAGATGAGAAAGATGGTTTGTAGGGGTAAAAAATAGTGCTGATAAATAGAGCGTTATAAAGTAAGTTACTACACGTGTGCTTCACGTGTAGTAATGAAGTATCGGGGCGGGTGTAATTTTGCATTCAGTAAAATGAGAGAGAATTGAAATTAGTATCCATTTAAAGCGAGAGTATTATGGCAGAAGTAAAAAATTGTTTGGGAATTAGGGGACGGATAGGGGATTATGTTCTGTTCCGGTTGGGGGGCAAGACGTTTTTAAAAAGGAGGGTGAAAGAGAATAAATCCAACACGGAAAAACAACAAGTGATGAGAGCAAGATTTCGGGCGGCAGTGTGTTTTTACCAGCGGTTGAAAGAGATGCCTTTGAAACAGGTGTTGAGTGTGGCGGCTAGAGGGAGATGTGTTAGCGGGTATGCTTTGTTCATGAAAATGAATCTGAAAGCTTTTGGGGCAGATGGGAGAATTGCGGACTTCGCGTTGTTACAGTTCACGGTGGGAAAGCGTCAACGGGCTTATAGTTTGGAGGGATGGATTGCTCCGGCGGGGAGGGTGACGTTGGAATGGAGAAACGGGTGGATTAGCGAGTTGAGAGAAGGACAGGATCGATTGGAAGTGGTGGTATTGAAAGAAGAGTGTTCATTTTCTCCGGTGTTGGTGAGCGAAGGTGTTACCCGGAATGATAGAGGAGCGTGTTTTTGGGTGGCGCATAAGCCGGGGCGGAAGGTACACGTCTATTGTTATTTTGTTTCCCCGGACGGGAAAGAGTTGTCGCAGAGTCAATATGTTTGTTTGAAAGAAAGAATATGAAACCGGTGCAAGGTATAGTTAGTGCGGTCAGCGAGTTGATTGGGCGGCTGACCTTCCCGGCGAGGGAGAAGAAGCAGTTGGAAACGGATCTGTTGAAGGTTTTTATTTTTTTACCAGAATATTTTTCACGCTGAGTTTGAATGCATTTTTCACGCAATTGGCGGATAATTTGGTGGCAGGAATTTTGAGCATCGTGGGAGGTGTGATCAGTTCGGTTGTAGTGGCTTGGTGCAAATACCGATGGGAACGGAAGCGTTCCGGAAGGTGAGAAAGGGAGAATGAAAATGGAGCCCGTTACAGGCTCCATTTTTTATCGGTTTTATTTTTTCAGTCTTTCGGTGAGAAGAGGAACGATCTTGCGAACGTCGCCAACGATACCCAAGTCTGCCACGTTGAAGATCGGGGCAAACTTGTCTTTGTTGATGGCGATGATGAAGTCGGATTCTTCCATACCGGCAAGGTGCTGGATGGCTCCAGAAATACCCATAGCGAAGTACAAGTCGGGACGTACGGTTTTACCGGTTTGTCCTACCTGACGTTCGTGACCGAGAACTCCGGCGTCAACCATTGCACGGGAAGCGGATACTTCCGCACCGATGGTACCTGCCATTGCACGCAACATATCGAATCCTTCTGCATTACCTACTCCGCGACCTCCGGAGATAAGAACTTTAGCCTCGGTGATGTCGATCAGATTTTTGGATTCTTTCACGGTTTCGATAACACGTACACGGAATTTAGATTTGTCGAAATTGATTTTCACGTCTTCAATGTTGCCTTTCCGGTTCAAGTCACGTTGTGCCATGCGCATTACCCCGGGACGTACGGTTGACATCTGCGGGCGGTGTTCTTTACAAATGATGGTGGCCATGAGGTTTCCCCCGAACGCGGGACGAGTCATTAACAGACCGCCGTCCTCGGCTATTTCCAATCCGGTACAGTCTGCCGTCAATCCGGTTTCAACCCGTGCGGACAGGCGGGGACCCAAGTCACGACCGATCGTGGTGGCTCCGATTAACACGATGCTCGGCTTGTTCTCGATGATGATTTGGTGGATTGCTTGGGCATAAGGTTCCGTCGTGTAGGTTTCGAGTTCCGGTGCGTCTACACGCAACACGGTGTCGGCACCGTAAGCAATACATTCTTGGGCTTGCGTGGAAAGGTTATGACCTAATAGCATGGCATACACTTTCTCGTTCAAGGCATCAGCTAATTCTCTGGCTTTGCTCAACAATTCCAGAGCCACGTTTTGGATAATGCCTTCTCTTTGCTCGATGAAGACATAAACGTTTTTATATTGTGCTTTATCCATCTTTCAATTTTAGATTTTAGATCCTATTAATTTCTTGATTTATGATTTTAGATTCCGATCGCATAAATTCAACGTTTTGTTCAATCGTAAATCATAAATCATAAATCCGAAATTTTTAAATAATAAATTTCTCTTTCAACTTGTTGATAATGATATCTGCGGCTTCCGCAGGTTCTACCTCGTAGATTTGTCCTGCTGCTTTCACTCCTTTCGTGAATGATTTGAATACACGGGTGGGAGAGCCGTTCAGACCGATCTTTTTCTCGTCAACAGTGATGTTGTCGAAGCCCCAGACTTCTATTTCTTTGTCGTAAGCTTCCACGATTCCTCTCACGGACATATAGCGGGGTTTTACGCCTGATGCCAAGGCGGTTAACACGCACGGGGTGTCAACTTCCACCATTTGGTAACCTTCTTCCGTTGACTTTTTCACGGTAAGGGTTTTATTACCGTCGAAAGTCAGTCTTTCCACGTAGGTTACTTGCGGTAAATCGAGGTGCTCTGCGATTTGCGGTCCTACCTGTGCGGTATCCCCGTCGATTGCCTGACGTCCGGTGATCACCAGATCAAAATCCAAAGTTTTTAAAGCGGCGGCAATGGTATTGGAAGTTGCCAATGTATCGGCTCCACCGAATTTCCGGTCGCTTAACAAGATGGCACGGTCTACCCCCATGGCGTAAGCCTCTCTCAAGATAGCCTCTGCCTGTGGCGGTCCCATGGTAAGAACTGTCACGTGTGCATCGTATTGGTCTTTTAATTGAAGGGCAAATTCAAGTCCTCCTTTATCGTCAGGATTCATGATACTGGGTACCCCGTCTCTGATAAGGGTTCCTGTAACGGGATCCAGTTTGATTTCCGTGGTATCCGGAACTTGTTTAATACAAACAACTATCTTCATTTCAATCTTCTTTTACTTTAATAAATTTGCAGCGATCACCATTCTTTGAACTTCTGATGTTCCCTCGTAGATTTCGGTGATCTTGGCATCTCTCATCATTCTTTCAACCGGGTATTCGCGGGTGTACCCGTATCCCCCGTGGAATTGTACCGCTTTGGTGGTAACTTCCATGGCTGTTTCGGCTGCAAATAATTTACACATGGCAGCATCCGTGGAATAAGCCTCTTTTTGGTCTTTTTTGTAAGCGGCTTGTCTTACCAGTAAACGGGATGCTTCAATTTTGGTCTGCAGGTCTGCCAGTTGGAATTGTGTATTCTGGAACTGACCGATGGCTTTCCCGAATTGTTTCCGTTCTTTCACGTATTTCACGGTTTCGTCCATAGCACCTTGTGCGATACCCAATGCTTGAGAAGCGATACCGATACGTCCGCCATCAAGTGTTTTCATGGCGATGCCGAATCCTTTACCTTCTTGCCCTAACAAGTTTTCTGCCGGAACGATGCAATTTTCCATGATCAATTCGCAGGTTGCAGAACCGCGGATACCCAATTTTTTCTCTTTTTTACCCACGGAGAATCCCGGGAAATCTTTTTCCACGATAAACGCGGAGATTCCTCTGGTACCCTTGGATTTGTCGGTCATTGCCATGATGATGTACACGTGAGCGTAACCGGCGTTGGTAATGAATATCTTGGAGCCGTTAAGCACGTAATGATCTCCCTCTTTCACGGCAATGGTCTGTTGTGCGGATGCGTCCGTACCGGCGTTCGGTTCGGTTAACCCGAATGCTCCGATCCATTCCCCGGAAGTTAGTTTGGGAAGATATTTGGCTCTTTGCTCGTTGGTTCCGTGTTCCATAATCGGGGCGCAGCACAATGACGTGTGTGCGGACACGATTACTCCCGTGGTGGCGCATACGCGGGACAATTCCTCTACTGCCATCGTGTAGAGTATGTTACTGCCTCCGGCTCCGCCGTATTCCACCGGGAATGGAATACCCATGATACCCAATTTCGCCATTTTTTCAACGGTTTCTATGGGGAATCTTTCTGATTCGTCCACTTCTGCCGCCAAGGGTTTTACCTCTTTTTCCGCGAACTCTCTTATCATTTGTAAGAAGAGTTGCTCTTTTTTTGATAGACTGAAATCCATTATTATTAATGTTTTTTTAGTTGAACGAAGCTAGTTGTAATTCTAAATCAGCATTTTTTTAGAATCAATGCCGTCCCCATGCCACCCCCTATACAGAGAGAGGCAAGCCCTACTTTAGCTTCACTGTTTAGCATTTCATATACAAGTGATACGATGATACGATTGCCGGATGCTCCGATGGGGTGCCCCAGAGCAATGGCACCACCGTTGACGTTTGTACGTTCGTTTATCCATTCTCTCGTTACGCCGTGTTGTGCCATCAACTCGTGAATTACTCCCAGTGATTGTGCCGCAAATGCCTCGTTTAGTTCAATCACGTCGATGTCGGATAATTTTATTCCGGCATTCTTCAACGCGTTGGCGATTGCGGGCACGGGTCCCATGCCCATGATAGCAGGATCCACACCACCCTGTCCGACACCGATGATCTCGCATAGAGGAGTCAGGTTGTTTTGTTTAACAGCCTCTTCCGAAGCGATCATCACGAAGGATGCACCGTCGTTGATTCCGGACGCGTTACCGGCTGTGACGGAGCCCTCTTTTTTGAAAGCGGGACGTAAAGTCGATAATTTTTCCAGAGATGTCTTTCTGTTGGGAAATTCGTCTGTGTCGAATTGTAAAGTCTCTTTTTTGACTTTATACTCGATAGGCACAATTTCAGCTTTGAAGTTACCGTTATCGATAGCAGCTATAGCACGCTTCTGCGATTTCATGGCAAATTCATCCTGTTCTTCGCGGCTGATAGAATATTTTTCCGCTATATTCTCTGCCGTTATTCCCATGTGGTATCCTTCGAAAGCATCCGTGAGGCCATCGAATACCATGTGGTCGATAACGGTTACATCTCCCATGCGATGTCCGTCACGGACATGCCCGGGGAGAATATATCCCGCTTTGGACATGGATTCGGTACCTCCCGCGATGATCAGATTCGCCAATCCCGCTTTGATAGCGCTTACACCGTTTAACACGGCTTTCATTCCGCTACCGCATATCATGTTGATACCATAGGCCGGTACTTCCTGAGGGATTCCCCCTTTGATAGATGCCTGACGGGCTACACCTTGACCCTGTCCGGCGGATAGTACGTTACCCACGATTACTTCATCGATATTTGCAGGGTTTACTCCGGTTTCCGCGATTATATTTTTGATTACCGCTGCACCGAGGTCTGCTGCTGATAATGAAAGAGTACTTCCTAAAAATTTGCCGATCGCTGTTCTTTTTGCTGCTACGATATATGTCTTCATTATTGAGGCATGGGTTTTAAGTTTTTAGAAACGATTAATTCACAGCCTGTTGCTGCTTTGATGTCATCTAATGTAAATTCACTGTTCAATTCTACCAGTTCGATTCCTGCCGGGGTTACGTTCATCACGCCCATCTCGGTGATGATCATGTCAACTTCGCCCGCGGCGGTCAACGGTAGGGTACATTCTTTTAGTATTTTGTGATTTCCTTTTGCCGTGTGTTCCATGGCAAGGATTACTTTTTTAGCGCCTACCAGAAGGTCCATGGCTCCACCCATACCCGGTGCTTTTTTGCCGGGGATAATCCAGTTTGCCAAGTTTCCTTTCTCGTCTACCTGTAAAGCACCAAGGATAGTTACATCCACGTGTCCGCCCCGGATGATGCCGAAAGAAGTGGCGCTGTCAAAGCTACAAGCTCCGTCTACAGCCGTGATGTATCCACCACCGGCATCCGTCAATTCCGGATTTTCTTTTCCTGCTTCCGGTTTCGGTCCCATGCCTAACAATCCGTTTTCGGATTGCAGCACCACGTGTACGTCACTTTGCAAGTAATTAGGAACCATTGTCGGTAATCCGATACCCAAGTTTACCACGTCGCCGTCTTTTAATTCGAGAGCTACCCGTTTGGCGATAACTTCTCTTACTTGATCTTTATCCATAACCGTTTTAATTTTTGATTTCAGATTTCGGATTTTAGATTAATGGTAATCATAAATCGTAAATCTCAAATCGTAAATGTAATTATTTATTTTTTCTTCTAACAAATTCCTGTGCGATAAATGAAGCCACGTCATCGGCATAGGTATTCATACCGAATCCGGCATCATAACCCAGTTCTTTCGCTAATTCGTGGGAGATACGGGGTCCCCCGCAAGCCAAGATTACCTTGTCCCGCAAGCCTTCCGCTTCGAGCATTTCCACGAGTTCAATCAAGTTTTGGATGTGAACGTCTTTTTGCGTAACGGTTTGTGAAACCAGAAGAGCGTCCGCTTTCAACTCGATAGCCTTGGCGATAAACTCTTCGTTGGGTACTTGACTTCCCAAGTTGTGAGCCTCTACCATCTCGTACCGTTCCAAGCCGTAGTGTCCGGCGAAACCTTTCATGTTCATGATGGCGTCGATTCCCACGGTATGGGCGTCGGTTCCGGTACTGGCACCCACGACAATCAACGGGCGTCCGATGTTTTCACGGATAAATTCGTCCGTTTCGTGCATATCCCATTTCGTCCCTTCCACTTTAGGCACGTGAATATTCGTGAAGTCCACAGTGTGCGTGCAACTTCCGTAGCAGTTGAAGAAGGTGAATCCTTCGGTCAATTCCTTGTGGAATACGACTTGCGGGTTCTCGAATCCCATTTTCTTCAATAATTGTTTAGCGGCTTCGATAGCCTCATCCCCGGCAGGTACGGGTAACGTGAAACTCAATTGAGTTTTTCCGTCGTTCATCGTGTCGCCGTAGGGTTTTATTTTTTTCAGATCCAGTGTCTGGTCAAAATCATTTTTATCGGTAGAATATAATCCTCCACTCATAATTAATTGAAAATTGAAAATGCAAAATTGAAAGTTATCAATTGCATAATTGGTTAAATTTTATTTTATTCACTCTTTTGAAAACTTGAAATTAAAAATGATAGTCATAGGACATCTCATTTTCAATTTTCAATTCTCAATTTTCAATTGTTATTAAGCATTAGCTCAATAAACGGGTTATAGTAATTGGCACCCTTGGCGGCAACTCCGTCAAGTCCTTTACCACCATTCTTCGGGCGTTTCACGTCACCGAAGATACCTTTTTCCAGCGCAGTGAAAAGTCCTTCACGCTCGATGTTTTCGAGTAGAGCGATCGCGTTGTCCAATACTTCTTTGGCACGACTCTGGATGATACCGTCCTTTTTAAATTCTACCTCGTCGCCGATGTTTTTCATGTTACTGAAAATGTATTTGGCATTCTCGATAGAGAGGTAACGGTCGGACATGAAAGGTGTGTGGATTGCTTCTGTCGGCATTCCCAACAATTGGATACCTTGTGAAGTCCATATTCCGATCATGTTGAAGAGTGCATCCTGTATGTGTCCGCGGAAGATATTTCCCGTCATGAACTTGGTTGGAGGCATATATTTTAACGTGGCTTTCGGGAAAATTTCACGAGTCATTTGTGCTTGGGAAAGCTCCAGCAGGAATCCGTTTTCCAGTGACGGGTCCATCTCAAAAGCGTGTCCCAATCCCATTTGTTCTTCTTTCAGTCCCGCGAGTAAAGCCAATTGTTCGTTGATAAGGTCGGAAGCCAGCACGGTATGCGCTTGCTCCACGGCATCGGCGGTAGTCAGATAGTTGTCCTCACCCGTGTTGATGATCACTCCGGCAAACCCGTTGATTACACGTGACATGAACTGGTCAACCAGCGTGCGTTGCATGTTGATGTCGCGGAAAAGAATCCCGTAAAGAGCATCATTCAACATCACGTCCAAGCCTTCCAAGGCTCCCATGGCGGCAATTTCCGGCATACATAACCCGGAACAGTAGTTGCACAAGCGGATGTAGCGTCCGACTTCTTCGCCCACTTCGTCCAGTGCTTTACGCATGATGCGGAAGTTTTCCTGTGTCGCGAAAGTTCCCCCGAATCCTTCTGTTGTTGCTCCATAAGGCACGTAATCCAACAAACTCTGCCCTGTTGTACGGATTACGGCGATAACGTCAGCACCCTGCCGTGCGGCTGCTTGAGCCTGTACCACGTCTTCGTAGATATTTCCGGTAGCGACGATCACGTACAGGTAAGGTTTCGGGCCTTCGCCTATCGTTTTCAGGTAATGTTCTTTTTTCGCCCGCCGGTCACTGATACGCTTGATACTTGCATCCACGTATGGTTTCAAGGCCGCTTTGATTTTCTCCATCGAGTGAACGGGTAACGTGGTCATATCCAACTGTCCCTCCGCGACTTTCTCTGCTATTTGTTGCGGGTTCATTCCGGTTTCCACGATGGTGTTCCCGAGGAAAAAGAGAATACCTTGTCCCAATACTCCTTTGTCTTTGATCTCGTCTACCAACACGTTGGGGAGCGGTACCGTGTTGGCGTCCACGCCATCGATGCCGAGTAAACGGCATAAAGTACGCTCAACGGCAACGGTCGAGTACTGATCCACGAATTTCTGTACGTCGTCGGCTATCTTTCGTGACACTTCTTTCGCGTGTGCCACTTTGTTGAAATCTAACCCTAATTTACTGTTCTGCATATTTTTGTTCTGTTATAAATTCTGTTCCAAATAGTTCTCCGCTTTGTCCAACAATTCCTCGTCTACACCCAGAATACGGGCAATTCTCATCGCTTCATGCGGCACGGAGTCTTGAGTCTCCTCGATTAGCGAATAATCGATAAACTCGTTTATGTTATTGATGGTCAACCGACCGTCTGTTTTGTCTTTAATAAATCCTTTTACCCGCATCTTTTTGCATCCGGCTTTGATGCCGCTGTAATGTGAGGTAATGAGGGAACGGACACCTTTACCTGTGAGAAAGTCGAGCACCGCGTTGACTATGGCCTTTCCTTCCGTGGGATTGGTTGTTCTTGCCAGTTCATCAATCAAGATAAGAGCGTTTTTCCCTGCTTTTACATCTTGAATGATGGTATTGAGCCTTAGCATCTCCGAGGCAAATGAAGAGAGGCCGCTAAGTTCCGATTGTTCGTCACCGATGCACAAAAGAACTTCGTCTACCAAAGCGATTTCAGCGTGTTCTGCCGGAACGTAGAAACCGAATTGGAATAAGGTTTGTGCCAGAGCCACGGTTTTGAGGATGACACTTTTACCTGCCATGTTTGCCCCGGTAATCAAGCATGCCCCGGGAGCGATGTCAATGTCGATAGCTTGAAATTTCTTACCTTCTGTTCTTAGAACTTCTTTTACCTGCGGGTTGAAGATGTTTTTGTAACAGGTAACCGTTTCTGAAATTTCCGGTTTACACAATTGCATCTCGATGGCCTGCTTTGCTTTGGCGAGCAATATGTCAAGCGTGGCAATATTGGCGAGTGCTTCGTTGATTTCAAGTTTATACGGGTGTATTTGAACGGACAGTTCTTCCCGGATGCGGTCTTCCAGCACGGTATGCTCGAATTGTAACTGATCCAGTACCTTGCTGTCGGTTCGCTCGTTCATTTTTAGCGTTTTTATTTTTACCCGCAAGGCTGCCAGTTCTTCGGAATAAGCATCATAAACGTAAAAATGAGGTATACGCATTCTTTCCGGGTCCAGCGTGTTGACTACCGGTTCCAAGTCCGGAAGTGATACCACGTCGATACGGGCGGCAATGAGCAGTTGCCGGATATCCATAACGAGTAAAGAGAATGCCTTTAATTCAAACAGTTCAATGTCGTCCAATGCTTGTGCTTCTGTTATCCGGTTTGCTGTACCTCGGATATCTTTCACTTGCATGAGCTTTACATTGATCTTGGTAATGGTGTCCGTCAACAAGGAATCACGCGAGATGTTGATTGTCGCTTCCGTTTTATCCAATTCGGCGCTAATCTCTTCCCTCGTGTGTAAGTACGGTAGTGTGTTCAATACACGTTTTGCCAGACCGGATTGAATTTCCAGTTTGTCGATCATGTATCTGAACCCGTTTACTTCTTCTATTGCGCCGCGTAAAAACACCTTAATTCAATTTTAGATTTAATGATTTTAGATTTTAGATTGAGAATGATTTTCAATTTTCAATCCTTTTCACATCGTATACCGGGATGCCTAAACTCGTTTGCATGGCGACCCGTAGTTCGTCCGAATCCAGACAATATCCATCCGGTGATTGGGGATTTATACAGACTGCCAGTAGTTTACTTTTTTGCAAAACCTGTATGGTACCGCCTTTTTTCACGAAGGCGTAATAGGTTTCCATGGAAGCGAACATTTTCGTGAAATCCCGCATGATTAGAGTGATTTCCCGGATTTGTTTTTGCTGCCGCAGGAATTGCAATAATTTGTCACTTATGGCGCCTGCCACGTATAACGTGTTCCCGTGCTTGAAAATATCGTCTTTTTTATTTTCAAGCATAAACACGGAGGGGATGTCTAAATCGTAGATGTTCCCTTCGTCATCTATCGACCACACACCTTGCTCGATTGCCATCAGCTTCCGCACGATGTCGGGTGCTGCTTCATTCAGGCAGATGAGGTCGTAAACGTATTTTGTTTTTCTTACCAGTTGAGGAATATTACAGGATAAAGCTGCTCCCGTGGCAAGTACCATCGCTTCAGTCACTGCCGGAGAGCTTAGACTGAGGCGGGAGAGAGCCCCGTCCACGATTGTCGTGTCGACATCCCAACGCTTCATATCATGAATCAAGGTACGCAGCGAACCCGTGTCAGCGGGTCCGGATAGCAACACTTTTCCCGACGAAACGGCTCTGGCGGTAACCAAGCGTCCCAAAGAGGTTTGTTGTGTGCTGACATCCATGATTTCTGCCACCAGCCTTTTGTCTCGGTAGTGCATCTCGGACGTGATGAATATCATATCCTCGAATACCTCTATTTCCGGTTTGGGCGTTTGGCAGACCTGATCTCTGCTTTCCCCGTCAATGCCTATGGAGGTGAGGGCAAAACGCTTCCCCGTATTCTTCACTCGCCGAAGAATGTAGTTCAAGCATTCTGTCTTACCGGCGTTTTTTGCCAGTCCCACGATTGCAATACTGTTGTATTTTAATATTTCCTCGATAAACACGGTTTCAATTTTAGATTTTAGATTTTAAATTTTAAATTTATTATTCCGTGAAGAATTTAAAATCTAAAATTTAAAATCTAAAATTAGTTTATTCGTGGTGATTTCTCTCGTTACGTGCCAAATGTTTCGGCTCGATAGAGAGGGCATCACCATTTAACAGGGCGGCTACCCCTTCTTTGCGAGCTTTTTCGCATTCCGGGCAGTGGCACTCTTCTTCGTATCTTTCCGGTTCCGTGTAAGTGGTAATAACACCCTCGTAGTTTCTCAACACGATGCGTTTGGGTGATTGAGAAAGGATATACGTCGGCATTACCGGGGTTTTACCTCCTCCTCCGGGAGCGTCAACCACGAACGTGGGAACGGCATATCCGGAAGTATGTCCCCGCAAGTTCTCGATGATCTCGATACCTTTGGATACGGGAGTACGGAAGTGTTCGATACCCATGGAAAGGTCACATTGGTAGATATAGTACGGGCGAACACGCATTTTCACCAATTCGTGCATCAATTTCTTCATCACGTAAGTGCAGTCATTGATACCTCTCAGTAACACTGTCTGGTTGCCTAGAGGGATTCCGGCGTCAGCCAAGCGGGCGCATGCTGCCTTTGACTCTTCCGTAACCTCGTTCGGGTGATTGAAATGAGTGTTCAACCAGATCGGGTGATATTTCTTCAGCATGTTTACCAGTTCCGGGGTAATACGTTGCGGTAATACAACCGGGGTACGGCTTCCGATACGGATAATCTCCACGTGCGGGATAGCTCTCAATTTGCTGATGATGTATTCCAAACGGTCGTCGCTAACCAACAGGGCGTCACCTCCGGAAAGCAATACGTCGCGTACTTGCGGGGTTTTCGCGATGTAATCGATACATCTGTCGATGCGCTCGGTCGGGGATGCACAGTCATGTTGTCCCGCGAAGCGTCTGCGGGTGCAGTGACGGCAATACATGGAGCATTGGTCGGTAATCAGGAATAATACCCGGTCCGGATAACGGTGTGTCAATCCCGGGACAGGAGAATCGCTATCCTCGTGTAACGGATCTTCCAGATCGGCTGCTGATTTGTGCAATTCGAGAGCCGAGGGTACGGATTGTTTCCGTATCGGGCAATGCGGATTGTTCTTGTCAATCAAGCTCAAATAGTAAGGGGTAATCGCCATTCTCAGCGTCTTTAAAGACTCGCGTATACCATCCTCTTCTTCTTTGGTTAACTCGATGTATTTCTTTAATTGATCGAGTGTTTCAATTCTGTTTTTCACTTGCCATTTCCAATCGTTCCATTGTTCGTCGGTAACTTCCGGGAAAAACTCTTTTCGTCTGCTTTCTGACATCACTTTATTTATTTTAGATTTTAAATTTTAGATTTTAGATTCCAGCCGCACAAGGCTGGCACTTTATTTATTTTACATACAGTTTTTCAAATAACTCGCGAATTTCCGCGGACTCCCGGATAATATTCAGGGTTAGTTCCGCATGTCCTTTCGCGTATCCGTTTCCTACGATTAAATTTATATCTTTTCCTACTCCCTCGGCTCCCAACGCCGCTTTCGTGAAGCTGGTCGCCATAGAGAAGAAGTAAACACATCCTTGTCCTTTGGTGACTAAAATAGAGGTCATTTCTGTCGAGGGCACGTTCACGTTGTTGATTGTCACCTCACAACCTCTTTCGCCCGCTATGGCAGTCACTTTCTTGTACACGTCCATCACTTTTGTCGCATCGGCGACAATCACGTGAGTGGCGAGATTCATTTCTTTTATTCTTCGGGCGTTCTCTTCCGAGTATTCCACCACGATGACCTTTCCGTAAGGTCCCACGTTTTTCATTGCCTGATAGCAGCAAAGTACTCCCGACTTGCCGCCTCCCCCGATGATACATACCGTATCACCTTCTTTTACCAGACGAGCCACTTGAGCCGGGGCTCCTGCCACGTCCAACACGGCTAATGCCAGTTTTTCCGGTATATCGTCAGGCAGTACGGCGTACAAGCCGCTTTCGAAAAGAATGGCTTGCGCTTCCACGTCAACCTGATCCGATGCCGGGTCAAGATTCTTGATTTTATTAATTTTCAATGGGGTAAGGGAAAGAGAAACCAACGTGGCGATTTTGTCACCCACTCTTAATGATTTATCCGGGAATGCCGGACCTATTTCGTTTACCGTACCGATTAACATTCCCCCCGAACCGGTCACCGGGTTTTGCATCTTGCCCCGTTCTTCCACGATGGAAAGAATCATTTCTTTCATTTTTGACGCATCCTTTCCGCAAGCACCTTTGATCTGCGTGTAACTGGCAGAGTCTATATTCAGTGTTTGCACGTCTATCAACAACTCGTTGTCATAAATGCTCATCGTGTTATCCAGCTTTTGTGCCGGTTGAGGAAGTGTTCCTTCCGGGATAATTACCCTGTGTGTACCGTATCTACAACCCTTGTCCATCGAATAATTTTAGATTTATGATTTTAGATTTCAGATTATGATTTACGATTGATAATTACCGTGAAAGCAATCATAAATCGTAAATCATAAATCGTAAATTAATTAAGCGTAAAGTTCCGTAAAGATCTTTCTTAAAGCTTCTGATTCTCTCAGTTCTTGAAGAGTGATCTCGGCATGACCTTTCGTGTAGCCGTTACCCACGATCATGGTTACGTCGCTTCCCACTCCTTCAGCACCTAGAGCTGCTTTCGTGAAGCTGGTAGCCATAGAGAAGAAGTAAACGACACCCGTGTTTTTCGTGCAAAGAATAGAGGTCATTTCCGTGTCGGTGATGTTCACGTTGTTGATGGTTACGTCGCACATCTCGCCATTCGTCAATTCCTCGATTTTTTCCATCACGGGAACGGGTTGAGTCGCGTCTGCGGAGAATACATAGTCGCAGAAACCGAGTTTCTGTAAACGTTCGGTACTCTTCTGGCTGTGGCACAATCCGATTACTTTACCGGTAACTCCTGCACGTTTTTTAGCCTCGTAACAGCACAACATACCTGATTTACCACCCGCGCCGATGATTAAAACGGTATCACCCGGTTTAACCAATTTGGCAGTTTGAGCGGGAGCTCCGGCAACGTCCAATGCTGACAGTGCCAAATTCTCGGGAAGGTCTGCCGGAATCTTGGCGTAGATACCGCTCTCGAAAAGGATTGCTTTCCCGTCGATGTCAACTTGGTCAATGTCCGGACGGATATCTTTAATCTTGTCGATGCGTAGCGGAGTTAAAGAAAGAGAAACCAAGGTTGCGATTTTGTCGCCTTCCTTCAAGTCGATTTTACCTTTCAATGCATCACCTATTTTTTCAACCGTACCCAACAACATACCGCCTGATCCGGTTACCGGGTTGCGGTGTTTGCCTTGTTTTGCCACGATGTCCAACATGATTTCGGCAATCTTGGCTTTGTCGCCGCCTGCTTGTTGCTCGATCTGGGTGAAGCTGGCTGAGTCGATATTCAAGGTTTGTACATCAATCAAGATCTCGTTGTCATAGATCTCGTCCATGTTGTTGTCAATCTTGTTAGCGGGTTGGGGTAACACACCTTTCGGTTCAATCACGCGGTGAGTTCCGTATTTGTTTCCTTTCTTTTGCATAGTATTTAAAATTTATAAGTTTGAAAATGAATTACTTTAAAGGTTTTAATCCTAAAATTTCTCTTGCTTCGGCGGGAGTAGCGATTCCGCGGCCCAATTCTTTGGCTATGCGAACCACTTTCTCTACCAATTCGCCATTGGATTTAGCGAGGACTCCTCTTTCGAGATACAGGTTATCTTCAAAACCTACTCTCACGTTACCGCCCATGGCAATAGCCGCGGCTGCAAGAGGGAAAGCGTGACGTCCGATTCCGGTTGCCGTCCAAGTAGAGCCTGCCGGAATAGCGTTTACTAACCAGCAGAGATTCGGTACAGTGGCAGGGGTACACCCGGGAACGCCGAGAACGAAATTGAATTGCATGGGAGCCCCGGGAACCTGACCTTTTCTGGCCATGGTTAGTATCGTGTCGAGATGTCCCATTTCAAAACATTCGTATTCCGGTTTGATATTGTTTTCTATCATTCTCTTGCCAAAATCCCGCATCATGGGCATGGTGTTCTCGAAAACATCGTCACCGAAATTGCAAGTACCGCAATCGAGGGTAGCCATTTCGGGGAAAAGTTCAGTCGGTTGAAGACGTTCTTCAGCGGTCATACCTACGGCGCCTCCCGTGGAGGGGATAAGGATCACATCGGGGCATACCTTGTAGATAGCGTCGATGCACTCTTTGAAGCGTGCTTTGCTTTGGGTAGGAGTACCGTCGTCTTCACGAACGTGAACGTGAACAATGGCTGCTCCCGCGTCCACTGCTGATTTGGCTTCTCTCACGATCTCTTCTACCGTGTAAGGAACGGCGGGATTTTGTTCTTTGGTTACTTCAGCCCCGCAAATGGCTGCTGTGATAATTAATTTCTCCATAAATAGTCATTTAATTTTTTCTCTGGTCTTCTTTTTTGACAACGCAAGTCCCACTGGCACGGCACACCACGATCGGTTCTTCCAGCACGTCGGCGGCGGAAGCCGAGATGTCCGGACGGGCTACAACCACTTTCTTTGCCTCGAAAACCATCTTGCGAGAAGTGTTTCCTACTTTCACGATTTCTCCGGTAGCCTCGATGTAATCCCCGGCGTAAACCGGCGCAAGGAATTCGATGTTGTCGTAAGCAACAAACAGGCCTTCGTCCCCGTCATGCATGATTAACAATTCCGTGGCAACGTCACCGAACAAGTGAACCATGTGTGCACCGTCTACTAAATTTCCACCATAATGAGCATCTTTAGCACTCATTCTTAAACGTATCATTGTTTTTTCCATCTTTCTTGATTTTAGATTTTAAATTTTAGATTTTAGATTGAGAAGCATTTTCAATTTTCAATTCTCAATTTTCAATTATATAGTCTACCATGATAGACGGCGTCTTCACGTTTTCGGCAGCGATTTCTCCTACTTCCACGAGTTCATTCACCTCGGCAATCACCAAATCGGCGGCGGCAGCCATCAGCGGATTGAAGTTTTGCGACGTTCCCCGGTAGACCAGATTTCCGGCTTTATCCCCGAGGCTTGCGCCCACGAGGGCGATGTCCGCTCTCAACGGTTTCTCGAGCAAATAATCTTTGCAGTCCACGTTGATCACTTGTTTTCCCTCGGCAACGATGGTTCCCATTCCGGTTTGAGTCAGGATACCACCCAATCCGCAACCGCCTGCACGCACGCGTTCAGCTAAAGAACCTTGCGGGCAAAATTCGATTTCCAGTTCGCCGCTATTCATTTGCTCGCTCGTGCAAGGGTTTGTCCCGATATGTGACACGAAAAGTTTTTTTACTTGCTTGTTAGCGATCAACTGACCTACCCCTCTGTCCGGGAATGCCGTGTCGTTGCAGATTAACGTAAGGTTCTTCACGCCGGACTTTGCCAAGGCGTCAACGAGCTTGTTAGGGGTTCCGTTTGCAAGGAATCCGCCAACCATAATGGTCATACCATCCTTTACTTTTGATACAGCCTCTTCGATAGAAATAAATTTACTCATAAGGAAGCATTTTTATATTGTTTCAGTTAAATATTTAACACATTCGCATTGATTTGTCAAATTTATATCGTTTTCGGGAATAAATGAAATATTTTCAACACAAAAACGGAAAAAATTCTTTATTGAGAATCATTTTACGTAGTCGAAAACATCCTTTACCCGTTCTCTCACACTTCACGGCTATAAATTTACACAATTTGTAACGTGTTTCCAATTTTTTTTCGCGTATTATTTTATTCGAGCAAAAAGGGAGTAATACGGAAGAACGCAGGATAATAGTAGGATAACTTACGGGTATTTGGCATGTCGATAGGATATATTCTAGTGCGAAGATACAGTAGCAGGTAGCGAATTTCCAAATAACAGGCATGAATATTTTATGCTGATAGGAGGTTGATAGGGGTTTCGTGGGAGTATCATAGAAGTATTTCCCACGAAACCCTAATGGAAATGTATTTTATATTGTGCGAAAAGGTATTTCTTCTCCTGTATATCCCTTGATTGTTGGTAGGAATATCAGCATCGCTTGCCCATCGTCAAGGCTTGTTCCATGGCTTTCGTTTGTTTGATTTCGCCGATTTGCCAAGCTCCCACGCCATAGATTACTCCTTTTTCTTTTGCCTCTTCCAGACAATCGGTAAAGCCCCGGAAGCCTTCGACGGTGCGTTCCATGGCGGGGATGCTCGTGTCGGCAGCTGTCACGATAAAGTAGAATTCCTTGTTACTGATTTCGGTGTAACGGGAACATGTCCGGTCTATCAGGGTTTTCATCTGGGCATCCATCGTGTAGAAATAGACGGGAGTGGCCATTACGATGACATCTGCGGCGATCATCTTTTCCAGAATTTCGGACATGTCATCCTTTTGCGGGCAAGGTTTTCCCGCGTTACAGATGCCGCAGCCCGTGCAATAATGAATCGTCCGGTCTTTTAGAAATATCTTTTCTACTTGGTGTCCGGCCTCTTGTGCGCCTTGCATGAATTGGTCGCATAATAAGTCGGAGTTTCCGCCTTTCCGCGGGCTTCCGGATAAAATAAGTACTTTCTTGTTCATGTCGTTTTTGTTTTTTACAAAGATAGGGGAAAATAGGGTGTCGGTTGTTATATATATTACGGGTATATATACCCTAATTACTGATTCCTGTTAATAATAAGGGGATGAGTGATGACATCTTGAAACGATTTCTTAGATTTGCATGGTTGATTAAGAGTTAATGAAACGATATGCGAGAAGTAATGGTTCAATATTTACAACACCGTCTGTTACGGTGGTTTGATGAGAATCAGCGGGTGTTCCCGTGGAGGGAAGCTCGTGCGACGAAGTATCAGCAGATCGTGTCCGAAATTCTGTTGCAAAGGACGAAGGCGGAAACCGTGGCGAGATATTATGATACTTTTTTCTCGAAGTATCCGGATTGGGAGGCTCTTTGCGGCGCAACGCTGGAGGAATTGGAAGAGGTGATGAGGCCGTTGGGATTATACCGGCATCGAGCGCGGAGGCTTTATAAGCTGACGGAAGATTTGCGTCGCAGGGGAGGGCAACTTCCGGGGGACGCGAACGAGTTGAGGGATTCCGGTTTCGTGGGTTTATACGTGACGAACGCTTTCGAGTTGTTTATATTGAGAAATCGTAAACCGTTGCTGGACGTGAATATGTCCCGTTTATTGAAGCGTTATTTTGAACCGGGTGATTTTATCGACGTGCGTTTTGATAAAGAAGTGCAGGAGTTGGCGAATGACATAATCGAGGTGCGGCGCTGCAAGGAGTTGAACTGGGCGATACTGGATTATGCTGCTATGGTATGCCGGAAGAGAAACCCGTTGTGCGGGGAGTGCGTGTTGAACAAGTATTGCAAGTATTACGCCCAGAGCCGGGAGAGGTCAGATCAGTCCGGTCGTGGTGAACACGAAGCAGGATAATGCCCCGAGTGATTTTTTTAGCTTCTCGATACCGAGTGCTTTCAATCTTTTCACGTTGGCGACGGTGACTTCCATTTGTTCGGCAATTTCCTCTTGTTTCAGTCCTTCCAGACTGAGCCGGATCACTTCTGCCATGCGGGGTGGCAGTTGTTCGATGGATTCATTCAAGAGGCGCAAGGCTTCTTCCTGTATGATATAGTTTAACGTGGACGATTCGTTTTCTTCCGTGAGATGTTTATAGCGTTCGTTTTCTCTTTTCGCGGAACGGATATAATTGTATACCAAGTTTCGAGTGGACACGTAGAGCAGGCTTTTCGTGGATTCCCCGAAGGTGATCTTTTTCCGGTTTAGCCATAGATTAACGAATACATCCTGCACGATATCTTCCGCTGCTTCTTTGTCTTTGAGAATGTTGAATGCGAAAGCGTTCAGCGATTCGTTGTATTGCAAAACGAGTTTGTCAAAGGCTTTACGGTTATCCTTTTGTATTTCTTGTAAGAGGGTGTCCAACTCCATAGTACGAGGGGATTGTAAATATTACAATACAAATGTATAATTTTTTTTTATTCGATGTATACTTTTTCTGAATGGTGGTGTTTTAGTGATAAAAAAATGAGATATGAATTATTTGGACGGAATCGAACTCGCCGAGATCATGGTAAAAAAGGTGGTTGGGAATATTTCCCCGAGGGAGGAGGAGCGTTTGCAGCGTTGGTTGGACTCTTCCCTCGAGCATCGGGAGATGTATGAGGCGTTCGTGTCCGGGCGGAGTTTCGCAGAGCGTAAACGGAATTTCGGACATCTGAAATACGAGAAGACGATAGGGGCAATTCATGAAAAGATTCGTCGTAAGGTGCGGCGCAGACTGTACATGAAGATTTCTTCGGTGGCGGCGGTGTTGTTGGTTGCTGTTTTGAGTACGGTTATTATTTTTTCGCTTCGGACGGAAAAAGCGGGGATGCAGCCTATTCTTCCGGTGGAGGGTAAGAATTACGCGTTTTTATCCGTGGATGATGGGCGCAAGGTGGTGTTGAAAGAAAATGACACGGGTACGGAGTGGAAGGAACACGTGAAAGAGAAGGCTGGCGAGAATGTGGTCGCGGAGGAGAAGGTGCAGATGATCCGTGTAGAAGTTCCGAGGGGAAGCGAGTATTGGTTGCGATTGAACGATAGTACCGAGGTTTGGTTGAATTCGGAAACGGTGCTGACATATCCGGATCGGTTCGCGGAAGATAAACGGGAGGTGACGTTACGCGGAGAGGCTTTCTTCAAAGTGAGGACTAATCCTACCCGCCCTTTTGAAGTGCGGACGGATGAGAATTTGCAGATATGGGTGACGGGGACGGAACTGAACGTGCGGGATTATGCCGATGAACAATTTTTGAAAGTGACTTTGTTGAAAGGTGTCGTACACGTGGGGAATGATTCGATATACAAAATATTGTCGCCTAGTGAACAGGCCGTGTTTGACAGGGAAACGGGAGATCTTGAAGTGGTAGAATTGGATGATCCGTCAACTTGTGTTGCTTGGCGGGATGGTATGTTTGCCTTTGAGGGAGAGCCTATAGGGGTGATTCTAGCAGCTATGGCGCAGTGGTATGATGTAGAATTTGTTATCGAGAATAAAGTTGCCACGCCCGGTGGTAGTGTGACTTTCCACGCCATGCGTGACGAGAAAGTGGAAGAGTTATTGAGTGTGTTACAGAGTTTAATTGATTTTAAATATAGAATAGAAGGAAAGAAAATATATATCCGTTTCTAAAGGTATAATCAAAAAACAAGGAAGAGTCTAGCCCACTCTTCCTCATGTTCAAGATTATTTGTGTATCTGTTATTTAATAACCTTAAAAACAAAGGTATGAAAAAAAATCATTTTATGAGAAGGAAAGGACGAAAAAAGATGGTTTGGAAGGGTCTTTTTCTAATCTTTTACATTTTTGCGAGTAGTTTTTGGTGTCCGGGGATGCTTTCCGCCCAGACGGAGCAGCGCGTGACGCTAAGTATGAAGTCGGTGTTGGTAGAGCAGGTGTTCAAGCACTTGCAGGAAACGACACGTTATCGGTTTACTTATCTGAAAGAGGATTTGCCTGATGCTCCCCGGAAAGATTACGAGTTCAAGGATGCTTCGATTAGCGAGGTGATGGACGAGTTGTTGAAAGGAACGAAATTACAATGGAAGTTTCAGAGTGGTGCTATCGTGGTAAGTAAAGCAAAAGCAACCCCGGTTGCCAAAAAGGTGATACAACGAGTGCGTGGTCGGGTGGTGGATGCCAAGAACGTTTCGATTCCCGGGGTGACAGTTCAAGTGCTGGGCGAATACCGGGGTACGACATCGGATACCAGCGGGCATTTTATGCTGACGGATGTTTTCGAGGGGAGTAAGATCGAATTTAGTTTTATCGGTTACGAGAAAAAGACATTGACGGCAAAATCGGAGATGGGTACCGTGATTCTGGATTCTCTGGCCTATGCTATCGAGGAGGTGACGGTAATCAATAACGGTATTTTTACCCGTCCGAAAGAGAACTTTACCGGTGCCGCGACTCAATACACGGGAGAGGATATCCGCGCGATCAGTAAAACGAGTATTCTGAGTGCCTTGAAGGTGTTGGATGCCTCGTTCCAGATGCCGGACGACGTGGTGAACGGTTCCAACCCGAACGTGTTGCCGAAGGTACAGTTGAGGGGTACGAACAGTATCATGCAGACGGACATGGAGAGCGAATACGGGTATATCAGCAACCCGCCGTTGATTATTATTGACGGTTTCGAGTCCGATTTGCAGACTTTGTTTGACATGAGTCCCAATATCGTGAAGTCAGTCACGTTGTTGAAAGATGCTGCTGCGACAGCGATTTACGGTTCCAAGTCCGCAAACGAGGTATTGGTTGTGGAAACGATTCAGCCGGAAGAGGGAAAAACGCAAGTGTTTTACACGGGTACTTATGGAGTGAATATACCGGATTTATCTAGTTTCAACTTGATGAATGCCAAGCAAAAGTTGGAGGTTGAGGAGATTGGTGGTTACTATCGTAGCCGTGATTTTTCGACACAGAAGCAGTTGGATGATTTGCACAACTTGGTCAAACACAATGTAGCCCGAGGCATTAATACATATTGGTTGTCCCAACCTTTGCGTACGGAATTTACTCATTCCCATACAGCGCGGGTTTCTTACGGGACCAAAAAAGTGTTGTTGCAGGGAACGGTGAATTATTCCAATAACGGCGGTATCATGAAAGGTTCTTACCGGAATGTACTCGGGGGTGACGTCCGGGTAAAGTACACGACTTTGGATAAGAAATTAAGTTTCCAGTATGCGCTAAAGATCAGTTCTTCCAAGGGGTCGGAATCACCTTACGGGGATTTCGGTCAATATGCCCGGATGAATCCTTACTGGCTACCGAAGGATGAGAACGGTAATGTCACTAAATACGTGGATATTTATCCCACGGAGGGGAGTAATGGTTTAATCTCTTCATCCCATACCCCTGCCGAGAAGAATCCGCTTTGGAATGCCCATTTGCATATGGTGAATACAAATTCCAGTCTTTCTATCGGTAACGAGTTCTGGTCGGAAGTGACTTTCGTGAAAGGTTTGAAGTTGAACACGACGTTTACCTATACACACGGGACAACGGAACGGGATAATTTCATACCGGGAACGGCGTCCGAATTTTTCACGTCGGCTTTTTCCGAAAGGGGATCTTATACCAAGAATAATGGAAAGACGAAAAAGTGGCAGCTGACTTCCACGTTGAATTACGGGCAAAACTTTGGGAATCACACGATTTATATTTCCGCGGGAGCGCAGTTGAATCACGATGAGTCCAATTCTTTCGGGTTGGTGGTTAAAGGATTCCCGAATGACCGCTTGGATGATTTGTTGTTCGGGCTGCAATACAGTAACACGAAACCGTCCGGGAGTTATAGTATGAAACGAACGGCGGGTTTTTACGGGAACTTGAGTTATGCTTACGGTAATCGTTATTTGTTGGATGGTTCTATTCGGGCGGACGGTTCATCCGTGTTCGGGCGGAAAAAAAGATTCGGGGATTTGGGCTCTGTCGGTATCGGTTGGAATTTCCATAACGAGAAATTTATGCTGGGGCAGAATGTTATCAGCCAGTTGAAGTTCCGGGTTTCATGGGGATTTACCGGAAGCGTGAATTTCCCGGCTTACGCGGGAGCCACGACGTACAAGTATCAAACGGACGGACGGTACCTTGATTTTATCCCTGCCACGTTGATGGGGTTGGGGAACACGGCATTGAAGTGGCAGCAAACGCAAAAATGGAATTATGGTGTGGATTTGGGATTGTTCGATGGACGGGTGACGGCGAACTTTAATTATTACCGGGAGACCACGGATGATTTAATCATGTCGACTTCCACGGTTCCTTCCAATGGTTTTGATTCTTATCACGATAATTTGGGTAAGAGCCAGAACGTGGGATTCGATTTGGGGGTTCGGGTGGTGTTGTTTCAAGCACCCAAGAGAGAGTTGTTCTGGTCTGTATCTACTTCATTCTATCATAACGAGAATAAATTGTTGGAGATCACGGATAATTTGAAAGCACAAAATCAAGCTGCCTTGAATCAACAGATAACAAACGGAGCTACGACTCCGGTGCTTCAATACGTGGAAGGTGCCAGCGTGAGCGGATTGTATGCCGTGCGTTCTTTGGGAATTGATGCGAGTAACGGTTACGAGGTATTCCTGACGAAAGACGGGCGGCAAACTTACGTGTGGAGACAGGAGGATATGGTGTATATGGGAGATATGCAACCGAAATTGAACTTCACGATTTATAATAATTTCCAATACAAATGGATCCGATTGAACTTCGGGTTGACTTTCCGCACGGGAGGTGTGTTGTATAACAGTACGCTGGCAAGTAAAGTGGAGAATTTCAATTTGAAACAAAATATGGATAAACGGGTGTTGAAAGATCGTTGGATGGAACCGGGTAAACCTGCCGATTATAAAGGATTGGTGGATTTGGAAGGTTATACGCGTACGGAAAAATCGACGAAAGTGACTTCTCGTTTCGTGCAGAAAGCAAATTCGTTCGAGATTACGGGATTGACGATTGACCCGGGTATTCTGGTGGAGCGTTGGTTGAACCGGTTGGTGAACAAGGCCGTGCAGAAAGTGAATGATACTTCCAAAGAGGCTATTAACAGCGACCGTTTTAGCGTGAGTTTCTCGATGCAGAATGTATTGCGTATTTCAAGTATGAAGCGGGAGTCCGGTACGTCTTACCCGTTCAATCGTAGTTTCCTGTTTACGCTGTCGGCTAGATTGTAGTGTTTGTGAAAAATAAAAAAGGTAGATTATGAAGAAATATATTTTTTATATCGTGTTGGTTTTCGGGCTTTCTTTGGGGGCGTGTAACGATTGGTTGGATGTACCCTCGAAGACGGAAGTGATCGATTACGAGATGTTCGAGACGGAACAGGGATTTATGGACGGCATGGCGGGTGTGTATTACCTAATGACGGACGATGCCTTGTACGGGGATATACTGAGTATGACTTATCTGGATGTGTTGGCTCGGCGTTTTAAAATATTCGACACTTATGATGTCAGTGGTTTAGGAAAAGATCTGGGGGAAGTCAATTATTATCAGGGGTCTGAAGTTGTCAGTGTGATTGATAATATTTGGAGCAAAGGTTATAATGTTATCGCTAACGTGAATAGCCTGTTGGAACAGATTGAAAATTACAAATCGGTATTTACTTATGACAATTACCGGATGATAAAGGGGGAAGCGTTAGGCGTCCGTGCTTTTATGCATTTCGATTTGATGCGGTTGTTCGGGAAGCCGTATGCGTTGGCTGGGGATGAATTGACGATTCCTTACGTGACGAAACTATCCGGGCGGGAATGGCCTTTGTTTAATACGGAGGATGAGGTGATCGGGTTGGCTCTTCGGGATTTACAGGAGGCGGATAGTTTGTTGTCGGTAGACAATATGTATTCGTCTTCCGTGGAGAATAGTTGGTTGAACAGTCGCCGTTCTCATTTTAACCGTTGGGCGGTATATGCGACGATGGCTCGGGTTTACCACTGGAAGGGGGACACGGAAAATGCTTTGTTGTATGCCCAAAAAGTGATAGAGTCGCAACAATTCAGGTTTATGGATCCGTTGGTGGACTGTAAAGATTTGCAATCAAGGGATGTTGCATTTTACACGGAATGTATATTTACTTTGAATAAAACTAATTTGAAAGACGTGTACAACAAAAGAGTAGGGCTTGATCGAAATGGCTTGCTTAATGATGTGGAAGATATCGAAAAACTTTATGGAAAAACGTCGGGGGGAAGTACGGATTATCGGTTCACGTACTTGTGGTACCTTACTGAAACTAATCAGGTGGGCGGTCAGAAGTATACATTTTATAGGTATAACGGGGGTGTTGCCAGCAGGGGAGATTTGGTTACTTTGATGCGTTGGTCTGAGATGTATTATATCGCCGCCGAATGTTGTGGTAACACGGCGGAAGGGCGTGCTTATCTGAACGAGGTTTTGGTGAACAGGGGATTGAAAAAGCTAGAAGATTCCATATCGGACGAAGAGTTCCGGAACGAGATTCTGAACGAGTACAAGAAAGAATTTTTCAGTGAAGGGCATTTATTCTATTATTATAAGCGGTTGAATATAACGAAGGTATTGGAACACGATCAAGAAACATACGTGGATGTTGCGACTCCCGGTTACGTGTTCCCCATACCGGAGAAAGAGCTTGAATTAAGGCGTGGAGTTACAGAATAATCAACAAGAACAGTTATGAAAATGAAAACGTTATATAATATACGAATCATGTTGGCGGTGATGTTATTCGGGATTATTGCCGCTTGTGAAGATGATGACAAGATTCCCGGAGCTTCTTATGATGCGGGGGTGTGGTTTTACGGAACGGGAACTGTCATTAAACAGAATAAATTTGACATGGACGAGTTCAACAAGATATTCAGCGGTTTTTATTCGTTCTATTTTTTCCCGGGGGTAGAGGAACATACTTTTGAACTTCCGGAGATTCGTTTGATGGGGAAGCCCGTGGATTACGATCGTGAAGTGAATTTAGTTGCGGGAGAGGGAAGCACTGCCGTGGAAGGCGAGCATTTTATAATTGAGGATAACGTGTTACCTGCCAATGCGGTTTCATTTACCCCGAAGGTGCTGTTACTCAAAAAGAATTTGGGTGACGAAGAGAAAATTGTCAAGTTCGTGCTTGAACCTTCCGAAGAATTTCCCGCACGGGTGTTCGGGGATACGGTATCGGACGACAAGACATTTTTGATTTCTTTGCGCTACGAGTTGAAGTTTTCCAACTTGGTGTCGGAGCCGCCTTATTGGTCACAGTGCGGTATTTTTGGTGATTGGAGCCGGGTGAAGTTTGATTTCATGTACGAGAAATTGGGGAAATACTGGGGTGTAGAACCGGTGTCCCCCGCGGATAGAAATTATATGTATGATGACTTGTTGCGTATGCGTCGTGAATTACAATTGTGGCAAGAAGAACATCCCGGCGAAAAGATGCTGGATGAAAATGGGGAACAAGTTACTTTTTAATTTAAACACGAAAGTATGAAAAATTGGTTTAGATATAGTCTTATCGGGATGCTGGGCGTATTGCTTTTGGCGTCGTGTTACAAGGATAAGAGAAATTATTCTTATCGGGATTTAAATGAGATTTCGATTGATTTACCGGAAATCGTATCTGTGCAACAGGGGATGGTACTGGAAGTATCTCCCAAACTCTCTTTTGCTTTGGAAGA
The DNA here is from genome assembly GCF_900184685.1 of Butyricimonas sp. Marseille-P3923. Lineage (GTDB taxonomy): Bacteria > Bacteroidota > Bacteroidia > Bacteroidales > Marinifilaceae > Butyricimonas > Butyricimonas muris. The sequence continues at coordinate 41,408 of NZ_FXXL01000003.1, forward strand.
GAATGAGGAAAACTTGAGTTACGAGTGGGTGGTTTCTATTCCTACCTCTTCGGATTCTGTGAATGTGGTATTATCCACGGAACGGGATTTTGCCGAGCAGGTTGATTATGCTTCCGGTAATTCTTACCCGTTCGATTTTAAGGTGACGGATAATAACACGGGTGTCACTTATCGTAAGGGGATGAAATTGGAGGTGCGGACGAACTATCAGCCCGGTTATTTTGTCGTGGAGCAATATGACAATCATTCGGATATCAGTTTTTACAACACATCGACGGATACTGTGTTTCATCGTATATTCTCGGAGGTAAACCCGGAAGTCGTGTTGAAACCGAATGTAACGGATTTGTTTACGGTCGATTTTAGCGGGTATTCATCTCCGGACGGGAAGGTTGCCGCGGGGAATATGACGATGATTTTCGGAGAAGATTGGGGATACGTGATAGATTATCGTTCTTGTCGGGTGCTTGCCGATATAGAGCAGATGTTTGCTATGCGTCCGGAAGTTGTTCGTCCACAGGTTTTGGCAAATTATATCGAGAAGAATTCTACATTTGTTTTGATAAATGATGGAAAGGTTTACCGGATGCATCAAGATCAGGGGCAAACTTTATTTGGAGAACCTATGGTTGCGTCAGATGGTTTGGAAACCGGTTGTGCTTCCTTTATCGGTTCGGGAATGAATTACAGGGGGCAATTGATGGGGATTTTGTATTTTGACGAGGTGAATCACCGTTTTTATTCCCGGTACCAAGCAACTAACGTAGTTTTTACGGATGTGAGAGGTGTTTATGTTTCTGCGGGAGATACCTTGTTTAATGCGGCGAAAGTAGATGAAGATTGGGAATTGATCGGAATGCCGACCGGAGGTGCGGGAAATTACTATTATAATATGGTGTTTCGGGATGCGGACAATGCTTACGTGATACGTTATACGATGGCGGGAGTAGGATTTAATGGTGGTCCTTTTCATGTTATTAGCGAAGAGGCGTGTCCCGGTATGAAAGATAGTCCGGTGTTTGTGTCCCCGTACGGTAGGCAGCAGATATATTATGCCAATGGAAACGAAATTCGCTTGTATGACGCAGACGCGAATACTTCCCGGTTGCTTTATGCTTTCTCGGCGGGTGAAGAGGTGGTTTCTATAGTCTTGCCGACAAACGACGGGCTGAACCTGACTGCCGCCACGTATAACGGGAGCAAGGGAGCGCTCTATGCTTTCACGTTGGTGAATACCGGGGATTTGAAAGACGCAGAGCCTAAGTTGTTGGCAACCGATTTCGGGAAGATAAAGAAGATCGTGTACAAAAAATAGTTTATGAATTTAATGACGTTTTGTGTAGCGGGGAGGAAAACATTCTGGTTTTCCTTCCTTCTCTTCCTCTTGCTGCCTGTTTTTTCGGCGGGTAAGGGGAAAGAGAAAGATTATTTCAAGATATACCGGGAAGGAGATCGGGTGATTTGGGAATTGTCTGCATCTCTCGTGGGGAGGGAATGGTTGCTGGTGAACCAGATCGCGGCGGTGGGGAACGGTTATTACGCCCAAGTGGGGGATATGTCCGGAGAGCCGAGAATCTTGCAGTTGCGGGAGAGAGAGAATGGTAGGATGGTGTTGATACAGAAAGCGGTGATGAGTAAGAATGCGGGTTCCAATATGACGGGACTGCCTAAGGCTCCTCATGAGATTGCCGATTTTCAGAGTGAGGAGAGCGGCAACGGGAAGGCTTTGCGTTTGGATATCACGTCGTGGGTGGTGAGCGACACGGGGATGGTAGACGGTAAATTGCGGACCCTGACACTGAAAATCATTTCTCATCCGGATTGCATGGAGATTGTCGGTTGGCGGGAGAGAAAGGGAGGGCAGGTACAGGCGAGTAGTTGTCTGTTTTTGATGTCCGGGCAATTGATGCGGCTTCGTTATGAAGATCAGCGGGTGGGGTATTTCAGGAGCAAGCATTTGGTATGCGACGATACGACGGCGAAAGAGGAAGAGGCGTATTGCATCTCCCGTTGGCGGTTGGAACCCCGCCCGGAAGATATGAAGAAGTATCAGAAGGGAATACTCGTGGAACCTCGGGAACCTATTCTGTTTTATATTGATCCGTTGACTCCGGCAAAATGGGTTCCCTATATTGAAATGGCAATCAATAACTGGAAGCCCGTTTTCGAGCGAGCCGGGTTTAAAAATGCCATTGAGGCGAGGGTGGCACCGTCGACCGATTCGACTTGGACGTTGGAGTCTTGTCGGGCGGCTATCGTGTATAAGCCGCTCCCGGAAGAAAACGCCTTCGGGGAACGGTATGCCGACCCGAGGAGCGGGCAGATATATCACGCTCGTATCCAGTGGGGACACGGGTTGGTGGAGTGGTTGAAGGGGAATTACATGATGCAGGCGGGAGCGAGTGATCCGGGGGTATTCACGGAAGGGATTTCGGATGAATGGTTGGGTACATTGCTGTCGGTGATTGTTTCGCACGAGGTGGGACACACGTTGGGACTAACTCATAACATGGGGGCGAGTTCCGTTGTGCCCGTGGAGAAGTTGCGGGATAACGAATGGTTGACGGAAAACGGTATTTCCACTTCTCTTATGGATTATTCGAGGTTTAATTATGTGGCACAACCCGGGGACGGCATCGAGCGGAAAAATTTGATTCCCCGGATAAACACGTATGATTACTGGGCTATCGAATGGGGCTATCGTTTGTTCCCGAAAATAAAGACATTGGAGGAAGAGCACGCGCACGTGTCCGCTAGGGTCGGAGAGGAGCAAAAGAAGTGGGGACAATGGTTCGGGGCACAGAATACTTCGGGAGATCCCCGTTGCCAATCGGAAGATTTGGGGGATGATTTGGTGGAAGCGAATACTTACGGGATAGCCAATTTGAAGCGGGTGTTGGAGCAATTGGAGAGGTGGGGCCCGGATGCAGATGGCAGTTACACGACTTTCCGGAATATGTATGACCGGATCATCTTTATCGGAGAGCAAAATGTACCCCGGGGACAGTTTTATTTTTACATGCAACAGGTGGTGAATATCGTGGGCGGCAGTTATGTAAATTATGACGAGAAGGAACAAGCAGAGAGAACGCCGGTGGAGAGGGAGTATCAGCGTCGGGCGATGATGTTTCTGGGAGAACAGGTGTTTACCACTCCCGAATGGTTGTTGAAACCGATGTTGTCGGGAAAAGTGGAGAATGATCCGTTACGTTTCATTGAATTGGTGCAAACCGGGGTTTTGACGATGTTGGTTGGCAAAGGGAGTGGCTTACCGGAGAGGGATTCCGTTGGAAATTATACACGGACGGACTTTTTCGAGGATTTAAATCGGATCATCTGGCAAGACGTGTTGTCGGGAGAGATGCCGGATGTTTACAGGCAGAACTTGCAACACAGTTTCTTGCGGCAAGTCAGTTCTTACGGTTCGAGAGGCGGGCCGCAGGCAATCCGATTCTACAAAGGGTATATGGCAGATATGCAGGGAAAATTGAAACAAGTTAGTGTGGCAAACACGGACGAGCGATTCGGTGTCTATTGCCGGGATTTGATTCAGCGTATGAATAGGTTTTTAAAGTAAAAGGAGATGTATTGTATGTATCGGAAAATATTTTGTATTCTGTTGCTTATCCGGGTGTTGTGCATCGGTGATGGTTATGCGTCTGCTTTTCGAGTGTACGCTTCCGGGGAGAAATGTCTGTTGGAAATGCCCCGGGAGATGTTGGGAAGGACTTTTTTGGTCGTGAGTCGTTTGGATTCAGTGCACGAGAATCGTACCTATCAGCCGGGGAGCCGATGGGGAAAGGAGAGAACCGTCATTTTCAGACCGGGGGAAGCCGGGAAGGTGGATGTGTATCTGCCGGATTATCGTTTTGACGAAAGAGAAACTTCTCCGGGGATGAGGAGATTGTTAGCCCGTGGCAAGGTGGAGTTGCCTGCCATGAATTGCCCGATTCTGAATGAATCTTCCGATTATATCGTGATAGATGTGACGGGGATGATGAAAGGGGGACAACCGTTGTTTGATGGCGAGGGAAAGGAAATTGTGCGTTTTCGTGGAGAGAATGATCGTTTCTATTGCACGGTAATGCGGGAAATGCCTGCCATACGTCGTGAGTGGAAACGGGAAGGAGATAAAATGACCGGGATGCCGGTGACAACCACGTTCTTCCTGTTACCGGATGTCCCGTGGCAAGCACGGGAAAGAGACAGGAGAGTGGGGTTTTCTTCTGTTTCGTACGATTATTTTAAGGATGAGAGTACGGGCGTGCGTACTCGCCATGTTGTGAGGAGATGGGCGTTAGAGCCTCGTGACATGGGGGCGTACGAGCAGGGGAAGTTGATGGAACCTCACGAGCCGATAGTGTTTTATCTCGATCCCGCGATTCCTGCTTGTTGGCGACCTTATTTTGTCCGGGCTGTCGAGGACTGGCAGCGGGCTTTTGAGGCTACCGGATTCAAGAATGCTATCGTTGCACGGGAATTGCCGGGAGAACTGTCGCGGGAAATATCGTCGTTGAGCGGGGTAATTCTTTATCAGGATTCCTTGCGGGGAGAGGTCGTGGATGTGAATGTCGATCCCCGGAGCGGGCAAATTGTACAAGCCCGGGTGCATTGGTCGCCGCAAGTGTTGGATTCTTTGAGATACGAATGGATCGCAAGGAGTGCTCTATGGAAAGCGGGAGATCATTCCGGGGAAACGGAGAAACAAATCACGGGTAATCTGATCCGTGTAACGGTAGGACAAAGGGTAGGTATAGCTTTGGGGTTATTGCCGAACAGGCTTGCCTCTGCATGGATTCCCGTGGAGAATTTGCGGGATAGAGTTGGGGAAATGTCATCCTCTATCATGGGGGGTGTCATGCTGAACACGGTGGCACAGCCGGAAGATATGGTCGGAATGGCGGGTATGTTTCCCGTGGTGGGGGAGTATGATTGTTGGGCGATCAATTGGGGATATCGTTACGGGGAAAAGGAATGTGCTGCGGCATTGTTGGCAAATATGGCACGACCGGAGTTCCGGTGGTGTGACAATTCACGGGCTGTTGCTAATTTAGAGAATCAAGGAGATGATCCGATAGCGAGTGTGGGCTACACTTTGGAGAACGTGAAGCGGATGTTCGCGGGCAAGCGTGACACGACGGGGTGGGTGTCATGGGTACGACACGCCGGAGAGAAAACAGGAGTATTGTACACTACCGTGTTGCCCGTTCTTCAGCAATTTGGCGGTATGGAGGTCCGACCGGAAGCCTCTTGTGCGTATGTACCCGTGCTTTTCCCCGTGGGACGGGAGCGACAGGAAAAAGCGATGGAGTTTCTAGTTCGGGAGGTTTTTGCCACGCCGCAATGGTTGATACGTTCGGCGTTAATCCGAAAAGCCGGAATCGATCCGGTAGAAATGATTACAAGTTGGCAAAGCGCCGTGCTTGAGTTTTTATTTGAAACAAGTATAAGCCGGTTTGCTTTGAATAACATCATGTCCGGGGAGGATTCCCCCTACACGGCAGATGAATTTTTAGACGGTCTGTATCGGGCTATATGGGTTGATGCGGGACATGAAGATGCTTGTATGAAGGCTTTGCGGTTGCGTTACTTGGAGATCGTTGGGAAAGTTGCGCGAGGGTATGCCAAAAGTAATGAGTCGGTAGCTTTGCGGGTGCATTTGCGTAAACTGCACGGAAGGATTGAACAAGCCTTGTCCGGAACGGTTGGCGGGGTGGAACGGGAGAGTTGGATGAGTTATAAAACTAAAATAGAGGATGTATTATAGTATGTTGTAAATTAAAAAAAGAAACGTATGAAATTGATTATTATTATTGCATTGGTGCTTTGTATGCCGGGCCTTACGAGGGCACAAGAACAGGGAATCCGCTTTGACAAGAGCATGAGTTGGCGGGAAGTGGTTGAAAAGGCCACGCGGGAGAATAAATATATCTACGTGGACGTTATGGCCACGTGGTGCGGACCTTGTCAAGCTATGGTTAAGAATATCTTTCCTCAAAGGGAGGTCGGAGATTTCTACAACGAGCATTTTATCTGCGTCAAATTGCAAACGGACAAAACCGCCAAGGACGACGAGTACGTGAAGGCTTGGCACAAGGAGGTGAACGATATATGCACGAAAGCGAAAATCAAGGTGTTGCCCACGTCTTTATACTATAACCCGCAAGGGGAGTTGGTGCATATCATCCCGGGCGGGATGCCTGATGCCGGGCGTTTCGTGGAGGCGGGCAAAATAGCCTTGGACGAGAACCGGCAAATATTCACGTGTTTGAAAAAATACGAGGCAGGGGAGCGTGACGTGGAGTTCCTGTATGAATTGTCCGTGAACTTCTTGATGTTGGGCGATAAGGTGATGGCGAGAAAGGTGGGTAATACTTTTTGGCAGACGATAACCCCGGAAGAACGGTTACTGGACAAGGGTATCCGTTATGCCGCCGATTTTTTCGAGAGTGTTGACGACGCCATGCTCCCTCTTTTCATGGATCATCCGGAGCGGGTCGATGCCGTACTCGGGAAAGGAGTGGCGGATCAGAAAGTAATACGGGCAATCGAGGCGAAATACATCAATCCGCTGATGAAGGATTCCGTGAATATACCCGATTGGGACGGGCTTTACCGGGAATTAACGGAGAGATACCCGAAGAAACAAGAGAGTATCCGGAAAATGTTATTGAACCGGAAATTAGGATACGGGCAACGGTATCATAATGATGGGCTTTGTGCCGCCGCGCTGAAAGAGTTGTTGCCTATCTGTTGGGAGGAAGGGAGTGAGGTGTTGATTCCTAATTACGCGTACGAATTGGGACGCAAGGCTCAAGACAAAGAAGCGGGTAAAATTGCCCTCGAGTGGCTGGAGCGCACGTTGGATGAAACGAACGCTTATCAGTTGTTGAATTACGCGGATATCCTTTTCTTGAACAAACAAAAGGGGAAAGGGTTGAAATGCGTGAACACGGCGTTGAAGCTGACCGAGGAAGGGAGTAAACTACACGAGAGGGCAATGGAAATGAAAAAGAAAAATGCCCGGGAAATGAAGTTTTTAAAGCAAGTGATGAATGAAATTAATTAAAACAGTTATGAGGTTTAAAGTGCTCGTGTTATTGGCTTTATTGTTTCCGGTGGGGACAATTGCCCAAGAGAATAAAGGTATCCGGTTTGATAAAAGCATGAGTTGGGAAGAGGTCGTGAAAAAGGCAACACGAGAGAATAAATACATCTTTATGGATGTCATGGCGACGTGGTGCGGACCTTGTCAAGCCATGGCACAAGCCGTTTTCCCGAACGAGGAAGTCGGGAACTTTTTTAACGAGCATTTTGTTTGCGTGAAGCTACAACTTAATAAAACGGCAAACGATGACGAGTATGTCAAAGCATGGTATCAAGAAGCGGAAAAGATACAAAAGACCTACAAGATACAGAGTGTACCGACTTTACTTTTCTTTAATTCCAAAGGGGAGATTGTGCATTCCATGCCGGGAGCGACGAATAATGCCGGTGCTTTTATCGAGTTGGGAAAGAATGCTTTGGACGAGAAGCAACAGTTGTACACCCGTTTACGTGCATTTGAGGCGGGAGAACGGGACGTGGAATTTCTCTACGACCTGTCAATTGATTTCGCCATGCGGCGGGATGGGGTGAATGCCATGAAGGTCGCCAATGTCTTCTGGCAGACCATTACTCCCGAGGAGCGGGTTTTGGAGAAAGGAATCCGTTATGCCAATGATTTCATGTCCGGTACGCGGGATGAAACTTTTAGGTTCTTTCTGGAACACCCGGAAGAAGTGGATGCCGTTCTGGGGGAAGGCAGTGCCAAGAAAAAAGTGGTGGGGCTTATCGAGCGGGAAATGGTTCTGCCTCTCGTGAATGACTCCGCTAGAATGCCGGAATGGGACGGTATTTATAACGACTTGTGTGTGAAATACCCTTCATTAGAGAAGAATTTTAAAGAAATGGTATCTAACCGGAAAATGTATTATGCCCAAAGATACCGCAAAGACGATCTGTATTTGGAAGCTTTGTTGGAATTAATCCCCATATACGGGGAACAGGAAAACGGTACATTGGCAAGATCGTACGCCCATCAATTGGGGAAAAAGGCACAGAATCGGGAACAAAGAAATATAGCCTTGAAATGGTTGAAAGAGAAGTTGGACGAAAAAGATGCGGTAGGGATGGCGTATTATGCGGAGATACTTTTCTTGTCCGGGCAGAAGAAAGAGGGTAGAAAATACATCGACTTAGCTGTCAAGTCCATGAGTCAGGGGGATTTTGTTTACACGGAAGTGAAAAGGATAAAAGAGGAATACGGCAATTAAAAAGCGGGTAATGAAAAAAGGGCGTGCATAATCACGCCCTTTTTGTATATAAGATAATCTCGTTTACTTGATGACCCCGAGTTTCTTACCGATCTTGATAAAGGCAGCCAAGGCACGATCCAGTTGCTCGCGAGTGTGTGCGGCTGACAATTGGATACGGATGCGGGCTTGTCCTTTCGGTACAACCGGGTAGTAGAATCCTGTAACGTAGATGTTTTCTTTTTGCAGTTCGGCAGCGAATTGTTGTGAAAGCACTGCATCGTAAAGCATCAAGGCACAGATGGCTGATTCGGACGGTTTCAAGTCAAATCCGGCTTCCGTCAATTTAGCGCGGAAGTAGTTGGCGTTGTCCATCACGCGGTCTCTCAATTCGGTGCTCTTTGTCAGCATGTCGAATACGGCGATAGATGCACCGCAAATTGCCGGGGACAAGGAGTTAGAGAACAGGTAAGGTCTTGAACGTTGACGCAGCATGTCGATGATTTCTTTCTTGCCGGTCGTGTATCCGCCCATGGCACCACCGAGAGCTTTACCGAGGGTTCCGGTGAAGATATCCACCCGGTTCATGCAATTGTGGTGTTCGGCTGAACCGCGTCCAGTCTTACCAATGAATCCGGCAGCGTGGCTGTCGTCAACCATTACGAGTGCGTTGTATTTTTCAGCCAAGTCACAGATTTCGTTCATCTTGGCGATATCCCCGTCCATGGAGAACACACCGTCGGTAACGATGATGCGGTAGCGTTGAGCTTGAGAAATCTTCAATTGTTCCTCTAGGTCAGCCATGTTGGCATGTTTGTATCTGTAACGTACGGCTTTGCAAAGACGAACTCCGTCGATGATGGAAGCGTGGTTCAATTCATCGGAGATGATGGCATCTTCCTGTCCGAACAATGGTTCGAATCCCCCGCCATTAGCATCGAAGCAAGCGGCGTAGAGAATCGTGTCTTCCGTGCCGAAGAATTGAGAAATTTTAGCTTCCAGTTCCTTGTGTATATCTTGAGTTCCGCAAATAAAACGTACAGAAGACATACCGTAACCGCGGCTGTCCAATGCTTTCTTGGCACCCTCGATGACCGTCGGGTTGGAAGAAAGTCCTAAATAGTTGTTCGCACAAAAGTTTAACACTGTTTCTCCCGTGGCAAGTTTAATCTCCGCATCTTGCGGGGTCACGATAATTCTTTCGCTTTTGTATAAGCCGGCGTCTTTTATCGACTGTAATTCAGTCTTTAAAAAGTCTTGAAATTTTCCGTACATATCGCTAATTTTAATGTTTGTTTTAATGGCCTCAAAAGTAATCATTTTTTACTTACAACGTATTCGAAAATGAATATATCGTACTTTATTCGGGGAAAAAATTCGAAAGTGTTATTTTCTCGTTTGTTCGTGTTTACGGATAGTTTTGTTCTCCTTTACTGGAGATGATAGTTTCTTATACTTGTCAATAAGTAAACGAATGGTGTCTCTGGTTAATTCAAATCCGGATAATTCAGGGATTCCTTCCCAAATGACGGTTTTGTCGGGTGCGAGTAATTTGCAATGGGGAAAGGAATCAATCCAGCATTCGTTTATCGTGGTGCTGGTTGAGTCTGCCGCGCTATAATATTCTATGACGGGCTTTTTCATTTTCTTCACGTCTTTTGCTGTTTGATTGGCGATGCCGATGACCACGAGGTCGTCTTTAAATTCTTTTGCAATTTCGTTTAGGTGGGGAATTTCTTGTACGCACCAGTAGCACCAGGTGCCCCAGAAATCGATGAGAATGAATTTGCCCGTGGTGTCCGGGATTTCGGATATCCATTCCTTGATGACAATCGGCGGCATTTTTTGGTTGATGAGTTCTTTGTCTGCACCGGTATCTTTCCCGTGGTTGGATTCTTGCGCCTGTCCGGAAATACATATGCAGGCAGTCATGCAAAGTAATAATAACATTTTTTTCATAGTATAATAATTCATGTGATTTATATGAAGACAGACATGGAAAATCAAAAATGGGTGAATAATTTTTCTCTTTTTGTTGTAAATAAAATGAAGAGCAGTATTTTTGTCTATCTGAAATATCGGCAAGATGGTGATAAAAGACTGTGTTATTATACAAGCATTGCAAAAAAATTGTAATACCGGAGGAGATTTGTTGTTCGACCGGTATTATAAGCCATTGGTTTTATTTGCCGATTCTTTGATTACAGACCGGGTGTTTGCCGAGGATTTGGTTCAGGAGGTTTTTTATCGTTTTATGAAAGAACGCGTGTACGAGAATATTGTTCCCGATGCCTTGGGTACTTATTTGTTCCGGGCGGTAAAGAATATTTGCGTGAATAGTTTGAATGCTAAAAGGGAGGTGTACTCGGAATTGGAAGTGTTGAAGTGTGATGCTGTCGAGGAGGAGAGTAAGACTATAGATCCGGAACTGATTGTTGCTATTTACAAGGCGATAGAGGATTTGCCGGCGAAGACGCGTATCGTGGTGCAGGAAATTTTGATTAAAGGAAGAAAATATAAAGAGGTAGCGGAAGAGAACGGTACGTCTGTTAATACGGTGAAAACGTTGCTTTCTAGTGGGTTGAAGGTGTTGAGAAATACATTCTCCGATTCGAGTATATTATGTCTGTTTATAAAATATGTGCTTAACGGGAAAAATTAAGTGAAAATCATTCACCCATTTTCGATTTTGCTGGTCTGTCTATACAAAATCGGAAAATGATGAATAATTCGGATGTATATATAGAAGCGTTAGTGGCGGGTTTTTTCTCGGGGAATTTGGACGAACGGGAAACCGGGGAACTCTTGGCTTGGGTAAAGGAAAGCAAGAAGCACGAGGTCCTTTTTAAGAAAAGGATGCGTGAATTATATGCGTTGCAAGTTGCCGGGGAGTGGAATACAATCGATACCGGAATAGCGAGAAATAAAGTTTTTCGAAAATTACATCGTACTCGAAAATTGTGGCGTATGTGGGGGACGGCTGCAGCGGTTGTCGTGTTGTTATTTTTATCAGTAGTTCTGTATTGGCGGGAGAGGGCTGGGGATGTGTTCGTTCAGGAAAAGGTATTTTCCGAATTGGTACAGCGACAGGGCAGGCGGCAGGCGATTTTATCTATCGGTACGGAGAAGAAGGTGATATTAAACGCTACTGTAAAGAAGGCGATACTTACAGATTCTTGTAGCCATATTTTCATGGATGATAGTTGTATGATGCGTTACGAGAGGATGCGTGCGCACGATGCGCACGAGGTACGGGTGCATACTTTGGAAGTCCCCCAGGGGAGTGAATTTCGTTTGACCTTGAGTGACGGAACCCGGGTTTGGATGAATGCCGGGTCGAAGTTGTGTTACCCGGAGTATTTCGATGGGGAAAAGCGAGAAGTAATTTTGGCGGGTGAGGCTTATTTTGAGGTTGAGCATGATGCGGAAGTTCCTTTCATCGTGAAAACGGCGGATATGGATATCACGGTTTTGGGGACAAGTTTTGACGTGAAAGCTTATCCCGAGGATGAGTACGTGATAACGACTTTAGCAACTGGCAAGATCAAGCAAAAGTATGTTGCTAGTGGTGAAGAAATTGTATTGAGCCCCTCGGAGCAAGCTGTTTATATGAAAAGCAACGGGCTTTTGAAGACGGAGCGGGTGGACGTGGGAGAGGCGATCGGTTGGAAGAACGGACGGGTTGTCATGAAGAATAAACCGTTGAAGGAAATTTTTAAGGAACTTGCGAGATGGTATGACTTTGAGGTGGAGTATAAAAATGATCGTTTACAAGATACGCGTTTCTATTTGAATATGGATCGGTACGATGATATCAAGATGGTATTGGAAAAATTACAGAAGACCAACGGGGTTAAATTTATTTTTTACGGGCGAAAGATATTCGTGTATGATGATACAATTTTAAAATAAATCAAAACAGGAGGGATTAGGGCTCCCTCCTGAAAACATCAAAAGATGTTTAACTAAAATCAAACAAAAGTATGAAAAAAAACAGGATTAATGTTTTTCGCGAGCGACGAAAAACGGAATGGATGTTATCTAAACTTAGGGGGCTATCCCTGCTTATTTTGATGGTGGTCGGTTTCTTGTCGACGTATGGGCAAACGCAGCGTGTTTCTTTGCGTTTGGAAAATGAATCTCTCGTGAAGGTGTTATCCGAGATCGAGAGGCTTTCGAATTATTCTTTTGTTTTTAAGATGGAAGACGTGGAGAACGTTGTCCATTTGACCGTTCGGGCAGAGAACAAGATAGTGAAAGAAATTTTGGATTCTTGTTTGTTGAACTCCGGGTTGAGTTATTTGCAGGAAAATAATTTAATCATTATCAAGAAAATGGCTCCCAAAGTGAAGTCTGTTGTCGTTACCGGAGTGGTGAAAGATGAACAAGGTTACTCCATTCCGGGGGTTACCGTGTTAATTATGGGGACGAGTCTCGGAACGGTGACCGACGAGGATGGAAAATTTGAATTGGAATTTAACGAGGGGCAAAAGATTGTGTTGCGGTTTTCTTTTATAGGGATGAAAACGAAAGAAATCGTTTATTCCGGACAAAAGAATATCGAGGTTGTGTTGGAAGAGAATGTTACCGAGATGAATGAGGTCGTTGTTACCGGATATCAGGTGATTGACCGGAAGAAATTGACGAGTGCGGTGAGTTCTGTAAAAGCGAAAGATATCATGGTTCAAGGTGTGATGTCTATTGACCAGATGCTGAAGGGGCGTATTCCGGATATGATGATGACAACTAATTCCGGGGAGGTGGGAGTAGTACCTCGAATCCGGATCAGGGGGACTTCCACGTTGATCGGGAACCGGGAGCCCCTTTGGGTGGTGGATGGTATCGTGCTGAACGATCCGGTACCTATTTCTCCGGAGGAACTGAATGACCCGGATTACGTGAACCGCATCGGTAATGCGATAGCCGGGCTTAATCCTCAGGATATTGACCGTATCGACGTGTTGAAAGATGCTTCTGCGACAGCCTTGTACGGGACGAAGGCCGCGAACGGGGTGATCGTGATTACCACGAAGAAAGGGCACGTGGGGAATATCTTGGTACGGTACAACGCGACAGGTACTTTCAAATTGCGTCCCCGTTACACGGATCGCAAAGTTAATGTCATGAATTCCAAGCAAAGAGTCGATTTTTCCAAGGATTTGGTCGCGAATCATCATGTTTACCCCTCGGATATGCCTCAGGTGGGGTACGAGGGATTGATTACCCAAATGTACCAGAGAGTTGTTTCTGGGGATGAGTTCACGCGAAAAGTGAAAGACTTGGAGAGGATGAACACGGATTGGTTCAAGATATTGACGGAGGATGCTTTCTCTCATCAACATACGATTAGTTTATCCGGCGGAAGTGAACAATTACGTTACTATGCTTCAATCGGGTACGCTATTGATAATGATGTTATTAAAGGTGCTAATAACGAGCGTTATACGGCTAGTTTAAATTTCGATGCTCATTTTTCGGATTGCTTTACGCTGGCTTTAAGTTTGTTGGGAAATGTCAGTTCCAGAAAATATAATCAATCGGGAATTAACGTGATAGATTATGCTTACACGACAAGCCGATGCATTCCGGCGTATGACGAAAAAGGTCGCTATTATTATAAGCCTAGTTCGACAGACTATAACTTCAATATTTTGAATGAATTGGAGAATAGTCATTCTAATCAGGAGGCTTCCGGTTTTACTTGCAACGCGAATTTGAATTATCGTGTCACGGACTGGCTGAACGCTCAAGCTATTTTGTCTTATTCCACGTCAAATACAGAGCAGGAAGGCTATTGGTCGGACAAAACAAATTATGTTGCAAATATGCGCGGTTCCGAGTATGGGGTAGAGCCTCCTAAAGGTGAATACACGCATTCCCTATGCCCGTACGGGGGTGAATTGACAAAGATTTATGACCGTAATAACTCGTACACGGCACGTTTGCAGTTGGATATGAACAAGAGTTTCGGTGAGAATTTCCAGCATAATATCGTGACTAATCTGGGATTTGAGGCTTCTTCCACGCGTGCCCATGGCTACAATCGTGTAGAACGGGGGTATTACGAGGAACGGGGCAAGCAGTTTGCCGCCGATGTGAATATTGATGATTATCCCGCTTACAAGAGTTGGCTGGGAAACAACTATCCCTCGATTTCGGATAATTTGTCTAATTTGATCGCGGCTTATATATCCGTGTCTTACACGTACAATAATTTGTTCACGTTGAATGCTAACACCCGTATCGACGGGTCTAATAAATTCGGGGACAGGAGTAACGAGAAGTTATTGCCGATCTGGTCTGTGTCCGGTTCGTATAATATTTCGGAGCACATGAATATGGCTCCCCGATGGGTTAGTAATTTGGCATTACGGTTGTCTTATGGTTTTCAAGGAAATATGTTGGACGGACAATCTCCGGTGATGATATTGAAAAAACTTCCGCTAAACGCTCACTACAACGAGTTGATGTCTAAGGTGGAAGTATACCCGAATCCGAGTTTGAAATGGGAAAAAACGAGTTCATTTAACGTGGGATTGGATTTCGGCTTGTTTAATAACGCGTTGCAAGTGAACACGTCTTACTATTATAAATTAACGAAAGATGCTTTCATGAACAGGACGGTGTCTTCTGTCAACGGGCGGAAGTCTTACGTGATTAATTCCGGGGAGATTCGGAATAGCGGTTACAGCGTAGATGTTTCGTTATCTCCGGTTTCTACGGATAATTTCAGGTGGACGTTGTCAACTTCTTTTTCTCAGGTATTTAATGAAATGAATACCGTGCCCGGTGCGGAAGAGTATGAACTGGATGATTTCCTGTCCGGGAATGCATTGACGAAAGGTCACGCTGTCGGTACATTCTATTCATATAAATTTTTAGGTTTGAATCCCGTGGACGGAGGTCCGATGTTCGATACGATGCAGGAGAGAAAAGAGGAGTTAATTGGTAAAAGTAAGTATGACGTGTTCACGACCATTTTGACTCCTTCCGGTCAGCGTGACCCGAAAATACAAGGCGGGCTTAATAATAGTTTCCGTTACAAGAGTCTTCGTTTGAATATATCTTTCAATTATAGTTTGGGGTCTAAGGTGCGTTTGTTCAAATTATACGATAACGGGATCGAGTTTAGTGCGTTGGAAAATGTAAACAAGGATTTAACCAAGAGGTGGAGAAACCCGGGGGACGAGCGTTACACGAATATTCCTTGTATGGTTAATGCAACGACGGGGGCGAGTAAACGGTATGGTGCTAATGTGATCGTGGGGGAGAATATTATGGTGGGAGAGAACGCGTGGACCATGTACAACTATGGTAGTCAACGGGTGGTAAGTGGAAATTATCTTCAGTGTCAGGACTTGAGCCTCACATATGATGTACCCGAGAAATGGTTGAATCGAATCGGGTTGACCAGTTTGTCTGTTACTGCTTCGACCTCGAACGTGTTCACAATCTGTTCTTCAAAACTGAAAGGTCAAGCTCCGACACAGAGTGGATTCGCTGAAATCCAATTATCGGACAGACCGGCGTTTTCGTTGGGATTGAATGTTGCATTTTAAATTTGATGAGTTATGATACGGATATTTACGATTGGAATAATACTATTGTTGACGGTATCTTGTTCTGGCTTTTTGAAAGATTACTCACAGGATTTGGCGTATGTGCATTCATACACGGATCTGGACGAATTGTTGATTGGTGGTGCTTATCTGGCACCTGATTTTACGAGTCTGGAGGGGGTGACGCCTTACGTGCATTTGATGGCAGACGAAATACGAGAGAATATAGAGGATGCGAATGGTTTCGGTTCGGACTTGAATACACACGGGAGAGATAAATATTTCGGCTACTACACGTGGCAAAAACGAGTTGACCTTGGAATTGATAATTTGGAGAAAGTGAACCAGAGTTTAGATTGGCAATGTTTTTATGAACGTATCAACGTTGCCAACATGATTATCGCGGGAATCGCAGACCAGAAAGCGTCTAACGAAGAAGAGGAAGCCGATATAGCCCGCATACGGGGCGAGGCTTATTTTTTACGAGGTGTTTATTATTTTTGGTTGGTGAATCTTTACGGGAAGCCATATACAGCATCAACGGCATCAACTGATCCGGCAGTACCTTTAAAAACGACGGAATACGTGGAAGATAAGAAATTTACCCGTAATAGTGTTCAAGAGGTGTTCGATCAGGTGATTAAGGATCTGGATGAAGCGGAGAAAAGTTTGGAGAAAGCGGTGCATAAGTCTATTTTCCGTGCGGACATTACGGCGGCGTACTTGTTGAAAAGTCGGGTTTACCTTTATATGCGCGATTGGGAGAAGGCGAAGTTTTATGCTGAAAAAGTATTGGAGAATAATAATAGTTTGGTTGATCTCAATACATTCCCGGCAAAAGGGAAGTTTTTGGATGACGATTGTGCGGAGATAATTTTTTCAACCGGCAATAATTGGTTAGGACTGAATACTACTATGCAGCAGAAAGGAATGAGTACTTCACAAGATTTGATAGATGCGTTACAAGAGAACGAAAATGATTTGCGTTTTAATATATTTTTGTCGAAGGATTATCCTCCTTATTATCCTTGTAATAAATACGAGGGATACGGGGGAAATATATCTGATGTATGCGTGTACAGGACGGCGGAGGCTTACTTGAATCTGGCGGAAGCGTGTGCTTACTTGAATGATGAAGGCGGGGCTCGCGAAACGCTGAACGCTCTTAGAAAGTGTCGCATTCATGAAGATTATGAAGTCACTTCTTCTGGTAAAGCGTTGATGGAGGATATTCGGAATGAACGTTATCGCGAACTGTGTTTCGAGGGACACCGGTGGTATGATTTGAGGCGTTATAGCGTGTGCGAGCAGTACCCGTTGGAAAAGGTCTTGCGTAATACATACACGACATTCCTATATGATTATGACGTGTATAAGAATATTCCCCAGCAAACGTTCGTGTACAAGTTGAAACCCGGTGATCCGGCTTATGTTCTGCCTATCCCGAGAGAGGTTTTGGAATTTGATGAATTGATGAATGATAATCCTCGAAATGATAGAGGTGTAGCTGAAACTATAAATTATAATTAAAGACAGAGAGTTATGTATCGAATATTGGGTTTTATAATATTGGGACTGTTAGGTGTCGCTTGCCAGAAAGAAGGTAATTTAGTATCCGGTGAAGGTATCGAGAACTATTTTGAAGTCCCGGGTACGGCTATGGATGAGGAGTCCGTGTTGCGACGGGAATTTCAGAAAGAAACGGGTAGCTATTTACTATTTAACGATACTCTGCGGAAAGAATTTCTGGGGAGGGACGAAGACGGTTTTCCGCGATATTCTTTTGAAACGGTTGAGTTGGGATATGGCATTCTCTCTTCCTCCATGGATAAGTTCACGTTCCATTATTTGGAGAATATGGAAATAAAGAGAGCTGGCGTGAGTTTTGTAAAAGAACGTTTGTTGGCTTTGATGGATAAATCATTGGCTCCTTATTCGTTTTTGCTAGTGAATACGATTTTACAATACCCGTTTTATTTAGAGGAAGGGATGGAAGCAAGTGAAGGTTTTTATGGAGAAGGTTATCCTATAAATTTTTATTCCGGAACCCGATGTATGGCGATTTCAATGGGGGATATCTTGGGTATGGACGACGAGGAACAGGTTGGTTTTCTGAAAGAGATCATGATTGCGATGGTTAGTAATATGTTGACAGCTCGTCCTTCTGTATTGCTTGATTTTTATGCCCCGGGAAAAGATTATTACGATAAATCGGGCTATATGTATGAGTTATTTCCTGATCTTTATATTAACGATTTGCGAGAGTTGGGCTTTATTACCGGTTCGCTGGAATATGATGAGGACTATTGGGATTATCGTGTTCAATTTCCATCAGAAAAAGAAGATGTTCTTAGTTTTATGGAGGTAATGTTCGGGGACGAAGATGTATTTTTGGAAGAAAATGCAGCTTATCCGATTGTTATCGAGAAGTATAATTTATTAAAGAAGGTGGTGACGGATTTGGGAATTCATTTGGAAATGTTTTAATAGGAAGTAATTATGAGAAATAGATATATAATAGTTATTGCATTGTTTCTTCTGGCAGTTGGTGCGTGTGATGATAACGAGAGCGTTTTGCCCCGGGTCTTACCAAGTGAGGAGGGTAATTTTACGGATCAACGAGATGGTAGTGTGTATCATTGGGTACGTTATGGTGATCTGGAATGGATGACCGAAAATATGCGGGTGGAGGTGGAAAACGGTGAGAGCCAAATTTACTCTGAAATTCAGATTACCCCGGAGGAGAGGAAGGACCAAGAAGCCCAGAATTGTATAAAATACGGGTATTTATATGATTATGAGGCTGCTCAAGAAGCCGTGCCGGAAGGATGGCGGATACCTACTGATGAGGATTGGCAAAAGTTGGAGAAGCTGATGGGAATGTCCGAAAGTGAATTGTCCGTGTTCGGGTGGAGAGGCGACCGACAAGGTGAAATGTTGCAACAGAAAGAGATGTTATGGTTGCGTCCCGGCGGGTTTGTAAACTATGAGGATAAGTCGTTTGGAAGTTATACTCCTGATTTTCTCGGTTTTTATGGTTTTTTCTGGTCATCCTCAGAAGATACGGGAAAACAGAAAGCAATAATATACAGGCAAATATGTTACAATACGTCCCAGATCGGACGTTTCAGTACATTGCCTGAAAAATTATTGAGTGTACGTTGCGTGAGAGACGTTTCTAAATAGTAAAGTGTAATGAGGGATCCGATTGGGAGAGTTTTTTAACTCTCCCAGGGTTTCTATTTGTGATTAAAAACATATTCGGGAATAAAAAATGTAAAGATGTATTGTATGGAAGAACCTATTGTTTTAGTGAAAAATTTATCTCATCGTTATTCGGTTCAATGGGCGATTAAAGATATAAATTTTGAAATTAATAAAAGCGGTGTTTACGGTTTGCTCGGTTCTAACGGAGCGGGGAAATCAACCACGATGAATATCATGTGTGGTGTGCTAAAGCCGACTCAAGGTGAGGTGTTTATCAGGGGTATTAATTTGCGCAAGCATCCGGTTGAGGCGAGAAGGCATAACGGTTTTTTGCCCCAGAAACCTCCTTTACAGGTGGAATTAACCGTTAAAGAATATTTGACGTATTGTGCTAATTTACGACAAATTCCTTCCAAGATGATCCCTGGAGCTGTTTCGGAAGTCATGGCTCAATGCGGTATCGAACATTTCCAAAAACGCTTGCTGCGGAATTTGTCCGGGGGATACCAGCAGCGCGTGGGGATTGCTCAAGCGATTATCCATAAACCGGAATTGGTGGTGTTGGACGAGCCGACAAATGGGTTGGACCCGAACCAGATCGTGGAAGTCAGGCATTTGATTAAGGAGATTGCCCGGGAGCGTACTGTACTTCTTTCAACTCATATATTGTCGGAAGTGCAAGCCGCTTGCGATTATATCCGGATGATCGAGCATGGTCACGTGGTTTTTTCCGGTACGGTGGAAGAGTTTAATAATTACGTGGCATCGGATACCTTGTGTGTAACGTTTGCCAATGAAGTGAAACCGGAAGATTTGGAAGCCTTACCGCAAATCCGGAAAGTGGAAGTTGAAGATAAAAATAAATACCGTGTTCGATTTGAGGAAGGGAATGAAGCTATTCATCAAATTGTGGAAATGAGTGTGGTTCAAAATTGGGAATTGAGAGAAATATACGTGGAAAAAACTTCAATGGATACTGTTTTCGCGGAATTGTCTAAAAATAATAAATAAAAGAGTGGTGTATGAGAACGATATATAAAATAGCCAAGACAGAATTGCAGGTCTTGTTTTATTCCCCGATAGCCTGGATGATTATCATTATTTTTACTTTTCAGGCAAGCATGATTTTTTCTGTTTTATTTGAAGGAACGATAAAATTTCACTCCATGGTAGATCATGGAACGTACAATCTGACCGCTATGACGTTTGCCGGTAAGAAAGGACTTTTTATGCAGATATTATTTTCTCTTTATCTCTACATTCCGTTGTTGACGATGGGATTGATGAGTAGGGAGTATAGTAGTGGGTCTATTAAATTGTTGTACAATTCACCCATCACGAATACCCAGATTATATTGGGTAAATATCTGTCCATGATGGTTTACGCGTTGGTGTTGATTGCAATCCTTTCGGTATTTGTCGTGTTTGCCGGGATTACGATCCCGCATTTTGATTGGGGGCTTTGTTTTTCCGGGTTGCTGGGAATTTATTTATTAATATGCGTGTATTCCGCCATCGGTTTGTTTATGTCGAGTATTACCTCGTATCAATTGGTGGCGGCTTTATGTACTTTGTCTTTGTTAGCCGTGTTGAGTTATATGCGGGAAGTGTGGCAAAACATTGAGTTCGTGCGGGAGCTGACGTATTGGTTATCTATATCCGGCAGGGCAAATCAATTTATCCATGGGTTAATTTGTAGTGAAGATCTACTTTATTTCTTGATCTTGATTGCTTTGTTTCTGTGTTTGACGATTATACAGCTTCAAGCAGCCCGGCAAAAGAGTAGATGGACAGTTACATGGAGCAAGTTTTTTATGTTGTTTGTGGGGGTTATGTTTTTGGGATACTTGACTTCCCGCCCGAAATTGATGTTTTTTTATGATGCAACGCAGACTAAAGCGATGTCACTCGTTCCTAAAACACAGGAGTTGATTTCAAAGTTGAAAGGAGGCATGACGATTACCACTTACGGGAATATCATGGAGAATGATTTTGGATACGTGGCATCCAGATCCGTGAAGGAAGATATTGCTGGTGAATTGATGCCTTATATTCGTTTCAAGCCGGAAACTGATACAAAATATGTCTACTATTACCCAAAAGACACGGAGACGAGAGATTTGTATTATATGGTAGATTTGTTGGATGAGAATATAAATAAGGTATTACGTTCCGACAAGGTGGATATTCCAATAGATTCCGTGGCGGAAGGGATAAGTATTGTACGTATTTTTGAACGGGAGAATGGGCAGAAAGAGATTTTGCCCGTGTATAATGACGCGACAAAATTTCCGAAGGAAGAAGACTATTTTACGATGTTCAGGCGTTTTGTGGAAACTCCTCATCCAGTCGGTTATTTGACAGGACATGGAGAACGGAATATGTTAAAATCTGCGGATCGGGATTATCGTTTGATTATGAGGGAGAGATCATTTCGTCAATCTTTTATAAATAACGGATTTGATGTGGTAGAATTGACTTTGGAACAGAAGGTTCCCTCGGATGTCAATTTGTTGATTATTGCGGATCCTCGAGGGCAATTGACAGATCTTGAGAAAGGAAATTTACAGGAGTATATTGATCGGGGTGGTAATTTGTTTATGGCATTGAATCCGCAAAGTTCTCAGAGTTTTAAAGAGTTCATCGAGCAATTCGGGGTAGATGTTGTCCCGGGGTCTTTGGTGAGACCGAATAGCCGGACGACCGCTGATATTGTTTATTCTATAAGTATCCCGAATAGTGCGGATAAAATGGGTGGAATCTTTGGCGATTTGTTACGGGAAGAAACTTTGATGGCTGGTGCTCGTTGTTGTGGGTTTAATTATCCCGCGAATAAAGGATATGATGTAACTCCTCTTTTTACAACAGCCGGTAAAGGTGTTTGGAATGAAGTGGAAACAACGAATTTTGCTGATGATACTGTGCGGTTGAATCCCGTGGCAGGTGAAGTCGAGAAAGCATACGTGACAGGTCTTGGAGTTTCCCGGAAAGTGGACGATCGAGTGCAAAAGATCATGTTGTTCGGGAATGCAGACTACTTTAGTAACACGGGGCTTGATTTTAAAGCGGAGGAAGGAGTTCTGAATCTTGACGTTATGGGGGCATCCGTTTATTGGTTGTCGGATGGGTATTCTCCGGTTCAGATTGTTCGTCCCGTCCCGCCAGATGAATATATAAATATTACCCGAAAGAATTCAAAATGGATCAGTATTTTCTTCTTGGGGATTTATCCCGGAATATTATTATTGATCGCCTTGGGATTGTGGCTTATGAGAAGAGGAAAGTAACACAAGCGGTTATTTAATTGCTAGGTATAAAGAGAGCGATTGAAAACTTCTTTTCAATCGCTCTCTTGTATGATATTAGTTTCTAATAGCGGCAATTTCCTTTACTGCCTCGATTGCCGTGTTCACGTCTTCTTCCGTGGTGAAGGCACCGATGCTCATGCGGACGGTGCCGTGGAGGTCGAACGTGCCGATTACCTCGTGTACTTTCGGTGCACACTGCAATCCGGTGCGAACGGCAATATTGTAGTCCACGTCGAGCATGGTACCCACGTCACCGGAGTCGAATCCTTTGATATTGAAGCTAAGTACTGGGTTCTTGTTTTCGGGGCTGTTGGCGCAGTAGGTGGTGACACCGTCGATGTCCTGTAACGCTTTGCGCAGTTTATCCCATAATTGGATTTCCCGGTGGTGTATATTCATGATACCCTGTTCTTGAATCCATTTTATCCCGGCATTCAATCCGGCAACGCCTAACAGGTTCAACGTTCCGTATTCCAAACGATACGGGTATTCATCCAGATGCACGGGATAAGCGGAACGAACTCCGGTGCCACCGGCGCGGGTATGTTTGATCTCGATACCTTCACGCACGTATGAACCGCCGATTCCCGTCGGGCCCATGAGGCATTTATGTCCGGTGAAGCAATACACGTCGATATTCGAGGCTTGCATATCCAGATCCACGGCTCCGGCACCCTGACTGCCGTCAACCACGAATATTACACTTTTTTCTTTACATACCTTCCCGATCTCAGCCAAGGGTTGGATTGTTCCCAGTACGTTGGAACAATGGGTAACCACCACGAATTTGGTATTCGGTCGAATCGCTTTTTTGATGTCGTCGGGATGCACGTAACCGTTCTCGTCAAAAGAAACGTAAGTCACGTTAATTGTACCGTTTTGATGGTGCATGTTGAGGGGACGCAATACCGAGTTGTGTTCCAGCATGGTGGAAACCACGTGAATACCTTTCTCCACCAGACCGTTGATGATGAGGTTTAATGAATCCGTGGCGTTATAACTGAACGTCAAACGGTTGTGGTCTGTTCCCCCGTTCAAGAGTTTCGTCAGCATCTTGCGGGTGCTGTTCACCACTTCTTCCGTTTCAACGGCAGCATCGAATCCGGAGCGTCCGGGATTAACACCATGTTTGCGATAGAAGTCGTTCATGAAATCATAAACTACGTCCGGCTTCGGGAAGCTGGTTGCTGAATTGTCTAAGTAGATTAATTTGCTCATAACTTGTATTGATTTTAGATTTTAAATTTTAGATTCCAACCGCACAAGCCGACCATTTTTTTTGTTTAAAATTTGAATTACTCACGACCTTCGAATTAGTCACTAGCTCCTCCTCTGTTTATAGAGGAGGTGGCACGGAGTGCCGGAGGAGTTTTTTATTTTTAATTTTCAATTTTCAATTCTCCATTTTCAATTATCAGGGCATCCGCGACCAGTTCCGCCACGGTCTTTATGGTAATGCCCAGATTGTACGTGTGATTGATTTGCGTTAATTGGTCCACGCAGTTGTGACAAGGGGTGACCACGATTTGTGCCCCGGTGGCGGTAATTTGGTCGGCTTTGACTTTACCGATTTTGAGGCGTCGTTCGTTGTACTCGCTCATGGCAAGAGCCCCGCCGCCGCCGCCGCAACAGAAGTTGTCGGTGCCGTAGGGCGTCATTTCCACCACGTGGGCTGCCGCCGCATTCACGACGAAACGGATTTCATCGAGTAATCCGCCGTTGCGCACGAGATTGCAGGGGTCGTGTATGGTGACCACTTTATCGTTGAGCGTCTTGTCCAGTTTGATGCGTCCGCCACGGATATATTCCCCGATCAATTCAACCACGGTAATCGTGTCGAAATCGTACTTCGTTTTGAGGTAGTTCGGGCCTTCCCAGCGCATGGCACGGGAACCGTGACCGCATTCTCCCAGCACGAGGCGTTTGCAATTGAGTTTGTGTATCTCGTCGTAGAGGTTACGGGCGATTTGGGTTGCCTCGGCGTTGTTGCCGTTGAAGTAGCCGTAATTCGTCACGTCGTAGTACTTGGACGAGAGCGTCCAGTCCTCGCCGGCGGCGTAGAACACTTTGCCCATGGCGGCGATGGAGAGCGGGAAGAACTTCGGTTCGCGCGGGTTCACGGTGTAAAACACGTTTTTGTCCGTCCGGTCGAGGAACAAGCCTGCTTTCGGGTCTTCCATTTCGTCCTGCAATTCTTCTTCCATCCATTGAATCGTGTCCACGAATTCTTCCGTGGGGATAGCCATGTTGTTGCCCGTGTTAACTGCCGCGTCAACCGTGGATTGCAGGGTTTTCGGCACCATGCCCATCTCGGCGAGCATTTCCCTTCCTTTCTTCACCACGAAGGGAATATCTACCCCGATAGAGCAATGTTTCACGCAGCGCCCGCACATGGTGCAAGCCCCGAAAAGGGAATCGATCATCTCGTCGCACATCTCCCGGTTCAATTCCCGGGCGCGGAACAATTTTGGGAACGCGGCTCCCTGCCATGTCCGGTAGCGCCTGTAAATGGAGCTGACGAGGTCTACTTTTCTCGCCGGGATGAACTTGCTTTCTTTCATGGTGAGATAGTACATGCAACTATCTGCGCACAGCCCGCAACGCACGCATGAGTTCAAGTGGGTTTCCAGCTTGCTGTCATTCGTCTTGTCGAGGACGGCAAGGGCTTTGGCTTTTTGTTCGTTCGTGATATTGTTCATCATACGGTAGCTTTTTTAGGAGGCCATGTTCCACGCCAGCCGTAGAAAAAGCCCAAATGGTATCTCGCGAAGAAGAAATAAAGCACGTGTTTGATCTTGCCGATCGGCATCCATATAAAAAGGAGTGCCATCGTGACGAAGTATACCGCCCCGAATTGGAACATCCACAGGGAATACGCCGAAACGAAGAGCATGACCGTGCAGAGAAAATTGGAAATGTAATCGTCCGCGCAGGATAGTTCCCGGAGTTCTTTTTTCACGATACGTTTAATGAATAAGGATAGTCCGCAGATACCGGCAACGAGAATCGCGGCTGCCGGCACGATGATGACCGAGTTCGTTACGCTTTCAACAGGAATCACGAGGCTGAAGATTGCCGACGCGGCGATAACCACGTACACGAGCAATGCCAAGAAGTTTCCTATATGAAAAATAATACCTGCCGAATAGGTGGGCAGGTGTAAATAAGCTGATTCTTTTTGCACGGGTGACATGGCTCCGATACAAGAGTAACAGACTGCTTGAGCGATATTCCCGGATTTTTGGGAAAGGTCTTTCGGCGACCCTTTTTTCAAAAGCCGTAGGACATATCCCCCTAACAACACCACGCAAAAGAGAAGTGCAGCCAACGAGGTCCAAATATACCAAGACATAGTCGTGTGTTTTAAACGCACCCGTCCGGTTTCGGCAAACCTGCTACCCGACACGCGCCGCGGGCTGGTCCTAACGGGAATAGTTCATAAATTTCTTTCAGTTTTAATCCGGTTTCTTTGCAGATTGTCCGGACCATCGGTGCGTTCCCCTTCTCCTCGAAATTGTTGCGGATAATCTTGATGATAGCCCAATGTTTATCCGTCAACTCGTTGATTCCGTCCGCTTCGGCAAATAATTGTGCTACCTCATCGTTCCAGATTGCAGGATTGGTGAGGAAACCGTCACCATCCACTTCAAACATCTTTCCTTTAATTTCTAGTGTTGCCATAATGTTTATTTGGTTTTAGATTGTCCTGCAATATAATAAATATTTGAAAAAACAACAATGATTTTAATATGTGTTTCAAGCAATATAGGGGGAATATGATATGAATCGGGTTGGATGGTAGCTTGAATGGTAATATATTTTGCTGTATACCAGATTGATATATAATATTTGGAATTACTTGAAAGAGAATATTCATGGTACGTCTTGATGATAAGATTTTATCTTTAGTATAATGTATTAATTGTTTTTCACGGTGATAGCCGCTTTGTTTTTACCTTTTTTAAGTGGCTGTATGGCGAGTTTATTTGGATGTATAAATAATTTGCACGAGCGAAGAAATAACAAAATAGGCTATTTTTGGATAACTGTTGATTGAAAAGTATTACCTTTACAAAATAAATATTGTGGTTGTTATAAAATATTCCTTGATGAAAATAATCCGATTATTATTGGTAATATTTTTAAGTGGATTCGTGTTTCGTGCCCAAGGAGGAGCGACGGTTGCTCCCGCGAGCGAGAGAATATTGTTTATTAGCTCGAATCAAGCAGAGCAAGCTGCGAATCAAAGGATGTCGGTAGCTTTCATCCAACAATTCCGTTCAGTTCCGTTTAAGATGGAACTGGAAGAAATCTATCTGGGAGCCAAGAAAGTGTTGAGCGCGGAAGAGAGGCGTCGGGTGTTGGATTCCTGCTTGAGGGATATAAAAGGAGATATGGATTTAATCGTGGCGTCGGACGAAGAGGCTGCCGCCGCTCTTTTTTCTTTGAATATTCCTTTGACCTGGGAGATTCCCGTTATCTTTTGCGGGATGACCGATTACCGGTGTGTATCCGGTTGGGATAACGTGACGGGAGTGGTTTATCCGGTTGATTACGAGAGTGTATTCTTGTCCGGACGCAAGTTGTTCCCTGAGGTGCAGCAAGTATATGTCTATTCAGATCGGACAGAGGAGGGACAGGTTCAAGATCGTCTGGCAAGGAAACAACTGGAGAAATACACGAAAGATTTTCCCCTTTATTTCGTGAGCGATACTACGATGGGAGTGGATGCTTTCACGAGTGAATTGCAGAATATATTCCCGCTTTCGTTTGTTATTTTGACCACTTGGCAACAGGGGGAAGACGGGGACTATCTTAATCCGGATATTTATTACGCCACGTACGCGAACGAGTCTGCGGTACCGGTTTTCACGGCTTTTGACCGCGGTCTGGGGAAAGGGGTTTTCGGGGGTGTGGTTGTTACACTAGAGCGGCAAGGTGCCCGGCTGGGGAAAATGGCGGTGGACGTGTTGAAAGGGACGTCCGTTCGTTCTATTCCAGTCGACACGTTGAAGCCGGTTCACGTGTTCGATGACAATCTGTTAAGAATGTGGCGTTTGAAACATTCCGAACTACCGTCAGACAAGGTGATTTTGAATAACCGGGGCACGTTTTGGATCACGTATAAAACTTACATCGTGGCTATATGCTTGGTCTTCTGTGTTCTGGTATTTATGTTGGTATGTCTGGTCTTGTACCAGTTGCGTTACCGGAAAATGTTACGCCGGAGCGGGTATCTCGAAAAGGCAGCCCAGCAAATGGCAACCATGTTAAAAGAAAAAACGGAAATCTTATCGAACACCTTATCTTCCATGAGCGAGGGTATTCTGGTCGTGGATAAAGAATTGCGGATTATCGAGTTGAATTGCGCTACAGTCGAGGGATTGGGACTTGCGGGGAAGATTATCGGGAAGCCGCTTCACGAGGTTTGTGAAGTCGCCAGAGATAAAGTGGGGCATGGTATCGAGGAGTTGGCGGAAGGCGTGATGCGGGAGAAAGTGCGTAAGGATCTGGCTTTGGATACCGTGTTGATTCCCGGTGGGGATGCCCCGATACAAAAGGTGGCGGGTAGCATCTCTCCTTTGGTGAACTTCGATAACGAGGTTTACGGTGCGGTGATTATGTTCCGGGATATAACGAGGGAGTGGCAGCAACAGAAATTCCTGCGTATTTCGGTGAATGCTTTACAAGCGTTCTCGTGGTATTACGATGTTGAGAATGATATATTGAACATCGGCGAGGGCTTCGCCGAAGACGAGTTCGTGAAGGAAAACTTGAACACATTGAACAAGTTTATGGCACGTATTTACCCGGATGACAGGGAAAGTGTCATCTTTGCTTTTCGGCAAGTGTTGGAAGGGAAGATGAAGGAATTTGCCATTGAATGTCGGGTAGATTTCTCGCGAACGGGGAATTATCACTGGTGGGAAAGCCGGGGTGTCATGGAAATAGTCGTGATGGCAGACGGGAAGAAGGTGCAGTATCTTTACGGGATGGGTATAAGCATCGACAAGCATAAACAGGCGGAAGAGGAGTTGGCGAGCGCCCTGCGGCGGGCGGAGGAGTCGGACAGGTTGAAATCCGCTTTCGTGGCGAATATTTCACACGAGATCAGAACACCGTTGAACAGTATTGTCGGCTTCACCAATTTGATGACGGAAGAAGGGTATTCGGACGAGGAGAGAAAGTTGTTCAGGGATTCAATTTCAAATAACAGCAGGGATTTGTTGGGGTTGCTGGATGACGTGCTTGACTTGTCGCGTCTGGAAGCGGGGCAGGAAATGTGTTACCCGGATGTGTGTGATATGCGTTTTCTCGTGCATTCGGTGTTGGATATCGGGCATTTGAACGCCGCGGAGGGTGT
The DNA here is from genome assembly GCF_900184685.1 of Butyricimonas sp. Marseille-P3923. Taxonomy (GTDB): domain Bacteria; phylum Bacteroidota; class Bacteroidia; order Bacteroidales; family Marinifilaceae; genus Butyricimonas; species Butyricimonas muris. The sequence goes on from NZ_FXXL01000003.1 coordinate 70,140, forward strand.
AGAATTTATTGAACGGGGACCACGGGAAGAGTTGCTGGTTATAACTGACGAGATTAAGTTGACAAAGGTGTTTTTGAATCTGGTAAGAAACGCGAAGAAATTCACTTCCCGCGGGCATGTTGCCGTCGGTGCGAAAGTATCGGATGACGGAAACTGGATCGAGTGTTTCGTGGAGGATACGGGTATCGGAATATCAAAAGAATCTCTCGGGCATGTTTTCGACAGGTTTTTCAAGGCGAACGAGTTCGTGCAGGGAACGGGACTCGGTCTGCCGATATGCAAGGCGATTATCGAGTTGTTGGACGGAGAAATTTATTTAACCTCGGAACCCGGTAAGGGAACGACGGTTTATTTTAGAATACCTTATAAAAGACCGGAGACAGTGTAGTTTTCGCCTTCGGCGAGTTGCAAGTTACATGTTGCATTTGCCTTCGGCAAGTTGCAGGTTATTTTATTGTTTCTTGTTTATTTTACGATAAATCTATTATACAAGAAAAGAGAGTATAATGACAAGAACAGATTTAAAATTATTACACGGGAAAAAAACGGTCAGGGGAATCACCACCACTCTCTACTGGCGGCTGGGCAACCTCGTTATCCGGAGAAGGAGAAACAGGAACGTGTCCGGCAAAAAATGGAAACGTACCCCCGTATCTTCCCCTGCGGACGTTCGTTCTACACGTCTTTCCTCGCGAGAATATCCCGACTCTTTCAAAAAGGAGGTTGGAATGAAGAATTGTATAAAAGAAAAAACCGACATTTCTGTCGGTTCATCCTGCTTGGCTCCTCAGGTAGGACTTGAACCTACGACCTACGGATTAACAGTCCGCCGCTCTAACCAACTGAGCTACTAAGGAATTTTTTTTCAAAAGCGATGCAAATATAGGGGTTTTGTACTATCGAGCAAAATTATTTGGAGAAAAAATTGTTGAATGATACAAAATATTTTTAGTGTCTTGTTAGGTGATTAAAAATCAAAGAAATAGGATTTCGTTTGAATTGGAGGTAAGTATATTTTATTTTGGTTTCTGTATAAAGTATTAGGTTTTTTTATATATTTGTGAGAATTAGCGAAAGAACGTAATGGTTGATATGGAGATAAATATACTTCGGGATTTGAATCAAGGTAAGGAAAAGGCGTTAAAGGAGGTTTACCGCTTATTTTTTCATGCCTTATGTGCCTTCGGGAGTCGCTTTGTCAAAGATGATGCAGCCGTTGCCGATATCGTGCAGGAAGTATTTATAAAGGTGTGGGCTCGCCGGGAGGATTTCGAGGCGATTTATTCTTTGCGTTCGTTCATGTATCTTTCGGTGCGTAATGCCTGCTTGAATTATAATCGGGATCGGGTGCGGGTGAAAAAGATTTCCTTGAATGATACGGTTCCGGAAACTTTTGTCGAGGAGGATGATTGTTTCGTGATCGAGGAAGAGTTACATCGCCGGATCCGGAACGAGGTGGAGCGTTTGCCCGAGGCAATGAAGAAAGTTTTTAACCTTACCTTGCTGGATATGTCTATATCGGAGATCGCCGAAGTGTTGGAAGTGTCGGAAAACACGGTACGCAATCAGCGTGCCCGTGCCCGGGAGATTCTCCGTGCCCGGTTGAAAGACAAGATATTCTTGTTGTTTCTTTTTTATTTTGTCGATGTAAATCATATTAGTTAATTCAAGTTTTTTCCTGCTCGATGAACAGAGGATGAGTTAAAATACCGTCTTGAAAAGCAACCTGTAACTTGCCGAAGGCAAATGCAACCTGCAACTTTTCCAACTCTCAATTGTAAGGACAATTGAGAGTTGGAAAAAAAATGTGGACGTGGATAGTATGCCGTGTACTTTTTCGTGTTATAGGGTTAAAAAGAGAATAGAATATGTCGGAAGAGAATTTGAAAATCGCGGATATTATTTATGCTTATATTGACGGTTCGATCACGGAGGGGCAACTTGGGGAATTGACCCGATGGTTGGGAGCTGCCGCAGAACACCGGGAGATATTCGAACGGTTGATTGCGGCTGCTTCATACCGGGACAAGGAGGCCATTTACCGACGTTTCGACGAGTATTATAATTTTGATCGGTTGAGGCGTGCTATACGGCATCAGCGGCGTATCGAGTGGAGGCGTATTGCAGCTGCGGCAGCCGTGGTGATTCTGCCGTTGCTGGTGACTTTTTTCTTGTTGGAACAGCGGGTGGATTCCGTACGGCAGGAGTACCCGGGGGAGATGACTTTATTGCCGGGCAAGTCGATGGCGACGTTGACGCTGTCAGACGGGAGTAGCAAGGCGTTGAACCGGGAGAATTTTACGGTGGTGGACGGGAGTAAGCGAATCGTGAGTAACCGGGGTGGGTTGGTTTATACCGGGAAGGACACGAGTTCTGTCGAGGAGGAAGTGTACAACACGATACGGGTTCCCCGCGGGGCGGAGTTCAACGTGACTTTGGACGACGGGACGAAGGTATGGTTGAATTCGGAAAGTTCAATCCGTTTTCCTGTCGCATTTTTGGGAGAAGAACGCAGGATATGGGTGAGCGGGGAGGTATTCGCGGAGGTGGCGAAAGATGCCGGGCGACCTTTTATCATGAACACGGGGAAGATTGATATAAAGGTGCTTGGAACGAAGTTTAACGTGCGGGCGTACAGTGACGAGGAGTGTATTATGACGACACTGGTGGAAGGTGCCGTGCAAGTGGACGATTCATCGGGAGAGGTTGCCGTGTTGAGTCCGTCGGAACAACTGGTGTATGACAAGGCGAGCGGGAGGAACGACGTGCGGAAAGTGGACGTCGAGTTGTTCGTGTCTTGGAAAGACGGGGTGTATTTGTTTGAATCCCAACGTTTGGAGGATATCATGACGTTGATATCCAAGTGGTATGATGTCGAGGTATTTTACCAGAACGCAGGGGTGAAGGATATTATATTCTCCGGAAGATTAAAACGTTACGAGAATGCGGAAACGTTGCTGAACGTGTTCGAGAGTTTGGGCGGGGTACGGTTTACGGTGCAAGGGAAGACCGTCGTGGTGGAGGCCGAGTAAAGCAAATAAGCGGAAAGAAGGTGCAACTTCCAACCGCTTATGTATAACTCCCGACCGGGTGCAACCGGACGGGTATTGTTTAATCATATAATGGTACAAATGTATGAAAAAAAATCGAGAATGCTATCTCCGTTCGTCGGGGGGGCGAAAAATCTTATTAACTATGCGTTTTCTAGCTCTTTTACTTTTTTGTACGGCAATGCATTTATCTGCAGCAGTACATTCGCAACATGTGGTGTTCAGTTTTAACCTGAAGAATGCGACATTCGAGGATTTAATGAAAGAGATTCGCCAGCACAGTGATTATTATTTTATTTACAAGGACAGCGAGGTGGCGAGTGTCAACAAGTTGAACAAGCGGTTTAAGGCGGTGGAAATAGACGAGATTCTCCGCGAATGCTTGAAAGGTACGGGGTTGACTTATTCCGTGGAGGATAAATTGATTGTTATCCGGAAAGCGAATGAGGTGCTTGCCCGCGACACGATTGTGGCCAAAGGTGTGGCTCGTTTGATAAAGGGTACGGTGGTAGACGAGAAAAAGAGACCCTTGGCGGGGGTGACGGTAGTGATAAAGGGGACAAGTGTAGGGGTTGCCACTAATGTAGACGGTTTTTTCAGTATAACGTTACCGGTGGATACTGCTACGTTGATATTTACATTCGTGGGAATGGAAACGGAATACGTGAAAATTGCTCCTTTAAAAGAAGGAGATACCCCTAAAGATCTGAGAGTAGTGATGAAAGAGGATAAGATTGCACTGCAGGATGTCGTGGTGACCGGGTATGCGAATATTCGGAAGTCGAGTTTTACCGGATCGGCGACACAGGTTTCTCGGGAAGAGATATTGAAAGTATCGAGTCGCAGTTTATTGGATGCTTTGCAGGTGTTTGATCCTTCATTACGTATTATCAAGAATAATGAGTTGGGTTCGGACCCGAACGCATTACCGGAATTGTATATCCGGGGACGTTCCGGACTACCGTCCGTGAAGGAGTTGGATATGATGACATCTACCGATGTATCGGAATTTGCGTTAACGAATAACCCGAATTTGCCCGTGTTTATTCTGGACGGTTTCGAGGTATCTATCGAGAAGATCTTTGACTTCGATGTGCAACGGGTGAAGGATATCACGATACTGAAAGATGCTGCGGCTACTGCCATTTACGGTTCACGCGCGTCAAACGGTGTGATTGTGGTTGAAACTTTGGCTCCGCAACCCGGTGAACTAAGAATTTCGTACAGTGGAAACTTGGGTATTACCGCTCCGGATTTGAGTAGTTATAATTTGATGCACTCGAAAGAGAAACTGGAAGCGGAAGTGGCTGCCGGGCTATTCGAACCGTGGAGATTTGAAGGATTGTATACGGCAGAGGATGAGTTGAATTCGTTGATGTGGAATTATCTTCAGAAACGGAATCGCATATTAATCGGTGTGGATAATTATTGGCTTTCCCAGCCCTTGAGAACAGAGATTAATCATAGGCATAGCGTGTATATCGAGGGTGGGGCAGAGCATGTCCGTTTCGGGGTAGAGTTGCGTTATGACAACGAGAACGGGGTCATGAAAAAGTCTTATCGGGATAGAATGGGAGCCGGATTAACTTTAGACTATCGTTTTAAAGGAGTACAGATCCGTAATCAAGTGTCATACGATGTTGTGAAAGCTAAAAATTCTCCTTATGGCGATTTCGGGGATTACACGTCCAAACAGCCATACGATTATTGGCGGGATCCGGATACCGGAGAGTTGCTGGAAAACACGACGCAATGGGGAAATTATGGCGGGTCGTCAAAGAATCCGTTGTATGAGGCGGTAATTGGAAATTACAGTAAAAACGGGTATTCGGAATTAACGAATAATTTGGCATTGAACTGGTATGTGAATGATTACCTATTGATCAAGGGACAGTTTGCGGTCAGTTATAAAGATTCGCACACGGATAAGTTTACTGACCCGGCGTCCGGTACTTACGGTCGGATTGATTTGTTCAAGAAGGGTGATCTGGTAAAGGAACGAAAAGAGGAGATAAAATGGGATATGAACGTGTTCGGGGCGTACAATCGCACGCTGGGACTGCATAATTTTAATTTTTCTGCGGGATTTAACGTGAAGGCGACGCAAGAAGATTACACGAAATCAAAATATCGCGGGTTCCCGGATGCGGAAAGAGATTCTCCCGCTTATGCTTATGAAATCGTGGAGAAACCGACATTCACGGATAATAAGACACGTCTGGTCGGAATGTTCTTGATGTTGAATTATAGTTTCAAGGATATCTATTTGTTCGATGCTTCTTACCGGTACGACGGGTCTTCTGAGTTCGGTACGGATAAAAAATGGGCTCCTTTCTGGTCGCTCGGTACGGGTATTAATTTACACAATTACGAGTTTATGAATGAATTTTATTGGATTCCCATGCTCAAGATCAAGGGCAATATCGGAGAAACCGGAAGCGCTAATTTCGAGCCTTATATGTCGAGGAATACTTTCGAGATTATGTTGGATGACTGGTATCCGACGGGTATAGGGGTAAGACCGAAGGCGTTGGGTAATCCTAATTTGACTTGGCAAAAGAAGTTCTCGTGGAATATCGGGGCAGAAATAGGAGTAGTGGGGAATAGAGGTGTTATAGAATTTAACGTGTATAACGAAAAGACGAAATCGCTGATCAATGATGTGTCGATACCGTCGTCATCGGGATATTCCAAGTATAAGGATAATGTCGGGGAGGTAATGAATCGGGGGGGTGAAATCGCTTTGAAGAGTGTACGCGTGTATAGTGATAAAGATTTTGACGTGATCCTGTTTGGAAATATGGCCCATAATGTTAATAAATTATTGAAAATATCGGAATCATTGAAGGAGTACAATAGTCGTATCGATGAGTTTTATGAAGGGTACAGGGACCAGAGTAAGGTTACCAATCAATTCTTGTTGATTTATGCCGAATCGAATAAAGCGTATGCCACGCCGATAATGAAGTACGAGGAAGGAAATTCTACCAACACGATCTACGGGATGAAATCTTTGGGTATTAATCCGGCGAACGGTCAGGAGGTTTTTCAAAAGCGGGACGGAACGATTACTTATGTATGGTCTTCTGTCGAACAGCAAAAGATCGGGAATGAAGACCCATGGGGGGAGGGTGCGTTCGGTTTGAATTTCCGTTACAAGAACATTTCTTTATACACGACGTTCTTGTATTCTTTTGGAGGTGATAAGTATAATAAGACGTTGCTGGAGAACGTGGAGAATGCTAATTTGAACGATTATAATGTTGATAAACGGGTATGGACGGAACGTTGGCAGGATGTAGGCGACGTGACTCCCTTGAAAGCGTTGAAGGATAGGTATTATGTTACTCGTGCGACTTCCCGTTTCGTGCAGAAAAATAATTACGTGACTTTTAATTCCCTGACTCTGTCATACGATTTCAGTCGCGAATTGCTTGGTAAAATCGGGTTCACGTCTTTGAGATTGCAATTCAACATGAAGGATGTGGCTACTTTTTCGACGATTAAACAGGAGATGGGGTTGAACTACCCGTTTGCGCGAACCTTTAATTTTTCACTGAGTGCCGGTTTCTAAAATAATGAAAGGAATATTATGAGAAAGATATGGATTATATTGTTATTGTCAACGGGACTGTTGAGTGCCTGTGATGATTTCTTGGACGTAACCTCCGATAATGTTATCGTTGAAGATGAACTATTCGCGGATTACAAGGGGGTGAGGATGGCCGTGAACGGAGTCTATCGGGAGTTATCCGATTACGGGTTGTACGGGTATAATTTGATGTGGGGATTTGCCAGTGCCTTGGGGCATAATTATCAAACCTCGTCAACCAGTTATTTACCCTCGGGTTTATATTATGGAGCACAGTTTAACTGGGAATCCTCCGACGTGGAAGATATTTCCGAGTCGATGTGGAAGAAGGCTTTTAACGTGATTTCAACGTGTAATAATATTATTCAGCAAGTTGAAGCCAAAGACACGAGTTTCTTTGAAATAGGGGAAACGGAGCGGGATATGATTCTGGGAGAGATGTATGGAGTACGTGCTTTATTGCATTTCGAGATGTTCCGGTTCTATTGTCCGGCACCTGTAACGGGACTATCCGGGAAAATGCCTTACGTGGAGACATACCCGGATTATCAGCCGAAGCATAGGGAGGCAAGTGAAGTCATGTCGCTTATTATTCGGGATATGGAAAAAGCGAAGACAATACTGGCGGAAGTGGATACTGTTTTTTGTCGTTCATGGTGTAGTTCTCTGACAAACCGAATCCGGCAAAGCAATTCGTGGTCGTCAGCCCCGCCGAGCGAGTTTATGAGTTACCGGGGATGTCGAATGAATTTCTGGGGAGCCACGGCATTATTGGCACGTATATACATGTATAACGGGGAGGAAGATAAGGCATACGAGAATGCCCGGATTATTTATAGTTTCCACACGAGAAACTGGTTCAAGTGGACAAGTGCCTCTTATCAAGGTTCGATTTCAAGCGTGGAATATATTCATACCAAAAGACCGGAAGAGATTCTGATGTGTTTCTCGAATAATAATAACTATGATTATTGGGAGGCGCGGATCGGAACCAGTAGTTACATGTTCAGAATGAAGAATATCGATCTTTTGTTTACCGGGGACGAGGATGATTACCGGAAAGTGGGATGGTATAACCGATACGGTCTTCAGCGTTACCTGACGTGGATCAGACCGACAGGCACGAGTTATAATGCGACGGACATCGCTACCAATCAAGGACCGTTATTACCGGTGATTAGTTTCCCGGAGATGTATCATATCATGATAGAGTATTTGATCAACAAGAATCGGATTCCGGAAGCGGTGACGTTGTTTAATACCTTGCGACGCAATCGCGGGGCGAAAGCTGCGCTTTCAGAGACAATTTATCCGGAGGATTTGAAAGAGAAATTGGTCAATGATATTATTCGGGAAACCTTGACTTCCGGGCAGACATTCTTTATGTTCAAGCGGTTGAACCGGAATATTTACAACGGAAGTTCTAATATCACGATGGAACCGAAGAATTGGACAATGCCATTGCCACAGAGTGAAACTGATTATCAATTTTAATTAGGACATTATGAAAAGAGTATATTTATTAGTGATTGCTTTATTCTTGACTCTATTGTCATGCCAGCGGGATGACATTATGGTTTACCGGGACGGCAACTACGTGCAGTTCGTGAAGAACCTCGTGGATTCTTCCACTTGTTCTTTCCTTGCTTTCCCGAATGATAATCAATTGGATTTTCCCGTTTTAGTGGAAGTCATCGGGTTGCCCTCACAACAGGATCGCGCGTACAAGATCGTTGTGGCAGAGGAATTCACAACGGCGAATGAAGATTCATATATTTTCCCGACAAGTTTTATTATGAAAGCCGGGGCGGTGATTGATACCTGCTGGATCACTTTTATCAAAACATCGGAAATCAGCCAGCAAGCGAGGAAGCTTACTATACGATTGACTGAAACCGGTGATTTCATGCTGGGGCAAGCCGATTGTTTGGGGAATATCATTTATACATCGAACGTGATTGCAAAGCCGGATTGGTGGAATTCGACGGTAACCAGTAGTTATTTGGGAGATTACTCGGATAAGAAATATCGTTTATTTATTCAGGAAACCGGAAAAGCCGAGCTTGACCCGAGTGATGCCAATGAGCTGCGCTATTACACGATTATCTTCAAGAATTATTTGTTGAAGGAGAAAGATAATAAAACTCCGGTACTGGAAGATGATGGGACAGAGATGGAAGTCAAACTAATTGGTGGATAATTAAAAATGTTTACTATGAAATTGAAAGTAATAATTATTTCATTATGGGCATCTATATGCTTGTTAATGGCCTGTTATGAAGATAAAGGGAATTACGATTTGGTTGATTACAACCAAATAGAGAAGATGGCCTTGGTGAGTTCGCTGTCCAAATCTTCAATAACTTTGGGGGATACGTTGAAACTCGTTATGGATTTTACATGGAAATACCCGGATCGGGATACTTCGGATGCCGCTTTCGAATTCGTGTGGAAATTGACGTGGTCAGGAGATACTATTTCCAGAGAAAGAGATTTGATATATGTGCCGGACGAATGCGGGACATTCAGTTATTATCTTTTTGTCACGGAAAAGGCAACGGGAGTGGTAAGTCGTTACTCTGCCTATGTTACGGTAAAATCACCTTATCTGATCGGTTGGATGATTGGTAGTATGAAAGACGGCAAGCCGACAATTAATTATATCCGGAGAGATTCATGGAAAGATGATGATAATAAAACACATTACTACTGGTCGGATTTCCCGGATTTGTACTCGGATTTACAACCGGCTTCTCCTTTACCCGATGCCGAATTATTGTCCGTTACGGCATACACGATAGATGGTAGCGAGGATGAGGTGGTCGTCATACAGGAGGGGGGACATGCTATCGTGTTGAATGGCGATGATTTGGGAAAGGTGCTCGAATTGCGGGATGAGTTCCAAGGGGCTGCTTATCCTGCCGGATTTGAACCTATGGCTTTTTGCCGCGGGGGATATTGTGATTTTGCTATAGGGCAGGATGGAAATATTTACTGGAGGCGGAACCAGAATTCTTCGGCAATGCATCATGAGGCATATTTTATGGATATCCCGGTGTATTTCCCGGGTGGAGGTTCTAGAATATCAAAGGTTTTTGATGTGAACACGTATAAATCTGAATGTATTTTGTTGCATGATGAGTTGAACAATCGGCTCGTGGGGTGTTATACCAGTTATAGTTCCGGGAATAGTTATTTAGGAGCCAAATTGGATATAATAAACACGAATGATCCGAATACGTTCATGGATTTGTTGAATTTGGGGGACAACAAATTGATTTATTGCGGCGATCATACTGACGGCAAGAATTTCGTGACGATAGTTAAAAATGCAAATACGGGAGAATACATGTACCAGTCGTTTGCATTCAGTGGGAATGTTAATACACGTACGGTTATCGATGCCACGCAGGAAGTATTTGCCGGAAATCATTTGGTGTCTGATAATACCGTGTACTGGAGACTGCGTACGTCCGGTTACCTGTATTTTGGAGAGGGTAGTAAATTGTATTTTTACGATGTGAATACCAAAGCCGTGAAAGAATACACGGATTTCGGTGATGGAGCCAGAATTACCCATATCATGCAGGATGCCGATTGCACAAGAGTGGGTGTGGCGTTGAATGACGGGAGATTTTATATCTGCGATGCGATTGATCCGGAAATATTAGGTGCTGCGAATCCGGGAGAAACGGGAATATTGCATCGGGTGCATGGTCTTGGAGATATAAAGAGTGTCAGTTGGAAGTGGGGAGGTTATTATAATCTCGTGTTTGAACGTTACCAATAATTTAGAAATGAGGTTGTTCGAAAAGTGAGTTCAAAACACTTTTCGAACAGCCTCAACTCCTTGCAAGTTTTATGAGACTTGTCATGAAAACAAGTTAAGGGGTGTTGTGTGTCTAAAAAGTAATATCACGTGTGAAATTTAAATGAAGAAGTTATGAACAAATCAATTCGGATTTCTTTCTTGCTGGTGGCGGCTTTGGCTCTAGGGAGCGGGGATGCCGTGTTTGCGAGGAAAAAGAAAGCGGCTGCTAAAGACAAGGAAACTAAAAAGGAAACTCCTTACGAGAAATTATTTAAGGGAAAAGCCTGTGAAACGGTAAAAGGGTTATTGACAATCCACAAGACGGATAATAAGGTGTATTTCGAGATTCCGTTTAACTTGTTGAACAAGGATATGTTGCTGGGTTCCACGATTTCGGAAACCACGAGTAACTGGTTCGGGAGCGTGGGGGAAAAGCCGACAGACCCGTTGCACGTGGTGTTTACCCGGACGGACTCCATTATCAGTTTACGTCAGGTGGACACACCTTACGAAACAGACGTGGAAAGTTTGAGGCAGCGTATTGCCGAGAGTACCCGTCCCGCCGTGATGCATAATTTTGGTATTCAGGCTTACAATCCGGACAGTACGGCGGTCGTGGTTGACGTGAGCGAGTTCTTTCTGGCGGATAACGAACAGATGCCCCCGTTTTCGCCCTACGCACCGATATTGGGGGGCGGGCGTTGGATTGTGAAAGAGTTCAAGAAAGATAAATCCCAGTTGGGCAAGGTAAAGGCTTTTGATGATAACGTGAGTGTACAGTCTTCCCTGAGTTACGAGGTGAACGTGCGGGACGGAAGATATTATTATATATATAAATTACCGTTCACGGCGGTATTGACCCGTAGTTTCGTGCTGTTGCCGGAGGAGCCGATGCGTTCCCGTTTTGCCGACCCGCGGATCGGGATATTTTACAGTAATAAATCCGCTTTCAGTCACGAGAACAAGGGCATAGAGCCAAGGTATTACGCGAATCGCTGGCGGTTGGAACCTGCTGACGAGATTGCTTTCAGGCAGGGGAGATTGGTGGAACCGAAGCAACCGATCGTGTTCTACGTGGATAACGCTTTCCCGGAAAGCTGGAAAAAGTATATCCGTGCCGGGGTGGAGGAATGGCAAAAGGCGTTTGAAGAAATAGGATTCAGAAACGCGATTGTCGCGAAGGAGTTTCCAATGGATGATCCCGCGTTTGATCCCGATAACTTGAAGTATTCCTGTGTACGATATTCCCCGTCGCCGGTGGCGAACGCCATGGGACCCTCGTGGACGGATCCCCGGACGGGCGAGATATTGAATGCCTCGGTGTACTTGTACCACAATCTGGTGAAACTGGTGCAGGACTGGCGTTTCTTGCAGACTTCTCCCGCTGACGCTGACGTGCGCAAGGTGATGTTCGACGAGGAAACCTTGGGGGAATGTATCTGTTACGTGGTGGCGCATGAAGTAGGACACTGTCTGGCGTTGATGCACAATATGTCCGGTTCGGCAGCCATACCGACGGATTCGCTGCGCTCCCCGTCGTTCACGGGTAAATACGGGACGACGTACTCGATCATGGATTACGCCCGTAACAATTACGTGGCGCAACCCGGTGATAAAGAACGGGGGGTGAAATTGACCCCGCCGCGCTTGGGCGTGTATGATTTGTATGCTATCAAATGGTTGTACTCCCCGTTATTGGATGCCAAGAGTGCTAAAGAAGAGGTGCCGACGCTGAATCAATGGATTACCGAGAAGTCGGGGGACCCGGTGTATCGTTACGGGAAGCAACAGATTTTTGCCCGTTTTGACCCGAGTTCCGTGGAGGAAGACTTGGGGGATGACGCTATGAAATCGTCTGCTTATGGAGTGAAGAACCTGAAATATGTATTGGATAACATGAGCGATTGGGTGGGGAAAGATGACCCGGACTATACTTTCCGTCAGGGAATGTATAACGAGATCGTTTACCAGTACGTGCGTTACGTGAATCACGTGTTATTGAATATCGGGGGATTATACCTGAACGAGCGTTATGACGGGGACGAGTTGCCGAGTTTTGCGGTCGTGCCGAAAGAGAAACAGCAACGGGCTCTTCGTTTCCTGTTGGAACAGATCGGGAACATGGATTGGTTGAATGCTGCCAAGATGCAGGCGCAATGGCCGTTGATGAGTAATATTTCTTCCGAGTTGGAAGACAAAATATTCGGGGCGGTGATGTCCCGTCTGGCTTCCGTGGCGTTGAGTGCCGTGAAGGACGAGAACCCGGAAACATACACTCCGCGGGAGTTCTTGGCGGACGTGCAGGATTTCGTGTTTGCCCCGACCAAAAAAGGAAAAACACTCACCGTGCCGGAAAAGAATCTGCAAATGAAACTGTTGTCTAACGTGATGCTGTTCTCTGGGGTGGCGAAGAAAGGAATATCCGGCGATCCCCTGTCCGTGGCGTCCGTGAGCCGGATGATAGAGGTCCCGGAGTGCGTGAAGGCTTTCAGCAGAGAGAGATACGGTGTTCTTCCCGTTGAATGGTTAGGTATGTTTACCAATCAGGAAACGGTAGAGGCTTGCGGGGAAGCGGTTCCGGTTCCGGAGAGTTTACCGAAGTATCTCGAGCGGCAGGGTTTCGGCTATTGGGTGAACGTCAATTCCAATATGGTCGTTGAGCCGTTGGATCACCTGTATTTCGATATGTTGAAGAAAATACAAGTTCTGGTAAAAAGTAAGGCAAACACGGGTTCTGAGGATACCCGCCAGCATTACCGGTTACTGCTCTACAAGTTGGAACAAGCATTTAAATAACTCATCCTATGAAAAGAATAATATGTATCATATGGGTATCTTTTTTCTTGTTCGGACTTTGTAATGAAGGGATGGCAAGGAAGAAAAAACAAGATGCCAAAAAAGAACAGCGAGAGAAACAATCTCCTTACGACAAGCTCTTCAAGGGAAAGACGATGAAGACCGCCAAGGGGTTGATGACCGTACATAAATGGAAGGATAAAGTATATGTAGAATTTCCCGTCGAGTTGTTGGGAAAGGATATGATGCTTGTTTCTTCTATCGAAGATATCAGCGATAACGGAGAAGGGGTAGTCGGACAGTTTGCCGGTTATTCTTTGCCGCTTTGTTTTACCCGTTTGGATTCGTTTTTGCATGCTCGAATCTCGTTAATTGACAAACCACTGAACAACAGTAACCAGCGGAATATGGACGAGGCGATAGACCAAGCAAACGCGGGCGGGATTTACGCCATGTTCAAAGTTTTAGCTTTTACACCGGATAGTAGTGCTATCGTGGTAGACATGACCTCTCTATTTATGGAGTATTCCCCGTACACGACTCCCTTCGCTCCGTACGCTGCCAATTCATTTTACGGGTGGATAGCCCGGGAGCATGACTATAAAAAGGAATGCTCTTTCCTGAAAGACGTGAAAGCTTTTGACAATAACATTGCCGTGCAGTGTGAACTCGGGTTCGTGGAGAATCAATATTTGTTCGGGGCTTTCAAGATAGTTCCCGGTGACGTGAAAGTATCGGTAACCGTGAATAAGATTCTGTTGCAGTTGCCCGAGGAACAAATGAAACCCCGTCTGGCAGATCCCCGTCTGGGGGTTGCCTATACACGGGTTTCTCATTTCCCGGACGAGAGGAAACCGCTGGAACAAACGCATTACACGAAGCGTTGGCGTCTGGAGCCGGCGGATGAGGCTGCTTATAACCGGGGAGAATTGGTCGAGCCTGAAAAGCCGATCGTGTTTTATATGGATTCATTGATGCCGCGGACATGGAAAAAGTACGTGAAAGAAGGCGTGGAAGCGTGGAATCGGGCGTTTGAGGCAATCGGGTTTAAAGACGCGGTACGGGTGGTGGATTTCCCGCGGAATGACCCGGAGTTTGACGCTAATAATATAAAATATTCGACGATTCGTTACGCTCCCCTGTGGTTGGATATGCAGAGTTCAATGCATATAGACCCGAGAACGGGCGAGATATTGAATGCTTCCCTGTATTTGTATGACGGCATGGTGTCCGGCTTGCAGGACGAACGGAAATTAACCACGATGGCTGCTGACCCGGGGGTGAGAAAGGCTTTCCTGTCGGAAGAAATAGTAGGTGATCTGATTCGCTCAACCGTGATGCGGGAAACGGGAATCAACTTGGGACTCCTTTACAATGCGGGAGCTTCGAGTGTCTACCCGGTTGATTCGTTGCGTTCTCCCGCGTTCACGCGAGAGTACGGGCTAAGTCCGTCGATTATGGATGATGTACCCTGTAACTATATTGCCCAGCCGGGAGATTTGGAACGGGGGGTGCGAATGACTCCCAAAGGATTGGGCGAGTATGATTATTATGTCATTCATTGGCTGTACAAACCGATTTCCCCGGCGGCGACACCTTGGGATGAGTTTGCCGTTTTGGACGGGTGGATCAAGGAGGGACGGGGTAACCCGAATCTTCGTTACGGTAAAATGCCTTACTATTATTATGATCCTACCTCTTTTCCCGGGGATTTGGGTGATGACCACCTGAAGGCTTTACGCTATGCGATCAATAACTTGAAACTCTCTTTGCGGCATTTCTACCGGTGGTATGCGGATGAGGATATCGATCAACGGAAACGTGCGGCCATGTATAACGCTTTGGGGTATCAATTGCGCAAGCGGATTAATGACCTTTCCGTGAATTTGGGCGGATTTTACCAGCATGAGGCATTCTCGGATGAAAACACGCCTTCTTATGTCGTGGTGCCCCGGGAAACACAAAGGGCGGCTTTGAAATATATGGTCGAACTGGCGAAAGACCTCTCGTGGCTGGATAACAAAGAGGTGGAGCGTAAACTGGAAATCAGAAATTCGATGGAAGACCAGATTCGCGGTTTCATACTGGGAACATTGACATTCAGGATAAAATACGTGGCTCTCGGTGCGGAGAAAGGCGGGGATTATTCCGTGAAAGAATATGTGAATGATATCTACAATACCGTGTGGGAAGGTACGATCAAGAACCGTCCGTTGAAGAAGTACGAGATGGATTTGCAAAAAGACTTTCTGGGGAGTGTGGTTGCCTCGTCGACTGCGGCCACGACGGCGGGGAATTTTACGCCTCGCAAGGGATTGGTGGAAAGTGAACTCGCGGAGTTACCGGGTATCGATCGGCGGCAGGTGGAAAGCATGATGATGACAGCGAGAGAACGTGGCGGATTCTCGCCGAATATGCGTGTCGTGATGCCGGGTGATTACGTGCCGGTAGACCATTACTTCAATATGCTGTTCCGGATTCAGGATTTGTTGAAAGGGGCAGTGACGAAAAGTACGGGGGATACACGTTTGCATTACGAGTATTTGTTGTACAAGATCAGGAAGATGCTAGATAATAAATAATGTTTGTATAAATAATTAAATCACGTATGGAAGAACCAATTATTAGAGTGGAAAATTTATCCCATCGTTACAGTATTCAATGGGCGATTCGGGATATAAGTTTCGAAATCACCGGAAATGGTATTTACGGGTTGCTGGGATCGAACGGTGCCGGGAAATCAACCACGATGAATATCATTTGCGGGGTGTTGAAACAGACGCAGGGAGATGTCTGGATCAAGGGAATCAATTTGCGGGAAAACCCGGTAGAGGCAAAGAAGCATCTGGGTTTTCTCCCCCAAAAACCACCTTTACATTCGGATCTTACCGTGGAGGAGTACTTGATTCATTGCGCGAATATGCGGTTGATGCCGGGAAAAGAGATTCCCGGGGCGGTGAGGGATGTTATGGTACGTTGCGGCATATCACATTTCGCCAAACGTCTGATTCGTAATTTATCGGGAGGATACCAGCAACGGTTGGGAATAGCGCAGGCTATTATTCATAACCCCGATTTCGTGGTGCTGGATGAACCGACCAACGGGCTCGATCCGAACCAAATTGTGGAAATACGCCACTTGATCAAGGAGATTGCCGAGGAACGGACGATTATTCTGTCGACTCATATCTTGTCTGAAGTGCAGGCTACCTGTGATTATATCCGGATGATCGAGGAAGGGCAGCTCGTGTTCGCCGGGACGGTGGATGATTTCGACAATTATATCGTGCCGGACACGTTGGTCGTTTCTTTGATAAACACGCCGGCAGCGGAAGAGTTGAAAGCCATCGAGGGTGTGCTCGGCGTGGAGGAATTGGGCGGTAAAAATTACCGGGTACGCTTTGACGACGCTACCGGGGTAACGGAACGTATCGTGGAAACCAGCGTGGCGAAGGGATGGAGATTGTCGGGTATTCAGGTGGAAAAAAATTCCATGGATTCCATTTTTGCCGTGTTATCAAAGAAGTAAATCACTCTATAAACTGATAAAAAGATGAAGACAATATATAAAATAGCCCGGACCGAATTGCAAACTTTGTTCTATTCGCCGGTGGCATGGTTGATTCTGGTGATTTTTACTTTTCAAGCGAGCATGGCGTTTACCGATATGCTGGGAGGATACGTTAGAAGCCAGTCGCTGGGCTACCGCCTGTGGAGCGTGACGGAAGGAACTTTTGGTGGGATGCGCGGTTTGTTTACTCAAATGCAGCAATACCTGTATCTCTATATCCCCTTGTTGACCATGGGATTGATGAGCCGGGAGTTAAGTAGCGGTTCCATTAAATTACTCTATTCGTCACCCGTGACGAACACGCAGATTATTCTCGGGAAATACCTTTCTATGATGATCTACGGGCTCGTGTTGACGGGAATATTGATGGTGTACATGATCTTTGCCTTGTTCGCCGTGAAGTCTGCCGATTTCCCGGCTATGCTTTCCGGTTTACTGGGGCTTTATTTGCTGCTCTGCGCTTACGCGGCGATAGGTTTGTTCATGTCGAGCGTTACTTCTTACCAAGTCGTCGCGGCTATGGGAACGCTGGCTATACTCGCAGTATTAAATTACGTGAAAGGTATGTGGCAGGATATCGAATTTGTGCGTGATATCACCTATTGGCTGGCGATCGGCGGACGCGCGGACGAATTTATCCGGGGACTGATATGCAGTGAAGATGTTTTATATTTCGTGATTGTTATCGTGCTTTTTCTGATGTTGTCCATTATCCGCTTGCAAGGACGGCGTCAGAAAACTTCGTGGATGATGACGTGGGGAAAATATGCCGGAGTGGTTGTTGTTGCTATGCTTATGGGGTTCCTCACTTCCCGTCCCAAGTTAATGGCTTTCTATGATGCGACACGTACCAAAATGCGCACGTTGACACCTAATAGTCTGGATATCGTGGCAAGAATGGACGGCGGGTTGACAATCACTACTTTCGTGAATATATTGGAAGAGAATTACTGGGCCGGTTTGCCCCGGAGCGTGAACGATGATCTCCGGCGTTTCAGAATGTACACGCGCTTCAAGCCGGAGATTAAAATGAAGTACATTTACTATTATGACAAGGCTGAAAATCCCTCGCTGGATAAGTCTTACCCAAACTTGTCCGATCGGGGACGGATGTTAAAACGTGCCGAGATATGGGATCTGGATTCGAATATGTTTATGCGCCCGGAAGAAGTGAAGAAAATAGTAGACTTGAAACCCGAGGGGAATCGTTTCGTACGTCTGTTGGAAAGGGATAACGGGGAAAAGACTTTCTTGCGGATATTCGACGATCTGCAACGCTTCCCCTTTGAAACAGAGATTTCTGCATCGTTCAAACGATTGGTCATGGAGCTGCCTTTGGTCGGTTTCGTGAAAGGTCATGGCGAGCGGGATTGTATCCGGGAAGGTGATCGGGATTATAACCGCTTCGCTCAAGATAAGCCTTTCCGTCATTCTTTGATTAACCAAGGATTTGATTTCACGGAAGTAACATTGGATAAACCCATACCGGAAAAGGTGGATATCATCGTGATTGCCGATATGCGTTACGCGATGACGGAGCAGGAGAAAGCGAATCTGGGCGCTTATATTGCCCGCGGCGGTAATCTGGTTGTCGCCGGAGAACCCCGTAGGCAGGAAGTGATGAACCCGATCGTGGAACAATTCGGCGTGAAATTCTTACCGGGACGTCTGGTAAAAGTCAGCGAGAATTTTGATCCTGATTTTATTATCGCTCGTCCGACCAAGGAAGCACAGGATATTGCTTACATTTTTGAGACTCTCTATCGCCGGGAATACGTGGTGACAATGCCGGGTTCTACGGCATTGGAGTATACCGAAGATAAAGGATTCAAAGTAACCCCGCTTTTCGTGAGCGACACGATCGGCAGTTGGAACGAGGTGGAAACAACCGATTTCCTGGATGATACCGTCCGTCTGAATCCTGCCGCGGGTGAAGTGGAGCGCTCGTATCCGACCGTGTTGGCATTATCACGCCAAATGGGTGATAAGGAGCAACGAATCGTTATTCTCGGTGATGCCGATTGCTTGAGCAACGGAGAGATTAGCATATCCCGAAAAGATGTTCCGGCGGCTAACTATTATTTAATCTCCGGTTCTTTCTTCTGGCTCTCCGAAGAGGAGGTGCCGATTGATGTGCGGCGTCCGACACCCCCTGATAATGCGGTGAACTTAGGGATGAACGCCATGTATTACTGGAAAATCGTACTGATGGGGCTTTGGCCTGCCATTCTGGCTTTCTTCGCTATCTTTATCTGGGTACGCCGGAGAGGGAGGTAAAAGAATAATTCCGGTAAGATAGAACTTTGAATTATAGTGCCGAAACGTGTGAGTTTTCTTTCTTTAAAGGGGCATGCCGGTGAGAATCGGGATGCCTCTTCTGTTTTTTTCCATGGGATGATTTCTATATTTTTACAAGTCGGGGAGTGCTTTTTTGAAAAAGTCTTGTATATTTGTCTGAAGAAGTTACGAAAAGAGTGTAATTTATTGGAAATGAGCATTGGGTAATCGCTCATAATAGTAATAGGTTACGAATTAGTTAGTTATCTACTGCATTATTCTTCTGTGCGTTGCGTAACCTTCAAAGAACTCTTCGTATGCAAAAGTAACAATAAAACGGGAGATTTAGAAATGAATCTCCTGATTTTTTCTTCTCACACAAGTTTTTCCGTAAAAGCGATTTTATCCGTCAGCACACCATCGCCCAAAAAGATTTTGAACGAACGTGTGCCGACTGCCGCATAAGCGGAGAAAAGGGCTTTGCCTCACGCCTAAACAATAGTTTAGACTGATGAGACAAGGCCCCTTTCTTTTGTGCTTATGCCAAAGAGGTGCTTTTACGGGGTTTTGACGATTTTTCTTTTTTCGTTGTCCTTTTGAGCCGGAAGCGGAAAGCCGTGTATGACCGCACATTCCATAAATGGAACAAGCCGTCACTCACGGCAGACAAACCGGGAAGAATGATTTTATCCATCCGACCAAACACGTTTGGCCAAACAGATAAAAACATACTTCCTTGCCGATGGTTTGCTCGGTTTCACGCTACCGGCTATGTTCTTTTCTGTTGGGGATGTCTTTTTCACGGATTTCTCTTTTGAAGTTTTCCTGTCTAATCTGCCTCCACTTCCGTTTACCTCCATTTTCGCGCCTTTCAGTGAGCCGCATCAGGCAGTCATTTTCGTGCTGGGTGCAAAGGTAACTCCGGGATTGTACGGGAAAGCAAGGTCAAGCCTCCTGTTTTCTGGAAAAATCTCCAGCCTTTCGGGTAGTATTTTTCCGAAAAACCTTGCATTCCCTAATCCCTACCTTTTTAAGCACCCGAAACGAAAACGACCGATGCGACAGAAAGACGCATTAAAAAAAATGTCGGATAAACGAGAAGCAGATAAGATAGTTTGAAACTCAACTCCCTCAGCTCTTGAATCCGCATTAAAAAACAAAAAATCAAAAACAAAACGGATATGAGAACGGCAATAGCAACAAAATTCGTGGCATGGGAAGTACCAAGTTTGGAGAACCTGCAAGGCAGCAAGGTGTACGGACTTCGCACCAAACTGAACAATGGTGAGAAATTGAGCCGAGAGGAAAAGGATTGGCTTACACGCAACGTGAACAGCAACACCTATTTCAAGAGCGCAGTACCCTTGCAAGGTTGGATGTTTGACTTTTCCGACATTCTCCGAACCTACATTGTAAAGCAGTATGGACATTGGGCGGAATACAAGGCTACCGACAAGACCGCACTCCGCAGTTTCCTATACGGCAGGATAGACAGCATCGTGGAACTTAACAAATGATACGGCTATGACAGCAACGGTAAATTTCAGACAAATGGCGCAATACATAGGGCTTGCGATATGCACCCTAATCATGCGCACCGCCTTTTGGGTGTCCGGCATCCTTTGGTACATCGTCAGAGAGATAATAAACGGAGTGTTCCGAGTGGCAATAGGGGTAATCGTGGCTATTCTTTCCGTTATCCTGTTCTTCGGCTTCATTCTTTGGTTATTCACCCTTTAATCCCTACCGACATGGCAAAGAGAAGAAGCAAGACAGTGGAGCAACAATGCAGATACTACGAGGTGGGCAACATCTTCGAGTACATGGTGGAAACATACCTCAACGGCAATATGTCCGTGTTCCGTGGACTCTACCACGAACTGAACAAGGACGCACGGAAGGACTTTATAGACTTCCTATTGAGCGAGGTTGAGCCGATTTATTGGAGGGAGATTTTGAAACATACTATTTGACAACTCATAAAAACGACAGCGATATGAAAGGAACAGACCATTTCAAGAGAACGATACAGATGTATTTGGAACAACGTGCGGAGGAAGACACGCTCTTTGCGAAGAACTACCGCAATCCAGCCAAGAACATTGACGATTGCGTAACCTACATTCTGAACTATGTGCAGAAAAGCGGTTGTAACGGCTTCACGGACGGAGAGATATACGGACAAGCAGTACACTACTATGACGAGAACGAGATTGAGGTGGGCAAGCCTATCCAATGCCAAGTGGCGGTGAACCACATTGTGGAACTCACGGCAGAGGAAAAAGCAGAAGCACGTCAGCAGGCAGTCCGCAGATACCAAGACGAGGAACTCCGCAAGTTGCAGAACCGCACCAAGCCGACAAAGGCGAAAACAGAAACCCAAGTTCAACCCTCATTATTTGATTTTGGCTTATGAAACCGAGAAACAAATTTGAAAAAGCAGTTCTTGCCCAAAGCAAGAAACTACGCCCGATAACCCCGATACAGATAAATTGGGCATTCCGTAATTGCGTGGAGCATTATGCACACCGCTTGCCGAAAGGTCGTACCACTTGTATGGATTGCGGTCATAGTTGGGTAATGACGGAGCAGACCGAGCATTGTACGTGTCCCGAATGTGGAGCAAGTTTGAAAGTCTGCCTCACCTATCAGCGCAAGGTAAGACAAAAGCAGTATTTCACAACCCTTACCACAAGCGGAGAATACCAAGTGCTACGAATGTTCTTGCTTGTCGTGGGTATGGAGAAAGGGGTTAATGCCAAGTCCTATGCCCTTGAAATCGGGCAGTATTGGTGGAATGAACAAGGGCGTAAGGCTGTTGTTGCCATTCCACGCACATTGGGATGCTACATCGACACGTTCTCATTCGCTTCTCCTTTTGCTATCCGCAATGACAATGAAGCGTACCGCCATATCTCATATTCCCCGATATATCCAAGATATAAGGTGTTGCCGACGCTCCGCAGAAACGGCTTTAACGGCAATTTCCACGACATTGTACCCACCAAACTAATACCGGCATTATTGTCGGACAGCCGTGCGGAAACGCTGTTGAAGGCAGGGCAATATCCCATGTTGCGCTACTATCTGTACCACTCTTTCAATATTGGAGAGTATTGGGCTTCAATCAAGATATGTATCCGCAACGGCTATACTATTGAGGACGGCTCAATGTGGCGTGACACCATAGACCTCCTGCGTCATTTCGGCAAGGACACAAACAGCCCGAAATACGTTTGCCCTGCCGACCTCAAAGTTGAACACGACAAGTTGGTGGCAAAGCGCAACCTGCAAAGGAAACATGAGCGGACTGAACAGCAACGCAGGAAAGCGATTGAGGACGAGAAACAATATCTGAAAGCTAAGGGCATATTCTTCGGACTTGCCTTTACCGACAGCCTTATTTGCGTCAAAGTCATAGAGAGCGTGGAAGAAATGGCAGAGGAAGGAAGGACGATGCACCATTGTGTGGGCGGTTACCACAAACGAAAAGACTCCCTTATCCTATCCGCCACCATTGACGGAAAACGAATTGAAACGATAGAGGTGTCACTAAAAACTTTTGAGGTGGTGCAGTGTCGTGGCGTATGCAACGAGAACTCCGAATACCACGACCGCATCATCGCCCTTGTGAACAAGAACGCCAACCTTATCCGCCAGCGGATGAAAGCGGCATAATATCGACATCTAACAACTAACATTATGGAAGTAAGATTTGAAAGCATGGTTTTCCTATGGGATGATAAAATCCCCACGATGTTCCTTGAATTTATGAACCTCCTCACTCTTTGTCAGAGTGAGGAGCAATTAAGGGCGAGCGTCAAGGACTTTGCCGAGAAACACGAACTTGACAAGTTCTTCCTTTACGGCTTCGGCTCTCATCATTTCTACCTGCACCAACGCTACACGAGCGACCCCGAAATGGTGATGCAACACAGAGTGCTGTCTGTACATTTCTAATCATCTAAATAACAACGACTATGGCAACAAAATGACAATTAACGGAGTAAGCACCTGCCAATCGGCAGGAACGGAGAACTACGAGAAATTCCAAACGGGTATCGACAGACGCAAACGCACCCTTGTGCAATACGACTACCGCCACACGGACGGGGAACTTTTCTCTTGTGTCAAACCCACATTAGACGAATGTCGAGCCGCACGGGACAAGTGGCTAACGGCAAAGGAAAGGAAGGAGGAGAAGCGATGAACGAAGCAGGCTACCAAACGCTGATAGTCAAATTCAGCGAACCCATTACGGCATTGGACGGCATCTTTGACGATGCCGAAGCGTGGGGAGTTGATACCCTAAAGGGGTGGATAGACAGCTATGAAAGCAGCCGTTTCACTGCCATTGACAGCCATACGGCAGTCATCACGAGCGAGTATAGCATGGAATGTCTGAAAGAGTGGCTGGAAAAATGCACACCCATAACCGAGAAAACAGAATTTTGAACATTGGGGCGGTGTCCGCACCGCCCGAACCATAAACCTAAAAGACAACGGATATGATAGCAAAGACAATTTTAGAGCAGATTGGCGGCAGACGCTTTGCCGCCATGACGGGAAGCAAAGACTTCACAGACATGGGCAACGGCTTGCGCATGAGCCTTGCGAGGAACAAGACCAGTGCCAACCGCCTTGACATCATCTATGACGGAGGGGCAGACCTATACAATATGCGTTTCTACCGCAAGACGTTCAGCAAAAAGACATTCGAGAGCAGGACGAAGGACATTGAAACGCACGAGGGGATATATTGCGATATGCTGGAGGAAATGTTCACGATGGTAACGGGACTTTACACCCGCTTTTGAGGGGTGGGCGGCAAAAGCCGCCTACTTTCTTTCATGAGCATGATGGCGGATAAGAAAGTAGGCAAAGAAACCTTTGTACCAATCTACGATAGTATTCACAAAAACAAGTTTTAATCATGGAAACAATCAGACAGAACGGAAAAACCATCTTGTACAGCAACGACGGCATAAGCATAAAGATGGTTTTCAAGAACCTTACGGGCAGGAATTTTCAAGGTCAGGAATATACAGACTATATCCGGCATATCGCAATCGGCAGCATGGGATTTTCACCCGGTATCATAGAGCATTGCAGGGACGGTGAGGTTGCAGGCAAAGGGACAATCCCGAATGTATGAAAACTGAAACTCCGATGAAGTTGGCGGCTTCATCGGAGTTTCTTTCGTCAGACACTTATTCTTTATGGTACATACAGCAGCGCAAACTCAGCCTTCCTTCGTTTGAGCAGCATGGCGTGGCGTTTCCCCTTATAGTTACAGAAAGCGATATACTCCCGGTAGATGTTCCTGTCACCCGCCTCCAGCTTTCGGATTAGCGTGCTTTTGGGTATCTTCCCACTCCCCAAAAGACGGTACGGACCGACATTGTAGGCGAGCGTGGCAAGCAGAAGCGAATCCTTCCCGAACTGCTGGAACATCGCGCAGAACTTCCGCAGGTCTTTTCGCAGAAGCGCGTCCGCCTGCCGCTTCGTCATGGTGCGTGCCGAATACCTTTCCCCCGGCTGCAACCGATGTCCATATCCTACATACGGGTGATGTTTTTCCGAATGCCAGCCCTCAAAATACTTCGTGCATCGCACCGCCCTCTCAAATGGTGGCAGCCGGTAGATAGCCGCCTGCCCGTCCGTTCCCTCATGGCGTCTGTTCCGTGCGGACACGGAACAGACCGCCAGAAGCGAACAGAGGATAGCCATGAATACACGCATCATCGTGTAAAGGGCTTGAAGTTCCCGATGGGGACAACAGTGATAACCCCGTCATCCTTCACGTTTCGGTTGTTGAAGTCAAATTCCAACTCATAGGAGTTGCCGAAATTGTCCTCCACTACCACGATGAAGTTGTGCGCCTCGTCACCTTGCGCCGTGTAGTACAGCCGGAACTTCTCGTTTTCGAGCAGGTAGCGGTCATTGGGCAGGAAAGTGATGCCGTTGTCCATTTTCAGTGTGCCCTCACCCTCGAACTGGAAATACCGGATGGTATAGAGGGTATTGGCGAAATCGCCCGTTTTCTTCAGCTCACAGCGGATTTCCACCGTCTGCCCCTTTGTGACCTTGTTCGGCACGGGCATGGTTTCCACCGTGAAGGGATAGGATTGCTGGATGTCCATATCGTCGTCGCACGATACGAATGTGAATGACACTGCGGCGAACAGGCAGAGTGCCAACGCCTTGAAGATTGATGTTCTCTTGTTCTTGTTGTTCAGTATGTTCATTATTCTTTGATTTTTAGATTGTTGTTCTTTTGTTGTTTTCTTGATACTTGTTGCAGGTACTCGTTCAAGTCCTTGCAGCCTTGATAGATGCCGGAACGGTCTGTCACCTTTCCTCCGTAGCGTGTCCGCAGGGCTTCCATTGCCCTGCGTCCGGCTTCGTCTCGGTCGAGGTAACAGTCGATGCGCTCGTACCCGTCCAGATGTTTCAAAGCCTTTTCCACGTTGGCGACGGAGTTCAGCACAAGGCAGTCACCCGTTGCCAAACCGAGCGTGACGGCGGACAGGAAGTCCATAAAGCCCTCGAACACGCTGCACACGTCCGCCGGGATGTCCCCCGCCTTGACCAGCGACACGTCCTTTGGTGGTACGCAACCCTTGAAACGGCGGCTTCGGGTTTCATAGCCGCCCGACACGTTCGGAAAGCCGACGGCAAAGTACCGCTTACCACGCACGCCGTAGTTCAGGCGGCAGCAGTGGCGGGATGCAACGGCATAAGGGATGCCTCTTTCCTTCAAATACTCCGTCAGCGGAGAGCGGAGCAGCGGGACGGCTTCCACTCCCTCAAAGGCAGGTTCGGACGGTTCCGGCAGGTACAACGGCTTTTCTGCTGCGGCAAGCGGCATACGGGCGGTTTCCGCTATGAATCTCGCCTGCGCCATGAAATCCCCGCTTCGGGTAAACTCCCCGACAAGCGTGAAGATGTCGCCGCCCTTGCCCAAGCCGAAGTCGTACCAGAGCTGTTTCGCCACGTTCACACGGAAGGAGGGCGTGCGTTCACTGCGGTATGGCGCACGATACCACAGCTCGTTTCCGCTCCTTCGGACAGGCTCATGTCCCAGCCGTGCGAGAAAGTCCGCAATGGGTATCTGCCTCATATTCTCAATGTCCGTCCGTTCCATGCGACGTGTCAGTTGATGATTATCTTGACGCCCGCCCCGAACTGCGTATGGAACTTCCGTGTGTCGCCACCCCACAGCAGGCGCTCCCGGAGGTTGGCGAGCAGGGCGATACGGTCAGCCACGTAAAACTCCACATCGAGCGTCAGCGCACCGCCGTAGATGAAGGCGTCCCGGTCATGGAGCGTGGAGCCGTCATGCAGCACTTTCTCGCCCCAATTCACCGACTCATATCCGGCGAGAGCCGAAGCCCCCGCATAGACGAACACTATTTTACGGGCGTCGGAGAGTATCTTGAAATAATAACCGCCCTCCGCCGTGAACTGCGCCACAGGTATGGCGGTATCCTTGTACGGGTTGTTCTTCAAGAGGTATTCGCCACCGAACACCCACTTGTTACCGTTCTTCGTGTAGGTGGAGAGAGCCGCCCCGAAACTGTAACCGCCATTGTTGCCACTTAAACGCATACCGTCCACAAGGTTAGCTCTCAATTCGATGCCCTGCATCTTCGGCAGGCATCGCTGGGCGTGCGCCTGCCCCGTGAACAGGGCAAGCGACACGATGATTATTGCGATGTACTTTCTCATGGTCAGCGCACTTGAAGTTCGTTGATGGTATTGGCACGTACCAAGTCCTCGTTTTCAATCACGAAAGACTGGTGACGCCCCCCGTTCTTCTCGTTGAGTTCCACCACGAGGCATTTGTCGTCGGGAATGGTGAACTTCGCCATCGTGAATACCGTGCGCTCGCTCTTCTTGCCCGGCACGAGTGTGGCGTAATTCTGCGCACGGAGCGGCAGGATAATCTGCTCCTGCACGGCGGTACGCTTCGCCACCTTCTTGTCCACGATTTTCCATGTGATGTAGTCCACATCGAAAGGCACGTTGCTCTGGTTCTTTATCTCCGTGTGGAAATAGAGTAACCCATTATGCGTGTAGATACCTTTCAGCAGGTACTGGATGCCGAATCGCTTGCAGCCGATGTGCTTCACCTCACGCTTGTTCTGCTTGTGGATGGACTTCATGATAAGGCGCACCAGCATCGGGCTTTCGCTGCCCAGTTCCTTCAGGTAGATTTCCTGCGCGTTGTTCGGGCGGTTCACCTTCTCGCCGTCATGGATGAAGTCGCACATCTCCACGTTGAGAAGCAGCGGTTCGGAGGCGTACTTCACGTTAAAAGTATAGAAACTCCCGTCCTCCGTGATTACCGACATATTGGTTTCGTTCGGGAAGTTACGCACGGTAGCTTTCACGCGGATGACGTTCTCCGCTCCGTCGGCTTTACCCGCAATCAGGTCGGGCGAGCCTAAATCGACGTAGCGCACCTCCGAGGGGAAAATGACGTGGACGGTCTTGTCGTAGGTCACTTCCAATCCGTGCGGGGGAACCATGCGGTCGAAGGTCAGCTTCTTTGTCAGCCCGTGATACAGATCGCCGTCCGCCTCCTTCTGCGGATAGACCTCCTTTGTCAAGGTCGGTTGTTGGCTTTGCCTTCCTCCTCCTTGCGAGGCATAGTCAAGCGAGCTTGTCTCTGCTCTCGCTTCGTTCGTCGGTTCACTTCCGTTGTTCTCTCCAACGGTTACGTTCTCCTGCGCGTTGGCAGTTATGATGCCCATAGCGAGGGCAAACATGATGATTACTTTTTTCATTCTACTTTGGATTTTAGTGGTAAATAAAAATTTGGTTGTTGTTTTTTTAGTCGTTGATTGTTATTGTTTTCAATCTCTGTCCTGATATAGCATGACCTTGTATCCGGATTTCAGATGCACCTTGACGGTACGCATCTTCTTGGCGATATACTGGCTCGTGCCTTGTATCAGCCCCTTGCCCAAGTCGGAGGCGAGCTGCGCCCCTGCGTTGGTGGAGATATTAATGCTGCTGCCCAGCGAGCCGCCCATGTTGGCGGCAACCTCCCTGACGGCGTTCATCTCCATCGAGTTTGGAATGAAGATGCCGGGCTGTCCGTCCGTGTCATACACCGCCAGTTCTACCGGGATAATCGTACCTGCGTACTCCAGCGAAGTAATTTCAATATCGAGTCGTTCGCCCTGAATCTTTGCCGTGCCTACCACCACTGCATTGCGGGGTATGATTTTGTCCGCCACTGCCATCGGCTCCAGCAGCCGTAATCTTACCGCCTGCCCGTCAGTCACACTCTGCGCCCCATAGACACACGCCGATATGGTGTTCCTGTCCGATACAGTCGTGACACCCACCGCCGTATTGAAACTGCGGTTGCGCTCCTGCGAGAAGGAGGCGACAAACTCAGCGTTGCTCATCGGCTGTGAGAGCGAAGATACCACCTGATGCGTTACCTGCCTGACAGGTGCAGCCGTGTTCTTTCCGGCTTTCTGCACGGGGTAAGGCTCTGCCGCCTGTCCGACAGGTGGCTGTGTGCCGTTCTGCCCGCCCATGTACTTCGCCGCCAGTTCATAGGACTTCTCCATGAGTGCCACTTGGTCATCCATAGCGGATGCCTTGCCTTTCTCGGTTTCCAGTTCCGATTCCAGCGAGGCGATACGCTCTAACAGTTCGTCCATTTCCGCGTTGTCGTTCTTCGGCTGCTCATAGAAGTTGCCGAGCGTGGTATTGAGGTCGCGGTAGGCAGCTGCGGAGGATTGGATGGTTTTCGGAGCGGATGATTTTGCTGTTGCATCTTCCGCATTTCCGGGATTAGCAAGGTCGAAGTCCCTGCCGCCGTCCGTTTCCGCCACCTCGCGGTCGAACATATCGCCCAGTTCCTGCATGGCGCGGCTGCGGTTCTCCTGCCGTTCCTCCATTGCTCCCTGTTCGTAGGCTTTCGCCTTGTCGCCGATGATCTGGCGGTTCGCCTTGTCAGCGTCGGGCATTTCGATGTTGTAACCACCCGTTCCCGGTTGCTGCTCCTTGTCGGAAGACGGGGCGAATATCAGCCACATAGCACCGATGAATACCAGCACTATAGCGGGCAGCACTATCATTTTCTGACGTTTCAGCCTTTGGGCTTCGGTCAGCGGCTTGCGCTCCTTCTTCGGTTTCCCGTTGTCGGGAGCCGCCTTGTTCTCGTTTTTAGGTTCATTCTTCGTCTGTTCCATATAAATAAGGTATTACATTATGATTGTTGTCCGGCTTTATGGACAGTTCCACCTGTCCGGCATGGTCTGTTACCATCCGGCTGCCGTCATTCCTGCCGATTTCATAGACGGCTTTGCCGAAGGTGTAGAGGGCAAGCACCGCAAAGGCGGCGAGCATCGCCAGCACGATGCGCCTGCGTGTCTTCGGGGGCAAACCGTCCAGATAGCCTTTGAGCCTTGCCACCAGCATTTTCTTTTTGTCGTGGAGCTTCCAGTACGCACGCCAAAATGATTTTTTGATTTTCTTCATGTCCGTTTACCTTTTGATGGTTTGTAAATCCTTGTTCTCGATGATGGTGAATCCCTCGATGGTGAAACCGTTGGGATTGTCGTCCGAACGGGACGAGTTCAAGAGGCGGCACGTAGTCACGAGGCTGCGCTCGGTGACGTTGCTCTGCCGGATGATCTTCTGCGTGGCGTAGGTCACGGCACGGTAGGGATAGCCGTTGAAATCGCACACCACGCTGTCCACCTTCAACACCTGATTGATGTTCCCGGCGATGATGCGGTTGTAGTACCCCTTCTCGGCAAAGTCCGAATAGTAGTTGTACACGCTTTTGTCCGCTAATAGCAGGGCGCGTTTCACGTTATGCTCTATCGCGCTCTTTTCGGGTGAGAGCGTGAAGAACAGCTCGTGGAAACGGCGCACGTGTTCCCTCGCTTCTGCCGGACGGTTCTGCGACAAGTCTTGCGAGAGAGCCAGCATCAGCGACTTGCCGTTGTCCAGCACGTAAATCTTTTCCCGTTGCCGCTCCGCGAAGCGGTAGGAACTCCACACGCTCCATACCGTTATTACGGCACACAACGAGAGGAAGACGATACCGAACAGGCGTATCTGCCTGAACGATGATTCGATGTTTTTAAGTGACTTAAATTCCATTGTTGTTTATTCGTTTTTAATTGTCAGTTGATTATTTCAGCAGCTTCCCGACACGTCCGACCACGTTTCCTGCGGCTGCGCCCGCCACGCTGCCCGCCATACTTCCGGCTCGTCCTGCCGTCTGGTTCACGTTGCGACCGTAGCTTCCCATGCCTCCGGCTTGGATAATCCAGCCTGCTACCGTGGGGATGGTGAAGTAACCAATGATGCCGATTATCATGAAGACGATGTACACCCCGTCGCTCGAATCCAGCGAGAAGTTCGGGTCAGCCTGCATCCGTTCGATGTCGCTTTGCAGCATCAGCACTTGTATCTTCGCCAGTATGGTGCTGAACATATCCGACACGGGCAGCCACAGATAGACCTGTATGTAGCGGCATATCCACTGTGTAAGCGTGCTTTGGAAGCCGTCCCACACCGATATGGCGAAGGCTATCGGACCGAGTATCGCCAGCACCACGAGGAAGAACGTGCGGATGGTGTCTATCACGAGGGCGGCGGCTTGGAACATCAGTTCCAGTATCTCGCGGAAGAAGTCGCGGATGCCCTTCTTCATGTTGTACATCCCGCGCTCGATGTACATCCCCGCCATCGTCACCATGTCGCCGGGCGACCAGCCCAGTTCTTCCAGTTGTTTGTCAAACTCCTCATTTGACACGAGGTAGGCGGTTTCGGGATTGCGCATCATCGCTTCGTACTCCAGTTTGTCCTTCTGCTCACGGTATCGGTTCATGTCCAGCGTTTCCGCCTCCAGCATCTTTGCCGTACCCTGCACGACGGGCGACATGATGCTGTTTATCGTACCCAGTACCACCGTCGGAAAGAACATGATGCACAGACCGATAGCGAACGGGCGGAGCATAGGGAACACGTCTATCGGTTCGGCTCTCGCCAGCGACTGCCATACCCGGTAGGCCACATAAAAGAGTGCGCCCAGCCCGGCGATGCCTTTCGCCACGCCCGCCATGTCCCCGCATAGCGGCATCATCTGTTCGTAGAGCGAGCGCAGAATTTGGTGAAGGTTGTCGAAATTCATAGGCTACCAATATCTTTCGTTCATGTTCCCGTACAGCCCCATGATGCGGTCAAGGTCGTTTTTCTTCTTCGCACGCAGGTAACTCACGCTAATGTTCTTGTTGGTGTAGTAGCTCACGAGGTTGCGGTAACGCTTCATTTTGGAGTAGCAGCGTTCCACCACGTCCATGCGCTCCTTGTCCGTCATGGAGAGCGTGGTGATATTCACCACATTCTTCAGTTCCGTCAGCACATCGTTGGATTCCTCCAATAACTTGGTGTAGCCAAAGGCGATGGCTCCCAGTTCCTCCACCGTGAAGTTGTCGTCACGCATCATCTTCTGGAAACTGGTCACATAGGTGTCGGTGATGTCACCCACCATCAGAATGGTCTGCTGCACCTTCCGGGCGTCCTTTACCAGATTGTTCACGGATTTGAGTGCGTCGTAATACTTCTTGCCCTGTTCGTAAATCTTCACGGTCTCTTGAAAATTTTTTATCATATTCTGGGCGGTCGTGGAAGTGTGTACCACGTTCTTCGAGGTGTTCACGATGCTCTGCGCGATGTTGGACGGGTCTATCACCGCCCACTGTGCGCTTGCCCTGCCGACTGCAAACAGGCACAGGCAGATAATAAGTGTTATTCTTGTTCTCATGTTACTTTGGATTTTAGTGGATTTCATTATTTATTGCTCGCCTATCGGATGGTCCGGTTTCGGGTTCACACGCACGTAGTCCCCGTTCGGCGAGAAGGTCAGGATGTCCGTCGCCTCGTTGTAGGACACGTCGATGCGGAATCCGGTGTTCATGAACAGATTGCCGTTCTCCTCCTGCAAGAGATAGGTTTCCGGCTTCAGCTTGCGGCGGATGCCGCTCCGCTTGAATACCGTCACCTTATAGGCTTCGCCCTCCTTGTAGATAAGCACGTCGGGCTTGCCCTCCACACTCTCCCAGTTTCCGCAAAGCAGGTCGCGTCGGTTGTCCGTTATGTCGCAGGATTGCAGCACCATGACCGCCAGCCCGATTAAACACTTGCTGACTTGCAGCATTTTCGTTCTTGATATACTCATACGCATTTTCTTTTTTAGTTGATGAATCTGTTTCTATTTATTCCTTTTTTCTCCGCCTTTCGGCAAGCTGCCGGATGACGGCTTCAATGTCGCCGCCCAACTGTTCCGCCAGACGGTAAACCTCTACTTTTTCCGTTTCTTCGGTGGTGTACGCCAGATACTCTTCAGCACTAACTTCGGTGGCATAGACTGCCGACTGCGTGCCGCCCAGTCCTATCCACACTTCCTTGTAGAGCCTTGACGGGTTGTTCGCCATGTTGATGGAGAGTATCTGCGACTTCTCTTTCTCCGTCAGACCCAACAGGGACTGTATGGCATCAAACTTGTTCATGTACTTCCGCTGGTCAAGGAGTATCTTGCAGTCGGAGTTGTTGATGATGCTCTCCTTGACGACGGGCGAGGAAATGATGTCGTCCACCTCCTGCGTCACCACGATTGCCTCCCCGTAATACTTGCGCACGGTCTTGTACATATAGCGCAGGTACTCAGCCATGTTCGCCGAAGATAGAGCCTTCCAAGCCTCTTCCACTATCAACTGTTTCCTTACGCCTTTCAATCGGCGCATCTTGTTGATGAAGGCTTCCATGATGATGATGGTCACCACAGGGAAAAGCTCGCGATTTTCCTTTATACTGTCAATCTCGAAGACGATGAACCGCTTGCCGAGCAGGTCGATGTTCTCCGTGGAGTTGAGCAGGAAGTCGTAGCGTCCGTCCCGGTAATACTGCCGCATGGTGGTGAGCATATTGTCGATGTTGAAGTCGGACTTCTCCACCTTTATCTCACGTTCCGCCAGTTCGCGGCGGTAGTCGTCGCGCATATACTCGTAGAAGGTGTTGAACGAGGGGACGATGCTCCGGTCAGCCCTGATACGCTCGATATAGGCGTTCACCGCACTGCCCAGTTCGCCGCTCTCCGTCTTCGTCACTTTGTCGTCCTCCGACTTCCAGAGCGTCAGCAGCAATGTCTTGATGCTGTCCTTTTTCTCCACGTCGAACACGTAATCATCGGTGTAGAACGGGTTGAACGAAATCGGTTTCTCCTCCGTGTAGGTGAAGTACACGCCGTCCGCCCCGTTTGTCTTGCACCGGATCATCTCGCACAAGCCCTGATAGGAGTTTCCCGTGTCCACCAGCACCACGTGCGTACCCTGCTCGTAGTATTGCCTCACGAGGTGGTTCATAAAAAAGGATTTGCCGCTGCCCGAAGGACCCAACACGAACTTGTTGCGGTTGGTCGTGATACCCCGCTTCATCGGCAGGTCGCTGATGTCGAGGTGCAACGGTTTTCCCGTAAGCCTGTCCACCATCTTGATGCCGAAGGGCGAGAGCGAACTGCGGTAGTTGGTTTCCTCCGTGAAGAGGCACACCGCCTGCTCGATGAATGTATGGAAACTCTCTTCCGCCGGGAAGTCCGCCGCGTTGCCGGGCATCGCCGCCCAGTAGAGCGTCGGGCAGTCGATGGTATTGTGGTGCGGCACGCACTCCATGCTTGCCAGCTGGCTGCCCACATCGTTCTTGATATGCTTCAGTTCCTCCGCGTCATCGCTCCACGCCATGACGTTGAAGTGCGCCCGTACCGAGGTCAGCCCGTAGGAATGGGCTTCGTTCAGGTACTGGTCTATCCACTCGCGGTTGATGCTGTTGCTCCGGCTGTATCGGGATAGCGACTGCATATTCCTTGCGGACTTCTCGAACTTCTGCAAATTTTCCTCGCTGTTGTCGATAATCACATACTGGTTATAGATGTGGTTGCAGGAAAGCAGCAGCCCCACGGGGGAGGCGAAGGAGAGGCGACAGTCCGAGCGGTCGGTGGAGAGTTTCTCGTAGCGGATGTCGGTAGCCACCTTTCCTGGCATATCCTCCGCGTCGGAGAGGGTGTGCAGGCACAGGCGGTTGTCACCGATACGCATTTCTTTTGCCGAGAGGTCGATGTCCTGCAAGGTCGTGTCGCCTTCGGGCATGAGCGAGAAGTAACGCTCTATCAGCCCGGCGGACTTCTCCGTCCCGACAATCTCGTCGGTGGAGAGGCGGCGCAGCCTCACAAAGCCGCTGTCGTTCATGATGCGCTCGAACTGTTCGGCGGCCTCCATGAACTTCCCGGCGGTTTCCTTGTCCAGCTCCTTCGGGATGATATGTCCCCGGCACAGCGTACTGAAGTTGCTCTGCATACGGTTACGTTCTTTCGTCGTCTTGGTCAAGTAGAGATAGCAGGAGTGTTTCAGGTACGGACGCTCGTTGAAGTGGCGTTCAAAGGAACGGCTCAAGAAACTCATGTCGTCCTTCTGTAACTCCGGCATATATTTCTCCTTGATGAACCAATCCTGCTTATGCACGACGCAGAAGTACGGCAGCACCTTGATAGCCTTGCACCAGCAGCCGTGTATCGCCTCGTACTCTGCGCCCGTCACGGTGTAAAGCTCCGGCAGTTCCACCTCAAAAGCCACCGTGATGTCGGCGTCTTTGGAGATGATGCAGCCATGCTCCACCGCCAGCAGGGGGAACTTGTTTTCCAGTGTTGTCATTTTGGATGTATTTCTCATGTCGTTTCTTCCTTTCGTTGCCGTTTGAGTAATCGGGTGATCCGCCGTCGGTTGATAAGGTATCGGGGATGGCTCCTTGCCGCTCCCAATTTCATCAGCCCGTGTTCGCCGTACCGGGCGTTCAGCGCGAAGGTCTGCCATACGAGGACGGAAGACGATGCCGCGCCGAAGCCGATACATATCCACTGGTCGATGCCGACCATATAGAGGATGACGAACAGGACGAAGAGAGCCAGCAGACCTCCGCAGAAGATGAAGAGGTACTGAGCCTTCAAACCCTTGAACTCGACCGGACGGCCGATACCCTTGTTTATCGGGTATTCAGCCATACATTGTTTATTAAAGGAAGAATGAGCGCAGGATAGTGGCGGCGACAATCAAGAAGATACAAGCCCCGAACCACGAGGCGGCGGTCTTCGAGGTGTCCGGGTCTCCGGACGAGAATTTTCCGTACACTTTCACGCCACCGATAAGCCCGACTACCGCGCCGATGGCGTAGATTAATTTCGTGCCGGGGTCGAAATACGAACTCACCATAGAGGTGGCTTCGTTGATGCCAGCCAGACCGTTTCCCTGTGCGAAAGCGGAGGCGGTTGCGGCAATCATAAGTGCCGCAGCGATGATTAACTTTTGTCTGATGTTCTTGTTCATAAACTGTTCTTTTTTGTGCCGTCCAAAGGGTGGATAGTCCTTTTTCGGGCGGTTGATACTTGATTACTTTACTTTGGTTTTAGTGGTTGCCCGTTTGTTTCTACGGACTTGGGGCTGTCCGTTGCGGGTTGGCTGTACCTTGTACCGCCGTGCGCGTGGGTGTCGTCATTTTACGTTTTCATTTCCATTCTTTTTTAGTTGTTATACATAGTTTCGGAAGTCGAACTCCTCGATGTTGTCGGGAATCACGAACACCTTTTCCTTTTGTTGTGTCACGGTCATGTTCACCGTGTCCACGAAAACTGCCATCGCCTTTGCAATCCTCTCGCTCATTGCTTCATCGGTCAGGCGTTCCGTTATTCTTGTGAAAAGCTCTGTCCCGTCCAGTTCCGTCATGACCTTTCCGGCGTGTCGCATTTCCTCATCGGATGGTGATTCCTTCCGTATGGTGTGTACTGCCATGTCAATATCCTCGAAGCTACTTCCCGAAGCCTGCTTTTTGTCTGGTTCTTCATCCTCCGGTTCATCTTCTCCGTACTCCAGTTCCGAGGGCGGGATGCTCGTGAAGGTTTCATCGAGTTTGTCCTCCGGTACTTGTGTCGGGCGTGAGACGGTTTCCGTGTTTCCGTCGTCAAAAGTAGCCTCTTCCTCCGACAGCTCAATGCCTTTTTCCGAAGTGGCGGCTTCTTGCGTCGGTATGGCAGCGGTTGTCCGGGTCGATGCCATCTTGAAACGGCTCTTGCCAATGATGTCCGAGGTGTCTGCGTGAGGTATTTCCTTATCCTTTCCTTGCTCTGCCACCGTACTGTCCAATGACCGCCACAGCCCGGCAATATGTCTGAAGAAACGGATGAGCTTCATGTCCATGATGCGGTCATAGAACAGCAGAAACAGAAACCACACGTTGCAAGCAACCGATACGATTAAAAACGCCTTTGTCATAATCTTACTTTTTGGGCGTTTTCAATCTGTTCCATGTACTGCTGCCCGTATTGTCGGAAATGGTCGCGGAGGATGTTATCCACAAACTTGCCGATGCTCAAACCGTTTCCCATCCGACTGGTAACGATAGCGACTTTCTCATGAATTTCTCGGCTGATGTATATACATTGCCGCGTTTTGATTTCCGATGCTTGCAGGAAAGTCGAGAGCGGTTTGTCTCTGCCTTTATCCTTGCGGAAGTCAACGTCGGTATTTTCATGCCCGTAGTCGGTTACACACTTTGCTGCACGGACAGCGGTTCTTTCACTCTTTCCTGTTTGCAGATACTCAGCCTGACGGTTCTTATTTGTTCTTTTCATACTTCTTTGTTGTTTTTGAGTGTTTATAAATTATAGGATTCCATGTGCCGTTTGAACGATTCGGCTATCTCGTCTTGGAACAGCGTGAAATGGTGTGTCAGCACGTTGTCAAGAAATGCCGCGATAGTCACTTCGTTGCCTCCGATTACATGAAGCATCTTCTGTATGCGGTCGTGGTACTCCTTGCGGATATAGACCTGCTTGCCGAGCCTTGCCGTGATATTGGAACCGCATATGAATACTGTGTCATAATCCAATTTTTCCGGCTTGCTGTTCCTGCGCCTGCGTTCCGGCTCCTCTTTGGAGTGCGAGGCGGGTGGAGAAACGGCTTCTTGTATCGCTTCTTTCGGAGGTGGGACAGGAGCGTTCCCGTCCGTGCTTCTCGCTTCCGGCGGAATGCTTGTATCGTCCAGTCGAAATGAGTTGATTACGGCTTCGCTGTCGATGTCCTCGATTCTTGTTTTCTTTGCCATGCCGTTCAGTTTTTGATGATGCCGAGAATCTCATCGACGAGTTTGTCGAGGTTGCTGCCGCGTACCAGTATTTTGTCCGCCGGAAACGCCGTGGAGCGGAATACCGCCTTGCGTTCTGCCGCCGTCTCCTTGCGGAAGCGCTTACTGTCCGGTAGATGTGTTTCCAGAATGGGCAGGGCGAACTCGGCACAGACCTTGTCGTATGCCTTGTAAAGTTCAGTCTTTTCGCGTCCGTCCACCATGTTCCACACGAGGTAAATCCCTTTGATGCCGGACTTGCCCGTGCTTATCATCTGTTCGTTGATGACAGTGGCGAACTTGATGGAACTCTCCATCACCACACGGTCGGCGATGATGGGCGTGAAGATATAGTCCATTTGGGAAATGGTCTGCACCACATCGGCATTGTTGATTGTTCCCGGCAGGTCGAAGAACACGAAATCGAGGTCGGGCTGCGCTGCCACCAGATTTTCGGCGGTCTTTACCGCATCTTCCGCACGGCTGCATCTGATGGTGTACGGGTTCTTCTTCAGTCGTTTGAGCTGCTCATACGCCAGCACCTTGTAATGCCCGTCCTCCATGACGGCTTTCATGTCACGCTTGCGCATGTCATGGATACTGTACTGCGGGAAATCGCAGTCCACCACGGCTACGTTGTAGCCTTTCACATAGTGCAGATAGCTTGCTACAAGCACTGTCAGGGTTGTCTTACCCGCTCCACCTTTCTGCGTGGAGATTGCCACATAAGTTGCTTCTTTCATTTTTTTGATAATTTATTTGGTTATACATCTGTCCGGTGGCGGTAGCGTATTGTCATTAGTACGTACGCACGCACTCCCATTCATTTATTTATTCACTCCTTAATCCGGCTGTGCCTGCGGGTATTCATCGGTTTGTCCAACCGTCCATGCTTTTATCCGTCCGCACGGACGTGTGCTTGGAAAACTATCTGAATACATACACCTGTTTTCAACCGTTTGGATTGATGCCCGGATTGCTGTCCGAACATCCGGCGGAAGGAGTGTATTTTCAGTCCCACATCCGAATCACACTGCAAATAAACAAGGATATTTTGGAACTTGTATCACTTCTCCGGCAAGTGGCAGCACGTTGCGCCGGTTGGCACTGATTGTCCGGGTCAAGCCTCTGTCGGACATCGCCTTAAGGGCGTAACTTTGCACCCGAACGGCAGGGTACGCCGCAGGTAGCGCAGCCCGGAGTTTGAAAGGAATCATCCCCAATCCGTCCCCGACGGATTTTTATGTTCACCTGAACATAGCAAGGTATGTTTTCAGCCGCTCAAAATATTTTGAGCATCCCGGAAAACGCCTTGCCCTTGCAGGGGGCGGGCTTTCCCTCCGAAGTCGGGAAGCCTTTCAAAACTGCGGTGCTGTAATCCGAAGCGGCGGCTTATGCCGTCAATCCGCTAAATCCAAAGTAATATGAAAGAGAAAAGGAAAAGCAAATCAGGGAGAAATCCCAAACTTGATCCGGCGGTGTACCGTTACACCGTCCGTTTCAATGAGGAGGAACACAACCGTTTCCTCGCCATGTTCGGAAAATCGGGTGTCTATGCACGGTCGGTTTTCCTCAAGGCGCACTTCTTCGGACAGCCGTTCAAGGTGCTTAAGGTGGACAAGACGCTGGTGGACTATTACACCAAACTGTCGGATTTTCATGCACAGTTCCGTGCCGTGGGTACGAATTACAACCAAGTCGTGAAGGAACTGAGGCTGCATTTTTCAGAGAAAAAGGCGATGGCGTTGCTCTACAAATTAGAGCAACACACCGTCGAACTCGTGAAACTGAGCCGCCGGATTGTGGAACTTTCAAGGGAAATGGAGGCGAAATGGTCGCAAAAATCAGTGTAGGAAACTCGTTGTACGGCGCGATTGCCTATAACGGGGAGAAGATTAACGAGGCGCAGGGGCGGTTGCTTACGACCAACCGCATCTACAATGACGGTTCGGGAAAGGTGGACATCAACAAGGCGATGGAGGGTTTTCTCACCTTCATGCCGCCACAGATGAAGGTGGAGAAGCCGGTGGTGCATATTTCGCTCAACCCGCATCCGGAGGATGCGTTGACCGATGCGGAATTGCAGGATATAGCCCGCGAGTATCTGGAAAAACTCGGTTTCGGCAACCAGCCTTATCTTGTTTTCAAGCACGAGGACATCGACCGCCACCACCTGCACATCGTGACGGTTCGGGTGGACGAGAACGGGAAATGTATCAGCGACAAGAACAACTACTATCGTAGCAAACAAATCACCCGTGAGCTGGAGAAGAAATACGGGCTGCACGATGCGGAGCGCAGGAACCGCCGTCTTGACACGCCGCTAAGCAAGGTGGACGCATCGGCAGGCGATGTGAAGAAACAGGTAGGCAACACCGTGAAAGCTCTGAACGGGCAGTACCGTTTCCAGACGATGGGCGAATACCGTGCGCTCCTTTCCATCTATAACCTGACGGTGGAGGAAGCGAGGGGTAACGTGCGCGGACGGGAATATCACGGGCTGGTCTATTCCGTCACGGACGGCAGGGGCAACAAGGTGGGCAACCCGTTCAAGTCCTCGCTCTTCGGGAAGTCCGCAGGCTATGAAGCCATGCAGAAGAAGTTTGTACGTTCCAGATCGGAGATTAAGGACAGGAAACTGGCAGACATGACGAAACGTACCGTTCTTTCCGTGCTGCAAGGCACTTATGACAAGGATAGGTTTGTTTCCCAACTTAAAGAGAAGGGCATCGACACCGTACTGCGCTACACGGAGGAAGGGCGCATCTACGGGGCTACCTTCATCGACCACCGCACGGGGAGTGTGCTGAACGGTTCGCGCATGGGCAAGGAGCTTTCGGCGAATGCCTTGCAGGAACACTTCACCCTGCCATACGCCGGACAACCGCCGATACCGTTATCCATCCCTATGGATGCTGCGGACAAGGCACACGGACAGACCGCATACGACCGTGAAGACGTATCGGGCGGAATGGGCTTGCTCACTCCCGAAGGTCCGGCGGTAGATGCCGAGGAAGAGGCTTTCATCCGGGCGATGAAGCGCAAAAAGAAGAAAAAGCGCAAGGGCTTGGGTTTGTAATCGGAGTATCAACAATTAAAAAATCAATGTATGTCACAACAAGAAGACGATTTGAGGGCATTGGCGAAAATCATGGATTTTCTGCGTGCCGTGAGTATCATTTTAGTGGTCATGAACGTGTACTGGTTCTGCTACGAAGCCATCCGGCTATGGGGCGTGAACATCGGTGTGGTGGACAAAATCCTTCTGAACTTCGACCGCACGGCGGGGCTGTTCCATTCCATTCTGTACACGAAACTGTTTGCCGTCCTGCTGCTTGCCCTGTCCTGTCTGGGTACGAAAGGGGTCAAGGGCGAGAAAATCACTTGGGGAAGAATATGGACGGCACTCGCCGCCGGATTCGTGCTGTTTTTCCTCAACTGGTGGATACTGGCTCTGCCGCTGCCGGTTGAAGCGGTGACGGGCTTGTATATCCTTACCATCGGCACGGGCTATGTCTGTCTTTTGATGGGCGGGCTGTGGATGAGCCGCCTGTTGAAACACAATCTGATGGAGGATGTTTTCAACAACGAGAATGAGAGTTTCATGCAGGAAACGAGGCTCATCGAAAGCGAGTATTCGGTCAATCTGCCCACACGCTTCTATTACAAAAAGCGTTGGAACAATGGCTGGATCAATGTGGTGAATCCCTTCCGTGCGTCCATCGTGTTGGGTACGCCGGGCAGCGGCAAGTCATACGCCGTGGTAAACAATTTTATCAAGCAACAGATTGAAAAGGGCTTCTCGATGTATGTATATGACTTCAAATTCAGTGACTTGTCCACCATAGCCTACAACCATTTGCTGAACCACCCGGAGGGCTACAAGGTGAAGCCGAAATTCTATGTGATCAATTTCGACGACCCGCGACGCTCACACCGTTGCAATCCCATACACCCGGATTTCATGGAGGATATTACGGACGCTTACGAGAGTGCCTACACGATAATGCTTAACCTCAATAAAACTTGGGTGCAAAAGCAGGGCGACTTCTTCGTGGAGTCACCTATCATTTTGTTTGCCAGCATTATCTGGTATCTCAAAATCTATCAGAACGGGAAGTATTGCACGTTTCCCCATGCCATCGAGTTTTTGAACCGCCGCTACGAGGATATTTTCCCGATACTGACCTCTTACCCGGAGCTGGAAAACTACCTTTCCCCGTTCATGGATGCTTGGCTCGGAGGGGCTGCGGAGCAGCTCATGGGGCAGATAGCGTCGGCGAAAATCCCGCTTTCGAGGATGATTTCCCCGCAGCTCTATTGGGTGATGTCGGACAGCGAGTTTACGCTGGACATCAACAATCCCGAAGAGCCGAAAATCCTATGCGTGGGCAACAATCCCGACCGTCAGAACATCTACGGGGCGGCTCTCGGATTGTATAACTCCCGTATCGTGAAACTCATCAACAAGAAGGGAATGCTGAAGTCATCGGTCATCATCGACGAGCTGCCCACGATATACTTCAAGGGGTTGGACAACCTTATAGCCACCGCCCGAAGCAACAAGGTTGCCGTGTGTCTGGGATTTCAGGATTTCAGCCAGCTGGTGCGCGACTACGGTGATAAGGAGGCGAAAGTGGTGATGAATACGGTCGGTAACATTTTCTCCGGGCAGGTGGTAGGTGAAACGGCAAAGACACTATCGGAACGGTTCGGTAAGGTGTTGCAGAAACGGCAGTCTATCTCCATCAACCGGCAGGATGTTTCCACCTCCATCAACACGCAGATGGATGCGCTCATTCCGCCGAGCAAGATTTCCGGTCTGACGCAGGGAATGTTTGTCGGTTCGGTGTCCGACAACTTCAACGAACGTATCGAACAGAAAATTTTTCACTGCGAGATTGTGGTGGATGCCGAGAAGGTGAAGCGGGAGGAACGTGCCTACAAGAAAATTCCGGTCATTACCGATTTCACGGACGAGGACGGCAACGACCGCATGAAAGAAACGGTGCAGGCGAACTACCGGCGTATCAAGGAAGAGGTGAAGCAGATTGTGCAGGAGGAACTGGAGCGCATCGCGGGCGATGATAACCTGAAATATCTGTTGCAGCAGAAGTAAATAAAAAAATGAAGAAAGGCTTACCATAAACCTTTCTTCATTTTTTTAGAACTTAAGCATTATCCATACTTACTAAGATTCCGTTTTCCAAAATTTTTTGCAATGGAATTTTCTTTAAGATTTCTTGATAAGTGCTATAGAAGTCATTATCAAGTCCTATATAAACAATATTGTCATGTAATTCTTCTATAACACTAATATGTGAATGCAATTTGCACTTTTTATCAGAACAATCTGATACGATACTTTTAATTCGTTCCAACTTATTTAATAAATCATCATATTGAGATAACCCTTTTGTAGTTGGTTGTATTTGATAATTAGTTTTCTTTGCCGGTTGTATATTATGTTCAGGATCTAATAATACTATGTGAAATATAGAAGAATCCCGATCAAAATAACCTACAATACGCCCCGTACTTTTTGTTATCGAAAATTGCATTATTGGAAAATCTGTCTCATTGTCCAATATTTCTTTTGGTAGCCAATCTAAATCTTTTCGTTGAATAGGAATGTTTTTAGCACTCCAATCTATTGGATGACATCTTAATGCAATACTACCTCTATTTTCTTCTAATACTTCTTGCGGTGTCATAGT
Organism: Butyricimonas sp. Marseille-P3923; assembly: GCF_900184685.1. Taxonomy (GTDB): domain Bacteria; phylum Bacteroidota; class Bacteroidia; order Bacteroidales; family Marinifilaceae; genus Butyricimonas; species Butyricimonas muris. The sequence continues at coordinate 113,158 of NZ_FXXL01000003.1, forward strand.
ACCCAAAGCACCTAATCTTTCAAGAAGCCCAATATGCCATCCCTTAGAACACTCTCCAATCTGAAAATTAGGTATCTGCTTAAAGTAAGAGAAGGAAAAAGTTATCTTCCTTCTCTTTAACTCATTTTCTTGTTCTTTGGTAACTAATGATTTGTTTCCGTATTTAGGAGAATCTGAATTAAGATTTAATAGTTTCCCATTTTTTCCCATAATACTCAATCATTAGTTCTGGAGTAATAACCTTGTCACAACGCTCATTTACATTTAAATCTCCACGTGTTTCAATCCAAGGCATCTCATTGTGGGACAATCGTTCTAATTCAGCACCGCTATATTTAAGATAATTCTCCAATATAAAGTCAATGAATTCAGCGTCTTCTGATGATAAACTCACATTGTGATTCATGCAATCATCAATATTGATTTCTGAATAGAGATATTTTGTAGAATTAAATCGATTGTAGATTTCTCGATTTACCGGACCATGAATCCATGCTTCAAACTCGCCGTCAAACATAGGTTTTTTATTGATACCATAAGACCATGCTTGAACATAATACAATAACTTCTGCAACTTTAAATTTATTAAAGACGCAAATCTATCTTCCGATTTTACTCGTAAGATAATGTAGTCTGTTATATCGTGTATTGAGTTCATCTGAATTATGACTATATCAATTTCAATGCAAAGTTAATATCTTTTTCTAATATAACAAAATAATGAATTGAATTGATGTGATTTATTCTAATGAATTTGTTTTTTATCTCCTCATACGATCCAACTCATCATCGCGCAGCATCCTCTCGTTCAATTTCTCCTGCATTCTGTCAAGGAAGTAGGTGCGGCTTTCGTTCTTCCGGCGTTTGATATCGGTGTAGAAACGGTAGCAGTCCTTCGACTCAACCCCGAATATCTTGTAAAGGAGCGGGGCAAGCTGTTTGAGCGGCATGTTGCCGTTGTTGATGCAGCCCATCTCGTCGATGCCGTAGATAAGTTCCACGAGGTCGATGGCATTGCCCGTCCATTGCAGGAGGCTGGTGGCGGTTTCTGTTGTGTTGTTGGCGGATATCAGTGGCGGCACTTGGGGCGTGGCAAGGAATTTCTGCATCTTCCTCACGAAAGACAGGGCCTTGCTGACATAGGCGGCAATCTCTCTCTTTTCTTCTGACAGGTTGCGCACGGGATGGTGCTGCAACTCGATTTCGATGTAGGCAAGCGCGATGACGGTAAGGTTCGCGTCCATGCTACCGTTACACAGTTCGATCACTTGGGTGGCAAAAGCCGTGTATGCCGTTTCCATATTGCAGTCACCGGCTTCGTTTATCAGGCGGAAAAAGTCGGTTTCCGCCAGCAAGAAATAATTCATGGTTCTGTCAATTTTGAAAATTACACTTTGTTTTCTGCGTGCGCACATGAATATAATTGGCAAAAAACGCGGCAGAAAATAAAAAATCCAACACTCAATTTTACAAAGTACTGGATTTCAGAGGTATAAAATTCAATATTTTTTCACAAGGACAAATTATCTCCGACTTAAATTGTTTGTAATCAGAACATTTATTCTATTCCTGAAAATAGAAATGTATGCTTGCCGCACATTTTGGCTATCTTGCTTTTTTATCAAGGATATAGATAATGCGACATACACCGTTGGAATAGCTTTTCAAGGAGGAAAGCGTCCAGTGTTGCTCTGGCAGAGCCGACTTAAAAAAATGTCGTCCGCTTCCGGATATGAAAGGAACGGTGTATAGTATGATTTCATCCACAGCGTGCATACGCAGTAGTCCGTTTATATAATCTGCCGTATCCAGTGTGGCTTCCGCGAGGTAACGGATGTTTGTGCCGTCTTTTCTCCATTCGTGCAGCATTGAAATGGAATAGTCCGGTGTCACACGGTAAAGGGCTTTCTTCCTGATTTCATCAAGACCGCAACGGTCAAGGCACAAATCCTGATGTGCTTTATCATATAACTCTGAAGAAAGACATCCGTCCATCGTCAGTACGGCGAGAATCTGAACTTTACCCATAATCGTTTCCTTTCGTTAGGCAAGGGTAAAAAAGTAGCGTGCAATTCACACTACCTTCAAGCGATGGCTCTGGTAAAGCCTTTACGGAGAGTACGTGAATGCACGCTATGCGTAAGCATAGCATAAGCATCACGCAATCGTCTCCGTAGTTCCAATTTACCAGATTTTCGCTTGAAACGCCTTGCGGTCTTATCCTATATGTTGGCGGCGAAAAGCTCCTGCCAATCGCCGTTTTTCTCAAATGTTATGCAAAGATAGCCAAATTCAGTGAATTACGGGCTATGATTGCTTGAATTTATATTTAAGTCCATACTCTTCAAGTTTGCTGTATAGTGTTGTCCTGCCTATGCCGAGCAGTTCTGCGGCGACACTCCGGTTGCCGTTTGCCTGTTTCAACGCACGCAATATCCGCTCCTTATCCTCCGCGTCATTGCGCAAGGCGAAGCTGACAGTAGAGGTCGGTTTCGTCACGGCAAGTTCCAGATGCTCTTTCATGACAACACCTTCCTGCGCCTGCAATACAGCACCCATAACTTTCTGCCGAAGTTCCCGCACGTTGCCCGGCCATGCGTGTGTCAGCAACGCTTTACGTGCTTCGGAACTGAACCCGCTCACGCTACACTCCAGCTCTCTGTTTGCCATATCACGGAAGAACTCTGCCAGCGGCATGATGTCTTCCTGACAGTCACGCAACGGAGGAACGGTTATCCCGAAGTCGTGCAGGCGGTACAGAAGATCCTGCCGAAAACGCTTTTCATTCACCGCTACTTCCAAATCTTCATTGGTAGCAGCGATGATGCGGACATTGAAATTCCGGTCTGCCTTGTCTCCGACCGGGCGATACCGCCTCTCCTGTATGGCGCGGAGCAACATCTGTTGGGTTTCCAACGCGAGGTTTCCTACCTCGTCCAGAAAAAGCGTGCCGCCTTCCGCCTCATGGAAATATCCTTTCTTGGCATTGTCCGCACCTGTAAACGCTCCCTTGACGTGTCCGAAGAAAGCCGACGGTGCAAGCTCTTTGGAGAGTGAACCGCAGTCCACCGCCACAAATGGCTTGCCTGCACGTTTGCTCTTGTCATGCAACAGATGGGCAATATGCTCCTTACCCGTGCCGTTCTCACCAAATATCATCACGCTCATGTCGGTGGCGGCTACCAGCCTTATCCGGTGCATGATTTTCTGAAAAGCGGAACCTTCACGGGCGAATACAGGCATACGGCGTTGTCCTGCCTGACGTTCTTTCAGTATGGAACGGATCAGGGGGACAAGTTTATCCTCCACAAGCTGTTTGGGAATATAGTCTATCGAGCCGAGTTTCATGCTTTCCACGGCGGTATTAACTTCGGCGTAGTCGGTCATAATGATGAAGGGCTGCATCTTTCCCTCCTTTCGCATCCAGCACAAAAGGTCTATGCCACTGCCGTCAGGCAGACGCAGGTCGGCAACCACGATATCATTATCTGTTGCCTGTTGCAGATGTTTCTTCGCGGTTGAGAGGTGGTAAGCCTTCATATTGCGGTAGCCCTCCCGTGACAGCATATTGCAGACATATTCGCAATACACGATGTTGTCTTCCACCACAATTATTTTTGTCTTATCCATCTTCGTATTTTCTCCTTTCCTCTTCTGCCAACCGTATTATTTCCACTCCCTTATCCAGCACAGCAGTCACGGCATGGCTTAACGCTTCACCATCCGGGAGAGCATCGCCACGAAGCAATCCGTAAAGTACATTCAGCGGTTGGTCGGCACGGAGCACCTCCCACGAACTGCGCAGGTGGTGGATCAGGGAATCCAGCTTTTGCAGGTCTTTTTCTTTTGCTGCATCCCGTACCGCCTGCATTTCCTTTTCTGTTTCAGTTATCAACTTTTCCAGCATGACGGCTTCATTGCCATAGGACAATAAGGCGGAAAAGTCCGGTTTCCCGTCCGGTGTCGCTTTTATGGCACACCTGTCGGAAACCTCCATCAGTTCCGATATGGAGAACGGCTTGAACAGGCATCCGGCAAAGCCTTTTGCCAATAGTTCCCCTTTGTTACAACTGCCCGAAGCGGTTGCCACAACCACCGGGATTGTTGGTGAATTGCCCACGTTGGACGAACGCAACAGTTCCAGCAATTCGAAACCGTTTATACCAGGCATATTCAAGTCTGTCAGCAACAGGCTGTATTCTTTCTGGCGTATCATTTCCATCAGTGCCGCAGCATCGGTGCAAGTGTCGCAGTGTATTCCTTCTTGGGAATACATCTCTTTCAGCATTAGAAGTAATACCTCATCATTGTCAATGGCGACAACATCATGGAATTTATTGTTATGATAAACAGGTGTATTGCTTGTATATCCAAGCTGTTCTTCAGCTTCCTGCATAGAAATTTCAACTGTGAAACGACTGCCTTTCCCTTTCTTGCTGTCCAAACGGATTGTTCCGCCAAGCATCGACACAATATTACGCATTATGGCAAGCCCAAGCCCGAAACCCTCCTTTGCAGCGGCATTTGATAGACGTTCAAACGCACCGAACGCTTGTTTCTGTTCCTCTTCTGTCATGCCTGTACCTGTATCTTCAATGACCAGTGTCAGAACTCCATTATCATATTCAGTAATCAAAGAAACACCGCCTTCTTCTGTGAACTTGACAGCGTTTGACAGCAGGTTATTCCCGATTTGTATTATTCGCTCTTTGTCGGTCAATACAATGGCATCGTGTCCAGTCTTCACGGACAAGGACAACCCTTTGTTCACGGCAACAGGCATGAACTCCGTTTCAAGTGTGTGCGTGATTGCAGAAATCCGGCAGGGTGACAGACGGGGCTGTTCCTTGCCGTTGTCCAGGCGGAAGAAGTCAAGCAAAGTGTTGAGCATATCCCGCATACGGTCGGAGGATTGCAGTATATTTTGGATATATTGCCCATTATTACCGCTATTGCATTCTTTCCGCAAAAGTTCGGTATAGCCGGTTATTGCCGTCAGTGGTGTACGCAACTCATGGGTAATAGTATATACCGCTTTCTTTCGGGAGGTTATGAGTATCTCATTTTGTTGCACGGACTGTTCCAATTGCTCGATCAAATCCGTTGTCTTGCGTTTGTATCGTTTAATGTTCTTTGCATCACGGTGTATGATGATATAGGAAATGACCAACAGCAAAAGAACAAATCCCATCAAGCCGCCTATCTGCATAAATGATTTTTTACGCATGGCTGTTATCTCGCTTTCTCTATTTTGTAAATCAGATTGCACCTTCTTTTCGATTTGGCAAATCAATCCTTGCAGTTGTCTGTTAAGTTCTGCATTACGGGCAGCAAGACTATCGGCTTGTTCTGACAATCGACGGCTCTGCGCATTCTGTTCGTTGACCATGTTTCTATTGGATGAACGGAGCGTAGTCGTTGTTGTCGTTGGCTTCGTTCCCTCTTTTTTGCCGAAGATGCTCAAGAAACCTTTTCGTTTTGGCTTTTTGGACTGTTCCTGCACACTTTTCTGCACAATAACCGGAATTTGATTGGCTATCTTCTTGTTAATAGATTGTTGTTCATCCATTAACCGGACTATCTGGAACATCTGTCGTTCCTTATCCTCTAAAAGACTGCGCACACTATCGATGCGCTCTGCTGGATAGGTGGCCTTGAAACGGCAAAGCATACTGTCCATTGCCATACGCCGTGCATGGTAATGCTCGATATCTTTATCGTTCCATTCCAGTATTGTTTCACCCAATAGAGAAAATTTTATCATTTGAATATTGATATTGTTTATTTCTTTTCGGAGCTCGTCTATTTTTTTATTGCCAAGTTCTAATGCTTCTATCTCCTGCCATTCATAGAGGCTATTATATGCCATACATCCGATAAGAATGGAGATAAGTATATATCCCAACTGTATTGCCTTATAGAAATTTCCTGACCGCTCCATTATTTTGATGACATTGATTTTTGGAACATGAATAAAAGTTTATCTTTTTCGTTCATGCGGATATTATCAGAATAACCGCCTTTTGTTATTTGATACCCGCATGGCTTAACCATAAAAATGCCTAAGCCCTTAGTGTATGAACTTACTTCTGATGCATAGTCTTTACTTGTATTTAATGGAACTTTCCCTTTAATATGACACCACTCATTATTGCAACTGATGTCTTCAATCTCAGACATCATTTTTTGCAAATCTGTAATAGCTTTGGAACTTGCCGCTTGGGGTATCTGCAACTCAAAATAGAGCATCGGTTCGAGAATGTCCACACCTGACTGTTGCAAGGCCAGCCTGAAGACATAAGGGGTCAGCTGTCTGAAATCAGCAGGTGTACTTACCGGGCTATAATACTCGGCTTGAGTAAAAGTTACTTTCAGATCAGTCACTTCCCATCCATGTAACCCGGATTGGCAAGACATACGAATCCCTTCAAAAACGGCATTTTGAAAAGAATGGTTCAGATAACCATAGGAGATGTCACTTTCGATTTGCAACCCTGTCCCTAACGGTAAGGGTTCAAGAGTCAGCCCTATTGTGGCCCAATAAGGGTTGGGCGGCACTTCGATCTGAATAATCTTATTGACCTTTTTTACAGGTCGTTCTTTGTATATAGTCTTGATCTCATCAAAATGGACCTTTACGGAAAATCGTTCTTCCAGCAATGTCTGTATGATTTCCTTTTGGGTTAAACCATATAACGAGATTTCCAATTCATCACTATATGAGTTTATGGAAAAGGACAAAGACGGGTCTTCAATCCACAATGTATTCAGAGCGGATATCACCTTGCTTCTCTCTTCGGGCCTGTCTGGCCGGACGGAGGATTTGAGAGCGGGATGCTGATGCGATAATCCTTGAATCAAACAAGGTTCAGCACCTAAATAATTTCCGATTCGAAAATCATCCATATCCTCTACAATCGCGATATCATTGGCGCCCACTTCATCAACATTTATCTCTCTGCCCTGATTGATAGTTTTTAGATTTTTAATCTTGATGAATTTTTCCGAATCGTTGATTCTTACAACGTCTCGAAGTCTCAGACTTCCGTCAATTATTTTTAGAAAACTTCTTTTATGTCCTTTGGGGTCATGCTCTATCTTATAAAGATAAGATGAAAGTCTGTTTGAGACCGATGCCGGAGGAAGTATAAAAGAAGTGATGGCGTCCAACAACTCATTGATACCGATATTGAACATTGCTGATCCATGTAGCACCGGATAGACTTTGGCTTTTGCCACAAGAGCGATTATCGTATTCCAATAATCAGCCGGTGAAATTTCGCTATCCGCCAAATATCGTTCTAATATATTGTCGTCATGGTTGCATACAAATTCTTTGTATTCTTCCTTTATATATGTTTGGGAGCAAACCGGATAAACCGATCCATCGACAACATTTTGCATAAACAGGACATCTTGAGACAGATTTGCTTTTATATCCAGATACAAACGCTCCAAATTCACACCGGCTCGGTCAATCTTATTGATAAATATAATTGTCGGGATTTGCAGCTTCTGTAAAGTATTGAACAGCAACTTTGTCTGCGCTTGTATGCCTTCCTTTGCGGATAAGATGAGGACTGCTCCATCAAGCATTTTGAATGTCCGCTCCACTTCCGCAATAAAATCCATGTGTCCCGGAGTGTCAATGATATTGCATTTCACACCATTCCAGATAATAGATGTCGTAGAAGCCCGAACAGTAATTCCTCTACGTTTCTCTATATCCATAGAGTCCGTTATGGTGTCACCATTATCCACACAGCCGCACTTTTCCGTTGCTCCACTGGCAAACAGCAGATTCTCGGTTACGGAAGTTTTTCCTGCATCAATGTGAGCAAGAATTCCTAAATTTATAATATTCATTTGGATTAAGCAATAATATACTACAATAGATGCATTGTCGAAACGCACCTTTTAATACCTCCTCGTAGCATATGAGAACTACAGGATTCCTAACTCGTATTAATATGTATATTATTACTGCCGCATAACGATTACAAAATTACACAAAAAAATATATCTAACAAAAGTAGGAGGATTTTTTAACTTTTTACCATAGACATTTTATTAGGGAAACGTAGGTTCAACTGGTAAGTACAAATAAGTAGAAATGTTTGAACAACACTGTTTTAGGAAGTTGAAAAATCAAGTTTCTCTCTCGGTATAGCGTTTATTTTGGCCAATATCTTCTTTAGTTTGGCATTTGAGTATTTCCCATTCGTGTTCTATTTAGCTCCTTATTATGAGTATGTAGCAAGTTGCTTATCAAATTCAGCCTCTTTGAGGGTCAAATATGGTTTTGCAAATGGTGACTGACAAGACATAAACAAGGTCAGCAGGATTTTTTACATAAATGGACATGAATGTATATAACCTAAAATAAGAATAAATTTTAATAAGGGCTGCCCAAAAAGAAAAAAATGCAGTTGCCATCCTACAGATACTTGCAGAAAGGATAAAATTTACTTTTAGACCTTTTGGGATAGCCCTTATTAATACTTCAGATAAAATTCCTAAGGTTATATTTTCAATCCTTTGAACCGGGTTTCCTCCTTGGCATACAGTCCCGGACGCCCGATTATGACATGGTTGGCAACGATACTATCCGCCGGACTGCGTATCTGCGGCGGTGCATTTTCGGGATATTGCGCCTGCCTGTTCCTCACATCTTCCGCTTCCGGCTTGACCTGTTGCCCTTCTTTCTCCTTTTCGGCGACTTCGGGCGTGGGCGGCGCAAGTTCCAGCTGTATTTTTCGGTCAAGGGCGGCAAGTTCGGATTTCAGCTGCTTCAGCTCGTCCTCCTTCTTCCACACCTTGCCCGCTATCTCCTGCAACTGCGGTATCTCCCTCTCCAGCACCTCGTTCTTCGCCTTGTACTGGTCGATAATGGAGGGTATCCTCTCCATCGCGTTCAGGAAGTTTCGGGCGGCAGCCATCGGATCAGCCATTGCCAGATGTCCGTTGTTATAGGTGTACTTGTAGTTCCCCTCTACCACGAAGCGGTTGTCGGTAAACTCCAATCCCTCTTTGAGTATCCTCTCGCTCACCACCTTTATCGGAAAACCGTACAGTTCTCCGACCTGTGTGTAAAGCCCGCCCGTAGTGGCGTTTTTCGCTATCTCCTGCAAACGCTTTCCGATAACCTTCTCATCGGCGGAATCCACACCGTCCACCTTTATTATATTAAGGCGGTTGCCCTCCCTGTCGGTCTGCGCCACCGAAAGGAAGCGGTTCCAGTCCTCCGTCATGGCATCTATGAAAGCCGTGTTGTTACGCAACTCGCCCGTCTTCGACTCTAACTTGAACTCCGAATCACGCTTGCCCTTGTTAAACGACTTGCGTTCCCCTTCGAGCGAGGCGATGCGCTTTTCAAGTTTCGCCTTGTCCAGCAGGTCGGTGTTGCCGGATAGCAACGCCATATATTCCGAAAAGTTCATGCCCGATTTCTCGTCCACTGCCCCCTCGTCGATGGTACGCGCCCCCATAGCACCGCTTTTGAGCTGGCTGATGAAAGTCTGCTTGCAGTGCAGGAGGTTGAACTTGTAGCTGTCCAGTGACTTCTCCACCGCGTAGATGATTACGTCCACGTTGTTCCCGGCGAAATGCTTGGCAATTTCGTTTCCGGCTCTAACTCCGCGTCCGTCACGCTGTTGCAGGTCGGACGGTCGCCACGGCGTATCGAGATGATGAATTGCCACACACCTTTTCTGTGCGTTCACACCCGTTCCGAGCATGGAGGTGGAGCCGAACAGAACACGCACCGTTCCGGCATTCATGGCGTCTATCACCGCCTTCCGAGCCTTGTCGGTCTTGCACTCCTGAATGAAGCGCACCTCGCTTGGCGGTATGCCGTAATCCTCCGTCAGCTTGCGCTTGATTTCCGAATAGACGTTCCACCCGTCGCCCGGCTGATATGTCCCCAAGTCCGAGAAAACGAACTGCGTGCCTTTCTGCGCGTCGTATTTTTGGTAATACTCCGCGATCATCTTGGCACAGTGGCTCGCCTTGTTATCGGGGTGGTCTTCATAATGCGGGTCTATCATGCGCATGTCGAGTGCCATCTTGCGGGCGTAGTCGGTGGCGATAAGCATCTTCGCCTTTTCCTCCGTTTCCGAAAGCGGCAGCCTGCCCAGAAGTGTGGCATCGCCAGTCTTGGCGAACTGCATCAGCTTCTGTATGAAGTCCTCCTGCTCCGGCGTGGGCGGTATGTGGTGCAGTATCTCATTCTTGTTGGGACGATCTACGCCCACGTCCTCTGCCGTGCGGTAGTCCGTGATTTCATTATAGAAGGCGGCAAGTTCCGGCACCTTGATGAAGTAGCGGAAACGCTCCTTTTGAACCACGTTGTTCGTCACGTTAAATTCAAAATCCGTCGTCTTCTTGGCGAATATCGCCGCCCAAGCGTCGAAACATCGGATGTCCTGCCGTTCCAGCTCCTTCGGACGCAAATACTTGAACAGCAGATACAACTCCGTCAGCGAGTTGCTGATGGTAGTACCCGAAAGGAAGGTCGCTCCCAAGTCTCTGCCCGTGCGCTCCTGTATGGTGCGTATGGCAAAGAGCATGTTCAGTGCCTTCTGGCTTCCCTCGCTGTTGCCCAGTCCCGCCACACGGTCATGGCGCGTGTTGAACGTCAGATTTTTGAACTGGTGGCTCTCATCTATGAAGATGTGGTCGATGCCCATCTGCTTGAAATCCACCACGTCGTCCGTGCGTGACTTTATGGCATGTTCCACCTTCTCCAGCTTCGCTTCAAGGTTGTGTTTGCGCTTCTCCAGACCTTTCAGCATAGCCCGCGACACGTTCTTTCCCTGCTGCCGCAGCACTTCGAGGTTTTCCTCCACCGTGTCAAGCTCCGCTTGCAGGATGCGCTGCTGCAACTCCGGCGACTGCGGTATCTTGCCGAACTGGTCGTGCGACATGATGACACAATCGTAGTCGTTGTTCTTTATATTATTGAAGAAGCGCACACGGTTGGCGGTCGAAAAGTCCTTCTCCGAAGCGTACAGAATACGTGCGTTGGGATATGCCGCCTGATAGGTGGCGGCAATCTCCGCAACGTTGGCTTTCAGCCCGATAATCATCGGCTTATGTGCCAATTTCAGACGCTTCATCTCATGCGCGGCGATGCACATTATCAGCGTCTTGCCGGTTCCCACCTCGTGGTCGCAAATTCCGCCGCCGTTCTGTTTCAGCATCCAGACGCAATCCATCTGCGAGGGATAGACGCTCTTGATACCCCGGCTTGCCAAGCCTTTCAGATTGAGGTCGGGGAAGGTCTGGTGCGAGCCGTCATACTTCGGGCGCACGAAACAGTTGAACTTGCGGTTATACATTGTCGTCAGCCGTTCCTTGAACTGCGGCGACTGTTCTTCGAGCCATTCGGAGAAACCGTTGCGGATTTCATCAATCTTGGCGTTGGCGAGCTGTATGCCCTCGCTGTCGCGCACCTTGATGTCGTTGCCATGCTCGTCCTTGCCGATGGACTTCATCATGTCGGGGCAGGTGTTGTGCAGGGCGTGTTTCAAGAGGTGCATACCGTCATAGTTCCGGTAATACCCCTTTACCAGAAACTCGTCCGTGATTTTCATGGTGCGGTAGCCGCACGCAACCGAAAACTCGTCCATGCTTGCGGAATAGGCGATTTTCACCTCCGTGTCGAACAGCCGGCTCATGTAGGCGGCATAGACACCCGTCGGAATCCAGCGTTCCCCGAAATTGAAGTCCAGATCCTCGAAGGCGATACGCGGCGGTTCGGCATCTTTCAGAGCCTCCAACGCCTGTTTCACTTCCGGCATACGCTCACTTTCGGGGTTTTCGCCCATCCAAGCCTCTATGCGTTCCGCCTTCTCTATCACGTTCCCGGCTATGAAGCGGTCTTTGATTTCGTAACCGGTCACGAGCGGATTGTAATAGATGCGTCCTTGCAGGGCTGTGAGCAACTCCTCCGCCGTGCTGTCGGTTATCTCCCGCATATAGTCGAGATTGACCGTGCCATATTTGTTGAGCGACGCGGACAGGGCTTCTTCGGGAGAGCCTACGTTGGCATGGCTCTCCACGGAGAAGGAAACGGGATGCTCGAAGATGTCCGCCTTGACGAACTTTCCGTTCTCCACCCGTTCCAGCGAAAGGATGTCACGCCCGCCCGCGTCCATCATCACTAACTTCACGTTCTGCTTGGCGTTGAGGTTGCCGTAGCGCATGACAAACTCATCGTAACAGGTATTCAGATGCTCTCGCCACGGAACATTTGCCTCGCGCCGGAGCGATTCATAACGGTACAGACGCTCGTAGGCGTCACGCAGCGACACATACAACAACGCCTTTTCCTTCTGGTATCCTTTCAGGTCGAGCGGCTGGAATGTAGCCCCGTATGGCGTGATGTCCTTCAGATAGCCGATGTTATGACGCCCCCGGTCAGCCACCAGCGAGCCTTCGCGCAGGTGCATCTCCGGCGTGCGATGGTAGGCACGCGGCGTAAGGTCCGCGACTTCCTCCTTCGGCTTTTCCGGTTCGATGTCGGGAAAAAGGGAAGTAGCCACCGTTTCCGGTGGAGCATCGGTAACAGCAGGTGCGGCGACTGCTTCCGGCTGTGTTTCCTCCTGCCGGGGTTGTTCACGTGGTACTTCCGGCGTGATCGTCGCAACCGTTCTGTTTTCATGTTTTTCATTATGCTGCCTTGCCAGCTCCCGAAGTTCCTTCCTGCGCTCCGGCGTGAGTTCCATCATCATCTCGTAGAAGCCGTTGATGGGAGGATTGGTTTCCCAGTCCAGCTTTGCATAGATGTCGTCCGGGTCGGCAGGCTTGGCGGTGTTCTCCGCTTTCACCTCCTTATTCTCCATAGCGGGTTTTGCAGTTGGAGCTGTCGGTGTAACCGTGACTTTCGGTTTGGGCGGAGTGGACTTTGCCGTAACTGCCTTTTTCACCGTCTTTTTCTTTTTGGAGGTTTTCGGTTGGCTGACCTCTTCCGTCATCCCCCAGAGGTTGAGCAAGGAGAGCTGCACCCCGTCAGAATATTTCGGACGTGGCTCTATCTCCGGTTTTTCCTCAACGGGTTGCGGTTTTTCCGTCGGAGTTTCCACCGTCTGCGCCGAAGATACCGTTTCCAATTTTATAGCAGGACGCTCCGCCTCCTTTTGAACGGTAACCTTTTCTTCCGTTCCCGACTGCCAGATTGTTCCCGAATACAGACGCATGGCGAGCCTGTAATGGAAATCCTCGTTGAGCATCCGGCGCAAGTCCCCGGCGATACCTGCGGTCTTGCCCTCGTGCAGATAAACCATAGCGGGCTTCCCGTAGGGGTCAGTGTCAAGTTTCGACGTCGTATGCACGATGCGTTCCGGGTGGTGGATGAAATAGGCGTTGTCGGTCAGGTCGGTTTTCGTGTCCGTCTGTATCACGGTCATCAGCCGCTCGTCCTGCGACATTTCCTTCTTGCTGAGGTTCTTTTGCAGGACAATCAGGTCGCTGCCCACCTCCGTCCCCGCGTTGTCCGTGAACAGGTTGTTGGGCAGGCGTATCGCGGATACCAGATTGGCCTGACTGAACAGCTCGTTACGCACGGAGGTCTTGGTGCTATTCAATACCCCTTGCGAGGTGATGAACGCCACGATACCGCCGTCACGCACGGCATCCAGTCCTTTGAGAAAGAAATAGTTGTGGATGGTTTTCTGGGCGGAGCGTCTGCCGAAAGAGTCGCTCCGCTGAAACTCCGCGTCGAACACGGCAATGTCACCGAACGGAATGTTGGACACCGCCAAGTCGAAATAATTGTTGAACGGTCTTTCGATTTTCTCAAAACCGCAGGTGCGCATTTTCTGGTCGGGATAGAGATGCCTCAAGATTGTACCCGTGAGCAGATCCTTCTCGAAAGCCATCACATCCGCATTGGGGCTGTGCCGTAGCATGGAATCCACGAACACGCCGACACCTGCCGACGGTTCGAGCATACGGGCGGGGCGGACGCTGTAATCTGCCAGCACGTCCGCGATGGTGTCGGTTATCTCTTTGGGGGTGTAGAAAGCGGTCAGCACGGACGCTTTCAGCGAATCCACAAACCGCTTGTACTCTGTTTCGTCCTTGCTGTTCTCACGGATAAGCCTGTGCAGCTCCACCGTCGGGGCGAACAGTTCGAGGTCGGATTTCGCCCACCGGACGGCATCCGTCAGTTCCTTTGCAGGGTTGAGGATACATTTCAGACCGCCGAAACCGCAGTACCTTTGAAGTATGGCACGCTCTTCGGTTGTCGCTGTCCTGTTTTCCCTGTCAAGGATGAATGCCGTCCGTATCGCCTCGATGTTGTCCCGCAGTTTCTGTTTGCGGTTAAACGCCATATTCGTCTAAGTAAAGGACGGTTGCTCCCGTCAGCTCCGTGTAGAGCAGGTCGTAATCGGAAGACAGGGCGAAATTGTCATCCGAGAGGTCATAGACGGAGAACACGTTGCCGACAAGCGGCAGCAGTTTCAGGACAAAGGCTTCACGCTTCTCTTCCGGCACTTCATCGGCAAACTCGTTTTCCACGACTTCGCGGAGGATGGCGTAACGGGAATAATGCAGCCCGCGCAGCAGCGTGTCCATCGCCAGTTCCTGCGCACCATCGGCGGGATAGCCTTCAAGCCGTGCCCTCTCATACGTTTCGGCGGCACGGTCGGCCCGTTCCCGTATGAAAGCGGTGTCGTCAGCCTGTTCAAACTTGTTCGTGCGGAGATAGTCCAGCAGGTACAGACCGTAATAGGAAAAGTCGGTCTGACCCTCGTTTTTCTTCTTGTTGTTCATTACTTTGGATTTAGCGGATTGATAATTAACGGGATAATCGGTTGGAAAAAGGAAGAAAAAGGCACTCGGTATCCCTCCGAGTGCCACCACTAAATCCAAAGTATGAGTGTAATCCGGTATCGAAGAACAATTCATTACTCTGAACAAGTGGCAAAGTTAATACTATTTCTTCCGTCCTGAAAATTTCTTGCCCTTTTTAGCCTCCGGGAACACAAAAGTCGTGTTATATTCCCCGTCAAAGGCGACAACAGCATCGAAACTCTTGCCCTGTTTGCTCTTGAACCCTTTGAGCAGCTTGGTATGCCCTTCGGTGAGCAGGTCTTTGATTTCATCGTCGGACAGGGTGCGTCCCGCTTTCAGCCGGAACACGGGCAGTCCGCACTCCGTGTTGTCGCAGCGTACCACCTTGCCGTAGAACCGCATCCTGCCCGTGCCACACTTGGGACACGCGCAGCCGGAGTCACGGCTGCCGAAGAGCTTGTCGCACGAGAGCAGTTCGGAGGTTATCTCACGTGTGTACGCCTCTATCTCCTTGCGGAAGGTGTCGGCGGACAGTTCCCCGCGCTCGATACGCGCCAGCTCCTTTTCCCATTCGCCCGTCATGGCAACATCGGCGATGCGCATCGTCTTGACGACGGAATTGAGGGCAAGTCCTTTTTCGGTGGGAACAAGCGACTTCTTGCAGCGTTCCATGTAACCGCGCTTGAAAAGCGTTTCGATGATGGAGGCGCGTGTGGCGGGAGTACCGATGCCACAGTCCTTCATCGCCTGCCGCAGTGCGTCGTCCTCAATTTCCTTGCCCGCCGTTTCCATTGCCGAGAGCAGGGTGGCTTCGGTATGCAGCGGCTTGGGTTTGGTCTTTCCTTCGGTAATGGACGAGCCTTTCGGTGTCAGCGTGTCGCCTTCCTGCCAGCCGGGGATGGTAATTTCCTCTTTTTCCTCGCCATAGACGGCACGCCATCCGGTTTGCTTCACGACGCTGCCTTTTACGGTAAACTCCACTCCGGCACATTCCGCCGTGACAGTGGTCACATCCTTGACGCATTTCTCAGAGAATGCCTCGACCATGCGCCCGGCAATCATCTGATAGATGGTATTGTCCTCTTTGGAGAGGAAGAGCGGTTTCTCACCCGTGACGAGCAGGGCATGGTGGTCTGTCACCTTGCCGTCGTCCACGCTGCGGCGTGTCGGGGCGGCTTTTGCCCGCACCTTGTCTTTCCATTCGGGCTGTGTGCCGATGAAAGCGAGCAGTTTGGGAATTTCGGCAAACACGTCTTCGGGGATGTAGCGGCTTCCCGTTCTCGGATAGGTTATCAACTTCTTTTCGTAGAGTTTCTGCGCGATTTCAAGCGTCTGTTCCGCCGTGAAGCCGTGCTTGGCGTTGGCTTCTTTCTGGAGCGTGGTCAGGTCGTAGAGCAAGGGAGTTTCCTCCGTCTTCTCCTTGCGCTCGGCTTTCGTGACAGTGGCGCAACCTGCCGCCTTTACCTTATTATATAGTTCCATCGCCGGTTCTTTCTCTTTCCATTTCTCGGAGGATGAGAATTTCACGACTTCGCCGTCGCAACCGTCCGTTGCGATATGGAGCAGCCAGAATGCTTCGGACGTAAAGCGGCGGTTCTCCCAGTAGCGTTCACATACCATAGCCAACGTTGGTGTCTGCACCCGCCCCACGGAATACGTGCCGTGTCCGGCGGCGATGGATAACGCCTGTGTGCCGTTGATGCCCACGAGCCAGTCGGATTCGCTCCGCGCTTTGGCGGCGAGGTAGAGGTTGTCGTATTTGCTGCCGTCTTCGAGTTTCCGCAGTCCCTCACGGATAGCTTTGTCGGTGAGAGAGCTGATCCACAGGCGCACGAAAGGAGTGGTGCAACCCGTATAGTGGTAGAGGTAGCGGAAGATAAGCTCTCCCTCGCGTCCGGCATCGGTCGCCACGATGATATGTTCGCTTGTGTCGAACAGTCTTTTGATGACTTTTATCTGCGACACCACGCCGCTGTCGGGCTTGTAACCTTTCTCCGTCCTGACCTGACGGGGGACGAGCGTGAATGTGTCGGGAATAATCGGGAGGTTGTCACGGACAAATCCGCGCACGCCGTAGCCGTCGGGCATGGCAAGCTGAACGAGGTGTCCGAATGCCCATGTCACGGCATAGCCGCCTCCCTCGAAATATCCTTCCTCTCTCTTTGTCGCGCCCACGATGCGGGCGATTTCACGTGCCACGGAGGGCTTTTCTGCAATGATTGTCTTCATGTTTTCTTGCTTTTTTGTTGATACTTTGGATTTTATTTTGGATTCAGTGGCGGACACGGGATTACATTTTCATGCCTTTGTTGTTCTTCTTTTTCGGCTTCTCCTGCTGCTGTTGCTGGCGGTCGTCCTTCGGGGCGGTCTGACCTTTCTGCAAAGGCTCTTTCAGGTTCTTTGTCGCCTCGTTGGTTTT
The DNA here is from genome assembly GCF_900184685.1 of Butyricimonas sp. Marseille-P3923. Lineage (GTDB taxonomy): Bacteria > Bacteroidota > Bacteroidia > Bacteroidales > Marinifilaceae > Butyricimonas > Butyricimonas muris. The sequence goes on from NZ_FXXL01000003.1 coordinate 130,376, forward strand.
GCCCTCGTTGTTCACCGCCACCTGTGTGCGGCTCTCGTTGGACGGGGCGACCTGCTGGGCGTTGTCGGGGTTCGTTTCGTAGCGGTACGGGCGGCCCTTCTCCGGGTTGAACTTGATATACATCGTGGCATGGAAGCCCTGCTTGTCGGTCACGTTCTCCAGTTTCACGGCTTTACCCGCCACGTAGTCGGCTTTCTGCTTGTCGGTGAAGTTCACGCCGCTCCATTTGCTGATGGGGCGGATGCTGCCGTCCTCGTTCATCCACGTGTTGCGGCGTTGCTCCTTCTTGGTCTGTGCGGCATTTTCCCCGCCTTGCGCCTGACTTTTCGAGGTGTCACCTTTGGCTTCCTGCGTCTGTGCGGTACGGGGCGACCTTCCGGTTCCCGGCACGAACTCCACGCCGCGCTGCTCCACGTTCACTTGAAGGGTGGTGACGAACTTCCTGCCGTCGTTGCGCTCGATGAGCTTGTCGCGCACGGGCAGTCCGGCGCGGAGCATGTCCTGCTCCTGTTTGGTGATTTCCGTCTTGCCGATGCGCTCCGGGATGCGCACCTTGTTTGCCGGAATGTCCGTGATTTCATTCGTCTTGCGGTCGATGCTGATGTAGGAGGGGATGATTTCGCCCGTTTCCCTGTCCTCAATGTCCACGACCCTGCCGAGGTTGCCCGTTTCGCGCAGGTTCTTCCGGTCATCGTCGGAGAATTTGTGTTCCTTGTACTCATCTAACTTCTGCTCCTTGCGGATGAAGTGCGGCACGAGGCTGACATTTCCCTCACCGTCCTTCTTGAAGGAGAGGCGGGCGTCCAGCTCGAATGATTCGCCGCCGAAGGTGGGCTTGACCTTTACCAAGTCGGACTTGCCGTAGTGGAGCATCTTCGTAAGGTCTCCGGACTTTTCAAGGTCGTCACGCTTCACGCCCCATCTGTCCTCCAGCTCCTGCCAGTTGATTTTGCTCTCGTTGATGGGTTGGTAGCCCTGTCTGCCCTGCGTCTGTTGCGGGCTTTCCTGCTGTTCTTTCTGTTGTTCCATGTTTTCCTGTTTTTGAGGTTCTTGTTTCTCTGTCTTTTGTGCCGCCATCTCTTCCTGCACCTGCTGTTGATAAGGGAAGGTGTCGATTTTGTGCGGTGCAAGGATTTGTTTGTTCTGGTACGGATGCTGAAGCAGGTCTTTCATCACGCCAAGCATGGAATCCACTTGGTCTGCCGCGATGCGGTAGAAACCGAAGCGGCTGGGTTCCTTGCACTGCCGGAAGAAGTTCTTGAAGAAGTTGTCCAGCACGTCGCCTTGTCGGTCGAATTGCAGGAAACTCTGCGCGTTCTCAGCTTTCGCAGGGGTACGCTTGGGTGTGCCGTCTGCATTCAGCCCGGCTACCACGCTGATCTCGCCCGTCTTCTCATCACGGACTACCAGCACGTCCTTTTCGTCTTTTTTCTTTGCCATTTGAAAAATGTTTTAATGGGTTATTTATGAAAGAAATTATGGATACGAGCCTTGTAGAAGGCTATATCTTCTTTTTTGAAGTCCTTGATATGGTTGGAAAGGAATGTCAGCACATCCTCCTCGCTGTAATAGGTTTTCTTGCCCAGTGTCTTGTAGGGCAATGCGCCGACACTGCGGTAGCGTTGCAGTGTGCGCTTGCTTATCTGGAGCAGCATGCACAAATCCTGATTGTCGAAAAGGCGGATGCTTTCCGTGATAGTAGGCTGTTTCCCCTCAGCCTTCATCGCCAGCAGCAGTTCGTCCTGACGGTCGAGCCGTTCCATCAGCTTCTGCATCCAGCCCTCGAAGTTGTTTCGTGTGAGCAGTTCCATGACCTATGTCCTCCTTCCTTTTGGTTTGCCGCCAGTGCGCAGCGTGTGGTTGCGTTTCAATTCCTGCGGTGTCGCCGCGTCCTCGTTGACGGCACACGCTTCAAGCAGGCGGTCTATTTCCGACTGCCGGTAGCGGCATTTACCGCGAAGCACGACATAACCGATGCGTTGCTCGCTGCGCATACGCTGGAGGGTGCGGGTACTCACGTTAAGCAGGTGCGCCGCCTCGCGTGTGGTGAGCAACCTGTCGGGCGATGCCGCTTTCTTGTCGCCGGAGGCGGCACGGACGTGTGCCGCAATCTCCGCTATCTGTTCCGTCAATGACCGGAAGGCGGAACTTTCCATCGTTATCACTTTCATATTCAGTCCTTTCTTTTTGTTTCTGCAGCAAAAATCGGCAATAAACAAAAGGGGCTTTAACAACTCACTACGTGACTCACGTAAGATTTTTACGGAAGATGGCTCCGTAACCCGGTCAAACGGCGCAACAGGCAGCCTTTCAGCGGAAAACGGCACGTGTTCAGGACCGTACCGTTACCTTTGCGGGCAAACCGATAATTGCATGAATATGGAAATAGTATCTATCGAGAAAAAGACTTTCGAGATGATGGTGGCGGCATTCGGCGCACTCTCGGAGAAGGTCGCCGCCCTGAGGCGCAAAAGCGACACGAGGCGCATGGAAAGATGGCTCACGGGCGAGGAAGTCTGTAGGCAGTTGAGAATAAGTTCGCGCACGTTGCAGACGCTGCGCGACAGGCGGCTTATCGGCTACTCGCAGATAAACCGCAGGTTTTATTACAAGCCGGAGGAGGTGAAGCGGCTGATACCGCTTATCGGCACGCTCTATCCGCACGGCAGATGATTTGATTTATTCACCCACTGAATCCGAAGTTATGATGAACGAGAACAACGATGTTTTTACGATGGAAGACGAGCCGATAGCCTCTGTGGTGCAGGATATGCGCAAAGGCTCGAAATGGCTGTCCGCCTTTCTGGAAAGTTACCGTCCTCTGCTGGACGGGGAACGTTACCTGACGGACGGCGAGGTGGCGGAACTGCTCCGCGTAAGCCGACGCACATTGCAGGAATACCGCAACAACCGCGTGTTGCCCTTCATACTTTTGGGAGGGAAGGTGCTTTACCCGGAAACGGGGCTGCGTGAAGTGCTGGAAGCAAATTACCGCAAGCCGCTGGAGTGAGCGCGGTTGGCAAGAAAAAAGGAAACGGGCGACACTTTTTGTGGTGCTGCCCGTTTCCTTGTCTTATGTGGTATGCGCAATCAGCAGTACCCGGCTTTTCCGTTCTGTATGAACATCACGTATGCCTGCCGTTTCTCTTTGGCGAGAGCTTTTCCCACCAGCCATGTGCGGAACAGGTGGGTGTTGTAGGTGTTCAGCCGGAAGGCGACGGGGATGATGATTTCAAGCGCGTACACATCTGCGTACAGTCCGTTTTCAAGTTGCATGTAGCGGCACACCTCGTAGTCGTTAAGCACGTCCGACTTGCGGATGGCTTTGATGGCGGCGTTCACTGCCGGGACGGTCGTATGGAACAGTCCGGCGATTTCGGTGGCGGTCATCCACACGTCGTTACCGGTTACGCTGACCGCCTTGTCCTCTATGATGATTATGTCACGTTTCATGGCTTCTCTTTTTTAGATGGTGCAACCTGCAAATTCCTCAACACTGTTCAACCTTGCGGCAAGGTTCTTCATGTCCTGATTGAGTTTTTCTTTGGTTATCTTCGCGTAAATCTGCGTCGTCTTTATGCTCTTGTGTCCGAGCATGGAGCTGACGGTTTCGATAGGTACGCCATTAGAGAGAAATACCGTCGTGGCTGCCGTGTGGCGGCTCTGATGCCACGTGATATGCTTGGTGATGCCGCAACGCTTGGCGACGGCACGGATACCGGCAAGGCACGTGTTATAATGCGGGACGGGGAATATCTTGCCGTTCTCGCACAGCCCACGGTATTTGCCGATTATGCGGTTGGCGATGTCAAGCAGGCGGATGTTGGACACCACGCCCGTTTTCTGGCGGTTGATGTTTATCCACTCGTGTTCGTCGAAGTAGGTGCGGATATTCTCTTCCGTGAGGTTGCGCATATCCGAGAACGACAACCCGGTGAAAGCGCAGAACAGGTAGAGGTCACGGTACAGTTCCTGTTTGGCGTTTTTCAGTTTCCCGTCCATCAGCAGGCGTATTTCCTCTTTGGTCAGAAAACTGCGTGTTGTTTCCTCCTTCTTGATTTCATACTCGCGGAACGGGTCGCGTGTCAGCCACTCGTTGTTGATGGCGATGAACACCATCGTCCGTAGCGGGCAGACGTACAGCCACACGGTATTGGTGCAGCAGTGTTTGTCCGTGCGCAGGAACATCTCGAAGTCGGAGATGAAAGCGGGGGTAAGCTCTTTCAGTGCGATGTCCTTCACATGGTAGCGGATGTCGAGGAACTCTTGCAGGTGCTTGTAAACGATACGGTACTTTTCCAGTGTACCTTTTGCTTTCATGCCTGCTTCCACCTGTTTCTCATAGTCCTCATTGTGACGACGGTACACCTGCATCAGCGTGTGGTAGCGGTGTTCCAGTCCGAGAAAAGCGTTCTTCACCTTCTCAGCCGTGACGAAGTTGTCACGTTCCATGATTTCCTGATAGTGCCTATTGATGCGCACCCGCATCTTGTCAAGCATACGGTTCGTTTCGAGTGCCGCCGCGCTTCTGCCTGTGACACGTCCACCTTTGGTGTCCCACAGTTTCGGATCGACTGTCAGCTTGCAGCTGAACTGCGTCTGGCTGCCGTCCACCGTGATGCGTCCCATGACGGGTACTGTCCCGTCCTTTTTCACTACCTGACGCTTGAGGTAATAGATTACTGAAAATGTACTCTTCATCGTCCTTAATTTTTTGGTTTCAAAATTAGTTGGTGAAGAGTCCGGTGTCGGTACGCAAAACGGGGAGGAACGGAGCAATCTTTTTCCGTAACCGAAATTTTTGCGTGAGTTATCGGTAACTCACTATTCCTTAACGTATTGTTTCGCTATCCGTACCCGTTTGTCGCATTTTCGGGCATGGTTACGAACAAGTAACGTTGCGGCGTCAGGATTTGGCTTCGGCAGGGATTGTAATGGCTTCACGAATTATCGCCACTTCAACTAAAACCCTTGTAACTCAATTCTATCACTATAACTTTCCGCATTTCACTTTTTTGTAGTAACTTTGTCAACAAGAAGTGAATGCGTTTACGATGATGGAGGATACTGAAAAGAAACTTATTTTGACCCAAAGTGTCTACAAGGAGATATTTATGGAATATTACAAACCATTGTGTCTCTTTGCCGGGAAAATGCTGTCATGTGATGAGGATGCTGAAGATATGGTGCATAACGTGTTTCTGGCAATATGGGAAAAGAAAATGAGTTTCATTGACAAGAGTCATTTGAAGGCTTATCTTTTTCAGGCTGTCTACAATCAATCATTGACTTTTATTCGACGCCGGAATTTTACGATTCGTTTGCAAGGGGGGGAGGGAGAAGAACGGGCGGATGATAATAATTATTTAAAACAGCGGATTGAAACGGAAGTATTTTTGGAAATACTAAAAGCAATCGATCAATTACCGGCACATCGGAAGGAAATCTTCAAGTTAAGTTATATCGACGGCTTGAAAGTGTCAGAAGTGGCTGAAAAATTGCATATTGCAGAGGAAACCGTGCGGTCGCAACGAGTAAAAGCCCGAAAACAATTGCAAGTGATTTTAAAAGATTTATTTCCGCTTTGCTGTCTTCTTTTTCTTTCCGAGATATGTTAAAATAAGATTTTTTTTCTTTCCGGATAACTCATTTTGTAAGTTCGTTAGTCTTAGGGATAGATAACAGACAATTATGAGGACAGATGAGAAAATAATAGACCGGATGACTCGTTTATTCCTGAAAGAAGTTTTTGAGAAACTTACTCTTGAGGAACAAAAGGAATTGAATGATTGGATTCAGGCAGATCCCGGCAACAAGGAATGGCGCGAGGAGATGAAAACATTGAAATTTGTGGAGGAGGATTATCGGAATTATAAACGTATTCCGGAAGCTGAACAAGCTTGGGGACGTTTGGAGAAAGATATGAATCGAAGATCAAAATGGCGTCGTAAAGTATGGACTTATTCTTCCGTGGCTGTCTTGGTGTTGTTATTGTGTTCTGTTTTCATTTTGCAGTGGGAAATAAAGGAGGACAACGAGATTATGGAACCCGTTTGTGTACATGAACTGGCATTGATTTCTCTTGTCGTGGATAACCATAGGGACTCTATTTTGCTTGGGATAAACAGGAATGTTGAGATAGATTTAGCCGGAGTGCGTAACGAAAATAACACTTTGATTTACGATACTACTGCGTTAACTGTTGAGGAAACAGAATATCATACATTGATTGTCGGTCGGGGTGGTGAATATCAATTGACACTCTCGGATGGGACTATTGTTTGGTTAAATTCAGAGTCTTCATTAAGGTATCCGGTACATTTTAACGGAGATCGGCGAGAAGTGGAATTGAAAGGAGAGGGCTTTTTTCAAGTAAGTCGTAATGAGGCTATGCCTTTTTATGTGAAAAGTGAGGGGTTTGATGTTGAGGTGTTGGGAACATCATTTAATATTATGAATTACGTGGATGAGCAGTATGCGTGGGTGACGTTAGCCTCGGGAAAATTGAAAGTCAACCGAGGGGAATGCCATACGATAATATATCCGAATCAACAGGTGGAAATAGGAGAAAATGATTTTAAGATACACGAGGTTGATTCTCGCTACTACACTTCATGGATAGAGAGTAAATTTATGTTCGATGATGAATCATTGGATATGATCGTCCGCAAGTTAGCCCGTTGGTATAATTTAGATTACGAATTTAGAGATTCAACGTTGATGAGTACCCGATTCTCGGGGCAATTACTAAAATATGATGACATTACAAAAGCTTTTGAATTGTTAGAGTTGACGACAGATGTACATTTCACTATTAACCAAGAAACAATACAGATTATGAGAAAGAAAAAGTAATTTTATTAAATACAGAAAACCGGAATGGGGACTCCGGTTCTGTAAAAAGGTTTCATCACTGGGTGATGAGTAATCACGATTCAAAAATACGAAAATTAATTGAATAACCAAGCTTGCTAATTTATTTTGTACCGTTGGTGACGGTATGGGGAGTTGTATGCTAATGGTTAGATAAATTGAAACAAAATGATGATGAAAAAAAATATGAAGTTTATGCTCGGGTGGCTTTCCGTGCTTCTACTGTTATTCTCTTGCCCAACATATGCGCAGGAACAAGATTATCTTAAAAAGAAGATAGATGTGACGTATGCTGCTGCTGCAATGAAGGAAATATTGACAGATTTAACTAAAAAAACGGGAATCGAATTCTTGTACAATCAAGATGAGGTGAAACAAGTACAACCGCAAACCTTTACCATGAAGCAGGTTACTGTAACGGAAGTACTAGACCGCTGTTTTAAAGGGACTAATTTAGGGTACAAATTTGTAGATGGAACTATTATTATTACCGTGAATAAAATTTCGCCAGTAGTGAATATGATTAAATTGACCGGTAAAGTGACAACATCTAAAGGTGAAGTTTTGTCCGGGGCAACTTTAACGTTGAAAGGTACTACTGTTGGAGTCGCGACTGATGTAAACGGGAAGTATGAGTTAAATATTCCGGATGGTAAGAATCAGGTATTGATTGTGTCGTTTCTCGGGATGAAAACACAAGAAATTAAAATACAGTCGAATAAGACCGTGTATGATGTCGTGTTGGAGGAAGATAATGTAGAGATGGAAGATGTTGTCGTGACAGGGTACGCGAACATTAAGAAGTCAAGTTTTACTGGGGCTTCCGTGCGGGTTAGTAAAGAGGATATATTGAAAGTGGCATCCCGGAACGTGATTGATGCTTTACAAGTATTTGATCCGTCTTTACGTTTGATTAAGAATAATCTGATGGGTTCCGACCCTAATACTTTACCGGAGTTTTATATCCGGGGGCGTTCCGGAATAGGAGTTAAAGAACTGGATGTACAGGATATTTCTCAGGCTGCATTGCAAAATAACCCGAACTCTCCCGTGTTTATTATGGATGGGTTTGAGGTTAGTATGGAGAAAGTGTATGATTTTGATCCTAATCGTATCGCAAGTATTACGATTTTGAAAGATGCGGCGGCAACTGCAATTTATGGTTCCCGTGCGGCTAATGGCGTGATAGTTATAGAGACGGTTGCCCCGGAAATAGGTAAGGTAAAGGTAACGTATAATTTTGTAGGTTCTTTGACATTGCCTGATTTGTCGGATTATAATTTGATGAATTCTCGGGAGAAGTTGGAAGCCGAAGTTTTGGCAGGAGCCTTTATTGGAGAAACAGAGCTTGACAAGCGTAGTCTTTACCAAGAATATATGGAGAAATTGACGGCAGTAAATAAAGGTATGGATACCGATTGGTTGGCTCAACCTTTATGCGATGAGTTTAATCACAAGCATAGTCTTTATGTTGAAGGGGGAAGTCAGGAATTACGTTTTGGTGTGAGTTTCAAATATGATTCACAGGGAGGAGTAATGAAAGGTTCTTCTCGTGATCGTGTAGGTGCGGGATTGGATTTGGGATACCGAATGAATTCAGTACAAATCAAAAATCAGATTACTTTTGACCGGGTGAAAGCTGTAGATTCTCCTTATGGCAGCTTTAGCGATTATGCCAAGATATTACCGTATAGTACACCTTATGATGAAGAAGGTAATTTGGTGCAAAAATTCCCTTACTGGCATGTGGGAAGCGATAAAAATCCTTTGTACGAGGCATTGAAAACCAATAATTTCAGTAAAAACGGATACACTGAATTTGCGAATAATCTTTCTGTCGATTGGTATATACGGGACGATTTGCAATTCAAGGGACAATTTGCCATATCTAAGTATGATTCGGATTCGGAAGTGTTCTATGACCCTGCATCGGGGAGATATGTCGTGTCTTTTGAAACAGATATAGCGATAAAAGGCGAGTTAACTCAAACTACATTAGAACGTTTGAGTTGGAACACGAATTTGTATCTAAATTATTTGAAGTCATTCAAGAAACATCATTTGAACTTTTCTTTGGGAGTAAATGTGAAAGAAACAAAATCCAAATTTTCTTCAGCATACTATAAAGGTTTCCCGTCGGGACAGTTGCATTCACCTCAATTTGCAGCAGAAATTGCGGAAAAACCGACTTTCACGGATGACCATAATCGTTTGTTTGGTGCATTTTTGGCTCTTAACTATACTTTTAATGATATTTATTTATTGGATGCTTCTTTCCGGGTGGATGGTTCTTCTGATTTTGGAACGAAAAAGAAGTATGCCCCTTTTTGGTCTTCCGGTGTAGGAATCAATATCCATAATTACGATTTTATGCAACAATTGGATTGGTTGAGTTTGCTGAAAATCAGGGCGACTTACGGGCAAACCGGTAAAGTGAATTTCCCTGCATATGCAGCAAAACAGAGTTATGATATTATCGATCATTGGTATGATACGGGTAATGGCGTCTTGTTAACTTACTTGGGAAACGAGAATTTAAAATGGGAACGTACCAATACATCGGATTTCGGGTTGGAATTGGGCTTTTTGAAAGATCGTTTTCTTGTTAAAGGGACTATTTATAATAAGAAAACCATTGATTTGATCACGGATGTCGATCTGCCGGCTTCTACCGGCTTCGTGTCATATAAAGATAACATGGGAGAAGTCAGTAATAAAGGATTCGAGTTGGATATAAAATTGGACGTGATAAAGAAAAAAGATTTATTTATTTCTTTGTACGGGAATCTGGCACATAACAAAAATGAAATATTAAAAATATCCGAATCGTTGAAAGCTTATAACGAATTGGTAGACCAGCAATTCGCTGCTTACGGGTCTTCGGTTGCCAGTACGAAAGATGCAAAATATTCCAAGCCGTTGATGAAATATGTTGAAGGAGGGGCTATGACATCCATTTTTGGAATGTATTCTTTGGGAATAAATCCGACAGATGGAAAAGAACTTTTCATGAAGGCGGATGGTACGGTTACTTCCACGTGGAATGCTTCCGATCAAATGATTATCGGGGATAGTGAACCGGATGCCCAAGGTGCCTTTGGAGTAAATGCGCAATGGAAAGGTTTCACTTTGTTTGCTTCTTTCTTGTATGAATTCGGGGGAGACGAGTATAATCAGACTTTAGTAAATAGGGTGGAAAATGTAGATATATACGAGTATAATGCAGACAAACGGGTATTAACGGACCGATGGAAAAAGCCGGGAGATATCACGAAATTGAAAGATATTGGAGAACAAGGTATTGTTACTCGCCCGACCTCTCGTTTTATTCAAAGATATAATGGTGTGACGTTTAATTCTTTGACCGTTGGTTATGACTTTGATAAAAAATTGATTGGTAAAATTGGTTGTAGTATGTTACGTATACAATTTAACATGAAGGATATCGCGAAGATCACGAGTGTACGACAGGAGCGAGGTACGGACTATCCTTTTGCCCGGACTTATAACATAACATTAAATGCAAGTTTCTAAATGAGAGTAATTATGAGAAAGTATATATATTTAATGATGACAATCCTAGCCATAGCCTTGTTTTCATCTTGTGATGAATGGTTGGATTTAGAGCCCAGTGACAAAGTGGATGATTCCAAATTGTACGGTACGTACGAAGGATTTCGGAATTCGTTGAATGGAATTTATACTTCGATTTCAGAAGGAGAGCTTTACGGGCGAGAAATGACATGGGGACTGTTGAGTGTTTTGGGGCAGGATTACCTGAGTGGAAGTTCGGGTACGAGTTCAACCTATCAATATGCGCAACAATACAATTACACGAGAAGTACGATTAAGACCATTATTTCCAAAATGTGGTCTAAGAGTTATAATGCAATAGCGAATTGTAACAAGTTAATTCAGGAGATTGATGATAAAGACCCGGGATTTTTTCCTGAAGGAGATATGGAGAAAAATTTAATACTGGGAGAAGCTTTAGCTTTGAGAGGTTTCCTGCATTTTGATATGGTCAGATTATTTGCTCCAGCCCCGGAATCCGGGGATAACGGGGAGTACGTGCCTTATTATGCAACATTCCCTTCTTACTCGGAACCCCGTTTGAGAACCAGTGAAATATTGGAAAAAATTATTATAGATTTGGAAAGGGCGAAGGATTTGGTTATACAGTGGGATACAACAAATTATCGAATTATGAGTTCTGTTTCGGGACGTTTCACGAGAATGTCGACGCCAGAAAGTGGTAATTTTTTTGCCAGTCGGGGTAATCGTTTGAATTTTGTGGCAATCAACGGCATGTTGGCAAGAGTGTGCCTTTATGCAGGGCAGTTGGATAAAGCGAAAAAATATGCTCTTTATGTTTATGAAAATTTCGGACCGGAAGGAAAGAATAAATGGAGTTCTTCAGCATGGTTTAAATTTACGGCGACAAGTAATATCGGGTCTTCGACTGCATCGAGCAATTATATAAAATTATTTGATGATGTAATCTTTTCTCTTTATGATGATTTACTCTTATCGCATATTTCAACTTATAAAGGGTCTTCTGTGTATATGAGATTGAATATGAATATATTTGATTTCGGTGCTTATGATGATACTGATGATGCTCGGGCAAAATTGATCGTTAAAGACAATGGTAATAAGGAAGTCTGTCAGAAATGGCTGGATACCGGTGCTGCAACATCGATTAATATCAAGTGCCAGTATAGAATGTTGCCCAATTTGCGGATGAGCGAGATATATTACATCTTGAGTGAATGTTACTATGCTGAGGGTAACACGGTGGAGGCAGAACGACTTTTGAATTACGTGAGAAATAGTCGAGGAGCAAAACGTCAAGTAAGTGGGACTACGCCGGCACAATTCAAAACAGAGTTGATGTGGGAGGCTCGTAAAGAGTTTATGACTGAAGGACAGACTTTTTTTGTTTATAAACGATTGAATGAGAATATAAAGATCGGTAGCCAAGTGATTCCAATGAAAGATAATTTCGTGTTCCCGTTACCGGATAATGAAACGATTTTCTAATTCAAAAATATAAGATGATGAAAAAGTATATTTATATATTATTCCTCGTGTTAGCTATTACGGGATGTGAGAAAGAAGAAATGGAAACTTATGTCGGTTTTAATTACGTTCAGTTCGTGGATTCATATGCCGATTCAACGACGCTTTCGTTCTTTTTTTATCCGGGGCAGACAGAGTTGAAATATCCTTTGGGAGTCAAATTGTTAGGGGTAATGCAAGGTGAAGATGTTCATTATAAATTGAGAGTTGTAAAGGAAGAAACGACAGCGTCCCTCGATATGTATGATATTCCCGAGTCACAAGTACTACATGCTGGCAACGTGACAGACAATGCCGATATTCTATTTAAGAAATCGGGAGAATTGGATATGAAGGCTTTTCGTATCGTGATCGACGTGGTTGATTCTGATGAAGCGTTGGCAGGGGAAACGCTCTATTGCCGGAAGGTTTTTTGGATATCAAACATGATCGCCCAACCGGAATGGTGGGATGCCGATATCGTAAAGTCTTTTCTGGGAACTTATTCGGATGAGAAATTTGAAGAATTTATCAAAATCGCGGGAACGGGAGATTTAAGTGGTAAATCCCCGGACGAGAAACGAGCTTTAGTCTTAAAATTCAAGTATTATTTGCAAAAAAGAATAGATGATGGCGATCCGGTAAAAGAGCTGGACGGTTCAAACATGACAGTCCCTATTCTTGGTTAGTTATTCACTTAATAAGTATGAGATTATGAAGATACGAATTTTATTATATGCGTTGATCGGTGTTTGGTTGTTTGCCTCGTGTTTTGATGATGAAGGCAATTATAATTACGTCGAAGATCGTGGTGTATGGGGTGATCTGAATGTTATTTCCACGTATATCGGGGAAGAAATAGAGATAGCACCTGAAATGCATTATGGTGATTTGAAAGATACAATGGATGTTAGTTTTGTCTGGTTCGTGAAAGATACGGTTATATCGACAGATCGAACCTTACATTTTAAAGGAGAAAAAAGTGAGACTGTTAATTGTTATCTTTACGTGACGGATAACGGCACAGGGATCGCTTCTGCAACTTATTTCCAAATTAAAGTGCTTTCACCTTTCGCAACCGGATGGTCTATTCTTTACCAGAGAAATGGGAAATCCGAGATTGGGCATATCTCTATGTTGGAAAAGGAAGTCGAGGGAAATGTGGTGGAGATAGAATACCGGGTTTATGAAGATTTATATAAGCAGCAGAATGGTGGGATGGAATTAGGAAGTCAGCCTGTGAAATTAATCGAGCATTATAGTCTGGCTGAAACTCCTAGCGAAGTGTTGGTTATTCAAAAAGGAGGACAAGGAAACGTGGAATTGGATGGTAATTCTTTCCAGCGGGTGTTAAACATTTATCAGGAATTTATAGGGGAGCAGTTGCCGACAGGCTTCTCCCCGACGGATTACGTGTATCTTTCCTATTTGCATTTTATCCGGAATAGTGATGGGAATTTATATTCTCGCTTGGTGACAAACCCGAGGGATGGGTTTCATGTGGCTCAGTTTAATAATACCCCGGTGTATGTTGCAGGTGGATTACGGGTGGAGCAGGTCTTTCCTTCGGCATACTATACGACGGATATGGTGATTCTGTATGACGGTTTGAATAAACGGCTTCTTCCTTTCGGCACCCAAGTGGCTACTAACACGGGGAATATAGGCGAACTGATATTCACGGGGACTTATCCTGATGGATATACGCGTCTGGATAATTTCGGGGATATGGAAGTGATACACGGAGCTTCATGTAATGATTTTTATAGCGTGTACGGGAATGAGTGCGACTATTCAATGATATTGAAAGAACCGCAATCAGGAAAATACTACTATCAAACTTTCCATGTGCTCTATAAGAAGCCTACTTTCACGGTAACTATTCCGGAAAAGGATGCTTGTGTTGAGTTTCCCGGGGAGAATTTACTTACCGAAAAGACCTTGTTCTGGTTGTTGAAACAAAGGGCATATCTATTCTTTACTGCCGGTACGAATAATGATAAACTGTATTATTATGATACCAAAAAGAAGTCCGTGCATCTGTATAAAGATTTTGATGGCGTGGAGATTGTTGCTATGCATCCGAACAAAGGATTTACCCAGTTAGGGGTTGGGCTTAAAAACGGAACATTCACGCTGTTTGATATCACGGATGCGACATTTATTTCCGGGCAACCTAACGTGATTTACAGTAAAGATGGTTTCGGGGAAATCGTGGATGTAATTTATCGCTACGGAGTGCGCAAAGAGTATTGGATGTAAATGAATTTATCAATTCATCTTTCATGGGGTGGTTCGTACTACCCCATGGGATACTTATCAAATATTTAATTAAAACTAATGTTATGAAATCACTGTTTATTTTGTGGATGATATGGGTATTTTTAGTACCATATCCTATGAATTTGTATGCTAGAAAAAAGGACAAGAATGCCACTAAAGAAGTAAAGCAAAAAGAATCGGCTTATGAAAAACTCTTTAGTGGGCACAAAAAGGAAACCGTCAAGGGAATGTTGACGATTTATAAGATGGAAGGGAAAATATATTTTGAGATTCCCTTGAATTTATTGGGACGGGATATGTTGTTAGGTTCAACGGTATCAGAGATTAATGATAATGGTGATGCTTTGGTCGGACAAAAACCGACGAAACCGCTCCATGTGAAATTTGTGAAACATGATAGTACGATACAATTGTTGGAATATACATCATTGAACTCTTTATACGATCCGGAATACAAACAGATTGAGAAAGCGATAAAATTGAATAACGCCCCGGCTGTTTTCCAAAGTTTTAAAATTGAGGCTTTCAGTCCGGATAGTTCTGCCGTTGTTGTAGAAGTGACTCCTTTGTTCACCACGGATATTAAATCACTTCAGCCTTTTGATCCTTACGGGGATAATATGTTCTTTGGATTAGCAACCCGAACCTCAACATTCCAAAAGGATTTGGCATGTTTGAACGAGATCAAGGCTTTCGAGGATAATGTTTCTGTAAAATCGACTTTAACTTACATGTCCGATATCAAAATATTAGGATTGTTTTTGTGGAAGAAAGATAAACCGACAACGGCTAAGATGACAAGGACGTTTTTGTTATTACCGGAATACCCCATGCGTCCTAGGATTGCAGATCCCCGAATCGGAATTTTTTACACGGGTAACGAGTACTTCACTGCAAAGGAGGATCGGGTGAAAGCGTTGTATTATGCCAATCGTTGGCGTTTGGAACCTGTTGACGAAGTGGCGTACAAACGGGGAGAACTTGTTGAACCCCAAAAGCCAATCGTATTTTACGTGGATGATGCTTGCCCGACAGAATGGCGGGAAGCTGTGAAATTGGGAATAGAAGAATGGAATGCGGCTTTTGAAAAGATCGGTTTTAAAAATGTTGTACGAGCATTGGATTTCCCGAAGGATGATCCGGAGTTTGATCCGGATAATTTGAAATACTCCTGTGTGCGTTATGCTCCCACGTGGACGGCTAACGCGATGGGACCCTCGTGGACAGATCCTAGAACGGGCGAAATTATCAATGCTTCAGTCTACTTGCATCACAACATTGTAAAGTTACTAAATAATTGGCGGTTTATTCAAACGGCACAGGTAGATCCCTCTGTTCGAGTAAAAGTTTTACCCCATGAGGTGAAAGCAGATGCTCTTAGGTATGTTGTCGCTCATGAAATCGGTCATTGTTTGGGATTGATGCACAATATGTCAGCTTCTGCTGCTTTTCCGGTGGATTCATTACGTTCCGTAACTTTTACGAACAAATATGGAACGACAGCCTCTATTATGGATTATGCCCGTTTTAATTACGTGGCGCAGCCCGAAGACAAAGGGGTTAAACTTACACCGCCTCGCTTGGGAGAGTATGATTATTACGTGATTAAATGGCAATATACGCCTTTGTTCGTTTCTCCTGATGAAGAGGCAACTATTCTAGATAGATGGATTTCGGAAAAAGCGGGGAATCCGATATACAGATACGGGAAACAGCAAATCCGTTCAAAATATGATCCTTCCTCTATGACTGAAGATTTGGGGGATGATCCGGTTAAGGCGGGAGAGTACGGTATTCGGAACTTGAAATATATCATGCAACATTTGAACACATGGTTCGTGAACGATGATAAAGATTTTTCACATAGGGAAATAC
The DNA here is from genome assembly GCF_900184685.1 of Butyricimonas sp. Marseille-P3923. Lineage (GTDB taxonomy): Bacteria > Bacteroidota > Bacteroidia > Bacteroidales > Marinifilaceae > Butyricimonas > Butyricimonas muris. The sequence continues at coordinate 146,468 of NZ_FXXL01000003.1, forward strand.
TTTATGGGCAATTGATTAATCAATTCAAACGTTATTTGAATAATGTGATGATGAATATCGGGGGGATGTATTTGTACGAGAAAAACGAGGGAGACCCGTATCCTACTTATAAGTCTGTGCCAAAAGAGGTGCAACGGAAATCTTTACAATTCTTGTTGGAGCAATTGAAAGATGTTTCTTGGTTAGAGAACGAAACGATGGTGAGAAATTTTTCTTTGGACCAATCCCCGGTGAAAGAAATGCAAGTTGGTAAATATTCCGTGTTCAGTAAATTAATGGACAAAAAAAATGCGGTATTGCTATCTTCCGAACGTTCGGATGATCCGTATACATTGAAAGAGTATTTGGATGATCTTTACCAAAGCGTATGGCAAGGAACAGTGACCGGACGTACATTAACAACGGCAGAGAAGAACTTCCAAATTAATTTCATTACAGCCTTGGCAGCCGATGTTGATCCTTCAGTGAAAAAAGGTGCAATGTTCTTTACCGATCCGGAAGCCTTGAAGGAAGGACGGTTGAGTGCCTGGGATAAGGCATACGCGATTTCTTTGGATGATATGATACTTTATAACTCGGGTTTAAACGGAAATGTCGAAAGAATGGGCAATACGATAAAAGAATTGGTGACCATGATAGATGACACGGAAGTATTTGATACTAATGGCTTCGGATGGTTAAGAGAAGTGAAAACCGAGGACGTGTACGATACAAAATCTTTGTATTATAATTATCTGTTGAAAGTGAGAAGTTTACTGGAGAAAAGTCAAAATACTGGCTCACAGGATACGCGTGACCACTATAAGCATATGCTGTATAAAGTGAAAAAGATGTTAGATACTTTTAAATTGTAATTGACACATCTTTACACGGGAAAGAAATGATTATCAAACATTTCTTTCCCGTGTAAGGACTTTTTTCTATTACTTGGTAGAGATAATTTTCCAAAATCTTTCCGTGCAAACATGATTAAATACTATATTTACAACCGTTAAATTGTAAATGTGTTTATTATGTTATTGCGCGGATGTTTAATTATTATTTTGCTGGGTGTGCAGTTTGCTTTCGGGCAACAGAAACCCGATCCTGATTGGGTAAATCAGAAGTTTTCAATGTTCATTCACTGGGGCTTGTACTCGGAACTGGGGGGAGTTTGGAAGGGAGAACCGGTACGGACGGGATACAGTGAGCAGATTCAGTCGTTTGCACGGATTCCGAAAGCGGAGTACGAGGCGGTGGCGAAACAGTTCGAGCCAAAGAAGTGGAATGCGGACGAGGTGGCAGCTTTGGCGAAAGCGGCAGGGATGAAGTCGATCGTGTTCACGTCGAAGCATCATGACGGTTTTTGTATGTACCATTCCAAGTACACGAAATACAATATCGTGGATGCTACTCCGTTCAAACGGGACGTGATGAAGGAATTGTCGGATGCCTGTCAGCGGCAGGGAGTGAAGTTTGCGGTGTATTATTCTTTGATAGACTGGAACTTCCCGGGCAACGGGATTACTCCTCATAACGCGGATGCTATTTCCCCGAAACATCACGAGTTTAGTATGAAGCAAGTGGAAGAGATCATGACGAACTACGGTCCGATCTCCGAAATTTGGTTTGACATGGGTTCCTTGACGGCGGAGCAGAGTAAGGAATTGTACGACTTGGTGACCCGCTTGCAACCGCGATGTATGGTGAGCGGACGTTTGGGAAATGACCGGGGTGACTTTGCCGTGATGGCGGACAATAAAATGCCTGACCACAAGATCGGGGTGCCTTGGCAAACCGCGGCTTCATTCTTCCATGAAACGTGGAGTTATCGTTCATGGCAGGAACGGGGTAATTTGGATGCGAAGATCAACGAGAAGATAGGCAGTATGGTCAAAGTGGTAAGCCGGGGAGGGAACTACTTGTTGAATATCGGTCCCCGGGGAGATGGTTCCGTGGTAGAGTTCGAGAAGGATGCTCTTTTGGCGATGGGACAATGGCTGAAAAATTACGGGGAAGCGATTTATAGTACCACTGCGAATCCGTTTGACCATGCCCCGGAATGGGGTGATATCACCCGTAAGGGGAACAACCTCTATTTGTTCGTCGAGAAAATGCCGGACAATCGGGAAATCGAGTTAAAAGGCGTGATAGGCAAGGTAAAGCGTGCGACGTTGTTGCTTGACGGCAAGGCGTTGGACACGAAACAAAACGGGCAAACGGTATCCGTGGCCATCCCGCGAACCGTGCAGCCGGATAGGGGTATAATCGTGGTAAAACTTGAATTTGAGGATACATTCCGGGCGGTACCTGATCAAGTTTTAAAAACGAAAGTGTTGACGGTGGATAACGCTATACCCGTGTACGCGCATTCAAGTATGGATTACTATTCCAGTTACCGGAGTACGGTCGGTTTCGTGTGGCATTTCGAGAAAAAGGGGGCAACGGTGACCCCGACGGTCGTTTACACGGCAGGGGATCAGGATCGGGTGGTACGTCTTACGATAGATGGAGAAGTACAAGATGTTACTTTAACAGGTGGTAAAATTCAAGCGTTGAATGGTAACCCCCGATCTTTACACTGGGGCAACGTGTACATGTACAGTGCCCGGGGCGGAGCCTATACCGGTAATGCCGAGGGATTGAAAAAGAATATCGATATCATCGGGGATGGTTGGAAATCCCGTCAGGACTTAAAGCCGGGCGAGGAGGTGAAAATTCCGGTAGAAGAAAAGGAATCCGTGGAGATTTTACACGAGTTCACGAGTGACCGGGAACAAGATATTCTGGTGGAGATTGCCGTTGCCGACGGTACCCAAGTTATTTTGAACGGGAAACGAGTATCCTTGCGCTCGTACGTGGGAGGAGTGCCCCGGAATAACACGGTGGTGAAATTGCACGTGCAAAAAGGGAAAAATCAATTGATAGTGCAGCTATATAACCGTTACGGGAAAGAAGTTACCTACTTGATGAACCCGAACGTGAAACAAGAAGAGTATAAACTACGTTTGAATCCTATGGAGCTTTACCCGGGAAATATCCATGACTGTACGTTGAAAGAGGCATTCCCGGTGAACAAGAACAGTGACATGGGATTACGGGATACACGGGTAGAATTTGAATAATCAATAATAAAGAGTATGAGAAAGAGATTGCGGAAAAAATTGCACAAGGGAGAATTCCAAGAATTGGGGTTCTCGTTTGAGGCTGTAATTAAGGAAAATGTAGATGACAACGGTTTTGATGCATGGATGAATGAATTGGGAAAGTTATTGAACCAAATGGACTTGAATATGATAGGCTCCGTGTATTCCGGTGTTTGCGGGGGGACCATCACTCGCCAGCAAGGATGCGTGACCCTGAAAGAATGGGAATTGTTGAGCGCGTGGCTTCGCGAGCATGATCAAATCTTTGACCAGGTCATCGTGGGCAAGTTGGAAGATCTTTGGCGTGACGACTAAAAATAGCCTGATCGCTTTTCGTTTTATTACAAAATATTTTACTTTTGTCAGTCACTACCCGGGGACAGGTTCTCCGGGTATGTGTTTGAAAGGAAAAGACGACTAGAAAACTGATAATATGAGAAAAACAATTTATTTACCTTTTATTGCATTGGCATTAATGGCTACAAGTTGCAATACCAAAAAAGCAGCCGCTCCCCAAGGGGGTATTCGGGTGGAGAACCTCGATAAGACGGCGAATCCGCGTGCTGATTTTTATCAATACGCTTGTGGAGGTTGGATGGCAGCGAACCCGTTGACCGACGAGTATTCTCGTTTCGGTTCTTTTGACCAGTTGGCGGAAAACAATCGCACGCAAATCAAAAGTTTGATCGAGGACTTGGCTCACAAACAGTCCGAACAGGGGAGTGTTGCCCGGAAAGTGGGTGATTTGTATAATATCGCCATGGATAGCGCGAAGTTAAACGCCGAGGGGATTGCCCCGATCAAGGCGGAACTGGAAAAGATTGCCGCTATTTCCAACCGGAAAGGGCTTCCCCAATTGATCGCGAATATGCATCGTGACGGTTTCGGACCTTTCTTCGGGTTGTACGTGGGGGCTGACGAAATGAACAGTTCCATGAATATAGCCCAACTTTATCAGGGAGGCTTGAGTTTGGGACAACGTGATTATTACATGGAGAATGACGAGCACACGAAAGAAATTCGTGCGAAATTCGAAGAGCACGTGGCTAAGATGTTCCAGTTAGCAGGATTCACGGCAGAGGAGGCTCAAAAGGCTGCCGCTAACGTGATGAAAGTGGAAACCCGTTTAGCTGAAAGCTCAAAATCCATGGTTGAATTGCGTGATCCGCAGGGAAACTATAATAAAATCACGGTGGCTCAATTGCAGAAAGAAGTTCCGGGGATGGATTGGAATACTTATTTCACCACGATCGGGTTGAAAGACTTGAAAGAGGTAAATGCCGGGCAGATCGCTCAATTGAAGGCGGTTGCCGATTTACTGAACAAGGAAAATCTGGATGTGTTGAAATCATACTTGGAATGGAACGTGATTAATTCCGCTGCCGGTTACTTGAGTGATAACTTGGTTGCCCAGAATTTCGAGTTCTACGGAAAAGTACTGTCCGGGAGAAAAGAGATGCAACCCCGTTGGAAACGTGCTGTGAGCACGGTCAACGGCGTGTTGGGAGAGGCGGTAGGTCAGATGTACACGGAGAAATATTTCCCCGCCGCGGCAAAGGAACGTATGGTGAAATTGGTTGCTAACTTGCAGAAAGCGTTGGGTGAACGTATCCAAGGTTTGGCATGGATGAGTGACGAAACAAAAGCGAAAGCGCAAGAGAAGCTGGCTGCATTCCACGTGAAGATCGGTTATCCCGACAAATGGAGAGATTATTCCAGCTTGGAAATCAAGAATGATTCTTACTGGAATAACATCGTTCGTTCCAATCATTTCGATTATGACTACATGATCTCTAAAGCCGGCAAACCGGTGGATAAAGACGAGTGGTTGATGACTCCCCAGACCGTGAACGCGTATTACAACCCGACCACGAACGAGATTTGTTTCCCTGCCGGGATTCTTCAATACCCGTTCTTCGACATGAATGCCGATGACGCTTGCAACTACGGGGCTATCGGTGTGGTGATCGGACACGAGATGACTCACGGGTTTGACGATCAAGGTCGCCAGTACGACAAGGACGGTAACTTGAAAGACTGGTGGACGGCTACTGACGCCGAGAACTTTGAAAAACGGGCTCAAGTATTGGTGGATTACTTCAACAATATCAAAGTATTACCCGATTTGAATGCGAACGGAGAATTGACTTTGGGTGAGAATATTGCGGACCACGGGGGATTGCAAGTGGCTTACACGGCATTGCAAAAAGCGATGGCTGAAACCCCGCTCGGTAACGATGCAAACGGCTTTACCCCGGCACAGCGTTTCTTCCTGTCATACGCTAACGTGTGGGCAGGTAATGTTCGTGACGAGCAAATCCGTCTGCAAACGAAATCCGATCCCCACTCTTTGGGACGCTGGCGTGTAAATGGTGCTCTTCCGCATATCGGTGCTTGGTACGAGGCATTCGGGGTGAAAGAGGGCGATCCGTTGTATTTGCCCGTGGAGCAGAGAGCTTCTATCTGGTAATTTGTAAATAGAATTTATTATGAGGGTGTGTTGAAGCACACCCTCTAGTTCATAAAGTCTAAAAGTCCATAAGGTCGTAAGGTCAAATGTGTAGGTGATTTGTATATCATTATATTGAATATCATCGTGTTTTTGACTTTGTGGACTTTAAGAGCCGGAGGCTCGACTTTATGAACTTTATAGACTAGAGGTGTGTTCTGACACACCTCCTTTTTATTTTTAGTCGCGATAACAGCTATATTCTCGTGTAGTTATTTGGCTCGTGTTTGAGAAAAATTTCTATCGATTTTAGTTATCCTATTGTTATTAATCATGATTTTATCAAGTAGTTTTCAAGTATTAAATTTTAAATAATTACTATTTAATTTCTATTTTTCAACTATTGTAATAGGCTTTGAATGGGAGATGAATGGGAATTGAATAGGAGATGATACTAATGAACTATAAATGTGATAAAATAAAAATACTTATTATTTAACTTTTGTTTTGCTTTTCCGGTCTGTCCTTCTTATCATTTTGGGCATAGGGCTTGTTTTTAACAAACAAATAATATATATTTGTTTGATACTAAAAATAATGGGTCATGGACATAGTTAAACGAGATCGTTTTACCGCACTCTGGAAGAAATATTTCAATGATGCGGAACTTCCTGTCGCCTTTTATTATTCGAAAGAGAATAATAATGCGACTATCGTAAAAAAAGCCGTGGGACATACTTGTATTATTGCTCAACTCGGACGGGTAAGAAAAGGTGAGCCACTTTGTTTCCTGCCGGATTCGGTCGGTTGCGGAGGGGGAAAATATTACTTGGGATTTAGTGACGGGATGCGTGAAGGGTTCGAGTATTTTTTGTCACACGGGGAGAACGAGCCTCATTGTGAGCGCTATAAACGTACACTGGAACAAGTGAACGCGTTAATGAAAACTATACCGGTGTTGCCGAGGAAAGGTGATTGTCTGGTATTCAAGCGTTGGGATCATTTGACGGAACAGGATGAACCGGAAGCGGTATTTTTCTTTGCGACACCTGATGTACTGTCCGGTCTTTTTACTCTAGCCAACTTTGACAGTACCAAGCAAGAACCGGTGATCTCTCCTTTTGGAGCGGGATGTACCTCTATTATTTATTATCCTTACCGGGAACAACTGGAGGGGACGCGAAGAGCCGTAATCGGGATGTTTGACCCGTCGGCGAGAAAATGTATCACGAATAATTTAATATCGTTTGGCGTGCCTATCACGAAATTCATGGAAATGATCGACCAGATGGAGGAGTGTTTTCTGGTAACTGACACGTGGAAGGTGATACAAAAGCGAATTTGATGGGGACGGGGTGTACTTTGAGGGCGTGTATCTCTTTTTGTAGAATGTACATGACTCCTGCGTTGGCGGTATCTTGCTCTTGCGGGGGAATCATGTACGCGTATAGCATGAAAGCACCTGCCGTCATCGGGGTAATTATAGTCGCCACGTTTTGGTTCAAGGTGGCGACTATGGTGTTTTTCTATTTTGCCATGAAACGGAAAGTGTGGAAAATCTTCTATTATTACAAGAACGTGGGGGTGTCTGTCCGGTGGTTGTGGGGAACGACTTTGTCGTTTGACTTCTTGACATACGTGGCGGCTTTGTTTGTCGGTTATTATATAAGGTGATGCATAGACTTGATATAAGTAATCTCCGTTTGGAGTATGGTTTTAAACGTGTACTGTGGGACGTGTTTTTGCGTTGCGAAACGGGAAAAGTACTCGGTTTGTTAGGACGGAACGGTTGCGGCAAGACCTGTTTGATGAAAGCCGTGTACGGGGAATTGAAATTGCAGGATCAATACGTGGGGATTGACGGAAAGGTTTTGTTGACAAGCGAGAGGCGACCGGAAGATATGCGTTATTTACCCCAGCACGATTTTATTCCTTCCGGTTTATCCGTGAAGCGGGTGTTTGGTGATTTTGGCGTGGATTTTGAACGGTTTGTAACGGACTTCCCGGAGTTTGAGCAAGTTTACCGGAAACGGATAAAGGCGTTTTCCTCGGGAGAACGGAGAATAATCGAGGCGTATTTGATATTGACTTCCGAAACGAAGTTTTGTTTGCTGGATGAGCCTTTTTCTTTTTTGATGCCGTTGCACGTGCAGAAAATGAAAGAAATTATTCACCGGGAAAAAGCGACGAAAGGTATACTGATTACCGATCATTATTTCGAGGACGTGATGGAGGTTAGCGACGAGTTGTTCGTCTTGCGGGGTGGCAAGACTTGGAAAGTAAACGAGCGTACGGATTTGGAATTATTGCAATATATAAAAGAGTCAGATGGAATTCAAGACAGACGAGCAGACATTGAATGACCTTGAGTTATTCGCCGCGAGAGAGGGAAAAAGTGTCTTTTCCTATTTCGATTATGCCCGCTCGGATGGGGGACGGGCGTACATGAAAAAGTTATTCGAGAATCCGTTGGCTGACGCGGAGCGTATTCGGGAACGGGTGGAGGCTATCGTTTATTTGCAGCGGTTGCCTTTCTTCTTGGAAATACGGCGGGATGAATTGAGTTTTATCGAGATATATTTGCAGCAGAAGGAGGTGCCTAAACGGGACGTGCTTCATTTGATGAAACGTGCCGTGGCGGGATGGGTGAATCCGGATAACGATCACTACGTGCGTCAGCGTGCGGTGTCCTATCTGGGGCGGTTGATTCACGAGTTGGCTGTTTTTATGGATGATGTACCTGCGGTTCGGGTACCGAAGATCATGCGGGAATTGAAAGAGCAAGTGGCTAAGGTGCTCTCTCGTCCCGGTATGCGCTATCTGGCAAACCGGAAAAAGGATACTTTTTGGTCGAGGGAGAAGTTAGACCTTTATTTCAGGGGAAAAGAAGCGGATGCCGTACGGACGGTGTTGGATACGCTTTATATGTTGGAGGCTTTGAGGACAATAGGTCAGGTGGCACTGGAGCATGGTTTTGTTTTTCCGGTTTTTGTCGAGGAGAGAAGAAAGATTGAAATAGAAGGTTTGTTTCATCTTTTTTTGCCTGATCCGGTGAGGAATGACGTGCGGGTGGATGATAAGCATCACTTGTGTTTTTTGACAGGACCGAATATGGCGGGGAAATCGACTTACATGAAGGCTTTCGGGGTGGCGGTGTATTTGGCGCATTGTGGTTTCCCGGTTCCCGCGCGAAGAATGGAAGTTTCCGTGTTCCGTGGATTGTTCACGACGATTAATTTGTCTGATAATTTGTCATTGGGGTATAGCCATTATTATAATGAGGTGGCGCGGGTGAAGTACGTAGTGGAACGAGTGCGTGAAGTGGGGGACGTGGTGGTTGTGTTTGATGAATTATTCCGGGGCACTAACGTGAAGGATGCTTACGATGCTTCGTTCGTGGTGGTGGACGGACTGGCACGGTTGAAACAGGGAGTATTTGTTATTTCATCGCATATTGTGGAGGTGGCGGAGGCGTTAAAACGAGAGTCTTCGGTGGACTTCCGGTTTTTCGAGATCAATATGGAAACCGGAGAACCTCGCTACAGGTATCGTTTGCGGGAAGGTGTTTCTGACGAACGTATCGGGATGTATATTTTGAGAAAGGAGAGGGTGGTAGCTTTAATAGAGGAGTTGACGAGGAATCCGTCGTGAGAGAAAAGCAATTTATATTTGATACCCGCTTTGTCGAAAAAAGTCGTAACTTTGTAGAAGTATACTAAACATCCTATTGTATGGACGATAGAAATAAATATATTCGTTTCGATTGGGCAGCCAAACGGCTATTGAGGAACAAGGCGAATTTCGGGGTATTGGAAGGCTTTCTCACCGTGTTGTTGGGGAAAGAAATCCATATTATAGATATTCTCGAGAGCGAGAGTAACCAGCAAAACGAGGAAGATAAGTTTAACCGCGTGGACATTAAAGCTAAGGATAGCGAGGATGAGATTATCATTGTAGAGATTCAAATTACCCGCGAATTATATTATCTTGAGCGGATACTTTATGGGGTTGCAAAAGCGATTACCGAGCATATCGAGTTGGGACATCTTTACTCGGAGGTGAAAAAAGTGTATTCTATCAGTATACTTTATTTTGATATTGGTAAGGGGGATGATTATTTGTATCACGGTCAGAATACTTTCACGGGGGTTCACACGGGGGATTTGTTGCAGGTAACCATGAAAGAAAAGGGCGCTATCGTACGTAGGCTCCCCTCCGAGATATTTCCGGAGTATTTCTTGATTCGCGTAAATGAGTTTAATAAGGTTGCGGTAACTCCGCTTGAGGAGTGGGTGGAATATCTCAAGAGCGGTCATATTAGTCCGGATACACAAGCTCCCGGATTGAAAGAGGCTCGTCAGAAGTTGGTGTATTATAATATGGATGTGGCAGAGCGTGAAGCTTATGATCGCCATATCGATGCCATTATGATCCAGAATGATGTTCTGGGTACTGCTAAGTTGGAAGGGTTGGTAGAAGGGAAAGCAGAGGGGTTAGCAGAAGGAAGGGCGGAAGGGTTAGTAGAAGGAAGAGCAGAAGGGTTGGTAGAAGGAAAAATAGAGGTCGCCAGAAGCTTGAAGCAGATGGGCTTGCCGGTTGAAACAATAATGAAAAGTACGGGTTTGTCTATTGAAGAAATAGATAAGTTATAAATCTATTTCTTGTTTGTTTGTATTCGTGAAAATATTTACTATTTTTGCGTTCGTGAAATGTTTCTTCGGGGCAGGGTGCAACTCCCTACCGGCGGTTATAGTCCGCGACTCCCTTTCGAGGGACTGATTCAGTGAAATTCTGGAACCGACGGTTAAAGTCCGGATGATAGAAGAGATGTTGATTGTAATTGATATTATATTAGTACAATATAAATCTATGCCCCGAATGTATTACATTCGGGGTATTTTGTTTTTGGAAAGGAGTAACACGTATGGTAAAACAGAAAGATATCGAGTACATGAGGCGGGCGATAGAACTTGCCGAACAGGGAGCGGGATTCGTGAATCCCAACCCGATGGTGGGAGCCGTGATCGTGAAGGGGGGACGAGTGATAGGTGAAGGTTGGCACGAGCGTTACGGGGAGTGGCACGCGGAACGGAATGCGTTGAAAAATTGTACGGAAGATGCCCGGGGTGCGACGATGTACGTGACTTTGGAGCCGTGTTGCCATTACGGGAAAACTCCGCCTTGCACGGAGGCGATTATCGAACACGGAATTGAACGGGTATTTGTCGGGATGCCTGACCCGAACCCGTTGGTGGCGGGAAAAGGATTGTCTTTATTGAGAGAAGCGGGGATAGAAGTGGTTTGTGGGGTTGAAGAAGAAGCGATACGGGAGCAAAACAAGATATTTTTGAAGTATATAGCGACACGGCGTCCGTGGGTAATATTGAAGACGGCGATGACGTTGGACGGAAAGATAGCCACGTGGTCGGGCGATTCGAGATGGATCACCGGTACGGAAGCACGGGCTTACGTGCACGAGTTGCGTCATCGTCTGATGGCGGTAATGATTGGTATCGGTACTGCCGTGGCGGATGATCCGTTATTAAACTGCCGGATAGAAGGGCGGGGAGTGCGTCAGCCGATACGGGTTATCGTGGATAGCAATGCCCGTTTGGGATTGGATAGCCAAATTGTGAAGACCGCGGGTAAATATCATACGATTGTGGCTCATACCCGCTTTGCTGCGGAGGAACGTTTGGAAGCGTTGAAGCAAGCGGGTGTTGAAACTTTGCTTTGCGAGGAGAAAGAAGGATTGGTAGACGTGGATAACTTGCTTTTCTTACTAGGACAAATGGGGGTGGATTCCATTTTGTTGGAAGGCGGTGGAGGTTTGAACTACAGCTTTCTTGCCGGTGGTTTCACGGATGAAGTCTACTCTTTTATCGCCCCGAAGATAGTGGGAGGCGAAAAAGCCAAAACCCCGGTGGAAGGTGTCGGTATTGAAAAAATGGCAGATGCCGTCACTTTAGAAAGAACAGATGTGTTGTGTTTGGGACAGGATATACTCGTGAAGCTAAAAGTTAAAAATTAAAAGATAATAGATTTGGTGATTTAAAAGCGGGGGATTTGAGTGGGGAAATCTAAAATCTAAAATCATAAATCTAAAATTAGTATGTTTACAGGAATAATAGAAGAAATAGGAACAATAAAAGGTATCAAGCGGGGAAACCGGAGTGTGGTGCTGGAGGTGAAGGCGAAAAAGGTGTTGGAGGATTTGAAAGTGGGTGATAGCATTGCCACGAACGGGGTTTGCCTGACGGTGATTTCTTTTGATAGCGGAAGTTTTTGCGCGGATGTGATGCCGGAAACGATGCAGCGCAGTAATCTCGGAGAGTTACGCGCGGGTAGTCCCGTGAATCTGGAAAGAGCGTTGAGTTTGAACGGTCGATTGGGGGGGCATATTGTTTCGGGACACGTGGACGGGATGGGAAAGATCGTGGGGCGAGAGAAGGATGAAAATGCGATACGGGTGACGATTGCGACCTCTGGCGAATTGTTGCGGTATATCGTGGAGAAGGGGTCTATCACGATTGACGGGATTAGTCTGACCGTGGTGTCGGTATCGGATAGCGTATTTACCGTTTCTGTTATTCCTCACACGCGGGATGAAACGACCTTGGTAAAGAAACAGGTCGGGGATAACGTGAACTTGGAGAATGACGTGATTGCCAAATACGTGGAGAAGTTAATGCGTCCGGCATCTCCCGCGGAGCCTAAGGGTGGATTGACGTTGGATTTTTTGTTGGCGAACGGGTTTTGAGAATTTAAAATATAGAATTTAAAACAAAGATATGGAAGATTTCAAGTTTAGTACGATTGAAGAGGCGATAGCCGATTTGAGAGCCGGGAAAATGATTATCGCGGTGGATGATCCGGATCGTGAGAACGAGGGGGATTTGATTTGTGCCGCGGAGTTTGCCACGTTGGAGAACGTGAATTTTATGGCATCATACGCTAAAGGTTTAATTTGTATGCCGATGAGCAAGGCTTTGACGACAAAGTTAGGCTTGGAACAAATGGTGACCACGAATACGGATAATCATTGTACGGCTTTCACCGTGTCAATCGACCACGTGGATACAACCACGGGTATTTCCGCGTTGGAGCGTTCGGTTACGGCAATGAAGGCGGTAGAGGATGATGCCAAGCCGGCGGATTTTCGTCGTCCGGGACATATGTTCCCGTTGGAGGCGAAGAAAGGCGGTGTGTTGGAGCGTATGGGACACACGGAGGCCACGGTGGATTTGATGCGGATTGCCGGGTTGAAAGAGTGTGGGTTGTGCTGCGAGATCATGCGGGAGGATGGGACGATGATGCGTACCCCGGAATTGATGGAATTCGCTAAAGCACACGGGATGAAGATGATTACCGTGTCGGATTTGATTACTTATCGTCGGCAGACGGAGATGCTCGTGGAACGGGTGACAGAGGCGGATATGCCCACGAAGTACGGTTTCTTCAAAGCGTACGGGTACGTGAATAAGATTAACGGGGAGCATCACGTGGCGTTGGTGAAAGGTGACGTGACGGATGGCGAACCTGTTTTGTGTCGGGTGCATTCGGAATGTCTAACGGGCGATGTGTTCGGTTCCTTGCGTTGTGATTGTGGCGACCAGCTTGCCGAGGCGATGCGCCGGATAGGCGAGAGAGGGCGTGGCGTGTTATTGTATATGCGTCAGGAAGGTCGCGGTATCGGGTTGATTAATAAGCTGAAGGCTTACCACTTGCAGGACGAGGGCATGGATACGGTGGACGCGAATCTGGCACTCGGTTTTAAAGCCGATTTACGGGAATACGGCACCGGGGCAGAGATTCTCGCTGATCTTGGCGTGAAGAAAATGGTATTAATGACCAATAACCCGTTGAAAATTAACGGGCTGACAGGATACGGGATTGAAATCGTGGGACGTGAACCGATAGAGATGACGTGTAACGAGAAAAACGAGTTCTACATGTACACGAAGTACAAGAAAATGGGACACATGCTTCATGTGCGTGAACGCGAAGAGGTAGAGAGATTGAAAGAAGAATTGAAAAATAAATAAATATAGGAAACGATGAATTTACTCGAAGGAAAATTATTAGCAGAAGGACAGCGCATCGGTATCGTTGCGGGACGTTTTAATGAATTTATCACCAGCAAATTGTTGGGTGGGGCAGTAGATGCTTTCAAGCGTCATGGCGGTGACGAGTCGAATATTGATTTGGCTTGGGTTCCCGGTGCATTCGAGATTCCGTTGGTTGCCAAGAAAATGGCAGAAACAAAGAAGTACGATGCCGTGATTTGTTTGGGTGCCGTGATTCGCGGTGCAACTCCTCACTTCGACATGGTCGCTAACGAGGCTACCAAAGGTATTGCTAACGTGGGTTTACAAACCGGGGTACCGATTGTTTTCGGTGTTTTGACTACCGACACGATTGAACAAGCCGTTGAGAGAGCCGGAACGAAAGCCGGAAACAAAGGTTTCGAGGCTGTAACCACGGCAATCGAGATGATTGATTTGTTGAAGCAGATTTAAGACAATAAATGATAAGTGAAGAAAAACGTCGCTCTCACGAGTGGCGTTTTTTTTTAAAGGTATATTTCCTATATCTACTGAAGACCTATCGTAATCCTACTGAGGAACTAGGGTAATCAGTACGTGGTGCTGTGTTTGCTGCGGCGAATACCCGGGGTTTCTATATGGGAGATAATAGGATGTCCGGGGAATAAACGGAGGACAACCGGAGACAGGGTATGATTACGGTATTATTTGGGTAGGATTACAATGGATTCTCGGTAGGAATTGGTACAATAAAACAAAGGGGCTGCATCAGAATTTTTGATACAGCCCCTAATCGAGTTCTTTTGAACGTTATTTCTTTTTCGGCATTTGTTTCATGCGTTGTTCTTGCATACGTTGCATATCTTCCAGTCTTTGTTGGAACTTGGATTTCTTCACAGGTTTCGTTTTGGCGAGTTCTATTTGTTTCAATAGTTTCTCGTCGTTGACGAATTTACGGATAGCCCAAGTTTGCACGATGGTGATCAACGTGGCGATGAAGTAGTAGTAACTCAAACCGGACGAGTAGCTGTTGAAGATGAACAGGAACATGATAGGCATGATATACATCATGGTCTGCATACCTTTCATTTGGTCGTTTTGCGGTTGGTTCTTACTGTTATACCACATGTACAGGATGTTCGTGATTGTCATTAACAAACAGAATAAGCTGACATGGTTGCCGTAGAACGGGATGTTGAACGGCAGCGTGGCGATAGAGTCGTATGACGCGAGGTCGGTAGCCCACAAGAAACTCTTCTGGCGCAATTCGATGGCACCGGGGAAGAAGTAGAAGAGGGCGATCAAGATCGGCATTTGTAATAGCATCGGCAAACAACCGCCCATGGGGTTGACTCCCGCCTTTTTATACAGTTTCATGACTGCCTGCTGGCGTTCCATGGCTTTGTCGGCAGGGATTTTCTTGTTGATTTCGTCAATCTGCGGTTTGAGTACCCGCATTTTCGCCTGTGACATATAGGATTTATAGGTCAAGGGGAAGAGTACTAATTTGATAATCAACGTCAACAGGAAGATGATTAAACCGTAGTTCAGAGTCACGTTTGATTCCAAGAAGTTGAAAATCGGAATTACCACGTAACGGTTAAACCAAGCAATCCATTTCCACCCGAGGTTGATTAGTTGGGGAAGTTCTATGTCTTTTCCGTATTCTCTTAGTATCGGGTAGGAGTTCGGTCCGAAGAAGAATTGCATATCGTATTTCTCGATAGCTTTTCCCGTGTAAGGGAGAGATATTTCAGCCTCGGCGTTCTTCAAGTAGCCCGGGGTATTGTTTGTTGTGTTGGAAACGTCGGCGTTTGGAAACGATTCTTTGGCGATAAGTACCGAGGAGAAGAATTGTTGTTTGAATGCAATCCATTTCACGCTCGTTGCCAGATCGGTCTTCTCGTCGCCGGTAAGTGACAAGTGTTCCACGTCGTTGTTCGAGAAGTTATAGTAGACTCCCGTGTAGCGACTTTCGAAATCACGGCTCTTTTCCAATTGCGGCATATCCACTTTCCAGTAAAGGGTCAGGAAATTCGTGTTGGCGGCAATGACGTCGTTAAGGTTATAGGTGTTGATATTGAAATCGACCATGTAGGAGTCGGGTGCCAGCCTGTACTCAAATTCGAGGTATTTGTTTTCTTCCACGTATGCACGCATGGTGAGCACTTGCTCGGAATTTGCGGCGATTAGGTTTTTCTGGTTCGTACTGGGAACAAAGATCAAGTCTTCGGTGTTGATCTGTTTATTTCTGGCATAGAAATTCATTCCCAAGGCACTCTTGTTTTCTTTCCACAATACAAGCGGGAGTGAGTCGTGGGTACGGTAGTCTTTCAAGTCCACGTAGTCAATCCGTCCGCCTTTGGTGTTGATATGCAATTTGATTTTGTCATTTTCCAGCGTGTATTGTTCCTCGACAGCCGAAGAGTCTTGCGTGAAGACACTTGTAGCGGTTTGAGCCGTTGCCTCCTGTTGTGAAGCGAAATCAGCTTCTCTCTGTTTCTCCAGCGCGGCGGCTCTTTGAGCCTCCACTCTCGCTATGGAGTCACGGCGGTGTATTTGCCGCAATTCCTCTTTCGATGGGCTCATGAAATAAGAGTAGCCGATTAGCATTAATGCGATAACGACTAAACCGGTTATTGTATTTCTATCCATATACTGATTTTAAATTTTATGATTTATTGATTCTGTGATTTATTGATTGCCGATTCTGTGATTCTTGTAATCTGGGAATCATTGAATCGGCAATCACGGAATATCATGATAAACACGCTTTTACAAATGCCACGAACAAGGGATGCGGGTTGGTTACCGTACTCTTGTATTCCGGGTGGAATTGAGTTCCCACGAACCATTTGTGCGTGGGGATTTCCACGATTTCGGTCAACCCTGTTTCCGGGTTTACCCCTGTCGTGATCATTCCGGCTGCTTCGAATTGGTCGGTGTATTCTCCATTAAATTCGTAGCGGTGGCGATGTCTTTCTTCAATCTCTTTCGAGCCGTATGCTTCCATGGCCTTGGAACCTTCTTTTAACACGCACTTGTAGGCTCCCAGACGCATGGTACCTCCCTTGTCGGTTACTTCTTTTTGCGATTCCATGAGGTCTATCACGGGATATTTGGTTTTGGGTGCCATTTCCGTAGAATCGGCTCCTTCAAGGTGCATCACGTTGCGAGCGTATTCGATAACAGCCATTTGCATTCCGAGGCAGATACCGAGGAACGGGATGTTATTGGTGCGGGCGTATTCGATAGCCAGCAGTTTGCCTTCTATGCCGCGTTGCCCGAAACCGGGAGCAACCAAAATGCCGTCAACGTCCTTGAAGAGTTCGCAGATATTGTCTACATGGATATCATGGGCACTGTGCACCCATTTGATATTCACTTTGCAGTCGTTGGCTGCACCGGCATGGATGAATGATTCCACGATAGATTTGTACGCATCGTGTAATTCCACGTACTTACCCACGAGGGCAATGTTTATTTTGCGGTTGTAGTTTTTGAATTTGTACAAGAAACGCTCCCATGATTCCAAATCCGGCTCGTGTTTTAAAGGTAATCCCAGTTGGGATAGTACTATCTCGTCGAGTTTCTCTTCCCGCATTTTGATGGGCACCTTGTAAATGGTGTCGACGTCGATGGATTGAATGACAGCTTTCGGGTCTACATTACAGAATAAGGCTACTTTTCTCCGGATGTCGGAACCCAGTTCATGTTCCGTGCGCAACACGATGATATCCGGTTGTACCCCGTTTTCCAAAAGGGCTTTCACGGAATGTTGCGTGGGTTTGGTTTTCAATTCTCCCGATGCGGTGAGATAAGGAACCAAGGTCAAATGGATGAACACGGATTTCTCCCCGAGCTCCCAGCGTAACTGGCGAACGGCTT
The DNA here is from genome assembly GCF_900184685.1 of Butyricimonas sp. Marseille-P3923. Taxonomy (GTDB): domain Bacteria; phylum Bacteroidota; class Bacteroidia; order Bacteroidales; family Marinifilaceae; genus Butyricimonas; species Butyricimonas muris. Next base: position 163,975 of record NZ_FXXL01000003.1, read on the forward strand.
CGATGAACGGCAGCGATTCGATGTCGCCCACGGTTCCCCCGATCTCGGTGATAACGAAATCGTAGTCACCTTGGCTGCCGAGAAGTTTTATATTTCGTTTGATCTCATCCGTGATATGCGGAATGATTTGTACGGTTTTTCCCAGATAATCTCCGCGGCGTTCTTTGGTAATCACGTTCTGGTATATGCGTCCGGTCGTGATATTGTTGGCCTGTGAAGTGGGGATGTTCGTGAACCTTTCGTAATGTCCCAAATCCAAATCGGTTTCCGCACCGTCATTGGTCACGTAACATTCTCCGTGTTCATAGGGATTCAAGGTTCCGGGATCTACATTAATATACGGGTCCAGTTTTTGGTTTGCGACTTTATAACCTCTTGACTGGAGGAGTTTGGCTAGCGAGGAAGCAATGATTCCTTTCCCCAAAGATGAGGCAACTCCACCTGTAACGAATACATATTTTGTTGACACGATATAAATATTTTATAATTGTTTCTATATTCTACATCCAACGACTTGAAAATACTTGAACTGTTTGTTATTCTGCTGAATAACAAGCAAAATGATCAAGTATGTCGAAACTTAACGACAAAAGTAAGAAAAAATATGATACAAACATAAAAAGAGGGGCAACTGTGTGCCCCTCTTTTTTATCTTTCTTAGATCATGCCGTCGATAAGTTTTAGCTTTTCTTGCATCAGACTTAGTTTGTGGCGGGCGTTTTCGATCTTGGCGGTAAATTCCCGGATTAAACCTTCCGATTTGTTGGACTTGGAGAAGAACCCGATATTGTTCTCCCAAGCGTGCAGGTCTGTTTCCAGTTGCTTGATCTTGTTTACCAGTTTTTCCCTTTCTTGGATGATCTTGCTTACCTTGTCGTCGCTGTTGTCGAACGTGTTGATCTTGGATTTGAAGCGTTCGATGTTTTTATCGAATTCGTCAATGTCAAGTAGATCAAAATGTGCGTTAATCAGTTTGCGGAATTCTGTTTGAACCGCGTCTTTCTCTTTGATAGGTACGAATCCGATTTCAGCCCAACGGGTTTGGAATGCTTTCAAAGTTTCGATATCTTCGTCTGTGTTGCCTGTCAGTTGGAAGTTGCGCACCTCTTCAATCAAGGCTTTCTTGAGTTCCAGATTCTTCACTTGATCGGCATTCAAGTTCTTTGTCAATTCGGATTTTCTGTCAAAGAAATAGTCACAAGCGGAACGGAAGCGATTCCATATTTTATTGGAAACCTTTTTTGGTACGGGTCCGATTGTCTTCCATTCCCGTTGATATTCAATAATCTTGGATGTAGTCGGTCGCCAATCAGTACTTTCTTTTATAGCCTCTACTTTTTCACAAAGAGCTATTTTCTTTGCCAGATTCTGGCTTTGCATATTTTGAATTTCTTGGAAGTATTGGCGTTTCTTGTTAAAGAACGCGTCGCACGCTGCCCGGTATCGCTTGTAAAGGCGATTACGTTCTTTGATAGGAATGGTGCCCGCGTGTTTCCATTCTTCTTGAAGGGCGAGTACTCCGTCTGCTGCCGTGTTCCAATCCGAGATCTTTTCGATGTTCAAGGCGGCGTATTCTTCGAGTTTCCGGCAAATCTCTTCTTTTAATTTTAAATTGTTTTCTTGTTCTTCCCGGAGGGTGTCGAAGAATTTATGATACGCGTCATTGATCTTGTCGGTCACTTCTTTGAATCGATTCCACGCCTCTTCTTGATGTTCTTTGGCAACCGGGCCAATCTCTTTCCATTGTGCATGGAGCGATTGCAATTGGCGGAAGGCGTTGCCGACATTGTTATCTTCGAGTAAGGCGGTAGCCTGTTCGATCAATGTATTTTTGGCGTCGAGGTTTTTCTTCAGATCCAAATCACGCAATTCTTTATTGATCTTGACGTAGTTGAAGAAGTTCTCCACGTGGTGGTGGTATGTTTCCAGCAGGTTGTTTGCTTGTGCTTGCGGAACCATACCGGTATTACGCCACCTGTCTTGCAGGTTTTTGAAATCCTGATAAGTTTTATTCAACGATTCCTCGTGTTGGATCAAATCTTTGAGTTCCTCTATGATCTGGAGTTTATCTTTTAAGTTTTGTTCTTTTTCCTCTTCCAGTTTTTTATAAAATTCCGTTTTCTTTTCGCGGTAGGTTCTGTACACGCTATAAAAACGCTCCTTGGAATTGTCTTGATAATCGAATGTTTCCGCCGGACTTCCGTCTTTCGTGTACTCGGCGAGAGCTTTGTCGTATTCTTTCTGGTATTGTGCTTCGAAAACTTGCGGCAGGCTGTCCAGTACCTTCAAGCGTTGCACGGGAAAGTCGTCGATCAGAGCTTTCATGTGAGAGATGATCTCATCCGTGTTAAAACTGGAGAAATCCCATACCGGAACTTCTTTTTCGGGGGTTTTCTCGATAGGTGTAGGTTGACCCTGAACTGAAACTTCGTTTTGTGTTTCGTCATTTAAAGTGTCCGAAGAAAGCTGCTCGTTATTTTGCAACTCCTCGGCTTGTTGTAAGTTTTCTTGCTCCATAGCTATTCCTGTTTTTACGCATTCAACTGACGAAAATAATGATTTATTCTGACACTGCCAATTTATATTAACTAAAAAAACGGAGAAGACTTCTTTTTGGAATTCTATCGTAAACATGTATCTTTGACATTTATTATTAGCGATTATGTTTTCATATATATTATATGGTCTTGTTTGGTTGATCAGCTTTTTGCCGTTTCGGGTGCTGTATATTATCGCGGACATAAATTATGTCCTGCTATATTACGTGTCCCGTTACCGCCGGGAAGTGGTGCGTACGAACCTCTGTAACTCTTTTCCGGAAAAGAGTTTGAAGGAGATTGTGGCAATAGAGAGGAAGTATTATAAGCATATGGCAGATCTGTCGGTCGAACTGTATAAATTGTGGCATATGTCCGAGGCCGCGATACGGAAACGCTGTGTTTTTCGAAACACGGAGTTGCCGCAGAAATATTTTGACGAGGGAAGGAGCGTGATCGGCGTGCTGGGGCATTACGGCAATTGGGAATGGATGTCTTCGTACAGTCTTTGGGAGAACGATGCCGACTTTTTGGCTTTATATAAGCCTATCCGGAGTAAGGTGACCGACCGGATGATGAAAGCGATTCGCTCGAAGTTTGGTGCCGTGTTGGTTGCCAAGGATGATACCTTGCGGGTGATTGTCCGTTATCGTTCGGAAAAAAAGTTGTTTTTAGCCGGATTTATCGGGGATCAGACACCCAATGTTCACAATCTTAATTTCTGGACTCGCTTTTTGAATCAAGATACTCCTGTTTTACTGGGGACGGAACGAATCGCGAGAAAGTACAATTTTCCTGTTGTTTCCGTGCGTATGCGTAAAGTAAAGCGTGGTTATTACGAGGTGGAGTTTATTGATGTTTGTGCTAATCCTGCCGGGTTGGAACCGGGGGTATTGACCGAGATGCATACCCGGTTACTGGAGTCATTTATCCGCGAGGAGCCGCAGTATTGGCTGTGGTCGCACAAGCGATGGAAACATAAGAAAGTTTAAGACTCGAGAATAGAGTGTGCGGGGGAAAATTAGAAATCTAAAATCTAAAATCTAAAATGTATAAGCGTGTTGCTGTCATTATATTGAATTGGAACGGGGAGAAGTTGTTGAGGAAATTCCTGCCTTCGGTGATTCGGAATACCAATCCGGAATTGGGAAGGGTGATCGTGGTAGACAATCATTCTTCTGACGATTCGTGGGGGTGTTTGGAACGGGAGTTTGCGAGTGTGGAACGGGTGTTGTTTGAAGATAATTTCGGTTTCGCGGGAGGGTATAACCGGGCGTTGGAGATGATCGAGGCAGAGTACGCGGTGTTGTTGAATAGTGACGTGGAGGTTGCACCGGGATGGCTGGAACCGTTGGTTGATGCTTTGGATCGTGATCCGCGTGTTGTTGCCGTGCAACCCAAAATATTGGCTTACCGGGAGAAAGATAAATTCGAGTATGCCGGGGCGAGTGGCGGTTTTATCGACTATCTCGGCTTTCCCTTTTGCCGCGGCCGCGTGATGGATTGCACGGAGGTCGATACCGGACAGTATGATGATGAGCGGGAAGTGTTTTGGGCAACCGGGGCGGCGTTGTGTATCCGGCGGGAGCGATATCTGGAGGCTGGCGGGTTGGACGAGGCTTTCTTTGCCCACATGGAGGAAATCGATCTTTGTTGGCGATTGAAAAATAGCGGGTATATATTAAAGGTAGTACCTTCTTCCGTGGTGTATCATTTGGGTGGAGGCTCCTTGCCCATGAATCATCCCCGGAAGTTGTTTTTGAATTATCGCAATAATCTGTTGATGTTGCACAAGAACCTCGGGGGGGCTTCCCGGCAGAAAGTGTTTTTCGTGCGTTTGCTGTTGGATTGTATGGCAGGGGCTCTTTTTCTGATGAAAGGAGAGTTTGCCAACACTCGTTCGATCATGCAAGCGTACAAGGCATTCCGGAAGTTGAGGAAAAGATACCCGATCCCGGCAGGCATGAAGCCGTTTGCCGAAATGTATCCCCGTAGTATTGTTCTGGATTATTTCTTGTGCGGGAAAAAGAAATTCTCGGATTTGAAATTTTAGAGGTGTGGGAATAAACCTTTGACATAAAACCTTGTCTTAGTGTAGAAGGCTTTTAAAACTTAGGAGTTAGAATGAAGGAAATGAGCGATGAAGATATAGTAAAGCTTTTTCACTCGGGTAACGGTGAGGATAAAGCATTCCGCGCGCTGGTGGCTAAATACGGCGAGCGGCTCTATTGGCATATCCGGAAGATCGTTATCGACCATGATGATAGCGATGATGTATTGCAAAATACATTTATCAAGATATGGAGAGGTCTGAAGGAGTTTCGCTACGAAGCGAAATTGTTCACGTGGATGTACCGCGTGGCAACGAACGAAGCGATTAACTTCTTGAACGAGAAGCGTCGGAAGACTTACGGGAATTCGCAGGAGATTACGCCCATGCTGGAGAATCAGTTGGAGAGTGATACCTTTTTCTGCGGGGACTCTATTCAGCGCGAGTTGCAAAAAGCCGTGCTGAAGTTACCGGAGCGCCAACGGTTGGTTTTCAACATGAAGTATTTTGATGATATGAAATACGAGGATATCGCGGAAGTATTGAATGTGGCGGTAGGGACTCTCAAGGCGACGTATCATAATGCGGTGAAGAAGATCGAGGAGTGCTTGAAGATTTCGGATACTTTGCCCACGTTTGATTAATAATGAATGTAAAGGGATGATTATGGATAATTTAGACGAGAAATACAGATCAAAGAACCCGTTCTCCGTACCTGACGGTTACTTCGACTCCTTGGAGGAGCGAGTGATGGAACGGGTGAAGGAAAACGGGAAACCCAAACGTGCGGGGGCTTTGCAGATGTTGAAGCCTTATTTGGGATTGGCGGGATTATTCGTGTTCGCGATGCTTTTCGTGCAATTTTTATTGCCTCGTTTAGTAGATGATAATGAAATGTTGGCAAAGAAAACGGAACAGAAAGCGTCGGCCGCACAAGAAGAGGACGAGTATATATTCGATACGGATTTCGACCCGTCCCGCGAAGAGATTATCGAGTATTTGTCACAGGAGTCCGATGTGGCGGATTTCTTGTATGCTGAACGCAGGTAAAAATGTAAAGAAGGTATCATATATGAAAAAAGCTGGATTAATTATATTGATGGTTGGACTTTCGCTCTCGTTGTTCGCTCAATCGGGTAAATTGAGCGACGAGAAACGCAAAGAGTTTGAAGCCCAAAAAATAGCGTTCTTTACCCAAGAAATGGAATTGACACCGGAGGAGGCTGTCGTGTTCTGGCCTCTCTATAACGAGATGCAACAGAAAATGCGGGTTGAAAACGATAAGATACGTGCGTTGACCTGTAAAAAAGAAAAGACAGCCCCGGTAACGACGGAGGAACAAGCGAAAAAGAATCTGAAAACCGTTTTGGACGCGGAGCAGGCGGCATGGAATATCAAGAAGGAATACACGGATAGGCTGTTGAAAGTGTTGCCCGCTAAAAAAGTGTGGCTGATGTTCGAGGCAGAACAGAAATTCCGTCACCAGTTATGGAAAAAAATGGAGAATAAACCCGTTCCTGCCCCCAGATAATGTATTTCGGAGGTATTGAGATTTAGTTTATTAGCCGTGTTATCTGAAAAAAATAGAAAAAAAAGACCTTAAAAGCTTGCAAGAACGATAAAAAGCACTACTTTTGTCAGCGCTATTGGAGAGATGGGTGAGTGGCTGAAACCAACAGTTTGCTAAACTGTCGTACGGGATTACTGTACCGGGGGTTCGAATCCCCCTCTCTCCGCCACAAATTTTAGAGGTGCTTCGGGGCGTAGCGCAGTCCGGTAGCGCATCTGCTTTGGGAGCAGAGGGTCGCAGGTTCGAATCCTGTCACCCCGACGGAGAATCAGACAGTTACGAAAGTAGCTGTTTTTTTATTGCCTTGATTTTTGGGCGAAATGGGTGGTTCCCGTCAACCGATGAGATAATATTTCTCAAATTGTGTGTTCCGAACGTTTCCTTCGCACAAGGAAACGTTCGGAAATTAACTTTACAGCGTTAAAGCAATTTTGCTTTATTTCACGATTACCGTGTACATGGAATCCAGTTCAACCGTGTACCCCTCGTTCTCGATACGGATATTTATCACGTATCGTCCCGGCGGCACGGTGTGATCGTAAGGCAATTTTATAATCCCCGCTCCCTGCATCGAGAACTGACTTGTCGCTTCCGGGTGCTCTCCGGTTATATTCTTGATCGAATACTTGATAGGGGCGGTTCCCAGAATCCCCTCTATGGATGTACTTTGCCACGGGATTTGAAACTCTATTTGCCTCGCGTCAATCTCCGGGTCTAACACCGCTTTCACGATCATACTGTCCGGCGCGTACACCGCGTCCCGTGTTTCCAAATACCCGACTGTTATATCCTGACATCCCGTCACGATCAACAGCAGTCCGATAATACTTGTAAATATCCCTCTCATAATTTTCAATTTTACATTTTGCATTTTCAATTGTTACAGTCGCGTGAGTTGATAGGTATAGTCCAACGCGTGTACCACCCCGTTCGTCACTTCAATATCGGCGGAGGCGATCGAGGCCATGTTCCCGCTAACGGGAGCGTGTATTCTTAATCCTTCCGCCCCGATGTCGGGAATACCGCCGTACCCCGATTTCGTCCGGTAAACACGTAGTTCGACACCCGATAAAGTTTTTGTCATTGTTCCGCCCGTGAGCGTCCCTTTCACCTCGTGAGCACATTCGGATTTCATCATCTTTCCCGCGATAACATGGGATAAAAGCATCTCCCGGCACAAGTCAGCCGGAATATCCTTTACCCGGTTATAGACAGGTTCCCAATCATCATCTATCGTTTTCACGAGAAACTGTTCGATAGATAAATTCGTCACCCCGAAAAACGTGATCTCTTTATACCCGGGGTTCGTCCCGTCGAACACGTCTTTCAGCCCGGCGTGTTCTATCAATATCATCGTGGAATCCCAATCTCCCGGCTGGCTCTTGAAATACTCCCACATCGTGCAATCGTGCTTCCCGTTCGCCAAACCCGAATCGTGGTAATAATCCTCGCACGAGCAAAGAATACCAAACAAACCGATTAAAAATATATATCCTTTCATAATTCCAATATTTTAAATTAATAAGCATAACCATTCGCCTTCCAGTACGGGGTTTGAAGCATTAACGTGTTGTTAAAGAAAGCCATCTTTCCCACCGGGATAAACAACGCCCCGTCTTTCACGTCCTGTTCGGTCAAAGTCTTGAACTTCCCCCGTAACCTCTCCCGGTAATCACCGTTTCGCACGCAATCAAAATACCTCATGGATATTCCCTCGCAGAAAAATTCCCGCTCCCGTTCGTCTTGTATCTCGTCTTGCAAATCGACGTCCGCCCCGGCGTAATCCTTCACCCCCGCGCGGTTACGGATACGGTTCAAGTCAATTCTCGCCCCGGCATAATCCCCCGTCCGTGCCTTGCACTCTGCCCGCAGCAGGATAATATCCGCCAAGCGGATAATAATTTCATTCGCTTTATAAGACTTTATTTGTCCCTTTTGATTACCTGACTCGTGTATGATAATTTGTTGATACTTTCGCACGTAAGCGTTTCCTTTCGTTATCGTGGTGGAAACCTTCGCCATGCTGTCAAGTTTATAAAAATATTCATCCCGTCTTTCATCGTCCGGATCGGGGAACATCTTGTAAACGGTCGAGTTGCTTATCAAAAGTCCCCGGCGAGCCGTGGCGGGCGTTGTCAGGGGGACAACAGGCCACCACTGGCAAAATCCCGCCATGTAAGCGCCCCATCCCTTTTGATCGTACTGGGTGTCTTTAAAGTCACACTCCAAAATACCCTCCCGGCTGTTACCGGGAATTACCGTTTGACAAACGTCGTGAATCGTGTTCGCCAAGGCATATGATTTATCGGCAATCACGGAATCACATTCCAGTATCGCCAGTTTTAACAAATCCGGTTCCCCGTTCAACGCAGCTTTCCACGCGTACAGGTGAGCCAGTATCGCGTGACACGTCCCGGAGGAAACCGCTTGTTTACTCGTTACCGGGTTCCCCTCTATATCTCTTAACTCGTCCGCCACGGGTAACAAAGTGATCGCCTCCCTTAAATCGACGATACATCGTTCCGCGACCTCCTGCCATGCCGTCCGGCTCTTCATCCCCACGTCTTCCGCGTGAACTATCAAGGGTACATCTCCCCAGTTCTGCAACATGTAGAAATACACGTAAGCCCGAAGCCCGAGGGCTTGTCCCCGGAAGAAATTGTACTGTTCTCCCGTGAGGTCGGCACGCTCAATATTATCCAGTATCAGGTTTGCCTCGTTGACCACTTTATACTCGTTGTTCCAATTGATACAGCCATGCGTCTGTGTCCAACCTCGTGATAAATCGTTGTTGCTCGGGTTCGTCCAAATTCCAAGCACGTCAAAAGGCAATCCCCGGTCACGGTAAACAACAGAACTATTATACGCGATGTTGTAGCGAAATGTCGCGTACAAGCCGTGGTTCGCTGCGTCCAAATCACTCGCGTTCTTCCAGTAGTTTAAACTTGTCACTCCCGTGTCGGATTCAACCGTCAAGAAGTCATCACAAGATGATAGTGACAACGCCAACAATATAAACATATATATCCTTTTCATACCTTTAAAATATCGCGGTTATACCAAGTGTCAATTTCCGGTTCAAGGGATAATTACCGAGATTATCCACGCCCGTCATTATATTTACAGATTCCGGGTCTGCACCGGAATAATTCGTTACGGTGAAGAGATTTTCCCCCGAAACAAATACACGAAGCCCGAAACCTACTTTTTTCTTCCACCTCTCCGGCAACGTGTACCCGATAGAGAACGTTTTCAATTTTATATAACTGACATCTTCCACGTTAGCGGTCGTGTAAGAATTAAAACTACCTAACCCGCCTTCTAGCCGATTCATCGGGAAATCCGTTTTGTCACCGGGTTTCTGCCAGAAAGAAACGTTGTTTAAATCAACATACACGGGGGTAACGCTATCATCCGGCGTTAGCCCGATGATGGTTCCAACCGAAGCCCCGCGAGCCGCGTTCAAGATATGTCGGCTAATCACGAAATTGAATAACACGTTCAGGTCGAACCCTTTCCATTCCAAGGATGTGATAATACCACCCTGCGCGATGGGGGCAGGTGCGCCAGCGTAAACGCGGTCGTCCGAGTTTACCACCCCGTCACCGTTCACGTCATACACTACCCGATCTCCCGCCCGGTAATGTTGCGTGTTTCCATTACTCGCGAGAGGGGTATCCTTCCCGTTTATGAACATTCTCGGCACGTCTTTATCGTCGTTATAAATTCCCCCGGTTTTCAACACGTGAAGACCGTTCAACGCTTTCCCGATGATATTGAGGTTTGTCGTGTTATCTTCCGTTAGAAAATCCCGCTTGTTCTCGCTTTTTTCAAGCCGGTTCCAGTTCCGGGCGATGTTAAACGATATATTCCAGTTCAACTTCTCGCTCCTGATGGCGTTCCATTTCACCTCTAGCTCGATCCCCTCGTTGCTGATCGCGTAAGCGTTGCGCCATTGTCGATTGAAAGCGGAATAATTACCGGGCAACATCACGGGATAAAGTAATTTGTCCGTGTAGCGGTAATAATAATCCACGACAACCCCGAAACGATGATCGAAGAAATCCAAGTCCAAGCCGAAATCGTATTGCCCCGTTTCCTCCCACGTCAGGTATTTATTGCTTAATCCCCTCGACAAATCGGGATGGATGGTCGGGTTGCCGAGGTAAGGATCACCCGGAGAAAAAGAGCCTTGCGCGATATACGGCTGATCGAACTGCTTGCCCGATTTCCCGTAAGAAACCCGGAGTTTTCCATGATCAAGTATTCCCTTGCTCCAATCCATGAAAGGCTCCTCGCTGAACGTCCACGCCACGGCGTAGGAGGGAAATGTTCCCCATCGCACGTTTTCCCCGAACTTTGAACTGGCGTCCCGGCGTAACGTGACAGCAAGGAAATACCTCTCGAGATAGTTGTAATTCAAACGCCCGAACACGCCCACGCTCGTGCTTACTTCACGTCCGGTCGTGCCGTCCTTTAACGCCCTGTTCTCGTTCACGTTATAAACATTACCGAACCAAGAAATGTAATGTATTAAATCAGAAGGAGAATCTTTACCCCACGTCCCGATCGAGTTTCTCTCGTCTTTCTGCACCGACAAACCGAGTAGAACGTCAACCGTGTGTTTTTCAACAAACGTGTGCCTGTAAGTCAAAAGGTCCTCGTTCAGCAACGTTAAATTTCTCTCGACCTGACCGGAAGAATAGCTTTCCCCGTACTCGTCCAAACCCGAGGGCAAGAAAAGATTTTGATTTTGCTGCGTGAAATCCAACGCCACGGAAGACTTTAATTTTAACCCTTTCACGATCTCGAGAGATAAATCCAAGGAGGTTCGTACCCGGTAGGACTCGTTGTCCTCTTTTATCGTGTTGAAACGCTTTATCATTTCATCAAAGGCAGGCGTACCCTCGCCCGGCAATATCGTTGACGTGGTTAGCAACTCTTCGGGTATCTGTTCCAGTTCCTCCCCGGACGTGAAACCCGTGTAAGCCGTCAAGCGAGAAGCCCGTTTACGTCCCGTCCGGGCAAGGTAAAAGCGCACGTTGCTCTCGACTTTCGGCAAGGGCTTGATAAAGAAATTCGCCAGCAGGTTCACCCGGTCAAATCCCGTGTTCCTCAGTACCCCGGACTCGTCATAATACCCTAATCCCACGTTATAAGCAACGTTTGACGTCCCCCCGCTTAACTGCAAGTTCGCGTTCAGTACCTTGGCGGTTCTGAAATAATACTTGAAGAAATTCGTGGAATTGTTGTAGAAAGGGTTCAAACTATCCTGATAGGCGGCGATACCCGCCCCGTCACCTTTATTCCAGAAGTAATTGTAGTGCATGTTCTCGTTGTACGACTCCCGGTACGAGTTAACGTACTTGTACGTGTTTGTCGAGACATCGAAATAGGCTTGTTGGAAATCCCGTAACGCCTCCAAGCGCAGTTTTCTCTCGGCGTTTCCCCCGGTTAGTTCCGGCAAAGAGGGGTCAAAACTCCACGTGTGGGAAAAATTAACGCTTATCTTCGCCCTTTGGTTCAAACGCCCGCTCTTCGTTGTCACGAGCATCACCCCGTTGGCGGCACGTGAACCGTAAATAGCCGCGGAAGCGGCATCCTTTAACACCTGTATGCTCTCGATGTCGTTCGGGTCGATCTCCGCTAGGGTGTTCGTTCCCGTGACGGGCGAGGTGAAAGATTGCATCGGTACGCCGTCAATCACCCACAGGGGATTGGAAAATCGTTGTTCCCCGGCGATGTCAAAAGAATTGTATCCCCGAACGTTTATCGACGTTCCCCCGCCGCCGGGCGCACCCGTCATGTTGGTGACGTTCATTCCCGAAACCCTGCCTTGCAGCAGGTTCGCGATGGAGGGAGAGGGTATATCTTTTATGTCTTCCCCGCTGACGGTACTCATGGCTCCCACCACTTCCCGCCTCCGTTGCGTCCCGTAAGCGATAACCGTCACCTCGTCCAAACTTGACGTTTCCTCTTTCATGCGGATAGTCAACAATTTTCCCGCCTCGAATTTCGCTTTTACCGTTTTAAAGCCGATAAATGAAAATACCAACACGCCCTTTTCGCGGGGCAACTTCAACGTGAAATTTCCTCCCGTGTCCGTGGTTACTCCTAGCCTCGTTGAATCCAACAACACAGTCACCCCCGGCATGGGCTGCCCCTTCTCGTCCATCACCCTACCTTTTATTATATTCTCTTTTACTACCGTGCTGTCCCGTGCCGGAACTGCGTTCGCTAACAAGGATAAGCAACAAAGCAAGGGTAAAAGCAGCATTTTCAGGTAAATCGCTGCCGTGACCTCTCGCGGTGAACGAGTTTTGACTTTGGCACGTGATTTACGGCTGTACATTTTTCTTTCTGTTTTTTTCTTCATAACTTTAGACGTTAATTTATTAGTAATTAATACCGGGGGGAAGTCGCGAAGCGGTCAACTTTAGACAACTTCCCCCTTTTCTTTATTCCTCCTTTTCGTGGGCAAGGAATTGTTTTATTTCAATCTCGTTTATTTCTCCCTCTTTAAAATCATTCGGGTAGCAGATTTGCATCACGTGTGCCAAAGCCTTTAAATGGCTGTTCGTGTAATAGTAATAGTGCGTTGTCAACTCTTTAAATTTTGTAAGTTGAAATATAAATTGACTGTACGCGGACAAGTGCGTGTTCATCCGGTGTTTAACCTTTCTTTCTCCCTCCTTTTCGGTAAAATAAAACCCGAACACGTTTAATACTTCCATGTAGTGTACTTCCATATTGGAGTAGCACAATGTACCTAGTAATTTGTTTATCTTTCTCAATGAACCAAATAGTATATGTAACTTCTCGATTTCTGATTCCTCAAAACGAGTAGCAGGACAAAGCAACATGGCTTCATTTAAGAAGAATTTTTTTAATTCTTCATCACTCATAATTTCGTGGTCTTTTTTCATTTCATTGATTTTTGATTAAATTTTAGTAATAAATAATATAAAGCGCTTTAAAATTATTTTTGTAATAGTTTTTTCTTCTCAATTAAATTTGTAATACTATGCTATAGCTGGGCGGATTGTATTTGAAATATCTCGTTATTCGTGTATTAATTTTTAGATATGAAAACAGAGATAGATTTATATGTGATTGATAAGGTACGTGAATACAGATTGAAAGCTGACCATACTCAAGAATCTCTTTCTTACGCTTTAGGGTATTCTCGAACATTTATTAGTAATTTCGAGAATGGTTCCAAAAAGTTTAATATCAATCAACTTAATAAGATTGCCCGAGTTCTTAAATGTTCACCAAAAGATTTCTTGCCACAAGACCCGCTATAATTTGCCAATAAAAAAAGAACTGTTATACCATTCTGTAAGTAGGTATCGGCAAGACCCTTTCCAGCAGTTTGAATACAACAGTTCATACCATAGTATGAAACTATTGCTACAACCCGCTGAAAAGTATTATTTTGCCGATTTTACTTACAAGGTCGATACAATAACTTCAAATATTTCATGCGGACTCTTCCGCACCTAATTTTTCAACTTCTGCAAATATAAAATATTTTTTACAAAAATCAAACATTTAATCTCTTTATGGCTATGTTCTCATAAAAATTCTTCTTTTAAATAGGCAAAAAGAAACGGTTCTACCTTTCCCGTGTAGTTTATTACTTTTGAACTAGACTATAAAAGTACGTTATTAACTTCAAACGCAAATATATGGTATAATTATTATTATACCATATATTGTATGAAAAATCTTTCCTTTAGGATAAATTTATTTTTGAAATGGAAACTACAAAGAAACCCAAAGAGATAAAAAAGACTGAAATTGAATTATTTATAATCAATAAGGTAAAAGAGTTAAGAGAAGCAAAGAAAATCGGTCAAAAAAGATTATCTTTGGAATTGAAATTGTCAATTTCTTACGTGGGGCAAGCTGAAGATGTTTATAACGATGCAAAGTATAACTTTAATCACTTGAACGAGATTGCAAGGTTTTTCAACGTTCCTTTCTCTTATTTCTTTCCCGAATTTCATCTTGAAAAAGATTGTATAGAAGATTATTTGGGAAAACACCCTAAGGTAAAAGCTAGGTACGAAAAAATGGCTAAGAACTACGAGGAAAAAGAGCGAAAGAAACTTGAAGAAAAGGAGAGGAAGAAAGCAGAGAAAGTTGCGGCAAAGAAAAAAGCCGTGAAAACGAAGAAGAAATAGAAGATTTCATGCAGGGCGAGAATTTTTTGGCTTATAACTCCGAGTATCTAAAAAAGATAGATTTCAGTAGAGATTATGAAATAACAAGAGAGGGCAATTATGATGTGACCCCGAAAAGTTGGACGGTTTAACACTATCATGATACTCTTTTAGATTGGAATAAAGCTCGGTATTTCATCGGGCTATTTCCTGTAAGAATAGAGCATTTACATTCATTCTCTTTACAGGCTTACTTACTTTCTCTATTAATGTTTTAGCTGTAAAGTCTTTATCTTCTGCTTTCAATTCTATTATTTGGTCATTATACGTTTTTGATTTGTTGATAATGAGTTTTTCAATTTCTTGCCTGTTCGGGCAGTTGGGTTTGGGTTTATTCTTATTGAAATCCCAATATTTGGGATTAATGGAAATACCTAGACTTACATATTTCTTTTTTCCGTCTTTACAAACACGAATCATTAATGGGTGTTCACCGTTTGCAAGTGTTTTTGATTTGTAACACAAGATGTTAATGCCTGTACTCATGCTGATTTTTGGTTTAACTCTTGGTTTAACTTTCAGTTGAAATTGGCAGTAAAAACCATATAAAAACAAAAAAGCAGTTACATTGTTGATTTTGTAACTGCTTTATTTTCAAGTGGTCCCACTTGGGCTTGAACCAAGGACCCCCTGATTATGAGCAGTTGGCTCTCTTCGGTCATCGAAAGCTTCGCTTTCTCTGACTACCAGCTGATCTATAGGACTTTATAGATTTTGAATAGGATAATTAAATCTATAAGTAATTATACGGTTGACGTTTTGGTTGACTTTTGATCAACTAGAACTTGATTAATACTATTAATGAACTCTCTCTTATTGAATCTCAAATATAAGTAACATATAGCTTATATACAAGCAACTTACCACTAAATTATGGTGGTTAGAATATGATTTTTATACACATATTTTCTGTATTAATTGGTAATGTAATAGGAATCAAATTTTATGCACATATCTAATTGAAACACGTAAGCTGGTGTAAAATTATCAACTTCTATATACAATTCAATCTTTTCAAATTTTCCACCACGATATAAAAAGGGATGACAAACCGAAGTCTATCACCCCCTCACGCCATACTAGCACACGCTAACTATTCTTTGTATGTGATTGTTGTTGTTACTTCTAACTCTTTTGTCCCATTATGATTGAAATACTCTTTAATAACAGTAACATTCCCTTCTGAATCAAACTCGTATTCATAACTAATATCATTGTTTTTAGTCATTCGCAAGTTTTTATTTTTAATTCCGAAATAACCGTACATAAATAGTATGTTGTCTGGATTATCTTCTATAAAATAGTTTATACCAAAACTTTTTAGAAGTTCAGAATTGTAAGTATATTCTTCTGTTTCGTGTGCATCCGTCCCGTATGTATAAACTTGTTTGATAACATTTCCGTTACTCCAGGTAAACGAGTAATCATCTTCACCACTTTCGCTTTTTATACTTGATAATTGGTTCAAATTATCGTAATGGTAAGTGGCTGTTTTGTAATCGCCTGTTTCAGATATAACAACACCTTTTTCGTTTAAATCGTAAACTGCATCAATATTTTCTGTATAGTCATTTCCTTTTTCAACTTCTTTTCTTGTAATTTTATCTTTTTCATAAGTGTACGTGACATCAAGGGTTGTTGCATCATCTTTCCAACGATAACTGATAACACGCCCTTTCTTGTCATAGCTGAAATTTTTATAAGAGCTTTTGTAACCGTCTTTATCAGTAGATGTGATTTCACTAATTTGTTTTTCTCCCGAGATGGCATCATCTTTGTTGTCATCATCTGAACAAGCAACAAAAATAGAAGTACATAACATGATTAATAACAATATGTTTTTCATTTGATATAGTTTTTAAATATGATTATTCTTTATATGTAATAGTATATGTTGTAACTTCTCCTTCTGAAGTTGCTTTAATTGTACTAACGTACCCTTCTGTATCAAGTGTGTATTCATAACTAGAATAATTACCTTCTTTTTGAAGTAAGTTCTTGTTACGTTTTCCCATGTATCCATAATCCATGAGGAATGCATCAATCTCGTTGATACCTCCAACAAACCAACCCAAATTGCCTTTATACTCGTTTGTTGAATAAGTGTATTCAAAAGTGTCGTACTCCTGCCCATTATACTTTAAGGATTGTTTGGTAACATTACCATTTTGCCATGTAATACTCGTTTCCCAAGTTTCTTCTTTTATATTTAGAAGTTGCTCGTTTGCATCATAAGTGTAACTACTTTTGTCACCTTCTTCATTTGTACTAGATGTGATTAACCCCTTATCATTGAGCAAATAAGTTATCACGTACTCGTTCTCGACTTCTTTGGCAATGATTTTTCCTGTTTCGTAAGTATAAGTGGTTGTTGAAATACCTTCGGGGTCATTATTGACAATTTTAGTAATTCTTCCTTGTGCATCATACGTGAATAGAATGTCGTAATTATGCCCATTCTCCACAACTGAAATCTTACTAACTAACTTCTCTTTTTCTGCTGATTTGTCCTTTTCGTCATCGTCATCAGAACAAGCTACAAACACAGTAGCGAATAACGCTAATAATAAAAAAATCTTTTTCATTTTGAATTGCAATTAAAATTCACTCCCAACCACCCAAGAAGTAATTAATATAAATAAGAAAGCGTGGTAGTTGTTAGCTTATCTTACGAAAGGTACGACCAAGTAACCCGCACAAGAATAAACAGCAACCCCACGCTAAACCATGTATATAGTAGATATATATACGGCAAGCATGAACGTCTGTATTCGTCTATCCTCTTGTGCAAAAATTTGGTCGTTTTTTCGTAAAGGATAAAACTAAACGCTTCCATTAATTCAATATGTCCGCCATCCAGTAAACCGAATGACACCACAAAAGTAAATAAATTTCAGCATCTAACAAACGCAATTTAGGGTTGCTGTGTGGCAAAATTAGGCTAATCAGTGGAATAAAAAGAATATATTACTAACGGTTTTCACTCTATAAACCATTTATAGGTGTTATCACCGTGTAAAGCTCTATCTATTCCTTCCGTTAATTGCGTGGCGTTTAATGACCTATCGAGGAAATTATCTATGTAAGAAGATTTATTCGCACCCGTGAGCATGTTGTAAAATTTCCATAAATTTATTTCATTCTCCCCATGCTCCCTCTTGAAATTGTCATCGTTGTAATATGCCTTCGCCACCATGTTAATCTGGCTATCCGTCAACTCCATGCATGGTAAACGCTTCTTCTCTCTGGCAGGTAAGCATTGATACAACCTGCTTTTACCCAAGAATTGTGCGAATTGATGTTCCGTGAGGTAAGAACCTGTAAAGCTCTTCATCAACCTTAAATGCTTGTCCGCATCATACTGTTGGAATAACTTCATCACACCTCTAAACAAGTCATGGTAACTCGTCGCTCTTAAATCAGTCTGGAAACCATCAGTAAACGTACACAGGTTACAACATACTTTATTCTGGAAGCCAATAGCTACACTGAACCTTTCTGATGTCTTCTTTGAATAGAGGTTCTCCCTGTTATACGCCCTAACGCCAGTAATACATAGATTCACCCTGTTGCCGTTTATAGATTCATAGATAGTTGGAATCTCAAATGCAAACGCCATTCTTTCATAATAGATGGTCTTGTCACTTTCCAGTAATTCAGATACTGGTTTATGTATGGCTTCTGGAATCCTACCTTTTATAACGTGGCTAACCATTATATCAGGTTCATCCATGCTTTCCCCTCTAAACAGTTCACTAGCCACCTTGTGCACTGTTTCAATAAATGCTGGATGGGATATTGTCATCTCGTTATCCTTGCTGAACACTGGCACGATACAATCATTCTTTAAATGTAGCATATCTACTGGTGAAGTGTTAGCCTCTATGAAATGTTTTCTCCTTTTGTCTTTTTTAATTGGTTCATTTACCACTTCATAAGGAGTGTAAACAGGTTCTTCTTGCTTGACATTATTACTGCCAAATAAAACTGGCAATAACCCTTCATTCTGGCTTGGAATTAATATTGACGTGTTCATAATCTAGTCTATTTACTGGTGGTGGAAATATTTGAAATTTCAGTTTATATATACAATTCAAAAATTCTCCACCAACCTTGATTTGTAATGTTCATTATCACTTTTACTTGTTTTATTTATTATTCATCTTTTAGCCAGTTAAAAAATTAAACTGGAAATATATTTATAGTTTAATTGCTAATAGTGGTGAGAATTATTGTCCCTATTGGCTATATATACCAATCCAGACAAAAATTCACCAACCTAAATTTTCATATCTTACCGTTAGCTGAATAACTGTAATACCCCTCTTCATAATAGAGAACGTAATCCAGTAACTCTACATCTATGTATGAAAGTGCAATCTTTACCTGTTGTACCAGTTCATCATCCTGTTTAGTTGGTTCAATATCACCAGAAGGTTGATTTATACAAACTATCACACTTTTACAATTAGAGAGTGCTGCCAGTTGTACTATAAACCTAATATCCGTGATGTTGTAAGATAACGCACCTTCACTGATTGTGGATACACCCAGTACTTGATTCCTACCATTTAACAGGATAACTCTAGTTGAGATATGGTGTTCGATGGTATCTTTAAACGGGGAAACCAGTAATTCGTGCACGTCCCTAGCCATTTTGATTTTATACCTTTTAGAAGGCTTGGTATTATTCCTGTACACCAGTTCCACCACTGGCACTTTTATTAATTCTTCGTTCATGATATTGTTTTACTTGATTTTTAATTTGAATACGTTAATGGTAATGAAATTTAGAGTGTCGTAAGTTTATCAGGTTTGGCAATGGAGAGGAAAGATTCTTGTTTATACTGCCTGTTTAGAAAGGTGATACTTCCTTCACTCTGGTACAACAATATCTTTCCCCTATCCACTGCGCTCGCTGTCCCTGTATCTTTAACTACTCTTCCAAGTAGGCGAATTTCTTAATCTGCATCTTTGTCTTGGTTCCAGCATAAACGGCAGGAGTTTCAACCTGACCGCATAGCACTATGGTTTTGCCTTTAAGCGCTAGGATAAGCTGGTCTAGCATCATGTTCTTGGCGAGAGAGTAAATGAAACGTAACTTGTCACCATGTTTCTGTTCTATGGCAGGGTCACAGGGAATGTCATCAGGCGTGATGTCCCCTTTCTGGCTCGCACGGACGAGTTGAGTGTATTTAATCTCTTTCACCTCTTCCTCTCCCAAGGCACAAACCAGTTGTAATTGTTGAGGGGTTTCCCCTTTAAAGTCAATAACGGTCATTTCATCACCAACCTTAACGGGAGTGGGTAATACCGCCACCTGATTTTTAAACTTTTCAATCAGTTCAGGATTGAGTTCAAGGGAATTGTTAGGTTGGGCAACCTCCAAATTTTGGTAGTAAGTTTTCAAGTTCATAATTGATAAGATTTTGATTAATTAATTTGATTTTCTTCACTCTTGGGGTGGGGGTATAAATGGTTACACTACCCTAGCGTGGAACACTTACCAGTATATAATGCCAACCTGAAATTGAAGGGGAGGGGGTATTTTATAGAGGATTCTCTATTTTAACCACTCTAATTCTCCCTGTATTTAGAATATATTCTTAACTTTGTATAGTTATATCAATCAAAGGAGAAGCATGGAGATACGTTTTGAAACTAAAGCGGAAAGTCAAGCCAGACGAGAGAGGGAGGCACTGGAAAGAACCCCCAACGAGAGATTTATATTCTTTTTGCGTCTGGTCGCCGAAATCGGCAAGTTTCAAACATTGAAGGAGAGAACGAGTAACAACTTTATTCTTGAACGGAAAAAATAAACCTTAATTTCTTTTGACTGGGCAACTCTCTCCTTGTAGGCATTGGTCTTTATCAATGAAGTAAGGGTTGGTGGAAAATTTTTAAAATGTATATACCGACCATAATTTTATATTTTCCCACCAGATATAAACAATGATAATTTCTTACCTTTGTAATCAACTAAAAATATGGCAACATGAATAGTAAGTTGGTTGATTTATTAAGAGAGGTAGATTCATTGAAAGTGCGGTTATCTTCCTTACGTCCTTTACCTGTCGAGGCATTAAAGAAAATTCAGGATGCTTTAGATATCGAGTACACTTACGAGAGTAACCGTATAGAAGGGAACACGCTTACCCTGCAGGAAACGGCACTTGTTGTCAATGAAGGAATCACTATTTCTGGTAAATCCATGCGTGAACACTTGGAGGCAATCAATCATGCGGAAGCTATTGACTATATAAAGGAGGTTGCCAAACAGGATATTGAAATAAGTCAAAGAACTATCAAGGAGATTCATGCACTCGTGTTACACGGCATAGATAGGGAGAACGCTGGAAGTTACAGAACCGTACCCGTGATGATTTCGGGTAGCACTCATGTACCGCCTCAACCTTATTTGTTGGAGAAGCTAATGGAAGATTTCATGCTTACATTTCAAAGTATGGAAAAAGAAAACGTTCATCCAGTTATTATTGCCGCCTATTTGCATGATGAACTGGTGAGGATTCATCCGTTTATAGATGGTAACGGGCGCACTTCTCGACTTCTGATGAACCTCTACCTGTTGCAAAAAGGTTATACCATTGTTACCCTGAAAAGTGATAATGATATGAAGTTACGTTATTATAAAGCTTTGGAGTCTTCTCACACGGGACAACAACATGATGATTTTTACTTGTTAGTTGCCGAAGCTGAAAAAGCATCTCTAGAGAGGTATATCTCTATTTTAGAATGAAAAATAATCACGTGTTAGAATGTTCCTGTAACTAGAGATATTCGTGCGTGTAATTTCCTTGTGTGGTAAAACTGGAAATAGAATGTCAAATCAATATGTTATCATAGATATAAATATTTGATATTCTGATACATTTACTTGGTGCTATCCTGTTCAATAAGTACCTTTGTACATGTAAATGATTGGTCTGATGTTCTTTCCTGAATTAGATACTCTTTTGTTTGTTAGAAAAATTTGTTCCTATGAAATTACGTAAAAAAGGAAAAACCACCAATTCAGAATGGTTTGGTATAGAACATTATCGAATTTTCCATGAAATGGATTTATTCAGGTATGTAAACATGGAGAGATTAAAAATGTTATATCCTGATATTTTTGGAAGTTCCAAACCGAAGCTTCTCAAGAAAAGACAGCGCAACTAAATGATTGAAGCCAGTACCTCATATGTCCTTAGGGTGCTGGCTTTTTTATTTGTTGGTGGAAAATTCATGAATAGTATATAGAGAGCAAAATTTTACATTTTACCACCATAGGTTATAAATATGTTATCCATAGCATTACTTCTGTAATGGAGAAAAGTTAATTATAATTGATTCCTAATAAGTTTATCATTTTATTCTTTGATGAATGGTAAAAAATAATCCTTAATAAGAAAAAAGGGATGTCGAAGTATTTTTAAAGGATATGAAATTTATTGTATCCTAAATAAATTATGTATATATTTGTATGATATGTTTACATATTAAAATTTGAAAGTATGATAGAGGAAATTAGTTGTTGTGGTTATAGAGGATTTGCAGAGAAACAAACTTTAAAGCTTGCAATCCCTAATGGAGTAGAAGGTAGTGGGTTAACGGTTTTGGTAGGTCCTAATGGTGGTGGAAAGTCAACATTGGTAGAGTGTTTTTCTAAAATAGTGACAGATGGTATTTCTTTTACGGAAGGTAAGAGAAATAAGTTGGCAAATGATAAAGTAGCTATTGAAGTTGCGTATGATGGTAAAAAGGCTATTCTTGCTTCTGTTGTTGGTGGAGGAAGTGAAACAGAGTGGAGTGGACCAATGGAAAAACCTAAAATATATTATTTACCTTCAAGAAGAGTCTTTAATCCTTATTTTGGAAAAAATATGTGGAATAGAGATACATTTATACATAATCCTGAAAATAGCCAGTTTAGAGGTAACCCGCTAAACAATTTTACTTATAGGTTATTTGATGCAAATAAGCATTCAGATGAATTTAATAAGGTTTTTTGGAGAATACTTGGAAAAGAATTGCACTGGACAATTGATCAGGATGATTCTGGCAATTACTATGTAAAGATTAGAAAGGGTGACTCTATTTATCATAATTCTGATGGTTTGGGAGAAGGGATTGTAAGTTTACTTTTTATTGTTGATGCTCTTTTTGAGGCAAAACCTGATGAATTAATTGTGATTGACGAACCTGAATTGAGTTTACATCCCCAATTACAAGCTCGTTTATTAAATGAAATATTAAGATTAACAAAGAATATTCAAGTTGTTATTTCGACCCATTCTCCTAATATGATTTCTATTGATGCTGCTATTAATAATGGTGTAATAGCTAGAGTACATGAGGGAAAAAATAGTTCTGTTATTTCTTGTATAGATGATAAATGTAGAGATATTTTTAATTCTTTTAGTGGTAATATTTATAATCCACATACGATAGGTAGTGATGCTCGTGCTTGTTTTTTTGCAGAAGATGGATTCATTATAACAGAGGGGCAAGAGGATGTTATTCTTTTTCCCAAAATATTAGAGCAGTTAGGGATAACTAGAGATATACCATTTTTTGGATTTGGAGCAGGAGGGGCTAATAATATAAAACAAATAGCTTATATTCTTAAATGCTTAGATTTTTCTTGTATCGGGGCAATATTTGATGGTGACAAGCAAAAAGAATATGACCAATTCCGTGAAGAATATGATAAGTTTGGTTATCGAGCATGGATTATTCCAGCAGATGATATTAGAGATAAACCTGCTTGCGCACGAAAAGAAAAAGGTGGTTTACTAAACCATGAGAATATGCTTAAAGCTGAATTTGATAGAAGTAGCTTAAAACAAATGTTTGAAGAAATAATTGAGTTTTCGTCAGAGCATAGATGAAAAATATTCAATAACAATCCCTCTTGGATATGGGTTCAAAAGGGATTGTTAGATTTTTAAAGTATCTGAAACTTTATTATTTCATTTTTTAATAATATATTTTATGGATTTGTGTTGTATATTTATTTGAATTTAGATGAATGTCATGTAAATTTTATAATGTATGTTAAATTGGCATCCATGATAGAAAACTGGTGATTTTATTCTGATAAAGTCTGTGTTTTAAGGTGCTGTTTTTCTTTTGTACTCTTATTCAGAGCTTTCTGTTTCCCTGATTGTATTGAGGGAGGAATGAATCACTGATTGTCATTCTTAACTCTCTAACGGTTTGGAAAAATTCTGGGTATGTCATAGTTGTATATTGTTTAAAATTTATACTTGGTGGTAAATTTGAAAATTTCACTCTCTTGTACCTTTTGAAATTTTTTCCACCAACTCTGGTTTCATGGCGACAAGTCTATACGCCCCTCCGTTGGCGTTGGAAATCTTGAACTCGGGGTAATAATCTTCTATCGTTTTGTCGGTTAAAGTGAAATATACTTTCTCTAGTCCAGCTTTTACCCCGTACTCTTTAAAAGGAATACCGTGAGCCATGAATATCACTCTTAACCTCTCTCGAATGGTTTTACTCGGTATATAATCACCATTATTCATTTCTTGCTCGAACGCCTTGAATATATCATGTACAACATCGGGAGAGAAACGTCGCTCTTCGGCTTTTTGCTCGTGGAACGCTTTCATCATTTTATCTATCTCTCCTTTCTTGTAGTCGGCTTGTTCTATGGCAGCTTTGCCGATAGTATCATAGGCGTTCATTATATACTCGGCATCCTCGAACTCTTTCAACATTTCAATGTCGGGAGTGATGTCGTGGTCGGGATTTTGTAATACTAGCTGTTGCAACCTGTCGAGGTGGCTGATAACCTTTTTCCAGAGTTGTTTCTTGTTAGCCTTCCTCATGGCTATTTTATCATCTTCTCCAATTCTATTGGTGTCATCGATGAAATTAATATTGAAATGTCCCGTGCCCTCGTACGCCTCGTGCAAGCTTCGGGCGGAGGTGTAATATCCCTTCACTCTTTCCTCGTTGTAAAGGTTATCAACGGAGAAATAGTTTATCTCTCCTTCCTCGTCCAGTAATTCTTTATACTTGATTTTTTCCAAATCTTCAAGTATGGCGGTTCTATCCGCCTTGGTGGTGGCTTCCTCCAAACGTTGGTTTAGATTCTGGTGGGTGATTTCAAATTGTCGTGTCATGGCGGTAATCTCTTCCTCGGTCATCACTTCCATTTCTTCATCAATGTTACTGATAATAGTAAGAGAATTGTATGTATTTCCGTCAGCATACTTGTTCCTGAACCTTCCCTGTGCCTGTATCACCTCGGTGTACGGGTCAACAATTGAGTGTGGGATACTACAATCTGATAATATTAAAATATCAGGCTTCTTGGTGGTATAAATATCAACGGCAGAGAAGAACCGACAGGTGAAGAAATTGATCTTGGCTAGCGGTAAATCCAGATTCTCGTGGCTGTTCTTGAAATTGCACTCTCTCAACTTCTTCACGCTCTCGTTAGAACAAAACACTTTATAATCTTCCTCTTTTATCAAGTTATTATTTAAAAGGTAGGTTATCACTTTATTTATTCCCGTAGTGGAATTGAAGAAGACGCATAAACATTGACTATTATTGATTAACTCTCTTAACTGTCCCGTCATGGTGCGATTGAAACTTCTCGTTACTATTAATGTCATGTTCTTCCTGTAATCGAAATTTGGAACCACTTTCCAAATCTTGAAATCCTGTCTTTCCAGTTCGGGGTGACGCATTTCTAGTGGAGTGGCAGATACCATCGCTTTCCTCTCGAACTTGAAGAAGTCATTTATCGGTTGTGATATTCTGGGACGGTAATCAACATCTTGAGTTATCTTCTCGCACTCGTCGAACAGGCAGAAGAACTCTTTATAGATGTCTATTCCCAGTTCCCGTGCCGCTAGCCTGATTTTCTCGAATCCCTCTGGTGTGGTTAATAGCTTTTTGTTGGTGATAGAGTTGTTATTCAAGAACTTCTTTACCAGTGTTTTATTGCATAAAGCATATACCGCTAAAGAGTTGTCAACCTTTTCAGCTTTACCGATAATAACAGGCACGTTTGGCTCTATAATAATAGAGGGACGTTTAGCCAAGTGTAATTCCCAGTAGGTTGCCCCGATACCTGTTATAGTTTTGTCAAGTATAACGTTACTCCCTATCTCGTGAATACCTTTATTTTTGAACGCTTCTACTAGAGTTTCGTTTCTCTCGATTAAAAAGTTTCTAGTTTGCATATCATTAATTGTTACAAGTTACAGGAATCCCGTCTGGTGGTAATTTTAGAAATTTCATGTCCTGTATGGTTTTCAAAAATTTTCCACCAACCATGAAAAGGGGACTAGAGCGTTATCTCTAGTTACTTTCCAGATTCCAACCTTTGCCTTCAACACTGCTGAAGACTTGCAGACAATCTAATGAGGTGCGCACCGTAAAGATTGATTTGTCACAAAAGTAGAGTTCAGGGAGAAGGTGTGCCATAAAGAATAATAGCCATTTCGAACGCTATTCTTTAGACTTTCCATTTCCTTCAAGAACTCTATTTTCACGTGGTAAACTAACTTAAAATCGAGAGGTTAAACCATAAAGAATGGAGGTCATTTAGAGGTCTATTCTTTAGATGTTCTCTCTTTATCAATTCGTTCGCCAAGACAAAAATGCGGCAAAAAAGGGAGGTAGGTTATAAAGAAATATAGCCAGTTCAAGGGGTATTCTTTAGCTGGCTATGAATCAAGCATGTACGTGGTAATACTACCAGAAATAAAGTTTGGAAGGATTGTTAGGGGAGGTTCTATAATTACCTTGTGAGGCAGGAATCCATTCTGGTTTGTAACCATGCTTGTCCAAATAAGCTATTTTAGAGTTTATATAGTTCTCGTCTATCTGGCTCTCTTCATCCTTTACCAGTCCTATCAATTCCATGTAATCGAGGATAAATTTATATATATCACTTTTTCTCTCCATGCCAGAACGGTTTACCAGTAAACGGTATATCCCTACCATCACGAGATTCTGTGCTGGGTTATCCGCCTTACGCCCTTTCTTCGGTGAGTAGACTTCTTTTAATTCTTCTTCCGCTTCTTCAATGGAATTTACTCCCAAGTATACATGAAGGTAAGAATCTAGGAGATTGGTAAACCAGCTCTCCATGGCGTTGTTAATGGTAATCTTTTCTTGGTTGTTACTTAAAGTGATTGATTTATCTTTCTTCCTTTTATCTCTTTCAAGGAACAGGTAGAGTTGTAACATTTCAGGTCTTACTTGCTGGAAATAGGTATCCATGTTATACGTTTCTTCCAGTAATTCAGGGTCGAGGATAGGTTTGAACGCTTCATGCTTCTTGTAGATAATGGCTAGCATCCAGAGGGTGTAGAATATGGCATCCCTGTTTTTATCTGGCAATTCACTAGTCAACTCCTCTATTTTCTTTTTCAATCCATCATCTTCAAAAAGGATACCTTTTATATTGTCTGTCATGTAAGCCAAGGTATCAACCACTTTTATCATCTTTTGCTCTCTAGGAGCGTAACGTTGCCTATCAAACGGGTTATCGCTTGTTGCCAGTTCATCTAGCGTGTTGGGAACTTCTATCATGTATTTATCCTCTACCTTACCCATGAATCCCCACGTGGCTAGATACATTCTTTCTATTTCTGTATATAACATAGTTCTGTTATAGGCGAAATACTCTACTAGAAATGGTTCTACTTGTAGTAAGGTTGCAACTGGATAGATAATATTGTTTGCCATGGTATGTATACTTTAAACAGGTATAAAGGTAAAAAAAATACCACCTCCCCAGAAAGAGGAAGTGGTATAAAATTTCAAAGTTTTAATCTCTATATGGAAGTGAAAATATTTCCACCAAATCAAAGTAAATTGCTCATTGCTTCATCTATCTGGTCATTCTCGAAACTATCCAGATAAATTTGTGTTACCTTTTCAGAACTATGCCCCAATGCTTCACAAATGAGTGATGTACTTACACCTGATCTTTTGAGTGTGGTTGAGAATGAATGTCTGGCAACGTAGGTAGTCAACTTCTTATCCAATTCTAATTCAACTCCTAATGCTTTCAAATGCTTGTTTACCTTACCAATAACTTTATGAATCCTATTTATCTTCTGTTGTTCCGTTTTGTGGAAATTAGATAGGATGGGGAAGATGTAAGGATTGTTGGGTGATTTGTACTTGTTGATAATCTCTATCGCTTTTGATTGTAACGGTAATTGTATCAGCTTCTTTGTCTTTTTACGTTTATATGCCAATCGTCCGTCTATTATGTTATCATGTTTTATGCGTGCCATATCCGTAAAGTTGATACCTCCCATGAAATAAGAGAAAGTGAATAAATCAATGGCTAATTCTTTATAAGCATTATTCGCAGAGGTCGTCACAATCTTTTTCACGTTATCTTTGACAATAGCCCGTTTGGGCGTGTCTTCATGTAATTTTGCAACCTTATATTCCTTGAATGGATAAAATTCAGCTTTTACATACCCTTCTTTGATAGCAATGTTATACATGGTTCTTAAAGTTCTAAATTTGAAGCCAATAGTATTTTCGCTGTTTCCTTGACTTCTTAACCATGCTTCATACTTCTTTAGCCATTGTACATCAATATCTGAAAAGTATATATCAAGATGCTTATTAAATTTGAGCAAAGATTTGTACACGTAATCATGACATTCTGCATACCTGATTCTTTCTTCCTTTTTTAGTTGGGCTATTTCCTGTAAGAAGAGATCATTTACATTCATCCTCTTTACTGGCTTACTTACTTTCTCTATTAATGTTTTAGCTGTAAAGTCCTTATTCTCACTTTTGAATTCTATAATTTGATTGTTGAATTCATTTAGTTTGTTCGTAATGAGTATTTCTATTTGCTCTTTATTAGGACAATTGGGTTTAGGTTTTTGTTTTTCAAAATTCCAAAATTTGTGATTTACAGAGATACCTAAACTTACTAATTTACGTTTCCCATTTTGACTAATTCTAACCATTAAGGGATTTTCACCATTAGAAAGCGTTTTGTACTTGTAGCAAATGACTGAAATTGAGGCTGTCATGTCTAATTTTCTGGTTGACGTTCTGGTTGACTTTAAAGCCATTTTTCATGCCAAAAACCATATAAAAACAAAAAAGCAGTTACATTTTTGATTTTGTAACTGCTTTATTTTCAAGTGGTCCCACTTGGGCTTGAACCAAGGACCCCCTGATTATGAGTCAGGTGCTCTAACCAGCTGAGCTATAGGACCTACACTTGCGTGTGCTAAAGTGGTTAGCTTTAACGGGTGCAAATATAGTGTTTTCTTGAAATTCGGGCAAATATTGGTGTGCTTTTTTTTAACGATTTGCGGAAGATATGGTATTTTTATCTACATTTGCGTGTAGATGAACATTTTAGTGTAATAGAAAAAATATTGTGGTGTGAAAGTTTGTTTGCTAGTGATAGGAAAGACGGATGCTGAGTTTGTGCGGGCGGGGATTGCCGAGTACGAGAAGCGGTTGAAATATTATATTCCTTATGAGATGAAGGTGATTCCGGATGTACGGAACACGAAGAATATGAGTGAGGTGCAACAGAAAGAGAGGGAAGGGGAGTTGATACGGGGACAATTGGAGGCGTCGGATTTCGTGGTTTTGTTGGATGAGCGTGGAAATGAATACACTTCTAAGGCGTTCGCGGAGTTTTTGGCACAGAAGATGCTGACAAGTATTAAGCGAATGGTATTCGTGATCGGGGGACCATACGGGTTTGCCGAGGAAGTTTATAAACGTGCGAATATGAAGATTTCGTTATCCAAGATGACATTCTCGCACCAGATGGTGCGGATGATTTTCACGGAGCAATTATACAGGGCAATGACAATATTGAAAGGAGAACCTTATCATCATGAGTAAGTCGGGGATTAGAAAAAGAATGAGAAAGTTTTGGCTCGTGTTAGCCTTGGCCATGGGATGTCTCTTGGTGGCTTCGTTGTGGGAAACCTCTTTGAGTGATTGGTCGGCGGATTCCCAAGTCGCTCTTTTTCAGGCTCAATTGCAAGCGGAAGAGAAGCATTTGGACGAACAGTTGCAGAAGTTGGACGAGAATACTCAGATTTCCAAAAGTAACTGGCGGATGCGGAATTCGATCCTGCTCGGCTTCAAGAATGGGCAATTGGTGTACTGGAGTGACGAACGGG
This sequence comes from Butyricimonas sp. Marseille-P3923, assembly GCF_900184685.1. Classification (GTDB taxonomy): domain Bacteria; phylum Bacteroidota; class Bacteroidia; order Bacteroidales; family Marinifilaceae; genus Butyricimonas; species Butyricimonas muris. The sequence goes on from NZ_FXXL01000003.1 coordinate 193,530, forward strand.
TGGGGACTCCCAACCTATACGAGCGTTTGAAGGAGGGGGGCGAGTTAGTGAAGTTGAATAATTTGTATTTTGATGTCCGAAAGCGGTTTATCGGGGACATGGAGTATTACGGGCTTTTATTTATTAAAGAGGATTATCCTTATTCCAGCAGTTACGTGAAGAATCATTTTAACCCGCGGTTCGGGAGTAATCTGGATGATGCCAGTAAAGTGACGATCAAGAATGTATGGGAAGAGGGAGGGTACACGATATATAGCCGGGACGGGAAAGCGCTGTTCAAGATCGAGAGTAACGTGGGGTACGGGGATACATTGCCGAATTATTTTTTGCTGGTACTCTATTTCGTGTTTCTCTATCTCTTGTTTTATGCTTACGAGATATCGCTGGATCGCTCCGTGAGTTTCAGGGAACAGGTGGGACATTCGTTTGGGTTCCTCTGCCTGTTGATTCTGCTGCGGGTAATCATGGTGAGGTTTCAGGTGCCGTACTCGCTTTATCATTTGTCGATCTTCGCGAACAGCAAGGTGGCCGGAGGCGGCTCGTTTATTGTCTCGGTGGGAGATTTGTTCGTGACGATGTTTTGTTTGGCACATTATCTTTTTATCACGTTCAATAAGTTGCGGATAAGATATAATGAATACCGTTTGATGCGCTATCGGTGGCTTTTTCTCGCGGGCTTCGTGTTCGTGGCTTTTATCTACACGAATTTGCTTCATTTTTCAATCAAGACGTTGATAGAGAGTACGTCTATCAGTTTGAATATAGCTCGTCTGATTAATGTCGATTTCTCGTCCGTGGTAGCGTTTGTAACTTTGATTATCGCGGGTATGGGATTTATCGTGTTGATCAATAGTTCCGTCCGTTATTTTCGGAACCTTTTCACGATGAAACAAGCGTTGCTCGGGGTGACAATCGTGATCTTGTTTTGCGCGGCTCTTTGTTATTTCTTTAATTTTTCGTTGACTCCTTTGGAGTGCTTGTTTACTTTGTCGCTTTACCTTTTGTTTATACTGGGGATTTACCTGATGAAGATGGATGCCCAGAAAAGCGTATTTATGCTTGCTCTCGTGGTGGTTTGCGTTTATATCATCTTTTTGGCCAAGAGTAACGAGATGGAACGCGAGTTGAAAATTCGTGCCGATTATATCGTCCAGATCGTGAAAGAAGTTGATCCCGTGTTCGAGGAGAAGTTGGTCGAGATCAACAATGAGATCATGAAAAGTACGAAGGTCGATTCACTGATCAGTGTCGGGGACGAGAAGGTGCTGGCCCGGTATATTTCGGAAGAATTGCTGGATATGACGGGATTTTACTATGATTGCGAAACTATTATATGCACGGGACGGGATACCATACTGGTAACTCCGAAACACGTGAAATACGGTTGCTATGATTATTACGACGGTATGATAGACAGTCTCGGGATAAGAGTGGATAGTACTTTATTTTATAATATTGATCTGTTTGACGGACAGAACGTGTACTTGGGGCGTTATATGTTGCCGGACGTGAAGAACGGCAGTTGCCTGTATATCCGTTTTACTTCTAAGAAAGGACACGAGGGAATAGGGTATGCGCAGATATTGTCGCGGGAGACAGATTTGGAGAATGAATTCGTGTATCCCTATTCGTATGCCAAGTACCGGAAGGGGGTGCTTGTAGATGCTGACGGAACTTTTAATTACCCGCGCTCTACCGAGCGTTTCGGGGCATACGAGCATGCCCGCACGATTAATGTGGACGGGTATTCCCACATGATCGTTCCGATTAAAGAGGAAGGTATTTGCGTTGTCAGTCTGGCGGATGACGTGTTTGCGTTGTACTATATGAACCTGTTGTACGCTATTTTCGTGAGTGCTATACTGACGTCTTACGGGATGTTTTTCCGGTTTGACGGCGGGTGGGAAAATTTCCGTCAAGTGAGTTTGAAGTCAAGGATCAAAAGTAATATTATTTCGCTGGTTGCCGGTTTGTTCGTGCTTATGACGATTATGAGTATCGTCGGGAATGCCGCTAGTTTCGAACGTCGGCACAGTGAAACGCTTGTTCAGGTGTCGAAGTATATCACGAGCGAGTTGGAGCGCTACAATTGCGTGGATGCGGATAAGTGTCCGGAGATCGAGACGGCGTTGAGGAGATTGGCGGATGTGCTTTGGGTTGATATTAATGTTTATAATTGGGGTGGTGAGTTGGTTGCTACTTCCCGACCGATGATTTTCGAGAAAGGGTTTGACGGGACATTGTTGAATCCCGAGGCTTACAGGAAAGTCGTGACGCAAGAGCAAATGAGTTTCGTGCAGGACGAACGGATTGCCGAGATGATCTATATGGCGGTTTATATGCCGCTAGTGCTGGAATCGGGAGAGAGATACGTGTTGAGTATTCCTTATTTTACCAAAGGGGAAGAGCTGAACAAAGATATTTTCCTGACCGTGATAGTCGCGGTGAATATCGCGATGATTGTTATGGTATTGGCTTTTATTTTATCCAGCGTGGTTGCCGAGCGAATCACGAAGCCGTTGCAGGTCGTGAACGATAAGTTGAGACGGATGCGGGTAGGGGGTAAGAACGAGAAAATTATTTATAACCAGAAAGATGAAATCGGGTTACTGGTGAAGGAGTACAACGCGATGGTGGATAAACTGGAAGCGAATGTCAAGCAATTGGCGAAGTCCGAACGCGAGAGTGCTTGGAGGGAGATGGCAAGGCAGATAGCGCATGAGATTAAGAATCCGCTAACGCCGATGAAGTTGAATTTGCAATTTATGCAACGTACTTTGCAGAAAGGGGATATTGAGGAAGTTCGGCTGCGGTTTAAAGATATATCTTCGGTTTTGATCGAGCAGATAGACCACATGGCGTCTATCGCTTCCGCATTCTCTGATTTTGCTAAATTACAGGTGGCGAATAATGAGTGGTTTGATCTGAGTGAGCTTGTGGATGGGTGTGCCAAGTTGTTCCACGAGAACGTGGCGAACATGACATGTGACATAGAGCCGGGTGTTTTTGTATATGGAGATCGGGATCAGGTGAACCGGGTGGTTGTGAATCTGCTGAAAAACGCGGAACAAAGTATCCCGGAAGACCGGGAAGGACACGTTCACGTGCAGTTGAAGACGGCATTGGGCAAGATTATTTTGTTCGTGCGGGATAACGGTTGTGGTATTCCGGAAGGTATCCGGGATAAGATTTCCGAACCGAATTTCACGACCAAATCAGGTGGTACCGGACTCGGACTGGCAATGTCGTACAAGATTATAGAGAGTATGGGTGGAACGATCTCTTTCGAGAGCGAAGAGAACGAGGGTACAACTTTCTACGTGACATTAAGACATGATAAGGGGGAGTCGGAGGAGTAGTTTTTCAATCTAAAATTTGAAATTTAAAATCTAAAATAGCTTTAGCTTTTTGGGCTACTGCTTGGGGGGTGATGTCGACCATACATTTTTGCCAGACGGGTTGTTTGCATTTTCCTCTACCGTCTTTCGTGCAGGGACGACAGGGAAGGTTTACTTCCATGACTTCGGCTTCTTTTCCGGTGGGGAAACCGAACGCGGTGGGACCCATCAAGGCTATGGAGGGCGTGTGGAACAGATCGGCGGCATGCAGGAAGCCGGTATCGCCACTGATGACAAGGTGAGATTGCTTCACTAGGTAACAGGATTCCAACAGAGAGGTTTGTCCGGCGAGGTTGTTCACTCGTTCGGGGGCGATGGCTTTGATTGTTTCACAGAATGTGTCTGTCGGTCCGGCGAGAATGATAAATCGGTATTCCGGCATAAGTTGGATAACTTGCTGCCAATGGCTGACTGGCCAGCGTTTCATTTCCCAGTTGGCCGAGGGAACTAGGGTAATGGTCTTCGGGGTAAAGGTGCGGGCAAAGTGTTCTTTGTATTCTTCGGGGAAGCACCAGTCGGAATAATCCGATTCGAAATTCGTGATACTCCATTTCGCGAGAGGTTTCCGGTAAGAAATGATACCCCGGAAGGGTTTGTCGAATTTGTTGATTCCCAGTTTGAAAAGCAAGAAACGTTTCCACCGTTCTTTGCCGCGTAGCGTGTAGTGCGGTCCTCTCGGGAACAAAGAGTAAAAGGGAGGTAATAACACGGCTTTCAATATGTTCGAGCGGATATTACTGTGTGCGTCATAAATGTAATCGAATTTCTCGGCTTTCAGTTCTTTTGCCATGCGAAGTAAACCTTTCAACCCCGTTTTCTTGTCAAATCCCCAAACCCGGTCGATACGTTTGTCCATATTGAGAAAAGAGCCCATGTCTTTACGGGCAATCCAGTGTATTTCTGCGTCCGGGAAGTGATTTTTGATCCCGTTTACCACGTTCATGCATTGGATGATATCTCCGATGGAACTGAATCTAATAATGAGAAATTTAGCCATGTCGATAACAATTTTGCAACAAAAGTAATAAAAATGTAGTTTACCTATTGTAAAAAGAAGTATTTTCGTGTTCGAATCATAAAAGTATAGTCCATGAAAAAACATATCCCAAATCTGATCACGTGTCTGAATGTTACTTCCGGAGCGTTGGCTATTTATATGGCGTTTAACGGTAATTTGCTAATCGCTGCATGGCTGGTGATTCTTGCCATGGTGTTTGATTTTTTTGACGGTTTTGCCGCACGCCTTCTACACGTGAAATCGGATATGGGGAAAGAACTCGATTCTTTGGCGGATATGGTGAGTTTCGGTGTGATGCCGGCGGTGATGGCGTATTTCCTGATTCGGGAAACATTTTGTTCTTTTGCTCCGGGAGAGACATATTATTGGGTGGAACGGGTGCTGTCGGCTGTTCCCTTGTTGGTGCCTGCTTTTTCTGCTTATCGTTTGGCTAAATTCAATCTCGATACCCGGCAGACACATTCGTTTATCGGGTTGCCGACTCCCTCGAACGCGTTGTTTTGGGTGATGTTGGTGTTTTGTTTCTATTACCAGCCGGAGTTTTTCAAGACGACGTGGGGTAATCCTTGGCTTTTAGCAGGATGTTCCTTTGTATTAGCATTATTGTTGATTAGTGAGGTACCCATGTTTTCTTTGAAATTGACTAATTTTTCATGGAAAGAGAATAGTCTTTTGTATTGTTTCGTGAGTACTATTATGATTGGTTTTGCCGTGTGGGGAGTGAAAGCGTTGACTTGGATGATACCTGTTTATGTGCTCATATCATGCCATGGTTATAGGAAGAATTATAATTGGATGATATTTTTTGGGATAGTCCTGCTATTACTTTGGGCTATGCGTCAAGAGGCATTGTTTATAATTATTCCGGCTTACCTGATTGTTGTCATTGTGAGATTGACTTCCCGGTCAAATCAATAACGGGATCGTAATCCACGAAATCACAGTCGGGAGAAATCTTTGCCGTTTCCTCCGTTTGAATCAATTTACTTTTCATGGATGCGGGTTGCATATTACTCAAGTTGGCGGCTGTGTCCCCTTGGAATATATCCTGTTGCGAGAGTACCACGATTCCCGCGATCATGGCTGCCGATAGTCCGAATTTGAACAGACGGGTAACTAGGTTTCCGGATTCGGTATTTATGTATTCTCCGTTTGTCTTCTTAACTTTTTTGCCGTTTGCCACGAGGGGCATTGCTTCCATTCCCATGACGTCGGGCAGGAAGTTGTGGTTAGCAGATTCGAAGAGAATATTGAAACGGCGGTCTACACTGAGCGTCCCTATTTTGCCGAAGTCTACTTTTTGCTTTTGGTTCAATCTTACTTTTACCTCTTCGCGGAATAAGGCGAGGCGGCGTTGTGCTTTCTCGTAATCGATTTGTTCCTTGCGGGCGATCCAATTGATCAAAAGTCCGTCATTCTGTTTCAAGTGTTTGTTGAACACGACCTTTTTGGCAGGGGGGATGATCATCCCTGTCTTGTCGTTGATCGTTGCTCCGGTATAGTTGCAGATAAAGCCTCCTAGCCCGGGGACTATCACGCAATCATGCAGATATAACAATTCTTCTATGTGTTCAACGTATTTATTCATACGGCAAAGGTAAGAAAAAACGCAAGGTTGTCAAACTCATTTTAGGCATTTCGGATTATTATTATTTACTTTGTTCTGTCTATTACAGACACACAGATTGTTATAAATTGAGAAAAAATTATTGGTGTATGAAAATTTTTGTGACAGGAGGTACGGGGTATATCGGGTCCCACACGGTGGTGGAACTTCAACAGAGTGGTTATGACGTGATTATAGCCGATAATCTAGTAAATTCAAGTATTGACGTGTTGGACGGGATCGAGAAGATCACGGGTATTCGTCCCGAATTCGAGGAGATTGATCTTACCGATCGGGTGGCAACGAGAGATTTTTTTATTCGCCATTCGGATATCAAGGCGGTGATTCATTTTGCCGCGTTGAAAGCGGTGGGCGAATCCGTGCATAAGCCGTTGGAGTATTATTTCAATAACTTGAATTCATTGATGAACGTGCTCGATGCAATGCGTGAGTTTCAAGTGCCGAATCTGGTATTCTCTTCTTCTTGCACGGTATACGGGCAAGCGGATGTACTTCCCGTGACGGAAAAGACTCCTCGCCACGAGGCCGAATCGCCTTACGGGAACACCAAGGTGATGAGTGAAGATATTATCCGTGACTTGATGAAGGTGGAAACGAAGATGAACGCATTGGCTTTGCGTTATTTCAACCCGATAGGGGCGCACCCGACTGCCTTAATCGGGGAGTTGCCCAATGGCGTGCCGAATAATCTGATTCCTTACCTGACACAGACCGCTATCGGTATCCGGGAGCAATTGAGTGTGTTCGGTGATGATTATAATACACCCGACGGGTCACCTTTACGTGATTATATTGACGTGGTGGATTTGGCAAAAGCTCATGTGGTGGCTATTCGCCGTTTGCTCGAGGGTAAGAATAAGGCGAATTACGAGTTTTTCAATATCGGGACGGGAAAAGGGCTTTCCGTGTTGGAGATCATCCATGCTTTTGAGCGAGCAACCGGGGTAAAGGTGAATTACAAAATCGTGGGACGTCGTGCCGGTGATATCGAGAAGGTGTGGGCTGATACGACTTTAGCGAATAAAGAGTTGGGATGGAAGGCTGCGACACCGATCGAGGACACGATGAGGAACGTGTGGAAATGGCAGCAATCGTTAAAGCAATAAAAAAGGGGTTTTTAAAACCCCTTTTTTATTGCTTTATTCTACAGTTACCGATTTTGCAAGGTTGCGCGGCATATCCACGTTACAGCCTCTCATCACTGCAATGTGATAGGAGATGAGTTGTAATGGAATCACGTTCAGCAGCGGGGAAAGGAATTCCAGTGTTTCGGGAATTTCGATCACGTGTTCCGCTAGTTTTGTGACTTGCGTGTCGTTATCGTTTACCAGAGCGATCACGTGTCCTTTGCGGGACTGTACTTCTTTGATGTTGGAAACGATTTTATCGTAGTAATTGTCGTTCGTGGCAATGGCGAACACGGGCATATTCTCGTCAATCAAGGCGATGGGACCGTGTTTCATCTCCGCTGCCGGGTATCCTTCGGCATGGATGTAGGAAATTTCTTTCAACTTCAACGCTCCTTCGAGAGCCACGGGGAATTGACAACCTCTTCCCAGATAAATGGCATTCGTGGAGTCCTTGTAGATAGCGGAAATTTCTTTGATTATGTTGTCCTTTTCCAGTATAGCTTTGACCTTATCCGGTAGGTTATAGAGTTCGTTGATATATTTTTTATATATATCGTCTGCCAGTGTCCCCTTACGGTGACCTATTTGCAAAGCCATCATGGCAAGTACCGATATTTGGGCGGTGAACGCTTTCGTGGAGGCGACACCGATTTCCGGTCCCGCGTGGGTGTATACCCCGGCATCCGTTTCGCGTGCGATGCTTGAACCGACTACGTTGCAAATGCCTATAACCGTGGCCCCGTGTGTTTTGGCATACTTGATAGCTGCCAATGTGTCGGCTGTTTCTCCACTTTGGGAGATGGCTATCACGATATCGTTTTCATTCACTATCGGGTTGCGATAACGGAATTCCGAAGCGTATTCCACTTCTACCGGGATACGGGTAAATTCTTCCAGCATGTACTCGCCGACTAGTCCGGCATGCCATGACGTTCCGCAACCGATAATGATAATCCGGTGCGCGTTTACCATCTTCGGGATGATTTCAGAGATACCACCAAGGTAAATCTCGGAGGCATCCACGTTCACCCGTCCCCGGATAGTGTCATAGATAGAATTTACTTGTTCGAAAATCTCCTTCAACATGAAGTGCGGGAAACCGCCTTTTTCTATTTTCTCGATGTCGATATCCACGTGTTGGATGCTTAAAGAAACCGGGGTATTCTTGATCGTTTTCAAGATCATCTCGTCTCTTTTCAGGATAGCGACATCATCGTCGTTCAGGTAAATCACGTTTTTCGTGTATTCCACGATAGGCGTGGCGTCAGATGCCACGAAATACTCGCCTTGTCCCACTCCGATTACCAGAGGACTGCCTTTGCGTGCCACCACGAGTTGATCCGCCTCCGCTTTGCACAAAACAACGAGCCCGTAGGCACCGATTACTTTGGTCAGAGCCAGACGAACCGCGTTTTCTGCATTTATCTGACCTTTCAAGTATATGTACTCGATGAGGTTTGCCAATACTTCCGTGTCGGTTTCGCTTTTGAACGCGTATCCTCTTGCCTGTAATTTTTCTTTCAACAGGGAATGATTCTCGATAATACCGTTGTGCACGATAGAGAAAAGACCGTTCATGGAAGTATGCGGGTGAGCGTTCGCGTCATTCGGCTCACCGTGGGTAGCCCAGCGCGTATGCCCCATCCCGATCGTGGCACTCGTGTCTTCGAGTTCCATGTGTTGTTCGAGGTCGAGCACTCTTCCCTTGCATTTGTAAACTCTGATGTCATCGTTGTGAATCAACGCGATCCCGGCAGAATCGTATCCCCGGTATTCCAGGCGTTTCAGACCATTGATTAAGATCGGACAGGCTTCTTTGGGTCCGATGTATCCCACAATACCACACATAATGTTTGTCGTGTTTTATATATTTGTTAATAATAAAACAAGCGGCTAACAACCATTGCCGCTTGTTTCTATGTTTATTCGATTATTTTGTCAAAAAAGTCGGAGTATGCATCGATATAGCATTGCTCCCCGGGGTACTCCAAGGTCGGTTTCTTCAATTCGCTGGCGAAAGTACGAAGTTCGTCATCCACGTCCTTGTGATTAAAGATGATGCCATCCGCGTATTGGAATGCCAATTTGTTGATATTCGTGTGTGTCGGATCTTTTAACAGTGCCAAGTCTTTGCGCGCAACACCTTCCGTTATAGCTTTCTCCTCGAATTTGCTATCCAATTTCCCCTCGAATCTATCGTTGTAAGTGGAGAACACCACTTTTGTTTTGGAGAATACCGGGTCATCATGGTACTCTTTTTTGAGGTAAAGCGGAATCAACGCGGTAAACCATCCCTGACAATAGATCAAGTCCGGCGCCCATCTTAGTTTGCGTACCGTTTCGAAAACACCCCGTGCGAAAAATATCGAACGTTCGTCGTTATCGGGAAAAAATGTTCCGTCTTCATCGGCGATCGTGTGTTTGCGTTGAAAATAATCTTCGTTGTCAATGAAATACACCTGCATTCTAGCAGATTGTATGGATGCAACCTTGATAATCAAAGGATGGTCAGTGTCATTGATAATCAAATTCATCCCGGATAACCGGATGACCTCGTGCAATTGATTGCGTCTTTCATTGATACAGCCGTAACGCGGCATGAACGTTCTGATTTCTTTACCTTTTTCTTGAATCCCCTGAGGTAAATATCTTCCGATATTAGCCATTTCGGAATCAGGAAGATAAGGTACAATCTCTTGAGATATAAATAAAACTCTTTTTTTAGCCATAACTACTACTTTTCCCAAAAACCTTACAAAGATAGGCAATTCCGATTAGAATTCAAAACTTCGAGGTAATAAACCTCTCTCAAAATAAACCACTTGAAATTCTAAAATGACTCCTTTCAAGGATTTTCATGCAAAATATTTTGCTTTTATCTTAGATTTATATAACATTGCGGAACTCTTTTTAGCCTGTAAATTAGGGGAAGACTTGACTATGGCTTGGCATAATGAATTTGGAAAGTTGGGAGAAGATAAGGTGTATCTTTATCTGTTAGATCTGGGATATACTGTTTTGGAACGTAATTGGCGAATCGGACGTCGGGAATTGGATTTCGTGTGTTTGGACGGAGAGATGCTTGTCGTGGTCGAGGTGAAAACCCGGACGAGCGAAGAGGTGGATATTTTCGAGTTGTTGGATTACAAGAAAAAGCAAAGTCTGCAAGCTGCCGGGGCTGCTTATCTCACGAAAAAGAATATACATCGGGAAATACGTTTCGACCTCGTGATTGTCACGGGTTCCAATATGCGTATCAAGTACGTGCGTGAAGCTATTGATTTGTTTTAGAAAGAACCGGGTGGCTTCTGTCGTGTGTGTGGTGTGGTAGGAATATGAATGCCACCCGGCATAAGAAAAGTGTCAATAGGGATACTAGAGGTATATCAAAAATTGTGCTAGAAATCGAGAATCATTGGATAAATCTTGATAATTTAGGGAATTAATTCAAAATTTACAAAACCGAAAGGAAAAGCTGACACCTAGGGTTTGTAAGGGTGACAGCGTCCATGAGGTTGCGGAAATGTTTTTTTCACCGACCTCTTCTCTTGTAAAGCTGTCCGGAAATGATTACTTTTGGAGAGTTAAATCTAAAAAAAGAGAGTATGGCAACAGTAAAAGCAAAATATTTAGGAGGTTTACGCGTGGAATGCACGCATTTACAGAGTGGTACGACGATCATCACGGATGCGCCGACGGATAATAACGGTAAGGGGGAGGCTTTTTCTCCGACCGATTTGTGTTCTACTTCTTTGGCGGCCTGTGCCATGACAATCATGGGAATTTATGCCCAAAATAACGGAATCGACCTGACAGGAACTGACATCGAGATCACCAAGAAGATGGCTGCAGAGCCTCGCCGTATAGCGGAGATTGATGTGATCTTTAATTTCCCGGCGAACGGGTATACCGAGAAAGAGAAAAAGATTCTGGAACGTGTGGCGCATACTTGTCCCGTGCATTTGAGTTTGCATCCCGATGTGAAACAAAACATCGTGTTTAATTGGCAGTAATGGTAACCGGGGCTACCGGGTTATTGGGTAGCCATTTGTTGTGTCATCTGGCTCGTTCGGGCGAGAAAATCATAGCATTAAAAAGAAAAGAGAGTCGTGTCGAGGAGACAATGGCTCTCTTTTCTCGTTATTTCTCATCCCCGGAAGAAGCTGTTTCTCGTGTAACATGGGTAGAGGGTGACGTGTTGGATGGGGAATCCATCTCCCCGTACGGGGAGAAAGTCCACACGGTGTACCACTGCGCGGCGATGGTTTCTTTTAACGGGAGCGACCGGGATACTCTGTTGCAGACGAATATCCGGGGAACAGAGAATATATGTTCCCTTTGCCTACAACATCGCGTGCGGCTCTGTTTCGTGAGTTCTATTGCCGCCTTGGGGGATGCTCCTGACGAGAGTGTCATTATTGACGAGGATACACCCGAAATCCCCGGCTCTGTTCATTCGCTTTATTCGGGTAGTAAGGGAGCGTCCGAGAAGATCGTGTGGGATTACGTGCGGAAAGGGATGGAGGCTGTCATTGTCAACCCGGCGATTATTCTGGGTACCGGACTTCGGGGACGTAGTAGTGCCAAGTTGTTCGAGCAAGCCCGGAAAGGAATGCCTTTTTACACCGATGGGGTGAACGGTTACGTGGATGTGAGGGATGTTTGCGAGGTAATGATTCGTTTGGTAAATATTTCTTCCATCCGGGGAGAACGGTTCGTGCTTTGCGGTGGAAATTATTCTTACAAGGAGTTGTTTGCCGTGATAGCCCGTGCCGCGGGGAAACGACCGCCATATATACGGATGGCGCCTTGGATGACTTCTTTAGCTTGGCGTTTGCTCGCTTTCTTTTCCTTGTTTACAGGAAAGAAATCGGCTTTTACACGTGAAACCGCCCGTTCCTCTCAAAATAAATCCCGTTATTCCAGTGCCAAATTGTTGAAAACGTTACCTGATTTCCGTTTTCATACCTTGGAGGAAACGGCTCGATTCTTTATTCATTTGTGAGAGTTGTTTTTATTCTATAAGTTGAAAGGGAGTGTAGCCGTGGAGAAGCATTAGTTGAACCGGGGTAATAATCTCTCACGGTCGTGTATGCTACATTTCCGCTTTTATGTTGCTATAATCTTTTATATAGTAACATAAGAGTACAAACGGAGGAAACACGAACGTGGGAGATTATTACGGTTACTTTTCTTGGGATTTACCATGGGTGTAGAGCGAGATAAGGGGGGATAGAGTTATTCCTATGGTTATTCTCGGGTTATCCTACCGTAATCCTACCTCAACTTCGATATAACACGGAATCATTCTCGTTACATGACCGACGGCACTGGGTGGTGTTCGGGCGGGTATTCGATATAGCTCCGAGGGTGAGATAGGATTACGGTAGGATAACCTTGGGTTCATGGTAGGATTGTATATTCATTGAAAATGAACCTTTTGCCGCTAAGAACGTATTTTTTGAAAAAAAATATGACTTACATTACCCCCTTTTGGTAGATTTAAGTGTATTAGGAGTATAAAATCACACTATGATGAGTAAAGTAACTGACAAGTCGTTTAAAATATCATTTTCTATCGCCCGTGTAATCAGCGGGGAAGCCACTGTCGCGGAGCGAAGAACGGTAGATGAATGGCTTGTGGTTTCGGAGGAGAACAAGCGGTTGTTTGAACGATTGCAGGATGAGAAAGAATTAGTACGTAAGATTGAATTGTATCGGACGATTGATAAACGTATGGCTTTTAAGGAGTTTTTGCGAGAAAAGGAGAGAATGGAAAAAGTTCGCCGACAACGCCGGATAAACAGAATTTTCCGGTATGCAGCCATATTGCTTATTCCTTTGTTGGTTGGGGGTATATATATGCTGCAACAGAGCTTTTCCGGTGATGAGGTTATGCAGGTGGCATCGGCTATTGCCCACGGGGACAAGAGAGCCGTGTTGCGTTTGTCGGATGGTAGCGCGATAGAGTTGGGAAAAGACAACGTGGTATTAAGTGAGCGGAATGGTACGATGATATCCAACCGGAATAGCGGGGAATTGGTGTATCAAGGTACGACCGGGGGAGAGGATGCAAAAGTCATTTATAATACATTGGAAATTCCGGCTAACGGGGAGTTTTTCATGCAGTTGGCGGATGGTTCCAAGGTATGGTTAGGGGCTTGCTCCAAGCTTAAATATCCGGTGGCGTTTAACGGAAAAACGAGAGAGATTTATCTGGAAGGAGAAGCATTCTTCGAGGTGGCGAAGAATCCGGATAAACCGTTTATCGTGAAAACTAAAGGTTTTGGGGTGAGGGCATTAGGAACCTCGTTTAACGTGATGAGTTACATGGATGAAACTTTCGCCCATACCACGTTGAAGACCGGAAAGGTGGAGGTGACAACACGGGAGCAGGAAAAGGTGGTTCTAACCCCGGGACAACAGGCGTATTACTCGGAACATGGAGTAAACGTGAGAGAGGTGGACGTGGAGGTTTATATAGCATGGATGGGGAATACGTTCAAGTTTGACAAAGAGAATATTGATGTGATCCTGCGAAAGATAGCTCGTTGGTATAATGTACATATATTTTATATGAACGAGAATTTGAAGAACTATCATTTTAAAGGAACACTTCCCAAGTACACGGATATACATGATGTGCTTGAATTATTGGAACAGACAACAAATATAAAATTTGAGATAAAGGGAAATACTGTAATAGTGATGCAAGATTTGACAAGATCGAATCACTAGTGTGCCAAAGGTATTTTTCCAGCTTGTCAGGTGTGAGTTTATAAGATTTGCAAAAGTATTGTTATGTGCATCGGGTAAATAATTTGCTCGTTGTGAGGATATTGTATGTATTATTTTAAAATTAATGATGATTATTATGAGACGAACTTTTTTGTTTTTTGTTACTTGTCTTGTTGTGCTTTCCGCGGCAGAACCGCTTAGCGCCGGAACGAGGAAGAAGAAAAAGGTAGAGGAGAAAAAGGTAACCCCTTACGAGAAACTGTTCCAAGGCAAGAAGGTGGAAACAGTGAAAGGGATGGTTACATTGCACAAGATGGACGGGAAGGTCTATTTTGAATTTCCATTAAACTTGATGGGGCGGGATATGTTGTTGGGTTCCACCGTTTCGGAGATTAGTGATAACGGGAATGTATTGGTGGGACAGAAGGTGAAACAACCCTTACATATAAAGTTTACACTTCGCGATAGTACGGTGGAATTGAGGGAAGTGACCAATAGAGCTCGTCGTCAAATATTCACGGATTACGAGGAAGAAGGTGTTCTTGCTGCCTTGGCACAGGGAGTGGGATGTCCGGTGATGCAGGGATTTAAAGTGAAAGCGTATAACGCGGATAGTACTGCCGTTGTGTTTGAGATGACTGATTTTCTGGTGAGCGACAACAAGCGGCTTGATCCTTTTGATCCGAACGGGAAGAAGACTATGTACGGGGCATGCGCCCGTCGGGCTTCTTTTAAAAAGAACCTGTCGTATGTCGATCAGTTGAAATCGTTCGAGGACAATATGTCGATTACCTCTTGTCTGAGTTACACGCAGGATTTGTTGTACATGGGAATCGTGATGATTGCTTATCAAGAACCCGTGCGGATAAAAGTGAACCGTTCTTTTGTTCTTTTGCCGGAAGAACCTGTTATGCATGCCCGTATGGCGGATCCCCGGATTGGTTATTTCACTTCATCCAAAGAGAAATTGACTCGGTACGCGGATGAGGTGCAGATTCTGACTTACGCCAATAAATGGGATATTCGTCCGAAAGACGTGGAGGCGTATAAAAGAGGGGAGTTGGTGGAACCGGTGAAACAGATCGTGTTCTACGTGGATGACAAATTCCCGGAAGCATGGAAGAAACCGGTAAAAGAGGGCGTGTTGGAATGGAACAAAGCGTTCGAGAAGATCGGTTTTAAAAACGTGATGGTGGCGAAAGATTTCCCGAAAGATGATCCTGAGTTTGATCCTGCCAACTTAAAATATAACTGTGTTTATTATGCGCCTATCGGTATCGCCAATGCTATGGGCCCCTCTTGGGTAGATCCCCGGAATAGTGAGATTATTCAAGCTTCGGTGTTCATTTATCATGATGTGATCCAGTTGGTGAATGATATGCGTTTCGTGCAGACTTCGCAAGTGGATCCCCGTGTACGCACGACAAAATTACCGGAAGATGTGTTGGAAGAGAGTATGCGTTATATTGTGGCGCACGAGGTTGGGCACTGCCTCGGTTTGATGCACAATATGGCTTCGTCGGCTTCAATCCCGGTAGAGAAATATCGTGATAAAGAGTTTATGGAGAAATACGGGACGACGCCTTCCATTATGGACTATGCCCGTTTTAATTATATTGCTCAGCCCGAAGACAAAGGGGTGAAATTAACTCCGCCTCGTTTGGGTGTATATGATTTCTACGCAATAGACTGGGGATATCGTTTCTTCCCGGATGCCAAGAGTACGGAAGAGGAAGTTCCTCACTTGAACAAAATTATCGAGGATAAGATTGGTGACCCGATGTATCGTTACGGGAAACAACAAATTTATTACGGGGTATTTGACCCGACTTCCTTGACGGAAGATTTGGGTGACGATGCAGTGAAAGCCGGGGAATACGGTATCAAGAACTTAAAATATATCATGAGTCATTTGAACGAGTGGCTGGATGGACAGGATGCGGATTATAGTTATCGATTCCATATTTATCAGGCAATAGCTTCTCAATATATGCGTTATTTGTATAACGTGAATATGAATATCGGGGGATTCTATATCAATGAGCATATGGTCGGTGATCCTTACGCCACGTCTGCCATTGTCCCGAAAGAGATGCAGAAACGTTCGGCACAGTTCCTGTTTGAACAATTGAAAGACATGGATTGGATTGATAACATCGACGTGGTGAAGAATTTGCCGCTGGACGGATCGACAGCCCGGTTGATGCTGAAAAATCTAGCCGGTTCGCTATTGAACACGAAACGTTTGTCGCTGGCAGTTTATCGGGATAAAGATGCTTATTCGCCGGAAGAATATCTGACGGATTTATACGAGAGTATCTGGGCTTCCGCGATAAAGGGAACGAATCCCACGGAATGTGAGCGTATCCTGCAAACCGAAGTGTTGAAGAATTTAATTAAAGGGGCAGATCCTCTCACTCCCAGAGGTGAAGTGGATGAATTGCTTGCGGCCGAGATGAATCGGGATGTACATGCTTTGTCACCTCGTGCGGATTTACCCGTGTATCAACAAATGGAATTGTTTGATCATTTGAGAGATATGCCGGTTGTTTCAGGTAATTTCCAAGGCGATATGTTGGATTACTATCATTCATTGAATCAGATGAATGAATTGAACGAGCGTGCCGGGTTTGACTATATTTATTATGTATTCAACACGTCGACGAATAACAATAACTATTTGTATTATCAATTATTGACAAAAGTGAAAGCCGTGATGGAAAAAAGGAAAAACAGTGGCTCGTATGAAACTCGTGCGCACTATACTTATTTGCTTTCTATCGTGGAGGATTTTATGAAGTCAAAATAAATAGGGTGATTAATACTTTAAGTGTTTGAAGATGAGAATAAAAATATACAGGTTATTCATCTGCATCATGGGACTCTTGTTTCTTGTGACCGGAGAGGTTGCCGCGAAAGGGAAAAAGAAACAAGAGGTGAAGGCGGATGCACCTGCTCCCCAGAAGCGTTCCGTGAAGTACGATCGCCTCTTCCGGGGGAAGAAGGTGGAAACTAAAAAGGGATTGCTGACGATTCATAAGATCGGGGCGAAGTTATACTTCGAGTTGCCCATGAATCTTTTGAACCGGGAGTTCCTGCTCGGAACGACGGTGAGCGAGATCAGTAATAACGGGAACGTGTTGGTCGGGCAGAAAGCATCGGAGCCGTTGCATGTGAAATTCAATATTATTGACAGCACGCTGTATATGCAGGAGGTGACGAATGGCACTCGTCCCAACGTGTATGCTGACGAGGTCGGAATGCAACAGGCTGTGGCTAAAAGTACAATTATCCCGTTGATGCAAGCCTTTAAAATTGCCGCTTATAATCGGGACACTACCACGGTGGTTTTCGATGTGACTGAAATGTTTTTGGGTGATAACAAGCGAATGGATCCTTTCGACCCGTATGGAAAGACTGCGGCATTCGGTTTGTTGACGAGAAAAGCGACATTGAATAAGTCGTTGTCATACTTGGACTCTTTTAAAGCATTCGAAGATAATATCTCGATTTGTTCGGTGTTGACTTATCACGAGGTACTTACCCGTAAGAACACGGGGTATCGGCATGCTGAACAGGTAACCATGAAGGTGAATCGTTCCATGATTTTGTTACCGGAAAAGGAGGATATGATGCGTTGGCGGTTGGCGGATCCCAGAGTTGGGTATTTTGTTTCATCTCGTGTACATATGGGGATGGATGTAGACCGGAGTACTCGAACTTATTTTATGCATCGTTGGAATCTGGAACCTTCGGACATGGAGAAATTCAAGCGGGGAGAACTTGTAGAACCGGTGAAACCGATCGTGTTTTACGTGGATAATACTTTCCCCGCTTCATGGAAGAATGCTATCCATGAAGGCATACGGACATGGAACAAGGCATTCGAGCGTATCGGTTTTAAGAATGCCGTTCAATCGAAGGATTTCCCGAGAGATGATGCGGAATTTGACCCGGATAACCTGAAATACTCTTGCGTGCGTTATGCACCGATTGGGGTTGAAAATGCCATGGGACCTTCTTGGGTAGACCCTCGCACGGGGGAGATTATGAACGCTTCGGTATTTGTATATCATGATATCGTGAAATTGGTGAACGAGATGCGTTTCGTGCAGACGGCACAACTGGACGAGCGTGTACGTACCCCTAAATTGTCAGATGAAGTGATGCACGAGAGCCTGCGTTATATTATTGCTCACGAGGTCGGGCATTGTCTTGGATTGATGCATAATATGGCAGCTTCGGCAGCCTTTCCCGCTGATTCGTTGAGGAGTGCGGCATTTACCCGGAAATACGGGACTACGCCTTCTATCATGGATTATGCCCGTTATAATTATATTGCGCAACCGGGAGATAAAGGAGTCGGTTTGACTCCGCCGGATTTGGGTGTGTATGATTATTACGCTATTGAAGTGGGATATCGTCCGGTACCGGAGGCGAAGAACGCGGAGGAAGAACTTCGTGTGGTACAATCTTGGATTGCGGCTAAATCCGGAGATCCGATGTATCGTTACGGCAAGCAGCAGGTGTACGACGAATATGACCCGAGCGCGTTGACCGAAGATTTAAGCGACGATGCCGTGAAAGCCGGGACTTACGGTATCAAGAATTTGCAATATATCTTGAAAAACATGAATGGTTGGTTGGATGCGGAAGACCGGGATTATACCTACCGGATAGATATGTACCGGGGAATTGCCAATCAGTTCGCCGGATACTTGAAAAATGCTTTGTTGAATGTCGGGGGATATTATTTGAACGAGAGTTTTGTCGGGGACGGGCGTATCGCTTTCAGCGTGTTGCCCAAGGAGAAGCAGAAACGTGCCGCGATATTCGTGATGGAGCAATTGCGCACGTTGGATTGGATTGATGCCCCGGAAGTGACTAAAAACCTGACAGTAGGAACGCCGAAGTCAGAAATTCTGGTGAAAAAGTTTGCCAAGGAACTGGTGAACACGAAACGGGTATCCTTGGGCTACTACCGGGACCCGAAGAGTTATTCTCCGAAAGAATATCTTGATGATATATACGCGCACGTGTGGGCATCGACAATAAAGGGCAGGAATCTCACGAAGGCTGAACGTACTTTACAGTATGAGGTCGTGTGTGCTATATTGAAACGGATACAGATTCCGAATCATCGGTTAGGAGATGGCAAGAAGAGAAGGCAGACTCAAGTGGAAACGCTGGCGAAAGAGATAAATCCCGTGTTGCCGGTACAAGGATTCGGTTTCCAATATTACGTGACGAACCTGTCTAATGATAATCAGGCGCATTTATGGCATGGGCTGTTGATTCGGGTACAGAAATTAATGGAGTCCCGACTGAACGGCGGTTCACGGGAAACCCGGAGTCATTACGGCTTCCTTTTGGAAAAGATTGAGGATGTGCGTAACTGGAAATGAGCGAGATATTAATTGATAAATAAGAAAATAAAAATATAAACAGATGAAAAGAAGTTTTGTTTTATTCACGGTTCTCCTTGTACTGGTGGCTTTCACGGATATTCACGCTGCCGGTAGAAAGGATAAAAAGAAAAAGGACACGGAGAAGGTGGAGAAATTGAGCAAGTACGACAAACTTTTTAAAGGTAAGAAGGTCGATACCAAGAAAGGTTTTATGACGTTACATTTGGTGAACGGTAAAATCTATTTCGAGTTGCCGGTTTCTTTGTTGGGCAGAGAGTTCTTGTTGGGCTCGAAGATCGTGGAGACTTCCGACATGGGGAGCGGTACCGTGGGATTGATGGGAACCCGCCCGAAACATTTTGCTTTCTCGTTGCAGGACAGTACCCTGATGATGTGTGAAATCAGTCGTAATGGTCAACTTCCTTTATATTCGGATTCGAGTGAAGAGGGGGTGCAGGAGGCTATCCGTATGAATAGTATTCATCCGCTTATCAATTCATTCCCCGTGTTGGCGTATAATGCCGATAGTACGGCTATCGTGTTTGATATGACGGATTTCCTTGTGGGGCATGATGAGGATATGACTCCTTTCAGTAGCGGGAAACGTACGCAGGAGTACGGTCGTGCCGGGATAGCCCCTGAATTTAAAAAGGATTTGTCATACGTGGTGAGCACAAAGGCTTTCGAGGATAACGTGTCTGTTGTTTCCTGTCTGGGATATTGGTTTGATTTGGTTATGGGCGGACAATATGTGATTTCGAAGAGCGAACCCTTAACGGCTAAAGTGAATCGTACCTTCATGCTGTTGCCGGAGCATCCGACAATGCGTCCCCGTTTGGCAGACCCGAGGGTAGGTATCTCAACTTCTGCTTGTGAGAATATGACAACCAAGGTCGATCGTTCCGTTGAAAGACATTACATGGAGCGTTGGGATATTCAACCCGCGGATGTGGAAGCCTATCGACAAGGGAAATTGACAGAACCGGTGAAACCGATTGTGTTCTATCTGGATCCTAATTTCCCTAAAGCGTGGCGTGCGCATGTGGCGCAAGGTGTTTTGGATTGGAATAAGGCTTTCGAGGCTATCGGTTTCAAAAATGCCATTCAAGTAAAAGATTACCCGACAAATGAGCCCGAGTTCGATCCGGATAATATGAAATATAACACGATTCGCTACGTGCCGACGGGTGTGGTGACGATGATGAAAGACGCCGCTTGGGTAGATCCTCGCAATGGCGAGATTCGTAACGCTTCTCTATTCTTGTTTCATGACTTGTTGAAATGGAATAACATTCAACGTTTCGTGCAGACTTCGCAAGTTGACGAGGGTGCCCGTCACTTGAAATTGTCGGATGAGTTGCAGGGTGAATCTATTCGGGCAGCCGTGCGTCACGAGATTGGACACACGTTGGGATTGATTAATAATATGGCAGGTTCGGCTGCTATCCCGACGGATTCTTTGCGTTCGGCTTCCTATACCCAAAAGTACGGGATTACGGCTTCCGTGATGGATAATATCGGCTTTAATTACGTGGCTCAACCGGAGGATAAAGGGGTAGCTTTAGTACCTCAACTGGGGACGTATGACTATTATGTTATAAAAGTGGCATACCAACCTGTATTTGGCGTGAATACGCCGGAAGAGGAGAATAAGGTGGTTGCCGGGTGGATTGCCGAGAAAGCCGGCGATCCGATGTATCGTTTCGCTCCCGAACAATATCTGTTGACGACCTTCGACCCCAGTGGATTATCGTACGATTTGGGTGACGATGCCATTAAAGCCAGTGCATATGGGCTCAAGAACTTGAAATATATCATGGAGCACATGAACGAATGGATGGATAAGGAAGACCGGGATTATAATTACCGGAATGACATGTATCGCTTTATCGTGGCACAGGTAAAGGGATATTTGTTCAACGTGTACCGAAATATCGGTTCTTTCTACTTGAATGAACCGTTCGTGGGTGATCCGAATCCGACACTTACAGTCGTGCCGAAAGAGGTGCAACGGGCTTCTTTGAAATTCGTGATCGAGCAGTTGAAAGATTTAAGGTGGTTGGATCAGGAAGAGGTAATCAAAAATCTAAGTTTTAACGGTTCTCAAGCGATGAAAATTTTGAAATCTTATGTCGTGAAGGAAAAAAACGTGATTACCGATTTATATCAGACCAAACGCATATCTTTGACTTATCATCGTGATCCTAACTCATATAGTCCGAAAGAGTATATCGAGGATTTATATGAACTTGTATTCGAACCCACGAAACGGGGAAGGGCGTTGACGGATGAGGAGCGAGTGATGCAAGCGGAATTCATTTCAAACGTGCGTAATGATGTCGATATTAACGGTCGGGTAAGATGGTTCGGGCAATATTATGCAACAGAGGCAGATGTAAACGCCGGTTTGGATGAAGAATTAGAAGAAGAATCCGCGCAAGAACCGGAACATCAAGCTTTCGGACATCGTTGGGTGGTGGAAAACATTGCGGCGGATAACCAGAAACATTTGTGGTACTCCGTGTACGATAAGATAAAAGAGTTGCTTAAAAAGCAACGCTATACGGGTGATGCCCGGACACGAGCTCATTATGATTATTTGTTATTCCTGATGACTCGTTCGTGGAAGGACATGCCTAAGATCTAAATATGTAGTCCGGGTGCCCGGACTACTTGAGTCAGAATTATTACTAACAAAATCCGTAGGATATGAATTTCAGATTTGAGAAAAAAATGAGAGAAAATTTTTTACACTCGGGTATTCTGAAGGGAGTCTTGTTACTCTGCTTCATGTGCGTACTCAAGGTAACTCCTGCCGCGGCGCAGAAGTTATCGTTGACCTTCCAGAATGCAACCATGGAACAGGTGCTGGAGGAGTTGAAAAGTAAAACATCTTATGATGTGCTGTACAATTTTGAAGAAATCGCCAAGATTCCTTCCGTGACGAAAGTATTTAAAGACGCTTCCGTGGAGGAGATTCTGCAGTATTGTTTGAAAAACACGAACTATACTTACAACATCGTGAACAACATCATCGTGATTAAGTTGAAAGAAGCGAATGACAAAAAGGACGTGAAAGTAAAAGAACGCACCGTTCGGGGAGTCGTGATGGATGAGCGGGGCGAACCGCTACCCGGTGCGACAGTCATGCTCAAGGGAACGAAGATGGGGGTCGCAACCGATGCGAACGGAGCATTTAAAGTCACTTTTGTCCCGATGGACAGTACCGTTTTTGTTGTTTCCTTTGTCGGTATGGTCACGAAAGAAGTGGTGGTCAGCAATGATACCAAGAATGATGATAAACCTTTATCTATCCGTTTGGCGGAAGAAAAAATGGAGATGGAAGAGGTGGTGATCACGGGATATGGTAACATCAATAAGAAAAGTTTCACGGGAAACTCGATTAAGGTCGATCGAGAAGAATTGTTGAAAGTATCCAAAAATAATGTTTTAGCGGCTTTACAGACATTCGATCCGTCTTTTCGTATACAGGAAAACACGGAGTGGGGGTCTGACCCGAATGCCGTGCCGGAGTTGTATATTCGTGGTCGTTCCGGTATTGGGGTGAAGGAATTGGATGCTGACGCTTTGTCAAAGTCTAATTTGAAAAATAACCCGAACTTGCCGCTTTTCATCATGGACGGATTCGAGATATCGGTAACCAAATTGTATGATATGGATATTAACCGAATCGAGAATATCACCTTGTTGAAAGATGCTGCTGCGACAGCCATGTATGGTTCCCGTGCGGCAAATGGTGTGGTTGTCATCACAACTGTAGCTCCGACACCCGGAAAGCTTTCCGTTTCATACAGTATGACCGGAACGGTAACTATGCCGGATTTGTCGGATTATAATTTGATGAATGCCAAGGAAAAATTGGCAACAGAATTAGCTGCCGGAATTTATCAGAGTGATAAACCGATGGAACAATATATATTGGATAGTGAATATAACAAGAAATTGGATAATGTGGCACGTGGGGTGGATACCTATTGGTTATCGAAACCATTGCACACGGCGTTTAATCATAAGCACAGTTTATATGTAGACGGGGGAACGAATGATATTCGGTTTGGTGTGGATTTGGGATACAATAATGAAGACGGTGTAATGAAAGACTCCTACCGAGATCGTATCAGCATGGGGTTGTATTTGGATTACCGTATTAAATCTTTTCAAGTGAAGAACTATATCTCTTATGGGGTAACGCGTTCTGCTGATTCTCCTTATGGGACTTTTTCCGATTATACGACCAAATTACCGTATGATGAATACAAAAATGCGGATGGAACTTATAAACGAGCTTTGGAATCGTGGCACATGTCTACCGACCAAACCAATCCGCTGTATGAAGCCGGGTTGAAGAGTTTCAATCGTACAGAATACCATGAACTGATAAATAACTTGAGTGCAAATTGGTATATTAATGATTATTTGCAGGTTAAAGGTCAGTTTACTGTAACAAAAACAAACAATAAAACCCGCAATTTTATAGATCCGTTATCTAAAAAGAATACGGATGAATTGGATGTTTCCAATGCTGTTGCGGGAGAATTGACTGTATCTACTTCCGAGAGCTTGGGATGGGATATGAATGTCGTATTAGCCTATAACCGCTCGATCGAGAAGCATAATATGAATTTCTCTTTGGGTATCAATGCAACTTCGAGTTCGGCTGAAAGTGTGTCAACTCAATATCGCGGATTTCCGTCCGGAGATTTTAGTTCTCCCAGTTATGCGCAGGATGTGTACGAGAAGCCGTCAAATGGCGATGACAAGAGTCGTTTATTCGGTTTCTTGGGAATGTTGAATTATAGCTATAATAATATTTATTTATTGGATGCTTCGTTACGTGTAGACGGTTCTTCAAAATTCGGAACGGACAATAAAACCGGATTATTCTGGTCATTGGGTGCGGGTATCGCTCTGCACAATTATGATTTTATAAAAAATATCGGTTTTATTGATGAGTTAAAACTACGCGGGACTTATGGGGCGACAGGAAAAGTGAATTTTGAGCCTTATGCGGCGAAAACCGTGTATAACATTGACGGATTGGAGTGGTATGAAACCGGGATGGGAGCATCCATGGTTGCCATGGGAAATAAAAATTTGGGTTGGGAAACTACCTATACGACAGATTTAGGAGTGGATATAGGTTTTCTTGACAGATTGTTTTACGTGACAGCTTCTTGGTATAACAAGAAAACGGTGGATTTGGTGAATGATGTAACCATACCGAGTTCTACCGGTTTCACCACGTACAAGGATAACGTGGGCGAAATGCAGAATCGCGGGTTCGAGGTCAGCGTACGTAGCAATATTTTTAGAAGTCGGGATATTAACTTTTCTATTTTTGCAAATTTGGCTCACAATGAGAATAAGATATTGAAAATCTCCAGTACTTTAAGAGATTATAATGCCCGAGTTGATGCGATGTACGAGGAATTAGGCAAATACAAAACCGAGGCAACCAAACCGTTTAAAAAATTCGAGGAAGGGGCTTCGACCACGGCTATTTCGGTTGTGAAATCGCACGGAATAGATCCGGCAACCGGTAATGAGATTCTGGAAAAAAGAGACGGGACATTGACCACGGTATGGGATTCTGCCGACCAGATTAGTTATGGTGACACGGAACCGGATATACAAGGGTCTTTTGGTTTTAATTTCAGGTATAAGCAATTGTCGTTATACGCTACTTTTATGTATGAGTATGGAGGTCAACGTTACAATCAGACTTTAGTAAATAAAGTGGAGAATGCCGATGTGTACAATGATAACGTGGATAAACGAGTGTTGTCCCAGAGATGGAAACAACCGGGTGATAATGCTAAATTCAAAAAATTGGAAAGTGGAAAAAACTCTATCGTGATGACACGTGCTTCTACTCGGTTTGTTGAAGATTATAATTTATTGACGTTGAATTCTGTTACCCTAGGTTATGATTTTCCGCAGAGGTGGTTGAAAAAAGCGGGTTTAAGTATGGTACGTTTCGAGTTGGGCGCTAATGATTTGGCTCGTTTCTGTACCGTGAAGCAAGAGCGTGGATTGAGTTATCCATATGCGCGAACGATGAATTTTTCATTGAAAGCTACTTTTTAAATGATTCTTTTGAGGTAGAAGAAGAAAAAACAGAAATATGAGAAAGATTAATATACTATACGTGATTATACCTTTATTGCTCAGTGCCTGCGGCAATTGGCTGGATGTGAAACCGAGCAATGAAGTGGATGAGGAAGACCTCTTTAATTCAGGCAGTGGTTATAGAACAGCCTTGAATGGTATATATAAAGATATGTCATCCAGTGAATTGTGGGGACGGGAATTAACGTGGGGATTTGCGGATGTACTTGCTCAATATTATTATAAGGGGAATTTGGGAAATAATTCTATACCTTACAATCGGGCAGTACAATATTTGTATGATGACAAAAATTTGGAGCCGCTGATTCAGAATATCTGGTCTAAAGGGTACAATGTGATTGCCAATTGTAATAACTTGATTCAGAATATTAGTCTGGAAGATACGGTAAAGTTTCAGGAAAAACGTATCGAACGGGATATGATTCATGGGGAAGCCATTGCTTGCCGCGGATTTATGCATTTTGAATTGTTACGTTATTTTGCACCTTCTCTAAAAGAGGCGGGGAGTGATTTGTATATGCCTTATTTCGATAAATTTCCTTCTTTAATGGAATCATATTTGTCTGTTCCGGATATGATTAAGAAGATAGAAGCGGATTTGCTGAAAGCTCGTGAAATACTGGCTACCACTGATTTATTGGAAGGCATGGTTTATTTATTGCGGACAGACCTCCGCTACGAGGGTGGTGCCAGTTCGGGTAACGCACCTTCGGATATATTCTTTAATTATCGGGGATTCCGCATGAATTACACGGCAGTGACGGCTGCTTTGGCTCGTTTATATTTTTATGCCGATCGTTTGGAAGAGGCTGCGGATATGGCGACGGAAGTGATCGATTTTGTAGATGAGAATAATAATAATGTATTCACGTTTACCGATAAGTCGAATTTCTCCGTGAATACGAAAATGTATAATGATTTGATTTTTGCGCTTTCCCAACGTAAATTGACCGAGAATTTCGAGAAGTATGACGAAACGGAAGATAGTGAATGTCATTTAGGTATGGATTATGATGATTGGGAGGAGATTGCCGGAGAAGATGCTGGGGATAGAAGAGTGTCTCAAGACGGAGGATTGGTACGTGTTTTTTACGACGAGTATTACGTGTTGACCCGTAAATATTACAATGCATCAGAAATGAATGATGTAAACAAACGTATTATTCCAGTTATTCGTTTGAGTGAGATGTATTACATCCGGGGAGAGTATTATGCGAGCCTCGGGCAATATGATCAGGCGGTATTGGAATTGGAAAACGTAAGAGGGGCAAGGGGGTGTACTACCGGACGTATCAGTGCATCAGACTTGGAGGAATTTCATGATTTGATATTGGAAGACGCGAAAAAAGAATTTTGGGGTGAAGGTCAGCTTTTCCAATTCTATAAGAAATATAACGTGAAGCCGACTTCAAAGGCAAACTTCGTGTTGCCGTTACCGGAAAATGAATCAGCGCTTTAATGAATTAAAATTTAGAGAGATGAACAGGTGGTTTATAATCAGTATACTTTTGATGATATTTCTGGCATCGTGTGAAAAAGACCAGATAGGACGTTATGACTTGGAGCGTTACGTGTATTTTACCATGACCGAGGAGCAGGATACCGTTTTGGCTTTCTCCAAGTATGTTGGTGCTGAATCTTACGATTTGTATTTTGAGGTCAACTTGATGGGACAACTTTTGACAACCCCCTTGGCTTTTAAGTTGGCGGTCGTGGATACTTTGACAACAGCTTCCCCGGAACAATATGATTTTGATACGCAACCTCTTTTTGGGGCAAATCAGGATAAGGATACGATCAAAGTTACCTTGAAGAAGACTCCGGCATTGAAAGACAAGGAGGACACTTTGACGATAGCCGTGGTTGCCAACGAGAATTTTAACCCGGGATTTGAAGGAAAACGTTATATCAAGATTCGTTTTAATGATAAAGATGCCGCTCCTCTTTGGTGGGATGATACGTTTAAGATCTATTTCGGAGATTATTCCCGGGTTAAGCTTGATGCTTTGATTGCGTGTATCGGCATAACTGATTTTACGGGTGTCGAGGAACCGTTATTGAGAAAATACGCTATAGAACTGAAGAAGTATATCAAAGACAACAATATCACTGACAATGGAAAAGAGATAATTATTCCAGTGAATTAATTTGACCATTTAAAGAATATGAAGATGAAAAATATAATATGGTTGTTCGCTTTATTGCTGGCATTCTCGGGATGCTATGAAGATAAAGGGAATTATGATTATTCCGAAAGCAATAGTATCAGCATTGATATGGGAAACTCGATGTATTCGGCAACTTTCGACGAAACGATAAATATTGAACCGGTGTTTACGTTTGCGTTGGATAGTAATGAAACAGGATTAACGTATGAATGGAGATTGGAGAATAAATTTCTATCCGATAAGCGGAATCTTTCTTTCCACGTGGATACGATAATGAAAGGGAACTGTTATCTTCGGGTTTTGGATACCAAAACGGGTATCACTTATTCTGCATATACTATTTTTAATTTGACCGAAAAGTTTAATAACCAAGGGTGGATGATTTTGTCGGAAAAGGATGGCGAATCATACTTGACCTATATAAGTGAAGCATCCGATGCTTCCGCTCCGGGAGGATTTGTTTACAAGGAAAATCCGGGTGTTTATCAACAAGAGAATCACGTCAAGTTGGGCGGAAAGCCGGTAGGATTATTGGAGCATTTTTATTTCGGTACATCATCCTCTAATACGTGGGTATTATTGGATGGTGCGGAAACGGTGGATTTGAGCGGGCTTTCTTTTAAGAAAGAAATTACATTAAAAGAGAGTTTTATTGATGAACAATTGCCTGTTGGCTTTACCCCGTTGAAGATGGCTGAAATGAGATGGATCTCGGCGGTGATTAATAAGAAAGACCATAAAGTATACACGCGGAAAAAGATTTCCGATAAATCGTATTTTACCGGTTCTTTCTTGGATAATCCATTGCAATATAACGGGGAAGACCTGTATGTGACGGATTTTGTTATCGCTCCGTCCAATGGTCCCGGTTACACGTTGATGGTGGAAGGAAAGAAAGGACATCAACGTTATCTGGCTTTAATTGACAAGGATAAGAGTAATGCAGGGAAGGTATTACCATTGACCGTGTCCAAATACCCGGATGGTTTCTCTCGTTTGGACAATTTGGGAGATATGGAGGTTGTCTATACCGGATACAATCGGGACGGATCAAACGGTTCCGGTAAAAATCGATATCATTCCATATTGAGAGATCCCGATGGCGTTTATTATTATCAGGATTTTGTAATTGCGAAGATGAGTGGAACGTCTTCTGTTGTTGCGACCCCGGGCAGACAAACGAAATTTGATGTGGAAAATATCCTTGATGAAACCACGTTGTTTAATATAGCTGCTTATCCTATATCTACATATATGATGATAGCTCATGGACCCGATCTGTATATCATTGAACGTGCTAATATCGGTAAGGATAATATGCAGACGTTCGTGAAGTTGTACAAGCATTTTGATGCTGATATTACTGCATTGGATTCTGAATCATACCAGAGCTATCGTTTAGGCGTGGGGCTGGAGAATGGGAAGTTCTACGTGTTGAATATGAAAGATGGAATAAATGATGAAAGCAAGCGTGTGATTTACGAGGCAGAAGCTAACGTGGGTAAAGTGGTGGATGTTCGTTATCGGATTCAGAAAGGTAATAACTGGACATCGAATTAAAGAGATACTTTTTGTTTTGCGAAAGAGAGGGCTGAAATGAATCATATTTCAGCTCTCTTTGTATATTCTCTTCATTTAAATACTATGATACAATTCGAGCAACATCATGAAAAGCATGAATGCCGAGTAATCCTTACGGGAAAGAAGATATTCGGTAAGTTTCTTTTTGCTGCTTTTCTTGTAGGACTTCACGGTTTCGACAGAGAGTTGCAGGCGTTCGGCAATATCGACATTACTCAGTCCTTCGAGTGATAACAGCATGACTTCCTTGCTTTGTGGCGAGAGGTTGTCCAGCGCGGAGAGGAGTAACGAATAGACATCTTCCTCGATTGTTTTCTGCTCGAAAAATTCATCACTAAGATATAGTTCTTCCTGCAAAAATTCTTGTTTGATCTTCTCGTGACGCAGGTGATTGAGGCATTTGTTGCGAAGGGAGTTGTACAGGTATGATTTAAGATGCAACAGGTTCTCGAATTTTGTTTTTACGTCCAGTAAGGCGATAAAGACTTCTTGAACCAGATCGCGGGCAACATCTTGATTGGAAACATAATGATCGGCAAACAACACGAGAGGCGTATAATATTCATTATACAAGTGTTCGTATGCTTCATTTCGGTTTGACGAAAGCATTTTTAATAGTTCCTTTTCATCCATGTACAATATCTTCAAATCCAGAGTATAATATAATGCAAATATAAAATATTCAACTCAATTTTACACGTGTTCTATCTTAAAAGTATTAAAGAGTTGATGTTACACTTGTTCTATTCCCGGGTGGGGGCTTTTTTTCTCCTGATAATTTATTAAATTCGCGACAAATCTAATTAGACATATATGAGTGATAATTCCCTATTAGAAAAATTAGAGGTATTTTATATCCGATTCCGCGAGATCGGGCAGTTGATTACAGACCCCGAGGTGATTCAGGATATGAATCGTTTCGTGAAACTGAATAAGGAGTATCGGGAGCTGGAGCAGATCGTGGAGGCGGGTGACGAGTTGAAGAGTGCGGTGAAATCTTATGACGAGGCACAAGAGATATTGAACACGGAGAACGACAAGGAGTTGCGGGAGATGGCGGAGATGGAGATCGAAGAACTGGAAACGAAGATACCGGAACTGGAAACCAAGATTAAAATGTTGTTGGTGCCTGCCGACCCGGAAGATTCGAAAAATGTTATTCTGGAAATCCGTGCCGGAACGGGTGGTGACGAGGCGAGCCTCTTTGCCGGTGATTTGTTTCGTATGTACACGAAGTATTGCGAGTCAAAGCGTTGGAAGATCGAGATCACGAATTACAGTGAGGGTACTTCCGGCGGTTACAAGGAGATCGTGGCGAATATATCGGGCGACGGGGTGTACGGGATCATGAAATACGAATCGGGGGTTCACCGCGTGCAACGGGTTCCGGCAACGGAAACACAGGGACGCGTGCATACCTCGGCGGCTACCGTGGCGGTATTGCCGGAAGCGGAAGAGGTAGACGTGGTTCTGAACCCGGCTGATATACGGAAAGATACCTATTGTTCTTCCGGTCCCGGCGGACAGTCCGTGAACACGACCTATTCGGCTATCCGTTTGACACATATCCCCACGGGTATCGTGGTGACTTGTCAGGACGAGAAGTCGCAGTTGAAAAACTTGGCGAAGGCTATGACCGAGTTACGTTCGCGTATTTACGCTATCGAACACCAGAAGTATATGGACGAGATCGCCACGAAACGGAAAACGATGGTATCCACGGGTGACCGTTCGGCAAAGATCCGCACGTATAATTACCCGCAAGGACGGGTGACCGATCACCGGATCAATTTGACCTTGTACAATCTGGCGGCAGTGATGGACGGTGAGATCGGCGAGATTATCGAGAAATTGCAGATAGAGGAGAATACGGAGAAGCTGAAAGAGAGCGGATTCTAGGAAGTGAAAAGATAAAAATTAAAAGCTGAAAGTTTTATGACCTATAATGAACTGTTTGAGCAGGTAAAGAAGAAGAAATCCTTTTTGTGTGTCGGTTTGGATTCTGATATCAAGAAGATACCGCAACATTTGATGGATGCCGAAGATCCGGTGTTCGAGTTCAACAAGGCAATCGTGGATGCCACGGCGGACGTGGCAATTGCTTACAAGCCGAATATCGCTTTTTACGAGAGTCGGGGTGTTGAGGGATGGATCACGTTAGAAAAGACCGTGAAATACATTAAATCCACCTACCCGGAGATATTTACGATCGCTGATGCCAAGCGGGGAGATATCGGGAACACTTCCGAGATGTACGCTCGTGCTTTTCTCGAAACACTGGAGTTCGATTCTATCACGGTGGCTCCTTACATGGGGGAGGATTCCGTTACGCCTTTCTTGAAATACGAGGGGAAATGGGTGATATTGTTAGCGTTGACCTCAAACAAAGGTGCTTTTGATTTCCAATTCTTCGAGGAAAACGGTGAGAAGTTGTATGAAAGAGTATTGCATAAATCCCAAGAATGGGGTAACGATCGGAATATGATGTACGTGGTTGGTGCCACGAAAGCGGAGATGCTGTCGGGCATCCGCGACATCGTGCCGAATCACTTCTTGCTGGTGCCGGGTGTCGGTGCTCAAGGCGGTAGTCTTGAAGAAGTGGCAAAGTACGGGATGAACGCCCACTGTGGTCTGATCGTGAATTCTTCCCGCGGAATTATCTTTGCGGATAAAACCGAGAACTTTGCTACCCGTGCTCGCGAGGAAGCCGTGAAGTTGCAACAACAAATGGCTGAATTGTTGGCAGCGAGAGGGATTATTTGATCTGATGTTATCATATAAAGAACAAGAGGAGAGGGTGTTTTGACATCCCTCCTTTTTTTATACCCAATTCGAGGAGAGATTCTCAAGAGTTCGGCTCGCGATTATTAAATAAAGTCGAGTTAGAGCCGATAGGAGTCGTCTTTGAACGTGTCCGGAATCCAAGGTATTCCCCGTGTTTTTCTCGAAAAGGGGAGAAATTCTTCCTAAACGTGTTTGTAATCGAGTGATTGGCTGATTTGTCGTAGTACAAAGTCAGCCCGTTCCGCGGGTGTCGCTTTTGGAACAAGGGTGAGATCGTAGCCGATGGATTGGTAGGTGGCAGCCATCGTGTGGTAGGTGTCAATGGCTTCTTGATAGGTTTGTTTGCGCTCGGGGTCGGTATGGTATATTTCGGCCCAAGGCGGGAGAATAAATATGCGGGTATTGTAGCGATAGTCGGCGCAGGCTTGCGGGAGTTCGGAAAAGAGTGGTTGATTGGTGAGATGAGCGTAGGCGAGGGTATCGGGGATACCCCGGTCGAAGAAGAGGGTTTCGTTGCGGGATACGTTCTCTTGATAGGAGTCAACGGAACGGGAGAGCATCAGCCGGGTATACGCGGGTATATTGCCCCAAGGAAGAGCATTCCCGTTTTGTGCCGATTGTTCCCGGATGATCTCCCGGGCGACTTCGGGAATGCAGGGAAAACCCCGTTGTTGCAGTTGTTCTAGTAGGGTAGTCTTGCCTACACCGGGACCTCCGGTGATGATGATGAAATTTGGTTTATACATCACGTTTATAAAGTTAGTGCGGTATGGATAAATTCTGCCAGCCCGTTGTTCGTGTCGCTGGTGACATTGTTGAACTTGCCCCGTAGCGGTTCGGGGGCGTTGGCGACGATGAACGGGTGCCCGCAACGTTCGAGAAAGTCGATATCGTTGTAGTCGTTCCCCAGCCCGGCACACTCGTCATAGCGAATATCAAGTTGGTCGAGCAGAATTTGGCAGGAGGAACCTTTGTTCACGTCCCGGGCGAATATTTCCGTCCATATCGCTTGATTGTCGATCGGGGAGGTGGAGCGGATTACCGAGTATCCGGATAGTTTCTCTTGAATCTCCCCGTGGAGTTGCAATTGTTTGGAGTCGAGTATCACGAGAAATTGCGTGGCTC
This sequence comes from Butyricimonas sp. Marseille-P3923, assembly GCF_900184685.1. GTDB lineage: Bacteria > Bacteroidota > Bacteroidia > Bacteroidales > Marinifilaceae > Butyricimonas > Butyricimonas muris. The sequence continues at coordinate 226,657 of NZ_FXXL01000003.1, forward strand.
CGCCGCGTATGTCCCGTGTGCTTTGAATGGAAGTACCTAGTCCGGGATAGTTTTCTACGCGTCGGCGGAAGTCCTCGTGCAAGGGAGAGGTGTTGCGGTACAGGAAGTGGTGATTGTCGGGAATCGGTTGTTGTATGGTGAAATTGATGTCGTATTCCCACAACATGGTGGCGATATCCAGTGTTTCTTCCTGGGATAGTTCCCGGGTACAGAGAAGGCGTTGGTCGTTCCAATGCATGATGCCTGCGCCCGAGGAGAATACCATGTAATCAATGGGAAGTCCTTCCGGCAAAGCGTTACGAAACGAAAATACGGAACGTCCCGTTGCCAGAACGCGGGTGATTCCCGCGCGTCCGGCTTCTTCCAATGCTTTTTTGTTTTCTTCGCTGAGCGAATTCCAACCGCGCGGGAGCGTGGTTCCGTCCAGATCGATAATGATAGCCCTTATCATATTTTAGATTTAATGATTTATGATTTTAGATTTTTCCCCGCTTGCCGGCGTTCTTTCCCTTCAAGAGAAGTTTCGCTTCTGTCATTTTCAATTTTCAACTTTCAATTTTCAATTGTTACAAGTTCATACTTGTAGTAAGGCAGAGGTTCGTTGAGGTAGTGTAGCACTTTCTCTTGGTTCATGCCGTCCAGCGGGTTGTGGTTGTACCCGAAGGTGGATTTGATACCCATGTTGATGAAATGGACGGCTCGGTCGAGGGCTTCCGGGAGGCTGTCACCGTTGAGCATGCAGCCCGTGATGACACTGGCGAAAGCGTCGCCCGTTCCGGGATAGGAAGCCGGGACGTAGTCGCACAGCACGCGCCACGTGCGTCCGTCCAGTTTGTTGTACGCGAGAGTGGCGACGTTGCACGTGTTGCTTCCGGGGGCGGAAGTGATGATCACGTGTTCGGGGCCGAGTTCGCTGAGTTGGTTACACCATTTGACAGCCTCTTCCACGGATATTTCTTTGCGGGGATTGCGTCCCAACAGGAATGCGGCTTCCGTGAGGTTGGGGGTGATTACTTTGGCCTTCGAGCAGAGTTGTCGCATGCCCTCGATCATATCGGGTGTCATGCTGGAATATAATGTCCCGTGATCTCCCAACACGGGATCGACCAGTATAAAATTATTATTGTCTTTGAAATAGTCGAAGAAGTCGCTGACGATTCCCATTTGTTTCACGGAAGCGAGGTAGCCCGTGTAAATCGCGTCGAAATGAAGGTTCAGTTCTTTCCAGTGTTCGATGAATGTTTCCATGTAATCGGTCAGATCGAGGGAACGAAAGTCCTTGTACTCGCTATGGGCGGACAGTATGGCCGTCGGCAACGGGCATACCTGATAACCCATGTGCGTGAGAATGGGGATGGCCACGGTCAAGGATGCCCTTCCATAGCCGGACAGGTCGTGTATTGCGGCAATTTTCTTCATGTCATTTCATTATCTTGAGTCTTCAAAGATAATAAAAAATCAATGAACGGGCATATAGGGGAGGGTAAACCAGAACGTGGAACCTTGTCCGACGGTGGAGTCCACCCCGATTTTGCCGCCTAATTTAGTGATAATGGTTTCACTGATTGCCAGTCCGAGTCCCGTGCCTTGCGAGAAGGTGTTCAATTTGGTGAAACGGTCAAACACTTTCTTCAGTTTTTCGGGTGCGATACCGCAACCGGTGTCCTTCACGTAAAAGCAGAGAGTTCGCGGATCGATTAGTTTGTACCCGGTACGAATGCTGCCGTTTGTCGTGAACTTGAGCGCATTCGTGATGAAATTGTGGAGCACTTGTGCTACCCGGTTCCTTTCCGTCCGGATGATACATTCCGGAAGACGTTCTTCAACGAGGAATTTGACGGGAGTATCCGTGTCCATTTTCAACCGGGTACTTTGTTCTATTTCATCGAGCAATATATTTATGTCCACCTCAGTGTACACGAATTCAAGAGTTCCGGCCTCGATTTTCGAAAGGTCGAGGATGTCGTTGATCAGTTGTAACAACAGGTTGTTATTGTTGTTTATGATGTTGAGATATTCTTGTTTTTCCTTTTCATCCGTGGTGTACGCCAGAATCTCGGAGAACCCGACAATGGAGTTGAGCGGGGTACGTATTTCGTGACTCATGTTGGCGAGGAATGCCGACTTTAGACGATTGCTCTCTTCGGCTTGTTCCTTGGCGTCCCGGAGGTTTTGTTCCATGCGTTTTTGTTCGGTAATCACGACGCTTGAACCGATGATGGTTTTCGGTCGGCCGTTCACGTCATACTCGTACACGGCCCCTTGTTTGTTTATCCATTCGTATTCCCGGTCGTTGTACCAATGCACGAGGTATTCCTCGTGAAATTCTTCCCGTTTCCCGGAGAGCAGTTCTTCGAAGACGGAACGCATATGCTCCCGGAAGTCCGGGTGTATGGAATTGATATATTTTTCGACTTTACAATAGTATTTGCCGTCAATAGCTTCTTTGGTGTCCTCGTGGTGGTATATAGAATAGTCGCACGAGAAAGTTTGAGAGGGTACGTCGCAGTCCCACGGTAGCACGTGTGCCAGACTGAGAACAGAGGAAAGGGTGGAGTTCGTGATTTCCAGTTTTTCTTTGGCGTCGCGTAGTGATTCCTCCAGTTTTTTGTGGTCGTTGATCGAACAGGAAGTCCCGATAAGACGGGGAGATTGTTTGTTCGATGCAGGTTTTTCCAGTTGAGCTTGAATTTCGATCCATTGGTATATTCCTTTTTTCCGGTAATCTGCCCGGAAGAGGATGATGAGCTGTTGCACTTCCTGCCGGATAAGGCTTTGAAACCCTGTTTTTACTCGCTCGATGTCTTCCGGGTGAACCGCCTCGAAAAAGGCTTCGAGGGGAATTTCCGTGTCCCATTTTAATGTTTCGCTGTATATGCCCTTTAGTTGCAGGGAATCCATGATAAATTTCTTCGCTTCAATGTCATACATCCAGAGAAGATGCTTGGAGATATGCAGGGCGAGGGACAATTTTTGAGTGATGGACTCTATCTCTTCCCGTTGTGCCTGCAATTCGGTAATGTCAAAGGAACTGCAAACCAGCCAATTGTTGTCTTCATGAGTGAAGATATTCTTGGTGATCATGAGCGTGTGTTCCTTACCGTCAGCCATGATGAATTTCTCGATTCCTTGGTATGAGCCTTTTTCCGCGAATAGTTTCCTGTCAAATTCCTGCAATGTTTTTGCTTGTTCTTTATTCATGAAAATATCTTCGGTCTGCCCGAGGATTTGTCGCGCCGTGGCTCCGAACATTTCTGATTTTTTACTCCAGAATATATAGCGCCCCGTGTTCATGTCTTTGATTGAAGTGGGGATAGCTGTATTTTCCAACACTTGACCGAGGAAAAATTGAAGTTTCTCGGATTCTATGCGATGGAGCGTGTATTCCGTGATGTCACGCAAGAACGCGATTACTTTATTGCCGGGGAGAACTGCCGTGCAGGTTTCGAAATAATAGGGCTGACCTTGCGTGGGCAGGCAAACATCAAAACGCAGGGAGGTGTTTGACACGAGCGTCTTCGTTATTTGTTGACAGAAATAATCCCGTTCCGAGGGTGAAGTTATCAGTTCATGTAACTGTTTGCCGATCATTTCTTCTGCGGGAAGGGGTAATTGCTCCCGGATGGGGTTGATAATATCCATGATATGATGCGTTTCATCGAAGATGAGCATCATGTCCGGGAAAGCTGCTATAATGGCTTTCAGTATATCTTCGGGGCCTTGATTTTCAAGGGAAGTAGTACCGTGTAACATATTGTTGATTTTAGTAGGACCTCACTATATAGCTGTTATAACGGAACAAAGTTAATGTTTTTATTCATGTATCGGGTAAATTATCGGTATTTGATGTTGAATTTTAAATTTTAGATGTTGGAAACCTCTCCGGCATTGTCTTTTATTTGTGTTATTTTTGTTTTTAGTCGCTAAATTTAATCCTATTTCCGCGAAGTGTCGAGAGCGGTTGTAAATTGCTGGCAAAAAGAGTGTTGCACGTTTTTTTTGTTTTTGCCCTCTCGTAACCCGCGCCGGCAAAGGGCTGAGCGGGTATTTAGCCTGCTTGTAGCCTGCTGAAACCTTGCTGATAGCTTGCTATAGCAGGCTATCAGCAATATATAAACAATATATATTTAGTTAATAGACATTGTGCTCCCTTTGACGTGTTGCTGTTTCTTTGTTCTGTCATTCTGGATGAAGCGAAGAATGTTATATGAAATTCGCGTGAGGGGTGGTCGTTTGGGGGGTGTTTTTCTTTTAAAATGTATTTTATTTGATTTTTGATATAAAAAATAGGGGGTGTTCGTGTAAAATAATGGATATTTTGTATATTTGCCCCGATAAAAATAGGGCTCATTCTAAAAATACAAATTTATGGCAAAATTCAGATTCTTAGCTTTGCAGGAAATCACCCGTCGTAAACCCGTGGAACGCGGGGAATTACCCCGGTGTTCTGCTGTTTTTGGCGAAAGCGTGTTTTCGATGGACAAGATGAGGCATTATCTTTCGATCGAGGCTTACAAGAAGTTGGAGAGGGCGATGGTGGAGGGAAGTGTCATTGATCGGGGATTGGCGGATCAAGTGGCTTCGGCGATGAAGGCATGGGCGGTAGAAAGAGGGGTTACTCATTACACGCATTGGTTTCATCCCTTGAATGGTGCGACGGCGGAGAAACACGATTCTTTTATTGATTTGTTGCCGGACGGTGACGTGATCGAGTGCTTTGACGGGCGATTACTGGTGCAGCAGGAACCCGATGCATCCAGTTTCCCGAACGGGGGGATTCGCAACACGTTCGAGGCGCGCGGTTACACGGCGTGGGACCCGGCTTCTCCGGCTTTTATTAATAATCGCACGTTGTGTATCCCGACCGTGTTCGTGGCGTACACGGGGGAGGCGCTTGATTTCAAGACTCCTTTGTTGAAGGCGTTGGCGTTGATTGACCGGGCGGCGGTGGATATTTGCCAGTATTTCGACAAGGACGTGAAGCGGGTTTTAGCCACGTTGGGCTGGGAACAGGAATACTTTTTGGTAGATGAGGCTTTGTATAATGCCCGTCCCGATTTGAAGTTGTGCGGGCGGACGTTGATGGGACATTCCTCGGCGAAGGATCAGCAGTTGGAAGACCAGTATTTCGGCTCTATCCCGGCACGGGTGACCGCTTTTATGGACGAGCTGGAACACGAGTGTCATTGTCTTGGCATCCCGATTAAAACACGTCATAACGAGGTGGCACCGAATCAGTTCGAGTGTGCCCCGATCTTCGAGGAGGCGAATCTGGCGGTGGATCACAACCAGTTGCTGATGTCCACGATGAAGCGGGTGGCACGGCGTCATAATTTCCGCGTGCTTTTGCACGAGAAGCCGTACAAGGGGGTGAACGGTTCCGGGAAGCATAATAATTGGTCGTTGATGACCGACACGGGGGTGAATTTGTTATCCCCGGGCAAGAACCCGAAATCGAATATGCAGTTTTTGGTTTTCTTGGTGTCGACGATCAGGGCGGTATACGAGCATGGCGATTTGTTGAAAGCCTCTATCGTTTCGTTGGGTAATGAGGCCCGCTTGGGTGGGGACGAGGCTCCTCCCGTGATTATGTCTGTTTTTCTCGGTAATTATCTTTCCGGGGTATTGGACGAGTTGGTGGAGAAAGTGAGCGACCGGAAAATGAGCCCGGACGAGAAGACGGAATTGAAGTTGAACGTGGGCAAGATCCCGGAAATCATGCTGGATAACACGGATCGTAATCGTACTTCTCCTTTCGCCTTTACCGGGAATCGGTTTGAATTTCGGGCGGTGGGTTCTTCTGCCAATTGCGGGGGACCGATGATCGCGCTGAACGCAGCGGTGGCTGAACAGTTGATTCATTTCAAACAAGAAACGGATGCCTTGATAGACAAGGGGGTGAAGAAGGATGAAGCGATATTTCAAGTGCTGCGTAAATATATTATCGAGTCGAAACTCGTGCGTTTCGAGGGGAACGGGTACAGCAAGGAGTGGAAAGAGGAAGCGGAGCGTCGCGGCCTGTCGACGGAGGTCGATTGCGTGCCCGCGCTGAAGGCTTATTGCTCGGGGAAGGCAAAACGATTGCTGGTGGACAGCGGTATCCTGAGTGAACGGGAGTTGAAGGCGCGGTTCGAGATCAAGAACGAGATATACTTGAAGAAGTTGCAGATCGAATCGCGGGTATTGGGTGATTTGGTTTTAAATCACGTGATCCCGACGGCTATTTCGTACCAGAACACGTTGTTGACGAACGTGACTTCTTTGAAGGCCATTTTGCCGGATTACGAGCAGGTGGCTGATGTGCAGATTGACGAGATTCGTACTATTTCCCATCATATCCGGGAGCTCCAGAAGATGGTGTCGGACATGACTGAGGCGCGTAAACAAGCTAACACGATCTCCGACGAGGTGAAACGTGCCGAGGAGTACACGATAAACGTGCGTCCCTACTTGGAAAAAATCCGTTATCACGTGGATAAGTTGGAGTTGCTTGTAGATGATGAGATTTGGCCGTTGCCGAAATACCGGGAATTGCTGTTCTCTCGTTGAGAATGAGTTTATAAGGTTTGTAAAGTTTATAAGGTTCATAAAGTAACTTTACAAACTTTATGAACCTTACAAACTTTATAAACTTATTTCTTCTTTTCCTGTAAATTCAGTACTTTCCCGTCGGGAAGGGTGAGTTTTGCTTCGGTTCCTTTGCCGATGAGGCTTACGTTATCTTTCTCGTAACGGTAACCGGAAGCCATTACTTGTTGCGGTAACTCGTAAGTTTGCTCGTCGAGGGTAACCACGGCAAGTTCTTCGTTCGGGTAAAAGGTTACATTTACTTGGTAGAGCATTTTGGTTTTGCCGTCACCTCCTTGAAATACGGCGTTGATGACGCTATTCGGGGTTTCCGTGTAAAGGGTTTGCGCCCGTTGCTCGATAATCCATTGTCCGTTTACTTGGCGTACATTGTAAGTGTCGTCATCTTCCACGTTCCACGCGTATCCGCCATTCGGGAGGCTGCGTCTGTCAAGGACGGGGTGATTCTCCACGTTCGGGAGGAATACTTCCACTTGCGCGGAGTCAGCCGAGAACACGATAAAAGCGGAAGTCGCGGCTTCCGGATCATTCACCGGATTCATGCGAACCCCCTTTTCAAACAATCGGATGCAGTCTTTTTTCACTTCAGACCAAGTGAAGCCGGCAGCAGCGTTACACCCGTGATTGTCGTTGGCCACGCCTACTTTAGGATCGGCTTTCGTGAATACCAGAGTCATTTTTTTATCCTTGTCGGTGAACTTCAGTTCTCCGTTTTCCACGGAATAAGAGGTCATGGCGGCGAGAGCCTTCACGAATTGATCCTCGAACTTCAAGTCGGGGCAGGCCATCATGGTCATACCTCCCGGTTCCAGTTTGATGGTGTTGCCCTCGGTAGAATACCTTCCGAAGAAACGGTTACACCCGGCGAAACCGTACATGGTATTGGTGTCCGTGAGGATGATGGTTGGAACTCTTTGAGAAAGGGCTACTTTCTCGTTGTTGTTTGTCATTTCTTTCAGTTGCCACTCGTTGGCGGTCAACGCCGCCTTGTTGCCCGTGTTGCTTTTGCATCCCGCGAAGGCGAAAACCGTGGCGATCATCATTAAAATTGTTGTTCTTCTCATGTGTGTGTTATTTTTACGCGAATATACGTAGAGAAAATATAAAAGTTTAGGGATAACGGGAAAAGATTTACCGGATACCGATGCTATTGAAACATTGGTATCCGGTTAAGCGATTCTTTGTTTTGCACTTTCACACCCCGGGTATGATGGTTATCACATTTTAAGCAATTCTTCGATATGCGTGCGGTCGTTCCATAATTGGGGTATTTTATTTTGTCCGCCGAGTTTGCCTTTTTCTTTTAGCCAGTCGATGAAAAGGTTCGGACGGGCGACGTGAAGAATAAGGCGTTGGAGTGACAGGAGGCGCTTGGCCTCGTAGTCGGAGTTCACGCGTTGAAGTTCTTTGTCAAGCATGTCGGCGAAAGTTTCCGGGTCGGAGGGAGGGGTTCCGAATTCGATGATCCACTCGTGGGCACCTTTTTTGTTCTCGTTCATGAAGACCGGGGCCGCAGTGAAATGGAGTACGGTGGCTCCGGTTTGTTCGCAAGCCCGGTTTAAAGCCGCGATAGCGTTGTCGATGATTAATTCTTCCCCGAAAGCGTTGATAAACAGTTTTGTGCGTCCGGTAATCTTGAATTTGTAGGGGCGGGTGGAGGTGAACTGAACGGTGTCGCCGATCATGTAGCGCCACAGTCCGCCGTTGGTGGAAATGACGATGGCGTAGTTGACGCCGGTTTCTACTTCTTCCAGCAGGAGCGCTTTCGGGCGGGATTTGCCCAGTTCGCTCATGGGTACGAACTCGTAATACACGCCGTAGTCGAGCATGAGTAGCATCGACGGGTCGGAGGGATCGTCTTGTAGTCCGAAAAAGCCCTCTGAGGCGTTGTATGTTTCGAGATATTTCATCTTCGGGTCGGGCAACAGGCGTTTGTACTGTTCCCGGTAGGGGGTGAAATTGATACCGCCGTGTATGAATAGTTCAAGGTTAGGCCATACCTCGTGGAGGTTGTCTTTGCCCGTGCGTTCGAGAATACGGTTGATGAGCGTGAGAAACCACGAGGGTACGCCCGCCAGACTGCGCACGTCTTCCTTGATGGTGGTTTCGCATATCTTTTCTATTTTCTCTTCCCAGTCGCCCATGAGCATGATGGATTGGTCGGGTGTCTTCATCATGTTTGCCCAGAAAGGCGTGTTCGAGATCAGGATGGCGGAGAGATCTCCGTAGCGGCAGTTGTTGTTTGTTTTGGAAATCTCACTGCTGCCGCCGAGAGCGAGAGTCTTCCCGTTGAATGCTTGAGCGTCGGGATAGAGGTTGTTGAAGATGGCTATCACGTCTTTGCCGCCCCGGAAGTGACATTCTTCCAGTGAAGTTTTACTCACGGGTATGAATTTGCTTTTGGCGGCGGTCGTCCCGGACGATTTGGCAAACCACGTGATGGGTTCCGGCCACAAGAGGTTTTGTTCCCCGTTCATCAGACGCTCGGAATAGGGAGCCAGTTCCTCGTAATGGATGATGGGTAACCGTTCCCGGTATTGTTCGGCAGTGAGGATGGAGGCAAAATCGTACTTCTGCCCGTATTCGGTGGTCGCGGCAGCGCGGAGTAATTCATCCAGCGTGTCACGTTGCACCTGCACGGGATTCGTTTTGAAGTACTCTATTTGCGTCAGTCGCTTGGACGAGAACATGGATATGATGGAGTTGATGATTGGCATATTGTAGATTTTAGATTTCTTGATTTATGATTTTGGATTAGATAATACCTTCCAGTTGATGAATGCTGTTTTTAATCGTAAATCGTAATTCATAAATCTTAAATATTAAAGTCTAGAGTTAGCTGGGGATCAAGCAGGGTGAAGCTGCGACGATGGAACGGGGTGATACCGTGTGTTGCGATGCCTTCCCGGTGTTTCTTGGTGGGGTAGCCCTTGTTACTTGCCCAGTCGTACACGGGGTAGCGCTCGTGCAATTGTTGCATGTACTCGTCCCGGTGAGTCTTCGCAAGTATCGAGGCGGCAGCGATTGCCATGTATTTGCCGTCACCTTTGATTATGCAATGATGTTCGATGTTCCCGTAAGGTTTGAAACGGTTGCCGTCCACGAGAATGTGCTGGGGGGTGACGCTCAATTGAGCCAATGCCCGGTGCATTCCCTCGATGGACGCGTTGAGGATGTTTATTTTGTCTATTTCCTCGTTGTCCACGGCGGCGACTGCCCACGCGAGAGCCTCCCGCTCGATGATTATTCTTAATTCGTCCCGTTTTTTTTCGGAGAGTTGTTTCGAGTCATTGAGCATTTCGTTGGAAAAGTTTTCCGGTAGAATGACTGCCGCGGCGAAGACGGGACCCGCCAGACAACCTCTTCCAGCCTCGTCACAACCGGCTTCTATTTTGTCCGAATAGTATTTTAATGTCAGCATACAGTAATCTAAAAGTTTAAGGCTACAAGTAGCGTTCGGGCAAATATACAAATAAAGTTCATAAGTCGGTTTATAAAGTTGAGCTTTCGGCTCCTAAAGTTTATAAAGTAACGGGCATCCTTCGGATAAGGTTTGCTGGCAGCTATGCTGCCGTGGACAAAGCGCCTGCTAGGGTCCATAAACCTTATGAACTTTATGGACTTTATAAACTTTTAACAAACAGGGCGAAAAGCGTTTTGACGCATTCGCCCTGTTGCAAATGACAATTTGCAAACTTTTCCTATATTCGCGGGTAAATAAGGTTAAATCAGGAAAGATGTTCACGAAAGAGGAAGCGAAAGAGATTCGGGTGAAATTCTGGGAGGGCTTCAAGCGTTATTGCAAGCGGAAGCATATTTACCGGAAGTGGGTACTGACGGGGGTGAAAATCCCGTCGGTACAACTGAAGTTTTATGTCGATAGGGAAAAGGCTTTGGTGTTATTCCAGATTGACCACAGGAACGAGTTGCGTCGGTTCGAGGTGTACGAGTGTATGTTGTCATATCAAACTCTGTTTCGGGCGGAATGCGGCGAAGAGTTGAAATGGGAAGAGGAGTACACCGGAGTCGAGGGACAGAAGGTGAGTGCTATTTATTTCGAGTTGTCGGGGGTGAATCTTTACCGGACGGAAGATCATGAACGGATATACGCTTTCTTTGCGGAGAAGATGCCCTTGCTGGAAGATCTTTATTACGAGTACCGGGATTTGATTAACGAGAGGTTGAAGGATTCGAGATTTTAGATTTACGATTGAAGGATTTAAGAAATAATATGACAATGAAAATCAACAAGAGTGGGGCGGTGCTTTCCCGTATAGTACAGTTGGGCGAGACGCTGAAAGAGCTTTCCCGGAAGAACGGGAAGGAGTATTTACCGTTGAACAGGGGTGTGAATCAAGTGGTAAATATCGACTTGACGGAAGTCGTGAAAGGTATTGATTTCAATTCGCCGGAAATACAGGTGTACCCGCATGGTGCCGGGCGACCGGAGTTGCGGGCGGCGATAAACGATGAGTTTTTCATGGGGAAGTCTTCCCCGGATAATATATTGATTACGGCGGGCGGAATGCATGCGCTTGATCTGGTGGCGCAGACGGTAAATATCGGACGGTTGTATCTGCCGACTTATTACTGGGGGTGTTATTTCAAGATGTTGAAGATTCGCGGTATCGAGAGTGTGGGGTATGATAATCAGTCCGATTTGACGGGAATGATTGACGAGTTACGGGGAAATGCCGTGTTGATCAGTGATCCGAGTAATCCGCTTGGCGATAAGCACGACGACGGGGAGCAATTGGCTATTATCAGCGCGTTGAACGATGCAGGGGTGGTTGTGTTTCACGATTGCCCGTACCGCCGCCTGTACATGGATGCTACCGATGATTATTATACGAGGTTGATAAACATGGAGAACGTGATTATCACGGAGAGTTTCAGCAAGTCCGTGGGGTTAAGCGGGCAGCGGTTAGGTTTCGTGCATACTTGCAACAAGGAGTTGCACGACGAATTGGAAGTGCGCGTAATGTATAACACGAACGGGATTAACGGTTTCGCTCAGGAACTGGTGTTGCGTTTGTTGACAACACCGGAGGGACGTGCCGCCGTGACGGCTTTCAAGGAACGTACGACACGTGATATCGCCTTGAATATCGATTATTTGCGGGAGCGGGGTTTTCTTGCCGAAGAATTTTATCATGGAACGAGCCCGCGAGGTATTTTCGTTATCGTGAATCGTGGTGAACAGGAGTTAATGGATCATTACATCGGGGCGGTGGGACTTGATTTCTTCACGAAGACAAAACAGGAGTACGCGAAGGGCTTTGCCCGGATTTGCGTGTCCGTGCCGCACGAGAAGCTCGTGAAGTACTTTAATGAAATTCAGTGATTCCAGCCGCACGGGGTGGTAATTTGCGTGTACGCCCCGTGCGGCTGGAATCACTGAATCGTCAATCATAAATCACTAAATCAATTCAGTCTTCTTTCGTCAGCGTGAACTCCTTGTCGGCAAAGAGTTCCGCAAGTCCCGATATCTGTTTCAAACGTAGAAGTTCATCTTTATCCATACCGATGTTGCGGAGAATCCAGCTGTCGGACATGCCGGCTTTCGTGAGTTCTGTCACGATTTCGGTCATCAGTTCTATGCTGTGGGTGCCGCGGGCGCGATTGTGGCGGATGGTCGATGCCATACGGTTGGAAATATCCTTGTCGATAACCACGACGGGGAGCATACCGTGTTCGCGCTCGTAGATGCGTTGCGAGGTTTTCATGACCTTGTAGCGATGGTAGCCGTCCACCAGCTCGTAGATGTCTTTTTCCGGGATGTAATAGCATACAACGGGCATAGTATAGCCATCTTCCCAGATGGAGAGTTCCAACAGGCTCATTTCCGGCGGGGCAACTACGTTCGGGTTGTACGAGTTGGCGACGACTTTGTCGATGGGTACGGGTATTACCTTGTAAACGGGGCTGTTAAAGTTTTCCATAGCTGTCCATTAATGCTTTATATTTATTCATGACGCGTTTGCGACGGTCGTTCTCGGTTTTATTCATAGCGAATCCCATGTACTTGCAGGCGTGGTCGTTCTTCAAGATACAGATGCACATCCTTTTGAACGTGGGAAGTTCTTTGAACTCGGGGATATTCACGTCATCTTGATATTCCATGCGCACGGGTTTCTTGTCGGTCTTGTAATTCGTGCTTTCAGCGACCGTGATGGGGATACCCATCCGACGTAATTTGGCGATGGTTTCTTCTGCAAGGCATCCTCCCTTCTTGCGCCAGAATTCCATGCTCGTGGAGAGTTTGTTCAAGTAATTCTGGCGGGTTTCTTCCGGCAGGGTACAGAGCAGGAATTTCATGTATTCAGCCCATGTCATGCCTTCGGGGAGGGTGATGGATTGCCATCCCATGGCGGTGGTGCCGCCATATATGCCGGTGAAATTCACCCCGTTCACGCGGCTGACCATTTTACCCCACGTGTCGGGATCGATTGCCCGGTAGAGTTTCAAGCTGGGTAATGCCTGCGAGATGAACGGGCTTGCCACGCGCTGGCGTTCGAGCGGAACCCCGGCTTGGTAGTATAAGTCGTAAAGGTGGTTGTAGTCCCAGCCGTGCTTGCCGTTCGCCGTCCATATATCTGTGGTTTGCCAGTCGAATATGGGGTAAGCATTGTAAATGCCTTTGCTAATCCGGTGAGTCCATTTCAAGTGCTTGTAACTGTGGTAATTTCTGGCTCCATGTATTGCCTGCCAGCGATGGTAGCTTTCCTGCGTGCGGATACCGATCAGACAGCAAACGCGCTCGACTCCTTTTTGTCGATATATCCATTCCGCGAATTTGTTCTGGTAGTCATAGTCCCACATGTCTTCTGTGTAGAAATCAAAGTCTTCTTTCCGGTAACAGTCTTGTGGCATTTCCCTCACCCAAAGGTGTCGTAAATCATCTTCCCACGGGCGCCAGAAACGCTGGTGCATGGAGGTACAGGTGGATACCTTGAAGGGAATACATACCCGGTAAACTTCCAGTAAATCGGGATTGTCAGCTAAAGCTCGGTCCACGTAACGAATGGTTTCTTGGTATTGTACCTCGTAGTCCATGTGAAACACCCCGAGTTTTCGCTTCAACCTGTGTTGACGGATATAATCGATACACAGGTTTAATAGAACTCCGCTATCCTTCCCACCGGAGAAGGAAACGTAGACATAATCGAAGTCGGAGAATATCCGCTCCAATCGTGCCTGTACAGCGTCATATACACTTCTGGCTTTTCTCATTTCGGTTCGTGTATCATCTTTACATACAGTTTCCATTCTTTCTTGACGGTAAAGCCACACGCGCGGAATGTATCCGCGTGGGGAGTGTGGGAAATCACGTACAAGGGTTTTTCCCCGGAAAATTCGTCGATCGCTTTCCGGGCAAACATGGATAACAGCGTGGTATTTTCACCGGACACGTAATAGTTGTCGATGCATACGCACGAGTCTTTCACTTCGACGGGCATAAAGCCGCATACTTTTTCCTCTTCCAATGCCACGAACCACACGTGGTGGTTGGAGGTTTTGAAAGGATAATTGTTGTTCTGGCGGAGCACGGGAGGGCTCATCACCAGTGGAGCCACGAGTTGATACAACCGGGTTGACGTTCCATGTAATTTTTCTATATTCATTGCCGAACTCTTTCTGGCAAATTTAATAAAGATTGGCAATGATTCAAAATGATGGTAAAAAAACCTTTCAATGAAATATTTACCGGGTATTTGGCGAGTGCCGGAGAGGTCTGGAGGTGTGCAGTATTCTTTTTTGAAAGTGAGATTGACTTCTTTTAGGCTGTGCGGCTATGTGTTCGTTTGTTTTCAATGTGAAATAATCGTGTCCGTTTCCGGCGTAAATTTGTTCATTTTGATAGGGTGTGAAATACCCCGTATTTTTATATCCATGCTCCATAATATTCGTAGAAATAAAATTCACCGACAGTGAATGATGCCTGTGGTTTTCCAAGTCGCGTGATAAAAAATAAACCGGGAAGTTATTGTGTTGTGCAATAAACTTCCCGATCGGTGTATAGTTCAAATTAAAGTATCCTTAAAAATGGTGGAAGACCCTAGCAATCTTCCACCGTACTCTCTGTCTTTGCTTTACACCAACTCAGCATCACGCCGATTTTTGAAAATTCTAGTTTGTCTGAAAGTGGATATTCATTTCACTTCATGCTTTTAACAGTTTGAGTCAAAACTATGACATATCCCGAAAGTAACGGGAATAAGCGGCAATTTCCGTGTAAAGTCAATGTAACAAAGAACGCCCTTTTGACAAAATAGTGTCAATATTGGATAACAAAGAAACAAATAATTTTTGTTATTCGCAACAATAAGCATATAAAATTGTCAATATTCGGCATTTTTTTTTAGTGAGGGGTATTGTTTATCTTAACGTGTAATTGTTGTGCTTGATGGTTTTGTGTTTGATATATAGTTGCTTGTGTGAAATTGGAAGTGTTCGTTTTGTTACACGAATGTATTTGATAAAATTAAGAATTTTCCTTGAATAGATTAGTGTAATATTGGAATATTGTATTTGTTTTTTGTATTGCCTATTTGACTGAACGGTTGAATCTCGAAAATTATCAACATGTGAAGGTGCGGTATGAGCGTTATTTCGCTCGGGAGGACGATAATCTATCCATAATCCAGAATAATACCGTCTGGTATGCCTTGTCTTGTTCGGACATGAGTGCGTTTATTTTTAAGTCTGTTTTTCTTATACGTTAAAGCAGTTGAACGAGTAAACCGTTTTATGACGATACACCTCGCCCGGCTTGAGTAATGTCGCGGGGAACGAGGGATGATGAGGACTGTCGGGGAACATTTGTGTTTCTAGGGCAATGCCCGAATAAGCCCCGTAATGTTTACCGTTTTTACCGTTTGGTACGTTGATGTGTTTGCCGGTATATACTTGCAGTCCGGGGTAGTCGGATAGAATGGTGAGCGTGATCCCGTTTTTCGGGTGGGACAATTCAGCCATGAGTTGCGGAACCCCTAGATCCCCGTACACGTAGCAATCGTCCAACCCGTCTTCCTGTAAGGCAAGGAAAAGCGGTTTGTTGAAATTGAAAGCGTACTTGTTTTCTGCAGGGAGGATATTGCCCGTGGGAATCAAGTCGGGAGTTGTTTCGAGATAACGTTGGGAATACAGGCGTAACTCGTGGTTTCCGATATTCTCGTCATCCGGTTTGAGGTTGAAGTAAGGGTGTTGCGTGAGGTTCACGTGAGTGGCTTTATCGCAGGTCGCCTCGTGAATGACCCGAAACACGTTTTGTTCTATCGAGTACCGTACGGTGACATCCAATGTCCCGGGGAAACCTCCCTCTCCGTCTTGATCGGTAAGGCGAAGGAGCAAGTGTTCGTCATCCGGTTGCTCGACATTCCAAATTCGCTTGTCAAATCCTGCCGAACCGCTATGCAGGCAATTCCCGTTGTCGTTTTTATCTAAAGAGAATGTTTGCCCGTTTATTTCAAAAGCGGCATCTTTTATCCGGTTACCATAGCGTCCGATAAGTGCGCCGAAATACGGGTAATTATTCAGGTATGCGGGCTCGGCGTATTGTTCGACAGTATCGAACCCGAGTACGACGTCCGTCTGCTTCCATTTGCAATCACGGACAAATAGATTTTTGATGATTCCACCGAGGTTACAGACATGAATCTCAAGGCACTCGTTTTTCAAGATATATTCTTTCAGTTTCATGGTTCGTGATTTTTATCGAGTCATAAAAGTAAGCAATAGACGACGATTTTCATTCATGTACCGTCAAAATTTTAAAGAAAATACTTTAACTTTGTAAACAATGGTCGTGCAAAAGCTGTCAAAGCTCTTGTTGCGTGTCATTTTAAACTCTAAATTTTAAATTCTACACCATGGATACAAGCGTGTTGGAACAGAGATTTCAAGAGATATACGGGGGAAAGGCGGAACATCTTTATTTTGCCCCCGGACGGGTGAATCTGATCGGAGAACATATTGATTATAACGGGGGACGGGTGTTCCCTTGTGCCTTGAGTTTCGGGACTTATTTATCGGTCGCCCGTCGGGGTGACCGTAAAAGCGGTTTTGCCAGTATGAATCTGCCGTATCAAGGCGTGTTGGATGAAAGTGCTTTCACGGGTAAACTGAACGAGTGGGTGAAATATCCCTTGGGCGTCATGAAAGAATTTGCGAACCGGGGATTCAACCCGTGGGGTTTCGATATATTGTATTTCGGGGATATTCCCGGTGGTGCGGGGCTATCTTCTTCCGCCTCGATGGAGGTGGTGACGGCGTATATGCTGAATGATCTGCTAGGAGCGAATTTAGACACGGTCGAGCTGGTAAAAATGTCCCAGCACGCGGAAAACGATTTCGTGGGGATGAATTGCGGGATTATGGACCAGTTTGCCGTGGGAATGGGAAAGAAGGAACATGCCATTGCGCTGGATTGTGCCACCTTGGATTACGATTTGATACCCTTGAATATTAACGGTTACAAATTAGTGATCACCAACTCGAACAAGAATCACGATTTGGTGACTTCCAAATATAACGAACGGA
Source organism: Butyricimonas sp. Marseille-P3923 (assembly GCF_900184685.1). GTDB lineage: Bacteria > Bacteroidota > Bacteroidia > Bacteroidales > Marinifilaceae > Butyricimonas > Butyricimonas muris. The sequence continues at coordinate 243,787 of NZ_FXXL01000003.1, forward strand.
GAAGCGAGTGCGAACAAGCGTTGGCGGCTATCAACCGGGAGGTGAAAACCGCTCACCTTTGCGATCTCAGTCCCGTGGCATTCGAGAAACTGGCGTATCTTATGCCGAACGATACGGTGTATAGAAGGGCTCGCCACGCCGTGACGGAAAACGAACGGGTAAACGAGGCGATCGAGGTGCTCCAAAAAGGTGATCTGACTCGCTTCGGGCAATTGATGAACGACTCGCATCGTTCGTTGAAAGAGGATTACGAGGTCACTGGCAGGGAGATGGATTTTTTGGCAGAAGAGGGGCAGAAACTGCCCGGTGTGTTGGGTTCCCGTATCACGGGCGGCGGTTTCGGCGGTTGCACGGTGAGCCTTGTGCAAGAGGATAACGTGCAGGATTTTATCGAGAGGCTTGCCGGGATTTACCATGACAAGATCGGTTTGAATGCCGAGTTCTACGTGGCGGATATCGGCGACGGGGTGCGGAAAGTTTACTAAAGTACAAACCTAAATAATTGGAAAGATGTTGAACACGAATTTTGAATTCTGGGATTATCTCATTTTCGGGCTATATGCCGTTATGATTATTGCCGTGGGTTTGTGGGTTTCGAGGGGAAAGAAAGGCGTACAAAAGACAACGGAGGATTATTTCCTCGCTAGTAAATCATTGCCGTGGTGGGCTATCGGGGCTTCTCTGATAGCGGCTAATATCTCTGCCGAGCAGTTTATCGGGATGTCCGGTTCGGGCTTTGCCGTGGGGTTGGCTATTGCTTCCTACGAGTTTATGGCCGCCTTGACGTTGATTATCGTGGGTAAGTTTTTCCTGCCTGTTTTTATCAAGCAAGGGTTATACACCATCCCGGAGTTCGTGGAGAAGCGTTTTTCCAAGAATTTGAAAACGATACTTGCCGTTTTTTGGATTGCTTTGTTTGTTTTCGTCAACTTGACATCCGTGCTTTTTCTCGGGGCAAAAGCGATAGACACGATTATTGGTACGGGCAACGGGGACTTGTTTATCCCTTCCATCGTGTGCCTTGCTTTCGTGGCGGCCGCTTATTCCATATACGGGGGACTGTCGGCAGTGGCTTGGACGGATGTGATTCAAGTCGCTTTATTGATTATCGGCGGTGTGATTACAACTTTGATAGCCTTGGATAACGTGTTGCCCGGCGGCGGAGTGGTGGAAGGCTTCAAGCACGTGGTGGATACGGCAGAGGACAAGTTTCACATGATTATTTCCAAGGATAACCCGGAATTTAAGAACTTGCCCGGAATCGCCGTTCTGGTAGGAGGTCTGTGGGTAGCGAATTTGTATTACTGGGGGTTCAATCAATATATCATCCAGCGTACACTGGCGGCGAAATCATTAAAGGAAGCCCAGAGGGGAATAGCTTTCGCGGCATTCTTGAAATTGATCGTTCCGTTGATAGTGGTTATTCCGGGCATCGTGGCTTTCGTGATGTACACGGAGACAAAAGATCCCTCGGTAACGGTGATGTTCGAGATGACGGGTGGTAATGACAAGGCTTACCCGTGGCTGATCGGAACTTTCGTTCCCACGGGATTAAAAGGATTGGTTCTCGCGGCTTTGGCGGCGGCGATCGTGTCTTCGTTGGCTTCCATGTTAAATTCCACGTCTACCATTTTCACGATGGATATTTATAAACCTTACATAAATCACGGTGCTTCTCACGAGAAGTTGGTAAACGTGGGACGGTTAACTGCTGCCGCGGCTTTGATTATAGCCGGTTTTATCGCTCCTTTGATGGCGAATTTCGATCAGATGTTTGTGTATATTCAAGAGTACACGGGATTGGTGAGCCCCGGTATTCTGGCAGTGTTCCTGATGGGATTGTTCTGGAAGAAAACGACCAACCGGGGAGCCATTATCGGGGTGCTGGTTTCTATCCCGGTAGCGTTGTTGCTGAAATTTTTGCCGATACAAATGCCATTCCTCGATCAGATGATGTACACCTTCCTGTTGACGATGGTAACAATCGGTATGGTTAGTCTGGCAACCTGTGAAACCGACGATGACCCGAAAGGCTTGGTGTTGACTTCCGAGTTATTCAAAACAGATAAAGTATTTAATATCTGTGCCTATATTATCTGTATTCTTTTGGCGGTGATATATACGTTGTGCTGGTAGGAGAGAATTAAAAAGCCCCGCCGGAGCGGGGCTTTGTTTTTATAGTTGGTTTACAACTTCAACGTTGTCCATTCCCATTTGAATAGCCTCGATGTTCATCGGGATCATCTTGTGGTGACGGGCGGGCAATGATTTTGCTAACCCTTTTTCCACGTTATCCAATTTCACGATCGGTTTTACTTTCAAGAAGCCACCGAGAACGATCATGTTGAATACTTTCGGGTTACCTTTTTCAGCCGCGATGGCTGTTCCCTCGATTTTGTAGATGTTGATATCTTTTCTCGTGGGATTGTGGGTAATACCGTTCGGGTCGTAGATCAAGACACCACCGGGTTTTACCATGCTCTCAAACTTATCCATTGATTGTTGGTTAAGAATGATGGCAGTATCATATTTGGTTAAGATCGGGGAGCTGATGCGCTCGTCACTCAGGATGACGGTTACGTTGGCAGTACCACCGCGCATTTCAGGACCGTAAGACGGCATCCATGCCACCTCTTGATCTTGCATAATTCCGGAGTAAGCGAGAATTTTTCCCATGGAAAGAACTCCTTGCCCACCGAATCCTGCTATAATGATTTCTTCTGTCATAATTAGTAAATTGAAAATTGAAAATTGAAAATTGAAAATGATGATTGACAATCTTCAAGTTTCTTGTTATTGTTTTAATTCGTCTAATTTGTAAACTGCGATTGAAAATTGAAAGTTGAAGGATATTCATTTTCAATTTTCAATTCTGCATTTTCAATTATCTTTGATGTCTCCTAACTGGTATTTCGGGAACATGTTGTCAACCATCCACTTGTTGGCGTCAACCGGGGTCATTTTCCAACCGGAGTTACAAGTACCGACGATTTCCACGAAAGAAGTACCTTTTTCTTTCCGGGTATTCTCGAATGCTTTGCGGATAGCGGCTTTTGCTTTGCGCACGTTAGCCGGGGTATGTACCGACTGACGGGTTACATAGCAAGTTCCGTCCAATTGAGCGAGTAATTCGGTCAATTTCATCGGGAATCCGTTCAACTTGGCGTCACGTCCGTAAGGAGTGGTAGCGGTAACCTGTCCCAAAAGGGTGGTCGGTGCCATTTGTCCCCCGGTCATACCGTAGATAGCGTTGTTGATAAAGATCACCACGATGTTTTCACCACGGTTGCAAGCGTGCATGATTTCCCCGCATCCGATAGATGCCAAGTCACCGTCACCTTGGTACGTGAACACGTAACGATCCGGGTGAACGCGGCTGATTCCGGTAGCAACGGCAGGTGCGCGACCGTGGGCTGCTTCCGCCCAGTCAATGTCCAAATAATTGTAAGCGAGTACGGAACATCCTACCGGAGATACACCGATGGTCTTGTCCTGAATACCCATTTCTTCGATCACTTCCGCCAAGATTTTGTGAACCACGCCATGGGAACATCCCGGGCAGTAGTGCATCACGTTGTCGGTAAGCACGGGAGTTTTCTTGTAAACAATATTCTCCTCTTTTATTATATCTTTTAATTCTACTGACATAGCTTATGCTCCTATAATTTGTTTTTCAAGTGCTTCAACGATCTCTTCCGGTGTCGGGATCACACCCCCGAAACGTCCGTAGTGTTCTACCGGGATGTCATGGTTTGCCACGTTCAATCGAACGTCTTCAATCATTTGTCCGGCACTCATCTCTACAGTCAAGATACCTTTAACTTGTTTTGACAGGCGAGCCACTTCTTTTTTCGGGAAAGGATAAAGCGTGATCGGGCGAAGGATACCCACTTTGATTCCTTTTTCACGACACAGTTGTACGGCCTTTTGGCAAATACGGGAAGCTGATCCGTAAGCCACGAGCAGGTAGTCTGCATCCTCGCATTGGATCTCCTCGAAGCGAACGTCGTTCTCTTCCATTTCCTTGTATTTAGCCTGAAGTTTGTGGTTGAACTTTTCTTGTTTGTAAGAGTCAAGTTCAAGAGAAGTAACCGTGTTGTGGTAACGATGCGGTTTCTTTCCGGTCAATGCCCAACTATCGGACATTTTTTCGATCTCTTCCTCTGTCCAGCGAGCTTTGGGTTCGCTCAATTGAACTTTTTCCATCATCTGTCCGATAACACCGTCGGCAAGGATCATGGCGGGATTGCGATATTTGAAAGCGAGGTCAAATCCAAGACCCACGAAATCATTCATTTCTTGCACGGAAGCGGGAGCAAGCACGATCAAGTGATAGTCACCATGACCACCACCTTTGGTTGCTTGGAAATAGTCACTCTGTGCCGGTTGGATGGTTCCCAATCCTGGGCCTCCGCGTACAACGTTCACGACCAGACACGGTAACTCGGCTCCTGCCAAGTACGTGAGTGCTTCTTGCATTAGCGACATACCGGGGCTGGATGAAGATGTCATAGCTTTTTTACCGCAAGCGGCGGCACCGTATACCATGTTGATGGAGGCCAATTCACTCTCGGCCTGCAACACAACCATTCCTGTTTCCTCCCACGGTTTGCGTGCCATGAGAGTTTCCATGACTTCGGATTGCGGGGTAATAGGATAACCGTAGTATGCGTCACATCCGCAACGGATTGCGGCCTCGGCTATTACCTCATTCCCTTTCATTAATTTTACTTCTGCCATTTTTGGTAGTTTTTATTCTTATTCTACATTCATTTTGTAAACGGTAATTACCGAGTCAGGGCATACCAGCGCACAGCTGGCACATCCAATACATGCTTCCGGATTTACCATCTCGGAGTAGTTGTATCCTTTACCGTTTACCTCTTTTGCCAAAGCAAGAGTTTTGGTAGGACACGCGACCACGCAAAGGTTGCATCCTTTACATTTTTCTTTGTCAACGACGACAGCGCCTCTAAATTTTGCCATAATTGAATAATAGGTTATGATTTATAAATAAATTCTCTATTTCTCTTCTAGTTTGTAACGCATTTACGGGATAAAATTACAAACTTAAATTGAATCTTGAAATAGTTTGTTACCATTTTAACATTGTTTTGCTTTTATCCCGAAATTGTTTTCTTTCAAGGCTTGAATCAATTGAAAATTGAAAGTTGAAAATTCAATTCTCCATTTTCAATTATTTGTGGTCCGCGGCGAAACGTTTCAACCGGTCTTCTAGGTCGGGCATGCGTTCGAGTCCCGTTTGGGATACGCAAGCGCGCAAACCTTGTTTTTTTGAGCCGGTATCCCGCAACGGAATCGCGGATATGCCATAATACAGGATTGCTTTTGCCAACTCGCCACCGGAGAATCCCGGGTAAATCAGCGTGAAGTAGAATCCGTCGGCAATCGGTTCCTCCAGATCCCGATCGTACACGATCTCGAAACCGTATTTGGTAAAGAGTGTTTTCATGGCGTTAGCCCGCTCGGCGTATTCCCGTACCCCGTCGAGGATGTTGATGCGCCCCTCGTTGGCAGCTTTCAGTATTGCAGCCATGGCGTACTGGCAGGAGTGGGTGGTTCCGGATGACAGGGTATAGATGATGCGGTTTACAATCGTGTACCCGAGTGTACCCATTCCCCCGAAACGGTCGTGCAGGTTGTCGTACTTGCGGTTGTAAAGGGCGTCGGAAATACACATGATACCCAGACGTTGTCCCGCGTAGCTGAATAATTTCGAACCGGAGATCATCACGATATAGTTGTCCGTGTATTTGCCGACTGTGGCTTGGAACGGGGCCTTGCCCGGTACGGAAAGATCACGGCGGAAGTCCATGGCGAAGTAAGCGAGGTCTTCCAGCACGATCACGTCATACTTGGTGGCGAGTTCCCCGATAATTTTCAACTCTTCGTCCGTGAAGCAAATCCACGCCGGGTTGTTCGGGTTACTGTACAGGATGGCGGAAATATTTCCCTTGGAGAGGTGTTCTTCCAGTTTCTCCCGGAGTTTTTCCCCGCGGTAGTTGTACACGTCGAATGACTCGAACGGTTTACCGATGACTTGCATCTGTGTTTTCTGCACGGGAAAGCCGGGATCGATGAAGAGCACGGTGTCTTTTCCCTTCTTGCATTCGGTCACTGCCATAAAGGCGGCGAAACAGGCTTGCATGGAACCCACCGTGGGAATGATGCCTTCCGGTTTGATGTCAATGTCCATGAAGTTTTTCACGAACTTGGAACCTTCTTCCTTGAATTCCTTGTGTCCTTCCAGCATGGGATAGAATTGGGCACATCCGGCACGTAAAGCCTCTATTTCGGCGTCAATACCGATCTTCGAGGGTGCCAATCCCGGTACACCCATTTCCATGCGGATGAATTTTTCCCCGCATTCGGCTTCAACCATGTTTACAACTTTCACGATGTCGCGTATCGTGGCATCTTCCATGTCACGGATCCCGCACGCTTCCAGCTTCCGGTCAACGATTTGTTTGTCAATTAGATTATTCTGCATGATTATATTTTATATGATTTATTCTCATTCTTTTAGCATGTACGCGAGTTTAATAAAAAATTGTCATTTAATATCCCGAAATCGTTTTAAATTTGAAGCCATCGGAGTAATTTAGTTTGATTCTGTAAAGGAGGGGTAGACGTGGCGCGTGTTTGCCCTATCTTCTCCGGCTCCTTTCTCTACCTTAAAAAGCTTTCATTAACAAACTAACTTCAAAGCATGAACGTTCGTTTACGTTCATGGTACGTTCATGATACGTTCATGATACGTTCATGCTTCGAAGATGAGGTAGAGTATGGGTAGACTAGGGGTAAACCCACGGTTATCCTATGGTAATTCTACCTCAACTTTCTTGCAGGCTACTTCCGGAGAGCTTTCAGCCCCCTTGGGGACGGATGGTGTAAGAGTGGTAAAACGAGGGGGTAAGCGGGAAAAGGCAGGATTACGGTGGGATAACCGTGGAAACGGGGTTGAATCGTTCTGTACAAAAATTGTTTCGGGTGCGGAAATAATCGGGGCAAGTTTTTGAATCTGTTATTGTTTTCGTAGTTTCGCGTAATTAAAACCGGAAGATTGAAATATTGATATGGGTTTTGGCTTCATTTTCAATTTTCAATTTTCAATTTTCAATTGTTATGAATCTGGAATGGTATATTGCGCGTAGGTTGTTGAAAGGGGACGCGATGAAGTCCGTGTCGGTGCCGATCGTGAAGATCGCTATCGTGGGTATCGCGTTGGGATTGTGCGTGATGTTGTTGTCGTTGTTCATTATCACCGGGTTCAAGCAGGAGATCACGGAAAAGTTATCGGGTTTCACCGCGCATCTGAACGTGCAGCCTTTTATGCCCGGTTCAACGGGAGATGAGGGCGTTATTCGGGGGGCGGACTCGCTGATGACGGAATTGAAACGGGTTGAGGGGGTGAAGGACGTGTACGGGTATATCGAGAAGCCTGCTATATTCAAGAGCAAGGAGGAGATTCACGGGATTGTGCTGAAAGGGGTGGATGCGGGTTATGATGCGGCTTTTTTTCAACGGAATTTGAAGGAGGGGATGTTTCCGGATTTTTCAACGGAGACGACCTCGAATGACATATTGATTTCCCGCTCTGTCGCTTCCATGCTAGGTTTGGGGTTGGGCGACCGGGTGACGTCGCATTTCGTGCAGGAACCGCCTCGGGCACGGGTGTTCACGGTAGCGGGTATATACGACACCGGGTTCAAGGAGTATGACGACGTGATGGTCGTGGCGGATGTCCGGCATCTGGCTCGTTTGAACGGTTGGAAAGCGGGAGAGGTGTCAAAGATTGCCGTGGAGTTGGACGACGTGGAACAGGTGAATGAAATGGCGGAGAAGGTGGACGACTTGCTTGACGAGCTGGGATGGTATTGCGAGGTGCGGACGCTTGCCGACGAGGCACCGCAGATTTTTGACTGGCTGGCGTTGTTGAACATGAACGTGTGGGTGATTTTGCTCCTGATCGTGACGGTGGCGGGATTTAATATGGTATCCGGTCTGTTGATTTTAATATTGGATAAGACAACATTTATCGGTATCATGAAAGCGTTGGGATACAAAAATGTATCTTTGCGTAAGTTGTTCCTTTATATTTCAGCCGGGTTGATTGCCCGAGGGATGTTGTGGGGCAACGTGTTGGCATTTGTGCTGGCAGGTGTACAGGCGGCTTGTAACGTGATACATCTCGATCCGGTGACTTATTACATGGATACAGTGCCTGTAAATTTCAGTATCGGGTACGTGATTTTGTTGAATGCGGGAGTGATAGCCGTGACGGTGCTGATGCTGGTGATCCCCACGATGCTGATTTCCAAGATCAGTCCGGTGAAGGCGATAAAATTTGAGTGAGATATTATATATGTATTATGGGAAAACGAATTGATTTTTCTGGGCTGAAAGAATCTTTGCTGTGCTGGCTGGACGAGCATCGCCACGGGGTGATGGGGACGGTGATATTTCATCTGTTGGTGGCGATTTGTCTGGTGAGTATGGGGATATCCCAGTTGGAGAATCACGTGGAGATGGAGATCGAGTTGGATATGCCGGAGCCGGAAATTATTCAGCAGAAACAGGAGGAGATCAAGAAGAAAGAGGAGGTGGCTCGCCAGAGTGCGGATGAAGAGGTGGAGAGGATGTTGCGTTCGATGGCGGTAAATGAAGACGCGGTGAAAAGTAATGAGGCGTCGGAGTCGCACGAGCGGATAGAGGAATATATCAACGAGATACAGGAAGAATTGCGGGGGGATTACGGGGATCGTTACAAGGCGGAGAAAAATAAACATTTCAAGGAGGATAGTATTCGTTTTAGCCGGGACGAGAAGCAGAGGCTGTTGGATTCGTTGCAATCCACGGTGTACGTGGGGAAGAGTAGCGTGTCTTATAATATCAAGGGGCGTTACAAGACTTATTTGCCGATTCCGGTTTACAAGTGTGAATTCGGGGGGAAGGTGGTTGTTGCCGTGGTGGTAAACCGACAAGGGCGGGTGTTAAAAGCCGAGGTCGTGGATAAGGAATCAAATCAGGATAGTAATTTACGGGAAGTGGCGGTAGACGCTGCATTGCGGTCTGAGTTCAATGCAGACGCGAGTGCCCCGGAAAGGCTGGCTGGAACGATTACTTATAACTTCGTGAAACAGTGAAGGGAATTTATGATTTTGGATTTATGATTTTAGATTGAAAGATTTTGGATTTGTGATAAATAGGTTGGGGAAGATATTTTTGGATTATTTGCGGTCGGGGGTTGGATTGTTGTTTCCGAGAGTTTGCGTGGTGTGTGGTGACGTGTTGGTACGCAGAGAACGGTTCATGTGCTCGGGATGTTTGTGTCGGATGCCGTTGAACGAGGGAGCGGATGAAGGGGCGGACGAGAGAATGAAAGAGGTGTTGGACGCGGAGAATTTGTTTTGGTTGTTCACGTATAACCGGGAGAGTGATTTTCATCAATTGATATATGCCATAAAATACAAGTCGAGGCGGGAGTTGGGTGTGTGGGCAGGACGGATGCTTGGAGAGAGGATCGGGACGGGACATGGAATTGATTGTGTTATTCCGGTGCCGTTGCATCCGGCACGTGAAAAAGAGCGGGGATTTAACCAGTCGTTGGCGATTGGCACGGGGATTGCAGGGGTTTTAGGGGTAAAGATTGTGCCGGATGTGCTTGAACGGAAGGAGAATACTCGTTCGCAGACAGGGTTGAGCCGGGAAGAAAGGGCGGATAACGTGATGAAGGCTTTCCGTTTAACGGACCCGGGGCGGTTGCGGGGGTGTCACGTGTTGCTGGTGGATGATGTCCTCACGAGTGGCGCGACAACCAAGGCTTGTCTGGCTGAGTTGCGGAAGATCGAGGGTGTGCGATGTAGCGTTGCTTGTCTCGGTAAAGCCGGTAAAATTTAAAAAACTGAAATCTTAAAACTGAATTTGAGAGGATTTTAGCTTTTTTTCCCTAGTTTTGTAAAGTTAATATTTGGAAGAGCTATGAATAAGATTTTTTGGAACGGATTCTGTTTTGTTGCTGTGATGATAGCGTTGGTGATTTATGCTTGCGCGAACCGGGGATACCCGCAAGGGGGGGAGAAGGACGAGACTCCGCCAAAAGTGATCAAGGAGGTGCCGGAATCGTATTCCACGAACTTTAAAGGGAAGTATATTGATATTTATTTTGACGAGTACGTGCAACTCAAGGAGATTAACAATAAATTCGTGATGTCGCCCCCGGCAAAGAAGAAAGCGAGAGTGAGCCTGCGGGGGAAATATATACGGGTGACCTTCCAAGACACGTTGTTGCCGGAAACGACGTACACGTTGGATTTTGCCGATGCAATCGTGGATAATAACGAGGGTAATCCGTTGGGGTTCTATCGTTACGTGTTTTCCACGGGCCCGAAACTGGATTCGATGGAGTTGGCGGGACAGGTGATCGACATGGAATCGCAGTTGCCCGTGTTGGGGGCTATGGTGCTGTTTTACGAGAATCACGCGGATTCTGCCGCCATGTTGGAATTGCCGAATTACGTGGCAAGGACGGATAGTGCGGGAATGTTCCGGGTGACGAATATAAAAAATACGACCTACCGGATACTGGCGATCGATGACGCGAACCGGGATAACAAGTTTATGCCGGAGGAGGAAAAGGTCGGTTTTATAGATTCGCTGGTGACGACAATGGCTTTCCCGGTAGTGGTGTATGACACGATACGTCCCGATACCGTGGTATTGGAGGGACGTCGTACAAAGAAAGGTGTAGAGTTGAAAGTGTTGACACAGGACACGATCGTGCAGAGGGATTACACGGCGTTCGGACCGAGTAACCTGTTTATCCCGATGTTTGACGAGGAGAAAACTCAGTTGTATCTCGTGGATGGGGATCGCAAGGAGAGGGAACGGTTGGATTTTATATTCAGTATCCCGGCGGAGAATCGGTTGAGTGTACGTCTGCGCGGGTTGCATTTGCTGGAAAAAGAGGATCAGAGTGACTGGTTCCTTGAAGAGCGTTCTGCCGGCAGAGATACCATTCAGTTGTGGATAAAAGATTCGCTGGTGTACAAGATTGATTCTTTAACGGCGTTAGTGACTTATTTGCGTTCAGATTCCCTCGGGAAACGGGAACTTTTTACCGACACGACTCGTTTCTATTTCAAGGATAAACCGGAACCTAAAGGAAGACGTAAGAAGGATAAGGACACGATTCCGGAGATCAAGTTTATGGAGGTGAATGTCGGGGTTGGCGGAACGGCCGATTTGAATAAAGGGATTCGTTTTGATTTTGACCGACCGATTCACGAAGACGGGTTTAAGAATATTCATTTGTTCGAGAAGGTGGATACGATATGGGAACCCGCTGATTTCACGATGAAACGGGATAGCCTGAAGATTCGTAGATATGAACTTGGAACGAAATGGAAGCCGGAAACAGAGTATAAATTAGTTGTAGATTCTATGGGAATATATAGTATTTACGGGTTATATAACAATAAGATCGAGAAAACGTTCAAGACCAAGGCTGAGGAGGATTACGGGAAGATTTTCGTGCAGGTGAAGAATGCCCAAACGCCGATAATTATACAACTTTATCAAGGGGATAAGGAAGTGAAAGTGCTGGAAGAGCGTTGGATAGAGAAGGACGGGAAGGTGATGTTTGATTATTTGAACGAGGGGAAATATATGATTCGCGGGATACTCGACCGGAACGGTAACAAGAAGTGGGACACGGGTAATTACTTGAAAGGTATTCAACCCGAAGAGATAAAATATTTGCCCGTGGAGATTAATTTGAAGAAAAACTTCGACGTGGAGCAGGAATTTGACGCGAGCAAAACGTACAAGAGAGAAGACCCGAGTAAAAAGAAAAATACAGAGAACAAGGATAACCGGAGAAACAGAAACAATAGATGAGAATAATTATACTGATATTGGTATTGTTCGTCAGCCTGCCTGCCGTTTCGCAGAGAAAGGTGCCCAACGTGATAGAAAAACTGACATACAGAGGCTATTACAATTGGGGCTTTATCTGGATTAACGCCGGTGCGGTGGAGATGAGCGTGAAGCCTTCCGAAAAGTACCCGAATGCGGAGGAGGTGTTCGCCGTGGGGTATTCCAATCCCTCGTGGGATTGGGTGTTCAAGTTGCGCGATACGTTGATTTCTCACCATGATAGCGTGACTTATATGCCTTACGAGTTTTCCCGGAAGGCTCACGAGGGGAATTATCACAAGACGTTCGATTACGTGTGGGATTATGACAGTAACCGGATTCTGTCCGACGTACATAAGATAGGAAAGTATAAGCGTAAGGATACGATTGCTTTGCAACCGGACACGTATAATATGTTGTCCGTGGCGTGGAAAGCCCGTGAATTGGATTTTGACAAGTACAAGAAAGGGGATATGATTCCCATACGTATATTGTTGGATGATAAGATTTACGATTTATATATCCGTTATCTGGGACTGGAAAAGGTGAAGACGGATAGCGGACGCAGGCAATGTTACGTGTTCTCGCCTTTGCTTGTTGCCGGAGATGTTTTCAAGGGCGGGGAGAATATGAAGGTATGGGTGAGTAATGACGAGTACAGGATTCCCGTGATGGTGGAGGCGAAAATCCTCGTGGGATCGGTGAAGGGGATTCTGGATGAGGCAAACAGTAAATTTTAGCAATTGAAAATTGAAAATGCAGAATTGAAAATTGCTCTGTGTTTTTGATTTTCAATAATATATATAATGGAAAATAGATAAATGAAGTTTTTGGTAGGTTCATTTTCAATTTTCAATTTTTAATTTTCAATTGTATGCTATGAGAAAGATATTATTTGTTTTCGCGATGATTTTGGTGTTGGGTTCTTGTAAGAATGCCACGAAGAATTTGATGCCTTCTATTTCGGGCAAGATTAATCAGGTTTTGGTGATTGCCGAGAAAAACGTGTGGAACGGTCCGGTGGGAGATACGATAAAGGCTTTCTTCGGGCAGGAGCAGGACGGACTTCCGCAGGCGGAGCCTATTATGGATGTGATGAATTTGCCGGAGATGTATTTCGACAAGAATATGAAGGGGCATCGGAATGTATTGCAAATCAAGATTTCCCCGACGATTGATTCGGCGTACGTGCAATACGCGGATAGTCCTTGGGCAAAAACTCAGAAGTTTATAAAAATTGCCGCCCCGAATAACAAGGTGGCGATACAATTGTTCGAGGAGAACAAGATGAAGATATTGGGTATTTACGCGAAAGCGGAGCGTGACCGATTGGTGTCTATCTACAAGCGTACGGCGGATACCCGGATATTTAACCTGTTCAAGAAGAAGTATGATATGTTGTTGTATTGCCCGACAGGTTATTATATCAATAAGGATACGACCGATTTCGTGTGGATTTCGAGTGAAACCAAGAAAGATAGCAAGGGGATTATATTTTTCACGGAGAAATACGAGCACGAGAGCCAGTTTAATCACGTGGTTATCGTGGATCGGGTGAACGAGGAGTTGGAGAAGTTTATTCCCGGACCGAGAAACGGTTCGTATATGGCGCTGGACACGGAAATCCCTTATACTTTCGTACAATATAAATATAACGGACATTACGCGGTGTCTGTTCGGGGACTGTGGACGGTGGTGAATGATTTTATGGCGGGACCGTTCGTGTTGAACGTGGTGTTGGACGAGGAACACCAGCGGGTGATCTACATGATGGGGTACGTTTATTACCCGAACGAGGAGAAACGGGATATGCTGAAACAAGTGGAGGCTATACTGAACACGATGGTGATCGATTTCAAGGAGAAAGAGCAGCAGCAGGAAACAAAGAAGTAATTGATGAGATATTTGATATTGATGTTGGTGATAGCATCCGCGTGTACGGATGCTATTTCCGTGAATTTACGGAACGGGATAGAGCGTTATGATGCGTACCGTGATTTGTTGGCAGGTAAAAAGGTGGGAGTGGTGGCTAATCATACTTCCCGCGTGGGTGAACAACACGGGGTTGACTTTTTGCGGGAACAGGGAGTTGATGTGATTCGTGTTTTCGCACCGGAGCATGGATTCCGGGGAACGGCGGATGCCGGGGAGACGATAAAGAATGATACGGATGTGACGACCGGTTTGCCGATAGTATCTCTTTACGGGAAAAACAAGAAACCCCAACCGGCGGATTTGAAAGGGATAGAAGTAATGGTTTTTGATATACAGGACGTGGGTGTCCGTTTTTATACTTACCTGTCGACGCTGCATTACGTGATGGAAGCGTGTGCGGAACAGGGGATTCCTTTGATTGTCATGGATCGTCCGAACCCGAATGCTTTTTACGTGGATGGTCCCGTGCTAGAAAAAGAATGCGTGTCGTTCGTGGGGATGCACCCGGTGCCTGTGGTGTATGGAATGACGATTGGCGAGTACGCGCGAATGATTAATGGTGAGGGATGGTTGAAGGGACAGGTGAAGTGTGACCTGACTGTCGTTTCTTGCGAGGGGTGGAATCGGGAACAACCTGTTGCTTTGCCTTATGCGCCTTCGCCCAATTTGCCGGATTCGGTTTCCGTGATGCTTTACCCGTCAACTTGTTTTTTCGAGGGGACGGCGATTAACGAGGGGCGGGGCACTTTGCGACCTTTTCAAGTCTTCGGTCATCCCGACCTGAAAGATATGCCGTATAGTTATGTCCCGAAACCGATAAAAGGGATGAGCATGACCCCGAAGTGCGCGGGGAAGACTTGTTATGGAATGGACTTGGCCAAAGAATATAACACGATATTTGAGATGAAACGGTTGGATTTGGCGTGGTTATTGTTGGCATACAGGAAGTACGAGGGGAAAGAGCCTTTCTTTAATGCCTTGTTTGACAAGTTGGTCGGGAATACCCGTGTCAGACAGCAAATCAAGGATGGCAAGACGGAAGAGGATATCCGTGCCGGTTGGCAGGAAGACGTGGCGAACTTTATGGATGTAAGAAAGAAATATTTAATTTATTGATAAATTGATTCAGTGATTCCGTGACTGGCGGTTTAGTGATTCATTTTCAATTTTTAATTTTCAATTGTTATGTGGCGTTTTTTGAAGTATTTTTTAATAACGGTGCTGGTTATTGTAGTGTTGGTTTGTACGGCGGTCGGTATCGTGTTGAATTTCATTTTTACCCCGGAGAAATTGACCCCCGTGGTGGAGAGAACTGCGAACGAGTTGCTGGATGCGGAGGTGCATTTTGATTCGATTGAATTGACATTCTTTTCCACGTTCCCGAATTTCGGGTTGGAGATACGAAACGGGAGTGTCGTGACGAAGGTATTTCAAGACACGATTAACGGGGAAAATGTTTACTCGAAAACGGATTCTTTGATGAGTTTCGAGCGTTGTCTTTTGACGATAAACCCGATGGTATATCTCGCGAAGAAAGATATCGTGGTGAAAGAATTGCGGATAGAGAAACCCCGTATATATGCCTATATTAATAGCGACGGGATTCCCGCTTGGAATGTTATGCGGTCGGAGTCGGCTGATACATTGTCAGTGGAATCGGATACCGAGTCGGAAAAGTTATTCGAG
Organism: Butyricimonas sp. Marseille-P3923; assembly: GCF_900184685.1. Taxonomy (GTDB): domain Bacteria; phylum Bacteroidota; class Bacteroidia; order Bacteroidales; family Marinifilaceae; genus Butyricimonas; species Butyricimonas muris. The sequence continues at coordinate 259,345 of NZ_FXXL01000003.1, forward strand.
GGTGTTGATATCAAGAATATTCGTGTGGAGGACGGTTATTTGGTGTTTGACGACCGGGCGAATCGGCTTTATGCCCGTGCGGAAGGTTTCGGCTTGAAGATCGATGGTGATTTCACGGGGCGTAAGGCCAATTTGCAGTTAGGAATGAAAGCCAAGAATGTATTGTTGTGGCAAGAGGGGGATTTATTGGTCAAACGATTGGCTTTTGGCGTTCAGACCGGGATGCACGTGGACAGGGATTCTTTATTGTACACGTTGGACAGGGCGGTGATGAACGTGAACGGGATAAAATTCGGTGTCGGGGGACAGTTGCGAGGCGATACGGTAAGGCGGCAGTTGGCGGTAGATTTGACTTTCGGGGTAAAAATCCCGTCATTGAAAACGATTCTCGATTTGGTACCGGAAACCATATTGAAGCGGGACGATAGGGTGGAAGTTGCCGGGGAGGTTTCATGTAAAGGAACATTGAAGGGTATTTACGGGAAAGACCGGGTGCCTGTACTGGAAGCCCGTTTCCGGGTACGGGACGGGGCGGCAAAATATGCCGGGATGCCGTACGCTTTGGAGAAATTGGATGTTGATATGGAGGGGTTGATTGATTTGCAGAAAGAGCAGGCTTCATACGTGAAATTGAACTGTTTGTGCGTGAAAGGAACGGACGTGGATGTGGATATCGAGGGACGGGTGGACGAGTTAATCACGAATCCCAAGGTAGACGCGAAAGTGAAAGCGGATGTGAATTTTTCGATATTACCCAAGATATTCCCGTTGGAGGAGGGCGTGACTATGAAGGGGAGTTTGAGCGCAGCTTTGAGGACCCATATCTTGTTGGCGGATGTAAAGAATAAGAATTACGGGAAGTTGGATATCCGGGGCGGTTGTCGTTTGCGTGACGTGTTGCTGGCAAGCGAAAAAGATAGTTTGTCCCTGCGTTCGAAATCCGTGGGGTTGGGATTCGGGACGAATATGGAAGATACGACAATCATGCAGGGAAAGAATTTGCTGAACGGAATATTCGGTTTTGACAGCGTGGATATCAAGTGGAAGGAAGCATTGGTATTTCACATGGATACTTCTTACGTGAAGGTGAAAACTTCTCCGTTGAGAGATACCTCGGCTGTTGCATCCATGTCGGCGGATGTCAAATTCGGCTGGATTGATTTGACGGTGGGGGATTCCGTGCGTTTCCGGATGGGAAACAGTAAAGCGAGTGTGGCTCTGGCTCCTTCGCCGGAGAATAAAAAACTGCCGTTGGTGAAGGCACGGGTAGATATGGATAGTTTGCGGATACGTGCCAAGGGAAATCGGTTACGATTGGCTTTTGCCGGATTTGATTTGTCCGCCGTTCCGGGTAAAAAAGACGAGCGACCGTGGAACGTGGAGGGGATAATCGGATTTAAAGATATGCGGGTATATACGCCGCTGTTCCCGTTGCGCATGAGAATGCCCGGAACGAAGATTACCTTGAAACCGGGGCATGTTAAATTGAACGGGGCAAGGCTGAGAATGGGTAAGTCCGATTTGTTGTTGACCGGGGAGGTGTATAATCTTGCCGGAGCGTTCTTGCGGCAAGAGGAATTGGAAGCGAAATTGAAAGTGAAATCAAAGATGATTGATTGCAATCAATTGATGAAAGCGATGGAAGTCGGGGAGGCAAACCGGGCAAATATGAAGTGGGGGATGGATGAGGAATTGAGCGAGGATGAATTGTCAGATGTTGATCTGGCGGCAGATTCAACTTACGTGGCAGATTCAACGATGTCGGTATTCGTGGTTCCGCCGGGAATAGATTTCACGTTCGAGACGGATATTAATCGTGTGCTGTACGGGAAATTGGTTTTGGATAGTATTCATGGAGAGGTGAACATGAAAAATCAATGTATAGAGCTGTCCGATTTAAGGATGCGTTCTATGGCGGCGGACGTGAGGACAAGCATGTTGTACCGGGCGTCTTCGCCGGAGAGGGCATATGCCGGGTTTGATCTTCAACTGGACGATATACACGTGGGGGCTCTGATTGATTTTATGCCTTCACTGGATTCTATCGTGCCGATGTTGAGGTCTTTTGACGGGTTGGTGGATTTCCACATGGCGGCGGAAACGGAGATGGATTCTTCGATGATGATTGATATACCGACTTTGCGGGCTGTCGCTCATATCGACGGGCAGGACTTGGTGCTGATGGACGGGGAAACGTTTGCCGAGATATCGAAAATGATGATGTTCAAGAATAAGGAACGCAATTTGATTGATAGTGTTTCGGTTGATTTCGCAATCAGAAATAGCACGATAGAGATTTTCCCGTTTATGGTCGAGATGGATCGGTACAAGGTAGCCGTTGGGGGTGAGCATAAAATAGATATGACTTTTAACTATCATATTTCTGTTTTGAAATCTCCCGTACCGTTTAAACTGGGCGTGGATATTCTCGGTTCCATGGAGAAGATGAAATTCAAGATAACAAAAGCTAAGTATAAGAACCTGTTTATCCCTTCCCGTAGAGCGAAAATGGATAGTGCGCAAATTAACGTCCGCAACCGGATACAGGAGATATTACAGGCAGCGAGAAAATAAAATAATTAGACGAATATGTTTACAGGAGAATAATTCGTATATTTGTTGATACAAGTTTGTAATGATTATGAAGTCAATAAGTGAATATTTGCAGTTGTTGTCCGATTATATGAGGACACATGCTTCTGTTTATCGCATCACACGAATGGGGATATTCGGTAGTGTGGCTCGTGGTGAACAGACTGAAACAAGTGATATTGATATTTGCTTTGAAGGAGATGCTCCGACTTTATTTACATTAGCTCGTATCAAGTATGAGCTGGAGGCTTTGTTAGGACGTCCCGTTGACTTGGTGCGTGTGCGTGAAAGAATGGATGAGGTATTGAAGCAAAATATTCAAAAGGAAGCTATTTATGTATGATGTGAAGGTTTTGCACTTGCTGGATAAAATCATAGAATCTGTGGAAATTATTCAGCAGAGAACAGTGGCAATTCATTGTGTAAATGATTTCTTGGATTCATCGGCAGGTACATTGTTATTAGATAGTATCTGTATGAAATTGATAGCGATAGGAGAAAGTGTTAAAAACTTGGATAAAGTGACAACCGGAAGTTTGCTTGTTCATTATCCCCAAATTCCGTGGCGAGAAGTAATGGGAATGCGTGATATAATTGTGCATCATTATTTTGAGGTTGATGCTGATGTTATTTTTAATACGATACAAGAAAATATTCCTTTATTGATGAGTTCATTAAAGCAGATACGGAAAGATTTATCTGAAAAATAGAAAAAGGATGCCCGAGAGCATCCTTTTTTATATATATGATGTTTAAGAATGAAACCCACGGTCAGTATATGAACTTCCCGAGTTCGCTGATAATCGTGAGCTTATTACCTTGTCCCTCGTCGTTGTCGTAGCAGCGACCGACGATCCGGGCGTCAATATTGAAACTTTTGGATATGGCGATGATGTCTTCCGCGATCTCTTCGTTCACGTAGATTTCCATGCGGTGTCCCATGTTGAACACTTTGTACATTTCTTCCCACGGGGTGCCGGATTGTTCCTGAATCAATTTGAAGAGAGGAGGTACGGGGAACATATTGTCTTTTACAATATGCAGATTTTCCACGAAGTTCATCACTTTGGTTTGGGCACCGCCGGAGCAGTGTACCATACCGTGAATTTGTTTCCGGTATTTGTCAAGAACTTGTTTAATAACAGGGATGTAGGTGCGTGTCGGGGATAATACCAGTTTCCCGGCATCAATACCCAAATCGGCAATCTTGTCGGTTAATTTGCACCCACCGGAATACACGAGGTCTTCGGGTAGAGAGTTGTCATAACTCTCCGGGTATTTTTGCGCTAGGTATTTGGCGAACACGTCATGACGCGCGGAGGTCAAGCCGTTGGAACCCATTCCGCCGTTGTATTCGGTTTCGTAGGTTGCCTGCCCGTAGGATGCCAGACCGATAATTACATCGCCTGTTTGAATATGGTCGTTGGAAATCACGTCGGAACGTTTCATGCGACAAGTGACCGTGGAGTCCACGATAATCGTACGCACGAGATCGCCTACATCGGCTGTTTCTCCCCCGGTAGAGTAGATGTTCACGCCTAATTTGCGGTATTCTTCTATCAATTCTTCCGTGCCGTTGATGATAGCTGCGATGACTTCGCCCGGAATCAGCCGTTTGTTACGTCCGATAGTGGAAGAGAGTAGGATGTTGTCTACCGCACCCACGCAAATGAGGTCGTCAATATTCATGATGAGTGCATCTTGCGCGATACCTTTCCACACGGAAAGATCACCGGTTTCTTTCCAATACATGTATGCCAGTGATGATTTGGTACCTGCGCCGTCGGCGTGCATGATGTTGCAATAACTTTTCTGACCCCCTAAATAGTCCGGGATGATCTTGCAAAAAGCTTTTGGGAATATTCCCTTGTCAATGTTTTTGATGGCGTTATGAACGTCTTCTTTGGATGCAGATACACCCCGTTGATTATACCTTTCGTCTTTTCTCATGCGATACAATTGAAAATTGAAAATTGAAAATTGAAAATGGATTTGAATAGAATCCGGTATATTCTAAATTTTCAGTTTTCTAAATTTTATGCTTCTAAATTATTTTGTTTGCAAAGTTAGGTATAATTTTCAATTTTCAATTTTCAATTTTCAATTTATTGCTCGTTTGTCGAGCAATTCCGTGAAGCGGTCTTTGTAGGAGTCCGATATCGGGATATAGACTTTACCGAAAATGATGCGGTTGCGTTCGATCGTTTTGATTTTGTTCATGTTGATAATATACGAACGATGTACCCGGACGAAAGTGTCGGCGGGCAGGAAATCTTCGATAGATTTCATGCTCATCAAGGTAAGGATACCTTGTCCGTCTTCGGTTTGGATGCGGATATAATCTTTCAATCCCTCGATGTAGAGTATATCTTTTAATTGAACTTGGACGAGTTTGTAATCGCTTTTCACGAAAATAGATTCCGGGGCGGGGTGGGTGCGCAATGCTTTGGTGGCTGCCCGCAGAAATTCCGAGTAATTGAACGGTTTCAGCAAATAATCCAGAGCATCTACACGAAAGCCTTCGATGGCGTACTGTTCGAATGCCGTGGTGAATATGATTTTTACTTTATTTCCTACCAGTCGGGAGAGTTCCAGTCCGTTCAGTTCCGGCATCTGTATATCCAGAAATATCAAGTCTACCGGGGTTTCTTCAACGACGGACAAGGCTTTGATGGCACTGTCACACCGGTCTACAAGATGCAGGAAAGGGGTACGACTCACATAACTTTCCAGTAATTCGAGAGCCAGAGGCTCGTCATCCACGATCAGGCAGTTTAGTGTCATGAGAGTTTGTGTTTAGAGGTGAATATTCAGTTCCGCGATGAAGCGGTTGTCTTCCGTGCGGGTGGAAAACAGGAAATTACCCGGGTAAAGTAATTCCAACCGGCGTTTCAAATTCTTTATTCCTATGCCGGAGCCGCTGCGATCGTTATCTTTCTTGGGGAAATTGCTGTTCGCGACGAGGCAATGCAGCCAATGGTCTTCGTGCAATTCCAATTGTATATGTATAAACGAGTCCTGCGTGTTGCTGACCCCGTGTTTGAATGCATTTTCTATCAGCGGGATAAAAAGCAATGGGGCTATCATTGCACCTTTTCCGGTTTCGGGAATGGAAACATCCAGATGGGTGGTTCTCGAGAGGCGTAAGCTCATTAATTTGATGTAACTCCGCATAAAATCAAATTCCCGATCTAAAGAGACCAGATTGTCGTTATTTTCGTATAGCACGTGGCGAAGCATCTTGCTTAAATCTTGTACGGCGTATTGTGCTTTGTCTTGATTGATTGCAATCAAAGAATAGATGTTATTCAACGTGTTGAATAAGAAATGCGGGTTGAGTTGGCTTTTTAGATTTTGTAATTCAGCCTCCGCTTGTGCTTTTTGAAGTTCTTGTTTTTCGCCTTCCGTTTTATACCAACCGCTTGTCATTTTAATTGCCACGCTAAGTCCCACGGTGAGTCCCATGAGTAGTATGTCGCGACTGATGAAAAGCAATACCGGCGGTTTGGGCAGTGCATCTTTGAGGGCTTTCAAGTTTTCCGGCATGGGTTCGCTCAAGTGTACCCGGTGGAAGTTCTGCCAACTATGGAGTAAAATGCCTAGAAGTATGATAAACAATAGATTTGTCAATATGAATTGTACAATCTTTCTGCGGAATAGCAAGCAATCTATCAGTTTGCCGTAATTAATGTAGAAGATAATCAGGCAGGAAAGCGGCATAAAACAATACCCGAGGTATCGGTTTAGGGTAATAGCTTGTTCCCCGCGATACATGAAGAAAGGAAGGGTAAAAAATATACCCCATCCAATCACGTGGATCGCGATTTGTAACACATTCTTGTTGATCCTCTTGGGCATTATATTATTGTTGGTTGTCTGCAAAGGTAGAAAAATTAGAGTTTATAAGGTTTATAAAGTTCATAAAGTTTTTAAAGTTTATATTGTTTGAAAGAACCTGCAACTCGCTGCGGGCGAACGAATAAAGTTGGTAAAACAACTTTATTCGTACCGTATGGCGTCAATCGGGTTGAGGCGGGATGCCTTTTGTGCCGGATACCACCCGAAGAATATACCGGTAACGGTACAAACCAGAAAGGAGAGTACTACCGAATATAATTGGATGTATACAGGCCACCCGATCACGTATTTAATAACTAAAGAAGAGCCTATGCCGAGAACAACCCCGATGAGTCCGCCCGTGATGCTGATAATCACAGCCTCGATAAGGAACTGAAACAGGATATGGCGTCCCTTTGCCCCGATGGACATACGGAGTCCGATCTCCCGGGTTCGTTCCGTGACGGAAACGTACATGATGTTCATGATACCGATACCACCGACCAGCAGGGATATTCCCGCGATACAAGCCAATAGCACGGTCATAAGATCGGTCGTGGTACTCATCATGGAACTTAGTTCCTCTTGCGAGCGCACGTTGAAGTCATCTTCGGCTCCCGCGGCAATCTTGTGATTCTGCCGCAGGATAGCGGATATTTCTTCTATTGCCTCTTGCGAGTCTTCTTCCGTGACCGCGGATGCATATATTCCTTGAATATAAGTGATTGCCAGTAATCGTTTCTGTATAGTGGTATAAGGAGCGATAATCATATCGTCTTGATCTTGTCCCATGGAATTGTATCCCTTGGGTGCCAATACGCCGATAATACGGAATGGGGTTTTGTTGAACCGAATGGTTTTGCCGAGCGGTTCTTCGCCCTTGGTGAAAAGGTTGTCGACGACGGTTTGCCCCACGATGCAAACTTTGGCAGATGTTTTGATGTCATGATCCGTGAACATTTCACCCTCTCCGACACTGAATTTCCGAATGTCGAGATAATCTTGGTTTACCCCGTAGATTGAGGTCGGGGCGTTGTTGGCCCCGTAGATAACTTGACCGCTGGAGTTCACGGAAGGGGTACATTTATCAATTAACTCAACTTCCCGTACAATGGCTTCATAATCTTCCATTTTTAGCGTCTGCATACTGCTGGCACTTTGACGTACACCCCCGAAGCGACCGTTACCGGGATGTACCATGATCATGTTGGAACCCATTTCCGATATTTGTTCACGAATACTACGTTTTGAGCCTTGACCGATAGCCAACATGGAGATCACGGATGCTACCCCGATGATGATTCCCAACATGGTAAGGAATCCCCTGAACTTGTTATTAGCAAGGGCTCGTAATGCGATTCGTATTAAATTTCCGTAATTCATGTATCCATTTATGATTTAAGATTTGAGATTTATGATTTTAGATTAGATGACCAATGTTTTTATTAATCGTAAATCGTGATTCATAAATCTTAAATTAGTTAGTTTTCAATTGTTTCGTCGTTCTCTTTCGGTAGCGCTGCCAGTGCTTCCTTGGCAGAAGCGACATTCGGGTTGATGGTGTCTTCCGTGATATGTCCGTCCCGCAACACGATGTTCCGGCTACTGAATTGTGCTATTTCCGGGTTATGGGTAACGAATATAATGGTTCGTCCCTCCGAATGTAACCGTTGGAAAAGCGTGAGGATCTCGAAAGAGGTTCTCGTGTCGAGGTTCCCGGTCGCTTCGTCTGCAAGCAGGATTACCGGATCGTTCACGATTGCCCGCGAGATGGCAACACGCTGCTGTTGTCCCCCGGACATCTGGTTGGAACGATGGTTTACCCGGTCGCTCAAACTTACTTCTGCCAGTGCTTGCATGGCTTTTTCCTTGCGCTCTTTGGCAGAAAAGGTCGGGTTGTAGAGCAACGGGAGTTCCACGTTTTCCAAGGCTGTCGTTTTCGGGAGTAAGTTGTAAGATTGGAACACGAAACCTATCTTGCGATTGCGTAATGTGGCACGATCATTTTTCCCCATGTCCCTGACGGCGATCCCGTCAAGGTAATAGTCGCCCGAGGTAGGGGTATCAAGGCATCCGAGGATATTGAGCAGAGTGGATTTCCCGGAGCCACTGGTACCCATTATCGTTACGAATTCCCCCGGTTGGATGGAGAATGATACACTGCGTAAGGCGTGTACAACTTCTGAACCGACCGTAAAATCCCTCCTCAGGTTCTCTATTTTTATGATATCGTTTGTCATGTCTTTTGTTTTACTTATTTTCTTTTTTGTCCGGGACGGGGCGGCATGAACGGGTTGGATTCTCCGCCGTTATCGCCGGATGCCGAGGCTGCACGTGCGCGTTGTATTCCGACTACCATGCGAGCTCCTTCCTGTATTCCTTCTTTTACCTCCATGTAAATACCGTCGCTTACCCCCGTTTTAATGACTTTCGGGACAATGCCTTCTGCTGTCAGTATCCATACCGTTTTTTCTCCTCTTCCGGCTTCCGGTGCTTGCATGGCTTCCGGCGTGAAGCGGAATGCTTTCAGCGGGGCAAGCAAAATATTGTCTTTTTCCATCGTGTACACGGTAATGTTTGCCGTTAATCCCGGTTTCAGCTTCAAGTCCGGGTTCGGTGCATCGATGACAACTTCGTAAGTAACCACGTTTGACTCGGTCGTCGGGTTCAGGCGTACTTGTGTCACATCGCCCTCGAACGTATCTTCCGGGAATGCGTCCACGGTAAATGTTACGCGTTGTCCTTCTATTACTTGACCGATGTCGGCCTCGTCCACGTTGGCGATTACCTGCATCTTGCGCAAGTCGTTGGCAATCGTGAACATGGTTGGCGTTTCGAAGCTGGCGGCAACGGTTTGTCCTTCTTCTACTTCTCTCGATAGTACCACCCCGTCAATGGGAGAGTAAATTGTAGCGTATTCGAGATTCGATTGGGCTTTAACCAAGGTAGCTTGCGCTTTCTCGTAAGTCTGTTTTGCATTCTCGTATTGATATTCGGCTTCCTCGAATTCCGTGTCACTGATTAATCTCTTCTCGTGCAATTGTTTGAGGCGTTTGTAATTCTTTTGCTGGTATTCATACGAGTTTTTGCTAGACTTCAAGTTCGCCATCTCGGATTTTAATTCTGCCTCCAGCAATTTTCTGTCAAGTTCGGCTAGCAGTTGCCCTTTCTTTACTACTGAATTATAATCCGCGTAAATGCGTGAAATTGTTCCGGAAACTTGTGTACCCACGTCTACTTTGGTAATAGGTTCAATAGTTCCCGTGGCGGTGACTGTATTATTGATAGCTCCTCTTTTCAATTCGACGGTTTCGTACGTTACGGCTTTTTTATCTCCCGAGCGGAAGAAGAAAAAGGCTCCTACAATGACTGCAAGGACAATGATTATGGTTACAATCTTTTTCATTCTGATTATTGTTAATATTTTATACTATAATTCGATGGGTTGATTCCGGTAGAAGTTCAACAGTTTGAGCGAAAGAATAGCTTCGAATTTCGCTTGAATCTGTTCTTGCAGAGCGGAGAGATAGTTGTTCTTTTCCGTGAGTAACTCTACCGTGTTCTTCATGCCTTCGTTAAACTGTTCCTGCACGAGGTTGTAGCTCATCGTGGCGGACTTGACACTGTTTGTTGCCGCGAGATAACGGCTTTGCGAAGCTGTCACGTTCTGGTGCAGTGTTTCTATCGTTTTCCATAGTTCTTTGCGGGTATTCAGTTCCTCCAGTTGAGCCGTTTCGGTTTGTAGCTTTGCTTTTTCCACTGCCGATTTCGTTTGGCGGTTTCGAGAAATGGGGATACTTACGTTAATCCCCAAATTCTCGTTCAATCGGTTATTTATTTGTTTTGAAAGAGAATGATTCGATTCGGAATCATGGTTCGTGGAAACAGACGCGCTGAAAGTAACACTCGGTAAACGATCGCCGGCCGCTATTTTTTCATTCAATTGGGAGGCTTCCACGTTCAATTGACTGTTTTTCATCTCAGGCATTGTTTCAAGGGCAACCCGATAAACCTCGCTCAATGAAGGGACAAGGCTGAGGACTTGTGTACTGTCCAGTTCCGGGAAGTATATATCGAAGCTGTCATTCGGTTCCAGTTCGAGGATTTGTTTCAGTTGTAATTTATTTAGAGCAAGCGTGTTCTCTGCCATGGTCACGCTATATTTATCGTTACTGTTTTGTGCTTCAATCTGCGCGAAGTCGCTGATGGCTATGGAACCGGCATCCAGTAATTCTTTGGAGCGGGCTAGTTGTGCTTCCGAGGTTTCCAGATTCTGACGGTTTGTCTTTAATGATTCGTTCGCGTAAAGTATTTGCAAATAAGCCTCGGTAACGGCAATCTCGATATCATTTTCCGCCATATTTACTTGATATTCTTGAGCTTCATTTGTCATTTCCTGTTTGCGTATGGAACGGGTTAATTTTCCCCCGTTGTACAGTGTCAACCCGCTGTTTAGCGTGTAACTGCCCGTGTACGCGCTTTGTGATTTGAATTTACCGTCGCTTTGCTCTATCTTCTGGTGTCCCCAGCCTTGAGAGCTGCTGAACGTGAGAGAGGGGAAGAGTTGGGCTTTGGCTTCCAATAAATCCACGTTACTGCTTTTTTGGCTTACCCGTGCCGATTGTACTTGAATGTTATTTTTCCGGGCATAATCGATACAATCCTTGAGAGTCCATGAAGAAGTGGGCTTTTCTTTTTGAGAAAAACCCACTAAGGACGGAATGATTATAAAAAGGATGGTTGCAATGTAAGTACGTCTTATTTTGTTCATAGCCTTTGTTCATTTTGTTTGATGCAAACATAAAGCATCCGACAAAGGCTTACAAATCATTTAGATGTTTGGGGAAAGCGACTCGACAAAAAGGGATATTTTATCGACGAATGGAATTGCACGAAAAGAAAAAAGCCCACAACAACATTGTGGGCTTTGCTTGCTCCTCAGGTAGGACTTGAACCTACGACCTACGGATTAACAGTCCGCCGCTCTAACCAACTGAGCTACTAAGGAATTTTCTCAAATCGTGGTGCAAATATAGAGCCTTCCGGGGAATTTGCAAAATATTTCGGCAAAAAAATATGCCCAAAATGTAAATAAAATGCAGCCTGTATAACGATATCCGTTATAATCAATAAAATAGCTTTAGAAAAAAAACTTTCAAACTAAGAATACTTGCGCTTTTAAGCGTGTAAAGCTGCGAAAAGTTGTAGATTTGCGGAATCAATCAAAAATATAACAGCTATGGATTACATGAAAGAATTGAACGTGGCGATCACGGTATGCGATAAAGAAGGTAAGATACTTCAGATGAATGAGAAATCCCAGAAAACAAACCACGGTAATCTGGTGGGGCAAAACGTGTTTGATTGTCATCCGGAACCTGCCCGGACGAAGTTGGGCGAGTTGATGGAACAACACGCCACGAATGCGTACACGATAGAGAAGGGTGGGGTGAAGAAATTGATTTATCAGACACCGTGGTACGAGAACGGGGAGTTCATGGGATTGGTGGAATTCTCTTTGGAGATACCGTTTGAAATGCCGCACTATATCCGGAAACCGAAGACGGAATAATATTTATCTTCGATTTGTAAAACATTTTAATGGTTTTATAGGTATACACTTTATAACTATAAATAACGATAATACCTATAGAACTATGGAACAAAAGAAAAAACTTACGACGGAAGCCGGAGCGCCGGTCGGTGATAACCAAAATATTCAAACGGCTGGTCCTCACGGTCCGGCATTGCTGCAAAACGTGTGGTTGCTGGAAAAACTGGCGCATTTTAACCGGGAACGTATTCCGGAACGAATTGTGCATGCTAAAGGAAGCGGGGCTTTCGGAACTTTCACGGTAACAAATGATATCACTCGATATACGAAAGCGAGCATTTTTGCCCAAGTAGGTAAAAAGACCGACGTTTTTATGCGTTTTTCCACGGTAGCGGGAGAGAGAGGAGCCGCGGATACCGAACGGGATGTACGGGGTTTTGCCATGAAGTTTTACACGGACGAGGGCAACTGGGATTTGGTGGGCAATAACACGCCTGTTTTCTTTATTCGTGATCCTTTGAAATTCCCCGACTTTATTCACACGCAAAAGCGTGATCCGAAGACGAACTTGAGGAGTAACACTGCCATGTGGGATTTCTGGAGTCTTTCGCCGGAATCGTTGCATCAAGTGATGATTTTGATGAGCGACCGGGGTATTCCCCAAGATCTGCGGCATATGCATGGATTCGGTAGTCATACATTTAGTTTCTATAATGCCAAGAATGAACGTCATTGGGTGAAATTCCATTTGCGTTGCATGCAAGGTATCGCCAATTTCACGAACGAGGAGGCAGAGCAAATCGTGGCAAAAGACCGGGAACATTCGCAGCGGGATTTGTTCGAGAATATCGAGAAAGGAAATTTCCCGAAATGGAAAATGTGCGTTCAGATTATGCCGGAGGAAGATGCTAAAACCTATCGTTTCAATCCTTTTGATTTAACTAAGGTGTGGAGTCATAAAGATTACCCGTTGATTGAGGTCGGAATTATCGAGTTGAATCGTAATCCGGAGAATTATTTTGCGGACGTGGAGCAGTCGGCTTTCAACCCGGCTAATGTTGTTCCGGGAATATCGTTTTCGCCGGATAAAATGTTACAGGGGCGTTTGTTCGCGTACGGGGATGCTCATCGTTACCGTTTGGGTGTCAATGCTGATTCGATTCCGGTAAATACACCTCGTTGTCCCGTGCATAATTATCATCGTGACGGGCATATGCGGGTTGATGGCAATAACGGCGGGGACGTGAATTACGAACCGAATAGCTTTGGTGGTCCCGTGGATGATAATAAATACAATCAACCGGCTTTTGATATTGAGGGTAAGGGGGAGCATTACAAGCAAGATAAAGATTACTACACCCAACCGGGAGATTTGTATCGCTTGGTACCCGAGGACGAAAAGAAACGGATACACACGAACGTGGCTGCCGCTATGGATGGTGTTCCCGTGAATATTAAAGTCCGGGTAGCTGCTCGCTTTTATCAAGCGGATGAACGTTGCGGTAAAGGTATTGCCGAAGCCGCGGGATTAAATATGAACGATGTACTTGCCGAGGTGAAACGCCAACAGCAAGAATAATAATTGATTTATTCTGTACGAGGGTGACCTAAAAGTCACTCTCGCTAACTCTTTCTATTGGACTCTGTCAAAGAGAATTCCGGAAAGTTCTTCTGCACGAAACTTTTGGGTAGTTTCTTTATTACTTCCCTGTAAGAATGTTCGACAAGTTCCTCGATAAACTTGTCGGAAAGACTACCGTGCATGTAGACACCGTTCCAATGTTTTTTGTTGGAGTGATAAGCGGGGGTGATTTCCGGGTATTTTTCCCGTAGTTCGATAGCCCGGTCCGGATCACATTTCAAGGCGATTGTTTCGAAGGGCATGATATCTGCGTACGTGAACATTTTATTGAACACCTTGAATACCAACGTCGTTTCGTCAAACGGGAATTCTTCCGTCGTGTGTGGGAAAGAAAGACACAATTCTCTAAATTCTTCAATATTCATATTTGTCGTGTTGCTCGGGAACAAAGATTATTAGTTATTTCCATACATGAATGTTTTGGAAAACAAATGTAATCATAGTAAACGAAAAAACGACCATTTGTAGGTCGTTTTTCTTGAAGGGGTGGAGCAGCGGGGAATCGAACCCCGGTCCAAACACGGAATCAATATGCTTTCTACATGCTTAGCTTTTTGTTGGTTTTCGAATATAGCCCGGAAAAAAGCACCCAAACTATACCTTAGCTTCTAAAGTTTCATCAGCGTCGCGAAGCAAGACGTTGACTAACCTCGTATTGCCTGCACCCCGGATGCTGGTTGGCACAAGGTGGGACCGCCAGCGGGATGTCCTGTCTCCACTACCTTGAGCGGAGATTAAGCCTCAATCTACTGTGATTCGATTAGGCAGCAAGAGCGTAATTTCTTTCGCCAATTAAAATTTTGCGTCCGGGATTAACGGGCCGGCTTCACTACGCCCGACATGCTTACATACCTATTCATCATGCTGTCAAATCCACGTCTGCCCCTTCGGTATGCGGGTACAAAGATACGAAATAATTGAAAATTGAAAGTTGAAAATTGAAAATTATTTCTTTCCGACGATCACTAAATCATAAATCGTAAATCATGAATCATAAATTCCTTACTCCATCAAGTGTTCCACGAGGATTTTGATACCGATGGCGATGAGGATGATGCCACCGAGAAGTTCGACGTTGATGCCTTTGATCTTGCCGAAACGATATCCGCAGATAACCCCAAGCAAAGAAAGGGTGAAGGTGACAAGGGCGATTATGAAAGCGGGGAAATAAATACTTGTTTTCAGGAATGCCATACTGACGCCGACAGCTAGCGCGTCAATGCTGGTGGCAATGCCAAGGGTGATAAGAGTTTTGTTGGAAAAAGACGAGATGGTTGTTTCCTCTTCCTCGAATGATTCGTAAATCATTTTGCCTCCCAGAAAACCAAGCAATACAAAGGCAATCCAATGGTCGAAAGAGGTGATGTACGAGCTGAAGCTAACCCCGAGCAACCAACCGAGTAAGGTCATGCCTCCTTGAAATATTCCCATGGTGAAGGCAAGGCGTAATGATTGATTCATGCGGAACGGTTGCATGACGATCCCCCCGCTGATACTTACAGCGAGGCTATCCATTGCCAACCCTAAGGCGATCATTAATACGGAGATAATACCCATGCATGAAATTTTTGACAAAAGTATAAAAATGATGGCGAAGTTAAGCGCAAAAAATGTAACTTTGTAGATAAGGAGAGTTTATTTATAATAAGAATAGATATGAATTTGCAGACGAAGGTTAATATTACGGCACCCGATTTTATGATAGATTACAGTTCCAAATTGATGATGCTGGGATCGTGTTTCGCAGAGAATATGGGAGGTAAGTTTTCATATTACAAATTTGATGTTGATGTGAATCCTTGCGGGATTGTTTATAATCCGCGGTCGGTAGCTAACGTGCTCCGTTTGATCGTGGAGGGGAAGAAATTCGGGAAGGAAGATTTGATGCAGGTTGGGGATAAGTGGGTGAGTTTGTTCCACCACGGTTTTTTTTCTTCGACAGATCAAGAGGAGTGTCTGGATAAGATTAACCGTCGGTTGGCTCGTGCCACTGAAGAGATTCGCTCCGTGGATTTACTGGTGATCACGTGGGGAACGGCATGGGTATACCGACACACGGGAAAAGACGTGGTCGTATCGAATTGTCACAAGATCCCCTCGCAGGAATTCGAGCGTTATCGGTTGAACGTGGAAGAGATCGTGAAAGAGTACACTGAATTGATCGGGAGTTTGCAGAAGGTGAATCCCGGAATGCGGGTATTGTTTACCGTGAGTCCTATTCGGCATTGGAAAGACGGGGCGCATGGAAACCAGTTGAGTAAAGCAACCTTATTGTTGGCAATCGACCAATTGCGGGAAAAGCTGAATAACGTGTATTATTTCCCGGCTTACGAGATCGTGCTGGACGAGTTGAGGGACTACCGATTCTATGCGGATGATATGTTGCATATGTCCAGCCTCACGATTGACTATACTTGGGAGAGATTCCTGTATAGCTTTATCAGTCCGGAGGTGTTGGGACTGATGAACCGGATTGGAAGGATAAACAAGGCGGTAGCTCATCGACCTTTTGATCCGGCGTCAAATGATTATCAACGTTTGGTAAAGAATTTACTAACGGAAATTGTAGCGATTTCCCGTTCTTTCCCGTCAATTGATTTTAGTGAAGAAGAAAGAAAGCTGAAAGATTCGATAAGCAAGTGGTGATTATCCGTGTTTCATGGTACTTGGGTACGTGGATGGTAGCTGTGATTTAGAGAGAGGGCATTGGTTCTCGTGATGTCAGCGGAATCGTGTCTTGTTCCACCACGGGAGCGAGTTCTTTCAAATAGATCACGGTCTTCACGGGATAAGCCCCGGCATATTTCTTACGAATACGTTTTAATGCGGGGATAGTCTCGATGCGGGTACGGAAGTTGCCGACACGAATTTTAAAGTCGGGATCCGTGTATTGCAGATAGGCACGAATATCCGGAAATTCTTCCTCGAATCGTTGCGTGTAACTTTTCAACGTGTCGATATTGGTATTATAAGAACTGGCAGATAATATTTGGATACGATAGCCTTGGAAAGCCTGTTCCTTCCTGTTGACAGAAAGATTCAGTTTCATTAGCTGTTCGATTTTCGGGTCCCCGTGGAGCGTAACTTTCCCGCCCGTGATAGAGTCTGCTTGAGAAAGTTGTTTGAAAAAGTCTACATCCGGTTTCACCGCGGGTATAGTGTCTGTCTGTGCCCAAGTTTGATGGGTAATGAATAATATTAAAATAACAAGTATTGATTTCATGAATAAATGTCTATCGTGATACAACTAATTCGACTTCAATCGACAAAGATAGTATAAATTGTCTTTTTGTGGTAGAAAAATAGATAAATAACACTATTTTTGTAGCCGTGAATATGAAACATTCTACATGAATAAAATAGGAAAAGATGAATCAAGTAACAGATCAACAAATCATTGAAATATTGAGAAGAGAGGCCGTTCCGGCCTTGGGGTGTACCGAGCCAGTAGCCTGTGCTCTGGCTTGTGCAAAATGTAAAGAGGTATTGGGAGGCGTGCCCGAGCATTTGGATGTACTGGTTAGTGGCAATATTTATAAAAACGGCATGGGTGTCGGGATTCCCGGAACCGGAATGGTAGGTCTTCCTATCGCCGCTGCTTTGGGAGCGGTTTGTGGGAAGTCCGAGTACGGTTTGGAAGTATTGAAGGACGTGAACGTGGGGGATAACCTGCAACGTGCCAAGGATTTGTTAAGTCATGTTACGGTTTCTCTGAAAATGGATGCCCCGGATAAATTGTACGCCGAGGCATTAGCAACCAAGGGAAATGATAAGGTGAAAGTGATTATCGCTCACACGCACACGAATATCATTCTGGTGGAAAAGAACGGGGAAGAGCTTTTCAAGAGAGAATTTAAGTTAGATACGACAAAGAAAGAAGATAAGGGACCGGAGTTAAGTGTGAAACGTATTTGGGATTTCGTGCACGAGGTAGACGTGAAAGATATTGAGTTCGTGTTGCAAGGAGCCGAGATGAACAAGGCCATTTCTGCCGAGGGGTTACAATCTGAGTACGGTTTACAAATTGGTAAGACGCTGAAAGAGAATATAGATAAGGGATTGTTGGAGGACGATTTGCTGAACCGCACATTGATTCGCGCGACGGCAGCGTCGGATGCCCGTATGGACGGATGCCCGAAACCGGTTATGACAAATTCCGGTAGCGGTAATCAGGGGATCACGGTGTATTTGCCCGTGGTGGTGGCTGCCGAAAAGTTCGGGGCTTCACGCGAGCAGTTGGCTCGCGCCTTGGCATTGAGCAACCTGATTGCGGTGCATATCCACCATTACATGGGACATCTTTCTGCTCTTTGCGGGATTTTGATTGCCGGTACGGGAGCTGCTTCGGCTATCACTTACTTGATGGGCGGTACTTACGAGAATATGGTCAACACGATCAAAACGATGTGTTCC
Organism: Butyricimonas sp. Marseille-P3923; assembly: GCF_900184685.1. Taxonomy (GTDB): domain Bacteria; phylum Bacteroidota; class Bacteroidia; order Bacteroidales; family Marinifilaceae; genus Butyricimonas; species Butyricimonas muris. The sequence continues at coordinate 277,383 of NZ_FXXL01000003.1, forward strand.
AACTTGACCGGAATGATGTGTGACGGAGCTAAACAGGGATGTGCCTTGAAAGTTTATTCCGGGGTATCTGCTGCCGTACAGGCGGCTCTGTTATCCATGAACGGTATAAAAACAAATAATGACGGGATAGTAGAAGAGGATATCGAGCGAACCATTCGTAACGTGGGATTGATTGGAACCAAGGGAATGGAGGAGACGGATAAGACGATCCTGAACATCATGTGCAACAAGGAAACAAAATAGTTTTTGAATTTGAACCCGTACGTGAATATACACACGCATCATGTCGGTGAAGGAATCAATGTCTTGGATGTTGGAGAGGGAAAAGCGTGGATTGAAGACGAGAAAAGACGGGGGATAGAAGAGGGGCAGGAAGTTTTTTACTCGGTAGGTGTTCATCCGATGAAACTCGGGGAAATTGGAGAGGATGCTTTGACGTGTGTAAATGACATGCTTTGCACGGGGAGAGTTATCGCGATCGGAGAGTGCGGTTTGGACCGTCGCTCTCCGGTTTGTATAGAGGAACAGGAACGGGTGTTGGAAAGACAGGTTGAATTGGGCGAAAAGTTTCGGAAACCTCTGATTATTCATTGTGTAAAGGCGTATTCCGAGTTGATAGCTATTCGGAAAAAGATGAAATCTTCGATTCCGTGGATTATTCATGGGTATAATAATAACGAACAGATATTACGACAATTGTTGGAACACGGGTTTTATATTTCCGCGGGGACGGCACTTTTAAATGACCGCTCCAACGCTTTTCATTTGTTACGACATGTTCCTTTGAACAGGTTGTTTTTGGAGAATGATGACAAGACGGTGGGGATTGATGTTATTTACAGCGTGGCATCCGGTATATTGGGACTTACCGTGGAGGAATTGAAGAGGGTGACAAGGGAAAATCTAAAGAATGTTTTTGCGATATAATTATGGATTGGCTGAGTAGAACGGAATTGCTCTTGGGACAGGAGCGGTTGGGACAGTTGAAAAACGCGCACGTGTTGGTTGCCGGATTGGGTGGTGTAGGGGCGTATGCCGCCGAGCAATTGTGTCGGGCGGGGATAGGCGAGTTGACAATTATTGACGGTGATAGTGTAGACGTGACGAATAAAAATCGGCAGTTACCGGCATTGGACAGTAATATCGGGAAGGCGAAAGCGGAAATCATGGCTGCCCGATTCCGGGATATCAATCCGGACATCCGGCTTCACGTGATCAATGATTTTATCAAGGACGATCGGATGATCGAGATATTGGAGATGGCGAAGTATGATTACGTGGTAGACGCGATAGACACATTAGCTCCCAAGATTTTCCTGATTTACCATAGTCTGCAAAAGGGATATCGTATCGTGAGTTCCATGGGTGCCGGGGGAAAAATGGACCCGACACAGGTATGTATTGCCGATATTTCCAAATCTTATAATTGTAATCTTGCCCGTATGCTTCGCAAAAGGCTTCATAAGCTGGGTGTCTACAAGGGAGTGAAGGTCGTGTTCTCGCCCGAGGAAGTCGCTCCGGAAGCTATTGTGTTGAGCGAGAGTGAGAATAAGAAATCGAACGTGGGAACGATTTCTTACATGCCGCCCGTGTTCGGGTGTTTTTGTGCTTCGGTAGTTATCCGTGATCTGGCGGAACCTGTTTCTAGTGAAGACCTAAAGAAGAACTAGGGAAGTCCTATGGAAATCATTCCCCGGTGACGGTGTTTATGTGCTTTTAGTGCGTGCTTTCTATATGTGAGATTATAGGATCTCCACAGGATAACCGGAGCAAGAACGGAGGAAGGGTATGATTACCTTAGGACTTCGGTATTATTATAGTGGGTCTTGGGTATTAAGCCGCATAGAGGTGTGTCTGTGAATGGCGATGAAATAATCAAAATTAATAAAAATAACAATTTACTTGTAATTGATGTAATTAATGTATACGTTTGTAAGGGATGAATGCTGACTTTAAATGATGATAATAGACTGCAATCTATTTTTCAAGAACGATTTTATGGGAGGCGTGCGTTTTTAAAATGTGTTACTAAAAATTTTAACTATGAACTATCGAACTATTGGCTTGATCGCCCGTTACGAGGCGAAGGCCATCACGAGGGAATGGAGTTTCAAGGTTGTCACGGTATTGAGTGTATTGATTGTGGCCTTTCTTCACGTTATCACGCAAAGTAGTATCAAAGAACCGGAATGGATAGCGATATCCTTGCCTTCCGCGATTCCTTTTGCCAATGCTTATCTGGTAAATATCCTGCAAATCATTATCGCTATTTTCTGGGCGGGTAATTTTCTGTGGGAAGACAAATACGTGGATGCTAATTCATCTGTTTCGGCACGACCGTTTTCTAACATGGAGTTATTGCTCGGGAAAACGTTGGGTTTTATACTTGTTATTTTGTGTCTGGATATTTTGTTGGGGATCATCGCCTTGTCTATTCATTTATTGGCAAGTGATTCTCCTTTTGTTTTTTCTCCTTATGTATTTTACTTTTTAACCGTAACTTGTCCGATTTTATTTTTTATCACGGGATTCACGATATGCGTGAAAGGAATAGCGCGTAATTTTGCACTGGCTTGCGTCCTGTTGCTTGCTTTTCTTTATTTTGGCGTATTTTTCGGTAAAGGAGTGCTTTACGGTGCTTTCGATATTTTAGCCTTGGGGATGCCCAATGCTTTCTCGGATGTCACGGGATTTGCCGATTCGAGTAGTTTTCTGTTGCAGCGGTTCTCGTTTCTCGCTTGGGGATGCGGGTTAATTATTCTGGGAATAACTTTTATCTGTCGAATATCCAATAGTGCCAAGGCTAATTTCGCTACCGGGAAGTTCGGAATATTATTACTTGTGGTGGGGTTCGTTGTTTCGGGCTTTTATGTGGGTAAATATGTTCAAAGGGATAAAGAACGTGAGGTTATTCGGGATGTATTCGTGAAATACCAGAATTTACCCAAGGTTAATGTCTTGGAGCATGATATAAATTTCAAACAAGAGGGATATGCTTACCTTGCCTCCAGTAAATTGAAAGTGTATAACCCGTACGAGCGGAAAATAGACTCTGTCGTGTTGTACTTGAATCCGGGGCTGGAGGTGTTGAAACTCGCTTCGGGTAAAGAGAATTTATCTTATCGGCGGGAGAGGCAAGTGATTGTTCTCGCGATGTCGATGCAGCCGGGTGAAACGAAAGAAATCGGGGTGGATTACCGGGGTGGTATTTCTCCAGCCGTCTGTTACGCGGAGGTGGTGAATATCGATTCTCTTGCGGCACGTTCACGTGGTTACTACATGTATAACATGGGACGTGATTATTATTATCTCCGCCCGGATTACACGTTGTTGACCCCGGAATGTTTATGGTACCCGACGAGTAAACCCACGGTGAACGTGAATGCACCTTACTTCACGGAGCGGGAATTTACTCGTTTCAAGTTGACCGTGAGTGGAGAGGATAAACGAGTACCGGTAGCCCCGGGAGAAGAGAGCAGGGAAGGTGATAATATTTGTTTTACCGGTAAATTCGGGGTGTCCGGGTTGACTCTTTGTATCGGTGATTATGTGCGAAAGGGGATTCAGAATGGAGATGTGTTCTACGAAGTCTTTCTGTTGCCGGGACACGAGTATCTTCTTTTCAAGGAGTTAGACATGGAGATAATTTTTGATCAGTGGAATTTAGCACTTATGTTTGACCGGAATAGTGCGTATGTATATGATAAATTGAATCTTGTTGAAACTCCTGTCCATTTTTGCGCATATAGCAGGGATTGGAAGGGTAGTAGCGAATATGTACATTCGGGAATCGTGTACCGTCCGGAAAGGGAGCCTTTATTCCGGTTGCCATTTAAACCCATGCATGACGAGAGAGAGGGTTTTAACCCGTCTCACGAGTTTTTGTGGATGTACAGAGGTTTTTTAGTGAATGATTTAATTGATATGCCGGCGGGCGATATGTTTTTAGGTCGATTCGCGAGACGTACTCCAAATAATCAGGTGAAAAATGCAAATGACATTTCTTCCTTGTTACAAAAAGACCATTATAATGTATTTTCTCCCGAGTTTGCGGGAATCGATCTTTTGTTTCATATGATGCAGGAGGGGGTTGGAGATAATTTTAATAGCTATAGTGGTGAATTTGCAATTAGATATTTCAAGGATCACAATCTTGAAGAAGCATTGCAAAATCCGAATCGTGATATAAAATTAGATTTTGCAATACACCTTAAAGGCTATAACTTCTTTAAAAATCTTTTGTGTTCTGTTCCTTACGAGGAATTTGATCGTTTCAATTCCGGCTTCATGGAAAATCACGCCTTCCAATGTTTCAGTTACGAGAAGTATTGCGAGGCTGTAGAGGATGAGTTCGGGATAGATTTTCTTGATTTGACCCGGCAATTGTATAGCGAGAGAGGTTTACCCGCTTTTTATTTTAGAGATGCGCGGTTAGATGCGGTGGAAACATCAAAAGGTGAAGAAGGTCATGTGTTTGGTATTAAAGTATGGAATAAGGGGAATCTGGATGGAATAGTTTCGATAAGTAGTTACAGGGGAAAATCACGAGATTATTTTATTCCGGCAAATGCTTGCAAAGAGATTAAATATTATAATGAATTCGGGGTGAGTGAAGGGGTTAGGATAAGTACGAACTTCGCGATGAACAATCCTTCGTTACTTCATTTTGATAATTTCCCTCAAACGAATAGGCTAAGTAAGCCAATAGAAGGCATTTTTGATGCGGATACTCTTGCTTTTGCCCCGGAGGCGGGAGTGTACATCGTGGATAATGCAGATCCGGGTTGCTGTGTTATCGAGGACAGGCGTGTTCTTGATAAAGTGTATAACAAGAGAGACGATAGTTATAATGGTACTCGTTGGCATGAATCGGCTATGGAGAACTCGTACGGGGAACTGGTAAAAAGTTATTTAATGAAAAGATCGGGGGATGGTGTTTCTGCGGTTGAGTGGGAAGTGAATTTACCCGAGTTCGGGAAGTATGAATTGTTTGTTTATAATGATAATAGTGTGGATGCCGGTCTTGTAAAAAGTGGATGGCTAACGGCTCCTCGGGTGCAAACGTATCGGTTTGCTCATGCCGAAGGGGAGGAAACGATAGAATTATTACCGTTGGAAGAGGCGAATGGATGGGTTTCGATGGGGGTATATCAATTTAATGCAGGTATGGCAAAGATTAACTTGTCCGGACAGGGAGCGGATCCCAATCAATCTATCGTGGCGGATGCCGTGAAGTGGGTTAAAGTAAAATAATACTAATACTATATAACTATGAAAATAAGAATTGAACATCTTGGGAAAATATATGCCGGTGGTAAAGAGGCTTTACGTGATTTGAATTTAGAAATAGAATCCGGTATGTTTGGTTTGCTGGGACCGAACGGGGCGGGTAAAACGACTTTGATGCGCATAATGACGTTATTGCAGAATCCGACTTCCGGCACGATATTTTTTGATGATTATGATTTATCGAAAGACAGGAAAGCGATTCGTTCTATGCTAGGGTATTTGCCACAGGATTTTCGTACTTTTCAAAAGTTTCGGGCTTGGGAGTTTTTAGATTATAGCGCGGGGCTTGCCGGTATTGAAAAAAAGAAACGGGGGGAGCTTGTTGACGAAATGTTGAGGAAAGTGGGACTTTACGAGGAACGTGACCGTTGGGCAAATCGCTTGTCCGGGGGTATGAAACGTCGGTTGGGTATAGCGCAAGCGATTATCGGGAATCCCAAGATTATCATTGTCGATGAACTTACAACCGGGCTCGACCCGGAAGAGCGTATCCGTTTCCGGAATATTCTGTCGGATATAAGTGATAAAGATGCGACGATTATATTATCGACACATATCGTGGGGGATATTTCCAGTAGTTGCAAGAATGTTGCTTTGTTAAATCACGGGCAATTAAAGTTCATGGGTACCCCGGGGGAGATGCTCAGACAGGCGAGGGGGAAAGTTTGGGAACTGTTCGTCATGCAAGACGAGTATGAAGCGATAAAAGGGAAATATCCCGTGATCATGACGGTTCCCGAAGACGGGGGACTGAGGATCCAAATTGTGGCAGAAGAAGTTGCAGAATATGCAGACGTGAAGTCAATAGAACCGAATCTGGAACACGCTTACGTTTATTATATGGATTTCGTGTTGAAAGACAAGATGGATATGCAGGCTAAGCGTTTGTAAGTAAAAAACGAGATTCATTCCGAATCTCGTTTTTTTTGGGGTAAAATCACGCCCGTAATTTCTGGGCAGTAAATTTGTCGAGTTTGCTCTCGGCGTATTCTTTGGTGACCGTGATGGAGTCGCAGTGTTGCGAGGGAATCTCGAACATCAAGTCGGTCATGATGGCTTCGCAAATGGAACGTAGTCCGCGGGCTCCCAGTTTAAATTCAATAGCCTTGTCAACAATGTATTCGAAGACATCTTCGTTGAAGTTCAACGTGATATTGTCGAGTTCAAATAGTTTGATGTATTGGCGGATGATTGCGTTTTTGGGTTCCGTGAGGATGTTCCGCAGGGCTTGGCGATCCAGTGGTTCCAAGTAAGTCAATACCGGAAGACGCCCGATGATCTCGGGAATCAACCCGAAAGACTTCAAGTCTTGCGGGGCGATGTATTGCAACATGTTGTCACGGTCGAGGAGGAAAGTTTCTTTGCTTGCCGTGAATCCTACCACTTGGGTGTTCATACGTTGGGCAATCTTTTTCTCGACACCGTCGAATGCTCCGCCACAGATGAAGAGGATATTCTTGGTGTTTACCGGGATCATCTTCTGGTCAGGGTGTTTGCGTCCGCCTTGCGGGGGTACGTTCACGATAGAACCTTCCAGTAGTTTCAACAAACCTTGTTGCACGCCTTCGCCGCTGACATCACGGGTGATGGACGGGTTGTCGCCTTTGCGGGCGATCTTGTCGATCTCGTCAATAAAGACGATACCTTTTTCTGCTGCGTCCACGTCGTAGTCGGCTGCTTGCAATAAGCGTGTCAGGACGGATTCGATGTCCTCGCCCACGTATCCCGCTTCCGTCAGCACGGTGGCGTCCACGATAGTGAAAGGCACGTGCAGCATTTTGGCAATCGTGCGTGCCAGCAAGGTTTTCCCCGTTCCCGTGCGACCGACCATGATGATGTTGGACTTCTCGATCTCCACGTCGTCGTTACCGGGCTTTTGTGTCAATCGTTTATAATGGTTGTAAACAGCCACGGCAAGGTGTTTTTTCGCCTCGTCCTGACCGATCACGTATTGATCCATGAATTGTTTAATCTCTATCGGTTTCTTGACCTCGATATGATCCATGTCTAAAGGGGTGGAATGGCCTCTCTGTTCCTCTTGCACGATGTCGTACGCCTGTTGGGCACACATCTCGCAAATGAAACCGTCCATCCCGGCAATCAGAAGATCCACTTCGTCACGTGATCTTCCGCAAAACGAACATTTATCTTGCATTATTTATGATTCCGAGTTAAAACAGTGTCAATCATTCCGTATTCTTTCGCTTCCACAGCAGTCATCCAGTAGTCGCGGTCTGAGTCTTTTTCCACTTTTTTCAGCGGGTTACCGGAATGATCGGCGATGATTTGGTAAAGTTCTTTTTTCAATTTCATGATTTCCCGTGCCGTGATCTCGATATCGGATGCCTGACCTTGGGCACCGCCCATCGGTTGGTGTATCATGATGCGGGAGTGTTGCAGCGCGGAACGTTTTCCTTTGGTGCCTGCCGTCATCAGCACGGCACCCATGGATGCGGCCATACCGGTACAGATGGTTGCCACGTCACATTTGATGTATTGCATCGTGTCATAGATTCCGAGTCCGTCGTACACGCTACCGCCCGGGGTGTTGAAATAGATCTGCACGTCCTTGGTCGGGTCGGCTGATTCCAAAAATAACAATTGCGCCATAACGATATTTGCCACGGTGTCGTCAATCGGTACCCCGAGGAATATAATACGGTCCATCATTAATCTTGAAAAAACGTCCATGCTTGCCACGTTCAATTGGCGCTCCTCGATGATCGTCGGGGATATATAGCTGGCAGTAGCTGATTCGATACGATGTAGATTCAGGCTACTGATTCCTTTATGCTTCATGGCATATTTCTTGAATTCGTCTTGTGAAAACATAAGTCCTGTTTTTTTAGTTATTCGGCTGCTAAGTTACGAAAAAAGGGTGAGAAAAGATACACTTCGTTGGTTTTATCGCCAAACAATCTCTATCACGTGGTCAATGTCCGCGGGGATTTCTTCCAGTTGGAGCAAGATGCCTTCTTTCGTTTTCTTGTATTTTACCGGGGTTTTATCTTTGAAACGTGCAATGCTTTTGACTTTTTTATCCGTGATGGGAAGTAGGAGTTCGGTTTTGTCCAGATTAAGGATGTGAACATATAATTTATTATCTTTTTGCGTGGTTACTCCCCACGGTTGATGGGGGACGATACCTGCCCGGGTGCCGTAGAGTGTTTCGCCGTAAGTTTTCATCCATTCCCCGATTTCTTTCAAACGCGTGACCGAGCCTTCGGGAAAATCTCCGCCGGGGCGGGGGCCCACGTTCAGGAGAAGGTTGGCGTTGTTGCCGGAGGCACCGACCAGCGTGTGAATAAGTTGTTTGGTCGATTTGAAGTTCCGGTCATTGATGTTGTATCCCCACGTGTTGTTCATGGTTTCGCAGCTTTCCAACGGGAGGGTGCTGATTTCGGCATCGGCGGAGTAACCTGCCTTGTTTTGCCCGGGAAGGTCACGCTCGAACATCTGGAAGTCTTCGCCCTCGAAGGGTGCTTTGTGGTGATTGTTACCGATGAGGCACCCCGGTTGCAGGCGGTGGACTAAAGCGTATTGCCTTTCCAGTTGCCAGTCTGCGTCCGGTTTGTCCCACCAGCCGTCGAACCAGATACCCCCGATAGAACCGTAGTTCGTGAGTAGTTCGGTGAGTTGGGCATCCATGAATTTCAAGTAGTCTTCCCATGTCCCGGAAGGCGTGCGCCCGGTGTTGCGCCCGGTACGTCCCCACGGGTAGTAGTCGGGACGGTGCCAGTCGATATGCGAGTAATACAGGAATAGTTTCAGCCCGTGCTTTTGGCAGGCTTCGGCGAGTTCCTTGATGACGTCCCGTTTGAACGGGGTTGCTTTCACCACGTTGTAGTCCGATTGTTTGGTGTCGAACATGGAAAAGCCGTCATGGTGCCGTGACGTGAAACAGATGTATTTCATCCCGGCGTCTTTGGCAGTGCGTACCCATTCGTCGGCGTTGAATTTGGAAGGGTAGAAGCCGTCCGCCAGTTTTTGGTATTCTTCTTCATTCAGGTTTTTGTTGGTAAGCACCCATTCCCCGTCCGCCAGCATGCTGTATATTCCCCAATGGATGAACATACCGAATTTAGCGTCCCGGAACCATTGTCTGTTTTCCAAGTTTTCTTTCGATGGGGTATACTTCTCTTGCGCGAGGCAGAATGATGATATTCCACCCGATAATAAAAGCGTGATGATGAATATTTTTCTCATGATATGGTTTTGATTAAATTTTTCACGAAAATAGTAAATGTGTGTTTATTATCAAATATTCGGGGGTAGGATAGAATTATTTTAAAATAAATACATGAAAAAGCTTGCATATCCGAATAATAGAGATACCTTTGTTCCGAATTGAGTTGATTCCTTTGTTTTAAATCACTTTCCTAACATGTATTTGTATCGTTAAGTAGACTTTTATTCAATGCACACCTCAATCACTATTAATTAATTATTAAAATTGTACTTGATGAACATTTACATTTCAAATTTAAGCTATGGCGTTGATGACGCTGATTTAAGCACATTGTTTGCAGAATACGGAGAGATTGTATCTGCTAAAGTTATTATGGACAGAGAGTCAGGAAGATCAAGAGGCTTCGGTTTCGTTGAATTGGCTGACGATACTCTCGGACAGAAAGCGATTGACGAATTGAACGGTGCTGAATATGACGGTAAAGTGATTAACGTTAATGTGGCTAAACCGAGAGAAGAAAGATCAAACGGTGGTAACCGCGGAGGTTATAACAGAGGTGGCGGTAATCGCGGAGGTTATAATTCAAACAGAAGATATTAATATATCGATATGGTACAGAAGAGAGGCTTGGTTTTCAAGCCTCTTTTTTTTGACTGTAAACAAGCGGATCGAACTTTATATTTTATCACGAATACATTGGTTCCAATTTTTATTTTTTTTGAGAGAGGTGTGTTTTGGGCAGAATTATTTTAATTTTGCTGTCCGATTAAACAAATTAAAAACAGAAGAAATGATAGCAAATTGGTTTGAAGCGAAGGTGAAATACGTGAAAGTGGGTGAGGACGGGAAAGAGAAGAAAATGTCCGAGTCGTATTTGTTGGATGCCATGTCTTACACGGAGGCGGAGAGCAGGATCACGGAGTGTTTGAGAGAGATGATTCAAGGGGATTTTTATATTGCCGCGTTGAAGAAGTCGAACGTGACGGAGTTGGTGGAGTCGAATGACGGGAATGACGACAAGTGGTACAAGGCGAAGGTGAACATTATTGATGCCGACCAGATTAGCGGAAAAGAGAAGAAGTCCGGTCAGTATTTCCTGATCGCGGGGTCAGATTTGGAAAGAGCTTTGGTTAATTTGCAAAAGAGTCTGTCTACTTACGTGGTTCCTTTCGAGATCGCTTCTATTGCCGACACGACAATCATGGACGTGTTCCCTTATTTCTCGGATGACACGGAGGAGAGGATTCCTTCGAATCTGAAACCTCTCGGTGAGATGGAGGCGAATGCCGAAGAATTCGAATAGGGAAAAACTGCCGTAATCATATGGTAATCCTTGGGTTATACTACCTCTTCTTTCTTACAGCTATGATATAGAATGCTTGTAGCAACGATTTTTATCGGGGATACAAGTGTTTGCTAGGGGTGTTGTGAGCGGGAAGAGGTAGTTTTACGATAGGATTACTTGGGGAAAACCCGAATGAGGGCTTACTCTAAAATATTGTCCAATATTTTGTACTGTGCGTTGAAAAACAGCCTTCTCTCGAAACGTCCGCTTTGGGAGAGTAGGGTGGAGATGTTGCAAAAGGAGTTTATCCATTCTTTCACCTTGGTGAAGTCTTCCTCGGAATTCTCTATCATGGAGAAACTGAAGTTGCTTTGAAACGTGGCAAAGTGTCTGTTACCGGATTGATAATAGTTGCTTGTAAAGCCGATATTGACGGAGGAAACATAGAAGGTCGTTTCCGGCGGATATGGGATTGCGGGTACACGGGTACCATTTAATGTCATTTCGATATTTGATAAGAGCTCGTGAAGTTCTTCCTTTATATCTTCTTTTTCTTGTGTCGTGATAATGTTCATTTTGTAGAAATTGTCAATTTCTCTGGCTAATATCCAGATTAATGAATTATCCCAGACGTAGAAAACTTCTCGAAAGTTGTATGTGTCAATGTATTCTCCTGCAAGGATAGATAATTTGTGGGGAAGTTCCCATGAAGAAAAATGATTGAATTCTTCCGACCGGATGAAGTAATTTCCCCATTTGAAGAACATGAATTTCATAATCATGGGAAAATGGATGAAAAATTCCAGCGGTAGGACGTGGTAAACATTTCCCATTTGTCCGGGAATGTCCCGGTTGATGTATTCGATTCGTTGGATGTTTTGCTCTATCATGTCACACAAGCAATCCATGGAATGAAATTTCAAGGGGATTTCCAGCACGACGGGATGCCATTGATGGTTTTCTGCTTTGTAAAGTAGTCTGTCGATAGAGATATTCAGTTCTTTTGCCAATATTCCCATTTCCCGGATAGAGAAATTCACTTTTCTTGCCAATCTCCTGTAAATGGATTCCTTTTCTAATTTTAGAATGTCGGATACCAAATTTATCAGATCTGCCCTTTTGGGGATTTTCTTGTATAATTCATCAATGAATTCGTCATGGAGATCCTTCTTTTTCATCATGGTTTGTATTTATTTGAAGATGGAATATGTTAAATTCAATATCAAAAATAACTATAAATACGGAGTTTTTTGATAAATATTAGCTTAAAATGCGTTTAAGTATAATATTCGAGTGTCATGTTTTTCTTTTCTCCGTTTAGGAGAAATTTTCCGGTATTTTTCCTCTGTTTAGGAGGAAGTTACTGAATGGTTTCCTATCATTGAGCGGGATAGAAAAATTGTTCGCCCGAAACTTCTCCGGGATGTTCAATTCCGGTGGTAGGAGTTGGATAAAGTTGTCTTTTTCAAGCGATAACAATGGTTTACATTTGCATTAAGAAAATTAAATCTGTATGCAAAGTAAAAGATTTATATTATTAATCATGGTGATTTCGTTCTGCACGTTAGCCCGTGCTCAAAAAATCGCATTGAAAAATAACCTGCTGATGGACGGTATGGCATCTCCGAATCTGGGTGTGGAATTCAAGGTCGGGGTGCGTACCACGTTGGATGTTCCCGTCAGTTGGAATTTGTGGAGTTTCAGCAATGATAAGAAGTTCAAGCATTTTGCCGTGCAGCCGGAATTACGGTGGTGGAAATGTCAACCGTTCACGGGACATTTCTTAGGTGTTCACGCTCATTATGCTTCTTATAACGCGGGAGGTATCGGACCTTTCAGAACGATAAAGGATAACCGGTACGAGGGATGGTTGGCGGGTGTCGGCGTGAGCTACGGTTATAACTGGATATTCGCACCCCGCTGGTCGCTGGAAGCTACTGTCGGGGCAGGATACGCTTATATGTCGCACGATAAATTCCCGTGTGGCAAGTGTAAACCCAAGATCGGGCATAAGACCGCGCATTATTTCGGGTTGACGAAACTCGGGTTGACTCTTGTGTTTCTGATAAAATAATACAGACTATGAAAATCGATGGTAAGATGAGGTTTAAAATGGTGGCTCTGGCTGGGCTCGTGTTGCTTTTTATGGCTCCTGTCGCTTTAGTTGCCCAACAGAAAGTGTCAGACGTGCGAGTGGTGGTGCGTGACGTGCGGCAGGAGCGTGACAGTATACGTGTTGTGCTTGATATTGAGGCTATCGGGGTTTCTGTCCCTGCCCGAGGTCAGATGTACCTTTTCCCGGTGATTCGTTCCGGGATGAACGAGAGGAAGCTGCTGCCTGTCGTTATCAGCGGCAGGATTCAACAGGCGGTGGTGAACAGGGTTGAAAGGCTTTCGGGGCGTGTCGAACCCGTGTACGCGTCTTTCTCCGCGAGGGGGCAAAAGTTTTTTCACGGGAGGATAAGTTACAGTGCGACGATTCCTCTCGAAAGTTGGATGAGAGATGCGAATGTTGCCATGGTACAGGAACGGCGCAATTGCAGGGGTGAGTTTCATCACCTTTCCATGGAGGTTATCGCTGATAGAATCCGTTTCGCGGAAAAGCCGACACGTGTAATTTACGAGCTTCCCGTGGAACTTCCCGTCCCGCCGCGGGAGGAGATAAAGATCAGAACGGAGTCCGGCGAGGCACAGATTATCTATACGGTAGGCAACGCGGAGATTAAACCCATGTTAGCCAATAACCGGAACGAGTTGGATAAGATTCGGCAGAGTATTGAAAAGGTGAGAAAAGTACAAGGAGTGAAAATTAACTCCGTTACGATTTCTTCTTACGCGTCACCCGAGGGGACGTGGGAGTATAACCTTAAACTGTCGGAACGGCGGGCGGCTTCGCTCACGGGGTGGCTTCGCGGGAATTATGATCTCGCGGGAATCGCTCTTTCTTCGCGAGGTTACGGGGAGGATTGGGAAGGACTTGAAAAATTAGTTCGGGAAGATCCGGGCATGCCCGAGGGCGAAAAAGGACGAGTGCTTGAAATTATCGGGAATACGGATGTATTTGACGGGCGCGAGAGGCTGTTGATGCAGTATAATGAAGGACGGACTTATCGTTATATGCTTGCCAATCTTTTTCCCATGCTTCGCCGGAGTGCCTATCGGATTACTTTCACGGTTCCCGAATACTCGATCGAAACCATAAAGGAAGTGTTCAAATCTTACCCGAGTATGTTGTCTTTGTACGAGTTTTACCTGCTTGCCAATCAATATGAACCCGGTAGCACTCAATTCAAGGAGGTTATCGTGCAGGCGGCAAGGATATTCCCGGAGGAAAAAAGCAGCCGCATCACGATGGGCGTGTTTAGTTACTTGTCAAATGATGTGTCGGCGGCGTTGAAGTTCTTGCAGGGACTGGAGGATGAGCCCGAAGCATGGATCTATTTCTCAGCGTTCCATGCCCGCAATAATGAGTTGGACAAAGCGGAATATTATGCGAAGAAGGCGGCGGCTACCGGTAATACCGATGCGGCAGCACATCTTAGATTGATTGAACGATACAAGGCAGATGAAAATGTTTATCAGGAGAAATTGAAAGATTGGGAAATGTATGGAATGGATTGATTCCATGATGATTGAAAATATAATTATTGTCCATTAAAAACACGACTAAATGAAGATGAAAATGATTCTAATGTCAATGTTGGCGATAGCGGCATTGACCGGTTGCAGTAAAAGTGATAGCGATAATGATCCGCCGATAATAAGTGATGCGGATGTTGCTTATCTTTCCATTAAAATTGCAACGCAAAACACATCAGCCCGTTCTTCGGGCGAGGAAAGCGGAACGAACGAGAGTGACTTGAAAAACCTTTATCTGTTGTTCTTCGATGAGGCGGAAAATATAGTGGGAATCCCGGGTACGACGGATTACCTCGTGAAGATTCCGAATGCTTCTTCAAGCCCGTCAGCCGTTAAGGTCTCCGCGGCGGCGACCAAACTTTTGGTGATAGCCAATCCCGGCGACAAATTGGAGGGAATGTTGAACGATATTAACGTAACGACGACTTTTAGCACGGTTAACACGGCAATCAAAGAGGCTACCCGAGAGGAGATCACGGATGTCGTTCTGCCTATTGCCAAAGGTTTTACCATGATTAATAGTGGCGATGAAACCGGGAAAGATGCCGGGGATAAGATTTCCGATCCTTTGATTGACATCAGCGGTAAAATTCAGAAAGTGACGAAGGACGTGGATGACGACGAGGCAAAGGAGGCTGCCGAGAAAACAGGTAACAGGGTGCAGGTGAAGATCGAACGTCTGGCTTCCAAACTGGAACTCAGTCTTAAAGGTAATATAGAGGTAAAACCTGACGGGGCAACATTTGTTTTCGGTAACTGGACTTTGGATGCCGTGAACAGTACGTTCTATCCTTTCGCGGAGAAGGCGCTACTTTCGGTTACTCATTCGAATGATGGAAGTTATACCAGTAATTTTTACACGGTTGACCCGAATTACACGAATGATGTCGGTATCGTGAATGCCACGGTAAATAGTAGTACTTATAATCCGGTATTGGTGTCGCCGTACACGTGGATGGCTACCGCGGATAAGACTTATTGTATCGAGAATACGATGTCTGCCGCCGAACAGAAGTTCGAGAATGCTACCCGTCTGGTGATTAAAGGCACGTATTATCCACCGGGACGCACTAGTGGGGGCGACTGGTTTAATTTTGCCGGGAGTAATTTCACTGATTTTGCGGCATTGAAAGCTGCTTACAATGCTGTCGATGTCGGACCGAATTTGAAGGCTGCCTGCGAGAAAATGTACACTAAAATAAAGGAGTACGCGGATGCGCACAGCGAGGTGACTCTTACCGGTACTTCGTTCGCCACTCTTTTGGAAACGGATTTGTCACAAATCCCGAATGGCGGAGAGGTTATCAAGGATGGTAAGAATCCTGTTATCCGTTGGTACCAGAACGGGCTTTGTTATTACTATTACGAAATACGTCATGATAATGAAACAACGCAGGAGATGGCTTTTGCCAAATACGGCGTCGTTCGTAATAACTGGTATAAATTGACCTTGGGTTCCGTGAAAGGTGCGGGAACTCCTTGGTATCCGGATATTGACAATCCGGGACCCGGTGATCCGGACCCGAAAGATCCGATTGACGGGACGGTAGGATATATCGGTATCACGGTTGAGGTAGCACCGTGGATCGTTTGGGAAAACGAAATAGGGATTTAGGGATTTTTGATTCGGTGATTCCTTGATTTAGTGATTGACGATTCAGTGATTCATGAAATACGGTTTGTATGGTTGGAATCATTTAGCATGATAAAATCTATAATGAATGAATGGTATGAACGTGAATAATGTACATCGAGACAGGTTCCGGTTGCTTCCGATTGTTATCTTGTCGCTTTTCTTCGTGTCGTGCGAAAGTATCAAGGACGATATGGATGATTGCGGGATATATCTGGAATTTGTCTACGATTACAATATGGAGTATGTTGACTCTTTCGAACTGCAAGTGGAGACGGTCGATGTATTCGTGTTTGACGGGAAAGGGCTGTATCTTTTCAACAGACACGTCGGGCGTAAGGAACTTGTTGGGGGGAAACGGATGTTTTTCGGGAATGATTTCCGTCCGGGGGAATACAAGATACTGGCGGTAGGAGGGTTGACAGAGCATTTTAAGGTTGCCGACAAGGACGGTAATTCTTTATCCCCCGGGCAGACTATGCTGGAAGATGTCCGGATAACGCTGAACCGGACTTCCGGGACGGTATCTCACGGATTCTCGCCTTTATGGGTGGGACAGACCATTGATATTCAGAATAAGTCCGATTTGTCGGTGTTTCCGGTGCATCTTGTCAAGAATACCAATCGTTTTACGTTGTTGCTGGATAAATCTGAAAAATATGCCGGAGCAAGAAGTGGGGCGGCTGCGTATACTTTTGAAATAGAAACCCCGGAAGGGGCGGTGTACGGTCATGATAATATGCCAAGGCTAAGGGAAAACGTGAGGTACATTCCATACGAACTGACAACGGGGAGCGAGCCGGGAGTGTTGTCCGCGGGACGTCTTAACACGGTCAGACTGGTATACGGTGAAGATTATAATTATAAACTTACCGTGCGTGATGCGCGAAGCGGAAGCGTGTTGTGGAATTACGATCTGATGTCTTTATTGGAAGAGATAAAACCAGCGAAAGGGTTGGACGGTAATGACTTGTCCATGCAGGGATTTCTTGATCGACAGAGCGAATGGCATCTGGTGCTTCTGTATAAAGAGGGAAGTGGGCCCGATGGTTTTGTTGCCGTGGGAATCAAGATCAATAACTGGATAATATGGTTTAATGATATAGGTGTCTGATTTTATATTGAAGTGTTTATGAAAAATAATATCTTACATATTGTCTTTACGCTGGTTTTTCTCGTTTCCTGTATCTCAGAACGATCGGAAAAGAATGAAGATATGGCGGGCAGTACGCGGGGAATGATGTCAATAGAGGTTCTTGTGGATGGAGCTGACGAACATGATTACGTTCATACAGCCCGTTTTATCACGTTCGATGACGCTTCGGTTTTCCCTGTTATCGATATCAACGAGGTCGTTGCTTTTGACACGAAAGAGCAGGACGCCAAGAAGTTCGGTACGACGTTGGAAGTCAGTTCGAACCCGGATAAAATGCTTGTCGTGGTCGTGAATGAGCCGGGGACAATAACTGCCGCATTGGAAGCGGTGACTTCCCCGTCCGAGTTGGAGGATTTGATTTTTCGGATGGGGGACGCATTTAATTTTAACCATACGCTCCCTGCTTCTTCGGGACTCCCGATGACCGGGGTAAAACGGAAAATTGCAGTAATCGAGGGGAACACGACACGGGAAAAGATCAATATAGAACGGGGGGTGGCACGGGTAGAGCTTTGGTTGAAAAAAGAGGATGCCGTTGCTTTTGCCCGACTGACCAATTCTTTCCGGGTGCTGTTGGAGAACACCTACACGGGAGGATATCTGATAGCAGGGACAGAGGCCGACGGCACTCGTTTTCAAACGGGTACGGACGTGGAAAATAATTTTGGGCGGATGTTGATTCCTGCCAGTGATTACGAGTATGTCGGTTGGTTTTACGGGGCAAGTAATTCTTTGGAGTTAGATGAAACCAAGCAATTGATATGTGCGTTTTACACTCCCGAAAGAACTTGCTCTGCCCCGGGAGATGTTGATAAGCTGGTATTGGATATCATAGGATTAAGTACTCCCGACGGGTTGAGGGATACCCGTACGATCCTGTCTGAATTTTCCCCGGAAGGAGGGGGGAATGTGCAAGCACTCACGGAGATCAGGCGGAATAACGTGTACTGTATCGTGGGTGTCGTGAAGGAGAAAACCGTGCAGTTCGAGCATACCGTCATTCCGTGGTCGGATGCGGGGCAGGGGATTATTATTGATCCCCAGTACTTTTTGCGGGTAAGTCGGGATAATCTTTATATCAGTAATGACGGGAAGTCGGTTATAATTACAACCGAGACCAATTACGACAGGACTGACCGCGGGTTCCCGAAAGGGATACAACTGGGAACGGTAAGTTATTACGATAAAAATGGCGATCTACTTGCACCTTCTCATGTTCAGAGTGATTGGTTACAAGTCGTGATGTCGGAAGTTGCCGGAAGTTTGTTTCAAAAGTTGACATTTACGGTTTCCGGGAATCTAGGTAGTGTTGATATAGGATGTTATGCCGTTGTAGAAATCAAGGCGGGAAATCTGACCAAGGAGGTACGGGTAACTCGTTCATAGTATAATAAATATGTGATAAATGAAGCGATTTAAAGTATTATCGAAACTGTTTTACCCGGCTGTTTTATTACTGCTTGGTGTGGCGGGGTGTGTATCGGAGAAACTGGATGCACCTGCCGGAGTATCGGGTGAGGTGGTGGCCATGGAAATGATTATTCCGGGTTTTGATGTGCCTGTAACCCGCTCGTTAGAAGGTTCCAAAGGGGAGGCCACGGTGGAGACGATAGACGTTTTGATTTTCGATCAATCGACTCCTGCCGCGAAATTGCTCCAAAATATCAAAGTGAGTAATTTTACGCAGGAACCGTCGGGTTCGGATTATAAGATAAAGTATAATTTGGCGTTACCGAAAGACGAGAATGCCGCTTTGATCGTAATTGTCACGAACGCTTCGGACGAGGTGGATAAGGCATTGACAGATTATCCGGTCAATTCGGAAAAACAAGACGTGTTAGGAGCGTTGAAATTTACCACGCGACCGGATGCCGACGGCTCCTATAAATGGAATGTATCGACACCGGGTTATATCCCGATACCGATGTACGGGGAAGTTCCTGTCAACGGGATTGCACCGGGAAAGACAGTCAGCATATCGTTGACTCGTATGCTTGCCCGTATTGACGTCGAGAACGAGGTTAAGGGGAGCATTTTCAGACTTGAGGAAATATACGTGGTGAATTACAATACTTTGGGTTATATTGCCCCGGCGTGGAACGCATCCAACGGTAATATCATAGCGGATTATTACACGAATAATAATAATCCTATGGTGCCGAATCCGGCGGGCAAGCAGCCCGGAACTTTGGATGACGCGATGATGTATGAATATAAGCAGGTTGGCGATGTTGCCGGACCTTTGTTGGCGGGGGAGATCTACGCCTATGAAGCCGCGAGGAACTCGGAAGCCGATCAAGTGAACGGAACTTGTCTGATTATCAAAGGAAAGTATTTTGGGAAGGATTACTATTATCGCGTTGATTTCACTCGTGAGTCGGCGGCGTCTACTGCCGCGGACTATATGCCCCTGTACCGCAACTACAAGTATATTGTCACGATAACGGCGGCAGAGGGAATCGGCTACGAATCATTTGATCAGGCGCTTCGCTCGAAAAGTGTGTTGTCAAATCTGAAAACTTCTATGCTGGTCGTGGATATGTCCGGGATAAAGCACATTGTTTATGACGGACAGTTCTTTATGGGGGTGGAAACACGGGTAATTGATATGCCATACGGCGTGAGCAGGCAATTGAAACACCGGGTGAGTTCCGATTATCACGGGGATTGGAATGCTGTCGTGCTGGAACCGAACGCGCACACGTGGCTCCGGCTTGCCGACAATAAGCCCTCGACGAATGGGGCTGACATTAACCAGACAGGGGTGGAAATCAATGTTACGGCGATTACCCCGCCGGGTAATCCCGAGGATTACGTGAGCGGTAAAATCGTGTTTACTGCCGGGAGGCTTATCGACACGCTGACGGTCCGGAGAGTTCCGGTCGCCGAATTGTTTGCCCGTAGTAACGTGGTTCTAAGTTCCGGGGTATTGACTTTTGCCATTACGGAACAGGATAACCGGACGATTCCGGCTTGGTCGCAGGGGCTGTTTT
Source organism: Butyricimonas sp. Marseille-P3923 (assembly GCF_900184685.1). GTDB lineage: Bacteria > Bacteroidota > Bacteroidia > Bacteroidales > Marinifilaceae > Butyricimonas > Butyricimonas muris. The sequence continues at coordinate 297,567 of NZ_FXXL01000003.1, forward strand.
TTAAATGGGGATCGCTTGTTGCGCTGGCACCGGGAGGGAATCCCTATGATCCGACGGTACAAGTCGTGTATGCCCCGTCGGGGTTGAATCCGTCAGACTGGAAAGGCGGGCTTGGCGGTTGGGATAAAATACCGTACGGTCACCCGAATTTCGGCTTTACCTCGTCTTCCGCGGCGGATGATTCTTTTAAAGAGTTTTTTAATAACACGGGTTTCGACGAGGCAACGGGCATAGGGGATATATGTCGTTATATTTCCAGTGGAAAGGATGGAAAAGGTTGGGTGGAAGGAAAATGGCGTATGCCTACTTCTGCCGAATTGGAAGCATTGTATAATGAAACGGGGGTAAAAACAGCGAATAGAGGTAGTTTTAAAGATGTCACGTTAAACTTGAACGCCAATTCCGGCAGTTATTTGAATGGATCGTTTGATCCGGAAAGTGGTTGGTTTCTGGGGGCGAACGTGTCGGTTTCTACTTCAACGCCTGCCAACGCGGGGACACCGCCAGCCGGAACTGTTTTTCTGCCTGCCGCGGGACACCGCTATCCCAACGGGGACGGTAACGTGGTACAAGTCGGGGCTTACGGGTATTATTGGTCGGCGACGCCTTACACGATTAGTAGCCGGTACACGGTGAACTATCTTTTCATGGAAAAAGACGGGATGCTGTTTTACGATGCCGACCTGTCGTATGCTTTCCCGATTCGTTGTATCAGAGATTATTGATGGATAAATATATATGATATGGAAACACCGAAGTATATGATGAAAAAGATATTCTTTCTTTTGTTGGTATTGTTGGGAATGAGGGACGGTGTATCGGCACAATCCTCTCATCTTATGCCTTTTTTCCGGTCGTTTTTGGACGGGGATATGGAGAATGTGAAACTTTTTGAGCCGAATCAGATCGAAGCCTCGGGAAGAAAAGCCGATAACACGTACAAGAGAGCAAATCAGGCGAAGCCGGTGAAAAACTTGGGATTGCGACTCACGCAAGGAAAAGAAGAGGTCGGGGCTTTTTATTTGCCCGATTATATTTTCTCCACGAAAGACGGTTTACTAATCGAGTTCGAGTATATCATGATGTACACGAATCCGTCGGAAAAGGGTTTGACGGACGGTATTTGTATGTTTCTTGTCGATGCGACTACCAATCAATATATTGGGGATAATCTGAAATACGGAGCGGAGGGGGCGGGGTTTGGTTATACTCACAGGTCGTCGGTTCACCAGAGCATAAGTAAGGGGGTATTGCCGATAACCGGCATGAAAGGCGGGTATCTCGCCGTGGCGCTGGATCAGGGTAATTTTAAGAATTGGCGTATGGAAGACTACGAGATGAGAAACGGGATTCCTTATAATGATAATTTGACTACAATAGCTAATGCGCAACTTCTAAAGTATAACACCAGAAGTAATGTAACCATTCGGGGGGCTGCCGGTCGAGGAAAAAAAACGATAACAACTAAACAGAATACGCATGAAATACCGGAAGGCAGTTGGGGATTTCCGGTACTTATCACCCGACACACGGGATGGAGTATTACCGGAGGGCTTGAAGATGAACATTCGAACGGATTGAGAAATGAAGCCGGATTCGAGTTGAACACAATGAGCGGGCAGTATGAACGGCATGTTACTCCCCGGATTGATAAACCGTTCAATATTTCAGGCGGAGGTGTGTTCTCTCATTCAGATGAAAGTACATACCGTAAAGCAATTATCGCGTTGGAACCCAATGATAACGGGGGTGGTTTTAAGATTACGGTGACGATACAACACGGGACAGACAAGACGGTCGTGATAGAGAATTACACGTACCCGTCTTCTTTGAGTTATACTGAAAATAGTTTACCAATCCGGATTGCGGGCGGCAGTCCGCCTAAACCGATATGGTATACCACCCCACCGGTAACAGACCTAACCCTGATTACGCCACAGAGATTATGTATCGGGTTTATGGCATCGACCGGACAGCTTACGGCACATACCAATATTATTAAGAATTTGCGGATTACTCCTCTCTATGGGGCACGCGCGGAAGATGATATTTACGAGCATCGTCGAGGACCTGCCACTGTGAGACCATTGGATAATGACGTGGCGTACAGGGGTGAAGGCAGTACTCCGAATCCCGGTAAAGATAATTTGGACCCGAGGAGTTTCAGAATATGGAAAAATGATAAGGAATGTCTTGGGAGTGAGGTATTCGTGTACGAAGCTCTTAACGAGGGCAAATGGGTATATAATCCGGATCTGGCTGAAATGATGTTTTTTCCGGTCAAGGGTTTCAAGGGCGAGGCCTCGATCATGTATGACGTTAAGGGAAAGTATGCGCCTTATGACGATGAGTTGTTTCGTTCTTCTCTGGCGAAAATCGTGATTAATATAGATGATAATCAACCTTGAGTTCGCCTTCGGCGAGTTGCAGGTTACAGGTTGCATTTGCCTTCGGCGAGTTGCAGGTTGCTTCTCTAGCGTTAGTAATTTGTAACTCGCCGAAGGCGAACCCTACTCCCCAATCTTTTGTTTGTTTTTTCGGAAACGTTTGTAAAAAAGCCTTTTTCTGCACTTTAATTTGTTAAATTTTATTTGATTATATTGATATTCAATGTTATAACACTTGTAAAGTTACGTGTAAATTCTTGTCTAAAATTTGGCTTTATACTATTAACTTTTATACCTTTGCCGGATTAATTTTCTCCGGGTCGTTTTGTATGAGCGAGGGACATTTAGTGAGTTTTTGACGATCGGGTGAAACTTGAAAGAGATTCAAACGTATTTGGAAATAATTAATCTATAAGAATTATGAAGACAAGAATTGAACATGATTTACTCGGCAACAAAGAGGTGCCAATGGATGCTTATTATGGTGTTCAGACTTTGAGAGCAATCGAGAACTTCGCTGGGATTAGCGGTTACACGATCGGAATGTTCCCGAACTACGTGAAGGCTTTAGCGATGGTAAAATGGGCGGCTGCAAAGGCTAACTATGAATTAGGCTTGATTCCTTCCGATATAACGAATGCTATTACGGCAGCTTGCGAGGAGATCATTGACGGTAAATTGGCCGACCAATTCCCCGTGGATATGGTACAAGGTGGTGCCGGAACTTCCACGAACATGAATATCAACGAGGTTGTAGCTAACCGTGCGTTGGAATTATTGGGACATCAAAAAGGTGAGTACGACTATTGTCACCCGAACAACCACGTGAATCTTTCTCAATCCACGAATGACGCTTACCCGACATCTTTCCACTTGGCTATAATTTTGACCAATAAAGAAGTTGTGGCAGAGATCAAATTGTTGGTTGATTCTTTCCGTAGAAAAGCGAAAGAGTTCGAGCACGTGTTGAAAATGGGACGTACTCAGTTGCAGGATGCCGTGCCGATGACTTTAGGTCAGGAGTTCGAGGCTTATGCTTATACTTTGGAAGAGAATATCGAGCGTCTGAACGAGGCTGCTAAATTGTTCTTGGTCGAGAACATGGGTGCCACGGCTATTGGTACGGGTATCAATTCAGAACCGGAATATGCTGAAATCTGTGCTCGTGAATTGCGTATTATCAGTGGTGAAGAGTTCGTGTTAGCACCGAACCTGATTGCCGCTACGCCTGATACCGGGGCTTGTGTATCCTATTCTTCCGAATTGAAACGTTTCTGCGTTCAATTGTCCAAGGTATGTAACGATTTGCGCTTGTTGTCCAGCGGTCCGAGATGCGGATTGAACGAGATTAACTTGCCGCCGATGCAACCGGGATCTTCTATCATGCCGGGTAAAGTAAATCCGGTTATCCCTGAAGTGGTAAACCAAGTTTGTTTCCGTGTAATCGGTAACGATACGACCGTGATGATGGCTGCTGAAGCCGGTCAGTTGGAATTGAACGTGATGGAACCGGTGATCGTGTACGCTATATTCAACTCTATGCAGATGTTGATTAAAGTTATGGATCGTTTGAGAGTTTTGTGCGTTGACGGAATCACTGCTAACGCTGAACGTTGCAAGGATATGGTAATGAACAGTATCGGAATCGTTACCGCGTTGAATCCGACGCTGGGATATGAAAATTCTTCTCGTATTGCCAAGAGAGCTTTAGCCGAGAACAGAAGTGTTTACGATTTGGTACTGGAAGAAAAGTTGTTGACTAAGGAAGAGCTAGATAACGTTTTACGTCCGGAATTAATGATTGCACCGAAAAAATTTTATAAGAAAAAGTAACCTAACATGTTTAATTTCGTAAATATTGCTGTATCTTAGCAAAACTAAATTTTAAATATAAGGTTATGAAGAAAAGTTTTAATCGGTTTGTTGCAGTTGCTTTAATCGCTGCTTCATCAGTTGCTTTGAGCGGATGTTTCGGCTCTTTCGCGTTGACATCCAAATTACACAATTGGAACGGTAGCGTTTCTGATTCTAAATTCGTGAACGAGTTGGTATTTTTGGGATTATGCATCCTTCCGGCATACGAATTGTGCTGCTTGGGTGATGCTTTGATTTTCAACTCTATCGAATTCTGGGGTGGTAACAATCCTGTTGCCATGAAAGCCGGAGATATCGAGAAAGATCAAGTGATGTTTGCAGGTAAATCTTACACTGTAACCAAAACTATGAACAAAATGGCTATCTCTAGCGAAGAATCTGACGCTGTCGCTGAATTCCAATATTATCCGGAAGAGGATGCTTGGTATCTGATGAACGGTCAAGAAAAACAAAAATTGATGAAAAACACGAAGAAGATGATGAAAGCAGTTGTTGCTCTTCACTAATTTTTCGGAATATAGAGAATAAAAAAGGACGTCGAAAGGCGTCCTTTTTTGTCGTGTAACTTACCGAAGGTAAATGCAACTTGTAACCTGCAACTCGCCGAAGGCGAATTTAGCTGATGTATCGCCAATTGATTTTTGTCTTGAAGAGCCGTTTTACTTGTGTGGCGAAGGTTTGGTTTTCTTCTTTTTGCAGGGAAGGATCATCTTCCAGAATAATCGTGGCGGCTTGGGCGGCTTCATTTAGTATACGTCCGTCCTTTCCGAGGTTGGCTACCCGCAGGTTGCAGGTGAGTCCACTTTGCTGGGTGCCCTCGATATCTCCCGGTCCGCGTAGCTTCAAATCGACTTCTGCTATTTCGAAACCGTCGTTCGTGGAAGTCATCGTTTCGATGCGTTTGCGTGATTCGTTGGAAAGTTTGTACGAGGTCATAAGAATGCAGTAAGATTGATCTGCACCCCGCCCCACGCGTCCCCGGAGTTGATGAAGTTGGGACAGACCGAAACGTTCGGCGCTCTCGATGACCATAATGGAGGCGTTCGGGACGTTCACGCCGACCTCAATGACGGTAGTGGCTACCAATATCCGGGTTTCGCCGGATGCGAAACGCCTCATGTGTTCGTCCTTGTCGGCAGGTTTTAATTTACCGTGCACGATGCCTACTTTATAGCCGAGCGGGTCGAAATAACTCATCACGTGTTCATAGCCCTCTTCCAGATTACGGTAATCCATTTTCTCGGATTCGGAAATGAGCGGGTAGACAATGTATGCCTGCCGTCCGAGTTCCAGTTCCTTCTGGATAAATTTGTAGACTTGCAAGCGTTTATTCTCGAAAGCGTGGTGAGTCGTGATTGGTTTCCTGCCCGGTGGCAGTTGGTCGATCACGGATACGTCCAAATCCCCGTACAGCGTCATTGCCAACGTTCGAGGAATCGGGGTGGCGGTCATGACCAGCATGTGGGGCGGAATCGTGTTCTTCTGCCAGAGTTTGGCACGCTGGGCGACGCCGAACCGATGTTGCTCGTCGATTACGACAAGCCCGATATTTTTGAAACTAACCACGTCTTCCAGTAGGGCGTGAGTTCCAATCAGTATTTGTAACCTGCCGTCGGAAAGGGCATCATGCAGTACATCCCGCTCTTTCTTTTTGGTTGATCCTGTCAATAGCCCCACGCTAATGGGGGTATTTTTCAAAAGTTCGGAAATCGTTTCGTAATGTTGCGTGGCAAGGATTTCGGTAGGCGCCATGATGGCTGCTTGAAAACCGTTATCCAGAGCGATAAGCATGCACATTACGGCAACCAGTGTTTTCCCGCTTCCCACATCGCCTTGTAGCAGGCGATTCATTTGTTTCCCCGACCCGCAATCGGAACGAATCTCCTTGATTACCCGTTTTTGGGCATCGGTGAGGGGAAAGGGGAGGTGATTGCGGTAGAAATCATTGAAGTAATTCCCCACCACGGTAAACGGATGGCCTTGGAATGCCGCTTTCCGGTTGAATTTGAGTTTTAATATATTGAGTTGGATATAGAACAACTCTTCGAACTTCAGGCGATACTGGGCATTGCGCAACATATCCGGGTTCTCCGGGAAATGAATATTGTACAGAGCCTCGTGCAGGTAGATCAAATTGTGCTTTTTGATAAACCATGCCGGGAGGGTTTCCTGTATGCGGCCGTTGATAGCTTTGAAGATATTTGCTTGAATCTTGTTGATTACGCGGGAGGTCAGATAGCTTTTTTTCATCTTCTCCGTGGTCGGATAGATAGCTTGAAAACCCACGAGTTGTTTGGCGTTTGCCTCGTACAAGTCAATTTCGGGATGCACGATATTCAATTTGTGGTTGAACACGGATGGTTTCCCGAATATCAAGTATTCTTTCTCGGGTAGGATTTGGCTGGTCAAGTATTTGTAGCCGGTGAACCAAACCAGTTCCAGTTCCCCCGTGCCGTCGTACGCGGTGGCAACCATACGGGTCTGTTTTCCAGTTCCCACGGCGGACAGGTTCATGATTTTGGCTTTGACCTGTATGTACGGGAGCTCGGACGAGAGTTCTCCTATGGTATATATCCGGGTGCGGTCGATGTACTTGTACGGGGTATAATAGAGCATATCCTCGTAACTTTGGATGCCCATTTCCTGCTCCAATAGCGATGCCCGTTTTTCTCCGACGCCCGGGATAAACTTTATATTCAGTCCTGCCAGTTCCAAAATGCTCAATTAAATTTAATAGTATCGAATTTCACGAACGAAAGTAAAAAAAATAGATGACTTTAGTTGAGCATGTCGGGAATAAATTTTATTTTCGTAGGATAAATAATATAGATTAATTGTTCGTCGGGAGATGTATAATTATTTGAAACAACGGTTTAAGCACGCTATTCGATTTCGTCACAAGAGAGGGTACGGGGTACATTCCCCTTTTGTGTTTGACTTGATCACGAACGTGATAAAGGAAAAGGCGGAGTATTATGATTTCGCGCGTATCGAGGCAATGGGCAATGTCCGGGAGAAAGAACGAAAGTTATACCGGTTGATTTTCCGGTTGGCGGATTATTTTTCGTTTCGGGAGGTATTATGCGTGGGAGTGGAGAACCCGTGGGTGTCCCGTTATTTAGCTGCGGTCTCAAAGCAGATGAACGTGTTGAACGGGGGACATGATTGTCCCGGGGCGGAATACACGGGACGTGTGACTCCCGCGGAGATGAAAGGAAGGGAGATAGACTTGCTGTTTTTAGGACGTGCTTTCGAGGCGGATTGGCATGAGTCTTGGGAAGAGGTTTTGCAGGAACGCAAGAAAGGGCCTTTGTGCGTTGTGATAAAAGACATTTACAAAGGTCGGTTTAATTCCCTCGTCTGGCGGCAATTGCGTCAAGAAGGAACGGTGTCGATAGATATGATGTGGTACGGGATTGTTTTTTTCGATAAGCGGTTGCAAAAGGGGAGGTATAATATGATAATTTAATTGAAAATTGAAAGTTGAAAATTGAAAATGAATGGATTCGGTGATTGAAGAATTGCTGAATTTGAGATTATCGAATGAGTGCGGGGACAGTGGGAATCATAAATCTAAAATTTAAAATCTAAAATTGAATGAAGGTTTACACGAAAACAGGGGATAAAGGAACTACGGCATTAATCGGGGGAACTCGGGTACCGAAAAATAATATACGTTTGGAAGCGTATGGCGGGGTAGATGAGTTGAATAGTCATTTGGGAATGATCCGGTCGTACCCGATTGACGAGGTTAGTGTGAAAGAGTTAATAGAAATTCAAAACGTGTTGTTTGTCGTGGGTGCGAACCTCGCGACGGATACCTCGGTGAGTAATATGCAAAAAAAGATGCCCTGCACGGAAGAGGATGTGGCTTTTCTGGAGCGGGCAATTGACCGGATGGACGAGGAATTACCGCCTTTGCAATATTTCGTGCTGCCGGGGGGACATCCTGCCGTGTCGGCTTGTCATATCGCTCGCACGGTTTGCCGTCGGGTGGAACGTCGGATCATTGACATGGGCGAGGAAATCGAGGTAGAGGACGTGATTGTACGTTATGTGAACAGGCTTTCCGATTACTTGTTTGTATTGGGACGCAAGCTGGCAAAAGATTGCGGTTTGGAAGAAGCCAAGTGGATTCCGAGGAAAGATAAATACTAATTGATTCCGTGTTCAATCATAAATCATAAATCTTAAATCTTAAATCTTAAATCATCAATGCAAGAGATATTTCGTTTTTTAGAGGCATTAAGAGAGAATAACGACCGGGATTGGTTTCATGCCAATAAAGAGTGGTATTTGAGAATAAAGGCAGAACACGAGGCATTTATTAATCGTGTCATAGCGGCGTTGGCTGTCGTGGAACCGGAGGTCGAGGGGTTGGAAGCGAAAGATTGTATCTTCAGAATTTACCGGGATACGCGTTTTTCCCCGAACAAGCAACCCTACAAGACACATATCGGGGCGTACATGGTGAGGGGCGGTAAAAAGAGTCCTCGTTCGGGGTATTACGTGCATATCGAACCGGGTAACTGCTTGCTTGCCGGGGGAGTGTGGTGTCCGGAGCCATCTTTGTTGAAAGCGTTGCGGCAAGACGTGTATGATAATATTGATGAATTCACGGGTATTGTCCGGGATAAAGAGTTTGCCAAGTATTACCGGTTGGACGGAGAAAAATTGAAGAAAGTACCCGCTCCTTTCCCGAAGGACTTCCCGGAGGCAGAAATGTTGAAATTCAAGGCGTATACTGTTACTCACGGTGTGCCGGACTCGTTTTTCGAGGGTGAGGATGCGGTCGAGAGGGTGGTTGACCGTTTGTTGTTGATGAAACCTTTTCATCGTTTCTTGAATTACACGGTGGAAGAGACGTGGAATAATTGAAAATGGAGAATTGAAAATTGAAAATGAACGTGTTTTTCCTTTGAATGGCTTTGATAATAAGGGGAAAAGTCGTATATTTGTAGTATGGAAAAAACAAAAGAAAAAATGCCGCAGCTAGTGAAAAACGCCACGGTCCGGGAAGAGATTTTGCAGGGAATGATAACCTCGTTTCAATTGGAAGGAATAAAGATTTCCCAAGAGACGGCGTACACTATTCTGGAACGGGTGAATTTGAAACTTAAAATGCGTAAGTAATAATCTTTTCCATTCTGGAGTAGTCTTTGCGGGCTACTTGCTGAACGGCTATAATATACTCGTCGAAATTCACTCGTCTGAAATTCAATCCTGTATAACCTTGTTTGCGAGCCATTAGATTGGCAAGTATACGTGCTGTCCGTCCGTTTCCCTCCCGGAATGGATGAATGAAAAGCAATTCCCCGTGTACTTTGGCGATGTCCTTGATTAACTCCTCTTGATGAGCGTAGTGATCCGGAAGATGTGCCAGTATCTCTTCTTCAAAAATTCGCATATTATCCGGGATAAAGCGTCCGGCCGGAAAGACGAATCCCCCTTTCGATACATTCACGGAGCGGAAATGCCCGGCAAAAGAGTAGAGTTCTTTTAATGCGGTACGGTGGATGTCGCAAATGTATTTTATCGTGAATTTCGTTTTGGGCGTCAGGTTTTCTGTAAATAGAATTTCGGCAGTCAAAAAGCCCTCGAACTCGGCATTGTGTATTGCTTCCTCGTCGGTAAGTCCGAGTAAGTTGTGGAGTATTTCTCCCTCTTCACCATTGGTCGAGTATCTGTTCATGGCGTTCGATTTGCTTCAAAGTTATGGAAATCTGTCAATATCACCAAATTTATTTAAGATTTATGATTTATGATTTGTGATTAACCGCTATCTTTGTCATTCGGTAAAGCCGAGTTACAAGTTGTAATTATTATAAGATAACAATGAAGGTATTATTATTGGGTAGTGGCGGACGCGAGCATGCGTTGGCGTGGAAAATAAACGAGAGTGAGAGATTGACAACGTTATATGTTGCACCGGGAAATGCCGGAACTGCCGGGATTGCGGAGAACGTGAATATTAAGGTGACGGACTTCGAGGCATTGGCTGCATTTGTCGAGAATAACGGCATCGAGATGTTGGTCGTGGGACCGGAAGATCCTCTGGTGGAAGGTATTCGGGATTATTTCGAGGCTGATGCCCGTTTTGCACACTTGATGATCGTGGGTCCCGGAAAGGCGGGAGCGATATTGGAAGGAAGCAAGGATTTCGCGAAAGAATTTATGATTCGTCACCATATCCCGACGGCGGGTTACTTGACCGTGACGAAAGAAAATATAGAGGACGGGATTGATTTTCTGAAAACACTGAAACCGCCTTACGTGTTGAAGGCTGACGGACTGGCTGCCGGTAAGGGTGTCTTGATATTGAATGATATCGAGGAGGCGAAAAGTGAACTCCGCTTGATGTTGGGCGGTAAGTTCGGTAAGGCGGGCAATCGAGTGGTGATAGAGGAATTCTTGAGCGGGATAGAGCTTTCCGTGTTCGCCCTCACGGACGGGAAAGATTATAAGATATTAGGCTCTGCCAAAGATTACAAACGTATTGGGGAAGGGGATACCGGATTGAACACGGGTGGAATGGGAGCCGTTTCTCCGGTGCCGTTTGCCGACGAGGAGTTCAACCGGAAGGTGGAAGAGCGGATTGTACGCCCGACGATAGAGGGTTTCCGTGCGGAAGGTATCGATTACAAGGGATTCGTTTTCTTCGGGTTGATGAATGTTGCGGGTGATCCTTACGTGATCGAGTACAACGTGCGTATGGGTGATCCGGAAACGGAAGTAGTGTTACCGAGATTGAAGACGGATATCTTATCTTTATTCGAGGCGATGGCGAAGGGCGAGTTAAAACAAGCCGCTTTTGATTTGGATTTCCGTTTTTGCACAACGGTCATGTTGGTATCGCAAGGTTACCCGGGAGATTACGAGAAAGGAAAGGTTATTACCGGATTGGAGAACGTGGAGGGTTGTATCGTGTTTCATGCGGGAACAAAATTGACAGACGGGAAAGTGTTGACAAACGGGGGGCGCGTATTGGCTGTCAGTTCGTATGGCGATACCATGAAAGAGGCTTTGACTCAATCATACAAGAACGTGGCGAAAATTCATTTCGAGGGAATGAATTTCAGGCGTGATATAGGGTTTGATTTATAGCACGCGAAGAAAATGGGATTCAACTCGGTACTGAAGTCGAAAAATTTGTATTTGTTATATTTGTTGCCGTTTATTCTGGTAGCAATAGCATTTTTACGTTTCACGCTGGATGGAGACGGGGGAATCATTTGCCGCGAGAATGGTTTAATCTCATTTCCTTTTTTAAACGAAAACCAGCATCTTCTTTGGTTAAAGGCGGCAGGGATGTTCGTGTTGTTGTGCTTGTCTTTTCTGATTTTCTTTATCGCGGACCGGTACAAATTTTTATCCCGTATTACCGTGTTGCCCGCATTGCTCTATGCTTTGATGTCGGCGGGAATTATTTGTCATTATGGCGTGAATAATTACCTGCTGGCAGCATTTTGCATGATTGTGGCGATATCCCGTTTGCAGTCGGCTATCGTGCACTCTAACTCCAATGCTCCCGTGTTCGGGTTCGGTTTGTTTACTTGTTTGGCAGTCTTGCTTTGTCCCAAGTTAGTGTCGTTGTTGCTTTGGGCTATCGTGGTATTGCCTTTCTCCGGTCGTGCGAATGTCAAGGACTTGGTAGCTTTGTTTATCGGCTTTTTTACTACCCTGTTTTTTACTGCTGCCTACTATTTTTGGACAGATCAATTATTTGAGCTCCCGGCGGTGTTCTCGGAAACGTTGTTAGCAGGGGAAGGATTCTGGAGGTTGATGCCGGAGAAGCTGGCTGCCTATATCGTTTTCGGGGTACTGATTATCGTGTCGTTGTACAACGTGATCGTGAACTCTTCGACGGCAATTGTTGCGCAACGGAGAGGCATATTTTCAATGCTCTCGATGCTATTATTTGCGGGCAGTTCATTGTTTTTTATTCCATTCAATTGCCACGGCATCATGCTGATACTTGCGATACCCTTGTCCTACTTGTTTTCACAATATTTTATTTCACACCGCATCCCATGGTTGGGAAACGTGTTGTTTCTCCTCATGTTGACGGCGTGTGTTTGGACTATTTGGTAGAATATACAGGGTACAAATGTCGTACTCTAGTAGAATGTCAACATCTCTCCGCGTACCTTCTCGTTGATTTTACCGTTGTTGTACACGATTTGTCCATTCACGATTGTTGTTGCCACTTTATAAGTAAATGTCATTCCTTCCAATGGCGACCAACCGCATTTGTACCGTAAATTTCTTTTTCTGACCGTCCACGGGTGTTTTTCAAAGATGGCGATATCCGCCTTGTAGCCTTCCCGCAAGTAGCCTCTTTTCTCGACATGAAAGATGTCAGCGGGGGCATGACACATTTTGTCAACGACGTTTTCAAGCGTGATTTCACCCCGTTCCATGAGTTCCAGCATGACCACCAGCGAATGTTGTACCATGGGGCCGCCGCTTGCCGATTTGGTATAAACACCGGCTTTCTCTTCCGGCAAGTGGGGGGCGTGGTCGGTGGCAACGACGTCCAGACGGTGTTCATTCAGTCCTTGCAACAATGCCTTCCTGTCACTCTCTGCCTTGATTGCCGGATTCCATTTCACGAGGGAGCCTTTCGTGATGTATGCCTTGCTGTTGAACCATAAATGGTGGACACAAACTTCCCCGGTGATACGCTTTTCTTTTCTGGGGCCTTCGTCTAGCAGAGCCACTTCCTCTTTCGTGCTTAAGTGGAGTATGTGCAGGCGGCTGTTATGCTCGCGAGCCAATGCTGCGGCCAGAGAGGAACTCTTGTAACATGCTTCCCGGCTGCGGATCACGGGGTGGCAATACGTGGGGATGTTGTCGCCGAGCATTTCTTGAAGAAGTGCCAGATTCCGGTTAATCGTGGGTGTATCCTCGCAGTGCGTGGCAATTAAAACGGGAGATTCGGCAAATATGCGTTCCAGTGCTTCCGGGTTATCGACGAGCATGTTGCCCGTGGATGAACCCATGAATACTTTTACCCCGCAGGTCGTGTGGGGATCGACATTTCTGATCTCGTCAATGTTATCCACGGTTGCCCCAAGGTAGAATGAATAATTCACGACAGCGTTCTCCCGGGCGATTTGTTGTTTTTCCCGCAACAATTCGTTCGTGACGGTGGGCGGCTTCACGTTGGGCATATCCATGAACGAAGTGACCCCACCTGCTGCCGCGGCACGGCTTCCTTCCCCGATATCCCCCTTGTGGGTTAAACCCGGTTCGCGAAAATGTACTTGGTCGTCAATCACGCCGGGTATAATAAATTTTCCCGTCGCGTCAATGACTTTTACACCCTTGGGGATTTCAGTGATTCCGCCTTCAATGATTTTCTCGATTCTGTCGTTTTGAATAAGAATATCACCTTTAAATGTTCTCCCTTCGTTTATGATTGTTCCACCGTGAATAAGCATATTAATTTATGATTTACGATTTTTGATTTACGATTGAATAATTCTGTGATTTAGGTTCCTGTTAATTTCTTGACTTATGATTTTCCGCTAACCGATGCTTTTAAAATCGTAAATCGTAATTCATAAATCATAAATTAATCCGTTGGTAATCATAGAATTAATTTGTTCTCTTTTTACGTTTCCCGATGCTTCTGAGTTTCATGGTGATGACACCCCAGAATGCTTCGTTGAATATACCACCGCTCATTTTGGACGTGCCTAGGGTGCGGTCGGTGAAGATAATCGGGACTTCTTTCAGTTTGAACCCGAGTATCCATGTCGTGAATTTCATTTCGATCTGGAATGCGTATCCTTTGAATCGGATTTTGTCCAAGTTGATTTCTTCCAGAACCTTTCTCGTGTAGCACACGAATCCGGCTGTGGCGTCATGTACTTTCATGCCCGTGATCATTCGCACGTACTTGGAAGCAAAGTAAGACATCAGTACCCGTCCCATAGGCCAGTTCACAACGTTGACGCCGGTGACGTAGCGGGAGCCGATAGCCATGTCGCCCTCTCCCGAAGCACAAGCGTTGTAAAGTTTCACCAGATCGTCCGGGTTATGCGAAAAGTCCGCGTCCATCTCGAAAATGTAGTTGTACCCGTGTTCCAGAGCCCATTTGAATCCGGCGATGTAAGCGGTGCCTAATCCCAATTTCCCCTTTCGCTCGATCATGTGGAGTTGCGGGAACTCGGTTTGCAGGCGTTTGACGATTTGTGCCGTTCCATCGGGAGAATTATCCTCGATAACAAGGGCATCAAATGCCGGGGTAAGCGTGAAAACGTGTCGGAGAATGTTTTCGATATTCTCTTTCTCGTTATAGGTAGGTATGATGACAACTCTGTCGTTCATAACGATATATTTTATAAATAGTCAATAATCCGTTCCAACTTGTTCCCCCGGGAGCCTTTCACCAAAATGAAAGAATTTACCACTTCATGCGTTTTTAAATGTTCAATCAGAGTATCCGTGTCGGGAAAATAGGTTGTAAATGTATAGTTATTTATGATAGATTCAAAATTATGCCCCACGACAAATACTCGCGGGAAATTGTGATTTGCGATCATATCCATGATTTCCCGGTGCGCTTCGTGTGATATGTCCCCAAGTTCCCGCATTTCGCCGATAATGATGAGTTTGTTGTCCGCTTTCATTTCCGCGAAGTTGGAAATAGCCGCCCGCATACTGCTGAGATTAGCGTTGTACGCGTCCAGAATGATGGTATTCTGTTCGGTTTTCAGTAATTGGGAGCGTAGATTCGAGGGCGTGTAGGCTTCTATCGCTGCCTGTATTTGCAGCGGGTCTACCTCGAAAAATATTCCCGCGGCAGAGGCTGCCATGGCATTGTCGAAGTTGTAGCCCCCGATCAGTTTGGTACGTATATAAAGATGCCCTTGGCGGGTTTTTATCGTGTACACCAGATAGGGTGCGGTTTGCGCTATCTCGCCCTTGACTAAATCTCCGTCCGCGCCGTAAGTATATCGTTTCGCACCCTCGGACAGGCGGCAAAGCAGTTCATCTTCCCCATTTACGAAAAGAATACCTTGTTTCGCCTTGACGGATTTGTACAGGGCACTTTTTGTTTCGATGATATTCTCGTAACTGCCGAAACCTTCCAAATGCGCGTAACCGATGTTGGTTATAATCCCGTAATCCGGTTCTGCGATTTCGCACAGGTCTTTGATTTCACCGGGGTGGTTGGCACCCATTTCCACGATGCCGAATTCCGTGTCTGTATCCATGCTGAGCAAGGTGAGCGGAACCCCGATATGGTTATTCAAATTACCTTTGGTGGCAACGGTTTTGTACTTTTTCGAGAGTACGGCATGGCATAATTCTTTCGTGGTTGTCTTGCCGTTTGTCCCGGTGATGCCTAAAATGGGGATGTTTAACTGTCTGCGGTGATGATTCGCCAGTTGTTGCAGAAAGCGTAATGTATCGGGAACGAGTACGCACCGGGGCGAGATGTTGTACTCGGCTTCATCAATGACGACGTATCTTGCTCCTTGTGCTATAGCTTTCTCCGCGAATGTGTTACCGTTATGATTTTCCCCTTTTAAGGCAATAAATATATCCCCTTCTTTTATTTCCCGGGAGTCGGTGGTAACCCGACTGCCTTCCCGGAAGGCCTTGTATATAGATTCTAATTCTTCCATCTTTCGTTTTATTCGATAGGAATTACAAATTTATAAAAATAAATGAACCGATCAATTTTAGATTTATGATTTTAGATTTACGATTCTGTGATTGGGTGATTTTTTATTAATATCGCGGGATAATTTAATCTTAGAAATAATGAAAATCAAGACAGGGTTGGGGATTGATGTCCACCGGTTGGAACCGGGGTTGGATTTTTGGCTCGGGGGAATCAAGTTGCAACATGATAAAGGTTGCGTGGCACATTCAGACGGGGATGTGTTGATACACGCTATATGTGATGCACTTCTGGGAGCTGCCGGGTTGGATGATATCGGGACGTATTTCCCGGATACAGATCCCGCGTACAAGGGAATCGACAGCAAGATATTGTTGAAGAAAGTGGTCGAAATGCTTGAACGGAAATGTTTTTCTGTCGGGAATATTGATTGTGTCATCTGCCTGCAACGCCCGAAAATTAAGACGCGGACACTGGAGATGAGGGAATGTTTGGCAGAGATTATAGGAATTGATGTCGATGATCTCACGATAAAGGCTACGACCACGGAACAACTCGGTTTCGAGGGTAGGGAAGAAGGGGTTTCAGCCTATGCTACCGTGCTGCTTATCAAGTTATAAAAAAGGAAAGCCGAGCGGCTTTCCTTTTTTTATTTTAGTTCATGTAGTCCCACATGGGTAACAGGATTGGTTTCTGGTTCAATGCCTTCAAGGCTTTTTCTCCCAAGTATTTTTTATGAATTACCACGCGGAAGATGTATTCGTCAAACCATTTGTCCGTGAACGTGAGATAGCCGTTATGTCCCGCTTGCGGTCCCCAGCTATTCTCGAATTCCCATTTCGTGGGGTTCCCGTTCTCGTCAACATCCACTGCCACGAGCACCATGGCATGAGCGGAACCGCTTTGGCGAGTAAGAATACGTGCTTTTTTATCCATGGAGAAGTCTACGCCCATTAAAGAGTTGTAGTCGTACATCTCCGGGTCTAGAATCCCGGTTTCCCGGTTGAAGAATTTACCCACGTCGCTGGAAGTGTACATCGCCTCGTTCCCTTTGATGGAAGCGATTGCGGCTTGCTTGATGTCCTCGTTCGGCAGGTTCAGGTACACCCAGTTGATACCCTCTATCGTGTTGCGATAGTTCTGGATATCGTATATTTTGTAATATTCCCGGGTGGGGTCGTTCATAATCATGATATAGTTCTCCGGGCTGTAATCGGCGGGAGTGATTTCCTTGTAGAACTGTTGCGGGGTATAGTTTGCCAATTCCTTGATTTCGCCGTTTTTATCCTTGTATCTCCACGTGAAGGTGGTAGGCGGTTCGCCGAGGCAAAGAGCCAGAATACGGTAAATATCTTTCAGCACGGATATTTTTTCAACGCGCAAATCTTTGGCTTTTTTGCCTTGTGCCGCCATTTCCCGGATGGTGTAACCACCTTTGCGAAGGCGTTCATTGATTAACGATACCATGGCGTTGGTATTGTTCGAGTGGGCTGTTTCCGGCATCACCTCTTTCGGGACAACCCCGTATTTTTCGCCCAAATTGTAATAAAGATTCCATACGCCACCGTCGTTCACGGGAGCTTGGAACATATAGTACACGTCCCGATCGTCCATCGGTTTGCCGGCAGTGGAAATCATGTTCTCGAGGAAAAGATTGGATTTCTCGAACATGTCCCAGAAATAAAGATAGTTGTGCGAGAAGTCGAAGTTGGTAAGATTGTATTTCTTCATGATGCTCGGGCGCAACACGTTCATGGACGTGAACATCCAGCAACGTCCGGAACTTTTCTGGTCCGTGATGCCGTTCACTTTTACCCGATACTTGAAGTAATGGTCTGTTTTGCCTTGTACTTCCCGGTTTAGGGCATTGCTACGGATGTCCTTGTCATTCGTCAGCACGTTCTGAATGGCTTTCGTGGCAGCGTCTTTCCGGAAACTCCCTTTGATATCGTTCAGTTCTTTCTCTCCAACCGTTTGAGCGCATAGCGTTCCCCCGGCCAAAAGCAGAGAAAATAATGTCGTGTATAACTTCATAATTTTAGATTTACGATTTTAGATTTATGATTTTGAAACGGAGAATTGAAAATCGGAATACGTGTGTAATTTTCAATTTTCAATTCTCCATTTTCAATTGTTTAAAGGTGAATCACCTCGTCGTAAGCGGCACATGCCGCTTCCATCACGGCTTCGCTCATGGTCGGGTGCGGGTGTACCGTTTTGATGATGTCGTGGGCGGTAGCTTTCATCTTGCGTGCAAGTACCATTTCGGCAATCATCTCGGTCACGTTCATACCTACCATGTGGGCACCCAGTAACGTGTTGTCGGCAGCGTTGAAAATCAGTTTGATAAAACCGTCATTGGCTCCTGCTGCGCTAGCTTTCCCGGATGCGGTGAAGGGGAATTTACCGATTTTGAGTTCATAGCCCGCTTCCCGCGCTTTTGCCTCGTTCAGTCCCACGGATGCAACCTCGGGTGTGGTGTACGTGCATCCCGGGATGTTCGTGTAATCGATTGTTTCGGTGTGAACCCCGGCGATGTGTTCCACGCAACAGATGGCTTCAGCCGATGCCACGTGAGCCAGTGCCGGACCGTGTACGATGTCGCCGATAGCGTAAACGCCTTCCACGTTCGTGCGGTAGTACTCGTCGACCTTTACCCTACCTTTTTCCATTTCGATATTCAGCTCTTCCAAACCGATATTTTCCACGTTCGGGCTGATTCCCACGGCCGAAAGCACGATTTCTGCCTCGTGTACTTCGATTTCACCCTTTTTATTTTTGATGTTTACTTTCAACAGTTTTTCTCCGGCTTCTACGCTTTCCACGGATGATTTCACCATCACGTCGATGCCTGCTTTTTTGAAAGAACGTCCCACTTGTTTGGAAACTTCCTCGTCTTCTACCGGGAGGATTGTCGGCATGAATTCAACCAACAATACTTTGGTTCCCATGGCGTTGTAGAAGAATGCCAATTCGGAACCGATAGCTCCCGAACCGACCACGATCATGGATTCCGGTTTGTGGTCGAGCGTCAGTGCTTGGCGGTACCCGATGATGCGTTTCCCGTCTTGCGGGATATTCGGCAATTGGCGTGAACGGGCACCGGTTGCCAGCACGATATGTTGTGCCTCGTGAACGGTTTTCTCGCCCGCCGCGTCGGTTACCTCAACTTTCTTGTCGGCGGTCAGTTTACCGTGCCCCTCGATCACTGTGATATTGTTTTTCTTGAAAAGGTATTGGATACCTTTACTCATCTTGTCGGCTACTCCCCGGCTGCGGGCGATAATGGCATCGAAATCCGGTTTTGCGTGCTCGATTTTTACCCCGTAATCGGCGGCGTGTCCGGCGTATTCCAACACTTGAGCCGATTTTAGTAATGATTTCGTCGGGATACAACCCCAGTTCAAACAGATACCCCCAAGTTCCGCACGTTCTATAACAGCCACGTTCATTCCCAGTTGTGAAGCACGGATGGCTGCCACGTATCCCCCGGGACCACTTCCTACCACGATTAAGTCGTATTTCATTTTATTTGTCATTTATAATGTGAATAATTATTACACTGAATCATCGGGTGACAAAATTAGGGTATTTGTTTAGAATAGAAAACAAAATCGATTTTAGATTTTAAAAGGTTTCTCTTGCGTTCATGTTAATGTAATAAAAATAATATATATAAATAATGAATTTTATTTGTAGTTGATATATATCATCTCCTATTCAATTCCCATTTAACTCCTATTCAAAGCCTATTATAAAGGTATAAAAATAGAATTTAAATTGAAATAGTATAAAAATTATTAATACTGAAATTTATAGTATATACATTATTCTTTCACGTGGAATAACTGATTGTGTCGAGAGTTGTTTTTGAACGAGGTAGAAAATATTTTCCCGTTATGATATCGAGAGTTGAAGTTAAAATTTTGTATTTCTGAGTTGAAATAGTATCTTTACACGCTAAAATTTTATATAGTATTGAAAATAACTGGTATATGAAGTATTCCGTGTTGTGTGCCTTGCACTGTCGGTTGTGAATGAAGAGAATATTTCATGTCGCTTAAAACATAAAATTGGATATTAATATGAAAGGACTAAAAATTGTTGTTCTTGCTAAGCAGGTTCCCGATACAAGAAACGTGGGGAAAGATGCGATGAAGGCAGACGGAACTGTAAACAGGGCAGCTTTACCTGCCATCTTCAATCCGGAAGATTTAAATGCTTTAGAGCAAGCTTTAAGATTAAAAGATACAATTGAAGGAACTACTGTTCACGTGTTGACGATGGGACCGGGGCGTGCCGCCGAGATCATCAGAGAGGCGATGTACAGGGGTGCGGATGGCGGTTACTTGTTGTCGGATAGGGCATTTGCCGGTTCTGACACGTTAGCGACTTCTTATGCCTTATCTTGTGCTTTACGTAACTTGGAATATGACGTGATTATTTGTGGTCGTCAAGCGATTGACGGTGACACCGCGCAGGTAGGTCCGCAGGTGGCCGAGAAATTGGGATTGCCGCAGGTAACTTACGCGGAGGAAATACAGAAATGTGACGGGAATGTGCTCACGATTAAACGTCGCTTGGAAAGAGGTATCGAGGTGGTAACTTGCCCGCTTCCCTGCGTGGTAACGGTGAACGGTTCTGCAGCCGAGTGTCGCCCGAGAAATGCCCGTTTCGTGATGAAATACAAAAACGCGAAAGGCACTCAAGAGGCTCAAGATGCCAACGAGGATTATTTCGCGCTGGTGAACGAACGTCCCTATTTGAAGTTGACGGAGTGGAGCGTGAACGACGTGGAGAGTAATCCCGCGGATCTCGGTTTGAGCGGTTCGCCTACCAAGGTGAAAAACATCGAGAACGTGGTGTTCCAAGCAAAAGAGGCAAAAGTGCTCTCCGGCACGGATGTGGAAATCGATGCCATGATGAAAGAGTTGATAACGAATCATACAATTGGATAATTTATGATTTTGGATTTACGATTTTAGATTAGAATCAGCTAATCGTAAATCACGAAATCATAAATCATAAATTATTAAAAGAATTACGGAATGAACAGTGTATTTGTATATTGCGAGATAGAAGAGGGGGTAGTTGCCGACGTGAGCCTTGAGTTGCTGACGAAAGGTCGTGCCCTTGCAACAAGATTGGGTGTGAAGCTTGAGGCTATAGCGCTCGGACATAACTTGAAAGATATAGAGAAACAGGTATTTCCTTACGGGGTTGATGTAGTTTGGGTGGGCGACGATGCCCGTTTGGCTCCTTATACGACGCTGCCTCACACGAAGATGTTGGTTCGTTTGTTTGACGCGGAGAAACCACAGATTGCTTTGATGGGGGCTACCAGCGTGGGACGTGATTTGGGGCCTCGCGTGTCTTCTGCTTTACATAGCGGTTTGACTGCCGATTGCACGAGCCTTGAAATCGGGGAGTACATGGATGCCAAGAGCGGTAAGAAATACGAGAATCTGTTGTACCAGATTCGACCTGCTTTCGGGGGAAATATCGTGGCAACTATCGTGAACCCGGATTGCCGCCCGCAGATGGCTACCGTTCGCGAGGGGGTAATGAAAAAAGAGATTGTCGATCCGCAATATAAAGGTGAGATAAAGAATTTGAACATCGACGAGTATCTGGATGACACGGATATGGTCGTAAAGGTGATAGAACGCCAGATGGAGAAATCCAAGGTGAACATCAAGGGAGCCCCGATTATCGTTGCCGGAGGATACGGCGTGGGTTCCAAGGAGAATTTTGCTTTGTTGCATGAACTGGCTTCCGTGTTGGGCGGGGAAGTGGGTGCTTCGCGTGCTGCCGTGGATGCCGGGTTCTGTGAACACGAGCGCCAGATCGGACAGACGGGTACCACGGTACGTCCTAAATTATACATCGCTTGCGGTATCTCCGGACAGATACAGCATACTGCCGGAATGGAAGAGTCTTCCATGGTTATAGCGATCAACACGGACGCGGATGCCCCGATTAATAAATTTGCTGATTACGTGATCACGGGTGACCTGAACGTGGTAATTCCGAAAATGATCCAGTATTACAAGAAAAACAGCAAGTAAAATTATTTACGATTTATGATTGAAGATTTACAAAACAAAGAGTGTTTTTTGTGGGAGGGAATCTGAAATCATAAATCATTAAATCAAAAATTGAAAAAGGTATGGCAAATTTCTATACAGATAACGAGGATTTGAAGTTCCACTTGGGACATCCTTTGATGAAAAAGATCGTCGCGTTGAAAGAACGGAATTTCGAGGAGGCGGGAAAATGTGATATCGCTCCCCGTGATTTCGAGGATGCAATGGATAACTATGATAGAGTGTTGGAGATCGTGGGGGACATTTGTGGCAACGTGATCGCCGAGAACGCGGAAGAGGTTGACCACGAGGGACCGCAAGTGATTGACGGTCGCGTGAAATACGCTCGCGGAACACAAGAGAATCACGACGTGTTGACACAAGCCGGTTTGTACGGTATGTCATTGCCGCGTGAGTATGACGGGTTGAACTTCCCGATGGTTCCTTATGTAATGGCTGCCGAGTTGGTTTCCCGCGGTGATGGTGGATTCGCCAATATCTGGGGATTGCAGGATTGTGCCGAAACGATTCACGAGTTTGCCAGCGAGGAACAAAAACGTGAATTTTTGCCTCGTGCCGCGAAAGGCGATACTTACGCGATGGACTTGACAGAGCCGGATGCAGGGTCGGATTTGCAATCCGTGCAATTGAAAGCGACTTATTGCGATAAGACCAAGAAATGGTACTTGAACGGTGTGAAACGCTTTATCACGAACGGTGATGCCCAAATCTCGTTGGTTTTGGCACGTTCGGAAGAAGGTACGCATGACGGTCGCGGTTTGTCCATGTTTATTTATGACAAGGCTGACGGCGGAATGACTGTTCGTCGTATTGAAAATAAATTAGGTATCAAGGGTTCCCCGACTTGCGAACTGGTATTCAAGGATGCGCCTGCCGTGTTGGTGGGTGAGCGTAAGCTGGGATTGATCAAGTACGTGATGTCGTTGATGAACGGTGCCCGTCTGGGCGTGGGAGCTCAATCGGTAGGTATCGCGGAAGCGGCTTATCGTGAAGGTTTGAAATACGCCGGGGAAAGACGTCAGTTCGGTAAGGCTATCATTGAATTCCCAGCCGTGTACGAGATGTTGACCAATATGGAAGCCAAGTTGCACGGTGCTCGTGCCATATTGTACGAGACCAGCCGTTTCGTGGATATGTACAAGGCTTACACGCATATTGCCAACGAGCGTACATTGAATAAAGAGGAGCGCGAGGAGATGAAGAAATACCAGAAACTGGCGGATGTTTTCACCCCGCTTCTGAAATTATTCTCCAGCGAGTACGCTAACGAGATAGCTTATGATGCGTTACAGATTCACGGTGGGTCCGGATTCATGAAGGACTACCCGATCGAGCGTCTGGTACGTGATGCCCGTATCACGAATATATACGAGGGAACTTCTCAATTGCAGGTTGTGGCTGCTATCCGCGGTGTAACAACAGGACAGTACGCCAAGCATATCCGTGAAGAATACGAGAAAGCTCCTATTTGCCCGGAGCAGGAGTTCGTGCGTGAAACTTTAAGAGGCATGACTGCCGCCTACGAGGCTGCCGTGACGAAAGTTACCGCTGTCGGGGAAACGGAATACGTGGACTTCCATGCTCGCCGTCTGGTGGAAATGGCAGGGTATATCATTATCGGTTACTTATTGTTGATTGATTCTCAGCGGGATGGCCGTTTCGCGAAATCAGCCGAGATATTCGTGAAATACGGACAGGCAAAAGTTGCGGGATACGCGGCTTTTATCAATGATTTCGAATTGAAAGATTTGGGAATGTACAAGAAATAACGCGTTTCTAAAATTACAAAATACGTGAAGAGATCGTTCCGAATGGAGCGATCTCTTTTTTATCTCCACTCTTCCGGGGTCCCCCCTTGAAAGCCTGCTCTTGGAAAATTGTTTTTACAACTGTTTCGTTTTCTAAAAAAAAATAGTGTTTTTTTTTACACGAATATGATTAAAACATTATCTTTGCTATTGTAAATCATTGATTTGCAGAGTATTGAAATGATCAGAAATGGCTCTGGGAGGGCAGAGTCGTTAATTTGTAATTGTATGAACGGGATAAAAAAGTCTATTTATAATGTTTTTTATAAAACGTCAGGAGTATGTTTTATACTTTTCTGTACGATTGACTTTTTATACGCCCAAGGGACAGACGACGTGGTGAACGCGTTGGTGAATGCAGGGTACGAAAATGTCAGTCGGGAAATAGGGGAGACGGAAGAGGTAATCATGTTTGAGAATACATTGTGGCGGGCGAACGGGGACGGTATAAGAGAAGCCATTAAACTTATAGAATTATATCCGGTGACCCCAGGAAAAGGACGGCGGGTGGTCGTTCTGAGAAACAAGGTGCCACAGGTATCATTGTTGCTCCGTCCGGGAGAAGCTGCCGGGATAGGATGGAATGTCAGTTATGAACTGGGGGATTCATGGAAAAAGGTTCACGATAAAAAACTTGCCAATAATTCCCGTTGGAAAGCGGATTTGGTATTCTACCCGCAATTCTCTTTACGTAACCAGAAGTTCCACAAGATATACGATGTGTTGTTCAATATCGCCCCGGCGTTGGAGATTGTTCCGTTCCGGGGAACGAAAATCACGGGACAGGTTATTATCCCGGTTTTCAACGAGTTCGGCGGATTGTACGATGATGTGCGTCCCGGCTATATTACCGTGCAACAGAATTTTAGAGTGGAAAACGTGTTTCTTCAAGCAACGGTGGGGAATTTCAATCAAAACCGCTGGGGAATGGATTTGAGTTTTTTCCGTCCTTTTACAAAGGGCTGGTTGCAATATTTCGCGATAAAAGGGGGAGTCGGGTTGACGGGTTCTTCTTACTTTATAGATTGGAATTGGCATTATGGTCCCACGAAACTCTTTACGTGGAACGTCGGGGGAAGTTATTATAACCCGCAATATAACGTGCTTTGCGAGGTGCGGGTGGAGAAATTTCTTGCCGGGGATATCGGGGTGCGGGCAGATATGACGCGCCATTTCAGGCGTGCCTCTATTGGCTTTTACGTTATGAAAAATGACTATGATAATCTGGATGGCGGATTTCATTTCTCGATATTGATTCCACCGATGAAGTACAAGAGGAAGCGGGTGAGAGTAACCCCGGCTAAATACTTTAATATGGAATACAAAGCGGCCGGATTATTCTTTAACGGGAAGTCCTATAAAACGAATCCGGGACAGAATAAAGCGGAGGAGAACTTTAACCCGTATTACATAAAATCACAAATACAGAATAACTAATAACTTAAATTAAAAGCAGAAAGCAAGTAAAATAGTAAACAAAATCAGGAAATAATAAGTTAAACAAGTGTAAACCTTTATAAATGAAAGAATGATGAGAAAAGAAGTAAAACATTTTGGTATGAGCGCGAAAGCTATACTAATGGTAATGGTTGTCTTCGGAACGCTTTTCGCTAGCTGTTACACGAAGGATGATATTCCGGTGGTTCAGGTACCGGAGGAAGTTCCCAACAAGTACATTATCGAAGGTACGATTGTAGCCAACACGAATGGAGTTTTGGAAACTTTGAAAGGAGTTACCGTGACCAGCGACAAGAACGGCGTTGTTTCGTCGGGAGATGCTAACTTTATTGTTACAGTGGGCAGTCCTGATACTTACACGTTATCATTGAGTAAGACGGGATACGATCCTATTTCTTACAAAGTGGTTGTTCCGAGTGCGGGTGATAAGATTACCGGACAATTGATTTCCGTGAATGTACAATTGACGATGTATCGCGAGAATACCTCGAATCCGGGTACCGGAGAAGTTGGTGTAGACGGTGGAAACGTGGTAAACGGAAACGGTACGTTGACGATTCCTGCCGGAGCTCTTACAGCGAACACGACGATCACCATGAGTGTTAATGATGATGTGAAACAAGCTGTCGAGGTAACCGGTTCGCAGGAAGCTGCCGCTCAATTCCTGTTGGGTGAGTTCGGTCCCGGCGGAACGAAATTCCTTGCTCCTGTGGATTGGAGTGTAGCGTATGACGCTTTGTCTGATTTTTATTTGGCAAACACGCAATTACAATACAGGGCGAATAACAATGCCGGTGACTGGACGGTTATGACTGATGGTATTGTTTATGACAATGATAATGATAAGTACAATGTATCATTAACCCACTTCTCTCAATACCGTATGGTATACTTGGCAAGCAGAATGACGTTGGATGCTGTTACAGAAACTCTTCCGGCTATTGCGACAATCTTGAATACCAATCCTTCACCTGCTTCGATCACTGAAATTCCTTACAAGAAATACGAGGGTGCCGAGTTGACTTTAGGTGACGGATGGAATAATATCACGAATGCTTCTGATCAACAACAAATCGAGGAACTGGTGAAGAATGCCGTTATGGCTAAAGTAAACGTATCGGAATTTAAAGCATCTATCGGTGAGCCGGTTGCTGCTAACTATGTATTGAGGGATCCGATCACGTTACCGTACGATTATCACTTGTTGTCCAAAGGAGAACAATCCATGGATTACTACGTGTTCACGTTCAAAGTATACAAGAAAGCGGACAACGCGACTGTCGAGTTGAAAGTGAACGTGAAGGTGGCAGGTAAAGTTTCTATTTTCGTGGAAATGGATTATTGTGGAGCACATCATACTCACGGAAGCTGCGGACACGTGTATCACGGTGGTGCCGGCGGTGGTATGGTTATAGGAGATTAATTTAGAAAAGGAATCGAACGTTAAGTTAAATCCGGAAGCAAAATGTCATTGATATTGAATATGAAAAGGGTGTTACTCGCGAGTATATTTATCTTGAGCACTTTCATGCTTTCGGCACAATTAACGTCGGGTACGACCGGATTGTTGAACAGTCCGTCTGCCGATATGCAACCTGACAAGACGGTGATGCTCGGTGGAAATTTTTTGCACGACCGGATAACCCCGAACGGGTTCCCGTATAACACGTACAACTATTTCTTGAATATCACGTTCTTGCCTTTCCTCGAAGTGGCTTACACGTGTACCTTGTTTAAGGCTACCGACAAGTTTGTCCCGGAAAAGAAAGGGAGGTTTGTCAATCAGGATCGTGCTTTTTCTGTTCGTTTACGAGCGCTGACGGAGAGGAAATATCGTCCGGCTATTGTTCTCGGGTCTAACGACCTGTACACGCAAAGCAACGGGGGAGGGATTATGACGGAGGAATCCAATAATCAATATTTCAACAAGTTCTACTTGGCCGCGACGAAACACGTGAACATCACGAAAACAGAACAGGTCGGATTGCATTTAGCGTATCAGTACAACAGACGGGCGTCCAATCGCCTGAATGGGTTTTCCGGGGGAATTAGTTATAAGCCCTCGTTTGCTCCCAACTTGAATCTGATCGTGCAGCATGATTCGAAAAGTTTCTTTGTAGGTGCCAACTACCTGCTCTTGAAGCATCTTTTTATGCAAGTTGTTTTGCAGGACGGGCAATATTTTTCGGGAGGGCTGGCATACAAGATTTATTTGAAAGGTAAATAACGAGGAATTTGATAAAACTATAAATATTAATAGAATGAAAATAAAGACTTTATTACTCTCTGCACTGGTTGTGGCGGCTTCCTGTTCGGTAACCGCCCAAACGACCGATACGGATGTAAAATATATGTCTCCTAAATTTAAGGATAATATTTTTATCAGTATTGGTGTGGGTGCACAAGGTTACCTGACGCAGGATAACTTTGACCACGGTTTCGGGAAAGTGATCCAACCGTTGGTGAATCTGTCCGTGGGTAAATGGATGGATCCTTACTGGGGGCTTCGCGGACAGGCATCCGGTTGGCAAAGCAAAATGTACACGGATGTCGACCGTCTGAACAATGGCGGCGTATTCAATAAATTCGAACGTAAATATATCAATTTGAACTTGGATTTCATGTTGAACCTGACTAACCTCTGGCGTCAATATGATCCCGAAAACAAATGGGATATGACCTTGTTCTTGGGACCCGGTTTGAGTTTCGGTAAATTCCATGACAAACAACTCGATGTGCTTGTTAACGGTTCGTTGGGATTGGGTGG
This sequence comes from Butyricimonas sp. Marseille-P3923, assembly GCF_900184685.1. Lineage (GTDB taxonomy): Bacteria > Bacteroidota > Bacteroidia > Bacteroidales > Marinifilaceae > Butyricimonas > Butyricimonas muris. The sequence continues at coordinate 325,607 of NZ_FXXL01000003.1, forward strand.
AAAATACCATATCAACAAGTATTGGGCTATCGACTTGGAGGCTCGTACACATTTGATGCCGACATTCTTCTATACCTCTAAATACACGGGGTCAGAAGAGATTGCCGGACGTTCGTACCAAGACGGATTGCTTTCTTTGTCGATAGGTGCGACTTACACTTTCGGCGGTCGGAAGTTTGCCCGTTACGAGAGTGGAGCGGAACAGATGCGCCAACAATTGAATGACAAGATCAACGGTTTGGAAAACGAGTTGCGCAACACGCAATCTCAGTTGGAAGCTGCCAAGATTGCCGAGCAAGTGGCTCAAAAAGAACTTGCCTTGACCGAGGCCGAGAAAGCTGAAGCTATCGCTGCCGCTGCAAGACAGGATTTCACTCAATACGTTGGTTTCACAATCAACAAGAGTGCCGTGAAAACGGAACAAATGGTGGTACTGCAGGCTGTAGCCAACTATATGGCTGAGAACCCCGGCGTGAAGATGAAAGTTGTGGGTTACGCCGACAAACAAACCGGTAGTAACTATTTTAACCAGAAACTTAGCGAAAGACGTGCGAAAAGCGTTTACGATCTGTTAGTGAAGAAATTCGGAGTGTCTTCAGACCGTTTGTCTTACGTCGGGTTGGGTGACCAGTCACAACCTTTCAAGGTGAACAATTACAATCGTTTAGTAATGATCCTTGGGGAAAAATGATAATCAAGAGTTTATGAGGTTCGAGAGTCCGAACAAGTCATTAAATACAAAATGAATCTTATAGACTTGTAAGTTGAGGGGGTGCGAAAGCAGCCCCTTAATTTTATTCTTCATTTTTACCAATTTCAATCGGTTTGTAACTCTCCCTTTCTTTACGGTCAGTTGTGGCAGCACAGCTGATGCCTCTTTCTCTCATGGCCTCGCTTTTACCGATGTGTGTATTCGGGAATTTTTTCTTTTTACTGAAAAACGTTGTTATTCCCAAGCCGATGAAAGCTATCCCGACCAGTACCAGTATGATAATGAAATAAGTTCCCAGCATAATATTATTCGTTTAGTTTAAACAAATGTACAATTAATTTTTTCACTCTTCAAGTTTGATATGTTTTACGTTGTCAAGAAAATTTGGTTGTGGAAGAGGAAAATGAGCGGGAGCTAAAAAAAAAGATTAAAAAAGTCTATTTATTACTTTGTTTTTTCTACATTTGGGGTGCAAAGTCAAATAAAATCGAGATATAATGGAAGGATACGAACAAAATGACGGAATGGATAGGGACGAAATCTATTCCAATGCAGTGAAAGCAGGGAAAAGAACTTATTTTTTTGATGTGAAGGCGACGCGTAATAATGACTACTATTTGACGATCACCGAAAGCAAGAAAAAATTTGATAATGATGGGAACGCAAGCTACGAGAAGCACAAGGTCTTCTTGTATAAAGAAGATTTTGATAAATTCGTCGAAGGCTTGGATGAGGCTATTGGAGTGGTAAAAGCTGCAATCAATGGCGAACTTCCTGAAAAGGATTCTGAACTGTAATCAAGCTGTTATTAGTATATGAGAGGGAGTGTTTCAACACTCCCTCTCGTCTGTAAAGTCTGAACGTCCATAAGGTCGTAAGGTCAAATTAAATCACGGACTTTATAGACTTTAGGAGCCGGAGGCTCGACTTTATGCCAACCTGAAACTTGTAACTTGCAAATGATAATATGCAAACTTTCCGTATCTTTGTGGGGATAGAATAAGGAGAGAAATGGAGAATAAGCCTTTAGCAGAACGTATGCGCCCCAAGTCTTTAGAAGACTATATCGGGCAACAACATTTGGTTGGACCGGGAAAAGTGCTTCGGAAAATGATTGATTCCGGGGTAGTGGCGTCCTTTATTCTATGGGGGCCACCGGGAGTGGGAAAAACCACCTTGGCAATGATTATCGCCGAGCAATTGAAACGCCCGTTTTACGTGCTGAGTGCCGTGAGTTCGGGGGTGAAGGATGTCCGGGAAGTGATTCAGAAAGCGGAAAGTCAGCGGTTTTTCAATTCACCGAATCCGATCTTGTTCATTGACGAGATTCATCGTTTCTCGAAAGCGCAGCAGGATTCGCTTCTGGCTGCCGTGGAGAAAGGAACGGTGACGCTTATCGGTGCGACCACGGAGAATCCTTCTTTTGAGGTTATATCTCCTCTGCTTTCCCGTTGTCAAGTGTACGTGTTGAAATCACAGGAGAAGAAAGATCTGGAAGACTTGATCGACCGTGCGGTGGAGAAAGATTATTATCTTAGTAAACGGAATATCACCGTCAAGGAAAAAGATGCCATGATATCGTACAGCGGGGGGGATGCCCGAAAACTGTTGAATATACTGGAGCTCGTGGTGAACGGGTTAGGCGAGGGAGATATTGTTATCGACAACGAGGCGGTACACCGGGAGTTGCATGAAAACCCGTTGATGTACGATAAAGACGGTGAACAACATTATGATATCGTGTCGGCGATGATCAAGTCTATCCGCGGGGGAGACCCGAATGCGGCGATTTACTGGATGGCACGTATGTTGCTGGGGGGAGAAGACCCGAAATTTATAGCGAGACGCTTGATTATCTCTGCCGCCGAAGATATAGGTCTGGCAAACCCGAATGCCTTGCTGATAGCGAACACTTGTTTTGAAGTAGTGCATAAAATAGGAATGCCGGAAGCCCGCATACCCCTGTCGGAGTGTGTGATCTATCTCGCGACTTCGCCGAAGAGCAATTCGGCTTATCTGGCGATAGACGCCGCGATGGCTACGGTAAAACAGACGGGCAATTCGCCCGTACCCTTGCATTTGCGTAATGCCCCGACGAAGTTGATGAAGGATTTGAACTACGGGCAGGATTACAAGTACCCGCATGATTATCCCGGTAATTTCGTGGAACAACCGTATTTGCCGGTGGAATTGAAGGAAAAGAAGTTCTACCTGCCGCAACAGAATGCACAGGAAATAAAGATACTGGAGCGCTTGAAAGCGTGGTGGAGAAAATATAAATAATTAATTTACGATTTATGAATTACGATTCATCAAATCATAAATCTAAAATCATAAATCTAAAATAGTAATGGATAAGTTGATTAATCAAGAGATGTTTTTTTTGTTAGCCGGACCTTGCGTGATCGAGGGTGAGGAAATGGCTTTGAATATTGCGGAACACGTGAAGAAAGTTACCGATAGACTGGGGATTCCCTATGTATTCAAGGGATCGTTCAAAAAGGCCAATCGCTCCCGGTTGGATTCTTTCACCGGCATTGGTGACGAGAAGGCATTAAGAATATTAGCTAAAGTAAGGCAAGAATTTGATATTCCTGTCGTGACGGATATTCACACGGAGCGGGATGCGGAGAGGGCAGCGGAGTACGTGGATGTTTTACAGATTCCGGCATTCTTGTGTCGCCAGACGGATTTGTTGGTTGCTGCTGCCAAGACGGGAAAGATCGTGAATATTAAAAAAGGACAGTTCCTTTCACCCGAAGCGATGAAGTTTGCCGTGGATAAAGTACGGGAAACGGGAGATGACAAGGTGATGGTTACCGAGCGGGGAACCACGTTTGGCTATCAGGATTTAGTTGTTGATTTTCGCGGTATCCGGGTAATGCAACAGGCTTGTCAATGCCCCGTGGTGTTGGACGTGACACATTCTTTACAACAGCCTAATCAGGCATCCGGGGTAACCGGGGGGCAGCCGGAATTGATCGAAACGATCGCTAAAGCCGGAATTGCGGTCGGGGCGGACGGAATCTTCATCGAGACTCATGCCGATCCCCGTTGTGCCAAATCCGACGGGGCAAATATGTTGCGATTGGATTTGATTGACGGTCTGCTGGAGAAACTTGTGCGAATTAGAAAAGTGATATCATAAAGAAAAAGGAAGTTGGTTACAACTTCCTTTTTCTTTATTCTTCCACGTATATTTCCAGCACCCGGCTTACTTCATCCGGGTATAGTGTGACATTTTTGAAACAGGCGGGTACAAGTACGGTTTCGCCTTTATTTACCATGACCGGATCGCATTCTCCCGTGGAGATCGTGAACTTTCCTTGAATACACATGTAAATCACGAACGAATCAAGGTGCACGTATTCTTTCTCTATATCCCTATCGAAGACAAGTAGATTTGTCGTGAAGTAGGGACATTTCACCAGTTGCACGGATTTATTGTCGTGTGGCGTGTAATCTACCTTGTGTTTCGGGTAATAGTGGTAGTCGATCACGTCGGTTGCCAGATCTGTATGCAATTCCCTTGTATGTCCCTCAGCATCTTTCCGGTTGTAGTCGTATATCCGGTAAGTGATATCAGAAGTTTGCTGGATTTCGGCGATATAACATCCTTTCCCGATGGCATGGACAAGTCCGGCAGGGATAAAGAAGCTATCTCCCTTTTTCACTTTTTCAGTATTCAATATATCCATGAGCTTGTTCGAGTGCAAGGCTTGCAGGTATTCGGCCTTGTCGGTTTCCTTGTTGAATCCCATGATCAACGAGGCGTCTTTCTCTGCATCCGCGATATACCACATTTCGGTCTTCCCGTAAGCGTTGTGGCGCTCCTTGGCGGTTTCATCATCGGGATGTACTTGAATCGAGAGATCGTCATTTGCGTCAATGTATTTGATCAATAACGGGAATTCTACGCCGAACTTCTCGTACACCCGGTCGCCGACCAAATCACCCATGTAGACTTCAATCAATTCCTGCAAATCATTGTCGGCCAGAATCCCGTTGGAAACAACGGATATGTTATCTTCCACGGCGGAAATCTCCCAACTTTCACCAATAGATTCCTCGTGTTGTTCACTCTTGTAACTTAATCTTTCCCCTCCCCATATCTTTTTTTTGAGAATCGGATGGAATTTTAACGGGTATAGCATGATTTATTTCTTTATTAGGCATAATTATTGTACAGAAAACAAAGATAGGAATTTTGTAGTTGGGGTTTATGATTTATGAATTAATTTTGTGGCAAGAATTACGAGAATAAAATAAAAACGTATAAGAATGAAGAAATTAGGTATGTTAAGCGTCATCGTGGCAGGTATATTCCTTGGGGGGTGTAGTGATGACGATAAAGAATTCCAATTGGATACAAACCGGATGACGGGAGTGGATTGGTATTATAACGGGGGAGCGAGCAATAATAGGCTTTCATTCACGGATGAAAGTGTATTGGATATAAATCGTTTTGATAAAAATGGTGAAATAAGGGGAATTGATATGCGGGTGCAAGTTGATACGGTGGCCGGAGTTTGGAAAGATGAGGGACTGAACACGCTTGCCGTGGAGTGGAAAGATGGAATCATGGATAAATGGACCGTGACTAAATGCAATTCCAGTAATTTTGTCGTGAAAAATACGTGGGGAGAAAGAAAATATGTAGTCAAGCCATCTTATCTTCAAGATTTAACGGGAGATGCTTTCTGGGAGAATTATTTTGACGGGGATGAATTTAAAACACGTTTAGGTTTTCGGGTGACGGGGAATAAAAGCTTGCGTGCGGGGTACGTGTATGCTTTGTTGTCTGATACCAAGGCCGGGCAGGTAGAATTGAAGGATAAAAATCAGAATAATATCTGGCAAGGTAATATTGAAACGCCCGTGGAGGAACGGAGAGTGCGTTTCTCTTGTCGTGTCGGTAGTGATAATTACGTGAAGTTTGACGAGCGAATCTCGGGTATGAATTTTGAGCCGTTAAGGCGTACGGATATTGATTTCAGTTGCAATATCGTGAGTGTATCCAATAAAAGTTGGAAATGTGCATGGAAAAAGATTAATGGTGAAAATGTTTGTTACAAAATAGAAGTGTACAACGAAGAGAAAGAAGGGGATGTTTATTTCGAGAGCTATTTGTTTACTTATGATGGTGAATATTCTTTTGACGGTAGTTCAACAAGTAAAGTTCCGAATAGACTGAAAGATATAGATACGCGTAAACACTATCAAGTGCGTTTGACGGCTTTCATGTTGGAACCCGGAGTCACGTATAATAGTATGACGGCTGAAAATAGGGTGCAGGCAACCGTGTCCGTTGCTTGTGCTTTGAGCGTGCGATAAGGTCGCTTTTAAGATTAGAAAAGGCTTTGGCGTTGCAACAAGAGTGTAACGCCAATTTTTTTGCACTTGACGTGTCGATTGCTATTCCGGTGTTATGTAAGTGTTATTCGGGAGTTGTAGCCTATTCTCTTCCTGTTTTTAGTTGATTCTCTTATGGAAACAGAAGAAAATCCCGTATGGCTTGTGCCAGTTTCTCCGGTTGTTCGCTATGAATCCAATGCCCGCATTGCGGGATTTCTTTCAGCCGGGCAGCCGGGAATTGTGCTTGCAGGCAATTGATGCTAGTGATTAGGTTCGACTGCTCACCTTTGATAAATAGAATCTCTTTGTCGTAAGTGTCGTGAGTGAGTTTTCCCGGGCAACCGCTGATTTCGTCAAAATGTTGGCTGAGTACTCGGTGGTTGATTTTCCATTCAAACCCGGAAGCAGTTTTCTTGATATTTTTCAGGAATAACTGTTGGGAACGTTCCGTTTTGAAATGTTGTTGGATGGCTTTTCTTACTTCTTCCCGAGTGGTAAAACGGGTAAAATCGAAATTTGCCATGAAATCAATGATCTTGTAGTGACTACCTCCATCCTGTTGCGAGTAGGATACAGGGGCTATATCCACGACAATAGCTTTGTTCACGATGTCCGGTCTTTTGAGTAATAATGCCATCACGATCTTGCCTCCCATGGAATGCCCCACGATATGTGGAGGTACGGGAAGGCGTAAATCTTCGATCAGTTCGATGATGTCGTCGCTCATGACCTCGTAATTCATTTCGTCGGCATGAGGAGATTGCCCGTGATTGCGAATGTCCGGCAAAATCACTTGAAACGTATCTTCCAGTGAATGAGCTATGGGAAGCCAGTTCTCGGAAGCCCCCCAAAGGCCGTGGAGTATCAGTAAAGGAGTTCCCTCTCCCTGCTTTCTAAAATATAACTTCATATTAATTCAGTGTGGTTCACGTTACAAATTTACAAAGAGGGGATGAATAATACAAAAAGACCGCTCGAAAGCGGTCTTTTTCTTATAGAACTAAATAAAAATTAGTCTTTCAGTTTGGCTTTCAAGAACTCTCTGTTCAAGCGGGCGATGTGCTCGATAGAGATGCTCTTCGGGCATTCGGCCTCACAAGCTCCAGTGTTGGTACAGTTACCGAATCCCAGTTCGTCCATTTTGGCAACCATCGCTTTTGCACGGCGTGCCGCCTCGATCTTTCCTTGCGGGAGAAGGGCTAATTGGGATACTTTTGCTGCCACGAACAACATGGCTGAAGAGTTTTTACAAGTAGCGACACAAGCCCCGCAACCGATACAAGCGGCTGCATCCATAGCTTCGTCCGCTGCCGGTTTGGCAATCGGGATAGCGTTACCGTCAGGTACTCCACCCGTGTTCACGGACACGTATCCGCCGGCTTGCAGGATTTGCTCGTAAGCGGTACGATCCACGATCAAGTCTTTGATTACCGGGAAGGCTCCCACGCGCCACGGTTCGATAGTGATTGTTGCGCCGTCTTGGAAACGACGCATATGCAATTGGCAAGTAGTCACGTCGTCATCCGGTCCGTGTGCACGTCCGTCGATAAACAAACTACATGTACCGCAAATACCTTCGCGGCAATCGTGGTCGAATGCCACCGGTTCTTTGTTTTCGCTCACCAATTGTTCATTCAGAATGTCGAGCATTTCAAGGAATGAACTGCCGGTTGAAATATTATGAATCTTGTAGGTTTCAAAACCGCCTTTTGACTTCGCGTCTTTTTGACGCCAGATCTTTAGGGTTAGTTCTTTTAATATTTTATCTGCCATAACGATTTTCATTTAAGATTATTTATAAGAACGTTGAGCAACCTGAATGTTTTCGAACACGAGCGGTTCTTTATACATTTCGGGTTCTTTGTTTTCTCCCTTGTATTCCCAAACGGAAACATACTGGAAGTGCTCGTCATCACGTTTTGCTTCTCCCTCTTCGGTAACGGATTCCAAACGGAAGTGACCTCCACAGGACTCGTTACGGTTGAGAGCATCCAATGCCATCAAGTGTGCGATGTCGATAAAGTCTGCCACGCGTCCCGCCTTCTCAAGCTCGTTGTTCATGGCGGTAAACTCTCCGGTCACGCGCAAATCCTTGTAAAATTCTTCTTTCAGTTCGGCGATTAACTTGATAGCTTTCTTCAAGCCTTCAGCCTCACGCGCCATTCCGATATAATCCCACATGATATGTCCCAACTCTTTGTGGAAGTGATCGGGAGATTTCGTACCCTTAATATCATACAATCTGCGCAAGTGGTCAGTGACGTTCTTTTCAGCGGCGTCGAATTCCGGCGTGTTGGTTTTGATTTTCGGGGTTTGAATATCGTGAGCCAGATAGTCACCAATGGTGTACGGTAAAATGAAATATCCGTCAGCCAATCCCTGCATCAACGCGGAAGCTCCCAAACGGTTAGCCCCGTGGTCAGAGAAGTTACACTCCCCGATAGCGTACAATCCCGGGATTGTGGTCATTAAGTTGTAGTCTACCCAAAGACCTCCCATGGAGTAGTGGATAGCCGGGTAAATCATCATCGGGTTGTGGTACGGGTCAACGGCGGTGATTTTCTCGTACATCTGGAACAAGTTTCCGTAACGTTCTTCGATTGTGTGTCTTCCCAAACGGTCGATAGCGTATTTGAAATCAAGGAATACAGCCTTTCCGGTGTTGTTTACCCCGAATCCGGCGTCGCATCTTTCTTTAGCGGCACGAGAGGCAACGTCACGCGGAACAAGGTTTCCGAATGCCGGGTAACGACGTTCCAAATAGAAGTCGCGGTCCTCGTCCGGGATATCGTTCGGGTTCAGGGTTCCCTCTTGCAATCTTTTGGCATCCTCGATCTTTTTCGGTACCCAAACGCGTCCGTCATTACGTAATGACTCGGACATCAAGGTCAGCTTACTTTGCTGATCCCCGTGTACCGGGATACAAGTCGGGTGAATCTGCACGAAACAGGGGTTTCCGAACATGGCTCCGCGTTTGTATGCTTGCCATGCGGCACTACCGTTACATCCCATGGCGTTGGTCGACAGGAAGAACACGTTTCCGTATCCACCGGTAGCCAATACAACGGCATGTGCCCCGAAACGTTCGATTTTTCCGGTCACAAGGTCACGGGCGATAACACCTCTTGCCTTGCCGTCTACAACAACGATGTCAAGTACCTCGTGACGGGTATATGATTTGATTTTTCCTTTTTCGATCTGACGATTCATGGCACCGTAGCAACCCAACAATAATTGTTGTCCGGTCTGACCGCGGGCATAGAACGTACGACTTACCAACGCACCACCGAAAGAACGGTTGTCCAAAAGACCGCCGTAATCACGAGCGAAAGGTACACCTTGTGCGACGCATTGGTCAATGATGGCGTTACTTACCTCTGCCAGACGGTAAACGTTGGCTTCACGTGCGCGGTAGTCACCACCCTTGATAGTTTCATAAAATAGTCTATAAACAGAGTCGTTGTCATTCGTGTAGTTCTTTGCTGCGTTGATACCTCCCTGTGCGGCAATAGAGTGAGCGCGACGGGGAGAATCCTGATAGCAGAATGTGGTCACGTTATAACCTAATTCAGCAAGGCTGGCTGCAGCCGATCCACCGGCAAGTCCGGTACCCACGATGATAACATCTAATTTTCTTTTATTAGCAGGGCTAACAACTCCGATATGTGCTTTATGATTCGACCACTTCTCGGCTAACGGTCCTGCTGGTATTTTAGCATTTAATTCTGTCATAACCTTAATAATTTTAGATTTTAAATTTTAAATTTTAAATTTAGATCGTTGATTCCTGCAATTTAAAATCTACAATCTATAAATTTAAAATTGTGTTAGTTCGCTAGTCCAAGCATGAAATAAAGCGGAATGATGCTGAATCCTGCTGCAATGATGAAAGCGAAAATTTTAGCAACACACTCTAATCTCTTTCTCCATATCTGGTTGCTGAAACCGATGGATTGGAATGCTGACCAGAAACCGTGAGTCAAGTGAAGTCCAAGGAAAATACCGCCTAAAATGTAAAGCAGGCAATAGATTACGCTTGACTGGAATAATCCGGCGACTAACGCGTAAGTGTTTTCCATTTTCACCCCGTCCACGATAGTTTCGGCTAGTGGCGTTCCTAATGACGGGAATTTGATATTCCACCAGAAGTTCCACAAGTGGATTACAAGGAAAATTAGTACTAATGCGCCTAGAATATACATGTTTCTGGACGACCAAGTACAGTTACCTGCTTGGCTGCGGCGATCGTACTTGATAGGGCGTGCACCTCTGTTTTGAAGAGTCAGGATAGAAGCCAGCACGATATGGAAGATAAATCCGATAGCAAGAATCGGTTCCACGATCTTGATAATAGGATTCGTTGCCATGAAATGGGCTCCAATGTTAAATAACTCTCCACTATTATCTACTATCAACAGTAGATTTAGTGCCAAGTGAACGCACAAAAACGCAATAAGAAAAAGACCTGAAATACTCAGGAGCATCTTTTTCCCAATCGACGATGTTAAGAAATTGCTCATAATGTAGATCTATTTATTTGATAACTATTTGTATTCTGTATTCGTGCACAAAAGTATCTTTTTTTCTGTCATTTTGAACCGTTAAAGCTATTTTAAAATCATTCTAAATATAAAGAATTTTTTCTCTAATGAATGGGTTCATAAAGTTTATAAAGTTCATAAAGTTTATAAAGTAATGGACCCCTGCGGGGCGCTTTGTCCACGGCAGCATAGCTGCCGTTAAACTCTGTCCGAAGGACACCCGTAACCTTATGAACCTTATAAACTTTATGAACTTTACAAACTCTATCTTCCAATCGATTCGTAAATGATTTCTTGAATCTTTGTCCGGATATTCTCCTTCATAAGTTTGTCGTTGAACTCGTTAGGATAAGTTCTGTTGGAAAGAAATATATAAATCAATTGGTTTTCAGGATCATTCCATGCGATAGCACCTGTAAAACCCGTGTGTCCGTAACTCGTGCAGGGGACTCCGTCACAAGTAGGGCTTGTTCTGTCGGGAAGAGTTTCCGGTTTGTCGAACCCCAAACCTCTCCGGTTTTGTTCGGGGGATAGTTGAATAGAAGTGAAAAGGTCGATGGTGGTCGAGTCTATCATCCGCTCGCCACCGTATTGACCGTGATTTAGATACACGCTCATGATTTTTGCCAGATCTTCTGCCGTGGAAAACAATCCCGCGTTGCCTGATACGCCTCCCATTAACGCTGCAAGGGGATCGTGCACGTAGCCTTTTAATTCCGATTTCCGGAATACGTTGTCATTACTGGATGGAATTACCCGATCCATGTCGAGATTCAGATGGGCGTTGAAACCAGAGTTATAGGCTCCCAGTTTTTTCAGAAAATGATCCCGAAGATACATATCGAAAGGCGTGACGGTTTGTTCCTCCACGATATCTTTAAGTAGGACAAACCCCAGATCGCTGTACGTGTATTTCTTTTGCGGTAATAAGTCCGTGTTCAAGATCAACGAATGGATAGAGTCTTGGAAATGGCGGTGCATATAGAAATGGGGGGAAACCATAAGATAATCCTCCCCGCCTTTAAAGCTGAATGTGCTGTCCCGGTATCTGAAGTTGGGATTGATGTACAAGCGATCTCTGAGTTTCTTCGTGTTTGTCTTAGTGTATCTGGTCGTGAATAATCTTCCTTGCATCTTTTCCCAGTCAATCGCGTGATGGAAGAATGAAAAGGAAGCTTTTAAGCCCGCATTGTGCAATAATAATTCCCGGATAGTCAAGTCTTTTTTGTTGGACTGTGATATCGCGTAAGAATAACGGGCGATAGGTGTATCCAGAGCTATTGTCTGTTGATCGTAAAGCATCATCACGGTCGGGAGAGTGGCAGCGATCTTCGTGATGGATGCGATGTCGTATATATTATCCGTCGTGTTTGCCTTTTTCTTGTCATAGGTATTGAAACCGAAAGCCTTGTTATATACCACGTATCCGTCTTTAGCCACGAGCACTTGACAACCGGGTGTCGCTTTCTCCCGGATAGCAACTTGACAAATGCTGTCAATGCGGAGTAACGTTTCCGATTGCATCCCGCTGCTCTCCGGTTTATGGTATCCCAAGCGTACTTTTGGGGTTGACAGTCCGGTCCCGACGGGGAAATAGTAGTTGATGCTCACGGGTAATTTCCCGTTCACGTTGATACCCCCGAAAATCGCTTGCGCGACAAATTCTTGCGCCGGGGTGTCATGGGAATAACTCACTAGAATGGCGTCCAAGGGCAGATAACTGTATATATCCAAACCGTAGGGAGTTGCCGGGTGACAGAAAATGACCCGTTTCCCTTTCAATTGTTTCAGTATATTCGATAACGCTTGCGATGCCCCGAACTGGCGGGATGTGGTGTTCCGTGCGGCGCTATTGTACACGATCACGCAATTGTAATCGGATAAATCTTTCAATAATTTTTCTATGGCATCTTTACTCGCTCCTGCACGAATGGAAAAATGAGAGCAAGGTGCGTATTTTTCCAGCATGTCTTCAAATGCTTTGGCTTTCCTGTCGCCAAAATTAAGGGATGCGATGCGCAATGTATCGAGATGCGTTAGAGGAAGTAATAAGTCTTTATTCTGTATCAGCGTGATAGCCTCCGCGTAGGTTTCCTGTAATAAAGCTTGATCGGCAGGGGTGTTTAACCGGGCGGACAGCATGGTCGTGTCGATCATGCCGACGTTGGGCAACACGTATTTCTCTTTCGCGGCAAGGACTCGGCGACATTTTTCATCAATATCTTCTTCCGTGAGAATACCCTTGTGTATGGCTGCTTTTACCTTCTTTACCGTGGCTTCCACGTTTTCGGGGAAAAGCAGGATGTCGTTACCTGCCGACAGGGCTTTGACATCAGCTTCACCGGGAGAATTTCCTTTGGTTACCCCTTTCATGTTCATGGCATCGGTAAAGCATAGTCCGTCGAAATGCATTTTTTCCCGCAGCAATTGAGTTACGATGTGATGGGAAAGGGAAGCGGGGATATTCGCCGAATCGTAAGAGGGAACATTCAAGTGCGCCACCATTACACCGGGGATGCCCGCGGCTATCAGTTGCCGGAAAGGGTATAATTCCACCGTGTCGATACGGGCGACCGAATGTCTGATAAGAGGTAAGGCAAAATGCGAATCCGTGTCGGTATCCCCGTGTCCGGGAAAATGCTTCGCTACCGGCATGATTTGCTGGGATTCCAAACCTCGGGTATATTGCAGGGAGCGGTTGCCAACTTCGTCTTTTTTCTCCCCGAACGAGCGAATTCCGATAACCGGATTTTTAGGGTTGACGTTAATATCTGCGACGGGAGCGAAGTTTACATGAATGCCCAGTGTGTGGCATTGTCTGCCGATGGCTTGCCCGATGCGATATATCAGATTCGTGTCGCGAATAGCACCTAGCAGGGTTTGATTCGGGAATTCCATAGCCGGCTTTATACGCCATCCGACTCCTTGTTCTGCGTCCATCCCGATCATTAGGGGAATGTGCGCCCGTTGCTGGTAGTCGTTGGTCATTGCGGCTTGTTTACTTGGAGTGCCTTGAAAGAAGATAATACCACCGATATGATATTTCTCGATTGTTGCACCCAATTGCTTCTCGTACAAACTGTCCTTGTTGCTGTACGCGGCAATCATGATCAATTGTCCGATTTTCTCCTCCAAGCTCATGGCATTTAAGGTTGAATCGACCCATTGTGATTGTGCTCGTCCTGCCAAGGGACAAACGAGTAAACAAATTAAACCGAAAAACAGGAAAAAACGCATTAGATTTTAGATTTACGATTTTAGATTGAAGATTCCGAGATTAACAAAAATAACTTGTAACTCGGTTAGTATAGAAAAGTGCGGTAAACAATCTTGTTTGCCGCACTTTTCTATACTAACCGAATAGATTATTTCAACAATTCAGCAACTTTTTGCTTCAATGCTTCGCCTCTCAAATTTTTAGCGATAATCTTGTTGTTCTCGTCTAACAATAATGTCGCGGGAATACCGGTAATGCTATATAATTTAGCCGGTTCGGATTGCCAACCTTTCAAGTCTGAACCATGTTTCCATACCAGACCGTCGTCAGCGATTGCTTTTACCCAAGCTTCTTTGTTGTTATCTAAAGAAACACCGAAGATTTCCAAGCCTTTAGGTTGATATTCTTTGTAAAGAGCAACAACATTCGGGTTCTCTCCGCGGCAAGGACCACACCATGATGCCCAGAAATCAACTAATTTCACTTTACCTTTGATGTCATACAGTGAAATAGATTCTCCTTCCGGGGTTGTAACCGTGAAGTTCGGGGCAACTTGTCCGATAGCCGTTTTTTCCAGTTTAGCGATTTGGTCTGCGATCGCTTTTCCTTGAGTGCTTGCTTTTGCGTTTTCGCCAAGGAGATCGAATCTTTCCTTCAATTGCTCGTATTCCATTTGTCCCATGGCAGATGCAATCACGAAAGCGGCTACATAAGTGTCAGAGTTAGCTTTGAGCAATTCAAGTTCTTTTGCTTGAGCGGCTTCAACGATTTTACCGAATTCCTCTTGGATAGCTTGCATTTTAGCTTGATCTTGAGTTTGAGCGGCTGCTTGATATTCGCCATTCAATCTCATTTGCTCTTGCATGATGCCTTGGTTGATCTCTGAGAATTGGTTAAACAATTTTTGAGCCTCACCACCTTCTATTTTCAAGCCGGATTGATCCGCGTTTACCGTGATGTTTGTGTTTTCAAGCATAACCGGAATACCGCCTTGTTGACCGGGGAAAACGATATAAGCTGCGGTGATTCCGTCCACTTTACCGGTGAATTCGAAAGCGCCGTTAGCGATATCTGCTTTAGCCAAAGTATCCACTTTGTTATCCGCGAAAGTTACAAGTGCAGCTTTAGGAACTTGTATTCCTTGAACGTTTCCGGTTACTTTGAAACCGCTTTGTGCGTTGCATGCTGCAAGAGTCATACTAGCAGCAACGATTGATAATAAAATCTTTTTCATGTGTTTTAGTTTTCTTAAATAGATATTTAATATGCCATTAATTAATTTTGGCTTTCATAAACCACAACTCTTTAAAGGCAATGTTTATTCTTAGTTTTACGTATTTTTCCATGATCTGGTTATTACGGTGCGTACCTCTCATTCCCAAGTCGACAGCAACTCCCAACATCAGTTCTTGATAAGGTAAGCGAATCGGAATTTGTGAACCAATAGTCACCCCATACGTGTTGATGTCGGTTAAATTAAACTCCAAATGTGAGCGGGTAAAGTAAGCTCCCGCCATGTATTGATTTTTTTGCCACCAATAACGTCCTTGGGCATTGGGTTGATAGAAACTACCGATCGCTATTTTGTGATAATTTTGATATTCTTTATTTGCCCCAAACTCTTCATATTGCGACATATTTTGGAAAGTATAATCTCCGGCAAAGAACCATTTTTTATTATACTGGAATGATGCTCCAGTCGTGATTCTAAAAGGATAAAAAATCGTGCCGTTTTCGGTCGCTTCATCATTTAAAAGAATTGAATTACCGGTTGATATACCTGTTTTGTAGGCTTGGAATGTTTTTCTTGCGTGTAGTGGTGTTCCGAAATTAAAACTCGTCCCTAACGTGAAACTTGAGTTCTTACCAATATTTAAAGGTAATTGTGCTCCCAATGTGAACAATGCCGCACTCATTTGAGTGATAGATTGAGTTTTCAAATAGTACCCACTTGTCATGGGAAGCAATATCATTGTTAAACGATCATCTACTTTTCCAAATAAATAAGACACGTTTACCCCTACTGATAATTTACCCAATTGATATCCCAATCCTAGATAAGCTTCATTTATACCACCACTTCCTTCAACTTGTTGTGTGCAGTATTGATTGAGATCGCCTCTAACCACGTCTGTATAATACACGTCGAATCCCCGGTTAGAACGTTGTAAAATACCAAAAGACATGAATAATTTTTTATATGCACGGAAAGCCATGCTGACTGCACCATTTTGTGCTACTTTGTAATTTGCATGTGTTTTATGGGATGAAATATCAACGTATTCTCCGGTAATTCCGGTTTGAAAATAGAAACGCACGGAATCTAATGCCGTGTAAGATGCAGGATTCAAGAAATTGATGTTATAATTGTCCCGCATAGCGGCAGAAACTCCACCCATGCCGATGTACGCTCCATACGTGTCCGGCAGTAATCCGAATCCCTCTTTAGAATAAGGTGTACCGGAAGTATTCTGACCGAACACATAAGTTGTTATTAATAATAGGGTGACGCTTGCTAATATCTTTCTCATAAATTTTATATTTGAAACCTCTGTATTAGTTGTAGTGACTATAATAAATATTTAATATCGGTTGTTCTTTCAGTACCACTCGTTGTAATGTATTGGCTACATTTCCCGTGAATATTTGGTACGAGGGATCATCTAATAAACTGTAATAACCTCCCGGCAAACCAATTAATAGGTAAATTTCCGGCACGATGGGAGGTATGCCTTCTACTAAGCTGGTATAATAATCCGTGATATCAATAATATAGGATCTCTCGTTAGGGTCAATTGAGTTTTGTGAAAGTACTCCATAAATAATATTACCTTGTGAAGATCTATCAGTTAAAAGTCCCTTGATAAAATTGTCTTTGGTAACAATATAAACCCCTAAAGATCGGGGTTCTGGGATATTGTTCTCCAATAGATCCGTGTTTATGCGGAGTTCAATCTCGGCTTTCATGATCGTTTGATAAGCTTCTGCATCAGCAATAAAAGGAACCTTTAGTTTTGTCATAAGCCCGTTCATCCCTTCAATAACAGCCATATCAAGATTCTCGAAAGATTTCGATTTGTGAAGTGTGATATCCTCGAATTTCTCCGTGGGCTTATAACCTAAATGCGTGAAAGCATACATCGTTTCCACCGGGGTGTATGTGGTGCTTGGTAAAGCAATTGGCCAACTGAAACTCGTTCCATCTGCGGCTTCGACCGCTCCAATATGATAATGGAATTTTAACGCAAGATTGGCAGGGTTAATACTCATTAAAATTGAATTATCTTCACGAGGAATGATAGCTAAAGCATTAAAAGCTTCGATATCGTTGGTACCTTCGATGAATTCAAGGTAATTTATTTGATCAAGACTATGATCTCTTGATCGCATGCGGTTGAATAACTTGAGTCCGAATTCATAATCCAGTTTGAAATAAGCCTGTGCGATATTATCTTTTTGCGGGTAAAGTTGCAGTGTAGCGAGTTTCTTCCCTCGTGTCAACGAGTCGATATTGCAAAGAATAGGGTTGTAACGATCGAATCGTATAGGCTCCGTGGTTTGATACAAGTCGAATACTTGGAATGCCGTTGAATCTCCTGCCAATGTTTTAACGTAAGGTATTTGCAGAATAAGGGAGTCAAATGTACAATTACTTTCCCATGTGACCGTTGAAACTAAACCTTGGGGTGCTACTTGAAAGTAAGGAATAGCTGTAATGGAACCGGTAACTTTATCCGTAATTTTTCCCATGGTAAGAGGTGATAGCGAGGAAGTCGAACTGGATATATTGGATGTCGGAAACGAATCCAACCTCACGGTTGAGGTTTCTTCCATTACGAAACGTTTGACTTCAATGAAATTTTCATTGGAAATTAAATCTCCTCCCATGGAAGAAAGATTATTGTCACATGCATATAATAGTAACAGAAAACTCACGATAAAGAATATTCTCATGTTTCTTGATTTTGATTAAATACAAGGGGCGAAGGTATAATTATTTTCCAAAAAATCGGCATTTAGAATTGTATTTTATCTAACAGGAGGTTAAAAAAAAAGAAGACGGTACATTTCTTTCTTTTTTTGTTGGATTTAAGGATAAAATATGTAGTTTTGCCTATCGAAATAAAGAACGTTTGAAGCAGGACGTTTAACGGATAAAATATAAATAAATCAAGTTGAAGAACGTATGAGAAAATTTAGTTTATTAGTACTAGCCATTTTAGGGTTTGCTTTTGTCGCTTGTGATGATGATGATCATTTGGGAGACTGGGGAAAAGCTCCTGAATATAGTGGAAAAATGAGAAATCAGGCAGTGTCGTTTACTATAGGGGATAATGTTTATGTCGGGTTAGGATATGGTGTAGATCTCTCTGAATACACGGATTTCAAACGCTTCGATATGAAAAGCATGACTTGGTATGATGTTGAGGATACATTTAAGGATGCTGTAGATAGGGATGGGGAGAAAGCGAAAGGACGCCATGGTGCAATAGCTTTTACGGCAGAGGTGGATGGTAAAACCTATGCTTATGTTGGATTAGGATATATCACTTCGAGAACAACTGGAAATGGAGAAAACACTGAAACTAGACCGAAAGAATATTTGAAGGATTTGTGGCGCTATGATGCAGAAACAAATTCGTGGAAACAAATGGCAGATTTTCCGGGAACAGCGCGTAGAGATGCTGTGGCTTTCTCGTTAGGGGGATATGGTTTCGTGGGAACAGGACGTGCTGATAATGCGGAAATGTTCAAGGATTTTTATCGTTATGATCCCAAAACAGATACATGGTCTGGTGATTTAGGTTTCATTGGTGGTCAGAGATATGGAGCCACAGCATTCGTTGTTGATGGTGCAGCTTATGTGTGCTTGGGATTGAGTGGCAGTACTCCAAGAACTGATGTTTCCAAATGTACTATTGATGCTAATGGAGAAGTAAAATGGGAAGCGATGCAGGCTTTGGCTGATAAACCGGGGGTAAAGCAAGATAAAGATTACGGGAGAATTCCGAGAGGGTATGCAGTTAGCTTTATTTCCAATAGAGGCAAAAATGGAGAGAACTATGCTTATATCGCAACTGGTCAAGGTAATAACCCTCAGACTGTATGGAAATATAATCATAAAAAAGACCAATGGCATCAGATGGAAAATATCGTGGGTGGCTCGCTTGTCGGAGCTGTAAGTTTTGTTGTCGATGGTTACGGTTATTATACCACGGGTGGTGGTTCAATTGATCCGATTGCTAGTTCAAGTAATGCATCTTCTAATTTCTCTAATTCAACTTGGAGATTTATACCCGATGTGAAAGAAGATCGTGCAAATGACTATGATTACTAGGAATTAGAATAATCTTAAATAAAGAGGGTGTGTAAAACACCCTCTTTTTTTATCTGATTGTTTAAACTGAAATGCCAAAGTAGAACCATAGTATTACTAGAGTAATAATCTCTCCCGTTCGTTTGTGCCGGAGTGAGAACGGAAAAGGAGGATTATTAGGGATAATCTTCTCCGGTTTTACAGTGGATTCACTGTATATTCAGGGGTATTCTACCCTAATCCTATCCTAATAATACCTCATGTCGCTTACTGGTTACTTTATTTACTGTTTCATCCCCCGTCGAGAAGGGTGGTGCGAGGGGAGTGCTAGCGGGTTGTAAGTGCCGAGAGGTATTATTGGGGTAGGAGTACTTTAGGTTATTGCCGGATAAACGGATGTGTCGTGTTTGAACAAAAATGCCGGAATAGAAAAGTAGAATGACTCAACAGATAAGTTCTCCTGTTCATTTATTTCCCGTTTTTATTTCGTTGTTGCCTCAATGTTTACTGTCACAACATCGGGCAACAACGAAACAAGAACGAGAGAAGGACTCGTTCGGTTTATTTATCCATTTTTATTGGTGAGGTATCTATTAGATACATGTGCTAGTAAGAATTTTTATTATCTTTATGCCCCAAATATTGATATTATTCCGCATGAAGAAGTTTAGTATTATTATATTTTTCTGTTTGGCGACCTTGGGTGTGTCGGCACAGTGGAACACGGCAAATATGTTGCGCGCGGGGAAGAGTGCGATTATGTTTGATGATTACGTGAGTGCGATAGAGAATTTCAACAATATCCTTCGGGTGAAGCCTCGTTTATCGGAACCGTATTTTTTCCGGGGATTGGCGAAGCTGAACTTGGACGATTTCGAGGGTGCGATACGGGATTACACGGAGGCGATAGAGTTGAACCCGAATTATTTCCATGCTTATATGTACCGGGGTATCGCTTACCACAACATGAAGCGGTACGAGGATGCCATGAATGATTACAACACGGCTATCTCGATTAACCCGGGAGAGGCATACGTTTATGCCAACCGGGCGATAACGGAGGCGGATATGGGTGACTACAAGAGCGCAGAGAAAGATTATTCGAAGGCGTTGATTATAGACAAAGAGTTGTTGCCGGCTTACCTGAATCGCGCGATTATGCGGGAGAAGTTGGACGATTGGGAGGGAGCTATCGAGGATTGCAATATGGCGATCAAATTGAATATGTTCTCGGATGATGCTTACGGGTTGCGGGGCTACTTGCATTTTAAAGAGAAAAAGTATCATGATGCTATCGAGGATTATAATAAGGCGTTGAAGATTAACCCGCAGAACAAACGTATATTAATGAGCCGCGCCATCACGTGGTACGAGATGAAAAAATTCCCGGAGGCGATGGAAGATTATACTGCCGTGTTGAAGGTGGATAGCACTTATGCTTACGCTTATTACAACCGGGCATTGTTGAGAGCGGAGATCGGGGAGACGAATAAGGCTATTGATGATCTCGATCAAGTGTTGGAGATGAACCCGGATAATATATTGATTTATTTTAACCGGGGATTGTTGAAAATGGAGATTCGGGATTATACCGGAGCTTACAATGACTTCTCTGAAAGTATCTCGCTGTATCCTGATTTCGTGAAAGCTTATCTGGCAAGAGCCGCGGTGAGCGGGGAGATGGACGATTTCGCTTCAGCCCGACAGGACAGGTATAAAGCGGAGGAGATCATGGATCGCTACAAGAGGATGCAAGAGGGGGATAAAAACGCGTTGGTTGATACGACGGAAAATTTCCGGCGGTTGATAGATATAAACTCCCGGGATGACCGGATGAAGGACGTGATCAACGGGCGTATACAGGATAGAAACGTGATTATCGAGTTGCAGGATATGTTTGTCGTGCAATATTTGGCTTTAGATACCTTGCGCAAAGGGAAAGTGCAGTATTTCGACAAGCGGATTATGAAGTTTAACCAAGAGCATAATTATAACCCGGCGTTGACGATATCCAACAAACGTTTCGATTACCCGAGGGAATTCGAGGACGAGTATATTGAAACGCTATCTTCCAAGATTCGGAAGAACAGAAGTGACGTGGACGCGTTGCTGTTGAGAGGTTCGTTGTACTTGAATCGCGGGGATTACACGAAGGCCATAGAGGATTTCAAGACGGTAGTGGAACGTGACCCGAAACATTTGTTCGCTTTAATGAATCTGGCTAGTGCACGGGCGAAAATGTACGATTATATCGAGTCGATTGAAGAAAAGACTTCTCGTGTGGTGGGTGAGGAAGAGAAAGTGAAACGTGTGGTGGATTATTCTCTCGTGTTGGAAGGTAATAACAAGTGTCTGGAGATTGATCCGGATTTCGCTTTTGCCATGTTCAATATTGCTAACGTGTATGCCAAGAGCGGGAAGATAAAAGAGGCTATCGATATGTACACGAAAGTCTTGGAACTGGATAAAGATATTGCCGAAGCTTATTTTAACCGCGGGTTATTGCATATCTATCAAGGAGATAAAAGTGCTGCCAACGTGGATTTGAGTAAGGCGGGCGAACTTGGGCTGACGGATGCTTACAGTATTATCAAACGTTATTGTTCCGTGGAGGAGTAATAACGTTTGATAAGTTGCAGGTTGAATTTGCCTGCGGCAAGTTGCAGGTTACAGGTTATTTTTGTTAATCACCGAATCCTTCAATCTAAAATCGTAAATCTAAAATCGTTTAATTCTCCACTCTTTCGGGTAATAGTTGTTCAGACGATTGCCGGCTTCTTTTACCCAGCCGAGGGCGATGCCTTGGTACATGATTAAAACCCACGCTCCTCTTGGGGCATCGAAACGAATGTCTTCCTTGCGTAAGTATTGCAGGGCGGTGGGGAGGTCTATTTCTTGGCGGGTGATGTGCTGTTTCTGAAGATTGTGGAGCAAAGCCAACGAATGTGCCGGGCGTGTTGTGCCTTTGACGGATTCGCCTATCTCGCAACCTTTGTAGATAACGCCCGCTTTGGATTCCAGATATTGGATGAATTCCGCGTGACGGGTGGGGATGATGCCGAGCGTGCTTCCTGCCAGATAGGGCGTGTGGTTCGCGATATCCGGTAAAAGCGGCAAGATGTCGGTCGGGAGTTTGGGCGTCTGGTTTTGAGAACTCCGTTTTTCCTTTTTCAAGGTAAACGGTTGTCCGTCTTTTTTTCGGATAACACCCATGAATAAACCTTCTCCGGCAGATTTGTGGGGATAGAAATGATAGCCGTGAACGGATGTCGGGGTGGGGATTATTCCCGGGTAGTCGTGTTGGACTTCGACGGATTCGGCCTCGAAATTGTCGAGTACCCATGAAAGCATGTCTTCGTTTTCGCCGGGATTGTAGGTACAGGTGCTGTACACCAGATAACCTTCGGGTGCAAGGGCGTCCCATATGTCCGCTATAATCCGTTTTTGTCGTTCTTCACACAGGCGCAGGTTGTTTTCGCTCCATTCCTCGATGGCTTTTTCATCTTTCCTGAACATGCCTTCGCCGGAGCAGGGGGCGTCTACCAGAATGATGTCGAACGCTCCTTTCATCCCCGAGAAACGAGCGGGGTCACTGTTCGTGACCACGATATTATCGTGTCCCCATTTTATAATGTTTTCTTTTAATATGGAGGCTCTTGATTTGATTACCTCGTTGGAAACCAGCAGGGAGCCTGTCGGTAGATTGGCTGCCAACAGCGTTGATTTTCCCCCGGGAGCGGCACATAGGTCCAGTACCCGGAGGGGCTTGTCCACGGCGATTTGTCGAAACACGGACTGTAGAAACATGGAAGAGGCTTCCTGCACGTAATAGACACCGCCATGCAAATAAGGATCAAGCGTGTAGACTGGACGTTCTCTCAAATAGTAGGCATCGGAACACCACGGTACTTGCCCGTCAATTAATTCGGGGAAAGGAAGGGGTGTTACTGTCTTTGCAGGGTTTACCCGGATTGTTGCCGGGGAGGGGGAGCTTAACGCTTTAAAAAAAGCTTCCGACTCGTTCCCCATGATTCGGTTCATGCGCTCGATAAATGCTGGTGGTAATGAAATCATAAACATTTTGGATTATGGCGACAAATTTAATGATTTATTTGTTGATATGTTTTAACTTTGCCGGGAAGAGTTTAGTTATTGTAGATATAAAGATTTTATATACTTCGTTCGGGATAAGAAGAAGGGGAGAAGGAGGCGAGGAATGCGAGTAGGCTGAATTTGAAAATTAAAATTAGAAGACAGTGGAGATTTACGAGAATTTTAATTTAAGGGAATATAATACATTTCATATAGACGCGAAGTGTAAGTATTTCGTGAGATGCGAGAAGGAAGAGGATTTGCTGGAGTTTGTCGGCTCTTACGAGTTGAAGCCCGAGGAAGTGTTGATTTTGGGAGGCGGGAGTAATTTTCTTTTCACGGAAGACTTTGATGGGGTTGTTTTTTACCCGATGATGCAGGGGTACGAGATTGTGGAGGAAAATGAACACGACGTTCTCGTGCGCGTGGGGAGTGGTGTCGTTTGGGACGATTTCGTGGCTTGGGCGGTAGAACACGGCTACGGGGGAATAGAGAATCTTTCCTTGATTCCCGGGCATGTCGGGGCTACTCCGGTACAGAATATCGGGGCTTACGGGATGGAAGCGGGAGAGAGCATCGCAACGGTGGAGGCGGTGGATATCGTGAAGGCCGAGAAAGTGAAGTTCGACGCTGCCGAGTGTCGGTTCGGTTACCGGGATTCGATATTTAAACACGAGTGGAAGAACCGCCACGTGGTGACTTACGTGACATTTCGACTGACGAGGCAACCTGTTTTCCGGTTGCAGTATGGAAGTGTGCGGGATGAAGTAACCCGTGCGGGAGAAGTTACGTTAAAGGCAGTACGGGAGGCAATTATACGGATACGGGAGGCAAAGTTGCCTGATGTGAACGTGTTACCGAATGCCGGAAGTTTTTTTAAGAATCCGGTAGTTGAACGAAAAGCGGCAGATGCCCTGTTGGCGGAGAACCCGGGGATGCCGATTTATCCGGTGGATGATGAGCATGTGAAATTAGCCGCGGGATGGTTGATAGAGATGTCCGGATGGAAGGGGAAAGGCATCGGGAATGCCGCCGTACATGACAGGCAGGCTCTTGTGCTAGTGAATAAAGGAGGGGCAAGTGGCATAGAAATTGCTCACTTGGCTAACGAAATAAAGAAATCCGTGTTTCTCAAATTCGGAGTTTGGTTGGAGCCGGAAGTCTATGTTATTTAGTGATTTATGATTTACGATTTTTGATTTGAAAAAAAATTAAATCAGAGAGCGTTAGCCTTGTGTGGCAGGAATCTAAAATTTAAAATCTAAAATTAAAATGGTGAAGTATTCGGAAGAAATAAAGATTCGGGGGCATTACACGGATTTGCAAGGACGTTTGATCGTGAAGTCGCTTTGCGATTTGTTTAATGATGTGGCGAACGGGCAGACTTTGTTATTGGGGTTTGATGTGCCCACGTTGAATACCCAAGGATTGACATGGATGCTGCATAAGTTGCATATTATCGTGAACCGAATGCCGGAGCAGGAGGAAATCGTGACGTTGGAAACGTGGCCTTCCGGTATTGACCGTTTGTTTGCCCTTCGCGATTTCAGCATGTTCTCGGGAAAAGGAGATCTCTTGATTCGTGCGACTTCGGAATGGATGGTGATAGATATCAATCGTCGTCGTCCGGTACGATTGCCCGCGTGTGTCACCGAGAATGCCGCTTCCTGCGTGGATGTCGTTCGGGAAATTCCTTTTGAGTTGGATACTAAAAATATGCCGGAGGAATACGAAAATTCCCGTTGCTTCACGGCGACATACGATAATATTGATTTTAACAAACATGTGACACAAGCAACGTACGTGCGTTGGGTAACGAATTCGTTATCTTACGTGTTTTTGAAAGAGCATGGATTAAGGGAGTTGGAGATTGTTTACGAGCACGAGGTGCTGCCGGATAGCAGAGTCAACGCGGAAAACCACGTGACTGAAGATGATGGAAAAGTGAAGGTTTATCATCGGGTGAGAAATGAAGCAGGCGATAAGACTCATTGCTTTGCCGTTAGCACGTGGGAAAAAAATCTTGATTAAAAAATTGCCGAGTTTTTTCTTTGTAAGGATAAAATGTGTATATTTGCACCGTCAAAAGAAAAATGCCCAGGTGGTGAAATTGGTATACACGCTACTTTGAGGTGGTAGTGGCCGTTCGGCTGTGCAAGTTCGAGTCTTGTTCTGGGCACCATGAAAGGAAACCGATACGGGAGTATCGGTTTCCTTTTTTTTAATATAAAGCGTTATGAAAGAGCAGGTAATAGAACTATTCGAGCGTTACAAGGGAGGAACTGATTATCATGTGGAAGCGCTTCCGCTTTCAGGTTCCAGTAGAAAATACTATCGGATTCAAGATAGCGAGGGAAGTTACGTGGGGGTATATCACGAAAACTTGCGGGAGAATAAGTTGTTTATAGACTTCACGCGTCATTTTAAAACGAAAGATTTGCATGTCCCGGAAGTTTACCGGGTGTCGGATGACGGTAAGGTTTACTTGCAACAGGATTTGGGACGTGACATGTTACTGGATGTCGTGGAGCGGGAACGGGAAGGCGAGATGTTGAACGAACACGCGATGAACCTGTACCGGAAAGCGTTGGACGAGTTGTTGCGGTTTCAGCTGTTCGGACACGAGGGATTGGATTACACGGGTTGTTTGCCTCGCCCTGTTTTTGACGAACGTTGTATCCGTTGGGATTTGAATTACTTTAAATATTGTTTTTTGCGTTTGGCGGGAGTCGAGGCGGACGAGGATAAATTGGAAGATGATTTTGAACTTCTGACAAAAACATTATTGGTCGCAGACACTGGACACTTTATGTTTCGGGATTTTCAATCCAGAAATATCATGGTGCTTCGGGATGAGGTGTATTTTATCGACTATCAAGGTGGTCGGCAAGGGGCGCTGCACTATGATGTTGCCTCGTTGCTTTATGATGCCGTGGTGAAAATGCCGGAAAGGCAGAAAGAAGAATTATTGGATTATTATATAGGGAATCTGGAGGTATTCGATAAAGATACAAGATTTCGTGATTTGTATTATCATTTCGTTTTAATTCGTTTGTTACAAGCGATGGGAGCGTTCGGTTTACGGGGATTACACGAGGAGAAGCAGCATTTCATCGATTCCATTGTTCCGGGATTGCAAGGAATTAGCCGTTTGTTCGAGAGTGGAAAGTTGGGTGAGGATTATCCCGAGATTCGGCGAGTTATAGGAATGGCTTTTGAAAAATACTTTGTACCTTCGCGTGTTGAAATAAATGAATAACTATTAAATATAAAACAGATATGAGTACTGTTGCAGAACAAGTAGCGTCACATTTGCTACAAATCAAAGCGATAAAATTAGAGCCTAATCATCCTTTCACTTGGGCATCCGGTTGGAAATCACCGATCTATTGTGATAATCGTAAGACTTTGTCTTATCCTGAGGTGCGGACTTACATTCGGGATCAGTTCGTGGAATTAATTCGCGCGAAATACCCGCAAGTCGAATTGATTGCCGGGGTGGCTACCGGGGCGATTGCACAGGGTGCGTTGGTGGCTCAAGAAATGGGATTGCCGTTCGTGTATATACGTTCTGCGGCGAAAAGTCATGGATTGGAAAATTTGATAGAAGGAGAGTATAAGGCCGGACAAAAAGTGGTCGTTGTCGAGGATTTGGTTTCAACCGGAGGTTCCAGTCTGCAAGCCGTGGAAGCGTTGCGGAATGCCGGTTGTGAAGTGTTGGGTATGGTGGCTATCTTTACTTACGGGTTCCAGAAAGCGATAGATAATTTTGCTAACGCTCATTGCGAGTTGGATACGTTGAGTAATTACAATGCCATGATTGATTTGGCACAGAAGAGCGGGTACGTGAAGGCGGAAGAAGTGGCAAAACTGAAGGAGTGGAGAGTTAGTCCGGAAACTTACAAATAATTTCGTGTATTTTAAATATTGAGTATATGGCTACACGAGTTGTTAGTGAGGTTCAAAAAATAAACAGTGCCATAGATGACGTGTATGCGTTTCTTTCCAATTTTGCCAAGTTCGGTTCAATGTTCGAAATGGCCGCCAAGATGGGTGCGGGGCAGCAACAGGGAATGCCGGAGATAGCCAGTAAGATAAAGGACGTGAGAACGACGGAAGATACTTGCACGTTTATGGTGGAAGGTCTTGGTGAAATGGGATTGCAGATCGTGGAGAGAGAGGAGCCGAAATTGATCAAGATCAAAGGAGATGGTAGAGTGCCTTTTGACTTCGACCTGTGGATTCAATTGTTGAGTAACGGTCCTTACGATACACGTATGAAAATTACTTTTGAGGCAGAGTTGAATATGATGTTCAAGATGCTTTTGAAAGGTAAACTGGAAAAAGGTATCCAGCAGTTGGCGGAAGGCCTTGCAAAGATCCCTTACGGGTATATGAAATAAAGAAAAAGCTCTTCGATAACCGAAGAGCTTTTTTTATTTATTTTGCTAAATCGTCAAAATCAATGTCATCAAATTCGTTTACCTCAACTTCTTCACTGATCTCCATTGTTTCTCCGTTAAGTGCTGCTTTGATATAAGCGACAGCTTCATCCAACCCTTCCGCGAATTTATCAAAGTCTTCCTTGTATAAAAAGATCTTGTGCTTTTCGTAATTTTGAGAACCGTCTTTATCAAATTTTTTCTTGCTCTCGGTAATCGTCAGATAGTAATCGTTATTACGAGTAGCTTTCACGTCAAAAAAATAAGTCCTTTTTCCCGCTCTCACCGGTTTTGAATAGATCTCGTCCCGATCATTCATTTCCATACCTTCATTCTTTTCGTAACCTTCCATGTTAAATTAAAATTTTAATTAGACTTTGCGCACCAAAAGTAGAAAAAATAAACCAACAACATCGTTTTTTGGAACTTTTTTTTACCTCTGTCTATCAATATCTTAGTTGTGTGAAAACGTTTGAGATTACACGTGTATGTTCTTTTGCTATATAAAATATTGATATATAACATATTATTGTGTATTTTGAAGGGAGCGTTTTACCGGAACGAAATAGAAATTATTGTACGGAAAGAATAAAAGCGTATCTTTGTAGTGTATAATTGTAAATATCAAGTAAACAATGGAAACAGTAGTAAGTGGAATTAGACCCACGGGTAATTTGCATCTGGGGAACTATTTTGGAGCGATGAAGAATTTTCTGAAAATGCAGGATGAGTACAAATGCTTCTTTTTTATTGCAGATTGGCACTCGCTGACGACACACCCTCACCCGGGGAACGTGGTGGAGAACGTGCGGAAGATTCTGGCAGAGTATCTGGCTTGCGGTTTGGATCCGGAAAAAGCTACCATTTACGTGCAAAGTGATATAAAAGAGATTTTGGAGTTGTATCTCTTTTTAAATATGAATGCTTATCTCGGGGAGTTGGAACGTACTACCACGTTTAAGGAAAAAGCGCGTAAACAGCCGGATAACGTTAATGCCGGTTTGCTGACTTATCCTACTTTGATGGCTGCAGACATTATTATACACAAGGCACACAAAGTGCCGGTGGGTAAAGATCAGGAGCAAAACATGGAGATGGCGAGGAAATTCGCTCGTCGTTTCAACACGATATATGGATATGAATTATTCCCGGAGCCGGCTTCATTCTCTTACACCGGGGAAGGAATAAAGATTCCGGGACTGGATGGTTCGGGGAAGATGGGAAAATCAGAGGGGAACGCGATTTATCTTATCGACGATGCCGCGACAATTCGCAAGAAAGTGATGAAAGCCGTTACCGATAGCGGACCCACGGAGCCGAATAGCGAGAAACCTGAAGTCATTCGCAATCTGTTCACGTTGTTGGAAATCATGTCCGCGAAAGACGTGTATGATTATTTTGACGAGAAATATAATAATTGCGAGATCCGTTATGGTGATTTGAAAAAGCAATTAGCGGAAGATATCGTTAATTTCTGTACCCCGATCAGGGAGCGGATTCTGGAATATGCCGCCAACACGGATTACTTGGATAAAGTAGCTGCCGATGGAGCCGAAAAAGCCCGTGCCAGTGCTTCTGCTACCATGAAAGAAGTGCGTAAACTTATCGGTTTTCGCTAGTAAATGACTAAAATTGAAAATTGAAGTGCATCGTCATTTTCAATTTTCAATTTTCAATTTTCAATTGTATGTATGAGTATATAAAAGGGATTCTGGTTGAAGTAACTCCGGCGTGTGCTATCGTGGATTGCGGGGGAATAGGGTATTCTATTCATGTTTCGGTGAACACGTATTCGAAAATTGCCGCACAGTCGGAAGTGATGCTTTATATTCATCAGATTGTACGTGAAGACGCACATTTATTATATGGTTTCTTCTCGAAAGAAGAGAGAACGCTGTTCCGGGCTTTGATTTCCGTGTCCGGTATTGGAGCGAACACGGCAAACGTGATGTTGAGTTCTATGACGGTCGAGGAAATTACCGGGGCAATTCTCACGGAAAATGTGAATGCGATCAAGAGCGTGAAGGGAATAGGTATCAAGACAGCCCAGCGCGTGATTATTGAATTGAAAGATAAACTCGGAAAAGAGGGCGTTGCTGTCGAGAGTATTAATTTACCTTCAAGTGCCGTTAGGGAGGAAGCTCAAGCAGCGTTAGTGATGTTGGGTTTTGCTCGGGCACAGGTGGCTAAAACATTAGATAAAATTCTGGCTACCAATAGAGTGGAATCCGTGGAAGAGTTAATAAAATTGGCACTTAAGCATTTGTAATTAGGTCTCCCTCTCCCTTGCCCAACCTTTCCCTATGGTTGGGCTATACCATGAACGTAGCATAAACGTAGCATGTTCGTGGCATGAACGCATGTAAGCGTTTTTGATTCGATGGAGGAGAGTCTTTGCACGCTTGTTACCCTAGAGCAACGATAGACATCCCCCGGGGTGTTGTCGGGTTTGATGTTTCCAACGTGTTGCAATCTAGTCTGTTGTAAAAAACTTAAAAAATAGTGGTCAGAAAATTTGGAAAAAGGGAATTTCTTCGCTTATCTTTGCACCCGCTTTCGAGAGAGAGGGCGGGCGACGCGAGAAGCTTAAACGAGATACTGGAACGAGAGGT
>NZ_FXXL01000002.1 GCF_900184685.1 Butyricimonas sp. Marseille-P3923
TTTCAATTTTATTAAACGGTGTCTATAGCGACGGTGATCCACCTCTTCCCATCCCGAACAGAGAAGTTAAGCCCGTTAGCGCCGATGGTACTGCCGAGAGGTGGGAGAGTAGGTCGATGCCAGATTTCCAAATCACTGGACAAGTTCAGTGATTTATGGCGAGGTAGCTCAGCTGGTTAGAGCGCATGATTCATAATCATGAGGTCGGCGGTTCAAGCCCGCCTCTCGCTACGAAGAGAAAAAGTCTTTCAGTATTGAAAGACTTTTTTTATTTTAGATTGAATGATTTTAGATTTCTACAAATTGAGAGTGTGTTTCAAAAAGTAATAAATACTTGAAGTATTTGATTAATTTGCGATAGTGACTTCCAAGCCTCGTTCTCTTAACTCTTCCAAAATCTTGGGTTGGATGTGGCTATCGGTAATGACGTGTTCAACTGCATCCAAATCGCAAATTTTTCCAAAGCCCCTGCGTCCGAACTTGGATGAGTCAGCAAGGACGATAGTTTTTTGGGCAGCTTTCATCATAATTCGATTCAAGTTGGCTTCCATCATATTGGTTGTAGATAGTCCATATTCCAAATCAATACCATCAACTCCCATAAATAGTTTACTACAAGAGAAATTTTCCAGCATTTTTTCCGCATAACTTCCTACGGCAGATACAGAACTATTACGCACTAGACCTCCCAGTTGAATAATATCAATGTTTTTATTACATGCAAGTATATGCGTTACATTGATTGCAGCCGTGATGACTGTAAGATGTCCTTGTGGGACGATTTGGCGAGCTAAAGCGTGCATGGTTGTGCCGGAAGCGATGATAATGGAATCGTCCGGGGTGATCAGATTAGCCGCTTGCATTCCGATAAGACGTTTTTCTTCGGTATAGAATTTTTCTTTTTCATTGACGTGGCGATCATTAATATAAGGATTGATTAAAATCGCACTTCCGTGAGTACGGTATAACATTTTCTTTTCTTCAAGCAACGTGAGATCCTTGCGGATGGTTACTGAAGATACTTTTAGTTGATTGGCAAGATCGATTACAGCAACAGAGCCTTGCTGCCGCAACAGATCAAGTATGTAGCTATGTCTTTCACTTAAAGATAATGATTTCATCCTATTCCGATTATCAATAATATACTCAATGACTTACGTGTATGTCTAAATATTAGATCATCCCTCAAAAAGGTATGACTAAGATAGTGATTTATTTTAAATGAATATTGCTAATTTCTAAAAAAAAAGAAACTTTTATAGCCTAATTCCGTAAATTATTTCGATACCAAAGGAGTCAAATTCTTATCTATTGAATTGACGTAGACCAATAACAGAAAAAGGATTGTTGTTTCAATATTCCGATTTACCCGTGTGTAGGCACGAGGAGGACGGAGGGGCTTTCATAGGTAGGATTGATTGGTTGTTGAACTTAAAATTAATTGTAAAACAAATAAATAATTGCGTTATGAACCGAGAGGATATGTTGAATAAACTTCAAGAATCCGAGAAGGTATGGGATATGGTTGTAGTGGGAGGAGGAGCCACGGGTTTAGGTGTTGCGGTTGATGCCGCAACACGGGGATATAGTGTCGCCCTTC
Organism: Butyricimonas sp. Marseille-P3923; assembly: GCF_900184685.1. GTDB lineage: Bacteria > Bacteroidota > Bacteroidia > Bacteroidales > Marinifilaceae > Butyricimonas > Butyricimonas muris. The sequence continues at coordinate 1,601 of NZ_FXXL01000002.1, forward strand.
TTGAAATGGCGGACTTTGCAAAGAGTACTTCAAGTAGGAGTACGAAGTTGGTACACGGGGGTGTACGTTATCTGCAAAAAGGAGATGTTGCTTTGGTGTTGGAGGCATTGAGGGAAAGAGGGCGAATGAAAGCTAACGCCCCGCATCTGGTAAAAGATCAAGCATTTGTAATATCAAACTATACGTATTGGGATAATTTCCTTTATTTCTGCGGACTTACTTTTTATGATTTACTTTCGTTCGGTTTCGGGTATGGAAGGAGCAGGTTTATTTCTTCCAAGAAAGTAATGGAGTATTTACCGACGTCCGTGAAGAAAGGGTTGAAGGGGGGAATCGTGTATCATGACGGACAATTTGATGATTCGCGGATGGCTATAAATCTGGCACAGACTTGCGTGGAGAATGGTGGAGTAGTGTTGAATAAGGCGCGAGTATCGGGTATCGTACATGACAAGAACGGAAAGGTTGCCGGGGTGAAATTCGTGGATACCGAGTCGGGTAAAGAAATGCAACTGGCAGCCAAAAGCGTGGTCAATGCTTGCGGGGTGCTTGTGGATGATTTGATGGCGATGGATTCCCCGGGACACAGCAAGATGGTAACTCCAAGCCAAGGGGTACATCTTGTGTTGGATATGAAATTTTTGAAAAGTGATTACGCGATAATGGTACCCAAAACGAGTGACGGACGTGTGCTGTTTGCCGTGCCTTGGCATGACAAGGTGGTTGTGGGGACAACGGATATCATGCGTCCTACTCCGGAGATTGAGCCGAAGCCGTTGAAGGAGGAGATTGATTTTATTTTGAAGACGGCATCCTTGTACATGGATCCGGCGCCTACTTATGACGATATTGAATCCGTGTTCGCGGGACAACGTCCTTTGGCTGCGCCGAAGCACGAGGGAAAAAGCACGAAAGAGATTTCCCGGGGACATAAGATTATCGTTTCGGACAATAATCTGGTCACTATCACGGGAGGTAAGTGGACTTCTTACCGGAGAATGGCAGAGGACACTGTGGATAAAGCGATAGCCCTTAAATTGGTTGAGCCGAGGAAATGTGTCACCAAGAAATTTCATATTCACGGGTATCGGAAGAATCCGAACCTAAAAGATCATATGTACGTTTACGGAAGTGATCAAGACGCTATTTTGAAATTGATAGCGGACCATCCGGAATACGGTGAAAAATTGTCGGATAAATATGACTATACCGTTGCCGAAGTGGTATGGGCCGTTCGGAAAGAAATGGCCAGAGAGGTCGAGGATGTTCTTGCTCGAAGGGTTCGTTTGTTGTTCGTTGATGCTAAAGAGGCTATTAAAGCAGCCCCGAAAGTAGCGGAAGTGATGGCCAAGGAACTTGGGAAGGATCAGACGTGGATAGATGAAGAAGTGAAGGAATTCACGGAATTGGCAGAAAATTATATCGCGGCTAAGATCATTATTTGAGCTTAGCTGATGTATATGTATAAATAATAATTTATAAAAATTGATGACATGTGGAGTTTTCTAAAACCTGAACCCCACAAGCCTTTATTGCCCAAGGAGAAGATTGATCCGACATACAAACGATTGCGGTTGCAGGTCTTCCTCGGGATTTTTATCGGTTATGCGGGTTACTATCTTGTTAGAAAGAATTTTACGCTGGCAATGCCTTATTTGCAGGAGCTGGGATTTGACAAAGGAGATTTGGGAGTGGCGCTTTCGGCAAATGCTATTGCTTATGGCATATCGAAGTTTTTGATGGGAGGGGTTTCTGACCGGAGTAGTGCCCGCAAATTTTTGCCGTTAGGATTATTGTTGTCGGCTCTTGTTACCTTATTCTTGGGGACGAGTGCCGGAATATCTTCTATCGTGATGATGTTTGTCACGCAGTTCTTGATCGGTTGGTTTCAAGGAATGGGCTGGCCCCCGAGTGGGCGCGTGATGACGCACTGGTTTTCACATAACGAACGGGGAACGAAGATGTCGATCTGGAACGTGGCGCATAACGTGGGAGGAAGTTTGGTCGGTATCATGTTCTCGCTAGGGTTGGTATGGTTCGGTTCATGGCAGACCGCCACGTTTGTTTTCCCGGCAGTGGTCGCTCTTGTTATCGTGGTAATTTCTTTCTGGCTTATCCGGGATACCCCGCAATCGGAAGGATTACCGCCTATCGAGGAGTATCGTAATGATTACCCGAAGAATTATAGTGCCAAGTCGGAGGAAGAGTTGACGGCGAAAGAGATATTTTTCAAGTACGTGTTGAATAATAAGATATTGTGGTATATCGCGATTGCCAATGCTTTTATTTATCTGGTGCGTTACGGGGTTTTAGACTGGGCCCCGACCTACTTGAAGGATGTGAAGGGGTATGATAGCGGTGCGGTAGGTTGGATTTATTCGGCTTACGAGATTGCGGCTATTCCCGGAACGATCATTTGTGGTATCGTGAGTGATTATCTGTTCAAGGGACGGCGTGCGCTTACCACGATGACTTATATGGTATTAGTAGCTTTATTCGTGTTTATATACTGGAAAACGGATCATAATCTTGTAATGGATAGTATTTCATTGATTGCTATCGGGTTCTTGATTTATGGTCCCGTGATGTTGATCGGAGTACACGCTCTCGATCTGGCCCCCAAGAAAGCTGCCGGAACAGCTGCCGGGTTGACCGGATTTTTCGGGTATTTTTTTGGAACGGCGCTTTTGGCGAATATTATGATGGGGTACGTGGTTGAAAACCTTGGATGGGATTGGAGTTTTATCATCCTGTTGGTTGCTTGTGCCCTTGCATTTGTATTCACCGCATTTACCGTGAAAGAGGAACAATATTTAGTGAAAGGAGAAAACAAACATTAACCGCTCTAAAATTCAAAAACTATGATCAAAAAGTTTTTTTATGCAGCAATGGCATGCGGGCTATTAGCTTTCGTCATGTCGTGTGAAGACCAAAAATTCAACAATATCAATGTTGACGTGGATCGGGTGGAGCTCGATCATCTCACGGAGGACATGATAAAGGTTAGGGATTACGTGCCGGAGTATGCTGTTGTTGCACACCGGGGATCTACATTCTGGGCACCGGAGGAAACAGAAGCCGCTTATCGCTGGGCAAGAGAGATTGGTGCCGATTATCTGGAATGTGATATGCAGGTGTCAAAGGATGGGGTTGTGCTTGCTTTGCATGATGATAATCTGAAACGCACGACGAATATCGAAAACGTATTCGGGGAGACGTTGCCGTTTGATATACGGAAAGCGTATTATCAGAAGATCGGGTACACGGAGGCCGAGGCCGATTCTCTTACACGGGTGGATGCCAAGAATTTTGTACCGAATCTCCCGGCTTATTACACTTATGAGGAGTTGTCCATGCTGGATGCCGGAACGTGGTTTAACGAGACAAGTATCGAGCAGGCACGTCCGAGTTTCTCGGAGCAACACCAGTATGTCTCAACCTTGGAAGACCTTGTTAATTTCGCCCGTGGGAAAATATTGAAGAGAGATGGCGACGGACAACGTGTTTTCACGATAGGCCAGAAAACCGGGGAGAAGATCAAGAGTTTGAGTGGTACTGCCGATTTGATCAAGTATACTTTCGAGTACGAGGCGGATCCGGAGGACACGGGACACAGACCGGGTATCTATATCGAGTTCAAGGAACCGTGGTTGAATCCAACCGGGTTCGAGGAATTGGTTTACGAGGAGTTGGATCGTTTGGATATGAATATTATTACTAAACCGGAGGCGGAGAATACGCCTTTCTACGTGAACGGTAAGGTGAACACGGGGAACACGAACGGTAAGGTGATTTTACAGACTTTCTCGTTGGAGAGTTTGGTACGTATAGCCGAACATTACAAGGGGCAGGTTCCGATGTGTTTCTTGTTATGGAAAGGAACGGGAGCAACCGATCTGACTTATGATGATCCGCTGGGATACGCTTCATTTATCAACTTGGGCGTGAAGTACAAGGCACATTTTATAGGACCGTGTATTGCCGGAGCCCCGAATGATTACCCGGAGTTGAATAATCCTTGGCAGGATTACCTGATACATAAAGCGGGAATGAAGAATCATCCTTATTCTTTTGACACGTATGACCAAATGGCAAAGTATTTCGGCCAGTATAATTTCGGCGTGGAGATTGACGGGAAGTATAAAGCTCCTTATCTGGACGCATTGTTCACGAATCACTCTGACATGAGTATCAATTACATGATCACGCAGGGATGGAGAAAGAGTCCGGCATCACAGGATTTGGTGGATGCGAGAGTTGTGTTAGAAAGGTTAGGATACTAAATCATCATTTAAATACAGATCAGTATGAAAAGATATATATTATTTCCCGTGATGTTGGTCGCCCTCGTGATGTTATCTAACGGGGTAAAAGCTCAGGTCGAGGATGTGCCGAATCCCTTGCTACAATATATAAATAAGGAAAACGGATTACGGTTTACCGCGGGAGCCCGCCTGTTTGCCGATGTCGCTTATTACCATTCGGAGTACACCCCGATGAAGTCCGGTGCGGCGATTACCGATGCCCGTATCCGTACGTCGTTGACATATAAACAATTCTATTTTTATGCCGATTTCGATTTCTCGAAAGGCAAGTTTACCCAAAAGAATATTTTCGTGCGGTATAATTTCTGTGAATCTCCATTCGCGATTCATAGTTTGAAAGCGGGATATTTTAATGAACCGTCAAGCATGAGTCTGAACGCCAGCTTGTATAATTATCATTTTATTGCCCGTGCGGCTCCTGCCATGGCGTTATCTGCCGGACGCGGTTTAGGTATTACTTACAAGTATTACGATGCCAGTTTCTTTGCCGATCAAGGTATTTTCGCCGAGAACAAGTATAATGATCAAATCTCCGGATTCCAAGGAGTGAGTCTTAGCGGGCGTTGGTTGTACAAACCGATTAATGACGAGGATATCACGTTACACGTGGGGGCTTCTTTTCATTATGCCAGAACGAACACGGGTGAAGTGATCGATAATGTTTTCCGGACGAATATGGAATTGGAGTCGAATATGCAGACCTACGTGGATGCCACGACCAAATTCCTGAGTGCTGATGTACCTTGGGCAAAGAATACAATTACTTTCGGACCGGAGGTTTTGTTTAAATCTGACGATTTCTTTTTTAGAGGGGAGTATATTTATAAGCGTATTTACAAGAATAGAAATGACCGGGAGCTTTTCGAGAACCAATTGGGAGGAGTTTGGAGTTGGACAACGCAAGAGTCTTGGTTAGCGGGTAACCCGATAAGAAGTTCTAAATTTCAAGGTGCTTATGCGGAGATGGGATATCTGATTCGCGGAAATGCATACGAGTACGATGATGAATACGGTTTGCTGGGAGGATGTAACAGTAAGGGCGACTTGGAGGTTGTTGCCCGCTACAGCTACACCGAATTGAATGATATTAACAAGGGGGATTTCTTTCTGATCGGTAAACATGTATTCTATCCGGACGGGGTGGTTTCCGACTATCCGCCTGTTTCGACCAGCATCGGGGGAGGACGTTTGCATACTGCCACGGTGGGGATTAACTATACGTTGAACCAGTACGTGAAGGTGATGGGTGAATATCAATACAGTAACTTGAAGAACGTGTATTATCCTTTGGATAAGAATTTTCATCAATTGCAGATGCGCTTGATGGTATCGTTCTAATACAGGTTTATAAAGTTGTCCCATTGGGATTTAAAGTTCATAAGGTATGTTATTTTTGACATACTTTATGAACTTTATAAATTTCATGAACTTTACAAACTAAATTCTTCTCTTGCATTTTTAATTCCGTTTTATTATTTTTGACTTTTGATACACACAAAACACTAATCTATAATTTAGCGGGAAAACTATGAGAAGAATTACTTTACTCTTGGTGGCGTTGGTTTCTGTGGCAAAGTTTGCGGTGGGGCAAGTTGATGTAAGTGCGATTAATAAGCCTATCGAGTTGTTGCAGGAAGCGAATAAAGACATCGAAAACGGGGATTATCAAGATGCCGTGCAAAAGTTAATAGCGGCAAATCGCTTGAATCCTAAGCTAAGGGAAGTTTATTTATCACTGAATGTAGCCTGTTCGCACACGAATCAGATTTCTTTATTGAAAGATTATTTGATTAAGGCAAAGAAAATTTTCGAGGAAGACGATGAATTATGTTATTATCTGGGGAACCTTTACCAAAATCAAAAAAAGTACACGGAAGCGGTGAAAGAGTATTCTCTGGCAATTGACTATTCGAAAAAGAACGGTGAGGATTACGAATTGGTATACGCCTATTATTTGAACCGGGGAAATTGCTATCTGAAACAGAACGAGTTTGCCAAGGCTATTCCGGATTACACGTATTCGTTAAAACTGAACAAGGACAACGGGGCTATTTACGCTAACCGGGGCATTGCTTATTTCCAAACGGGTAAACGGAAAGAGGCATGTGTTGATTGGCGGAAGGCAAAAAGTTTAGGCGTTACCAGCGTGAATGCGTATATTAATCGCTATTGCAGATAGCGATTGTTGCAGGTTACATGTATAACATAAAGGGGCATTCAGCCCCTTTGTTATTTAAAAATATCGATTAGTGATGTGAGATTGCTGGTGAAAAGTTTCACGGAAATTGCCAGAAGAATAATCCCCAAGAATTTGCGTAGTATGTATACTCCGCCTTTCCCGAATACTTTCTCGACCAGCGTGACATTCTTTAATACGAAATAGACAACAATAATGTTTAGCGTTAAGGCTATAATAATGTTAATAATATGATACTCGGCACGTAACGATAGCAACGTGGTAAGTGTACCGGCACCCACGATTAACGGGAAGACCAGAGGGACAATGGAGGCAGTACCGGAAGGACTGTCATTTTTGAAGATCGGTATACCGAATATCATTTCCACGGCAAGCACAAAGATAACGAGTGAACCTGCCACGGCGAAAGAGGATATATCCACGCTAAACAAATTTAACAGGCGGTCGCCGACATACAGGAACGCGATTAGTATGGCAAAGGATGCCAATGCGGCTTTCATGGCACTTATTTTGTGTCCGTTTTTTTGAATGTCAATGATAATGGGGACTGTGCCCGTGATATCGATGACTGCAAAAAGTACCATAAACGCGCTTGCTAATTCCTGAATGCTAAACTCTGAAAAACTCATGTCAAAAAGGTTGGTTTATTCTCAATTAATATTGTAATTTTGTGTGCAAAGATACGGAAACGGACGGTGTTATCAAAATGAATTATAATAATACGGAAAAGCTATGGCTTACACGAAATTAATCATAGAAAAGCAAGAGAATATCTGCACGGTGAAGATCAATAATCCTGAAGCGTTGAATGCGCTTAACTCTACTATATTGAAAGAGTTGGATGCAGCCTTTGCCGAGATAAAAGAAGATAATAGTATTGATGTGGTAATCCTGACGGGTGAAGGGCGTTCCTTTGTTGCCGGGGCGGATATTTCACAAATGTGTGAGATGAACGCTATCGAAGGAAAGGCATTCGGTGAATTGGGAGCATCTGTCTTTAGAAAAATTGAGTTGTTGGATAAGGTTGTTATTGCTGCCGTGAACGGTTTCGCGTTGGGTGGCGGTTGTGAATTGGCAATGGCTTGTGATATCCGTGTTGCCTCTGTGAAAGCGAAATTCGGACAACCGGAGGTCGGTTTGGGTATTACTCCCGGCTTCTCGGGGACTCAACGTCTGGCTCGTATAGTGGGGATCGGTAAGGCAAAGGAGTTGATCTACACGGCAGACGTTATTGTCGCGGAAGAAGCTTATCGTATCGGATTGGTAAATAAAGTTGTGGCACCCGAAGTCTTGATGGATGAATGTATGGCTATGGCGAAAAAGATAGCATCCAAGGCTCCGCTTGCCGTTCGTTATGCCAAGGAAGCGATAAACCGGGGTATTGAAACGGATATAGATACCGGGATCTCAATCGAGGCCGATTTGTTCGGGCTTTGTTTCTCGACGGAAGATCAGAAAGAAGGGATGCAAGCATTTTTGGGCAAAAGGAATGCCGATTTTAAGAAAAGATAGTAATGATATTTTTTTAATAAACGAAAGAATTAGATAATATGAAAATTTGCGTTGTAGGAACAGGTACGATGGGTAATGGCATTGCCCAGACTTTCGCCCAAGCAGGGCATGATGTCCTGTTGAAAGGTCGTTCGGAAGCATCTTTGGAGAAAGCTCATAAAACGATCGAAAAGAGTCTTTCCAAATTGGTTGAAAAAGGCAAGATGGAAGCCGCGGAGAAAGAGGCGATAAAGGCTCGTATCAAAGATACGATGGATTACGGGGATTGTAAGGATGTCGATTTGGTAATCGAGGGAGTTGCCGAAGATATGCCGACTAAGCTCGAGATATTCAAGACGTTGGATGCTATCTGTAAACCGGAAGCTATTCTCGCGACGAATACTTCTTCTCTTTCTATTACCGAGATCGGTGCCGCTACAAGTCGTCCGGATAAAGTGATCGGGATGCACTTCTTTAATCCGGTGCCAATGATGAAGTTGGTAGAAGTGATCACGGGACAATTGACCTCTCAAGAAACTCATGACAAGGTGATGGCTATCGCTACCGAGATCGGTAAAACTCCGGTAAGCGCGAACGAGGCTCCGGGATTCGTCGTGAACCGGATCTTGATTCCGATGATTAACGAGGGAATCAGTATTTACGCCGATGGAGTGGCTTCCAAGGAAGAGATTGACGAGGCCATGAAACTGGGTGCCAATCACCCGATGGGGCCTTTGGCTTTGGGCGACTTGATCGGATTGGATGTATGTCTGGCAATCATGGAGGTATTGTTCCATGAGTTTGAAGATTCTAAATATCGCCCACATCCGTTATTACGCAAAATGGTTCGTGCCAACCAGTTAGGACGCAAAACCGGAATCGGTTTCTACGATTATCGTAAATAATCGGGGTTGTAAATTGCTGGTTGCAAATTGTGATATGAAAGCGACGCTGTTCGGGATGAGCAAGTGTCGCTTTTTTTACTGTCCCAAACGAACGGAAGAGCGTTTGACGGGATGCGGGTCGTCCACTATTTGTTGCGGTTTGTAAGAATTGAAATGAAATGTCAGTCCGATCCAATAGGCGTGGGTGGCTTCTTTACTGTAGTTTTGGAGATAGTGTTGACCTTTGAGGGAATGAATATTCCATTCGGAAGTGTCGAAAACGTCCGTGACGGAAAAGCTTATTTGAAGCCGATCACCTAAGAAACCTTGGCGGACGGATAAATCAAGATAGTAGTCTTCTTCCAGCTTGAATTGTGGAACTTTTGTAGGGGAACGATACCGGAAATTAGCTTGGAATTCCATGTATTTACGGGGAATTATAGTTATCCTCCAATCGCTGTTCCAACAGAAAGCATTGGTGTGGAGATCGATATCCCCGGATTTGCCGGAAGAGTGCGTGTGTGTGAAGGAAAACGCGGGATGCACGGTTAGCCACGGGGTAGGTTCAAAAGGAATTTCTATATCCAATCCGATTTCGTTTTGTATGATACCGTTCATGTAACTCAGGAGTAAGCTGTTGTCCGGGGTGAACGAGTACACCGGGGAAATGAATTTTTCGGTTGCGTTGAAGTAGAGGGTGCTGTTTACTTGTATTTGTTTACCCGAATACGAGTGATTGATTTCCGCCCGATTCATAATTTCCGGTCGTAATGTCGGGTTACCTTGTTCGAATGTTACGCGGTCGATATATGTCAGAGATGGAGTTAATTGCGTGTAGTCCGGTCGTGTGGACTGCCGGGTAAAGCGGAACGCTAATTGCTGATTGTCTGCAAGCGAGTAGCTGACAGCCAGTAACGGATACGGGTAAAAATGTCCTGTATCATCGTAATCGGCTTGCAGACCTATTTTATAATGGAACTGTTTACCCGCTTGAGCGGAATAGAAAAGGTAAGGCGAAAAGATATATTCATCATGGTTTAGAACCTCACGGGATGGAGAGTGGTTTGAATTTTCTTCCGGTGATTCCTCGCGGATATAATTTATTTTATTCCAGCGGGAGAAAAATTTGATTCCGGTTTCCAAATGTCCTTTGTCGGATAGTGATTCTATGTAGTCCATTTGCAGGTGAATGAAGCGAGGGATTTCTTTGCTGTTGGATACATGGACAATATTATGATTTACATGGTATTTGGATGGATGGGAATCTTTCGTGTACGAGAAAGTACCATTTAGTGACAGTTCCTGCCTGTCTTGTTCGAATATGTGTTTGTAAGCCAAGGAGGTTTCAAATGTTTTTCGGACGAAAGCGATCCTGTTATGTTCATTATCACCTATCTCCTGATTCGTGGTGATTTTAGGAAGGTGTACCTTGAAGTCCCAAAGAAATAAATTACGGGTAGAGGGATGCAGATTAATTTGAAGGTTTATCAAATGGCTTAAATGATGTTGTTCGGTTTCGATGGATTGGAATATTTTGTTATCATGAAAATAACGTGATAGTTCGCTACTGATTTCAATCCGATCGGAATGTCCGGAATAATCCATGTATAAATCCCAATTCTTCCGATTGTATCCCAAGTTGATGTTCCCTGTGAAGTTGTTCGTGAAATCATAATTCAACGAGATCGAGCCATTGAATGTGCTTTTTGCTTTTTTGCTGTCCTCTTGTCCTTGAATCTCGGAGCACACGCATAATGTCAGGAAAGAGAAAATGAGTTGAATGCCCTTTTTCTTCATGTATATCCGGTTTATTGTTTTTAAACAGGAATATGACAAGAATACCCCAAGATTCCTTGCGTTGAATGGTTCATTTTTAGGATTTATTAGAAATTAGAGAGGGAGGTCGGTATGTCGAGTTTGTGTGTATGAAAAATAATATTGAGCATACTTGTCGATTCGACAAAAACAACACATGTTTCAATAATAATGTCATAAATCGTATTTTTTCAATTTGCAGTTGTGGTATTAGGTTTCGAGAGAGAGGTAAATGTCTACGAAAAGTCACCATTTTCCATGCTTCAGCCAATACTTTTGTGGTGTCCAAAAAAGAGCGGATATTGTGGAAAATTATTAACGTGCGGTTCTGTTTTTATTTACAAAATAACATGCATGGGTAAATAGTGCCATTGAAAACTCTTGGTTGGATAGTGGAAATTTCCCAAAAGGACAGTTTTCATATATTGTACCTGTTTAAGGATGGTATATGGAACACATGGTAAAAACGTCGATTCCTGATGAAAAAGGTCAGTGCGCGAAGCGCATCCGGACGGTTTTAATGAATGATCTATTAATGCAAGAGGGTACTTTGAAAATGTCAGATAGAGAGCGAAAAATATTTTGGTTCGCGGCTTACACGAAGACAAACCAGGAATTAACAATCAAGAAGCGGTTGGATGGACTGGAAATAGAGAACTATCTGGCCATACGGGAAGAGGTTCGAGAGACGTCTGCCGGTAAAAAAAGAGTACGAGTGATATTAATACCACATTTAATTTTTATCCGAACGGATCAAGTAACCGCTTTTTCATTAATTAATGAGCTGGGAGTGAATGTTGTTTATCTTAAAGACCCTGTAACCCGGCATTCTCTAATTGTCCCGGACAGACAGATGAATGATTTTATGTTTTTACTTGATTTTTCGGAAAGTACGGTGGAAGTAATTAATGAAGAATTAAAACGGGGTGATCGGGTTCGGGTGATCAAAGGACCTTTAGCGGGATTGGAAGGCGAACTGTTGCGAATCAAAGGTCATAAAAGAGTCATTGTACGGTTGGAAGGTGTGGTTTCAATAGCGACCTCGTATATTCCGGGGTCATTCTTAGAGAAAATAGGATAATAATAATAAATGGATACGAGAGCATTTAAGGATTTATACCGTAAGGTATGGAATACGCGTGTGAAAGATTTTCCCGTGTCTTCATTATCGTGTTTGCTGCATGGTTTTTTGGCGGCTTATTCGATGGTACGTGTTTTTCCTTGGCTGGAAGATAGTTATGTTTCCCGGTGGAAAATACATGAACGTATACGGGAGATCGCGAATGTTTTGTCGCTTCAATTGGGAAGTACTTCAATCTCCGTGGAAGAACGGGTAGGGCATGTGGCGGATTTGATGGATTCTTATTTGACGTATTCGGATATGGATATTCTAAATAAGGCGTTGGATGAGGCTTGCGAGATTCTCCGAGCATTGGAGAACGGGGACAAAACAGTTGAAACTTGCCGTACCCCTGAAATGTGTCGGATGTTGTGCAGCTGTTATTATTTCATGAATGAAGAGAAGTATTTGGAATTTGCGTGGCACATCATCCATGAATGGGAGGAGGAGAAATTCACTATAAACGTGGAAAAAGGATGGAGAAAAAATCGTGCCGTGGACTTCTATTACAATATTGTCGGAAGTAATAGGAATACCGACGAAAATACGTTGTTTTTGGATAAGATGATTGTAGAGCAAGAGCCCGATGACCTTTGTACATTGGCATTGCAGTTTGATATATTGTCTGCTCGTGAATACGAGGAAATGAATTTGAATTCATAAGTATTATTTTCAATGAAAGGAATTGTATTGGCCGGAGGGTCCGGAACTCGATTATATCCTATTACCAAAGGGGTAAGTAAGCAATTGTTGCCGGTGTATGACAAACCCATGATCTATTATCCGATATCAGTATTGATGTTAGCGGGAATACGTGAAATTTTGATTATTTCCACCCCGCAGGATCTGCCTGCTTTTCAACGCTTGCTTGGGAACGGGGATGATTACGGGGTACGTTTCGAGTATGCGGAACAGCCTAGTCCGGATGGGTTAGCACAGGCTTTTATTATCGGTGAAAAGTTTATCGGTGAAGATCCTGTTTGTCTGGTACTGGGAGATAATATATTTTATGGTAGTTTCTTCACGAAACTTTTGTCCGAAGCCGTGAAGACAGCAGAACGAGAAAGTAAAGCGACAGTTTTCGGCTATTGGGTTTCTGATCCGGAACGTTATGGCGTGGCGGAATTTGATAAGGAGGGGAACGTGCTGTCCATAGAAGAAAAACCGCGGGAACCGAAATCGAATTACGCGGTAGTGGGATTGTATTTTTATCCTAATTCAGTTGTGAAGGTGGCTAAAACAATCAAACCTTCCGCTCGTGGAGAATTGGAGATAACCACGGTTAATCAGGAGTTCCTGAAAGATAACGCACTGAAAGTTCAATTGTTGGGACGAGGGTTTGCTTGGCTGGACACGGGAACTCACGAATCTTTGGCTGAAGCATCTACTTTTGTTGAAGTAATCGAAAAACGCCAAGGACTGAAAATTGCTTGTCTGGAGGCAATTGCCTATCGTAAAGGGTGGATTACTCGAGAACAAATGCGGGATGTGGCACAACCGATGATAAAAAATCAATATGGGCAGTATCTGCTTCGTGTCGTTGAAGAACTGAAAGGTAGATAGTTCATGTCTTCATTAAAGCAAAAGACAATAAAGGGTACAGCTTGGAGTTTTGCCGATAATATAGCCAACCAAGGAATAATGTTTCTGGTCGGGTTGGTATTGGCAAGATTACTTACCCCGGAAGAATACGGTTTGATAGGTATTATTACCATATTCATAGCCGTGTTCAATAGTATTGTTGACAGCGGTTTTTCTAATGCTTTGATTCGAAAGAACAACGCTAAAGATGTAGACTACAGCACGGTGTTTTTTTCTAACTTGCTGTTGAGTATTTTATTATTCTTTGTTCTTTTTGCTTGTTCACCTGCTATCAGCCGTTTTTTTGATAACTCGGAATTGATTCTCTTAACCCGTGTTATGGGAATAGTGTTGATTATTAATGCTTTTGCTATTATTCAACAGACGATCTTAATGAAGCGTGTTGACTTCAAGACGCAGACTAAAGTCTCTTTAATTGCCTCTATCTCGAGTGGAATTATCGGAATCAGTATGGCATTTGGGGGAATGGGGGTATGGAGTTTGGTCGGGCAACAGATATCCCGGCAATTACTGAACACCGGTTTTCTTTGGTTTTATAATAAATGGCTTCCCAAACTGCAATTCTCGTGGCAAAGCTTTCGTGAATTATTCGGGTTCGGGTGGAAATTATTGGTATCAGAACTGATCAACACGACTTGGAAAGAAATTTTTCAAGTGGTTATCGGGAAATGTTATAGTGCGCAAATGTTAGGACAGTACACCCGTTCCAAACAATTTGGTGCCATCTTTTCCAGTAACCTGACTACCATCGTGCAACGCGTGAGTTATCCGGTGTTGAGTTCTATTCAAGATGATAAGGAACGATTGAAGTTGGCGTACCAAAGGGTGATCAAGGTTACGATGTTGATTACTTTTGTTTGTATGTTGGGATTGGCCGCTATTGCCAAACCGATGATATTGGTTTTAATCGGGGAGAAATGGCTGATCGCGGCAGGTTTACTGCCTATTATATGTTTTAACATGATGTTGTATCCCTTACACGCTATCAACTTGAACATGTTGCAAGTACAGGGGCGTTCAGACTTATTCCTGAAATTGGAAATTCTAAAGAAGATCATTGCTGTCGGACCTATTCTGTTAGGTATCTTTATCAGTATCTATTGGATGCTTTGGGGGAGCGTGATCACGGGTTTTGTCGCTTATTATCTAAATGCTTATTACTCCGGTAAGTTCTTGAACTATACCATGAAAATGCAGATCAAAGATATATATCCTTCTTTTTGCATCGGGGGTGTGATGGCCGTTGTTGTTTACGCGGTTTCATACCTTCCGTTATCTCCTTTCCTCTTACTTCCGCTTCAATTATTTATCGGGGCAGGTATCGCCTTGGGGTTGTGCGAGATGACTCGTCGGGAGGAATATATCGAGATAAAAACGATCGCCTTGTCAGCATTACAAAAAATTAAAAATGGAAGATAAACAAATTACAGTAACCTCCCCGTTACTCCCGGATCTTGATGAGTTTAACGATTTACTGAAACGTATCTGGGATAAAAAGTGGATTACCAATAACGGGAGTTTTCATAAAGAACTGGAAGCCGCATTATGCGAGTATTTAAAAGTGCCTTACATTAGTTTGTTTACTAACGGTACCTTACCTTTAATGTGTGCGTTGCAGGCTTTACGAATAACGGGAGAGGTCATTACCACTCCTTATAGTTTTGTCGCCACGACACATTCTTTGTGGTGGAATGGTATCAAACCGGTATTCGTGGATATTGATCCCGAAACCTGCAATCTTGCTCCGGATAAAATCGAGGCGGCAATAACTCCTAAAACCACGGCAATTATGCCTGTCCACGTGTACGGAAAACCTTGTGACACGGGACGTATTCAAGCAATAGCCGATACTTACGGGTTGAAAGTGATTTATGATGCCGCCCATGCTTTTGGTGTGGAGGTAAACGGAAAATCTATTTTGAATGCCGGAGATATGTCCACGTTGAGTTTTCACGCGACTAAAGTTTATAACACGATAGAAGGCGGGGCTTTGGTGTATCACGACGAAAAGACCAAAAAGAGGATTGATTATTTGAAAAACTTCGGTTTCGCGGATGAGGTGACTATCGTGGCGCCCGGTATTAACGGAAAAATGGACGAGGTGAGGAGTGCTTACGGTTTGTTAAATCTAAAACAAGTGGATGCCGCGATCGAAGGTCGGAAGCAGGTGGCTGTAAAATATCGGGAAGGACTCCGGAATATAAAGGGTATCCGTGTCATGGAAGATATGCCGGGAATCCGCCATAATTATTCTTATTTCCCGATTTTTATTGATGCCGAGGAATACGGGATGACTCGCGATGAACTTTATTTCAGAATGAAAGAATGGAATATCTTGGGGCGTCGCTATTTTTATCCGTTGATCACGGAGTTTTCTACTTACCGGGGATTGGAATCCGCCAACCCGGTGCATCTTCCTGTTGCGGTGAAAATGGCGGATAGTGTCATCTGTTTACCAATGTATTACGGGTTAACGGAGAATGATATTGATAAGATCTTGAATTGTATTCAATCCGGTCAATGAAAAAGTTGTTGATTCTTGGTGGTACATATTTTCAAGTACCGGCTATTAAATACGCTAAATCACAAGGTTATCATGTTATAACCTGCGATTATTTACCGGGTAATCCGGGGCATAAATGGGCTGACGAATATTATAATGTAAGTACTACTGATAAAGAGAAAGTTTTGGAATTGGCTCGCTCTCTTCATGTGGATGGGATTCTTTGTTTCGCTTCAGACCCGGCAGCTCCCACGGCAGCCTATGTCAGTGAAAAATTAGGCCTGCCGGGAAATCCGTATGATAAGATTGTACTTTTAGGGGAAAAGCATTTGTGGAGGGAGTTTTTAAGAAAAAACGGTTTCCGTGTCCCGAAAGCAAAACCTTATCTTGATGTTCGAGAAGTGAATACAGATGAATGGAGGTTCCCGGTCATGATAAAACCGGTTGATTCGTCCGGTAGTAAAGGAATTTCTAAAGTTTCGGATAAGAATGAGCTTGCGGGGGCTTTTCACTATGCTCTGTCGTATTCTAGGCTTAAAATTGTGTTGATAGAAGAATATATTGAAAAAGTCGGACCCCAGATCGGGGGAGATGGTTTTTTTGGTACTTCCCGGTTGGATTTTGTATGTTATGGAGATCAGGTGGTAGATGACAGTATTAATGGCTATGTCCCCTGCGGGATGAAATTTCCTTCTTTACTATCTTCCGTTTTGAAAAAGAATATTACGGATGACATCGAGCGGGCGATTCAGCTTTCCGGTTTAAAAAATTTATCCTTTAATCTTGAAGTGATGGTCGATAAAAACGATCATGTTTATCTTATGGAGCTTGGTCCTCGCAACGGGGGAAATTGCATCCCGGAAGTAATACAAAATTATACCGGCGTGAATATGGTCGCCTTGGCTGTCGAGGCTTCTTTGGGAAACACGATTCCTGTAACGCCCGGTTCTAATGAGCATGTTTTTGCTTATTACGCGCTGCATAGTCATATCCCCGGGATATATAAAGGATATTGCTTATCCGGACATTTTAAAGGAAGAGTGAATAATTCCTATATATTCCTGAACGAGGGAGATAAAATAGATGTTTTTTTAGGTTCCAACCAAACAATCGGAATATTGTTGTTGGAGTTTGATACCCGGGAGGATATGGATGCTTTTTTTGAAACACCGTCGACTTATGTTGAAGTAATGATAGAGCAAGGAAATGCATAAAGAAATCGGGGGATATTTTCAGCTGGAATTGTCGAATAAAGGCAGTTTTATGCATGATAACGGGGTATTGTTGAATTCCGGAAGAAATGCTTTGGAGTATATACTTCGGGCAAAAGGGAATATCAGTCGTTTGTGGATACCATATTACACGTGCGATACCGTCTTGGAGCCTCTTGTGAAATTGAATCTGCCTTATTCTTTTTATTCGATTGACGAGCAACTGGAACTTCAGAAGTTAATAGAATTGCAACAGGGGGAATATATTCTTTATACAAATTATTTCGGCGTGAAAGATAGGTATGTCCATTATCTTTCAGAACAATACGGGAGTCAACTGGTCGTGGATAATGCTCAGGCTTTGTATGCGGAGGTTATCAAAGGTGTATCAACCCTGTATAGTCCCCGGAAGTTTGTCGGAATACCTGATGGGGGTATTGCTTATGAAGATTTGCCATTGGAGAGGCAAGTTTACGAGTTGGATAAATCTTATTGTCGATGCGGACATCTTTTAAGACGCTATGATGAACCGGCGTCAGACGGGTATATTGATTTTAGAGCAAACAGTGGCCAACTTGTGATGCAACCTGTGAGGGAAATGTCTTTGTTGACTCGTGCATTACTTTCAAACATTGATTTTATTCAGGTTAGAGAGCGCAGACTGAAGAACTTCGCGTATTTGCATAAACATTTAGGTACTTCCAATCTATTGGATTTGAACATACCCTTTTCCTGTCCCATGGTATATCCTTATCGCATGAGGGAAGGTGCTGATATAAGAAAGAAGTTGATAGTTGATAAAATATATGTAGCCACCTATTGGCCGAATGTGTTTCAATGGTGTGCTTCCGATGCGTTGGAGTGTCGTTTGGCTGATGATATATTGCCTTTGCCCATTGACCAGCGGTACGGCAGTTGTGACATGGAGCGTATTTTGAATGTAATAAATAATTAATGATGGAAGAGAATAAAATATTTTTAAGGGGATTCGAGCCCGAAGATTATATTTTAATAAATCAATGGAGAAATGATCCGGAAATGCAGAAACTTCTTTCCGGTAATTTTCGGTATGTTTCTTTAGAAATGGAGAGAGAGTGGGTTAGACAAAAGATGATGAATAACACCAAAGAGATTTATCTGTCTGTTTGTCTGAATGATGAAAGTCGTCGGATGGTTGGTTATACATCCGTTAATGATATTGATTACGTGAGTCGATGTGCTCACGGGGGTGGGGTTGTTATTGGAGATAAGCAATACCGGGACGGAGAAATAAGACATGAGGTAGGGAGACTTATTCGAGAATTGGTATTTGATCACTTGAACATGAATCGTTTTACTGCAGCCTGCCTCGCGGAACATAAAACATCCAGAATCATGATCGAAGCCTGTGGGTTTCAATTAGAAGGTATAAAAAGGCAGGCCGTGTATAAAAACGGAACTTATCATGACCAATTCATGTTTTCTTTATTACGCGAAGATTACTACCGTTTGTTGGAGGAAGGACAATATAGTTTGAGAGCTTTTGCACGGCAGATAGAAATTGTAAGAAAACGGTTGAGAAACAAGTAATGCATTTCATCGGAAGTTTTTTATTGATATTTTGGCTTGGTTTTTGGGGTAATCATTCTATTACCACGGACAAGGATACCAAGGTGCAAACCGAGCTAAAAAAAATCATGGAAGAATTACACGCTATCGGTTTGTCTGTTGTTGTGGTGGATAAAGGGCAAATCGTGTATAATGAATCTTTGGGTTATAAGTCAATTGATACGTCCAATGGAAATGGTAAAGAACCGTTACGAAACGGGTATATCTTTAGAATTGCCTCAATCTCAAAAACGTTTGTGGCTACGGCTATTTTTCAGTTGATCGAAAAAGGTCAGTTAGCGTTGAATGATGATATAAATCGTTATTTGAATTTCAAGGTGTCCAATCCGAAGTACCCGGAAATCCCGATAACTGTAAAAATGTTATTATCCCATCGTTCGAGTATAAACGATAGTCAGGGATACCATTCTTTTGATCACATAAGCCCCCGAAAAGGGAAAAATTATCAATCGTGCTATAATGATTATGCCCCGGGAGAGGGATATCAGTATTGTAATTACAATTATAACTTGTTAGGAGCCATTATTGAGAAAATATCCGGAGAACGATTTGATGTCTATATAGAAAAGTATGTAACAGGGCCGTTAAATCTTAATTGTAGTTTTAACGTGGAGCAATTAGATAGTAATTTACTTGTCCCATTGTATAAATATAATGCAAGCACAAAACGTTTCAATTTGATGCCTGAAGCGTATAAATCATATAAAGATTATTTGAATAATTACAGGTTGGCTTCCTATACTCCTCTTTTATCCCCGACCGGTGGTATGAAAATATCGGCTGAAGATTTGGCGAAGTATATGATTATGCATATCCAAAGAGGCAGGGATAATAATAGTCGGATTATTACCAAAAAAAGTGAGAAGCTTATACGACAGGTGGTTACACCGGAATCCGGGTATGCTCTTTCATTTAGGGAATATAAAGGACTTATTTCCGGAGAAATATTGTGCGGGCAAACCGGTGGAGCTTATGGGTTATTTAGTGCGATGATCTTCCAACCGGAGAAAAAATATGGTTTTGTCGTTATTACGAATGGCTGTATTTCGGAATCCGCGGATGGTTATCAAGATCTTCACAAGAGAGTGATAAATTGTTTATACGATAATTTTATAAGGAAGAACTAAATATATGGGTATATTACATTTGTGTTTTGATGGTAATTTTATAAATAATAGCCTGAAAGTATTCGAGAAGTATTACCCGGGACAAAATCTGTTTATCGTAAATAAGGAAAAAAAGGATTTTCAAATGTTACAAGACGATGAACGTTTACTGGGTATTCCCTTGGAGGAAGAGGATTTTCCTAAAGTTCATCAATTGTGTATTGAACATCATATTGATAAAATTATTATACATGGCATAAAACCAAGTTTCGTGGATTGTCTTCAATATTTAAAGAAACATGGTGAATTTAAAGTTTATTGGATTTTTTGGGGATATGAACTTTATTTTGCGTTAGGGCAATTAGGGAAATATAAACTCGTGGATGGGGGTGTAAATCCATTTTTGTTACAAACCTATTATTCTTCGAATCGATATAGTTATTTCGTAAAACGGATATGGTATGGGAAAAAGGTATTCGCAGATCTATTGAAAAAGTTTTTACCTATGGTAGATTACTTTTGTTTTTGGAATTATAAAGATTATGAATTATTACAATCTTATTTTCATACTGATATAAAATATAAATTTTTTGCATATGCGGCTTATACCGGACAAGAGGAACCGGGGCATGGAGAAAAATTGCCTGCCAGAAGCTCGAGAACGATAATGATTAATCATCAAGCTTCTAATACAGGAAATCATTGTACTATAATGAACAAAATAGCTAGTTTGGATGCAAAAAATAGTTATAAAAAAATAGTACCACTTTCTTATGGCAGCCCTCGAGTAAGAAATCACGTTTTAAAAATAGGAAAGAAGTTATTTGCCAGTCAATTTCAACCGATATTTGAATATATGCCGCGGGATGAATATTTTGCATTGATTACTTCCGTGGAGGTTGCTGTATTTGGGGCAAGGAGGCAAGAAGCTTCTGGCAATATATCTACTTTACTTCGCAATGGTGTAAAAGTTTTTCTACGAGAAAATAATAATCTTTTGCAGTATTACAAAGAGAAGGGTTATATCCTTTTTTCGTTTGAGAATGATTTGCACTCGATGGAGGATTTAAAACCGTTAACGGTAGAAGAACAGAAACATAATAAAGAATGTAGTATCAAAAATAGAATCCTTTATGATCAATTTATGCCGTCTTTTTTTAATGAGTAGTTGATGAATTGAATGAAAGATATAAGCGGTTCATTCGTGTAAATTGATATTAAAAAAATAAAAAATGAATTCGGAATTTTTGTTGAATACTAAGACCGTACTGGTCACTGGGGCTTCTTCCGGTATTGGGAAACAAATTGCTTTGCGCTGTTCTGAAGCGGGGTGCTCTTCCATTGTCGTAGGACGGAATGAAGAGCGTTTGAATAATGTTTATCAAGCACTGGAGGGTGATAATAAATTAAAGTTTATTTGTGATTTATCTGATGAAAAAGAGATTGTTGCATTAGTGTCTTCTCTTCCCCCGCTTGATGGAGTTGTTTTGTGTGCAGGAATGGTAAAAACGTCACCTGTAAAATATAATTCACGAGCCGGCGTAGAAGAGGTATTTAAAACAAACACTTTTTCTAATATCGCTTTGCTTCAATATTTACTGCGTCAAAACAAGATTAATAAAGGTGCATCAGTTATATTTATTTCATCGGTGGCTTCGTTAAAGCCTTATAAAGGAAATTCGCTGTATTCAGCTTCTAAAGGTGCGATAAATTCTTTTGCGAAAGTAATGGCTTTGGAATGCGGAGTTAAAAGTATACGTGTAAATTGTATTCATCCGGGTATTATTCGTACAAAATCTGAGAGTAATTTCTCCGAAGAGGATATGGCCAAACAGGCTGCTATGATTCCGTTAGGTTTTGGAACTCCTGATGATATTGCTTATGGATGTATCTATTTACTTTCCGATGCCGGTAGATGGATTACCGGTACCGACTTGATTATTGACGGAGGACAGGCAATTAGTTAATTACTTACATGTAAATATATAGTGTAATGAAAGTATTGATAAAGAATGTAAAGATCAAGGCTGTGGCAACTTGTCTTCCGGAGAAGACGTTTGAAATGGATTCCTTGAAAGGCGAGTACGAGGAGAAGGAGATTGATAATGTAAAGAAAACGACGGGTGTTGTCCGGGTGCATGTGGCGGGACAGAATCAAACGACCTCGGACTTATGCTTTGAAGCCGCCGAATTTTTGATAAAAAATGAAAAAATCGATCGGGATATAATTGATGGAGTTGTGTTTGTTTCTCAAACCTTTGATTATCTATATCCGGCTACCTCTGTGGTTCTACAGCATAAACTCGGATTATCGCAGGAAACCATTTGCTTTGACATATCCTACGGGTGTTCCGGATATTTGTATGGCTTATTTCAAGCGGCATCCATGATTCATTCCGGGGCATGTAAAAACGTGTTGCTAATGGCCGGAGATACGAATACAAAGATATTGAATCCGAGTAATCTCGGGGCAAGGATGGTTTTTGGCGATTGCGGTTCGGCAACGTTAATTTCAGAAGGTAATTCTTCAATCGGTTTCCATTTATGTTCCAATGGAGCGGGAGCCAATACCGTGATAAATGTTAATGGCGGTTTCCGTCATTGGCCGGATAACGTGGGGAAATTGGATTATAGTAAGAATGCCAATAAAGGGGATGATGTTTTTGCGTTTATAGTATCGTGTGGTACCAAAAGTATTAAAACGATGCTGGAATTTATGGAATGGGATAAGGATGAAGTAGATTTTTACGCTTTGCATCAAGCGACTAAGTTTACATTGGATTTTATGAAGAAGAAGATGAAACTTGATCAAGAAAAAGCTCCTTTTAATATTAAGAATTATGGGAATACCGGACCTACGACAGTTCCTTTGGTGTTGACCGATTACGCGAATGGAATAACAAAACCGGATACACGTCAGTGGCACAAGGTCGTGTTGGCGGCCTATGGTGTCGGATTATCATGGGGAAGTGCCGCTTGTGATCTGTCGGAAACGAATATTTACAAACCGATTAACCAAGATTTGAGATAATTTTTATATGAAAGTTTTCATGTTTCCGGGGCAAGGATGCCAGCACGAAGGAATGGGAAAGGAATTGTATGACCGTTTTCCTAAAGCTAGAGATATTTTTGAAAGAGCAAACGATTTGTTGGGGAGAAGGATAACCGATGTCATGTTTTATGGTACAGAGTTGGAGCTGATGGAAACTCGAAATACACAACCTGCAGTTTTCTTGTATGAAGTTGCATTGGCTTTAGCTCAGGAAGAACTGAAGCCGGATCTGGTTGCCGGACATTCGTTGGGAGAGTTTGCCGCTCTTGTTGTAAACGGCACTATTAGTTTTGAAGATGGATTGAATTTGGTATTGCATAGGGCGTTGATTGCTCAAAAGGCTTGCGAAACAGTAAAAACAGCTATGGGGGCAGTTATCGGACTTCCCGATGAATATATAGCCCGAAGAATTAAAGAAATTTGGGATGAAACCGGAGAGCCGATTTATTTTGCCAATTATAATGGACCGGGACAAGTTGTTATTTCCGGTTCAAAAAAAGGTATTCGATTAGCTTGTAAGGCTTTTATGGCAGAAGGAGCCAAAAAGGCAGTTCCATTAATGATCGGTGGTAGTTTTCATACCCCGTATATGAAAGAAGCTCGTTTGGAATTAAAAGAACATATTGATAAAACAACTTTTCATACACCTTTTGTTCCTGTTTGTCAATGTGTGGACGGGCTATTACATTCGGAACCCGAACGGATAAAAGATAATCTGATAGAACACATTACTCATCCCGTGTTATGGACTCAAATGGTGCATAACTTGACAAAAGAGGGGGCAATGGATTTTTATGAAGTGGGTCCGGACGATACTTTGCAAAAAATTGTAGCCCGTATGTACCCGGATAAGCGTGTATGTTCGATTTGGACGCTTCCCTTGTATGAATCTTGCCAGCCATTAAGTATTCATTAATATGCAGATGAATCTTGTTAGCGGATTTTCATCTTTAGCCGGATTCCTTTGGATATTTACGGCTATAAATCCTTTTTATCTTTGGAATCCGCTTGAAAATAGATTGACAACACTCGTTGGGGTTTTGGTAGTTATAGCTACGTTGTTTTTGTATAATAGAAGAAAATTGTTTTTTACCTCAAAGAGATTATTGTTGGCTTTTTCTGTGTTTGTTTTTTTTGCTTATTTAACGTGGAGGTTGGATGATGGAATTTTAGCTACGGCAATTCGTTTTTTTATTTTTTTCCCACTGATACTGTTGGCTTTTTGGCGGAATGAGCTTCTGTACAAGGTGTATTCGCTATTTAGAAATGTAATCGTTTTTTTAGCCATAGGTTCATGCGTTATCGCCATTTGTGCGGTAACGGGGATTATACAGTATTTGCCCTATTACGAGTTGGAAGCACAGTCTAACGTTCATGAAATGGCAGGTGTAACCTATCGGGTGTATGGTTGTATCGTTGTTACGGCTAAAGGAGGCTTTCTATCTTCTGTCATTCCGCGGGCGTGTGGCCCTTTGCAAGAACCGGGACACTTTGCCATTATTTTGGGTTTTATATTTTTGATAGATCGATTTGCCCGAAATAGTATCAGTAAGTGGATCGTGATCTGTGGTATGTTGACGTTTTCAATAAATTTTGTCATCCTTGCCGGATTGGGAGAGTTATATGACATGATGGTCAATAAGGTAGGATGGAGAAAGTTGAAAATTTACCTGTCTTTTTTGTTATTTTGTACGATTATCTTTTTTAGTTTAGATGAAAGTTTACAAGCACAGTTATCGTTTTTACTTTATGAAAGAAATCTAGAGCAAATTGTAGGTTCTTTTATCTCAACAAATTCTTTACAGGGGGCTTTGGATGAACGTATTAACCAAACAGGGGCTTATTACTACGAACAGTTTACTCATTCGTCCAAGGTGATATCGGGTTTAGGCAAACTTGACAGTGAAGTTGTTCTTTCTGATTATCGCGGATTAATTCTTCTTTTAGGATATATCGGTTTGATTTTATCTGTAATTTTAGCTTATACAGCTTTGTTAGGTGCTAAATTTAGACAGGGAATATTCCTGATTTGTGCGCTATTTCTGGTTTATCTTCATCGGGCATGGATGATGCACCAACCTTATATATATTTTTTGATATTTATTGCTATTTGCATGTATAATTATAGCATATATAGTAAACGAGTTTACGATTCAAAATAAAATTAGTATTAATATAATTGAGTATTTATTATGATTACATTAGATGAATTTGTGCAGAGATTTGCAGCAGAGTTTGATGAAACTCCTATTGAAACTTTTACTCCTGATACAGAATACAAAAAATTGGAAGAATGGGGATCTTTGGTAGCGCTTTCAATTATATCAATGATTGATGAGGAATTTGATAAATTCCTTACGGGAGCGGATCTGCGTTCCGTGTCTACGATTAAGGAATTATATAATTTAATACAAACTCGATAAATTGATACGGATATGCAAAATTTCATAAAACAATTTGCGGAGTTATTTGAAGAAACGGATCCGGAAGTGTTTAAGGCGGGAACAAAATTCAGAGAGTTGGATGAATGGTCTTCCTTGATTGCTTTGGCATTAATCTCCATGATTGATGAAGAGTATGATATTGTACTTAATGGAGAAGATATTCGTGATGCGGTGACAATAGAAGATTTGTATAATAAAGTGTTGGAGAAGAAATAATATCATGGGTTACAATCCATACTCTCTGGACGGGAAGGTGCTATTGATAACCGGGGCAGCCGGAGGAATTGGCAGAACTACTGCTATCGAGTGTTCAAGGTTGGGTGCGAGCTTGATTTTGACAGACATAAATGAAGAGGGGTTGAAAGAAACTTTATCTTCCCTTGAGGTTGTTTCCGGTCAAGAACATCGCTATTATAAGATTGATCTTACCGAGGAACAAGAAATAGCGGACTTGGTCGAGAATGTACCTGCTTTGGACGGGTGTGTTTGTAATGCCGGAGTCATGAAACTTACCTTAACTCAATTTATTACAATAGCCGAGATCGAAAGGGTTCAGCGAATAAACTTGATAGCCCCGATGTTATTGACAAAATATCTCGTGAAAAGGAAGAGAGTGAAACGGGGTACTTCGATTGTCTTTACGGCTTCGGCGGGTGGTGTTTTTCGGGTTTCTGTCGGGAACGGGATTTATGCTACCACTAAATGTGGAATAGATGCGTTTATGAGGACGGTGGCACTTGAATTGGGACCTAAAGGTGTTCGATGCAATAGTGTTAATCCCGGTATGGTGGAAACCAATTTAGTGCGTAATGGACAATTCACGGAAGAAGATCACCGAAAAGAATTGCAAAACTATCCCTTGGGGCGATATGGGCAACCTTTAGATGTAGCCTTGGCCGTTATTTATTTGTTATCGGATGCTTCCTCGTGGGTGACCGGAACTGCTTTAAAAATAGATGGAGGGATGACTTTAAGTTAATACTTATGGAAAGATTGTTACAAGGTAAGGTTTGTATAATCACGGGTGCTGCCCAAGGTATCGGTAAAGCTATCGTTGAGCGTTTTGCCGGGGATGGAGCGGTGGTATATGCTTTTGATCGGCAGGTTGGAGTAATGGAGCAATGGGTAGGGGCTTGTGCTGAACGTTTCGGGACAAGAGTAATACCCGTTTGTTGCGATATTACGAATAGTGCAGAGATGAAAAGAGCACTGATGTCAATTCACAAGCAGGAGGGAAGAATAGATGTGCTGGTGAATAATGCGGGAGTGGTTTTCAACCGGAAGATGGGAATGATTGTTCGTGATGAAACGGAATTGATGTTTCGGGTGAATGTGATCGCCGTCTTGGAGTTGGTACAACTGGCCGCCCGATTTATGGCAAGAAATAAGACCGGTTCGATTGTGAATATTGCTTCTGTGACAGCTGTATTAGGATCGCCGGGACAAGTTGCTTATTCGGCAACAAAGGGGGCGGTTATATCCTTGACAAAATCGGCAGCGAAGGAACTTGCTTCACAAGGAATACGGGTGAATGCGGTGGCTCCGGGAATCGTGGAAACGGAACGCTTCACTGAGTTGTACGAAACCACGGGAAACAAGATTGATCAACGCATAGGAAAAATTGCTCTCGGACGTTTGGGGAGCCCGGAAGACGTGGCTAATGCCTGTGCTTTTCTGGCTTCCGAGAGGGCTTCTTATATTTCCGGACAGATTTTAGGAGTGGACGGTTGTGCGTCAATATAAAGGTATGGTACTGAATATTAATAAGCATGATGCTGATTCTTTGGCGGTAGTAGATTCTGCCGGAAACAAGTTGAGATATGGGGAACTGGTGGAGTTTTCAGAAGAATTGAAACGAGAGCTCCCCAATCGTTCTCTGGTGTTCGTTTTTGCCGATAATGACGCGGGTGGGATTGCTTGGAGTATGGGATTCATAAATACCGGAATTGTCCCTTTGTTGTTGAATCCTAAGATAGATGGGGAATTATTGGAACAGCTATACTCAATTTACCAACCCGGTTATGTATGTGTTCCAAGTAGGGATGCTAAACGATTCGGTTTTGGACAGAAGTTGAGTCGTTTCGGTTATTCCTTATTGAAAACGGGGAATATGGCTTATCCGCTACATGAGAAGTTATCGCATCTTTTACCCACGTCCGGTTCCACGGGCAGCCCGAAATTGGTGCGGCACAGTTACGAGAACGTGGAGGCTTCCGCGTTGAACATCTCGACTTTTTTTCAATTAAAAAAAAGTGATAGACCGCTACTTGTGTTACCCTTGTATTACACGATGGGGTTATCAGTTGTGTTCAGTCATTTGTTCGTTGGAGCGACTATTCTTGCCACGGATTTGAGTATGACACAGCGGGAGTTTTGGATTTTTTTAAAAGAACAAAAAGCGACGAGTTTCACGGGAGTACCTTACAGTTTCGAGATCTTGCGAATGATGCGTTTTTTCAGGATGGCTCTGCCCGATTTGGAGTTGTTGACACAAGGCGGGGGAAAACTGTCAAGGGAATTGAATCTTCAATTTGTGGAATACGCACAACAAACAGGGAAACGATGGATAGCCACTTACGGTCAGACGGAAGGAACAGCCAGAATGGCGTATTTACCGCCGGAATTTGCTTTGTCAAAGTGTGGTAGTATTGGTAAAGCTGTGCCTAACGGGGAATTGTACCTGACGGACACGGGGGGACAAGTGATTGAGGAAAATAATCGGGAGGGAGAATTGTGCTACCGGGGAAAGAATGTGACATTGGGGTATGCCTTGTGTAAGGAGGATTTGGCTTTGGGAGATACGCGAAACGGAAGTCTGAAGACGGGAGATTTGGCGTATCGGGATAGTGACGGATTTTATTATATCGTGGGGCGTACAGGGCGTTTCCTGAAGCTATACGGGACTCGGGTAGGGTTGGACGAGTGCGAGCATATCATTAAATCGAAATACCCGATAGAATGCGGTTGTGTGGGAACGGACGTGAAGATGATGGTTTACATTACGCGACCCGAACTGCAAGAACAGGTAAAAGGAGAACTGGTGGTAAAGACCGGGATTGTGGCTTCGGCTTTCGAGGTAAGGGTGATTCCCGAGTTGCCTAAGAATAACGTGGGGAAGATTTTGTATAGTAAATTGAGTAACCAATAAAATGAAAATAATAATAATGGAGCAGAAATATAACAAGGTATTCACGGAAGTCTTTGGTGTGGCAGAGAATGTTTTGAATGATGATTTTTCAAAGGATAGTGTAAAGGAGTGGGATTCCGTGCATCAATTGAATGTAATTGCATTACTGGAAGAAACGTTTGATATCATGTTTGAGCCGGAAGATATCATGGGTTTCACGTCTTATAAGACGGGCAAAGAGATATTGAGAGTGTACGGGGTGGAAATTTAACACGGTAAGACTTATGGCAAGGTGGGAGATAAAAAACGTGAGAGTGGCAGGAGTTGCGGCAGCTGTTCCTCGAAACGTGATTCATACGACGGATTTTGACTTTTTTACCCCGGAAGAAGCCGAGGTATTCAATAATACGGTTGGTATTAAGCAAAGACATCTTGCTTCGGATGATGTTTGCGCATCGGATCTGTGTTTTGCTGCTGCGGAAAAACTTTTAGCTGACTTGAAGTGGGAACGAGAGAGCGTGGATGTTTTGATATTCGAGTCGGTAACCGGAGATTATAAAACTCCGCCCACGTCTTGTTTATTGCAGGAACGGTTGGGATTTTCGGAGAATTGTTTCACGATGGATATCCCGATGGGGTGTTGCGGTTGTATGTATGCCATTACAACAGGAGGAAATTTATTATCTTCCGGTAGCGTGAAACGCGCCTTATTGCTTGTCGGGGACACGGCTTTAAGAATGGGATCCATGAAAGATAAAAGCCGAGTACCGTTGTTTGGTGATTGTGGTACGGCAATGGCGTTAGAATATGATCGGACAGCACATGACATCGTGGTTGATTTTCACTCGTACGGGAAAGGATACGAGGCGTTGATGACTCCCCACGGGGGATTTCGTCACCCGATCACGGAAGAGTCTTTCGTGTATGAAGATTTCGGGCACGGGATTGTTCGAGCACCCGTGCACACGTTGATAAACGGAATGAACGTGTTTTCTTTTGCGATTTCCAAACCACCCAAGTCGATAGAAACCTTTATGGCGGATTATAATATTGACAGAGATCATGATATAGACTATTTTCTTATCCATCAAGCAAACAAGATGATTGTTGATCGGATTGTTAAAAAATTGAAGTTGCCATTAGGAAAGGTACCATATAATTTGGAAGAATTCGGGAATCTGGGGGGAGCTTCTATTCCCTCGTTAATGGTGACACGTTTGCGGGAACAATTGATAAAAGAAGAGAAAACTTTACTTATGTCTTCTTTCGGATTAGGATTGACTTGGGGAACCGTGTGGATGAAGTCCCAACCGATGATTGTGCCCGAGTTGGTTTTGGTATAGTAATTTGAGAGTCTTGTGCAGAATAGATTTGATAAAGTTCCGGCAAACTATATGTATAATATTTTAGTACTTGATGGCGGAACGCAGGGACTAATAATAGTCAAGTCTTTACGTAAACTGGGTAACAGAGTCGTGATGATATATCACGGAAAACATTCGTACGCGGATGATTCAAAATATGTTTCGAAAAAATATTTCTGTAACTTAAAAGACGATACTGTTTTATTCTATGACTTCGTTGTTGATGTTGTAAGAAAAGAAAAGATAGATGCGGTTATTCCGATGTCAGATATGGCTTCTAAGTTTTTAAGTAAAAATAAAGAGGCATTATCACAATATGTTAGGTTCCAAGTTCCGGATTATAATGTATTTGAGAATGGATATGATAAAAACAAATTGATGAGTTTATGCAAGGCTAAAAATTATCCACATCCATTTACAATCAATTCATTAGAGAATATAGAAAAAGTCGGTAAAGAGAAATGCGTGTTTCCGCTATTAATAAAACCTAATCATACCTGTGGAGGAAGAGGCATGACGCTGGTTCATTCCTATGAAGAGTTATTGGAAAAATATCCGATAATTTATGCCCAATATGGTGATTGTCATTTGCAGAAATACATAAAACAAGGTGGAGCTCAAGTGGAAGTTCAGCTATACGTGAACGAGAAGCAGGAGTTGGTATGTTCGTCTGTCATTTATAAATATAGATGGTATCCGGAAAATGGAGGAAGTAGTTGTTGTGCCGTAACTGTTGAGAATAAGGAAGTGGTAGAGATTTGTTATAATCTGTTGAAAGATTTAGGTTGGGTAGGCTTTGCTGATTTTGATCTTATCGAAGACCCGGAAGAAGGTGATTTGAAAATCATGGAGTTAAATCCAAGAGTACCGGCTTGCGTTAAAGCGGCGATTGTTTCGGGTATAGATTGGGGAAGAATTATTTTAGACGAGTATATGGGAAATCCTCAACAAAAATACGAGTATCGCTATGGTAAATTTTTAAGGCATATCGGTTTTGAAATGTTATGGTTCTTTTATTCATCCAAACGTTTCAATACATACCCGAGTTGGTTCCGTTTTTTGGGTAAAAATTTGTATTTTCAGGATTTAGATATTAAAGACCCATTACCTTTTATTTGGGGAACCATGCATAATATAAAAAAGCAACTAAGCCCGTCTTTTAGAAAATCTAAAGATGGAACTAGAGTTTAATGGTTTGATATTTCTTGATTGGTAACACATTTGGGTTTCTACACGAAAATGACGGATATAAAGACAGTTTTGTATACACCGGAGTGGCACGAGAGGTTATTGACTTTCATGATTGCAGAATATCCTAATAGGAGTCGATCTTATCTGGATTGGTGGTTGACTAATTTGGATCATGGAAAACAGGAAAATTGGAATAAGACCGTGATCTTGATGAATGAAAATAAGATTATTGGTTGTACAACTGCTAATGAAACAAGAATGTCATTGCATGAAGGGAAAGAAAAGAATGTTTTTTTTGTTGCGAACGTGATTATTTCCAGTCATTTCAGGGGAAAAGGATTAAGTAAAATGTTATACGGTCATATAAATCAATTTACGAATTGGTTTTCGACAGGTATTACGGATATTGCGTGGAATATACAATCTAAGCTAATGGATGTATTCATTAAGCTTGATCCGGTGAGAGTGTATATTTCATTGAATCGATTTGTTGTAACTGCCGCTTTAAAGAAAATAGGACTTTTAAGGTATAAACCCGGAGAAAATTATCCCGATACATTTGAATTAAACAAGAACGAATTATTCGTGAAAGTCGATGATGTTGAAAAAACAGATATTCCTGAAAATGGTTATTGGATGGAGGATACAGTTGAGTTTGTTCGTGACAGGTCATTCTTGAAAAATAGATTCTTCAATATGTATAGGAAGGATGAGTATCATATGTATAATTATCTGATTGATGGAATAACGAAGGGGTATTTGGTCGTGAGAAAAACACGTCTTAGCGGGATTGATATGTTGTCCCTGGTGGATTTCAGGTGTAGCCGATCTATTTACGAGAGGAGAATGATGCTAGCTGTTGTAAAATTGGCAAAAATGAATAAAATAGGTATCGTTATCACCTTAACATCGAGAAATTATTCATGGATTTCATGTAACCCGTTGACAATAAAAATGAAAAAAAAATTGCATACTGCAACAGGTGATCCAAAGATGATGAGAAATGAAAATATTTTGATCACGTCAGCAGATTCAGATTTGGATTTTGTGTATTATTAAGTCAGGAATCATGAACATACTAACTTTTGATATAGAGGATTGGTGGGCATATGAATATTATAAACTAGGCAATAAAGTTGATTGGCTGCCTCGTTTAAATGATTATTTGGAGCGTATTTTGGATATTCTTGAGGAGCATGGTTATAAAGCAACTTTCTTTATTCTTGGCGAGATGGCTCGTTGTGCTCCGGATGTCGTTCGTAAAATAGATCGGGCAGGGCATCATATAGGAAGTCATTCCAATTCTCATACTTTTTTGTATAAATTTGATTATGCCGGAGCGGAAGAAGATACACGAGTGGGAATTGATTCTATCGAGCAGTTAATAGGTAGAAAAATCACGGCTTATCGAGCTCCTGCTTTTTCAATTTCGGATGAGAACAAGTATATCTTTGAAATTTTGCATAAGTACGGGATTGAAATTGATTCTTCGGTTTTCCCGGCTAATCGTTCTTTTGGCGGTTTTAATAATTTTCAGACAGATCGGCCTGCGATAGTAGAATACAATGGGATTCGTATTAAAGAGTACCCGATCCCCATGGTCACGTTGTGTGGAAAATCCGTGGCCTATTCCGGGGGAGGATATTTTCGATTGTTTCCTTATGGCATGATTCGTTCTTTCGTGAGGGAACACGATTACGTGATGACGTATTTCCACATGAAGGATTTTGATAATAAACAGGAAAGGCGTTATAAAGGATGGGAACGAGAACCCGCTGCAATACGTTATTTTAAAACTTATTACGGGCTTAAAGGGAGTTTTGGGAAGTTTCAAAAGTTGGTCAAAGACTTTGAGTTTATTTCTCTTCAAGAAGCTGATAATTTATTTGATTGGCAAAAACAACGAATCATAAATATTTGATTTTTTTTCTATCGTGTAATAGAAAATGTTTGTGTTTTTTCTTGTTGTTATAAAATTTCATGGTGGTGTATAAATATTTTTTTAAGCGTGTGATTGACTTTATCGCAGTATTCTGTGTATTGTCGGTTATTTGGCCGATTTTAGGAATTATTGCTATATGGCTTTTTTTCGCGAACAAGGGTGCGGGAATTTTCTTTGTACAAGAAAGACCGGGTAAAAATGGAAAAATATTTAAAGTCATAAAGTTTAAATCCATGACTGATGAGCGTGATAAAGATGGAAAGTTATTACCGGATGCGTTAAGACTTACAAGAGTGGGACGTTTTATTCGCGGGACTTCGATAGATGAATTGCCTCAGCTTTTTAATGTGCTGAAAGGTGATATGTCGCTTATAGGACCAAGACCGTTAGTTATCCAATATCTCCCTCTGTATTCCGCGGAACAAAATCGAAGGCATGAAGTACGACCCGGGATTACCGGTTGGGCTCAGGTTCATGGTAGAAATTTGCTTTTGTTGAGTAAAAAATTCGAATATGATGTGTGGTATGTCGATCACTGTACCTTAATGACTGATATAAAGATTGTTTTTATTACGATTAAAAAAATCTTTACCAAAGAAAATATCGGAGAAGGTGCGGGGAATATGAAGGAAGTGGATGATCTTCATTTTTTAGAGCGGTTAAAAAAACAATGATAGAATTTGGTTCTGATTTTCATGTGATAGATAATTTCCACGGGGAAAAATCTATCGTAAACTTTTATCCTAATTCCCAATTTTTAGCGGATGGAAGACAATGTATACTCTGGCTTATTGATTATTTTAAGTGGAAACGCATTTGGATGCCGGCCTATTTCTGCTATGAGGTTGTAGATACGATAAAGAATAGTCCAGTTGAAGTTGTCTTTTATGAAGATTCGCCTTTGGCTAACGATACATCCTTGATATCTAAAATAGACTTCAAAAAAGGTGATGTTTTATTAAGGGTAAATTTTTTCGGACTTCGGGGTTTTAGAAGTAACGTTGACATACCTGTTCCTGTAATAGAAGATCATTCGCACGATTTAATTGGAGAGTGGGCACAAAAAAGTGATGCAGATTGGTGTATCGCTTCTTTGAGAAAGACGATTCCTATTCCGGAGGGGGGGATTTTATGGTCACCGAAAGGATTCTTGGGAGAGAAAATTTTTCAACGTGTTGAAGAGAATGAAAGCCTTGCCCAAAAAAGGTGGCGTGGCATGGAATTAAAAAAGTTGTATTTACAGGGGAGCATTGATGATAAGAATTGTTTTAGAAATTTAT
This sequence comes from Butyricimonas sp. Marseille-P3923, assembly GCF_900184685.1. Lineage (GTDB taxonomy): Bacteria > Bacteroidota > Bacteroidia > Bacteroidales > Marinifilaceae > Butyricimonas > Butyricimonas muris. The sequence continues at coordinate 35,863 of NZ_FXXL01000002.1, forward strand.
ACTTAGATACTGAGAAAGAATTTGAGCGGCTTCCTGTTTCTCGTCTGGATGATAGGAGTTTAGAATATATTGCAAGTTTTGATATCGTAACGTGGTATCTTCAAAAATCCGAGAATCAAAAAAATCTTGCCCGTATCGCCTCAGCTTATTTTAAGATACTTAACACGGAGAATAGTAAATGTAATCCATTTTCATACATCCTTTTATTCGAGGATACAAGAAGACGGGATGAGGTAAGAGAAAATCTTATAAAACGGCGTGTTTACCCTGCTATATTATGGAACATTTGTGATTCCCAGTCTATTGAGATACAAAATATTGGAGATAAAATTCTTTCTGTCCATTGTGATGGTAGATACACTGAAAAAGATATAGAGGAATTGAAACAGATAATAGAATCCGTGTTATGATAAACATTATTGGCTTGGAACACTCGGAACAATGGGACGAGATAGTTAAATCATTTAAAGAATATGATGTATATTATTTAAGCGGTTACGCTAAAGCCTTTCAAATCCACGGGGATGGTATACCAATTCTTGTTTATGTGGAGAGAAGCGAGTTGCGAGGAATGTGTGTGTATATAAAACGTGAGATTTCTCTTAACAAGCGTTCACGTGTATCTGAAAAAAATCAAATATTCGATCTGATTACACCTTACGGATACGGTGGTTTCCTTTTTGACGGGGCAGATAAATCAAAAATTGATGCAATGCTCGTCGAATTACAAGATTACTTCTTTAAAGAAGGGATCGTTAGTGAGTTTGTTAGATGGCATCCGCTTTTAAATAATGTGGATAGCCTTAGGGGTAAGATTGATATTATTGATTTGGGACATACTATTCATATGGATCTTACTTCTAAAGAAACTATTTGGCAGAATATTACGAGTAAAAATAGAAATACAATTCGGAGAGCGCAAAAATGCGGAATTGTAATTCATCATAAACAGGAAAGATATTTCCTTTCAATATTTAAGGAAATCTATAATTCAACCATGCGGAAAGATAATGCTGAAGAATATTATTATTTTGAAGATGCATTTTATGATTCCATTCACTCTGATTTGAAAAATAATTACGAATTATTTTATGCGGAGATTGACGGAAAGATTATAGCAATGGCGATAATTCTTTTTGCTAACCGAAAAATGCATTACCACCTTTCCGGCTCATTGGTAGAGTACCGTAACTTAAATCCTACAAATTTACTTCTTTATGAGGCAGCGTGCTGGGGGGCTGAACAAGGATTTGAAACTTTTCATCTTGGAGGTGGTTTAGGTGCTTCAAAAGACAACCTGTATAATTTTAAAGCGGCTTTTCATCGTTATGCGGCGAATCAATTTTCTATTTCTAAAATGATATATAATCAAGGCGTTTACGATTATTTAGTAAATGAACGTATAAAAGAATCGGATTCTTTTGATACAGGGTCACATTTTTTCCCTTTATATAGAAGTGGCAGTTAAGAAATACATCTCATTTTTCAGAAAAAACTTTGATGGATATTATTCAAGTGGTGAATGTTGTGTTTAATTCCAATACTTACGTTTTATTGGAAGAGGGGCATGAGTGGTGTTGGTTAGTAGATGTGGGGGATGTAGCTCCGGTGTTGGATGCTATTCCCAAGGGGGGAATGGTACGGGGAATATTTCTCACGCATACGCATTATGACCATTTATACGGGATTAATCGTTTGGTCGAATTGTTTCCGGATTGTGTTGTATACACTTCGGAAGCCGGAAAAGAAGGATTATTTTCTGATAAATTGAATTTCTCCAGATATCACGATGACCCCATTTTATTCTCAGGAAACAATTTGTGTGTATTGCATGATAATGATGAAATAGAATTATTTCCGGGGGAGTTGTTGACTATAATGGAAACCCCCGGGCACGATAGCAGTTGTTTGACTTACTACACGAAGAAAGTAATATTCACGGGAGATTCCTTTATCCCCGGCTTGAAGATTATAACATCTTTTCCTCGTAGTGACAAAGAAGAGGCTGCCCGATCACTACAATTTATTCTAAAGATTGCAGAAGGTCGAAACCTGTATCCGGGGCATGGGGAGTTTTATATTTTTAATGAATAATATATTAGAATGAATTCAAGAATTTGGATGTCTCTTGCCCACATGGGGGGAAGAGAACAGGAATTTATACAAGAGGCATTTGACACGAATTGGGTTGTACCGTTAGGTCCAAACGTGAATGCTTTTGAAAAATCTTTGCAGGATTTTTTGACAGGAAACGGCGAATCGGGAGATGGGGGCAGAAGTGTTGTGGCGTTGAGTGCGGGAACGGCAGCATTACATTTGGGGTTGATTCTGTTAGGAGTGAAGATGGGGGATGAGGTAATCTGCCAATCGTTTACCTTTGCGGCATCTGCCAATCCTATTGCCTATCTTGAAGCAAAACCGGTGTTTGTCGATAGTGAACCGGATACGTGGAATATGGATCCGGTATTGTTGGAAAAAGCGATTAACGATAGAATTGCCATGACTGGTAAAAAGCCAAAAGCCATTATACCGGTTCATTTGTATGGTATGCCCGGAAAAATGGACGAAATACTAGCAATAGCCCGAAAATACGAAATCCCTGTTTTAGAAGATGCGGCAGAGTCACTCGGATCCGAGTATAAGGGAAAAAAGTGTGGAATGTTTGGAGAGTATGCGGTACTGTCTTTTAACGGGAATAAAATAATCACGACTTCGGGCGGGGGGGCTTTGGTGTGTCCTTGTAACGATACTGCCGGGCGGGCGTTATTCTATGCCACGCAAGCAAGGGATAAGGCTCCTCATTATCAGCATTCTTGTATCGGGTATAATTATCGGATGAGTAATATATGTGCCGGTATAGGGCGGGGACAAATGTTCGTGCTGGAAGAACATATTAATAGAAGACGGGTAATACATGATTTATATGCACATCTGTTTGAAGGAATGAAAGGTGTGCGTGTGATGAGTCAACCGGAAGGTGGGGATTTTGATTCTAATTACTGGTTGACATGCATCACGGTGAATTCGAATGAAGCAGGATTTACGAGAGAAGACGTCCGTTTAGCATTGGACGCGGATAATATCGAGAGCCGACCATTGTGGAAGCCGATGCATTTACAACCCGTGTTTGCAAATGCTCCATTTTATGGCAATGGAACGAGTGAACATTTGTTCGAGATCGGCTTGTGTCTGCCGTCGGGACCAACGTTGACCGACGAGGATATCGCACGGGTGGTAAACGTCATTCGTGATTTACAAAAAACAAATTCTTGAATTTAGATCAAAAAATAATAATATTGAATATATGTATACTTGGGGTAGAATTATTTTATTCCTGTTTGGGGGAATGTTGCTCTTTTCTTGTGGTTCCCGTAAGAAAGTCGTGTATCTGCAGGATGTTGAAGTTAATAAAAGAATAAAGGCAGAGTGTGAATACAAGACCGTGATTCATACGGATGACTTATTATCTATTATCGTGTCATGTGATGATCTGGAATCGGCATTGCCCTTTAACACGCCAATGATCGGTTTGGGCAGGGAAGTAAATACCACGACTACCCAACAGATTCCGCGTGGGTATCTGGTAGATAAGAACGGGGAGATTGATTTTCCGGTTTTAGGAAAAATAAAAGTAGAAGGCATTTCGCGGAATGATTTGGCGGAATTATTAAAAGAGAAGTTGTCGGTCTACTTGAAGAATCCTATCGTGACGATTCAATTCCAGAATTTTAAAGTGACCATTTTGGGTGAAGTAAAAAATCCCGGCAGTTATAAAGTCGCTAGTGAACGAGTTTCAATATTAGATGCCCTTGGTATGGCAGGAGATTTGGGGATTAACGGTAAACGGAAAAATGTACTGGTGATGCGGGAGCAAGGTGACGAAAAAATCTTTACTCGTGTAGATTTGACATCGAGTGAATTTATCGATTCGCCTTTTTTCTATTTACAACAGAATGATGTCGTGTACGTGGAACCCAACAAGGGACGGATCGCGGGAGGAAGTGTCAGTGCTTTCTTGCCCTATATATTGTCAAGTATGTCGACAATCGTGGCTTTAATTACTTTAATCGTGAAATAGTGTAAATGAAATCGTGTTAGGTGCATGAAAACGAATAATCAGGAAAACAATTTATTACAGACGGAAGAAGAAGAGTATTTTGATCTGCGGGCTTTTTTCTATAAACTTTTGGCACGTTGGTGGTGGTTCGCAATCAGTGTACCTTTGTGTGTGGGATTCGCCCTGTACATTTGTTTTAGTTCAACTCCGGTATATAAAGTCGGGGCAAAAGTTATGATCAGTGATTCCAAAAAAGGAGAACTGGGAGTGAATCCCATGTTGAAGGAATTGGGATTTTTGCAAGGGAATATGTTAGTGGAGAATGAGATTGTTGAACTCATGTCCAAAAACTTGGTTATGGATGTGGTGAAAGAGTTGGAACTGAACATTGATTATACCCGGAGGAAGATGTTGCGGGATGAGAAATTATATAGAAGTACTCCGATTAAGGTACTGGTAGATATTCCCCGGAATATCAAGGACACGACAATCTATGTGATGCTCGAAAGTGCGAATAAAATAAAAGTGTATGATGCTGATAAAAATCTTGCATTCGAAGGGAAATACTCTACAGCCATCCCGATGGGAGGTTATAATATAGCAATAGAAAAAAGTGACTCTTTGGCTTCGGTAGGCGATGAGATCCGGGTGGATATTATATCATACGAGTCGGCTACAACTAAATTTCACAAGCAATTGGAAGTTGCTTTGCTTGAGAAAAACACGAGTGCTGTTCAGGTTTTATTGAAAGAAACAAATCCGGAGAAAGGGAAGGATTTTCTTTACACGATGATTCGTCGTTATAACGAGAACGGGATCGGTGACAAGCAACTTGTTTCAGCTAAAACGGTAGATTTTATCAACGAACGTTTACGGGTGATCAACCAAGAATTGGGCGACATTGAAAATGATGCGGAGAGTTTTAAAAAGGCACATCAATTGACTAATATCGCCTCTGATGCGGCGTTCGTGATGGAGCGTAAAAAAGTCACTGAAGCAGAGTTGTTAAAACTTGAGATGGAGATGGAGGTTGTAAAAAGCGTGAGGGCTTATCTCGAGGGGAATGAAGGAGAAGAGTTTAGAATATTGCCGGAGCGTTTGGGATTATCAGACGAGGCATTGAATAGTGGAATCAGTAAATACAACGAGTTGGTATTGCGGAGAGGGAAGTTATTGCTGTCTGCCCGCGAGAGTAATCCAATCGTAACAGGATTGGAAATGCAACTTCGGGAGTTAAAGAAAAGTATTCTCTCGGCTATCGCGAACGTGGAAAAGGGAATGGATATTAAAATTGCTAATTTAGAGCGGGAAAGCCAGCAAGTGGAGAAAAAATTGACATCTGTACCAACGCAAGAAAAACAATACCGTTCTATCGCTCGTCAACAAGAATTAAAGGAAAATTTATTCTTGTTCTTGATGCAAAAACGAGAAGAAGCCGAGATCGCTAAATTGATGTATGTGCCTATGGCGAAGATTATTGAAAATCCGGATCCGGGAGAACGACCGGTTGCACCGAGAAAAATGTTGATCTTGTTATTCGGTATGTTCATGGGGATAGCGTTGCCTGTCGGTGTGTTGTTTGTGATGGACTTGTGGGATACGAAAGTAAGGGATGCATCGGAAGTGGAGAAAGTTATACATTCACCCCTGCTGGGTACATTGCCTCAGTTACAAGATGGTAAGACTTCCGTTGATCAGGATGATTTCATGATGTCGGAATCCATGCATTTGATTCGCGAAAATCTGAATTACCTGATCAAACAAAAAGCGATTCCTGTGATTATGGTATCGTCCACGATCCCGAGAGAAGGGAAATCTCTGGTTGCGGCTCATTTGGCGAATGCTTACGCTAAGGCCGGTAAAAAAGTAGTGGTTATCGGTTGTGACTTGCGGAATCCTCGGCTGAACGAGTATTTCAAACGGGAGAATAGAAAAGGTTTGTCTGCTTATCTTGCCGGAATGGAAGATGATCCGGGTAAAATCATGGAGAAAGTGGATGATAATCTGTACGTGATATTCGGGGGAACCGTACCGCCGAATCCGACACAGTTGGTTGCCAGTCCCCGGATGGGTGAGTTGCTGGAACATTTGAAGAAAGAGTTTTCGTATGTCATCATGGATACCCCTCCCTTGGGAATTTTAGCTGACGGTTTCTCGTTGAGCGGGTACGCGGATGCTTGTGTGTACGTGATTCGGGCAAATGTATTGGACAAAAAAGGATTGCGAGTAATTTCCGATTTGGAGAAAGGAAATCGTTTGGAAAATCTGGGAATCGTGGTGAATGGAATCAAGTTGAGTCGCTCTGGAGGCTATGGCTATGGATACGGATACGGTTATGGCTATGGGTACGGTTATGGCTATGGTCAGGAAAATACAAAGAAGAAGAAGTCGAAATAATTTCTTTCCCATGGCTTGGTTTCAAAAAGAGAATAAACAGTATTTTTTTTACGAGCATGATATGCATTCCCATATATTGCCGGGATTGGATGATGGCGTGAAGACGATCGAGGAGTCGGTCGCTATCGTGAAAAGGATGTTGGCATTGGGAGTCAGGAGATTTTCTTTTACCCCTCACATCTCTTTTCCTTCACCCATGAATACCCCGGAGATCATACGGGACAGGTTGGACTTACTAAAGGAATGTCTTTTGAAAGAAGGGATTTCTTTGGATGCGGACGCGGGGGCGGAATATAAAGTGGGAGAATACATGCTGGAGTTGATCGAGAGGGATAACATCGCTTCGTTTCAAGGAAAAAGAGTTTTGATAGAACATAGTTTTGTATCTCCTTCGCCTTCTTTTGAAGAGGTCGTTTTCCGGTTACAGGAGAGAGAATATATCCCGGTGCTGGCTCACCCCGAACGATACCCGTTTTACGCGGGATGTATACTGGAACGTGCGAATACGTTGAAAAACAGAGGGTGTAAAATGCAGGTGAATTTGTTGTCCTTTACCGGGTTCTACGGGAAAGAAGCTACGCGTGGTGCGCAGATACTGTCGGATGCAGGGGTGATAGATTACCTTTCAGGGGATATTCATTCCATGCGACAAATAGAACATTTGGAGAAATTTATGAAATCAAAGAATTCTGCTTTTTTGTTCAAACGTATGAATACTTAGCTTTATTGAAATAATAGATGATTAACAAGGAAAACCTCGGGTGAGAAAACCCGAGGTTTTTTTGTGATGTATTTTTTATCGAGAGAATTTAAATATTTTCCATTGGAAAATTGTTTTATTGGAAAATATACGATACTTTTGTATATGTATTTCATTAGAAAAGTGAATTTATAAATTATGAAGTAATATAAAGCAGGAGGATTGATTATGGCGAAAGTATTTTTCAAACGATATGGTTTAACTTTGTTGGGGGTTTTATTAGGGGCGTTGGGTGGTTTCTTGTATTGGCGGTTCGTGGGATGCGCGAGCGGGACTTGTCCGATCACGTCCTCACCGCTATATAGTTCTTTGTGGGGAGCCGCGATGGGAGGCTTGTTGTTGAGTTTTTTTATCCCAAAAAATAAACGCAATTAGTATGGATACCTTGTGTAAGATACGGGATATGTATCGGGCAATTGCAGAATTTGAAGCTCGTTTCGAGAAAGTTTATCAATTGGGTTTGAACGAGGGGATGGTCTTGTGCTGTCTCTCCAGAATGGAAAAACTTTCTTCCGGGGAGATTGCCGAGCAATTGAATTTAACAAATTCGAATACCTCGAAAGTGATTAAATCCATGGAAAGTAAAGGTTTTATCCGACGAACCATCGGGGATAATGACAAGCGGCAGATGAATTTTTCCCTGACGTCCGAGGGAGAAATGAAAATTAGGGAAATAGAGGGGGGAAGCATTGAAATACCGGAATTACTAAAAAAACTATTATAATATGGCTTCTCTGGATAAACAAAATGTTACAGGCTCGTACGCGTTAACGGGTTTGTTCACGCTGGCTTTGCGTTTGGTGGTAGGTTGGACTTATTTTTCGGCCTTTTGGCGTCGTTTGGTACTGGAAAACAAATTGATACCCGATACCGCCGGGTATATCGGAGAAAAGTTTAATCACTTTCTCCCGAATTCGATAGGTATAAAATCCGTTATCGAATACTTGGTTACTCACCCGGAATTGTTATGGTGGGCGATGGTTGTTTTCACGTTGGTGGAATGTATTGTGGGATTGTCTTTTATGCTCGGGTTCTTTACACGTCTGATGAGTGTGGGAGTGATGGCGTTGGCAGGAGGTATTCTACTCGGTTCCGGTTGGTTGGGAACCACGTGTCTGGATGAATGGCAAATCGGAATACTTGGTGTTGCGGCGGGATTCACGATTTTCTTGTCCGGGGGAGGGCGATATTCGGCGGATCACTTTCTACTCTCCCAAATAACGTGGTTACGTGATCGCCAATGGTCGCGATGGTTGACTTCCGGTGACTTGCCGTTATCTGTAAAACAAGTGAATCGAGTGGTCATGGTTGGTTCTGTCGCCATCCTGTTCTTGACGCTCTTCACGAATCAGGTTTTTCATAATGGTGTTTGGGGACCTTTACACAATAAATCTGTGAAACCGAAGATTGAAATTTCTGATGCAAGTATCAAACAAGGGGAATTGCAGTTTACGGTCTATCGGGTAGAGGGGGTTGATGTGTACGGCTCATTCTTGATCGGGATTACGCTAAAAGATACAGCGGGAAATATTGTGTTTGATAAAAATGGGGAAGAGTTGTCCCGTTTCCCGGGAACAGGCATTCAAAACAAGTACGTCGCGAAGGTGCAGCCCGGCAAGCATAGTCTGGTGCTCCCTTTGGGGGGAAAGGCGGAGTTGACGATCCGGGATGAGGCTATCACGGGATTACCTGTCGGAAAATACGAGTTAATCCTTACAGATATAAGCGGTATCACTTGGAATCAGGATGTTTTTGTGAAATAAGGAAGATTCTTTGATATAACTTTTAAGAGGTCGACCGGGAAGTAAAATTCTCGGTCGTTTCTTTTTTAGTTTCTTGTGTAGCTGTTTTTTTTACTGTTTTGCCGGTGATATTCAACCGTGAAGTCATGCGGGCAAGACGTTCATGTAATTTGTGTGACCAATAAGAGGACCCAATATAATCCTACCGAAGAACTAGGGTAATCAGTACATGGGGCTGTGTTTGCTATCGTGCATCTTCGGTGTTTCTATATGGAAAATAATAGGATGTACGGGGTATGAACGGAGGAAGACCGGAGATGGGGTATGATTACGGTATTACTTGGATATGTATTACCCTGAAAAAAGTTTACTGTAAACCATAGTAAACCAATGTCAGAATTAGCAAAAATTATCAAACATCGTCATTTCCCCGTTCGGGTAAAATTGTCGGCAGTTCGTGATCGTTTGATCGAG
>NZ_FXXL01000004.1 GCF_900184685.1 Butyricimonas sp. Marseille-P3923
TTTATTAAACGGTGTCTATAGCGACGGTGATCCACCTCTTCCCATCCCGAACAGAGAAGTTAAGCCCGTTAGCGCCGATGGTACTGCCGAGAGGTGGGAGAGTAGGTCGATGCCAGATTTAGAGAAGAGCGATTCTGAAAAGAGTCGCTCTTTTTTTATGGTGTAAATAGTATTTTAGCTCTCCCTCTGTTTATAGAGGGAGTACCCCGGAGGGGGGAGGGAGTTCTTTAATTTTAGATTTAATGATTAACGAAGCGTCGCTTATATGACGAGAGGTATTTAATCAAAATCTCTCGATTTAAAATCAACAAACTCCTCCGGCACTTCGTGCCACCTCCTCTATAAACAGAGGATGAGGTGGAATACTATCTTGCTTCGGAAGATATTTCTCTATTTTCAATTGTTTTACCTGATTTCGGGTAGTTCTATGCCTTTTATTTTTCGATATAGGTTTAAGGCATAGGAGTCTGTCATACCGGAAACGTAATCCGTTACGGTTTGTATTTTCGTGTATATGGAGTCGTCTTTATGTACTTTGTATTGTTCCGGCATAACGGAAAGGATATTGCGGGCATAATAAGTTTCCGGTTTTAGAACGGCATCAATGTATTCTTTTAGTATGGTCGCGAGTATTTTGAAACCGGCAATCTGTATTTGGGTGACGATGTTCGTGTGATAAATCCGAGAATATGCCACTTCCGTACAAGCTTCGTAAGCTATTTTGTTAGTACCACTAAGATGGCTTATTAAGCTGCCCTTGAATGTACCGTTCATGATTGCCTCGTAGTTCTGGCAAAAGATGTCGGCACAGGCGTTGATTAATTTATTGATGATCCCGGCTCGTAAGAAGGCGATATATTCATTCTTGTCCGTTACAATTTTGAAGGTACGCGCAATGGTTTTCAAGTCTTCTTTGTCTGCTTCTTTATCGTAGAAATTGAGTAGAATTTTTGTTGTCTCTTCATACGATAGGATTTTCAGTTTGTGGGAATCTTCGATATCCATGATTTGATAACAAATATCATCCGCGGCTTCCACGAGATAGACTAATGGATGGCGGACGTATTGCAGCGGTTTTTCGCTTAATTGGATAATTCCGAGTTCTTCGGCTACTTCTTTGTAAATTTCCTTTTCACTTTGGAAGAAACCGTATTTATGTCCCTTGAGGGAGGCTTTGGATTCAAAAGGATATTTAACGATGGAAGCGAGGGTGGTGAAAGTCATGGTATATCCCCCCGGGCGTCTTCCGTTGAAACTGTGAGTCAATAGACGGAATGCGTTTGCATTTCCTTCAAAGTGACTGATGTCAGCCCATTCTTCGTCAGTCAATAGTTTTTTGAGGTATTGTCCTTCGCCTTCGATGAAAAAATAAGATATGGCTTCTTCGCCCGAATGTCCGAAAGGTGGATTTCCTAAATCGTGGGCGAGACATGCCGTACTCACGATTGTTCCGATTTCTTCCAATATTTCCGGGTGTTCCAGAATTTCTTTGGTTTTGACAAATTGAGCTATCTTATTACCTAGTGAACGTCCCACGCTGGCAACTTCAAGACTATGAGTCAAACGGTTGTGCACGAATATATTTCCCGGGAGGGGAAATACTTGTGTCTTGTTTTGTAAACGACGAAAGGGGGATGAGAATATCAAACGATCGTAATCTCTTTGAAATTGTGAACGATCGTGTGAATGAAACATCGTGATAGTGTTTCCCGGTTGATAGCGTCTTGACGATAATAATTTATTCCAATCCATCATAGTGGTTGCCAGTTTATTTGTGTCACACAAATGTAGTAATAAAAAAAAGAGGAAGCAACCGGCTTCCTCTTTATTGTTCTTATTTTGAAATGAAGTGGTAGTGACTACCAAATCTTTCGAATGCTGCTTTGTCAAGCGACTCTCTGTGATCCGGGTGAGCGATGTTTATAAGTGCTTTCGCTCTGTCTTGGAGTGTTTTGCCGTAAAGGTCCGCAATACCGAATTCCGTTACGATGTAGTGTACGTCGAAACGAGTGGTAACGACTCCGGCTCCATTCAACAGTGTCGGGCAGATTTTGCTAACACCTTTGTTGGTTACGGCGGGAAGGGCAATGATGGGTTTACCACCTTCGCTGGCTGCCGCACCGCGGATGAAATCCAACTGGCCGCCGCTACCGCTGTAGAATTTGGTTCCGAGTGAATCGGCATTTACTTGTCCGGTGATGTCAACGGAAAGTGCAGAGTTAATAGCCGTCATTTTCGGTTGTTGAGCAATGATGAACGGATCATTCGTGTAGCCCACGTCCATCATGGCAACTCCCGGGTTGTCATCAATAAAGTCGTACACTCGTTTTGATCCCATGAGGAAGGTAGAAACGATTTTACCTTTATCGAATTTCTTGTTCATGTTGTTTACAACGCCTTTTTCGTATAACGGTAATACTCCGTCTGCGAACATCTCCGTGTGGATACCCAAGTTTTTGTGGTTTCCCAATTGTGAAAGTACTGCGTTCGGAATGGCACCGATACCCATTTGCAGGGTAGCCCCGTCCTCGATTAGGGTAGCCACGTTTTTACCGATAGCGATATCTTGCTCGGTTAAAACTGACGGGTGAGCCTCGATTAGCGGAGTGTTGTCTTCGCAGAAGATGTCAATGTCAGATAATCTGATGATGGCATCTCCCCATGCTCTGGGAACATTCGGGTTGATGACGCCAATAACCGTTTTCGCATTCTGTACGGCGGCTAACGTGGCGTCCACGGAGGTACCCATGGATACAAAGCCGTGTTTGTCGGGAGGACAAACTTGAATCATAACAACATCCACCGGGTGAATGCCGCTTCTGATTAATTTTTGAGTTTCGCTCAAGTGAACAGGTACATAATCAGCGTATCCTTCTTGGGTGGGTTTACGCACGTTACCGCCCACGAAATAAGACTCCAAACAGAATACACCCTCGAATTCTCCCTCCGCGTAAGGGGCGCTACCCTCGGTGTGCAGGTGTTGTATTCTCACGTTTTTTAATTCGCCGGCACGACCTCTTTTGCAAAGTGCTTGAATTAGACCTTGGGGGGCACAAGCCACGCTGTGAATGTGAATCCGATCGTTGGATTTTACTACTTTTACAGCCTCGTCAAATGACACTGTTTTTATTCCCTGATACATAGTAATTTATTTTATTCTATTCTTATGATTTAATAATAGCTTTCTCGTTTAAAAAACGTCGCAAGTTAGCAACACTCTTTTAATTAAACAATTTTTTCCGTAATTATTAGCTGCCAAATTCGGGCGTTGTGGAATCGTCACATTAGCCACCCCAGAATGGCTTTTCCGGTGAAAAGGTAGATGTTCAGTCCGATAATATCATTTGTCAGTGTGATAAACGGTCCGGTTGCCAGCGCGGGGTCGATTTTCATTTTGTTGAGCAATAGAGGAAATGCGGTTCCGAATATGGATGCGAACATGATCACGATGAATAAGGATATGGTTACCGTGATTGGCATCGCGTAGGAGTTCAAGTTGAAAAAGAGGGATAATATGAAGATGATCGAGGAGCAGATACAGGCGTTGATAGTGGCACACGATATTTCTTTCGTGATACTTTGAAAGATATTTTTCGTGTTGAATGAATTGGAGGCAAGTCCCTTTACCACGATAGCCGAGGATTGTATACCCACGTTTCCGCCCATGGCGGTAATGACGGGAATAAACATTGCCGTGGCAGGAAATAGGGCGATATCCGCCTCGTAGAAAGAGATCATGTATGCCGCTAACATTCCCCCGAATAGCCCGATAATTAACCACGGAAGACGGGCTTTGGTTTGATCCCAAACCGTGTCGGAAGATTCCACGTCCTGACTGATACCGGACATCATCTGGTAATCTTTTTCGGCTTCCTCGCGGATGACGTCTACCACGTCGTCAATCGTGATACGTCCTACTAATCGTCCGATGGAGTCGACAACGGGAATGGCGACCAAGTCGTATTTCTGCATGATGCGTCCCACGGATTCGGCGGATTCGTCTGTCGTCACGTAAGTGACGTCCGGGTTATAGATATTTTTTATTTTCGTGGAGGTGGGGGTCAGGATCATTTTCTTTAAAGATAATCTTCCCTTGAGGATGTTGTCATCATCCACCACGTATATGTAGAATATTTCGTCCAGATTTTCGGCTTGCCGACTGAGTTCGCGCAGGCAGGTAAGGACGGTCCAGTTTTCGTTGACTTTGACAAGCTCTTTTCCCATAAGTCCGCCGGCAGAGTCCTCGTCATAATGCAACAAGTCCACGATGTCGCCGGCTTGTTCAAGGTCTTCCATGTGGGAAAGTACTTCTTGTTGCTGCTCGTTGGGCATACTACCGACAAGGTCGGCTGCATCATCCGAGTCCATGTTGTCAACGAAACGTTTCGCGATTACCTCGGGAGGGAACGAATCAATGAAGCGTTGCCGTTCGTCTTCCTCGATCTCGGCGAGTACGTCTCCGGCTTTCTCTTCATCTAACAGTAGAAACAGGTATTGGGCTTCTTCGGTGTCCAGTTCCTCTATAATTTCTGCAATATCTGCCGGGTGTAACGGTTCTACCAGTTTGGCGACGTCTTCCTTGTTATTGGCTTGAATGAGTTTCTCCAAATGGGAAACAAATTCTTCAGAGAGTTCAAACTGTTGCATATTCTACTGTATTTAGAAGTTTAAAAACCTATTTTTCAGAGGCTTTTAAATTATTAAACGTTTCAATTTCTTTGCATAGAACAATAAAGTCATCCACGCTAAGCTGTTCCGGACGCAAAGATAATCTTTCTGACGTGAAATCGGGTGAAATTATCGGTTTTAACGAGTTGCGTAAGGTTTTGCGGCGTTGGTTAAACCCAGTTTTCACGACATTGAAAAATAGCTTCTCGTCACAATCCAGTTTTTCCCTTTTATTGCGAATCAGTCGAATAACGGCCGATTTTACTTTTGGAGGCGGGTCGAACACTTGTTCCCCCACGGTGAACAGGTATTCAATGTCGTAGAATGTTTGCAGGAATACGCTGAGTATGCCGTATGTTTTGTTGCCGTGGGGGGCACTGATACGTTCCGCCACTTCTTTTTGGATCATGCATACCACTTGGGGGATAAGTTCCCGGTTCTCGAGAATTTTGAAAAAGATTTGAGAAGATATGTTATAAGGCAAATTCCCGATCACGGAAAACGGTTCTTGGTAGAAAGTCCGAATATCCGATTTCAGAAAGTCGCCGTATATGATATGCTGTTTGTGTTCGGGCAATTCCTCGTGTAGATAGTCGATGGATTCCCGGTCGATGTCGATTGCCAGCACGGTGAAGTCGGCATCGGCGAACAGGTGGCGAGTGAGTACCCCCATACCCGGACCTATTTCCAGTACCCCTTTGGTTACGGGTAATAAACTTTCCGTGATTTTACGGGCTATATTCTGGTCTTTCAGAAAATGTTGTCCCAGATGTTTTTTTGCACGAACAATACTCATAGAATGAAATCAGGGTGTTATGGGTTAAACTTCCAATTATTTATTTACTTTTGCATCCAGCTTACAAAATAAAGGTTTTATTTTGAGTTGTGAAAATTATTGGAATGTCAATCTTGACTAAATTTTTTGAATGAAGCCGTTTTATAAACAGATTATAAAATTTTTTGCATTCTTGTGCGTGACGGTCGTTTTATTTTGGCTTGTGTACCGGGATCAGGATCCTGCCGAGTTGATGAAGGCGTTGCGGGAAGATGTGAATTACACGTGGATTTGGGTTGCTATCGGGTTGGGAATGCTTAGTCATATAAGTCGTTCTTTGCGTTGGCAGATGCTTACAAAATCAATGGGGTATAAAATATCGTTCATGAATAGTTTCATGGGGGTGATGATCGGTTACTTTGCCAATCTGGCGATACCGCGTATGGGAGAACTTACCCGGTGCGGGGTGGTGAGTAAATACGAGAATGTGCCTTTTTCAAAATTGCTGGGAACGGTGGTGACCGAGCGGGTTTTCGATATGATCATGTTGTTGTTGCTCACGTTGATTGTCGTGGTGACTCAGTTTAAACAGGTCGGCATATTCCTCGATAATAATGAGGATATTAAAGAAAAGTTATACGGGATGTTTTCTTCTCCCGTGACATGGGGAATATTGGTGCTGTTGGTGCTGGGGTTGATCGGGTTTATCTGGTTTTTGAGAAAAGGCTCTTTCTTTACCCGGTTGCATCATTTTATGACGGGATTGAAAGAAGGTTTGCTGACCGTGAAAGATGTCGAGCATAAATGGTTGTTTATAGGATATACGATTTTCATTTGGTTGATGTATTACTTGATGTTGTATGTTTGTTTCTTCTGTTTCAAATTTACATCCGGGTTAGGTCCCTTGGTGGGATTGACTGTTTTCGTGCTTTCGAGTTACGGGATGGTTGCCCCGGTGCAGGGAGGCGTGGGAGCATGGCATTTCATGGTGATTGCCGCCTTGATGATTTATTTGCCGCACACGGAGGGAATCGAGAGTATGACGAAGACTTTCGCTTTGCTGACGCATGGCACGATGACGCTTTTATACATCGTAGTCGGGGTGATTTGTTTGCTGGTATTACCGATATATAATAGAAATAATAGGAATGATTGAGAAGTATTTTACCGGACTGAACGAGATACAGATAAAACAGTTTAACCGGTTGGAAGGACTCTACCGGGAGTGGAACGAGAAAATCAACGTGGTTTCGAGGAAGGATATTGATGCGCTGGAGATTCATCACGTGTTGCACTCTTTGGCTATCGCGAAAGTGATTTCATTCAAGCCCGGAACGCGGGTGCTGGATGTCGGTACCGGAGGAGGCTTCCCGGGCATTCCTTTGGCTATTTTATTTCCGGAGGTTCATTTCCATTTGGTGGATTCTATCGGGAAAAAGATAAAAGTGGTCAACGAGGTTGCCGTTGCATTAGGATTAAAGAATGTGACGGCAGAGCAGGTGCGGGTGGAGAGTATGAGCGAGAAGTTTGATTTTATTGTCAGTCGTGCGGTGACAGCTTTCCCGGCGTTCGTGGCGTTGACGAGAAAACGTCTTTTGAAGGAGAGTTTCAATGATCTCCCTAACGGGATTATTTATTTGAAAGGGGGAGATTTCGAGGAAGAAATACAGGATTTTAGGGAGCGGATTACCGTGTATAATATCCCGGATTTTTTTGAAGAAGAATTTTTTGAGACCAAGAAGGTTATTTATATGAAATATATGAAATAATTTTTTTTACTAACAATTTGTGAGTAAGAAGAATTCTTTATAAATTTGTCGCAGTTTACATTTCCACTTGGTTCATGCCGAGTGATTTTTACTTACTGAAAAAGAAATAATCCAAATATAACGATACTCTATGTATGATATTTTAGAACTGAATGAAAAGTTACTTTCAGAATTGCGCCAAATAGCAAAGGAACTGAATGTTAAAAGGATTGAATCCTATAAAAAGAAAGAATTAATATACAAAATTCTGGACCAGCAGGCTATGGTGGCTACAGAGGAAACGGCTCCGGTGGAAGCGAAAGAGAAAAAACCTCGTGTGCGTGTCATAAGAGGTGGTGCCGAAAAAGTGGGAGATTCTAAAGGCGGGCTACCTAAATTCAACAAGAATAAGGATAACAAAAAGGTAGAAGACAAGCAGGAGCAACCTCCAAAAGAAGAGGAAAAGAAGCAACCCGAAAAGAAGGAACGCGTGAAGGTGAAGGAAGAGGCTCAGCCGATTAATGTCGTACATAGTGATATTCTGGATCAGGATTTGGTTTTGAGTCGCACGGAGAGCGGGATTGTGGTTGAGAAGAAAGCCGAGGTACAGCCGGAAAAAGCAGCCGAGGTGAAAAGTGAGGAAGTTGTCGAAGCGAAACGTGAGCCGGTTGTTCAAAAACAAGAGCGTAAGTTCTTCGAGAAACGGATAAATAAGAAACAAGATAATAAGGACGCCGCTGTACAGGGGGAAGAGAAAAAAGAAGAAAGTACAGGGGAGAAACCGAAAGAAGAGCAAGGGGAAAGAGTACGTCCTAAATTTATTAAACGCAAACGCGTTGAACGTGACGAGGATGCCATTCGTCAAGATGAAGACGAGGCGAACTTTGAGGAGTCGGAGGGGAAAGAATTTATGCCTGCCAGAGATGAATACGGCAATGAAGGCTATGACAATGCTTCCCCGGAAAATGAAGATAGAAGAGAAAGTACAAGTAACAAAATGCGTTTTGACAAGCGCGATAAATATTACGAGTTCGAGGGGATTATCTTAAATTCCGGGGTGTTGGAAATCATGCCCGACGGGTACGGTTTTTTGAGATCGTCTGATTATAATTACTTGAATTCACCGGATGATATTTACGTGTCTCAGAGCCAAATCAAGTTGTTCGGTTTGGCAACGGGTGACACGGTCGAGGGTACGGTACGTCCCCCGAAAGAAGGAGAGAAGTATTTTCCTTTGATTAAAGTTTCCAAGATTAACGGCAGGACTCCGGATGCCGTTCGTGACCGGATTCCTTTTGATCACTTGACACCGCTTTTCCCGAACGAGAAGTTCAACTTGACCGGAAGCGGACGTGCAACTATCTCTACCCGCGTGGTGGATATGTTTGCCCCGATCGGTAAAGGTCAGCGCGGATTGATCGTGGCTCAGCCCAAGACGGGTAAGACGATGTTGTTGAAAGAAATTGCCAACGCTATTTCAGCTAACCACCCGGAAGTGTATCTGATTATCCTTTTGATTGACGAACGCCCGGAGGAGGTTACCGATATGGCTCGCAGCGTGAAGGCAGAGGTGATTGCTTCTACTTTCGACGAGCCGGCGGAACGTCACGTGAAAGTGGCTAATATCGTGTTGGAGAAAGCGAAGAGAATGGTAGAGTGCGGACATGACGTGGTAATCCTTTTGGATTCTATCACTCGTCTGGCGCGTGCTTATAATACAGTATCTCCCGCGTCCGGTAAGGTTCTTTCCGGTGGTGTGGATGCCAACGCCCTGCACAAGCCGAAACGTTTCTTCGGTGCCGCGCGTAATATCGAAAACGGTGGTTCTTTGACGATTCTGGCAACGGCTTTGACGGATACCGGTTCGAAGATGGATGACGTGATTTTCGAGGAATTCAAGGGAACGGGAAACATGGAGTTGCAGTTGGATCGCAAGTTATCCAACCGTCGTATATACCCGGCTGTAGACCTCACGGCTTCCAGTACGCGTCGTGATGATCTGTTGTTGGAAGACTACACGTTGAACCGGATCTGGATATTGCGTAACTATCTGACTGATATGAATTCAGTGGAAGCTATGCAGTTCGTGAAAGATCGTTTGGAGAAAACTCGGTCGAACGAAGAGTTCCTGATTTCCATGAATGACAAATAATAGGATTCAGGGAAATTCTATAGTATATAACATAGAAAAGCGGGTTAAGGATTACTTAACCCGCTTTTTGTATGTTTTGCAACATGTGGATTACAAAATCCGGCTTTTTTTATTACCTTTGCGTTGCAAAAGAATAGAAAAATGGAGAGCTTACGTAACACGCATAAGATTCTGATGAAAGAAAGAACGTCGGCAATTCGGCGCGGATTGTTGGATACGATAGATAATCGTGCCCGATTGATTGCGATAAAGGGAAGCCGGGGCGTGGGTAAGACTAATTTCCTGTTGGATTTTTGCAAAGAGCATTACAAGGATGATCCCTCTTGCCTGTACGTGAATATCAATAATTTATTCTTCGCGATGGAGGGATTGTACAATTTCGCGGAACGTTTTTACAAACTCGGGGGGAAGGTATTGTTGTTGGATCAGATACACAAGTACCCGAACTGGGATAAAGAGTTACGCGAGGCTTACGACCGTTTCCCGGAATTGCAGATTGTATTCACCGTTTCTTCCATATTAAGAGTAAAGTCAAATAAATACCTTCAAGGCATTGTGGAGATGTACAACTTGAGCGGGTTGTCTTTCCGGGAGTTTTTGGAATTGGAAACGGGACACAAGTTCCCGGTCTATTCTTTCGAGGAAATCGTGGAACGCCACGAGGAGATCGTGGACGATATCTTGGAAAAGGTTCGTCCGTTAGCTTTTTTTAATAACTATTTGAAATATGGTTATTATCCCATATATTTGGAGGAGAAATCACATATTGATTATTTACTGAAGAATATCAATTTAACATTGGAGTTTGATATCCCGTACAATAATCAGATCGAGTTGAAGTATTTGACGAAGCTGAAACAATTGCTTTATATCGTGGCGAACGGTAACAGTAATATAAATATCAGCAAGTTGAGTGCCCGGATCGGAGTTTCCCGTGCAACGGTGTTGAACTACCTGCATTACATGAAGAACGCACGGTTGTTGACGTTGTTGTTTGACAAGGAAAGTGATGATGAGAACGGGTTGAAACCGAATCAGGTGTTTCTGCATAATCCGAATCTGCTGAACGCGGTTTGTCTGGATAATACGGATGCGCTGATGATTCGGAAGACTTTTTTAGCGAGTCAGTTGTGTGCCGTGGCGAGATTACATTATTCCGGAAACGAGGATTTGCTCGTGAACCGGAAATATGAGGTTTCCGTGCGGCAGTCGGACGATAAAGGGCGGGTCCGGGATTCAGTGATTCTGATGACCGATATGATCGAAAAGGGTGAGAAAAATATTATACCCTTGTGGCTTGCCGGTTTCGTGTATTGAGAGAAAATGAAGAATAAATAGAGTGATCAACTATTGTTAGTTAATGTTTAAAAAAATGGCAAAAGAAAAGAAATTTATCACATGCGATGGTAACGCGGCCGCTGCTCATGTAGCTTACATGTTCAGCGAAGTATCGTGTATCTATCCTATTACTCCGTCGTCCCCGATGGCAGAGTATGTTGACGAGTGGGCAGCGAAAGGTCGGAAGAACCTGTTCGGTGAAACTGTTCGTGTAGTTGAAATGCAATCGGAAGCCGGTGCGGCAGGAGCTGTTCACGGTTCATTGCAAGCTGGTGCTTTGACCACGACTTACACGGCATCACAAGGTTTGTTGTTGATGATCCCGAACATGTACAAGATCGCGGGTGAGTTACTTCCTTGCGTTTTCCACGTTAGTGCTCGTGCTTTGGCCGCTCATGCACTTTCTATTTTCGGCGACCACGCAGACGTTTACGCTGCTCGTCAAACCGGATTCGCTATGTTGGCATCCGGCTCTGTACAAGAGGTAATGGATCTTTCTGCCGTGTCTCATTTGACCGCTATCAAATCGAGAGTTCCTTTCGTGAACTTCTTTGACGGATTCCGTACTTCTCACGAGATTCAAAAGATCGAGGAGATTGATATGGAAGAAATCCGCGGTCTTGTGGATATGGAAGCTTTACAAGCATTCCGTGACCGTGCTCAAAACTCGGAACATCCTGAAACAAAGGGTACGGCTCAAAACCCGGATGTATATTTCCAAGGACGTGAAGCTGCTAATAAATTCTATGATGCAGTACCGGATGTAGTGGCTCATTATATGGATGAAATGTCCAAGATTACAGGACGCACTTATCGCCCGTTTGTGTACTATGGTGCAAAGGATGCCGAGAACATCATCATTGCCATGGGTTCGGTAACCGAAACGATTCGTGAGGTGATCGACTACAAGGTGGCGCAAGGAGAGAAAGTGGGTATGGTTGCCGTTCACTTGTATCGTCCGTTCTCTGCTAAATATTTCATGGAAGCGATACCCGCTTCTGTAAAACGTATCGCTGTGCTCGACCGCACGAAAGAGCCGGGAGCTAACGGCGACCCGTTGTATCTTGACGTGAAAGAGGTGTTCTACGGTAAGGAGAATGCCCCGGTGATCGTTGGCGGTCGTTACGGTTTAGGTTCCAAGGATGTAACCCCGGGACAAATTATCGGTGTTTACAAGAACTTGGCGATGAACGAGCCGAAGAATAATTTCACCATGGGTATCGTGGACGATGTTACTTTCCACTCTTTGCCTGTTGAGCCGGAAGTGAAAGTGAACTCCGATGCCATGTACGAGGCTAAATTCTACGGTTTGGGTTCTGATGGTACGGTAGGTGCCAACAAGAACTCTATCAAGATTATTGGTGGTGCTACCAATAAATATTGTCAGGCTTATTTCGCTTACGACTCCAAGAAGTCAGGTGGTTTCACCGCTTCTCACTTGCGTTTCGGTGACGAGCCTATCCGTTCCACGTATTTGATTACCACGCCGGACTTCGTGGCTTGCCATGTGCCTGCGTATATTCATATGTATGATGTGTTGAAAGGATTGAAGAAAGGCGGTTCTTTCTTGTTGAACTCTCTTTGGGATGAGAACGAGGTTGCCAATCACTTGCCGAATCACATGAAACGTTATTTGGCAGAAAACGAAATCAATTTCTATATCATCAACGGAACAAAAATTGGTCAGGCGTTAGGTTTGGGTAACCGTACCAACACGATTATGCAGTCTGCCTTCTTCAAGATCACGAACGTGATTCCTTATGATTTGGCTGTCAACGAGATGAAGAAAGCTATCGACAAGTCATACGGCAAAAAAGGAGAGGCTATCGTGAAGATGAACTATGCTGCTGTTGATGCCGGAGGTATTGATACCAACGTGGTGAAAGTGAACGTGCCCGCTGAATGGAAAAACTTGAAAGATGAAAATTGCGCTCCCGATGCCAACCGTCCGGAATTTATCCGCAACGTGGTTGACGTGATGAACGCTCAAAAGGGTGATGACCTTCCCGTGAGTGCTTTCGTGGGACGTGAAGACGGTTCATTCCCTGCCGGAACTTCCAAATTCGAGAAACGCGGTATCGCTATCAACGTGCCGGAATGGCAAGTAAACAATTGTATTCAGTGTAATCAATGTGCTTACGTTTGTCCTCACGCTGCTATCCGTCCGTTCTTGTTGACTGATGCAGAGTTGGCTGCCGCTCCTGCCGGAACGGAAACGAAGCCCGCTATCGGTAAAGAACTTGCCGGTTACAAATTCAAGATTCAAGTATCCCCGTTAGACTGTACGGGTTGCGGTAACTGTGCCGATGTTTGTCCCGCGAAGGAGAAAGCGCTTATCATGAAGCCGCTTGAATCTCAAGAAGCCGAGATTGCTCGTTTCAAGTACATGGACGAGAAGGTTGGTTACAAACAAGTTGTTGAGCCTAACAACGTGAAGAATTCTCAATTCCAACAACCGTTATTCGAGTTCTCCGGGGCTTGTGCAGGTTGTGGTGAAACTCCTTATATCAAGTTAATCACTCAATTATTCGGAGAACGGATGATGGTGGCTAACGCTACGGGATGTACTTCTATCTATGGTGGTTCTGCCCCGTCAACCCCGTATTGCAAAAACTACGTTTCCGGACGCGGTGTGGCTTGGGCTAACTCCCTGTTCGAGGATAACGCGGAATACGGATTTGGTATGGCTGAAGGTGCTAATCGCCTGCGCGACCGTGCCAAGAGATTGTTGGAAGAGAATTTGTCAACCTTCTCCGCTGACACGCAAGCCGCTATCAACGAGTGGATTGCTGCTTACGAGGATGGTGACAAGACTTTGGCTACCAGCGACAAGATGTCTGCCGCTCTGGCAAAAGAAACTTCCGCTGCCGCTAAAGAGATCATGACGTTGAAACCTTACTTCCCGAAGAAATCTCAATGGATATTCGGTGGTGACGGTTGGGCTTATGATATCGGTTACGGTGGTTTGGACCACGTGTTGGCAAGCGGTCACAACGTTAATGTGTTGGTTGTCGATACGGAAGTTTATTCTAACACCGGAGGTCAATCATCCAAGTCAACCCCCGTGGGTGCTGTGGCTAAATTTGCTGCCAGCGGTAAACGCGTACGCAAGAAAGACTTGGGTGCTATGGCTATGTCTTATGGCTATGTTTACGTGGCACAAGTTGCCATGGGTGCAAATCAGGCTCAATACCTGAAAGCGTTGAAAGAAGCTGAAGCGTATGACGGACCGTCTTTGATTATCGCTTATGCGCCGTGTATCAATCACGGTCTGAAAGCAAGCATGGGTAAATCCCAAGCTGAGGAGAAGAAGGCTGTAGAATGCGGGTACTGGCAGTTGTACCGTTACAACCCGATGTTGGAGGAAGAGGGTAAGAACCCGTTCCAATTGGATTCCAAGGAACCGGATTACTCTAAATTCCGCGACTTCCTGATGGGTGAAGTTCGTTTCAACTCGTTGGCTAAAGCTGCACCGGAAGAAGCAGAGGCACTGTTCGCTAAAACACAACAGGATGCCAAGTGGAAACTGGATGGCTACAAGCGTCGTGCCGAGATGAAATACGGCGAATAATATTCACAATTATTATAGCGAAAACGAGGTTACTTTCGAGTGACCTCGTTTTTATTATATGCGAACGGAGAATTTAATCAAAAAAAGTGAACATTAAAAAGTATAAATATCTTTTCCTGCTTGATTGGCTTTGCGGGGGAGTGCTAGGATATGTGTTTGCTTTGGTCTGTCCATAACAGATTGCTTGTGTCGTACCCGCGGTATGTGGCATTGGCGAGTAATGTTTCTTTTATCTCGTCGGGTAAACTGGGTGTTCGGCTGAGTATCCACAAATATTTGTCGGAACTGCTGCCGATGAGCGCGTATTTGTATCCTGCTTTATCCAGTTCGAGGATGTAATAATCGGCGTAGAACCAGAGGAAGAATGCGACTTTTAGTTTGCCCGGTTGTGTGGTATCGGGCATTTTGGCTCGTCCGACGGCACGTTTGAAATGGTCGTTGCCGTTTTTACCCGTTTGGTACCCGGCATTTTCTACCCGCACTTTTCCGTCGGGGAGTAGCGTGTAGGTTGCCGTCACGTTGGAAAGCCCTCGTTCAAATAGGTGATCAAAGCGGGCGATCTCGTACCAGCGTCCCATGTAACGGGACAAGTCGAGTTGGCCGATCGTGGCGTGGTCTGTTTGTCGCAGGAATTGCTCTATCGTGGCATCGGTGAAGCGGAACCCGAATTCAGTTAAGCGGGTGGGTTTCACGTCTTGCCCCGTGGTGAGAAATGCGGCTCCCTCGCCATACAGCGTGCGGAAGCAGAAGCGGGGAATGGTCACAGTACCCCAAGCGTGGCAGGCTTTTGCCACGGCACGGGTGAAGGCATGTTGCGTGAGTCTTCCCGGTGACACGAGATTGACAACGCCTTCTATCGATTTATTCCCGATAATGAATTGCATCGCCCGGCACAAATCATGGATACTGATCCACGGGAAAGGTTGTGTCCCCGGTGCGATGACTGCGGCGAGTTTCATTTTCAAGGGGAGTAACATCTGCCGCATGGCTCCCCCGTCCGGTGAAAGGACGATGCCGAAACGGGTAATGACCAACCTTGTTGCCGGGGGACAATGCCGGGCTTCCTGTTCCCACGCCTCGCAAAGTTCCGGCAGGAAACCGTTTCCCCGTCTGCCCGTGTATTCGTCGTGTGTTCCCTCTGTCGGGTAATATCCTACGGCGGATGCCGAGATCATCAATTCGGGTTTACGGGGAGCGGCGTTTAAGGCTCTCGTGATACTCCGTGTCACCCAGATACGGCTATCCTGTAATTCTTGCTTGTACGAGGCGCTCCAACGTTTATTGACGGGAGCTCCCGCCAAGTTGATAATTACATCACAGCGTGAAAGTGTTTGTACCAGTTGTTCGAACTTTTTTTCTTGAAAGAATGACCTGTCCAAGGGGACAATCTCGTACCCCGCTTCTGATAGTGAGTTCGTGAGGTGTGTGCCAATAAAACCGCTGGCTCCGCTGATCGCTATATTCATATCCCGTGAATTGTTGTTAATGTATGATATGAAAACGTATTTTGATAATGGAAAGTTGCTTTGAAAGGATAAAATGAACGGGTTGAATGAACATTTTTGAGCTTAAAGGTAACCGGGACGGGGTGAAAAGCGTAACGTGTAAAAATAAAACAAATAAAACTATGGATTTGAATAAAATGTTGAATTTGACGGGCATGGTGGCTGTCGTGACGGGTGGCGGCAACGGTATCGGGTGCGGGAGCGCACATATATTAGCCCAAGCGGGAGCCGACGTGGTGATCGGTGATGTGAATTTGGCGGATGCCGAGGTCGTGGCAGAGGATATACGAGGTATGGGACGTAAAGCGCTGGCATTGAAGTGCGACGTGACGAAGGACGGGGATTTGATGAATCTGGTGCAACGTACGATCGTGGAGTTCGGGAAGTTGAATATTCTAGTGAACAACGTGGGTGTCGGCGGGGGCGGGCAAGAGAATCCTTTCCGCGTGACAGAGGAGTATTTCGAGCGTATATTTAAGGTGAATGTCTTTAGTGCTTGGCGGTTGTGCCAGTTGGCAGTGCCTTACATGAAGCAGGCGGGCTACGGTTCGATCGTGAATATTACTTCCATGGCGAGTATCAACAGGAGTCCGGGCATGAGTGCCTACGCCTCGTCGAAGGCGGCGTTGAATCACATGACGGCGAATCTGGCGATGGATTTCGGACCGGACGTGCGGATTAATGCGGTAGGTCCGGGTGCGGTGGAAACGCGGGCTTTGGAATCGGTACTGACACCCGATATAGAGAAAAAGATGCTAGAACACACGCCGATCAAACGATTGGGGGAGATAGACGATATTGCCGGTGCCGTACTTTTCTTTGCCGCACCCATCTCGAGTTGGATCACGGGGCAGGTTTTGTTCGTGAACGGGGGCGGGGTGCAGACGCTGGATTAGAGAGGAAAGGCGGAATCCGTGTTTCGCGATTCCGCCCGATATGCCGGTAGATGAATCTTAATGAGGTTTTCTTTGAGCTCGATTCTTTTTGTATTCTGCCGTTTCGTCAGGAGATGCCGGTTCCACCTTCGCTATATAGCCTCGGGAGGAGGTGTATTCTCCTTTGGGCGTGTTTATTTTTTTGTCGATATTTTCAAAAAAGACTCTGAGCGGAGTGTCTTCTTGTTCTGCTTTTTGTATTTTGTCGAAAACTTTTTTGCCTTCTTCGTGGGTGAGGTCGATGAAAAACATGGCAGCAAAATATGAAACTCCTACACGGGCTTCTTTTTCGTCGTGACTGATGATGTGAGGAATAGAAACATGATAATTTCTAAGTTTCTGTTTGAATAATTCAAGTTCTTCCAGTGAATAGGGATATCCGACCATGGATGCCCCGCTTTGGATTTCGTTTTGGACGGTAGGTGCGCTGAGCACGACATTCGTGATAACAAAAGCGAGTTTCTTCCCGATGGATTCACGGGTCGCTTTTGCCCATGCTGGGATTTTATCGGCTTTCAAGGAGAAAAGAAGTTGTGGTGTACCGACAGTGTCGAGTCGTATTTGCTCGAAGTCATCAAGAGTGACAATCGGTGTCGGGTCGAGATAATAGGTTTCGAATGTTCTGTACATTTTCCCCTCGACGCCATGGATGGAATCGGTGACATAATACCAGCCCGTGGGGAGGTATTTTTTCTTTAAGTGTGTTTAGAAATAGGTAAGAATCACCCGTTTAATTTTATACCTTTGCGGGAAGGGCAGAATTGTAATAGTTATTGTTTATGGTTAGAATATTAGTTGTAGAAGATGAACAGCGGGTAGCCGATTTGTTGAGAAGGGGATTGGAAGAATCCGGCTATCAGGTGGTGCTGGCTTATGACGGACAGATGGCTCTCCGGTTGTTTAAATCGGGTGATTTTCAATTAATCATTTCTGACGTGGTTTTACCCAAAATGGACGGGTTCGAGTTTTGTAAAGAGGTGCGCCGGGAGAATGCCGGAGTCCCGATTATCATGCTCACGGCTCTCGGGCAGACGGACGATAAGTTGGAGGGATTTGATGCGGGGGCGGATGATTACATGGTGAAGCCGTTTGATTTCCGGGAGTTGGATGCCCGGATAAAGGTGTTGCTGAAACGGGGAAGTAATGACGTGCAGGCTGTTGCCCCGGAAGAGTTAGTGTACGCCGATTTGAGAATTGCTCTCCGCACGAAAACGGTGTACAGGGGAACGGATGAAATAAGGCTTTCACCCAAGGAGTACAATCTGTTGTTGTATATGGCGGAGAACTCGGAACGGGTGTTGAGCCGGATGGAGATCGCGGATAAGGTGTGGAACACGCGTTTTGACACGGGAACGAATTTTATCGACGTGTATATTAATTATTTGCGCAAGAAGATAGACCGGGATTACGAGGTGAAGTTGATTCACACGAAACCGGGTATGGGTTTTATTTTTATGGCAGAGAAATGAAGATCAGGAGTAAGTTGACATTGAGGTACACGGGGGTGACCGCGGTTGTTTTTCTGGGGTTGTTGTCGGCAATCTATTTTTTCTCGGAACGAAGCCGAAGCCGGGAGTTTTTCCGGGATTTGAAGAGTGAGGGAATCACGAAAGCAAATCTTTTTCTGAAAAACCAAGTGGATGCCGTTACCATGCAGTCGATTTACTTGAATAACCGGGAGTTTATCAACGAGGTGGAAGTGGCGGTTTATGATACTTCTTTTCAATTGCTATATCATGATGCGAAGCAGATTGATTTGGTGAAGGAAACCCCGGAGATGATGGAAAGGATAACGCGGAATAAAGTTATCGAATTTTATCAAGGGCGTTATCAAGTCGTGGGGATGTTGTACGAGTTCGAGGGAAAGGAGTATATTATAACGGCGGCGGCTTATGACGGGTACGGTTATGCGCAACGGGAGGCGTTGCGCGTGATGTTGGCTTGTATGTTATTGCTGGGGCTCGCGATATTGTTGGGAGTGGGATATTTGCTTGCGCGGGGGGCGCTGACTCCCGTGTCGGATATGGTGGAAGAGGTGCGGGCTATTACCGCTTCGAATTTGGATACGCGGGTACCGGTACGGTACGAGAATGACGAGTTGGGGGAGTTGGCGGTGACATTCAATCGGATGCTCGATGGACTGGAAAAGTCTTTCGAGGCGCAAAAGATGTTCGTGAGTAATGTGTCCCACGAGTTGCGTACCCCGATGGCGGCTCTTGTTGCCGAGTTGGAGTTGGCTTTGTTGAAAGACCGTGCGCCGGAGGAGTACAGGGAAGCGATACGCAACGTGCTGAATGATGCCCAAGGGGTGGTGAGGCTTTCGGAGGGATTGTTGAATTTAGCGAGAGCCGATTATTTGCCGGAGCGGGTGAAAATGGAGGACGTGCGGTTGGATGAATTGCTGCTGGATGCGCGGGAAATGGTGTTGAAAGCAAATCCTGATTATAAAGTGGAGTTGATTTTCGAGGGGGAAGCCGATGATGACAGGGTGCTCACAGTACTGGGGAATAGCTATTTGTTGAGGACGGCTTTCGTGAATCTGATCGAGAATAATTGCAAATTTTCGGGGGATAAGACTTCACTCGTGCAGATTACGTTTTGGGAGGATATGTCTATTATTCGTTTCTCGGATACGGGGATTGGCATGACGCCGGATGATAGGGAAAAGTTATTTTCTTTATTTTACCGCGGGAGTAACAAGGATTACGCCCCGGGAAACGGGATTGGTATGGTATTGACACGTAAGATCGTGACGATGCACAAGGGGACGATACAGGTAAATTCCCAGCAAGGGGAGGGGACTGTTTTCACGGTGGAGTTGCCGCACGTGTAGAGTTTGAATTCTAACGGTTTTCTAATGGTGTTATAATGTTTCTCTAACGGCTTGTCGTGAAGGGGGTGAGTACTTTTGTCCGTGTAAAGTATAACCCTCTAAAAGAAGACAATTATGATTTGGAGAAAGCACAATAGAAGAGAAGGTGCGGCGTTTAATACGGAGAAGGTGTTTCTTGCTGCCACGCAACCATTGAAAACGGTGTACGCCTATTTTCAGACTTCCTGCCGAGGGTTGACGGACGAGGAGATTAAGGAACGGCAAAAGGAGTACGGGCAAAACGAGATCGTGCATGAACAGGCGCAAAAGGCGGTGGTGATGTTCTGCAAGGCATTTATAAATCCTTTCATCGGGGTGTTGATGGCTCTGGCTATCGTGTCGCTTGTGATCGACGTGTGGATGGCAGCACCCGAAGAACGGGAATGGACGAGCGTGGTCGTGATTTCGACGATGGTGTTGTTGAGTGTCGTGTTGCGCTTTAGCCAAGAGTGGAAATCGAGCAGGGCGTCGGACGCATTGAAAAAGATGGTGAAAAATACTGCCAGCGTGTACCGGAACGGACGGGAAGAAAGCGAGGAAGTGAATATCACGGAACTGGTGCCGGGGGATGTGGTCTACTTGGCGGCGGGAGATATGGTTCCTGCCGACGTGCGTGTCGTGGAGTCGAAAGATTTGTTTGTCAGCCAGTCAGCCTTGACGGGAGAGTCGGATGCCGTGGAGAAGAGTACCGTGATTTCGGGCAACAAGCACCGGAGCGGGAGTGTCGTGGAGCTGGATAATATTTGTTTCATGGGTTCGAACGTGGTAAGCGGTTCGGCTATTGCGGTTGTGTTTGCCACGGGTAAAAACACGTATCTCGGGACGATAGCCAAGAGTATCGTGGGAGTACGGGCGCAGACTGCTTTTGACAAGGGAATCAGTAACGTGAGTTTTTTGTTGATTCGGTTTATGCTGGTGATGGTGCCTTTCGTGTTTCTGGTGAACGGGGTGACGAAAGGGGATTGGTTCGAGGCTTTTATTTTCGCCATATCCGTGGCGGTGGGGCTGACGCCGGAGATGTTGCCGATGATTGTTACCGCTAATTTGTCGAAAGGGGCGGTGGTGATGGCGAGGAAAAAAACGATCGTGAAGAACTTGAACGCCATTCAGAATTTCGGCGCCATGAATATTCTATGCACGGATAAGACGGGCACGTTGACACGGGATCAGATCGTGCTGGAAAAGTATATAAACTCGGACGGGAGTAGCGATGACCGGAAACGGGTGTTGAGGCACGCTTTTTTCAACAGTTATTTCCAGACGGGATTGAAGAACCTGATGGATAGGGCTATTTTGTCGCACGTGAAGGAGTTGCAGATGGAGTACTTGAAAGATAATTACATGAAGATTGACGAGATCCCGTTTGATTTTACCCGTCGCCGGATGTCCGTCGTGGTGGAAGACAGGCTCGGGAAGTGTCAGATTATCACGAAAGGAGCCGTGGAGGAGATGTTGGATATATGTGCTTTTGCCGAGTTTGACGGGGAGGTACACCGGATGACCGACGAGTTGCGTGCCAAGGCTTACGCTATCAGCGAACGGATGAACCGGGAGGGGATGCGGGTACTTGCCGTTGCCCAAAAGAGTTGGATCGAGAAAGGACGGGAGTTCGGGGTGGATGACGAGGCGGAAATGGTGTTGATTGGTTATCTGGCGTTTCTTGATCCGCCGAAACCTTCTGCGGCGAGTGCTATCAAGCAATTGCACGAGCATGGCGTGGAAGTGAAGGTGTTGTCGGGAGATAACGAGGCGGTGGTGAAGACGATTTGCCGGCAGGTGGGAGTGGATACGACTCGTACGCTGACGGGGCAGGAGATCGAGCGGATGACGGACGGGGAGTTGAAAGGAATGGTGGGCGAGGTGACTGTCTTTGCTAAATTGACACCTATGCAGAAAACCCGGATTATCACCTTGTTGCAGGAACAGGATAACACGGTCGGTTTCTTGGGTGACGGGATTAATGATGCTTCTGCCCTGCGGCAATCGGACGTGGGTATATCCGTGGATACGGCGGTGGATATAGCCAAGGAGAGCGCAGATATTATTTTGCTGGAAAAGGATTTGATGGTGTTGGAGGATGGTGTTATCGAGGGACGCAAGACTTTCGGCAATATCATGAAGTATATCAAGATGACGGCGAGTTCTAATTTCGGGAATATGTTCAGCGTGCTGGGGGCGAGTGCTTTTTTGCCTTTCCTGCCGATGTTGCCGATCCATTTGTTGGTACAAAATTTATTGTATGACGTATCGCAAATCACGATCCCTTTTGACCGTCTGGATGCGGAGTACCTGCAAAAGCCCCGGCGGTGGGATGCTTCCGATTTGAGCCGGTTTATGATTTACATCGGTCCTATCAGTTCAATCTTTGATATAGCGACCTATCTGGTGATGTGGTACGTGTTCAAATGTAATTCACCGGAACATCAGGCTTTGTTCCAATCCGGGTGGTTCATCGAGGGGCTGTTGTCGCAAACGTTGATCGTGCACATGATTCGTACCCGTAAGATTCCCTTTATCCAGAGTACGGCATCATGGCCGGTGGTGGGGCTTACACTTTTGATTATGGTGGTCGGTATCATACTCCCGTTTTCGAACGTGGGGGCGGCAATCGGGTTGGTGCCTCTGCCTTGGAGTTATTTCCCGTGGCTGGTGGTGATATTATTGAGCTATTGCGTGCTGACGCAGGTGATCAAACAATGGTATATTAAACGGTTTACTCGCTGGTTATAAAATGAATGAGTCATGGAATTGATATTTTTTATCTTGCTGTACGTTCTCGGTTGCCTGTGTGCCATGTGGCTCACGAATAGGAACAGGAAGCAGCGGAAAAAGAAAAAAAGAATGTATTAGTCTGTTTCTTTCTGTGCTTGCAATTCCCGGATTTCTTTGTTGAGGAAGATGGAGAGAACGGTGCGCAGGACGACAATCCCGCCCAAAATGGCTAACTCGTTCAGACTGGGTTCCAACACGGTTTTGAGGATGTCGGAAGCGATCAGAAATTCAAGTCCCAGAAGAAGATAGGTTCCCAAATCAGCCCGGAGTTCACGTGTTGCGGTAAATGAATATTGCCCCGTGATTCTTCGGGCTTCATTGCGTAAAAAGGCACAGAAAGCGATGATTGCCCCGTAGACAACGATGATCAGGCTGATGACACTGATTGCTATGGATAGTATTTCCAGATAGTGCATGATTTTCATGATGTTGAGTTTATGTCTATGGTTAAAAATACGGAATCGTTTGAGAAAGGTTGTTGCAATTCCCGTTTTTTAGTTAAAATCGTTATCTTTGGGGGCAGTATAAAAATAAATCATTTACTCATATAAAAATGGAAGAAAACAAACAAATGAATTCACTCCCGGATAACGCTTACCGGGAACTCGCCCCGGGCGAGGAGTACAAGCCAATGATGCCGGCTAACACGAATCCCAAGGAGGTGACGCCTTACTCGGTGACGTTCGGTATTATCATGGCGATTATTTTTTCCGCGGCAGCCGCTTATTTGGGACTGAAAGTGGGACAGGTGTTCGAGGCGGCTATTCCGATCGCTATTATTGCCGTTGGTGTGGGCAATATGATGGGTAAGAAGAATATGCTGGGACAAAACGTGATCATCCAGTCTATCGGGGCAAGTTCCGGTGTGGTGGTGGCGGGTGCTATCTTCACGTTGCCGGCCTTGTATATTCTCGGGTTGGAAGCGCAGTTTTATCAAGTGTTTCTTTCCTCTTTGTTCGGGGGATTCTTGGGAATCTTGTTGTTGATCCCTTTCCGGAAGTATTTCGTGAAAGACATGCACGGGAAATATCCTTTCCCGGAAGCCACGGCAACGACCGAGGTACTGGTATCCGGGGAGAAAAAGGGTAATCAGGCGAAATTGTTGGCGGTGAGCGGGCTCATTGGCGGTTTGTATGATTTTTGCGTGAGCACCTTCGGCTGGTGGGCGGAAGGAATCTCTACCCGTTTGATGGGTTGGGGCGAAGTGCTTGCCGATAAAGTGAAAGTGGTATTCAAAATTAACACGAGTGCGGCGGTACTCGGTTTAGGATATATTATCGGTTTGAAGTACGCGGCTATTATCTGTGCCGGTTCTTTTACCGTGTGGTTCGTGTTGATTCCTTTTATCAGCCATTTTGCCGACGGGCAGACTTTGGCAGTAGGAGAGGGTGTTACGATGCTTTTGAGGGACATGAGTCCGGAGCAAATCTTCACGAATTATGCCCGTCATATCGGTATCGGTGGTATCGCTATGGCAGGGGTAATCGGTATTATCCGTTCTTCCGGTATTATCAAACAGGCGTTAGGTCTGGCGGTTAGTGAACTTGGCGGTAAGAAGAATATAGAGGGTAGCGTGGAGCGCACGCAACGGGATTTGAGTATGAGATTGATTCTTTCCGGGGTTATCTCTGTGTTGATTGCGACCTTCGTGTTTTTCCAATTCGGAGTGTTAGGTAATCTGATGCACACGATTATTGCCACGTTGATCGTATTTATTATATCTTTCCTGTTCACGACGGTGGCGGCTAACGCTATTGCTATCGTGGGTTCCAATCCGGTGTCGGGAATGACGTTGATGACATTGATACTGAGTTCTCTGGTGTTGGTAAGTGCCGGGTTGAGCGGAACGAGCGGTATGATGGCTGCCATGATTATCGGTGGTGTGGTTTGTACGGCTTTGTCTATGGCAGGTGGTTTTATCACGGACTTGAAGATCGGTTATTGGCTGGGAACGACTCCCGCCAAGCAGGAAGGTTGGAAATTCTTGGGAACGGCTGTTTCTGCCGCAACCATTGCCGGGGTGATGATGGTATTGAATAAAACTTACGGTTTCGTGGGCGAGGGTGCCTTGGTTGCCCCGCAGGCAAATGCGATGGCGGCAGTGATCAAACCATTGATGGAAGGTGGCGCAACCCCGTGGTTGTTGTATTTTGCGGGTGCTGCTCTGGCATTGATTCTGACGATGATCGGGGTGCCTGCCTTGGCTTTTGCCTTGGGTATGTTTATCCCGTTGGATTTGAATACCCCGTTGTTGATCGGTGGTATCGTTAGCTGGTACGTGGGAAGTCGCAGTAAGGACGAGAACGTGAATAAGGCTCGTCGTGAACGCGGTACGTTGATAGCTTCCGGGTTTATTGCCGGAGGTGCGTTAATGGGTGTAATCAGTGCTATATTGAAATTTGCCGGACTGGATTGGTTCATGTCATGGAGCGGTGCCGAGATGCTGGCGGTAGTGATGTATATTCTGATCATCCTTTACTTCATCTATGATTCGATGAAAGCCAAGCTAACGGATTAATAATTTACGATTTATGATTTACGATTTAAGATTTTACTTTTATCGTAAGTCATAATCAAAAATCTGAAATCATAAATTTAAAATATAATACGATGGATTTAAAAGATCGTTTTTTGAAATACGTGAGTTTCGATACGCAGAGCGACGAGGCTAGCGAGACTTTTCCGTCTACCGAGAAACAGAAGGTGTTGTTGAAATATTTGGTAGAGGAGATGAAGGGACTCGGGTTGACCGAGGTAGAGATGGACGAACACGGTTACGCGATGGGAACTATTCCCGCGACCCCGGGATACGAGGATCGTCCGGTGATAGGTTTTATTTCTCACGTGGACACGAGTCCGGATATGAGCGGGGCGAATATCAAGCCGCAGATTGTCGAGAATTATGATGGGGAAGATATTCGTCTGAACGAGAACTTGATGATGACCGTGAAGGATTTTCCGGAATTGTCAGCGTTTAAAGGACACACGTTGATTACCACGGACGGTACGACATTGTTGGGTGCGGATGATAAGGCCGGTATTGCTGAAATCATGACGGCTGCCGAGTATCTGATGGCTCACCCGGAGATCAAGCATGGCAAGATTCGTATCGGTTTCACTCCTGATGAGGAAGTGGGACGCGGTGTGGATTATTTTAACGTGGAGAAATTCGGTGCCAAGTTCGCTTACACGATAGACGGCGGTTTCGAGGGAGAGTTGGAATACGAGAATTTCAACGCTGCCAGTGCTAAAGTAAGTATTCAAGGACGTAACGTGCATCCGGGATACGCTAAAGATAAGATGATTAACGCGCTGCAAGTGGCTGCCGAGGTTAATAGCCTGTTGCCCGCTTGGGAACGCCCTGAACACACGGACGGGTATGAGGGATTCTATCACCTTGTCGGACTGAACGGTACGGTGGAAAATGCAGAGATCAATTATATTATCCGAGATCATAACCGGGAGAAGTTTGAAGCTAAAAAGCAATTTATCACGAAAGCGGTGGAATTGTTGACGGCTAAATACGGCGAGGGTGTGTTGACGTTGGTATTGAAAGACCAATATTACAATATGCGCGAGATGGTAGAACCGCATCCCGAAGTGATAGAGAAAGCTTTCGAGGCGATGACTCAAGCCGGGGTAACCCCGATCGTTCGCCCTATCCGCGGTGGTACCGATGGGGCCCGTCTTTCATACATGGGATTGCCTTGTCCGAACTTGTTCACGGGAGGTATGAATTTCCACGGGAAGTTTGAATACTGTTCTTTGGACACGATGAACAAAGCGATGCAGACAATTTTGATCTTGATTCAGCTTTGGGCGAAATAAGATCTTCGGAATAAATGGTAGAAGCACTTGGAATTTCACGATTTCAAGTGCTTTTTTTATGAGGATTGGTTATATTTGAGGAGAATATAAATATATAAAGATGATAGATATGGAAATCAAATCTTTGAGTAATATCAGTTTTGACGAGTTATTCGGGGCATTCGAACAGGCTTTTGCCG
This sequence comes from Butyricimonas sp. Marseille-P3923, assembly GCF_900184685.1. GTDB lineage: Bacteria > Bacteroidota > Bacteroidia > Bacteroidales > Marinifilaceae > Butyricimonas > Butyricimonas muris. The sequence goes on from NZ_FXXL01000004.1 coordinate 26,344, forward strand.
ATTATGAAATCCAATTGAATAAGGCAGAACTCATGACCATGTTGAAAAGGCGCGGTTTTAATCCGGAACTTTCTTTTGCAGCATTTGACGGGGATAAAATCGTTTCGTTTACTTGTAATGGGATCGGGGATTTTAACGGGACGCCGACGGCTTATGACACGGGTACCGGAACGCTGAAAGATTACCGGGGAAGAGGGTTGGCGACACGAATATTTGAATATTCCATCCCTTATCTGAGAGAAGCGGGGATAAAAGAATATTTGCTGGAAGTATTGCAGCATAACACGGGGGCTGTTTCCGTGTACAGGAAATTAGGTTTCGAGGTGACACGCGAGTTCTATTACTTCAGACCGGAGAACGAGCGGATTAATAGAGACGTGAAGGCTATTGACCTTTCGTATTCGTTACGGGCTATAGATATGAACGAGTATGAATCGATACCCGGTTTTTGGGACTTCAAGCCTTCGTGGCAAAATAGTTCCGACGCTATAAATCGGGTGCCGGAAGATTTTATATGTCAAGGTGTTTTCACGGGGGACAGGCTTGTCGGGTACGGGGTTTTTGAACCGATGTCCGGGGATGTTACCCAGATAGCGGTAGATAAGCAATATCGACGTAAAGGTATCGGCTCGTTGCTATTCCAAAAGATGTTGGAGTCTAATAAATATAGCTCTGTCAAGATCGTGAATACTGACGTAGCCTGCGATTCGATGACCGCTTTTTTGAAGTCAAGGAATATTGAACCGACAGGAAAACAGTTCGAGATGATAAAGAAATTGTAAAGAATTAAAAGACTTTTGTTTCTCTTGTTTTGCCGGAAAAGTGTTAACTTTAGCGGTGAATTTAGCAAGATAAATAAAGCATGACAAATAGTACGTATGTAGCCGGACAGGCTACTCTTTTCCCTTTCACGCCCCCGAAGCATTCGGATGATTTGTGTATTCCCGTGCAGACGTGGGAGTTTTTGTGCCACACGTTATACTTGAAACGTTATCCTTTTCTGTTGGGTCCCAAGGGCTGCGGTAAGTCCTCTATTGCCAAGGAATTGGCAACAGCCATGGGCATGGAGTATTTTGCTTTCGACATGGGGCAGGCCTTCAAGCCGAAAAAGATGTTCGTGGGCGGGTTGATTATCGGGGATGACGGGAAGACAAAAGCGGTGCGCTCGGAGTTCTTCAAGGCTTTCGTGTCAACGAAACCCACGTTGATTTTCCTTGACGAGTTGACGCGTACGCCCATGGTGGCGGCGAATTTCCTGATGACGATTCTCGACAGGCAGCAATCGTATATTTATGATGAGGATTCAGGAAAACGATATAACAAAGGAGATAACGTGCTATTCGTGGCGGCGGGAAACGTGGGGTTTGCTTACGTGTCCACGCAACGGTTGGATACGGCTTTTGAAGATCGTTTTATCAAAGTCCGGTTGAATTATCTAACTTCCGCGGAGGAGGCTGATTTGATCCGTGCGCGTTTCCCGAAGGTATCCCGTGACGCGGCGGTACAATTGGCTAGGGTAGCCGAGGTGTTGCGTCTGGCAGAGCAGAAGGAAACTCTATCCGTGTCGCTTTCCACCCGGCAGGTGTTGGATGCGGCGGCATATATGCCTTTGGGCTATCGGTTGAGCGAGGTGATCGAACGGGTGATTCTCACGAATTACGTGATTACGGGAGAGGAAACGATAGCCCGTTCGTTGATACAGACCCTTTAATCGGACGATATGGATTTCCGGCGGATAGAAGAGATATATGACGAGCAATTTATTGATCGGGATTGGTGGGGTGATTTCCCGGTAGCCCGTAATTTGTTGGATCGGGATCTGGGGACGACGGATATATTGAAATTGATCCCGGTATGTGCCAAGATTGCTTATCATATTACGGGGGAGATTCCTAAAATGGTACTCTCGAACAGGGTACCCGCTTTGTCGATGAACCCGAAGCACATTGCCTTGAATCTGAAATTACTCCGTTTCGAGATTTCGGATGAAACACGGGTATTTGTTTTTTTCGGGTATTTCGTGCACGAGTTGGCACACTGGATATACACGGGAAAGGATATTGCCGGGTTGAGCGAGGAAGAGTTGCTTTATACCCCGATGCATTATGATATGATTCATTTTATAGAGAATCGGCGGGTGGAATCCAAGTTGGTAAAGGATTTCCCGGGGTATCACTATTATTTGTATGCTGCCCGGAAGTTGGGATTTGCCATGGGATTGAATGTCGTGGAATCCCGCATGGGGTACTACGGGGGACAGAGCGAAGACGGTTTGCACCGGGGAGGCGACGGGTCGGAAGCTCTGTATGACTACATCTGTACCAAGATATTATATCCGAATCTGCTGGACGAGAGTAATTATATGCGGGAGGTGTTGTCCTTTCCGGGTAATGACGTGAAGGTGAGGCAGGTGAACGCGATATTGAAAGGGATCAAGAATTACGCCGATCTGACTTACAAAGAAGTGGTCTGGTATGCCGGGGCGTTGGCTGATTTGTTTCATGTAAAAGATGTTTGCCCGGATAATTTCTTCTTGCAGGAGATGAAAAAAGCGATGAAGGGGATTGAGGATTTCAAGACGGACAAACAGATTAAAATGGCGGAAACGGTGATTCGGGATCTCCGTAAAACGCTGAACAAGGATACCGTGTTTTCCCCGCAGTTGTTCGTGAGTTCGGAGCGCCAGAAGTTGGAGTGGAAGGGAGCGCTGGGGGCGTGTGATCGTTTGGTAGAGATCGACGCGGAAGTGGCGGAAATCTCCGATGATTTGCTGAACCGGGCGAAAGAGTTGGCAGCCAAGATACAGGTGAGTCTTGCCATGTTTTCGGGAAAGATGGATCGGACGAGGGTGATATACGAGCAGGATTCGGGGGAATTGGATGAGGATGAATTATATCAATCCCGTTACAACCGGAATATTTTCTTTGAGGAAGTGCTGGCTCCCTCTGCCATATTGGAGGTGGTGATATTGCTGGATCTTTCCGGTTCCATGTGCACGGGTGACAAGATTCCTTTGCAGATTGTGATATCTTCTGCGTTGGCTCTGGCTTTCAACAAGTATCCCAATGTCGTGTATTATTCCATATACGGGCATCGTTGTGGTGATGACGGGATAGAAATCACCCGTTTCCATGACCGGGGGGAGAGGTTGCAATTGGGGAAGCTATTTTTACAACAGGCTCTGAATGCGAATGCTGACGGGTATGCCATGTTGTACTGTTTCGATAAATTCAAATCGGACGCGAAGAATAAATTGTTCTTTATGATCTCTGACGGTGCACCTTCTGCCACGGGATATGATGGTGAAGATGCACGTGAACACGTGTGGGTGGTGGTGCAGGAGGCGAAGAAACGGGGGATTGAAGTATTATCTATCGGGATTGATAATTTTGACCAGTCGGATATGTATGAAGAGTTTATTCCTTACGAGGGACCGGAGATTACTACCCGTATTTCGCGATGGATTCGCGAGAAGTTTATGTCGATGGCGGAGGATAATTCGTTTTAAATAGTCCATAAAATCTATAAAGTCCGTAAGGTCATGATGTCCTTTGTGCGAGTTTATGGACTTTTGACCTTATGGACTTTACAGACCTTACAGACTGGAGGTGTGTCAAAACACACCTTTACAATCCTAATTTCTTGCGGATCGCTTTCGGGATAGCATCCTTGTGAACCATGATTGCCACGGTTTGCAAGCGGCAGAAAGGTTCGGACATATAGAGATAGCCGCCGAATTCGCTTCTTTCATCACCCCATGAATTTTTTGTTTTATAGTATAGGGTTCCGTTTTGGTCTTTAAGCAATCCGGTGATGTGCATCAAGTGATCATCCGTGGTCTGGCGATTGTTGAACGTGAATTGCCGTTTGGCATCGTCCACTTTCATTTCCGGCACGGGAGATTCGAATGATTGCAATTTACTTTTTCTTTCTTTTTCGCTGAGGGTAGTCCATTTGTCAATCTCGGCGTTAATCATTTCTTCCGGGTTATCCGTCGGGAGAATTGCCAGTCCGCTAGGATGGCTAAAGCCATTGTGGCTCACGTCACCGTCCCAACAAACGGAGTAACCGTTTTTAAGCGCGTTGTTCATGACTTCCATTAACTCGTCAATCGGCAAGTTGTAATATTGACCGTGCAACCAGTTGTCGGGGATAGGAAGCACGATAGATTTATAGAACGGGAAAGCCTCAAACGAGGTGAGTTCCACGTAATCGTCCAAGTTTAAGTCCAATGATTTCGCGAAACTTTGCGGGGTATATTCTTTTCCCTCGTAAGTGAAAGTTTCGGGAGTATCCCCGAGGTATGCCTCGATATAGCGCGTGAAACCCTTGGTCCACACGGGAGTAATTTGTCTGTTCGGATTTTTATTTACCCCGTCGAGGATGCCTTGCAGGGCAGCAACCATTTCCGCATGAATGTGGAAATCCCGTCCGTATTGCAATCCGGGGTACACGTCTTCCGGAACGATACCGTATTTCTCGATAGCGTACAGCACGTCATGCGCTTGTCCGCCTTCACTGAAATTAGTTTTCCCGTGGAATTGGATGTAGCGTAGTCCTTTCTCGAAGTAAACGTTTTTGGCAACGTATAATTCTGCCAAATCATAGACCGGCTTGCCTTTCCGGAGCAATTCGGATTCGAGGAAAGAGAGTGCGGCGTAATCCCAACAGGTGCCGACGCTTTGTTGATTTTTTACCGGGGTCGCTTTTAAGTCTGCCACGGTTGTAAACTTGTACCCGGAACGGGGACCACCCTTTTGGGCAAATAAGGTCGTGCTGATTACGGAAAACAAAACGACCATGCATAATGAAAGATGTTTAATCATGTCTGAGTTATTTTTAGCATTTCTGGTTTGGTCACAAAGCTAACGAAATTTATTTATTGACTAAACTTATTTGGATAAACTTTGCATCAGATAATATCCGCCCCACGTCGCGGCAAGCCCAAGTATTACGCTTAACCCGATATTGAGGGAAAGCAAAAAATAGGCTTTCGCGCTTAATAATTGCAGGTTATCCAGCGAAAAGGTCGAAAAGGTAGTGAAACTCCCGCAGAAACCCACCGCCAGTAATAGTCTATGATTGTTCGTGAGGATGTTGGCGTGGGCTAATAGTCCGGCGATGACACCCATGAGAAAACAACCCGCGATGTTCACGATAAAAACTCCTACCGGGAACGCCGTATCGAAATTCTTTTGAATAAAACCACTTAGCCAGTAACGGGAAACTCCGCCGAACATGGAACCGAGCGCGACAAACAATAGATTACTCATGTTATATTTATATAGATTGGTAAAAAATCTTTTTATGACAAAATTAATGCTTTGTAGTAGATAATCTATATCTTTACCTTGTTTTTTGGATTGGTGCAGAAGAACGATTTAAATATCAAATTATTATTTATGAAAAAAAGAGTTATATTACTTTTGAGTGTTACCGCTTTGGTCGCATCTTGCAAAGAAGGAGCGAAGCAGACGGAGAATCCGTTGATGCAGAAATTTGAAACCCCGTTTCAAGCGCCGCCTTTCGATAAAATCAAACTGGCAGATTACAAACCTGCTTTCGAAGAAGGAATGAAACAGCATAAGGCTGAAATTGAGGCAATCGTGAACAACCCGGAAGCCCCGACTTTCGAGAACACGATCGTGGCTTTCGATCAATCCGGAAAGTTGTTGAACCGGACGTCGGCTATTTTCTTTAATCTTTGCGAAGCTGTCACGAGCGATGACATGTTGGCGTTGGCGATGGAAATCAGTCCTGCCGTGACCGCTCACGGGGATGAGATTAACATGAACCCGAAGCTGTTTGCCCGCATCAAGACGTTGTATGACAAAAAAGAATCGCTGGGCTTGGACCCTTTGGCATTACGTACGCTGGAAAAATACTACGATGATTTCGTGCGCGGGGGTGCTAATCTGAATGATGAGGACAAGGCTAAGATGATGAAAATTAACGGGGAACTGGCTAAACTGAGTTTGCAGTACGGCAACAACCTGTTGAAAGAAACGAATGCTTTCACGCTGGTGATTGATGATGCCAAAGACTTGGAAGGGCTTCCCGATAACGCGATTGCTTCAGCCGCTGCCGAGGCAAAGAACCGGGGAATGGAAGGGAAATGGGTATTCACGGTACAGAAACCGAGCATGTTGCCTTTCCTGACGTACGCCAAAAAACGGGATTTGAGGGAAAAATTATATAAAGGTTACTATATGCGGGCAAATAACGATAACGCTAATGACAATAAAGCGGTACTTGCCCAAATGGTGAACCTCAGAACGGAAAAAGCTAAATTGTTGGGTTTTGATACTTATGCCGCTTACGTGATTGACGTGAATATGGCAAAGACACCGGAAGCGGTACATGCTTTCTTGGAGAGGGTATGGACTCCCGCGTTGAAAGTTGCCAAACAGGAATTGGCTGAAATGCAGAAGATCGCGAACAAGGAAGGCATGCGGGAGAAGTTGGAGAGCTGGGACTGGTGGTATTATGCCGAGAAGCTGCGGAAACAGAAATATGACTTGGACGAGTCTGAAATGATGCCTTACTTGAAACTGGAGAATGTACGCGACGGAATGTTCGAGGTGGCAAACAAGCTCTACGGTATCACTTTGGAGAAACGGACGGATATACCTTTATATCACCCGGAAGTGGAAACTTACGAGGTAAAGGACGTTGACGGTAGTTCGTTGGGTATCCTTTATCTGGATTATTTCACCCGTGCCAGCAAATCGGCGGGTGCGTGGATGACGGAATTTCGCCATTACACGAAAGAGAACGGCAAGGAAGAGATGCCGTTGGTATCCGTGGTCTACAATTTCTCGCCTGCCGTTGGCGATGCTCCCGTGTTGCTGACTTGGGACGACACGGAAACCATGTTCCACGAGTTCGGTCACGCCCTGCACGGATTCTTTACCCGCGGCGATTATCAACGTATAGCCGGGACAATACCTCACGATATGGTGGAATTGCCTTCACAGGTTATGGAAAACTGGGCAAGCGAACCGGAAGTATTGAAAATGTATGCTAAACACTATCAGACGGGTGAACCGATGCCGGACGCGTTAATCAAGAAAATACAGGAGAGTGGGCATTTCAATCAAGGATTTGCCACGGTGGAATATGTTGCCGCTTCATTGTTGGATATGGACTGGTATTCACAAACCGAACCGCAACAATTTGACGTGAACGCTTTCGAGAAAGCATCCATGGATAAATACGGGCTGATCAAGGAGATTTTACCCCGCTATCGTTCCACTTATTTCTCCCATATTTTTGACGGGGGATATTCTGCCGGTTATTACGTGTATCTTTGGGCTGAAGTATTGGATGCCGATGCGTTCCAAGCTTTCAAGGCTTCCGGGGATATTTACAATAAAGAATTGGCTGCTAAATTCAGAAAGTATATTTTGTCTGAAGGCGGGTATGACGATCCCATGGGGCAGTACGTCAAGTTCCGGGGACAACAACCGTCCGAAGAGCCGCTTTTGATGAAGAGAGGTTTAAAATAGTAATAATAAGGAGTTGTGTCAAGAGTCTTTTTAAACTCCCTCTCCCCTTCGGGGTACTCCCTCTATAAACAGAGGGAGAGCTGGAACACCACCTTGCTTTGGTAAGAGTCTCCAGCTCCTCCTCTGTTTATAGAGGAGGTGGCGGCGAAGCCGACGGAGGAGTTTAAGAAGTAAATATAGACTTTTGACACAACCCCATACTTCTTGAATGGCGTTTATGGCATATACGCGTCTGTGTATAATCGTGATTTGTGTGTTAGCGTGTGGAAAAGTAACTTTTTCTGCGGAGAAGTATCGTGTTCATTTGTTTCACGTAACCGATACAATCATTGCCGGGGATGAGCGAATTGTGGTGCATGGTAAAGTTCTCGATACAACGCATCTTCCTATGGTAGGAGTCCACGTACTGGAAAAAGGAACGACGAACGGGGTCGTTACAGATTGGGAAGGAAATTTCTCCATGAAAGTAAGGCGAACCGGAACGTTGATCGTTTCTTTTGTCGGCTACCATACTCAATTTGTGGCTGTCGAGGGCAAAAAAGATATCCGGATCACGCTGGAACAGGAGAGTGTTCTGTTGGACGATGTCATCGTGACGGCATTGGGAATCCGTAAAAAAGAAAATTCCTTGTCTTATGCCGCTTCCCGGGTGAACCGGAATGAATTGATTCGGGTGAAAGATCCGAATATGATCGTGACACTTATGGGAAAGATCGCGGGAATGCAGGTGAACCGGAGTTCTTCCGGTATGGGCGGTTCCGTGAAAGTCGTGATGCGCGGTAATCGTTCGGTGGCGGGTAATAACCAGCCTTTATACGTGATAGACGGAATCCCGATGCTGAACGAGAGCAGCGAACAGCCGAGTACGTCTATCGGGGGTACGGCTGATGCCGGAAACAGGGATGCCGGGGATGGTATTTCCAATCTTAACCCGGAAGACATAGAGAGTATCAGTATATTGAAAGGAGCCCCGGCAGCCGCTTTATACGGGACGCAGGCTGCCAACGGGGTTATCTTGATTACCACGAAACACGGGGAAGCGGGGAAGCAGGAAGTTTCTTTCTCTTCGAGCGTGTTGATTGATAAAGCCATGATGCTCCCGAAACTGCAAAATCATTATGGCGTGAGCGACGAGGTGGAAAGTTGGGGAGAGAGAAAAGATATAAACACGGGGAACCCGATTTCTTCTTTTTTTAAGACGGGAGTGACCGCGATTCATTCCCTTACCTTTTCAACCGGAAACGAACACACGCAAACTTATTTCTCCTACGCGAACACGGAGGGAAAAGGGATTATGGAAACGCATCGTTTGTCAAAACACAACATAAACCTGCGGGAATGTGCAACTTTTTATGACGGGCTTTTAAAAATAGACGGAAGTGTCAATTTATTGAAGCAAACGGTGAAAAATCGTCCGGTGCCGGGCGGCTTTTACATGAATCCGTTAGTCGGGTTATACCGTTTTCCCCGGGGAATGGATATCACGGAGTATAAAAATCATTTTGAAGTATGGAATGAAGAGCGCCGGTTGAACGTGCAGAATTGGCACGCCCCGACGGAGGACTTCGAGCAAAATCCCTATTGGGTACTGGAACGTATCAAAGGGCAGGATCAGAGAACACGGGTGATAGCCTCTATTGCCATGCGTCTGATTCTTTCTGCTCATTTTTCGTTGCAGGCCCGCGGAAGCGTGGATTACTTGAACGATAAGTTCCGTCAGAAATACTACGCTTCCACGGCTCCGGCGTTGGCGGGAAGTAATGGACGTTATATCGACGCGAGCCACGAGCAGACTTTGACTTATGGAGATGTGCTCGGGACTTATAAACGAAAGTTCGAGAACTTTTCTTTGGATATATCTTTAGGGGTAAGTATAAATAATAACAAGACAAATGAACTTCGCTACGATTCGAAAACAGCTTCATTGAAATATGCCAATGTATTCAATATCGCGAACATCAATATGACGACGTCCGCTTATATTGCCGAGCAAATCGATGCCACGAGGCAGATGCAATCCTTGTTTGCAACGGCACAGCTGGGTTTCCGGGACTATTTGTTCCTCGATATTTCCGCCCGTAATGATTGGAGTTCCACGTTGGCTTATACTTCCCGTGAATCCATCGGCTTTTTCTATCCTTCCGTGGGATTCTCTTGGTTGATAGACCGGACGTTTTCCCTGCCCGAATGGATCACGGGCGGAAAGATTCGCGGGGCATGGAGTATGGTCGGGAATGATATCCCCTTGTATATCACGCACCCCGTGTCACACGTGTTGGCGGGAGGCGGAATACAGGCTTCCGACGCTGCCCCTTTCGAGGAAATGAAACCGGAGAAAAACGTGGCGTTTGAAGCGGGAACCGAGTGGCGGTTGTTCAACGACCGCTTGCGAGTGGACCTCACGTGTTACAACACGGTCACGAAGAATCAGTTTTTCAAACTGGCGGCGAAAGATGGTGACACGTACGCTTATCGTTACGTGAATGCCGGGGAAATACGGAACACGGGGGTAGAGATCGAGTTGAAAGGAACCCCTTTTGAGGATACAAAAGTCAAATGGGAAACCGGGATAAATTACGCTTCCAACAAAAATAAAGTACTTCGCTTACACGAAGAACTGCCTGTTTTCCAGTACGGGCCTTATGGCTTTTCGTCAAGTTACGCGATGAAATTGAAAGAGGGAGGTTCCTTCGGGGATATCTACGGCAAGGCTTTCAAGCGGGATGATAACGGGAAGATTCTATACGAGACGGAAGGCGATTTGAAAGGATTACCACGAGTGGAGGGTGACGGTAACACGGTGAGAGTGGGGAATGCCAATCCAAATTTCACGCTGGGATGGACGAATACCTTCTCGTGGCGGAATTTTATGATGACATTCCTGATAGATGGGCGTGTCGGTGGAAAAGTGTTGTCACAGACACGGGCGGATATGGACTTGTACGGGGTAACGAGAGCCACCGGGGATGCTCGTGACCGGGGGTATGTCATGCTGGAGGGCGAGAGGATCACCAACGTGAAAGGATTTTACAAATCCATTGTCGGGGGACGTGCGGGAGTGACGGAATACTACATGTACGATGCCACGAATTTCCGTTTGCGGGAATTTTCCTTGGGATACTCTTTCCCGAAACAATGGTTGGAATCGGTACGGGTACTACGGGATATACATCTGGCTTTTACCGCCCGGAATCTGTTTTTTATATACAGGAAAGCACCTTTCGATCCGGATTTGATTCTTTCTACCGGGAACGATAATCAAGCGATAGAAGTTTACGGGATGCCTACTACCCGTGGTATGGGATTTAGTCTGCGTGTTACCTTTTAATCGGATGGCGGTATGGAAAAGAGAGTATTTGTCTACATGGTTCTGTTTCTGGGATGTATCGCTTGCACGGGACATTTTAAGGATTTGAACACGGATAAAACCGGGATCACGGATGAGGATACGCGTATCGACTGGAACCATATCGGGATACCTCTCGGTGTGGTGCAGCAGGGCATCTATTTTAATTATGATTTCGGCAAGGGGAAGAATTGGACATACCAGATCATGCAGAACCTGAGCGCCGATATGTTCAGTGGTTATATGCACGATTACAAGCCGTTGAACGGCGGTTCCCACAATTCTGATTATAATCTTCAAGACGGGTGGAACGGGACGTTCTGGGGATACACGTACGCTTATATCATGCCGCAGATCAAACGGTTGGAGGATTCCACGAGAACAGAGAATCCTCTTTTCTACGCGATCACGAAAATATTGAAAGTCGAAGTGATGCATCGGGTGTCCGATTACTACGGTCCGATCATATATTCCAATTTCGGGGGGATGAAATCGGTGTATATGCCGGATACGCAACAGGATGTTTATCATGCTTTTTTTGACGATCTGAAAGAGGCGGTAAAGACGCTGAGCGATTATATGGATAAGCCCGATGAAGTTTTTGATTTTTCCCGTTTTGATATTCTGATGGACGGGGAGATCCTTTCGTGGATTAAATTTGCCAATTCATTGCGTATGCGTTTGGCGGTACGGATAGCAATGGCTGAACCGGAAAAAGCCAGAACGGAATTTCAGTCGGCTATCAGTGATGAACACGGGTATTTTGAAGACCCTTTCGAGCTCGTGAAGGTATCTACCCGCGACGGGTACACCAATCCTTTGGGCGAGATCAACCGGGTATGGGGGGAAGTGTACATGAATGCTTCCATGGAATCCATTTTAAACGGTTTCGATGATCCCCGGCGGAAAGTGTTTTTTGAGCCCTGCATGGAAGACGTTTGTTTGCCGGATAAGAACGGTAAGGATTCCGTCATTATTCCTTTAAAGGGACAATACCGGGGGATTCGCCAAGGTACAATGTTCGCACACCCTTATTATGCGGCTCTGTCCAAGATATACGTGAACGTGAATACCGACGCGATCTTAATGACGGCGGCAGAGGTATGGTTTTTACGGGCGGAAGCAGCTCTGCGGGGTTGGACATCGGAAGAAGCCGGGGATTGCTACGAGAGAGGGGTGAAATGTTCTTTCTCGCAATGGCAGGTACCCGACGCGGACGCTTATTTGCAGGGTGATAACCGGGCATCAGATTTCAAGGATGTATTCACGCCCGAGAATGATATCAAAGCCCGTTGCAAGGTATCCCCTTGTTGGGATGAATCCGCATCGCCGGAAATAAAGCTGGAAAGAATTATCACGCAGAAATGGTTGGCTATTTTCCCGGAGGGATGTGAGGCTTGGGCGGAACAGCGAAGAACGGGATATCCGAGACTTTTTCCTGTGAAATACAATAATAGCCGGAATGGTTGTATCGACACGGAAATCATGATACGTCGTCTGAACTTTCCTTCGACTCTTCTGGATGAAAGCGCGGAACAATACAAGGCATTGGTGGATGCTCTAGGGGGAAAGGACAACGCTGGAACCCGTTTGTGGTGGGATACGGGGAGAAATTTTTAAGAAATAGAAGGATTCAAAGATTCATAGGGATTACCTTATCGCGGGTAAACTTTTATTATGGAAATGTAAAGCATCCGAAATATGGGTATTTAGTCGTTCTTTGGTTAGAGTGTCGAAAAAATATAGTAAAAATTAAATGTTCCGCGTGAAACTTTATCAACCGCTTTTCGTTTCTATAGGTGTTTACAATGAAATACAAAGAACCTTTAAATATTTATAGTTATGATGAAAGGAAATATTGGTTTAGACGCATCAATGATCAAATCCAGCAAAACCATTTTAAATAACCTGCTTGCTGATCATTTTGTTTTACTGGCTAAAACATGGAATTACCACTGGAATATGAAAGGCGCGAGCTTCAGATCTTATCACACGTTCTTGGAGGATCTTTATAACGGCCTGATTGAAGATATCGACAGTATTGCCGAGCGTGTTCGTGATTTGGACGAACGTCCTATCGGGTCTTTGAAAGGCTGTCTGGAGCACAACCGCATCAAAGAACAAGACGAGGAGAAACCGCTTCCCGATGCAAAGGGGATGTTGGCAGCCTTGTTGGATGACAATGCAGAAGTTATCCGTCAGATACGTTCTGATTTGGAAACCATGGATAAAGAAGGCTCGAAAGATTTCGGAACATCCAATTTCTTGGAAGACATGATTGAGAAAAAGGAAAAAGTAACTTGGATGATCCGTGCCCATTTGGAATAAGGATAGATTTTTATGTTATGAGTGAATGAGGGGGACTGTCGATTATCGGCAGTTCTCTTTTTTTATGTTCGCCTTGTATTCCGATGTTTTTTGTATCTTCGTACCCGTTAATCAGGAGATATGGATGATAGAGAGATAAGTGGTATTTTAATCCACTGGTACGAGAAGAACAAACGGGAATTGCCGTGGCGGGAAACCGGCGATCCTTACTTGATTTGGATCTCGGAGATTATACTCCAGCAAACCAGAGTGGCGCAGGGGTTGGATTATTTCAACCGTTTCGTGCAACGTTTTCCCGATGTGCGTTCCCTCGCGGAAGCTGACGAAGATGAGGTGATGAAATACTGGCAAGGCTTGGGTTATTATAGTCGTGCCCGCAACCTGCACGCGGCGGCAAAGCAAATCGTGGATTCTTTCGACGGCGTTTTTCCCCGGACGAGAGAGGATATCTTATCACTGAAAGGGATCGGGGATTACACGGCTGCCGCGATAGCTTCTTTCGCCTATCAACAACCTTACGCCACGGTAGACGGCAACGTGTACCGGGTGTTAGCCCGGCTGTTCGATTTGGAGATGCCTATTGATAGCGGCGAGGGAAAGAAGTATTTCACGGAATTGGCACAATCGTTACTGGACGAACGGCATCCCGATCTGTTCAATCAGGCGATGATGGAATTCGGGGCTTTGCAGTGTGTCCCGAAATCCCCGGCTTGCGATTCTTGCCCTTTGAACGGGAAGTGTCTGGCATTGGCTTCCGGGCGAGTGGAGCAATTACCCGTGAAGAACGGGAAGACCATGGTTAAACCCCGTTATTTTAATTATTTGCATATCCGCGGTCAGGGTAAAACCTTGCTTTCCAAGCGCACGGGAAATGACATTTGGCGTAATCTTTACGAGTTCCCGTTGGTCGAAACGGTATCTCCCGTGTCTTGGGGAGAGTTGCAACAAGTGACCGGATTCAATACATTATTCGGCGGAATGACGGGTATCAACGTGAAACGGGAGTTCACGGCTAAAAAGCATGTGCTGTCCCACCGGGTAATTTACGCCGTGTTCTACGAGATTCTGGTAGATGCTTTCTCTCCTGCCATGCAGAAGTACCTTCAGGTGCCGGATGAGGAGGTAGGTAATTACGCGGTATCCCGTTTGGTGCAGTCTTACATGGAAAAACGGGAAACTTTGTTGTTTTGATAAATAAAATTATTCCTTTTTGGTGTGTCACTGGTGAAAAAGATTTATTTTTGTATTGATGCGGAAAGATGATAGAGATATACTTGACAGGTTCACGAAGAATCGTAAGGAAGGGATTCGAATGCTGTTCGATCGTTACTATCGTCCTCTGGTGTTGTATGCCGGGACATTGATTAGTGACGACACGATGGCGGAAGATCTCGTTCAGGAATTTTTCGTGCGTTTGTGGGAAGATGATTATCTCGAACGTATCGAAAGCAAGGCGCTCAGTTCTTATCTTTTCTCTTCCGTGCGCAATAGTTGTTATACATACTTGCACAAGAACGATGTGATGCGTGCCCGTGTGGACTTCACGTCCATTGACGTGGCGGCTGATTCGGCGGCTGCTTTAAGCCAAGAAATCGTGGATAGGGTAACTGCCGTGATAGCCCGAATGCCCGAACAGACGGGGCGGGTGCTGAATTGCGTGTTGATGCAGGACATGAAATATCAGGAAACAGCCGACGAGTTGCATGTATCCCTGAACACCGTGAAAACTTTGTTGCGCAACGGGATGCGGCTTTTGCGTGAAGAACTGCAAAGCGAACAGGAGTTGATTCTATTATTCGTTTGCGCGGGTAATTCGGAAAGTTGCCCCGACGCGGGGTAACGTAGCTATCCTGAAACTATACTCGTGCTACACCATATTGAGCCTTATTGGTTTATGCTTGTTTCCCGTTGGAATGTTCATGGCAGGGATGGCTTGAATATTTGTCAAGTTAAATTAGATTATTTCTTGTTAAAACGTGGGCGAAGAGTGGGCTATAAGTAGGCTAAGTGTAGGCGATGCCGCCTAATAGTCACCTAATAGTCGCCCAAAACTCACCCAACTCGGTTTTATATCCTGCTTAAAGCCCTCTTAAAGGTTATATGAAGTGATAGCTTTGCGTGAATATTTTAAAATATATATATTTGCCACCCTTTTTCATGAGGAGTAATTATTTTCAAGTAGAATGTAGTTTTAAACAGAGACAGACGATGAAAAGATTTTTTTCAACCTGCCTGTTGTTTTGGGTGGGCATATTCTTACTATTGGTCGGTTGTAAGAAGGATGAGGTGACAGTTGTCGAAGACGAGGATATTGTGGATAATGAATTACCCGTCAGGTTGACGGTGGCGGATTATAACGAGAATAACACGTATTATTTGTTGAATGATGACGAATCCCCGGATGTTTATTTCGATTCGAAGCAGCGAAGTTTTCTCGTGACGCAGCCCTTGCAAATTTCGCTGGATGACGAGCTCAATTTCCAGATTCGTTTTTATAGCCCGAGAGCCTTGAAAGGCGTGACGATTTGGGCAACCATCGAGGGGTACGACGAGGAGGTCGAGTTTATGTCGCTCGAGAAAATCATGCCGTTCCAACAGCTTCGGGTGCCTGTGCCTTTTGTCACCACGGATATGACCGCATACACTCGCGGCGGAAAAAAGATTCTTATCACGGCAAACCCGGATTTGACGGCGGAGGATATCTCTTTTAGAATTGAGTGTGACGATCCTTATTGGGCAAGGTTGCAATCTATCCGTTGTAAATGGAATATCGCTTTTGGCAGGTATAGCGACACGCAGGCAAGCTGGAAGTATAAAATGAAGGCTTCACACACGCGTGAGGCGGTGGCGATCGCGTTGAACATGAGTTATATGTTTTCGTCGGAGAAGTTCGAGAAGGCGTTGCACGAGTTCGGACCTCTACATAGTAATAATGACAGGGTGGAGATTGACAAGCATGCTTTATTGACAAGAGTGCTTAATCACCGCGGGTTGGTTTTCGGTTATACCACGGGTGTGATGGGATTGGGTGGCGGCACGACGTACGGGATGCACGAGGTGTGTTACCTTGAGCATTATGCCGATGATAAGAGCATCACGGAAACCCTTTTTCATGAGTTCGCGCATTGCGTGGGATACGGGCATGCCGGGAATATGACCTATGAGCAGACGGGACCCGGGTGGATTACCTTGTGTAATAACGTGTACGTCGAGTTGTCGCGTGAAAAGGAGTTGCCCGTTTACTCCCGCCGTTTCCTGCATACCCGTAAGTGCAAGAACAGGTATTTTGACGATATATACGTGGCGTCAAAATATATTATCGAGGATCCGGAACTTGATGCCCTAGATGGTGGTTTGTCCCCGTTGCGCGGGGTGACGGACACGGGTGGGGATGACGGTATGCCGCTGACTTTCCGGTTGGATTACGCGGATGTGCCCGGGGCAACGACCGCCACTTTCCGCCCGAAAGACGTGTATGCGTACGGGAATACCTTGTACGTGGTGAATGATGCCGACAATAATTATAGCGTGGAGGTGTTCAATCTCGAGCCTAACAGTATGAAACAGCATTTGCATAGTATCCGGGAATGGTTGCGGGGGGATGAAACGGAAACGTTCGGTGGTAGACCGAATGGTGTTACGCGTGCTAACGGGAAGATATATGTCACTCACGAGGGGAGTCGCACGGAGATTTTCGATGCGAGGGATTACCGGTTTGTCACGTGTATCGGAACCGGGGCGTGGGGTACGGGGCCTTCTCAAACCGTGCACGCTTTCGACGTTGTGCTTTATAAGGGGATGGTGGCGATTCATGACAAGCGTTATATTGATTTCGTGGAAGAGGGGGTGTTGACGCCCGGAAACGTGGCACCGCGTTTGTACATTCGGTCGGAGCATTTGGGCGAGGTGAGCGCCGCTTACGGCATGGTGGTCGATGAACGGGCGGGATTGCTTTATTCCACCCATCCGTCCAAGCGTATAGATGTTTTCGCTCTTGGTGATATACGCGAGGGTGTGACGCTTAAACGTGTCAAGCAGTTGGCTTATCGTAACATGCCTTACGCGCTGGATTTTTACAAGGGTAGGTTGTTCGTGACTTCTAACGGCAACGAGAAGTTTTGCGAAGTTGACCCGGAAACGGGGGATATCGTGAAGGATTACACGACGGTCGGTGACATCACGTTGCAAGCCCCCGAGAAGTTCTGTATCCGCCGTAGCACGTTGTTTATTGTCGACCGCACGAAGGACGGGCCGTGTCTTTACGCTATTCCCATGCGGGAGTTGAAATAGGAGCGTATGGTTGTTTTTTTTCAAAAAAAAATACACCCTTCATTCACCCGTTTTGATTTTTATTTAGTCTTACTTGTATAAAAAACAAAGTATGACTATATCGAATTACATAGAAGAGTTGATTTACCGTGTGTTAGCAGGAGATGCAAGCGAGGAGGAACGATGTGAGTTGGAGGCGTGGGTGCGGGAGAGCGAGGAGCATCGAGTGTTTTTTCACAAGGTGGAGCGGGCTTGGTACACGGGGAAGTATGCCGTGAGATGGAAAAATGTGGAGATGAGTTCCGCGTGGAAAGCTGTGGAGCACAAGCGGGAAGCCCGTGGGCGGAAGCGTGTGGTGCGTATCGGATGGAGTGTGGCGGCGGCAGTGGTGCTGGCGGTCGGGTTGGCGTGGATGTTTTTGCCGTCGGGGGAAGAGAATATGCCCGTGGCGATGGTGCAGGCTCCGGTGGGTAAGCCCGGGGAGTCGAAGGCGTTGCTGGTGCTTTCGTCGGGAGAGCGGGTTGCTTTGGGAGGCGAGCAGGCGGACACGATACGGGAGAACGGGCAATCGATTTTGCGGGAGAAGGATTATATTGATTATAGCCGGGAGAAAGGTGATGGAGTGACGGAAACGGTTTATAATGAGTTGATTGTGCCTGTTGGTGGGGAGTACCGTTTGTTGCTTGCCGATGGGACTGTCGTTTACATGAATTCGGAATCCCGCTTGAAATATCCGGTACGGTTCACCGGGAGCGAGCGATTGGTGGAGTTGGAAGGAGAGGCTTATTTCGAGGTGGAGCGGGATGAGGAGCGTCCTTTCGTGGTACGCACGAGTCGGTTGGACGTGACGGTATTGGGTACCGGGTTTAACGTGATGGCTTACAAGAAGGATGCCCGCACGGAAGTCACTTTGGTGAACGGGAAGGTGGACGTGACGAGCGGGAAGATTAGCGAGGTGTTGACCCCGAACCGACAGTTCGTGATGAATAACGAGAGTGGTGAATACGAGGTGCGTACGGTGGATGCGGATGCTTATGCCGCATGGAAAAAGGGAACTTTGAATTTTGACGCGATGCCATTGGAGGAGTTGGGGGATAAGTTGGCACGTTGGTACGGGGTGAGTTTCTTTTTCAGTAACGAGCGTTTGAAGCAGTTGAAGTTCACGGGTGCTTTTCGGAAATATAATGACATGGATTATATTCTTTCTTTGATAGAGGCAACGACGGATGTAACTTTTAAAATCAATGGAGATGCAATTATAGTTAACGAAAAATAAAGTAGAAAACCGCTTCCGAAGGGGCATAAAAATACCGGAAAGTGTTGGGAGCACGATCCGGTAGTTACTCCCGGGGGAGCATTAAGAATCACTTAATTCACAAATGTATGAAAAAAAGTAATGTAGTGTGGCTTGTTTTGTCAAAAAATAAGCGGCAGCAATTATGGAGAATTATGAAACTAACATGGATTTTGTGTGTCTGTTTCGTGTGTACGTTGTCCGCGAACAGTTTGGCACAGCAAAAATTGAGTATGAATTTGGGGGAAACGTCGATTAAGACGGTTTTCGAGGAGATTCGTAAGCAAACGAACAAGATCGTGATTTATAATGACGACCGGTTGGCGTTGCGGAAGAAGGTGAACGCGGATTTCAAGGACATGGAGTTGGCAGATGTGTTGGAACGTGTACTTGCCGGGAGCGGTATGACGTACAAGTTCGTGGACGATTATATCGTGATCACTCCTGCCGTGAAGCCCGCACAGGATGAGAAAAAAGCGTTTCGGGTAAAAGGTTTCGTGTACGACCAGAACAAGGAGGCTTTGCCGGGAGTGACGGTGAAAGTGGCAGGGGTACCCCTCGGGACTTCTACCGATGTGAACGGGTGGTTTACCATGGAATTGACCGAGAAAGCGACTTTGGAATTTTCATTCGTGGGGTATAAAAGGAAGACTTTGGCTTTGACCGATCAGATGTTGAAAGATACGATTCGGGTTTACATGGAGGAAGAGGTGAACGAGATGGATGAGGTTGTCGTGACCGGTTATCAGGAAATCCGCAAGGATCGGATGACAGGTTCGGTGACTGTTATTACAGCCAAGGAGTTGGAGAATAGTGCGTTCAAGAGCATAGATCAGATTCTGGAAGGTAAGGTTGCCGGGTTGTATTCTTTCAAGACCAGTGGAGCACCGGGAACACGGGCAAACATTCGTATCCGTGGTGATAACTCTATTTCGGGTAGTAAAGAGCCGATGTGGGTGGTAGACGGTCTGCCTTTGCAAGGTGGAGTGGCTTCTATCAACGTGCTTAACGCCGGAAATATTCAAGAGTCTGCACTTGATCACGGTATCGGTAACCTTTCTCCGGCAGATATTGAGTCTATCACGATTTTGAAGGATGCGGCAGCATCGGCTATCTATGGTGCGCGGGCTGCTAATGGTGTGATCGTGATCAAGACGAAACGCGGTTTCGAGGGGGATGCTACTTTTAGTTATAACGGTAGTTTCGGTATAGTATCGGCACCGAGTATTGATTTGGACTTTATGAATGGTCGCGAGAAGGTGGATTTTGAGCTTCAGTTGATGCGGGATTTCCATCGTGCCGATCAAGCCGGTTTGGCGGGTAAAGCTTACGATAATTATAAACAAGGACGTATTAGTGCGGATGCATACAATGCCGAGTTGAATCGATTACGTTCCACGAACACGGATTGGTTTGACGAGATTTTCCGGAAAGGATTCTCGCATTCTCATTTCTTGTCAATGCGTGGAGGTTCACAAAAGACGAACTACTATGCTTCATTGAATTATAGCGGTCAAGATGGTGTATTGAAAAGTAATCACTATAATAATTTGGGCGCTAAATTGGAAGTTCGTCATAAACCTGTAGAGAATTTGGAATTGAATTTCCAAGTAGAAGGAAGTTATCGCGAGAGCGTTGACCATGCCTCTGTTATAGACCCGTTCAAGTATGCCGTTTTTGCCAATCCGTACGAGAAGCCGTATAACGAGGATGGTAGTTACGCTGCTGATTTGAGTTATTTGGGAGATAATTGGAGTTCTCTGAAATACGGGTATAAGTTTGATACATTCAATATCTTGCGTGAGTTGAATGAAACACAGAACAAGAGTATTGCCTCGGATGCGTCTGCCCGTTTGGGATTCAATTACAAAATTATGGAGGGATTGACCGCAGATGTAAGCGGAGCGTTGACGTATAGTACGAATAACACGGAGAAGTGGGCAGGTCCTGAAACGTATGCTTCTTATGCGAATGCAAATTTCGTGAGAGCGGCATTGATGATAAATCCGGAAAATGAAATACCGGCAGGTTATAATAACGGTTATTTGAGAGAAGGTTCCGGTCGTTCTACGGCTTTTGCGCTGAGAGGATTGCTTAGCTATAATAACGATCAGTTGGAGGGACATTCTTTCTCTGTTGTTGTCGGTTCTGAGATTTCAGGTAGTAAAAGTTATAATAATTTTCACAATTTCCCGGAATTTAACCAGCTCTATCGTTTTACCACTTTCCCTTCTTTTGACGATCCAGAAGGACAAATCAAGTATGAAAACTTTGTACGACAAAATATATTCAACAATATGATGGGTACGGGGGAGGCGCAGGATCGTTCGGCTTCTTTCTTTGCGGCATTTACTTACACCTTGCGGGATAAATATGTATTCAACGTGAACGCCCGTTTCGATGGGGCGGATATTATCGGTACGGATAATCGCTTCACCCCGTTGTGGTCAGCCAGTTTCCGTTGGAATGCCATGCGGGAGAATTTCTTGAAGAACGTGAACTTTATTTCCGATTTGGCAGTACGTGTTTCTTACGGGTACACTGGAAATATCGACCGTAGTTCTTACCCGATGCCATTGGTATATTTGAGTGGAGAGAAATATGATGGATTGTTTATTGCAGAAAGTGTAACTTTTCCGAATCCGAATATCAAGTGGGATCGTAAGGAAGACCGGAATATCGGTTTGGACTTCGGCTTCTGGAACAATCGTATCGGTGGTACGTTTAACTACTACTATAATACCACTCGCGATTTGTTAGGTGACATGACTACTCCTATTTCTTATGGGCGTAAAAGTATTCGTACTAATGTATCTTCATTGGAGAATAAAGGATGGGAATTCAACATTAATCTCCGTTTAGATTTAAGCAAAGATTTGATTTGGGTAAACTCATTCAATATCGCACAAAACAAGAACAAAATTACCGACACCTTTATCAAGAATTTCGAGGAGTTTCAAGATGTGAGTTGGAATGGTAGTACTGCTAATATCGAGGGTTATGCTACTGGAACCATATTCGGACACCGTTTTGCAGGGGTAAATCCTGTCACGGGTAATGCAATGTTCTATTTGACGGAGAGAGCCAGAGAAGTGTGGGCGGAGAATAAAGAGGTCGCTTTAGAGGAGATTCCGTACGTAATGGAGGATACGGATAGCGAATTAGACCAAAATGTATTGAGAGCTTCTTTGGTGAATTTGGGAACCTTGAACCCGAAAGTGACCGGGGGATTTAGTTCTACCTTGTCTTGGAAACAGCTGGAGGTACGCCTTGGTTTTGCTTACAGTGCGGGACATCGGTTGGAAACATTTAACGAGCGGAAATATGCACCTAACGGAAGTACAAGAAGTGAAGTACATTTTTCTCGAACCAATCGTTTAAAGAGTGCCATGAATCGTTGGAGGACTCCGGGGGATATTACCGATACGCCTCGTTATAGCTTTAGGGGGGCTTATTATCACCAGATGTTGACGGATGATAAGTATGAAAAAGCTGATTTCTTGGCATTCCGTAATTTGACGATATCCTATGATTTGCGTGGTGATTGGTTTAAATATGTTGGGTTGAGCCGTTGTAGAGTGGGATTACAGGTGGAAAATGTATTTGTGTTTACGAAGTACGGCGGTTTGGACGTGACTACCGGAGGTGCATTCAATTACCCGAATCCTCGTACTTATATGTTTAATCTTTCTTTGGGTTTTTAAAAGACGGATGTTATGAGAAAGTTTATATATTTAATTAGTGTTTTATTCGTTTTAGGTGTTACCTCTTGTAAAGAGTTTTTGAATGTAACCCCTAAGAACGTGATCTCAATGGAGGACTTGCAGAGTATCAAGCAAGCATTATCCAGTTTTTTGTATAGTATACCTGCCGAGGGAAATGGGTATAATAAAATAGTATGGTCTCCTTTTATGCGTATGAGTGAAGATATACCTATGATTTCTTATACAAGAGAGTGGGATTTGTCACTTTTAGCAGCAGATGATGAGGGGATGTCTGTTGAGGATGTCGAACGAGTTGATTGGAGATCAGAGGGGACACAAGGATTCTGGGGTAGATATTATGAACCTATTGGTTTGATGAATTTATTTATCCATGAGGCGGAAACGGCTGCTGGCGATGAGGATATGCGGGATTATGTTATGGGAGAGGCATATGTAATTCGGGCATATTGTTTCTTTAAATTGGTTCAGTATTTTGCTCCTTATGACAATAATGAATTAGGTATTCCTTTGTGTTTAAACTCTTACGATGATTTCGAGAATGTGGATTTGTCCCGTGCTCCGCAGACAAAGGTATACGCTCAAATTTTGAGTGATTTACATGAGGCGGAAATTCGTTTGGAGCGTACACCTATGCGGAGTAGTTTTAACCGGCTATACGATACTCATGTCTTAAATCGGTTGTTTGCACAAGTTTATCTATTTAAAGCACTTTCTCCTGCAGCGGAGGCAGATGATTGGAAAAATGCAATCTTATATGCTTCAAAAGAAACAGATGGTGCGGAATTGGAAAAAAATCCTGATAATTTAGCTAATTTGTTCCATGCGGAAAAACAGAATAGCGCAATAGTAAATATTGAAGCAGCTCTACGTGTGAGATTTGGAGGTGTTGCTTATGGTAATGATTATTTATATCGAGGTTTGTTGGTAGATGAGGGGTTTTTGAGTACTCATTTTCCAGAAACGGAAGGAGATATTAGACGAGAGTATTATTTTTCAAGAGAGCAAGTTTATGATCCTGGAGTTGGTTGGAATGTTAGATTAACTTTCGATAAATATGCTACTTATTCTTGGGGGGCTACATTTGGAAATGTATTTATAGGTTTTCGTTTAGCAGAAACTTTCTTGATTCAAGCAGAGGCATTGGCTATGACCGATCAGTTGGATGAAGCAAAGGCTATCTTAGAGCGTTTTAAGGAGGCGAGGTATACCGAAACTTTCACGACTCCTTCGGATAAAGAGGGATTATTGCGGGATATCTATCGTGAGCGTCGTAAAGAGTTTATGGGTGAAGAGGATTATAATTGGATGGATATGAAACGTTTGGGCGTGAAAACGGAGCGTACAATTATGGATCAGACTTATACGTTGAATGGTGCGGGAGATTATCGTTACACGTTCCCAATTCCGACAAGCGAGTTGGAGAATAACAAGCATTTAAAGCAAAATCCGGTTTGGCAATTAAAAGATTAACATTATGAAGACAAAGAATTTATTATATTTACTTTTATCGCTGGGCATTTTTATCGGATGTACACCGGAAGAAGGAGAAGTGCTCGATTTTAGTAATGTTGAAATTGAGAAAGTAGAGTTAGGTGCAGATGCTGAGCAGTTGATCGCTGATGGGGTGGCTACTTTGACATTGGACCCGAAACTTTATCAAGTAGCGGAGGGAAAAGATGGGGAGAAAGTGTATGGTAGAATACCGGTAGATAGGATTTCCGAGGATATGGTTAAGTATTTCATGGAGGATGGGACGGAATTGGAGGGACCGGAATACAGAACGACAGATATGTCAAAAGGTAAAGTGAGTTTTTATATCACGGCGAACGGAATGAAATCCGATTTGTTTACCGTGACATTGCGAAAACCTTTTGCGGAGGATGTATATGAAACAATTACTTATCCGGTAGTATTTCACGTGGCACAAACTACAGAGAGTGTAACTGGTGGTGCGAAGTTAGATGCAAGTTTGATTTATGAGTTTTTCAACACGATGATGAAAACTTTTGAGCGTAAAGTAGCTTTTGGTCCAAATAGTGTTGATACTCGAATCCGTTTCCAATTGGCAGAATATACTCCTGATGGAACAAAAATGCAGGAAAAAGGGATAAATCGGTGGTCGGCAGCTAAGGAGGGAACGGATTGGTACTATTTTTCACAGAATGTTGAAGGAGAGATCAAAGGTTATCAGGCTAAAAAACTTTTATGGGATTATAAAAAGTATTTGAATATTTGGATTGTAGAAGATTTGGGAACATCAGTTGCAGCTCCTCCTGCTTATATATTGAATGGAACAGAATTCTTGGAGGGGATACCTAGCATGCAGGAGAAAACTGAGGAGGAGTTTGAAGCGATGGAGAAAGATGATTGGAGGCTTAGCGACATCGGTATGATGTTTGATATTGCGCAGTTTTCGACAGGTGATGGTTTACGGTGGGGACAACTTGGTCAAGTAGGTATGTTTTTCGGATTGTTGCCGACAGAGTTCACAGGAGTGGAAGGGATAACATCAGATTATTGCGAGGATACCGTGCCTTATGATATTTACCGGGAAGAGTGGTATGATGATAAAGGAAATGATGTTAATAATCGTTTGAAGATAACCGAGAATGGATTGTTATTTTATTCCACGAATATCATGGATTTCTATTCTTTTAGAACTGACATTACCATGGATCAGATGAAACGTATCCGTACTATCACAGATAACTGTCCACTCCGTTGGGCTTGGAAGAGCAAGTGGGCATTCACGGGAAAAGAAGATTAATAATAGTCTTGTATGTTGTGAATTAAGAGAAGGGGGAAGCTGAAAAAGGCTTCTTCCTTACTCTTCTTATGTTGTAATGTGTGACTTTTTGAATTGTGTGTTTATGAATAGAGGATGTCGTATTTTCTCTGTCCTGCTGTTATTGGTTTTTCTGGTGAGTGGTTTGGTAGCCCAGCCTCATTTAAAATTTAACGAGGGGGGACGGTTTAAGGTCGTGCAGGTGACTGATATGCACATTAACTTGAAGAAGGGGCAGTCGGAAGTGTGTTTTGAATTGTTGGAGGAGGTGATTCGGGAGGAGCGACCGGACTTGGTGGTGTTTACGGGGGATCAGGTGACAGAGTTGAATCCGCGAGCGACATGGGGACGGTTGGTGGAGCAAATGAAAACGTGCGGGGTGGCATGGACGATGGTTTTCGGAAATCATGATCACGAGCAGGGAATGAGTCGGGAGGAGATTTACGAGATGGTGAAGGAGGCTCCCAATTGCTTGATGAGCAAGGGGAACGTGAAGGGTGTCGGGAATTACGTGTTGGAGATAGAGGAGAAGCAGAGCCGGGCGACGGCTGCTGTGCTTTATTTTTTGGATTCGCATAGTAATTGCGAGTTGAAAGAGGTGGGGGGATACCAGTGGGTGGATTTTTCACAGATAGCTTGGTTGCGGGAGCAGAGCGCAAGACGAGAGTGTCCGTCGCTGCTGTTTATGCATATCCCGTTGCCGGAATATAACTATGCTTGGAACGGGAAGACGTTCGGGGTAAGGTTGGAAGAAATTTGTTGCCCGCGGCTGAATAGCGGGTTGTTTACCGTGTTGAAAGAGTCGGGGCAGGTGATGGGGGTGTTCGCGGGGCATGACCATGAAAATGACTTTATAGGTGTATATTATGATATAGCGTTGGGATACGGGCGTGTGTCCGCCGGGAAAAATGCCTACGGGTGTTTGGAACCGGGGGTGCGGGTGATTGAATTGACAGAAGGGAAACGGGAATTTGAAACGTATGTCCGGCTGAAAGGCGGGGAGGCGAAAAACAGATGCAAGTATCCGGTAGATTTTGAAGACTTGAAAAAATTGAAGTAATGATTAGATTGTGTTTTGTGTTGTTTGTGTGCGCTTTGCTCATTTGTCCGGCAATGGTTGCCGGACAGGGCAAAGATCGTGAGATTAAAGTGACTTGGGACAAGGAGAGCCCGGTGAAAAAGATTGTATCCCCGACGAAAGGGAAGGTGAAGAACGTGGTCTTTATGATTGGCGACGGTATGAGTCTGATGACGATGTATTCCACTTGGGCTGCCAACCGGGGAAAGTTGAATATTGAGAATTGCCGATGCGTGGGGTTGGCGAAGACTTATTGTTATGACCGTTTGATTACCGATTCCGGGGCATCCGGTACGGCTTTGGCGACAGGACATAAGACTCGCTACCATTCGGTGGGGGTTGATCCGGACGGGAAGCCGTTGACTACTTTGACGGATTTGGCTGCCGCTAAAAAGAAGTCCACGGGGGTAGTGGTTACCTGCCGTTTGAATGATGCCACCCCGGCGGCTTTCTGTGCGCACAATAGTGACCGGGAGCAGGCGGAAGCGATTATCGCAGATTACGTGGGGTGTGGTGTCGATTTTATTTTTGGTGGCGGTAAGCGGTATTTTTGTGAACGGGAGGATGGTCGCGATATTATGGAAGAGATGCGGGCGTTGGGGTACCGGACTCCGGAGAATAAGGAGCAATTGGACGCTATCGAAAGCGGAAAAGTGCTTGCCGTTTGGGCGGATCACGATTTGCCTCGTCCGGCAGAGCGGGGAGAGATGCTGACGGAGGGTACCTTGAAAGCCTTGGAACTTTTGTCACGTAACAAAAAAGGTTTTTTCCTGATGGTGGAGGCGTCGCAGATAGACGATTACGGGCATTCCAATCAACTTCGTCCTCTGGTGGAGGAGGTACTGGATTTTGACCGTACGATAGGCAAGGTGTTCGAGTGGGCGGCTGCCGACGGGAATACGCTGGTGGTGGTGACTGCCGATCATGAAACCGGAGGACTGACTTTGGTGGGCGGTGATTTGGAACGAGGTGAGATCGTGGGTAAGTTTTCCACGGGTAGCCATAGCGGTGTTATGGTTCCGGTTTATGCCTTTGGTCCCGGGGCGGAAGCGTTCACGGGTATTTATGAAAATACCGATATTTTCGAGAAGATTAAATCGCTGTTGAAATTATAAAGAGATGGTGAAATATATTGCATTGTTTTTTATCCTTGTCGTGTGGGCGGGAGCGGGGAAGGTTGCTTGCGGACAACGGGATGTTACCTTTATCATTGCGGCTGATTTGCATTTCGATTTTTTGCCCGAGACGGATCAGTACTATCACGTGGTGGCGATGAATCGGGTGCCGGGACATTTCGTGATGCCCGACGGGGAGGTGATTAGCCGGGTGGATGGCGTGGTGATAGCCGGTGATATATTTGACCGTTCCCGTCCGGAAATCATTGACCTTTACCGTCAGCGGTATGAACGCGGGGAGGGGGAAAGGCGGATTCATTTTCCGGTTTATCCCGGTTTGGGGAATCATGATTTGGACGTGGCGAAGGATGGCGCACCCAATAACGAGGAACATTTGCAGTTGATAAAGAATTATTTGGATTCTCTTTTGGCTGTTCGTTTGCGAAACGGGGAGATTCTGAACTGGCATCCTTCCAGCCGGAGTTATTCGTGGAACGCGGGGGATGTGCATTTCGTGCACGCGCAACGGTACGCGGGAGATACTTCCTATTGCGAGAGTAATTTGGAGTGGTTGAAAGCGGATTTGCAGACGTACGCTTCCAACGGGGAACCGGTTGTTTATATTCAGCACTATGGCACGGACTCGTGGGCAATCGAATGGTGGCCTCGGGAGGCACGGGAGGAGTTGTTCGATGTGCTTGATAAATATAATGTTGCCGCTTTCTTTGCCGGGCATACGCATACCGCCATGATGCCGGAGTACCGGGGATACCCGATTTACGAGGTGAATAACGCTTGGAAAGACGAGGATGGCAATGGCTCTTTTGCCGTGTTGCGCATCAAGGATGACCGGGTGACGGTGGCTTCCTGCCGTTGGAAAAACGGGGAGGGGGAGTTGGAAACGGTGGAGCCGGTGTTGAATCGTACGCTTCCGGAAAAGGCTCGGGAGAAGATTCACTATAACGCGTTTTCGCATAATGACTATTGGCGCCGCCGTCCGTTGGAGGACGCCTTGTCCTGTCGCTTTAATTGCGTGGAGGCGGATTTGTGGCTGATAGACGGGGACGTGTACGTGGGGCATAGCAAGCCGTTTTTTCGTCGAGCTGCCCGCACGTTCGAGAATATGTACTTGAAACCTTTGGTGGCACGGATAGAGGCAAACGGGGGAAAGGTGTATCCCGGTAGTGAACGCCCTTTTTTCTTGATGGTTGAGTTTAAAAGTGATGCGGAGGAACTCTATCGAGTGTTGAAAGAGAAGATGAAACCTTACCGGAAATATTTTTGCTCGCTGGACGAGGGGGAATACCGGGAAGGAGCCGTGTTGCTTTTTATCTCCGGTAAACGTCCCACGCGTGTGTTGTCGCGAGAACAGAGTCGCTTTATGTTTCTCGACGGGATGATTCGGGATCTCGGGGTTGGGAAGCCGACTACGTTGATTCCGGTGGTCAGTGATCATTATTCCCGCTATTTTACTTGGCGGGGGAGAGGGAAGATGCCGGAAGAGGAGTACAGGAAGATGAAGGAGATACTGGATAAGGCTCATGGCGAGAATAAGCTTTTCCGCTGGTGGGGGGAGCCGGAGAGAAAAGCGGTGAAGAAATTGTTTTTGGAGATAGGTGTTGATTTGGTGGGTACGGATGATTTGAAGATGTTACGTAAGTTGCTTGAATGATGAAAATAATAAATACGGCGTACATGGCGTTGTTGCTGTGTGTGGCTTGTTCCGAGCCGAAAGATTCGGCGATTAATGCAGTCAATCCTTTTGTCGGGACGGGGTTCCACGGGCATACGTACCCGGGGGCAACGGTGCCGCAAGGGATGGTGCAGTTGAGTCCGGATACGCGGCGAGGGAATTGGGATGCCTGTTCCGGTTATCATTATAGTGATTCAACTCTGTTCGGGTTTTCGCACACGCATTTGAGTGGGACGGGTTGCATCGACTGGGGTGATATTCTGGTATATCCCTCTTCCCGAGAGCTTTCGCCTGACGGGACTGCCGACTGGATGCCTCCTCATCCGTTTTCTCATGAACGGGAAGAGGCTATGCCCGGTTATTATCGGGTGGAGTTGCCCGCGGAGGGGATAGAAGTGGAACTGACCGCTACCCCTTACACGGGAGTGCATCGTTATACTTTCGAGCGGGGTGGCGAGGTGTCGATTGTTGTGGATTTGGCGCACGCGTTGAGTGACGATAAAATCAAAGAGGCACGGATGGAACGAACCGGTGATAACGAGATACGCGGGGGGCGTAATACTTCCGGGTGGGTGGATAATCAGCATATTTATTTTATAGCCCGTTTCTCCCGTCCGTTTCATTCTCTACGATGGGTGAAAGGGGGAAAAACGGTTGATTCTGTCGATTCCATCACGGGAGAAAGATTGCAGGTTATTGCCACGTTCCGTCTTTTACCGAAGGAGTCAGTGGAAATGTACGTGGGGTTGTCGTGTGTCAGCGAGGAAAATGCTCGCGATAATCTGGAACATGATTTCACGGGAGATGGATTTGACCATTTCCGCCGGGAAGCGGAACAACGGTGGCGGCAAGTGCTTTCCCGCGTACGGGTGAAGGGGGACACGTCGGCTGAATGTGCTAATTTTTATACCGCCTTGTATCATAGTTTTCTCACGCCCAATTTAGTCAGTGATGCCAATGGTGACTATCGGCGTCATGATATGAAGACGGGTAAGGTTGACGGTCGCCGTAAGCAGTATTCTACTTTTTCTTTGTGGGATACTTTTCGAGCATGGCATCCTTTGATGACGCTTCTGGATACGACTTTGGTCGGCGATATGGTCAATTCCATGCTGAATATTTATGATGTCACGGGAGAACTTCCCATTTGGTCGCTTTCCTCGGGTGAAACGAATACGATGATTGGTTATCACGCCGTTTCCGTGATAGCGGACGCCTATTTGAAAGGCATCCGCGGTTTCGATGCCCGCCAAGCGTTGGAGGCGATGACTCGTTCTGCCGAGAAAAATGCCAAAGGGGCGGCTTATTATACCCGTTATGGTTTTATTCCTTCCGATTTACGTCGGGAATCCGTATCCTGCTTGCTGGAATTTGCTTATGACGATTGGTGTATTTCCCGTTTGGCTACGGCATTGGGAGAGAGTGAAACAGCACGGCGTTTCGCTCTCCGTGCCGGTAATTACTCGAATGTATTTGACGGTTCCGGTCGTTTTTTTCGTCCCAAGCGATTGGACGGTAATTGGGAACCGGCGTTTGACCCTTGCCGGGTTGGGCGTGCTTACACGGAGGCTAATGCTTGGCAATATCGTTTCTTTGTTCCTCATGATGTACGGGGGATGATACAGCTTTACGGGGGAGAGGCGATGTTTCTTGCGGATTTGGATTCTCTTTTCCATGGGACTTCGACGGTCGAGAGCGATTTGCCCGATATTACCGGATTGATTGGTCAGTATGCTCATGGCAATGAACCGAGCCATCACATGGCGTATCTTTATACTTACGCGGGACAGCCTTGGAAAACGCAGGAAATGGTACGTCGCATCTTGAAAGAGATGTACCGACCGACTCCTGACGGCATTTGCGGTAACGAGGATTGTGGGCAGATGTCCGCTTGGTACATTATGAGCAGTCTGGGGTTCTATCCCGTGTGTCCCGGTTCCAACGAGTTTATTCTCACGTCCCCTTTGTTTCCCGAGGCGACGATTTGTTTGGCAAATGGTAAACGATTGGTCATTACAGCCAATGAGCCCGCTTCTAATACTTACATCCGCCGGGTGTGTCTGAATGGCAGGGAAATGAAGCGTTGTTTTATTACTTACGAGGAGTTGATGCAAGGAGGTGAGTTGTCGTTTGAACTTTCAGCGGAGCCTTGTACGGAATGGGGCGGTTACGGTTCGGGGCAACCTTATTCTATGACTCGTGATAAGCAGGTTGCCATTCCCTATGTTGCGCGAGACCTTTATCTTTTCGAGGATGGCGTTGTTTTTGAAATAGGATGTACGACTTCCGGTGCCGAATTGCATTACACGCTGGACGGTAGTGAGCCTACCCCCTTTTCTCCCTTGTATCACGAGGCGATTCGTTTGGATTCTTCCGCGATTCTTCGTGTGCGGGGTTTCAAGGAGGGGTATCTCCCCAGTCGATTGCTGGAATTGCCCGCGGTAAAAGCCGTCTATCGTCCTGCTGAAAGACCGCACGCCCTGAATAAAGGTTTTCGCTATCGCTATTACGAGGGTAAATTTACCGGCGTGGAGGATATGGAAAAGATTCAGCCCGCGGATTCCGGTTATATGCCCGTGATTCGCATCGACCAAGCTCCTCGTGAGGACCACTATGGTTACATTTGGGAAGGCTGGATTCGGGTGCCGTCACGGGGTGTTTACGAGTTCGAGTTGAAGTCTGACGATGGTAGCGTACTTTACGTCGGTGACCGGAAAGTGGTTGATAATGACGGTTCTCATGCAGCCGTGTCGGCGTTCGGGCGCATTGCCCTGCAACAGGGTTATCATCCCTTTCGACTTCTCTATTTCGAGGATTACGAGGGGCAGTTTTTGGAATGGAAATGGAAAAAAGTGACTCGCTAGAGTGAGTGTAAGGATAAATAAATTATTAACAGTATATTTTAGAATATGAAAAAAGTAGTACTATTGTTGGTTTGCGTGATGTTTGCTTCTCTATCGGTTGAGGCGCAAGGTGTGAAGTTCGAGTCGGGTACTTGGGATAAAGTCTTGGCTCAAGCAAAGAAGAAAAATAAAGTAGTCTTCGTGGATGTCTATACCACTTGGTGTGGTCCCTGTAAGCAAGTGGCAACTAAAGTTTTCCCCCAAGAAAAGGTGGGTGCGTTTTATAACTCGAATTTTATCAATTATAAAATAGATGCCGAGAGTCCGGAAGGTAAGAAATTCACGGAGAAATATCCGGCGGATGCTTACCCGACATTCTATTTTATCAATGGTAAAGGGGATGTGGTGCATAAAATGACGGGAGCCGGAAACGCGGAGCATTTTATTTCCGAAGGGAGAATGATTGCCCTGTACGAGCGTCACGGGGGAAAAGATAATTTTGTGGCAGCCGTGAAAAACGGAACAGCCGATAGGGATATGCTGTATGAATATTATCAATCTGCCAATGAGCGTAATAAGCCGGCAGCCGTGAATCTTTGTTTGAAAGCTATGCCGACCGAGGAATTGATTAGCAAAAATAATAAGTTACTCGAAGAGATGTCTGTGTATGACAAGGAACTGATGACTCGTTTGGTGGATGAAACGATGAAGGTTAGCAATGACGGGCGGATTTTGGATGAGAAGTTTTACGGGGATTTTATTTATTACACGGTGTTTCCCGTGCAGTATCATATTTCCAGATTTTTGAAACAGAGTATTCAAACGGCAAACTGGGAATGGTTGAACGAATTGTTGGTTTTGAAAGCGAAGTTCGCCGATTATGGAGGGAAGATATACCCGAACGGTAACGTGTTGGATGGAGATTTGGATATCTCTCGAGGGCGTGACTTGTTTTTTGCTACGCCTCAGTATATTAAGCTTTGCTATTGGGCGGAAAATCGTGTTGGGGAAGAGGAGTTCAAGGTGGAATTTCCCCGTTTTATGGAACGGCTGATGCAAGAATATCCCCTCGATACTTTGATGAAGGCGGAGAAGGATCGTGTGATAGATGAGATTCGTAAGGAAGGGCAGACGGAGTTTTTGAAATCGTTTGCCAGTGGTATTTTGAAGCGCGGGGAACTCACGACACCCCGTATCGTGGAGTGGACGGATTATTTCTGGAAACTTTCACCTTCGGATGAAAAGACTAAGGAGTCGTGTAGAGAGTGGGTTCTTTATGCTTTTAATGCGAATCGCTTGTATGGTGAAACGGCTTTTTATGTAGCTGATTTTTTGGCTCGAATCGGGTATTTCGAGGATGCCAAGACAGTGCTGGAACAAGCGATTTATTTACAGAAAGATATTAGGAGTGACAATAAAGCACTTATGAAAGAGTTGGAATGGAAATTGAGGGATGTGAATAACCGGAAGTTGTAAGTAGAAGATAATGCATTTTTGTGGTTACCGCCACTTCTGTTTCATTGATACATGAAAACGGGAGTGGCGGAATTTTTTTTCGCGGCGGATACCTCTTTTGCCTTTCTGAATTGTTATATGGGTGTATATTAAATTAAAAAAAATGATTATGGAATTTTGTAGTAAGTTATCGTGTATTTTGTTGTGTTGTTTTTTAGTAGGGAACGGGAGAGGCATGGCGCAAGAGGTGGTTTACCGGGATTATACCCGGCAGGAAGCCGCTTTGCTTGATTCGTTGAAGAAGGAAGGGGTGTTGCCTTTATTCAAGGGAATGCGGGCGTTGCGGCAGCAAGCGCGAGGGGTGAAGGAGAGTACCCCGGTGAATATTGTGCCTCGGCGTGCGGGGAAACGGGAGATGACACCGGAGAATATAATCAAGGAAAGGCGGGCGAGCGTGTTGACGGTAAATAAATACCAAGGAGTGACGACACGTCCGGATATGGTTTACGGGTGGGCAACAGCCGTCGTGTTGACAGCGGACGGTGTTTGCGTGACCAACTTTCACGTGTTTTGGGAATTACTTGATCCGGCAGCGAAGTTGAACCCGGCGGATAGCGTGATATTCGTGGCGACAGAGGACGGTCGGGCTTACCCTATCACGGAAATTCTCAGTTTTAACAAAGCGGCGGATATGGCTTTCTTCAAAATTGATACCCGGGGGGATGTGCTTACCCCGATGCCCTTGGGCGATGATCTTTCGGCGGGGGCGAACGTGCATTTGTTGAGTAACCCGGAAGGCTACCCGTACGCGTACACGCACGGCAGGGTGTCACGGACGATTGCCTTGAACCCGGGTGATCCTTTTTCCCGCAGGATGGAGATGACCGCTGATTTCGCGAAAGGTTCAAGTGGCGGTCCGATCATGGATGACCGGGGAAATATGGTGTCGATGGTATCGAGTATCCGTGCGATATACTTTTCCAATCAACCGCCTTATCATTTGCAAATGAACGTGAAGTTGACCATTCCGGTGAGTTCGTTGCGGCGGGTGATAAAATCACCAAAACAAAAGTGAAAAAATTTTGGATGAGATATTAATGTATTTCCAAATGGAATTTCAGTATTGGATTAATTGAATAAATCATTACTTTTGCAACATCATGGGTGTTGTTATTAAGTCAGATAAAGAGTTTGAGAAATTCTTTCGGGAGAATTTTCCAGCCGTGCAGGCGTTTATGCGACGTTACACGGGTGACGATGAATTGGCGGCAGATTTGGCGCAGGAGGCATTCATGCGAGTGTTTGAGCGGCGGGAGGAGATTATTTCCGTGGAGTACGGGAAGGCCTTTTTATACACGGTGGCGAGGCATTTGTACTGGAATCATTGTAAACATCAACGTGCGGCGGAGCATTATTTCGCACAGTTGGATGAAGATGATGCGGATGATTATAATTTTCTGGAAGAGGCGACACGTCAGGAAACCATACGGATTTTGTACGCGGCAATAGAGCAATTGCCACCCCGGACTCGTGAGATTATTCGATTGAATTTGGAAGGTATGAACAACACGGAGGTTGCCGAAGAGTTACAGATTTCCGTGAACACGGTGAAAGATTTGAAGAAATCGGCTTACGTGACATTAAGAGGTTTATTATCAAAAAATTATTTCCTTATTTTGACGTTCCTTTTGAGCGATTAAATGTTAAAATCGTCTTTCTTTGAATTTTTTTTGCTGTTTTACCCACCCACTTGGGTTTTGAAGTAATCTCTAGGGTAAAACAATAATAATTATATGGATTTATTAGAACGACGGATGATGATTGCCCGGCTGATAGCGAAAGAACTGACGGGAACAATGGACGAGAGGGAACGGGAGGAATTATCCCGTTGGCTCGCGGAAGACGGGCGACATCAAGAGGAGTACGAGCGGTTGAAAATATCGTTGGAAACAAACGATAAAGTGTGGGAAGAACAAGCCGCGGGACGACGGATGACAGATGCCCGTTGGGAACTCACGAAACAACGGATAAGGAAACAACGGCGTATCGTGTGGAGCAGATACGCGGCGGCGATTGTACTGCCGCTGGCAATAGCGGCTTTCTGGCTTATGAGCCGGGATACATCACGGGAGCAAATACCCGTGCAGACTGTTGCCATTACTCATGGTGTGGTGAAGGCCCAATTACAATTGGCTGACGGGCGCAAGGTCGAGTTGAACGATACGACACGATTACGCATAAATGAGGTGGGAGGAACAGAAATCCAAACATCGGACAAAATGGTAAAGTACACGGGGAGTGATTCCGTGGAGATACCGTTAGCGGGCGAGAGGTATAACACGTTGAGAGTACCCCGCGACGGAGAGTTTGCCTTGGAGTTGGCAGACGGAACACGTGTTTGGTTAAATTCCGAGTCAACCTTAAAATATCCCGTTCATTTTACCGGAGACCTGCGGAAAGTGGAGATGACGGGAGAGGGATATTTCGAGGTGGCGAAGAATGCCGGGAAACCCTTTGTCGTGGCGGTAAATGGTGTGAATGTTAGGGTGCTGGGTACAAGTTTCAATGTTTCGGCGTACAGCGAAAGGGTGGTCACGACGTTGGTCGAGGGGAAAGTACAATTGCAAAGAGGAGCAGATAGCGTGACCTTGATACCTAATCAGCAAGGTATATGGCGGAACGGGAAACTCGGGTTCGAGGTGAAACAGGTTGAGGCTAGGAATTATTCGTTGTGGCGTGAGGGAATTTTTTATTTCGAGGATACGGATTTGGAAACGATTTTGGATGTCATGGCTCGCTGGTATAACGTGAATATTTTTTACGTGAACCCGGGGGTGAAGTCCATGAAGTTTTCCGTGGAAGTTAAACGCTACGAAAATATAGAGCAAATATTAAGAAGAATAGAACAGACAAAACGAGTGAAATTTGATATAAAAGATAGAACTATAAATGTGTGTGAATGAAAAAAAGACAGGTAACGCCCCCACGCTACCTGTCAGAATACATTCAATAAATTAATTCAATGTAAAATTCAGAAACAAAGTTATGAAAAAAAAGTGTAACTCGAGTGGTCTTATGAAAATAAGACTACATAAAAAGTTGTTGACTATGAAATTTTTTGTGCTTTTTTTCTTGTTATCCGTGTCTGTGTCGGCAACGACTTATTCGCAGGAGGCAAGATTGACACTTTCGCTGGAAGATGTTTCTTTAACGGAAGTATTCTCGGCGATTAGAAAAAACACTGCGTTCACGTTTATTTATAACGTGGATGACGTGAGAAGTTTGCGGGTGAAATCCTTGAATGTGAAGGATGCCACGGTGCAACAGATTTTAGATGAGGTTCTTCATGGAACGGGATTTGTTTATCGGATTGCAGATGAGGTGATAGTGATTCAGCCGCAGGATACGAAAGAGGAAAAGAAATCTATTCGTTTGAAAGGATTCGTGTACGACACGAAAAAGCAACCTTTGCCGGGAGCGACAGTGAAATTAGTGGGAACGTTGATGGGAACAGTAACGGATGTTAATGGTCGATTTTTATTAGAATTACCTGTGTTAAAAGGTCAATTGGAATTTTCTTTTATTGGCTTTCTCAATCAAGTTGTAAGTTTTTCAAAAGAAACAGCAATAGATACTTTGCGTGTGATCATGCAGGAAGATGTGAAAATCCTTGATGATGTTGTGGTGACTGGGTACGCAACGATTAATCGTGGCAGTTACGTGGGGGCGGTAACACAATTACGAGCAGAAGATATACAAATTGCAGGAGAGGCTACGATTGATCAGATGTTGCAAGGATGGGTACCTGGAATGTCAGTTATTAACAAAACGGGTAAAGTCGGAGGAACGCCGAAAATTCGTGTTCGAGGTACTTCAACGTTATTAGGTAATCAAGAACCGCTTTGGGTCGTAGATGGAGTAATTCAATCAGATCCATTTCCTATTCCTGATGATGCAAGTCCCTTATCATCCGAAATGGATGAACTGCGGGAAACAGCCGGGAATGCTATTTCTTGGTTGAATCCTAATGATATAGAAACGATTACGGTGTTGAAAGATGCATCTGCTACTGCTATTTATGGTACTCAAGCAACGAATGGAGTAATCGTGATAACGACTAAAAAGGCAAAAGGAGAAGGCTTGAATATTTCATACAACGGGAGTTTGAGTGTCGGACAGAAACCTTCGTATCGTTTGTACGACATGATGAATTCACAGGAGTATATGCGATTTTCTCAAGAATTGTGGGAGGATCGGAACAGTTACAATCAGAGGGTGTTGAATGTTGGTTATGCTGGATTATTGAAAAGATATCAAGCTAAAGAGATTACGAGAGAACAGTTTGAAGCGGAATTTCACAAGATGGAACATACGAATACGGATTGGTTTGATTTGTTGTTTAGAAACAGTGTAAGCCATAACCATAATTTGAGTATTTCTGGAAACGGAGATAAACTTTCCTCTCGTTTTTCCGTGGGGGCAAACCGAACGTTGGGAGAGGCTGATGGTAACGATCTGTTTTCATTGACTGCAAATTCAAATAACACATTTCGATTGAATGAACGCTTAATATTGACTTTGCAATTAAATGGAAGTTATCGTCAGACAAATAATTTTGCATATGGTGTGAGTCCTTATAGTTATGCTATGAATACGACACGCGCTATTCCTCTACGAGAAAATAATGAATATTTTTACTATGAGAAGTCAGGATCCATGAGTTATTCAATTGCTGATAAATATTCTTATAAATATAACATTAAGAACGAGATTGATAATACAGGAACTAAAACGGATGCAAGCGTGCTCCAGGCAGCTTTGAATATTAATTATAAATTCTTAAAGAAGTTTGAATTTCAAGGAGGAGTCTCTTACTCGTTGGCTTCGAATAAAATAAAATCATGGGCTACGGAGTATTCTAATTATATCGCTAATATTCGAGGGTATGATATGGGTGAGGTGATAGCTAATTCTGCTGAAGAATTAGCGAGTGTTCTGCCTTTTGGTGGTCTTTTGCAGCAAGAGAATGCTTATAATCGAAATTGGTCTATTAGAACTACTTTAGTGTATACGAATGTTTTTAACGAGAAACATAGAATGACGGCAAATTTAGGCTTTGAAGCATTGTCCAAGCTACAAGAAGGTAATGTCGATTTGCGTTATGGCTATTTGTATTATAGAGGTGAGAAATTTGCCACGGTACCTAAAGAGATTACTCAAGTGAACGGATTGTATAAAAATAGTGCAGATTTACATGAACGGATGCGTGCAGCAGCTTCGGTGACGAACACGAAATCAAACACGTTAAGTGAATATTTTACGCTAGTTTACAGCTATGATGACCGGTATGTAATCAATTTGAATACTCGTTTAGATGCCTCCAATCGATTTGGACAAGACAAGAATAAACGATTTAATCCTAGCTTTTCATTAGGGGGTAAATGGAGAATTGGTAATGAACCTTTTATGAGTTGGGCTTCAAATTGGTATGATATGTTTGATATTTCAGTCTCTTATGGTTGGCGAGGAAATGCGGTAACGGCGGTATCTCCTTATATGATCGCTACAGACGGAGGTTTGAGTAGCTATTCCAAACAATACACGTTAAAATTGAAATCATTGCCTTATCCTGATTTAGGATGGGAGAAAACAAACGATTGGAATGTTGCTGTTGATTTTTCTTTTTTTAAAGGAAGATTGGCAGCGGGTTTTAGCTTTTATAATAAAATAAGCCATGTACTTTCTTCTCGAGAGGTTCCTGTCGAGAATGGAGTTGCAACAGCTTATATTGATGGTACTGAAATGGGTAATAGAGGATATGAATTATATGCTTCAGCAACTCCGGTTCGTATGAAAGATTTTACTTGGTCTATTTCTTTTAACACGAGTAAAGTAAGGAATAAATTGAAAAATAGTGAAAGGGAGAACACGAGAGATGATTATATTAATGGAGAGGCGTTAGTTGAAGGTGAACCCTATAGAACTTTTTATGCATATAAATTTAGTGGTTTAGATCCTGAGAACGGATATCCAACGTTCGAGTATATGGATATAGAGCCGACATCTAATGATTTGGATTATTTAGTGAAAGT
Source organism: Butyricimonas sp. Marseille-P3923 (assembly GCF_900184685.1). Lineage (GTDB taxonomy): Bacteria > Bacteroidota > Bacteroidia > Bacteroidales > Marinifilaceae > Butyricimonas > Butyricimonas muris. The sequence continues at coordinate 65,875 of NZ_FXXL01000004.1, forward strand.
TGGATGTAAGGAACCGGATATTTCTGGTGGTATTAATACTGCATTTCGTTATAAACGTTTGCATTTGAGAATGAATTTTGCCTTTTCAATAGGAGCTCAAGAGTTTTTGCAAGCGTTCTTTGCATCTGCAGGTGCTCCTTCTCCAGATCAAAATGCCCCGCGGTATTTATTTAAACGTTGGAGAAAGTCTGGTGATGAGAAAATTACAAATATCCCTTCTATACCATCAGGAAATCCAACTCAGATGAATGTACAATTACCAACGGAATCTAATGTCCTGTTGAATTCCTATACCATGTATAATTCATCGGATATACGGGTTGCGGATACAGATTTTATACGTTGTCGTTCTATTTCGTTGCAATATTATTTACCAGAGCATTGGTTGACCAAAATAGGGATCAGGCAAATGTCGTTTTCTGCCAGTTTGTCCAATCCATTTTTTATTGCTTTCGATAAAAAGTGGGAAGGACGAGATCCAGAAACGTCTGATTGGCCTGCTCGAAAGACTGTGTCTTGTGCGTTGAGTATTAATTTTTAATGTGTTAAAATGATGAACATCATGAGAAATGTAATAATGATATGTTGTTTTTTAGCTGGAGTCTTTATTTTAAACTCTTGTAACGATTTTTTAAAAGAAGAATCTCAAAGTGAAGTAATACCTAAAACAGCATCAGATTTTTCTGAATTATTAATGGGTACAGGATACCCTTCAGTGGGGTATGAGGGGGGACCTAGTTTTTCGATTGTGGCTTTGTTGGATGATGATTGTGAATTGTGGTTGACGTATGAGGGATCTAAGCCTTATGCGAAGGTTGGAACGACGTCTGCTGTTACGTCCTTCCCGATTTATACTTGGCAGCCTTATTTGGCAGATTATGATGGTTATAATGAGGCGATAAATGAATCTCCGAGTTCAACAACTTATGCTTCTTTTTATAAAAAAATTATGGGGTGTAATGCAGTATTGGATTATATTGATGAAGCTCATGGAGATCAGGCTGACAAAGATCGGGTGAAAGCAGAGGCTCTGGCAATACGTTCATTGCTTTATTTTCAATTGGTAAATCTTTACGGTGAACCTTATAATTATAATAAGGAGGCTTTGGGGGTTCCTGCAAAGTTGAATGCCGATTTGACAGAAGAACCAATAAAACGTGCAACCGTAGCTTATGTGTATGAAGAAATTGTATTGAAAGGACTTCAAGAGGCGGCCCGGTTGATGGATCCTCTTGAAATTGTTCGGAAAAATTACAGGGTAAATCAACCTGCTATTCATATTCTTCTTTCTCGGGTATATCTTTATATGGAGCGTTATGAAGAATGCATTGCAGAAGTGAATAAAGCGATTGAACAGGGTGCGGTTCTTTTAGATATGGTGAATTCTTTAGATGTGATACCATTAAGTGGTAAGCGTTATAAATTAATTACATATGATAATCCCGAAGTTGAATGGCTTTTTGGTGGGAATGTAGGTGGCGTAACAGATGCTTATACTTCTGGAACAGCTCCACATTTTAGGGCTTTGTGGGATGAAGAAAATGATCGGCGTTGGCTTGCGTTCAATTTTCAGTATCAGGGCAATGCCGTTTATGTAATGAAACCATCAGGACAGGGTGAGTATGGGCAATCAGTTCGAACTGCAGAGGCTTATTTGAACAGGATGGAGGCTTACGCTTTATCAGGACAGGAAGAAACTGCATTGAAAGAATTGAATGATTTTAGAAAATTACGTATTATCGATTATATAGCTGAGAATTATAATGGGGAGGACCTCCTTGAACAAATTCGATTGGAACGTCGAAAAGAACTTTGTTTTGAAGGGCACCGATGGTTTGATTTACGTCGTTACGGAATGCCTGAGATAAAACATGTTTATATGTATGAACCTGGAGGACCTACTTACGAATTCGTGTTGGAAAAGGAAGATCCTATGTATACATTACCTTTTCCCAATAGTTTGCTTTTGAAGAATTCGGCTTTTGTTCAAAATGAATCTCGTGAAATGCCCGAAAGGCAAGGTAATATGGTGAATGAATAAAATAATATAATATGAAGAGATTTCTATTTATTGCAATTTGTTTTCTAGGAACGTTTGTGTCTTGTAAAGAAGAGAGAAATGTTTCGGGAACTTTAGATATTGTGGAAGACTATGTATTGCCACAGGAAGGAGCTTCAACTGCGGCAAATGAATTCATTTTAAATATTTATAAAACATATGGTTCGTATTTTTTGTATGATTACACTTCAGAAGATGCATTGTGGAATATAACTTCAACTTCAGGAAATACAACTAGCGTGATTGTAAAGGGAGATCCTTTATACGTGGAGACTATGTTAAATTTATTGAATGATGTTTGGTTACGGTATTTTCCAGAGGAATTTTTGAAAAAAGGAGGAATTCCTTATAGGGTTTATTTGGCAGATTCTTTATATGATGTTATGACGAATGGTAGAAAAACTCTTTATACGTATAAAGCAAGTGGAAGTTCGTTGATTGTGACTGGTTTAAACGAAAAATTATTGACGATTAATGATGATGCTGAGAAGAAAAAAGCTTGGAAAGATACATTTATTGATGCCATGTGGAGGTATTATGTTAGTGTCGGAGTATTGGAAATTCCAGATGATTTCTACGCAGGAACGGACTATACGACGGAGCCCGAAGTACCTCTTTCTGAGCCGGAAAATTTGTTAAAATACCGTCAAAGAGGATTTTTACCTAGTAAATATAATGCTTCTTCGGGTGATCCGAATGAATGGTACAGTAGATGGACTTGGTCTAGCGCAAAATCAAATGATTTAAATTCGTACATGTATCATTTGTTTTCACGGACAGATGAGGAAATGGAAGAATATTTAAGTAATCCTGATTATGTGCTAATACAAAAGAAATGGTATATTTTGTTGGATTATTTTAAAGATTGTTGTAATGTAGATCCAAGGAAAATAGCGAATGCAAAATTCGAACAGTGAAAGTTGCAATTTAAAATAAAAGCATATGAATAGAATATTGTTGTGTGTATTATGGTTTTTTACGACCATTTTTAATCACGTTTTGGGCCAAGATTACGATTCTCGACTGACTCTTGCTCCTTGTGAAGTTGTTGCAGGTCAAAATTTGAATTTGACATACAATCCCGTTGGAGGTTCTTTAGAAGAAGTTAAAACGGTGATAGGGATTGTTTATACATATGATTTTTATCAATGGAAAATCTCGGATGTACAACTTGAACTAAAAAAGGATGGATGTTGGAAAGGTTCATTTAACGTGCCGGATAATTGTGGTTGTATTGCTTTTAAATTTCAAGATTCTTACGAATTGTCACCTCGAGTGATCGATAATAACGATAATAAAGGTTTCGTGTACATGGTCAAAGATCATGATGGTAAGGTGATGCCAGGAGCGTATTTAGGATGGGGTATTTTTCATAAACCGTCTTTGGAAGATGGATTTGGGAATTATTTTGCAGAAGGATACGAGGAAATATCGTGGGAAATAATGACTACTTGGTTGAATCGAGAAATGGATGTTTATAGTTGTAATGGGCGTTATTATTTCAGTGTAATGAAAGACATGTTGAAAAAACAGTATGGAGAGAATAGTGGTGTTGGTATAAATTCTTTATTAAATACACTCGAGCAACAACCCAATTTAACAGAGAAAGAGTATATTGCTATATATGATACATATAGGTCCGATTTGAAAAATCGGACGAAAGCCGATGGTATGGAAAGAGTACTTTTGCAAAAATTTCCTCATGGAGCTTTGGCTCGTTTGCGCGCGGCAAATACGTTGAATACGTTGTCTGGAGATCAATTTATGGTGGCACAGCGACAATTTAGGAAGGACTTTCCGATGAGTGAATGGCAGAAGCATTCAGATCCGTATGGATTTGTGTATAGAGGGGTGTATAAAGGCTTGATCTCTGCTTTTTGGGAGGCAGGAGACTATAAAAGTATTAAAGACATATTGCCGGAAATGAATATGGCAATGCTTTCTGACGCATACAGAAAAACGGTAGAATTTACTTTACGAAAGACAGATGTTCCGGCGACGGTGTATGTTGACCTTTCGAGAGCCATGATTGACCAAATGGTTGCTAAAGTAAATGACGGTTCTTATATGGAGCGAATCAAGTATTCTCCTAAGCAAGCGGAAAAGTATGCTCGCTTGTTTTTGAACTATTATATAGGTATTCATGCACATGTGGCAGTTAAATGTGGGCGTTATGAAGAAGCAGTAGCCGTTAAAAATTTGTTACCTGTTGAAAGTCGTTATGATTTTTATCCTTCTGGAAATGAAGCGTATGTGGTAAGTTTAGAAAAACTAAATCGGAAACAAGAGGCTATTGATGCTATGAAAAATTCCGCTAGAGCGGGAATGATGACTCCGGAATTGTTTCATAAATTGAGAACTTATTACGATAGTTTAAGCAAGAGAAAAAAGAAGGAGAATTTTAATATATGGCTGGAGGAATTGAAAGCTCCAGAAAAAGTTATAGAGATAAAGAATAAGCTTCGGGAAAAAATGGTGAATGAACCTTATGAACCTTTTATTTTGGAGTCTCATAATGGAGGAGTTGTAAATTCTAAAGATTTTGGAAACGCTATCGTTGTGCTTGATTTTTGGGCTTTATGGTGTGGTCCTTGTATAGAAGCTTTATCGGGCATGCAAATGGCCGTTGATCGTTTTCAAGGAGATGAAGGCGTGAAATTTTATTTTGTTCTGACGCAAGACGAGGCTCGTGCACAAGCAATAGATAAATTGTGGGAAAAAAAGAATCTTCGGGATATGGAAGTACTTTATGATGCTTACAGACCGGGACGTTCTAAAGAACGTGATGCTGTATTTCGTGCTTTAAAATCCGGACCGGTAGGTATACCGTTTAAAGTGATATTAAAGAATGGAAAAATTCGTTACCGTTCACAAGGATATGGTGGAAGCCCTAGCGGATTGATGGATGAGATCTCTTATGTAATTGAAATGTTAAACGAAGAAAAATAATGAAATTGAGAAATGTATTGATAATCCTGCTGCTCGTTGTGGTAGCAGGATTCGCATCTTCTTGCCAAAAGAAGAAGATTTATTTACTTACAGGAAAATTGCCTATTTCTTTCGATGGATGTAAAGTATTTATTTCTCCCGCCACTTTTTATTTTCTTCCGGAAAAATCGATGCCAATAGATAGTACTGTTGTGCGTGATGGAAGATTTCGTTTTACAGGAACGATTGACGAGAATCCTACAGTGTTTGTTGTCACGATAAATGATTTAAAGGAGCGAGGTTTGGATAGAGGAAATTCTTATCCAGTGATTGTTGAAGAAGGCGATATTACAATGGTTTATGACTCGTTAGGTGTTGTTATTACAGGCACATCTTTGAATGAACGTTATTCAGAACTTATTGGAAAAGGACAGCGTGATTTACGGCGTAAACAATTACAACTTTTACGACAAAGGGATAGTTTGAATGCAGAAAAAACGCTTTCTTCTAATGAGTTAAATAAGTGGTATAGTGAGTCATATCGAGATGCGTTCCAAAAGTATGAGATTAAGTCCGCAGAAAAATTTATAGAAGAAAATGCGGGTACTATTGTTGGAGATTATTTTTTCTTTCAATATGCATTTAATCAATACGATAAAACATTCCTTGATACAATCTATTCTAAAATTAATCCGAATTTACTGAAGTGCTATGAGTTGGTGATGAAGGAACGCAAAGAAAAAGAGGATTATCTTTATTCAGCTCAAAAAGAGACGAGTGTGGGGAATCCATTTCGGGAAATAATCAGTTATACACTTGATGGAAAGGAGGTGCGGTTGTCTGAATTGGTGAAAAAGCATAAACTTGTTTGTGTAGAATTCTGGGGATCGTGGTGTGTGCCTTGTATTCAAAAGATTCCTTCATTAAAGAAATTATACAAAACATATGAGCAGAAGGGATTGGAAATATTGGGGGTATCGCTAGATTGTAATCGGGAGAAATGGAAAAGCTCCTTGGAAAAGCATCAGCCTGCAGGAATACAGGTTTGTGATTTCAAGGGATGGGATAGTCCGGCACGTCAAGATTATGGATTTTCAGCTATTCCTCGTATTGTGTTGATAGATAGTATGGGTAAAATTATATCATGGAATTCACATGATCTAGAGAAAGTGGTAGAAAAATATTTTGAAAAATAAGAATTTGTTTTAAAATGAATAAAATTCGTATATTTGATTGTTATACAATAGGTTGAATGGGATGGTTTTCAAAATTTTAAGGTCGTAATCATATTTTTATGAGAGAAATCGTTTGGCAATTGTTTTTAGCGAATGACAAGGTGATGTTGAGACTGGTAGTTTGAATTATTATTCGGGAGGAGAACGTAAGATTATAGAATTAGATAGTGTTTTTGTTACTAATATGTGGGGGGTATAATTAAAACCATAAATGGAGAGGTGTGGCAAAACACACCTCCCTTTGTTTTTTTGGGGAAAAGGAAGGGTTTGTCATTAAGAATAGGAAGAAGAAAAGGAGAGGAGAAGGTGAGAACGGGCTACAACTCCAGTACAACACTTGACGACCACCAGTTTAACTCCGGAGATGTCGAATGTTGGTTGATTATGGTTGAGAACGTGAATGAATTGCCATGCTTTATTTTTCCCTGTTTTTAACCCATGCGTAACGGGAAATTTTCCTAAAGTTTATATAACAACTTTTGAAAAATCATGTGATATGGTGTATTTCCTCGAATGATTTTGTATCTTTGTTCTGAATTTATCGTAGAAAAGTGGTATGAAAGCTTTCATGAAATATTGTGTGCTGCTTATTTTGGCGGTAGTCTATCTGGGACAACGGGTAGATGCCACTCGCTACATGGAAAAGGTAGTGAGCCAAGAGAGGCTTGTTTCCAATGAAAAGGAGGCTTTCGAACGCTTGGCAATGTTGACGGCGATGAACGGGAATGCGCTACCGGTGAACGTGGTGCATGAAGTGTCTAACATACAGCCTCCCTGCCGTCATTTACAAAGAAATAGTTTCTCGATTCAGTTCGAGGAGTATAAAAGGGTATTTACACCTTACTTCAGGTATGTCGAAAATGATTATCTCGACTTTTTCGCGTTAAGACAGGACGGGGGATACTACGTCTTTGCTTTGCGTGAAATCATTGTATGATTTAGGTTTATTTCGTGGGAAAACTTTGCTCGTTCGTGAACGGGTGAAGTGTGTTTTGGTGTGCTGAAATTTAAACATTATAAATTATACATAGAAATCATAATCATGGAAACAAAATTTGACTATATAGATGACGTAATCTTGAAAGTAGATGAAGGTAAAGTAGAGAAAAAGAAAAAATCACCCGTGAAACCCTTGGGCTTGTTGATCGTGGGAGCCGCAATTCTTTGGGTGGGGGCAAATCATATCAACACGGCACAAAGCGATACGCTTTCTTCTATCATTATTATGCTCGGGTTGGCTGTTGTGGGTTGGGGAATTATGGCATTTATCATTAAAAAAGAAAAGTACGTGTACAAACCGACGGGAAAAGCCATGAAAAAGCACAAAGTGTACGTGGCTGCCAATCAATCTTCACAGTTGTATGATATCATTGAACAGAATAAATTTGATAATCTTCAGTCATTGAGTCGTTCTGATCAATCCAATTTGAGTTTGGAAGTATTTTGTAGTGAAGATGAACAATACGCTTTATTGCAGGTGATGGAATTTGTTCCTTACAACGATGTGCCGAGAACTGAGGTAAAAGTTTACGAGGGAACTCCTGCCAAACAAATAGCTTACTTCTTAAAATAGAAAGGGTTTTCCTTTCTATTTTGGTTTATAAAGTTTGTAAAGTTTATAAGGTTCATAAAGTATTTAGAATTAGTTACTTTATAAACTTTATGAACTTTCTAACTTTATGAACTCTTCTGTATTCCCAATTCGGCAGCGACCTTGAACATGTATTCTCGGGCTTCTGCGGGATCGTTACTTATGATGCCGTCGAGGATAGCTTCCTTGATGGCATTTTTAATATCTCCGATAGCTTTGCACGGGGGTAAATTGAAGATTTCCATGATTTCCTCGCCGCTTACCGGGGATTGGAAGTTCCGGATGGCGTCTTTTTCCTCGACTTCTTTTAATTTTTGACGAACGATCCGGAAATTGTGCATGAAGCGACGCACTTTCTCTTCGTTCTTGGAAGTTATATCCGCTTCGGCAAGGGTCATTAAATCGTCGATGTCGTCCCCGGCGTCAAATAAAAGACGGCGGACAGCCGAGTCGGTTACGATTTCTTCCGAAAGGACAATTGGACGCATGTGCAGGAATACGAGTTTTTGCACGTATTTCATTTTTTCGTTCTGGGGCAGTTTGAGGCGGTTGAATAATTTGCCGACCATGCGTTCGCCGACGTGGTTATGCCCGTGAAATGTCCAGCCTTGTCCCTGCACGAATTTTTTGGTAACGGGTTTGCCTATGTCGTGAAGCAAGGCTGCCCAGCGAAGCCATAGATTGTCTGATACCCGGCTAACGGAATCCAGCACGGTCAACGTGTGATAGAAGTTGTCTTTATGCCCGATACCGTCCACGGACTCTACTCCCTTGAGTGCGGTGAGTTCCGGGAAGAATACCTCCAGTAGCCCGGATTGTTCCAGTAATTTCAGCCCCACGGAAGGACGGGGGGATAGCATGATTTTATTGAATTCATCAATGATACGTTCTTTCGACACGATTTTCAGACGCTCTTTGTTGGCGATAATGCCCTCGAAAGTGATCGCTTCAATCGTGAAATTCAATTGAGAGGCAAAACGAACGGCTCGCATCATGCGTAACGGATCGTCCGAAAAGGTAATCACGGGGTCGAGCGGGGTTCGTAATATCCCGTCTTCCAAGTTTTGTATTCCTCCAAACGGATCGACCAGTTGCCCGTAGGTATCTTGATTTAAAGAGATCGCCAAAGCGTTTATCGTGAAGTCTCTGCGTTTTTGATCATCGTCAATGGTTCCTTCTTCCACGATCGGTTTACGGGAGTTCCTTTGATAGGATTCCTTACGTGCCCCGACAAATTCGATTTCCATTCCTTTGTATCGAAACATGGCTGTCCCGAAGTTTTTGAACACGGAAACAGTCAGATTGCCCAATTGTTTTGCCGCGGTTTTTGCCAATTCTATCCCGCTACCTAAAACTACAATGTCAATGTCTTTGGAAGGGCGTTTTAAAATCAAGTCGCGGACATATCCCCCGATCACGTATATCTCTAAACCTTTTTCTGCTGCTATTCCGGATAAGATTTTAAAAATGGGATGAGTTAATTGCATATTTTGAGGCATAAACTTTAGTAAACTGATTCGCGTACAAAATTATCAAGTTATCCCTTACAGACCAAATAATTTGATTCTGATTTGCGGAGGGAGATTCTTTTTCGATATATTTGCGAACAGTTTTTTAAGGATATGATGAATAGAGAAAGAAGGTTGGCTGCATTGTTTGATATGGATGGGGTGGTTCTCGACACGGAAGGACAATGCGATCTTTTCTGGATAGAACAGGGAAAGCGTTTTCATCCCGGAATGCCTGATTTTTACAAGAAGATTAAAGGGATGACGACGGAGAAGATTCTGGAGGATTATTTCGGGGGTAATATGGATTTACAGCAGCAGATTTCCCATGAGTTGGAAGAGTTCGAGAAAAAAATGAGTTATCCTTACGTGCCGGGTGTCGAGAATTTTATTCGAGTATTGTTAGGGCATGGCGTGAGGATTGCTTTGGTGACGAGTTCCAATAACGTGAAAATGTCGTATGTCTTGAAGGTTCACCCGGAATTTACCGAATATTTCGAGCGAATAATTACTGCTGATAAGATCACGAAATCCAAGCCTGCTCCGGAATGTTATCTACTGGCGGCCAAAGAGCTGCAGATGGAAACAGATGTTTGTTGCGTTTTCGAGGATTCTTTTGCCGGTATCGAGGCTGGACGTAATGCCCGCATGAAGGTAGTCGGGGTGGCTACAACAAACGCGAAAGAGAAGATCGTGGGAATGGTGGATCGGGTAATCGCGGATTTCACGGGATACTCGTATGACGGGTTCGTGGATTTGATGGATGGGGGAACAATGATGTTTTAATCTTTTTTTGCAAGTCATTTAATTCTTTTTCCGAGAGATAGTGTATTAATAATGAAGACATCGAGGATTGGTGTTATTGTTATTAATAATAAACTAAATCGAAAGCTTATGATTTTTTGTGTACTAAAAAAGCGGACAATGTTTTTTCTTACATTATTTTTATGTGTTTCATTCGTAAATGTGCAGGCTGGCACGGGGATTCCAAAAGAAAAGAATGATAAAAAAACGATGTTCAGGAGCAAAGCGGCTATTTCTACTTTTCCTGTCTGGCTATCCAATCAATTACTTCACAGGCATATTCCTTTTAGCGTTAATCTTGTAGAATCCGATTACTTGTTTAATAATATTGCTTATGTGGATACGTTGTCACAAGAAATGGATTTAATCACTCGTTTTACCGTGACGAAAGGCGGTAAGATTAAAAATTGTGTGGTGGAAAATCTTCCGGATTCTGCATTTGCAGATGAGGTGGAACGTCTTATTTTGATTTCTCGGAAATGGAGAGCCCCTGAAGAGAATGGTCGAAAGACCTCGGCAGAAGAACAATTCTCCATTCCACTCGAACTAAAAGGAAGTGTCGTGATTCTTGATAAAGGACCGGAATGGGGTGAAGCTGATCAAAAAATTTATGACAAAAGGTATAATCTTACTAGGTATATACATCAGGTGGCGATGCATGTAGGAGCAAAACGTGCAGATAGTGTAAGTATGATTGAATATCCGAATCAAATGTCGTTTTTGGTAGATGGAATTTTAAAACTCAGTTTTGTTATAGATAAAGAAGGATATTTTTCGCATCTGAGATATGGGCATGATTTACCGGTTGCGGTACAATTAGACTATGTCATAACCCGGCAAATGTATCCCGGTCGTTTTTTTAGTGACGAGGTGAAATGGAAACCGGCAATGCTTGACGGAAAACCCGTGCGGGTGCGAGTGGAAACTTGCATTGATTATAAAAAGAAAGAATTTTCATGGGATTGTTATTTGATGGATTAAATTTGAGATATACCCAAAAGAAACGGCAGCTCTTCACAGGGGCTGCCGTTTTATTTTATAGAGCAAATATTCTTATTTGACGATTCCGGAGAAGCCCATGAATGCCAAGGCTAACAATCCCGCGGTTACTAGAGCGATTGGAGTTCCTTTCATGCCTTTGGGGATAGAGGAAAGTTCCAATTGTTCGCGGATTCCGGCAAAAATGGTTAAGGCGAGCCCGAAACCGATAGCGGTAGAGGCAGCGAAAACCACGGACTCGAGTAAGTTGTAGTTTTTTTGGATAACCATGATGGCAACTCCCAGTACGGCACAGTTTGTAGTGATCAAGGGAAGAAATACTCCTAATGCCTGATAAAGCGAGGGGCTTACTTTTTTCAGAATGATCTCCACCATTTGCACGAGTGCAGCAATAATCAGGATAAACACGATAGTTTGCATGAACCCTATGTGGAACGGATCAAGTACCGTTTTTTGCACGATGAAAGTAACCAACGTGGCCAAAATCATCACGAATGTCACGGCTCCGGTCATACCTAAAGCCGTGGGAACACTCTTGGAAACCCCAAGGAACGGGCAGATACCCAAGAATTGCGCCAATACGATATTATTGACAAATACTGCGGCTATGAATATAAATATGTATTCCATTTTTCTGATTTTAAATTTTAGATTTTAGATTTTAGATTGGATTTTGATTTGCAATTTAAAATCTAAAATTTACAATTAGTTGGTTTTTCTTATTCTATTAATAAACGCGATCAAGTAACCTAGTGCGATGAAAGCTCCGGGGGCTAACACGAAGATGATCATTCCGTAGTTTTCACTGTACAGGGTGATGTTGAAGATTTTTCCGCTACCCAATACTTCACGGATGCATCCCAACAAGGTCAGTGCCATCGTGAATCCCAAACCGATTCCTAATCCGTCGAGCATGGAAGGAATGGCTTTGTTCTTGGAAGCAAAAGATTCGGCACGTCCCAGCACGATACAGTTTACCACGATCAACGGGATGAATAACCCGAGTGATTCGTGCAAGCTAGGTAGATAGGCTGCCATACACATATCAACGACGGTAACGAATGCCGCGATGATAACGATAAATCCGGGAATACGGATTTTATCGGGAATCAAGTTTGCCACGAGCGAGATAGCAAGGTTGGATAACACAAGCACGAAGGCGGTAGCCAATCCCATTCCCAAGCCGTTGATTGCCGACGTGGTGACTCCCAGCGTGGGGCACATCCCGAGCAATAGTACAAAGGTGGGATTTTCTTTAAAGAACCCTTTGGTAAAGTTTTGCCAGTTGTTCATATCTTTATTTTTTCGATTGTTCTACTTTTGTTTGGTATCTTTTTCCAGCGCTTTGGCTGCCCGGTTTACTGCGTCCAAAAAGGCACGGGATGAAATAGTGGCAGCCGTGATAGCGTCCACGTCCCCTCCGTCTTTTGAAACCTGCAGTCCTTTCGTTCCCGGAGTTTTACCGGTAATGTCACCTTTGGCACCTTTCACGAACCATGTATCCATTTTGGAACCTAACCCCGGGGTTTCTTTGTGGCTCAACACGGAATAATTGTAAATTGTTCCGTCGGGAGTAAAACCTACCATTAATTCTATTTTTCCCCCGAATCCGTCGTTCGTGTAAGTTTTAATGGCTGTTCCTACTAATTCCCCGTTCTGTTTGGCAGGATAAAACTCAACTTCTTCTTCATTTTCCGAAGGTTTTACCGTGTATTTTTCTGTCATGGGGTCATTATCGAAAGTCGGGACCACGGCACGTATTGCTTGTGTCTGTTTTTCGATTTGTACCTTCTCGATTAATCCCGACGTGAATGAGTTGACAACTCCCACGGCGGCTGAGGATATGAGTGTTACCAAGAATAACACCAATACCATATTTTTAAAACTCGATTCTAATTTCTTTCCCATCTCTGTAATTTTTGATTTATGATTTTTGATTTATGATCAGGTGAATCTGAAATCATAAATCGTGAATCGTCAATTATGCAAATCTTGCGGGTTTACAATATCTGTTGATCAACGGGGTGAAGCCGTTCATGATCAATATGGCAAATGACATTCCTTCCGGATAAGCACCGAAGGTACGGATTATCACGGTCAGTAGTCCGATACCGATACCGAAAATGATCATACCTTTATGCGTCATGGGGGATGTTACGTAATCCGTCGCCATAAAGATCGCTCCCAACATCATACCTCCCGTGAAAAGATGGAACAGGGGATCAGCAAAATGCGCGGGATTTGCCAAGTGTAATATTCCGGCAAACAGGATTACCGTGGCGAAAATTGTCACGGGGATATGCCATGTAATAATTTTGCGAATCAACATATAGGCGAAACCGAGCAGAAGACCGATAGCGGCAACTTCTCCCAAGCTACCTCCCATGTTACCGATAATCATGTTGCTTGTCGAGATTCCGCTGGATGCGAGTGCATCAGCCACGGATTGCCCGTTCTTTACTGCTTCTTTCACGATAGCTAAAGGTGTAGCCCCCGTTACGGCATCTACTGTCGAAAATCCGTGAGGTACAGGCCAAGAAGTCATTTGTACCGGGAACGAAATCAATAAGAATACGCGTCCCACGAGTGCCGGGTTGAAAATATTGTTTCCCAATCCCCCGAAACTCATTTTGCCGATACCGATTGCCACGATAGCACCGATTATCACAATCCATAAAGGAAGGGATGAGGGAAGGTTGAACGCTAATAATACACCCGTGATGATAGCCGAACCGTCCCATATCGTGGGGCGTTGTTTCATCAGGTATTTCTGGATAATAAATTCAACGATCAGACAGGCTGCCACGGAAGTAAGGGTTACCAGAATGGCTCCTATCCCGAAAAACACGATAGAAAAGATAAATGCGGGGATTAAAGCAATCAGTACCCCGTACATGTTTTTTTCTATCGAATCCCCGCCATGAATGTGAGGGGAGGGTGATATGGTGAAATTACTCATATATAATGATTTTAGATTTCTTGATTTTAGATTTATGATTGAGAATCATCAATCGTAAATCATCAATCATCAATTATTTAGTTTTTACGTGAACGTATCATTTGTCCTGTTCTGGCTTTACCCAAGCGAATCACGTCGAGCAGCGGACGGTTTGCCGGGCAGGTATAGCTACAAGAACCACATTCGATGCAATCCATTATTTTTTCGGCTTCCAATGCATCCAGCTTGTTGTGTTCGCTAAGTTGCATCAGGTAATACGGTTCCAATCCCATCGGGCATACGGTAACGCATTTCGAACAACGGATACAGTTGCGATACTCTTTCCGGACGGATTCTTCCTGCCGCATGAGTAATACTCCACTTGTTCCTTTCGTGATAGCAATGTTGGTTGTCGTCAAGGCTTTTCCCATCATCGGACCGCCACCGATCACTTTTCCCGTGTCCTCGGGAAGTCCTCCGGCTGCCTCGATGAGTTGAGAGAGTGGTGTCCCGATACGGCATAGATAGTTACCCGGTTCTTTCAGCGATTTCCCGGTAACGGTAACCACCCGTTCGAATAACGGTTTGTGTTTCATGACAGCCTCGTAAACGGCATATACTGTCCCGACGTTTTGAACGACGGCTCCCACGGCGATAGGTAGTCCGCCGGACGGAACGAATTTACCCGTGGTGGCTTGTATCAATTGTTTCTCACCTCCTTGCGGGTATTGTATTTTTAACGGGCATATCTCGATGCCGTCGCTCAATCTGGCGTGTTTGCCAAGTTCTTCGATAGCGTCTTTTTTGTTGTTCTCGATGCCCACGATAGCACGTTTCACGTTAAGAGCTTTCATTAGCAGTTCAATCCCGGCGATAAGCTCTTTCCCGTGTTCCAGCATCAGACGGTGGTCTGCCGTTAAATACGGTTCACATTCGACACCGTTGATGATTAATACTTCAGCCGTGTTTCCGGGAGGCGGGGATAATTTCACTTGCGTGGGAAACGTTGCTCCCCCCATACCCACGATACCGGCGGCACTGATAGCCGCGATGATTTCTTCTTTCGTGAAAGTATTAGGATGCTTCGCGAGCGGTTCCTTCAATATATTCTCGTCCCATTCGTCACCCTCGACTTTTATCGAGATCGCTGGTCTGGGATAACCACTGGCATCCACCACGGGATCGATACTCGTGACTGTCCCCGATACGGAACTGTGGATGTTGGCGGAAATGAATCCGGCGGCTTGACCGATAAGTTGTCCTACTTTAACTGTATCACCTTTTTTCACCGTGGGAACGGCAGGTGCCCCGATATGTTGAGATAGTGGTATGATCACTTGTTCGGGAAGGGGTAGCGTGATGATTTCCCCTTGTGCTGATAATTTATTTTCAGGTGGGTGTACACCCCCAATTTTAAATGTCTTAAGCACGGTGTATTAATTTTAGATTTACGATTTTAAATTTTAGTTTGAATCGGCAATCACTGAATCGATTCGTTGTTTTTCACTTCCGTGGTCGCTGGTTCGGTAATCTTTCTCGGGGGGAAGTTTACCTCGTGGATCGCGTGTGTCGGGCATACGCTCACGCACTTCCGGCAAAGTTTACACTTGCGGAAGTCGATGTAAGCCAAGTTGTTTTCCAAGGTAATTGCCTCGAAAGGACATTCTTTGACGCATTTCCCACAACCGATGCAGGCAACCGTACAAGCTTTGCGGGCGATGTTTCCCTTGTCTTTGTTCACGCAACACACGAAAACCCGGCGATCTTTGGGACCCTTGTTTCGCAATTCGATAATGTTTCTCGGGCAAGCTTTGACGCAAGCACCGCAGGCAACACAATTTTCTTCGGAAACAACGGGCAGACCGTTGGCGTCCATGTGAATGGCATCGAAAGCGCAGACGTTGACGCAGTCGCCACAACCAAGGCAACCGTACGTACAATCGGTTTCTCCCCGGTAGAGAGAATGTTCGATAGCACACGATTTGTACCCGTCGTACGTGCTCGTGCGTGGACGATTGTCACACGTGCCGTTGCATTTCACGACAGCAATCTGTGGTGTCTGAGCTGTTACTTCCATGCCTAAAGCGGAAGCGACTTTCGCCATCGTATCCGCTCCTCCCACCGGACAAAACAGTCCATCTAATGAAGTGGCTTTCACCGTGGCTTCCGCGAAACCCCTACACCCGGGTTTGCCGCATCCCCCGCAATTCGCGCCGGGAAGGATACTTTCCACGATATCGATTCTAGGATCTTCTTCGACCTTAAACTTTTGTGCCACGAAATACAGGATTACGGCAGCCGCAATACCAATGGCACACAAAGAAATAATAGTGTAGATAATGGTAGTAGTCATCATAAAGGTGTTTATTTTGTCTCCTCTAGTTTGTTATAGCGCCCGTAAAGTTATTATTTTTTTTCTAGGTTATGCTATTTTAACCTTGAATTTTATTTTCCGGGTGAAGCTATTCCTACATAAATATAGGATAACAAAGTAAACAGCAACGGCTAGAAGTACAATTGCGGCGGCTATAACTTCGCTTGTCCCCGCCGTGATCAAGAGGGCAAGAAGTACTATTATTAACGCGGACGGAATGATATAAGCAAATGCGACCGAGAGCATGGCGTTGCGGGTACTGGCGGTAACAATAACTTTGTCGCCGACAGCCACGGGAATATTCGGTTTTTCCGCCGTGATATTCTTTTGTGCTACTTCCGACAGACCACACGCTCCCTTAGAATGACAAGAAGCACATGCCGATTGATTTTGTATCTGCACGATAATGGCGTTATCTTCTACTTTTATAACAATTCCGTCGTGTTCTATTGTGTCCTTTGCTGCCATGATGAGTTTTTAAGGTTTATAAAGTTCATAAAGTTACCCCTTCGGGGTTTAAAGTTTACACGATACACGTATTATAAAGTATTCACGAGTTTTTCACCTTATAAACTTTACAAACCTTATGAACTTTATGAACTCATTTATTTCTTTCGCATAAATATTTGAATCGGTACCCCGGTGAAATTCCAGTGTTCACGGATTTTGTTTTCCAAGAAACGTTTGTACGGTTCTTTCACGTATTGCGGTAAGTTGCAATAAAACGCGAAAGTCGGCGTTTTCGTGGGTAATTGAGTCACGTATTTTATGCGGATGTATTTTCCTTTTAAACTTGGTGGGGGGTAGTTCTCGATTTCCTCCAACATGATGCGGTTCAATTCCGAGGTTTTCAGTTTTTGAGCCCGGTTGCGATAGGTTTCAATGGCGGCTTCCAGTGCTTTTAGTAAACGTTGTTTCGTGAGCGCGGAAGTGAAAATGATCTCTACATCATTGAATGGCGCCATTTTAGCACGCAGGTCTTTCTCGAAGTTAATCGTTGTTTTATTATCTTTTTCGATTAAGTCCCACTTGTTTACCAGTACCACGACACCTTTTTGGTTGCGCTCTATCAAGTGGAATATATTCAAATCCTGAGCTTCCATACCCCGGGTGGCATCAATCAGTAGCATACAGACGTCACTGTCCTCTATGGCACGCACGGAACGCATCACGGAATAGAATTCCACGTCCTCGTTTACTTTGGCTTTTTTACGTAGTCCGGCAGTATCCACTAGCAAGAAATCATGCCCGAAGCGGTTGTACCGGGTGGTCAGCGTGTCACGGGTCGTCCCCGCGATGTCCGTAACAATATTCCGTTCCTTGTCTATCAGGGCGTTAATGGTGGAAGATTTTCCCACGTTAGGGCGTCCCACGATAGCGATTTTGGGAAGTTCATTCTCGTCTTCCAACGGGTCGCTCGTGAAATGAGATACCAGTTTATCAAGTAATTCACCGGTTCCGGAACCGTTTATAGATGAGATCGGGAATATTTCTTCCCCGACACCCAGTTTATAGAATTCGTGAACATCATAAAGACGTTCGCCATTATCCACCTTGTTGGCGATGAGGTAAACAGGTTTTGTGACTTTTCGCAACATACGGGCGAAACTGTAATCCAAATCAGTTATTCCTAATTCCACGTCACACACGAACAGAATCACGTCTGCCTCGTCCATCGCCAGCAGTACCTGTTTGTTGATCTCTTCCTCGAAAATATCTGAGCTGTTAGAAACGTACCCACCCGTGTCAATGACGGAAAAATCTTTACCGTTCCACACTGATTTCCCGTAATTCCGGTCACGGGTCACACCGCTTTCCTCGTTCACGATGGCTACTCGTCCACCGACCAAGCGATTGAAAAGTGTTGATTTTCCCACGTTGGGGCGTCCTACTATGGCAACAATATTACTCATTTTATAAATTGAAAATTGAAAATTGAAAATTGAAAATGATGATTTGCAATCTCAATTTTAGTTATTAATGTTATAGTTGTTTGTAACCGAAGCGTTTCAAATCGTTTTCTTTGTTCCGCCAGTCTTTCAGTACTTTGACGTAAAGGTTAAGGAACACTTTCTTGGCGAAGAAAGCTTCGATGTCTACTCGGGCTTCCGTGCCTACTTTTTTCAAGGCGGCACCTTGGTGTCCGATGATAATGCCTTTCTGTGAATCACGTTCGACGTTGATTACCGCCATGATATTGATTCTTTTGGCTTCTTCTTTGAATTCTTCTACGACCACCTCGACGGAGTAGGGGATTTCCTTGTCGTAGTGCAACAGGATTTTTTCTCGTATGATTTCTGTCACGAAGAAACGAGCGGGCATATCGGTTATTTCTTCTTTATCGAAATAAGGTTCTCCGACGGGAAGCAATTCCAGAATCCGCTTGTACAGGTTGTCGACGTTGAAGTTCTCGGTTGCCGAGATGGGGAATATCTCCGCTTGCGGGATGATTTCCTTCCATTTCGCGAACAGGGCATCCAGCTTATCCGGCGTGGTCAGATCAATTTTGTTCAATACCAACAAGATGGGTACTTCGCTTTGCTTCACTTTATCGATGAAGTCGGCGTTCTTCTCGAAATTTTCCACCACGTCGGTCACGTAGAGAATAATATCCGCGTCAATAATGGCGGTTTTCGAGAAGTCCAGCATGTATTCCTGCATCTTGTAGCTTGGTTTCACGACTCCCGGGGTGTCGGAAAACACGATTTGAAAATCCTCCCCGTTCACGATACCTTTAATGCGGTGGCGCGTCGTTTGGGATTTAGATGTGATAATCGATAATTTTTCCCCGACTAATCGATTCATCAAGGTGGATTTCCCCACGTTGGGGTTTCCTAAAATATTGACAAAACCTGCTTTATGCTCCATGTACTCAAAAATTTATTGGGCACAAAAGTACAATTAAAAATTGGAATTGAGAAATTTGTACTTCTAAGTTGGATGGTCTGAAGTAAAATGTAAGGTCTGATTAACCTTAAATCTCGGGTATTTCTACCGTAATACTATATCTACTCGCTTACGGGCTCGCTATAAATCACTTCTTCCACCGTTAGGTAAGGGCGAAAGAAGTGAGGTGTATCGACCCGGTAAGCGTGTAGAAGTAGGATTACCCTAGGATTACTCGAGTAATACCGTGTGTTTATTTATAGGTATATTCTATCTTTTCCGTGTTGGCGGGATTTTGAGGATCGGTTTTAGCGATCCATGCCCCGGTGTTGTCGTACTCGTATTTGTATCGCGGATCGACTTGATTACCGAATTCATCGTAATGGATGGTAATGTTACCCGTGATTTTTTCGTTTTGCAAATTTTCCTTCTCGTATGATATAACGGTCAAGTAACCATATGGGTTGTAACCGTAATGTGATGTTTGTTTCGTGATCGGGTTGTGGATGTCCGGTTTGAGGTTTATTTTGATTTCTTGTGTTAAACGTCCCTTGTTGTCATATGTCAAGTCGGTCTGGGCGTATATTTGCCCGTTGTCGTATTCTTGTATTTGAACGAGTTGTCCTTGATTGTTATAGGTTTCCGTGTGACTCTTGTCGTTATTCCATTTGATGTTTTTCATGCTGATATGCCCTTGTATGTTGTATTGACAACTTACTTGACACAGAATATTTCCGGATAGGGAATCCACGGATTCTTCCTCGAAGCATTTGCCGAGGTTGTTGTATTTAAAGGTGGTCGTGATGTTTGATAAACAAGAATCTTTTGCACGTGTTTTTTTCACGGATTGCAGCAGGTAGCCGTGGTCATTGTAATTATAATAAATATTCGTGGTGGTGTCCCCCGAAACAAGGATTTCTCGGATGATCTTGTCGCCCGTGTAGTATTTGGTGTACGACGGAGTGGTCCAAATCATGGAATCCACGAATTGTTCTCTTAATTGGATGGCTTTATCTCTGAACTGTTTATACTTGTGTTCTTGTAAATATTGTTTTACAAGCGGGAGTTGCGTGGATGAATCAACTTGGGCTATGAGGATTACCAGATCAACGCTGTCATTCGTGTATTCGACTTCCGGGAGAAAGTTTCTTGAATAGCCGGAAAGATACGGGCAGTTGATGTACGCGTTGATGGCAGTTTTCATCTCTTCCGGTTTTTTGGCGTTTTTGACCATGTCGTATAAATGGATGTCATACATCTTTTCCACGTCGGTTTTATAAGGACGGGGTTCTTTCGCTCCCGCGTAGAATGTTTTCAGTATAGGGTTGTTGAAATATAACAATATGGTTGAGTCGGTCGTGCAAGTGCAAACATTGTCGTACAATAGTTTATTATAGATGGTAGCGACGGCGGGATAGTTATACAAGGTGTCGAAATCGGTGAAATAGGTTTCACATTTACCCAAGGTCGGTTGTGCTTTCAAATCGGCGAACTGTACTTTTTCTTTTAGCGCGATGATCGAGTCGAATATTTTCGGGGTTATCATGTACTTGTATTTTGTCAATAATCCGAGTACGGCGCGTGAATCTTGTAATTGTGTGTCGGAGTAGGTCAATAGAGCGTAGATCGTGGAATCGGCTTTCCAGACGAAAGTTTCGAAGTTTAAGCCGGCATCCCGGCAGATGGAACGAACACGAGCCCCGTCATCTTGCCGGTTTTCTTCCATACTGGTTTTCAGATAAGGTTCTACAGCCCCGAGATTCGGGTCGAAAAGAAGTGTTTCCAAAGCATCAGCAAGAGCGATTTCATGTTTATACGTTTCGGCACTTTTGGGGTCGATCCTCTCTTTTACCCTCGCGTATTTGTCCCGTTCGGCTCTCGCGATATGCTCGTAAAGTTTTTCAATCCTGTTTTGCTTTTGCGCGAAGAGATTCGTGTTGAATATCCCCGTGAAAAGGGTACAGATGATAATCGTTGGTAGTAATTTTTTCATATCGTTCTCAAATTTAGCGTAGTATCTACGTAAAATTAGGGATAAAGTTTGATATGAACAATATTTTTATTGGTGTTTTTTATGAATAAAGTTTACTTATATTGTTGATTTCGATGGGTATAGGCTTCTATAGGTAGAACTGGGTACTTGGTATCTTTTTGGTATTGGAAAGCGTAATAAGAGGAGAAGATTGAGGGGGAGATCATATGATGTCGATATATTTTATCATGAGGAATGGATGGATTTTGAGGTGTATATGTTATCTTTGTTAGGCATTATAAATAAATGTTATGGTTATAAATATAATAGGTAATAGCGAGAGAATAGAGAGTCTGAATCCTTATTTCAAGGCTGTGTTCGATTATATAAAGACGCACGATCTGGCAGGTATGCCCGTGGGCAGAGTAGATATTGCCGGCGAGGATGCTTTTATTAAAATCGAGGATGCACGGGGACGAAGCGTGGAAGAGGCCGTTTATGAGCGACATGATAAATATATAGATATTCAGATGCCGCTGCTCGTGTCGGAGTCTTACGGGTGGAAAGCCAAAAGTCGGTTGGGGGAGGCTTCTGCTTCTTATAACGAGGAAGGGGATTATACTTTTTATAAAGATAAGGTGGAAGGTGTGTTCACGCTTTCTCCCGGTGAGTTCGTGATTTTTTTTCCGGAGGATGCTCATGCGCCTTGTATCGGTGAAGGGGTAATCCGGAAGATGGTGGCGAAAGTTAAACAATTGTAGATTTAGTGATTGACGATTTACGATTGTTGCGTGTGAACTTTTTGGTAAATTACAAATTCAGTTGTATGAAGAAATGGCATAAGATAGTTTTAGCGGTGCTGGTTGTTTTGACAATCGTTTATTTCTGTCTGCCTTATTACGCCCGGCAGGCTTTGATATACTGGTATCCTTCGATTGATGATTTGTCGATGTTCGAGAAACACACGGTGCAGAAGGCCGATTCGTCATGGACGTGGGCACACGCGAAAGATTATAACACTTACGAGATGAGTCCGGAGGATGATGCTTACCTGAATGATTTCCGTACGGTATCTTTTCTGGTGATTCAGAATGACAGTATCGTTTACGAGGAATATCGTTCCGGTTGGAATGACACGAAGACATCGAACATTTTTTCATCGACGAAGAGTATCGTGGGGTTATTGATCGGGGCGGCTTATGACGAGGGGAAGATCGAGAGTCTGGATGATCCCGTGTGGAAATATATTCCGGAATTCAAGGTCGGGGAAAAGAAAAATATCACGCTCCGCCATTTGTTGACGATGAGTGGCGGGTTGAACTGGGACGAGGCTTACGCTTCTTTGTTTTCCGTGACGACGCACGGGTATTACGGGAATGATTTATACGAGTTGGTGACCGGGTTGGACGTGATTGAAGAACCGGGGAAGCAATTTTCTTACCGGAGCGGCGATACGCAGATATTGGCGTTTATCGTGGAAAAGGCAACCGGGAAAACAATCAGCGATTACGCGGAGGAGAAGTTGTGGCGACCGATGCAGGCGGCACAGGATGCCTATTGGTTGTTGGATAAAAAGGACGGGGATGAGAAGTCATTCTGTTGTTTCCATACCACGGCGAGGGAAGTGGCACGTTTTGCCCGTCTGATGCTTCATCACGGCAACTGGAACGGGAAGCAATTGATCTCGGAAGAATATATCAATGAAGCCATGAGCCCGGCAAGTTACTTGAAAGACGAGTGGGGTAAGGATTCGTTGGATTATTACGGTTTCCAGATATGGATTATGAATTATCACGGTCAGCGGAACCCTTATTTCCGGGGAATGCTGGGGCAGTATATTATCGCTATACCGGAACGGAATGCCATTATTGTCCGTTTGGGACACAAGAAAGATGAAAAACGTATCCGGGAAACTACCCGTGACGTGTATCGCTACATGGATATCGGGACGAAGATATTGGATGGCAGAAAATAGGGCGACTTTGTCATATATCCTATTTGTAAATTCAATGGATAATGCTTATTTTTGTTTTACAAATGGGTTATAATAAAGAGTTTTACAGATGCAAGAGAGTGATGACAAGATATGTTTACTATTGCAAAACGGTAAGGAAGAAGGGATCGACTTGCTTTTTGTGAAATATTACAAAAGTTTAGTGCTTTGGGCTGATACCTTTTTGAATGATATCGTGAAGTCGGAAGATATCGTGCAGGAATTTTTTGTCAAATTATGGGAAAGGCATTTGATAGCTGATTTGCGTCCGGATACTTTAAAATATTATCTTTTTACTTCTGTAAAAAATTTAGCTTTGAATGCACTCGAGAAAGTGGATCCTTTAAAAAAAGCATATGATGTAAATTTGATTGATACTCCCCAGATTGAATACGATGATTTGACCGAGGAATTGTTATGTCGGGTGGAGAGTGAGATCGAGAAATTGCCTCCTCGGAGTAGAGATATCGTGAAAGCGATTTATATGGAAGGGTTGCGATACAAGGAGGTAGCGGATAAATTTAATATTTCTGTCGCCACGGTTAAAACTTTATTAGTGAATGCATTGAAGAAACTGAGGGCGAATTCGACGGGAGTAGATTCTATTCTTTTACACTTTTTCTTGAAAAAATCAGCGATAAGATTCAACCGTTTTTAAATTCTTTCTGTATTATAGTTAGAAAAGTAAGATGACTATAATATGGAAGATATAGAATCAAGGTTAATGGATTTTTTTCTTGGCGAACTTGATAAAGAAGAAGAGAAAGAAATTTTGCATCAAGTAGAAATTGATGAGGAATTTCGGAAAATATTTATTCAAGTTCGTTCAAAACATTTGGGTATGCGATGGGGTGCCCGGGGGAAATTAGTGAAAGGCGACGTTCATCGAGTGAAACGGTTGATTAAACGTCGGCGATTGATAAAGGTGGGTATGCGTGTGGCTGCTGTCTTTGTATTGCTATTAGGTGTGGGTATTCTTTGGATGCTATCCGATTCTAGGGTTGAAGAATTTGCTCAAGAGCATCAGATAACTCCGGGAAAAAATCAAGCGTACCTTTATCTTTCCAACGGGAAAAGTGTTTTACTTTCTCGGGAAAATCGAGAATTACGTGAAGATAACGGGGTTTCCATTTCGGTGAGTGCTGAGGGGAAAGTGCACTATAATGTTGAAGAGAAAGACGGGGCGGCTCGTTCTTTGTTCAATCGTTTGGTTGTGCCTAGGGGAGGGGAATTTATGATCACGTTGGAAGATGGAACGAAAGTTTGGTTGGATGCGGAAACCGAGTTGCGCTACCCGACTAATTTTGATGCTCAAAACAGGGTAGTCTATTTAAAAGGAGAGGCTTATTTTGAGGTGGCGAAAATGGAGGGTAAACCTTTTGTCGTGAAAATAGATCAGATGTCGGTCAATGTATTGGGGACTAAATTCAATGTGAATAATCGAGAGGCAGGCGTCGTGCAAACCGTGTTGGTTGAAGGAAGTGTTAAACTAAAATCCCCAAGGGGAGAAGTTTTAATGGTACCTAATCAAAAAGCTGAATACCATGGTGGTGATGAGTGGGTTGTTGAAGAGGTGGATGTTTCTCCTTATGTAGCGTGGAAAGATGGTAATTTTGTTTTCAATAATGAATCGTTAGAGCGTATTATGAATAAATTATCCTCGTGGTATGATGTCGATGTTTTTTACGCGAATGAAGAAGTCAAAAATGTGAAATTGACAGGTGATATGATGCGATATAAAGATATCCAAGAACTATTGTATTTTTTTGAGAAGATATCGGATGTTAAATTTTTAATTAAAAATAGGACTGTAACAGTAAGTTATAAATAAAATGATGAAGATGTGCAACCATCTCCATCATCTGACTAAAATCATGAACAAGTACATTGGGAAGCGTCCTTGTTCAATCGTTTAATTATTAATTACAAATCTATGAAATGTAAATTGATTTTTGCCTTATTGAGGCGAAAAAAAACAAGAATGTTCAGAATTATGAAATTATTTTCGGTTTTTATGTTTGTATTTGTCTTTGGGACAGCTGCTAGCAGTTTTTCTCAACAACAAATTGTAACGTTGAATATGCATCAATGTGATGTAGGTACATTGTTGAAGGAAATTCGTAAACAAACGGGTTTGCGATTCGTGTTTAACGAGGAACATATTATGAAAGTGGACCGTTTTGATGTAGTTGTAAAAAATAAAACGGTAAAAGAAGTTTTGGATAATGTATTTGCAAAAAGTGATTTGAAATGGTATTTTGAAAATGATGTCATTTTTATTGTTCATCAAACTTCCCCGAAAGTGGCACAAGATTCTATTTTATCGGTAAAAGGTATAGTGAAAGATGAAAAAGGGGAGGTTCTGCCGGGGGTTACTATTTTGGTTAAAGGTACGACGCTGGGTGTAGCGACAGACGTGAACGGAAAGTTTACCCTGCATATGCCACAAAGAGATTCGGTTGTTTTACTGGTATCATTTATCGGGTATCAAACGGAAACAGTTTATGTGGGAAAAAACAATAAGGAATTGGATATTCAATTAAAACTTGATGTGACCGAGATTGCGGAAGTAGTGATCACGGGTTACGGGAAAGTAGATAAGCGATTGTCCGCCAGTGCGACCACGTCGATAAAGATGGATGATATCCGCATCCCGAACGTGGCTTCGGTGGATGCCATGTTGCAGGGACGGGTACCGGGATTGATGGTGATGACAAGTTCCGGTAGTCCGAACGCAACCCCTCGAATGAGAATCCGCGGTTCTTCCACGATTCATGGTAACGCGGCTCCGGTATGGGTTGTGGACGGGATAATTCAGGAAGACCCGGTGGACTTATCAAATGACGAGATTAATAACGTGATTGCCGGTACGGATGCCACGTTGCGGGGACAATTGAATGATAACGCCAGTTTCAGTTTGTTGGGTAACGCTATTTCCGGGTTAAATCCGAGTGATATTGAAACCATTACCTTTCTGAAAGATGCGTCAGCCACGGCAATCTACGGAACCCGTGCGGCTAATGGTGTGATAGTGGTTACGACTAAGAAAGGTCAAGTCGGTAAACCTTCTGTCAATTTTTCTTCTTCTTTCGGGTTCACGGCTCGTCCGAGATACGAGGATTATCATTTGATGAATTCAAAAGAACGTGTTGGGGTGTCGAGAGAGGTGGCAGAGAGCGGTTATCTGTATTCGATAATGCCATTTTCTACCGGTTACGAGGGAGCTTTGTTTGATTACTATGACGGAAAGATAAATAAAAATGAATTTGATGCACGTGTGGCCTCTTTGGAAACGATGAACACGGATTGGTTTAAAATCCTGTTCCGGAACGCTTTCAATCAGGACTACGCTTTGAGCGTATCCGGCGGAACGGAAAACACCCGCTATTATCTTTCCGTGGGATTTAATGACAGCAAGGGAAGTACCAAGGGCGATAATTTACGGCGGTATAACGTGAACATGAACGTGAACACGAAAATCGGTCGTTTCGTGGATGTCGAGGGTAAGTTAAGTTTTTCAGACCGGAAATCCGACGGTTTCTACATGGTAAATCCTTTGGATTACGCGTTGAAAGCGTCACGGGCTATCGGGAAGGATGAATTTTACACGACTCGGTTGACGACGGTTGCGGGTTTATCATCTAATTATCCGTTGACATATAATATCTTGAACGAGCTTAAGCATACAGGCAATGAGGCAAAGGTTCGCCAGACAAACGCCAGCGTGGGTGTTAATGCCAAGATTTTACCCGAGTTGACACTGAATACGCTTTTCGGGGTGACTTATGCCAACACGTTGAACCAGAAGTGGGCGGGCGAGCGTTCATTTTATATTGCCGAAATCCGGGGATATGATTACGGGAGTGTGGCACCGAATAGCGCGGAGGAGAAAGCTTCCCGTTTGCCTAAAGGGGGAATTTTGATTTACGAGAATAAGAATAACACGACATTCACGGCTCGTGCGTCCATGAATTATAATAAGGTATTTGCAGAGAATCACGTGGTGAATGCCATGCTGGGGTACGAGATTCGTTCCATCAAGTACGACGGTTTCAACACGACGGAATGGGGGTATTTCCCGGATAGGGGACTGGGTATCAGCTACGAGTACGACACGGGAACTTCCGGAAGCACATCCCTGAATGGTAATTCCTCGTTGGATAAACATACCGCGAAACTAACCAATACGATATCCAACACGGTTTCGGGATACGCTACCTTGGTATATGCTTTTAAAAACCGTTACGTGTTGAATGCTAATATTCGTATGGATGCTTCCAATCGTTTCGGGCAATACACGAACAACAAGGCTCTGCCCGTGTGGAGTGTGGCAGGACGTTGGAGTGTGTCGGAGGAACCTTGGTTCCGCCGTTTGGGTGAACAGGCTGAATTGAGTTTGCGTGCTTCTTACGGTCGGCAGGGAAACGTTCCTACATCCGTGGGACCGAACTTGGTGGTGAAATACCCGCAAACGGTAATTAATCGCTGGTCGGGAGAGTACGTGTTGAATATTAGTCGTTTGCCTTACCCGAATTTGCGTTGGGAAAAGACGACCACGATTAATCTCGGGTTGGATTTTTCATTCTTGAAAGGACGTATCAGCGGTACGATGGATTACTACTACAAGAAAGGAAACGATATTATCTTTAGTCTGGATGTACCTGCCGAGTTCGGTGTTGCCAAAACTTACAAAAACGGGGCGGACATAAAGAATACCGGTTTCGAGTTGGCTTTGACCTTCGTGCCCGTGCGGACAAAGGATTTCACGTGGACGATATCTCCGATTTATTCGAAGAATAGCAACAACGTGGAGAATACCGGGAAGAGCGAGTACACGTACACGGATTACTTGGTAGGAAACGCTTTCGAGAGCGGTAAACCGGTGAATGCTATTTATTCATGGAAATTCACGGGATTGGACCCGCAATACGGTTACGCGACCTTCGCGCATACTTCACGAGTACAAGGTGACGTGGAAAAAATGGATGACCCGAAACAATACTTGGTTTATTCCGGTCAGAAAGACCCGAAAATCAGTGGAGGTTTCACCACCAGTCTGCGTTACAAGAATTTGACCTTGAATGCTAATTTCGCTTATAGTTTCGGGAACGTGAAGCGTTTGAACTTCTTGTACGAGGGCAAGTTTATGATGCCGTCGCCGCAAGATAATTTGCATTCCGATTTGTTGAAGCGCTGGAAGAAACCGGGTGACGAGGCAAAGACCAATATCCCGGGATTCGTGCTTGACGGAACGAGCGAGTATAATTTGTATGTACCTATCCCGTCAACCGTGACGTTGAACTCTTATGATATGTACAATTACTCGGATATTCGGGTGGTAAAAGGAGATTTCCTGAGATGCCGTAATTTGTCGGTATCTTACGTGGTGCCACCGAAATTTGTACAGAACTTGGGATTATCCACGGCGTCCTGCACGTTTAACGTGACAAACCCGTTGACGATTTGCAGTAGCAAATTCCGTGGGCAGGATCCGGAACAGGAAGGAACGGGAGGCACGGCTTTGCCGATAATCAAGACCTACACGTTTTCTTTAAACATCAGTTTTTAATCTTTCAAAACGAGTGTAACTATGATTTCTAAATTGAATATAATCTTATTGACCGTGCTCGTTTTAGCGAGTGTATCTTGCGGAGATTTTTTGAAAGAAGTTTCGCAGGATGAGTTTGAACCCTCGACAACAACTGCTTACACGGAGTTGTTAAACGGGGAAGGATACAGTTATAGTACGCTGGATGCCTTGACTTGGTACATGGATGACGATGTAGACGGGTGTACATCTTATACTCCGACTAAAGAACAGATGGCCTATAAAGATGTTTTCACGTGGCAATATGATATGGACCAGTCTTTAAAAGAGGCACATTCTCAAGATCAAAGTACGTATGAAAATTTTTATGCCAAAATTATGGCTTGCAACGTGGTGATTGATAATGTAGAAAACTCTTTAGGGACAGAATCCGAAATCGCGAATGTTTTGGGTGAAGCTTTGACTTTGCGGGCGTATTATTATTTCCATCTGGTAAATATTTTCGCTACCCCGTACAATGATGCACGCTCAACTCCCGACCGGAGATTAGGAGTTCCGTTGGTTATAAAATCCGAGATATTGGATGAAGGCTACGCCCGTAACACGGTGGCGGAAGTGTACAAACAGATCACGGGAGATATCGAGCGGGCGATTGTTTTGTTGGAAAAAGACAAAGTGAATAACGGACGTTTCCGGGTGAACTATGTGGCAGCTCACTTGATTGCTTCTCGGATTTATCTTTACATGGAAGAATGGGATCAAGTGATTGACCATGCCACGAAGGCTATGGCGGGAGCACCGAAATTGGTGTATTTACCGGATTACGTGTATAATGTTCCTGCCCGTCCGGAAAATTCAAAGAATCCGGTCGTTTCATCCGATTTCCCGGAAACGATATTCGTTTACGGGGCTATGCCCGGAAGTATGAGGTTTGCCGGAACTCCCGTTTGTCTGTCGGATGATGTTGTCAATAGTTACACGGATAATGGAGATAGCCGGAATGGAAAATATTTCAAGAAAACGGAAAGTTATCTTATTTATCCTTACATGGAGTTGAAACACGGAATTGCGGAGCGGGGTTATGTATGGCGTACAGCCGAGTTGTACTTGAACCGGGCAGAAGCGTATATGCAGAAATACAAGGCAGGAGAATCGTCCGCGGGACAGTTGGCTGTGGACGATTTGAATGAATTGCGGAGTAATCGGATTACGAATTACTCGGATTATCAATTGAGTACGGCAGAGGATTTGGAGAAACTTTGCAAATTGGAACGTCGTCGGGAATTGATATTCGAGGGACACCGTTGGTTTGATTTACGTCGTTACGGGATGCCGCAGATTCAGCACAAATGGATTGCCGACGAGGGGAAAACGACCACGTACACGTTGAGCGAGAAAGATCCGAGTTACACGGTGCCTATACCTCAAGCCGTGTTGGATAGGAACAAGAATTTGGTTCAGAATGAATTGGCTCCGGATAGACAAGGTTATTAATTGATAAAACATAAAAGAGATGAAAAATATATTGTTTCTGTTATTGTTGATGGCGGGCGTTATTGTGGCTTGTGATGAGGATAAGCTGACTCCGTCCGCTCCTCAGGAATTTTACGAGTTTCCACAAGGAGATTCCGATTATGATAGGGAATTTGTGGCTTTCTACGAGAAATACAACACCCAATTCTTGTATAAATACAAGGAAAGTGACTTCCGTTGGAACGTGACGAGTTACATTCCTTTTTATTCAGTTCCCGCGGATGAGGCATACGTGGAGAAAGCTTACCGTTTTATCAAAGATCGGTGCCTGAATCCGTGGGGTGAGAATTTTTACAAAAATATTTTACCGATGCGAATATTATTGGCATCGCGGATTTATAGCGTGGAGCAAAAATATGGTTCTGTTTGGGATGAAGGAACGCAACAGTGGGAGTATAAAAGCTATAATGATACGACTAATCATGCTTCCGCTTACGGTCTGAATCATATTGCGTTTGGTTACACGAGCGAGAAGTTGGATGAGTTGACTCCCGAGGAACAATTGAACACGGTGGGAGAGTTGAACAAGTCTTTGATCGGTTATGCTGCTTCCCGGAATAAAATTGAAATACCGGCAGAGTTTGTAGAATGGTACGATAAATACAGAAACAATGTTTGGGATGGAGGTGAGTACGGTTGTGGTTTCCTTGAATACTACAAGGATATGGATGCCGCCTATGACTTCGGACTTTACGTGAAATACTTGACCACGATGAGCG
The DNA here is from genome assembly GCF_900184685.1 of Butyricimonas sp. Marseille-P3923. Lineage (GTDB taxonomy): Bacteria > Bacteroidota > Bacteroidia > Bacteroidales > Marinifilaceae > Butyricimonas > Butyricimonas muris. Next base: position 96,962 of record NZ_FXXL01000004.1, read on the forward strand.
AGGAGGCTTTTAAGGCATGGGCGTTATCGGATGAGGTAGACTCGAGTCAAGATTGGGATCAGGCGTCCGGCACGTACAAGCGTACCCATGCGATTAAAAACAAGTATGAGATTGTGTTGCAATATTTTAAAACTCAGTTTAATATAAATCTTCACGCGATAGGAAATCAAGCTAATTAAATAATTCTGTGATTGATTATCGATTAATCAATCACAGAATAGATAAAATATAGATAATCACTATGAAAAGTAAGTTCGTAATTATTGTAATGCTGTTATGTAGCCTTGCTGGCAGAGTATTCGGGCAAGAGGAAAACGTCGCTCAAGACCCGCAAGAGAACTCTCGATTAACATTAAATCCGGAGGTTCCGATTACCGGTCAGCCTTTAGAATTGGTTTATGACCCGGCAGGCGGTCCGCTAGAGGGGAAGACAGACTTGGTCGGGATAGTGTATATGTATAATTTCTATCGTTGGGAGATCAGCGACGTGCAGTTGAAACAAGACGGAGAATTGTGGAAAGGTACATTCGACGTACCGGATAATTGTGCTTTCATTGCCTTTAAATTTCAATCCACCTTTACTTTGCAACCGGATACGACGGACAATAATGAAGATAAGGGATTTATGTTCATCCCGAAAGACGTTGTCGGGGATTACCTGCCGGGAAGGTATCTTGCTTGGGGAATGTTCCGTATGCCTTCATTTGGTGAAGGTTCTGGAAATTATTTCTCGGGGAACTACAAGGAAATTACCGATGAAGCCTTGATGTTTTGGGTAGATCAGGAAACGAAACATTATCCCCAGTACGGACGTCATTTTTTCGGTATAATGAAGTCCGTTTTGAGAAAGATGTACGGGGAAAATGCCAGTCGGGGAATAGCACATTTGCTTAAAACAATGGAGAGCCAAGCTGATTTGACAGAGAATGAATACATGGAAATAAGCCATACCTATCGTTATGATTTAAAGAATAAAGAAAAAGCGGATAGTGTAGATCAGGTTATTCTCGAAATGTTTCCCCGTGGCGGTTTAGCCCGGTTTAACCATTCTTTTACATTAAACACCGTTACTCCCGATGAATATTTTGTCGTTGCCGAGCAATTCAGGAAAGATTTCCCGATAGCGGAGTGGCGAAAGAATCCCGATTCGAAAGGATTCGTGTACTCTAATTTTTACCGGGAACTGGCTGTAAAATATTATAAGGAAAGCGACTACAAGAAATTGGAGGAAATATTGCCGGAAATGGATATGGTTATGCTTAATGCTGTTTACAAGAAAACCGTGGAATACGCGATTCGGAAAACTCCCATCCCGGCAGAAACTTTTGTTGACGTATCCAAGAGATTTATTGACGAGATGATACGGAAAGTGAATGACGGTTCTTATATGCAAGGATTGCAATATTCACCTCGGCAAGCGGAAGAATTAGCTCGTCAGTGGTTGTATTATTATATTAGTGTTCACGCGCAGGTGGCAGAGAAAAGTGGGCGTTACGAGGAAGCCGTCAACACGATGAACGCGATAGAAGAAGAGCAACGATATCTCTTTTATCCGGCAGGGAACGAGGCGTATGTGGCAAGTTTGGAGAAATTAGGACGTCAGGCTGAGGCTTTCGAGGCGATGAAGGGGGCAGCAGGTGCAGGACAGATGACTCCGGTTATTTATGACAAATTGAGAGTGTACTACAATGGCTTAAAAAAGAAACCGGCGACTTTTGAAGCTTGGGTATCATCATTGAAGCCCAAAAGTGAAGTGGAAAAAATAAAGAATAAACTTCGGGCAAAGATGATAGACATACCTTTTGAGCCGTTTGCTTTGGAATCGCATCTCGGCGGTAAGGTAAAATCTGCAAGTTTCAAAAAGAATGATATCGTGATTCTCGATTTTTGGGCATTGTGGTGCGCCCCGTGTATTGCGGCGTTAGACGGGATGCAAATGGCTGTAGACCTTTATGCCGGTGATTCAAGCGTGAAATTCTATTTCATCATCACGCAGGACGAACCCAATAAAGAAAAAATAGATGCCCTGTGGAAAAAGAATAACTTCCACGGTATGGAAGTACTTTACGATGCTAACCGAGAGGGAAAGAAATCTCGTGATATGGTGTATAAATCCATGTTTCCCGGGACTTCGGGCATTCCCCAGAAAGCCATCCTTAAAAACGGTCGTATCCGTTATCTGGCAGAAGGATACGGTGGAAGCCCCAGCGGTTTGATGGATGAAATTTCTTACGTGGTTGAAATGCTAAAAGAGGAAAAATGATGGTATTCAAAAATAGTTTTATAGTCCTGCTGCTTGCGGTAGCGGGACTCTTTTGCTCCTGCGGGGACGGGAATAATTACACGCTTACCGGTAGTCTGCCGACACGTTACGACGGATGTCGGGTATTGTTATCTCCCGCGACATATTTTTTCTTGCCAGATAAATCCATTCCGGTAGATAGCGGTATAATCAAAAACGGAGAGTTCCGGTTTCGGGGAACGGTACAGGAACCCGCGGTGTTTGTATTGACCATCGAGGACGTTCGTGACAACAGGATTCCGGGAATGTCTTCCGTACCGGTGATTATCGAGCGTGGCAATATTAAAGTTCTTTATGACACGACAGGGATAACCTTGTCCGGAACCCTTGCTAATGACCGTTACATGGCGACAATCGGGAAAGGAAAACAGGAAATTCAACGCAGAAGCCAAATATTATTCCGCGAGCGGGATAGCGTGCAGCAATTAGCGGGCAATGTCAGTAACGAGATAAATAATTACTACAACGAGCAAAGTCGAATTATCTTTAGAGAAATCATGGTACCTGCTGCCGAGGAATTTATCAGCGAGTATGCCGGAACAAGCACGGGTGACTATTTTTTCTTCACTTGTTGCTCGAAAGATATTTATAGTGATGCATTTGTCGAGAGAATCTACCCGACAATCAATCCGGAACTTCGGGAACAGTACGAAACGTTCATAAGGACACGTCAGGAAAAGCAGAATTATTTTTCTAGTTCGCAAAAAGCAACGGAAGTGGGGAGGCCTTTCCGTGAGATTGTTGCGCGAACTATCGAGGGGAAAGAAGTCCGTTTGTCGGAACAAGTGAAAAAAGGAGGACTCGTGTTGTTGGATTTTTGGGGTTCGTGGTGCGTGCCCTGTATTCAAGAAATGCCTTTGTTGAAAGAATTGTATGGAAAATACGGGAAAAAAGGCTTGGTAATCATCGGTATCTCGCTTGACAAAGAACGGGAAAAATGGCAAAGTTCTCTTGAAAAACACAAACCGATAGGAATTCAAATTTCCGAGTTGAAAGGTTGGGAAAGCGCTTCCCGTAATGATTACGGGGTTCAAGCCATACCGTTCACGCTGCTGATAGATGGTTCCGGGAAGATTATTGCCCGCAATCCGCACGGTCCGAAATTGGTCGAAGCCGTAGAGGAATACTTTAATCGTAAGTAAGTTAGTGCTTTTCAGTTAAACAGGAGGGAGTTAAAAGTCATTTTAAACTCCCTCCTGTTTTATATTCTTAAGGTAGGCTCAATTATTCTCTCCGCAACCGCCGCATCCTTTGCAGTCATGCTTCTTTCCGTTCACAGCCGGGTTGTCTTGTCCGCCCCGTTGTCCGCGGTGATTCATACCTTCTTTGCGACGTTTTGCCATTTCTTGTTTTCTCTTTTCCAAGTTGGTTTGGTAAATTTTATATTGCTCTTCCGTCAAAATCTTTTTTAAGGATAAGTTTTGTTGGTCTTCTATTTTTTGGTTGTAGAACGTCATGGAATCACGTTGTCCTTGGTATTTTTTCATGACTTCGCCTATTTTTATGAAATTTTCCGTGAACAATTCTTTTACTTGTTTTTCTTGTTTCTCATTGAGTTTCAGTTCTGTTTTCGTGCGCTCGACCAGTTTATTGACCATTTCTTCGGGGTTCATGTGACCTCTCGGGCCTCGATGTTGTGGACCTCGTTCTTGTGCGTTCAAACTTACTGTCATTAAAAGGAATAATGACGAAATGATTAGGGTTAAAGTTTTCATGTTTTATTCTTTAATTGTTTATAATCGCGTGGAATCCATATATATAATTCCATGCTCGTTCTTTTAATCTATCTGATTCTAAGACAAAAAACGAAGAGAAAGGTTTATTGTTTCCATCCCTTGTTTGAAAAAATAGTTACTTTTGTTATTGGATAAAATGATAATTAATATGAAGCAAGAAGTTTTATTTATTATTCTGGATGGATATGCCGATTGGGAAGGGGCATTCCTCGCAACCGCGTTGAGTACCGGAGTTATGCCGGGCAGTGAAGTGAAATACACGGTAAGGACCGTCGCCCCGACTTTGGAACTCGTGCCCTCGATAGGGGGATTCCGCACGCTGCCCGATTATAGTTTCGAGACCATGCCCGATGATTACGCAGCTTTGGTTCTGGTCGGCGGAACGAGTTGGTTTTCGCCCGAGGCGGAACAAGTAGTATCTATCGTCCGGAGAGCCTTGGAACGAGGGAAAATCGTGGGTGCGATTTGCAACGCTTCCGTCTTCATGGGTATCCACGGTTTCTTGAATGACGTGAAGCACACGAGCAACACGCTTCCCTACCTGAAACAATATGCCGGAGAACGGTACACGAATGAAGCGGGTTACGTCGAGGCACAAGCCGTCGGCGACCGGAATATCGTGACCGCTAATGGCTGCGGGTACATCGAATTTACCCGTGAATTGCTGTTGCTGCTGAAAGCCGACGAACCCGCTAGAATAGAGGAAGCCTGTGATTTTTACAAGAATGGATACGTGAGGTAGGGAAACGTTTGCTTTGGATTCTTTACATGAAAACCTATTTTTTGCTTTGGAATCATTACAAATATTGATTCCATTTGCTTTGGTTTTGTTACAAACGTGCTCATCTTCGCTCGCTTCATATTTTTATGTCTGATGCTCCGCACGACTTGGCAATCAGGGTTTGGAGCAATCGAATGAGCGTAGACGAAGTGAAAGAGTCTAGTACGGGAAAAATATTCAAGTTACTTAATATCCCTTATTACTACGTGGGCGTTTTGGATAAAATTTTGGATAACGTGTTATTATAAACTTTACCGATGAATATTGAAGAATACAGAGATTATTGCCTGTCTGTAAAAGGGGCGACGGAATGTATGCCGTTTGACGAGTACACCTTGGTCTATAAAATCATGGATAAGATGTTTACTTTTGCCCCGTTGCGCACTAAGGACGGACGATTCTGGGCGAACTTGAAATGTGATCCGGCTAAATCGGTGGAGTTGATGGAGCGTTACGATGGAATTTTCTTTGGTTTCTATTCGGATAAAAAATATTGGATAACGGTATATCTGGAAAGTGATGTGCCCGATAAACTAATCAAAGAATTGATAAATCACTCGGTGGAAGAAGTGGTCAAAAAGCTGCCTAGAAAGAAAAGGGATGAATATAACGCGTAGATACGGGAGTGCCCCGTACTCCGTTGTTTTGGTTCATGGCGGACCGGGTGCTAAAGGTTCTTTAAAGCCTATGGCTGAAGAACTATCTTTACAAAACGGAGTGTTGGAACCATTCCAGACCCGCTATTCGATCGAGGAATTGATACAGGAACTTCACGAGCAGGTTTGCCGTGAAACCGATGGGGCGGTGACTTTTGTCGGTCATTCATGGGGGGCATGGCTGATTATCTTGTTTGCCGTGCGATACCCGGAACGGGTAAAACAACTTGTGCTGGTCGGGTGTCCCCCTTTCGAGGAAAAGTATGTACTTCAAATCATGGATAATCGTTTGAAAAGACTTTCGCCGGGGGAGCGGGAACGTTTTGAAAGATGCCTGCGGGAATTATCGGGAAACGCCACGGATAAAGATATGGAAGAATTGGGTAAGATCGTTGCCCAATGTGATAACTATCATGTATCGGATTTCACGAATGAATACGAACCGGATGGACAGATGTATGCATGGGTTTGGACGGAGGCGGCAACACTCCGGCGGGAGGGATATTTCATGAAGATTCTTCCGCGGCTACGATCCGAAGTACATGTTATTCATGGCAGCTTGGACCCGCACCCCTTAAATGGAATAATCGAACCTTTGCGCGAGGCTAAAGTCAATTATGATCTACACGTGTTGGAACGTTGTGGGCATTCCCCGTTCTTGGAGATTGAAGCGAAAGAGGAATTTTATAAAAGTATCGGACGTGTTCTGTAAATCATGGGGTAAATAAGTTATTCCATTTTTTATTGTATTTTTGTAGGAGAAAATGGCGTTAATTTGGACACGAGAGAAGTAGATATAATTCAAGAATTTGCTCGCGGAGGGGAGAAAGCGTTCCGTGTGCTGTACGACAGGTACGTGGTTGCCTTGCGTTATTTCGCGGCGAAGTACGTGACTGACGAGGATGTGATCGAGGATGTCGTGCAGGATGCTTTTGTGGCGTTGTGGGAGAAAAGGATGGAATTTCGGGTGGAAAATGCCGTGAAGGCTTATCTCTATAAAGCCGTGCGGCACGATTGCTTGAATTTGCTCCGGCATCGGCAGGTGGAAAATAAGTATGCCGAAAGGATGATTCGGGAAGGGGATGATTCGGAGTCTTTTCTCGATCAGATTCTGGAATCCGAGATATTTCAGGCTTTACTTTCCGTGTTCGACGAACTGTCCCCCGCCTGCAAAGAGGTGTATCAAATGAGTCTGGACGGGTGTAGCCACGAGGAGATTGCCCGGAAATTGAATATTTCGGTTAATACCGTGAAAAAGCACAAGAATAACGCCAATCATTACATGAAAGAGCGTTTGAAAAATGTGTTGTCTATCCTGTTGTGGATTTCCTAAGAACGAGTCGCGTTAATCCTTAATTTTATAAAATAAGTAATATTTTATATTATATTGATTTGTACTTGCTTTATAGCATCTCCCATTCAACTCCTATTCAACTCCCATTTATCTCCTATTATAATAGGAAATGAATAGGAATTATTTAGTAATTGAATACAAATTTATTCAATTGAAATACTTTGTATGTAGTAGAAAGATAAATATCTTTTGGAGGATTACCCCTAAATTTTTTCAGAAATTGTAGCTATATAATAGCTTGATTTTTAGCGTAAAATAAAAAAGTATGAAAAAAAGTGTGTTTTGGTATTACACCAAACGCTACTTCGCGTGCTTTAGTATAAAACCAAAGAACAAAAGTATGCAAATACGGGATGACGATAGGATAAAACGATTGATTTTGAACCACGTGAAGGGTGAGTTGGATGACGCGGGTGAACGGGAGTTGAGGGCTTGGCGGGAAGCAAACGAAGAGCACGAGGAGATGTTTCAACGATTGGTGTCCATGCGGAATCTGGAAGAAGGATTCCGTCGGTTCGTGAAATCGCCGGAGGCGGAAAATTGGGCGTGGGAGAGGATTTTGAACCGGACGACATGTGGGGAACGGCGTGCGCGGAGATTGTCGTGGATTCGGTATGCGGCGATGTTTGCTTTACCGTTGGTTATCGGGGGAATTGTTTATTTTTCCCTGAATCGTGAGGGCGAGAAGGCACAGGTGGCTGTTGTGGCGGAAATAACTCCGGGGAAGGCAAAGGCTGAACTTATTTTGCCGGGTGGTGACAAGGTTTTGTTGACAGACGGGGCAAACCGGACGGTGGGGAACGGGGTAAGTAATGCAGGCGATACATTGCGATATGAAGATGCGGAAGAGGGACAACCGGGCGGAGCGGAGGAATATCATTTGTTGCGGATACCGCGGGGCGGGGAATACACGCTCGTGCTGGCGGACGGGACAACGGTGTACCTGAATGCCGAGTCAGAGTTGAGGTATCCCGTGAAGTTCTCGGGCGAGAGGCGGAAAGTGTATTTGCGGGGGGAGGCTTACTTCGACGTGGTGCGTGATGAACAGAAGCCTTTCACGGTGGAGGCGAGAGGCGTGGAGGTATTGGTGTTGGGTACATCCTTCGGGGTGCGGGCATACGAGGGAGAGGAAAACGTGTTGACCACGTTGGTGCAGGGACGGGTGGACGTGTCGGCAGAAGGACAGCGTGTGAAGTTGATACCCGGACAACAGGCTGATTTCAATCGGGAGAGCGATCGGTTGACGGTGGCGGAAGTGGATGTAGAGTTGTATGTCGGTTGGAAGGACGGGCGATTGGTGTTTGATAATCAGCCGTTATCTGCCATCTTGGATGAATTGGGACGCTGGTACTCGTTCGACGTGACTTACGCTAACGAGGAGTTGAAGCGGATTCCTTATTCGGTGAATATCAAGAAGCACGAGGATATCGCTCACGTGTTGAAGTTTATCGAACGGACGGGAAAGGTAAAATTTGAGATTAATAAGAATAAAATTGTAGTGAAATAAAAACAAAGGAGCGGTGCTGCAAACACTGCCCCTTGTCAAACTTTTCAATCCTGCTGCAAACAGGTGTTGAAATATTGTCGAATCTTAAACACAAAGTTATGGAAAAAAAATGTTATGCCTACATGGATAGGCATAGAAAATTAATGAAGTTGATTTTAATGATGAAAGCGACGTTTATTTTATCGGTTTTGTTCGCGCTGCAAGTGCATGCCGGAGCCTATTCTCAGGAGGTGCGAATGAGTATGGAATTGGAGAGTGCCTCGATGAAACAGATCATCAACGAGATTAAATCGCGGACGGAGTTCAGTTTCGTGTACAGTGATGCCGATTTGAGGGGTATTGAAAATCGGAATGTCGTGTTTAAAGATGCCACGGTGGAGGAGATTTTGGCAACTTGCTTGAAAGGCACGGGGTTGAAGTTCTCGATCGAGGAGAAGACAATCGTGATTTGGAAGGAGGCTGTTCAGCAGCAGAAAGAAGTGGAGGAGAGGATTGTCAGGGGAGTGGTGGTCGACAAGCAGGGAATCCCGCTGCCGGGAACGACTATCGTGTTGAAGGGAACGGCTTCGGGAGTCGTGGCGGATTCGACGGGTGGTTTCCAGATTCGTTTGCCGGAGAAAGGGCCGCATGTGCTTGTTTTCTCGTTCGTGGGCATGAAGAAGCAGGAGATCGCGGTGGAGAAAAAGGAATTTATCCGGGTGACAATGGAGGAGGATAGCGAGAACTTGGACGACGTGGTGGTTACCGGTTACCAGACGATTTCCAAGGAGCGTGCCACGGGTGCTTACTCGATCGTGGATGCGGAGACATTGGGGCGGAAACCGACGTCCAATCTCGCGCAAGCGTTGGTCGGGTTGGTACCGGGATTGACGGTGGTGAGCGCACCGGTGGACGGACAGGTACGATTCGCTATCCGGGGACAAGGTACTATATCGCAAGTCAGTATGGGTGATGCAAATTTTAAGGCGGATAACGATCCGCTGATCGTGGTGGACGGGTTTCCCATCAGTGGTTATATGCTTGAAAGTGATCCGTTTGCGTCGATTAACCCGAACGACGTGGAGTCTGTGACGGTGTTGAAGGATGCGGCAGCGACTTCCATTTACGGGGCGCGTGCGGCGAACGGGGTAATCGTGATTACCACGAAGAAAGGCAAGGCAAAGAGCAAGTTGGAAATTTCGGCGGATGCATATTGGTCGGTGAGTTCCCGGGCGGATTTGGATTATTTGTTTAACATGGCGTCGGCGGAGAATCAGTTTCGTTTCGAGGAATTGATGCACAAGTACAAACCGATTAATTTTGCAGGTAACGACCCTTACACGCGAGCTTCCGCACGGAGGCGGTATATGTCGGCTCCATACAGTATGCTGTACGAGCGGGATAATAGGAAGAATCTTACCGCGGGGGAGTACGATGCTAAAAAACAGGAGCTTATCGAGCGAGGAAACAGCGGGACGTGGAAAGATGATTTGAACGAGTATATTTTCCGGCGTATGGTGCGTCAGCAGTATAACGTGTCGCTGCGGGGTGCCGCCGATAAGTTGGATTACGCTTTTTCGGCTTCTTATGATGACGAGGATAGTTACCTGCAAGAGAATGGCAAACGGCGCCTGTTGCTGAATCTGGCGAGTAACGCCCGCTTGACGAGGAACCTGACGTTCGAGTTTGCGGTGAACACGATGTTCAGTAGGGAGGAAAACAACGGTACGAGTGTTGAAAGCGTGCGGGAATGGCTTAGCCCGTGGACTCGTTTGAAGGATGACGAAGGGAATTTCACGTATATATCGACCTCGCGGACTGTGTACGAGCCTCTGTTGATGTCGGAGGAATATTATGCCGGCAAGACTCCGGTGGACTGGACGTATAATCCTGTTGCCGATAGGGAATACACGGATAACTATTCGAAGACGATGAATTACAGGGTACAAGGTGGTTTCGAGTACCGGACGGACTGGGGACTGAACGTGAGTGCCAAGGGACAGTACGAGCACCGCAAGTACGACAAGCACGTGTCTTACGAGCCGGAATCGTTTTTCGTGAGGGATTTGTATAATACTTATTCCGCGTTGGGCGAAACGGGGCGGTATGTTTCTTATTTCCCGACCGGGGGCGTGTTCTCGAACGAGGGGCACACGTACGAGGCTTATAATTTGCGCGGGCAGGCTGATTACAGTCTGACGAAAGATAAACACGCGTTTAACGTGCTGGCGGGTACGGAGGTTATTTCCGCCACGACGGAGGCAGACCCGAAAGTGACGCGTTACGGGTATAATAAATATACCAATTCCGTGTTGACGGAGCTGGATTACGTGACGAAGAAAAACAATATTTTCGGGGTATCTTCGTATATGCCCTTCGAGAAGTTGGGGAGCCTATCGACATTGGAAGACCGTTTTTTCTCGGTGTACGCGAACGCGGCTTATACTTATGACAACCGTTATTCGGTGACTGCCAGTTTCCGCACGGATGCTTCCAATTTTCAAGCGGAAGACGTGCGTGATAAGTTTTCCCCGTTCTGGTCGTTCGGTGCTAGTTGGTTGATTTCAAACGAGCGGTTCATGGAACGGGCTTCTTGGATAGACCAGTTGAAGTTGCGTGCATCGTACGGTATCGCGGGTGTGGCGGCAGGCAAGTCGGGGACGTCCAGCGTGACGACGGTGGCAGTGCACCCGGGTAGCCTTATTTATTCCGGGGGAGAATCTTTTAACACGATAGCGGAACGCGGCAACAATACACTGACGTGGGAGAAGTCGCGGACGCTGAATATCGGTGTGGATATGGCGTTTTTCGGGCATAAACTGAGCGGTAGCGCGGAGTTTTATAACAAATATTCTTATGACGTGTTGGCGAACACGACGGTACCGGTGATTTCGCAGGGTGTGGAGTCTATGTTGTTGAATAACGCGGAAATTGTGAACCGGGGCGTGGAGTTTTCAATCGGTTCGGACTTGCCTATCACGGGAGATTTGAGCTGGAGCGGGATACTGAATTATTCGTACAACCACAACGAATTGAAAAAATTCGGTTTCACGGGTCCTTATCTGGCGGTTGGTAACTCTTATGTCGTGGGGCGTCCGATCGGTTCTTTCACCGTTCTGAAACCGGTGGGGTATTTGCCGGAAGGCTACGTGTTGCTGGGCGGGAAAGACGGTTCACGGGAACCCATTTTGGATGAAGAATCTTCTCGCATGATGGATTTTGTGACTCCCCGGGAAGGGCAAACGCTTGGTGATAATAACTGGGCTTACTATTTGGGAACGATGGAACCGAAAAGCACGCTGAGTTTCAGCAATATGTTCACATGGAAAGGGGTGACATTCTCTTTCATGCTCACGGGGCAGTTCGGTTATTATGTTATGACGAGTTATAATGACAGTTTTTCGCCCGATAGCAGAAATCTTGCTGCTTATTCTAAACGTCTGGACAAGGCTTTTGAGGTATATGACAAGGGATATGCCAATCAGGTGTCTTATTCTGAATTGCCGCTCTATAACGATGATAATAGACCTAATTTCTTGAGTGGTAATGGATATTCGTCCATGATACAGGTTAGCACGTATTTCAGAAACAATTTTATAAAAGGAGATTATATCCGTTTGAACGAGGTGTTTCTGGGGTATGACTTGCCGCAAAGCCTGTTGTCGAAACAGGGGGTGTTCAGCCGTATCCATGTTTACGCGCAGGCGAGCAACTTGGGATTGATTTGGAGCGCGAACGGGAAAATGGCTCCTGATTACCCGCTTGGGAGTCTAAAGCCAATGCCTGTTTTCACGTTTGGGGTGAAACTCGGTTTCAAGAGTTGGTAAAATGAGTATGAATGGATAAAAACAGTAAGGAATATGAGAAAAATATATATAATCATTGCTTTGTTGGGAGCCTTGGTAATGGCTTCGTGCAGTGATTTTCTGGATGAGACCACGGACAAGTCGGGCAGCGCTTACATATACCACATGGACCAGCTCTATGGGCTGACCGGAAGTATCGATCTTTATTTGTTTGAACGGGTTGATGCTGAAACGGGGGAAGGTAGTTCCTCGGGTGCTTACTTGACGGAAGCTCTTCCGTTGACGGACGCGGTGGAGTTGACACCGGAGTTTTACGTGCACGGGTTGCGGGCAAGTGAACCGACCACGTACGAGTCATATTGCTGGCAGGGAGAGACGTTGATGACATCAATGTGGATGATGTGGACTTGGACTCCGGTTTGGGAACGAATTTATCGTTTTAACACGGTGCTGGAGTATCTGGATAAGGTGATTCAGACGACGGAAGCTATCCATGATCAAGTGGAAGGCGAAGCTCGTTTCGGGAGGGCGTATTACCACTTTATGCTGTTGACGCAGTATTGTTTGTGGGGAGACGATAAACCGGGTATCGGTTATCGGGATAATACCACGGCGGGAGAAGTTCCCGGACGGGAAACGGTAGGCTACACGCTGGAACGTATCTACGAGGATTTGAGGCTGGCGGAAGAGGCGTTGACTAAAGCGGGGCGCACGACGTTTGACAAGGCGCATAATTTCCGCCCGACGGTGCCGACCGTGCAGGCATTCCGGGCGCGGGTAGCCCTGTACAGGGGAGATTACGAGCTGGCATTGTCGAACGCGACGGAGGCGTTGAAAGCTCATAATACTCTGGTGGATTTTAAGAATGAACCTGAATACGAGTTGGAAGAGTGGAATTGGATTAGTGTGTTGGATGAAGAGGGTGAGCCGATGGATGAAATAGTCGTGAGTTCGATGTTTGAACTGGATGACATGGATACGGAGGCGGTGGCGAAGTACGAGGAGTTGTATTTGCCCAACGTGTCTTGGGAAGGATTGGGGGGTACTTGCCCGATTTCCGAGTCTTTTTATGAGCTTTGGGACCGGGAGAATGATGCCCGCTGGATTCATTTCTATAGCTCTTGTACGCCTCTTTTGATGACCGGTGAGAATTTGGTTGAAATGGATACGAATACTTTCGAGCAATATATCAGTTATGAAAACTGGCAATATTTGAAACCTTGGAATCTATACAGTTATTCGCGTTTCGCGGGTAATTCGCTTATCGGCATGACGACGGCGGAGATGTACTTGATTAAGGCGGAGTGTGAGGCCCGGGGCGGACACGAGGGAACCGCGGCAGAGACGTTGAAGACGTTGCGTCGCACCCGCTTTATGGACGATGTGTCTGCTGAGGCAGGGGTTACCGGTAGCGTGCAGGAGGTGCTGGACGAGCGTTTGCGCGAGATGGGAGCTTTCTGGCGGTTCTATGATGTTAAACGTCTGAACGGGGCGGAAAATGCCGGTATCTATGTTCGCCGCGAGATTTTGACAGACCCGACTGATTTGAGTACTCGCGTGCAATTGGAAATAGCCCCGGATGACCCGCGTTGGGCATTGCCTTTCTACACGTTTGAAGCGGCGACCATGGGTTGGGAACAGAATAGAGGTTGGAAATAATAATGAATTGATTTTATCGGATGAAAACAAGTATGTTTGTTGTGCTTGCAAGCCTGTTTATGGCTTGCGGCACACCCAAGGACGGGTATGTGCTAAAGGGAAATTTGAAAAACGCTGGGAACGGGTACGCGGTGATCTCCGTGACCGACCACGCGGGTGCATCAGTGATAGCGGACACAGCCGAGATGAACGGGGGAAAGTTCCGTTTCGAGGGTAAGACGCCTTTCGTGGCAGCATGTTCTTTGCGGGTGGCACCCGAAGGAAAAGAGGTGTTGGATATGCTTATCGTGTTGGAAAATAGCCCGATCGAGTTGCAAGGCGATTGGGCAAATTTGGAACGGAATGTCGGGGGGAGTTTCTTTATCCGGGATATGAAGGTCACGGGCGGTAAGAACACGGAGGTGTGCAATCTTCTGGATGAAGTGTATTTCTCGTTACGGAAATTGCCGGAGTTCAAGGATTATGAACGGTTGGAAAAGTGGTTCGCTTCGTTGGATGACAATGCGGAGTTGACGGACGAGGTGATGCGGAAGGCGGATACGTTGCAGGTGCTGGAGGATAGTTTTCGAGAGTTGATGTTTACGAGGCAACTGGAAATCATGGCGGCACATCCGTCGTCGGAAGCGGCAGCGTTGTATTTGACACCCATGATAGGCGGCATGGAACTGGAAGAGTTTGAACGGGTTTTCGGGCAGTTTGACGAGGCGGTGCGAAACAGCGAGATGTTGACCGAAATACGTGAGGAATTGGAAACCCGCCAGCGTTTGGCTCCGGGACGGATGGCTCCCATGTTCTCGTTGGCACAACGTGACGGGCAGGTGCTGTCGCTTGCCGATTTACGCGGTAAGGTGGTGTTGGTAGACTTTTGGGCGAGCTGGTGCGGTCCGTGTCGTGCGCTCTTTCCTTGGTTGAAGGAGTTTTACAAGAAGTATCACGACAAAGGGGTGGAAATTCTCGGTGTCAGCGTGGATAAGGACGTGAAGGCGTGGGAAAAAGCACTGGACGCGGAAAAATTACCGTGGTTACACGTGCGGGATAAGAAGCTCTCGGGTGGAAAGCATACGGCAAGTGACTTGTATGACGTGACAGGTATTCCGCATCTCGTGTTGATCGACTGCGAGGGGAAAATAGTCAAATGCGGTAATCTGGAGTATGAATTGGAGGAGTTGGTAAATGGATTATTAATGGATAAGGAAATCGGGAAGTAATTAATTTAAAAAAGAATAGAGATGAAAAAATGTTTGATGTTATTGGTAATGAGTGTGCTATTCGCTTGTAACAGCCAAGCGGGGTACGTGTTGAAAGGTGTGTTTAAAGGTGCGGGAAACGGTAACGCGATTTTGACGATGCATGCTAAAGGAGGGTTGGTGATTTGTGACACGGTGAAGATGAAGGGGGGAAAGTTCGTGTTTGAGGGAGAAGTGCCGTGCGTGGGATTTGCCTTGGTGACGGTGGCTCCGGAGGGGAAGGAGGCGGTTCAGATGAGAGTGGCTTTGGAGAACAGTAAGATAGAGATGCGGGGGGATTGGAGAAACGTGGGAATAAACGAGGAAGAGGAATTGGTTATCAAGGGAATGACGGTTACCGGTTCTAAAAATAATGATGTAAATGAGGAGATTAATAAACAACGGTACGTGGTGGAGGCAATGCCGGAGTTCAAGAAATACGCGGAGTTGGCAAAAATGGTATTCGATGCTCCAGAAACGTTAGAGGATACAACGTTTTATTGGGTGTATAGAAAGGAGTTTGACGCGTATATGGCACGGGTAAAGGAAGAGCAGTTGAAGATTATGGCGGCTAACCCGTCCGTGGAAACGGCTGCTTATAACTTGAATTTCATGATGAACGAAATGTCATTGGAGCAGTTGGAACAAGTTTTCGGCTTGTTTGACGAGAAGGTGCGGGAGAGTGAGCTGGTGAAAGAAGTGCGAGATTGTATCGAGTTGAGGCAACGGATTGAACCGGGACGTCCGGCACCCGAGTTCACGTTAGCACGGCGGGACGGTTCTTTGTTGAGTTTGTCTGATTTCCGGGGTAAAGTGGTGGTGCTTGATTTTTGGGCAAGCTGGTGTAAGCCGTGCCGCGCTTCTTTTCCTTGGGTGCGGGAGTTTTACAAGGAGTACAAGGACAAGGGCGTGGAGATTGTCGGGGTGAGCATCGATGAGAAGAAAGCTTCATGGGAGAAAGCGTTGGATGAGGAGCAATTACCGTGGCCGCAAGTGCTTGACGAAAAGGCGAAGGGCGGATATCGAGTGGATAAATTGTACCACGTGCAGGCTGTCCCGATGTTCGTGATTGTGGACAAAGAAGGGAAAATCGTGATGCGGGCACACATGGAGAGTAAAGAAGAGTTGTCAGCAGTGGTGGAAAAGGCGTTGAAGAAATAGAAATATTGATATCGCAAGCATGTGAACAATTTAAATATTAGCAGCTTCTCGGAATTGTGCATGCTTGCGAATTTTTCAATATGCTCTGTTTGGGGAGTATATTTGTTGCTGAATTAGAAAAAAGTACGGTTCAAATGTCCGGTTGAACTGTACTTTTTGTATTTTTGTGTGTATCAAATTATTTAATATCTATCCACGATGAATGATAAATATAAAATACCTTATATGAATGCTTGCATTCGTGCTTTTGCCAAACGCTTTCAGCTTTCGGTTAAAAGTGCGTTTTTGTATTTGTATCATTTCAAAGGAATTCATTTTTTGGATGAGTTCTACGAAACGGAGCATCTTCAGTCTATAGATGATGCGGTGGATGATCTGATTGTTTTATGTCGCAAAAATGGAGGGCAATTGCAATGATACTTTATCATGGGACCAATGTAGATTTTGATAAGATTGATATAGAGAAATCTAATCCGTACAAGGACTTTGGCAAGGGGTTTTATTTGACAAATCTTCAGACACAGGCAGAAGAATTAGCAAAAAAGAAAGCCCGAATTTTTGGCGGAAATCCCATCGTACAGGTCTATGATTTTGACGAAGCTGTTCTTACCAATCATTTGTTGAATGTGTTGGTTTTTGAAAAGCCGATTAAAGAATGGGCAGAATTTATATATCGAAACCGCAATAGAAATACTCTTTCATTCAAGCATGAATATGATATTGTTATTGGTCCAATAGCAGATGATGGAGTAGCTTATTTGCTAAATCGTTACGAAGAAGGTTCATTTACTTTGGAAGAATTGGCAAAAGAGTTGGAATACAGGAAATTGAATAATCAATTCTTTTTTGGAACGAAACGTGCTATTGAATTTTTAAAACGGATATGATGATACAACAACAGACGGATTATTTGATTGCACATATTGTTGATAAAATGACACAATATTTGATGGCGGATTTTAATTTGGATGCTATTTCTGCTTTAGATGTGATATATAATTCTAAAGTCTATGATTTAGTACAAGATAAGGAGAATGAGTTATATATCCAAAGTCCATCATATACCTATGAATTGCTAAAGAAGGAATATCTTACAGCTACTTATCTATAATGTTTTTCATGTGAAAATTATTTAAGTTTTATCTTTTTCCCTTTTGACTCGTTGTGGAAGCGGTCGACGGCGGTGATCACGTAACGGTATTTTGTTCGGGGAAGCGGTAGGTAGCATTCCGTGTAGTGCGTGATGGCGGCTATTTTGGAGGGATCGTTGAGGTTGATGCTTTCTTTCGGGGCGAAGCGGTAGATCACGAAATACTGGGGATTGCGGGGATCTTCACGGTCGCCGACGGAGAACCATTTCACGGTGTAGCCTTTGTCCGTGCGTTTGGCACGGGGTTTGGCGATTTTCTTTGGTCGTCCGTTGTACATGTGCGTGTAGGCGGGAATCAATGCCGGGTAGCGGTGGTAATGTTCACGGAGGCTATCGGCGATACCCTCGTTATTCCATAATATTTCGTTGGCAGGCCAGAAGCAATTGCCTTTCACGTGGCGTAGGGAACGGGCGGTTTCCATTTTGGTGGTCAGGTCGCCGGCTTTCATGGTGCGTGCCACGTCTTGTCCCAAGTAAAGGTGGATATCGTGGGCGTTTTTGTCCCACCATTTGGCAAGGGTGATGTAGTCTGCTGCCGGGTGTCCGATTTCCCAGTACACTTGGGGGATATTGTAGTCAATCCATTTTTTCTTGACCCATAGCGTCACGTCCGCATACAGGTTGTCATAATTCTGCAACCCGTTGGTATTGCTTCCGCTACCGTCCGGCGTGTTTTGTTTGTTGCGATATATCCCGAAAGGACTGATGCCGAAGCGTACCCACGACTTTGTCTTCACGATCGTGCGTTTCAACTCCCGGATTAATTGATTCACGTTTTCCCGTCGCCAGTCGTCCCGTTCGTCCTCGGAGTATCCTTTCTTCAACCCGTAAGCGCGAAAGCTGTTATCGTCGGGAAAAGGCATTCCGTTCACGGGATAGGGGTAGAAATAGTCGTCCATGTGAATGGCGTCCACGTCATAGCGGCTCACGATATCTTCCACCACCCGGCAGATGTATTTCCGACAGGCGGGGATACCGGGATCGAAAAGTAATTGCTTGTTGTAAGTGACGAACCATTCGGGATGCTCGTGATAAACGTGCGTTTCCGCTAACGTGGCAGTCCCCGACGTGCATGCCCGGAAGGGATTCAGCCAAGCGTGAAATTCCATGTTCCGTCGGTGGCATTCTTTGATGAGAAATGCCATCGGATCGAAGAACGGCTCCGGCGCTACACCTTGTTTGCCAGTGCAGAAACGGCTCCACGGTTCAATCTCGGAGTGATACCACGCGTCGGCTTCCGGTCGTACTTGAAAGACAATGGCGTTGATTCCGCATTCTTGCAGGTAATTCAGCTTGCGGATAAAGTCGACTTTCATCTCGTCCGGCGACATTTTGGCGTATTCACTCTGGAACACGGTTTGTATCCATGCCCCGCGAAATTCGCGCTTCGGGTAATCCTGCGCGGAGAGGAGCGTGATGCCGAGAATCGTGGTGAAAAGGAACGATAATATATATTTCATAGTTTGTGTCATTGATTTAGAATGTCGCGAATATACGGATTTATGGGTATAAAAAAGAAAGGGAGACTTAGAATGTCTCCCCAAAGTGATGGATTTAGATGTACTATGGTGTGAAATGGACCAGAACGGTCCGAGGATGGCTCTTTTAATGGATACTCTTGATGAGCGATTCCATTTGTGCTTTCATTTCTTGTGTTTCTTTTGATTCCTTTTTGGGTTTTTGAGTGATTACTTGTCGGGCGCATTGCAAGGTCTTGTCATGTAATCCCATTTCGTGGTAAAGATTTGCCAGCAAATAATTGGGATACACGAGGCTGGGTGTCATGTAATGGGCCTTCCGGAAGTTCTGTTCGGCGAGCTTGTACTCTCCCATGGCTTGATAGTTTTTCCCGATGATATTGTATATTACCGGAGCGGATACAGATTGTAATACTTCTCGGAGAACAGCAATGCTGTCTTCGTATCGGTCTGTTTGGGAGAGTGCTTGCCCGTATTCGATAAGAAATCCGGGATGTCTTAGATTCTTTGCCAACGGGGCGTATATATTAACCGCCGTCGCGTATATCTTCACGTTGTAATATAGTTTTCCTTCTGCCCATGCGCGATAGGAGTTGTATTTTCTCATTTCGGGGAAGGCGGTGAAAAACACCAAGCCTGCCAACGCGAGATAAATTACTTTGAAACTCAGTCCGGCTTTTTCTTGACGGGCTTCCCGGGGGGCGCACAAGGCGAGCAAGAGCATCAGGATGATGGCTAACGGTAATGATCTGATAGGGGAGGACATCAGCCCTGCCATAGAGAGCGAAATTAATGCACCTAGGGTAGCTAACTTCTCCGGGTATCGTTTTAAACTTCGGATACTTTTTATAAGAATCGTGGCGACAAACCCGAGGATAAGTAATAATCCCAGCAATCCGGTTTCCGCCGTGATACGGACAATATCACTGACCGGGTAACACGGCGTGTTGGCCAATGCCAGTTCTCTTTCTGTCCGGTTGCCGTGTTCGAAATAGTAAGACTGGGCATCCCCGTATGCTTTTTGGAAGTTCCCGATACCAATGCCGAATAACGGGTTTTCCGTCAGCACGTTCATGGATATTTTCCATGCCAGAAGGTTTTCGTCCACTGGATCTTTCCGGAATTTGTAATAGCCGCCCACGATACCGGTGCTGATAATCAGCACACTGAGCAAGAGGGTTATTCTTTGTTTTTGTGTCTGTAAGCGTTTGATGAAAGCGTGCATGTTGAATTTGAAATACAGAACAACACAGCATCCGCACGCCGCGGTGAGCCACGCGATGGCTTCCCCTGTAAAAGGCATGATAGATAGTATGCCCAACAAGGAAAGGGCTGATAGCACGAACAACATGATCTCGTCGATGATTTCCGGCTTTGCTTGCTCGGTATAAGACGGTGTCGAGAATTTGGCACTTAATCTTTGATATAGTGTGATTGTCCAGTAAAGCGCAATCGGGGTAATCGTGGCCAAGTATACGGCATAAGCGTATCGGGTGTTGAAGGACCCGGATAATTGAAATTTTGTTTGCATTTCCGGGATATAAGCGTACAATTGGCAGTATCCCCAAATGACTTCAAATAAAGCGAGCGCGATCAGAACGAATTGAAATGTCTTGATCGATTTTTTATTGTAAGAAAGATAGATATCGAAGAAAAAATAGGAAATGACTATTAGCAGAAATACTTCCGCGTTCATCATTTCCTGATTGGAGTTACGGGATATGCCAATAATCACTACAGTCAAAATCCCTATTATGATAGTTTTGATTTCATCGACTCTCGTGGTCGATTTCCTGTAAAAAGCCAGAATGATTGAAATGACTCCGGTTATACACATGAAAGTGTAGAACCAAAAACGTTTGGCAACAACGATCCCGTTCATGCTTTCCGAATCGATAACCAGCATCGTGGCAATCAATAGAAGGAAGCTCATGAAGGACAGGAAATTCACTGTGTTGTTAATCCATTGTGTCATTTAATTCTTTATACTAATTTGTTGTTTGTACAGTTTCCACAGCGAGTTGTTTCTCGCCGGGCTACCGATTAACACGACCTTTTGTTCCCGGTCGAGTAGGAATGTTTGAAATTCGGGGTCGTGCGGCAGGTTCGGATTCGCCTTCCACAGGGCATTGTCCGTGTCGTAAAATATCAAGTGATTGAATTTGTTCTTCACGGCAAATGCCGATACGGCCTCGAAATTCTTGGCGTGGACGATAAAGATAAAATTCACTTTATCTTGTTGTCCGGCTATATCTTTCATGCGTAAGTGCCAGTCATGTAATTTCATGTTACATTCCGTGCACCCGGTAGAATCAAAAAAAGTAAGAACGCTGTATTCTTTATCCAATAGTTCCGTGAGCGTGACGGTTGTATCTCTCCCGAGGATTTTAGCCGCCGGGGAGGTGGGAAACGTGATTGTTTTCCCGTACCATTCTTCAATTACTTTTCGGGCTTTGTAATCCTTGGAATGGCATCCCCCGAGGAGGATGAACATCCCAAGGTACAAAACTCTCACACGGAAATTAATCCAATGCATATTTAATCAACACTGAATTCGGATGGTTTGTCAAGCCATAAATGGCGTTTTCTTCTTTACAAAAGGAAATAGAGGTGAACGGATTCCCTAGTAAATAGGTGTGAACGTGATTGCCCTCCCAGTCGAACACTACAATCCGTTCACCATAGCCTATCTTCTCTTTGTATTTATTGTAACTTCTCCCAGAATAGAGGGCAAATATGTATTCATCAGATACTTCAATATCAACAAACCCGAAGAGATTGTCTGTGGAATACGCGACGGGCTTTCTCCTGGTACTCTTGACCGTGGCTTTTGGAGAATAGAGATTTTGCTCGGTGATGCGAGTGATGGTGTTGCAAGGTATGAGAGAGCATAAATCTATGATACCGCTTTGCATATTCGCACAGACAAATTTCGTTCCATCAGGTTTTATCTTTATGATATTACTTGCAAATAAGATGCTTTTCTGGGAATTGTCGGCGTTCCGGTAATTCGGGTAGGGAAGGAAGAAATTTTCTTGCCCGTTTTCCAGTAAAGCGTAACGCTGGTCGAACATACCCGTTGCCACGATTGTGGAACCCCATTTGGCAGCGCACAAGTGTTTCTTGTCCGTGGGCACGGGGGTAAAGGTAGGACCGAATCCGGCTTGTCCCAGTTGATTCATGTCGAACTCGACCATTCGGTTGTTCCCGAAGTCATAGGCTGATAAGATTCCTTTC
Source organism: Butyricimonas sp. Marseille-P3923 (assembly GCF_900184685.1). GTDB lineage: Bacteria > Bacteroidota > Bacteroidia > Bacteroidales > Marinifilaceae > Butyricimonas > Butyricimonas muris. The sequence continues at coordinate 118,994 of NZ_FXXL01000004.1, forward strand.
TCGTCAAGATGCATCGTTAAGATGTACAAACCTTGGTTGCCGCCTAAGCCTGTCGGGAGGTAATTTCCCAACAATGTTCCGTCTTGTTTGTATATGGAAATCTTGTTCAACCCTTCCCGGTCAAGTACGATAAGTATAGAATCTTTCTTGATTACTTTTGTCGGGTTTATAATACCCAACTTTTGTAGATTGATTTTTGTATCCAATCTGTCTAGTGAGACAGCACGACTCATGCTAAACAAAGGATTCTGCTCTTTCGGCACAGTCCGAACTTCATCAGAACAACTGTAGGCGAAAGCAACGGCTAATAGTATAAATAATGCCTTTTTCATGTTCATGTTATTTATTCGAGAGCTAGTCCGGGGTAGAATACGGGATTAAAATCATCATCGTAAAACATACAGATATATCCTGAAACTTTACAAGGATTGTCTTCTCCACTTTCATCAGCGGCTAACGCTTCAATATTTTGAATTTTTATATCTATATTCGTGGCATCTTTCCTTAGAGTGATATTTATTAATGTTATTCCAAGGATTATAGATATAAACAATATACTAATAATAAATTTTTTCATATATTGAGAGTTTTGATGTGCTACAAAAATATAAGGAAGTTTTGAGATAAATTGTTCCTCATTTGTTCCTATTTTTCTTAATTTATTCTTAAAATTGTAGAGTGTTGGAAGTATATATAATAAGGTAATAATTTCAGTATTTTGATGGTCTAATAAAATAGAGTCTATGAATAGAAGAATCCATATAGCGTGGGGCGTTTCGATGTTTGCCATATTTTGTTTGTTGATTTTTCAAACATTTTGGTTGATACGTATGTTTCATTATAAAAAGGTAGAGTATCTGAATACAGCGAATAATGTTTTAGCAACAGCAATGGAAACTGGTTTTGAAGAGCATTTATTACAGAATCAGATTTTTAAAGATAGCCCTCCACGAATTAGTGTGGATAGAGAAAATGCTACGCTGAAGTTTGTGTGGAAAGGTGATACAACGTCGATTGCTTTTGAAGAAAAAGAAGGGTACTTAACTTTATTACGTAAAACTTTTTATGACTTCGTTAATCAGCGATCAACAGAAAATATTGTCATGTTGGATAGTATTTGTAAATCATATTTTGTTCGTAATGGTATAACGGGGAAATATATATTGGAATTAGTGGATACTGAAACTGGAAGGATTATAGCTACAACGGAGAATGGGTCTTCTAGGGTAAGTAAGAATATTGTTTCAAACATGATTGATTTAGGATTAACGAGTCATCATGGTCTAATTGCTTATTTTGACATGCCTTACAAGGTCTTCTTTTCTCAATTGACAGGAGTACTCATTAGTTCGTTCCTTTTAGTGATCTTCTTGGGTGTTTGTTTTATATATCAATGGAAGACAATTTCTTTCCAACGAAACGTGGCAAAAGTCCGAGAGGAATTTATGAGCAGTATGGTGCATGAATTGAAGTTCCCGCTGTCGATAATTAAGAAAAAGCTCCTTGCGCTAAAACAGGAGGGGGTTGATAATTTGAATGAAAGGCAATTGGATGCATTGAATGGAGGGTTTGATAGAGTGCTGCATTTGAATAATTTCGTGTTTAAATTATTAAATGCATGGAAACAAGGGTTCAAGGTTACGTGGGAAAAGTTATCTTTGCAGGATTCAATTGATGAACTTGTTCGACAGTTCAATTCCGTGTTCGAGAAAAGAGATGTTTCGATTAAAGTGGATTATCAATTGAGTAGGAACGTGATTGAAGCCGATCCGATTCACTTTCCGAACGCCATCAGTAACTTGATCGAGAACGCTATCAAGTATTCGGGTAGTTCGCCGAAAGTCGAGATATCGTGCAAGGACGAGGGGAATATGCTGATTATATCGGTAAAAGACCACGGATTTGGTATTCCGGAGAAACTGAGGGAGAAGATTTTCGAGCGTTATTTCAGGGTTGCTCGCGGTCGTTCTGCCGATGTACACGGTTTCGGAATCGGGTTGAGTTACGTGAAACAGGTAATAGAGGCTCATGGCGGAGTGATTCGGGTGGACAGTACCGAGGGCGTTGGAACCACGTTCACGGTCATGGTGCCTTTGGTAACAGACGAAAACGATTAATATTTTACAAACGGGAAAATGGCTAAGATTTTGTACGCTGAGGATTCGGCGGAGTATTACGAGGATTTCATAACTTACTTGAAAAAGAATGGGCACACGGTTTACCACGTTACCGACGGGGAGGAGGCGCTTGAGGTTTACCGTCAGAAGAAACCGGACTTGGCGTTGCTCGACGTGATGATGCCGAAAATGACAGGTTTGGAGGTCGCTAGAGTGATTCGGAAAGATGATTCTGTCATTCCTATTTTGTTTATCAGTAGTATTGGCAGTTCATCCGCCGCGGTAGCCGGATTTAAGAGCGGGGCAAATGATTATATCCGCAAGGATATGGATGAAGCTGAATTTAAAGCCCGTATCGAAGCCGCTTTAAGACAAATCGGATTTCGTGAGCGTAGCGAGAAAACGATAGATATTAGCGACGGGGTGTATCTTGACCTTGTGAACCGTGAACTTGTCGTGGACGGGGAAGTGATATTATTCAGTCCGTTGGAAATGAAGGTAATGAAAGTGTTGTGTGAGAACAAGAATTGCTACGTGACAAAAGATATTCTGGTGCAGGCGGGTTGGAGCAACACGTTTAAAGAATCGTATCGTTACTTGGATAAATGTCTTGTCGGGTTGAGAAAAATGTTACCGAAAGACGGCTCGATATCTATCGCTACCAAATGGGGTAAGGCGTTGGGATTAATGGTGAAAGAAAAATAGAGAAAGCCCTTGGGGAATAATCAAACGGAGATTTGATATTGTAAGCTTTATAGATTATCTTTGCTTATAGATTAAAAACGAGAGCATCATGGAAACGAGGAAACTTCCGATAGGCATACAGACATTTGAAAAAATACGTGTTGGCAACTATGTATACGTTGACAAAACGGCTTTCGTGTGGAAGCTGGTTTCCTCCAGTGCACCTTATTTTCTTAGTCGTCCAAGACGTTTTGGCAAGAGTTTGTTGCTCTCGACTTTCGAGTCTTATTTCGAGGGACGTAAGGATTTATTCGAGGGATTGACTATCGGGCAGTTGGAGAAAGAGTGGAACGTGCATCCCGTGTTACATCTTGATTTGAACGCCGAGAAGTATGATTCTCCCGAGGGATTGTACGCTATCCTCGACAGGTATTTGAAGATGTGGGAAGATCGTTGGGGACGGGGTGACGGCGAAAGTACCCCGGCAGGTCGTTTTTTTGATGTCATTCGTCGTGCTTGCGAGCAGACCGGATGCGGGGTCGTAGTGCTCGTGGACGAGTATGATAAACCGCTTCTGCAAGCATTGGGAAAGGATAACGCCTTACTCGAAGACTTCCGCGATACCTTGAAGGCTTTTTACGGGGTACTCAAGAGTGCCGACCGTTATTTGCGTTTCGTGTTTTTGACTGGGGTTACTAAATTTGCTCAAGTTAGTGTATTTAGTGATCTCAACCAGTTGAGTGACATTAGTATGTGGCCGGATTACGCTACTATCTGCGGGATAACGTTGGAAGAATTAAAGGATAATTTTCAACCGGAGATTGAACAATTGGCGGCAACTAACGCTATGGACGTCGGCGAAGTCGTGAAAAAGATGACGACACTTTACGATGGCTATCATTTTTATCAAAATGCCCCGGGGGTATTTAACCCGTTTAGCGTGTTGAGCGTATTCACGTCTAAAGTATTTGGTCGTTACTGGTTTCAGACGGGAACCCCGACTTTTCTTGTAGAGTTATTGAAACAGAGTGATTACGACCTTCGGGAATTACTTGACGGGGTAGAAGCTCCTGCTTCTTCTTTCACCGAGTACCGGGTAAATGTTGATAACCCGATTCCTTTGATTTATCAAAGTGGTTATCTGACGATTAAGGAATACGACAAGGAGTTCCAGAATTATCTGCTTGCTTTTCCGAATGATGAGGTAAGATATGGTTTTATGGATTTTTTAGTACCTTTTTATACCTCTTTGGCAGAAGATGAGCGAGGATTTTATATTGGAAAATTCGTACAGGAACTTCGTGTGGGGGATGTTGATGCCTTTATGAAGCGGTTACGAGCGTTTTTCGCGGACTTCCCTTACGAATTGAATACCCGGACGGAACGTCATTACCAAGTTGTATTTTATCTCGTGTTCAAGTTAATGGGACAATTTACGGGAGCTGAGGTACGTAGTGCCAAGGGAAGGGCTGATGCCGTGGTGAAAACACCGAAATACATTTATGTCTTCGAGTTTAAACTAGATGGTACAGCCGAGCAAGCTTTAAAGCAAATTGATGATAAGGGATATCTTTTGCCTTATTCGGTTGATAACAGAGAAGTGGTAAAGATTGGGGTGGAATTTGATGCTAATGAACGTAATATCGGGAAGTGGATCGTGGAATAATTTGATGATTATCTTTCTTTTTGGTAAACCGCTTTATTTTGAATAGTGGCGGAAGTCCTGTGTCAAGCCTTCGCAAATCCAATTAGCTAAAGCTTGGCGGTTGTCGTTTAGCAGGAAACGTTGTTGGTCACGGCTGTTTTGGATGTTACCCAATTCTAGGAAAACGGCCACGGGGAGCGTTTGTTTAATGACGTATAGGTCACGGGTGTTTACCGTTCCGGAGAATCCCCTGTTAGGTTGATGTTTGTCGTATTTCTTGTTAAACACGTCTTGTAGCGTGTTGGCGAGATGTTTGCCCTTGGCGCTACCCTCGTAATGGTAAAAGAAAACGTCAATCTGTTTGCTCTCGCTCCGGCTGTCAAGGTGGATAAAGATAGCCCGTCGATAGGCTTCCTTGTCTTTGCGGAATAGCGTGTTGATTTTGTCACAACGTTGTTTGAGGCGTTGTACTTGATTCAAAGGGATGGGATCGCCCATGCAGGTTTCCCTATCGCCGGTGGCAAGGAATTTATCATCCCGGATACCGTCCGCGGCGTCTTGGATGATGATGTGAACTTTGGCTCCTTTCGACATCAAGGTGCGTGCCAACCGGAGCATGATGTCGTAAGCGTATTCGTCCTCGTGCAGTTGGTGTCCCTGTAACACCCCGATAGCCCCGGGATCGGGACCGCCATGACCGGAAACCAGATAAAAGCAGGCACCCTTGAGTTCGTCGGACTCTATCGTGTATTTCGCCAGTTTCTCCCCGAATAGAGGTTCATTACCTTCCCGGTTCATTGGCGGTAAAGTGTATTTCACGCCTAACCGCAGGCCGTTATTTTTGTCCAGCTTACTCTTGTTGAGTTCCATGAATTGCGTGTAATGTTCCGGCTTCGTGCGTTCGAAGCGTTTCAGAAATTGGAGTATGCCTTCTCCTTTTCCCGGTGTTCCGGTTTCTTGCGTGAAGCCGTGGATGGGCAAAAAGATGAACAAAATGCTCGTGTATATGATGAATATATATTTCATGGTTTCAAAAATTCATCACAAATATAGTTCTTTTTGTTTGTCCTCGAAAATAATAAATTTAGACAAACGAAAATTAAAAAATACAATAATTCAAGCGTTTGACGCAACGGATGAGCTTTGTTGACATCTTATATATAAACGTTAAAAAAACAGCTATGAAAAAGAGAACATGGAAAATTGCATTAATGTTGTCATTATTTATTGCCGTATTCGCGGCGTGTGATGACGATGACGAGTATTATTACGTGGGAGGTGGAAGTTCGTGGATCAGTTACGGTAACCTCGAGAAGATAGATAACGGTACTCGTTCCAAGTATGCCATCCGTCGGGATGACGGTAGTCGTTTGATCGTGACCGAGGGATACGGGATAAATTCTTCGGATGCCGAGGAAGGATTGCGGGTATTCGCCAACTACTCGATTCTGGGAAGCGAGAGAGATGGAACCGGGTTGGAAGGTAGAATGAATTATTATATTCGTTTGTATCGTATTACTGACGTGTTGACAAAGGACCCGGTGAAACTTTCTTTCATCAAGGAAAACGAGGAAGTGCGACAGGATAGTATCGGTAACGATCCGATTAACGTGTCCGAAGCATGGTTCGGTGGCAAGTATCTGAACGTGGAGTTCAGAATACCCGTGAAATCCGGTTCTTCAACCAAGCATTTTATCAATCTGGTGGAAGATGATGTGGTGGCGCATAATGACACGGTATACGTGACTTTACGCCATAACGCTTACGGGGAAGCTCCTAAGGACGGGGATCGTGCAAATCACGTGTGGAGTCGCGGTATGGTATCTTTCGACCTGACTTCTATCGTGCCGGAAGGAAAACAATCCGTACCTGTTAAATTGCTTTGGACAGAATACAAGAATGGTTCAATCGAAACTGTTACCCGTGAAGATAGCGGAACTTACACGCTTTCCGGCAGTAATGAGGAAGAAGCAGACAGCGGACTGAACCAGAGTAATAACGAACGCAAACTGGTGAGCAGCGAAGATGTAGTCGGAGAAGTTAATTAAAGACATTTGATTCAAGTAATAAAACTCTAAGGGAAATGAAGACTGACCGGACGGTCAGTCTTTTTTATTTAATGTATTCCTTCTTGAACCAATATTCGAAAACAGGATCAAGAAAGAGAAAGCCTTGAGGTGTATTATCCAGAATATCTTTTTGTTGCAGTATCACTTTATTTTTCGTCACGTTCTGTGGCGTTCCCAGTTTGTATTTAGTCATAACCTTTGCCCCTGTAAGCGTTTGTTCATTATTCGCGATAGCGATCAGGATATTGAGCTGTGAAATAGATAAGGCTTCGCATTCTGCAACGTATAGGGGAAGATTGGTATCTACGATTTGTTGGAAAGCTTTGTCTATGATTTCAAGTGTTACCGTTTCTTTTGTAATGCTCCAGACAAAATGAGATAATTGTTGTACATACCACGAGTGAGAACTTACTTTCTCCACGATAATTCCCGCAAGTTCTTCCGTGATGTTTTTGCCCGTGTATTTGAAGGCGCTGACGATAAATGACACCCATTCCTGCTTGTCTATTTTTTCCAGAAACATGATTTGTCCGAACCTGTAAAAAGGTTTTGAGGATGAGTTAAATATCTCTATCATCATGTGGCGTTTACTCCCGTAAAGGCAATAGCTGACATGCTGGTGGTGCTGCCATGTGCTACGCATTTTGCCTTCCAAATGTTCATAGTCTTTTAATCCTGCCAGATTTTGAAATTCGTCTATGCAAACAATAATTTTTATTCCTTTTGCAACGGCAATTTTCTCCGGTAAATTCAAAAGTTCATGTTCATTTTCTTTAATTTGATGAATTTCAAAACCTATTGAAAAATCGGTCATCGGATCTGTCCCGATGGTAATTTTTGGAGAAAGAGCTTTCAAAAATTCTTTCGTATGGGTAATCCAAGTTTCCCAATTATTACTGGTGGCTTTAATTACAGCTTGTGCGAAAGTCTGGTAAAATTCCGCCTCGCTTCTTATCGTGAATACGTCTAAAAAGCATACTTTTACATCGTGGTGCTCTGCCATGAGTTCATGCATGGCTTCTTTGACGAGTGATGATTTGCCCCAACGACGAGGAGAAATCAACATCGTGTTAATACCCGAGTACAAGTTATTTTTGAGTATTTGTTTTTCGTGAACTCTATTCACGAAGGTTGCGCCCATGGCTAATTTCCCGTATTGAAAAGGTGAATCCATATCTTCTTTGTTTTCAACAAATGTATGATTTATTCAAGACATTTCCAATTATTGGTAAAAATATTTTATACCTTTTGGTATAAAATATTTTCTACTAAACGGTATTATACCTTTTGGTATAAAATGAGAATCCCGCGGAGTTCAGAACGGACTCCACGGGATATTTAAGGAAGGTAATCTTGATGTTTCTTGTTAGAATATACCGAATTTGATTCCAGCAAAATAGGTTCTCGGAAGACCGGGACCGTAGATGTAACCGGAATCACGGAACTCACCTTTGTCGAAGTCATTCTGGTAACTGTTGAACACGTTTTGCACGCCACCGTTGATTTGTACCGTGTATCCGCTACCGATTTTGATGTCATAAGCCAGTTTTACGGTACCGTCGAAGAAGGACTTGGTTTTCTTCAGCACGTCTTTCTCGATGTACCCGGCGAAGTGTCCCACGTACATGGGACCCGTGTAGGTTCCCGATAGGGCGGTGGAGAAGTTCTTGAACGGGAGTAAGTTCAGCGTGACATACCCGTATTGATCCGGGGAGCGGAGCAGCTTCCGGCAGGGGGCAACATCGGGGTCATTGCTCCATGCCACGGGAGCGGCGTATTTACTGCTTTGGAAAGTTGCGCCGAATTGTAGTTGAGTGGATTTATGCGGGGCAATTCTTCCCTCTATGTTGATTCCTTTTACTTTGGCATCCGAACCGTTGCGGCGTTCCAGTATTTTATTTTCTTCATCACCGGTGTCGACCTCTTCCAGCACGAAAGGATTTTTCAAGCGGGTGTAGAAGCCTTCCACGAGCAGGTTGATTTGCACGGTTCCCAGCGTGGTGTAGTAATCAACGGATGCACTGTAACTGCGTGATTTTTCTGTCTTCAGGTCTTCCGCGACTTGAATAAGAGTTACTTCTCCGCCCACGGCTGCCACGTGCAGGTCTTCGTCGTAGGTCTGTGGAGCCCGGAATCCTTCCGAGTAACTTGCCCGGAAACTGAGATCGGTGATAGGGTTGTAGCGGATATTCAACCGGGGACTGAATATGGGATCGTCTACATGGCTGTTTTTATCCAGACGCCCGCCCAGCAAGAAGCTGAAACGTGCCGTTTTCCATTCATTTTGCAGGTAGACGCTGTAAACGTTTACTTCTTGATTGATTTCCCGGTTGTAGCCGAGCATTTTGTCATTCAGTTTATTGTGCGAGAATTCTACCCCGGCGGTCAACATGGAGGGCATGAACAGGAACTTGTCGAAGTCATAGGAATATTGTGCCCCGCCCACGACGGTAAAGTCCTTGGTCTGCCCGTAGGCGTTCGTGTCGCGACCGGCACCGTAATAGGATTCCCGTGCGATGTTTTGTAACGAGGTGTAGGCGTTAAAACGGTGTTTGTAATCCTTGGATGAAAGGGTGTAGTTCAGCCCGCCGCCGTGTATGTTGTGGTCTGCTTGCTCTGCCACGTCAGCCTCGTGAGGGGGACGGTGAAGATTGTCGCCTCCCCGGCGAAATTCTTTGATATGGTGGTATTCCATGGATAACTTGCTGAAATGCGTGGGCTTGTAATAGGTACGGAAGCCCAGCGTGGTACTGTTGATCTCCCCTAGCTCGGAGAACCCGTCACCGTCATGGTCATAAGGCTGGCGGTCGCGCACCATCCCGAACAGGTGGATTCCGGTATTCCGTTGCTCGTTGACGATAGCCCCGTTGAAAGAGGTCACGTTGTCGAAACTCTCGCCGTCGATAGCGGAGAGGGTATGTCCTACTTGAAAATAGTTGTGTAACGGTTCTTTGGTGATGATGTTGATTGTCCCGGCGATAGCGTTGGCTCCGAACAATGCTGAGCCGCCACCCCGAAGAACTTCTACTCGGTCGATCATGTTAGCGGGGATTTGTTCCAGACCGTAAACTCCGGCAAGGGAACTGCACATGGGACGACTGTCAATCAGTATTTGAGAGTAAGGCCCGTCCAGCCCGTTGATACGTACTTGTTGGAAACCGCAGTTCTGGCAGTTGTTTTCCACTCGTAGTCCCGGTTGGAAGTTCAATCCTTGCGACAGGCATACCGAGTTGGTGTTTTCGAATATTTTGGGTGACAGGACATTGACGATAACGGGGGCTTCCCGGCGGTCGGTTTCGTTCCGGTTGGCGGTGACCACGGCTCCTTCAAGCATCACGACGTCATCCTCGATGACGAAATTGATCTCTTGCGTTTTGCCTTTCACGATCTCGATTTCTTTTTCTACGGTTTTATAGCCTACTCCTTGCACGCGCAGGGTGTATTTTCCCAAGGGGAGGTTTTTCATGAAATAGTGTCCGCTCTCGTCAGTAGCGGTTCCGATGTTCGTGCCTTTCAGTAATATCGTGAGGAACGGCAGGTGTTCTCCCGTTTCTTTATGGATAATGTGTCCGTTGACATTCGCGTCTGTCGTTTTTTTGACGCTTCCTTTCTCGTCTGCACGACAGAAAAGACCGAGAAGAAGGAATATAATAAGTGTAAGTAAGTTTTTCATAACCAATATTTTTCACGAGCGTGTCCGTATGGTATTGACACGACCTCGCGTCTTGTTTCAAAATAGAAATATCATTAATAGGTGAAAGCCTCGTGAAATAGCAGGGGTATTGCTTTATTACACGAGATTCTTACCGGAACTGTTGTTTCGGCAGAACAAACTATTTACACTGTAAAGGGGGGAGCCCGAAGGGGGCTTAAGGTGAATGTTTGTTTATCAGGTTCTTCCTCCTGTTTATGAATATAGTAATGTATTTTGTGGCTCAGGTGAGGAACACTAACGACAAGGGCAACGCTGACCAGTGTGATGAAATTGCTCAAATGGGCGATTAAGGTAAGCTCTTTTGCCGAGTGGGTGTGATTTGCACCGCCGTCCGAGCCGGTATCACCGTGGAAAAAGTGCGAGTGTACGATTGTTACCCCGTTGACCACGTGATAATGCGAGAAAAACGTGATACTCCCGTAATAGCTCAAAAATAGAGCTAACAAGAATAAATGAATGAATTTATTTACGTTTTTACTACGCATACCTTTTTGCTTTGCTTTGCAAATGTAGATTATTTCTAAATAATAAACATGAATCTCTGTCTTAAAAATATATTAAATTAACGAGTATATAGAGGTGTGTCAAAACACACCTCCAGTCTATAAAGTTCATAAAGTCGAGCCTTCGGCTCCTAAGGTTTATAAAGTATGTGATGCAGTATTGTATTGATATTCAGTGTGATTGTGTGCGTATTTGACCTTGTGGACTTTTTGACTTCATGGACGAGAGGGCGTGTTTTGACACGCCCTCATTATGTGCCGGGGAGAGAGTTATTCTCCCCGGGTGATCGTGATTTTGTTACCCGGTAGGGTTGCCGTGATGGAGTTATCGTACATCGCCGCGCAAGTGACTGCCGGAAGCAGGTAATTACCGGGGTAAGCTGCGTTAAAGCGTAGCTTGAAGGTTTTCGAATCGCCTTGCTGGAGCGAGAAGTAGAGATACACCCGATCGTCGCGGATGTCCGCGTTGTCGGCTCCCTTGAACGGGTTCTCGTTCGTGGTAAGGCGTTCGTTCAGAAATTCGAAGCCGGAGGGGAACATGAAAGTAAGTGCCAGTTCCTCGTATAACCCGATGTTTCCTGTGTTTTGTATCGTGATTTCAGCCACGATGTCTTCGCCTTGGCGATAATCCGTCCGGTTGTTGAGCACGCCGTTACGATAGTAGTTGACGGTCATTTTCAGCCCGGACATTTCGCTTTCGGTGATCACTCCCAATGGGGTTGAGCTATTGATCGTGCGCACGTGGAGTGTGCCGGAAGTGTTATTTTTCAAGGTTACTTCCGAACGGTTGTCTTTGACTGCCAATTCTTTTTGCAGTACGGTCTTCGTGGTTTTGAAGTTCTCTTTTCCGATTTGCACGTCAATGCCGTTGCCGTCCTTGAAGTAGCGTCCCGCGTAGTTGCCGATAGCGCAAAGCCCGAAGGCACTTTCCTGCGTGCTCAGCCATTCGTTGGAAGCAAATTTGCGAGCCATTTTCTGCAACAGTTTGTAGGCGTCGTCTTTCATGTTCATGTCTACCATGCTTTGCATGATAATCGCGTTATCCCGTAGATCGGAGCCGTAACACCTGCCCAGTTGGCGATAGAGTTTGGCTTCTGCCGGAAGGTTGGCTACCAGCGATTGGGCAATTTTGTCGTGTTTGCCGAGGGCATAGGCTCCCGCCAGTTGCCAACGGGCAATCGGGTTGTTGTAATTATCCTCTTTCATCCGGTTCATGGCCGCCATGTTGGGTTTACCTGCCAGTGCCAGCACGTAAAGACGGTAGGATTGTTCCAACTCGGAATAATAATCGTCCCGGCGCCAGCTATTCGCTTGTTTCGACAGGTAATCAAGAGCCGAAGCCTTCATGGATGCCGGGATGCGGTAACCGAGTTTCTCTGCCTGCGTCAGGAAGTCGGTGATATAGGTGGATACCCAGTCGGATACATAGTTGGAGTTCGTCCAGTAGCTGAATCCCCCGTTGCTTAACTGGTAGTTTCTCAGGCGATTGATAACGTCTTTCACGTGCAGTTCCACGGTTACTTTTTGTGCTTCGCTGAGATCCATCAGCCTGTCAAGCATCAGTTGCGGGAATACGGCAGAAGTGATTTGCTCGCCGCACCCGTGCGGGTAACGGATCAGGTATTGGATGCGTTCCTCCAGATTAAGGGGCGGGATAGAAGTGATTTCAAGGAACGAGGTCGGTTCCAGCCCTTCCATCGTGTTGTTGAAGGTGATAGACTCGCCGCTTGCCACTTCGCGGGCATCCACGCGGGTAATTCTCGGGTTCGGAATCCGGATGTCTACATCACAACTGAAATAAGCTTTCTCCGATCCGCTTTGAGCGGTGAAGGTAAGCGTGGATTTACCGGTATTTTCTTTAATCTTCGCTTTCAAGAACACGATCTGTTCACCCGTGCCGGAGAATTTGATTTCTTGGCTTGCCGGGGCGATAACTTCTATCTTGTCGTCCGTCTTGAGGTTCACGGTAACATCTTTGATATTGTCTTTCATGGCAAATACCGTGACCGGAATTTCGATGATGTCGCCCGGTGTGAACAAACGAGGCATGGTGACGTTGAGCATCAGCGGTTTGTTGACTTTCGTGTTACGGGATGCCGAACCGTAGCGACCGTTATCTTCGGCAACCACCATGGTACGGACTTCACCGATATACTCGGGCATGTTGAATGAATGGGTTTTCTTCTCTCCTTTCTTGATGGTGAAAGGACCTTTGAATATCACCACGGGGGTAAAACGGTCGCTCTTGCGGGTTTCTTCCGGGTCGAGGGCTTCGTCACCACCGACGGCAAAGGCTTTTTCCAAGCGTCCGCCAAAGGCTCCTACCACGTCGTCGTAGAAGTCCCATGTTTTCACGCCGAGGGCTTCCCGGGCGTAGAAAGCGGGGAAGGGGTTCGGCGTTTTGAACGAGGTAATGGCTAACAGTCCTTCATCGACAATAGCGATAGAGTAGGTCATCGGTTTGCCGTTGTTTTCACTTACCGTGACGGTGAAATTCTGTGACGGGCGAAGCTCTTCCGGCATGTCGATTTTTGGAGTGAGTCGTAATTCCGGGTCGTCGATGTCAATATTCAAAACCCCGTACAGGCGTATCGGTTTATCGTTGTTCCGGTTTTTATGAGGTTGTATGAGTGACACGTTGACATAGATATTGGGGCACATCTCGCTCGTGGCGGGAATCTCGAAAGAAGTCGTCCCTTCAGTTGTCGGAACCCGGAAAATGTCTTTCACGGTCTTTCCGTTCTCGACGCTCACGAGAGCCACGCTACCTGCCGAGGAGGGGAATGTAATCTTGATTTTTTCTCCGGCACGGTAGGATTTCTTGTCGCTGGTGAGCGTGAGCAGGGTTGCCATGCCGGGGATATTCATGTCGTTGCGCCAAGAACTGATGTAGAACGTGGAACCGGTGGAATGACCGGATTCTTTATCCCGTGCGATCACGTAGTAACGTCCCCACTGGTCGCAGGTCACGTCCACGTTGAATTTGCCGTTCTGGCTCTTGACCGTTTTGTTGAACACGGGGCGACGGTATGAGCGGTTGACGTATGAACCGATATAGTCATTCTCCGAATCCCACCACCAACGCCATTCCAAGGTGTAGACTTCCACCTCGATATCTCTGTTGTTGACAGGTTTGCCCTCGGGGGTAAGTACGGCACCGCTGATAGTCATCGGTTTGCCCGCCTTGTACCAATTATCGTCCGATTCCGGTAGTTTGATACCCACGTATTCCTTGTAGGGGGAGTATTTGAACCCGGAAGTGACGATACTGAAGTCTCCGCCCGGTTCGAACACCCGCATCGTGAGCAGGGCGTTGAGCATACCGGGTGCGTTCTCCGAGGTGATGTTGTTTGCCGACAGGTTAAAGTTTCCGTCAGAGTCCGTCGTGCCGTCGAAGAATGTTTCGGTTGTCGTGTTGAAATAACGGGAACGGTCGTCGAAGTTATACCCGTTGTACCCGGGGAAGGTGGTATTGCCTTTCGAGAGCCGTAGTTCGGTGATAACTTTCAAGTTACTGGTTTTCGCCCCGTGCATCCATCGGGTTTGAACGGGTATCGTGTTTTTCGTCACGCCTTCCCCGAGCACGTTGCCCGGCAAGTTGGCGATGATATTCAAACGATTCGGTTTGATGCTCTCGATACGGACGGTTTTTCTGAAAGAAACACCCCCGACACGTACAACAGCCTGCCAGTATCCGGTCACGGCCTGCTCGTCGGTGCTGAACGTGAAACAATACAAACCGTGTTCATCGCGTCCCGCTTTGCGGGTTTGAGTCACGTTACCGTTCGGGTCATAGAGTTCCGCTATAATGGGATGTCCGACGGGAATCACGTTCTCCTTGTCTTCCAGCATGAAAGAGAGATGAATGTCATTTCCCGGACGCCATACGCCCCGTTCGCCATAGATGAAGCCCTTGAGTCCTTGCTGCACGACTTCACCGCTCACGTCGAAATTACTGAGCGAGAGGGACGAGGCGTCGTTGACTTTCAAATAGGTTTTATCATTGCCCTTGGTCGCCACGATAACGAAAGGTTTGCCGGGAACCCGTAATGTCGCTATTCCAGTCGAATTGGTGACGGTAGAGTCTATTTTTTGGTTCTGGAAGTTATAAAAGAATATCCTGCAATTTTCCACGGGTGCCGCCGTGAGCAAGTCATTCACGGCAACCACGTATTTGCCGTCGGAACCCGCTTTGGCAATGACACCCAGAGATGTTACGATGAGATTCTTTTTCGGGAACCGGTCACTCACGTAATAGTAGGAATTGGAACAGGGATTGTCCCGCTCTTCCCACGAGTAATCGGAGGGATAGCTGTAATAATAGTCGTCATCGTCATAATAGTCATACTCGGAAGACGTTTCATCCCAGTTTTCTTCAGAGATAGCGTCTTGGGCTTCCTTGGCGCAATCGAGGGTAGTGTACGACTTTTGGAATCGGAGTTGTACCCGGTAAATCACGCCTTTTTCCAGTTGGATATGGTCTGCCAGATTGATTGTATAGTCCTGCCACTTGTTGTTGTCTTGTGGTACTCCCGGTTTCTCCAGCGAGATTTTCTTGTCGAGAATGATGCGTCCCACGCGGCGTAGCTGGTAGTCACTGCTATAGTTGTAATTTCCTTCCTGAAGGTAGAAGTTCATATTCTGGTTGAATACTTTTATTACCCGTAATTGCACGGCTTTCAAGGCGACCGCGGAGAAAGGAATAAGCACGTTGCCTTCTGCCGGGGTGAAAGTGCCTTCGCCGATGAATGTCACGGCGGGCTTGGCTGACTGGAAACTCACGTTGAAAGTGGCATCCGATTGGAGTTTTTCGCCCGTGGTATTTTTGATTCCCTTGAATATATTAACTTGAACCACGCCTTGCATCTTGTCCCGTTCGTTGGAATATACCCGGATGATGTTGCCTCGCGTGTTGAAGTTCAAGGTGCCGACCCCGTCGATCGTGATTAGCCCTTGAAAGTCCTGACTGATGTCCACGTTGTCGGACATCGTGATGTCAATCGTGCGGGAATTTTCTTCGCTCGCTTTTACTTCCAGCACGGAGAAGACTTTATTGCCGGGTATTTCAACGATTAGGTCGTTACCGTTCTTTATTTTTTTGTCGAAACTCAATTCAAGGGATTGGCTGTCGTTCGCGCGGGTGATGCCGGCTATCGTGAAATAATGAATATAAGGGGTGTGTTCCCATTCGAGTGTCTGGTTTTGCCCGTTGATTTTTGCTTTCACGAGTTGCTCCACCTCGTTGGGGGTAACGGCGTCCGAGTTGGTGACGGAGGCTCGATACGAGAATTTGTCGTTGTCCTTGGGGTCGACACTGAGGCTACCTTCTTGGAAAGCGTAAACGAGGGGCAGCACTTTCACGTTGAAGCGGAAAGTCGACAGGTCGGACGGCACGTTGCATATTTTGTCCAATGCCAGCGAAATCTCGTAGGTCTGCCCGTTCTTCATTGGAGTCGTCGGGGTAAATTCTATGGTATTACCGTCCCGGATAGTGACACTTCCCTCCACTTTCGGGCTGATTTTCATTAATTTTTCCGGTTGCACGAGAACGTCGTCGCCTGTTTTCATCGCTTTTCCTTCCAACCGGATGTAGATAGGGTCGGTGGATTTTATCATTCCTTGCGTGAAGCCTGAAATGTATTTGCTGTACTCCAGTTTACTTTGTTCCTTCGTTTTCTCTTTACACGAGAAGAAATTGATTGTCAGGAGCAAAATAGAAATGAGAAAAATAACCTTTTTCATGTTTACCAAATATTTGAATCTTATGTATTGTATTTACAAATATAGCACAAAAAAAGCGGTGTTGTTCATTTTTAATTCATATTTTTGCGAACAAGTAAAACAAGGCAAATAAAGAAAAAAATATATGAGAATAGCTGTTGTTGGAACCGGTTACGTGGGACTTGTGTCCGGGACATGTTTGGCAGAAACAGGAGTGACTGTTACTTGCGTCGATGTGAATAGTACGAAAATTGATTTATTGAACGACGGGGGTATGCCGATATACGAGCCGGGACTGGCGGAGTTAGTCGTCCGGAACCGGGAAGACGGGCGTCTTTTTTTCACCACTTCATTACGGGAGGGGTTGAAGGATGCGGATGCCGTGTTTATTGCCGTGGGTACGCCGCCCGACGAGGACGGGAGTGCCGATTTGCATTACGTGTTGGATGTTGCCCGGGAGGTAGGGGAGATTATCAACGATTATATCGTGGTGGTGACTAAATCTACCGTGCCTGTCGGAACGAATTATAAAGTGAAAGCCACGATTAAGGCGGCTTTGGAGAAACGGGGGGCGGATATCCCGTTTGATGTGGCTTCCAATCCCGAGTTCCTGAAAGAGGGGGACGCCGTGAATGACTTCATTTCCCCGGATAGGGTAGTGATAGGGGTGGAAAGCGATAGAGCCAAACACGTTATGGAGCGTTTGTATCACGCCTTCATATTGAACAATACGCCTATTCTTTTTATGGATATTCTGTCGGCGGAGATGACGAAATATGCAGCCAATTCGATGTTGGCAACCCGTATTTCTTTTATGAATGATATCGCTAACCTGTGCGAAATCGTGGGTGCGGACGTGGAGTCCGTGAAGAAAGGAATCGGCAGCGATACCCGTATCGGGAAGAAATTCCTGAATGCCGGTTGCGGTTACGGAGGTTCTTGTTTCCCGAAAGACGTGAAGGCGTTGATTCGCACGGGTGACGACCACGGGCATAGTCTTGAATTATTGAAGGCCGTGGAACGTGTGAACGAGAACCAGAAGAGCGTGTTGTTCCGGAAAATAACCTTGCGTTTTGGAAAAGAGCTGAAGGGAAGACGTTTCGCCATGTGGGGACTCGCTTTTAAACCCGGAACGGATGATATGCGGGAAGCTCCCTCGCTGGTGTTGATAGAGAAATTGCTGGAAGCGGGTGCAGTGGTACGTGCCTTCGATCCTGTTGCGGTCGAAGAGTGCAAGCGGCGGATTGGCAACCGGATAGAGTATGCAGATAATATGTACGATGCCTTGGAGGGTGCTGACGCCTTGATTGTCGTGACGGAATGGGCAGAATTCAAGATACCGAAGTTTACCTTTATCGAGAAAGCCTTGAAACACAAGATTATCTTTGACGGAAGAAACATCTACAACCCGGAACAGATGCAGGAATTTGGGTATGAGTATTACGGGATTGGAAGAAAAACGAAGTAATTTACGATTTATGATTTTGGATTTATGATTGCGTGCTAGTTGTTCGTGTTTTAAATCTTAAATCATAAATCTTAAATCATAAATTGAAAAGATGGATAAATATCGAATATTGTTTATCGTGAACCCGATTTCGGGATTTGGCTTGGGGTGGGAGATTCCATACCGTATCCGGCATATTGCCGCCTACAAGCATATCGAGTATAATATTCGATTCACGGAGTATGCCGGGCACGCGAAAGAGATCGTGGAGCAGGCGAAAAGTCAGAATTATACGCATATCGTGGCAGCAGGCGGGGACGGAACGGTGAACGAGATCGGTACGGCACTCATGGGGACGGGCATCGCTTTCGGGGTAATTTCCCTTGGAAGCGGTAACGGGTTTGCCCGCCACTTGGGTTTCTCCCAGATGATGACAAAAGCGCTGAAACAGATATTGAAGAGCGAAACGACGAATATAGACGTGATTGAAATTAACGGGCTCTACTCTTTGAACGTGAGCGGCTTCGGGTTTGATGCCGAGGTGGCTCATTTCTTCAGTACCATGAAAATAAGGGGAATATTCTCGTATATTTATTCAATCGTGCGGATGTGGTTCCGCTATCCCGGTAAACGTTATCGTTTTCACGTGAACGGCAAGACGTGGGAGGAGGAGTGCTTCGTGTTGAGCGTGGCGAATAGTTCGCAGTACGGCAATAACGCTTCTATCGCCCCGAAGGCTTCCTTGCGTGACGGGTTGGTGGATATATGTATATTGAAGCGTCCCAAGTATTACCAGATTCCCCGTTTCCTGTACTGTTTCATGAATTCAAAGATTGCCCGCTTGCCTTATTTCAGCGAGATTCAATGCACGGACGCGTTTATCGAAGGGGATTTGGCAAAAGCCCATATTGACGGAGATCCTTACACGTTGGAGCCGCCCGTTACCGTGAAAGTCCACCCGGGAGTGTTGAAAGTAATCGCCCCGAAATTGTCCCATAAAAAGGATGGCGGAAAGGTCTGATGGAGTTGCCTGCAACTCGCCGCAGGCGAACTATTGTTCGCTCGCGGTTAACATGATTTGCCGGTCAATCAGTTCATCCAATGAAATAAAAGTTTCCGTTTTGGCTATGCCCGGGATGTTTTGAAGGGTGTTGATTAAAATATCCATCAGGTGCTGGTGGTCATTGCATCTTAATTTCAACAGGAAGGTGAATCCTCCCGTGATGAAGTGGCATTCCATGACTTCCGGGATACTTTCTATTTCTTTCACGACGGTTTTGTACGTGTGGGCGTGATCGAGGACTACCCCGATGAAAGCGCACACACCAAACCCGAGGGCATCGGGTTTCACTATAAAACGTGAGCCTTCAATAATCCCCGCGTCTTCCATTTTTTTCACCCGCTGGTGTATCGCTGCCCCGGATATACCGCACTCCCGTGCTATCTCGAGAAAAGGAACCCTTGCATTCTCCGCCAAGTGGGACAAGATTTTCCGATCTATATCGTCTATTTGATATTTTACGCTCATGTTTTTTTATTTTACCTGTTAAAACTCAACACGCTGTACAGCTGTTTTCTTTGCTTGTAATATTGCCACCCCTCCTCGTTCGTGATCGTGCGGATCACGCCATCGATCAGGTTATTGAAAATCGTTCCGAAGTCAAATACTTCCGGGGGATATATCTCCCGGTTGTGAATGTCGTTGAGTTTGGCGATATACATGCGAGCGACCATTTCGCTGGATACATCATCTTTGTACATTCCCTGTTGCATCCCCTTCTCTATATTTATTTTTATCTTCTCGTAAATAAAATCGGAACGCCGTTGTTTATGGCTTTCAAAAATACCCGGGAATGTCTCGGCCAACTTGAACGAAACGGACGGTGACACGTTAAAGAAACGATCGTGAATTTCATTTCCTACCAGTAATAAAATATCTATTGCGTTCCAACCGTCAAAATCGTATTCTTCAAATATCTTCTCGAACGCTACGCGTTCCTGTTCGAAAATGCTGTTAGCTATATCCTCCATTCCCGAGAAGTTCTCGTTGATCTCTTCCAGGGAAGTTCCCATTTCTTTTAGTTTATCGTCCGAGAGTTCCGTTCCGTGACGATAAACGTAATTCCTCAATTTGTCCGTTAATAGACACTTCTTCTCAGTCATAATGGATGTGGTTGTTTATAGTTTCTTGGCGTAAAGATACGAAACAATTAAGAATTGAAAGAATTTTAGGTTGTAAATTATCATATTCTGATTATTTTTGCACGAATACTGAGAATCTGAAACTTCTGAATATTATGAGAATATTAGTCGTGAGAAAATTGATTTTGCTCGGTTTAGCGTTTCTAGCCGTGCAAAACGTGTTTGCCGAGGGAAATAAACCGAAATTGGTCGTGGGAATCGTGGTAAGCCATTTTTACCCGGAATGGTTGGATATGTACGGTGACAAGTTGTCCGAAAACGGGTTGAAACGATTGGTACAACAGGGCTTGCGGGTGAATGCCAATTACAATTACATGTACACGCAGACGGGGGTGGACCATGCTTCGATATACACGGGGATGCTCCCCGCGGAACACGGTATCGTGTCGAGAGCGTGGTATGATCGTTTGCGCCGGAAACGGCAGTTTGCAACAAATTCAGATCGTTACACGGAAATAGGTGAGCAACAAGCGGATAGTATCAAAAGTCTGGCACCGGATTATTTGCAGACGATGAGTCTGGGAAGCGCGATGAAGATGAATAATCCGATGTCCCGGGTGTACAGTGTGGCTATGAATGGCGATGAAGCCGTGTTGAGCGGCGGGTCTAGTGCGGATATGGCTATCTGGTTTAGCGAGAAGACCGGGAAGTGGGTATCGTCTACTTATTATCAACCGGTGTTACCCGATTGGTTAAGGGCTTATAACACGTGGGTGGAGAGCGACCATTTCGTGAACAAGGGATGGATGATGCTTTCCGATGAGGATAAATCGGCGGCACGTATCCGGTTGCGCAATCATTTCTATTACGATATAGCCCGGGCGAAAAGGGAATACAATACTTACCGGGTATTGAAGGCCACCCCTTACGGGAATACTCTTGTGCGAGTCTTGGCGGAAAAGTTGATTGACGCGGAACGTTTGGGGGAGGATAACGATCCCGATCTTCTGGCGGTGAATTTCTCCTGTCTGGATTACATGTATCGTGATTTTGCCATTGATTCGGAGGAAGAGAAAGATATGTTGATTCGTTTGGATATGGATGTTGCCGAACTGTTGAGAAAGTTGGATGCCAAGGTCGGGAAAGGAAACTACATGGTATTCATGACTTTTTCGGAAATGCGGGAATTGATGCCGGAGGATTTGCGGAAGATAAAAGTCAATTCCGATTATTTCAGTATTTTCCGGGCGGTGGCGTTACTGAAATCTTATCTGGCATTAATATACGGTCCCGGTGATTGGATAGCCGATTACGATCAGGGACAAATTTACTTGAACCGGGGGCTGATAGAAGAACGAAAGCTGGAAGTGAAGGAGGTACAGGACAAGGTGGCCGATTTCATGATCGAGTTCGAGGGCGTGGCGAAAGTGATGACCGCTTATTCATTGATTCATACCTCTTTCCCCGATGGTATGAACCGGTTGGTGCAAAATTCATTCTCGCACAAACGTAGCGGTGACGTGCTTTTCTGTATTCACCCGACGTGGGTTTCCGAGTTGAAGGAAATGGAGGATACTTATTCCCGTCACAGCAAACGTTCTATCGTGCCGCTATACCTGTACGGGGCGGGCGTGAAACCGGGGATAAAAGAAGATGCCATGATGTCCGATCTTTTACCCACGCTGTGTAAAATATTGGGCATACGTACCCCGTACACGGCGCACGGGAAATCGATGCAGTGAAGGAAGTTTATAAAGTTTGTAAAGTTATAAGGTTCATAAAGTTTTTAGTCCCCGCTGGTGCTTGGTTACCTTATGAACTTTATAAACTTTATGAACCTTATAAACTAGAATATTGTATTTTCTTGATGCGGCGGTTGTCAACTTCAAGGACTTTGAATTGATGTTCCTTGTAAGTGATTATTTCATTTTTTTGAGGTAATTCGCCTTTCAATTCAAGAATCAATCCGGCGAGCGTGTCCGCATCGCCTTCCACTTCCCGGAACGTGTCTTCATCAATATCCGTGATTTTGTAGAAGTCGTTCAAGAGGGTCGAAGCCTCGAACACGTAAGCCCCGTTTTTGTCCCGGGTATAGGCAATCTCTTGCTCGTCGTACTCGTCGTTGATATCGCCGACAATCTCTTCGATGATGTCTTCCATGGAAACAATACCGGAAGTACCGCCGTATTCATCCACGACGATAGCCAGATGGACTTTCTTTACTTGGAATTCTTCCAGCAAATCGTTGATTTTTTTGGTTTCGGGCACGAAGTATGCCGGACGTATCAACGTCTGCCATTTGAACTCGTCGGTTTCATCCAAGTGTTGCAATAAATCTTTGACGTAGAGGATACCGATGATATTATCCAGATTTTCCTCGTAAACAGGCATACGGGAGTAGCCGTGTTCCGATATGATTTCTTTCACTTGCCTGTATGTGGATTGCGAGTCGATGGCAATCACGTTGATGCGGGGACAGATGATATCTATCGCGTCAATATTGCCGAAACGGACAATTCCCTCGAGAATGTCCTTTTCCTCATTGATTGAAGTATCTTGTGTTAACTCGAGAGCCTTGGAAAGCTGGTCGATAGAGATTCCGTCTTTTTTATCCATGCGTTTCCGGATAATAGAGGTCGAACCTATCAACAAGGTGGATAGGGGACGGAACACGTGGGACAGGAATGTCAGCGGGCCTGCCATGAAAATGACCATGTTGAGGTGCGAACGGTTGGCGTATAGTTTCGGGATGATTTCCCCGACCAGCAAAATCACGAAGGTGACCACGATGACTTGAATGACGAAACCAAGTACCGGGTATGCCGAGAAGTCAAACAAGGAATTGACCAGATAGGTGGAAATCACCACGATAGCTACGTTGACGAAATTGTTGGATATTAATATCGTCGCGAGCAGTCTGTCCGCTTTCTCGTGCAATTTGAGTGCTTTGTGGTAGCCCTTGTCTTCCAGATATTTTAATTGCGAGGGGGAGAGCGAAAAGAACGCCACTTCCGACCCGGAAACCAGCGCGGAGCACAATAATAAGAACAATAATAAGATGCAAAAAACTAAATCAATAAGGGTGAAGGCACCCGTGAAAACCTGTCCCGCGAGGGGAATATAATCTGCGTCCAAAATTAGAATAATTGGTTAAACTTAAATCGCCGAAAGAATAGGCGTAAAAACTAAAACGGTAGATCGTCACTATCGTCACTTCCCGCGCTCAAATCCGGTGCCGGTGGCATGGGGGTGTCTTGCGAACGGTCGTTGCCGTCTTGCTTGCGAGATAACATCTGGAAGTTGTCACCGTAGATTTCCGTCGTGTAACGCTTCACGCCGTTCTGGTCGTCCCATGAACGGGTTCTGATGCGTCCCTCGATGTATAGCATCATGCCTTTTTTCACGTATTGTTCCGCGGTTTGGGCAAGTCTACGCCAAAGAACGATATTGTGCCATTCGGTTTGCGTCACGCGTTCCCCGTTTTTGTTATTGTACACCTCCGATGTGGCAAGGCTGAAACGAGCCACGGCGACACCTCCGTCAAGGTATCTTACTTCGGGATCTCCCCCGACATTTCCGATTAGAATGACTTTGTTTACCATATATCAATAAGTATGGGTTAAAATTCGTCACAAATTACGGAATATTTTCGGAGAAACAAAAATATATTTTGTAAATTATCTCTTGTGTCTTGCTTGCCCCTTTGTTAATGCTTGCATTACCGATGCTCGCCACCATGGACGTAGCATCTTCGAAGCATGGACGTAGCATGAACGTAAATCACCGTTGATGGTGTGTTTATGATTTAATTCTACTGTGTTTATGGAGGTGGGGAAAGGCTAAGTGGGGGTAGGGAAACGGTTCGAGAAAGGAATATCGTAATAAAAAGGTAAGGTTGATTTTTACCTTACCTTTTTCAAATTCGGTTGTATCTATTTTTCCAGATTCAACCCTATTTCCAGTTTCGTGGTTTTTTGCAAAACGGAGGGGATGCCTTGAAGCAATCCTTTGATCATTCCGCCCATGTTTCCCATCGTGGCGGGATCAACGTTATTGAGTCCGGCGAGAATGAGGGGGAATATTTTTTCAATGAAAGGTTTGTCGATAAATAATTTCGCCGTGTTGCCTTCCAGCTTGTAGTTTACCGGGATGCCGTTCTTTACCATTTCAACGGCCTCGTTCAGCGTGGCGTTGTTTCTCAAGCTGTCTGCCGGCAAGGAAGCCAGAAGATTGTCAACATTCGGGAAAAAGAGGATTTGATCGTCTTTTACCTTGTATGTAACCATTCCCGGTTTGGATTTTTCCCATTGGGGTTCTGTTCCCTCTTGGTTTGGAACCGCATAGGTCACAACAACATTACCGTCTTTCTGGAACGTGATGTCTTTTAATTGTTGAGCCAGCTTGCTGCTTCCCATGGGAACGACCATCGTGGGGATGCCTGTAACTTTGAAGAAGCCCAGCACGGCATCGTTGGATGCTTCCCATGTCATGAATAGAGGTCCGGACACGAACTTCGGTTTCCCTCCCGGGACTTCTTCCGTTTTGATTTGACTAAGTTTCCATGTTCTGACAATCCCGTCGTTGCAGGAAGAGAATAAATGTAATGCACAAAGCATCATGAACACGCATACAATAGATTTTCTCATACTTCTTTTAATTAAATTGTAAATTATACTATAAAAACGACGAGTTAGCTGTTATCGGGTACAAATATAGGAAAAAAGATGAGAAAATTGTTTTATTACGGGTACGATTATAGGGTTTATCCTTTGCTTGAATAACATAGACATCAAAAAATATTGACAAAAATGGCGAAGTTTGTTTCATTGTTTGTGGAAAAGATATATATTTGCAGACTGAAATCTAGGATAAATGAAATATATTATTGAATATTAAATACTTAAAGAAAATGACAAAGGCGGACATTGTGAATGAAATTTCCAGAACCACTGGTATTGAAAAAGTTGCAGTACAAACGACTGTTGAAGCTTTCATGGAAGCGATTAAAGGTTCTGTAATTGATGGAAAGAATGTGTATTTAAGAGGTTTTGGTAGCTTCGTCGTGAAGCAGAGAGCAGAGAAAACCGCTCGTAACATTTCCAAAAATGTAACAATCAAGATCCCGGCTCACAATATACCTTCGTTCAAGCCTTCGAAGAGTTTCGTGAATCAGGTTAAAGATCAAGTAAAATAAAGAAAGGAGTGAAATTATGCCAAGCGGAAAAAAGAGAAAAAGACATAAGATGGCCACTCACAAACGGAAGAAGAGACTTAGAAAGAATAGACATAAGAAGAAATAGTCATCGTTTGTGAGTAGAAAATATAAACCTAAGGGCTACAGTGCCTTTAGGTTTATTTTGATTAATAGATTAATTATCGGGTAGTGAATACTGAGTTAGTCATAGATGTAAAAGCGGAAGAAATTGTGATCGCTTTGTTAAAAGACAAGCGATTGGTAGAGTTGACGACGGAGAAGACTAGCGTAAAGTTTGCAGTAGGGGATATCTACTACGGGAAAGTCAAGAAGATTATGCCCGGGTTGAATGCTGCTTTCGTTAATGTGGGCTACGAGAAAGACGCCTTTTTACATTACCTTGATCTCAGTCCCCAGTTTTATTCTTTAGACAGTTATATCAAACAGTGTATCGCTCGGAAAGGGATGCCTGTCGCTAAATTGAAGCTGGAGCCGGAAATCAACAAGAATGGGAAAATCGGGGAAGTGCTTTCCGTGGGACAATACGTTGCCGTGCAGGTGGCGAAAGAACCTATATCTACGAAAGGACCGCGTTTGACGTCTGAGTTAAGTATCGCCGGTCGTCACCTTGTGTTGATGCCTTTTTCTGAAAAGGTATCGGTGTCACAAAAAATTAAGTCGGTCGAGGAACGGAAGCGTTTGAAGCGACTGATTGAAAGTATACGCCCCAAGAATTACGGGGTGATCGTCAGAACTGTCGCCGAGGGGAAGAATGCGGAGTTGTTTGACAGTGAATTAACAGAGCTTGTGGAGCGTTTTGAAATGGCTTTCAAGCATATTCGGGATATCGAACCTCCCAAATTGATACTGGGGGAGATAGACCGGACCAGTGTCATTCTCCGGGATATTTTGAATCCCTCGTTCGAGAATATATATGTCAATGATTTAGCCGTGAGTAAAGAAATTAAACGCTATATCAGTACAATAGCCCCGGAGAAAGAAGATATCGTGAAATATATATCTACCGATGTGCCGATTTTCGACCATTTTGGGGTAGATAAACAGATCAAGTCTTCGCTGGGACGTACCGTTTCGTTCAAGAACGGTGCTTATCTTATTATCGAGCATACCGAGGCTTTCCACGTGATCGACGTGAACAGCGGGAACCGCGTGAAGCTGGGAGATGATCAGGAATCCAACGCGTTGGAAGTGAATTTGGCTGCTGCCGACGAGGTTGCCCGCCAATTGCAACTGCGTGACATGGGAGGGATTATCGTGATCGACTTTATAGATATGCAGAGTGCGGAGAACCGCCAAAAATTGTTCGAGAAAATGCGCTCGGCGATGGAACTCGACCGTGCTAAACACACCATACTTCCTTTAAGTAAATTCGGATTGATGCAGATCACCCGCCAGCGGGTGCGTCCGGAAATGACCGTGACGACGACGGAAACTTGCCCCGTTTGTCACGGGAGCGGGAAAGCGGATGCCGCTATTCTGGTGATCGACAAGATTGAAGACCAACTGGAATACCTCGTGGAAGAGAAGAAAATTAAATATCTGGTGTTGAAGGTACATCCGTTTATCGAGGCGTATCTTAAAAAAGGTTTCTGGTCACTACGCAGGAAGTGGGCTTTTAAGCATCGTATACATTTGAAAGTGGTCGGGGTGCCTTCTTTTTATATTTACGAGTATAAGTTTTTTAATCGTTTTAATAGAGAAATAGAATCAGAATAGGTAGTTTTACTTACAATTTTGTTTTCTCGTATTAAATCGATGTTAAAATAGTACCATGGATTTGCGCTACTGCAAATTAATGGTACTTTTGTGTCCGCTGTGTGATAATGCATACGATTTCGAGAAGCATGCAATTTGATGTTTTATTAAATAATTTTTTATGAAAAAAAGACTATTGACGTTGATCTTTACGTTGTTCATGGGTGCCTTCTCGGCTTTTGCCCAGATCTCCGACCCGACCAGTTGGACGTTCTCGCAGGAGAAAACCGGGGATAACGAGTACACTTTGACCTTTAAAGCAACAATCCAACCCGGGTGGACGGTTTATTCAATCAATACCCCGGAAGGAGGACCGATGCCAACATCAATCTCGATCGAGGAAGTTGGTAAAGGTGTAGAATTGGTTGGGGCTCCGGTAGAGAGTGAACCGCACAAAAAACACGATGATGTCTTTAAGGTAGATGTGCTGTATTTCGCGGACACGTATACCGTAAAGCAAAAGATCAAGGTTACCGATCCGGGAGTAACTGCCGTGACCGGTAGTGTTGAATTTCAGGCTTGCCAAGAGGGTGCTTGCGTGCCGGGTTCAAAAGATTTTACCATTAAGTTAGAGGACAAAGGTGGTGCTAAAGCTACTGTTGCTGAGGCTTCCGCGGAGAAGGATGCAGAGCAGGACGATAACCTGTGGATATTCTTCTGGGTAGCATTCGGTAGTGGTTTGCTTGCTGTCGTGATGCCTTGCGTGTTCCCGATGATCCCGATGACGGTATCATTCTTTATGCACGGGGATGCCAATAAGGCTAAGGCAAAAGCTAAAGCTATATTCTTCGCTTTATCCATCGTCGGTATTTACACGGCGTTGGGATTGATTATCTCTTTCCTGTTAGGACCGGGATTTATCAACTGGTTGAGCACGAACTGGCTGCCTAATATTTGCTTCTTTATCATATTCATGGTTTTTGCCGCTTCCTTCTTCGGGGCGTTCGAAATCGTGTTGCCGGCTTGGTTGGTGAACAAATCAGATAAACAAGCGGATAAGGGCGGATATGTAGGTGCTTTCTTCATGGCATTCACGCTGGTACTGGTATCATTCTCTTGTACCGCACCGATCGTGGGAACCGTGTTGGTTGAGGCCGCTCGCGGATCCGTGTTACGTCCGATTATCGGTATGTTAGGATTCTCTATCGCCGTGGCTTTGCCTTTCGGGTTCTTCTCGTTCTTCCCCTCGAAATTGAGCAATCTTCCGAAGTCCGGAGGTTGGTTGAACGCCGTGAAAGTGGTATTAGGATTTATAGAGATCGCTTTAGGTCTTAAATTCTTGATGGTAGCCGACCAGACTTATCACTGGGGATTGTTAGACCGTGAGGTTTACATCGCTATCTGGGTAGCTGTATTCACTTTGCAGGCATTGTACTTGATGGGTAAAATCAAATTCGCTCACGATAGTGAATTAACTCATATAGGTGTTCCTCGTTTGGTGATGATTATTATCACGATGTCATTCGTGATCTATTTGATACCGGGTATGTTCGGTGCGCCGTTAAAAGCTCTTGCCGGATACTTCCCGCCACAAGAAACGATAGACTTCGATATTAACCGTATCGTTCGCGATAACGCCAAGGAGATCATGAAAAGTGGTGTCCGGGTGGGGAATCAATCTTCCAACGGTGTTTCCGATGAGCCGGTGAAATATTCCGACTTCTTGCACTTGCCTCATGGATTGGATGGATATTTCGATTACAATCAGGCTCTGAAAGCCGCACAGGCGCAAGATAAGCCCTTGTTTATCGATTTCACGGGTCACGGTTGCGTGAATTGCCGAGAGATGGAGCAGAGTGTATGGTCTGATCCTCGCGTGATGGAGATGTTGAAAAACGACTATGTTGTTGTGGCTCTCTACGTGGACGATAAGACCAAATTACCGGCAGAGGAAGTATATGTTTCCGACTATGATGGTAAGAAGAAAAACACGCTTGGAAAGAAAAACACTGATTTCCAGATCAAAATGTTTGAATCCAACGCTCAACCGAACTATATATTGCTGGATAGCCGTCATGGAAGTGACAAAGAGCTGAAACCACATGTATTGCAACCTGCCAGAGGTCATAATAAAGACCGGGATGCATTCGTGAAGTTTTTGCAAGACGGTTTGAAAGAGTATAAAGCTCGTGCCAACAAATAAGATTTGATTAATAATAAGAGAGAAGAGGGGTTTCCATTGCGGAAGCCCCTCTTTGCTTGCTCAAATATTTCGAGTCTTTCCTTCGATAGTTAATCGTCCAACCGCAAACAGGGAGGGGATAAAGAAGGAGATAATACCGATGGCACAGATCACGAGTCCGCCGATGGCGAAGGTGTTCGAGATGCCGATATTGTCGGCGATATATCCGGTTCCCATTAGCCCGATCATGGAGGGGAACATGCTGATGCTCATGAATATGGAAAATACACGACCGAGGACGGCGGGATTGACCTTTGTTTGTACCACGGCCATGAATGAGGCGTAGTAAACGGAGCCTGATACGCCCTCTATGGCTGTCAGTATCACGAACCACACGAATGCCGTGGGCGGTAAAAGCCCGGAGAACAGGAATGATATACCCAGCAGGATATACATTGAATTAATCAGCACTATTTTATTGACCTTGTATTGACGGAGGCTTAACACGAGTCCGCCCGCAAGGGAACCGACGCTCCATATTGCCTCTACCAGACTCATCTGGTAAGCACTTCCGGAGAAATGATTGAGAGTCATCAACGGGAACAATACGCTGATAGGCATGATAAAAAGAGTTGCCAGTATGGAAAGCAGGAAAAGGAGTGTCATTCCTTTATGGCTCGTGACTTCCCTTTGCGCCTCCTGTAAATCTTGCCATAGGTTCAATTTCGTTTTCGTTTCACCGGGTTTCGGGTTGGGAATGGTGACAAACAATAACGAGGTACAAGCGAGTAACGCACCTGCCACGTCAAGCATAAGAACGTAAGTCATATCGAGCATCGTGATGGCTAATGCCCCTAAAGCGGGCCCTGCGATGTTACAGACGGATTGTATGATCTGGTTGATTCCCGCGACGCGTAAAAGCTGGGATTCCGGTGCCAACAAGGGGATGGACGCTTGCATGGAGGGCATGTGGAAGGCCGATCCGACAGAACGTAATGCCAGTAACGTGTATATTGCCCATACCTCTGCCTGCCCGAAGTAAAACAGTACGGCAAGAATGAAGGTGCAGAAGGCAATAAAACTGTCCGATAGTATCATAATCCATTTCCGGCTCCAGCGATCGATGAGGATACCGGAGAATAGACCTAACACGGCTTGCGGGAGTAAGGCTGATATCGTGGCAAATGCCAGTGTTTCAGCTGATTTGGTTTCGAATGTCAGCCATAATATGATAGCGAAAT
The DNA here is from genome assembly GCF_900184685.1 of Butyricimonas sp. Marseille-P3923. Taxonomy (GTDB): domain Bacteria; phylum Bacteroidota; class Bacteroidia; order Bacteroidales; family Marinifilaceae; genus Butyricimonas; species Butyricimonas muris. Next base: position 149,370 of record NZ_FXXL01000004.1, read on the forward strand.
TAACAAGTGAACTGGTCAGAATGGAGAAAAACTGTCCTGTCCATATAATAGCGAATACTTTTTTCCAATTATTCATGGTTGTTTTGTATGAATTTTAAACGTTTAAACGCATCTCACCCCGGGATGTGTCGTTTCTTTTTTAAATAATAAATGCGAAAATAGAATCTTTCCCGTGAATGGAAAGTTTCTCAAGATAGCCGGAAAAACAAGTCCTGGACTTCGTTAGCCTCTCACCCTGTAATTTCTTGCCATAAAGAAATGATAAATCTTCATAGATGGTATTTCATGTAAATTTCCACGAAAATAGATATATAATACGAATGATCCTAATAAAATGTGTAGATTTTCCATATCTTTGCATAGTAGGGCGTCTGTAATGACCTGAATATGTAATAATTCACGAAAAGTGTTGATTCATGGAAAGTAATCCACAATTAGAGTTGGCGTTTAATTTCTTGGAATATACTGGGGTGAACGTGTTCCTGACGGGAAAGGCGGGAACGGGAAAGACCACGTTTCTGAGGAACTTGAAAGAGCGTTCCCCGAAGCGGATGATCGTGGTGGCTCCGACGGGTGTGGCGGCGATTAATGCGGGTGGAGTGACCATTCACTCGTTTTTCCAGTTGCCTTTCGGGCCGTATATACCGGGTGTCACGGATGTGATAACGCATGACGGGAAGGCTCGTTTCACGAATAAGTTCAGTCGGGAAAAAATAAATATTATCAAGACGATCGACTTGCTGGTGATCGACGAGGTGAGTATGGTGAGGGCGGATTTGCTGGACGCGGTGGACGACGTGTTGCGTCGTTACCGGAACCGTAACGAGGCTTTCGGCGGGGTGCAGTTGTTGTTGATCGGGGACTTGCAACAGTTGGCTCCCGTGGTGAAGGATGACGAATGGATGTTGTTGAAACAACATTACGAGTCGGCTTATTTTTTCCATAGCAAGGCGTTGGCGGCAACCCGTTACGTGCCGATAGAGCTGAAGCAGGTGTACCGTCAGCAGGATGGTATCTTTTTGGATCTGTTGAACCGGATAAGGGAAAAACAGATTGATGCCTCCGTGTTGAATACTTTGAATCAACGATGTATACCGGGATTTACCCCTTCGGATGAGGACGGGTATATCACGCTGACCACGCATAATCATCAAGCGCAGCGGATTAATGATCTGAAAATGGCGGCATTGAATACTCAAGCCTACACGTTCAGGGCGGAGATAAAAGATAATTTCCCGGCGTACTCGTACCCCACGGATGAATTACTCGTGTTGAAGAAAGGGGCACAGGTGATGTTCGTGAAGAATGATTCCTCCCCGGAGAAACGTTATTATAACGGGAAAATAGGCAAGATCACGGCGATTAATAATAACACGATCGAAGTCGTGGGGAAAGAGGACGGAATGCGGATTCTGGTAAACCGGGAGGAGTGGACGAACACGAAATACACGTTGGACGAAGAAACGAAGGAGATCGTCGAGATGGTGGAAGGGCGGTTCAGCCAGTACCCGTTGAAGACGGCGTGGGCGATCACGATACACAAAAGTCAGGGATTGACGTTCGAGCGGGCAATCGTGGACGCGAACGCGGCTTTCGCTCACGGGCAAGTGTACGTGGCGTTGAGCCGTTGCAAGACTTTCGAGGGATTGGTGTTGAGTTCTCCCGTGACGCCCCGTTCACTGATCAATGATAATGCTATCGATCAGTTCGTGAGTGAGGTGGAGCAACATGAACCCGGCACGGAGGAGCTGCATCAGGCACGGCAATCGTACTTCCGGGAGTTGTTGCTGGAACAATTTGATTACGAGTCTATACGTTGGCGGTTGCATTATTTGTACCGGATACTGGACGAGCAATTGCGTCGCTTGTATCCCGAATGGGTGGAGCGTTACCGCGTGGCGGGAGCCCGTTGCGCGGAGGAGCTGTTGATGGTATCGGAGCGATTTCAAAACCAGTTGGAGGGCTTGATGCCGGAAAACGGGGTTTACGAGAACAATCCGGTGATCGCGGAACGGGTACGTAAAGGTGCGGCTTATTTTCGTGAACACACGAAGACAATTTTCGGGGACTTTCTGGAGGAAGCGATACCGGAAATTGACAACAAGGAAGTAAGGAAGTCCGTCGAACAAGCCATGGAACGTTTCCGGGCTGAAATAACCTTGAAAATGGAGACTTTGAAGACGATAGGGAATGGTTTCTCCGTGACCGCTTATTTACGGGCGAAGGCAAAAGCCTTGATTGATGCCCCGAAAGTGAAAATCAAGGCAAAGAAAGCGGGTACGGTAAAGGCGGAAGTGTCCTCCGACATATTGCACCCGAAATTATATACCACGCTTCGGACATGGCGGAATAAAGAAGCCGAACGTTTGAAACTGCCCGTGTACACGGTGTTGCAGCAAAAAGCTTTGCTGGGCATCAGTAATCTGCTACCGACAAACACGAAAGAATTGCTTGCCGTTCCGGGAATCGGAAAAAAGATAGTGGAGCGCTACGGTGCTTTGATTTTGAGTATGGTAGATGAATATAGAGGGTTTTAAAAAAAAAAGACCGCTTTTGAGCGGTCTTTTTTCTATATCAAATAATAATTATTTTGCTTCCGGAATGAACATCATGTCAACCACGTCGGCACCCTTGAATAATTTCTTGGTGAATTTCTGTACATCCTTCGGGGTGATCTTGTCGATGATATTATCGAAGTTTTTCGGGTCGGTAATATCGATACCGCGGAGGTAGTAAGTTTGGATAGCACTCATCCAATAGTTATTGTGAGGTTTGGATTGTTCACGGTTTTTCTTCATGGTCGTGATAACCTTGCTGATCTCTTCCTGTGTAGGAGCTTCTTTCATTAACAAGTCGATTTCGGCATAGATTAATGATTTCAAGTGGTCAGCCTTATCCGGGTCGCAATCGAACATCATGCTCATGCTATAACTTTCGTACGGTTCTCTGGATGATCCGGCTTGAACGCTTACTCCATAGGTACCGCCTTCTTTTTCACGGATATTTGTCAGGTATCTTTGATCGAGTACTCCTTTCAAGATGTTTTGGCAGATATTGTCGTGAATACTGGTTTTCATATCTTTAGAGAAGCTCGTGATAACGGTAGCTTTCGGGTCCTGCAACGGAAGTTCGATCACCTTCACGGTTTTTCCTTTCGGGCCTCTTACCTTGTTGTCAACCCACTTCTCTTTGCGGTTGAAGGACTGCACGGAACCCAAGTATTTTTCAACCAACGGTTTCACGGTTTCAGCGTCAATGTTACCCACGATAAAGAACGTGAAGTCGCTGATATCTTTGATACGGTCACGATAAATTTCCTCGATTTGCTCTATACTGATCTTATCCAAGAATTCTTTCCCAAACAAAAGGGTTCTCGGGCTGTAATTGCTCATGATCATGTTAATAGAGTCCTGCATGATTTTTTTCGGGTTGTTGTCCATGTTCGCGATAGCCGCGTAGTTACGTTGCATGATCGCGTTGTGGACTTCTTTGTCGAAACGAGGTTCCTCGAATTTCAGATAGATTAATTGCATCAAGGTTTCGAAATCCCCGGGAGTTGAAGCACCACCGACAGATTCTGACAATCCGCTGATACCGATACCGACGTTTGCTTGTTTACCTGTCAACAATTTTTTCAAGGTAATAGCATCGTAGTCGCCTAATCCGTAAGCTCCAACGAAATCAGCGACAACTTGCGCGGAAGCTAATTTGTCAACACCGTATAGAGAGGTCCCCCCCTTGCTGTAAGAAGCCACGGCTACTTGGTCTTTCTCGAAATCTGCTTTGCGGAATACAATTTTTGCGCCGTTCTCCAAAGTCCACTCTTCTGCTTCGAATTGCGGTAATTTCTTGGTAGCGATGATTTTTGAGCCTTTCAACTCTTTGTTGATCAGTTTGGCTTCGGCAGATTCGTCCTGATAGGGTTCAAGTTGAGAATCTTCAACTTTTTTCAACGTGGCGAGAGCCTCTGCTTCCGTGATGTGTTTCACACCTTCTGCCGGTCCTTGCACGATGATTACCATGTTGGTCGGAACGATATATTGTTTTGCCAATGCGGAAACTTCGTCAACGGTGATTGTCGGGATAACCGCTTTCGCGAACTCGTAATAGTAATCGAAGTCAACGATAGGATCTCCTTCAAGGAAGTTTTCTTTTATTTCATCGATATAGTCTTCGGAAGTGGTTTTGTCTTTTTGCTTGTTAGCCGATTCCAAACCTACCAACATGTTTGTTTTTGCTCTTTCGAGTTCTCCTTGCGTGAAGCCGAATCTTTTTACTCTTTCATTTTCACGGTAGATGGCTTCCAATGCTTCAGCTTCCTCGTTCGGTTTTGCTGTTGCCCCGAAGTAATAAGCGTTGACGCCTCTCACGATACCACCGGCGAAGCCTGCGCTTCCGTTGATGAAGGGAGGATTACCTTTTTGGAGTAATTCGTTGATGCGTTGAGCCAACATCGTGTTGTAGAATGATTGAACAAGTCCTTTCTTCAAGGCTTCGTTCAGTCCTTTTTCTTCTTTCGTGGGAGCCGGGTATTTGATGTAAACGGCGATGGAAGAATTAGTTACTTCCTTATCCGTGGCGCACACGAACTTGATTCCGTCGTGGGGAAGGACTTCGAAAGTTTCTCTCACGGCAGGATTTACCGGAGTCGGGATCTTGGAGAATAATTCCTTTACCTTTTGCTCCATTTTTTCAGCGTCGAAATCTCCGACAACTGCAATCGCTTGCAAATCGGGACGGTACCATTTGTGATAGTAATCACGGAGAGTCTGGTATTTGAAGTTTTTGATGATGTCCAAATCACCGATTACATCTCTTTTCGCGTACTTGGAATCGTTCAAAAGAACCGGCATGGTTACAGCTCTCATGCGGAATCCCGCGTCTCTTCTGGTTCTCCACTCTTCGGAAATAACGCCTCTTTCACCGTCGATTTCTTCGTCAACGAGCAGAAGGTAGTGCGACCAATCGTGAAGCACGAGCAGACAAGTGTCTAAAAGTCCTTCGTTCGTGGTGGGAACATCACTGATATTGTACACGGTTTCGTCTTGCGCGGTGTAGGCGTTCACGTTTCTACCGAATTCAACCCCGTGTTTTTCCAACATATTGGTGATACCTTTTCTTCCGGGGAAGTGTTTGGTACCGTTGAATGCCATGTGCTCCAAGAAGTGAGCCAATCCGTTCTGGTCATCGTTTTCGAGGATCGCTCCCACGTTCTGGATGATGTAGAAACTTGCTCTGTCCTTGGGTTCCGCGTTGTGGCGAATGTAGTAAGTCAAGCCGTTAGCTAATTTTCCCGTTCTGACATTCGGGTCTTTGGGAAGTGGTGCTTTCATGTCATATTGGGCGAACAGGCTAGAGCTGAGCAGCGCCAATAAAGCACACACGGTTAATAGTCTTTTTGTCATACGAATTATTTTAATGTTTTAATGTTTGTGTCTGCAAATATAGTAAAGTGTAAGCAAATTTATCCTGTCGCTTAAAATCTTTAACGTTAATTTATGGCGGAATTGTAAAAATAGAGAAAAATGAAGGCTTCCCGAGGTAGTCGGAAAGATTATATGTTAATATGATTTTAACTTATCAGGTGTTTTGGAATCAGAAAAATCTGTAATTCTTAACTTTTTCCTGTTCAATTCTCGTATAGGGCATATAAAAAAGGAGAGGAATAGTATGATTTGGAAGATAAATATAAGTAAGTGGTTTTCTTGGCTTAACTTGGGAATTAAAGATCCCGAAACGGCTTCACTCGTGGAGGTGATGTTACAGATTGCGGTTATTTGTCTGATTGCTTTTTTGTTCACTCTTTTTCTCCGTAAAGGGGTGATGAGGTTGCTTGCCAAAGTGGTCAAGCGTACCAAGACCAAGTGGGATGACGTGTTTTTGGATGAACATGTTTTCCAGAGAATTTTTAACTTGATACCCCCGCTGTTTATTGATTTTGCCTTTAAGATTGTTTACGGGAAGTGGGAGCATATTGAGCTTTTCCACCGTTTTATCGTGGCGTGGATTCTGGTGGTGGCGGGATACGTGATTGTCACGGTACTGGATGCCATTAACCGGATTTACGAGTCCTACCCGGTAGCGCGCGACAGACCTATCAAGGTGTTCGTGCAGGTAATCAAAATATTCGTGGTGTCGGCGGTCGTTATCACGATCGTGAGCGTGTTTATCGGGGAGTCGCCCCGTAATCTGTTGGTCGGATTGGGTGCTTTCGCGGCGGTATTGATGTTGGTTTTCAAAGACGCGATTCTGGGGTTTGTCGCGGGTGTGCAGTTGTTGTCCAATCAGATGGTGCGTATCGGGGACTGGATCGTGATGCCGAGTAATAATGCGAACGGGACGGTGCTGGAAATCAATTTGTACACGGTGAAGGTGCAAAATTGGGATATGACGATCACGACAGTGCCTACTTACCAGTTGGTTTCCAATTCTTTCACGAACTGGCGGGGAATGCAGGAATCGGCGGGACGGCGGATTATGCGCTCTATTAATATAGATATGAATTCGGTGCATTTCCTGTCGGACGAGGAGATCGCCATGTTGAGAAAATCTGACGTTCTGAAGGGATATATTGAGGATATACTTCCCGTGCTGACAGAACAGAACAAGGGGAAAGGGGATGTGTTGGACGAGAGGCGACTGACGAATTTGGGGATTTTCCGTCAATATGCCGTTCGGAAACTGGAAGCAAACCCGAATCTGAATATGGATATGACGTATATGGTGAGGCAATTGCAACCGTCTGCCACGGGAATCCCGTTGGAAATCTATTGTTTTTCACGCATTCAGGAGTGGGTGGCTTACGAGAAAGTGCAATCTGATATTTTCGATCATTTGCTTGCCGTGATGCCTTATTTTCATTTGCGTATCTACCAGTACCCGTCAAAATTGTAAACGAGGGGGGAAGATTATGAAGGGAAATACAGGTTTATTGTGTAAAATAAGCAAAAAGATACACATGTAAGATGTATATTATTTATATTTCATATGTATCAATTCCTATTTATTTCCTATTTATCTCCTATTTATAGCCTATTATAATAGGAATAAATATGTTTTTTATTGGGAATTATATACATGTTTTTACATTTTTGATACGAGATATATTAGTTAAAGATTTAAATTTGTTATAGGACTTCATCGTGATCTGGGGCGCTCGAAGTGAGAAATTATGAGGTCGGGGATGATTTTTTCTTTTTTTTAGTTTGAATATTCGTATTTTTTTGTATATTTACATGTCGGCTTTACAAGTATAAGTCAATGAACAGGTATTTTTTGAATAGTACATGCTTCGTTATGGTTCTGGTTACAAGCATATCAATAAAGAAATTCAGTTTTTCTCGTTACTGGCGATAGCTCCTGTTGTGAAAACAGGAGCAGTGCCGATGATTTAGTTTCCCTCTAAACCGAGAGGAAAATTTTCCTTCTTACACGTGTCGAAGTTTGAAATTTGAAAGCTAATTACTAATAACAGATGATTATGAAACGGACTATGTTATTGTTTTGCTGTATCCTTTTCACGGGAGGAACAGTGGGCGCACAGGACTTTGAACCGAGCAAGCAGGCTCAAGGTTACCTGGATGCCAAGAATGTCACGGTGGAGCACTCGACCGGAATTTTTCATTACAAGGTTCCATTATTCAGTCTCGGGGTGGGTGATTTTCAGTTGCCTATCAGTCTTGATTATGCGGCTAGAGGGGTAAGGGAAGAGGACGCGAGCGGGATCGTGGGGTATAACTGGTTGCTGAACACGGGAGGCGTTGTTACTCGAACGATACGGGGAGGGATTGCTGACGAAACTCCATATCATGGATATTTATGGGAAGCCAGGAGACGTGATGCGCTTCCTTTGCCAGAGGATGTTACCAGGGTGAACAAGCGGGAACGTGACGGGGAATGCGATATTTTTACTGTGGTTTTTAATGGACGATCCGTGAATTTTATAATCAAGATGGACGAGAACTGCCGAATACACGCGGACCCTTTGGAGCGAACAAATGTCCGTATAGAGTGTGAATCGAACCGAGGGCAGGAAATCAACGGTTGGATTGTGACGGATGAAAGCGGGAACCGGTATATTTACAGGCAAAAAGAGTATTCCGTTGATATCATGAAGGAAGATGCCATCAGTTTTAACGGGGTTCGAGATAAAACTTATGTCTCGTCGTGGTACTTGAACCGGATAGAACCATGTAATCAAAGGCCTATCGAGTTTACTTACCTGGCGGAAGTGCGACTTTACGACAATTCGCAAGAAGATATTAACACGACAAGGTTTTATTCCTCTTATAAATCCCAGTATTCTTACGGGAGTAAAATGCGGGAACGGGTGTTTGATTTCGGGAAATATAAAGACGAATTTGACCAAGATATTCGTCAGGCTAAAAATTACTTGAACAGTTTCTCCCTTGAAATGCAGTTGAATAACGAGTTGTACAAGTACATGGGAAACGGACAATGGGTGCGTAACCCGAATTTTGAAGCCGGACAAGCGGCTATAAACGCTAATTTCAGGATCATGGGGCAAGTGGCGAATTTCACTAGCATAACGAATGCCTCCAATGCGTTGATTCAAACACTAAACCAGTTAATCGGCACGTACGAGAATTCATCGTCCCATAACGCCAGAATGGCTGCCTCGTTTTTCAGGGCGGCTAAAAGTTGCGTCACGCGGAGTTTGGACGAGGTGGATTATAATGTTTCTTTGCGGGAGTGTTCGAGTGGGACGGCGTTCACCGTAAAATCTCCCGTCTTAACCCATATCTCGGGTGACGGGCAATTTATCGAGTTTAAGTATTCGGGCGGGTGGGGAAACTTCCGTCTTGAACAAATTTTGTCGAGAGACGTGTTGGGAGGGGTGATCTCGAGTGTTAGACTAAATGGTTACAACACGTTAAACCGATTGTGTATTTTGGACAAGAACGGGCAAGAGGTTCAGGGGATTAAATTTGATTATTACACGAGTCCCTCGCCCGGGGAAGAGATCGTGGACGCGTGGGGATATTACAGGCGCAAGTCAGGGAATAACGATAAAGGGTATAGTCAGTTCGTGGATGCGGATTACGCTAAAATAGGGTCTCTTGAAAGAATCACGACAACGATGGGAGGAAAAATGATTGTTGATTATGAAAGCAATACCCTGATAACTTTCACTTCAGATCTTTTCGGGGGAATCCGAATAAAATCATTGCAAGTGGATGATGACAAGAGCAACACGCATGACACGATTCATTACCGGTATCCCATGCGAGGTTTTCCCGTTTTCTCGCGTGTATCGAATCACGAGAACATCGAGTATGCCGGTTTTCGTGATAACGTCACGCACTCGAGGATGAAATACACGAATATGTCTTGCGTGAACACGGGCAATAACGGGATTTATTACCCGTACGTGCTGGAAACTACCCGTGGAAAAGGAACAAAAGCTTATTTGTTCTATGGTACTCCTGTCGTTTCCCCGTTAGAACCACACGCTTTCTGGTTAGCGAGTTTGCCACTTGGCGAAGCGATTTATGATAGTAACGGTGGGCTCAAGGAGCTCGTGAAATTCAAATATGCTACCGATTTGTATTATGTGTCTGGAAACGGGTATTTCGTACCTGCGGACACGACAGATAGTTACAAGCGTGCTATCACGCAAGTTAAAGCCTATGAGTACTATATGGACGAAGAATTCCTGGAAGATTATTATCGAAGACAAGGGGACATTTTTTTATACCAGGATGGTAGTTTGCTGCATTATATTAATCCGTATAAGGAGTATTATTTGTATAATATCAAGCCTCGCGTGAGTGTGCGATTGCCGGAACAAGTCTATTGTATTAAATACGGGGGAAAAACACGGTTGAAAGAGAAAGCCGTGTACCGGTTTGAATCTCAAGTCACGAGCGAGCCTTTGATGTCTGATTTTTCCAGTAAAGCGACCGGGACACCTTATCAAAAGATAGAATATTTTTATGATAATGTTGTGAACTCGAGTTATCCCACGCGTGTTTCGACAACAGATGCCAAGGGAATAATGAGCACTACGGTCACGAAACGGGTGACGGAGATGGGAAACGCCTCCAACCCGGTTTTCGAGATGATGAAACAAAAGAATATTCTGACCCCGGTTGTCAAGGAGAGCCAGTTGAAAGGTGACACGATAAAAAAAGAGTGCGTTTTCGTGCATGAGATGCTGCAGGAGGATAGTTGTTGTTACTGGGGGGTGGCACAGGTATACGCTTTTTATCCGAGTACCACGAACACGCTGGCATTTTCTTCGCTTGCGTCACCCGATGTGAATTTGTTCACGCTGGGGCAAACTAATTATTTGCAGGAACAGGATGTCGTTTACCGGAAAAGCAGTCAACGATACTTGCCCGTAACCATCAAAACGAGCACGGGAGAAGTTGCCCGATGTTACGACTCCAATCAGGGGTACATGATATTGAAAGCGGAACATGCATCAGCATGCGGTGTGGCGGCGATAGACTTGAAGAAATACGATGAATCGTCGCAGACGATTCGTGAAATGCAAATGTTACAGAAGGCTTATTCTGTTTGCTCGAGATTCTGGCAGATACTCGAGGGAATAGATGAAAGCTTGGAATCGGAAGAGTTTCGATATTATGTCTGGAGCCGAGAACATGATATTATGAAAGAGGTGATCCTCGTGGTTGCAGCCCGGCAAACTATGGCACTTGAAAAATTTTACGCTTTACTGGATAGTGTCAGCGCAAATAATTATCGGTATCTTCACGCATTCCGGGAACGATATTGGCAATTTGCTGACGAACACCCCGAGTTGACCGATTTGCGCTACCTGGTCTATAACATCTGTGAGTTTATACAGAGAGGTATAATACGGGAATTTAATGTTTTGAAATATAATTATTTGCCGGGTATGGAAGATTACTGGAACTGTAACGATCTTCTTGAAATAACGGTACTCCCGGAAACCAAGCGTGTGAGGTTGTTCGTTATTGTGAAAGATCGTGCCGGTTATATAAATTACACGGTGGAGCATTCCGGGGGAAGGGCATCGGGTGAATTCGAGTTATCCAATTCATCGGGATATTCTTTGCAGTGTTTCGATTTAGATCTCGGTAGTCACGAGAATGTAACTTCAGTGAAAATAAGCCGACCCTCTAACGGGGTAGCATACTGTGCTTTAGTTCCCGATAACGTGGCATTCGAGGCGACCTCCTACAATTTGGACGGTACTGTTTTTTGCAAGTTCAATCAAAACGGTCAACTGGAGTTGAACGAGTATGACGCGGCGGGACGTCTGGTTCGAGTGAAGGACGAGCGTGGAAACGTGATTCGAGAATGCCTGTATAACGTGGTGAAATTGAATTGATAACCCTAAACCTGAAAGCTATGAAACGATTACAATTGTTAGCCTGCATGTTGTTCTTGTCCTTGTTGACGATGGGGCAAGCTTATCCCAGCCTGGATTTATCGGCAAACCCGGACACGATCAAGGTAGACGGTACTCAAGGTTATTTCACGCTACAATATAGCGCGAGAGAGGCTTTAGATAAACAAACGATGATCACGTGGATGAATGATTTTTTACAGCAGCAATCCTGGACGTGGTTGCGGGTTGTTGACGTGGTCCCGTCAAGTTCTCCCTTGACGGGAGTGATCTTGGTACAAGTGCAGGCGAATGACACGGGAGAACCCAGGTGGTGCGTGTTCCCCTCGCTCCTGACAGGCAGACCACATTTTGTCTATCAATACGGTCCGGGGGTGATACCTAAAACGTTCACGGTTGGCGGTAACGCCACGATATATCCCGGGAAAAAAACACCCGTGACGTTAACGGGTTCGGAACAAGGTGTGACTTATGACTTGTACCTGGGAACGACCTTGAAAGCTTCCTTGCCGGGCACGGGGAAGTCGTTGAGTTTTTTTGTTACCGGGACAGGTAATTACACGATAAAGGCCACTCGCGGTAATATAACGCAAAGTATGAACGGCTACGCTCAAATTTCTTGTTACGGCGTGTTACAAGGGAAAATAACCGTGTCTGCCCCACCGCGGGTAGCGCTATCCAAGGATGGTGAAAGCAAGATGATTCCTTTCACTATTGATTCGGAATATTCCCAAGGAAGAGCGGAACTTGAAGAGATCATGCATTCAGTTCTGGAGGGAGAATGCACCACGTGGGATTCGACATTTGCCTTGGTGTTTGTTTTTCCCACGCCGACAACCGGGCAAATGGTGGTAGCCCGGGGACCCAATTGCGGCGACACGACGAAACGTTCTTCTCTTGTTTTGAATCTAGTGAACAGGATATTCCTGGAGGCATCTCAACCGCCCGGGGGTACCTTGAACGTGTACGATTTGAGCGGCGGGGGAGAAATCGCTGAAGGCAGTCACGGGACGGTCAAGATGAGCGGTCAACAGATACTGGTCGATTACAAGTTATATTGCAATGACGAGCTAGTTGATAAACCTTATTTCTCGAGCCAACAATTTTCACTTTTGCGAACGCACGGGCGATATCGAGTGAAAGCGGTGCAGGACGGGCGGGAAGTCTGGATGAACGGCAACGTGGGTATCTGGCCGAAGATCACGAGGGAGAGTGTTTCCGGTGGGGGTACCATATACAATAATCACCCGGTGGAGATAACGTTGCCCGCTTCCCAGTCAACACTCACCTACCGTTTGCTGAAAGAGGGTAACGTGGTGGCGTCGCGGCAAGGTACCGGGGGTGCCCTCTCTTTTAACGCTAGCGAGCCGGGTACTTACACGATAGAGGCCGGTTTACAGGATTATTTCGTGCCGATGACGGGTAGCGTGACTGTTGACCGGGATAACGGCGTTCATTACACGTCGACGGCGAACTATGTCGTGGAGACCGTTTACCTTGACCCTACATCGCCGGGAACGACTGCCAGGACGGTAAGTAACGTGACTTACCTTGACGGTTTCGGTCGCCCGCTGCAAGAGATCCAGGTGAACGGTAGTCCCGGTGGCGGTGGCGATATCGTGACGGTTCACCGGCGTGGAGTTTTCGGTCGGGTGGAGCGGGAGTACGTGCCCTATGCCGTGGAAGGTAATGGCGGCGGTCTGGTGCCGGACGCCTTTTCGCCTTCGAGGTGGTCGATGTTCGGTGGTGGCGACGCTGGTTACATGTACACGTTGACGGAACACGACGGTAGCCCTCTTGACCGGGTGGTTAAGCGAACGGGTCCCGGTAAGAACTGGCACGAGGCGGCAAAGGGGGTGGCGACAAGCTATCACTTGAACGGGGCGGATGAGGTTCGCTTGTACCGGGTGAAGGAGACCGGGGAGCTGGTGCAGGCAGGATACTATAGTGCGGGGAGTTTACAGAAGGTGGTGACCGTGGACGAGGACGGGAAACGCGTGGAAACGTACACGGATAACATGGATCGGACGGTACTGGCGGTGAACGTGGAGAGCGAGGGTAATCGATTGGAAACTTACAGCGTTCACGATGACCGTGGTCTGTTGAGGTACGTTTTGTCGCCGGAGGCGAGTGCCCGGGTGGGGACGACGGCTACCCGGGCAACGGAAGCGATACGGCAATTCGGGTATTACTATGAACATGACCGTTTCGGTAGGTTAACCCTGAAACAGTTGCCGGGTTGTGACCCCGTGTACATGGTTTATGACAAGCGTGACAGGCTGGTGATGAGCCAGGACGGTAAGCAACGTGTGGAGAACGCCGACAAGTGGAGTTACTCGCTGTATGACAGTCAGAACCGGGTGGTTGAAACGGGGGAGGTGGTGCTCGCGGGAACGGTGAAGAGTCACGCCGCGCTGCAAGAGGCGGCGACGAGTAGTGATAATTACCTCCCGGCGGGGAATCGCACCCCGCTACAATATACCCTGTACGATACTTACAGGGGTACTGCTGACGTGCCGGTTCTTCCCTTCCAGTCGACGGAAGGGTACGCCACGGGGTACCATACCCTGGTTGCCGGGCTAGTGACGAGCGTGAGGACGAAAGTGCTGGGGGTAACTCCCGAGAAATGGTTGACCACGACAACTTATCATGATAACAAGTGCCGGGTAATCCAGACTGTTAGCGATAACCTTCAAGGCGGTTTGAGCCGTGTTGACTTGCAGTACGATTTCGTGGGTAACGTGGTGCGACTGCGTGAAAGCCACCAAACGGGCGGGGGCAAAACGGACGTCCTGGAAACCGTGAACTCGTACGATGACCGCGGGCGTTTGCTGTCGAGCGAGACGAGGTTGAACGGTGGTAGCCCGGCGACGGTGAGTTACACGTACGACGCCGTGGGTCGGCTGGTGTCACGTGCTCTTGGCGGGTTGACGGAAACGCTGGCGTATAACGCGAGGGGATGGTTGACGGGTAAAGAGAGTGCACCTTTCAAGATGAAGTTGCGTTACGAGAGTCCCTCCGGTGGAAGCGTGGGTTGCTGGAACGGTAACATTAGCGAGTGGGAGTGGCAGCAGGGAACGGGTGCGGCTTTGATGTACGGTTTCACGTACGACGGAGTGAATCGCTTGACGGGGACCGTGCAGAAACAGAAGAGCGGGTCGACGTGGTCTACGTTGGCAGGTAGTTATCTTGAAAAGGGGATCACGTATGACCGTAACGGGAATATCAAGACTTTGCAGAGGACGGCTAACGGGACCGTGGTGGATAATCTCGTTTACGCCTACACGGGTAACCAGTTGACGGGTTTGACTGAAAATGTTCGAACCTCTCCTGGCGGTGATGTTTACTTGCCGGGAAGTGCCGCTGCCGGTAGTTACGCTTATGACTTTAACGGTAACATGATAAATGATAGCCGTCGTGCTTTGAATTTATCTTATAATGTATTAAATTTGTTGGGCGAGGTTAAGACCGGGAGCACCGTGAAGGCGAGTTACAGTTACCTCGCTGACGGCACGAAGTTGCGGGTGAAAGATGGCGGGGATGCTAACGGTTTTGATTACTTGGGTTCTTTGACATATAAAAAGAGTAGCGCGGGCATGCAGCTAGAGTCAGCGAGTTTCGGGGATGGAGTTATCCGGACAACGGGTACGAGTGGTGGTCAACAAGAGGTGAATTACTTCTTGACGGATCACCTGGGTAGCGTTCGGGTCATAGTTGATGGTAACGGTGTGGTGAAGGAGCGGAATGATTACTATCCTTTCGGAGCCAGACACGTGAGATCGGACTACCCTCAATTGGCGGCTAACAGGTTCAAGTTTAACGGGAAGGAGGAGCAGGTGACGGGAGGTTTAGGTTATCTTGACTATGGAATAAGAATGGGGAATTTAGCGTTGGGTAAGTGGTTCGTTTTTGATCCCTTGCAAGAAAATTATTTATCTCAAAGTCCTTATCATTTTAGTGGTAATAATCCTATTATTTTGCGGGATAAAGATGGACAGCTATATGATTGGTATTTTAACGAGAAAAATGAACTTACTTATGACGCATCTATTCATTCCCAAAAAGATTTAGATAGAAGGAAAATTAAAGGAAAGTATGTAGGGCAAACCTACATACAAGGTAATGTTTATTACAGTTTATTTGGTGATATTATGAATCTTACAACATGGGAAGGAAAATTGTTTAAAAAAATAGATGAATTATTTATCAATTATTTTAAGTATAGAAAAGCAATAGATAAATTTGACTCTTGGATGCAAGATGAACCTATAGAAAAATCCGTCAATTTTGATATCGGATTAAAATTTGAGAGAGATAAGTTTGGATTGGCTGATGGTAACATGTATCCATTCAAATTTCAAGGTAGTAATGCTTTCTATTTTGTTAGTGAAGATAGAACTAAAATGAATGGAATCTTTGAGCTAGGAGATAACAAAAGGAAATTGAATGCTACAATTAGTTCAACAAGCATAGGTGCTGGATATAACATGTATATTAATATAAAAGGTTCGTCAAGGTCTAAAATAATAATATTTGTATTTCCGACTCTAGAAAGTAAAAATAAATTTCACAAAAAAATGCGAGCTGAATATGAAAAATATCAATAAATTGCATGGAATATTAATATGCTTGATTATGTTATTAATAAGTTGTAAAATTAATATAACATCAAAAACTAAAGAATTAAAATATCCATTTTTGGAGTTATTATTAACGGGATATCAAAATACATATTTTCAAGATCCTGAAAATATTCTTGATATGTTAAGATATTTTCAATTTGAAGGAGCAGAAGATATTTATCAAGAACAAACAATACGAGAAATCACAAGGAATCAATCGGATATGAGTATTAGGTTTAGAAAAGGTTATGTGGAATTATTATCAGGGAAATTAATACTTGCTGCTATACCATCCTACTCCTTTAAACAGGCATCGTTACTTTCTATATCCCCTTATCTTGTTGGTGTTCATGCTTTTGATATAGATGAAAATCCTGTTCATGAGAAAGTTAATTATATGATTTCTTGCGAATTAACTAAGATTCGACAACATTACTCGAAATCTAAACTTCTTTTTACATCCAAAAAGGATGAAGGAGATCTTGTTATTGCAGAATATATTGTGAAAGCGGATAAACTTGTTGTAAAAAATGAAGGTAAGCACGAGCAATTACTAGAGTATCCCTACTTTAAAGAGGTGTTAGATTATTTCAGAATTACTTGTAAAAGATTGAATCTTTCTAGAATCATATTCACGACTCGCTTGTATTTTAATGATTATGTAGATTTATAGATAAAATTTATAAAAATAATCGAGGGGGAATATTTATTGTTCTCCTCGACATCTATCTTATAGATATCTAATAGATTAAATAAGTAAAGATTGAAAATAAAGCTCTAGGATGTTTACTCGCCGGGAAGTTTCGCCTTGTATTACCCTGAAAAAAGTTTACTCGCAGAAGTAATTTGTATTGTATATGGAGATTTAGGAAATTGAGGAGGGGAAACAGTATCCTCCTCGATTTTTATTTTGACAGTACAAGAAAGTCTTGTGTTGATATACTCTTTCTTTTATTATAGGTAGAATAATTTGGTAGGCACGATTCAAAAAAGAGAAAAGTGAAACTTCATGGGTAGCTTTGACGAGTAGTTATCTTGAAAAGGGGATCACGTATGACCGTAACGGGAATATCAAGACATTGCAGCGTACGGCTAACGGGACCGTGGTGGATAATCTCGTTTACGCCTACACGGGTAACCAGTTGACGGGTTTGACGGAGTGTATTACCCTGAAACAAGTTTACTCGCATAAGTAACTTGTGTTGTATATAGAGATTTAGGAAATTGAGGAGGGAGAACAGTTCTCTCCTTGATTTTTATTTTGACAGTACAAGAAAGTCTTGTGTTGATATACTCTTTTTTATTATGTGTAGAACAATTTGATAGGCATGATTCAAAAAGAGAAGAGTGAAACTTCATGGGTAGTTTTGGCGGGTAGTTATCTTGAAAAGGGAATCACATATGACCGTAACGGGAATATCAAGACTTTGCAGAGGACGGCTAACGTGACCGTGGAGGATAACTTCGTTTACGATTATGCGGGTAACCAATTGACGGTTTTGACCAAGAGTATTCAGACTATCCCGACGGTGATGTTTACTCGCCAGGAAGTTCTGTCGCAGGGGGAATCATGTTTATGACACGAACGTGAATATGATGAATTATGAAACTTTCTAAACCTTCAGGATGGGAAAATTGGATTTTTGTACTATTTTTGGAGGCTAAAAATATTCGGATGAAGAGTAAGAAACGGAAATACTGGAATAAATTAAAGAATCGCTACAAGTTGACCATTTTTAATGAGTCTACCTACGAGGAGGTGATGCATCTTCGTCTATCCCCCTTGCAGGTGCTGACGGCTTTAAGCTCGTTGGCGGTGGTGTTGATTATTTTGACAATCATGTTAATTGCTTTCACGAATTTGAGAGAATTTATTCCCGGTTACCCTAGTCAACAGTTGAGAAGACAGCTTACCCAGAATGCCTTACGGGTAGATTCTTTATTGAACGAGGTGGAGAAGAAAGATCGTTTCCTGCGTTCCATCCAGATGATTTTGAGGGACGAGGTGTTGGATACGACTCATTACATGGCTTCAAGCGAGAACGTAAAAATTAATTATGACACGACGATGTTGGGCGTGTCGCAAGAAGAAGCGGGTTTCCGGGAGGTGATGGAGAGAGAGGAGCGGTATAATTTGGCGTTGGGACAAGTCAGTTTTTCGGATGATGATTTCTATCATTTCTTTTCACCGTTGGACGGTATCGTGACGAATCATTTTGACGAGGGAACCCGTCATTACGGTGTCGATTTGGTCGCGAAGCAAAATTCTAACGTGTTGTCCGTGCTGGATGGTGTGGTGATCTTTACCGACTGGACGATCAAGACGGGATACGTTATTCAAGTGCAGCATCAAGGGAATCTGGTTTCAATATACAAGCATAATTCGGTGTTGTTGAAAAAGCAGGGAGATTTTGTACGAGCGGGAGAGGCTATTGCCGTGGTGGGAAATACCGGGGAGGAAACAACGGGACCGCATTTGCATTTTGAATTGTGGCAAGGGGGGAAAGCATTGAACCCGGAGACGTTTATTAAATTTAAGTGAATGGAGTTTTTACGATTAGAAATTAATGAAAAATATAGCAATATTAGGATCGACCGGGTCTATCGGGACACAGACATTACAGGTAATCGAGGCTAACCCGGAACGGTTTCGCGTGGAAGTTCTCACGGCAAATAATCAGGTGGAGTTGTTGGCGCAACAGGCGAAACAATTTAAACCTAATATGGTGGTGATCGGGAACGAGGAGAAGTTGGGGGAGTTGCGGGATTTGTTGCGGGATGAAGATATAAAAGTATACGGGGGAAGTGACGCTATCGCTCAAGTCGTGCAAACGTCTACTATTGACGTGGTGGTAACGGCAATGGTCGGGTATAGCGGTTTGCTCCCGACGATCAACGCGATAAAAGCGGGAAAGACGATCGCATTGGCAAATAAAGAGACGCTGGTTGTCGCCGGGGATTTGATCAATCGTCTGGTCGAGGAGTACAAGGTGGCGATATTGCCCGTGGATTCGGAACATTCGGCAATTTTCCAGTGTTTGGTGGGAGAGCATAATAACCCGATAGAGAAGATATTGTTGACAGCTTCCGGGGGACCTTTCCGGGGGAAAGATCACGAGTATTTAAGGACGGTAACTGCCGCTCAAGCTCTGAAGCACCCGAATTGGCACATGGGCGCCAAGGTGACCATTGATTCCGCTTCGATGATGAACAAGGGATTCGAGGCTATCGAGGCGAAGTGGTTGTTCGGGGTGGAGCCTTCGCGGATTGAAGTGCTGGTGCATCCCCAATCCGTGGTACATTCGATGGTACAGTTTCAAGACGGGAACGTGAAAGCCCAACTGGGTGTACCTGATATGCGTTTGCCTATACAATACGCGTTGACTTACCCGGAACGGGTACATTCCGATATTCCCCGTCTGGATTTTAGCGTGTGTTCTAACTTGACGTTCGAGAAACCGGATATAAAGACATTCCGCAACTTGGGACTTGCTTACGAGGCGATGAATCGCGGTGGTAATGCCCCCTGCGTGTTGAATGCCGCGAACGAGGTGATGGTGGCTGCCTTCTTGCGAGGGGAAATCTCTTTCACGGCGATGTCTGACGTGATAGAGGAAACGATGGATAAAGTCAGCTTTATCGGGCAGCCGACGTTGGAGGATTATATAGCGACCGACCGGGAGGGACGGAGAATAGCAGAACAATTGAAAATTGAAAATGCAAAATTGAAAATGAAGTAATTACAAGATCGGGAATTATTAAATCACTTCACGGGCGGGAGGGATTGTGTGGTCGGAATCTAAAATCTAAAATCAAGAAATCTAAAATCAGAACATGGATGTATTAGTGAAGATATTACAGTTTTTGTTGAGTTTGTCGATTCTCGTGATGTTGCACGAGATGGGACATTTCTTCATGGCAAAACTTTTCAAGGTACGGGTGGAGAAGTTTTTTATTTTCTTCAACCCGTGGTTTTCGATTTTCCGTTTTAAAAAGGGGGAAACCGAGTACGGGATGGGGTGGTTGCCTTTGGGGGGGTACGTGAAGATCTCCGGGATGATTGACGAGTCGATGGATCTGGAGCAGATGAAAGAGCCGCCAAAACCTTATGAATTTCGTTCCAAACCGGCATGGCAAAGGTTGTTGATCATGATTGGCGGGGTGTTGGTGAATTTCCTGCTGGCATTCTTTATATATATTATGGTGCTTTATACTTGGGGCGAGGAGTATCTACCGGCGGAAAACGTGAAATACGGTGTCGTGTGTGACAGTATTATGTTGGATGCGGGGGTGCGTAACGGGGATATCGTTTTGTCTTTCGATAACAAGAAAGTAGAGCGTTTCAGCGATATTATGCTTCATCTTTTGCTGGATGAGCCGAAGACTATGCAAGTGTTGCGAGGTGAACGGGTCGTGAGCCTCGATATACCCCCTACTTTGGTCAAGAAGATACTGGCTTATTCCTCCAATGGTTTTGACCAGAAGGCTTTGTTGGCACCTCGTTACAAGTATAACGGTGAGATTGTGGCTTTCGCTCAAGACGCACCGGCAAGGAATGCAGGGATGTTGGCGACCGACACGATTATCGAGGTAGACGGACGGGGATTTACTTATTATGACGAGTTCCAGTCACTGGTGATGAATCATCGGGATAGCGTGATGAACGTGAGAGTGTTGCGAGGGCAGGATACATTAACTCTCTATCTCGATATGGGCGACTCCAAGCTCATGGGGATACAGCCGAGGATTATAGCCGATTTCGAATTTGCCGTGAAAAAATATTCATTCTTGGAGTCCGTGCCCGCGGGTATCAACATGGGAGTGGATAAGGTAAAATCTTATTTGAAGCAATTCAAGCTGTTTAAAAACCCGGAAGCGATCAAATCTCTGGGAGGTTTCGTGTCTATCGGAAATGTCTTCCCGAGTGTATGGGATTGGCATGCGTTCTGGGATTTGACGGCTTTCCTGTCATTGATTCTGGGTGTGATGAACCTGTTGCCTATACCGGCTTTGGACGGGGGGCACGTGGTATTCCTGTTGTACGAGGTGATTACCCGTCGCAAACCGAACGAGAAGTTTATGGAGAATGCCCAGATAGGCGGAATGTTCTTTTTGATATTCTTGCTGCTATTCGCGAATATAAATGATATTTTGAAGTTGATCGGAATTTATTGAAAGAGTTATGAGTGAAATGGTTGAACAGTTCCGGGCGTACCGGGCTAAAATGAACGAAAAGATTCTTGCCGCTGATAATAAGGTAATGAAACGTATTTATAATTTGGATACGAATACATATATGGATGGCGCTTTGCCCGCCAAGGTGAAAGAGATGTTGGGATTGGCAACTTCCATGGTCTTGCGTTGTGACGATTGTATCAAGTATCATCTGGAAAAGTGTCATCAACTCGGGGTGACCACGGAGGAGTTGTTCGAGATATTCTCGGTAGCCAATCTTGTCGGAGGGACTATCGTGATTCCCCACACGAGGCGGGCGTTGGAGTATTGGGAGGAACTGGGGAAATATTCGGAGATTTAGTGATTGCCGATTCCGTGATTTGCGAAGTGCGGGCAAGATAGGGAAATTAATTCATTTTCCGGTTGTTAGTTCAAGCTATATTTGTACCTTTGTACTCGTTTATAAAGGTAAATGTGGCATGTGCTTAAAGAATATTTTACGGAGCGGTTTTTTATTTATTTTTGTTCTGTTTGAGTTTTCGGTCTCGTGGGCTCGTGATCGGGATAATGTCTTGGTTATTAATTCGTACACGGATGTTACCGTGTGGTCGAATTACG
The DNA here is from genome assembly GCF_900184685.1 of Butyricimonas sp. Marseille-P3923. GTDB lineage: Bacteria > Bacteroidota > Bacteroidia > Bacteroidales > Marinifilaceae > Butyricimonas > Butyricimonas muris. The sequence goes on from NZ_FXXL01000004.1 coordinate 171,144, forward strand.
TGATTGACAGCCTTCGGAAAGATCCTTCGATCAAGGAGGATATTCTTGTCGAGTCCCTCAATATGCTTTTGGTCGAGGAGGATTCCATCGCGCGGCAAAGGAAACGTTTAATAATAGAAAAACATTCGGCTCCTTTACCCCGTTGTATCGTGGTGCTTGGGGCTCCCGCGTGGTGTTTGTTTGAAGATGCTTTTAACGGGGTGTGGAAAGATGTTCCGATAATCTTTTGCGTGCAGGAAGATTATGTGACATCATGGGCTTCCGTGCTGAAAAAAAAAGAGATTGTTCCGGGAGAGATAAAATCTGTTCGGGAACTGACAAAAGGATATAATGCCACGGTTGTCGAATGCCCCATTCACGTGAGGGGCACGATTGATGAAATGAAATTGTTGCTTCCCGGAATGGAAAAGGTAGTCCTTATTTCCGATCATCGTTATGTTAGTGCGCAGGTAAGATACGAGATGCGGGAAGTTTGTCAGAAGTATTTTCCGGACCTTCAAGTAAGTTATTTCACGGAGGGGGAGATGACTATGGATGATATGCTGGATTCGATATCTTCTTTTGATATAAACAAGGTCGGGTTGTTGTATTTCTCTTGGTTTCAACGCGAGGGTATGGTTGGCAATAAATATATTTCATGCAATAACCATAAGACGATAAGTACTTTCGATCATCATCCCGTGTTTATATTGGAAGATATCGGGATTGAGGATGGAGAGCTGGCGGGAGGATATTTTTATTCGGGACAGGAGTTCGGGCATACGGTCGCCCGGACATTACGGGAGATCATGGCGGGAAAGAGTCCCAAGGATGTTGCTTGGCAACAAGTTGAACCGGATTATTATTTGTGTTATAATGTCTTGCAGAAAGCCGGTATTCCCGCGTCAATATATCCTGATAACGCACATTACTTTTTTGTTCCGGAGAGTTTCTGGTCCAAGAACCGGTACATGATATTTGTTGTTGTCGTTTTATTATTCTCGCTTTATTTGATGTGGGAGAGGATACGTTTGATGAGGAAGGAGCGGTCGTTGCACGAGAAGGAATTGTCTTTTTTGAAAAAATACGAGGCGTTATTTAAAAATATGCCCATCGCGTACACGAAGCATAAATTGATATACAATAATCGGGGGGAACTGGAGGATTATGTCGTGCAAGTTATTAATCCTATGTTTTGCAAGTATTTTAAAGGTGGTGAGAATATTGTCGGCAAGAGAGGGAGTGATATTCTGAATAGTAATTATAAAGAGTATTTGGTCTTGTACAAGACGATGCTTGCCGAAAAGAAGTCTTTCACGATAGAGTATTACCATAAGTCGATAGAGAAATATTTCGAAGTGTTGCTTGTTGCTTCAGAGGAAATCGGGATGATCGATGTGTTTTGTGTGGATATTACCGATTTACGGAACACGAGAGCGCTATTGGAGTCAGTGAATTATAAGTTGGCAATGGCATTGGATGTTGCCAATATTATCCCGTGGCGTTGGAATTTGGAGGACGGGACTATGTTGTGTGACGTGAATCGCCCGATAGAGTTGCAACATTACCAAGGGGGTGAAGATACTTTGTCTGTACCTCAAGAGCAATACTTCTCCAAGATTCACAAGGATGATAGGGAACGTGTACGTGCGGCTTATTCTGCCTTGATTGAGGGAAAGGTGGAAAAGATAAAAGAGGAGTACCGGGTTCTGGACAGGAATAATCACCATTATTCATTCGAGTGGGTGGAAGCGCAGGCTGCCGTGGAGAAAAAGGATAAGAACGGAAAGGCTTTATCATTGGTCGGTTCTTCTTTGGTTATCACGGGACGTAAGAAGATGGAACTGGATTTGCGGGAGGCGAAGGAACATGCCGAAGAATCCAATCGTCTGAAGTCGGCTTTCCTCGCGAATATGAGCCACGAGATCAGAACGCCGTTGAATGCTATTGTCGGTTTTTCCAATATATTGGCTTCTGCGGAAGAGGAGCGTGAAAAGCAGGAGTACGTGAATATCATCGAGAATAATAACAAGTTGCTCTTGCAGTTGATTAATGATATTCTCGATCTCTCGAAAATCGAATCCGGTTCGATGGAGTTCGTTTATTCGGATTTTGATTTGAACGCTTTGTTGCATGAACTGGAGCAAACTTCCGCATTGCGATTGACAACTTCCGCGGTGGAAATTGTTTTCGAGGAAGGATTGCCGGAATGTTGTATACATATGGAGAAGAACCGATTGACTCAAGTTATAGCGAATTTGATTAATAACGCGACGAAATTCACGGAAAAGGGAAGTATTCGCTTCGGGTATCATTTACTGGAAAAGAATACCTTGTATTTTTACGTGACGGATACCGGTTGCGGAATTAGTGCCGATAAGAAAGAGGCTATCTTTGAACGTTTCGTGAAGTTAAATTCTTTCGCCCAAGGAACGGGGTTAGGATTGCCGATTTGTAAAACTATCGTGGAACGGATGGGTGGAAAAATAGGGGTGGAGTCGGAAATCGGTAATGGTTCTACATTTTGGTTTACAGTACCTTATAATCCCGTGAAATTACATCGCGAGGAGAACAAAAAAGACGAGTTTGTCATACAGGAAGCGGTGGAAAAGGACAAATTGAAAATTCTGATTGCCGAGGACAACCCGAGTAATTATATGCTTTTCGAGTCTATTCTGAAGAAAGATTATAAGCTGGTACACGCGTGGAATGGGGTAGAAGCGGTGAATTTGTTCGAGGAACATCGCCCGCATTTGGTGTTGATGGATATTAATATGCCGGAATTGAATGGATACGAGGCGGTTCAAAAGATACGTAAAATATCTTCAACCGTACCCGTTATTGCCGTTACGGCGTATGCTTATGCCTCGGATGAAGAGAAAATCATGGCGAGTGGTTTTGATGCTTATGCCGCCAAGCCGATTAACGCGAATGTGTTGAAAAGTAAAATTATTCATTTGCTGGAAAAAAGGATTATTTTATTGTAGCATGCAGTCGAGATGTGTCTTTGGATGTTTTGTTCTTCTTTTCTGCCTGTTTCACTGGAGAGCGTCGGGACAGACGGATTCTTATCGTGTGGTGTTTTATAATGTTGAAAATCTGTTTGATACTCGTAAAGATTCTTTGAAAGTGGACGGAGATTTTACCCCGCGTGGAAAAATGTATTGGACAAAAGAACGTTATCACGGGAAAATATTGAATATATCAAGGGCGTTGCTCGCGAGCGAAAGATTGCCGACGATTATCGGTCTCGCAGAAGTGGAGAATCGACAGGTTTTATTTGACCTGATTCGAAAAACCGGATTGGCTGACGGGAATTACGGGATTGTACACGAGGATTCGCCCGACGCGAGAGGGATTGATGTGGCTCTTTTGTATAATACAACGGTGTTGCGGGAATTGAGAAGTCAATTTTTCCCCGTGGAATTGAGGAAAGGGGAAACTACCCGGGATATCCTTTATTGCAAGGGGGTATTGAGGGAAGTCGATACGTTGCATTTTTTTGTCTGTCACTTCCCTTCCATGCGGGGCGGGGAGGCTAAAAGTGAATGGAAACGGGTGAAAGCGGCTTCTGTTGTAAAGGAGAAGGTCGATTCAATACAATCGTGTCAGCCGGAAGCGATGATCGTGATTATGGGGGATATGAACGGACGGGCAAATACTCGTGCACAACAGGCGTTGGGGACTAAAAATCCGGAGGGACAAGAAATAAACTCCCGCGACCTTTATAATACCGGTTATTATTTGTTGGGAAAGACTCGGGGAAGTTATCGTTTCAAGGGAGAGTGGCAGACGCTGGATCACGTGATTGTTTCCGGGACTTTGTTGGACGGAAAGCATGGTTTGCGTTCTTCCGGGCGAATGGAAATTGTGGCTTCCGATTTTTTGATGGAGGAAGAAAAGGGAAGTTTTGGAAAACGTCCGAAACCGACTTACAGGGGGCCAAAGTATATCGGTGGGTATAGCGATCATCTTCCCGTGTTTATTGATCTGAAAAAATAAAACCAGTTGTAAAGCAACTATCTTAAAAATAAAAGATTACTTTTGTGGCAAAATTCATAGAACAAGATATGGACGACTATCATCAACGGTATTAATCTGAGTAGGGGTTCCGAATAAAGCCTCTATTCATAAATTGAAGGAGGAATTATTATGAGAACTTTCCTAATGGGTAAAGTAGGGTTCGTTGAGAAAAAAATATGGGAACCCAATTGCTGGATTAATGTTGTTTCACCAACTCAAGAAGATATTCGATATTTAATCGACGAAAAGGGTGTTCCCGAGGCTTTTATTGATGACATCGAGGACGTTGACGAGCGTTCCCGTCTGGAAGTGGAAGAGGGATGGACGCTGATGATTATGCGTATTCCTTTCAAATCGGTAGATAACAGTATTCCTTTTATCACGGTGCCTCTGGGTATTATCGTGAAAGGAGATGTGTTCGTGACCGTGTGTTACCACCAGACGGATATGATACCGGATTTTATCAATTACGTGATCCGGAAGAATCTGGAGATTGCGAATAACTGGGACTTGGTGTTCCGTCTTTTCCTGTCTTCTTCGGTTTGGTACTTGAAATACTTGAAGCAGATCAATGCGCAGATGCACATGGCGGAGGTGGAACTGGAGAAGTCCATTCGTAACGAGGAGTTGCAGCGATTGTTGAAGATCGAAAAGTCTTTGGTCTTTTTTATCACTTCGTTGCGAGGAAATGATAATTTGCTGATCAAGATGAAGACGTTGAAGGTGCAACGGCAATTTTTTGACGAGGATCTGGTGGAAGACGTGGAGATCGAGTTGCGGCAGGCACAAGATTCCGCTCGAATATACAGCGATATATTGAGCGGGACGATGGATGCTTACGCTTCGGTGATATCCAATAATTTGAATATCGTGATGAAACGATTGACTTCTATCTCTATTATCTTGATGTTGCCGACGTTGATAGCCAGTTTGTACGGGATGAACGTGCCCAATTCACTGGAGGAAAACCCGTATGGTTTTTTGATCGTGATCGTGATTTCCATTCTTTTTTCCGTGTTCGGGTTCGTGGTGTTCAAGTGGAGGCATTGGTTCTGAAATTAAATTTAAAATCCTTGGTATTTTAACAAAGTCTTAACGGTTTGCCAATAAACTTTTGAAGATATTTGATGTCTTAACAATAGTGTCGTGAATGCCTGTGAAGTAAGCGAACACTAAGGTAATTGTATGTAATGTTTTTAATATGAACAAAGGATTAAAAAGAGTTTTACAGATAGGTATACCGATTGTTGTTGTGGGTATTATATTGATCCCTCGTTTGGATTTTTCTTCAAGTGATAGTGCTGACGATAGCCCGAAAACGGCTGCATCACCCCGTGCCGCATCGAGGGGGGCGCTACCGGTAACCGGTATTGTGGCTTCTCTTGCAACTTCTTCAACCGGTATTCCGGTGACGGGATCGTTGGTGGCTAACGAGGAGGTGGAGTTGGTTTCGGAAACTGCCGGGAAAATTGTTGAGATTGCGTTTAAGGAGGGAGCTCGTGTAAAGAAGGGTGATTTGTTGGTGAAGGTGGACGATTCCGATTTGAAGGCTCAGTTGGAGCGGTTGGAGTTTCAAAAGAAATTGCAGGAAGCGAAGTTGGAGCGTTTGCGGGTGTTGTTGAAGCGGGAGTCGATAAGCGTGGAAGAATTTCAGCAGTTGGAAACGGAGTATAATATGAATCTGGCGGATATCGAACTTCTGAAGGTGAAGATTATCCGTACTGAGATTCGGGCTCCTTTTGACGGACAAATGGGTTTTCGATACGTGAGCGTGGGGAGTTACCTGCAACCCAGCACGAAAGTATCCACAATCGTGGATAATTCTTTTCTGAAAGTAGAATTTGTGATACCCGAGAAATATACCGTGGGAGTTCCTATCGTGGGCAGGAAGATTGCTTTTGAAGTGGCGGGATTGGAGCATGATATTAGCGCGGAAGTGTATGCCGTAGACCCGCAGATCAATGATAAGCATGCAGCTATATTGCGTGCCCGTTATCGAAACACGGATAACCTGATGGCGGGAATGTTCGTGAAGGGACAATGGAACACGGCGGAAGGATTGAAATTTATCTTGATTCCCACGGAAGCCGTGGTGCCCGAAATGAACGGTAAGCGTTTGTGGGTACTGAAAAACGGCAAAGCAACCAGTGTCGCCGTGCAGACGGAAAGCCGCGATAATAAGTTTGTTGAGGTAACGGCAGGAATCCAAATCGGGGATACTGTGTTGACCGGCGGATTGATGCAGTTACGTGAAGGGATGGCGGTGAATGTAAGCCTTAATAATTGAAAGTTGAAAATTGAAAATTGAAAATGAAAAGGTGCGGGGCTTATGGAGGTGAAATCCTAAGCGTCGGTCTTGTGCGGTAGGAATCTAAAATCTAAAATTTAAAATCTAAAATTAGATGAGTTTATCTTCGACATGTATAAAACGTCCCGTGTTGGCTACCGTGTTGAACCTGCTTTTGGTGATTGTCGGTTCAATCGGGTTGTTGTATTTGGGAGTACGCGATTACCCGAGTGTTGATCCCCCGGTGATTTCGGTTTCCACGTCTTTCGTGGGGGCGAATGCCGACGTGATCGAAACGCAGATTACCGAGCCGTTGGAGTCGGCGATTAACGGTATTCAAGGAATCCGTTCGCTAAGTAGTACCAGCCGTGACGGGCAGAGTCGAATCACGATAGAATTTGAGTTGGACGTGGATTTGGAAACTGCCGCTAATGACGTGCGTGATAAGGTTTCCGGTTCTTTGCGGCGTTTGCCGAAAGATATAGACCCGCCTACCGTTTACAAGGCAGATGCGGATGCTCAACCGATATTTGCTATTTCTTTGCGAAGCGGACAACGTTCTCTGATTGACTTGAGCGGTTATGCCGAACGTTATTATAAGGAACGGTTGCAGACGATTCCCGGGGTTAGTAGCGTGGATATTTGGGGAGAGAAGCGTTATTCGGTGCGCTTGCGGATGGACCCGGCGTTACTGGCAGCTTACGGGCTGACGCCGATGGACGTGCAGAGTGCTGTGGAAAAAGAAAATATCGAGTTGCCTTCCGGTCGTATAGAAGGAGATAACACGGAATTGACGATTAGGACGTTGGGGCGTTTAATGTCGATAGATGATTTCAATAATCTGGTGATAGCCCGCAATGGTGCACAGATTATCCGGTTTAGCGATATCGGTGTCGCGGAAGTTGATGCCGAGAATACCCGAAGTATAGCCAAGCGTAACGGGATTCCGATGGTGATGTGTGCCTTGATACCGCAGCCGGGTGCAAACTATATCGATATCGCGGATAGGGCATACGTGGTGATGAAGGATTTGGAGAAGGATTTGCCGGATGATATTGACGCGACAATCGCTTTTGATAATACGGTATTTATCCGTAGTTCTATCAACGAGGTGCAGGATACCATATTCGAGGCGTTTATCATGGTGGTATTGATTATATTCTTGTTCCTGAGGAGTTGGCGGACGACATTGATTCCCGTGCTGGCAATCCCGATATCATTGATAGCCTCTTTCTTTATCATGTATATTGCCGGTTTCACGATCAATATTCTGACCTTGCTTGCCGTCGTGCTGTCGATCGGGTTGGTGGTGGACGATGCTATCGTGGTGATGGAGAATATCTTTACGAAGATAGAGCAGGGAATGTCGCCTTTGCAAGCGGGATTCAAGGGGGCTAACGAGATTTTCTTTGCCGTAATCGCTACCACGGTGGTGCTGGTGGCGGTGTTCTTTCCAATTGTATTTTTGGAAGGGACGACAGGACGGTTGTTCCGTGAGTTTAGTATTGTTATTGCCGGGGCGGTTTGCGTGTCGTCATTCGTGGCGTTGACGTTTACCCCGATGATTTCCACTAAATTATTGACCCGGGATGCTGCCAAGAATTGGTTCTACCGGAAAACGGAACCTTTCTTCGTGGGGATGACTGATATGTACAGACGATGGTTGCAGATGTTCTTGAAAGTGCGTTATGTATCTATTATTATCCTTTGCGCTTCCGGGGTGGCTATTTATTTTCTTTGGTTGTTGATACCGTCAGAGATGGCTCCTTTGGAAGACCGTTCCAATATTCGCTTGAATTCAGTGGCGCCGGAGGGTGCGACATACGAATACATGAGCCGGTATGCGGATGAGATTTCAACTTTTGTTGAGGATTTTGTGCCGGAGCAGGAGAAAGTCATCGAGTTTATCGGGGGCGGACAGACGAATCGGGCGAGCTTGCAGTTGTGGTTGGTTGATGCGGATGACAGGAAACGTACACAACAGGAGATTGCCGATGAACTTGCTTTGAAGGTAAGACAATTTACAGGGGCTCGTACTTTGGTTTCACAACAACAGACGTTCGGAGGACGTCGCGGTGGATTGCCTGTGGAATACGTGATTCAGGCGAAGAATCTGGAAGATTTGAAAGAGATGTTGCCCGTGTTTATGGATGAGGTGAATAAAAGCCCGATGTTCTCGGCTTCTGATTTGAACTTGAAATTCACGAAACCGGAGTTGACCGTGAACATTGACCGCGATAAGGCGGCAGCCATGGGGGTTTCCGTGCAGGATATCGCTCAAACGTTGCAGTTGACGATGAGCGAGCAACGTGTCGGGTATTATATTATGGACGGGAAGCAGTACCAGATATTGAGTCAGTTGGAACGTAAAGACCGGAATAAACCGAGTGACCTGCAAGGTATATACGTGAGAAATGCCAATAAAGAGTTGGTGCATCTGGATAACTTGATTTCTATTAGCGAGAGTTCGATGCCGCCGCAATTGTATCGTTACGATCGTTTCGTGTCGGCAACCGTGTCGGCAGGATTGGCGAAAGGGGTAACGCTTTCACAAGGATTGGAGGAGATGGACCGGATTGCGGATCGGGTGTTGAATGACGATTTTAAAACTACCTTGTCCGGTACTTCGAAAGATTTCGTGGAAAGTTCTTCCAGTTTGATGTTTGCTTTCATGTTGGCTTTGGTATTTATTTATCTGGTATTGGCGGCGCAGTTCGAAAGTTTCCGGGATCCGTTGATTATCATGTTTACCGTGCCTTTAGCCTTGATAGGGGCAATGGTGACCTTATGGTACTTCGGGCAGACGATGAATATTTTCAGCCAGATCGGTATTATCATGTTAGTCGGATTGGTATCTAAAAACGGTATTCTGATCGTGGAATTTGCGAATCAACGTAAGGCGGCAGGCTTATCCATGAGGGAAGCAATCGAGGATTCTGCCGTGGCACGTTTGCGCCCGATTCTGATGACCAGTTTATCCACGATATTAGGTATTTTGCCGATGGCAATGGCGACGGGAGCCGGGGCAGAAAGCCGTGTCGCTATGGGTATAGCCGTGGTGGGTGGTATGGTCTGTTCCACGTTATTGACTCTTTTTGTGATTCCGGCTATTTACACGTATTTGTCTGCAAAGAAAGTGCGGATCATAGAAGAAATTGAAAATTGAAAATGCAAAATTGAAAATGGATATATTCATGAGTTTTTTGAAAGGAATAAAACAAGTTGATATGATAAAATGTGGGTTACAATATAAGAGAATTGCATTGAAGTCAATATTTTTATTGCTCATTTTCAATTTTCAATTTTCAATTTTCAATTGTTTCGCCCAAGAGCGAAAGACTTTGCCGGAATGTATAGCGCAGGCGTTGGAGTCGAATTATTCTATTAAGATTATCCGGAATGAAGCCCGTATGGCAAAGAATGATTTGAATTACTCTACTTTTTTACCTACCGTGGACGCGAATGCAAAGCAGACACAAACACGTAATGATTCCAAAACGGAAAATAGTGCGGGAGAGGTGAATAAGATGTCCGATATAAAGACGGATAATTATTCTGCCAGGGTTGCACTGAACTGGCGTTTGTTCGACGGGTTGGAGATGTTTACCACGCACGAGAAGCAGAAAGAGTTGCTGGCGATAGGAGAACTTGCCGTTCAGCAGGCGGTGGAGAATCTGATCGTGAATGTAAGCGCTGCCTATTATAACGTGCTGGTGCAACAGCATAAGTTGAAGGCGGCTTTTCGTTCGTTGGAGGTTTCTAACGAACGCTACGAGGAAGCACAGACCCGCTACGAGGTGGGTAATCGTTCCGGTTTGGAAGCCCAACAGGCAAAGATAGATTTAAACGCGGACAGTTCTGTTTACGTGAAACAGAAAGAAGCGTTAAAAGGAGCCTACATCACGTTGAACAAGTTGATGAATACTGACTTGCAGTTGGTGGAATACGTGCGGGATACGATTTTATTGGGACCTCTTTTGTCTTTAGGTGTATTGGAACAAAGGACGTTACAAAGTAACACGACTTTGTTGCTGGCAAAAAAGGAGCAGAAAATCTCGGCTTTGGATTTGAAAAATACCCGGGCTGTGTTGTTCCCCACGTTGGATTTTACTTCCGGGTATAACTATAATAAAACGGATGCACCGTCTTCCGCGACCACGTTAAACAGGACGAACGGATTTTACTGGGGCTTCTCGCTGAACGTACCTATTTTTAGTCGTTTACAGAATCGTACGAAGATCAAAAACGCGAAGATCGAGTTGGAGAATACCGAGCTTTCATACCAAGAGGCAGAAAAAGAGATGCTCGGGGATTTGGCGTTGTTGTATAACACGTACGAGAATAACTTGTTGATGGTGAATTTCGAAAACGAGAGTGCTGATGTTGCGGCGGCAAATCTGGATGCGGCTTTGGAAAAATACAAGATCGGTTCTCTTTCGGGAATCGAGTTCCGTGAATTTCAACGTAGTTATATTGATGCCGTAGACCGGAAATTGTCGGCTATATATCAGGCAAAGGTTTCGGAGTTGTCGTTATTGCTGGTGAGCGGGGAAATCCGTGATTCTATTGTGATGGAGAATGTCGAGGAATAGCGGTTGTTCGCGTGAAATATAAAAATGTTTGTTTGTCATATCCGAAAAAAGTTTACTTTTGTGGTGACGTGTGATTGTTACTGAGACATACAAACATGGGGAATATTGATTTTAATGATAGCACTTTTGAAGATTTATTCAAATCTTATTTCCAAGATTTGATGCGATTTGTATGTAGCTACGTGAATGACGAGGAGGTGGCGAAAGATATCGTTCATGATGTATTTTTTGCCTTGTTGAGAAACAAGAAGCGTCTGGATGTTTCCTATTCCATGAAATCGTATTTATTTACTTTAGCCCGGAATTATGCGTTGAATTATCTGAAGCATTTACGGGTGGTGGCAATGAACGAGAGGGAGGTTTCGGATTTGTTGGAGAATGCAGGTGAAGAACTGGGAGTTTACGAGGAACGTCTAAACCGTTTGAATGAAAAATTGGCGGAATTGCCGGAGAAGCAGCGGGAAGTATTGATGAAATGTTTTGTCGAGGGACGGAAATATAAAGACGTGGCGGACGAGATGGAGATCAGTGTAAATTCCTTGAAAACTCATATATCCCGCGGATTGAAATTCTTGAGAAACGAGTTGCGGGAAGATGTGGTGTTGCTGATGTTCACTTTAAAATAATCATTGGAAAAGTATAAGAAATGAGTTGAGGACATCAAATGTTCAAAATCGAGAGTGCTTTAAGGAGCACTCTTTTTTGTGCCATTCCGAAAAAGTTGTGATTTTTGGGGATTTGATTCCGAAAAAGTTGTATTTCTGAAAGAAGTGAATTGAGAAGTGTTGGGTATTTTGATGAATAACAGATTGTTATAGTCGGTTGGTCGGAATGAAAGAAAAGTATAAAATAATTGTAGTTGTTTGTCACCCATTTCACGGGTGTTGTTGTGTTATTGTAAAATTTAAATAATCATGAGATATTGTGATGAAGATATAGAGTTTGCCGGACAGATATTGACGAATCGGGAAGAATTGGATGATGCTGCCGTTGAATTGTGGATGAAAGATAAGGAACACGTGCGGTTGCTGGATGAGTTGGCTACCATGAGGGAGAGGTTGGCTGTTGAAGAGTTCGGGCATTTGGAAACGGAGGAGTTGACTCGTTTGAAACAATCCGTGGCTGACCGGAGAAGCCGGAGGATGACATTGCGTTGGTCCGTGGCGGCTTCAATTATCTTGATTGTGGCTTTGTATGTTGGTCGAGGTGTAGATGAATGGAAAAATTTGAACGAGGAAAGATTAATGGTTCAGACAGAAAGGGCGATGCCGGGTGTAAAAGCCGAACTGTTGTTAGCGACAGGGGAAAAAGTGCGATTGGGACAAAGAAATGAAATGATTGCCGGTAAGAAGGAGATTGGTATTCGAAACGATTCGTTGGGTGGTTTGGATTATGCCATGGCAGGGTTGTATAAAGATGCGGAAGAGGTGTATAATACACTGGTGACACCTATCGGGGGGGAATATCCTTTGGTGTTGTCGGACGGAACGAAAGTGTTTTTAAACGCAGAAACCGAGTTAAAATATCCGGTGGTTTTTGTAGGAGATAAGAGAATCGTCGATTTGAAAGGTGAGGCTTATTTCGAGGTGGCAAAGGATGCGAAGAAACCTTTTATCGTACGGGTAAATGGAGCCGAGATAACCGTGTTGGGTACATCATTTAACGTGAATACTTACGGGGATGACGGACACGTGTACACGACGCTGGTGAACGGGAAGGTACAAGTCGTTTCCGGGAAAAACGGACAGGAGGAGGTGTTGGCTCCGGGAATGCAGGGAATTATGAATATGGAAACCGGGGAGTTGACAGTGCGGGAGGTGGACGTCGATCTTTACGTGTCTTGGCGGGAAGGACGATTCGTGTTTCGGGCGATGACACTGGATTTGATTATGCGTCAATTGCAACGTTGGTATGATTTTGATGTGTTTTACCAGAATCCGGAGTTGAAAGATTACGAGTTTTGGGGAGTGATTCGGCGGGATATGGATTTGAAAGAGGTGTTGTCCGTGATGGAGGCAACGACAAATGTAGATTTCAAGGTGAAAGGAAAAGTAATAACTGTGATAAGACGTTAGAGGAGAAACGAGGATTGCCGTTAACAATCCTCGCCAAACTTCTTGATGAAGTATTTTTATTAATTAGTACACAAAACTATGAAAAAAAAGCGAAGTGTGTGCATAAATGGCACATTCAGGGAATTATTTAGTCTATTCCGAGTGATGAAAATCATGATTTTATGTATGTTAGTGGGGCTTACACACCTTTCGGCACAGGAACAAGAGCAAAATGCGAGGGTTACTTTGAAGCTAAAGGATGCCACGGTGGAGCAGGTTGTGCTGGAAGTGGAGAAACAGTTGAAACAAGCTTTCTTTTTCAGTAAGCGGGAGGTTGATGTTACTCGTAAGATTTCCGTGAATTTTAAGCGGGCGTCATTGAACGAGGTGGTGCTGGGGATTTTTGGAGAGGGGTATAGGTATCGGTTACAAGGCAATATGATTGTGATTATGCCTAAAGTCCCGGAGTCGAAAAAAGAGGAGAAGTCGGTGTTGATGAAAGGTGTCGTGGTGGACAAGGATGAGGTGCCGTTGCCGGGGGTGACTGTGTTGATAGAGGGAACCACGGTGGGGTGTGCCACCGATGTGGATGGAAAGTTTAGTTTATCTCTACCGAAAGAGTTGAAGGGCGTGGTGGTGATTTTTCGGTTCGTGGGAATGGAAACTCGGAGCGTGAATCTGGAAGATATTCGGGATAAAGGGATTCTGGCGGGGACGAAGGAGTTGAAAGTGGTGATGCAGGAGCAAGCGGAGGAGATGGATGAGGTAGTGGTGACGGGTATTTTTACCCGGAAGAAGGAAGGGTTTACGGGATCGGCAACACGGGTGTCCGGGGAGGAGTTGAAACGGATGACTTCGGGTAACGTGTTGAAGGCATTACAGATGTTGGATCCCGGTTTTAAGATGAACGCGAGTAACTTAATGGGCTCGAACCCGAACGCTATTCCCGATTTCCAGATGCGCGGCCAAGCGAGCATGGGGAATTACCAGAGTGATGACGTGGTGGTATTACGTGGTGACGTGAACACCCGTCCTAATCAGCCGTTGTTCGTGTTGGACGGTGTGATTGGGGTGGATGCCACGACAATTATGGATTTGGATCCGGAGCAAGTCGAGTCGATAACATTGTTGAAAGATGCGGCAGCCACGGTTATTTACGGTTCGGAGGCAGCTAACGGGGTGGTCGTGGTGGAAACGAAAGCTCCCGTTTCCGGGAAGTTGAGATTCACGTATAATGGGAATTACGAGTTGCAGTGGCCGGATTTAAGTGTTTATGATTTGATGAATGCGAAGGAAAAGTTGGAAGTAGAAGAATTGGCAGGTTATTATATAACTAAGGATGATGTTGAATTAATGAATTATTACACTCGTCTTAAACAGGAGGTTATGAGAGGGGTGAATACCTATTGGTTGGCAGAGCCTGTACAAACAGCTTTTGCGCATCGGCACGGGTTGACGGTAGAAGGGGGTGACCGGATGTTGCGTTACAAGATTTATTTGGGTGCAAGGTGGGCTCCCGGTGTGATGAAGAAGTCGGATTTGAACACGAAGACGGGGAAGATTGATTTGAATTATCGAACAAATAAAATATTGATTAATAATTCTTTGTCCGTGGATTATTCAGATGGAGCGAGGACTTCTCCTTACGGGAGTTTTCAAGATTATGCTCAAGTGAATCCTTATTATCGCAAGAGAGATGAACATGGAAATGTTAAGCAAGTGTTGGATGATTATTATGCCGGGGGAACGAGTAAGATACTCCCGACGCTGAACCCGTTGTGGAATGCGCAATTCGAGTCGAAGGATGATAGTCGTAATTTTGGGGTACGGGAGGCTTTGAAAGTGGAATATTTGCCCGTGGAAAGTTTACGATTGAGTTTGGATTTCACGTTAAGCCGGAGTGACGGGACAGTGGAAGTTTTCAAGTCTGCACAGCATAATGATTTTTATTTTGAAGCGGATCCGGCTAAAAAAGGGAGTTTTGAATCGACGAAGAGAGAAGAGAATCAGTACAGATTGAGTTTATCGGGGGCGTATAATAAGTCCTTTGGAGATCATTTGTTGGCTGCTTTTGCTCGTTATAGTATAAATGAGAGTTCCATGAAGACGACAGCCTTTTCCATGAAGGGTTTTCCCAATGATAAATTGAGCGAGGTGTATATGGGTACAGAGTTTCGGAACACAACGGGGAGCGAGAGTGTTGCCCGGTCGTTGGCTTTTGTGATGACGTTGAATTATTCTTACAAACAACGGTATGCGTTGGATTATAGCATGAGCGTGAACGCTTCTTCGGAGTTCGGGAAGAATAATCGTTACGCTCCTTTTTGGTCGTTGGGTGTACGTTGGAATTTGGATCGGGAGAATTTTATCCAAAAATTGGGGATTTTTGATGAGTTGATATTGCGGGGAACGTATGGAATCACGGGGGCGCAGGGTTTCACTCCTTATCAGTCGTTGCAGATGTACACTTACACGAATTTGATGAAGACATACAAAAGTTCGGATGTGGTGGGTACGGAGATTTACGGTTTGGGAAATCCCGATTTAAAATGGCAACAGACAGAGAACTATAACGTGTCGTTGGATTTCTTGATGTGGCGTAATATCTTGAGTGCCAAGTTAGAATATTACGAGAAATACACGAAAAATACGTTGTTGGATTATTCGATGGCACCTTCAGTGGGTTTTTCCACGATGAAGGAGAATTTGGGAAAGATATCCAACAAGGGATACGAGGCGACATTACGAGTGATGCCGTATAGTAACCCGGCAAAACAGGCTTATTGGAATATTATTTTTACCGGAAGTCATAATAAATCACGTATCGAGGAAATTTCTAACGCATTGAAGGTGATGAATGAGAAGCAGATGGAGATTGCAGAGAGGGAGGAAGATGTTACAGATAAACGCAAGAAACGTCCGTTACCTCGGTATGAGAACGGTTATTCACAAACCACGATTTGGGCTGTACGTTCCATGGGAATTGATCCGCAGACTGGGCGTGAAGTGTTCATGACTCGAAACGGGCAGTTAACGAATGAGTATTCGGCTGTAGATCAAGTGCCGGTGGGGGATACTGAGCCAAAATTTCAGGGTACGGTTTCCACGACGTTTACTTACAAAGGATTCAGTTTGACTCTTGCAGGGCAATACCGTTGGGGAGGACAGGTTTTTAATCAAACTTTGATAGATAAGGTCGAAAATGCGAATTTACATATGAACACGGACAGGAGAGCTTTGTACAACCGTTGGAAGAACCCGGGGGATCAAGTGTTTTTTAAGGCGATTGATGGAAACGTGTCTAGGGTAGACACGAAGGAAAG
This sequence comes from Butyricimonas sp. Marseille-P3923, assembly GCF_900184685.1. Taxonomy (GTDB): domain Bacteria; phylum Bacteroidota; class Bacteroidia; order Bacteroidales; family Marinifilaceae; genus Butyricimonas; species Butyricimonas muris. The sequence goes on from NZ_FXXL01000004.1 coordinate 187,402, forward strand.
TTCTCGTTTCGTGATGGATGATAACGAATTTTATTTTTCCACGATAAATTTGTCTTATCGTATGGAGGGACAGAAGTTTCAGTGTTTGCAACGAGTCGGTATCAGTTCGGTAACGTTAGGTCTGTACATGGAGGATATTTGTCGTTTCTCCACGGTGAAAATGGAACGGGGTATTGATTACCCGTTTTCTCGCGGGGTGTCTATGTCGTTGAATGTAACCTTTTAAATTTATAAGGTATGAGAAATTGTATTGTTAGTATTTTTTGGGGAATGTTGCTTTTTTGTTCTTGTTCCGACTGGTTGGATGTAAAACCAAAGACGACAGTGGAGGAGAATGATATATTTAGTCGTGAATTGGGGTTTAAGGAAGCTTTGACTGGAATATATATTAAAATGGCATCAACCGATTTGTATGCCAGAAACTTGAGTTATGGTTTTCTGGATATATTGGGACAACGTTATGAAAATGACGAATTATTTTACAGCGGAGCATTGTTTTATACTTTTCCTTCCACTAAAACAGAAAGTTATACCGAGAAAATATGGGGAGAAATGTATAATGTGATCGCTAACGTGAATAATCTATTGTATTATTGTGACAAGAACCGACAGGTGTTTACGACCGAACATTATTACGAGATTATCAAGGGTGAGGTCTTGGGGCTGCGTGCGTTTTTGCATTTTGATTTGTTGCGGATGTACGGACCGATATACAAAGATCATCCAACGGCTAAGCGGATTGCTTACCGGACGAAGTTTGATAATGAACCCAAAGAGATGCAGGCGTCGAACGTGGTGGTGGATAGTATTATTGCTGATTTGAAAAAGGCCGAAATATTGCTTAGAGATACCGATCCGTTGTATTTTGAGTTTCCTGTAACGGATGAGAGTGAAATGATGTCGGACAAGGATGCTTTTTTGGTGTATCGGCATAAGCGAATGAATCTATATGCGGTGAAAGCTCTATTAGCACGAGTGTATCTATATGCGGGGAATAAGAGTGAAGCGGAAAATTATGCCAACCAAGTGATTGAGAGTGATTATTTCGAGTTAGTTGGAGAGGCTTCGGATATTTTGCGTTCGAAGGAGATTGTTTTCTCTGTTTACGTGGACAAGTTTGACCAGCAAGTAGAGGAAATAACAAATAATACATTTTATAGTATCATGAATAAAAGTTTTCTGAATGAGATGTTTGATGTCGCTAATGACGGTATGAATGATGTGAGAGTACGAGAAGGTGTGGCGTTTGATTACGCTAGTAATGGTCGGAGCACCATGCGGAAGTATAAACAAGAGAATTTATGGGTATCCACGAAAGGTACCGTCGTTTTGATACGTTTATCAGAAATGTATTATGTATTAGCCGAATGTGCTAAAACACCGGAAGAGGCTGCCGTGTTCTTGAATAAAGTTAGGGAGATACGTGGTATTGATTACGTGGTATGTACTGAGAGTAATCTATTGAACGAGATCGAGAAAGAATATCGAAAAGAGTTTTATGGGGAAGGACAATTATTTTTCTTTTACAAACGACATGGTTATCCGACATTCTTGCATTGTCCGGTGAATAATATGGTTGAGAATAATTATATGTTCTCGTGGCCGGATAACGAGAGTTTATTTGGCAAGACGAATTGAGTAATGATAAGGTTTGAGAATATTTACAATCAAATAAGTGATGTATGAAAAATTTGACGACTGTATTTCAACTATTGGTTCTGTTTGTATTTCTTCAGAGTTGTGAAGAATATAAAATGGTACAGTATGACGAGGGGGAAAGAATTAATTTCATGGGTGATTATTACAGAGGTAAAAATGAGAAGCCACATTGGGGTGACGATAAGGATTATTTGAATTACGAGAATAATTTCGGGATTAATCCTTTAGGAGATTCTTTATTGATGGATACGGTACAAATCGGGGTTAAAATTAGTGGACCTATAACAGATTATCCCCGTAAAGTAGTATTCACGACAAGGGGTACCGGGAAGAACGCTTTGGAGGTTATTTTCCCGGAAGAGTATTATGTTCCGGCAGATACGGGGATAGCCGTATTTCAAATTTGGTTGAAACGTCCGGCAACTCGTAATGTAGAATATTCGGTTGATTTGACATTTGATTACGAGAAATCCGATTTTAAAGCCGGTACGGTGGAGCGACAGGTTTTTAACTTAAAAGTGGAAGATTCGGTAAGTTTGGAATTATGGGGATCGGACGAGAAAGAGTGGAACGATTATTACTCCTTGTTTTTCGGGGCTTACAGTGAAACGAAGGTGCGTTATCTGATCACAAAGTATGGAGAAACGGACTTGAAAAAGTGGAATTATAGTGCAATCCTTAATTCGAATGGTTTTTATCGGGATTTCGAGGCATATAAAGCTAATCCGGCAAACAAACCTTTGATTGATGAAAATACAGGAGAATGGATTGAAATACCGGATTACCGAAATTGATTTAATAATAAGCTGTTATGAGAAAATTGATATATGTAATAGCCATATTGCTAGCTTCTTGCTATGATGATAAGGGGAATTATGATTATAAGGATGTGAATACTTTGAATGTAACAATGGATGACGTTTATACTGTTCGTCTGGATAGGGACACGGTTATTACGATAACACCCCGGCTGTCGCAGACTTTGCAGGATAACGAGGAAAATCTGAAATACACGTGGATACATTCGGATATAAATTATAATTTTTATAATCTGGCCTTGATATATGGAACAGATTTGGATACAGTAGGTACCGAAAAAACATTACGTTTCCATGTTGATCCGAATGCGGGAAATTTGAAATACAAGCATTATTTTCGGGTGAACGTGTATGATGAATCCACTGGACTCGAGTATCCGGTAAATACGACTTTACAATTGACTAAACCGTATGATGGGGCTTGGATGATTTTGCATAGTAAAAATAGCCAGACGGAATTAGGATCGGTAGAGTATATTGGGGGCGATATTGTGGTTGAAGATGAAGCTTATTTTAAAAGTTCCGGCAAGAGGTTGGTGGGTAAACCGCTTTGTCTTGGGCAATACACGACGGTAGTTAAATATTACGGATATGGGACTTGGAATATGTTTTATGTTTTGACAGATGTTCCCGATGAAGCCGGGGTGTATTGTCAATGGGAAAGGTTTGCGAAGAAGGATAGTCTTTCACGAATGGTGGCACCAATGGCAAAACCCGGTTTTGATTTCCAACGTATTAAGTTGATGGATGGAGATGGGTCTGCTTGTGCGTTTTTATTGTCCGAGGGAGGAGTTTTTTATCAAACTCCTAGGGCAGGAAAGTTTTATAAACCGGCTTACGAGTTGGAAGGTGACGTGAAGTTTACCTTGGCTTCTAAACTGATGAACACGGTTTTGTTGTATGATGAAGCAGGACATCGTTTCGCGTATTATTATAATACCGACGATTCGGGTATGTTGTATTATGATCCTTTGCGTTTTAATGAAGGTTGGGAGAATTGGGATGCGATTACATTAATTCCGATTCGTGATGGTAGTACGGTGATGATAGATCCTAATAATTTACCGGCGGATCAAAAAGTATTGTATGTGGGTACAGGGTATCAGTTTGATTTTAGTGGGACTGGCGTGTATGGTTATGCTTTGGCTACAAGCGGTGATAAGTGTTTTGTTTACGAATTTAATTTGAAAGGTTTAATCTCGTCTGCGGCTGCAGCATTTAATGCTTATTATCAGATTAACTTACCAGAATCTTTGGATGAAAGTACTTGTTTTGCATCAACTCCATCTTATAATGGTATCATTTTTTACGCGTCGGGTAATACGGTGTATCGATTGGATTTTAAACAGGCGGGAGGAAAAGCCACGCCAGTGTACACGCACCCGGGAGGTAAAGCGGCAAAGATGAAGTTTGCCAAGAGAAGCATTCCATCCGGAGATTTGTTTGCTGCGTATCAGTTTGATGTATCGCGGAGTTTGGGGGTATCATTCGATATGGGGAATGGAAAGAGTGAATTTGTTGTTTTAAATTTATCGCTAACAGGAGGCATCGGTTCTGATAGTGAAGATTATCCGGCAACGCAGGTGTATTCGGATTTCGGCGAAATAGTAGATTTTGTGTTTATTTGAAAAAGGAATAAGGAAAAATTAGTATTTATAAAAAGAAAAGTAAAATGAAATCAGTAGTTACATTTAGTTTTTTGTTGACTTTATTGTCATTGATGGCTTTCCAGAGTAAGCCGAAGGGATACGTGATCAAAGGAATGATTGAAGGAGCCCCGAAAGATGCATGGGTATACATGACAGGAGAGTTTGATTCCCCGATGCATTATTATGATAGTGTGAAATTGAAAAATGGTCGTTTTGTGTTTAAGGGAGAAGTGGACGGTCCGGAATTGCGGTATATCACGTATTTTAAGAATCCTTCTCAGCGGGTTTCTGGTTGGAAGGATATAATTATGATTCCGTTTTATATAGAAAATTCGGAAATCCGCTTTTCTATACCTTTCGAGGAATTACCTTCCAAATTGGTTTTGGAAATACCCCGCAATTTACGAATCGAGGGTTCTCGTTCACATGATTTGTACGCCGCGTATCAAAAACAAGTGAATCCATTAATATTGAAAGATGATAGTCTGTTTTGGGCATACGGGCGTGCGTATTATCATAACAAAGGTACGAAGGAAGATGCGGTGCGGTGCGTGAGAGGGATGAAGGCTATGCAGGATAGCATTCATAAGATTGGTGTAGAGTTTATCCGTCGGAATCCGGAATCTCCTGTCGCCTTGTATGTTGCGCAGAATCTGGGTGTTAGGGCTTATGGAAGAGAGGAAGCTAAAAGAATTGCAACATTTTTCCCGGAATCGGTAAAAACAACTCCCCAAGGTCAAGAAACGATGAAGGCGTTGTTGGAGAGACCCGTTTACGTTGGGGACGTGCTACCTGATTTTGAGGTATTGAATACGGATTTACAAGCGATGAAATTGTCGGAATTGGTGAAAAAAGGGCATTATACATTGGTCGAGTTCTGGGCTTCTTGGTGCGGTCCTTGTCGGGCTGATATCCCGCATTTGAAGGAAACTTACGAACAGTATCGTGAGGATGAGTTTGATATAATTAGTGTTTCTATTGATGATGATCGGGCGGCTTGGAAGGACGCCGTGGAAAAGGAGAAGATGAAATGGACGCAAGTGTGCGGGGCGAAGGGAAAGAAGTTTGATAAAGAGTGTGTGAAGTTGTTTGGTTTTAATGGTATTCCATCATGTGTGTTGGTGGATAAAGAAGGACGAATCTATAGCTTGAGTTCCCGGGGTGGTTGGCTGAATATGCACTTGGAGAATATATACAAACATTGAGTTCTTACTCGACCCGCAAGGTAAGAGCATGTTGACGAATGCTCGCGGCGGGTGGCTGGATACGAAATTGATGGAATTATTTAGTAGATAACAATACTCATTTTTGATGTTTGGAGAGGAATTGTCTTGTGAAAAAGATAATTCCTCTTTTTTTGTAAACATATAATTTCTCAGACTCTTTTTTTAATTTAATAAAAAGTATATTTTTGTGAATGTGAAGTTGGGAGCGTCCATTACGAGAAAAATGTAAAATGAAGCAGGAACTTTTGGATAATCGTGGTTTTGAGGAGTTATTCGGGTTGCATTTCAACAACCTTGCGGGGTTCGTGTATAATTACGTGCGGGACGAGGAGGTGGCGAAAGATATCGTGCATGATGTTTTTCTGACGCTCTGGAAGAACCGGAAACACTTGAATCCGGTGTATCCGGTAAAGTCTTACCTGTTTACTCTGGCACAAAACAGCGCGTTGAATTATTTACGTCATTTGCGGGTAATCGAGGTGAACGAACGAATGGTTGGGGAGTTGTTGGAGTCGGCGGCGGAAGAGTTGGATGATTACGAGAAGCGTCTGGAACGTTTGGAGGAAAAATTGGCATTGTTATCCGAGAAACAACGGGAGGCGTTGGTGAAATGTGTCGTGGACGGGAAGAAATATAAAGAGGTGGCGGAAGAGATGAACATCAGTTTGAACACGGTGAAAACGCATATTACTCGTGCGTTGAAATTCTTGCGGGACGAATTGCAGGATGATTTGGTACTACTTTTTATATTGGGAAAATAAAGTATAATTCGGGGTTGACCTACCCCGTTACTGGGGTATTACTCTATTTTTAGGTGGCTTTTGCTAGGGTTTTAGGCGACTTTTAGGCGGCATCGCCCACTCTTAGCCCGTAGTTCGCCCACACTTAGCCCACGTTTTAGTGAAAAATAAACAAGTTTAACACATCTGGTGTTTCTGTGGATTTGCCTTTTGCCGGGGCTATTCAAAAATCACGGGGATATTACGTTATAGGATAACGGGAGCGTATCCTCTTTATTGGTATCGGTCGGGTTGATTCGTGATAAAAAAAGGAAAAAACTTTATTTTTCTTGTCGCCCATTTTCGGGGGGTACGTGTATTAGCTGTGAAAAGCGAAAAGAAATGAAGCATAGAGAAGAAGATATAGAGTTTGCAAATCAGATACTTGTGCGCCGGAATAAGTTGGATGACGGGCTGGTGGAGAAGTGGATGGACGAGCCGGGACACGTGGAGTTGTTGAAGGAATTATCGGCACTTCACGGGCAATATGTTCACGTGGATTTCGAGAAGGAGCGGGCGAAAGAGTATACCCGGTTCGAGAAAGCGATCGGGAGAAAAAGTCGTCGTCGGATTATGACGTGGTCATCGGTTGCGGCTTCAATTATTCTGTTACTGGGGTGGTATGTAATTTGGATGGCGGGAGGTCTGCCGGGAGAGAGGAGTATAGGGGTGGCTGAGCAAGCCGGGAGTTTCAAGCCGGGAAGCAACGCGGTGGAGTTGATTCTGGATAACGGGGAGAAGGTCGTGCTTGACGGGAAAGGGAAACGTATCGGGAATGATGTCGTGTCCGGGATACGGGATGATTCCTTGCGGGGATTGACTTACGTGCAGGCACAAGTGAACGAGAGCGAAGAATTGGTGTACAACACGTTAAAGGTGCCGACGGGCGGTTTCTACCAGCTGGAACTGGCGGACGGGACGAAAGTGTGGCTCAATTCCGAATCCGAGTTACGGTTTCCCGTGCGTTTTGCCGTGAACGGGCGGAATGTATATTTGAAGGGAGAGGCGTATTTTCAAGTGAAGCGGGATACGATGAGTCCGTTTCGGGTTTATTTGAACGAGTCGAGCGTGACGGTGCTGGGGACATCTTTTAATATAAAGGCTTACAAGGACGAAGAGAATATATACACTACATTGGTGGAAGGTTCCGTGCGTTTCTCGGAAGAGAGGGGCGGGGAACAAATTGTGTTGCAACCGGGAATGCAGAGTGTCTGGAACGTGGAATCCGGAAAAACGGAAGTGAAGGAAGTGGATGTGAACCAGTTTATCGCTTGGAGGGACGGACGCTTTGTATTCCCCTCTACCACCTTGGAGGAGTTGATGCACCAATTGAAACGCTGGTATGATATCGAGGTGAAGTATCAGGCTCCCGAGGTAAGGCGGTATGAATTTCGGGGAGCGATCAACCGGGATATGGATTTGCGCAAGGTGTTGTCGCTCGTGGAGAAGACGAGTAACGTGATATTTAATGTTCAAGGAAGAAAAATATATGTAGCAATTAAGAACTGAACCGGAGAAAAATGAGGATTGCCGTCAACAATCCTCATCTGATTCTCCCGAAGAAGAACCTCAATATTAATTTGAAATTCAAAGTTATGAAAAAAGTACGAAAGTTGTGCCATTCCGGCACGAACAGGGAATTTTTTAACTTATTCCGTGTGACTAAAGTAGTGTTTATGATCTTGTTGGTGGGGCTGGTACACGTGTCCGCCACCGTGGTGAGCCAGACGGTGCTCAACCTTAAATTAAAAGATGTTACGTTGGAAGAAGCCGTGCGGGGAGCGGAAAAGCAGTTGAAACAGGACTTCTTTTTCAATAAACAGGAGATCGACGTGAACAGGAAAGTATCCGTTGAGCTCGTGGACGGCTCGCTGGCTGATTTCGTGCGGTTGGTGTTCGGGAGGAATTATAGTTATGAGGTGGTGGATAACGTGATCGTGATTTCTTACAAACCGGTGAATCAGGAACAGGTGAAGTCCGTCACCATCACGGGGATGGTCATGGATAAGGATAGCGTGCCGCTGCCGGGTGTGACGGTTCTCGTGAAGGGGACGAGCACGGGTACGGCGACGGATATTAACGGGGAGTATAAATTGTCGCTCCCGGAACAGGCTTCTATCGTGTTGGAATTTTCTTTTATCGGTATGAAGACGAGAGCCGTGACGTACACGGGGCAGAAAGTGATAAACGTGGTGCTGGAAGAGGACGTGAGCCAGATGGAGGAAGTGGTGGTAACGGGATACCAGAAGATAGAACGTCGTAAATTGACTTCTTCTATCACGACGGTGGATATGGAGCGCTTGAAAATGGTAAATCAGCCGAGTATCGACAAGTTGCTGCAAGGACAGGTGCCGGGTATGACGATCGTGAGCACGAGCGGTGCCCCGGGTGCTGTTCCGCAAATCCGGATACGGGGTACTTCCACGATTAGCGGGAACGTGCAGCCGTTGTGGGTGGTAGACGGTATCGTGCTGGAAGACCCGGTAGACGCGAACGTGGACGATTTGCTGAATAACCGGAACTTGATCGCTTCCGGTATCGGGGGTGTGAACGTAGATGATATCGAGTCGATCAACGTGTTGAAGGACGCGGCTGCCACGGCTATTTACGGTACGCGAGCGGCAAACGGTGTCATCGTGATTACCTCGAAGAAGGGAACGGCGGGGAAAACCCGTGTGACTTATAACGGTAGCGTGAGCGTGGGAATGCGTCCGAAGTTGAAAGACGCGTATATGTTGAACTCGAAGGAACGGGTGGATATTAACATGGAGATGTTGGAAAAAGGATTGCTGAAGGCAAATTCCAATAAAGCGGGCGAATACGGTACGGTTTCCGATTTCGAGCGTTATTTTATCGACGTGCATGATCACAAGATGACGTGGGAACAGTTCCAGCAGAAAGTGAATCGGTTGGAAACGGTGAACACGGATTGGTTCAAGTATCTTTTCCGTAACGCGATCACGCAACGGCATAGTATCAGTATTTCCGGCGGCTCGGAAACGACGACGTTCTATCTTTCCGGTAGTTACATGGACGAGCAGGCAACCGCGAAGGATGTCGGGATGGAAACGTACACGATGGCAGCCAAGGTGTTTACCAAGTTAAGGCATAATTTACGGGTAGGCGGAATGCTCGACGTGAATATGCGCAATAACAAGAGTTTCTTCGCGGTGGATTCACGGGAGAATCCTTACGAGTGGGCGATTTACACGACTCGTGCCCATAACGCTTACGACGAGAACGGGGATTTTAATTACATGTATTATAATGATTTGAAATTTAACTTTCTAGAGAATCGGGAACAAAGTTGGCGCAAGTCAAAGAGTTACGGGTTGAAAGGAACGGTGGATATCGAGTGGAAGATATTATCCGACTTGACATTCAGCAGCTTGTTCTCGTTCTCGAAACAGAATACCACGGACGTGGATATCGCCACGGAGGATAGTTATTTCGTGCGTTCCCGCCAGAAGACGATGCAGGATAACACGACGTACGAGTCCGTGTGGCATGACGGGGGATACCGCCGGAGCAGGGGAACGAATAACAGTTCGCTTACTTTCCGTAACCAGCTTACTTATATGCCGGTGATTAACGAGGAGCATCGCTTCGACGTGATGGTGGGACAGGAGATACGGACCACGAAGTACGAGGAGGAAACCACGCAGATTTACGGTTACGCCCATGATAGGGGACACCAGCAAATTTTGCAATTGGATTTGATGGCGAAAATCGGGGAGCCTTACTGGGTGGAAAACTTGAACGAGTCGGCTGCCGTTTCGTGGTTCGGCGTGGCGGGGTACACGTTTATGAATCGCTACACGGTGAGTTTCAATGCCCGTACGGACGGCTCGAATCGTTTCGGGGTGAAGACCAACGATCTTTTCCAACCGCTGTGGTCTGTCGGTTTCAACTATCAGGTGAAGGAAGAGAATTTCTTGCGGGACGTGAAATGGTTGACTTACCTGACGCTGAAAGGTTCTTACGGCAGTCAGGGGAACGTGGCGGATGCTTATTCCGATCTGGTAGCGAAGGTAGGTACTATCGATGCCGTGAAGAAGGAGAATTATCTGGTGATCGAGGCGCCGAAGAACCCGAATTTGAAGTGGGAAAAGAATTACTCGACGAATTTGGCTTTGGAATTCGGGCTTTTCAACCGGAGGGTGTACGGTTCGTTGGAATACTATTACAAGAAGGCTGTGGATTTGTTGGGTAAGAAAGAGGTATCTCTCGTTTCCGGTTTCCCGTCGGTGTCGGTGAACTGGGCTTCGATGAAAAACACGGGGTGGGAGTTTGCCTTGAACACGGTGAATGTTGATTTGCAGGATTTTCGGTGGACGTCCAACTTGAATTTCGGTTATAATAAAAACGAGATACTGGACGTGTATTCCACCCCGACGTATGGTTCTATGACCAATGCCCAGCGGACGGATTATGCGTCGGCGGCTATCGTGGGTAAGCCGATCAACGGATTGTGGTCATACCGCTATGCCGGGTTGAATGAAGACGGACGGGCGCAATTCTATGACGCCGAGGATGAAAAAGTGTTGAAGGGTATGCATGATGTCGAAGGCTTGGTGTATTCCGGGACGACGATGCCGAAGATACAAGGGGGATTCACGAATACTTTCGAGTACAGGAATCTGGCGTTGTCCGTGTTGCTCGTGGGCAATTTCGGGAACGTGATCCGCTTGAGGAATATGACCACGGGACAGGCTTTCGCTTACCCGGAAGCGACACAGAATATGTCGAGAGAATGGGCGAACAGATGGCGGAACCCGGGTGACGAGGCACACACGGATATCCCGCGGTTGGAAGCGAACGAGTTCGACGATGCCGTGTTCTACCCTTATCCGTCAAATGCCACGATGTACAATAATAGTGATCTGCGGACGGTAAAAGGTGATTTCGTGCGGTTGCAGAATGTTTCTTTGAGTTATGACCTGAAACTGGCAAAGTTGAAAGAGTGGGGGATACAGAATATCCGTTTCATGTTGCAGGGAAATAATTTGCACGTATGGAAGAATTCTAGGCTGAAAGGACAAGACCCGGAAGCGACGGGGGCTATCATGAAATATAGTTCGGCAAGTAATGCGAATGTTTCTTTCGGGAATACCTATTTGCCGTTGCCCCGTTCTTATTCGTTCTCAGTATCTGTACAATTTTAATGCTTTTGATTATGAAGAAGATATTTTATACATCCGTGTTTTTGCTGCTGACGTTGTTCAGCGGTTGTGATTTGCTCGATATAAAACCGGTGAACAGTATGTTGCCGAAGAGCGTGGAGGATTTCGAATCTGTCCTGCTGGGCGGCTATCCCCGGGAGAATTTCTTTATCAATACCGATTTGGCGACCGATAACGTGTACGCGAACCTGAGCGTCACGTCGGCTGTTACCAAGTCGTATGAACCGTGGTTTGTCTGGGCGGCAACGCACCAGTATAACGAGGCGGAGGATACGTATTGGAAACAATTGTACTCGTCTGTATTTTACGCCAACACGGTGCTGGACGAGTTCGCCGGGAAGACTCCCACTACGGAAGAAAAGGCTTTGTTCGAAACGGTTCGGGGGGAGGCTTATGCCCTGCGTGCCTATTGCTATTTTTATCTGGTGAATCTTTACGCCGAGAATTACGCGGACGAGAACATGGATAAACCGGGTGTCCCGATGCCGCTGAGTGCCTCGGACGTACACCAGAATACCCAGAATAACGTGCGCGTGTCCGTCGGGAAGGTATGGGAACAGATCGAAAAGGATTTGGACGAGGCTTCCAAGGACTTGGTAGGCAAGGAAAGTAAAGGCAAGTATCGTTTTGATTATATCGCCTTGCAGGCTTTCAAGGCTCGTGTCTATTTGTTCACGGGTAAGTACAGGGAAGCGATCGAGGCAGCAAGTTACGTGATCGACGCGAAGTCTTTGTTCGACATGAACGAGATTCAGTCTTACTTGGACGGGTTGGATAAGATTTCAAACGCTTTCAGCTATACTTACGGGTTTATTGACACGGATTACCGGAACGAGGTGTTGTTCTTCGTGGGCGGCAAGGGAAACGGGAACCCGTATTATTATTACAAAACCCGTTTTAAACCGACGGAAGAGTTGTTGAATCTTTGCAAGCGTGATCCCGGTGTGGTGGATTACCGGAGGTATATTTTCGAATCGAATGCCGATCCGGGGAGTGCCGATTACGCGGAACAGGGACCGACGGTGTACCGGATGTTCGCGACTCAGCAGAGTGATTGTTATTATAGCGGGTTGAAGTTGAGCGAGGCTTACGTGACTCGCGCGGAATCTTACGCCCGGACGGGAGAGAAGGATTTGGCTATCGAGGATTTGAACCGTTTGCTGGTGACTCGTATCAAGAAAACGGATTACGTGGCACTGGATAAGGCTGATTTCACGGCAGAAACCGCCTTGCAGCGGGTTTTGGAAGAACGTCGGGTGGAATTGGCATTCGACGGGGGAATGCGCTGGTTTGATTTGAGGCGGCTCGGTAAGCCGGGTATCCGGCATGCTTACGAGAACGGGCAGGTACACACGTTGAATCAAGGGGATTTGCGTTACGTGTTACAGATACCGTTGTCTGAACAATTGAATAGCCCGAATATGCCGATAAACCCGAGATAGATGACGGATTATAAATTTGTAAATGTATATCATGATGAAATCTAAGACTATATATTTGATGTTGACCGCGCTCGTGTTGTTTTTGAGCGGTTGTAACAAGGAGAGTAAATTGTCCCCGACGGATGATTTGGGGATCGTCGAGATGTTTGGTCCGGACGAGAATGCCGATCCCCGGGTGAAATCGATGTATAACGATTACGGGGTTTGGGTGCGTACTTATTTCAGTAGTATCGACGAGTTGACGAATGCTATCCTTGCACAGGACGCACTTGTTGCCATGAGAGGGGCGCAGAATCTGGACGAGGAGAAAATCCCGGAAGTGTTGTATTACTCGGAAGCATTGTTGAGTAACGTGTCGAAAGAATACGCTAACTCGTATTTCCCGTTGGAGTTGTTTTACGTGAAGGAATACGGTTCGCTTTATTGGATTTACCCGGTGAAAGCGTTGGGGCGGAGCAGGCTGATTCTGATGTGGCCGAACACGTCGGAAGGGGCGATAGAGGTGACCGATCCCGTGAATCACTATTACCGGGATTCCGTGTTGGCGTCGGAGGTGTGGAGAAAAATAGGTACCATGATTGTTGCCCGGATGGAGGAGCCTCTGAAAGATTTCGTGGCGGCAGGCAAGGCGTATGATGACGGAGTGGCTTACGAGAAGCTGGGAGATGAGTTCGATAAGGATGAGGATGCTTGGAAAGAGGAGAATCCGGACGCGAATGATGATGACGAAGATGAGGTGAACAGTCGCCCTTACGTGATCAAGTATAAAAAAGCCGTGGCTGAATTGTGTCGAAACGGGGGATATATTACAGGAGGCTCTTCCCGCTCGTTCGAGGGGGATTTCGCGGAATGGCTTCGCTTGTTGGTTACGGAATCTTACGAGAATATTAAGAAGGAGTATCTGGATAACAGTAAATCCCGTGCTTTGAAATACGAGGTGATTACCAAATATTTCAAGGAATACAATTGGGATATTCAGGCTGCCGGTAATAGGTATCGTGAGAGATTTGACGGGTATAAGGAGTAGAATGGGGGACTTTATGGACCTTATAGACTTTACGGACTAAAAAAATACATCATGAAAAGAACATTTTTAATATTGATAATATCTCTGTTGTCCGGATGGCTTTGGGCGCAGGAGGGGGTGAAGTTTGAAGAGTTGACATTTCAGGAAGCCTTGGAGAAAGCGAAAGCGGAGAATCGTTGGATTTTTCTGGATGCTTATACATCTTGGTGCGGTCCTTGCAGAATGATGGCAGAGAAAGTGTTTACACGAGCGGAGGCAGGGGACTTCTTCAATATCCATTTTGTCAACGTGAAGTATGACATGGAAAAAGGAGAAGGACCCGCTTTAGCAAAGAAACTGGGAATTGGAGCTTACCCTACATTCGTGTTGATAAAACCGGACGGGACTGTGCATGATAAATTGGTCGGCGGTTCGGATGTTGCCGGAATTATCAACCGGGTGGAAAATTCCATGAAAAGCGAGAAGACCGTGGGGACTTTAACCGTGCGTTACGAGCGGGGAGAACGGGATAAACAATTTCTATTGGAGTATTTGGAGGCTTTGTTGAAGGTAAGCGATATCCGGCAAGTGAGGGAAGTTGCCGCATTGTTGACAGAGCAATTGACTGACACAGAAAAGGTTGAATCGGCGTGTTGGAGTTTGTTTGATAATAATGATCTGGCTCCTTTCGGTTCTGCTAATTATCATTTTTTACTGGAAAACAGAAAACAGTTCTATCGGCACGTGGGGCGAGAAAAGGTAGATACCCGCTTGGCAAATCTATACGCGGGAGTGCTTTCCTCTATTGTTTGGGGACGGGATACTAAAACGACCCCGGACGATGTTAAAGTGATGGAACGTGTTATCCGTGAGTTGCAAACAGACCGGAAGAAACAATTATTAGCCTACGTGGCTATGGCAAATGCCTATAAAAAGAAGGATACGGGTAAGTTGTTGAAGCTATGCTGCAAGGAATTTCCCCGCTTCTCGGATGCCGATGTGATGATGATGGTTATGCCTGTGTCTGTTTATTTCCGGTCACAGGAAGATAAAGAGGCGTTGAAGGAATTCGTGGAGATTGGGAAAGCGTTTATTCCGAATTTGAATATTCAGGCTAATGTTGATTACGTGTCGTATTATTTCACGGAGTTGGAGAGGCAGTTGTAAGATTATTTGTTTGTTTTCGGTTTATAAGACCGCCCTGTTTACGGGGCGGTTTGTTCGTTTTAAATAAACGGTTCAAAAAAAAATGAGATGAGGTGTTGTGTGAACGGAATTTCTAGCTATTTTTGATAGCAAGAAATGAACGTTTGATGATGTGCCAAAAAACGAATTTCATTATTTACTAAGGTCTAAGTCTTTTTTATACATTAATTTGTAACACAACAACTTATCCATATTCGATATTTTGGATAATCTTTATGATTTTATATCTTAACAAACGTTCATTTAATGGAATTTAGATGTGAATATAAATAATTGGAGTTGACTGATTTATCTAATCCGGATGATGTACATGGGTTGCGAAAGCGAGATCCTCGTGTTTATGAGATAATATTTAAGAAATATTATCCGAAACTTCTCGTGTTTGTGAATCGACATGTTGGAGATCAGGATGTTGCGCAAGATATAGTACAGGATATTTTTTTCAAATTGTTTGAGAGTAGCCGTTCTTTACCGGATAACTTTAATTTGAAATCGTGGCTTTATAAAGTTGCTCGAAATGCCGCACTGGATTATTTACGTCATTTGCAGGTGATAGACCGTCATAAATTTTTGATGGCTGACGCTATGATCGTGGCTGAGGATGTGGACGAGAATGTTGATGAGGAAATATATGATCGGGTAAATCAAGCTGTTGAAAGTTTACCGGAACAATGTCGCTTGATTATAAAATTGAATGTAATCGAGGGCAAAAAATATTTGGAAATCTCGGAAGAGTTAGGAATATCAATTAATACGATTCGTACACAAGTTTCCCGGGGATATAAGAAATTAAGGGATATATTGTCCAATGAAAGGGATACATTAATTCTTGTCATTTATATACAGTGAAGAATACTCTTTGGTAGTAAATTAGTTGTAGTTTTCAAAAAAAATAAAATTCTTGTCACACAAAACAAGAGGCAAGCCGTTATAGGAGTGCGTTTGAACATTGAATTGTGAGAAACAAGGAGGGGAGTATAGAAGACAAGTTTGTACTTTTTTATAAACAACTCGAAAGCATGAACAAAAGTAACATTTGGATTGAGGCATTGTACGAATTTAAACGTGCACGCAGGAGTATCTTATTTCGATTATTTCTGGTTTTGGCAATTTGTGGGCTTATCCTTTACCAGTTCACATCTTTAGGAAGCAGTGATTCCGGTTCGGTAAAGCATGCGTTGCAATTTGCTCCGGATTGGACTTCTTTAGCCTTATCCTCGGCAATACCTTTTAAAAGTGCTTATTACTTTAATGTTATCCAGTTACTTTTTGTCGTGTGTTTTGTGGTGAACGATTGGAGAATGCTAAACATGGGTACCAGAGATGCGTTGTACGTTCGTTCACAGGGGAACAGCGAGATGGTTACGGGGTATGCTTTGGGGCTATTGCTTGTTTTTACCCTGCTCAATTGGTTTTTATTCCTGACTTCAATTATTTTTAATCTTGTCTTGTATCCCGGGTCTTTTAATTTGTTTTATTATTTATTCTATTGGATCACTCTTACGTTACCTGCTTCTGTTTATTTTCTTGGTTTTTCTTGTCTTGTAATCCGTGTTATCCGTAACCCGGGGATAAGTTTAATTGTGTCGTTTTTGTTACTGGGCGGGATAACTTTTTTAGGGGCTGGATTTTTGCATGGGGTGTTGGATCCTTGTGCCCGTTATCTCCCGAATATGTTTTCAGATTTCACGGGACACGTGAATCCGGGGAATTATTTGTTGCAAAGAGGAAGTATTTTGTTGACGGGAGGTAGTTTTGCGGTGTTTTCGATTATCCCTTACCCGAGAATCTTTAATTATGCGCGGAGTCGGAAAGTCTGTTTAAGCATTGCTTGCATTTTACTCGTGTTTGCCGCGGGAGGAGCGTTTATTTATCTTGGTCGGTACGGGAAAAAAGAGGAGTTAAGGGAAGTTTACAAGGGAGTGTACGAGAAATATGAACGAGATTCCAAGATTCGGGTGGTAAGCAATGGCTTGCACGTGAAGGAACTTGCAGACGGGGGGATTTCCGTGAATAGCCGGATGACTGTTAAGAATAGGACTTCGGGCGAGGTGCCTTTGATCATGTATTTGAATCCGGGTTTGAAAGTTGCTTCTATCAAGGTGGAGGGACAGCCTGTTTTTTTTCGGAGGGAGCATCAGGCTGTGCTTGTGGACGAAAAACTGGTTCCCGGCGATTCGTTGGAAGTTTTGATTGATTACGAGGGGAATATTGAAAATACCTTTTGTTATTTGGACGTATCTTCCGACGAGTATTATTCCCCGGACGTGAATGTCGGCGGGATCTTTCGTCACGGTAATACTTCAGCCTTTTGCGAGAAAGGGTACAAATTGTTGCCCCCGAAGTGTTTGTGGTATCCCGTGGGACTTCCCCCGTACGGTGCCTCGGGAGGAATGGATTTGAATTTTACCCGGTATTCGTTAAGGGTGGAGCATGATCCCGCGTTAACCGCGATAGCCCAAGGAGAAACAATTGAAGAGGGAAAAGGGGTAACTTCGTTCCGTTTTACTCATGACATGCCCGGCATTAGCCTTTGTATTGGTAATTACAAAAAGCGGACAATAACGATCGCACTAGGTCTTCAGTTTGATACAACCCGATTGACACTCTATTATCATCCGGGGCACGAGTATCTTCTCGAACGATATGATTTTCCCGATGAAGAAATTGCCATGAAATTGAAGGATATGAAGGGTATATTGGAACAAGAGGAGTGCTTGAGTTTTGGTGAAGAATTCACGAAGGAAGATTGGGTGATGGTGTACAAGTTGAAAGACAGTTCCAGAGATTTAAAAGAGGCTTTTGAAATCGTTCTCGAGAGGAAAGGTTTTGACCCGACCCGTCATTACCCGTACCGGTGGTTTACCCTTTTGGAAGTACCGTGTGGCTATCATGTTTTCCCCGATTTGATGCAATTAACCGGGGAAAGAGAACAGGCCGGTCTTGTGTTTCTCCCAGAAAAATTACATACCGTGAGAAATTACCGGTATGAGGTTCCAAAGGGGGAAGAGGAGAAAAAAGGAGTAATGAGGATGTTCAAGTACGAGACGTTTGACCCGATTTTCGGGAAAGGAAGTTGTAATATAAGACCTGCATTCTGCGGAAAAACGACTTTTATTTCCTCTGCCGAGATACCACTAATCAATGAAGCTATAAATTATGCGTTGTTTCGTTGTCAACGGAGTATTGTTTATTTTGAAGAGAATAATTTTGACGTGATAGAATACTTGAAACATGGAAGTTTAAAGGATGCGTTGCATGATAGGTCGTTATCCCCGGAAGTGTTGCGAAGTATAATTCAAAAGAAAAGCGAAGAATTATGTATGTCTATCATGTTAAATGTCAAAAGTGACTCATTCCTTAAATTTCATCATGACATTTTGAAGAAAAATAGTTTTAAAGAGATGGCTTGGGAAGAGTATTGTCAACAATTTTATCAATCTTTCGGTTTGCGTTTGGATTCTCTCGCTGAGCGCTGGTATGGCTCCAATCGGTTACCTTTGTTTGACATCCGGGATGCACGTGCAATCAAGTTCGGGGAGAAAAATACCGACGTGGTGTTCTGTTTTAAAGTGTTTAACCGGGGTGATGTGCCGGGGCTTATTGCGACAAGTGACTTTCAGGTATGGACAATCCCACCGCACGAGGGGAGGATGATCACGGCAAGGGATCGAGGGAGGATATGGAATTTTTATTGTATCGAGACACCTTTAGCTCAAAATCTTCCGGATAGTTGGAAGTTGTCGTTAGAGAAGGATGTTCGAGGATGGGTGGATACTGCGACTCGTGTGGTTAGTGTCGATTCTTCCGTTTTCTTTCAAAATAGAAATGCGGATGAGATTATCGTTGATAATGAGGATCCCGGCTTCAGGGTGGTGAAGTCAAAAGATTTTAATCTCTTGTCTTTGCTGCGAAAAGATGAAGAACGTCCTGAATATGATGCCAAATATTCTCGTCAAACTACATGGACTCCCGTGATAAATGGCGGTTTTTATGGTTATCCCATTCGAAGCGCGTATGTGAAGCAGGCGGGGACAGGCAAGCAAAAAGTGGAATGGAGTATCGAATTGCCTCGAGAGGGTAAATATGAAGTATTTTTTCATCATGCAAAACCAACGTATATCGATATGGATGGAAAACAAGAGTTTTATTACTCCATTTTCGACGGAAACGGGGAGCATGAGGTGGTGGCGTTCGTGAATGGAGATGACGTGGGATGGATCTCTTTAGGTGTGTTTGATTTTACGAAAGAGGCGAGAGTGACCTTAAGTGACAGGGATAGAAAAGAGCAAATAAAAATGAACGATAGAGTTATTTCTCAAGAGTTAACCGCCGATGCAGTGAAATGGGTTTGGCTAAAAGAATAATTTACACGAGTGAAAAATGATTTTTTCCCGAAAAAAATAAAATTCTTGTCACACAAAACAAGGGGCAAGCCGTTATAGGGGTGTATTTGAACATTGAATTATGGGAAACAGACAAATATCAACCCGGTTAATATATCGAAAGATAGAAGGACTTCTCTCTCCGGCAGAGGAGGAGGTTTTTGACACGTGGTTGAATGAAGACGTGAAACATCGTCGTTATTACGAGAAGATACGGGACGAGTTGCTACGGGATGAAAAACGGGAGTTGTCGAAGACCGAGTTACAGGAAGCATGGTCGATATTTGAAAACCGGATGCAGAAGCAGAGAAAAGTAGAGAAGAAGCGTTTTTTTATCTGGAGTGCGGGAATTGCGGCGGCTGTGGCTGTCGTGTTGGGTTGTTGTCTGTTTTTGTACACGTATAAACGCTCGGAGCTTAAAATACAATCTGTCGTTCAAAAGATTGTACCCGGGCAGAATAATGCGGTATTGGAGTTGGCAGATGGGTCAGTGTATTATCTGGGAGAGAAACATTATTCACTTCAAGAGAAAACCGGAAACCGGATTATTGCGGATAGTACAAGATTGAGTTACGTGTCGCCACAAGAAGAACAAGGCACAAGAGAAATCGTGTATAATAAATTGAGTGTACCGAGAGGGGGAGAATACCAGATTGAACTGGAGGACGGGACTAGGGTGTGGCTTAACTCTGCTTCCCGGCTGAATTACCCGGTTGCTTTTGCCGGAGAGAGCCGGGAAGTGTACTTGGAGGGTGAGGCTTATTTCGAGGTAAAGCGGGATACGGCAAGACCGTTTGTCGTTCATGCCGGGGAACAGGATATCACTGTTCTGGGAACAAGTTTTGGCGTTACTTGTTACGCGGGTGAGGTGAGCGACTATACGACTTTGGTTTCGGGAAAAGTGAAAGTCAATTTTAGAAAAACGGATAAAAGCTATGTTTTACAACCGGGGATGCAAGTTGCTTTTAATAAGGAAAGCGGTGTGGTGACGGAACGGAATGTGGATGTGGCGGAATACGTTGCTTGGAAAGATGGTGTGTACGTGTTCAAGCAAAAGCGTTTGGAAGATATTCTTACCACGTTGGCACGTTGGTATGATTTTCAAGTTTTCTACCGGAGTGAAGACGTGAAGAATGTTATGTTCTCGGGAGAAATAAAGCGATTCGGTGATTTCAGCTATTTGTTGAGTTTGATAGAACGCACGAGTGATGTGAAATTTGTAATAGATAAAAAAGTAGTACAGGTGATGAGATAGAAAAATGAAACAGGAGAATACGGCAATATTCCCCTGTCACACGATAAGCCGGCAAGCTTATTCGATTGTTTAATTTTTACAACACAAATCTATGAAAAAAAGAGGTAAAATGTACACGCCTTTCAAAAAAAGGTGGTGTAAAAAAATGATTTTATTAATGAAACAGCTTTGTATCTTTTTGCTGGTGTTTAATTTCGGATTGAATGCCGCCGTTCATTCACAAAATCAACGGGTCACGGTTGATTTGAGGAATGCGGGAATCGAGGAGTTGATTACCGTTATCAAAAGTCAGTGCGACATGGGATTCTTGTATGATTATAACAAGATCAAAACGGTGAATAATATCACTGTAAAAATGCGGAATGCCTTGTTGTCCGAAGTCCTTGTAAACGCTTTGAGAGGTACCGGATTTATTGCGGAGATCGAGAATGACATGATTATTATCAAGGAGGCTCCCAAGGATGAGAAAAAGGAAGCCAAGACGATCATGGGAAAGGTCACGGATCATAAAAAAGAAGCACTTCCGGGAGTCACAGTGTTGATCAAAGGTACTTCAGTAGGTGTGGTGACGGATACGGCTGGAGTGTATAAAATCACGTTGCCGGATCAGAAAGACATCACGCTGGTATTCTCGTTTATAGGTATGATTTCCAAGGAAGTGAAGGTGACGAATCAGAAAGAGATTAACGTGATGATGGAAGAGGACGTGGAGGCTTTGGATGAAGTGGTCGTGACGGGGTACAACAATATCAGGAAATCGAGTTTCACGGGAAACGCGACTGCGGTGACAAGGAGTGAGTTAATGAAAACGAATAATAAGAATATTATCAGTGCGCTTCAGGTGTTTGATCCTTCTTTTCGTATCCGGGAAAATTCGATGTGGGGTTCAGACCCGAATGCTTTGCCTGAGTTTAATATTCGGGGTGAATCGAGTATCGGTATGAAGAAAGGGTTGGATGTAGAACAAATGAAACAAGAACAACATACCGATTTGAAGGATAACCCGAATCTCCCGATATTTATTATGGATGGTTTTGAAGTAGACGTGCAGAAAGTGTATGATATGGATATGAACCGGGTAGAGGGAATTACCATATTGAAAGATGCTGCGGCCACGGCAATGTATGGATCCCGTGCCGCGAATGGTGTTGTGGTTATCACGACAATCGCACCCAAACCGGGACAATTGATGGTGAGCTATAATGGAACATTCTCTTTAGATCTTCCGGATCTTTCTGATTATAATGTATGTAATGCCGCGGAGAAACTTGAATTGGAACGTTTGTGTGGGGTGTATAGTTCAGATAATGAGTCCCTTGCTGTGGATTACGAGATGAAATATAATGAGTTGTTGCAACAAGTGTTAAGAGGGTATGACACGGATTGGATGGCTCAACCTCTGCGGAATGTGTTTAATCATAAACACAGTGTATATGTCGAAGGAGGTGTTGAAAGCATTCGTTATGGGGTTGATTTGAAATATGAAACGAATGGGGGAGTGATGAAGGGGTCATATCGGGATCGCATGGGGGCAGGATTAACCTTGGATTATCGCTATAATAAATTGCAAATACGTAATTATGTTTCTTATAATTCAACCCGTTCTCAAAATTCTCCTTATGGAAATTTTAGTACCTACGTTGATATGTTGCCTTATTGGCGAATTCATGATGATGAGGGTAAACTGATACAATCGTACAGACCTCTATTAGGTCGTGATATTGCTAATCCGTTATACAGTGCTACATTAGATAGTTATAGTGGAAAGACCAGATATAACGAGTTGATAGACAATTTTAATATTAATTGGTATTTAGCGGAAGGATTGCAGTTTAAAGGACAGTTTAGTATCACGAAAACGGATACCAAAACAGAAACGTTTAAGGACCCTCGGGACCCGTATTTCGACACGCAAAGAGTATTTAATACTATTGACGAATTGGGACGACTGGATCGAGCTTTGACAGAAAGTTACAGTTGGACGGCAAAAGGTCTTTTTCTGTACAATCGTCAGTTTAAAAAACATTTTATTAATGCAACTGCCGGAATTGAAGCGGTGGAATCCCACTCTTCAACGAATAGTATGACTTTTGAGGGCTTTCCTATGGGAACGGTACATTCTTCCGAATTTGCCGCTCAGCAAAAGGACAAAACAAAACATGATGAAACGAACTCTCGTTTGTTCGGTTTATTGGCTAGTGTGAACTATTCTTATAATGATATTTATCTTTTTGACGGATCATGGCGTTTGGATGGTTCTTCTCAATTTGGTGCGGATAAGCGTTTTGCTCCTTTTTGGTCTGTGGGTGCCGGTATCAATATTCATAACTATGATTTCTTGAAAAACATGGGAATGATTACCTTGTTAAGGATTCGCGGATCATACGGAAGTACCGGTAAGGTGAATTTTCCTTCTTATACGGCAGTAACTACTTATTCAATGGATAGTGACGCGTGGTATTACACGGGACCTGCTTCTTATCTTTATTATTTAGGAAATGAGAAATTGAAGTGGGAAACGACTAACACTCTTGATGCCGGGATTGAATTCGGTTTATGGAATGGATTGTTGGACGTGAAGGTAAATTATTACCATAAGGAAACGGAAGATATGATTGATGAAACTTCAATACGCCAATCATCGGGTTTTGCAACTTATTATTCGAATGCGGGGACTGTTGTGAACAAAGGTGTGGAAGTTGATTTAAGAGCCACTCTATATAGGGATAAAGACTGGATGGTAACAGTTATCGGTAGTGTCGCATCCAATCGTAATGAAATAACTAAATTAGGTAAAGCGGCAGAGGCTTACAATAAGGCTTTGGATGAGAATTATAATGACCGGGCAGAAAGTGGTTATTATATCGGTTTACGGAGTGCTCCATTAAAAAGATACACGGTGGGGGCTTCTACAACAGCAATTTATGCCGTTCGTTCTGCCGGAATAGATCCGTCTAACGGTAAGGAAAAGTTTATTAAAAAGAACGGGACCAGTACCTATACATGGGATGCCAATGATCAGGTTGTTGTTGGCGACGAGACTCCGGATGCTCAAGGGGCTTTCGGGTTGAATGTATCTTATAAAGGATTTTTCCTGAATGCCTCTTTCCTTTTCCAATGGGGTGGACAGACTTATAATGAGACTTTGATTAATCGGGTTGAAAATGCCGATATTACAAATAAAAATGTGGATAAACGGGTATTGGCTGAACGTTGGAGCCAACCGGGAAACAGGGTGCCTTATTATGATATGAAAGCGAATCCTTATATTCGTCCGACTTCCCGTTTCGTGCAAGATTATAATTATTTGTCTTTTAATAGTCTGTCTATGGGATATGACTTCCCCACTAATTTGATTAGCAGGTGGCATTTGGCTTCTTTGGGAATACGTTTTAACGCGAATGATCTGGGACGTTGGTCAAGTGTGAAAGAGGAACGGGGAATCAGTTATCCTTATGCCAGAAATTATAGTTTAACCTTGAATGTCGGATTCTAAAAAATAAAGAGATGAAAACACGTATAAAATTATTATTATTCGCGACGGCTTTTATCCTGTCTTCTTGTGAAAGCTGGTTGGATTTGAAGCCTGTGACGCAAGCCACGGAAGAGCAAATCTTTAGTACGGCGGAAGGTTATCGTTCTACATTGAACGGATTGTACAAGAATATGGGAAAGTCATCGCTGTATGGAAAGAATCTGTCATTCGCGATGTTGGACGGTTTTTCTCAGCAATATGATCTTAGTCCTGAAAATAATGGGGTGGAAGAATTTCAAGCTTGTGGAGAGATGAATTACGGGCAGGTACAACTGGCAGCAAGTATCGAAAAAACTTGGATGGCTGCTTATAATGTTGTTGCCAATGCAAATAACCTGATTCAGAATTTAGTGGAAAATACAACTCCTGAATTATTTGAATTCGGGGCAATGGAGCGCAATATGATATTAGGAGAGGCTTACGCGTGCCGGGCATTGATGCATTTTGATATGTTACGATTGTTTGCTCCCGCTCCGATAAGCGATGACGGGGCAAATTATGTTCCTTATGTAGAGCAATATCCTAATATTCAACCAGCAGGAATGTCAGTAAAAGAGTGTATCAATAAGGTTATAACCGATTTGGAGCAAGCGAGAGAACTTGTGTTTGATTTTGATACGTCAGCACTCGCGATGAATGCCGTGTGTACGGGGGATGCCCGGTTTTATAATAAATTCCCGTCTTACACGGAATTAGGGAGTAAGCCTAGTGCGTTGACGGATTTTTTCAAGGGACGCGGCTATCGATTAAACTATTATTCGATAACGGCTTTGTTGGCTCGCGCGTACCAATACGCAGAGAGATATGATGATGCTTTTGAAGCAGCAGATGCGGTGTTGAAATTTAAATATGAAGCCAGCCAGTGGGATAAATTTACATTTTATGAATTCAAGACCACGGGTATAACGAACGGGACAGATAATAGGGCTGAGACCTTTGAAGGTAAGTCCAACCTGCGTCTGGTCGACAATCTGATATTTGCAGTGTATAACGCGAAAGCCTATGACGAATTGTGGTTAGGAACGTATTTCTTGAAAGAATCCACGGGAGCTGGGGCACAATATTTTGTTGTGCGGACAGATAATATTTTTAAATCTTCAAAAGGTAGCGATGAATCCGCCAACGACATTCGTTACTCGAAAATGATTTTCTTGGCACAAGACATATATCCCGTTTCCGGTAAATGGTTCTATCATGAAGATGAAGCGATGCGTAAAAAGAATGTGACGATACTTCCTGTTATCCGGGGCACAGAAATGCAATATATCATGGCGGAGTGCTATGCTCGAAAAGGAAATTGGACAGAGGCTGCTAATATTTTGAACGAGATTCGCAGAGCTAGAGGATGTTGGGATGATATCTCTTTTGATAAATGGGAAGATTTTGTGAAAGAGTTGGTTATTGACGCTCGTCGGGAATGGATTTCTGAAGGACAATTGTTCTATCTCTATAAACGATTGAACGCGGATGTCGATTTCGGAAAAGGCGTAAAACGTCCTTTCAAACGGCAGGAAGCTGTTGTTCCTATGCCGGCAAGCCAATCTATGTAAAATTTAAAAGTAAAATGAGATGAAAAAACAATATGTGATATTTATGTTACTGTTGGCTGTCGTGTTCGGGGCGTGTGACAGGAGAGAGATTGAAATATTTACTGATAAGAATGAAATTTATTTCGAGAAGTTCTATATCGATGAAGTGTATCCCGGCTTGGCGCAGGCTGATTCTACTGTAGCTTCTTTTTTCTTTTATCCCGATGGAACCAAGGATATTGAAGCAGCCTTGACCGTATTATTATCCGGGGATACGTTGAAAGAGAATCGAGAATTTCAATTGAAAGTGGTAGAGGAGGAAACTACGGCTAACCCGGAGGAATATACAATAGATCCGGCGTATGTTTTTCACACCAATACAGTGAACAAAGACTCTAATGATGTGCGTGATGTAATCAAGATAAAATTTCACCGGAGTGACCGGATTGAGTCCATGCCGAACGGAGTTACTTTGGTTGTTGAAATTATACCCAACGAGTATTTGAAATTGGGACAGATTGAACGGACTCGGGCTAAACTGATCTTGACAACAGCAACAGACAGACCAACATGGTGGAATAAAGAGGTCGTAAATAATTTGTTAGGAGTTTATTCCGATAAGAAGTATAAATTGTTTTTGAATGAGATTGATAAAAAAGCGGAGATGAGTGAGGAGTTAATCGCCGAGCGTCCCGATAGAGCTATTCAATTGACGCTGGAATTTAAAAATTGGCTATTGAATCAAGATCCGGAGATTCTGGATGAAGATGGAGAACCCATGAAAGTTGCTTTATAATTTTTAATTAGATGTCCTATGAGAACCAAATATATATACATAACATTATTTGTTGCATTGTTTATGGCTGGATGTTTTGAAGATGAGGGAAATTACACTTATCTGCCTGAATCATCTCCAACTTTTCTTTTTAAATACCCCAATAACATGTATTGTTACGAGGGAGAAACTACAATTATGAAAGGGGAATTCCGTTTTGATACGCCGGATTCGTTGGAGAGAATGGCTGATTTGAGTTTTGAATGGAAAGTGAATGGCGTGGTGTTATGTACGGAAAAAGATTTTAATGTTCCCACGGATGAAGCGATGGAAATGCTCGGGCTTACGGAATTTCCGTCATCACATTTACTCGGGAGTTATAGTATAACGGAAAATTCGACAGGATTAAAGTATATGACTACCGTGTTATATAATTTTATTCCTAGATATGGTAAAGGAAATTGGATGATTCTTTCTAAAGACGGAGGTAATTCAAAACTTTCTTACCAGCGGATGACGAAAAAGAATAACGGAAATAAAGTAGATACGACTTTTGAAAATACGATAGGGATTTATCGGATGATGAATGGAGAGCCGATACCCGGGAGTCCACGGAGATTATTAGATCATCACGCTCCTGCGCTATCTGCTTATTCCGGTGCCACGTTGATTCTTACGGATAAAGTCGCTTATGAGGTCAGTAATGAAAGCCTCAAGAAAGCAAGTGATTTGAAAGATGAGTTTCTGGATGGAACTCCGGTGAATTTTAGTATTGTTGATGCCTATTATACGAAGCAGCTGACTTTTTTGGTGGCAGAAGACGGTCGTCTTTTCCGTCGGTTATTTTCCGATAATTATTTAGGCGGGAAGTTTTTGACGGAACCGTATGAGGTGGATGCTAAGGGATATGAGATAGATTTTATTGCTAATGGTCAGACGGCAACGTGGACTTCCCATCGTTTAGTTTATGACAGAAAGAATCATAGAGTATTGTCAATTAATCAGTGGTATACTCCTTTGGGAGCGGTTTTCCCGATAACACCTGCCGGTACCGGACATAGCGTTCCTGTTTGGGATTTGGGTGAGGATGTAGAAGTCTTGGCTATCAGTGAAAAAGGAGAAGAATATTTAAGTCCTTATACTGCAAACTTGTTCAGGATGCTTTATAATAAAGCCGGTAAAACTTATATTGCTGATTTTGTTCTGGATAGTAATCCTCCAGCCTATTATGCCAGTGCACTGAATAATTCTTATATGAAAGAGGTGGAATGTCCGGTACAATTGACAAAAGCGAATAAAATTTTAATAACATCTGCCAATAGTCCGGGTAATTACGGAAAGTTTATTTTTTACACCAAGGATAATGAATTGCGCTATATTGATTGTGGAAGTAATTATCAAGAAGGTATATTTATGACTTTTGACGATAAGGTGACTGCGATACATTATGACTTATCTTCTTCTAGGCATAAAGAAGTCGGTGTCGGATTGGCTAACGGAGATTTTATGAGAGTGGATATTCGAGATAAAAATAAACCTTTTATAATTAAAAAATCGGTGTTTAACGTAGGAGGAGAAATTGTAGATGTTTCTCAAACTTCGACACGAGAGTATAATGCAGAATAGGAAACGTATTTGTATGTAAATCACTAATTGTATCGTATGGAAAATTCTATTGTAAGAGTGGAACATTTGTCCCACAGGTACTCTGTGCAGTGGGCTATCAAGGATATAAACTTTGAAATAGCTGAAAATGGGGTAGTTGGCTTGTTGGGTTCGAATGGAGCGGGGAAATCTACTACCATGAATATCATTTGCGGGGTATTGAATCAGACTGAAGGGAATGTGTTTATAAACGGAATTAATTTGAGGGAAGATTCGGTTGAAGCCAAAAAGTATATCGGTTTTTTACCCCAACAGCCGCCGTTGTACACGGACTTGACCGTGGGAGAATATTTAAAGCATTCGGCTTTTTTGCGGTTAATGCCTGCCGAGGAGGTACCCGGGGCTGTTGAGCGAGCTTTGGAACGTTGTGCCATTACCCATTTTCGGGATCGTTTGATAAAGAATTTATCGGGCGGTTACCAACAGCGGGTGGGGATCGCGCAAGCTATCGTGTACAATCCCAAGTTCGTGGTATTGGATGAGCCCACGAACGGGTTAGACCCGAATCAGATCGTGGATATCCGGAATTTAATCCGGGAGATTGCGGAGGATCATGCTGTTTTGTTATCCACGCATATTCTGTCGGAGGTGCAGGCTATTTGTGACGAGATCAAGATGATAGAACACGGGCGATTGGTATTTTCCGGCAGCATGGAAGATTTTGACAATTATATCGCTCCCGAGAGTTTTGTCATCAAACTCGGACGCTCTCCCGGTAAAGTTGTCTTGTCTTCTTTGTGTGAGAATAAAGGTATCGAGGAATTGGAACCGGGATGTTTCCGGATTTATTTTAAAGAAGATAGCGGGATCACGGAAAAATATATAGAAGCAAGTGAGGCGAATGATTGGGAATTAAGAGATTTGGTGGTAGAACGTTGTTCTTTGGATGAAATATTCGCGCAATTGTCAGGAAAAACAAAAAATATGGAGTAAGATGAAATGGAATAATAATATAAAGACTGCTATTCGCGTAGCGAAGATCGAGTTGAATTCGATGTTCTATTCCCCGGTGGCTTGGCTTGTTTTAGTGATATTCGGTTTTCAGATCGGGATGGCTTTTGCCCGGGTGTTTGGCGAGCAAATCCGATATCAGGATATGGGATATGATTTGTGGCAGGTTACTTCTGCCGTGTTCGTGGGGATGAAGGGTATATTACCTCCTATTCAAAGATATATTTATTTGTATATCCCGTTAATTACCATGGGATTGATGAGTCGGGAATACCAGAGTGGGTCGATCAAACTTTTGTATTCTTCCCCGGTAAAGAATGCTTCCATTATCATGGGGAAATTTTTATCGATGATGATATACGGTTTGGCATTAATGGCAGTGTTGGGTGTATTTGTGTTGTTTGCCGCGATTACCGTCGTGAACTTTGATTACCCGATGATACTTACCGGAATGCTGGGGTTGTATTTATTGATACTGGCTTATTCCGCGATAGGATTGTTTATGTCGTCAATTACCAAATATCAGGTGGTTGCGGCTATCGGAACATTAGCGATACTTGCAATTTTGAATTTTATAGGCGGTGTCGGACAGGAGTATGATTTCGTGCGTAATATCACGTATTGGTTATCTATCACCGGGCGTTCGGATTCATTTATCGAGGGGTTGATGGCAAGTGACGACGTGCTTTATTTCTTGATTGTCATCGGTTTCTTTCTCTCGTTGTCCATACTGAAATTGAACACGGAAAAGAGTATTATGTCTTTCAAGACAAAGGTGATGAAATACAGCGCTATTGTTGTGATGGCAATAGCCTTGGGGTACGTTTCCTCGCTTTCTTCGATGAAGTATTATTATGATGCGACGTACACGAAGTCAAACACGCTTTCCAAGGAAAGTCAGGACGTGCTTAAAAATTTGGAAGGAGATTTGACGATTACGACTTATGTCAATTTGTTGGACGAGAGTTTTTATTACGGTTTACCCCGTAACAGGAATAAGGATTTTGAACGGTTTGAAAAGTATTTCCGATTTAAGCCGGATATAAAAATGAAATACGTCTATTACTATGATAAGGCTAATAACCCGAGTCTGGAATGGAGGTACCCGAATAAGACGGACGACGAACGGGTTGATCTGTTATGCAAAGCGAACCGTTTGGATATAAAGATGTTTATGACGCCGGATGAGCTCAAGGAAGTGATTGACTTAAAACCGGAATTGAACAGGTTTCTCCGCATCGTGGAGCGGGAGAACGGGCAAAAGGCTTATTTAAGAATGTTCAATGATAATAATAAACATCCGGATGAGGCGGAGATTTCGGCTGCTTTGAAACGTTTTATTTCACCTTCACCGATGGTTGCTTTCTCCACGGGGTACGGTTCGCGGGAAATGGATAATTACGGGGGAAGAGGATTTTACCTGTTTGCCAAGGATAAGTGGTTCCGTCAATCGTTGTTGAACAATGGTTTCGACACGAAAACAATAGATTTGGATAAAGATGAAATTGACGATTCGATCCAAGTGTTGGTTATATCCGACCTGCGGGAACCATTGTCTGACGTGGCAATGAATAACGTTCAGAAATATATTGATAGAGGCGGGAATTTGTTTATTTTAGGTGAATATAACCGGGAAGTGAATATGAATAAACTGGTTGCGTCTTTAGGTGTTAAATTTGAAGAAGGCGTGGTGGTGAATAAAAATGAATACACTTCTCCGACGGTACTTGTCGGTTTCTTTACCCCGGAAGCGGCGAAGAAATATCCGACATACGAGAAATTGCAGAAATATGATTACGTGGTAGCCTTACCTACGGCACAAGCGATTGATTATTCCGGCGTTAAAGATTTTGAGGTGACTCCGGTATTGGTTTCAGATCAGGATGCTTGGATCGAGAAAGAAACAACGGATTTTGTTGACGGGGAGTTTGGGTATAACCCGGAAGCGGGAGAGAAAAAAGGAGTACATGCCGTGTTGGTCACGTTAAGCCGAAAGGTCGGTGATAAAGAACAGCGGATCGTGATTTCAGGGGATGCCGACGTGGTGGCTAACGAAGCGTTGACCTCTCAGTTCACGGGAATCAGTGCATCCAATTACAGTATTATCAATGGTTCATTTCGTTGGTTGTCGAATGAACAATTCCCTGTTGACACGAGAAGAGCGGATTATATAGATACCAGCCTGCGTCTTCCGAAAGGATGCCGTTCGTGGGTAAATTGGGGTAGCATGTGTGTTTTCCCTTTGCTTATCTGTATGTTAGGAATCGTGGTAATATTTCGTAGGAAACGGAAATAAATAAGTTATGGCAAATAAAATAGTTGAAGTGAAAGGTCTTTCACACCGTTATAGTGTGGATTGGGCTATCAGAGATATAAATTTCGAGATTGAAACGAAAGGAGTGTTTGGCTTGTTGGGCTCCAATGGAGCCGGTAAGTCCACGACCATGAATATCATATGCAATGTATTGACTCAGACGGAAGGAGATGTTTTTATCAACGGGGTAAATCTTCGGAAAGATCCGATTCAGGCGAAGAAGTTTATCGGGTTCTTACCCCAGAAAGCCCCTTTGCACATGGATATGACCGTTGATGAATACTTGTACCATTGTGCTGATATTCGTTTGATGCCGAAAACGGATATTCCGGCTGCAGTGGAACGGGCTAAAGAAAAATGTGGCATCACTCATTTCAGCAAAAGGGTGATTGGTAATCTTTCCGGGGGATACCAGCAACGCGTGGGGATAGCGCAAGCTATTATCCATGATCCGATGTTCGTGATTCTGGATGAACCCACGAACGGGTTGGATCCGAACCAGATCATGGAAATTCGCCATTTGATTCGGGGAATAGCGGAAGAACGGGCTGTATTGATTTCGACACATATACTTCCGGAAGTACAGGCAACATGTGATTATATCATGATGATTGAACATGGAAATACGGTATTTAAAGGAACGATAGAAGATTTTAATAACTACATGGAACCCAGTGTGCTATTGGTGATTATGCACAATGCCCCCAAAGAAGATGCCGATTTTTTAAGTATAGAAGGCATGGAGCGGGTGGAGCGATTGACACGAACCCGTATCCGTTTACACTTCACGGATGGGGATACCGCTATTGTCGGGAGAGTTGTAAATAAAGCGATTAGCAATAACTGGCATCTGCGAGAGATATCTTTGGAAAAAGAGTCTTTGGATAAAGTATTCGCTAAATTATCTGGAAAATCATTCTAAAAGAATTTATATTGATGAGGACAATAACAAGAATAATGAAGACAGAACTGAGAGTTCTGTTCTTTTCCCCGATAGCTTGGATGGTACTGATTGTTTTTGCTTTTCAAGCAGGATTGGCTTATTGTGATGAATATGCTAATCAGTTGCGTGATCTGGCGATGGGATACAGACCTTATTATTTGACGAGGTCTTTATTGGCAGGGTATGGTGGGGTATTTACACAAATGTTGAATTATCTCTACTTGTATATCCCACTTTTAACGATGGGATTAATGAGCCGGGAGTTGAGCAGCGGTTCTATCAAACTGCTTTATTCATCTCCGGTTTCAAACTTGCAGATTGTATTGGGAAAATATCTCTCGATTGTAGTTTACGGTTTGATTTTGGTATGTATATTGTTGATTCCCTTGTTCTTCACGGTATTCACGATAAAGGACCCGGATATTCCGTTAATGTTCACGGCTTTGTTAGGTGTGTTTCTTACGGTATGCGCTTATGGGGCTATCGGTTTATTTATGTCCACGATCACGAAATACCAAGTTGTAGCGGCAATCGGGACTTTGGCGGTACTAGCCGTGTTGAATTTTATCGGCGGTGTTGGGCAAAATATTGACTTCGTGCGGGATTTGACTTATTGGTTGTCCATTTCCGGTCGCTCGAAGATATTTTTGGAAGGTATGATTTGTAGCCGGGATATTTTTTATTTCGTGTTGGTTATTTTCATGTTTTTGGCATTCACGTTCATTAAATTGCAAGGGGAACGGTTGAAGAGGACCGTGTGGCGGACGTCCGGTAGTTACTTGTTTGTTTTCGCTATGGTGTTATTGGCAGGATATGGTTCTTCACGTCCTCAAATGATGGTTTATTACGATGCAACGGCGACGAAATTGAATACCCTTACAGAGAATAGTCAGGAGATAGTGAAACAACTGGACGGGGGGCTGACCTTGACGACATACGTGAATTTATTGGATGATACTTGGTACAACGGTGCTCCGGATTCTAAAAATTACGATATGGAGCGTTTCGAGAACTACGTGCGCTTCAAACCCGAGATGAAAATCAATTACGTGTATTATTACGGGAAAGGTACAAACCAGCACTATGACAAGGTGTACAAAGATTTGTCCGTGGAAGAACGAATGAAAAAAGTATGCGAGGGATACGATTATAACCCGGAAATGTTCATTTCTGCGGAGGAGGTGCAGAAAATGGATGATATCTCGGAAGAAAACGGACGTTTTGTTCGGGTTTTCAAACGGGATAACGGTCAAAAAGCATTTTTGCGTATCTATAATGATATGTATGTCCATCCCTTCGAGAGTGAGATCACGGCGGCATTAAAAACGTTGGTCGGCAAATCACCTCTGGTAGCGTTTGTCAAGGGACATGGGGAACGTGAATGTAATGATTACGGGGATCGGGGATATGCCGCTTTTGCCAAGAATCCGACGTTCCGGAGTGCACTGATCAATCAAGGTTATCAAGTTCGGGAATTGATGCTTGGGGAGCCCGTTCCGGATAACGTGGATGTATTGGTTCTTGCCGATATGAAATCAGCTTTTACCCCGGAAGAACAAGCGAATTATGATGCTTATGTGGAGCGGGGTGGTAATTTGATTGTGTTAGGGGAACCGAAACGCCAGACATTCATGAATCCCGTGGTGGAGAAGTTGGGATTGCGTTTTTCTGATGGAATTCTGGTAGCTCCGTCCAAAGAATATTTAGATGATATTATTGCCGTGAATGTCATGGAGGGAGCGTTAAAAGCTTCGCCCTATTTTATGGATATGATAAGACGGGGATATACCGTAATAACCCCTTCGGCGTGTGCCGTTCAAGTGGTGGATGGGAACAAAGGTTTTGAAATTTCGGAAGTGTTGGCAACTTCTCCCCGGGGCTCTTGGCTTGAGTATGAAACAACGGATTTTGTGAATGAAACTTCCAAATTGAATCCGGAAAAAGGAGAAGTCGAGCAATCCAATTCGGTCATGCTATATTTGACACGGGATATACCGGATAAACCGCAGCAACGGATATTCGTGCTCGGTGATGCCGATTGCTTGTCCACGAAAGAATTATCAACCCAACGGGCTGGATTGAACGGTGCGAATTTTAGCATGATCACGGAAATGTTCCGCAGCCTCTCTTATGGGGAATATCCGATAGAAACTGCTCGGGTGCGTCCACCGGATGATAATGTCAACATCCCGCAGGATTCAATGTTCTGGCTTCAGCTATTTTTTATTTGGTTGATTCCGCTTTCCATTCTGGCGTGGTGCATCATGTTCTTGATCGGGAGAAAGAGAAAATAATTTTAAATCCCATTACTTGCAATTGAAGTAATGGGATTTTTTAATTATCATGTGTTTAATGCGTGGAGTTATCAAATCTCTTTTATAATATGTATCGCATTCAGTGCCAGAGGAAAACCGATATATGGCAGGCATTGAATTATGGCAGCGATGAGGGTTTCCTTGTTGTTTCCCGCTTTAAGGTTGCCTTGCGCGTGCGATTCGATTTGCCGTTCTGCACCGAGGGTTGCCAAGATGCAGAGGGATAATAATTCACGAGTTTTAATATCCAGCCCGCTCCGGGTGTAAAAGTCGCCGAAACACATTTCCGTGAGGAGGCGGGGAAGAGTGTCATTCATTCCGGCGGGGAGAGTTTTCAACGCTTCTTTCATTTTTTCGCCGTAGAGCGCGTGTTGGATTTCTTTCCCTTTCTCGAATCGTTTTTCCTCTTTCACGGTTTCTTGGGATTCCAACGGTAGGGCGATACCACGTTCTTTGAATACCTCGTTGATCGTGCCAAGTGCGTTCAGTGTTTTCGGGAAACCGATAAACGGGGCGCACAAGTAAACTAATTCCCGCAATTCAACGGGAGTTACTCCTGCGTTCAAGGCTGCCCCGGCGTGGGCTTTCAGTTGTGGCAACGTCTGCATCGCGGTTAATGTAATGCAGGTGATCATCTCGCGTGTTTTCATGTCCAGATTGCCGGTGCGGAAAATATCCCCGAAGATGAACTTCTGGAGAATATCCATCATTTCCGGATCCGAACCTTGTCCGGTTAATGCTTCTCCGCCGAACAAGGTGGTATAATTCTTTTTACATAATTCGATTCTATCCGTATCTTTTTCATTTTTAGGCGTTTCTTGCGCGAAAGTAGAAATCGCTTCCGAGTATTCCTCGTCAGTCACTTCGCCCATCCATTCCGTGTTGTTCTCGCTGACTCTGGGCGTAATTCCGATATGCGTGAAGCGGCTGTCCGGGGCGGCTCCATGCCAGTGAATCGTGTTGGCGGGGATATTCACCACGTCGCCGGGTTGTAAGCGTCGTGCCGGTTTACCTTTTTCTTGGTAGTAACCGATGCCTTCCGTGCAAAGCAAAATCTGACCTATCGTGTGCGAATGCCAGTAATTGCGTGTTCCCGGGGCAAAAGTGACATTGTACACGTTACACTCGTACTCCGGTTGACCGGATAGGTATTGCAACCAAGCTTCCCCGGTGAAATTTGCCGTAACGGGTGTGCCTAAACCTAGCACCGGCTCCGTTTTCTTTGTAGATGCTTCCATCGTTAATTTGTTTTGATTATTATTTTTACTGTAAGTGCCATTCTTGCATGAATTTGTAAATGTCATGACCATGCAAACCATTATTAAAACGAAATTCTTTCTCATGTGTATTTTGTTTTAGGTTAAAATTTCAGTTTAATTCTATCCGGTTTCTTTATTACAAAGATATTTCACCTCGTGTGATAGGATGGTATATGGATTACGGATGTTTGTACCCATTTTACAGGTCGGGAATAAATTCATAAAGAAAATTTTTAACTTTGTATCAGACATATAATAATAGAACCCATGGACGAGATATTGAATATTGAAACAATAGACCAGTACAATAAGCTGTACAATCAGGAAACGTTGCACCCTCTCGTGAGTGTTGTCGATCTTTCGAAATCAAAAGAGAGAAGGTATTGCCGGATGAATTTTGGTCTTTACGCTCTTTTCTTGAAGGAAGTCAAGTGCGGGGATATGCGTTACGGGCGTAATTATTACGATTACCAAGAAGGGACGGTAGTTTGTATCGCCCCGGGACAGGTGGTCGGTTTCGAGGACACGGGCGAGGTCTATCAGCCGAAGGGGCGGGGATTGGTGTTTCATCCCGATTTGATTCGGGGTACGTCATTGGCGCGGGATATCAAGAATTACTCTTTTTTCTCTTACGAGTCGAACGAGGCTTTGCACCTTTCGGAACGGGAGAGGGGAATCGTGCTCGACTGTCTGAATAAGATATTGATGGAATTGGAACACTCGATTGATAAGCATAGTAAACGGCTTATTGTCACGAATATCGAGTTATTGCTTGATTACTGTACCCGTTTCTACGAGCGGCAGTTTATCACTCGCGAGAGCGTGAACAAGGATACGCTCACGAGGTTCGAGAATCTGATAAACGAGTATTTCCAAAATCAGGTACAGACACCTTGGATTTTCCAACTCCAATAAAGTCAAAATCTGCATAGACTAAAACAACTACATATCAACAAGTTAATTGATTCGTCGGGTAACGGATTACCTCCGTTTCCACCCGAATACGGTGGATAGTTCTATTCTTATGTAGGCTCCCATGTAGGGAACCGGCAGGAATACATGAGCCACTAAAAAATTAACGATATGTATTGTTCGATCACATTCAAAGGTCGCAAAGACCCCCAGGACCCCAAGATGGTCAAACTGGAAATGATTTTCTACAAGACCGGTTACACCCGCATTCCCCGGGTCGTCAGCATCACCGGAGCTTACAAATGCTGGAACAACGAAACCCAGAGTTTTGAATCCGCTTCCAGCGAGTACCTCAAGAAAAACCAGCTGTTGCTTGAACTCAAAGAGAAGTACATGTCCGTCGCCGAACGGTGGGAAAAAGACGGACGCAACTTCTCCGTACTGCAATGGGCCGACTGCTTCAAACCCAAAGAAGAGGAAAAGGCAAAGCAGGAATCGAAAGTGCTGACCGTTCTCCAGCTCATCAACGCCAGAATCGAATACTTCGAGAACCACGAAAAATTCAAGAACGGCAAACTCGTCAAAAGTGTCGGCACTGCCGGTATGTACAAGCAGTTCCGCACTTCGCTTTCAGCCTTCACCCAGAAGCAGTACAACAAAGACCTGTCCCGCTTTTACTTCACCGACATTACCCAGAAATTCCTTTGGGAATACATCGTTTATCTGGAACGACGTGGCATCGAAAACGGGAACCGTGCCGGGTTGCGCCAACTCCTTCGCATCTTCCGTGCATTGGTAAACTATGCCAAGGACGAACTCCACATGTACGGAGCCAACCCAGCAATCTTCGAGGCGGCTACTGAAAAGATGGCGTGGGGACAGTTCGAGTCCAAAGCCGTCAATCCGAACATCATCCGCCGGATGGAGTTCATGGACCGCAGCCTCTTTTCCGAGCAGGAGCAACTCTGTCTCGACCTTTTCCTCTTCAGCTTTTACAGCGGCGGTATGGCCAACGTCGATGTCGTCAACCTGACATGGGACATGATTAACGAAAAGGAAGGCATGATTGTCTATGAGCGTACCAAATTCCCCAAGCTGGCCAAGCCCCTGCTTATCGACCGGCTCATCGTGATTCTGGGGAAATACAGGGGCAAAGGCATCGGCAACTACATCTTCCCGGTCTATACCGAGAAACACGTAACCGACAAACAGAAGATGGGGCGTCGTAACAATTTCTCAACCCTCGTCAGCGAAACACTGGACAAGGTTTGTGAGATTCTGGGAATCGACGAGAAAATGACGTGGTACACGGCACGAGGCACGTTTATTTCCAGCGAACTCGATGCGGGCACTCCGATTACCCACGTCGCTGAAATGGCCGGCAATAGCGTCCGAACCATCGAGAAACACTACTACAAAAACACCAAACAGGAAGAACTGCGCCAGCGGATGAATGCCCGTTATGGCAGTTGGGGGCAGCAAGCAGTATAGCAGGTGTTGTTTGTTCCCAATAATATATTCGGCAAACATCAAATTAAAGCTATCGGAATTTTCCCGATAGCTTTCTTTGTTATATTTCCTGTTTTTTCAGGCAGAATACCTATCTTTGTAGAAGATTTAAGATATTAAAAGCGTTAGCTTTTGTTCTTGCACCGAAATCTGGCAGTTTCAAACCCGCAAGACAGACAGTGGACGCCTGCGCGTAGCGTGGGCTTAACTTGTTTGCGGGTGGGCTTGCCAGAGCCTCGGTGCGGGCGGGTTCTGTCCCACGCTTTTCGCATGTATAACCGACCTGAGAGGGACATAAGGTCTCAACATTCAGGTCAATGGAAAAATCGCTCTTGGAACAGCTCATGTCGCTGCCCGCCGATGTCACCACCGCAACCGTACAAGGTGTCGCCATGCAGGTAATCGACGAAACCACCCGGCAATCCCTCCTTCAATCCGACCCCGAAGATACGCACATCCACGAATGCACCCTCTCCAACGGTACATTCATCACCGATATGCAAAACGGCCGACTGATTGCCTTGTACAAAGTCCGCTGACATATATAGTTTTCGGGTGTCGGAAAACGAGCCGTAAGAACTGATAAATGAGGTATTTTCATAAGTTCTTGCGGCTTCATTATGCAAACACTGCAAATAATCGCTATCTTTGCAGTGTTTTAAGAAAAATATTGGAAAGCGTTTGGCTTTTATCCCGTAAATCGGAATCTGGTAAATTCACTACACATGGGATAACAAGACTGAATGCTCACGTTATGCGTGGGCGTTACTTGTTATGTGTAGGGTTTACCAGAACCTCGATTACGGCAAGCTGATGTCCCACGCTTTTCGTATCAATAACATAACCGGTCTGTAGGGGCAACAGCCACCCTTACAAGGCAATGGACAAAAAACAGAAACACCCGTCCGCATCGCAATCAGAACCTGTTACCGGCAATAGTTCTCCCCGTGAACAGCAAGCCCGGGAAATCATGCAGCAACTCGTGGCGGGAGGCATTTTAGCTCCTAATGAAGCCGCCGAAGTTACTTTCTCTGACACGGCATTCATCTGCATCCCGGATACAGAACAAAAGCCTGCCGACAAAAAAGGCGAGAAATAAACCATCCCACGCCTTTCATCTTTTCAGTCCGATTTACGCTTGCACAGCTCGTCATACTGCGAGGCTGTCAACGTAAAATCCGTAATATCGAATCCGAGCACTTTCCACCAATATCGGAACGAATAACCCGTCTCCGATGACACCCGTTTGGTTTTGCAGAGCCTGTCGATAGCCTTTTCCCGCAGATTGGTCATGGATGCCACATCCTTCAGAGAACGCATCACGGCCTCCAACTTTCCCTCTTCATCGAATACCAACACTTTGCGTTCCTTAGGCGCCGATTTACCGCCACGCTTTTTAGGTTCTTCCTCTTTCACATGTTCAATGTTCGGGACAAGTTTTTCCGCCTGCTGTTTCAGCAATAACTTCGGTTGTAATCCGGATAACCAGTACACCTGCTCACCGCTGACCCGAAAAGTGACGCTGCGTCGCCCGGCAAGCTGTTCAGGCTCGAACAGACATCGGTACACCGAGTCATTTTTCTTGTCGATGACAATTTCGACAAGCAGAGAATCGCCCTCTGCCAGTTCCTTGATGTCGATTCGGTGCGGCATCTTCTCACCGCTGCGGCGACCTTTCCGGAGGATAATCCGCTCTCTGACTACGGCCATCGGTTTCGTTATTTAGTTTCCCTCACGGCATCCAGGAAAGTCTTGGCCGGTTTAAAAGCAGGAATGTTATGCGCAGGAATCGTAATCGTCGTGTTCTTCGAGATATTACGGGCTACCTTCTCGGCCCTTTTCTTGATGATGAAACTGCCGAATCCACGCAGGAACACCTCATTCCCCGCAATCATCGAACCCTTCACGCTTTCCATAAACGCCTCAACGACATTCATTACTACCGTTTTTTCCATTCCCGTCTGCTTCGCAATCTCTGCTACGATTTCAGCTTTTGTCATAATGCTCGATATTTTTTAGTGATATATTCGTTTTACGAACGCAAATATAGCAAAAATCGTGTAATAAACCGCTGATAATTAACACCTCCTGCAAAATGGTCGCCAATTAAAATATAGAGTAATCTTTTGGAATGAGCAACATACGGCGATGATTACAAATCACTTACAGGCTATCATACAAGCAGTGCCCCAAACAGAGCAAAAAATTATACCGACCTTGTACGCTTCTTTTTACCTGATTCCTTGAATACTATTTTCCAACCGCCTTTCGTCATGATATATTTCCCCAGTTTGGGAGAATAAAGTTTTTTGGGAAAGACTTCTTTAATAACCAATGACCCGAATCCCGACCATTTCACAGGTTCTCCCGTTTCAAGCGTCCGGGTGGTTATTTCAATAGCCTTATCAAGAATCATCGTGACTTTTTCTTGTGATATAGGCAATTCAAGCTCTGTCGAAATAATACGGACCAGGTCTTTTTTATTCATAATCTCATAAAACAAATTAGCATTCCCAAAACTTATCTAAAATGTTTTGACAAATCATCCGCAGACAAATACCCATTGTGTCTGAAGTATTCTTTTCCTTTCTTATCGAGTAGAACCTGCGTGGGTATCGTAACGATTCCAAAGTAATCGACCAATTCCCTGTTTTCTTTTTGGCTTACATTTATAAATACCACCTTTACCCGGTTACTGTATTTTTGCTTAATTTCAGCCATAACAGATTCCATTTGGCGGCAGGAATTACAACCAACCGAACCAAATTCGAGAAATGTACATTCGTATCCTTTCGTGTTTTTGCTATAATCATATTGTTCCGAAATGATATTTTCAACAATACTCTTTTCTTCCGGTTCCATTCCATTCGTCATGATACGGGAAGCATATCGGGTCAGACTTCCCCGAAATAATATTAGGGAACAGAATGACATAAGGATAAGAATTACTGGGATATAGCAACTGTATTTTCTCATGGAATATCTTTTTTACTTGAAATACTGACGTGTATTATTCGCAATCCTAACTAACAACAGCATAACGGGAACTTCGACCAATACACCGACTACGGTTGCCAGTGCTGCTCCGGATTGTAGGCCGAAGAGCGAAATCGCAACAGCGACCGCCAGCTCGAAGAAATTGCTTGCTCCGATCATTCCGGCAGGGGCAGCAACATCGTGCGGTAATTTCAGATACCGACACCATCCGTATGCCACAAAGAAAATCAGGATGGTCTGTACTATCAGCGGCACGGCTATCAGTAGTATATGCAACGGATTGGCAAGAATTGTTTCCCCCTGAAAAGAGAAAAGAATAACAAGCGTAAGCAACAGTCCGATGATGGTTACTTTATCGAATTTGTGAATAAAGATATTGTTGAAATAATCAATGCCTCTTTTCCGAACTACACATATACGTGTCACGATACCTGCTGCCAGCGGAATAACAACAAACAGCAAGACAGAGAGCAGCAAAGTAGCCCACGGAATAGCGACTCCGCCCACACCAAGCAACAACGCTACGATAGGGGCGAAAGCTATCAATATAATCAAATCATTCACAGCTACCTGTACCAGCGTATAGGCAGCGTCTCCTTTCGTCAGATAACTCCATACAAAAACCATCGCCGTGCAAGGAGCAGCTCCAAGCAACACAGCTCCCGCCAGATATTGATCCGCGAGGTCGGCAGGTATCCAGCTCTTGAAAAAGACGAAAAAGAACACCCAAGCAATGGCGAAC
Source organism: Butyricimonas sp. Marseille-P3923 (assembly GCF_900184685.1). Taxonomy (GTDB): domain Bacteria; phylum Bacteroidota; class Bacteroidia; order Bacteroidales; family Marinifilaceae; genus Butyricimonas; species Butyricimonas muris. The sequence continues at coordinate 229,456 of NZ_FXXL01000004.1, forward strand.
ATCGTGAAGGGCTTTATCAACCAGTTCGTAATACATGTCACAAGAATACCTTTGGGGCGTTTGCCCACATTCTTCACGCTCTGAAAATCCACTTTCAACATCATAGGGTAAATCATCAACCAAATCAACAAGGCGATGGGAATGGAAACATTGGCGTATTCCCAACGCCCTAATACATTGGGAAGAGCGGGGAACCATTGTCCTACTGCAATACCTGCTATAATGCACAACGCTACCCAAAGTGTCAGATAACGTTCAAAAAAACCTATACCTTCTTTTTTCTTACTCATATTTGGATGTCTAATATTAACAATTTCCTCCGCAGGTACATTTCGGAAGTTCCTTTTTCTGAATCTCTGTAATGTAAAACTCTGCGAATTTCTCTCGGATTTCATCTCTTACACGACGAAATTTGTCGGTTATTTGTTCATCCGTACCTGTGGCTGTTGCCGGATCATCAAAGCCGATATGCAGACGGTGGCGTACATTTCCCGTAAACATCGGGCATGATTCATGTGCTCCACCGCAAACAGTTATCACATAATCCCATTCCTGATGGAGGTACGTGTTTACATGTGTTGGCACATGAGAGCTGATGTCTATTCCGACCTCCTTCATTACTTCTACAGCTTTGGCATTTACTTGTGTTGCCGGAGCTGTTCCTCCCGAATATACGTTGATATTTTCATCAAATGATTGCAAGAACCCGTGTGCCATTTGGCTGCGGCAACTATTTCCTGTACAAAGAATCAATACTTTCATGTCGTTCAAATAATATAATTTTCAAATTTTACACTCGACGCTTAAAAGCAGAAAATTCTCTCGTTTACCCTTTGAGGATTTCCAACTTTGATAGTTCGGTGATATTCTTATCTGCCTAATGGGAGAATATTCAAATCCACAAATAATGGCGTGTCCCTCGTTATCATATTTCATATTCCCGGCAGTATCAAAATAGTCAAAGCGACCATAAATGTGCATCTTTGGCGTTATATTGATTGTAGTGTAAGCAGAGTATCCATTCGCATCCTGTTTAGAATCGAATTTATAATTAAAGACTCGGTTATACTCCGCTCCAATGGAAAAATATTGATTCTGGTAACCTACGAAAGTTGCGAGAGAATATTGATCTTTCTGAATAATATCCCCGTCAGTTAAAAACTTAGGTATATTGTATATATCTCCGTACAATCTGAATATAAGACCATCTATCGGCTTTACAGTTACACCTGCGCCATATTTGTAATGATTGTCCATATTCTTAAACTTACGACCTTCACCATTCGTAAATGCAATATCAGCAGATATAACCGGAGAAAATTCATATCCGGCTACTACACCTATATCCTCACAAAATGCAATTCCATACTCTTCCTGAAAAGACTTAAAAACATATCGGTGTCCCCAGAAATTTTCCTGTTCGGAAAATTGTTTCAAGTTTACCAAGCCGGCTGACACGAAAAAACCATATCCTCTCCAATCCACCTGTGCGTTTTTCAAATATCCGTTGAATTTGGTATTCCCGTTATCATCGCTCTGGGTTTCTACGTTCATTACAACTTTGGCGGAAAAACCTTTGGCAAAAAATCCTTCATACCCGACAAAAGCACGGTCAAGATTAAATCCGGATACATTATTGACATTTCCCAATCCGGCTTTATAATTGGTAAATACCGTTAAGATAGGCTTTCCTGTAATCGGAAAGGTTTGTTCCGCCTTTTGAGCGGAACAAACCTCGAATCCAATAAATAGACTTGTGATGAATAGAACTATCTTTCTCATTGCAAATCAAAAGAAATTGCCAAATACAAATCCTGAAACTGTTGCCATAACGATAACGAGAGCTACATACACAACCGTCTTCTTTGTTCCCAATACGCCACGGATTACCAGCATATTCGGCAGGGACAATGACGGACCTGCCAGTAGTAAAGCCAAAGCCGGCCCTTTGCCCATACCCGAAGCCAACAGACCTTGAATAATAGGCACTTCGGTCAAAGTAGCGAAGTACATGAATGCCCCGGTAAAGCTGGCGAAGAAATTGGATAACAAGGAATTGCCTCCGACGGCCCATTCTATCCAACTGTTCGGGATGATACCGGCGATAGCCGTATTGTCATGCGTCGAACCGAGCAGGAAGCCCGCCGTTACCACACCGATAGCCAGCAACGGCATTATCTGTTTGGCAAATCCCCACGAAGCGAACGCCCATTCCCGATTTTCTTCATCGTGCTTATCAAACAAGAGAATGACGGAAAGAGCGGTAATCGCTACAATCATCGGCACAAGCGGAACCAGTTTCGCATTGCCGATAAACAGATTAGCAAGGAGTGCAGAGATGGCTGTCACGACTGCACCGAGCACCACCCACAGAACACGAAGTTTCAAGATCCTGACAAGCGACCAGCACAGCAAAAGCGATAAAGCCCCAGTTATGTACCATTTATAAGTGAAGATACCGTACCACAGTCCTGTATCAGAAGCCGCTGGTGCGCCCCAATTCGCAAATACGAGAATGAGAACCAATGTAAAGAAATGGAACGAAGTCTGCCACATCGGGCGTTTTTCGGGCGGCGGAACGATATTCATCTGTTCCTCTTTCTTGGCTTTCTCTTCCTTGCGGAAAATGAAAGACATCGCCAATCCTATAATGACGGAAAAAAGTACAGCACCGATTATTCGTGCAACGCCCATTTCAAAACCCAGAATCCGTGCCGTCAGGATAATTGACAGGATACTGATTGCCGGACCTGAATAGAGAAAGGCGACAGCCGGACCCAATCCTGCCCCCCGTTTGTAAATACTCGTAAAGAGCGGCAGAATGGTACATGAACATACGGCAAGAATACCACCAGAAACGGCTGCAACCGTATAGGAGATCCATTTCTTGGCATTCGCACCGAAGTATCTAAGCACGGAACCCTGACTGACGAATACGGCAATGACACCTGCAATAAAGAACGCTGGAAGCAGACACAACACAACGTGTTCCTGTGCATACCATTTCGCAAGGTCGAGGGTAGCATCGACAGCTGTCATAAACCGTTCGCTTCCGAGCGGTAGGAAGAAGACTGCCGCGAAAACCGCGATCATCCAAAAGAGGATTTTCAATTCTTTCCTTGTATCCATAGCCACATCCTAAATACCGAATATCTGTTTTATCTCACTCTCTGACGGAACATGCCCTTTTATTTTCACAACCTCATCCACTACAACCGCTGGGGTTCCCATTACATTATAGCTCATGATTTCTGTAATATCCTCGATTTTCGTGAGCTTTACATCGAGATTGTTCTCGTTGATTACTTTCTCGATAACCTGATAGGTCGATTTGCATTTGGCGCAGCCCGGCCCCAATATTTTTACTTCTTTTATGCCCGTTTTTGTCGTCGCGGCATTGTCTTCGCAACAACAAGAGGCTGCCGGTTTTTCCTCTTCCTCTATAATCAGGTTGTTGCCACATGAGCATGAGCAGGGCTTCGGAGAGAATAACGATGCCCAAAATCCTTTTTTGTTTTCTTTTTTAGTTTCCATATTATTACCTTTTATAAATACATAACCACACAATAATATACACCGATAGCCATAAACACGACTCCGACAATCCAATTCAGCCACTTTTGAATCGTCTGCATCTTACCGTAAAAGCTACCGATGTGCTGTACGCTGAATGCTAATATCCAAGCAACTATCAAGACAGGCAGTGCAGTAGCAATAGCGAAAAGTACAGGCAAAAGATAGCCTGCGGTTGCCGTTGCGGACATTGGAATCAGCATACCGAAATAGAACACGCCGCTGGTAGGACAGAATGCCATCGCGAACAATATTCCGAGCAACAAGGCACCCCAGCCACCTTTGCGAGCCAGCCCCTCACCGTTACCTTTGAAACCGAAAGAGGGCAGTTTGAGTTTGCTGCCGAACAACATGAACAAACCGATACATACCAAAGCCGGCCCAAGGATGAGTTCTCCGTATTTCCCGATAAACTTCTGGATACCGAACAGGCTTGACCCTTCTCTCAATACCAAAATCAACACGACACCCAACACCGTATAGGAGACGATACGACCGAGCGTATATAAAAGCCCGTTTCTGAAAATCCGGCGACGGTTTTCAATATCTTTACTGATGAATCCGATAGCGGCTATGTTCGTAGCCAAAGGGCATGGAGATATTGCCGTGAGCAACCCCAATAGGAATGCAGTCAAAGCAGGAGTTGTGCTGCTATCCAACAATGTCTGTAACCATTCCATAAGTTCTATTTTAATAACGTTTTGACTTTTTCAATCACTCCGCTCTTGAACGTATCGGGGGCAGTTCGGGCATTGGCGAAGGCGTACTCCGTCAGATTTTCATGCGTCTCTTTCCCGTCTTTCCATTTGCAGACGAAAAGAGACGACCAAGTAACCTCATACTTTTCAGCAATCTTCTCGTTCTCTGCTTTGGAAATGTCGATTGCCTTGAAAACGACCGTTCCGTTTTTCAGTTCATCGGCAAATTGCGCCTCTACCGCTTCTTTGGCATTCTTTTCTATCGCCATACAGGTAGCGCAACGCTGTTTGCCGTGAAAATAGAGAACTTCCACACGGTCTTTTTGTGATTGTTCTTCTGTTGCCTTGTTACTTTTTGCATTGCTGTTACCACAGGCAAACATTCCGAGGCACATGGCCATCATTAACATTACTTTTTTCTTGTTTTAATTGGTTTTATTCATTTCAGTTATCAATTCGTCAAAATATATGGCGGAATCCAATGTTCCGTTCGTCACCTTGCTTCGATATATGATTTTTCCAAAAGAATTAACAGCTACCCATTGTGGCGGCATTGTGATATGATATATTCTGGCTAAATCTCCATTTTTATCCATAACAACATCCCATAACCAACCATTACTGCCGACTATCGGCTTGACTCGTGATGCAGTACGTTGGTCATCAACAGAAACCAATACTATTTTTATCGGTTTTTCCGAATTATCATATTCCTGCCAGACTTCATTCAATTCATCTATCATTGTGATATTATTGGGGCAACAGGTTTTCCAAAAAACGAATAGCGTAACTCCTTTTTCAGAAGCATAGTCCGAGAGCGAATGAGTACGACCTCTCAAATCTTGTACGGAATGTTCTGGCCAGTGATTTTGAGCCATTCCCGTAATTGTTGCCATTACCAATCCAATTGATAAATAAAATGCCTTTTTCATTGTATTATAGATATTTGTATTTCGCCAAACTACGAACATTGATTTCAAAAAAATTGCCGCTATTCGCAACAATTTCCTTTTTTATACATACATTGCCCGAAAAATTCGGAAAAAATCATGGAAGCGATTTTCCAATTTTCTCGATTGATGCAATATTTCACTTTCGGTGTTTCTATCTCACCCTGTATCAGCCCTGCATCTTTCAACTCTTTCAGATGTTGAGAAACTGTCGCTTTCGAGATAGGCAACACTTCGTGGATGTCGCCGAAAAAACAGCAACTCTGCCCCGCTAAAAACTCAAGGATAGCCACTCTTGCCGGATGCCCCATCGCTTTGGCAAAACGTGCAAGTTGTTCCTGTCTTGTTGTATATTCTTTATTTTCCATCTTCACTGTTGTTTGTTGTTCGCAAAATTACAAACATCCCTCAAATGCACAAAATATTTCCGGCACATTTTTTTCAAAAAGCCTAAAATTATTGTTCCAAAACCAAGTTTAGGCTTCACAATCCGTATTATGGCTATTTGCTGGCAAGCCAAACTATAGCAAAATATTGAATAGATATCCCGATATTACAGCAGTCAAAAAGATTGCAGTAATGATAGCGGCAACCAATTTCTTGCGGAAAATACTTGCAAGCATCGTCATTTCGGGAATAGCCATACCAGCACCTCCGATAATCAGAGCAATGACTGTACCGATACCCATTCCCTTAGACATCAATGCCACGCCAATAGGAATAGCCGTTTCTGCACGTATGTAAAGCGGAATACCCAGTACTGCTGCAACAGGGATGGCAAAGATATTGTCCGGCCCGGCGATTTTCAATACGAAATCCTGCGGCATATATCCATAAATGCCTGCACCGAGTGCGACACCAATCAGCAAGTAACCCATGATAGGACGCAGACTTCCCCAAGCACCGGAGAATGCTTCTTTCAACTTTCTTTTCAGCGGCCATGCCCGTTTATTTTCACCCGGTTCATCGTTTCCGCCTTTCAACCGGACATTCTTGACATATTTCTGCATCCCTGCTTTTTCAAGCACAAAACCAAACAATACCGAGGCTATAAACACAAGGATAAAATAGGTTATCATTGCCTTTACACCGACCATCGCTCCGAACATACCGATGATGATAGGATTAAGCAACGGTGAGGCAATCAGGAACGACATCGTGCTGCCGAAAGGTACACCGGCATTGAGAAACCCTACAGTCATTGGTATAGTGGAACAAGCGCAGAACGGTGTCAGCGCACCGAATCCGGCTGCCATCACATTACCTAAAATGCCGCGTCCAGAAAGCCATTTCTTGATTTTTTTTTGCGGGATGTACATCAGGATGATTTCCACTGCCGCGCTGATCAGCATGAACAGCGCGATTAGCTCAAACGTGATGAATACAAAGTATTCTAATGTTACAATTAAAGAGTTCATGTATGAATGATTTTATGAATTAAAAACTAAATCAGATTGAATTATTTGTCATTTTCAAAAGTTAATTTCCGCAACAACTATTAGATGGATTACGCTCTGTTTCCGATGGACAGCACGTTGCCGGCTGGGGCGAGCCGCAACAAGAAGACGGTTCTTCTGCGTTATCACTGTTTTCTATATTTCCGCAGCAACCTGAAGGAGTTATTTCCGTTTGTGATTGTGTAGAACAGCACCCCGAAGAAGTTGTTTCCCCTCTTCTGCCGACAAAAAGCAGTGCGGCTACTATCATTGCTCCAATCCACAGGAATGCCCGCTGAATAGCTATGGAACGCGCTTTCTTTCGTTTGGCTTCCTCCGAATCACTTCCGCAGCAGGCACACGACCGGAAATAACTTTGGTAAAAACCGAACAAGAGTGATACTATGGCAAATCCAATAAACCATCCCCGATACTCGGCGAAGAACGAAAGCTGCGAAGCTCCAATTCCGAATGCTGCAAGAATACCCGCAAGAATGGGCATGCCACAACAACTTACGATTCCTAAAAATGCCAACACCGAGGACAGAATACCTGCCTCTGTTGACCAGACTGTTTTTTTGTTACTCATATTTCCTATTTTTAGTTTATTATATATTGTAAATATACGATGATGTGCAGCATAAAAAATCTAATCGTTGATATGCGATTACTGGTTATAAATAGAAAAATTACATAAATAAATCTTTGAAATACAATCGAGCTTGTTCAAAGTTCTCACGATTGATGCAATAACGTACCTTAGGCGGTGTTATCTCTCCGTCAATCAGCCCCGCATCTTTCAACTCTTTCAAATGCTGCGATACTGTTGCCTGTGCAATAGGCAAGTCATTGACCAAATCGCCGCAATAACAGGAACTTTGTTTATTGAGCAACCGGAGAATTGCTATTCTTGCCGGGTGACTTAACGCTTTGGCATATCGGGCAGCCATCACGTCCCGGTCTTCAAAATGCTGTGCTTTACTATATGCCATAATCACTTCTCATTTTTAATTCATCGCAAAATTACGATAAACGATTAAATCTACCAAACAATCGTGCGGTTTTTTGTCGTCGAATCTTTCTTTTTTTGTCCGTTTAGATGATATAACATTGAGTATCAGCACAAAATTAGCAATCGTTTTTATGTCATCCACGGATTTTTCCACGGGTCATAGTCCGTCTGGAACGTAGCGAGCTGCCAGTCCGTCACGGGCTTATTGTCCTCCGCCACCTTTCGGGGAATCTGCGGATTCAACCGCAACCTCGCCGCATCCGCAAGCCACTTCATCGAATCCTCGTAATCCCGCATCCTGACCACGCTCACGTTGTTCGGAGCGATGAGTTTCGTCAGTTCGTACAACGCCAGCCGCACCATGTGTTTCTTCAAGTTGTAGTTGCGCGGATCATGCGGCGAGAGGTTCACTCCTCGCTGCGGCAGGTCGGCATTGACATCTGTTCCGGGATAAAACACACGTCCCTCGTACACCACATATTCGTGTTCCGAGAACTCATATTCATTATAGGCGGGATCGTAGTCCGCAATGGCTCCCCAGCAGTCGGATTCCATCGGCGTGACGTTATTGTCGAATCCGTCCATGCTCATCAAAGTATAGAACGCTCCCTCGAACTCTACCACGTCCCACAGAAGGTAGTTTATCGGCTGCCATAAGGTATATTCCGCCTCCAACCAGCCCTCGACCATCGGAATGCGGATTTCGCCGAATTTATACCCGTTCTCGACCATACAGACATATACTACATCGTTGTACAGTACGAGGTCATTCGGATAATAGGTGCCGAACTGCGAATAACGTTCGACGGTCGCCGTGTCCAAATTGACATCCACGTGCTCCTGCCAGTAGGTCTTCACCGCCGGCATTTTGTAGCCGCTCATGGAGCGGATAACCTCGCAAATCGTCCCCTCATGGTAGATATGCGCTCCCACGGGGAACGTAATCCGGCGGTCGTATTCCGCGATATATTTGCCCTTGCCGAGCTCCTGTTCGATTTCGTAATTCTCCGACAGGTACTCCACAATGCTCATCTCGGCCGACTCCTCCGCCTGGATAAACCGGTCGCTGTTCCCTCTGGTCATCTGCGAAAGGGCCTCTTGCGTGATGATGCCCAAATAGTCCTCGTTATTAAGAAATCTTCTGTACATGTATAGTATTTTTCTTTAATAGTTGAATCCTTCGTGAAGCATTGCCGTCGATACCACCTGGTAGTTTCCCGTATTGCCGTTTTTGTACTTGTGCCAGCTATCCCGCAGGTAGTAGCAGAGCAGGTAATCTAAGCAGTCGGACAGGTGGCCGTACTTCTCGTATTTTACACCGGTTTTAGGGTCGGTCACCTTCTGCTTGGACTTGGTGCCGTCCTCGTTTTTCGTCTGGTATATCAGGTCTTCCGTCAGTTTGCGGCAGCGCAGGTCGATGCGCAGCTCCCAGCCGTTATAACCGTCAAATAGTTCATTGACGAACTCGCACCGCGTAATCTGGGGAGGCTGTTTCTTGAGTAGCTTCACGCGGGGATGCAGCACTCCTTGTCCGAGCATTTCCGAGATGACCGTAAAGTTGTTGATACCGTCCTCGGACGCTGTGGAACGTTGCAATCCTGCCGGGTCGCCCGTTACGTCCACACCGCCTATCTGTTTATCCAAAAGCAGTTTCTTTTTTATTCGGCGGGCCAATGCCGGTGTGTTGTTCTCTTTGGCGGCAGCCGTGCCCAATACCTCTTCCAGAATGTAAACTTTCCGCGTGTCGTAGTCGATTTGGGCAAGCAGCACACTCATGTGCGGAGCCACATTGAAATCCCACACGGTAATCAGCGGCCGAGTCGGGTCGTACACCCGCTCTTTCAGCCCCGTGATCAAATGCACGGCTCCATCGAATCGGTTGTAGATAGCCATGTCGTTGGCCTCCACGAAGTCCCAATTGCCGTAAAGCAACCGCTCTTTCGTCGCCTGGTCGCTGATTTTATTCAAGGCGGCTTCGTAGGTCTGGCGGAAAGCAATGTCGGGATTGTCGAACACCGAGAACGGCACGTAGGCTTCGCCCTCACGGAGCGTCACCCGGTCGCCGTTGTCGTCCTGCACGAACCGTCCCCGTATCCAGTTGGTCGTGGGGTTTGTCGTGAGCAGCATTTTCGAGACCTTGAAGGTTTCGTGGGTCTTCCAGCGCAAACGCGAGAACAACACCTCGATGGCCTTCTGGCTGACCTCTGACACCTCGTCGCAGGCGGCAATCGTCGCCTCCATCGAACCGAACCGCTCGAAGTTGGGGTCGGACGGCTGATCGGCCAAATCGAGCATGATGATGACCGAATCGTTCCAGAACCGCAGCGTACCGGCCACATTGTTGATGTGGTAGTGTTCGTCTTCCACCAATCCCCACTGCTTGATGACCATGCGGATGGTGTTCCACGTCGATTCTTTCAGGCTTTTCAGCGTCTTTCGGGCCACTACGGCACGGATATCCGGGAAGCGGATGCAACTGCTCACAAGCCATACGCTGGATACGAACGACTTACCACCGCCCGCAGCTCCGCCGCCCAAAACCAACTGCGGAATGTTTTGGTTATTGCAACGCTTGCAGTAAGGTTTGTAACGTGGATTGTGGTTGGCGTCGTACCCGATAAGCATCTGTTCCACCTCGCCGCCGCACAACGGACATTCGGGCTGGAGCAGCTTCCAGAGTTCGTATTGCTTGGGCGACGGGCAAAAGTCGATTTTCAGACTTTCGGGAGCCTTCAGTTTCTTCAACGCCATGCTTCCACAATCTCGATTTCAATGTCAGAAGCCTTTGCAAGCAGGGCGTTCAGAGCGTCCGATGTCTTGCGCGATTCGGTGACCTTGCCCTTGACCGTATTTTTCCCCACGATGATACACCCGGCGGAATCCGCCTCCGTGTTACCGCTGTGAATCAGAATGCCTAAAAAATGCGGCACATTATGCAGGTACGGCAGCACCCGCTTGAACCGCGCACTGTATTCCATCGTCACCTTGTAGGTGCCGGCCGGAATCGCCGTGCGGGCATACACTTTCTCCTTGCAGCGGCACGAGCGTCCCGACGGCGTATCGGGGCACCGGGCAGGCAATTCACGGACTTTGTCTTCGATGGTATGGCAAAAGAAACGCCCGTCGATTGACAGGTCGCCGATGGTATAGTTTTCCGCCTTGTATTTGCGTCTGAGAAGCAGTTTCATTCTTTGATGCAGTTAGAGTTACATCAAAGAATAGCGGTACGGCAGCCGGAAACGGTTACAGCAAAACGACCCCGGCACTGATAGTACCGAGGTCGCTTCATAAATGAATCCTATAACCTTATTTCCTCCGACGTGGCTCCACAAAAACGACTTTCCGTACCCCTTCGGTTACGATATACTTTTTCAATGAAGGAGAGTAAAGCCGTTTCGATGAAATGTCCTTGGCAACGAAAGAACCGAAACCCGACCATTTCATAGACTCACCTGTCGCAAGGGTGCGCTTGGTTATCTCGACGGCCTTATCGAGCACCAAAGTTATTTTTTTCTGCGAAATAGGCAATTCGAGTTCCTGAGAAATGGTACGAATCAAGTCTTTTTTATTCATTGGAGATTCAGTAATCGGGATATATATCATATTTCGACAAACAGCTTACCTACCCGTCGCTTGTAGATATTCCGTTTTCTTTATTTCATAATTCGCATAGCTCTCCGCATATTTGTCTTTGCTCTGCTTGAACAGCATTTCTGCATCCAGCAAATCGCTCATGCTCGAAGTCCCGGCCTTGTAATAGTTCTCGTTCAGACGCAGATTTTCCGCAGCCTGATCGATAGATTTTTGGGCGATAAGTACCTGCTGATAAGCACTCTGCAAATCATTCTGCGTTTTCTGCATGCGGATTATGAGCTGCTCCCCGCCGTCGTTGAGTTTCGTCACCGCATTCCTATACCGGTATTTCTGCTTTTTGACGCTGTACGGGGCTTTCCATGAGATAGGAACCGACACGCTGACCATGCCTATGAATGAGTTCTGCGAAGGCCCCATGAAGTCCTGATACATATATCCGCCGCTGACAGAAACGGTGGGCAGGTATTCTCCCAAAGCCATCCGTTTTTGCAATCTGGCTGCATCCACATTCTTTTGCAGCAGGCGGTATTCGGGTGTTGTTTCGAGGACGTCGGTATGATTCACGAACAGCGCATCGGGAGAAACGGGTGCCGTGTCGAGCGATATTGCCACTTCCACTTTATCCGATTCCACTCCCATGTACTGCGCCAACAGCATCTTGCATACTTCCAAATTCTTCTCCACGTCGATGAACGCACTTTGCGTATCGTTCTTGCGGAGCTGTACTTGAAGCAGGTCGTTGCGCTTGCGGATACCGGCTTCAACGGCATGGTTCACGTCGCGGTTCATGTTATCCAACAACTCTCTGACACTTTCGAGTGTCCGCAGCTTCTCGGTCAGGACGACAATCTGCCAATAGTACCTGGCAACCGTCAGCTTCACTTCGTTTTGGGTCTGATGAAGTTGCAGTTCGCTTATTTCGACACCCAACTCGGCCAGCTTATGACCGTTCAGAATCTTTCCTCCGGCATAGATGGGAAGCGATGCCATCACACTGCCGTACATTCCCCCGTCCATCAGTTTCATGGTCTGGTCTCCCATTGCCATCTGCAACATGGCGTCATCGGCTTTCATGGCTCCGCCCATCAGTGAAACCGAAGGCAGAAAATTCGTGAAGGCTTCTTTCTTTTCCATCACTGCGACAGAACGGTCGTTCGTCGCCGTTTTTATTTTTGCGTTCTGCTCCAATGCCAGACGGCAGCACTCTTCAAGCGTGTAGGTCTGTGCCGTTCCCGTCAAGGGGAGCAGAATTAGCGAGATTAATAAGTATTTCATGTTCATTTTCTTTTTTCGTTAATCTTAACTTCGTTCAAAATGCTTCCGCTCGGCTGAAACGGAGCAAGCTCCTTTCCGCTCTCGCTTACCCGCAATTTTCCAATAAATGACCGGCAGCACGGTAACGACCAGTACGAGCGCACCCAGCCCGCCGAAAAGAATCGTGATACCCACGGGTTTCCACATGGCGGAACCCGCAGCGATCATCGGCACGACACCTACGGCAGTCGTTACCGTTGTCAAGAAAATGGGAACCATACGTCGCTTGCCCGCTTCGAACGCGGCTTCGCGTGCCGACAGCCCGTTTTTCATCCCTTCCTCGGCGTGCTCGAAAATGAGAATCTCGTTACGCATAATAAGCCCCATAAGCGTGATGAACCCGAAGATGGTCGTCAATCCCATCGTAGTGTCGGTAATAAAAAGTCCGAACATGGCTCCGGGGATGAACAGAATGACGGCCAACATGCAGACGAACGTCAGCTTGTATTTCTTGAAATTGAACAGCAGGAAGAAGAAAATGATAATCATAGCAATGAACAGACCCGCCCCGAGCTGCGGCAGACTCTCCTCGTCGTTTTCTATTTCTCCGCCTATCTCGGTCGTGACACCCTGCGGCAGGCGCATCTCTTCCTCTACGAACCGCTGCAAATCAGGGGCGAAGTCCTCCGCTGTCATGGTTCGTGGAAGTTCTGCCGTAACAGTCATGCAGCGCACTCCGTTACGGTGGACGATTTTCGCCTCGCTCCACTTGGGGGACACTCCGGCTACCTGTTGCAACTGCACCTTTGAGGGAGAGGTCATCGGTTGTAGGTAGATATGATCGAAGTCCTCGAATCCAGCATCGTCCCAGCGGTCATCTTTCAACACGACCGGCATTCCGTAATCCCCCTCCCACAGGGTCGTTACCGGACGGGCATCGATCTGCGACATCAGGCCGAGCGAGAGGGACTGGCGACTGATACCCAACTGCGCGGCGGCTATCTCGTCCGGCGTAACTTCCACGATCGGTTCCGGCTGTTCGAAGTCGGTGCGCACCCACATCAGGTCGGGATTGCGGCGCATGTAGTCCATAAGCTGTCCGGCGGCACAATGCAAAGAATCCAGTTCTTCCCCGTAAAAACGGAACTCCAATGCCTGAAACACTTGGGAATCCAACTGTTTGAACTTGACAAAAGCATTCGGGAAGGCTTCCGAAAGCCGTTCCGTGTATTCGTCCACGAGTTGCTCCGTGGCCTCGTTCGAGGTGGTGTTCACGATGAACTGCGCATAGTTCTTTCCGCCTTGCTTCGGGGTGTAGGAGGCTTGGAAGCGGGGCGATGCACAACCTTTGAACGAGGTGATGGCACGCACTCGTTCGTCCCTGCTCAACACGGCATAGACCGAATCGGCCACTTGGACTGTTTCGGCCAGTCCCGTTCCTTTCGGCAGGTAGATTTCTACGGCGAACTGGTCACGTTCCGAGCAGGACATCATGCGCCGTTTGACCTCACCGGCATAGAACACCGTGGAGAGCAGGACGGCGGCGGCCATGCCCAGCGTCAGCCACGCATGACGGAAGACCCAGCCGAGCAGCCGATCGTATATTTCCTGCACATGATCCGTGATGCTTTTATGACCTTCCCTATGGGTTTTCTTTTTAATCAGCGTTACTAATAGGATCGGAATGACTACCAGAGCCACGAACAGCGAGGTCATCAGGTTGATGGCGATGGTAATCGGGAAGTCATGTAGAAAATCGCCTTTCTGCCCCGTACAGGTAAGCAACAACGGGAAGAAGATGGCACTGATACAGGCCGTGGCCAGCAGCATAGGCATGAAATAGGTCGAGATGCTCCGGCAGGCGGCGTGCCAGCGGCTCATCCCCGTGTTCAGGTATTCCAGATATCCGTCGATGACGATGACTGAATCGTCCACGACCATACCGAGCACCACAATCAGGGCTGCCAGCGTAATCGTGTTGAGTGGGATACCGGCCAGATACATGATGCCCACCGAGATGAACGTCGTTACGGGAATGGCAGTGGAGGCGACCAGTGCCGAGCTCAACGGGAAGAGGATCATCATTGTGAGGATGATGACCGCCATCGAGATGAACAGGTCGCGCAGAAATGAATTGACGCTGGCACTAACCACACCGGCCTGATCGCTGATGGTGTGTATGCTCACGTCCTCCGGCAGTTCGGCGGCCTTGATCTCCGCCAGCATGGTTTCAACGTCCCGCCCGTATTGCACGATATTGTTTCCAGCCAGCATTTCCAGCGAGATGATGACGCAGCGATGCCCGTTGTATTCGATGAAACCGTCCGTCAGGTCGTACCCGCGCTCCACACGCGCCACATCCTTTACCCGGACTACCCGGTTGTCGGCGTCACTGTATATAATCAGTTCGGCGATTTCATCTTCGCCCCGCAAGGCGGGCGACACATGGACAGGCATGTCCTTCTGCCAGCCGCTCACGCTTCCGCTGACGGTGGTGATGCCCTGCGCGGACAAAGCATCGGCCAACTGCTGGCTGCCAATGCCGTATGCCGACAGCCGATTGTAATCGACGATGACGGAAATCCGCTCCTTCACGTTCCCCAGAATGCGCACATTCGAGACGGAAGGCAATGTCCGCAGGCGGTCGCCTATCAGGTCGCAATACTTTTCCAGTTGCCGGTAATCCCGGCTGTCGCTTTCGACGGCGACAAGCAGCGCGGACGTGTCGCCGAACTCGTCATTTACCACCACATCCGCCACACCTTGCGGCAAAGTGCTCTTGAACGAGTTCAACCCATGCTTGATCTTGCTCCATACTTCATCCTTGTTGTCCACGTCGTCATTCAGCTCCACCATGACGCTGCAAATCCCGTTCTGGCTCGTGCTGGTGGTTTTCGCACGCTTCACCTCCTTGAAGGTGAACAGGTAGCGTTCGAGCGGCCTTACGAGCTGCTCTTCCACCTCTTCGCTGGTGGCCCCCGGATAGACACCTACCACGACACCCGTCCGCAGGGTGAAATCGGGAAACTCCGCTTTCGGCATTTTATCCAGTCCATAAATTCCCAAGATAAACATCAGCCCCACGACCAGAAAGGTGAGGCGGTAGTTGCGCATCATCCACGCCACCCACCGGCTGTTCTTTTCCTTGCTCATAGCGCTGACACTTTACTTCCGTTACTCAATTTCTGCATCCCTTTCACGATGACGCTATCTCCGGCCTGCAAGCCCTCCGTGACGACGATACGCCCGCCATAGGCCATACCCGTCCGGATGTCCTTCCGCTTTGCCGTTCCGTTTTCCACGACCCAGACATAACGGGAATCGCCCGTGCCCGCCATGACAGCGGTAATGGGAACCGAGAGAGCCGGGGTGCCCGTCTGCCCGAACGTCACGTCGCAGACCATTCCCGGCAAGAGCCGGCCTCCGGGATTGTCCACGTGAATGCTGATGGGATATGTATGCGTCATGGGGTCGCTCTGTACGCTCTTCACGATACGTCCGCCCTTGAACGAAGCCCCGTCGAGAGCCGCGACGTACACGCCGCACTCCGTATCCGCGTGTATGCCACCGATCTCTTTCTCCGGAATGGATACATTCACTTTTACCTTGTTTATGTCGAGTACGGTCATCACGGGTTGAGCCGGCATGACCGTCTCTCCAGTCTGGGCGAACTTGCGGCCTATCACACCGCTGATGGGCGCGAGCAGACGGCTGTCAGCGAGGTTTTTCCGAGCAATGTCGTATGCCGACTGTGCCTGCGAAAGCCGGCTCTGCGTTTCGACCCATTGTATCTCGGGCAAGCTGTTGTTGTCGTGCAGAAATTTCATACGCTCATAGGCGTCCTGTGCCTGCGAAAACAATGCTTCGGCAGACTGTAACGCCTTTTGCAGTATCATCGGGTCTATCTCGACCAGCAGCTGACCTTTGTTTACCCGTTGCCCCTCATCGACGTAAATCCGTTTGATCGTACCGGCAGTGGGAAAACTGACGGAAGAGGCGCTGTTGGCCTCGACCTGTCCTACATAGGGTTTTACCATGTAGTCGCTCACAGCGACTACCGTTTCCGTTTCGACCTTGACGGTCGGGGACTCTTTTCGCTCACTCTTACTGCCGCAGGCGCATAAGAGCACAGCTACCATTGAAATCAAAATCGACTGTTTTTTCATATCGCATCTATTTATGTCATTGAATTTTTTAGCAAAAATCCGCTTTTTAATCTGAGAGGAAGTTTTCGTTCTGGATACAAGAGTGGTAAAAATAGAACCATGGAGCAAAATAGGACACTCATAATACCTCGCAAGACACGAAGAATGGGTATATTTGCTGTTGAGATTCGACGTAATATGGAAATAAAGGATATATACTACATTGATGAGGATGTCGCACTGATGACTGATGTAAGTGATTTGTCAGAATACAACGGGGCGAAGATGGATTCCTACGTTTTTCTGGCTTGCCGGCAGGGACGGTTACAAATGGACATCAACGGGAAAAGCCATACGGTTCATGCGGAAACGAATATCACGTTTCTGCCCAACAGCTATATCGACAACATTCTGGTCGGCGTGGATGCAAGTATCGTCATGTTGAAACTATCCGTTAGGATCGTATCGGATCTGATGCGGGAACATATCGACCAATGGAACCGAATGATTTATATTTACAAGGCGTACACTATGCCGTCGGGAAAAGATTTGGAGGAGCAGATGCAGTATTACTATCGGCTTATTCTTTCAAAAATAACCGGCGCACCCCAGCCCTATCACAGGGAGATCATTCGCTCGATAATACATGCCATCCTGCTGGAGATGCTTTCCAATATGGAAGCGCACAACCTGCCGGAAGAAGCCGATGAATCTCAGACGAAAGTGCATTTCAACCGCTTTTTGGAGGTATTGTCAGATACGCCGGTCAAACATCGTCCGCTTAAATATTATGCCGACAAATTGTGTCTGACCCCCAAATACCTTTCAGTGATATGCAGGAAAGTCAGTCGGAAATCGGCCAGTTTATGGATTGAAGAATATACCAACGAAGATATCCGGTATCACTTGTTCAACACGAATTTGACAATCAAGGAAATCGCATTTAGACTGGGATTCGATAACCTTTCGTTTTTCGGGAAATACGTCAAACGGCATTTTGGACACTCTCCTTCTAAACTGAGACAGATGGCAAGAGGAATCAATTAACGTATTGATATACGATTTGATTTTTTTGGGGGGGGGCGTCAGGGCAATTGGCAAATTATAGTTTATTACTCTTTACTATTTGATGAAGTATCACTGACACCCGTATTTCACCTCGCAGTCGGTTGCCCTCAATGATTTCTATAAAACAATCGAATTTGTTTTAGTTTACGTGGTTCTACGAAAACGATTTTCCGCATACCCTTCGTCACGATATACTTCTTCAACATAGGCGAATAAAGCCTCATAATCGGTACTCGAATAATTAGATGGCTCATTTAACGAATATATACTCCGAATACCGTATTTCCGCATACGGATTGTCACTTGAAATGGTCTGATGAACGGCCTTTACCCGCCGCCAGAACCACCAGCCCTTATATTCCATCCACACCGCCTGGTGTAGCGTAACCGGCACCCGTATCTCACCCCGCAGCCGGTTGTCCTCGATGATTCCTGTAAGCTGGATGTGCGGCGTGATCATCTCCACCCTCTGGCGCAGAATCGGCACTGTATCCCGCACAACCACTGTGTCCCGTATCACGGCATCTATCGGTCCGGCTACCTCGACCTCATGCCGTGCCGCCGCTTCGAGGTGTTTGATTTTCACCCCGAGCCGCCTGATTTTCTCAGCATCCTCGGCACGCAGCCGCTTGTATTCGTCCACCCGCAACCGCAGCGCGTTCACATCCACCGCCATCGTCGTCGAATCCACCCGGATGCGCTTCATATCCGACAGCAACGCCTCGGTATTGCTCCGGTAGCGGTTGCGTTCCTCCTTGAGATAGCCGTTGCGCTGCCATAGAACTGCGACAGCCCCACCGAGCAACAGCACGGTGAGGCTCAGATACAGGGTACTCTTACGCATGGCAGACCGATTCGGCGGGGATGAACCACTCGTATTCCTCTTGGTACGGGTCTTTGAGAAACACCATATACCCCTTGCATCCGCGACGTTCGGGACCGGTGAGGTCTTCCGACACGACACCCGTTTTCCCGACCAGTTCCTCCAGCATCATCTCCGTAAGCTGGGACGATGCCACTATCTTCACTTTTGAATTTCTTGCAATCATAACGCTTTTTATTTGATGAATAGGATTTTGAATTCTTCTTCGCGTCGCCTCCGGATGGAGGGTACGGCTTTCCCTTTGTAGTGGCAGAATGCCGCATACTCGGAATAAATGTCCCGGTCTCCGGCTTCGAGCTTGCACACCAATCGGCTTTTCGGCCGTTTTTCGTACCCTAACAGCCGGTATTCACCCACATTGTAGGCCAACACGCCGAGCAACAGGGAGTCCGCTCCGAAACGGCGGAATACGGCGCATTTCTTTCTCAGGTCGGCACGCAATAACGAGTCCGCGAGTTTCTCGGTCATTGTCGGGAACGATTCGCCCGGCAGGAGTTTGTGCCCGTAACCGACATACGGGAGATGGCGGTGGTCGTGCATGCCTTCGTAATGTTTGATACAGGCCACGGCCGACTCGAAGCGTGCGTCTTGCGCCCGGATATGCCCGGCGGACAGGAGGAGCGCAACAGACAATATCCATCTGCTCATCGGTTGTGTTTTAAGAGTTCCTTGATGTCCTCCCGCATTTCCCGGATGTCAGTCTGCAAGGAGGTGAACTGGGTCATGGTGGCCTCGAAGACAGCCTTGTCGAGCTTGATGGCGTCGATGCGTTCGTACTGGTCCTGTACTTTCAGCTCCAGCGTCTGGCAGCGGCGTGTCAGTTCGTTGATATGCTCGGTGTTGCTGACATGCTGCACATAGAGGGTCACGACGAACGAGACGATGATGATAATCGTCCGAAAGTTGTCGCTGATGAAGTTTCTTACTTGTGTCATGATGGATTTTGTATTAAGATGGAAAAAGCATTCGTAATGGCCTCCATAAGCCGGGCGGCGACCTCGGAGTCCCGTAGCAGACCGTATAACAACAGCCCGAGGATAACGAGGATGTAAATCACCCGTTCCGCCGTGCGGCGGCTGAACTTCGGTCGGTTCCTATTTTCACTCATGGGGCGTGGATTGCGGTACGATGACGTTGAAGACTACGCCGCCCTCACCGCCGTCGATACGGAGTTTGGTTTCCTGCGAGCACTTGATGGGATAAAGCTCCATGAGGGCTTTGGCGGCATTGACGGCTACGGCACGCAACGGTGCCGGGGAAAGCGGCACGCCGAATTTGTCGGTGTACTCGGCCGAGGAGGTTTCGCTCATCACCGCTTTGAGTGTCTCGGCCACCTGCAACCGGGTGGCGATGGTCTCGACGTCGAACTGCACACTGTCAATCATCTCCCGAATACGGGCCGAGATATGCGGACGCCCCAGCAGCAGACGGCTGGCGATGGGTACGTTCTTGCCCTTGCCGAACACCTCCTCGTAACACTTGCGGTGGTTGCCGGCATAGAGCGGACCGCCGGAGACGTACAGCTCGCAGAACTTGTCTTCCTCTTCGGTCAGCGGCTTGTCCGCCAAAGGGACAGGCACCGCCGGCAGCACCTCGTTCGTCTTATCGCTATCTTTCTTTTTCATCACATTGTCGTTTGAAAAAGAATAGAGAATTACGGCTTCGGCGGTTGAATAAAATCCGCCTTTCTGGAGATAAGCTGCTCCATCAGTGTCTGGTAAAACACATCGGCCAGCGCGTCGGCACACGCTTCGGCATCTGCCAGCGAGTTGATGAGCCGCATGTTGAACATCACGTTCAGGTCATACCCCGTAATGGCGGCCATCAGCTCGTTGCCGTCGTAGTTCAGTATCCCGTAGGTCATGCGGTCTTCCACCCGGAACGTGACCCGTTCTATCTTGTCTCCTTTCTTCTCTTCCATAACTTCAGATTTTGAAATGGTTCCTCATCTTCGGTGTCCGCTGCTGCGAAATATCCGTATCCCCGTTCTGCCGCAGACGGCGGCTGCACAGAGCGGCCACTTCCCGTGTGGCCGTCACATCGGCATCGGCATCGTGGGCATCGTCCAGTTCGATGCCGAGACGTTCGGCCACCAGCTCCAGCTTGTAGGACGTGACCTGCGGATCGGCGGCTAAACAGAGCCGTGCCAGGTCGATGGTGTCTAAGTAATGAGGCTGGAAGTTCCCGTAAAAATCCGTCGTGCCGGCGAATACCTGCGCGAACTCTTTCTGTAACCCGGCATAAGCCATCATCTGTTGGAGAAAGCCCACGTCGAACGGGATGTTCTGCCCGATAAGCACGGGCTTGTAACGGACGCCCTTGCACAGGGTATGTTTGCGGGCGAAGTCGATGACATCCGCCGCCACCTGTTTCAAGAGGATGCCCCGTGTCCGCAGTAGGTCCATCGTGATGTCGGTGTAGTTCAGCGCGGCGGCCTCGTAGTTCATCGATTCGGAGGTGCTCTCCTGTTCGATCTCCCGACGTGTCTTGAGCACTTTGCGTTTGGGTGCCCCGCCCAAAGGCTGCTTGTCGTAAGGGGCGATATAGTTCGCATAGCGTCCCAGCACCTCGAAGGTGTCGAGCCGCACGGCCTGCATGGCGATCTGCGTGCAGGCGCAGCGCGTGCAGTCCAGACCGCCGGTCTCGAAGTCGAGCACGACGGCCGTATAGATTCCTTGTTCTGTCTTGGGTGTTGCCATATTATCCGAATAAGTTGATTCTCATACGATATGAATGATAGTCGATTTGGTGCTTTGGAGGTTGTTTGTGCCGGAATAGTCGCTGTACTTGACCATCCCCGACACGATGACGATACGGTCTTTCAGTGCGGAGATTTCCTCCCGATGGGCTTCGCAGGTCTCGCTCCAGCAGACCATCTCCGCCACGTCGTTATTCTGCTGGAGCGTCAGCTTGATAAACCGCTTGCGTTCGCCGCTCGTCCGGTCTTTGTACGTGTGCTCGGACAGCTCCGTGACGGAGGCGCATACGGCGGCACGCCGTCCGTCGCTGGCCGGGTCGAGCACGTCGTGCAGACTCAGGTAGGAGGCTTTGCCTTTCACGAGCGCACGGGCTTCGGATGCCTCGAAGATGCGGCGGTAGTCCACCGAACCGATGCCCGACACGGCAATCTGCTGGCGGCTCCAAAAGTAATGCCGCCCGACCAGCTCCTCGGGGAAGTCTTTCTCCGAAAGCGTGAAGCCTAATTCTGCCGCTGCACGGGCAAGCAGACCGTAACGCTCCGTCACCGTACCGATACCTTCCACCTTGTCGAAGCATCCAGACAGAATCATGTTCCGCACATGCCGGGCATTGACCGGTACCCGCACGGATTCTTCAGCATTGTCGGGGTCGTCCCAGTAGGCGTATTTCTTCAATTTGTACCGGAATATCCGGTGGATGAAGTGCTCGATGGAGGTGTAAGGACCGTTTTTCTCGCGTTCCTCGACGATGCAGGCAACGGCTTTGGCTCCGAGCTGTTTGATGCGGCCGAGTGACCAGAAGATTTCATCCGTGCCGTAGTCGGTGAAGAATACCTGCCGGGAGGTGTTGATTTCGGGCGGCACGATGCGGGCTTTCGAGCAGAGCTCCATCTCGGACATCAGCAACGGGATTTCTTTGTCGTCGGCCCACTGCAATGCCACGGTGTAGAACGCTGTCGGATAGTTGGCTTTGAGATAGGCTCCCACGTAGCTGGTGACGGCATAAGCGGTGGCATGGCTGGCATTGAACAGGTAACCGCCGCCGGCTTCGATCATTTCCCAGATGTGTTCCGCATCTTCTTTGGGACACCCTTTGGCGGCAGCTCCCGTCATGAACTTCTCCTTCATGGCGCGGATGACATCGATTTTCTTTTTGGAGATGAGTTTCAGCAGCCGCACGCCCTCGGCCAGCGAGAAACCGCCGACTTCACGCGCCATCTGGGCGAGCTGTTCCTGAAAGACCAGTACGCCGTAAGTGTTTTTCAAGGCATCGTAGGTTCCCCACAAATAAACGGGGGCCACTTCCTCACGGCGGCAGAGCAGGTATTTTTCGGCCGAACCGGAATCGAGCGTCGCCGGACGGTACAACGCTCCGGCGGCAATCAGGTCGCCGATGCACTGCGGCCGCATGTCTTGCAGGAAGCGGGTCATGCCCGGCGAGGAGAACTGGAAGACGTTCTGCGTGTAGCCCTCCGACAGGATACGGAAGGTCTTCTCGTCGTCCAAGCCGCTGCGCACGATACCCTCGAAGGAGAGCCCCGCACCGTATTCCCGGTTGCAGATGTCGATGACCGCCTGTATTTTCGACAGCTCCTTGATGCCGAGACAGTCGTTTTTCAGCAACCCGACCTCGTCGATGGAGTATCCGTCCAGCTCGGAAATGAGCAGGTCGTCCACTTTCTTGATGGGCGTGTAGTCGAAGCACTCCATCGGCTCGCCGTCCTGCTGCTTGGGCGTGATGATGATGGCCGAGGCATGGACGGAACCGGAACGGGGCTGACCCATAAGCGGCCGAATGTCCTCGATGACCCTCGGGTACCGTAGGATGAAGTCCCGGACTTTCTTGTTGGTGGCGGCCAACTTGAACAGGTCGGTCCAGGTCATGTTGTCGTCCCCGAAGATGGCCGTGATGTAGTTCACCACACTGACCGGCACACGGTGTACGCGGCTGACATCTTTCAGCACGGCTTTCATTTTGAGGGTCGTGAGCGTACCGGCGGAGAAGACCTGCTGTCGCCCGTCGGTGTTGTACCGACGCTCCAAATACTCCTTGACCTCCTGCCGGCGGTCGGACTGGAAGTCGATGTCCACGTCGCTCATGGTTTTACCGGAACCTTGAAGATAACCGTCACCGACCTCACAATCATACGCTTTTACAATGTGCCGGGATTCAATCTTCCTTATTGATTCTATTTTCATCGGACGTAGGTTTTATTGTTCACGATGTTGCATATTGCCTGTTTGCACACGCCGAACATACCGGCCAGTTCGACTTGGCGGATACCCCACAGATAGTGTAATAACCGAATTTGACAAGCCTCCTCGTTTGTTAATTTCGCGTGGGCATGGTTCTCACCGTAATCTCTTTTCAGATTCTGTTCTATGGCATGTCGATAGTTTTCTTTCCGCGTGCACATTTCGAGATTATCGGCTCTGTTGTTCAGTTTATTGCCGTCTTTATGATTGACTTCCAGGACTGAATTCCAATCCGGTAAAAAAGCACTGGCGACAAGCCGGTGAATCAGAAAGTGTCTGGTGTTGTTTCGTGTACTTAATTGTACCTGAAAATAAGGGGATGTTCTGCCTTGAGCGGGAGTCAGGATATGGCCTTTGAGCAGACGTTCTTTTCTATTCTGCACGAGCACTATCCTGTCCAGGCTTCGTACTTGCCCGAAATTACTGACTTGATAACACTTTTCGTAACCGGGTATATCTTTCCATATTTCATCTTCCATATCGCATATCTTTGTTGATTTCAAATAGTAAATCCCGATTGTCGAACAGGATATCATCCCCCTCCCGAAGCTCATCGGCATAGACCTCGATCTGTTTTTCGCCACGGCGTACCGCCAACCGGGCATCGCGGTCAAAAAGCACTGTCTGACCATTACTCAAACATAGTTTCACGTAGCTCGTAGATGCAATCGTTCCGACAAGTTTGGTCGCTTTGGCCGGATAGAGCCCGGCACGCTCGGGCAGCAGGAAACGCTCGAAGAGCAGGTTGTACCGGATGGGGTCGATAAGCGTGATACCCAACAGGTACAAAGCCAGACAACCTCCTGCCGAACCGCGCCCGCACCCCACAAGAATACCGTTGCGACGTGCCCAGTTTACCGTATCGTACTGCACGAGCATGTAGTCAATGTTATCTGTAGATTCGAGAATGTAGATCTCTTTATCGAGTCGCTTCCTGTACTTGTCCTTTTGTTCGGCGGGTACCAGTTTGGAAAAACCCTCTTCGAGCAGGGAAAGGAACATCGTATGCGTATCGCCGTAACGCTGCCGCTCCTCCGCCGTCATGTCGTAGCGGGGCATGTAGTTCCGCTCGGTCTGGTAACGGGCTTCGGCACCCTCGGCAATCTCCACCGTGTGGCGGCACATCCGCTCGAAGAGCGCGTCCGTGTTCCACCGCTCGCCGTCGAAAAGCGCACGGACGGCGGTATAGTGCTCGTCGATGTCTTTGAAGTATTGGTCGTCGCTCTGGGCATGGGCGGCACCCGTGGCGATTTTGTTGAGCACGGTTTTCGTGCGGGCGTCGTCCTTGTCCGGATAGTAGCAGTCGGCGATGAGTATCGGCTCCACTAAGAAACTGTCGTTCTTCTCGTCGTAGAAGGTGTGGAAGAAATGGGCGGCAGCCTTCAGCACCTCGGCGTCCAGCCGCTCGGCCTTGTACTCCGACAAATCCACCTGGTAGAACACCTTATCGAAGGTGTCTTTAATGGCCTTGACCACATGCAGATTCTTTTCCATCCAGCACGGCGAGAGCTTGCCGAACACCAGCACGTTCCCTTCGCCCCGGCGGAGCAGTTCGGGAAGCGGGACGGTCGCGTCCGCAGCATCCACCATGACGGCTTTCTGGATGCGCAACAGGTTCCTGAGTCCGCGCTGGCTCTGACAGTAGATTTTCACCTCCACTTTCTCGCCCTCATGCGCCAGCGTGCAGGTGTATCCGATGACGGGACGGATGCCGGCCTTGTCGCAGGCTTTCTGCAACGCCAACGTCGCACCCATCGTGTTCCGGTCGCAGATGCCGAGGGCGGTATGGCCCATCCACACGGCTTTCCGTACCCACTGCGACACATCACCCGAGGCATTTAGCAGTTCATAAGGGGTATGGACACCTAAGTTCACGAACGGGGTTTTCTGCTTGCAGGGAACCCGCCGCCCCACGTATTTGAGGATGTTCAACCCGAAGCCCTCCCGGAGGGAGTAGTAGTACCAGTTGTCCCCGAACGGGAAGACGACGTATTCGATGCCCTCGGACAGCAGCACCTCCGGATGTTCCATCAGGTTGAATTCCACCTCTGCGCCTCGCACACGGAAAATCGACTCCACCCCGGAAAGGTCCGCGAGGAACAGTTTGCCGAGCCCTTCAATTTCGACCACTTCACGGTCTATGGGCCGGTAAGCGATGCGGTGCGCTTTCAGCCATTCATGTAATTCGTTCATGCTATTTCTGTTGTATTTTGGTGAGTTGATATTCGACAGGCGTTTTCAACCCGTAGGCGAAAACACGGTAAATCTCTTCCGCCGTCAGGTCTTCCCAGTCTTTCTCCGGATCGGGAATGTCCGCCACGAAGACCTCGAAATAGGCGGAGAGCTCCGAGGCGGTGTGTTTGACGGCTTCCACGGCATCTCCGTCGTAGCCGATGACCACCATGCGGACGCCTTTTGTCTGGAGTTTGTAAATCTGGGTACGGGATATTTTCTTTCCGAAGGTGGCAACGGCGACGATACGGCGGTTGTCGTACAGGTCTAATTTGCGGGTCAGGGCGACCACATCGAAGATGCCTTCGGTCAGGATGACCGTATCGGTCTCACCCTCCACGATGCCGTCGTAATGATAGAGCAGCTTCACGAAGTCGTTCTCGGTGGAGTTGCGCCAGCGCAGCATCTTGTACTCCCCGTTGCGTGCGGCACGACGGTTATGGAGGTCGATTTCCTCCTTGCTCCACGTATGGCGGGCCACGTAACCCACCGTGTCGCCCTCGTCGATGACGGGAAAGATTACGTAGTCGTCCCAACGGCGGTTCAGCCGGCAGGTAGTGCCCACCGGAAAGCGGTCGTAATCGTCGTAGGTAAATCCCCGGCTTTGCAGATAAGGATGGGTAAAGGTACGCCGCCAGTATTCCGGAAGGGATACGATGCCCAACTCGTCATCGACCTCGTCCTCTGCATCCTCCAACGGAAACAGTGCATTGGGAAGCGGCTCGTCGAATGCCACCGTTTCCGTCGGCAGCAGGTCCATCCGGCCGAGGCTTTCGAGCAGCTTTCCCAAAGTGGTGGTCGAGCGTCCGCACGAGAAGCAGTGCGCCATGAAAGGTTTCTTGCGCACCGTCTCCTTGCCGATATAGACCCCGAATTTTCCGTCCTTGCCACAGAACGGACACCGCGCGATGAGGTTCTTCCCACCGCCGTCCGTCCGCGCCCCAAGCTCCGCCCGGAGCTCGGCCACCAACAAATCATATTCTTTCCCTGTGATGTACATATAAAGAAATAGCCCGCCTTATCATGAAATGGTTATTAAAAATGATTTTAGTGAGAAACTTTTTAGAAAACACAGGGAAAGAATAAGCAATAGTGTACTTTTGCAGATAATGTAATATATTTATAGAAAAAACAGAGATTATGGATAAGCAGAATTGTTATATAGATTATTTAGAATGGGAAGTGTTAGATAATAAGGTTGTTATTCAACATTTAGAATCTCAAGGCAATTTGTACCATTTTAATGATACTTATACAATCACGATTTTCAGAGATGACGATTATAAGTTGAGAGGCATTTTAGAGGGACAAGATGCTATTAACTCTGATTTGTTGTTCCCTTCTATCTCAAAAGGTGAAATGACATTTGGTGAGACCATTTTAGGGATAGGAAATGATGGGTTTACATATATATTGCAGGGCATGATAATAGACACTTATAATGTAATGCCAAATATTGATGATTTAAGTCGAAGTTCGTTTAAGGCAAATCTTAGTATTGCATCCATTACCAAATCAAAGAAACAAGTTCCTCAATTCAATAAGGTTCAATATTGGTATCTATGCTCAAAACATGATATTCCATTTCCAGCTACGACACAAAGAACTAATAATCCTCAATTTCCCAAACAGAGAATGGGCTTAGACGAAGAATGTTCTATTGAAAAAATGTTTATACCAGGAGGAACATACCAAACTTCTCGTGATTACCTTCCTATATCACTTAGTGATAAACAAATTATTGTTCTATCAAAGGTCCCTCAACTATACCTTCCCCAACAAGCAAATGGATTATGTATTGAATGTAGAGAAAATTTTGGAGGAATTCCTGACGATAAAGAAATTTTGGCGGCAACAGAATTGTTAAGTTTTGTTATTGGGACACAAATGACATTAGTTGGCATATCTTATTATAAAGACCATGACTTCTTATGTCAAATCAGTATCTCACCATCAATATCAAATCTACAACAAAAATTGCAGCAAGTCTCCGACCCTCCTATTGATTGTCATCATTATGCCAATTATCAAACTTTTATTAGTGCAATATTTACTCTTATGCCACAATATCTACAAAAAAGAGAGGTGCTTCAATTAAATTATGCTTTAGCCCATTATTGGATTGCCAAAGATGCTCCCATTGGTGTAAATCTGCCAATCTTGTCCAGTGCATTAGAAGCTATCGCAAGTGCTTCATTGAAAGATCTGACTAATGATAGACAACAAAGTACGTATATGCCAGCAAAAGAATATAGAAATCTTATAAAAGATGAGGTTGAAAAAATCAAAGCTAAACTTGAAGAAAAAAATGTGGTATATAGACAAAAGATTCTCAATAAAATCGATGGAGCATACAATATGGGTGGAAATGAAAAAATAGATTTATTGTTTGACCGTTTTGGTATTATTATAGGGCCTTTAGAAAAAGAAGCTCTTAAAGCTCGTAATTTGATGGCTCATGGTACCATGAAAACCTTGGATTATGAGAGGTATAAGGAAATTATTCGAAAATCTTATGCGTATAGAACATTATTTCATAGAGTTATTCTAAAAATATTATCATATAATGGAGAATATATAGACTATTATACATACGGTTATCCGTCGAGAAATATAGATGATCCAATACCAACAGAATAAAATTGATTGGGAATCTCCCAATCAATTTTATGTTTCCTCCATCTGCTGCAACGCCATCGACCGCTGCGGGTCATAGAACACTTCGTTGTCGTAGTCGGTGGCGATTTTGATGGTGTCGCCCTTCCGGAAAAACCGGCTCTTGGCCACATGCAGGCGCATCAGGCACTCTTTCCGCTCGGCCGACGACTGGTTCAGGGAAATCAGATGTGTGCAGGGCCGCGCCAGTCCCTTCGCCTCCGAACAGTTGTATTCGGTCAGCACGTTCCGCTCGTTGTTGAGCCAGTCCCGGTCTTCGATGGTACTCTGGTAGGTCACCACCATCCACACGTTCTCGTCCGCCGCCAGGTCTTTGAGGTCGTTCGCTACGGCAATGCGTTTCGAGCGTTCATGCTCGGCGCCCCACTGGCGGCGCGTGGCGTCGGTCAGCAGGTCCATTGAGTCCACGATGACCACATCGGGCGAGTAACCGTTGATTTTGCGGTATTCGGCAATCCCGTTCTTGATGTCCATCGTCGAGATGCGGGCGGCAAAGCGCGGGAACGAACGCACCGTGATACTGCCGGCGTAGCTCATCACCAGCTCCTCGAAGTGCTTGAATTCCCGGTCGGAAATCTTTCCCTGCTCGAAGTAGTAGGCATTGCGGGAAATCATCCCGCCCGAATAGGCGTCCAGCGCCTCCTGCTCGGAACCTTCCAACTGGTAGTGCAGCACATGCAGCCCGTCGTCGATGTCGGCACGGATGCCGATGTGCTTGGCAAGATGGGATTTACCCACGCCTGTCGATGCAAGAAAGCAGGTCAGTTGCCCCCGGAGGTCCCGGCCGCCGTTCAGAGCGTCGAGGTACGGGATGTAGAAGCGGCACACCTGCGGTAGGCTGTTCTCGCGGCTCTCGGCTTCGCGGCGGCGGTTGTGCTCGAAGCGCTCCCGGAAGGTTTTCGCCACGTCCACGAATGCCGTGGTGCGGAGCGTGAACGACGAGAGCCACCCGGCATATTCGGCGAGCAACGCCTCGGCCTTGTCCTGACGGTTCTGGTTGTAGAGCTTGCCGACCTCGGTATAGACTTTCTGCAACCGCACGCCCTTGATGTAACCTTCGAGCAGGTCGGTAAGGGACTCCGTGTTGGTGTTCTCCTCCTCGTATTCGCGGAAGGTCTCCAACAGCTCGATGGCATCGTAGTCGCCCTGGAATGTCTGAGAGAGCGTGGCATACGTCGGCGGGGACTTATAGGTACGGTAGTGGTTGGCGATGACCTCCTGAATTTTCTGGAAGCTGCGGTCCGGCAGGAACTCCTTGCGCATATTCTCCGCCACCACACCGCACAGGGTGTCGTAGCGCAGGGCGGCGGCATAAAGCTCGTAGAGAAACTCCGCCGATAAAGGATTGACAGATGCGTTTTTCATGGGCGGCTTCTCCTTTCAGCTTCTTCGTGGCGCAAGCGATAGAGTTCCGGATAACGGGCTGCTGTACGCTTGCGGCAGAGCTCGACGCGGGAGCATCCCCGGCAGGCGGCCGAGAACGGATTCCACAGCAAGGTCGAAATACCGCAGACGTAGTAACCCACAGGCGTGTTCACCACCCGCTGTTTGGTCGCCTCCTCGTATGCCGGATCGAGGAACTGCCACAAGGGATGTTCCCGACGGTCTTTGAGCAGCAGCGGCAAGGCGGCACGGTTGAGCCCGGCCTCCTGAAGCCATCGGTCCTCGTGGTAACGGCGTACCGGTGTGGTGGCGGCAAAACGCTCCCGGGCTTTGGGTCCGAAGGAGTGCGACGGCATCCATCGGCACGACAGGTAGCTTTCGTCAAACCGGCTGATGGCATGCACCTGGCAGATGCAGAAGTCCGCGATACGCTCGTCGGAGAGCTCCCCGCCGCCGTGGGTACGCAGGAGCTCCAAACAGGCCGCCACCGTCCGCCGTCCCGACTCTCCGCCGGGAAAGCGGAACGAGGCATCGATGAGCCGGCGCACGAGCATCTCGAACAGTGATACCGTCACACGGGTCTTATCGTTTCTCTCCATCGGGCGTAATGAGTTTGCGCATCTGCTGTTTCGCCAGGAAAATCCGGCTCTTCATCGTGTCGAGGCTCCGGCTTTTCATGTTGCCGTTGCGGTATGAAATCTCGACGATCTCTTCCAACTTGTATCCCGCCTGTTGAAGCAGCAGGGCTTCCCGGTAGATGGGTTTGAGCGAATCGAGGGCATTCAGGATGTCGTCGTTGTAAAACTCCCGGTAGTTCTCCATACCCATAGCGTTGCCGTGCGTGTCGTCTTCATCGCTCAACGACGAAGCCAGCGAATAGACGTCCACGTTTTCCGAAACGGGCAGGCGGCCGTGACGGCGGTTCTGCTCCATGACGAACCGTTTGGTCACGATGTGTATCCAGTTGAGAATGCTCCGCTGGGGATCGTAGGTGGTGATGTACTTGAAAAAGTTCACTAATGCCTCGCTGTAATTGTCCGCAATGTTCTCCTGCAAGTAGGTGTAACGGATGCAGAGCCGGTACACCAGATTTTTGTTGGGCAGGATGTAGCGGTTGAACAGCTCGGTACGCAGTTCGATATTTTTTAACTCCTCTTCCGGGAGTGGCTTTCCCTGTTGCTCCATAGGCCGACGGATTGATGGTTCAATCTGAATCTCAATCTGTCAGCAACTCTATGTGCGTCAATTCTATAAATGTTTGTCATAACTTCTTAAATACGATATTTGCGGATATAGTAATGATAAAGATGGCAGGCGTCTGCGGCGTTGTCGTCCACCGGCACGATGCCGTATTTGTTCTTGCACGCCGCGATCATCTGCGCCTTAGTGGCGTGTCCGTCGCCCGTCGCCCATTTTTTCAATGTCGCAGGATTTACGAATTCGGGTTCCGGCAGGTCCAATTCGTCGCAGACCTCCAGCAGAATGCCCCGCAGCTCCGAAAGACGGCGCATGTCGTAGAAGTGGCGGTTCACAGCCACATCCTCGGCCACGACCTGCCGGATACCGTAACGGCGCATGTAAGCGAGGAGCATCGTGCGGAATGCGCCGTGCATCTTGTTGCCGTTGCGGCGTTTCGACTCGGTGAAATTCCATACTCCGGCCTCGTGCAGCGAGAAGTATCCCGTGTGTGTGGCGATGTCCAACGCCAGCACCTGCTCCCTTGTCAGGAGGCTATTCTCCGATACGCGATTCTCCATGCTCCTTGACGATTACCAGTTTGTTGGGATATCCCTCCGCGACATTCCCGTGCGATACCACCAGCACGGTCCCGCCGAGGGCGTTCAGTGCCTCGAACATGGACGCCAGACCGGCCTCGTCCACCGCCTCCAGTATCTCGTCGAGAACGAGCAGGTCCAGCCCTTTTTCGTCGTCGCAGTTGGCGTTGACGAGCTTTTGCATGGCAAGGATTGTCGCCAAATTCACGCGGGCGGCTTCACCTGCCGAGAACTTGCCGAACGAGCCGCAGTCCACGCCGTCACGCAGCAGTGAAATGGAGATTTTCTCGCGCACCTTGCCGCTTTTGAGCACCGTGTAACCGTCGAAACGGATGCGGATGTCGCTGCCGATACCGATGAGGAACTCGTTGGTGATGCGGCTGAGGGTCTCGATTTTCGTGTTGGCCAAGTAGGTCTTGAACTGTACGAAACGCTCGCGCTGCACTTCCAATGCCCGCACTTTGTCGTCCACGTTGAACTTGC
Organism: Butyricimonas sp. Marseille-P3923; assembly: GCF_900184685.1. GTDB lineage: Bacteria > Bacteroidota > Bacteroidia > Bacteroidales > Marinifilaceae > Butyricimonas > Butyricimonas muris. The sequence goes on from NZ_FXXL01000004.1 coordinate 261,573, forward strand.
GTTTGGCGGTCTCCATCGAGCGTTGCTTTTCCTGTTTCAGCGTAGCGCGAAGCGACTGGGTCAGGTCGGCCGCGGCAGCCTCATTGACCTCGCGGATGGTCTCCTGCAAGGTCGCTACGGCGCACTCGGCGGCGCGAATCTCCTCTTCGGCTTTGCGCTTCTCCCGACCGAGTGCGGCACCCCGCTCGTCGATGAACCCGAACACCTCGTCGAATACCTTGCGGCGAATGCCGTCGATCTCCTCCTGCATGGCGGTAATCCCGGCTTGGATGCGCTTGCGGTTATGCTCCGTATCCTCGACGCTGCTCGTGGCACTGCGCACGGCTCGCTCGTGTTCCGACAGTTTCTGTTCCCAATCCCGGTGCTCGTTCTCCATGTCGCGGCGTTCGGTACGGATACGGTTCTGCCGCATCTCTACCTCTTCGGATTGTCTCTCCCCGGCCTCTATGCGGCCGTTCAACTCTCCGAGTTGTTGCTGGCGAAGACGCAGCTCCTTCGTGCCTGCCTCGATGTCGAACTGAGGCTGTGCCACCAAGAACTCGTGCCCGCAGGCAGGACATGTAATTGAACCGGCCAGTTTGTTGGCCAGCTCGTCGATACCTGCCGAGACGGTACGGCGCTTGCGGCGCAGTTCGTCCAGACGTCCGGCAAGGTCGCGCAACTGGTTGTCTATCTTCTGCAACCGCGACTGATAACCCGCCGTCTGTTCCTCGTACTGCGAGCAGAAATTGGCGTAATCTTTTTTGAACTGTTCCCATGCCGCACGTTTCTCCGCCAACGTCCTTTCGGCGTGCTTGACCGCAGCATCGAGGTTGTCAAGAGAGGCGCGGGCGATTTCCATATCCTCCTTTTTGAGTCGGAGGGTACGGTCCCAGTCCGTGCGCCGTGTGTTCGTGAAGAGCGGCATAAACGTTTCGATGGCTTTCAGGCACTCTTCCAACGAGGTGTCCGAAGATTCCAGCTCCTGCAACGCTTCGTCCGCCTGCCGGACTTTCTCCATCATTCCGTCAGTTTCGTCCGCCGACGCTTTCCGGGCACGTATCTGTTCCCGTTTGGCAGCGATGGAGGCTTCGAGTTCCGCAATGCGGGCCGCACGATTGCGGCCGCGCTCTTCGCCTGCCGCCGTCTCGCGGTCGATTTGCATTAACAACATCTCGATGCGCCCGTCAATACCGGCCAGTTCGAGGTTTATCTTCTGCTGTTCGCTGCCGAGAGGCTCGATGTCCTCCTCGACACGGGCGATGGCTTCATCCACAAGGATGCCGTTCGAGAAGCGGTTGATGATTTCTTTTTTCTCTTTGTCCGATGACGATAGAAAGTCCTCGTAACGATATTTCGAGAGAATGAAGTTGTTCAACAGCTCGTCGCGCGTGATGCCCAATTTGTCGAGGATGTAGCGGTTGTAGGCATCGACCGAGGGCTGTACGGCCTCGTCTGTCTCTACGTTCTTGCCGCCTCGCCGGAGCGTACAGGTAACCGTCGATGTCCCTTTGCGGGGGATGCAGCGTGAAACGATGAGTTCCTCATTGGAAGCGTCGTTTGCCAGATGTAAATTGATACGGCACTCCTCGGCAGCATCGTTGATGATTTCCTCCGAACGTATCTTACGCAGCGGACTGCCCGTGATGCCGATGGCGATGCTCTCCAACAGGGCGGATTTTCCGGCACCGTTCGACTGCTGGGAGTCGTTGTCGCGGTTGTCGCCGAATATCAGGGTCGTAACGCCTTGCTGCAAGGTGTACGACAGGCGGCGGAAAGCGCACAGGTTTTCCGCCTCTATATTTCTCAGTTTCCACATGGTCTGTTCTCGATTTTAGATAAGTATTCCAGTCCGACAGCCACCTCATCGATCTGCTTCTCGCGGCAGAACTCCTCGTAAGTCTCGCGGATACGGCGGCTGTCGAATTTCTCGAAGAGCGACGAGGACGATGCTTCAAGCATCTCTTCCTCATCAGCGATAAGCTCTACCTTGGTGGCGCCGGCCTCCAAGAGCGCAGCCTTGTCCACCGACTTCATGGCCGCCTGTGGGGCATGGACCCGCACCTTGACCTTGTAGCGGCCGTCGGCATCGATCTCCCTGAGCTCGTCCATGAGGTGCAGGCTCGCCCGCTCGGCCGACACGTCCAGCACTTTGTAGCGCGTGTTCACCTTGTTCTTGATGAACTCGTGCGTACCGTCGGTGTAGATGACCGTGTATCCCTTCTCCTCGTCCTCGCCGAAATTGTGCTGGCGCGAAGAACCGATATACTCGATTCGGGTTTTCGGGATGATGCACCGGTTGTGGTAATGGCCGACGAACACCTTGTCGAACGCCTTGAAGAGGTGTACAGGCAGTTCGTTGTCGGAAGGCTGGGACAGTGCCCCGTTGATGCCTTCATGGATGTACAGGTAGTTCAACCGTTCGGGGTCGAGACGCACCCGCTCCAATTTCTCCGGAAAGCTGCCGTTCTCCGGAAAGTAAGCGACCATGTGCAGGATGAACCGCTGCCCGTCGGGACAGGGCAAGGCGATGTAGTCGTCCGCGACCAGCACGTTGTCGTGTTGGTCGAATATGTGGCAGTAGCCGCGCGGCGATTCCTGGTTTACCTTGTCATGGTTGCCGTTAATCATCGTGACGCGCATGCCGTACTCGGCAGCTAATAGCAGGGCGTCGTGAACGGCCAGCAGCACGTCGAGGGTCTGGGCGGCACGGCTCAGAAAGAGGTCGCCGCCGAGGGCGATATCCCGGATGTCCATCTTCCGGCAGATGTCGAGGGCCTCCCGCCAGTTGGCCGTAAATTCGGGTATGTTATCTTTGGATACGTGTATGTCGTTCAGTAACAACAGACACGGATAATTCTTTTCCTTTGGCATAAGCATGTGATGTAGGAAAGGGAAGCGCAGCACAAGGCTGCTCCTTCCCTGAAATGAATAACTCTATGTGTCTGTTTATCTGCGACGGCGACGGGGTTCCTCCTCGGCCGACAGTTCGGGTGCTTCCTCCTCTTCGGAAGGGACGGGACCCTGCATCGCCTCCTCGATCATATCCAGCAGCTCTTTGTTCGAGGTCGAACGGGTCACGCGGATCTGGAGACCTTCCTGCTCGATGTAGGCGCGGATAAGCCCGCGAAGTTCCTGTCCCTGCTCGGTGCGGTCGCCCAACCCCTGCTCCTGCAAGCTGTCGAACCGTTCGAACAGGTCGTCGAGGGTGGCGGCTCCGGCCGCCGGGTTGTCCTTGTTGTCTTTCGTGCGTTTGTCGAACGAGAAGGAACTGGTGTCCTCTTTCGGGAGGGCGGCCATGATGGTTTCGATGGCCTCCTTCATTTCGTCCGTCTCCATGATGGCCATACCGTAACGGGCATCGCACTGCTTGAGGTACTCGACGGTCGCCTCGGCCTGATAGCGCGAGTAGCGGTAGATGATGTCGGGAATGCGGGGCGCTGAGAGCAGGGCCGAAAGTTCCTCCTTCGAGAGCACGTCGGTGTCGCTTTCGTTGTCGATGCTCACGAGGTATTCGGTCTTGCCACCGTTCTTTTTCTTCTCGATTTCTACCGGATAGGCATCGTGTACCGAGCACACGGGACAGGGATGGTTGGGATTCTTGGCCAGTTTCTTCTGCCAGAGTTTGAATTTCCGCTCGTCGAGGTCTTTGAACTGGCTGTGCGAGAGCGTAAGAAGCTGGAGGCCTTTGGCCCGCTCGTCGAGGTCGAGGACGTAGAGCGCATGGCCGTAGCTGTATTTGAGACCGCCGCCGAAGCTGCCGCCCCCGATTTTCTCGGCCAGTTTGTCGTCCCCCTGTGCCTTGGCTTCCGCCACGGCAGCCTTGCGGTAGATGTCGATCAGGTCCAGCGGATAACCGGCATCGGTAGCTCGCGGGACGGTCACGTACAGGTACGAGGCTTTGCCGCCCGTGGACGGTTTCTCCAGTTCGAGCAGCAGTTGGTGGACGGGAAATTCGTAACCCGGACGGGCAAGGACGCCGTCGGTGGTTGGTGCGATGGGCAGCACGCGCAGGCGGTACACGCCCAACTTGTCCATGCGGAAGAACTCGGTGCGGGCGAATGCCTTGTTCTCTTCCTGCGCCCGCTGTTGCGCCTGGGCATAAGTCTCCTGCGAGGCAAGGAATAAATCCTCCACGGAAACCGGATTCTCTCTTTCAAGATTTTCGTCTTGCATAGTGTTGAAAGTGATAAAATTACTAATGCCGAAGAATCTAAAAGACGACGAGGGACGGGTTCGGATGCACCGCCGCTCTTCAGTTTAGAAACTGGATGGAAAGCCGGACGATACCGTTCCGTTTATCACTTTCCCTATGCGCCGCCCGAATGGGCGGATTCAATTGAATGTTTACAAAAATAGCCTCCTTTCACGAGCGGGCAAAATAAACGGTTGAATGTTTGCTGAAAAAGTGGATAACCCACTGTTTTCAAACGATTTATTTTATCCTGCAAATAATCGTTTCAGGGTTTTCCCGTCGTAGGGTTCTGCCACGGAAGACGCAGGCGCTCCGCCGGATAGAGGCTCGACGTGTCCACCTTCGAGGCGTCCTCGACCATCTGGCGGCGGATGGCGGAGATGAGTTTCCGGTTCCGACAGATGAATTTCTCCAACTTGTGCCGCCGCATCTCGTCGTAGAAGGGTTTCTTCGCCGGGGTCATCACGGTAGCGCGGCGGCAATAGAGGCCGTCCCGTTCGTAGAGTTCCATGTAACGCCGGAACTTGGGTTTGCGCAGGGACGGGTCTTTGGAGGCCGAGCAGACGATACGGATCAGCGGCAAGGGCGGAGCCCGGTGCCTGCCCGCCGGCAACGACTGCATGATGAGCTGGAACACTTCGGGGACTTCGTATTTGAGGAAGAATCCCAATTTGGTCTCCTCGAAAAGGTAACGCTTATACGTCCCCTTCGGCCTTCCGGACTTTCCGGGACGTTTTGCGGGGTTCTGCTCCGCTTTGCGGGTGATCCTCGCGCCCCGGTGTTTCTTCGCTTGTGCCATGTGTTTCGGGTTTTACGGGTTCGACAGATGCCTGGGCGACGCTGTGCGTGCGGCGGCGTTTTTCGCTGATGGCGGCGCGGCTGTTCAGGTCACGCTGGATGTTGAGTTTTTTCATGTTACGTCATGTATGAAAAGTGAATATTGATTTCAGTGTTGTACATGCCCCGTTCGTAGATACGGACGTAGCGGCTTCCGGCATCGATGGTAAAGGACGAACCCCGGTTGTATTTATGGTCGTCGTTCCAGTGTGCCATCGTGGTGCGCAAGCCGTATTTGGGCGGCTCGACCTTATTGGGAATGACAGCGATGATGCCGCCCTCGTTGCTTCCGTCACGCCGGGCGGTGTTGATACGTCCCTGTATGCAGACGATGCTGCCGATCTGACGCACGAACAGCTTGCTGGTATCGGTTCCCGAACCGCTGTTCGACATCTGGAGCCAGCCGGTATCGAGCAGTTTGGGCTGGTAGTCGGCGGCGTAGGCAGCCCCGATATTTTTGCAGGCTAATTTACGGGCATCGTCATCGGGTAATGCGAGGTCCGACAATTTCTTATCCCGCCGCACATAGTTGTCCGCAAGGTCTTTGCTGCCGGCGGCGGCCAACCTCTCCCGAAGCATCTGCTGGGCTTGGACCGAACTTTTTCCTTGACGGACCAAAAAGGTGATGTAGTCCTGGAACAGCTCGGCAAGACGGCCGAAACGGCTGTCCGCGTCTTTCTTGGAATAGACACCCAGATTCCCGGCGGCGGTCTGCCGCTCACCCTCGTCCAGACCGTCAAGCAGGCGGTCTGCCTTTTTCCGGAGTTCGGCGGCGACCTGCGTTGTGGTGACGTATCCCTCGCTCTGGGGTGTGTCCTCCCCGGCGAAGTTGCCGCTGGCAATGGCGCTCAGTTTGTCGTAGAGTTCTTGGGTGAAATCTTTGGTCGATAGCCCCTTGCCCTCGACGGCATCCACTTTCTTATTCAGTCCGTCGATCAGGGCCTGTTGCGTGGCGTAGGTCTTGGCAATGGAGATACCGTTTACCTGCAAATCGCCCTGCACATCGACGAAGTTCTTCGGGACGAGCAGAATACCTCCTGCCGTGTTGGTGATGGAAAAATGAGGGCGTTTGTCTTCGGTATAGCCCACAATGGCGGCTTCCGCTCCCGATAGGTCGCACCAGCGTATCACCCCGCCGAATGCGGCATCCGTCAGGACGTGGTCTGCGTCCGAGAGCGTGATGCCATGCGCCGAATCGACGGCCAGCACGGCATGTACCGCCACCCGTTTGTCGGCTCCGCAGACCTGCAACAGCGGCAGCGTACACCGCTTGCCGTCGTACACCTCGAAGTTCCGGAAGTAGGCCGTGCCCTCATTGTAGCCGTCGTAGTTGATGCGGACGGTTCCTTTGTCGCTACGCTCGGCGATGTTTTTCAGTTGGTTGCCCGTCAGGTAAAGCGATCCGGCACGCACCGTGTCGCTGCGCAGGTCGGACAAGGTGCAGAGCCGCTCCGTGAAAGTGGCGGCGACAACGCCCTTGCTTTCGATGATGATGCGACCTTTAAGCAGGTCGAATACGACAGCGGCGGTGGGAGTCGCATTCGTGCCGGCTTCGAGGCGGGCGACGGAGGCTTCGGAAAAGTAACCCCGCAGAATCTTTTTGCTGCCTGTCGGGGAGACCAGCAGCGAATGTTTGCTCTCGATGCCTTTCTCGACGGTCAGGGTGCCGGTCAGCAGGAGGTCTTTGCGGACGGTCTGCCTGGCAAAAGGACTGTCGGTCATCAGGGCGTAGCGGCCAAAGAATTTATCCGCCAGCCGGGGTGCATAGTCGGCCGTCACCTCGATGTACTGGGGCAAGGCTCCCGTAACGGAATCGACGGTATCGGGCACGGAACGGCCGCCCGAAGCCAGGTAGCAGGCACGGCCGCGTTTGTTGACTTCGTTGGCATAGGTGACCGACTCGTTGCTGTTTTTCTCGTAGATGTAGTACGGATACGAAGCGTCGGCACACCCCTCGAAACGGCGGATTTTATCGCCCAACCAGACGTATCCGGGGGTAATGACGGCACCTTGGCACTGGCAGCCGGAGACGATGAAGTTGGAACAGCCGTCTAATAGGCTGCCGACGGCCAACACCATGTCCTGTAAGTTGATGATATCGTCGGCGTAGGTATAACGGCCGCCGGGTTCCGCGATGAATTCTTTCATGATTTCGTTTTATTGGGTTTGAGCTCTTCGCCGTCTATTTTGATCAGATAGGTCTTGCCTGCCGTGCGGTAGGTGTTCACCGCATAGGAAAGCATGTAAACAAACTCCTGCGTGGGGATGGTGATGGACGGCACGCACACCATGAAGCTGACTTTCGCAATGGCTTTCTCTTCGATGAACAGATGGAACGGCCGGGGATTTTCATCGTCGCTATCCGTCGTGACCTGCTCACCCTCGTACCACACCGTAAACGGCCGGCCGACCGTCGCACCCTCGTGGTAGAGGTCCACGCCGAGCGGTGTGCTGTCGGTGATGTAAATGGCGTCAGAGGCGTCGCGGAAGTAGCGACGGAACCGGTAGTTCAGCCACCACTCGAACCACATCACCTGCGAGGTCATGCGCGCCTCGATCTGCCGCTCCCGTGCCCATGCGCAAAAACGGTCATTCAGGCTTTGCAGCGGCCACACGAGGCTCTGCAACAGCAGGATGTAACGCCGTCCCGACAGATAATGCGGGGTCAGGCAGTTGATGAGCCTGTCGGTTGGCAATCGGTATCTGTTATTGTCCATCGACGCTGAGTTTTAGGGCTTGTCGGAAATTGGGTATCTGCTCTTCGTCGCCCTTCCCGGAGGACTGGCGCAGGTATCCCGAGGCGGTATGCCGCATCCGGACGATTCGTTCCATCGGCATTAAAATACCTTCGCTGTTGTGGCAGGCTAAAAAGACACCCTGCCGGGGCGTGGCCTCTTCGTCGATCCACACGTCGGTCACATGCTCGGCCGAGCGGATGGCTTCCATGACCTTGGAGACATAGACGATGGCATTGAACTCGATGTTCATCATGTACTCCTTCAGCTTCTCTTCGATGTTGTCGAACACCTCCGCCTCGGAGATGGCACCGTCCCAGAAGACGGAGAGCCGGGGTACCAGTAGGTCGCCAGGCAGGGAGGTAACCTCGACGCGGGTGCCGGCGAACTTGATTTTGGCGAGATAGGCGCGAATCTGCACCAGTTCCTCCTCATCTACGGCGGACAGGTTGCCCTTGTCCCCTGTGGCGACTTTCAAGACCAGTTTGCTGTCGAGGTTCACGTCGTCGCTGCTTTCGTCATACGACACTTGCGTGATGATACGCTTGCTTTCGTCCACGGAGGCGTACCCGAAAGCCAGACCGTCTTCGCGGACGGTCAGTTCGTCGCCTTTCTGGTACTGGAGCAAGGCACGGGCGTAGTAGTCCGGAGTACCGTTGATACGTCGGTTGATGGTTTCGGAGATGTCGTAGGCGAAGACATCGAGCAGGGTCTCGAAGCTGTGGATGACGGCAGCGACCGTCCATGTGATACCGTTCAGGATGGAGAGCTTCGAGTCGCTGGAAAACTCGTTCAGCTCCATGCGCTTGTTGCGTTCCCGGACGGCTTCATCGTATATTTCTTTCAGGGTTCGGCTCATGGGTTCAAGGTTGATTGGGGATGTAACGATAGCATTTTTCAGGGGTACGGATGACCCAGGCGCCGCCTTCGTTCCAGCTCTCCTCGTGGGTGAGCAACCAAACGGCTTCCAGACCGGTGGCGGGGACACATGCACCGACCGCATCCCGCACGGGTTCCGCGTATGTGCCGGAGGGAACGACAGGCAGTGTGAGGTCGCAGCTGCGGCGGCCGTAATGATGGGTGACCAACCGGATCAGGTATTCATCGACGGCAGCACGGCTTATGTCGGCATCCGTCAGATCGAGTGTCATCAACTGCCGGCACTCCGCCAACGGTAGCAATGTTCCGCAGCTTAGGCGGCTGAGGTCCATCCGGAAGACACCGTCTAACAGAGGTACGAAGTCCAACGGGTATGAACCGCCGCAAAGCGAGAACCGTTCGCAGCGAAGCGGCTCGGACAGACGGATGCGACGGGCACTACACGCGCTCAAATCGAGGCTCTGAAAGGTGAAGTCCCCGTAAAGGCGTACCTGCCGGGGTGTGACGACCGTGTTGTCGAAACGGTGCTCGATAAGCCGCACGGAGGAACTCAACACTACGGGTTCCAACGCGGAGTTGTCGCCCCAGTCGATTTCGGCGGTACCGCTGCCGGAAAGGGAGAAAGCCGTAGCGATTTGTGCGGCTTCCAGCGTGAACCACAGACGGCGGTTGCCAGACGGATACTTGGGATAAACGTTACGTTCTCCGCCGGCCGGTACGATTTGTTCCCGACGGTATCGGGCGACCACATCCGCGTTGATGACGAAATCGTCCGTGTAAAAGAGCTCGTCCCCGCTGTGGAGCGTATCGGCCAGAGAGAGTGCGGGATTGCAGATCAGCAGGTCCACGATGCCCTCGATGGAACCGGTCAGGTGCAGGGCTACATCATACAGGTTCTGACCTTCGGTGACGGTATATTTACCCATTCTGTTCCTCCTTTTCTTCGGTTTCTAATAAGAGTTCTCCGGTAACGGAATCCATGTAGGCGTTGATGATAACCATGTTGTCGCCCTTGAACTCGGCTTGCAGTCTGGCAGCGAGGTTGTTGTTCTCGAAGTTGCCGTGCAGGAAGTCGATCAGCCCGACTCCGGTGGTGGGATACTGGTACAGGTTTCCCGGAAAGGCTTTCAGCAGGAACACCTCGTTCTGGTATTTGGCGGCACCGATTTCCAGATCGGTGTCGTCACCGGAATAGAGAAGCAGGCAGCCGTCCCGAAGGACAAGGTGGTAACGGCCCTCTTCATTGATGGTCTCGTATTCGGAGAGCCGTATGACCTGCGTCGCACCCTCGCTGTCCTGCAAATACACGGGAAACCAGGTGGTGTTGTTCGTGGAGTTGACGACATATTCGGGATGTCCCGTCCCGGTGTCCAAACGCAGGCGCACGAGCAGCTCCTTGTAGAGTGGCGTGTAAGGGATTTGGACGTAGAAACCCTGTTCGCCACGGCGACGCACGGTGAAGTCCGCCGGGACGGTAATCTCCCCGCGAACCCGTTTTTCGTCCTGCTCTCCCGACAGACGAAACGGGTAGAACACCTTGCCGGCCAGACCGGTCGAGGTGTTTACCTCACCCAAAGAGGGATTCATCGTGATGTCCATGCGTGCCATAAACAAGTATTGAAAAGCCCCGGACACAGGTGCGCCGGTACTGCGTGTTACTGATAAAGATTAGCGACAAAAAAATAGAATGGTTTATAGATTTGCTGTGAAGTGGATTTATTATCAATTATAAGCTGAATAGTTGATTATTCTATTTCCGTTAATTATTAAGCCTTTATATTTGTTCGCATTAAGTCAAATTGTTAAATTTGCAACAGCATTTATGTTTTTATAGAAAGGATGCTGTAAGTTGAGATAAAGATTCAGTAAAATATGGACCAGCACAATTTATATTTGGATTTTGATGCTTTTATTCGTTCGTTTGTCCAGAACCGAGATACATCTTTTGCATTTCTATTAGGTGCTGGTGCATCTATTACTTCAGGAATGCCTTCTGCTAACGATTGTATATGGGATTGGAAGAAACTTATTTATTGTTCTTCCCAGTCTTCAACTCCTTCATTTATTGATCCTAAATCAGATACATGTAAAAACATCATTCAGAAATGGCTTGATAATCAAGGTAAATATCCACCTGTTGGGGATGCTCATGAATATTCCTTTTATGCGGAAAAAGCATTGCCCATTGAGGGGGATAGAGTAAAATATTTTGAGCATTTAGCTCAAGGAAAGCAACCCTATATTGGGTATAAACTTTTATGTCTTCTGAACAAATACGGCATTGTCAAATCTGTATGGTCAACTAATTTCGATGGCTTGGTTGAACGTGCGGCTCAACAAGCCAACATAACGCCTATCTGTATAAACCTGGATTGTACTGATCGAATATATCGGACTGAAAGTAACAATGAATTACTATATATAGCTTTACATGGGGACTATAAATACACATCGTTAAAAAATACTTCCAAAGAGTTGGATAATCAACACCCGACTTTTGTGGCAGCATTGAAACGATATTTTAGCGATAAGAATCTCATAGTAATCGGTTATAGCGGTCGTGATAAATCGCTAATGTCGGCATTAACGGAAGCATTTTCAGAAAGAGGTTCTGGACGCATATATTGGTGTGGTTATGGTTCTGATATACCACCAGAAGTGGAAACCCTATTAAAAGCTGCAAAAAATGCAAAGCGGGAAGCGTTTTATATTGATACTGACGGTTTTGATAAAACGATGCTTTCGCTGGTTATGAATAGTTTCCATTCAGACGTAGAAAAACAAAAAGAAATTATGTCTATATTGGAGAGCGTCCCTGAAGACGACAATACATCTCCATTTTCTATTCATATCACGAAGACGGACAAATACTTGAAAAGTAATTTGTATCCCATAATCTTTCCTAAGGAACTATTTCAATTTGAGATTGAATATAAAGAAGATGAAAGACCTTGGGCTCTTTTAAGGGAGCTAACTAAAGACCAAAGTATTATAGCTGTTCCATACAAGCAAAAGGTATATGCTTTATCTACCGGTTCTGCCATTAACAATGTATTCGGATCCCGACTCAAAAGTGATATTGAACGGATTCCTGTTTCAATAGACGATATAGAGCAAAAAAGCAGTTATAGGGAACTGTTTTTAAGAGCAATACTACAAAGTATATCGACAATTCGGGGTCTCAACGTTGATGTTAGGCATAATACACTTTGGCGACCTGATATTTTCAGGAACGATAATGGCATATTGATTCATGAAGCAATAGAATGCTCACTTATTTTTGTGCCACAACAAAAATACGCCCTGCTTTCCTTGCGACCAACAATATATATAGAAAACCCACGCACGGTTTCAAAAGAGAAAAAGCAGGAGTATGCACGGATATATCTGGATAAAATGTGGAACCAGGCATATAGCAATAAACTTATCCAATGGGAGAATATTGTATTTGGCAATGCACGCCTTATTTTTGAGTTCCCTCAAAATTCTGGCAGTGGATTTAAATTCCAAATAAGCAACAATAGCGGATTTTCCGAAATACAATATCAGGACAACAACGAACGAGGATATTTTTCAAGATCGTATGATAATAGAAGAACGATTTACCGGGGACTTCAACTCAAAGAACCTGAATTAGAATTCGTAAATACATTTGCAGACAGACCTTTTTTAGATTCAAATCCTATGAGAGGATTATCTAATCATAAGCCTTATGATTCTTGGCAAAAAGATGTTTTGCCTCAAAATGTAAGACTGGGTGTGATCTGCCCTCATGCTCACACGGATAGATTCAACTCTTTTTTACAACGCTTAAACACAACCGTACAGGCAAACGATAATTCGGATTACATTCAGCCATATACAGGATTTCACAGTATATATAAAACATTACTGGAGATTCCTGACCGCAATACAGATAAGTGGATAAAAACAGAAGATACGCCGAGAGATACGATAAGCCTTGCACAATCAATATGTCACCAAGCCGGTAGTTTAGCAGATAAATATCCGGGAATTGTGGTTGTAATTTACATACCTACATCTTGGAGTATTCACAAACAATTCAAGCATAACAGCGAATCGTTTGATTTACACAATTATATAAAGGCTTATGCAGCTCAGCACAGTTTTACAACTCAAATTATAGAAGAAAAGACTCTGAGTGATCCAATGGTGTGCGAAATCTGTTGGTGGTTGTCGTTAGCTTTATTTGTTAAGGCAATGCGTATCCCTTGGGCATTAGCCAGTCTTGATTCAGATACGGCGTATGCAGGCATTGGTTATAGCGTCAAAACGAATAGTAAAGGAAAAGTGGACATCGTTTTGGGTTGTAGCCACATATACAACGCTAAAGGTCAAGGGTTAAGATACAAATTATCAAAAGTTGAGCAACCTCAATTTGATGGGAAAAAGAATCCTTACTTAACTTATGAGGAAGCATTCAAATTTGGAATTACCATACGAGAATTGTTCGTTAAATCTATGGATAAATTACCTCGCAGGGTTGTCATTCACAAACGAACACCATTTAGAAATGAAGAAATTGAAGGCATTACTCATGCGCTAAGTCAAGCGGGAATTAAAGACATCGACTTGATAACCATCAATTATGAATACAATGCTAAATTTATAGCACAAAGAGTTTATAACAACAATATTTCTGACGATTCATATCCGGTATCGCGTGGAACTTGCATAAAACTGTCATCAAGAAATGCTTTACTATGGACACATGGTGTTGTTCCATCAATTCGGGGTGGACGGCGCTACTATCCCGGTGGCAGGTGTATTCCAGCTCCTCTAAAAATAACTAAGTATTATGGTAAAGGAGATCTATCTACTATTGCTTCTGAAATTATTGGATTTACGAAGATGAACTGGAACTCATTCAATTTATATACGAAATTGCCAGCAACAATTGACACTTCTAATACATTGGCACAAGTAGGTAATTTACTGCATCAATATAATGGAGCAACATACGATTATCGATATTTTATTTAGTTCTATAAAACATTAGTCTGGCAATGCCAGACTAATGTTAATACGGAAATTTGTGCTGCAAATTCATACTATTTCCCGTCATAAATTTTCTCCACGACCATCCACATGTCGTCCGGCAGCTTCTCGTCCGAGATTTTCTCGCACGCCTGTTTCAGGTAGGCCAGTTCGTCGGCAGTGAAAGCGATGGACTGCGGCGTGTCTTTCTCGATGTCCCACTCGATGCGACCGTTCTCCTCATTCTCGTGCAGACCGACCGCTTCGCGCTCCTTGGCGGAGATTTCGATTTTGCGGAGAATCTCTTTCTTGGTGTTGAACTCCTTGAATGTGCCGTCTTTGGGCAGGATAACCGGAATGTAGAGCCGGTCCTTGATGTTTAATTCCATATTGCTGATAATTGGTTTTCGTGTTATTCGGTTGCTGTCTCGGCGGTAACGGCGGACTGGATCAGAGCCATAAAGTTCTCGAAGTCGGCCATCATGCCGGCAATGGACACTTCTTTGGGCAGAGAACAGAAGATTTGTCCGTTTTCGTAAGTAACGGTGCCGATAAAGACCGGAGGCGTGTCGCTGTCGGGGCGGCTTTCCGGGGTGTAAACAGTCGCCACCACCCGCTCCAATGCGTTGTCGGTGATGGTGAAGTCCAGATTGTAGAAGGCGCGGTCCGTGCGTTCCTGCGCCGTCTTTGTCGTCGTGATACGGATGATGTTCATATAGCAGGTTTTATGAAAGAATAGCATATTAAGGAACGGAACAGGTGACAATGCTCCAAAAAAGATCACAAATCCCAGTCCGCCGTACTGATTACCTGAAAATTGAACGAGCCGTCATTCCGGGAAGCATCGTCCTGCGTGTAGATGTCGAAATAGTAGGAATAGATCGCTTTTACTGTCGGGTAAATCGGGGTGTTTTCCGCCGTGGAATAGATTCCGGTAGCCATGACGAGGTAACGGCTCGACAATCCCCACGAAGAGGGAAGATAGACGCGGTACATGCCTTTTCCCAATCGGCTGACGGATACGGATTTTGAACCGTCGAAACAGAAATAGCGGATAGATGCGCTGGAAGTTGTTCCGGTAACAATGCCTGTAACAAGAATTTGCTGAAACTTTCCGTATCGGCTGGTTGTCATCAGGTCCCGGCGGTTGAGTATAATCCATCCGAAAAAGGTCTTGTCGTCCCCGTAACCGATCATCTCGATGACCTCTCGGGAAAATTTGAGCGTCGTTTTCGAGATGCCATCTTCGTAGAAATATTTCCCGCTCGGAGCCGTGATGCTCATCACTCCCGTGGAGACGGTCGAGCCCCATTTATAATTGACCAGACAAATCCGGCGGCCGGAGTTTTCCAGTGTCCATTGCAGGTTGATGTTTTCGTTCCAGCCTCCGGATTGCGTACACACCACGTTGTCGTAATGCACGGGGTCGGTCTGTACATCACTGGTCGTGCCGCCGCCTACGACAATCCAGATGGAAGGGTCGTTCTGGACGAAGGCACTGCGGATGGTCCCCTGTATGGTCACGTCCTTGAATTTACCTCCTTGGGCGATGATGTTGCCGGCGGCATCCCACTTGAATTTGCCGTTGGCCACCTGTCCCGAGCCATCCGTGTTGAAAAGGCTGCGTCCGGAGCCGAACGAGGCGGAACCGTCGTTGTTGAGTTTCCACCGCGTACCGTTGGTGATGGAGCCGTCGGCGCCCAACGAGACGTTGTTTTTCCAGATGCGGCTGTTGTCGAAAGCCCAGCCGGCAATGCGGTTATAAATCTCCTTGGCTCCCGATTTTGTGTAGTTGGCCGACAGACAGAAGTATTCCACGTTGTCCCAGGTCATCATCTGGATGCCGAGAAAGCCCGTCTTGACCGTACTGCCCGAAGCGGCGATCTGTCCGAAGACCACATGCCCGGCATTGCTGCTCTGACGCCATGTCATTACGATGCCCAAGGGTTTATAGGCACCGCTGTACCAATAGCCCGAGCCACTGGCCGCCGAGCGAATCTGAATCGGCATGGCACCGACAGCACCCACACTGCCGGCCGTGATGTTGTCCGCCCCGATGGTCCAGCCGCCAATCTTGCCCCGCACGAATGTACAGGTCAAACCGTTGATATAGTCCGTGTTGATGATATTGGCTTTGATGCTGGTCGCGTCGAGTTTGGAAGAGTTGATACTCCCCGCAGCAATACGGTCGGCACTGAGCGTCCCCGTCCGGATACTGCCTGCGTCGATGGCGATGGCATTGACCTGCGTCGCAGTCAGTGTACCGGTATAGATACCGTTGGCATCGATGGTTGTGGTGTACCGTTCCGATGAAGTGACATCGAACACGGTCGCGTATGCCACCTGCCATGTAACCGGTGCTTCGGCTGTAGCGGCCGCACCACCTGTCAGATAAAAAAAGTTGGTCGAGGAAAAGGATGCAGTGCCGCAGACTACTTTATAGATATACTCGCACCAGTCTCCCGTACCGGCTGTCGGAGTCAGCCATTTGCTGGAGCCGCCCGTACCGATGTTATTTGTCGCCCAGGCAATTTTTCGCCCGGCCGGAATTTTGGCTATGATACGGACAATGAATATCTTTTTATATCCGGTTTGGGTATAGAACGTGAAGCCTCCGAATCCGGGAGAGGCACTTCCGGTAGTTTTAATCTCCAATACATAACCGCTGTCATTGGGAGCCGATGCGCCGGTTCGGGTTATGGTCACCGTACCGTTACCTGCATTGTTATAGACATTGGCGCTATTATTGCCGTTACGGAAAGTCGGATCACGGTAGAGCATTTTACCGAATGCCATCGCCCGTGCCAGTTCTTTGGCAGCATCGGACTTGCTGGTGGCATCTGCTGCCGCTGCATTGACGGCTTCCGTTTTCTTGGTATCAGCATACGTTTTGGCGGACGCCAATGCCGAATTGGCCGCATTGGTCCAGTTCAGCGATACCGCCGCCGAAAAGGTTACCGCACCGGCTGCATTCCATGAGATATTCCCCGACGCGATGCTGCCGGAACCGTCGTTGTTGAGTTTCCACTTGCTGCCGTTCGTGATGGAGCCGTCCGCACCCAATGCGATGCTGTTTTTGTAGATACGGTTCGCATCGATGTTCCACCCGGCAATCTGGTTGGCCGAGCCGAAACGGGCAAGACAAGTGCCGGCGGCATCCGTGGCATAGAAACCGAAATCCGTATCGGAATTGTAGTAAAGCTGCACCCGCTTGCCGCTTGTCGCTCCAGAGCTTGCCCCGTACACGACCACCCGTTTGTTGCCGCTGTCCAACAGGATGTGGCTGTTGGATAACGTGGTTGCACCGATGGTCCAGCCGCCGATGGTGCCCCGAACGAAAGCACACGTCAGACCGTTGATGTAAGCCGCATTGATGATGTTCGACCGGATTTCCGCAGCATTCAGACGGGCGGTAGCGATGGTGCCTGCCGTAATCTGCGAGGCGTTGATGTTGATGGCGCTGACGGTGTTGGCGGATAGTTTCCCCGTGAATATGCCGTTTGCATCGATGTAGGTCAGCTTGTTCGACCAGCCTTCCGTATTGGCTTTCGAGGTGATAGCATCCGCCACGGCACGGGCATCTGTACCGGCTTTCTTGGCATCGGCAATGGAGGCGTTCAGCGTAGTGGTCAATGCAGAGATTTTACTGTCCGCATCTTTGCCTGCCTGCGTGATGGCTTCGTTTTTTTTCGTGTCGGCATAACTTTTGGCCGAATTCAAAGCCGCATCGGCCTTACTTTGGGCGGTAGCGGCAGCACTGTTAACGGCTTCGCTTTTTTTGGTATCGGCATAGCTTTTGGCACTACCCAATGCGGCGTCCGCTTTATTCTGGGCAGTAGCAGCAGCGGCGTTAAGCGTTTCAGTCTTGGCTTGCTGGATGGCATTGGTCCAGTTCAGGCTGACACCCGCACCGAACGTGATTTTGCCGGTTGCAGCATCATAGCGGACAAACTGGTCGCCATAACCGAGCTGGACGTTGCCGCCGTTATCCAAAAGAAAGGTTTTGTATCCGTTCTTGAACCCGCAGATCCCGTCGATGGTTTCGGTGGTAATACTGCCCGAAGCGGTTTTCGTACTGAGGGCAAAACGGCCGATGGCAGTACCCGTAATGGTTCCGTCTGTGTTCTTCACACCGGCAAAGAGTTTCGGCGTGATGACGGTATGGCTGTCGATGAGCGTTTTCCCCGTATTCCATTCTCGTACCCAGTCCAGCAGGTTGGCATCGGCACCTGCTGGACCCGGCGTACCGGCTTTCGCTTTCGACCAGACGAACGACAGGCGGTAAACCGTCCCCGCAATGGTAATGGGAATATCCAAAGAACCGTGGTCGGCAAGGATTGTTGTTCCGGAAGCAACCGTATAGGTTACGGTCTTCCGGCTGTTGTCCACTGTTATGGAGGAAAAACCCGTCGGCTTGATAATCGCTCCGATGGTAAAGTCCTTGTATTCCGAATCACCCAATACGACCTTGATGGTCGAGGTCAGGGTAACGGCAGAAAGTAGCTTCCCCGAATGGTCTGCGGGGAAGACATATTCCCCGAGCGATTGGCTGATTGTGTAGGAATCTTTCTGTATGTAAAGCGTGGTTTGCCCACGGGCGATAAGTTGTCGGCTGCTCATACGTTTTGTTTGTATAAGAATAGCCGTATGTGTGGGCAATGAGTTTATAGAAAAGAACGGCAAAAACAAAAGAAGCATGATCCTCTGACCATGCTTCTTTTTCGATGTTGTCGAACAGGCTTACTTCGAAGCCTCAATCGAAACCTTACGGAATTCTTTCAGTGCTTTCTCCAGTTCCAACGATGCTTTGCGGGCACGTGTACCGGCAGCTTTGTTGCCGGCTTCGATCTGAGCCTTGGCATCTTTCGAGAAGGACTCCATCAGTCCGTTGATTTTTTCTACAAGTTCTTTCATATCAATGTTTTTTATTTTCAAGGGAAAAGATAGAAATTTTTAGGGATTTCACATGTAACGCGGTTCCTATTTGAATACTTCGCAGTTGAATACCGCCTTGCGCCATACATCCTCTCCGGTAATCCGCAGCGTGCGTCCCCGATGTTCCTCCGCATTCCAAAGGGCATCGCTCTCGGCATCGTCGCTCATACGGCTCCAGAGAAACTGTTCATCGGGAATCCGGTCTGTAATCTCTGTTCCCGCTTTGTAAAGGCGGGCGCGGAGTGTCGTCTCGACCATGTGGTTGCGGAAAACGGTACCCGAATCGGACTCCACATGCAGAGAATAGCTGTCACTGCCGTCGTATTGTTTGGAGACGGTATGGGTGGCATGATACGACGCGCCGGAGGAGCGAACGACGAAGCGGAGTGTCAGCACGTTCCGACCTTCCCAGCCGGGAAAGTCCGGCGTGAGCGTGTAAACGGACGAGTTTCCTCCGGTGTCTTTCCACCCGCCGTCCGCAGCAAGGTATTCCCAACGGCAGGAATCCGCTGTCAGATTCTGCGCCGTGCCCGTCAGGAGGATTTCCGCCGGGTCGCAGAGATTGTCTGAAACGGCATCGGGATAATGAAACACCGTACCGCCCTCGATAGTGACGAAACGGGGTCTCATCTGTTCCTGCATTTCCTCGTCCAAATCCTCCCAGCGGATGGTGACATCCTGCAAGATGATGGAATCTTTGTTCCAGCGGAAACGGCCGCCGGAGAAGTATCCGCTGCCGTCGGGGTTGATGACGAACGAATCGTTGCCGGCACGGATGGAACCGTCCGGCTCCAACCGCAGCAGAGGGTGCTGGATCGTGCCGCCCACACCGCCCCGGCAGAACCATGCCCCGTATTCGTCGGTCTCGTTCAGAGTGTCGTCCGTGGGCTGGTACAGTGTCGGCACGTTCCCTTTTTCGAATTGCGGGGAACTGAAAAACCAGACCACCCGGTTCTCGGTGCGAAAATCGATGCAAAGGTCGTTGCCGGGGACAGGTTCGATGTCGAAAGCCACATGTACCCGTTGCCAGGATTGGGGCATTATAAGGCTGGCAAGCACCTTTCCCCCGTGAAGAATATCGAACGAGGTCTCTTGCTTGGACGGGCAATAACACCAGAACGAAAGGCAGTAACGCTCGCCTGCGTGTTTCTCCGCCCATGCTTCTTTCTGGCATAGCAAGGTCCCGCCGCTAACGGGAAGCAGGATGTTTTTGCCGATACCGCTCGGAGAGTGGGACGAAAGGCGGACGACCGTCGTGGTGAAATTACCGTTCAGAGAATCGAGGATACAGTTCTTGTGAATGCGTCCGGCGTAGAAGGTGCTGCCGAATCCTCCCTCGTCACCGGCGGTCAGCGTTCCGGCCACATGAACGTCCCGCGTGGCGTAGAGACGCTGGAAGTAAGCCCCGTAGCCTTGCAGCATGCCGAACAGCGGGTCTGCGATTCCCGTGATGCGGCCGATACGGATTTTGGCGGCTTCGGAAAAAGAGGAAAGGTGTTCTGACAGGCAGACATTGAGGTCGCCGACCTCGCACCAGTCGCCCGGATTAAGATGTTTGGAAAGGCCGAAAGCCAGTACACGGGCATATTCCGCAGGAAAGTCCACCGTAATCAGGCTCAACCCGTATTGCCACTCGGTCGTAACGTCCACGGTGTCCTGTCCGTCCGTCTCTGTACCGTCAGCATACCCGAAGCGCAGCGGCACGGCGGACAACTCTTTGGAGGCACGGATACGGAAGGAAATCACCAGACGCTGGGGATGGGAAACGGACCGGGGAAACGGAATCTGCAAACCGCCTGAAACTGCCGCCTGATCGGCAGAACGGGTAATTCGGATAATCCGGCTGGCCGGACCTTCCGAGGGAAGATAACGATAGCTCCATGTCGCATTGTCACTGCAACCGAATGTGGCAAGCGATGCCGGACGGTACAAGGAACGTTCCGTCCCCATGCCGTCGATGACATCCATGTACGGAGCTTCTTCGTCCGAGGCGGTCAGGTACATGGCACCGCTGCGCCGTTCATCGGTCAGGCTCGTGAGGCGGACGAAGTCCAGCAGCTCCCCGTCACGGGGCTCGTCGCCCTCGATGAGCGCACCAATGAAATACGGCGACGACGCCTCCTTCCCGTCAGGCAGCAACACGGAGTCCTCGCCGGTGGTCAGCACGACCATCAGGCTGTAAAAGGTCTGTGCGCCGTCTACGTACTGGCGGCGCACGACGTCTCCGGTGTGCAATCCCTGCCGTTTCTTGGAACCGGGGTCGATACGTATCTTGAATCGGGAATATTCGTATAGGGCCATAGTCGGATTTACAGTTTCTCGACACTGTCCCCCGAACAGGTATCGGTAACCCACAAGGCTCCGTTGGTCGCCGAGGAACGCTGCACCTCCAATTCGTAAAGCCGCATCCGTTTCCGGACGGTCAGTTCGTCGAAGGTCGCCGAGATGCTTCCCGTCGTTCGGCTGCGCAGGATCGCCCAACCGGTGCCGGCCATTCCGGAGGTGAATCGCTCCGAGGAGAGACTGCCGTCGAAGTAGGCGTTACCGCTGTGACGGATGCCGTCCTTGATCTGTCTGAGACAAATGTCGTCGGTAAAGAATAGTCCCTCCGCCGTAAGACGGGTGAAGCTCCCGTCGATGCCGATGTGTCCCGTGACCTCGACGGGATTCAGGGCGACGATAAAGTCCCCGAATGTACCGATGCGCAAGGAGTTCGAAGTACGGTTTAGCGGAGCGTAACGGCTGGTGGAGGGTGAATGAAACAATAGCGTCGCAACCTGTTCGTATTGACCGCCGGGAGTCAGGGTGTGGTCGCTGCGGGAAACGAAAGCCAGCATGTCGTCTTCTCCGGTCAGATAACAGCCGCCCGTGCTCCCGAAACGCAGTCGCTTATGGATGACGATGCCCTCGTCTTCGCTGTCGGTGCGGTACGAAGAGAGCAAATCCCCGCCGTAATTGTGCCGTACCCGGATGGAGTCGGGAAAGTACGCCGCCCCGTATGGGGAGAGCAAAACGTGCTCGCCGTCGATGTCCGTGAGGTTCGACATCAACCGGATTTTAACCGTGCGGTCGCCGCCCACGAGCAGGTCGCCATCGGCACCCTCCAACCGGATGTCGCTCGCACCGAAACCTTTGAGTACGGTAATTCCGCTGATTCGCACACCACATCCGGCTGAAAAGGTCAGGTCGCTCAAACAGGATACGGTCTCCCCGAGAACAGAAAAGAGCAACCGGCCGCCGTCGCCCAACTCCACGCCATGCAAGGCTCGCAGCTTTCCGGAGAGTGTCGCCGCTCCCGAGACTTCGAGAGAACCGGCTACGGTAGCGTTGTGCATCGACCAATCCACAGTGGGAAGGTTGGCATTACCGCCGTGATAGACTTCCCGCCCATGAATGAGCAGGCTGTCCGAAGTCAGGAGCACTCCGTTTTCTTTGGACTCGCCCAGCAGGATACTTCCGGTCAGGGAAAGGTGGGCATCGGCGAAATCGACCCGGTTCCCGCTTAGGTATATCGTACCGGTAGCCTGTTCGCAACGGAGCGGCTGCATACCGCCCACAAAGAGTTGATTGCCGCCGACGTGTACGTCGCCTGTCAGGCGGATACCATAGGTGTAACCGATGATATTTCCCTCGTCATCGCTTTGAGAGGTGCGGTACGTTTCCAGCAGACGACGGTTGTCGATGCCGGCGGTAAAGCCGTAATCGGCACATAACGGTCCCTGCATGTCGCCGCCGCTTTTGGGCAGATAGCCTGCCCAGCTACCCGTACCGCCGCCCTCTCCGGAAACACCGGACGAAATCGCCTCGGCAAACCCGTAAGCCGTGTTGTGCAGACGGATGGACGTGTCGTCACCCTCTTCTACACCATAAGGATTGTTCTCGCTCTTGCGCTCCTGGGCGTTGAAGAAAGTCTGGTATAACTGGCGGTAGATACTGTAACACAGGCTCTGCGGATCCAAACCGCCGATGCCAGGATGAAGGGTGACGCTCATTTGGTATAGGAGGTTTTGGATAGGAACTTCTGAATCTTGGAGGTCAGCGAGAGGAAGTTGGGGAAGTTCAGCGGCTGCATGGTCCCCATCAGCGTAGGCGTCATGATCTTGCTACACTCCGTCAGGAAGTCCAGCATAAGCTGCGCCAGCTCGTTCCCCAAAACAAGCGGTTCGGTGGCGTTCTCGTCGCCGAGCGTCACTTTGTTATCCGCTACGGCAACTGTCGTGGAATTTACTTTCTGCACGATTTTGTCGGCGGTCTGTTTGACTTCCGACTTATCGACGGTCTGCGTGATCTCTTCCGCACCCTGCACGACCGACGACTCTTTGCCGCTGTCGTTCTTGACCGTTGCCGTGATACCTTCGGCCGTGTAGCTGGTATGGGCTTCGTTTCCGGTCGGTTCCAGTTCGTCGTAGTCGGGCGAAGAGTCGTTGTCGGGGTCGAGAGCCTCGGTTTCCGTCATGCCGATGCTGACCTCGGAATGCGCCTCCATGCGGATGGTCTCGGCATGGGAGTAATTGACGATATAGGCATGGCGGGTGGCGGCGTCCAGTACGATGGTTACCTCCGAAAAAAGGGTCGGCACGATGAGAAAACCACCCTCGTTGTTCCGGGCGGCAGCCAGCAACACGCCTTTGTGGATGATACCGCCTGCCGAGGCGGTTTCGTCGGGATATTCGCCCACGTCCACCGTGCCGCCGTAGTCGGCAAACTCTTCATCGCCGGGGTCGTCATGTATCTTGGCGACATAGCCGTGAATCATGCGGGCCGTACCCACACCGCCCATGCCGCCCGGAGCCATCTCGATACGCTCGATACTGCGCCCCAATGCGATTTTGCGGATCGCCTCCTGTATCATCCGCCGGTTGTTGTCCTGTGAATTCTTCATATTCAAAGAATAGATAAATTCGACAATAGACAGTTGGATGAAGGCTTTTTACTATCTTTGAATACTTATAAATGAAACTTTATAAAAAATGAATATACAAGAGAAATTATTATCGTTAGGAGTATCTGAAAAAGAGATAGCATCTATTTTGCGGGGAGCTTACAATACTTCATTCTTCCATATTTACACAGCAGGAGATTTCAACACCGATTTAAGCCTAATAAGCCAAGAAGATCGAGGGACTTTCATTCATGAATACATCCACTATTGGCAAAACATAGGTACTTTATGGGGATTATCTTCCAGTATTTTACGCTATGAAATGATGTTAAAACTGAAAGAGGAAATAGCCGTTCTGGATGAAGTCAAGTTACCGTATTCCATTTCTCCGACAGACCGAATGAAGCATCTTGACAGTATGTTCAGAGTTGGAAATGGATTTTTCAATGACCGTCAATTTTATGGATTTAAAATAGACCAAACTAAACGAATCGAGATTAGAACAGGTGTGAAAAATGTCGAAGTGAAAAACATGCCTGTAATATCATTGATTATAACATTTGAGAACAAGGTTACGGATACTTTAGAACTGGGAGCACACATCATCAAGGAAAGTATGGCAGCATTGTATCAAAGTTTAGTTGACCCTGATGCTACGCATGATGATGTACCGTATAATGTTGTGAAAATATTATGCAAATACAACTATCCTTCATTATGCCACAATACCAAACTTCTTATCTGTTGTTGCCATGCAGCTCTTTTCAGTATGACTCCAGGTGAGACTTTAATTATGTTATTGGCAAAAGCTGAAAAAGAAAAGATTACCGATGGTATGCAACTATTTTCTGACTATATCAATCAGTCTACAATTACAACACCACAAAAGAAAAACATTCCTATTCCCGATTTTTTCGATGAAAAGGTCAATGACTTTTTGGAAATGTTGGACCGGAACCTGATAGCTCCGTTAGATTATATTAAGACGGTTCTGGAGCGAGTGCGTTTATCCAATAAGATGCTTCCTCTATTGACAGTTCTATATGAAGAAAAAACAGATTGCATTTCGATAGAAAACTTAAATGCTATTATTAGTTGGTTAGGCATCCCTTATATTCAAACTCATAGTTGTGGGCATCATAACCCTGCAACAGCAACAAAACGTGCTGAAGATATAGTTGAAGGCGATGATTCGATGGATGTTCTTGAATTGATCGCTTTGGAGGCAATGTATAAATTTTTATTAGGTAATTCATCCTTTCGATGTTGTCCACTCTATGGTATGATGTGTAGTGAATCACCCATAGCGAAATCCGAATGTTTCGATACCCCGTGGTTGGGAACTCCTTGTGCATTCACGGTCGTAAGTTTACCGCTGGAATTGGATAAGAAAAATGTTCATTGGTAAAATCATCTTTAAGAGTTGTTTCCATACGTCGTTTTTGTTCCTTTGATTTTATGCGGTATCGTGATTTTCTGTCGGTAGCCTCCCGTCCCGAAGGTGGTCGTGACCTCCTCGACGATGTAAGTGCCGTTCTTGGCCGGGTTCCGGTCATCGGTAAGCTCCACCTGGCAAGCCGGATATAACCCGAAATCCCCGAAGAGCGTCACCGAACCACTGATACCGTTCAGGTTGTAGCTGCGGAAGTATTCGATGGCCTCCTCGACGAGCTTGTCGGAGTTGATTTTCATGTTCGGCGACATGTAGGGCACGATGGTGTAGGTTGAGAGGTCGGCTTTCGTGCGGGTCTGTGCGCCACTGGCCGTGGTGTTACCCGTCACTTTGTGCGTCTTTTTGCTGATTTGCGTGGCGTTCACGGTCTGAAACTCTTTGCTGCCGGGGGTATCCGGGTCGTAATCGGGGTTCAGGCGCACCGTCACCTCGAAGAATTTCTCATCCGAGCCCAATGCCTTGGCCTGCACGGCAAGGAATTTCGGATCTGTTTTGAGCACTTTCAAATCCGACGATGCCACGTGCGTGTCGAAGCGTATGCGGAAAGGGCCGGACGAAGTGTCTTCCGGAAACCGGGGCTGGCTCTTGGCCGATGAATACGGGCGGCCGATGGCGATGGCAGGCATCTGGTCGGGACTGTTCTCGTCGTATTTCAGAAAGCAGTAAATGCGATAGCGGCTCCACGCCGAGAGAATATCGGCCACGGTGAAGTTGTCGGTGATTTTGATTTTCCCGATCTGGATGTCGAACCGTTTGGTCTCGGAGTGCAGTTTGAACCCGGTATCTTTCAGAAGGTTGTACTTGCCCTCCATCACATCGTTCACGCTCGTACCCGATGCCGACGTCTCGAACTTGGGCGCCTGTTTCAGCTTGAGCTTGTAGGCCATATTTTCGCATTTCAGCTCGAAACTGCTCTCGGTGTTATAGCCGGTGATGTACCCGTCGAACATCGTGCGCAACATCCCGTTATACCCCAAGCGGATACGCACCCGTTGCCCGATTTTGAAGGTCGTGGCGTCCATCGCCGAGTAACTGGAACGTTTCTCGATGACCACGCCGTCCTGCATGACCTCGGTGGTTATCCGGCTGGCATCTTTGCCTTCGAGGGTAGCCGTGCCGACAATGGTGGAACGGAAAACGGTCCCTTTGGGAAAGCGGATGGTCGCCGTGCCGATGAGTTTCTTGTAGGTCTCGACGATTTCGACCTCCTGCACCTCTGTGAGTGTGACAGGGTTCTGTATCGCCATTGGGTTCCCCGGGTCAGGATCGCCGATGGTAATCCGGCAGCATAGTACGTCAAGCGGTGCTACAGCCATAGGTTGTTCAGTTTTAGTATGGAGGTCGGGTCGATGACATCAGTGCCGAACCGTACCCACTTGATCCATTTGTTCGTATGTTCGATGGCTTCATCTACCACCTCCGCATCTTTGGAAATCAGCTCTACCGCCTCGGACGGCTCGACAGCCACACAATGTAAGGTATAGGGCTGAACGTTCCTGTACTCGGCAGCCGGAAGCGAGTAGCCCAGAATGATAAGCTGCGAGATTTTCAACTGCCGCAGGATGGTGTTGTCACAGTCTATGACACCTTTGTACTGGACGATTTTCAGGAATTTCGACAGCTCGGCTTCCGGGTACACGTCGGGATATTTGCTGGTTATCCGACCGTTTACGGTAAATTCCAAATCGCCGCCCGAAATGAACTCCTTGCGGGTGTAGTCGCGGCCCTGCACCGTGGTCAGCACGATGTTGTTTTTCGAGGAGAGCTGTACCTGCGGACCCAAATCGACGAAAGTGATCAGCCCGTATTTGCTGTTGGGCTCCACCTTGCCGCTTTCCTTGTCGTAGTAGGTTCCCTCACCGCTGATTTTCAATTCGATGTAGTCTGCCACCGTGCGGCCCACGATGCTGTCGGTGTAGTTCTTCTTTTCGGCGACAGCCTGCTGCTCCTTGATGAGTTGGTAGTATTGTCCCGACTTGTTGACGATGGCACTCTGCGACTGGGTTTCGAGGTATTTGTCCCGCTCTTTCTGTTCCCAGTATTTGATATATCGGGGATAAGAGCGGAGCATACCGTAGGCCGTCTGGCAGGCAAACTGGATGACGGCACGTTTCAGGATGTCGCTGTTCTTGGAGAAGTAATGCACGGCACCGTCCTGAAACTCCGCGAGTCCCAGACCGATGGCGCGACGGGCGGCATCGCTGATGTAGCCGCCCAGTCCGCCGTGCGAAAGGATACCCCCGCTCAGAAGCGTCGAGGCACCGATATTGAGCAATCTGCTGCCGAATAGGTTCTTCATGTTGTTGTTTTTTCGTTAATTAACCGTTCCACGAGGCATCGAAGTCATGCACCACGTCGATAAGGGCCTGCGCCATCTGTTCCTTGAAATGCTGGATTTCTGCGGTCTGGCCTTCGGGCGATTTCAGCAGGTCGATGGTCTCCACGCTCATTAGGTTGGTGATGTTGACGATGACCTGCTTGGGAGCCGCTGAAGACAGCCGCCCCGTACCGGAGTAGTTGCCGCCCGCACCGCCATCGTCATCCCCGGAAACACCCGTGATGCGGTTGGCATTGAACGGGGAGGTGTCGTTCGAGTCCGGCTCGTTGGCGTAGAGCGCAGCCGAGAAGCCTGCCTTGCGGAGAATGTTTTCCGCAGCCTCCGAGGAACCGCCGAATACCTGGCGCAGGGTGCCGGAAAGATTTACCAATAGGTGGTGCACGCGCTGCCGGCCGGCCAGCATCTCCTGACGCTCCTTGTCGGTAGCCTGCGCGTTCAAAGCCTTTTGCACCCACAGCCCGTCTTTGTTCTGCGTAAAGCCGCCACGGGTCAGCTCACCGTAGTCGAATCCCGACTTCTCAATCAGGGCACGGGCGCCCGCCATGCTCTCGATGGCATCGAGATAACCTTGTGCCGCCGTGGTGATGTGTTTCACGGTGGTGTTGTTTTGATAGGCGGCATAGGTGGGCGTATAGGCCGCAGCCACCTCCGGCAAATCACCGAGAGCGTTGCTGTAAGTAACCTTGCCGTCACGCTCGAACCAGAAAGGTTTGTCCAGTCCGAGTTTCTTTGAGGCTTCGGCCGCCGTCACCGCCTGTTGCCCGTATTTGAGGGCGATGTTCTCGATAAAAGCACGGACCTCCAGCGGGTCGGACATCTTGCCGAACTCGGCATAAGCGGCATTCAGGCGCGACTGGCTGTCGCGGCGGGCAATGGCGGTGATGGCCTCCCGACTGTCGTCCTGCTGGGCATCCTCCGGACCATATACGTCTAATATCGTAATCATACCGTCAGAGGCACCCACGGCGAAAGTGCCGGCCCAACCGGCCCACCAGTTTTTGGTAAAGGCTCCAATTTTATGTCCGCTGCTCTCCTCGATGGTCTTGCCGGTAGTCAGGTCGTCCACCGCCTTTTTGGTGTCGATGGCCTGCTGGTAGGTTTTGTGCAAGGCGGCATACAGGTCTTCGATAACCGGATAGCGGTATTTCTCGTTGGCGGTAATGTCTTCCAGCACGGCATCCTTGGCTTTCTTGATTTGCCATGTCTTGTAGGCGACCCAGCCCAACGCTCCCACCAATGCGGCGATACCGGCCGTTGCAGCTACGGCGGTCGTACCGATGGCACTCAAAGAACCGGCGGCACCGACCAAACCGCCGCCCGTAGCGACCTGCGAGGAGAACAGCGAGGAGAATCCGGCACGGGCGGCAAAGGAACCTGCGCCACCTTGCAGCAAGGCGCGACCCATCGCACCCTTGCCGCTGACTCCGGCTGCCTGCAAGGCCGTGACAAGGGCCCGCTTGTTGGCAAAGGAGAGTGCTTTGATTCCTCGGGCACTGGTCAGACCCGTCAGACCGGAAACCAGCTCGACAATGGAGTTGCCTGCGGCCTGTTTGCCGATAAAGCCGACCGCAACGCCGACATTGGTCAGGGCTCCGGCAAGTTTGAACAGCCGCGTGGCGACAAAGCCCGTGAACAGAAGCGGCTCGATCCAGTAAAAGTTACGGGTCATCCACGAAGCGAAGTTGCCCAGCACGGAGAGCAGGCTCATGACACCCTGCCCGATGGAGGCGAGACCTCGGGCGAACTCGCGGGAATTGAATTTGGCAAGGAAGTCTTTCAGTGTGCTCCGGATGACCGGCTCGACGAGTTCGTACCCTTGCATGAAGGATTCCGTGAGCTGGGAGGTCATCTGGTACCACAAACCTTTGGTCGTGTCCTGTTTCACTTGTGCCAGTTCGGAGGAGATGCCCTGTGACGCCCGGTTCTGGGAAGCAAGCGTCCGAAGCTGCCCGTAGTTGCTGACGAACATCATGGCGGCATTGCCTCCGATTTTGCCGAAGATGGTCTGCATGTCGGCCATCGTCGCCCCTTTCTTGTTCAGGTCCTCGAAGATGTCGGCCAACGGACGCAGCTTCTCCACCTGCTTGCCGTAGATGTCCTCCATGCGTGTGAATTTCACACCCAGGCGGTCCAACGCCTCCCGTGCCTCTTTGGTGGGCTTAGCGAAGCGGGTGGCCATAGCTCGCAAAGCCGTACCGGCCATCGTTCCCTTGATACCCATGTTGCCGAGTACGCCGATGGCGGCGGATGCCTCCGTGAAATCGACGCCCGACAGACGCAGGTAACCGGCCGCCATCTTGAAGGACTCGGCCATCTCGATGATGTTCACGTTGGAACGCGAGACGGTAGAGGCAAGTATGTCTGCCACCGAGCCCATGCTGGTGTTCTTGATGTTGTAGCCCGTCTGGATGTTGGTGGCGAGGTCGGCGATCTGCGAGATGTCGTTGTCCCCGATGAGCGCAAGGTTCGTAATCGGGCGGATCGATTCGTTGATGGTCTCGATACCCATACCGGCCATACTGAGGAATTTCACCGCACCCGCCACCTCGATGGCCGTGAACTTGGTCTCGACGCCGATGCGGCGCACGTACCGGGCCATCCGGTCGAAACGCCCCTCGAAGGTCGCCAGGTCGGAATCGGCAACCCGGAGAATCGAGTGTGCCGATTGCATGATGTTGGAATACTCGACGGCCTCCGTGAACTGCGTGCGCAGGAAATTATAGGCCATGTAGGCGTTGAGCATACCGGCCATCGGGAGGTTTCGCCACGACGGGGCCTTGGAATATTGGATGCGATTGATGGCCGCACGGCGTTTGCTGCCATATACGGAATCCTCGAAAGCTGCCTGACGACGTATGGAGGTTACCGCACGGGCTGCGTTGCGCCGCCGCTGGGTCTCCTCGGCCTGACGGCGTCGCTTCTCCGCATTGAGTTCCTCACGTCGGGTGCGCTCGGCAATTTTGCGCAACTCCCGGTCGGCACGCGCACGTTCGCTTTCACGTAAGCGTGCGGCACGCTCGGCAGCACGGATCTCCGACATCTGGCGGAAGGTCTCCACCTGTAAGGCGGCTTTCTCTTTGGCCTGCTGCATGCGTTGACGGTTCTTGGCCTCGTCCGCATAAAGGCGTTTGTTCAGCCCCGCCTGTTCTTTGTCGGAAAGCACGGCCGCTGCGACCGGGGCATACGGAGGTCGCACGACTGAACCGACAGAGACAGAGGTTGCGGGTGCTGCCGTGTCCAAGTGCAGCGTCATAGTAGCAGCGCCACGGATGTTACCCAAAAGCGAGAGAATCTCCTGCAAGCGTACACGGGCCGTGTCGGTTTTGATGTTTACTTCACGCCCTTTCTCTAAATGAGCGAGGGCCGAATTGATTTTGCCGATGGAACGGGTAACCGTCCGCTGGGTGTCCATGACGCTCTTGACAGCCGAAGCGGCATTTCGTTTCGCTTCGGCCTGCTGCTCGTCCAATTTTTTTTTGCCGACCAACTTATTGGTCTGATTGCGGAGCGCACGGCCGTCAATTTTCTCGCCGGGATTGATGGTCAGCCTAATGCCCTGCGTCAGCTCTTTGATTTCGGTCAGCAGGTTCTTGACACCTTCCAGCCGTTTCTCCGTCTCGCCGGTTCGGATTTCCAGGTCGAAGTTGAAATCCTTCTTCTTGCCGTTCTTTCCCCGAAAAGTCTTTTCCACGGCCTGCATCATCTCGTTGATGTTGGTCACGACCGGCGCAAAGCTCACACGGCCCTTGCTCAGTTTCTCGACGGCATTGGCAAAGGCGGTGACCTGCTCGGTTCCTTCCGTGGCATTGACCTTTATATCGTAATAGACTTCGTAATTCTGCGTTTGAGCCATGAATAGCGTGTTTACATCCGTTGAAAGAATAGCCCTTTTCGGCTGCCGGGGACTGAAAAGGAAAGCCCCGCAGTCACAAGGGCTGCGAGGCTTCGGGAAGCGGATCAGGGAGACGGCGGTTGCAGGGTCAGACGGGAGACGAGCACCTGCTGGTGAAGCCACAGCGCCTCCTCGGAAAGCATGGCGAACTCCTCGTCTGTGATGCTGTCAAGATGAACACCCGGAAAGTAGTGGCGGATATAGATCAGCCGCTGACGAATCCGCTGGTCGTCACGTACCGCCCAGGTGTCTATCAGTTTACCAGCAGGCTCTGACGGGTGGTGATGATCTCTGAAAGTTGTGACATCAGACCGAAGAGGAACAGCGATTCGTTGTCCACCAGCTCCTTATCGCCGTCGAGGAAGCAGTCGCGGGCGAGCTGACGCATGGCGTTCACCTCGTCCTTCTTCGATGCCGCCATGAACTTCGAGAATTGCGGGAAGGTCGGTTCACCCATGTAGGCGACGTAGAACTCTTTCTCGCCACAATCCGTATCGCCGAACACGACCATCGGATAGACCTTGCGGACTTTCTTCTCGGCTTTCAGCGCGGCCGCTTTCTCCTTAATCTGGGCTTCCTGCTCCAGTGTAAGATTCTTATCTTCCATTTCTGCGTGATATTTGGTTACAAAAAGGAATAGCGGCTTTATCGCTTCAACGGGTGTAAATCGGGGAAATATTTCGATAAAATACAGAAATTAGAAAGATATTGCTTATATTTGCGGAAAATCTACATATAACGACGATATTATATGATTATTCAGTTCACAGTTGAAAATTTCCTTTCATTCAAGGAGGCGGCGACACTTTCGTTGGCAGCTTCGGCTTTGAAGGAAAAACAAACCTCGTCGGAGGACATCGTTTTTGAACTGACCGGAACGAATCTTTCTTTGCTGAAAAGTGCCGTTGTGTACGGAGCCAATGCCAGCGGAAAGTCCAATTTGATAAAGGCTCTTGATTTCTTCAAGTGGTTTGTCATCAACTCGTCCAAAGGCGTGCAGTCCGGTGAGCGCATACAGCAGGTGGAAAGTTTTCGTCTCAACCGCAGTACAGAGAATGAACCCAGCTATTTCGAGGCTGTCTTTGCGGATGAACAGTCCCAGTACCGGTACGGTTTCGAAGTGGATGAGAAACGGGTTTACAGAGAATGGCTTTACCAAAAGAGCAATAAGAAAAAGGCAAAGGAAGTCGAGTTGTTCCTGCGCAACCTGGATGAGTATGAATTGCATCCGAAATTTGCCGTCGGGAAAGAGGTGGTTGCTAAAAAGATGGTGCGCGACAATGCACTGTTGTTGTCCGTAGCCGCGCAATTCAATGAAACCGTTTCGGTGGAAATCATGGAGTGGCTGGCCAATACGACCATCGTGCTGGGGAGCAGTGACGAGCGGATATGGAAAATGGCAACCCAGCAAATCGATAATCCCGAAATGAAGCAGCGTATTGTCGAGTTTGCCCAATTTGCCGATTTCGGAATAGACGACATCCGCAAGGTTGATAATACGGTCATCAGTTCGCATCAGCAGTATGACGAAACGGGAAAAGCCACGAAAATGGTCACTTTCCCGTTCCGGAAGAACGAATCGGAAGGCACAATCAAGTATTTTTCATTGGCCTATCCGATTATTGACGCGTTGGATCACGGCAAACGGCTGGTCATCGACGAGTTCGACTCGAAGATGCACCCGCTGCTGACCTGTAAAATCATTGCGCTCTTCAACTCCCGGCTGACGAACTCCAAAAATGCACAGTTGATTTTTACGACGCATGATACGAACCTGTTGAATGCAAATCTGTTCCGCAGGGATCAGGTGTGGTTTACCCAAAAAGATTCGCTGGGGGCGTCGGAGTTGTATTCGCTGGCAGAGTACAAAGTGCGCAATAGTGCGCCTTTTGAGAAAGAGTATCTCATGGGGAAATATGGTGGTGTGCCTATCGTTGGCCAATTCGAGCGTTTGTTTGACCAGAAAGAAGAGACGGAAGATGGCACGGATGAATAAACGAGATCCACGGGTTGCCCGTAATCTTCGGCGGGTAAGTTTTGTCCGGGACGTCAAGCAAACCTTTCTGATTGTGTGCGAGGGTGTGAATACCGAACCTGACTATTTCAATGCTTTCCGTCTGACATCAGCCAACATTAAGGCTGTCGGACAAGGCATCAATACGGTCGGCCTTGTGCAGAAAGCTCTTCGGATAAGGGAAGAAGAACGGAAGAAAGGTCGTATCTATGACCAATGCTGGGTAGTATTCGATAAGGATGATTTTCCGGATAACGATTTCAATCGTGCAATAGCATTGGCTCAAACTGGTGGAATGAAGGTGGCATATAGCAACCAGGCATTTGAATACTGGTTCCTGTTGCACTATAACCTGTTTCAAGGACCGATGCACCGAAACCTGTACGCCGAAAAGCTGAGCGGATTGCTGGGGATAGCATATAGCAAAGAAGCCGGATTTGCCGGTCAGGTATTTCGAGTGCTGGCTGACAAACAGGACCAAGCGATACGGAATGCCAAAGCCATCATGCGCCAAATGGAAAACGTACCGCCGGCACAGGCTGAATCATCCACAACAGTACATCTTCTTGTCGAAGAGTTGAACAAATATGTATAATCGGAGGTTGTACAAACTTACCGCACTTTTGAAAATTTGTGGTAAGTTTGTACAGTTTTCAGACCAAAACGAAAGATTGCCTTAGCGCAATCATTACTATAATAAAATAGCTAAAATAGAAAAATATCGCCGCTGTATGAAGGAATTTTACATACAGCGGCGATATGATTAGATTTTCACCAATTTACCTTCAATACCGCAGCGTTCCAGCACTGCGGTATTTTCTTTGTCGAAAGCAATCAGGCAGGACGGAGCGCCTGCCGTGCCTCCCTGCTCTCCTGTCACGTGATAGAAACTCAGCCGTCCTTTAATAAACAAGATGGAATCCGCATTCGGAAACACCAGCTCATGGAATAACCGTGTGTCTGTTCGCGCAAAAGTCAAGGCAACGGCATTGCGGTGTTCCACGCAACGTCTGATAAACTGTACGATGAGTGCCGTATCATACGGAGGATTGCAGAACACACGTCCGAACCATTGCTGTTTGAGCCCGTCATCTTCGATGGTATAATGGTGTGCCGCTGTATTCCACGGTCGGTTCACGGGAGCGCAAGGGTCCAAATCGAACGGCCCCAACCGCCGCAGAATATGTGGCGGTGTGAGCCATTCGTTTTTCCCTGTCGAGGATTTTCCTTCGAAAGTTACATCCATAACCTCCTAAATAGTATCCCCGTCACCGATCTGGATATCAAAGGGATTGAGGTCGAATTCATGCACGATATTGGTATCGTCCTGCTGGCTCTCCATGCCGTCCTCGCTGAAGATACAGCCTTTCAGCGTGACGGTGGTGGTCGTCCAGTCATCGCTGGCCATCGGGTTGGCGAACGAGATGATCAGATCGAACTCTCCGATGTCCATCAGACTGCCGTAGGTCGAGCGCAGGGTTTGCTGCGTGGCATAGTCCATCGTGATGCTCGCCGTGTAGGAGATGTTTCCGAAACCCCGGCTGACCGGTTTTCCGCCCAGACCGTAGTTGGGCTCGATTTTGCGTTTCTTGCTCCATTTGATACCCGAAACGCCTTCGAGTACAGTGGAGCCTTCCTCGATTCCCAGAGCCGTACTGGCTAAGGTAATCATCGACCAAGAGTATGCGACGTTGTTTATAATTGCCATGTTTACATCTATTTAGCGGTTAGTGATAAGCCTTCCTCGACATAGATTTTCACGGCCACGCCGACGGGTACGATGACGTAGCTGATGCGCAGCGTATCGTCCACCAGTACGTTCTGGTTAGGGTCGATGGTCACGGCATAGCCGCTGATCTCCTGCGCTGCCTGCATCTTGGCCAGTATGTCACCGATCAGGGTCTTGAAGGCCGTAATCTTTGAGGGTGCGAGAAAGCCCGTTGCAGGGTTCACCATCAGAGGGCTGTGCAGATACGGCAGCAAGGCTTCGCGCACGGCACGGCGGCTCTTGTTGATGGTACGGTTGCGGGCGATGGTGCGGTAGTCCCCGTTGGAGCAGGTCTGGTCTTTGGAGATGTAAATGCCGTTCTCCCGACCCGAATACTTGATGGGGAAAATGTATCCCTTGTCATCCAGCTCGTCCAGCAACACCGGCGAGAGGGATTCGTACAGGTTGGTCGATACGAACTCATCTTCGGCATCGAGCGTGAGGTCTCCGAACCCGAGCTCAATCTGCTGGAAGTCGTCGGCAAAGAGGTTGAACTGACGCACCCAGGCGATGGACTCGTGAACGCTCGCCTTGGCAAGAGCGCCCATGACAGCACCCAGAAAACCGACCGGCGTATGGTTCGGGTTGCGGTACTGGATTGTCGTGTTCTGGTCGTTTCGTGCCTGGCCGAAGATGACGCTGGTACGCGACGATTCACAGATAGCCGACGGAATGCGGTTCAGGTCGATGACCTTCGCCTCTTCCGTATCGCCACCCGTGTTGGCGGGGTTGGCACACAGCACCACTGACAGGGGCTGGTTCAGCTCGGCCAGAGCCACCGCCTTGTCGTTGATGCCTTTGACGAGGTTCAGGTTGTATTTCTCCTGCTCGCCGTTGAGTTTCCACAGCGGCTGCTCGGTCCAGATGCCCACCTGCGAGATGAGCCCGTCTGCGGCACGCTGCATCACATCGAGGGCGTCCCAGTTCTCGGAGCAGTCCGCGAACATGACGTACAGCCGGCCCGGTCCGTCGATGTTGCCGCTCATGCGGAAGAACTCGCGGATGTGGTAGGCCGGAATGCCGAACAGGAAGTTTTCGTTCGTCTCTTCGTCAAGGTCGCACGCGACACGTTCCTTGATGCCGAAGTCCTGCACGGAGGATTTACGGCTGGTGATGCAGATGACATCGCCCAGTGCCACGTTCGCCTCGTTGCTTTTCCCGTAGCCGGCGGTAAAGAGGTCGGGCTGTCCCGATACGTCGAACAGCAGGCCCGTGATTTTCTCGTTGCTTGCGGATGCGGCATACGGCAGATTGCCGTCCACATCCTTGATGATTACATTGCCTAATGCCATATAGCCTGCGTGTTATGATTTATAATAGGGATTCTTGTAGAGGATGGCCTTGCCCCGGATGGCCGGAGCGGTCTGCGGCGTGTACATGCTGCCATCGGCATCGATGTAGAGTTCCTTGTAGTCGGGGAACTTGCCGAGGATGGCCAACGCGGCGGCAGGAATCTCGGCCGCCGCTTTCGGCGCCTGTTCTTTCTTCGGGGATTTCTCGGTCGCCGTATCTTTCTCTCCGGTCGTTGTCGTAGGTGCTGCGACTGTCGCATCCGGCTGGGCGGTATCTGTTTCAGGAATGGTCGTTTGAGTCTTTGCCATAGATATTGCGGTATGAAAAAGGGGGATGGAGTATGGTGTCCATCCCCCGCACGTTGATATTCGGTGATTCGGTAAAGGGTTATGCCGTTTTGGTGTAGGCCGTATGGACGACGATCTCGGCAGGCTTGACGATGTTCACGTCCATCTTCATGCGCATCTGGAAGAAGAAGAGCTCCGAGTTGGATTGCAGACGGTCCACCTTCAGGACTTCGGCGTCGTTGGCGTAATCTACGCCCATCCACAGGTTGGAGTCCATTCCCGACGTGAAGTTGCCCATGACGATGGTGTGTTCCGGCACGCCCGTAATCGGAATGATACGCTTGCCCTTGAAGCGGTAGCGGTTCACCTCGCTGTTCTCGGAGTATTTCACCATCTTGTCGGTGATATACTGGTCGTAGGCGTCCCACGCTTCCCAGCCCATGACGATGCTCAGGCCCGAGCGCTTGCGGATCTGCTTGGGACATTTCCGCCACATCGAGTAGAGGGCTGCCTCGACCGCAGCGCCGTCCTTGAGCTCGGTCGTACCGGAGACGATGCACTGGCCGCCTGCAACGGTCTGGGCATCGGTGGCGTTCACGTTGTCGATGATACGCTTGATGACCCCGTCGAAGTATTTCTCCTTACCGGCTCCGATCTGCACGGCACCGGCGGGAGCCGTGATACCTGCGGCGGCCGCACCGCCCTTGGCCGAAGTCCAGATGGCATTGCCGATGAACTCGTTTTTCTTGTCCATCAGAAGGCGCAGCATCGTGGCCTGCAACTTGGGGTCGAGCTCGCGGAAGACGAGGTTGCCCGTCGGCTGTGCGAATTTCCAGTACGCCTCGAAATCGCGCGGGTTGAATTCGAGGTAAACCATGAACTCGGCGGGTTCGAGGTGGCGTTCCGTGAACTGGTATTCGTTCTCGCCGTTCTCACCTTTGGCCCCGTGCGAACTCTGGGGCGTAGGTACGTTGTCCTGAATGATGTCTCCCAGCCGGATGGCGGGAAGAGTGTACTTGTGCTGGATGCCGGACTTGATGTGGATCAGCCCCTCACGAAAGGTGTCGTTGCCCTGCGCCGTATAGGAGAGCAGGTCTTCCAATACCTCTCCGGCATAGCCGTTCTGTAAGAAAGTTACTGTATCTGCCATTGTGTTAGTGATTTTCTGGGTTAGAATCTCGGCCGCGAACAGGGAGCATCGACTCAAAGCGGTAAACCACTTC
This sequence comes from Butyricimonas sp. Marseille-P3923, assembly GCF_900184685.1. Lineage (GTDB taxonomy): Bacteria > Bacteroidota > Bacteroidia > Bacteroidales > Marinifilaceae > Butyricimonas > Butyricimonas muris. Next base: position 299,281 of record NZ_FXXL01000004.1, read on the forward strand.
CGGCAAATCAGTTTATGTGTATCAAGGTGGCGGGATGGTACGTCTCCCGTCGGACGGGGTTATTGTAGTTTCTTGAACTGGAAGTCTTTGCCCACGACGGCTTCGACCTGCTCGGCCATCTTCTGACCGGCACTCTTCAGGGCGTCGGCGGCCGCTTTGGCGTTGTCGGGGTCGGTGGCGATCTGCTCGCTGATTTTCTCGCGGGCGGGAATCGAACCGATGGTGTCCTGCACCAACTGAAAGTTCGTGGCTGCCATCTCTTTCCAGCCGGACACCGCATCCGCCTCGATCTTGCCTTCGTCCACGGCTTTCTGCAAGAAGCTCTGGATGGCACTCGCTTTGGCATCGGCCTCTTTCTGCTCATAGACCTGCAACCGGGCGGTTATGCTGTCGAGGTCTTTCTGGAGATTGCCGATGGTGGCGTCCTTGCCGGCAATCACGGTTTTGGCGTCGCTCAGGGCTTTGTTCGCCTCGGCCAGCCGGGCTTCCACACCGGTCAGCTCCGTAATGCGGGAGAGCACGTCTTTGACCTCGTTCTTCTCCTGCATACCGAGTGAGGCGACCACCGCGCTGTATTCCGGGGATAATGTTTTCTCTTCGTTCATGGATCTGTGATTAAGTTTCGTATTAAGAATAGTGGTTTTCTCGTCCGACGGGTGATTTCCCTCTTTGGGTGGTGTGATGCGGTTCATGACCGCCTGTATGGCCGCCGCGTCCGTGATACCCGACAGGTCGGCACGCACCTTGTCCCGGAGCTGCTTGCTGGTCCTCAGCACATGGCTTTCGGGGATGATGCCCGCCTTTACGGCAGCCGCAGCATCGAAGAATGTCCCGTCCTGCCCGGCAGCCCCGTCCATGATGGCCCGGACCTTTTCGCGGCTCAACCCGAACCGCTTGCGGTAGATGGTCTCGATCTGCGTCGTGAAGGCTTTGACCATCTCGGACGGTTCCCCGTCGTTTTCGTCAGGCAGGAACGGGTTGTGAATCATCAGGATGCCGTAATCGCGCATGAACGACTTGTCCCCGGCAGCCCAGATGACGGAGCCCATCGAGGCGGCCATGCCTTCGATGACGCATTCGGTAGGCACCGAGGCGTTCTGGATGGCGGCATAGACCGTCATGCCGTGCAGTACCGAACCGCCCTCCGAGTTGATGAGCACTCGGATAAGGGACGGACGCACGATGTTCTCCAAAAAGTCGAATGCCTCGCTGAAACGTCCGGCACTCTCTTCTGTGATGCGGCCGAAGAAGCGGATGGAAGCCGGACGTCCGGCACCCGACTGACAGACGATATGTTCAAAAGTTTCCGTGTTCATCTTTTCCTTTGGGTAAGAATAGCTTCGCTCGCGTGAAATGGTTTATAATCCGCTTTCGGAGCCGTTCGGGACATCCTCGGCAGGCTTTTCCTCTTCAGGTTCTTTTTCATCCTCCTCCGGCAGGTCCGGCACATCTACCGACGGCTCGAATCCCGTAACCTGTTCGTAAACCGGTTCGGCATGGTGTCCGTGTCCTGCCGTGTCATGCTGCGGAGCATCGGTATGCTGCGTGAAAGGCGGCATGACCAGATAGCGTTCTACCCAGTTCCGGTATTTCCAGGCGGAGGATTCCCGGAACCAGACCTCGTAATCCACCCAGTACGCCTGCAACATGTTGGTTGTCATCGGCATGTCGAAGTAAAGGAGATTGCATCGCTCCGTGAGTGCCGGTTCATGGCTTTTGGCATCCTGAATGGCGACGTTCAACCGCTGGAAAACGATGAACGGGTCGCATTCCCGCTCCGGGTCGGTGTGGTTGAGCGTATTGAGGATGAAGCGGATGCGCATGGTGGCGCGGCCCTCGCCGATACGTTGCTGCTGCACGAGGTAGCGCACGTTCACGAAGCGGATGAAGATGGCAGGAAAGGCGATTTCCATTTCCAGATTTTCGCTGCGCACGATTCGGGAGAACTGTCCCGTGTCGATCATGATGGTCTTGAAAAATGGCGGACTTTGCGGCTCTTCCGGATGCTCCCGCAGTGTGAGGATGGCACGGCGGACAGCCTGATACATGTTCACGAACGGATTCTCCGATACCTGTTCGGGCACGGCGACCGCAGGTTGTTCCGCTCTCGGAGCGGAACCGTTTACGGGTGGATTATATGGCTTCTTGTCTTTTATCATGGGTTGGGAAAGGGAAATCCCCGGAACAGAATGGGGATAAACAATTGGTTGACGGTATGATTCAATTTCGGGCTGATGCCGATAAACTGCCGATGTTCGGGCCGGCGGCTGCTATATTGGTTGACCGTGTAGAGTCCCAACGCCGGATCAGTGTTGTGGACAGCGGCGTAGCTCTTGGAAGCGCCGCGTTTGCCCGGCTGCTTGAAATTGCTCGCTTGGGTCCGAATGGCGTAACGGGCTCCTCGGCGGAAAATCTTCTTCCGCTCACCGTAGCCGCGCTGGGTAATGTTGGTGTGGTCCATACGGTCGGCTTCCCCGGTGATGGAGCGCGACAAGGTTCCGGTGTCGTTCATCACGGGATGGGTGAAGCGTCGGCCCCAGCGGGATTTGCGTTCCGGCCACGGCTTGCCGCTGCCGTAAAAACCGCCTTCGGCGAAACTGGTGCGGAACCGACTTATGGAGTATTCGCCGGCCTTTGTCACGAAGTCGTGGGTGTTGAACTCCATCTTGTTAGGCAAATACCGGCCGTTGCCTTTCGGCGCCCACTGCTCGCAGAATTGTTCAAGGGTGATTCTCATGGCTACGGATTGGTATCGGTTTGTTTTACGCCACGGGGATGACCGTAGCGTTTGTAATATTCCTCGTCCGACATGATGCCCCGGTCGGATGAGCTTCCACCGACTGCCACACTGCCTCCGCCACCCATGCCGGGTATCACATTGAGCTGCTTGCCCACGACGATGCCGAACTCTTTCTCTATTTCATCCGCCGCCACCTCGTACTTGTCCGTGATGAGCGAGTAGAGCTTAATACGGTCTTCGTTATTCATGTCGATGCGGTTGGAATACTTGAATTCCAGTCCGGCGGGGATATAGCCCATCGCCACGAGCCGGGGGATGATCTGCTCGTTCATCACGTTCTCGATATAGCGGCGATATACCTCGATGCGGTCGCGGAAGATGTCCTGATGCGCCTTGGTGGAGCCGACATACGACTGCATGCCTCCGGCCATCGATTCGGAGCCGAGAATAAGGTTCGAGACCTCCTTGTTGGCGAACTGAATCAGTCCGGTATATATCTTCTCGCTGTTGGACATGGTGAAGGTCTTGATATCAACTTCATCCTCCAGCCCCGTTACGATGATCTTATTCTGAGCCGCATTGGAGATGTCCTGTGCCAGACGCTTGCGGTCCATATTGTTTTCACTGACGGTCTTTCCGTGAATAACCGGCTGACCATACGAATGACTGAAATTCAAATAGTTAGCAACCGTAAACTTTTTGGCGAGAATCAGCGGCGTCGTGGCCGAGAAAAGCCCGAGATCTCCCGTCTTGATGAGCACATAACGCTTCCGGTAGGCGGCCGAGTGAATGTCCCAGTGCGGCAGCCACAGTCCTTGCCGTTTGACGACAATGCCCTGTTCGGGTAGGACGTTGCGGCGTTCGATACTGTTTACCTCCTTCAGCCGTCCCGTCTCAGGATCGGTATCGGGCATGATTTCCAGCAGCGTATAGCCGTAGAGCTTGGCCTCGATGATGCCTCGGATGATTTTGTCGAACTGAGAACCCTGTATCTTCTGGCTCTCTTTCACATCCTTGACGTATTTGCCCTTGTCGTTCAAACGGGCGAGCATATAGCGGTCTCCGAGTATCTGGCTTTCGAGTGTCTCGATGACCGCGCGGATGTGCGCATCCTGTTGCAGGCACGCATCGTACAGGTCGATCAGACGCGCCCGGTCGTCGAGGATGGTTCCCAGCAGCATGTTCGAGCGCACCGAACGGTAGCGGTTGTGCCGTTCGATTTCCCGCACGTATTCCTGAATCGTTTTTTTCGACGTGTGGAATATGCTTTCGAGCAATTCGCGGTTAAATGTTCCTTCTTCCTGCATTTTTTTCGGGTTTCAAAAAGAATAGTTTGATCCCGAAAAAATGGGTTATCTGCCCCCTTCAGACCATACGAACAAATCGGCTCCAATATGTTCGGTTTACCATACAAAATAGGCGGACGGTTACTTATAGATTTTTGGCCTGTTTTTGCACTCGAAATGCGATTGTAAATACCTATGAATGAATTATTAACGATAAAATTTATCGGCAAATTTATAGTCAAAATCGAGCCGAAAAGTATATATTTGCCTGCAAAATTCAATATTTTGAGAAAATGAGAAGAATAGAAAATCATCAAGGGTTCAGACTTCGGTTCGGCGAGTTTCCGGATTTGCTGTTCGTCGTCACTGATACCCGGACTTATTTTGACATGACACACTTCCTGCAATCCATGAAGCTGGACCCGGAAGAAAAGATTGCTGAATTTACCACAGGATTCGCCTTGTGGATAGACCATCTGGGCAAGATGTACGGCATACCGCCGGACGAACGCTTCGCCGTTGATACCGCTACGGGGCACTCTCTGGCGGAAGAATCTTTCGCCCTGCCGTTCCTCTGCTGTGTTGATCCCGTATTCGGGGTGTACCTGCTGGACAACATGTCGCAGATGCTGTTGACCGGAATCGCGTGTTCAGACTCCTACATCCTAATGCAGGCGCAGCAGCGGTTTACCCATGAAGAACTGCTTTCCACCCCAAACACCGATGAGCTATGAAAACGAAAGGTCCATTTTTACCGTCGAAGCAGTTGCTGGTCTTCAACGGAGCGTATGTACTCATCGCCGTGGTGCGCTCGCTGCACAGCGCGGCGGATTTTTCAGGCATCAACCTCCAAAGCATATCGTTCTCCTGTACCGGGAAGTATGTAGCCACTGGAGGCTTCTATTTCCGACATGCGCACCCCGATGTGCAAATCGACCTGTCGGACCTCGACAACCTGACATTGCAGGAATACGACCGCCTTTGCGGTGTGGAGCGCCGCTATTTCACCGTGCGGGAGATCGCCCACAAGCGACAGGCGTATGAGGAACGGCGCAAGGAGTTCCGGAAATTCTGTAAACAACGTGATTTAGAAGAGAAAGAGAATGAAAAATAATACAAGATGAAAAGCAATGCGATACTATGTGAAGAGTACCCGGTCAGGGTGCTGTTCAACGATGACAAAACCTTGGCATGGGTAAACCTCCATGACCTCTGCAAAGTATTGGGGCGCGAGGAGATGTTGACCGACAAGGCGGCTATCCGCCAGTTGCCCTCCAGTATTCAGATTCCGTTCCGCAAGAAAGGACGCGAGATGTGGGCCATCAGCCCTTACGACGTCTATAAGCTGATCCGGCCCATGCGGCGCGAAAACTCCATCGCGGCAAAGAAGTGCGCCGCAGTGGAGACGTGGCTGAACGAACTGCTCGAAGACGCGGCCATACAGTCTGCCAAAGCGACGCGACCCGCACAGCAGGAAGACGTGGTGTTCAGCTATCAGGACCATCCGATCTCTTTTCGTGCTGCGAACAATAAGATGATGATAAACGCCACGCAGATGGCCCGCAGCTTCGGAGTTTTGCCCGCAGAGATACTGCGCAAGGCGGATTTCGTCCGCTATCGCCAACATCTGGTCGAGAAGGGCATCTCGGAAAGCCTCGACAGCCAGATTTTTACCACGCGCGGCCGTAACAACGGGGCGACATGGATCGATGAAGAGCTGGCGATGGAGTTCGCCCGGCAGTTGTCGCCGGAGTTCTCGCAATGGTGCAACACGAAAATCAACGAACTGATGACACGGGGCTATGTCACATTGGAACCCAGACCCGAAAGCGGCATGGGCACTACCGAGAATCTGCCCGTGCCGCAAAGCCTCGACGAGGCGCAGCAGTTGATTGTCGCCCAACGCCACGAAATACACCTGCAACAGGAACGCATCGAAGCCGATTCCTACAAGGTGGAGTTTTACGACAACCTGATCGAGGGTCGGGACTTCTATTCGACGACATGGCTCGCGCAGGAGCTCAATACGACACCCCGGCAGTTGCACCAGTTCCTTGCCGAGAAAGGCATCTGCAAGTTCTCGAAAAACCAGTGGATAGCCTTCCTGCCATACCGAAGCTGGCAAATCGACATGCCGTATTACTGGAATAACCTGCGCACCGGCAAGTGCTACGCGGCAGGAACACGGAAACGATGGAGCAAGATCGGCCGTGACCAGATTCTTGAACTCTGGAACAGGGAACCGCCTAAACGTCCAGAGCTGCCGTCCGGACGCCGTAGGGTGGAAAACCCGTACAGCCATCTGACGGAAGGCGTGGATTATTTCACACCCACACAACTCGCCCGGGAAATCGGTATCTCAGCCAACCGAATGAGTCAGTTTTTGGAAAATAGCGGCATTTGTCAGTTCGAGAAGAGGCAATGGGCTGTCCTGCCTGAATATCGGGAATGGCAAATCGACGTGCCGTACTACTGGACGAATCCCAAAACTCAGAAACGATGGGCATTCGGTACCCGTAAGCGGTGGTCACTACTCGGCAGGGAAAAAATCATCGAATTGTGGAACAAACGAAATGCCGAACAACAACCGGAAGAGACAGCATGAGCAAGGAACTGACCGAGAAGATTTCAAGAGCAACGGGGCGCTATCCCGTGAGCTGCGACTGTCCCCGTTGTCGGAGACAATGCCTGACGCCCTGCCTGGGTACACCGGAGGACATCTGGCGACTGATAGAGGCCGGATATGAAGAACGGCTGCGAATTACATTTTGGGCTGTCGGTATGCTGGTCGGAGCCATACCGTTCCCGATACTGATGGTGCAGGCCCTCCAGACGGAGCACGGCTGCATATTCTGGAAAAACGGGCTCTGTGAACTGCATGAGCTAAAACTCAAACCGACGGAAGGACGCCTGTCGTATCATATCCTCACGGAAGAGAGTATCTGTTTTAGTAAATCACTGAGCTGGAACGTGGCAAAAGAGTGGATCAACGTGGAAAACATCCCGCTCATTACCCGAATCCTGCAACGCATGGTAAAATGAAAACCGTATGAAACACAAAGGGAAAAGCAGCAGTTCATTCCGGCATCCGAAGCAGGTGCTGCTGTTCGGCCACACGCGCATACTGGTCGCCGTCTTCAAGTCGATGCAATCGTGCGCCGAAATCACCGGAACATCTGTCAAGACGGTCAGCCGGGCCTGCAAAGGCGAATATGCGCAGGCGGCGGGATTCTATTTCCGCAGGCTGCATCCAGACGTGGAGATTGAAATGGCAGACCTCGACACGCTCCCTCTGGAAGAGTATGACCGGCTCTGCGGCGAGGTGCGCCGCTACCTGCCCAAAGAGACGGTAAAGGCTTTCAGGGAGAAGTTCGAGCAAACCTACGGGCATAAAAAAAGCCCCGATGGGGGCTGACCGACAACTATTTCTAACTCTATAAAACAGAAAAGTAAGATGCAGTAATATTATATATACTATACTACTATCTTACTTTTCTCTTTTTATCTACTAAAAGAAAAACAGAGCGAACCCCTTTAGGGGTGAGCATTAAAGGGTATAAATAAACACTGGAGCGTAGCGGAAGTGCTTTATTTATACCCTCCATCTTGCTTCTTCTTTAGAAGAAGATAGAGAATACCGATACAGAAATTTCAAAGCGGGATTTACTTTTCCAGCAACAAGGTGACGGATAGCGGATGATTGTAAAACGGCTATCCCTTTAACGGATAACGGGACAGTTGTTCCTTCCGTTTATCCTGTAACTGTAAGGCAAGTTTTTTTATGCTCTCTTCATCGGTGGAATAATTACCGGCATTGGCTCGCTTTATATCCCTCCGTCGTCCTTTATCCGTCGTCTTGCAGACCTTCCAGAACTCTTTCAGGTAGTAATATACGGTCTCTTCAGAACGGGAAACAGCACCGACACCCAGCTCGCTGAAAAGATACCTCCGGAGTTCCTCCAGCGGTTCCCGATACCGGGAATAGTTTCCGTTATTGAAATACTTCGCACCTTTGGCCTTGCCTTGCTCGATAGTCCTGCATACCTCCCAGAACTCGTCCAGGTAGTAGTAGCCTTTCCCTGCCGGAGCCAGATAATTGACCGGCTCGATGCGCTTGTAAAACCCGTTCCAAAGGACACCGGCCTTTTCCAGTTCTTTCGCCAGTTCCTCACGCTGTCCTACATTGATTGGCTCCAGCTGGTAATCTTCTACCGGTCCGACAACCTCCCGCAGCGAATACCGCACTGTACCGTCCTCCGGTTTCATGCAGTACATGACAATCCGTCCCTCGGCATCGATTTCCCGAAACACGCCGTAGCCGATTTTCCGCCCCAATACGCTGATCTGGTACTGGACATTCTCTTTAGGCACTTCACGTGGCTTGATTCGGTTACGCCATCGGTTCCAGACCAGACCTTCCCTGTAAAGAGACCGTTGGAGGTGGAGAACCGTCTCCTTGTCGGCGATTTCCAACGAGGTGTAGTCGAAGCATCCGGAAGAGGCGTTCAGTTCATCACCTCTGATGGAGACGTACAGGCACACGGATTGGTTTACACCCACCGTTTCGACAATTCCCGAAATCCCTTGCCCTACAAGGTTCACGACATCACCGCGCCTGGGCGTATCCGTCTCGAACCATTGCCGGAACTCTTCGTATGTTACGGGCAACCGTTTGTCGGGTGTTGCGTCGATAGAGACGACAAAGCGTCGCTGGGCACAGAACTGCGCTATGGCCAGTTCATGCGTCTCATTCTTCGGTCTGTAACATCGGAAGAAATCATGGATTGCCGACTTGCTTTTACTCATCCGGTATTTGCATCTATAAATTATATACAGGTTTACTTTAGGCAAAGATAGAGATTGTCCGGGAAATGCGGGCTTAATTTATCAATTTTCTTTTTAGGGGAACCTAATAAAAGTTTCGACAAAAAATTCGATAATTCATTAGCGCATAAATTCCTATACAAGACTATATATGCGACCGCCTGCTTTGACATCCAAGCTCGGTATGTTTCAGCCGGTGACATTCTCCGCATAACCGTGTCTGCCATAACATGAAATGACAATCGTCAAAAGGATCCGCCAATGCAAAGCCGGCGGGTAAATGGATTCTTGCAAAGTCTGTCAATGACCTGACGGATTCTCCTGCTGCAAATCCTGTTCTATTTTGAACAAATAATCCCCCGAAACCGTGCCAAACTTTGAACAAAAAAGTCAGAGCCAAAAATGGGACTTGAAAATCAGGCCGTAGGGCGCGTATCGAATCCGCACCAGGGGTAGTACCCACCCCGTTATTTTTAAAAATTATTAGTACATTGTTATTCAATTATTTACAACCTTCACTTTGTAGAAAAGTGAAACTAAAAGCCTATAAATAGACCTTTGTTTCTTTCGGATTGAAAGCAAAAAAAAATTCTCCCTTGTTTTTAGTCTGTTTTTTAACTCGCAAATAATTGACTATCAATATATATAGTTTTTCTTTCAGTCTGTTTTTGAGCGTTGAACCCTATATTTTTTTTGAAAAAATTTTTTCTTTTCTGCAATAGGTTGATTTTCAATCAAATAGGAATAACCCTCGCGCGCGGGCGTCCACTCTCATTTTAGAGCCGTTTTGTCAGTCGGACGAAAAAAATTATTTGGAGGATTGAAAAATTTGTTTTAGAGTTGAATTGAACCCGAAAGGGAAACAGCCCCGACAAACAGACGGGGAAAACAGAAACAAAAAATATACAGACTTTCAAAAGCGACACAACCGCAACAAGTCTGTAAATAGTAAAAACAAAAAAAGTCAGTAAGTAAGAAACAGACAGCAAAAACCGCAACAGCGAGAAAACAAAAGCCTTTTTTGTGGGAAACCTATTTTTGAGGCTTGGAAAATCAAAAATTCGTCCGTGCGTTTTGGAACGCTTAAATAGGGTGTCAAACAACCACACCGAGCGGAACGGCAAACCAATGCCGCAAGTCGGAACGGTCGAAATACGTGTATTTTGTCCGCATACGCAAAGCCCGTGATTTTGGGAGGGCGAGAGTCGTATGGAAAAGGGAGGCGATAAAATAATGCCATAAGTCTGCCCTTGCGCAGCCGGAGATAAAAATCGCTATGCGGTAAAAACAATCCGCACGGAGCTTGAGAAAAGAGCATTGCCAATGTCATGCCCACAATCACCAGCCGCCAACCGCCCTAATGTTAGCTGCCCCGTTGGAAAAGACGGGGGACGTGCCAAAGAAGCACCCGTCGAAATTGGAGTATGTCGGGCTTGCCATGACAGCGGATAATCGTCTTTGCGTGTGAACGATGCAAATATAGGGCTTTTTTCCGAAATAGCGAGTATAGGGCACGTTTTAGTGAGGTGCAAATTGAGATGAAATCTGCACGCTATCGGGTGAAAGGTAGCGTGCGATTTTTGGGCACGCACAGGTCGTGCCGTTTTGCCATCCGCAGAACGTGCGGTTCGATTCCGCAGTGCCCTCAATATGCACTATCGCATAGAAACCAACTAAATTTTATCATTATGGCAATCAGTAAGTTAAATGCAGAACAGTTTGCAAACATGGCAGTTAATGCCGCAGGTGTGGTTTTCGAGTATGCCGGCAAAGACGGCAAAAACACGGCTATGCACTTTTTCGGTGCCGATTACGAAGCGACCGTGAAAACGCAGGACGAAATGTTCCGTGTACTGCGCAACGTGGTAACGACATTCTGGGAAGTGAAGACCAAAGAATCGCTGCTCCGTGAATCGAATGACGGTATCCGCTCGAAACTCCGTGCAGGAACTCCGCACCGGCTCATCATTCGCACCTCCGCAGGCATTACGGTCAAAGTCTTCGACCTCGATGCAAGCGTATGGGCGCGAATCGGGTTAATGCCGACCAAAAAGGACTTGGAACGCTCCGCCCGCGACCGCAAGAAGTACATCCACAATGCCACCAAAGCACTCATGGAGGCACTGAATTTCCGTGTGGAACTGCCCAAGGACATCGCCCAGACCGAAGAGGTGCAGACCGAACAGGTTGTCGCCGAAAGTGCGACGCCCGTAGCCGAAACGGTGGCGGAACAGCCTGCCCGCAGGCGTGGCAGAAAGCCGAGAAACGGAGCGGAACCCGTAGCTGTTGCAGCGTAACGGCATAACGAACCCTATACAATCGAAGCAAGACAGCGTGCAGAAAATGTGCGCTGTCCTTTTTGTTTCATACCATGTATAAACTCATTGCTTTCAACGAAGTGGCGGAAAATTTTTCTGCCCACTTTGCGCTCGGTATCTCCCCGTACTTCGACCGCTGCAAAAGCCATGAAACGGGGATGCTGCACTTCATCACGCACAAATTTGTGCGGTACTTATGCCAGAATTGCGGATATGAACGCACCGAATCGTTAGAGAATTTCGTGTGCCGGAGATACAGCCCGCAGGCTTGGAAATTCCTCAAAAAACTAATGTAACAAACCTGAGTGTATGATTGAAATATTCAGCGAAGACCGCACTCGTAATTACGGGCGTTATGCCCATTTCAAGGCGGCCAAAGACACGCTCGACAGGCTGCGGGTAAAAGGCGAAATTGCCGGCGAACCGCCTGCCGTACTGGTCATGTGCTACAAAGGCACGGAGTTGCAACGCATCTATACGGCAACGTTCAACGGCCGTTGGCGTGTGCCTAAAGAAGCGAAAACACCCGATGCTGGAGAAAAATTGCGGGCAAAAGGAGTACCGCAAAAACAATCTAAAAAGCCTCGGCGCATCCGTGCGAAAGAAGCGCAAAGGCGTGCTGACAAGTGTTTCCATGCCGGTCAGCCCGATTGGCTCGTAAAGCCGCTGCCGATATTCATGTGAGTTCGGCAATCCAATCATGCACTAAAATCAAATGACAATGATAGAATTATATAATAATGCCGGAACCGAGAGTTACGGCAGTTTCGACAAATTGAAAAGTGCCGGAGGTGTGCTTGCAACTCTGGCTTCAAGAGGTGTGAAAAGCGTTACGGTAAGCAGTTTTCGCGGGCGAAGACTCGTGCGGGTATATCGTGTGCTCACGGGCGAGAGTTGCCGTATCATCAAAATGCCGATACTGCCACCGTCGCCGACACCGGCGGCATAGCATAGTGTGAAATATATCGGTGCAGGCACGGGCGGAGAACTCGTGCCTTTTTTATGCCCGATTGTAGTCAAACCGTAATAATCAAAGCCATGAAGAAGATAATCGCCTTTGCCCGCAAACGGCAGGATGCCATTCTGAACACGGTATTTGTCGCAGGCTTGCTCTTGCTCGTCTGGGTCGGAATCCGTGTGCTGACGGCTCCGTGTGCTCCTTGTTTCGGATTCTGAAACTATGAACAGCCCCCGAAAGGCAGTGTAGCCTGAACGTGTGCCGAAAATATGCCCGAATAGTAACAGGGAGAGAGTGTTCCATTCAACATTGCACTTGCCGCATCAATCGGTGAGTGCAGTTTTTTTACCCATCTCTAAAGCCTAAATATATGTTATTCTACAAATTCCGCAATTTCGAGGAGTTCAACGAACTTTTCGGAATACAGCATCACGGCAATGGGGAGAAAAGCCGTAAAAATAAAATTCTGCTCTCCTATATCAAAGACCGCAAGTTGCTCCATGACGCCATCACGTCCGGCGACTTTCATCTGCTCCATATTTCGAGTATGGCAGAGTTGAAGCAAACCATGATTGCCGAAATCCTACGTTCCGGCATCCGTGACGATAATCTGCCGTACAAGGTCGAGATTCTGAAAAACATCTATCGGAGTGCCAATTACTACACGGATGACTACAAAGGTGTCTGCGAGGACGGAGACTATCGTGCCATCCGCTATGTCAATGCCGAAAACGGGCGTGTGTTCAAGATGAAAATCGGCAAGCTCTACCGCAAGCTCATTCTCGAAACGGCATTTGGCAGGACATTGCCGGAGCAGGTAATAACGTATCTGTGCGAGGAAATCGCTCAAGAGTGGCAGACATTTACAATGGGATGCCTGCCGCAAAACCGCCTGCACGTTAATTCTGACTTCCAAAGGATATATGATTCGGATGAATGTGTCGGCGACTTCCATAGTTGCATGGTCGATAAGGGATTCCATACGTTCTATGAAAATGCAGTGAATGCCAGTGCCGCCTATCTTGAAAACGAGGACGGAAAAATCATTGCTCGTTGTATCATCTATAACGAAGTCCGTGACCAGCATGATAAAGTCTGGCGTCTGGCCGAACGTCAATATTCTACGGAGTGCAATGATATTCTCAAACGGGCATTGGTAGATGCCCTTATTCGTGACGGTCATATAGACGGGTACAAAAAAATCGGTGCAGGCTGTGGCGATTCACAGGCTTTTGTGGACAATGAAGGCAATTCGCTCAGTCATCTTAAACTCTCCATTGCCTGCGATTTGGACTATGGAGATACGCTCTCGTATCAGGATAGCTTCAAAAACTATGATGAATACGAAAGAATTGCCACCAACTTCGGTGAGGGCGACATTGAACTGGATACCACGAATGGGGAAATCGAGGATGATGAGAGGGAATATGACAATTACCATGACCGTTGTTGCAACGAGGTAAGAACCGTCTATTGGCATGGACGTGAATATACTTGCGATGTGGAAGATTTGGAAGACTTCCGATTTGTGGAAAGCGACGGCGAATATCATCACGAGGATGATGTGTACTGTTGTGAATATTGTGGAGATTACGAGCTGGCGGACAACTGCTATTATTCGGAGCTTACCGAAGAATCCTACTGCTGTGAGGACTGCATGAGTAATGCAGAGCAGAAATACAAAGAGAGCAATTGGTACTATTCCGATTACGACGGGGAGTATTACGAGGATGACGACGATGTTGTCAAATACATGTGCTGGCGGTCTGCCCTGAATCGCTATGAGCAGCGTACAATCAGCACCGAATCACTCGAAGAACTGGTGGGTGACGGCGATTGTCATGTTTTTGAAGGTACGGCCTACGATGAAATCGATGAAAATACAGGGTTGCCTTACGGTATGCGCCTCGTTGCGGCGACAATGCCCGAAGCAGCTTAATCAATTATTTATAATTCAACAAGAAAATGAAATTACTGAAACGACTTTACGAAATACATTCCCCAAGCAGGAACGAGAACCGGATACGGACATTTATCAAACAGTACGTATCTAAAAACATTCCCGATGCAGTCATTGAACAAGATGCCATCGGGAATTTATATATTACCCGTGGCATCGTAGAAAACTATCCCTGCATCGTGGCCCATCTTGACCAAGTACAAAAGATACACAGCAGGGATTTCCGTGCGATTGAAACACGCGACATCATTTTCGGATACTCGCCCTCGAAACGTCAGTGGGAAGGATTAGGTGCCGACGACAAGAATGGGATTTGGATTGCCCTACAATGCCTTGCGAGATATGACGTCATAAAAATCGCATTTTTCGTGGGCGAAGAGATTGGATGCGTGGGAAGCAATGCGGCAAACATGACATTCTTTGAGAATTGTCGTTTTGTAATACAGCCCGACCGCCGTGGATATAACGATATTATCACACAAATATCATGGGAAAAGATTTGCAGTGAGGAGTTCTTGCATGACGTAGAGCCAGAGCGGTTTGGTTACCGTCCACAAGCAGGGATGATGACGGATGTGGAAGCCCTGCGGGGAAATGGTCTTTCGGTCAGTTGCATCAACCTCAGTTGCGGATACTATGAACCTCATACGGACAATGAGTTTACAGTCAAAGAAGATTTGATGAATTGCCTGTATTTCGTGCGGCACATCATCGAAACCTGCACGAAGGTATATGCCTATGAATCGACTGAGGGTTATCATGGGCACAGTCCTTATTGGGATACCGATGATTACAATGGGACGGAAGATATGATGTTCGACATCATGATGGCCAACCCCGATTATACACCGGAAGACGCTTGGGAAGTCTATTGCATGAATTTTCCGGAACTGACAGAAACCGAATTCTTGGAAATGTACGAGGAGCGTATGTTGGCTTACGGCATTGAAATGCCCAAAGTATCAGCATCATCCGAACGGAAAGGTTCTGACAAATCCTCCGTGAAAAAGAAAAGCAAACGGGGGAAACGCAAGATAGGATTCTTCGCAAAATCTGAAAAAAGAACATGCGACTAAAAACCGGGCATCAGAAACGGGGCTAATCTTATATGGATACCGCTTTATGCCGAAATTATTCACGGAATAAAATAAAACATCATGAAAGAGATAAAAATACGATTTCACCATGACGACAAGGGCTACTGTCGGGAATATTGGGAAGTCTTTTCCGACGACAGCAACAAACCGACTCGCTTCTTGATACGGGACACGTCCGGTCCGGGCGGAACATGGTATATTGCCAGCGAGGAGTTTTACGAACCGGGGAGCAGCCTTGATGAAGATATTACACTCATTGTGTGCAATCATGCGTGGGAAGAACACATGCGTATCGCCAATGACCGCAATCGGTTCCCCGTTGAATTTCCGACCGTGGAAACCGCTTGTCGTGAAGCATGGCGCAAGTTTTCCGGCAAACCGGCTCGCTGCCTTGATACTCCTGACTTTTGGAGTTGGATTGGCCAATATGCCCCTAAGGACTTGCCGGTATGGGAACGGCATAATTGGCAGAATAATTCCCGCGAGGTTGTGAAGCGGGAAACTCTTGCAAGTTTCGATTTCTGCGGGGACACGCTATCCATAATTCGTGTTACGGAACGCCACACCGAATGCAACCTTACGTGGTATAAATACTTCGCAGGCAGCACGGCCGAGGATAAGTACGACAATATCGCTCTGTTCTATGGCTATGAGGTAGAAGTAGCCCATAAGATCCACGAAGTACAAGGCACTATAATCAGCCGCGCCCTGCTCGAAGAGTACGGGTATAACGGTAATCTGCCTACCGATGAGCAAATTCAGGCAATAGCCGATGAATTGCTTGAATACTGGGCCGTAAGCGGAGGCTTTAAGGATGCGCTTGGTAGCACTATGTCGAATATGTTCGGGATCGAAGTCAACGAATAAGTCTATGGAGTTTCAGAAACTTACTACTCACCAGCGCGGAGTAATCCAGCGCGGAATATGCGGCGGTGCGGCGCTGAAAGACAAATTACCGCTTATCTCAGAAAACAACACTGTCATAACCTGTGCCCATGAACTAAATGTCTGGGACATCTGCTGCATCAGTTCCGATGCCGAGGCTTTCGGTCTAAAAGCGAAATTCGGTTATGACGGTCAAACCATAATCACTTTTACACATAAGAAATAAATGGCAGAAATCATAAAAACAAACGGGATGCGCCAATCGGTGCAACCTGCCAATGGGTCCGACTTTACGCTGGAAGAAATGCAGGCAATAGTCGGCGGAGACATCGAACTTGTATTTCTGAACGAAACGGAAATCATGGTCGTGAACGAAGAGGGGAAAATAAACGACCTCGCATACAATCCTGCGGCAACCCGCATTTTCAAAGAAAACCACCCGAGTGTATCGGACTACATTGTCGGGGATGTGCTCGTGTGTGATAACAAACAAATCAAATAACTATGTCAGGTGCAGATAAAAAATACAGATGTGAATGCTGCGGAGAACCTATTACCCGTGAGGAATACATCAGTCAGGGATTATTTAATGCGTTTTGCAAAACCTGCAAAAAATTAAGCCCGAAAAAACGCAATGAGAGAGCATATCGGCTGTGGCAGTCCGAACATAAAGACAAAAATTAACTTTCTAACAATATGATTAACTTGTAAATGGCAGATAAGATATTGCAAATGTTTTTTAACATCGAACGATGGACGAAAGCAATCGAGAAAGGTGTGGGCAAAGACATCCGGAAAGACCAGCTCATCCGGCTGGCCGATGAACACACGCGCCTGCAAATTGCCAATGCCATGCGGAAAGGAAACTTTGAAATCTCACCTCCGCATACGGCGCAGATACCCAAAGACAACGGCGAGTTCCGCACGGTGTACGTGAACGAGCCGATGGACCGTGTGATACTCAGTATCGCCAACGACCTTTTGTTCGACCTGATGCCTGAAATGCTCCACGAAACCTGCAAGTCCTACCAGACAGGAATAGGCTGCGGCCGAGTGGTTATCGAGGTCAGCCATCAGATCGTGAACGCCGCAAAGAACGGAGTTCTGGGCTGGAAATCCGACCTTTCCAAATATTTCGACAGCGTGCCGATTCAATTCGTCGATGAGGCATTCGATAAGGTTGAGGCCAAACACGGTCATTCCGTTTTAATCGACGTACTGCGGAAATATTATCATTCGGACCTGTATTTCGATGAGGAAAACAGGCTCCGAAGTCAATACCAGTCCCTCAAGCAGGGCTGCGCCGTGGCGAGCTGGCTGGCCGATGTACTCCTGTATGGCCTCGACGAGGAATTGTCGGAACTGAACGGCTACTATGTCCGCTATTCGGACGACATGCTCTTTGTCGGTGCCGACTATGAAAAAGCAATGGAACTGCTCCAAAAGCGACTTGCCGAGAAGTCCATGAAACTCAATCCGAAAAAGGTGGAGTACCTGACAGCGGACAACTGGTTCAAATTTCTCGGGTATAGCATCAAAGGCAAGATGATTTCGCTCTCGTCCAGCCGTATCAAAACCTTCCAGAAAGAGATTGAACAGCGAACGATTCGTTGTCGGGATACGACGCTGACGAAAGCCGTCCATGCCGTGAACCGTTACCTGTACAAGGGCAACGGCGAGTTCAGTTGGGCGACACAGATTCTTCCTGTATGCAATGTGCGGAAAGACCTTGACGAACTGAATATGTTTGTCATGGATTGTCTGCGGGCAGTTGCAACCGGCAAACGCAAGATCGGAGGTCTGGGATATGTCAGAAACAAGTCTGACGGATGTATCGTCCGGGGACGGGGACGTAATGTGAAAGCGAACCGCTCCAAAACCGGAGGCAACATCCCCGGCTATCTGACGATTGGTTGCATGAGGAATGCACTGCTGACAAGTCGGGCTGTGTACAACACGCTGGTAGCATCATTATAGGATACACCGAGCACACGGTAAATGGATGAAGAGGCAAAATTCAATGTTACAGGATGGCAGACCAGAACGCATAGATCTTCGCCGGTCTAACAACCGGCGAGGATCGGTGAGTTCTGGTTTCTCCTGTAATATATCGAAGTCATAAAGAAATGTGTCGCCTGCCTGACATCCGATGGGCTGAAACACATCAGCAGAAGTTCGAGGAATGAGTTTGAGATTCCCGCGTGTGTAGCCCAGCTCTATCGAGAGTCTTGAAGGTGATCGGACCATCACCTTCAGACTCCTCAAGAGCTGGGCTCTCGCGGGCGACATCAAGCAAGTAAAGATATGTGTCGTCATTATGAGAACTTCTTCTTTAGCACGAAAGCACAGTGATTCAAGGAATATGATTCAATATGCCGAGTTTCGATACAGCCCGTCCGGCGCCGTCGTATCCCTAACGTCATACGACGGCGACCATCCGGCTTCCGAAACTGGCGTACATCAAAGCAATAAAGCAATGTGCCGATATTCTGAGAATCATGAGAAGCTGAGTACACAGCTACAAAAGTCAAGGTCGGAATTTCAGCTATGCAGCTCTTGAACTTGCGGCCACATACCTCCTCATCTCCGAGCGGAGATGAGGACATATCAGGCCAGCAGAACAGAGCAGCGCACATCAGGAAAGTAAAGGAATGTACCGTCCGAATGAGATTTTTTTTCAGCACGGAAAACTGCGGTTCAGGGGACAAGAATCAGCGTGCCGCAAGCAATGAAGTCCCGGCAATGACGTCGTTATTCACTATCAGGAACACGACGTCGCTGCCCGGACTTCAAATCGCGGCGCACATCGACCTATTAGAGCAACGTGCCACAATCCTAAGAACCGCAAAAACTTAGCACGAAATGAAAAGTCAAGGTCAGGAGTTTAATGGTGCAGCTAATAACATCAAGGACCGTAGTCCAAGGCATCTGATTAGATGCCTGTGGACAAGGTCCGTAGCTGAATAGCTGCTCATATCGAACTGATAAAGCAATGTGCCGGCCTGATTGAGACTTACGGGCAACGCAGCCTGATTTTGCACGAGGAATCGAATTTAGCATACAGTATTCTACCTGGATCCTGACCAGGCGATTACCTGGTTCTGGATCCAGGACCTACTGTATTCATCAGAGCTATAAAGCCATGCGTCAGCGATTCGAGTGCATAAAAGGACAAACAATTTAACCAGATAAAAAATGAACGTAAAAGACATTGAAATCGGAAACTGGTATCATATCTCGGGAGATATAGATAACGGGACCAAGGACGGGAAGCCTTACACCTCCCATGACGAAGTTACACGGAGAATCAAGCGGGTAACGGACACCCACATCATTTGTGAGTGCGACAGGAAATTCCTGATTAACGCCAACCTGAAGCTGAGCATTCCCGCCTTCAGGAGAACGGACATGGCCAATTCGTAGGAGCTATGGACAATATCTATCAAGAAACAGTCCGTGCCGTAGAAAACGGGGCGCGTTTCAAGGTTGACTTCCAAACGCGAAGCCTCAAAGTAAACGGCAAGTACGTCATTCGGGACGGCTCGTATGAAGGCGTTCTCGGAGTGTCGCATTGCAGTGAAGAGGAGTTCTTCTCGAAAGTGGAAGAGCTGTACCGTCGGTACAAGCACTCGATTCCGTCGGAACGCAGCGAGAGTACATCGCGCCGCTATTTCATGGCATTGCCGGAAAGAGAACTAAGTGATGATGACATGCTCTATGGAGAGCGGCGCGACAAATCACAAATCGAGCTGGAACTATTCATCCTCTGCCAACTGCTCGGCGGCTTCAAATGGAATCCCGAGAAGTTCGGCCGGTGGTTCTGGCAGAGCCAAGAAGACAAGGAACTGGTAATACTCAGACAATGGGTAGAGCCGAATAATAATCAATCAACTATTTTATCATGAGGAAAAAACAAGAGACGAATGTTACGTGCCCGACATGTGGGACGGAACTTGCCATCGCAGGCAAAAAAGTTACCATCGCAGAAAACCCTGCGGCATCAATCAAACAAGCACAGCTGCCCAAAACGGCACACGAACGTATTGAAGCACTCCGCAGTGTCGGCGTGGACGTGAGCTGCCTGTTTGCCATGCAGGGAGCCAACGGCGGCGATTATGTCGCCTCGAACAAGAACGGCAAGCTGTCGATTCTGGACGACAACGACCCGATTTTCGATTACATCCTCGAAAAGGGAACCGTACCCAACCGCCGTCTGTTCCGCCGCTTCGTCATGGCGCAGATGTTCCACATGCTCTCCTACAAGGACTACGGTGCTTGGAGTCCGGTCGGCGTGACCGAGATGATCCACCGTTTTGGTTTTGAATACCAGTGGAAAATGCTGCTCGACGAACTGCGTGCACAGATGAAGATGGAGCGCAACGACCCCGAGAACTTTGCGGACAGGAACCGCTGGTTCAACGTCAAGGTCGCTACGGCTCTGGCGGAAGATTACATCGAACAACTGAAAACGCATGTCGATGGCCTGCCGGTCAAGAAATGCAAGGGCATTCCTTACAAGCGTCTCGGCGGCCACAACATTTTCGTGCAGGACCTGCACTCCAAACTCTACAGCCCGCTGCGTCTTGCAGCGTACCATATCGGAGCGGCTAAAAATGCCACCCAGCTCTACAATGCCGTGAAGAAGTTCAACGACAAGCGGTTCAAGATGAAGCACGCCACACCTCAAAGCAAGGCGTGGATAGATGCCTACAAGGGCACCGGCGCATTCTACACGATGCAAAACCTCATCCGCTTTCACAACTGTACGGCCATCGACGACAACGGGCGACGGCTGGACAAATACCAGTCGCTCGCATTCCTCTCGGCCAAGGCCGAAGAGTATAAGAACGGCAATGGTTGGCGCCTGCTTGCCGCACTGAAAAAGATGCTCGACGACAACGGTATTGACATCAAAAAGAAGATGGCCCAGTGGCGTAGGAAGTAAGCCGTCATCGTCTGGCAGGCTTGATGTGATGGACCGAAAACTTTCAGTTCGTCTTCCTTGACAGGATCCTGAGGCGCTGGCTACACGCCGTGCCTCAGGATCCTTCCGGAAGACCATACATCGAACAGATAAAGCCATGCCCCATATCGGTAATCGCATCATTTTTTTCATACAATCAAAAAACAATCGAAATGGAAGAAAAAGAGATATCAGAAGTGCTGCTCGATATAGCAGATGACCTCAAACGCAAAGGCGATCAGCCGTGTGACCTTACCAACGACTGCGGTGAACCGACCGTGTTCGATGCCCGGAGCGAACTCTATATCCAATACATCACACTCGATAAGGGTGGTAATCCCTGCGCATTGATCCCGCTGGGATATTTGGAGGACGAGACGATCCGCGAAATTGCAAAGATGGTACACCAATGAACCGTTTGTTCAATCCTGCCACCGAATGCACCGATCCCGACCAACTGCAATTCTGCTTGAAAATATCGGATACGGTATTCTGGTATTGCGAGCCGAATACCTGCCACCGTGATTTGCTACCGTGTGCTGAAACGGAATCCAATCGGATTTATCAGCGGTATCTCGGATACCCGACAGAGTTTCTGCATGATGCGCACAATGTGCCCGAGGTCCGAAAATTCGCAACGGACAATATGCTTTGGCGGGAAGGCGAAATCGACGTGACGGATTTCAGCCGGTCGGAGCAAGAAGAATTACTGAAAGATTACGGTTACAAGTGGGATGATTTCTCCGCAGACATCGACCGTAACCAGATCATTTGTGAGAACCATTTCGAGCAATACCTGCTCGACTATCGAAACGACATTTGAATGAACAATCAAAATCATTATACGAAAACTAAAATAGTTCAGAATCATGCACGAAGCAGAGCAATATTTACGCAATCCGGAAACCCCGGATTCTTTGTATGTTCAGTATAAAGGACGCAGACGACGTTTGTTCTACAACCGAGACAACAGTATTTTCGGTATCATCGGTATCGGAAAACGAAGGCGTGGTTTCGGATTCAGCGATTGGGACGGAATCGAAAAGATTTTCAACCCGGCTCCACCTAAAGAGCCGTCAGAAATCAACCGCCACCTGATTCGCAAATTTCAACGGGAAGCTACCAAGGCGGGATTTACAAGTCCCTTTATCCGCAAAATCCAGAATGCCGATTACAACAAAAGCCTTTATGAAAACGGAATTACCACCGGAACACGTATCGACGGGCAAATCATTACACTTGAAGCTGTACGGAAATGGTGCGGTGAAGGAACTTACCGGTGTTTCTGCGAAGCCGTCAGAAATCGCACGTCATATCATTCGGGACGGTTCAACTTTCGCGGCTATGACGGATCACTTTGGGTGGAAATCTACGACAAAGACGATGGATACCACAAGAACGGAGACCTGAATGCCGGCTTCTCAAAAGAGTTCAGGAATTGCGGAAACGGTTATTACTATCTATTAGTAAACGAGCAAACCTTCATTGGATGTGATATAGATTGACAATTATAAATAGTAGCATTATGGACACCAATCATACAAAAACCTGTACCGACGGATTCGTGTGGCTTCTTATTACTCCTGAACAAGCCCGTAAACTTTGGGAAATTGATGTCTTCACACTATATCGCCTTTATGACGATGACTCAGAAGCCGAAATCGAATCCGATAAAGATTTGGAAGAAACCATAGAACGTGGATACCAAATCGGTATTGAGGTTGGATTCATCGCCCAATTATCCGACGCAACAAAATGATGGCGATGAAGCAGAAAACAATCCGAAAACTCAAAAAAGGAGAACTTTTCCGTCTCTCAGACCGCGAAACTGCTCCAGTCTGGGTGCGTGGAGAATATATACCTGAAGCGAGAAAATACAGCACCTACCGATATGATGACACCAATCATGAGAAATTATTCTCCGGCGACAAAAAGGTATATGCTGAGTTTATATTCTGATACAAAGTAAATTAACTAATAATATACACAATATGAGCACACGTTTACACACAGGGAAAGTCTATCAGATAGAGTACATCCCTTGCGGTCAAGGGATGTTCGGAAGTGACGGACAAAAAGCCCTATATAACATCCTGTCGATGTTCGATATCAACAACACGGCATCGGATGAATTTGCGGAAGACTACGAAGTTTCCCGCGAAGAATTGAAACGTCTTCGGACAATTATCACGGAAGATGGAACTGAGTATCAGAATTGTGAAGAAGGTTTCAAGGAGGCTTTGGACAATGCATAAATGACTAAAGCGAATTTTATCGATGTCCTCGACCACTTGATTGACAAGAGCGATCAACGTAACCCATTCGTCCTTATTTCATGGATGCACGCATAAAATTAGGAGGGGAAATATGAAACGTACAAATGAAAACATCGTCTCCAGCTTCTTCTACTACATGTGGAACCGCTGGAGCAAAGCCGAATGCGAAACCGTATTTGGAAACATGGCCGGCCATTTCTGGGCAAAATGGTGCGGTCTGAGCAGCGCCACGTTGTCGGGTGCGGCCGAACGCTTCTATGCCGAACTGGGCAACAACGCCCGCGACAAAATCGTGGAACGGGCGTGCGAACTCTATGACGGGCAGAGGTTCGTTACCGAAAGGAAGGAGGAAGATGAAAGCCAAATCAACGTATGCGAATGTTGCGGTTCCCGTGACATTCAGATACGGGCATGGGTCGATGGTAACACGAATGAACACATTTCGGACATTGATGATTCCAGCGACGATTTTTGGTGCGATTCGTGTGAAGAGGCTCACTATTTCGTCTCATTGAAAAAGTATAAAGAGCGAATGTACCAGTGGTGGAAACACCTTGATCTGGAAGAAAACAAACGGCTGTCCGGCGATGCCGGGGACCTCGACGCCTGGTGGAACTCCTTGTCTTTCGACCAGCAGCGAGAGATGTACAAGAAAAACTATTGGGACGAAGAGTAAGAAGAACCAAAATGATGAAAGAATTGCATACTCTCGACCACTCTGTCGCCATTACCGATGACGAAGAGGAAATCGTTGAGGTTTGGACGACACCCCAAACCAATCCGAAGACTTTCCGAAAAAAGGGTAAAAAGCCTGATGATTTCCGGTCTTTCGCAATCGGAAGCCGAACACATCGCCGCCGCCGAACCGATGAAACTGGAACTCTTCTATGATGTGCAGCTTGGCAGCTTTGCCATTGACGCAGAAGCTGTCGGCAACACACCGTTATATCACCCTTATACGGGCAATGAAATACCCGACGACACGACATAGTAAACACAATTTATTCACCCGAGGCGGAGAGCGAAAGTTCTCCGCCTTTTTAATTTTTCAGACATGAAATACAAGAAAGCAACTCTCAAAAAACGGCTGGAGCGTCTTGAAGAAAGTCGCAGCAAAGAAAACGCCCGACTTACACGGGTCGCCAACAACATCGGTTGGGGTGCCGGAATGCGCCGCACCAAATGTACCCCCTCGTTCGCAAAACTGAACAGCATCGACGAGAAAATCCGCAATGTAAAACGCCTCCTGACAGAATGTGAAGATTAAGATTATGGCAAAAGGATACAACGCCCCGGCAGAAGTCCGGGAACTGGAGAAACAAATCAACGACTTCACGTATCGGAACGGACTGGACGTGAGAACCGTCTTTCAGGACCTGCTGCGCTACATCGTACACGGGTTCTCGCTCCCCGACACGCCTCCGCTCACTGACTGGAGGTACAATAAAGAGCAGACCAAAGTATTCTACGACATGTTCGCCACATGGATACAAATCATGTCGCAGCAGATCGAACGGCACGGCTGGTACGATGCTTTCGGCGATCTGTTCATGGCACTGACCTCCCAAAGCGGTCAGCAACAGAAAGGCCAGTTCTTCACACCCATGCACATCACCGACCTTATGTCGAAGATAACTATGGGCAAGCAAGAATCGCCGTCCAAAATCATTTCTGTGTGCGACCCTACGGCAGGCAGTGGCCGGACGCTGTTGGCGGCCAAGGCCGACCGACCGCAAAGCTATCTGGTTGCCTGGGACATCGACTACACCTGCTGCCTGATGTGCGTATGCAACTTTTTGATAAATGGCTGTGTGGGCGAAGTGGTCTGCATCGACTCACTCCGGATGAATAACTTCCGGGGAGCATGGATCGTCAATGAAGCCCTATGTAGAACGGGACTTCCCACGGTCCGCAAACTCAACGAAAAAAAGTACAACCTATTCAAGCAGGCCGACATTCCGCCTTACGTCTTCTTCATCAACCAGAAAGACTACGACGACTATTTCCGGATGCGGGAAACGTGGGCGAAAGTCATGTCCCTTTTTCAGGAACCCCCGACCACCAAAACAGGCACATGATGCCGTATCATAAACGTAAATCCTATCTGCCTATGTCAGTCAAAGGTCAAATTACCACCGCCGAGCCGCTGGAATTCAAGGATTTCATCCGCCTGCTTTCCAGCCTTCACGAAGACGGCAACTACCTCTGGGAACTCTACTGCTGCATCTCTTTCTGTACCGCCTGCCGTGTGTCAGATGTTCTTTCCATGACATGGAAAGACGTACTCGAAAGAGATGCACTCTACAAAATCGAACAGAAAACCGGCAAGACGCGCCAGATTCCGTTCAACGAAAACGTACAGCGGCGAATCACGTCGCTATATAAACTGCTCGGCTCACCGGATAAACGGTTGCCGGTCATCTGCAACCCTAAAACGAAGAAACCCTATACTTCACAGTACATCAACGACACCCTGAAATATCTGCGGGTGAAATATCGGCTGCCGATCAAACGATTCTCCAGCCACACTTTCCGCAAGACTTTCGGCCGTTACGTTTACGAATCGATGGGGCGCACAACCGAGGCCCTGATCCTGCTGTCGATGATTCTCAAACACTCGTCGCCACAGGTGACAATGGTCTATCTGGGAATCCGACAGGAAGAGATTGCCGGAGTTTACGGAACAATCCAACTCAATTATTGATACATCATTCGCCATAATGATAACCGGAGCTGTCCTGACGTGAGTCCCGGCAGCTCCACCTTTTTTGAAAAATCAAGAGACGGGTAACGCCGGTCTCTTTAACATATCAACTAATCTTTATAAAACCTCTTCTTTATGGATAACATAAGCAATATCATGGCCGCCATTGTGGCCATTCTGAAAAACAATGGTCTGACGGAACTCTCGTTGGGCGATTATGCAGAACAGGAGGATCCGACCTTCATTATTTGGTTCGATAACGACGGAACTCCCTACGACGACCCGGCCATCAAAGTCATCGTGGAGAACTCCGAAATATCGGTCGAACTGGAGGCCCGGGATTTCTCCAACAACGTAACTCTTCAGGCTTACGAGATTGACCGTCTGGAATGGTGGCAAGGTATCCATGCCGGTGTGTTGGGGATTCTCGAAACGGATGGCAAACGCCGTTGTCCGGCCTGCGGAAAACCGCTTCGTGCCCGCCAGAAATACTGCTCCGAGACCTGCCGGAAATTTGCAATGCCCCAGCCGACACCGCAGGAAATCGCCGAACTGGCAAACAAACGCATTCAGAAACTCATCGTCCGAATCGCACGAGGCAACCGGAAACTCAAACGATCATTAACCGAAGAATACTTCATTAAACTTTGACGATTATGGACTTACACCAGTATTACAAAGAGAACAAAGACGAAATCAATTCGTCCATCATGGAAATTGCCAGCGACCTGGCTGTTGCCAGGTTGGTTGACAAACACAAACTGCCTTTCGATGCCTTTGTCGAGCCGGAGGACCCGGACGATCCGGACAGTGGAACCTGCTATAAAGAAGAGTATCAGGACGAATACAATCGGTTCTACGACGAGGAATACAACCGCCTTGCCCAACTGATGAAATTCGACATCACGTCTCCCGATGGCATCGCCGGGAACGACAACGATTCTCGGGCAACCGAAGTCAAGACGGTTTACGTTACGGTTCGCTACGACATCGAGAACCGAAACGGCAGCGAGGTATCCGAGGAGGATATCGACGACATCCTCGACCAGTTCCACCGAGACACGAAAATCGTGGGCGACATCATCGTGAACACAGAAATCTGCGGCCGCAATGATGAAGGTGGTTTTTAGAAAATGGAAGAACGGCGACATCATCGCACTCTTCCCCGACGAACCGTGGAGTCAGAGTAGCTATATGACTACCTCCTACATGCACATCGGTCAACACGGAGCCGCAGACTATGCCGATGTAATCGCGGATACGTCTCCCGCGCAAGAAAACGAATACAAAGATTTGCTCAATGAACTGAAAGCCATCGGTTATACCGATCTGCGCGTCGTTCAGCGAGCATGATCCAAATTCACTAACAAAAACATATAATGGAAAATAAGACTTACGAAATCGAAATAGACGGACGAATCATTCCCGTCACAACAAAAGAAGTGTTGGACTTCTACCCGAAAGATTATCATCTTACCGAAGACGACATCCGGCAATATGCCGCCATGTACACTGCCCGAATCAAATGTTACAGAGAGTATGACGGCCTACTCGATGCCGCTTACGTTCGCAGGCTTTTAGACGAAGAACGCCTGATGAAAAACGGAGAGTCGGACGGCTTCCGCCTACAACTTAATTTCAGATGGTATGTAGAACTCCGCAAAGAAGACGGGCCACGAGTTGCCCCGTTCAAATATGCCATAGAGGCTTACTGCCTGGACAACATCCAATCTTTCTCACGCCGGTATGTCAGCATGGAAAAGGCACTGCTACATTGCCTGAACGGATTCAACGAAAACGCAGCCATACCGAACCGCTACGAATCCATCCAAGATTACTTATCCAAACACCCTGAACAATGATAAAAGCAACAATCATCTTCGGTGGTGATGCCATCAGATACTATAACGAAACCGGCCAAATCCCGTCAGCCGAATGGTTGATGGATAACGGCGGTGCAGTTCAGAACATTGAATTCCCCACAAAAGCGGAGTACAACGCCTACGTGCAAGGCGTATCGGATGCCCACTTGTGGGGCGATTATCACATCCTCCCGAAAACTGCCGAAACGCCCCAACCAGAAAGTACGCTTTGGATGCGATTGGGCATAACCGTACACGGGACCAAAGACGACATCGAGAAAATCATTCAAGGAGACCATACGGCCTTAAATCGGCTTCTCGGAAAGAAGAGCTTCGACATTGATGGCGAGACATACATCCCGTCATCCGTGATTGAAGAATACAACAAAGAAAATCAAACCGACTTCGACGAAGAGGATATTGATTTTCCAACTACTTACATATCACAATAAATTATGACACCGCAAGAACAAGAACGGAAATTATCGCAGAATATCATAGATTCTCTATGCCACATATCCGAACGCCCTGACGGGTGGTTACCTCACATCGTATTCGTGGAAGAAGAAGGAGAAGACGGCTATCCCTGCTATGTCAGGTATAACTTGATCGACTATCACGCGGACGGTACTTGTACGCTCCAGCGCCCGAATACGGAGGTCCAGGAAACAGACCGTGAACTTTGTGAGATCAATATAGATTGGCTTATAACCGTCTGGAACTGGTACGTCGAGTTAAGCATCGAGCAGAAAACATGGAAGGACCATGCGGTAGAGGTCCTCCTGCAAAATAGCAACGCCGACGAAAGCGTGATTCGGGAATTTGTAGAGGAACACTGGCAGAATCTGCTGCTGGACAAAGACAACAGCAAGGCATTTGAGAATTGGCTGCATCAGGATGAATCAAAGCCACGTTATTATGCTTTCATCTGGAATTGCTGCCATCTGGATCGCAATATTTCCAATGCGCAACTGCTCGAAGCCTGGCGAAACGGTCCTTCTCGCAGCACCACAAACGAAGACGAGGAACCCGAATACGAAGTCGAACGACTGACGCTCGACGAATTAGCCGAGCGCATCAACGATGAACGCTTTAACGATACCGAAGACTATGTCCGATTCATACAAATAATTGATTAACAAAGAAATTGTGGAAACAGATAGAAAAGAATACCTCCAGCGTCCTCTTATCGAGGGCGTTGTTTATGAGATCACAAACAATCTCATACGTGTCAGTAATTCCAATACACTCTTCATAAACCTTGAAAAAAGGGAGCGGATTCAGCTTGCAGAAGTCGAAAAACTTTTCCGAGAATTACGAAAAATCGCAAAGAATAACCCCAGACTCAAGCTGAAAGGAGTTACGAAATTCCTCCCGACCATACGGGAACTATATCCGGAATACTGCAAAAGTGTCTCTCTTATAGAAAAAAACTTCTCGGAAATCAGCGAACTGTTCAGGCAAATCAAAACCGACGGACTTCACATGGGGTGTCGTGATGATGAATTGCTGAATCTGGCCAATACAAAAAGATTCGAGATAGAACGCCAACACTATCAAAATAGCCCATATTCTCGATTTGTGAGATGTTATACGAACCTGAAATCCGCTCTGAAAATGCAGGGATGGAAAGACGAGGGAATCGTTAGCTACACCGTATTGCTGTTACCGTTCTAAATACCGATACCATGTTCATATCGAAATCATTAGCAATGAAACTCCGTCATTCCGCCTCGGTATTATTGCACGATGGAACAGACGAAAACGGCATGCCGAAAGTCGCGGTTCGACAAGTGAAATCCGCTTGGGGTAAATTCGAGCCGACCGGCCGTAATGGCGGTGTCTGTTTTCCTGCGTTAGCGGACGGCGCCACCCAAATCTCCTACGCAAACATTTTAGGCTACCATACCGGGAAAGAAGCCAGCATTCAACCTTTGATACTCAAAGACTACTTCTGGCGGTCGAAAATGTCGTACCATGACTGGCCGGACTTTCTCCGGAACGCGGCAGAACTGCTGCTTGCTTCCCGAACAGATGCCGCCACCCATATCACAGCCTCAAAGCTCACAACCACGAACTATTGGTTCTGCGACAAATGGTACGGACACCGGCTCTCTTTCGTCCGCTTGCGGGACGCAAAGAAAGCCGCACTGACACAAATCGGAGTAAGCGTAACCATATTCTCCCGCAAGACAGGGGACATCGTCTGTTTCGCCCCGGCATCGGGTTATTGCCCGCCTTGATTGTCTTGTGAAAGAACTAAATGCACTCAGAATCCCGAGAAATTTCCGGAAAATTATCATCTACCGTTCCGGGTATATTTCCGTGAATACTATATTCTTTGGCCGAGATAGTGGATTCTGTATCATTTTCATGGTCTTCTTTACGGAACAAAATGGGAATAGCCTCAGATTGATAGGATTCCTGCTCATTGCTAACCGCATATCTTATTTCATACGCCTCATCAAAAGGAGTTATCAAAAAGAGCCGAAGAGATGCTGAATACAAGTACAAAGGATGTCGCACCATTTCGCCAGGTAATATAGGTTTGGTTTCACCTTGCCTTATAGCGATATAATCCCCTTTAGGCTTTATGGTTATATCGGAATGATGCTGGTCTGTATGTACAATTATACGGTAAATCTCAATGGGATAAGACAAATTCTTGACCAATATCTCCATACCCCACATTACATCATGTTTCAATGTAATTTGGATTTTGGGGTATATGGTGTTTCCCGCTTGAATACGTGCCATTTCATATTGGCGTGTAAATGTAGTCGCCATCTGGGACAGACTGTCAATCTGTTTCTGTGTTCCTCTCTGGCTTTTAATCACATAAATAAAGGTCCCTGCGGTTGCCAATGCACCGAGGGCTGTAATACAATTGATAATTATTTCAAAGTTAGACATAAATAGGCTTTAATACTTAAATGCAAAGATATGAATGATTTACGATGCAGCAAAATTTCATTCAATATCATATCAATAAAACCAATCAATCATGAACAAAGACAGACGAAAACAACTCGAAGATGTAAAAGATTCCCTCGACGAAATCATCGCATCATTGAACGACATCAAGGACGAAGAACAGGATGCCTACGACAACATGCCCGAAAGCCTCCAATCATCGGACAACGGCTCCCGTATGACCGACGCCATCGATGCAATCGACGAAGCCATCTCTTCCGTCGAGGAGGCTCAACAGCATATCGATGAAGCTGCCGCATAAAAATAACAGGGCGGCTTGCACCGGTTCCTTCGTCCGGAGCATTATTCTTTATTTACACGAACCATTAAAAAGCAACGTTATGACAATAGAAGAACTGTTAAACAGCTACTTTCAACGCGATGCGAAAGTTTCCGAACAGCTCGACACAATCGAACGTGCCGAGGCCGATATGCAACCCGTGCCGAAATTGACTATTTCAGTACCGAACTATGCGGATGAAGTTATCCGGCCTATCCTGAAAATGGTGGCCGTGGCACTTCCCGAATACGAAATCACGGTGCCGTCCTCAAAACAGTGCAAACTGGTCAACGGACTGTTTCAGATACGGACGGACAAAATCTGCCTCGGCGGCCTCTCGTATCCAACCAAGGACGACCACAAACTCTATTTCGCCCCGCTGTTTCATCGCAAAGCCGGCGAAAGGCAGGAAGTGAAGACCTTGGAGCAATTAGTGAAATTGCTCCGTGCAGAACTCAACAAACGGGGATTGCTGATCCTTCCGAAACATCTTTAATCCAATAGCGCCATGACAGAACAAGAGTTAAAACGACAGACCGAACGGGAAATCCGGTGGCGGATAGGCTTCCGGCTCCTTCCGTGGATGCTCCTGATACTTATCATCTGTATCGGACTGCTGAAAGACTGTATCCGCTCACGAGACCCGATAGACGACAGCATCAACCGTTCGCAGGAAGTCGTCCGTCATCTCGAAGTATGCGACACCACCCGAAACGGATTCCGTGTAGTGTACGTTACCAATGATGCTGTCACGGTTCAGCGGCTGAACGAAATCCGACTTCGCCAGCCGTTGAATCGCGCATTCTGCAAACTGAAAGACAGCGCGGCTTTTTACTTCGGCGGAAGTCTGCTCCAAACCGACATCTACGACTTTGCCGCATACGCCCGTCAGTTCGATGTGGACGATGACGTGCGAATGCAGAACATCTTCATTTTCGGTCCCGAGAAGCAGAAATTATACGTTGGAGAGAACCCTCGGATAAAAAATTCCGCTACATGGATCAATCCTGCCACCGAACAAGGGGTACAATATATCAATGCAGATGATATTTATTTCCGTGTGGGCAAAGGCGAAAGAGTCTATCGGTATTGGAAATGTCACGGAAACCACTCAACGTCCACTACTGACGAACGTTTCAGTCATTTTTCCGAAGACGAAAGACTATGGTAACAGGCTCCGTTTTTCTCTGTAAATAGCCCGTTTATCGGTCAAAAAATAGTCGTAAATTTATTTGCTTACTCCGAAATGAAAATATAAATTTGCGATATGATTTTCAATAATAATGACTGATTTACATTTTGTTAATTGACCGTACAACCAGATTGGAATAATATGAGAACGGAGTATGATATCAGAGCGAACGCAATTAAAATTTGCGACCTCGGAAAGAACCGGCGAGATCATCGGATTCGTGTCGCGCCATTCGAAGACAAAGCAACTGCGAGGAGTACGTGAGGATTCACCTTACAAGAAGAAAATTTGTGTATTGTCTGAAGACCTGAAAGGCAAAGTCCAGCCGAACATATTGTATTCGGTCGAACTCAAAGCAATGCACTCACGCAACGGTTTTGTCGTAGTAGCGGCTACACCGCTTCTTTTCAAGGCCACGATTAACACACTGGTGATACCGGGTGAAACTTATCGGGTAACCGTCAACTTTGGAAACAAAACCGTTTACTTCGATCCGCTGAGAGGTAATTCATACTCCAGCAAGACAGTATCGGGAGTTGTCTCCCTGTTACAACGCCGCACCGACATCGAAAACTTGGAAAGCGTAATCAACAGCTTCAAATCCGCTGCCGCAAGACTTCTGCGGAGAATGGCCGACGACGGATTCAGCACACCGGCCATTCCCGGTTTGTAATGCGCCCGGAACGTGGAATAGCCACCGACGGGGCACATTCTATGAAAAGAGGAGTTACCCGGTACAGAGCCGTTGATTTGGGCACCGGCGAACTCCTCTTTGAACAGAATATCGGAAACCAGACCATCAATATCGGTGAATTTTTAGGCGTTGTCGAAGCCGCAAAATACATCATCGAACATCGTTTCAGTCCGGCAATCATCTACACCGATAGTCTTACCGCCCTGACGTGGTTTAACGAGAAACGAACAGCCTCGCGCAAAAGAAACGCCGCACTCAAAAAAGCGGAAATCTTTCTCAAAGCGATGGCCTCCGAAATCGACAAAATCGAAGTGCTCCACTGGAACAATTCCCTGTGGGGCGAGACGCCCGCTGATTTCGGCGAGAAATAACAATTCAACCCCGCGACTTATGGCAAGACTCAAAAAAGACCTTCACAAATACGTCGAGATTCGGGAAGAAGACTACCTCCAATTAGTTGAAAACACAATGATAGTTGAGGCCATGAAACTGGCCGGAGTAGAAAAACTTCCCCTATGGAAAGCCGTCCGCCGAATCTTGGACGACAGACGTATCGAGATACACGTCAAACCCGTCAATCGACGATACGCCGATTGACCCCAAAAACTGGTTCCCTTCAAAAAAGAACCAGTCTATAAAACATCAAAAGCCCTCGAAAACAACGTTTTTTCGTGGGCTTTTATCGTCCATGTATCTCGTAATGAGTTCGATACTCCTTTCACTTTTGTCGGAAAGTGAAACCCGATACAAAAATCTGACAATTAACGTCTTATATTGAACAACTCTGTATATCTTTGTACTCGGAACAAATTCTAATATTAACCGGCTCATGTACGGCTGTATGTTAGGAATAGCACACCTCCACACAATTAACACCTGATAAACAGGGAGTTGATATTAAAGTTGAATAGTCGGAAGGATTGCCTTCCGTGAAATATTTTGCAGATAAAATATGCTTGTCACCCAATTACTTCGGGGATTTGATTAAAAAGGAAACGGGGAAATCGGCACAGGAATATATCCAGTTGAAATTGATAGGTGTCGCCAAAGATAAAGTGCTTAACCCGGCTAAAACGATTAGCCAGATCGCTTACGAACTGGGATTCCAGTACCCGCAGCATTTCGTGCGTGTTTTCAAAAAGCGGGTGGGGTGTACCCCGTCGGAGTATCGGTTGCAAGGTTCGTGATGTTTTTTTTATGTATTATGGAGAATAAAGGCTGTCCGGGAAACTAATGGACAGCCTTTTTGCGCGTTTTCGCTAAATGACGTGGATGACCTTATTTTTTTACCCATTTCACGGCATCTGCCACGATAAAGTGTTTCGGGCTGGCTCCCCGGTCATCAAGAATCACTCTCGCTTTCCCTCCCGCTAGATTGAATTTTCCAATCGAGAACCACCCCCGGTGTTCCTTGGAGATATCAATCTTGATCTCTTCGCTCTTGCCCTCGCTGTCTTCTACCGTGTAATGATAGCACGTTCCTTCCGCGTGAGTGTCTATGTCCGAATGGTCTATCCACTCTTGCGCCACGTAAACCTGTACCTCGTGTATCCCGGGTTCCGGCAATTCCGCTTCCCAAACCGCCTTGAACTTTCCTCGCCCGCATTGCCTGTAATACGCGCTCCGTACCACGTCCCCGTGTAATCTTGAAGAAATCCATTTCGTCCATCCCTCGCGTCGAGCGACATAATCTTCTTCTGGGATAATTTCTTCTCTACCAAGCACCCGTTGCAGCCAACCGATAGAATTTCCTTCCAGGTGGAACCCGGGGTCCTCGTTGTCCACGATAATCTCCCCGCGAGAGTCGAGAAACTCTTCCGGTGAAATATCATGAACCCCCACCGTCGTGTCGGAAGTGTGTAAAGATGGCGACCGCAACGTTGAAGAGGAAGAGGGGCGAGAGTATCCCCCCGGTTTATTCTGGGATAGTCCGAAATACACGCTCGCGCCATTTCCCAGTACACTGATCGCTTTACATTCACCTGGCTGGATATAAAAAATATCAGTACTCAACAAATGATCATCTAGTAACAAGAAACCTCCCTGTCCGGACGGGTTATACACCTTTAATGACGTTCTGGTCCGGCGGGGAAAAGGTTCTCTCACCACCTCGTGCTTGATGTCTTTTATCAAGAAACATGGCAATCCCCGTGCCGTGTACCACCCGGGTAAAAACGTCATCAAATCAACCCCGAGTTCCGCTTTGATATCCGCCACCAGTTCTTCCAGTGGAATCTCCCGGGGGCGTTCCCGGTAATAATCCCTCAAGTAACGGTAAAAGTCCTCGAACTTCACCCCGTGCCAGCAAACGTAATTTCCGAGTACCACGCCTTTCTGCTCGATAATGGAATTCAATAAATGGGGATCAATGCCCGGTTCGTTTAACGCGTCTTCCAGGCTCTTGTTTTCCAGGTAATCTCTTACCTTGTTCGGGATGTTAAAATTCATTCCCCCCTTTCGTCGGATGATCTGCTGCATGGTTCGTTTCAACGCGAGGTCTACCACCGGGTAATCCTTGGAAACCACTTTCCCCACCGGAACCTTCATTAAAGGATGGCAAGACACCTCGTTTCCCCGGGACGAGGGGGTAGAGGAACAAAACAAGTCGTTAACGAACGTGTCATTATCCTCGTGATAAATATCTAGCTGCAGTAAATAACCAACCACGCCTTGTACCGTGTTACCCTCGTACCTTTTCACCGATATCTGTTCCGGTTTTCTTCTAGCCGCAAACCGGTTTACGCTATATCGAAAATCATATAACCGCCCCAGGCTAGCCCCGAACTCCGGGTAGAACACCATTCCCGGTTGCGTGAGCTCGCTCTTCCCCTTGACCGCCCGGAAATAGGAGGTAAAAGCCAGTGGAGTTTCTATAAATCTTAACTTGTCCCCCGGGTATTCGAATTCACCCCTGTCGCCAATCTCTTCCTCTATCAAGTACTCTATCTCGGCATGGCGCAACCTCGTGAAAACCCCCGAGAAGAAATCATGCCCCTTGAAATGATACATCTCTATCGTGAAAGGATTCGACACGTGCTCCTTTTTTCTTCTGTCATACGGGTTTATACTCACGTTAAAATCCTTCACCCGTGCGCTCTTCCGCGCGTAATACCCCGCGCACAAGCTGATCCCCTCCAGCGGTGTTCCCGTGTCGAAACACCAGTCGTCACCTTCCCGTCGTGAAACACCTTGCGAGAGAACGGTGCGCTTGCCCGCTTCTTTCACCCGCAAGTGAAACCGGGTGAAATTCACTCCCGGTACCGCCTTCGATAAATTCACGGGAGGGATGGTTACCGGGTACCAGATACATTCGGGCAACAATAGCGTGAACTCTTCCCCCGTGTAAGCGTAACGGCGTCCCCAGTGAAACGCCGCGTCAAAACGGCTCGTGTTGTAATAATCCTTGTCTGGGATATCCAGGTAACAAACCCGCTCGTCTATTTTCCCCGAGTAATCCAACGAGAGGACAGCGCTGTCCCCCGTTGGCAGGGGAATATCCACGACCAGGGCTTGTTCCTCTCGTTTGAAGGTCACGGTCTTGTTCCCGGATTCCACCCGTTTTACCTTCAAGAAGGGATTCAAGTACAACACCACCCGTGACAAATTCTTTCCCGTCTGGTTCCATACCACCAGACGACTGGAAAGGTTTAACTCTTCCCCCGTGTTTGTAAAAACGATATCGTGCTCCTTCACCCGGGGCAGGAGTTCTTCTTCATGCTGGAGATAAACCGAGCGGTATCTCTCTCGAGCACGCTGTTCCTCCCGGAAAGATTTGTCCCGCGTCCACCCGAAACAAATCCCGACCAGTAACAATATGCCCCCGAGTCGTGACAAGAACCGGGGACTTGACAACCGGTTGAATAAACGTCGCGAGAAACGAACGGCCAGTGTAAACAACCCGGCACCGCAAAACAGGAAACACGCCCTGTGCAACAGGTAAGCCTTCAAATCCACGTGCCCCATCACGGGGGAGAAAAGGTTAGGCTGGTGGGTTGCCAGAAAATTGAAGGCGTCCCAGCGCTTTCCCGGCAACACCGTTGCCGTTAATAGAAAGACAATCATCAACGACAATAGCGACAGCCAGCGGTTGTTTAACGAGAAAACGATAAAGAAAGAGAGCGCCAGCATGAATACCGTGGAAGGTAAAGTCAAGGTGAACCAGTAAAACGTGTAAACGGGGAAACTGAACGGGGCGTTGCTGGCAATCCCGTTTACCGCCATGCCCGCGCTCATCACGACCAGGCCCAATAGCGCCAATCCCGCGCCAATCCCGGTAAACTTCCCCGCTAGATACTCGAGGTTACTTTCCGGGTGTACCCGGATCACGTCGAGCGTGGCAGTTCCCCGCTCCCTCGACCAGAGGTCAAGCACGGCAAAGGGTATAAAAAAGGACTGGAACAAACAAAAAAGAAAGGCGTTCACGAGAGGGATGGAAGAAGGCAAAGCCACCATGCTCCAGCTGTAAACACCGTAAGTACTTTGACAAGCAACGTGGAACGAGAATACCCCCACCACGAGCAATAAAGCGTAAACCCGAAACGCCCAATTACGTCCCAGTAACAGTAACTCGCTTTTCGCGATTTGATACACAAACGCCCGGTTCATTTTCCCTTGGTGTTAAATGTAGTTAATCGTCTAATGTCATCTCGTTAAGCCTGATGTCACCATAAATATTAATGCCAGTATCATCTTCCTGTATAGTGAAGGTTTGTTCAAGTGGTTCATAACCTATTGCATAGAATAATATTTTGTATACACCAGGTGATTCACATGTGAACAAAAATCGATTGCCTTCTATTTCACCTTTAAAATTTCCTTCTTTCGGTTGAGTTATTATACTGAACTCAAAGCCTTCCGGGTACACGTCACAAGCACCATAATAAATATCTTTAATAGGAGCATTTATCATTGCACTTCCCATAAAGAATACAAGAGCTAAAAAAGATTTTAAAACAAGTGATTTCATAGTTTTTCACATTTAAAGTTTTTGTAATAAAGTAATCTCGTGTACATTTTAAAACAGAAATGACACGTGAAGCACAGCACGTTTCGGGTTTAAAAACCAATATTGTACAAAATTATGGAAAAATGTGTTTCGTGTATTTTGAAAAAACAAGGAATTGTAATTATTTAACATTTTGGATGTCCGAAAATAACCTTCGCGAAATTAACTTATCCAAAGGCGAAGGGAAGTTACCAGGTTCCATAACACGTGTAGAGCGATAACATAACCGAATCCTAGCTGAATTCTTGTGTACCCGAAGATTAAGGCTCCGGCGAAGATGGCCAAGAAGAACGTTATAGGCATGTTATAGATATGGTATATCGTGAAAAGAGTTGCCGATAGGTAGAAAATAACGGTAGGGTGGGTATTCCATTTGTAAAAGAAATGGAAGTTTGTGGTGATAGATATGCATAAATATTGATTACTGGGTGTGGTTTCCGGTAATTATAGTTTATTGTATAAAATAATATAAAAGACATACTTCAATAGGATATATTACTGTAATGTTATAGTTATTTTCTAGGTATCCGCTCCTATTCACTTCCCATTCCACTCCCATTTAAAGTCTATTTTAATAAAATATTTATTGTATTTTATTTGCATTTAGATGGATTTTATTATATATTTGTCCTATCGGATATTTGTTATAGATAACGGTGAATGATAGGATTTTCTTATGATTTGACCGATAAGTTGGTATGTATGGTGTAAGTAAAACAAGGAAGGTATGGCTACATTAAATGATTCTTTATTGAGTGGAGCGTCAGGGAAACTTGATGGCTACGTGATTTATCGGGTGGGGAAGAAGACGTATATGCGGAAATTGGCGGAGAATGTGTCTAACCCTCGTACGGACGGGCAGACGATGCAGCGGGCGAAGTTGCCGGGGGCACAGACGATGTATCGTGCGATGCGGGATGGTATGTTGAAAGATGTGCTTGATGTTGCCGCTCGCAAGGAAGAGCGGCGTTCCGGTTATCATTGGTTTTTGCATGCTAATATGAACGTGTTCGGGAAAGAGCATTATATTGATTACTCGAGATTGGAATTGACGGCAGGGAGTTTGCAATTGCCTTTCGAGATGAAAATGATCGAGGGGGACGAAACGTACGCTTTGTTTAGTTGGATAGATAATTCCGGTTCGGTGACGGCACAGGCGACAGATCGGTTGCTGGTAGCCGCGATCTTTGACGATGAACCGTATAGTCCGGTGGTGTTGGAGATGGATAGGTCGTGCAGGAGTGACGGTGCGGGAGTCGTGAATTTGCCCGAGGGTACGTGGAAAACGGTACATTTATATTGTTTTTTCGCTTCGGAAACGGAGAGGCGTTATTCCCCGTGCCGGTATTTTAGTATTAGTAAATCTTAAAAAGAAACGGTTATGGCTATATTCGATTCGACTATTTTTCGAGATTTGTCAGGGTCCGTGGGAAACGTGACCGCGTATAAATTGGGTGACAAGCAGGTGGCAAGGGCAAAGACTTTCGTCGTGCGGGATGCGAAGTCTTTGGCTCAGTTAAAGCAGCGTTTGCGGATGAAAGAGGTTGCCCGGCTTAGGCGGGGGATTGTGGGGGTGTTGCCCTTGGGGTTTTGTACTTCGTCAAGGAAGGTGTGTTTGAATGGTTTCTTGAAAGAGAATATCAAAAAAGTGGAGGTTGATGATGATTTGAACGTGACGTTCGATTTGTTGTCCCTTTCGCTTTCTGCCGGGGAGTTGGCGTTGCCGTCGATACAGGCGGAGGTTGACGGGGATATGCGGCGGGTGATGTTTCATTGGGTGAAGCAACCGTTGATGCCTTACATGTTCAAGGATGACCGTTTGTACGGGGTGGTATATGAAAGTGGCTTGCGGAGGTGTAGGAAGGTGGAGTTGGGGACGAGGGGTGTGAGTGGGGATATGGCGTGGGAGTTGCCGAGAGATTGGGACGCGGGGAAGTTGGTGGTGTACGGTTTTGCCGTGAGTGCCGACGGGAAGAAGGCGTCGGGGACGTTGGGCGTGTGCCGGAGTTGAACAGGATGTGGTGGCTCGTAAAGATGTCGTAAGATGGATGATTTTCAAGATAGTGATGTGTTGGTGAAGTCCTTGCGGAGTGGTGAGGAAAGGGCATTCGTGTATCTTTTTGATAATTATTATGACGGTTTGGTGAATTATGCCGGGCGTATCGTGAAGGAGGTGGAGTTGGCAAATGATTTGGTGCAGAGCACGTTTTGTAAACTTTACGAGGATAGGAAGATGTTGGATGTGCGATTGTCGATTAAGTCGTATTTGTATAAGTCCGTGTATAATAGTTGTTTGAATGCAATTAAACATCAAAAGGTTGTTCGTAATTATATCGACCGTGAGATGTTGGATTTTTATTTCGAGGAGGTTGTTCAGCGACCGGAGGTAGAGGTGGAATTGCTGGAACAGGATATAAGAAAGGTGCTTGAAGAGGCTGTAGAACGGTTGCCAGAGCGTTGTCGGGAGGTATTTGTCTTGAGTAAAATGGAGGAATTGTCTAATAAGGAGATCGCGGAGAAGTTGAATGTTTCCGTGAAAACGGTTGAAGCACAGATGACTAAAGCTTTGTCCCGTTTGCGGAAGGATTTGGAATGGTTACTTTGTGTTATTTTTGTTACAAATTTTTGATTCGGGCGTAGGGGTTATCCTTTTCAGAGTTGTCATATATGTATAAAGGAAAATACTATGGCAAACGAGATGGATGAATTGATATGGCGAGTGCTTGACGGGAAGGCTTCTCCCGGGGAGATTCACCGTGTGGCGGAGTGGGTGAAGGAGTCCGGCAATAGGGCGTATTTCCGACAGTTGCGGAAGGTCTGGAATCTGGTGAATGGTCCGAGTGTTACCCCGGAACGGAAACGGGTGGAGTTGGAGCGTTTTCGGAATTTCATGCGTCAACAGCCCGTGAGAAAAGAGAGGCGTTTGGTTTGGAAAGAGGGGTGGTACAAGTATGCTGCCGTTATAGTTATTCCTGTTTTGATAGCTGTTTATTTGTCGTGGTACGAGTTTGCGCGGGAGGATACGCGGGTGCTTTTGAACGAGGAACCGGTGTATCCGGGTACCCGTCAAGCGATATTGACTATCGCGGGCGGGGATACGATAGCCTTGCCTCCGAATCGGGATGTGGATATTCAATTGGCTGGTCAAGTGCGTGTTGTCGGTTCGGGAGAGAGTATCGCTTACGAGTTGGGCGAGGGGGAGTGCGCGAGTGAGGAGCGGTATAATACGTTGACGACTCCGGTCGGGGGTGAGTATCAAGTGGTGTTGTCCGACGGGTCCCGAGTGTGGTTGAACGCGTTGACACGACTGCGTTACCCGGAGATATTCAAGGAGGATTGTCGTGAGGTGCATTTGAGCGGGGAAGCTTATTTCGAGGTGGCGCATGATCCGGAGCGTCCGTTCGTGGTGGTGGCGAACGGGGTGGAGGTGACGGTTTACGGCACGCGGTTTAACGTGAATAATTACGGGACGGACGTGGTACGAACCGTGTTGGTTGACGGTAAGGTGGGAATACGGGTTATGGAGTCGGGCAAAGAGGTGGTGTTGAGCCCGAATGATATGGCGGAGTTTTTCGAGGTGTCGCGGTCTGTAAAAGTGAGGAAGGTTGACCCGTACGTGTACACGGCGTGGAAGGAGGGTAAATTCGTGTTTGAGGATGAGCCTATCGAGGAGATTATGAAGCGTTTGAGTAACTGGTATGGCGTAAAAGTTCTTTATGCTGACGAACGGGTGAAGAAGCAGACGTTCACGGGGGTGATTACCCGTTACACGGAGGTGAGTAACGTGTTGCATTTGATCGGGGAAACGGCTGTCGTGCGCTTTCAGTTGAATGGAAATGTCGTGACCGTGGGTACGTGATAAAAATAAAACCGGTAGTTATTGGGCTAACTACCGGTAGTAGATTGATGCGTTTGCATCAAAATGTCAAACTAATTGCAAAGTTATGAAAAAATTTGAAGAATCGGGAATTTATGTCGCGAGAGGGTGTGTATTGCTGTTATTTTTGTTGTTTACGACGGGAGTTATGGCGCAACACCAGAAGGTGACGATCGACGTGAGAGATGTCGGCGTACAGGAAGTGTTTAAATCCATTAACAAGCAGACGGGGTTGGATTTCGTGTACGGGGCGTTGCAGTTGAAGGAGCTTGGTACGGTGACACTTCAGATGAGGGATGTGACGGTGGAGGAGGTGATGGCGAAGTTGTTTGCCGGGACACAGTTCGAGTACAAGTTTGAAATGAAGTCGATTGTTATCAAGAAAAAGGAGAAGAGGGATGAGGTGAGGAACCGGAGTTTGAGCGGAAGCGTGAAGGATGAGAATGGAAAACCGTTGCCGGGCGTGACGGTGGCGGTGAAGGGGATTAGTTTGGGTACTGCCACGGATAAGGATGGGAAGTATAAGTTGGTTTTCCCGTGGGTGGAGAAGCCGGTTATCGTGTTTTCTTTTATCGGTATGGAAACTTTGGAGGTCAAGTACGCGGGCAATGACACGATCAATGTGGTGATGAAGGAGTGTGTCGCTGAGTTGGAGGAGGTGTTGGTGCAAACGGGTTACCAGTCGATTGACCCGAGAAAGAACACCAGCGCTGTTACCACGATTAAGGCCGCGGATATTATTACTCCGGGGTTGCAGACGATAGACCAGATGCTGGAGGGGTACGTGCCGGGGATGGTTTTTATGCAGAACACGGGACAGATTGGTGCCGCACCGCGTTTGCGCGTCAGGGGGACTTCCACCGTGTTGGGGTCGCAGGAGCCGTTGTGGGTGATTGACGGGATCGTGCAAGAGAATCCGGTGAACGTGGATCCCTCGCAGATTAATGATTTGGATTTCGTGAATCTGTTGGGGAATGCCATATCCGGCTTGAATCCGGAGGACATCGAGCAAATCGACGTGCTGAAGGATGCTTCGGCAACGGCTATATACGGTGCCCGCGCGGGGAATGGCGTGATCGTGATCACGACGAAGAAGGGGAAGGCGGGTCCGCCCTCGGTGTCTTATTCGTTTTCCGGCACGTATACCCGTCGCCCTTATTACACGGACCGTGCTGTGAACGTGATGAATAGCGAGGAACGGATTGATTTCTCGCGTGAGTTGATTGCCAAGCAGACGGTTTACCCGACAATTAAGACTTGGATCGGGTACGAGGAAGCGATCAGGAAGTATTACAGGGGGGAGATTTCTTTCGAGAAGTTCCAGCAAGACGTGGGGTATTACGAGCGAGTGAACACGGATTGGTTCGATCTGTTGATGCAGAATTCATTCTCGCATAAGCACACGCTGAGTTTGTCGGGCGGAACGGACAAGACGAAGTATTACGCTTCCGTGGGGTATAGCGATATGAAGGGTGCCGAGCGGAGGGAGAAGAATAAGTTGTACTCGGTCAGCTTGAAGGTGGATGTGAATTACAATCGTTTCGATTTGCATTTTGATATGAAAGGGAACGTGGGAGAGAAGAGATACACGCCTTCGGATGTGGGTGTCACGGAATACGCTTATAATACCACGAGGGCTCTTCCTGCCTACACGGAATCGGGAGATTACTGGTATTACGCGCGGGAGGGAAGCGATAATACGGGGTATTATCAATTGTTTAATATCTTGAAGGAGGTGGAAAACAGCACGCAGGATATTGATTCTCACGGGATGACTTTTACCGGAACGTTGGGGTACCGTATCATGGACCCGTTGAAGTTTGCCTTGACGCTTTCTTATTCGGTGAATAACACGGAACAGGATATTTGGCACGGGGAGGATACTTATTATTGCAGGAAGTTGAGGTCGAATATGCCGGATGGCTCGGAGAATCTTAATTATAATAGATTGCCCGTGGGTGGGGAATTGCAGGAGAAGAACACGAGAAGGAATGCCTATACTTTGAGGGGACAGTTGAATTTTAACAAGTATTTGGATGTTGCCCGGAATCACATGATCGTGGCGGCTGTAGGTGGGGAAATGTCTTCTAACAAGTACAAGGGGCTGGAGCAGACTTATCGCGGTTTTTTGAAGGAACGCGGGTTGCAGATGGCGGAGATTGATTTGAAAAAGTACGTGAAGTACGCGGAGTGGTTGCAAACGGCAGAGGCGAAGGGGATTCGTACGGATCAGTTGACGAATATGATTTCGGGGTATTTCACGTTATCGTATAGTTACAAGGATTACTATACGTTGAATTTTAATACCCGCGTGGATGCCTCGAACAAGTTTGGTTCCCGCGCGAATGATAAGTTTTTGCCAATATGGTCGGTTTCCGGGAGGCTTAATTTGAAGGAGGCGTTTATGGAGCGTGCCAATTGGGTGAACACGTTGGCTTTGAGGGCTTCGTTCGGTTATCAGGGAAATATGCTGGATTCGGAAACGGTGGAAACTGTAATAAAGCGGGGAACGCATGACAAGTATTTTAACGAGTACGCTTCTACGATTTACAAGTATCCCAATCCTTTGTTGAAGTGGGAGAAAATTTCCAGCGTGAATACGACTTTGGATTTTGCTTTTTTGAAAAATAAGATCCGGGGTTCTGTTTCTTATTATTACAAGAAGACGAGGGATGCTTTTTTGAGCAAGAAGGTTTCGGAGGTTAACGGAATAGATGCTTACGTGGTGAACAAGGGTACGTTGACGAATCGGGGGATGGAGCTCG
The DNA here is from genome assembly GCF_900184685.1 of Butyricimonas sp. Marseille-P3923. Classification (GTDB taxonomy): domain Bacteria; phylum Bacteroidota; class Bacteroidia; order Bacteroidales; family Marinifilaceae; genus Butyricimonas; species Butyricimonas muris. The sequence continues at coordinate 343,940 of NZ_FXXL01000004.1, forward strand.
CGTTGAATTTTATCCCGGTGAACACGTTTGGCGGTGGTTCGAAAAACGGTTTTCGTTGGAGTTTTGATCCCCAGTTCGGTCAGGTGATTAATAAGTTGCTTAACAAAGCTATAAATAACGGCAAGAAGCAGAGTTTGCGCGACGAGGATAATATTACTTACACGGATTATTTGAATGGAAGGGTAGAAGTTGCCGGTCGACCGTTGAATAGTTTCTTCTCTTACCGTTTTGCGGGTTTGGACCCGGCGGATGGCCGCCCGATGTTCAGTGGCACAGAGGTTAATTACACGGTGAATGGAGAGGAAGTGCTGGGAGAAGATGGCGAGGTGATCACGAACAAGAGTCGTTACGCTGAGATGACGAAGGAGCAGGTGTTCCTGGAAGTGATGGATTATTCCGGTTGCCGTGTGCCGAAGTTGCAGGGAGGTGTACGTAATACATTTTCTTATAGAGGGTTTGCGTTGGCGTTGAATTTGAGTTATAGTATAGGTTCTAAGGTGCGTTTGTTGAGAATGTACCCGAATATTGCCAAGGAGAACGGAACGTTGGCTCCACAGCCGATGGAGAACGTTCGCCGGGAGTTTTTAAGGCGTTGGAAGAGCCCGGGGGATGAGGCGTACACGAATGTGCCGGGGATTATATCGGATGATGAGTTCGTGAAGTCTTTGTCTAACGGTTGGTGGCGTAAAGAAACGTATTCGTTCGGGACGAATATCTGGCAAATGTATGATTACTCGGATATTCGTGTCGTGAGCGGGAATTATCTTAAAATACAATCGGTGTCGTTGCGTTATAATGTGCCGACGAGATGGTGTAACCGGTTGTTTTTGAAAAGTGCTTACGTGAGTTTGTCGGGTACAAACCTGTACACTTGGGGGGCTAAGGCGTTGAAAGGGCAGGATCCTTCCACGCAAACGGGTAGTTCGACGAAAATTGCGCAGTCCGTGCGTCCCACGTATTCGTTTAGTTTGAATGTAACTTTTTAATCGAGTATGGTTATGAGAAAGATGATTTATGTTTTGTGGCTGTGTTGCTTGGGTGGTCTTTTTTCCGCTTGTAGCGGTTTTTTGGAAGAGTACTCGCAGGATTTGACTTATATACAGACCGTGGATGATTTGAACGAGCTTTTGGTGGGAAGCGGTTATATTTCAAACACGTCGGATTTTTTGCCTATGTTGCACGTGATGGATGATGACACGGAGTACGTGAGAAAACCCACGACGCCGGGATATTGGGGGTTCCATTATTGGTTGGCTAATCCTTTCGTGTCGAGTGCCGGGGTGGAGCAGAAGGACGGGGTGTGGTCGACGTTTTATAAATATCTGGCGGCGATTAACGTGGTGATGACTAAAGCGGAGGATTTCGCGTCGGAAGGCGAGGCGTATAGAAAAGTGAAGGGTGAAGCTTATTTCTTGAGGGGGATGGATTATTTTTATCTGGTGAATTTGTACGCGAAGCCGTATTCCGCCAAGACGGCGGCGAGTGAACCCGGTGTGCCGTTGAAGTTGACGGAGTATGTCGAGGATAAGCATTACGTGCGGGCTTCGCTGGCTGAGGTGTACGCTTCGATTGTTTCCGATTTGAAGAGTGCTGCCGTTTATCTGGAGGGAACGACACAAACGACGAAGAGAAGGGCGAACGTGGATGCGGCACGTGCTATGTTGAGCCGGGTGTACCTGTACATGGCGGGAGAGGAGAATTGGGAGAATTGTGTGGCGATGTGCGATTCCGTTTTGAAGAGTAAACGGTACGATTTGTATGATATTAACGAGCATGAGCTCAAGAAGGATTTCATTTTTTTGGATTCCCCGGAAACGATATTCACGCAGGGAAAGTGTAGTGCCCGAAACCCGATATTCATGGGACAATCTCAAGTAGCTACTTATATGCTGACACAGGATTTGCTGGGGAGGTATGATGCGGATGTCGATTTGAGGTATTCTCATTGGTTTAATAACGTGAGGAATATCGGGTGGATTTGGATGAAGTATTCGCCTTTAACGCCGGTTGTTTCGACGATGGTTTCGAGCGAGTTTTTGCTTCGGTTGCCGGAGGTGTATTTGAATAAGGCGGAGGCATTGATTATGTTGGGACGCACGGAGGAGGCGGTAGAGGTGTTGAGGGCGTTGAGAGAAAAACGTTTGGTGGAGGGGACAATGGATGTTATTCCCTCGAATCAGAAGGATTTGGTGGATTTCGTGCGGCTGGAACGCCGTTTGGAGTTGTGTGGGGAGGGGCACCGTTGGTTTGATTTGCGGCGTTACGCTGTTCACCCGACTTTCCCGGAAGAGAAGGAGATTATACACGAGTATGTGAATCAATCGGCACGTATCGGTTATTACAGGTTGGCTCCTTATTCCGAGAATAGCGGGAATTGGGTATGGCCGATACCGGAGTACGCAATTACTTTTAATGACGGTACGTTGGTCGCTAACGAGAGGGATGGTGCGCCTTTGGTTGAATATTAAAAAAGAGAGAGATGAAAAAGATTTTATTTGTATGGATGCTGTGTTGCGGGCTGATGGCTTGTAACCGGGATGATAAGGATACTCATGTTTCTTATAAGGATATGGAGTGGTACGTGGTGGAGGATAGCGACGACGAGTTAGACCATTTGATTTACGAGGTTTATAAATCTACGGGGATTCCTCTTTTTTACAAGGACACGATTCGGAGCCGTACGGAGGTGAATGAATGGGGGGGAGTGTACACGCTTTACCAGATATTGAACCCGAATTACATGATAGAGGGTATGTCTAAATTGTGGACATTCACGAAGTCGACGGACCGGGAAAAATTGAAGAAGGGGGTGGAGTTGTTTCGGGATGAGGTGTATCCCAAGCTCCCGAAAGGATATCGCTCGGCGTGTTATCTTTTGGTGGATCAGTTGCGTCAAAAGGAGTTTTATACGGATGTCGTGGGGGCTCGTAAGGGGATGAATACGACGGTTATCGGTCGGGTGGCAGAAGTGGACGAAATGTCCGAGGAGGAGCGGGAGCGTTTGGCTTGGGAGGTTGTCGCGGAGGAAGTGTATGATAGTATCCAGTTGAATTATTCCAAGGAGGTGGATGCGTTTTTTCAAGTGAGTTTCGTGCTGTGCAAGAAAAAAGACGTGTATTCGGATATTATCACGAAGTTCAAGAGTAATATTCCGAATTATAATGCCGGATCGAATGGGGCGGCGACAGACCCGAGGGAGGCCGGTTTCTTGCGCTGGTGGCAGAGTAAAAGGTATACACCGGAGTATAAGGATGATGTGTGCAGTTATCTGATAGAGGTGTTGATGGGTGATGACGAGGGGTTTGCAGAAAGGAACGCGGGGTTTAAAGGATGTCTCGAGAAATATGATATTATAAAAAGTATCGCCGTGGAGATGGGGCTTAGGAAATAAGTTTTTGTGTGGTGCATTTTGATGATGGTAAGGAGGTGTGTTTGTACACACCGCCTTACCCCTAGAATATATTATGTTGTATGTAAATGAATTGTATGAAAAATCCAATTGTAAGAGTGGAACATTTATCTCATCGTTACACGGTGCAGTGGGCGATAGAAGATATTAATTTTGAGATTGAAGCGGGAGGAATCGTGGGATTGCTGGGATCTAACGGTGCGGGTAAGTCAACGACCATGAATATTATTTGCGGGGTGTTGAATCAGACTCGCGGGGAGGTGTTTATTGATGGGGTTAATTTGAGGGAACATCCCGTGGAAGCAAAAAGGAATATCGGTTTTTTACCCCAAAAGCCACCGATTTATCCGGATTTGAATGTCGAGGAGTATTTACGGTTTTGTGCGGACTTGAGGTTTGTCGCTAAAAAAGATATTCAGTCGGCGGTGAACCGGGCAATGGCACGTTGCGGTATCACGCATTTCAAGGATCGTTTGATACGGAATTTATCCGGGGGATACCAGCAACGCGTGGGAATAGCCCAAGCTATCGTGCATGACCCTAAGTTCGTGATATTGGATGAACCGACTAATGGTTTGGACCCGAATCAGATCGTGGAGGTTCGTAATTTGATTCGAGAGATAGCCTCGGATCGTACGGTTTTGCTTTCCACTCATATTTTGTCGGAAGTGCAGGCTACATGTCGGGATATAAAGATGATCGAGTGCGGGCGTGTTGTTTTCTCCGGTACGGTGGATGATTTTGACAATTATATCAAACCTAACACGTTGTTGGCATGTTTTGAACGCCCTCCGCTGGAAGATGAATTGTTGGCCGTGGAGGGAATCACCAAGGTGAAAAAAGTGAACGAGAAGAATTATCGCCTGTGGTTTGACGGTGGACGGGATGTGTCAAAGGATGTGGTGAAGTGCAGTGTGAAGAATGGTTGGGAGTTGGAAGAGATTCGTTTCGAGAAGAGTTCTTTGGATGCCGTGTTCGCAAAATTGTCAAATAAAGAGATTCGTGAATTATAAAACGTGGAATGATGAAAACAATATATAAGATAGCGAAATTAGAGTTAGCTAACCTTTTTTATTCTCCGATCGCGTGGTTTATATTGATAATATTCATGTTGCAGATGGGTATTAATTTCGGGGAGATGATGGGGTCGTTGGGACGGTTCCAAGAGTTGGGACGGAATTTAATGAATTTGACGGCGAGGGTGTATTACGGGGGAATGGGTGGTTTGTTGCGCGGGGTGTCAAGTTCTTTGTATCTTTATATTCCTTTGTTGACGATGGGGTTGTTGAGTCAGGAGTTTAGCCGGGGATCGGTGAAATTACTTTTCTCTGCCCCGATTACCAGTTGGCAGATTGTGCTTGGAAAGTATGTCGGTATTATGATATACGGGTTCTGTTTGATGCTCGTTATCGGGGTGTATGTTGCTATCGGTTGGGTGACGATTGAAAATTTTGACTGGCGACCGGTGCTGATCGGGATGTTGGGGTTGTATTTTTTGCTGGGAGCTTACGCGGCTATCGGGCTTTTCATGTCTTCGTTGACTTCGTACCAGATTGTTGCCGCTTTGGGGACTTTTGTCGTGTTCGCGTTGTTGAATCTGGTCGGAAGGGTCGGGCAAGATATTGAATTCGTGCGGGATATCACGTACTGGCTTTCTTTGGGAGGGAGAGTGAACACGTTTTTGCAGGGCATGGTTTGTAGCGAGGACGTGTTGTATTTTATTATCGTGATCGCGATGTTTCTTTCATTCTGTTTTTTGAAGATCCAGCTGGGGCGTGCCCGTTATTCCGGTTTGTCCAAGATGATGCGTTACGGGGGAGTGTTCGCGGTGGCGATGCTTGCCGGTTACGTGACTTCTCGTCCGGTGTTGAAAGTGTATTATGACGGGACTTACACGAAGGCGAATACTATTTCCGAGGCTAGTCAGGATATCGTGAAACGACTGGACGGGGGAATGACGATCACGACTTACGTGAATCTCTTGGATAATGTTTATTCTTTTTCCCGAAAGGGTGTTTTGAGTGATATGGCTTTCTTCGAGAAATACGTGCGCTTTAAGCCGGATATTAAGATGAAGTATGTTTTTTATTATGATGAGGTGGATAATCCGAAATTGGAGCAGATGTATCCCGGTTTGAGTGCCGAGGAGAAAGCGAAAAAGGTGGTGAAGGCTGCCAATTTGAATTTGGATGATTATTTGTCCCCGGAGCAGATCCGTGAGCGTGTGGATCTCTCGGGGGAAGGGAATCATTTTGTTCGTATATTGGAAAGGGATAACGGTCAGACCGCCCGCTTGAGGATATTTACCGATATGCAGAAGCATCCTTCGGAAACGGAGGTTTCTGCAACGTTGAAACGTATGGTTATGAAGTTGCCTAAGGTCGGTTTTTTGAAAGGGCATGGGGAACGTTCTATCACGAGAAATAAGAATCGGGATTATTCTTTGTTCGCTTATGGCAGATATTTCAGGCATTCGTTGTTAAATCAAGGGTTTGATGTGGTGGAGTCCGAATTGGAACCGGAAAAGGATAATTTGCAGGATATTGATATTCTGGTGATAGCAGATCCGTTGGAAGCGTTTGAGGATTGGGAACTAGGGCAGTTGTCTGATTATATTGACCGGGGAAATAATTTGATTATAGCCGGAGAACCGAAGAACGATGAGTATTTAGCTCCTGTGTTGGAAAAGTTCGGGATTCGGTATGTTCCGGGGACATTGGTGCAACCGATGGAAGAGTTTCCTGCCGATTTGCTGGTGGTTCGTTCGACGTTGGCGGGAGCGAGATTAAGCAGGGTGAGTGCCGGTTGGCGGCGTTCGATTTTTACCATGCCGGGGGCTATGGGAATTGATTCGGTGGCAGACAAGGGATTCAGGATGATTCCTTTGTTGGTATCTCGGGATTCCGGTTGTTGGAATGAGGTGGAAACGACGGATTTCGTGAATGGAACCGTGAAGTTGAATCCCGCGGCAGGAGAGAGGGAAGCCCGGATGGTAACGGCGATGGCTCTTGAAAGGGAATGTAACGGGCGAAATCAACGGGTGTTGGTGCTGGGGGATGCCGATTGCATTAGTATGGGCGAGCTTTCTGCAGTCCGGAGAGGTATACGGGCTTCGAATTTTTCGTTGATTCAAGGGGCATTTTGTTGGTTGTCCGATGAGGAATTGCCGGTAGATATACGACACCCGAACCCGATTGACAATAAAATCTTTTTGGGAATATCTTCGGGAACATGGGTGAAAGTGTTCGTGAAATGGATTCTTCCTTCTGTTTTGTTGTTGTTGGGGATGATTTTGCTTTTGCGCAGGCAAAGGAAATAGAATAATTGATTTATACTAACAACCGGTACATTTGACTTTACGATATTATGGACTTTTAGACCTTATGGACAAGAGGGCGTGTTGCGACACGCCCTCTTGGATTTTAGGCATATTATTCGAGTTTTATTAAATAAAATTCATGTAAAAAGCTGCAACTTCATAGGTACTTTCCTCGTATTTAACAATGTTTACGTTACTATTTTCTCTAAATGAATGAAAATTGGTCTGAAAGTTATAGATTTTTATTTAAGAAGGGTGTTTAGTTTCGTTTTGTAAGTAAAATAATTAATTCATGTTAAATATTAAGTTAAAATCGAGTTTTGAGTCACCCTTTTTGCCCTTTTAGGTGTTATAAGGGTGTAAGTTGAAATTAATGTATCAAGCAGTATGTTGAAAATTGTATTAATCGTAGGAGTATTATTATTCAATCTTGTTGGAGTGGAAGCTCACGAGAAGGAGATGGATTCATTGGATAATTTAGTGAAGAGGTTCGAAGCGAATCCTGCGGACCCACAGACCACCATCAAGTTGTTGAAGGAGTTGAAGAGTCAAGGCAAACCTAGTGGTGATGTCGTGAACAAGTATTTTCAGACGCAGCAGGAAGCTGATTATCTGAAAGATTACAACTGGTCGATTATCCGTGATTTTGTGGATGACGTGAATGCGCCACAAATTAAATACGTGTTTAACAATCAATCCAAGTTCATACAGCGTTTTTCTAAAGACGATGTGTTCCAGAAATTGGATAACGTGTTCGTGGGACACTTGGAGCGGTATTATAACTCGAACCGGACGGAGTATAACAAGTACTTGGATTTCTTGAGAAATACGGGGTACGAGCATTACGACGTGGTTTCGGATTATTTTTACATCAAGCAGTTGCGCGCGGAACGGAAGTCTGAGGACTATTTCTACAAGGCTCGTAAGTTGTTCCGTTATTTCCCGGAAAACCGGAAAATGATCAAGGAGATCACCGATGGTGCGTTGGAGATCATGAATGATGTTTCCCGTTTGAAGGTTATCCAATTGTGGGCAGGCAAGACCGTAGAATCCAAAAAAGATTTTGATGCGCTTTATAATTATGTGCTGATTTCTAACAAATGTGGTTTCGGTGACGTGGCCAAGAAATATGCCCAGATCGCGACTTCTGTTGCAGAGCAGTCATCTAACCAGATGTTGCTGGAGAAAGCAAAGAAATTGAATCAGTTGATTAACTAGGTATAAATTGAAATGAATTTGAAGGGGCTGTCCGTTAGTTTCGGACAGCTTTTTTCGTGTAAGTATTATATTTTTCCTTTTAATATTTGTTTTAATAATTGCTCTTTGCTTATCTTGTCTTGTTTATTTACCTTTTCCATTTTGTTTATTTTTTCCCACTTGATGGCGTCTGCGACAACTAGATGTTCCGGATTGGCTCCTTTGTTGTTCAGAATGACTTTTACTTCCCCTTTAGGTAAATTGAATTCTCCAATGGAGAACCACCCTCTGGGTTGTAATTCCATATCAATTTCGATGTTTTCTTTCTGGTTCCCGTGGATAACGGTGTAATGGTAACGTGTATCTTTGGCATGGGTATTTATTTGTCCTATGGTCTTTTCTACTACATAGGCTTGTAGAAGATAGAGCCCCGAATCCGGGATGTTTGCATTCCATTCGGCTTCGTAATTGCCTTTGCCACAGAATTTGTAAAAAGCACTTTTAATGGTATCCCCGTAGAGTATGTCGGAAATGAGTTTGCCCCAACCTGTTATTCCCGGTTGAATATGATTACTTTCTTGCCTGATTTCCGTACGTCCCCATAATTGTTGTAGCCAACCTATCGTGGCTCCCTTCAAATGAAAATTCGAGTTTTCGTTATCTACTATAATTATCTCTTTTTCGGGGTTGAATTCGTCTGGTGAAATATCGAAAATACCACAAATACTATCTTGGGTCTTTTCGTGTGCGGTTCTCATGGAAGAGCTCCAACGGGCAGGAGTGATTATTCTTGGACGGTTGAGCGAAAGTCCCATGTGAATTTGACATTCGTCGTCCAAAAGTAATTGGATTTTTTTACTTGTCTTGGGAGGAATGTAATACGTGTACATGTTATAAAAGTCGCCAAGGGAGATGAAACCTCCGCAAGCAGACGGGTTGTATATTTTCACGGAACTTTTTATTCTTGGTCTTCCTTGGATTTTAACGAGTTTGTTACTGATATCTTTTACTAGAAATACGGGTAGTTGTTTGGAGGTGTACCATTCCTCCAGATAGCCGGATAAATCGGCATGGAGGGTTAATTTTAGGTCTTGGTTGAATTCTTCAAAAGAGACTTCATGCGGAAAACGAAGGTAGAAATCTTCCATGTAGTTGGAAAAAATAGTCCACGTGATTCCTTGTGACATAATATAGTTCCCTAATTCAAATCCTTTTTGCTTGATAATTTCGTTTAATAACCATGGGTCTAACCGGGTGTCTTTCACGGCATCTTCCAGGCTTCGTGTCGAGAGGTATTCGCATACTTCTTCGTGTTCGTAGCTGTTCATGGAAGCGGACCCTTCCTTTAGGAGTCTTTTCAAAGCAATGTTCAACACGGGGTAGTGCGGGGAGTAGATACAACCTGTAGGTTCTCTGAAAATGGGGTTGGAAGAAAGTAAGTTTCCTTCGATTTTTCGGTTATGCGTTCGAAATAATGTTTGAATGAAGGGATTGCTTTGTGGAAATTCCCACACGTCATCCAGGTTGTCCACGAGTGATGCCAAATATCGCATTTCCAAATCGGTAATGCCTTGTTGGCTTTTGTCGTGTTTTTTTAAAAAGATAAAGTCAGATAGCCAGGGTAAATAACAACCGTATTCGGGATAAAACAATATTTCAGGTTGCACGTATTCGCTTTTCCCGCGAGCGACTCTGAAGTAAGAAGCGAAGGTTAAGGGTGTTTCTACAACGAGTAGTTTGTTTGCGGGGTAAAAAAAACTACCGCCTATACCCACTTGTTTTTCTATGGTTTCCCGAACAAGTGATGTGTCAAGATGCGAGAATGACGTCGTGAAAAAATCATGCCCTTTAAAATAGTATAGTTCGATTTGGAAAGGAGATGTGATTTTTGTCTGGTCGTTGCTATACATGTTTATTTGTCTATTTTTGAAAATGGTGAAGTCACTTACTTGGATAGATTTTTTTTCGTAATGACCTATACATACCGAGAGTCCTTCTATGTTTTTATCACTGGAGAACGACCATTTGTTTCCTGCGTGTGAACACTCGCCTCGCGAAAGGGCAATTTGTTCATTTTGGGTTTCTACTTCCAGGTGAAATCGGGTGTAATCTCGATGAGGCATGATTGTTTCTGCGAGATTTACGGGAGGGATGAGAACGGGGTACCATAGGCATTCGGGGAGCAATAAGGTGAATTCTTCATCAGTAAAGATGTAGCGGCGTCCGTAGCGATAGACGTCATCTCCTCTGGTCATATTGTAGTACTCGTCGTCGGTGATGTCTAGGTAACAAATGCGTTCATCAATGTTGCCGGAATAGTCGATATTCAAGACGAGGGAATCACCGGGAAGGATTTGTCGGTCAATCACGATAGCTTGGTGATCTCTGGTAAATGGTACGGGGATGTTGTTCACGGTTAGCCGAGTGACCTGCAAATCAGGGTTCAGGTATAGTGTATAGCGTGGGATGGTATGTTTTTTTTCGTTTAGTAGTACCAGGCGATTGGAAAATTTTAGCGTGTTTTTTTCCCGGGTGAAGGTGATGTCGTGGGTTGGTATTTTTAATTCGTGTGTTTGGGTATGGTATTTTTGGTAAATAGAACGATAGGTTGCACGAACGGACTGCTCTTGTCTGAAAGGAATTGCCCGTGTATTAAGAATACCTATTGCTGCAACAATGAATAAGAGTCCGATAAGGCTGTACGAACGGTGGTCAGATAATGTATTGGAAAGACGCTTGTGAACTCGTGTCGCGAGGAATAAGCAACCTCCGGCTAATAGAATGTAGGCTAACCGATGTAAAAGATAAGCGTACAAATCTGCGTGTCCATACGTGGGTGAAAAAATATTGGCTTGATTTATAGCTAGATAGTCAAAAGTGTCCCAACGTATCCCGGGTAAATATTTGATTGTGCCGAAAAGAAAAATTAGTAAAAGAACAAGAGCCGGGAAATGGTGGCGGAAAATGTGTAGAATTAATATGGAAAAAGCCGTGATAAAAGCTATAGAAGGGATGATCCATGTAAAGTAGTAAAATATATAGAGGAAGAAGTTGAACGGGGCATTGCTTGAAAATAGATTGATACATCCTCCCACGATGATACCTAACAAACTGAGCCTGAAGAATCCAAGGCATATTCCCAGGTATTTGCCGAGCAGGTATTCCAGGTTACTTTCTGGGCGCACGAGCACAACCTCCTTGGTATCGTGTATTTTTCTCTGCACACGTTCCGGCATCACGAATATTACGGTAAAAGATAAAACCAGACAGAGGAGAAAGGCGTTTACCCATGGGATGGATGAAGCGAGGGCAACCATGCTCCAACTATAAACTCCATATGTGCTCTGTGTTGTTATGTGGAATAAAAATATGCTGCATATTACAATGAACGCTAATACCCGAAACGTCCAACTTCGACTTAATAATTTGAGTTCGTAATTCGCAATGTGAAATATGTAATGCCAGTTCATCTTCTTCCTTTTAGATTAAGTGAGAGTTGTTAAAGAGGGTTTTAATGCGTCTCCGATATTTAAGCAAAGTAAATGATTGTATTGCGTGGAGGAAGCGGGGGTTTCCTGTGCATCCCAAGATATCCTATTTATTTGGATCGGTTCGTGTGGTATAATTTTACCATTATCATTTACTGATGCATGGAAGTCAATATGTTTTGATTCATAACCAATGCCATAGAACGTGACCGTGTATAATCCCGGTTGATCGCATTCCATTTCAAAAGTTCCATTTCCGAAAGTGATAGTGGCGTTCGCTCCCGGGGGAATATTCATAAATATTGTAGCTTGAATACCGGAAGGTGGTGTGATGGATGCCGTAAATTTGACCCAGTATCCAGCCGCTGCCAAACATAAATTTGTTGTTCCGATAAAAACTACCAGAAGTAATAATGATTTTATTCGAATTTGTTTCATAAATGTAAATTTAAAATGATAAATAAATAAACCTAATGCCACTCGCGCTTATTGTTGTTTGAGGGCATGATAGAGATTGTTTTCGGGTATTATTCTTTTAAGACGACGTATTCGAAATATCGCCTGAATTCGTCATCTAATAATTTTTTGATGGCGAGTATTTTGTCCAGTTCTAATTGGCGGAATTGTAATTCAGCTGCAACGAATTGGGTGATGAATTGCTCTTGCCCGAGATTTTCGATTAGCCGGAGTTTGCCGTCAAGTTCTTGGTTATAGATTTCTCTTAATTGATTTGTTCCCTGGGCATCTAATTTTAGAAGAATGGTTTGTGCTTTGACAATACTGTCCAGGTTTGCCTTGGTTTCCTTGATGTTTGCCAGCATCATTTCTCGTACGGTGGCATCGTCTCCCAGTTGTTCTTTCAGGCTATTGATTTTTTTTAGTTGTTCTTCCGCGGGTATCTCTTTTTTGGATGCCATGGCTTCTTTCTCTTTGTTTAGTCTCTGGAGGTATCTCATGAAAGATTCCGCTATTATCGGATCCCGAGGAAGATATACCCCGTCAGGTTTACCAGCATACCTGACTCCCTGTATTTTTTTGAAACGGACAGGTTTTCCGTTTATCATAGCAGGTTCCCACTTGGGATAATTTTTGACGGCATTGAACAATAGTGAATCTAATTTCGGGTAAAAAGATTCAATAAATGTGACATTCGAAACCGAGCCATCTTTTTCTATAATGAAAGAGACTGTTACATTGCCTTTGAGGTCTTTTCCTGTTAAGTCACTAGGGTACATCGTGCGTTTACTGATCCAGCTTCGGTCGCCTGTGAAGCGAGGTTCCCGATCAGCTTTCTCGTACACGGTGGTGTCTTCTGTCGAGAATAGTTTATGGCAATTGATTGTTTTTGTCGAGCCGGATAATAAATTTGCAACTAATAGCAAGCCGAGTGTAGTTGCTGTTTTTAGTGGTAATGTCGAGGTTAATAAATATTTAATCATAGGTTTTCTTTATTTGAAATTTAACACGCACGCAATATTTTGTTCTTGTTATTTATATTAAAAACAACGCTTAAAATAACTTGTTTCTGTAAAATTAAATAAAAATGGAATAATTGTATTTTCGAGAAAGAAATAATTATATATATTTAACAAATTAATAAAATTGGAATGAATAGTATGAACGAATGTAGACGAGAATACTAAATAATATTGAAACAGATTGGATTGTAGATTTGTTTTTTGTTATCTTTGTATGAAATCAAAAAGGGATGCTTATGAAAAAAAATCTACTATTAGCAGTTTACTTGCTGACGTTGGGGAGTTTGACGGGATTGAAAGCTCAAGCAAAAGAGACGTTGGTGAAAGTAGGGGATGATGTTCCGGAGTTCGTGGTTGAGATGTTTGACGGGAAGAAAATCGATATCAAGGATTTGAAAGGGAAGATCGTGTTGATTAATTTTTGGGCGACTTGGTGTCCGCCTTGTCAGGAAGAGTTGAAACGGGTTCAGAAAGAAATTATAGACAAGTTTAAAGGGAAGGATTTCGTTTTTTTAGCGATTTCGCGGGAGGAAACGAAGGAACAGGTAGCTAAATTCCGGGAGAAGAACGGGTATACTTTTCCCATGGGATTAGATCCGGAACGTAAGATTTTCGAGAAGTTTGCCACGGCATCAATCCCGCGTAGTTTTCTTGTTGACAAGAAGGGAAAGATTGTGGCTATCGAGATCGGTTACTCGGAGAAGTCTTTTAATGAGTTAATCAAGAAGATAGAGAAGTTACTGGAAAAGGAATAACGAACAGGAAAGAGGATTTTGGAGGGTGTGTTGATCCATAAGGTCGTAAGGCCAAATGTGTAGAAATTGATAATCACGAGAGTAATTGGTATTCGGAAAAATATAATATCTTTGTGTTGCAAGATATGAATAAAGGATCGTTTATTGATATATAATGTTGGGTGATAGGAAAATAAATATACGTCAAAAAGAGGTGTTTGATAAATGCTTTCGTGGTTATTATCAGACACTTTGTTATTTTGCGTATAATTATTTAAAGGGGCAGGAAGAGGCGGAAGATGTTGTACAAGAAGTTTTTGTTAAATTGCTTGACGCGACAGAGAGTTTTGATGACGAGGAGCACTTGAAACATTACCTTTATAAAGCGGTTCGGAATGCATGTCTGAATCAAATAAAACTCTCGGGCATTCGGTCTGAAATCCTGAATAATATACAAAAAAATACCCTTCCTGACGAAAATGATTTTTTTTGTAGTGTGGTTCGGGCTGAGGTCTATGGTGAGATTATGGCTGCCATTAGTGAATTACCGAACGAGTGTGGACGTGTTTTTAAGTTGGCATATGTGGAGGGTTTTAGTAACGAGGAGGTTGCCGAGCAATTGTCTATCAGCGTGAACACGGTAAAATCCCAGAAGAATAAGGCAAAGATTCAATTGCGGGAGAAGTTGAAAGGGTTGTATCCGGTATTGTTGCTTATCTTGAATATATAGATTTTTTTTTTTTTTTGTGTGTGAGTTATTTTCTTGAAAAATAGTTGTTTGTAGAAAAAGATTGCTTTTTTACGAAAAAAACGAGTTTCGCGTAATCCTTTTTCCCGAGTTATTTGTATTAGGGTAAATTTAGAAAAAGTGATGAAGAATCCATTTAAGTTTGCAAAGGAATTATTACGGTATAGCCGGGGAGAACTTTCAGGACGAGAGAGGGAAGAGATGGAGAATGTGCTAGAGGAAACAGAGGGATTGAATGAATTAGTGCGGGAGCTGGGGGACAAGGAGCGTATCAAGGAGGAGTTGAGGGTAATCCGGACTTTTGACACGGAAAAAGCGTTGAAAGAAATAAACCGGAAGCGTGGAAAAGGACGGCGTTTATTTATACCGTGGGTGGCAGCGGCTTCTGTCGTGGTTGTTGCCGGAATAACAGCCTTGTTTTTGTTGAATCGTGTTCCGGAAAAGGCAGCGAACGTACCTGTTGTGGCAAGAGTGGAACCCGGGAAAGCGAAGGTTACTTTTGAAATGGCTTCCGGGGCTAGATTCGTGTTGGATACATTGACCTCGACGATTCGTAATGATAGGGCTAACGTGGCTTTTGAAAACAGTGACGGTACTCTTCGGGTTGAAGAGCAGGTTGATACCGTGGGGGATAATGTTCCCGAGGTAGGGAGGAATAAGATATTAGTTCCTTATGGTGGTACTTATTCATTAATTCTTGCCGATGGAACGAAGGTATATTTGAATTCGGGGACGGAGTTGGAGTTTCCCTCTCGTTTTAGTAAAGAAAAACGGCAGGTAACTTTGAAGGGTGAGGCTTATTTTGAAGTGGCCAGAAATGAGAATAAACCTTTTATAGTGCAGGTCAACGAGATGGCGGTAAAGGTGTTAGGCACATCTTTTAACGTGAAATCTTACGTTGACGAACCGGGTGTATACACGACGTTGGTAGAGGGTAGTGTTGCTATTGTTCGCGATGGGCAACCGGACAAAGTGATTGTTCCGGGCGAACAGGCTTACTATAACAAGGGCGTTGGTACATTGAGTGTTAACCCGGTAGATGTGGTTGAATTTATTGCTTGGAAGGATGGTTTCTTCTTGTTTAAGGATCTGCCTTTGGAGGAAATCCTGCGTATCGTGTCGAGGTGGTATGACGTGGATGTGTTTTACGTGAATCAGGGAGCGAGAAGCGTGGTGTACAGTGGTAAATTGCCGATGTATTCTTCTATCGAAGACGTGTTGAGGAAGTTCGAAATCTCGGGAGAGGTTAGGTTTGACTTAAAAGGAAGAGTTTTAATGGTTTATGACAAATAACAAACGGGATTGGGCAATCCCGTTTGCGATTACTCACTCGTTGGGCAACGAGTAGAATAAATGTTTAATTTAAATGTGATACAAATCTATGAAAAAAAATTGGGACTTGTTGCCAATAATATGGCAATACAGGAAAACTAAATTCTTTTTGTGTATGAGAATCTTGATGATTTTATTGCTGATCGGGTCTTTGCACCTCTCGGCAAACAGCTTTTCGCAGACAAGGGTGTCTTTAAATATGAAAGACGCTACGGTGCAGGAGGTCTTTTCCAACTTGGAGAAGATGACGGATTACACGTTCCTGTACAAGTTGGATTTGGTAGGCAAGTGTGGAAAAGTGAACGTGGAAGCCACGAATAAAGATTTCAGTCAATTATTGGAGGATTTATTGAGTCCGCTTGGTTTATCTTTCAAGATTGATGATCGGGTGGTGGTGATTACTGCTGCTAGGGTGAAGGATGAGAAGAAAGATGAAAAGAAAATGATCACAATCAAGGGACGTTTGTTCATGGCGGATAGTACCACGGTGCCGGGGGCGACGGTTATCTTGAAAGGTACGTCTACTGGTGTAATCACGGATATGGCGGGTGAATTTACTATTACCATCCCGGAAATGGAGGCTCCCGTGTTGGTGTTCTCGTTTATGGGGTTAAAAACGAAAGAGGTGAAGTACACCGGACAGAAGATTATGATGGTGTTGATGGAAGAGGACTCGAAGGCGATGGATGAGGTGGTGGTTACCGGGTATCAAAGTGTGAATCGCCGGGATATGGTGGGTGCGTATACGACGGTGAAGGCATCGGATATAATTATGCCTGCTTATAATTCTATTGACCAAATGTTACAGGGACGTGTCGCTGGTATGGTGGTTATGAATACCAGTTCCCGTGTGGGTACGAGTCCGAAAATTAAAATTCGGGGAACCACGACATTGCTGGGAAATCAGGCTCCTTTGTGGGTTGTAGATGGTATCATTCAGGAAGATCCCCTAGAACTGGAATCATCAGCTATGTTAACACAAGATTTGAAAGATATTATCGGTAGTCAGGTATCTTGGTTGAATCCTATGGATATTGAAACAATTACAATATTGAAAGATGCTTCGGCTACAGCTATTTATGGTTCAAAGGCTTCTAATGGTGTAATAGTGATTACAACAAAAAAAGGGAAAATGGATCGAATGACTATAAATTATTCAGGTAATATGTCCATTAATACCAAACCTAATTATGGTATGTTTAATTATATGAATTCTAAAGAGAGAACAATCTTTGCACAAGATATGTTTAATGCTGGGGCTTCATATCATATTGAACCAATAAAGCAACCATACACTTATGAAGGGGTGATGAAAATGTATCTTGAGGGAGAGATGAGTTATGATGATTTAGTAAAGAAAAAACATTATTTTGAAACAGTAAATACGGATTGGTTCGATTTGTTGACTCAGACAGCCGTTAGTCACAATCATAACTTGAGTCTTTCCGGGGGTACAGAAAAAGTAACGTATAATGTTTCTTTGGGATATAGTAATTCTTTGGGGCAAGAAATTGGAAATTCCAGTGAGAAGATGACAGGAAGAGTAGGGGTTGGTATACAATTGCATGAAAAGGTACGGCTAGATGCTAGTTTTAATGGAACTATCACAACGAATAAAGGGTTTGGACAAGAGGTGAATCCAATGTCATATGCCACTACGATGAATCGGGCTGTACCTGCTTATGATGAAAATGGAGAGCCAGTTTTTTATCAAAAATCATCCGGATATTATTATTCTAATATTACTTCGTTAGGGTATAATTTTATTAATGAACGGGATAATAGTGGATCGCAAGTAGAATCTTCCCATTTTGCTACTAGTTTGAATTTTAGCTGGGAGTTTCTCGATTGGTTAAAATATGAGTTCACTGGAGGATATTCTCGTTCGGATAATAATAATGAAACATGGAGTTTGGAGAAGACTCATTATATTGCAGCTAAATATCGTGGGTATGATTATGGGGCGGTGGAGCCGGGAAGTGCGGCTTTTAAAGCGGCGCAATTGCCTTTTGGCGGAGTATTATATACTTCAGATGCAATGACAACTGCTTATAATATTCAAAATAAATTATTGATATCTAAAAGTTTTAATGAAGATCATCGTTTGAATGTGATGTTGGGATTAGAGGTTCGTTCCTCGTCGGTGAAAAACAACGTGAATACTGTTTACGGGTATGTTCCCGAGCGGGGAGAGAAGTTAATTAGACCGACAATACCGGGAAATTTTGAGCCATTAAAGAATTCGAAGCCGACGGATTGGGGGATTTTAGAAGATTTGTATAGGACATCTTGGAATCGTACGAAAAATACGGATAATTTTCTTTCATTTTTTACAACGATAGCTTATTCGTTGAAAAATAGATATGTATTCAATTTTTCTCTTCGGAATGATGCCTCCAATCGCTTTGGACAAGACGTGAATAATCGTTTGGACCCAACTTATTCGTTTGGCGTGTCGTGGAGAATGATGGAAGAACCTTGGCTTGCCAACATTACGAGTTTCTTGAACTCTTTGAATTTCCGAGCAACTTATGGAATACAGGGGAATGCGATGAAAAAGTTAGGACCAGATTTGGTTCTTACTCAAGGCGATATAGCTCAAGTGTATAATCAATATCAATCTAAGATTAGTAGATTGCCTAATCCAAATTTATCTTGGGAACGGACGAAATCCTGGGATTTCGGATTGGATATGCAATTGTTTGATATGTTTAATTTAGTATTTGATTATTATTGGAGGACTTCAAATGCCGTTGTTACTCAGGATATATCGTATGAATATGGTGTAACAACGATGGATATGAATGGAGGGAGAATAAAAAATAGTGGAGTAGAGTTTACGGTTAGTTTTACTCCGATACAAAAGAAAGATTGGGCGTTAAGTATTTCTTTGAACTCATCGAAAAACTGGAATAAAGCAGGGAAAGAGCAGTATGCGGCTACAAGACAGGATTTGTTGAATGGGAGAGGAGATAAAGTGTTGAAGAAAGGTTATCCTATTTCCGGTTTTTGGTCTTATTCTTTTGCCGGATTGAGTGCGGAGGATGGGCACCCATTGTTTAACTATATTGATGTGCCGGAGGAAAATAGAGATTCTAAAATAGACCCGACCACGTTCTTGGTATACTCGGGTGAAACAGAACCAGCGTTTACGGGGGGATTAAATTTAGGTATGCGTTGGAAGAGTTTGTCGCTATCAACTAACTTCTCTTTATTGATTGGGGCTAAAAAACGTTTGCCTTCTCCTTATAAAAATTTTCCTGGCGGGGGCCAATATGTCCCTGGAGAGTTGGATAATTTGAGTCGAGATTTGAATAAGCGCTGGAAAAAGGCAGGTGATGAGGAAAGGACAAATATTCCCGGGGTAGTTCTACCCGGAATGGCTGCTTCTTCAAACTTACCGGATAATGCCACGGTAGATTGGATGACAATGTGGGAGATGTCTGATGTGATGGTAGCAAATGCTTCATTTTTTCGTTGCAATCAATTGTCATTAAGCTGGAATGTAAATCGTGAATGGTGTAAGAAAGTGGGCTTGAAAACACTTTCTTTAAGTGCGGGTGTATCAAATTTATTTTTTATTGCCAGCAAGCGTTTTAACGGTTTTGATCCAGAGTTAGGTGATAGTGTACATCCTAAGAATTATTCTTTTGGGGTTAATATTGGATTTTAATAATGAAAGAGATGAAAAAGATATTGATTATTTTAATTATAGGCATACTTGCAGCATGTTCCGATTTTTTAGAGCCGAAATCACAAAGTGAGTATATTCCCAAGGAGGCTGCAGCATTGAATGAAATGTTGTTGGGAAATGCTTATCCGGTGGCTTCTAATGGTAAACATCTTTTAGATATTGTTTCTTTATTAGATGATGATGTTATGTGTACGGATTCGGAAGGCGAAATAAGTAAAACTGCTCAGTCTAATAGTTTTATAGCATTAAAGGCATTGTTTTCCTGGCAACCGAATATCTTTAAACTATTGAAAGATAATATGATGGAAATTAATCCATGGGGAGATTATTATGCACTGATATTGGGAACTAATGCTGCCTTGGATTATATAGATGATGTGTCCGGTAGCGTAGAGGAGAAGAGTTTGGTAAAAGCACAGGCTTTGGCTTTGCGGGCGTTTTATTACTTCCAAATGGTGAATATTTTTGGAGAATCTTACAATTATAATAAAAAAGGGTTGGGGGTTCCGTTAAAAATGACGAGTGAGTTAGAAAAGCGAGATATACCTAGAAATACAGTAGAAGAGGTGTATAATCAAATTTTGGAAGATTTGGGAGAAGCTGAAAAATTGTATATTTCTTTACCAAAAACCGTGCAATTCAAAAAAGATTATAGAACGAGTTTACCTATGGTGCAATTGTTGAAATCTCGAGTGTATTTGTACATGGAGGATTGGGAGAATGCAGCTATTTATGCTAAAAAAGTGATTGATGATTGGGATTTCTCCTTGACAGATCTGAATGCTTTGCCAGAGAAATCAATCGCTAATCCATATTATAATTTTATTTCAATGGATTGTACGGAAACAATTTGGGTATTTGGAGAAATTAGTAAATACACAAATTTTTTGACAACAATCGTGGTTATTGATGATTATTGGAAGGATGATGCAACTATTGGAATTAAATTTTTTAATGTGTCAGATGATTTGTATCGTTTATATGTAGATGGAGATTTAAGGAAGGAAAATTATATAGTGCGTTCTATGTTTAAGGATTCGAAGGGGGAACGATATGATGGAGATAATATGGCATTAGGAAAATTTGCAATTAGTTCAGAACGAGAGCCGAGAAATGGAGAGAATTTTGCTCATGCTTTCAGGTTACCGGAAGCTTATTTGAATTTGGCGGAAGCCGCAGCTAAAGGTGGAGATGATGAAATTGCACTTAAAGCTCTGAATGATTTAAGAAGAAAACGTTTTTCGAATGAAGGAGAGTACAAGGATATTTCAGGCATTAGCGGTGAGAAATTGGTTGAAAGGATACGTTTGGAAAGGCGTTTGGAACTTTGTTTTGAAGGACACCGTTGGTTTGATTTGAAGCGTTATGGAATGCCTTCTATCGTACATGTGTGGAAAGATAACGGAACCCCAATACAATCTTATACTTTATCGGAAAAAGATCCGTTTTATGTTATACCTATACCGGATGATGTATTAGATAAGAACAAAAATTTGGAGCAAAATAAATTGCCCAATCCGAGATAATGAAAGTTGAATATAAAGATGAATGCTATGAAATGGATATATTATATTTTATGTTGTGTTGGGATTGTAGGAGTTTTTACGTCGTGTTATGATGAAAAAGCGTTAACTCCTACGGAGGATGGTGAAGGAATGAGCCGATATGAATTTCCTCAAGGAACAAATTCTTGGGATAAAGATATAGAAGAGATTGCGGAAGAATTTAACGTATATCTGATATATAAGAATTTTAAACCGGCAGATTTTAATCGTTCGTGGACGGGAGTTGCTGGGTCCGATTATAAAGCTCAAGATTTGACGGATGAGCAGGCAGAGTTTGCAACAAATTTTATGAAGAATCATATTTTTGCTTATCTGAATAAAGAGGTAACCAAGAAAGTTTTGCCAATGTATTACTATATGGCATCTGATTATCATTATGTGTGGAGATTGGATTTAGGTTTTATGGTAATGGAACAGAAAGTTATGATGCCAGATGTTTTTGATGGGATGGATTTCTGGGCTATTTGTTTGTTTGCGGATGATGATTCTGAAATGGACGTGAGTGAAATAATAGAAGCACCGGTGACGAAAGAAGATTATTATTACAGGAGGAGAGGAATTTTATTGCATATTCTAAGGACTGCTTATGAAAAAAGAAATATAGAAATTCCGGCAGGTTTTGAAAATGGTTTTGATTATCAATCTGATGTTAAGTATGAATATGGGCAAGAAGGAGATAAAGATTATTATGTGAGGAGAGGATTCCCTGGTATTTCCAATGGAGATGATTTAAATTCTGTAAAAAATATAGGGGAAATGAATAACGAGAAGAATTTTCAAGCATACATACATCTATGTGCATATTATACAGCAGAAGCATTGGAAGAAATGTGGCCACAAGCAGAATATCCTTTCCTATGGGAAAAAAGAAGTTTTATTTTGAATTATATGAAGACCAAATATAATCTTGATTTGGAAGCAATGGCTGAAGGACCAGAGATATAAAAATATTAATCGGGAGGAATTTTCCTCCCGATAAAAAACGAATGGTATGTTTAAAATCGGATATATACTTGTTATTTCGTTATTGTTGAGTGTTACAACTTTTGCTCAATCAGGATTGAAGATTTCCGGAAAGGTGAGGTTGTTGAAATCAACAGAAATAGAATTGAGGACGATTGAGGGAGAAAGTTTGTTGGCGGTTTTGGCAAAGAATGGGGAGGAGTTTGTTATGGGACCTTTGGAGATAGTGCCGGATGTTTACCTAATTTGTTTCGGGGAAACGAGGCAGCCGATTTATTTGACGAATACCGAAGTGACGATAAAAGGATTTTACGATTGTCAGAATGTGGGGAATAGTTCGTTGGATTTCACGGGGATTGACAAGTATTATGAATTGTTGAAGTGGTTGCCGAAGGAGCAGTTTGCGCAAGATAAGACGATAGATATGGGTGTGAAAGGGAAGTTGGAGGGGAATATGTATAGTGCCTTGGCGTATATTGCGGATATGTCAACTTATGAGCCGAATAAGTTGTTGTTGGACTGTATGGCGGGGAGAGCGTTGGAAACGGCTTCCGGGAAGTGGTTGAAGCATCGGGCGGATAGTTTGTATCATTATTCGATAGGTGCCCCGGCGTACGATTTCACATTTCAGGATGCTAACGGGAAAAAGGTGAGGTTGAGTGATTTTCGCGGAAAGTTTGTTCTCGTGGATTTTTGGGCTTCATGGTGCGGACCGTGTCGTGGGGAGATGAAGAAGTTGGTACCGATATACAACGAGTTGAAGGGGGATGATTTGGAATTTATCAGTATATCGTTGGACTCGAAAGAGAAGAATTGGAGAAAGGCATTGGAAGAGGAGAAATTGCCTTGGGTGACGTTGTGGGATGAAGAAGGTTTTGTTATAGGTAACAAGCCGAACACGATTCAACGGGCGTATGGTTTTTATAGTATCCCGTTCATTGTTTTGATTGACAAGGAAGGACGTTTGCTGGCAAAGGATTTGAGGGGAGAGCGGGTGAAGGAGGAGATTCTGAAAGCCAGAAGGGGGTGGTAATTTTAGATTTATGATTTATGATTTACGATTTTAAATTTTAGATTTTAGATTTACGATTAGAGGTTTTGATTTTGGATTAACGATTGGTGAGAACGAGTCGTATTGATATTGTATTGTAAAAAAGTAAAACTGTAAGAGATGAAAAAGTATTTTCTGTTATTAATGGCAAGTGCATGTATCAGTGTTGCTGATGCACAGTTGGTGAAACAGAATGATCAGGGTGAAAAGAAGCAGGCTGATCTGGATTGGTATAATTGTTCGTTTGAAAAGGACGGGGTGTACGGTGCGGAAATAAACAAGGCGTACGATTTTTTGAAAGGGAAAAAGATTAAAAAAAGACCGGTGGTTGCTTTGATTGTGACGGGAATGGATGTGGAACATGAAGATTTGAAGCAGGCGATTTGGTTTAACCCGAAAGAAAAGGCTAATGGAAAGGATAACGATAAAAACGGTTTGGTAGGGGATATCAACGGTTGGAATTTCTTGGGCGGTAAAGACGGTCAAGTGATGGAGAGTACGATGCGGGAAGGTGACCGGGAGTTTTTACGGTTGAAAGATAAGTATGCTGATTATATATTCGACGGGAAGGATTATTACAAGGTTATTAACGAGAAGATGACGAAGGTGGCTGCCCCGGAAAATATAGAAGAATATAATTATTTCCGTAATAAGGTGTTACCGGAATCTCCGATGGCAGGTAGTTATGCCGGGTGGCAATTGACTTATTTGATAAGGGATTATGCCGCTAAGTTTGACCGGATGATGAAAGAGCGTTTTCCGGGAAAAGAGTTGACCCAAGAAGAATTCGGGATTTGTTATGACCCGAAAGCACCTCGCGATTCTTTGTCTGAAGTGGCGTTTATGATGTGTGCTTATGCTTTTAGTGTTTATCAGTCAGATAAATGGGAAGATGTTTATAAAGGGATAAAAAGTGGTGCCCAGATTGAATTGTCTGGAAAAGAATACAGGGAGAAAGTAGAGCGTTTCGGGTCGGATGGGCGTGCTGAAATCATAGGAGATAATTATCTGGATATAAATGATAATAAATACGGGAATAATGTATTGTTGACGACAGATGCTGCGCTTGGTACTATGGTTGCCGGTATTGTTGCCGGTAAGAGAGATAATGGTTTAGGGGGAAACGGTATTATGGATGAGGCAGAGATTATGGCATTGCGGGTTATGGCAGAGGGAGAACCTTATTTGAAAGATATTGCGTTGGCCATTCGTTATGCCGTGGACCACAACGCTGATGTTATCATGTTGCCGGTTCAGAACACGCTTTACCCGGAGGAGCAGAAAAAATGGGTTAGTGATGCTTTGGAATACGCGGAGAGTAAAGGTGTTTTCGTTGTTTCTCAAGTGTGGGATGCGGCGCAGGATTTGGCAGAGGAAACTTATTTCCCGAATCGTTGGATGACGGGTAAAAAGGAATTGACGAATTTGATGATAGTTGCTTCTTCTGATAAAGCGGGGAATCCGTCCATGGATTCGAATTATGGAGCCAAAGAGGTGGATTTGTTTGCCCCGGGTAGAGATATTTATTCTACCTACACGGGAGATACCTATCAAACAGGAAACGCTATCGGTTTTGCTGCCGCAACCACGGTGGGGGTCGCTGCTTTGATGAAAGCGTATTACCCGGAGTTGACCGGAACGCAGATTCGAAATATCTTGTTAGAGTCCGTAACATCCAGAAAAGACGCGGAGGTTGAAAAGGCTATTGTCGTGAATGGGCAACATACACAAGATTTATTCTTGTTTGGAGATTTGTGCCTTTCCGGTGGGATTATTAATGCTTATCAGGCAGTAGTGGCTGCTGATAAGGTGTCTAAATAATGAGTGATGAGAATAGGAATTAAGATTATTCTCGGATTGTTGTTGTGTTTGATTGTTGTGCCGCTTTCGGCACAACAAGTCAAAAGCGTGATACCGTACCGGATGGTGGGGGGAAAGATGATTGTGGATATGAGTGTGAATGGCAAGGTGCGTTCGTTTATATTCGACACGGGGGGACAGATGGCTTTGACCGGGGAGCTTTGTGATGAGTTGAATATTCCGGTGGTGGATTCGGTGAAGGTGACGGATGTAAACGGAAAAGAGGTGGGACTTCCCCGGGTGCTAGTGTCTAGCCTGTTGACCCCGGATGAGCGAATTAATTTCTCCGGAGTTCCGGCAATGAAGTTATCAACACCTTCTCCTTTCGAATGCTTCCACGCGGATGGATTGATTGGGAGTGATTTGCTTAAGAATCTGATTGTCGAGATTGATGGTAAAACTAAAACGATAACGGTAACTTCTGCCGAGAAAGCATCGACCGTTTCTTTGCGTAAAATGCTTCCGTTTTCGGGGAAAGGATATATGCCGATTATCACGTTGCAAGCCGGAGCGGGAAATAGTTTGGTTGCCTTATTTGACACGGGGTGTCCTAGTTTTTTGTCCTTGAAGGACACGGACTACGAGGGGCTGAGTGCTAAAAGTGCTTTTGAGGTGAAGAGTGAAGGAGTCGGGGGAGGCTCTATAGGTGTCGGGGGGATGACTGAGTCAAAAGTCGCGTATCGAGTGGAGTTCCCGCTTTTGTCGGTGGGAGCGACTAAATTCAAGAATGTGACGGCAGAAACTTCAACGCCGCCTTACACGTTGTTGGGGGTGAAGTTGTTGGAATACGGTAAGGTGACGATTGATTATTCTCGTAAACGCTGGTATTTTGAGCCTTACGAGCAAGAGTTTGACATGGCAAGTAAGCATTATAACGTGAATTTGCAAGTGAAGGATGGAGATTTAGTGGTTGCTACGGTATGGACGGCTATGAAAGAAGTGGTAGAACCCGGTGATAAAGTGCTAAAGATAAATGGCAAACCCACGGGGAAATATGATTTTTGCGAGAGTATTATCACGGGAATACCGGAATTGAAAGCGAAGAAAAAGACGAAATTGACAATTCTCACGAAGGAGGGGGAGAAGGTGATAGTGTATCAAAAAGAATGAGGGGATTGGCTATTTATGATTTACGATTTATGATTTTGGATTTATGATTATGAGGAAATTGGCGATGATAGTCGGGATGTGTCTGTTGGGGATGACTACATGGGCACAATCGACGAAACGGGTGTGTGACACGATACATTACGAGTTCGTGCAGGATAAGATTATTATTCCGGTGACGGTGAACGGGGTGGCAGTGAAATATATCGTGGACACGGGAGGGCAGACCGGGACGGATTGGGAGAACGTGCAGAAGATGGAAGGTGTTGCCACGGGAGCCTCGAATCCTATTTCTGATTTGAACGGGATGAAACAATTGTATCAGGTGGCGGAAGTGAAAGACGTGCAGTTGAGCCCGAATTATAAGTTGTCAAAGATGAAAACCATGGTTTTCCCCGTGGGCGGATTGTTTCAGGCGTTGGGGGTAGCCGGAATCCTTGGAGGAGATGCGTTTGCCCAATCGGTGGTGACGTTTGACGCGAGGGAGCAAATTATGGTGATTAATTACCCGTATCGTCCCGAGCGTTTGAAGATTACAGACGGGGTGGAGATGTTCGGGGGGACGACTCACCACTCTATCGTGAAAATGGAGTTGGGGGGAGTAGAAAAAGAAGTGTTGTTTGACACGGGTGCGGGAGGCTTTTTGTTGTTGAATGATGCTGTTTTTAAAGAGATTGAGGAGAATGGAAATGGGGAAAGAGTGGCACGAGGTTGCGGAATTAATGGAATAGGATTGGAAGGATTGTGCGACCCGGTGGAGATAGAGAAAGTCAACGTGAAAGAAATGGTTGTTTTAGGGAAGAAATTCACGAATGTCGGGAGCGTGATTTCAGGGCGTAACTCTATCCTTGTTGGGGTTGATTTGTTGAAATACGGGAAAGTGGTGATTGATTATATGCGGAATCGCTTGTATTTTTTCCCTTTTGATTCAGGAGCTTCGGATATGGGCGGTGCGCCTAAAACATGGAACGTGGGTATTTTGCCCGCTAACGAGCGTTTCGAGATTACCACGATATGGGATAGCATGAAAGACGTGGTGGCTTTGGGTGAGCAAGTGGTTGATATTAACGGTACGGATATCACGGGATTCCCGATGAGTCAGGCGGTGATTGATGATTTGATGAATGCTATCGTGGAGGATACAGCCTATATTATTGTGTTGCGGGACGGAAAGAAGGAAAAGATAGAGATTAGGAGGGAGTGATTTTATTTATGATTTTGGATTTACGATTTATGATTATGAGAAAGTTAATGATGATATTGGGGTTGAGTTTGTTGAGTATAATGACATGGGCTCAATCGAAGAATACGTCCGTGGAGGTAAAGGATTACCGGGAGGTGGACGGAAAGATTATTTTGGAAATGGTGGTGAACGGGGTGATGGCTGATTTCGTTTTGGATTTGGCGGGGCATAATGCAATATTGCCGGAATACGTGGAAAAGTTGAATATTGATGCGAACGTGAAGGGAGATTTCCGTTACGATACATTTCAATACAAACGGGTTCCGGTGGAGAAATCGGTAAATATAGAAACAATTTCCTTTGGGAATAGCGTGTTCGGTAACGGGGTTGCGGCATTTGTGTTGAAAGATGAACCATATTTGCGAAAATTGGGTGTCGCTGGTATTGTCGGGGGAACGTTGTTTCGGAATGTCGTGTTGACGATAGATTCGAGAAGAAAGAAAATCACGATGAGTAATCCTTATCGTCCTGCTTATATGAAATTGGACCATCGTTCTAATATAGAAGTGGTCACGGGTTCCGG
Organism: Butyricimonas sp. Marseille-P3923; assembly: GCF_900184685.1. Taxonomy (GTDB): domain Bacteria; phylum Bacteroidota; class Bacteroidia; order Bacteroidales; family Marinifilaceae; genus Butyricimonas; species Butyricimonas muris. The sequence goes on from NZ_FXXL01000004.1 coordinate 371,651, forward strand.
GATAGTTTGTCCCGTGGAATTGGATGGGGTATCTTACTCTTTGTTGCTGGATACGTGGAGTGATGGAATGATTGTTTTGAACTCGGCTGACTTTGCCGGATTCAGCGGGAAGGACGGGAATGGAATGAAGAAAAGCGTCGGGTATGCTGGTACTGACGTGGCAGCCTCGAGTAAGATTGCCGGGAAATGTCGTTTCGTGAAAAGCGATTTCACGGATGTGGCTGTTGTCGAGAACGAGTCTTTGCCTCGGTCGGTACTGGGAAACGGTATCTTGAAGCAAGGGTTGGTTTCCATTGATTACGGGAAACAGAAAGTGTATTTCCAACCGTTTGATTTGGCAGAGGTGAAAGATGAAGTGACGGGAAGCAATGAAGTAAAGGTGGAAGCCGGTAAATTGAACCCGATAACACGGGAGTATTTTTTGGAGCATGTTTACGATTACCGGAAGAGCAAGGAGTTTGTGTTCAAGGGAGATAAACCTGTCGTGATTGATTTCTGGGCAACTTGGTGCGGACCGTGTATGCGCTTGATTCCGGAGTTGGAAAAAATGGCGGAAAAGTATAAAGACCAAGTGATATTCCTGAAGGTGAATGCCGATAAAGAGAAGGAGTTGTGCGGTATGTTTAATGTTGTGGCGTTGCCTACATTGTTCTTTATTCCTGTCGGGGGCAAGCCGATAATAGACGTGGGGGCGACTCCGGAAAAGTACGTGGAGATTATTGAGAACCAGTTGTTGAAGAAGTAGAATTAATTGATAGATTATGAGATTAATAGGAATTGTATTCTTGTTGTTCGTGTCTTTGAGCGGGATGGCACAGCAGGCCGAAACGTTGAAAGAATACGTGACGAAGAGATGGGAAGATTTCAAGGTGCCGGAAAAAGAGGTTGCTAAAGCGATTCTGGCTGAACGGGAACAAATAGCAAGATATATAAAAGCGAATGGCGCTTCGAGGGAGGCAGTACAGGAGAACGGGGCTCAAGCTATTCGTCGGGTGGCTGATTTGTATGACGAGGGAAAAGATGCCCGGTTAAAGGCTTCCGTGATTAAGAAAGTATTGAAAGGTGTTGACTTGTCATCTAAGGAATTCGTGAAATGTTCCGGTTTAGAGTTTGTCGTGGAGGATTATTACGGCTTGAAAGCAGTCATGGAAGGTGCCCCGGCAGAAGAGGCTTGGGGAAGTATGTGGTTTAATACCACGGTAGAAACGATAGGAAATGACTATGATTACCGGAGGTATCGTCAGATACTTGAATTGAATAACCCGGAGTTGTCATTGGCTTATTTGTCTTGTTTGAGGTCTGTTTTCAGGTATAACGGGTACACGAAGGGATTGGACGAGCTCCGTCCGTTGTTCGAGAAGAATATGCCGGAAGGGGATTTGAAGGATGAAATCAATAAATTGTACGAGGGGTACGAGCATCTGAAAGAGGGAAATGTTGCTCCGGCATTCACGCTGAAGGACTTTAAGGGGAAAGAGCATTCTTTGGCGGATTATAAAGGGAAGGTGTTGGTCATTGACGTGTGGGCTACGTGGTGCGGGGGATGTATTGCCAAGTTGCCGACATATATGGCTATGAGTCAGAAGTATAAAGAACGGGATGATATTGAATTTATCACGATATCGATAGATGATAAAGGGGCTTTCAATAGTTGGAAGTATGCCTTACCTCGTTTGAAGTTAATGGGAGTGACTAATTTATTGGCATCCAAGGGTGAGTGTACTTTCCAGAAAGATTATAACATAACAGGTATTCCTCGTTATTTTCTGATTGATAAGGAAGGGAAAATCGTATCGGTTTATGCCCCGACACCCGGAAAGGCTTTTGAAGCATTGATTGATAAGACATTGGAAAAATACGTAAGAGAGTAGTGTATGAAAATAACTGTTTGGTGCGTGCTTTTGTGTATGCTGGCAACCGGGCAACGGGTAAATGCCCAAGGTAAGGTGACGGAACAACAAAAGAGTGAATACGCGAAAGGAAATCAGGACCCGAAGTTTTTAAAGGGGTATATTGATGCCTTGAAGGCTGACGGGCGGACAGACGAGTTGAATGATGCTGTCGACCGTTATCTGATGGTGCTCCCGTTGAATGAACGTTATTCGGGGGAAAACTTGCATTATTTTATAGAGGATATAAATAGTTTGAATGCGAAGTCTTTCACGGGTATTATTGAACATTGGAAAGATATTCCTCTGGCAGCGAATCAGGTGGAAGAGGTCGTGAAGAAGATTAATGACGTGTGTAAGACGACATTTTTTCAGACCTTTTTTCAAGAAGGGGACGCCAAGGGAATGCCGACCGTGGATTGTTCCTCGTTGCTGGCAGCTTTGAAAGGGGCGAAAATCCCGGTGCCGGAAACCCGTCGCCGATTGATAGAGATGTGGCAGAATTGGCGGGAGAAAAAGGTTGATAGTATGATTCGTGCTTTTGAACAATTTGTTACCGCATATGCGAACGAGGATAAGGAGGGGGCTTTGCAACTTGACCTGATGTTGGACGGTGTCGTTTTGGGGAATATATTGAATTATATATTGGAAGAATGTAATTTTGAGCAATGTTCGAAGATGTTTGAAGTTATGGAGCATGCCATCGAGAAAAACGGGCGTACCGGACTCTGGGATTTGATAGGAAAGTCAAGAGATAATTTTGAGGGGAAGAAGATGATGTTGGAACTGGGAGAGGAATGATTACGAGGATATATTAAATGAACAAGATATGAGATACTTCATTGCTTTTTTAGTGGTTTGTTGTGTAGGATGTACACGATCATCACGTTACGCTTTTACCCTGAAAGGTGATCTGGACGGGATGAAATACGGGAAGGCTTTTTTGATAGCCCCCGGGGATAGTGCAAAGATTCTGTATACGGCAGAGATTGACGGCGGGAAGTTTGAAATCAAGGGTGAGTTGGACGAACCGGGGTCGTATATATTGAAGGTGAATCGTAGGCAGTTCTATTTTTTCATGGATGGAAAGAATATGGAGGTGACAGGCGATTATTCAAAGTTGGGGAATCGTAGCGTGAAAGGCTCTCCTGCCAATGACTTGAACGAGGAATACGATAAGATTGCTCAAGAACAATTCTATACCGTGAGAAACGCACTGATAAGCGAGTACAAGGAGGCTTTGGACGCGGGGGAACAAAAGTTGGCGGACGAGAAGATGACGGAAGCGTTGAAAGCGGAAGAAATTCAATATCGTTTGACGAAAGAGTTTGTCAAGAAATACCCGGACAATATGTTTTCCGCTTATATTGCGGATAATGTAAAAGGGGAGAGCCATGAGAAGGGGAAGGCGTTGTACGACTTGCTTTCGGAAAGGAATAAATCGTCCTATTACGGGCGTTTGTTGAAGAAACACACGGATGAATTGGCGGTTTCGGCTTTGGGGGTTCCTTGTCCTAACTTCACGGCAACGGATGAGTCTGGGAATAAGGTATCTTTGGATTCCCAGAAAGGGAATATTCTGATATTGGATTTTTGGGCATCTTGGTGCGGACCGTGTCGGCAGGAGATGAAAAACCTGCGGGAGCAGTACGCTGAATTTAAAGACCAAGGGGTGCGTATCATGAGTATTTCTTTGGATGATTCCGTGGAGAAATGGAAGAAAGCTTGTGATGAGGAGCAGATACCGTGGATTAGCGTGAGGGATGACAACGGGTGGTCGAAGTCGGAGATACGGAAATTGTTCGGGATACAGGCCATTCCTTTTATCGTGTTGTTGGATAAAGACGGAAATATCGTGGCAAAGAATATCCGTCGGAATAGTTTACGGGAGAAGATTGTCGAATTGTTGCAAAAATAGTAGGTTATGAAGGCAAGAAATATTTTACTGGTTTGTATCATCTTGTGTGGTGCTTTTGGCAGTTATGCCCAACAACAGAAATCGAAGGATGAGGTTTTGCTTGAAAAGATATACGCTATTTATAATCGTATCCCTAGGGGATTGGGTAAAGATGAACTTGTCCGGAAGGTGAATGATGCGGAAAGGGAGGTGCGGCAGGCTATGGATTCTCTTTCAGGCAAGGATGCCAAGCGGAAGGCGGAGTTACTTTGTTATAACGGGATATTGTGGAGTCTGGGTGCGCAAGTTGTTGAGATGAAAGATAAGACATTACAAAATGAAGTCGCGGAACGAGTGAAAGGACTGGATTTGGATTCTCCGGTATTGGAGGTGTTGACAGACGTGGAGAGAACCAATTTGTTGAACGGGTATTTCCGTTTTTTTATGCCGGAATTGTCTGAATTGGCACGTGCTACTTATGTTTTGTATAATATCAAGAGTGAAGAGGTACGCAATCCTTACGTGTTGTCCGCTTTGGTTTCCGAGTTGAAGCGGCACGGCTACACGGATGAGGTGAAAGGTCTGATGGAGGATATAGAAATTTGTTCCAAGACCGAGTCAACCCGTCAGGCGGCGTTGGAATTGAAGGAGAGGTATTATCCCGTGCGCGTGGGGGCTATGGTTCCGGATTTCGAAATGGAAGACGAGAACGGGAAAATGATAAAACTTTCGGATTTCAAGGGAAAAGTTGTGTTTATTGATGTCTGGGCGACTTGGTGCGGGGGATGCGTGGCAGGATTGCCCGCGTTTATAGAACTCAAAAAGCAATATAAGAATCGGGATGATATTGTATTTCTGACTATTTCCGACGACGGGGTGGAAGCAAAAGCCCGTTGGAAGAACTTTCTGCAAGAGAAAAAGTATTCCGGGATTATGCCGCATCTGATTATTAATAAAGAAAAGGATAATTTCACGGGGGATTATTGTATCACGGGTATTCCCCGGTATATCCTGATTGATAAAAGTGGAAAAATCGTGAATGCATGGCATGTCGGGGCGAATCACGAGTATTTCCCGTTCTTTTTCTCCATGGAACTGGAGGGGATGAATAGGGAATAAAGGATGTTTTTCGGGTAATTTCGGTGTAATTCTAAAGTAATCCTGTTTCAGCTTCTTTATCGTATAAGTGTATTATATGTGGTTTATAATTGGAACGAGGTTGTATTACTTTAGAATTCCTTTGGGATTACCCGAAAAATATCTTGTATTGAAAAAAGATGAATGATATGTGAATTTTGTTTGTTTTCTGATTTTTAATACATATTTTTGTTTTTACTTTATAGGTCAATTGTATTATGGAGAAGGCAAACAATAATAATGGCTCATTGTTAGAACGTCTACAACGGGGAGATGAGCAGGCTTTTCAAGTATTATTTGAAGAGTTTTATGCTTCCTTATGTTTGTTTGCAACTCATTACTTGGGGGATCGGGAGGAGGCGGCTGATGTTGTACAAGAAGCATTCTTGAAGTATTGGTATCGGCATACTGATTTCGATGATTTTCGAAGAATTAAGTCTTTTCTGTACGTGGTGGTGCGCCATGCTTGTTTTAATTTACTTCGGAACAGAAATTTGCGTTTTCGTCTTTCGGATGAGTTGATTCGGGATTCGGAACAAGACTTTCAGAACCGGGTGATGGAGGAAGAGGTACATCGTGTTTTTAATCGGGCAATAGATGCTCTACCAATGCAAATGCGGACGGTTATTAATTATTCCTTGGACGGCTTGAAAAATGCGGAGATTGCTGAGAAGATGCAAATATCCGAAGGTACTGTGCATGCTTATAAAAAAGAAGCTTACAAGAAGTTGAGAGTCAGTTTAAAAGAGTATTATTATCTATTGCCTGTTATTTTATTTCTCTCGAGTGAGTGTTAATAAAAATTAAATATTTAAAGTCCAACACTCCCTAAAATAGGCTTTTTGTGTTCTAGTTGAAAATTACAGAAAAACGTATAACTGGAATACAATATGAATGACGATTTCTTTGATATAGCCGAGTTGGTTAGTAAATATCTGACGGGAGATTTGACTGTTACCGAACAGGTATATTTGGATGAATGGTTGAGTCTTGCAGAAGAGAATCGAGAGTGGTTCCGTTTGGTAACCAGTGACGAATTTGTCGTTCGTAAACGACAGGAATTGAAATCGATAGATGTTCAAGCCGGGTGGAGGGCTCTTTCTCGGAAACGAGCCCGGGAGCGTAAGCGATATTTGTGGATTGATTTCTTGAGATATGCTTGTATTTTTATCCTTGTAGTATCTCCGGTGATTTACTTTTTTATGCAACATACAAGGGAGTGCGTGGATATTAATGCTATGCGGGTGGAAATCCAGCCGGGTACTCCTAAAGCCATGTTGCATATGGCAGACGGTACTATCGTGGATTTAGCTACTCGTTCACGTGATACCTTGAAAGAGTTGGATGGTACGTTGATTGGTTTACACGGGGAGAGTATTGTTTATAAAAATACGGGTATGGCTGAAAATATAGATACGGTTGGCAAGGCAAATTTGTACAATGAGCTTGTCGTACCCCACGGAGGTGAGTTCGTGTTGACTCTTTCGGATGGAACTTTAGTATGCTTGAATGCGGGTTCCAAGTTAAAGTTTCCGGTAAGGTTTAATGGGGATACAAGACATGTTGAATTGGAAGGTGAGGGATATTTTCAGGTAGTCCGGAACGAGAAAATGCCTTTTGTTGTAAGGGCTTCCGGTATGGATGTAGCCGTGTTGGGTACGGAATTTAATATATCTAATTATCCGGAAAATGCAGAGGTCCAAGCAACTTTGATTAAAGGAGCTGTGAAAGTAATTAATTTGAAGGATGAAAATAGTTTTGTGTTGAAGCCGGGTGAACAAGCGGTGCTTGACAAGCAAAACGGAAAGATGACAGTGGCAGAAGTAGATGTCTCTTATGCCATAGCCTGGAAGGAAGGATGTCTTCGATTCCGGGATCGTCCATTGAAGGAGATCATGGATTTTATTGCCCGTTGGTATGATGTTGACGTGGTGTATGAAGATGAAGAGGTGAAAGACTATCTTTTCGGGTGTAATTTTGATCGGCATGAAACGATTGAACCTTTGCTGGGATTCTTTGAACGTACCGGGACGGTACATTTCAGAATCAAAGGTAGGAAAATTGTAGTAAGTAAATAAGTTGAACTACATAAAAATAGCGAAGAATATGCGACTATCCTTCGCTAGTTGATAAGAGCCTCTTGCCGGAGGCATAACTTAAACTTAAATCAATTTCAAAAGTATGAAAAAAAAACGTAGGTGTACTCATTTATGGGTGACAAAAGTGAAAAATTTGTTGCTTGGTGTGCAAGTAGCAGTTTGCTTATTCCTATCAGGAGGTCGAGTTGCACAAGCAATGACGGATGAGCCGTTGATTAATCTTTCGATGAAAGATGTGTCGGTAAAGGATGTCATTTGGGCAATCGAGAAACAGTCGAAGCTCGTGTTCGTGTATAACACGAGAGATTTGGATCAAGCGGGTAAAATTGATGTAGAAATCAAGGACAAAACGGTGCGAGAGGCTCTTGATATTTGTTTGAAAGGCACGGGACTGGAGTATGAAATACAACAGAATACCGTGATCGTTAAACGTAAACAGGAGAAAGCCCCGGAGATAGAGAAACTTGTGGTCAAAGGAAAGGTGGTTGACCGGGATAGCGTTCCTTTGCCGGGGGTAACAATTGTTTTGAAAGGAACTGCTTTGGGCGTTGTTTCTGATAAGGATGGAAAATTTAACTTCGAGATCCCGAAGATGGAACATCCGGTACTTGTTTTTTCGTTTGTCGGGATGCAGACACAGGAACATCAATATACGGGTAAGTCGGAGATTCGGATCATGATGGTCGAGGATGTAAAGAGTATGGAAGAGGTAGTGGTGACCGGAATCTTTACTCGGAAAGCAGAAAGTTTTACCGGGGCGGCAAAAACATTCCGAAAAGATGAGTTGAAACGGGTAGGGAATACCAATATATTTCAAAGTTTGAAAAACTTGGACCCTTCTCTTAAAATTCTGGACAATAGAACAATGGGGTCAGACCCGAATACTTTGCCGGATATGAGGTTGCGAGGAACTTCATCTTTTCCGGCAGAAGGGAGTGATATTAATCTGAAAGGGAATTATCAGTCGCAGCCTAATCAGCCTTTGTTTATTTTGGATGGTTTTGAAACAACCGTGGAAACTGTGTTTGACTTGGATATGAACCGTGTCGAGAGTATTACGATATTGAAAGATGCTGCTTCTAAAGCAATTTATGGTTCAAAAGCCGCTAATGGAGTGGTGGTTATTGAAACGGTAGGGCTCGGAGTGGAAGGTGTGCGGGTAACTTACACGGGGAATTTGGATTTGGAAATGCCCGATCTGACCAGTTATAATTTGTGTAATGCGGCAGAGAAGCTGGAAGCCGAGAGACTTGAGGGGAGTGTATATCAGGATTCGTATAACGGGATGAGCAAGTATTACGAACGATTGAAGCTCGTTAAGGACGGTTTGGACGAGTATTGGCTGTCTAAGCCTTTGCGTGTTGGGGTTGGACAGAAACATGCGCTCACGTTCGAAATGGGGAACAAGGAGATGAAAACGCTTTTCAACGTGGCGTATAGTAACGTGGAAGGTGTCATGAAAGAATCCTATCGTAATACTTTTTCGGGAACGGCACAAATATCTTATCGTAAATCGAATTTTTTGTTTCGGGATATAGCCACAATTACCCGAAATAAAACACAGGATTCTCCTTACGGTACTTTCAGTGAATACGCGAAGGCTAATCCTTATTCCCCGGCATATGATGAAAAGGGTAAACCGATGGAATATTATGCCCGGGGTACTTATTCGGAAAAGTCTCCTTTGTATAATGCTAACACGAATACTAAAGATCAGACTTCTTATTTGAATTTCACGAATAATTTCTATATCGAGTGGACAATTATTGAAGGGCTTAAAGCGACGGGACGTGTGAGTTTTACGACAAAACGGAGTGATGCTGACGAGTATTATCCTTATAATCATACCAGTCAAAGCAATTACAGTCGGGACGTGTATTACAAAAGAGGTGCTTATACTCTGAACACGGGGAAAAGTAACTCGGTATCAAGTGATATTTACTTGAATTTTTCTAGAACATGGGGAAAACATACTTTGTTTGCCAATGTGGGATGGAATATTTCGGAGAATGAATATATGGAGATTGTAAATGAGGCTCAGGGATACAAGACTGACAGTATGGACGAGTATATCTTCGGAATGATGTATAAAGAAGACGGTAAACCTTCCGGCAGCAGTTCTAAAAACAGGAATGTCGGGGTGTTGGGAGTATTTGCCTATACTTATGACGATCGATTTTTATTGGATGCTACTTTGCGTGGAAGTGCGGCGTCTGTGTTTGGGACTGATAATCCTTGGGCTACATTCTGGAGTGTCGGATTAGGCTGGAACTTGCATAACGAGAAGTTTATTCGGGATTGGGGTTTTTTGGAGCAATTTAAAGTAAGAGGTTCTATCGGTTACACGGGTAACCAGAATTTTCAATCCAATAAAGCGGTGGCAACTTATAAATATTATATGAAGGAAAATTACAATTATTATTGGAGTGGTGCTTATTTGAGTAATATGGAGAATCCGGCACTTCAATGGGAGTTGAAAAAAGATTATAACGTGGGGCTTGATTTGAGAATAAAGGGTGTTACGCTGACTTTTGATTGGTATACTTCCAACACGGAAAATCTCGTGTCACAGATCACGATACCTGCCTCAACCGGATTTACTTCTGTCAGCGAGAACCTTGGGTTGGTGCAGAACCGGGGTGTGGAGGTTTCGTTAGGGGTAAATATATTCAATCGTAGGAATTTCTTTTTGAACGTGAATGGTAATATAACAACGAATAATAATAAATTGAAGAAATTGTCAGATGCGATGAATACTTTCAACGAGAATCAGAGGGCTTTGGCTGCAAAGGAGAATCGAGTTACACCGGTGGTGATGTATTATGACGGGATGCACATGAATACGATTTGGGCTGTACCTTCTTTAGGTATTGATCCGTCTGACGGTTATGAAATTTATTTGAACCGGGACGGACAGATGACAAAGCAATGGAAAGCTGAAGATATGGTTGCCGCCGGAGTTGAGGATTCTAAATATAACGGTAATTTTGGTTTGAATGGCGAGTATAAAGGGATTGGTTTGAGTGTCGTGTTCACTTTTCTCGGAGGTGGAGAACTTTACAATCAAACGCTGGTAGATAGAGTTGAAAATGTCAATATTACTTATAATGTGGATAAACGGGTTTTATCGGGGAGATGGAAACAACGGGGGGATCAAACACAATTCCGGAGGATTAAGAATTTAGGTGATACATATATCATGGGAAATATGCAGGAATCGGATTATACGCGGGCAACGACTCGTTTTGTGCAGAAGGATAACGAGTTGAATTTGTCAGCCTTGAGCGTGTATTATGATTTTCCGCGTGCATGGATGAAGCATATCGGATTCGAGAGAGTGAGATTACAAGCAAACATGAATGATGTTTACAAGTGGTCGTCTATCAAGATCGAACGGGGAACATCCTATCCGTTTGCTCGGACGTTGAGTTTTTCTTTAACAGCAACTTTTTAACGGGTAACCTTTATGAAAACGAGATTATTAATTTTATTGACAGTGTTCAGCCTTGTCTTTATTTCTTGCGAGGACTGGTTGAAAGTAGATTCCTCAACAGAAGTATCACAGGATGATATATTTTCTTCGGATGAAGGTTTCCATGCGGCATTAACAGGGGTGTATATCGGAATGACTTCGACGGATTTGTACGGTATGCATTTAAGCTGGCATATGTTGGATTATTTAGCACATTATTATTGTATGATTTCGGGAAGTAATGATATATATCTGCATAGTCACCAATACAAGAATGCCAGGGTGTACTCGTACGTTAAGAATGCGTGGAACGGTTTGTATAATTTGATAGCGAATTGTAATAATATTTTAGCCAAATTAGAAGAGCATAAATCAGAGTTAGACCCGGTTAATTACCAGTTGGTAAAAGGTGAAGCCTTGACACTGAGAGCCTTCTTCCACTTCGATTTGATGCGGATGTTCGGGTACGGCAATTTGAGAAATCGGGATGTGTCCTCTAAGAAGGCAATCCCGTATGTGACTACGTTTAGTAAAAATGTTACGCCTCAATTGTCTTATGCCGAAACGTTTAAGTTGCTCAAAAATGATTTGTTGGAAGCTATTGAGTTACTTTATGGGGAAGATGGGAAAAATTGTTACCGGATTACAGGGGATGATGATTTTTTTGATAACGGTCCGAATGGGGATGACTACGGTTTCTTTAGTTATTTTAGTTACCAAAACTCTCCTCGGGTGGATTATTATGTGGCAAAAGCTCTTTTAGCTCGTGTTTATATGTGGGAAGGAACAGACGAGGGATATGCCAAAGCTGTGGAGATTGCTGAAGAGTGGTTCCTGACAGAGGACGATTCGGGACAGGATGCTTGGGATTGGGTTTCCCGTTCTCGGGTGACGAATTCAAATGTGCTTTATCGGGACAGAACGTTTTCACAGGAACATATTTGGCATCTTGCCGTGAGAAAGTTGAATGATATTATGGGTAAATGGTTGGATGCATCTAACCCGAATGCGACATATGAACGAGTGTTTTTAACTGAGAATGTAGCATTTACTATTTTTGAAGTGGGGCAAGGGAATGATGTCGGCGTGGATGATTATCGTTATTCTTATTTATTGCAACCCCAGGGAAGCGGTTTGAATAATTACGCTACGTTGAAGCTGGATCAATGTGACGGAGAAACGCAGTACGGGGAAATAATACCTCTGATTAGCACTCCGGAAATGTATTATATATGTGCTGAGGTATATGCAGAACAAGGCAACTTGAAAAAAGCTATTGGTTATTTAAATACGGTACGGCAGGCTCGGGGAATTACGCAGGAACTAGATGAAAATTTGGGTTATCTGGAGGTGAAAGATGAAATACTGAAAGAGTACCGAAAAGAATTCGTGAGTTTGGGACAGCTTTTCTATTTCTATAAACGTTGGGGCATGGAGAATATTGTTGGGTATGCTGGTTCGATGGGAGATGCCGAGTATATTTTGCCCTATCCGGATGAAGAAGTGGTATCGGGAAATAGAGTACAGTTTTAACATTAAAAACGTATGGTTATGAGATATTCGATAAAACAATATTTAGCCTTATTCGTTATTGCGTGCATAGGAATCTATGGATGCTCCGATAGTGACATTATGTATTACGAGGGAGGGAATGCATTGCATTTTATGAAACTTCGGCAAGGATTGTCGTTCATGACAAATATGGAAGCCGAGAAAGATACGATGTTTATTAAAGTGTTACTTGTGGGGGATCCTGTGGAGGTCGAACGGGAGTTTGCCGTGGAGGTAGTTAATGATTCTAACACGACGGCTACATCAGATCAGTATCGTATCGTGAAAGCGACGGTGCCGGCAAATGATACCATTGGGATTCTCGCTTTGGAAGTGCGTAATCCGGAATTTCTGAATATTGAAGAGTCTACTTTGATGTTGAAATTGGCTGTGAAAGATAACGAGTATTTTAAAGCTGGGGGATGGTTGAATTATGTCACGATCCAATTGACATGGACCACAGATCTAGTACAACCTGAAACATGGAATGCGATGCGTTTTTTCTTTACATCGAAATACTCTTCGAATGTTTATCGGGCGATTATTGCATCTACGGGTTTGACGGAATTCTGGTATTACGATCCGGATCCGGAAACAGGTTACAGGTTAGATCAATACGAAGGATGGGTATATGGGAAAAAATTTGCCGATTGGGTTCGGGAATATAATAGAACTCATGATGACGTGTATCGGCATGATGATGGTGCATATAAAGGTGAGGAAATTATACCTATATATTAATCTAAAAAATAGATGGATATGAAAAGATATTTATTATATATGCTGTTGACTCTTTGGAATGTGAGTTTCTTTACAGCGTGCTTTGATGATAAAAGTACGGATGCAGATCATCCGATTCCAGATATTGTGATAGATACTACTGGAATACCGGAAACATTAAAAGTCGTGCAAAATGGTCGTTTGAGTATTCCACCGAAAGTTACACGGGATAATGGGGATAATTCAGATTTGTCATATAAATGGATGTTGAACACTATCGCAGATGATAATCCGAATTCGGGTGCAAAATCTCATTATATATGTATAGGGGAGAAGCAAGCACTGGATACTACCATATTTTTGCCTCCTAACGAAACGTCTTATTTTTTATGGTACCAAGTTACGGATAATAAAACACAGTATCGGCGGGATATATTGTGGAATGTACTCGTGCAATCTGCTTATAACGAGGGAATATTAATTGTGGAAACGAAAGACGGGAGAAATACAGATTTCTCTTTGATCGAGGGAAAACAATTTACCGAGGGGTGGACTGTAGCGGATAGAATCAGCTATGGTTTATACAGTTCCGTAAACGGTAGTGCTATGGAAGGTTTGGTTAAACAAGTGTGCCATTCGTATAATTCAAATTCTCAAGTGAAATCAAAACGGTTTTATTGTATCGGGGATGATTTTTATACTTTGGTGGATGGTTTGGAATATGAATTTGTGGGACGGAATTTTGAAGTGATTTATGATAATACGCTCACTATGAAACCGGAGCAGGTATTTTATAGTGGCTCTAATGTGGTTTGGGTAAATGATGGAAATATTTATCCTTTTTCGGTTAGTTTGGCTCGGGATTATCCGAATATCCAGATTCCGATGAAGTACGCGGTGCAAGAAGGGGAGGTGCAAGTGACGAAAACTTCCAAGGTGGATAAATGTGTGGCATTTACACACCAATCTACTAATTCCAGTTCGGCTTGGGGTGTGTGGTATGATAAAGAGGGAGGGCGTTTCTTGTGCCAAAAGAGTGGTCCTTATGTAAAAAGTAATATAGAGACTTTAATATCTGATGCAGAAAGACCTTTTGATCCGAATAATGTACCGGGATTGGAAACCGTGTATGCAGCCATTGGAATGGATGATAATTTCTTTATGGTGATGAGAAATACGACCACTGGTGCTTATCAGATTTACGTGATTGAGCGAACTACTTCCAAGGCAAAATATCTCTATGATATTCCGGGAAAGGAGATGGATGATGCTGTGGGCTATGTGGTGAGTGAAGATGGAAACGTGGTATATTTTGCCACATCAACACAGATTTATGCTATTGTGTTGGGGGGAGTGTCACCCAAAGTAAATCCGCTTCATGCGATAACTTCCGGGCAAATTACTCATTTTTCGATGTTCCGGCAGGCATGGTACTTGATGAATCCTCAATTATATGTTTCCGGAGTTGGGTATAAGACGCCGATTAATACGCACGAGCATTTGTTGTTGGTGGGTGTGTGGGACGGTAACGAAGGGACTCTTTATTCGATTCCGATCGTGAGTCCTAGTGGTGGAACGATAGATGTGAATGGTATTAAACCTTATACTGGGTTTGGAAAAATTTTAACGGTCGTTTCTCAACAGTAGAATTTGTAGTGTGTTTGATTTAGAATGAATTCCCGTCGGTGTTGACGGAAGGTGTTTTTGGGACTTTCCCGAAAGACCGACGGGGTTCTTTATTTATACTCGTATCGGTTTTGACCGGTATGATATGGATGTATTGTGTTTGTGAATTACTAAAAAAATTATGGAAAAAGCAATTGTAAAAGTAGAACATTTATCCCATCGCTATAGTGCGCAGTGGGCAATTCGGGACATTAATTTCGAAATTAATCAAAAGGGTGTAGTCGGGCTGTTAGGCTCTAACGGTGCAGGAAAATCGACCACGATGAATATTATTTGTGGCGTGTTGAATCAGACGGAAGGAGAGGTGTATATTAACGGAATCAGCTTGAGTGAACATCCGGTAGAGGCGAAACAAAATATTGGTTTCTTGCCGCAAAAGCCGCCTTTGTACGGGGATCTGAATGTTGATGAATATTTGACGTATTGTGCTAATTTGAGGTTAATGGACGAAAAGCAGGTAAAGACAGCCGTGGAAGAAGCGAAACGAAGATGCGGGATCGCTCATTTTAGTCATCGTTTGATACGTAATTTATCCGGAGGGTATCAGCAACGCGTGGGAATAGCACAGGCTATCGTGCATAATCCTGCCTTTGTTGTGTTGGATGAGCCCACGAATGGATTGGACCCGAATCAGATTGTCGAGATCCGTGAGTTGGTTAAAGAGATAGCGAAAGACCGTTCTGTTTTATTGTCCACGCATATTCTTTCTGAAGTACAGGCGACTTGTGATTATATCCGCATGATTGAGAACGGGCAAGTCGTGTTCAGCGGAACAATAGATGAATTTGATAATTATATCGAACCCGATACGTTTGTGGCAGAGTTTGAAAATAAGCCTATTGCGGAAGAATTAGCTAGAGTGCGGGGAATAATTCAGGTAATTCCATTGACAGAGAGCAGATTCCGGTTCCGCTTTGAAGGGGGGCGTGATGTGATGCAGCGGGTAATTGAAACAAGCGTGGCTAATGGATGGGGATTGAGTGAGATTACCTTGGAGAAGATTTCTTTAGACGAGATTTTTGCCCAGCTTTCCGGGAAAAGAGAAAATAAATAATTTAGAAAGGAAGCGTATGAAAGTAATATTTAAAATAGCCAAGTCGGAATTGAGTATGTTGTTTTATTCTCCCGTGGCTTGGTTGATTCTGGTGATTTTTACTTTTCAGGCCAGTATGGCTTTTTCCAATTTGTTTAGTGATCTGGTGGTAGATCAGGCTATCGGGAATCGCCTTTGGGATGTGACGGAAAAAGTGTTTTCCAGTTATCGTGGGCTTTTGTCCCAAGTGCAACAATACTTGTATCTTTATATTCCTTTGTTGACGATGGGGTTGATGAGTAAGGAACGTAATAACGGGTCTATTAAACTTTTGTTTTCTTCCCCGATCACGAACACCCAGATTATACTCGGGAAGTATTTTGCCATGATGATTTATGCCTTGGTATTGATTGCAATTTTGTTCGTGTACGCCATTTTCGGGATGTGTACGATAAAGGATATGGATGTGCCTTACGTTTTATCCGGTTTATTTGGGCTTTATTTGTTGACTTGTGCTTATGCTGCTATCGGGCTTTTTATGTCGAATCTGACTTCTTATCAGGTTGTGGCGGCAATGTGTACATTAGGGTTATTAGCCGTGTTGAATTTTATCGGAGGGGTAGGACAGGATATTCCTTTCTTGCGGGATGTAACGTATTGGTTGTCTATCCGGGGACGTTCCAATGAATTGATCGGTGGTTTGATTTGTAGTGAAGACGTGCTGTACTTTATCATTGTAGTGGTTCTTTTCTTGATGCTTTCTATATTGAAATTAATGGGGGAGCGGAAAAAGACTTCCCAGAAGATTGCCATCAGCCGTTATGTCGGGGTGGTTGTGTTTGCCATGTTTTTAGGATATTTATCTTCACTTCCGGCATTGATGGGCTTTTATGATGCGACGGTTACAAAACAGAGAACGTTGACGCCTAATAGTCAGGATGTGATGAGGCAATTGAAAGGGGGATTGAAAATAACGACTTATGTCAATTTGCTGGAACCCAATTATGCAACAGGGTTGCCGCAGAATATAAACAAAGATAAACGGCTTTTCCGACAATATCTTCGTTTTAAACCTGAGATGAAGATGAAGTATGTTTATTATTACGATAAAACGGAAAATGAATCTCTGGATCAACGTTATCCTTTATTGAATGACCGGGAAAGAGCCCAAGAGATCGCGAGTGGGTTGGAGTTGAATTTTAAAATGTTTCTATCCCCGGAAGAAATAAAGAAACAGGTTGATTTGTCCGAAGAGAGGAATCGTTTTGTTCGTCTTATAGAACATGAAAACGGGCAGAAATCTTTTTTACGGATATTTGACGATATGTCTCGCCAACCGAATGAGAAGGAGATAACTGCCGCCATGAAACGTATGGTGGTTCCGGCGATGCAGGTGGCATTTCTCAGCGGTCACGGGGAAAGGGATATCGACCGGAAAGGCGACCGGGGGTATTATGTGATTTCACAGGATATTACTTATCGGGAAGCGTTGATAAATAATGGTTTTGATAGTTATAAATTATTTTTGAATGACGGGCAGAAGATACCGGAGAACACGGGTATTCTGATTATTGCAGATGTGAGGCAACCCTTCGAGCAAGAGGAGTTAGATGAGATCCAGCGTTATATCGATAGGGGTGGAAATTTGATTATAGCCGGGGAGCCTGATAAACAGGAAATAATGAATCCTTTATTAGCTTCTTTGGGAGTACGGTTCATGCCGGGGCGGTTGGTACAGGAGAGCGAGGATTTCACTCAGAATCTGGTTTTCGGGAAAATTACTCGGGAAGCGGCGGATATATATTCTCGGTTTCGTTGGATGTTGCGCTGGAATTATCGGGTGCCGATGCCTGATGTCGTGGGTTTGGAATACTCTACGGATGCTGGTTTTGACGTGATGCCGATATTGGAAACGGATTCAACCGGGTGTTGGAATGAGTTGGAAACGACTGATTTCACGGAAGGTAAAGCGGTTCTCCATGCAGAAGCGGGAGAGAAAGAGCAAACGTATGCTTTGGCTCTTGCGTTGAGCCGGAAAGTAGGAGAAAAGGAACAACGGATATTCGTTATGGGAGATGCAGATTGCTTTAGTAACGGAGAATTTTTCATGAAGCGGAGAGGTGTGAACACAGAGAATCAAATTTTACCGAATTATGTGTTCTTTTGGTTATCCGGTGGAGAATATCCGATAGATACAGCTCGTCCCAATTCTCCAGATACGAAAATTTATATGGGATTGGAGGGAATCACTTGGATGAATATCGGACTCATGGGATTGTTCCCGCTTGCGTTGGCAGTTTGTGGTATTGTAATATGGGCAAAAAGAAGGAGAAAATAATATGAAAACAATCTATAAAATAGCGAAGAACGAGCTGAGTATGCTGTTCTGTTCGCCGATAGCCTGGTTAATACTTGTGATCTTTATTTTTCAAGTCGGCATGGAGTATGCGGATGTGTTGACCTCGGACTTGCAGGCTAAGGCTACCGGGTATAGTTTGATGGATGAAACAGCCAGTGTATTTTCTGGTATATGGGGGTTGTATTCTAGGGTACAAGGCTATCTTTACTTGTATATTCCTTTACTGACGATGGGTATTATGAGCCGGGAATTCAGCACGGGGTCAATAAAATTGTTGTTTTCTTCGCCTATCACGAATAAACAGATTGTATTGGGAAAGTTTTATGCCTTGATGGTTTATGCTTTATTTTTGATCGGGGGATTGATATTAACGGTACTTTTCAGTTGTATTATTATAAAATCGATTGATTTTCCGTTGGTATTATCCGGGTTGTTAGGATTGTATTTGTTGACTTGTGCCTATATTGCCATTGGGCTTTTCATGTCGAGCTTGACATCTTATCAGGTTGTTGCGGCGATGGGAACGCTTGCCGTGCTCGCTGTGTTGAATTTTATAGGTGGGGTAGGACAGGATATTGCATTGGTGCGGGATATTACCTATTGGTTGTCTATTTCCGGACGTTCAAGGGAAATGATTAACGGTTTGATATGTAGTGAGGATGTTTTATATTTTCTGATCGTGATCGTATTGTTTATCATGTTGACAATTCTACGATTGCGTTTTGACCGGAAAAAAGGTTCTCACGCCATGCGTGTCGGATGGTATACATTGGTGGTCGGTGGTGCTATGTTACTGGGATACGTGAGTTCTCGTCCGGCTTGTATGACATACTATGATACAACGGCGATGAAGTCGCAGACTTTGACCCCGAATAGTCAGGCGGTTATGGAGAAAATGAAAGGGGGATTAACGATCACGACTTACGTGAATTTGTTAGATGATAATTATTGGAATGCTTTGCCCCGTTCCGTGAATGACGATTTCAAGCGATTTAAGCAATACGTGCGGTTTAAGCCGGAGATAAAGATGAAATACGTTTATTATTACGATAAGACGGATAATCCGACTTTAGATAAACGTTTTCCGGGATTAAGCGATAAGGAACGGGCACAGGAGATTGCCAAAGGAATTAGAATGAAGTTTGATAGATTGTTATCCCCGGAAGAGGTACGAAAACAGGTGGATTTGTCTTCTGAAGGAAACCGTTTCGTGAGGTTGATAGAAAGAGAGAACGGGCAAAAGACCTTCTTGCGGATTTTTAATGATATGTCAAAACATCCTTCCGAAAGCGAGATTACTGCCGCCTTAAAAAGGTTAGTTGAAGTTTCTCCCAAGGTTGCTTTTTTGACTGGTCATGGCGAACGGGATATTTACCGGGGTGGAGATGCCGATTATTCTACTTTCACGAAAAATCCGGCATTCCGTCATGCGTTGATCAATCAAGGGTTTGACACGGAATCTCTTTCTTTAGCAGATGGCAGAACGATACCCGAGGAGATCAGTATATTGGTTATAGCTGATCCACGAGAAAAATTGACCGAATGGGAAAAGAGCGAAATTAACCGTTATATTGCTTCTGGACGGCATTTGTTAATTGCGGCTAAACCGGGCAGACAAGCGATACTGAATGAAATAACGGAATCGCTTGGTGTTCATTTTACGGACGGCATTTTGGTTCATCCCAGTGAGGATTTTGCCCCGGATTTAATACAGGGACGTTTTACTCTTGATGCAGAGAGTTTTTCCGGTAATTTAGCTTATTTGAGCCGGAATAATTATAAAATTACCGCTCCGGGGACGGCGGGGATTGTTTGTCGTCTGCCAGAAGGTTTCGGAATGCTTCCTTTGGTTTCAACCGATAGTGTCGGGAGTTGGAATGAAAAAGAAACAACCGATTTCGTGAATGAGGTTCTTGAATTCAGTCCGGAAAAGGGAGATGAGGAATGGAATGGACAACCCATTGTGTTAGCCATGGGGCGCCATATCGGAGGAAAGGAACAGAAAATCATGATATTGGGGAATGCGGATTGTTTGAGTAATGGGGAACTGGTAAGAGCAAGAAAAGACGTGAAGTCTGCTAATTTTAATTTGATTCTTGAAACGTTCCGGTGGTTCACGAACGGGGAGTACCCTGTTAATACGAACCGTTCTTACGGAGCGGACAATGATCTTCGCATGGAATACAAGGATTTGATCTGGGTAAAGGTCGGTTTTATGGGAGTATTGCCTTTGTTGCTGGTAGCGGCGGGGATTGTCGTTTGGCTCAGACGTCGGGAAAAATAAAGAAGTATAAGGGATGTATCATATAAATCATGTAAATTTATGAAAGAACCAATCGTGAAAGTCGAGAATTTATCTCATCGCTACAGTATTCAGTGGGCGATACGAGATATAAATTTTGAGATAAATCACCACGGGGTATATGGTTTGCTTGGGTCAAACGGGGCGGGTAAATCAACCACCATGAATATCATGTGTGGCGTGTTGAAACAGACTAGCGGAAATGTTTTCATCAAAGGTATCGATTTGCGGAAAGATCCCGTGAAAGCTAAAATGCACGTGGGATTCCTTCCGCAACAACCGCCTTTGCACACCGATCTAACCGTGGAAGAATATCTGGTGCATTGTGCTTTCTTGCGTCGTCTGTCGGGAAAAGAGGTTGATCATGCCGTGCGGGAGGTCATGGGGAAATGTGGTATCTCCCACTTTAGACGTCGTTTGGTGCGTAACCTTTCCGGGGGATATCAGCAACGTCTTGGAATAGCTCAGGCAATCATTCATAATCCGGATTTTGTCGTGTTGGATGAGCCTACGAATGGGTTGGACCCGAACCAGATTGTGGAGATCCGTCACTTGGTGAAGGAGATTGCGCAAGATCGAACTGTGGTACTGTCGACACATATCTTGCCGGAAGTGCAGGCGACCTGTGATTATATTCAGATGATCGAGGAGGGGCAGATGGTATTTAGCGGAACGGTTGACGATTTCGATAACTACATTACTCCGAATTCTTTGATTGTGTCTTTGGTTGCTCCTCCGGTTTTGGATGAATTGAAGAATATTCCGGGTATTTGTGGGGCGGAAGAGTTAGGAGGACATCGTTTCCGGCTTCAGTTTATTGATGCGCAGGATATTACTGAACGAGTCGTAGAAACCAGTATGGCAAGAGGATGGCGATTGACGGAGATCAATATTGAACGTAGTTCCTTGAATGCCATATTTGCCGAGTTATCCAAAAAGTAGAACTTATAAGAAAAAAATATGAAGATGATATATAGGATTGCCCGGACGGAGATGCAAACTTTGTTTTATTCGCCCGTGGCGTGGTTGATTATTGTGATTTTCACGTTTCAAGTGGGAATGTATTTTTCCGATATATTCGGGGGAATGGTTCGGAATCAGGAATTAGGATATACATTGCGGAGTGTAACGTTGAACGTGTTCTCCGGTCGGTTCGGGCTGTTCACGGAAGTACAGCAATATCTCTATTTCTATATTCCTTTGTTGACCATGGGGTTGATGAGCCGGGAGTTGGGGAGTGGTTCCATTAAATTACTGTATTCTTCTCCGGTGACGAATATACAAATCATTTTGGGTAAATTTTTGTCCATGATGTTTTATGGTTTGATATTGATGTTCGTCCTGTTTATTTTTGGTATTTATGGCGTTTTCACGATTAAGATGATAGATTTCCCGGTAGTTCTATCCGGTTTACTGGGATTATATTTGTTGACGTGTGCTTATGCTGCTATCGGGCTTTTTATGTCGAGTTTAACTTCTTATCAAGTCGTTGCGGCAATGGGGACGTTAGCGGTATTAGCTGTGTTGAATTTTGTCGGGGGAATGTGGCAGGAGATGGAGTTCGTGCGTGATATTACTTATTGGCTGTCTATTAACGGTCGTGCGGCGGAATTTATCAATGGGTTGATTTGTAGTGAAGATGTTCTTTACTTTTTAATTGTAATCGCTCTTTTTCTCTCGTTGGCTGTATTGAGATTGAAATCCATTCGTCAAAAAAGTTCTGCAGTTATTTCTTTCGGGAAATATATGGGGGTAATTTGTCTTGCCATGTTTTTTGGGTATTTGAGTTCTCGTCCGAACTTGATGGGATTTTATGATACGACCCGTACTAAGGTGAGAACATTGACGCCTAACAGTCAGGAGATCGTGAATAAAATGGAAGGTGGGTTGACGATCACGACTTATACCAATTTGTTGGATGAGTATTACACGGTTGCTTTACCTCGTTATGTGAATCAAGATCTGGATCGTTTCAAGCAATACCGGAGATTTAAGCCTGAAATTAGAATGAAATACGTGTATTATTACGATAAGGCGAATAACCCGCAATTGGACAGGCGTTTCCCGGAACTGAACGATCGGGAACGGATGGTAAAGACGGCTAATTCATGGGATCTGGATACGAATATGTTTTTAACGCCGGAGCAGATTCGGGAACAAATAGATTTGAGTCCCGAGGGGAATCGGTTCGTGCGTCAGTTGAAGCGGGATAACGGACAGCAAACTTTCTTGCGGATATTTGATGATATGTATCGCCATCCTTTTGAGAGTGAAATCACGGCTGCTTTCAAGCGGCTAGTGATGCAACTTCCGGTTGTCGGGTTCATTAAGGGACACGGGGAACGGGATTGTGTTCGGGAAGGTGACAGGGATTATAATCGTTTTGCCCAAGATAAACCGTTCCGGTATTCACTGATTAATCAAGGATTTGATTTTGAGGAAATAACTCTTGATAAAGATATTCCGGAACATTTGGCGATATTGGTGCTTGCCGATGTAAGGACTCCTTTCTCCGGGGAAGAAATGCAGCGACTGAACCGGTATATCGAGAAAGGTGGTAATATTTTGATTGCAGGGGAACCCCGCAGGCAGGAAATCATGAATCCGATTATCCGGTCACTAGGGGTGCAATTTATGCCGGGACGATTGGTTCACCCGAGTGAAAATTTCCAAGCTGATTTTATTATCGCCAGGCCGACTTCCGAGGCGGGAGAGTTGTCTTATATTTTTAAAGATATGATCGATCGGGAAAGAGTGTTGACAATGCCCGGTTGCACGGGCTTGGAATACATGGAGGACAAAGGGTTTCATGTAACACCGCTTTTTGCCAGCGATACCGTGGGGTGTTGGAATGAAGTGGAAACAACGGATTTTGTTGATGACACGGTACGGCTTAATCCTGCTGTTGGAGAAGTGGAACGGACGTACGTCACTGCTTTGGCTCTTTCTCGGAAAGTGGGAGATAAAGAGCAAAAGATTGTCATTCTAGGCGATGCGGATTGTATCAGTAACGGGGAGATCAGTATCAGTCGTAAAAACGTCAGGGCGGCAAATTACTCGTTGGTCAGTGGGTCATTCTTCTGGATGTCCGATGAAGAAGTGCCTATTGATGTCCGGCGCCCGACGGCACCCGATAATGCTGTGAATATCGGGGATACGGGAATGTATATTTCTAAGATTGGTTTCATGGGATGTTTACCGGTAGCCTTGGCGATCTGGGCTATTTTTATCTGGGTGAGAAGACGGGGACGCTAGAGTAAACAGAAGCGAAATATTATTGTAGTGTGTTATTAAGTCTAGTGTTGCGTATAGACTTGCTTCTTGATAAGAATCGTATAAATATAAATTATTTATGCGATTCTTTTTTTGCTTATTATCACTTGATGATTTTTTCTATCTTTGTAAGCATATTAGTATTTTATAAAAGGAACATTATGGAGAAATCCTTGAGAGCATTGCAGAATGGTGACGAGAAAGCCTTTCGATTGCTATTCGATGAATTCTATACTGCACTTTGTTTGTTTGCCGAACGTTATCTTGGAGAACGGGAGGCGGCGGCAGATGTGGTACAGGAAGCTTTTGTAAAATACTGGGACCGTCACGCTGATTTTGACAATTACTATAAAATAAAGTCGTTCCTTTATGTGGTCGTTCGTCATGCTTGTTTAAATCAACTTCGAGATAGGCTCGAGAGAGTTGAGATAGAAGAGGGGATGGCTATTGAATCGGATGAATTTTTTCAAGAGCAAATGATGGAGGAAGAGGCGTATAGAGTATTTTATCGTTCTATAGAGGAATTGCCCCCGCAAATGCGGAGTGTCATTCATTATGCTCTGGAAGGATTGAAGAATTCTGAGATTGCTGAAAAAATGGGCGTATCCGGTCATGCCGTTCACGCGTATAAAAAGGAAGCGTATAAAAAACTGAAGGAGAGCATGAAAGGGCATTATTACTTGTTGGAAACTATTTTCTTTATTCTCCTGAATAGTTAATAAATAATAAAATTTCAAAGACCGACATACCCTATATCTTGTTTCTTGTGTTGTAAGGGAAAGAGTGAGATAAAAATCTTTACACGAGAAATGGATAAAATTTATTTTGATATCGCGATTTTAGTTGGGAAGTATCTGGCAGGAAATTTGACAGAGGAGGAACACGTGCGTTTGAATGATTGGCTGGTTGCTTCCGAGCGGCATAGGGAATGGTTTAGGAAAGTGACTTCAGAGGCTTACAAGCGGGAGAAAGGAAAAGTTTCCCGTGCTATAGACATAGATGCCGGGTGGAAAGGTTTACAAGCGAAACGTTTTTCCGGGCGGCGTAGGATGCGATGGATTCGCTTGGGGAAATATGCCGCTGTATTGTTGCTTCCTCTACTTGTGATTGGGGTGATGTACTTGCAGCTGTACGAGAGTGGTTCTGGAATGGAGAGTGTGGAAACAATCGCATCCGGAACTCGCAAAGCTTATTTGATAATGGGCGACGGTACTTCCGTGTTCATGGAGAATCAGCAACAGCGCCTGTTGGAAGAGAAAGACGGAACTAAAATTAATGTGCAGAAAGAGCATATCACGTATGAAAATGCGATTGATAATAAAAAGAGTGCTCTAATCTATAATGAATTGGTTATCCCGCGGGGAGGGGAGTTTTCATTGACACTGTCTGATGGTACCGTCGTTTATTTAAATGCGGAGTCAAAACTTCGTTTCCCCGTGCAATTTGATGGTAATAATCGAATCGTGGAACTCGAGGGAGAAGGGTACTTTCAAGTAGTTCATGACGAGAATGCCCCGTTTGTCGTGAAAACTGCCGGGATGAATGTACAGGTATTAGGAACGGAATTTAATGTTTCCGCTTATACTGAAGATACTGTAATTCAAACTACTCTAGTGAGTGGTTCTGTGCGGGTTTCCTCGAATGATAGTGATAAAACAGTCGTGCTGAAACCGGGAGAACAAGTTGAATGTAGTCGTCAGGGAAATGGTTTACAAGTGAGAGATGTCGACGTGAGTAGCGTGATTGCATGGAAAGACGGGCGGCTTCGTTTTGAAGAAAAACCTTTGTGCGAGGTGATGAAGAGCGTGGCTCGTTGGTATGATGTGGAGGTCGTGTATTTGGATGAAGAGGTAAAATGGTATCCTTTCGGGTGTAATTTTAATCGTCATTCTACCATAGAGCCTTTGCTGAAAGTGTTTGAAGCCACGGGAACGGTGGAAACCCGTGTCGAGGGACGAAAGATATTCATAAAGAAACAAAAATAAAACGGAAGGTGGTGGCACACCTTCCGCTCACGGCACTTCATGTTGAAGTACTGTAATTTAAATAATAAACGTTCAAAGCTATGAAAAAAAATCATTGGTTTCCCTATCCTTGGGGAATAAAAATGAAGTATGTGTTACTGTTTTGTCGAGTAACCTTATTTCTATGTTTGTTTTGTCCCGGATTGATAATGGCACAAGAGCAGAAAAGTGTTATTAATCTCTCCATGAAGGATGCTACCTTGAAAGAGGTCATCTGGAATATCGAGAAGCAATCCGGCTTCGTGTTCGCTTACAATGCCAATGATTTGGCAAAAGTGGGCAAAGTGAGTGTGGACATTAAAGAAAAAACTGTACCGGAAGCATTGGATATTTGTTTGAAAGGTACGGGACTATCTTATGTCGTGCAAGAAAACATCATCGTGATTAAGCAAAAGGAAACGAAGGCTGCCAAGATTGAAAAAGTTACGGTTCGAGGAAAGGTCGTGGATAAGGACGGTGCGCCTCTACCCGGGGTGACTATTTTAATCAAGGGTACTACCGTGGGTGTTTCCACGAACGGGGACGGACAATACGCTATAAGTGTCGCGAAACAGGATAGCCTTGTCTTCGTGTTCTCGTTTATCGGGCTGAAGACCAAAGAAGTCAAGTGGAACGGACAGGAAACATTGAATGTGGTGTTGGAAGAAGATTCCCATGTTATGGATGAGGTGGTGGTATCGACGGGGTACAATACTGTCAACCGCAGGGATATGGTCGGTTCCTACACGAGCGTGAAAGCCGCTGATGTCATGATGCCGGCGTATAACTCGATAGACCAGATGTTGCAGGGGCAGGTCGCCGGTATGGTGGTGATGAACACGAGTTCCCGGGTGGGAACAACCCCGAAAATCAAATTGAGGGGAACAACGACTATTTTTGGAAACCAAGCCCCGTTATGGGTGGTAGACGGTATTGTACAGAATGACCCTTTGGAGTTGGAAACCGCGGACGTTATGACTCAAGACCTGAAAGACATTGTGGGTAGTCAGATTTCTTGGTTGAACCCGATGGATATAGAAACGATTACCGTGCTGAAAGATGCTTCAGCCACGGCTGTTTACGGTTCAAAGGCTTCTAATGGGGTAATCGTGATTACCACCAAGAAAGGAAAAGCAGGCAGGTTGACCGTGAACTACACGGGCAACATGACTATTAACACCCGCCCTAATTACGGGATGTTCAATTACATGAACTCCAAGGAGCGCGTACAGTTCTCGCAAGACGTGTATAATGCCGGGGTGTATTACATGGAAGAACCGATAACTCAGCCGTATACTTACGAGGGAGCCATGAAAATGTATCTGGCGGGCGATTTAAGTTATGATGAATTCATGAAGAGAAAGACTTTTTTGTCGACGGTGAATACGGATTGGTTCGATTTGTTAACCCGTTCGGCTGTCAGTCATAGTCATAACGTGAGTTTGGCAGGAGGTACTGAAGCGGTAACTTACAATGTTTCTTTAGGGTATAACAACACGTTGGGACAGGAAATCGGAAACTCCAACGAGAGAATGACCGGTCGGGTAGCGGTGAATATACGTTTACACGAGAAAGTGCGTTTGGATGCCAGTTTGAATGCAACTTCCAGTACAACAAAGGCTTTTGGCGAAGAAGTGAATCCGATGTCGTATGCCACGACAACGAGTCGTTCCATCCCGGCTTATGACGAAGAGGGGAATCCGGTATATTATCAAAAACGGGCAACTTATCTATACAATAGAAATGTACAGAGCTTAAGTTACAATTTTATCAATGAACGGGATAATAGCGGCTCTACCAACAAAAATTTGCATGTATCTGCCGCCCTTAACTTCAGGTGGAATATACTGGATTGGTTGAGTTATGAATTTACCGGGGGATATACAGCCTCGAACACCAACGGGGAAACTTATAACACGGAGAGAACGTTCCGTGTGGCTTGGAGGTATCGCGGGTATGATTATGGAGCGGCGGAACCGAACAGTTCATTATTTAAAGCGGCACTTTTACCTTTCGGGGGTGTGTTGTTTACCACGGATGCCACGCAACGTGCTTATAATATCCAGAACAAAGTGTTAATATCCAAATCCTTTAACGAGGACCATCGTCTGAATGCCATGCTGGCAATGGAACTTCGTTCCTCTGCTGTTACCAACAATGCTAATAAAGTATGGGGATATATGCCCGACCGGGGAGAAACTCTGGTAAAACCCACGCCGCCGGATGAATTGCGTCCCTTGAGTAATGCTGTTTCCGGTTGGGGAATATTGGATGAGATTTACGGGAGCGGGACAGGATGGACGCGCACCAAGAATACGGATAATTACCTTTCTTTCTTCGCGACAGTGGCTTACTCGTTGAAAAATCGTTACGTCTTTAATTTCTCGATGCGAAATGACGAGTCCAATCGTTTCGGGCAGGACGTGAATAACCGGTTTGACCCGACATATTCTTTCGGTTTGTCTTGGAGAGTGATGGATGAGCCGTGGTTAGCGGGAATAAAGAATTGGTTGAACAACTTTAACGTTCGTGCCACCTATGGAATACAGGGAAATGCGATGACTAAATTGGGACCGGATTTGACATTAAGACAATATGGTATTCTTTCGGTCTATAACCAGCATTACTCGAAAATCTCCGGTTTGCCGAACCCGAATCTTTCTTGGGAAAAAACAAAGTCTTGGGATTGGGGTGTGGATATGACCTTGCTTAATATATTTGATGTTGTGGTTGATTATTATAGAAGAAATTCGAATGTTATTGTCACCCAAGATTTGCCTTCCGAATACGGAATGTCGGATATGAAAATGAACGGGGGAAAAATAACGAACGAAGGAGTTGAGTTCACGGTTAGCTTTACCCCGGTAAGGACTAAAGATTGGGCTTTAAGTATCGCGTTGAACTCTTCAAAAAACTGGAATAAAACAGGAAAAGAAGAATACGAAGCCACAAGAGATGAGTTACTTGCCGGTAATAGCGAGAAAATCTTGAAAAAAGGTTATCCGGTGGGAGGTTTTTGGTCTTATTCTTTTGCCGGGTTAAGCAGTGAGGATGGTCGCCCCTTGTTTAATTATCTTGATGTGCCGGAAGCTGAAAGAAATTCCGGGGTAGACCCGACTACTTACTTGGTGTATTCCGGTACGAAAGAACCGAATTTCACCGGGGGATTGAATTTCAGTTTACGTTGGAAGACGTTGACACTTTCATCCGGTTTCTCCCTGTTGTTAGGATGCAAAAAACGTTTGCCTTCTCCATACGCCAATATACCTAATGGAGCGAAAATCCCTGATTCGGATGTGAATTTGAGTAAGGATTTAACCAAACGTTGGAAGAAACCGGGAGATGAAAACTACACGAAAATCCCCGGATTGGTGACGACGCTGAGTAGTAATGTTGTTTTACCGAATGGTTCGGAGGAACAGTGGATGAGAGTGTGGGAACAATCTGATGCTTTGGTGGCGGATGCTTCATTCTTGCGTTGCAGGCAATTGTCATTGTCTTGGCGGATTGGCGAAGATTGGTGCAAACGGATGGGGTTGAAGACGCTTTCCTTGAACGCCACGGTTTCAAATTTATTTGTTATAGCAAGCAAGCGCTTTAACGGTTTTGACCCGGAATTGGGGGATAGTGTGCATCCGAAGAATTATTCCGTGGGAATTAATATTGGATTTTAAAAATGTAGGATGATGAAAAAGTTATTGATAATATTATGCGCGGGTTTATTAGCCGCTTGTTCGGATTTCTTGGAACCCAAATCGCAAAGTGAATATATCCCGAGAGAAGCTGCCGCCTTGAATGAAATGTTATTGGGGAATGCTTATATACAAGCGGCAGGAGGGGACGAGGTCATGAATCTGTTGTTGATGTTCGACGATGATATCATGTGTTCGGATTCGGCAGGTGCGATAAACACGATGGTGATGACGGGAGATGATTTTCTGTTATTGGAGAAACTTTACGCGTGGCAGCCGGACATTTTTATACAGGAAGGTACTTTGATGTATCAATCCCCTTGGGACTGGTTCTATTCTTATATCTTGGGAGCGAATGCGGCGTTGGATTACATTGATGGAGTTTCGGGAACCGATGATGAAAAAAATATCGTGAAAGCTCAGGCTTTCGCTTTGCGCGGTTACTATTATTTCCAGTTGGTAAATATGTGGGGAGCTCCCTATAACTATGACAAGAAAGCATTGGGGGTACCCTTGAAAGTAACCAGTGCGTTGGAAGCGAAAGAACTTCCACGAAACACGGTTGAAGAAGTGTACGCTCAGATTTTGGCGGATTTGAATGAAGCCGAGAAATCATACGAGAAATTGCCCAAGGAACAACAATACCGGAAAGATTACAGAACCAGTTTACCCATGGTGCAATTATTGAAATCCAGAGTTTACCTGTACATGGAGGATTGGAAAAATGCGGCTATTTACGCACAGAAAGTGATTGATGATTGGGATTTCATGTTGACAGACCTCAACTCTTTGCCCCAGAAAACGACGGCACAACCGTATTATAATTTTATTTCGCAAGATTGTTCGGAAGTGATTTGGGTGTTCGGGAAGATAGATAAATTTGTGAATTTAGTGAAGCAGGAAATGATATTTCCCGACCCTTATAAACCGGGACAAAACTTAGAAACTAATTTCTTTAATGCTTCTTCCGGGTTGCTTGACGCTTTCAAAGCCGGGGACCTTCGTAAAGAGAATTATATCGTGCGTTCTCCTTACACCGATTCCAAAGATAACCAGCATCTTGGTGGATACGCCCCTTACGGGAAATTCGCGGTGAACTATGCCCATGAACCTATTAGCAACACGAACTTCGCTCACGCGTTTCGGTTGGCGGAAGCCTATTTGAATTTGGCAGAGGCTGCTGCGTTGGATAAGGATGAGAAAACAGCTAAACAAGCATTGGAAACATTGTTGGAGAAGCGTTTTGTGCCGGGCACAGTTTCGGTGACGGAAACGGGAAATGCATTGATTGAACGTGTCCGTTTGGAAAGACGGTTGGAATTATGTTTCGAGGGACATCGTTGGTTTGACCTGCGTCGCTACGGGATGCCGTCCATCACCCACGAGTGGAAGAGTAACGGACAGGTTATCAAGCGTTACACGTTGAAAGAAAAAGACCCGTTCTACACGTGGCCTATCCCGCAGGATGTGATGGAAGATAACAGAAAGTTGATACAAAATCCGTTACCGGAAGTAAGAAATTAAAGAGAATATGCTATGAAATGGAGATATTATTTATATAGTTTGTTAGGCTGCGTCTTGTTTTTTTCCTGCTATAATGAAGATACATTGACAGACGACGCGAGTGGCGAAGATTTAGTTCGATTTGAATTCCCTCAAGGCACGAATTCATGGGATGATGACGTGGTAGCTATCAAGGAGAAATTCAACGTGTGTATTATTTACAAGGATTTCCAAGCCTCTGATTTGAATCGGACATGGACGGGAACTATTGGAAGCCAGACCTATTTTGGCGAGGGATTAAAGAGTGATGAACAAGCGGAGTTCATGATTAGTTTCATGAAAAACCATGTTTTTGCCTATCTGAACCCGGCGATTACTCAAAAGGTGTTTCCGATGTATTATTACATGGTTTATGATTGTCATGCTCCATTCGTGTTTGGACCTTACAATTTGAAAGCACCCATGAAAAATATTTTTGACGGGATGGATTATTGGTCGCTTTGTATGTTCTATGGGGAATCGGATGCTATGTCGGATATGCTCTATGGCAGACTTGAAGCTCCGGAAACCCCGGAAGATTTTTGGGAGTGGAGAGGAGTTATCTTGTATAAAATTTTAGAGAAAGCCTATGAAAAGGGAAATATAATTATGCCGGAAGAATTTCAAACAGGGATTGACTATAGAACAGAGGTTGAATCCGATCCGGGAACAGAGGGAAATCCCAATTATTACGCGAAGCGCGGTTTCCCCGGTTTATCGGTTACTTACACGAGGATGGATGCGCTGAAGAGTATTGGAAATACCAACCCGAGTAAGAACTTTTTCGCTTACATACATTTGGGTATGAGGTACACTTCGGAAGAACTGGAAGCAAAGCATCCGAAAGCAAATAATCCCTTGTTGTGGGAAAAGCGTCAATACGTTCTTAATTACATGAAGACTAAATACGATTTGGATTTGGAGGCGATAGCTAAAATTCCGGCTATGAATTAATTATCAAAAAAATATTTCAAATAATGGAACTGTCTAACGTTTCTCTTGTTAGACAGTTTCCACTCTAGTATTGATTAAAAAATGTATTGTATGAATTATTGGTATGTAAATTTACTGGGACTACTCTTTTTTATTTTCCCGTGCAGCGGGAATGCTCAATCCCGGACTTCATTGCAAGATGAGGTAATCAAAGAATGGAACACCTACAATCTTGAGGGAGCCACCGTAGAATCGATTTTAAAGCAGAGAGCGGCTGTGGAGAAAATGATTCTTGCCCGTGACAAGAAAGATGAAATGGCACGTCTTGCCAATCAAGTGAAGGCAATAAATCTGGTTGCCGATTATTATAGACAACACCGGGACGCCGGTGTGAATAAAAGTGCGTTACGGAAAGTATTGAAAGGCGTACGTTTTGATTCGCGGGAGTTTTTGGCACTTCCCAATCTTGAAAGAAACATAAATACTTATTTCAACGTGAAAGCCTTGGCGGACGGTTACGAGGCATCTCGGATTTTAGGCGATAAACGGGATGAATTGGAGTACGAAAAATACAAACAAATACTGGAATCCCGAAATTCCGATTTGATATTGTCTTATTTTGCAGGGATTAGGAGTGATTTTATTCTCAACTACACGGAAGCATTGAAAAAAGCCCGCCCTCTATTCGAGCAATATATGCCGGAGGGAGAATTAAGGCAGTTGGTGATGGATTTGTATGCCGCGAAGGAACGTTTGAGTTCGGGAAAGGATGCTCCTCTCTTTACTTTAATAGACTATAAAAGACAAGAGCACTCTCTTCAAGATTTCAGGGGTAAAATATTGATAATCGACGTGTGGGCGACTTGGTGTGGAGGATGTATCCGTAAATTACCTTATTTTATGAAAGTCGCAGAGAAGTATAAAGACCGTGCGGACGTGGAATTTATCACGATATCCATTGACGAGGAGGGCAAATTCAATCATTGGAAATACTCTTTGCCAAGATACAAATTGTTAGGAGTTAAGAATTTGATTGCCTTCCCGAAATCGACACCCTTTCAGGACGATTATGATATACACGGTATTCCCCGGTATATCATAATAGATAAAGACGGGAAAATAATTGATACCGACGTTCCCGGTCCGGGCGATGGTTTCGAAGAATTTGTGGATAAATTATTAGGTAGTTCAATTTAAGCGTACGAGATATGAATAATTGTGTAAAGAAAGGCGTTTTGCTAGTCGTTGCTGTTTTTGCTTTCATGAGCGGTTGGGGACAAGCGAACGTGTTGGAACAGCAAAAGAAAGAATTCGAACAGGGAAAACGTGATATCGATTTTTTAGCGTCTTATATCGCTAATTTAAAAGAGAGTAAAGAGCGTCAGGCTCTGAGTCGGGCATTGGATTGTTATATCGTGCTCTTGCCCGAGGAACAACGGTACGCGGAACAAAGTGTACAGGATTTTATCAGTTACATCGATTATCAGGAAAGTCAGGTTTGTCTGGATTATATCAAGAATTGGGATAAACTCACTTTGAGTGAAGAACAGGTGAAACAGATGAGTCCCAAGATGGAAGTGATGATTTTATGGCCGGTGTTTCATTGGATGACTTCTCCCGCCGAGAAAAAGCCGGCACAACCCGATTGTGAGGAAATCGTGTTATTATTGGAAAACAACAACGTGGCAGCAGTGTCCCCGACTTGTAAAACTTTGTTGGAAATGTGGCAATTATACAAGCGGAAAGATATTGATAAAATGGTGAAATTATTCGTTGGAATGCTACAATCCGGGGGGAGTGTAAGCGGGATAGTAGACATCGGTGTGATAGGTTATTTAGTGAATTATCTGTTGGAGGAAACAAACGTGTCACAGGCACAGGAAATACAATCTGCCTTGGAAAGCCTCTTGAAGGACGATTCATTGGAAAGAGCTAAAGCCAGTTTACTGAAAGGATGGAATGATGATTTTACCGGTAAAATCTTGCTAGGAGAAGAATAATGAAAATAGGGATTATTTTTATCATGCTGTTGTGTATCGGGTGTTCCGGTACACAACAATACTCCTTCTCGATTCGGGGAAACGTGGAAGGAGCCAAATACGGCAAAGCATTCTTGTTGACACCCAAGGAAGAAGTCATTTGTTCCACGAAAATCGATGGAGGTGATTTTGAATTGCGGGGAACTTTGGAAGAACCCGGGCAATATGTATTGAGAGTGAACCGGCAACAATTCATGTTCTTCATGGATGGAAAGAAAATGCGAATAGAGTGCCCCTATCGCTCCTTCTCGTCCAAGTACTTGAAAGGAGCTCCGGCAAACGATTTGTCCATAGAGTACGGCAAACTCCAAGAAGACTATACGGCAAAGCAAGAGCGTTTTTTAAAAGAATATAAAAAAGCGATGGATACCGGGGAGCAAAAAGCGGCAGACGAGGCGATGACTCAAGTGCTGTTAGTTGGAGAATCGGAATTTGTCCTCACGAAAGAGTTCGTGCGTGAGCATCCCGATAATATCTTTTCGGCTTACATTTCGGAGAAAGCGGGGAGAGAGAATTACACGAAGGCAAAAGAGTTGTACGAGTTGCTGACTCCCCGGGCACAACAATGTTCATGGGGACGTCTGTTGAAACAGCATCTTGACGGTTTGGCCGTGTCCGCCGAAGGACTCGTTTGTCCGGAATTTACCGTGTCGGACGAGGATGGTAATCCGGTTACAATGAATTCCTTGAAGGGAGATATTCTCGTTCTCGACTTTTGGGCATCTTGGTGTGGTCCGTGCCGTCAGGAGATGAAAAGTTTGCGAGAACAATACAAGGAGTTCAAGGATAAAGGCGTACGTTTCGTGAGCATCTCTCTGGATGCCTCTTCGGAAAAATGGAAAGAAGCGTGCAAAGAAGAGGACATTCCTTGGCTCAGTACTTTGGCGGATGGTGGATGGGATGATTCCGAGGTGCGAAAACTGTTCGGCATACAATCCATCCCTCACATCATACTGGTTGGCAAAGACGGGAAAATCGTGGGTAAAAACTTGCGTCGCAATCTTTTGCGAGATAAAATCATCGAGTTGTTGAACAAATAAATTGTACTCCAAATGGGAAAAAAATTATTGATACAATTTATGATTGTATGGGGAGTTTGTGTGTCCGCTTATGCACGGGAACAACAAGCTTCTGACACGAGTACGGTCGTGAAAATGAATCTCGACACCCCGGATTTGGAATCGTTGCGGGAACCCGAAATCATTCGCCTCGTGAATAGAGTCTTGGCTCTCAAGGAACCCAAGTTGGACGTGATGGGGCGTGCCACGTGGGTATTATATAACATCCGGAGCGAGCGAGTGAGAGAATGTTACGTCATGTGGGCATTAGCTGAAAAATTGGATCGAGGGGATAACACGTTTATCGAGCATATTTTCACGGATATGGATTTGTGTTCCGTGTCTGAAAAATTGATAAATAGAGCCCGGGAATTGGTAGCCTTGTACGAACCTTTGCAACCCGGAAAGGATGCCCCGGACTTTGAACTCGAGTCGAGCGACGGGAAAACCGTTCGTTTGCACGATTTGCAAGGGAAACCGTTATATATAGAGGTGTGGAAACTTGATTCTGCGAATTGTCGGAAAGATTTGGCACGTTTGGAAGAATTGAAGTCGGAACATAAAAATGTTCAGTTCGTGACGGTGGTCGTTGAACCTTTGGGTAAGAAAGAAGTTTGGAAACAATTTTTAAGGGACAACGGACACGAGGGCAAAGGCATTCATCTCTTTGCCGACGAGGACGCTGCTTTCTGCAAGGCATATCGTATTAAGTCCATCCCCCGTTGTATATTGTTTGATGCGAAAGGGAAATTCCTAATCCCGTGGAGTGTATCACCGGGGAACGAGTATTTCCCCTATTTCCTTTCTATGTTGAAACAGCAACAGGGGGATAAAATGAAGTAATTAATGTATTAAATAAATAGAGTGATGAAAATAAAGAAATTATTCGGGAGCGTGTTGTTCATGTGTGCCGTGTTAGTGGCAGAAGCACAAACTCCTGTCGATTGGCACTTGTTGTCGCCTGCCAAAGACAAAGTTTACGGGGCAGGTATTTTAGAAGCTTACCGCGAGCTGGAGAATACTACTCCAAAGCGAAAAGTGGTCGTGGCGTTAATTGACGCGGGCTTTGACGTGCAACACGAGGCTTTGGCTAACGTCTTGTGGCGAAACAAGAAAGAAGTTGCCGGGAATGGAAAAGACGACGATAAAAACGGGTATCGTGACGACCTGCATGGTTGGAATTTTCTAGCGTCCCCTGACGGTAAGTTAATCGAGAGGACTTCCGATGAAGCCTTCCGGCAGTTCTTGAAAGTGAAGGATCGTTTCGATGAACTTCACGGGAAGGAAAGAAGTGATGAAGAAAGCAACGAATATATCGGGTATCTTAAATTTGCAAAGAACAGTCAGTTAGTATCTTTGTACACGGGAGCAAGTTTTAATTACAATATAGCTAAAGGCGTCGAAGAATTAGATCGGCTGTTACGAGAAAAATGTCCCGATCGTGAACCTACATTGGAAGATTTTGCAGCCTTGAACCCGATAGTGCAACAATCCGGTGATACGCTTCAGAAAATCGCCTACTATACTTATAGTATAATATGGAGCTTCGGGAATCAAAATAAGAAATGGGATACCCTGTATCGAAATCGCTACAGAAGCAGTGAGGCACAGCGTCAGGAGTGTGAAAAAGCGTGGGCGGCATTGGTCGACGAGAGGAGTTTGGCGAACGATGATTTCAATACCCTGTCAAACAAATATTACGGGAATCATGACTTCCTTTCTGCTGCAGCCGACGAGGGAACAGCCGTGGCGGGCATCATTGCCGCCGCACCCGGTGTCGCCAAGGGGATAAAGGGAATTTCCGATCAAGTGGAATTGATGCTTATCCGTGCCGTCCCCTCCTCCGGTGATACGTATGATAAGGACATAGCTTTAGCCATTCGTTATGCGGTAGAACAAGGAGCGGATATCATCAACATCAGTTTTGGGAAATATATGTTGGACAACCCGAAATGGATAGATGACGCTATTGCCTATGCCGAGAAACACGATGTATTGATTGTGCATTCTGCCGGCGATAACTATCGTGACACGGAGAAAGACCCGTATTTCCCGGTGGCACAAGGTCAGGGGTGTAAACACGCGTTCTCCAATATAATCACGGTCGGAGCCTCCGATATGGAGGGAAATCCTTATATCAACAGTAATTACGGGGCAGGTAGTGTCGATGTCTTCGCTCCCGGCGTGCAATTGTACACAACGGTTCGCGGGGATAACTATCGTAAAGTGACGGGTACGAAAATAGCGGCTCCGGTAGTCACCGGTATCGCTGCCATGTTGAAATCTTATTACCCCTCGCTCAAAGCCTCACGAATAAAGGATATTCTAGTACGCACTGCCCGGCAGACGCCTTCTGCTACTGTCCCCTTCCCGCATGATCCGACCAATAGTGAAGGTGCGCCGACCGGGGGATATGACCGGTTATGTGTATCGGGAGGTATTGTTGATGCCGTTGCCGCTGTTCAACTGGCACGTGAGATTTGTAAGGGAAAGTAATTAAAAATATTCAGTATGAAATTCAAACAATTATATATTAGTCTGTTGGTCGTGAGTCTTGCTTTTTCGTGTTTCACGACCAAGGCAGAAACTCCTGCCTTTTATGTAGAAGTGCCTTACACGACCATCAACGGAAAGATTATCATTGAAGCGCGGGCAGAAGGCGTCCCGGGAAAATTTATTTTTGACACGGGTGCACCTACTTATATCACCTATTCTCTGGCTCGGCGTCTTTCTTTAGACGCCACAAGCACGCAAAATATTCTGGATGCTCACAATCAGTCGATGACTTTGGAGAAGACACAATTGAAAAGTTTGTCCATGGGGATAAAGCCGGGAATTAATATAGAAGAAATTCCGGTCACGATTATGCCTGAAGGTCATCTTATCGAACAATTCGGCGTGGATGGAATGATTGGTTGCGAGTTATTTCCGGGGGCAGTCGTGCGTATAGATTCTCGTCAGAAAAAGATAATTATAACCGATAACATTTCCCCTTTCCGTATTAATTTGAGGAATCGTTTGCCGTTGCTCCACGTGCAAGGGCAGATACCGTTTATAGAATTGAACGTGGGAGCGGGGGTGATAGAAACGGTTATGTTCGATAGCGGTTCGGGAGCTTTCTATGAAATGACCACGGCGACCGCATCGGAAGCTCTTCGGGAGAATGCCGCTGCTTTGCAATCCAAGGGATACGGTAGTAGTGGTATCGGTATGGCGGGGGCTGCCTCTGCCGGCGAACATAATTTGATTCGTTTATTTGAGTTGCGTGTCAGCACGGGACGTTTCCGGAATATTGTCACGGAATCGATGGATGCACCGTGTTCCCGTTTGGGTTCACAATTATTGGACTACGGTACGGTGACGATTGATTACGCCTCGAGTGCTTTTTATTTTGAGCCTTTTGAATCGGCACCTCAAGATTTGTACAAGAAAAGATGGAACGTGGATTTCACCGTGGCGAATGGTCACGTCGTGATTGCTTGCGTTTGGGGAGAATTGGTAGAGAAGATTTCTCCGGGAGAACGTGTTTTGAAGATAGACGGGGAACCCGTCGGGGAGGTAAATGTCGCCGATGCCTTGCAATCTTCGATAGTGAAAATTAAGAACGAGAAAGCTGTTATCACGGTTTTACGACAAGATGGAACGGAAGTGGATGTCACTATTGAAAAGAAGTAAATAGTAGATATATTTTTAAGGGGCCGCATGAATGATTTTTAATGCGGTCTCTTTTTTTTGCACTGTTTGAACCTTTTTTCTCATGACTTTCAGTAGAGGTAAGTTAAATAATTGTAATTAATGATGTATATTAATTATAGTTTATTGGTAGCATCTCCTATTCAACTCCCATTCAACTCCTATTCAACCCCTATTTTAAAGGTTAAAAAATAGGATTTAAATTAAAATTGAATAATATTTACATTATAGATAATTCCTGTGATATACATGATTGATAACCTTGAAATAACTGAATTGGGGAGTAATAATATTTTAACGGGAACTCAAAACTAATAGACGTTTTGATTTGGTTGCAAATTTTATTCAATCATTAAATTATTTCGCTACTTTTGAAATCTTGTGTAACGTGTATTATTATTTGTATGAGGAAAGTAGTTTGCAGTATTTTGTTTATCTGGCTATTCGTGAGTACTTATGGTCAGCGTCCGGAGGATATCCGGTGGAACCCGTCGAACGGGATGAACTTCGTGGAGTTTCTGGAAGTGTGGAAACCGGGAATGCCTGTTAGTGAGGATGATAATTTTTTCATTTCACGTGTGAAACTGAAGGAGCGTTTCGAGAACGTGAAGACGCAGGTGCATCCAGAATTGAGTATGGAACGGCAGTTGTGCTGGTGGACACCCATGGGGGACGGTAAGAAACAATGGAAATCGTTTCCCCGCAACCAGTTCGAGGCGGATAATTTCAGTATGTGGCAGTACGTGGATATACACGGGAATTGGGGGGACGGTTGGTTCCGGGTTCCGGGGGTATTCAATGATGCGGCACATAAAAACGGGGTGCGTACGGGATGCGTGTTGTTTATCAACTGGGGAGAATCGGTTCGGAAGCCGGGTGACCGGGTGTACGATCTTTTCGTTAAATTGACGGAGAAAGATGAATACGGGCGTTTCAAATACGCGGAGAGGTTGATTCTGTTTTTGAAGTATTACGGGATTGACGGCATCGGTATCAACCCGGAAGGAGTGTGGAGTGCCGATATCGCTTCGGAGGTACAGGATTTCTTCGCGGAATTGCATGTGCAGGCGAGAGTGCAGGGATTGAAGGGTTTTCATATTGATTGGTATGATAGCAACGATAATAACGGACGTTTGAGTTTCGGGCAAAACGCTTTGCAGAACCGTAACCGGGATTGGTTCCAGAAAGGGAATCGTGTGGTGTCGAATATGTTTATGCTGAATTATAATATTGATAATTGGGGAGGTAACAAGGACCCAATGGGTGAATCAGCCCGCAATGCCGTTGCCTACGGGAGAAGTTCGTATGACGTGTACGCCGGGTTCTACCTGAGAGGACGGGGGCTTTCCAGTTATGATTTTGAACCTCGTGAAGGAAAGGGATGGGAAGTGTTGAAAGACAAACCCGTGTCCGTCTGCCTGTGGGGAGAACATGAGCGGAATAATATTCATAACGCTTCCCGCGAGTACGGGGAAGATTCGTTTACCGTGCAACAGACTTATTTGCGTAAACTGGAGTACTTTTTCACGGGCGGGACAAGAAATCCGGTGAATGCGCCTGCCGTGACCAACACGATTACGACGGTGAACGAGAAGGATATGCAACGTTTTCACGGGATATCGACTTTCTTTCCGGCACGAAGCGCGATACGGGAACTCCCTTTCGTGACTCGTTTTAACTTGGGGAACGGGCTTTTCTTTAACAAGGAAGGGAAGACGGTCAATACATTGGCTTGGTACAACATCGGGATGCAGGATTGGATGCCTTCTTGGCGTTGGTGGGTAACGGGACGGGACGAACGTGTCCCGGAGGATGCCGTGCGATGTGATTTCGTGTTCGAGGATGCTTGGTTCGGGGGCTCGTGCTTGAAATTGCACGGGGCGACGGGGTATTCCAAGGTTCGTTTGTTCAAGACGGATATACCGGTTGACGGGCATGTAGAATTGGCTTTTACTTGTAAAGTGAAGGGAAGTGACGATAGCAGCTTGAAGGTGATTCTTTCGAGGGTAGGGACGGAGGCAGAGTTTATTGAAATTCCAGTAAGTCAAGAAGTGAAGCCGGGGCAATGGCAGACGATAAGATGTAAGTTAGGAGATTACGGGATACAGGCAGGGGAAAGAATCGCTTGTATTGGTCTGGTGGTAGAGAATACGTCGGAAGACTACGAGGTTTTTATCGGAGAGTTGTCTTTAATCGACCCGCGGGTCAAGTATAATCCTGTACGTCCGGATATTTTGGCAACAAAGGTTATTCGGGAATACAATGATTCTCTGGATTTTAAACTGGTATGGGATGTAATTCCCCTCGTGAATCGCGAGAAGGATATGCCCGTGATGAACGAGGCGGTGGACACATGGTATTATGAGGTGTACGTGAGGGAATCGCCTCGTGGGAAGGTTCGGTTGGTGGCGACGACTACTTCGTGGGCGGCGTACGTGTGTGGCGTGCCTGTTTTGCCCGGTGGCAAAGGACTTTGGTTGGGAGTACGGGCTGTGGCACCCGACGGAAAGCGCACGTCTAAGATTACATGGGAGAGAGTAAAATAGGAATCGTGTATCGATTTTAACGTAAATTTAACCTATCCCGCGGAGCAAGGAGGGGGATAGATGTTTATATTTGGAAATTAATTATTTTGTGTTTTATATATTATTAATTGCGAGATGAAACAAATTTACCGATTATCAATTTTGTTGTGTTTGATGATTTCGGTGATGCCGTCATTTGCCCAGAAGAAAAAGGGCGGCGGTAATACCCGAAACGAGTATGTTGTGTTGGCATCCAAAGACGTGCAGAATGATGCAGCTTGGATGCAGGTAGTGGATGCTTTGAAAAATAAGCATAAAGCGGAGGTCTTCTTTTACGAGAAAGCTCCCCGTGAGAATCTGGCCGATCTTCAACGGGTGCGTCCCCGTTACGTGGCTATAGTGGAGAAACCGGAGAACTTGGGACGTGATTACGTGATAGATATGCACCACGTGAGCCGGGAAGTCGACAATGATATTTTTGCCGATTTCTTGTGGGGTGTTATCACGGGCTATGACGCAGATGCGGCAATGAAAATGGTGAACAACAGCACGGAACCTTTGTTAGTGAAAGATGCCGTTGCCACGATCATGGAGTTGAATAGCGCGAAATGGTTTGATAATTACGCTTGGGTTGACGATCATAGCCGCGGGCTTTGGGGCGAGAAGAAAGGTAGAGACGGGAAAGTGCAGACCGCCCAGATAGACCCGAAGACTGTCCTGAAGAAATTCACGGACTTGTATGGCGATTACAACCCGGATTTGGTTGTGACTGCGGCTCATGCCACCGAAAGGAATTTGGAGATGCCTTTCTCTTTAGGCAATATTCTGGCGAAGAACGGAAAGCTTTACGCCAGCGATCATTATACCCGTACAACTTGGGATTTAAAGGAGAGCGGGAAGCGTAAAGTGTATTTTGCCGTGGGTAACTGTTTGATCGGAAACGTGAACAACACGAAGGAGAGTATGGCTATCGCTTGGATGAATAGCGGTAATGCCGCTACTATGATCGGCTACGTGGTAACTACTTGGCACGGTCGTAACGGTTGGGGTGGTCTGAAATATTGGGTTACCAACCCGGGACGCTATACTTTGGCTGAGGCAATATACATGAACCAACAGGATTTCCTGTACCAGCAAAACGAGTGGTATCCTTCTTTAATTAAGGAAAACTATAACTTTGACGGAAATGAATTTCAGATTGCCGCGCAAAAGATAGCCAAGGCGATGAATGATCAGAAACCGACACAAGACCAGATCGGCTTCTGGCATGACCGCGACGTGTTGGCATATTACGGTGATCCGAAGTGGGAGGTACGTTTGCAGGAAGTTCCGGGAGAAACGGATTTCACGGTAACTTCCAAGGTGAAAGGAAAGAAATGTATCATCACGATCAAGACGAACGAGAATTTCAGTCTGGAACGCATGAAAGGGGATAAGTTCAAACAGGAGCACGTGTTGGATTTACCCTTCAACTATTTCTTTCCCGCGCGTTTGAACAATCCTCGTCTGGCTGCCGGACAGGACTGGAAGGCTGTCGTGGACGAGAATTTCCTGATTATTTATAATCCGGATTTCAAACCGAATTCGACTTACGAGGTGGTACTGGATATAGATAAATAGGGATTAGAGATATTTTTGTAAATGTATGGAAGTGGCAGAATAATGAACCTTTTTGCCACTTCTCTTTTTGAGAAGGCTTTGGTATTAATTTTTTTATTACTTTTGGTGCGGGAATGGTGATCGTTTCTTGTAAAGGTTTAAAATGGAATTGACAGATGCACATATAAAGGCATTAGCCCGAGGAGATCGGAAAGCTTTCTTGTTGTTGTACGAGAATTTTTTCGCGGCACTTTGTGTTTTTGCCCGAAATTATTCCGTGGAAAAAGAAGAGGCGGAGGATATCGTGCAGGATGTTTTCTGTCGATTGTACGATGAACGGCATCGTTTCGTGAATGTTTCTTCTTTGAAATCTTATTTGTATACTTCCGTGAGAAACGGATGTTTAAATTATCTGCGGAGCGAGAAAAGGCGGAAAGACCGGGAAGCCCATTATTATGACGAGGTGGATGATGAACGCACTTTTCTTGACGATATCATGGAGAGTGAGGTATATCGCCAGTTAAAAACGCTATTGGATGAATTGCCTCCCCAGTGTAAAAATATTTTCGAGCAGGCTTTGCAGGGTGCGACTTCCGAAGAGATTGCCGCCGCTTTGCATTTATCCGTGGAGACGGTCAAGACTCAACGCAAGAAAGCGAAAAAGATATTGCGTGACCGTTATACCTTGTTGTATGATGTGTTTGGAATCTT
Source organism: Butyricimonas sp. Marseille-P3923 (assembly GCF_900184685.1). Taxonomy (GTDB): domain Bacteria; phylum Bacteroidota; class Bacteroidia; order Bacteroidales; family Marinifilaceae; genus Butyricimonas; species Butyricimonas muris. Next base: position 414,864 of record NZ_FXXL01000004.1, read on the forward strand.
GATATAACGGGATCGTAGACATTTTCTTGAATATTTCATAAAATAATATTGAAATTCGAATACCCACTTTTTTTGTTGGCGGTGTCTTAATAATATATAAAGTGGGAAAATATGGAAAATAATAAGATGCTATATCGGATTTCAAAGTTAATAACTGCTTATTTCAGCGGGACGTGTACAGAAGAGGGGGAGGCTGAATTAATGGCTTGGAGAAACGAGTGCGAGGAAAACGAGCGACTTTTCAAGCGGGTGATGTCGAGTGACCGTTTCAAGAAATATATTCAAGAAAGCGGGGAATTTGATTACTTGAAGTATTTTACAGTAATTGATCGAAAGATAAAACGAGATCGGAGAAAACTTGTTTTAAGAAGGGTATCCTATGCCGCGGCGTTAATACCTTTTATATTGGCAGCAATTTTGATTTTGCATAATAGGGAGATAGAGAAAATTCCGGTAAAGCATCTTCCGATAGAGCCGGGGTATGCCCAAGCAGTCTTAACAACGGAAAGCGGACGGATGATTCGGTTGGAAAAACTGGAAGTGCATGGGCGGTTGGGTTCCAACATGGTGGCAGATCACGATACTTTGCGGTATTTGGCACAGGATGGAGGAGTGAAATCAGAACTACATAAATTGTCAATCCCGAGAGGGGGCGAGTTTTTCGTGAAGTTGTCGGATGGCACGAAGGTTTGGTTAAATTCGGACAGTGAATTCGAATACCCGACAAGTTTTGCGGAAGGGGAGAGAGTGGTTTCTTTAAAGGGAGAAGCCTACTTCGAGGTGACGCATGATGAACAGAAACCGTTTGTCGTGAAGTCCGGAAAACAACGGGTACGGGTGCTGGGTACCTCTTTTGCGGTACAGGCTTATGAGGACGGAACACCCTCGTTGACCACGCTGGAAAAGGGATGTGTTGAAGTTATTTATGAAAGGGAACGAGTGGTTCTGGAACCGGGAGAACAATCTTTGGTAAAAGATGAGGAGGTGGTTGTGCGCGAAGTGAATACGTTCGAGTACACTGCATGGCGTAACGGGGTTTTCATTTTTGTCGATATGCCACTGGTGCAGATTATGAACACGTTATCCAAGTGGTATAATATCAATGTATTTTATGCTTCGTCTAGTCTAGGTGACATTCGGTTTACCGGGGAATTGAGGCGTTATGCGGATATCGAGGAACTACTGCATAAGTTCGAGGTTTTGGAGAAAGTGAAATTTCAAATTAATAATAGGACTGTGATTATAAGCGAGTATTAAAAATAATGGGAATTGCAGGTCACAATCCCCATTGTTATACAACCTGGCAGGGTTGATTTTTACTAATTAAAGTACGACAAAGTTATGGAAAAAAATGAGTTTTCTTTTCCTCCTGACAAAAAAATAGGAGGCAGGGTTCATTTCATGTTGTTTTTAGCATGGTTGCTATTCAGTGGAATGTCCAATTTGTATGCTCAAAAAGTGAACGTCGATGTTCAGGATGGGGCGTTGGCAGATGTTTTCAAGAGTATTCAGTCGCAGACGGATTATCGTTTTATGTATTCTACCCAGGATGTTGCACCTTATAAAAACATCACGGTGCAAATGAAAGGTGTAGAAGTGGAAGAGGTTTTGAAGGCGGTACTGCAAAAGACAGATTTGGTTTTTGTGGTTGAAAAAACGGTTATCTTCATTAAGAAAAGACCTGTTCAAGATCCGGTGACGGGTATCGAGGTGATTGGTAAAGTGACGGACAAGAATAAAAATCCATTGCCCGGGGTGACGGTCGTGTTGGAGGGAACGCTGTTCGGGACGACGACGAACGAACAAGGCAGTTATCTGTTGGTTATTCCCAAGCGGGATTCTATCGTGCTGGTGTATTCGTTCGTGGGGATGAAGACGCAAAAGGTGAGATACCAAGGGCAGAAGGAAATTAATGTCGTTATGGAGGAAGATGTGACCGAGATGGAAGAGGTTGTGGTTACGGGGTACCAGACAATGCGCAAAAGTGACGTGGTGGGTTCCGTAACGACGGTAAAGGCTTCGGATATTATGATGCCGGCGTATACCTCCATAGACCAGATGTTGCAGGGGCGTGTTGCCGGAATGCTGGTAATGAACACGAGTTCCCGGGTGGGAACGAATCCTAAAATTCGGGTTCGGGGAACTTCGACTATTCTGGGAAATCAAGATCCTTTGTGGGTCGTGGACGGGATTATCCAGCCAGACCCGATCACGATAGACCAGAATGATTTGATGGTAAATGATTTGAAAACTATCCTCGGTAATCAGATCTCTTGGTTGAATCCGGCGGATATCGAGACGATTACCGTGTTGAAAGATGCTTCAGCCACGGCTATTTACGGGTCGAAGGCAGCGAATGGGGTAATTGTGATTACCACGAAAAGAGGACAGCAAGACCGGATGACGGTGAATTATAACGCGACGTTTAGTTTCCGAGCCCGTCCTCATTACGGGTTGTTTAATCTGATGAATTCCCAGGAAAGAATCCAATTCAGTGAAGAGGCTTACGCTGCCGGTGCGTTATATAGCGAAGCTCCTCTACTTTCTTCCGATACCTATGAAGGCATTATGCAGTTACTTTACAAGAAAGAACTCACGAGTGACGAGGCGAAAGCTGCCATTCAGCGTCTGGAGGGTGTGAATACGAATTGGTTTAAATTGTTGACACGTAATTCATTTAGTCACAATCATAACTTGAGTGTCGCGGGAGGATCGGCAAAAGTGACTTACCGGGCTTCTCTTGGCTATAATGACCAGGCGGGAGTGGAGTTGGACAATGATGCCAAGAATTTGAGCGGACGTTTAAATATCGGAGTTCAGATGCATCCCAAGGTACACGTCGATGTTAATTTGACCGGGGCGATCAACAAGACGCGGAGTTATGCTGCGGGGGTTGATCCGGTAGGGTTTGCCACGGGAATGAGTAGGGCACTCCCGGCTTATAACGAAGACGGCAGTTACTATTTTTATCGGAAACGAGCCGGATACAGGTTGAATAGCCGGGATCCGGATTTGGGGTACAATATATTGAACGAGATGGAACATTCTTATTCGAAGAATAAATCCTCCAATTTGAATGCTTCCTTGAATTTTTCATGGGATGTGCTTCCGTGGTTGAAGTATGAGTTTGTCGGGGGATTGAATAATACTTCGTTATTCTCGGAGTCGTATGCCGGGGAGCAGACTTTTTATGTCGCTGAGAAATACAGGGGATATGACTTCGGTACGGAGGAGTATGGTTCGGAAAGATACAAGGCAGCCATGCTTCCGTTCGGGGGAGAGTTGTATAATTCCGCGCGGGATGTTTTAGGGTGGAATATCCAAAATAAAGTGAATATTCAAAAAGTGTTCAAAGAAGATCATCGGATCAATCTTTTGTTGGGAACGGAAGTCAGTTCCACGGCAACCAAAGACCGTTCCAATAAGATTTTCGGTTACGTGGCGGAACGGGGAGAACGGATTGTTGAACCGACACCCATGGATGAGATTGTGCCTATCGGGTATGGCGACGATATGAGTAGGTGGGGTATTTTGCAGGATCTTTATAATGGAAACGGGTGGACGAGGACAACAAGTACCACTACTCAATTCTCGCTTTTCGCGACACTGGCTTACTCTTATCTTGACCGGTACGTGTTGAATGCCAGCATCCGTAACGATGCTTCCAATCGGTTCGGGCAAGACCAGAACAAGCGTTTTGATCCGACTTATTCTTTCGGTCTGTCGTGGAATATTGCCCGGGAACCTTGGTTGAATAGTATATCAAAGTTTTTGAACCAGTTTACGTTACGGGCTTCTTACGGGATACAGGGTAACGCGGTAAATTCGATAAGCCCGGATTTGATACTGACTCAAGGTTCTATAAAGAATTATTACGGGAAATACCAATCTACCATCAGTCGCCTGCCTAACCCGGACTTGAGTTGGGAACGCACGAAGTCGTGGAATTTCGGTGTAGACCTGCAATTGGTGCAATGGATATCCATGAATTTTGAATATTATACCAAGAAGTCGGATAATATTGTCACTCAAGAGATCGCCTTGGAGTATGGCTTGGGATCGACGGAGATTAACGGTGGACGAGTCGAGAATTCCGGTGTGGAATATTCGTTGAATATCACGCCTGTCCGGGGAAAAGATTGGGGATGGACTGTCGGGTTGAATTCTTCAAAAAACTGGAATAAAGCACGCGTGCAATCCTTGGCTAATTTCGCGTTGGGTGATTATTTATTTGGAGGCGGAGCCAAGGGAGGAGGACAGAAAGTGGTGAAGAAAGGATACCCGTTATCTGCTTTTTGGTCGTACTCGTTCAAGGGTTTGAATCACGATACGGGGTTACCGGAGTTTAATCTGTTATACCAGTTGAATGAGGATGGAAGTGTAAAAAAAGACAACGAGGGCAACCCCGTTCTTGCCGATGCTTCGGAGTTGACGGACTTTCTGGTTTATTCCGGCAAGTTGGAACCTGATTTCACGGGAGGATTGACCACACGCGTGAGATGGAAAGGGTTAACTTTCGGGGCTAATTTCTCTTTGTTGCTGGGAGCGAAGAAGCGCTTGACGAGTCCTTATCCCGATACCCATACGATTCCTCTTTCTCATCAAAATTTGGATAAAGGTCTGCTGAAGCGTTGGAAAAATCCCGGGGATGAAGAATTCACGAATATCCCGAGTTTGTTCACGGGGAGGATATTGGAGTACGCGGAATTGCCCTTGGGTCAGAGAGAGAATTTATACACGATGTGGGCTTATTCGGATGCTTTGGTCGTGAGTGCGAATTTTCTTCGTTGCCAGCAAATGACTTTGAGCTGGAACGTGGATGATGCATGGTGTGCCCGTTTGGGACTGAAAAGTTTGCAGTTGAACGCGACAATGAATAATGTATTTGTTATAGCGAGTAAGAAATTTAATGGCTTTGATCCTGAATTGGGAAATAGTATTCAACCCAAGACTTATTCTATTGGAGTTAATATCGGATTTTAAAAGAAATGTCGTATGAATAAAGTGATAAGATATGGTTTATGGTGTTTCATGTTGGTACTGGCATCCTGTCAGGACTTCCTGGAACCTAAATCACAGAGCGAGTATGTACCTGAACTGGTACAATCGTTACAGGAATTATTATTGGGGACGGTGTACATGGGACCTGGTGACGGGGCTTTGACGAGCGTGTTGAGTTTTGCCGATGATGACGTGGCAAGGCGTCCCGATTTGACTAATTTCGAGGCTGGCAGTGAATCCACGTTTGAGCAAGTACGGTTGGCATTTTCATGGTCGGATGAGATGCAGCTTCGTTTAGGGAATTATAACGTGTATGGAACGATATACGATAAAATTGTCGGTTGTAACGCGGTTTTGGATTATATGGATGACGTGAAAGGAAGTAAGGAAGATAAAGATTACGTGCGGGCGCAAGCGTTGGCAATGAGGGCGTTTTATTATTATTACCTGGTAAATTTCTACGGGAAACCTTATGGTGCGGATAAGGATGCGTTAGGGGTTCCTTTAAAATTAACGGCAGATTTGTCCACGGAAAGCATCGCGAGAAGTACCGTGAAAAGAGTGTATGACCAAATGGTGGAAGATTTGTCAGAGGCTGAAAAATTATTTGCCAATGTATCCCGGGAGAGGCAGTTGCAACGGGAGGGGTTGGTTAACCTTCCCATGGTTGATTTGTTGCTGTCCAGAATATATTTATACATGGAAAATTGGTCGGAAGCGATGGAATATGGTGAGAAGGTGATCAACGATTTCGGTATTTCTTTATTGGACTTGAATGTCGGTATGCCCGGTGGCAGCAAGTCGAGGGACTATTTTGTTAAAGAGAATCCGGAAGTGATCTTTTTGTTCGGGGATGCTTATGGGACTTATGCCTTTGCTGCCTCTCGCGTGGATATTTACGATGGTAAAAATTATTTTATGAATTCAATTGCTGTTGCCTCCGATTCTTTGATCAAGCAATATGACAGGACGGATCTGCGACTTGACAATTATTTATATTGGGAATTTCCCATGGATGGAACACCCCCGGTTTACAGGCTTCCGTTCGGTAAAGTCGCGTGCAGTTATGGTTCGAATTTCCCTAATCAAGGTGGAACCGCGTGGGGTGGGGCATTAAGGGTGGCGGAGGCTTACCTGAATGTTGCCGAGGCGGCAGCGATGTTGTTTAAAGCTCAAAATGACGTTACTTATTTAACGAAGGCTTGTAACTTGATGGATCGGTTACGGGAAAACCGTTATAGACAAGGAACTTACCGGACTCTTGATATTACCGCCCCGGACGAGTTGATCCGTTTCGTGCGTGACGAACGGCGGCGTGAATTGTGTTTTGAGTTTCACCGGTGGTTTGATTTGCGGCGTTACGGTATGGATGAAATGAAACATCTTTGGTACGACAATTCCGGTAATCCGGTAGAATACAAACTGGAGAACAATGATCCGGGTTTCACATTATTGATCCCGCAGGAGGCTTTCAACTTGAATCATAGTTTGGTTCAGAACGAGAAAAGAGGGAAATAGTTAATAACTTCAAAAACTTACGACTATGTTGAAAAAACAAATATACGCGGTCATATTGTTTGTCGTGTTGGGATGTATGTCTTGCGGGGATGATGACAACAATCTGGGACCTCTGAGCGAGGTGGACTTCCTCTCTTTCGAATTCCCTCAAGGGAATAACGCGTGGGATAAGGAAATAGGACAGATAGCCAAGGATTGGGGTATGTATATTATTTATAAGGATGTAGACAGTACCCATTTAAGCAGAAGTTTGACGACAAGTACCGCGAATAGTCCGGTGTATACTTGTGAAACACCCGGGGATGAAGATATTCAGTTGTATTTGGGGCTTGTCAAGGAATGGATGCTGGAATCGTTGGATAAAACGAAAAAAGAGGATTTGAAAGGGTTGCCCTATTACCTTTATCTGGTAAATAATTATAAATACACGAACCCGGCGGGAGAAGACGTGCACGTGATGTTGAATAAAAATGGCTGGAACTATTGGAGTTTGAGTTTTACGACGGAGGAACTCGCGAATGGGATCGGGGCAGAGTTAATTCACACGGTTGCTTGCGCTTTCAGTTATCCCGGTTTGAAAAACCGTTTCCTTTCCGGGGAATATGTTGTGGCTCCGGAATTTGAATATATGTCGGATTACGAGAGTGAAATAGGAACAAGGTATTATCCTTTTGAGGATTTTTTGGAAGAGAACCCGTGGATAGAACAGTATTATCCGGAGGAAGCGGATCAACGTGCGCAATATGAAATGATGACTAAGTTTAGCCAGCATGAATTGGATCCCTATAACGCGTACCAGAGAAGAGGTTTTGCCCCTGAGGTGACAGAAAATTTCAAGTTGGTGGAATACCCGCCAAGTTACGGGGCTCCTACATGGATGCCGTGGCTTCCTTTTGCGAAGGGATATGACATGACACAAAACCCGAATGAAGCCAATATTCCCGATGTACCCGGGCGTGTCGTGCAGGATTTCTTGAATATGATTCGTTTGGCGATGACTTTCTCGGAAAGCACGATACGGGAGAAGTTTCCCGTCGATGTGGACGATCCGTTAGTGCAGTACGGGAATATGACCATTAATGACAAGTATGATATCGTGGTGTCGTACATGAAAGATACTTACGATGTGGATTTGCAGAAGTACGCGGCGATTTTAGATGGAGAGTAGTGGAAAGATAACAAGCAAGATGTTTGGATGTATATAAATCAATTAATTAACTTATCATGAAACAAAAGACTTTTTTATTCGTGTTGATTGCTTCTTTACTGGTGTGGAGCGTGGGGGATGCTGACGGGATGACCGGTACGCGAAAGAAGAAAAACAAAAAGGGGAAAGGTGAAATGGAGATGAAACAGGAGATGTCCAAGAAAAGCAAGTATGAACAGCTATTTGACGGGCGAAAGGTAGAAACCGCGAAAGGTTTGTTCACTCTCCACAAGATGGACGACGGTAGCCTGTATGTTGAATTACCGTTGAATCTATTGGACAAAGATATGCTGATCGCTTCTATTGTTAGTGAGATTTCCGATAATCGTTTTGCTAACGTGGGAGAGATCACGCACGAGCCGCTCCTTGTTTCTTTCACGAAGGTGGATTCTTCCATCAATCTGGTGAGCCTCGTGAATTGCCGTCTTTTGACGGATGACGAGAATGTGGCGGATCGCTTGGCGATTTCGATGAAAGCCCCCGTGATGGAGAGATACCGGATAGAGGCTTATAACCCGGATAGTACGGCAGTGGTGATTAACATGACCAATTTCTTTTTGAGCGATAACGAGGATATGGATCCTTTCTCGCCTTTTGCTCCTGCCGCGGGTAACGGTCAACGAAGAATAGAAAAGATGTTTAACCGGGATAAATCGACGATTGCCGGCATAAAGGCGTTTGCGGATAACGTGAGTATCCGGAGTTCCTTGTCCTATCGGGCGGGGAGCGTCGGTCAGATGGATCCTCGTCCGTATATCACTCAGCGTCCGTTTACCGCTTTGATGACACGGAGTATCATGTTGTTGCCGGAGAACCCGATGCGTCCGCGGTTAGCCGATCCCCGTATCGGTTTTTTCTTCCAGCAAATGATTCGTTTCAGCGAGGATAAGGGTGCAGAACCTGAAATGTACACGCTTCGTTGGAGATTGGAGCCTAAAGACGAGGCTGCTTACCGTAGGGGGGAACTGGTGGAGCCGAAACAACCGATCGTGTTTTATATCGACGACAAATTCCCGGAATTCTGGAAGCCGTATATTAAAGCCGGCATTGAAACGTGGCAGAAAGCTTTTGAAAAGATAGGCTTCAAGAATGCTATCTTGGCAAGGGACTTCCCGAAAGATGACCCGGAATTTGACCCGGACAACTTCAAGTACAGTTGTGTCCGTTATTGCCCGATCCCGATCGCTAATGCCATGGGACAACCTGTTGCAGATCCCAGAACGGGAGAGATCATTCATGCTACGGTGTATATCTATCACAACGTGTTGGATATCCTGCAGAGTTGGCGGATGATACAGACGGCTCCTGCCGACCCGGAAGTGCGAGGCGTGAAAATGCCGGAAGAGATATTGGGTGATTGTATGCGTTACGTGATCGCGCATGAAGTGGGGCATACTTTATCCATGATGCACAATATGTCGGCTTCCGCGGCAATCCCGGTAGATTCGTTGCGTTCCCCGTCTTTCACTCAAAAATACGGGACGACGTATTCTATCATGGACTATGCCCGTAACAACTATGTGGCTCAGCCCGGGGATAAGGAAAGAGGCGTGAAAATGACACCCCCGGAATTGGGACTATATGATTACTACGCGATCAAATGGCTGTACACCCCTATTTTCGACGTTAAGACGGCAAAAGAAGAAGTGCCCGTGTTGGATCGGTGGATTTCCGAGAAATCCGGGGATCCGGTGTATCGTTACGGGAAGCAGCAATTCATGTTGCGGATAGACCCTTCCAGCATGGAGGAGGATCTGGGGGACGATCCGGTGAAGGCTGCCGGGTATGGTGTGAAAAATCTGAAATATGTCATGAAACATCTGGACGAATGGGTAGCCGGGGAAGATAAGGACTATAATTTCCGTCAACGGATTTATAATGAGATCATATACCAGTATTATCGTTATTTGGGACACGTGATGGCTAATATCGGGGGCGTGTATATGTACGAGAGATATGACGGGGATGCCCGTCCGGTGGCTTACGAACCGGTTCCGAGGGAAAGGCAAAAAGAGTCCGTGCGTTTCATGGTAAACCAGATGCGTGATTTATCCTGGATCAATTCTTCCAAGCTGCAAAGGGGATATCCTTTGACCGGGAATATATCGGGTGTGTTGGAGAAATCTATTTTCGAGGGATTGATGGGTATGTTGCGAACTCTCATTATCAGCGAGAATAATAACGGGCAACAGGCTTATTCCAGGGTGGAATACTTGAGTGATATTTATAATATGATCATGCAACCTACCCTTCAGGGAAAATCATTGACGAAAACGGATATTAGTTTGCAGACACAGTTCATCGGAGCTCTGTATCAAGCGGCAGATCTGGCTCGTAAAGGGCTTGGCGGGGGGGACGTGAGTGCTTCGACAATGGGATTCGTGAGCCCGATAACTATACCGGATTTCATTAAGGCGAATAGCCGTGCGGACTACGGGGATATGCCGGAGCATTTTGCCGGTATTTATTCCAACCGGGATATGGTTGCTTCTCGCGGAACTGCCCGTGCGGAAGAATACATGGGATTCGGAGAACCTTATATCCGTCCGATGGGTTTCGGAATCGACCATAGCTGTTTTATGATGTTGAAACGGATAAACGACTTGATGAAGAGTAAAGCAAACACGGGAAACCAGGAAACCCGGGATTTTTACCAGATGATGATATTCAAGTTTAACAAGATGTTCAAGTAGTAATTTATAAATCAGATATGATGAAGAAGATTATATACGCGCTATGTGCCTGTTTCCTGTTATTGGCTGTTGGTCAAGAAACACTCACGGCGCAGCGTAAAGGCGAAGTGAAAGAGCCTTCTGGCAAGGGGGAGAAGAAGCCGATGGGAATGTTCGGTACGCCGGCAAAGAAAATGTCCTACGAGGAGGTGTTCCGGGACAAAAAGGTTCGGACTTCCAAGGGATTGATGACGATTCATGCCGTGAATGACCACGGGCGGGAGTTGGTGTACGTGGAATTTCCCAAGAGTTTGCTGGAGAAAGATATGATGTTAACCACGGCAGTGCGCGAAACCAGTGATAACGGGAGTTGTGCCGTGGGGCAATTCGGTGACTTCATTTACCTGCGGTTTTACCTGGAGAATCATAATCTGGAAGCCCGTGCCGTGGTCGGCGACGAACCGTTGAACCTTACCGGTGACGGGAGGGTAGAGGGGGCTTTGGAAGAGGCTCATAAACCGGGAATCTGGCAAATGATGCCCGTGATGGCTTTCACCCCGGATAGCAGTGCCGTGGTCGTGGATATGACTCAATTCTTTATGGATCACACGGAATATACCAATCCTTTTTCAGCCTTTAATGGCAATATTATGGGGATAAGCGGTCAAAGTATGCAACGTCTTCGTCCGGAAATGAGCAAACTCGTGCAAGTAGCGGCTTATGACAATAATGTCGCGGTAACGGGGGACTATGCCTATTTGGTAGATTACTCTTTCATGGGGACGGTTTACATGAGAAATAAGCCCGTGTCTGTCACGGCTGACCGTATTCTCGTGATGATGCCGGAGGAAGTGATGAAACCCCGTATAGCGGATGAACGGGTGGGGACGACTAAATTGCCTAGAAAAGCTATTTCGGCTAACGACGAAGGTTTCCGCCGGAAAGTGTATACCTTGCGCAGGAGAATCGAACCTTCCGATGAGGCGGCCTATCGTGCCGGGCAATTGGTGGAACCGAAAAAACCGATCGTGTTTTACATGGATACCCTCATGCCCCAAGACTGGAAAAAGGCAATAAAAGATGGCGCAGAGGCTTGGAACGAGGCGTTTGAGGCTGCCGGATTCAAAAACGTGATCCGTGTCGTGGAATTTCCCAAAAATGATCCCGGGTTCAGTGCCTTTGATATCGCGAATTCCGTGATACGCTACGTGCCGAGTTGGTCTAATGATCTTCAGAATTCGTTGCATATCGATATGAGAAGTGGTGAAATATTGAATAGTTCTATCATGATACGCGGGGGATGCCTGAAAGCTTTATCCGATCTATACAAGGTTTCGATGATGGCTTCCGACCCGGCTGCCCGCACGAATGGTGAATTGCCGGAAGACGTGCGTTACGGGATATTGAAGGCGTATATCAGCCAACTGGTCGGCAATTGTTTGGGGTTCACGAGTAATGCCCGACCGGACAGTACGTATCCCTTGGATTCCCTGCGCTCCCCTTCCTTTACCCGGAAATACGGGCTGTCACCTTCCATCATGGGGTATTATATCACATATAATTATATCGCTAGCGAGGATGACGTGGCGAAAGGAGTCCGCTTGATTCCGAAGGCTATCGGGGAAGGGGACAAGTATATGGTAAAATGGTTGTACACGCCGATATATGAAGCCTCCACCCCGGAGGAAGAAGTGCCGGTATTGGATGAATGGATTGCCAGGGAAAAGAACAATCCGGCTTGTTCTTTCGGTTACCCGAGCGGCTTGTATTTTGACCCGTCTTCTACCCCGGGAATATTGGGAAACGACCATGTGAGATCCATGAAATGTTACATGGAACGCTTGAAATATGCTTTGGAGAATCTGGATTCCTGGTACTCGCGTGATGATAAAGATTATAGCGAACGGGCAGGGTTGATGAGAGGTTTATTTAATGGCGTCGGTTTCAAAATCCGGATGGTCTTGTCACACGTGGGGGGATTCCGTTATAACCTGGGAGAAGATGGAGTGAGCTATGATTTCGCGACCAAGGCGGAAGAGAAGAAATACATTGATTTAATGTTCGAGTGGATGCGGGAAATTCCTACCTTCAGGCAAAAAGACCTCGAGGAGAAAATAGAACTGGCGGATAATCCCACGTTTATGTTCGTGTGGGATTGTTTCTCGCAGTTGTTCGGTAGGGCTGAATTGATTTATTTCGCCCAGGAGAAAGGCAGTAAAGGCTATACCGCGGAAGAATTTATAGAGGAATTAAACCGGCGGGTATGGGCACCGACGATACAAGGTAAAACCCGCTTAACGGGGATCGAAAAAACCATGCAGTTCTCGATGTTGGGAACGATGCTATTGTCTTCCGGGCTACAACCGCAACCCCCTAGAATGATGCAGGGACAGCCCCAACCTCAAGGAGGGGGCGGAAAGAGATTGGACACGGATTTATATGGAGCTGTTGCCCGGACAAAAATGAATGGAGATCGCTTTGGAAATACGGTAGACCAGTCGCTTGCGCTCGATCCGAATTTAAGTTTGCGGGTAGTACGGGAGCCGGTACAACATATTTATTACAAAATGTTGTTGCGCACGAAAGCTATGATTGAAAAAGCCCTTCCCGCTAGTACGGGAGAATTGCGTGCCCACTATGAATTTATGCTGTACAAAATTCATGACGTGATGGATAATAAATAATCTTGAAAGATATGAAATATTTAATATGGATATTGTTCCTCGGTTGCGTTGGCTGTACGCCACCAACAAAATACAACCTGACAGGTCGTGTACCCAAGGAAATCGGCAACGTAACAGCTTATTTGATCACGGTATCGAATAACATGAATGACACGATAGCCCGAACCCAAGTGGTCGACGGTGTTTTTGAATTCCGGGGAAGTTGTTCGGAAGTAACCCCGGTGTTGCTGACACTGAGTTCCGGAACCGTTGGTGCCTTGCCGATTTTTCTGGAGAACGCGAATTACGAGGTGGACATTTACCCGGGGAACATCGAATTGAGCCTCGTGAAAGGCGGGGGTGAGCCCCAGCGAATATCGAGTGAATTTCATCGCTTCGGGCGGGAATGTTGTGAAGAGATTGGAAAAGTGGGAGATGAATTTTTAAGTTTATCCCCGTCAGACGCCCGTTATCGCGAATTACAAGTTTATATCGATTCGTTGAGTTCAATCAGATCCATGAAAGAGAATGCTTTCATGCGCGAGTATGCCGACAGCTACTTGGGTATCGAGAATTTGGCTCAATACGCGGGGAAATTATCGTTGGAAGACCTGAAAAGCGAGTACGCCAAGTTTAGTCCCGTATACCGGAATAGTTTTTCCGGAAGGAACATCGCGAAATGGATTGATATTCAAGAGAAGGCGGGTATCGGCAAACAGGCCCCGAATTTCACGGTGCAAACACCCGAGGGTAAAGAGTTCACGCTCCACTCGGTGAACGCGAAAGCCAAATTGATCGATTTCTGGGCATCGTGGTGTAGCCCTTGCCGGGCAATGATCCCGGAACTGAAAAGGATGTACGAGGAATTTCATAATCATGGTTTCGAGATCGTGAGTATTTCGTTGGATGATAAAAAAGGGTATTGGCTAAAGGCGTTGGAGGACGAGAAGATGCCTTGGACACAGGGATCGGATCTGAAGGGAGCCGGTGCGGATTCTCCTTTAGTGAAATCTTATGGTTTCCTTGGAGTCCCTTACCTGGTGCTCGTGGACGAGGATAACCGGATTCTTGTAAGGGCTTCCGGTGCGAACGAACTTCCGAAAGTTCGGGAGAGGTTGGTTAATTATCTATTTAACAAAAAGATAAAATGATCATGAAACAAATATTGTATTTGTTAATTCTCGCGGGTGCTATCATTGCCGGCTGCAGCGATTCCGGCGGGTACGTCGTGAATGGTTCGGTAGGTGGACAGGTGGGTGGAAAAGCGTACGCGATCCGCATTATCGATAAGGACATTTCAGATACATTGCAAGCGGTGGATATTCGGGATGGCAAGTTTACGATGAAAGGAAGCGTGGACGAGATCACGCCCGTGTACGTGTCCGTGGAAGGAGGGATGGGTTCTATGGCATATCTCGAGAACGGGGCAACTTTCACGGTTACTTTCCGGTCGGGACAAATCCCGGTAGTGGAAGGCGGGGGCGAAACGCAACGCCTGAGTTTGGAATACGCCAAGATAGGTCTTGGACTCTCGGATAAATACGCGGGGATGCAGGAGGAAATGATGCGTGCTTTCCAGCGGGGAGATACATCGGCGATGAAGGAAATGACGGAAAGAACGCGGGTATTGGTTCTGGACTCGGAAACAAAGCAGGCTCAATTCTTGATAGACCACGGGAATACTTTCTTCGCCTTGTACGACCTTTCCCAAAAGGCACTAGGGATGACCGCGGATGACGTGAAAGCCCGTTTCGACCTGTGTAGTGATGAACTGAAAGCGACGAAACCGGGGAAATACATTCAGGAATTGCTCCCGAAACTGGGAAAGATCGCGATAGGGGCTACCGTGCCGAACTTCACCTCCCGAACTCCTGATGGTAAAGAAGTATCCTTGTATGATATCAAATGCAAGGTGAAATTGATCGACTTCTGGGCTTCCAATTGTGGGATTTGCCGGGAGGAAAATCAATTGATCAAGCCGCTTTACGAGCAATATCACGCGAAGGGGTTCGACGCCATCAGTTACTCCGTCGACCGGAAACGGGAGGCGTGGTTGAATGCCGTGGAACAGGATGCTTTGCCGTGGGTGCAAGTCTCTGACTTGGATGCCGACAAAGCAAAAGTAATATCCGAGATGTATGGCGTGTACCTGCTGCCGACCACCTTGCTCGTGGATGAAAATAACCGGGTGATCGCCCGGAATGTAAAAAGCGACGAATTGAAAGAGTTGTTGGCAAGGCTTTTATCCGGGAGTAAATAATCTCGTGATAGTATTCTTTTAATTGTTTTATTGTTGTGCAAGGAGTATTCCAGCTCTCCCTCTATAAACAGAGGAGGAGCTGGAATACCATTCCAACGTCCAATTTTTTCACCTTGTAACCGAGTATAACTATAGTTCCGGGAGAAGTCGGAATAAATTATGCTCTATTAATGTCATCTTCTCCTGAATCTCGGGAATCCCTTTTCCGCGACATACACCCCGCAGATAATCAACAAGGCTCCCCCGATGGCGATAAACGTGATATGCTCGTGCAGGACGATGGCGGAAGCGATAAGCGTGACAAGCGGGGTAAGGTAGATGTAATTGTTTGCCCGGATGCCTCCCAGCACCTTCACGGTCTTGTTCCACGCGATGAAGCAGATAAAAGAAGCGATAATCCCCAGGAACAAGAGGTTGCCCCATACTTGCGGCAAGGCAAAAAGTTCTGCGTTCCAGTGTAACGGGTAGAAGTGGAACATGGGTAGTAACGTGACCAGCCCGTAGAAAAACACTTTACGGGTGATAAACACTGTCGGGTAAGTATCCAGTTTTTTCAGTATAATCGTGTAGAACGCCCAGCACAATGCGGCGGCAAGTGTGAGTAAATCCCCGATCGGTTTTACTTGCAGCACGATGCTCCCGTTGAAAACGACAAGCACCACTCCCGCGAGAGCCACGAGGGACCCCCACGCAAATGATTTCTTCAGTTTTTCCCCCCGGATAAACACGCGTGACAGTAAGGCGGTCAGGATCGGTGCCGTGCATAGTATGATTGACACGTTGGATGCCAGCGTGTAGTCGATGGCGATATTCTCTGTCACGAAATAGAGTGAACCGCCTGTGATACCGGAAGCTATGAATAATAATTCATTTTTCACGCTGTTTGCCCACAAACGGCGATGTTCCAGCACGCAAAGAAGAATGTATGCGATGGCGAAGCGGTATAGCATAATTTCAACCGGTGTCAGTCCGTTATTTAACAGTACTTTCGTGGACACGAACGTGACTCCCCAGATAGAGATGATAAGGAAAGCGGATATATGATATAGCGTGTTAGATGTGGGTTTCATTTATTGCATAAATATTTGTATTAAATGGGTGCAAATGTATAAAAGAATATTGATTTCCCGTAATATGTGCGAAAAAATATGACGCTACTCTTTTTTGTTGTCTACATTGGGTAGTTGTAATATATTGAAAACGTGAAAAAGAATCGGATTGAGCGTTCGTGTGTGAAAAATGTTGCATCCACGGAACTTTTTCTTAACTTTGAAATGTTAAATAGAAATACCATGAAACAAATTGTTGTCGTTTACCTGTTCACGTTGCTGGTGTGCGCTTGTGAGAGGGAAGAACATTTTATAACCGATGCCGTCTACCGTGAAATGGTAGAGGTCGATTTTCAACAGAAAAAAGCCGTGTTCGGGGAGGCTGACACGGTACTGTTCGACGTGTTTAATACCGAAATGACTCTTGCGGAGCGGGAGGCGTTGACTTTCCTCTACGCTTATTCGCCGCTCATTGATATTTCCTTGTCGGGCGGGGAGTTCTTGCTTGACAACGTGCGTCTGGCATTTCGGGCACGTGAAGAGATGCCGTGGGGAGAAACGATACCGGAACATATTTTCCGGCATTTCGTGCTTCCGGTGCGGGGAGGTAAAGAGAATCTTGATACGGCAAGGGCAGTGTTTTTCAATGAACTGAAAGAACGGGTTGCCGCTTGCGGGAACATGGAGCGGGCGGCGTTGGAGGTGAATCACTGGTGTCACGAGAACGTGATTTATCGACCGACGAATGCGCGCACGTCTTCGCCTCTTGCCACGAGGCAGCGGGCTTACGGGCGGTGCGGGGAAGAGTCCGTGTTCGCTCTGGCGGCATTGCGTGCAGTGGGGATTCCCGCGCGGCAGATATACACGCCCCGTTGGGCGCATTGCGATGATAATCACGCGTGGATAGAGGTTTGGATAGACGGGGAATGGAAGTACTTGGGGGCATGCGAGCCGGAACCGAGGTTGAATATTGCGTGGTTTACCTTGCCCGTGCAGCGAGCGATGTACGTGGAGGCGGAAGTGTTCGGGAAATACGAGGGAGACGAGGAGAGCGTGTCGATGAACGAGAACAGTTCGGCTGTAAACGTGACTTCCCGTTACACTCGTGCGGCGAGAACCGTGGTGCAGGTGAAAGACACGGCGGGGAATCCCGTGGAAAACGCTAAAGTGGAATACAAGATATTTAATTACGGGGAGTTCTATCCAGTGGTGACGCTCCATTCCGATGCGCGGGGAGAAACGCACCTGACGTTGGGAGTGGGGGATGTCGTGGTTTGGGCAAGTCGGGACGCTCGCTTCGGGGTGGTGCGGTTCCCCGTGAACGAACGGGACACGCTCGTGGTGACATTGGATAAGCGGGAGGGGGAACTCTTCTCCGCTGAATTTGAGTTGGTTCCGCCCGTGCAGCGGGATATCGAGGCGTTGACTTCGGCGGGGGAGAGAGCCGAAAACGATTGTCGTTTCGTGTGCGAGGATTCTATCCGGGATGCTTATGTTGCCACTTTTATGACACCCAGAGAGGCGTACCGCGTGGCGACGGAATTGGGCGTCGACACCGCTCGTTTTGCCCGGTATATAAATGTTGCGCGAGGCAATTACCGGGAGATAGAACGCTTGTTCCGCTTGTCGGGGGATAAGGAACGGGCGATGGCGCTGCTGGATGTCGTGGCGGAGAAAGATTTGCAGGATACCCCCGCTGACGTGTGGCTCGACCATTTGGAAGGGACGAGGGATTTCGAGGAGGATGCCCTTTTCCGGGACTACGTGTTGAACCCGCGGGTTCAGAATGAATTGATAACGGCTTTCCGGCAACCGATTCGGGCGGCGTTGGCACGTGAAGGGGTACTCTCGGGCGAGGATACTCTCGGGCGACGTGCTATGGCGGAACGGTTGTTGCGATATATCGAGCGAACGCGAATCGTGAACTATCCCGCCAAGGTGGCTACCCCGCCTGTCGGGGTTTTGAGGGCGGGAGTGACTGATGGGCTTTCCCGGGATATTTTCTTCGTGGCGCTTTGCCGTACGGTGGGGATTCCGGCTAGATTGGGGGCAGTTTCCGGTAAGGCGGAATGTTGTCTGGACGATATGTGGTACACGGTGAATTTTGCCTCGGACCAAGCCATGCCGAAAGGGAAACTTATGCTCTATTACCCCGGTGCTCCTGTCGGGGACCCGAAATATTTCTTGAACTTCACGATCGGGAAGCTCGAGAACGGCGGGGTACGCGTGATTGACTTGGGAAGTAATGCCGATGTCGATATGGGGGCAGGCGCTTCTTACAGTAAGATATTCGCCGCTCCCGTGGAACTGGAAGCGGGTTATTACACGCTCTCTACCGGTAATAGACGGAGTGATGGGGCGGTGATGGCGGGATTGACAACCTTTCGCGTGGAAGCGGGTGAACAGACTGATGTCGAGTTGCGGATTCTTCCCGTGACGGAACGGGTGGAGTTGGCGGGACACGTTGCGTTGCCCTTGGCGTTCACGCCGGAGGGGGCAATGTCACCGAGGGACATATTTTTGCCCCGGCAAGGCTACACGGCTATCGCGGTGGTGGAAGCCGATAAGGAACCGACCAATCATCTGTTGCGTGACATGGGCAGTATAAAGGACGAGTTGGAACGATTGGGTGTCCCGCTCTATGTCGTGTTTAAAGATAAGGATAACTTGCAAAAATTCCGTCCTTCCGATTTTCGTCCGTTCCCCGCGGTGATACGCTGGGGGCATGACAGCGACGGGAAGTTGCTCCGGCGTCTGGCAGAAGGATTGCAACTCCGTGACACGGATAATCTTCCGTTAGTAGTTCTCGTGAATGACAAGGGAGAAGTGGCTTTCGTGTCAAGAGGGTATCGCGTGGGATTGGGTACACAGATTATGAACGTGATGAACCGGAAATGATGCAGATAAATATATGCGCTTTTGATGTAGAGGACGCGGAAGCGGTGTCCCGTTTGATTAGGAAAAATCTCGTGGAGGTGAATAGCCGGGATTATGACGGTGCGGTGATTGATTACATGTGTCGTTTGTTTTCTCCGGCGTACCTGCGGGAGTTGACCGCCGGACGTGTCATGTTCGTGGCGGAGGTGAATGGTGTCGTGTCGGGTACTGTCGGGTTGGAGGGGGATGAGGTATGTGCCCTTTACGTGGCGCCGGATGCTCACGGGCAGGGGATTGGCGAGCGGTTGATGCGACACGCGGAAGAGGTCGCCTTGGAGCGGAATATTCACGTGCTGCATTTGTCGGCAAGTCTTACGGCTGTCGGTTTTTACGAGAAGATGGGATATGTCGCCCGGGAAAGGGAGGAATCCGAGTATTTCGGTCCCGCTTATCTCATGACGAAATTAATTGAAAATTGAAAACGAGAAAACGACATCTCTTTTCGAGGCTCTCTTGTTTCAACTTTCAATTGAATTCCGTACATTAGACGCCTCTTTTGTGGAATTTTGTATGTGTTAATTTATATATTATGAAAGAAAAGTCTGTTAGTGTAAAGGCTTTATTGCCTGTGTTATTCGGGTTCTTCATCATGGGATTTTGTGACGTGGTGGGAATTTCCGTCGGTTTTGTAAAGAAAGATTTTCAATTGAGTGAAACGGTGGCGAATTTTCTTCCCTCTATGGTGTTCCTGTGGTTTTTGTTGCTGGCTGTCCCCGCGGCAATACTGATGAACCGTATCGGGCGGAAACGAACTGTGTTGGTGAGTATGTTTATTACTATCGTGGGAATGTTGATTCCTTTCGTCGATTACAACATGATTACCTGTTTCGTGGCGTTTGCCCTTTTGGGAATCGGTAACACGATCCTGCAAGTGTCGTTAAACCCGCTTTTGACAAATGTCGTTAAAGGTAATGTGCTTGCCAGTTCGCTCACGGCGGGACAAGTACTTAAAGCGGTTTCCTCGTTCTGCGGACCTTTTATCGCTGCTTTTGCCGCTTCCGTACTGGGGAATTGGCAGTATCTGTTCCCGATATTTGCGGGATTGACACTCTTGTCGACGTTCTGGCTTATGGCGGTGCATATCCGGGAAGAGGCTCCGGAACAAGCGTCTTCATGGGGTGCGACGTTCGGGTTGTTGAAGGACAGGACGATTTTCCTGCTGTTTCTCGGAATCGTGTTCGTGGTAGGTGTCGACGTGGGTACGAATATGGTTGCTCCCAAGTTATTGATAGAACGATGCGGTTTTACCGAGATCGAGTCCGCAGTGGGTCCGAGCACTTATTTCGCATTCCGTACTATCGGTGCGTTTATCGGTACGTTCTTGTTGGCACGCGTGGCGGGTAACAAGTATTTCCGGGTGAATATCCTCGTGGCTATTGCCGGATTGCTCGTGTTATTCTTTGTCAGCGGACAATACGCTATCCTCGCTTTGATCGCCTTGATAGGTTTCACCTGTTCCAGTATATTCTCGCTCGTGTTCTCCATGGCTATTCAAGCACGTCCGGAGAAAGCGAACGAAATATCGGGTCTTATGGTTACCGGAATCTTCGGGGGAGCCGTGGTGCCGCCGCTTATGGGATATCTTACCGACCTGCTCGGTAGTCAGGCTGGGTCGCTTTTCGTGATCCTCGGTTGCCTCTGCTACCTGCTTTACTGCTCGTTCGGGATAAAAACTAAATAATTTTTGATTGACGATTTATGATTTTCGATTCTCATGTTGTAGTCATAAATCGTCAGTCTTAAATCATAAATATAGAAAGTTATGTACCAGTTTGATAAAAGAATAGTGATGACGTTGGATGCCGGGGGTACGAATTTCGTGTTCTCTGCCATACAGTCCAACGCGGAAATCGTGACGCCGCTCACGTTGCCTTCCAACGGGGGGGATTTGGATAAATGCCTTGCGACGATGGTCACGGGGTTCTCCGCAATCAAGGAGAAGTTGCCGGAAGCTCCCGTGGCAATCAGTTTTGCTTTTCCCGGCCCGGCGGATTACGTGAACGGGATTATCGGTGATTTGAAAAATTTGCCGGCATTTCAAGGGGGAGTGGCGTTAAAAGCCTTTTTGGAACGGGAGTTTGGTATACCCGTGTTTATTAATAATGACGGTGATCTTTTCGCTTACGGGGAGGCGTTGGCGGGAGCCTTGCCGGAGGTGAACCGGATATTGCAGGAAGCGGGCAAAAACAAGGTGTACAAGAATCTGATCGGCATCACGCTGGGAACCGGGTTCGGGGGTGGTGTCGTGCGGGATCGGGAACTGTTTCTCGGGGATAATGGTGCTGCCGCCGAGGTATGGGTACTGCGTGACAAGCGGGAACCCCGTTACGGCGTGGAGGAGGGTATCTCCATACGGGCTATTCGGCGGGGATACGCTCGTTTGTCGGGCGACACACGTGATTTGACACCGAAAGATATATTCGATATTGCCGAGGGTACGCTTGACGGGGATGCGGAGGCGGCACGTGAGGCTTTCGCCCGTTCCGGGGAAGTGCTCGGGGAAGCTATCGCCTCGATGAACGCTGTGATTGACGGTGTTGTCGTGATCGGTGGCGGTATTATCGCGGCTCATAAGTATCTGATGCCTGCCGTCATGCGGGAGTTGAACGGAAGTTTGTGCATGTATGACGGCTCCCCGGTCGATCGCATGGAAATGAAGGCTTTCTTCTTGGATGACCCGGCGGATCGTGAGGCATTTCTTGCCCCGACGACCCGGCAGATTATCATTCCGGGTACGACGGAAACGGTGGATTACGATCCCGTGAAACGTGCTGCCGTGGTGATAACGAGATTGGGTACAAGCAAGGCAATCGCTTTCGGGGCGTATGCTTTCGCGTTGAATGAACTGGATAAATGAGTTTATAAGGTTTATAAAGTTCATAAGGTTAATAAAGTTTATAACATGACATAAGCTTGTAAATCTTATGAACTTTATAAACTTTTTTGTATATTTGGAACGAACAAGAATTGTAAACTAGAAGAGAGTACATGAACCCTGATTACTTTTTCTGACGTTACTTCCCGGGTAAAGTTGTCGTGATCCCGCGACCGCTCTTTTCATTTTTTATTCTGAATTTTAATTTCTAAATTATATATTTATGAACCCTGATTACTCGTTGAACCCGCACGTTCTGGCGCGGTATCTACAAAAAGAACCGAAGAATTTTACCAAGGAGGACATCATTCGTTACGTGAGAGAGAATGATATAGAGATGATAAACTTCCGCTACCCCGGGGCGGACGGACGATTGAAGACATTAAACTTTATTATTAACAGTATCGAGCATCTTGACAATATCCTTACTTGTGGCGAACGAGTGGACGGATCGAGTCTTTTCCCTTATATAGAGGCGGGTTCGAGCGACCTCTACGTGTTGCCCCGCTATCGCACGGCGTTCCTCAACCCTTTCAGCCAGATCCCGGCGGTAGATATTCTTTGCAGTTTTTACACGAAGGACGGCAAACCTCTCGAAATGTCGCCCGAGTACACCATGCGCAAGGCTCACGAGGCGTTACGGCAGGTAACGGGTATGGAATACGAGGTGATGGGAGAGTTGGAATACTACGTGGTAACCGAGGTGGAGAGTTATTTCGATATACCTGACCAGCGCGGGTATCACGAGTCGATGCCTTTCTGCAAAGGTCAGGAGTTGCGCGAGTTGGCAATGAAGTACATCGCTTCTACCGGGGGATTGATCAAGTACGGGCATTCCGAGGTGGGTAATTTCACGCTTGACTGCCAGTCGTACGAACAGAACGAGATCGAGTTCCTGCCTACCCGTATGGAAGACGCCGCCGATCAGTTGATAATTGCCAAATGGATACTCCGCACGCTGGCACACGAGTACGGGGTAGACTTGACATTTGCCCCGAAAATTACCGTGGGTAAAGCCGGTAGCGGTTTGCACATCCACACCCGTTTGAGCAAGGACGGCAAAAACGCCATGGTAGAAAACGGTAAGTTGACGGACAATGCCTTGAAGGCGATTGCCGGGTATCTTGAGCTTGCGCCTTCGTTGACCGCTTTCGGGAACACGAACCCGACGTCGTATCTTCGGCTGGTGCCTCATCAAGAGGCGCCCACGAATATCTGCTGGGGAGATCGCAATCGTTCCGTGCTCGTGCGCGTACCGCTCGGTTGGACTAGCGGGGCGACACACATGATGCGTGATGCCAACCCGCTGGAACGCGTGGAAGAACATGATTACAGTAACAAACAAACGGTGGAATTTCGTTGTCCGGACGGTTCGGCAGACGTTTATCTTTTGATTGCCGGACTCGCCGTTGCCGCCCGCCACGGTTTCGAGATGAAAAATGCTTTACAATATGCCCGTGAGCGTTACGTGGACGTGAATATTTTCGACGATGCCAACAAGGCGATAGCTGATAGGTTGAGCCATCTACCTACTTCTTGTCACGAGTCGGCACTCTGTCTTGAACAACAGCGCACCGTTTACGAGGAATATGGCGTGTTCGCTCCCGCTCTGATTGATGGTCTGATCGCCTCGCTTCGGAAATTCAACGATGCTGATCTCCGTGAACAACTCAAAAACGAGGATATCTCCGTGGAGGAATTGGTAGAGAAATATTATTATTGCGGGTAGAGGAGGAAAGGTAAAAACTAAAAGCTAAAAGTTGAGAATAGGAATATACTTTTAGCTTTTAGTTCTTATTTT
This sequence comes from Butyricimonas sp. Marseille-P3923, assembly GCF_900184685.1. Lineage (GTDB taxonomy): Bacteria > Bacteroidota > Bacteroidia > Bacteroidales > Marinifilaceae > Butyricimonas > Butyricimonas muris. Next base: position 438,847 of record NZ_FXXL01000004.1, read on the forward strand.
TTAACTTAATTCAGTCCGCTACGTTCCAGCAAAGCATCAACCGTCGGTTCTTGACCGCGGAAACGCTTGTAGAGTGTCATCGGGTTCTCGGAAGCACCTTTTTCCAGTACTTCACGGCGGAACGATTCGGCAGTGGCACGGTCGAAAATACCGTGTTGTTTGAAATGCGCGAATGCGTCGGCATCAAGTACCTCTGCCCATTTGTAACCGTAGTAACCGGCAGCGTATCCACCGGCAAAGATATGGCCGAAGGCGGGACAGAACGCGGTACCTTTCACGATAGGCATAATCTCCGTGCGTCCCATGGCACGTTGCTCGAAGTCAACGAGAGGCTCGGTAACAGGAGCGGTGATCGTGTGCCATGCCATATCCACCATTCCGAAACTCAACTGGCGTTCGCTGGCGTATCCCGACTGGAAATTGGACGAACGTTTGATCTTGTCGATATATTCCTGCGGGATGGTTTCCCCGGTCTGGTAGTGGGTTGCCCATGTGTCCAGCCACTCTTTTTCAAGCGCATAGTTTTCCATGAATTGCGAGGGCAATTCCACGAAGTCACGGGATACCCCGTCCATGGAAGTCGAACCGTAAGTACATTTGCCGAAGATGCCGTGTAAGGCATGTCCGAACTCGTGGAGGAAAGTGGTTACCTCGTTGAAGGTCAAGAGTGACGGCAGCGTGTCTGTGGGTTGCGTGAAGTTCATCACGAGTGACACGAGAGGACGCTGGTCTTTGCCGTCTACCATCTTTTGCCCGCGGAAAGCTGTCATCCATGCACCGCCGCCCTTGCTTGCCCGCGGGAAAAAGTCCGTGTAAAGCACGGCGAGGAACGAGCCGTCATTATCGTAAACCTCGTAAGTCTTCACCTCGGGGTGGTAGAGCGGAATATTAGTCACTTCCTTGAACGTGATACCGTAAAGACGGGTAGCGAGGTCGAATACACCCCGTTGCACGTTTTCCAGTTTGAAATAGGGGCGCAACATCTCGTCATCGAGAGCGTATTTCTCTTGCATCAATTTATTGGAATAGTATGCCCAATCCCAACGTTGCAATTCACCTTTCAACCCCTTGGCGCGGGCGTAAGTTTCCACTTCCGCTTTATCTTGCAGCGCGTGGCGGTGCGATGCCTCGTGCAATTGATCGATAAAGTTATTCACGATAGTCGGGGTGTTTGCCATCCGGTCGGTGAGGGCATAGTCGGCGTAGGTCGGGTATCCCAGTAATTTCGCTTTTTCCAGTCGTAGCGCCGCGATACGTTTTACCACTTCCTCGTTGTTATGCTCGTTGTTGCGGTATGCACGGGAGGCGTTGGCACGGTACATCTTCTTGCGCAGGTCGCGATTGTCGGCGTATTTCATGAAAGGTCCCATGCTAGGGTAGTGGAGGGTGAATATCCAGCCTTCTTTGCCGCGCTGTTTGGCGGTCATGGCTGCCATTTCCTTCACTCCGTCGGGAAGTCCCGCGAGGTCTTTCGCATCGGTCACGTGCAACTCGAAATCATTGGTTTCCGCCAGTTCGTTTTTATCGAACGTGAGGCTTAGTTTCGACAGTTCCACGGATATTTCCTTGAACCGTTCCTTGGCATCGCCTTCGAGATTTGCGCCGCCGTCGATAAACGCTTTCCACGTGTTCTCCAGCAAGGTCGTTTGTTCCGTGTTAAGATTCAACTTCTCTTTCTGTTCGTGTACTTGTTTCACGCGGGCGAAAAGAGCGGGGTTCATGTATATGGCGTTGCCGTGAGCGGTGAGTTTGGGCGATACGTTCTGTGCGATATCCTGCATCACGCTGTCCGTCAGGCAGGCGTTCAGGTTGAAAAATATACCCGCCACGTCACCCAACCGCTTGCCGGCACCGTCCAGTGCCACGATGGTATTCTCGAATGTCGGCGCTTCTTTCGAGTTGGCGATGCGGTCGATATCCCGTTGTGCTTCCTCGATGGCAGCGTCAAAAGCGGGTTCGTAATGCTCCGCTTTGATCTTGTCAAAAGGGGGCGTCTGGTGGGGTGTGGCGAAGTCCGCCAACAGCGGGTTATCGTTCGTCTTTCCGCAAGATGCCACAAGTAAAATGATTGCAGCCATAGATAATGTTTTTCTCATGTTATATTATATTTGTTATTACTCGAATTTCGGGCACGAAGTTACGAAATAATTGAAAATTGAAAATGGAGAATTGAAAATGATTTACAATGTTTCCAGAACTACCCCAAAAAAGAGGTTTAGAGTTTAGATTGAAGACTTTATATATTTAATCATTCAATCTAAAATAGAGCCTTGGCTCGCGGGAGGCTTCATCATAGACTATTTTGTTCCATGTCTCCTTTTGAAGTGAAGTTTTCACCGAACGAGAAAATAACAGGTCTCGTGCTTGTATAAGTATAAAAAATGTATATTTGCCATATAACAACTAAAAAGAGAAGGTTATGTCAGCTTTTGTCAATCTTTTTATTCACTTTCTTGTATAATTTCCTTGCATATCCGGTGGTCAATTATGGATAAATCTTATCCGGATATGTAGGGAATCACGGGATCGGCAATCTGGTTATTTTCCCCTTGAATACTATTTTAGGCTCCACGACGAAGGGGATGATAGAAACTGTAATATCTATGGCAAGACTATCGTTCTTGATAGTTCCTTCATGCGTGTAGGACATTTTGCGAGAACCGACGCTGACGTTGCCATTTCCCTTTAAGCTAAAGATGCCGTTAGTAGAGGTAATGGTTGCCGTTGCTGCGTCTACCGTGATGCTGCGCACGGGCATAGTGAAGTCTACCAGCTTGAGGGCGAGCGTTCCGTTCGTGTCCGCCTGTATCTCGATACCGCAGGGAATGGGACCTTCCGGTATCATGCCTTTGGCTTCAGGGGGCACCATCGCTTTCACGTGGTCGGGCAGCACGATGGTTGCTTCGCCGCGGTACACCCCGGGCAGCTTATTGATATCACCGGTACGGCGATCGGAACAGCTATTACAGGAGGTAAACAAAACGGGTACCGATACGAAAACAACCAGCAAGATAGTAAAGAAAATGTTCTTGTTCATGAACTATGGATTTATTTTTGTATTTTCGAGCGCTAAAAATAGAAACTTTTAGACGAAAAACCATCAGGATTATGAAATTTATAGGACAACTTATTCTCGTTTTGTTTGTTACCGCCGGGATGGCAGGTGTTGTATCAGCGGGAGCCAAGGACAAAAAAGATCACGGGGCAGCCGTTGCCGGAACGTACGACGGGAAGGCATACATTGAGATCATGCAGCGGGAATTGCCGTTGAAATTAGAATTGAAACGGATACACCGTGATAGCGTGATCGTCGAGGTGACGGACTTCGTGCTGCCCACGGGACAGAAGTTCAGCTATCGTTCTGCGGGAGTATCCGTGAAACCGGAAGTGAAAGACGGCAAAACGGTGTACAAGTTGAACATTTCTTTTACCTATAATTATAATAGTATGCCGATGCGCGTAACTGCCACGGGAACGATCACCGACGGGGAACTGAATTCAACGGTGAAAGCGGTTATCATGGACGCCATGGAAACGAAAGTAACCTATAAAGCGAAGTGTACGACAAAGTAGTGAAAAGGCACGCGTACTGGATTTAGGGGATACGGCTAATGATACATCAGGAGGAAAAGATAATTCGTTACTTGAAAGAAAAAAACGCGGAATGCGTGAAGATGATATTTGATAATTATTATCAAGTATTGTGCTTGTTCGCTTTGCGTTTCGTGCATTCTTTCGAGGACGCGGAAGATGTGGTGCAGGAGGTGTTGGTAAACTTCTGGGAGAAGAAAAGAGGAACCGTGTTCGAGGGTTCCTTGAAGTCGTATTTGTTCGGGGCAGTACAAAAAGAAGCGCTATATATGATACGTCAATCGGGGCGTCTGGTTTTCGAGGAAATCGGGAATTACTCGGATGTATTGCTTGACGAGGTATCTGTCGAACGTGAAGAAGATATTAACGCTCGTCGGGAGAAATTACAAAAAGAAATAAAGCGATTGCCGGAGAAATGCCGGGAAGTATTCATCGCTATCGTGTTGGAAGGCTTGAGTTACAAAGAGGTTGCCGATAAACTGGGTGTTTCTGTCAATACCGTCAAAACGCATTACGCAAGAGCATTGAAACAATTGCGTGATAACCTCGATACGATTATCCTGTTGATTTTACTACGGCTAAGAAAATTGGTGATGTCCTGAGCTTTTCCCTATGCCTCCGCTTCATTACACCTATTCTTCTCTCTATCTTCATTAATTGTAATTAATGAATAAAACTTTTGTAATCCTATTGTTATTCTATTTTAATAGAATGACAATAGAACAACAATAGAACGACAATAGAATAACAGTGCTTGTAATTAAGGTGTAACACCTTGTTATATAAGGCGAAACACATTCTTGGCGAGAAATAATATTAAGTATAGAATATTCGTTAATGACGAAGATATTCAAACAAAAAAAATGTGTCCGGAGTATGAATTTTGTATCCCGTTAAATGTTTGATTCAGAATGATTAATAGCCGTTGAGATTTTTTTTACGAAAAAACTTCGTTTTCCTTTCACCCATATTCGTTAAAAGTGCAGTATGTAAGAAACGAAGGAGAGATATGCAGGAAAACATACATCAATGGATAGCTGACTACACGGAAGGTTCTATCAGCCGAGAAGATTTCAAGAGGCTGGAGGCGTGGAGCGGGCAGACACCGGAAAATAAGGCTATTTTCGAGGACTGCCTTCGGGTGTACAGGGAAGCACACGGGATCGGTTTTATGGATAGGATGGATCGGGAACGTTCATGGAAAGTGTTGGAACGTAAATTGAAACGACGTGACCGGGTAAGAATGATTCGGGTTATAGCGGCGGCTTCGGTATTGCTTGCCGTTATGATCGGGACGTGGTTATTGCTGCCCGTTAAACAGAAAACGACGGTGATTCCGGTCGCGGAAGTTATCCCCGGGAATGCTTCCGTGATACTGCACATGGCTGACGGGAAGAGTGTTAACCTGAAAAACGAAGAGGCGTTGGGATTGGTGGAGAAGGACGGTACGGAGATTACCAAGGATACCGCGAGCGCGCTCGTTTATCATGTAAACGAGAAAGTTGCCAAAAGCGTGTTGCATACCGTGGAAGTACCGGTTGGCGGGGAATTTGATCTAACCTTGGCTGACGGTACGCGGGTGTGGTTGAATTCCGACACGAAGTTCCGTTTTCCGACCTATTTCTCGGGGGAAACACGAGAGGTGTACGTGGAGGGCGAAGCCTATTTTGTCGTGAGTAAAGACGCGGAGCATCCCTTTATCGTGCACACGGGTGGAGCCCGGGTGAAGGTATTGGGTACGGAATTTAATTTATGCGCTTACCCGGAAGAGAGAGTTGTTACGACACTGGCGAAAGGGAAGGTGGAGGTTGCCGACGGAACGTGTAAAGTCTGTCTTCAGCCGGGAGAACAGGCGGTATACAACAAGAGCGTGAATAATATAGAGGTGCGTAAGGTGGATGCTGCGCTTTATTCATCGTGGTTGAAAGGCGTGTTCGAGTTCGAAAATATGTCCTTGCGGGAGATCGGGAAACAATTATCCCGCTGGTATGGTGTTATTTTCGAGTTTGATGACGTGGGGATCGGGGATCGGCGTTTCACGGGGGGAATAAAGAAATATATCCCCCTGTACCAATCCCTCGATATACTGGAAAAGACGACGAACGTGATGTTCAGGATAAAGGATAACGTGATACAGGTACAATCGAAGTAATAAAGTGAGGACGGGTGATAAAAAGCGGAGAATGGTACCAGCATCCCCCGCTCACGTGTAACTCGTTCCTCTTAACTGATAAAAGTCAAGTTGGAATAACGTAAAATTGATTTGCAAAATTATGGAAAAAAGGCGAATTATTCGCTGTCTCCTGCGACAAACTCGAGATGGTAACTCTTTTTTGATTATGAAACTAACAATTGTTTTGACAATTCTCCTGTCTATTAGTGCTTTTGGAGAAGTGGCTTCCCAGAACGTGAGTCTGAAATGCGAGAATGTCTTGTTGAGAGAGGTATTTAAATCGTTGAAACAGCAAACAGGTTACCTGTTCGTGTTCAACGAGGAGGAATTGGACAAAGCGGCCCGGGTAAGCGTGAATATCAACAATTCCACCTTGGCGAAAGCCTTGGATAGGGTGTTACGGGGATTGCCTTACACGTACGAGATTATTGACGATATGGTGGTGATAAAACCCGCCCCGGTGAAGACGACCGCACGTGATTCCGTGGGTCGGAAAGTAGAGGTGAAAGGTGTGGTGAAGGATTGCAAAGGCGAACTGTTGCCGGGTGTTACCGTGTTGATCAAGGGAACGGCTATCGGCGTGGCAACGAACGTGAACGGGGAGTACACGATAGCGTTAGATCCCAAGAAACAGTCCTTGTTGTTTTCCTTTATTGGGATGAGAACCAAGGAAGTGGTTTGGGACGGACAGAAAAGACTGGATGTCGTGCTGGACGACGACTGTGTTAGCATGGACGAAGTTGTGGTGACCGGCTACCAGACAATCGACAAACGGAAGTTGACAAGTTCGATTTCTTCCCTGACGGACAAAGATCTGGATTTTAGGGGTGCGTTGACGGTAGACCAGATGTTGGAAGGAAAGGTTCCCGGGTTACTTGCGATGACGTTGAGTACCATGCCGGGAGCCGCTACCAAGATGCGTTTGCGGGGAAGCAGCACGTTCACGGGAACACGCGAGCCGTTGTGGGTAATCGACGGGATTATTTACGAGAATCCGGTGCCCCTCTCCGCCGACGAGATTAATAGCTGGGATAATATTAATCTGATCGGTAACGCTATCACGGGTTTGAACCCGCAGGATATCGAGCGTATCGACGTGTTGAAAGATGCTTCTGCCACGGCTATTTACGGTACCCGTGCGGCGAACGGCGTGATCGTGGTGACGACGAAGACGGGAAAGGTCGGTAAGACTTCTTTGAGCTATAATTTTAACGCAGGCTTCATGCGACGCCCGACCTATGACGATTTCGAGTTGATGAACTCGAAGGAACGCGTGGAGGTTTCCCGCGAGATCATGGACAGGGGATTGTATTTCGAGTACACGCCCCAGCGCATGGGATACGAGGGGTTGATGATGGACTACTGGGACAAGAAAATATCTTTCGCCGAGTTCCAACAAGGGGTTTCCGAGATGGAAGGACGCAACACGGATTGGTTCGGGGCATTGTTCCGTAACTCTTTCAGCCAGTCGCATGATATCAGTCTTTCCGGTGGTAACGAGAATACCCGGTATTATTTCTCTTTCGGCTATTCCAATAATAAAGGTACCGAGCGAGGTACCGATTTGTCGAGGTTGACTGCCCGCATGAATTTATCGACTCGTCTGCGGGAGAATATCTTGTTGGATATACGTTTGAGCGGTTCGTTGCAGGACGCAGATTACAATCCCGGCGGGTATTCCGCCTTCGATGAAGCGTATTACACGAATCGGACAATTCCGGTGCGGAACGCTGACGGGTCACTGTATTACGTGGATAAGGACGTGAACGTGAATCGTACGGCAAACACGAACGTGTACGCCGGGTATAATATACTGAGCGAGTTCGCTAATGGTGGTAACAATATCGTGAACAAGAGTTTGAACCTGACGGCTTCCTTGAATTGGGAGATTCTGCCTAATCTGCGCTACATGGGAACGGTGGGATTGACGACGACGACAAACCTCACGGAGGAATGGATGGGAGAGAAGAGTTTTTACGTGGCTGATTTGCGCGGGTGGGATTACGGTGACAGACCCGCGGGTGACGTGCCACCGAAGAATATCATGGATGGCGGCGTGTATTCCAATAGTTCGATGAACCAGTACGATTGGACGGTGCGTAACCAGTTGAATTATAATTTCACGATAAAGGAGATACATCATTTTAACGTGGATTTCGGACAGGAAGCGAAGTCTACGATCTACAAGGGAACGGCAAGCGGGCAGTTCCCGGGATATATGAACGAGCAGGGAAAAACGTTCAGTCGTTTTCCTGTGGTGCAGAACAGGGTGGACTACGAGTACACGCAAGCTCTGAAATACTGGTTCTTGCAGAGTGGCGGCGTATTCCCCTCGATCACCGACCGTAGGGAAAATGCCTTGTCTTTTTACGCGACGATGACTTACACGTTCAAGAACCTGTATTCCCTGAACTTCAATATCCGTAACGACGGTTCCAACCGTTTCGGGCAATACAAGAACGAGAAGTTCAATCCTGTGTGGTCAGTTTCCGGTCGTTGGAACATCAATGAGGAATCTTTCATGAATTGTTCGTGGATCGAGACGCTGGCTCTTCGCGGTTCATACGGTTATCGCGGTAACGTGCCGAACGAAAGTCCTTACTTGGTTATCGATACTCCGAGGAAACAAACGGCTTCGGGAGAGTTGGGTGCACTGGTACGATCTTTCCCGAACGCCAACTTGAAGTGGGAGAAGACGTCGACGGTAAATATCGGCTTGGATTGGTCGTTCCTGCGCGGGCGTATTAGTGGTGCTTTGGAATATTATTATAGCAAATCGGTAGACTTGATCACGGATCGTCCGGTTTCCCTCGTGAACGGGATGACTTCCTTGAAGATCAATGACGGCTCGGCGACGAACAAGGGAATTGATTTCAATATTTCCACGAGAAATATTGACACGGAGAATTTTAAATGGCGGACTACTTTATCCTTCTCCCACACGAAGAATACCGTGATGCGGGGAGCGGAAGTGATCGAGGGAAGTGTCAACACGTATAGTAATTACGTGAGTGGTTCGGTGGTGAAGAAAGGGGTGTCGGTGGACGGGTTTTATTCGTACCAGTTCGACTGTTTGGACGAGTATGGGTTACCGCGTTTCAAGAACTTGACGGGTAATTCGTCCAACATGACGAAAGAAGAGTTCTTGAGCCATATATTCACTTATTCCGGTACGCGTACGCCGACGGCTTTCGGTAGTTTCTCCACGGAATTTATGTATAAGCGTTTTTCCTTGCGGGCTGAATTCTCTTATAAATTCGGCTACAAGGTGCGTATGTTGAGGCTTTACAAGGACAACGGGAATATCTTGCCTTATCCGGAGGATAACATGAATAAAGTGATGGCGAAGCGTTGGAGAACTTCCGGCGATGAAGTGACCACGAATATTCCGGCTCTCTCGAACGCAACCTTGAGTATCCCGGGAGCGGATACTTACCCGAGCGAGGCGGAGGCTTATATGTACACGATGGTAGATGTTCCGTTCCGGAGTGCCGCGGGACCGCAAACGAACGCGGGGTGGTACATGTATGATTACTCGGATTTACGGGTAGCTAAAGGCGACCATATCCGCGTGCGGGCGATTTCCTTGGGGTACAGTTTGAAGGGTGATTGGATGAAAAAAGCGGGTATCAATGGTTTGCGCGTGGATTTTCAAGTACAGAATATCGGGGTGATCGTGTTCGACAAGAAACTGAAAGGACAAGACCCGGATCAAGTGCAATCTATCGGTATGCCGACTTTACCGACGTATAATCTAAGTGTGAACGTGAATTTCTAACCGATAAAAAGAGTTTATGAAAAGGGTATATATATATTTATTGATGGGGATTCTTCTGGCTTCCGCTTGTAGTGATTTCCTGAAGGAAGAAGATAAAGATCAGGTTATCCCGCGTACCGTGGAGCATTTCTTGCAGACCTTGCACCGGGAAGCTTTTATCCAGAACATGACGAATTACACGACGGAGTTCATGACTGACGATATTGAGGAGAACCGGAAGACCTCGACGAACGAGAAGAATTTGTACAAGAGCCTATACACCTGGCAGAGGGATGTCGAGGTGGACGGGAACGGGGATAAATCGACCGTAAATCAATCTTGGGAAATATTGTATCGTCTGGTGCTGTTCACTAATTACGTGATGGAGAATATTGATAAGGCGATAGGGGAAGACAACGAGAAAGCTTTCGTTCGGGGTGAGGCGTATTTCGTTCGGGCTCGTTCTTATTTCGAGCTGGTGAACTTGTATGCCAAGCATTACGATGCTGCCACCGCCGCATCTGAACTTGGAGTGCCGAAACGCTTGGGCACGGGAGTCGAGGAAACATACACGCGTGCCTCTGTCGCCGAGATTTATAATCTGATCGAATCGGATTTGAAAATTGCTATACGGGAGTTTGAGAAAAGCGGGTTGAAGAAGTCCTTGTGGCACCCGAACGCCATGACCGCGAAGTTGTTATTGTCAAGGGTGTATCTCTATAAATGCGATTGGGATAATTGTATAGATTATACTACACAGGTTATCAACACGACGGGTGGAATGTTGTGGAATCTAAAAGAACACCAAGGTACTTTCGTGAACACGACGAATCCCGAGATATTACATGTTTACGGAGATCCGAGTTCTCTCGTCGGGTCGGGCGATTTGGCAACGCCGCATATTTACGGTTCCACGAATGTTACTTACGGTGTGTCTTCCGATATGATGGCTACATTCTTGCAGGGCGATTTGCGTGCCGACCAATACGTCAAGACGGTCATGGGGATGGGGATTCCTGCGAAATGGCTGGGGGGATTCACGGATTTGGGAGGCTTTAATTTCCGAGTGTCCGAAGCGTACTTGAACCGTGCAGAGGCGTATGCTGCGAAGGATATGGATGCCGAGGCTTACGAGGACGTGAAGAAGTTGGTCGAGAACCGGGTGAAGGACATGAGCGTGTTCTCGATACCTTCCAAGGGGTTGGAGCTGAAACGGTTTATCTTTAATGAACGCCGCCGGGAACTGTGTTACGAGGGACATCGCTGGTATGACTTGAAACGGACGAAGTTGTTTGCCAAACAGATTGACCACAAGTTCACGCTGGTGAATAGTACCGGGGGAATCACGGGTACGGAAATTTATATGCTGACACCCAACGATCCCAATTACGTGTACCCGATTCCCCAAGCGGAGATGGATCGTAACGGGGCGATGGAGCAAAACGGACGCATGGAGAAACTGCCGATAAAAGAGGACTATTAAACGGATAATTGAAAAAGATGATGAAAAGATATAGCTTGTGTTTATTGATCGGGATATTGTGTACGTTCTGGTCATGCAGTGATGACGAAGATGTTACGCCTTCGTTGAAAGACGAGGATCGGTTGGAAACGTTAATCGATAAGTCGAACGCCGATATAATGGCTTTCAAGGAAAAATACGGAACGTATATATTGTACCAGTTCGACCAGTTGCGGGACTTTGCCTATCAGTTCGAGCAAGCGAGCTCTTGGCGGGAAGCGAAATTGACTTATCTGGAAAAAGAAGATGTACCGGGTGCCGTGGCTTTTCTGGAGGAACATTTCTTTAATTGCTACCGGGATACGGTGAAGTTGAATATGTTGCCTCGCAAGTTTTTAATTTGTAGTAAGGTGTACGGCGGTGTTTTGGGAATTTCAAACCCGGATGGGGGAAAAAACGGTTTGCATGACGCCGTGGTGAACATGAATAGTTTCACTGTAGCCAGACTCGACCGGGTTACACTGGCAACCATGTCCGCGGAAAGGCGGGACGAGTTCGTGCGGCAGATACATTATATGTTCTTGGGCGGGTATATAGTGAACGTGCAACGGAATATTTTCGTGGAAGAACTATTCTTTGACCCCGCGGCTAAATTGTACGGGACGAGAGTTGAGCGGGAAAAGAACGAGATACTGCCGGATGAATATTACATGAGCCGCGGTTTCTTCCCGATTACGGATAAAGAACAGTATTATTACCCGCTTCAGATGGAGGATTTGAGCACGTTCGTGGAGCATTTGGTGAAGATGGATGAAGAAACAAAAGAAACGGTATGGAATCAATCCGTCATGCGGACTAAAATGCAATATGTTGCTAAAAGTTTAAAAGCTATGGGGGTTGATATTGTCAAGATAAACCCGCTGGCAGAGGATTTTTTATAAAGAATAGAATAGTGTAACTTAATTGAAGTACCAACTTAAAATGAATGAATTATGAAAAAGTGGAAAAATTATTTATTGTCAATCTTGGCTGTAGCCGGTTGTGTTGCTTGTTCGGATGATGATCCCGGGATGCCTCCCGTTATTGATGGAAACGACGTGAGTCTCGAGATTAAAAGGGATACGGCAGATGTTTACAGGATTAGCTTGCCGATCACCTCTGAAGAAGGTTTGGCTAAGGTGTCATTGATTGATAACGCAACGAACAAAACGATCAATGAACAAACTTCTTTCTCTAACCCGAACAATCATACTTATACCTATGATTTCGACCTTACCCCGTACACGGACAACACGATAGTGATGTTGACCTTGAAAATAGAGGATCAAGCCGGACAGATCGTGAACAAGAAAATCACGTTGACGGTGAAGAAGTTTTCGGAACTGGATGTGCGGTTTGCGGCAGAAGGGACGATTACGACTCAATTTGAGGATTGTAACTTGAAGGTAACTGTGGTACGCGGAATGATACCGTTGAAAGAGATTCAAGTGTATGTAGATACTAAGTTGTCAAGTTCTTTTGACTTAACTCTTGAAGCAGAACAGTCAAAATATGACTTTAACGTGCTTGTTGAAGGCTTGGAGATGGATGATAACACGGTGAAAGTTGTGGTAATTGACGAAAAGGAGCAAGAATTTGCCAAAGAGATAACCGTGAAACGTATAGCGGCAAAGACATGGGGTGATCTGTATGCCGCACTATATGATCCAAATCCGGCTTGGCAGGGAATGATGGCTTCTGAGATATCCTTTAATGACACGAAGCCTGGCGATCTACCCGGTACGGATAAATTGTATCGGATATCGATCTATCCGGCAATGGATAACGGTACGACGGCCGATTTTGAATATGACGGAAACAAAATCACGAAAATGACAATTCGTAGAGTTGATTCAGGAATGGGGTCATTCGATGAACTGAGTGTTGATGCTGTGTATGTTTATAGCTATAATGAAGACGGAGAATTGGTAAAAGTAGTTTATACTGATGAAAATAATGATACGAGAGATTATATTACTGATGTAATTTATGAAAGTGGAAATATAAAGAGTTATAAGATCGACGGGACGGAATACACCCCGACCTATCTGGAGAAGAACGGAACTCTTGTTCGAGTTGATTATCAGGATGCTGATTTGTCAGGTAAGACTTACGGATTTGCCACAGGAAAGGATTTACAACCTAATTCTCTGTTTATAACCGGTTTGCCTGCTGTGGTGCCGGGAACGATTGGCGGAATTGATTTCAATTATTTCTATAATCGCTATTTATTTGATACGTTAAGTGAAGGAGCTTCTGTTCTTATTGATTATGACGTTACATCGATTATGGATGGTCGTCAAGTCGTGGAATGGGTTCAAGACGGACAGGAAATGACGATGAAATACATTTTTAACGATTAGATTTTTTCACGGAAGCGAGTCAAAAGTCTTTTTACTTTAACAACTCCCTCGCTTTGCATTGCTGACCGAGGGAGTTTGAATAGACTTTTGGCATGCTTTCGTGAAATATAATAGTTTACTATATGAAAAACTTATATTATTTATCTCTTCTTCTCTTTTGCGTGGCTTGTGGCCCGAAAGCGCCGACAAACGAGCAATTGAAGGATCTATGCAGGAATGCGGCGTTTGCCGTGGCAGATCAGCAGGAAGAAGCTGGTAAAAGCAAAGCCTTTCAGGAGGTTGTCGAGAAGGGTGTAAAAGAATTTGATATAAACAAGATTGCACCGGAACAGATTCATTTTGTCTTCCAAGAGGGAGGGATTCCTTTAAATAGATATTTAAGGGATTGGTTGGCTCCGGTGTTGGAACAAAAAGCAAAATTGGAGGGCAGGGAAGGTGCTGAATATACTTTTTATCGTTGGAGATATCTGCCTTCGGCTGATAATTATAGCGAAGGTAAGGAAATGGAAAGAACGGCTTACAAGGCTGTCGTGACACATCCCTTGATGGCGGATTTCTTGTTGAGTAATAATGAAGCCATGACAGACGTGATAAACGGTGCTACCCGATTGAAAGCTGATACTTGGGTAGAACTGGGGATATTTGATCATATAAAATCCTTACTGGATTTGGCACTGTCGGACGAGTCTGTTTTCGCTTCGATGGGTGTGTTTAATACTGCTTTCACGGCGGAAAAACTCTCTGCCGGGGAAAAAGACGAAATTCGGCAAAAAGTGTTGAAGCAATATACAAACCTGTTAGATAATGAACATTATGCCAAGGGAAGAAGGCGTGTACGGGTGGAAGAAGCGATTCAGTATCTGCAAGGTCCTTATGCCACGGGTACTTTAGTGGGTAACAAAGCCCCGAGGCTGGATATTATCTGGATCAGTAGGGGAAAAGAAAAGAGCCTCGATGATTTGAAAGGAAAAGTGGTCGTGTTGGATTTCTGGGCTACAAAATGTGCTCCCTGCGTGAGTATATTCCCGAATATGCGGGAATTGGAAAAGAGGTACGCGAAATATCCGGTGGAAATTATCGGGGTGACTTCTATCATGGGCTATCACGTGGATATGAAACACGGCAAGACAATCAAGACGGAAGGAAAACCCGATTACGAGATAGAGTTGATGCAGGCGTTAATGAAAGACATGGAGATCTCGTGGCGGGTGGCTTTTACCGAACAGAACGTGATGAATATGGATTATGGAGTGACAAGTATTCCCCATATCGTGATTCTTGATGCAGAGGGGAACGTGAGATATAACGGAACGGATCCGTTTGAAGCCCCGTATCACAAGGCTGAAAAGATAGATGCGTTGTTGAAGGAAGCCGGGTTGCGTTACCCGTCAAGCCCGATGGAAACAGTAGATTATAGTAAAAATCAAAACGAATCGTTATGAGAATATATTTGTTTTTCCTGTTGTTCGTGGCGACCGTTTGGGGATGCGGTGATACCCCGAAAAAGGTGGAGTTGAAAGACTTGGTTTTCAAGTGTATGATTTCCGAGCCTCAAGAAGGAGAGAAGTTGCTCGTTACAATTAACGAGCGGGAACAGGCTTTCGATGTGCCGGCAAACGGAATTGTCGAAATAAAAGTTCCGCATATCGCCCCTCAATATTCAGGAATTACTTACGGGCGCAAATATTACCCGCTTTATCTGGCAGGGGGAGAACCGGTTATTATGGCGTTTTCTGGGAATGCAACCAACTGGAAAAGAACTTTTTCCGGTAATTGTAAGGAGATCAACGAGTATTTGTCTTCTGCCATAGCCCCTTTGGAATCTTCCAGTTTCTTGCGAGATGAAGAGGAATTGAAGAAGGAATCGGAAAAAGTGTTGGCAAGGAATATCAAGAATTTGGAAAGTAAAGTGTTACCGGAAGATTTCGTGAAAACAGAGAGAGAACGTTTGCGTTATTACGTGTACGGTTCGTGGAACACGTATCGCATGAATCATCGGTGGATGGCGGGTGACGAGAATTTCGAGCCTTCGGAAGTTTATTACGCGACCATGCGGGAATTGGCTAAAGAAAATACGGATTTGGTCGGGTTGAAGGCTTATCGCCGTTTCGTGCAGAAAGCCGTGGAAGTTATGGCGGGTAAAGGCGAATCCGATATAACGCCGGATAAACTGATCGATCGGGAAGTGAAGTATATTATTGATAATTACAAGGATTCGACGTTGTTGAGTGATCTGATACATCATTATATTTTTGACTACGTGTCCGACCACGGTGCGGGAGAGAAGGAAGAGTTGGTAACGTATTACAAACAATACGTGAAAGACAAGAAGTTACTGGAGGATTTCGATCAGGTATGTGCAACTTGGAGTAGATTGAAACCGGGAGATCCTTCACCGGAATTTAATTTTGCGGACGCGAAGGGAGATTTTGTATCATTGGAATCGTTGCGGGGCAAGTTCGTGTATATTGATCTTTGGGCATCATGGTGTGGTCCTTGTCGGCGGGAAATCCCCTATTTGAAAGCATTGGAGAAGAAATTCGAGGGGAAGCCGATCACTTTTGTCAGCATCTCGTGTGATAATGATGCGGAAGCTTGGCGCAAAGCCATGGAAGAAGAAAACGTATCGGGTATCCAATTACACATGAACGGTGATCTGACGTTCGCGAAGGCTTACGTGGTAAGCGGTATCCCTCGTTTTATCCTGCTCGATAAAGAAGGGCGAATCGTGGATGCGCATATGACGATGCCCTCTGACCCGAACACGGAGAAAACTCTTCAAAGTTTTTTGGAGATGAAGTGATATTATTACTTGGACTTTTTCGAGATAGGAAAAGTCAGAATATTTATATGTAGAATGAGTTATATTGTATTCATTTAAAAATTCAATTATGAGAAAATTATTTATCGCGTTATTAATTGCATTCGTGTTTGGTGCTTGTCAGACGAAGAAGGAAGTTGCGGTCGATGTGGTGGTGAAGGACAAGGCTTACGAGGGAGCAGGATTTTATTTATCTAAAATGGATACCGTGTTACAGTTGAATGCGGAAGGGAAAGGAAGTGTTATCTTAACGGTTGACGAACCGCAATATGCCGTTTTCCAGTATAAATGGAAAAATGTACCGGTTTACCTTGAACCGGGGAAAAACTTGTCTGTGACTTGGGATATGACCCCGTCCGGGTTGATGGTGTCCTTTGACGGCGAGGGGGGGGGGAAGAATAATTTTATTAACGGGAACGAGTTGGATATTCCCAAGATGGGAGATTTCGGTTTGCCCGAGGATGAATTTCTTGCGAAACTGGATCAATACATGGAAGACAACTACAAGGCGTTGGAAAGCAAGGGATTTGATAAAAATTTCGTTGAGAAAGAGAAATACCGTATCCGCTACAACGTGAACGGAATCATGTGGCAATATGCTCGGAGGGGTAATCCTTCGGACGAGTTTTATAACAAGATGAAATCCATGATGGAGGAGCAGGAATGGTTGCTGCAATTGAGTGGTTATACAAATTACATGCAAGGGGTTATAGAAGTTCTTTCCAATCGCGGTGTTGATCTGATGAACGCTCCGGATGAAGAGATCGTGATGAATGAATTGAATTATGTTTTGCAGAATATCAAGAACCCGAAAATTAAAGAATATTTAGTGGGGTCATTTGCCATAGATTATATCGACAGAGAAGGGATCTCCAAAGCCGACGGCGTGAAAAAGATATTTGAGGAAACGGTGACCGATCCGCTGATCAAGCAAGCCTTTGCCAAGATATACGAGGAAGGTACCTCTATCACGAAAGGAAATAAAGCCCCGGATTTCAAGTATTTGGATATTAACGGGAAAGAAGTTAAATTGTCAGATTTGAAAGGCAATCTCGTGTATATCGATATTTGGGCTACCTGGTGTGGTCCATGCCGGGAAGAAATTCCTCATTTGCAAAAACTGGAAGAGGCATTCAAGGGAACGAAAGTTCGTTTCGTGAGTATCTCGACAGATAAAGACAAAGCGAAATGGGAAGAAACCGTGAAGGGCGAGAAATTAGGTGGGATACAACTCCACACGGGAGGTGATGAAGCGTTTACGAGTGCTTTCCGCGTGAAAGGGATTCCTCATTTCATCTTGATTGACCCGGAAGGCAGGATTCTTGAAGCGAACATGAGCCGTCCCTCCGAATCGAAGACAGTTGAGTATTTGAGCATGTACGCTGAACCCGAGGAATAGTTTTTCGTGTATTATATAGTGTGTTGAAAAAGGGAGAAGCCGTGCGAACAGCCTCTCCCTTTCTTTTGTGAATATTGTAAACCTTTAACTTGCCGAAGGCAAATGCAACTTGTAGCCTGCAACTTTCGCCGCAGACGAAACCTTATCGTAAATCAATTACTTCCACTTCCGGGTGAGCGTCTTTGTCAAAGCGGAAGAATTTCACGTCAAGCTCCATGTCCGGTTTTTTCAAGCTCTTTATCGTGATGATTACATCGTTGCCGTCTTTCCCGAAGGAGGTAACCTTTTCCACCATATTCGTTTTGGTGTTGATCCATACGCCTATTTTGGTAATCTGTTTGTGTTCCTTTTTCGGGGTTAATTCGATATAGGCTGTTCCGTCTTTCTCTTCGACGAGTTTCTGGTTGAATTTCTGGTTGTGAATGTCGAAAAGGATAGAGGGATTCAACATTTCTTCCTCGTTATCATCGGGGTTTTTGATGTTTACTTCTTCCTGTTCCGGCATATAAGTGTAGATCACTTCTCCGTCAAAATAATTGATCACGTCCATGACATCAATCCGGTACATTTTGTCCTTCATGTACGCCTTCCCGTGATGCGTTTCCTTGATATCTTCCTCTTTATTGATCATCGAGAGGTCGAAAACGACTTCCACTGCGGGGTATGACTTGATGTGTTCTACTGTCTTGTCGAGAATCGTTTTCGCTTTTCCGTCTGTCTGCGCGGATGCGTATATGCCGGAGAGGGCAAGGAGCATAAGTGTTAATATGTACTTCATACTATTCATATTTTCGTGTGTTATTAATTGTCTCGCGAATATATAGAAAAAAATGCTACCTTCGTGCCGCTTTTTGAAAAACAGGAGATGGATAAGATAAAAGGGATCATATTCGCGGCATTATCCGCGGCTACTTTCGGTTTAATTCCGTTGTACGCCAATCAGGCGATAATCGACGGAGTGAACAATGAAACTATATTGGTGTATCGCTACGGGATAGCGGGTATAATCTATGCTATTTATTTACTTCTCCGGCGTGTGAACATGAGATTGTCCCGCGCAGAGATAAAAGAGGTTATTCTGGCGGGAGTCGGAGGTTACGGGATAACGGCATTTTTTCTGATGTGGTCTTATCATTATATGCCCACGGGAGTGGCGACAGCGATACATTTCTTTTATCCCGTGGTTGTGGCTATCCTTATGATGATCTTTTACAAGGAGCGACTTTCTCTCGAGGTGAGAGCGGGTATCGTGTTGGCGATATGCGGAGTCTATCTTTTATCGTGGGCGCCGGGAGAGGTGAAGTGGTGGGGATTATTTTTCGTCCTTATGTCCACGGTAACATACGGTTGTTACATCACGGCGTTGAACCGTCCCGTGCTCAAGGCAATTAATCCGGACGTGTTGACTTGCTACGTGTTATTATTCACGGCTATTTTTTACGTGGCGGTGGCTCTTCCGCAGGGGAAGCTTGAGTTCGTGACACGCCCTCGTTTTTTGTTGGACATGGCACAGTTGGCAATATTCAGCACGATCGTGTCTGCCCGTCTGCTTGTTGCCGCTGTGAAGCTGATCGGCTCTGTTCCCAGTTCAGTGCTTGGGACTTTGGAACCGATTACGGCGATAGTCGTGGGGGTGATTTATTTCAAAGAAGAATTAACTTACGTGAATTATATCGGCTTGTTTATCGTGATTGCTGCCGTCCTTGTTGTTGTCTGTCGGATGAAAAAGTGAGAACAGGAGAAACTTTATGAACTCGAGTGATGGTTTCTTTCGTATTTTGGTTAAATTTGCCGATGAAATTGACTTTTTAAGAATATAGATATGTTTTTTCATCTGAGTTTATCTGACATAGCCGATATATTACTGGTCGCTTTTATATTTTATCAGGTGTATAAACTGGTGAAAGGTACTGTCGCTATAAATATATTTGCCGGAATTTTTACATTTTACGTGGCTTGGTTACTGGTAAAGGCCTTGAACATGGAATTAATGTCCGATATTTTGGGACAATTCATCGGGATGGGAGTGATCGCCTTGCTTATCGTGTTTCAGCAAGAAGTACGGCGTTTCCTGCTTTTGATAGGTAGTAAGTATAATTTGCAGAATATATTTAATTTCGAAAGACTCTTTTCCAAACCTTCGATCAAGGACGAGGTGGCGGAGGCTATTGTACGGGCTTGTGACTATTTCGCGAAGACCAAAACCGGAGCATTGATCGTGTTATCCCAAAATTCGGAGTTATTTAATTATGCCCAGACAGGGGTATTGCTTCGTTCTATTGTGACGGAGGAATTGCTTGAAAACATCTTCTTTAAAAACTCCCCGTTGCATGACGGGGCTGTTATCATTGCCGATAATAAAATACTTGCCGCGAGATGTATTCTTCCTGTGTCTGATAATAATAATATCCCGGGTAGCTTGGGGCTGCGTCATCGTGCCGCTATCGGGATGAGTGCCGCCACGGATGCCCATATCGTGGTGGTCAGCGAGGAAACGGGAAATATTACATTCGTTAAAGACGGGCATTTTAAAGTCCGAATAACTCCACAGGAGTTAAATAGCTTCCTGCATAATGATTTCACGGGATTTGTCGTGAATAAATGACTTTTTCACGGGGGATATCCGGTATAGTTCCGTTAATCATCTCGATCATTAACCTGTCACGTTCCTAACATGGTCGTTTCAAAGACGCCCGTGAACGTCTTTGAAACGTCTTTGTATCGAAGGTGAAACGTCTTTGATCCCTTATTACACCCCTATCTCATCGAGTATCCCCCGGGGGGCCTTGGGTATGTTCTTTTCAACGTGCTGCCTTCTAGTCGTTTGTGAAAAAGTTGAAAAATAATGGTGAAAAAATTTGGATAATGGAGACACGTTCGCTTATCTTTGCACCCGCTTTCAAGAGAGAGGGCAGACAAAAAGGTGCTGAAAAAAGGGAGGTTGGAACACTTCGAAAAAAAAGTTGAAAAAAACTTTGAAAAAGATTTGGAAGTGGAGAGAAAAAGGTTTTATCTTTGCACCCGCTTTCGCTTCAAAAAAGGGGCGATAGGAAACGATAGAATAAGAGTTCTTTAAGATATTGAAATGAACAACGTAGCGAGCGTGAATCGAGCCGACGAGATGTCGGGATTCATGAAACACATGACCCTTGCCGGAATAAAATTTCTGAAATTAACTATTACAATGAAGAGTTTGATCCTGGCTCAGGATGAACGCTAGCGACAGGCTTAACACATGCAAGTCGAGGGGCAGCGGGGAGTAGCAATACTTCGCCGGCGACCGGCGCACGGGTGAGTAACACGTGTGCAACCAACCCCGTACCGGGAGATAACCCGCGGAAACGTGGACTAACACCCCATGATACTTCAAGGCCGCATGGTCTTGATTTTA
>NZ_FXXL01000001.1 GCF_900184685.1 Butyricimonas sp. Marseille-P3923
TGATGCCAGTACTTGACGAATAAGCATCGGCTAACTCCGTGCCAGCAGCCGCGGTAACACGGGGGATGCGAGCGTTATCCGGATTTATTGGGTTTAAAGGGCGCGTAGGCGGGATGCCAAGTCAGCGGTAAAAGACTGCAGCTAAACTGTAGCACGCCGTTGAAACTGGTGACCTCGAGACGAGTCGAGGATGGCGGAACAAGTGAAGTAGCGGTGAAATGCTTAGATATCACTTGGAACCCCGATAGCGAAGGCAGCTGTCCAGACTCGATCTGACGCTGATGCGCGAGAGCGTGGGTAGCGAACAGGATTAGATACCCTGGTAGTCCACGCCGTAAACGATGCTCACTGGATCTTGGCGATACACTGTCAGGGTTCAAGCGAAAGTATTAAGTGAGCCACCTGGGGAGTACGTCGGCAACGATGAAACTCAAAGGAATTGACGGGGGCCCGCACAAGCGGAGGAACATGTGGTTTAATTCGATGATACGCGAGGAACCTTACCTGGGTTTAAATGTAGAGTGCATGGGGTGGAAACATCCCTTTCCCTCGGGACTCTTTACAAGGTGCTGCATGGTTGTCGTCAGCTCGTGCCGTGAGGTGTCGGGTTAAGTCCCATAACGAGCGCAACCCCTATCGATAGTTGCCACCGGGTAATGCCGGGCACTCTATCGAGACTGCCACCGTAAGGTGCGAGGAAGGCGGGGATGACGTCAAATCAGCACGGCCCTTACATCCAGGGCTACACACGTGTTACAATGGCCGGTACAGAGGGCCGCCACCCGGTGACGGGGCGCCAATCTCTAAAGCCGGTCGTAGTTCGGACTGGAGTCTGCAACCCGACTCCACGAAGTTGGATTCGCTAGTAATCGCGCATCAGCCATGGCGCGGTGAATACGTTCCCGGGCCTTGTACACACCGCCCGTCAAGCCATGGAAGCCGGGAGTACCTGAAGATCGTGACCGCGAGGAACGGGCTAGGGTAATACCGGTAACTGGGGCTAAGTCGTAACAAGGTAGCCGTACCGGAAGGTGCGGCTGGAACACCTCCTTTCTGGAGC